>OZ240673.1:0-4735852 GCA_965198755.1 Acetobacteraceae bacterium
CGCGCCTTCGGGATCGACCAGCACGTCGGCAATGTTCTGGACGTCGCGCACCTCCCACTCGCCGCGACGCACCTCCAGCAGCGGGTTGTAGGCGGCGCTTTGCGCATTGGTCGGATCGAAAATCAGCACGCGGCCGAACCGTGCCCGCCAGCCGGCCGTTAGCGTCCAGTTCTCGCCTTTGATGTCATGGACGATGGCCGAGCTAGGCCAGGTCAGCAGCGTCGGAACGACGAGGCCGACACCCTTGCCGCTCCTGGTTGGCGCAAAACAGAGCACATGCTCCGGCCCGTCATGGCGGAGATACTCATCCCGCCAGCGGCCGAGCAGCACGCCGTCATGTCCAAGCAGCCCGGCTGCTCGCACCTCGCGCGTTTCGGCCCATCGGGCGGAGCCATAGGTCGTGACGCGCTTCGCCTCGCGGGCGCGCCACACCGAAATCGTCACGGCGACGACGATGGCAGCAATGCCGCCGGCAGCGGCGATGTACGCGCCCTCGACGAAGATGTCCCGCGCATAGGCGTCGTAGGCAAACCACCACCAGAAAAACGCCGGCGGATGGTAAATAGGCAAGCCGAAAACCTCGAACCATGGGTGGCCAAGCCCCGGCTGAAAGCCGAGCTTCCAGGCTGTCCATTCTGTCGCCGCCCACACGAAGGCGAGAACGGTGGCGCTGACGAGGAGCACCTGGCCCCAGAGGATCCTGGTCGCGTTCATGGCAACAAAGGAACAGCGACTGGATGGCTGGCTCAAGCAAGTCCAAATTGATGCTAAGCGTATTTGCGGATGCCATGGCTTAGGAATCGGATTGATCTAGAATGCGGTTAGATTCCTTGCACCGAAGCTATCGCTGCATACCGACAAACATCAGCTGTTGCAGGCTTATTAATAATTGATGCAATTGAGGGCCCTGAATTTTCGTTCCAACCCGCCGCGCGCAAGACCTCGCCCGACGTGACGCTCTCCAGGCAGCGTTGCCAATGGCGCCTCGAGCCTTAGGGATCGCTGAAGGTGGGACGTTTCATCTGCCTGTCCGCCCAGCGTTCGCCCGCTCATTGGGCGCCCGACATGACCACCCCCTCGGCGAAGCGGTTGCGCAAGCACGGCACCGGCAGGTCCAGAGGAGTGGCGACCCAGCCCCCACGCGCAGCCAGTGCTCCGCCTCGTTTAAGGTTGAGATGTCTCTATACCTGCGCATAGGATATACGCCTGCGGCGCGATCATCGGTGCGCGCAGCCGGTATAATTCTGGCTCGGCATTGTCGGGGCGCCGCGTAGATACAAGCAAATGCGGCTTGAATGTGAACGGATTATGCACGTTGGCTCCTTCGTTATCCGCCTCTCGGCGATCGTGGGACGCTTGGCAGCGGCCGGAGTCGGCGATCATCTTGGGTTCGGCAGATCAGGCGGACACGACGGCACTATTGATGATGGGCGCCTGACCTCCAGTCCGAAACGCGTCGGTTGAACAGATCACCAGGAACTGGCTCTGCTTTCCGGCCACTTGCCCGTTATTCGAATGCCTCAAGCGGACCTCGCCCCTTACGACTTCCGCGCCTAGCGGAAACCGGTTCTGCCCAAGGCACCAAGCTTCACTGTCATCGTCAATCAGCTTCGGCTCAGCGGCAGGCGCAAATGTCGCCCCAGCCTTGCGTCCTACTTCCCGGCCAACCCCCGCGCGCCCTTGATCTGTGCCTGATCGAATGTCGCCTGGTCCAGCTTAGCGCCTGTGAAATCGGCGTTCGTCAGATCGGCGCCGTCGAAATCGGCGCGGGTGAGATCGGCACCGCGGAACACTGCGCCCTTGAGTTTTGCGAACTCGAACGTGATGCGGCCGAGCCCTGCATTGGTGAAATTCGCGCCCTCCAGGTCAGCATCCACGAACTCGCTGCGCAGCATGCCCATGGACTGGTTGGCCAGAACGACCGACATGCGTGTTCCCGTGAAGTTGACGCCGCGCATGTCATCCTGGCTGAAATGCACGGTGGCCGAGGTGTCCGACAGATCGGCACCGACGAAGCTCGCCGCCGTCTCGCGCTTGTTGTCCATGCCGTCGGAGGTGATGACCACTTGCAGGGTTGCACCCCGCATTTTCGCATGGTCGAACTTTGCCTTCATGATCCAGGTTTCGGTCATGTCCGCTTTCGTGAGGTCGGCACCGGTGAGGTCGGCGCCGACGAGTTTCACGCCGTGCAAATTCGCGCCGGCCAGATTGGCTTTGGTAAGTTTGGCGCCGGAAAGATCGAGGCCAGTCAGATCGTCACCCTGCATATCCTGGGCGGAGAGATCGAGAGACGCGCCCGGCCGCACGGCGGCCGCTCGGGCCCGAACCTGGGCAGCGGTGAGATGATCGGCCGCCACGGCAACTTGCCCACTGCAAAGCACAACAATACCGCAAGCCGTAATTCCGAGGAGGGTCTGACTTTTGTTCTTCATTATCTTTCCCTTTGATTATATCACCCGAGTCACGCACTGTTACGATACAGCATGTAGATGGCGACGATGAAGACGAAGCCGGCGAAAATCTGATTGAGCGCGGCTTTGCGCGGCGCTAGGCGGACCGCCAAGGCCATGCCGGCCAGACCGCCAGCGATACCGCCCGCAATGTATTCGCCGGCAACCGGCCAGACGACCAGGCCGGACATCGCGTAGTTCGCAGCAGTCGTCATACCGAACGTGCCGACGGCAAGCAGCGAGGATCCTACAGCGAACAGCATCGGCATTCCGGTTGAAAGCAGCAGGCCTGGCACGATCAGGAAGCCGCCGCCGATACCGAAAAACCCTGACAGCGTGCCGACGACAAGGGCCGCAGCGACCACGCGCGGCACGCTGCCTGGCCGTTCGCCGGTGAGGGACGCGGGGGGGCGGCGCCGCAGCATGAGCACGCCGACCACGATCATCAGGATGGCGAACAGGAAAAGCAGCCGCTTGCCGTCGAACGCCTTGCCCAATGTGGAGCCCAAAGCCGCTCCTGCCATGCCGGCGACAGCGAAAATGATGGCACTGCGCCAACGCACGTTCCCGACGCGCGCATGTCCCGCGCAGTTGATGAAGGCGTTGACCGAGACGGCCAGCGCGCCCGTCCCGATCGCCTGGTGCGGCGCCAGACCGACCACGTAAAGCAGCAGGGGTGTCGCCATGATCGAGCCGCCGCCGCCGATCAGGCCCAGCGTGAACCCGACCAGCCCGCCGCAGAGCACGGCGAGCACAGCCTGCATCACCTGCAAGGCGGCACCCAGAGGTGTCGCGCGACGCGATAGAGCGCCATGCCCGCCAACATCGCGCCGACGAAGACGAAGCTTCGCGGGACCCCTAGCGACAGGGAGGCCAGGGCTGGCCCGGGACAGAAACCGGCCAAACCCCAGCCGATGCCGAACAGCGCGCCACCGGCGAGGAGCGGCACGTCGATCCGGTGTTTGTCAGGAATGTCGAAACGCGTGGCGAGCAGGGGGCGGGCCATGCGTCGCGACACAGCATAGCCGATGGCCGAGACGCCGACCGCGCCGCCGAGCACGAAGGCCAGGCTGGGATCCCACGCGCCAGCGACGTCGAGAAAGCCCAGCACCCTTGCGGGATCGAGCATTCCGGACAAGGACAGGCCGGCGCCGAACAGCACGCCGGCCACCAACGCGGCCAGCATCCTCACGCCGGGCGCCCCAGATGGCGAACGAGAAAGACCGTCAGGATCGCCGCCGCCATGAAGGTGGCGACCGCGGCGACTGAGCGGCGAGACAGCCGAGCCAAGCCGCTGACCCCATGACCGCTGGTGCAGCCCGAACCAAGCCGCGTGCCGAAGCCCACCAGTGCTCCCGCCACGCCCAGAACCGGCAGGGACGCCCCTATCCGCATGAGAGGTTGATGACCGGCGGCGGCAAGGTAGGTGACCGGCCCCAGGATCAGGCCAGCGAGGAAGGCCAGGCGCCATGACGTGTCCGCATTCACCGGCCCGAGCAGGCCGCCGGCAATGCCACTGATACCGGCGATGCGGCCGTTGACGATCAGCAGCATGGCGGCGGACAGGCCGATCATTATGCCGCCCGCAAGCGATGGCCAGAATGCCGCCAGCACGTTCATGGTGCGCTGACGACTGCGAACATGGCACTGGCGCGCCCCGCGGGCGAAACCTTGATCCGTGGAAGACAGGCGGCGGGCTCGGCGTGTTGGCCACCGAGCGCGCGCAGTATGGCGACGAGGATTGGGCCCTGCGTGCCATCCGCCAGCCGGTAGAAAATGGAGCGTGCCTGCCGCCGTGTTGCCACCAGACCGGCGTCACGCAGCGCGCCGAGATGCTGCGACAACGCCGGCTGGCGAAGGTCCAGTTCCTGCTCGATGGCGCCCACGCCGGCTTCGCCGTCGAGCAGCCGCGACAGGATGCGAAGCCTTGCCGGATTGGCCACGGTGCGCAGCAGGACAGCGGCCTCTTCCGGTATCACGGCGTCGCCCCGGCCGCGTCGGACAGCTTCACGGTGCGGTAATACCAGGCGCGTTCGGTGTGGCCGGCGGGAGCGCCTGCGTCCGCGGTCAGCGGTGGCGGCAGGATCACATCGTCGCCCGGCTGCCAGGATTCCGGCGTCAGCACACCGTGCGCGTCGGCTGTCTGCAACGCTGCCACAAGCCGCCACTGCTCCTCCACATTGCGGCCCGTGGTCATGGGATACCAGGTGATGGCGCGTATGATGCCAGCCGGATCGATGACGAAGGCGGCACGCACCAGCGACGAATCCGGGCTATGGGACGAGATCATGCCGTAGGCACGGGCGATCGCCATTGACGGGTCCTCGATGATCGGGAAGTCGATGGTGACGCCGAAGCGTTCCTGGATGCTGCGTATCCACGCGAGATGCGAGAACAGGCTGTCCACCGACAGGCCCAGCAGATCGCACCCGATGGCGGCGAACCTTGGCGAGGCCGCGGCCAGTGCCAGGAACTCGCTTGTGCAGACCGGCGTGAAATCGGCTGGATGCGAGAACAGCAGCAGCCAGCGTCCGGCATAGTCGGACAGCCTGCGGTCTCCCATGGTGGTGCGCGCGGTGAAGCCGGGTGCTGCATCGTGCAGCAAGGGCGGGACGCAACGCTCCACGTGTGACGGTGACTCGACGCTGAGCGTCACTGCCGGTCCAGCCACGCCAGCGCCTCCTTGATGTCGAAGCCGTGCGTAAGGGCGTCCTGTCGCACCGCCTCGCGATCCTCCCCGGCGAGAATGCGACCCAGCGCCCACAGGCTCGCGGAGCGGATGCCGGAGCGGCAATGCGCGTGGACACAGCCGGGCGCCTGCGCCACGGCGTTGGTGAACGCATCGACGTCGGCGCGTGAGAGCGCCGCGAACGTCACGGGCTGATAGCGGTAATCTACTCCCAGATCGGCCGCCAACGCCGCGGCCTGGGCGGAAGCCAAATGGGCGGGAAGTTCGCCATCAGGCCGATTGTTGATGACCAGCGTCACGCCACGTCCCGCCAGCGCCGGCAAGTCGGCGGCCTCGATCTGTCCGGAGACGCTCAGTCGCGCATCGAGAGGAACTGGCGTCATGAAATCGGGGACGCGAGAGATGACATGGCGGAGACGGACCCTAGTTGATTGCATGATTAGTGTATGTCAGTAAGTGTCTTTATGCAAGTGTTGTGCACCATCGTCGGCCACCTGCGCTTGTGCCGATGTCATCAAGGGATCGATCATGGACGCCCAGCCTCATATCGATGACCGCATGCCCCCGGGCCAGGAAGCCGCCCGCCAGTTCGACGTGGTGATCGTGGGCGGCGGGGCGGCGGGGATCACGGTCGCGGCCAGCCTGCGCCGGCATCGCGCCAGCCTGTCGGTTGCCATCATCGAGCCATCGCAGACCCATTCGTACCAGCCGGGGTGGACGCTGGTGGGCGGCGGCGTCTTCACCCTAGCCCAGACGCAACGTAGCGAAGCCTCGCTGATCCCGGCTGGCGTCACGTGGATACAGGTCGCCGCCGCCCGTTTCCTGCCGGACGAGACGATGGTGGTGCTCGCCGACGGGGCGCGAATTGCCTACCGGATGCTGGTGGTCTGTCCGGGGCTGCACCTGGACTGGGACGGTGTGGACGGGCTGCGCGCGGCACTTGGCTCGGATGGCGTGTGCAGCAACTACGATCCGCGCTTTGCGCAATACACCTGGGAATGCATCAAGGCCCTGCGTGGCGGCACCGCGCTGTTCACCCAGCCGCCGATGCCGATCAAATGTGCCGGCGCGCCGCAGAAGATCATGTATCTGGCCGCGGACCATTTGCGCAAAGCCGGATTGCTGCAGGCATCGAGCGTCGAATTCCTGCTCGCCGGCGACGTATTGTTCGGCGTGCCGGCCTTCGTGCCGCCGCTGCAGAAGACGGTCGCCGATTACGGCATCAAGGTGCATTTCAAACACACGCTGAAGGCCGTCGATGGCCCGGCGCGAACCGCGATCTTCACCGCGGTGGCGCCGGACGGCAGCACAAGCGAAGTGGTCCGCCGGTTCGACATGCTGCATGTCACGCCGCCGCAGAGCGCGCCCGGCTTCATCAAGCAGAGCCCGCTTGCCAATGCGGCAGGCTGGGTCGATGTCGATCCTGCGACCATGCGCCACACGCGCTACGCCAACGTATTCTCGCTCGGCGACGCCTGCAGCACGCCGAATGCCAAGACCGCCGCCGCGGTGCGCCAGCAGGCTCCTGTGGTGGTCCGCAATCTTCTGGCGACCCTCGATGGCGCCGCACAAGACGCTGCCTATGACGGCTACGGCTCATGCCCGCTGATTACCGCCTATGGCCGCGTAGTGCTTGCCGAATTCGCTTATGGCGGCGCTGTCACGCCGAGCTTTCCGCTGGACCCCAGAATACCGCGCTACAGCGCCTGGCTGTTGAAGACCAGATTTCTGCCGACGCTGTATTGGGACTGGATGCTGAAAGGCAGCGAGATCGATATTCCCCACAAAGAACGCAGCCTGAGCAGGGCTGCCTGACCTTGCCGGACACAAACGCATACGAGGCAGGAATACGCCCGCTTGTGGCAGGTTTCTACGACGCCCGGACCTTCAGTATCCAGTATGTGGTCACCGATCCCGCCACCCGGATCTGCGCCATCGTCGATCCCGTCCTCGACTTTGAGGAAAAATCAGCCGCCACGGCCACCTGGTCCGCAGATCGCCTGTTGTCCTATGTCCGCCAGCACGGCCTGAAAGTCGGCTGGATCTTGGATACGCACCCTCATGCCGACCATCTCTCTGCGGCGGATTACCTCAAGCGGATCACTGGCGCGCCCACGGCCATCGGGGCCCGCGTCACCGAGGTGCAGAAGCTCTGGCAGCGCCTGTACAACCTGCCGAAAGACTTCCCGACCGATGGGTCGCAATGGGACAGGTTGTTCGACGATGGCGAGGTCTTCCGTATCGGCAATCTCGATGCGCGCGTACTATTCTCGCCCGGCCACACGCTCTGCTCCATCACCTATGTGGTCGGCGACGCGGCTTTCATCCACGATACGTTGTTCATGCCGGACACGGGCAGCGCGCGGGCGGATTTTCCCGGCGGCGATGCCGGCATTCTCTGGGACAGCATTCAGCAGATCGTCTGCTTGCCGTCCGAGACACGGCTTTTCACCGGGCACGACTATCGTGAGGGTGGTCGCGAAGCCGCCTGGGAAAGCACGGTGGCCGAGCAGCGTGACCGCAATCCCCACGCTGGGCTTGGAAGAGACGAATTCATGCGGGTAAGGGCGGCGCGGGACGCGACACTGCCAATGCCCAAATTGATCCTGGCGGCGCTGCAGGTGAACATCCGCGCCGGCCGGCTTCCCGAGCCGGAAGCGGAGGGCAGACGTTATCTGAAGATACCGCTGGACGCGCTGGCGGGTGCACCCTGGGAGTGAGCCGTCTCACGCGGTAGGGCCGTCCTCCTCCCGCAATCATGGGCTCAGGCGACAATGGATCGTGCCGGCCGATCATTCCCAGCCAATTTCGGCATTGGTCGCGTGCGTCTCGGCCGGGTTATCAGCAACACCAGAATACAGGGAGATATGGAATGTCTAACGATACCGGACGCCGACAGGCGCTACAAAAATTCGGTCTTGGCGTGGCGGCCGGGGCCGTCACACTGGCCGCTTCAGGCGCGCGCGCACTGGCCGCGCCAACCATGGCACCGCTGATGAATGCGGATGCTGGTGCGCTTCGTACGCTGATGGAGCGTCTTTCCAAGGCGCCGCGTCGCCGCACCTTCAAGACCGTTCCCATGATCCTGACGCAGCCTGCCGAATGGGACCACGAAGCGCTCTCCGAAGTGCTGGCCTACCGTCCGTCGCCGAAACAGGTCTGGGACAATACCGATATCGCCAGCCCCTGGCTAAACCTGATGCGCAATTCGCTCAACGCGCAGATCTGGTCGTTCAAGCACCCGGACTTCCTGGCGGTCTCCGCCACCCACGGCAGCGCGCAACTTGCTCTCTACGATGCGACCATCTGGGACAAATACGGGCTCAGCAAGATGGCTGGGGAGAAGTTCAAGACGAACACGTTGGCCGATACGCAGAAGGCGGAATCCGCCGACGCTGCGAATTATGAGGACCCGGTCGGCGTCTTCTCGCCCGCGGATAATTCCATCCCGGCGCTGATGCGCCGCGGCGTGGTTTTCATGGCCTGTCACAACGCGATCTGGGAGCAGACAGCCGGCCTGATCAAGGCCAGCGTCAATCCGGACAAGCTGTCGCACGAGGCGATGGCGGCCGAGTTCACCAACCACCTGCTGCCCGGCGTCGTGCTGACCCCCGGCGCCGTCGGCACGCTGCCCGAGTTGCAGCAGGCCGGCTTCCACTACGCCAAGTAAGGAACACGCGGATGATGAAGGTTCTTCGCGGCGTGCTCCTGGGCACGGCGGCTTTTCTCATGGCGTCGCCTTGCCATGCCCAGGCTTGGGCGGGCAAGGCGAAAGCCCCGGCATACAAGGAGGATGTGTTCCCGCCCTGGCAGCATGGCGCAAACAACGACGCGTTAGATCGGGGCTTCGATTTCACCGTGCCCGAAGTGGACGTGCTCGCCGACTTCCACGGTGATCTCGCCGATCCCAAGCTCGTGCTCTATGTCGGCGGCAACTACTTCTTTGCCATGGCGCCACTGGTCCAGGCATTCGAAGCAGCGCATCCGGACTACAAGGGACGCATCTACTGGGAGACGATCCCGCCGGGTCTGCTGGTCAAGCAGATCAAGGCAGGTGGCACCATCACGGTTGGCAACATGACGTGGACCGCCAAGCCGGACGCGTATTTTGCCGGGCTGACGAAGGTGCAGGAATACATCAAGAGCGGCATGTTGACAGGTCCTGCCGTGCCCTACGTCACCAACACGCTGGCCATCATGGTGCCGAAGGGCAACCCGGGCCATATAAGCGGCCTGGCCGACCTGGCGCGGCCCGAGCTGCGCCTGGCGATGCCTAATCCCGCGTTCGAAGGTATCGCGCGCCAGATCAAGCTGGCGATGACCAAGGCGGGCGGGGAGAAGCTGGCGCAGACAGTGTATGAAACCAAAGTGCATGACGGAAGCACGATCCTGACACACATCCACCATCGCCAGACGCCATTGTTCCTGATGCAGGGCGTGGCGGATGCGGGTGTCACCTGGCAGTCCGAGGCGATGTTCCAGGAACAGGCAAGCCACGCGATCGAGCATGTGGCAATCCCCGACCGCGACAATGCGACAGCCATCTACGCAGGTGCGCAAGTGGCAGGTGCCGCCCATCCCGAGGCTGCGAAGGCATGGCTTGCTTTCATCCGTTCACCGGAAGCTCTGCGGATTTTTGAGCGGTATGGGTTCAAGGCCTACGCAGGATAACAAGAATGAAGGAAAGATCGTATTGTTCGCGGCAAACGATTGGACGCGGGCGCCGTCAGCCTGTCTGCTCGTCGTCATGAAAATACGCCCACATCCGGCGGCTGCAGCCGGCCTGCTCGGGTTGCTCTCGTTCACGCAGGCTCACGGCAGCGACGCAACCATTGCGGCGGGTCGCAAGATTGCCCTGCTGGGTAGCGCGCCGGAGCGTCCCGGCTGTGCATCCTGCCACCTGCTGAACGGCGCAGGCCAGCCGGATGTCGGCATCCCGCGGCTGGCTGGCCTCACATCGTCCTACATCATGGCGCAACTCGGCTACTTTGCCGCGGGCACTCGGCACAACGTGGCCATGGCGCCCTACGCGGTCTCTCTGAGCGCCGCGCAGAAGCAGGAAGCGGCAGACTATTTCGCCAGCCTCCCCGTACCGGTCAGTCTGGATCAGCCGGTACCGGCGGCAGACGTCGCGGCGCATGGCCGTGCGCTGTTCCTGGAAGGCGACTATCGCACCGGCGTGCTCGCCTGCAGCCAGTGCCACGGCTCGACGGGCGCCGGCGTCGGTGATTTCTCGCCGCGATTGGCCGGCCAGTCCGCCGCATATGTCGAGGACGAGCTGAAGCAGTGGCATGGCGGGGCGATGCGCGATCCACACGGTGCCTACATGCAGGCAGAGGCAAGGAACCTCAGCGAGACGGACATCCAGGCGCTCGCGGCCTATGTCGCGGCCATGCGCCTAGCGGACAATGTCGCGGCCATCAGCAAGGAGAAGCAGACGCCATGAAAACGAGCATTGTCCTCGGTGCGATCGCCATCACAGCCGTGGCAGCGGGCGGTATCGCATGGCAGGCGGGGCTTCTGCCGCATGTGTCGATGGTCGGCGCGCGCGCGCAGGACGCGGACGCAAAGCCCAAGCAATTCGTGCCGCCGCCGGACAGCGCCATTCCGAACGACAAGTTCGGCGAAGAGGTGAAGATGGGCGAGCAGATATTCCGCGAACCTGCAATTCACGCGGCGCAATTCGTCGGCAACCAGCTGCGCTGCAGCAACTGTCATCTGCAGGCGGGGCGGCAGGCGGGCGCAGCGCCCATGTGGGCCGCCTACGTGTCCTATCCCGCCTATCGCAGCAAGAACGGCCACGTGAATTCATTCGAGGAGCGACTGCAGGGGTGCTTCCTCTACAGCATGAACGGGAAGGCACCCAAGCTCGGCGATCCGGTGCTGGTGGCGTTGGAAAGCTACGCCTATTTTTTGGCCAAGGGTCTGCCGACCGGCGAGAAGCCCGAAGGCCGCGGCTATCCGGCGCTGCCCAAGCCGGCGCTGCCTGCAGATTACGCGCGCGGCGGCCAGGTCTATGCGCAGAAATGCGCTGCCTGCCATGGCGCGCAGGGGCTTGGTCAATCGTCCGGCGGTAAGGTGGTGTTTCCTGCCCTGTGGGGACCGCAATCCTTCAATTGGGGCGCCGGCATGGGCTCCATCAAGCACGCGGCCGAATTCATCCATGCCAACATGCCGCTGGGCCTCGGCTACTCGCTGACGCCGCAGCAATCCTGGGACGTGGCGACCTACATGGACAGCCAATTGCGGCCGCAGGATCCGCGCTTTACCGGCGACGTCGCCAAGACACGTGCCACGTTCCACAACTCTCCCACCTCGATGTACGGCCAGACGGTCAACGGCGCGATGCTGGGTGATCCCGCAACCACGCCGCCCTTCGGCACCGTGGCCGCAGGGACCGAGGGCACCGCCTCGCCCGACGAAGCCAATTAGGCCGCGATCATGACCGACGCTCCCAAGCACGACGACCTGTCCACAGTTCGCCCGATCGGCGCCTGGGTGGTGGGCGCCTTCCTGCTGTTCGCCACACTGACGATGTGGACCCTGGTCACCGTGATTTTCCAGGCCCGCAGCTAGGATCTTGCCATGAGTGATGTGACGGTACCGCCACCCGGCTTCGAGGCTGCCTTCCACCGGGCCGCCGAACGGCACGAGCGTATCTGGGTGTTCATCGCCATCGTGCTGCTCACGGCCCTGCTGGCTGGCACGCTGTTCCTGGCAGTGTTCGACTATGGTGTGATCGCCAAGACCGTCGGCTACAGCAGGCACCCGGAGGAGGCCGCATCCGGGTTCGCCGATGCCGCCCTGGTCGCCACCGGTCCGAACGCCTACGCCGTCCACATGCTGGCCCATTTGTGGGCCTGGACGCCGAGCCCGCTGCACGTGCCGCAGGGTGCGGCGATCACCTTCATCGTCACCAGCGCCGACGTGCTGCACGGCTTCGAAGTGCAAGGCACGACCATAAACATGACGGCGATCCCCGGCATTACCGGATCAGTCACCTACACCTTCGCCAATGCCGGCACCTACAACATCATCTGCAACGAATTCTGCGGCATCGAGCATCAGGGCATGATCGGCCGCATCATCGTGGACCCGAGGCACGCCGCATGAGCACCACTATCGACGGCGTCTTCGCCCTGCCCGCGCGCGATGCCGCGGCGGCCGAGCGGCGGATGATGCTTGCGTATCTGATATGGGGTTTTTCGGCGCTGATGATCGGCGCCGCGATCGGGCCATTGCAGGCGCTGAATTACGGCGGCATCAACGCCTATCCCTATCTGCAGCCGGTGCTGCAAAGCTATTACCAGGGTCTGACAATCCATGGCGTGCTGAACGGCTACGTCTTCACATTCTTCATCACCAGCGGGTTGCTGGTCTATCTGTCGGCGCGCGAACTGGGTCTGTCGCCGAACATGGGCCTGTGGCGGCTGTGTTTCGCGATGATGGCTGTCGGCACGCTGATGCTTCTGTATGCGATGTTCGATAATTCATCGAGCGTGCTGTGGACGTTCTATCCGCCGCTGAAAGGCAGCGCATTCTTCTATCTGGGCATGACGCTGGTGGTGTTCGGCAGCATGTTGCCGCTGCCCATCGTGCTGGACTTGCGGGCGCGCTGGAAGGCGCAGCGGCCTGGCGAGCTGACGCCGCTGGTCACGTACATGAGCGCAGCCACGATGCTGATGTGGCTGCTGGCAGGCGTGGGCGCCGGCACCGAATTAGTGGTGCAGCTCGATCCGTGGGCGCTCGGGCTGACCGACACGGTGGACCCGATGATCGGCCGCACGCTGTTCTGGTGGACCGGCCATCCCATCGTCTATTTCTGGCTGATGCCGGCCTATGTGTCCTGGTATGCCCTGCTGCCGAAACAGGCCGGCGGCAAGCTGGTGTCGGACCCGATGGCACGGCTGACATTCGCGCTGCTGCTCGTGTTCTCGCTCCCCGTCGGCAGCCATCACCAGTACGACGATCCCGGCATCTCTCCGGTCTGGAAGGGCATCCTGGCGGCACTCACGCTGTCGGTGGCGCTGCCGAGCCTGATCACTGCCTTCACCCTTGGGCTCAGCCTGGAATATGCCGGGCGGCTACGCGGCGGCCGGGGTTGGATCGGCTGGTTCACGGCGCTGCCCTGGCGCAATGCCAGTGTGGCCGCGCAAGTCCTGGCCATGATCACCTTCATCTTCGGCGGCGCCGGCGGCATCGTGAACGGCAGCTGGCAACTCGATAACATCGTGCACAACACGGTGTGGATCCCCGGCCACTTCCACATCACCGTGGGCACCGCGACGGCGATGACTTTCATGGGCATCGCTTTCTGGATGGTGCCGCATCTGACAGGGCGCAGACTCTTCAGCCCAGGCCTGGCATTGGCGTCGGTCTGGTTATGGTTCGTCGGCATGTCCGTCTTCGCGCTCGGCATGCACTGGAGCGGACTGCACGGTGTGCCGCGCCGCGCCTGGGTGTCATACCTGCCGCATTCGGTCTATGCGCGCGTCTATGGTTCGGCCCATCTGCCGCTGACGCTCGTGGCCGTCGGCGGGGTGATCCTGTGGCTTGCGACCATCGCGTTCTACGTCGTGTTCGTGGGTAGCCTGTTCGGCAAGCGCCAGGCCACACCCGTTGCCATTCCGTTCGCGCAATCCTTCGGCGGGCGGGAAACCTATGCCATCGGCGACGGCGGTGCGGTGGGCATCGTGGCCGACCAGCATCTCTCGCCGATGGCCCGCGTGCTGGAGCATCTGGGCCTGCTGACTCTGCTGACGGCGGTTGCCACATTGGCTGCCTACATCCCGATCTTCTGGCCGTTCGTCACGCACATGACGGCCGCGCATGGATGGCGCGTGTGGTAGCATGCCTTTCCCCGTGATGAAGCGGCGGGCAGGCACGCTCTTGCGGGCACTGGTCATGCCGGGACTGCTCCTGGTCGGCCTGTTCCTGGCCGCGCGATCGGGGTATGGTGGGTCCACGGCCCGAACGCCCTCCGGCCGGGGTTTGGCGCCGCGCCTAATTCTGCCGGACGATACCGGTGGCGTCTTCGACCTTGCGCGGCAGCACGGTCGTGTCGTCCTGGTCACGTTCGGCTACACGCATTGTCCCGATGTCTGTCCCGCGACGCTCGGCCTGATCGATGCCGCCGTCGCCGGGCTGGGCGACCAGAGCCGGAAGGTCGGCATCGTGTTCGTAACCCTCGATCCCGCGCGGGACACGGCGCCGCTCCTGCATGGCTATCTCGCCAATTTTAGCCCTGTGCCGGTGGGGCTGACCGGGACGCAGGCCCAGATCGCCGCCGCGATGAAGACCTGGGGCGTGCACTGGCGCCCGGCACAGGGCGGTGCCTTCTTCGACCATACATCTCTGGTGGCCGTTGTCGCCCCGGACGGGCGGGAGGTGCTGCGCTATGGATTTTCGCAGATCGGCGACCCCGCCGCCGTCACGCGTGACCTGCGCCGCATTCTGCATGACGGCTGAGGCATCGGCGAGCACGCCAGCGACGGCCCGACTTTTCTCCGGCCTGGCCGGACTCCTTGTGGTCGCGTCGGCAAGCTGGGGGCTGCGCGCGCCGCTGGCCTCCATGGCGAGCTACACGGCGGCCCTTATGGCCTTGAACCAACTGGCGCCGCCGCTCTTGCTGCTGGCGCTGCCCAGGGTGGCCTTGGGCGCACGCGGGGGCTTGCTCGCCTATGCTCTCGATCCCTGGTCCGCCAGCCTGGTCTTCGTGGGCGTCAGCATCGCCATCAGCCTGCCGGGCGTGTTCGACCCGGCATTGGCCAACGCCCTCTACGCAGCCCCGCTCGGCGTTGTGGAGCTGCTCTCCGGGCTGCTGTTCTGGGCGCAGCTCATGCCGGCCACCCGCAGCATCGGCCCGGATTGGCTGGTGGCCCTCCTCGCCTGGGTTGGCGCCATGCCGATGACGGCCGTCGCCGTCATCTGGATGCTCTCGCCGAATGTCCTCTACACGCCCTATCTGGACGTGATCTGCCGCTGGAACATTCCGCCGCTCGCCGACCAGCAATGGGCGGGACTCGTCATGTTCGTGGCCGGCGCGCCGCTGCCGCTGTTCGGCGCCTGGATTCTGCTCGGCCTCTCAGGCCGGAGGCGCCATTGATCGCGGCACGGTCGCTCAACTGGCTCAGCCTTGTGGGGCGCCCGGGGCGCAAGCCGGGCCAGGGGCTGCTACGATCCAACACTTTTCGTATTGTTCGATCGCGCCGCGCGGTCACAGGAGCATTGCCACATGAAGCGTGCAGCCACCATAACCGCGAGCTCCGGCGCCAGGCCCCGCGCCGGACTGCGCGAGATCGTCCGGCAGTTCACGCCGAACTGGTTCACCGTCACCATGGGCACCGGCATTCTCGCTCTGGCGCTGAACCAGGTGCCGCTGCCGCTGCCGGGCCTGCACCGGATCGGCGAGGCGCTCTGGATGGCGGACATCGTCCTGTTCGCCCTGTTCAGCCTGCTCTATGCCGCGCGCTGGGTGCTGTTCTTCGATCAGGCGCGCCGCATCTTCGGGCACTCCACCGTCTCGATGTTCTTCGGCGCCATCCCGATGGGGCTGGCCACGATCATCAACGGCTTCGTGGCGTTCGGCATGCCGCGCTGGGGCAGCGCCGCGCTGGTGATCGCGCAGGATTTGTGGTGGCTGGACATGGTGATGGCGGTGGCCTGCGGCGTGCTGGTCCCGTTCCTGATGTTCACCCGACAGAACCACAGCATCGAGAACATGACGGCCGTCTGGCTCCTGCCCGTCGTCGCCGCGGAGGTGACCGCCGCCAGTGCGGGGCTGCTGATCCCCCACATCGCCGATCCGCATGCGGCACTCCGGCTGCTGGTGCTTGGCTACGCGCTTTGGGCGTTCTCCGTGCCGCTGGCGCTGAGCATCCTCGTCATCCTCATTCTGCGACTGGTGCTGCACAAGCTGCCGCACCGGGACATGGCCGCCTCGGGCTGGCTGGCACTCGGCCCGCTCGGCACCGGTGCCCTCGGCCTGCTTCTGCTGGGGGCCGACGCGCCAGCCACCTTCAACGCCGCCGGCATTCCCGGCGTGGGTGCGGTGGCCGAGGGGATCGGCGTCATCGGCGGCGCCGCGCTATGGGGCTACGGTGCGTGGTGGCTGCTGCTCGCCATCCTCACCACGGCGCGCTACCTGCGCGAGGGCATGCCGTTTAACATCGGTTGGTGGGGCTTTACCTTTCCCCTAGGTGTCTATGCAGTCGCGACGCTGGCACTCGCGAGGCAGACCCACCTGCAATTCATCGAAATCACCGGCGTAGGGCTCGTGGTGTTTTTGACACTGTTCTGGCTCACGATCTTCACCCGCACCTTGCTGGGCGCATGGTCCAGGGCCTTGTTCGTGTCGCCCTGTCTGATGACGGGCGCCATTCCGAGCGACTTCGAAGCCGATGCCGTCTAGCCGCCCTCCAAAAGTATCCACAGGACCGCGGGCATGACCCTCGAGCAGCTTCGTGTCTTCGTCGCTGTCGCTGAGCGACAGCATGTAACGCGCGCGGCAGAGGCGCTCAACCTGGCGCAGTCCGCCGCCAGTGCAGCGATCGCCGCGCTGGAGGCGCGCCACGGGGCCAAGCTGTTCCACCGCGTTGGCCGCGGCATTGCCCTGACCGAAGCCGGCACCCTGTTCCTGGTCGAAGCGCGCGCGATCCTGGCCCGCGTAGAGGCGGCCGAACTCGTCCTGTCCGATCTCGGCGGCTTGCTGCGCGGCACGCTGGCGATCCAGGCCAGCCACACCATCGCCAGCTACTGGCTACCGCGCTATCTGGTGGCGTTCCGGCGGGCCCATCCGGGCATCACCATTCGTCTCACCATCGGCAACACCGCCCAGGTGGCCGCCGCCATCCACGACGGCACTGCCGAGCTCGGTTTCGTGGAAGGTGCCACGGATGATCCAGCTCTGGTGCGGTCGGAGGTTGCGCGCGACCAGCTCGTCGTGGTCGTGGGCGAAGGGCATGCGTGGGCGACGGCTTCGGCGGTGACGACGGCCGACCTCGAGGCGGCCGAGTGGGTGCTGCGGGAGCCCGGCTCGGGAACGCGCTCCGAATTGGAGGCAGCGCTGAGCGGACTGGGTGTGTCTCCGGCCAGGCTGCGCGTAATCATGGAACTGCCGTCCAACCAGTCCGTCCGCGCAGCCGTCGAGGCAGGCATGGGCGCTACGGCGATATCGGCGTCCGTTGCCGCGGCCAGTCTGGAGGCCGGTCTGCTCCATCAGGTCCCTGTCAAACTGCCTGATCGGGCTTTCTGCGCCCTGTCGCATGCCGAGCGCACGCGCAGCCCGGCCGCCGATCGTCTGCTGGCGTTGATAAGGACCTAGCGCACTGCGCCTGGCCTGGCCTGGCTGCACCATCTGCCTTTGGGCTTTGGACGCGTCCACGTTGTGGGGCCAACCAGGCCTCCTTCGATCGCTATCGCCGATCAATCCTAGCGCGTATCGGCGTTGGAAAATCATCTGTCTCGTCTGCAGTTTATGGACACGAGCAAGAGGCCGGTCATCCCGCCCGGTCACCTGCAGGACTGACGGTAAACGGCTGAGCCGTTGGTTCCTGAACTGTATCGAGAGGAAAATGTTATGCTGCCAACACCGAAGAGACGTCTTGCTTCGATTGCCGTGAAGATGATCGTGCCGTCCATCCTTCTCCTCGGCGGATGCGCCACCACAACGATCACCGACAGTTCGAACCCCTCGCGCGATCGCCAGAGGCTTTGGAGAGATTATGCCTCGCTGCCTGTCATTATTCTTGGCAGTTCGCCCGAACATTCCCATGCTGAGCTCGCCTCCATGTATCCTCCGGCGCCGATGCCCTACACCGATGACGGTCGGCATATCGTGCTTTACCTGAACGCGGCTGCATTGCCGCCGCAAGCTGATCTTTGCAGCAATATGGATGCGTTCCAGCCCGGCACGCAGACCGGCGAATCAGCGAGCGTGACGGGTGCCATGTGTGATGGAAAAACAGTGGTGACCACAGCTACCGGCCGGGTTCTCACGCAGACAAAAACCACACGCTGGCTGAGGAAGGATTTCGATACCATTCGCGATCAGCTTTACCAGTCGCTGGTTCCTGGCTCCAACGATCCGACGAAATTCCAGACGAACTGAGCAACCGGAAACGCAAAATCGCGTCATCTTCCGAACCGGGTGATAGTTCAGCATTGCGAGATGCTGCCAGGTGCGAGGCGGACGAGTAAGCCGCCTCGCCCGACTGACCGGGTGGGGATTTCCGCGGCGCACACGATATCGTTGACACAGGCGACACGATTGGATTGCACTTCGAATGGCGGACAGCTCGCTTTCGGTCCTGATGTCTCGGTTGGATTTTGGATGGATCACGACGCTGCACATCCTCTATCCGCCGCTGACGATCGGGCTTGCCGCAATGCTGTTCATCGGCGAGCTGCTCTGGCTGCGGACCGCTGACGACCATTGGTATCGTCTGTGCCGTTTCTTCGAGCGCTTGCTGATCATCAACTTCGCTGCCGGTGTGGCGACCGGCATTACTATGGAACTGGCCTTCGGCATTCTCTACGGCCCGTTCTCCGAAGCCGCCGGTCCGTTCTTCGGGCAGATACTCGGCTACGAGACGATCACGGCGTTCATGTACGAGGCAGGCTTCATCGGATTGATGATTTTCGGCTGGGGCAAGATCAGCCGGAAGATGCATCTTTTCGCAACCTTCAACGTGGCACTCTCGTCCAGCCTGTCTGCCCTGTGGATCCTGGTCGCGAACTCGTGGATGCAGACGCCGACCGGCGTCACACTCAGCCACGGCGTGTTCGTCGTCAAGGATTGGTGGCGGGCCATCCTCAATCCTGATGTGATCTACGGCTTCCCGCACATGCTGATCGCATCGTTCGAAGTGGCGCTCGGCTTTGTCGCCGGGGTATCGGCCTGGTATCTGCTGAAGCAGCGGCACGTGCCGATGTTCCAGCGGTCGCTGAAGGGTGCCGTCCTGGCGCTGCTGGTCATCGCTCCGCTGCAGGTCTGGCTTGGCGATGCGATGGGCCTGACCGTCGCCGGCGAGCAGCCGACCGTGCTTGCCGCCATGGAAGGGCACTGGCACGCCAACCACCCGGACGGCAGCCCGAACACGGACTGGAACCTGCTGGCGTGGCCGAACGCAGCGGGCGACGGCAACGCCTGGGCGATCAAGATACCGCATGTGCTGAGCCTGCTCGAAACCCACAGCTGGAACGGCACGATACGCGGCATGGACGAGTTTCCGGCAAAAGACCGGCCGCAGATGCTTGTCCCGTTCTATGGCTTCCGGGTGATGGTCGCCTGCGGCTTCTTCATGGTCCTGATGGCCGGCTGGGGCACCTGGCTGGTGGCGCGCAAGCGTCTGGCCGTGCGCACGGCAGGCGCCAACACATGGTTCCTCCGCGCGACGGTGTTCGCCGCTTTCGTGCCGTTCATCTCGGTTTGGGTGGGGTGGTGGACCCGCGAGGTCGGGCGCCAGCCCTGGGTGGTCTTCGGCCTGATGCGCACCTCCGAAGGCGTCAGCCACATGTCGGTCGCCCAGGAACTGGTCTGGCTCGTCGGTTACGCCGGCTTCGAGCTCATGGTCTGGGGCGCCACCTGGTGGTTTCTCGGCAAGGTCATCCATGACGGCCCGGCTCTTAACACGCCGGTCCCCGGGGACGGCGACGAAGCCCTCGGCACACCAGCCAGCGCCAGGCTGCCTTCCGACGGCATGGTCGAGACGCCGAAGGCGGAGACCTCGGTCGCACCGGGCCTACCGAGCCCGCACCCAGCCTGAACACCAACCCATGCAGACCGCCGTCTGGATCACTACCACAGGCCGGAGCACCTAGCCGATGGACGCTCTCACCCATGTTCAGCACCTGCTCGCGGTCGGCTGGTGGTTCACGGTCGCCTTTTCGATCCTGCTCTACATCATCCTCGACGGCGCGGATCTCGGCGCGGGCATCTTCTCGCTGACCGTCAGCGACGAGGACGAACGCGGTGCGATCATGCAGGCCATGGCCGGCACCTGGGACGCCAACGAGACCTGGCTGATCGTCGCCGGCGGGGTCCTGTTCGGCTCCTTTCCCTTCGCCTACGGCTCGGCGCTCAGCTACTTGATGATCCCGCTAGCTTTGGTGCTGTGGGGCATTCTCACCCGCGCGGTCGCCCTCGAGTTCCGCCATCTGGCCTCCCATCGGACACGGCGCTTCACGGATTGGGCGTTCGGCCTGTCGAGCCTTGCGGTGACCTTTTTCGGCGGCATGTGCGTCGGCGCCGTGCTGCACGGCTTTCCCCTCACGCATGAGCCTGACCGGGTTCCGGCCTATGTCGGCGGTGCTTTGCGTTTCATCAGCCCGTTCAGCATCTGGATCGGCGTCGCCGCGGTCATCGCCGTCTCCCTCTCAGGCGGACTGTTCGTGCGCGCGCGTTTCGAAGCGGACGAGCCGGTGCGCAAGCATGCTGCAACCTGGACCGATGCCGTGTTCTATCTGGCCGTTGCCGCCGTGCCGATCTCGACGCTGTGGATCGCGGTCGTCTTTCCCTGGGCCAACCGAACCTGGTTCGGACCGTATTTCTGGGCGTGGTGGCTGATCCCGCTCGCCGCCATTGCCACCTCGTTCCTCATGCGCCGCGCCACCATCCGCGACCGCGACGTGGCCGCTCTGCTGTGGCTCGATCTCACCATCGTCATCATGGCGGCAGGACTGCTCGCGACCATCTACCCCTACATCATTCCAGACACCTGGACCGTCGATGCCGCCGCGAGCCGGGAGATATCGCCGTTCACCTTCGTGCTGACCGTCGCCGGTCTGTTCCCCGTCATGCTGATGTACAACTGGTATCAGATCTGGGTCTTTCGGGCCCGCGTCGCCAAGCTCGCGTCGTATCACGCGTGAGCACGGCCGATCGCCCGCGATTGGCGCTGCAGGTGCTGTGGAATCTGCGAGCACTGAGCCTGTTCCTGATCGGCCCGGTGATCGGCGTGGTGCTCGGTGCCGCCATTTTCGGCATGCCACGCGCCCTCCAGCTGGCTGCCTGTGTCATGTTCCTCTTCTCGCTCGGGATTTACGCTCTGCTCGTCCGGGGCGAGTGGCGCCGGCTTTCGGGCGGGCGCGGCGCGTCGGTGCGATAGACGCTGGCAGAGTGACATGACGATCCATTCCGCGCCGATGTTGCCCGCAGACCGGAAAAAGCTGGAGGGCTTTCTGCGTGGCAAAGCTTCGCTTGCCCGCGCGCCGTTGATGGCCGCGATCGCGTCGGGGGCGGTCGGCGGCGTGGCCCTGATCGTCCAGGCCTGGCTGCTCGCACGCGTGGTCGATGCCGTGGTGATCCACGGCCTTGGTCTGGAGAAGGTCTGGTCATGGCTCTGGTTTCTGCTCGCCGTGTTCAATCTGCGCGCCATCGCCAGCGCGATCGGCGATGCCGCAGCGTTCGAGGCCGGCGCGCGCGTCGTGCTCGCCGTGCGCGCCGATCTCGTCGCCCGCATCGTCGCCCTCGGCCCATCCTGGACCCGGCGGCAGCGCACAGGCGAGGTCACCAGCACCGTCTTCGACGCGGCCGAGAGCATCGGCCGCTACTATGCCGGCTACTTGCCGCAGCGCGCCCTGGTCGTCTTCATCCCGCTCGCCATCCTGGCCTTCGTCGTGCCGACGGATTGGGTGTCGGCGATCATCCTGTGCGTCTCGGCGCCGCTGATCCCGATCTTCATGGTGCTGATCGGCCGCGGCACGGAGGCGCTGAACCAGGCCCAGTGGCGCAAGCTCGCCCTTCTCTCCGCCCACGTCTTCGACGCGATCGAAGGCCTGACCACGCTCAAGCTCTTTAACGCCAGCCGCGCCGAGGCCGCCGCGGTTGCCCAGAGCGCCGAGGCCTATCGGACGAGCACGATGGAGGTCCTGCGTGTCGCGTTCCTGTCCTCGCTCGCGCTGGAGTTCCTGGCCACCGTCAGCATCGCCATGGTTGCCGTCTATATCGGCTTCCGGCTGTACTACCGGGAACTGCACTTCCTGCCCGGCTTCGCCGTGCTGCTGCTGGCGCCCGAGTTCTATCGGCCGCTGCGCGCGATGGGCACGCAGTATCATGCGCGGATGGAGGCGATCGGCGCGGCCGACGCCATCGTCGCACTTCTGGACACGCCGGTGCCATTCTCGCCCGAGCGATCGGGCCGTCTCGTCACCACGCCGATCGAGCGTATCCGCTTCGAGCAGGTCGGCTTCAGCTACGATGTCGCGCAGGCCGGCTCTGCCGATCTTGCCACGCCGGCACTCGAACGGATCGATTTCACGCTCGCGCGCGGCCAGCTTTTGGCGCTGGTCGGCCCTTCCGGTGCCGGCAAGACCACCGTGAGCCAGCTCCTGCTCGGTTTCCTCACGCCCACACGCGGCCGGATCACCGTGGACGGATGCGATCTCACCACTCTGCCGGCCGCAGCCTGGCGGGCGCGCATCGCCTGGCTGCCGCAACGCCCTACGCTGTTCCACGGCACGCTGCTCGACAATATCCGCCTCTTCTGCCCCCACGCCGGTCGAGCCCGGCTCCGGGAGGCCATTGACCAGGCGGAGGCCGCACGCCTGATCGATCGCCTACCGCACGGCCTCGAGACCATCATCGGCGAGCGCGGCCAGGGGCTCTCCGGCGGTGAAATCCAGCGCATCGCGCTTGCCCGCATGTTCCTCAAGGACGCCGACCTCGTCGTGCTGGATGAGCCAGGCGCCGCACTGGACAGCGAAACCGCCGCTGTGGTCGCGCGATCGATCGACGCGCTGTCGAAACGCTGCGCGATGCTGGTCATCGCCCACAGGGTCGAGACCGTCCGCGACGCGCACGAAATCCTTGTCCTGCACAACGGCATCATCGTCGGGCGCGGCCGCCACTGTGACCTGGCCAGGCGCGACATGACCTACGCCAGCGTAATGGGCCTCCGCGCCAGCTTGGACGCATGAGGGATTTGCTTCGCCTGCTGGCACTCGGCCGCCCCTATGCGCGGTGGGCTGCCGCCGGCATCGCTCTCAACGTGGTCGTTATCCTCGCCAATGTCGGCCTGCTCGCCCTGTCTGGCTGGTTCATCGCATCGATGGCGCTGGCGGGAACCGGCGCCATCCCGATCGAGTATTTCGCCCCGGTCGCCGCCATCCGCGGCGCGGCCGTGGTCCGCACCGTAGGCCGCTACCTGGAGCGCCTGGTCACGCACGAGGCCACGTTCCGGCTGCTCGCCGGATTGCGCGTCTGGTTCTATGGGCATCTCGAGCCGCTCGCGCCGGCCCGCCTGCAGCTCCACCGGGGTGGCGACCTGCTGAGCCGTATCCGTTCCGACATCGACAGCCTCGACACGCTCTACCTGCGGGTGTTCGCACCGAGTGTCGCCGCCGTCGTCTCGGTCGCCCTGATGCTAGGTTTCCTGGCACACTACAGCTTCTCCGTCACCTGGATCGAGGCTGCAGGGCTGTCGGCGTCCGGCATCGCCTTGCCGCTCGCAGCGCAGCGCTTCGGCCGCGATTCCGCGCACCGTGCCGTATCGATCCGCGCGGAGCTGCGCAGCATCCTGTCGGAGACGGTCCAGGGGCTCGGCGAGCTGCTCATCGCCCAGGCAGCCGGGCGGCAGATCGCAGCGGTTGCGCAATCCGGCATCGCGCTGGTCGGCCAGCAACGCCTTCAGGCCTGGATCGCCGGTGCCAGCACCGCTTTGTCCGGCCTGGTAGCGCAACTCGCCCTGTGGGGCGCGCTCATCGTCACCATCCCGCTCATCCGTGCCGGCAGCCTGACCGGGCCGGATCTGGCGATGGTCGCGCTATTCGTGCTCGCGAGTTTCGAGGCAGTGGCGCCGTTGCCCGCCGCCTTCCTTGCACTCGGCGAGACGCTCGCCGCCGCGCGCCGCATTTTCGCCCTCGTAGACGCCGCCCCAGCCGTCATCGAGCTATGCCGCGGGGCACCCCTGCCGCAGCGCTTCGATATCCGGATACGCGACCTGCGCATGCGCTATGCCGACGATGCACCCTGGGCGCTCGACGGCCTCGACCTCGACGTGGCGCAAGGCGAAGCGATCGGCATCGTTGGCGCAAGCGGGTCGGGCAAGACGAGTATCCTGAACGTGTTGCTGCGCTTCTGGGACTACGACGGCGACGTCACCATCGGCGGCACCGCATTGCGCGATCTCGACGGGCAGACGGCACGCAGCCTGTTCGCCGTCGTCTCGCAGCAGACCCACCTGTTCAACATCAGCGTGCGCGAAAATCTCCGATTGGCCCGTCCGGATGCTACGGATGCCGAACTGAGGGAGGCCCTCCGGGCCGCCCATCTCGAAGACGACATTGCCAACCTGCCGGCCGGCCTCGACACGCTGGCCGGCGAGAACGGCGCCCGGTTTTCCGGCGGCCAGGCGCGTCGCCTAGCGATCGCGCGCGCCATCCTGAAGGACGCGCCGATACTGCTCCTCGACGAGCCGACCGAAGGCCTGGACGCCGCATCCGAGCGTGCCGTCCTGGACGCGCTGGCCAAGCTGATGCAGGGCAGGACGACACTGCTGATCACCCATCGGCCAGCGGCCTTGCGTATCGTCAGCCGGGTCAGCGAGCTTCGACGCGGCCACGCCACCATCGGCAAGCCAGAGGTGGCTGCATGATCGATCGCCTGCCTGGCAGCACCTGGGTTCTGCGAGAACAAGGGTCCGGCACGCGGTCTGCTTTTGAAAGTGCGCTCACCGGATACGGGCTGCAGCCGGCGGACCTGACGGTAGCACTCTGCTTGCCGTCCAACGAGGCGGTAAGAGCCGCAGTGGAGGCCGGGCTGGGAGCGACCGTGATATCAGCCTCCGTCGCAGCACCCAGCCTCGAAGCTGGCTTGCTGAAGGAAGTGGCGCTGACGCTGCCGGAGCGCGCCTTCCATGTGCTGCGCCACCGCGAGCGGTATCACAGTCGCGCTGCGGACGCCCTGATGGCGCTGATCACGCCCGTCGGGCAACAGGCGAACCGATCCAGAAAACAGATCGGTTCAAGCTGAAGAAACCGCTTTTATGATGGATAGGGCGGCGTATCCTGAGCTGAACCGATCAGTCAGGCATCCTCGTGTTCCCAATCTCCGCCATCTGGAAAATTTTGCCCGGCCTGCTGCTCTGCACGTTGGTTACCATGATCGCCTTCCTCCTTCAGCTCGTCGAAGTCAGGTTTGCCGGCGAGGCGTATCTGGAGGCGCTGGTACTGGCCATCTTGTTGGGGGTCGCCATCCGCACTGCTTGGACCCCTGAGGCTCGCTGGCACCCCGGCGTGGCGTTCAGCGCCAAGATCCTGCTTGAGGTGGCGGTCGTCCTGCTGGGCGCGTCGGTCAGCGTGGCCACGGTGCTGGCCCTTGGTCCGGCACTGCTGGGCGGCATCGTTCTGGTCGTGGCTGTCGCCATCGCCACCAGCTACGCAATCAGCCGCGCGCTCGGGCTGAAGCAGCGCATGGCCATCCTGGTGGCGTGTGGCAACTCGATCTGCGGCAATTCCGCCATCGCAGCGGTGGCACCGGTGATTGGCGCGGATGGCGATGACGTGGCGTCGTCCATCGCATTCACCGCGGTTCTCGGCGTGATCGTCGTGCTGCTGCTGCCGCTTCTGGTGCCGGTGCTGCTGCTGTCGCTGACGCAATACGGGGTGCTGGCAGGTTTGACCGTCTATGCGGTGCCGCAGGTGCTGGCGGCGACGTTGCCGATCGGCGCGCTCAGCAACCAGGTCGGTACGGTCGTGAAACTGGTGCGCGTGCTGATGCTGGGACCCGTGGTGCTGGCGCTGTCTTTGCTCACTCGTCGCCTGCGCGACGCGGTGGAGGAGCAGGCGCCGAACGTGACGGCAGGAGATCGGCCGAAGCGTGCCGGGCCCGCGCTGCACGAGCTGGTGCCCTGGTTTATCGTGGGCTTCCTGATCGTGCTGGCCGTGCGCTCCTTCGGGTTGATACCAGTCGGCTTGCTGCCGCCGATCAAGACGGCCGCAAACCTGCTGACCACGGTGTCCATGGCGGCGTTGGGTCTTGGGGTCGATATCCGTGTTGTCGCTCAGGCTGGCGTTCGCGTGACCGCTGCCGTCACTCTTTCGCTGGTGGTGCTGGGCGGTATCAGCCTTGCGCTGATCCGGCTGCTGGGCGTTGCCTGATGCCGCCAAGAGGCCATCGTTCCAAATGCAAGGAGCTAACATGAACGGTCCGTCAAACCTGCTCGGGCGCCGCAAGGTTTTGGGTGCTCTGGGAGCTGCGGGCGCCGCCGCAGCCGTGAACGGTATCGCGCCCGCTTGGGCCGAAGACGTGATCACTCTGCCGCTACCGGGCGGTCCGGGCGAGCGGCCCATCACGACTGCATTTCCGCAGAAAGGTGCGATGATCCTACAGCGCACTCGGCCGGCACTGCTGGAGACGCCTTTCGAGGTGTTCGACCAAGGCGTGTTCACGCCGAACGATCGCTTCTTCGTGCGCTGGCACTGGGCCGTCATCCCCGAGGAGATCGATGCCGACAAATTCCGCCTCACAGTGCGCGGTCAGGTTGACCGTACATTGTCCCTATCCCTCAGTGAGCTTGCCGCGATGCCGCGCGTCGAGCTTGCCGCCGTCAACCAGTGTTCGGGCAATTCCCGCGGCCTGTTTTTTCCGCGAGTGGCCGGCGGCCAGTGGGCGAACGGCGCCATGGGCAATGCGCGGTGGTCCGGCGTGCGTTTGAAGGACGTGCTGGATCGCGCCGGCATCAAGCCGGGGGCAATGCAGGTCCGGTTCAACGGACTGGACACACCAGTGGTGGACGGTGCGCCGGATTTTCAGAAATCGCTCGATGTCGACCACGCGCGCGACGGCGAGGTGATGATCGCCTACGCCATGAACGGCGAACAGCTGCCGCTGCTGAACGGCTTTCCCCTGCGTCTGGTCGTGCCCGGCTGGTACTCAACGTACTGGGTCAAGATGCTGAGTGACATCGAAGTTCTGGACCACGCCGATGACCAATACTGGATGAAGACCGCCTACCGCATTCCCGATACGCCAAACGCGGACGTCAAGCCCGATTCTACAGGCTTTAAGACGGTGCCGATCAACCGGATGAATCCGCGATCTTTCGTGACAAACCTCAAGCCTGGCCAGTCGGTCGCCTCTGGCGCGCCTGTTTCCGTGCGCGGCATCGCACTTGGCGGCGACACGGGTGTTGCCCGGGTGGATGTCTCAACTGACTCCGGGCGGACGTGGCTCCCCACGAAGCTCGGACGGGACGAGGGGAGGTATAGCTTTAGACAGTGGGAGACCACGGTGTCGCTCGCCACAAAGGGCGGACACGCTCTCATGGTTCGTTGCACGAATACCAACGGGATCACCCAGCCGGCCATACCAAACTGGAATCCCGGCGGATTCATGCAGAACGGTATCGAAACCGCTGGCCTGACTGCAACCTGAGGAGCGCTTCGCTATGCTGAGGACAATAATGATTGCAAGTGCGCTTATCGGCGCGCGCCTGGCACCGGCGGCGGCGGAAACCGCGATGACTTTCAAATCGGTGAAAGTGGAACTGCCGACCGGCGATCGTACGTTTCCGGGCGGAGACAAGGCCGATGCCATCAACAACAACTGCGTGGCCTGCCATTCCGCGGGCATGGTGCTGAACCAGCCATCACTGTCCAAGGCAGCGTGGACCAGCGAAGTTCACAAGATGATCGCCGTCTACAAGGCGCCTGTCTCGGCCGCAGATGCGGACGCGGTGATCGCCTACCTCGTCGAAACCAAGGGCAAGCCGTAGCGGCCGTTCAATACACGCGGGATGATCAAGGAACAATCATGCACAATCCGTTCGCATCCAAGACCAACCTGATCGTCCACACGCAGCACCCTTACAACGCGGAACCGAAATTGCACCGGCTACGTGCGGCGATGATCACGGCGCAGGCCGATTTCTACGTCCGCAGCCACGGCGACATTCCGCAACTGGGTCTGGCGGACCACTGGTTACGCGTGAGCGGCCGCGTCGCCACGAAGCTGAACCTGTCGGTGCCGGAGCTCCGGCAGCGGTTCGCCGAGCACACGGTGACGGCCGTCATGCAGTGCGCCGGCAACCGCAGGGCGGACATGCAGACGGTGCGCCCCACCTCCGGCGACCCTTGGGCACCGGGCGCCATCGGCAACGCCGCCTGGACGGGAATTGCTTTGGCCGACGTGCTCCGCGCCGCCGGTGCGGACGAGGACGCGGCCTTGCATGTCGCCTTCGAGGCCTGCGACGAGGTCGAGATGCCGAGCGAAGGCCGCTTTCGTTATGGCGCATCAATCCCGATGACAAAGGCGATGTCGCCGGAGGTTCTGCTGGCTTACGGAATGAACGGCGCGCCCCTGGCCGCCGAGCACGGGTTTCCACTGCGCGTGGTCGTTCCAGGCTTTGCCGGCGTGCGCAGCCCGAAATGGCTCGCCTCGATCACTGTCCAGGACGCACCATCGGCCAACCACATGCAGCAGCGCGACTACAAGCTGGTGCCACCCGACACCACAGAGGCCACCGTGGATTGGGAACAAGGCATCACGATCAACGACATGCCATTGAACGCCGCGATCTGCGAACCCCCGCCGCAAGCAAAGCTTCCAGTGGTATCCTTGAAAGTTTGCGGATACGCCATCGCCACGGCGCGTGCAGTCGTGCGGGTGGACGTGTCGATGAATGGCGGCCGTTCCTGGACACAGGCGGAGCTCGAACACGATAGGTCTTCGCCCTGGAGCTGCACCTTCTGGACCGCCGCCGTGGAACTCCCCAAGGGCGAGCACGAGCTCGTCGTCCGCGCGTGGGACTCGGCCGGACAAACCCAGCCTGCGCTGCCGGACGATACCTGGAACTTCAAAGGCTATCTCAGTGCAGCCTGGCACCGGGTGCTCGTGTCGGTCAGCTAAGCTGCTTCCAGCATGATCGCGCCGATTCTCGCCCGGCGGGATGCCGCCGGGTTCTGGCTGGCGGTCGTGTTGACCGGCGTCGGGACCGGACTTGCCGCCGCGGCACTGACCGGGCTGCTGGAACTCGTGCAGCACACGGTCTGGTCCGGAGGCGGCGTTGACCTTCTGGAGGCCGCATCCAAGGCTATACCCTGGTGGCATCTGGGTGTGCTCTGCGCAGCGGGGCTGCTGACAGCCGCCGGACAGTTGCTCCTGAAACGGCTTGTCCAGCGCCAACAGCATCGACATCACCGCGGCGATTTGGTTTCACGCCGGCCGGCTGCCGGCCGGCAAGACGCTTGCCAGCGCCGTGCTGTCGATACTGCTGGTGGGCATGGGCAGCTCGCTTGGTCGGGAGGGTGCTCCCAAGCAGACGGGCGCCGTCATCGCCAATGCGCTATCAGACCGGGCGAGACTGTCGGACGATGCTCGGCGCCTGTTGGTCGCGTGCGGAGCGGGTTCCGGCATGGCTGCGGCCTACGGTGTGCCATTGGGCGGCGCGTTGTTCGCATTGGAGGTGCTGCGAGGCGAACTGGCGCTGCGCCTTGTCCTGCCTGCCCTGCTCACGTCGCTGATCGCCACAGGCGTGTCCTGGGCCTTCCTACCAGATGCGCCGACCTATCTCATTCCCGACTACCCCGGTTCGATTTCCAGCGCCGCCTGGGCGCTCCTGGCTGCGCCGGTCATAGGGCTCGTCTCCGTGCTCTATGTGCGTGCAGTCGCCTGGGCGGATCACCACCGTCCAACCGGCAGATGGCGCCTTATAGCCCCGATCCTGGCACTTACCCTGCTGGGAGTGGTTTCTATCCCGTTCCCTCAGTTGTTAGGCAATGGCCGGGACGTGGCCGAACTGGCCTTCACCGGCCGAGTGACACTGGCGATGCTGGTCGCCCTCGTTCTGCTTAAACCGGCCGCAAGCCTGATTTGCCTTGGTAGCGGAGCGCCCGGCGGACTTTTCACGCCATCCCTGGCGATCGGTGCGTTGCTAGGCGGCCTGCTGGGCGTGCCATGGTCCTCTTTGTGGCCAGGTGTTCCGTCGGGGTTATTCGCAGTGTTGGGCGCCGGCGCATTCCTAGCGGCGACCACCCAGGGGCCGATTTCGGCGGTCGTGCTGATGATGGAGCTGACCGGGCATGCACGGTCTTTCATTGTGCCAATGTTGCTTGCTATTGCCATCGCAACGCTCGTGGCACGTACTATAGAGCCTCGCTCGATCTACGACGCACGGCTCAGCGACGAGGAGGTGCTGAAACGTCAAGACCAGCGCAATCACACAAGCTCAATGACTTGAGCGTGCGTGAGTCGCGTGCAGGTTACAGCGCTGAGTTAGTCGATCGGGCTCGATTCACTCAGCGATTCCGAAGCCAGACGATGGCTCGATTGCCCGATCAGGAAACCCTCCAGGCCACGGTGCCGGCCGGCGCTCGATACCAACCGGGATCGTCGTAGCTGGCAAGCTGGTCGCGCACCTTCAGGGTGGTGAACATTCCGCCCATCTCCATCGAACCATAAGGGCCGCGGCCGCCCATCATCGGCGTGGTGTTGCGTGGGCCTCGCATCATTCCCGACATGCTCTGCATCTCGGCCATGCCGTCCTTCCCCATCGGCATGTAGCCCGGCACCAGGCGGCTGATTTCGCTCGCGGCGGCGCCCTGGTCCACCCCGACCATGTTCGGAAAACTGTGGCTCATCGCGTTCATCGTGTGGTGCGATTTGTGGCAGTGATAGGCCCAGTCTCCAGGATTATCGGCGATGAACTCGACATCCCGCGTGGTGCCGACCGGTACTTGCACGGTCGCCTCGCGCCAGCGGCGCTCGGGCGGGATTGGTCCGCCATCGGTGCCGCTCACCTCAAAATGGTGGCCGTGCAGATGCATGGGGTGCTCGACCATGCTGAGATTGCCGACCCGGATGCGCACGCGCTCCCCCGTGCGCACCACCATTGGCAGGGTGGCCGGGAAGATACGGCCGTTCAGTGACCAGATGTTGAAATCCGTCATCTCCGCGGGGTTTGGCCGCGAGGTGCCGGGGTCGATCTTCCAGGCATGGGGCATCCAAGCGAAGTCGCGATCGACGCGGCCCTCGTCGGGGTCCTTCGGGTGAATGATGAACATGCCCATCATGCCGAGCGCGATCTGGAGCATCTCGTCGCCGTGTGGGTGGTACATCTGCGTCCCATGCTGGCGCAGGTTGAATTCATAGGCGTAGGTCTCGCCGGGCTTGATGTGCGGGCCTGACAAGCCGCCCACACCATCCATGCCGGACGGCAACAGCACGCCATGCCAATGCACGGAAGTGTGCTCGGGTAGCTTGTTGGTCACCAGGATGCGCACCCGGTCGCCTTCCACTGCCTCGATAGTCGGCCCGGGCGACATGCCGTTGTAGCCCCAGACCTTCACCTTGAAGCCCGGCGCAAACTCCTGAGTGTACTCGCCGGCGACAAGATGGAACTCCTTGACCCCATCCTTCATCTCGAACGGCAGAGATCGTCTCTGCAGCGTCGTCACCGGGGTTCGGGCCGATGGCGTGGCAGGCGTTCCCGGCGCGGCTGGCGCTTGAGCCGAGGCGCGGCGCAGCAGCGTGCCGCCGGCAGCGAGCGTGGCGACGGAGGCGAGGACGTTTCGGCGCAACCAGGTCATACGGGTTCTCCATGGGTAGGAAGCGGGGGTGAGGCGAGCCGGGCGGCGGGGCGCGGAGCTGCTGCGTTCGAGGGTGGAATAGCGGCTTGGCCGCTCAGGGCGCGGTCCAGCTCAGCGCGCGCGATCCAGTAATCGCGAGTCGCCTCGATCAGACGGCGTGAGGCGGCAATCTCGTCCTGCTTCGTGCGCAGAAGGTCGAACGGCCCTAGCAGCATGAAATTGTATTGCTGCAAGCCGAGGGCGAGCATGCGTCGTTGCAGCGGAACGACTACGGCGCTGTAGCGGTCGATCAGGTCGCGTGTGCGGATCAGCCGGTCACGTAGGGTGCGCACCTGCGCCCGGATGTCGATGGCGAGCTGCGCCATCTGATCCTCGTTCTGCTGGAGCGCCGTGGCGGCCCGGGCGCGCGACGCTTGGCCGCGGTTGAACAGCGGAATGGGGAGTTGGATGGTAGGGCCGGTGACCCGATAACCCTCTGAGTTCTTTTCCGAGCTGACGCCGATCTGTACGTCGGTAAGCCAGCCGAAATCCGTGGCCAGGCCGAGCGCCTTGGCGGACGTCTCCGCCTGCCGGCGCAGGGCGGCGATCCTCAGGTTGCCGGAGATAGCCATTGTCTCCAGCCGGGCGTAGGGAAGCGCCTCCGGCGGGATGTCCGGCAAGTGATCCGGGACCATCCAGCCGGTATCGGCACCGAACAGGCCCATCAACCGGTTCAGCTCCTCCCGGTCCGCTGCCGCCCCGGCGAGCGCGTCGGCGTACTCGGTCCGCGTCAGCTCGGCATCCGCTTGCTGGCGGGACAGGTCGAGATCGCTGATGTTTCCCGCGTCGTGCAGGCGCTTGGCGAGTGATGCCGCGGCATCGGCGGCCGACACGCGATCATGCAGAAGCGCTCCGATCGCCTGATCCGCCTCCAACCGGAAATATGCGGTCTTCACCTCGGCCACGAGATCGAGCACCTCGGCCGCCACGCGCAGCTTCGTTGCCTCAGCCTGCCCCGCCGCGATCTCCTTCTTTGCGGGCAGCAACAGCAGGTTCAAGAAGCTCTGCGTCAGGCCGGTTTCCAGATCGGTTGCGAGATGCGCGGTGTCAGGGAAGCGAATGCTGGTGTCAAAGACGGGGTTCTGCAGCAGCCCGGCTTCCACCAGGTCGGCCTGTGCCACGCCCAGCTCGGCATAGCTCGCCTGGAGGCCGCGATTGCGTAGCAACGCGACCTGCACGGCATTTTCGGCACCGAGCGGCCGCGACAACAGCGCGGCCACGGCCGCGCCCGCGTGCTCGTCGGCCGGCGTCCCACGGCTCCATGCCACGCGTTGTGGTATCCGGCCTGCGACCGCATCGGCCACGCCCGAAAAACCTTGGTCTGGCGGTATGGCAACGCAGCCGGCCAGGCTCATCCCGACGACGACAACTGCGCCGAGGCGTGGTCGGCGACACCGCTTCATTGCGGATCGCCTGGCATCTTCATGCCCGGCATGGAGCCGTGACCCATTAACGGCATGCCGCCTTGGCCGCCGGCCGACCCGGGCACCGGCTTGAGTTGCACCACCTGCCGGTTGCCGTCCGCATCCGGCCGGCCGAGCGTGAAGCTGATCCGGTCGCCTGGCTTGATCGCGCTCAGGTTGATCGATGATGTTACCGGGAAATCCATGGTCATGGAGGGCCAGCCCAGTGCCTTGATCGGCTGATGCGTCACGTTCACGGAGTGCTTGGCGGCATCGACTGCGTTCACGGTGCCGACAGCATTGGCCTCGCCGGCAGCGACCGGCGCGGCCCGTGCCATTTTCATCCCCGGCATCGGAGCATCACTGGCTGCCGCGTGCGGCATGCCGGGCATCGAACCCTGCCCCATGCCGGACATTCCTCCAGACATATCCATGCTCGGCATTGAGCCGCCGGCCATGTGCATGGCTGCGGGCGGGATGGTGGTCTGCGGTGCCGCACCCTCCGCCAGCACGTTGACGGGCCGGACGAACGGCACTGAGGCCGCGTCGGGGTTTGCGGGATTGTCGGCGGCGAGCGCGATGTTGGTTGATGGCGCCGAGCAGCCGGCGCACGCAGCGCCGAGCGCTGCAAGCATGACGAATTGAGGGAGCATGGTGCCTCGCTAAGACGAACAGAGTTCAAGCGGGTCGGCGGCGCGCGGGCGCGCGCGCCATGACCGGGCCGAACAGCAGCGGGGCGCGGAGGCTAAACGCCTCCGTGCCCAGCGCGAACCATGTTCGGCCGGGTTAGCTCTGAGCGGTGGGTCTAGGCGGGTAAGGGTCGAGAGAGGCCAACACGCCACGGCCAAGACGCAGTTCCGCAGCAAAGACTGCGTGCGGCGGTGCGGTGCCTAAAGGGATCGTCGCCATCACGGGCAAGATAATCCCGCAGCACGTCATTGCGCACACAGGGCAGAACTTGCCACAGGCGCCACTCTGTTTTGCCGGGCCCGAGTTGGCGGTGCGCATGGCATGGTGGTGATCCATGCTTGCGGGAGACATTTCCGTCGTATTCGCAGAATGCTGATGCTGGGCAGGCATCTGGGCAAAGCTCGGCAACACGAATCCCACGGCCATCACCAGGGCCACGAGGATCGTCATCATCAGCCGAGGGCAGGACCTCTTCGCCAAGCAGTGCTCCAAACCGGGAAATAGCCAGTCCGCTTCTGCCGAGATGGACAGGGCGCAGGCGATTGCCAGTGCGGTCATCCCTGAATCCTTCCATCACGGTAAGGTCAAGTCTTCCATTCCCTTGACCTTACCATAATGGGAAGCCCCATGTCTCTCACCGGGCCGGCGAAGCGTCGCGTCCAGGAGAGTTGCCATGGACCAGCATCAGCACGGTCACGACGCCAGCGATGGAAGTTGCTGCGGTCGCGGGAGCAAGGCGGCCGAAGGCGTGGCCGCGACGACAGTGACCGATCCGGTCTGCGGCATGAAGGTCGATCCAGCGACATCGAAGCACCGCTTCGACCATGCGGGCACGACCTACCATTTCTGCTCAGCCGGGTGCCGGGCCAAGTTCGAGGCCGACCCTGCCAAATACCTGGCGCCGAAAGCAGATGCGCCCCCGCCTGTCCCCGCGCAGGCCGACGCGATTTACACCTGCCCCATGCACCCGCACATCCGCCAGAAGGGGCCAGGGAGCTGCCCGATCTGCGGAATGGCGCTCGAACCCGTGGAGATCACGGCCGAGGCTGCCCCAAGCCACGAGCTGGCCGAGATGACGCGGCGGTTCTGGGTGGGCTTGGTGCTAGCCTTACCCGTCTTTATTCTGGAAATGGGCGGGCATATTCCCGCTCTCGGGATGCACCGGCTGGTGCCGCCGCACATCTCCATCTGGGTGCAGTTCGCGCTCTCCACTCCCGTCGTGCTTTGGGCGGGATGGCCCTTTTTCCAGCGAGGCTGGGCATCGCTCGTCAGCCGGCACCTCAACATGTTCACCCTGATCGCGCTCGGCACCGGGGCCGCCTACCTCTACAGCCTGGTCGCCACCTTCGCGCCGGGGATTTTCCCGGCCGGCTTCCACAGCATGGGCGGCACGGTGCCGGTCTATTTCGAGGCCGCTGCCGTCATCACCGTGCTGGTGCTGCTCGGTCAGGTACTGGAGTTGCGTGCGCGTGAGCGGACAGGCGACGCGATCCGTACGCTGCTCAACCTCGCCCCAAAGACCGCCCGCCGGGTGCGGGACGGCGCCGATGACGAGGAAATCGGCGTCGCACAGGTCGCGATCGGCGACCGGCTCCGCGTCCGGCCGGGCGAGGGCGTCCCGGTGGACGGCACGGTCATCGAGGGCAGCAGTGCCGTGGACGAGTCCATGGTGACCGGCGAATCCTTGCCCGCCGCCAAGGCGGTCGGCGGCAAGCTGATCGGGGGCACGGTGAACGGCACCGGCTCATTGGTGATGCGCGCCGAAAAAATCGGCTCGGCGACGATGCTGGCCCGCATCGTCGCCATGGTGGCCGACGCACAGCGCAGTCGGGCACCGATCCAGCGCATGGCCGACATGGTGGCAGGCTGGTTCGTTCCCGCCGTGCTCGCCGTGGCCATCGCCGCCTTCGTGGCCTGGTCGGTCTGGGGGCCGGCACCCTCCCTCTCCTACGCCCTGATCGCGGCGGTTTCCGTCGTCATCATCGCGTGTCCCTGCGCGCTTGGGCTTGCGACCCCGATGTCGATCGGCGTGGGCGTGGCCAAGGGTGCGGGCGCCGGCGTGCTGATCAAATCGGCCGAGGCGCTCGAGCGTATGGAGAAGGTCGATACGCTCGTCATCGACAAGACCGGCACGCTGACCGAGGGCAAGCCACGCGTGACGCGGATCGTGGTCGGTCCAGGCCTGGCCGAAGGGGACGTGCTGGCCATGGCCGCAAGCCTGGAACGGTCCAGCGAGCACCCGCTCGCAGCCGCCATCCTGGCCGCCGCCAAGGAAGCTGGAGCCGCCTCGCAGGAAGCCACGGACTTCGCCTCCGTCACCGGCAAGGGCGTGACGGGAAAGGTTGGCGGCCGTCCCGTGGGTTTGGGCAACGCGAGGCTCATGGCCGACCTTGGTATTCCTCTTGGCGACCTTGAAGCTCAGGCCGACGCGCTTCGCGGCGACGGCGCGACCGCCCTGTTCGTGGCGATCGACGGCAAGCCTGGCGGCATCATCGCCATAGCGGACCCGATCAAGCCGACGACGCGCGCGGCGATCGACGACCTGAAAGCGGCCGGCATCCATATCGTCATGCTGACCGGCGACAACCGGACGACGGCAGGGGCTGTCGCCCGTCAGCTTGGCATCGAGGATGTCCATGCAGACGTGCTGCCGGAAGATAAGCACCGGATCGTCAGTGAGCTGAGGAAGGGCGGTCGCGTGGTCGCCATGGCCGGCGACGGCGTGAACGATGCGCCCGCCTTGGCCGCGGCCGACGTGGGGATCGCCATGGGCACGGGCACGGAGGTTGCCATCCAGAGCGCCGGCATCACCCTGGTCAAAGGCGACCTGGCCGGCATTGCCCGCGCGCGCGCGCTCAGCCGGATGACGATGCGCAACATCCGGCAGAACCTGGCCTTCGCCTTCGCCTACAACGTCATCGGAATTCCGGTCGCAGCCGGCGTGCTCTATCCGAATTTCGGCATCCTCCTCTCTCCCGTGGTCGCAGCACTCGCCATGTCCCTCAGCTCGGTTTCTGTCATCGCCAATGCGCTGCGCCTGCGAGCGACGAAGCTGTGACCTCTGCGGCCATCACAGCGGGCGGAGGGGTCAACATCGGCGAGGCGTCCGCGGCGTCCGGCGTGTCGGCGAAGATGATCCGCTACTATGAGAGCGTCGGCTTGATCCGACCGGCGGGCCGGAGCGACGCTGGCTATCGGCGCTACGACGAGGCCGACGTGCAGACGCTCCGCTTCCTGCGTCGGGCGCGCAATCTCGGCTTTTCCGTGGATCAGATGCGCGAACTGCTGGCGTTGTGGCGCGACGACAAACGAGAGAGCGCGGACGTGAAACGGTTGGCACTCGCCCATGTCGCCGCACTGGATGCCAAGGCACGCGAGATCGCCGAGATGAGCGGCGCGCTGCGGCGTCTGGCAGAACACTGCGAGGGCGACCATCGGCCGGACTGTCCGATCATCGACGAACTGGCTGACCTCTTTGAACAACCGGCTTCGGCGTTGCTGCAACAGGTGTCCTCAACGCCCTCGCGAAAATAGGTGCATCACTGGGTCGGACCTCCATTGTCCGCGGTGAGTTCACTCCGACAACGAGCGAGAGATCTGATTGTGGGCGCGGTTGAGGCTGTGACGGGAGACTGGATAGTGCCGTAGTGTCGCTGGCGAATGGATCGGCGCCTCTGCCGCCGAACAACTTCGCCATTGTAAGTTAGAGATCTAGTCCCCGTTTGCGACCAAAATTCCAGTCGACCACACCGCCCGGTGACATGATGCCCGCCACGTGCTTCCCAAGTTGCTGCTCCAGCGCTGGCCGCCAGGGCACGAGCTGGAATCCCATCCCGTCATCGATCATGGCGAACCGACCGGACGACAGCGTGACGCGCTGGCGGTAGATCCCTGAGACATGCTCCCCCTCGGCGGACGGACGATGCGCAAGGCCAGTCTCTGCCGCGAGCTTTGAAGTCGCTTCCGTCATTTCCCGACCACGCAGGGTATCCAGAACGTCGCGGGCGAAGATAACGCGCTGCCCCTGGCGGCGGGCGAGACCTTCCTCGACCAGGTGATCGATGCGGCGTTCCATCGCCTCTCGCACCTCGGCGCCGAACCCGGCGCTTGAGGTCGCTTGGTCCCGCGCGAGAAGCTGGCGGTCGATCCATGTCGCGCCGCGGGCACCCACCTGCTCCTGGATCGGCAGGTCGGAGCGGGTGGCGAGGGACAATCGCTTGCGGCCGGCGGCATCCTCATACGCGCGTGCCTCGACAATCGCACCCGGCCTGGCGTCGCCGGTCAGTTCCAGGTCGGAGAATCGGAGATGGTGGGTGCGCCCATCAACGCCTTCGACGACGACATAAGCCGAACCCTTGAGGTCGTCGTGCAGCCCTCGGGCAACGAGACGGCCGACCACCGGCTCAGAGGCGTCCTCGCCATGCAGAGCGAAGCCGGCGACGTCCGGCTCGTGGCCGGCGCTGGTCATTGCGCGGTGCATCGTCTTGATGATGTCGCCCCGAATAGACAGGTCCCGCAGGATCTGCTCGGCGCCAGTCTTCAAGGTCCAGCTCGCGGGGCCGATTTGCTCGGCAAGTCCTAGCCGTTCGAGTTTGGCGGCACGGCCGAGCATCAGGCGGCGCAGCTCCGGGTCCTCGCCCGCCGCGCCGGGGCGCAAATCAGCGACACCGGCGCCGTCATCGGCGATGTCACGAAGCGCGCGGTCGAGACTGGTCCAACGCTCGGCCTCGACCTCCTTGTCCAGGGCTGATCGGATCTCGAGCTCGCTGCGTGGACCAAGTTCGAAGGTCACGCGCTCGGCGGCGCGGTCGCGAAAGCCTTGGGAGATATAATCGCGGCTGATGACGAGGTCCTTTCCGTCATCTGCGCGGCCTCGAATGAGGACGTGGATGTGTGGATTGTCGGTGTTCCAGTGATCGACCGCGACCCAATCCAGCCGTGTGCCGAGATCCCGCTCCATGTCGCCCATCAGCTCGCGGATGAAGGCACGGAGGTCGGCCATCTCGCCGGCGTCTTCGGGCGAGATCGTGAAGCGGAAATGATGCCGGTCATCCTCGCAGCGCTCGGCGAAACCCTTCGTATCGGCGGACTCCGAGGTGGCGTCGAACATGTGCGCATCCTGTCCGTCGCGGGTCACGCCTTCACGCTTGAGATAAGCGATGTGCTTGGCGAGCGGCGCCGAGGTGAATCCCTTGCCGTGGTGGCGGACGATCCGCGCCATGACGACGACGCGCCGGCCAGGCGATCTGGCGGACACAGCGAGCGCCGCACTGCGTCCTCGTCCAAAGTTCGAATGCTGCTTGCCGCCGCCCGAGCGGCCGAAGCTATTTCCCGTGTGACCGGCTCGCTTGGCGGCCCGCATCACCTCGCCGACGAAGGTCTTTGGGCGCTTGGCGCCCTGGTTGCCGTGCCGGATACGACCAGGCTGAATGCGGAGGTCATCGTCGCCGGTCGTCATGGGCGGCACCCGCCTCCCGAGGGGGTGCGACGGCGCCTGGATCGTTGAAATCGCTGGAAAATCCGGGCAGCGCGCCAGCAGGTGGCGATCCTGCGGTCCTCAAAAAACTCAACACAACCAACCACATGCGCCCGACCGAGGTCGGCGCTTTTATCTTGCCGTCCGTTGGTCGTGTTCCTTTCCGCCCCCTGTCTGCCAATCAAACCTATCCCAAAGCCCGCCACCCCACGATGAAGCCTGATCCTGGTCATGGCCGCGGATTCCGACGGGATGTCTGCACAAACAGGCCCTCCGACTGCGGCGCGAGCGCCGTCAAATCCTGCGCGCCAGTGTCGGTCGCACGTTGATCGGCGTGTTGTTCGGCGGCCCGCTGATCCGCCGCCGTATGGTCGTCGGCGCGCACGGTAAAAAGCGGCGCCTCCGTCCACGAACGGGCTGCGATTGCCACCATCGCGGTCTCGTCGATCGCGCCGGTGCCCATCAGCGGCGCCAGTAATGCGACGTAGGCGCGCGTCTCCGCCGGAAGCGGCTGGCCTGTCGCGAGATGGTCCTCATAGCGCGCCGGACCTGCATTGTAGGCCGCTAGAAAGCCGGGCGATCCATAGCGGTCGTGCAACTCCCGCAGATACGCGGCACCCGCAATAATGTTGTCGTGCGGATCGAACGGGTCCGCACCAAGGCCGTAACGGAGCCGCAGGGTGGCCCATGTCTCCGGCATGATCTGCATCAGGCCCATCGCTCCCATAGGCGACACTGCCCGCGCCTCACCACCGCTCTCCGCCTGCATCACGGTGCGTATCCACGACGTCGGAATGCCGTATCTTTGCGCGGCCTCGGCGACAGTGGCCGCGACAGGATCAGGTGCGACTTGTGCGCTGCTGGTGCTCGCGGGTTCGGCATGAACAGCGCGTCCAGCCAGCATGACGACTGCGGCGCCGATGCAGATCGCCCAACATAGATTGCGCACACTGGAGCTGGCAGATCGACAATCAGCAACATAGGACCTGGCCGGTAAGGAGGAAGGATGATGCCGGCTTGGCGGCTGATTGTGGGTGTGATGCGGGCAGGCGGGCGTCATCTTCACTGGGCGTCCTCGATCCAGATTGGATCGGCCCGGCCGACGATCGTCGTGGTAGGCAACGGGCCGAAATACCGTCCGTCGAGTGATGCGACGGACTGACGGTTCATCAGGAAAACTTCACCGGCTGCGATCACCCGGCAGCCCTGCCAAACGGGCAACGAACGGCCCAGATGATCCCGGTTGAGCGCTGCGCCGACAGCGATGCCGTCGATGCTGATCGTGTCGCCCTTACGGCACACGGTCTGCCCTGGCAGGGCCGCGATATGCTTCAGCAGCGGGACGCCTTTGGGCAGGTAGCGCCGTGCATCGAGGAACGTCGCGAGCGGCTCGGGCGGCGTCACCACGAGCAATTCGCCGGCTAGCAACTTGCAGGCGCGATGCACGGCGTAGAGGCCGATCGGCACGCTGGCGCTGGCGTTCCAGATCAGTTTCGGCGCCGGGTGGAACAGTGCCGTGACGCCGATCACCAGCACTGCGCTGTAGGTCGTCATGACCCAGCCGAAGCGCGTCATGCGTCGATCCTTCGCCGCTGGAGCCAAGCGCGATGGCGATCCCGGCTGTAAGGTCGCGGCGTCTCGCCAGCGGCGAGGCGGTTATGGACGTGGCGCCAGTGATCGGGACAGGCGTCAGCCGCGTCGATGCCGAGTTGCTCGACGGCATCGATCGCTTGCAGCACGCGCTCTACCTTCGGCCAGCCCGACTGGCGCAGGAAAATCTCGCCGCCGGGGCGCACATACGGCACCGTCGAGAACGCCTCGCCGGGCACCACCGCGCGCAGGATGTCGATGCGTGACACGACGGTGCCGAAGTCGTTCGCCGCCCATCGGACGTAGGCAAACATGCTGCCCGGCGCGAAGCTGAGGATACGGCGGCGCCGATCGAGAATCTGCTCGGCCACATCACGGCCGAACCGAATCCACTGCTCGATCCGCTTCTCGAACCAGATCAGCTCGACATGGGTGAGCGTGTCGGATGCGGGCGCGGTCATGACGCCGCTCCGCCGTCATCGGGAAACTCGCGATCGAGCAAGGCACGCAGCATATCGGCAACCGTCATGCCGCGCCGGAAAGCGGTGACCTTGATGCGGCCGCGCAAAGCCGGCGTCACGTCGATGGTCAGCCGCGCGCTGAAATCCTCCTGCGGTCTGCTAGACGGGAGCGGTTCTGGTGCCCGTACCCAGGAATCCGCATCGCCAGGACGCGAAGCAAACCCACGCTTTGCCGAACGCTCGCTCATGGCGCCAGCCCCGCAACTTCGCCGGCCAGCGCGGTGATCTCGCGTGCCGCCGGGCTGGTATCGTCCAGTTCGGCGACCAGGCGGCCGGATTGCGCGGCGTCGGCGAAGGCCACGCGCTGGCCGATTCGGGCGGCCAGCACCGGCGGCTCATGTTCGGCCAGCGTCTCGGCGGTCTCGCGGGCGATGATGGTGCGCGCGGCGCAGCGGTTCAGCACGAACCGTGCAATAAGAAGCGGGCGGAAGATGCGCGCTTCCTCGATCAGCTTCAGCATCTCGCCAGACGCCCATCCGTCGAACGGCGATGGCTGGGCTGGGACCAGCACCAGGTCGGCGGCCAGCAGCGCCGAGCGCAGCAGGCCCGCCACCCTGGGCGGCCCGTCGATGATGACGTGGTCGGCATCACGGGCCAGCTCCGGCGCCTCGCGATGCAGCGTGTCGCGCGCCAGGCCGATGACGCCGAACAACCGCGGGAAGCCGTCCCTGGCGCGCTGCTCGGACCAGTCGAGCGCCGACCCTTGGGGATCGGCGTCGATGAGGGTGACTCTTTTCCCTTCCCGGCTCCATTCGCCAGCGAGATGCAGGGCGAGAGTCGTTTTGCCGACGCCGCCTTTCTGGTTGAGGAGGGCGACGATCATCGCGCCCTCTTCGCGGTTATCCACCGATCGGTGCGGTGCCCAACTTCTGAAGAGTTAGATTCTCTTAGGTTAGACTCTAAGTTAGGGACGCCAGAAGCCGCTGATTCAATTGACGAAAACGGCGGTTTCTGTTCCTGATAGCACGCACTCGGTGTTCCCGATAGCACGCACCCATCCGTTCCTGATAGCACGCGCTGTTCCACAGCTTGTCCACAGGAGCCTGTGGATAAGTCCACGCGCGCAAAGCCCAAAACCTCGCGTCCGCCGGTCTCGCGTTCCACCGCGAGGTGGTAGCCCGGCAGCGGTTGGCGACGGACAATTTCGCGCAGTTCGAAGGCAAAGCGCCGGAACGGGGAGAGGCTGGCCGATTTGGCATGCAGGTGCCGGAAATCGAACCGCCAGCCGCCGCGTTGCTGGCCACCATGCTTGCGAACGATGCGGTAGAGCCAGCGCTCCAGCCCGCCCGTGAGGTCGAAATACGCGCGGTCGATGGTCAGCACGAGCGCGTCGTCGAGGACGGCCCGGTAGAACCAGTCCGGCATGATCAGGTCGATGCCGTCGGTCTGACCGTGCGCGTCGGCGTGCTCGGTCCATTCATTGATCCAGGAGAAGCGGTGCATCCGCCGCTCGCTGGTCTGACGCAGCGATGTCGCCACCGTGGTGGACTGCAAGCGGTCCAGCGCGGCCTTCAAACGGTGGTAGTCGCGGGCACTGGTGCCGCGCCCGGTGAAGGTCAGTATCTCGCGCGGCGTTGCTGCCATCAGGCGCGACGTGCGCACCCCGGCGTCCCGCGCCTCGACGATCTGGCTGGCCGCCCAGATCAGCACGTCGGCATCCCAGATGGTCGCCATGCCGTGCTCGGGCACCGCCTCCACGCGGATGGCGATCTCGTTCATCCGGTAGTCGATCGGCGCCGTCCGGTGGGTCTTGGCGAGGCTGAAGAACGGGTAGGCCATCAGGTCCTGCGCGTCGCGGGGCGCCAGATCGCCGGGCAAGGCGCGGAACAGCTCAAGCTGTTCGCGCTCGGATCGTATGCGGTGGCGCGGTGGCATCGCGGCAGGCTCAGCGGCGCGTTGTCACGGGCTGCGGCTGGGCCGCGGCGGGGTGGCGCTTGGCCGGCAGCACCGCGCTGACGCCAGGGTCTGAGGTGGACGCCTTGGCGCCGGACTCGACCCAGGATTGGAGGTCTTCCAGGCGATAGACGACGCGGCCGCCCAGCTTCGAGTAGCGCGGCCCGGTGCCGTAAATCCTGTGCTTCTCCAGTGTGCGGATGGACAAGCCGACGAAGCGTGACGCTTCGGGGGTGCGCAGATAGCGCGGCGGAAAACCGGCGAGATTGGCGGACATGAGAAACCTCCGTGATTGGTTGGCGGGCCGCCGGGGGATGGCGGCTGTCGGTGATCACGGTGGCGAAGACGGCAGGCTGAGGGGGATGGTGATCTCGAGGGGTGGTGAGATCGCCACCCCCCGCCAGGAACCTGCTACGAGCGGCGGCGGTAGGGGTGGAGCAGCAGCGAGCGATATCCGCCGCGCATCATGCCGAGGCCGAACTTCACAAGCCGTATGGCGCGGTCACGGAGGTCATGGCTCTTCCAGGCCCGCCCGGAGACGTCCGGGGCGGCGAACAGGGCGGCAGCGATGTCGCGATAGCTGGCGTTCTCAAGGCGGCCGTCGAGCGCGCGTAGCCCGAGGATCAGACGGTCACGTCGCGCTTTCGGCAGGGCGGCCGGGTCGCGGCCTGATTTGCGCCCACTCAGGTAGCGCCAGAGGCGGACCGCCGCACTGGCGCGTATTTCGAAGAGCTGGTCGAGGGGCAGCAGAACCGCCGGCTGGCCGCCGCCATCCTGGTGGAGGTGAACTCGAAGCGTCGTGCCGTGATCCTCGATCACGCGATCGGTATCGCCGCTACCCTTCGCGATATCGACGGCGCTCGGCGGCAGGATGAATTTCGGGTCGGCGATATCAGTCGGCTGCGCCGTCAGCGTGACCACGCTGGGCAGCGCGGCCGGGGTCCAGAGGGCGGAGCCGCCGCCCGGCCTGGTGCCGGACGCGAAATCGCAACCCCCAGCGCCGGGCGAACGCGTCCACCTCGGCTTGATTCAGCACGCCGCGCCGATCGGCGCGTTCCAGTCTCCGCCGGTCCTGCGTGAATTCAGGATTGCGGTCGAGATACTCCCAGGCAAAGCCGGGCGCATCCAGCGATCCAAGTTCCTCATACGCAGCCGGCGAGGTCCAATCCCCGCGAGCCATGGGCGTCTCTCCATCCGTCTTGTTGCCGACGTTGACGCCGGAATAAATGGACGAGTTGGCGGATTGCCTACACGCACCACCGGCAACGCGTGTTGCGGCTTCAGCAAGGAACCAGGTTAATGCGGGGCGCCACCGCGCAGAAGATGACGGTAACCATTCTCGGTCATCCAACGAGCACGGGCCAGGTGGGAGGCCCAGATTCTTTTGGCTTGCTCGGGATTGTTCGAGGTATCGAGATGCAGAACGATCCGGGCAACCTCCCGCCAATCAGCGCCTTCCGCATCGGCATCGAGAAGGCGCAAATAGGTTATGAGGTGCTGTTCGTCGTAGCCAGTGAGGACGCTGCTGGTCGGAGCAGCGTCCGATACTGGCGAATCGAGTTTGGGTGATTGCATGGCCCGGCCCTGCGGTAGTTAGCGAGGCTGAATTTCCCGATAACGATGCTGCGTTCAAGCGCCCGCGAGCGATGATTTCTGCGCGGGCGGGGGCGACGCCACGTTCATCAGCATCACGCCTTTGCCTTGAGCGGAATTCATGAAGACAATGCCGGCTGTTTCGAGCGCACGCCGAACCTGGTCGTGCGTGCTCTCATGCACCGGGAGGCCGCGTTCGGACTCCAGGCGCTTCAGCGCGGTCAGCGCCACGAGGGCTTTCTCTGCGAGCATGTCCTGCTTCCAGTTCAGCAACGCCCGCGCGGCCCGAACTTGTCGGCCGGTGATCATCCATGATCACCTCCGACAGACGACCTGCGCGCACCAGAAATACGACTATAATAGTCGCCGTAACCGCATTCAACGCCCGGCGGACGCGGAACGGGCTAACTTTCACGGTCGTCTCATTGAACCGGAACGACGAGTCGCGAGAGCCGGCAATGTATCGCCGAGTCTGTCGCCGGGGCCGCGTTCCCGCAAAGGCGGCAATCCGTAAAATCGTGGAACCGGAAGGCCCCGCCCGGAGCACCGGGCGGGGCGTTGGGGAGGTCCGGCTTAGTCGCCGTTCGGCCGGCGGGCGCGGGACCAGATCAGGGTGAAGCCGTCGCCGTCCTCGTCGTCGAAGAGGTTGGCGTAAATCGGCGCGTTGAACGAAGGATCATCCAGCTTGACCGACAGGTAGTCGCGGCCCTCGTTGGAGCGCTTCGACCAGGCGGCCCCGATCTCGGCCCGGCCCACGAAGACCCGATGGCTGGGGGCGTTGTCGTTGGCGCGGTTGGCTTCCGGGACGATGCGGACGTTCTTGGTCTGCACGCTCAGGGTGACGATCTCGCCCTGGAACTCGCTGCCGGACTTCTTGAAGGAACCGATGTTGGCCATGTCACTTCTCCGTGGCTGTTTCGAGCCCGCGACCACCGCGGCCTCGATGGCGATCTGCAGGCCGGAGGCGATCGACGACGCACCAGCTTGCTGGCCGGAGCGCAGCGGAGGATGGCGGCGGCGGGACTTTCTTGGCTTCCGCGAGGAATGGCCGGAGGCCAGGGGAAGAAAGTCACGCCGCCGCCGTTGCGGCTCAGGCGATCGAGGTGCCAACCGTCCTTCGGCCAGATCAAGCCATTGAGAGGCCGTGTGGCCGCGCGCCGAACAGCTTGCACGGGAGAAGACGTGGCCGGCGTTGGTTGCTGCGCACAAGATGCCCGGTGTTCCAGGTGGGGAGGAAGAAGCCCTGGCGTGCAGATCGGACAGGCTGCAACCCACCCGAACCACAACGCTTGCGACGCCTCAGTTCATCGATCCGGCAGACCGGCGAGATTGGGGCCGACCTCTTGAAGCCGCCCGAGGACCGCCTCACTGCCGCGTCAGGCTGCCGTCCCGGTCATCCGCCGATTTGGAGCCCGATCGCCGACGAGGCTGACGATCACCCCTGTCTGGCAGCACCCGCTAGCTGATGGGTAGCCGGACCTCCCGCAATGCGCCGCCCCTCCTCGGGTGGGATGAACAGCGCCATCCGTGCCCAGGCTGTGCCGCCGACAGCGACCGCCCCGATCACCGCGAAGGCCACGCGCCAGCCCTCGGACGGAATGCCCATCTGGGCGAAACCGAGCGTGCCGCTATAGCCGGCGACCGCCGCCGGGACCGCATAGAGCAGCCCGATCGCCGCGCGAACCAGGGGTGATCGGATCGTGGCAAAGGCGATCTGCCCGATAGTGAGGGTGACGCCACCAGCGCCGACGGCGACGACGATCGCGCCGGCTATGCCGGCGCCGCTGTGATAGGCGGCCAGGCCCGCCGTCAGGCCGGCAGCGAATGGGAGCGCGTAAACGGCAAGGATGAACAGCAGCCAGCAGAAGAAGCCGATGCCGAAGACGCTGAGGACGAGTCCGATGACGAGCATGGTGGATAACTCCGTGACAAAGAGGCCAAGGGTTGCGCCTTCCACCACCACCACGGCGCAGGATTGAATATAGCCGAAGGTGATGGAGGGCGGCAGCGGAAAATCGATGGTGAATTCCCGCCGCCGCCGGATCGACGCCCTTTCAGGGTTGAAAGGGGTCGAATTCGTGGATGATCGTTGCGGGGTCACCGTCATATTCGGCCGACGGCATGACGCCATATTCCCCGTTCCCGGCGTGAAAGACGGTGATACAGACCATCAACGTGGTGGCGAGGTTCCAGCCACGGGCATGAGCGATCGAAAGGGCTTGCGACATCGTTCCGGCTCCTGTCTTGGAGGCGGGGACCATCCCCGCGCGACAGGCGCCCGATGTGTCCGGCCGAGGGCCGCAATCACCGCGCAGGCGAAGCCGGAGAGGCCGCACGCGCGCGTAGCGGACCCTTCACGGGTTGATGGCGTCAGGCCCTGGGCCGGACCAAGGATCAGCGCCGATGGGAGCGGGGTGGTGCCCGGCTTGTCAGCCGGTGAGCGTTCGCTAGATCGCAGCAACGCCCGGTTTAATCGTCACTCGACCGGCAACAGCGCATCATTGGGCTTGCGTTCATTCTTTATCTCCACGAATATGGAGATATGGAAAAGATGTATGCCATCGCCGCCTTGGCGGCACTCGCGCAAGAAACCCGCCTCGATATCTTTCGGCTGCTGGTCGAGGCTGGCAGCGATGGCATGCCGGCCGGCCTGATCGGCGAGAAGCTTGGGCTGCCAAGCGCCACGCTGTCATTTCACCTGAACCAGTTGAAGCACGCGCACCTGGTGAAATTCCGGCGCGAAAGCCGGTCGCTCATCTACACCGCCGAGTATCCCGTCATGAATGACCTGCTGGCCTATCTCACCGAGAACTGCTGCCAGGGCGACGCTGCCGCGTGCGGCCTTGCGTCCTGCGAGCCTGCACCCGTGAAGAAGGAGGAAAGCCATGAAGCGCCTGCACGTACACGTATCCGTCGATGATCTCGCGGCGTCGTCTCGGTTTTACAGCACGCTTTTTGCGGCAGAGCCGACGGTGACAAAATCCGACTATGTGAAATGGATGCTCGACGATCCTCGCATCAATTTCGCGATCTCGACGCGCAGTGGCAAATCCGGCCTCGATCATCTGGGCATTCAAGTAGAGACGCAGGACGAATTGCATGAAGTCTACGGCCGGCTGCAACAGGCGGACCGCCCTGTGCTCGATGAGGGTCCAACCACTTGCTGTTATGCGCGGTCGGAAAAATCCTGGATCACCGATCCACAAGGACTGTCATGGGAAACCTTTGTAACGTCCGGTGAAAGCACCGTTTATGGCGATAGTGTTGACCTGGGCCCGATCCGCACGGCGGTGGCCGCTCCCTCCTGCACACCGGCGAGGTCGTCAGATACGTGCGGCGCACCGAAAGCTGAACTGCCACAAGCTGCTGCTTGCTGTGGAGCGGCGTCGTGACTGATCACATTTTCAACGTCTTGTTTCTCTGCACTGGAAACTCGGCGCGCTCGATCTTGGCGGAAAGCATTCTGCAACAAGATGGTGGCGGCCGTTTCAGGGCCTTCTCTGCCGGCAGTCATCCCAAAGGCGTCGTCAATCCGCTTTCGCTCAAGGTGCTGGCGGACTCCGATTATCCGGCGGTCGGCTTGCGCTCCAAGAGCTGGGAGGAGTTCGCTGTCCCGGGCGCACCTGTGATGGATTTTGTCTTCACCGTCTGCGACGACGCGGCGGGTGAAACCTGTCCGGTCTGGCCGGGGCAGCCGGTTACCGGGCATTGGGGCATTCCTGATCCTGCGGCCGTCGAAGGTTCACCGATCGAACGTGAGTGGGCCTTCGTGACGGCGTTCCGTCAGATGAAGCAGCGCATTTCTCTATTCACCGCGCTGCCAATCGCCAGCCTCGAAAAATCCAGCCTTACTGCCCGCGTGCGGGAAATAGGTCGCACCGCCGACGCGGCCATGGCACGGCCGACCGAAGGATGAGCACCACCATGGACATCATTATTTATCACAACCCCGATTGCGGCACCTCTCGCAACACGCTGGCGATGATCCGCAATGCGGGCATTGAGCCGCACGTGATCGAGTATCTGAAAACACCCCCGGCGCGGGCGCTACTCGTGCAACTTATCGCGCGGGCGCGCCTGACCCCTCGTACGGTGCTGCGAGAAAAGGGCACACCGTACGCGGAGTTGGGCCTCGGAAATCCGGCGCTGACGGATGACCAGTTGCTTGATGCAATGATGGCGCACCCGATCCTCATCAATCGGCCGCTGGTGGTGACACCGATCGGCGTGAAGCTCTGCCGGCCCTCCGAACTCGTGCTGGATATCTTGCCTGCGGCACAGCGGGGTGTGTTCGTCAAAGAGGACGGCGAAGCGGTGGTGGACGGTCATGGCAACCGGCTTGCGCGGGTCGCATCATGAGCGAAGCAGTGGGCGTAACGGCACCGGGCAAAGCGCCATCCATGGGCATGTTCGAGCGCTATCTGACCCTGTGGGTGGCACTCTGCATCGTCGTGGGTATCAGCCTCGGTCAAGCGGTGCCGGCCGTATTCCACACTCTTGGCACCGCAACCATTGCGCAAATCAATTTGCCGGTCGCCTTGCTGGTCTGGCTGATGATCATTCCCATGCTTCTCAAGATCGACCTGGCGGCGCTCGGCCAAGTCAAAAGCCACTGGCGCGGCATCGCTGCGACGGTTGGGATAAACTGGTTGGTCAAGCCGTTCTCGATGGCGCTGCTCGGCTGGGTGTTCATCGCCCATTTGTTTCGGCCATTGCTGCCGATTGGGATGATCGACGGCTATATTGCCGGGCTGATCCTGCTGGCAGCGGCTCCTTGCACAGCAATGGTGTTTGTCTGGTCGAACCTCGTGGATGGCGAGCCGCATTTCACGCTGTCGCAGGTCGCGCTCAACGACGCGATCATGATCGTTGCTTTCGCGCCGCTCGTGGCACTGCTGCTCGGTTTGTCGTCAATCACGGTGCCCTGGGCAACGCTGATTTTATCCGTCGTGCTCTACATCATCGTGCCTGTAATCGTTGCGCAGCTATGGCGGCGCACTCTGCTCGCCAGCGGTGGACAACCCGCACTGGATCGGACGCTGCGCACCCTCGCGCCGCTATCGCTCTCGGCATTGCTACTGACGCTCGTGCTTCTGTTTGGTTTGCAAGGCGAGCAGATTATCCGGCAGCCGACCGTCATTGCGTTATTGGCGGTGCCGATCCTGATCCAGGTCTATTTCAATGCCGGGCTCGCTTACTGGCTCAATCGCAAGCTCGGTGTTGCTTGGTGTGTTGCCGGCCCATCGGCGCTGATCGGCGCCAGCAATTTTTTTGAGCTGGCTGTCGCAACAGCCATTGCGCTGTTTGGCTTTCAATCCGGCGCGGCCCTGGCCACGGTCGTCGGCGTTCTGGTGGAAGTGCCGGTGATGCTGTCGGTCGTGCAAATCGTGCGGCGTTCGCGCGGATGGTATGAACGGGGCGCGGCATGAGCCGCGAATTGCAGGACCCAAGTCATCTGCCTGCGCTCGATCGCCATCATTTTCAGCCACCCGATCAGACACGGCTGTCGGGGCCGTTTTCGCACCACAAGCCGCGTATTTTGCTACTGCATGGTTCGTTGCGCGAACGCTCTTACTCGCGATTCCTGGCCGATGAAGCCGAGCGTCTGCTGATCGCCATGGGATGCGAAACCCGGCGCTTCGATCCGGCGGGCTTGCCGCTGCCGGATGCGGTCGAACCCTCGCATCCGAAGGTACAAGAGCTGCGTGCGCTATCGCTGTGGTCTGAGGGCCAGATTTGGAGCAGCCCTGAACGCCACGGCACCCTGTCCGGCGTCATGAAATGCCAGATCGATTGGCTCCCCCTCAGCGAGGGCGGCGTGCGGCCGACGCAGGGCCGCACGCTCGCGGTCATGCAGGTTTCCGGCGGAAGCCAGTCGTTCAACGCTGTCAACGCCATGCGTTTGCTGGGACGGTGGATGCGGATGGTCACAATCCCCAACCAGTCGAGCGTGCCGAAAGCATTTGAGCTGTTCGATATAGCTGGGCGGCTACCGGCCGGCTCGCATTACGAGCGGTTGGTCGATGTCTGCGAGGAACTGGTGCGGTTCACCTGGCTGGTCCGTGAGAATGCCGTGGAGTTGGTCGATCGATACAGCGAGCGCATCGAACGTGCGGGGAAGGAAGCTGCTGCGGCACGCAGCGTCGCCGAAGCGCGGACGGGATGACATGGCGAGCGAAGCTGCACAATAAGGGCGTCGTCGTCTCGGCTCTCGGCATTACACAGACGCTGGCCTGGGCATCGACCTATTATCTCACAGCCGTTTTTACCGATCCGGTATCGGCCGATCTCCGTCTCTCGCGGAGCTGGTTCTATGGCAGCGTGTCGGCGGCATTGCTGCTGTCGGGTCTGCTCGGGCCACTCGCAGGGCGCATGATCGACCGCTATGGCGGACGGGATGTGTTGACCGCCACCAACCTGGCCTTCGCCACGGGCCTCGTCCTGCTTTCATATGCCACTGGACCCATCAGCCTCTTCACGGCTTGGCTTGTGCTTGGGATCGGCATGGGGTTCGGCCTTTATGAGGCGGCGTTCGCAACCGTCGCCGGGCTTTACGGCCAGCAAGCGCGCAATGCCATCACCGGCATTACTCTCTTCGCCGGCTTTGCAAGTACGGTCGGCTGGCCGCTCAGCGCGGGTCTGATCGACGTCTTCGGATGGCGGGGCGCGGTAATGGCCTGGGCCGTGCTGCATCTACTGATCGGGCTGCCGCTCAACCGGCTGCTCGTCCCGAAGTCGCCACTGGCGGCGCCTTTTGCCATGCCGGACGTTGCCACATCAGCCGGTGTGCCGTGGACGATGATCATTCTGGCGGGCGTGTTTGGGGCCACCTGGTTCGTCTCGACGGCGCTCGCGGCCCATTTGCCCCGTCTCCTCGAAGCGATGGGCGCAACGCCTGCTGCCGCCATTGCCGCCGGCGCCCTCGTCGGCCCTGCGCAAGTAGCGGCGCGCATCGCCGAATTCGGTCTGTTGCGTCGTGCAGCACCGATGATTTCTGCGCGCTTGGCGGCTGGGTTGCATCCCCTTGGTGCAATCCTGCTGGCGCTGATCGGAGCCCCTGCGGCAATTCCTTTTGTGCTGCTGCACGGTGCCGGCAACGGCATGCTGACGATCGCGCGCGGCACATTGCCGCTGGCGCTGTTCGGATCTGCTGGCTACGGCATGCGAACGGGCATCATCGCTGCACCGGCGCGCATTCTTCAAGGTGGCGCACCGTTATTGTTCGGCCTGGTGTTGGATCGAGACGGTCCCCTTGCGGCATTGGTATTGACCGGCATACTGACGGGCTTGTCATTCCTGGCCCTGCTGCTGCTCAAGCGTCCTGCACAATTGGGGGTTTTGCAGGTCTCGTGAATTGTTGGGTCTGCGGATGCCTGCTCGGTAGGATCGCGCTGTTGGGAACGGACGGCGCTCACGCGCCGCCGCTCGCGAACTTCCAGATTGGGATGCCGAGCTTCTTGGCCTTGTCGGCCAGGTTGTCCTGAATACCGGTGCCTGGGAACACCATGACCCCAATCGGCAGCACCTCCAGCATCGCGTCGTTGCGTTTGAACGGCGCCGCCTTGGCGTGCCTGGTCCAGTCGGGCTTGAAGGCGATCTGTGGCACCTTGCGATGATCGGCCCATTTGGCTGCAATGCGTTCGGCGCCCTTCGGTGAGCCGCCGTGCAGCAGCACCATGTCGGGGTGCTTGGCGTGAACCCGGTCGAGCTTGTCCCAGATCAGGTGGTGGTCGTTGAAGTCGAGGCCGCCAGTGACGGCGATCTTCGGGCCGACGGGCACCAGCACCTCGGTCTCGGCCCGGCGCTTGGCGGCGAGGAAGTCGCGGCTGTCGATCATGGCCGAAGTCACCGTGCGGTGGTTCACCATCGATCCTGCGCGCGGCCGCCAGGCGGAGTGTGTGTGGCGCTCGAACTGGTCGGCGGCCTGGTCGCGGAAGAATTCCATGCTGTCGCGGCGTTCGATCAGCGTCTGCCCTTCCGATGTCAGGCGTTCCAGCTCGACCGAGCGGATTTCCGAGCCATCCTGTTCCTTCTGGCTGCGCTTCTGGGCCTGCTCATTGTCGTCGAGTTCGCGTTCGATCCGGCCTATGGCGCGGTGGAAGATGTTGACCGTCGACCACAGCAGGTCCTCGAGGTCGGGTTCGAGGCGGGTGTCACCCAGCGCCACCGCCAGGGCGTCGAAGATGTCGGCCACCGCGCCGGCGACGACTTGAGCGTCGGGCATCGGCCTCGGGTCGGGTTCGTCCTGGAACGGGCGGTAGCCGTAAAGCTGGAGTTCGGTGAGGACGTGATCGGTCGGGGATGAGGTGTGCGGCGGCTCGAAGCTGGTGTCGTCGTATTCGGTCGTCATGGGATGCTGCCCTTCGTCGGATCGACCGCGCCTATCGCGGCCTTCATGGCGACGAAGGCGGCGGGCGGACCGGACTTGCACCCGCAGCGCAGCGGAGGGCCGAAGCGGAGCGGAGGATGGCGGATGCCGGCTATTTTGTTTCGCGATGCAAAGGCGGCCCCCTCTTGGGCCGCCGGCGGAAAATAGCCGGCCATCCGCCATTGCTTGTCCGGGCCGCTTGCCGCCCGATCGCCCTCTCAGAAGGCCGTGGGTGCGGTCCTCTCCGACGAATGGCGGCAGTTACCCCGCGACCGGATGCGACATGACGCCGGCGCCCCTGGACTCCTTCGCCGACGCAATGGCGGCCTCCGTCAACGCCATGAAGCGAACGACATCCTCAGGGACGATCTGCACCCGGATGGCTACCCGCAGAGCATCGATGCCGCGCGCGAGGAGATCCTCGTTGAAGTCGCCCAGGCGGGGCGACAGCGTAATCGCCTCGATCCCGGCTTCACGGCTGCGGTCGATCAGGTTGGCCACCGCGCCATTGCCAGCCGGATCGTTGTCGCGGGCGATGTAGAGCCGGCGCAGCGTCCGGGGGAACAGGATGGCGGCCAGGTGTGCAGCCGAGAGTGCTGCCACCATCGGCATGGTGGGCACCACGCATCGGAGTGACAACATGGTCTCGATGCCCTCGCCAGCCGCCGTGACATCGTGCGCCACACCGAACCGGACGGCATTGCCCAGGAGGTGGCCCATCGCTCGCCTCGGCGTGTCGATCGGCGCCTTGTCCTGCCCCGACGGGTCGAGCCAGGTGCGGTGTGCGCCGGTGATCGTGCCGCCGAGGTCGGTGACAGCGGCGATCATCGCCGGCCAGGTCTCGGTCGGCGTGTCCGGATCGGGTCGGTAGTAGCAGCGTGGATGGAAGCGGAGATTGCCGGTTCCGTGCAAAGCCGTAATGCCGCGTCGGCGTAAATACGTTTCTGCGATTGTGCCAGAAAGCGGCTGGGACATTGCGAACAGCCGCCTTGCCGACTCTGGCGATCCCGCCGGAGCTGAAGATGACGGTCGCACATTGTCTGGCGCCGGGTCGGGCCGTGGCAGGCTGAGGAAGCGCCGTGCTTCATCTGCGACGTCGGAAAAATCGGCGAGGGCGTAGCTTTCGCGGATGATGTCGAGCAGATCGCCATGCTCGCCCGTCGCCGCGTCCGTCCATTTGCCGGCGGCGCCCTTGCCAGACGCCGGCCCTTGCAGCCGAACGAAGAGGGAGCGCCCTGGTGTGTTGCGGACATCGCCGACCAGCCAGTAGCGGCCCTCCCGCCGGCCATTGGAGAGGTAGTGGCGGCACACCGCCTCGGCATCGCGCGCGAGACGGTGCGCCAGATCGGCGGCTTGATGGCCCACGGTTACGCCGCCGCCCGGTCGGCGATGCGCTCCAGCGGATAGCGCTCCAGCAATTTCGCCAGAATGGCCCCGCCGCTGGTGTCGGTCGGAACGAACATGCGCAGCTTCCAGGAGATGATCTCATGGAACATGCCGTAGGCGCGGAGCCGATCGCGCATCTGGTCGGTGAAGCCGGTCAGCTCGATGCGGTTCGCGCCCATAACTTGGACGCGCCGAAGCTGAAGGCCGTCGGACAGATCAAGGACCGTTTTACCGTCCATCAGCGCGGCGAAAGCGTTGTCAGCCGAAAGCGTCGGCGTGTCGGCGTCGAGCGCAGTGGTAGCCCAGGCGGGTGAGACGCGGCGGCCGATGATCCGCTCGCCAGCGTCGGTCTGGAGCCGATAGACGCGCGAGGACTCATTCGGCAGTCGCTTCCAGATCGGCAGCAGCAGGCCAGCAACGATGTGGATCTCGCTATCCGTAAATTCCGGCACCTGGGCGAGTTCTGTCTCCCAGGCGCGGGCGAAGGTTTCGCGGTCGGCCTCGCGCCACTGGGTCTGCGGCATCATCGCCAGCGGCAAGGCTGGATGTTCCATCGGCCGGATCAGCCGGACACGCCGTTCGACCTCTCCATCGTCGAGCATCACGCTGGGCGCAGGAACCTGAACAGCCGCGCGGCCCGATTGTGTATTCACGAGCAGCACGGCGCGTTTGTCGGAAAGCCGATCCAGCGCATGGTCGAGCGTGACCGGGCGATTGCGCTCGCGCTGCGTGATCGTCAGCAGCCGGGTTTCCGCGGATGTGCCGGGGTGGGTGTAAATCGTCCGTCGGCCCGTGACGGAAAAACTCTCGGCGGTCAGGGTTTCCAGCCCGATATCATATGTGTCGCTGGCCATAGCACCTTCGATGCGGGCCGTGAGCAGTTGCTCGAAGGCGGTGAACAGGATGTTTTGCAGATCGATGGTCAGCGCCAGCAGCCGGTTGAGGAATGTCGTGATCGGCGGTAGGTCGTCGCGGATTCCGTTGCTGTCGGTCAGCTTCAGGCCCGTCGCATCCTCGAAGACTTGCAACGTGCAGTCTTCGACTTTGCCCGCGACCAGCAGCAAATAAAGCTGGCGCAGTGCGTCCCGTGCGTAGGCACTTTCCAGGTTATCCTCGGGCCGGAACAGGCCCTGGCCGCCGGTCTGGCGCTGGCCCTTGGTGATGGCGCCCAGCGTGTCAAGCCGGCGGGCGATGGTGCTGAGGAAGCGCTTCTCCGCCTTCACATTGGTGGCGATCGGCCGGAAGAGCGGCGGTTGAGCCTGGCTAGTGCGGTTGGTCCTTCCCAGCCCCTGAATGGCGGCGTCCGCCTTCCATCCGGCTTCCAGCAGATAATGGACGCGCAGCCGCTGGTTTTTCGCCGAGAGTTCGGCGTGGTAGCTGCGGCCCGTGCCACCGGCATCCGAGAACACAAGGATGCGCTTGGCGTCGTCCATGAAGGCCTGCGTCTCGCCGAGATTGGCGGAGGCCGCACGGTTTTCGACCACCAAGCGGTCGATGCCGTCCGAGCCGGTCTTGCGGATGATGCGTCGCGAGCGACCCGTCACCTCGGCCACCATCTCGGTGCCGAAGCGCTGGACGATCTGATCGAGCGCGCCATGCACCGGCGGCAGCGACGCCAGCTTCTCGATCAGCCGATCCCGGCGCGCGACGGCGTCGCGGCTCTGGACAGGCTGGCCGTCCCGGAAAACTGGGCGCGAGCAGAGATTGCCCTCGCTATCGGTGAACGGCTCGAAAAGCTGCGTTGGGAACGAGTGCGCCAAATAGTCGAGAACATACTCGCGCGGCGTGATGTCGACTTGAACATCGCCCCATTCCTCGGTCGGGATTTCGGACAGCCGGCGCTCCATCAGTGCCTCGCCCGTCGAAACAATCTGGATGACGGCGGCATGGCCAGCGGCCAGATCGCGATCGACGGCTTCGATCAGCGACGGAGTCTTCATCGCGGTGATCAGGTGATTGAAGAAACGCTGCTTCGCGCTCTCGAAGGCGGAGCGCGCGGCGGATTTGGCCTGGGCGTTCAGCGTCCCGGAGTCGCCGGTGACGTTCGTCGCCTTCAGCGCCGCGTCGAGATTGTTGTGAATGATGCCGAAGGCGCCGGCATAGGAATCGTAAATGCGGATTTGCTCGTCGGTGAGTTGGTGCTCGAGGAGATCATATTCGACGCCCTCGTAGCTGAGCGACCGTGCCGCATAGAGACCGAGCGCCCGAAGATCGCGCGCCAGCACCTCCATGGCCGCGACGCCGCCGGCCTCGATCGCCTCGACGAACTCGGCGCGCGTTGCGAAGGGGAAATCCTCGCCGCCCCAGAGTCCAAGCCGCTGGGCGTAGGCGAGATTGTGAACCGTGGTGGCGCCGGTCGCCGATACATAGACGATGCGCGCGTTCGGCAGCGCGTATTGCAGACGCAGGCCCGCGCGGCCCTGCTGCGAGGCGGCCTGATCGCCGCGTTCGCTTTTGTTGCCAGCGGCGTTCTGCATGGCATGGCTCTCGTCGAAGATGATGACGCCGTCGAAATCGGCGCCCAACCAATCTACGATCTGCCGCACGCGCGAAACCTTCGCGTCACGCCCATCGGTGCGCAGCGTGGCATAGGTCGTAAATAGGATGCCCTGATCCAGCCAGATCGGCGTGCCCTGGCGGAAACGCGACAGCGGCGTGACCAGCAGCCGTTCCTGGCCGAGCGCGGACCAGTCGCGCTGCGCGTCCTCGATCAGCTTGTCGGATTTGGAGACCCAGACCGCGCGGCGGCGTCCCTTCAGCCAGTTGTCGAGCAGAATGCCGGCAACCTGGCGGCCTTTACCGGCGCCGGTGCCATCGCCGAGAAACCAGCCTCGGCGAAAGCGCACGGCATTCTCAGCGTCGTCTGACGCCGCCGAGACGATGTCGAAGGTCTCATCGACCTTCCAAGACCCGGCCAGATGACCGGAATGGGCCTCACCGGCATAGATGACGCTCTCAAGCTGGGCGGCCGAGAGCAATCCGCCTGAAATGATCGCGGGCGGCAGATGCGGCCGATAGGAGGGTTTCGGGGGTGCCACCGACGCCATCGCCACGGACTGCACCAGCTTGGTGGGGTGCGCCTGAGAACCGGAAATACGGATCGTCTGCAATCCGTATTCTTCATAAAGCGCCTCGGTGATGCGTCCGGTTTCGGCCGGCTGCCAATCCAGAGTGTCGTAGGCCAGTTCAACAGAATCGGCCACGACGCCATAGGCCGGAACGGCAGGTGTGCTAACGGTCGTGCCGCGCAAAGTCCGAGGCACGACTGAGCGGCACACAGCGGGAGCGGCGGCGGCACCAACGATCGGCAGCCTCGCCGGGACATTGCGCACTACCCAGTCCAGCAGTGTGGCGACGTCTGGCGCCATCCCCGGCAATGCTGGGAATTTGCATCGCTCGTCGGCGGGCTGCTTGTCGATCACGGTCAGGCGCGTGTCGATAGTCGTGCCGTGCTTGGCGTAGACCCTGCCATCGATGGCAGCCGAGAACACCACACGGCCGCGCTCCTGAAGTTGGGCGAACGCATCCGTCCAGGCTGGATTGTCCGGCGCGAAGTTCGCCCCGGTGATGGCGACCAGGCGGCCACCATTGGCGAGGCGTGCGAGGGCGGAGCTGACATGGCGGAGGGTGGTGTCGGCCATGCGGCGCTCGACATGGGCCATTGCCGAGAAGGGCGGGTTCATCAGCACTACGCTGGGGCGCGCATCGGCGGCGAGATGGTCATCGATCTGCGCCGCGTCGAACCGGGACGTGGTGACGCCCGGAAAGAGGTGGGTCAACAACCCGGCACGGGTCTCCGCCAGCTCGTTGAGCACGAGCGCGCCGCCGGCCAGTTCGACGAGGATGGCGAGCAGGCCCGTTCCGGCCGATGGTTCCAGAACCAAGTCTGCCGGCGTGATCGCGGCGGCGGTGCTGGCCGCGAGACCGAGCGTGATCGGCGTCGAGAATTGCTGGAGCGCCTGGCTCTCCTCGGAGCGGCGCGTATGCGTCGGGAGAAGCCCCGCGATCTTGGCCAGCATCGGCAGCATGGCGGCGGGTGAAGCGGCTTTGGCGGATATAGCCGGGCCGAACTTGCGCAGGAACAGAACCGTCGCCGCCTCACACGCATTGTAGGCGGTCTTCCAGTCCCATACGCCTTCCGCATCGGAGCCGCCGAAGGCGCGCTTCATCCCGGCTCGTAGCGTGGTCGCATCGATGCGGCGGCCGCGTTCGAGATCGGGGAGAAGTAGGCGCGCGGCCGCGGCGATAGCGGCAGCCGTATCAGGATTGGTCGGAGCAGCGGCGATCGGCGTCGCCGCCAGCGCGGTGCTGGCGATACTTGGCATTGGGGAACCTCGGGAGAGCGGGGACGGATCGAACCGAGGGGCGCTCTCTCAACCCCAAACCGGCTCAAACCGTCCCGGCCACCCTCTCCCTCTCACGGCACCGGACATGCCGGATCACATCACGTGCCGGTCCCTCGATCCGGAGCGGCGAGACCGCGCCACCACGCGATCCGCTCGTCGCGCGTGGCGCCCGCGAGCCACAGCAGCAAATCGCCATGACAGGGGAGCGGCGCGCAGAAGCAGACGAGATCACAGCCCCGCAACTCGCCGAGCGCCCGCAGCAGATGATGCTGGTCGCGCAGCCAGCTTTCGTGTTTCGCGATGACGGTGGCGCGGTCGCCATCCGCGCCGATGCGGAATAGATTTCCCCATTTGCTGCCGCGGCCGATATAGACGGCCCCAGACGGCACGCCGGTTTTATGCTTGTTGAGAACCCTGCACATCGCTCGTCACCTCCTGATCCGCCCGTCGCGGCAGACTGGCGATCGGGCGCGGCAAGGTTTTGCGGGTCCCGCATCGCCGGCCGGACGATGCGGGAACGGCTTGGCCGTTGACCCGCGAAACGCCGCGCCCAGACAGGTCAAGCCGCGACAGGATCAGGACGGCGACTGGGGTGGCAGGGTCTCGGACGGCGGGAGGTAGGCGTCATAGGGGTTGCCGTCGGCCAGATGCCCAAATGGCGTGAATACATAATCGGCGCAGTCGCGGCCGACCGCACAAATGACATATCGCGTCTCTCCGGTTTTGGCGTCCGCGCATTCCATGAGCGCGAGACTATTGTCTCGTGCGGCCCGCAACAGCGTCAGGAAATTCGCACGGGCATGATCGGGGATGCTCATCGTGCGCGCCCCTTCCTGCGGGCGGGCGCCAGTGTGCGCGCCAACCAGCCATTCGTATCGGTCCAGGCGACAGTGGTGCGTTTTTCGAGGTCGAGGACATGCGCGCCACCCCCGAAGGCGTCGATCCGCGGGCGCGAGCAGGTATTTGCCCATTGGAAACCCCAACGCCCGGTGAGCGCGAACGCCTCGGCGCAGCGCAGCACGAAATCGATCGCCTGCTGGGGATCGCCTGTGGCGTCGTCATGAAGCCAGAGTTTTGTTGCGCCAAGCTCCGGCTGGACTGACAGAAGAAAACCCTCAGAGGGCACTTCCTCGCGGGCGGCGTCCTCCATGAAGGCTTGGTAGAGATCGAGGGCGCGAGCAGCGTTGTTCGGGCTGCCGACATCGAGCAGGCACGAGAAGTGGGTGTAGAAATCGGCCATTGCAGGGCTCCTGAAACGACGAAGCCCGGCGCGATGGCCGGGCTTCGTCGCGATTGGGGTTAGGAAGAAATCAGACGGCGGCGGCGAATGGATCGACGTCGCGATGGATCGGCTGGGCGCGGCCCATCCAGGGTTCGGGACGGATGCACCGCACCCAGTCCGCGAAGCTCGGGATGAAGCCGAGATCCTCGCGCACATGCTGCTCGCCGATCAGCCGCACCGGTACGACGCGGCCGGTCGAGATGGTGATTGTCGTTCCGAAAAACCGCTCGGCCATGAAGATGCCTTCGGCGTGATGGCGCAGCGCGCGGTGGCGGAAATCTGCTGTGATGGTCTTTGACTCGTCGAACCAGTGGTGAATCGGCAGATAGTCTTCAGCCGTGCCGCCCCATTTCCTCACCGAGGAAAGCGCATGGTGATAGGGATGGCCCATCGCCGCCTCCTCAAAACACATGCTGCGAATAATCGGATTCCATACGCCGCTCGTTGTAGTCGAGCGTGATGGTCCGGTCGGCGACATCGAACGTGAAGTCACCGTAGGCGCCATCGCTGTTCTCCCAGCCGTCATGGGTTTGGCTGAGGAAGCTGTAGACCACGGCTTCGATGGCGTCATGGATCGACAAGCTCTGCCGATTGATGTCGTTGCCGCCCCACACTGGGCGCGCGATCTCAATCGCGCCGGGCGGCAAGGTGACTATCTCATCACCGGCTTTGGCTTCGATATTCTCGATCTGGCCGCTATCGCCGTATCCGTCGAACGTCACGACGACGACGGTGATATTGGCGGCAGCGAGCGCGTCGAACAGGGCGGTTTTGTTCGCCGGCAGCAAGTCGTCGGCACGGCTTACGTGTTCGCGCTCGTGCCGATCCCAGGCAGCGAAATCGAGCGCCGGGACGGGGGCGGGTTCGCAATCGGTCATGTCAGGCCTCCACATGAGAAAGCCCGGCGCGATGGCCGGGCTTTTGGATGGAAATGGATCGGGAAACGGGTGCGGGGCGTCCGAAGCCGCCCCGCTGATGTGTGCTATTCCGCCGCGATGGCGTGCAGCTCAGGCTCCTCGGAATCGGCGGTGCCAGCATCGTCCGCATCACCCGCAAGGAAGTCCGGCAGGACCTCGGCTTCACCGGCCGGTTCGCCAAGCACCGCCGGCTCGGCCCCGGCGAGACGCAGCGGCTCCGGCAGCCAGCCGGTGCTGTCGAGCAGCCGTTCGGCCTCCTTGGCCATTTCGGCCTTCTTCAGGTGGTCGATGAGCTGCGCGGAGTGCTCGCCCTTCGCCTCCCGCACGGCTTCGAGGATGCGCGCCTTCGGCACCCGGCCGAGATAATTTTCGACAGTCGGCTTCCAGCCCGCGGCGGCCATATCGAGACCTACGGCGCGTGCGAGCTGGTCGCCGTGGGCGAAAGCATCTGGCCGTCGGTTCCAAGGTTCCTTCACCACGTTGACGGTGAGCGACGCGCAGTGGGCGAAAAGCGCCGACTGGCTGTGGCTGTCGAACGCCGTCAGCGTGTCCCAAAGGTCGGCCGGTGTTTCCGGCAACTGCTTGGCCCATTGCGCGTGGCGCTCGTCGATCGCCTTTGCCGAAGCGGTCTCGGCCAGACCGGGCGCCTGTGCCGAGAAGCCGGACTGCTTCGCCGTGATCTCGAGGCAGGTGCTGGCGGCGTAGCGGTAAAAGGCACTTAGGCAGAGGGCGTGCAGCACGGCCTGGAACGCTACCTGCGGGTCGTTCGCCACGCCGTCGCGCAGCGCCAGGGTGCGGTGGGCGGTCAGCTCCGTCACCAACCGGTCGGACAGTGGCCGGATGGTGTCGTCCTCTTCCGGCACCTCGGGCTCGGACGCCGGCTGTGCGCCGCCGATTGTGATGACCGCGCGCTGGACAGGGATCTCCGTGCTGGTCGGCTCCGGCGTGTCGTCGGCCTCGGTCGGAACCGGCGCGACCGGCGCCTCATCCTCGGGCCGGACGAAACCCCGCTCGACGCGCAAGGCGCCGTCGCTATCGATGCTGACAAAGATGCCGGCGCGGGCGATGTCGGCGGGATCGAACCGGATCGGCCGATTTTCGAACGCCGCCATGGCGGTCTCGATCTCGCCGAGCCGCTGATCAACCGCCTCGGGCAAGTCGTCGCCGCCAGCGTGCTCGGCCTCGAGCGTCTCGTACTCGGTCCGCAGCGCATCGAAGCTGGCCTCCTCTTCCTCGGTGAGTTCGGTGGTCTCGCCGACCAGGCGGCGCAGACCGGCGCTGTGGCCGTAGGGGAAGTCGGTCGCGACCGCGATCCACTTCCAGCCCTCATCGCGCAAGGCCTCCGCTTCGGCCTGGAGCTTCTCGGTTACCAGCCGATCGAGCAGCGCCGGGTCCTGGAGCCAGCCGCCGTCATCGTGCTGGAACAGATCACGCATCACCACGCCACCCGCCGTCTCGTAAGCCTCGATGCCGATAAAAAGCGCGCGCCGGTCGGCAGCGCGGACCGCACCCTCGGTGAGCTGGCGGCGGATCAAGTAGGGCTCCTTGTTGTAGCTCCGCGAAACTGAATCCCAGACCTGCTCCTGGCGGGCGTGGTCGGCGGTGACGGTAAACGCCATCAATTGCTCCAGCGTCATGCCGTCCTCGGCATAGATGTCGAGGAGCTTCGGCGACACCGCGGCGAGGCGCAGGCGTTGCTTCACCACAGTCGGGTTCACGAAGAACCGTGCGGCGATCTCTTCATCGCTGAGGCCCTTCTCACGCAATGCCTGGAAGGCGCGGAACTGATCGAGCGGGTGGAGCGCGACGCGCTGGACGTTCTCGGCCAGCGAATCCTCCTCGGCGATCCCGCCGTCCCGCACCACGCACGGCACGGGCGCGGTCTTGGCCAGGCGCTTCTGCTTGACCAGCAATTCCAGCGCCCGGAAGCGTCGGCCGCCGGCCGGCACCTCGAACATGCCTGTCTCATTGCCGTCGGCGTCAACGACGGCGCGGACGCTGAGGCCTTGCAGCAGCGTGCGCCGGGCGATGTCCTCGGCCAGCTCCTCGATTGAGACCCCGGCCTTCACGCGCCGGACGTTCGCCTGGCTCAGAACCAGCTTGTTGAAGGGGATATCGCGCGAGGCGCTGAGCGTGATCTTCTGAATGGTCGTCGCCATGTCGGTTTCTCCGTGACGGGCGGTCGAAAGCCTCTCTCTCGACCCGACCTCGTCACGAAACCGGCGCAGCCCTCTCACTCTTGGAGGGCCGCAGACCCGGAAAGCCGGTAAAGTGGGAGCACGGATATCCGGCTCTGCGTTTCGGCTGAAACCCGACCTGGGTGCCACCACCGTCAGGCGGCCACCTTCTCGTCGTCGGCCGCGATTGCAGCGTCGGTCTCGAGAGTCTCGGATTGGAACGCCAGGATATAATCCGCTGCCTTCGACGCGGCGCTGGCAGCGCGCACGATGGCGCGGTTGTCCTCCCGCAACACCTCGAGCCAAGAACCGATATAGTCGGCATGACGCACCGTGGGCGTGATGTTTAGAGAAGCGCATAAATAGGCCGCTGAAATTTCTGCGATTAGCTCCTCGAACGCGTATTTCTTCGACCCGAATGACCCAGACATATCGCGGTTGAGACGGGACGAGTGGCCGCTGGCGTGCCCGATTTCGTGCAGCGCGGTCCGGTGCCAGTTGATCGGCTCGAAATAGGCCTGCGGGGGCGGCACTTGAACGAAATCATGCCGCGGATTGTAAAAGGCCCGCTCGCCGCCGATCCGAAAATCCACGCCGGTCGCGCGGATCAGCGCCTCGGCGTGCGGCAGAACCAGATCGGTTTCGACCGGAGGCGCCATTGCCATCATCTCGTCCGGCAGGCCCTCGCATTGCGTGGTGTTGAAGACCGTGAAGCGCTTCAGGAACGGGATGGCTTGCGCCTCCTCACCCGTCTCCGCCGCGCGCCGGCGTTCGTCATCCGGCGTGAACCGGTCGGCATAGACGACAGTCGTGCCGCGCTCGCCCTTGCGGACACGACCGCCAAGGCTGAGCGCCTGGCGGAAAGTTAGCCAGCTCTGGCCAATAAAGCCGTGCTCAATGACTGCACCCCATAGAATCAACACGTTGATCCCGGAGTAGCGCCTTTGGGTGCAAGCGTTCCGGGGCAAGCCCAGCGGCGCCTTCGCCGCCGCCGTCCCCCAGGGCTGGACCCAGGGTGCACGGCCGGCCTCCAGCTCGGCGATGATCTTGTCGGTGATTTCCTGATAGAGGCCCGCCCGGTCCTGGCCGGTGCGGGCGTGAGCAGTGCGTTTGGACATCGCGGATCTCCGCGACGGGCGCTTGCCGAGCCTCTCTCGACAACCCTCAACCCGTCACGGAAAACCCGTCCGCACTCTCACTCTCCGGCGTTGCGGGGTACCCCCGCAGAAGGGGGTGTGCCAGCGACCGAGGCGCCGAACAGGGGGAAGGCGTTCCCCCATATCGGACTCGATCGGCGTTGGTTTCAAATTCGGCTCAGAGGCCACCCGTTCACTGAACGGGCGTCAGCAGAAGGAAACTCTGCCCACGTTAATCTGCGGCGTTCAGGATTCTGACCGGCTGTAGGGGCCACGTCGCACCGGCGGCTCTGACGGCGGCAGCGTCGGAGAAAAGATATGGATTGGCGACGAGATCAAGCACGGCTCCGAATTCATCCGGCTTGTAGTTGCGCTCCCGGACAAACCCCAAAAAGTGCACGCGGTTGCGCACCTCAGCCGCCCCGAGGACGGCTGTCCGTGCGCTAAAGACACCGGAGATTGGTTGCCCCTGCCAAGCGAGGCGATATTGAGGGGCGACAGATTCCGCGCCGAGCGCGACATGAAGTCTATCATGGAGGTCACCGCCGTTCAGGAACGTCCGGAAATCTACCAGGATCATGTGGTAGGACTCTCCAGGCGTCGGAAACTTGTGGGGCCGGCTGCCTTTCTCGCATTTTTGGCAAATTCTCTGCACAGCCTTGAGTGTTTCGCCTTCGGTTGATCGCGTAGGGTCCTCAGCGACCGTCGACAATGTGCGTCCGCTCCATGCAACGCCGTATTCGTCGACACTGTGTCCAGTTGCCGCCTTCACCGCCTGCGTCTCGCCCAGTCGGAGCAGCTCCACGGCCCATGGCCGGCTCCGAGATGCAAATCCAAAATCGATCGTGGATTTTGCTTCGCCCGGTATCTCGTAACGGGGCGTAATGCCGGCCCGGTGCAGCGCGTAGGCGAATCGCAGCTCAAAGAGGCGGTCCTTGTTCTCGCGTTTGAGACCGCCTTTGTCGTTGATGCCTGCGATGATCGGTTGAGCCCAAGGCAGGTTTTGTAGCTCGAGCATGATATCCTGCACAAAGTCGGCTTCGATCTGGCACAGGATATCCCAGAAGTTGTCGGTGGTGGCCATTATCGGCCAAGCCTATAATGTTTCTCAGGGTGGCGTCCTTTCACGCAGCGGCCTCCCAAGATCCCGGAGTGCCGATCTCGAGAGCGCGTATGAATCCCTGCAACGCGCGGTTCTGGTCAAAGACCAACAGCGGAAGGTCCGCCTTGGGCATCCACACACGGCCGAACTCAACTGCGGCGGACACGGGCATTGCGGGGAAAATGTTGATCACGGCCTGCTCACCGTGTCTGGCCTTGATGGTGTTGAAGATGGACCGCACAAGCCGGCGGAACTCCGCAAGGTCAGCTGGCCGTTTCATGATGTCATTGTGCGGCTCTTCGGCTTCGATTGCCCAGATGGCGGCGTCCGCGCCCAAAATGTCGGTTATACGATCGTCCATTATCGTTGCGCTAAGGGCTAGGACTAAAGCGACAGGCCCGTCCGATCGCGTGGGTTCGCGGACCCGGAACCGCATGGCTGGTCCATCGACCGGCCAGCGCCAACCTTTTGGCTCGCGGTGCAACTGATGGACGTCGGCCGGCACGATGTCACATAGGAGGCGACCCAGTTCAATCAGCAGCGGTTGAGGGGCCAGCGCGAAAACGGAAAGATGGCGAATCTCACGCGACTCGACTCGATCGCGGACTTTCGTTGCAAACTGGCGGTTTAGATTTTCCCGCTGAAATTTCCAAAATTGCGGCTCATCATCCTGATGAGCGCTGCCACGAAGTTCGATATCGAGCGTACGATGACCATCGGACGGGAAGCGTTCGGGAAGCATCGCCGTGCTGATTTGTTCGTAGGCGACTGGCGATTCGTGCCCGCCAATATTGGCGGCATACCTGAGAACATGGGATGCGCGATCCTCGTCGATCGCCACAACGATTTCCACACGCCGCTCATGGCTAGCCTTCATCATCAGCAAGCGCTCTTCCGGGTGCTGGTCAACAGCATCGACGTCGATCAGTTTGTGGTGGACGTGGCAGAGCAGCATCAGGTTGCTGACGTCGTTGGAGAGCAAAGGCGAACGGATTAGGTCACCGCGTGGTCCCGTTGGAGTGTCGGCGACGATGTGAGCCACGAAGCCGAAATTTTTGTCCTCGGTGCCGGAGATCAGGTCCCCGATCAAGGATTTGTTGCATCCCGAATACTGACACCGACCCGCAGCCTTCGCCCAGAGGATCACTCGTGTGAGCGGGGAAACTGCGTTAGTCCTATTTTTCTTCGACATGGTGGCCGACGTTGCGACGTTTTTCGGCATCAAGCGCAGTCCGCTATGGCGGATGGAATTCGGCCAATAGTTGTTGGCATATCGGCGGCACCGTTTAGGGGTGGCTGACGAGATATTGCCTCAAGTTGGCCGGGATGTTCCCCGCCGCCTTTCCAGTCGTCTGAAGTCAGCCATTCCTCAAAGTAGAAGAGCCATAGCGCGGCCCAGGGGACGATGGTTTGATCGATGCGCATCTCCTTGGCCCACTCCCGCGTCCGCGGCAGATAGAGGCACAGGCGGGTCGGCTTTTGTTCATAGACGTGCGGAAGACGGCGTCCGTTGGCGAGAGCTGTCAGGTCTGGCTCATCGACGAAGACTTTTGGGACACCCCCCTGGTGATAGTCGATGCGAACCGCATAGCTACGGCTCAATGGGGTTGGAGAGACAATGTATCGCCAGACCAACCTGCCGGCGTGCAACGTCCCGGTCCCGGCACAGATTGGGTTGACGCGCAGGTTCAGGAACTGTTGGGCCGCCGTCAACGATCGGACGTGGCCGCTGCGCATTGCTAGGGCGCCCCGAAGAAGGTGTTCGCGCGCACCTGAGTCGTGGCGGTGGCTGCGCCGGTCAGCCCGATTGCTGGCGCTACATAGAGCCGATTGGCGCGCCGAGCGGTGGAGACTTCTTGCGTCAGTGCGTCGAAGGCCTTCGTGACCGGTGCTGGTCCGAACGATTCGCTCAGGCTCTTGTTGAGGCGATCAATGCCTTCGATGTCGGCGAGCCTATCGAGGTCAGCGCTGGCCTGCGTATGCCACGCAAAGAAGGCTTCAGCGCGACTGGGATCGTGGTTCCATTTCTCCGCGAAGTTCTCGCCGGAGGTGGTTTCGTTCCAAATGAACCAGAGCTGCCGGGCGCCGGCCATGCGTGTTTCGATGAACGCGGGCATGTGGCGGATAATGTCCCGGACCACGTCAAGCTCGCTGTCATAAACAAAATGACCGACGCAATATTCGTAACTCCGGGCAGCCAAAGTGGTGATCACGACGGAGATGGGGGCGATGCACGGATCGAGATCGGCGAAGTAAACATCGCGGTGCCGTTTGGCGACCTGGATCGTCCGGCGAAGGATACCCTTGAGGCCAGACGCGATCGGGTACGGCTCGACGCTATCTGCCCGCGCCCGGTCCTGGGCGCCCTCGCTTTTCAGCATGCGCATGCGCGGCTGCAGCTCGGCACGCCGGTCGAATAGCGCGTTGTAGCCCTTTGGGTTGGACGCTTTCCACTCCTTCAGTGCCTTATCGGGAACCAGTTCTCCGCCGTTTCCGCAATCCGGGTTGCGGATCGACGGGGTGATATCAAGATGGAATTCGTTGGCGTAATCCAGGCGCCAGCACCGTGGCATCTCCACAAGCAGCGGCGCGTAATTTCCGTTCGCGCGAAGACGCTCGCCTATGGTCTTCTTCACCAGGGCTGGGGGCAGCGGGTCGAGGTTCGGCATATGCGCCACTAGGTCGACGTCGTGTTCGTTGCGTCCGATTGGCTTGACCGTTGTCCCGAGCGCGGTGGATCCCTGCAGATAGATCGACAAGGCACGCAAGAGCGGGCTCTCCGCTTCGGCGAGCCACCTGCCCACGCTTTCGTACCGGCTTTTGGCGGTATCGTATTGCGTGGCCGTCAGCTCAAGCGCCTGGCACATCCGTTCGAGGATGCCGACGGTCTCGGCTTTTTTCAGCGTCATCTGTCGGTCGACGAACATCCGGCTCCCCTCGAGGTAAAACCCAGGCGACTGGTCACTTTTCTCGTCGTGGCTTACTTGCGATCACACACCCTTTTTGGGGTGGCACCACATGATGAGTGGATGACCGTGCTTAATCTACCATATCTTGACCCGAATCCGGGTTAGATGACTTAATAGTATCGCTATTCCGAACATGTATGAGCTTGCAAATGCGCGTTGTCAAGGATGCAATATACCGCTAGTCTGAACATCCGGCTCAGGAGAGGTTCATGACGTGTCGACGCCGCTAGGCGATAAGATCCGCGATCTCCGCAAGACGAAGGGCTATACCCTCGACAAGCTGGCAGAACTCGCCGAGTCCAGCAAAAGCTACATATGGGAGCTTGAGAATAAGAATCCGCCCCGGCCCTCGGCGGACAAGGTTGCCAAGATAGCCGCAGTGTTAGGCGTCACAACGGACTATCTGATCGATACCACTGAGACGGTGAAAGTGGAGGATGCGACCGACGCGGCTTTTTTTCGAAAGTACCGCAAAATGGACGCCACAATCAAAGACAAGATTCGCCGGATGGTAGATTTGATGGGTGAGGATGAATGACCGCCGTCCTGACGCCGCAGCGCTGGGCGAGCGACATCACGCGTCTGCTCAACGCCGTGCTCGGGCATGATCGATTCCCGATCGATATCCCGGCGGTGGCGAAAGAATTTACCGCTCAGAGATTCCCTGACGATCCGATCATAAGTGTTGCCGGTGCCAACCTGCCCAATTTCGACGGCGCGCTCTTTCGGGCGCCAACTGGGCGCAAGGGATGGGGCATCATCTACAATAACGCCATCAGTTCGAGGGGACGGATCAATTTCACCCTCGCGCACGAGTTCGGCCATTACCTTCTACACCGCCTTGCATATCCGGACGGGATTCGCTGCGGGGAGTTAGACGTGGTCCGGTGGGATTCCACGTATGGTCAGATCGAACAGCAGGCCAACGTGTTCGCAGCCAATTTTTTGATGCCGCTGGATGATTTCCGGCGGCAAATCGATGCCAAAGCGAAAGTCGATCTCGACGTAATTTCGCACTGCGCTGATCGGTATCGTGTATCGCTGATCGCCACTGCGCTCCGCTGGCTTGGCTACACCGAGAGGCGGGCCGTCCTTGTCATCTCCCGAGATGGGTTTATCCTTTGGGCTCGGTCAAGCGATCTGGCGCTGAAAACTGGCGCGTTCTTCAGGAGCACGGCCGGCCCGATTGAAATCCCGCAGGAATCGCTGCCGGCCAGACAAGATCTCCTTATTGATGGCCGGGCGAGCATCGATCATGGCGCTGGTGTCTGGTTCAGGGAGCCGGTCCACGAGATGACGCTGTTTGCCGAACACTATGACTTTGCAATATCGCTTCTCCTGTTGGATGATACTGCATCGTTCGGTTCCTTCGATCCCGAGCCGGAACTCGACGCGTATGATAAGATGCTGCCAAAAGAGTCACGCCGGGAGTGGTAGGTTTTTGAACACCGCGTTCAGCCGGGCGTGGCCGGTTTGTCATTGACCATCCGCTCTATTGAACCGACTGACAGCAGAATATCTGTGAAGTCTGGCGGACTGCCGAAAACCATTGCCTTCGTGTTGTCGTAGTCTCGTGTAAGCGCTTCGATCATCCCGTCGATCGGTGCGATTGCGAATGAGCCGGCAGCGGCCGAGGCCAAATCATAATCCGGCCGATCAAAGAACATGCGCGCATGCCTCACGCAATCGGCCCCCAGGGCGGGCTGAGCGAGGGCGGCCAGACCCACCTCAGACTGAAGCAGGCAATGGAGATCGTAGTAGTGCCGGGACACCCTCTGGCCTTCCTGCCGAAGCACACCGCGCCGCTCGTACCAACGCCGCAGACCATGAGCGATGACCACCTTGTCCCAAAAGGTTCGGCCCCCCTCGATCGTGGTGACGTCGGTGACTGCGAGCTTCAGTTCCGGCGCTTCGTTATTGATATAGGGCGTGATCGGAACAGGCTGGTGCGGGTCGAGCGCCGATTTGGCGCCGGATTCGAGTCGCACGGCGGGCCGTACATAGGCGCCGTCACGGGGTTCGACTTCTGGATACCAGAGGAGCAGCGTCTGGCCATCCGGGTCAGCCGGATCGATTTCTACCCGGCCGGCCCCACTGGTAGCAGCTGCGATTTGAGCGCCCAGGAACGTGTAGAGCGGGCCGGTAATATAAGCGCGGCAGGCGTCGCGGATGGCATCGAGGCGGGCGCGGCGCTTCTTGTTCGACAAAGCTTCGAGGGCTTCGATCGAGACGGCCTCATCAAGGTCGTCGCGGAATACCGTGACATCGATATCTTCGGAGAATCGTTCGATCAGGCCATAGGCCTTCGACAGCGATGTGCCACCCTTGAACAGAAGGCGCGGTCCCGCAGCCGGGCGTTCGTGATAGAGCGCATTCAGCGTCCAGCAGACCCAGAAATCCTTTTCGACATTGCCGATCGGCGTGCCGAGCCGGTTGGCGGTGGCGAGAAACAGATCGAGGCGGTCGCGCGGCGGGGCGGAAATGATTTTCTGGTAGGCGGCGGTCGTCATTGGCGCGGGTCTTCCGCCGCAGCCGGACCAAGAAGATCGCGGAGGAATTCCTGCATCCAGATCGGCAAGGTCGATAGGCCGGCGCGCAAGTCATCGCGGATCGCTTGTCCGTGGCTGGGGTCAGCAAATAGACGGCGCAGCGTGTCTCTCACCCGTACGCGCTCATCGTCGTTAACCAGCATGTCCTGCATCCAGTGCAGCGCTTGAACGACCCTCATGGCGGGCCGACCTGCCCAGTAGAGGCGGCTTGGGGCGGCTTGCTTGAAGTGGATCTCCTGATTGCCGAGCTTGATGGGCTTCAGGCGCGCATCAACGAGAACCTCGATGCGCGCCGGCACGGCGGTGGTGAGCCCTAGGTCGTTTGCAGCGGTCATGCCGTCCACCACCACGCGCGCTTGATCGCGCCGCGTAACTGCACGGATGACGGCGCGATAATCAGGCACGGTTGCTCGGCCTGTCAGACCATTTCTGCGGGGTCGGTCATAGAGCCCCCGGTCAATACGGCGAATTTCACCGGATGGCACCAGGCGCTGCAACGTCTTATCCACCGCGGCACGGCTACCAAGATCGGCGAAGTCGCTCGGGGTCCAAACCGCCTCCGGGTCTGACGCGATACGATCAAGCAGCCTGGCGCGAAGGTCCGTATTTAGGCCGACATCCATCATGTCCGAAGCTTACCGCAATTTTCGGACAGTGGGAAGTGATGACCGAAAAATGCCGTTTTCTTCGGACTCCCTGGGAGGGGATACTGACTGGGACGGCACTGGATCGTGTCAGAAATCCGCTGCAAATTTCTGACAAACCCTGACCAGGGACGTGCCTCATGAGCCGGCGGTTTCCAGATGCCGCTCGGCGCGGTCGCCGCGTGGGGCGCGCGTGCGTGCCGGCGTCGCTCGGCCGTCAAGAATATCGGCCATCTCTCCGGCAACCCGGTCCGCGGTCATTCTCAGCGCCTCATCGATATGGATATAGCGCTGGGTGACGCCGCGGGCGGAGTGTCCGAGCAGGGCGGCGATGGTCAACTCGGAAAAACCAAGATCGCCGGCCAGGCTGGCAAAGGTATGGCGCAAGGTGTGCGGCGTGATGTCGGCCAGCCGTGCCTTCTCACAGACGCGATCCAGCACACGGACCACACCGACAAAGTGGCCCTCGCCCCAATCGGCCGGGAAGAAGTAGGGCGATTTCGTCTTTGGCTGATCGAGCAGCAGCTCAATGGCGGCGCGTCCGATCACGCGCGTCTGGGCGCCGCTCTTGGTATCAGGGAACCGGATCGCCTCTTCTTCCTCATCGAGCCAGGTACGTTCCAGGCCCAGGCCTTCCATGCGTCGGAACCCCGTGAGTAGCAGAAAGCGGATGGCCGCAAGTCCGGTCGGATGCTCCCCCTCCTCGGCGACGGCGCGCAGCGTCTTGCCCAACCGCTCAATCTCGGCGCGACTGAGGCGCCGCTCACGCGGCTGAGCCGCCAGTTTCCGAACGCCTTTGGCGGGATTCACTTCGATCCGTCCAAGCCGCACGGCGTGCTCGAAGATGGCATGCAGCGTCGACATGGTGCGTGCCGCGACGCCATCGCCGCCGGTGGTGGCGCCACCCCGGCTGCCGACGCGCGCCTTCGATGTTTTGCCCGCAGCGATGTCGGCTTGCGCGCCCTCGATGTCCCCGAGCTTCAGCGATCCGATCTGCCGACGCCCGAGCAGCGGCTTGATGTGCGCCTCGATACGGCTCCGATCCATTGCCAGGGTGGACGCCTTGATGGCACGTCGGCGCCGGCCAAGGATCCGTCCAGCCTCGGCCTCGGCGGTGTACCAGTCACAGATTTCGGCGACGGTCACGAGGCCCGCCGCCTTGGCATCTTCGGCGACAGGGTCGATGCCTTTGGACACGGCGACGAGCTTCTCGTGAGCGATGATACGCGCCTCTTCGACGGTCATCAGCCCATAGCGCCCGAGGACCACCCGCCGGGGGCGCCCCTCGGGAGTACGATACTGGATCACGAAGCTCTTCAGGCCGGAGGGCATGACCTGCACACCGAAGCCGCGCAGTTCGCGATCCCACAGAAAACTCTCCCGAACCTTAACCCCAACCTTCGAAGGTTCCGGAGCCTTCAGGGCGTCCACGACGCGCTTGGTGATCTTTTCTCCAGCCATATCAGGCACCTACCGGAATTCTGATTAGAATTGGCCTATCATAGACCTCGACGAAGCGGATTCCAAGCACTTGAAAGCAGGTCGCGGGGTAGGTCTGGGATACTGGCGGCGGAGATGGTCGTGCTTATCTAATTGATTTATAGTGTAAAATATTGCTCTGGCGGTGAGCCGGATGCCCTGGCGTAAGCGCTTCGGGCACCTTGCCAAGGTTGGGGTCGAGGGTTCGAATCCCTTCGCCCGCTCCAGTCGGCCGTTCCCCAACATTCTCCGATCGGCTCGCCCGCCAAGAAAAGCCCTGTCTTTCCAGGCTTTTCGAGCACTGGCTTGAGGCTTCGATATTGAAACGAGCACGCGTTTTCTCTCTGGAGACGCCTTTTGTCTACAAGGCTTGGGACTTCGCCGATTTAGCCTCAAGCCTGAAAACTAAACATACTCAATGACTTACCTACCGACCAGTTTGCCAGAGTTCGAAATGCGATTGGGTATCGGTCGCTTGGCTCAAACTCTCGCGCGTTCGGCATGCCTCTGCCCGCGGCAAAAGCGACAGTAATGCTGTAAATTGACCGGGTCAGACCGGCTGCGGCATGCAGCAAGCAGACCGCGCAGCGGCAGGAGAAGCTTCCATATTCGACGCCGGTATCGTGGCTCTCGAAGCGAGTGGAAGTGATCAGAGCATCGGCATGCCGCCGGTCACCGGCACCAGCGCGCCCGACATGTAGCTGCCCTCCCGTGCTGCAAGCAGAACGTAGGCGCCTGCCAATTCCCCTGGCTGACCAGCGCGGCCAAGCGGAGTCTTCTGGCCCAACTCCTCCATCTCCTCCGACGACTTTGCGATTGGCTGGATCGGTGTCCAAACCGGCCCAGGAGCGACACAATTCACCCGGATGCCGTTGGGGGCAAGAAGGTTGGATAGCCCGATGGTTAGGCTCGCAATCGCGCCCTTGGTGGCCGAATAAACGATCATGCCCTTGCTTGCGACCTTCGCCTGCACGCTCGTGGTATTAATGATGGACGCGCCGGGTTTCATGTGCCTGACGGCGGCTTGGGTCAGCCAGATGGGTGCGAACACGTTGGCCCGGAAGGCGCCCTCCACATCATCGACGGCGATGTCAGCGAGATCCTTGTTCGTGGTTTGCGCTGCCGCGTTGTTGACCAGGACGTCGAGACGGCCAAACGCTTCCACGGTCTTCTCGATCAGGGTCTGGCACCAGGCCGGGTCACGAATATCGCCCGGCAACAGCAGGCATCGCCGTCCTGCCTTCTCCACCCAGCGCTGCGTCTCTTCCGCGTCCACCTGCTCGTCTGACAGGAAGGAGATCGCGACGTCCGCGCCCTCGCGGGCGTAGGCGATGGCGACGGCGCGGCCGATGCCGCTGTCGCCGCCAGTGATCAGCGTCGCCAAGCCGGTCAACAGACCCTTGCCGACATAAGTGTCCTCGCCGTGGTCCGGCTTGGCCCGCATGTCGGCCTCCAAGCCCGGCCGTAGTTGATGTGGTTCGTTGGGGAAACTGGTGGGTGCGCTTGTGCGAGGATCTTGGGTCATGCGAGAGGGACGCGCGATTGCGACACCCGTTTCCTCTCAGCCAGCAGCTTCTTCTCTGCCGCCCAGGTTCTGTTCGGTCCAAGAACTGCCGGGGCCGCAGGCCAGCTAGCAATAGGTCAGACAACGCGCATGAATTGCTGCTCGTAAATTTAGGCGGAGGCCTGACAGCTTAGCGGTCGACACCTTTGTGGAGGTAGCCCCCTGTCCTCGACCACGACGGCAAGCTAGGCTGCACACATGTCAGAGCCAGATAAGCCCATGCGCCAGCAGATCGACGATGAGATGGCAACAATAAGCCATCATCTCGAATGACTGAGTAAGGGGCCGACCATGGGCGATCCTTCCGACGACCGAAGCATTATCGCGGATCTTTAAGCGGAGTACCAGGCGCTCGAAGAGGCACGAACTAGTCTGGGCGTTCATGATCGTGCACCCGATGAGATCGACGGCGAGATACCTGATTACTGCAACTGATCCTTGCGATGCTCCCGTTGCCGCATCGAACAATCGCCGGGACAAGTAGCTTCAGAAAGAGGCTCAAGGACCGCCGAACGGCGTTCGTGAGCGCAAGGCGCCGGACACTCTCGGCCGAAAGTGGGCCGAGAGCGGACTGTCCGGTGTGGAGCGGCCATGCGCGAGAGGCGGACATCAAAGGAGCAGAAGCCTTGTGACTCGAACCTCCCGGACTGTGAGGGCCAGTTCGCAGCCCCAAACGTCTTCTAGCAGCCTGTCGGATTGACAGCTTTTGCGCAACGATCATAAATTATATCCAAACGTGACGACATTTATGGATGCCGAAAATACTCTAAGAATTGGAATATTGCGCGAAGTGTCGATTTTCAGCCCCAATCCGACAGGCTGCTAGCCGCTTGTCGTCCGCAACGAGCTTCCATGCGGTGGCGCACCCGGTGACACGTTAAGAGGACATGAGCTTCGCGAGCCGTTCCACCTCACCCATGTCGAGCCCGGTGCCAGTAAGCTCGCGCGTCTCGATCAGCGCGTCCCCGCCCGCGTTCTCCTCGATCGGCCGGATTCCGGCCGCGCAATAGGCAGCTCGCTTGGTGTGCCATCGCGCCACGTATTGCGGGTCCGACAACATACCAAGGTGCTCCCAGTAGTAGGTCACGCCGGACTCGTCGTCGGCGATTGTGAAGTCGGGCCAGCGGGTCTTGCCGCCGAGCATCACGGGCTGCTCGTAGACGTAGCCGATGCCCATACCGTGCAGCTTCTCGGCGATCGCAAGTTCGGACTTCGATCTGACGAACTCACCCCTGCTCGTGCGGTGCAAGAGGTGCTGGTCGAGGAACCGCGGCCCCGAGCTCGTCTTGACCTCGACCGGCCCGGGATCAGTGAAGAGGTCGGTCATCCGGCGCGCGATTTCGGACGCCGACGGATCCGCTTAGCGGCATAGGGTCCCCAGTTCGCCCTCGTGAAGGATGACGAGTTCGTCCCGTTGCCGGGTGATGGCGGTGTAGAGCAGCTCCCGCGAGAGCGGACGGCAGTTGCGCCGAAGCACGAGGTACGATCGCCCGAACTGGCTCCCCTGGGTCTTATGCACTGTCAGCGCGTAGGCGAGCTCGAGATCAGGGGAACCCTCCTCGCCGGAGAACTCGCCCGCATAGTATGTGAATTTCATCCCCGGTTGACTTGCGAACTCGACCTCAAGGTCCCTGGGGCGGAACTTCATCTTGGCCGTCCTGTAGCCCCCGACGACCACGCCGATGTCCCCGTTCGCGACGTAGGACCGCTCCTGGCGCGGATAGGTCCGTCGTCAGCGAGTACTCCAGGAAACAAAGTTTTTGGTTCTTTTTTTCAAAACGAACCGCTTGCCTTGCCATACACACGCAGCGACGAGCCTGCCGAGACCGCACCGGCGATCATGACTGAAAACGTTTCCATCGCGCGAAGAGGAGCAGCGACACGCCGATGGTCACGGCGGTGACGAGGAGGCCGACGCGTCCGGCTGGGTCGAACAGGTCGAACATCACCACCGCCAGCAGGAACAGCAATCCGAGCAAGGGTGGCGCCGGGAAGGCGGGCATGCGCCAGGCAGCACCGCCAGTGGCACCCGTTCGCCGGGCGCGCAGCGCCGCCAGGCACAGTCCGGAGTAGGTGGCGACGTTGCTGTTGCCCAGAATCAGGACGAGCGTGTGCGGGTCCAGCAGGCAGCTCAACAGCCCGGTGCCACCCATGACCAGGGTCGCGACCCAGGGAGAGCCCCAGCGTGCGTGGGTAGCGGCGAGCGCCTGGCTCACCGGGCGGGGCCAGAGCCCGTCGCGCCCTGTCGCGTAGAGTTGGCGGCCGGCCATCAGCGCGATGGCGATCATGGTGTTGAACACGGCCAGCGCCACGCCGAGGCTCATGAGGCGAGCGAGATTGCGGCCGCCGACCTGCTCGATGAACGTGGCAACCGGCGTGGCAGACGCGGATAGGCTGCGCAGGTCCGGCGCGCCGAGGACCACGGCAGCGATCGGCGGCATGACCATGACGATGCCGGCCGCCAATGCCAGGAGCACCACCAGCGCCACGCTGCGGCGTGCGTCATGCATGTCCTCGCCAAAGAAGATCGCCGCGCCGTAGCCGTTGAAGGCGTAGATGCCTGCGGCCGTGGCTGCACCAAGCCCTGCCCAGTCGGGCGTGGCCAGGCCAGAGGACGTGGCCACAACGGGGTGCAGCAGGGCGGACAAGGGTTGGTGCGCGTGCCGGGCGCCCAGAGTGGTCAGGACGGCGAGCGCCAGCAGCTCGACAAGCAGGAAGCCGCCGGTGACCACGGCGCCCACCTTGACGTCCAGGACGGCGATGCCGGCGACTGCCAGCACCATGACCGCCGCCAGGGGCCGTGCGGGTAGTCCCGGCACGACTGCGCCGAGGTAGGTGGCGACGCCGAACCCGGACAGTGCCAGGGATATGCTGAAGCCAAGCAGGTTCAGGCCGAGCACGCCGTTCGCCCAGTCCGGTCCGAAAACCCGGCCGAGGATGGTGTACTCGCCGCCTGCGCCGGGGAAGCCGGAGCCGAGCTCGCCGTAGACGCAGGACATCGCCACGCCGAACAGGGCCGCCGCGGCGAAGCACAGGAAGACGCCCGTGCCTACCTGCCGGATCACGTCCGAGCCGACGATGAACACCGCGATGCTGGGCGACAGGACGGACACGGTGATGAAGAGCAACCCTACAGGGCCCATGGACCGTTTGAGGCCGGGTTGAGCGGTCAGGATGAGGCCCCTGGGCGTGCCAGTCTGACGTAAGCCGGACTGGCGGTGAGAAGGACAGTGGGGGTCGTCATCGGGCGGAGGTCATAGGAAGAGGCCAGAGGAGTGTCCATGCGAGTGCGGTGGGACTGCGGTTGGACTGGTTGTGCTGCGTTAGGCGGATTGAGGTTTTGGGCGGAAAAAGGTTGGGTAAGCGGTTCTTTTTACGTCGCCCTGGTGGCCATCTGGCGCGGTTTTGTCGTGCGACAGCATGCTAGTCGCACGACACGCGAAGAGCGTGCTTCGCACGACATGCGAAGAGCGTGCTTCGCACGACATGCGAAGAGCGTGCTTCGCACGACACACCGGTGCTCACAGCCACAGGAGTATCGCCTAAGCGGATCGGACCAGTGGCGCCGCCGAGGCGATCCGCTCCGGTGTTCGAGAAACACCGCCAGCTCACTCACCAGCCGACTTTCAAAGGGGACCCTGAAAAACCAAACGATGTCTGTTCCCTTGGGCGCGCGTTGCAGAACCTTCGCGACAGCAGGACCAGAAGTTTTTTGCTGCTTTTTTCAAAAAAGCAGGCCTTGCTTTCTTGGTGGTGTTGGGCGCCAGCGTTGCGAGCCGAACCTAGGTGCGCACGAGCAGGGAGGTTCAGCAGCTTTCGTCCGACGTCAAAGTGGCGCGATGATGTCAGCCAGCCGGTCGGTCGTGCCGGGAATGCGCTCCAGGTGGGGAGACCGCATGCCGCCCTGATAGTCGATTTGAACCGTGCGGAAACGTTTGCCGTCATGCACGAGCAGGACAATTGGGGACTTCCTGGTGGAGGCGGTCTTCAGTGCGGTGGTGAGTGTCTGATCGCCGTCGAGTTCCATGCCGTTCACGGCGACGATCGTGACGCCCTGTGACAGGCCGGCATTGTAGGCCGGGCCACCCCAGGCGACTGTCGATACCTTGCCCTCCCTGCCGAGGGTCAGGCCGAGAGAAAAGACGTAGCTCGTCGCGTGGCGGCGGGCAACCGACGCTTTTTCCACTTCGTTCGGTTTGTCGGTAAAGACCAGGCGCCAACCGGAGCGGGTCAGGCCGTCCATCAGGTCGGTGTTCGGGTGGTCGTCCAGGCGCTTGCGCAGAAACGCAGCCCAGTCATACGGGTAGACCGCGTTCAGGTTGGCAACTACGTCTGTGAAATCATAGGTGACTTCGCTGAAGTTGCCGTCCTCGATGCCGAAGAACCTCTGTGCGAAAGTCGTGAGTGAGGCGTGGTTGTTGGTTGCTTCGCGAATAAACGTGTCGGCGTCCAGCCAGATCATTGCACCTTCCTGGTAGTAGTCCTCGGCGCGTGAGTAGCTGCGCCAGGCAAGCGGACGACGCTGGTTGATGACCGGATCGTTCGTGGTGTCCTGCAGCGGGCGCCAGAGGCGGCCAGCCTGGGCCTGTAGGTCGGCGGCGGTGTAGGCGATGTAGTCGTGAAACTGTTCGGGGGTTTGCAGGCCGGCGCGGGCGGCGATGACGTCGCCCCAATATTGCGTCTGGCCTTCGTAGACCCACAGCAGGCTGCCGCGCTCGGGTACGACGTTGTAGTCGGGCGACCACAAATCTGCAGGACGGCGAAACTTGCCGTTCCAGGAATGCGCATACTCGTGCGTCATCAGGAACGTGTGGTCGAGAAGCGCTTTCGCAGGCTCGGTGAAGTAGGTGGAGGACACTCCGTTTTCGCTGCTGCGGTGGTGTTCCAGGCCGGAGTTGGTCTCGTCGCTCAGTGCCACCAGGAGATCGAAATGGTCGTAGTGGCTCGAGGCGAAGTTGCGTTCCTCCTGCGCCACCATGGCGCGGTGGGCGGCGAGGTCCGCCGGTGTGATCGCGAGGTCCTCGGGCGCATCGGCGACGGCATCCATGTGCACCGGGGTTTTGGCGCCGGGCGCCATGTCGAACCGGGCGAAGTAGCGGCCGGTGTAGATGGGAGAGTCGATGAGGACGTCGAGCGGCACGGTTTTAAAGGTGACGAGGTTGCCGTCACGGCCTTGCTGTTCCAGGGCGGTGCCATATTGCCATTGAGCAGGAAGTTCAACCTCGGCACGGACCGGGATGTCCCTTACGTAATATCCGGAGGGATACAGGACGTCGTGCCAGAACTGCAGCAGGACGATGCGGTCGGTCATCACGACGGCGCCCTCCCTGTCCGTGGGGGGCGAGAGGTATTGGAAGTGTAACGTCAGCGGCGGTGCTGCTTGTGGCACGGTGAGGTGGACGGCAGTGACGTCTACCGTGTCACGTTGCCAGGCGATCTCGGTCGTGCCGGCGTTGATGGTGAGGCCGGCCATCGCGGCAACGGTGCCCTCAGGGGCGTGGGTGCCGGGGATCCAGCGCGGGTATAGCAGAGTGAGCGGGCCAGGGGCGGCGGGGATGGTTTCGGTGATGTTGAAGACGTGGTGGTCGGTGTCAAAGGCGACGCGAAGTGTGATAAGGCCGGCGTAGGGTTTGTCCTGCGGTGCCGGGAGGGCGGGGGGCATGGGCGCTGCTTCCGGAGGGGCCGCGTGGCTGGGCAGCGCGGCGGCGAGCGTGAGGCAGGAGAGGAGAAAGGCGCGCATGGTGACTCCACGAAGGCGGTGGAGTGTGGCGGCGTTGGGCGTCGGTGGAAAGCCCGTTTTGGTTCAACGCGAATCAGGCGAGCTCGTTGGACAGTTCGGGCCGTTGCGCGCCATCATCGCACGTGCCGGCGGTGATGAGTATCCGTTTGGAGCAAGTCGACACTCTTATAATGTTTGCCGGCCAGTAATTGACCAGCATACGCGATGTGGCTTCGGACCCATGCGCGCCGATGATAAACACGCATATACGACACAGCCGAAAGCTTTGATCGAAACAGCGAAGCGAGGGCAGTATCGAGGCGGGTCCGAAGGAACACGCAGAACGGCGTCAGCAGTTGTGAGTGCTACCAAACAGCCTTGTAGCGGCAGGCACGATTAGGTGCACTCAGCTGTTGACCGATCGTGACGGTGACGGCTCTGACAGCCGTTCCGCACAGCTTTGGCGAGAGCGTGTATTACACGTCGCAGGTTTTGACCGGTGACAAGCGAAGCAAGCGGTTCTTTTTTGAAAAAAAGAACCAAAAAACTTTTGTCCCCTTGGCGCGCGTTGAGGGAAACGCCGCGACAGCCCGACCAAAAGTCTTTTGCTTCTTTTCTTCAGAAAAGAAGGCCTTGCCTTGCCTCCCGGACGTCCCCGACACAGGGGATCTGCTCTGCTTAACGACCGAGGTGCACCATACGGTGGCGGAGAGCGCGGCCATTTGGCGAAGCCTGCTGCCTCGCAGGAGACTCGGAACTAGGGACTTCTGTGACTTGGTGCACAGTAAACCGGACGACTTGCATGCGCCCACTGGGCAGACGGTGAAACACCATTGAGCCCACCTTCGATCAGCGACCGGCTGGGCGCGCTGCGCACCTTGCCGCCTTTTACCGGCATGATCTGGCGCACCAGCCCGGCACTGACGCTGGCGACCGCTGGCCTGCGTCTGGTCCGCGCCGTGCTGCCCATCGCCACGCTGTTCGTCGGCAAGCTGATCATCGACGAGGTGGTGCGCCGGTCGCGGACGCCGCAGCAAGCGGACGATTTCTGGCGGTTGGGGCTGCTGCTGGGCACCGAGCTGCTGCTGGCGCTGTCGGCCGACGCGCTCGGGCGGGCGGTGACGCTGCTGGACCAGCTGCTGTCCGACCGGTTCAGCGACGAGACCAGTCTGCGCCTGATGCAGCACGCCGCCACGCTGGACCTGCGCGATTTCGAGGATAGCGAGACCCAGGACAAGCTCGACCGCGCCCGGCGGCAGGCCAGCGGCCGCTCCGGCCTAGTCAGCCTGCTGCTCGGGCAGGCGCAGGATTTGGTCACCCTGGCGGGATTCGCCGCGGGGATCGCCGCCTACGCACCCTGGCTGATCCTGTTGCTGGCGGCCGCCCTGGTGCCGGCGTTCATTGGCGAAGTACGGTTCAACCGCCTGGCCTACGAAATCAACGTGAAGCGCACCACCGACCGGCGGGAACTGGACTACCTGCGGCAGACCGGTGCGAGCACCTACACCGCGAAAGAGGTCAAGCTGTTTGGCCTGCACGGCTTCCTGATCGGCCGGTATCGCGAACTGGCGGTATCGATGCAGGAGGAGAACGCGGCGTTCGCGTGGCGCCGGGCGGCATCGGGCGCGGCGTTGGCGGCGCTGGGAACGCTGGGCTACTACGCGGCCTATGCGTACCTCGCGTGGCGCGCGGTGGCGGGCGGGTTGACGGTGGGCGACCTGACGTTCCTGGCGGCGTCGTTCCAGCGGCTGCGCGGGCTGCTCGCCGGCGTGCTGGCCGGGGTCTCGTCGCTGGCGAGCCAGGCGCTGTACCTGCAGGATCTGTTCTCGTTCCTGAACTTGCGCGCCGCCATCGTCTCGCCACCCGGCGGACTTGCGTTCCCCGCCACCCTGGCAAGAGGGATCGAGTTCCAGGACGTTGGCTTCCGTTATCCTGACGCGCCAGCCTGGGCAATGCGGCACCTGAGCTTCCGCCTGGAGGCCGGGCGGGTGCTGGCGCTGGTGGGCGAGAACGGCGCCGGTAAAACCACGCTGGTGAAGCTGCTGACCCGGCTTTACGACCCGGACGAGGGCCGGATTCTGGTGGATGGCCAGGACCTGCGCGCCTACGACCTGGACAGCCTGCGCGCCGGCATCGGCGTGATCTTCCAGGACTTCGTGCGCTACGATCTGAGCGCGTCCGACAACATCGCCGTGGGCCGGATCGCGCGGCGCGCCGACCGCGGCCGGATCGAGCAGGCCGCCGCAAGCGGACGTGCCGACGAGGTGATCGGCCGGCTGCCGGCTGGGTACGACCAGATGGTCGGGCGGCGGTTCTACGGCGGCGTGGAGCTGTCGGGCGGCGAGTGGCAGAAGGTGGCGCTGGCCCGCGCCTACATGCGCGACGCAGCCGTGCTGATCCTGGACGAGCCGACCGCCGCCCTGGACGCGCGCGCGGAGTTCGAGGTGTTCGAGCGTTTTAAGGCGCTGAGCGCCGGACGCACGGCGGTGCTGATTTCCCATCGATTTTCCTCCGTGCGGATGGCCGACCAGATCCTGGTGGTGGCCGGCGGCCGCGTAGAGGCGAGCGGGACGCATGCGGAGCTGGTGGCGCAAGGCGGCCGATACGCCGAGCTGTTCGCGTTGCAGGCCGCAGGATACCGGTGATCGCGGCCCTCCGATCATAGAGAGTGACACTTTCCGAGTAGGACTTTTGCGAATGCAATAGGGCAAGCAAGGCCTTCTTTTCTGAAGAAAAGAAGCAAAAGACTTTTGTCCCTGCTGTCGCGATGGTTCTGCAGCACGCGCCCAAAAGATCAAACGTTTTTTGGTTCTTTTTGTCAAAAAAGAACTGCTTGCCTTGCCTTTCGCCCAGGCAGTGATGAACCCACTGCGCATCCGGTCTCGCACCCCGCACACACGAGGGGACCGACGTGGACGTGCACTATGTTTCGGGATCGATTGAGAATACGTTGTGGCGGACAGCGTCACCTGCGGCACGCCTGAACGCACGGGACCCTTCCACAAGGCGGTCAGACGCGCTTGGCAACTGTGGAGCGGGAGCTGCTTGCTAGACGTTACGTTGCCAAACCCTGACGATCGCCGAGGTCCCGTTGCAGGTGGCCGAGCGCGAGGCCGCGCGTGATCGACGCAGCCCAACTAACCTCAGGCCGCAATCCGGAGAGGCAAAAGCTGGCGTCGACAGAGCCGATCGACATGCGCGGGGACCGACACAGCAGATACCTGGCAGCCTGCGTATCCGCTACGGATTTTCCTGGATCCGTGGCGGAAGGAGTGTCCGCTGACTTGCTTGGCAAAACAGCGGGTTAGATCATCTTCCGCCAAAACTCCCTTGGCCTGTCCCCAAATTGATACGGCGCAAAGTAGCGACTGTTTGCGGGCGGTGGCGAACGGTCTCAGGTCTCGACTAGTGATTACAGCGCGGGGGATGGACCTGGGGGACAACGAGCTGGCCGGCGTCGTGCGGAAGCGGGTTGGGGCCACGCTGCGGAACCTGAAGCGGCGGGGGTCGGCTGAGGATCGGCATGGACTTGGATTAGCGATGGAATGGAGGCTTGCGAGAGCGAAGGGTTCACGCCGGAGGCGAACATCCAATAATCAGAACCGTTGCTAGCTTGGGCGCCGATCCTGGAATCGATGACCTCGGCGTTCTCTGCGCAACCTCCCGCGAGATAGAAGTCTAATGTTGATGCATAAGGCTTTCGAAATGGTGCCGCACCCCGGGCGAATTCGAACCGCTGCTTGGCGGTCGTCAGTCGCTCACTGAGAAGGTAGCAGTGCTGCCGGTGTGCCCAGACGCTGGCGTCATCGGTGACGATGACTAATACCAACTGGCGTTGATTCTGACTCATAGAAAGCAAGCAGTCCTTTTTTGAAAAAAAGGACCAAAAAACTTTTGTCTCCGCTGTCGCGCGCTCTCCGGAAAGGTCCGCGACAGCGGAGTCAAAGGTTTCTTGCTTCTTTTTTTCAAAAAAGAAGGCCTTGCTTGCTTAGGAACGGTCAACCTTCAGGCGGGTTGGTTTAGGCCGCGGGGGAAGTCGGGCAGCCCCATGAGGATCGCGATGATGCCAAGCGCTACATGGCGCAGGCGAGACCTGCCCCGACCCAGCCTAGCCTGCGGTGCCACCGCAGCGATCCGCCGGTAACCAGCGAAGGCTGCGCCACGGCCAACAGCACCCAGGCGGTAAAGGCTGCGGCGTGTACCCAAAGAAGACCCGGGAAACCCGGCGCCGATAGATCGCCCGGTATCGTGCGGGAAAAGCCCAGAACAGCAATGCCCGCAAGCAAAAGGGACATGACCAAGTAGAATGGCCTTGTGCGTGTTCGCTGCGCCTCAAAGCTTCCTGGAAGCCGTATTCATAGCCATTTCTGCTCCGGTCTGTTCGCGCGCAGGTTGGGGTGACCGCGCCAAGGATGTGTCTGGCCCAACCATGGATCAGTAGCTTTGCTCATGTCGGAGCAGGCACAAACCAGCGCGTCAGTAGAGCAAGGCAGAACAATGCTCATCACCATCACCGGCGAAAGACTGAGTTCTTCATTTCGCCAGGGCAGGCGCGATGCGGAATACGGTGCCTGCGTCCGGGCCTTGCGCGTTGCTGCCGCCATAGAGGCTCGTCGTGCCATACAGATAGCGGTCCTTGCCCTCGATCAGGCCTCCTTGCGGATTGCCGCCGGTGCTGCCGCTGAACGGCGCCACTGTCAGCATCCTGCCGTTGGCCGGAGTGTATCGGTAGATACTGCCAGGCTCGCTGCCCTGGCTGGTCTGATTCGATAGGCCGTAGATCAGGCCGTCACGCCCCAATACGGGGCCGGCAACCTCCGCCTCCCCATTGAAGGGCGCGCCACCGTTGAAGACGTAATGCACCTTGAAGCCGGTGCCGGTGGGGGAGATGGAGAACAGGCCGCCACCGCTGCCGCCGGAGACGGTAGTACCGTAGAGGTTGCCGTCGGGACCATAGATCAGCGCGCCTTCCGGCTGATAGAAGGTGCCTGCGGCGGAGCTCTGGATATTGTCGAAAGCGTGCAGCGTGGTCAGAACGCCGTCGGCGTAGCTGAAGATGATGCCGCCGCCGACGCTGTTGCCATTGGCACCGCCGAGGGTGGTGGTGCCGTAAAGCGTCTTGCCGTCATGCCCCACCAGCAGCGCGCCGGTCGGATTGTAGCCGTCATTGTTGGTGGTGTAGTCGAATTTATGGAGGACATGGACGGCGCCGTTGGTGGTCATGCTGTAGAGCGTGCCCTCGTTCCCGGTGCCGCCCTCGTTGGCGACGCCGTAGAGAAGGCCGTTGGCGGTTTGCACCAGGTGGCTGTAGGGGCGGCCGCCTTCGCCATCGGTGGGAGAAAACTGGTGCAGGCGCTTGAACGCGCCGGCGATGGAGATGCGGAACGCGGTGCCGCAGCCCAGCGCCCCGTTGCACCCGAGCTGTCCTCCGTCCTGCGCCACGCCGTAGAGAAGACCGTCGCTCCCCTGGATCAGGCCCGCGGTCGGAAAGGCGCCGTTCGGGGCCTGGGAGGTGGCCGTGTCATACGGGAACGAGTACAGCGTGGTGACGGCGCCCGCTGGCGTCATGCTAAAGATGGTGCCGCAGCCCAGGAAGCTGCCGTTGGACCGGTTGGGGCACCGCCCCGCTCCGCCATATACCGTGGTGCCGTAAAAATTGCCGTCCGAGGCCTGGAGCAGCTCCGCGTAAGGCGTGCTGCCGAGCGAGTAGTGGCTGGGCGCCGTGCCGACATAAGCGAAGCGATGAAGCGGCTTGATGGCGGCCCCAGGCGCCGGACCGAACGATCCCGCAGCCATCGCCAGGAGAAGCAACCACCTCCCAGGTCTCATGGGCCGCATGGGAAATCCTCCAGCGCTGCGCAGGCTCGTGCCGTCGTCGGCCCGAGCCCGATCGCCGCGGCGGCGAGCACAAGCACCATCGCGACCAACGCCAACGGCACTGGCCGTTCCGCGCTGCCGCGCCACGCTACGGCTTTTTGCCGTTCCAAGACTCGCATTGCCGGTCTCCCCACTGCTGGCCGGAGTGGAAACGGACGCCTCGCGGACGGACAAATAAATACTTCTCAAATGATATGAACGGTTTGTTTTCAATTACGTAACCGTAGTGGCCGCCCCCACGGCACCGGCCCTGTCTGCGCCTGCAAACGGTCCGCTAGACCATAGTCAGCTCGTGATACATATTTAGGACAAGCTGCCGCGTTGCCTTTCTCGCCATCGGAGTGACCCCCAGGATGGATCTCTTCACGCGGGAACAGGGCACTTACCGGTGGGGCAGCTTCACGCTGGATCCCGTGCGCAGGGCCCTGACCTGCGATGGCGCCAACATCAAATTGGCCGAGCGCCTGTTCGACGTCCTGCTCTATTTGGTCGCCAATCACGGCCGCGTGGTGGAGCGCGAAGAACTCCTCCAGGCCGTCTGGCCCAACCGCGTCGTGGAAGACAGCAATGTCGGCCAGGCGATCTTCGAGCTGCGCAAGGTTCTCAAGGCCGGCGGCGGCGCGGACCGCAGCATCGTCACGGTGCCGGGCCGGGGCTTCCGCTTCGCCGAACCGGTGGCGTTCGACGCTGCTCCGCTGGCAACCACGACGGCCGACCAACCCCCGCCGCCATCTTCGCCACCGAGCAGGTGGCGCGGCCATCTGCCGCTCGGCATCGCGCTGCTGTCGCTGGTGATCGCGGGGATCAGTCTCGCGGTCTGGACCGGCCATGCGCCACCGTCAGCTTCGGACCGGGCCGCCGAGCGCGCTTTCGCGCCCCCGCCGCATTCGGTCGCCGTGCTCGCCTTCGACAACATGAGCGGCGATCCGGCCCAGTCCTACGTCGCCGACGGATTGAGCGAGCAGCTCATCGATTCGCTCACCCAGATCGACTCGATCCAGGTGGCTGCCCGGACCTCAACCTTCTCGTTTCGCGGCAGCCACGCCACAATTGGCCAAATCGCCCGCGCGCTGAACGTCGGCGCAATTCTGGCGGGCAGCGTCCGCCGCACAGGCACCGGGCTGGTGCTCACCGCGCAGCTCACCGACGCGCTGACCGGCTTCAACATCTGGTCCAGGACCTATGACCGCGACCAGGCCGGGATCGTGACCGTGCCGTCCGACATCGCGCTGGCGGTAGCGCAGTCGATGCAGGTGGCGTTGCCGGCGGACCAGCAGGCCAGGCTGACCCTTGGGGGCACAACCAACGCGGCGGCTTACGACGCCTATCTGCGCGGCATGGCCTTGCGGCGCGGCGCCCGCGTGGCGGCTGATTACCAGGCGGCACTGGCAGAGTTCGACCGCGCGCTGGCGCTCGACCCAAGCTTTGCACTGGCCCATGCCAGGCGTGCCATCACCATTGTGGCGGTCATATCTTTGGGCACGGATGGCACACCCGCGCAGCAGCAAATGGCCCAGCAGGCGCAGGATGCGGCGGACCGGGCGGTGGCGCTGTCGCCGATGCTGGGCGCCGCGCATTCGGCCCGCGGCGCGGTGCTGGGCCATCTCAAACTCGATCATGAGAGTGCCTTCGTGGAGCAGGAGAAAGCCAAAGCCCTGACGCCCGGCAATGCCGGTATCGAGACCAATTACGCATCAGCCGCACTGGCGCTTGGGCACGTGGACCTGGCTGTGAACGCAGCGCGCCGCGCGGCCGATCTGGACCTGCTTGATCCGAATGCCTGGGGCCAGTTGGCCCAGGTCCTGTACGAGGGGCACCGCTACGGCGAGGCGCTCGCGGCCCTGGATCGCGAACGCGCCGTCGTCGCTGTCCTGCCGTTGCGCCACAACGTCCTGCGGGCGCTCGTGCTGCTGATGATGGGTCACGCGCAGGAAGCCCGGACCCTCTGCGCCGCTGGACGGGACTGGCAGGAAAACGAGTTGCTGGCCTTGGCCGACCACGTGCTTGGGCAGCAGGCGGCGGCCGAGGCCGATCTGGCAAAGGTCCGTGCCGCTTTGGGAAACGACGCCGCATCCAACTACGCGGAAATATACGCGCAATGGGGCCAGCCGACGGAGGCGCTCCGCTTTTTCGATACTGCGGTTCGCAATCGCGACACCGGCCTGCTCGATGTCCTGCTGGACCCGCTGCTCGATCCGCTTCGCGACGATCCGCGCTTCAAGGCCGGCCTGGCGCGGCTGAAGTTGGCCGATCCGCACTGAGCTATGCCCGGGCCGGCAGGCCGGGATCCGCACAACGCTTTGATAGTGCGAGTATTAAAAACGATTGAGAACGATTGAATAGCCTGCCGACCGCGCAGCCTTGCTGATCCCTGTGCCGCCGATGCCGGTGGAACAGACACGAGTTTCGAGCGAGGTGTACGCCGTGAGCGTCTATCAATGGTCAACAAAGCCCGAACGATCGATACCTGTGGTCGTGGCGGGAGGTGGGTCGGCGATATGACCAGCCCGTCAGGGCGCTGCGCCGCTTGGCGTAGGATTGACGATTGCGTGTCGGAGAGGGTCGTTACGCGCTCCTGGCCGAGCGCCCGACGACCGGGCGCTGCTACCAAGGCAAGTCCCGGATGGCCGGGACTACGGAATGCGCGTGAGGAGCTGTTGCTCAGTCGAGGCGGGAAGCCAAGCGCTGTTTTGATACGTTCAGTTCAACTCGGCAGAAGTCAGACCGGCGGTTTGGCACGGATAAGGGCGGCACAGACTTCCGGATCGCCGTCATTACAGCAGGAGTCAACAAATGGGACTCTATCAGTGGGTTGGACCGGGCACCGACATCGGCGACGGCAACAACTGGCGCGACGAGATCCACGGCACTACCGGGACCGAGCCGACCAACGGCGACGATGTCACCATGTACACCGCCGGGACGTTCAGCGGGCAGCTGGATGTCGACAGCATCAGCCTGCAGAGCCAGGGCACCGCGACGCTCTCCTATGTCGGCGCCTCCACCGACATCGCATCTGAAGGCACGACAGCGACGACCGTCACGGGGTTGGTGACGTTCAATCGTGCCGGCATCGACACCGCTGGCCTCGTCGTCGAATCCGACTCCACCTTGCGGTTCGTCGGCGGCGCCAGCTTCGACGGAGAGGGCACGGGCGACAACGACATCACCATCGGTTCGGAGTCGGGCACGGCCGCTGTGCTCGTGGATCATTCCAGCTTCTTTGCCCAGTTGAACGCGGGCACTTTCACGGTAGGCGACGGCGATTCCGGCGTCGGCTCGCTGACGGTGGAGAACGGCTCCGGCTTCCAGGTCGCCGCGGGACTGACTCTGATCGGCAACGATGACGGCGCCGGCGCGCAGGTTCTGGTGACCGGCGCCCTGACCGCGGCGCTGTTTGATGGGCGGGTCGAGATCGGCGGCGCGGGCAACGGATCGTTTACCGCGGCGGGGGGCGCCTATGCCTCGCTCGGGCTGCACGACAACGTGGCGGTGGGATCGCTGAATGGCACCGGCACAATCACCGCGACCGGCCCGAACACACTGCTGTCGGTGGCCGGCAATCTGGAGTTCGGCGCCTATCAGGGTGTCAGCTCGGGAAGCGGCATCGTATCCCAGGGCGGCACGCTGGCGGTTGCGGGCGACATCCTGGTCTACGCCGGATCGATTTCGGTGAGCGGCGCCGGGTCGCTGTTGTCGGGCCGAGCCTTTTTACCACAGGCCCCCGATCAGCTAAGCATCGCCGCAAACGGCACCGCTTCGTTCGTCGATGCGAGGGTGCAGTTGGGCAGCACGGTGCTGCTGGCGGGCGGCACGCTCGCGGTTCGCCGAGATTTGGAGATTACCGCGAAGATCAACGGCTATGGCGTGGTCAGCGCTGCCGCGATCGTGAATGATGGCACGCTGACGGCCAAGGGCGGCACGCTGCAGGTGATCGGCCCCGAAACGGGGGCCGGCATCGACGCGATCGCGAAGGGTGCGACGCTGGAGTTGGATGGCAGCGTGGCCGCGCAGGCCCGGATGGTGTTCCAGAGCGGCGCCAACACGCTGTCACTGAAGGACGCCGGCGCAATGGACGGGTTAATCAGCGGGTTCGGCACAGGAGAGAAAATCGACCTGCTCGGTGACGCCTCGAACGGTATGAGCTTCGCGCACGACATCCTAACGATTGACAACGGCAACACCGTGGAAGCCATGCTACGTTTCAGCGGCAGCTACACGGCGGCGAACTTCGGGCTGTCCTCGGATGGGCATGGAGGGTCGTTGGTGAGCTACGTGGCGGCGGGGGCAATCCGATCAGACCAGGCTCACGGCATAGACGTCGGCCTGATGCCGCACGTGATGTAGTGCGTCACCGGCCGGAGCTGCAGCAAGTATAAATCTAATCCTAATAACCACAGTCATTTGAGATGGCATTCAGACTTTAGCTTACTGGAATCCGATGTTTGGTATCGTGCAATCTGACCGACAGCCGAGTTCTTATGGCAGGTCCTTCGGCAGAACGGTCCGAAACCAGCAGTTGCATTGATCGAGAGAACGAGATGGTCGCTGCACGATCCAGCAGTAGGGCAGGGAGTGAGTTTCGACCGACGTCAGTGACGGTGCGTCTCCGTCATACCTGATGCGCGTGGGCGACCAACTCTAACTTCACCATCGAGCTTCCAGCTGCCGCTCGACGGTTCAGCTCGTGCCACCAAGCCCGTGTTCAGCAAGGCGCGGGCAATCAAAGCCAGTGGTTGCGGCGGAAGGTGCGCTGGCGATACGACCAGCTCGTCAGGGTGGTGCAAGGCTTGTCGAAGGATGGACGACTGCGTGTCGGAGAGGGTCATCGTGCGCTCCTGGCCGAACGCCCGACCATCGGGCGCTGCTACCAGGGCAAGTCCCGGATAGCCGGGACTGCGCTTTGCGCGTGAGGAGCTAATATAATGCTCTGTCAGCGGGGTAAGCCAAGGTATGTTTTGTGGCTGGTGTAGATGAATGTGTTGATGTGGCCGAGTCTGGCCGAAAGCGGACTGTCGGCTATGGAGTGGGAGATTGCGGGAAGCGGACATTCGCTGACGCTCGCTTATCGGCGGCTTTCGCCGGGAGACGCCAACGCGACGTTACCGAAGCTGGCCGGTACTGGATTGGCGAGTTTCAGTCGGCTAAAAACGAGGAGCCGCCACTCGCTGTTGCCGGCCGCTACCGACCAAGTTGGTCGCTCAAGGAGCCGAGCGCGTTGCCTTAAAGCGGATGCTTGTCGTGCCGAAGGGCTGACGCATAAGCGAAATATCTCGGCCGTTAGTCGGCCCGGTCGGCGCCTTTAAGGCGGACGCATAGAAATGGCGCGCTCATTCGGATGAGGCCCCTAGAACGTGCGGGGCAGTTGGCCAAGGCAGCGCTGGCCGCCTACCCCGCAGAGGCGTTATGCCGCCTTCGATAGCTCTTCCGCCGCAATCGAGGCCTGGACGGCGACACGGACGGCGACGCGCCGGCTGAACTCGCCGAGGTGCGGCCATCGGGCGAGGTCCACGCCAAGCTTCGGCGCCCAACTCAGCACCACGAATAGGTAGGCGTCGGCGACGGTGAAGTCCGGGCCCGTAAGGTGCGAGCGCCCATCGGCGAGTGCCTTCTCGACTACGTCGAGCTTGCGGCCGAGGTTCGCGACCGCCGCTTGCCGTGCCTCGGGCGCGAGCGCCGGGTTGAACAGCGGCCCGAACGCCTTGTGCAACTCGGCCGAAATGAAGTTCAGGTGCCCGTTGAGCCGCGCACGCTCCACCGTGCCCGCGATGGGTGCGAGCATACCCGGCGCGTGCTTGTCCGCCAGATACTGGACGATGGCTGCGCCCTCGGTCAGGACTTCGCCGTCGTCAAGCTGCAGCGCGGGGACGTAGCCCTTCGGGTTGATGGCCGTGAAGTCCGCGCCGGACTCGGTTTTTTTGGTCGTGAGGTCAACGGCCTCGATCGTGAAGGGGAGGCCGAGTTCGTGCAGCACGATGTGGGGCGAGAGCGAGCAGGCGCCGGGGGCGTAGAACAGCTTCATGGAGTGTCTCCGGTTGCGAAGGCCCAGAGATAGGAGGTCCTATTACTATCGGTAACCGGGTAACTTGGAGTGACTAACGCTTTCTGGTATCCCCAGCGAAACCAGGTTGCAGCTCCCGTGCATAGGTAAGTGAAGTGGCTTTGAAGCTAAGGAAAAGAGTCCCGCCACCTCCGGGCTGCCCAATGTCGGCCTGCATGAGCTTATTAGGAGGCGTGTGGACCCCGGAAATCATCTGGAACCTGAGTGACGGGCAGCGCCGCTTCTCCGAGCTGCGCCGCGCGATGCCGGTGATCTCGGCCAAAGTGCTTAGCGCGCGGCTGAAGGACCTTGAGAAGCGCGGCGTCCTTTCCCGCGCCGTATTGGCGACTACTCCGCCGAGCGTGGAATACGCCCTGACCGACCTTGGCGGGGAGCTCGTCCCGGCCATACGGGCCATCGTCGAGGTCGGCTCGAAGCTGAATCATCGGACGATGGAGGAAGCAAGGAGCTGCGGAGATTCCGAAAGACAAGCTGCTTAGGGGCGGTCTGGGAACGTCAGCTATCTCAACAGCCCGTCCTGAAGCGGATGGACCGCCCACCACCTGCCTTGGTCGTTCGCCAGGCCGGCGGCAATGTCGGCTTCCGGGCTGCGGCGCTCGTGCCCAAAGTGACCATCATTGGCGAGAAGCCGCCGTTTGCCAAAGAAGGTTGGATCCCGGTTGCTATCGCTGCTCCAGTTCTATCAAACCATCGCTTTCTCAGCGCAATGGTCCTCCCTGCCGGGTGCCGATCGCAGTCAGGTCAGTGCCGCCGAGGCCAAAGCGCAATACGGCCGTTACCTCACATCTTTCGCCGCCATGCAGCCGAGTTCGTAAGCATTGCGGCGGCGCCACCCTGCATTTTTCTTGACGAGGCGGCGTTGTCTTGGCGCTAGGCGGGCTGTCGGCGCAGGCGTTTCACTCGGTGTTTTTGATGGATGGTGATCTCGCGGGCCAGAGGCAGGCGCGGGTCGAATCGCAGATGGGTAATGGAGACGAAGGCCTCCTTTTCCACGTCACGGCCGAGATCCAGCTTGCAGAGGATACCGCCCTCATCGCCCATGTAATACAGCAGGGTGATTATAGCGGCCGCTGGGATGGATGATGCGGCATTCTGGCCGCGCAGCGAGACTTGCAGTTCCGGGGTCAGGCGTGCCGTGATGGGAAGTGCGGCTTCCAGCTTTGCCATCAGGTCCGCCGTGGTGATCGGGTGGTCGATCACGCGGCCATCGCCCGCATCATCACGCGCATATCCAGGGCCGAATCCGGTTGCCAATTCCAAGGCAGTAGCGTGTGCAATTCATGAGACCTGGTGCGCCCGGATACGACGCGCTCCAGCGCGTCGGTCAGGTAGGCCATCGGCTCCACATCGTTCAACTTCGCCGTGGTGATCAGGGTCATCGCCATTGCCCAATGCCGCGCACCGCCGTCCGAACCTGCAAATAGCGCATTCTTGCGTCCGAGTGCCACAGGCCGGATCGCCCGTTCGACCGCATTGGTGTCCAGCTCGACACGGCCATCGTTGAGGAACACCACCAGACCCGGCCAATGACGGATCGCATACCGCATCGCTTCAGCCAGACCGGATGCGCCGGAGACCCGCGCGAGGTTGGCCTGCAGCCACGCGTGCAGGGCTTCCACGATCGGCCGACTTCGAGCTTGGCGCACCTGACGCCTGTGTTCGGCAGGCTGGCCGCGTATGTCATCTTCGATGGCGTAGAGCGAGCGTATCTGCGCCAGCACCTCGGCCGCCAGCTGAGAGCCGGTCGCCTGATGGAACTCGTAGAATTCGCGCCGCGCATGCGCCCAGCAGAACGCGAGGCACACCGATCCATCCGCGCGGTCACCAGCTAGCCGCTTGAACCCGGCATATCCATCGACCTGCAGCACGCCACTGAACTTTGCCAGATGGGCTGCTGGCCGAGCGCCTTTGCGGTCCTCCTCGTAGACGTAAGCCGCGCCCGGGCGCCCAGCGCCGCACCAGGGACGGTCATCGACCGCGTAGCACCACAGCCGGCCCGTCTTGGTTCGGCCGCGGCCAGCGTCGAGCACCGGCAGCCTGGTGTCGTCGGCGAACACCTTGCCCGACGAGAGCACCGTACTGACCACCAGGTCGTAGAGCGGCGCCAGCCACCAGCAGGCGCGGCCCACCCAGTTGCTCAGCGTGGAACGGTCCAGCGTGACGCCCTGACGCGCCAGCATCTGCGATTGCCGATACAGCGGCAACGAGTCACAGAACTTGCTGACCAGCACATGCGCGATGAGTGCCTCGGTCGCCATGCCGCCGTCGATCGGCCGCTCAGGCGCCGGGGCCACCACCACGGCGCCTTCGCAGGACCGGCAGGCATAGCGCGGGCGCCGCGTGACGCGCACCCGCAGCTGCGCGGGCACGATGTCGAGCTGCTCGGTGCGCAGATCGCCGATGCTGTGCATCGCACCGCCACAGCAGGGGCACGCGGCCTGGTCGGTGTCGATCACCACCTCGGTGCGCGGCAGATGGGCGGGCAGCGCTCCATGATTGCGCATGGGGCGGGACTGGCGAACACGGTGCGGATCCGCGGCCCCACCCGCATCCTGGGCGGCATCCTGCCCTGCTTGGTTCTCGGCAACCGTCTGCTCCAGATCCTCCAGGCCGAACTGCAATTGGTCAGCGGTGAGTTGCTCGGACCGGCGGCCAAACTGGTGGCGCGTCAGGCGCTGGATCAGCAGGCGAAGTTTGTCGTTCTCGGCGTGCAGTTCGCCTTGCTGGTGCAGCATCGTGCGCAGCATCTGCTGCAGCACGCCCGGGTCGTCCGGCAGGGTGTCAGGGTCGATCTGCATCGTGCCATGATGGACAATGCGTCCGCGCCGTTGCCAGGTTTTTTGGGCAGCGAACGGCGATTTTTACCCGGCGAGCTCCGGCCGGCGCGGACGTGCCGGCGCCCGCCACTCACACCCGTCCAGCAGGGCGGCCAGCTGCGCCGATGTCAGCGCAATCCGGCCTGTTGTGCTGGCCGAGGGCCACGCGAACTGGCCTTGCTCCAGCCGCTTGGTCAGCATGCACAGACCGACCCCGTCATGCCAAATCAGCTTGATCAATCCAGCGCGACGGCCGCGGAAGGCAAACACCGCGCCGCTGAACGGGTCCTCGGCCAGGGTTTGCTGCACCAGCATCGCGAGGCCGGTCATACCCTTGCGCATGTCCGTGACGCCGCACGCCAGATATACCCGCAGGCCGGACGCCAGCGCGATCATCTGCCGTCCAGAGCGCCCAGCACGCGGCGCAACGCGCCGGCATCGACATGCGCATCCAGGCGCACCACCACGCCGCCGGGCAGCACCAGCTCGATCAAGCCATCAGGACGCGCCAAGGCGGGAAGCCGCGGCGCCGGCGTCTCGACCGCCGGTATGGGATCGCCGTCCGATGGTCCTGACGGTAATTGTGCCACCACTTCGGCAAACCGCGGTGTCGAGCGTGTCACCATTGCGGTCTGCACAGTGAGCAACTCGCGGCGCCACGTGTAGAGCTGGCCGGAACTGATCCCGTGCTTGCGCGCAACCTCCGTCGGCGTCAGCCCAGGCCCAAGGCTCTCAGCGACGATGTCCTGCTTCTGCTCCAGGCTCCACCGCCGGCGCCCATTGCGCGTACGATCTCGACCCGATTGGCACGACCGCTCATACGACTACTCGTACGAGCGCTTCCATCGATGTCGGCAGAAAATAGCGCATCGTCCATTGCAGACTTGGATCATAACAACCAAGCGAGCCGCCATGTGCCGCCGCCGCATCGCTTACCCGAGTTCGAGATGAGCGGTCAGCTGATACTTGCCGGGCTCGGCCTGCTAATCGCCACGCCGGCCGGTGCGGCGGACCCGCCCCACACGACTTCGTCTGAGCTGGCTTGTGGCCCGGCTCGGCTTCGCGCGCAGACTACCTGTGGGCTATGCCCCTCAGGACACACGCTACGACGCGCTGTCCAAGCGCCTTGGCATTCCGGAGGACGGCGTTCGGCTGCAAGATGCCTTAGGCGATTGAGCCGAAGCCAAGACCTCCTGGCGCTCCCTTTCGCAATACCGATTGGCTTGGTTGTCGATGCTGCTCAGGCCGGATTAGTGGGCGGTCTGGACGATAGCCGAGCTTGGTTGGACATGTCGCCGGCGGCAGACCGCTGTGCCACGGCCGCACGAGCCGGTAGAGCGACCAACCTCCTCATCAATGCGCAAATTTTCAATGCGCGTCGAGACCATCTTTTCGACGTATGACACGGACCGGGTCCATGAATTCTGCCGTGCCGGTCTGGTCACGATAGGGCAGGCCCATATCGCGGGCCACAACGTCAGCTCTTGGGACCACGTTGCTGGACGCCAAGAACTTGCGCGTTCGACTGCTGGACGGACCAGTGAAATGGCCCCCCTGCCAGCGCCATCGCTCGACGACATACGGATGGGCGCTCGCTTCGGCCTCACCGGTCGGATCTGCACTCCAGGTTACGATGCCGTCGCCTTGGCCGGAACCAAGCGGTCCCAAATAAAAGCCATCCTTTCCGGTGTGGCCGATCTCCGGAAGCATTTTGTGCATCTGGCCTTGGCGTAGAGAATAAAATCGGTGAACATATCCGGTGCCATCGCCATAGACCTGCATCGTGATGAACTCCAGCAGGTCTGTTGTCCCAAGCTTACGCTTTTCAAAGCGTGACTCCAGACCAACAACCTGCTCGGACCAAATTCGCCTGCAGCGAGAGTTTAGCACCAGGATCTGTGATCTATCATCGCCTCCCTCATTGCCGTCGAGTTCAGGTAAAGAAAGCGCCGCGACCGTCAGCATTTGACCTCCCAAACGCATCCGCGCCGATTGGTCGATGACGCCTATCCGCGGCAAGGCACAGGCAAGGCAATCTGGTGAGACAGCCACCATCAGCACCAAGAGCATAGCCACTTGGGACCAGAAGCCAGGCTGCGCGAAGCGCCCGCAGTCGCTCGATCGGCTGATCGTCGAGTTGCGACAGCGTCGACTCCATCCAAGCTCTGATCCCACTGTCTCTAGAGTCCCAATTAGCAGGAGTTTGCAGCTTCCCGGGCGCCACTGGGCACAAGTTCTTATTACGTTAGAACGGCCGCAAGATCGGGGGACGAAGATGCAGCTTGCGGCAGCCTTGGCCGTCGTGCTCACCACGTCGGCGGCGATGGCCCAAGCCTCGCGTCCCGATCCCGCCTTGACGCCTGGCTCCGTTCAACCCGAATGTCGCCCGGGCGAACGGTGCGCCGCTGGCCTTCGCTGGCCTGTGGGAGAGCTGGCGTGATCCGGTTGGCGAGGTGCTCCGCATCTTCACGATCGCCACCACGGCCGCGGGCGACGACATGGTGCCTCTGCATGACCGCATGTTGATGATCCTGGACCCCGATGACTGGCCAGTGTGGCCGGGCGAGGAAGCCGGCGGGCCCGCGGATCTACTACGCCCCGCTTCGCCTGGCACCGTGCGGCTGTGGCCTGTCTCTAGGACGGTGAACAGCGTGCGGAACAACGGGGCGGAGCTGCTGCACAACATGACCGACGTGGCGCCGCTGACACCGGCGGACGCAGCGGTCGATATCAATCCAGCCTGAGCGCTGCTGCGTTTCACAAGCAGCCGCTGTCCTAGTCTTAAAATCAAGAACTCAAGCAGTCTGAGCGCTTGGCCTCGGCAGACGGCGCGGTGCTTAACGGCTGGAAACCGGCATTTGGGGGTGCAGATTGGCTATCGATCGGCTTGGCTGATCTTTCGACGCTGTGATCGCCAGTCTGACTGCAGCCCGTTCCGCCGCTCGTTTGGCGAAGTCGTCGATAAGCCTGAGGTCTCCGCCCTGTTGGGCCAGTTCTTCCAGAATGCGCTCAACCCCGCTGTCGGGGTGTCTGTAATGACGCTCCATGACGCAACAGCTCCAAGGACCACCGTATCGTTACTCGTGGTCGCAACCTGAGGATGCATGAGGCAAGCTTCTTTCGCTTCACGTATTCGTCAGCTACGGTCCGGTCTGGTTGGCGAAGGATGCCCCCTGTCTCGCCGTCTCGCCTCGATCTGAAACGCGATTTGCAAGGCAGCCTCCAGGTCTCCCCTCGCCCTGGCGAGCCGATAGTCACTCGTCAGTGCATCGCGTTCGACGCAGCCGCGCTCCGCCACAAGAGCATCGATCATCATAGTGCTGCTCGGTCCGTCCGTTGAGCCTCCCGCATAGCAAGGCTCGTGGAGTCGCCAATCGATACAAACTGATGGAGGTAGTCGCGTCGCCATGGACCGGTGGCGCATGCCCGCGTTCGACGTCCCGACTGATCTGACCCTTGACGCTATCCGCCAAGCCCGCCGCCCCTCGTGGCCGTAGAGCGCGTCCGGGCGGCTGTGAGGCCATCGCTGGCGCCGGCTACGTGGACGTAGAGCGGTGCGGTGCTACCCCGCCCAGTTACGGTCGTGCGCGCCTACAAGCCCAGGACAGGCGCATGCCTTGGAAGCGCCGTCAGGCGAGCGTTTGGCGCGCTGGATACGCGACGAAGTTCGGCCGACGTTGTTCTCTATTCCAGCAGCGGTTCAAAGATGAATCACATACTTCGAGAAAAACCCTTTGGCGGACGAAAAATTAGCGGAGCTTTGCCGGGGGAGAAGATGCACTCGCGCAACGGCGCAAAGCAATGCAGGAGTTTAACGAGCAGGCCCGCAAGAAGACCAACGATGATATCGAGGCAGCCCGCCGGGACGAATTGAAGGCCGGCGGCACCGTTTGAGTTGAGCAAGAGTCGTAACCTGCTTCTTCTCTATATGTTCATATGCTTCAACCCTGGCTGTCCGGACATGGGGAGCAAGGATGCGCGACGACGATAAGCTGAACCTGCGCCCGCCGGCCCGCAGAAGATTCAGGAGAGCCTCTCCTTCGCGCTGCGCCACGCCGGCCGCAAGCGTGTCCACCACGCCGACGATCCACCGTCACCGTAGTGTCGTTAACCAGCACGATCTCATGGCTCCAATCGGATTGATGCGCCTCGCAAGGCGCAAAACTCAGCGCCACGTAAGCGTCAGCCAACGTCGACGCGCGATCGCGCTGCCAGCTGCGCGCATACCGACGCACTGCATCGTAGCCGCCCTGGTACTCTTGATCGCGGAGAGCCTCGGATGTCCGAGTTAGCGTCAGGCGCTCGCGAAGCGCCTGACCCGGTGACGGCGCTGAAGCCCGTTTCCTGCAAACAACTCGGTATCGAAGTGAGGACCAAACTGGGACTTGGCGTCGACGCGCGATGGTAATCCTGCGTCACCGTATGACAGGTTACTGGCATTCCAACGAGTTGGGGCTAGTCGCCCCTTCACAGAAGCTGAGCGAGCGATTTACATTCCCTCTTTCGCTGCTGAGGTGCTATCGAAATTTGTCATAACTAGGACACCGGTCATGCGGTCGTACACGATAGCATCGTCAACGCTGCTCGCGGCTTTCAGCCTAGCCGTTCCAGCCTACGCACAAGGTGTGGTCACCGTAGCGCCGGCAACCGGGCACCCGAACCTGCCCGTGACCATTTCGGGCAACAGCTTCGGCCACAGCGAGGCTATCGACATCTATGTCGACACCGTCGACACCATGCTGCTGGTTTCGACCGCAACCGGAACATTCAGCGGATCGGCGATCATTCCTGCCTTGGCGCAACCTGGCAAACACTATTTTACGGCGGTCGGCCGGCACAGCGGCGACGCAGCGCAAGCGGCGTTCTCGGTGAGCACGCCCTGGACAGAGCAAGGCTTCGGCGCGGCGCATCTTGGCTGGAACCCATACGAGAACACGCTCAATACCCAGAATGTGGGGTCGCTCGGCACCCTCTGGCAGATCTCGGTCAACGGGCTTGGCAGCGCACCTGCGGTTGCCGGAACCAGCGTGTTCGTTGGCACTAGCTCAGGGCTGTATGCGGTGGCCAAAACCACCGGTAAGACGCTGTGGACAGCATTTCCCACTACATCCTTTTACGCCTCGCCGGCCATTGTCGGATCGACGCTCTACATAGGCGACGGCAATAATGCCCTGATGTATGCCCTGAAAGCCTCAACCGGTGCAGTCATCTGGTCAACCACCACCACCGGTGCGTTCGAGTCCTCGCCCGTGGTGGCCGGCGGGTTGGTCTACGCGGGTGGCGTGGACGGAAAGATCTACGCGTTCAACGCATCCACCGGCAAGATCGTATGGACCTTCACGACCGGCAATTTCATCGATTCGTCGCCAGCCGTAGTCAATGGTACAGTCTACGTCGGCTCGGCAGACCACAAAATCTACGCCCTGAATGCGTCGACGGGCGCGCTGATCTGGAGTTACACGACCGGCGGCGAAGTGGAGAGCGCGGTCGCGGTCAGCAACGGGGTGGTGTATGTCGGCTCCGACGACGACAAACTTTACGCCATCAATGCAGCCGGGCCGAACGAGGGCGCGTTGCTGTGGAGCTATACCACCGGTGGCCTTGTGTATTCCTCACCTGCGGTAGCATACGGGTTTGTTTACGCCGGGTCCTCCGACGGAAACATGTATGCCTTTAACGCCCATTCCGGCGCGGTGCAGTGGGAGGTTGCCACTGGCGGTCCACTGGAAAGTCCGGCAGTCGCCAACGGCGTGGTATATGTCAGCTCACGCAGCGACAGCCTTTTCGCCATCGACGCCTACTACGGCGAGATCCTCGCAACAGGGGTCACCGGGTTCTCGTTTCTGGGCAACGCCACCATTTCGGATGGCGTCGTCTACTTCAATTCATACACCAATAATACCTACGCGTTTTCACTTCTTGCAGGCACTGACGCGATAGGTGCTCGTGCCAAACCGCCCTCTCCCTCATCCTTGCATCCTGATGTGAGTTTGACGCTAAGTAAATAAATCGCTGCCAGCGTGGTTAGCGTGGTAGCAAGCGACGACTTCGGCGTTCTGTGCGCATCCCCCCGCGAGATAGAAGTCAATCTTTGACTCACCCCGGGCGGACTCGAACCGCTGCTTGGCGGTCGTCAGTCGCTCACTGAGAAGGTAGCAGTGCTGCCGGTGTGCCCAGACGCTGGCGTCATCGGTGACGATGACTAATACTAACCGCCCTAATGGCTGACCTGTGCCCAGTGTCTTGTAGCGATTGAGGTAATGCGCTCTGGCATGGCCATTAGCGCGTTCCAGGCAGCGCAGCAGGCATCGACGATTTCCTCATAGCTTTCCCACACACGGTGGCTGAGCCAGTTACTTCGGAGATATTGCCAGACATTTTCGACCGGATTGAGTTCTGGCGAATAGGGCGGCAGGGTCAGCAGGGTGATGTTCGAGGGAACGATCAGGCGCTCGGACGGCCGGTGCCAACCGGCGCCATCAACCTGCATCACGCAATGCGCGCCAGGTGCGACGTTGCGGCTGACCTCACGAAGATGCTCGCTCATCGCTTCAAGATTGACTGAAGGCATGACGATCCCAGCACCCACACCCCGCGACGGGCATACCGCGCCGAACACATAGGCCCAGGTATAGCGACGATCGCGTGGTGCAGCCGGTCTGCTGCCGCGCGTGGCCCACACTCGGGTGAGCGTGCCCTGCTGACCGACGCGAGCTTCATCCTGCCACCAGATTTCAAGCGGTTTGCCGGCAGCATGGGGCGGCAAAGCGGCCGCGATCAGGGCAGCGAAGTTTTTTTGTGTGTCTCCTGGGCTGCAGCGTCCTGTTCGGGGTGGAACGGCCGCGCGGTCATCTTGCGGAAAGCCAGCTTGGCCAGCAACTTGCCGACGCTGCGTTCATGATATTGCACAGCAAAGTCCGATTGCAGGCGCGCCTGAAGATCGCTGCACCGCCAACGAACAACGCCGTCACGTGCAGGATCGGGACCCTGCTCCACCAACGCCTTGAACGCCGCCAATTGCGCGGGCGTCAATTGCGCCGGACGGCCGGGACTGCGGCGGTTGGAGAGGCCGTCAATGCCTTCCTCGTTGTAGTGGTGCACCCAGTCGCGCAGTGTCTGCCGGTCCATGCCACACGCCTCGGCGGCCTCGGTCCGCGGAAGCCCCTCCAGCACTAGAGCAATCGCCAACAGGCGCCGGACCACCGCGCCATCACTACAGCGAGACGCTTCCCGACGCAGCTCCATGGCCGATCTGTCCAAACGCGTTACCGGCACCGGCTTGCTCATATCTAGTCTCCGAATCGAGCGACCAGGTGAGAGAATCACAAAATAAGCCGGTTGGGTACTATCCGAGTCAGCCATTTGGGCCGCTGGTATAACACCAACTGGCGTTGATGCTGACTCATAGAAAGCAAGCAGTCCTTTTTTGAAAAAAGGACCAAAAAACTTTTGTCTCCGCTGTCGCGCGCTCTCCGGAAAGGACCGCGACAGCGGAGACAAAAGTCTTTTGCTTCTTTTCTTCAGAAAAGAAGGCCTTGCTTGCTTCGGTATAGGCCGCGGGGGAAGTCGGGCAGGTAGCGCATGTCGAACGTCTCGTCCGGCTGCGGGTAAGCGAAGCTTTGTGGTGGAAACATGTTGAACTCGTCGTCTTCGAACGCGGTCGAGATCACGTGGCCATCCGCTTGCCGGACGATGACGTTGTAGCCGATGACATTCCGGTCGTTAGTATTGATCGAGGTTGCGTAGTCGCCGGTGACCTCGAGGCGTGTCGGGTGCATCACACACTTTGTGGGCGATCAGACTGGCAACCTCAAACCCGCTAAAAAGCAACCAAGTAGCCGGCAAGGTCGACTGGGAAAAAAGCCTTGCCCTCCATCAACCTGCGCGCGGTGCGACTGAAACCCAACTCCTCGAAATGCACGAAGGGCCGTTCGGAGATGGCGCGCGCGCGGACCTGTGCGGGCGTTACGCCAGACGGGTGCCCGATCCTGATCACATCCTGCCCCGTCTGCTTGGTCAGACCAAAGACGGTGGATCCCTGGATACGAGAAGCTGCCGCCAAACAGATGGAACCGGTTCCGGCGATGGATTCGTGCAAGGACCCCAGAAAGATCAGGTGCACGCGAACGTCCATGTCGTCCGCCCGCACGTCCGCGCCGTTGATTGTCCGGTAGTCCGTGGGTTGCGATACCAGCCCAAGCATCGGCAGCCCCGGCGAGCGTGCGTCGGCAACGGTGCGGTCTTCCGCAAGGCCGAACAGCACGCAAGCAGCCGCGCGTGCGTCACGAACTGCTTCCAGCAGCGTTTTGTCAGCATTGACCTGGCGGGCGGACTCCGCGCCTTTTAGGCCGAAATCAGCGCCGCGCACCCACACGCACGGGTTGGCGGCATCGACCAGGCTCGCCGCTACCTGCCGGCCATCGGCCAGCGTGATCATGTCCGTGGCGTTGCCGGTCGGCAGCAGGCGGCCTGTCTTCGCCCCCACGGTGGCGGCCCAGTTCATGCCGATCTCGGCGCCGGTTCCCGGCACGCCAGGCACTTCGTAGTCGCCCTCCACCATGGCGCGGCCGTCCTGCACGGGCACGCTGGCCACCAGCACCTTGGCGGTGTTGGTGTTGTAGATGCGCACGCGGGTGACGCCCTCCTGCGTCGGCACCAGGCCCTCGTCGATGGCGAAGGGACCCACACCGGCCGAGATGTTGCCGCAGTTGCCGTCGTAGCCGACCCCGCTTCCGGCGATGTCCACCTGGGCGAAGGTGTAGTCCACATCGGCGTCGTCACGCTGCGATGGTGCGATGATGGCCACCTTCGAGGTGATTGGCCGCGCGCCACCCAACCCATCGATCTGCAGCGCGTCGGGCGAACCCATAAGGCGGGCGAGCACGCGGTCACGCGCCGGGCCCGCCGGCGGCAGGTCGCGCGCGTGCAGGAACAGGCCGCGGCTGGTGCCCGCGCGCGCGATGACGAGCGGTATGCTTGCCTGGGCCGCCCGGCGGCGGCCGGTATCAGGACTCATGGCTCAGAACTCGTAGCTCAGCACCGCAGAGGCGAAATCCCGGTCGATGAGGCCGTAATACTTGCCCGCGTCGAAGACGGGGAAGTGGTTGGTGTATTGCACGCCGAAACTCCATGCCTGAAGGTAGTTGAAGGTGACGCCGACGCTGGCCGCCGCGGTGTTCTCCTGAAAGACGTTGACGCCGACGGGGCTGGTGCCGACAAAGTCGTGCTGCAGCGAGAGCGTGGGCTTCATGTCGATCGCGTATGGCAGCAGGTTCGGGATATCGATGATGACTGCGACCGTGTACGCGCCGGAGAACTGCGTGGCCTCGTAGCGTTTGGTCAACGGCTGGCCATCCACCGTGCCCGTCGTGACGAAGGCGGAGTTGACGTCGGTGGTGTAGTTGGTTTGAAGCTCGCCACGTTCACGCGGGAAGCTGGCCACGTAGTCGAACCCGACCTCGCCAACCAGCGCCAGGCTGCTTATGCCGAGGCTGGGAATGGCGGCGAACAGCTTGGTCCCCGTGGTCTGCGCCTGGATCACAGAATAGCGTTTCCAGCCATCCAGTATCTGGTTGAAGCCGGGTAGCCCGAGCGCCAGAGCCACCGGGTCCGCCGCGATTTGCGCCGCCGCCGCCGCCACGGTGGGCGACAGCGCCTTGGTCTGCTTGACGGCTGGGTAGTTGACCAGCAGCGCCGTGTCGGACGCTGCGAACTGGATCGGCTGGTTGATCCTGCTGGACAGTTCGCCCTGGATGGCCACCCCGGCCGGTGCGATGAAGTTCCAGCTCACCCCGATCAGGTGGATGTCCTTCGGGTAGTCGGCGAAGAACGAGGCGGTGGAGGTGTAGGTCGCCTTTGCATAGCCGGGCGGCGAGCCCGGCAGCGCCAGCGTGAGCGGGTTGGGCAGGTCGCCCAGCAGGCCGACGCCGTAGCCGGAGGCGTTCGGCGAGCCGGTCCGGAACGAGCCGAAAGGCGTGCGGCTGTGGTAGTTCTCGAAATACAGGCCGAGTTCCGTATCGCCGAGGCTGGCGAACGTCTTGCGCAGGGCGAAGCCGAACTCGTCCAGGCTGGTCGGGTGACGGTCCAGGCTGCGCGGCAGGCTGCCGCCGAACACGCTGCCGATCGCCTGGTCCACGCCATAGACGCTGCGGGCGTTGTCGGGGAACGCGTAGGAGAAGTTGCCGTAGGTGCCGCCATCCGAGACGGTGTCGTTGGTGGAAAAGAACGAGCCGTCCGGCTCCAGCTTCGAGCGTGTCCAGGCGAACTGCCAGAAGCCCTCCAGCGACACGCCGCCGCCGATGTCTGTCCGGACGTCCACCACGGGTATCGGCAGGAACCCCTGCCGCAGTTCCGAACCGGGCGTGCGCAGGGCGGTGGCATCCAGCGGGTTGACCGAGTTGATGCCAAACTGGATGAACGTGCTCTCGCCCCAGTTCAGCGCCTGCGCACCCACGCGCACGTCGAACGCATGGCCGAGAACCGCAGGACGCGCGAAGGCGTAGGCGTCCAGCAGGCGCAGGTCCGCGCCGATGTCGCGCTCTGCCGCGCGGCTGAGCGGCTGGAAGTCGGTGCGCTCGCTGTCGGCGACGGGGTCGTAGAAGCCAGCGGCGCGCACGAAAAAGCCGTAGTCGTCGCGCTTGACCTGCAGTTCGGTGGTGATGCGCTGGGTGGCCGCCACCGGCGTGCCCGGCGCGAAATTGAGGTCGCCGTTATCTGCGTTGGACGTGCCGACCTTGCCGCCGTTGGCGATGCCGATGAGGCTGTAATTGCGGTCCGACGTGCGGACATCCACGCTCGAGGACAGGGTGGTGTCGATGTTGACCTGCCAGCCGCCCAGCGTCGCGTCATAGGCGTAGGCGGTGCCGTGAAACGCGGTGCAGCTCAATGCGATGCATCCGCCAAACAGCAGGCCGCGCGGCCACCCTTGCGTGGTTTCAACCGGTATCACCCGCCCCTCCCTTTGCCGCCGGTTTTCCGGTCTGGCCGCCTTTGCCTCCGGTTTCAGTCCCGGGAGATCTATTTTACTAAAATCAGATACTACTATATGCAAGCAAATTAGCGGACGATACGTTTGGAACGGCTAGGCTACGGCTCTGCGCGTGCTTTTACAGCTTCCGGACATCTGCATGGCGCCGGGCGCGTACGGCGGCATCACCGCACGCCTGATCGAGCAAGCCGGCTTTGCGGCGATGTACATGACCAGCGCCGGCACCGCTGCCGCGCGCAGCCGCCCCGATTTTGGCTTGTTGAAGCTGACCGAGATGGTGGACGCCGCCACCCTGGCCCACGCCGTGTTTGTCCCGCTGATCTCGGGTGCCGATCCCGGCTACGGTAACGGGCTGTGCGTGACGCGCACGGTGCGCGAGGTCAACGTGCGATCATAGTCGTTCTCACAACATGACGCGTAACGTTTGCGGTGGCCTGACGAGCGTGCCCGTAGGATGTGTCTGATCATTCCGCCGTGACGCTGCGCCCGACCAAGCGGGTGAGAGCGAGCCATATCCCGCCTGCGTTCGACGATCCTTCACGCCGCCAGCTTCGCGTTCATACGCATGCCGTGGAATGCCGCTACCAAGGCATCGAACTCGCGGCACCGCTCGTCATAGTGCTGGCCGGGGATGCCGCCCCGCACTGTGTTGCCGTCGGCAGAACCAAACGATGCGGCGATCGCCGACGGAAGCGCCTCGGCCTGCGGTGGCGACAGCCACAGGCGAAACAGCAGCCGCTTGCGCTCCGGCTCGTCGAAATCGCTGAATTCCGTACGGCTGTGAAGGCAACGGTGATTGTTAAGTACTTGCATGTCGCCCGGCTCCAGCATCATCGTTGCCACGTGCTCGGGGCGGCGGATGACAGCATCCAGCATGTCGAGCGCCTCCCAGTGCCGCGCATCTATCCGTGGTGCGTCCTCTATCGTCTGCGACGATTCTACCCGGTTGCGAACCCAGCGAATGAACACGTGCCCGTTCGCCTCGCTGAACACCGGCACCTTCACCCAGGCAGGCATGCCAGGCGCCTGCTCGCCCTGCAGGCTGAACGGGTAGGCCTCGAAGAGCAAAGGGAGAAGTTGCGGGTATTCCGCCTTGAGCGCGGCGTTGATCGCCTCGTTGCTCACAGCCATGCTCAGGCCGCCTTCACGCGCGCCATTGTAACAAGTAAGCGCCACCAGATCCGCACCGTCGATGTGAAAATCGAGTTCCGAGTTCGACGAGTAGCCACGTCCTGTGGGCGATCGGTAGTTGGTGCCGACGTTGCGGACGGCATGCAGGTATTTGGAATCCTTGCCCTGCGGCCGGGGCACACCTTGGGTGAGGCCGATCATCCAGGTCAGGAACCCGAACTCGTCCTCGCTCAGCGTCTCGCGCGGAAGCCGCTTGATCAACGCGATGCCTGGCCCGTTCAGGGCAGTCTGGAACGAGGTCGCAATAGGGGCGGACGCGCGACCCAGATCGACGTCATCGGCATCGTAATCGAACACCGGCTTGCCCGGCACGAACAGCCGCTTGACCTCACGCTCCAAGTCGGTGCGGGCGCCGTCGTCCAGCGCAATGATCCAGCTCTGGTCCTCAACAAGGTCGGCCGCGGTCCAGTTGGCGTGTAGGTGCATGATAATGGGTTTCCCTCGGACGCTTTGTTGGCCGCCTTGATCCTCTGCGTGCCTCCGGCAGTCCAATGGCATCGCACACAGGGATCCATCACCGGGCGTGATGGATCAGCCTTTCAGCTGCGTGGCATATTGCCGGGCAAACGCGCCGAAGCTACGCGCGGCCGGACTGGACAGCCCGGACGCGGGTAGGACCAGGCCGTAAGGGTGTGGGATCCGCACGTCTGCAATCTCCAGTGTCGCCAGGCCGATGTTCACCCCGACGCGCGCGAGCGTGCGCGGTTGGATCATCAGCCCGAAGCCAGCCGCCACCATGCTGAACATGCCGAACAGCGAGGAGGCGTTGCGGCTGTCGGGGGCGCGGCGGAAAATGAGGCCGCGCGCCTGGGCGAGGCGCTCCACGGTGTGGCGGAGGGCAACCTGCTGGTCGGTCATCAGGATCGGCCATTCGAGCACCTCAGCCAATCGCACCTGCGGGTGCAGCAGCAACTTATGCCCGGCAGGCACAATCACCACGCAATCGTCGTCGACCAGCGGTTCGAAGGCGACCCCTTGCGGCGTGTCAGCGACAGCCATGACCGCCAGGTCCGCCCGAGCTGACCTGACCGCATCCAGCGCTGCCTGTGGATGCAGGTCCAGAAGGTTCACGTGGATCGCGGGATGCACCTGGCTTAACGCACGGACCAGCGCAGGCATGAACAAGGCGGCTACTCCCGCCGTGCATGCCACCGCGACCGGCCGCTCACCAGGGTGGTCTAGACCGAACCCCGCGAACAGCGCGTCCAACTCGGCCGCCACGCGGGCAGCACCTGCACGAAGCCGTTCGCCATCAGGCGTCAGCGACAGCCGGCGGGACGTGCGCGCGATCAGTTGCACACCCAGCGTTGCTTCCAGCCGGTTGATCCGGCCGGTCACTGCCGGCTGCGTGAGGCTGAGACAATCGGCTGCCCGGCTGAAGCTTCGCAGCTCTGCGACCTTCAGAAACGTTTCCAGTTCAGCGACCGATGCGGGCCAGGGCAGCGCTTACGTCCTCATCGAGGTTGAGAAATTCATAGCGAGGAGGCGGTTTTGAATGGCAGGTCTCAAAGACGTCTAAAACCTCGCATCTGCAACAGACGGTGCTGCAGGGCGCGCCGAGCAGCTCAACAGCGAATACACGGTGGTGTCGGTGTTGACCTGCCATCCGCCCAGCGTCGTGTCGTAGGCGTAAGCGGTGCTGCAAGGCGGCGCAGCTCAATGGGACTGCTGAACAGCAGTCCGCGCGGCCACCCTTGCGTGGTTTCAACCGGTATCACCCGCCCCTCCCTTTGCCGCCGGTTTCCCGGTCTGGCCGTCGTTGCCTCCGGCTAAGCCGCCGAGAGGTAGACTTTAATAAAATCTTATATTAGCATACGCGCAAGAAAAATCGGCGGAGGACATATGAGGAACAGAAAGGCTACGGATCTGCGCGCTGTGTTGCAGCTTCCGGACATCTGCATGGCCCCCGGCGCGTATGACGGCATCACCGCACGCCTGATCGAGCAGGCCGGCTTTCCAGCGGTGTACATGACCGGCGCCGGCACCGCGGCCGCGCGCGGCTACCCCGATTACGGCCTGCTGACCCTGACCGAGATGGTGGACAACGCCGCCACCCTGGCCCGCGCCGTGTCTGTCCCGCTGATCTCGGACGCTGATACCGGCTACGGCAACGAGCTGAACGTGACGCGTACGGTGCGCGAGTTCGAGGCGCGCGGGGTCGCCGCGATCCACATCGAGGACCAGGTCGCTCCCAAACGCTGCGGCCACCTGGACGGCAAGGAAGTCGTCTCCCGCGAGGAGTTCGTCTCCAAGATCAGGGCCGCCGTTTCCGCCCGTCACGACCCCGACTTCGTGCTGATCGCGCGCACGGATGCCTGCGCCACGGCGGGGCTGGACGAGGCGGTCGCGCGCGCCAACGCGGCGCTGGAAGCCGGTGCGGATTTGGCCTTCGTGGAGGCCGCGCGCTCGCTGGAGGAGATGGCGGCGGTGCCAAGGCGCGTGCAGGGACCCTGCCTGCTCAACGTGGTCCCCGGCGGCAAGACGCCGCAGGTGGACATGGAGGCGGCCCAAGCCATGGGCTACCGCGCCGCCATCTTCCCCGGCGTGTGTCTGCGCGAGGTGATCCCCGCGCTCGACGAAGCGCTGCGCACCCTGAAGGCCACGCGGCGGGCCGCCGACGCGCCGCCCGGCGTGGGCGTGCTGCAGACGTTCCGCCGCTTCGGCGCGGACGAGTGGGACGCGTTGCGGCGCAGCTACGACCAGCGGGCCCCCGTTGCGCAGGCCCCCGTTTCGCAAGCTCCCGTTCCGCAAGCTCTTGTCTCGCAAGCCCCTGTCTCGCAAGATCGGGCAGCCGCCCGATGAGCGCGCCCGCCACCCTGTTCGACAAGTTGTGGGACCGCCACGTCGTCCGCGACCTGGGCGAAGGCTGGGCCCTGCTGCACATCGACCGGCACCTGCTGCACGACCTGTCCGGCCCGCCGGCCCTGCTGGACCTCCGCAAGAAAGGCCTGGCGGTGCGCAACCCGGAACTGGTGTTCGCGACACCCGACCACGCGATGTCCAGCGCGCCAGGCCGCACTGGCCAGACGTTTCCGCCCGGCGCGCGCCTGTGGGCAGGGCTGAAGATGCTGGCCGGGGAGGCCGGCATACGGCTGTTCGACCTGGGCCAGGACGGCCAGGGCATCGTCCACGTCATGGGCCCGGAATTGGGCCTGACGTTGCCGGGCATGACGCTGATCTGCGGCGACAGCCACACCTGCACCAACGGCGCGCTGGGCGCCCTGGCCTTCGGCGTCGGCCAGTCCGAAAGCGCCCACGCGCTGGCTACGCAGACCCTGCGCCAGCGCAAGCCCCGCCGCATGCGCATCCGGCTGGAAGGCAAGCCAGGCCAGGGGGTGGCGCCGAAGGACCTGATCCTGCACGTCATCGGCCAGTTCGGCGCCGCAGCCGGCGTGGAGCACGCCATCGAATACGCCGGCGCCGCGGTGCGCGCGATGGGCATCGAGGGACGCCTGACCATCTGCAACCTGTCCGTCGAGCTGGGCGCCAAGTCCGGCATGGTGGCGCCGGACGACACCACCTTCGCCTACGTCCAGGGCCGCCCGTTCGCGCCGACATCCGCCCAGTTCGACGCCGCGGTGGCCGACTGGCGCAGCCTGGCCACTGACGACGAGGCCGCCTTCGACCGCGACGTGGCGATCGATATCTCCGACGTCGCACCCACCATCACCTGGGGCACCAGCCCCGAACACACCATGCCGGTCGACGGCCTGGTGCCGGACCCGGACGCGTCTCCCGATCCGGCGGTGCGTCAGACGCGGCGGGCGGCGCTGGACTACATGGGGCTGGAGCCCGGCCGCAAGCTCGCCGGCGCGCGGGTGGACGTGGTGTTCATCGGCTCCTGTGCGAACTCCCGGATCACCGACCTGCGGGACGCGGCCGCGCTGGCCCGCAACCGCCACGTGGCCGAAGGTGTCACCGCCTGGGTGGTTCCGGGCTCCGTCGGCGTGCAGCGCCAAGCCGAGCGGGAGGGGCTGGATCGGGTGTTCCGCGACGCGGGGTTCCAGTGGCGCGAACCCGGTTGCAGCATGTGCGTGGCCGCCAACGGCGAACAGGTGCCCCCGGGTGCCCGCGCCGTCTCCACCTCCAACCGCAACTTCGTGGGCCGGCAGGGGCCCGGCGCGCGCACCCACCTCGCCAGCCCCGCCATGGCGGTGGCCGCGGCCGTCACCGGCACCATCGCCGACGTTCGCAAGATTTAGCGGGAGCCAGGAGATGCAACCTTTCACCCTGCTGACCGGACCGGCCGCGCCTTTGATGCAGGCCAACATCGACACCGACGTGATCATCCGCATCGAGCGCCTGACCCAGGGCGATCCCGCCAGGCTCGGCGACTACGCGTTCGAGGCGCTGCGCTATGGCCCGGACGGCACGGACGACCCGGACTTCGTGCTCAACCAGGCGAAGTTCAGGGGCGCGCCGATCCTGCTGGCCGGCCCCAATTTCGGCTGCGGCTCGTCGCGCGAGGGCGCGGTCACCGCGCTGGCGGCGCTCGGTCTGCGCTGCATCATCGCCGAGAGCTTCGGCGACATCTTCTTCGGCAACTGCTTCCAGAACGGCTTGCTGCCGGTCCGCCTGCCGGAAGCCGCCGTGCTGCAGATGGCCGCCGAGGCGCAGGACCTAGCCGAGCCTTTCACCATCGACCTTCATAGGCGCGCCGTCGTCAGCCCCGGCGGCACCGAGCACGGGTTTGCTATTGACGAACTACGCCGGACCGCGCTCCTGGAAGGCCTCGACGACATCGGACTGACCTTGAAGCACGCTGGCGACATCGCGGCCTGGCAGACCGCCGACCGGCAGGCGCGGCCCTGGGTGTGGGACACCGCGGGCCGCCTGCAGGCGGCTCAAGAAGCCGCGTGACATCGCGGCAGCAGCCACGTGCTGTGCCCGAGGCTGAACCGGCGGATACGGTTGTCGGCTACGCCATCAACGCCCTTCGGGACGCGATCCGCGAGGGCCGGCTAGCCCCCGGCCAGCGCCTCGTGGTGGCCGACCTCACCAGCATGCTGGGGGTGAGCAACGGACCGGTGCGCGAGGCGATCCGCCGGCTGACCGGGGAAGGCCTAGTCGAGATCGTGCCGCATCGCGGCGCCGCGGTGCGCGTGTTCGACAGCGCCGACCTGCGCGAGATCTTCGACATACGCGAGGTGCTCGAAGGCCTGGCGGCGCGGCTGGCCGCCGAGCGCACCGGGGCCGCTGGCCAGTATCCGGAGCTGGCGTCCATGGTCGTCGACATGCGGGCTATCCTGGAGGACGGCCTGGCCTACATCGCGCATAACCGCACGTTCCATAAGCTCATCTACACGCTGGCCGGCAACGCGCGGCTCAGCGAGCAGGCTGGCCAGCTGACGCTGCCGCTGTATCGCTGGCAGTTCCACACGTTGATGGATCCCGCCTACGCGCGCGTCTCAGCGTCCGAGCACGAGGAGATCGCGGCTGCCATCCTGGCGGGCGACGGCGCGCGCGCCGAGCGGGCGATGCGCAACCATGTCGGCAGCTCCGGGCGTGCGATGATCGCCGCGGCACGCGAAGCAGAAGCACGGCGCGCAGAGGTGACACATCGTGTCCACAGCCTGAAAGGCGGACGGTCAGCGTCCTGAGCGTCTCAAGGCGCTACGACGCTGCCGTCGAACAGGTCAGCGTTTGATGAGGCGCGCGCCTGTGGAGGGACGAGACGGGAGATGTGGCCGGGAGCGGTCAGTCCGCTATGACGCACTTGCCGGGCACTGCATCCATCGGCCGGTCATCCGTGCAATTTGCGACTTTTCAGTCCGTGTATTGCAGGCTGAAGTAGAAGGCCGCGTTGCCCGCATGCTGCGGCTTCTGCAAACCAGGGCCGCCGGACGCCATCAACGCCCAGTGTTTCGCTACCTGGTAGATCGCGCCGAAGCCGATATTCGTGGCGGTTGTGGCGGCGGAGGTCGTGGGTGTCTGGTGGTAGATTTCGATGCCGATGTTCCAGCGCGCGCCGATGCTCCGCGTCAGCGCCCAGCCCAGGAGCGCGTTGTTGCGCTGCCCGGCGCCAGCATTCAGATCGTAGCCGCCACCGCCGAAGGTGGACCATTTGCCGAAGTCCTTTTCCAGCCAGACCGGGACGAAGAGAGACGCGTGGCCTGTGCCGAAACTGCGCGCAGCAATCGGCAAGGTCACGGCAGGAAACAACGCGGCATCGGGCAGCCAGCTTTCATCCGCCGGGTGCAGGAAACGGTATTTGGCCCCGACATCGACGTCACCGGCGCCGGCGCGCAGCCCATGCAACGACACGTAGTCTTCCGGCACCGTGAGGCTGAGCTGAAGGTTCGTGGCGGCGCCGTAGTTCAGTTCCACGCCGGCCTGTCCGGCGGTTACGCCAAGCGTGTCCGCGCCGGAAAGATAGACGTAGTTTTCCCAACCACCGGTTCTGGTCGGTTCAGGATCATCTGTGACGTAAGGCGGACCGGCGCAAGCGGGGCAGGTTGTGAGCAGGGCGGCTGCGCAGGCGGCCGGGGCGAGACGCGCGCGCCAGATGCAGCGACGACCCATGCGGCAACGACCCATGCGGCGGCCCGGGCAGAGTGTCATGCGACGGCGCGTGCGTGCCGCCGTGGGTTGCGCCATAGCACCAGGACGGCGACGAATGCTGATCCGGTCAGCAAAGTCGAGAGCGGCAGGCCGATATGCAGCAGCTTGTTCTCGGCGCACCAGTCGCCGATGCACGTGCCTGCGGTGCGGGCGAGTGCCACGGCACACCAGTAGATCGCGATACTGATCGCTGCGCGCGACTTCGCGGCGGCGAGCAGGAGCACGAGCATTAGTGCCAAGACGAGCGAGGCAGGACCCTGGCCGAAGTGATGCGAGCAGATGTCACCGGTGACCGTTCCGAAAACGCCGGCCGCGAGCATCGCCGCCCAATAGGCCAGGTTCGTCTTTGCGAGCGTTGGCGCGGACACACCGGCTTGTGCACGGCGCGCCGATCCGATCCACGCCGCGACGGCAATGCAGGCCGCGAGCCCGCCTACGAGCAGAACAGGCAGTATGCGGACGCGGAACGCCAGGAAGTCGGCGATATTGGTGGCGCCAGTGCGAATGATGATGATCGCAAGCCAATAATAGATGTTGTGGGTGGCTCTGTCCTTTTTCTCGATCCCGTACGTGGCCGCGAACAGGATGACGAGCACCAACAGGCCGAGGCCAAGCCCCAATCCGCTCTCATGCGCATAGAGATCGCCGAGATTGGTGCCGAAGATGCTGGCGAGGATGATGCCGAACCAGTAGCGGCGATCAATCGTGGGAACGTGTCGTGTCTGCATGCTGCGGCCTCACTCGCTCCGGGGTTCGACCGCCTGCGTCCGCAGGCTGGGTGCCGCGGCGATCAGCAGCACCATGCAGGCCGCGATCACGAGCGACGCCGTGATCCGGCCGGTCGCCAAGCCGCCTTGCGCGTGCGGCTTGGTCAGTGTGTCGCCCAGGGTCGCACCCAACGGGCGCGTCAGGATGTATGCGGTCCAGAACAGAATGGTTTGCGGCAGGCCGCCGAAGCGATGCAGCAGCGCCACTGTCGCAATGAGGGCGAGGAACACCAGGGCGCCATCCTCGAACCCCAATCCCAGGCCGGTCCGGTCCGCCGTGGCATCCCCCAGCGCGGTGCCGAGCGTGTTCGCGGCGAGGATCGTCAGCCAGTAGAAGACCTCATCCTGTCGGGATGTTATGCGGTTTGCGGCGATCCTGCCTGTCGTCACGCGCCAGGCCAGTAATATAGCAATGACCAGCGCCAGCAGGAGAGCCGAGGACCGCACGTACCCAAGATGCAGCGTGCGGTCGATGAAGTCTGAAGAAACCGTGCCTACCGTGGTGGTCGCCACGACAGTCAGCCAGTAGATTCGGGCGTCGTAGCGGCGGACGCGCAACTGCACGGCCAGGGCAAAGGCGAACAACACCAGGAAGATTGCAGCCGCCGTTGCGTAGCCGAATTTCAGGGTCATCGAGGCGGAATCCCCGCCTGTTTCGCCCAAGGTGGTCGCGCAGATTTTCGCGAGCCAGAACATCAGCGTTGCCGGCGGCGCCTTGCTCAGCACATGGCGAGCAACGGATGGCGGTATCTGCGCTCGCATGGCTACAGCTAGGTGGGGTGGAGCCGCCGGCGAAGCTGCGCGCCCAGCGCCGCCGACGGCAGGGACGGGACCAGCAGAACCATCCAGTGCAGGCTTTGCAGGAGACTCTGCGCGCGTAGCTCGTAGGCTGGCCGGACGCCGCTGACCGCCTCGAAGCCGATCACGCAGGTAACCACCAGGCCGACGAGAGCGCCAGACAGCAGGGCCTGCCGGGGTCGCAATGCACCAAGCGACGCCGCAATCAGGGCAAGAACGATCACCGTCCCGCGGCTTTCGTCCGTGCTCCACTCGTATGCGGCCATTGCCTCAAGGCCGGTGAGGAGTGCCGCGGCGTACACGAGCGCGGCGGTATCAAAGGACAAGCGCAGGCTTGCCGCCCAGCAGCCCCAGGCCCAGCGCAGCCGCTCGCGTTCGGACGTGCACAGCGAAGCCTCGGCCAGCATGGCTTGGGCAAAGTCCGCATGGGTCCTGCGCAGGCGCCCGGCAGCGGCCGCGAGCAGCCAGGCTTCTAGCTGCCGGGCGGCCGGTCCGGTCACGCCAGCACCTCCGGCGAGGCTTTCGGGCTTGCGACAAGCTGGAGCGCGAGTTGGCGTGTGTAAGCCAGACCGTCGGCAGAGAGCCGGTAGGCGTGACGGGCCGGCAGGCCGGGCCGCTCCGGTTCGGTCCACTTCGCCTCGAGCAAGCCCCTGTCATGAAGCCGGATGAGAATGGGATAGAGCGTGCCGGAACTCAGGCCGACGCGTTTCGCCAGATCGTAGCCGTGACACCAGTCGAGCGGTTGGGAAAGCAGCGCCTCCAGGATTGCGCGTGTTTGGACAGAAGGCGCACGGTGCCGCATGCCGGAACACTCTACCTATGTAGATATAAAGGCAAGTGGCTTCATCGTCGGGCAATGAACACCAGCTAGAACATCGACTGCTGAGAGTTCCTGTCCACGCGCGGTGAGCACCGGACAAAAAGTGGATGCGGCGGCTTGATTGAGTGAGCGGATAGGGCAGAGCAAAACCAATGACCGCTTCCGGTCGAAGTTTCGTCGCTTTGGATGGCCGAGTTTGGCGCAAAACAGTCAAACGGCTTCGCGGTTGTTAACGGCGGTGTCTCCCGGGATACCTCAGCCTTATTCCGCCAAAGAGTGTCGGCGCCCGGTTGCCATCGATGCTCCAAATTGTGTTTGACATCTGACCCAGCATATCGGGTCACCGCCACTCAACTGACGCCGGCTCGCACAGAGTAAAATGCAGAATATGCCAGGGCGCGTTTGGCAAGCCACGTCGCAGTCTCTTCATGTTGGCGCCAAGCAACGGGGTCTGGGGCCGACTGGCCCCAGCGGGTCCAGGGCAGAGCCCTGGCCTTCCTTTCACCCTTGACGAACCCCCCACCGCCCAGTAGTTAACCCCTCCTCGGCCATCCCGGTAGTTTGCGCACCGGCTGGCCGTCGAAAGCAGGCCACCAGAGCACGCGGCGCCGTCCCCTCCAAAGGGCGACCTAGGCCGGGTGCAGTCATCTGGACCCGTACGGGTGGGATTTCCCACGTCGTGCGGGCTTTGTGTTTGCAGACGGCGGCACGCCCAAGCTGACCATCGGGGCCCGGCCAGGAAGAGATTGCATTGGGACACGAGGGCGAATGCCTACGATCAACCAGCTGATTGCCCACGGGCGCGAGCCCGCAGCCAAGCGCAACAAGGTGCCAGCCCTGCAGGGCTGCCCGCAGAAGCGCGGCGTCTGCACGCGCGTCTACACCACCACGCCGAAGAAGCCGAACTCGGCGCTGCGTAAGGTGGCGAAGGTGCGCCTGACCAACGGCTTCGAAGTGGTCAGCTACATCCCAGGCGAGGGCCACAACTTGCAGGAGCACAGCGTCGTGCTGATCCGCGGCGGTCGCGTGAAGGACCTGCCCGGCGTGCGCTACCACATCTTGCGCGGCGTGCTTGACACGCAGGGCCTGCCGAAGCGCCGCAAGCGCCGCTCGCTCTACGGCGCCAAGCGGCCGAAGTAAGGAGAGGATCCGATGAGTCGCCGCCGCCGCGCCGTCAAGCGCGAGATCCTGCCGGACGCCAAGTTCGGCGACATCGTCATCACGCGTTTCATGAACGCGCTGATGTACGACGGCAAGAAGTCCGCCGCCGAAGGCATTGTCTACGGCGCGCTGGACGTGATGAAGAAGCGCGGCGGTGCCGCCGCCGACCCGGTGCGCATGTTCCACGAGGCGCTGGACAACGTGAAGCCCGCCGTTGAAGTGCGCTCCCGCCGTGTTGGCGGCGCCACCTACCAGGTTCCGGTCGAAGTGCGCACCGAGCGCCGCCAGGCCTTGGCGATCCGCTGGCTGATCGACGCCGCGCGCAAACGTGGCGAGCACACGATGGAAGACCGCCTGTCGAACGAGTTGTTCGACGCGGTCAACAACCGCGGCAGCGCGGTGAAGAAGCGTGAAGACACCCACCGGATGGCCGAAGCCAACAAGGCGTTCAGCCACTACCGCTGGTAACTGTAAGCTCAAGGGCCCGGATCGGGCGACGGAGAGACGACGATGGGTAAGGCGAAATTCGAGCGGAACAAGCCGCACTGCAACATTGGGACCATCGGTCACGTGGACCATGGCAAGACGTCGCTGACGGCGGCGATCACCAAGGTGCTCGCGAAGTCCGGCGGCGCCACGTTCACTGCCTACGACCAGATCGACAAGGCGCCGGAAGAGCGTGCACGTGGCATCACCATCTCCACCGCCCACGTGGAGTATGAGACCGCCAATCGCCACTACGCGCACGTCGATTGCCCCGGCCACGCCGACTACGTGAAGAACATGATCACCGGTGCGGCGCAGATGGACGGCGCCATCCTGGTGGTCTCCGCTGCAGACGGCCCGATGCCGCAGACTCGCGAGCACATCCTGCTCGCCCGCCAGGTCGGCGTGCCGGCGCTCGTGGTGTTCCTCAACAAGATGGACCTGGCCGACCCCGAGCTGGTCGAGCTGGTCGAACTCGAAGTGCGTGACCTGCTGAGCAGCTACCAGTTCCCCGGTGACGACATCCCCATCGTGCACGGCTCGGCCGTCTGCGCGCTGGAAGGCAAGCAGCCGGAGATCGGCGAAGAGGCCGTGCTGAAGCTGATGGCGGCCGTCGACAGCTACATCCCGCAGCCGGTGCGTTCGATTGACCGTCCGTTCCTGATGCCGATTGAGGACGTGTTCTCCATCTCCGGCCGCGGCACGGTGGTGACCGGCCGTGTCGAGCGTGGCATCGTCAACGTTGGCGACGAGGTCGAGATCGTCGGCATCAAGAACACCGTCAAGACGATCGTCACCGGCGTCGAGATGTTCCGCAAGCTGCTGGACCGCGGAGAGGCCGGCGACAACATCGGCGCCCTGTTGCGCGGCACCAAGCGTGAGGACGTCGAGCGCGGCCAGGTCCTGGCCAAGCCCGGCTCGATCACGCCGCACAAGAAGTTCAAGGCCGAGGCTTACGTTTTGACGAAGGAAGAGGGCGGCCGTCATACGCCGTTCTTCACCAACTACCGTCCGCAGTTCTACTTCCGCACCACCGACGTGACGGGTGTGGTGCAGCTGCCGGAAGGCGTGGAGATGGTGATGCCCGGCGACAACGTGTCGATGGACGTCGAGCTGATCCAGCCGATCGCGATGGATGAAGGTCTGCGCTTCGCTATTCGCGAGGGTGGCCGCACGGTTGGTGCGGGCGTCGTCGCGAAGATCATGGACTAAGAAAGCAAGCAGTCCTTTTCTGAAGAAAAGGACCAAAAGACTTTTGCTCCCTGTCGGGTGACTCTCCGGCGAGCGTGCGACAGCGGAGACAAAAGCTTTTTGCTTCTTTTTCTCGAAAAAGAAGCGCTTGCCTAACACTCGGATAGTAAGAAGACCATGGACAACCAGAACATCCGCATTCGCCTCAAGGCGTACGACCACCGCGTGCTGGACAACAGCACGAAGGAGATCGTGAACACGGCGAAGCGCACGGGTGCCCGGGTCCGCGGTCCCATCCCGCTACCGACACACATCGAGCGGTTCACCGTGAACCGTTCGCCGCACGTGGACAAGAAGTCGCGCGAGCAGTTCGAAATCCGGACGCATCGCCGCCTGTTGGACATCGTGGAGCCCACGCCGCAGACGGTGGACGCGCTGATGAAGCTCGACCTGGCTGCCGGCGTGGACGTCGAGATCAAGATCTGAAGCGGCGAGCCGAGGATCGGAGGCAGACATGCGCACGGGTTTGATTGCACGCAAGCTGGGGATGACCCGGCTGTTCAAGGAAGACGGCAGCCACGTGCCCGTCACCGTCCTGCACCTCGACGAGGTTGCCGTTGTGGACGCACGCACGCAGGAGCGCGACGGCTACACCGCCGTGCAACTCGGTACGTCCATCGCCAAGGTGAAGAACGTGACCAAGGCAAACCGCGGCCACTACGCCCGCGTGAAGGTGGAGCCGCGCCGCAAGCTAATCGAGTTCCGCTGCGCCGCCGACGCCGTGCTGGAACCAGGTGCCATCATCACAGCCGCGCATTTCGTGCCCGGCCAGAAGGTCGACGTGACCGGCACCACCAAGGGCAAGGGTTTTGCCGGTGCGATGAAGCGCTGGAACTTCCGCGGCCTCGAGGCCTCGCATGGCGTGTCCGTCAGCCACCGTTCGCATGGCTCGACCGGCAACCGTCAGGACCCGGGCAAGACGTTCAAGAACAAGAAGATGGCAGGCCACCTCGGGCAGGAACGCGTCACCACGATGAACCTGTCGGTGGCGCGCGTGGACGCCGAGCGCGGGCTGATCATGGTGCACGGCGCCATCCCCGGTGCCAAGGGCGACTACGTTCTGGTGCGAGACGCGGTCAAGCGTGCGCGCCACGCCGACGCCCCGTATCCTGCCGCGCTGGCCGGCTAAGGACGCTTCCGATGAAGATAGCTATCAAGACGCTCGACAACGGCGAGGCCGGCGAGGCCGAACTGCCGGACGAGATTTTCGCCGCCAACCCGCGCGCCGACATCATGGCGCGTGTGGTGCACTGGCAACTCGCCAAGCGCCGTAGCGGCAACCACAAGGTGAAGGGCATGGGCGAAGTGTCCGGCACCACCAAGAAGCCCTACAAGCAAAAGGGGACCGGCAATGCCCGTCAAGGCAGCCTGCGCTCACCGCAGTTCCGCACCGGTGGCGCCGTGCATGGACCCGTCGTGCGTGACCACGGCTACAGTCTGCCGAAAAAGGTGCGCCGCCTCGGGCTGATCAGCGCGCTGTCGCAGAAGCAAGCCGAAGGCAAGCTGATCGTCATCGACACCGCAACGGCCACGGCAAAGACCAAGGAACTGGCTGCCAAATTGAAGGTTCTCGGCTGGACCAGCACGCTGGTCATCGACCACGCGGTCGACGCGAATTTCCTGCGCGCAAGCGCCAACATCCACCGCGTGGACGTGCTGCCGACGGTTGGTGCCAACGTCTACGACATCCTGCAGCACGATCTGCTGGTGCTGACCACCGCCGCGATCGACGGCCTGCGGGAGCGCCTGGCATGACGGTGATCGCCAACGTGCGCCGCAAGGCCGCCAACCTCTCGCGCGAGGCGATGTACGAGATCGTCCGCGCGCCGGTGATTACCGAAAAGGCAACGCTGCTGACCGAGCGCAACCAGATGGTGTTTCGCGTTGCGCTGACCGCCACCAAGCCGGAGATCAAGAACGCCATCGAGACGCTGTTTGGCGTGAAGGTTCTCGGCGTGAACACGCTGGTTCAGAAGGGCAAGACAAAGCGCTTCAAGGGCCGTCCCGGCGTGCGCTCGACAGTGAAAAAGGCTTACGTGCAGCTTGCCGAAGGTCAGTCGATCGACCTGACCACGCGGCTTTCGTGAAGCAATGGGCCTGAGGGTAGGATAGATGGCACTCAAGCAATTCAAGCCGGTCACGGCGAGCCTGCGCGGCACGGTCCTGATCGACCGTTCCGAGCTGTGGAAGGGCAAGCCCGTCAAGGGGTTGACCGAGGGCAAGAGCAAGTCCGGCGGCCGCAACAACCACGGCCGCACCACCAGCTTCTTCCGCGGCGGCGGGCACAAGCAGAGCTACCGCATCGTCGACTTCAAGCGCCGCAAGTTCGACGTTGCAGCGACCGTCGAGCGGCTCGAATACGACCCGAACCGCACTGCGTTCATCGCGCTGATCAAGTACGCCGATGGCGAGCTCGCCTACATCCTCGCACCGCAGCGCCTCAAGGCCGGTGACAGCGTGGTTGCCGGCGCCAAGGTAGACATCAAGCCCGGCAACGCAATGCCGCTGGGTGCCATCCCGGTCGGCACCATCATTCACAACGTGGAGATGAAGAACGGCGCCGGCGGCAAGATGGCGCGCGCTGCCGGCACCTACGCGCAGCTCGTCGGCAAGGACGCCGGCTACGCACAGGTCAAGCTGCAGTCAGGCGAGTTGCGCGTCGTGCGGGCCGAGTGCATGGCGACGGTGGGCGCCGTGTCGAACGCCGACAACATGAACCAGAGCTTCGGCAAGGCCGGCCGCGCGCGCTGGATGGGCCGCCGCCCGCACAACCGCGGCGTGGTGATGAACCCGATCGACCATCCGCACGGCGGCGGCGAGGGCCGCACCTCCGGCGGTCGTCACCCGGTCACCCCGTGGGGCAAGCCGACCAAGGGTGCGAAGACACGTGTCAACAAGCGGACGGACAAGCTGATCATCCGCCGCGCCAGCAAATCCAAGTAAGCGAGGGCAAGCAAGATGGCACGTTCCGTCTGGAAAGGCCCGTTCGTGGACGGGTACATGCTGGGCAAGGCCGAAAAGGCACGCGCCTCGGGCCGCAACGAGATCATCAAGATCTGGTCGCGCCGCTCGACGATCCTGCCGCAATTCGTCGGCCTCACCTTCGGCGTCTATAACGGGCACAAGTTCCTGCCCGTGCAGGTCAACGAGAACATGGTCGGCCACAAGTTCGGCGAGTTCTCGCCCACGCGCACCTTCACCGGTCACGCGGCGGACAAGAAGGCGAAGCGCGGATGAGCAAGCCCAAGGCACCGCGGCCCGTCGCGGAAACCGAAGCGCAATGCGTGCTGAGCAACCTGCGTGTCAGCCCGCACAAGTTGAACCTGGTTGCCGGTCTCATCCGCAACCAGAAGGCGTCCACCGCGGTGGCCACGCTGACGTTCAGCAAGCGCCGCATCGCGCACGCCGTGCGCAAGGCGTTGGAGAGTGCCATCGCCAATGCCGAGAACAACCACCAGCTCGACGTCGACCAGCTGGTCGTCACCCGCGCCGAAGTGGGCCGCTCCATCGTCATGCGCCGCTTCCACGCGCGTGGCCGCGGCCGTGCGGCGCGCATCGAGAAGTGGTTCAGCCATTTGAAGATCGTGGTTGCCGAGCGTGCAGACGCGCCGGAACCCGAAAAGAAGGCGGCCTGACATGGGTCACAAGGTAAACCCGATCGGGCTGCGGCTCGGCGTCAATCGCACATGGGACTCGCGCTGGTTCGCCGGCGCCGACTATTCCAAGCTGCTGCACGACGACCTGAAGCTGCGCGCGCACCTTCGCAAGAAGCTGTCCGGCGCCGGCGTCTCCCGTGTTGTCATCGAGCGTCCTGCCAAGAAGCCGCGCGTGACCATCTACGCGGCGCGTCCCGGCGTGGTCATCGGCAAGAAGGGCCAGGACATCGAAGTCCTGCGCAAGGACTTGGCCAAGATGGCAAAGGCCGAGGTGTCGTTGAACATCGTCGAGATCCGCAAGCCGGAGATCGACGCGACGCTGGTCGCCGAGAACATCGCCCAGCAGCTCGAGCGCCGCGTGGCGTTCCGCCGCGCAATGAAGCGCGCCGTGCAGTCGGCGATGCGTCTCGGCGCGCAGGGCATCCGGATCAACTGCGGCGGCCGCCTCGGCGGTGCCGAGATCGCCCGTGTCGAGTGGTATCGCGAAGGCCGCGTGCCGCTGCACACGCTGCGTGCCGACATCGATTACGGCGTGGCCACCGCAAAGACCACCTACGGCACGTGCGGCGTAAAGGTGTGGATCTTCAAGGGTGAGATCCTCGCGCACGACCCGCAGGCTCAGGACCGCCGTGCCGCCGAGCAGGCGCCGCAGCGCTAGGAACGGAAGACACACATGCTCTCCCCCAAGCGGACCAAGTTCCGCAAGGCCCACAAGGGCCGCATCCACGGCCTGGCGAAGGGCGGTACCTCGCTGAACTTCGGCCAGTTCGGCCTCAAGGCGCTGGAGCCCGAGCGCGTCACCGCGCGCCAGATCGAGGCCGCGCGCCGTGCGATCACGCGTGCGATGAAGCGCGCCGGCCGTGTGTGGATCAGGATCTTCCCGGACGTCCCCGTCTCGCTGAAGCCCGCAGAAGTCCGCATGGGCTCCGGCAAGGGCGCGCCGGAGTTCTGGGTCGCGCGCGTCAAACCCGGCCGTGTGATGTTCGAGATCGACGGCGTGCCGGCCGACGTGGCGCAGGCTGCCCTCACGCTGGGCGCAGCCAAGCTGCCGATCAAGACGAAGTTCGTCACCCGCCTGGGCGAGGGCTGATCATGACCAAGCCTGCCGACATCCGTGCCAAGTCCACCGACCAGCTGAACACCATGTTGCTGGATTTGCGCCGAGAGCAGTTCAACCTGCGCTTTCAGCGTGCCACCGGCCAGAACGAAGGCTCGGCGCGTGTGCGCGACGTACGCCGCGACATCGCGCGCGTGAAAACAATCCTGGCGGAGACGCAGTCTTCCGCCGCCAAAGCCTGAAAGGAGCCTTGAGCAATGCCAAGGCGTGTACTCACCGGGCGCGTGACGAGCGACAAGATGGACAAGACGGTCACCGTCCTCGTCGATCGCCGCATCATGCACCCGCTCTACAAGAAGTTCATTCGCCGTTCGAAGAAGTACGCGGCGCATGACGAGGTCAACACCTGCAAGACGGGCGACACCGTGCGCATCGTCGAGTGCCCCCCGATCTCCAAGCGCAAGACCTGGACTGTGGTCGAGCGCAACGGCGCCGTGCTTGAATCGGCACCGGCAGACGCGCTCGCCGCGATGACAGCGCGCGCCCACGGCAACGTCGGTGCACCACGGACAAGTGCCGGCGCTACGAGCGATGGCGAGACACACGCGAGCGAGGCGCACGCCCCGACCGGTGCCGTGCCCGACGCCTCCGCCAACGCGACCGCATAGGAGCGCCGAGCGATGATCCACGCAGAATCCAACCTGGAAGTCGCCGACAACTCGGGCGCGCGCCGGGTGCAGTGCATCAAGGTGATCGGCGGCAGCAAGCGCAAATTCGCCTCCGTCGGCGACGTCATCGTGGTCTCCGTCAAGGAAGCCATTCCGCGCGGCAAGGTGAAGAAGGGCGACGTGCATCAGGCGGTGATCGTGCGCACCAGCTTCCCGGTGCGCCGTGCGGACGGCAGCGCCATCCGCTTCGACACCAACGCCGCCGTGCTGATCAACAAGCAGCAGGAGCCGATCGGCACCCGCATCTTCGGGCCCGTCGTGCGCGAGCTGCGTGCGAAGAAGTTCATGAAGATCATCTCGCTCGCGCCTGAGGTGCTGTGATGGCAGCGCGCATTCGCAAGGGTGACCGCGTCGAGGTCATCACCGGCACGGACCGCGGCAAGCGCGGCGAAGTGCTCGTGGTTATGCCGAAGGAAAACCGTGCCGTGGTGCAGGGTGTCAACATCGCCAAGCGCCATACCAAGGCGTCCGGTATGGGCCAGCCCGGCGGCATCATCGAGAAAGAGGCGACCATCCACCTCTCCAACATCATGCTGATCGATCCTGCGACGGACAAGCCGACCCGCATCGGCTTCCGTGTGCTCGACAACGGCACCAAGGCCCGCGTCGCACGTGCGACCGGCAACCTGATCGAAGGCTGAATCCCATGAGCGAGACAGCAGAACCAACCGCCCGCGCCAAGCCTCGCCTGCAGGCGCGCTACGCCGAGCACGTGCGTCCCACCATGCAGAAGGAGTTCAACTACAAGAACCCGATGCAGGTGCCGCGGCTGGAGAAGATCGTCATCAACATGGGCGTCGGCGAGGCCGCCGGCGACCAGAAGAAGCTAGACGCCGCCGTCGCCGACCTCACGCTCATCGCCGGCCAGCGTCCGGTGAAAACGATCGCGAAAAAAGCCATCGCCGGCTTCAAGATCCGTGAGGGCCTGCCGATCGGCACCAAGGTCACGCTGCGCCGCGCCCGGATGTATGAGTTCCTCGATCGCCTGGTCACCATCGCCCTGCCGCGCGTGCGCGACTTCCGCGGCATCTCCGGCAAGGGTTTCGACGGCCGCGGCAATTTCGCCATGGGCCTGAAGGAACAGATCATCTTCCCGGAGATCGCCTACGACAAGGTCGACGCGGTCCGTGGCATGGACATCGTCATCGTCACCACCGCCAAGACCGACGCCGAAGCCAAGGCGCTGCTCAAGGCGTTCGACTTGCCGTTCGTCACCGCCGCTGTGGCAGCAAGCTGAGTTGAGACACGAGCCCCACCCGACGCAACCGAGTTTAGGAAAACCCCTGGCGCAGGCCGGCAGGTTCCGGAGGATCACACAGGATGGCTAAGACGTCCGCCGTCAACCGCAACATCAAGCGGGAGGCAATGGCCAAGCGCGACCGCAGCAAGCGCAACAAGTTGAAGGCGCAGATGATGGATCGCGACGCCCCCGTCGAGGAGCGTTTCGAGGCCTCGATGAAGCTCGCCCAACTGCCGCGCAACGGCAGCCGCACCCGCGTGCGCCTGCGCTGCGAGCTCACCGGCCGCGCGCGCTCCAACTACCGCAAGTTCAAGCTCTGCCGCATCGCGTTGCGTGACCTGGCCAGCTCGGGTCAGATCCCGGGCATGGTCAAGGCGAGCTGGTAAGGATCGCCGCACATGATGACCGATCCGTTGGGTGACCTGCTCACCCGCATCCGCAACGCCCAGGGCAGCCGCCACGCCTCCTGCGTCTCGCCCGCCAGCAAGCTGCGCGCCAACGTGCTCGAAGTGCTCAAGCGGGAGGGCTACATCCGCGGATTCTCCGCGGAGGAGCTGCGCCCCGGCGTGGCCCAACTGCGCATCGAGCTGAAATACGCCGAGGGCGAACCGGTGATCAAGGAGATCCACCGCGTGTCCAAGCCGGGCCGCCGGGTGTATTCCAAGATCCAGGAACTGCCGCGCGTCTACGCCGGCCTGGGCGTGTCCATCCTGTCCACGCCGCGTGGCGTGCTGAGCGATGCCGAGGCGCGCGTTGCCAATGTTGGCGGCGAAGTCCTCTGCCGCGTGTTCTGAGGGAGGCACAGACATGTCTCGCATAGGCAAGTATCCGGTCGACATTCCCGCCGGCGTCACCGTCGCCATCGCCGACGGCATGCTGACGGCCAAGGGCAAGCTCGGCGAGCTGCGCATGCCGCTGACCGATCACGTCGAAACCACGGTCGAGGACGGCAAGGTCAGCGTCAAGCCGCGCAGCACCGCCGCCCAGGCACGCATGATGTGGGGCACAACGCGGGCCAACATCGCCAACATGATCCGCGGCGTCTCCACCGGCTACGCCAAGACCATGGAAATCCAGGGCACCGGCTACCGTGCCTCGGTTCAGGGTCCTAACCTGGTGGTCAACCTCGGTTTCAGCCATGACGTGGTCTATCCCGTGCCCGCCGGCATCAAGATCACCACGCCGCGCCCCACCGCCATCATGGTGGAAGGCATGGACAAGCGCCAGGTTGGCCAGGTTGCCGCCGAAATTCGCGGCTATCGCCCGCCGGAGCCCTACAAGGGCAAGGGCGTGCGCTACGACACCGAGACGATCCGCCGCAAGGAAGGCAAGAAGAAGTGAGCGCCCGTATCGACATCAGGCTGCGCCGGCGCCAGCGCCTGCGCTACCAGCTGCGGCAGAAATCCGTCGGGCGCCCGCGCCTCTCGGTGTTCCGCTCCGGCAAGAACATCTACGCTCAGGTCATCGACGACGCTGCCGGCCGCACGCTGGCCGCCGCCTCCACGCTGGACGCGAGCCTGCGCGAGGGCCTGCGCACCGGCGCCGACAAGGAGGCAGCCGCCTCCGTCGGCAAGCTGGTGGCCGAGCGGGCGCTGGCCGCCGGCGTCACCCAGGTCGTTTTCGACCGCGGGTCCTATCTGTATCATGGCCGCGTGCGCGCGCTGGCCGAGGCTGCCCGCGAGGGCGGCCTGTCCTTCTAAGGAAACCGAACATGGCACGTGAAGCCAGAGAAGGCGGCGACCGCGGCCGCCGTGGCGACCGCCGCGACGCCCCGCGCGACCGTGACGGCGGCGACGAGCTGGTCGACAAGCTGGTCACCATCAACCGCGTCGCCAAGGTGGTCAAAGGCGGCCGTCGCTTCGCGTTTGCCGCCCTCGTCGTGGTCGGCGACCAGAAGGGCCGCGTCGGTTACGGCGCCGGCAAGGCGCGCGAGGTTCCCGAAGCCATCCGCAAGGCCACCGACCGTGCCAAGCGCACGATGATCCGGGTGCCGATGAAGGAAGGCCGCACCCTGCACCACGACAGCTACGGCCATTTCGGCGCCGGCAAGGTCATCCTGCGCACGGCGGCAGCCGGCACCGGCATCATCGCCGGCGGCCCGATGCGCGCCGTCTTCGAATCCCTCGGCATCGGCGACGTGGTCGCCAAGTCGCTCGGCAGCCGCAACCCGCACAACATGGTCAAGGCCACCTTCGCCGCGTTGCAGGGTGCGGCCAGCCCGCGCTCGGTCGCCAACCGCCGCGGCAAGAAGGTCAACGACATCCTCGGCAAGCGCGAGAGTCCCACCGCCGGTGAGCCTGCGCAGGAGGCTACCGATGTCTGACACCGCCGCCAAGAAGACCGTCCGCGTCACCCAGACCGGCTCGCCGATCGGCCGCAAGCCGGGCCAGCGCGAGACGCTGGTCGGCCTCGGCCTGAACAAGATCCGCGCGACACGGGTCCTGGAAGACACGCCCTCGGTCCGCGGCATGATTCGCAAGGTCGCCCACCTGCTGCGCGTCGACGACGTGGTGCACCCGTTCCCGGCCAACCACGATCCGCAGGTACAGCCCGCCGGCGAGCCCGGGCACGTCCCGCACCACGAGCGCTCGGAGCTCGTCCACCCCGAGCAGGGCGCCCAGCCCGAGGCCGCGCCGTCCGGGCAGGCCAACGAGAGCAACTGAGATGACCACCACCCAACTCAAACTGAACGAGCTGCGCGACAATCCGGGCGCCCGCCCGAAGTTCAAGCGCCTCGGCCGCGGCATCGGCTCCGGCAAGGGCAAGACCTCCGGCAAGGGCGTCAAGGGCCAGAAAGCGCGCGAAGGCGTGGCCCTCAACGGCTTCGAAGGCGGCCAGCTGCCCATCTACCGCCGCCTGCCCAAGCGCGGCTTCCACAACCTGTTCCGCGTGGAGAACGCGCCGGTTAACCTCGGCACGCTCGACAAGGCGATCGAATCCGGCCGGCTGCCTGCCGACACCCCGGTCACCGAGGAAGCTCTGCGTGCGGCCGGCCTGGTGCGCGGCGGCAAGGCGGCGCTCGGCGTGCGGTTGCTGGCCAAGGGAGAGATCACCCGCGCGGTGCACATCACCGTCACCGGTGCGTCGGCGGCTGCGGTGGCGGCTGTCGAGGCGGCTGGCGGGTCGGTGACCGTGGCGCAGAAAGCGGACGCGCCGGCAAGCTAAGCAAGCGCTTCTTCGAAAAAAAGGAGCAAAAAGCTTTCATCACGGCTGTCGCGGCCCTCTCCGGCGAGCGCGCGACAGCGGAGACAAAAGTTTTTTGGTTCTTTTTTTCAAAAAAGAACTGCTTCCTTGCTTTTGCCCGATATAAAAAGCCCCTCCAACCCGGGAACCGCTTCATGGCCTCCGCAGCCGAGCAACTGGCCTCCAGCTTCAACCTCGGCACCTTTTCCAAGGCCACCGAGCTCCGCAAGCGTATCTGGTTCACGCTCGCAGCCCTGATCGTCTACCGCGTCGGCACCTACATCCCGGTCCCCGGCGTGGACGCCGCCGTGATGGGCGAGATGATGCACTCCCACGGCGGCGGCTTCCTGGGCATGTTCGACATGTTCACCGGCGGCGCGCTCGGCCGGATGACCGTCTTCGCGCTGAACATCATGCCCTACATCAGCGCCAGCATCATCACCCAGCTGATGACCACCGCCATCCCCTCGCTCGAGACGCTGAAGAAGGAGGGCGAGAGCGGCCGCAAGAAGCTCAACCAGTATACCCGCTACCTCACAGTGCTGATCGCGCTGTTCCAGTCCTACGGCATCTCCGTCGGGCTGGAGAGCATGCACGGCGCGTCCGGCCCTGCGGTCATCGACCCCGGCCTGTTCTTCCGCACCTCCTGCGTCATCACCCTGGTCGGCGGCACCATGTTCCTGATGTGGCTGGGTGAGCAGATCACCGCCCGCGGCATCGGCAACGGCACCAGCCTGATCATCTTTGCCGGCATCGTCGCCAATTTGCCGCACGCGCTGGGCGCGCTGCTGGAACTGGGCCGCACCGGCGCCCTCTCGCCCATCTTCATCATCGCCTTCCTGATCATCGGCGCCGGCGTCATCGCCTTCATCGTGTTCATGGAGCGGGCGCAGCGCCGCGTCGTCATCCAGTATCCCAAGCGCCAGGTCGGCAGCCGCATGTTCGGCGGCGACAGCACCCACATGCCGCTGAAGATCAACACCGCCGGCGTCATCCCGCCCATCTTCGCCAGCTCCATCCTGCTGGTGCCGGTCACCATCGCCGGCTTCTCCGCCAACATGACCGCGCCCGCCTGGGTGCCGCGCTGGCTGGCCGAGGGTGCCTCCAGCGTCGCCAGCCAGCTCGCCCAGGGCCAGCCGCTCTACATGCTGACCTACGCGGCGATGATCATCTTCTTCTCGTATTTCTACACCGCCATCGTCTTCAACCCGGAGGAGACGGCGGACAACCTGAAGAAGTATGGCGGCTTCATCCCCGGCATCCGCCCGGGTGCGAACACCGCCAGCTACTTCGACCACATCCTCATCCGTCTCACCACGCTCGGTGCGCTCTATTTGGTGGCCGTCTGCCTGCTACCGCAGATACTGATTACCAAGTACAGCCTCCCGTTCTACTTCGGCGGCACGAGCCTGATGATCATAGTGTCCGTCACCATGGACACCATCACCCAGATGCAGAGCCACCTGATCGCCCACCAGTACGAAGGGCTGATCCGCAAGAACCGGGTGAAAGGCCGCGGCCGTTGAGCGCTGGGCCGCCAGGGACCCCGCCACCCAGCACCCCGCCTTCAAGCCTGGGGTCCCTGAACCTCATCCTGCTGGGGCCGCCTGGCGCGGGGAAGGGGACCCAGGCCAAGCGGCTGGAGCAGCGCCGTCACGTCGCCCAAGTCTCCACCGGCGACATGCTGCGCGCCGAGGTCGCCGCCGGCTCGGAGGTCGGCCAACGCGCCAAGGCCATCATGGAGTCGGGCGCCCTGGTGCCCGACGAGATGATCATCTCCATGCTCGCCACCCGCGTGCGCCAGCCGGACTGCGCCGGCGGCTTCATCCTCGACGGCTTCCCGCGCACCGTCCCGCAGGCCCAGGCGCTCGACGACATGCTTGCCTCCATGGGCATCGCACTCGACGCCGTCATCGAGTTGCGCGTGGACGACGCCGCCTTGGTGGACCGCATCGCCGGTCGCTTCACCTGCGCCAAATGCGGCGCCGGCTACCATGACAGTTTCCAGCCCACCCGCACCGACGGCGTCTGCGACTCCTGCGCCAGCCACGACTTCGTCCGCCGCGCCGACGACCGCCGCGAGACCGTCGCCGCCCGCCTGGACGCCTACCATCGCCAGACCGCCCCCATCATCCCGCACTACCTGAGCCGCGGCCGCCTGCACGTGGTGGACGGCATGGCGGAGATGGACCAGGTCACCGCGGCAATAGACAGCGTGCTCGAACATCTCCCGCATCGGGAGACGATCACCACAAGTTGATGCAAGCGCGTTGACTTGAGCGCGGCCCGCCTTTAAGTCGGGCCATCGGCGCAGTCCCCCCGGATATGCGCCATCAATGCATTTCGGTGTGTTCTCAATCAGTCCTCGGGTTTTGCCCTCGGGCGTAGTTTTCGCGTGGTGCCAGCCGGCATCGCGCAAGGAGTGACGGGCGTGGCGCGTATTGCCGGGGTGAACATCCCCACCAACAAGCGGGTGACCATCAGCCTGCGCTACATCTTCGGCATCGGCCCGCAGAAGGCGCAGGACATCTGCACCAAGCTGAACATTCCCGACGACCGCCGCGTCAACCAGCTCAGCGACGACGAGATCCTGCGTCTGCGCGAGCTGATCGACCGCGACTACCGCGTTGAGGGCGATTTGCGCCGCGAGTTGGCGATGAACATCAAGCGCCTGATGGACCTCGGCTGCTACCGCGGCCTGCGTCACCGCCGCGGCCTGCCGGTGCGCGGCCAGCGCACCCACACAAACGCCCGCACCCGCAAGGGCAAGGCGGTGGCGATCGCCGGCAAGAAGAAGGTCACCAAGTAGAATGGCGAAGCCGGCAGCCTCCGCGCGTCCGAAGCGCAAAGAGCGCAAGAACATTATCTCTGGCGTTGCCCACGTGATGGCGTCCTTCAACAACACCATGATCACCATCACCGACGCGCAGGGCAACGCCATCGCCTGGTCGTCCTCCGGCAGCCAGGGCTTCAAGGGCAGCCGCAAATCGACGCCCTACGCCGCCCAGGTCGCGGCCGAGGACGCCGGCAAAAAGGCGCGCGAGCACGGCATGGAAACGCTCGAGATCGAGGTGAGCGGCCCCGGCTCCGGCCGCGAGAGCGCATTGCGCGCCCTGCAGGCGGTCGGCTTCTCCATCACCGCCATTCGCGACATGACGCCCATCCCGCATAACGGCTGCCGCCCGCGCAAGCGCCGTCGCGTCTAACAACGCGCAGTCATCAGTTGTCAGGCGTCAGTCATCGGACTGGCCCTGGCAGTATCGGTTTCGCCTGACGATTGACAGCTAGCTCTGGCAGCGCTCGGCGGGCACCTGAAAGGTTCTAGAGTGGTCATCCAGAGAAACTGGCAGTCGCTGATCAAGCCGGAGAAGCTGGAAGTCGAGCCCGGCACCGACCCGCACCGCATCGCCACCGTGGTTGCCGAGCCGCTGGAGCGCGGCTTCGGCATGACGCTGGGCAACGCCATCCGCCGCATCCTGCTCAGCTCGCTGCAGGGCGCCGCCGTCACCGCGCTGCAGATCGACGGCGTGCTGCACGAGTTCAGCTCGGTGGCCGGCGTGCGCGAGGACGTCACCGACATCGTGCTCAACATCAAGCAGCTCGCCCTGCGCATGCACGGCGAGGGCCCTAAGCGCATGTCGCTGACCGCCACCGGCCCCGGCGAGGTCCGCGCCGGCCAGATCCAGGCCGGCCACGACATCGACATCATGAACCCCGACCTGGTCATCTGCACGCTGGACGAGGGCGCCAAGCTCGGCATGGAGCTGACCGTCCAGCTCGGCCGCGGCTACGTCGCCGCCGCCGCCAACCGCCCGGAAGACGCGCCCATCGGCCTGATCCCGGTCGACGCCATCTACTCCCCAGTCCGCCGCGTCTCCTACAAGGTGGAGCCCACCCGCGTGGGCCAGGTCACCGACTACGACAAGCTGCTGCTGACGGTGGAGACCAACGGCGCAGTCGGCCCGGAGGACGCGGTGGCCCTGGCCGCCCGTATCCTGCAGGACCAGCTCAAGCTGTTCATCAACTTCGATGAGCCGCAACAGGTCCGCGCCGAGGAGCAGCACGACGACCTGCCGTTCAACCGCAACCTGCTGCGCAAGGTGGACGAGCTCGAACTGTCCGTCCGTTCGGCGAACTGCCTGAAGAACGACAACATCGTCTACATCGGCGACCTGGTGCAGAAGACCGAGCAGGAAATGCTCCGCACCCCGAACTTCGGCCGCAAGTCGCTCAACGAGATCAAGGAAGTGCTGACCAACATGGGCCTGGCACTCGGCATGAACGTGTCCGGCTGGCCGCCGGAGAACATCGAGGAACTGGCCAAGCGCCTCGACGAGCCGTTCTAAGCAAAGCAAGCAAGCGGTTCTTTTTTGAAAAAAAGAACCAAAAAACTTTTATCACCGTACGACCCGACTGTTGAACGGTCCGCGACAGCCGAGACAAAAGTTTTTTGCTTCTTTTCTTCAGAAAAGAAGGCCTTCCTTCCTTCGGAGTAGAAAATGCGTCACGGAGTAGCCGGCCGAAAGCTCGGCGTCACATCGACCCACCGGCTCGCCATGTTCCGCAACATGGCCGTGGCCCTGCTCAAGCACGAGCAGATCACCACCACGCTCCCGAAGGCCAAGGAACTGCGCCCAGTCGCCGAGAAGCTGATCACGCTGGGCAAGCGCGGCAGCCTGCACGCCCGCCGCCAAGCCTATGCCGAGCTGCGCGACAACACCATCGTCACCAAGCTGTTCGACACCCTGGCCGACCGCTACAAGGCCCGCTCCGGCGGCTACACACGCGTGATGAAGGCCGGCGTGCGCTACGGCGACGCAGCCGACATGGCAGTCATCGAGCTGGTCGACCGCGACCCGTCCGCCAAGGGCCAGGATAGCGGCCCGGTGCAGGAGATGCCCGAGTCCGAGGCGGAGTAACAGCGACCACGCTACTAGCGCCCGCTTCGGTTCGCGAAGACAAGCAAGGCAAGCGGTTCTTTTTTGAAAAAAAGAACCAAAAAACTTTTGGTTCCTTCAGCACTACCGGGTCGAAACGCGCGCTTCAGCCGTCCGCGACAGCGCTCGCAAAAGCTTTTTGCTTCTTTTTCTCGAAAAAGAAGGCCTTACTTTCGCTTATCGGCCTTTCCGTCGCACCGGCACCGGCAGGACGTCTAGCAAGCCAAACTAACCAACAGAAAGGGGCCGGAAGATACCTTCCAGCCCCTTTTCCGCGTCTTACTTGCCGCTGCTGTCTGCAGGCGGTGTAGCGCTGTCAGCCGGCGCCGCCGTGTCGGACGACTTGGCGGCCATCGGCTTCTTTTTCGCCATGTGATGCGACATCTTTTTCGACGAGGACGCGTGCGCTTCCTCCTTGGCGGCTGGCGGCGTGGCCGACGGCGTGAACGGCTTGCCGGTCTTGGCGGAATCCAAGCTCTCGGAGTTCAGGTCGTCGACGGCTTTGTCGCCGGCCTTTGTCGCCACCAGCTTGCCATGCGACTTCATGGCCTTCTTGTGCATGGGCATCTTCTTCGCCGGCTTGGCGGGATGCGTGCCGGTGTCTGCAGACGGCGCACCAGGGGTGACGTCGGCTGGCGGGGCGGACGGCGCAGGCGCCGGTGCCGAGGGCGTAGCGGCGGCAGGAGCCGAAGGCGTGGGCGCCGGCGCCTGGGCGAATGATGCGAGCGGCATGGCGGCGGTCGCCAACGCCAGGAACGTTGCTCCGAGTAGATTTGTCTTACGCACGGCCGACACTCCTATGGTGGTTGACGACAGACACGGCGCGGTCCGGTCTGCGCTCACAACGAGTTACATTCTGTTTGGTCGCATCGACAAGACGAGCGATGAGGGTTGCGCTGCACAATTGCCGCAGTGTGTGACATAACTGACGCAGAGACGGTCGCCTTGCGCTCAGGCTGTGACGACAAACGAACATTCTGCCGAGTGATGCTGACCCATAGAAAGCAAGCAGTCCTTTTTTGAAAAAAAGGACCAAAAAACTTTTGACTCCGCTGTCGCGCGCTCTCCGGCTGAGTCCGCGACAGCTTTGAGCAAGGGTTTTTGCTTCTGTTTTCAAAAAGAAGGCCTTGTTTGCTTCGGCACGGTCAACATCCAGGCGCTTTGTACAACGGGGTTGCGTGCGCCCCCAGGATGTTGGCCTTTGCTGGACATCAGCGATGGTGCAGAACACACCCATGGTTCTGATGCCAAACGGCACGAAAACTGACCTGGCGAGCAGAAGCCAGCGTCTTCTTTTTCGAGAAAAAGGAGCAAAAAGCTTTTGTCGCGGCTGTCGCGGACAGCTGAAACACCACGCCTCACCACGGCACACCGGACGGGACCAAAAGTTTTTTGGTTCTTTTTTTCCAAGAACCGCTTGCCTTCCTTTCCCACCCACCGCCAACACCTCAGCCGAATGAGCGGCAGCAACGCCTACCAATCCGGCCTGTTCTCCGAAGGCCCCGCTCCCCTCAGCCCCGACCCCGCACGCCCGCTCGCCGACCGCCTCAGGCCGACCAACCTGGCCGACATCGTTGGCCAACAGCACGTCGTCGGCCCGAACGGCGAGCTGACCAACCTGCTCAAGCTCCCCCAACTGCCCAGCCTGATCCTGTGCGGCCCCCCGGGCGTCGGCAAGACAAGCATCGCCCGCCTGGTCGCCGCCGCCTCCGGCACCGTCTTCGTCCAGCTCTCCGCGCTCTCCTCCGGGGTGGCCGACCTCAAGCGCACCTTCGAAGAGGCGAGCCACCGGCGCGAGACCGGCCAGACCACGCTGCTGTTCGTCGACGAGATCCACCGGTTCAACCGCACCCAGCAGGACAGCTTCCTCGCGGTCGTCGAGCAGGGGCGCATCATCCTCGTCGGCGCCACCACGGAAAACCCCTCCTTTGCGCTGAACGACGCGCTCACCTCGCGCTGCGCCGTGCTGCTGCTGCGCCGCCTGGACAACGCGGACATGGAAGCCCTGCTGCGCCGCGCCGAGGCCGAGCTCGGCGCCCCCCTCCGCCTTACCCCGGAGGCCCGCGCCGCCCTTCGCGCCATGGCCGACGGCGACGGCCGCTACCTGCTCAACATGGCCGAGCGTGTCGCTGTCCTGGCCGCCGCCGAGGCCCCCCTCGACGAACCCGCGCTCACCGCCCTGGTCGGCCGCCGCGCCGCCCTCTATGACCGCGACCGCGACGGCCACTACAACCTCATCTCCGCCCTGCATAAATCCCTGCGCGGCTCGGACACCGACGCCGCCCTCTACTGGTTCGCCCGCATGCTGGAGGGCGGCGAGGACCCCCGCTACATCGCCCGCCGCCTGGTCCGCTTCGCCTCCGAAGACGTGGGCCTGGCCGACCCGCAAGCGCTCGTGCAGACCCTGGCGGCCTGGGAAGCCTACGAACGCCTCGGCAGTCCCGAAGGCGACCTGGCCCTGTCACAAGCGGTGATCTACCTTGGCACCGCGCCGAAATCGAACGCCGCCTACAAGGCGCACAAGGCGGCCGCACGCGCGGCCAAGAAGACCGGCAGCCTGGCCCCGCCGCCGCACATCCTCAACGCGCCCACGAAACTGATGAAGCAGTGGGGCCACGGCGAAGGCTACGCCTACGACCACGACGAAGAAGACGGGTTCTCCGGCCAGAACTACTTCCCGGACGGGATCGACCGGGCGGAATACTACCAGCCTGCTGACCGCGGGTTCGAGCGTGAGCTGGGCAAGCGGCAGGCTTACTGGTCGGAGTTGCGGGCGAAGAAGAAGTAGGAAGGCCTTCTTTTCTGGAGAAAAGAAGCAAAAGACTTTTGTCCCTGCTGTCGCGATGGTCCTGCAGCACGCGCCCAAGGGAACAAAAGTGTTTGCTTCATTCTTCAATGAGAAATAAGCGCTTGCCTCACTGTCACGCGTAAAACCAATCGTTCAGCTCAACGAACGTCGTCGCAATCACCGCCTGTTCCGACTTGCTGAAACGGGCGGTGTATTCGAACGGTATGCCGGCGCAAATCGAGCCCTGACGCGTGTTCTCATAGCGCACCCCGGCCAGCACCATGTAGGCGGGGTCGAACGTGCAACCGGCCACCGCGTAGACGCGCTCGCAAGTCCGCCGCGTGTCCAAGCACAACGTTTCCAGCCGGATCGGACACACGCGCGGGTCCGCCGTATCGACCGCCGCGCGATAGCTGGCGTAACTCGTGCGAAGATAGTCCAGCTTGTTGGGTGCGTAGGCTTCGAACCAAGGCGAGAAAGGCGGCGCGCCCGCCTTGCGCCAGTCCGAGCAGACCAGCGCGCGCGGGTCCTTGAACACCACCAGGAACGGCACCGGCAGCTTGCCCATGCAGTCGGCGAGCCGGCTGAGGTAGCGGGGCGTCTTGTCGAAGATCGTGTGCGTGCCGGGCTTGAGCACGGTCGAGGCCGCGTGCAGGCGGTCGTAGAACTGCGCAAAATCGTCGGTGTCGCAGCACGCGTCCAGCGCCGCTGCGTCCACGCCCCAGCCCCATCGCGTGATCTCGGCGTGCACCGCCAACTCGGGGAAGCTGCGCGGAGATGGCGCGAGCAGAACGCCAACCTCGAAGCCGGCATCGATCCCTGGCACCTGGCGGAATAAGTCGGAGACGAGTGTGGTGCCGCTGTGCTCGGGGCCGCAGATGACGAAGCGGATCAAGCGGGTGTTGTTCGACGAAAAGAAAGCAAGGCCTTCTTTTCTGAAGAAAAGAAGCAAAAGACTTTTGCTCCTGCTGTCGCGGACTCTCCCTCAGCGCGCGACAGCGGAGACAAAAGTTTTTTGCTTCTTTTTTTCAAAAAAGAAGGTCTTAAACCGAAAAATACTTGGCAGCCGGATTGACCACCACGATCGCACTCGTGCTCTGCTCCGGATGCAACTGGTGCTCGTCCGACAACGAAACGCCCACCCTCTCGGCATCCAGCAACCGCAGCAGCATGTCCTGGTCCTCGATCCGCGGGCAGGCGGGGTAGCCAAATGAGTAACGCGACCCGCGATAGCCCTGGCTCAGCATCTTCTCCATGTCGCGGTCGTCCTCGCCGGCAAACCCCAGCTCGGCACGGATGCGCTTGTGCACATACTCCGCCATCGCCTCAGCCATCTCCACGCTCAGCCCGTGCAGATACAAATAGTCCTGGTAACGGTTGTCCTCGAACCACACGCGCGCGGTGTCGCTCGCCGCCTGGCCGACGGTGACCACCTGCAGCCCGATCACGTCGCGCTCCGCCTCGTCCACGTCGCGGAAAAAGTCGGCGATGCAGTCGCCGTCTTCGCGCGGCTGGCGCGGCAGGTGGAAGCGCGCGACCTCGGTGGTGCCGTCTTGCTCGAACACGATCAGATCGTTGCCCTGTCCTGCCGCTTTCCAGTAACCGTAGATCGCCTGGGGTTTCAGGATGCTCTCCGCCTCGCACAGTGCCAGCATGCGCTTCATGATCGGCCGCAACTCCTGCTTCGCCCAGCCGAGGAAGTCGTCCAGGCTCTTGCCCTGCTTCCGGAACCCCCACTGGAATTGGTACAGGCTGCGCTCGTTGAGGAACGGCACCACCGCCTTTGGCGGCGCCTCGATCACTCGCGGCCCCCAGAACGGCGGCTCGGCCACCGCCACGTCCTGCGTCAACCGCCGGCGCCGCGCCTGCACGCCGGCGACATCGATCGGCCGCCACGCGCGCTCGTCCGCGGTGCCGATGCTGCGCTTGGTGTTCTTCGCCTTCCCACTGCGCTTGGCCTGCAGCGCAGACAGGTAGTCGTCGAACCCGTTGCCGGTCACCTTGTCCATCAGGTGCAGCCCGTCGAACGCATCGCGCGCGAACGCAACACGGCCCGACGCGTACGCCGCCACGCAGTCGTCCTCGACGTAGTTGCGCGTCAGCGCCGCCCCGCCCAGCAGCACCGGTATCTCCAGCCCCTGCCGGCTCATCTCTTCCAAATTCTCGCGCATGATCACGGTGGACTTCACCAGCAGCCCGCTCATCCCGATCGCGTGCGCGTGGTGCTCCTTTGCAGCCTCCACCATGTCGGCCAGCTTCACCTTGATGCCGAGGTTGACCACCCGGTAGCCGTTGTTGGTGAGGATGATGTCGACCAGGTTCTTGCCGATGTCGTGCACGTCGCCCTTCACCGTCGCCAGCACGATGGTGCCTTTCTCCTGCCCGGCGATGCGCGTCATCATCGGTTCCAGGTAGGCCACCGCCGCCTTCATCGTCTCCGCCGACTGCAACACGAACGGCAACTGCATCTTGCCGGCGCCGAACAGCTCGCCCACCACCTTCATGCCGCCGAGCAGGATGTCGTTGATGATCGCCAGCGGCTCGTGGTTCTGCAGCGCGTCGTCCAGCTCGCTCTCCAGCCCCTTGCGGTCGCCGTCCACGATGCGGTCGCGCAGCCGCCCCTCCACCGTCTCGCTCTTCGCCCGTTTCGTCGCCTCCGCCGCCTTGCGATCCGCAAATATCTCGAGCAGGCGCTTCAACGGATCATAACCCTCGCGCCGACGGTCGAAGATCAGATCCTCGGCCACCTGCACCTCCTCGGCGGGGATCAAGTGCAGCGGCCGTATCTTGCTGACGTGCACGATCGCCCCCGTCATCCCCGCACGCACCGCGTGGTCGAGGAACACGGAGTTCAGCACGGCACGCGCCGCCGGGTTCAACCCGAAACTCACGTTGGACAAACCGAGGATGATCTGGATGTCAGGAAACTTCTCGCGGATCATCCTGATCCCGTCGAGCGTCCACTCCGCCAGCTTGCGGTCGTCCTCGTTGCCGGTGGCGACGGTGAACGTCAGCGGATCGATCAGCAGGTCACTCTGCGGCAGCCCGTACGTATCGCACGCGAACGCCACCAGCCGCTCGGCAATGCGCAGCTTGTCCTCTGCGGTCTTGGCCATGCCCACTTCGTCGATCGTCAGCGCGATCACCGCAGCGCCAAACTTCTTCGCCAGCTTCAACCGGTCCGTCGCCGCCGCCTCGCCGTCCTCGAAGTTGATCGAGTTGATGATCGGCTTGCCGCCATGCAGCTTCAACGCGCTCTCGATCACCGGCGTCTCGGTGCTGTCGATCACCAGCGGCACGTTTACCGAGTTGGTGAACCGCCTGATCACCTCGTCCATCTCCCGCTTCTCGTCGCGCCCGACGAACGCCGTACAAACATCCAGCGAACTCGAGCCCTCCGCCGCCTGTTCGCGCCCCACCGACACGCAACCGTCCCAGTCGCCCGCCTCCTGCAGCTCGCGCCACTTCTTCGAACCGTTGGCGTTGCACCGCTCGCCGATGGAGAAGAAGCTGTTCTCCTGCCGCAACGCCGTCTGGCTGTACAGGCTCGCCACCGACGGCACCCACACGCTCGTCCGCCGCACCGGCGCCGGCCGGAACCCGCCACGCCGCCGCAACATCGCGTCCAGCGCCTGGATGTGCGGCACGTCCGTCCCGCAGCAGCCGCCGATCAAATTCAGCCCGTCTTCGACAACGAAGCGTTCCACCCAGCTCGCCATCTCGGCGGCGCCAAGCGGGTAGCGCGTGGCGCCATCCACCAACTCCGGCAACCCCGCGTTCGGCTGCACGCTGAGCAGCCCTGGCCAGTTCGCCGCCAGCCAGCGCACGTGCTCGGCCATCTCCTGCGGACCGGTCGCACAGTTCAGCCCGATCAGCGGCACGTCCAGCGCGTGCACCACGGTCGCCGCCGTCGCGATGTCCGGCCCCACCAGCAGCGTGCCGGTGGTCTCCACCGTCACCTGCACGAAGATCGGCGTGTCGCGCCCCGCTTCGGCGCGCGCAATCTTCGCCCCGTTCACCGCCGCCTTTATCTGTAGCGTGTCCTGGCACGTCTCGATCAGGAACGCGTCCACCCCGCCATCCACCAGCCCGCGGCACTGTTCGGCCAGCCCCGCCTCCAGCGTGTCGTAATCCACGTTGCCCAACGATGGCAGCTTGGTCCCCGGCCCCACGCCGCCCAGCACCCAGCGGTGCCGCCCGTCGGCGAACTCGTCGGCCACCTCGCGCGCCAGCTCGGCCGCCACCCGGTTGATCTCGCGCGCGCGATCGGACAGCCCGAACTCGCCCAACGTGATCGGCGAGGCGCCGAACGTGTTGGTCTCAACCATGTCAGCGCCGGCCTCGAAGTAGCCACGCGCGATCTCGCGCACCAAGTCCGGCCGCGAGAGGTTCAGCACGTCGGTGCAGTTCTCCTGCCCCCAGTAGTCGCGCTCGGTTTCCAGATCCATGGATTGCACGCGGCTGCCGGTGCCGCCGTCGCACAGCAGAACCTGGTCACGCAGCGCGTCGAGCAAATGGGGTCGGGTCAAGTGGACGCCTCTTTCGGATTATGCGTGATGGAAACAAGCCTCGAAGCAAACCTGAGCGAGGCCTCAGGACGTAGCAAGGAAGGCAAGGCCTTCTTTTCTGAAGAAAAGAAGCAAAAGACTTTTGGTCCTGCTGTCGCGGACTCTCCCTCAGCGCGCGCCCAAGGGAACAAAAGTTTTTTGGTTCTTTTTTTCAAAAAAGAACCGCTTGCCTTCTCTTTCCAACGGTCAAGATTTCGGGTCTTCAACATGAGCCCGGACGCACGATCATCGCCGCTCGGATGCAGCCCTGCCGGACAGACCCGTTGCAAAATGCCAACCCGGGCGCAGTCTGCGATGCGCTGCCGGCCCGGCGGACGCCGCTCAAGCGAACACCGCTTCGCTCACCGCAGGAATGTCGGCCGGCGCCGTGCCCTGCCAGATGCGCACGCGCAGCGCGCCGTCCTGGCCAGCTGATGCGGCCGTCCCGCCGGCATCCACAGGGCAGGCCGCCAGCAACCGTGCACCACCGAACAGCGCCAGCATCTCCGCGTCCGAAAACCCGGCGCTGCGGTGCCCCATCTGCGCCAGCAGCGCCGTATTCGCATGACGCGCCAGGTCCACCACCACCAGCCGCCCGCCCGGCGCCAGCACGCGGCGCGCCTCGTCGATCACCGCCGCCGGCTCCTCGGCGTAGTGCAGCACCATCTGCAGCAGCACCAAGTCGAAGCTCGCATCGGGGAGGGGCAGGGCGTACATGTCGGCCATCCGTACGCTGCAATGGCCCAGCTCGTGCCGCGCCAGCCGCACCCGGGCCAGCGCAAGCATCGTCCGGCTGGCGTCCACGCCCAACCCGGTGTCGACTCGCGGCGCTAGCAACTCCAGCAGCCGCCCGGTGCCGGTGCCCACATCCAGCACGCGCCCCAACCGGCCCCGCGGCAGCATCTCCAGCAGCGCCGCCTCGATCGCGTCCGCCGGCAGCGACAGCGCGCGCATCTCGTCCCAGTCCGCCCCCTCGCTGCGGAACTTCTCCGACGCCGCCCTGGCCCGCTCGGCCAGCACCCGCGCTGCCCCGCGCCGGTCCGCCGCCAGCACCGGCTCGGCCTCCGGCAGGCGGCGCAGCACGTCGCGCGCCAGCGCTCCGGCCATCCCGTGCCCCAGCGAGAACCAGGCGCTGGCCCCCTCGCGCGAGCGCTCCAGCAACCCCGCCTCGCACAGCAGCTTCAGGTGGCGCGACAGCCGCGGCTGGCTCTGGCCGAGTATCTCGCAGAAATCACTGACGCAAAACACGCCGCCGGCTGCCAGCGCGAGAAGGCGCAGGCGTGTAGGGTCAGCGGCAGCGGCGAGGGCGGCGAGGAGGGGTTCCATCCGGGATGCATAGATATATAAACCTGTCTTTATATCAAGCTGACATCGCGCCGTGTTGCGCGGTAGCCGAAAGCAAGCAAGCGGTTCTTTTTTGAAAAAAAGAACCAAAAAACTTTTGTCTCCTTGGGCGCGCCCTGCAGAAACCTCCGCGACAGCCGGGCCAAAAGTTTTTTGCTGCTTTTTTTCAAAAAAGCAGGCCTTGCTTGCTGCGGCGCTGAAAACCGGCTCACACCATATAACCAACGATGTTCTACCTGGACGCCCGCATCCCCGTCATCCTCGCCACCCGGCCCAGCGCCCTGGACACCGACGCGACGCTCGAGGAGGGCGGCCCCACGCGCGGCACACTCGCCGGCTTCGACGTCTCGCCGGGCCACGCAGCCGGCTGCACCTGCTGCGCCGCTCGCAGCAACGCCGGCCGCGCGCTGGCCGGCCTGCTGCACGACCGCGCGCGTGGCAGGACGGTGTTCTTCAAACGGGTGGTGGCCATACTGCACACCCCGGCCGGCCGCGCCGAACTGCTCGACGCGCTGGAGCGCGACCCTCTCGCCAGCGCCTGCTTCAGGCTGACCGAGTAGGCGGCGTCCCGTCGCCTTCGCCCAGCGCGCGCTGCATCACCACCACGTCCAGCCAGCGGCCGAACTTCACCCCGCAGGCGCGCATCACCCCGGCGCGCTGAAACCCCAGGCTCGCATGCACGCCGATCGAGCCGATGTTCTCCGAATCGCCGATCAGCGCCAGCATCTGCCGAAAGCCGCGGGCCTCCGCCAGCCGCAGCAGCTCGGCCACCAGCGCCTTGCCCACGCCCTGGCCGCGCACGTCGTCGCGCACGTATACGCTGTCCTCCACCGTCCAGTCATAGGCGCTGCGGGCGCGGAAATGCCCGTAATAGCCGAAGCCGAGCACGCCGGTCGCATCGCTCGCCACCAGCCAGTCGTGCCCGGCCGCCCGGCCCGCCTGCCAGCGCTCGCCCATCTGCTCGATGCCCGGCGGCACCTCCTCGAACGTTCCGGTCCCGGTCAGCACGTGGTGGGCGTAGATCGCCTGGACGTAGGCCAGGTCGCTGTCCTGCAAGGCTGATGTCTGCAAACCCGGACCTCCGATGCGCTTGACTAGACGACACGCACACGGAACAGGCCAGCCTTTGTGCGGAAAATTATGCAACTCTAAAGAAACCCGTGATAAGAACCGACGAAGGTGGCGCCGGGCACGGTGTTGTGATGTGCCGGCATGCCACCCCGCCAGAGCGTGAGACAGAGGGACCGACCTTGACAGAGACCAGCCCGAACCCTGCCGGCGAGCCCCTCCAGATCGAGACCGACGTGCCGGAAGTGCTCACGCCGAAGGAACTCCGGCTGCGCGCGGTGCTCGCCGCCGCCCGGTTCCACGGCGTGGACCTCGACATGTCCGAGTTCCGCGGCCCCCCGGGCGAGCCCTATCCGTCGCCCGCCTCGCTGGTGGCCTGGCTGCGGGAGCAGGGCATGGTCGCCCGCGCCCTGCGGCTGAACTGGCGCGCGCTGTTCCGCTTCCGCGAGTCCGCCCCGGTGGTGCTGCTGCTCAAGGACGGCACCGCCGGCCTGGTGGTGGGCGCCGACCAGTCGCGCGACATCGTCTGGCTGAAAAGCCCCACCGCGCGTGACGCCGAGCCGCCGGTCGCCGTGGACCGCCTGCGGCTGGAGCAGGCCTGGGCAGGCGACGTCATCCTGGTCAAGCGTCCGTTCGGCCAGGCCGAGGGCGAGGCGCCGTTCACGCTCGGCTGGATCTTCAGCAAGGTGCTCGAGGAAAAGAAGTTCCTCATCCAGATCAGCTACGCCTCCATCGTGTTGTCCGCGCTGTCGATCATCCCGGCGCTGATGGTGATGGGCACCATCGACCGCGTGCTCGAGTACAACAGCGTCGCCACCTTCACGTTGCTCGTCTCCATCATGGGCGTCATGATGTTCTTCGACATGGTGCTCGGCTGGGCACGGCGCGAGCTGGTTCTGGTGATGTCGGCCAGGCTGGACGTCCGGCTGAACCTGCACGTCTTCGGCCGGCTGCTCTCGCTGCCGCTCGACTTCTTCGAACGCAGCCAGGCCGGTGAGACCATCTCCCGCCTGCGCGAGGTGTTCCGCATCCGCGACTTCCTCACCGGCAAGCTGCTCTACACCTTCCTGGACGGCTTCACCCTGATCGTGATGCTGCCGTTCATGTTCTACATGGAGCCGACTCTGGCCTGGGTGTCGGTGGCCATCGCCGGGCTGATCGCGCTGATCATCATGGTGTTCCTGCGTCCAGTCGGTGCCCTGGTGGCCCTGGCCATCCAGGCGCAGCACCGCATGGGCGCGGTGATGAGCGAGACGGTCTACGGCATCCGCACGGTGAAGTCCCTCGCCCTCGAGCCGCAGCAGAAGGTGGTCTGGGACGAGCGGGTGGCGGATGCCGGCCGTTGGCGCCTGGCCGCCGGCCGCCTGGGCAACTGGCCGCAGACCCTGATCGACCCGCTGCAGACCTTCATGGGCCGCGGCGTAGTGCTGTTCGGCGCCTTTCTGGCCCTGCAGAACGACACCACCGTGGACAAGGGCGGGCTGATCGCCTTCATGATGCTGTCGGGCCGCGTCGCCTCCCCGCTGGTCGGCTTTGCCAAGCTGATGGAGGATTTCCACGAGGTCCGCACCGCGGTGGGCCAGATCGCCAGGGTGCTGAACAACCCGACCGAGACGCGCGCGCAGACCGACGGCATGCGCCCGCAGTTCGAGGGCCAGGTGACGTTCGAGGACGTGACCTTCACCTACCCGCTGGGCCAGCGCCCGGCGCTCAACAAGGTCAGCTTCTCCATCCCGCCGGGCACCATGCTGGGCCTGGTCGGCCGTTCCGGCTCGGGCAAGTCCACCATCACCCGCCTGCTGCAGGGCATCAACCGCGAGTATTCCGGCGCCGTGCGCATCGACGGCGCCGAGCTGCGCGAGATAAACCTCTCCCACCTGCGCCGCAGCTTCGGCGTGGTGCTGCAGGACAACTTCCTCTTCCGCGGCACTATCCGCGACAACATCACCGCCGGCCGCGCCGGCCTTACGCTGGAGGACGCGGTGCGTGCCGCCCGCCTGGCCGGCGCCGAGGAGTTCATCGAGCGTATGCCGCAGGGCTACGACACCTGGATCGAGGAGGGGTCGGCCAACATCTCCGGCGGCCAGCGCCAGCGCCTGGCCATCGCGCGCGCGCTGATCACCAACCCGCGCATCATGATCCTCGACGAAGCCACCTCCGCGCTGGACCCGGAGAGCGAGGCGCTGGTCAACGCCAACCTCACCCGCATCGGCAAGGGCCGCACGATGGTGATCGTCTCGCACCGTCTGTCCAGCCTGGTGAACTGCGACCTGATCATGGTGCTGGACCGCGGCACCGTGCTCGACGTTGCCCCGCACGACGTGCTGCTGGACCGCTGCTCGGTCTACCGCACGCTGTGGAACCAGCAGAACCGCCACATCGACCCGGTCCGCGCCGCCGCCGCCCTGGCGCAGGGGGAGTAGACCATGTCCGTCACCACCACCGAACCGGTCCGCCCGGGCCAGGCCTCACCCGGAGCGCCCGGCGGCAAGCCCGGCTGGCTGTCCGGCGGCCGCGCCCGCCGCGCCGACGAGGTGCCGCAGGAGATGCTGGAGTTCTACTCGCCCTCCACGGCACTTGCGGCCACCAGGCCGATCCCCGCCGCACGCAGCGCAGTGCTGATCATTGCCAGCATGGTGTTGATCATCCTGGTGCTGTTCGCCGTGCTCAAAATCGACCGCGTGGTGGTGGCCCAAGGCAAGGTCATTTCGATGACGCCGGAGCTGGTGGTCCAGCCGCTGAACACCTCGGTGGTCAAGACCATCGCCGTGTCCGCCGGCGACGTGGTCCACAAGGGCCAGTTGCTGGCCCAGCTCGACCCGACGCTGACCACGGCGGACAACACCGCCGCACTCGAGCAGGTGGACCGCTACTCCACCGAGATCGACCGGCTGGATGCCGAGAACCGCCAGCTGGCCTACCGCCCGCACCAGCTGACGCCGGGCGCCCTGGTGCAGGAAGGCATCTTCTCGCAACGCGCCTCAGCCCGCGAGGCCGAACTGCGCTACTACCGCGGCCAGATTGATGCCCAGCGCGCCCTGCAGGCCCAGGCGGACGCCGACATCCGCCAATACGCCAAGGAGACCGGCGTCGCGGTGGACGTGGAGAAGATGCGCGTCCAGCTGGAGCACGACCAGGTCGGCAGCCGCATCGACACGCTGACCGCGGTCAACGCCCGCCTCGAGGCCGAGCGCCAGGTGCTCTCCGCCGTGCAGCAATCCGAGAACGCACGGCAGAACGCTGCCGCCCTGAAGGGACAGCTCGACAACTACAACCAGCAATGGTTCGCCGACGTCTCGCAGACCATCACCAGCGACTCGGTGCAGCTCGCCACCTACCGCGACCAGCTCGAGCATGCGGCGCTGAACAGCAAGCTGATCGACCTGCGCGCCGAGCAGGACGCCACCGTGCTGTCGGTCGCCTCCGTCTCGGTCGGCTCGGTGCTGCAGGCCGGGCAGACCTTCTTCACCCTGGTGCCGCTGAACGCTCCACTGGAGATCGACGCGCAGGCCGACGGCGCCGAATCGGGCTTCGTGACCAATGGCATGCCGGTGACCCTCAAGTTCAGCACCTTCCCCTCCACCGAGTTCGGCAACGGCGAGGGCTCGGTGCGCATGGTCAGCTCGGACAGCTTCCTGTCCGGCAGCGCTTCCTCGAGCACCGGCGCGTCGAGCGCCGGCACCGCGTCTGACTCGGTGTTCACCGGGCAGACGCCGATCAGCCCGTATTTCTACGACGTGCGGGTGACGCTGGACCGCCTGGCGCTTCGCCACGTCTCCAAGGACATGCGGATCGTGCCCGGCATGCCGGTGGAGGCTGACATCAAGGTGGGCGAACGGACGGTCTGGGATTACCTGATCGAACGTTTGCTGCCGATCGTGCAGGAAGGCATGCGGGAGCCGAGCTAGGAAGCAAGCAGTTCTTTTTTGAAAAAAAGAACCAAAAAACTTTTGTTCCCTTGCGCGCGCGTTGGCGGACGTTGCGCGACTTCCGGACCAAAAGTTTTTTGCTTCTTTTTTTCAAAAAAGAAGGCCTTGCACCCCTTCCTTCCTTTTCACTAATCCTCAGGCGCTTCGTGCAGAGCAGGACCGACGGACAGGCATGCTGACGCTTATCGACCGGATTGTTTCGGCGGGCTCGCCCACCGCAGCCCTCAAGCGTGCCATCCAGCTTGATGAGGCCGGCCAGCACCGCCGGGCGTTCAACCTGTTCAGCAGGGCCGCCCGCGCCGGCCTGCCGGAGGCCCAGTTCTGGGTCGGCCGCGCCTACCTCAAGGGCGCTGGCGTTCCGGTCAGCCGCCGGGACGGCGCAGCCTGGCTGGAACGCGCCGCCCAGGCCGGCTGGGTCGAAGCCCAGACCCTGCTCGCCACGCTGTTCCTCTACGGACTGGCCGGGAAGGGCACCAAGGCCACCCCCGGCAGCCCGCTGTTCATCCGGGGCGTGGGCCCTGCCACTGACGAGCCCGACTTCCCCGCCGCCATGAAGTGGGCCCGCCAGGGTGCCGAGGGCGGCTCGGCGGAAGCCCAGGCCCTGCTCGGCTACATACTAACGTCCGGCCCGGACGACCTGCGCAACCTCGCCGAGGCCGACCAGTGGTACGACCGTTCGGCGGCGGCAAACTGCCCGCAGGGCCACCTCGGCCGCGGCCTATCCCTGCTGCGCTCGGCCACCGACCACGAGGGCCACGCCGCCGCCGCCTCGGTGCTGAAAAAGGCGGCCGATTCCGGCCTGCCCACCGCGCTGTATTTGCTCGGCGTGATGCACGAGCGCGGCGCCGGCGTCGCCCCCAGCATCGAAAAGTCCGCCACCTTCTACAAGGCCGCCGCCGAGAAGAACGTCCGCAGCGGCCAGGCGCGCTGGGGTCTCGCCTTGCTGGAAGGCCGCGGCGTGCCGCGCAACCCTGTCGAGGGCGAATCCTGGCTGCGCCGCGCCGCCAATGCCGGCGACCGCGAGGCCGCCGCCCTGGTCGGCGACATCTACGCCCGCGGCGGCGACCTGCCGCCGAACTACGCCGAAGCCGCCATCTGGTACAACCGCGCCGCCGAAGCCGGCCACGCCGCCGCCGCCCGCGCCTTGGGCCTGCTATTCCTGACCGGCGCCGGCGTGCACCGCGACCCGGAGGAAGCCGGCCGCTGGTTCCGCCGCGCCGCCGAGGGCGGCGACCGCCAGGCCCAGGCCGATCTGGCCAACCTGCTGCTCTCCGGCGCCGGCTCGAACGAGGACGGCCAGCGCACCCGCGAGCTGTTCGAGCAGGCGGCCGGCTCCGGCGACCTGGTGGCCGCTTTCAACCTGGGCGTCTGCCTGGCCGAGGGCGTGGGCGTGGAGCGTGACGACCGTCGCGCCATGCTCTGGCTGCGCCGCGCCGCCGACGGCGTGGTCAACGCTCAATACTGGTACGGCCGCATGCTGGCCGAGGGCCGCGGCATAGAGCCGGACCCGGCGGAGGGCCGCGTGTGGATCGCGCGCGCCGCCGCGTCCGGCATGCTGGACGCGGAGGTCGCGGTCGCCGAAATGGCGCTGAACGGCACCGGCGGCCCGAAGGACCACCCCGAAGCGTTGCGCCTGTTCCGCCGCGCCGGCGAGCAGGGCCATGTCGGCGCCATGTTCGCCGTCGGCGCCATGCTGGGCGGCGGCCACGAGGTGCCGGAAGACCGCAGCGAGGCGCGCGGCTGGTATCGCCTGGCCGCGGAGAAGGGCCACGCCCACGCGCAGATGATGCTGGGCCGTTTTCTGGCACGCGGCCTCGGCGGGGCAATGGAGCCGCGCGAGGCGCGCGTCTGGCTGGAGCGCGCGAAGGCGGCCGGTGTGGAGGAGGCGAGCTACGATCTGAACCAGTTGGCATCGGAGCTTCGGCCTGCCCTGCAATAGGCGAGCATCTGTTCTTTTTTGAAAAGTATCACGGAACGCCGATCCGCGCCGTCGCGGAGTTCTCCGCCGGCGCGCACCTCAGAGACAAAGGTTTTGTGGTTCTTTTTTGCAAAAAAGAACCGCTTGCTTGATCTCCTCTCGCGTCCCCAGGCGCCGCCCCAAGCCAACCCTGGACCTGGCCCCGCTCACCGCCCGCGCCCATGCAGCCTGGCGCCAAGGCGAGGCCCTGGCCGATCAAGGCGACGCGCGAGCCGCCCTTCCCTGGCTCGACCGCGCCCACCGCCTGGCTCCCTCGGACCAGAACCTGCGTTTTGCCCTGGCGTGGCGCCGCCTGCAGGCCGGCGAGCCCGCCGCTGCCGCCCCGCTGTTCGCCGACATGGCACGGCGGTTCGGCTCCCCCGAGTGCTGGGCCGGCCTGGCCGCCTGCCACGTTGCAACCGGCGATGTGCAGGCCGCGCGGGAGGCCGTCGCCACTGCGCTGTCCACCAACGCGGTCGACGCAGCCCTGGCGAGGCTTGCCGACCAGCTCGCCGGCCCGCAAGGCTGGTGCGGCCTGGGCGCCGGCTTCAGGCTGCTGGGGGCCGACCCCGCCAAGCTCGAGCTGCTGCTGGACGGCGCCGCAACCTCCGGCCCCACACAGCACGCGCGCTGTCTGCCGCAGGCCACAGGCCGCCTGGCCCCGCTAGACGCCGGCTGCTCGGACCCTGAAGACGTCCGCCGCCCGGATCCGCAGGACACCCGCCTTCTCCCGCCGAAAGAGACGCGCCGCCCGGACCCGGAAGACGTCCGCCGCCCGAACCCGCAGGACACCCGCCCCCTTCCGCTGCAAGACGCGCGCCGCCCGGATCCGCAAGGCGCTCGCCGCCCGGGTCCGCAGGACACGCGCCTTCTCTCTCTGCAAGACGCGCGCCGCCCGGACCCGCAAAACGCCCCCCGCCCGGATCCGCAGGACACGCGCCTCCTCTCGCCGCAAGACGCGCACCCCTCGGACCCGCACGATCCCCGCAGCCTGCCGCCGCACTGGCGCACCGCCCGCCGGCTCGACGTGCTGCGCCACGGCGAACCGCTCCTCGGCTCGCCCATCTCGCTCGCCGCGATCACCCGGACGGAGGGCATGGTGCGCCGCCACGGCAGCCGCGTCACCGGTCATGCCTGGCACCCCGCCGCCCCTGACGCCGACCCTGAACTGCGCGTGCTGAGCGAAACAGGCAGCGAGCTCGCCCGCCTGACAGCCACCGAGCCGACGGCGACCATCGACGGCACCACCCCGCTCGCCCGCCCGCGCGGCTTTGCCTGTGACGTGCCCCTCCACCTCACCATCCACGTCGTTGGCCCGGACGGGCGCGACCTCCTCGGCAGCCCGTTGCCGCCCGACAGCCCCGCGCCACGCTCGGCGACGTCTACCGTCCAACCCGCATCCTCCCTGTCCGCCACCGGCGCCGCTTCCGTCCCGCCCTCAACCGACGCCGCAAGCGCCTTGCATGCGGCCGACGCCGCATCCGCCCCACCTCCGCCCGACGCCGCGCCCATCCCGCATCCGCACGACGCTCCCCCGCCGTTCCCCCACCCGACCGACGCCCCCCAAGCACTCACCCCACCCCGGCAGCTATCCAAGCACGTCCCGGACCCCGCCCTCCCGGTCAACGTCGTCATTCCCGTCTACCGCGGCCTGCGCACCACGCTCGACTGCATCGCTGCCGTCCTGGCCACCCTGGCCCCCCCCCACCGCCTCACCGTGGTGGACGACAACACCCCCGACCCGGACCTCGCCGAAGCACTGGACCGCCTCGCCCAGGCGGGAAGCATCCACCTCCTGCGCCCCCACCCCACCCGCAATCTCGGCTTCCCCGCCGCCGCCAACGCCGGCCTCTCCGCCGCCCCCGGCCACCACGTCATACTGCTCAACAGCGACACCCTGGTCGCCCCCCTCTGGCTCGAGACCCTGCGTGACGCCGCCTGCAGCGCGCCGGACATCGGCACCGCCACCCCGCTGTCCAACGAGGCGAGCATCTTCAGCTACCCCGACCCGGACGGCGGCAACCCGGCGCCCACCCTGACTGAGACCCGCCGCCTGGCCAGCCTCGCCGCCCACGCCAACCCCGGCCCCCCGGTCGACGTCCCCACCGCCCACGGCTTCTGCATGTTCGTCCGCGCCGACTGCCTGGCGGAGACCGGCCTGCTCGACCAGGCCACCTTCGCCCAGGGCTACGGCGAGGAAAACGATTTCACGGAACGCGCCCGTGCCCTCGGCTGGCGCCACATCGCCGTCCCCGCCACGTTCGTGGCCCATCTCGGCGGCGTCTCGTTCGGCGGCGCCGGCGCCCAGCTCCTGCGCCGCAACCTCGCCATCCTGGACCAGCGCTACCCCACCTACCGCGCCCGCATCGCCGCCCACATCGCCGCCGACCCGCTCGCCGCCGCCCGCCGCCGACTCGACGCCGCCCGCTTCGCCGACCGCACAGCCCCCAGAAGTGTCGACCGCCCGGCCGCCACCGGCGCCAACCGCCCAAACGTCCCCGGCGCCGACCGCCCGGCCGCCACCGGCGCCGATCGCCCAGCCGCCACCGGCGCAAACCGCCCAGCCCCCACCGGCGCCGACCGGCCGGCCACGCGCGGCCCCGACCACCCTGCCACCCCCGGCACCAACCGCCCGGCCGCCAGCGGCGCCGTCCTGCTGGTCACCCATGGCGGCGGCGGCGGCACCGCCCGCATCGTCGCCGAACGCGCCCACGCCATCGCCGCTGAAGGTGCCACCCCCATTCTGCTGCGCGCCGTGGACGGCCTGTGCGAGGTCAGCGCCCCCGACGAGCCCACCCCCAACCTGGTTTTCGAGCTGCCGCGCGAGACCGGCGCGCTGATCCGCCTGCTGCGCCCCGCCCGCCCCATCCGCGCCGAGCTGCATCACCTGCTCGGCCACCATCACGCCATTCTCGGCGTCATCGCCGGCCTGGCCATCCCGTATGACGCCTGGGTGCACGACTACGCCTGGTTCTGCGCCCGCCTCTCGTTTACCACCGGGCAGGGCCGCTTCTGCGGCGAAGCCGAACCCGCCACCTGCGAGGCCTGCCTGGCCACCTGGGGCCGCGGCATCGAAGACCCGGTCGCGCCCGCCGAGCTGCGTCGCCGCAGCGCCGCCGACCTCGCCCGCGCCCGCGCCGTCATCGTCCCCTCTGCCGACGTCGCCCGCCGCGTCGTCCGCCACGCACCCGCCGTCTGCCCGACCATCCAGCCCTGGGAGGCCGACCCGCCTTACGCCCCCGCCAGCGTGGTCCGCCGCACCGCCGGCCCCGTCCGCGTCGCGGTGATCGGCGCCATCGGCCAGGAAAAAGGCTACGACGTGCTGCTGGCCTGCGCGCGCGACGCCGCCGCCCGCGCTCTTAACCTCGCTTTCACCGTCATCGGCTACACCGAGGACGACGACACGCTGATGGCCACCGGCCGCGTCTTCATCACCGGCGAGTTCACCCGCAACGAGGCGCCCAGCCTCATCGAGGCGCAGCGCGCGCAGCTGGCGTTCCTGCCCTCGATCTGGCCGGAGACCTGGTGCTACGCGCTGAGCGATGCCTGGTCGGCCGGGCTGTCTGCCGCAGTGTTCGATATCGGCACGCCGGCCGAGCGGGTGCGCAGCGCCGGCCGGGGTTGGGTGTTGCCGCTGGGACTACCACCGGCGGTTGTTTGCGACGCGCTGTTGCGGCTTTGCGGCGAAGCGGATTAGTAAGGCAAGGCCTTCTTTTTTGAAAAATAGAAGCAAAAAAGTTTTGACCCCGCTGTCGCCGCAAGCTGAAACAACTCGTTTCACCCCGACGCATCCAAGGGAACAAAAGTTTTTTGGTTCTTTCTTTCAAAAAAGAACTGCTTCCTTTTCTTTCTTGGAGCCGACCGAGTGAGCGACCAGAAAACCCAGGCCATAACCGGCGCGCCCGCCTCCAAGCCCATGCAGCGCGTTGTCACCGAGCTGAAGGTCTCGGCCAACCTGATGACGCTGGATTCCGGCCTGTTCTGCATCTTCAACGCGCCCGGCAGCGCCTTGCCGGACGCCGGCACCGGCCTGCCCGGCGTGCGCGTCTCCCTGCCGCCCGGCCCGGTGTTCCGCCCGGACGCCGTCACCATCACCAGCTTCCGCGACGACGGCTGGCTGGGCGGCTGGAACGGTGCGGCTCTGGTGCGCGTCACCCGCGGCCCGGCGCAGATCCTGGTCACCATCTACCAGGCGCCCAACACCACCGCCGAGGCGCCCAAGCTGCAGATCCTGCGCCTGGCCGAAGCCACCGCCCTGCCGCCGCTGGGCGTGCCGGCCGCAGCACCCCAGCCGGCACAGCCGCAAGCATTGCCAAGCCCCGCCAACGCATCCCGCCCGGCCGGCGCACCTGGCCAAGCGCCAGCCGCCACGGGCACGCCGCAGACTGCCCAGCAGAAGGTTGCACCCCAGGCGCTGCCCCAGAACACGCCCGCCGGCGCGTCGCAGACCAGTGGTGAGGCCACCAAGGCTGCCGAGATGGTGGCCCACATACAGGGCCGCGGCGACGTCCTCACCACGCTCGGCGAGTGGATGGGCGCGCCCGGCAGCAAGGCGTGGATCGAAGGTTTCGCGGTCTCCCCCAAAAGCCCGGTGGGCCCCGCCGACATCGAATACCAGGCCGTGCTGGGCCGCGGCTGGCTGAGCCCCTGGGCCGAGGGCGGCCAGTATTGCGGCAGCCGCGGAATGAGCCTGCCCATCCTGGGCCTGCGCATGCGCCTGCGCGGCGAGGCGGCCGAGCGGTTCGACTGCGTGGTGGAAGCCAGCTTCGTGGATGGCACCCGCGTCGGCCCGCTGGACAACGGCGAGCCGTGCCAAGCGGACAGCATGTCGCCGCTGGAGGCGTTCAACATCAAGCTGGTGCCGCGCGAGGATGCGGCTGAGCCGGAACCTGCGGCAAAGCCGGCCCGCGCGGTGGTGCCAAAGCGGAAGACGCGGGAGAAAAAGTAAGCAAGCAGTTCTTTTTTGAAAAAAAGAACCAAAAAACTTTTAGTCTCTTGGGTGTACGCTGAAGGAAACTCCGCGACAGCCGGACCAAAAGTCTTTTGCTTCTTTTCTTCAGAAAAGAAGGTCTTGCCTGCTTGCCCGAGCCCGGCATGAGGTACCTCTTCGTCCACCAGAACTTCCCGGCCCAGTACCTGCACCTGCTGCGCCACCTGGCAGCGCAAAACACGCACGACCTGCTGTTCCTGACCGAAGCGCCGCGCAACCAGCTCGCCGGCGTGCGCAAAATCCTCCGCCCGCAGCCGCGCAACCCGGGCCAGAACACCCTGCCCAACGCGCGCGAGATCGACCTTGCGCTGTCACGCGCGGAACTCGTCGTGCGCTCCTGCGAGAACCTCAAGACGCTCGGCTTCACGCCGGACGTCATCATCGGCCATCACGGCTGGGGCGAGCTGCTGCACATCAACGACGTCTGGCCGGACACGCCGCTGCTCGGCTACCAGGAATTCTACTACAACCTGCACGGTTTCGACGTGGGCTTCGACCCGGAGTTCCCGCCGGGACCAGACATGTCGGCACGCATCCGCACCAAAAACGTCGTCAACCTGATCGCGCTGAACAACCCCGGACTGGGCCAGACGCCCACGGATTTCCAGCACAGCACCTACCCGAACTGGGCGCGCAACAAGATCGCCGTACTGCGCGAGGGCGTGAACCTCGACATCTGCCGGCCCAACCCGGACCTGCGCCGCCGCACCGTCACCCTTGGCGGCTACAAGGTCGCCCCCGCGGACAAGCTCGTCACCTACGTGGTGCGCGACCTCGAACCGTACCGCGGCTTCCACGTGTTCATGCGCGCCCTGCCGCGCATCCTGCACGCGCGCCCGGACGCACGGGTGATCCTGGTGGGCGGCGACGGCGTCAGCTACGGCGCCAAACCCGCCGCCGGCACCTGGCGCGAACACATGCAGGACGAACTCGCCGGCCGTCTCGACCTGTCGCGCGTGCACTTTGCCGGCCGCGTCCCTTACGACACCTACGTCAAACTGCTGCAACGCTCCGACGCGCACGTCTACCTGACCTACCCTTTCGTCGCCTCGTGGTCGTTGCGCGAGGCAATGGCCACCGGCTGCGCGCTGGTGGTAAGCGACACGGCACCGGTGCGCGAGTTCGTCACCGACGGCGTCAGCGGCCGGCTGGCCACGTTCCTGCAACCCGAAACAATTGCTGACCGCGTGCTGGAGGTGCTCGAAGATCAGGCACTGTCGGCGCGCATGCGCGCCGGCGCGCGGGCCTGGGCGGAGGCTAACCTGGACATGGATGTGTACATTAGGAACTACGAGGCGCTGATTGCGCGGGCGGTCGGGACGTAGGCAAGCAAGCAAGCGGTTCTTTTTTGAAAAAAAGAACCAAAAAACTTTTGTTCGCTGGGTACACGTTGCCGGAGACTCCGCGACAGCAGTTGTAAAAGTTTTTTGGTTCTTTTTTTCAAAAAAGAACCGCTTGCTTATAACAACTGGCGTTGATGCTTTCTCGTAGAAAGCAAGCAGTTCTTTTTTGAAAAAAAGAACCGCGGATTCAACTTTGAAACGCATAAAGGGTAAGCCTTCCCGACCGCCACTAAGGGGCGAAGAAGACCTCGTGTGGGGTCTTGTAGCCGAGGACCTTGCGTGGGCGCGAGTTGAGTTTGTTTTGCACGCGCAGGACGGCGGCCGGGGTGATGGTGGCCAAGCTGGTGCCTTTTGGAAAATATTGGCGGACCAGTCCGTTGGTGTTCTCGTTCAGGCCGCGTTCCCAGGCGTGATACGGCTTGGCGAAGTAGAAGTTGGCCGCCAGCCGGCGCGCGACACGGGCGTGCAGGGCGAATTCCTTGCCGTTGTCGGCGGTGATGGTGTGCACGCGTGCGCTGTGGCGTCGCAGCTTGGCGATGATGGCGCGGCTTGCGGGTTCGGCCTGGGCGGCGTGCAGCTTATGCAGCAGGGTGTAGCGCGAGACGCGGTCCACCAGGCTGAGAATGGCGCCTTGCTGGCGGGCGCCGATGATGGTGTCGACCTTCCAATCGCCGATGCGCACGCGCTGGTCCACGATGGCCGGTCTTTGATCGATGTCGATCCGGCCAGGGATGATGCCGCGCCCGGCCAGCTTGCCGCCCCGCTTGTTGTAGCGCTTGCCAGTGCGCCGCAGCTGCTGGAACAGCGTGCCGCCGGCGCGCTTGTCGGCCCAGATGTGCTGGTAGATGCGCTCGTGGCTGATGCAGGTTTGCTGCGTCTGCGCCAGCCAGGAGCTGATCTGCTGCGGGCTCCATTCCTGCCGCCTCAGCTTGGCTTCGATCAGCTTGACCACCGCCGGCGTCATCTTGCGCGCAAAGCTGCTGGCCGCCGACCGACGCCGCGTTGCCGCGTCCTGCGCCAGCCCGGAGCAGTAGCCGCCGGCACCGCCGTTGCGCTGCAACTCGCGGCAGACGGCCGACTGGCTGACGCCAATCCGCATCGCCATCGCCGCCTGCGTCAGACCAGCCTCATGCAACGCCGCCAGCTCACAGCGTTGCTCCGCCGTCAAATGCTTGCCCATCCAGACCCCCTTGCCGGAAGTCTAGACACGCCCCTTAGTGGCGGTCGGGAAGGCTACCCTTTATGCGTTTCAAAGTTGAATCCGCGGACCAAAAAACTTTTGACTCCGCTGTCGCGCGCTCTCCGGAAAGGACCGCGACAGCGGAGACAAAAGTCTTTTGCTTCTTTTCTTCAGAAAAGAAGGCCTTGCTTGCTTGGGAACGGTCAACCTTCAGGCCGGTTTCTACTACTTCATCGGCACCACAAGCATGTTCATCGAATAAGCCGGCAAGTTCACCGTCGCAGCGCCCGCGCTGAACGCGGCGTTCGCCTGCCTGTGGATCGCCGTCAGGTCTGCACCGCTATAGCTGTAGACCTGCGCGCTCGCGTTGCCAGTCTGTCCGGCCACGGTGACTGGTGTTGCCAACGCGCCGGCCGTCTTGTTGATCAGCACCAGCGTCAGCGTCCGCGCGTTGCGCAACGCCGCGTAAGCGGACACCGAGCCCTGGTCGGCGCTGCTGGCCTGCACGGAGGTGCCGCCAAAGCTTGAGCCGTCGCCGTCGAAGTTGCGATACAGCAGGAAGCTGAACGCGATTGGCGCAGTAGGCGAGGGCGGGTTCCACATGGTGGCCAGGTCCACGCCCTGCCAACCGAAGATTCCCAGCACGTCGGCTTCTGCCAGCGCGTCGGTGATCAGGCCGTTGCCGGAATCGATCGAGTATTCCGAGATGGCGAGCCTGGTGCCGGGGTAATACTGCGCGATCCATTGCCGGAACCGCGGGAGCAGCATCATCGGGCCGTCGAAATCATACTGCTCCACCCAGGTGCCGCCGTTGTAGGTGGGGTCCCACAGCGTGCGCGTGGAGGCGAGCTGGCTAGCCGCGTCGGTGAAATTGAAGTAGTAGTGCTCGTCGAAATAATCCAGCACGCGCCGCCCATGCGCGGCGCCGAACGCGGACATCTGCTGCAAATAGTATTGCCCGGCATAGAGGTTGTTCTGTGCCGACGGTGTGCCGACCCAGCCGCCCAGCGTGAAGTCCGACGGGCCGAGTATCTGCGCCGACGGATCCTGCTGCTTGACGGCGAGTGCGTAGGACTCGCCGAGGCTGGCGATGGTGGCGTAACTCGCGCCATTCGGCATCACGTCGCGGTGCGTGTTGCCCCAGCCGAGCGGTTCGTTGTCGAGCTGGTAGAAGCGCACGCCACCCTTGTTGGCAGTGCCGAAGGTGCTGACCAGGTGGGCCACCCAGGCTTTCTGGAAAGCCGGCGTGTTGGCCTGGTTGTTTGCCAGAACGTCGGTGTCGGTCAGCTGTGCGCCTGCCGGGGCGATGCTGTTGCCGCACGTCTCGCCGGCGGGAAACACGTAGGGGTTGCTGGCTTGCTGGGCGCCGTAGCTGGGCTGGCCGGTGGGCGTGCCGTTCACTGGAAAGCTGCAGCTCCAGGCTGCGGAATTGTTGATGTAGGGGATGACCGGTATGGTCAGCAGGGTGGCCGACTTGGTCGCCTGGTCGGCACGGACCAGCGCGTCCGGGCCGGCGCTGGGCACTGGGTTGGCGTTGCCGTCGCCGCCCATGAAGAACCAGTCGAAGCCGGCGTTGCTGCTGTCCACCTGCCAGTTGTAGCGCGTGGCGCCGTCACCGCCCCAGCGCAGCACGGACAGGCGGGCCGCCTGCTGGTAGGCGGGCGAGACGCCGTAATTGGCCATGCCGTAAATGTAGGGGCTGATCGGATGCTGACCGGCGGCGGGCGAGACAACGATGGAAGGCCCGCTTGCCGTCTGGGCAAGGGCCGGCTGGACACAGACGGCACCGGTGGCAAGCAGGAAGGCAAGCGCGCGAGACCACATCGTTCGCACTCCGTTTTGGGCTGCGAACGTATCATAACGCGAGGTCTTCAGGCGAGCTACTACTTTAGGTTGTTTTCGTCACCGGCCTGAACGTTCACGCGAGGATCGTTGGCGAGGCCGGCCGGGCATCAGCCCTGGGCAAGCAAGGCCTTCTTTTTCGAGAAAAAGAAGCAAAAAACTTTTGTCTCCGCTGTCGCGGACGGCTGAACCGACGCGTTTCAGCGGGATGCAGATGGTTTGCTTCTTTCTCCGGACGCAGGGGCTGGCGGGGGCTAGAGAACGCCTTGGGGCGGCGCCGTTGGTCGGGAAACTCGTGCGCGCCACAGCGCGAAAAGAGGCGTAGCGGGTGGGCAGCCCGACGCAGACGGAACCCTCGACAGAACAGGCTCCACTGCCCTGCAGCGCCACCTTCAACGTCGGTCATGCAACGCCGCCCCAGCCGCACGCGATCACCCGTTCGGACACATGCCAGCATAGCGCGCGCTGGCATGATCGAACCGACTACATCGTTCACGCTCTTGAACCAGTCACTGAGCACGACTGCCGTTGCCACCCGCAAGCGCAGTCACCCGTCCGAGGCCACGACCGCCTCACCAGCGTGTCAGCGAGACCGAACGTTTTTTGCGTCTTGTTTTCAAAGAAGCGCTTGCCCAGCCTCTTCCTCACCCCACCCGGTTCTCAACCAACTCCGTCACCACCCCCGGGTCCGCCAGCGTCGACGTGTCCCCCAACCCATCCACCTCGTTAGCCGCAATCTTGCGCAGGATCCGCCGCATGATCTTGCCGCTGCGCGTCTTCGGCAGCCCCGGCGCCCACTGTATCGCGTCGGGTGCGGCGATCGGCCCGATCTCGCGCCGCACCCACGCCACCAGCTCCTTGCGCAACACGTCCGTCGGCTCCACCCCGTCTTTCAGCGTCACGTAGGCGTAGATCCCCTGTCCCTTCACGTCGTGCGGAAAGCCCACCACCGCGGCCTCTGCCACGTTGTGGTTGCTCACCAGCGCGCTCTCCACCTCGGCAGTCCCCATGCGGTGGCCGCTGACGTTGATCACGTCGTCCACCCGCCCGGTGATCCACCAGTAGCCGTCCGCGTCACGCCGCGCCCCGTCGCCGGTAAAGTATTTCCCCGGATACGTGGTGAAGTAGGTCTGCACGAAGCGCTCGTGGTCGCCGAACACGGTGCGCATCTGCCCCGGCCAGCTATCGGTGATGCAGAGGTTGCCTTCCACTGCCCCCTCGAGTTCGACCCCCTCCGCGTCCACCAGCACGGGCTTCACCCCCGGCAGCGGGAAGGTGGCCGAGCCGGGCTTCAGCGCCACGGCGCCGGCCACCGGGCTGATCAGGATGCCGCCGGTCTCCGTCTGCCACCAGGTGTCCACGATCTGGCAACGTTCGTCGCCCACCACGCGGTAGTACCACAACCAGGCCTCCGGGTTGATCGGCTCGCCCACGCTGCCCAGCAGCCGCAGGGACTTGCGCGACGTGGTCTTCACCGGCGCATCCCCCTCGCGCATCAGTGCGCGGATCGCGGTCGGCGCGGTGTAGAAGATGTTCACACCGTGCTTGTCGATTACCTCCCAGAACCGCGCGCTGCTGGGATATGTCGGCACGCCCTCGAACATCACCGTGGTGCCGCCATTGGCCAGCGGCCCGTACACGATGTAGGTGTGCCCGGTCACCCAGCCCACGTCGGCGGTGCACCAGAACACCTCGCCCGGCCGGTAGTCGAACACCAGCTCGTGGGTGAAGCTCGCCCAGACCATGTAGCCGCCGGTGGTGTGCAGCGCCCCTTTCGGCTTGCCGGTGCTGCCGCTGGTATACAGGATGAAAAGCGGGTCCTCGGCGCTCATCTCCTCCGGCGGGCAGTCCGGCGAGGCCGCCGCCACCAGTGCCGCGTAGCCGTGGTCGCGTCCCGCCTGCATCGGCACGTCCGCCCCGGTCACCGCCACCACGATCACGCTGGCCACCGTCGGGCACTGCGCCACCGCGGCGTCCGCGTTGGTCTTCAACGCCACACTCCGCCCGCCACGCCGCCCCTCGTCGGCGGTTATCAGCATGGTGGACCCGCAATCCTGTATCCGATTGGCCAGGCTGTCCGGCGAGAACCCGCCGAACACCACGGAATGGATCGCCCCGATCCGCGCGCAGGCCAGCATGGCCACCGCCGCCTCCGGCACCATCGGCAGGTAGATCGAAACCCGATCGCCCTTCTTCGCGCCGAGCTGCTTCATCGCGTTGGCCAGCCGGCACACCCGCTCGTGCAGGTCGCGGTAGGTGATCTTCTGCGAGGCCGCGGGGTCGTCGCCCTCCCAGATAATCGCCACCTGATCGCCACGCTCGGCAAGGTGGCGGTCCAGGCACGTCGCCGACGCGTTCAGCGTGCCGTCCTCGAACCAGCGTATCTGCACGTCGCCTTCGAAGCTGGTGTTCTTGATCACCTCCGGAAACCGCATCCAGTCCAGCCGGCGCGCCTGTTCGGCCCAGAAATGGTCCGGGTCCCGCGCCGCGTGGTTGACCATCAGGCGCAGGTGCGCGGCATCCACGCTCGCATCGATGGCAGTGGCGGGCTTGACGTGGAACAGCAGGTCTTCAGACATGGCTTGCGTCTCCGTCAGCTTCTGGCCGGAGTTGGTCCCCGGTCTGGCGTGACCCGCCCAGCATGCCACCCGGTCCGCCCGGTTACCAATGGGGACGAAACGGCAGGGCAGGGCGCCCGCATCCAGGCACCCACTATGCCCGGGCCTTCGCTGCTACTTCGGCCAGCCACGCTCCTCCGTACGACCCAGGTTGGAGAGCGGAGAGAGAAATGGAAGGAAGGAAGAAAGCAAGCGCCTTCTTTTTCGAGAAAAAGAAGCAAAAAGCTTCTATTGCGGCTGTCGCGGACAGCTGAACGACATGCCTCGCAAACGCATGCGCGCGAGAGGCGAAATGTTCGTATTCTTGGGGAATACCGCGTGCCTTGCTTTCGGCGTCAACGTGCTGGTTCCAAAGAAAGCCGTAGTGTCAGCTTGAGGTCACCGGCAGAGGATGGCGCTCCGTTGATGCGTGCCGGACCCATTAAGTCTGAGACCCTCGACGCGGTCGCGGTCGTCTTGGCGACGTCGCGGCGGACGTTTGTCCCACAATCCACCGAAACGATCATACGAGACTATTACGAGATCAGGGATTTGCTTAACGAAGAAGAGCTTCGGCGTTTCCCGGGGTACTCTCAAGACTGAGGTCCTTGAGGCGACTCGCCCTGCCGAATTAGTTAGCAAAGCCGTCCGCGTCATGCGTGCAGCGAGCGCGAAGATGAAGCTACCTCCACTGTCAGCCCAAGCGAGGCGCCAGGCCAGCTGGCGGCCAAGCTCGGGCATGAGGCATGAGAAAGTCCCAAGGGTCGGCCGCCACGACAATCAACCCTAGGTCGCGAAATCCGTCTGTTCCGGGCCTAAGTCCGCCCATGCTCGCGATAGTGGTGCCCACCGCCGGCATCGTCACCGCCGGTATCCTTGCTGTGCTCGGCCTCCGACCCCGGATGTCCGCCGCCTTTCTTGTGACCGGTCTCCTGGTGGTTCTTGCCCGGGTGCTCACGGTCCTGGTGGCTGCTGCCCGGCCCGCCAAAGCGGCCGGTATGCTCGTTCTTGTCTGGCATGGTTGCTCCTGTAGGCGAGGCCACCTGAACGGACCCGCCCCGCCACCAGTTCCGTGGAGCAACTCAGCCGTCACACCCAAGAGACCAAAGTTTTTTGGTTCTTTTTTTCAAAAAAGAACCGCTTGCTTGCTTACTTCCCCGCCGCCCCAGCCGTCGCATCCACCCCAGGCGCATCATCCGGCACCGCAGCCGCCACCGACGCTGCCTGCGGGCTCGGCCAATCCGCCGGCCGGCTCGCCTGTGTCGGCGGCGTATCCTGCGGCAGCGAGCTATCCACCACCACCAACAACCGCCCCGCCAGCGGCGTTGGCGTGTGCGCCCCGGTCAGCAGCGCCTTGTAGCGCGGGTCCGTTTCCGCCACCCGCTCGTAATCCGCGTCCAGCACCCCGTTGTGGTCCATGAAGCGGTTCAACGCGGTGGACACCCGCACGCACCCCTCGGACGCCGGGCGCCCGAGCCTCCCTTCGAGGTATTTCGGGTCCGTCGCGTGCATCTGCAGCCGGATGTCGCCGCCTTCGCCGTCGATGTGCCAGCCCTTCTTCGCCCACTGCCAGCCGAAATCCCACACCCGCATGCCGGCGATGCCGATGCCGCGGATGTGGTGTTCGTTGAACGTCCCGAGCGCGCGGAAATCCAGGATGGCGTCCGAATGCAGGAACACGCCCACCGGCGTGATGTAGTAGTCCACCCGCCCCGCTTGCCCGGTGGAGACGTGCGACGCGCCCATCACCCGCCAGCGTTCCGCCCCGCCGGGCTGCGCCAACATCAGGTACAACCGCTCCACGGCCGGGTTGCGGTCCACCACCACCACCATCTGCGGCGTGGCCACCGTCTGGTTGGCGATGTGCAGCAGCGCCACTGCGCGCTCCGCCGCGTCGGCCGCCGCGTGGCGCGCGGGCATCTGGATGCCGGGCACGTCGCGCAGCAGCGCGCTGTGCAGGCTGGCAAACGCGGCGGCGACATCGGGTGCAAGCGGGTCTGCAGCCGATGCGCCGGCGGCTACCGGCCGCGGCGGCGGCACGCCGTAGCCGTTCCGCACAAGCAGCGACACCGTCTGCGGATGGCTGGCCACGGCGGTGCCCACCGGCGGGCGAAGACGCGGCAGCCGCGCAGGCTGACCTTGAGCCAACTCGCTGGTTGTCTGGTCGACCGCCGGCGGAGTCGCCAGGCACGGCGTTGCGGCCAGCAGGGCCAGCGCGGTCAGCAGGCGGGCAGGGGTGGGCGGACGCGGCATGTCATGCACTCTCACGCGGCCGCTCGACGCATGCCTGCAAATTGCTTGCCACAGTATCACGGGCAGAACCGTCGAAAGTAAAGCAGCCGATTTGCCGAAAACGCAGAAAATTCAACGCGGGATACCAGACCGAGGCGGCACCATCCACAGGCCATCGCCAGTCCGCGTCGTCCTTCAGCAGCACCGTGGCACGGCACCCCAGCGCGCCAGCCAGATGCGCCACAACCGTGTCCACCGTCACCACCTGCGCCGCACCGCAAATCAGCGCCGCGGTCTCCACCAGATCGGTATCGCAATCTCCGGCGTTGCTGAACCACGCAGCACCCGCCTCCACTGCCGCCGGCCCGCGCTGCAGGCTGACGCAGCGCCGCTTTACCGGCCCCACCACCGCCAGCAGCTCGCCCAACGGCACCGAGCGCGCCGGGTCCCAACCGCCTGCCTGCCAGCACAGCGCCACCCTGCCGCCCGCCCGCCGCCGTCCGCGCGCCAGCCGCCCCGCCGGCACCGCCAGGTAAGGCACCGCTACCTCCCCAGGCGCCACCCGCAGCATGTGCGCCAGCTCCATCACCTCCACGTCGCACGCCGAGCGCGGCAGCGGCCGCGCCGTGTCGAACGCCATCAGCCGGTCCACCCCCGGCACGCCGGCGAGCAACCCGCACAGCTCCGGCTGCACCTCCAGCGTCACATGCGCCGCCCGCGCGCGCAGCGCCGGCAGGAAACGCACGAACTGCAACGTGTCGCCCAGGCCGTGATAGCAGCGCACCAGCACGCGGCGGCCGTCCGGCTTCGTGCCGTCCCACACCCATCGGAGGTGGTAGGGCACACCGGGGTCGTCTCGGGTGGCCGGGTCGCGGGCGGCGAGCACTCTGTCGCTGATCTGCCAGGCTTGCGCGAAGTCGTTGGTGCGCATGCAGGCAAGCCAAGCAAGGCCTTCTTCTGAAGAAAAAGAAGCAAAAAGACTTTGGTCTGGCTGTCGCGAACCGTTCAACACGGCGCGCCCAAGGGAACAAAAGTTTTTTGGTTCTTGTTTTCAAAAAAGAACCGCTTGCCTAGCCTGCCCACCCGCGCCCCGTCATATCCAGCCACTCCGCCAAACGTGGCACCTACGCCCAGCGTTGCGCCGCACATGGTCCTCCACATCGTCCGCCGGCAGGCCGGCACGCTCGTCGCCTTCTTGCGCAGCGAGGCAGCCGGCGGCCTCTTCCTCATCGCCGCCTCCATCGCCGCCCTCATCTGGTCCAACTCCGCCGCCGCCCCCGCCTACACGAGGCTGCTCAACACCTTCATAGGCGCGCGCGGCATCGGCCTGCCCGTGCACAGCCTGGTCAACGACGGGCTGATGAGCCTGTTCTTCCTGCTCGCCGCCCTCGAGATCCGCCGCGAGGTGACCCGCGGCCGCCTGGCCAGCGCCCGCAGCATCGCCGCCCCCGGCATCGCAGCCCTCGGCGGCATGGTCGTCCCCGCCCTGATCTACCTTGCCATCACCCACACGGACCCGCACGCCAGGCGCGGCTGGGCCGTCCCCGTGGCCACCGACATCGCTTTTTCCCTCGCCGTGCTGCGCTTGCTGGGCCGGCACGCCGGCCTGTCGCTGCGGGTGTTCCTCACCGCCCTGGCCATCCTGGACGACCTCGGCGCCATCGCCGTCATCGCGGTGTTCTACGGCAACGGCCTGCACGGCGCGGTCCTCGCCGCCGCCGCCGCACTGTGGCTGGCGCTGCTCGGGCTGCGTTCCGCCGGCGTCAAATCGCTGTGGCCCTACCTGGTGGCCGGCGCCGCGCTCTGGCTGCTGGTGTTCAACAGCGGCATCCACGCAACGCTGGCCGGCGTCGCACTCGCCCTGGTGGTGCCCCGCCACGCGGCCGACCGGCTGGAACACGCGCTCTCCCCCCTGGTGGCCTACGTCATCCTGCCGGTGTTCGGCCTGGCCAACGCGGGGCTGGACCTGCACGCAATCCACCCGTCGAGCCTGATCGGACCCGCCCCCCTCGGCGTGCTGCTGGGCCTGTGCGTCGGCAAGCAGGCCGGCGTGTTCGGCGCCACCATGCTGGGGCGCCGGCTCGGCGTGCTGCATCTGCCCGCGGGGATGACCGTCCCGCAGCTCTACGGCGCGTCGTTGCTGTGCGGCATCGGCTTCACCATGAGCCTGTTCATCGGCGACCTGGCGTTCCGCGATGGAGAGCTGCAGGAAAGCGTGAAACTGGCGGTGTTCTGCGGGTCGATCGTTTCGGCCGTACTGGGTGTTTGCGTGCTGGCTTTGGTGTCAAGAAAGCAAGCGTAAGAAAGCGCTTCTTTTTCGAGAAAAAGAAGCAAAAAGCTTTTATTGCGGCTGTCGCGGTTCTCTCCCGCGAGCGCGCGACAGCGGAGACAAAAGTTTTTTGGTTCTTTTTTTCAAAAAAGAACTGCTTTCTTACTCAGCCGCCAACGTCGAGCTTTTCTTGAAGCATCGCCCCAGCCGCGCACAAGCCTCGTCCAGCACCTCGTCCTTCTTGCAGAACGCAAACCGCACCCACCCAAGCGGCGCATCCCGCTCGTAGAACGCCGACACAGGAATCGCCGCCACTCCGGCATGCTCGGTGATGTGCCGGCAGAACGCCAAATCGTCCCCCTCGAACCCCAGCGCGCTGTAATCCGCGGTGACGAAGTAGCTCCCCTGCGCCGGCAGCACGCGAAACCCGATCGCCGACAACCCCGCGCTCAGCCGCGCGCACTTGGCCGCCAGGCTGCCCGCCAACCCCGCAAAATACGCGTCCTCCATCGCCAACCCCTTGGCCACCGCGCGCTGCAGGTTGGGCGGCGTGGTGAAGGTCAGGTTCTGGTGCGCCTTGGCCACCACCGCGGTCAGCGCCGGCGGCCCGCTGACGTAACCCACCTTCCACCCGGTCAACGAGAACGTCTTGCCCGCGCTGCCCACTCGCAAACAACGTTCCGCCATCCCGGGCAAACTCATCAGCGGCACATGGCGCGCCGGCGGGAACACCAGGTGCTCGTACACCTCGTCGCAGATCGCCACCGCGTCGTGCCGCACCACCAGCCCGGCCAGGAACGCCAGCTCGTCCGCGGTGAACACCTTGCCGGTCGGGTTCATCGGCGTGTTCAGCAGCAGCGCCCGGGTGCGCGGCCCGAACGCGGCCGCCAGCGCCGCGCGCGGCAACGCCCAGTCCGGCGGCTCCAGCCGCACCAGCCGCGGCACCGCGCCCAGCAGCCGTACCACCGGCAGATACGTGTCGTACAACGGCTCGATCAGCACGATCTCGTCGCCCGGGTTCAGCGTCGCCATCAGGCAGGCGGTCAGCGCCTCGGTGGCCCCGCTGGTCACCACCACGCCGGCCGCCGGGTCGATGTCCAGCCCCCAGAACCGCTGGTTCGCCCCGGCCACTGCCTCGCGCAGCTCCGCAACCCCGGTCAGCGGCGGATACTGGTTGCGCCCGTCCATCAGCGCGTCGGCCGCCGCCTGCAGCAGCTCCGCCGGCCCGTCGGTGTCCGGGAATCCCTGCCCCAGATTGATCGCGCCATGCCGCGCTGCCAGCGCCGACATCACCGTGAAGATCGTCGTGCCGGCCGCGGAGAGCAGGGTGTTCATCGCGTCGACCTCCAGGGCGCGCGGCGGGCGCCGGCAGGCTGGCAAACGCCCGCACGCGACACGGTTCGTGGCCAAAATGCACGCAAAACAGGCACACGCCGGCGTCTCGCCCGAAACACGCACGTGCCCGCGCCGCCGGCGGGCGCGGCGTTGCCCTCGGCCCGCACCACATGCAACATCCGCCCAAAACAAGACCGTCCCGGAGGCGCGCCCAATGAAGAAAATCGAGGCAGTGATCAAACCCTTCAAGCTGGACGAGGTAAAGGAGGCGCTCCACGAGGTCGGCCTCCAGGGCCTGACCGTCATCGAGGCGAAAGGCTTCGGCCGCCAGAAAGGCCACACCGAGCTCTACCGCGGCGCCGAGTATGTGGTGGACTTCCTGCCCAAAGTGAAGATCGAGGTGATCTGCGACGACGCCACCGTGGAGCGCGCGGTCGACGCCATCGTCGCCGCCGCCCGCACCGGCCGCATCGGCGACGGCAAGATCTTCGTCACCGCTATCGAGGAGGTGGTCCGTATCCGCACCGGCGAGCGGGGGGAGGCCGCCCTGTAGCAAGCCAAGCAAGGCCTTCTTTTCTGAAGCAAAGAAGCAAAAGACTTTTGGTCCTGCTGTGCGATGGTTCTGCAGCACGCGCCCAGGGAACAATGGTTTCTTGGTTCTTTTTTTCAAAAAAGAACCGCTTGCCTTGCCTTCCAGCGAACCCGCCAGGAAGCTCCTGCCACAGCCGGACTCAACGTTCCTCCCGTCTTTTTCAAAAAAGAACGCCCTCTGCCCCGGCCCCAATCTTGCTCGCCCGCCCAGGCAGTCGCACAACCCACCCCGCAACCTCAGGACATAGGCGAATCATGGCGAAGAAGGTGCAGGCGGCCGAGCCCAACGCGATCGGCAAATGCCTGGAGATGATGCGCGAGAACTCGGTCGAATACGTCGACCTCCGCTTCACCGACCCTCGCGGCAAGTGGCACCACACCGCCCAGCACGTCTCGACCATCGACGAGGACGCCTTCCGCGACGGCATCATGTTCGACGGCAGCTCCATCGCCGGCTGGAAGGCGATCAACGAAAGCGACATGATCCTGATGCTCGACCCGGCCAGCGCGGTCATGGACCCGTTCGCCGCCAAGCCGTCGATGATCCTGTTCTGCGACATTATCGAGCCCGGCACCGGCCAGGCCTACGCCCGCGACCCGCGCAGCACCGCCAAAAAGGCCGAAGCCTACGTCGCCGCCTCCGGCGTGGGCGACACCGCCTATTTCGGCCCTGAAGCCGAGTTCTTCATCTTTGACAGCGTGAAGTTCGGCACCGGTGGCAACTACGCCACCTACAAGGTCGACAGCATCGAGGGCCCCGAGGCCACGATGAAAGACTACCCCGAGGGCAACATGGGCCACCGCCCGGTCGTCAAAGGCGGCTACTTCCCCGTCCCCCCGGTCGACAGCGAGAGCGACCTGCGCGCCGAGATGCTCTCCGCGATGGGCGAGATGGGCCTGCCGATCGAAAAGCACCACCACGAGGTGGCCCAAAGCCAGCACGAGCTCGGCACCAAGTTCGGCCCGCTGGTCAAATCCGCCGACCAGATGCAGATTTATAAGTACTGCGTCCACAACGTGGCCCACAGCTACGGCAAGACCGCCACCTTCATGCCCAAGCCGATCTACGGCGACAACGGCAGCGGCATGCACGTGCACCAGTCCATCTGGAAGGACGGCCGCCCGGTCTTCGCCGGCAACGCCTACGCCGACCTGTCGGAGACCGCGCTGCACTACATCGGCGGCATCATCAAGCACGCCAAGGCGCTGAACGCCTTCACCAACCCCAGCACCAACAGCTACAAGCGGCTGATCCCCGGCTTCGAGGCGCCGGTGCTGCTGGCCTACTCGGCGCGCAACCGCTCCGCCAGCTGCCGCATCCCCTACGCTACCAACCCAAAGGCCAAGCGCGTCGAGGTCCGCTTCCCTGACCCCACCGCGAACCCATACCTGGCGTTCGCCGCCATGCTGATGGCCGGCCTCGACGGCATCCGCAACAAAATCCACCCCGGCGAGCCGATGGACAAGGACCTCTACGACCTGCCGCCCGACGAGCTGAAGGACATCCCCACCGTCTGCGGCTCGTTGCGCGAGGCGCTCGGCGCACTGGCCGCCGACCACGAGTTCCTGCTGGCCGGCGACGTGTTCAGCCGCGATCAGATCGAGAGCTACATCGCGCTGAAGTGGACGGAAGTGTACCGGTTCGAGCACACGCCGCATCCGGTGGAGTTCGAGATGTACTACTCGGTGTAAGCAAGGCCTTCTTTTTTGAAAAAAAGAAGCAAAAAACTTCTATCCCGGCTGTCGCGGACCTCTCAACGGACGCGCGCCAAGGAAACAAAAGTTTTTTGGTTCTTTTTTTCAAAAAAGAACCGCTTGCTTTCTTGCTTATGACGGCCGCGGCTCTAGCCGATGAGTTTCTGCTCTGGCTCGCCACCGAACGCCGAGCCTCCCCCCTCACCGTCGCCGCCTACCGCCGAGACCTCGGCTTCCTGCTCACCTTCCTCACCGCGCACCTTGGCGCCGAGCCAACCCTCGCCGACCTCGCCGCGCTCCGCCAATCCGACCTGCGCGCCTGGCTCGCTCACGAAGCCGGCGCCGGCCGCGGTAACCGCACCCGCGCGCGCCACCTCTCCGCCGTGCGCAGCTTCTACCGCTTCCTGGCCCGCCGCCACGGCGTCAGCAACCTCGCCCCCGGCCTGGTCGGCTCACCCAAAATCCCCGCCACCACACCGCGCGCACTGGCACCTGCCCACGCGCGCTCGGTCGCCACCGGCATCGGCGAGGCGTCCGACCTCGCTTTGACACAGGCGCGCGACGTGGCCCTGTTCACCCTGCTCTACGGCTGCGGCCTGCGCATCGCCGAGGCGCTGGCCCTCTCCGTCGCCGACGCGCCGCGCACGGAGCGCCCCCTGCTTGTCACCGGCAAAGGAGCCAAACAGCGGATACTGCCAGTGCTGCCAGCGGTGGCCGAGGCCGTTTCAGCCTGGCTGGCACTGCACCCCCAAGCCGCCGACCCGGCAGCGCCGCTGTTCGTCGGCGTGCGCGGCGGCCGGCTGAACCCCGGGGTGGCCCAGCGCACGCTGCGCGACTACCGCCGCCAAGCCGGCCTGCCGGAACACGCAACACCGCACGCGTTGCGGCACTCCTTTGCCACGCATTTGCTGGCGGGCGGGGCGGACCTGCGCTCCATCCAGGACCTGCTGGGGCACGCCAGCCTTTCCACGACCCAGCGTTACACGAGCGTGGACGAGGGGCGGCTGCTGGAGGTCTGGCGGCGGACGCATCCTGGGGCGAAGTAAGCAAGCAGTTCTTTTTTGAAAAAAAGAACCAAAAAACTTTTTTCTCCTGGGCACCCGTCTCCGGGGAGTCCGCGACAGCCCTGCCAAAACTTGTCGGTTCTCCGAACATCTCGGCAGCAAGTCTCGCTTTGTAGACCCAGCGAAGAATGTAAAGCCAGCAGCAACACGACGTTCGGTCCGGCTGTCGCAGAATCTCCTGCAGCGTATGACCAATAGAGCGAAGATTTGCTTGCTTAAGCCGCTCGGGCAAAGCAGGCGTTTCGGCCGAAACGCCAAGCTTCCCTCTCGCCGAGTTAACATGGATGTTAGAGCAGATCATCATCTATACAATCGAAGGCAAGGAGCCTTCCGACGACGCGCGACAGAGCTTATGCCTGGTATAGGACCGCGGGAATGACTGACGCCTCTGTCCTGCCGTCCAACACCTTGCCTGCCGTTCCGTCCCTGAACCTGCCTCAAACGGGTTCCGTCCTCGGCATTGACGTCGGTTTCTCACCCACGAGACGATCAAGTGCAGTGTGCCGCTTGGATTGGGATCAGCATTCTGTCACTTGGCTAATCCGGCGCTTTCGAGCAGTACATGACGAGCAACGCACAACCATCACCGCTGTCGCGGGCAATGATCCACTTCTGGCCGCCGCCTTGGATGGCCCACTACGCGCCGGCTTCGACGTCATCGGCCGCTATAGGGTCGCTGAACGCATGCTGACTCGGCGTCTGGCGCCACGAATTGGTAAGCCCGGACAGGCAAGCGCGCCTGTGGGGAAATCCCTCAATGCGGCCGCAAACGACTGCGCGTCCGTTGTGATCAAAGGCTGCAAACTTGAAGCCTCAAAGCATCACGTGCGGATCGATAATCAAGCTATTGTTGAGGCCTTCCCGAGCAGCTTCCTCGGCGTCATGTTGCAAGACCCGTCGGAGGTAATTGCTGCGCGGGGAAATCGCTCCGATATGTTTTTCAAGCACCTTGCCGGCAGCGGAGAGCTCGAAAGATTGATTCTGCATTTGCTGCCTGGCCGAACTTTGGCCGGACGTCTAACCGACATCACGAACCACGATGACCGAGCCGGACTCATATGCGCTCTAAGTGCTTTGGCAGTAGCGGCCAATGACTATACGGCGGTTGGTGACAAAGATGGCTGGATCATCTTACCTCCAGCAGCTTTCATTCAAAGCTGGGCATGGGCTGACTTGGAGGCAAATGCTTCAGCGGGAAATCTCGGATGCCTCTATAGAAGCTCTATCCGGTAGCCTGCTCCTAATCGGTTGATAGGCAGCCCATAACCTCATTGATGTTGCACTATGTCGGAGCCGCTCGCTGATCTGTCATTACGTTAAATTCGACCGAACTGTCGGACGGTACGTCGCGCCATCACTACTCCTAGTCAAGCTCCTGAATGTTCAGGTTTTCCCTCCGCGACGCAAGCGGATACATTAATTGCCCCCCCAGACTCTCCGGCAGCTTGGCATCGATGCCATAAACCCCAGGCAAGCGCCCCGGCAAATAAAACGACCCGAACAGCCGGTCCACCCACGGCAGCATGGCCGCGTAGTTGCGGTTGATCACCTCAGGCCCGTCGTTGGTGTGGTGCCAGTGGTGGAACGCCGGTGTTGCCATCAGCTGCTCCAGCCAACCGAAGCGCCAGCGCAGATTGGCGTGGATGAAGAACCCCCACAGGCTGCCGATCAGCGCGAACAGCAGCGGCACGCTGTCCAGCCGCCCGGCCATCGGCTGCGCCAGGCCAAGCAGGTACAGCGGCGTCAGCCCGCACAGCCGGCCGAACACCGTGTCGAGCGGGTGTGAGCGCGTGTTCACCAGCCAGTCCATGTCCTCGGCCGCGTGGTGGATCGCGTGGAAGCGCCACAGCACCGGCACCTCGTGCATCCAGCGGTGCCCCCAATAATAGCCGACGTCGCCCACCACCAACGCTGCCGCCAGACGCACCGCCATCGGCAGGTGCGCCACATGTGCGTAGTAGCCGGCGGGCACCAGCCGGTGGGCCACCGCCGCCAGAACCGAGAGCGGCAGGATCAGCAGCAGCTTGGGCAGCAACCCGCCGATGACGTAGTAGCCGAGGTCGGTCCAGAACGCCGCACGCAGTATCTTCTGGCGCCGCGCGGCGCAGAGACGCTCCAGCGGCACGAAGATGACGATCACCAGCGCCAGGTAGGCTGCAAGCTTTGCCAGGTCTGTGACTTGCATCGTGCCTCCGGTCGTGCGGATCAGCTGGCTCTAGGATAAGAGCTTCGTTGCTGCAAAGCAACCATGCCTAACGTTTCCGTCTGAAGTCAGGAAGGCAAGCAAGGCCTGCTTTTTTGAAAAAAAAGCAGCAAAAAACTTTTGTCCCTGCTGTCGCGGACTCTCCCGCAGCTCGCACCCAAGAACCAAAAGTTTTTTGGTTCTTTTTTTCAAAAAAGAACCGCTTGCCTTCCTCGCCCCCCGGGCAGCCGCGCTACCTGGCATGCCGGCGGCGGCGCGCCGCCACCAGGCCGAGCACGCAGGCCGCGCTCAGCGTCAGCGTGGCGGGCTCAGGCACGTTCACCGGGTTGGTGGCGTCGGTCAGCGAGACGCCATCCAGCAGCAGGAACGGCGGCTGTGCACCGCTGCTCGCGGTGGCGAAGAACGCCAGCAACTCGCTCGTCGAGTTGGCCACGAAGCTGAGCGTCTGCTGCGTCCAGCCGGCCGCCCCGCCGGACGCCACCGTCATGGTGGACGAGTTCTGCACCCCGTAATTCGCCGCGTTGAAGGTGCTGCCGTTGCCCAGACCCGCCTGCCAGCTCGAGGTGAACCCGCCGGTGTAGCCGCTCTGCTCGAACGAGGCCTGCCAGAATTTCAGCGTGTAGCTGTCGCCCACGTGCAGCCCGGCGATGCTCTGATACATGTACTGAGTCTCGTAGGTCGCGTCGGACATGAACGCGTTGCTGCCGGCCACCGGCAGCGCACCGGGGTTGGTGCCGGGCGTGCTGATGTGGCCGTCCTGCTGGTCGTACCAGCCGGTCGACCCCAGGTTGCTGTTGACCAGGAACGAAAATCCGCAATTGCTGGAGTTGCAGCCGGTGAACTGCCAGGCAGCCAGGTTCGAGTTCGTGGTCTCCGTGCCGACTTGGACGCCGTTGTAGGTGGTAGTGGCAGTGGTGTCGTTGAAGTTGCCGTTCTGAACCAGGTTGACCAGGTCGGCTTTCGCCGGCGATGCCGCGCTCGCAATGGCGGCGACCGCAACACAGGCGACGGCAAGTTGCACGCGGGCAAAGCGGACTGCGCTGGCGCCCTGAAGGGTGGGGGTCATGGTGCATCCTACGGTTAGGTTGACGCACCTATAACAACGTTCAGAAACTGTATCAAGTCCTGATTTCTAGACTATCGCACACTTCGTCTGTTTTTCGACGATCGCCTCACGTTTTTGGTAGGAACCCGCTATCCAAAGCGTTTCAGGAAGGCGCTTACTTTATGCCGCCGCAGCTCGGAGCGTGCCTGCCCATCATTGCGCATGTAGTTGAGCTGTATGGAGTGACGCCGGCCGACATAGGTCCGGTGGCCGTGCCACGTGGTCTCGCCGTTCGGGAACACCAGCAGAGTGCCGCGCGTGGGCGAAACCTCCACGGCGTAGTCGTCCAGGTCGCTGGCCGTGCGCAACAACCGCAGGCAGCCATCCTGCTGCGCGAAGAATGGGTTGGGCGGGTTCAGGTAGAGCAGGACGGTGACACGCTTGGCATGCGAGTCCGTGTGGATCTGACCGTCCCTCTCGCGTGTCGCCAACCGCATGGTCAGCATGGTGGGCGCGCCGTCGAGGTCCAACCCGAACTTGCCGGCGATCGCCCGGCGCAGCGTCTCGCCCTGCAGTTCCCGCATCAACGCCCGCGCGGTCGGCCCCAGCTTCAAGGCCTCCGGCGGAAACGACCCGCCTTTGTCGAGCTGCGGCAACTCCCCGTAAACGCGCGCCAGCGCGTCAGGCGGCACGAAGTCGGGCACTACCACGTGGGCGAACGGGTCCAAGGAAACCGGCGTGGACGCCAGGGCAGCGTAGTCCAGGAGAGTGGCAGAGGTGTCCGTGACGTCGACAATCGCGTTCATCTGCGTGACATGCACAACGCCTCGCGTGCCGGCAAGCCGGTTTTGCGCGCCTCAGGTCCGATCCCAGCGATGCACCGTCAGCATCGTGTCGGTGGACAGCAGCCGGCCGCACCGCATCTCCGGCCCAGACGCCGTCGGCAGGTAGGCCACGTGCGACATCAGGCTCCTGTGGTCCATGCAGCCCGGCGCCTGCGGTTGCGGCTGCGTGACCGCCTTGCGCACCGGGCGCACACTTGCGGCGTCCGCGGTCACTACGGTCAGGCACGATACGCTGAACAGGATAGCCGTCGCGAAGGCGTTGAAACTGCGCATTGCGTCCTCGTCCGCACGGTCGACGGATTTATGTCAGCTTAACGTCGGCAACTTTCCAAAGGATGTAGCCTCGCGGTACGTTGATGGCGGCCGCACGCCGGAGATGGCGGCCGCACGGCGGAGATGACGGCGGCACTGCGGAGCACGCAGGCGGTTGTCCCCCCGGTGCCGCCGGGCTATCGCCGCACCGCCATGCCCCAGCCCGCACCGCCCGGCGCACCTGCCCACCCAGCGTCCCAGTCCGGCCCGCTGCAGGTGTGGCGCGACCAGGTGGCCTCCGGCAGGCTCGCCGCCGACGACGCGCAGCGCCTGGCCGCCGAACGCCTGCAGGATTTGTGGGTGAAGCTGCGCGGCTACGACCCGCCGCCACAGTTGGCCCGCGCCGGCCTGATGGGCCGGCTGCTGCGCCGCCGCCCGGCCGAAGGCGCCCCGGACGCACGGCCTAACGGCCTCTACCTCGTGGGCGAGGTCGGCCGCGGCAAATCCATGCTGATGGACCTGTTCTTCGACTGCGCCCAGGTCGCCCGCAAACGCCGCATCCACTTCCACCGCTTCATGCAGGAAGCCCACACCCGCATCCACGCCTGGCGCCAGGCCAACCCCACGTCCGACGACCCGATCCCGCCGCTGGCCGACCAAGTGGCGCGCGAGGCAGCCCTGCTGTGCTTCGACGAGTTCCAGGTCAACGACATCGCCGACGCGATGATCCTCGGCCGCCTGTTCGCAGCCCTCTTCGAACGCGGCGTGGTCGTCGTCGCCACGTCAAACACCGCGCCGCGCGACCTCTTCCGCGGCAAACCCGGCCGCGATGCCTTCCTCCCCTTCATCGACCTGCTGGAAGCCTCGCTCGACGTGCTGGTGCTGCAGGGCGAACGCGACTACCGCCGCGCCCGGCTGCGCGGCATGCCGCTGTGGCACGTGCCGGCCAACGCCCGCGCCGAGGCGGCACTGGACAACGCCTTCCGCCAGCTCACCGCCGGCGCCCCCGCCGCGCCCGCGCGCCTGCTGGTGATGGGCCGCACCCTCGCCATCCCCCATGCCGCCGCCGGCGTCGCCCGCTTCGACTTCGCCGCCCTGTGCAGCACCGCACTCGGCGCCGGCGACTATCTCGCTCTGGCCACCCACTTCCACGCGCTGGTGCTGGACGGCGTGCCGCGCCTCTCGCCCGACAACTACGACGAGGCGCGCCGCTTCATCGTGCTGGTCGACGCCCTCTACGACCACCGGGTAAAACTGGTGGCCTCCGCCGACGCTCCGCCGGACGCGCTGTATCGGCTGGGGGAGGGGGCGCAGGCGTTCGAACGCACCGCGTCCCGGCTTGAGGAGATGCAGAGCCAGGAGTATCTGGGGTTGGCGCATTTGACGTAGGGCAAGGCAAGCGCTTCTTTTTTGAAAAAAAGAAGCAAAAAACTTTTGGTCTCTTGGACACCCGTCTGAGGAGACTCCGCGACAGCCGCGACAAAAGCTTTTTGCTTCTTTTTCTCGAAAAAGAAGGCTTTGCTTGCTTAAGCTACTGCGCTCGCGTCTCCCGTGCACGTCTGATCCGCCAGCCCGGCAAGGAGACCCTCGACGGAGATGTCTTCGTTCACCGCGTCCCAGTGCAGGCCCCTTCCGCTGATGCTCACCTGTGCACGCTCCTGGTCCGAGGCGTGCAGTAACCGCGGGAACCACGCCAACGGCACACCAAGAATGCGCCCGTCGGTCAGGTCGACCCAGAAGCTATCCGCATCAAATCGAACTGCAGTAGCTCTAACCAAAGAACTCATCCATGCCCTCGTGATCTCGCTCCGGCGTTGCTCGATCAAGCTTGTCAGCTCCCGAAGCTCTCTCGCACTGAAACCGTCGTTGTAAGCAGGCTTGACCTCTGGGTACAGCCAGAATTTAGCATCGATGCCGTCTCGTAGCACGTGAACATGGACCGGCTCGCGCGGACTACCCTCGTTGGAGTAAAACAGAAACCGGTAACGACCCTCGCGAAAGACAACCGGCACCTACTGCGCCAAGTCGTTCAAGCTCAGCATCGCCAGCAGCAACGAGCTCACGATCCCCGCCACCGCCACGCCCATCGTCAAAATCAACACCGGCACCAGCAGCGCCGTCAGCCGCTGTATGCCAATCCGCGACTGCTCCTCGTGGATCTCCGCCGCGCGCAACGACATGCCGCCCAACTGCGCCGTCTCCTCGCCCAGCCGCAGCAAATACACCGTGCGCGTCGGAAAAATCCCCGATAGCTGCATCGGCCGCGACAGCCCTGCGCCACCCTTCGCACTTTCCGTCGCCGCACGCACCGCGGCCGCCGCGGCCGTGTTGCCGATCACGTCGGTGACGATGCCCAACGCGGACACCAGCGGCACGCCGTTCTGCAGCAGCGTGCCCAGCGTGCGGGCGAAGCGTGCGGCCAGCACCTCACGCGCCAGCGTGCCCACCACCGGCAGCCGCAGCAACGTGCGGTCCCACCACAGCCGCGGACCGGGCCGCGCCAAGGCCTGCCGCCCGGCCACGAACAGCACCACGCAACCCACCGCCAGGTACAGCCCGTAATTTGAAACGACAGCGCCCAAATCGATGACGATCTGCGTCATCCGCGGCAGCGAGGCGCCGGCCTGCTCGAACATCGGCACGAATTGCGGCAGCACCTGCGTCAGCAGCAGCACGATCGAGCCGATGCCTGCCACCAGCAGGATGATCGGGTAGATCAGCGAGGAGATCACGCTGGACCGCAGCGCACGCTGCTTTTCCAGGAGTTCCGCCATCCGATCCAGCGTCGGCGCCAGCTGCCCGCCGGCCTCGCCGGCGCGGATCAGCCCCACGTACAAATTGGGAAAGCTCGCAGGATGCCGCGTCAGCGCGGCGGCAAACGGACTGCCGTCGCGCACCGCGTCGCGTATCTGGGTGAGGATGACGCGCACGTGTTTCTTCGCAGCCGTATCCACCAGGAAGCGCAGCGCGCGGTCGAGGTCCTGGCCGGCGCCGAGCATCACCGCCAGCTCGCGCGTCATCTCGGCGAGGTCCTGGCCGGACAGGTGGCTGGCCCCGCCGAACTCCGCGCCCAGCAACGAGGACAGCACGCCGCTGCGCCCATCGGCGGGCTCGGCGCGCATCGGCAGGCTGCCCTGGCGGCGCAGCATGTCGATCACCGCCTGTTCGGAGGCGGCCTCCATCAGGCCGGTGGTTGTCTCTCCGGCCGGCGTGATCGCAGTGTAGCGGAAGCTCGGCATCAGACGCAGCCACGCAAAAGCGAAGCGCTTCTTTTTCGAGAAAAAGAAGCAAAAAGCTTTTGTCCCGGCTGTCGCGGACGGCTGAAACACCACGTTCCACCAGCGCCAGGAACAAAAGTTTTTTGGTTCTTTTTTTCAAAAAAGAACCGCTTGCTTGCCTCGCTCCGGCAAAGGGTTCCCGGCCGCATCAGGCAAGAAAACTGCCGAGTGCGGCTTCGAACTTCGCCGCCTGGTCGATCATCACGAAGTGCGCGCTGTCGTCGATGCGCACGAGCTTGGCACCGTGCAGCCCGGCATACGCGTTGCGATACAGGAAGTCCGCCTGCGCCGCGCTATAGGGCGCGTGGCTGTTCCAGGCATAGAGCACGGTGACGGGTATGCCGATCTTGCCCAGCCCCGGCGTAAGATTGCTCTCGATGATCTCGCGCATCGAGCGGCCCGCCACGCCGTGGTCGCTGGCGACGTTTTGGCGCGTGATCTCCGGCCGCGCGCTCGCGGTCAGGATCATGCTGGACAGACTGCGGTCCACCGAGCGGCGATAGCTGCCCGCATCAGCGTGTTCCATTCCGCCGCCAACAGCCGCGGCGAGGTTGTGCACCGCGTCCGGCGGCGCGTCCGGCGGCAGCATGACGAGGGCGAGGTTGGGCAGCATCTCCACCACCATCAGCCGTCCGAGCGCCTCCGGGTGCCGCTCGGCCAGCATCAGCCCGATGGTGCCGCCCATCGAGTGTCCGACCAGCGCCGGCCGGTTCAGTTTCTGCGCAGCGATGTAGGCTGCCAGCCCGTCGGCCACGCCCGCGCAAACGTCGCCGGCCGCGTTACCGCGCACCGGCGCGCCGGCAAAGCCCGCGATCTGCACCAGGTGGACGCGGTAGCGCCCGCCAAGCCCCGCCACCGCCGCATTCCACACATCCGCCGAGCAGCCCAGCCCCGGCAGAAAAATCACGTCCGGTCCTGCGCCGCTCGTCGTGACGGTAAACCGATCCGCCGTATACGTGTCGTCCGCCGCGAACGCCGCCGGTGCCAGCCCAACCGCCGCCAAGCCCGCCAGGAGCATACGCCGGCCAAGTGCGGGGCCCCCAGATACAAAAGTTTTTTGCTTCTTTTTTTCAAAAAAGAAGCGCTTGCTTTCTCGCTTCATGCCTCAGCCCTAATACTACGCACCACTTCCTCAATCGTCGTAGTTCCCGCCAAAGCCGCCTCCAACCCCGCATTGAACATCGTCACCATTCCCGCCGTCACCGCCGCGCGCTCGATCTCGTTCTGATCCGCCTTCGAAAAGATCAAATGCTCGATCTCCGGCGTAGGCTGCAGGAACTCCGCGATCGCCTGCCGCCCGCGGTACCCCGTGCTGCGGCACTGCGCGCAGCCCACCGGATGCCACAGGCTCATCCGTTGCCCGTTGCTATACCGGTCCAGCCCGAACCGCGTCACCAGTTCCGGCGGCGCGTCCGCCTCCCGCTTGCAGTGGTCGCACAACCGGCGCACCAGCCGCTGCGCCAGCACGCCGCGCAGCACCGCCGTCAGCAGGTAGTCTTCCAGCCCCATGTCGCGCAGCCGCGTGATGGTGGCCGCCGCCGAGTTGGTGTGCAGCGTGGACAGCACCAGGTGCCCGGTCAGCGCCGCCTGCACCGCAATCTGCGCCGTCTCAAGGTCGCGCACCTCGCCCACCATGATTACGTCGGGGTCCTGCCGCAAAATCGAGCGCAACAGGGCTGCAAACGTCAGCCCGATCTGCGGCTTCGTTTGGATCTGGTTGATGCCGTTGAGCTGGTACTCGATCGGGTCTTCCACGGTAACGATGTTGCGGCTGACCGCGTTGATCGCCGTCAGCCCCGTGTACAGCGTAGTCGTCTTGCCCGAGCCGGTGGGCCCGGTCACCAGCAATATCCCGTTCGGCAGTTCCAGCGCCTTGGACCACTGCGTCACCACGCCCGCCGGCAGCCCCAGCTTGACGTAGTCGAACGTCACGGAACTGCGGTCCAGCACGCGCAGCACCACCTTCTCCCCGTACAACGAGGGAATCGTGGACACGCGGAAGTCGATCTCGGTGCCGCGCACCGCCAGCTTGATGCGCCCGTCCTGCGGCAGCCGCCGCTCGGCGATGTCCAGCTTGGCCATGATCTTGATGCGGCTGATGATCGCCGGCGCCATCCGCGCGCCCGGGCTGTCGGCCTCGTGCAGCACGCCGTCGTAGCGGTAGCGCACGCGCAACCGGTCCTCGAACGGCTCCACGTGGATGTCGCTGGCGTGGGTCTCCACCGCGCGGCCGATGATCTGGTTGACCAGCCGGATCACCGGCGCCTCGCTGGCCAGGTCCTTCAGCCGCTCGGCATCCTCCTCGAGGCCTGCGCCGCCCTCGCCCGCGTGCTCGCTCTCCGCCGCGTCACCCTCGGGGTACAGCCGCCCGAACGCCGCCTCCAGCTCGATCGGCACCGCAATCTCCAGGCGCACCGGCAACCGCGTCGCCGCGGCCACCGCCGCCGGGGTGAAGTCGTCCAGCGCGTCTGCCACGCCCAGCACCAGCGTGTCGTCTTCGACCGCCAGCGGGCAGGCCCGCGCGGTGCGCAGGAACTTCGGCTGCAGCCGGTCGGGGAACAGCGGCGCCGCGGGGAAGCGGGCAGGGCCGGCCAGCTTGGCGCCCAGCAGGGTGGCATACGCCTCGGCCAGCCCGCGCTCGGTCACCAGGCCCAGCTGGATCAGCACCAGGTCCAGCCGCTGGCCGGTTTCGGTTGCCACGCGCCGGCCGCGCTCGATCGTCTGCGCGTCGCACTGCCCCTGACGCAGCAGGATATCGGCCAGCAGGTTCACCTGCATGTCCAGGGCCGACGTTGCCTGGGACACCTTGCCCAGCTCGCCTGCCCGCAGGTTGAGCACTGAAACCGTCATGCGCCGAGAACTCCCATCCAGCTACTTATACCAAGGGGCTTCGAGATGGACCGTTTCGAAGCAAGCAAGGCCTTCTTTTTTGAAAAAAGAAGCAAAAAACTTTTGACTCCGCTGTCGCGGACCTTTCCGGAGAGCGCGCGACAGCGGAGTCAAAAGTTTTTTGGTCTTTTTTTTCAAAAAAGGACTGCTTGCTTTCTCTGAGTCAGCATCGCACCCGGTGAGTATCAGGCGTGTCGCCTGTCCGCCGCACGCAGTCTATGTGACCCCGCACAGACACAGTGTGCAGGGCAATGGTGGGCGCGGTCGAGTTAATCAACGGATGGGTTCGCACCGGCGTGCTGTGGCCGGTGCTGGCCGCCCCCTTCGTGGGCAGTTTCTGCGGCGTGCTGATCGCCCGCCTGCCGGCCGGGCAGGGGGTCGTCTTGGGCCGCTCAGCCTGCCCGTCCTGCGGCCACGCCCTCGGCCCCGCCGAGCTCGTGCCGATCGCCAGCTTCCTCGCCCTGCGCGGACGCTGCCGCTGGTGCGCCGCGCCGATTGCCCGGTTCCACCTCTGGGTCGAACTTGCCGCCCTCGCCGTCGCCCTCTGGGCCGCCACCACCGGCGCGGACGCAGCCCTGCTCTGGGCCAGCTGCGCGCTCGGCTGGACGCTGCTGACGCTTGGCTGGATCGACGCGCTCACCCTGCGCCTGCCGGACGCGCTCACCTTGCCGCTGATCCTCGCCGGCCTCGCCGAAGCCCTGTGGCTGGAGCCGGACGCGCTCACCCAGCGCGCGTTCGGCGCGGCCACCGGCTACACCGCCTTCTGGGCCCTGGCTCTGGCCTACCGCCGACTGCGCGGCCGCGAAGGCCTCGGCATGGGCGACGCCAAACTGCTGGCCGCCGGCGGCGCCTGGGTGGGGCTGGCCGGGTTGCCGGCGGTGATGCTGACCGCAGCTTTGGGCGGGCTGGCATGGGCGCTGCGGCGCGGGCGGCCGGACCCGCTGGAACGGGTGCCGTTCGGGCCGTTTCTCGCAACGGGGGTCTGGGTTGTTTGGCTGTATCAGTAAGCAAGAAAGCAGTTCTTTTTTGAAAAAAAGAACCAAAAAACTTTTGGTCCTTGGCTACACGCTGCAGAACCTTTGCGACAGCAGGACCAAAAGTTTTTTGCTGCTTTTTTTCAAAAAAGCAGGCCTTGCTTTCTTGCCTTAGCTAACCCGGCAACAGCCTACAATCTGCACATGGCGCGAGCGGTGCCCCGCACACAGCAAAGTGCCGCCGCTCTGCCGGCCAGAAGCCGTATGTCCGAAAATGCAACGAATCCGCCAGCCAACCTAGTTGATGCTGAGCTCGGGCGGGGCAGGCTCGTCGGTCGGCTGCGCAAGCCGGCTGCCTGTCAGGTAAATCACGTCGCTCCCAGGCCTGTCGTGCGAGACGTATGGGATGTTCAACGTGCTCGCCAGCGTCTGGTAATAACGCGCGCCGGTCAGGTCCAGGGGTCTGTGCGGCGCGCAGTATGCGGCAGCAACCTGGAAAGGTTCCGTCCGACCCGGCAAGTCGTAGAGTTGCCCGATGCAGGCAACATCGGACGTGCTGGCACGCGACGCGACTGTCGTGCCCGAACACCCGGCAAGAAGCGGAACGATCAAGAAAAGACCTTGAAGTCTTGCCAAGATAAACTCCTGTCCTTAACGAAGGCACCCGAGCCGACCAACTGCCAACTGGGCTCGCGTCCCTGCGATGTCACGTCAAAACAACGCGACGGCGGGTGCGCCGATGACATGTCTAATACCCGCCGATCGGGTGCCAGCGCTCATGACCGCGCCCCTCCCGCGCACCCAAGACACGACCTCGGCTACAAAGGCCAACGGTCGGTTCTGGTTCAGGAACGCCAGACCGTCGCCCGACCTGGTTCGGCCGTCGACGCTCGAAATGCCATTTGCAAAGCAAGGCCCTCCTGGAAAAAGAAGCAGAAAACTTTCGCCTCTGCGCTCGTCCACCCGCCCCAACTCGTCCAGAGACGCACGCCGTCACCACAGCCAAGAGAACAAAAGTTTTTTGGTTCTTTTTTTCAAAAAAGAACCGCTTGCTTGCCTTGCTCTCGCCCTAAGCCGCCTCCCGCTCCGCACTCTCCCCGTTACCAAACAGAAACTCGATATCCCCCGCATCCAGCGCGCCCACGCTCTCGCGCTCCCCCTCGTCACCCTCGCTGAACGCAATCGCCGCCAGCTCCGCCTTGCGCGCCTGCAGCTCCAGTATCCGCTCCTCCACGGTATCCGCCGCGATCAGCTTGTAGACGAACACCGACTTCGTCTGCCCAATCCGGTGCGCCCGGTCCGAGGCCTGGTCCTCCACCGCCGGGTTCCACCAGGGATCGTAATGGATCACCGTGTCCGCACTGGTCAGGTTCAATCCCCGCCCGCCCGCCTTCAAGCTGATCAGGAACAGCGGCACCTCCAGCGCCTCGAAGCTGCGCACCGGCTCGCCCCGGTCCGTGGTGTCGCCACGCAACTCCACAAACGGTATGTCCACCGCGCGCAACCGCGGCTTGATCAGATCCAGCATCGACGTGAACTGGCTGAACAGCAATATCCGCCGCCCCTCGGAGATCATCTCCGTCAGCATCTCCAACAGGTCGTCCAGCTTGCTCGACGTCTCGATCTCGCGCGCCGACCGCAATTTCACCAGCCGCGGATCGCAGCACGCCTGCCGCAGCTTCAACAGCGCGTCCAGCACCACGATCCGGCTCTGCGCCAGGCTGCGCTCGGCCACCTGCTCGCGCACCTTCTCGTACATCGTCGCCCGTATCGTCTCGTATAACTCGCGCTGGTCCGGCGCCAAGGTGATGCGCCGCAATATCGTATGCTTCGGCGGCAGCTCAGTCGCCACCTCGCTCTTCGTGCGCCGCATGATGAACGGCTTGATCCGCCGCACCAGCTGCACCCGCCGCACCTGGTCGCCCGCCTTTTCGATCGGCGTGCGGAACCGCTTGGTGAACCCGCGCCTATCGCCCAGCAGCCCCGGCATCAAGAACGCAAACTGCGACCACAGCTCGTCGAGGTTGTTCTCGATCGGCGTGCCGGACAGACAGATACGCTGCGCCGCGTCCAGCTGCGCCACCGCCTTCGTCGCCTTGGCATCCGGCGTCTTGATCGCCTGCGCCTCGTCCAGCACCACCACATGCCAGTCGAACGACTTCATCTCCAGTATGTCGCGCGTCAGCACCGTGTACGTGGTCACCACCACGTCGAAGCGGTCCATTTCCTCGCGCTTGCGGTGGCGGTCCATGCCGTGCAGCACCACCACGCGCAGCCCGGGTGCGAACTTGCCCAGCTCGCTCGTCCAGTTCGCAATCAGGCTCGTCGGCACCACGATCAGCGCCGGATGCTTCATCCGCCCGCTCGCGTGCTCCACGGTGATGTGCGCGATCGTCTGCGCCGTCTTGCCCAACCCCATGTCGTCGGCCAGGAACGCGCCCAGCTTGCTCGCCATCAAATGCTGCAGCCAGTCCACGCCCTGCTGCTGGTACGGCCGCAAATCGCCGTGAAATTCCGGCGGCACGACGGTCGCCGGTATCTCCGGCTCGCCGCGGAACCGCTCCGTGTAGGCCTTGATCTTGCCGGCATCCTGCCAGCGCGTCAGCAGCAGCTGCTCCAGCTCGATCACGGTGGCCGCCTCGGCCTGCGGCAGCACGATGGTGTCCTCGCGCGTCTCCGCCGCCTCGATCAGGTCGCCCATGATGCCCAGCATGCGGCGTATCCGCTCCGCCGGCAGCCGCACCACCCGCCCGTCCTCCAGCGTGGTGATCAAATCGTCGCCGACGATCTGCGCCGCCTCCATCCCGCCGCGCGCCAGCAAATTGCTCAGCACCGGCAGCAGCGGAATGCGCACCCCGTCCACCTCGATGCCGAAATCCATCGAGAAGTTGCCCGGCGTCTCCGCACTCACCGCAACATCGGTGATGCGCAAATCCCACTCGCCGACCTTCTGCACCATGCGCGGCCCGAAATCGCGGTCGATCAGGCTGCGGAACCCCAGCGACTCCAGCTCCGGCACCCGCTGCGCCACGAAATGGTGCCATCGCTCGCCGGCATCCTCGCCGCGAAACACGAACACCCGCCGCCCGCGCGCGGACTTGCCGTCGCCCACCCGCATTTGGGTGAAGCCGTCCTGCCGCAGCGCTTCCAACGCGGCCGCCTCGGCCTCCACGTTGCGCCGCACGAAGCTCGACCCGCCCGGCCCCATCACGCGCACGAACTGCCGTTCGTCATCCCCATCGCTCAGGGTGCCGCCGTAGTCGAAATCCAGGATCAGCGCGTCCATCAGCACCAGGCGGCCGAAATCGTCCGGCGCCCGCATCCGCTGCATCCGCATCACCGGGGTGACCGGCCGCTCCACGATCGCCCGCTCGCTCTCCGTCGTCGGCAGCGTCGAGACCCCGCGCTGGCGCCCCAGCTTCGGCCGCGGCGTGATCGGCGGCGGCGGCGCCGGCCGCTTCGGCCGCAGCTTCACCCGCCCCACCGCCCCGGTCGCCCCGTCCACGTACCATGGCCCGGTATCGCCCAGCAGCACCGCCGAGCGCGCCGGCAGCCTTGGAGGCTGGTCCGCATCGAACACCCGCTCCGGCCCCGCCACCAATCGCTTGCCGGTTGCCGACCACCGCGCGTTCTCCACCCGCAGCAGGGCCGCCACCAGCGGTGCCACGGACGCCGGCGCCAGCCCGGTGCGACTGGCCTCCCCGCCGCCCAGCAAATGCGCCAGCGCGCGCGCCGCGTCGCTCGCCGCTGCGTCGGCGATGATCGCCGCCGGCGTGGTCGCCTCGATGCGCGAGGTGCGCTCCCCCACCAGGCTCAGCGAGACGAAGCAGGCTTCCGGCGGTATCCCCGGCTCCAAATTCACCAGCAGCTTCTGCTTCTCGGCGGCCGCCGGCGCCTGCAGGCCGTCCATGAAGCTTGCCTGGTCCACCCGCCGCAGCGCCGGAAACCGGTCTAGCGCCGCGAAGGCGGTCGCCGCCAGATGCGGGCAGTTCACCAGCCGGCAGCTGCAGCGGTTCTCGAACACCACGCGCCGGCCCATCGCCGCGGGACTCATCCGGGCGGTGCGCCGCACTCCCTTGTCCTCGACCACGCCGGTGATCGTCTCGCCATCCAGCGAGACCTCCACGGCGCCGATCAGCACCAGGCTGCGGCCGCGCGTCAGCGTGCGGCCTTCGAATATGCGGCCGAGATCCTCGGAGGAGAACGGGACGGGCAACGGTCAGGCTCGTGTGTAGTGGCCGGGTGTTCTGAGGCTTTGGGACGCTGACTGCAACATGGAAGGTGGCGCTTTCTTGCTGCAGTGCACAGGGTAGGCCCAAGAAGGAAAGAAAGGCCTTCTTTTTCGAGAAAAAGAAGCAAAAAGCTTTTGCTCCGGCTGTCGCGGACCTCTCCGCAGCCGAGTGCCCAGGACAAAAAGTTTTTTGGTTCTTTTTTTCAAAAAAGAACCGCTTGCTTTCTCAACGACCCCGCTGCGCCACCACCGCCGGATCATCCACCGCCGCACACCGGAACGTGGCGTCGAACGCCGTCGGCCAATACGGCGTCCATGGGTCCCCGTCGGGCCGCAGCTCCAGCGGCACCACCGCGCGCCCCTGCGCCCGGCAGAACGCGGCCGACTCGCTCACCACCGCCAGCCGCGCCGCCGGCCCGCCACCGGCCGCCGGTGCCCGCAACTCGGACAGCGCGTAGGTGTCCGGACCCACTGCAACCACGCCACTGCCGGCTGCACAGCCGGTCAACGCGATGCACACGGTCACACCCAGCCAGGCTCGCATCACATCCGCCCTCAATCCCGAACTCCCATCCGGCAAGTTGCACTCATGGTGCCGCGTCCGCCGCGCGCCGAACACCCGACAATGCGTATCGTAATCGTGATTATTTAACAGGTGTCTGGATTGCTTGCCGGCGGGTTAAGAATGCTCTCTCCGCAGGCAGGTCTTTCGATGCAGGTCTCTCGATAATGAGTTCGTCGTTGCAACTCGTGCCAGGCACCGAACCGGCACAAGGCCAGTTCACCCAGTTTCTGCCGCTCGGCGCCGTCACCTGCATGCCCAGCCGCGAACAGCAGCGCTTCGAGTTCCACTGGCTCGCCTTCGCCCCGAACGGCTCCGCCGCACGCACCACCTGCGAGCTGTGGCGCTGGGCGGGTGGTGAGTGGCGGAGCGTGTTCGTGCCGGGCACGCGGTTTTCCGGCGACGAACTGCACGACCAGGGGTGGACGTACTGCCAGCCTTGCGAGCCCGTCGTCGTGACGGTGAGACCTTAGTGCCAACTCGCGTTTATGGTGACTCATAGAAAGCAAGCAGTCCTTTTTTGAAAAAAAGGACCAAAAAACTTTTGACTCCGCTGTCGCGCGCTCTCCGGAAAAATCCGCGACAGCGGAGTCAAAAGTTTTTTGTTTCTTTTTTTCAAAAAAGAAGGCCTTGCTTGCTTTGAAACAATCAACCTTTCGGCCGGTTAGTACAAGACAAACGGCTGTTTCAAAGCAGCAAAAAACCTCTCATGCGGCTACCGCGGACCACGCCGACGGACCCCGGCTAGGATTTGGGCAGGTCGCCCTCGGTGTCGGGGTAGCGGGCGTGCAACTGCTCCACCAGGTGGTCAAGCGTGGACGTCTTGCTCAGCTCCAACGCCTCCTCGCGGCCCTCTTGCGTGATCTCCAGCTTGCGGCTGATCCGGTCCAGCATCTGGATGATAATCGAGGATTCCTGCTCCGCCATCAGGTTCACCTGAAGGTCCAGGTGGTCGCGGCGGTCGGCAATCGAGGACATGCGATTCTGCTTCATCAACACGAACGCACTTAAAATGACCGCCTCGGCCGAGGTCACCGCCGAGAGCAGGTTGAACGGAAACCGGTCGAACGGCACCAGCCCCGGCACCGCGCCGCTGTTCCACGCGATCCAGCCGCCGATCAGCAGCGCCTGCACGCACACGAACGCGAGCGTGCCGACGAACCGCCCTGTCACGTCCGTGATCGACTCGATCACGCCCCTGCTGCGCGACGCGTGCTCCTCCAGCAGCAGCACACGCTCGATGTTGCGCCTGACCAGCGCCGGGGCAGCCTCTTCTCCACTCATCCCCGCTAGATGGGCGCCGCGCCAGCGTATGCCAGCGCGACGCACACACCGTTCAGGTGGTCAGGTTGATGCCGGTGATGACCAGGATCACGAACAGCAGGAATATCGCGATCGCAATGAAGAAGAATATCTTGGCAATGCCCGCCGTCGCCTGGGATATGCCGCTGAATCCGAGAACGCCGGCAATCAGCGAGATGACAGCGAAGATGATGGCGTAACGCAGCATGTGGCGGCTCCGGTCGGGTGTCGGCACCGCAACGCGCGCCGCGGGGTTACGTTCGCAAGAAAGCAAGGCCCGCTTTTGTGAAAGCAGCGAAAACCCGCAGGCAAGGCAAGGCCTTCTTTTCTGAAGAAAAGAAGCAAAAGACTTTTGGTCCGGCTGTCGCGGAGTTTCCCTCAACGCGCGCCCAAGGGAACAAAAGTTTTTTGGTTCTTTTTTTCAAAAAAGAACCGCTTGCTTCGCTTGCGCCGGCCGATCCCCGTCGAGCGCGGCACGCCGCCCCTCAGCCCGAGAAACTGGTCAGCGAGACAGAAGCCGCTTGGCTCTAGTCTTCAGCAAAGCGCCGCCCGCCGTCTTCCGGTTGCGCCGCCACACATCAGCCGACAGTCCGGTGGCGAACGTCAGCCAAGCCGCCAGCGGAGTCATCGCACCCGCCGCAACCCGGTCCGTCCGCGCGGCCCCGGCGATGCACCCTGCACAGGCCGCCAGCATGGCGCCCGACACCAGCGTGGCGGCTCCCGTGCGCCGCGCGCCGAAAAACACCGCCTGGTATCCCCCAAGCCCGGCCACCGTCCCCCACCAACCCGCCAGCGCTCCGTTGCGGGCCCGGCTCGCCGGCGCGTGCATCAACCGCGCGCCGCTCAGGCACAGCAAAACCTCCAGCACCCCCCAGGTGGCGCCGATCACTACACCCGGCGGCGTTATCGCCGGCTTGCGCAGGCTGGCATACCAGGCGGCCGTGGCCGGACGCTGCGGCCCCTGGCTGGCACCCGCCAGGCCCGCCGCCAGCACCGCGGCCAGGCTGATGGCGAAAGCCTGCCCGGTGGTCCACCCGGCTCCCGCGGGCGGCCTCTCCCGCGCGCGGTCCGGCAAGGCGACAGGCTGGCTCATGAGATCTGCATCCGTGGTAAGGTGCTGGGCGAAAGCGCCAGGACGCGGCGCGTTCCCGCACGAAGCCGGACGAGAAGCAAAGCGAAGCCGGACGAGAAGCAAAGCAAGGCCTGCTTTTTTGAGAAAAAGCAGCAAAAAACCTTCATCCCTGCTGTCGCGAAGCCTCCCGCAGCGCGCGCCCAAGGAACTAAAAGTTTTTTGGTTCTTTTTTTCAAAAAAGAACCGCTTGCTTGCTAGTCTCCCGCCATCACGCGTCCGTGATAATCAACCTGCATCCGGTCTTGTCGAGCCACCGTAACGGTTTGGGCAGACAAGAGGCGACGATGATCAAGTCGAGTTCCGTTGCACGTTTTCCGACGAGCGCGATCTTCGTAGGCGGCCAGGCACGGCCGCCATCGTCGCTCGGCACCAAGCTCCACGGCGAGGTCATCGTCGCTTTCGAGCTCGCCTGCGAGAACCGCGAGTTCGAGGTCGCCAAGGAACTGCTCGACACGTTCGAGCAGATGACCGTGCGCCGGCGTGTCGCCTTCACCGAGGCCGAGCGTGGCCGCTTGTTGGAATGGCTCGTCGCGGCGCATTTCCGGCTGATGGAGGTCCGCGCCAAGTAAAGCGGGTAAGCAAGCGGTTCTTTTTCAAAAAAAGAACCAAAAAACCGTTGTTCCCTGGAGTAAACGCTGCAGAAACCTCCGCGACAGCCGGATCAAGAGTCTTTTGCTTCTTTTCTTCAGAAAAGAAGGCCTTGCTTCCTTGCCTGACGCTGCGCTCCGGCCCGACGCGCCCTATCCCAGCAAAGCCTGCGCACAGGCCTGCAGGATGGCCTCCTGATCCAGCCCATACTCCCGATACAGATCAACGACGTCGCCGCTCTGCCCAAACCGGTCCACCCCAAGCGGCACCACGCGCTGCCCTCGCACCGCGCCCAGCCAGGCCAGCGCCGCCGGGTGGCCGTCTAGGATGGTCACCAGCGCGCTGCCCGGCGCCATCGGCGCCAGCACCGTCTCGATGTGGCTGGGCGGCGAGGCTGACCCAGCCCGCCGCGCCCGTCCCGACGCCAGCCAGCCGGCATGCAGCCTATCCGGGCTGGTGATCGCCAGCAGCCCCGCATCCGGCACCTCCTCGCGCACCACCTCGAACGCCGCCTCCGCCTCCGCCGCCACCGGCCCCTGATAGGCCAGCGCCAACGCCGAGCCCGGCCCGGGCGGCACCACCCAGTGCGCCCCAGCGATCACCGCCGCCTCGTCGAGCACCCGCGCCCTATGCGGCAGCGCGCGCGTGGACAGCCGCAGCCACACCGCCGAGCCGTCCGGCGCCTGCATGTGCGCCAGCGCCCAGCGCAGCAGCACCGCCAGCTCGTCCACGTAGGCCGGCTCGTAGGCCGCCAGCCTATCCGCCGCCATGCCGATCAGCGGCGTGTTCACCGACTGGTGCTGCCCACCCTCCGGCGCCAGGCTGATCCCGCTCGGCGTGGACACCAGCAAAAACCGCGCGTCCTGGTAGCAGGCGTAGATCAGCGCATCGAGCCCGCGGTTGACGAACGGGTCGTACACCGTCCCGATCGGCAGCAGCCGCGCCCCGTTCAGTGCGTGGCTCAACCCCGCCGCCCCCAGCAGCAGGAACAGGTTCTGCTCGGCAATCCCCAGCTCGATGTGCTGGCCGGACGGGCTCATCCCCCAGCGCTGCATGCTGGCCACCTTGGTGTCGCGGAACACGTCGTTTCGCGTGTGCCGGTCGAACAGCCCGCGCCGGTTCACCCACGGCCCCAGGCTGGTGCTCACGGTCACGTCCGGGCTGGTGGTCAGCATTCGCCCGGCCGCCTCCCGCCACGGCCCCTCCGCCCGGCCGATCTCGCCCAGTATCTCGCCGAACCCCGTCTGCGTGGACAGCGTCCGCCCGGCCAGCTTGCCCAGCGGCACGGTGGCGGGCAGGGGAACCGGCGGCGGCGAAAACGCCCGGCCACGCGCGGTCAGCGGCACCGCGAACGGCACCGAGCCGACAAACGCCCGCAGCGCGTCCGCCGATATATCGAGCCCCTCGGCCAGATCCCACTCGTGGCCGGGCCGGATGCCCATCTCCTGGCGGAACGCCTCCATCTGCTCGCGGGTCATCAGCCCGGAATGGTTGTCCTTGTGGCCGGCGAACGGCAGTCCCATGCCCTTGATGGTGTAGGCGATGAAGCAGGTCGGCCGGTCGTCCGCCTCTGCCTCGGACAGCGCGTCGAGGATCGCCTCGATGTCGTGGCCCCCCAAGTTGGTCATCAGCGCCGCCAGCTCCGCGTCGCTCAGCGCGTCGAGGATGGCGCGCAGCTCCGCACTCCGCCCAAGGTCGGCCAGCAGCGCCGTCCGCCACGCCTCGCCGCCCTGGAACGTCAGCGACGCGTACAGGCTGTTCGGGCAATCGTCGATCCAGCGCCGCAACGCCTCGCCGCCCGGCTTCGCAAATGCCGCCTCCTGCAGCCGCCCGTGCTTCAGCCGCACCACGTTCCAGCCCATGTCGCCGAACAGGCCCTCGAACCGCCCGAACAGCCGGTCCTGCACCACCGAATCCAGGCTCTGCCGGTTGTAATCCACGATCCACCAGACGTTGCGTACGTCGTGCTTCCACCCCTCCAGCAGCGCCTCGTAGATGTTGCCCTCGTCGAGCTCCGCGTCCCCGGCGATCGCGATGTGCCGCCCCGGCGCCAGCCCCTCAGGCAACAGCCCGTGCAGCCGTACGTAGTCCTGGATCAGCGCCGCAAAACTGGTCGCCGCCACCCCCAGCCCCACCGACCCGGTGGAAAAATCCACCTCCGGCCCGTCCTTCACCCGGCTGGGGTAAGCCTGCGCCCCGCCAAACCGCCGCAGCCCCTCCATCTGCGCCACGCTCTGCCGCCCGAGCAGGTAGTTCGCCGCATGAAACACCGGCGAGGCGTGCGGCTTGACCGCCACCCGGTCCTGCGGCCGCAGCCTGGCAAAATACAGCGCGGTGATGATCGAGATCACCGACGCACAGCTCGCCTGGTGGCCGCCCACCTTCAGCCCGTCCCGGTTCGGCCGCAGGTGGTTGGCGTTGTGGATGGTCCAGGCCGACAGCCACAGCAGCTTGCGCTCGATCTGGCGCAGCGCGTGGAGCTGTGTGGCCGGGCGCTCTGCGGTCAGGCTCATGGCGGGGCAGGGGTCCTTTGATCGAAGGATGATAGGCACGGGCGCGGGGGAGCGAAAGCCAAGGTGGCTGACGTGGCGGAGCAGGCCAGTGTGCACAGTCGCTGACGTCCTGGCCGGCGCTACCTCACATCGCCAGGAGGAACGGCCCATCTACCCGAGACGAAACCTTTGAACCAACGGCCGTAGGTCTTGACCGGTGACAGGCGAAGCAAGCAGTTCTTTTTTGAAAAAAAGAACCAAGAAACTTTTGTTCCCTGGAATACGCGCTGAGGGAAACGCCGCGACAGCAGGACCAAAAGTCTTTTGCTGTTCTTCAGAAAAGAAGGCTTGCCGGAGTTTGTGATCCAACTGAAGCAACCGTTCAGTGCTGACGTCGAGGGCCGGCATAGGTCGAGGACGCAACGTCCGCTTTGGAGCGATCATGGCCAGCCGATCGTCTCGGCGGAACGCGTCTGGTCAAGGCAACGCATCGCAATCGCGAGTGTTCGATCAATCACCGAGAGGGGTCGCACGGGAAGTTGTTACTTAATCCAGGAGGCAAGGACCGTGTCGGCGTGGAAGCAGCCACCAGTGGCCGCCTGCCACGGCGTGTTGCGCCCGCGGCAAGGTGGCATCCGGTCTGCCAGGTTGGAGCGGGACGCGCGCGAGCTGCGGAGCACATGCTCGGTTTGAACCGTCCAGTCTGGTTGTCTGGCGTCATCTGCCTGGCTATGTCGCACACCGCGCTGGCCGACGGGCCGCGGGATTTCAACGCGGACACGCCCGGCAAGAGCTACACGCCCTACACTGTGGCAGAGGGATACTTCCAGCTCGAGAGTGACGCGGTTCATGTGACATCGGGCGCGGGCACTGTGACCGTGCAGAGTCTGGACCCAGTGTTCAAATATGGTTTGACGGACGATGTGGAAATCGAACTGCAGACGGGAGGTTTGGAAAGTGTATCCGGCGGGGGTGTAAGCAGGATCGGATATGGCGATACTATCCCGGCAATCAAATGGAACGTCTTCGGGAACGACTGGCAGATATTCACGGCGGCGGTCAGATTCGGTGTGAAGCTGCCCACTGCAGCGCGTGGGATCGGCAACGGAGCGGTCGAACTCGCCATCACCGCGCCGGTGCAAGTAGCGCTACCCTACGAGCTTTCGCTCCAGGTGCAGCAGGAGGTGGACCTCCTCAAGAACGAGACCGACACCGGGAAACATTTCGACTATCAGGAAGATGTCTCGATCAGCAGGAGTTTTCGCCACACTACCGTGTCTGCGGAGGTTTTTGCGGAGAGTGCCACGGATCCAAATTCCCACGCGCTCTACACCGCAGACATCGGCGTTGGTTACGCAGTGACCTCGACAACGGTGTTATCGTTCGGAGCGTATGTGGGGTTGAACAAATTTGCCCCCAAAATCGAGGCGTATACAGGGTTCGCGTTCAGGTTTTAAGGAAGCAATCCGAGTGTCGATGCATGATAAAAAGAAGCATCTGCGTCCCTTGCGTACTCAATGCTGGACATGTCACGAACGTTGTCATCTTTCAGAGTCCGTTTGAAAACGTCTTCAATGTGCACAGAGCTTTCGAAGCATCAGCCGCATTGAGGCCAGAAGCAGGAAGCCAAGCGCACGGAAGGACAGGTTTTCCCAGTCTTTAGCCAGCCGACGACAGCGGTTCCGCCAAGGGATTGTAAGCTCTGCGATCCGGCGTTTCGGTAGGACCGTAAAGCCCTTGGCATCTTTCGGCTTCCTGAGGATTTCGCCAAGATGCGGGCAAGTCTTGTGCAATCCTCTGCGGAAGACTCTTGCCGGAGTAGCCGGCGTCGGCAAACAGCTGCCCAGGAAAGGGTAGAGCCCCAACAGGCTGGCCATCTGAAGAACACCACCGTCACGATCGTGCAGGTTGGCCGCGTGCACGATCGCTGCCATCAGCAAGCCCCATGTGTCGACCAGGATGTGGCGCTTTCTGCCCCTGATCTTCTTGCCTGGATCATAGCCCGGCGGGTCGATCTGACCCCCCCCTTTTCGGCGCTCTTCACGCTCTGGCTACCGATGATGCAGGCTCTGGGGCTAGCCTCGCGGCCGGCATGCTCGCGACATCGCACGCTTCAGGCTTCGGATGTCGCGCGATCCGCGGCAATCAGGTCAACGAACGCGCGCAGCGGAGCGGGCATGAACCTGTCGGAGAAGTAGAGTTGCGGTCCTTCGAAACGAGGCCACCACTCCGGTAGCACGGCTTCAAGAGCGCCGGAGTCCAGCAGCGGACTAAGCCAGTTTTCGAACGTGCCGATGATGCCGCGCCCGCTGCGAGCGAACTCGATCGCTGCCGGGGCAGCGTCGACGCCGATGATCAAGCGGCCCGCCGGATCGACCGCGAACGTCTCCTCGCCGCTTTCCAACGCCCACTCGACGAGCACGCCGCTCGAAAACCGCAGCCTGATACAATCGTGGCTCAGGAGGTCGCGTGGGTGCTGGGGCCGGCCCCGCCCGTCGAGGTATGACCCCGCCGCAGCGAGGGCAAAGCGTTGGTGACGCGGCCCGATAGGGACGGCGATCATGTCCTGCGCCAGATGCTCACCGTAACGTATGCCGGCGTCGCAACCGGCGGCGGTGACGTCGACGAGGCGATCCTCGACCATGATCTCGACTCGCACCTCCGGGCGCGCCGCGATGAACCGCTCGATCAAAGGCGGCAGAATGTCGACCATCACTGCCCCGGTCACGTTCAACTTGAGTGTTCCTCGCACCGAATGCTGCGAACTGGCTGCATCGTGGAGGGCTGCTCGAGCCTCGACCAACAATGGCGAAAGACGGTTCGCGAGTGCCCTGCCCACTTCCGTCGGCATGACGCTACGCGTGGTTCGGATCAGCAGCGGTGCACTCAAGCGCGCTTCCAGCTCGACGATCTTTTCACTGACGGTCGACGGCGAGAGGCCCAGCCGCTTGGCTGCCGCGCGGAAGCCGCCGGTCTCGCACACGGCGAGAAAGACTGTCAGGTCGTCCAAACCAAGCCGGTCGTCATTGTTCGCCACAGCGATCAGAGTATTCGGATTTGTGGTGATTATCAAACACGGCCCGGCAGGACTACGCAGGAGGGCACGCATTCTTAGAGGATGAGATGACCACCAAGACAGCTCTGATCACCGGCGGAAACAAGGGTATCGGCTTCGAGACGGCTCGCCAGTTGGCTGGATCAGGCTACCGGATCTGGCTTGGCTGCCGCGATCGGCACCGAGGGCAAACGGCCGTGGAGCAACTCCTGGCTCAAGGCCACGACGTCCGGCTCCTGATGATCGACGTAACGACCGACGAGAGCGTAAGGGCGGCCGCTGAGCACGTCCACGGCGAGGACGGCCGGCTCGACGTGCTCATCAATAATGCGGGCATTCTCGGCAGCATGCCGACGCCGGACCGTTCACAGTCGGTCGATGACGTTCGCGCCGTATACGACACCAACGTATTCGGCGCGATCCGGGTAACACAGGCGTTCACGCCCCTGCTCAGGGCCGCGGGCCACGCCAACGTCGTCATGATCAGCAGCGGGTTAGGTTCCTTGGGCTGGCTCTCCGATCCGGACAACCAGTTCTACGGCGTCAACGTGCTTGGCTATAATTCCTCGAAATCGGCGCTCAACGCCGTCACCGTGTCTTTCGCCAAGTCGCTCGCGCCGGACAACATCAAGGTGAATTCGGCCGATCCGGGGTACACTGCTACGGACTTCAACGGTCATTCCGGGTACCGCACCGTCGAACAAGCGGCGGCCGGGATCGTATGGCTCGCGCGCCAGGCATCGTCTGGCCCAACGGGCGGCTTCTACTTCGAGCAGGAGCGGGTTCCCTGGTAACGGCCTACCGGCGGCAAGCTTTCGGCGTGCGGCAGACCGTCGAGGAACGAGCAACAGCAGAGTCTCGTTTGTTCCACTCGTTTCTGCGTCGGCTGCCATGTCGGCTGTCGGGGGCCAGACAAGGCGTTTGAATGACCGACGGGCGCAGCAATCCTCGACGGCCTCAGGTGGTTGACGCGAATTCATAGCGGGCGCGACTACTCACACCGTCATTGCTAGGCCGTGTGCCAGCCCCGCCTTAGCCTCCCGCGGAGTCCCCCCCTTGGCCCTCATCATCACCATCGCCCAACAAAAAGGCGGCGCCGGCAAAACCACACTCGCGGCCAACCTCGCCGCCGCCTGGGCCCCTACCCACCGCGTCACCCTGCTCGACATCGACCCCCAGGCCAGCCTCACCCGCTGGCACGCCCTCCGCACCGCCAACCTCCCAACCATCACCCTCTCCGCCGTCTCCGGCTGGCGCATCAAGGCCGAGCTCGACCGCCAGGCCGCCACCGCCGACATCCTCCTTGTCGACACCCCGCCCCAGATCGACACCGACGCTGCCCGCGCCATCCGCGCCGCCACCCTGGTGCTCATCCCGCTGCAACCCAGCATGCCCGACCTCTGGGCCTCGTCCGGCACGCTCAAACTAGCCCAGGCCGAACACCGCCGCACCGCTGCCGTCCTCAACCGCGCGCCGGCCAAATCCGCCCTCCGCCTCACCGTCGAGGCCGCGCTCCGCCAATCCGGCCTGACCCTGCTGTCAACTACCCTGGGCGACCGCCGCGCCTATGCGCAGGCCTTCGCAGCAGGTATGGGCGTCACCGAAGCGCAGCCCCGCTCCGTGGCCGCCGCCGAGATGTCCGCCCTGGCCGACGCCGTGTTGGAGACCGCCCGATGACCCACACCACCCCCGAGCTCGCGAGCACAGCCCTCGCCACCGCCGGCATGGCGCATTTCACCCTGGCCGACATCCTGCTGGCCGTGCACATCCTGGCCGCCACCGCCTGGGTCGGCGGCATGCTCTACGCCCTCGTGGTCCTCCGCCCCTCGCTCGCCGTACTGGAACCGCAGGCCCGCCTGCAGGTGCACATGCTGACCCTGAAACGCTTCTTCCTGGTCGTCTGGCACGCCATGCCGCTGATGCTCATCACCGGCTGGGCGATGATCTGGGCCGTCGGCTGGGACATGGGACACCTGCCCTGGTACGTGAACACCATGCAGGCGCTCGCCCTCGTCATGGCCGCCGTCTTCCTGTTCGCCTATTTCGGCCCGTTCCGCCGCCTGCGCCGCGCCATCCGCCCGGGCCCTGAACTGCTCGGCCGCATCCGCCAGCTCATCACCGTCAACCTGGCACTCGGCGTCGCCATCATCGTGGTCGCCTCCTTCGGCCAGCAATGGTGAGCCTCCCGCCGCTTGCCTGAGCCCGGCGGCACGCGCTTCGGCCGCGCGCAGGCCTGGCAGACGGTGCGCATCCTCGGCGCCTGCGCGCTCGCCTTCGCCGCCTCCGCTCTCATCGGCCTGCCCGAACGCTTCTGGTCCATGATCACCGCCGTGGTGGTCACCCAGCCCGCGCTGGACTCCACCCTCTCCGCCGGCCGCGACCGCATCGCCGGCACGCTCATCGGCGCCGCCGCCGCCGCCTGCGTCATCCTGGCCGCCCGGCACGGCGCGCCGTCAAACGTGCTGTTCTGGGTGGCGCTGGTGCCGCTGGCGGTGCTCACCGCGGTGTGGCCGAACCTGCGCCTGTGCTGCGTCACGCTGATCGTCGCCGTCCTGGTGCCCGGCAGCGGCAACTCGTTCTCGCGGCCGCTGGACCGGGTGGTGGAGATCGTGCTCGGGGTGCTGGCGGCGGTTCTGGTTTCGGAGTTGGTGCCGACGAGCCGAAAACAGTAAGCAAGCGGTTCTTTTTTGAAAAAAAGAACCAAAAAACTTTTGGTCCCTGGAGTGCACGCTGAGGGAAACGCCGCGACAGCAGTACCAAAAGTTTTTTGGTTCTTTTTTTCAAAAAAGAACCGCTTTCTTCACCTCCAGCACCGCCTCCATCACGTCCGTCTCGTCCGCCATCCGCCGCAGCTCGAACCCTAGGTGCCGCACGAACCCCAGCATCGGCTGGTTGTCCGCCAGCACCTGCCCGGTGATCGTCGGTATCCCCTGCACACGCGCCCACCCCACCAGCCGCTGCATCAGCCGCCGCGCCAGCCCCAGCCCCTTGCTGTCCGGCTCCACCAGGATGGCGAACTCCCCGCTCTGCCCCGCCGCCTCGCACACCAGCCTGGCCACCCCCACCGTCGCCTGGTCCACGTCGCGCACGGCAACGAACGCCATCTCGCGGTCGTAATCAATCTGCGTCAGCCGGGCCATCTGCTCGGGCGAGACCTCGCGCAGCGCGGTAAAGAAGCGGTAGCGCAGATCCTCCGCCGGCACCCGCCCCACCAGCGCGGCATGCGCGGCCGCGTCCTCCGGCCGGATCGGCCGTATGGTGAAGCCCTGGCCGCCGCCGGACCAGTGCTCGGCCAGCTGGTCCGGGTAGGGCGAGATAGCCAGCCGCGCGTGCTCGCCGGCGCCGCGCAGCCCCACCGCGGCGCAGGCCGCCGCCAGCATCCCGTCCGGCCGCAGCACCAGGCCGCCCACCTCGATGCGGCCGAGCTCCGGCAGGTCCACCACCATCTGGCTCACCCGCACCAGCGCGTCCGCGCAGGCCGATGCCAGGCCCTCATCCTGCACGCCGGCGCGCCCCGCCAGCCCGCGCGCCAGTGCGAGGTTCAGCGGCGGCAGGTCGTAGGCGGTGGCGTCACGCACCGTGATGCCGATGGCGGGCCCGAAGGTCGCGTCCTCGTGCACGTTGATGCGCAGCAGGGAAGCAAGCCCTTCTTTTTCAAGAAGCAGCAAAAAGCCTTTACGCACGCCGTCGCGGACCGCTGAAACGACACGCCTCAACCCGGCGCCCCCAACGAGACCAAAAGTTTTTTGGTTCTTTTTTTCAAAAAAGAACCCCTTGCCTTGCCTCGCGTCCCGTCCGCCAGAACTCCGCCCAGCCACCGCAAACCCGTAGCACCCCAGCAGCCCCAACGCCTCCGCCCCGTTCAGCGCGCCCGCCCCACGCGCCCGGCACCCCGCCAGGATGCGCCCCGCCGCCGCGTGGTCCGGGCTCACCTCCAGCACCCGGCTCGCCGGCAATTCCAGCGCCGCCTTGCGGGCCGCGCGGTGGCGCAGCAGGTGGGCGAACGCCTGCACCGCCTGCTCGGGCGTGGCAAACACCGGCAGCCCCGCTGCGGCCACCATCCGCCGATGCGCCGCCGCCGTGGTCTCGCCCATGATGCAGCTCAGCACCGGCAGCCGCGCCGTCTGCGCCGCCGCGACCAGCGCCTCGGTGGCCGCCGTGTCGGCCGGCCCGGTGGGCGCCAGCAGCACCAGCACGCCGCCCACCTCCGGCACCGCGCCCACCATGGCGGCGATGCTGGCGACGTCGGTGGCCGCCGCGCTGCCCGCGTACACCAGCCCCTGCGTCAGCTCCGCCGGCAGGCTCGCGGTCAGCGCCTGCTGCGAGGCCTCCGGCAGCACCGCCAGGCGTATCCCCGCGCGCAACGCCGCGTCCGCCGCCAGCCGCCCGGGGCCGATGGCGTTGGTCACCACCGCCATCGCGTCGCCGCGCAGCGGCCGGGCGCGGCTGACCGCCTCGGCGGCCGCCAGGAACGTGTCCATCTGGCGCACCAGCAGCACGCCGGCGCGCGCCAGTGCGGCCTCGAACACCGCGTCGGACCGCCCCGACGGGTCCAGCAGCAGGCTGCCAGGGTGCAGCGCCACCACCGGCCGCTGGCGCGCGGCGGCGCGGGCGGCGGAGATGAAGGCGCGCCGGTCGCGCACCCGGCGAATGTCGAGCAGGATCAGCCGCGTCTGCGGATCGCGCGAGAGCACGTCGAGCACCGCGCCGAACCCCAGGCCGACGATGGCGCGCCCCTCCGCACCCTCCGGACCGGCCGCCCAACCCGGTCCGGCGCCGGACCCACCCGCGTCCGCGCCCAGCTTCGCCCATCTCTCAAAGCCGGTTCCAGAACCCGGCTCAGCGCCGATGCCCGCCCCCAACGTCGCGCCGGCCCCAGCGTCCATGCTCCCGCCCGCGCCGCCGCCCGGCTCCGCGCCGGTCCCAGCGCCCAAACTCCCGCCCATCCCGGACCGCGCGCCAGCGCTACCCGACCCGAGGTTCGCACCGATGCCTACCACGTGGCTGAACCCCACCCCGTTCGGCCCGGCCCAGTCCACCACCGCGCGCGCCAGCGAGGCCGACTGCGTGACCAGCGCGATGTTGCCCGCCGGCACCGCCATGTGCGACAGCGACGCGTTCAGCCCCAGCCCCGGCACCGCCAGCCCGAACGAGCTCGGCCCCATCACGCGCACCCCGTGCGCTGCCGCCAGCGACCCCAGATCGGCCACGTGGCTGACCACGACCGCGGCCCGCCCGCCCGCCGCCCGCAGCGCCGCCAGGTCCGCACCCACCTGTGCACCGAAGCTGGCAATGACCGCCAGGTCGGGCGCCGACCGCAAAGGCGCCTCCAGCACGGTGCCGCAGAACCCGCCCGCCGCCAGGTTCGCCCGCACCCGGGCACCCTCGGCGCTCTCGCCGCCGAACACGGCCACGCTCTCCGGCGCCAGCAGCCGTTCCATCAAGCTGCGCCTGGCCCGTGCCACCGTCATGTCTTGCCCTTGTCGTGCAGCCCGCGCCGCCGCAGCAGGCAAGGCAAGGCGTGCTTTTTTGAAAGAAAGCAGCAAAAAACTTCTGGTCCTGCTGTCGCGGCGTTTCCTGCAGCTTGCACTCAAGGGAACAAAAGTTTTTTGGTTCTTTTTTTCAAAAAAAACCGCTTGCTTGCCTTACTTGACGCCCCTCACAGGATTGCCCATACACCGCCCCTCCCGGCGGCATCCCCGCCGAGCCCAGCTTTGTCCGAAGGTCCCCACAGATGTCGCGCCGCTGCCAGATGACCGGCAAGGGTGTGCTGAGCGGTAACAACGTCAGCCACGCCAACAACAAGACCCGCCGCCGCTACCTGCCCAACCTGCAGGAGACGTCCCTCCTGTCCGACGTGCTGGGCGCGCAGGTGCGGGTGCGGGTCTCCACCCGGGCGCTGCGCACCATCGAACACAATGGCGGCCTGGACGCTTTCCTGCTGGGCACTCCCAACCGCAACCTGCCGGAAGAGGCGCAGGCCCTCAAGCGGCGCATCACGCGCGCCGGCGCCAAGCGGACAGGTGCCGAGGCGAGCTGAGCGGCCGCAACCAACCGGTCCTCTCCAAAGCGGTAGACCGCCGCCCCGGAGCCTGTCGCACGCCGTGCCCACCACGTTAACCTGATCCTCGTACATGGGCGGCACATTGCCCCCATGCCCAGCTCGCTCCTTATCCTGGTCGTTTGCCTCAGCCTGGCCCTGCTTGGCTGGGTGCTCGAACGTCGGCGCTGCAGCACGGCGAGCGCGCGCGCCGCGGCGTGCTGGCACTCACGCGAGACCGTGCTCCGGCTGCTCCGCCTGGCCGTCTCCGACCAGCGTGCCATAGCTCTCACCCTTTTCGGCCACGCGGAGTCCGGCCTGCCCGCCGGCCCGGCACTGACCGGCCTGGCCCAGCAGCTCCTCGACCTCGCCAACGAGATCACCGAGCAGACGGAGACTGATGACGGCCCGCGCCACCTGTCGGAGGAAGTGCTCGGCCTTCAGGCGGCGGTGGAGTTCGCCGTCGCCCAGGTCACCTCCCATCTGGGCCCCAGCAGGCGCGCCTGGCGCATCGACCCCGCGCTCGAACAGACGGAACTGCTGGCGGACCGCCGGGCGCTGAACCAGGTCCTGGTCAACGTGCTGACCGCGGCGGCGTCGGCCACGCGCAACGGGGACTGGATCGAGCTGTCTGCGCAGGCCAGCGCGTCGGGCCTGCTGCTGGTGGTGCAGGACGAGGGCGTGGGCCTGCCGCTGCCGCAGTCTGGCGGGGCCGGCGCGGATCGCGGGGAGGCGAGGGGCATCGGCATGCGGCTGACCCTGGCGCGCAGCCTGATGCAGGCGCATGGCGGCAGCCTCGCCGTCGAGTCAGCCGAGCGGGTCGGCACCCGCGTCCAGCTGGCGTTCCCTGCCTCCCGGCTGCCCGCTTCGTGCGGCAGCAGCCGGCAGGCCGCGTAGCCGGCCGCCCCGCATGGCGCACCGCCACCTCAACGTCGGCGCTTTCCGGGTGATGGCCGCCGCCGCCCTGGCCGCAGTGGCACTGATCGTGGTCAGCCTGCCGCTGCTGGCCCTGCAGATCGACCGCATCGAGCGTGGACGCGAGATGCAAGAGGTGAACGCCTCTCTCGCACAGATGCGCGAGCTGCTGCTGGATCGGCTGGGCGCCGCGGCGAACTGGGACCCGGCGCTGCTGCACATGGACGCGCGCTTCGACCCGGACTGGGTGAGGGAGATATACACCGACCCCTACGAGAAGGACGTGGGCAGCCGGCTGTTCGCCGTCTTCGACCCGCAGGGCCGCGTGATGCTGGCGGCCGAACACGCCGGGCCGGTGGCACCTGCCCGTGCGGACGCCTTGCGGCAGGCCGCCGCCGGCCTGCTCGTCAACATGCGCGCCGCCGAGGCGCTGCGCCACGCCGGCCACGCCGCCCCGCGCCGCAGCGCCGACTGGGTGCTGGGAACCGCCTACGTCTGGCTCCAGGACCGCCCCTACTTCCTGCATGCGAGCCTGGTCGGCGGCGACACCGGAACCGTGCGCCAGCTGCACCCGCAGACGCCGATCGTCATGTTCGCGACCGACCTGAACGCCAAGATGCTGCCCGGCCTGCGCGAGCCGATGCTGCTGGCGAACGCCTCGTTCGGCCGTCCCGGCGCGCGGGCCGGCGCCGCCTTCGTCACCCTGCCGGACAGCGCCGGCCAGCCCGGCGTGCAGCTGTCCTGGTCGCCGGAGCGGCCCGGCACGCACATGCTCGCGATGGCGGCGCTGCCGCTGCTCACCGGGCTGGCCGCCCTGCTCGGCACCGTGGCCATCACCTACTGCCTGGGCGTCGCGGCCACGCGGGAGCTGATCGCCGGCGAGGCGCGGGCGCAGCACCTCGCCACCCACGACACGCTGACCGGCCTGAAGAACCGCGCCTTCCTCCGCGACAGCTTGGTTAGCATCGTTGCCGACCGGTCGGGCCGCGACAGGCCGTTCGCCGTCCTGCTGATGGACCTCGACCGCTTCAAGGCGATCAACGACACCAGGGGACACCAATGCGGCGACGAGCTGCTGGTCGAGGTCGCGCGCCGCCTGGCGCAAGCCTGCGGCCGGGGCGAGCTGTGCGCTAGGCTCGGCGGCGACGAGTTCGTCATCCTGGCCCCGGGACACGACGAGGCAGAAGCGTGCGGGCTCGCCTCCCGGGTGCTCGCCCAGTTCGCCTTGCCGTTCCGGCTGACCGGAACCGAGGTGCGGACCAGCGTCTCCATCGGCATCAGCATCGGCCACGCCGGCGCAGACCCGGGCGTCGCCGGCAACCTGCTGCGCCAGGCCGACGTCGCACTCTACAAAGCCAAGGAGGAGGGCCGCGGCACCTACCGCCTGTTCGACCCGGCGATGGACGAACGCCTGCGGCTGCTGGCCGAGCTCGAGAGCGATTTGCGCCACGCCCTCGCTCTGGGCGACATCGCCGTCGTCTACCAGCCGCAGGTCGATGGCGGCCGCCTGGTGGGCGTCGAAGCCCTGGCACGCTGGACCCACCCGCAGCGCGGCGCCATCTCGCCGGGCGTGTTCATCAAGCTGGCCGAAGAGTGCGGGCTGATCGAGCTGCTGGGCGCCCAGGTGCTCCGCCGCGCCTTTGCCGACAGCCATGCCTGGCCCGGCCTGAAGGTCTCGGTGAACGTGTCGGCGACGCAACTGCGGCTGCCCGGCTTCCTGACGCTGCTCGCCGACCTGGTCACCCTGGAAGGCATCGACCCGAGACGCTTCGACCTCGAAATCACCGAGGGGCTGCTGCTGGTCAACGACACCGTCACCCAGGCCACCCTGGCCGGCATCAAGTCCATGGGCTTCGGCCTGGCGCTGGACGATTTCGGCACCGGCTACTCCAGCCTGGCCTACCTTCGCCGTTTCCCGATCGACACCATCAAGATCGACCAGTCCTTCACCGCGTCGCTGACCGCCGGCTCGGAAACCGAGCGTGTGGTCCGAGCCATCGTGGCGCTGGCCGACGCGCTCGACCTCGGCGTCGTTGCCGAAGGCGTGGAGACCGAGGAACAGCTTCGCTGCCTCACGGGGATGGGGTGCAGGGTCGTGCAGGGCTACCTCACCGGGCGGCCGATGCTGGCGTCCAGGATTACCTCATGGGTGCGAGAGGTCAGGGCGCTGGCAAGTTGAAAGCAAGACGCTCCGCGGGCTTCTTTTTTTGAAAAAAAGAAGCAAAAAACTTTATCCCTGCTGTCGCGAATCTTCAGCAGCGCCCACCCAAGAGACCAAAAAGTATTTTGGTTCTTTTTTTCAAAAAAGAACCGCTTGCTTTCTTACCCCACCATCGCCGACCGCTCAATCGTCGCCCGCACCCAAGCCTCCGCCGCGTCCTCATCGAACAGCTCGGACAACTTCTTCATCATCGTCCCCCCCAGCTCCTCCGCATCCACGATCGTCACCGCCCGCCGGTAGTACCGCGTGACATCGTGCCCGATCCCGATCGCGATCAGCTCCACCGCGTCGCGTCCCTCGATCTCGTGGATCACGTGCCGCAAATGCCGCTCCAGGAAATTTCCCGGGTTGATCGACAGCGTCGAATCATCCACCGGCGCCCCATCGCTGATCACCATCAGTATCCGCCGGTGCTCCGGCCGCGCCATCAGCCGCCGGTACGCCCACAGCAGCGCCTCGCCGTCGATGTTCTCCTTCAGCAACCCCTCGCGCAGCATCAACCCCAAATTCTTCCGCGCCCGCCGCCAAGGCGAATCCGCCGACTTGTAGATGATGTGCCGCAAATCATTCAGCCGCCCCGGGTTACGCGGCTTGCCGTCCGCCACCCACCTGTCCCGGCTCTGCCCACCCTTCCAGGCCCGCGTGGTAAACCCGAGTATCTCCGTCTTCACCGCGCACCGCTCCAGCGTACGCGCGAGAATATCCCCGCACATCGCCGCCACCGTAATCGGCCGCCCCCGCATGCTCCCCGAGTTGTCGATCAGCAGCGTCACCACCGTGTCGCGGAATTCCGTGTCGCGCTCATGCTTGTAGGACAGCGACTGCATCGGGTTCACGATCACCCGCGCCAGCCGCCCCGCATCCAGCATGCCCTCCTCCAGGTCGAACTCCCACGCCCGCGTCTGCTGCGCCATCAACCGCCGCTGCAGCCTATTCGCCAACCTGGAAACCACCCCCTGCAGGTGCAGCAACTGCTGGTCCAGCAACTGCCGCAACCGCGTCAGCTCCTCCGCGTCGCACAGATCCTCCGCCGCCACCTCCTCATCGAAAGCCCGCGTGAAGGCTTTGTATTGACTCTCGGTCTCATCGTCCGGCCGGTCCCGCCGCGGCTGCGGCCCAGCCGGCCGGTCCTCGCCCTCCGCCGTGGCCGCGTCCTCGTCGTCGGCCTCGCCGGTCTGCTCGTCGGACTGCTCGCCAACCATCTCGTCGGGCGCCTGCGACAGCATTGACTCGTTTTCGGACTGCTTCTGCCCCTCGCTCTCGGTGCTGTTGTCCTGCGCCCCGGACTGCTCGCCAGTCTCCTCCTTCTGCTCCTCGGACTCCTCCGGCTCGGCCTCCGCCTCGGCCTCCGCCAGATCCAGCACCGCCAGCAACTTCCGCGCAGCGCGCGCAAAGGCGTTCTGGTCGTCGAGCACCGCAGCCAGTTCCGCCATTGCCGCGTCGGCCTGAACGCCCAGTCCCTCGCGCCACAAATCCAGCACCGCCGCCGCCCCCTTGGGCGAAGCCTGGCCGGACATCGCCTCGCGCGCCAGCAACGCCAGCGCCGCACTCGCCGGCAGCTGGTCGCGCCGCGTCATCCGCTCCAGCCCGTCGGCCTCCACGGACTCCGCCAGCCGCACCCGCAAATTCGCCGCCACGCCCTCCATGTAGCGCCCGCCCACCACCTCTACGCGCGCCTGCTCCAACGCGTCGTAGATCGACCGCGCGTCCCGCTCGGCCGGGCTGCGCGCCGCATGCAGCGCGTCGTCGTGGTGCCGCAACCGCAGCGCCGCGCTGTCCGCCGCCCCGCGCAGCCGCGTCATCTCCGCCGCCGGCAACGCACGCGTCGGCACCGGCAGCCGCGCCCGCTTGCCGGTCAGCCCGGACGGCCCCGGCTGGAACGCCACCTGCACGTCGGTCGACTGCGCCATCGCGCGCAACGCACCCGCGGTGGCGCGCTTAAAGTCTTCGCTTCTGGTGTCTTTGCTGGGAGTGTTCGTCATCTAAGCAAGCAAGCAGTTCTTTTTTGAAAAAAAGAACCAAAAAACTTTTGTCTCTCTCGGGTGTACCAGGATGAAACGTGTCGTTTCACCAGTCCGCGACAGCCGCGACAAAAGCTTTTTGCTTCTTTTTCTCGAAAAAGAAGTGCTTCCTTCCTTCACTCCTTAAATCGCCCGCCGCACCAGCGACCCAGCCGGCAACTCCACGTTAAAACACCGCTGATAATACTCAGCCACGGTGCTCCTCTCCGCCTCATCGCACTTGTTCAAAAACGTCATCCGGAACGCAAACGCCACGTCGCCGAATATCTTCGTGTTCTCCGCCCACGTAATCACCGTCCGCGGCGACATCACCGTGGAAATATCCCCGTTGATGAACCCCGCGCGCGACAGATCCGCCAGCGCGACCATGCTCTCGACCTGCTTGCGCGCCGGCGCATCCTTCGGATCGATCCCCAACTTCGCCAGCACGATCGCCGTCTCCTGCGCGTGCGGCAGGTAGTTCAGCGTCGCCACGATGTTCCACCGGTCCATCTGCCCCTGGTTGATCTGCTGCGTGCCGTGATACAGCCCGGTCGTATCCCCCAGCCCCACCGTGTTGGCGGTGGCGAACAGCCGAAAGCTCGGATGCGGCCGGATCACCCGGTTCTGGTCCAGCAGCGTCAGCCGGCCTTCCACCTCCAGCACCCGCTGGATCACGAACATCACGTCCGGCCGGCCTGCGTCGTACTCGTCGAACACCAGCGCGCACGGGTTCTGCAGCGCCCAGGGCAGGATCCCCTCGCGGAACTCGGTGATCTGCTTGCCGTCCTTCAGCACGATCGCGTCCTTACCGATCAGGTCGATCCTGCTGATGTGGCTGTCCAGGTTCACCCGGATGCACGGCCAGTTCAGCCGTGCCGCCACCTGCTCGATATGCGTGCTCTTGCCGGTGCCGTGGTAGCCCTGGATCATCACCCGCCGGTTGTGGGCAAACCCCGCCAGGATCGCCAGCGTGGTCTCCCGGTCGAACTTGTAGGTGCTGTCCACATCCGGCACGTGCTCCCCCCGGTGGGAGAACGCCGGCACCGCCATGTCGCTGTCGATGCCGAACACGGTGCGCGCCACCACGCTGCTGTCGGGGATGGCGGCCTGTGCGTCGGACGCCTGAAGGGCGGCAATCTTGTTCATCGGGCGGTCGATCCTTCGGGGGCGGGCCACATCACGTGCCCGCCAATCTGCAAAGCAAGCTGCGCGCGGCAGTTGCCCAACGTCATGTCGGCCAAACCACCCGAATGCCAAGACAAAAAGCGCCGAGCCAGCCCCAAACCATAACCCGGCGCCTCACCCGTCCGCGACAGCCAGTCCAAAAGTTTTTTGGTTCTTTTTTTCAAAAAAGAAACGCTTGCCTTCTCTCTCAAGATCCAGCCGCCAAATGCTCCGGCGCCAAATGCGACCGAACCTGCACGTAAGCCAGGTTGATCACCTTGAACCGCTCTTCCGCCGCCCGGTCCCCCCCGTTGGCGTCCGGGTGGTTCCGCTTGGCCAATTCCTTGTAGCGTGACTTCACCTGGTCCAGCGACACCGGCCACACCAGCCCCAGCGTGTCCAGCGGCGCGCGCAGGTCGGCCGGCGCGCCGCCGCCGGTCTGGCGCTGCCCGTTGGTGCGCCCGTTTGTGCGCCCTTGGCGCATCCCGGCCGCCCCCAGAATATCCAGCCGGTCGGCCACCAAATCCTCTTCCGGCATGCCGCCGCCCAGCCGCCCCAGCGGCCAGGTCGGCCGCTGCCAGCCGGTATCGTCGCGCATGTGCGCCTCGATCTGGCTCGGCGTCATGCCGCGGTAGAAATCCCACGACGCGTTGTACGCCCGCACGTGGTCGAGGCAGAACCAGAAGTAGTCGCGCAGCATGTCGCGCGACTTCGGTGCACGGTAGCCGCCCTCGTTGAGGCAGCCCGGCACATCGCAACCTCGCCCCTCCGGTGCGGCCGGGTCCGGGGCGTAGGCCCTGGCTTTCCTGCGGCCGCCACCGCCGTCGTTTGTGCGTTCGGTCATCGCTGTTTATGTGCGCTGCCGGGTGCGGGCGGCAAGCCCGCGGCGGCGCCGGCCAACCCCGTGCCGAGCGCCGCGGACCGAGCAGGAGGCCGACGATGACCCAACCCAACAAGGCGGACGAAACCCCGCCGCCCACCACCCGCGCCGGCCGGCTCGAGCAGGTACTCCGGGCCGAGTTCGCCCCTGTCATGCTGGCCGTCGAGGACGAGAGCGCGCTGCATGCCGGCCACGCCGGCGCCCGCGCCGGCGGCGAAACGCACTACCGGATCACGATCGTTACGGAACAGTTTAGTAGTCTCAAAAGAATTGAACGGTCTCGTCTCGTGCACAACGTCCTTTCGCGCGAGTTTGCAGGGGGTCTACACGCGCTATCGTTGATACTGCGCTCGCCAAGCGAAATCTAATCTCGAAAAACGCATCAAATGCGTAGAAAAGCGTTTCGTTCTTCTGTGCGATGGGAGTAGGTGGTTGCCAGTTAGAAGCGGAGCCGCGACATGGCTGGCAGCAGACTCATCAATCGCAACATCACCGCAGGCGCTGGCCGAACCAGCATGCGTCTCGAGCCGGAAGTCTGGGAGGCGCTGCGCGAGGTTTGCCTGCGCGAGGGCATCGAGCTGCGTGAACTCATCCGTACGGTCGAACGTACTGCACCGGCCGGCGGTCGGACGAGCGCGGTACGCGTGCACGTGCTGGAGTATTTCCGTGCGGCCGCCACGCCGAAAGGTCACGAGACAGCCGGGCATGGCAACGCCACGGTGTCCGGTGCCATGCCCGTGATGAGCGAGATCGACGCGGCGGTGATGGCCGACGCCTAAGCAAGTCAAGCGGTTCTTTTTTGAAAAAAAGAACCAAAAAACTTTTGTTCCCCTAAGCGCGCGTTGCCGGACCGATCCGCGACAGCTGGACCAAAAGTTTTTTGCTGCTTTTTTTCAAAAAAGCAGGCCTTGCTTTCTTCCCTGGCACCAGGCCCCCCGCCATCACCCCCCAGAAGGATTCTCCGGCCAGGCATGCCGAGGATACCGCCCCCGCATGTCCCGCCGCACCTCCGCCCAGGCGCCACCCCAGAACCCCGCCAGATCCCCGGTGATCGCCACCGGCCGCCCCGCCGGCGACAGCAGCGCCACCACCACCTTGATCCGTCCCCCCGCCAGGCTAGGCGTCTCCCGCATCCCGTAAAACGCCTGTGCCCGCGCCGAGACGGCCGGCACCGCCTGCGTGTAATCGACGCTCGCCCGCCCATGCGGCAGCTCCAGATGCGTCGGCACCTCGCGGTCCAGCCGCGCCGCCGCCTGCCACCCCAGCCGTCCCCGCAGCAGCCCCACCATGTCCAACCGCGCCGCGTCCGCCAGCCGTGACGCGCCCAGCAACGCCGACGCCAGCCACTCCCCCGCCGCAGCCGCCAACGCCGCGTCCGAGATGTCGGGAAACGCCGCGTCCACCCCGCGCAGCAGCGCCGCCCGCGCCTGCATCTGCCGCGCCGCCTCGCTCCACGGCAGCGTCTCCAGCCGCTCCGCCAGCACCGCCGCCAGCCGGGCCGCCACCTCCTCCGGCTCGGCCGGCACCAGCCGGTCCTCCAGCACCAGCGCCCCGTAACGCCGCCGCCGGCGCGAGAACACCGACCCGCTCGCCTGGTCGAACCCGCTCTCCAGCGTCTCCGTCACCTGCGCCGCAATCCCGGCCGGCAACCGCTCCGGGTCCAGCGGCGCCGCCAGCCGTATCTGCGCCGACGCCTTCTGCTCCAGATTGGCCACCACCAGCAGCCGCGCCTGCGCCAGCCTATCCGCCGCCCCAAGCCGCGCCCCACCCCCGCCGGACAGCCGAAACGACCCCGGCTCCCCCCGCCGCTGCGCAATCCGGTCCGGAAACGCCGCCGCCAGCAGCGCCCCCGCATCCCCCTCCGGCGCCGCCCGCGTGCGCAACCGCCCGCGATACTGCGCCGCCGCCTGCCGTATGCGCGCCAGCACTCCCCGATCCGCCTCCGCCGCCCCGTGCGCAATTGCCGCCAGCCGCAGCGACACGTCCGCACTCCCCGCCCGCCCCAGCGGGTCCCGCTCCTCCAGCAACGCCGCCAAATCCGCCGCCAGCGCCGCCTCCGCCGGCCCGTCGGCCGCCAGCATCATCGCCGCCAGCCGCGGATGCGACCCAAGCCGCGCCATCGCCCGCCCCAACGGCGTAATCCGCCCGTCGCCATCCAGCGCCCCCAACGCCCGCAACAGCTCGCGCGCCGCCGCCAGCGCGCCGGCCGGCGGCGCATCCGCAAACGGCAACCCCTCCGGGGCCGCGCCCCACGCCGCACAATCCAGCGCCAGCCCCGACAGCTCGGACTCGAAAATCTGCGGCCTGTCGAACGCCGGCAGCCCGCGATGCAGCGCCGTTGTCCATAGCCGGATCGCCACCCCCGGCGCCTCCCGCCCGGCCCGCCCCGCCCGCTGCTCCGCCGCCGCCCGGCTGATCCGCACCGTGTCAAGCCGCGCGAGCCCGGTCGACGCATCCAGCCGCGGCGTCCGCCGCCACCCGCCATCCACCACCACCCGTATTCCCGGCACCGTCAACGACGTCTCCGCGATCGACGTCGCCAGCACCACCCGCCGCCCGTCCGCCTGCCTCAGCGCCCGGTCCTGCTCGCCCGGCGGCAAATCCCCATGCAGCGGTACTACCAGCGCCCCGCACCCCGCCAGCGCCTGCTCGGCCCGCCGGATCTCCCCCATCCCCGGCAGGAACGCCAGCACGTCCCCCGTATGCTCGGCCAGCGCCGCCCGCACCGCCCGCGCCACCGCCTCGGCCAAATCCCGCACATGCGCCACGTCCCGCGCCGCATGACGCTGCTCCACCGGAAACATCCGCCCCGTGCTGGTCACCACCGGCGCGTCCATCAGCCCGGCCAGCCGCGCCCCGTCCGCAGTAGCCGACATCGCCAGCAGCCGCAGGCTTGGCCGCAAGCCCCGCTGCAAATCCAGGCAGAACGCCATCGCCAAATCCGCATCCAGCCCGCGCTCGTGCACCTCGTCGAACACCACGCAGGCCACCCCGTCGAGCCCCGGGTCCGACTGCAGCCGCCGCACCAGCAGCCCCTCGGTCACCACCTCCACCCGCGTCGCCGCCGACACCGCCGAGTCCAACCGTGTCCGATACCCGACCGTCTGCCCCACTGCCTCGCCCAGCAGCGCCGACATCCGGGTGGCCGCCGCCCTTGCTGCCAACCGCCGCGGCTCCAGCATCAGGATCCGCCCGTCGCCCCGCCACGCCGCGCCCAGCAACGCGAGCGGCACCAGCGTCGTCTTGCCCGCGCCGGGCGGCGCCACCAGCACCGCGTTCGAACGCGCAGCCAGCGTGGCCAGCAGGTCCGGCAGCGCATCGGTAACGGGGAGTGTCGGGAGGTCCATCTGCGCCTATGTAACCATCGGCGGCGCTAAGCTGAACGTAGGGCGAAGAAAGGAAGGCCTTCTTTTTCGAGAAAAAGAAGCAAAAAGCTTTTGTCAGCGCTGTCGCGGAGTCTTCGGAGACGGATACCGAGGGGACAAAATCCGTCTGAAAAGCAGAAGCTTTTAGACGCTATGTCCGAGCTTCCGGAGACGCATAGCGAAGATACAGAAGTCCCTTCGAGAGAGCACAAAGCTGTCGCGGTATCTCCGGAGACGGATACCCAGGAAACAAAAGTTTTTTGGTTCTTTTTTTCAAAAAAGAACCGCTTGCTTGCTTGCCTACCCAGCGCCCCAGCCCGTCGCGACCTTCCAAGAGGCCAATTCAAACCATGACCAGTCCCGGCCTCCGCTTCGCCGCTCTCCTGCTCCTGGCCACCTCCGCCCAAGCCGCCGAGAGCCAGCGCGTCACCACCCCCCGCGACACCGCCAGCTTGGTCACCGACGCCGACACCATCGCCCCCGGCCAGCCCTTCCATCTCGGCTTGCGCCTGCGCATGCAGCCCGGCTGGCACACCTACTGGTCCAACCCCGGCGACGCCGGCGCCCCGCCCGACCTCACCATCACCGGCGCCCAAGCCGGCTCCATCGCCTTCCCCGCCCCCGAGCGCCTGCAGGAAGGCCCGTTCACCAGCTTCGCCTACACCGGCGAGATCCTGCTCCCGCTCACCGCCACCGCCACCGCCACCGCGCAGATCGAGGCCACCGCCAACTGGCTCATCTGCGCCACCGTCTGCGTGCCCGAGCAGGCCCGCTTCCATCTGACCCTCCCCGCCGGCCCCGCCGCTCCCTCCGCCCAGGCCGCCCTGTTCGCCGCCGCCACCGCCAACACGCCCCGGCCCTCGCCCTACGCCGCGCACGTTACCCCGGACGGCGTGCTCTGGCTGCAGGCAAGCCTGCCGGTCCGCGAGGCCCTGTTCTTCCCCGCCGAGCCCGGCGCCATCGACCAGGACGCCCCCCAGCCCCTCACCGTCACACGCGACTACCTCTCGGTAGCGCTAAAACCCCTCAAACAACCGCTAAGCGCCATCTCCGGCGTCCTCCGCCTCACCGACGCCGGCGGCCAGATAGAGAACCTCGCCGTCTCCGCCACACCCGGCGCACAACCCGCCGGGCTCGCCGCGCCCACCCTGGCCGGCCCGCAGCCGAACCCGGCAGCGAGCACCATCGCGCCGCACGGCCCGCAAACCGCCACGGCCTTGCCGGCCGGCAAATCCGATGCAGCCGCAACGGACGTCATCCAAGGCACCCCCAGCGCGTCGCCGCCCGCCGCGCCGCCGCCGGCCACCGCCGCGCCCGGCCTCCTGCAAGCCCTCCTCCTCGCCTTTGCCGGCGGCCTCATCCTCAACCTGATGCCCTGCGTCCTGCCGATCCTCGCGCTCAAGGCCGTTTCGCTGGCCAGCATGTCCGGCGCCTCCCGCCCCCGCATCCGCCGCGAAGCCGCCGCCTACACCGCCGGCGTGGTCCTCGCCTTTTGCACCATCGGCGCAATCATCCTCGGCGCCCGCGCCGCCGGCAGCGCCATCGGCTGGGGCGAGCAGTTCCAGTCCGCCGTCTTCACCACCGCCATCGGCTGGCTGCTGTTCGCCACCGGCCTGAACATGTCCGGCGTCTTCACCATCGGCGCCAGCGTGGCCGGGGTAGGGCAGGGGTTCGCCGCCCGCAGCAGCTTCGCCACCGGCCTGCTCGCCGTCGTCGTCGCCACCCCCTGCACCGCCCCGTTCATGGGCGCCGCCCTGGCCGCCGCCCTCAGCCTGCCCGCGCTCGCCGGCATGGCCGTCTTCGTCGCCCTCGGCCTCGGCCTCGCCGCCCCCTACGCCGCCCTGGCCCTCTCGCCCCGCGCCGCCCGCCTGCTCCCCCGCCCCGGCGCCTGGATGGAGCTGTTCCGCAACGTCCTCGCGTTTCCCATGTACGGCGCCGCTCTCTGGATGGTCTGGGTCGCCGCCCAGCAGACCAGCCAGATCGGCCTCGCCCAAATCTTCGCCAGCTTCCTCCTGGTAGGCTTCGCCGCCTGGGCCTACGGCCACCTGCAAACCCGCGACCGCCCCGGCCTGTTCCCCCGCCTGCTCGGCGCCTCCGCCCTGGCCAGCCTCGCCGGCAGCGCTCTCCTCCTCGCCGCCATCGGCCGCGCCCCGCCCGCCGCCGCGGCCCAGCGCACCGCCGCCGACTTCTCGCAGCCCTACTCGCCAACCCTCCTGGCCAGCCTGCGCGCCGCCCACCGCCCGGTCCTCGTCGACATGACCGCCGCCTGGTGCGTCACCTGCCTGGTCAACGAACAGGTGGCCCTGACCTCCGCCTTGGTGCGCGACGCCTTTTCCCGCCACCACGTCGCCTACCTCAAAGGCGACTGGACCCGCCAGGACGCCGGCATCACCGCGTTCCTGCGCGCCCACGACCGCTCCGGCGTGCCGCTCTACGTGTTCTACCCGGCCGCCGGCGCACCGGAAGTGCTGCCGCAGATACTTACGCCCGGGATCGTGCTGGCGCGTTTGGACAAGTAAGCAAGCAGTTCTTTTCTGAAGAAAAGAACCAAAAGACTTTTGTCCCGGCTGTCGCGGTTCTGTCTGGTTCGCAAGAGTTTTGTGTCGTGAGAAGCGATGGATCGTTGTTAAAAAGATCGTAGGTCAGCCATGTCCCCTCGACAGCGCCGAACAAGCAGTTGACCCCGCCACCGCCTGTCTTTCCGTCAGGTTCCTCGCTACGTCCTTGGCGCCCGAAGCAAACACGGCAAGAAGACAACGATATGGTATCTCGAACGCAATGTTGCCCAGCGGTCGAAATCGTGCAATGGAACATTCGTGTCCAGGAACGGCGAATACCAATGTCGCATCCAATCGGCCGCTGTGTGGCCATCCCTGTGCTGGTGTTTCTCGGAGCAGCTTCCGCACCAACCTCTGGTGTGTTAACTCACGTATTGTGAATGAAGTAGCGTTTAGTGCACGACTAAATAGAGTGATAATCTCATTATGTTGAAGCAGCCGTCCTTGGCAGACGCTTCACCTATCATTGGTTTTGGTCTTTATCACTTGCGACAATGCTTCTGCAAAGTCTTTGAAATTCCCTGGAACTCTTTGTTCCTGGAATTCATAAAGCACTTCCAGAGCTTCTTCTGAACGTTTGAGCAATTGAAGGATGATCGGAAGTTTGTAAGCTTTGTCGACCAGCAATGTCGGGCTTGAGATGAGAAAGTCTGCCGCACCTTCGAGTGTTGATACGTCACTAAGGAACTTATAGCCGTCTTCAAATAGTGCGTCGACAAGATACTTCGCACAGCTATCGATCGTCGTCACATAAATGGCCAAAAACTCCGAGCTTTCGCTAAGTGTGTGACAGCAATCGGCTCTAATTCTGATTAAGTTACTTCGGACCGTTGGAGTGAAACGAGAAAGGTCCATTGCTTTTTTTGAGATGACAGGCCTTAGAATTAATTCATAGGCTTCTTCGACTTCTTCAAATCTTACTCCGATTATAGGTTTGAGCAATAGAGGAATCGACGGGCTAGAGGCCGTTAATCCAAAACACCAGTATGTCTGATGTCGAACCGGTTTCGACCAAAACCGCTTATGATAGCCTGTGAATTCCTGTCTTTTCAACAAAGAGCTAAGCCGCTGAATTAGTTTTTGATCAACGGTCTTCCGATCACTCTGGTCTAGGTCCATAGCCGATTACCTGAAACCGTATAATTGGTTGACCATAACCGATACGTGAACCCAAAGCAAAGCCGGCGACTGAAGCGTTTTGACCCACGGGGAAGGCTGTTTCTCTTTCCACATCGGGGTAAACGGTTAGCTGGTTCGGACTAAAGCCAGCGTCGGGTCCCACAGAAGCCGATGACGGCAAAGATGGAAAAGTCTTCACTTCGATTCCAAAATTGGGCAAACCACCTTTCGACGCAACAAAGTCCTGTACCGCCCGAGTTGGTGTCTTACTAGCTAAAAACGACACATTTGGCTGAACGGAATATCCTTGTGCCTCGTAAGCCGCGATCTGTTGCCTTACGTAAAATTGGTGGCCAGCGTTGTATCTTGTATCATATTTTCTGAGGTTGCGTAATGCTGCGGTCACCTCCGGCCATATATTCACCACAACTTTGGACGTCACGAAGCCTCCAGCCGCGCCGATGGTGCAGCTTTACCTCCAAGGCGGCCCCGCCTTCTTCAGCTTCACCTGGACCGGACCGTCTGGCGAAGTCTTCACGCAGGCTTTTCGCGGCAGTGCGGCATCCAGTGTCGAAACGTTTCGTGGCATCGACCCGATCGATCCCGAAAGTACAGCGTCGAAGAACGTCTTCGGACTCTACACCGAACCCGGTACCTGGACGTTGTCGGGCTTGTTCATGTGCTCGGTGGCCAACTGTGTCACCTACACCGGCAGCCAACTCGCCACGCTGTTTGACGGCCTGACCTTCCACATCACGAACCCGAACCCGTCGGACATCAGGGCTCCTGTTCTTCAGAGCGCCAAGATCGCAACCCCCACTGTCAGCATCAGCAGTGGCGGACAATTAGCTATCGATGTCGGTGTCTCGGACAATCTGTCCGGCGTATCTCAAGTCCAGATATTGGCCAGCACGCCGCAATCATCCTCCTACGTTGCAGCCTACGTCACGGTGGACTCCACAGTTCTCCGCGGCGGTCTTCTAACCTTGACCGGTACAGTCCAAAGCGGCACGGTCACCGGCACCTACACAGTCGGTCGGGTATACCTGGAGGATGTCGCTGGCAACAAAGCGTATGTAACTGATCCGGCCGAACTCTCAAAAATATTCGGCGGCACTACAACCTTCACAGTAACGAACTAAGCGAAACCAGAAGCTCCTTCGCAGGGCAACGTCTTCAAGTCCATGTGACGACCTGAGTATTTGCTTTGAAGGCCAGGCCTTCAGTCCCTTGGAAAGCCAGCCTGGTGTCAGCTGGCGCGGTTGTCCGAGCACCGGAGCGGATCGCCTCGGCGGCGCCATCGGTCCAAGCCGCCGAGGCGATCCTTCACGGTCAGAGCACCGGATCGTCACGCGAAGCACGCTCTTCGCGTGTCGTGCGAGGCACGCTCTTCGCGTGTCGTGCGAAGCACGCTCTTCGCGTGTCGTGCGAAGCACGCTCTTCGCGTGTCGTGCGGGTAGCACGCTGTCGCATGACAAAACCGCGTCAGATGGTCGCCAGGGCGACTTTGCAGTCGGACCCTCAGAGTCGCACCTCCCATCGTAGGCGACAACTTGATGCGCTTTCCGAACCGGCGAAGAACCAGAAATCCCCTGCTTCTGCCGTCAGAAAACAGGGCCTTGCCGCGCCTCACCACCCCTCACCCCCAAACACCTCCCCCTCATACCGCACCCCCACCAAACACAACCCATCCGCCGGCGCCGTAACCCCCGCCATCCTCCTATCCCGAGCCGCCAGCACCCGACCCATCTCCTCCGGTCGCCACCGCCCATCCCCCACCATCCGCAACGACCCCACCATGTTCCTAACCTGGTGATGCAGAAAACTCCGAGCCTCCGCCACCACCTCCACCACCTCCCCACACCGCCTCACATCCAACCGATCCAAAGTCCGCACCGGTGAGCTCGCCTGACAAGCACTCGCCCGAAACGACGTGAAATCATGCCGTCCTAACAACATCGCAGCCCCCGCCTGCATCGCCGCCAAATCCAACCCCCCCGGCACATGCCAGACCCGATGCCGCAACAACGCCGCCCGCGCCGGCCGATTCAATATCCGGTATCGATACGCCCGCCCCACCGCCGAAAACCGCGCGCTCCACCCATCCGGCACCACGCAAGCCGCCACAACCGCCACCGGATGCGGCTTCAGATGATAATTCAACGCCGCCACCAGCCGCTCGCCGGCCATCTCCCGCACCAAATCCAGATGCACCACCTGCCCGGACGCATGCACCCCCGCATCCGTCCGCCCCGCCGCCACGCACCCCACCGCACGCCCGTCCAGCCGCCCCGCCGCCGCCTCCAGCACCGACTGCACGGACTCCCCGCTCGCCTGCCGCTGCCACCCCACGAACGGCGTCCCGTCGTACTCCAGCTTAAGCGCCCATCGCCTCACCCGAGGCTCATCGCCTGCCACCCCGCCACCCCGCGCAGAAACGCGTCCCCCGCCACCGCCGGCCGCCCCGGCCGCTGCACCCGCAGCAACCGCAGCGCCCCAACCCCGCACGCCACCGCAAACCCCGCATCCAGCACCTGCCCCCGCGCCCCACCCCCGCCGGCCGGCTCCGCCTCCAACACCTTCAAAACCTCCCCACCCATCGCCGAAAACGTCCCCGGCCAAGGCGTCAGCGCCCGAACCTGCCTGTCCAGCACCACCGCCTCCCGCGCAAAATCCAGCCGCCCATCCTCCCGCACCAGCTTGCCCGCGTAAGTCACCCCCTCTTCGGGCTGCGCTACCGCCACCCCTCGCTCCACCAGAGCCCGAACCACCAGCCCCGCCCCCAACGCCGCCAGCACATCGTGCACCTCCGGATACGTCGCCCGAGCCCCCACCATCACCGCTTCCCGCAGCAGCATCCCCCCGGTATCCAGCCCCGCGTCCATCTGCATGATGGTCACCCCCACCTCTGCATCCCCCGCCAGTAACGCCGCATGGATCGGCGCCGCCCCCCGCCACCGCGGCAGCAGGCTCGCATGAATGTTCAAACACCCCAGCCGGGGCGCCTCCAGCATCGCTGTAGGCAATATCAACCCGTAAGCCGCCACCACCGCGGCATCCAACCCCAACGCCGCAAACGCCGCATGCTCCCCCGACTCACGCTTCACCCGCGCCGGCGTGCGCACCTCCACCCCCATCGCGTCCGCCGCCAGATGCACCGCACACTTCGTCACCGCCTGCCCGCGATGCGCCGGCCTTGGCGGCTGGCAATACACGCACACAACCTGGTGCCCAGCGTCCGCAAGCGCGTGCAACGCAGGCACCGCAAAAGCCGGGCTACCGAGAAACGCCAACCTCAAAAGCAAGCGCCTTCTTTTTCTGAAGAAAAAGAAGCAAAAAGACTTTTGTCACGGCTGTCGCGGAACTTTCCACACGGCGCGCCCAAGGAAACAAAAGTTTTCTGGTTCTTTTTTTCGAAAAAGAACCGCTTCACTTGCTGCCCAGCCTCCGCTCTTTCGCCAGCTTCCGCATCAGCATGTTCCGCTTCAACACAGACAAATGATCGACAAACAACACCCCGTCCAGATGGTCGATCTCGTGCTGCAGGCACGCCGCCATCAATCCCTCCGCATCAATCTCCCGCCGCTTCCCCTCCAGGTCCGTATACCCCACCCGCACCCTCGCCGGCCGAGACACGTCGGCATACTGGTTCGGCAGCGACAAACACCCTTCCTCCCGCGTCGCCCACTCCGTGCTCACCTGCAGCACCTCCGGGTTCACCAGCACCATCGGCTGGCGCACCTCCCCCGGCATCAAATCCACCACCGCAAGCCGCAGCCCCACATCCACCTGCGGCGCCGCCAACCCGATCCCCGGCGCCTCGTACATGGCCTCGAACATCCGCGGCACCAGCAGCCGCACCCCATCCATGTCGGCGCCGCCAACCGGCCGCGCCTTCGTCTTTAACGATCTATGGGGGGCCACCAGGATCGGCAGCAGGCCAGCGTCTTCGTCCATCTCCGGCGTGTATCGCCGCAGCCGGGCAGGGGCAACGCCCGTACAGCAAAACGGCGGCGCACAACCCGCGCCGCCGTTCCCAATCGAGCCCTCTAGTAAGCCGGGTAAGCCGGCACCGGATATACGGGCGTCGCATACCCGTAAGGGTAGCCGTACGGCGCATAAGGATACCCGGCATACGGATAGCCCAGCCCGATGCCAATCCCGAACCCGGGGTAGCCATAGCCGCCGCGGAACCCGTAGCCGTAGCCGCCGCGGAACCCGTAGCCGTAGCCGCCACGGAACCCGCCGTAGCCGCCGCGGAACCCACCGTAGCCGCCATGGAACCCGCCATACCCGCCGTGGAAGCCCACGCCGCCACCGCCATGGAACCCGCCGCCACCGCCGCCGAAGCCACGCGCCGACGCCGGCGCCGTGCCCAGGCACAAAGCCGCCGCAAGGGCAGCGCCGGCAACCAACGATGTATGAAACGTCTTCATGATGTCCTCTCAGAGTGCCGAACGTCGACACGTCCAACCGATAGACGCGAGATGGCGCCCCTGCGTTCCCGCTGCAACCGCGCGTTACTCTTGCTCACTTGGTCCTGATGACGCGCAAGCAATCGGCGTAGACCTCGACCGGTGGCAAGCAAGCAAGCAGTTCTTTTTTGAAGAAAAGAACCAAAAAACTTTTGTTCCCTTGGGCGCGCCCTGAGGGAGACTCCGCGACAGCAGGACCAAAAGTCTTTTGCTTCTTTTCTTCAGAAAAGAAGGCCTTGCCTTCCTTGCCGGACTTCGAAAAGCCCTCTCCAGGGCAAATGCTATCAGTATCCAACATCATCAAATACTATGGTCACGGTTGAATTCCGTTCCAGACACCGCTCCCGCCGTCCCCACTCGCATCCGGCGCTATAGCAATGAATGCACCTATGGTGCTACGTCGACGCCGCATCTAACACTCATTGCTGCGGCGTCGCAGAAGAACATATCAGCCCGGGACTGTAACAGGATGACGAATGTCTCTCAAGCACCTCACCCTTCTGGCGTTGGCGATGGCACTCACCTGGCAGAGGCCCGCCATGGCTGAGCAACCAGGTCACGTCACCGGCGTCGGCGGCATCTTCGTCAAGAGCAAGGACCCCAAGGCCCTTGCCCAGTGGTATCGCGAGGCGCTCGGCGTCGACGTCAAGCCCTGGGGTGGAGCGGCGATCCCCTTCGACGCGCCGGGCCATCCCCCCAAGGTGTCCTGGACGGCCTTTCCCGACACCAGCGACTACATGAGCCCCTCGACGCGCGAGTTCATGATCAACTTCGCCGTCGACGACATGGACGCCATCATCGCGCGCCTAACCGCAAAGGGCGTTCCCGTCCTCAAGCGCGACGACGGCGACACTTTCGGCCGGTTCGCCTGGATCCAGGACCCCGACGGTACCAAGATCGAGCTCTGGCAGCCGAAACGCTAGGCCACGCCCTCCGGACCTGCAGACCGGCGCCGGCGCCACGGCGTCAGGGGTTCGTACCGCGGAACCTCCGTCGCACCGCGCCGCGTGACCCGCAGCAGGTTCCTCTCGACCAGATGAAGCACGGCGTCCTGCACGCTGCGTTTGGACAGGCCGGTCCGTTCCGCCAACTGCGCATGACTGACACGCGGCGCGCCGCCTTCAGCCGCTGCCGCCAGGCTCAAGTAGACCAGGAAGGCCGACGCGCGATGGTCGTGACCCACAAGATCTCTCATCAGCGAGTCCAAGACGTAAGCGTCTAACGTGTAGTGCTTTTCGCTCATTGCGATAGCACTACCAGACCGCTCTGGAGTTGACAGTTCTCAAGCAAGCAAGGCCTTCTTTTTTGAAAAAAAGAAGCAAAAAACTTTTGACTCCGCTGTCGCGATTCCGTCCGGAGAGCGCGCGACAGCGGAGTCAAAAGTTTTTTGGTCCTTTTTTTCAAAAAAGGACTGCTTGCTTTCTGTCAGCCAACATCCCGGCCGACAAAACGATAGTCCAACGATGTGCGGGAGGCCGTAATACTTAGGAAGATCAACTACGTGGGCATCCCGACGCGCGACCAGGACCGGTCGCTGACCTTCTGGACCGAGAAGATGGGCTGCATCATCGCCACGGACCGTCTCATCGGGGAGAAACGCTGGATCGAACTCACCATCCCCGGTGCCCAAACCGGTCTGCTGCTGTTGACGCCGGAAGGCCACGAGGACCGTGTCGGAACTTTCTTCAACGGCTCCCTCGGATGCGACGATGTGCAATACACCTACGAGAAGCTTCTCGCCCGGGGCGTGGAGTTTCTCGGGCCGCCGAAAAAGACGCCGTTCCCACACGTCTACTTCAAGGACCCGGACGGCAACACGTTCTTCCTGTCGAGCCGTTAGCGTGGCGACCGACGAACCGGCAGCCCGACGCACTGACTCCTGCGACGGCCTGCGGCGAGAAAGCAAGGCCTTCTTTTTCGAGAAAAAGAAGCAAAAAGCTTTTGTCTCTGCTGTCGCGGACTCTCCCGCAGCGTGGGTGCATGGAGACAGATTTATTGAGAAAAATCGCCTTTCCCGCGTGCACCGGTCAACATCTTGGGCGACTCGGTCGTAAACCTAGAGCGGGAGCGACCGAGACACGTGAAGCGGTCGGGACTACAGCGTCTGGTAGAGCACGAGCGCGTCAACGTAGCCTGCTTGTGGGTGGTGGAATGCTCCCAGGAGTCGGCCGACGATTTCGAAACCTGCGTGCTGCCAAAGTCTGATCGCCCGCTCGTTCGTGCTGACGACGAAGTTGAACTGCATGCCTCGGTAGCCTTGTGTTCGCGCGTGTTCGAGTGAGTGCGTACACATCAGGCTTGCGCCGCCTTTCCCCGCTGCTTCTGCGCTCGTCAAATAGCCGCAGTTGCATACGTGACGCCCACCGCCGGCTTAGTTAGGACGCATATATATTGCAACAATGTCAGACTGAATTCATTATGAACTTAAAGTAGTTTACCGAGCTTCAGAGTGGCTCGAGACTGCTTGCTCCAAACCACGACGGTTGGTAGAATAAGAGTATGGCTTCACTCATCGGAATCACTGTTGATGAACCACGTTACTGCCCGGCAATCCGGTTCGCTCAAGGTGCATCAACTCGGCCCATTAGGTTAACTGCTGGACCTAATCTAGAGAGGCTTGAGTCAGGAATGATTCCCAACGAGGCCTTTCTCGAGTCTGAACATGAAGTAATTTCGGATTTCGTTCCAATTAACGGACGCCTTTCGGTGTGTTCCGAGGTGCGCGCTTTGATTGAGGCTCTTGAACCGGGGATTCATCAATTTCTCCCAGTTAGGATCATTCGCCGGCGTGATAACAAACCAATTTATCGCCTTGATGGGCGGGAGCTCGACGAACCTTACTACTACTTCCACGTCCAATGTATGTTAGATGCTGTGTGCATTGAGCAATCGCATGTTAAGGTCACTCAAACTGTGTTTGGTAGCTCTTCTATGGTGCACAAGGTGCCAGGGCATTACAGCAGGATTGTTCTATACAAGGACGTTGTTGCTGGGCACCATTTATGGCGTGGTCAATATCAATTGCCAGATGATCTCTTCTTTTCAGACTTTTTAGTCGGCGCCTTGAAAAAGGGCAATTTTCAGAAACTACAACTTTTCAACTTACGAGAAGTGTAAAGTAAATTCGCTAGCAGCTCGATACTTGCCGACGATAATCTCCTTCGCCTCGACGACGAAGGTCTCTTTGTCTGGCCCCATCCAATATGCCAGCGCATCGGCCTCATTCATCTTCGGGTCGAGCGAGAAGGTTGCTCCTGCTCTGATGGTAGGCAGGATGATGTCAGCGATTACTTGCGCGTCCGAATCTCTGGCTTTCCGAATCAGCATCTGCCGTCATTTAAGGTATTTGTTCGCAAGTGCCAACGGCTTACCATTCGTGACTTCTCTGTTTAACCGATCTCTGATTCAGCGTCGGCATGAGCCGATATGACCTGACCGACTTAGATTGGCGCGTGATCGAACCGTAGCCACCGAATAATACCAACCGCCCAATAGGATGACTCGCGATTGTACCCACGCGGCTGATTTTGTGATTCTCTGGTCTGGTCATCCGATTCGGGGGTCAGAAATGAGCAAGCCGGTGCCGGTCACGCGGCTAGACAGATCAGCTTTTGACCTGCGCCGTGAGGCGTCGCGCTGCAATGATGGAGCGGTCGTGCGGCGCTTATTGGCGATTGCGCTCGTGCTGGAAGGGCGGCCGCGGACCGAGGCCGCCGAGGCCTGCGGCATGGACCGGCAGACGCTGCGCGATTGGGTGCACCACTACAACGAGGAAGGCCTAGACGGCCTGGCCAACCGTCGCAGTCCAGGCCGTCCGGCGCAGTTGACGCCTGAGCAGCTCGCGGCGTTCAAGGCGCTGGTGGAGCAAGGTCCCGATCTGGCGCGGGACGGCGTTGTCCGTTGGCGATGCAGCGATCTGCAGGCGCGCCTGCAGTCGGACTTCGCTGTGCACTATCATGAACGCAGCGTCGGCAAGTTGCTGGCCAGGCTGGCGTTCCGCAAGCTGAGCGTACGGCCGTTCCATCCCGAGCAGGACCCGGCCGCCCAGGCGACACACAAAAAAACTTTGCCGACCTGATCGCGGCCGCCCTGCCGCCCCATGCCGCCGGCAAACCGCTCGAGATCTGGTGGCAGGATGAAGCCCGCGTCGGCCAGCAGGGCACGCTGACCCGCGTGTGGGCGCCGCGCGGCAGCAGACCGGCTGCACCGCGCGATCGCCGCTACACCTGGGCCTACCTATTTGGCGCGGTGTGCCCGGCGCGCGGCGTGGGTGCGGGGATCGTCATGCCTTCGGTCAACCTGGAAGCCATGAGCCAGCATCTTGCTGAAGTCAGCCGCCATGTTGCACCTGGCGCCCACTGCCTGATGCAGGTCGACGGCGCCGGCTGGCATCGGCCGTCCGAGCGCCTGATCGTGCCCTCAAACATCACGCTACTGACCTTGCCGCCCTACTCGCCGGAACTCAATCCGGTTGAGAATGTCTGGCAATACCTCCGCAGTAATTGGCTCAGCCATCGCGTGTGGGACAGCTACGAAGAGATTGTCGACGCCTGCTGTGTCGCATGGAACGCATTGATGGCCATGCCAGAACGGCTAACCTCAATCGCCACCCGAGAATGGGCACAGGTCAGCGTTTAGGGCGGTTGGTATAAGCAGCGCGGAGTGCCGCGCGTAGATGACCGCCGCGTGCTGAACTCCATCTTCTGGGTGCTGCGGTCCGGCGCGCCTTGGCGCGACCTGCCCGAGCGCTATGGGCCGCGCACCACCTGCTACAATCGCGTCGTGCGATGGCGAAAGGCAGGCTTGTGGGACCGGCTGATGGACGCATCAGCGCCGCGCACGACGGTGCCATCCAGATGCTCGACAGCACTTCCATCCGGGCGCACCAGCAGCCTGCGACGGCAACAAAGGGGAGTTATTAATCGTCTCGGTCGCCGTTCTTACAAGATTGCCATGAGAGCAAAGCGGCGGTTCTTTTCTCAGACAACAACCAAAACTTTTGTTCCCTTGGATAAGCGCTGCAGAAACCTCCGCGACAGCCGAGACAAAAGTCTTTTGCTTCTTTTCTTCAGAAAAGAAGGCCTTGCTTCCTTCGCCTGACATCAAAGAAGTCAAAGTCCAGACCGATCGCTGCTTACTGCCGAGGCCCCGCCGCCAACAACGCCAAGTTCTGCTGCGCCAAATCCCCGGTCGCCGTGTCCGGCGCCAGATCCGCCGCCTGTTCCCAATCGTGCCGCGCCCCCGCCAAATCCCCTTGACGCTGACGAATGATTCCCCGTTCCAACAGGCAATCCGGATTCTCCGGGTCCAGCTTCGCCGCCGCGTCCACGTCCGCTCGCGCCAGCTCCAGCCGCCCGAGCTGCCGGTTCGCCGTCGCCCGCAGCGTCAGCGCGTCCGCCCGCCTGGGGTCTTCCGCCAGCGCGTGGGTCAAATCATCCTCCGCCTCCGCCGGCCGATGCAGTGCCACGGCGGCAATCGCGTGCCCGATCCGCAGCTCAGGGTCGTCCGGCGACAGCTCCAGCGCCTCGCTGGCCGACGCGTAGGCGTGGTCCTCCTGCCCCGCCATCGTCCAAGCCTGGCTCGCCTGCGAGAACACCACCGCGCGCGAGGCCGCCGGCGCCGCACTTCCCGTCGCCAGCTTGTCCAGCAGCGCCGCCCCAGCCTCGGTATTGCCCAGCTCCACCTGCGCCAGCGCGTGGCAGTGGGCCGCCGCCTCGCCGCCCCCAGCACCAGCCATGCTGGCTGACAGCGCCTCCGCCCCGCTCGGGTCGGTCGCCAGCATGTCCAGGCAGGCATCGTATTGCCGCCCCTCGGCAATCCTGGGCGGCACCGGCGGGATCGGCAGCAGCGTGTCGTCCGCAGCGCCGCCGCCCGGCGCGGCAGACACAGCGGGCGGCCTGTCGGCGGGGGTGCCCGGCGCGGCAGGGTGGCCCGGCGCGGCAGGCGCAGCGGGCGGCCCGTCGCCGGGGGCCACGCTGTCGGACGCTGCCGGCGCGTTCTCCACTACCGGGTCGCCCGGCTTCTGCGCGGCTTGCGCCTGCGCCGGTGCGGAGAAGGCCAGCGTTGCTGCCAGCACGGCAGCGACGCCGGCGATGGCCACGCGTAAGCTCATGGCGGGAATGTAGGGAGCGGCCTACGCCGCTGGAAGTTGGTTGGATGACACAATGCGTCTGTTGATCTTCGGCCTGGGCTATTGTGGCCGCGCCGCCGCAACGCTGGCGTGCGCGGCCGGCTGGGAGGTGGTCGCCACCAGTCGGTCGCCTGGCCCCGCGCGTGAGGCAGGGCTGCGCATCGTCCCGTTCGACTCCGCCGGCCCGGAGGTCGCCGCCGCCACCCACATTCTGGCCACTGCCCCCCCGCGCGAGGGGGCGGACCCTGTCCTGGCCCGCTACGCCCCCGAGCTACGCGCCGCCCCCGCGCTCGCCTGGATCGGCTACCTGTCCACCACCGGCGTCTATGGCGATCGCGGCGGCGGCTGGGTGGACGAGGCGACCGCGCCCGCCCCCACCGCCGAGCGGTCTCGCCGCCGCCTGGCTGCCGAACTCGCCTGGCGCGAGCTTGCGGCAGGCGGGCGTGATGCGGACGCGATGCCGGCGCGGAGTGCGGCAGCGCGGCCGCTCGACATCTTTCGTCTGGCCGGGATTTACGGGCCTGGACGCTCGGCGTTCGATGAGCTGCGGGCGGGGCGGGCGCGGCGCATCGTGCAGCCGGGCCATGCGTTCGGGCGCATCCACGTGGACGATATTGCGGCAGGGATCATGGCGGCGATGGCGCGGCCGCCGGTGGGGGCTCGGGTGCTGAACTTTTCCGACGACGAGCCGGCCGAGAGCGCCGAGGTGACGGCCGAGGCGGCGCGGCTGCTTGGGATGGCGGTGCCGGCGGCGGTGCCGTTCGCGGCGGCGGTGGCGACGATGAGCGAGATGGCGCGGAGCTTCTGGTCGGAGAACCGGCGGGTGGCGAGCGGGAGGACACAGAAGGCGCTGGGGATGCGGTGGCGGTATCCGACGTACCGGGAAGGGTTGCGGGGGATACTGGAGAGCGAAGGCGAGCAAGCGGTTCGTTCTTGAAGAAGAACAGTTGGTTCAAGTTACGGGCGAACAAACCGGCCGAGGAGCTGTGTGCTTTTAGCGGCCTTGGCTGTTCAGTCCGGCAAGGAAGGCAAGGCCTTCTTTTCTGAAGAAAAGAAGCAAAAGACTTTTGGTCCTGCTGTCGCGGAGTCTCCCTCAGCGTGCGCCCAAGGGAACAAAAGTTTTTTGGTTCTTTTTTTCAAAAAAGAACTGCTTGCTTCGCTTGTTACCGGTCGAAACACCTGACGGTTGGTTCAGTGAACGGGGTGAACGAGCTTTTGTTTTTTGCGAGGCGTCTGCGGGGCTAACGGGATAGGGGCTTTTGTTTGATCTCGATTGAGGGGGTTTGGTTAGGCGGTTAGCAGCTCGTCGATGGTGGCGCGGAGGAGTGCGAGGTCTTGCGGGCGGGAGAGGCGGTGCTCGCCGTCCTTGATGAGGGTGATTTGGACGTTGGGGGATTGCAGGCGGTCGGCCAGGGTGAGGGAGGTTTGCCAGGGGACGTCGGCGTCGCGGAGGCCGTGGAGGAGGCGGACGGGGCAGGCCAGCGGGATGGGGGCGTTGAGGAGGAGGTGGTTGCGGGCTTCTTCGATGAGGGCGGCGGTGATGACCTGGTCGCCGCCGTGGGGGCCGGGGGTGCGCAGCATGCCGTCGCGCTGGAGGGCGGCGCGGGCGGGCTGGTCCAGGTTCTGCCAGATGAGGGTTTCGGTGAAGTCGGGGGCGGGGGCGATGCCGACGAGGGCGGTTACGCGGGCGGGGCGGGCGAGGGCTGCGAGGAGGGCGATCCAGCCGCCCATGGAGGAGCCGACGATGAGGAGGGGGCCTTGGGTCGCGTGGTCGATGACCTGGAGGGCGTTTTGGGTCCAGAGGCCGATGGTGCCGTGTTCGAAGGCGCCGGTGCTGGCGCCGTGGCCGCTGTAGTCCAGGCGGAGGGAGGCGTGGCCTAGGGATTGGGCGTGGGCGGCTAGCATGGTGGCTTTCTCGCCGGTCATGTCGCTGCGGAAGCCGGGGAGGAAGACGAGCGTGGGCGTGCGGCCTGGGGTGTGGGCGTAGGCCAGGGTGGTGCCGGCTGGGGTTTGCAGGGTGGTGGAGGGCATGGGGGGCGCCGGGGTTGGGGGTTGGTGGGAGTGCGGGGGGTTGGTTGGGCGGGGTGGCGGTTTGCGGCGGGGAGGCGGGCCGGGAGGGGGGCTGCCTTCGACGCGCGATTTTCGTCCGGCCGTCCGGCCTGTTCAAGGCCGGGCCGCCTTTGGCGGTCGCTTCGCGAGCCTTGAGCAGGCCGGACGGCCGGACGAAGGGCTGACATCGAAGAAAGCCTGGGAGGGCAGCCGGTGGGCGATGGTGTTTGGGGCGGTGGCGGGGGTGCTGCGGTGGGTGGGGGCGGCAGGCGGGCTGTTTTGCGGGTTGGACGGCTTGGGTTTGGAGGGGGGCGGGGGAAGAGGATGGGGAAGGTTGGGGGTGGGAGGCGGATTGAGGTGGCGTGGGGCTGGCGGGCGGCGGTGGGGGCGTGGGTGGGGTGACGGGGTTTGGGGGGTGGGAGAGCGGCGGGGACGGGCGGGGCCAGGGCGGCCAGCATGGCCTCGATCTGGGTGGGGGAGAGGTGGGGGTTGTCCAGGAGGGTGAGGGTGGTTTCGGGGTCCGTGCCTTGTGGGGTGAGGGAAGCGGCCAGGGCGAGGCGGGTTTGGTCGATGGGGTCGGCCAGGTCTGGGGGGAGGGAGAGGCGGTTTTGGAGCAGGAGGGATTGGGATGGGGTGGGGGCGCCCCAGGGGGTTCTGGTGGCGGCGACGTAGGCGGCGCGGCGGGCGGCGGCTGTGTCCGGCGCGGTGTGGGGGACCTCGCCGATGGCGCGGGCGACGGATTGCAGGTGACGGTGGATGATCTCGGCGAGGATGCAGTCCAGGCCGATGAAGTGTCGCTGGATGGCTTGGCGGGACATGCGGATGGCGAGCGCGAAGTTGGCCAGGGTGAGGGCGGCGCGGCCGTGGCGGGCCATGAGCGCGGTGGCGGTGGCGACGATGCGATCCCGACGGTCCAGCTCACGCGCGGAGAAGTGGGGGCGGTTGCCGGGGAGGTCGTCGGCCTCGGCGCGGAGCTGCCTGGGGTGGAGGAGGGCCATGGGTGAGGGTTATAATCACGAACGCGTGAGCTGGGTAAGGGGGTGTTTGCGTGTCGTCGGTCTCTGACCGACAGTCGCACGCGGTGAACAATTTGAGAGCTCGCGCAGCTTCGCCTACTGGCCAACTTCTAAGTTGGCCTCGTCGTATGACCATTCGCCATCAGCGTCTCTTCTCAGTTCAACAAGCATCTGGTTGTGCTGAGTTTGGATCGTTCCACGCGTCAATGGGTCTGCAACTATGATTAAGTCATCTTTTTTCAGGGTTAGCATACGAAGAACTAAGAGTTTATCGTAATAGTTCTTATGCTCAAGTTTGGTCAGTTCTGCTTCAGCGGGCCTCCACTCCCCCCGTTTCAGATGATATCTGGCACGTAAGCTATGTGCCCCAGATCCTAAACCAATGGCATTCGCTAGCTTGCACGTGTCTTCAAGACCTGAGCTGTCCCCCTTTTCAATCAGAATTGCTGTCTCCAGAAGTCGCAAATTGATCCGATTCACTTTCGGCTTCAACTTTGCTCTGTTAATCGCTTTTAAAGCGCTCTCATACTGTCCTTCTTTCATCAGCTTAGCCGCTATTAAAATCTCATACTCTCCAAACTCATCTTCCAAAGATTTCATTGCAATTACAAGTTTGTTTGCTTCTACCTGTTGACCACAGGCGCGTAAGCATCGTATTTTTTGAGCAAGAAGGCCTGTGTCGCGATTTACGCGACCCTCACCAAGAATACTAAATACGTTTAACCCAGCTTTGGGCAGCCCTTTTTCCATGTACAGTTTTGCAAGTAGCCTTCCAGTACGCTTCGTGTATGAACGGTCTTGGAGAGCTTTTTCAAGATATGGTATCGCTATATCCGGGTCACGTTTCTGGTGATAATAGTAGCTGCCAAGTATGTAGTTGACACTTGGAAGTTTCTTACTTTGCATGATTTGGACGATGTCTGAAGGATCTTCGCCTATTCGTATTAGCGAGTCAGCTCCGTTAAATAAAATCGACTCAAGCGTATCGATGGACATTGGGAGTTGAGAAGACAGGACTGAGAGGCGTGCCGCAGTTCGGAAATGGTCTTGCCAACTTCCAGTAAACTTATGCCCTAACCTGTAGTACTGTTCTACTACATCAAGCAACGTAGCACCTGTAAGCAGCTTTTTTAATTCGTCCGGTATGACACCGTTTAACCGCACGTACACAAAAATCAGCGCTTCCACGGCGTGTTGACTAGGCGCGCTCGACTCTAATGCGTCAGTGATGGTTTGCGCCAAGGACTCCACTCGTACCTTGGCCAACTCGGGCAAATAGTCTGATGACACTGACCGGACAATCTCGGCTACTCTGTAGCCAGCCGACATGCTGTAGTTTATAACGCAATTATCAGACATATCCCACAAGGTTTGTGAGATTTCAACGGCAGGGTAATCGGAAAAAACCCTCACTATGGTGTCATAATCCGTCCACGGAAGAAGCCTAAGCAATGCAAGAATCTCTTGACCAAGCTTTCCAACTGCGTCGGTTGAAATAGCCTCTTGAACGCACTCCTCCTGGAAAACTCTAATCGAGTCAGGCTTGTCAGCTAATGTCTCTGGAGATCTCTGCGAACGCGTAATCAGGCTCGCTACATAATAAGCGGAGCCAGGGTGGCCATTGACATGAGGAGCTATTCGTTTGAGGGCACTCGGCGACGAGGTTGTTACCTCTAAAAGCTCCGTAAGAAGGTAAACGATATCGGGTTCTTGCATCTCCGGCACGGAAAGCTGAATAACATTCGGGTGTTCCCTTATCGACTCGGGGGCAAGAAGGCGTTCGGATATCCAAACGACGCGTACGTTCGGCTCATACCGCATTGCTCGAAACAGAAAGTTTATCCACTCTTTCAGAATTTTGGATTGATTGCGAAGCCCGAAAGCACTTCGGATGATTACAATCTGATTTATTTCTGCAAAATGCGCTAGGTTGGCCATCAGTATGGCCGCTTGTTCAGTTGGATCGGAAGGGAAAGCAGCTATTTGAGCTTCTGCCCATGTGGTGCCTGATTCTCCTGAAATGTCTTGTCTCAGAGCTAAAAAAAGGTCCACAGCGTCCGCGTAGCGGGCCAACTCGAATATTGGGAAGTCACGCCTACATCCTGGGTAGATTTTGGGGAGTACATTTCTGGCAATGCTGGAGCGCCCCATTTGCTGTATGCCGGCTAAGACAAGAAAATTGACAGGAATGCCGGTGTCAGCAGCCTTGGATCGAGTTTCCACAATCAATTTATTACACAATTGTTCTCTACCTACGAACAAAGGTGTGGAGGACGTGCCCTGATTGCGAAGTGAGTCTTCATGAAGATACTTCAGTAGACGAGCAATGTCGGAGTAGCCGTAGCCTGGAGGAACGGCCATGTAGCTCTGCATCCACTCGGGTGCATCGCGGTAAGTCGCGCCTTTGATAGGCACAGCAACGATGTTCAGGTGATTGCGGCGGATTTTTTGGACATATGCCACGCCCGACTCGTATTCTACCCACACGCTCTTCGACGTATCGGGGGAGACGAACATGACAAACACGGTTGCATTTAGCAAACCGTCGTCGAGCGCGTCGGTGGTATGGTCTCCCGGATTAATTGTGTTGATATCGTAAAATAGGTGAGATTTCGGGATTCGGCGAACGACATTATCGACAAAGTCTTTGTCGGAACTTGCATGCGAAATAAAAATAAGGCCCGTGGCCGAGCTTTCCGCCATGTGGTTACTCCCGCCCTAAACATCAACGCCGCACTCGCGTTGGAAAATTTGATTGATAATAAGAGAGTGCGACAGTTCGTCAAACGTTCAAAGTAGAGAAGCGGTTTGCGTATTGCCTGAGCGCAACCTCAGAGAACATCTCTTAGCTTGGCCGGCTTCCTTTCGCTTCATCGGAATTACTAACCGCCATAGAAAATCGTTTCCCCCAGCTCCCGCATGTGCAGGATCATTGCGTCCGGGCGTTCGTGTTCCGGCAGGCGGACGTGGGCTTCGATGACCTCGGCGATGACGGGGTGGTGGTCGCCGAACTCGAGGACGGCGCGCACGGCGAGTTCCAGCACGGCGACGGCGTTGCCGAGTAGCGGGAGGCCGGTGCGGGGGGAGGTTTCGAAGGGCCAGCCGGAGAGGGTGTTGCCTTCCAGCACGGCGGGGCGGGTTTGGAAGGCCATGCCTTCGGCGCCGTCGTCGCGGCCGAGCATGTGGAGTGCGAAGAGGTTGGTGGCGCGGATGGCGGCGTAGGCGGGGCTGCCGGGGGGGAAGGCGGCGGTGACGAGGGGCGGGGCGAAGGAGGTTTGGGTGACCCAGTGGGTGGTGGCGGCGACGGGGGTGCCGTCCGCGGCCAGCGCGGTGACAACGTGCACACCGTAGGGGATCATGCGCAGGGCAAAGCGCCGATGCTGCGGGTTCAACCGCGCGCCCTTGCGTCAAGCGCGCCGCACGTATCCGCACGGCGCACTTGAGGGAGCAAAAGTTTTTTGGTTCTTTTTTTCAAAAAAGAACTGCTTTCTTGCTTACAGGCCCTCGAAGAGAACGGTCGAGATGTAGCGCTCGGCGAACGACGGGATGATGGTGACGATACGTTTGCCGGCCATTTCCGGGCGGCGGGCGAGGCGCAGGGTGGCGGCGAGGGCGGAGCCGGAGGAGATGCCGGCGGCGATGCCTTCGGTGCGGGCGAGGCGGCGGGCGGTTTGCATGGACTCCTCGTTGCCGACCTGGATGATCTCGTCGATGAGGCTGGTTTCGAGGATGTCGGGGACGAAGCCGGCGCCGATGCCTTGCAGGGGGTGGGGGCCTGGTTCGCCGCCGGAGAGGACGTGGCTGGCTTCGGGTTCGACGGCGACCATGCGGATGGCGGGGTTGCGGGATTTGAGCACCTGGCCGATGCCGGTGAGGGTTCCGCCGGTGCCGACGCCGCTGACGATGGCGTCCACGTGGCCGTCGGTGTCGTGCCAGATTTCCTCGGCGGTGGTTTCGCGGTGGATGGCGGGGTTGGCCTTGTTGCCGAATTGGTTGGGGCTGACGGCGTTGGGGGTTGATGCGGTAAGCTCGTTGGCGCGGGCGATGGCGCCTTTCATGCCGGCGGCGCGGGGGGTGAGTTCGAGCTGGGCGCCGAGGTAGGCGAGCATCTTGCGGCGCTCGGTGGAGACGGATTCGGGCATGGTGAGGATGAGGCGGTAGCCGCGGCTGGCGCACATGAAGGCGAGGCCGATGCCGGTGTTGCCGGAGGTTGGCTCGACGATGGTGGTGTCCGGGGTGATGGTGCCGGCCTGTTCCATGGCGAGGATCATGTTGACGCCGATGCGGTCCTTGACGCTGGAGGTGGGGTTCCAGAATTCGAGCTTGAGGCAGATGTCGGCGGCGATGTTGTCCTGGGCGGTGATGCGGGGGATGCGGACCAGCGGGGTGTTGCCGAGGGTTTCGGCGATGCTGTCGTAGATGCGGCCGCGGAGGGGGCGGTCGAAGCGGAGGGGTTTGAGGGATTGGCTCGCGGGAGCGTGCGTGTCCATGGGTGAGGCCTTCCGGGGTGGGTGGGCGTTGTGTGGTGGCGGTTGGGCGATGGTTTCGCCAAAGTGGGGTGTATGTCCAGGCGGCACTTCGACGTTACGCCAGATCTGATGTTGCGGGCGTATCGCGCGGGGCTGTTTCCGATGGCGGAGACGCGGCGGGGGGACCGGCTGTACTGGCTGGATCCGGAGTTGCGGGGGGTGTTGCCGCTGGGGGGGTTCCATTTGTCGCGGCGGTTGCGGCGGACGGTGACGGGCGGTGGGTTTAGGGTTACGGCGGATCGGGACTTTGCGGGGGTGATTGCGGCGTGTGCGGCGCCTGGGGAGGGGCGGGAGGATACCTGGATCAACCGGGATATCGAGCGGTTGTTCACGGCGCTGCACGTGCGGGGGCATGCGCATAGCGTGGAGGTTTGGCAGGGGGAGGTGATGGCGGGGGGATTGTACGGGGTGGTGCTGGGGGGGGCGTTCTTTGGGGAGAGCATGTTCAGCGTGATGCGGGATGCGAGCAAGGTGGCGTTGGTGCATTTGGTGGCGCGGTTGCGGCTGGGGGGGTTCACGCTGCTGGATACGCAGTTTGTGACGGCGCATCTGAGCCAGTTCGGGGCGATGGAGGTGCCTCGGGAGCAGTACAAGGCGATGTTGGAGAGCGCGGCGGGGGTGGCGGCGACTTGGGTGGGGGAGCCGGAGGAGGGGGTGCTGATGGGGGAGATTGAGGGATTGCGGGCGGGGTAGGACGCGAGCGCTTTTTCGGGAAGAAGAGGTTTTGGTACGGCTGTCGGAGGTTTCTCCAGTCGGGTGCGCAAGAGAGTAAAAGTTTTTTGGTTCTTTTTTTCAAAAAAGAACTGCTTGCTTGCTTGTGGTGTAGGGCGGCCGCATTTGTCGGCGATGAAGATATTCTGTGCGCTCGTGTTGATGACTGGGCCGGCGGTGGCGGCGCCCAGGCTGGTGCCGGTGCGTGACGTGACGGTGGAGTACACCGTGCAGCCGCGGGACCACGCGCCAGTGGAGGTGCGGGTGGAGATCGAGGGCGGCGGGGCGCATTTGCGGATTGCCAGCGAGGATTTGCCGACGGCGTTTCTGGTGGACCGGCCGGCGGAGGAGGCGACGGTGCTGCTGCCGATGTTGAAGCTTTACGCGACGGTGGGGATTGAGAAGTTTGACCCGGAGCGGACGGTGCTGCGGCAGGCGGTATTTGAGCGGCATGGGCAGCGGCGGCTGGCGGGGCTGGTGTGCACGGATTGGACGGCGCAGTCGCCCAATGGGCGGGCGAGCGGGTGTGTGACGGAGGATGGGGTGGTGCTGGAGGGGCAGGCGTTCGACAGGCGTGGGGTGGTGGGGAGCGTGCGGGCGACGGTGGTGCAGTATGGGGCGTTGCCGCCGGTGCTGTTCCGGCGGCCGGAGGGATATAGCAACGCGGGGTCGCTGCCGATTGGCGGGCTTGGGGGGGTCGGGAGGTGAGGCTGGCGGCGGTGTATGTGGGGCTGTTGGTGTGTGGGGTGGCTTGGGGGGCGGACGTGCCGGTGGTGCAGCCGACGCGGGACGTGGACGTGACGTACCGGGTGCCGGTGCCGGGTGGAGGGGATGCGTCGCTGCTGCAGCGGCTGAGGTGGTCGGCGGGGACGCGGCGGCAGCGGGTGGATCTGCCGACGTCGGGCAACTGGATGGTGCTGGATTTCGGCAATCATCGGATGGAGCTGGTGCGCGACGAGAGCCGGGAGGTGGTGGATTTGCCGGCGCCGCGGACGGCGGATCAGGCCGGCGCGGGGGCTGGGTATACGCGGGAGGGGGACGCGCAGGTGGCGGGGTTGGCGTGCACGCAGTGGCGGACGATCGACACGCGGGGCGAGGTGACGGATGCGTGTTACACGGGGGATGGGGTGTTGCTGCGGGCGGTTGCGGGGTCGCGGGTGTTGATGGAGGCGGTAAGCGTGAAATACGAGGCGCAAGGGGGCGAGCTGTTCGTGCCGCCGGCCGACTACACGCGGCAGCAGACGAACCGGTAGGCGGGGCAATGCGGGTGGTTTTGGTGGCGATGCTGCTGGCGGGCGTGGCGCAGGAGGCTGGGGCGGCGACGCTGCGGTTGGTCGAGCGGGCCGAGGGGAACGCGACGCACGTGCATGGCGGGCCGGGTCCGGACAACGTTGGCGACGTGCTGACGTTTTACAATCCGGTGTATGACGCGGCGAACAAGGTGAAGCTGGGGTTCGATCAAGGGTATTGCGTGCGCCTGGTGGTGGGGCGGGTTTACGAGTGCCATTGGACGCTGAGCCTGGCGCAGGGGCAGATTGCGGTGGACGGGCCGTTTCTGGATGCGGGTGACTCGGTGCTGGCTGTGACGGGTGGGACAGGGGCGTACGAGGGTGCGCGTGGCGAGATGAAGCTGCATGCGCGTGACGCGACGGGACGTGCGTATGATTACAGCTACGATCTGAAGTGAGTCTGGCGGTGTGTTGATCTGTCCGGGCCGCCGTTGCGGGTCTCGGTTGAGTTTGGGATTTGGTTTGAGAGTGTGAGGAGTCCGTCGGGAACGGTGATACCGGTGGGCTCTGGGAGAGATTGTTTGTTGAGTGGTCGAAGGCAAGCGGTTCTTTTTTGAAAAAAAGAACCAAAAAACTTTTGACTCTGCTGTCGCGCGCTCACCGGACAGAACCGCGACAGCCGTGATAAAAGCTTTGCTTCTTTTTCTCGAAAAAGATGACCTTTCTTTCTGCTCGACAGGTCAGTTGCAGGTTCATCGCTGTCGCTGGCGAGAACGTTGCGACACGGCGCGACAGCGGAAGCGAACGTCTCTTGAGTCTTTCCGGAAAAGGAACGCTTGCTTGCCGCAATACCGCCCCGGCTGAGTGTCGAGTTCGGCGGCAACTATATTGCCGGATGGTCGGCATCCGCCCTGTCGAAGTGTGTTGATCCGGTGAGCACCGCGCCACGCATAGGTAGCCAGGCTGTCATCGTGTCCGACGACAAACACCAGTTCTACGCAGCAGTTCATTCAGCCGGCGAGCCGGTTGGGGAGCGATACTGCGTCTACGAGCATACCTGCAAGCCGATGTCGTCCGTCTTGTCGCCTACGATCAGGTTGGCGGTCAGTGCCTGGTCAAGACTGCGGTCTGCAAAGTGAGTGGCAGGAGGCTTGCTCTCTTGATTGCATAGGAAAAGCAGAGTTTCTTCTGGTCCCGCTCGCAAGCCCAATATGAGAGTTCAACTCCCGCTCCGGTAGTCATGTTTGTTGTCATAGTCACGATGATCGACGTGTCGGGTACGATTGATACAATCGTGAAACGCGATTGGATTGCCGGGCGGGGCGTGTTGTCAGCCTGCTCGTCTGCCTGCAGCCTGTCATCCCTCTCGTAGAGACGTAGCTCGGTGATGGCGTTCGCGAGATGGCCTCCGACTGCACCTGCGTTCGTAGTCCGATGCTTTATTATCACCGAAGCTGGACGTGTTCCCGAGGCGACCGTGAGCGTGCTTTCGCCCAGACTGTCCTGAACCCAGCTGCCTTTCATGAAATTGAGATCCGACATCTACTTTGGCGGGGCGGTCGCGCGTGCGACGGGTGTATTGATGAGTGCGACGGCGAGTGCCAGCACGAGAGGTTTCGTATCAGGCATTATGGACGGACCTGCGCGCTGGATTGAGGCTTGATCAAGCACGTGCGCTCGACTCGACCATCCCTGACACCGTGACGGTGATCTGCCAGCCTTAGCGTGGCCGCCGCCCGAGCCTGCCAGTTCCACGGCAGCCGTTCGGCTGGCCGGCTGACGTTTGCTGGGCGATATTGGCCAGGATTTAAGCCAGCCAATGCCTGCGGATCGCGGCGGACGAGGGGCATCTTGGCAGGTACTCCGACGTTTGAGTGGTCGCGCATCTGGTGATGGGATGCGCAGGCGCGGCGCTTGGGAGCATGGCTGCTGCTTGCGGCTGACCCGGCGGTAGCGCGGTGCAGGAAGCAGCGCCCAACAGTATTGCCTTGGTGTTCACGCAATCGTGATGCACTATCATCGTGCTGCAACAATCGGGTGTTCACGACGTACGGAGGCGGGCAGATGACGACGATCGCGTGGGATGGGAAAAGCCTGGCGGGAGACCGCAGGATCAGTAGTGGCACGATCGTCTACACCAGCACCAAGATACGGCGGACCGGGGACGGGCGGCTGATCGGCGCGACCGGCGACTACGGCGTCTGCATCTCCATGCTGGACTGGCTGGAGCATGGCGGGGCGCGTCCGATGTGCCAGGACAGCGATCGCTGGGCGGCGGCGCTGGAGGTGCTGCCGGACGGCACGTGCTGGATGCACAACCGGGAGACGCGTTGGCGGATCGAGGATGATTTCGCGGCGGTGGGGTCGGGACGGGACTACGCGATGGCGGCCATGGCGCTGGGACACCCGGCACGGGTGGGCGTGGAAGTTGCGACGCGGTTCGACCCTGGGACGGGAAACGGGGTGGACGAACTGGTGTTCGGCGCGGCGGTGAAGCTGGCGGCGGTGGCTTGAAGGAGCCGGGACTTGGAACGGCAAAAAAGCAAGGCCTGCTTTTTTGAAAAAAGCAGCAAAAAACTTTTGGGCCTGCTGTCGCGGAGGTTTCTGCAACGCGCGCCCAAGGCAACAGAAGTTTTTTGGTCTTTTCAAAACCGCTTGCTTCGCTTGTCACCGGTCAAAACTCAAGGCGGTTGGTATGACTGTCGATTTGAGCGGGTGGCTTGCCTGTCCGGGGGTCAAGGCCTTGGAAGACGTATCGTTTCGGCTGCTGCGACAGCAGGACCAGGGAGTTTTCTGACCTTGGCGGATGGTTAGGCAGGACGGAGAACGTTTTGGTTCTGTGTTTTGGCGAGCGGCTAGATCCGACGGGCGACCCTGTTTGGTTGGATGATGCTCTGGAAGGTTTTGGATTTCTGTTCGAGAAAAGGCCTGCTTCAGCCCACGTTCCGGATGATGGCCTTTGTCAGCTCGTCCGTGCTCGCCGACCCGCCGAGGTCGCGCGTGCGCACGCCGTCTGTGACGATCGCCTGCCGCACCGCGGCGCGTAGCCGGTCGCCCAGCTCGTGCAGGCCGGCGTGGTCCAGCATGAGGCCGGCGGCGAGGAGCAAGGCAGCCGGGTTGGCGACGCCGCGGCCGGCGATGTCGGGTGCCGAGCCGTGCACGGCTTCGAAGATGGCGGCGTTGGTGCCGATGTTGGCACCAGGTGCGAGGCCCAGGCCGCCGATCAGGCCGGCGATGAGGTCGGAGAGGATGTCGCCGAACAGGTTGGTGGTGACGATAACGTCGAACTGCCAAGGGTTGAGCACGAGCTGCATGGCGCAGGCGTCCACGATGCGGTCGTCCATGGCGACGCGGCCCTCGTATTCGGGTGCCATCTCGCGGCCGACGTCGAGGAAGATGCCCGTCAGCGCCTTGAGGATGTTGGCCTTGTGGACCACGGTGACCTTCTTGCGGCCGTTGGCGACGGCGTATTCGAAGGCGTGGCGGATGATGCGGCGGCAGCCGGCGCGGGTGTTGAAGCCGGCGGAGAAAGCCACCGCGCGATGGTCGTCGCCGACCGGCATGTAGTGCTCGAAGGCGGCGTAGAAGCCGTCGAGGTTCTCGCGCACCAAGGTGATGTCGATGTTGTCGTAGCGGCCGCCGGGGACGAGCGTGAGGGCCGGCCGCATGTTGGCGAACAGCTCGAATTCGCGGCGTAGCTCCACGTTGACGGATTTGAATCCGCCACCGACCGGGGTGGTGAGCGGGCCCTTCAGAGCGAGCTTGGTGCGGCGGATGCTATCCAGCGTGGAGGCGGGGAGCGGGTCGCCGTGGGTGGCGATGGCGGACAGGCCGGCTGGCGCGGTCTCCCACGCAAAGGGGGTGCCTAATGCGTCCAGGACGGACAGGACGCTTCGGACGATCTCGGGGCCGATGCCGTCGCCGGGGATGAGGGTGGCGGGGATAGATGTCATGAGGGCTTACCGGAGATAGGGAGGAAACGGTTCCCAAAAGACTTTTGGGCCTGCTGTCGCGGACTGGCCTGCCGATGCGCGACATGGGGGCGGAAAGCAAGGCCTGCTTTTCTGAGCGGTCGTTTGGAGAGGCGGTTTGGCCGCTTCGCTCCGGTGTGCCGGCTTCATACCGACGCCGTTGATGTTGCCTCGTGGTAGAAAGCAAGCAGTCCTTTTTTGAAAAAAAGGACCAAAAAACTTTTGTTCCTCCGCATTTGCAACAGTCGGGCATCCCCGGACAGACACGCGTGCTGAAGGAGCGGAGGGAAGCAAAAGTTTTTTGCTTCTTTTTTTCAAAAAAGAAGGCCTTGCTTGCTTACGCAGCGGTCATGCCGAACTTTCAACGATCATCGGGCAGCAGGCGGCAACTTTGGCTCTGCTGTCAGCGGATTTCTGCGGCACGCGCCTAAGGGACCGAAAGTTTCTTGGTTCTTTTTTTCAAAAAAGAACCGCTCGCCTTACTTCGCGGTGGCGATCACCGGCCGCAACTGCGCGATCCCCTGTATCGCAGATGCGGTCTCGACCGGCGTGAGCTCGCCGCTGAGCGTCTGTGCCGCGTCCTGGTCGTGTCCGGCCATGACCTGGGCCAGCGCGTAGTCCACGCGCACCTTGGGCGAGGCGGCCGAGCTCGCGGCCACGTCGCGCATCATCGCTTCGGCGCGGTCCGGCTGGCCGCTCAGCGCCAGCGACATGGCGAGGTCCACCCGCGGCGAGATGCGTGCGGGGTCGGCGGCCATCGCCTGTTCGTAGCAGGTCTGCGCCTCGGTGTGGCGTTCCTGCAGGTCGAGCACGTAGCCGAGGTCGGTCAGCGCCAGCGGGTCGCGCGGGTTGTCGGCGAGGATGGCGCGGAAGCTGGCTTCGGCGGCGCGGACGTTGTCGCGCAGGGCCAGCTTGCCCAGGCCGAGGCGCGCGCGCACGTCGTGCGGCGAGAGGGTCAGCGCGCGGCGGTAGCTGATGTCTGCGGCGAGGCGGTCGCCCAAGGCGGCCTGGGCGTCGCCGGCCTGGGCGAGGGCGGCGACGTTGGCGGGCTGCGAGGCCAGCACGCCGCGGGCGATGGCGAGCGAGGTGCCGGCCTCGCCCTCGTTCAGCGCGTCGCGCGCGGCCTGGATGCTGGGGCCGTTGCCGGAGATGACCGGGGCGAGGTGCGGTTGCTGGCAGCCGGCGAGCGAGGTGGCCAGGAGTGCGAATGCGGGGATGCTGAAACGGGTCATGTGCGGGTAATCCTCTAATGCCCGCCGAGCGTCTTCATGATCGACAAGCCGGCGGGGCCGCCGACGACGATGAAGACGCAGGGCAGAATGAAAACGATCATCGGGAAGGTCAGGAACACCGGCAGGCGGGCCGCCTTTTCCTCGAACTTGGTGAGCATGTCCTGGCGCATCTCGGCGGCCAGCACGCGCAACGCCTGGCTGAGGGGGGTGCCGAACTGCATGGTCTGGATCAGCGTGCCGGCGAGGCGGCGCATCGATTCCAAGCCGGTGCGGTCACCCAGCGAGATCAGCGCCACGCGGCGGTCGGTGCCGATGCGCATTTCCGAGGAGCAGATCGCCAGTTCCACGGCGACGGCCTTGTTGGCGAAGATGAACTCCTGGGCGACGCGCTCGACCGCGCTTTCCAGGCCGAGGCCGGCCTGGGCGCAGATGACCATCATGTCGAGCGCGTCGGGCAGGCCGCGTTCGACCTTCTTGAGGTGGGCGCCGCGCATCGACTTGATGAAGAAGTCGGGGGCGACCATGCCGCCGACCGCGGAGCCGCCGATGATGGCCCAGAAGGTGGTCAGGCTGTAGCCCTGGCCGCCGATGAGGAAGTAGGCGACCGCGGGCAGGCCGAACATCAGCAGGATCTTGCTGCCGAAGAAGATGCCGAAGACGCGGCTGCCGCGCAGGCCGGCCTGGGCGATGGTCTGTTCGAGCTGGGCGCGGGTGGTGTCGGACAGGATGCCGGACTTGGCGATGGCGGCGCCGAACTTGGCGATCAGGTCGAGCAGCCGCATGCCCTCGCCGCGGGCGGGCAGGACCGGGCCGCCGGCATCCGGCCCGGTGACGCGCGAAAGGCGGGCGCGCACGCGCTCCTGCTGGTCGAGCGCGCGCAGCATGGCGAAGGAGCCAACGACGAAGAACAGGGCGACGACGCCGATCAGCGGCAGCGGCAAGGACGGGCTCATGGCAAGTCTCTCTCAGGAAAGGCTGCGCTTGATGATTTGGAACATGGAGAACAGCCCCATGCAGAGCATGCCGACGGCGAGTGCGAGCAGCTTCTCGCCGCCGGTGGTGGTGAACAGGATGCCGATGTAGTCCGGGTTGCTCATCCACAGCATCACGCCGGTGACGATGGGCAGGGCGGCCAGGACGTAGATGCTGGTCTTTGCTTCGGAGGCCAGCGCGTTGCCGCGTTTGCGGGCGGCCTCTCGCTTGCGGATGGTGTCTGCCAGCGTGTCCAGCGTCTCGGTGAGGCCGCCGCCGGTCTGGCTTTGCAGGGCCAAGGCGGTGGCGAAGAAGCGGTACTCTGCGAGCTGGTTGCGCTCGGCCATCTCGACGAGGGCCTTTTCCAAATCCACGCCGATGGCCACCGCGTCGGCGGAGCGGGCGAACTCATCGCGCGTGGGGGCCAGGCCCTCGCGGGCGACCACCTTGATGGCTTCGCTGAGCGGCACGCCGACGCGCACCGAGCGCGAGACCATCGACAGCGCGTCGGGGAACTGGGAGAGCAGCTCGCGGGTGATCTTGGCCGCGCACCAGCCGAGGAAGCTGCGGGTGAGCAGGATGTCGAGCGCGGGGACGGCGATCCAGCCGAGCGCGCCCAGCAACTTCGTTGCCAGCACGGCGCCGACGATGGAGGGGCCGAGCATGACGAGTGCGATGCCCCACCAGGTCATCGGGTACTGCGAGCGGCGGTCCTCGCGCCAGTTAAACAGGCCGTGGATTTGCGCGGTGAGGCTGGCCGGTGCGTCCTTCGGGCGGGAGGCCAGCGAGAGGCCGGGGCCGGCGACCACCTTCGGCTTGAGATAGCCGCCGATGGTGGCGTCACGGCGGGTGGCCCATTGCTGCTCGCGCTTCTGCTCGGCTAGCAGCCAGAAGCCGATGGCGAACAGGCCGACCAGGCAGACGAAGCTGCCGGTGAGCAGCAGGATGGTGTGCGTGTTCACCAGTTGGTCTCTTCCATGGCGGCGACCCAGGCGCGGTCCATCTGGAAGTACATCAGGCGCTCCCAGAAGCTGGGGCGGCCGCGGCCGACCTTGTAGGCGCCGATGAGCTTGCTGCCGTCCGGCGTCTCGCCGGTGAATTCGAACTGGAAGATGTCGTTCAGCACCACGACGTCGCCTTCCAGGCCGACGATGTCGGTGACCTGGGTGATGCGGCGGCCGCCATCGCGATGGCGTTCGACCTGGACGATCATGTCGACGGCGCCGACGATCTGGGTTTTGATCGCCTTGCTGGGCAGGCCCATGTTGCCCATCTGCACCATGTTTTCGATACGGGTGAGCGCGTCGCGGGTGTTGTTGGCGTGGATGGTGCTCATCGAGCCGTCGTGGCCGGTGTTCATCGCCTGGAGCATGTCGAAGGCTTCGGACGAGCGCACCTCGCCGATGATGACGCGGTCCGGGCGCATGCGCAGGGCGTTGCGGACGAGGTCGCGCTGGTTGATCTCGCCGCGCCCTTCGAGGCTGGCGGGGCGGGTCTCCATGCGGACGACGTGGGGTTGTTGCAGTTGCAGCTCGGCCGCGTCCTCGATGGTGATGACGCGCTCTGCCGGGTCGATCATGCGCGACATGGCGTTCATCAGCGTGGTCTTGCCCGAGCCGGTGCCGCCGGAGATGATGACGTTGAGGCGGGCGCGGCCGGAAATCTCGAGGATGCGGGCGACCTGCGGGGTGCAGCTGCCGTGGGCGACGAGGCGGGCGAAGTCCATCTTCCGCTTGGTGAACTTGCGGATCGAGACGTAGGGGCCGTCGAGGGCGAGCGGCGGGAAGACGATGTTGACGCGGCTGCCGTCGGCCAGGCGCGCGTCGACCATCGGCGAGCTCTCGTCGATACGGCGGCCGATGGCGGCGGCGATGCGCTGGCAGATGTTGATGACGTGGCCGGCGTCGCGGAAGCGGACGTTGGACAGCGTGACGCGGCCGGCCTTTTCGATGAACACGCGGTCCGGGCCGTTGACCATGATGTCGGCGATGCCGTCGTCGTCGAGCAGCGGCTGCAGCGGGCCCAAGCCCAGCATGTCGTTGACCAGCTCGGCGGCGAGCTGGCGCTGCTCGCGGGCGTTGAGCTGGATGCGGCGCTCGGTGGCGATGTCGCCGACCAGCTTCTCGATTTCGGGGCCGAGACGCTCCGGCGGCAGGGCGGCGGCGGCGGCGGGGTCGAGCTGGGAGAGGGCCAGGGTGCGCAGTTCGGCGAGCTGGTCCGAGGTGGACTGGCTCTGCAGGATCGGCGGGACCGCGGTCTTGGGCGGCGACGGGGGTGGGGGCAGGCTGCCCCCGGCTTCCTCGGTGCGGCGGCGGCCGAACATCGGGGTGGCGTTCATTCTGTGCGTCCCGTCAGCTTGCCGATCAGCGCGCCCAGGCCGCCGGAGGCAGCCTGCGGGCTCTTCGGGATGAGGCCGCCTTCGGCGACAAAGGCGACTTCGCGTGCCAGGGCCAGCACGCCATTGCGGAAGCCGCCGGCGGAGACGCAGGCCGGGGTGCCCATGGTGGCCGCGTGGCCGACCTGGCGGGGCTGGTAGGGGATGGCGACGTCGATGTTGGTCTCCAGCGCCTCCTCGATCTGCGGGCGGGTGAGGCCGCCGGGCTGACCCAGGCGGTTCAGCACGATGACCGCACGGCGCACCTGGTCCGGGCCGGTGGGCAAAGCGAGCAGGCGGAGCACGTTGCGCATGGAGGCGAGCGTGGGGTCCATCACCAGGACGCGCTGGTGGGCCAGCATCAGCAGCTCGCGGTAGACGGGCACGGGCGCGGAGGGGACGTCGGCGACGACGAAGTTGTAGCGGCGGCGGAGTGCTGCGAGCAAAGCGCGGCCGGCGCCCTCGGCGATGTCGGCGGTCTCGGTGACCTTTTCGTCGCCGGCGAGCACGGAGAGGCGCTCGGTGACCGGCTGGGCGGCGCGTTCGACGAACAGCTCGTCGATGCGCGACGGGGTTTCGAGCGCGAGGCGCAGGCCGGTGCCGGTGCGGCCGCCCAGCATCATCGCGGCGTTGCCGGTGTAGATGTCGGGGTCGAAGAGGAGGGTGTGGCGCTTGAGCTCCTCGCCGAGGTACCAGGCGAGGTTGGCGGCGATGGTGGTGGTGCCGACGCCGCCGCAGGCGCCGCTGACGACGACGATGCGGCCGCCCTGCAGCGCGCCGCTGGCGATCGGGCGCTGCAGGCAGGCCGGCCCGAACATGCGGGCGACCATCTCCTTGGCGAGCGGCTTGTAGAGGTACTCGGCGACGCCGAGGTCGCGGGTCAGCGAGCGGTAAAAGTTCATGTCGGCGCGGTCGCCGATGACCAGCACGCGGGTGCTGGGTTCGACCACCTCGGAGAGGTCGTGCAGGGCGGCGAGCGGCGCGTCCTCGCCGGTGATGTCCACCACCAGCACTTCCGGGCTGGGCATCTTGCGCAGCAGGGCGGTGGCCTGGCGGATGGAGTTGCGCCGGATGGCGATGGAGGGGACCAGTTCGGACATGCCCTCGCGCAGCGCCAGGTCGCTGTCGGCGTCGGTGACGAAGGCCACCACGGCCGAGCGTTCGACCGGCTTGGCGGCGGCTTCCTGCGGCTGAGCTGCCAGGGTGTTGGTTGCCATCAGGGTGACCCGCTCGATCCGCTGTCGTTTGAGCCGGAGCTGTTGGCGGTGATGGCGGCGAGGTCGGAGGCGGGCAGCTTCTTGACGCGGTCGGTGCGCAGGCGGTCCACCGCGGCGGCGGCGAGCTGGCCGTCGGCGGTGACTGAGCCGGTGCCGCGCACGAGGTCGGCCGGGTTGGCGACCTGGGCGGCCAGGTTGGCACGGTTGACGTGGGTGGGCTGGAAAAGGCCCTCGCGGCTCAACGGGTCGAACTCGGGGCCGCAAGAGGCGAGGGCGAGGAGGCCGGCCAAGGCAAGGCAAGGCCTGCTTTTTTGAAAAGCAGCAAAAACCTTCTGTTGCGGCTGTCGCGGAGTCTCCGGCAGAGACCCGCCCAAGAGACTAAAAGTTTTTTGGTTCTTTTTTTCAAAAAAGAACCGCTTGCTTTGCTTGCGTGTGCGCATGGGGTTCCGCTCCTACTCGACGATAAAGCCGGCATCGGCCGGGATGTGGCCGGCGGCCTGCCAGGTGCCGCGCCCGAGCTGGCGCAGTTCCAGGATGCGCTCGAAGTCGTTGGGCGCGCGGTAAGTGTCGCTGGCGGTGTGCAGAGCAGCCGGGTCGCTCACCGGGCGGACGATGTAGGGGGTGACGATGATGACCAGCTCGGTCTCCGCGCGCTGGAAGCTGTCCGAGCGGAACAGCGCGCCGAGGATCGGGATGTCGCCCAGGCCCGGGGTGGCCTGGGTGATCTGCGTGGTCTGGTCCGACAGCAGGCCGGCGATGGCGAAGCTCTGGCCGGAGCCGAGTTCGACGGTGGTGTCGGCGCGGCGGACGGTGAGGGCCGGGATGCTGATGGAGACGTTCTGGTTGAGCACCGAGGTGACGCCGTCCGCCTTGTCGAGCTGGCTGACTTCAGGGCGGACGTGCAGGCTGATGCGGTTGGGCGAGACCACGGTGGGCACAAAGGCCAGGCTGATGCCGTACTGCTTGAAGTCGATCGAGATGGTGTTGTTGCTGGTGGCGACCGGGATGGGGAACTCGCCGCCGACCAGGAAGCTGGCCGGCTGGCCGCTCATGGTGACCAGGTTGGGCTCTGCCAGCACGTGGACCAGCTGGTCCTGGCTGAGCGCGTCGATGACGGTGGTGAGGTTGCGGCCGAAGGTGACGGAGGCCTGGCTGGCCCCGACCCCGGTTGCCGCCGCGAGCGCGTTGTTCGTGGCGATGCCGGTGCCGGAGGCGATGCCGGCGCCCTTCTCGATGCCGAAGACCACGGCCTTGCCGAGCTGCTCGCCGCCGGTCATCCAGTTGACGCCCAGCTCGCGCACCAGGGTGCGGGTCATCTCGGCGATGCGGACGTGCAGGCCGACCTGGATAGACTGGTTGACGACCATGTTGTTCTCCACCTTGCCGTCCGGCGGCAGGGTGGCCTTGGCGGCGGCGACGGTGCGGCCGGCATCTGCCGGGGTGGCGACGTGGCCGGAGAGCGAGACGCCGGTCTCCGTCGGGCGGGTGGTGATGGACGCCTCGCCGGCATGCGAGATGGCGCTGCGGGCCTGGGCGGCGTCGTAGCCGGAGGGCACGACGGTGACCTGGTACTGGGCGATCGGCTCGCCGGTGGCGGTGAGGGCCGCGACGGTGGTGGTGCCGGGGGCCACGCCGAAGACGAACAGGCTGGCGGCACTGGCCGGCCGCACCTCGGCCACCTTGGGGTCGGCGGTGAAGACGTTGGAGGCGTTGGCCTGCAGGTGGATCACCTGGCCGCTGCCGGCAGCGATGGTGAAGCTGGAGTGCACCGGGCGGGCCTGCCGGCTGGGCGCTGCCGCCAGGGCTGCCGCGGGTTCGACCGCCTGCTGGTTGGCGGCCTGCGCGTCCGGCGCGAAGGCCTGGGCGTGCGCCGGGGTCCAGGCGGCGGCGAGCGGGGCGGCGGCCAGGGCTGCGAGTGCCGTGCTGGCCAGCAGGCGCGCGGCAGTGGCGCGTGCGAAGCGCGTGCGGGCGCGCGGCAGGGTGCCGCCTTGGGCGCGCAAGTCTTGGGCGCGCAAGTCTTGGGCGCGCAAGTCTTGGGCGCGCAGGTTCAATGCGGGACGCATCAGAAATGGTATTCCTTGTCGCTTGGGCCTTCGTAGACATGCATGGTCGGCGCGACCTGCACCTCGTTGGGGCGGCGCATGTTGCCGATGGCGCTGGAGACGTCCTTGCTGCAGGTGACGAGGTGGTCCTTCACGTCCACCGGGGCGCCGGAGTCCACCGGGCGGACGGCCAGGCCCAGGCGGCCGAGGCGGGTGGCGACGGCCACCTTCTCGACGTCGCCGGGGGAGACCTCCAGGGTGACGGTGCGCGACTGCTGCGAGGTGTCGGCAGCGCTGGTGGCACCGCCCTGGACGAGCTGCTGGTCGATGGCGATGACGCGGACGTCTTTCAGCACCGTCTCGCCGGCGAAGCGGCAGCCGATCGGCACCGAGGGGTCATCGATCTGCTGGGTGAGGATGAGGTCCACGTGGTCGCCGGGCCAGATCAGGCCGGCGGTGCCGCTGACCGCGTCCACGCCAACCGAGGTGGCGCGCCGGCCGGGGGTCAGCACGGCGGCGAGGAAGCCGTGGTCGCCAGGACGCATCACGTCGGACGGCAGGATCATCTGGTGCGGCAGCAGGGTCTGGCGGACCATGGCACCGAACAGCTCCGAGCGGGCCTGCGGGGTGTCGGCGCGCGCGCCGGTGGGCACGTCGCCCTCGACCATCTCGCGGATCTCGAGGTCGTCCGGCTTGAGCAGGGTGCCGGCGCGCAGCGTGTTGGCGGCGGCGAGCACCTGCACCTTTTGCACGACGACCACCGGCGGGGCCGCCGGGTGCAGGCTGACCCAGGCCACCCCGGTGAACCCCAGCAGGCCGGCCGCCATGAGGATGAAGAGCAATGTTCTCAGCATGGTGTGGCCTCAGGTGAGAGAGGGGGGTGCTGCGGCTGCGAGGCAGGTGCGGGCGGGAGGGCGGCCTCGGGCGGGAGGCTGTGTTCGGCGGGGCGATTGGCTCGGGTGCCGGGGCGCATGGTCAGGAGCCGACCATGGCCAGCCAGCTGCCGGTGGCGATGGCGGCCGCGTAGGGCAGCGGGCCGCGCCGGCGCAGCCGCCGCAGCTCGCAGCGGGCGGCGCGGCGGCACAGCACGGTGAGGCGCCGGGCGCGCGGCATGGCCGGTGCTGCAGCAGGGCGCGGTGCCAGCCGGCTGCCGGCGATGTAGAGCAGTGCGAGCACGCCGCCGGCCAGCGAGGTGCCGACCACCAGGGTTGGCACCATGTGGGGGGCGACGAAGACCGAGGCGGCGGTGAGCAGTTTCACGTCCGCGCCGCCCATCCAGCCGAAGCGCCAGAATGCATAGGTGACGATGAACATGGCCAGGCCGCAGCCCAGGCCCCAGGGCAGGTCACCCTGCAGCAGGCGCAACGCGATGCCGGTGGCGAGCAGCGCCACGGAGACGCGGTTCGGCACGGTGCGGAAGCCCAGGTCGTGCAGGGCGGCGAAGGCCAGCAGGGCGGCGCCGGCGAGAAGCAGCAGCGTGATGAGGGCGGAGTGTGCCACGGCAAGGCTCCTGACCGTAATTGGCCGGCCGTCAGAGGCGCGCGTTTTGCGCGACCAGCATGTTCAAAAAGTCTGGCTGGCCAGCCTGCCACGGCAAGCGGGCCGTGGCAGGCTGATCGACTGAAAAGACGAGGACCCCGGCTGGAAAAACGGCCGGGGTCCGGCCGCGATCAGATCGAGGAGCCGACGCCGCTGAACAGGGTGGAGAGGGTGCTGCCGAACCTCTGGAAGATGGTGACCAGCACCAGGCCGAGGATGCTGGCGATGATGCCGTATTCGAGTGCGGTGACGGCCTTGCGGTCAGCCTTGAACGTGAGAGCGCGAACGATAAGCTTGTCCATTGTAAGTAGTCTCCATTTGCGGCGCGCAGAGGCGGCCGCGTTGTTGGTTCACAGTCTCGGCCGTTTTTTGACCGTAACGCCTTATACTTGGTGGCGTCGCATTTTTGTATCGACATAAAAACGTTTTGTCAATCTCAAAATCGTGTTCGCTGGTGAGAAAGGTGTCTTATTTCTGAAACTAGGCTCGAAAACTTTAATCGAATGCTAACTCGGGGCAGCTAATCAGACGCCTGTTAACGTAGAACGCTCACGTTTTCGTGAGAAGATGTTTTTACGATTGCGAGACGGTACGCGCTCGACTGTGGCGCGAACAACACAGTATTCGGCTAGGGCGTACGTAGGCGAAGGCAGGCAGCGGCCAGACCTGAAAACGCGCTTTGTGGAAGAGTCCGCGACAGCCGCGACAAAAGTCTTTTGCTTCTTTTCTTCAGAAAAGAAGGCCTTGCCTTACCTTCGCCACCCGCCGCAGCCCCACCCAGAGCAGCACCGGCGCGGCCAGCACGCCCACTGCCAGGTGCAGCATGGCGGCCGATGGAAACGCCACCAGGCTGGCGAGGAAGGCGGCGGCCAGCAGGGTCGGCTCGCCCGGGCGCCACCCTTCGGCGCGTGCGGCCCTGGCCAGCCAGGCGGCCGCCACGCCGGCCATCACCAGGTCGTAGAACAGCAGGAAGGGCATCGCCACCAGGGTGGCGGCGACCAGCACGGCCTGCGCGGTTGCGTGGTGAGGGTCCGACGGCGGATGCCGGCGCCAGGCCCAGGCGGTTGCGGAGGCGGCCAGCAGGAAGACTGCGGCCTGTAACGCCCAGCTTGCGGGTGCCGCCAGGCCGGCCAGCCTGGCGGCACCGCCGGGGTCGATGTGGCCGGACAGCTGGATGCCGCTCTCGACGGCCTGGCGCGCGTGCATGGCCATGGTGAGGAAGGCGGCCCAGACCTGCAGGCCGAAGCAGGCGGTGGTGAGCGCGCCGAGGGCGGCCACGCAGGCGCCGGCGCCGAGGATGGCGCGCCATTGCCGCGACGCCAGCAGGGCCACCGGGATCAGCACGCCGAAATGCGGCTTGAAGCACAGCGCGCCCCAGGCGGCGCCGGCCAGCACGGGGCGGCGCGGCAGCAGCAGGCCGCCGGCGGCCATCAGGGAGGCCGAGAGGAAGGAGTTCTGGCCCCAGCCCAGCGCCCACCAGACGGCCGGGATGCTGGCCAGGCACATGGCCGTGAAGCGGCCGCCGCCGGCGATGCGGGTGGTGAGCCACAGCCAGGGCAGGCAGGTTGCGAGCTCGAACAGGATGAAGGCGGGCAGGTAGGGCAGGCGGGCGAGCGGGGCGCAGACCAGCAGGAAGACCGGGGGGTTGAGGAAGCGTTTCTCCTCGACGCCGGGGGCAATGATGGCGGCTTCGGCGCGGGCGTGGGCGGCTGGGTCGTAGGCGGCCGGCGCGCGGCCGAGGTTGGCCAGGCGGCCGGCGGTGTAGAAGCTGGCGAAGTCGGTGGTGGTGGGCGGGTCCGGCATCCTCGTGAAGGCGCCGTGGGTGCCGGCGACGAAGAAGGCGAAGGCGGCGAGCTGGAGGACGAGGAGGAGGCGCACCAGCCGCGGCAGGTGCGCGGTGACCCAGGTCTCGGTCACGGCGTGGCGGTTCGGGCGCGGGGTGCGCGGGGGGTGGCGTGGGTTTGGACGTGGTTAGCGCGGGCGAGGGTGACGGCGAGGAGGGCTGCCAGGAGAGGGGGGGCGACGGACAAGCCGGCCAGCAGGTTGGCGCCGCGGGCGGCGAGGGGTAGCAGGACGCAGGCGGCGAGCACGGTCTTCTCCCAGGGCCGCCAGCCGGTGGCCGCGGCGCTGGCGGCGAGCCAGGCCATCGGCACGGTCAGGCAGACCAGGTCGTAGTCCATCAGATAGGGGGTGCATAGCATGGTGGCGGCGACGACGGTGGCGAGCTCGGCGCCGGCGCCGGGGCGGCGTGCGGCGACCCAGGCGACGCAGGACAGGGCCACGCAGGCGGCGGCGGCCTGTGCGGCCAGAGCGGGCCGGGTGGGCACGCCGAGCAGGTGCAGGGCGGTGTAGAGGCTGACCAGCTTGGGCCAGATGCCGGGGTCGGTCAGCACGGAGCGGATGAACGGGGTGGCGTGGCCGAAGCCCTGCCAGGCCTGGGTGCCGAGCGTGGCCCAGGAGAGCAGGACGAGGGTGCAGGCGGTGGCGGCGCAGGCGGCGAGCGCGGACCAGCGCCTGGCGGCGAGGAAGGCGATGGGGATGGCGATGGCGAGCTGCGGCTTGCAGGCGAAGCAGCCGAGGCAGGCGCCTGCCAAAGCAGGGCGGGTGTCCAGCAGCAGCGAGGCGGCGGCGAAGCAGGTGGCGCTGTAGAGCCCGTTCTGGCCGATGACCAGGTTCAGGATTGCGGCGGGGCATGCGAGCAGCGGCAGGACGGGCCAGGCCGGCGGCATGAGGCGGCGCAGGCAGGCGGCCCAGGCGGTGAAGCCGGCGGTCAGGAAGGCGAGCAGGGCCAGCGCGTAGGGGAGTGCGCCGAGCGGCAGGCACAGCAGCATCCAGACCGGCGGGTAGAGGTAGTAGAACAGGTCGGGGGACTGGGCGCCGGTGTTCTCCATGGCGTGGATGGCGGCGAGGTCGTAGGCGGCCTGGGGGTGGCCCTGCAAAGCGAGGCGGGCGCCGGACCAGAACGGCGCGAAGTCGGAGGCCAGCGGGCGCCAGTGCGCGTCCGACAGCGCGGGGAGCAGGACGCGGCCGAGGGCGGCGGCGGCGAAGACGAGCAGGGCGGCGGCGAGCAGGCGGGCGTAGCTGGTGGCGCGGTCGGCGGTGAGCCAGGGGGCCTGGGTGAGCCAGGCCAGCGCGCCGACCGGGCTGCCTGGGCGGGTCATGCTCACGGCTGAGCTAAGGCAGGCAAGGCAAGCGGTTCTTTTTTGAAAAAAAGAACCAAAAAACTTTTGTTCCCTTGGGCGCGCGCTGCGGGAGAGTCCGCGACAGCAGGGATAAAAGTCTTTTGCTTCTTTTCTTCAGAAAAGAAGGCGTTGCTTTTGTGTCCGGGCCCAAAGGAATCGAGGCTTACAGCCGCCAGAGCATCGCCTGACGGTATGCCGCCGGAGTCAGAAGCGGCGCGGCCTGTTCTGGCGAGCAACACGGGTTCAGGCGAGGGCGGCGGCGGGGCGGAAGGCCGCGCGCGCCGGCTGGCGGAGGGCGACGGCGATGAAGCCGGCGATCAGCAGCGGCTCGGCGCGGCCGATCGGGACTAACTGCGGCGGACCGAGGAAAGTGACCACCCAAAGCAACAGCAGCAGGGTCGCCTGCTTCATGGTGGGAGCGGGCAGGTCGGCAAACCATAACAAGCCAGCGACCGCCAGCAGGACGGTATCGTAAGTGCTGAAATGCGGGGCAGCCAGGAGTGTGGCCGCCAGCAGAACGGCCAGCCGCACATCGTCTGATAGGCGCGAGCGATAGGCGGTGTAGGTGAACGAGGCAGCCAGCCCGATCGCGCAGATCTGCAGAGCGAGCGCGAGCGTAGGTGTCGCATGCATCAGAGCGGCACAGGCGTAGACGCTGTTGCCCCAAAGACGTTCGATACTGGCCCATTGCGAGCCCGAATTCCGGTAGGAGAAGGCGGCGCGGTCCAGCCACCAGAGCCAAAGCTGCGGGCCGAACATGGCGGCGCTGGCGACGGCTAGCGTGGAGGCGGAGAGTATAGCGCCGATCATAGCGCGCCATTGCCGCAATGCCAAAAGTGCGACCGGCACCATCAACGCGAATTGCGGCTTGAAGGAGAGCAGGCCGAAGACCAGGCCCGCAAGCAACGCCCGGCCTTCGAGCAGACGGAAGCCGAGCACCAGGAAGCCGACCACGAGAAAGCTGCATTGCCCGTCTACCACGTTGACGGAGGCCGCAGGACAGGTCAGCGCAGCCAACGCGATGAAGCGCGCGTTCGAACGAGAGTCCGGGCGATATAGCAGAGCAGTTGCGAGCACTGCTGCGCCGACCACCTGGAACGCCATGTAGGAGCCCATGAAGCCGAGCGGCAGGAAAGGCAGCAACAGTACGAGGAAGCCTGGCGGATACACCCAGGGTCGGTAGGTTATGGTCTGCGGCAGCCAGTGCGCGAATGTAGTGTTAATGTAGCTAGTGAAACCGTCCATATCGAGCATGAGCGCAAAGTGGCCGCTGACAGCTAGGCGAAGCGCGCCATAGATTATCATCCAGTCCGAGCCGGGAGCAATGTAGTTCAGGCCGATGGATCCGGGGTGGCGGAAGGTGGAAGCGAACACCGCCCAGCCGTAGAGCGCGGCGAGCACGGCGGGCACGGTGATCGGCAGCATCGCGCGCGGTCGAAGAGCGTACACCGGCTTTCCTTTGTTGCAGCTTGCGAGATAACGTATCCGTGATATGCGGTTGTTGCAAGCGGGCGGCTGGCGGCTGGTGACGGTGGCGGCAGGTAACCGGCCGTGAGCGGCAAAGGCGGCTGGCCCGAGTGTTGTGGCCGCGGCGAGCGGTTGGGGCGTGGCCGCGGCGAGCGGTTGGGATGTGGCCGCAGCTTGCGGCCGGGGTCGGAGAGGCGCGGACATGCCAGCCAAGAGTGCCGCCTGGTTGGGCGGGGTCGCCATGCTGGCGCTCGTGCTGTTCTCGGCGGGCGTGCTGGGGGACGGTGACACGTTCTCCCACATCGCCGCCGGGGGCTGGATGATCGACCACCGGGCGGTGCTGGGCTCGGACCCGTTCTCGTTCAGCAGGCCAGGCGCGCCGTGGGTGGCGCATGAGTGGCTGGCCGAGGTGGTGATGGCGGCCGCGTTCCGCGCAGCCGGGTGGAGCGGCGTGGTGGTGCTGACCGCGCTGGCGGCCGGGGCTGCGTTCTTTCAGCTGGGGCGGCATCTTTCGCGCTGGCTGCCGGCGGAGGCGGCGCTGCTGCTGATGGTGCTGGCGGCGGCGTGTGTGACGCCGGGCATGCTGGCGCGGCCGCACATCCTGGCGTTGCCGGCCTTCGAGGCGTGGGTGGCGGGGCTGTTCGTGGCGCGCAGCCGAGGGCGGGCGCCGTCCTGGTGGCTGGTGCCGCTTATGTGCCTGTGGGCCAACCTGCATGGCGGTTTCATGATCGGGCTGGCGCTGACGGTGCCGCTGGCGGTGGAGGCGACCTTAGCCGAGCCGGCGCGGTGGCGGCTTGCGGCGGTGCAGTGGGGCGGATTCCTGGTGGCGGCGACGTTTGCGGCGCTGCTGACGCCGCACGGGGTGAGCGGGTTGCTGCTGCCGTTCAGGATGGCGGGGATGACGGAGCTGTCCGGGGTCAGCGAGTGGCGGCCGGCGGATTTCGGCTCGCTGGGGGCGCTGGAGCTGCTGATCGTGGTGGGGCTCTACATGGGGCTCGGCCGGGGGGCGCGGCTGGCGCCGCTGCGGCTGCTGATCCTGCTGGGGCTGCTGCACTTGGCGCTGCAGCATGCGCGGCACCTGGCGCTGGTCGGCATCATCGTGCCGCTGATGGTGGCCGAGCCGTTAGGGGCGGCGCTTGCGGCGGGTCGCGTGCAGGAGGGCGCGGATGAGGGCGAGGGCGTGCCAGGTGTTCGCGCGCCGCGGGCCGGAGGCGCGCCTGGGAACGGAGATGCGCTGGGGGTTGGACGTGAGGCGAGCGTTCGCGCGCTGCGGGTCGGAGGCTCGCCTGGGATTGGAGACGCGCTGGAGGTTGGAAGCGCGCCAGGTGTTCGCGCCCCGCGGTTCGGAGGCTTGCCTGGGATCGGAGACGCGCCGGGGAGTGAACGTGAGGCAGGCGTTGGAGGCGCGTTAAGGTTCGGAGGTTCGCCGAAGGATGGAAGCGCGCCCGGACCAGACGGTGGGCCAGGGATGTCGGGTGCGGCTGCTGGGTGTGGCGCGCGGGGCGCTGCGACGCGGCGCGACGCGGGCCGCGCGCGAGCGGTGATGGCGGCGGGCGTAGTTGCGGTGGTGGCGCTGGTGGCGGTGCGGCTGGGCAGGCCGGTCGTGCGGGTGGACGGGCCGACGGCGCCGCTCTCGGCGCTGGCGCACGTGCCGGCGGCGCTGCGGGCGCGGCCGGTGCTCAACGACTACGCGTTCGGCGGCTACCTGATCTTCGCCGGCGTGCGGCCGTTCATCGACGCGCGGGCGGAGCTGTACGGACCGGTGTTTTTGCGTCGCTACGCCGCGGTGATCCGGCCGGACAGGCAGGCGCTGGACGGGGTGCTGGGGGAGTACGGGATCGGGTGGACGATGCTCTCGCCGGGTAATCCGGCGGTGCAGTTGATGGACGGTAAAGCGGGGTGGTGCAGGGTTTATGCGGATGCGGTGGCGGTGGTGCACGCGCAATGCGAGTGAAGGGAAGCAAGCGCTTCTTTTTCGAGAAAAAGAAGCAAAAAGCTTTTGTCTCGGCTGTCGCGGACGGCTGAAACGACACGCTTCAACCCGGCACAACCGACGAGAGCAAAAGTTTTTTGGTTCTTTTTTTCAAAAAAGAACCGCTTGCCTTGCTTGCCCGTGTCGCCAGAAGACCGAGAAGGGCGGCCACCAGCACCGGCCCCACCGTCACGCCAAGCAGCAGGCCCGACGCGCGGGCGACCAGCGGCAGCACATAAAGCGCGGCGAGCAGCAGCTTTTCCCACGGCCGCCAGCCGTCGGGCTGTGCCAGGGCCAGCAGGCAGGCGAGCGGGACGCAGAGCAGGGCCAGGTCGTAGTCGTAGAGGAACGGGGTGAACAGCAGGGCGGCGGTGACCATGGCGGCCGCCTCCAGTCTTGCGCCGGGGCGGCGCCAGGCGATCCAGGCGAGAAGCGCCACCGCGGCGGCCGAAGTGAGAAGTTGCGCGGTGTAGGCTTGCGTGTTGCCGAAGCCGGCGAGGCGGAGGGCGCCGAAGGCGCTCTGCATCTTGGGCCACTTGATGGCGATGGTTTCGATGTCGGCGCGGGCGTTGCCGGCGTTGGCGAGGAAGCCGTGCCAGGTGGCGGTGCCCAGGGCGAGCCAGGACAGGGTGGCGAGGGTTATGGCGGAGGCGGCGCAGGCGGCGAGCGCGCGGACGCGCCGGGCGGCGAGCAGGGCGATGGGCACGCAGACGGCGAGTTGCGGCTTGCAGGCGAGGCAGCCCAGCGCGGCGCCGGCGAGGATGGGCCGGGTCTCCAGCCAGATGGCGGCGGCGGCGAAGCAGCTGGCGGACAGCGCCGCGTTCTGGCCGGAGAGCGCGTTCATCAGGAAACCGGGGAAGCCGAGCAGAGGCAGCCAGGCCCAGCGCTGCGGCAGGATGCGGCGGAGCAGCGCCAGGCTGAGGATGGTCTCGGCGGCGAGAAAGACGGCGAGTGCCGCGCCGTAGCCGAGCGTGCCCAGCGGGGTGAGCAGCAACAGGAAGGTGGGCGGGTAGTAAAAGGCGAGGTAGCCGGGCGGCAAGGTGGTGGCGGCGCGTTCGGTGGCTTCGATGACCTGGTTGTCGTAGGCGAGTGCGGGGTGGCCAGCGGCTGCGAGGTGAGCGGCGGCCCAGAAGGCGTCGAAGTCGAGGCCGAGGGGTTTGGCGGCCGGGTTGGCGATGGTGTGCAGCGCAGTCAGTCCGAGGACGCCGACGGCAAAGGCGAGCGTCGCTGCCGCGAGCAGGGCGCCGTAGGTGCGGGCACGCTGCGCGGTGAGACAGGGGGCGGCGGAGATCGTTCGGTTCTGCAACATATGTGCGATGTCTAGGGCGTTGGCTACGCGTCTGCAACAAAGACTGCTTGATTCTGTTCCCGTGCAGAGAGACCGCTTTGGTAACGACGAGCTTTGAGCGTGCCTCTTTGCTCAACGGAAGCTAGCAAGCGGTTCTTTTTTGAAAAAAAGAACCAAAAAATTTTTGTTTCCTTGGGCGCGCTTTGCAGAGCCATCGCGATAGCAGGACAAAAATCTTTTGCTTGTTGTCTTTAGCAAAGAGGGCCTCTGCCCGTTCAGTTGGCGTCGTTTCCCGCATGAAAGCGGATCACGTCGTGGCGCGATTGGGCGAGCCACCGAGGCGATCGCCTCGTGGCCATGAGCGCCGAGGTGTCGTGCGAGCTGCGCGCTAGAGCGTTTCCGACCTTGTTGGATCGACAAGCAGGCCTGAAAACGCTCTAGCTCTTTGTTTTGGCGAGTATCTGTTCCGACGGCGATCCCGTTTGATTGAATGATGCTCTAAGCCTGACGTTCAGGTAACGTCTTGCAGATGAGAAACCGCGCTGGATGGCCGCCAGAGCGGCTTGTCGGCGGACATTTACATTCAAGTGGCGAGGCTTCATCTTCGAAGTCTTGCGGCAGCACTAGAGGGTGTTATGTACTTTTGCGAAGGCCGGGTGTAATGGAGGGGGATGCCTCCTTCTGCCGCTCGCAAGCCATATCCATCTGACGTCAGCGACGAGGAATGGTCGCTGGTGGCCCCTTATCTGACTCTGATGAACGAAGCAGCCCCGCAGCGAGAACATCCAATGCGGGAGCTGTTCAACGCTCTGCGTTACGTCATCCGCTACGGCATCGCCTGGCGAGCCATGCCGAACGACTTTCCGCCCTGGGCCGCGGTCTACCAGCAGATGCAGCGTTGGATGGCGGCGCAGTGTTTCGAGGCGCTGGCTCAGGACTTGCGCGCCCTGCTGCGTCTGGCCTCCGGACGCAAGGAAGAGCCCACGGCGGCGATCATCGACAGCCGCACGCTGCGCTCGACGCCGGAAAGCGGCCCACGTGCCGGCTATGACGGCGCCAAACGCAAGCGCGGGTCGAAGGTGCACTTGGCGGTCGACACGCTGGGCCACCTGCTCGCATTGCACGTGACGCCGGCCGATGTCGGTGACCGCGCGGCGGTCGCCCGCCTTGCCGCGGACGTTCAAGAAGCAACGGGAGACAACGTCACCCTGGCGTTTGTCGATCAAGGCTACACTGGCGAAGCTGCAGCCGAGGCCGCGAAAGCCGAAGGGATCACCTTGCACGTCGTCAAGCTGCCAGAAGCTAAACGCGGCTTTGTGTTGCTGCCCCGACGCTGGGTGGTGGAGCGATCCTTCGCCTGGGCAACACGATGCCGACGACTGGTCAAAGACTACGAGCGTTACGCCGAAACACTCGCGGGCTTTCACCTTGTCGCATTCATCGGATACATGCTCAAGAACGCAGCCGCCCTGGTTAAGGTGCATAATACCCTCTAGGCCTGGTCTTACCGAAACAAGCCGCAAAAGACTTCTGGTCTGGCCGCCGCGAAGGTTCCTGCACCGCGCGCCCTAGGAACAAAAGTTGTAATTGCTCACCCCGGGTCCCGAGGTGTTCAGCCGGGCTTGGGTGAGGGATCTGTTTGACACGCCTACGGGCGAGTCGATTCAAGCTGTGTGTGCCGCCCGACATTGATCTAAGCAAGCTGAGCCACGTCGAGAAGGACGACCTGATCCGGACGCTGTTGCCGTTGGCGGGCCGGTTGGAAGTCGCGCTCGTGCGCATCGCCAAGCTCGAGAAGCGTCTGGCCAGATACGAGCGGCCGAAGAGGACGCCTGACAACTCCTCCATGCCCCCGTCCAAGGGCCAGAAGGCCGACAGCCCCGATGCCGGCAAGCCGCACCGCCGCGGCCGTCCCGGCGTGGGCCGGATGCTGGAGCCCGATCCCGACCGCGTCGTGGACGCCAAGCTGCAGGCCTGTCCGCATTGTGCCACCAGCTTCCCCGCCGGCGAGCAGACCCCGCAGGAAGTCTATGACCGCATCGAGATCCCGCCGATCAAGCCCGATGTCACCCGGGTGCGGCTGTTCGGCGGCCAATGCACCTGCTGCGGCCAGCGTGTTACGGCTGAAGCACCGCCTGGCCTGGAACCTGGCTCGCCGTTTGGCCAGTCGGTCTGCGCGCTGGTGGTCTACCTGCATTACGCCCACGCCATCGGCTTCGAACGGCTGGCAGCGCTGCTGGGCGAGGTTTTCGGCCTGCGCATCAGCGAAGGTGCGATCAGCAACATGCTGCAGCGCGCGTCCAAACCGTTGCTGGCCGCACAGAGCGCGATCCAGACGGCGGTGACCGCTGCCCCCGTGGTGTGCTGCGACGAGACGTCGGCCCGGGTGTGCGGCCGCAACTGGTGGGAATGGGTGTTCGTCACCTCGCTGGCGGTGCTGCACGTGATCCGGCCCAGCCGCGGCCGCGCTGTGGTGGCCGGCGTGTTCGGCGACACCCAGCCGGCAGTCTGGGTGTCGGACATGTTCGGCGCCCAGCGTGGCCACGGCCTGCTTTGGCAGGTCTGCCTGGCGCATCTGCTACGCGACGCGCAGTTCGCCATCGAGAGCGGCGACGATGCCTTCAGCGCCCCGTTCAAGCTGTTGCTGCTGCGGGCGGTCGCCATCGGCCGACGACGAGAGCGGCTGGCCGACACCACGCTTGCACGCTATGCAGCCGACCTGGACCGCAGGCTCGACCGCATCGTCGCCGCCGTGCCCGTGAGTGCTGACGGCGTCAAGCTGCGCAAACGCATCCTCGCCAATCGCGGCGCCCTGTTCGTGTTCGTCACTCATCGCGATGTGCCCGCCACGAACAACATCTCTGAACGCAACCTCCGCCCCAGCGTCATCTTCCGCAAAATCACCAACGGCTTCCGCTGCGAATGGGGCGCAGACACCTACGCCGCCTTCCGCTCCGTGGTCAGCACCGCTAAAGCAAAGAACATGGCCGTGCTGGGAGCAGTCCGAGACGCTCTGGAGATGAAAATCACGCCAGCCCCGGGGTGAGCAATTACCAAAAGTTTTTTGGTTCTTTTTCAAAAAAGAACCGCTTGCCTTGCCTGTGCCCGGTGCCCGCCCGCCCGCCGCCCTGGCGGAACCGGCCGCGCTGTGATTGAAGCGCGCCGATCATGCGGCATTTCCTGGATTTCGAGAAACCGATCGCCGAGCTGGAGGGCAAGGTCGAGGAGCTGCGGAAGATGAGCGAGCCCGAGGGGCTCAGCATCGCCGAGGACCTGGCCAAGCTGACCGACAAGGTGGACCGCCAGCTGCGCGCCACCTACGCCAAGCTGACGCCGTGGCAGAAGACCCAGGTGGCCCGCCACGAGGACCGGCCGCGGGCGCTGGCCTACATCGCGCAGCTGATCACCGACTACACGCCGCTGGCCGGCGACCGGGCGTTTGCCGAGGACGCGGCCATCGTGGGCGGGATCGGGCGGTTCGAGGGCCGGCCGGTGATGGTGCTGGGGACCGAGAAGGGGACCGAGACGGAGTCGCGGGTGAAGCACAATTTCGGGTCGGCCAAGCCGGAGGGCTACCGCAAGGCGCGGCGGCTGATCGAGATGGCGGGGCGGTTCGGGCTGCCGCTGCTGACGTTCGTGGACACGTCCGGCGCGTTTCCGGGGATCGATGCGGAGGCGCGGGGGCAGGCGGAGGCGATCGCGCGGTCCATCGAGGCGTGTCTGGACGCGCCGGTGCCGATCGTGGCGACGATCATCGGCGAGGGCGGGTCGGGCGGCGCGATCGCGCTGGCTACCGGGGATCGGGTGCTGATGCTGGAGCACGCGGTGTACTCGGTGATCTCGCCGGAGGGGTGTGCGAGCATCCTGTGGCGCGACGCGGCGCAGGCGGCGACCGCGGCGGAGGCATTGAAGATTACCGCGGCGGACCTGAGGGGGCTGAAGCTGATCGACGAGATCGTGGCAGAGCCGCTTGGGGGGGCGCATCGGGAGCCGGCGGCGGCGGTGGCGGCGGTGGGGGTGGCGATTGCGGAGGCGTTGCGGCCGCTGGTGGGGATGGAGGCGGCGGCGTTGCGGGCGCATCGGCGGGAGAAGTTTCTGGCGATGGGGCGGGAGGGGCTGGTTTGAGGGAAGGCACGGCAAGCGGTTCTTCGTTGAGTGCCCTTAGAGAAGCCGCCCTGGCGGCCATCCGGCGCGGTTTTTATCCTGCGACAGCGTGCCACTCGCACAACGCTCCGGTGATCATGGCCACAACAAGATCGGCTTGCCCGCTCGGTCCGATGACGCAGGCAAGCCGATCCGCTCCGGTGCCCGAAAAACCACGCTAGCCGACTCACCAGGCCAATACTTGAACGAATACTAAAAAAACGGACCAAAAACTTTTGTCTTCTTTGGCGTGCGTTGCAGCACGTGCGCGGCAGCCCGACCGATGTCCTAGTCATTCTTGTCGTGCATGTCAGGCAAAGCCCGCGACAGCCGCGATAAAAGCTTTTTGGTTCTTTTTCTCGAAAAAGAACTGCTTGCTTCCTTACTGCGTCACAAACGCCGCCTCCCGCCTGCGAAAATCCACCGACACGCTGCGGAACAGCCGCAACGCATCCATGCCCAGCAGGATAGCCGGCCGCGCGCCCAGCCCGAACTGCCGGAAGGTTTCGAGGTCCGCGTAGGCGATCGGCAGGTTCAGCAGCTTCATGCCGCCGAGGCGTATCTCGTCGACCGTGTTGGTGTGTGCCGGCGTGTGGCCGCCCATCACGCTGATCACCTCGTTGGTGGGCGGGCGGCGTGCGGCCATGGCGCTGACCATGTGCTGCAGGGCGGCGTTGCCGATGCTGTTCTGTGCGCCGGAGTCCAGGATGACGAAGACCTTCTCGCCGCCCACGTCGGCGTCCACCAGGACGAGCTGGCCGAAGCGGCTGCGGCCGTGCACGACGATAGTGTTGGCCAGCACCGCGTCGTCGGCGTCGGCCGACGGCATGGAGGCGAACGTGCTGTTGGCGAAGTCCATCGTGACGTGCTGGTCGTGCAGGCTGTCGATGCCGATCATGCCGTCGGCGCCGAGGTTGGCGGCTTCGAGCACCGGCGCCTGCAGGGCGTGCACGCTGCGGCCGCCGAAGGCGAGCGTGTCCAGCACAACGGTGTCCACCAGGGCGGCGCCGGCGGTGTCGTGCAGGCGGACCGGCGCGCCCGGCGGCAGCTTCAGCGTGGCGGCGAGCTCGCGGGAGATGACGGTGCGGTCGGCGCCGGTGTCGATGACGAAGGGGTAGGGGCCGTGGCCGTTCACCATGACCGCGATGGTCATCCGCGCGGCGTGGTCCTGGGTTAGCGGTGTAGCACGCGCCTGCATGGTTGCGAGTGCCAGTGCGAACGCCAGAGCGAGGGTGCGGGGTAATCGCATCTTGTCCTCCAGTGGGGAGGATGATCCGCGTGTGGCGCACAGGGAAGAAAAATGTTTCCGTCAGGCGAAGGAAGCAGTTCTTTTTTGAAAAAAAGAACCAAAAAACTTTTGTTCCCTCGGGCGCGCGTTGCAGAAACCTCCGCGACAGCAGGACCAAAAGTCTTTTGCTTCTTTTCTTCAGAAAAGAAGGCCTTGCCTTGCCTGATGCTTCACCGAACTCGGGACGCTTACGCCGGCGATGCCGCCGAGCCGGCCAGCAGGCCGCCATCAATGTTGAACTCGGCACCGGTCACGTAGCCCGCCTCGTCTGACGCCAGCATGACAGCCAGCGCCGCCACCTCTTCGGCGCGGCCGAACCGCTTCAGCGGGGTGTCCGCCACCAGCCTGGCCATCCGCTCCGCGCGCTCGGGGCCCGCGCCCAGCATGGGTTCGCACATCGGCGTCAGGATCGCCGCGGGATGGATGGAATTGCACCGGATTGCCCAGCCCTGCTGCGCGCAGTACAGGGCCACCGTCTTGGTGTGATTGCGGATGGCCGCCTTCGAGGATGCGTAGGCGGCCGCCCCGGGGATGCCCACCAGGCCCGAGCGCGACGAGATGTTGATGATCGAGCCGGTCCCGCGCGACTTCATCGCCCGGATGGCGTAGCGGCAGCCGAGAAAGGTGCCGTCCAGGTTCACCGCGTGCACCGCGCGCCACGCTTGCAGGCTGGCGTGCTCGGGGTCGTGCGCCGTCTCGCCGTCTTCGAAGCCGGTGATCCCGGCGTTGTTCACCAGCACGTCCGGAGCGGGGGCGACGGCGGCCAAAGCGTGCCAGTCGTCCTCGCGGCCGACGTCGAGACGCTGGAAGTGGCAGCCCGTCTGGGCAGCCATCGCGGCGCCTTCGGCCACGTTCTTGTCGGTGGCGATCACGTCGGCACCCTCGGCGGCGAAGGCCTCGGCGATCGCACGGCCGATGCCGCTTGCAGCGCCGGTGACGACGCAGGTCTTGCCGCGCAGGCGGGGCATGGCGGGCCTGGAGTTCGGCTCGGCCTACTTCGCGCCGGCGCGGTCGTCCTCGGTGCCGGCGCCGAGCGGGCCGCCGCCGATGGAGCTGCCGGCGCTGCCGCCGATATACGGGCCGGCGCCGTTGTTCGACAGGCCGGGGCTGCCGGTGGGCTGGTCTGCGGAGTTCGACACGCAGGCGGACAGCATGAGTGTTGTGCCAAGCAGCAGGACGCAAGCGGTTCTGTGAGAAAGCAAGCCGGATCGCGTCCGCACGGGCACGGCGGCGGAGCGTGCGGGGCGGTTCGGCTGAGAGTTGGTGCTGTGTTTGCGCAAGGCCGGTCCTTTCTGGTGCGGAGCGTGTTTGCGGGAGACGGACGTCACGCCTCGATGCCGCCGCGCCTCCCGGGCAGATGTAGCAGGTTTGCCGGCGGCGTGCGCGGTGGCGGAAATCAGCAGGCACCGTATGTCCCCCTGCCACGCGACCGTCCGCAGCACGGGCCGAAGGAAACGGAAGTTTGGTCATCGCTCACCTTGGGGAGCGCCGAGCAACGTTGATTGAAATGCCGATCCTTTCGGCAGGAAGATGCTTGACCGAGAGTAACCGAAGCTGGCCATTTGGTAACGACGTTGCACTGGCCCCGAACGCAAGAGTGAGCCTTCGGAGTCGGTTATGCCGATTGGCGATGATGCTGGCTTACAGAAAGAAAGCAGTCCTTTTTTGGAAAAAAGGACCAAAAAACTTTTGACTCCGCTGTCGCGCGCTTTCCGGAAAGGTCCGCGACAGCGGAGTCAAAAGTTTTTTGCTTCTTTTTTTCAAAAAAGAAGGCCTTGCTTGCTTTGGAAACGGTCAACCTTCAGGCCGGTCGGTATAGAGCGTCATCTCACCAACGGGGTCGCCCGCCGGGTACAGATGGTCGCTGAAACAGGGAGCCAAAGCGTTTTCCGGCCTGCTAATCGATCCAACGAGGCCGGACAACGCTCCAGCGTCGACGACCCCAGATGAGCAAGTGAGTTTTCGTTTTTTTTCAAAAAAGAACTGCTTGCCTTTGCCGCAGTAAACCGTGCCGTTCTTGCAGAAGACGCTGCAACAAGGTACGTCTGTGGCATGCAAGCAACGGACTCCGGCCGCCTCCGCAGTATCGATGCGCTGCGAGGCATTGCCGCCATTGCGGTCGTGCTGTTTCATTTCACCTGGGGGTTCGACCACCTGGGTCCGCCGCATTCCCCGCCGCTGCGCTTCGGCGCCGCTGTCTACGGGCACCTTGGTGTAGACCTTTTCTTCGTCATCAGCGGGTTCGTGATCCTGCGGACGCTCGAGCAGACGACGGGGCTGGCCGACTTCGCGGTGTCCCGCTTCGCCAGGCTGTATCCCGCATACCTGGTGGCCATGGCGGTCACGCTGGCGGTCGAGTTCGGGATGGGCATCAATCCGCGCCACCTGGGGATGGGGGACGTGATGGCGTCGGCGTTCATGGCCAGCGACGCGTTCGGGCGGAGATACGTCGACCCGTCCTACTGGACGCTCGGCTTCGAGGTGGTCTTCTACGCGCTTGCCGGCATCACCTATCTCGGGTTCGGCGTGCGTCGCGTGGAAATCGCCTGTCTGGCGTGGCTGGCCGTGGGCATACCAACGGTCGTGGCCCACCATTACCGGGTGCGCACGCTGGTCGAGGGCGAGTGGTCTTACCTGTTCGTGCTGGGGATGATGGTCCACCGGCTGGGTCAGGGACAGCGCTCGTGGCTGACGTGGGGGACCGTTGCTGCAGCTTTGGGCATGGCCGCGTTTGTCGGCGGCCAGCCGCCGAGCAACCTGTCGACGCCGGCGACGGTGGCGGTTGCGGCCGCGTTCGCATTGGCCGTGTGGGGTGCGGCCGAAGGCCGGTTGCGGCTGGACGTGCTGCCGCTGCTGTTTCTGGGCGACATTTCCTACTCGCTTTACCTGATCCACCAGGTGCCGGGCCTGGCGATGCTGCGCTGGCTGGAGGGCAGCGGTGTCGCCTCCGGCGCCGCGGTGCCCCTCACGATCGTTGCGGCCGTTCTGGTGGCGTCTTGCATGCGCTACGGGGTCGAACGGCCGGCGCAGGCCTGGATCAAGCTGCGGTGGCGGGGCGGTTCTGTACTGCCGCGCCGGCGGGCGGGTGAGGGCGGGGGTGAGGACTTGCGGTTCAGGTGAGGCAAGGCAAGCGGTTCTTTTTTGAAAAAAAGAACCAAAAAACTTTTGTCTCTTTTGGGCGCGCGTTGTCGGGGGAGCTTGGTGTTTCAGCTTGCGCACGATGCTGAATGGGCTGTTGCTGGCGCGGCCGGCGTCGGCCTTGGGCCTGGTGGAGCTGAGGGGAATCGAACCCCTGACCTCCTGAATGCCATTCAGGCGCTCTCCCAACTGAGCTACAGCCCCTACGCGGGAGCGCGCATATAACCGCCGCCCATGCGGACGGCAAGTCCGCCTAGCGCGCCAGGTTCGGATGCACCTCGAAGCTCGCCGTCGTGGCCGCGCGCACGTCCTCCACGCTTACGTTCGGTGCGAGGTCCACCAGCGTCAGGCCGGGGCGCGCCACGTCGAACACGCAGAGGTCGGTCACCACCATGTCCACCACGCCGGCGCCGGTCAGCGGCAGGGTGCAGGCGGGCAGGATCTTCGGCTCGCCCTTCGCAGTGTGCTCCATGATCACCACCACGCGCTGCACGCCGGCGACCAGGTCCATCGCTCCGCCCATGCCCTTGACCATGCGGCCGGGGACCATCCAGTTGGCCAGGTCGCCGTTCTGCGCCACCTGCAGGGCGCCCAGCACGGCGAGCTGGATGTGGCCGCCGCGGATCATGCCGAAGCTCTGCGCACTGTCGAAGAAACTGGTCTCCGGCAGGCGGCTGACGGTCTGCTTGCCGGCGTTGATCAGGTCGGCATCCTCCTCGCCCTCGTAGGGGAACGGGCCGATGCCGAGCATGCCGTTCTCGCTCTGCAGCACGACGTGCATGCCGGCAGGGATGTGGTTGGCCACCAGCGTGGGGATGCCGATGCCGAGGTTGACGTAGAAGCCGTCCTGCAGTTCGCGGGCGGCGCGGGCGGCCATCTGGTCGCGGGTCCAGGGCATGTCAGTGTCCATTCATGGGCGTGTGCAGTTGGGACGGTGTAACGCGGCGGCGCTTCGTTCGCACGACGATGGCGCGCACGAGGTAATCCGCGCCGGTGCTCGCGGTATCGCATGTTGATGGCAACGATCCGAATGTGGACCGGTGATAGGCAAGGCAAGCAGTTCTTTTTTGAAAAAAAGAACCAAAAAACTTTTGCGTCCGCTGTCGCGCGCTCGCCGGACAGAACCGCGACAGCAGGACCAAAAGTTTTTTGCTGCTTTTTTTCAAAAAAGCAGGCCTTGCTTGCCTTTGCGGACGCTCAGGCCTCCTGCGTCACGCGCGGGCGGGTGGTGCGCTGCTCGATGCGCTTTTCGGTGGGCGGCAGTGCCACGATGCGTTTGACGAACACGCCCGGAGTGATGATGTGGTCGGGGTCCAGATCGCCCACGGCCACCAGCTCCTCCACCTCGGCGACTGTCACGTGCGACGCAGTGGCCATCGGCGGGTTGAAGTTGCGCGCGGTCATCCGGTAGACGAGGTTGCCCTCGGTGTCGCCGCGCCAGGCGTGCACGATGGAGAGGTCGGCGACCAGGCCGGTCTCCATGACGTAGAGGCCGCCGGCGAAGGCGCGTTCCTCCTTGCCCTCGGCGATCAGCGTGCCGACGCCGGTGCGGGTGAAGAACGCCGGGATGCCGGCGCCGCCGGCGCGGATGCGCTCGGCCAGCGTGCCCTGCGGGTTGAACTCCACCTCCAGCTCGCCGGCGAGGTACTGGTTCATGAAGGTCTTGTTCTCGCCGACGTAGCTGCTGACCATGCGGCGGATCTGCCGGCTTTCCAGCAGCACGCCCAGGCCACGCCCGTCGGTGCCGGCGTTGTTGCTGACGACGGTCAGGCCGGTGACGCCGCTGGCGCGGATGGCCTCGATCAGCGCGTTGGGCACGCCGCACAGGCCGAAACCGCCGGCCATGATGGTCATGTCGTTGCGCAGCAGGCCGGCGAGCGCGGAGGTTGCGTCCGGGTGGACCTTGGTGGTGGGCATGGGAACTCCCAAAGAAAGCAAGCGGTTCTTTTTTGAAAAAAAGAACCAAAAAACTTATCACTTGGGCGCCCGCCGGTTGAAAGGTCCGCGACAGCCGAGACAAAAGCTTTTTGCTTCTTTTTCTCGAAAAAGAAGGCCTTGCTTACTCTGTAGCTATTCCGCAACTCCGCAGGAAGCCAAGCACCGGCAGCATAGGCAGCCCGAGTATGGCGCTGTGCTCCCCCTGCACCTCGTCGAACAGGTGCACGCCCATGCCCTCCAGCCGGTAGGCGCCCACGCTGGACAGCAGCGCCTCGCCCTCGGCGGCCAGGTACCAGTCCAGGCAGGCCTCGCTGAACGCCCGCATGGTCAGGCTGGGCACGGTCAGGTGGCGCCAGATTTCCGCCCCGCCGCGCGTGGCCACCACCGCGGTGGCAAGCGTGTGGGTCCGGCCGCTCAGCGCCATCAGCTGGGCGCGGGCTGCGTCCAGGTTGGCGGGTTTGTCGTACCAGGTGCCGGCGCAAACCAGGATCTGGTCGCAGCCGAGCACCACGGCGTCGGGCCGGTCCACGCGCTGCGCCTTGAGGCGGGCCAGGCGGAGCGCGGTGTCTTCCGCGCTGGCGTCGAGCTCGCGGGCTTCGCGTTTGACGGCGGGCTCGTCCAGGTCGGTGGCGACCGCCTCGAAGCGCAGCCCGGCAGCGGCCAGCAGCGCCCGCCTGGTGGCGGACGCGCTGGCCAGCACCAGCGCCGGCGGCGTCACAACGGGCTAGAAGCTGCCGCTGTCGCCGCCGCCGCCGGAGTTGTCGTCCCAGCCGCCGCCGCTGTCGCCGCCGCCACCGCCACCCCAGGCGTCTCCGCCGCCACTGCCGGCATCAGGGGCGCCGCCGCCGGACCAAGCGTCGCCGCCGCCGTTATCGGCACCGCCGCCGCCGCCGGACCAGGCGTCCGTGGCGGGCTGGTCGGGGGCGCCGCCGGCACCGGCCCAGGGGTCCGCGCTGCCGGCAGCGCCGCTGCCGTCCTGCGGGCCGTAGTTGTTGACGGTGGTCTCGTTGACGACCTCGCCCCCGCCGCCGAAGCCCCCGCCGCCGAAGCCGCCACCGCCGAACCCGCCGCCGCCGAAGCCGCCATGGCCGCCGCTGAACATGCTGGTCAGCGCGTCGGCCGCCAGCACGCCGCCGGCGACGCCCGCCGCGGTGGATAGTGCCGAGCCCATGAAGCCGGAGCCGCCGCCGCTGAACATGCCGGGCCGGTAGCCGGGCGGGTAGGACGGCTGCGGCGGCGGGGCGTATTGCTGCTGGGGTTGCTGCGGCCGGCTCTGGCCGCTGCCGAACAGGCCGCCGAACAGCCCGCCGGCGCCGGAGCGCTGGCCCTGCGACTGCGCCTGCTGCTGGGTCTGCTGCAGCTGGTACTCGAGCTGCTTTATGCGGTTCTGCGCCTCGGCCAGGGCGGCTTCCTGCACGAAGGCCATCTGGGTGATGCGGTAGCGCGCCTGCGGGCTGGCGTTGAACTGCTGGTTGATGAAGCTGTCCGCCTCAGGGTCGATGGGGGGGAGCTGTGCCTGGGTGGCGGGCACGCTGCTGGAGGAGGAGGAGAAACCGCTCTGCTGGGCGCCGCCGACGCGCGCGATGAAGCGGCCGATGATGTCGCGTTCTTCGGGTGTCATGAGGATGGCCTTGCGAGGTTGGAGCCCCAGACGTGGCAGTTTCCGGGGAGCGCTTCAAGGCAAGCAAGGCAAGCGGTTCTTTTTTGAAAAAAAGAACCAAAAAACTTTTGGTTCGGCTGTCGCGGACTGTCCGACGCGGTGCGTGTTGGTCAGTTCTTCGTTTACGGAAGATTGCGCTAGCAATCCTCGAACGTTTCCCGATCGATGTTGTCGCGGACGGCTGAAACGATGCGCTTCAGCCGTCCCGGTCGAACGAGAGCAAAAGTTTTCTGGTTCTTTTTTTCAAAAAAGAACCGCTTGCTTGGCTTACTTCACCCCAAGCAGCTCGACATCGAAGATCAGCGTCGCGTTCGGCGGGATCACGCCGCCAGCGCCGCGTTCGCCGTAGCCCTGCGCAGGCGGGATGATCAGCGTGCGTTTGCCGCCGACATGCATGGTGGCGACGCCGACGTCCCAGCCGGCGATGACGTGACCTGAACCGAGTTCGAAGCTGAACGGTTCGTTGCGGTCGCGCGAGCTGTCGAACTTGGTGCCCTTCTTGCCGTCTTCGTAGAGCCAGCCGGTATATTGCACGGATACTGTCTGGCCGGCCTGCGGTTCGGCTCCCGTGCCGACCTGCTCATCGTGATACTGCACGCCCGAAGCCGTGGTGATGTAGGTGTCCGCCGCCTGTGCAGAAGTCGCCAAGATGATCGCTCCAAGTAGAAGTAGGTGTTTCATTCCGTCGGATCCCAGGTCGCAAAAGTTTTTTGCTTCTTTTCAAAAAAGAAGAGTCTTGCTTACGAAGCCGCCGCCGCCCGATCTTCCGAGTTGACGCCAAGCTGCTTCAGCTTGCGGTGCAGCGCGCTGCGTTCCATGCCCACGAACCCCGCGGTCCGCGAGATGTTCCCGCCGAACCGCAGGAGCTGTGCCTGCAGGTACTGCGTCTCGAACATGTCGCGCGCCTCGCGCAACGGCAGGCCCATCACGTCGGCGGTGGGGTCGAAATTGAGCAGGGCCGGCGCGCCCTGGCCGATCTCCGGCGGCAGCATCTCCGCGCGGATGGGTTCGGAGGGGCCGCCGGGCGCCATGATCAGCAGCCAGTCCATCAGGTTGCGGAGCTGGCGGACGTTGCCGGGCCACTCGTAGGCCTGCAGCGCGGTGATGGCGTCGGCCGAAAGGTCGCGGCCGGGCAGGCCGGCGGACTCGGCGGCGCGGGTGAGGAAGTGGCGGGCGAGTTCGGGCACGTCCTCGCGGCGTTCGCGCAGGCCCGGCAGGCGCAGGGGGACCACGGCAAGGCGGTAGTAGAGGTCCTCGCGGAAGCGGCCGGCGGCGATTTCGGCCTGCAGGTCGCGGTTGGTGGTGGCGAGCACGCGCACGTCCACCTTCACGCGCGAGGAGCCGCCGATGCGCTCAAAGGTCTGGTCCTGCAAGGCGCGGACGATCTTGCCCTGGGTTTCCAGCGGCATGTCGCTGACTTCGTCGAGCAGGAGCGTGCCGCCGTGGGCGCGTTCCAGCACGCCGGCGCGGCGTGGGAGCGTGCCGGGGTCGTTGCCGGCTTCGACTCCGAACAGCTCCTCCTCGAAGCGGGCGGGGTTGAGGGTCGCGCAGTTCAGCGCCACGAACGGGCCTTCGGCGCGGCGCGAGCGGGCGTGGACCATGCGGGCGACCACCTCCTTGCCGCTGCCGGCAGCCCCGGTGATCAGCACGCGCGAGCCGGTGGGGGCCACGCGCTCGATCTGGCCGCGCACGGCGTGGATGGCGGGGCTGGTGCCGGTGACGGTGGCTTCCTGGCCGGCACGCAGGCGCAGCTCGGCGTTCTCGGCGGCCAGGCGGGCGGCTTCGAGCGCGCGGCGGATCACCAGCAGCAGGCGGTCGGACTGGAACGGTTTTTCGATGAAGTCGTAGGCGCCGTGCTGGATGGCGGTGACCGCGGTCTCGATGTTGCCGTGGCCGGAGATCATCACCGCGGGGACGGCAGGTTCCTCGCGGTGCAGCGCCTTGAGGATGCCCAGGCCGTCCAGGCGGGAGCCTTGCAGCCAGACGTCGAGCAGGATCAGCGAGGGGCGCCGCGCGCGGAAGGCGGCGATGGCCGCGTCCGAGTCGCCGGCCTGTCTGGTCTCGTAGCCTTCGTCACGCAGCAGTCCGTCGATCAGCAGCCGGATGTCCGGTTCGTCATCGACGATGAGGATTTCATGCGCCATCTTCATCCTTCGGTCGTGCGCTGGAGGTCTCCAGGCTTGGTTCCAGGCCGGCTGGCACCAGTGGCTCCGGTGCAACCTCAGGCAGTGTTAACGTTGCCACAGCCCCATTCGTGGCAAGGGCTGTGCCTTGTCGGTCATCGAGTGTGACCGATCCGCCATGGTCCTCCATGATCTTCTTGACAATGGCAAGCCCCAGCCCGGTGCCTTTCGGCTTGTGGGTGACGTAGGGCTCGGTCAGCCGGTCGCGGTCGGCCTGCGGCAGGCCGACGCCGTCGTCGGTCACCAGCACCCGCACCAGGCCGTCCGGGTGGTCGACGCAGACCGAGATCTCGCCGGCGCTCCCGCCCTCGCGCGGGCGCATGGCGACGGCGTCGGCGGCGTTGACCAGCAGGTTGGTCAGCGCCTGGCCGAGCAGGCGGCGGTCGCAGCGGGCCAGCGGGCCGCGCTCGGGGATGTGGGTGGACCAGGCGATCTCCGGGTGGGCGCTGCGCTGCAGGACCAGCGCCTCGCGGACGATGCGGCCGACATCCTCGGTGCGCATCACCGGCTGCGGCATGCGGGCGAAGGCGGAGAACTCGTCGACCATGCGGCCGATGTCGCCGACGTGGCGGACGATGGTGTCGGCGCACTGGATGAAGGTGTCGGGGTCGGACGTGATCTCGCGGGCGAAGCGGCGTTTCAGGCGCTCGGCGGAGAGCATGATGGGGGTGAGCGGATTCTTGATCTCGTGGGCGATGCGGCGGGCGACGTCGGCCCAGGCGGCCTTGCGCTGGGCGGATTGCAGCTCGGTGATGTCGTCGAAGGTGACGACGAAGCCGGTGGGGCGGCCGCCTTTCAGCTCGGGGCCGATGCGGACCAGCAGGGTGCGGCGCAGGCGGGCGGGGCCGGTCTGGATCTCGCCGGTGACCGGGCGCTCGGGGTCGGCCATGCACTGGGCGAGCAGCGGACCGATTTCGGGGACGTGCTCGCAGACCTTCTGGCCAATCAGGCGCTGCAGGTCGATGCCGAGCAAGGCAGAGGCGGCGCGGTTGGGCAGGCCGACGCGGCCCTGGCCGTCCAGGCCGATGACGCCGGCGGAGACGCCGGAGAGCACCGTCTCGGTGAAGCGGCGGCGTTCGTCGATCTGGCTGTAGGCGCTCATCAGCTCGGTGCGCTGGCCGCTGAGCTGGCTGGTCATGCGGTTGAAGGCGCGGGAGAGACCGGCAAGCTCGTCGTCGCTGGCGATCTCGGGGACGCGGACGGCCAGGTCGCCGCCGCGCACGCGCTCGGCCGCCTGCATCAGCCAGCCGACGGGGCGCGCGATCTGGTTGGCCAGCACCAGGCCGATGGAGACGGCGGCGGCCAGCACCAGGAGGGCCACCAGGGCGAAGATCAGCGCGAAGGTGACCTGAAGGTTGGCGCGGTTGGTGTCCAGGCGCTCGTACTGCGCCTCGGCGTCCTCGGTGCTGTGCATGTGGGCGAGGATGCGCGGATCCACCGGCCGCTCGATCATCATCATGTAGGGCGGGGTGGAGTTCAGCTCGACGAGGGCGCGGACTTCGGTGTCGGCACCGTTGCTGAGCACCGGGACCTCGCCCTCACGCGCGGCCTCGATGGCGCCGGGCGAGATCTTGCCCGGGCCAATGCCGGCGAGCAGGCCGGAGCTGACCAGCACCTGGCCGGTGCTGGGCTCGAAGATGACCGCCTCGTCGAGGTCGCGGAGCGCGGTCTGGGTCTCGAGCACCTGGCGGAAGGCGTCGGGGGCTTCGAACATGGCGCGGCCGGCGCGTTCGAGGTCGGCTTTCATGGCCAGCGCGTCGGTCTTGATGGTGTCGCGGTGTTCGGCGAGGTAGCCTTGGCTCGCTTCGAGGCCCTCCTTCAGCGCGGTGCGGATGCGGTCGTTGAACCAGAACTGGATGCCGAGCGAGAACCAGGCGGTGGCGAAGACGCCCACCAGGATGGTGGGGATGACGGCGACCACGCTGAACAGCAGGACCAGGCGGATGTGCAGGCGCGAGCCGGCAGAGCCGCGCCGGCGCTCGACCCAGACGCGGGTGAGGCGGCCGGCGAGCGAGGCGGCGAGCAGGAGGAGCACCGAGAGGTTGGAGATCACCAGGGTGGTGACGAGGTTGGGGCGGATGGCGAGCGGGGCGCCGCTGGACATGAAGAAGAAGCTGCCGATGCCGAGGGCCGCGGCGGTGGCGGCCAGCGCCAGGGTGGCGAGGCGGCCGAGCAGGATGTCGGCGATGCGCCGCGTGCGGGTGGGGCGGGGCGTGGTGGCGTCCATCGGGGGAGTGTAGGGCAGAAGGGGGCTGGGCGAAACGCGCGGCGGGAGGGAGGAAGCAAGGGTCTTCTTTTTCGAGAAAAAGAAGCAAAAGCTTCTGCAAGCGCTGTCGCGGACGGCTGAAACGGCACGTTTCACGCGACGGATGCCAGAGAGAACAAAAGTTTTTTGGTTCTTTTTTTTCAAAAAAGAACTGCTTGCTTATCCTTTGGAGACCTCGCCGTTGACCTACACCACGCTCGACATCGCCCTGGCCAATCGCGTGCAGACGATCACGCTGAACCGGCCGGACCATCTCAACGCGTTCACCCCGGAGATGGCCAACGAGCTGGTCGCCGCGTTCGGCGCGGCCAGCATGGACGATGCGGTGGGCGCCGTGGTGCTGACCGGCGCCGGGCGGGCGTTCTGCGCCGGCATGGACCTCTCGGCGACGGACGGCAGCAACGTGTTCGGCCTGGACGAGAGCCTGGAGCCCACGTTGGAGGATTTGACTGACCGGTTGGACGACCCGGAGATCATCGCCGGCGTGCGCGACACCGGCGGACGGGTGAGCCTCGCGATCTTCGAGTGCCGCAAGCCGGTAGTGGCCGCCATCAACGGGGCGGCGGTGGGCGTGGGGGCGACGATGACGCTGGCGGCGGACTTCCGCATGGCATCCGAGCGGGCGCGGATCGGCTTCGTGTTCGGGCGGCTGGGCATCGTGCCGGAGGCTTGTTCGAGCTGGTTTCTGCCGCGCCTGGTGGGCATGCAGCAGGCGCTGGAGTGGTGCTACACGGCGGGGATTTTCGACGCGCAGGAAGGTTTGCGGGCGGGGCTGCTGCGCTCGGTGCACGCGCCGGACGCGCTGCTGGGTGAGGCGCAGGCGTTCGCCGCGCGGCTGGTGGACAAGCGCTCGCCGGTGGCCGTGGCATTGACGCGGCGGATGCTGTGGCGAAATGCGGCGATGGAGCATCCGGTGGAGGCGCACCGGGTCGATTCGCTGGCGATGTTTTACGCGAGCAGGGCGGACGGGAAGGAGGGCGTGCGGGCGTTTCAGGAGAAGCGGGATCCGGTTTTCCTGGGCAAGGCTTCGGAGCTGCCGTTTTAGGCAAGCGGTTCTTTTTTGAAAAAAAGAACCAAAAAACTTTTGTCTCCGCTGTCGCGCGCTCGCGGGAGAGTCCGCGACAGCGGAAGCAAAAGTCTTTTGCTTCTTTTCTTCAGAAAAGAAGGCCTTGCCTTGCCCGATTTGCCGAACGCGCCGCCGCGTATAGATTGAACCCGGCAGCGGGCCAGGGAGCGAAGCAGGCGTGACGCAGGAGACGGCCACATACGCCGCGGCCGCATCCCTGCCAGCGTTCGAGATCGAGTTCGCCGCACCCGACCTGTCGCGCTGGCGGGACGGCAATTTCGGGCTGCCTGGCTTTTGGCGGTTCGAGGCGGCGCGGCGTGGCCCGCACGTGGTGCTGACCGCGCTGGTGCACGGCAACGAGATTGCCGGCGCGGTGGCACTCGACCGGCTGCTGGCCGCCTCGCCCGCGCCGCTGTGCGGGCGGCTGACCGTGGGGTTCGTCAACCTCGACGCCTACGACCGGTTCGACCCGGCCCAGCCCACCGCCTCGCGCTACGTGGACGAAGACATGAACCGGCTGTGGGAGGAACCGATGCTGGCCGCCTCCCGCACGTCGCTGGAGCTGGCGCGGGCGCGGGCGATCCGGCCGGTGGTGGATGCGGCGGACGTGCTGCTGGACCTGCACTCGATGCTGTGGCCGTCCGATCCGCTGATCCTGAGCGGGCCTACGGAGAAGGGGCGTGCGCTGGCCGGCGCGTTGGGCACGCCCTCGATAGTGGTGGCCGACCACGGGCACGCCAGCGGCCGGCGGCTGATCGACTACGCGCCGTTCGTGGACGCGGCGGCCGCGCCGGTGGCCGTTCTGGTGGAGGCGGGGCAGCATTGGCGGGCCGACACGGTGGCGGTGATGGAGGCGGCGATCGGCGGCGTGCTGGCGGCCACCGGCCTGGCGGAGGGGAAGTCGCGCGAGCGGGCGGCGGCGGCCGGGGCGGCGCGGTACGCCGAGGTGACGGTCGCCATCACCGCGGCGACCGGCGGCTTCAGCTTCGTGCAGCCGTTCCGCGGCGGCGACGTGGTGGCGCGGCGCGACACGCTGATCGCCATGGACGGCATCACCGAGATACGCACGCCGCATGACGACTGCCTGCTGGTGATGCCCAGCCTGCGCCCCAGCCGCGGCCACACCGCCGTGCGCCTGGCGCGGTTCGCCTGAGCGGGATGGCGGTGCTGCGGTCCCGAGCGGTTCGTCCCCTGGGCAGCGCGCGGGTGCTGTTCATCACCGCCACGCGGCTGGGCGACGCGGTGCTGTCCACCGGGTTGCTGGACCACCTGGCGCGCGCGTATCCGGGCGCCCGCTTCACCGTGGCGTGCGGTCCGGTGGCGGCGGGGCTGTTCAGCCGGCTGCCCGGGCTGGAGCGGGTGATCGTGGTCGACAAGCGCCGCTACGACCTGCACTGGCTGGCGCTGTGGCGGCAGGTGGCCGCCCGCGTGTGGGACCTGGTGGTGGATTTGCGCGGATCGGGGCTGAGCCTGGCGCTGCTGGCGCGGCGGCGGGCGATCATGCGCGGCGGGCGCCGGCCGGGGCACCGGCTCGGGCACCTGGCCGGCACGCTGGGGCTGACCGAGCCGCCGGCGCCGGTGGTTTGGACCGCCGCCGAGGACCGGGCGCGGGCCGCGGTGCTGCTAGCTGGCGAGGGGCCGGTGGTGGGGTTGGGGCCGACGGCCAACTGGGCCGGCAAGATCTGGCCGGCGGAGCGCTTCGTGGCAGTGGCGCGCGGCCTGGAACGGCGGTTGCCGGGGGCACGGTTTGCAGTGTTTGGCGGGCCGGGCGGGCAGGAGCGAGGCTGGGCGGCGCCGGTGCTGCGCGCGTTGCCGGGCGCGGTGGATGCGGTGGGGCGGCTGAGCCTGCCGGAGACCGCCGCCTACCTGGCCGGGTGCGCGCTGTTCGTGGGCAACGATTCCGGGCTGATGCACCTGGCGGCGGCGGCCGGCACGCCGACGCTGGGGCTGTTCGGGCCCACGCCGGCGAGCGAGTACGCCCCGGCTGGACGCTGCACGGCGGTTGCGCTGGCCGAGGGGCCGGAGGGCGGAGCACCGATGGATCGGCTGCCGGTGGAGGTGGCGTTGCGGGCGGCGCTGGATCTGCTGGTGCGGGATGGGCGGCTGGTGACGGCGGCGCTGGCATGAGAGCAAGGGCGAGGTGCCTGCCAAACTTGCCCTGGCGGCCGTCTGACGCGCGTTTGTTGCGCTCCGGTGCTCACGGCCACAGGAGGCCGCTCCGCTCCGGTGCTCGCAAACGCACGCCAGCCGACTCACCAGGCCAAGTTTTGCAGGCACCTCGATGCTCGAAATTTATGTCTCTGGCATCGGGGATGATCGAAAAAACGAGGGTAAGCTACAGGCCGTTCCGCTCGAGTACTCGCAAACGCTCGCCAGTCGTCTCACGAGGTCAAGCTTTGCGAGCACCTGGATTCGTGAGACGCTGGACGGCTAAGACGACACGCTTGGGCGACACGCACCAACGAGAGACAAAAGTTTTTTGGTTCTCTTTTTCAAAAAAGAATCGCTTGCCTTGCCCGGGTTCCGCACCCTGAAGCTAGCCCACCTGATGGCCGGCGCGGAGGCCGGCGGCGCTGAGCTGTTCTACGAGCGCCTGTGCGCTGCCCTGACACGCACCGGCGACGAGGTGCTGCCGATCATCCGCCGCAACGCCGCACGTGCCGCACGCCTGGAGGCTGCCGGCCTTGCACCGGTGCAGTTGGGTTTCGGCGGGCGGCTGGACCTGCTGACTCGGGTGCGGGCTGGGCGCAGCGTGCGGGCGTTTGCGCCGCGTGTGGCGGTGGCCTGGATGGGCCGCGCCGCGCGATTCGCGCCGACTGGGCCGTGGGTGCTGCTGGGGCGGCTGGGCGGCTACTACGATCTGCGGCAGTTTGCGCGGTGCGACCACCTGGCCGGCAACACGCAGGGCATGGTGGACTGGATCAGGGCGCGCGGTTTTCCGGCGGAGCGAGTCCACCTGCTGCCGAACTTTGCGCCCGATCTGGCCGGGGCGGCGCCGGCGGTGCTGCCGGTGCCGGCGGGGGCCCGCGTGGTGCTGGCGATGGGGCGGCTGCACCGCAATAAGGGGTTCGACCTGCTGATCGGGGCGGTGAGCCGGCTGCCGGGGGTGCACCTGGTGATCGCCGGCGAGGGGGCGGAGCGGGTGGGGCTGCAGCGGCTGGCGTCGCATGCGGGGGTGGCGGCGCGAGTGCACTTTCTCGGTTGGCGTGACGATACGGCGGCGCTGCTGGCCGCCTGCGACGTGCTGGTCTGCCCGAGCCGGAGCGAGCCGCTGGGCAACGTGGTGCTGGAGGCGTTTTCCGCCCGGCGGCCGGTGGTGGCGACCATGGCCGACGGGCCGCGCGCGCTGATCGAGAGCGGGCGCACCGGTGTGCTGGTGGCGGGAGAGAGTGCGATCGCGCTGGCCGCGGGGATCGAGGGCGTGCTGCAGCGTCCGGCGCAAGCGGACGCGATGGCGGCGGCGGCGCGGGCGCGGTTCGACACGGTGCACGCGGAGGCGCCGGTGGTGGCGCGCTGGCGCGAGGTGCTGGCGGGGTTGGAGAAGGCGGCGCGGGGCGGGATAGATGAGTTGCGCGAGACGGTATGAAGCGTAGAAAACAAGGCCTTCTTTTTCGAGAAAAAGAAGCAAAAAGCTTTTGCTCCGGCTGTCGCGGACGGCTGAAACGACACGTTTCAACCTGGTACACCCAAGAGGGACAAAAGTTTTTTGGTTCTTTTTTTCAAAAAAGAACCGCTTGCCTTGCCTTGAGTGTTCCCTGATGTGCGGCATAGCCGGCATGGCCCTGGCGCCAGACGCGCCGCCGCCGCCGCCCGCCGCGCTGGACAGCCTGTCGCGTGCGATGGGCCATCGCGGGCCGGACGGCAGCGGCAGCGCGGTGTTCGGGCAATCCGCGCTGCTGCATCTGCGGTTGGCGATCATCGACCTGCAAGGCGGCGCGCAGCCGTTTCATGCGCAGTCCCGCTCGCTGGTGGCCAACGGCGAGATCTACAACCACGTCGAGTTGCGCGCCGGCATGGATGGCATTGCGTTCGAGAGCCGCAGCGATTGCGAGCCGCCGCTGCACCTGTTCGCCGCCGATCCAGACGGTTACGCACGGCGGCTGCGCGGCATGTTCGCGATCGCCATTTACGACCGTGCCGGACGCACGCTGACGCTGACGCGCGACCCGTTCGGCATCAAGCCGCTGTACTGGACGTGCGCGGCGGGCGGGGTGGCGTTCGCCTCCGAACCGCAGGCGCTGCTGGAAGCCGGCCTGGCGCCGCGCGACGTGCGCCGTGCCGCACGCGACGAGCTGCTACAGATGCAGTTCACCTGCGGCGCGGAGACGATCTTTCCCGACGTGTTTCGGGTTTTGCCAGGCGAGAGCTTGCGCTTTGCCGACGGCAAGCTGGTGGACCGCAGCCGGGTTGCCGCTCTGCCGGCCGGACCGCCCGAGGAGGTTGCCGAGGCGGACGCGCTGGCCAGGCTGGACCGCGCGCTGATGGGCAGCGTGGAGCTGCACCAGCGCAGCGACGTGCCCTACGGGATGTTTCTCTCCGGCGGGATCGACAGTGCTGCCGTGCTGGCGTGCATGGCGCGGCTGAACAAGCGGCCGGTGCTGGCCTACACCGCGGGTTTCGACGTGCGCGGCGCGGCCGACGAACGCGCGGCGGCAGGTGCGATGGCACGTGCTGTGGGGGCGCGGCACGAGACGGTGCTGATCACGCGCGAGATGGTGTGGGCGCATTTGCCGAAGATCGTGGCCTGCGTTGACGATCCGGCGGCCGACTACGCGATCATTCCCACCTGGTTCCTGGCCCAGCGGGCGCGACAGGACGTGAAGGTTGTGCTGTCCGGCGAAGGCGGCGACGAGGTGTTCGGCGGCTATGGGCGATACCGCAGTGCGATGCGCAGCTGGTGGCTGGGCGGGCGGATCATGCGCGCCCGCGGCACGTTCGACGGACTGGACGTGCTGCGCGCGCCGCCACCCGCGTGGCGCGACGGGCTGAAAGCGGCCGAGGCGCAGGCGAGCCTGCCCGGCCGTACCCGCCTGCAGGTGGCGCAAGCCACCGACATGGAGGACTGGCTGCCGCACGACCTGCTGACCAAGCTGGACCGTTGCCTGATGGCGCACGGCGTGGAAGGCCGCACGCCGCTGCTGGATCCGGCGGTGACGGCGGCCGGGTATTGTTTGCCGGACGGGCTGAAGGTGCGCGGCGGGCGAGGGAAATACCTGCTGCGGCGCTGGCTGGAGGGAGCAATGCCGGCGGCGCGGCCGTTCGCGCCGAAACAGGGGTTCACCGTGCCGGTGGGCGCATGGATTGCGCAGGATGGGCCGCGGCTGGGACGACTGGTGGCGCGGCAGCCGGGGGTGGCCGAGATTGCCAAGCCGGTCCGGGTGGAGGCGCTGTTCCGCGCGGCTGCCGGCAAGCGAGAGGGGATGGCGGCCTGGATGCTGCTGTTCTACGCGCTTTGGCACCGGGCGCACGTGCTGGGGTTGCCGGTCGAAGGGAGTTTGGAGGAGGTGCTGGGGGGATGAGCAAGCAAGCGCTCCTTTTAAGAAACGGCGTGTTTGCGCAAGCTGCTTGTCACTCTGTCGGATTAGCGGCCCTAAGTTCTGACCCTTCGGTGTCGGGCAAGGAAGGCAAGGCCTTCTTTTCTGAAGAAAAGAAGCAAAAGGCTTTTATCCCTGCTGTCGCCGAGGTTTCTGCAGCGAGCGCCCTCGGGAACAAAAGTTTTTTGGTTTTTTTACAAAAAAGAACCGCTTGCTTGCTTCTTACCGGTCCAGCTGCAACTGCGAACATTCAATCGAAACGAGACCGTAAGAGTCGGAGATGATAGGCTGCTGCCTCGTTGACTTCAGCACTTCGATTTAGATCTGCCCAGCACCATGTCGCGGTGCAAAGGCTCCGTAAGTTTGCGAGGTCCTCACTTAAATCGAGGTTCAACTTATTGAACTCACGCCAGAGGTCTTTCGGCAGACTGGCTACGTCCCATTCGACCGGTCCGATGCATGTTGCTTCCAGGTCCGCCCAGACAGCACCGCTATCGGTCATCAGCACGTTGCCGAGGTGCGCATCGCCATGCAACGGCACTGCGTTCCAAGTGTGCCGGCTTAATCGCTGGCTAAGGTGAGCGTGCAGGCTACCGAGGAAGGCACGATCAAGTTGGCGAAGGTCTGGCAACCGAGTGGCATCGGCCAGGATAACGCTACAGGTGTCTATCGCAGCAGTGAAAGACACAAGTGTGTCCGGGTAGGACGAGAACGCCGCGTGCCAACGTTCCAAAGCCAACGCCGCAAGACGACGATCAGCTGTGTTGTTGACAGTTCTGTGCGGCACGAACGCCCACAGCGTCATGACGCACCCGGCCGCAAAATGTGGTCCAGGGTCTATGCCCATCGCTGGCCGGACCGTCGGGGCATTTTGCGAAACCAGATACTTTGCAACAGAAAGCTCACGCGCAAGGCCTTCGCCTGCTTGAGTGTGGGTCGCTATGAACTGAACCCGGGCAATCAGCGGCAGTGGCGCGAGCCGGATTGTCGTGTGGTTCGCAAGCTTGACGACCGTAGGTTCTATTGGGCCGAGGCAAAGCTTCTCGGCCACTGCCCTGACAGCGTCTATGTCTTGCTGGACAGCTACACGGCGCACTGAACGCATCCGTTCGACCTCAGTCGGCAACGCTCCTGTTCGTGTGTCTATACGTAGTACACCTGCTATCTCATACCAGCGACCTTTACAGTCTGACCACTCGAGACCGAAAAGAAAGTAAGGCCTGCTTTTTCAAAAAAAGCAGCAAAACATTCATCCCTGCTCGCGAAGGTTTCTGTAACGGGTACTCCAGAGAATAACAGTTTTTTGGTTCTTTTTTTCAAAAAAGAACCGCTTACCTTGCCTGTGGCAGGTCAACACTGGGCATCGCCAGAGCCAGCGCAAGCTCGGATTGGAAAACTGTAGAACACGAGCACGCTGGTAGTGGCCCACGATGCGCGGCAAAGTGGCACATCAGCATAGTGCGCAAGGGAATAGCTCCGGGCACACGGATATCTGCTTCTCTCGCACGCAAGCGTTTCTGTCAGGTCCGACATGGCAGTTTCATGGTTCGATAGCCGACATCAGGAGAACGTTCCCGACCGCGGGAACCCGTTCGGCGGCATACGCCCGGCCTGGCCGCGTTCGCCCAGCCACTCGCGCAGGTTGGTTTCCGTTCGCGTGCGTTCGCCGGAACGCCACGTCAGCCCGTCCGCCAGGCGGAACACCTTGAGGTCGGCGAGTCCGCCCTCCTTGTAGCGTTGCAGTGTCACGCCCAAGCCGCGGGAGAGTTCGACCACCTGGTCGAGCGGGAAGACCAGCAGCTTGCGGTTTTCGCCAACCACGGCGACGTGGTCGCCATCGGCCTGCACGCAGATTTTTGCGGTCTCGCCGGGGCGCAGGTTCAGCACCTGTTTGCCGGTTCGCTTTTCCGCCAGCAGGTCTTCGGCCGGCACCACGAAGCCGCGGCCGCCGCTGCTGGCAACCAGGTAGCGGTGCGCGTCGGACCAGACGAACACGTGGGTGACCTCGTCCTGGTTGGTCATGTCCAGCATGACGCGGATCGCCTGGCCGTCGCCGCGGCCGCGCGGCAGCTCGCCGGCGCGCAACGTGTAGCAGCGGCCGTTGCTGGCCATCAGGATCAACTTGTCGGTGGTCTGGCAGGGCAGCAGCAGGCGCAGCTTGTCGCCTTCCTTGAACTTTTGCGCGTCGCCTTCGAGCGCGTGGCCGCGCACTGCGCGTATCCAGCCGCGTTCGGAGAGCACTACGGTGATCGGCTCGCGCTCGATGGCGACGATGTTGGTGATGTCGACAGGCTCGGGCACCGCACCCAGCTCGGTCCTGCGTGCGCCCAAGGCTCCGCCGCCGAACTGCTTGCGGGTCTCCTCGATTTCCGCGGCGATGCGGGCCCAGCGGAGTTTCTCGCTGCCGAGCAGCGCGTTCAGGTCGCGGCCTTCGCGGCTGAGAGTTTTGTGTTCCTTCTTGATCTCCATCTCTTCGAGGCGACGCAGGCTGCGCAGCCGCATGTTGAGGATGGAGTCGGCTTGCAAGTCGGTGAGCTTGAACGCGGCGATCAGGCCGGCTTTGGCATCGTCCGCCTCGCGAATGATCCTGATCACCTCGTCGATGTTAAGGTAGACGAGCAGGAAGCCGGCGAGGATTTCCAGCCGCCGTTCGATTGCTTGTAGACGGTGGCGGGAGCGGCGTTGCAGCACCTCGTGGCGGTGTGCCAGCCAGGCGGCCAACACGCCGCGCAGGCCGAGCACCTGCGGCGTGTGGTCGGCGGTCAGCACGTTCATGTTGAGCGGGAAACGCGTCTCCAGCGCGGTGGCGCGGAACATCGTCTCCATCAGCACTTCGGGCTCCACGCCGCGGGTTTTCGGCTCGAGCACCAGGCGGATGCGCTCGTCGGATTCGTCGCGGATGTCGCCGAGAAGCGGCAGCTTCTTCTCTTCCAGCAGCTGCGCGATCTGCTCGATAAGGCGGGACTTTTGCACCTGGTATGGGATTTCGGTGACCACCACGTTCCAGGTGCCGAAGCGGCCCTGCTCGACGGCCCAACGGGCGCGCAGGCGGAAGCCGCCGCGGCCGGTTTCGTAGGCGGCGAGCAGCGACTCCGGCGTCTCGGTCAGGATGCCGCCGGTGGGGAAGTCGGGGCCGGGCATGTGGGCGAGCAGCTCGGCGGTGGTGGCCGCGGGATCGGCGATGAGGTGGATGGCGGCGGCGCACACTTCGCCGGCGTTGTGCGGCGGGATGGAGGTGGCCATGCCCACGGCGATGCCGGCTGCACCGTTGGCGAGCAGGTTGGGAAAGCCGGCGGGCAGGACAACAGGTTCCTGTTCCTGGTTGTCGTAGTTGGGGCGGAAATCGACGGTGTCCTCGTCGATGCCGGCGAGCAGGGCCGCCGCCACGTCCGTCATCCGCGCTTCGGTGTAGCGGTAGGCGGCGGGGTTGTCGCCGTCGATGCTGCCGAAATTGCCTTGACCGTCCACCAGCGGGTAGCGGACGGCGAAGTCCTGTGCCAGGCGGACCAGCGCGTCGTAGATGCTGGCGTCGCCGTGCGGGTGGAACTTGCCCATCACGTCGCCGACGATGCGGGCGCATTTCTTGTAGCCGGCGTCAGGGTCCAGGCGAAGCAGCTGCATGGCGTAGATCAGCCGGCGGTGCACTGGTTTCAGGCCGTCGCGCACGTCGGGCAGGCTGCGCGACATGATGGTGGACATGGCGTAGGCGAGGTAGCGCTCGGAGAGAGCCTCGCGAAATTGGGTGTCCTGGATGTCTTCCATGTGGGTTATCTACGCGACGGAAGACAAGGCAAGCAGTTCTTTTTTGAAAAAAAGAACCAAAAAACTTTTGGTCCGGCTGTCGCGGCGTTTCCCTCAGCGTGTACTCCAGGGAACGAAAGTTTTTTGGTTCTTTTTTTCAAAAAAGAACCGCTTGCTTTCTTACGCCGTTTTGTCCGCAGCCACCCCCAACGCCGCCTGCGCCGCCGCCAGCCGCGCCACCGGCACGCGGTACGGCGAGCAGCTCACGTAATCCAGCCCGATTCCCTCGCAGAACGCGATGCTGGCCGGGTCGCCGCCGTGCTCGCCGCAGATGCCGAGCTTCAGGCTGTTCTTCGTCGTCCGGCCGCGGTCGGCACCGATGCGCACCAGCGCGCCCACGCCGTCGATGTCTAGCGACACGAACGGGTCCTTCGGCAGGATGCCGGCTTCGACGTAGTGCGGCAGGAACTTGCCGGCGTCGTCGCGCGACAGGCCGAAGGTGGTCTGCGTCAGGTCGTTGGTGCCGAAGCTGAAGAAGTCGGCCACTTCGGCGATCTTGTCGGCGACGAGTGCGGCGCGCGGCAGCTCGATCATCGTGCCGACCAGGTACTCGATGTGCTTGCCGGCGCGGTCCAGCACCTCCTTGGCCACGCGTTCGACCTGCGCGCGGGTGATCTCCAGTTCGCGCCGCGTGCTCACCAGGGGGATCATGATCTCGGGGACCACTGCCTGGCCGGTTTCTTCGGCCACCTGCAACGCGGCCTCGAAGATTGCGCGTGCCTGCATCTCGTAGATTTCGGGATACGAGATGCCGAGGCGGCAGCCGCGGTGGCCCAGCATCGGGTTGGCTTCGGCGAGTTCGGCTGCCCGCCTGCGCATCTGCTCCACGTCCTGGCCGAGCGCGTGCGCCACGTCCGCGATCTCCTGGTCGCCGTGCGGCAGGAACTCGTGCAGCGGCGGGTCCAGCAGGCGGATGGTGACGGGCATGCCGGCCATGATCTGGAACAGCTCGACAAAATCCTGGCGCTGGAACGGCAGCAGCTTGTCGAGTGCCACGCGGCGGCCGGCTTCGTCATGCGCCACGATCATCTGCCGCATGGCGCCGATGCGCTCGGGTGCGAAGAACATGTGCTCGGTGCGGCACAGGCCGATGCCTTCCGCGCCGAACTTGCGCGCGGTCTCCGCGTCCAGCGGCGTCTCCGCGTTGGTGCGTATCTTCAGGCGGCGGGATTCGTCAGCCCAGCTCATCAACGTTGAAAAATCACCCGACAGCGTCGGCTCAACTGTGGCGACCTGGCCTACGAAGATCTCGCCGGTGGCGCCGTCGATAGTGATGGTCTCGCCGCCGCGAATGGTCTTGCCGGCCGAGGAGAGCGTGCGCGCGCCGTAATCCACGCTGATGCCGCCCGCACCCGCCACGCAGGCACGGCCCATGCCGCGCGCCACCACGGCGGCGTGGCTGGTCATGCCGCCGCGTGTGGTCAGGATGCCGCGCGCGGCGTGCATGCCGTGGATGTCTTCGGGGCTGGTCTCGATGCGCACCAGGATCACCGCTTCGCCCTTGGCCGCGCGCATCTCGGCGTCGTCGGCGCTGAACACCACCGCACCCGACGCCGCACCCGGGCTCGCCGGCAGGCCCTTGCCGAACAGCGTGCGCGGCGCCTTTGGGTCGAGCGTGGGGTGCAGCAGCTGGTCCAGCGCCTGCGCGTTCACCCGCATCACCGCTTCCTGCTTGCTGATCAGGCCGCCTTGGGCCATCTCGACGGCGATGCGCAGGCTGGCGGCAGCGGTGCGTTTGCCGGTGCGGGTCTGCAGCATGTACAGCTTGTTCTGCTGCACGGTGAACTCGATATCCTGCATGTCGTGGTAGTGGCGCTCGAGCGTCTCGCGCACCGCGCACAGATCGGCGTAGGCGGACGGCAACGCGTCCTCCATCGAGACTTCGCCGTTCTTCGCTGCGGCTTTGGACAGCGGTTGCGGCGTGCGGATGCCGGCCACCACGTCCTCGCCCTGCGCGTTCACCAGGAACTCGCCGTAGAACATGTTCTCGCCCGTGGAGGGGTCGCGGGTGAAACACACGCCGGTGGCGCAGTCGGCACCCATGTTGCCGAACACCATCGCCTGCACGTTCACCGCGGTGCCCCAGTCTGCGGGTATGTCGTGCAGCCGGCGGTAGGTGTTGGCGCGCGGGTTCATCCAGCTGCCGAACACCGCGCCGATCGCCGCCCACAACTGGTCGTGCGGCGACATCGGGAACGGATGGCCGGTTTCGGCGAGCACCAGCTCCTTGTACTCCTCCACCACGCGCTGCCAGTCCGACGGCGAGAGTCCGGTGTCCTCGACGACGCCGGCGTCCATCTTTACCGTTTCGATCACTTCCTCGAAGCGGTGGTGGTCAACGCCGAGCACGACGCTGCCGAACATCTGGATGAAGCGGCGGAAACTGTCCCAGGCGAAACGTTCGTCACCGGAGGTTTTCGCCAGGCCCAGCACCGTCTCGTCGTTCAGGCCAAGGTTGAGCACAGTGTCCATCATGCCGGGCATCGAGACGCGCGCGCCGGACCGCACGGAGACGAGCAACGGCGCGGCCTTGTCGCCGAAGCTGCGGCCGACGGCCTGCTCGATGCGGGTCAGCGCCTCGCGCACCTGCGCGTCGAGGTCGGTGGGGTAGGCGCGGTTGTTCTTGTAGAACTCGGTGCACAATTCGGTGGTGATGGTAAAGCCGGGCGGCACCGGCAGGCCGATGCTGGCCATCTCGGCTAGGTTGGCACCCTTGCCGCCGAGCAGGTTGCGCATGTCCGCGCGTCCCTCGTTGTGGCCTGCGCCGAAGCTGTACACCCATTTTGCCATTTTGATCGCTCCTGACACTTGGTTAAGCGAAGGCCTTCTTTTTCGAGAAAAAGAAGCAAAAAGCTTTTGTCGCGGCTGTCGCGGACTCTCCCGCAACGCGCGCTTGAGGGAACAAAAGTTTTTTGCTTCTTTTTTCAAAAAAGAAGGCCTTGCCTTATCCTTCAACCTTCGAGAAATCCGCCACCCGCGCCAACGCGACGCGGTACTCGTTTAGCAAACGCAACCTGTTGCTCCGCAGCGCAGCGTCCTCCGCGTTCACCGTCACGCGGTCGAAGAACGCGTCCAGCGGTGCGCGCAACTGTGCCAGCACGGTCATTGCGTCGCCGTAACGCTCCTGCTGCACCAGGCTAGCTGACTCGCCTGCCCGGACCAGCGCCGCGTGCAGCGCCTGCTCTTCCGGTGCTTCGAGCAGGGCCGCATCCACCGCGCCGTCATGCGGGCCGTCGCGTTTCTCCTCGATACGCAGGATGTTGGCGGCGCGCTTGTAGGCGGCCAGCAGGTTCGCACCGTCCTCGGTGCCCAGCAGGGCGGCCAGCGCGTCGGTGCGTGCCAGGGCGCGTGTGAGGTCGCCGTCTGCCGAGGTGGCGAACACTGCGCTCAGCACGTCGTGTCGGGCGCCTTCGCTGCGCAGTTGCACGCGCAGGCGGTCGACGATGAAGGCGAGGATCTCCGACACAAGTTCTTTGGCGGTGCCTGCGGGCTGGCCTGTTGGCCGTTCGGATTTCGGCTGGCGATCCGCGTCGGGCGGCTGGCCTGCAACGGGACCGGCCGACAGTCGCGCGGCGTCTACGGCTTTGGGCAACACCGCGGCGAGGTCGAGCCGCAGCCGGTTCTCGCGAATGATGCGGATCACGCCCAACGCGGCGCGGCGCAGCGCGTAGGGGTCGCCGGATCCGGTGGGCTTCTGGCCGATGGCAAAGAACGCCGCCAGCTGGTCCAGCTTGTCGGCCAGCGCCACGGCGACGGTCACCGGGGCGGCGGGCACCGTGTCGGCCGCACCTTTGGGGGCGTAGTGGTCGCGCACCGCGTCGCTGACGGAAGGGTCTTCGCCGTCGTGCCGGGCGTAGTAGCCGCCCATGACGCCCTGCAGCTCGGGGAACTCGCCGACCATGCCGGTGGTGAGGTCCGCCTTGGCCAGCAGCGCCGCGCGTTCGGCCAGGGCGGCGTCCGCACCCACCAGCGGCGCGATGGCGCCGGCCAGGCGCACGATGCGTTGCGCGCGGGCGCCCTGGGTGCCCAGCTGGGCCTGGAAGACGATGCCGTCCAGCGCGGGCACGCGGTCGGCGAGGGGCGTTCGGCGGTCGAGGTCCCAGAAGTGCCGTGCGTCGGCGAAGCGGGCGCGCAGCACGCGCTCGTTGCCGGCGACGATGGCCGCACCGCCGTCCGGCGCCTCGAGGTTGGCGGCAAAGGCGAACCAGGGGGCGGGGCGGCCGTCCGCCGTGCTCGTGGCGAAGTAGCGCTGGTTCACCCGCATGCTCACCTGCATCACCTCGGGCGGCAGGTCCATGAACGCGTCGTCGATGCGGCCGAGCAGCGGCACCGGCCACTCGACCAGGCCGGTGACTTCGTCGAGCAGGGCAGGGTCGTCCAGCAAGGTGAGGCCGCGGGTGGCGGCAAGCCGCGTGAGGCCGTCGTGGACCAGGCGGGCACGGTCGGCGGCGCCGGCCACGACGTGGCGCAGGCGCAGGATATCCACCCAGTCCTGCGCGCCGCGCACCGCCACCGGGCCGGGCGCGTGGATGCGGTGGCCTTCGGTGAGGTCGCCGGAGGCCAGGCCGTGGCCGTCATCCTCGCCCTGCGCGAGCGAGAACGCCACGACGGCGCCGTCCAGCAGACAGAGGATGCGCCGCAGCGGGCGAATCCAGGTGAAACCGCTGGTGCCGCCCCAGCGCATGGATTTCGGCCAGGCGAAGCGGCGCAGCAGGCCGGGCATGGCGCCGGCGACCAGGCTGACGGCGCTGACCGCCGGCGCCGCCTTGTCCAGCACCCAGAACTCGCCGTCCTGCCGCAGCGCCTCGCGTGTGGCGGCGTGCTTGCGCAGGAAGCCGGCCAGCGCCTGTTCGGGCGCGCTGACGCGCGGGCCGCGCTCGGTGCTGGCCGCGGCGGCAACCCCGGCGGAAACGTCCGCCGCCAGCGCCAGCCGCCTCGGCCCGTAGAACAGGCGCAGGTTCGCCGGCGCAATGGGTGCCAGCGCCTCCTGCACCAGGCGGGAGAGCTCGTCCGCGCCGCGGGACTGCAGGCGGGCGGGAATCTCCTCGCTGAACAGCTCCAGCAGCAGCTCCGGCATCGCTCAGTGGGCCTTCGGGGCGGGGGCGTCGCGCCCAGGCGCGCCGGACATCTCGCGCCCAGGCGCGCCGGACATCTCGCGCCCTGGCGTACCCGACATGTCCGCCCGGTGGGCGGGCAGCGCCGGCTCGACGTCGGTGCGGTCGAACTCCTCGCCGGCATAGAGCAGCTTCTCGCCGCTGGTCTTGGCCAGCGCGTAGGCGAAGCAATCGCCGAAATCCAGCCGGGCGGAGTGCTTGTGGCGGCCGAAATAGCGCCAGGCGTTGCGGGCGGCGGCGGCCTGCTCGACCGTGACGGGCGCCACCTCGATGCCGGCGGTGCGGACGAACTCGTCCAGCCGCAGGCTGGCCAGACGGCCGCCGCGCTCCTCGACCACCATCGCCAGCTCCAGCCAGTTGGCCGCCGAGATGCGCGTGGCCGGGGCGTCGAGGATCGCGTCGAGCAGGCTGGCGGAGCCCGGCTCGTCGAGCAGCACACAGAGCATGGCGGAGGTGTCCACGATCACGCGCCGCTCACCGGGGGCGTCCGCTCTCGTCGTAGAGGTAGGCGTGGCCGGCGCCGGGCTCGATGCGCAGGCTGGCGCGGATCTCTGCCGCGAGCGCCTGCAGGCGGGCCAGCTTGGCAGTGCGGTCGCGCAGGCGCTGCTCGCGCTCCAGCCGCTCGCGCAACGCCTCGGTGACGGCAGCAGTCAGGCTCTCGCCGGTCAGGACCGAAAGCTCGGTTGCCAGGCGGTAGCCGTCTTCGCTTTTTATGTTGAGCTGGTTGGCCACGCCCACAGAACGTCCTGGCTGGTAGAAAGTTTGCACAGGACGGTAGAATATAACGGAGGACTGCCTTTTGTCACGCGTCACGATAGTCCCGCTGTCCGCCTGGCGCGTCCTCGCCTGGCCCGTCCTCGTCCGGCTCGTTCTCGCCCGATACGTCCTCGCCCGGTACGTCCTGGGCCCGCCTGTCGTTGCTTGGCTCGTGCTGGCCTGGCTCGCCGCCCCGCTGGCCCAGGCCGCACCGGCGCCGGTCGCCGTCTTTCCGTTCCAGTTGCTCGACACCAGCGGCGAGGGCGGCAGTCCGGCACAGGCGGCACGGCTGGCGGAAGCGACCAGGCAGCTCGCCAGCGTGTTGCAGCACACCGGACGCTACATGCCGGTCGACCTCGCCAGCCGTGCCGGCCAGATCGCCGGGCTGCAGCCCCCCGACGAGTGCGGCGAGTGCTGGGCCAAGGTGGCCAAGGCGGCCGGCGCCACGCTGATGGTGCTGCCCAGCGTGCACAAGGTGAGCACGCTGATCAGCCTGATGACACTGTGGTTCGCCGACGTCGACAGGATGAAGTACACCGCCCGGGTGTCCGGCCAGATCCGCGGCGACACCACCGACGCCTACAACCGCGGCATCGACTTCCTGGTCACCCAGGAGCTGGACAAAACGCAACCTGGCGCGGCGCCCGGCTCGCCTTGAACCATGCGGCCGGCGAGCCAGATTGACGTTTCGGACATGGCGGTTCGATATGCACGGCTGACTTGCCGGCATTCCGCCACCTGAGGGACCTTAACCATGGCTTACACTCCCGGATTTCGGAGTTTTACCAGCCCCGCCGGCACCGTCGCCGGGGCTGCAGCGATCGACCAGGGCCTGCGCGCCTACATGCTGCGGGTCTACAACTGGATGGCGTCCGGCCTGCTGCTGACCGGCGTCGTCGCCTATGGCGTGGCCAACACCAGCCTGATCAACCTGTTCTATCACCAGGTGACCACCGAGTACGGCACCCGCGTGGCGCCGACCGGACTCGGCACGCTGTCGATGTTCGCGCCGCTGGCCTTCGTGCTGGTGCTGAGCTTCGGGGTGAACCGGCTGAGCCGCACCGCGGTGCAGGCGCTCTACTGGGCGTTCTGCGTGGCGATGGGCGCCAGCCTGACGAACATCTTCCTGATCTATGCCGGCGGCAGCATCGCATCGGTGTTCTTCATCTCGGCGGCGATGTTCGCCGGCATGTCGATCTGGGGCTACACGACGCAGCGTAACCTGGCCAACATGGGCAGCTTCCTGATCATGGGGCTGTTCGGCGTGATCCTGGCCAGCCTGGTCAATATGTTCCTGCACAGCGCGCCGCTGCAGTTCGCCGTCAGCATCATCGGCGTGGTGGTGTTCGTGGGACTGACCGCCTACGACACGCAGCGCATCAAGGTGAGCTACACGCAGTTTGCCTACGCGGAGGGGACAGAGGGTGCGGCCAAGCGCAGCGTTTACGACGCGTTGAGCCTCTATCTAAACTTCATCAACCTGTTCATGTTGCTGCTGCAGCTGACTGGTAATCGCCGCAGCAACTGAGGCGGGCGTCACGCGCAAAAAAACCCAGGCGCTTTGCCTGGGTTTTTTTGTGCGTAAAGCGAGAAAGCAAGCGCTTCTTTTTCGAGAAAAAGCAGCAAAAAGCTTTTGTCAGCGCTGTCGCGAACTCTCCCACAGGGCACGACCAAGGAAACAAAAGTTTTTTGGTTCTTTTTTTCAAAAAAGAACTGCTTCCTTGCTAGCTACACCACCGTCTTCAAGAACTCCGCCAGCTTGGTCGCCGCCGCCGCCTTGTCGATCCGCTCCAGCGCGCCGAGCTCGGCGGCCAGCCGATCCATCGCCGCCTCGTAGATCTGCCGTTCGGAGAAGCTCTGGTCCGGCTGGCCGGCGTTGCGATGCAGGTCGCGCACGACTTCGGCAATGGCCAGCGGGTCGCCGCTGTTGATCTTGGCCTCGTATTCCTGTGCACGGCGCGACCACATGGTGCGCTTGATGCGGGCGCGGCCGCGCAGCACGGTCATCGCCTCGTCGAACATCTTGCGGGTGGCGAGCTTGCGCAGGCCGGCGGTGCGGGCCTTGGCGACCGGCACGCGCAGGGTCATGCGGTTTTCTTCGAAGGTGATGTGGATCAGCTCCAGCTTGTGGCCGGCGATCTCCTCGGTGGCGATGCGTTCCACCTTGCCCACGCCGTGGGTCGGGTAGACCACGTGGTCTCCCTCTTCGAAGATCTCCGCCTTGGCCATGGCGCGCGGCGGCGGCATCACCCGGCCGCCGGGCGCGATGGCCTGGTTGCGGCCCATCATGTGGTGGCCGTGGGAGCCGTTCGGACGTGCGCCGGGCGTGGGCGCCGCGTCGTCTTCCTCGTCCTCCTCCTCGTCCACGTCGGCCTTTGCGGGGGCGGCGGGAAGGATGGTGTCTTCGACCGGGGTGGCTGCCGCCAGGCTAGGGGCGGGCGGTTCGGCCAGGCTTTCCGGCAGGGGTGCAGACGGCTTCACCTCGGCGGGCGCCGTTTCGATCTGCGGGGCCGCGTCCATAACCGTTTCGGTTGCAGGGACGATCTTCTTTGCTGTCGCTGACTTGGTAGGCACTTGGTCTGGCCACTCCTGGTTAGGCTGGCGGCTACGTCGCCGGCGTCCGGCTATCCCTTCGCTCGGGAGCTTGGACGTGACCGGCCTGGCGCGGCTGCCATGCAACTGACACTTGCGTTGTGCTGCCTTGGTCGCTTAGGAAGCGACAAGGCGTCTCGGGGAGGCTGGCCCCTCTGCAACCTTCTGGCCTGGTTCGTACGTGGCAAGGCTTTCCACCCTGTCCTAAGCGGCAATCCATAGCAGAAAATTCGGCCAGCGGGTAGGGCGACGTTTGCTCGACCTGTTGGATGTGTTCGCCGACGGCATCTCTGGGACGGACACCCGGCGGTTTCGGGGTGACTGAGCGGACGCCGCCGAGCGAGGTGGCTATGCTCGACGCGCGATCTTCGTGGCCCGGCCTGTTCGAAGCCAAGCCGCCTGCGTCGATGGCTCACGCGAGCTTTGAGCAGGTCGGGCAGCCGAATGCAGGGCTGATACCGGTTGGCGCGGATGCTGACTCACAGAAAGCAAGCAGTCCTTTTTTGAAAAAAAGGACCAAAAAACTTTTGACTCCGCTGTCGCGCGCTCTCCGGAAAGGCTTGCGATAGCCTTGCTTGCTTCGGAACGGTCAATCTCCAGGCTGACGGGTATGATTCAGAAGAAAGCCAGATGTGCAGCGCCTGGCCAGGGTTGTTGGGTGCGGGAGGCGCTGCCTTCGCCTTTGGCTCTGCCTGGAGAGGCTTGCCCTCCCACTCCAGCGCTCGCGCGGCTCTCTCCTTATTGGAAGTCTCTCGCCTGTTCTGTAACGGGCATGGTACCAACTGGCTACGCGAAGGACTGGACTGGCTGGTTTCCGGCGTTCTGCGGCAGCCCGGGTGGAGCGGGTCGATAGCAGCGGAACCGAAACTGCATCCTATACCACCCGGCTTGAAGGTTGACCGTCCCAAGCAAGCAAAGGCCTTCTTTTTTGAAAAAAAGAAGCAAAAAACTTTTGACTCCGCTGTCGCGGACCTGTCCGGAGAGCGCGCGACAGCGGAATCAAAAGTTTTTTGGTCCTTTTTTTCAAAAAAGGACTGCTTGCTTTCTACGAGTCAGCATCAACGCCAATTGGTATCAGTCGAGCGCAATCGCCGTTTCCGCCCCTTCGCAGACTCTCGTAGACGCGCTCACGCGGCATCTGGCTGTCCGCAGCGATCCTGCCGGAGGTGACAATGCGCTGCTAACGCGCCCCGAGCCGGGCCTCGCCCCAGGGCTAATCCCACGCGCCCGGTCAGACGGGTGCGTCGTGGCTGTGCGTCAGAAGCGGCGTGGGTTGTGGCTGCCCCTCGTAGTAGCCGGCTTCGCGCAGGAATCCGCGGCGATTGAGGCCGTCGATGACGATCTGACCGTTGTCCGGGTAGGTGCAGACATCCCCGGGCGGCTCGGCGCCGATCGCGAGGTAGACCAGATCGCCCGTGCAGTCCGGGGTCGTCGGGTTGGCGATCTGATGGGCGATCCCCGTGTCGGCCGGGCAGGAGATGCAGTCCCCAGGGCGGATGTCGTACACGCGATCGCCGTAGCGGAACAGACCTTGCCCTTCGAGCACTACGAAGATTTCGTCGGCCATGAGGTGCGTGTGCGCCGGGCACGCGCTGTGGCCCGGAGGCACGCGCCTGGCGTTCAGGCCAAGACGGCCCATTCCAAAACGCCCCGGCCCCGCGTCCTTCATCGCAGGCGTCAACTCGCGCTGGAAATGCGTCCAGGCGGCAGGCACGTCGGCCGGGATTTCCGGCGCCGTGTGCATGTTGACGATCGTAGGCGCCTCCTCAGTCATGCCGTTCTCTCGTACTTTTCCAGAACCCGTTTCCAAATTGGGCCGTCCATATGGAAAGCAGGAATAGCCAAGACGCTGACATAGCTCTTCGTGACGCATCAGCCTATGTCGGCTGTCCATCCCAAGCAGTCAGAGTCCCATCGAGGTTGACCCCATCGGTAGGCTGCCATGGGACGCTTTGTCTGTCCCATCAGGCTTAGTTCGAGCTTCCGGAAACTCGCCTTCGCGGCGCCCATTTGGAGCAGAACCGGTCTGATACCAGTCGGCTTAAAGGTGGCCGTTCCAAAGCAAGCAAGGCCTTCTTTTTTGAAAAAAAGAAGCAAAAAACTTTTGACTCCGCTGTCGCGGACCTGTCCGGAGAGCGCGCGACAGCGGAGTCAAAGTTTTTTGGTCCTTTTTCTTAAAAAAGAACTGCTTGCTTTCTATGAGTCAGCATTCAGGCCGGTTGGTATGAGATGCACATTCGGTCCCGCTGCCACTGGAGCATAGTCGTCCCCGGCCCGGCGTGCTGCGCCACCACCGGGCGCCGGAACACCAAGCTTCCGCACCACGCACCGAACGGAGACAAAAGTTTTTTGGTTCTTTTTTTCAAAAAGAACTGCTTGCCTTGCCTCACGCAACCGAAAGTATAGCCCCCGTCAAATGATAAAGACTGCTGGCCGGCGCGGCTTGCACCGACCAGCTGCCGTCCGCCAGCCGGCGTTCGTGCCACAGCCCGTCCGGCCGCAGGTAAGCCGACAGCGCCCGCACCGCCGCGAGCTGGCGTGTTGGGGATGCTTCGGGGCGCAGGAACTCGGCGCGCAGGCGTTCGGTCTGCGGCCACAGGCGGGCGCCCGCGGCCAGCACCGAGCCGTCGCTGGCCAGCTCGTCCAGCACGGCGCCTGTGCCCGGGTCCAGCCCGAACCGGTCGACGAACGCCATCAGCCGGGCGGAGAGCTCTGTGGATCCGGGCGGCGCGGCGCCGAGCCGGCGCGCGTGGTGCAGCAGCCACACCCACTCGCAATGGTGGCCGGGTTCCACCAGAAAGACGCCGCCGCGGCGCTCGGGGGCGAGCGCATCGTCGAAATACTCCGGCAGCGCGCCGGACGCGTCGTCGAACAGCCGGCCGGTGAACAGCGCCACCAGGGAGGCGGCACGATCGCGGTAGACCGTCTCGCCGAACGCCTCGTAGGCGGCGAGCAGCGCCTCGAGCAGGTGCATGTGCGGGTTCTGCCGGCGGGGCAGGGCGGGCGGCAGGCTTTCCTGGTAGCCGCCGAGCGGATGGGCGAAGCTGGCGTCCAGCCAGGCCAGCAAGCCGCGCGCACGCTGGCGGACCGCGCCCTCGCCCACCACGGGGACGGCAGAGGCGAGTGCCAGCAGCACGAAGGCGTGGTCGTACAGGTCGCGCGTGTGGTCGAGCGGCCGGTGGTCGAGGTCGAACCGCCAGGCGTAGCCGCCGTCGGCCTGGGCGGCATGGCGGTCCAGGAAGACCAGGCCCAACCGCACCGCGTCGGCTGCGCCGGGCAGGCCGGCCAGGTGGGCCTGGGCGAAAACGTAGACCTGGCGTGCCACGACCCGCAGGCGGCGGAACGGCGCGGTGCAGGCGTGCGTCTGCAGGTCCAGCGCCTCGTAGAAGCCGCCGCGTTGACGGTCCACGCCCTGGGCCAGCCAGAGCGGCCAGGCGGCCTCTCGTAGCCAGCTTGCCAGGGCGGCGCGCTCGGCGGTTAGCTCGGGTTGGGCGGCTTCGTTCATTGGGTTAGACTGGGGCGGCGGAGAGGAAGGCAAGGCCTTCTTTTCTGAAGAAAAGAAGCAAAAGACTTTTATCCCGGCTGTCGCGGAGAGTTCTGCAGCTTGCGTGCTGGTCCGCTTGGTTTTTCCCTTTCCGCGAAGCAGCCGCTTGCCTTGCTTGTGACCGAGCGGCACCGGACACTCGGCTACTTCGCGGGTTTGCGGAAGCGGAAGGCGAACTGGTCCGTGTGGCCGCGGATGTCCGGCGCGAACACCTTCGCCGTGTGCGGGTCGGCCGGGTTGTGCAGCACGTCGGTGGTGGCATCCAGCACGAATCCCGCAGCCAGCACCTGCGCCTTGACCGTCTCCGGATCGATGCGGTGCAGCGTGGTGGGCGCGGTGGCACTCGCACCCGGCAACGCGGTGTGGTCGATCACCACGAACAGCCCGCCCGGCTTCAGCGCGCGGAAGACGGCAGCATCCATCGCGGCGGCCTGCGCGGCGCCGAAGAAGCCGTAGACGTCGTGGTAGTTGTCGCTGGTCCAGACCAGGTCCACGCCGCCGCCCTGCGCCGCCGCCGCGGTGCCGATGGCGGCAGTGGGCTCGACCACCGCGGTGACGTTGCCGAAGTCCGGCTGGGCAGCCAGCACGGCGATGCTGCTGGCCAGAGACGGCTTCGCCTTTGCCAGCTCGGCCGGCGTGACAGCGAAGACGTGCCCCTTGGGTCCTACCACGTGGCTGAAGAGACGGGTGAAGAAGCCGGCGCCGGGCACCGCATCGACGATCCTGTCGCCGGGCTTGGCCTCGCTGAAGACCAGCAGCGCCAACGTGTGCCGGGCGTCGTCGCGCGCCGTGTCGGCTGCCGGGCGGTCATGCGACTGGACGGCCTGCGTGTCGTAGTCCGGCACCGCGGCGCCGGCCGGCGAAGCGGTCGCCAGGACGGCGAGGAGGCAGGCTGTCAGGGTGGGGCGCATGCGGCGGTCTCCATGCGCGGGGGCTGGCGCGCTTAGGGTGGTTTAGCAAGGCAAGCGATTCTTTTTTAAAAAAAGAACCAAGAAACTTTTGATGTGGCTGTCGCGGAGTCGCTTGGACAGGCGCGGCTCAGGCGAAGTCTGCTTCGGGGGGCGGGTCTTCGTTGGGAGCTACCGGCGCGGTGGTGCCGGAGTCCGAGGTCTTGTTGTCGGAGGGCGGGGCGTCGTGTTTGGGGGCGGATGTGGTTTCGGCAGGCGACGCCTGGTTGGTCGTGTTCATCCGCTGTGTTTCCGTGAAGTTGGGCCGATGTATCACAACCGGTCTCGCTTTGAGAGGTTTCGGGGGTCGATGACGGCCAAAGGCAAGCAGTTCTTTTTTGAAAAAAAGAACCAAAAAACTTTTGTCTCGGCTGTCGCAGTTCTTTCCGGAGAGCGCGCGACAGCGGAGTCAAAAGTTTTTTGGTTCTTTTTTTCAAAAAAGAACTGCTTGCTTTCTTTCGATTGTCAAAGCCACAGGTTTCAAACCGGCTCCGTATCCAGCGCGTAGCCCGCAGCGCGCACCGTGCGCACCACGTCGAGTTCGCCCTCGCCGTTGATCGACTTGCGCAGCCGGCGGATGTGCACGTCCACCGTGCGTGGTTCCACGTGGATGTCGGGTCCCCACACGGCGTCGAGCAGTTCCTCGCGCGAGAACACGCGGCGCGGGTGTTGCATCAGGAACTCCAGCAGGCGGAACTCGGTGGGGCCCAAATGCACCGCGCGGTTGTTGCGTTGCACGCGGTGTGCGGCGAGGTCCATGGCAATGTCGTGGAAGACGAGGCGGCCTTTGGTGGGCACCGCGTTGGAGCGGCGCAGCAGCGCGCGCATGCGGGCCAGCAGGGCGTCCATGTTGAAGGGTTTGGTGATGTAGTCGTCCGCACCGGTGTTCAGGCCGCGCACCGCGTCCTGGTCTTCGGTGCGTGCGGTCACCATGATCACCGGCAGGTCGCGCGTGTTGGGTCGGCGGCGGATCTGGCGGCAGACTTCGATGCCGGACATCACTGGCAGCATCCAGTCCAGCAGCACCAGGTCCGGCTGGGATTCGGAGATGCGTGTCAGCGCTTCCTGGCCGTCTGCGGCTTCGTCGACGCGGAAGCCCTGCTTTTCCAGGTTGTAGCGCAGCATAGTTGCCAGCGCGGCTTCGTCTTCGACGACGAGCACCAGCGGCTTGGCCAGGTTGGTGGCTGCGTCTGACATTTGGTTTCGGTCCCCATCAAGAAAGCAAGGCCTTCTTTTTTGAAAAAAGAAGCAAAAAAACTTTTGTGCCTTCAGGTACGCGCTGCGGAATATTCCGCGACAGCCGGACCAAAAGTTTTTTGGTTCTTTTTTTCAAAAAAGAACCGCTTGCTACGCTTCCTTCGGCCGCACCACTGCATAATTGGCACTCTCGCCCTTTGGCCGCACGTCCGGCAAAGCCTCGCCGGTCGTCGCGAAATGCACCGTCTCGGCAATGTTGGTGGCGTGGTCGCCGATCCGTTCGAGGTTCTTGGCGATGAACAGCAGATGCGTGCACGGGGTGATCTGGCGCGGGTCTTCCATCATGTAGGTGACCAGCTCGCGGAAGATGGCGGTGTAGATGTCGTCCACTGCCTGGTCGGAGCGCCACACCTGGATCGCCTTGTCGGCGTCGGCGTCGCCCACCGCGTCCACCGTCAGTTTGAGACTCTCCTGCACCAGCCTGGCCATGTGCGCGAGGCCGCTGAGCTTGAACGGCAGGTTGAACTGGCTCAGCACGATGCTGCGTTTGGCGACGTTGGCAGCGTAGTCGCCGATGCGTTCGAAGTCGCTCGACATCTTCAGCGCGGCGACGATCTGCCGCAAATCCTGGGCCACCGGCTGGCGCAAAGCGAGCAGGCGGATGACGAAGCTTTCCACCTCGCGTTCCAGCGCGTCCACCGCGGGGTCCTGTTCCACCGTGCGGGCGGCGGCTTCGACGTCCTGTTCGACCACCGCGATGGTGGCGGTGGCGACCTGCGCCTCGACCAGGCCGCCCATCTCCACCAGCAGGTCGCGCAGGCGTTTGAGTTCCTGCCCGAAGCTCGTCACGATGTGCTCGGCCAACTCAGCCATGTGTCGGGCCTCCTGTGGTGGGCGTGACGGCGCGCAACCGGGCTTTCACCCAAAACGCCCGGTTACGTATTCCTGTGTGCGGCGCTGTCTCGGCGAGGTGAAGATCTGGCTGGCCGGGGCCACCTCGACCAGTTCGCCGAGGTAGAAGAACGCCACCTGGTCGGCACAGCGCGCCGCCTGCTGCATGTTGTGGGTGACGATGGCGATGGTGAAGTCGCGCTTGAGCTCGTCGATCAGTTCCTCGATGCGCAGCGTGCTGATCGGGTCGAGCGCGCTGGTCGGCTCGTCGAGCAGGATGATCTCCGGCCGTGTCGCGATGGTGCGCGCGATGCACAGGCGCTGCTGCTGGCCGCCGGACAGGCCGGCGGCCGGGCTGTGCAGGCGGTCGCGCACCTCGGCCCACAGGGCGGCGCGGGTCAGCGACCATTCGACGCGCACGGCCATGTCCTTGGCGGACAGGCGCTCGTGCAGTTTCACGCCGAAGGTGATGTTGTCGTAGATGCTCATTGGGAACGGCGTGGGTTTCTGGAACACCATGCCGACGCGGCTGCGCAGCGCGCCCACGTCGAGTTCGCGCGAGAGGATGTTGGTGCCGTCCATCACCACCTCGCCGGTCGCGTGCTGGCCGGGGTAGAGGTCGTACATCCGGTTCAGCACGCGCAACAGGGTGGACTTGCCGCAGCCGGACGGGCCGATCATGCCGGTGACGCGGCGATCCGGCAGGTCGAGTGCGATGGATTTCAGCGCCTGGTTGGTGCCGTAGAAGAAGTCCAGGTTGCGGATGGACAGGCGTGCTGGCACCGGCAGCGCGCTGGGCGCCGCGCGGCCTGCCTGGCCGGGATTGCTGCTGGGGTCGAGTGCCTGTTCCATGTCGCTTCCCTAGTACCGACGGCCCGGAGCGTTCACCGGACAAGCAAGCAAGCGGTTCTTTTTTGAAGAAAAGAACCAAAAAACTTTTGTTCCCTGGAGTTCAAGCTGCAGGAGACTCCGCGACAGCCGGACCAAAAGTTTTTTGCTGCTTTTTTTCAAAAAAGCAGGCCTTGCTTTCTCGCTTTCAACGACGCGTTCCCAAGCTATCGCCGCCGGACAATCAGGCGGGCCACTATGTTGATCGCCAGCACGCCCAACGTGATCAGCAGCGCGCCGGTCCAGGCAAGTTGCACCCAGTCCTCGAAGGCCGACTGCGCATATTGGTAAATGGTCACCGGCAGACTGGCCATCGCCGACCCAAGCCCGGAGTAGCCCGAGTTGCCGAGCGAGGTGAACAGCAGCGGTGCCGTCTCGCCGGCCACGCGGGCGACGGCGAGCAGCACGCCGGTCAGCAGCCCGTCCAGCGCGGCGCGGTAGCAGATGAAAACGATGGTCTTCCAGCGCGGCGCGCCGAGCGCGATCGCGGCCTCGCGCAGGCTGATGGGGATCAGCCGCAGCATGTCCTCCGTGGTGCGCACCACGATGGGGATCACCAGGATGGCCAGTGCCGCGGCGCCCGCGACGCCGGAGAAGCCGGTCAGCGGTGCCACCAGGATCTGGTAGATGAACAGGCCGATCAGGATGGACGGGGCCGACAGCAATATGTCGGAGACGAAGCGCACCACGTTACCCAGCGCGGTTCGGCCGGCATACTCGGCGAGGTAGGTGCCAACCATCAGCCCGATCGGGGTTCCGACCAGCGTGCCCAAGCCCGCCTGGGCGATGCTGCCGATGATGGCGTTGGCAAGTCCGCCGTTTGTGCCGGGCGACTTGGTGACCGTGTCGAACACGTGCAGCCGCAGGCCGGGCACGCCGAGGTAGAACAGGGTGACCAGGATGGAGAGCAGGAAGCCAAGTGCGACCAGCGTCGCCAGGCTGGCCAGCACGCGCGCCAGGCGGTCCTGGTTGCGGCGCCGCCTGCCGCGGGTCAGCGCCACGCCCATGTCGCGGCTGGCCTGCAGCGTAGCGGGGGCGAGCGACGCGCTCATCAGGCGCGCACCCGCTGCACCAGCAGCCCGCGCGAGATCGCCAGCACCACGAACGAGATGACGAACAGGATGAAACCCAGCGCCAGCAGCGAGGAGAGTTGAAGGCTGCCGGAATCGGCTTCCGGGAACTCCAGCGCCACCAGCGAGGCGATGGTGTTGCCCGGTGCGAACACGTTGGGGCTGATCCGGTTGGTGTTGCCGATGACGAAGGTGACCGCCATCGTCTCGCCCAGCGCGCGGCCGAGCCCCAGCATGATGCCGCCGACGACCGAGGCGCGGGTGTAGGGCAGCACGATGCGCCGCATCACCTCCCACGACGTGCAGCCGAGCCCGAAGGCGGACTCCTTGAAGATGACGGGCACCGTCAGGAACACGTCGCGCATGGTGGCGGCGATGAACGGCGTGATCATGATCGCCAGCACCAGTGCTGCGGTGAAGATGCTCGCCCCGCCGGGCGAGGCGTGGAGCACCGCGGAGAAACCCGGCAGGCGGCCGAGGCTGCCCACCAGCCAGGGTTTGACGGTCTGGTCCACCGCCGGCATCAGCACGAAGACGCCCCACATGCCGTAGATGATGGAGGGCACTGCGGCCAGCAGCTCGATGGCGGTGCCCACCGGCCGGCGCATCCAGGAGGGGGCGAGCTCAGTGAGGAAGAAGGCCACGCCGAACGCCAGCGGCACCGCCATCAGCAGGGCGAGGATGGAGCTGACGACGGTGCCGTAGACCGAGACCAGGGCGCCGAATTCCTCGGTGACCGGGTTCCAGGCGGACGAGACGAGGAAGCCTGCACCGAAGGCGCGAAAGGCCGGCAGGCCGCCGATGAACAGCAGCACGATGATGGCGCCGAGCAGCGCCAGCACGAACAGGCCGGCGCCGTGGGCGGCTGCGGAGAAGATGCGGTCGCCGGGATTTTTCATTCTGAAGCCGAGCAAGCAGTTCTTTTTTGAAAAAAAGAACCAAAAAACTTTTGCTCCCTATCGGGGACTCTCCCGCGAGCGCGCGACAGCGGGGACAAAAGCTTTTTGCTTCTTTTTTTCAAAAAAGAAGGCCTTTCTTGCTTACTTGCCCAAGCCCTTCCAAGCCGTGCGCACCTGCGTCTTAACACTGGCCGGCAGCGGCACGTATTGCAGGTTGTTCGCGGTGGTGTCGCCGTTGCTGAAGGCCCAGTCGAAGAACTTGAGCACCGCGGCGCCGTTCGCGGCGTTCTTCGGCTTCAGCGGCACCAGCACGAAGGTGGCGGAGACGATCGGCCAGGCGTTGGCGCCAGGCTGGTCGTTGAGGTCGATGGCGAAGTTCGCCGCCCCTGACCAGTTGGCGTGCGCGGCCGCAGCCGCGAAGCTCGGCAGCGTCGGCTTGATGAAGGCGCCGTCGTGGTCCTGCAGCTGGGTCACCGTCAGGTGGTTCAGCGTGGCGTAGGCGCTCTCGACGTAGCCGATGGCACCCGGCGTGCTCTTCACCGCGCCGGCGACCCCCGCGGTGCCCTTCGAGCCGGTGCCGGCCGGCCAGCTGACCGCGGTGGCCGCACCCACCTTGCTCTTGAAGTCGGGGTCCACCTTGGAGAGGTAGCTGGTGAAGACGAAGGTCGTGCCCGAGCCGTCGGCGCGGTAGACCGGAGCGATGGCCAGGCTGGGCAGCTTGGTGCCCGGGTTCAGCTTGGCGATGGCCGGATCGTTCCAGGTGGTGACGGTGCCGAGGTAGATGTCGCCGAGCACCTTGCCCGAAAGGCGCAGCTTGGCGTTGGCGATGCCCGGCAGGTTCACCGCGATGTCGACCGCGCCCATGACGGTGGGGAACTGCAGCAGCTCGCCCGAGACCAGCTTGGCCGGCGCCATCGGGGCGTCGGACGCGCCGAAATCCACCGTGCGCTGGGTGACCAGCTTCTGGCCGGCGCCGGAGCCGACGCCCTGGTAGTTCAGGGTGACGCCGGTGGCCGCTTTCGACGCCTCGGCCCAGGCACCGTAGATGGGCTGGGCGAAGGTGGAGCCGGCGCCGGTGATGGATTGCGCGTGCGCCAGGCCCGCGGTGAGCAGCAGGGCGGTGGCGGCAAGGGTGGCTGTGTGTCGGGGCTGGGTCATCGGCTGCTCCTGGTGGGGGCGGACGCAGGAGCCCGCGCCTGATTCGGGCGGACCCTAGTCGGGCGACCGGGACAGCACTATTGCAGATTTATTAAGCTTTTATGACAGGAAAGCGTGGTCGGAGCGTTGTCGTTGATGCGCGATCTCGTTGGCGGTGCGGGTCGCGCGAGCCTCAAGCGGCTTGACCCTTTGACGTTCGGCAGGAAGGCAAGGCCTTCTTTTCTGAAGAAAAGAAGCACAAGACTTTTGGTCCTGCTGTCGCGATGGTTCTGCAGCGCGCGCCAAGGGAACAAAAGTTTTTTGGTTCTTTTTTTCAAAAAAGAACCGCTTGCTTGCTTACTACTCCCCGCCAAGCATCTCCCGCACCAGCCGAGCCAACGCCTGCATCCCGAACGGCTTGGTCAAGACGCGCATCCACGGGCTCACCTCGTCGCGTCCGGTCAGCACGTTCTCCGCGTAGCCGGTGATGAACAGCACCTGCAGCCCGGGCCGCTGCTCGCGCGCCGCGTCGGCGATCTGCCGGCCGTTCATCCCGCCGGGCAGGCCCACGTCGGTGATCAGCAGGTCGATCCGCCGCGGGCTGCCCAGCACCTGCAGGCCGGACGCGCCGTCGCCGGCCTCGATCACCGTGTAGCCCAGCTCGCCCAGCACCTCGCTGGCCAGCATGCGGATGGTTGGCTCGTCGTCGATCACCAGCACCGTCTCGCCGCGGCCGGCGCCGCCGGTGGCGGGTTCCTCGGGCGCCGCCTCGGCCGCAGCACCGCCCAGGTGCCGCGGCAGGTGCAGCATCACCGACGTGCCCTGGCCCGGGGCGGACACGATGCTGGCCTGGCCGCCGGACTGGCGCGCGAAGCCGTAGACCATGCTGAGCCCCAGCCCGGTGCCGAGCCCGATCGGCTTGGTGGTGAAGAACGGGTCGAAGGCGTGCGCCAGCACGTCGGGCCGCATGCCGGTGCCGGTGTCGCGCACCGCGAGCTCCACGTAGGGACCGGGCTCGAGGCCCTGGGCGCGGGCGGCGGCGCCGTCCAGCCGGGCGTTGGCCACCTGCACCGTCAGGCGGCCGCCATCGGGCATCGCGTCGCGTGCGTTGATGCACAGGTTGAGCAGCGCGTTCTCCAGCTGGTTGGCGTCCACCAGCGTGGTCCACAGGCCGCCGCCGCCCAGCAGTTCCAGCGTGATTTCGGGGCCCACCGTGCGGCGGATCAGGTCGGCCATGCCGCCGACCAGCGCGTAGATTTCGGTCGGTTTGGGGTCGAGCGTCTGGCGGCGGGAGAACGCGAGCAGGCGGTGGGTCAGCGCCGCGGCGCGCCTGGCGGCACCCTGAGCGGCGGTGACGTAGCGGTCCAGCTCGTCCATGCGGCCCTGGGACACGCGGGTCTGCAGCAGTTCCAGGCTGCCGGTAATGCCGGTCAGCAGGTTGTTGAAGTCGTGCGCCAGGCCGCCGGTGAGCTGGCCCACCGCCTCCATCTTGGAGGATTGGCGCAACGCCTCCTCGGCCTGGGCGCGTTCGGCGACGGCGGCGCGCACGCGCTCCTCCAGCGTCTCGTTCAGCGCGGCCAGCTCGCCGGCGCGGCGGTCCAGCTCGGCGTAGAGGGCGACGACGCCCTTGTTGGTGGTCTCCAGCTCCTCGTTGAGGCGCAGGACCTCGTCCTGGCGGCCCTTCAGCTCGGCCAGGCTCTGCACCAGCTCGCGGTTCTGGGTGCGCAGCTCGACCATCGGGTCGGCGGCGGCGTCGGCGGCCAGCTTGCGGGCGATCTCGGCCAGCATTGGCGGCGCCGTGGCGGGGCGGCCTTTCGGCAGGCGCTTGTGCAGGGTCACCACGGTGCCGCCGGGGGCGGTGGCGACGTCGAAATCGTCCATTAGCCGGCGGGCGCCGACCAGGCCGAGGCCCATGCCGGTGCGGCTTTCGAAGGCGCCGGACAGCACGTGGTCCAGGTCGGCGATGCCGGGGCCGCGGTCGGTGATCCGGATGAGCAGGCGCTGCGGGACGTCCGGGCCGCTGAGGCTGAACTCCGCCAGCCCGCCGCCGGCGTAGCCCAGCGCGTTGCGGGTGATCTCGGAGACGGCGGTGGCGATGCGGGTCTGGTCCTGCACCTCGAAGCCGAGCAGCTGGGCGATGCGGCGGGCGCGCTGGCGCACTGCGATCACGTCGGGTTCGCGCTCGATCGGCGTCGTCAGGATAGACCAGGTTGTCACGGTGCGAAGCCTCGGGGTGGCAAGCCGGGCGGGGCGGGGCGTTCGGGTACGGCGAGGTCGGGTACGGCGAGGTCGGGCACGGCGAGGTCGGGCACGGCGAGGTCGGGCACGGCGAGGTCGGGCACGGCGAGGTCGGGCGCAGCGAGGTCGGGGGCAGCGAGGTCGGGCGCGGCCAGGATGGACCAGGTTGTCACTGTGCGAAGCCTCGGGGTGGCAAGCCGGGCGGGACGGGGCGTTCAGGCACGGCAGCCTCGGGCACGGCGACGTCGGGTGCCTGGAGTTCGGGCGCAGGATGCTGGGGCGTTGGGCCGCGGACGACCAGCACGGTCACGTCGTCGCGGCCGCGGCTGAAGTCGCGGTAGAGCACGCCGGCGATCAGGCTGGGGTGGCGTTGCGAGAGGCCGGGATAGGTCTCCAGCGTCCAGCTTGTCGCCAGCCCGTCCGAGCAGAGGATCACCAGCGGCCGCGCGGTGAAGGGGTAGTCGAACGCCTGCACGCGCCGAGCCATGTGGCCGGCGGTGCCGTTGTGGGAGACCATCCGGCGCGGCGGCGCGGTGCCGGCGTAGAGGATGCCGGCGATGTTGCCGATGCCGGCGAACACCACGCTGCCGCGGTCCGGGTCCAGGTCGGCCACCGCCACCGCGGCACCGCGGGTGGGCCGCAGCGCCAAATGGATGTGCTCGATGCAGGGGGCGGGCGCGCGCACGTGGTGGTCGGCGAAGGCACGCACCGCGGCGTGGGCGGCGTCGGCCGCGTGCGGTCCGTGGCCGAGCCCGTCGGCCACCAGCAGCCGCAGCGCGCCGGCGTGCGGCTGGACGGACCAGGCGTCGCCGCAGACCTCCTCGCCGGTTTTGGGTAGGCTGACGGCGCCCCACAGCGCCTCCCCGGATGGCTGCGCCCGGACCTGCTGCAAAGGGGCCGGCTGCAGACGGGCGAGGATGGCGGTGCCCTGTCCCGGCCGGGAATAGATGTCGAGCACCTGGGAGAGGCGGGCGATGGCGCCCAGGCCGAGGCCGGGGCTGCCGGCGGTGGACTGGCCGTCGCGCCGGCTGGCGGCGAGGTCCGCCATGCCCGGCCCGCGGTCCAGCGCCAGGCACTCCACGCCCTGGTCGTAGCTGGCGATGAGCAGCTCGCCGCCGCCGGCGTGCTTGAGGAGGTTGGTGGCGAGCTCGGTGGCCACGATGGCGACGCGGCCGGCCGCCTGCTCGTCGAAGCCTTGCCGCTGGGCGAGGGCGACGGCGGCGCGGCGGGCTTCGGCGATTTGGGATTGGTCTTGGACGGCGATGGTGCGCATCAGAAGCAAGCAAGCAGTTCTTTTTTGAAAAAAAGAACCAAAAAACTTTTGCCTCCGTTGTCGCGCGCTCCCCGGCGAGCGCGCGACAGCGGAGAGCAAAGTTTTCTTGCTTCTTTTTCAAAAAAAGAAGCGCGTGCTTGCGTCACTTCCACCGCGCGATCGATATCCGCGTCCCCTGTCCCACCACCGAATGTATCTCGAACTCGTTGGACAACCTGCGCGCCCCACTCAAGCCCAGCCCGAGCCCGCCGCCCGTGGTGTAGCCGTCCTTCAACGCCAGCTCGAGGTCGGGAATGCCGGGCCCCTGGTCCTCGAAAGTCAGCCGCACGCCGCGCCGTTTGCCGGTCTGCACCGCCTCGATGGTGCAGGTGCCGCCGCCGCCGTAGTCGAGCGTGTTGCGCGCGAGCTCGCTGGCCGCGGTGACGATCTTGGTCTGGTCCACCAGCCCGAAGCCCGCCGCCACCGCACGGGTCCTGACCTCCTGGCGCACCCGCACCACGTCGTTGGAGGTGCGGATGGCGAGCACGTCAGTCGTCGTCGGGCTCATCGAACTCCCCGAAGGCCTCGGTCAGGCGGTGGCCGATCAGTGCCATGCCGCGCTCCACGTTCAGCGCCGTCTGCACGCCGGTCAGCGCCAGGCCGAGCTCCACCAGCGTGATGGCCACGGCCGGGCGCATGCCGACGACCACCGTCTCGGCGTCGAGCAGGCGGGAGACGGCGGCGATGCTGTCCAGCATGCGGCCCATGAAGGAGTCCACGATCTCCAGCCCGGAGATGTCGATCAGCACGCCGCGTGCGCCGGTGGCCACGATGCGGGCGGAGAGGTCCTCCTCGAGTGCGAGTGCCAGCCGGTCGTGCATGTCCACCTGGATGGTGACCAGCAGCGCGCGGCCGAGCTTGAGGATGGGGATCCTGTCCAACGCGCTAGCTCCGCGCGGGTGCGGCGGTGCCTGGCGCCGGCCCGGACGCGGCCTTGCTGCGCACCACCGTCCGGCCGGTGCGCTGCAGGGCGAGCGCCAGGGCGTCGGCCAGCGAGGCCTTGGAGACCACGTTCAGCTCGACGCCGAGGTGGACCATGGTCTGGGCGATCTGCGGGCGGATGCCGGAGACGATGCAGTCCGCGCCCATCAGCCGGGCGGCGGCCACTGTTTTCAGCAGGTGCTGGGCCACCAGCGTGTCCACCGTGGGCACGCCGGTGATGTCGATGATGGCGATGTCGGCCGCCTGGTCGACGATGGCCTGCAACAGGGTCTCCATGATGACCTGGGTGCGGGCGGAATCCAGCGTGCCGATCAGCGGCAGGGCGAGGATGCCGTCCCACAACTTGACCACCGGCGTGGAAAGCTCGCTGATCTCCTCCTGCTGGCGGGCGACCACCTCCTCGCGGCTCTTCTGGTGCACCTCGGTGGTGAAGAGGCCGAGCTGGTCGAGCAGTTCGCCGACCGCCCAGAACGCGTCGGCGAGCGCGTCGGCGTTGCCGGGCACGGCCTGGCGGGCGCGGTCGAACAGCGGGCGTTTGAGGGCGAGGACGAAGGTGGCGGTCTCGCTGGGGCTGAAGCCCTGGACGGCGCGGGCGCGGGAGATGTCGCCGAGCAGGTCGCGCACGCCGGCGAAGCGGTCGGACTGCGTGTCCACCGGGCCGCCGCCGGTCAGCGCGTGGCGCAGGGCGCCGAGGAAGTCGCGGCACTGCGTCTGCAGCTCGGCCTCGTTAATGCGGCTGCTGCCGACCAGGCCGTCGTTACGCAGGATGTGCGACCACTCCGCCAACAGCTCACGCTGGTCGCCGTCCAGCAGGCGTGCCACTTCCAGTGCCAATCTCAACTCCTCTGCCGCTCCGGGCCTGAGCGGTTGGTATACAGGGGGTGTCGGATAGGACAAAGCCAGGGCGCACTAGTGTCGGTCTTGCAACGGACGGGTTATGAAGGCAAGCAAGGGGTTCTTTTTTGAAAAGAACCAAAAAACTTTTGTCCCTCGTCGGTGTGCCGGGGTGAGGCGTGTCGTTTCAGCCGTCCGCGACAGCGAGAGCAAAAGCTTTTTGCTTCTTTTTCTCGAAAAAGAAGGCCTTGCTTCCTTGCCTAACCGAACAGCTGAGCCGCCTTGGTCACGGTGATCAGGAAGCCCCAGGCCAGCGGCAGCCCCACCGCCAGCCAAGCCAACGGCAGCGCCAGGCCTGTACGCGGCGTGGACACGGCGGCCAGGCCGGGCGCCGCGAGAGTAGGTTCCGTATAGGTGAACCAGCGCTGGTGCAGCGGCCGGACGAGCAGGTTGAGCACCAGGCCCGCCAGCAGCAGGCCGGCGAGGATGTACATCGTGTGGTCGTAAACCCGGGCCCGGGCCACCCCGGCGCTGATCTGCGACTGGCGCAGGCTGGTGATCAGCACCGGCCCGATGACGCCGGCGGCCGACCAGGCGGTGAGCAGCCGGCCGTGGATGGCGCCCACGAAGCCGGTGCCGAAGATGTCCGCGAGGTACGCCGGTATGGTGGCGAAGCTGCCGCCGTACATCGAGAGGATGACGCCGACGGCCAGCGCGAACAGCGGCTTGCTGCCGTACGCGGCCAGGCTGGGGACGGCGGCATACAGCACGATGCCGAGCAGGAAGATGGTGGTGAAGGTGCGGCGGCGGCCGAGCCGGTCCGACGCCGCTGCCCAGAAGAAACGGCCCAGGATGTTGAACAGCGAGAGCAGGCCGGCGAAGCCCGCGGCGATCAGCGCCACGGATTTCAGCTGCGCGGGCGAGAGCGCGGTGAAGCTGGTTTCCGGGTGGCCGACCAGCGCGCCGCCGAAGATCTCCTGCAGCATGGGGCTGGCCAAATCCAGTACGCCGATGCCGGCAGAGACGTTGAGGCACAGCACGCCCCAGAGCAGCCAGAATTGCGGCGTGCGCCAGGACGCCTCCAGCGGCACCGAGAGGGTGTGCGCCCTGACCGGTTCGGCCATGCCGGCCGGACGGTAGCCGGCCGGCGGCACGCGGTAGGCGAACGCGCCGGCCGACATGGCAACGGCGTAGATGGTGGCCAGCACGAGGAAGGTGTCCGCCACGCCCACGCTGGTGGGGCTGCGGAAGCGCGCCATCAGCATGGCGGCCAGCGGCGAGCCGATCATCGCACCGCCGCCGAAACCCATGATGGCCATGCCGGTGGCCAGGCCCCTGCGGTCCGGAAACCACTTGATCAGCGTGGAGACCGGCGAGATGTAGCCAAGGCCGAGGCCCGCGCCGCCCACCGCGCCGCCGAGCCACAGAACCCACAGCTGGTGCAGGTTCACGCCCAGCGCCATCAGCGCCAGGCCGCCCGGCCAGCAGAGTGCGGCGATCAGCCCGGCCTTGCGGGGGCCTGCGCGTTCCAGCCAGCCGCCCCACAGCGCCGCCGAGGCGCCGAGGAAGACGATGCCGAGGGTGAAGACCAGGCTGACGTCGGCGGTGGTCCAGTCGCAGCCGGTGGCGGTCAGCCGGCTGGCCAGCGTGGCGCCGGCGGGGCAAGCGATGCGGTGGCTGATGCCGACCGCCTGGGCCAGCGGCAGCCAGAACACCGACATGCCGTAGATCATGCCGATGCTGAGGTGAATGGCGAGTGCCGCGGGCGGCACCAGCCAGCGGTTGTAGTCCGGCGGGGCGACGATGCGTTCGCGCGTCAGCAACCCGGGGCGTTGCCCGACCATCGCGTCCATTGGTTTCCTCCGTTTTGCGGGCAGACAAGCAAGCGAGCGGGGACAAGGCAACCGGGCCGGCCGGATGCGGCGAAGACAGGGTAAGGAAGCAAGCGGTTCTTTTTTGAAAAAAAGAACCAGAAAACTTCTGTCTCCGGTCGGTGCGCCGGGGTGAGGCGTGTCGTTCAGCCGTCCGCGACAGCCGCGACAAAAGCTTTTTGCTTCTTCTCGAAAAAGACAGCCTTCCTTGCCCAGGGTTCCGGCACGCGCCCTACCATCCTATATCCTCGCCCTCACCCCCACCGCCGGATGCAAGTGACCGACTACCTCACCAAGCTGAACGACGAGCAGCGCCAGGCCGTGGAGACCATCGACGGCCCGCTGCTGGTGCTGGCCGGCGCCGGCACCGGCAAGACCCGCGTGCTGACCACCCGCTTCGCCCACATCCTGCTCACCGGCCGCGCCGGCCCCGGCCAGGTGCTCGCCGTCACCTTCACCAACAAGGCGGCCCGCGAGATGCGCGAGCGCGTGGGCAGCCTGCTCGGCCGCCCGGTGGAGGGCCTGTTCCTCGGCACCTTCCACGCGCTGTGCGCCCGCCTGCTGCGCCGCCACGCCGAACACGTGGGGCTCACCTCCAGCTTCTCCATCCTCGACACCGACGACCAGGTCCGCCTGCTCAAGCAGGTGATGGAGTCCCTCAAGATAGACGCCAAGCGCTGGACGCCGCAGGCGGTGATGAGCGTGCTGCAGCGCTGGAAGGACCGCGGCCAGTCGCCGGACCGCGTGCCGGCCAGCGAGGAAGGCGAGTTCGCCCACGGCCGCATGCGCGACGTCTACACGCAATACCAGCAGCGCCTGCGCGCGCTCAACGCGGCGGATTTCGGCGACCTGCTGCTGCACACGACGGACATCCTGCGCAGCCAGCCTGACGTGCTGGCGCAATACCACCGGATCTTCCGCTACATCCTGGTGGACGAATACCAGGACACCAACGTGGTGCAGTACATGTGGCTGCGGCTGCTGGCACAGTCGCACAAGAACATCTGCTGCGTCGGCGACGACGACCAGTCGATCTATTCCTGGCGTGGCGCCGAGGTGGAAAACATCCTGCGTTTCGAACACGACTTCCCCGGTGCGAAGATCGTGCGTCTGGAACGCAACTACCGCAGCACGGCGCCGATCCTCGCCGCCGCCGCGGCGCTGATCGCCAACAACGAAGGCCGGCTCGGCAAGACTTTGCGGTCCGGGCTGGCGGACGCCGCCGGCGAGAAGGTGAGCGTGGTCAGCCTGTGGGACTCCGACGAGGAAGCCCGCATGGTCGGCGACCGCGTAGGCACGTGGCACCGCGACGGGGCCAAGCTCGCCGACATGGCCATCCTGGTGCGCGCCGGCTTCCAGACCCGCGCCTTCGAGGAGCGGATGATCGCGCTGGCCATCCCCTACCGCGTGGTCGGCGGCCTGCGGTTCTACGAACGTGCCGAGATACGCGACGCCATCGCCTACATGCGCGTTCTGCGTCAACCAAGCGACGACCTGGCGTTCGAACGCATCGTCAACCTGCCGCGGCGCGGCGTGGGCGAGGTGGCGTTGCGCGCCATGCATCAGGCTGCGCGCGACCAGACCATCGCGCTGTCCATCGCCGCCGTGCAGCTCGCACAATCGGGCGCCCTGAAAGGCCGTCCGCGCGAGGCGATGCGCGAGCTCGGCGCCGGTTTCGACCGCTGGCGCCGCATGCTGGAAACCGACGGACACGTCGTCACCATCGCCACCATGCTCGATGAGAGCGGCTACACCGAGATGTGGCGCCAGGACAAATCCATCGAGGCGCCCGGCCGCCTGGAAAACCTCAAGGAACTCGTCCGCGCCATGGCGGATTTTGAGAACCTTTCAGGCTTTCTCGACCATGTTTCCCTGGTGATGGAAAACGAGGAACAGGCCGAAGCCGACCGCATCAGCCTGATGACGCTGCACGCGGCCAAAGGCCTGGAGTTCGACCATGTGTTCCTGCCCGGCTGGGAGGAGGGCATGTTCCCCAGCCAGCGCACGATGGACGAGAGCGGCAACAAGGGCCTCGAGGAGGAACGCCGCCTGGCCTACGTCGGCCTCACCCGCGCCCGCAAGCGCGCCGTGGTCAGCTACGCCGCCAACCGCCGCATCTACGCCAACTGGCAGAGCTCCATCCCCAGCCGCTTCATCGAGGAACTGCCGGACGCACATATCGAACACGCGGGCTCTGCCGCACTCGCCCGCAGCGCGGCACTTGCAGCACCCAGCGTGTTCAACAACGGACCGCTGGTCGCGCGGCGCACGGAAGCCTGGGAACAGACCGGCCGCCCGGCGCGTACGGAAAAGATTGTGGTGGGACAACGGGTGTTTCACGAGAAGTTCGGCTACGGCGAGGTGACGGCGAGCGAGGACGACAAGCTCGACATCGTCTTCGAGCATGCGGGGCAGAAGCGGGTGATGGACCGGTTTGTGGAAAAGGCGTGACGCTGGTTGTTGCAAGCTGCGGCCGGGCTAGCAAAGCAAGCAGTTCTTTTTTGAAAAAAAGAACCAAAAAACTTTTGTCTCCTGGGCACCCGTCTGTGGGAAGGTCCGCGACAGCCGTACCAAAAGCTTTTTGCTTCTTTTTCTCGAAAAAGAAGCGCTTGCCTTTCGCTTCCTTTCGATGAAACGCCACGCCACCCCGCTCGAGACCGTCTACGTCATCGTCCCCGAAGACGCCCTCGAAGCCTACGAAGGCGCACTCTCGCTTGCCTGTTCCACGATCGGCTTCTTCCTTGAAGACGAAGATGCAAGAACCTGGCGCGTCGAAGGCGTCAAACCCATCGCCGGCGACGAGGCCACGCTCCGGCAAGGCCTCGCCGTCGCACAGGTCGTTACCGGCTACGGCGCCACCCTGCAACGCGCGCCCACCGAGGCCGACGGCTGGCTCGCCCGCGTATACGACGCGTTTCCCGAACAGCGCATCGGCCGCCGCTTCAGTATCCGTGGCACGCATCTGGCCACCGCGCGCAGCTTCGGCCGCCAAACGCTGGTGGTGGATGCTGGCCTGGCGTTCGGCTCCGGCGAGCACGGCAGCACGCGCGGCTGCCTGCGCGCGCTGGAGATGGTGGCTCACCGGCGGCCGGCGCGGATCATCGACATGGGCACCGGCTCCGGCATCCTGGCGATGGCGGCGGCGAGCCTGCTGCACCGGCGCGTGCTGGCGGTGGACAACGACCCGTGGTCCGTCCGCGTCACCGGCCAGAACGCGGCGCTGAACCGCCTGCGCCCGCGCATACGGCCCAGGCTCGGCCACGGCTGGCAGGGGCTGCGCGGCCGGCAATTCGACCTGGTGCTGGCCAACATCCTGGCGCGCCCGCTCTGCCTGATGGCGCGCGACCTGGCGGTGCACCTGGCACCCGGCGGCACGGTGATCCTGGCCGGCTTGCTCACCGGGCAGGTGTCCATGGTGCTGGCCGCGCATCGCAGGCAGGGTCTGCACCTCGAACGCGTTCTGCGAGAAGGAAACTGGGCAACCATGGTGCTGCGCACATGAACGCTTCCGAACGCCCCGCGTCCGAAACCCCCACCGCCGAACGCGCCGTTGACCGACCCGCTGCTGAAAAACTGGCCGCGGTGCGCGCCGAGATGGCCCGCCAGGACCTCGCCGCCTTTCTGGTCCCGCGCGCGGACGAGCACCTGGGCGAGTACGTCCCTGACTCGGCCGAGCGGCTGGCGTGGCTCACCGGCTTTACCGGCAGCGCCGGCCTGGCCTGCGTGTTCCCCGACCGCGCTACGGTGTGGAGCGACGGCCGCTACGTCCTGCAGCTCGCCACCCAAACCGACGCGGCGTTGTGGGAACGCCTGCACCTGACCGAGCAGCCGCCGCCGGCCTACGTGGCGTCCCACACCGCGCCAGGCGCCCGCATTGGCTACGACCCCTGGCTGATGAGCGAGGACCAGCTCGCCCGCTTCCGCGAGGCCGGGCTGGCGCTGGCGCCGGTCACCAGCAACCCGATCGACGCCGCCTGGACGGACCGGCCAACCGCACCGCTAGCCCCCGCCGTGCCGCACGACGAGGCCTACGCCGGCGAGACCAGCGAGGCCAAGCGCACCCGCATCGCCGCCCGCCTGAAGCAGGACCGCCAGGACGCGGCCGTCATCAGCGACCCCGCCTCGATCGCCTGGCTGCTGAACCTGCGCGGCGAGGACGTGGCCTTCGTGCCCGTCGCCCTCGGTTTTGCGGTGCTGCACGCTGACGGCGGCGTGGAGCTGTTCATGCACCCGCAGAAGCTGACGCAGGCGGTGCGCGACCGGCTCGGCAACGCGGTGGCCTGTTCGCCGCGCGAGGCGCTGGCGGGAGCACTCGCGGCATTATCCGGCAAGCGTGTGCGAGTAGACACGGTGGGCGCTCCGGCCTGGCTGGGCGAGACGCTGCGCGCCGCCGGCGCCACTGTGGTCCCCGGCCAGGACCCCTGCCTGGTGGCGAAAGCCCGCAAGAACGAGACTGAGCGGCAAGGCGCCCGCGCCGCCCAGGCGCGCGACGCGGTGGCGGTCTGCCGCTTCTTGCACTGGCTGCGCGACGCCGCCGGCCATGAGACCGAGTCCTCGGCCGCCGCCCAGCTGCTGCGCTACCGCGAGGAGGGCGCGCTGTTCCGCGGCGAGAGCTTCCCGGCGATCTCGGCCGCCGGCGAGCACGGCGCCATCATGCACTACCGCGTCAGCCTGGAGACCGACCGCGCCATCCTGCCCAACGAGTTGTTCCTGATCGACAGCGGCGGGCAATACCTCGACGGCACCACCGACGTAACCCGCACGGTGTGGACCGGCCCGAGCCTGCCCACCGCCACGCTGCGCGACCGCTACACGCGCGTGCTGAAGGGCCACGTCGCCATCGCAATGCTGGTGTTTCCCGAGGGCGTCGCCGGCGTGCGGCTGGACGCCTTTGCACGCGCCGCGCTGTGGCAGGCGGGGCTCGATTTCGACCACGGCACCGGCCACGGCGTCGGCAGCTTCCTCTCCGTCCACGAAGGCCCCGCCTCGATCTCCCCATACCTGCGGCCGGCGCCGCTGGAGGAGGGAATGATCATGTCCAACGAGCCCGGCTTCTACCTGCCCGGCGAGTACGGCATCCGGCTGGAGAACCTGGTGCTGGTGCACCGCGCGCCCGGGCTTCCCGAGGCTGGCGCCGGCGGCAAGGCCTTCCTCGGCTTCGAGACGCTGACCTGGGCGCCGTTCGACCGCGTGCTGATCGAGCCCGAACTGCTGACCGAGACGGAACGGCGCTGGCTGGACGGCTACCACGCAAGCGTGCTGGCGCAGGTAGGCCCGCACGTGCCCACCGACGTGCACGACTGGCTGGTGCAGGCCTGCGCGAAGCTGCCATGACGATCGGCGCGAGCGGGCCGCCAGACCTCGCAAGCCGGGAGAGCTATCGCTACTGGTATCAGGAAAAGCTGCGCTTCTCGGACACCGACATGATCGGCCACGTCAACAACGTGGCGTTCGCGGCACTGATGGAGAGCGGGCGCACCAACTTCACCCGCAGCGGCGTGATCGAGAACCTGCCCGGCCACGTGCAGGTGGTGATGCGCAGGATGGAGCTCGACTACATCGCCGAGCTGCACTGGCCGGCGGAGATCGACATCGGTTGCCGGCTGCTGCGCCTGGGGTCGAGCTCGTTTGCGATCGGCAGCGGCATCTTCCACGGCGAGGTGTGTGCTGCGAGCGCGGTGACGACGCTGGTCATGATCGACAAGACCACGCGCAAAGCTACGGCTATTCCGGACTTGGTACGTGCGGGTATGCAACAGCACGTGTTCTGAGACTTGGGAGAAGAAGGCAAGCGCTTCTTTTTCGAGAAAAAGAAGCAAAAAGCTTTTATGAGCGCTGTCGCGGACAACGGAACGACACGCTTCAACGACCCATACCTACCGTAAAGCACGAAAACGACCCTCGGTTTGTGTAGTTGCTGGCAAATAGCAGCGCGAATCAGGCGACCTCTCATGCCGACGAGGCTGTCACGTTTTCGGACCGATGGGGTATGCCAGACTAATCCGTGATCCAAACAGTGATGCTTGAGGCAAACGCAACGCAAATATAACTATTCCCAATGCGCTGAACATAGGTATCGTCCTGGAAAGGATAGCACGGCGGCGCTTGAACCGACGGGAGACAGAAATTCAGGAAACCAAGATACCTCTGGCACTGAACCGGCTTGTTCTCTACGCCCGCGATGTCGAGGGAACCGTCGCTTTTTACAAAAAACACTTTGGTTTTCAGGTCCTCCGTCTGCCTGGTGACCGAATCGTCGAGTTGGTGGCACTAAGCGGCGGTGCGGACATAATGGTCCATGCTGCTGCGAAGGGCCTCAGAACCGGGCAGGTCACCGTGAAACTGGTGTTTGACGTCGAAGACGTCTCAGGGTTCTGCGAGAGGAGTGCCGGCAATGGGCTCAAGTTCAGCGCCGAGCATCTAGCCGACGGGTACTCCTACGCGAACGCTAAAGACCCCTGCGGCAACAACATCCAGGTGTCGAGCCGCAGATTTCGCAAATCAGATTGAGCCTGTGGCCGTGAAGAACGCTTGCTGACTTACCGTTTGGCGGTCACTGGATTTCACTCGATGACCACCCAACACGCTGGTTATTATCCGTCAGTCGCCTCGCGTACGCTTTGGATAAGACCCCGCATTGACGTATCGAAGAAAGCAAGCGGTTCTTTTTTGAAGAAAGAACCAAAAATTTTTGTCTTCGTACGATGCGTCAGGGTGAAACGTGTCGTTTCAGGGTACCGCGACAGCCGGACCAAAAGTTTTTTGCTGCTTTTTTTCAAAAAAGCAGGCCTTCCTTCCTGAAGCTTACCCAGGTGCCGATTCCGACCACCACATGGTCATGCACCGCAATCCCCATCGTCCTCGCCGCGTCCACGATCTGTCGCGTCATCGCGATGTCGTTGTCCGACGGAGTAGGGTCGCCGCTTGGATGGTTGTGGCTGAGGATGATCGCCGTCGCCTTGAGTTCCAGCGCGCGGCCGATCACCTCGCGCGGGTAGACCGGCGTGTGGTTCACCGTGCCGCGCGACTGCGCCTCGTCGGCCAGCAGCCGGTTCCTGCTGTCGAGGAACAGGACGCGGAACTGCTCGGTCTGCTCGCGCGCCATCACCTGGTTCAGGTAGGTCATCAGCGCGTCCCAGTCCGACAGCACTGGCTGGCCCATCACCCGCGCGCGGCCCAGGCGCACCGCGGCGGCACTCACCAGGCGAAGGGCGGCGGCGCTCGCCTTGCCCATGCCCTGGACGGCCATCACGTCCCGCGGCGAGGCGGCGATCACCTCGGCGAAGCTGCCGAAACGGGCGAGCAGGCGGTAGGCGACCGGCTTGGTGTCGATCCGCGGCAGCGCCAGGAACAACACCATCTCCAGCATCTCGTGGTCGGCCAGCGCGTCCGGCCCGGCGGTCAGCAGCTTCTCGCGCATGCGGTCGCGGTGCTGTTCCATGCTGGTGGCGGGCGCCGAAGGCGCGGCGTGGGACTTGGCCGTTCGGCCAGGGGAGACGGAAGTGTCCCGCCTGTCCGGTGGCAGCTCCACATGCTGGGCGGCCGGCAACATGTCCAGCTGGCCCGCGGCGTCGCTAAGCCCTGGCGGCTGACGCGGGCCCGGGTCGAAGCTTTGCCTGGGTTGCTTGGCGCCCGGCTGGGCGGGCCGGCCTTGGGCCAGCGTTTCGTTCGAGCTCTCGGGCCTTACAGGCTCTGGTCGCGCGCCCGGGGTCAGCACGCTGTCGCCTAGCCTTGGTCCGGCTCGCCTGGCCATCCTACAGCGAGCCTGAGTGGTGCTGTGAAGCATGGTCGGCCACTTCAGAAACCGGTCTGTGCCGGCGGGCGTGGCCGCCGGGCAACCAGGCAGAAAGGAAGGCCTCCTTTTTCGAGAAGAAGCAAAAAGCTTTTGCGAGCGCTGTCGCGGACGGCTGAGTCGACACGTTTCACCGACGCGCACCGACGAGAGACAAAAGCTTTTTTGGTTCTTTTTTTCAAAAAAGAACTGCTTGCCTTCCGTCCCGCTAAGCCGCCGCATAAGGCGGGTGGTGCAGCCCGGCCGGCGAGATGGTGAACACCTCGCAGCCCTCGTCCGTCACGCCCACCATGTGCTCGAATTGAGCGGAAAGGCTGCGGTCACGCGTCACCGCGGTCCATCCGTCGTCGAGCACCTTCACCTCCGGACGGCCGGCGTTGACCATCGGCTCGATGGTGAAGAACATCCCGGGCCGCAGCACCGGGCCTTCGCCGCGGCGGCCGAAATGCAGCACGTTGGGTGCGGCGTGGAAGCTGCGGCCGATGCCGTGGCCGCAGAAGTCGCGCACCACGCTGAAGCGGTTCGCCTCCACGTAGGTCTGGATCGCGTGGCCGAGGTCGCCGAGCGTGGCGCCGGGCTTGACCGCGTCGACCCCCTTCATCAGCGCTTGGTAGGTCACGTCGAGCAGGTTGCGTGCCCGCGTGGACAGTGCACCGGCGCCGTACATCCGGCTGGTGTCGCCGTGCCAGCCGTCGAGGATGACGGTGACGTCGATGTTGACAATGTCGCCTTCGGCAAGCTTTTTTTCGCCCGGGATGCCGTGGCACACGACGTGGTTGATGCTGGTGCAGATCGACTTGGGGAAGCCGCGGTAGTTCAGCGGCGCCGGCACTGCGCCGTGCGCCAGGATGAACTCGTGGCACAGCCGGTCCAGCTCGGCGGTGGCCACACCGGTGAGCACGTGCGGCGCGATCATGTCCAGCGTGCGCGCCGCGAGCTGGCCGGCAGCGCGCATCCCGGCGAAATCCTCCTCGCCGTGGATGGTGATGCGCCGTGCCTCGCTGCCGCCGTCCATTCGTGTGCCTTTTATCGCTGCAAGGCTGCGAAGATGCGGTTACGCGGCTGGGGAGGCAAGGCAAGCGCTTCTTTTTTGAAAAAAAGAAGCAAGAAACTTTTGCTCCCCGTCGGGTGCCAGCCCTGGAGCGCGCGACAGCGGAGACAAAAGTTTTTTGGTTCTTTTTTTCAAAAAAGAACCGCTTGCTACGCCTTCCTTGTCCGCGCCGCCCCAGCGCACCCGTGATGCCCGGTGCAAACCGCCGCGTGACGCACGCCGATCGGCGCCGCCCTCACGTGGGCTACCGCGAGTGCGGCGTGCACCAGGTGGCCGTGCCGGTGGAACGCGGCGTAACGCAGCGCCACGCCCGGCAGCGGCGCTGCCTCGGCGCTGGCAATCAGCGAGGGCAGCCGGAACCGCGAGGGCGCATGGCGGGTGACCGGCACGCCTTCCTGGGTGAAGCCGTCGTCGAGCAGCGTTGCCATGTGCAGGTCGCGCTCCGGGTTGGAGCTGGCCCCCATCACCACGCCGATCAGACGCACGCCGCCGCGCATCGCCGAGGTGACCAGGTTGTGGCCGGCGGCCTCGGTGTAGCCGGTCTTCAGGCCGTCGGCGCCCTCGTAGGCGGTCAGCATGCGGTCGTGGTTGGGGACGGCGCGGCCGTGGAAGTAGAACACCGGCTCACTGAAGTAGTGGTAGTAGTTCGGGAAGTCGGTGATCAGGTGGTGCGCCAGCAAAGCGAGGTCGCGCGCCGAGGTGGTCTGCTCGGGGTCCGGCCAGCCGGAGGCGTTGCGGAAGGTGGAGTTGGTCATGCCAAGCGCGCGGGCGCGCAGCGTCATCAGCTGGGCGAAGCGGTCCTCATCGCCGCCGCCGATCAGCTCGCCCAGGGCGGCCGCCGCGTCGTTGGCGGATTTGGTCACCATCGCCAGGATCGCGTCGCTGACAGTGAAGTAGGTTCCCGGCAGCAGGCCGAGCTTGGACGGCTTCATCGAGGCTGCGTGCTCGGACACCGGCACCGTCTGGCCCAGCGTCAGCTTGTTGTCCCGCAGCGCTTCGAACGCCATGTACAGGGTCATCAGCTTGGTGAGGCTGGCCGGGTAGCGAAGCGAGTCGGCGTTGGCCGCTTCGAGCACTTTGCCGGAGCCGTTGTCGACGATGATGGAGCTGTAGCGGGCGGAGCCCACCTGGGCGTGGGCCTGGCAGGAGGCCACCGCCACGCATGCGGACGCGGACCAGCCTAGCCAGTTCGACCGCACGCCCCCGCAAATCCGGCGCAAGAGGGATGCCATGTTCAAACCATCCTTCGCTGGCTGGGTCGACGCGACCTTAACGGCGGGTTTCCCCGTCTGTCCAGCACACTAGCGTGGGTTGATGTAAACCAAAGGTAAGTTCGCACGCTAACCCCACTGACGCCGACGCCGAGAGTATCACGAAACAGTGATATATGTTTAGCCCGGGCTTCCGTGGCGATCAACAACGGATACAGGTTGGGAGCGTGTTGTGCGTCGCACAAAGCTGTTGACGGCGTCAAAGCACTACCCTAGGTAGCTTTTGTTGCAGCGCACAATAAGCTGCCGACACATCTCATGCGACGGTTCGCCGATTGTTGGAATCGTCCTGACTACTGGAGCAGGTCATGATCACAAAATCAAAGGCAATCGAGGCAGCCACCGGCGAGGCCAAGAAGATCGAGGCGATGTCCCACGAGCAGACAGTCGAGGGCATCAAGCAGGGTGCGGCCACGGCCGCTGCCGGCATCGAGCAGACGCAGGCACAGGTGAAGGAAGGCCTGGCCCGCGCGATGAAGACCGCCGAGCAGATGACGGCGTTCAGCCAGGGCAACCTGGAAGCCATGATGAAGTCCAGCCAGATCCTGGCGACAGGCTTCAGCGAGCTGTCCAAGCTGATGGCCGCCAGCGCGCGCGCTAGCCTCGACGAGACGATGAACACCGTCCGCGCCCTCGCTTCGGTCAAGTCCGTCAAGGAAGCCGTCGAGCTGCAGACCAGCTTCGCCCGCACTTCGATGGAAAAGGCGATGAGCGAGAGCGGCAAGCTCACCGAGCACTCGCTGAAGCTGGCTGAGCAGGCGATGGCGCCGCTCTCCGCACGCGTCAACGTGGCCGTCGAGAGCTTCTCGTAAGAACTCTGACGCTGACGATTGCCCACCCTTTGTAGGGTGGAAGCATGCGGCAAGGCCCGGGAGTGATCCCGGGCCTTGCGTCGTTTTGGCAGAACTCGTGAGCGACGCCGGCGGCCCGCACCAGCATCTGCTCTTTTCCAGCCTGCCCGGGTTCCGATATCATGGCTGCTTCACAGCGCGGGTGCTGCCTCCATGCCGGTCCTCGGCGGAGGCGGGCGCCCGCGCAGACGGTCCGCGGCTTGAGCGGCGCCAGGATGGTCCGACGATGAGTGACAACGACAAGCGAGGCGGCGACAGCCCTGGCACCGGCGTGGTGGTCAAGGCGCGGCCGAAGACGCGCAAGCCGGCCATGTACAAGGTGTTGATGCTGAACGACGACTACACGCCGATGGAGTTCGTCGTCCACGTGCTCGAGCGCTTCTTCCAGAAGACTCGCGAGGAGGCCACCCGCATCATGCTGCACGTCCACCGCCGCGGCGTGGGCGTCTGCGGCGTGTTCACCTACGAGGTGGCCGAGACCAAGGTGACCCAGGTGATGGACCTGGCCCGCCAGAACCAGCATCCCTTGCAGTGCACGATCGAGAAGGACTGAGACCGGCTAGGGGGAAGCAAGGCCTTCTTTTCTGAAGAAAAGAAGCAAAAGACTTTTGGTCCTGCTGTCGCGATGGTTCTGCAGCGCGCGCCCAAGGGAACAAAAGTTTTTTGGTTCTTTTTTTCAAAAAAGAACTGCTTTACCTTGCTTGATACCGACCCGAGCCGGTCGTCGGGAACTACGCTCGTCTGACGGGCAAGTCCTCGCCAGGCCGTGTTCCATCATTGTGACGGTGGCGCCAACGCGCACTCGTCAGGCAAGTGCGCAGAGTGGTGACCGCCGCCTGAAGGGTTGACCCTGACCCAAGGCTTTCACCAAGCGGAAACCATCCCCAGTTAAGTTGGACCGGCAAGCCACGCCGGTGACGATTTCTCTTTCAGGACGCCGCAAACTGCGGCCATCCTGTCATCATCCGGGTGAGGCGGGGGCAAGGGTCCCCCGGCACCAGGTGCCCAGGGGCAAGTAGCACTATGCTGTCACGCAATCTAGAACAGACACTTCACCGGTCCCTCTCCTTCGCCAGCGACCGCCGGCATGAATACGCAACCCTTGAGCACCTTCTTCTCGGGCTGGCCGACGACAGCGACGCGGCAACCGTGCTGCGCGCCTGTGGCGTGGACCTCGACAAGCTGCGCCAGGACCTGACCGAGTTCCTCGACAAGGACCTCTCCGGCCTGACCACGGACCGCACTACCGAGCCGAAGCCCACCGCCGGCTTCCAGCGCGTGGTCCAGCGCGCGGCCATCCACGTGCAGAGCTCCGGCCGCGACGAGGTTTCCGGCGCCAACGTGCTGGTGGCCCTGTTCAGCGAGCGTGAGAGCCACGCCGTCTACTTCCTGCAGATGCAGGACATGACGCGGCTGGACGCGGTGAACTTCATCAGCCACGGCATCGCCAAGGCGCCCGGCCGCGCCACCCAGCGCCCGTCCGCCAGCAGCGGCGGCCCCAGCGGCGGCGCGCCGGAGAGCCCGGACCACGACCGCGAGGAGAAGCCGCGCGGCCGCAACCAGGATGCGCTGTCCACCTATTGCGTGAACCTCAACAAGAAAGCGCAGGCCGGCAAGATCGACCCGCTGATCGGCCGCGACCAGGAGGTGGAGCGCACCATCCAGATCCTCTGCCGGCGCACAAAAAACAACCCGCTCTACGTGGGCGACCCTGGCGTGGGCAAGACCGCCATCGCCGAGGGTCTGGCCAAGCGCATCGTCGAGGGCGACGTGCCGGAAGTGCTGGCCAAGAGCACCATCTTCGCGCTTGACATGGGCGCGTTGCTGGCCGGCACCCGCTACCGCGGCGACTTCGAGGAGCGGCTGAAGGCGGTGGTGACCGAGCTGGAGAACCAGCCGGGTGCCGTGCTGTTCATCGACGAGATCCACACGGTTATCGGCGCCGGTGCGACCAGCGGTGGTGCGATGGACGCCTCGAACCTGCTCAAGCCCGCTTTGGCCAGCGGTTCGCTGCGCTGCATCGGCAGCACCACCTACAAGGAGTTCCGCAACTACTTCGAGAAGGACCGCGCCCTGGTGCGCCGGTTCCAGAAGATCGATGTGGCCGAGCCGTCCATCGAGGACACGGTGAAGATCCTCACCGGCCTTAAGCTCAACTACGAGAAGCACCACAAGGTGCGCTACACGGACGAGGCGATCCGCGCCGCGGTCGAGCTTTCGGCGAAGTACATCAACGACCGCAAGCTGCCCGACAAGGCGATCGACGTGATCGACGAGGTGGGCGCCAGCCGCATGCTGCTGCCGGAGGACAAGCGCCGCCGGACCGTCACGCTGAAGGACGTGGAAGAGATCGTGGCCAAGATCGCCCGCATCCCACCCAAGAGCGTCAGCGCCGACGACAAGGAGACGCTGCGCAACCTCGAGCGTGACCTGAAGTCCATGGTGTTCGGCCAGGACAAGGCGATCGACGCGCTGTCGGCCGCCATCAAGCTAAGCCGCGCCGGCCTGCGCGACGCGGAGAAGCCGATCGGCAACTACCTGTTCAGCGGCCCGACCGGCGTCGGCAAGACCGAAGTCGCGCGCCAGCTGTCCAGCACGCTGGGCATCGAGCTGATCCGCTTCGACATGTCCGAGTATATGGAGCGGCACAGTATCAGCCGGCTGATCGGCGCACCGCCAGGCTACGTGGGCTTTGACCAGGGCGGCCTGCTGACGGACGCCATCGACCAGCACCCGCACGCGGTCCTGCTGCTAGACGAGATCGAAAAGGCCCACCAGGACCTCTACAACATCCTGTTGCAGGTCATGGACCATGGCAAGCTGACCGACCACAACGGCAAGACGGTCGACTTCCGCAACGTCATCCTCATCATGACCACCAACGCCGGTGCGGCCGACCAGGCCAAGGAAGCTATCGGCTTCGGCAGCACGGTGCGCCAGGGCGAGGACGAGGAGGCAATCAAGCGGATGTTCACGCCGGAGTTCCGCAACCGGCTGGACGCGACCATCACCTTCGCCGGGCTCACCGAGGAGATCGTCGGCCGCGTCGTGGAGAAGTTCGTCATGCAGCTGGAAGCCCAGCTGGCGGACCGCAACGTCACCATCGAGCTGTCGTCGGCGGCGAAGGAGTGGCTGGCCGAGCGCGGCTACGACCGACTATACGGCGCGCGTCCGCTGGGCCGCGTCATCCAGGAATACATCAAGAAGCCGCTCGCGGAAGAATTGCTGTTCGGCAGCCTGGTGCATGGCGGCGCGGTGAAGGTTGGCCTGAAGGACAGCAAGCTGGACTTCGAGTACACCGCGGCACCGCCTCAGCCGGTTGCTGACCCCGACGAGGGCGAGGGGTCTGCGGAGCGTGAGCCGGAGACGGTGGAGTAGGAAAGCAAGCAGTTCTTTTTTGAAAAAAAGAACCAAAAAACTTTTGGTCACTATGGTGCGTGCCGGTTGAACGGTCCGCGACAGCCGTAGCAAAAGTTTTTTGCTTCTTCTTTCAAAAAAGACGCGTCTGCGAAGCGCCGGCAAAACAGGACAACGATAGATGAAAGCCACCTGGAACGGCCACGTCATCGCCGAGAGCGATGACGTGGTGAAGGTCGAAGGCAACGCCTACTTCCCGATCTCGTCAGTCAAGCAGGACATTTTGCGCGAGAGCGCCACGCACAGCGTGTGTCCCTGGAAAGGCACCGCGTCCTACTACTCGCTGGACGTGGACGGACAGCAGAACAAGGATGCCGCCTGGTTTTATCCGGAGCCCAAGCAGGCTGCAGCCGAGATCAAGGGTCGTGTTGCGTTCTGGAAGGGTGTCACTGTCAGCTGACCATCGGTGGTGACTTCGCCGCGTGTTCACGCGTAAGCCGTTCGACGCGGGTGGTGAAACGCGGGCCGTAAACCCGGAAGCAGCTGTAGACGATCTTGAGGCCGCTCGGCAGGGTTTTCGCCAGCGCCTCCAGACCCTCCACAACGTCCAGCCGTGGCATCAGCGTGGTCTCTTCAGACGGAAAAGCCACCGGCTCAGCCAGCTCGTTGCTGAGGTGCGGACATTGCCGCCGAGACCGGCGGGCACATGTCAGATGCATGGGCGGAACGTTGCCGACGTAACGGATCGCCGTCTCGCCTGCCGGGACCAGGCCGCCGGAGGCGACCGGAAATATCCAGCGGTCACCACGCGGCGTTCGTCGTCCGCACACGTGGCAAAGATGGCCGGCCATGCCCAGCCGCTGACGGGTGATGTTGAGCTGAGCGAATTTCGGCGTGCCCTGGCCCGGCTTCTGCACTTGCACGAGGTCGACGAGGCCCGGGAAATCCGTTGAGTCCTGCAGGCTGAACGATTGCTCGGCGGTCCAGGAGACCGTCCAGGGCACCGTGTCGCCGACGCGCCAGGTTATAGGCAAGGCAAGCAGTTTTTTTTTGAAAAAAAGAACCAAAAAACTTTTGTTCCCTGGGGTACACGCTGCAGAAACCTCCGCGACAGCAGGACCAAAAGTCTTTTGCTTCTTTTCTTCAGAAAAGAAGGCCTTGCTTGCTTCATTCCCCGCTCAGGTCCCGCCGCCTGCTCTCCAACTCCTCGCTATACCGCCGCAGCGCATACTGCTCCGTCAGCAGCCCCAGCACCCGCAGAGTCTCCACCCCGTCCACCACCGCCAGCGCGTCGGCCTCCGCCGTCTCGAACAGGGTTGCCGCCTCCTTCACCGTCATCTGCGGCGTCAGCACCGAGTCCCTATGGTGCAGCATCTCTCCCACGCAGGCCACCTCGCCCTCCGCCGCGTGGGCGTCCGCCACCCACACCACGCCGGCGTAACGACCCTGCCGGTCAACCGCGATCACCCGCGTCACCGACCCCAGCGGGTAGGCCCGCCGGAACGCCGGCAGCGTCATGTCCGTGCCGACCGGCCGCGCGTCCGTGCGCATCATCCGCCCCACCGTCAGGTTGCGCATCCAGCCCACGTCCATCGCACTGCGTATGCTCTCGCCGCGCAGGTGGAACCGCCAGGTGGCGAACGAGTAGCCGAAGGTGCGCCGCACTGTCAGCGAGGACACCACGGCCGCCGCCAGCACCGCCACCGTCAGCGGCAGGCTGCCGGTGCTCTCCAGGGCCAGGAACGTCATCGTCAGCGGCCCGCCGACGATGGCCACCGCCAGGCCGCTCATGCCGATCAGTCCGTAGGCGCCTTCGGAGAACACCGGCACCGGCCATGCCATCAGCATCACCGCGGCGAACGCCTTGCCCAGCAGCGCGCCCAGGAACAGCGAGGCGAAGAACAGCCCACCGCGGAACCCGGACCCCAGCGAGATCGCCGAACCCGCCGCCTTCAAGCCGAGCAACAGCAGCAGCGTGCCCAGCGGCCACTGCGCTGTCAGGCTGTTGCGCACCGCCCCGTGCCCGGCCGAGAGCGCCGCCGGCGAGACGATCGCCAACCCGCCCAGGATAAGCCCGCCGATCGCCGGCCGCAGCCAGACCGGCACCCGGCTGCGGGTGAACGCCTGCTCGGTCAGGGTGACCGCGTACATGATGCAGATGCCGGCCAGCGCGCACAGCACGCCCAGCGCCAGCACCGGCAGGAAGTCCAGCGTTACCAGGCCCTGCGGCATCAGCGCGCTGTAGCCGGGCTCGTCGCCCAGGATCACCCGCTGCACCATCACCGCGCTAATGGCGGCCGCTACCACCGGTGCGAGGTTGCCCAGCGAGTAGGTGCCGATCACCAGCTCGAAGGCGTAGAAGGCGCCGGTCAGCGGCGCGTTGAACGCGCTGGCGATAGCGCCCGCCGCCCCGCAGCCCACCAGCATGCGCAGATCCGCCCGCCGTACCCGGAACAGGCGCCCGGCGCGGGAGAACACGGCAGCCCCAATCTGCGTGTAGCCTGCCTCCAGCCCCACCGAGGCGCCGACGCCGTTGCTCAGCAGCGTCTGCGCCACCACGATCAGGCTGTCCTTCATCGACATCTTGCCGCCGTACAGCGCGTTGGCTTCGATGGGATCGACGGTGCGCCGCGGCACCCAGCGCGCCAGGCCCAGGGTCAGGCACCCCATGCACAACCCGCCAACAGACGGCACCAGCAGCGCCCGCCAAACCGGCAGGCTCGCCTGGGCGGACAGCCGTTCGCCGGCTGCAAGCCCGTAGAGCAGTTCGTGTGCGAGTTGGCTGGTCTGGTTCATCGCGACCACCAGCAGGCCGGCTACGATGCCAAGCAACGCGGCCAGCACAACCAGCCAGATCTCGTCTGCTCGCACCAGCGAGCGCAGCGCCTGGGGCGCCTGGGCCGCCATGTCGCCGAAGCCGCGGCGGCTTCTGCGCGCCAGCACGGCTGCACCCCCCTGCGTCAGCGCTGCTGTCGGCTTCGGTGGCGGCGTCATCCGTGGTGCTTCCTGGCGCGGCAGGGCTGCGCGCGCCTGTCCGTTGTGTTGTGCTACGCCGCCGCGTTGCGCCGCAACCGATGTCGCACGTCGGTGTTACCAGAACGTGCAAGCGCCCGTCCCTATCCCACCGTCATCGCCCGATTATCCGGATCCTGACGCGCCGGTGCCGATCGAGGAACCGCCTGAGCCGTTGCCCGTGCCGCCGGATCCTTCGTCGCCGCCAATGCAGGTGGGTGGTGGGGCGCGGGCGGAAGGCAAGCAAGCGGTTCTTTTTTGAAAAAAGAACCAAAAAACTTTTGTCTCCTTCGGGCGTGCGTTGTTGAGACGCGTCGTTCCAGCCGTCGGTGACAGCGTGAGTAAAAGCTTTTTGCTTCTTTTTCTCGAAAAAGAAGGCCTTGCTTGCTGCCCAGCCGGCATCCCTTTCGTCAGAGCATGAAGCTCGACGCCGTCACCATCGGACACGGCCCGCCGGTCTGTCTGCTGCACGGCCTGTTCGGCCGTGCGCGCAACCTGGCTGGTATTGCCGCCACGCTCGCCGCCACCCACCGGGTCGTCTTGCTGGACTTGCGCAACCACGGCGCCAGCCCGCACCAAGCCGGGATGGCTTACGCCGACCAGGCAGCGGACGTGCTGGACACGCTGGCCGGACTTGGCGTGCCAGCATGCGCGGTGCTCGGCCATTCGATGGGTGGCAAAGTAGCGATGACGGCGTCCCTGGTGGCACCCGACCGGGTATCCGCGCTGGTGGTCGCCGACATCGCGCCGCGTGCTTACAGCCACGATAATGTAACCGTGGCCAAGGCGCTGCGCGGCCTCGAGCTGCGCCCCGGCCTCGACCGCCGCACGGCCGACGCGGCGCTCGCGCCCGCGGTTCCGGACTCCGGCGTGCGCGCGTTCCTGCTGCAGAACCTGCAGTTCGGCCCTGACCCGCACTGGAAGATCGGGCTGGACCACATCGCCACGGCTTTGCCGCATATCGAGGGGTGGGCGCTACCCTGGCCGGCAGCACGCTACGATGGCCCCGCTTTGTTCGTCGCCGGCGCCCTGTCGGACTACGTGCCGCCAGACAGCCTGGGTGCCATCCGCACCCTGTTCCCGCGTGCAGCCCTGCACGTGCTGCCGCAAGCCGGCCATTGGTTGCATGCGGACCAGCCGGCCGCCTTTGCCGCCTGCGTCTCGCAGTTTCTTGCCGCCGCGGCGGCTGATTCCGCTTCCATCGGCGCCCGCGCGCATTAGTCTGCCTCAGGCGCTTCAGCCGGAGCATGGGCGACCAGGCCATGACGTATGTGACGGGTTTCAGCCGCAAGGGCCACGACGAGGCGGCAGCCCGCCGCACCAGCAGCCTTGCTGCCCTGGCGGTGACGCTGGGGCTGGTGGTGGTCGGCCTCTACCTCGTGGATACGTTGCGCGCGCAACGCGACGTGGAGGATTGCGCGCTGTCCGGCCGAGTCGGTTGCGACGTGGTCACGCTGGTGCCGCAGGATCTCGACCGGTGACAGGTAAGCAAGCGGTTCTTTTTTGAAAAAAAGAACCAAAAAACTTTTGTTCCCTTGGACGCGCGTTGAGGAAAACGCCGCGACAGCAGGACCAAAAGTCTTTTGCTTCTTTTCTTCAGAAAAGAAGGCCTTGCTTTCTGCCTACCCCACGGCGGGCGACCCCACAAAGAAGCACTTCGCTTCCGGTTCATCTTTTGCCACTCTGTATCAATGCGGTCGCAGAACCGCCGATTCCAGGGAGCCGAGATGGACGACGAAACCTGCGCACGCCTGCGTGCCACACCCGCCTTTACCGAGCTGGAGCGCAGCCGCGGCCGCCTCGGCTGGACGCTGACCGCGCTGATCCTGGCGATCTATTTCGGTTTCGTGCTGCTGGTCGCGTTTGCCCCCGGCCTGATGGCCACCCCCGTTTTCGGGCCGATGACTTTGGGCTTCCCGCTCGGCCTGGGCGTGATCGTCAGCGCCATCCTGCTCACGGGCATCTACGTCCTGCGCGCCAACGGTAGCTTCGACGCGCTGACCCGCCGCATCGTCGCAGGCCCGCGGTGAGGCGCCGCTCGCCTGCCGGCGCCGCCGTTGCCGGTGCCGCGCTGCTGGGCGCGGTCTCGGCCCGCGCGGCCACGCCCGCCGCCGCGCCGCAAGCCACCGACACCACCGCCATCGTCATGTTCGCTGCCTTCGTGCTGCTGACGCTAGCGATCACCGCCTGGGCCGCCCGGCGCACGCGCACCGCGTCGGACTTCTACGCAGCCGGCGGCTCCATCACCGGTTTCCAGAACGGCATCGCCATCTCCGGCGACTTCATGTCGGCCGCCTCGTTCCTCGGCATCTCGGCAATGGTGTATGCCGCCGGGTTCGACGGGCTGCTGTACTCGATTGGCTTCCTGGTCGGCTGGCCGATCATCATGTTCCTGATGGCCGAGCGCCTGCGCAACCTCGGCAGATACAGCCTGGCGGACGTCGCCTCCTACCGTCTGTCCGCGGTGCCGGTGCGCAGCTTCGCGGCCGTCAGCTCGCTGGTGGTGGTGGCCTTCTACCTGATCGCGCAGATGGTTGGCGCCGGCCAGCTGATCCAGCTTCTGTTCGGCCTGCCCTACCTCTATGCGGTGGTGATCGTCGGCGTGCTGATGATCTTCTACGTGACGTTCGGCGGCATGATCGCCACCACCTGGGTGCAGATCATCAAGGCGGTGCTGCTGCTGCTCGGGGCCAGCTACATGGCGTTCGCCGCCCTGGCGCATTTCGGCTTCGACCTCTCGGCGATGTTCAACGCGGCCGTGCAGGCGCATCCGAAGAAAGCCGCGATCCTGGCACCAGGGTTGCAGTTCAAGAACCCGGTCTCGACGGTCTCGCTGGGCATCGCGCTGATGTTCGGCACCGCCGGCCTGCCGCACATCCTGATGCGCTTCTTCACCGTCGCCGACGCGAAGGAGGCCCGCAAGTCGGTGTTCTGGGCCACCACGTTCATCGGCTACTTCTACATCCTGACGTTCGTCATCGGCTTCGCTGCCATCAGCATGGTTGGCCAGAACCCGGCCTACGTCGCCGCCGGTCGCGTGATTGGCGGCAGCAACATGGTAGCCATCCACCTGGCCCACGCGGTGGGCGGCGGCGTGCTGAAAGGCTTCATCAGCGCGGTCGCGTTCGCCACCATCCTAGCCGTGGTCTCCGGCCTTACGCTCGCGGGTGCCACCGCGGTCAGCCACGACCTCTACGCCAACGTGGTGATGCGCGGGCGCTCCACCGAGGGCCGCGAGGTGGTGGTCTCGCGCGTCGCCACCATAGCACTCGGCGTGCTGGCAATCCTGCTTGGCATCGCGTTCGAGAAACAGAACGTCGCCTACATGGTCGGGCTGGCTTTCGCAGTGGCGGCGAGTGCCAACTTTCCGGTGCTGCTGCTGAACATGTACTGGCGGCGCTTCAACACCACCGGCGCGGTGCTTGGCGGCTGGCTGGGCCTGGTCTCGGCCGTGGCCCTGACGGTGCTGAGCCCGGGCATCTGGGTGAGGGTGCTGGGCTTCCACGCGGCACCGTTCGCCTACGACAATCCTGCACTGTTCTCGATGCCGCTTGGGTTCTTCGGCTGCTGGCTGGGCAGCGTGCTGACGCAGAACACTGAAGCGGCGCGCATCGAGGCGGGGCGGTTCGAGGCGCTGTATGTCCGCTCACAGACAGGGATTGGCGCGGAGGGGGCGAGCGTGCACTAGAAGACAGCAAGCGCTTCTTTTTTTGAAAAAAAAGAAGCAAAAAAACTTTGTTCCTTTGGATACCCGCTGCAGAAACCTCCGCGACAGCAGGACCAAAAGTCTTTTGCTTCTTTTCTTCAGAAAAGAAGGCCTTGCTTTTCTTTTAGTTCAGCGCTCAAGGCTTACGCTTCAGTGCCGCATCCACCCGCTGTTCCAGCACCGCCAACGGCATCGCCCCCTCGTCCAGCACCAAATCATGGAACGCCCGCTCGTCGAAGCGCGACCCTTCCGCCGCCTCCATGCGATGCCGCAGCTCCATGATCTTCAGCTCGCCGATCTTGTAGCCGAGCGCCTGGCCCGGCCAGGCGATGTAGCGGTCCACCTCGCTCTGCATGTTCACTTCGCTCAGCGCGGTGTTCTCCCGCAGGCACGCCAATGCCTGGTCGCGCGTCCAGCCGCGCGCGTGGATGCCCACGTCCATCACCAGCCGGCAGGCCCGCCACATCTCCAGCGAGAGCTGGCCGAAACGCTGATACGGCGTCTCGTATAGCCCCATCTCAGCCACCAGCTGTTCGGCGTAGAGCGCCCAGCCCTCGACAAAGGCGGTGATGTCGGATTGCTGGCGGAACGCCGGCAGGTTCGTCAGCTCCTGTGCCAGCGCTATCTGGATGTGGTGGCCAGGCGCACCTTCATGCGCCACCAGGGTCGGCAGCTCGAACAGCGGCCGCTGGTCCAGGTGCGAGGTGTTGATCCACAGCTCGCCGGCGATGCCCTGCTGCGGAGCACCCTCGCTGTAGCGCGCGGTGGTGTAGCCTTCCTCGATGCTGGCCGGCACCGGCGCCACGCCGTAGGGCAGGCGCGGCAACTTGCCGAAGAAACGCGGCAGCTGGCCGTCCACGCGCTTGGCGAGGCGGCTGGCTTTCTCCAGCAGGTCCTCGCGGCTGTGAACGTAGAAGCGTGAGTCGTGGCGCAGCAAATCCTGGAACTGCGCGAAGGAACCGTGGAAGCCGGACGCGGCGACCTGCACGTCCATGGCGCGCCGGATACGGGCGATCTCGGATTGCCCGATGTCGAACACCTGGTCCGGTGTCAGGTCCGTGGTGGTCTGCGCGCGCACCAGGGCCGCGTAGTAGGCGTGTCCGTCCGGCAGCGCGCCGGCGCCGATGGTCGCGCGCGCGCGCGGCGCGTAAGTGTCGGCGTAGAACTCCGCCAGCGCGCGCTGGGCCGGTTTGACCGAATCCTGCAGGATGCCGAGCGCTTCGGCGTGCAGCGCGTCCCGGTCCGCTTGCGGCATGGCGGCGGGCAGCAGCGTCAGCGGCTTGAGCAGCGGGTCGTCCGCCGCCGGCACGTCGGCCAGGGCGGCGGCGGCATGCGCCTGCGCGGCGGCAATCGTCTTCGGCAGCACGAAGCCGGTGCGCAACCCGCGTGCGAGGTTGTCCGTCTCCGTCCGGTAGAAGGCCGGCAGCGCGCGCAGCCGGGCGATCCAGGCGCGTGCCTCCGCCTGCGTGCGCGGCTGGGTGCCCTGGGCGGCGTAGTCCGGGACGACGAAGAAGCCCTGGTCGCTGGCGAAGGGGATGCGGTCCTCGTCGAAGCGCTCCAGCGAAAGGTCGGTGCCGATGCGCCAGGATAGCAGCTCGCCGTTCAGCGCGGCCTCGCCGGTGAGCGCGCCTGCGGGCACGGCGTCGAGTTGCGCCCTTATGGCGGCGAGCCTGGCGATGCGGGCCTGGTGGGCGGCAGGCGTGTCGTCCGGCCAACGGGCGGCGGCGTCGAGGTTGCCGCGCTGGCCGGCACCGATCGGGTCGGCCTCGGTGAGCCAGGCATCGTAGGCGGCAAGCACGGTGGCGAGCTGGTGGACGGCATCCGGCGGAGAGGCGGCAGAGCTGCGTAATGCAGCGCTCAGCAGGACGAACGCTGCGGCTGCGGCGCGGAGATGGGTAGATGCGGGCATATTGGGGAGTTTGCACGCAGGGGCGCGGCGCGCCAAGGCAGGAAGGAAGGCCTTCTTCTTCGAGAAAAAGAAGCAAAAAGCTTTTGTCTCTGCTGCGCCGCAGGCTGAAACACCACGCCTTCCACACCACGCATCGTACGAAGACAAAAGTTTTTTGGTTCTTTTTTCAAAAAAGAACTGCTTGCCTTGCGTTCACCGGCGCCGCCCGGTGCTTGCCAAATCCGTGATCAAGGCCCTTGCCGACAACAAAACGACCGGTGCGCGCGTTAGGTGCCAGTTCTTAGGAGATCGGACTCATGCGCAAAACGCTCATTGCATCGGCGCTTCTCGTAGCCGGCTTTGCTTCGGGAGGTGCGATTGCCGCGCCTGACCCGGCCGCACCCGGAGCGGTGGACGGCACCGTGACCATCAACGCCAAGGCAGCCGCGGTCGGCATCGGGTATTCCTGGGGTGACGGCGTTCTGCGTTTTCACGGCCACTCCTACCATTTTGGCGTCAAGGGCGTGACGATCGCCGACGTGGGCTACGCCAGCGTCATCGGCCACGGGCGCGTCTACAAGCTTAGAACCCTGAAGGATTTCAGCGGAACCTATGCCGCCTCGACTGGTGAGGTGACCGCAGGGAAGGGCATTGGCGGCGAGATCCTGCAGAACGCCAACGGCGTGCAGATCCGGATCGACGAGGTGACGAAGGGTGCGCGGCTGACTGGCGCGGCAGATGGGATTCAGCTGACGTTGAAGTAGCGTAGGTAATATCAACCGGACTGAAGGTTGACCGTTCGGAAGCAAGCAAGGCCTTCTTTTTTGAAAAAAAGAAGCAAAAAACTTTTTACTCCGCTATCGCGGACCTTTCCGGAAAGCGCGCGACAGCGGAGTCAAAAGTTTTTTGGTCCTTTTTTTCAAAAAAGGACTGCTTGCTTTTATGAGAATGCATCAACGCTGGTTAATATAGAGCCTTCTTTTTCTAAAGAAAAAGAAACGAAATGACTTTGTTTTTTTGGCGCGCACCGTTCGACTGGCGCGCGCCGCAGGGAGCAAGGTCTTCGTTCTCTTTCAAAAAGAACTGCGCATGCTTACGTAAGCACGTCCTCGACCCTGATCGGCAAGCGACGCACCCGTTTCCCAGTCGCATGAAACACCGCGTTGGCGATCGCCGGCGCCACGCCCACCATCGGCAGCTCGCCGATACCCTTTGCACCCAGGGCGCCGGTGATGTTGTCCGGAGCGTCGATTGCGATCACGTCGATCTGCGGCACGTCGGCGTTCACTGGCACGTGGTAGTCGGCGATGTTGGAGTTGATGATGCGGCCGCTGGCGCGGTCGATCAGCGTCTCCTCCTGCAGCGCCATGCCGATGCCGAACACGATGCCGCCGAGCAGCTGGCTGCGGCCCGTCTTGGTGTTCAACAGCCGCCCGACGTCGAACGCGCTGACGACACGGCTGACACGGATGGTGCCGAAATCCGGGTCCACCCGCACTTCCACGAACTGCGCGCCGAACGCCTGCTTGGAGTAGTCCTTGTAATCCCCGCCCGGCGCGGCTTCGGCTTCGGCGCCCAGCTCGCGCGTGCCGGCGCGGGCCATCAGCTCCTGCACCGGCACGCGGATGCCGGGTGCCGTCACCTCGAAACCGGCAAGCTTGATGTCAGCAGGGGCCACCTTGGCAAACCGCGGATCTACCGCGGCCATTTGTGCCAGGTTGCCGCGCAGCTTGGCCACCGCCGCCTCGATCGCCGGGATGATGCTGGCCGCCGTAGCCGAACCGCCGGAGACCGGAGCTGCGGGGAAGCGGCTGTCACCCAGTTGCGCACTGACGCGAGTGATGTCCACGCCCAGCGCGTCGGCCGTGCACTGCGCCATGATGGTGTAGGTGCCGGTGCCCAGGTCCTGCGTGCCGGACTGCACCAGCACGGTGCCGTCCGAGCGCATCACCACGCGCGCCATGCACGGGCGCCGGTTGGTCGGATAGGTGGACGTGGCCATGCCCCAGCCCACCAGGATGCGGCCGTCCTTCATCGATCCCGGTTCAGGGTTGCGCCTGTGCCAGCCGAACTGGTCGGCCGCCTCGCTGTAGCATTGGCGCAGCGCCTTGCTGGCGAACGGCACGTCCGCATGCTCGTCGCGCTCCGCGTAGTTCGCCAGGCGCAGCGCGAGAGGGTCCATCTTCAGCGCGTAGGACAGCTCGTCCATCGCACTTTCCACCGCGAACATGCCCGTCGACTCGCCAGGCGCACGCATGTAGGTGGGCGTGCCCTGGTTGACCGGCACCAGGCGGTGGCTGACGGCGACGTTCTGGCAGGCGTAGAGCATCTCCGTGCACACCGCGACCGGCTCGGCGAATTCCGGCAGCGTGGGGTCCGACATCTGGGTGAAGCCGTGGTGCTGCACGGATACCAGCTTGCCGTTCGTCTCTGCGCCCAGCTTGATCTTCTGGACCGTCGCCGGCCGGTAGCCGTTCGAGGTGAACATCTGGCTGCGGGTGACGACCAGCTTTACCGGGCGGCCGACATGCTTGGCCGCCATCGCTGCGAAGATCGCCGGCGGCCAGGTGTTGCCCTTGCAGCCGAAGCCGCCGCCCACGTAGGGACAGATGACGGTGACGTCGCTCTGCTCCAGCCCGAACGCGGAGGCCAGCGTCTCCTGCGCGCCGGAGATGCCCTGCGTCGCGGTCCACACGGCGAGCTTGCCGCCGGTCCACGCGGCGATGGTGGCGTGCGGCTCCATCGGGTTGTGGTGTTCGACCGGTGTCTCGTAGGTCTGGTCGATCTTTACCGGCGCCGACTCGAAGCGCGCTTCCGGAGAACCCCTGCTGGTGTCGGGGTTTTTCTTGCCGTCGCGGAAATCCTTCGGCTTGTAGGCACGGCCGAGATGGCTCTCGTCCATCACGGTGACGGCCTCGCTCGGCGCGTAACTGACGCGCACCGCGGCGGCCGCGGCCGTCGCACGCTCGAACGTGTCGGCAACCGCCACGGCCACGTGCTGGCCGTTGTAGAAGATGCGCGTGCCTTGCAGCAGCGGGCGGGTGACAGTCTGGGCCGACGCTTTTTTCTGGTTCAGCGCGCCGGCGTTCTGGTCGGTGATGATGGCCAGCACGCCGGGCATACGCTCGGCCTCCGCGGTGTCGAAGGCGACCACGCGGCCGGCGGCGATCGTGCTTTGCACCAGCACGGCATGCGCGCAGTCCGGCAGCGAGAACTCGGCGGCGTAGCGGGCTTCGCCGGTGACCTTCAGGCGGCCGTCCTGGCGGGTGATCGGTTGTCCGATGAACATGGGGCGGTGTCCTTCAGGCGGTCACGCTGTGCAGCGCGGCGCGAACCGTCTGCTGCAGGAGGCGGACCTTGAATGCGTTCTGTGAGTGTGGGTGGGCGCCGTCTGCCGCGCGGGCGGCGGCTGCGGCGAAGACGGCATCGCTCGGCTGCTTGCCGGCCAGTGCTGCTTCCACCGTATCCAGGCGCCACGGGCGGGTGCCGACGCCGCCTGCGGCCAGGCGGGCCTCCCGGATCACCCCGCCTTGCATGTCCACGCCGGCGGCCACGGATGCCAGCGCGTAGGCGTAGCTCTGACGGTCACGAACCTTCACGTAGGTGGCACGCATGTTGGCGGGTGCTGCAGGGATCAGGATGGCGGTGATCACGTCGCCGGGCCGCAACACGGTTTCCAGATGCGGCGTGCTGCCGGGCAGGCGGTAGAAATCGGCCAGTGCCACGCTGCGCGGCGCGTTGTCGGTGCCGTGGATCTGCAGGCTCGCACGCGCCGCCATCAGCGCCACCGGCGCGTCGGACGGATGGGTGGCGATGCAGTGGTCCGACCCGCCGAGTATGGCCAGTTCGCGGTTCTCGCCCGGGATAGCCGGGCAGCCGGAGCCGGGCGCGCGCTTGTTGCAGGCGAAGCCGGTGTCGCGGAAGTAGCCGCACCGGGTGCGCTGCAGCAGGTTGCCGCCGATGGTTCCCATGTTGCGTATCTGCGGCGAGGCGGCGGCGAGCAGCGCCTGCGACAGGGCAGGGACCTGCCGCTTCACCTCAGGATGGTCGGCGACCTCGGCCATCGTCATCAGCGCGCCGATGCGCAGGCCCTGCGCGTCGACGGTGATGCCGCGCAACGGCGCGCCCACCGCGTCCAAATCGACGACCAGCGTGGCCGGGTTTACGTTGTTCTTCCACAGCTGCATCAGGTCGGTGCCGCCGGCGATGAAGCTCGCATGCGGGGTTGCGGCAAGGCGGGCGGCGCTGCCGAGGTCGGTGGGCGCCTGCAGCGTAAATTCCTGCATGATCAGGCCCTTTTCGCACGCGCCGCGTCGGCGACGGCAGCGCGGATGTTGGTGTAGGCGCCGCAGCGGCAGAGATTGCCGCTCATCCACTCGGCGATCTCGCCGTCGGAGCTGGTGTGGCCCTCGTTGACGCAGGCGACCGCCGACATGATCTGGCCAGGCGTGCAGTAGCCGCACTGGTAGCCGTCATGCTCCAAGAAAGCCTCCTGCACCGGGTGCAGCGTGCCGCCCTGGGCCAGACCCTCGATGGTGGTGATCCGCTTGCCCTGGGCGCGCGTGGCCAGCACCAGGCAGGACAGCACGGTCTTGCCGTCCACGTGCACCGTGCAGGCGCCGCAACTGCCGTGGTCGCAGCCCTTCTTGGTGCCGGTGAGCTCGGCATATTCCCGCAGCGCGTCGAGCAGCGAGGTGCGCTGGTCGACACGCAGCGCATGTGGCTGACCGTTGATGTCGAGGGTCACGGACACGAGGTCTGCGCCAGGTGAAGCAGCGTGCTGGTCAGGCTGCGTGCGCGCTTCGGCGGCAAAGTCGACGACCGGAAAGGCGGCTATCGCGGCGGTGGTGCCGATCAGGTCCCGTCGGGTGATGGGCGGGGTCATTGCTAAAATCCCTTTGTGTGGGGGCTATGGGTGGAGAACGTGGCTTGCGTGGGCAGGCAAGTTCACGAGCGTTTGGCGTGCTTTGTAGGAGAAGAAAGCAAGGCCTTCTTTTCTGAAGAAAAGAAGCAAAAGACTTTTGGTTCTGCTGTCGCGGCGTCTCCCTCAACGCGCGGTCAAGGGAACAAAAGTTTTTTGGTTCTTTTTTTCAAAAAAGAACTGCTTGCTTTGCTTGTCACAGCTCGGCATTTGGCAAACTTGGTAGAAATCGTCCGCGACTACTTACCTGGGCCTTGCCGCGGCATATATTTTGGCACGATGGTTACGTGGATCAGCCCGTCCGGTTTTGCCGGCGTGTAGACCTGCCACTGCAGCAGAACCCACAGAATGCCGCCGTTGATCGCCAGCACGGCAGCGATGATCGCCAACTGCCTTCCCGGCCGGCGCATGTATTGCAGGTAGTCCATTATTGCCCCGCGTGTTGAACGGCATGCGACACCGCGCCGGTAAGTTGCGTCAGCTGCGCCGGCGTGATGGTGAAGGACGGCGTAAGATAGAGCGTCCGGCCGAACGGGCGAATCCAGACACCCTGGTCCACCAGCATCGCCTTGAGAGCCTCAAGGTTGGCAATCCGCTGCAGTTCGACAACCCCGATCGCCCCCCGCACACGCACGTCGCGCACGCCTGGCATACCGGCGCAGGAGGCGAGCTCCTTGGCCAGCTGCCGCTCGATGCGCGCCACCTGGTCCAGGCGCGGCTCGCTCTCGAACAGGTCGAGGCTGGCGAGTGCCGCCGCACACGCCAGCGGGTTGGCCATGTAGGTTGGCCCGTGCATCAGCGCGTGGGCTGGCTTGGCCGAGAGGAACGCCTCGAAGACGTGGGTGCGCGCCACCGCGGCCGATAGCGCCATGGTGCCGCCGGTCAGCGCCTTGGACAGCGTGATGATGTCCGGCACCACGCCGGCCGCCTCGCACGCGAACATCGTGCCGGTGCGGCCAAACCCGGTGAAGATCTCGTCGAAGATCAGCGGCAGCCCGTGCGCGTCGGCGGCGCGGCGCAGGTGCCGCAGCACGCTCGCGTCGTGGAAGACCATGCCGCCGGCGCCTTGCACCATCGGTTCGACGAGGATGCCGGCCAGCGCGTCGGCGTGCTCGTCGAGAAAGCTGTCGAACCGCGCGGTGGAGTGAGCGTCGCGCGGCAGGTCCAGGATGGCGTGCTCGGCGAGCAGGCCGCGGTAGAGGGCGTGCATGCCCTCCTCAGGATCGCACACGGCCATGGTGGCGAAAGTGTCGCCGTGGTAGCCGCCGGTGAATGCCAGGAAGCGCCGCCGCGTGCGCACGCCCCGGTTCAGCCAGTATTGCGCGGCCATCTTCATCGCCACTTCCACGGCGACCGAGCCGCTGTCAGCGAAGAACACGTGGTTCAGGTTGCCGGGCAGTAGTGCCGCCAGCCGCGCTGCGAGCTGTTCCGCCGGCTCGTGCGTGAGGCCGCCGAACATCACGTGCGGCATGCGCGCGAGCTGCGCCTGCACGGCGTGCGCGATGTGCGGGTGGTTGTAGCCGTGGCACGCGGTCCACCAGGACGCGATGCCGTCGATCAGCTCTCGGCCGTCTTCCAGCGTGATGATGCAGCCGTGTGTGCTGGCGGCTTTCAGCGGGGGTGCTGCGCCTTGCATCTGGGTGTAGGGGCGCCAGAGGTGGTTCAAGGAAGCAAGCAGTTCTTTTTCGAGAAAAAGAACCAAAAAGCTTTTGTCTCCGTTGTCGCGCCGTGTGGGAGACTCCGCGACAGCCGTGAAAAAAGTTTTTTGCTTCTTTTTTTCAAAAAAGAAGGCCTTACTTGCTTGCCGACATACCAAGCCGCTCAAGCAACGAACGGTCCCGCTCGGCCGCAGGATTGGCCGTCGTCAGCAGCCTAGGTCCATAAAATATCGAGTTGGCGCCGGCCAGGAAACAAAGCGCCTGCGCCTCGTCGCTCATCGCCTCGCGGCCGGCCGACAGGCGCACGTAAGAGCTCGGCATGGTGATCCGTGCGGCCGCGATGACGCGCACGAAGTCGATCGCGTCGATCGGCGCTGCGTGCGCCAGCGGTGTGCCTTCCACGCGGACCAGCGCGTTGATCGGCACGCTTTCCGGGTGTTTGGGCAGGCTGGCCAGGGTGGCGATCAGGCCGGCGCGGTCGGATGCGTCCTCGCCCATGCCGACGATGCCGCCGCAGCACACGTTGATGCCGGCGTCGCGCACGTGGGCCAGCGTGTCCAGGCGGTCCTGGTAGGTGCGGGTGGTGATGATGTCGCCGTAATGTTCGGGCGAGGTGTCGAGGTTGTGGTTGTAGTAGTCCAGGCCTGCGTCGTGCAGGCGGGCCGCCTGCGGTGCGGTCAGCATGCCCAGCGTCACGCAGGTTTCCATGCCCAGCGCGCGCACGCCTTCCACCATGGCGCAGACGGCGTCGAGGTCGCGTTCCTTTGGCGAGCGCCAGGCGGCGCCCATGCAGAAGCGCGAGGCGCCGGCGTCGCGCGCGGCCTGCGCTTCGGCGAGCACGGAGTCCACGTCCATCAGCTTGGAGGCGGGGACGCCCGCCTCGTAGGACGCGCTCTGCGGGCAATAGGCGCAGTCTTCCGGACAGCCGCCGGTCTTGATGGACAGGAGCGTGCTGATCTGGACCTGGGTCGGGTTGAAGTGCTGGCGGTGCACGGAGGCGGCGCGGAACACCAGTTCGGTGAAGGGGGTGTCGAGCAGGGCGCGGACCGTGGCTGCGGTCCATGCGGGTGGGGTGATGGCGTTCATGGCGGGAGGTTAGCGCGCGCCTGACGAGGGAGCAAAAGCGCGTTTTCTTCAAGAAAGCAAGGCTGTCGCGGCGTTTCCGGCGAGCGCGCGACAGCGAAGTCAAAAGTTTTTTGGTTCTTTTTTTCAAAAAAGAACTGCTTGCTTTCTCGCTTCCTCATAAACCCCGGCATAAGCGCCTGCCGGCCCCGCCCAGGACACGTCCGTCCGCATGCCGCGCGCCTGCATCGTCACCCAGGCCCGCCGATCCTGCCACAACGCCGCCGTGCGCCGGATGGCACCCGCCAGCGCCGCCGCTGTCACCGGCGCGAACTGCACCCCCGTGGCCACGCACGCGGCCAGGGCGGCGGCGTTGGCGTCGATGATCGAGTCCGCCAGGCCGCCCACCCGGCTGACCACCGGCACCGCGCCGTAGCGCAGGGCGCAGAGCTGCGTCAGCCCGCAGGGTTCGAAGCGCGAGGGCACCAGCACCGCATCGCTGCCGGCCTGCAGCAGGTGGGCGGACGGCTCGTCGTAGCCGAGCAGCACGCCGACCTGGCCGGCGTGGGCGCGTGCGGACCGGAAGAAGCCATCCTGCAGGCCAGGGTCGCCGGAGCCGATCAGGGCGAGCTGCGCGCCGTGCTCCAGCAGCACCGGCAGGCACTCCAGCAGCAGGTCGAGGCCTTTCTGGTCGGACAGTCGGCTGACCACGCCGAACAGCAGCGTGGTGCGGCCGGGCGTCAGGCCGAAGCGCGTTTGCAGCGCGACCTTGCAGGCCGCGCGTCCGGAGCGGGCGCCGGCACTGTAGCGCGCCGGCAGTTGGGCGTCGGTCTCGGGGTCCCACACGGCGGTGTCGATGCCGTTGAGGATGCCGGTCAGCACGCCGGCGCGCGCGCGCAGCAGGCCGTCCATGCCCATGCCGCCCTCTGGCGTGCAGATCTCGGCGGCGTAGCTGGGCGAGACGGTGGTGATGCGGTCGGCGTAGCGCAGCCCGGCTTTCAGCATGCCGATTGCGCCGTAGTACTCGACGCCGTCCGGGGTGTAGGCGCTTGCCGGCAGGCGCAGCTCGGCCAGCAGGCTTGCGGGCACCTGGCCCTGAAAGGCGAGGTTGTGCAGCGTGAACACGGTGCCGGGCCGGCGCCCGCCGGCCAGCGCCAGGTAGGCCGGCGCCAAACCCGTCTGCCAGTCATGCGCGTGCACCACGTCCGGCAGCCAGCCCGCCGCTGCTTCGCCCGCCTCTGCTTCGCCCGCCGCGCCCCCTGCCGCCGTTCCGCCGGCGGCGCCTCGGCCTACGGCGCCCTGGCCGATCAGCGCGGCCGCATAGGCCAGGGCGGCGAAACGCTGCGGGTTGTCCGGCCAGTCGGCCCCGTCCGGCGCCACGTAGGGGTTGCCGGGGCGGGCGTAGAGGTGGGGCGCGTCCAGCACGAACAGGTCCAGCCCGCCGGCGCGGCCGGCCAGTAGGCGCGCTGGTCCGTCGAAGTAGCCGTCCGCCGCCCACACGGTCAGCGCGCCCTGCAGGGCCGCCATTACCGCCGGGTAGCCAGGCAGCAGCGTGCGCACCTCCACCTCGTGCGCGGCCAGTGCCGCCGGCAGTGCGCCCACCACGTCCGCCAGCCCACCCGTTTTCACCAGCGGGTAGGCTTCGGACGCCACCGACAGCACGCGCATCGCCGGCTGCCTCACGCCCGCAGCGCGTCGATCATCGGCTGGGTGATCAGGCACACGCCACCGGTGCTGCGGCGGAAACGGGCCGCGTCGTGCGCCGGGTCCTCGCCCACCACCAGGCCGAGGGGCACCTGCACGCCGCGGTCGACCACCACCTTTGTCAGCCGCGCGTGGCGGCCGATCTCCACGTAAGGCAGTACCACCGCCTGGTCGATGCGCGCGTAGGAATGCGTGCGCACGCCGGTGAACAGCAGCGACTGCCGCACCTCGGTTCCCGACACGATGCAGCCGCCCGACACCATCGAGCTGACCGCGGCGCCGCGCCGGCGTGCCTCGTCGTGGATGAACTTGGCCGGCGGGACTATCTCGCCGTAGGTCCAGATCGGCCAGTTGTGGTCGTAGAGGTCCAGGCCGGGCACGAAGTCGGTGAGGTCGATGTTGGCTTCCCAGTAGGCGTCCAGCGTGCCGACGTCGCGCCAGTAGGCCGGGCTGCTCGGCGTGGTGCGCACGCAGGACTGCTCGAAGCGGTGCGCCACCGCGCGGCCGTGCGCGACGAGGTAGGGGATGATGTCGTGGCCGAAATCATGCGTGGAGCCGGGCAGGGCCGCGTCGCGGCGCAGGATCTCGAACAGGAACGAGGTCTCGAAGACGTAGATGCCCATGCTGGCCAGGCAACGATCGGGGTTGCCAGGCATGCCGGGCGGGTCTGCGGGTTTTTCCAGAAAGGCGGTTATCCGGTCGGTCGCGTCCACCGCCATCACGCCGAAGCCGCTGGCCTCCGCGCGCTGCACCTCGATGCAGCCGACGGTGACCTGCGCGCGCTGCTCGACATGAAGCTGCAGCATCGGCTCGTAGTCCATCTTGTAGACGTGGTCGCCGGCCAGCAGCACGATGTGATGCGGCGCGTAGCTCTCGATGATGTCGATGTTCTGGAACACAGCGTCGGCGGTGCCGGCGTACCAGCCCGTTTCGGTCACGCGTTGCGACGCGGGCAGGATGTCGAAGCTCTCGTTGCGCTCGGGGCGGAAGAAGTTCCAGCCGCGCTGCAGGTGGCGGATCAGGCTGTGCGCCTTGTACTGCGTGGCGACGCCGATGTGGCGGATGCCGGAGTTCATTGCGTTGGACAGGGCGAAATCGATGATGCGCGACTTGCCGCCGAAATAGACGGCGGGCTTGGCACGGATGTCGGTCAGCTCCATCAGCCGGCTGCCGCGGCCGCCGGCGAGCACGTAGGCCATGGCGTGGCGGGCTAGGGGGGCGTGGTCCAAGGAGTGTTCCTAAAGAAGAAAGCAAGGCCTTCTTTTTCGAGAAAAAGAAGCAAAAAGCTTTTGTCGCGGCTGTCGCGGTTCTTTCCGGTGAGCGCGCGACAGCGGAGACAAAAGTTTTTTGGTTTTTTTTTCAAAAAAGAACTGCTTGCCTGCTCAAGCCGCCACAGCCTCCACGCCCCGCATGATACGCTCGTAGATCCGGTAGTATACCATCCGATCGTAATGTGTTCCCTCGAGCAGATCGTCCTGCGACGTCAGGAACTCCTCCATCGGCAGCGTGGTGACGTTGGCAAAGTCGCCCGCCACCTGGCGCGTCCATTCGTTGAAGGTCCGGTTGCGCGGCTGCACCGAGACCATGCCGTCGCGTCCCGGCCGCGCCTCCTGGGCCAGCAGGATGAACACCTGCGTGCCGCGCGGTGCCAGTTGCAGGAGCAGGCGCAAGTTGCGGCGGTAATCGGCTTCCGGCGTGGCGCCGACGAACTCGAAATTTTCGGCGATGCGCGCGACCAGGGCCTGGTCGCCCGGCACGTCGCGCGCGCCGGCCGGGCGCTGCGGCGGGATCAGCCCGCCGGCTACCGCCAGCGGCAGCATCGCCCCGGTGGCGCGGTGGCGGTACAGCCTGGCGGACAGGTCGGACCAGAAGCTGAGCACCCACAGGCTGCGTGCGCCGGCGTGCTCCGGCTGGGCCTGCGAGACCTGGGCCTCACCGCGCGCCAGGCGGGCGAGGTAGCTGTCGAACGCGCCGTCCTGGTAGCCCAGCAGACGGAACGCCTCCATCTCTGCCGGATGCACGCCCTCGATGGCGTAGCGCGCGAACATGGAGTGGTGCCACAGAACCACGGTGCCCTGGCGTGCGGCGCTGAGCTCGCTGACCACACTGCCTTCGGACAGCCCGAAATAGTGGGTGACGGCGGCCAGGTCGCAGCCGCCGCGGGCGTAGACGTGGTCCGGCCCGGCGCGCGGCGACTCCCGCGTGGCCGGACCGTCGGGCGCCTCCAGCGTGATCCAGTCCACCTCCCCCGGCTGGTCGACGGGCGCGGCCACCTCGCCGCTCGTGCGCAGCAACGGCTTGCCGAGCCGCCGCCACAGCCAGGTCTGCACCCCCATGTCCAGGACCCGGCAGGAAAAGCAGAACTGCACCAGCCGCCGGCGCGAGGCCCCAGTGGCGACGACGTAGAGGCCGCAATAGCCGTAGTCGCCGTACCGGTCGCGCACGCGCAGGATGCCGGCCTGCAGGCGGAAATCCAGCAGCTGGGCGGCCAACGCGGCGCGCGCCTCCGCCGGGTCTTCCGGCAGGCGCTGTTTGGTGTAGTTGAGCTGGTTGGTGCGGTTGATCAGCTCGACCGCGCGGTCGAGATGCGGCGTGAGGTCGTGCTCGATGCTGACGCGGATGTCGCTGCCGCGCAGGAAAGCAGTGTTGTCGCCGGCCACGCTCGCCTCGATGTGACGGCGCTGTAAGAGTTGGTATTGCGCCAGGCGGGTCAGCCCGGCATCGTCCTTGCCGGCCAGGCGCGGGTCGTCCAGCAGGCCGGCGGCGCAGGCGGCGTCGGCGACCTGGATGCCTTGTACGTAATGTTGTGCCTCGGCGAGGTTCATCGGGTTGTCGTCGATGAACAGGATGGTGGGCGCGCGCAGCTGCACGGCATCGACCAGGCCGGCGAGCCGCGGTCCCTTGGCACTCCAGTCGATGCTCGAGAAGACGAAGTAGTCCCAGATGCCCTGGCGCTCCAGCTCGGCGCGCACCGGAGCCGGATCGTTCTTCGAGCAAATGGAGCTGACGATGCCGCGTCGGGCGAGGGTAACCACCACGTCGTGCAGGTCGCGCCGGTAGGCGATGCCGCCTTCGCTGAGCGTGCCGTGCCAGAAGGTGTCGTCTAGGTCCCAGACGACCAGGCGCACGGGCTGCGTATCATCCTGTATCAACCGCCGATCTCCCTGGGCTGCGACTGGCGTAAAGACTGATCCGGGGAAGAGAAGCAAGCGCCTTCTTTTTCGAGGAAAAGAAGCGAAAAGCTTTGCGCGCGCTGTCGCGGACGGCTGAAACGAGATGCGTCACCACAGCATGCCCGACGGGACCACAAGTTATTTGGTTCTTTTTTCAAAAAAGAACCGCTTGCTTCTCCGCCAAAATCGATGCAACCGCAGCGCGATCACAGCGATCTCAGCGTTCACGCGCCGAGATACTAGGTAACACCCTGAAACCTCGGCCTCATTTCGACACACAAGAGCTGCCGGGGCCTTATTGTAACAGACCTCAGACCTGACCAATTTCGCCAGACCCACGAACAAGGACACCGCAATGCGCCCGCTCCGACTTGCCCTCAAAACGACCGTGTGGGCAGCGCTGCCCGCTTTGGCCATCGGCCTGGCAGCCGCTCCCGCCGTGCTGGCGCCCACGCCGGCGCACGCGCAGATCGGCATCGGCATCGGGCTGAACATCAACATCGCGCCGCCGGCGCTGCCCGTCTACGAGCCGCCGCCGCTGCCCGGCCCGGGCTACCTCTTCACCCCCGGCTACTGGGAATACGGTGAGGCCGGCTACTACTGGGTGCCCGGCACCTGGGTGCAGCCGCCGTCCGTTGGCCTGCTGTGGACGCCCGGCTACTGGGGCTTCGTCGGCGGCTTCTACCGCTTCAACGCCGGCTACTGGGGCCCGCATGTCGGCTTCTACGGCGGCATCAACTACGGTTTCGGCTACACCGGCGGCGGCTTCTTCGGCGGCGAGTGGCGCGGCGGCGGATTCGCCTACAACGAGGCGGCGTATGGCGGCGGCCGTTTCTTCGGCGGCGTGCACGTGAACACGTTCAACCGCACCATCATCAACAACACCACCATCAACCGGGTCAGCTTCAACGGACCGGGCGGCGTGGGCGTGCGGCCGTCGCCGCAGGAGGCGAGCTTCGCCCGCGAGCAGCACGTGCAGCCGACCGCGGCGCAGCTGCAGAACCGGACGGCCGCTGCGGGCAACCCGCAGTTCCGTGCCTCGGTGAACCACGGCGCGCCGGCGGTGGCCGCCGTGCAGCACCCGGGCCAGTTCAGCGGCCCCGGCGTGGTGCGCGCCAACGCGGCCGAGACCCGCGCCAACGCGGCCGAGACGCGCGCCAACGCGGCAGAGACCCGCGCCAACGCCAACGAAACGCGCGCCAATACCGCAGCCGAGCGGGCCAACACCCACGGTGAGCGCGCCAACACCGCCGGCGAGCGCGTCAACAATGCCGGCGAGCGGGCCAACACGGCAGGCGAACGCGCCAACCCCGCCGCGGAGCGCACCCAGGCCCGGCCTGCCGGCGTCCGTCCGCAAGCGCGTCCGGCCGCTGCTCGGCCGGAAGCACGTCCGATGGCCGCACCGCGTCCTATGGCAGCACCCCGCCCAGTGGCAGCACCACGTCCGATGGCGCCGCGTCCGGCACCCCGCCCGGCGCCGCGGCCGGCCGGTGGACATCCGGAGGAGCACCGGGGCTGAGGCCTGGCCGGCATCCAACGAGCTGCTGAGAGAGGGCCGGGAGACCGGCCTTTTTTCATGCCGGCCTCGGAAGCAAGGAAAGCAAGGCCTTCTTTTCTGAAGAAAAGAAGCAAAAGACTTTTGTCCCTGCTGTCGCGGAGGTTTCTGCAGCGGGTACTCCAGGGAACAAAAGTTTTTTGGTTCTTTTTTTCAAAAAAGAACCGCTTGCCTTGCCTTCAACGGGTCAGCATCCTCGTTCGCTGGTTTTACGACCCTGTCGAAGATGGCGAGCTGCCCCGCGCTCGTCTCCTCCCAGCCGAAACGTTCGGCATAGGCGCGCGTCGCCGCCCTGGAGACGGATCCTTTCTGCCAGGCCAGCACCGCCTCGGCGATCGCCTCTGGAGTGCGGGCACGCGCGATCACGCCGGCTTCGGGTGCCGCCACCACTTCCGGGTTGCCGGGGATCGGGCTGGCCACCACGGCGGTGCCGCACGCCATCGATTCCAGCAGCACGTTGGCCCAGCCTTCCCGCTCCGAGGACAGCACCGACAGGTCTGCCGCGCTATATAGCCCGGCCAGCTCCGCGTGCGGCAGGCTGCCGAGCAGCCGCACCTTGTCCGCCACGCCCAGCTGCGCCGCCAGCGCCTGCAGCCGGACGCGCTCGGGGCCCTCGCCGGCGATCAGCAGGCTCCAGCCGGGCAGGCGGGTCAGCGCCTCGATGGTCAGCGCGTGCCCCTTGCGCGGGATCAGCGCACCTACCGAGACCAGCGTGGGGCCTTGCACGGTCCACCTTTGCCGCGCTTCGGCACCGTCGAGCGGCCGGAAGACGGCGAGATCCACCCCGTTGCGCAAAACGGTGATCCTGGCCGCGTCCGCCCCCAGCGCCACCAGCGCCTCCCGCAAGCCGGCGCTGACGGTGACTACGTGCGCCGCGTCCGCCGCCGCCCGCAGGATCATCCGCCTTGCCGCGGGGTAGTCGGGGAACTGTGTCACGTCGGAGCCGCGGGCAGTGATCACCACCGGCAGGCCGAAGCGCCGGCCGAGCCAGGTGGCGGCCACGCCGTCCGGGTAGAAGTAGTGCGCGTCGATGGCGTCGAAGCGGGCGCCCTGCGCCAGCAGCCGGGCCAGGCTGCGCGCGGCGGTGCGGTAGAGCAGCCAGGGTGCCACGCGCATGCCGATGGCGGGGACCGAGAGCCAGCGCGGGTGCAGCACGCGCAGGCCGTGGCGCTGCTCCTCGGCGGGCACGGCGCGGCCGGGGAAGCGGACCACGGGGGCAAGGACCTGCGCGGTGGCCTGGCCGGTGCCGACCAGGTGACGCAAGCGGTTCTCGACGAAGACGCCGTGGTTGGGGTGGGCGGCGTTTGGGTAGAGGGTGGTGAAGACGAGCAGGTTCAAAGCAAGCAAGCAGTTCTTTTTTGAAAAAAAGAACCAAAAAACTTTTGGTCTCTGGGGTACGCCGTGCGGAGAGGTCCGCGACAGCCGTACAAAAGTCTTTTTGCTTCTTTTTCTTCAGAAAAAGAAGATTCTTGCTTCACTTCAGGCTCCCCATCAGCGTCTCCGCATCCTTCTTCTCCGAAAACGTCGCAGCCGGACTCAACGAGACAGCCAACTCCTTCTTCGCCTCGTCCCGCCGCCCGACCGCGTTCAACACCCATGCGTAATGATACGCCGTCGGCGCGGCGCTCGGCCCTTGCTGGCCGGCCGCCGCCTGGGAAAGCAGCGGCAGGGCGCGCGCGGTGTCGCCCTGGCGTGCCAGTATCCAGCCCAGCGTGTCCGCCACCTCGGGCGCCGGCGCCTGGAAGTAGGCGCGCTCGGCCAGCACCCGGGCGGACGCGGCATCGCCCTCCTGCTGCTTCAGCCAGGCCAGGTTGTTCAGCGTCGCGGTGTCGGGCGGGCGCAGGGCCAGCACGGCGGTGAGGTGGCGGTCCGCGTCGGCCAGCTTGCCGGTGGTGATCTCCAGCGAGCCCAGCACCGAGAGTGAGGTCGCGTCGTCCGGGTGCTGCGCCGTCCAGGCGGCCAGCAGGGCGATCGCCTGGTCGTCATGGCCGGCTTTCGACAGCGCGGTGGCGGTCTTGCCGGCCAGCTCGGCCGACGGGTTCGCCTGGTAGGCGGCCAGGAAGGCGGCGGCGGCCTGGGATGTGTCGCCGGCGCTGACCAGGGCGTCGCCGGCCAGCGTGCGGGCGGCGGGCAGGTTCTGCGGGTCGTGGCTCAGCCTGGCCGCGGTGGCGAGCGCGGCCTGGATGCCGCCTTGCTTGAGGTCGATGCCGACCAGCGCGCCCAGCAGCAGCGCGTTGCCCGGGCTGGCCTGCAGGCCCTCGCGGACCAGGTCGCGGGCCTCGTCCGCACGCTTGGCGCGGACCAGCAGGGCGGCCAGCTCGGCGCGCACGCGGACGTCGCCCGGGGCGCCGCGCAGGGCGGCGCGGTAGGCCTGCTCGGCCTGGTCGGTCTGGCCGTCGGTGGCCAGAACGCGCGCGCGCAGCATCTCGAGCTGCGGGTCGGTCCCGGCGCTGGCACGGTCCAGCAGGGCGACCGCGCGCGCGGTCTGCTTGGCGCGCACGTAGGTGCCGGCGAGTGCGGCGGTGATGCCGATGTCGCCGGGTGCGGCGGCGTGCGCCGCCTCTGCCGCGGCCAAGGCGCGGTCGGGCTGGTGGTCGGCGAACAGCGACGGCAGCAGAACGTTCAGCGCGCCGAGGTCGTCGGGATGGCGGTGCAGCAGGTCCTCGAGCAGGTGCACGGCCTGTGCCTCCTCGCCGCGCAGGCTGTAGATGCGCACGAGGTTGAGCGTGGCGGCGCGGCTGTCGGGGAAGCGGCGCAGCACGTCGTGCAGCTGCGTCTCGGCGCCGTCCATGTCCAGCCCGGCGATGCGCACCTGGGCGGCCAGCACGCCCACCTCCTCGGCGTCACCGACGCGCGTGCGTAGCTGCTCCACGTCACGGGTGGCGGCGGCCACGTCGCCGCGGGCCAGTGCGGCCTGCACGATCGCCTCGCCGGCCAAGCGCTGGTTGGGCGCGATCGCCAGCGAGCGGGTCAGCTCGGCCTCGGCAGCCCGGGTGTCGCCGAGGGACAGTTCGGCGGCGGCCAGCCGGTTGAGGATCTGCACGTCGCGCGGCGCCAGGCTGGCCGCCTTGCTGAAATCGGCCTGGGCACCCTTGAGGTCGCCGCGCATGGCCAGCGCGCGGCCGGTCAGGTCCAGCGTGTCGGCGTCGGCGACCTGGGCCAGCGCGCTGGCATGCAGCAGCGCCAGCGTCTCCTCGGGGTGGTTGCGTGCCAGGTCGATGAAGGCGAGCAGCTTCAACCCGCCGACATCGTCCGGCTTGCGGGCGAGGAACTTGGTGGCCGCCTCCTCGGCCTGCGCCGGCTGGCCCAGGCCGAGCTTGGTAACGGCGAGGAAGTAGAAGCCGTGCGGCAGGTCGCCCAGCGCGGTGCCGATGCGGGTCAGCATGGTGTCGGACGCGGCGTAGTCGCCCTGCTGGACGGCGAGCATGGCGCCGAGGAAGTTGGCGCCGACGTTCTGCGGCGCGCCGGCCAGCACGCGGCGCAGGGACTCGCGCGCATGGTCCGGCTGGTTCAGCGCGGCCTCGGCGCGCGCCTCGATCAGGCGGGCGTCCAGCCGCACCGGCGTGGCGGCCAGCACGGACTGCGCCAGCCTGAGCGCGGCCGCCGGGTCGTTGCGGCGCATGGCGATCTCCGCCTGCAGCAGCTTAGCGTCGGGCTGGTTCGGCTCGGCGGCGAGCAGCTTGGCGGCCCGCGCGGCGGCACCGTCGACATCGCCGGTCTCCATGGCGATGCGGGCGGCGGTCAGCAGCGTCTGGTGTTCGTTGGGCGAGGCGGCCTCTGCCTGCGCGATGCTAGCCTGCGCGCCGCGCACGTCGCCGAGCGAGACCTGGGCGGCGGCGCGGATGGTCAGCACGTCGCCGCGCGTGCCCGGCGGGGCGCGCTCCACGCGGAAATCGGCCAGCACCTGGTCGAAATGCCGCTGCTCGAGGTAGGCCTGGCCCAGCGGCAGCACGACCGGCGCGGGCGGGTAGCCGCGATCCTGGGCGCGGCGCAGCTCCAGCTCGGCGCCCTGCGGGTTGCCCAAGGCGAGGTCCACCTCGCCCAGCAGGAAGGCGGCCTCGGGGCTGTTTGGGTGGCGGTGGATCGCCTGGCGCAGGTACTGCTCGGCGCCGCGCATGTTGGACCGCGCCATCTCGCGCTTGGCCGACGCGATCGGGTTGCCGGAGTGCAGCTTGAACCACAGGCCGGACGCCGCCGCCAGAGCGAGGACGGGGAGGCCGATTGCCAGGGCCTTACGCACGATCTGCCTGACGCATGGTGTGCCTTCTCGTAACGGCGTTGTTGGCGTCATCCTACTTCACGACGCGGGCGAATTGAAACGGCTTGCTGCCGGGCCGGATCGTTTTGCTTGCCGGTGTCACCGGCGCGCCGGTGCGGCAGGCGGCCCGGCGCGCGCGATCGTTGCGAATATAGGCACGAGAGCCTAACGTCCGGCAGCAAAGCGTGCCGCCGCCGCCACTTCCGGTGGTGAAGTTGCCTCATTTTCAGAGCTTGATTGCAATGCTGCCTAGTTTTAGATACGGAACCAACGCGCCTGGCGTCCCTGCGGGGCCGCGTGGCGCATCACCGCTCAAGGCGACCAACAAGATGACCGGGCGCTGCACCGTTACGTGGACCAAACCAGCTGTCTCCAGGCCGGTGCTGCGGACCCCGCAACGTTGCGGCGCCGTCCTGGCGTTGGCCCTGCTGTGCGGCGCCTGCAGCACCGTGCGTGCCGCGCCGGCGGCCGCCGCTTCGAGCCAGCAGGCTGTCGCGGATGGTCAGGTGACGGGCAATCAATACGTGATCGGGCCGGGCGACATCCTGTCGATCTTCGTCTACGAGGCGCCGCCGCTCTCGGTCACCGAGTTGCCGGTGCGCCCGGACGGCCGCATCTCCGTCCCGCTGGTGCCCGACGTGGTGGCCGCCGGCAAGACGCCGACCCAGCTCGGCGCCGACATCGCCGCAAGCCTGAAGAAATACGTCCAGGATCCGAACGTGACGGTGATGGTCCGCAGCTTCCAGGGACCGCTCGACCGCCAGGTGCGGGTGATCGGCGAGGCGACCGACCCGCAGGCGATCCCGTACCGCGACAACCTCAGCCTGCTCGACGTGATGATCGCCACGAAGGGGCTCACCAAGTTCGCCGCCGGCAACCGCGCGGTGATCGTGCGCCGTGAGGGCGGGGCCGCGCAGCGCATTCACGTGCACCTCTCCGACCTGATCAAGGACGGCGACATCACGCAGAACGTGCAGATGCGTCCGGGTGACACGCTTATCATTCCGCAAAGCTTTTTCTAGCAGTCTGTTGCCAGACTAGGGTGTCCGATGGAATCGTTGCAGGATCTGGCAGGCCGTTACGGCGGCCTCGCCTGGCGCCGGCGGTGGTGGGGTGTCGCCGCCGCCTGGCTGGTGTGCCTGGCCGGCTGGCTGGCGGTCGCCTCGTTGCCGAACCAATACGAGGCCAGCGCGCGCGTCTACATCGATGCGGACGCGGTGCTCACGCCGCTGCTGCACGGCATCGCCACCGACACGTCCACGATGGACCAGATCGACCTTCTGCAGCACACGCTTCTCTCGCGGCCGAACCTCGAGAAGATCATCGCCAAGACCGACCTCTCGCTGGACACCCACACCGCCTCGGACATGGAGCAGATGGTCAGCCGGCTGGGTGCGATCATCAAGGTCGGCACCCAGTCGCACAACATCTTCTCGATTGCCTTCCGCAACCCTGACCGCCAGCTGGCCTTCGACGTAGTGCAGGCGGTGCTGGCCAGCTACATCGAGAACCGCGCCGGCGACAACCGCGACGACTACGAAAAAGCCGGCGCCTTTCTCGACGAGCAGATCGCCAGTTACGAGCGCCAGCTGCGCGATGCCGAGCACGCCCGCGCCGAGTTCCGCACCAAATACGTCGACCTGCTGCCGGGCGACGGCGGCGGGGTGAACCGGCTGGAACAGGCGCGCGGCCAGGTGACGTCGCTCTCCGGCCAGCTGTCGGACGCCAAGTCCCGCCGCGTGCTGCTGGCCCGCGAGCTCGCCACCACGCAGCAGGTGGTGGTGACGGAAGCCGCGTCCGGCGGCGGCTTCGACCCGCACACCTCGCTGCGCGCCGCCGAGCAGAAACTGCGCGAGCTGCAGCAGGTCTACACCGACGCCTACCCCGAGGTGGTCTCGCAGAAGCGCACGGTGGAGAGCCTGCGCCACACCGATGACAAGCCGGCGCAGGCCGCCTCCGGCGGCAAGTCCGCGCCCAACCCGGTCTACGAGCAGCTGAAGCTGCGGCTGGTGGAGACCGACGCGCTGATCGACAGCCTGCAGCGCCAGATCGCCGACGCGACGCACGAGCGCGACCGGCTGGACGCGGTCGCCCACGGCGCGCCCAACCTGGAAGCGCGCTACATCAACCTCAACCGCGACTACGACGTGCTGCGCAAGAACTACGACGAGCTGCTGGCCCGCCGCGAGGGCATGCGCATCGCGACCGCCGCACAGGTGCGCGCCAACAACGTCAAGATGGTGATCATCGACCCGCCGATCGTGCCGCAGCGTCCGGTGGCCCCGGCCCGGGTGCTGCTCTCGGTGGCCGTGCTGCTGGCCGGGCTCGCCGCCGGCGTGGGTGTCGTGGTCGGCATGATGACGCTGGACCAATCGTTCCACACAACTATCGACCTGCGGGCGATGGGCCGGCCGGTGATCGGCGCCATCTCGCTGGCGGTGCTGCCGCCGACGCTGTCGATGCGGCTGCGCCACGCCGCGGTGTTCGGCTCGGCGCTCGGGCTGCTGGTCGTGGTCTGCGGCGGCGTGCTGCTGCATTACACGCAGCGCCTTTAATGGATCTGCACATTCCCCACATGCTGACCGAGAGCACCCCGCGCACGCTGGCCGACATGGCCCGCGCCGGCCTGATTATCGAGACCGAGGGCCGCACCCGGCTCGGCGACGAGTTCCGCATCGCCGCCTCGCGCCTGCACAGCGTGGTGAAGGGCTCGATCGCCGCGGGCGAACGCTGCGGCAACACGGTGCTGATCACCAGCACGCGCCCTGCCGAGGGCAAGAGTTTCGCCGCCCTGAACATCGCCGCCTCGCTGGCGCGCACCGGCTCGCGCCCGGTGCTGCTGGTCGATGCCGACGCCAAGGTGCGCTGCCTGTCCGAGCTGATCGGGTTGGCCGGCACACCCGGGTTGCTCGACCTCGCCGCCGACGACACGATCGACCCCGAGCGGCTGGTGGTGGGCACACCGGTGCCGGGCCTGTCGATCCTGCCGCTCGGCGACGCGCAGGCCGGGCTCGAGCCGGGCAAGCGGAGCCAGCCTTTGCCGTCGGCCGCCGAGCTGCTGTCGCGCCACTTCGCCGGTTCCACCGTGGTGATCGACACCGGCCCGCTGCTGGCCACCAGCGACCCCAGCGTGCTGGCGCCGGTGGTCTCGCAGGTGATGATGGTGGTCGAAGCCGGCCGCACCCAGCGCAGCGAGTTGGAAGCGGCGCTTGAGATGGTGAAGGCCTGCCCGAAGGTGGTGCTGCTGCTGAACAAGCAGGCCGGCCGCAATCGGTCCAGCTTCGGAGCGTATAGTTACACTGGCGAGTACTATGCCAAGCCGAACGCGCCGCCGCCGAAACGGCCGAAGTAAGGAAGGCCTTCTTTTTTGAAAAAAAGAAGCAAAAAACTTTTGTCTGCGCTGTCGCGGGCCCCTGAGGCGTGTCGTTCCAACATCACGCACCTAGAGGCGCAAAAGTTTTTTGGTTCTTTTTTTCAAAAAAGAACCGCTTGCTTGCTTTTTGTTCTGGTCCCGGTTGCCGCCGCCCAAGCCCAGGAAGTCCCCGAAACCCCAACCCCCACCGACACCGTGCTGCCGCGCACCGGCACGGACCCCGGCGTGTCCGATTTGCGCGAGCACCTGCTGGACTCCTTCGGCGACGCGCCGCCCGCACCGCACGGCGTCTCGCCGCCGGGCTTGCAGGTCAGCGGTCAGCTGGGCCTGGCCGAGGAATACACCGACAACGCCGGTGCCGTTGCAGGAGCCGGCGCGCGCAATGCGGGCAGCGACTTCATCACCCTGATCCAGCCGCGGCTGGACATCGTGGACAGCTCGCAGCGCGTGCAGGCGAGCATCGACTACGCGCCGACCGGCCAGATCTATGCTGAGAACTCGGGCTTCTCGCAGGTTCAGGAACAGGGCAACGGCGACGTCCTGGTGACCGCGCTGCCGGGCTGGCTGTACCTGGACGCGCGCGGCCAGGTCAGCCAGCAGGCGGTGTTCGGCGGCGCGGGGCCAGGCACCACCGTCACCCTCTCGCCGAACGAGCGCGAGACGGTCAGCAGCTTCTCCGTCTCGCCCTACGTCACCCGCGCCTTCGGCGGCACCGGCACGCTGCAGGCGGGCGTGGCCTACAGCTACACCGCCACCGACGCGCCGAACCTGCTCGGCGGCCGCAACGCCGTGCTGGAGAACCCGCTGCTGCAGGACGGCGGCGCGTTCGGCAGCTCCAACCTCTCCACCGACCGCGCCTACGCCAACTTCACCACCGGCGAGGACCTGGCCCGCCTGCGCGACAAGGTTGGTTTCGACAGCTCGTTCTACTCCGGTTCCGGCGCGCTGGCCGGCGGACGCCGCGTGCTGGGCACCGACGACGTCAGCTACGCGCTCTCCCGCCTTATCACCCTGCTGGGCGAGGCCGGCTTCGAGGATCTCGACTACCCGCGCAGCGCCTACAAATACGTGGGCGCCATAGGCTCCGGCGGCGCCGAGCTGACCTTCGCCCGCGGCAGCACGCTCACCGTGGAATATCGCTACACCGACGGGTTCGGCTCGTTCTACGCCCAGGGCTCGGTGCAGGCCTCCCCGCGGATACGGGTGTTCGGCGGCTACTCCGAGGGCATCTCCACCTTCGACCAGGACCAGCAGAACACGCTGCTCTCCGGCAACACGGATACCACCGGCGCTGCGGCATCCGGCCTTCTGGCGGCCCCGCTGCTCACCAGCAGCAACTTCTTCGGCGCCAACCAGAACCTCAGCCGGCTGGCCCGGCTGAACCTGACGGCCACCTACCTGGGCGACTACGACACCGTCACCCTGTCCGTGCAGCGCGAGACCACCACGCCGGTGGGCCGCCAGGTGGGCGAGCTTGCGCAGATCAGCACCAGCGGCATCTTCGGCAACATCAGCGAGCGGCACCAGCTGACCGACACGCTGGACCTCACCGGCTTCGTGCAATACGGCAGCAACCGCACCGGCCTGGTCGCGAACAGCTCCGGCGACGAAATCAGCGTCTCCGCCAGCATCGAGAAATCGTTTCCCCGCCAGCTCAGCGCCTATCTCCGCTTCGGCGGCAACTACTATGTCGGCGGGTCTGCGGCCGCCGCCGCCGGGCTGCGCGGACAGAGCGGCGACCAGTCGAGCGTCGTCATTGGCGCTGTAAAGAGGTTCTGATGTTCCCCACGCAGAACACGCGCAGACTGAACGCGATGACGGTGGACGTGGAGGACTGGTTCCAGGTGCAGGCCTTTGCCGGCACCATCGCGCGCGCCGACTGGGACAGCCTGCCGCGCCGGGTGGAGGCCAACACCGAGCGCTTTCTGCAGATGTTCGCCGATGCCGGCGTTACCGCCACCTTCTTCACGCTGGGCTGGGTGGCCGACCGCCACGCTGGCCTGGTGCGCCGCATCGTCGCCGGCGGGCACGAGCTCGCCAGCCACGGCTACGCTCACCGCCTGGCGCACGAGCAGAGCGAAGCCGAGTTCCGCGACGACGTAAGCCGTGCGCGCAAGCTTCTGGAGGATGTCGGCGGCGTAGCGGTGTCCGGCTACCGCGCGCCCACATTTTCCATCAACACGCGCAACCCCTGGGCGTTCGGCGTACTGGCCGGCGAGGGCTACGCCTACAGCTCCAGCACCTTCCCGATCCGCCACGACCTGTACGGCATGCCGGACGCGCCGCGCATCCCGCACCGCGTGGCCGGCGGGCGGCTGCTGGAGATCCCGATGACCACCGTGCGGCTGGGCGGCCGCAACCTGCCGTGTTCGGGCGGCGGTTACTTTCGCCTGCTACCCTACCGGCTGTTCCGCGCCGGCCTGCGCCGGGTGAACACGGGGCGGGCAGGGATGTTCTACACGCACCCCTGGGAGATCGATCCTGGGCAGCCGCGCGTGGCGGACGCGCCGCCCATGGCGCGGTTCCGGCACTACGTGAACGTGCAGCACACGGCGGGGCGCGTGCAGAAGCTGTTGCGGGATTTCAATTGGGGGCGGGTGGATCGGGTGTTTGCCGGGGAGCTTGCGCGTGAAGTCTAAGGCAAGCGCTTCTTTTTTTGAAAAAAAAGAAGCAAGAAGACTTTGGTCCTGCTGTCGCGGAGTTTCCCACAACGCGCGACCAAGGGAACAACAGGTTTTTGGTTCTTTTTTTCAAAAAAGAACTGCTTGCTTGCTTACCCGATGATCAAGCTAATCCCCCTTGGTTCCGACACCACCGCCTGGGACGCCTTCGTCCACGCGCGCCCTGACGCCACCTTCTTCCACCTCGCCGCCTGGCGCCGCGTCATCGAATCCGCGTTCTCCCACCGCACCCACTACGTCGCCGCCGAGCAGGACGGCGCCATCGTCGGCGTGCTGCCGCTGGCGCAGGTGAAGACCCGCCTGTTCGGCAACACGCTGATCAGCAGCCCGTTCTGCGTCTATGGCGGCCCGCTCGCCGCCAACGCGGACGCCGCGCGCACGCTCGCCGGCCACGCCGCCTCGCTGCGCAGCAAGCTCGGTGCCACTGCCTGCGAGTTCCGCTACCTGAACGCCCCGGCAGACAAGGCGCTGCCGGAAGACTGGCGCGCGCGTGACGCGCTGTACGTGACTTTCCGCCGCGCCATCGCCGAGAGCGACGACGCGAACCTCAAGGCGATCCCGCGCAAGCAGCGCGCCGTGGTGCGCAAGGGCATCGAGCGCGGCCTGCTGGCCACCACCGACCGCAACGTCGACGCGCTGCACGCGATCTACGCCGAAAGCGTGCGCAACCTCGGCACGCCGGTGTTCGCGCGACGCTACTTCCGCATCCTCGCCGAGACGTTCGGCGACGCGATGGACGTGCTCACCGTCAGCGATGCCGGGCGCCCTACCGCGTCGGTGCTGAATTTTTATTGGCGCGACGAAGTAATCCCCTATTACGGCGGCGGCACGCGTGAGGCCCGCACCAGCTTCAGCAACGACTTCATGTATTGGGAAGTGATGCGCCGCGCCGCGGCGCGCGGTTGCCGCCTGTTCGATTTCGGCCGCAGCAAGCTCGGCACCGGCGCGTTCTCGTTCAAGAAGAACTGGGGGTTCGAGCCGCAACCACTGGAGTACCGCGTGAACCTTGCCCCCGGCGAGCACGTGCCCGAGGTGAACCCGACAAACCCGAAATACCGGCTGATGATTGCCGCCTGGAAGCGCCTGCCGGTGCCGGTGGCAAACGTTATCGGCCCCGTGCTGGTGCGCGGCGTCGGATGAGTGCGGTGCTCGCCGCCACTCGCGCCTCCTGGCTCACCCCCACCCGCGCACCGTGGCTCGTGGCCGCCGCCGGGCTGGCGCTGCTCTGCCTGGCGTTCCGGCCGGAGGTGCAGGCCGCCGTCACCGTGTGGAACACGTCGACCGCCTACGGCCATTGCTGGCTGGTCCTGCCGATCGTCGGCTGGCTTTTGTGGGAGCGCCGGCTTGTCCTGGAGGCAGGCGTGGCGCATCCCAGCTTCTGGCCGGTGCTGCTGGCACTCCCCCTGGCGGCGTTCTGGACCCTGGCCGATTGGCTCGGCATCATGGAGGGACGCCAGCTCGCGGTGGTGGGCTTCGCCGAGCTGCTGCTGATCGCAGCACTCGGTTTCCCGCTCTGGTGGGCGCTGTCGGCCGCGTTCCTCTATTTGCTGTTCCTGGTGCCGTTCGGCGCGTTCCTGACGCCGGCGCTGCAGCACTTTACCACCAGCTTCATCATCGGCGGCCTGCATCTGCTGGACATCCCGGTGGATGCCGACGCGTTCCACATCCGCATCCCCGAAGGCATGTTCTACGTGGCCGAGGCGTGTGCCGGGCTGCGCTTCCTGATCGCCTCGGTGGCGTTCGGCACGCTCTACGCGGTTACCATCTTCCGCTCGCCGTGGCGGCGCGCGGCGTTCATCGCGGTGGCCTGCGTGGTGCCCGTCGTGGCCAACGGCGTCCGCGGGCTGGGCATCGTGCTGCTCGGCCACCTGCTGGGCAGCGCCGAGGCGGGTGCGGCCGACCACCTGATCTATGGCTGGGTGTTCTTCTCCGCGGTCATCCTGTTGCTGGCGCTCGCCGGGCTGCCGTTCCGCCAGGACAGCGAGGCGGACGCCGCCGTGCCGGAACCCCGCAGCCCGCCGGCGCGTCCGCTTGCCTTGCTGCTGGCCTGCGTGCCCGTGCTGCTGGTCGCCTTTGCCGGCCCGATCCTGGCCGGCGGCCTGGGCGCCCACGGGCGGGCCACCGCCGCACTCGTGCCGCGCGTGCTCGCACCTGCTTCCTGCCAGGCGGGCGCGTCCACCTTGGACGGTGCCGTCAGCGCGCAGCTCTTCCAGTGCGGCGCGGCCCGGCTGCGGGTGATCGCGACCACGCTGCCCGCCGGCGCCAACCCCGCGCGCATCCTGGACGCGGCGCGGCTTGCCGCGCTCGAGGGCTTAGGCACCGACATCGACAGCGAGGGCTGGCGCAGCCCGGCCGGGCGGCCGTGGATGATGCTGAGCGCGCGCGACACCGGCCGCAACGCCGCCTATGCCGTGTGGTCGGGCGGCACCCAGATGACCGGCGGGTTGCGGGACAGGTTGCGCATGGCGCGCGGCATGATGGGCGGTGGGCAGAGCGTGGCTATCAGCGTGGTTGCCGAGGGGCAGGATGCGGACGCGTTGCGGGCGTTTTTAAGGCAAGACCTTCTTTTCTGAAGAAAAGAAGCAAAAGACTTTTGTCTGGGTTGTCGCGGAACGTTCAGCCGACGCGCGCCCAAGGGAACAAAAGTTTTTTGGTTCTTTTTTTCAAAAAAGAACTTGCTTGCTTGCTTACGCCCGAAGCGCTCCAAGCACGATCCAGCGTTCCCCAATGCAGCATCTCGCCATCTCGCGCGAGGCTCAGCTTGTAGCGATCCGCCCCCCCCAGCAGGTCGTATGTCCTGGCGCCGTCTGCCGCGTAATGCGCAATCGCCAGCGCGTGGCACACCAGTCCCGGCTTCTCCTGCGGCGAGGCCGCCTGGGCGAAACCGCTCTGGTAGCTGTGCACCACGCCGTTGCGCATCAGCATGTAAAGCGTGCCGACGTGGCGCCCGCCAGCGGTGACGCGCAGCAGGTCGGCCTCCCCCTTCGGCCAGGCGCGCGCGATCAGCGCCAGGTGGAACGCGCGCGTTTCCGGGTCGGCAAACGCGCCCGCCTTGCCGCGCTGGCGCCAGGCTTCCTGGTGCAAGGCCACCATGTCATGGAAGTAGTCGCGTGCGGCGTTCGGCGTGCTGGCGCGGGATAGGCGCAGGTCTGGCCCGAACAGCCGCATGGACCGCCTGATCTGCGCGCGCGTGTTGCTGCTCAACGTGTCCAGATAGGGCTGGGCCAGCGCCTGCAGGTCCACGCGCGGTGCCCAGCGGCTCTGCGAGAGATGCATCCAGCCGGCCGAACGCGCCGCCAGCAGCGTGGCGTCGTTCACGCCCGACAGCACCAGGCTCGCCGCGCCGCACGCCGTGCGCAAGGCTGCAGCCGCCGCTGGCGCGTCGCGGGACGCGAGCAGGCCGTTATGCTCGATGAAGACAGAGTCCTTCGCGGGCTCGCCGGTCTGGTTCAGCCACCGGCGCCCGCGTCTGCGGCCGAGCAGGGCCAGCGCCACGTCGTGCCCGTCCTGGGTGACGCAGAGCAGCTTCGCCTTCCCGAAACGGTCCGCCACCTGACAGCCGAGGAACGTCCAACTAGTGAAGAACCCGCAGCCGACCAGGCGCTCCAGCGCCTGCCAGCGGATGGCCAGTTCGTCGAGATCGCCCAGGGGCTCGAGAGAGATTCGCTGCACGTCGGGATAATGGACGATCGGCGTTTCCGGAGAATTGTTTTCCCGCGTTTAAGCGGTCGGTCTGGTGACGGGCTAAGCAGCCGTCACGGCGCAAGCAGGTGCACCGGCACCGGTCGTCCTGACATCTGGACGGGCCGGTGCCTGCGCGTAAGCGGCTGGCTGTCGGCGACACGTCGGGAGGTTGGCCACAGAAAAAGTAAGGCAAGCGGTTCTTTTTTGAAAAAAAGAACCAAAAAACTTTTGTTCCCTGAGTACACGCTGAAGGAGACTCCGCGACAGCCGGACCAAAAGTTTTTTGCTGCTTTTTTTCAAAAAAGCAGGCCTTGCTTTCCTTGTCCGCCGTCGCACCGACCGTCAGATCGACGAGCCGACATGCGAGAACAGGGTGCTCAACGTCGAGCCGAAATTCTTGAAGATCGTCACGAGCACCAGGCCGAGGATGCTTGCGATGATGCCATACTCCAGCGCCGTCACCGCGCGCCGGTCCAACTGCAGGCACCGCATTGCGCCAGCAAACTTAACCATTCCCGCCTCCTGCGCAATCTTAGAGCGATCACGTAATGAAAATACCGCTTTTTGTTTCATTCGCACAATCTAAAAAACCGGCCGGATAAGGTATGAAATCGACGCTTCCGCGTCACATCGCTGTGAACATGCCTCAAAACAAGCAAGATTTTTACGAACGGACGACTTTGCCGGGCGTGTTCTCAAAAACCGTTCCATTCTCGCGGGGGCTGTCGATCAGCACCCGAGCGTCGCGGTAATCTTGGCCACCATCGGGCGCAGCGCAGGCACGTAGCGGCACGCGGTGAGGTCCTCCACCTCGTTGCGGTTGTAAGTCTCGAACTCGGCCTCCTTGCGTATCGCCACGTCGCTCGGATAGCCGCGGCGCAGCTTGGCCGCCCAATGAGCGCGCGAACGGGTGAAGTAGTGGTTAATCCGGGCAATGCTGTAATCCGGCGGCGCCAGGCCGAGCCCTGGCAGGATGCCGCCCAGCTCCGGCGCCGGCCACCAGGCCATGCTGCGGCCATGGGAGTCGGCGTAGCTGCCCAGCCGGTGACCGCGCAGGTCGAAGCAATGCGGATTGAGGCAGCGGTTGACGAAGCCCGGCCGGACGATCGACTTGACGTGGCGGGCAGGAAAGAAGGTCGGCAGCGCGCGGCGCAGGAAGCTCTCCAGCACCAGCCCGTCGGGGAAGTGGTTGTGGCCGTCCGCACCGTAGATCGCCCAGTGCAGTGCCACGCCGCTCCACTCGGCAAAGCGGGCGAGGAAGTCGTTGATCGTCTCGCCCTGTGTCAGCATCAGGAACTCGTCCGAATCGACAAACGCGATCCAGTCGAACTCCAGCTTGTAGGCGTCGCAGGCGGCGTCGTAGGCGGCGAGCTGGCTGGACTGGGTGATGTTGGCCCAGCGGTGATAGCGTATGTCGTGGTGCCGGCTGGCGGCCCTGATGACCTCGGCGGTGCCGTCGTCCGAAAGGTTGTCGAAGATGATCTGCGTGTCGAACCCGGCCAGGGCATGGAAGGCGATCCACTCGGCGATGTCGCGGACCTCGTTGCGCACGATCAGGCAGATGGCGGATTTCATGTTTCGTGCCGGCGGGACCTAGAGTGACGGGTGAAGCACGGCCCCCGCGGCTTGACCAGGGTGCGGCGCCGAGCCCGCTGCTTGATCAGGGTGGGGCGCCCGGAGCCACGGCGTGCGTTGCCCGGGCAGGAGCGCTCGCACAGGGCGGCGCAAACGACATAGGCCCGACGGTGCGCCGCCGCGCGGCAGGGACAGCGCGTGCTCACCTGGCGGCACGGCCATGAGCCTGGCTGAGGCGCCGGTGTCGGGGGCCAGGCTGATCCAGGTCTCGCCGATGGGCAACGTCGGCAACCGGATGATCCAGTACCTGGCAGCACTCGCTTTGGCCAGCCGGGTGCCGGATGCCCGCGTGGTGCAGATCCACCTGCCCGAGTGGGGCGTCCAGATCCCGCCCGTCCCGGACAACGGCGACCGCACCGAGGTGGTCACCACGCCGGCGATCGAGCTCGACCGGCTGGCCGCTGCCTTGCGCACCGGCGCGCTGGACCGCGTGGACGTGCGTACCTACGCGCAGCGCGTGAGCAACTTCCTGCCGCCTGCCGCCTATCGCGAGCTGTTTGCCGCGCCCGCCGTGCACGGCACCGGAGAAGGCGAACTGCTGTGCAACATCCGCCAGGGCGACATACTGGACGCCCGCCACCCGGACTACGTGCTGCTGCCGATCGATTTCTACGCCGACCTGGCCGCGCAGACCGGACTGGCTCCGGTTTTCATGGGCCAGCTCGAGGAAAGCGCTTATTTGCACGCCCTGCGCGCCCGCTTCCCGGCCGCGCGTTACCTGCCCAGCCAGGGGGCAGTGGCCGACTTCGCCTGCATCCGCGCCTCGCGCCACATCGTGCCGGCGGTCAGTACGTTCAGCTGGCTGGCCGCCTGGCTGTCCGAGGCGCAGACGATCCACCTGCCGGTGGCGGGCCTGTTCAACCCGGCCCAGGCGCGCAGCACCGACCTGGTGCCGCTCGACGACCCGCGTTACCGGTTCATTGCGTTTCCGTATCACTACGCTGTGCCGGTCGCCCGGTTCGCCGAAGCCCACGCCGCGATCCGGCGCCTGTGGCAGGAGATGCGGCCGGACGCGCTGCGCGCGCTGCTCTCGCGCACGCCGCCGCAGCGGGACCCGGACGCCTACCTCGCCGCCTACGACGAGGTAGGCTACCTGCTGCTCTACCGCGACGTGGCCGGGGCGGTCGCCGGCGGCCACATGCCGGATGGCCGCCATCATTTTGTCCGCTACGGGTTTGCCGAAGGCAGGTTGCCGTTCCTGATGGACGGCGCGCGCTACTGCATGGCCTACCCGATCGCGGCCATCGAGCTGGCGCAGGGGGAGGCTTGGGACCCGGTGGACCACTGGATCAGGTTTGGCCGGGAGCGTGGATACCAGCGGTTCGGCTGAAGGCCAGGCGCCTTCAGCCGCCCTCCGATCAACGCCGTTGCAGCCTTCATGCAAGATCGTTAACGTTCCAACGTCTACGGCAAGCCGGGCCAAGACACATGATCCCGGCACCGCGCAGGGAGATCAACGCGATGACCACCAGTGGTACTGTGAAATGGTTCAACCCGACCAAGGGCTACGGCTTCATCGAGCCGGAAACCGGCGGCAAGGACATCTTCGTCCACATCAGCGCGGTGCAGAAAGCAGGGCTGCGCAACCTCAACGAGGGACAGCGCGTCGGCTTTGAAGTCGAGCAGCAGCAGAACGGCCGCGCGGCCGCGGTCAACATTTCGCCCCAGGCCTGAGCAGGCAGGCGGTTCTTTTTCGGAAAAAAGAACCAGAGAACTTTCGCCTCGGCTGCCGCGGACCGCGCCGCGCCGCACACCCGAGGGGCACGGAAGTTTTTGCTTCTTTTTTCCAAAGAAGGCTTTCTGCCGCGCATGTCCAAGCTCGACGCCGACTCTGTCCGCACCGCCTACCGGCGGCAGGCTGTCTTCTACGACGCCGCCTTCGGCCGCATTTCCCGCCCTGCCAGGCTGCGTGCCATCGGCGCCATTAACGCCCTGCCCGGCACGCGCGTCCTGGAGGTGGGGGTGGGCACCGGTCTTGCCCTGCCGCTCTACGACCGCAGCAAGCGCGTCACCGGCATCGACCTGTCCGCCGACATGCTGGCCCACGCGCGCGCCAGGGTGGAGGCGGAACGCCTGACCCAGGTGGAGGCCCTGCTGGAGCAGGATGCGGAGGCCACCACCTTCCCCGACGCCAGCTTCGACATCGCTGCCAGCATGTTCGTGGCCTCCGTGGTGCCGCATCCCCGCCGTCTGCTGGCCGAGCTGCGCCGCGTCGTGCGCCCCGGCGGCCACATCCTGTTCGTCAACCACTTTGTGGCGGAGCGCGGCCTGCGGCGGGCCGTCGAGCAGGCAATGGCGCCGTGGTCCCGCGCGCTCGGATGGCATCCGGACTTCGCGCCGGCGGACCTGTTCGGCGAGGTGATGCCGGATGGGCTGAGCTTCGAGGCGTTGTCTCCTGGTGGGCTATTCAGCCTGGTGCAGGTCAGGAGTTAGGCAAGCAAGCGCTTCTTTTTCGAGAAAAAGAAGCAAAAAGCTTTGAGTGCGGCTGTCGCGGTTCTCTCCGGCGAGCGCGCGACAACGGAGTCAAAAGTCTTTTTGGTTCTTCTTTTCAAAAAAGAACCGCTTGCCTTTGCTTCCTTCAATGATGCGCTGCACCTTGATCTGTACCAGGCGCTCCGATATCGGGAGCATACAGGACCACACGGGACCCGATCCTCAGATGACTTTCACAACCCGGCGTTGCGCCGCCTCCCTGGCCCTCCTGGCAGGCGTGGCGTTGCTCGCCCACCCTGCGTTGGCCCAGACGCCGGCGCCCTGGCAGATGAACATGCAGGCGGCCCACAGCCCCGTCGAGCGCGAGATCCACAACCTTAACGCGCTGGTCACCTGGATCATCGTCGGCATCACCATCTTCGTGGCCGGGCTGCTGGCCTACGTGGTGTGGCGCTACAACGCCAAGCGCAACCCGGTCGCCGGCAAGCTGTCCCACCACTCGCTGCTGGAAGTGGCCTGGACGGCGATCCCGGTGCTGATCCTGGTGGTGATCGCGGTGCCGAGCTTCCGGCTGATCTACTTCGAGGACCGCACCCACGACGCCTACATGACGGTGAAGGTGACCGGTCATCAATGGTACTGGCAGTACACCTACCCGGACGCCAAGGGCGTGCAGTTCGACAGCTACATGGTCCATGACGAGGACCTCAAGGCCGACCAGAAAAACCTGCGCCACCTGGCGGTGGACAACCAGCTCGTGCTGCCGGCCGGCAAGGACATCCGTATCCTGACCACCAGCGGCGACGTGATCCATAGCTTCTTCATTCCCAGCCTGGGCGTGCAGCGCTACGCCATCCCCGGCCGTACCATCGAGACCTGGGTGCGGGTGGACCAGCCCGGCGACTATTACGGCGAGTGCAACCAGATCTGTGGCACGAACCACAGCGTCATGCCGATTTCCATCCATGCGGTCAGCGAACAGGACTTCAAAACCTGGCTCGCGGCAGCACCTGCTAAGTTCAAGGACGCCAGCCTGGACAGCGGGACGCGCTACGCGCTCGTCACCCCGCAGGCCTCGGAGCACTGAGATGTCAGCCACTACGCACGACGCCCATGACCACGCGCACGACCACCAGCTGACGTTCGCGCAGCGCTGGATGTTCAGCACCAATCACAAGGACATCGGCACCCTCTACCTGATCTTCGCGGTGATTGCCGGGCTGACCGGCGGTGCGCTGTCGATCATCATGCGGGCGCAGCTGCAGCACCCCGGCAACACCATCGTCACCAGCGGGCAGGAGTGGAACACGATCGTGACGGCTCACGGCCTGATCATGATCTTCTTCACCATCATGCCGGCGATGATCGGCGGCTTCGGCAACTGGTTCATCCCGCTGATGATCGGGGCGCCGGACATGGCGTTCCCGCGGCTAAACAACATCAGCTTCTGGCTGCTGATCCCGGCGTTCGCGCTGATCATCACCGGCCTGCTGATGGGTGAGAGCGGGTCCGGCTGGACGCTCTACCCGCCGCTGTCCAACGCGACCTACGAGTCCGGCCCCGGCATGGACTTCACCCTGTTCGCGCTGCATTTGGCCGGCGTGTCCTCGTTGCTCGGCGCGCTGAACTTCATCACCACCATCTTCAACATGCGCACCCCGGGCATGACGCTGCACAAGATGCCGCTGTTCATCTGGGCGATGCTGGTGACCGCCTTCCTGCTGCTGCTCAGCCTGCCGGTGCTGGCCGGTGCCATCACCATGCTGATCTTCGACCGCAACTTCGGCACCAGCTTCTTCGACCCGCAGGGTGGTGGCGACCCGGTGCTGTGGCAGCACCTGTTCTGGTTCTTCGGCCACCCAGAGGTGTACATCCTGATCCTGCCGGGCTTCGGCATCATCAGCCACGTGGTCAGCACCTTCAGCAAGAAGCCGGTGTTCGGCTACCTCGGCATGGCCTACGCGATGGTGGCCATCGGCGTGGTCGGTTTCGTGGTGTGGGCGCACCACATGTTCGTCTCCGGCATCTCGGTGGACACGCGGGCCTACTTCATGGCGGCGACGATGATCATCGCGGTGCCGACCGGCATCAAGATTTTCTCGTGGATCGCCACGATGTGGGGCGGCTCGATCGAGATGAAGACGCCGATGCTGTTCGCCATCGGCTTCATCTTCCTGTTCACCGTCGGCGGTGTGACCGGCGTGGTGCTGTCCAACGCCGGCCTGGACCAGATCCTGCACAACACCTACTACGTGGTGGCGCACTTCCACTACGTGCTGTCGCTGGGCGCGGTGTTCGCAATCTTTGCAGGCTGGTACTACTGGATCGGCAAGATGAGCGGTCACCAGTATCCCGAGTTCTGGGGTAAGGTGCATTTCTGGGTGACGTTCGTCGGCGTGAACCTGACGTTCTTCCCGATGCACTTCCTGGGCGCCGCCGGCATGCCGCGGCGCTATCCGGACTACCCTGACGCCTTTGCCGGCTGGAACTACGTGGCCTCGATCGGCTCCTACGTGGGTGCGCTGTCGGTGCTGATCTTCCTCTACGTCGTCTTCCGCACGTTCACCTCGAAGGAGGCGGTGGCGGACAATTACTGGGGCGAGGGTGCGACCACGCTGGAGTGGACGGTGAGCTCGCCGCCGCCGTTCCACACCTTCGAAGAACTGCCGCGGTTCAGGTAAGCACAATGAGTTCGAACGGGCTGGCCACGAGAGGGGGGGAGCAATCCCCCCTTCTGCTTTCCGCGCCCCTGATGTCCGACGGTGCCGAGTGGCGCGACTGGCTGCTGCTGCTCAAGCCGCGCGTCGTGAGCCTGGTGGTGTTCACCGGCTGGATCGGGCTGTATCTGGCGCCCGGCCACCTGAACCCGGTGCTGGCGTTCACCGCCATCCTGTGCATCGCGGTGGCGGCCGGTGCGGCCGGTGCCATCAACATGTGGTATGAGCGTGACATCGACGCGCTCATGCACCGGACCCGCAAGCGGCCGATCCCCGCCGGGCGGATCGAACCCGGGGCGGCCCTGGGCTTCGGCGTGGCGCTGGCAGTGGGGTCCGTGCTGGTGATGTGGCTGGCGACCAACGCGGCCGCGGCGACCATCCTCGCGCTGTCGATCTGCTTCTACGTGTTCGTCTACACGATCTGGCTGAAACGCCGCACGCCGCAGAACATCGTCATCGGCGGCGCTGCCGGTGCGTTCCCGCCGCTGATCGGCTGGGCGGCGGTGACCGGCAGCGTGGACGTGCTGCCGCTGTTGCTGTTTGGCATCGTGTTCTTCTGGACGCCGCCGCATTTCTGGGCACTCTCGCTGTACGCCTGCAAGGATTACACCCGCGCGGGCGTGCCGATGTTGCCGGTGGTGGCCGGTGCACGCGAGACCCGCAGGCAGATCTTTGCCTACACCCTCGTCCTGACCGTTGTTGCGGTGCTGCCGTGGATGCTCGGCTACACCGGGCCAATCTACGGCGTGTCTGCCAGCGTGCTCAGCCTGGCATTCGTCGCGTGTTCCTGGCGGGTGCTGACGGACCGACAAGACGGGTCGGGTGTCAGCCTGACCGAGGATCGACCGGCCAAGCTGACGTTCCGTTACTCGCTGGCCTACCTGGCAGCGATGTTCGTAGCGATCGCGGCGGACCATGCGGTGCGGGCGCTTTGAGCGACGAGTTTCCGCCGAGGCCGACGCCGGTTCAGGCGGCGGAGGTCAATCGCCGGCAGCGTGGGCGCAACGTGGCGCTGATCGTGGCGCTCGGCAGCCTGGCGGTGCTGTTCTTCGCCATCACCATCGTCAAACTCGGGCATTTGGGCTGAAGGGTTCGCGCCAGGCTTCGCCGGCACGAATTGTGTTGCTGCTAAAGAGTCAGCACCAAGGACACCAAGAAGCTTTGTCGATTTTGCCAAAATGACGATGGCAGGGTCCAAGATGGACGTTGCCGCGTGGCCAGTCCGCGACAGCCGAACCGAAAGTTTTTTGCTTCTTTTTTTCAAAAAAGAAGGCCTTTCTTCCCTGCACCCCACTCAGCCGGTATAACAAGCCCGCCCGCACCAACGCTGCTACCCCGCCCAGCGGCACGCATGCCGCTTCGACAAACGGACCGATCCGATGGACACAGTAGTCACCGCCGACCCCCACGACGCCACGTTGGCCGCACATTCCTCCGGGATGAAGCAGCCCTATCACCTGGTGAACCCCAGCCCCTGGCCGATCGCGGGCGCGCTAGGGGGCGGGTTGTTGCTGACCGGCGTGGTGCTGGCCGCGCATTACGGCGACTACTGGGTGCTGACCTCCGGCCTGGCGCTGGTGCTGATAACCATGACCATGTGGTGGCGGGACGTGCTGCGCGAGAGCAGCACGCCCGGCCTGCACTCGCCGGTGGTGCGGCTTGGCCTGCGCTACGGGATGACGCTGTTCATCCTCTCCGAGGTGATGTTCTTCGTCGGCTTCTTCTGGGCGTTCTTCCACTTCTACCTGTATCCGGAGCACGTGGCCGGTGCCACGACGGCCGTGTGGCCGCCGGAGGGCATCCACACCTTCGACCCGCTACGCATCCCGCTGCTCAACACGATGATCCTGCTGCTGTCCGGCTGCACGGTCACCTGGGCGCACCACGCGCTGATCGAGGGCAACCGGCGGGCGATGATGGTGGGCCTCGGCATCACCATCCTGCTGGGCATCAGCTTCAGCTGCTTCCAGGCGCTGGAGTATTCCGAGGCGCCGTTCCACTTCGCCGGCGGCGGCATCTACCCCTCGGTGTTCTTCCTGGCGACCGGGTTCCACGGCTTCCACGTGATCATCGGCACCACCTTCCTGGGGATTTGCTGGCTGCGGGCGCGCGCCGGCGGCTTCACCCCTACGCAGCATTTCGGCTTCGAGGCGGCGGCCTGGTACTGGCATTTCGTGGACGTTGTGTGGCTGTTCCTGTTCTTCTTCGTCTACGTGCTGGGCGCCGGCGTCCCGGCCGTCGAGTAGGGGCTTGGCCGAGTCCTGGGACGGGCCTGAGCCGAGCCTGGGGCGTGCCACGTTCGCCTGCCTCTGCCCGCGCTGTGGTAGGGGCAAGCTGTTCGATGGGCTGCTCTCGGTGCGTGACGCTTGCCCGGTGTGCGGGCTGGACCTGACGGGCAACGACACCGGCGACGCGTTTGCCGTGCCGATCCTGATCGTGCTCGGGGCGATCGTGGTCGGTGCCGCGTTCTGGGTGGACTTCACCTTCTCGCCGCCGCTGTGGGTGCACGCGGTGATCTGGCCGGTGGTGACCGTGGCGGGCGCTATCCTGATGACGCGCTACATCAAGGCGTTCTTTACCGTGCAGCAATATCGCACCCGCAGCGACGAGATGGGCGTTTGAACCGGCCCGGTTCCGGCACGGCGCGGGCGGGGACGCGGTGAGCGAGACGGCGCGCGCCGGCCGTCCTGCGGGTGAAGCGGCGGCCGCAGGCCGGCGGGCGCAACCGATCCTGGGTGCTGCGGCGGCGACTTCTATCGCGTTGGCCATCCTGGTGGCGCTCGGTGTCTGGCAGCTTCACCGGCTGCAATGGAAGGAGGGGCTGCTCGCGCAGGTCGATGCGGCCGAGCATGCGTCGCCGAGTCTGCTGGGGAACGGCACGCCGCCGTTGTTCACCCGCGTGACCGCGAAGGGCACGCTGATGGCGCCGCCGTTTGCGCTGTACGGCGTGGACGTTCAAGGCGACCAGCTGGGGGCAGACCTAGTGGAGATCCTGGTGCGGCCTGGGCTGAAGCCGGTCCTGGTGGTGCTGGGCTGGGTGCCGACGCAGGGGCTCTCGCCCAGGCCGGTCACCGGGCCGGCGGAGGTCACCGGCTACGTGCGGCTGCCGGAGACGCCCAACTGGTTGTCGGCGCCGGACGATCCGGACGCGCGCCGTTTCTACACGCTGGACCCGCGCAAGATCGGCGGATCGCTGGGGGCGGAGGTGGCGCCGTTCACGTTGGTGGCGCTTGGGGCGCCGCCGCGTGTGCCGGGCGTGCCGATACCGGCGGACGCGCTGCCTCGGCCGGTGAACAACCACCTGCAATACGCGCTGACGTGGTTTGGGCTGGCGGCGGCTTTGCTTGGGGTGTTTGTGGCCTGGGCAAAGAAAGGCCTTCTTTTTTGAAAAAAAGAAGCAAAAAACTTTTGACCTCGCTGTCGCGGGAAGCTGAAACGAAGCGCCTCACCCACCAGGAATGAAGTTTTTTTGCTTCTTTTTTTTCAAAAAAAGAAGCGCTTGCTGTCTTCCGGAGGTCCCATGCGCCTGCTGTTCGCGATCGTCCTCGTAGCCACGCCCGCGCTAGCCGAAACCACCGACCCGTACCTATGGCTGGAGCAGGTGCAGAGCCCGAAGGCGCTCGCCTGGGTGCAGCAGGAGAACGAGCGCACGCTCAAGCCGCTGCTCACCGACCCGCACTACCAGACCTTCCTCGACGAGTCGCTGGCCATCACCCAGGCGAAGGACCGCATCCCGGAGCCCGAGTTTCTCGACGCGCTGGTCTACAACATCTGGCAGGACGCCGGGCATCCGCAGGGGCTGTGGCGCCGCACCAGCCCGCCGGACTACGCCACCGCGGTACCGCACTGGCAGACGGTGATCGACGTGGACGCGCTGGGCCACGCCGAGCACCACACTTGGGTGTGGAAAGGGGCCAACTGCCAGGAGCCGGCCGAGGTGCGCTGCCTGGTGAACCTGTCCGAAGGCGGCGAGGACGCGGTGACGGCGCGCGAGTTCGACCTGCCGACCTCAAGCTTCGTGTCCGCCGGCTTTGCCATTCCGCATGCCAAGCAGACGGTGGACTGGGAGGACGCCAACACGCTGCTGGTGGGCACGGATTGGGGGCCCGGCAGCATGACGGATTCGGGCTACCCGTTCGTCATCAAGCGGCTGCGCCGCGGCGAGAAGCTGTCGGACGCCGTCGAGGTGTTCCGCGGCACCAGGCAGGACGTCTCCGTGATCGTCTCCACCTTCGTCGATGGGCAGGGCCACCAGGCGGTGGTGCTGCAGCGCGGGTTGGACTTTTTCCGGTCGGCTTTCTTTGTGGTGACGGGCAAGGGGGTGACGAAGCTGGCTTTGCCGGAAAAGGCGCAGGTGGCGGGGCTGGTGGACAACCAGCTGGTGGTGGCGCTGAACCAGGACCTGCCCGGCACGCCCACGTTGGCGGCCGGCAGCCTGGTGGCGCTGGACATGGCGCATCCGGACGCGCGGCCCTCGCTGATCTGGGCCCCGGGGCCGCGCCAGGCGCTGGACCAGGACCAGGTGCGCGTCACCGCTGGCCACGTGCTGGCGGTGGTGCTGGACAACGTTCGCGGCCGCGCGATGGCGTTCGCGCATGGCGGCAACGGCTGGTCCGCCCGCACCGTGGCGTTGCCGGACAACGCTGCCGTCAGCGTCGTGGCGACGACCCCGCGCAGCGACCTTGCGGCATTGCAGGTCACGAGCTTCCTGCTGCCGAACTCGTTGTATCTCGCCGATCTGGGTTCGCTGCCGGGAGCCCCGACCGTGACGGCAGCGCCCACCGCCGGTGCCGCAGGTGACAAGCCGGTCGGTGGCGCCGGCGGCATCGTGGTGGACGCCAAACCGGAGAGCTTGCAGGCGCTGCAAGGCAAGTCGGGCGCCAGCGAGCCGGGCTCGGCGGTGCGGCTGGTGAAGTCGCTGTCGGCGAAGTTCGACGCTTCGCGCGACACGGTGGAGCAGTTCGAGGCGACCTCGACGGACGGCACCAAGATCCCCTACTTCGTGGTGCACCCGAAGGCGATGGCGTACGACGGCAACAACCCGACGCTGCTGACCGGCTACGGCGGTTTCCAGGTCAGCGAGACGCCGGTCTACAACCCCGGCGTCGGCAAGCTGTGGCTGGAGAGCGGCGGGGTTTATGTGCTGGCCAACATACGCGGCGGCGGCGAGTTTGGGCCGGCGTGGCACGAGGCCGGGTTGAAGACCAACCGGCAACGCATCTACGACGACTTCGCGTCCGTGGCGCACGACCTGATCGCACGCAAGATCACCTCGCCGCGGCACTTGGGGATTCGCGGCCGGTCCAACGGCGGGCTGCTGATGGGCGTGGAGTTCGAGCAGCACCCCGACCTGTGGCACGCGGTGATCATCGGCGTGCCGCTGCTGGACATGCTGCGATTCGAGAAGATCGCAGCCGGTGCCAGTTGGGTTGGCGAGTACGGCTCGGTGTCCAACCCGCTGGAACGCGCGTTCCTGGCGAAGATCTCGCCATATCAGAACCTGCGCGAGGGCGTGCACTACCCTGAGCCGTTCATCTTTACCACGACGCTGGACGATCGCGTGGGGCCGCAGCACGCGCGCAAGTTCGCCGCCGAGATGCAGGCGATGGGGCTGCCGTTCTTCTACCACGAGTCGATCGAGGGCGGTCATGCGGGGCAGGCGAACTTGCGCGAGGCGGCGGAGAACCAGGCTTTAGAGATGACTTACCTGACTCTGGAGTTGAAGTGACGTTGCTGGCTCGCCGGTCTTAGGCGAGGAAGGCAAGGCCTTCTTTTCTGAAGAAAAGAAGCAAAAGACTTTTGGTCCTGCTGTCGCGATGGTTCTGCAACGCGTGCCCAAGGGAACAAAAGTTTTTTGGTTCTTTTTTTCAAAAAAGAACTGCTTGCTTGCCTGTCAATGGTTGAGGTTTTGGGCCTGTCGCGGAGTTCCGTGCGGCGCTTGACTGAGACACGAAGTTTTTTTTCACGAATGAAGAGTCCATCCTACTTCCATGCGCGACTTGATCTTCATCAGTCACCGTATCCCCTGGCCGCTCAACAAGGGCGAGAAGATACGTGGCTGGAACCTCATCCAGCACTTGTTGCCGGACTGGCGCATCCATCTCGGCTGCGTGGTGGACGACCCGGCCGACATGGCGCACGTGGCGAAGATGCAGTCGGTGTGTGCCAGCGTCGGCGCGTTCCCCATCGACAAGCGCCGGCAGAAGCTGCGCGCGCTGCTGCACGCGCGGCCGGGGCGGCCGCTGATGCCGGATTTCTACTTCTCGCCGGCGCTGCAACGCTGGGTGGACGAGACGATGGCGCGCGTGCGGATGGACGTGGTGTACATCTACTCGGTGGCGATGGCGCCGTATGCGCTCGGTTTGGACCACCCGTGCAAGATACTCGATGCGCAGGATATCGACTCGGAAAAGTGGGCGGAGTACGCGACCAAGGCGCATCTGCCGATGCGGCTGGTGTGGGCGCGCGAGGCACGCACGCTGCTGGCTTACGAGCGCGCGGCGGCCGCTGCGTGCAAGTGGACGTTCTTCGTGTCGCAGCCTGAAGCGGACCGGTTTGCCGAGCTGGCGCCGGAGGTAGCATCGCGCGTGGTGGCGGTGGAGTGCGGGGTGGATTTGCAGCGCTTCTCGCCGGAGGATGTGTACGACAACCCGTTCGAGGACGCGACGCCGCGCGTCGTGTTCACCGGCAACATGGATTACTGGCCGAATGCGGACGCGGTGATCTGGTTTGCGCAGGACGTGCTGCCGAAACTGCGCGCGCGCGTGCCGGGGCTGTCGTTCTGGGTGGTGGGCGCTAACCCGATCGAGGAGGTGCGTGCGCTGGCGGCGACAGCCGGCGTGCACGTGACGGGGCGGGTGCAGGACGTGCGGCCGTACGTGGCGCATGCTTCGGTCATCGTGTGCCCGCTGCGGATCGCGCGCGGGATACAGAACAAGGTTCTGGAGGGGATGGCGATGGGCCGGCCGGTGGTGGCCTCGCCGGCAGCGTTCGAGGGCGTGCGGGCGCAGGCCGGGGTGGAGCTGCTGGTGGCAGACGGGGCGGACGGGTTTGTGGCGCGCGTGTGCGAGGTGCTGGAGGGCGCGCATAAGGGGTTGGGCGTAGCGGCGCGGGCGGCGATGGAGCGGGGGTATGCCTGGGGGGCGGTGCTGGGAGAGCTTGGGAAGTATCTCGAGAAATGAGGAGGCAGGTTTCCCTTGAGGAGAATAGCCAACCAGCATCGGCTAAGGGCTGTCATGGCACGCGGATACCACTTCCGTCCGCAGTATCTCGGATATATGAGGCAGTCGCCGAACTAGAAGAGCGCTATCCCGGTCGGAAGTTTACCCCGGACGGTCATCTCGTCGGTTCAATCGGCGAAGTTATAGCTGCCGAAGCTTTGCGGCTGACTCTTCATCCAGCATCGTACCCGGGTCACGATGCTTTTGACGACGCTGGAGATGTTCAGATAAAAATGACAGGCCAGACCGGAAGAAGCGTTGCGTTATACGCCACGTGCTGTCGGTTGGTTGTCCTCAAGGTTGTGTCTCCGCAAGAGGCGGAGATTGTGTATGATGGACCTGGAGAACCCGCTTGGGCTGCAGCCGGCCCGATGGGTAAAAACGGTCAACGAGTTGTCAGCCTTGCGAGACTGCGGCAAATCGGCACGGCCTTGAAGTCGGCTGGAAGTGGTGCAGAAGTCGATATGTAGGGCGCGTTGCCTCAGCCGTCCGCGACAGCCGAGACAAAAGTTTTTTGCTTCTTTTTTTCAAAAAAGAAGGCCTTCACTTTACTTGCCCCATGACGCGCAATCTCCCTCGCACCCTGCACGCTCCACGGATTAGCCACCAACACGCCCACACGCTGCCGCCGCTCGCCGGTCCAATGCTGCTTGTACTCGTCGTCGCCGCGGCCGAAATCCAGCTCCTCCACCCGGTCCTTCACCAGCAAATGCTGGATCACCAGCGCGCTCAGCACGTTGCCTGGCGCGGATGATTTGTAGGCCTCGTCGTAGGACAGCTTCAGCACGCCGGCCCAGCCTTCGTGCACCAGCCAGAACTGCGCGGCGATTGGCGTCTGCCCGAGCTTCAACACCCCCAGCCGAAGCGAGCCGTCCGCCGCGCATGCGCGCATCAGCGTGGCGTTGAAGCGCGGGTAAGGCTCGGCCGGCTTCCAGCTTGCGGCATGGACGGTCTCGTAGTCGGCGATGGCCTGGTCCAGGCCGGCAGCGCCTCGCACCAGGCTGAACGCGGCGTCCGGCGCGTTCATCAGGCGCCTGGTCTGCCGCTGGAGGGCGGTGCGCAATCGGCGCGGCCGGGCGGCCAGGTAGGCGGCCCAGTCCTGGCCGGCCACGTCAGCATGCCAGTTGCCGAAATGGTCGAACGCCAGGCAACGCAAACCCGCTTGCCGCAGGCCGGACAGCACCGCGCTCAGGCCCGCCGCCTGGCCTGGCAACGCGTCCAGCCGCACCACGCCTGAGCGGCGCCAACCGGGTGCCAGCGCCCGGCCGATGGCGGCCAGCGTGTCCGCCGGTGTGCCCGGCAGCAGCAGCGGCTGCCACAGGCAGGTGTAGGGCGTGGTGAGAGCGGCGAGCCTGCCGGCGCTGCGCAGCATCGGCAGCACGGCGAGCACGTGCCCGGCGCGGCTGGCCACCTGGAAGACGGGCAACGCCCCTGGCGGCAAGCCGGCTTCTACGGTGCTGGCATACCAGGCACAGGTGGAGAACGCGTCCTGCCCGAACAGCGCCAGGGCCGCCGGCGGCAGCTCGGCCAGGCTTGCGTGCTCGGTGATGCCGACGGCGTCGTCAGCCACGCAGCCAATACCACGCGCAGCCGACCCACTCGTGGACGGCGAAGTAGCTCTCCTCCCACGCGCTCGCTCGCGGCACTAGGCTGGCCCAGCGCAGAAGCGGCCAGGCGGCCGGCGAGACGGGTGCTGCCACCGCGTGCAGGCCGGCGGCGCGGAACGCCATCAGCGCGCGCCGCATGTGCCAGGCGTGGGTGACGACATACACGGTGCCGATCCCCGCCCGGCGCAGGATGCGCGCGGAGTCCGCCGCGTTCTCCCAGGTGTCGATGGAGTGCTGCTCCTGCCACATCACCGGCAAGGCGAAATCCGCGTGCAGGCTGGCTGCCATCAGGCTCGCCAAACTGGGCGCGCCGGAGCGGATCACCCCGCCGGAGACCAGGATCGGCAGGAAGGTGCGCCGTGCCAGCCTGGCGCCCGCCCGCTCGCGCTCCAGCGTCAGCCAGCCTACCTCGTAGCCGGGACCGTCCGCGGTCTGCACCTCAGCGTCGTTGCCGGCGAGGATGACGATGGCGCCAGGCGGGTCGGCCGGGTCGGCCCGGGTCGGCAGGCTCGTCTGCAACGTGGCGAGCAGGCTGCCGGCGACCAGCGGAACGGATAACAGCACCAGCCCGGCGAGGCCGGCCACCAGCAGCACGCGCCCGGCACGCCGATGCCGCCAGGCGGCGCCGGCACAGGCCGCCACCATGCAGTTCAGCGGCGGCAGCAGGAACAGCGAGGGCAGCCCGGCGAGCGACATGGTAGTTGCTCTGCCTCATTCGCACGCGAGGGGAAAGCTGGCTCGACAACGAGCGCAGCAAGAAAGCAAGGCCTGCTTTTTTGAAAAAAAGCAGCAAAAAACTTTTGGTCCGGCTGTCGCGGAGTTTCCTACAACACGCGCCTAAGGGAGCAAAAAGTTTTTTGGTTCTTTTTTTCAAAAAAGAACCGCTTGCTTTCTTACCGTGTCGGCCGAGGCGGCGTCACCGAGTAGTCGTAGAAGCCACGCCCGGTCTTGCGCCCCAGCCACCCGGCCTCGACGTATTTAACCAGCAGCGGGCAGGGCCGGTACTTGGTGTCCGACAGCCCGTCCAGCAGCACCTGCATGATGGAAAGACACGTGTCCAGGCCGATGAAGTCGGCGAGTTCCAGCGGCCCCATCGGGTGGTTGCAGCCGAGCTTCAACGTGCAGTCGATACCGGCGATGGTGCCCACGCCTTCGTACAGCGTGTAGACCGCCTCGTTGATCATCGGCATCAGGATGCGGTTGGCCATGAAGCCGGGAAAGTCCTCCGACAGCGCCGTGGTCTTGCCCAGCTTGGCGGCCAGGGCGGCCACCGCCTGGTAGGTCGCATCGTCCGTGGCGATGCCGCGGATCACCTCGACCAGCTTCATCACCGGCACCGGGTTGAAGAAGTGCATGCCGATGAAACGGCCCGGCCGGTCGGTGGCAGCGGCGAGCCGGGTGATGGAGATCGACGACGTGTTGGTTGCCAGGATGCAGTCAGGCCGGACTTGCGCGATGGCGCGGGTAAAGATGGCGCGCTTTACCTCCTCGCGCTCGGTGGCCGCCTCGATGACGATGTCGCATGGGGCCAGCCCGTCGTAGTCCTGAAGCGCGGTGATGCGGGCAACCGCGCCGTTGCGTGCCTCCGCGGTGATGGCGCCCTTGGTCACCTGACGGTCCAGGTTCTTGCCGATTGTTGCGAGCGCGGCGGCGACCGCCTCGGGCTTGGCGTCGAGCAGGTGCACGTCCAGGCCGGCGAGGGCGCAGACGTGGGCGATGCCGTTGCCCATCTGGCCGGCGCCGACGATGCCTATGGTTTTCAGGTCTGTCATGGTTGCAGGAAGGAAGGCCTTCTTTTTCGAGAAAAAGAAGCAAAAAGCTTTTGTTCCGGCTGTCGCGGTTCTGTCCGGTGAGCGCGCGACAGCGGAGATAAAAGTTTTTTGGTTCTTTTTTTCAAAAAAGAACCGCTTCCTTACGCCCTTTCCAGCTCCGCCTTCAGCTCAGGCAACGCGGTGAACAGATCCGCCACCAGCCCGTAATCGGCCACCTGGAAGATCGGCGCCTCCTCGTCCTTGTTGATCGCCACGATCACCTTGCTGTCCTTCATGCCGGCCAGATGCTGGATGGCGCCGCTGATGCCGATCGCCATGTAGAGTTCGGGGGCCACGATCTTGCCGGTCTGCCCGACCTGGTAATCGTTCGGCACGTAGCCCGCGTCCACCGCGGCGCGCGAGGCGCCGACAGCCGCGCCCAGTCTGTCGGCGATCGGGTCGAGCAGGTGGAAGTTCTCGCCGTTCTGCATGCCGCGCCCGCCGGAGACCACGACGCGGGCCGCGGTCAGCTCCGGCCGCTCGCTCTTGGACAGCTCGGCCGAGACGAAGCGCGAGGTGCCGGCGTTGCCGGCGTCGGCGGCGTCCTCGATGCTGGCGGAGCCGCCCTCTGCCGGCACCGGGTCGAAGCTCGCGGCGCGCACGGTGATCACTTTGATCTTGTCGGACGAGCGCACGGTGGCCAGCGCGTTGCCGGCGTAGATCGGGCGAACGAACGTGTCGGCGTCTTCCACGCCGGCGATGTCGCTGATCGGCTGCACGTCCAGCAGGGCGGCCACGCGCGGCATCACGTTCTTGCCGGTGGCGGTGCTGGCCGAGAGCAGGTGCGTGTAGCCGGGTGCCAGGGCCACCAGCAGCGCGGCAATCGGCTCGGCCAGGGCATGCTCGTAGCCGGCGGCGTCCGCCTTGAGGACCTTGGAGACACCATGCAGCTTGGAAGCGGCGTCAGCGGCGGGTCCCACGCCTTGGCCCACCACTAGCGCGTGCACGTCGCCGAGCTTGGAGGCGGCTGCCACCGCGCTGCGTGACGGCTGCTTGATCAGGCCGCCTTCGTGATCGATCAGGACGAGGACGGACATGGCTCAGATCACCTTGGCTTCGTTGCGGAGTTTCTCGACCAGTTCGGCCACCGAGCCGACCTTGCGGCCAGCGCTGCGCTTGGGCGGCTCGACCACCTTTAAGGTGGTCAGACGCGGCGCCGGGTCCACGCCCAGGTCGGCCGGCTTGATCGTCTCGATCGGTTTCTTGCGCGCCTTCATGATGTTGGGAAGGCTGGCGTAGCGCGGTTCGTTCAGGCGCAAATCGGCCGTCACGATCGCCGGCAGGCTCAGCGCCACCGTCTCCAGCCCGCCATCCACCTCACGGGTCACCGTCGCCGTGTCGCCCTCGATGGCAAGCTTGCTGGCGAAGGTGCCCTGCGGCCAGCCGAGCAGGGCGGCGAGCATCTGACCGGTGGCGTTCATGTCGTCGTCGATCGCCTGCTTGCCGAGGATAATCAGCCGCGGCTGTTCCTTCTCCGCGATGGCGCGGAGCATCTTGGCCACCGCCAGCGGCTCGGGCGAGGCGTCGGTTTCCACCAGGATGCCGCGGTCCGCACCCATGGCCAGCGCGGTGCGCAGCGTTTCCTGGCAGGCGGCAACGCCGATGGAGATCGCCACGATCTCGGTGGCGACGCCCTTTTCCTTGAGGCGGACGGCTTCCTCGATGGCGATCTCGTCGAACGGGTTCATCGCCATCTTCACGCCGGCCAGCTCCACGCCGCTCTGGTCGGATTTCACCCGCACTTTCACGTTGTAGTCGACCACCCGCTTGACCGGGACGAGGAGCTTCATTTGGGGCACCGCTTCTGTTCGCGTTCTCAACGCAGATAAGGGTCCGCTATTTCCACTGTCAAACGGACGGCGGGTGCCGGCCCGTTCCGGGTCGCACGGGGCGCGGCTTGGCTGTAGTGGCGATACGGCCCCAGAGCCTGGATCGCGTTTACCGCGGCAAAGGGAAAGCAAGGCCTGCTTTTTTGAAAAAAGCAGCAAAAAACTTTTGGTTCTGCTGTCGCGGAGTTTCCTTCAGCGTGTACTCCAGGGAACAACAGTTTTTTTGGTTCTTTTTTCAAAAAAGAACCGCTTGCTTTCTTGCTAGACGGTGAACTTCCAAGCCCTGGACCACACGCCAGCGCGGGCTGCCGGTGGTCAGTTGCCGGTGATGTGCAGCCCCAGCAGGCGCGCCCGGTCGGTGACCGGCGCGCGGATGGCGGCGCCGATGGTGATCGGCTGCGGCGGGGTCAGCGTCAGGGTCAGCGTGTGCGGGTGGTCGAGGAAAGCCGTCACCTGGTCGGCGGCGTCGGGCTGGTTCGGCACCAGCACGCCCAGGGCGACCAGCGGGATGGCCAGCTGCGCGCGCACCAGGTCCGGCGTGCTGTGTTGCTGGGCGGCGGCCACCTTGAACAGACGCGTGGTCAGGCTGCCGTCGTCCCAAACGAGCGAGGCGTTGTTCACCGTGTTGGACAGCAGCGCCACCGCGGCGCCCGTCATTCCGGGCTGCAAAGGCAGTGAACCGGCGGTGAAGGCCGCTTTCAGGTGCAGCCTGCCAAGGTCGTGCAGTGTCACGTCCTCGGCGATCTCGGTGGGCCCGCCGGCCGGCCGCTTGCTGGTGGCGGCGATGTCGAGCGTGATCGCGTTCATGCCGAACGCGGCGAAGGCGGCGGCCGCGTCGGGCGGCACCGGCTGCTGGCCTTGGGCGAAGGTCAGGCCGGTCAGCGTGGCGCTGCCCGCGCGCGCGCCGGCGCTGTCCGGCAGTGTCTGCTCGGCGTGCAGGTCGTGCAGGGTCACCGCCGGGCCGCCCTGCACGTGCAGGGCCACGCCGGAGACGTCGGCCGAGCTGTAGGTGAAGCCCGCCTTGCCGCCGCCGACCGCATCGCCGGTTTGCTGCACGGCGGCGAGCAGCCCGTGCGCGTCGGCGTCCTTGAGGTTCAGCTGGTCCACGGTGACGTTCAGCTTGGTGCCGCCCTGCGCCGGCGGGGTGTTCAGCGTCAGGTCCTTCATCGCGACCGCGCCGAGCTTGCCGCCGTCGTAATCGCTGGCGCGCATGCTGCCGACGCTCATGACGAACGGCTTCTGCCCGGGCGCCGGCTGGGTGTTGTCGACGGCAAGGTCGCTGCCGGTGATGCTGTCCACCGCAAAGGCGAGGCCTGCGTCGGCGGCGAAACTGGGCGTCGCGCGGTTGGCCGGCGTGGGCGGCAGCGCGAACGGCCGGCCGCTGAGACGGTGCAGCACCAGGCTGCGCATGCCGAGCACGGGTTGCGCGGCACCCGCCATCTTCAGGTGCACGCCGTTGGCCGAGGCGTCGCTGAGCAGCAGCCGACGCTCGGTCCAGGCCGGCTTGCCGTTCGGGTAGCCGGACGGGTCGAACACGTCGTGCAGCGCGCGCGGGTCCGGGCTGGACAGGGTGAAGGTGTCGGCGGTGAGCAGCGCGCCGTCCGGCAGGGTGGCGTTCAGGTCGCGCACGGTGCAGGTGCTGGTCAGCAGGTTGTAGTCGGGCGCGCCGTGGTGCAGCGCGGTGCCGGCCGGCAGCATGTAGCCCAGCACCTGGTCCACGCTGCAGCCGGACGCGTGCCCGGCGCCAGGGCGGGAGCTGGTTACGTAGGCCCCCGCCGCCACGGCGACGACGGCCACGGCGCCCGCACCTAGGAGAACACGACGATCCATGGGCGCTGGGCTTTCGGGTTGTTGCGGGATTGAGGGTATGTCACGGCGCAGGAGGGTAAGAAAGAGTCTTCTTTTTCGAGAAAAAGAAACAAAAAGCTTTTTTCGGCGCTGTCGCTGACCTCTCCGCACCGAACGCGGTGGGACAGAATATGGCATTCAAACCCGCTCGGGTGTCTGATGACGATCCGCAACCTCGCCCATCCCGGCGCACGGGCTGAAAACACTTTAGCGATGCAGCTTTCGGTCGCAGGATACGAGCCACTTGCTCGACGTTGAGTGGGCTTTCTGGAGCGGGGTTCCAAACCTGGACGTGATCCTGCACCGCAGGTTTTCTCAATGTGTGTTCCTGCAGTGGTCCGGACTCTGCTGGCGTCAGCGGCGATGGCTGAATGTTATACCAGCTGGCGTTAATGCTGACTTATAGAAAGCAAGCAGTCCTTTTTTGAAAAAAAGGACCAAAAAACTTTTGACTCCGCTGTCGCGCGCTCTCCCGAAAGGTCCGCGACCGCGGAGTCAAAAGTTTTTTGCTTCGCGGATTCAACTTTGAAACGCATAAAGGGTAGCCTTCCCGACCGCGACTAGGGGGCGTGTCTAGACTTCCGGCAAGGGGGTCTGGATGGGCAAGCATTTGACGGCGGAGCAACGCTGTGAGCTGGCGGCGTTGCATGAGGCTGGTCTGACGCAGGCGGCGATGGCGATGCGGATCGGCGTCAGCCAGTCGGCCGTCTGCCGCGAGTTGCAGCGCAACGGCGGTGCCGGCTTTTACTGCTCCGGGCTGGCGCAGGACGCGGCAACGCGGCGTCGGTCGGCGGCCAGCAGCTTTGCGCGCAAGATGACGCCGGCGGTGGTCAAGCTGATCGAAGCCAAGCTGAGGCGGCAGGAATGGAGCCCGCAGCAGATCAGCTCCTGGCTGGCGCAGACGCAGCAAACCTGCATCAGCCACGAGCGCATCTACCAGCACATCTGGGCCGACAAGCGCGCCGGCGGCACGCTGTTCCAGCAGCTGCGGCGCACTGGCAAGCGCTACAACAAGCGGGGCGGCAAGCTGGCCGGGCGCGGCATCATCCCTGGCCGGATCGACATCGATCAAAGACCGGCCATCGTGGACCAGCGCGTGCGCATCGGCGATTGGGAGGTCGACACCATCATCGGCGCCCGCCAGCAAGGCGCCATTCTCAGCCTGGTGGACCGCGTCTCGCGCTACACCCTGCTGCATAAGCTGCACGCCGCCCAGGCCGAACCCGCAAGCCGCGCCATCATCGCCAAACTGCGACGCCACAGCGCACGCGTGCACACCATCACCGCCGACAACGGCAAGGAATTCGCCCTGCACGCCCGTGTCGCGCGCCGGCTGGCGGCCAACTTCTACTTCGCCAAGCCGTATCACGCCTGGGAACGCGGCCTGAACGAGAACACCAACGGACTGGTCCGCCAATATTTTCCAAAAGGCACCAGCTTGGCCACCATCACCCCGGCCGCCGTCCTGCGCGTGCAAAACAAACTCAACTCGCGCCCACGCAAGGTCCTCGGCTACAAGACCCCACACGAGGTCTTCTTCGCCCCTTAGTGGCGGTCGGGAAGGCTTACCCTTTATGCGTTTCAAAGTTGAATCCGCGCTTCTTTTTTTCAAAAAAGAAGGCCTTGCTTGCTTCGGAACGGTCAACCTTCGGGCCGGTTGTTATTAGAGGGTGTTATGCACCTTAACCAGGGCGGCTGCGTTCTTGAGCATGTATCCGATGAATGCGACAAGGTGAAAGCCCGCGAGTGTTTCGGCGTAACGCTCGTAGTCTTTGACCAGTCGTCGGCATCGTGTTGCCCAGGCGAAGGATCGCTCCACCACCCAGCGTCGGGGCAGCAGCACAAAGCCGCGTTTAGCTTCTGGCAGCTTGACGACGTGCAAGGTGATCCCTTCGGCTTACGCGGGCTCGGCTGCAGCTTCGCCAGTGTAGCCTTGATCGACAAACGCCAGGGTGACGTTGTCTCCCGTTGCTTCTTGAACGTCCGCGGCAAGGCGGGCGACCGCCGCGCGGTCACCGACATCGGCCGGCGTCACGTGCAATGCGAGCAGGTGGCCCAGCGTGTCGACCGCCAAGTGCACCTTCGACCCGCGCTTGCGTTTGGCGCCGTCATAGCCGGCACGTGGGCCGCTTTCCGGCGTCGAGCGCAGCGTGCGGCTGTCGATGATCGCCGCCGTGGGCTCTTCCTTGCGTCCGGAGGCCAGACGCAGCAGGGCGCGCAAGTCCTGAACCAGCGCCTCGAAACACTGCGCCGCCATCCAACGCTGCATCTGCTGGTAGACCGCGGCCCAGGGCGGAAAGTCGTTCGGCATGGCTCGCCAGGCGATGCCGTAGCGGATGACGTAACGCAGAGCGTTGAACAGCTCCCGCATTGGATGTTCTCGCTGCGGGGCTGCTTCGTTCATCAGAGTCAGATAAGGGGCCACCAGCGACCATTCCTCGTCGCTGACGTCAGATGGATATGGCTTGCGAGCGGCAGAAGGAGGCATCCCCCTCCATTAGACCCGGCCTTCGCAAAAGTACATAACACCCTCTAGACGCACAACCTTAATGAGGCCGAGTGTCGTTCGAAGACGCGTCCTGCTCGTGGTAGGCGCTCTGCTGCTGACCGCGGGCAGCCTGTATGTCGGCGTCACCGCGGCTTTCCTCGACCACGCAGAACGCACGATAGCCCTGGTGCAGGACCCAGGCCCGGGCGGCCGTCACCCCACGCTCCGCTTCAGGACGCCCTCCGGACAGGTTTTGCAGGTCGTGGGGGGAGGCGTGTTCAAGTCGGTTCATGCAGGCGATGCCGTCAACGTCGTCTACGACCCGATCTCGCCGGCTGCCAGCGCAGCGGTGGACACCGTCGCGGCACTATGGACTCCAGCGGTGCTACTGTTCGTCTTGGGGAGCAGCTTGCTGGCGTTCGGCGCCCGTTCAGCTCATCGAGTATGACACATCTTACGTTGCAGGAGGAGACAGGGTCTTCTTTCAAAATGCAGAAACGACCGGCTTTTCCCAGCGCCATCACTGTGTCTTTGGACACGCAAACTCGGACTACAAAAACTTTGAAAAACAGCGGCTTTTCTGCGTCCTTCACGTGGGTTGGCAGGAGGCTGCACGCAGGCGGGCGGCAGGTCTGCCTCAAGCAATCGGCGCACCATCTGTTCCGACTGCGGGTCGCTGCTGCCCGAAACCACCTGGTCTACCCAACCACGCACCGAGTGGCGGATTTCTCCTCAACCACTTCCGTAGAGACCACCCCCTCATCAGCCCCGCGCAGCCGGTGCTGCTTGGCCCCCTGACACGGCGGGCTGTCATACCAGGCGTGGGCTGTGGCCATGTCGGCGAACTCCAGCAACACCACACCTCTGCGGCCGGGCCTTTCGGCGTCTCGCTGGGGCCGTATAAGGCGAGCGGCTTGAAGGCGCGCTCTTCAAGCGACGCGCCGGTGCGTAGCGGTCCATCTCGGCCTTGTCGGTGGTCGTGTCGCGGACGAAGATGGCTTAGGCCGGCATGTGTATCTCCTGAGTGGCGCAGTCTCCTGCGCATAGGCGCCTGCGGTGACCCGCGGTCGGCTTGTACTGCAGCGGTCGCCGCTCAACCTACGCCCAGATGCGGCCGCAGGAACGCCAGCAGGTCGCCGCCGGGAAACAGCACGCTGCGCATGCCAGCGGCGGCACCGGCCTGCATGTCGGTATCCTTGTCGCCCACCATCAGGCAGTGCCGCACGTCCAGGTCCCACACTTTCAGCAGGTCAGTCAGCATGCCGGGCGCGGGCTTGCGCCAGTCGCTGTCGCGCCGGTAGGCGTCGACGCGGCCTTCGGTGTGGTAGGGGCAGTAGCGCCAGTCGTCGAGCGTGCCGCCGGCGCGGCGCAGCTCGTCGGCCAGCCAGCGCAGCAGCGCGTCCACCTCCGGCTCGCCGTAGAGCCCGCGTGCGACGCCGGCCTGGTTGGTGACCACGAAGACGTGCCAGCCGTGCGAGGTGGCCAGTGCGACCGCCTCCCGCGCGCCGGCCATCCACTCCCAGCGGTCGCGGCTGCCGACGTAGCCGTGGTCGACGTTCAGCACGCCGTCACGGTCGAGGAACAGCGCGGGGCGGTCCATGCAGGCGGCGAGCTCGCGGCGGGCGTGCGCCAGGTCGTCAGGCACGCCGATGTCGACGAACCAGCCGTGCTGGCGGGTGGCGCGCAGCGCGCCGGCGGCCGCCATCGGCGCCAGCAGGTCGCGCTCCAGCGAGCAGTCGGCGGTGAGGTGGCCCAGCACGCGGCGGTCCAGCGCGTAGATGCCGGCGTTGATCAGGCCCCCTTTTTGAGCGCCGGGTTGGCCGGCCAGCGCCGGGTCGGGGCGCTCGCGGAACGCGGTGACCGTCTCGCCGTCCAGCGTGACAGTGCCGTAGCGTGAGGCGTCGGGGATTTCACGCACGATCATGCGGGCCAGCGCGTCGTCCGGGTCGCGGGCGAAGTCGGCAAGCAGGGCGGCGATGTTGCAGTCGAACAGCGAGTCGCCGTTGCACATCAGGAAGCGTTCGGCGAGCAGCGGGGCGGCGTGGAACAGCGCGCCGCCGGTGCCGGCGCGGTGGGGTTCTTCGGAGAAGCGCACCGTCACGCGCCTGGGCAGCGAGTCGGCCGCGTTCAGCACGGCGTCTTGCACCGCCAGCGGCAGGTGGCCGGTGAGGATGACGAAGTCGTCCACGCCGAAGCGCAGCATCTCGCGCATCAGCCAGGCGATGAACGGCCGCCCGCCCACCTGCAGCACCGGCTTCGGCGTTTCCGCGGCGATGTCGCCCAGCCGCGTCGCCAGGCCGCCCGCGAGGATCGCGCATTGCCGGATGGTGGCCGGCCGTGGCTCGGCGCCGTTCATGTGAACGTCCTTTCTATCCGACCCTTCTGTCGAATGTCCTTAATGAAGGTTCTAAGGACGACTGTCCTTAGCGGGGTCCAGGGGCAGAGCCCCTGGCCTTTCCGAACTGCCAAGCGAGAAGCTGAGCCGCGCCATTTGCCGCCGAGCCGCCGGTGCTCACCCACGCGGACGCGGTCCGACTTTCGGGCCGGTGCGCCTAAGGAAAACGCCGCACCGCTCACGCCTGCGCACCTTGCGGGAACAGCGCGCGTTCCACCGCGGCGAGCACCGCGTGGGCTGCGGCCACGTGCAGCTGCTGGACGACCTGCGCCTGCGGCGCCGGCGCGCGGAAGACGTGGTCGTAGCAGGCCAGCATCTCGCCGCCGGCCGCGCCGGCGAAGCCCAGCGTGAGCATGCCCCGCGCGCGCGCCGCCTCGGCCGCCAGCACCAGGTTGCGCGAGTTGCCGGAGGTGGACAGCGCCAGCAGCGCGTCGCCGGGCCGGCCGAGTGCGGTCACCTGGCGGGCGAAGACGGTCTCGAACCCGTAATCGTTGCCGCAGGCGGTCAGGATCGGCCCGCTCTCGGCCAGAGAGATGGCGGAGAGCGGCGCGCGGTCGAACATCAGGCGGCTGACGAACTCGGCAGCGATGTGCTGCGAATCCGCCGCACTGCCGCCGTTGCCGGCCAGCAGCACGCGGCCGCCGGCGCGCAGGCAGCCGGCGAGCGCGCGCGCCATCTCGGCCAGCACTGCGAGGCAGGCCGGGTCGGCGGCGAGCCTGGCGGCAGCTTCGGCGGTAATCGCGAGGTGGGCGGAGACGTCGGTTTCCATTGATGCCTCTGTGCCTCAATCAGGGCGTGGCTGCATAGGCAAGGCAAGCGGTTCTTTTTTGAAAAAAAGAACCAAAAAACTTTTGTTCCCTTGCGCGCGCGCTGCAGAACCATCGCGACAGCAGGGACAAAAGTCTTTTGCTTCTTTTCTTCAGAAAAGAAGGCCTTGCTTTTTACTCAAAGTTGCGTGAGTCGATACCGCAACGAAGGAGCCCCTAATGGACGTCATGGAAGCCTCCCGCCCGATCGCCGAACGGCGTGCCGGACGCCGCCGCGCCGTGGTGCGCGCGCGCGCGCCGCTGCGGCTGGGGCTGGCCGGCGGCGGCACCGACCTTGCGGGCTACTCCAGCCAGCACGGCGGCGCGGTGCTCAACGCCACCATGGACCGTTACGCCTTCGCCTTCATCCGCGCCCGCGACGATGACCGCATCGTCTTCGAGGCCTGCGACCTCGGCCGCGAGGAGGCGCACGACAGCGCGCCCACCCTGCCGGGCAGCACGCTGCTGCTGCACCGCGGCGTCTACGAACGCATGGTGCGCGACTTCAACGGCGGCGAGCGCCTCGCCGTTACTGTCACCACCGCGGTGGACGCGCCGATGGGCTCCGGCCTCGGCTCCTCGTCCGCGCTGGTGGTGGCGCTGATCGAGGCCTACCGCACGTACCTGGACCTGCCGCTGACGCGATACGACGTGGCGCACCTCGCCTACGAGATCGAGCGCGTGGACCTCAACCTGGCCGGCGGCCGGCAGGATCAGTACTCGGCGGCGTTCGGCGGCATCAACTTCATGGAGTTCCTGCGCGGCGGCGAGGTGATCGTGAATCCGCTGCGCTTCTGCGAGGGCGTGGCGCTGGAGCTGGAGAGCTCGTTGGCGGTGTGCTTCACCGGTCAGTCACGCGCGTCCGACACCATCATCCGCCAGCAGGCCGAGGGCCTGGGCGCGCACAGCGCCGAGGTGATGGAGGGCATGCACCAGATGCGCCAGGACGCGGTGGACATGAAGAGCGCCATCCTGCTGGGCGACATGCCGGCGGTGGCGCGCCTGCTGGAACGTTCGTGGCTGGCCAAGAAACGCACGGCACCCGGGATCAGCAACGCGCGCATCGAGACGCTGGAGGCGATGGCGCGCGAGGCCGGGGCGATCGGCGCCAAGGTGTCGGGCGCCGGCGGCGGCGGGTTTATGATGTTCGTGGTGCCGACGGAACGCAGGTACCGGCTGATCAGCACGCTGAACGAGCAGGGGGCGGCCGCCTACCCGGTTAAGTTCACCGATGCGGGGAGCGAGACCTGGACGCTGGGCACGCGAAGGTAGCGAAGAGCAGGTGCAGGCAAGCCGATCCGCTCCGATGCTGCAACCATGTCAGCTGACCCACCAGGCCGATTTCTGAAACGGACACTGATAAGAGCAGCAAAACACTTTTGTCTCTGCCGTCGCCGAGGTTGCTGCGACGCGCGCCTGGTCGATCGAGGGTGTTCGGTTCATCTAAAAGAACAAATATTCCTACCGAAACTGTGGGGTCAGGCGGCTGCGTCGTCCCACAGGCAACGAAGCGCGGCAAACGTGCCAGGCGGTGGCTCGGGGCTTGCCGGATGGTCAATCAGGTTCGCGGAGGTCCGTGCCGAACCGCATCGTGCATCGTCGACACCAGCAACGCGCCGATGCCGACGGCGACGGCGACCAGGACGGCAGCAGTCTGCAACGGATTGGCCATTGCCCAAGTAACAACGTCGTCTATCATAAGCAGCCTCCCTGACGAGCGCGGCCGCTGTGCCGGCCAAGCAGTAGAGCCACGCCTAGCAAGATGCTGCGCCGAAATCAGCCTAAATCCATGCTGCACCACAACATGTCTGCCGTTTAGGGCCCTCACCAGCATCCACCTGCCACGTCTGAGAAATCGTCGTCTATGTCTGGAACAAAACATAGCGCTACGCGAGCGCGGCCGCGCGCGGCTGAACGTCACGTCTCAACCGACGAAGTTCAGAGACCAGAAGTTTTTTGGTTTTTATTTTAAAAAAGAACTGCTTGCTTACTCTGCGTGCCCAAACCGCCGCGCAACAAAACACAGCTACGTGACCTATCCAGTGAGCAGCGGCCCCAATACCCCCTCCAGCATGGCCAAGTCTTCCCAGCACACCGAGACGCTGACCTGCACGAATCCGCCGCGACATGCGGGCGGGATGCGCGCTAAGTCCTTCGGCGTGGTCACTGCTTGGGCGTCCAGCCGTGCCGCTTCTGCCAAAATTGCCGCCAGTTCCCGGTGGCTGAAGGCGTGGTGGTCGGCAAAGGCCAGCCGTGCGACGGGTGGGGCGCCGGCGTCCGCAAGCATGTCGAAGAACTTCGCCGGCCGGCCGATGCCGGCGAACGCCAGCACGCGGCGGCCTGCCAGGCCGGCCAGTTCCGGGCCAGGTGCCAGGTGTGCCCGCATCACCGGCAGGGCTGGCGGCAGGTGCCGCGCGGCGCCGGTCACGTCGTCGCCGATCAGCACGCAGGCGGTGGCCCGTTCGGCGGCAGCTTCGGCCGGCTCGCGCAGCGGTCCTGCCGGCAGCACGCGGCCGTTGCCGAACCCGGCTGCCCCGTCCACCACCAGCAGGGCGCAATCCTGCCGCAGCGTGGGGTTCTGCAAGCCGTCATCCATCAGCAGGAGCTGTGCGCCGCCGGCCACTGCCAGCCGGGCGGAGGCGGCGCGGTCGGCACCCACCCAGGTTGGCGCGCATGCGGCCAGCAGCAGCGCCTCGTCGCCGACGTCGCGCGCAGTGTGGTGCGCCGGGTCCACCCGCAGCGGCCCGCGCGCCCGGCCGCCATGCCCGCGGGTGAGCAGGTGCACCGCCAGCCCGCGCGCCTGGAGCCGGGCGGCCAGGTCGAGTGCCACGGTCGTCTTGCCGGCGCCGCCCACGCCGGCGTTGCCGCAGCAGACCACCGGCACCGGCGCGCGCCAGCCTGGCCGCGCCACCCGGCGCGCCGTCGCGGCTTGCACAGCGCGGCTGGCCGGCCAGAGCAGGCGCGGCAACAGCGTGCTGCCGCCGTGGCGCCAAAAGGCGGGCGGCATGAGAAGCCGGGTTTTCATGTTGGCCGTCCGAGATCTTGAACGGTGCTCAGGAAAGAAAGCAGTTCTTTTTTGAAAAAAAGAACCAAAAAACTTTTGTTCCCGTCGGCGTACGCTGCGGGAGAGTCCGCGACAGCAGAGACAAAAGCTTTTTGCTTCTTTTTCTCGAAAAAGAAGCGCTTGCTTTCTTGCTGCCCGCCTTGGCAGCACTGGTGATTTTGAGCTGCTGGTATCACCCGGCGTCGCCGTAGATCGACTTGCGCAGGCGGCTCTCGTGCAATTCTACGGTACCGCGCGGAGAGCGCGCGTCCATGAGCTCGACCAACCTGCCAGCCAGCAGGCCGGGCAGGTCGCTGGAAAGTGCGGTGGCCGCCTGCGCCGCCTGGCGGGCGCGCTGCGCCGCGGCTGGGTCGGTCAGCATCGTGCCGACCCAGGCTGCCAGCCCCGCCTCGTCGTCCAGCCGGGAGAGAGCGCCGGCCCGGCTCAGCCGGTCCACGGCCTCGCCGAAATTCTCCATGTGCGGTCCGCAGGCGACCGCACAGCCCAGCTGCGCCGGCTCCCACGGGTTCTGGCCGCCGCCCTGCTTGCCGGCGGCGAAGCTCTTGCCGACGAAAACGGTGGGGAAACAGCGATACATCAGCCCGAGCTCGCCCAGCGTGTCGGCCACCCACACCCCACCTTCCGGCGGGCCCTGGCGCAGGGACCGGCGCGGGGCGGCCAGCATCGCCGCCAGCGCTGGCCCGCGCTGCGGATGGCGCGGCACCACCGCGGTCAGCAGGCCCGGGTGGCGCGCCGCCAGCGTGCGGTGTGCTGCGGCGACTGCGGCATCGTCGCCCGGGTGGGTGCTGGCGGCGAGCCAGCGCGGCCGCCCGCCCAGCACCCCCTGCAGCCGGGCCAGCTCAGCCGCATCGGCCGGCAGGCGCGGTGCGGCGAACTTCAGGTTGCCGGGTGCGTCCACGCGGCGGGCGCCCAGGGCTGCCAGGCGCGCCGCGTCACCGTCGGATTGGGCGGCCACCCAGTCGAAGCTGCGCAGCACCTCGCGGGCGAAGCGTGGCGCGCGCGCCCAGCCGGCCGCGCTGCGCGGCGAGAGGCGTGCGTTGACGAGGGCGGCCGGCACGCCGCGCGCGCGGCAGGCGGCCAGCAGGTTCGGCCACAGCTCGCTTTCCAGGAAGCAGGCTGCGTCCGGGCGCCAGTGGTCCAGGAAGGCCCGCGCCCAGGCAGGCACGTCCAGCGGCACGAAGCTGTGCAGCACGCGGCGGTCCAGCCCAGCCTGCGAGAGCCTGTCGTGCAGCAGGGCCGCGCTGGTGACGGTGCCGGTGGTGAACAGCACGTGCACGCTGTCGGGGAGTGCCGCAACCAGGGGCAGGGCGGAGACGGTTTCGCCGACGCTGGCGGCGTGCAGCCAGAGCAGGCGGCCAGCGGGGCGGGGCGCGGCGTTGGCGCCGGTGCGCTCGGGCAGGCGGGCGGGGAGCTCCTTGCCGCTTGCGACGCGGCGTTGCAGCAGCAAGCGCAGGGCAGGTGCGGCGGCGGTGGCGGCAAGGGACCAGGCGGTGCCTGTCAGGCTTGGCATGGCGTGACCGAGGCAAGGCAAGCGGTTCTTTTTTGAAAAAAAGAACCAAAAAACTTTTGGTCCCTTGGGCGCGCGCTGCAGGAACCTCCGCGACAGCAGGACCAAAGTTTTTTTGCTTCTTTTTTTTCAAAAAAAGAAGCGCTTGCCTTGCCTACCCGCACAAAGCATCCGCCCGCGCCAACGCCTGGCTCATCGCCGCGCCGATCGCCCCCGTCGCGGACGCCGCCCCCTCCGGCGCCACATGTATGGCCGGCAGGCACACTAGCGCGCCGCGCCCCAGCGGCAGGGGCAGCACCATCCTGTCCCAGCTCGCCAGCGTAATCCGCCAGCGCACCTGACCCGCCACCGCCAGCACCGGAGCGCCCGTCAGTGCGGCAAGCTGTGCCGCGCCGGGTGCCGCCACCCGGCGCGGTCCGCGCGGCCCGTCCGGCGTGATGATCACCGCGTCGCCCTCTGCCAGCGCCGTCATCAGGGCGCGCAGCCCGGCGGCACCACCGCGGTCGCGCCGGGCGGCGCCCGGCTTGGTGCGACCGGAGGAGCCGTGCACCACCCGCAGGCCGAAACGCGCAATCACGCCGGCGATGAAACGGCCGTCACGGTGACGGCTGGCCAGGGCGGAGACGCGGCGGCCGGGGTTGTCGAACCGCGCGGTCGCCCACAGCGCCGGGATGACGGGTAGCCGCTCGTGCCAGACGGCGACGATGACCGCACCCTCGCGCAGGTAGGGGGCGAGGTGCGTGCCGCCCTCCACCGTCCAACGTGTGCTGCGCAGGGCGAGGTCCAGGTAGATGCCGACTGCCTTTGCGGCCAGGTGGTTCAGCCACGTGCTCTTCAGCGGGCCGGAAGACATGTCCGCGCGGTAGCATGCGCCGGGATGGTTGCGCCAGAGTGGGCGGGGCAGACCGGTTGCGCGCCGGCAAGCTGAGCCGAGGCGCCGGACTATGCGGCTAAGCGGAAGCCAACACGGCCGGTGCCGGACAAGGGAAAAACGGCCACAGCAAGCGACGGTGTGCCGAACAGTAAACGTCTCGAAAATAATACAAAGAAGTCTCTTGATTTAGACATCTTTAACTGGCACATCCTGCTTCGACAACGCAACGAGAGGTTGAAGATGCGGACTATCGTTACGGCGGCCGTAATTGCGGCTTGCGGACTGGCTGGGCAGGCGCACGCAAACCTGGTGACCAACGGCGGTTTCGAGTCGACCACCAGTTACAACGGCAACACCACCAACGAAGGCCAGCTCGGCTACAACCTCACCGCTGCCGGTTGGACCGTCTCCGGCGGCTACGCGTTCCTGTTCAATGCCGGAACGGCCGACTCGACCGGAGCGACCGGCCAGTACGGCAACCTTCAACTGTGGGGTCCGGGCAACGGGTCGAGCAACGGGTTGCCGGCAGCCAGCCCGACCGGCGGCAACTACCTGGCCCTCGACGGCGCGTTCCAGCAGGCGCCAGTCCAGCAGACGATCAACAACCTGATTGTCGGCGACCACTACACCGTCTCGTTCTATTGGGCCGGGGCGCAGCAGTACAACTTCGACGGTACCACGTCCGAGCAGTTCAACGTCTCGCTTGGCGGCCAGACGCAGGCCACGTCGTCGGTCAACAACGCCAACCACGGGTTCACCGGCTGGATGCAGACGGTGTTCAACTACACCGCCACATCGACCAGCGAGGTGCTGTCGTTTCTGGCACAGGGCACGCCGAGCGGCGAGCCGCCGTTCTCGCTGCTGGACGGCGTCGATGTCGAACACAACGTGCCCGAGCCCGCTTCGGTCGGTGTACTCGCCGGCGGCTTCGGCGTGCTCGCCCTATTGGTCGCTGCGCGCACCCGTCGGCGGAGCGCAGCATGACCGATGCCGCATTCGACGGCTTGGCGAAAGCCATCGTGGCGCTCTCGTTTGCCTCGTTGCTGCTGCCGCTTCTGCTGAGCCGCCTGTGGCTGCGCCGCGAGGAGCACCTGACCGCGGCGCTGCGGGCCAAGCTGGGCGCCGGGGTCACGGGTTAGGAAACGGCAGCGAAGCTGTTTGGCTATCGGGAGAAAGCAAGCGGTTCTTTTTTGAAAAAAAGAACCAAAAAACTTTTGGTCTGTTGGGCGCGCGCTGCAGAAACCTCCGCGACAGCGGGACAAAAGTTTTTTGCTGCTTTTTTTCAAAAAAGCAGGGCTTGCTTTGTTTCGCCGCTCGAACCTCGGCGCTTCTGCTTGGCCATCACGTCCGAGCGGCCGAGACGAGCCTGCACCGTGTCGCTTAACACCACGTTAACCATCGCAACGTTATTACGGAAATGCAGCAAAATCGCTGCGTGTTGAACCGGAGACGTAGCGAGATGAAACGGCTGGTGCTGATGGTGACGTTGCCATTCCTGTTCGACGCGGCAGTCGGCTGCGCGCTGGCGCTGAACACCCCAGGCGCGGCCAAGCCGCCGAAGACGCAGGTGCAAGCCGCCACGGTGTTCTTCTACTGGGATGCGTCGAGCATCAGCCCGCACGCGCGCACGGTGCTGGCCGGCGTCGCACACGCCCAGCCTGGCCACGCGCCGGCGCACGTCACGGTGGACAGCGCTGCCGATAGCCGGCATGGCGCCACCTACACCCTGCTGCTGACCAGCGGCGCGTGAACAGCATCGTGGCCGAGTTGCAGAGCGACGGCGTGCCGGCACATCGCATCGTGGCCTCATCCGACTTGCGGGAAGTCATCGTGGATGCGCCCTTGGAGCTGGCAAGCAAGTAAGCGGTTCTTTTTTGAAAGAAAGAACCAAAAAACTTTTGTCTCGGCTGTCGCGGTTCTCTCAGGCGAGATTCGTGGCGGCCGTCATGACACCAGCAGCCCGAGACGCGAACTCCTGCGATAGCCAGAGGCGAGCCAGCAAGGCGTTCTCTCTGCTGTCGCGGACTCCCTCGCAACGTACGCTCAGGAGAACAAAAGTTTTTTGATTCTTTTTTCAAAAAAGAACTGCTTGCTTGCCTTGCTACCGGTCGATGTCCCGGACCATCTGGTTCCTAAACCAAAACGGTTATCAACCCAACGCCGGTTCCAGGTTGACCGATACTTCCAGCCCCTGGTGGATCGGCACCAGGTTGGTCACGAAACGCTCCGCGCAGGCGCGCCAGGAGAACGTTTCGGCAAACGCCCGGCATGCGATCCGGTCGCTGTTCTCCAGCGCCCGCATCACGGCGGCCTGCAGGTTGGTGTCGACCGCGCCGATGGCGTCGCCGCCGCCCACCAGCACGTCCTTCGGCCCGGTCACCGGAAAGGCCGCCACAGGCGTGCCGCAGGCCAGGCTCTCCAGCATCACCAGCCCGAACGTGTCGGTGAGCGAGGGGAACACCATTACGTCCGCCCCGGCATAGGCACGCGAGAGGGCCTCGCCGTGCTTGACGCCGGCGAAATGCACGTTCGGGTAGTCGCGTTTCAGCGACGCCAGCTGTGGACCCTCGCCCACGACCACCTTCGAGCCTGGCAGGTCCAGGTCCAGGAAGGCAGCGATGTTCTTCTCGATCGCCACGCGCCCGACATAGAGGCAGACCGGGCGCGCCAGGCCTGCCCAGGCCTCCCTCGGTTCGGGCTGGAACAGCGAGAGGTCGACGCCGCGCGACCAGGCGCGCAAGTCCTGGAAGCCGCGTTCGGCCAGTTCCTGACGAAGACTCTCGGTGGCCACCATCAGCCCGTGACCGGCCGCGTGAAAGCGCCGCAGCCAGGCGTAGGACAGGCGCGTCGGCACCCGGGTGCGGGCGCGCAAATACTCGGGAAAGCGCGTGTGGAAGGCGGTGGTGAAGGTCCAGCCGCGCGCGCGTGCCAGGCGCCGTGCCGCCAGCCCCAGCGGTCCCTCGGTGGCGATGTGCAGCGCGTCCGGCGCGAACGCCTCGATCAGCCGCGACAGCTTGCGCCGCGGCAGCACGGAGAGGCGGATGTCCGGATAGGTCGGGCAGGGCAGGGTGCGAAACCGGTCCGGCCCGATCACCTCGGCCACGATGCCCAGCGACTCGAGCTCGGCCACCAGGGTGGCCAGCGTGCGCACCACGCCGTTGACCTGCGGCAGCCAGGCGTCGGACACGATCAGCACGCGGGAGTTGGGGTGGAGGTCGGCCACGCTCTGCAGCCCAGACAGGGAGCTTGCCGGGTCGGGCGGTTCGCCGGGCGGGTCAGGCAGGTTCGGACACTGACACGCGCTTCGGCGCGAAGAAGGAGAGGCGGTTGAGCGCCACCCAGTCGATCAGTTCCAGCCGCCCATCATGATGTTCCACCAGGGCGGTGCAGCTTTCCACCCAGTCGCCGCAGTTCAGATACAGCATGCCATCGACGCGGCGGATCTCGGCGTGGTGGATGTGGCCGCAGATCACGCCGTCCAGGTGACGGCGGCGGGCCTCCCCGGTCAGCGCGTCCTCGAACCGGTCGATTGCCTTGACGGCTTCCTTCACCTGGCGTTTGGCCCATTGCGACAGCGACCAGTACGGATAACCCAGCAGTCGGCGCACGGCATTGAACCAGCGGTTGACGTTCAGCGCGCTCCTGTAGGCCCAATCGCCCAGGAATGCGAGCGTCTTGGCGTAACGCACCACGCTGTCGAACTGGTCGCCGTGGATGATCAGCAGCCGCTTGCCGTCGGCGGTCACGTGCTCGGCTTCGCCCACCAGCTTCACGCCGCCGATCTCCAGGCCGAGCGGCAGCCAGGCGCGGAGCTGCTCGTCGTGGTTGCCGGGGATGTAGAGCACGCGGGCGCCCTGGCTCGCCTGGCGCAGGATCAGTTTCACCACCTCGTCGTGCATCTCGTCCCAGTACCAGGACTTCCGCAGCCGCCAGCCGTCCACGATGTCGCCCACCAGGAACAGGTTCTGGCAGGTGAACGAGCCGAGGAAGTGGGCCAGGAAGTCGCTGCGGCAGCCGCGGGTGCCGAGATGGGTGTCGGAGATGAACACCGAGCGGTAGGTGGTCTGGCCGCCGCCGGACCCGACAGGGGAGGCCGGCAGCGATGGCGTCTTGAAACTGGCAGAGAAGGCGTTCATCGGCCTCACCGTCACGAGCATGCGTCCGACCCTGTGCGGCCAGGACTTGCGCGCAGCAGATAGTGCAGGCGCCGCGTCGGCACAGTGAAGTTTGCGTGACGCTGCAATACCGATCCCACCGAGAACTTCACACGACTGACTTCAACCTGCAACCGAATCGCAACATCCAGGCTGGATACTTGTCGTTTTGCCGCCCGGACTGGTCCTGCATTGCCGTGATCGTCATCTACAACCCCGTCGCCGGCCACCGGCGCGCGCATACCCTGTGGCGCGTGCTGGACATATTGTCGGCAAATGGCGTCCGGGTGCAACTGCTCCAGACCAGCCACGCCGGCCACGCCGCCGAGTTGGCCCGTCAGGCGGGTGGTGCCCCGGGCGACCTGCTGGTCGCTGCCGGCGGCGACGGCACCATCGCCGAGGTCGCCGGCGGCCTGGCCGGCCTGCCCGCCGGCCGCCGCGCCCGCCTCGGCATCATCCCGTTGGGCACCGCCAACGTGCTGGCGCGCGAGTTGGGCCTGTCCACCGCGCCGCGTTCGGTGGCCGCCGCCCTGGCCTTCGGCCGCACCCGCGCGCTGTGGCCGGGCATCGCCAGCGGTGCGGCGGCGGACCGGCTGTTCGTGCAGATGCTTGGCGTGGGGCTGGACGCCCAGGTGGTCCACCACATGACCGGGCCGCTCAAACGCGCGCTGGGCCGCGGCGCCTACGTGGTGCAGACGATGCGCGAGTTGGTCCGCTACGATTACGCGCCGATCCGCCTTCGCATCGACGGTGCCGAGGCCGAAGCCGCCAGCGTGGTGGTCAGCAAGGGCCGCCTCTACGCCGGTCAGTACCTGCTGGCGCCCAACGCACGGCCGCACGAGCCGGGGTTCACCGTGGCGCTGTTCGGCTGCACCGGACGCGGCGCCGCGCTGATGTACGGGGCCGCTTTGCCGCTGAACCTGCTGCCGCGCGCGCCGGGCATGCGGCTGGTGCGGGCGTCTCGGGTGGAGATTTTGGCAGGTGGCGCGCCGGCACAGGCGGATGGAGATCCGGCTGGGAGCGTGCCGGTGAGCGTCAGGGATGCGGAGGCGCCGATCGAGGTGGTGACGGGGTAAAGCAAGCAAGCGGTTCTTTTTTGAAAAAAAGAACCAAAAAACTTTTATCACTGCTGTCGCGGACTCTCCCGCAGCGTGTATTCCAGGGAACAAAAGTTTTTTGGTTCTTTTTTTCAAAAAAGAACTGCTTGCTTGCTTTGTAACTTTCAGTCCCACAACCCTGGCAAGCCCATCGCTTACGCCTGCCGTCACACTTTGCCCCTGTTGCAAGCTGTGCAGAAGATCGAAGCTATCCGGCTTGCCGATAACGTTCAGGTAGATCTCGTCGTTTTCAACGAACATCGAGACGGCGCAAGGCGAGGTTTTCCGTTTTGGTAACCCAATTAAGCTTGACCTCGCCAGGACAGTGCTGCATCGAAACGACATGCGCCTCGTCCTCCTCGCTTGCCTGGCCGCCGTCCCGGCGCACGGCTTCCCGCTCGGTGCAGGCACTGGCGCGGCCAGTCTTTCCGGCACCCGCGAGCTCTGGCTGCCGACCATCCAGCACGAAGCCGCCCTGCGCGGCCTGCCCGCGGCACTGGCCGACGCGGTCGCCATGGTCGAGACCGGCTACAACCCGGGCGCGGTCGGCAGCTCCGGCGAGATCGGCCTGATGCAGGTGATGCCCGCCACCGCTCGACAGCTCGGCTTCACCGGCAGCACGGGCGAGCTGTTCCAGCCGGCTACCAACATCCGCCTCGGCGTGGCCTACCTCGCGCGCGCCTGGTCGATGGCCGGCGGCAATGTCTGCCGCGCGCTGACCAAGTACCGCGCCGGCCTGGGCGAGGAGGTGAGCAGCCCGCTCTCCATCACCTACTGCGCCCGCGCGATGGGTTGGCTGGACGCCACCGGCAGCGCGCTCGCCCAGGGAGTTGCGGCGGGCGGCACCGACGCACGCACCGCGGAGGCTGCCGCACCGCCGGTGGCGGACCCGCACGTGATTGCCATGTTCCCGCCACTGCCGGAGCAGGCCGGGCTCACCGCCACGCCCCGCCTGCCGGCTGTCATCACGCCGGCCGCCTACTTCGCCGCTCCGGTGGCCGTCCAACTGGCAGCCCCGGTGGCCGCCCGCGTGCAGGCGGCTGCCATCACCCGCAGCTTGGCCGGCCGCACGCGCGCAAGCCACGCCCGCCGCAGCACATCGGTGGACAAAACCGCCGCCGCGGTGGAAGCAGCGCTTTCGGAATACTAGGACGCCCCGCCATGCCGACGCCCCGCCCGGTGATGCTGCTGATCCTCGACGGGTTCGGCTGGCGCGAGGCGGCGGCCGACAACGCCGTGGCCCAGGCCGACACGCCCAACTTCAACCGTTTATGGGCCGCCAGCCCGCACGCTTTCCTGCGCACCAGCGGCGACGACGTGGGCCTGCCAGGCGGCCAGATGGGCAACTCCGAAGTGGGCCACCTCAACATCGGCGCCGGCCGCGTCGTCCGCCAGGAACTCGCCCGCATCGGTGCGGCCATCGCCGACGGCAGCCTCGCACGCGCGCCGGCCTTGCAGAGCCTGATCGCCGCCGCCCGGCGGACCGGCGGCACCTGCCACCTCATCGGCCTGGTCTCGGACGGCGGCGTGCACGCCCACCAGGACCACGCCACCGCCCTGGCCCGCATCCTCGCCGAGGCCGGCATCCCCACCGCCGTGCACGTCTTCACCGACGGCCGCGACACCGGCCCGCGCACCGGCGCCGACTTCGTCGCCCGGTTCGAAGCGAGCCTGCCGGAGGGCGCCCGCATCGCCACCGTGTCCGGCCGCTACTACGCCATGGACCGCGACCACCGCTGGGACCGCGTGGCGCGCGCCTGGCGCGCCATCGCACTGGCCGAGGCGGATGCCCGCTTCGCCACCGCCGCCGAGGCGATCGCGGCCGGCTACGCGCAGGACGTCACCGACGAGTTCCTCGACCCCGCCGTGGTTGGCCCCTACCAGGGCATGCGCGACGGCGACGTCCTGCTCAGCTTCAACTTCCGCGCCGACCGCATCCGCGAGCTGCTCGCTGGCCTGCTCGACGATCAGTTCGACGGCTTCCCCCGCGCTCCCCGCATCACCTTTGCCGCTGCCGCTGGCATGACCCAGTACAGCGACGACCTGGCACGGCGCATGGGCGCGCTGTTCGCCCCGGTGTCCCTCGACAACATCCTGGGCCAGGTCGTCTCGGCCGCCGGCCGCCGCCAGCTCCGCATGGCGGAGACCGAGAAGTATCCGCACGTCACCTACTTCCTCAACGGCGGCCTGGAGACGCCCTACCCCGGCGAGGACCGCATCATGGTCCCCTCGCCGAAGGTCGCCACCTACGACCTGCAGCCGGAGATGAGCGCGCCCGAGCTCACCGACCGCGCGGTGGCCGCCATCGCCTCGGGCACCTACGACCTGATCGTGATGAACTACGCCAACCCGGACATGGTGGGCCACACCGGCAGCCTGCCGGCCGCGATCCGCGCGGTGGAGGCGGTGGATGCCGGCCTCGGCCGCATCGCCGAGGCCATCGGCCGGGCCGGCGGTGCCCTGCTGGTCACCGCCGACCACGGCAACTGCGAGATGATGCGCGACCCCCAGACCGGCGGACCGCACACCGCCCACACCACCAACCCAGTGCCGGTCTTCCTCGCCGGCGGCCCGGCCGCCACGCTGCACGACGGCCGCCTGGCCGACCTGGCGCCGAGCCTGCTGGCGTTGATGGACCTACCGCCGCCGCAGGAGATGACGGGCAAGCCGCTGTTGGGTTAAGCCGTCTTCCCGTCGGGCATCGGGCCCGGCGCCAAGCATGGAGTTCGCCGTGGGTTCTCTGGTGGTATTCGTTGCATACTCGGCGGTTATGGTTCTGGCCGGGTATCACTGGCGAAAGTGGGAGGGCGAGCTGGCGAAGCACGACCGGCAGGCGGCGCGGATCTCCATGCTGAGCAAGCTCTAGGCAAGCTTCTTTTTTGAAAAAAAGAAGCAAAAAACTATTGGTTCCGCTGTCGCGCGCAGCTCAAACGTCGCGCCTAAAGAAACAAAAGTTTTTTGGTTCTTTTTTTCAAAAAAGAACTGCTTGCTGTCTGCTCTTTCTGTCGCACCCCTGCCTCGCCTCCCCCCGGACCGAAGCCGCCGCCCGCCTGGCCCGCGCACAGCAGGAACACGCCGCCGAGGCGCAAGCCCAGGCCACCGCCCGCCGCGACCTATCCCAAGCCGAAGCCCAGGCCGGCCGCCTCGCCGACGCGCTGGTCGCGCAGGCTGCCGAGTTGCGCCGGCTCGACGCGCAGGTTGCCCAGGCCGAAGCCCAGCTGGCCCGCGCCAGGCAGGACCAGCAGGCGGCGGACGCGGCGCTCGCCCGCGCCCAGGCGAGGTTCTCCGCCCTGCTGCCGGCGATGCTGCGCCTGTCCGACGCCCCGGCGGGCGCCATGCTGGCAGCTTCGTCCGAACCTGCGCATGCCGTGCAGGGCCTGCTGATCGCCGGCGGTCTGGCCGCCGGGTTCAACGCCCAGGCTGCCGCCCTGCACACCGAGCAGGACCGGGCCGCGTCCGCCGGTGCGCAGGCGCAGCACGCGGCGGCCAGCCTGGCCGCCGCGCGCGCGGCGCAGGCCGCCCGTGCCGCAGGCCTGGACCAGGCGGTGGCCCAAGCAAGCGACCAGGTGAGCGAGGCAGAGCAGGCCGGCAGAGACGCCGCAGCAGCGGTGGCGCGCACCGCCGGTCAGGCGGCCACCCTGCGCGAGGCGATCGCCGCGATGGACGCTGCCGCCGCGGAGGCCCGCGCCCGCGCCGCGCGGGAGGCGGCTGACGCCGCGAAGTTGCACCAGGCCGGGCAGGCCGGCGCCGCGCGTGCCCGCGAGGCGGCGCTCACCCGCCCCGGCGGCGCTGCGCTTTCGCGGTCGGCCGGCATGCTGCAGGCGCCCGTCGGCGGCCCGGTTCTGCGTGCCTTTGGCGCGCCGGCGGCGGACGGGCCCGCCACCGGGCTCACCCTGGCCGCGGCCGCAGGGGCCGTGGTGGCCAGCCCGTGCGCCGGCCGGGTGGCCTTTGCGGCACCCTTCCGCAGCTACGGCCGGCTGGTCATCCTCGAATGCGGCGGCGGCTACGATGTGGTGATGGCGGGACTGGGCTCGATCGGTGCCGTGCCTGGCCAGCGCCTGCGTCCCGGACAGCCGCTCGGCCGCATGGGTGCCGCGGACCACGCCGGACTCTACGTCGAGCTAAGGACGAACGGACGGCCGGTGGACCCTGCACCTTTCCTTAAGCCGCAACTCTAGTCTTTGATCGCCCGAGTTTTTACAGGCAGCGATCCCGTGTTTGACCTTTGAAAGGCAAGCCAAGCGGTTCTTTTTTGAAAAAAAGAACCAAAAAACTTTTGATTCCTCAGGTGCGCGTTGCAGGAAAATACCGCGACAGCCCGACCAAAAGTTTTTTGCTGCTTTTTTTCAAAAAAGCAGGCCTTGCTTTCCTGCCCAGGCGTCAGGCGTTCTTGGCAGCTGACTCGCCAAGCCGACTTTTCAGATGGACACTCACCCGACGGGCCATACCGACACGCTACCGGCGCACCATGTAGCCTCAACGATTTCTTAAGCACGACCCGCCACAAGGATAACGGCATGACACTCCGCACCGGCCTTCTGCTCGGCACCGCCTTCGCGGTGGGCCTCTCTGCCGGCCCCGCCCTGCGCGGCATCGCCCCCGCCCTGCACACGGCCGGGCTGATCGGCGCAGCGCACGCCGACGACGCCGCGGAAGGACCGCAGGACACTTACCACCTGCTCACCCTGTTCGGCGAAGTGTTCGAGAAGGTGCGTGCCGACTACGTCGCTCCGGTGAAGGACCGCGAGCTGATCGACAACGCGCTGAACGGCATGGTCAGCTCGCTCGACCCGCACAGCTCCTACCTGGACGCCAAGCAGTACCGTGACATGCAGGTCACCACCCGCGGCGCCTTTGGCGGGCTCGGCCTGGAAGTCACCTCGGATAGCGGCCTGGTGAAGGTGATCACCCCGATGGACGACACGCCGGCCGCGCGCGCCGGCATGAAGACCGGCGACCTGATCCTCTCGCTGAACGGCAAGTCGGTCGAAGGCCTGTCGCTGAACGACGCGGTGGACATGATGCGCGGCCCGCCCGGCAGCACCATCACGCTGTCCGTCAAGCGCGAGCACATCGACAAGCCGATCGACGTCACGATGACGCGCGAGTCGATCCACATCCAGGTGGTGAAGACCGCGCTGTACGGCGACGTCGGCTACCTGCGCCTGTCCGGCTTCAACGAGGAGAGCGACACCAAGCTGCGCGAGGGCATCGCCAAGCTTAAGGACGAGAGCCACGGCAAGCTGCGCGGCCTGGTGTTCGACCTGCGCAACAACCCCGGCGGCCTGCTCGACCAGGCGGTGGACGTCAGCGAGGACTTCATCCCCGATGGCGAGATCGTCAGCACCCGGGCGCGTCACCCGGAGGACAGCCAGCGCTGGGATGCCAAGGGGTCCGACCTGATCGCCGGCCTGCCGCTGGTGGTGCTGATCAACGGCGGCTCCGCCTCTGCCAGCGAGATCGTCGCCGGCGCCCTGCAGGACCACCACCGCGCGATCGTCGTTGGCGAGCGCAGCTTCGGCAAGGGATCCGTGCAGACGCTGATCCCGATGGGCAACGACGGCGCCATCCGCCTGACCACGGCGCGCTACTACACGCCGTCCGGCCGCTCCATTCAGGGCCTGGGCATCGCGCCGGACGTGCCGGTGGCAGAGACCCGCGAGGAGGAGGTGCACTATTTGCCGGACCGCGAGTCCGACCTGAACCACGCGCTGAAGAACGAGGGCGGTTCGGCCCCCACCAAGCCGCCGGCGCCGCGTGACGACATCCCGCCGCAGGCCAAGCAGATCCAGCAGAAGCCGCCGGCGAACTGGCCGAAATTCGACCTCGCCAACCCGCTGTCGGACTACCAGCTGCAGGAGGGCATCGACGTGGTGCGCGACATGACACAGAAGCAGGCGCAGCGCGGCGATGACTACCACGTGCGCTGAAGGCACGGACTGCGTGGGTTCCGGCAGGTTGACGACCTTGGCTGGCATGCTCAGCCATCCCCGACCCCGATCCGGCACTGAAGGAGCCGGCGCCTGATCTGCCGGGCCGCATGCTGCCGCGCATCGACGGCGCGCGGCAGGCCTCGGTGCCTTGCGCCGCCGCCTTCGACTCGGCCGAACGCCACCCGCGCGTGGCGCTGGTGCTGGGCGGCGCCGGACTGGATCGCGCGCTGACCGCCCAGGCCGCCCGCACGCTGCCCGCCATGCCGCGCCCTTCCGTAAGCAAGCCGGCCTTGCAGGCGCAAACGCGGTGAGCCGAGACCCGCCCGAGGACGCAGCTTCGCTGTCGGCCTATCGCCCGAACGTCGGCGCCGCGCTGTTCAACCGGCAGGGCTTAGTGTGGGTCGGCCGCCGCGCCGACCAGCCAGCCGAGTTGGCGTCCTGGCAGATGCCGCAGGGCGGCATCGACGCCGGCGAGGACCCGGCTGCCGCCGTGCTGCGCGAGTTGGAGGAGGAGATCGGCACCGCGCGCGCCAGCATCCTCGCCGAACACCCTGGCTGGCTGACTTACGACCTGCCTGCCGACATTGCCGCGCGCGCGCTCGGCGGGCGCTACCGCGGGCAACGGCAGAAATGGTTCGCCCTGCGGTTCGACGGCGCGGAGTCCGACATCGTGCTCGACCGCGACGCGCATCCGGAGTTCTCCGCCTGGCGCTGGGCGGAGCTGGCCGAGCTACCCGCGCTCGCTGTCAATTTCAAGCGCGACGTGTACGCGTCGGTGGTGCGCGAGTTTGCGCGGTTTTCCAGGCCGGGCTTCGGTCCGTCCGGCACCTAGGACCAACCGGCCTGAAGGTTGTCCGTGCCAAAGCAAGCAAGGCCTTCTTTTTTGAAAAAAAGAAGCAAAAAACTTTTGATTCCGCTGTCGCGGTTCTGTCCGGAGAGCGCGCGACAGCGGAGTCAAATCCTTTTTTTCAAAAAAGGACTGCTTGCTTTCTATGAGAAAGCATCCGCGCCAGTAGGTATAAGACCACAACCGACATGCCATTTCAAGAAAGAGACGGAGGAAGCTTTCTCATCGCTGTCGCGGAACGCTGCAACGACACGCTTCACCACGGCGCACCCGACGGAACCCGAAGTCTGCTTGGCGTGGTTGAGTTACGTAGCGAACACCTCTCCCACCAGTGTCGCACTCCGAGGTTTTCCTCGATGTCAGTAGCTTATCTGGCCAGATGGCCTGCTCAGGGCTCGCGTGACCCAACGTCGAGGGGCTTGGCCTCTGACAGGCCGTCTGGCCAGACGACCATCGTGCGTCGAAGGCGAGCCAGTCACACAATGTCCCGGCAGCCGTGTTCGCTCCATGACTTGGCTCCGCCGTTCTTCGTTCCAAAAAGAACCGTTTGCCCTGCTTTCTCCCGGACGTGATAGCACGCGCGAAAAAGTTCTGATAAAGCATCGATCAACGATGTCTGAAAGGCGGGGTTCCAGCGTCACGATGGCCACGAGATCAGTCGACGCACACGAGATCTCGCGCAGTACGGTGCAGACCGAGCTGGGCTGCCGTGGCGTCGTGCTGCGCTTCCGGCCCGCGCTCGAAGCCGCCTTCGAACGCGAGACGCAGGTCGATCGCGTCCGCCACCTCGTGCGTGCCGCCATCCTGGCGCTGGTGCTGTCGAACTGCTTCCTGGTCTCCGACCTTGCAATGATCCCGGACGCGTTCGGTGCCTGCGTTCTGCTGCACGCGGTGTGCACCCTCGCCTATAGCGCGGTGATCTGCGCCACGCCACGCATCACCCGCCCGGCCACGCGGGAGGCGGTGCATGCCCTGAGCTCGATCGTCGCCATACTGGGCTCGGTCGGTCTGTGCTGGCTGTCGCACGCGCCCGGCCGTGGCTGCCTGGCCGTCGCCTGGCTGCAATACATCGTCTACGCCAACGTGGTGCTGCGGCTTCGCCAGGTCTGGGCGCTCGCGTTCAGCGTCATCGGCGGGTTGGCGGCGGGCACAGCCGTGCTGGCAGGCAGCGGGCTCGGTCCTGACGTGCGAATGCTCATGCTGATCAGCCTGGTCAGCACGGCCGGCTTCACCCTCTACGCCAACGCCGCCATCGAGGCCGGTGAGCGCCGCCGGTTCCTGCTGACACTGGACCAGCGTCTGTGCGCCGAAGAACTGTCGCGCATGAACGACCGGCTCAGTGCCATATCCACCACCGACTGGCTGACCGGGGTGGCCAACCGCCGCGGGCTGGAGCGCTACCTGGCAGAGTCCTGGGCCGCCGCCGCTTTGCGCCGGCAGACGCTGGCGCTGCTGATGGTGGACGTGGACCATTTCAAGCTGTTCAACGACCAGTACGGTCACCCCGCCGGCGATGCCTGCCTGACCCGGCTGGCGCTGCTGATCGGCCAGCAGTTGCGCGGGCAGACCGACCGCCTGGCCCGCTACGGCGGGGAGGAGTTCGCCGTTCTGCTGCCCGGCGCCGACCAGCAGGAGGCCACCCGCGTCGCCGAGCGCATCCGGCAGATGGTGGAACGGCTGGGCTTGCCGCACGGCGCTCCGGGAGCCTCGGTCTTCGTGACCGTCAGCATCGGCGCGGGCTCCGCCGAGCCTGCCTATGACGGCGGGCCCGAGCAGCTGATCGCCGCAGCCGACCGGGCGCTCTACATGAGCAAGCAGCTCGGCCGCAACCGCGTCCACCCCGAACACATTCCGGCAGAGCGGGCGATGCCGGAAAGCGAGGTTGCCGGCGACGATTGAGCGGGCTGGCGCGGAACCTTGCGCTCTGACGCGGCGTGGAGGGTGCATGGTCATACTGCCGCGCTCGCACGCTTCTTCTTTCCCGAAAAAAACCCGCGAAAGACATTCGGGCGGACGCCGTGGACTGGTCTGTAGCGCGGGGGCGCTCTGGTTGGCCGGCGCGCTTGCTCCGGCTGCGGGCGCGAGCGTGATGCATTATACCGCGCGCTTGCGGGGCATCGCCTTCTTCGACGTCACCTACTGCCTGGCCATGGACGCTGCCGCCTATCAGGCGGTTATCAACGCCCGCACGCTCGGGCTGGCCGAAATGCTGGTGCACGGCCGGGTGGCCGGGCGTTCGGTGGGCAGCGTCGCGGGCGACACGCTCAAGCCGCACGGCTACGAGGAGTACGGCCGCATCTCCGGGCAGAGCTATGCGCTCTCGCTCGACTACCAATCGGGCAACCCGGTGGTCCGCTCCGTCAGCCCGCCGCCGGACAGCTACCGCCAGCCTGTCCCGCCCGCCGCCCTGGCCGGCGCCATCGACGGCATGAGCGCCATCGCGCTGGAAAGCCTGGTGGTGACCCGCACCGGAGCGTGCCAGGGCGCTGCCCTGGTGTTCGACGGCAGGCAGCTCCGCCGGCTGACCACGCAGACCGGCGGGCACGACGTGCTGGAACGTAGCTTCCGGCTGGACTTCGCCGGGTCCGCGCTACGGTGCGACACCACTTCGGTGATGCTAGCGGGCTTCTTCAAAAACAAGGCGGTGCCACCCCAGGCACGGCCGCGCTTCAGCAAGGCGTGGCTGGCACCGGTGCAGCCAGGCGGCGCGGCGTTGCCGGTGCGCTTCGTCTTCGATGCGGACCTGCTGGGCGACATCGTCGTCGATCTCGATCACGTCACCACCGATCACGACGCTGCCTGCGCCTGGACGCCGGCCGGGGTGAAGTAGCCGGGCACCTGTTTCATTTTAGACCGCGGTAGCGCACGCGATGCGCTACGTCAGGGAGAAAGCAAGGCCTGCTTTTTTGAAAAAAAGCAGCAAAAAACTTTTGCTACGGCTGTCGCGGAGTTTCCTGCAACGCGCGACCAAAGGAACAAAAGTCTTTTGGGTCTTTTTGAAAAAAGAACCGCTTGCCTAGACGTTCCACAGAGAACAACGCAGTGCCGGACGCGCACCCAACCGCAAGTTCAGCGCCGATCCGTGTGTCCAACCTTTAGCTTAGATAACGACGATAACGTACACAACATCACCTGTTTGCCGATATTTACGTTTGTGCCTGGCAAGGCTGCGGAGTAGATCGGGCTCACCCGAAAATCATTTCAGGAACCCTCTGGCAACAAAGGACTTGTTACGTGTTGTACTCGTCGACACATCGGCGGCCCGCCTTGGCCGCCGCGTTGCTCGCCTGCGTCCTCTCGGCCACGGCGCTCGCACCTGCCTCGGCCGCGGCACAGACGCCGCCCGCGCTCAGCCCTGCCAGTTCCGCGCAGATACAGGCGTTGCTGGCCGTGCCCGATACGAAAACACCGTCGCATTACGACGACGCGCTGCCGCGCACGGCTTCCACCACGTTCGACCGGCTGTTCCTGTGGAACGAGGTCGCACTCGACACCACCGCGATCGACCACACGCCGCCGTTGCCGACGCGCCGCCGTCCCTACACGTTCGGCCAGCAGTTCGGCCCGCATCGCACCAGCCGTGCCATGGCGATCGTCCACATCGCGATGTTCGAGGCGGTCAACGCGGTGACCAACCAGTATCAAAGCTACGTGGGCTTGGCGCCGGTGTCCGGCGACGTCTCGATCGACTGCGCCATCGCACAGGCCGCGCACGACACGCTGGTGTGGCTGTATTCCTCGCAACAGGACCGGCTCGACGCGCTGTTCCGCCAGGATTTGCAACGCATCCAAGGCACACCAGCATCGTTGGCCGCCGGCCGCGCGCTCGGCCAGCAGGCGGCTGCCGCCATCATCGCGCTACGCACCAACGACGGCTCGCAGCTCTCAGAGCCCGTAAAGGACGGCACCACGTTCACGCCGATCGGCGGTGTCGGCCACTGGTCGATCGATCCGGTCGCGCCGAACAACATCTATCTCGGCGCACTCTGGAACCAGGTGAGGCCGTTCGTAATGACCAGCGCCAGCCAGTTCCGCGCGCCGCCGCCCCCGACGCTGACCAGCCACGAGTGGACCGAGGCCTTCAACAAGACGAAGAACATCGGCGGCGATCCGACCCGCGGCACGCCCACCATCCGCACGAAGAACCAGACTGTGGAAGGCATCTTCTGGACCTACGACGGGGTTCCGGAGCTGTGCGCGCCGCCTCGCCTGTACAACGAGGTGATCCGCGCGGTAGCGTTCCAGCACGGACTCAAGACTCTACCGCAGGCCGCGCAGTACCTCGCCGTGCTCAACACCGCCATGGCGGATGCCGCCATCTCCGCCTGGGACACCAAGTGGTATTACCAGTTCTGGCGCCCGGTCACTGCCATCCGCTCCAAGGACCAGGGCGGCAACAAGGAGGTGCTGCCGGACCCCGAATGGTACCCGCTCGGCGGTCAGGCGACCAACACCAGGGGCCCGAACTTCACCCCGCCGTTTCCGGCCTACGTCTCCGGCCATGCGACGTTCGGCGGTGCCATCTTCCAGATCATGCGCCACTATTTCGGCGAAGACGCTGCGTTCACCTTCGTCTCCGACGAGTATAACGGCAAAAACCGCAACGACCTCGGGCAGTTGCAGCCGTTCCTGCCGCTTTACTATCCGAACCTGACCGCGGCGGAGAAGCAGAACGGCGAGAGCCGTATCTGGATTGGCGTGCACTGGCAGTTCGATGACGACATGGGCGTGGCTGAAGGTCACGAGGTTGGTGACTGGGTTTACGGGCACGCGTTCCTGCCGAAGCAGGGCACGTAAGCAAGCAAGCAGTTCTTTTTTGAAAAAAAGAACCAAAAAACTTGTGTTTCCTCAGGCGCGCTGCCGGAAAATACCGCGACAGCCGTACTAAAAGTTTTTTGCTTCTTTTTTTCAAAAAAGAAGGCCTTGCTTGCTTACTTGGGCGGCGTCGTCCCCGCCCATTTCCCCCGCACAGCATCGTAATGCACCGCGGGATCGTAAACCTCCCCGTCCAGATGCAGGTGCGCCGCATCCAGCTCGCCCACGGACGCGGCCAGTTGCAGCCTGGCGACCAGCGCGTCGTGTTCCGCGCCCACCTCCGCCACCTCGCTCGCCAGCAGGTCCTGCTGCACCACCAGCACGTCCAATAGCGTGCGCTCACCCGCGCGCTGTTGCTGCGCGTAGCCGCGCACCGCCACCTGGTTACCGGCCACTGCGTCCTGTTCCGCGGCCACCCGGCGGCGCGCGGCCTGCAGGTCGTCCCACGCGCTGGAGGAGAGCTGGCGTGCCTGGCGCCGGGCCTCGTCGAGCAGGTTGTCGAGCCGGTAGGTCGCTTCCTTTGCCTGGCGGATGCGCGAGTATTCGGCGCCGCCCTGATACAGCGGCACGGAAACGTCCAGGGTCACCTGTGCGGCGTTGACGCCCTGGTTCAGCTCCTGGATCTCGGTGTCGCGCAGCCGGCCGAACAGGCCGTTGAGCGAGAACTGCGGCAGCAGGCCGGCGCGTTCCACGTCCACGCCGTGCCGGCTCGCCTCCAGCGCTGCCTGCGAGGCGGCCACGTCCGGGTTTTGCGCCAGCGCCAGTGCCACGGCGCGGTCGCGTGCCGGCGGCAGGGCCACCAGGGGGGCGGCCGCCAGCCGTGCCGTCGTTGTCAGCTCGCCGGGCGGCTGGCCCACCTGGTGCTCGAACGACGCTTCCGACGTGGCCAGCGTCGCCTCGGCGCCCGCCATCTGCGCTTGCGCGGTGCCCAGCCGTGCGCGCGCCTGGCCGAGATCGGCAGGTGCGAGGCCGCCGGCGGCCAGCTCCACGCCGCTCGCTTGCACGGTGTCCTGCTGCACGCGCACCTGGTTGCGGTTGAGCGCTACGATCTGCCGGTCGCGCACCACGTCCAGGTAGGCGCTGCCGGCCGCCAGCAGCACTTCGGATTCCGTGCTGCGCAGGTTGGCGCGGCCGGCGCTCACCTGCGCTTCGGCCTGCTGCGTCTGCGCGCGGATGCGGCCGCTGGTGTAGATGTTCTGGTGCAGCTTGAGCTCGTAATCCTGTGGCAGGCGCCGTTCGGGATCGTGCTGCGGGTTGATGTTGTTCTGGTAGAGGGCAGGGCCGATGCTGCCTGTCACGGTGACCTGCGGGCGCCAGCCGGACAGGGCCTGCGGTACTGCTTCGTCGGTCTGGTCCAGCTGTCGGCGCTGGGCCAACAGGCGCGGGTTGGTGTGGTAGGCCAGCGTGAGCGCGCCGGGTAACGAGAGGGGGGCGGGGTCGGCTTGGGCTGGCGTCGTAAGAAGAAAGCAGAAGAAAGCAGTTCTTTTTTGAAAAAAAGAACCAAAAAACTTTTGTTTCCTTGTGTACGTCGTGTTGAAAGGTCCGCGACAGCCGAACAAAAGTTTTTTTGCTTCTTTTTTTTCAAAAAAAGAAGCGCTTGCCTTCACCCACATACCATCGAACCCTCTCGACCGTCGCCTCGTTAACCGACCTCGTCCGCGGTCGGAGTGAGTGACGCAATCATGCGTCCCGCTACGCGAGGGCGGCCGAGGTAGCATGGCCAGCCGCGCCGTACAGGGTTTCCGCGTCTTTGTGATCTTCGCTTTCGGCGCCGCCTGCATCGGCGCGGTGGTGCTCTGGCTGGTCGGCTGGGACGACCCGCTCGCCGCGCGCAGCAATCCGGAGACCGAGGACGCCTACGCCGACGGCGAGTACACTCCGCTCGCCGCCCGTGAGGAGGGCTACCTCAAGCGCCTCGACGTGGACGACAACCAGCCGGTGCGCGCCGGCCAGGTGGTCGCCGAACTGGAGGACGACGACTACAAGGCCGCCGTCGCCCAGGCCGAGGGCCAGCTGCAGGCAGCACAGGCCGCGCTGCGCCAGCTGCAGGACCAGCAGCGCGTGCTGCTCCTGCAGGTGCAGCAGGCCGGCGCACAGGCCCAGGGCACCCACGCCGAACAGGTCCGCGCCGCCGAGGAAGCCTCCCGCCAGGCCGCCCTGTTGCCCACTGCGCTGGGCCTGCGCCGGCAATACGACGACGCGGTGGCCGAGAACCGCCGCCTCGCCGCCGAGGACCGCGCCGACGACGCCACCACGCAGGAGCGCCGCCGCCAGCTCGACGTGCTGGCCGCCCAGCAAGCCCGCGCCGCCGCCGACATCGAGCAGGAGCAGGCGCGGTTGGACCTGGCCCGAATCCGCCTCGGCTACACCGCGCTGCGCGCGCCGGCCGATGGGGTGGTGGGTGCCCGTCAGGTCCGCGTCGGCACGCTGCTCGAGCCGGGCACCGTGGTGGTGCCGATGATCCCGCTGAACCGGGTCTGGGTGGTGGCCGATTTCACCGAACGCCAGCTCAGCGCCATCCGCCCCGGCCTGCCGGCCTACGTGCGGCTGGACGCCTACCCGGACGTGCAACTGCACGGCCACGTCACTGGCATCTCGCCGCTGACCGGCGGCCAGCTCGCCGCCATCCCGGCCGACAACAGCACAGGCAACTACACCAAGGTGGTGCAGCGCGTACCGGTGAAGATCGTGCTCGATGCGGACAATCCGCTGCCCGGGCAGATCCGCCCGGGCATGTCCGCATTGGCACGCGTGAACACCTCCGGTGATCCCGGCGTGAGGTTCGCGCGGTGAAATACGCTTTTGACAAGGATACGGGCGACAAGAACAACGGCGACAAGGACAGGACGAGCCAAAGGGGCAAGCACGAGGCGGCGGAGGGCAAGAACGACGGCGGCGGCGACAAGGCCAGGCAGGGCAAGGAGGGCAGGGGCAGAGAGCAAAACAGCGACGACGACAGCGACAAAAAGAACAAGGACGACGAGAGCAAGGACCCGGCAGCCGAAGCGCGCGAGCGGGCCGAGCAGGAGCGGTCTCAGAAACGCGGTATCCTGATCCGGGCCGTGGTGGCCACCATCGGCGCGGCGCTCGTCGCCGTGCTGCTGATCGACTGGAACGCCATCCGCTTCGAAGGCAGCCCCGCCGGCACCATCGACGCCGAGCTGCGCGGCAACCCGGTGCAGATCGAAACCCGCGTCGCCGGCTACGTCACCCGCATCGGCACGGACGACGACCAGCCGGTGCGCCGCGGCCAGCTGCTCTACGAGATCGAGCAGGACACCTACCGCGCCCAGGTCGGGCAGAACCAGGCCGCCCTGCACCAGGCGCAAGCACAACTTGCCGAGCTCGACGCCCGCGTGCGCGCGCAGCAGGCCACCATCGCCACCCAGGCGGCCCGCGCCCAGGCCACGCAGGCCAACCTGACCGATGCACACCAGGAGCTCGCTCGCCAGACCATGCTGCGGGGCACCGAGGGCGAGGTGCTGCGCGACTGGCAACGCGCCGCGGCGAACGACCGCAACTCCGGCGCGGCGGTTCTGGCGCGGCAGGACCAGGTGCGCGCGGCCCAGGCGCAGCTCGCCATACTGCAGGCGCAGCAGGCGCAGGTGCGGGCACAGTTTGCCGCCCAGCAGGCGCAGCTGAATTTGGCGCAGATCACGCTGGGCTACACGCGCGTGACCGCGCCGGAGGACGGGTTCGTGACCGCGCGGCTGGCCTTTCTCGGCGGCTACGTGACGCCGGGCCAAACGCTGCTCACCTTCGTGCCGCGCGGCGTCTGGGCGGTGGCCAACTACCGCGAGGAGCAGCTCGCCGGCATGGCGGTTGGCCAGGCGGCGGCGCTGCACGTGGACGCGTTTCCGGGGATGACGCTGCGGGGCCACGTGCAAAGCATCGGTCCCACCAGCCAGTCGCGGCAGAGCGCGCTGGCACCGGACCGCGCGACCGGCAACTTCACCAAGGTGGTGCAGCGGGTGCCGGTGAAGATCACCATCGATCCGGGTCAGCCCATCGTTGAGCGCTTGCTGCCGGGGCTTTCGGTGGAGACGCGGGTGTTCACGACAGGAAGCAGGAATGTTCCTTTTTAACGAAAAGAACCGAAGAACACCCGTGCCTGCGGGGAGGTCAGCGACAGCCGTGATACCAATTGTCGCAGACCTTGACCGAAGCAAGCGGTTCTTTTTTGAAAAAAAGAACCAAAAAACTTTTGTTCCCTTGGGCGCGTGCTGAAGGAAACTCCGCGACAGCAGAACCGAAAGTCTTTTGCTTCTTTTCTTCAGAAAAGAAGGCATTGCCTTCTTGCCGGACTTCGAAAGGAACCGCTGGTATTATGACGGTTGCTTCTTTTTTTCAAAAGAAGAGCCCTGCTTATGCCCCTAAGTAGAACTGCCACCCCGCTAGGCCTGCTGTCCCCGCGCGTCGTGCCGGAGGGGAAACCCGAAAGCCTCGCGTTCAGCCTGATGCTGGGCATCGCCGGCGTGGTGCTCGCCGCCATGCTCGCCTCGCTGGACCAGCGGCTGGCCACCGCAGCCAGCGCCGACCTGCTCGGCGGCCTGGGCCTCGGCCAGGACGACGGCTCGTGGGTGGCCACCGCCTATGCCGTGGGCAACATCGCCGTGGTGCCGCTGACGCCGTGGCTGGGTCAGCTGATCTCGCCGCGGCGCCTGGCGGCCGCCGAGATCGTGCTGTTCATCGTGGCCGGCACAGCGGTGCCGGTGGCGGCCAACTACCACGCGCTGATCGCGCTGCGTTTTCTGCAAGGGTTCGGCGAGGGCGGGCTGGTGCCGCTGATGCTGCTGACCCTGCTGCGCTTCACGCCGCCGCGGCACCGCCCGGAGGGGTTCGCGGTGTACGCCGTGGTCAGCACGCTGGTGCCGCTGGTAGCTGACGGTGCGGCCGGGGTGGCCACCGATCTGTTCACCTGGCAGTCGCTGTTCTGGTTCAGCTCCGTGCTCGGACCGGTGGCGCTGCTGCTGGTGCTGGCGTTTCTGCCGCTGGAGAAGCCGAAATGGGAGAAATTCCTCGAAGCCGATTATTTCGGCCTGGGCTGCCTCGTTGCATTCTGCTGCATGCTGGTAGCCGGTTTGAGCCAGGGCCAGCGGCTGGACTGGTTCGACGACCGGCTGATTGTGGCGCTGTTCGCCGGCGCCGGGGTGGCGCTGCTGGGCTTCCTGGTGAGCGAGTGGACCACGCAGAGGCCGCTGCTCGACCTTTCGCTGTTCCGGCGAGGCAACTTTAGCATCGGGCTGATGCTGGTGGTGGTGTTCAACATCGGCCTGCTGGGTGCGACCTACGTGGAGCCGCAGACGCAGATGCTGCTCCGCTCGCTCAAGCCGTTGCAGATCGGGCAGTTCCTGCTGCTGCTGGCTGTCCCGCAACTGGTGATGGCACCGGCTGCCGCCGTGCTGATGCGGTTCGTGGACGCGCGGCTGCTGGTGGCGACGGGGCTGGGGATGGGCGCGCTGGGGGCCTATTTGTGCACCTACGTCACCTCGGCCTGGGCAGGGGCGGACTTCCTGATGCCGCTGCTGTTGCAGGCCTGCGGCTGGCCGCTGGCGTTCACCCCGCTGGTGTTCCTGACAACCGCGGTTCTGACGCCGGAGGACGCGCTGACCGGCGGCACGATCTTCAACATAGTGCGTACCCTGGCGATTTCTGCAGGGCCGGCCATCGTCAACGCGGTTATTACGGTGCGCGAGCGGGTGCATTCGGAGTACCTGGTGGCGCACCTGGTAGTGGGCACGCCGGCGGTGGATGCGCGGTTGACCGCGTTCGGAACGGGTGCGCTGGTGGCGGCCACGCGGGCGCAGGCTTACGTGCTGTCGTTCGCCGATGCGTTCGGGTGGGTCTCTGTGCTGCTCTGCGTGGGAGTGGGGCTGGTGTTGTTTCAGAACGAGGCGCCGGTGACGCGGAAACTGAGCTAAGGCGCAAGCAAGCGGTTCTTTTTTGAAAAAAGAACCAAAAAACTTTTGTTCTCTGGAGGTGCGTCGGGCTGAGGCGTGTCGTTCAGCCGTCCGCGACAGCCGCGATAAAAGCTTTTTGCTTCTTTTTTTCGAAAAAGAAGATTCTTGCTTTCTTCTGGTCGCCAAGTGTCCACGCTGATCGCTACGACTTGACAAGGATGGCTCCTAACTTTCAGTATCGTAACGTTAACTCGAATGTGTCATGTCGATGCAGGCCAATGCGGTCCGACCAGGTTGTCTCGCCGCCGAGACGGAGTTCTCCGGCCTCGGCAGCCTTGGTCGCGAAGTTTCAACCTCGCATTTTTCCTGGGAGGACCTCGGAAAAGGCAATTGCCCGAGCCTGAAGCAGCTGACGTTTCTGGTTGAAGGCGGGCTGTTCCCGGCCGCACGCTCGGGCGGACCATGACCGCGGTGTGCCGTTGGCCTGACGCACGGCGGGCGCTCGGCCCGGCCGCCTGCCTTTTGCCGCGGCTGCCGACGTGAGTGCCCGGTGATCCGGCCCGGGCGAGGCGAAATCCGCACCATCGGGTCCTTGCGCGCGTTCGCCTGCCTGTTGGTGGTCGCCTACCACGCCGTGGACGGAAGCTGGGCTAACGGGTCCGCCGGCGTGGACCTGTTCTTCGTAGTCAGCGGCCTCGTCATGGGCCTTTCCTCCTCCGGCCTAGCCTCTCGGGCGAACGGGTGGCGGGTGTTCGCCGCCCGCCGCCTGCGTCGCCTGGTACCGCTGTACTGGACGATGACCACGCTCAAGCTGGCGATCGGCCTGGCGCTGCCCGCAACGCTGGCCGCTACCCGCCCCGGCGTCTGGAACGTGGTCGCGTCTTACCTGTTCATTCCGGCCCGTGACGGTGCGGGCGCTGTCCGGCCGCTGCTCGGCGTAGGCTGGACGCTGCAGTTCGAGATGCTGTTCTACGGCCTGTTCGCGTGCGCTCTGGCCTGGCGCAGACCACCGCTGGGCGTTATTCTGCCGGTGCTGGTACCGCTGGCCGCGCTCGGCTTCCTGCGCCAGGCGGGCTGGCCTGCCCCGTTGGTGCTGGCCAACGGCCTGGTGCTGGAGTTCTGCGCCGGGCTGTTGCTGGCCGGGCTCGCGTGGCGCCTCGTGCGACTGCCGGCGCCGCTCGCCTGGGTGGTCGGCGCCATCGGGCTCGGCGCCCTGCTCGTGCTGCCTTCGTGCGGGCCATGGCGCTTTGCCGTCTGGGGAAGCGGCGCCAGCCTGGTTGTCGCTGCCTGCGTGGCGCTTGAGCAGACGATCGGTGCGCGCCTGCCGCAGTGGCTGCTGACACTGGGGGAGGCAAGCTTCGCCACCTACCTCGTTCATCCGTTCCTGGTGCCCTGGGTGGTGCGGGCAGCGCACGCGGCAGCCGGCGGTTCCGTGGGTGCGGTTGCGGTTTGCATTGCTATCATTGCGAGCCTGGCGGTCTCCTGCCCGGCAGGGCTGGCGCTGCATCGCTGGGTGGACCAGCCCATGCAGGCCTGGTTGCGGCTTCGTGCCGCGGGGCCGGCAGGTTCACCTGCCGGACCTGGCCCGTCCGCGGCCGAGTTCGTCCAGCCCTAGCTGTTCGCGGCGCAGCGCGTGCTTGCGGGACGCCTGTGCCCGCTGGGGCTGCAGCGTCTCGGCGGCTTCGAGCGCTGCTTTGCAGGTTGCCGCCTCATGCCCAGCCGACTGCCGTGCAGCGTCCGCTCGCCTGGTGTCCTCCGTCCGACGGGCGATGGCGGCAGATGCGTGCGATAGTTCCAATCTACGAGAACGCGATCGTTAAAATGGGACGAGAACCAAAATTATACACTGTTTTTCCGCTTTTTTCTAACTTCCATCCCCTTAGACGCCGATGTTTCTAAATTTATGCCCGTTTTGGTGAAAAATTGGTAGCGGAACACACGGCATGGTGGTAATGATTGCGTATCGAAACACGGGAGATGGCAGTGCGGGTCCTACTGGTCGAAGACGATGCGACGGCTTCACGCGCAGTCGCTATTATGCTCCGCAATCATGGATCAATCGTTGATCAGACCGACACCGGCGAGGAAGCGCTCGAGCTGGTGCGTCATTATGATTACGACATCGTCGTGCTCGACCTGATCCTGCCGGACATGGAGGGCTACGAGGTGGTCCGCCGTATGCGTGCCAGCCGGGTGGAGACGCCGGTGCTGATCCTCTCCGGCCTGGACCGCGCCGGCGCCAAGGTGCGCGGCTTCGGCATGGGTGCCGACGACTACATCAGCAAGCCGTTCGACAAGGACGAGTTGATCGCACGTATCCAGGCGGTGATCCGCCGCAGCAAGGGCTACAGCCAGCCGATCCTGCGCATCGGCAACCTGCAGCTCAACCTCGACAGCCGCGAGGTCACCGCCGACGGCCAGCAGGTCCACCTTACCGGCAAGGAGTACGCCATTCTCGAGCTGCTGGTGCTGCGCCGCGGCATGGTGCTGACCAAGGAGGCGTTCCTCAACCACCTCTACGGCGGCATCGACGAGCCGGAGATGAAGATCATCGACGTGTTCATCTGCAAGCTGCGCAAGAAGCTGGCCCAGGCCGGCGCCGGCAACCTGATCGGCACCGTGTGGGGCAGGGGCTACATGATGCGCGACCCCAACAGCCCGGCAGCGATGTCGGCCTCCGGCCTGCACACCGCCGAGGACCTCGCCGCCGCCTGAAGCCGCCCCGCCGCTACAGCGATGGCCATCGGAGCACGACAGCCATCGCACTGGCATCGGCACCCGCAACACACCCTTAGTCGGGCAACAGGCGCGCAAGGCCGGCTCCCTGCCATGTCCCGGGCAGAAAGCCGGCAGCCAGCCTAGCTTCCGGCGGGCAGCGCCGGGTAGTTGTCGACGATGAAACCCCAGGGATTTCCCGGCGTCGGCCCGAGCGAGCCGCCGCGCAACGCACCCCAGCCGCTCGAGCGCCAGTTGCTCAGGTTGCTGCGTGCGTCGTAGTTGGCCGGGCCCCAGGGCAGTGCCGTCTGGACGTAAGTCGGGTCCGGCATCGCCTCCGTCCCGGCATGCTGGACGTAGGTGTTGAGGCTCGGAAACAGGCTGCAACGGCCCAGAGTGCTGCGCGCGGTCACCTTGCCGGCAGCAACGGTGACCGTCAGCGTCAACTCGGACCAGATGGGCGGAAACTTCGTCACACGCCGTGCAGCACCGGTGCCTGCACGCTGTCCCGGTTGCGGAAGCAACTTGTCTATGACCGGTGCGAGCGGGCCTTCCAAACCGTCCTGTATCGCGTGGCCGACGGCGCTGCCGATGATCTCGGGGCTCTGCGTCCGCGCGCCGACCACCTGCATGAACGTCGCCTGGCTGCCGGAAAAGCTTCGCTTTGCCGTGCGGGTGAAGGCATACGACGGAAAGCCGCCGAACGACGGCGCCCTGTACATGCCCGATTGCGCCGAGAAGCCCGCGCCCATGATCGTCCCGCTCGACTGATCCACGTCCACCCACGCTTCGAGAAAGTTGTCGAAACGGTAGCCGGCGTTGCCGGTGAGGTAGCGCCGGTCCACCTCCGGCTTCGGCGGCACGTGATCCACTTCGATCAACCACCACAGCCTAGGATCGATCCAGCTTACGGTCGCCGCCGACCTCGTATAGCGCTGCAACGTCACGTCTGACTCCGCTCGATATTGAACTCCAAGCGCAACAGAGCCGCGGGAGTTCGAGGCAGGCTGGCGTCGATACGGACATGCTCAGCGGCAGGAAAGCGCCTCTCGTCGAGAAAGAGAACGCGGACCCGGGGTTCGGGATGAACACCCTGATCCTGGCGGAGGCTGATTTCGACGCGCGACGTTCGTGCGGCAGTCCGGCCCCTCGAACGCCAGGCCTCCTGCGGCGGCGGCTCGCGCGAGCCTTGAGCAGGCCGAACGGCCGCACGAAGGGCTGACATCGAAGAGGGCCGCATCATGCAGCCGCCCAGCCACGCGACTTTGAGCGACTATGCGCTCCGAAGCTTCAAACGGCCACGCATATGCTTCGTCGCGGTGTTCGCGGATCTTGCTGCAGGCGGCATTCACCGGACGAGCATTTCGGTGATCCGCGCAGGGCGCCTCAGTCGCAATGCCCACCAGCAGAGCCGATCAGGTCGGCTCCCGTCGCTGCCTGGCCGCCAATCGTCTGGTAGGACGACCCACAATACGAGGGCGCGTCCAACCGTGGCTCCGGGCTCGCCGCCTCGGAATGTGCCGGCTGATAGTCGTGCGTCTCCTGCGCGTGCGGGTCGCGCTGGATCGGCCGGCGCTGGGCGTGCACCACGATGTCTGTCCGGCCGTCCAGGTCGTGAATGTCGGTTTGGCTGGTGGTGTCGACGCTGGATTTAGCCGGCGGAGGCGGCACGAACCACTGCGGCGACGGGGCGGCGGCGGCCAGGGCCAGAAGCAAGAAAGCGGTTCTTTTTTGAAAAAAAGAACCAAAAAACTTTTGTTCCTTTAGGCGCGCGTTGCGGGAGACACCGCGACAGCGCGACCAAAAGTCTTTTTGCTTCTTTTTTTTCAAAAAAAGAAGCGCTTGCTTTCTCTTCATACGGTAAACTGCTCAGCCACGATCCGCTCCGACAATCCCTGTTCGGGATCAAACAACATCGTGGTCTTCACGCTGCGATCCTCGCTCACCGCCACGCTCGCCACGTCCCGCACCTCGCTGAAATCCGCCACCGCCGAGACCGGCCGCTTGTCCGCCTCCAGCACCTCGAAGACCACGTCCGCCGTGCTCGGCAGCAACGCGCCGCGCCAGCGCCGCGGCCGGAACGCGCTGATCGGCGTGAGCGGCAGGAGGTTCGCCGACAGCGGCACGATCGGCCCGTGCGCAGACAGGTTGTACGCCGTCGACCCCGCAGGCGTGGCCACCAGCACACCGTCGCAGACCAGCTCCTCCAGCCGCACCCGCCCGTCGATGGTGATGCGTATCTTCGCCGTCTGCCGCAACTGCCGCAGCAGCGACACCTCGTTGAGCGCCAACGCCTCCTCCACCACGCCGGACCGCGTCACCGCGTGCATCCGCAGCGGGTGCAGCACCACCTCCTGCGAGCGTGCGAGCCGCGCCGGCAGGTCGTCCTCCAGGAACGGGTTCATCAGGAATCCGACCGAGCCGCAATTCATCCCGTACACCGGCACGTCGCAGGTCAGCGTGCGGTGCAGCGTCTCCAGCATGAACCCGTCGCCACCGAGGCAGACCACCACGTCCGCGCTGCCGAACGGCACGTCGCCGAAGCGCGCGACCAGACGCGCCCGGCTCTCCTGCGCCAGCTCGGTGGGCGAGGCCAGCACGCAGATGTTGCGGACCTCGCGCAACTCGGGCGCGCTAGCGTCCATGCAGCCTCCAGCCCCGTCGCGGGCCTGGCGCGCTGCTGCCTCGGCGCCGCCCCGGGAGCCGGCTTGGCCCGCTTGCGTCCGCGCCGCTCGCCGGCCGGCCCGTCGGAACGCGGCGTGACCGGCGCCCACAGTCTGCCACCGGACGAGGCAGTCTCGCGTTGCGGCGCGGGGCAGTGGGGACGACACGGGCCACGGACGATCCTCGGGCGGCCGAGGCGCCGCGCGGCTTGCCCGCCGATACCCGTCCGCTCCACAACCCTGTCACGCAAGCCGGCGATGCGCCAGCACCGGCATCGCCGCCCGCACCCGCGCCAGCTCCGCCAGGTCGATCTCGGCCGCCGCCCAGCCAGGCGCCTCGCCGGCATCCGCACGCACCTCTCCCCATGGGTCGCAGATCAGGCTGTGCCCCCAGGTCGTCCGCGTCCGCCCGGTGCCGTCCAGGTGAGTCCCCGTGGTGGCCGCCGCCACCACCCAGCACTGCGTCTCGATCGCACGCGCGCGCAGCAGAACCTCCCAGTGCGCCCGCCCGGTCTCCGCCGTGAACGCCGAGGGCACCAGGATAACCTCCGCACCCGCCACCCGCAGCAGCGAGTACATCTCCGCGAACCGCAGATCGTAGCAGATCGACAGGCCCAGTACCGGCCCGCTGTCGCCGCCGGCCCGGCACGTCACCACCTGGTCGCCGGCGCCGAACAGGCCGCTCTCGCGGTAGCTCTGGCCGCCTGGCGTGACCACGTCGAACAGGTGGATCTTGCGATACCTGGCCAGCTCGGCACCGTCTGGCCCGAACACCAGCGTCGTGTTGAACAGCGTCTCGCCGGCACGCTCGCCGATCGAGCCGCCATGCAGCGTCACGCCAAGGCGCCGCGCCGTCTCGCCGAGAAAGCGGTAGGCGCTGCCGGGCTCGCCCTGCCCACCTGGGGAGGGCAGCATTTCGCTTTGCGAAAGCTTCTGCTCACGCCCGGCGCCCAGGCACGTCCACATCTCCGGCAGGCTCACGAGCGCCGGCCGGTCGCCCATGGCGGCGGCATCAATCAGCGGCGCCAGGGTTGCAACATTCTCGGCCTTGCACGCACCTGGTGCGCACTGGACCACCACTGCTCGCATGCGAGGACTCCCTGAACGTCGCATGCGGAAGATGGAGCCTTCCCGATCAACAGGAAACAGGCTTTGGTGCGCGCTGTCGCGGACCTCACCGGGCTGGGTGACGCGCCCTGCAGGAAGGTGACCTTGCCGAGAGCGCCGCCGTTTGCCGATGACGACGCGACGACGACGTCGCAACGTGTCGGCGCTCGAGCCATGCCGCGTCCCGGCAGCGTTCGCAGTGTGCTGGTGCGACTCGACGACCAGCGTGCCGCGTGTTGGCGCACGAGGCCACCCAGCAGCATGATCATGTCGCCTCGCGAATCGTGCGGACGCTAAGTGTTTGTTTGGTTTACGACGGGCGGTTGTAGCGCTGTTGCAGAGCCTGATGCTCGTCCGCTCCTCGCCACGCACACGTCGGGCCGCCCGTCTTGCCAGTCGTTTCTTGCCGCCTGCTCTCGCGTCGTGCAGCTCGGTCGTGCCGCATCAGCCAGACACGAGCGTCTGAGCCACTTGAATTTGTCACCATCTGCGCCGGCTATACGAGACGCTGTAGAAACGCGCAGCACGCACGGCGATCACCAAACGCGCAACAACCAAGTATGATGTATGCAGTCATTATGCTTGAAGATAGTGCGCTGAAGGTTTCGCGCGTGAGGAGCTTTCTTTCAAAGTTACGAAAAAATGTCAGAGATGCGCATTTCTGCTTGTGGCTCGAGATTTCGCCGGTTAGCGTTGCGGCGTCGTCGGTCAAGACACCTGGTGATGCACGCGCGATTGCGTGTCGCGACGGTATTTCGTGTCGATGCCGAAGTTGTGTGTGGCTGAACCTGCGTCTGTATACACCAGTGTCCGCGAGATTTAGGGAGACGTTCAACAGTGACTTGCAACAAGAGAAGCATCCTGCTTTGCGCGACGGTATTTTCTACTGTGGCGATCGCTGCCTCGGCCGCGCCGCTGGTGATTGCGCCCGTTGACGACGCCGTGACCGTGCAGGTCCATGGCGAGAAGTCGCCTTTGCTGGCCAAAGCCAAGGATCTCGGCGAAGTCGCGCAAGCCCAGATGTTCCCGAATGCGATGCTGATCCTCAAGCGCTCGCCCCAGCAGCAGGCCGCGTTCGACGCGCTGGTTCATGACCAGCAGGTGCCGACTTCGCCGTCCTACCGCCAATGGCTTAAGGCGTCCGACCTGCGCAAGTTCGGGCCCGACCAGGCCGACGTTGCCAAGGTGGTTGCCTGGCTGCAATCACGCGGCCTGACGGTGAACGAGGTATCGCCCAGCGGCATGTCGATCGACTTCGGCGGCACCGCCAAGGCGATCGCGAGTGCGTTCGGCACGTCGCTGCACCAGGTGACGATGGCGAACGGCGAAGCGCACATCGCCAACGTTACGGACCTGACGATTCCGGCCGCTCTCTCGCCAGTGGTGAGCGGTGCCACGTTGTCCAACTTCTTCCCCAAGCCGAACCTCGTGAAAGCGACGAAGTCTGTCGTACGCAAGGCGGCGGCAAAGGCTGGGGTCTCGCCGCAGGACGACGTGGGCGGCTACGAAGCGGTCACGCCGCAGGACTTCAATGTCATCTACAACGTCAACCCGCTGCTCAAGGGCAGCGCGCCCTCCGGTCAGCTGACCGGTAGCGGTGTGACGGTCGCGGTGATCGAGCAGACCGACATCCTGGCCGCCGACTGGCACAGCTTCCGCAACGCATTCGGCCTCAATCCTTACGCCGGCAAGCTGGAATTCCAGCATCCCGCCTGCACGGACCCGGGGTTCACCGGGGACGAGGGCGAGGCGGCGCTGGATGCGGAGTGGATCGGCGTCGCCGCACCTGGCGCCACCATCATCGAGGCCTCGTGTGCCGGCACCGCGCTGACCTTCGGCGTCGAGACCAGCATGCAGCGCCTCGTCGAGCGCGATACCGTGGCGAAGGTGTTCTCGATCAGCTACGGCGGGCCCGAGCAGGAGAGCAGCGCCTCGTTCCTCGCGGGCTGGTCGAACTTGGTCGAGGAAGCCTCCAGCGAAGGCATCTCCGTGTTCGTCTCCAGCGGTGACAGCGGAAGCTCGTACAACCGCAACGAGATTGCCCAGGACGGGCTCGCGGTCAACGGCCTGTCGACCAACCCCTACAACACGACGGTCGGCGGAACAGACTTCCTCGACGCGTATCAGAACAAGATCGGCCTGTACTGGCGGGCGAGCAACGTGGCGCGCTACAGCTCGGCGAAGTCGTACATTCCCGAGATCCCGTGGGACAACTCGTGCGCGGGCGCCATCATCACCAGCTACGGTGGCTACGCGACGTCGATCGATAGCTGCAACGACCCGAACAACCCGTTCAACTTCCAGGACGGCGTTGGTGGGACGGGTGGCGAAAGCACGGTCTACACGAAGCCGGACTTCCAGAACGGCGTTCCTGGCATGCCGGCAGACGGCATGCGGGACCAGCCTGACGTGTCGCTGTTTGCCTCGAACGGGTTCTGGGGCCACTTCCTCGTTCTGTGCATGTCGGACGCGAACGAGGGCGGCACAACCTGCGACTACACGAGCGCGGACGACACGTTCGGCAACGCGGCCGGCGGCACGTCGTTCGCATCTCCGGCTTTCGCCGGCATCGCGGCGCTGATCGTCGAGAAGAACGGCCCCGTCGGCAACACGGCGCCCCGACTGTACGACCTGGCGAAAACCCAGTTCACCTCGACCACTTTGGCGACGCAGTGCCTGTCCGGGTACGGCCGTGCCACGTCCAAGTCGTGCGTGTTCTACAACGTCAACAACGGCAACATCGCCGAGCCGTGCTATGCGACCAGCGGTGACTGCTTCAGCACGCGCTTTGCCACCCAGGGTATCGGTGTGCTCCGCAACAACGACCTTCCGGGCAAGGATGCCTATCCTGCGCAGAAAGGCTACAGCCTTGCTACGGGCCTGGGCTCGGTCAACGTCACGAACCTGCTGTCTGCCTACTGAGACGGCGGCAGGAGCTTCGCGTGCAAGGCGGGAGGGCGGCCGACATGGCCGCCTTCTTCCGCGGGCCACGCAGACCAGCCTGGACGTGTAGGCCGGTCATAGTGGCAGCAATCAGCCATGAATGGTTATCCCGACGGTTGGACATCTCGCTGTCCAAGACGTTGGACTTTTGGCTAAAAGGCAAGCAAGCGGTTCTTTTTTGAAGAAAGAACCAAAAAACTCTTTCTCCCTTGGGCGCGCGCTGCAGAACCATCGCGGCAGCAAGAACAAAAGTCTTTTGCTTCTTTTCTTCAGAAAAGAAGGCCTTGCTTCCTTTTGCCGGCACCGACGTAATCGCGCGCCTCAAGCCATGCAACAGGCAGGTATTCGAATACTTGTAGGTTTTACCAGCACTTTACGGTGTTGTCGGCGAAAGCAAGCAGCCTTTTCTGAAGAACGAAATACTCCTCTTCTCCGGGCGTATGCTGCAGGACACTCCACGACAGCAGGATCTAGGTTTTTTGCTGCTTTTTTCTAAAAAGCAGGCCTTGCTTTCCGGCTGCCGCCCCCCGGACTTCCTTCCCCGACAGACACCCCCTACAACCGGCCCCCGAACCTGAGATGGATTCGAGAATGACAAGCCGGACCGCCCTCGCAGCCGCCCAAGCCGCCCTCGTGCTCGGGTCCACCGCGCCGGCGGCACTCGCCCAGACGCCGCCGCTGGACCAGGCCAGCATCTACACCATCCAGGTCGAGAACGACGCCGTCTCCACGCTGAAGGGCACCTCGGACCAGTACTACACCAGCGGCCTCCGCCTCTCCTGGACGTCTGGCCAGGACGCGATCGGCCCCGTCGCCACTCTTGGCCACAGCATCTGGGGCGACGGCACCACCCGCCTCGCCATCGAGGTCAGCCAGAGCATCTTCACCCCGCGCTACACCCAGGTCAGCCCGCCACTGCTGGACGACCGCCCCTACGCTGGCGAGCTGGTCGCCACCTTCGGCCTGGTGCATGACGGCGCCAACATCCGCGACCTGGTCAGCGCCACCTTCGGCGTTATCGGCCCCTCCGCCCAGGGCGAGGAGGTGCAGAACGGCTTTCACAGCATCATCGGCGACACCCAGAACCGCGGCTGGGACTACCAGGTCCCTAACCAGCCCGCTTTCGAGTTCCTTGCCCAGCGCACCTACCGCTTCCCCATCGCCCAGCTCGGCCCGCTGGAGACCGACGCGCTGCCGTCCGGCACTGTCGCCATCGGCGACATCCGGGACTACGTGCAGCTCGGCGGCATCGTCCGCATCGGCCAGGGCCTGGCCAGCGACTACGGCACCGCCCGCATCGAGCCGGGCCTCACCGGTTCGGACGCCTACACCAACGTGCGCCCGTTCGCCTGGTACGCCTTCGCCGGCGTGGACGGCCAGGCGGTCGGCTACGACGTGACGCTGGACGGTCCCACCTTCGACAAGACGTACCAGCGCGACGTGCACCGGCTATGGGACGTGGGCGAGTTCGAGGGCGGCCTCGCGTTGCTCTACCACGGGGTGCGGCTGACCTACACGCAGACCTGGCAGACTCAGGAGTTCAAGACGGCAAAGGCAGGGTTGTTCAACTTCGGGTCACTGGCGCTGTCGGCGAAGTTCTAAAACCAGCAGCCCGAAACGATGGCTCGTGCGCGATGGCGAGCGGCAAGAAAGCAGGCCTTCTTTTTCGAGAAAAAGAAGCAAAAAGCTTTTGTCACGGCTGTCGCGGACTCTCCCGCAGCGTACACCCGAGGGAACAAAAGTTTTTTGGTTCTTTTTTGCAAAGACGAACTGCTTTGCTTACTTGCACCGGTCGATGTCTCGGGCGATCGATGCAAGTGTCTCTTCGCGAGGCCCAGACAGCCACTTTTCGCGGTTTGTGTCCGCTCCGGTGCTTGAACTACGCCAGCCGGCTTTCAAACGGACGGGAAGCAAGCAAGCAGTTCTTTTTTGAAAAAAAGAACCAAAAAACTTTTGGTCTCTGTAGGTGCGCGTTGGTGAAACGTGTTGTGTCAGCCGTCCGCGACAGCCGAGACAAAAGTTTTTTGCTGCTTTTTTTCAAAAAAGCAGGCCTTGCTTTCTTCTCTGGCGTCGAGTGTCAGACGTAGGGTCGCTGGTGTTACCTGCTGAGTGTCGTAGCCGCCTCTACGGCGAAATAGGTCAGCACCCCAGCCGCCCCCGCCCGCTTGAACCCGAGCAGGCTTTCCATCACGCCGCGCTCACGCTCCATCCAGCCGCGCTCGACGGACGCGACGATCATCGAATACTCGCCGCTGACCTGGTAGGCGAAGGTCGGCACCTCGAAGCGCTCGGACACGCGGCGCACGATGTCCAGGTAGGGCATGCCCGGCTTGACCATCACCATGTCCGCACCCTCGGCGAGGTCGGTCTCCACCTCGCGCATCGCTTCGTGGGTGTTGGCCGGGTCCATCTGGTAGGTTTTCTTGTCGCCCCCGCCTTGAGGAGATTGCAGGGACTTGGCCGAGCCGAGCGCGTCGCGGAACGGGCCGTAAAAGGCGCTCGCGTATTTGGCGGCGTAGCTCATGATGCTGGTGTGGATCAGGCCGGCCTCGTCGAGTGCCGCGCGGATGGCGCCGACGCGGCCGTCCATCATGTCGGACGGGGCGATCACGTCGATGCCGGCCTGCGCCTGGTTGACCGACTGGCGGGTGAGCACGGCCAGCGTCTCGTCGTTGGCCACGTAGCCGTCGCGGATGACGCCGTCGTGGCCGTGGTCGGTGTAGGGGTCGAGTGCGACGTCGCCGATCAGGCCCATCTGCGGGTAGGCGCGCTTGAGTAGGCGCGCGGCGCTGCACATCAGGTTGTCCGGGTTCAGCGCCTCGGTGCCTTCCGGCCCCTTCTTCTCCGCCGGCGTGGCGGGGAACAGGGCCAGCGCCGGGATGCCGAGCCTGACCGCTTCGGCCACGTGGCCTTCCAGCCGGTCCAGGCTGACGCGGTCCACGCCCGGCATGGCGGCGACCGGCACCGTCAGGCCGGTGCCCTCGATGACGAAGATCGGCCAGATCAGGTCGGAGACGTCCAGCCGGTGCTCGGCCACCAGCCGGCGCGTCCACGCCTCGCGGCGCAGGCGGCGCGGCCGGCCGGCCGGGTAGGGTGCCAACCGCACGGGTCAGCGCCTACCGGTAGCCGCGCAGCTTGCTGTGGTGGCGGCTGTAGGTGAAGAACACGCCCAGCCCGAGCACCAGCCAGACGAACGCCAGCACCCATGTCTGCAGCGGCAGCGACGCCATTAGCGCGCCGCACACCAGGATGCCGGCAACCGGCACATAGGGGGAGTAAGGCGTGCGGAAGGCACGCTTGCGGCCGGGGTCGGCGCGGCGAAGCACCAGCACGCCGATACAGACGATGATGAAGGCGAGCAGCGTGCCGAAGGAGGACATGTGGCCAAGCTCGCTGATCGGGGTAAAGGCGCCGGCCAGGCCGGTGACGACCATGAACAGCAGGTTGGAGAGGTAGGGCGTGCGGAAGCGCGGATGCACCGAGGAGAACGCCGCCGGCAGCAGCCCGTCCTTCGACATCGAGTAGAACACCCGGCTTTGCCCGAGCAGCATCACCAGGATGACGCTGGTCAGCCCGGCGATGGCGCCGACATCCACCGCCACCTTCAGGAACGGCAGCGGCGTCTGGCCGATGGCGACGGACACCGGTGCGGAGACGTGCAGCTTTGTGTAGCTGACCAGGCCGGTCAGCACGAGGCACACCAGCACATAGAGCACGGTGCAGATGGCCAGCGAGCCGAGGATACCGATCGGCATGTCGCGCCCCGGGTTCTTGGCCTCTTGCGCCGCGGTGCTGACGGCGTCGAAGCCGATATAGGCGAAGAACACGGTAGCCGCCCCGCGAAAGATGCCGGAGACGCCGAAATGGCCGAACGTGCCGGCGTTGGGCGGGATGAACGGGTGCCAGTTGGCCGGTTTGACGTAGAACGCGCCGAAGATGATGACTGCGGCCACCACGGTCAGCTTCACGCAGACGATGACCGCGTTGGTCTTGGCTGATTCGCTGATGCCGCGGATCAGGATCAGCGAGACCAGCACCACGATGATCATCGCCGGCAGGTTGACCAGGCCGGGGTCGGGGTGGCCCATGGCATCCGTGTCGAACGGCGAGGCGGTGAGTGCGTGCGGTAAGGCGAGGCCGAACTTGCCCAGGAAGCTCACCACGTAGCCAGACCACGAGACCGAAACGGTGGCCGCGCCGACCGCGTATTCCAGGGTGAGCGCCCAGCCGATGACCCAGGCCACCAGCTCGCCCAGGGAAGCGTAAGCGTAGGAGTAGGCCGACCCCGCGGCCGGGATCATCCCGGCGAGTTCGCTGTAGCAGAATCCCGCCAGGCCGCAGCCGAGTGCTGCCAGCAGGAAGCTCAGCACCACCGCGGGACCCGCGTTGTCCGCAGCCGCGATGCCGGTCAGCGAGAAGATGCCGGCGCCGATGATGGCGCCGATGCCCAGCGCCACCAGGCTGAGCGGGCCCAACGTGCGCTTGAACTCGTGCTCCCCGCCGTGGTCGGCCTCCAGCGCTTCGATCGGCTTGCGAGTGAACAGCTTGCTCTCGACAGTGGTGCTCATAAGGGTCCTTGGACGCAAGGGGGGGACGCAACGGGGGGGACGCAAAGCGGCGGTTGCAGGGGGAGGGACGCAACGGAGGACACAAGGGGGAGCGCGCAGGTCGTTGGTGAGCATGCAGCCAGGGTTCCCCCCACGCACGCGTGAATGTTAAAGCTGCCCTCTCGGCGCGCCGGACGCAATCGCCCTGCTTGCCGCGCTGCCCTCGCATCAGGAGAACGGCCGTGAACGACCAGACAATGAGCCCGTCTTACGCCCGCTTCTTCGCAGCCCCGCTGGCGGAGACCGACCCGGCGCTGGCCGCGGTCATCGGCCGCGAGCTGGCGCGCCAGCAGGACGGCATCGAGCTGATCGCGTCCGAAAACATCGTCTCTGCCGCGGTGCTGGAGGCGCAAGGCAGCGTGCTGACCAACAAATACGCCGAGGGCCTGCCCGGGCGGCGGTATTATGGCGGCTGCCAGGAGGTGGACGTGGCCGAGCAGCTGGCCATCGACCGCGCCTGCGAGATATTCGGCTGCGCCTACGCCAACGTGCAGCCGCATTCCGGCGCGCAGGCCAACCAGGCGGTGTTCCTTGCCCTGATCAAGCCTGGCGACACCATCCTGGGCATGTCGCTGGCCGCCGGCGGCCACCTGACCCACGGTGCGGCCCCCAACCTGTCCGGCAAGTGGTTCCGCCCGGTGCAGTACGGCGTGCGCCGCGAGGACGGGCTGCTCGACTACGAGGAGCTCGAGCGGCTGGCCCACGCCGAACGGCCCCGCCTGATCATCGCCGGCGGCTCGGCCTACCCGCGCGTCATCGACTTCGCGCGCATCCGCGCCGTGGCCGACGCGGTGGGCGCGCTGTTCCTGGTGGACATGGCGCATTTCGCCGGGCTGGTGGCGGCCGGGCTGTATCCGAGCCCGCTGCCGCACGCTCACGTGGTGACCACCACCACGCACAAGACGCTGCGCGGCCCGCGCGGCGGCATGATCCTGAGCAACGACCCCGAGCTCGGGAAAAAACTCAACTCCGCCGTCTTCCCCGGCCTGCAGGGCGGCCCGCTGATGCACGTGATTGCGGCGAAGGCCGTGGCGTTCGGCGAGGCGCTGCGGCCGGAGTTCCGCGCCTACCAGCGCGCGGTGGTGGAGAACGCCCGCGTGCTGGGCGAGACGCTGGCGGAGCAGGGCCTGGACATCGTCACCGGCGGCACCGACAGCCACCTGGTGCTGGTGGATTTGCGGCCGAAGGGAGTGACCGGCAAGGCGACGGACGAGAGCCTCGGCCGCGCCCACATCACCGCCAACAAGAACGCGATCCCGTTCGACCCGGCCAAGCCGGCGGTGACCAGCGGCATCCGCCTGGGCAGCCCGGCGGCGACCACGCGCGGATTCGGCGTGGAGGAGTTCCGCACTGTGGGCTCGATGATCGCCGAGCTGGTGGACGGGCTGGCGGCGAGCAACGATGGCAGCAACGCGCGGGCGGAGGCGGCGGTAGGTGCGCGGGTGTTGGAGCTGTGCGCACGGTTTCCGATCTACAGGTAGGCAAGAAAGGCCTTCTTTTTTGAAAAGAAGCAAAAAACTTTTGGTCTGGCTGTCGCGGAGTTTTCAGCAGCGCGCGCCCAAGGGAACAAAAGTTTTTTGGTTCTTTTTTTCAAAAAAGAACTGCTTTCTTACTTTTCTCCTCAGTGCGCCGCTCGCCCAAGCCGCCACCATCGACCTCTCCGCGCGCGTCGCCCAGCACGGCGCCTTTGCCGGCGTGCGCAACACGCTGTTCACACGCTGGCTGCCGGCCGGCGAGGCGATGTCCGCTCTCTCGGGCACCATCTCGCTGGCCGGCAACGCGCCGGGCTTCGACGAGGCGCTGGTGGTGCTCGGCACCTCGCCGGCCAACCGGCAGGACTGTGACCGCGCCAACATGACGGTTGTCCCCGCGGTGCCGGAGCTGGAGCGGTTGTGGGGCGGCATTCTCAAGTCCAACGATCCGGCGGCCGTCAGCATCCCTGTCGACGTGAGGCTGCGCACGCCGCTTGCGATGCGGGACGGACGGGGCGCGTGCCTGGTGAGCGTGGTCAGCGCCGGCTATCCCATCTTGCGTCGCGACCTCCCGCTCTATGCCGACACCGACGTGAAGCTGAAGCTGCAGACAGTGCCCGCGCCGTCCGGCCAGGCGGCCCGCGCGTTCGGCATCGGCGGGGAGTTCAGGTTCCGCACCGGCGCGGAAGGCGGCGTTGCCAACTATGTCGGGTTGCGGGCGGCGAGGCCGCTGGTGGTCGACGGCGTTGCGCTGTCCGTCAGCGTGGCACCGGTGAGCGGTGCGCCGGCGCAGGCCGGCTGGGGGCCGGATCTGAGCGGGACGTGGCGCGTGTCCACGGATTTTGTCGTGTTGCCGCGCGCCGCGTGCGCGGCGGCGGCGCTGTCCGGCCACCAGGCGAACGCGAATTTTGCAGTTCTGCGCCTGGGCAAGCCTGTCGGGATGGCGATGCCGCGCGGCGGCGATACGGTGTTGCGGGTGCCGCTCGTGGGCGAAGACATGGTTGCGGCACAGGTCTCGGGCTTCCACGCGTTCTCCCCGGAGATGCGCCTGCAGCCCGGGGATTGCCTGCTCGCGTTTGCGCAGACGCGGGCCGAAGGTGCGTCCGGCAAGCTGGACGTGGAGAACCAGTCGACGGTGTATGTCCGCCCTGGCATCTGAGGTGCCGAACGGGTGCGGCCGCTGCTGCTGGCGGATCGGTGAGGCAGGCGGTTCTTCCTCGAACAACATAACTGTGTCCGGCCGGCGGGTGCGGCTTGCGGAGTGAACGCCGCTTGCGCCCGCAGCGCGTGGCTGGGTGGCTGCGCACTCTGGCTTTCTTCGATGCGCGACCGTCGTTGGGCCGTCCGGCCGCTCAAGGCTCGCGAGCCGCCGCTTAAGGCGGCTTGGCCATGGACAGGCCGCGGTGCCCGACGATGACCGCGTCGGAGATAGGCTTCGCGCACATCGGGGCGCGGGTTCATGCAAAACGAACATCTGCCGAGAAGCTTTGTGACCGGCTCGCCTTCGACGCACGATGGTTGTCGTTTTTGGCGCGGGATGGTGGAAGGTGCGCGGCCGCCCGGGAGTTTCGGCCGCCTTCCCGGGTGGTTTGGAGGCTCGCTGACGTCTCGGAACGCCACCTAGCGACGAGCTATGAGGCGACAGCCGCGCCTTCAAATACGTTATCGATACGATACAAGTATTCGTCACTGGGCCTGCTCGATGCGGGTTGCCGCGGAAGGGTGTCTGTATCGGCGGCCGGAGCACAGCGACAACCAGCAACATGAGTAACCAAGCAGGATGGAAAGCTCGGGTTGTCTGATCGACAGCAATCTGTCGGCTATACACTTCCGGTTGATAGTTGTGCTCACGATGTTGGTTGCACGTATTGATGCGTAATCATTTTGTGAACATAAAACGTTACCAGTACCATTCCGCATCTGCTCTAAAGCGGCCGTCCGATTTCATTCATCAGAGGCAACACGAGATGGATTCCAACATCAAGAGTGCGATGGCGCTTGGCGCGTTGCTGCTCTGCGCCGGAACTGCTCACGCGACGTCCTATGCCGTGACCGTCAGCGAGGGTCTCACGAACGGAGAGGCGTTCGACACTGCCACGTTCGGTGGTTTCAGCGGGTCCAACACGGCGGCGGCAAGGTTCACCTACACCGGGCTGCTGAACTTCGACAACGCCGCCGGTCAGAACGGCCCGGGCACTCTCGGCGACCTGAACAGCGACTTCGGGTTCAGCGCTGCCAACATCACCAACTACAGTGGCAGAGGCACCGTCTCCTACAACGGTCAGACGGTCGCAAACTTCCTCTCGCTGTCCTCTCCCGGACTTGACTTCCTCAGCTCCAGCGGTAGTGCGGGTACCTTCGTATACGGCTCGCTATACTCGTTCGACCTCGGCAAGATCGCTGCCGGTACCGTGCTGACGATCACGCACGACGACGGCATCTCGCTGTTCGAGAACGGCACGAAGTTCGGCAACACCGTATCGGGTGCAACGTCGAAAGTGACCGATACGGTGACCGTGGGAACCACCGGCGACATCGTGATGAAATACGCCCGCGAGAACGGCACGCCGTCGATCCTGCAGGTAAGCGAGGCGCCGGTGCCGGAACCCGTCAGCTGGGGCGTGCTCGCCGTCGGTATGGCCGGCCTTTACTCATTGCGCCGCCCGAAGCGTACAGCGGTGTGAAACTCGCGCACCGAGCGTCAATTTCCGTCACCGGGCTTCTCTCAATGACGGCGTGACGCGTGGGCGCGCGCTGCGGGCCGAGACTGGCCACGTATCAGCTCAGACATCCGAATCGTCTGCGCTGCAGAGTCCAATCGTGTGAGCGAGGCTCTCGCGTTTTCGACTCTGACGCGGTATTCTGCACATCTCCACGCAACGGCGTTCAGCCGTCACGTGGCGATGACGTATACAGCGTCCGCTTCGGTGGCGTCCGTCACTGACCTGCCTTCAAGCAGCCGCGACGAGCCCGACACGTTGCATGACCAGACAAGCTCGGTACCGGACGTTGCAGCAGCGACTTGTATGATAGCCGGTATTGCACGCAGAAGTACATAATCGTTTTGTGAACTCAACCTGCTTCATACATTGTTACGTCTCTGCTCTAATACGGTCGTCCTACTTCAACTAAATAGGGTGACACACGATGATCATAAAAAAGCAGATCACTGCGGTGATCGGCGCGTTGCTGCTGTGCGCTGGAACTGCCCGGGCCGGCACCTATAACGTGTCGGTGAGCGAAGGCGTGACCGGCGGCAACAGCTTCGACACTGCCACGTTCCTCGGTTTCAGCGGCCTCAACACGGCAAACGCGTCGTTCGTCTATACCGGTGCGCTGGCCTTCGACAACACGGCCGCGCAGAACGCAGGTGGCTCCGGCGACCTGAACAGCACGTTCGGCTTCAGCGCGTCGAACGTCTCGAGCTATGTCGGTTACGGCGCGGTCGTCTACCAGGGTAGCCTGGTTGCCAATTACGGCGGCTTCCTCGGGCTTCCCACGTCGAGTCCCACGAACTTCCTGGCTTCCAGCGGCAGCGCCGGAAGCTTCGCCTACGGCTCGCTTTACTCGATCGACCTGGGCAACGTTGCTGCCGGCACCGTGCTGACGATCACGCATGATGACGGCATCGCGCTGTTTCAGGGCGGCACCAGGATCGGCAACACAGTGTCCGGCGCTACCTCGGCGGTTACCGACGTCGTGGACGTGACGAAGAGCGGCGACACCATCCTGCGCTATGCACGCGAGAACGGCACGCCGTCTATCCTGGAAGTGTCCGAAGCACCGGTGCCGGAGCCGGTCAGCTGGGGCGTGCTCGCTATCGGCCTCGTTGGCCTATACTCGCTGCGGCGTTCGCAGCGGGGCACGGTCTGAGAAGAAAGCAAGGCCCTCTTTTCTGAAGAAAAGAAGCAAAAGACTTTTGGTCCGGCTGTCGCGGAGTTTCCTTCAGCGAGTACTCCAAGGAACAAAAGTTTTTTGGTTCTTTTTTTCAAAAAAGAACTGCTTGCTTTCTTGCCCCAGACGCCCCGCCATCACGCGGAGCGTTTTGCCTTCCGGCGCCCGCGCGCTATCTGGTGTTTATGCGCTGTCCCTTCTGCGGCCACGACGACACCCAGGTGAAGGACAGCCGCCCGGCCGAGGAAGGCGGCGCCATCCGACGCCGCCGCTTCTGCCCTAGTTGCGGCCAGCGCTTCACCACTGTGGAACGCGTGCAACTGCGTGACCTGTTCGTGGTGAAGTCCGACGGCCGCCGCGTGCCGTTCGACCGCGAGAAGCTTGGCCGCTCCATCCGAATCGCGCTGCGCAAGCGGCCGGTGGAGGACGAGCGGATCGAGCGCATCGTCAGCTCCATCGTGCGCGGGCTGGAGGCGTCCGGCGAGACCGACATCCGCAGCGCGCAGATCGGTGAGCAGGTGATGGACACGCTGAAGGCGGTGGACGAGGTGGCCTACGTCCGCTTCGCCAGCGTCTACCGCGACTTCCGCGAGGCGAAGGATTTCGAGGCCTTTCTTGGCTCGCTCGAAGACCCGACATAGGCGCTGATGAGCGACGAGACACACATGCGCGCCGCCCTCGCGCTGGCTGCGCGCGGCCTGGGGGCGACCTGGCCCAACCCGTCGGTGGGCTGCGTCGTCGTGGCGCCGGACGGGCGCGTGGTGGGCCGCGGCCGCACCGGCCTGCGCGGCCGGCCGCATGCGGAGACGCAGGCGCTGGCGGCGGCCGGTGAGGCGGCACGTGGGGCGACCGCCTACGTGACGCTGGAGCCGTGCAGCCACCACGGGCAGACGCCGCCGTGTGCGGACGCGCTGGTGGCCGCCGGCATCGCTCGCGTGGTGGTGGGGTGCGGGGACCCGGACCCGCGGGTCAATGGTGCGGGGCTGGCGCGGCTGCGGGCGGCCGGCGTGGCCGTGCAGGACGGGTTCCTGGAGGCCGACGCGGAGGACACGCTGGCCGGCTTCTTCAGCCGGGTCCGCCACGGCCGCCCCCTGGTCACGCTGAAGCTGGCCACCACGCTGGACGGCCGGATCGCCACCCACACCGGGGAGAGCCGCTGGATCACCGGGCCCGCCGCCCGCCAGGCGGTGCACGCGCTGCGCGGCCGGCACGACGCGGTGATGGTGGGCGCAGACACGCTGGCCGCCGACGACCCGGACCTGACCTGCCGCCTGCCCGGCTACGCGCACCGGCCCACCGTGCGGATCGTGGCCGACAGCCGGCTGCGCACGAAGCTGTCCGCGCGCATCGTGGCCACCGCGCACCAGGCGCCGGCCTGGGTGCTGTACCACACCGACAGCATCCCGGAGGACACCAACCTGGCGGACTTCAAGCCGGGCGAGGTGGTGCCCTCCCGCGCCCAGCTTCTGGCCGAGGCCGGCGTGCGCTGCGTTCTGGTGCCGGCTGGCGGCGAAGGGATCGACCTGACCCAGGCCATGCGCGCGCTGGGCACCCGCGGGCTGACCCGCGTGCTGGTGGAGGGGGGCGCGCGCCTTGCGTCCTCGCTGCTGCGGGCCGATCTGGTGGACCGGGTCGTGTGGATCCACGCGCCCGGCGTCATCGGCGGGGACGGGGTGGCGGCGTTGACCCCGCTCGGCGTGGACGTGCTGGCCGCCATGCCGCGGTTCGCCAGGGTGGGCAGTCCGCGTGCGCTGGGAGAGGACGTGATGACCGTGTTGACGAGGGTAGGCTGATGTTCACCGGGATCATTACAGGGTTGGGCGAGGTCCGCAGCGTAAGCGTCGGCGACGGTGTCCAGGACATGCGCGCGGTGGTCTCCGCCCCTGCGGGCTTCCTGGCGGCGCAGGGCGGCACCGCGCTCGGCGCGTCGATCGCCTGTTCCGGTTGCTGCCTGACGGCGACCGAGCTGGGTGCCGACTGGTTCGCGGTGGACGTCTCGGCCGAGAGCGTGGCGTGCACCACGCTGGGTGCCTGGCAGCCGGGCACGCGGGTGAACCTGGAGCGGGCGATGCGGCTGGGCGACGAGCTGGGCGGCCACATGGTGAGCGGTCACGTGGACGGCGTGGGCGAGGTGGTGGGCATCGCACCGGAGGCCGGCTCGCTGCGCATGGAGGTGAGCGTGCCGGAGCCGCTGCACCGCTACGTCGCGGCGAAAGGGTCGGTGGCGATCGATGGCGTGTCGCTGACGGTGAACGCGGTGTCCGGCGCGCGCTTCGGGGTGAACGTCATACCGCACACGGCGGAGCACACGACGCTGGGGCTGCGTAGGCCCGGGGACAAAGTGCATATCGAGATCGACATGCTGGCGCGTTACGTGGCGCGGTTGGCGGAGACTGCGTGATGCAAAGCAAGCAGTTCTTTTTAGAAAAAAAGAACCAAAAAACTTTTGGTCTCTTGGGCGCGCCGTGTGGAAGAGTCCGCGACAGCCGTGACAAAAGTCTTTTTGCTTCTTTTTCTTCGAAAAAAGAAGGCCTTGCTTCATGAGTGTGGAAACCCTCAGCAGGCACACTCTGCACGAAGCGATCTCGTCGACCGAGGAGCTGCTTGAGGAAGCCCGCGCCGGCAGGATGTTCATCCTGGTCGACGACGAGGACCGCGAGAACGAGGGCGACCTGATCATCCCCGCGCAGTTCGCGACACCGCAGGCGCTGGCGTTCATGATGCGCAACGCGCGCGGCCTGATCTGCCTGGCGTTGACCACCGCGCAGGTGGAGAAGCTGGAACTGCCGATGATGGCGGTGGCCAACCAGCAGCGCCACCAGACGGCGTTCACCGTCAGTATCGAGGCGCGCGACGGCATCACTAACGGCGTCTCCGCGCGTGACCGCGCGCGCACGATCACGGTGGCGATCAACCCGGACAGCACGCCGCACGATCTGGTCTCGCCGGGCCACGTGTTTCCGCTGGCGGCACGCGGCGGCGGCACGCTGGTACGGGCAGGGCACACGGAGGCGGCGGTGGACATCGCGCGCATGGCCGGGCTGATCCCTGCAGGCGTGATCTGCGAGATACTGAACGCGGACGGGACGATGGCCCGGCTGCCGGACCTGGTGGCGTACGCGCAGTTGCACGGGCTGAAGCTCGGCACCATCGCCGACATGATCGCGCACCGGCGCGCGAGCGAGAAGCTGGTCCGCCGGGTGCACGAAACCAAAACGCAGGAGCTCGACACCGGGCCGTGGCGGGTGATCGTGTACGCCAGCACGCTCAACCAGGCGGAGCACGTGGTGATGGTGAAGGGCGACATTGCGGCGCCCGGTCCGGTGCTGGTGCGCATGCAGGCGATGGACCCGGTGCAGATGCTGCCGGGCGGGCGCACCTCGCGCCTGATGCACCAGGCGATGCGGGCGATCGAGGCGGAAGGCCGCGGCGTGATGGTGGTGCTGCACGACTGGCGCGGCAGTGGGCTGCTGGATTTCGTCGCCGGACGGCAGAGCCATGCCGTCAAGCGCGAGCGGCTGCTGCGCGACTACGGCATCGGCGCGCAGATACTGGCCGACCTCGGCGTACGCGACATGGAGCTGCTGTCGAACACCGAACGGACCATCGTGGGCCTGGAAGGTTACGGACTGAACGTGATCGGCCGGCGCGCGATCGAGGTGCCGGCGTGAGTACCGCCGATGCGCCGCTGGCGGTGGCACCGCATGTTCCGGGGTCGCCGCCGTCGATGCTGATGGTGCGTGCGCCGTATTACCGCGACGTGATCGACGGCATGACGCAGGGGGCGCTGCGCATCCTGGGCGATGCCGGCGCGCGGCACGAGGTGCTAGACGTCGCTGGGAGTTTCGAGTTGCCGCAAGCCATCCGCATTGCGTTGCGTGGTCCGCGCGCGTTCGACGGCTACGTGGCGCTGGGCTGCATCGTGCGCGGCGGCACCGATCATTACGACTACATCTGCCGCGAGACGATGGCCGGGCTGATGAACGTGGCGCTGCAGTTCGGCATAGCGTTGGGGTCGGGCGTGCTGACGGTGCACTCGATCGAGCAGGCGGTGGCGCGCAGCGGTGCGGACGGACACAACAAGGGTGCGGAGGCGGCGGTGGCGGCGTTGTTGCAGGTCGCCGCCGCCAGAAAATTAGGGGCGCAGTGATGGGCAAGGAACCTGTGCAAACGCGGCCGCGCACGGCGGCGCGGGTGGGCGCCGTGCAGGCGCTGTTCCAGGCCGAGCAGGGCGGCGAGAACCCCGAGACGGTGATCGACCAGTTCGTGCGCCACCGGCTGGGCGAGCTGCCCGGCACCGGCGGTTACGAGGAAGGCCGCGTGCCGGACGCGCATGTGAAGCTGTTCGGCAGGATCGTGCGCCAGGCTGTGGAGAAGCAGAACCAGATCGACCTGCTGCTGGTGGACGCGTTACCGGAGGAGTGGCCGCTGGGGCGGTTGGACCCGGTGCTGCGCGCGCTGCTGCGGGCGGCGGGCGCGGAGCTGGTGATGCGCGACGGACCGCCGGTGGCGGTGGTAATCAACGAGTACATGGACGTGGCGCACGGGTTCTTTCATGGGGAGGAGCCGAAGATGGCGAATGGCCTGATGGATCGGATGGCGCAGAGTTTGCGGCCTCGGGAGTTTGAAACGCGGCAGTAAGGAAGAAAGCAGTTCTTTTTTGAAAAAAAGAACCAAAAAACTTTTGTCTCTTAAGTACCCGTCTGCGGATAGGTCGGCGACAGCCGTGATAAAAGCTTTTTGCTTCTTTTTCTCGAAAAAGAAGCGCTTACCTTGACCCTTCCCACCGAGTTCGCGTACATCGCGCATCTCCGCCCGCTCGCCGCACCCGCAGCACTCGGCCTGCAAGACGACGCCGCGGTGTTCGCGCCGCCACCCGGCCGCGAGCTGGTGGTATCCGCCGACGCCATCGTGGAAGGCGTGCATTTCCTGCACGACGACCCGCCCGGCATGGTGGCGCAAAAGCTGCTGCGCGTGAACCTGTCGGACATGGCGGCGATGGGCGCGGTGCCGTTGCACTACCTGCTGACGGTGGCCGTGCCACGCAGCACGACGGACGACTGGTTTGCGGCGTTCGCGGCGGGGCTGGCGGAGGATCAGGCGGCGTTCGGGGTGTCGTTGCTGGGTGGCGACACAACCAGCACGACGGGGCCGGTCTGTTTGTCGGCGACGGTGATCGGCCACGTGGCACCAGGCAGCGCATTGCGCAGGGTGGGCGCGCGGGACGGCGACGGGCTGTGGGTGACCGGCACGATCGGCGACGGTGCGCTTGGGCTGCTGGCGGCGCGCGGCGAGGTGGCCGACCCGGATGGCTACCTGGCGGAGAGATACCGGCTGCCGCGGCCGCGGCTGGGGCTGGCGCTGGCCGGCATCGTGTCGGCGGCGATGGACGTCTCCGACGGGCTTGTGCAGGACGCAGGTCACTTGGCGCGGGCGGCGGGGTTGGGGGTGGAGATAGAGGCGGCGCGCGTGCCGTTGTCCGACCCGGCGCGGGCGGCCGGGCATCTGGAGCTGTGCCTGACGGGCGGCGACGATTACGAGCTGCTGCTGGCCTTGCCCGTCGGCCGCGAGGCCGCGCTGGCCGAAGAGGCGGGTAGGGCGGGCCTGAAGGTGACGCGGATCGGGCAGTTCGTGGCCGGCGCGGCCGGCGTGCGGGTGCTCGATGCGGCGGGACGCGACTGGGTGCTGGACGTGGCCGGCTGGAGTCACTTCTGAGCTGCCGCTCCGTCTTATGTTACGCGACATCAACTTTCGATTCCGCTTAGTGTTTTCCTGCGGTGTAACCGTCACCGCTCAGACGACGAGGTCTCTACAGGCGAAAACAAAACAGGGAGGCGTGCATGGCCAAGGCGATCAATACCCGGCATCCGTTTGAATGGGCCTACGATTTGGCCGGTGCGGCGATGATGCGGTCCGATCCGGCTGCGATGGACAAGTCGCCGGTGGTGATCAAGCGAATTGGCGTGCATGACCTGGTGGCCTCCCTGCGCGAAGGTGCGGCGGACTTCCTGGCCGGGCGTACGGACGCGATCTTTTTGTGCCTGATGTACCCGCTGGCCGGCCTTGTGCTGAGCCGGCTGGTGATCGGCGGCGGGCTGCTGCCGCTGGTGTTTCCCCTCGTGGCCGGCTTCGCGTTGATGGGGCCACTGCTCGCAACCGGGATCTATCAGATGAGCCGGGTGCGGCAGAGGACCGGGCAAGCGAACTGGGCCGATGCGTTCTCCGCGTTCGCGTCGCCGGCAATCGGCTCCATCATGACCTTGGGCATGTGGCTGCTGGTGGTCTACCTGCTGTGGCTTGGAGCGGCCGGGATGATCTACCGCGCCACGCTCGGGCCTATCCCGCCCAAGACCTACGCGGACTTCCTGCACATGGTGTTCCTGACGCCGGCTGGCTGGTCGCTGATCGTGGTGGGCGTCGGCGTGGGCGCGGTGTTCGCGGCCGCGGTGTTGACGGTGGGCGTGGTCTCGTTTCCGCTGCTGCTGGACCGCAACACCGGCGTCGGCCGGGCGGTGGAGGCGTCGATCCGCGCGGTGCGGATGAACCCGGGGCCGATCGCGCTGTGGGGTGCGATGGTGGCAGGGTTGCTGGTGTTGGGCTCGCTACCGTTCCTGATCGGGTTGGCGTTCGTGGTGCCGATGCTGGGGCATGCGACTTGGCATTTGTATCGTCGGTTGGTGGCGGCGGTCTAAAGGAAGGAAGCAAGCGCTTCTTCGAGAAAAAGAAGCAAAAAGCTTTTGCGAGCGCTGTCGCGGACGGCTGAAACGCGGCGTTTCAACCTGGCGCGCCGAACGGACCAAAAGTTTTTTGGTTCTTTTTTTCAAAAAAGAACTGCTTGCTTTCTTCGATCGCGTTCAGATCACCGTCGGTTCTCACCAGCGCCGTCTCGGCTTTTTCCAAGTCCATGTCCGCCACCAGCAGGATAGCCAGTTTCGTGCGCCCGCCTGCACGGGCCAGCGCTTCGCGTGCCGCGTCCTGCGTGCAGCCGGTGAGTGAGCACACCATGCGTAGCGCGCGGCGGCGCAGTTTTTCGTTGCGGGCGACCATGTCCACCATCTGGCCGCGCCACACACGGTTTAGCCGCAACATGATGGCGGTGGAGAGCAGGTTCAGCACCACCTTCTGCGCGGTGCCGGCTTTTAGGCGGGTGGAGCCGGCGATGGGTTCGGCGCCGGTGTGCACCAGGATCGGGTGGTCTGCGGCCGCCAGCAGCGGCGCGCCCGGGCTGTTGACGACGGCGATGGTGAGCGCGCCGGCGGCCCGCGCGTGGGTGAGGCAGGCGAGCGCGTAGGGGGTGGCGCCGCTGGCGGCCAGGGCGATCACCACGTCGGCTGCGGTGACGTGCTGGGCTGCCATGTCGGCGGCGGCGAGGTCGGTGCGGTCTTCGGCGTTTTCCACGGCACGGGTGAGCGCGTCCTGGCCGCCGGCGATGAGCAGCCCGAGGCGGTGTTCCGGCCAGTCGAAGGTGGGGGGGAGCTCGGCGCCGTCCTGCACGCCGATGCGGCCGGAGGTGCCGGCGCCGCAGTAGATGAGCCGGCCGGCGGTGCGAAGGCGGGCAGCGGCGGCGTCTGCGGCAGCGGCGATGGCGGGCAAGGCAGGGCGCACGGCGGCGACGGCGGCGAGCTGGGCTTCGAGCAGGGCGTCGAGTGCTGTGGCAGTGGGCCAGGTGTCGAGGTCGCGGTAGCGAGGGTCGGCGGCCTCGGTGGCGGGCAGGGTTGGGTTCAGAGCTTGCTCGGGTGTAGCCGGCAGGACCGGGTGGGATGGGGCTGCCATAAGATCGGCCTGGGTAGCCGGCATCGACGAAACATCGGCCGGGGTAGATGGGGGACTAGCCGGGGCGGACGAGGTTGGTCGAGTGTCCCCCGAGGCTGATAAGGACGGGGCCGCGCCAATGGAGCTCGCCAGGGTTGGTGGCGGAGCGGCCAAATCAGCCGGGCCTGGACTAGGACCGACCGCGGCGGGCGAAGCTGACATAACGGGTGGGGCGTTGAGGATCGGGGTAGAGCATGCGTCAGACATCCACCTCCTCCACGCTTCTGGCGTTCTCCTGAATGAAGGCGAAGCGCAGTTCGGGTTTGCGGCCCATCAGCGATTCGACAAGGTTGGAGGTGGCTGCACGATCTTCCGGTGCGATCACCACCTTCAGCAGGCTGCGCTTGGCGGGGTCCATGGTGGTCTCGCGCAACGCGGCGACGGGCATCTCGCCGAGGCCTTTGAAGCGGCTGATCTCGATCTTGGCGCCGGCTTTGAAAGCGGAGCGCACCTTGCGGTCGCGGTCGCGGTCGTCCATCGCGTAGACGGATTTCGCACCCTGGGTCAGCTTGAACAGCGGCGGCTGGGCGAGGAAGACGCGGCCCTGGCGGATCAGCTCGGGCAGTTCGCGGTAGAAAAACGTCATCAGCAGCGAGGCGATGTGGGCGCCGTCCACGTCGGCGTCGGTCATGATGATGACCTTGCCGTAGCGGAGGCGGGCGGCGTCGAAGCGGTCGCCGGCGCCGCAGCCGAGCGCTTCGACCAGGTCGCGCAGCTCCTGGTTCTGCCGCAGCTTTTCCACGCTCGCGCTAGCCACGTTGAGGATCTTGCCTTTCAGCGGCAGGATCGCTTGCGTTTCGCGCGCGCGGGCGGATTTGGCCGAGCCGCCGGCGCTGTCGCCTTCCACCAGGAACAGCTCGGTCTCCGCGATGCCCTCCTTGGTGCAGTCGGTGAGCTTGCCGGGCAGGCGCAGGCGGCGGGTGGCGGATTTGCGCGGGGTGTCCTTTTGCTCGCGCTTGCGGAGGCGTTCCTCGGCGCGCTCGATGATGAAGGCGAGCAGGTTGTCGGCGTGGGCAGGGTCGCCGGCGAGGAAGTGGTCGAAGCGGTCGCGTAAAGCGGTTTCCACCAGGCGGGTGGCTTCCGGGCTGGTGAGTTTTTCCTTGGTCTGGCCTTGGAACTGCGGGTCGCGCAGGAAGACGGAGAGCTTGGCGGCGAGCGTGGAGGTGACGTCCTCGGCGGTGACCTGGGCGGCGCGCTTGTTGGCGCGCTGCTCGCCCCAGCCACGCAGGGATTTCAGCAGCGCGTTGCGCAGGCCGGTCTCGTGGGTGCCGCCAGCGGGCGTGGGGACGGTGTTGGTATAGGAGTTGAGGAACGCCTCGCCGTGCTCGAGCCAGGTGGCGGCCCATTCGACGCGGCCGGAGGAGCGGCCGTCCGGCGCGTCGGGCAGCTTGGCCTCGCCGGCCCAGATTTGCGGGGTGGCTGGTGTATCCTCGGCGATGTCGGCCTGCAGGCTGTCGCGCAGGCCGCCGGGGAAGTGAAGGGTTGCGTCGGGCGGCGTCTGGTCACGGGCGGGGATGAGCGCGGGCTCGCAGGACCAGCGGATCTCGACGCCGCGGAACAAGTAGGCTTTCGAGCGGCAGAGCTTGTAGAGGCGCGCGGGACTGAACTGCAGCGGACCGAAGATCTGCTGGTCCGGCCTGAAGCGGATGGTGGTGCCGCGGCGGTTCTGGATGGCGCCGGCGTTGATCAGCTTGGTAGTGGGCACGCCGCGGGCGTAGCTCTGGCGGTAGAGGATGCGGTCGCGGGCGACTTCCACCTCTAGGGTTTCGGACAAGGCGTTGACGACGGAGCTGCCCACGCCGTGCAGCCCGCCGGATGTCTCGTAGGCCTTACCGGCGAACTTGCCGCCGGAGTGCAGCGTAGTGAGGATGACCTCGAGCGCGCTCTTCTTGGGGAATTTCGGGTGCGGGTCGGTGGGGATGCCGCGGCCGTTGTCGCGCACCAGCAGGGTGTTCGGCGCTGAGAGGGCCACCTCGATGAAGGTGGCATGGCCGGCGACGGCCTCGTCCATGGCGTTGTCGATGATCTCGGAGGCGAGGTGGTGCAGCGCCGTCTCGTCGGTGCCGCCGACATACATGCCGGGGCGGCGGCGGACGGGCTCGAGGCCCTCCAGGACTTCAATGTCGCGGGCGGTATAGTCCTGGCTGGCGCGCTTGTCGGCGGGTGAGCCGAACAGGTCGTCGTTCATGCTGTGTTCCGAGGGTGCGGGCCAAGCTAGGCGGTGCTGTGTGGCTGATGCAAGAGTAAGCAAGCGGTTCTTTTTTGAAAAAAAGAACCAAAAAACTTTTGGTTGTTTGGGCTTCGTTGTCGAGGCGTGGTGTCACGGCTTCCGCCTACAGCGGACACGAGGGCCTCTGGCTTCTTCTCCAAAGAGAAGCGCCTGCTTAGCGATACTCCGGCAACAGCCCTTCCTCCCGTGGGTGGTTGTGATACCGGAACCACCCGTTGGTCCATAACGGCGCGTCCAGGACGTCGTAGGTTCGGCCGTGGCGCCACCACACCACCGGAAGTGACACCTGGTCCTGGCAGGTCCATCGGAGGTTTTCCTGCCACCAATCACCGTCGATGTCGCACAGGTGCGACGCGGACGTCGCGCGTACGAGGATTCCGGCCGCGACAAGTCCGGCATGTGCAGGATAGCCTTCCTGCCGGTAAGCTTCGGCTTGTTCGAGAAGCTTCTCGCCCTTGTATTTTGCCCAGTGCGACGACGCGACGGCCTCGTCGAAAATGCAGTCACGGTCTGGATGGGGAAACACGCACAAGCCAGACGTGCCCATGCGCGCAACGACATCCTCGGCAAAGCTTGTACCAGTGACCTCCAGACTGCCGTCGATCCAGATCGTGTAGTCATAGGCGCGTCCTAAACGACGGATACCCCCTATGAGGCTGGTCGACAAAGCCAGGCGACCGCGCGGAAACAAGACGTGCGGATGCATCTTGAACCACTTTGCCCGCATGCGCGGTGAGAGGTGACCTCGACCGGCAGACCGTTTGACGATCCAAGGTTGGGGATCGGCCGTTATCCGCGCGTCGGTGAAGCAGAAGTAGTCGGTTGGCAGCGTCTGCGTAACTGCAGGTTTCAGCGTGTCGTAACCACCAAAAATCGCGGTGTAGATGCAAACGCGAGGTCTGCTGTGCACTGTCAAATTACCAACCGGCCAGCCGCCGCGGTCCAGAACCGAACCGCGACAGCCGGACCAAAAGTTTTTTGCTTCTTTCTTTCAAAAAAGAAGCGCTGGCCTTACGTCTGATCCCCGTCCCGCATCTGCCCCGTCGGCTCCTGCACGTGCGCCTCGAGGAACCACAGCTGCTTGTCGATCCCGCGCGAGACCTCGGTGAAGATGTCCGCAGCATCGGCGTCGCCTGCCTCGGCCACCTGGTCGATGCTGTCGTGCAGCGCGTTGGCATAGGTGCCGAACCGGTCGATCAGGGCGGCCAGATGGTCGGCCACCGCGTAGGTGTCGGTGGGGTAGGGTGCGAGCTTGGTCATCGCACCCACGGTCTGTGTGGTGCCGAGCGCGGTACCGCCGAGCTGGACGGCGCGTTCGGCCATGGTGTCGTTCCACTCGTCCTGCTCGGTGCGGAAGCCGTCCAGCATCAAGTGGATGCCGATGAACTGCGGACCCTTGAGGTTCCAGTGCGCCTGCTTGGTGGCCAGAGCGAGGTCGATGCCGTCGGCCAGGCGGGCGTTCAGCAGGTCGATCGACACGCTTTTGGCGTTGGACGGCAGGGCGTTGCGGGTGCGGTGCATGCGGTGGGTCTGGGCGTGGTTGTCCAAGGCGGGTGCTCCTGTTGCGTATCGCCGGGCAACGCCGGCGCGGGCCCGATGTTGCAGCGCCTCAATGGGCCATCAGCTTGGCAAGCCCGTCCGGCAGGGAGACGGCGAAGGTGATCCGGATGGTGCGGCCGAGCAGCCCCGGCAGGCCGGTCACACCGTATTCCTGGCGGTGCAGCGTGCCCTGTGCGGTGACGGTGTCGCCCTGGCGGGTGGCGGTCAGCTCCAGAGGCCTGGTGACCCCGTGCATCGTCAGCATGCCGGAGGCGTGGCCGCCAGCGCAGCTACCCTGGTAGGTGAGGTGAGGGTAGGCGGCCGCGTCCAGCAGCGACGGGCCGACAGCGTCCTTGGCGCGGCTGGGGTCGGCCATTTGCAGGCTGGCCACGCTGATGTCGAGCGAGACGGCGCAGGTGTTCGGGTTCGTGGGATCCACGTCTAGCTCGCCGGCGAAGCGGTCGAAGTGGCCGGTCAGCGGGAACAGGCCCATAGCGTAGGTGGTGAACTGGACCGAGGTGGCGGGTGGGGTGAGGGCGACCTGCCGATTTGCGGCGCCGGGGGGCGCTGCTCGCGAGCCGATAACGCCTGGGACGGCGTGGCCGGGCGCGGCGGCAGACGGCTGGGCGAGGCTGGACGTGTCCTTGGGTGGCTCGCCGGGACTGGGCGTCCCGGCGCCGGGAGCGCCGGTGCTGGGAGTGGCGGCGCGCGGGGTGGCGGCAGGTAAGGCCGCGGCAAGGCCAGCCAGAAGGCAGCATGTTGTCTGACGGCGCATGGCTGCCTCGCGAGTGGGCCCTTGACCAGCGCGCGGCGGTGCCGGGCGCGCAGCCTGGGCGGTTTGTGGGAACCGGCGGTTCACGATAGTGGTGATCGCAGTGTATGCGAAGACGCGGCGTGCGCCAGCGCAGCAGGGGAGCAGGATGAGCCTGAGAGGCAAGGCTGCGGTGGTGACCGGGTCGACAAGCGGCATCGGGCTCGGTGTGGCCCGGGCGTTGGCGGCAGATGGCGCCGACATCATGCTGAACGGTTTTGGCGAGCCGGACGCGATCCAGGCGCTGCGGACGGAGCTCGCCGCGGCGCACGGCGTGCAGGTGCGGCACAGCGCGGCCGACATGGCGCGGCCGGACGAGGTGGCCGGGCTGGTGCGGCAGGCGCAGTCCGAGCTGGGCGGGGTTGCGGTGCTGGTCAACAACGCCGGCATCCAGCACACCGCCGAGATCGCCGCGTTTCCGCCGGAGAAGTGGGAGCAGGTGATCGGCATCAACCTCTCCGCCCCGTTCTACGCCATGCAGGCGGCGATCCCGCTGATGCGGGCGGCGGGATGGGGGCGGATCATCAACATCGCCTCGGCACACGGGCTGGTGGGCTCTGCGCAGAAATCGGCCTACGTGGCGGCCAAGCACGGGCTGGTCGGGCTGACCAAGGTGGCCGCCATCGAGCTGGCGAACGACGGCATCACCTGCACGGCGATCTGCCCCGGCTGGGTGCTGACGCCGCTGGTGCAGGCGCAGATCGACGCGCGGGCACACGCCGCCGGCCAGCCGGAGGAGGACACACGGCGCGCGCTGCTGGCGGAGAAGCAGCCGATGCTGCGCTTTACCTCGCCGGAGCAGATCGGCGCGCTGTGCGTGTTCCTGTGTTCGGAGGCGGCGGCCACGATCACCGGGGTGCCGCTGTCGATCGACGGCGGCTGGACGGCGGGTTGAGCGGGCGATGAGCATCCTGGTGACCGGGGTTGCCGGTTTCATCGGCTACCACGCGGCGGCGGCCTTGCTGGCGCGCGGCGAGCAGGTGGTCGGTGTCGACAACATCAACGACTATTATGACGTGCGGCTGAAGCGGGCGCGGCTGGATAGGCTGGCGGGTCCGGCGTTCCGCTTCGTCCAGGCTGACGTCAGCGATCGGGCGGCGATGCTGGGACTGGCGTCCGACGAGATCACCCATGTGCTGCATTTGGCCGCGCAGGCCGGGGTGCGGTTCTCGATGATCGACCCCTACGCCTATGTCAGCGCCAACGTGATGGGCCAGGTGGTGATGCTGGAGCTGTGCAGGGCGCTGCCGCGCCTGGCGCATTTCACCTATGCGAGCTCCTCGTCGGTATACGGGCTGAACCGGGAGCTGCCGTTGGCGGAGACGGCGCGGGTGGACACGCCGTCCTCGCTCTACGCTGCGACCAAGCGCTCCGGCGAGCTGATCAGCCACGCCTACGGGCATCTGTATGGCTTGCCCCAGACCGGGCTGCGGTTCTTCACCGTGTATGGGCCCTGGGGGCGGCCGGACATGGCGTATTACGGGTTTGCCGAGTCGATCATGGCGGGGCGGCCGATCACCGTGTACGCCGGCGGCCGGCTGAAGCGCGACTTCACCTACATCGACGACATCGTCGCAGGCGTGATTGGCGCGCTGGACCGCCCGCCTGGTGCGGGCGAGATGCCGCGCGTGCTCAACATCGGCAACCATCGCAGCGAGACGGTGAACCGGCTGGTGGAACTGCTCGAGCAATCGCTGGGGCGGCGTGCGGTGATTGAGGAAGTTGCAAAGCCTGCCGCGGATGTTGAGGAGACGTGGGCGTCCGTCGATGCGATCGGCGCGTTGACGGGCTACGCGCCGACGACGCCGCTTGAGGTGGGGCTTCCACTTTTTGCCCAGTGGTACCTGCAATACCGTGCTGATGTGGAACGAGTGATGTCTTCGTGTTGACATGTGTCTGTGTGCGGCTTAGATACCGCTTCACCGGCGGGGCGTTGCAAAAACTTCTTGCGGTTTTGCTGGTGTTTCGATAGCTTTCCTGCCTCCCGCGTTTCTGGGTGTTGTGTGAGGCTAGTCTGGACTGGAGGCGGGGTATCCTGGAAGGGGTGCGTTGCTGTCTGGTCTGGTTTGTTCTTTGAGATGTGAATCTGTAGAGGAAGGGATACGTTGGCGGCGTCCCGCGGCGGTTGAGCGTGAGTTCGACTGCGGTGAGGGGTGGCTTTATGACTGGTGGATGTGTTTGTGGGTTTACTTCAGACGTTCATTGGTAAGGCTGCTTCGGGGAAGCTGTTGGTGTATTCACTTACGCAAACGCTTTATGTTGAAGTAGTTGCTGGGTCTGCGCCCCTCGCGTGGAGACGGTGACTGATGGGTTTGGGGTCTGTTCTGACACTTATTCATGATCTGACTTAGGTTGGGTGATGGATATGGGGATGAACCTGAGAGTTTGATCCTGGCTCAGAGCGAACGCTGGCGGCATGCTTAACACATGCAAGTCTCACGGGCAGCAATGTCAGTGGCGGACGGGTGAGTAACGCGTAGGTATCTATCCACGGGTGGGGGATAACGTCGGGAAACTGACGCTAATACCGCATGACATCTGAGGATCAAAGGCGCGAGTCGCCTGTGGAGGAGCCTGCGTACGATTAGCTAGTTGGTGGGGTAAAGGCTTACCAAGGCGACGATCGTTAGCTGGTCTGAGAGGATGATCAGCCACACTGGGACTGAGACACGGCCCAGACTCCTACGGGAGGCAGCAGTGGGGAATATTGGACAATGGGCGAAAGCCTGATCCAGCAATGCCGCGTGTGTGAAGAAGGTCTTCGGATTGTAAAGCACTTTCGGCGGGGACGATGATGACGGTACCCGCAGAAGAAGCCCCGGCTAACTTCGTGCCAGCAGCCGCGGTAATACGAAGGGGGCTAGCGTTGCTCGGAATGACTGGGCGTAAAGGGCGCGTAGGCGGTTCAACAAGTTAGATGTGAAATTCCTGGGCTTAACCTGGGGGCTGCATTTGATACTGTTGGGCTTGAGTATGGAAGAGGGTCGTGGAATTCCCAGTGTAGAGGTGAAATTCGTAGATATTGGGAAGAACACCGGTGGCGAAGGCGGCGACCTGGTCCATAACTGACGCTGAGGCGCGAAAGCGTGGGGAGCAAACAGGATTAGATACCCTGGTAGTCCACGCTGTAAACGATGTGTGCTGGATGTTGGGTGACCTAGTCACTCAGTGTCGTAGCTAACGCGATAAGCACACCGCCTGGGGAGTACGGCCGCAAGGTTGAAACTCAAAGGAATTGACGGGGGCCCGCACAAGCGGTGGAGCATGTGGTTTAATTCGAAGCAACGCGCAGAACCTTACCAGGGCTTGACATGGTATCGTCGCACTCAGAGATGGGTGTTCCCAGCAATGGGCGATATGCACAGGTGCTGCATGGCTGTCGTCAGCTCGTGTCGTGAGATGTTGGGTTAAGTCCCGCAACGAGCGCAACCCTCGCCTTCAGTTGCCATCAGGTTGGGCTGGGCACTCTGAAGGAACTGCCGGTGACAAGCCGGAGGAAGGTGGGGATGACGTCAAGTCCTCATGGCCCTTATGTCCTGGGCTACACACGTGCTACAATGGTGGTGACAGTGGGAAGCTAGTCCGCGAGGGCATGCTGATCTCTAAAAGCCATCTCAGTTCAGATTGTACTCTGCAACTCGAGTACATGAAGGTGGAATCGCTAGTAATCGCGGATCAGCACGCCGCGGTGAATACGTTCCCGGGCCTTGTACACACCGCCCGTCACACCATGGGATTTGGTTTGACCTTAAGTAGGTGCGCTAACCGCAAGGGGGCAGCCTACCACGGTCGGGTCAGAGACTGGGGTGAAGTCGTAACAAGGTAGCCGTAGGGGAACCTGCGGCTGGATCACCTCCTTTCAAGGACATCGGTTGTCGGTCAGCTTACAGTCGTCAGTGATGATGGCTGTTGGGTTGGCCATGACTGGTTCCAACAAGTCCTCCATCGGATGATGGAGGCGGACTCGCCTGTGGATGCAGAGCTGGTCATGAGTGCGTCTCATCGGGCGCCGTCAACGTATCCCTTCCCCGTAGAACAGTTGTCAGTGTGTCGGCTTGCGATTCCAGTAAGCGGCTTCTGATGGCTATAGATCATCCTGCCCGTTTGGATTGGCTGTCTCTGGCGTCGTTTGACACCTGAGGCGGACGACTGCCAACTGGCGTGGGGCTAGTAGCTCAGCTGGTTAGAGCACACGCTTGATAAGCGTGGGGTCGGAGGTTCAAATCCTCCCTGGCCCACCACTTAAGTCAGGCCGCTGCGGTCAGTTCTCAATCACGACAGCGATCCTGCTGTTTTGTTTGAGACTTGAAGGCTGACACCTGATCATTGATGGGGGCTTAGCTCAGCTGGGAGAGCACCTGCTTTGCAAGCAGGGGGTCATCGGTTCGATCCCGATAGTCTCCACCATCCTTTGTGTTGAGGGTGCGTGTCGAGGCTGGGTTGGCCTGGTGGCTGAAGTTTGTTCTACGGAGAAGATAGAGTTCGGTCGTGATTGGCCAGGCCCCGAGAGCGTGGGTTTGGCCTGTCATGCCGTTCGGCGTTCCTCTGCAGTGGTGTCTTCGGACGTTGATGTAGGCGCGTTGTTGGTCTTTCAATTGTAAATCAGGTTCTGGTGCGTCTCTGGGCGTGCTGCGGTCAGCCAGTCTGACCGGATGTCCGTGTGTGCGAACGCACGGCTCCAAGACCGCGGCGATTACGATCAGAGGCGTTTAAAGCTGAGTAGAATAGAACGTGTAAGCTCGACAGAGCGAGGCGCATGACGACTGTCACCTGAAAGCTGGCAGCTGTCTTCGCGTGTTTTGCTTCTGTGCATGGTGTGTCTCGAGCACGGTGGTCACTTCGGCCGAGGTCATCTCTGATGATCAGAGGTTGCTTGATGACGACTGTCGCGCGGGGTGCGACTTAGAGCGCGATAAGAGCATTCGGTGGATGCCTTGGCATCAGGAGGCGATGAAGGACGTGGCACGCTGCGAAAAGCCATGGGGAGCCGCGAGCAGGCTTTGATCCGTGGGTATCCGAATGGGGCAACCCCCTCGAAAGAGGATCGGTATCTGAATACATAGGATATCGAGGCGAACCCGGGGAATTGAAACATCTCAGTACCCGGAGGAAAAGACATCAACAGAGATTCCGCTAGTAGTGGCGAGCGAACGCGGAACAGCCCAGTGGTTTGTGTGTGTGTAGCAGAACGGTCTGGAAAGTCCGGCAAGACGGGTGATAGCCCCGTATGCGATAGCTAGCACGGATCCTTGAGTAAGGCGGGACACGTGAAATCCTGTCTGAACATGGGGGGACCACCCTCCAAGGCTAAATACTCCCTGATGACCGATAGTGAACAAGTACCGTGAGGGAAAGGTGAAAAGCACCCCGACAAGGGGAGTGAAAGAGACCTGAAACCGAATGCTTACAAGCAGTCGGAGCCGCTTATGCGGTGACGGCGTACCTTTTGTATAATGGGTCAGCGAGTTTCTGTTTGCAGCGAGCTTAAGCCGTTAGGTGTAGGCGCAGCGAAAGCGAGTCTGAATAGGGCGTTGAGTTGCAGGCAGAAGACCCGAAACCAAGTGATCTAGCCATGGCCAGGCTGAAGGTGCGGTAACACGCACTGGAGGGCCGAACCCACGCCTGTTGAAAAAGTCGGGGATGAGCTGTGGCTAGGGGTGAAAGGCCAATCAAACTTGGTGATAGCTGGTTCTCCGCGAAATCTATTGAGGTAGATCGTCGGATGTTTACGCTCGGGGGTAGAGCACTGGATGGGCTAGGGGGACCCAAAGTCTTACCAAACCTAACCAAACTCCGAATACCGAGCAGTATAGTCCGGCAGACAGACGGTGGGTGCTAAGGTCCATCGTCGAGAGGGAAACAGCCCAGACCACCAGCTAAGGTCCCCAAATACTGGCTAAGTGGGAAAGGATGTGGAGATTCCAAAACAACCAGGAGGTTGGCTTAGAAGCAGCCATCCTTTAAAGAAAGCGTAATAGCTCACTGGTCTAATAGAAACTCTGCGCCGAAAATGTAACGGGGCTCAAGCCAGTTACCGAAGCTGTGGGCTTGCCGAAAGGTGAGCGGTAGCGGAGCGTTCCGTAGGCCTGCGAAGGGATATCGGGTGACCGGTCCTGGAGGTATCGGAAGTGCAAATGCTGACATGAGTAGCGACAAACAGAGTGAGAAACTCTGTCGCCGAAAGTCCAAGGGTTCCTGCGCAAGGTTAATCCGCGCAGGGTGAGCCGGCCCCTAAGGCGAGGGCGAAAGCCGTAGTCGATGGAAACCAGGTTAACATTCCTGGGCCTGCTAGAAGTGACATGTGTGAGGTGTTGTCGGTGCTTATCGGATTGCATCGGCTTTCGGATCACATCAGGAAACAGCTCTAGCGTATAGACCGTACCCTAAACCGACACAGGTGGACTGGTAGAGCATACCAAGGCGCTTGAGAGAACGATGCTGAAGGAACTAGGCAAATTGCTCGCGTAACTTCGGGATAAGCGAGACCCATGTGTGGGCAACCATATGTGGGTGGCACAAACCAGGGGGTAGCGACTGTTTAGTAAAAACACAGGGCTCTGCGAAGTCGAGAGACGACGTATAGGGTCTGACGCCTGCCCGGTGCCGGAAGGTTAAGAGGAGGTGTGCAAGCACTGAATTGAAGCCCCGGTAAACGGCGGCCGTAACTATAACGGTCCTAAGGTAGCGAAATTCCTTGTCGGGTAAGTTCCGACCTGCACGAATGGCGTAACGACTTCCCCGCTGTCTCCAGCATCGGCTCAGCGAAATTGAATTCCCCGTGAAGATGCGGGGTACCCGCGGTCAGACGGAAAGACCCTATGAACCTTTACTGCAGCTTTGCAGTGGCATTAGGAGAGTGCTGTGTAGGATAGGTGGGAGGCATTGAAGCATGGGCGCTAGCTTGTGTGGAGCCATCCTTGAAATACCACCCTGAACTCTTCTGATGTCTAACCTCGCTCCGTCATCCGGAGCAGGGACCCTGCATGGTGGGCAGTTTGACTGGGGCGGTCGCCTCCTAAAGTGTAACGGAGGCGCGCGATGGTGGGCTCAAGCCGGTCGGACATCGGCTGTTGAGTGCAATGGCATAAGCCCGCCTGACTGCGAGAGCGACAGTTCGAGCAGAGACGAAAGTCGGCCATAGTGATCCGGTGGTCCCGCGTGGAAGGGCCATCGCTCAACGGATAAAAGGTACTCTAGGGATAACAGGCTGATCTCCCCCAAGAGTCCACATCGACGGGGAGGTTTGGCACCTCGATGTCGGCTCATCACATCCTGGGGCTGGAGCAGGTCCCAAGGGTTCGGCTGTTCGCCGATTAAAGTGGTACGTGAGCTGGGTTTAGAACGTCGTGAGACAGTTCGGTCCCTATCTGCCGTGGGTGTTGGAGACTTGAGAGGATTTGTCCCTAGTACGAGAGGACCGGGATGAACGCACCTCTGGTGCACCGGTTGTGGCGCCAGCCGCATCGCCGGGTAGCTATGTGCGGACGGGATAACCGCTGAAAGCATCTAAGCGGGAAACCCACCTCAAAACGAGGTCTCCCTGAGGGCCGTGGAAGACCACCACGTTGATAGGCCAGGTGTGGAAGGATCGTGAGGTCTGAAGCTAACTGGTCCTAATCGCCCGATAGGCTCTAGGTCAGGTGTCAGACGTCAGTGCTCAGGCAACAGGAGCCAGAAATGGCTGCTGCTGAGGCGGACGATGATACCCCACCGTGCATAGAAGCAAGACACGTGATCAGGCGTCAGACGAAAGTCTGACAATATGGAGCGTGTGTCTCTTACCGATGCTACTCGCTCAGCAAAACACCAGAACCTGCGTCGGCCGTCAGTGGTCGTTGCCCGCCGTCAGCTTGTCTGACGTCTGACACCTCAACCCTGACGGTTGACCCTTGTCGGCGCTACGCAGTCAGCCACCTGTCTGACTGCTGAAAGCCGATACATCACACATGACAAGTGCCTTGGACGACCTGGTGGCCATTGCGGGGAGCCTGCACCCGATCCCATCCCGAACTCGGCCGTGAAAACCCCCAGCGCCTATGATACTACGTCTCAAGACGTGGGAAAGTCGGTCGCCGCCAGGTCTTCCAAAGCACTTCAGCTTGGTTGCTACACAATGGGCCTTACAGCCGTCGGACCACCGTCCAACAGCAAGACCATGCAGCAACCAACTCACGCGGGATGGAGCAGCCCGGTAGCTCGTCAGGCTCATAACCTGAAGGTCGTTGGTTCAAATCCGACTCCCGCAACCCACGACGCTTGCTCGTCAACGCAAGCCGAAAACCCGGCCTCCTCACTAGGAGTGTCGGGCTTTTCTTTGTCTGCAGTAAAACTCAGCATCCTGGCCATGCGCCGCGAGACGTGACCGCCAAGCGGCCGTGTTCGGGTGGCAACTCGATCTCAATCACCAGCGTACTCTCTTCGCCGCATCCGAACGCGTGTCTCCTCGCACAAGAGCATAAGCCGGGACCGCAATCCCCTCTCCGTAGACCTGGGCCAGGTTGGGGTAGAGCACCGGAGGCGCGATGTCGGTAGCCTTGTTAAGTTCGGCCGTAGGCTCTTCCAGCCGGTCCATCTCCAGCTTCATCGATGACTGGTTGGAGCCTTACTCGATGGCCTGGTTTGACGCGCGATTCTCTATAATTCTGTATGTTTGGCTGCCAGGCTCGCACCGCCTCTCATGCGAAGCCTGTTCACCTCGCAAGTGTACTTACGCGGAGCTCCTCGAACAGGGCCGGCGCCAAAAACTACAGCTGCTCTTAAACTTGGTGACGGCACCCAATCAGAGACAAGCCTTTTGCCGCCCTTTCCAAGCTCAGACTACTTGCCTGTCTTGTGCTGTTATTGCACAACGGTGATACGCCAGTAGACGCACCCCTATTGCCGGAAAGCTATACCAGCCCTTGAGCATCACCAAAAAACGCGTCCTCGTCACCGGCGGCGCCGGCTTCCTCGGCTCGCACCTCTGCGAGCGCCTGCTCGGCGATGGAAACAGCGTGCTGTGCGTGGACAACTACTTCACCGGCAGCAAGGACAACATCGGCCACCTGCTGGGCGACCCGAACTTCGAGGCGATGCGCCACGACATCACTTTCCCGCTCTACGTCGAGGTGGACGAAATCTATAACCTCGCATGCCCGGCTAGTCCGATCCACTACCAGTTCGACCCTGTGCAGACCACCAAGACCAGCGTGGTCGGCGCTATCAACATGCTGGGCCTGGCCAAGCGGACCCGCGCGAAGGTGTTCCAGGCCAGCACCAGCGAGGTCTACGGCGATCCCACTGTCAGCCCGCAGCCGGAAAGCTACCGCGGCAACGTCAATCCTTTAGGCCCGCGCGCCTGCTACGACGAAGGCAAGCGCTGCGCCGAGACGCTGTTCTTCGACTACCACCGCCAGCACCGCACGCGGGTGAAGGTGGTGCGTATCTTCAACACCTACGGACCGCGCATGCACCCGCAGGACGGCCGTGTAGTGTCCAACTTCATCATCCAGGCGCTCACCGGCAAGGACATCACGCTGTATGGCGACGGCATGCAGACCCGCGCGTTCTGCTACGTGGACGACCTGATAGACGGCTTCGTGCGCATGATGGCCACGCCGGACGGCATCACCGGCCCGATCAACTTGGGCAACCCGCACGAGATTACCGTCCACGAACTGGCCGAGCGCATCATTACCATGACTGGTGCGGCATCGAAGATCGTCCATGCGCCGTTGCCGCAGGATGATCCGCTACAGCGCTGTCCGGACATCACGCTTGCCCGGAGTACGCTGGGATGGCAGCCGAATGTGGCGCTAGAACAGGGTTTAGGACGGACGATCGCGTATTTCGAACGTCTACTCAGCTTGCAGGCTCGACAGAGAGAGGCGGTTTAACCAAGCTGTTCAACCGAGGCGGAGACACGAGAGACTTCTTGTCTTGATGTTTGTTCTTTATGATGAACTCTTAGAGGATGTACAGCCGAAGGTGTGGTCCGGATCCCAAGCCAGCGTGCATCGCTGGTTCCGGCGTCCTAAGCGCGCCTCCTGGGTTCGGCGTTCACACAGGCTTTGTTGGCTACCTTCATATCTGGCGAGTTGTGCCACCCGATTGGCCCATCGGCACGCAAGGCGCGGTCCACCAATTAGACCGTGAACGTCGCGCATTTTCGGCAGACCATGCGAGCGTCTGGCCGTTTGAAGGCGGCGGGATACTGCTTGCATATTTAGCTGAGACGCCGGACATCATGCTGGCTGAGTCGCAGACGCTTCTCGGCCCGCGGCGGCGATGTTGATGTCGGTACCGCGTGGCCTCCCTTCACCGCTGGATGCGCCTCAGAAGAACGCTAGGGCTTCGACGCCGACGCCAGCGCGAACGGTGCGCCGCACCTCGGCCTGATCGAGGTCGCAGACGGCGAGAGTGCCTTCGTTCTGGTTGGCGATCAGCACTGTGCGGCCGTCGGCGTGGAACGCCATGTTCATCGGGCCTTGGCCCAGGTGCAGCAGCCGTTGTGTCGCAAGGCCGGCATCGAAGACGGTCGCCAGCGGCGCGTCCACGCTGGTGATGACCAAGTGCCGGCCATCGGGGCTGTAGCGCGCGATCTGCGCCGCCGTGTCGTGCCCGTCCAGTTGGATGGTGGACACCACTTCGTCGGTAGCTGTGTCGACCACCATGATCTGCGGCCTTTGCGCGTCCACCAGCACGACGGTCCTGCCGTCCGGTGACAGGCCCAGCCCGGCCAAGCCGTTCGGCGCGGGGATCGTTCCGCGCCGTTGGCGGATGGCCAGGTCGATCACGGAGGCGAACGGGTCCTCCTCGTTCTCGGTGTAGAGCTTGCTGCCGTCCGGCAGCACCTCGATACGGTGCGCCTTGTTGGAACCGACCTCGATGATATGCCCGATGGCGCCGGTCCTGGCGTCCATTTCCAAGACCACGCCGCTGTTCTCGCACACGCAGTAGAGTTGGCCCTGCGGCCCCCAGCGCAGCCCGTGCGGCGCGAGGTGAGGGTAGGTGCTGAAGTCGCCCATGTGCCGCCGGACCTTGAGGTCGAACAGCGCGACCAGGTGGCCCGGGTGCGGGTTCTTGCCGTGGATGCCGTCGCCGTAGATCGGGACGTAGGCGATGGCGCGGTCCGGCGCGACCAGCAACTCGTGGACGCGCGGGGCAAAGCCGTCGAGGGTCAACACTGTCTCGTAGCTGTCCGGGTCGAGGAACAGAACCTGGTTGCCCACCTTGTCGATGGCGATCAGCCCGCTGCTGCCAGTCAGGAAGTTGGCGTCAGCCATGGCAGGACGCCCCGAAGAACGCGGCCAGCTCGCCGGCTGCCGCTTCGGGCTGCTCCTCCGGGATGAAGTGGCCGCAATTGGCCACCACGCCGCCGCGCACGTCATGGGCATAGGCCCTGAGCGGGGCGGCCATGTCGGCGATGGAGCCTTGGTCGGCTCCGAGCGCCAGGACCGGCATGGCGAGCTTGCCCCGGGCGGCCAAATCCCGATTCTGCTGCGCCGACAGGGCTGCGGCGCGGTAGTAGGCCAGGCCGGCGCGCAGACCGCCGTCCTTGGTGAAGACCCGCAGGTACTCACCGATGTCAGCGTCGGAGAACGTTTCCGGGTTGGCCGTCTTGCGGCGCAGGAACCAGTCCAAGTACTCGCGCTCCCGGCCGCCGATCAGCATCTCCGGCAAGTCCGGCAGCGCGTGGAACGCGAAATGCCAGGTGCGCCACGCGCGGGCCGGGTCGGTCGGCAGCGCGTCCGGCAGGGTGATGCCGGGTATGCCCGCATCCATCAGGACCAGCCGCCGGACCTCGCTGCCGAACAGCGCCGCATACGGGTAGGCCACCCAGGCACCGACATCGTGGGCGGCCATGCAACACCGGTACACACCGAGCTGCTGCAGGAGGCCGTGGACGGCTGCCGCGAGAGTTTGGGTGTCGTAGCCGCCCTGTGGGCGGTCAGAGTCGCCCTGACCCGGCAGGTCCGGCGCGATGATCCGAAAGGTCGCAGCGAGCAGCGGAATCATCTTGCGCCAGGCGAACCAGCTTTCCGGGAAGCCGGCCAGCAAGACGATGACCTCGCCGTCCGCCTTGCCGCCCGTGACGTAGTGTAGGCGCACGCCGCCTACGGTTGCGAACCGGTGCTCGAAACCGGGCAAGGCCAGGTCGGGCTGGGACGCCGGCGAGGTCTCGATCAGCCTTGCCGCCGGGAGCGCCGGGTTCGATTGCTGTGCGGTCATTGATGGTCTCCATCGGATGGGTTCTCAGGCCGCTCGGCGAGGAAGCAGGCCAGGGCCAGCACCGGCAGGCCAAGCCCGGCCCACATCGCCATGGACCAGCGCCATAGGCGTAACTTCGGCCGCCCAGCGCCGCCCCAGCGCCCCCCAGCGAAGCAGGCTGCCATGCAGAGGCCGTCGCGCCGGCTGCGGACCCGGCGCCAAACCCGCGGATGGCGCGCTGACCCAGCACGCCGCCCGCCGTCACGCCACAATCCGGCAGCACCGCGCGGCGACCAGCATGGCAAGCCCAGGTGGGAGCCGTCCAGGCCCGGCCGGCTGAGCAGGATCGGCCAGGCCACCGCGGCCATCGCGAGACCGGTCAAAGGCCGGGTCCCTAACCTGGACGAACCTTACTGAATCGAGTAGCCGGGCGCGTGTTTGGCCTTCAAAACATCGGCTCCGTTCTCTCTCAGCTGCGCCCCCGGCTACGGTTGGGCGTCCAGAGCCTGGCTGACAACGCGATCGGGACTCGCCTGATAGGCCCTGCAATCGTGCGCCTCAGGCGACGCACGCTTGCCCGCTCCGGACCGCTCGCCCGCCGTCTGCTTTATCCAAACCCATTGGCCACCCCCGCTCGCGCCGAGACAGCCCACTTCGCACGTGATGCCGGCATCGGCGACGTGATACTCTGCACGCCGGGTCTGCGCGCCGTAAAAGCGGCCAACCCGGCGGGCCGCATACGCTTCTACACGAATGCGATCGACCTTGTTCGCGGGCTTTCCTACATCGACGAGGTCCTTCCCTACAAAGACAGGCCCGACGGCACGCTGTATGTCGACTACCTGAAGCTGGTGCCATCTCCGGTTCACCTGGCCCGCCTGCTCGGCGACCGCATGGGCGTGAAGGTCACCGACGTACAGCCTGACTGCGTGGTCGACGACGCGTTGGTCGCGCAGTTCCGGCGAGACTGGGCGCACCTGCCACGTCCATGGGTCGTCGCGTTGCGCCGTGCCAGCCGCTTCACGCCCAACAAGGACTGGCCGCACGACTCTTGGGCAGCGCTGCTTGCCGAGGTGGGCAGTTGGGCAAGCGTGATCGAAATCGGCATGCGCGACGAGGGCGGACCGCCGGTGACAGCGGCCAACGCGCTCGACCTGCGCGGCGACACCAGCATCGCCGAGCTCGTGGCGTTGCTGAAGGCGGCCGACATCCATGTTGGTCCCGTCTCCGGACCGATGCACATCGCCGCCGCAGTCAAGACTCCCTCCGTGGTGATCATCGGCGGCTATGAGCATCCGGCAAACGCGCATTACGCCGGAAACACGGAGTTCTACACCGCGGTGCCCTGCGCCCCATGCTGGCTGCGCGAGCCTTGCCCGTTCGACCTGAAATGCCTCCGCGCAATCACACCCGAGCAGGTTGCAGGCGCTATCAGGGCGACTTGGGGTAGGATCGAGCCTGGAGCTCGGGGTGTTGGGAACCCAATAAGAAAGCAAGGCCTTCTTTTCTGAAGAAAAGAAGCAAAAGATTTTTGGTGCGGCTGTCGCGGACTCTCCCTCAGCGTGCACTCCAGGGAACAAAAGTTTTTTGGTTCTTTTTTTCAAAAAAGAACCGCTTGCTTGCCTTGTTACCGCCCGGTTGGCGCCATCTGCCTGAGCCGCCGTCCTACCCCGCCCAGCTTGCCCAGGGGCAAGTGGTCCACGATCTCCAGTAGCGTGGCCGGTGCAACTAGCCGCAGCCCGGCCATGTAGAACACCGGTCCCAGTACACCAATCACCACGACCTGAATCGGCCGGCTGTCGGAAAACACCGACATGTCCGCCAACGCGGCAGCAGCGCCGATCGTCACCAGCCCTAACGCGAGCGGAACGACGTAGATCTGCAGTATGTCCGCCCACTTCATCGCCTGGCGGAACACGAGCCAGGAGTTGATCGGCTTGATAAGCGCGTAGAACAGCGAGACGCCGATCGCTACGCCGACCGCACCGCCAAGCCACACGCCAAGCAGGACGCAGGCGAAAAAGGGCGGCATGAACATCGCGACCAGCCGCACATCCCGCTTGAACTCTCCACGGGCGATGAGCAGCGCGCCGGCCACCCAGGCAAGCGCGTCGCCAGGCAAGCCCAGGCTCAGTATTTCCACGAGCGGCACCGCGCCGTCCCAGCGATTGCCGAACATCAGGTGCAGCAACGGCGGGGCTTCTGCCGCTTGAAGGAAACAGACCGGCGTGATGGTGTAGGCGAGAACGCGCGAGGCCCGCAGGGCCGCGTCCATCTGCCGCGCGGGGTCGCCGTCCAGCCGGCGGAACGCCGGAAACAGCACGCCTCCGAAGCTGCCCGCCAGCATCTGCAACGGCTGGGCCGCCAGGCGGAAGGCAAAGAAATACACGCCCACCACGCTCTGGGATGCTAGCAGGCCCAGTACGATGTAGTCGCCCTGGTTGACTGCCGCGATCATCAATCGCGTGCTCAGTACCAGCAGCCCGCTGCCCACCAGGTGGCGGTATTGCAGCATCCGGTGCCCGGGCCGGATGTGCAGCGGTGCCTTCCACCAGAAGATGACAGCCTTGATGCCGGCCGCGAACGGCAACGGCAGAACGAAGCTGTAGGCGCCCAGGCCCGCGGCGGCACACGCAATGGTGGCCACCTGAATGGCCACCGTCTCGATGGTGGCGTAGGTGCCCAGATAGCGGAAATCCAGCTCGGCCCGCAGCTTCACCACCGGCACGGTCGACGCGGCACCGAGCGGCAGGTTGATGGCCAGGATGGCAATCAGTCCGGTAAGGCCCGGAGCGTGGTATAGGCGCGCCGCGATGGGGCCTGCTGCCAGCATCACGGCCATGCCTGCAAAGGCGAGTGCCAGGCTGCTCCAGAAGGCGGGCGCCACCCACAGCCGGATATGGCGCGACCGGGTGAGCAGCACGTCGTCGATGCCGAAGCCAACGACGGCGGTGACGAGTGCTGTGACCGTGTAGGCCAGGCCTATCTGGCCGAACGCCTCCGGCATCAGCAGCCGCGCCAAGACGATCTGGCTGAAGAAACTCGAAAGCCGCCCCGACAGCCCTTGGAACAGCAGCCAAAGAAACCCGGTGGCGGTCGTACGGCGGAGCGTCGGCTGCATGGCTCGGCTTACCATGCAGCGCGGGATAATGCGTGAACGATCGCCGCCCTGCGAGTCACAGCAGGAAAGCAAAGGCCTGCTTTTTCGAAAAAGAGCAGCAAAAAACTTTTGGGCCTGCTGTCGCGGAGGTTTCTGCAGCGTGCGCCCAAAGGAATAAAAGTCTTTTGCTTCTTTTCTTCAGAAAAGAAGGCCTTGCTTGCTGTGCGGCTACCCTACCCGCACTCGACAAGCTCGCTGATCCGGCTCGCGAGCAGGTCCATCGCGAACGGCTTGATCTCACGTGCATCCCTGGATCAGGCCAGCGGCGGTCTGCACCGCTGTCGTTCGGTCGGACGCGACGGCGTAGAGCCCCTCCACCCCGTAGGTGTAGCCGAGCAGCGCCAGACCGGAGACCAGCAGCCCGCCGAGCGACGACCATGCGAGAAACTGGCTGCAGAGGCGTTCGTTCCTCTCCAGGCACAACAGGCTGGTGCCGAGCAGCAGCAGCCCTGACGCGGTGGCCGGCGCGGTGGTGCCGACGATGATGCCTGACGCGGTCGTCAGACAGGCGCCGATGAGCGGGCTGAGCAGGTCGCGACCGGCTAGGCCGTAGCCCGTCAGCGAGGCCACGTTAAATGCCACCAGAAGTGGCCCGGCCGCGTCCGCAGTGTGCGTCCGGTGCGTCATGCGCATGACCAGGGACGTGCCCGCCAGGGCAAAGGCCACCGTGGTGAGCGGAGACATTGCCGAGAGGCCGGGCCGAATGGTCAGCAGCTGCTGGTTGCCGATACACCAGCCGAGCACGACGAGATGCCGAGCAGAATGGCGGCTAAGCCGATCATCAGCTGTTCACGCGTAGGCCGGAGATCACGTTCTGGCTGCAGGTTTGCGACATTAGCACAACCCTTGCAAGAACGGCTGAGGTGACGAGCCCGGATGCAGTTTGTGCAGGGCTCTGGCATCCCGCCACTTGGCGGTTCGGGCCGGGACCGCGACGTCCGGGCCCGCTCGCCCGACAGAGCGCGAGTGGCCGCCCCATGCTGCGCGGCTGGTAAGCATTCGTTTACTTCTATGTCTTACCATTCGAGTAACGACAGGCCCCAGCGGGTCCTGACCGGAGTGCCCATCACGGTGACCTACGCGCAGCCTCAAACGGAACATGCCTGTCTGCGCGCAGATAAATGCGAAGACCGGCGGACCGGACATGCTCTATGCCGGGGGTGTAATCAGGTGAGGTCGATTGCACCGGATGTTTGCTTCGACCTCGGCGAGACAATGTTAAGAAAGAATAGACCATTGCCTGTGCACTTTTCCGTTGCGGTCAGTATGAACCCAAGACTAACGTACGTTGTAGATCCTTGTCCGGAACTGTAACGTACTTGAACGCCGCCCATCAGCCACAACCGGTCGCCTCGCACGGAGGATCTGCAGTGCAGAACGTTACTGACATCGCCGCTATCGCCCTGAACTCGAGCGTTTCCGAACGCGACATAGACGCACTCGTCGCGTCGATGGACCTGCGCAGGCTGCGCTCGCAGATGATCGCGCTTGGCCTGTGCGAGCCGCATGCGTCGGACGTCCTGGTGGCCAAGCTTTACTTCAGCAAGCGATGCAGCGCCGTCAGCCCGAACGCCTTTTTCGACGAGGCATGGTACCTCGACACCTACAACGACGTCCGGCAGGCGATCAGCAACGAAGGTCTGATCTCCGGTTTCGTGCACTACATCCAGCGCGGGATGTCGGAAGGCCGCTGGCCGAACTCGGTGCTCGCCGCCGAAGCCGCCGCCTGCCCGACACCGGGCCCGCCTCTCCCGGCACTGCACCACCAGGCATACCTTCAGATCAACCCCGCCGCCCAGGCGTTCCTCGCAGCGTTCCCGCACCTCTCGCCTTTGGCGCACTACAACCTCTACGGACGCCTGCTCGGCTACCGCACCGAGCGCAGGCAGCAGGACTCAGGCAAGGACGACGGCCTGCGCGTGATCGCCGCTGCCTTCGACGCGGATTTCTACCGTCGGGAGTACCTGGCCGGGGTGGCATGTGACGATCCGCTCGCCCACTACCTCTCTGTGGGCGTCAAGGCGGGTCACTCTCCCAACACCTGGTTCGACGAGCGGTGGTACTGCGCTTTCTACCCGGAGGTCCGCCTGGCCCGCGACGAGGGATGGCTGCCGTCCGGCTTCTTTCACTACTTGTACTCTGGCCGTAACGAGGGCCGCCAGCCGCGCTTCGACCTTACGCTAGCGCTGGAGGCCCGCATGCCCGGCGTCACCGCGCCGTCCCTGCTCGCCAAGACAGTGGAGCTCGACCGGCGCCTGGACCCGCGCCACGGCCTGCCTCAGCTCGACCAGAACGCCGCCGGCAAGCCGACGGTGTGGATCATCTTCCCCACGCTGAACCCGGACATCATGTTCGGCGGCTACCGCGCGGTGCTGTGGCTCGTCGTCTCCATCCTGCAGGCCGGCTTCGCGGTGAACGTGGTCTGCCTGCAGGAGGACCCGAACCTGCCGTATTTTCTGCTCAGGGAAGGCTCGCAAGCTGTGCGGCAGGCCTTCTCGGCCGTCGGCGTGTTCGACAAGGCAGCCTTTGCCGAGGCGGTCTGCGGTCCTGAGGACAGGTTCATGGCCTACTCCGTTTGGGACCTGCCGATCTGTGCCAGGATGGCCGCGCGCACCCGCCACCTGCCGTTGATGCTGGCGCAGGAATACGAGCCGGTATTCTACGACAACGGCGCCCACCGTGCGGTGTGCGAGTCGATCTATCAGATCCCGCACTTCGCCATCATCAACAGCGACTTCCTGCGCGACTACTTCGAGGCCCATGGTGTGGGACCGTTCGCTGGCCGCAGCCCGGCAGAGGCTAGGTCACGCTACGTGATCTTCCAGCACCGCATTCTCCAGCTGCCGCGTCAGACCGCCAAGTCGATGGCCGCGCGCGCCACGCGCACGCTGGTGCTCTACGCCCGTCCAGAGGGACACGCTGCCCGCAACGTCTTCGAGATCGCGGTCCTCGCCCTGCAGCGTCTGTGCCGTGCGTCGTTCTTCGGTCCGGAGTGGCGCTTCGAGGGTGTCGGCGCGCTGAGCTCCCTGCCGGCTTTGGAACTCGGCGACGGCCACGAGATGATTCTGCGCGAGAAGCAATCCGAAGACGACTACCAACGCATGTGCGGCGGCATGGATGTCGGGGTGAGCCTGATGTACGCCCCGCATCCGAGCGTCATGCCGTTCGAGTTCGCGACCACCGGGGCGCTGGTCGTCACCAACACGTATGAGAACCGGTCCGCTGCTCAGCTGGAGGCGATCTGCCGCAACATCGTGCCGTGCAACCTGTCGATCGAGGGCGTCATGGGCGCCATCCGAACCGCAGTGGGGCGGCTCGGCGACGTCGAGGCGCGTGAGGCACGCGCGCTGGTGCCGCACACGGGCAACTGGCAGGAGATTTTCGACCGCGCGTTCGTCGAATCGTTTCTGGGCGCCGCACCGGCCGCACCGTCTCTCTCGGTGGTGCCGCTCGCCAGCCGCGCCCGCAAGCCGCGGATCGCCGCCGAGCCGGCACGCACTCCCGTCGCAGCACGCGCATGAGCGTCGTGTCCATCCTGCAGGCCGTGCAGACCGGCGGAAGCCAGACGCCCTGCCGCCCCGCACTGCTCGTGGTCGAACCGTCGGGCACTATGCAGTTCTCGGCCGGGGAGCTGTTGTCAGGCATGCTGGCCTGGGCGCACGCGCTGCACCGGCTACGCCCTGCCGGTTCGTCTCCTGGCAGTTCCGTGGTGGTCATCGTCGCGCCGAAGGGCCTTGCCGCCTACACGTCGCTGCTGGGCGCCATGCGCGCCGGCATGGCCGGATGCATCCTGCCAGGGCCCACCGTCAAGCAGGACGCGGCAACCTATTGGGAGACCCATCGTGCGGTCCTCGCCCGGATCGAGCCGGCGGTCGTCGTGGCACCCGCCGAACTCGTGGAGATGCTGCACGCGGTGCTGCCGCCCGGCACCCCGGTGGTGGACGCTGCCGTGCCGCCACCCGCCGGCGATGGGACGCTGCCGGCTCTGGCGGACGTCGACGGCGACGACGTGGCGGCAATCCTGCAGCATAGTTCCGGCACGACGGGACTGAAAAAAGGCGTCGTGCTCACCTTTGGCCAGATCCGCGAGCAGGCCCGGTCCTATGCCAGGGCACTCGACATGACCAAGGACGACAAGGTCGCCTCCTGGCTGCCGCTCTACCACGACATGGGCCTGGTCACGGCGCTGCTGCTACCCCTCACGCTCGGTGCGATGGTCGTCTGCATGGACCCGTTCGACTGGCTGGCGCGTCCGGCCTGCATCCTGGAGGTGATCACGCGTTATCGGGCGTCGTTCTGCTGGCTGCCCAATTTTGCGTTCGCCCACCTCACGAAGGTCGCCGCCGACGAGGGTCCGTTCGACCTTTCCAGCATGCGCGGTTTCATCGACTGCTCCGAGCCCTGCCGTGCGGACACGCTGGACGCCTTTGCCGCAGCCTTCGCGCCGCATGGCCTGCGGCCTGGCGTCATCGCCACCTGCTACGCAATGGCCGAGACGGTGTTCGCGGTGACACAGTCGCGTCTGGGCGAACCACCCGCTTCCGTGTCCGTCGACCGGGAGGCCATGTCGGTCCATGCCGTGGCCGTGCCGGTCGAGGCCGGGACGCCCGGCGCCGTCCGCCTGGTCTCGTGCGGGCGGCCGATCGAGGGGACGAGCGTGAGGATTGCCGTGCGGCCCGGCTCCGGCCCCGCCCTCGGCGACGAGCCCGGCCGGCCGCCGCCGGACCCGTCAGCGCCTCCGGCCGGATTGCCGGTCGGCGAGATCGTCGTCACCAGCGGTTCGGCCTTTGCCGGCTACCACCGCAATCCGGAGGCGTCGGCGGCGTGCCTCGACGGCGGTTGGTACCGCACCGGCGACCTGGGTTTCGTGCACGAGGGGGAGCTCTACGTCTCAGGACGGATCAAGGACCTCATCATCGTCAACGGGCGCAACTTCTACGCCCACGACATCGAGGCAGCCGCCCACGCCGTGAACGACGTCAAGCCCGGCCGCGCTGCGGCGTTCGGCATCGAGCGCGAGGCCGCGGGAAGCGAGGGCGCCGTCGTGGTGGTGGAGTCGCACCTCGCGTCAGGGCAAGCGGCCGACGCAGTCGCTAGAAGCGTGCGCGACGCGGTGTCCCAGGCGCTCGGCCTGGCGCTGCACGACGTCGTGGTTCGCCCGCCCGGCGCGCTGCGCAAGACGACCAGCGGCAAGGTCAGCCGCGAGGAGAACCGGCGCATATACGCCGAGGGAGTGATGGCATGAGCACGCAACCCTTTCCCTTCGAAGTCTTTGCCGCCCTGATCGAGGACACGTTCGACCGCCCCGCCGGCTCCGTCCACCGCACGACACGTTGCGACGACGTGTCGGGATGGGACTCCCTCGGCCACTCGGTCCTGCTGTCGCGGCTGTCCAAGCGGCATCGTATCGCCATTACTGAGGCCGACGCCGCGCGTGCGGAGACCGTCGGAAGCTTTCACGACCGCGTGGCAGGGCTGCCCCGGGGAGACGCTGCGTGAGCACGCTTGCCGGTGAGGTAGATGCCATCGTCGAGGGCCGCAGCGGCAGGCTGTTCCTCGGTCGCCAGGCTGGCTTCGACCTCGGCAGGTTCACCGACGGCAGCGCCATGTCGCCACTGCTTCTCGCACATTGGCGAGCTACCCTTCTGCGCCGCGGCAAGGAGCTCTCCGCCCGCGGTATACCCTACATCTTCATGGTCGTGCCGGATGCGCCCTCAGTCTACCACGAAGAGCTGCCAGACCAGTTTGCCCCACCTCACCGTATGCCCGGAGCCGTCTTCCTCGACGCGATGGGCGACATCCCCGGGGTCACCTTCGTCCACCCGGTCGAGGCCATGCGCGCCGCCAAAGGCGGCATCGACGTGTATGCGCGCAACGACTCGCATTGGACGCCCTATGGCAGCGGCGTCGCTTATCGCGAGCTGATGGCCCACATCCTCCCGTTGCGCGACGCACGCGTGGTGCCGTCCAGCGAAGTCCGCTTCAAGCACCGGTGGAGCTACGGCGACCTCGGTGCCCTATCCGACCCGGAACTGCGTGTCGAGTTTCCGGTGGCGACGTTCTCCACTCCCGATCCTGAACGTCTGGTCCAGCGCTCGGGTGCGCAGCGGCAGACCGTCACGGCCACCCACGCGGCGGACGCTCCGCCCGGACGCGTGCTCGTTTTCCGCGACAGCTTCATGACCCACCTGGCGCCCTACCTTGCCCGCAGCGTCTCCGACCTGCTGACGGTCGGCACCACGACGCGCGTGATGCTGGACGTGGTCGACGATTGGCGCGCTGACCTGGTGATCAGCGAGGTTGCGGAGCGTCGCCTGCTGACGTTCGAGACCGACCACCAGCCGCACCGTTTCGAGTGGTTGTACATGACCGACTACGCGGGCGAGCACGGCCAAGCCATGCTCAGGGCGCGCAACGTCATGGACACGGATGCCGCCCAGGCTGCCGCAATCATCCGCGCGGAGGGCGACCGATGCCTCGCCGACCCGTTGCACGCCTACTCTGCGGCTGTGATCCTCGAAGCCGCCGGGGATCCAGGCGCCGCTGCGCGGTTTGTCCACTCTGTTCTCGACACCCATCCGGGTGATGCCGCTGCACTCTCCCTGGCCTCGCGGTTGGCGCTCGGCGCCGGGCGGCCCGGTGAGGCAGTCGGCCACTTGGAGCGCGCCGTGGAAGCCGCCCCATGGAACGGCGTCTATCAGGAGCTCCTCGTCTATGCCCTGAGAGAGGACCGCCGCTCGAGGCAGGCCCTGGTCGCGGCGGAGACGGCACTTCTGAAGATCGAGGATCACGCCCCGCTGTGGTATTTGGCCGCCATCTTGCGCGAGGAGTTCGGCCATCGCGAGACCGCGCTTGAAGCCGTCACCCGCGCGCTCGTGATGTTTCCTGACGACCAGGCCTATCTCGACCTCTCAGCCCGCCTGAGCAGCAACCAGTAGCCAAATCGCAAGCCCTGCTTGTTGGAGGACAAACTCACTTTTGCCATCGGGGCAGCGCGCACGCAGGTGAACGTTTGCTCTCCGCAGCGCGCCAGCGCGCATGCAGGCGACAAACGTTTCTTGTTGACACACCAACGGCCTTGCTGTGGAGATCCGCGCCTGCCTTTCGAAAATACCTGATAAACAACTCGCGATGATGCTGACTCATAGAAAGCAAGCAGTCCTTTTTTGAAAAAAGGACCTTCGCCGGCAAGACGGGACCGACAAGCGTCAAGTCAGGATCGAGATCACGCAGGCCGGACGCGACGTGCTGATCGCCGACGCGCGGGCGCAGACGGCTTGGCTTGCGGAGAAGATGGATTTGGCGCTGTCCGATACCGAACGCGGTAGCTCGTTTTGACGGTCTCGTTGCTCGAACGCCCTAATCTAAAAGCAAGGCCTGCTTCCCCGCAAAAGCAGCAAAATCTCAATCCCGCTGTCGCAAAACCTCCCGCAACGCGCGCCCAAAGAAACAAAAGTTTTTTGATTCTTTTTTTCAAAAAAGAACCGCTTGCTTGCCGCAGGCCAAACTCCCAGCCGCCTCACGACCTGTTGACCTCCCGGCCCGCCACAGAATTGAGCCCCGGTGTATTCATCCCGCCGGCCTTCACCGGCCCAATCAGAAACCAGGGAACGTCGCGATGAGAACACCGAAACCAGGCGCCAGGCACTTGCTCTGGTGCTGCAGCGCACTCGCAGCCATCAGCCTCCAGCCGGCCGCCGCCGCCGTCACCAAAATCGTTGTCGACAGCACTGCCCCGGCGTTTGGCGGCGCCACCATCGGCACGGCAGGCGCCTACATGCTGCTCACCGGCCGTGCGTTCGGCGAGCTCGACCCCACTGATCCGCACAACCAGATCATCACCGACATCGACAAGGCGCCGCGCGGTTCGACCGGCAAGGTGCCCTACGTTGCCACTTTCCAGATCGCCGTGCCGCAGAACCTGGCCGCGGCCAACGGGCTGATGTTCTACGAGGTGCCAAACCGCGGCGGCAACGCAATCCCCTCTGCCACGTCCGTCGTGCCGGGTGCGATCTACCTGCAGAGCGGCTGGCAGGGCGACCTGCTGGCCAACTGCACCACCGCCTATCCGTGCACGTCTCTCCAGGCGCCGTACACCGCCGGCAACCAGGTGATCGAGGTGCCGGTTGCCACCAACAAGGACGGCTCGTCCATCACAGGCCCTGTCTACGGCCACGTCGCCGGCGCCAGCGGCAGCACCGCGCAGTTGATCATCTTTACCACGCCGGTGCCCTACAAGCCGGTCAGCCTCGACACCTCTCCCACCATCACCCAGTTCTACAGACTGGCGCGCCAGTCGATCACCGGTGTCGACGGGCCGAAGCACTCCATCCCAGCCAACGCCTGGGCCTGGGCAGATTGCCGCACCGTGCCGTTCCCGGGCACGCCCGACCCAACGCGCATCTGCCTGAAAAACGGTTTCGACTCGAGCCTGCTGTACGAGATGGTGTTCACCGCGAAGGATCCGCTGGTGCTCGGCGTCGGCTACGCCGCCTCGCGCGACATCATCAGCTTCTTCCACCATTCGAAACAGGACCGCAGCGGCACCGCTAACCCAATCTCCGGCGCGGTCTCCAAGGTGATCGGCGTCGGCGTCTCGCAATCCGCCTCGTTCCTCCGGTCCGGCATCCACCTCGGCTTCAACGAGGACGAATCCGGTGGCCGCGTGGCCGATGGCGCCTGGCCGCAAATCGACGGCCGGCAGCTCTACATGAACGTGCGTTTCGCGCTGCCGGACGTGATCACCAACCTCTACATGATGGCCGACGAAGCGCCGGTCTGGTGGGCGGACTATCCGAACCTCGCGCGCAACCAGCCGCCCTCCGGCCTGCTGGACCGCTGCACCGCCACCAACACCTGCCCGGAAATTCTCGAGACGTTCGGGTCGGCCGAGTTCTACGAGGAAAAGATGTCGCCCGACCTGGTCGGCATGACGGCGATCGCTGACATACCGCTGCCGGCCAACGTGCACCGCTACTACGAGCCGTCCACCACGCATGGCGGCGGCGCCGGCGGCTTCACCTACACCGCCACCCTGCCACCCGCCGGCATCTGCACCTATCCCGCCAACCCCAACCCGGAGACGCAGACCAACGCCGCGCTGCAGGCAGATTTCATCGCGCTCCTCACGCAGGGCACGCCGATGCCGGCGAGCCTGTATCCCACGCTGTCGAGCAGCCAACTCGTGACACCCGCGTCAGCCGCGCAGTCTTTCCCGAGCGTGCCCGGCTACCCCTACGGCGGCACCGCGCTCAACCATCCGGAAAAGTTCAACTTCGGCCCACACATCGACTACTTCGACCAGTCCGGCGTCATCACCAACCAGCCGCCGATCGTCGAGCGCGTGCTACCCGAGCTCGTGCCCGCGCTGAACACCGACGGCAACGAAACCTCCGGCGTGCCCTCCGTTCTGCTGCAGGCGCCGCTGGCCACCTACAGCGGCTGGAACACCTACGCCTCGACGGTCTACAAGGGTCAGCAATGCAGCCTGAGCGGCTCCTCCTTCCCGCTGCAGGAAACCCGGGCGGCGCGCCTTGCGTCGCATGACCAGCGTCCCTCGCTGGAAGAACGCTACGGCACGCATGCCGGCTACGTGTGCGTCGTCACCTCGGCTGCGGACAAGGCAGTGGCGTCGCGCTTCCTGCTGCCTGCAGACGCGGCAACGCTCGAAGCCGAGGCACAGGCCGGCAACGTGCTGAGCGACATCACGCCAACAACTGGAGATGATGCGCGCGCTGCCAGGCTGTGTAAGGGACAGAACTGACGTCGGAAGGACGCTGGCCCGCACCCGCGCTTTAGGGTGCGGGCTGCTGCGAGAACACGCTGTAATGTCAGGAAGGAAGCAAGCGGTTTTTTTTTGAAAAAAAGAATCAAAAAACTTTTGTCTCTGTGGGATGTGCCGTGACGAGGCTTGGTGTTTCATACTCCGCCGGTGGCGTGAGGCGGTCGCCGACGTCCACAGCCCGCACGCAAGAGAGCAAAAGTTTTTTGGTTCTTTTTTTCAAAAAAGAACCGCTTTCTTGCTTACTCAACCAACGCCGCCCACTCCGCCTCGCTCAACACCCTTACCCCGAGTTCCGCCGCACGCTTCGCCTTCGATCCCGCATCCGCGCCCACGATCACCAAATCCGTTTTTTTCGACACGCTGTCCGTCACCCGCGCACCCAGCGCTTCGGCCCGCGCCTTCGCCTCCGGCCGGCTCATCGTCTGCAACGTGCCGCTAAACACCACGATCTTTCCTGCGATCTCGCTGTTGGCGGCAGCTTGCGGCACCGCGTCCTCGATGCTCAGCAAGCCTGCCAGCTCGTCCAGCACGTCGCGATTGCGCGGCTCCGCGAAGAACTCGGTCAGCTCAACGGCGATGGCTTCACCCACGCCAATGATGGCGCCCAGCGACGACCGCGCGTCCGACCCCACCGTCGTCGCCTCGATCATCTGCGCGCGCCAGTTCTCAAAACTTTCGTAGTGCCGCGCCAGCAGTTTCGAGTTGGTCTCGCCGATCCTGCGGATGCCGAGCGCGAAGATGAAGCGCGCCAGCGGAACCGTCCGACGCGCTTCGATGGCAGCGATGAGGTTGCGCGCGGACAAGGCACCCCAGCCCTCACGCGCCGCGATGTCCGCCTCGCGCGCGCCCAGCCGGAAGATGTCGGCCGGACTCGAGACCAGCCCGTCGCGGTGGAACTCGACGATGGTCTTCTCACCCATCCCCTCGATGTCGAAAGCGCGCCGGCTGCAGAAATGGATGATCCGTTCGACGGTCTGCGCCGGGCAGATCAGCCCGCCGGTGCAGCGGCGCACTACCTCGCCAGGCGGGCGGACGGCCAGGCTGGCGCAGGCAGGGCACTGCGTCAGCGGCACGTAAGGCTGCGTGTCGGCTGGCCGCTTCTCGGCCACCACGCTGACGATCTGCGGGATCACATCGCCAGCACGCTGCAGCACCACCGTGTCGCCCACCCGCGCGTCCAGCCGCGCGATCTCGTCCTCGTTGTGCAACGTGGCGCGCGTCACCAGCACGCCGCCCACGTTGATCGGTTCCAGCCAGGCCACCGGCGTCAGCGCACCTGTGCGCCCAACCTGCACGTCGATCTTCTGCAGCACGGTCGTCGCACGCTCGGCCGCGAACTTCCACGCGATGGCCCAGCGCGGCTCCCGCCCCACGAAGCCAAGCCTGCGCTGCAACGCCAGGTCGTCGATCTTGTAGACTACGCCGTCGATGTCGTAGGGCAAGGATGCACGCGCCGCGCCGATGCGCTCGAAGAACGCTTCCGCCTCCTCTAGACCGTCCAGCCGGGCGCTCAGCTCGTTGATCGAGAACCCCCATTTCGAGAGACGTTGCAGGTAGTCCCAGTGGCAGTCCGCAACCGGTTCGGAAGCTTCTCCCATCGCGTAGGCGAAGAACGACAGCGGGCGCGACGCGGTCACCTGCACGTCGAGCTGCCGCAAGCTGCCGGCCGCCGCGTTGCGCGGGTTGGCGAACATCCGCTGTCCAGCCTCCGCCTGCGCCGCGTTCAGCGCCAGGAAGTCCGCCTTGGCCAGAAAAACCTCGCCGCGCACCTCTATCAGCGCCGGCGCACGGCCGCGCAACTTCGCCGGCAGCACCTTCATCGTGCGCAAATTGGCGGTGACGTCCTCGCCCTCCGCACCGTCGCCACGCGTCGCCCCACGCACCAGCCGGCCATCCTGATACGTCAGCGAGATCGACAGACCGTCGATCTTCGGCTCACCTACCATCGGCAACGCCGCGTCCGTCGGCAATCCGAGAAAACGCCGCACCCGCGCGCAGAACTCCACGAAATCCGCTTGCCCGAACGCGTTGTTCAGCGACAACATCGCCACCCGATGCCGCACCTTCCCGAACGCACCGGACGGCGCGCTGCCGACGCGACGCGACGGTGAGTCCGCGCGCACAAGCGCGGGATACGCGGCTTCCAGCTCGGCGTTGCGGCGGCGCAGCGCGTCGTACTCCGCGTCGGTGATCAGCGGCGCGTCTTGTTCGTGGTAGGCGCGGTCGTGGCGGGCGAGTTCGCTGGCGAGAAAGGCGAGTTCTTCGGCTGGCGTCATCAAGCAAGGCCTTCTTTTTCTGAAGAAAAAGAAGCAAAAAGACTTTTGACTCCGCTGTCGCGGACTCTCCCGCGAGCGCGCGACAGCGGAAGCAAAAGTTTTTTGGTTCTTTTTTTCAAAAAAGAACCGCTTGCCTAAACGTCCAGCAGCGACTGCGCCGCCGCCCGAGCCGCCGCAGTAATCGTCTCACCCGCCAGCATGCGCGCAATCTCCTCCCGCCGCTCGTCCGCCCCCAGAACCTGAACCTGCGTCTCCGTCCGCCCGCCGCTCACCGATTTGCTCACCCGCAAATGCGCAGCCCCCCGCGCGGCCACCTGCGGCGAGTGCGTCACCACCAGCACCTGCACGCCCTCGGCCACCCGCGCCACCCGCTCGCCCACCGCGGCCGCCGTCGCACCGCCAATGCCGCTGTCCACCTCGTCGAACACCAGGGTTGCCACAGGCGAGCCGCTCACCAGCACCACCTTCAACGCCAGCATCAGCCGCGACAACTCGCCGCCCGACGCCACCCGCCCCAGCGGCCCTGGCGGCTGGCCGGGGTTGGTGGCGATCAGGAACCGCACGGTATCCGCGCCCGCCGCACCCCAGGCCTCCTCCTCCAACCGCGTCACCGCGGCAAAGAAGCGCGCCCGCTCCAGCCGCAGCGGCGGCAGCTCCGCGTTGGCAGCCGCCTCCAGACGGCCCGCCGCCTCCGCACGCGCCGCGGACAAGCGCTCGGCCGCGTCGACGTAGCGCGCGCGGGCGGCGGCAGCCTCGCGCGCCATGCCGGCGATGGCGCCCTCGCCGCTGTCCAGCGCCGCCAGCCGTTCACGAAAACCTACGAGCAGCGCGGGCAACTCCGCAACAGGCACGGCATACTTGCGTGCCGCGCCGCGCAACCCGAACAGCCGTTCCTCCGCCTGCTCCAGCGCCCTCGGGTCGGCATCCGCCTCCGCAGCCAACCGGCTGAGCAGGCTCTCGCCGTCGGCCAGCGCCTCCTCGGCCCGCTCCAGCGCGGCCAACGCGGCCTGCGCCGGGTTCTCCGCGTCCGAACCAGCCGGCAGCAGGCGCTGCAGCGTGCGGGCGGCCGCGCGCAGGGCGGCGGCTGGGCCGCTGTTCCGCCTGTCGCGCGGCGTCAGCTCGGACAATGCCGCGGCGATCGCCTCGGCCCGCTTCTCGCCCTGCTGCAACCGGTGGCGCGTGGCCGCCAGCTCGTCCTCCTCGCCCTCGCGCGGCGCGAGCTTGGCCAGCTCGCCCACCGAGTGGCGCAGGAAATCCTCCTCGCGCTTGGCGTCCACGATGGCGGCGCGCGCCGCCTCCAGCCGCTCCACCGCGGCCCGCCAGGCGCGGTGCCGGGCCGCTACCTCGGCGCGCAGGTCCGGGCTGATGCCGTAGGCGTCCAGCAGCCGCAGGTGGGACGCCGGGTCGGCCAGACCCATCTGGTCGTGCTGGCCCTGCACCTCCACCAGCATCGCCCCCACTCGCTTGAGCGTGGCGGCGCCCACCGGCGCGTCGTTCACCCAGGCGCGCGACCGGCCGTCTTTGCTTACCGCGCGGCGCAGCACCACGTGGTCGTCCGCCGGCAGGCCCAGCTCCTCCAGCAGCGCGTTCACCGGATGCTGGCCGGGCGGTGCGAACACGGCCGACACGCTGGCCTGCTCGGCGCCGGCGCGGATCAGGCCGGCATCTGAGCGCGCGCCCAGGGCCAGGCCCAGGCTGTCGAGCAAGATGGATTTGCCGGCGCCGGTCTCGCCGGTGAGCACGGTGAGGTGCGGGCCGAAGCCCAGGTCCAGGCGTTCGATCAGCACGACGTCGCGGATGGACAGCGAAGTCAGCATCAAGAAAGCAGTTCTTTTTTGAAAAAAAGAACCAAAAAACTTTTGTTCTCTGGGGCGCGCACTCTCCTGCGAGCGCGCGACAGCGGAGACAAAAGTTTTTTGCTTCTTTTTTTCAAAAAAGAAGACTCTTTCTTAGAAAACCCAGTTGAACGACCGGGTGAAAAACCCGGGCTTGTCCGGCGTGCCGTTGGTCACCTGCGGACCCTGCACCGCGCCCACCTGGATCAGATCGTTCCAGCTGTTCTCATACCAGTGGCTGCCCGGATAGTTGTAGGCCAGCACGGACGCTGTCTTCTTTGCCTCGCCCACCAGGCCCAGTTTCAAATAGATTTCCGTCAGCCGCGAGAGCGCTTCCGGCGTGTGGTTGGTCGTCTGGAAATCGTCGATCACGCGCTGGTAACGGCCGATGGCCGCCGCATACAGATGCTGTTTCTCGTAGTAGCGGCCGATGTCCATCTCCTTGCCGGCCAGGTGGTCGCGGCACAGGTCGATCTTCAGGCGTGCGTCGCGGGCGTAGGCGCTGTCCGGAAAGCGGTTGACCACTTCCTGCAGGGCGGCCATCGCCTCGGTGGTGCCCTTCTGGTCGCGCGAGATGTCGGCAATCTGCTCGTAGTAGCACAGCGATCGCAAATAATAGACGTAGCCGATGTCCTTGTTGGCCGGGTGCAACGCGATGAAGCGGTCGAGCTGCGAGACGGCCTCGCTGTAGTTGTCGCGCCGGTACTCGGTGTAGCCCTCCATCAACTGCGCGCTGCTGGCCCAGCTGGAGTAAGGATAGTTCTGCTGGATGGCGTCGAAGTGCCTCACCGCGGTGGAGTAGTTGCCGCGCTGCAGCGCGTCGATGCCGTTGCTGTAGAGCTGGTCCGGCGGCTCGTCTGCCAGGTTCACCTTCGGCGTGTCGTCCGTCTTGGTGAACGGCAGGATGGAGTTGATGGTGGCGCAGCCGCCCAGCAGCAAGGCGAGGAGCAGGGGCGCGGCCAGGGCACGGTGCGGCAGGTGGGCGGTCATGATTCGTGCTTACACTATCCGTTGGGCGGAAGGCGAGTAGGCCGGCAGGCAGAAAGCAAGGCCTTCTTTTCTGAAGAAAAGAAGCAAAAGACTTTTGGTCCGGCTGTCGCGGAGTGTCCTGCAGTGCGCACCCCAGGGAACAAAAGTTTTTTGGTTTTTTTAAAAAAAGAACCGCTTGCTTGCTGCCTTACGCCGGCCCCTGCAGCGCGCCCGCTCCCGCCTTCACAGTCCCGTCCTTCTGCGGCACCACCACGGGTGCTACCTCCACCGGCGCCACGCCGCTCTTGCGGGTGAGGCCAATCTGCGCGGCCGTGGCGCGCGTCAGGTCCACGGTCCGTCCGTCCACGTAGGGGCCATGATCTTCCACGGTGACGGTGGCGGATCGGCCGGTCTGCAGGTTGGTGACCTTGGCCACGGTGCCCAGCGGCAGGCTGCGGCTGGCGGCAACCGCGCCCCTGTGCCGGAAGCGGTGGCCGTCCGCCATGCGGTGGCCCTCGAAGTGGCCCGCGTAGACGCTTGCATCGCCGACCTGCTTGCGCCCGCTCGGGTCTTCGACGACTCTGTGGCCGGGTGGCGGGGCGATGGGCGGGAGCTGGGCGGCGGCGGTCGCCTCGGCCTGCGCCTGTGGCGAGGCGACGTCGGCGGTCAGCGTCGCCGGCGCGCAGCGAGCGTTCGTCGCGTATAGGAAGGCGGCGCAGAACAATGCGGCCGCTCGTGCGAGATGCCGTGCCGCCATCGCACCTTCTCCTTTTGAGGTTCGCAGGTCTCACGCGGTGAAAGGTTAAGGGTTCCTCGAACAACGCTGGAATAAAGGCCGGTTGATTCCTTCAGATTGTATGCATCGCCTCAGCCGTGCGGGAGGCTGAACCGCTCGTAAACAGACAGGTCACACGCCAGACCGCGCGCGAGGCTCACCTCGGCGATCAGCCTTATAGAATCGGCTTAGGTTTTGACCGATAACAGCGAAGCAAGCGGTTCTTGTTAAGTGTCCGTTTGCCAAGTCGCCCTGGCGCCATCTGACGCGGTTTTCCTTTGCTCCGGTGCTCGGAAACCGCGCCAGCTGACTCACCAGGCCGACTTTTCAAACGGAGACTTAAAAAAGAACCAAAAACATTTGCTCCCACGCGCGCGCTCTGCAGAAACCTCCGCGACAGCCGGACCAAAAGTCTTTTGCTTCTTTTCTTCAGAAAAGAAGGCCTTGTCTTCCTTGCCGGACTTCGAAGGATCAAGGTCCAGGGCCGCTGATACTAACCGTGTGCGAGGCCGATGCCGGTGGTCAGCCGCGCGAGTAAGCCGGTCTCCACCAGGCTGGCCGCCTGGGCCAAGTCGGGAGCGATGAAGCGGTCTTCGATGTAGGGCGCGACGCGAGCGCGGATGTCGGCGATGGCCGCCTCCAGCGGGGCGGAGCTGCGGTGCGGCGCGTGGAAGCCGATCCCCTGGGCTGCCGCCAGCAGCTCGATACCGACGATGCCGGCCGTGTTGTCGCACATCTCGCCCAGGCGGCGCGCGGCGAAGGTGGCCATGGAGACGTGGTCCTCCTGGTTGGCCGAGGTTGGCAGGCTGTCCACGCTGGCCGGATGGGCGAGCGACTTGTTCTCGCTGGCGAGTGCCGCCGCCGTCACCTGCGCCATCATGAAGCCGGAGTTGATGCCCGGGTCGGTCACCAGAAAGGCGGGCAGGCGGCTCATTACAGGGTCCGTCAGTAGGGAAATGCGGCGTTCGGACAGCGCGCCGACCTCCGCGATGGCGATGGCCAGCACGTCGGCGGCGATGGCGACCGGCTCGGCGTGGAAGTTGCCGCCGGAGAGCACCTCGCCCTGGCCGTCAGAAAAGGCGGAGGCGAACACCAGCGGGTTGTCGCTGGCCGCGTTGGCCTCGGTGACGAGCACGCCGGCCGCGTGGCGCATGGTGTCCAGGCAGGCGCCCATCACCTGCGGCTGGCAGCGCAGGCTGTAGGGGTCCTGCACGCGGCCGCAATCGAGGTGGGAGTGGCGGATCTCGCTGCCCGCCAGCAGCGCGCGCATGCAGGCGGCCACCGCGATCTGCCCCGGCTGGCCGCGGGCGGCGTGGATGCGCGGGTCGAACGGCGTGTCGCTCCCCTTCGCCGCGTCCACCGACAGCGCACCGGCGACCAACGCCGCGGCGAAGATCCGCTCGGCGCGGAACAGCGCGTGCAGCGCCAGCGCGGTGGAGGCCTGCGTGCCGTTCAGCAGCGCCAATCCTTCCTTGGGGCCGAGCACGAGCGGCGAGAGCCCAGCCCGCTGCAGCGCAGCCTCGGCCGTCATCCGCACGCCGCCGGCATCCACGTCACCCACGCCGATCAGCGCGGCCGACAGATGCGCCAGCGGCGCCAGGTCGCCGGACGCGCCGACCGATCCCTTCTCCGGCACGCAGGGCACGATGTCCGCACGCAGGAACGCCAGGATCTGCTCGATCACCGCCGGCCGCACGCCGGAATAGCCGCGTGCCAGGCCCACCACCTTCAGCGCCATGATCAGGCGCACGATAGCGGGCGGCATCAGTCTGCCCACGCCGGCACTGTGCGAGAGCACCAGCCGGCGCTGCAGCTCGGCCAGTTTGCCAACCGGGATCGAGGTCTGCGCCAGCAGGCCGAAACCGGTGTTGATGCCGTAGACGGTGCGGCCGGAGGTGACGATGCCTGCGACAGTAGCCGCCGAAGCCTCGATGGCGGGCAGACAGGCGGGGTCTAGCGAAACGTCCTCGCCACCGGTGAGCCGGCGTAGCGCGTCCAGGCCGAGCGTGTGGCCGATGACGATGGTCACTGGGCCTCTCGCCGGCTTGAGAGCGACTCTCGCGCGGCTGCAAGCAGGGCAAGGCAAGCGGTTCTTTTTTGAAAAAAAGAACCAAAAAACTTTTGGTCTCTTCGGGTGCGTGTTGTGGACGCGTGTCGTTCAGCCGTCCGCGACAGCGCTCGCAAAAGCTTTTTGCTTCTTTTTCTCGAAAAAGAAGGCCTTGCTTTCTGCACTGACGCAACAACCCTCGGTTCGTCTGGTATCGGACGGCCTCTAAGCCAATTCCGATGTGTGTCGAGCGCTCCTTTGCCGATCATGGCGCGGCTCCCAGCATCGGCAGGTTGAGCCCATGCTGGCGGGCGCACTCAACAGCGTCCGGGTAGCCGGCGTCGGCGTGGCGCATCACGCCGCTGGCCGGGTCGTTCCACAGCACGCGTTCGAGGCGGCGGTCGGCGTCGGGGGTGCCGTCGCAGACAATCACCATGCCGGCGTGCTGGGAGTAGCCCATGCCGACGCCGCCGCCGTGGTGCAGCGACACCCAGGTGGCACCGCTCGCGGTGTTGAGCAGCGCGTTGAGCAGCGGCCAGTCGGAGACAGCGTCCGAGCCGTCGCGCATGGCTTCGGTCTCGCGGTTGGGGCTGGCGACCGAGCCGCTGTCGAGGTGGTCGCGGCCGATGACGATGGGTGCCCGCACCCGGCCGCTGCGGACCAGCTCGTTGAAGGCGAGGCCCACGCGGTGGCGGTCGCCCAGGCCCAGCCAGCAGATGCGGGCGGGCAGGCCCTGGAAGCGGATGCGCGCGCCGGCATGGGCGAGCCAGGTGTGCAAATGCGTGTCGTGCGGCATCAGGGCGGCCACCGTCTCGTCGGTGACGCGGATGTCGTCGGGGTCGCCGGACAGCGCCACCCAACGGAACGGGCCTTTGCCGAGGCAGAACAGCGGGCGGATGTAGGCGGGCACGAAGCCGGGGAAGTCGAACGCGTCGGCCAGGCCTTCGTCTTTGGCGACCTGGCGGATGTTGTTGCCGTAGTCGACGGTGGGAATGCCGGCGCGGTGAAAGCCGAGCATGGCTTCGACGTGGGTGCGCATCGAGGCTTTCGCGGCGCGGGCGACAGCGGCCGGGTCCGATGCGCGGCGCTGTTCCCACTCGGCGACGGTCCAGCCGGCGGGCAGGTAGCCATTGGCCGGGTCGTGCGCGCTGGTCTGGTCGGTGACCACGTCCGGCCGGATGCCGCGGCGGAGGATCTCTGGGAACAGCTCGGCGGCGTTGCCCAGCAGGCCGATGGAGCGCGGTGTGCCGGAGCTGCGCGCGGCTTCCAGCATGGCCAGCGCCTGGTCCAGCGTGTCGGCACGGGCGTCGAGGTAGCCGGTCTCCAGGCGCTTCTCGATCCGGCTGTCCTGCGCTTCGACTGCCAGCATCGAGGCGCCGGCGAGCGTGGCGGCCAGCGGCTGCGCGCCGCCCATGCCGCCGAGGCCCGCGGTGAGGATCCAGCGGCCGGCGAGCGAGCCGCCGAAATGCTGGCGGCCGATCTCGACGAACGTTTCGTAGGTGCCCTGCACGATGCCCTGGCTGCCGATGTAGATCCAGGAGCCGGCGGTCATCTGGCCATACATCATCAGGCCGAGGCGATCGAGTGCGGAGAAGTGTTCCCAGGTGGCCCAGTGCGGCACGAGGTTGGAGTTGGCGATCAGCACGCGCGGCGCGTTCTCGTGCGTGCGGAACACGCCGGCAGGTTTGCCCGACTGCACCAGCAAGGTTTCGTCTGCGCCGAGCGTGGTGAGCGACGCGACGATGGAGTCGAAGCACGGCCAGTTGCGCGCGGCTTTGCCGATGCCGCCGTAGACGACCAGGTCCTCGGGGCGTTCGGCGACGTCGGGGTCGAGGTTGTTCATCAGCATGCGCAGCGGCGCTTCGGTCTGCCAGGAACGGGCGGTGAGCGTGGAGCCGGTGGCGGCGCGAATGAGGCGGGTGTTCTTCAAGGGTGGGCTCCGGCTGGGCGTTCTTTCAGTGCTGACATGGTTCGTCGTGGCGCTGTGTTACTGGGTGCGCGCTGTGGCATCGCAGGGAAGATTAACCACGAAGGCACGAAGAACACGAAGACGAAAGAAAGATTCACCACCAAGGTCATCAAGAGAGTTCGTTCATTTTCCAATCATATTGGTGAGGAATCAACAGAAACGCATCTTGGTGCTCTTGTGCCTTGGTGGTGACTCTTTTTTGTTCTCCGTGTCCTTCACGCCTTCGAAGTTAACCTCACTCTGTTCACATACATGCAATTGTCGGTGTCCACGTTGCTCTGGCCGACACCACCAACACGGCGACAGCAGAAACAAAACGCTCTTGCTTCGCTTCAAGGAAGAAGCCCCTGCAGCGCTCGCCGGTAAGCCTGCGTGATCGCCGCCTGCCGCACGTGCACGCCGTCACGCACCACCCACGCGCCACCCGCCATCACGTGCCGCGCCGGCTGCGCATCCGACGCGAAGATCGCCGCGTCCAGCCAGAAATCCGGGTGCGCTGCATGCACTTCCGGCGCCGGTTCGATCACCACCAGGTCCGCGCGCAAGCCCGCCCGCAGCGCGCCCACCGCCCGCGACGCCGCCTGCGCGCCGCCGGCGCAGGCCGCCTGCCACAGCGTGCGGCCGGTGTGGCCCTCCGCGCCGGCCAGCACGTTGCGGCGCTCGCTGCGCAGCCGTTGCGTGTATTCCAGCAGGCGCAGCTCGGCGCAGGCGTCCAGCGACACGTGGCTGTCCGTGCCAATCCCGAAACGCCCATCGGCGCCGGCGAGGTCGGGCAGGGTGAACAGGCCGTCGCCGAGGTTGCCCTCGGTGCTCGGGCACAGCCCGGCGACCGCGCCGCTGCGTGCGATGCCCAGGCGTTCCTCCTGCGTCGTGTGCGTGCAGTGGATCAGGCACCAGTTCTCCGCCACCGGCGCGTGGTCCAGCAGCCAGCGCACCGGTGCCGCGCCGAGGTGAGCGATCGATGCCTCCACCTCGGCGCGCTGTTCGGCGAGGTGGATGTGGATGGGCGCTGTCGGATCGATCGCCGCAGCGCCGGCCGCCGCCGCGGCCAGCGAGGCGGGCGACACGGCGCGTAGGCTATGCGGCGCCAGGCCGAAGCGCAGCGACGGGGCTTCGTGCCGGCGCGCGTCCGCCAGCATGGACAGCGCCGCGTCCGGGCCGGTGCGGAAGCGCAACTGGCCGCCTTGTAGCGGTGCGCCGCCGAGGTCGCCAGTCTCGTAAATGCCGAACAGCAGCGTCAGGCCGATGCCGGCTTGCTGGGCGCCCTCGATGATCGCCTCGGCCATGGCGGGGCGATGCGCGTAGGGGGTGCCGGTGCGGTCGTTCTGCAGGTAGTGGAACTCGACCAGCGAGGTGAAACCGCCGCGCAGGCATTGCATGGCGAGGTAGGCGGCGATCGGCGCCATCGCGTCCGGCTCGATGTGGCCGGCGGCGTGATACATCGCCTCGCGCCAGGTCCAGAAATCGCCGCCGCCGCCGGCATACTCGGTGCGGCCGGCGAAGCTGCGCTGGAACGCGTGGCTGTGCAGGTTCACCATGCCGGGCAGCAGCGCGCCTGAAACGTGGTCCGCTGCCCGGCCGGTGCCAACCGACGTTATGGTGCCGCCCTGGTGCTCAATGAGCACGTCGGCCGCCCAGCCATCGTCCAGCAGCGCCCAATCGGCGGAGAGTGACGGCATTGTCTCGCCCGGGCTGCCTGTCGGGTGTTGTAGCTTCCCGGACCGGCACCGTAAAGTTCGCGCCATGGGCACACGACCGGCCGACTCCATCTGGCACGCGAACCTGGCGACCATGGTGCCGGGCGGTGCACCCTACGGCGCGGTGGAGGACGGCGCGCTGGCGATCTGCAGCGGCCGGCTGGAGTATGTAGGGCCGGCCTCGGACCTGCCGCCGGCCCTGTCCGGCCCGGGCACCATGCGGCACGATGCCAACGGCGGCTGGATTACCCCGGCGCTGATCGACTGCCACACGCACCTGGTGTTCGGCGGCAACCGCGCCGAAGAGTTCGAGGCGCGGCTGCGCGGCGACAGCTACGAGAGCGCGGCACGCCGCGGCGGCGGCATCCTCTCCACGGTCGCCGCCACGCGCGCGGCGAGCGAGGCGGAGCTGCTCGAGTCCGCCCGGGGCCGTCTGAAGACGCTGCTGGCCGAAGGCGTGCGCACCGTCGAGGTGAAGTCCGGCTACGGCCTGTCGCTGGCCTCCGAGCTGAAGATGCTGCGCGTCGCGCGCAAGCTGGCCGCGCACGCCAACATCCGCGTGCGCACCACGATGTTGGCGGCGCACGCCGTGCCGCCGGAATACGCCGGCCGCGCAGACGATTACGTGGACTACATCGTGGCGGAGATCCTGCCCGCCGCGGTGGGGCTGGCCGACGCGGTGGACGCGTTCGCCGAGACGATCGCGTTTTCCAACGCCCAGGTAGAGCGGGTGTTCGCCGCCGCGCGCGCGCTCGGCCTGCCGGTGAAGCTGCATGCCGACCAGTTGAGCGACGGCGGCGGCGCGGCGCTGGCTGCGGCCAGCGGCGCCCTGTCGGCCGACCACCTGGAATACGCGTCCGAGGCCGGCGTGCGGGCGATGGCGGCTGCCGGCACGGTGGCCGTGCTGCTGCCGGGCGCCTACGCCACCGTGGGCGCGCGCCAGCCGCCGCCGGTGGCGGCCTGCCGGGCGCACGGCGTTGGCATGGCGGTGGCGACGGACTGCAACCCCGGTTCCTCGCCGATGTGCTCGCTGCTGATGGCGATGAACCTGGCGTGTTCGCTGTTCCGGATGACGCCGGAGGAGGCGCTGGCCGGCACCACGCGCGAGGCAGCGCGCGCGCTCGGCCTTGCCGCGGAAACCGGCACGCTGGAAGCGGGCCGCGCGGCGGAATTTGCGGTGTGGCGCGTGGGGCACCCGCGCGAGCTGGCGTACTGGATGGGCGGCATCGCACCGGTATTCGTGTCTTAACGACAGAGGATGGAACGACATGCGCGCAAGCATCATACCGTGCCTGGTCTACGAAGACGCACCGCGCGCGATCGACTTCCTCTGCACCGCGTTCGGCTTCGCGCGGCACCTGGTGGTGCCGGGCGAGACGGAACGCGACGTGGTGCACGCGCAACTGCGCCTGGACGACGGCATGGTGATGCTGAGCTCGGCCAAGCCGGACCACCGCGAGCGCTTCGGCCTGGCAACACCGCAGGCGACGGGCGGGCTGGTGACCGGGAGCATCTACGTGGTGGTGGCCGATCCGGACGCACACCACGCACAGGCGGTGGCACACGGGGCAGAGGTGATTGTTCCGCCGCGCGACAACGAGTATGGCGGGCGCGGTTACGAGGTTCGGGATTGCGAGGGCAATCTGTGGAGCTTTGGCTCGTATGATCCTTGGCAGGAGTAAGGAAGGCCTTCTTTTTCGAGAAGAAGCAAAAAGCTTTCGTCAGCGGTGTCGCGGGAAGCTGATAGGTGGCGTGTCACCGACGCGCACTCGCTTCGGCACGAGGTTACAAAGACGTTGGTTGTTGGTGCAGGCACGGTGGTTTACAGACTATGAGCATCGAGCACGTTTTGGATGTGATCCGGTCGTCGTGATTGAGGCGCGTGATGTCCATCCCCAACTGGTCCTTCGCCAGGTGGCTCGTGGATAGAAAGATCCACCACCAAGAGCACCAAGGGGCTTCCCCCAATCCGGAGCGGCACGTTTGCAGGGCGCCAAAGCTCCTCTTTTGGTGCCCTTGGTGGTGAAATTTTCTTGCCGGATCAAAAACCAGGATGACACATCTCAAGCCGGCAACACCGAATCAAAAGCTTGCTGCTTCTATTATCGAAAAAGAAGACTTTCGCTTCTACCTAAGTGTGTCGAGCGCGCACCCCGGTCGATCCAGACAAGAAGCTTCCTCAACGCGCATCCAAAGAAGTAAAAGTTTTTTGGTTCTTTTTTCAAAAAAGAACCGCTTGCTTTCTTCTCCTGCAGCACGGGCCGGCTAAGTCTCCAGCTCCACGCCCACGGACACCGCCTGGTGCGCCGGTATCTTGAACCACTCGATCGGGCTCTGCCCCGTGCGGCTCAGGAACAGGTAAAGCCGTTGCATAAGCAGCCGCCAGAACGGGCCAGTCGCAGCCGCCGTCGGCCGCGGCAACATGAACACGGCGGACTCCCAGTCGAACGGTAACGCTTTCTGCAGCACCATGCCCACGCTGGGGTTTTCCATGAACCCGAAACTTGCCTGCCCGGTGTAGAAGCCGTGGCACACCTGCGTGACGCTCACCCTGTCCGCCTCGTCCACGTAGGGCGTTCGCGCCAGGTCTACGCGCAGCAGCAGAACGTTGTCGTAGCGGCAGTTCTCCCGCAGCCAGCGGTGCTTGCCCACCAGCGGCACCCAGTCCAGATGCGAGGTCAGGAACACCGCGCTGCCGCCGTTGCGTCGGTCCCAGGTTGCCATGTCGCGCTCGAAATCTGTCGTAAGCATCGACCACCCCGCCAACGCGCGGCGGTAGCGGGCGCGGCCCACGGTCCAGACCGTCAGCAGGGCAAACACGAAGGCGCCGATGGCCAGCGGCACCCAGGCGCCTTGTAGGATCTTTGCCAGGTTGGCGCCGAGGAACGCCAGGTCGAAGGTGAGAAACACCGCCAGCAGCGGCATCGAGTAGATGAGCGGCCAGTGCCAAACGCGCTGGGTGACGACGAAGAACACGATCGAGGTGATCGTCATGGTGCCGATCACCGCCAGGCCGTATGCGTTGCCCAGCGCGCTGGACGAGCGGAAGCCGAACACGATGGCGAGGCAGCCGACCATCAGGAACGCGTTAACCAGCGGCATGTAGACCTGGCCGCGTTCCTCGGCCGAGGTGTGGCGCACCACGTAGCGCGGGGCCAGGCCGAGGTTGACCGCCTGCCGGGTCAGCGAGAACGCGCCCGATATCAGCGCCTGGCTAGCGATGACGGTGGCCGCGGTGGACAGCACCACCATCGGGATCACGCCCCAATGCGGCACCAGGCCGTAGAACGGCTGCGCTGCGGCACCCGGGTTGCGTAGCAGCAGCGCGCCCTGGCCCAGGTAGTTCAGCAGCAGCCCCGGCAGCACGATGAAGTACCAGGCCAGGATGATCGGCGGCCGGCCGAAATGGCCCAGGTCGGCGAACAGCGCTTCGACGCCGGAGAACGCCAGCACCACGCTGCCGAGTGTCGCGTAACCGAGCCAGCCGTGGCCGAACAGGAAGCTCGCCGCGTGCACCGGGTTCAGGCAGGCCAGCACGCCGGGGTGGGCCAGGATGCTGGCAACGCCCACCGCACCGATGGTGAGGAACCACAGCAGCATCACCGGGCCGAACAGCCGGCCCACCGCGCCGGTGCCGCGCGACTGCACCAGGAACAGCACAAGCAATATGCCGGCGGCGATCGGCAGCACGTAGGGCTTCAGCGCGTCGGTGGCCACGTTGAGGCCTTCCACCGCGGAGAGCACCGAGATGGACGGCGTGATCATCCCGTCGCCGTAGAGCAGGGCGGAGCCGAACAGCACCAGCAGCGTCAGCGCGCCCGGGCCGGCGAACGGGCTGGGCGGATGGTTCTGCTGGATCAGGCCGAGCATGGCCAGCGTGCCGCCCTCGCCGTCATGGTCCGCGCGCAGCACGAAGATCGTGTATTTGCCGCAGACCGCCAGCACCAGCGACCACAGGATCAGCGAGAGGATGCCCACGATGTTGCTCGGGTTGTGGGCGAAGTCCGGCGTGTCGTGGAACACCTGCTGGACGGCGTAGAGCGGGCTGGTGCCGATGTCGCCGAACACCACGCCGAGGGCGCCCAGCATCAGGGTGGGCAGCTTCTTGGCTGACATCGTGCAGCGCTCCGGTGGGGTTGGCCAAGGGTAACGCGTGTTGGCGGGGTATAAGGCAGGAAGGAAGCAGTTCTTTTTTGAAAAAAAGAACCAAAAAACTTTTGACTCGCCGTCGCGCGCTCGCCGGAGAGGTCCGCGACAGCCGCGATAAAAGCTTTTTGCTTCTTTTTCTCGAAAAAGAAGCGCTTGCCTTCCTTGCTTGCGACTCGGCCGCATGTGCCAATGTCGGGGTCCAAACCGTGAACAGGTCCACGCATGGTCACCGACGAGGCTTGGTCCTACCTGGCCGCCCACCCCGCGCTCAGCCTCTGGCTGCCGGCGCTCCTTCTCGTGGCGCTGATGTGTCGCCTGCTGAGCGTGGCGGCCCGCCAGGACGATTCGCAAGTGCTGCGCCTGCTGGCCGAGCAGTCGCTGGCAAGCCAGCGCTCCGAAGCCGAGCGCACCCGCATGGCGCTGACCGGCACCGAGCGGGCAGGGGCCGCGCAACTCGAGCGCCTGCACGCGACGCTGGAGCAGCGAACCGGCGAGCTGACGACCAGGCTGGCGCGCGACCACGGCGAGAACCGCGTGCAGCTGGAGGCCAAGCTGCGCGAGATGGCCGACACCACCGCGCTGCGCCTGGCCGACATCCAGCGCAGCGTGAACGAGCAGCTGACCCAGGCGGTGGAACGCCAGATGGAGACCAGCTTCGGCCGGGTGATCGACCAGTTCACCGCGGTGCAAAAGGCGATGGCCGACGTGGCCAGTGTCACCGCACAGATCGGCGACCTCAAGCGTGTGTTCTCCAACGTGAAGAGCCGCGGCGGCTGGGGCGAGACCCAGCTGAAGGCGCTGCTCGACGATTTGCTGCCCGAGGGCACGGTGGTGGCCAACGCGCGGCTGCGGGAGGGCAACGCCGAGGTGGTGGAGTTCGCGGTGATGATGCCGGTGCGCGGCGAGGTGCGGCCGCTGCTGGCGATCGACGCCAAGTTCCCCACCAGCGACTACGAGCGGCTGCTGGACGCCACCGAAGCGGCCGATGCGGACGCCGAGCGCAGCGCACGCCGCGCGCTGGAGGTTCGGCTGCGGCTCGAAGCGCGCAAGATCAGCGAGAAATACATCGTGCCGCCGACGACCGTGGAGTTCGCGGTGATGTACCTGCCGACGGACGGGCTCTACGCCGAAGCCGCGCGCGTGCCTGGGCTAATCGACGAGCTGGGCCAGCGCCTGCGAGTGATGGTGATGGGGCCGAGCCTGTTGCCGGCGCTGCTGCGCACCGTGCAGCTGGGTTATGTGACGCTGGCGCTGGAACAGAAGAGCGGTCAGATCGCCGAGCTGCTGGGTGCGACGAAACGCGAGATGCTGACGATGGATTCCACGATGGAGCGGCTGTCCAAGACGGCCGGCACCATGACGCGCACGATCGAGGACGCGCGGCGGCGGACCCGTGTGGTGGTGAAGAAGCTGCGCGGCATGGAGACGCTGCAGCCGGAGCATGCGGAGGTGTTGCTGGAGCTCGGGCGCGAGGTGGAGGAGGAGGGCGAGGAGGTGTGAGCAGCGTGGGACGGTTCAGACCGTCGCTGCGTGAAAAGCAAGGCAAGCGGTTCTTTTTTGAAAAAAAGAACCAAAAAACTTTTGTTCCCTTGGCCGTGCGCTGGGAGGAGATTCCGCGACAGCAGGACCAAAAGTCTTTTGCTTCTTTTCTTCAGAAAAGAAGGCCTTGCTTGCGTTCTTACATCCTGGCCCGCGGGTCCCACGAGGCGCTCAGCCTTGACCTGCCCAGGCCATTTCGCTACCCAGCCCACCAAGCGTCCCGTTCGTCTAGAGGCCTAGGACACCAGCCTTTCACGTTGGCTACACGGGTTCGAATCCCGTACGGGGCACCACGCAACCATCATCGGCGCAAGCTGGTATAAGCGAGTGCATCGAATCGGCGTGTGACCTTGTATGCGAGCGCAGATTCTACTTTCGGCTCTGATGAAGCACGCCTGGACTGCACCAGTGCGGATAGCCGGTAGCCTGCACTTAGCCGACCGGGTGCTATAGTCTGCCCGTCTGTAAGCTACTGGTTAACCCGCGCATGAACAACGCGTTCTGCAACAGCCAGGCCGCGCTAGAACAACGTGTTCCGGCACGATTCCGCCTGAAAAGGCCCGATTGTGCCTTGCAACCTGTGCAAGCTTCCTTCCTTAATCGCCTATGGATACTCACGCCGCCGAGATTGCACCCTCAACGCTCGACCTGTCTCCGCCGCATGACCTGCGCCGCGTCGGCGCCAATCCGGACAACTGGTATCCGCTGGCGTGGTCGAGCGAACTCAAACCCGGCAAGGCCCTGGGCGCGCGCTTCGCCGGCGACCCCATCGTGCTCGTCCGTCCGAAATCCGGCCCCGTCTTCGCGCTCGAGGACCGCTGCGCCCACCGCCAGGTGCCGCTGCACGACGGCGTGGTGGACGGCTGCGCGCTGCGCTGCTGCTACCACGGCTGGACCTACGACCAGACCGGCGCCTGCATCGACGTGCCCTACCTCGGCAAGGACAAGCTGCCCAACGGCGTGCGCGCCTACCCCTGCCGCGAGCAGGCCGGCCTGATCTTCGTCTTTCCCGGCGACCCCGCGCTGGCCGAGACCCTGCCGTTCCCGCAACTCGGCAGCAGCGAGGACCCGCGCTACCGCACCCGCCGCTTCGGCCAGGAAGTGGCCTGCCACTACACGTTCATGCACGAGAACCTCACGGACATGAACCACCAGTTCCTGCACCGCAAGCAGATGGGCCAGATGCGCCCGCGCCACCGTGGCATGCGTCTCGGCGAGGACTGGATGGAGGTGGACTACACCTTCGGCCGCACCGGCGGAAAGCAGCCGCTGGGTGAGGCCGCCATCCTGGGCAAGCGCCGCAAGACTGGCGATAGCAACCACAAGGACCTGATGACCATCAGGACCGAGTACCCCTACCAGAACCTCAAGATCTGGACCGACGGCGACCTGCCGGTGATGAACCTATGGATCGTCTACGTGCCGCTGGACCGTGAGCAGCGCACCAACCGCACCTTCGGCCTGCTCTCCATCCAGCGGCCCGCCAAGGTGGGCTTCCTGCTGGACGCCGCCTGGCCGGTGCTGGTGTGGTTCACCGAACGGATCTTCACCGAAGACCGCTGGATCGTCGAGGAAGAGCAGAAGGCGCACGACGCGCAAGGCTCGGACTGGAACCAGGAGGTATTTCCGGCGATCCGCGAGTTGCGCGGGCTGCTGGGGCGCAATGGGGTGCCGATCTGCGAGGCTAAGCGGCCGAGTTTTCTCTAGGCAAGAAAGCAAGCGGTTCTTTTTTGAAAAAAAGAACCAAAAAACTTTTGCTCTCTCAGGTGTCGTTTGGGGAAGCTTGTTGTCTCAGCTGTCCGCGACAGCCGGAGCAAAAGCTTTTTGCTTCTTTTTCTCGAAAAAGAAGGCCTTTCTTCCTTTGGAGCCATCATGAAACTTAGCGCCCGCAACCAGTTCGAAGGCACCATCACCGGCGTGCAGAAGGGCCAGACCACCGGCCACGTCCGCATCGAGATCGCGCCCGGCGTCACCATCACAGCGTCCATCACCAACGAGGCGATCGACGAGCTCGGCCTGACCGACGGCGACCACGCCATGGCCGTCATCAAGGCGTCCGACGTCATGATCGCCAAGTGAACCCGCTGTGCTGAGACTGCCAACCGGCGCGCTGGGCACGCTGGTGAACCTGTGGGTCGTCGCGACGCTCTCGTCCGGCGTGTCTGCCTGGGCCGCAGAGCCCGCCACTCCGCAACCGCCGCTGAAGGTGGACGGCCTGGTCCAGCACGCCCAGACCCTCACGATGGACCAGGTCCACGCGATGCCGGCCTCCCACGTGGACGCATCGTTCACCACGATGCACGGTCAGGACCACCATAGCTGGACCGGCGTTTTGCTGTGGGACCTCGTCACCAAGGCCGGCCTGCGCGACGAACCCGGCCGGCGCACCACCATGCGACACACCATCACCGTCTTCGGCCAGGACGGCTACGCCGTGGCGTTCGCCATCGGCGAGATCGACCCGACGCTGGAAGGCAAGCAGGTCATCGTGGCCTACCGCGAAGACGGCCAGGCCGGCGACCTGCCGACGTTGCGATTGATCGTGCCGGGCGACAAGCACGGGGCGCGGGACGTGCACGACGTGGTGGGTATCGACGTCAGATAACTGAACACCTTAGTCCCTGAGCGCGCGCGCGAAGAAGTCCGCGACAGCGCAGGCAAGCTAAGCAAGCGGTTCTTTTTGAAAAAAGAACCAAAAAACTTTTGTTCCCTAGGTCGCGCGTTGCAGAAACCTCCCCGACAGCAGGACCAAAAGTCTTTTGCTTCTTTTCTTCAGAAAAGAAGGCCTTGTTTTCCTTGCCGACTCCGAAGGGTCACTTCCTCTCCGACGGAGCCCAAGCTGCCGGCGCCAGCCGTGTCGTTACCCGGTCGATTTGCCGCGCCGCCTCCACCAGGCTCTCCAGCGCGCGCGCCGACCTCTCGCCGTCCACGTGCGAATCCAGCAGGCCGAGCAGCAGTGCGTGGAACTCCATCTCACCCTGCGCCGGCATGTCCGCGCGGCCGAGCGTGTAGTCCGGCAGGCTGGACGGCTGGCCGTTGGTGATGTCGCGCTGGTTGCCGAAGTAATGCAGCAGCGTGCCGTCGCCGCTGAACACCGGTGAGAGGAACAGCAGGTTCCAAAACATCGTGCCGTCGCGCCGGTAGTTGACGATCCACTCGACGCAGCCGCGTTCGGCCTTGATCGCCGTGCCGATGCGCCTGGACGTTTCAGGGTCGGTGCCCGAGCCCTGCAAAAAGCGGCAGTTACGGCCGACGGACTCCGCGGCCGGGTAGCCGGTGACCGTCTCGAACGCCTGGTTGACCGCGAGCATCGGGTGGTCCGGCGCGTGCGGGTCGGTCACCACCATCGGCTCGGTGCTGTGCATGATGACGGAGACGAGGGCGCGGGTGATGGGGTTTGATTCGGACATGTTTGTGATGACGCCTAAACGTAAGAAAGGCCTTCTTTTTTGAAAAAAAGAAGCAAAAAACTTTTGTCGCGGCTGTCGCGGAACTCTCCGCAACGTGTACTCAGGTGATAAAAGTTTTTTGGTTCTTTTTTCTTAAAAAAGAACTGCTTGCTTACTGCACCCATCCCCGCTCGCGCAGCAGCTCCATAGCCCCGTCCAACGCCCCCCGCGTCCGCGCCACCAGCGTGTCCGCCTCCGCCTCGCTCAGCACGAAAGGGGGCGCGACCAGCATGCAATCTCCGGTCGCCCGCAACACCAGCCCGGCGCGGTAGGCGATGTCTCGGCAGATCACCCCCGCCTCCCCGGCTTTTGGAAAACGTGCGCGCGCCACCTTGTCCGGCGTCAGCTCCAGCCCGCCGATCAGCCCGACCATCCGCGCTTCCCCGACCAGCGGGTGGTCCGCCAGCGCCGTCCACTGCGCTGCCAAATACGGCCCGATGGAGGTCCGCACCCGGTCCACCAAGCCCTCGTTGCGCAGGATGGCCAGGTTGGCCAGTGCCGCGGCGGCGCAGGCGGGGTGTCCGCTGGTTGTGTAGCCGTGGTTGAAGTCGCCGCCAGCGGCGAGCACGTCGGCCACCGCGTCGGCCACCATCACGCCGCCCATCGGCAGGTAGCCCGAGGTGAGTCCCTTGGCGATGGTCATCAGGTCCGGCGTAAAGCCGTAATGCTGGCAGCCGAACCAGGTGCCCAGGCGGCCGAAGCCGCAGATCACCTCGTCGCTGACGATCAGCACGTCGCGGGCGCGGCAGATGCGCTCGACTTCCGGCCAGTAGGTGTCGGGCGGCACGATGACGCCGCCGGCGCCCTGCACCGGCTCGCCGATGAAGGCGGCCACGTGCTCGGCGCCGATGCGGTCGATGGCGTGGCCCACCTCGCGCGCGGCCCACAGGCCGAACTCGGCTGGGCTCGTCTCGCCGCCCTCGCCCCACCACCAGGGCTGCGCCACGTGGGTGACGCCGGGGATCGGCAGGCCGCCCTGCTTGTGCATCCACGCCATGCCGCCCAGGCTGGCGCCGCCGACGGTGCTGCCGTGGTAGCCGTTATGCCGCGCGATGAAGTGGGTCTTGTCCGGCCGGCCGCGCAGTTGCCAGTAGTGGCGCACCATGCGGATGATGGTGTCGTTGGCCTCGGACCCCGAGTTGGTGAAGAACGTGCGGCGGAAGCCCGGCGCCAGCTCGGCCAGCGTCTCGGCCAGCTCGATGGTCGGCAGCGTCGTGGACTTGAACAGGCTGTTGTAGAACGGCAGCTGCAGCATCTGCGCGTGCACGGCGTCGGCGATCTCGCGCCGTCCGTAGCCGACGGCCACGTTCCACAACCCGGAGAATGCGTCCAGGTAGGTTTTGCCGTCGATGTCGGTCAGCCACACGCCGTCGGCGTGGGTGATGATGCGCGTACCTTCGGCGTTGAGCGACGCCATGTCGCTGAACGGGTGAATGTGGTGGCGCGCGTCGCGCGCGCGCAGGGCAAGTGGTGTGTGCATCGCAGTGGCGTAGCAGAAGGCCTGGTTTTTGAAAAAAGGAAGATCGAAACAGTAGCGCGTCCAGGACTGACACCCGACAGGGAGCAAAAGTTTTTTGGTTCTTTTTTTCAAAAAAGAACCGCTTGCTTTTTTATGAGGTGGCTCCCGCACCCCCGCCCGGCTATCATGCGAACAAGGAGTGTGAAGATGAAACCCGTCATCGGCGTGGTCGCCGATGTGCAAGCCGGCGGCAAGCACGTGGCCCACAGCGTCCAGCAGAAATACCTAGCCGCCCTGGCGTTCGGCGCGCACGCAACGCCGGTCATCCTGCCGAGCCTGATCGCCGTCGGCCACGGCACCTGGCCCGACGCGCAGGACATGGCCGACATCCTCGACAGCCTGGACGGCCTGTTCCTCACCGGTGCGCTCAGCAACGTCGCCCCGTCGCGTTACGGCGCCGAGCTGGCCGACGCAGCCTCCCCGTCCGACGCCGCCCGCGACGAGGTCTCGCTCGGCCTGGTGCCGCAGGCGGTCCGGCGTGGCCTGCCCGTCCTGGGCGTCTGCCGCGGCTGCCAGGAGATCAACGTCGCCCTCGGCGGCACCCTGCACCAGGCGGTGCACGAGACGCCCGGCCTGGACGACCACCGCGAGCGCGCCGGCCTGCCGGTGTACGAGCAGTATGAAGCGGTGCACGACGTTACGCTGAACCCAGGCGGGCTGCTGCACGCTTTTAGCGGCATGCACACGGCGCGGGTGAACTCGTTGCACGGGCAGGGGGTGGACCGCCTGGCCCCGCCACTCGCGGTGGACGCCACGGCACCGGACGGCTTGGTGGAAGCGTTTCGCCTGGCGCGCGGTGACGGCTTCCTGCTCGGCGTGCAGTGGCACCCGGAGTGGTCGTTCGCCGACGACCCGCTCTCCGCCGTCATCTTCCGCGCCTTTGGCACCGCCTGCCGTGCCTACCGCGACGCGCGCACCCGCCAGCACGAGCCACTTCTCGCCTGACCGACCCAACGACCACGGAGCATGCCATTTTGGATTTCACCGCGCCGCCGCCGACCTACGTCCCTTCCACCCACACGCTGATCCCGGGCCCCAAGCAGGCGCCCTCGGTGCTGGAAGCCTTTGTGGTGGACGTCAACGGCATCGCGCGCGGCAAGTGGGTGCCGGCAGACCGCATCCCCGAGGTGATGGAGAAGGGGGTGGCACTGCCACGCTCGGTCTACGCGCTGGACGTGTGGGGCTGCGACGTGCCGGAAGCGGGCCTGGCGCGCGGCACCGGCGACCCGGACGGCATCTGCATGCCGGTCGAGGGTACGCTGCTGCCGGTGACCTGGCTGACGCGGCCGACCACGCAGGTCCTGCTGCGCATGCTGCAGCAGGACGGCACCCCCTTCTACGCCGACCCGCGCCAAGTGCTGGCCCGCGTCTGCGAACGCTTCCGCGCGGCGCGCCTGACCCCGGTGATGGCGACCGAGCTGGAGTTCTACATCATCGACCGCCGGCGCACGCCGCGCGACCCGGTCTCGCCGCCCAGCAGCCACGAGGGGCGCTGGAACGGCTGGCAGACGCAGGTGCTCTCGATCGCCGAGCTGCACAGCTTCGAGCCGCTGCTGGCCGACATCTTCCACGCCTGCGAGCAGCAGAACCTGCCCGCCGACACCGTGGTGCGCGAGAATGGCCCCGGCCAGTACGAGGTGAACCTCAACCACGTGGCCGACCCGCTGGTGGCCGCCGACCACGCCTTCCTGCTCAAGCGCATCGTGAAGGGGGTGGCGCGCCAGCACGGGCTGGACGCCACCTTCATGGCCAAGCCGTACGGCAACCTGGCCGGCAGCGGCATGCACGTGCACATGTCCATTCTAGACGAGCTCGGCCGCAACATCATGGCCGGCGACGGCGGTGCCCCCACGCAGCGGCTGCACCACGTGGTGGGCGGCATGCTGGCGACGCTGCCGGACAGCATGCTGCTGCTGGCGCCGCACGCGAACTCCTACCGGCGGCTGATGCCCGGCGGCCACGCGCCGACCAACGTGACCTGGGGGCTGGACAACCGGTCTGCCGCCATCCGGGTGATCACCGCGGGTAACGCAACCCGGGTGGAACACCGGGTGGCCGGCGCGGATTGCAATCCGTATCTGGCGGTGGCCGGCGTGCTGGCCGGGGCGATGCACGGGCTGACCGGGGAGCTCGATCCCGGCCGGCCGATCGACGGCGAGGAACGCGAGGGCCACCCGGTGCTGCCGGTGAACTGGGACGACGCGATCGACGCGTTCGACGCCAGCGACGTGCTGGGGGAGTATATGGGGCTGGAGTACCAGGATTTGTTTTCGGCTTGCAAACGACAGGAACAGGCGGAGTTCCGGCGACGGGTGACGGATGTGGAGTACGATGCTTATTTACAGTCGGTTTGAACCGAAAAAGGTAAGGCGAGGGGCTCTGCCCCTCGACCCCGCTGGGGCCAGTCGGCCCTAGACCCCGTTCCTTAATAAGGCCTACACACTGCAGTCTGAGTAAAATCATGGACAAATCTCAGTTTACACAACTTGCTCCACTTTACTTTGCAATAGCGGTTCTGAGCCTATTCAGAGAGGATGTTTTCGAGGAACCTGAGGTTATAAGAACAGTTCAGGTCGTCAAGCAGTTCCGGGTCATGTTCAACAGAAATTTTCAAACTTTAGTTAGTGACGAAGAGGTGCTGCAGACCGCGATTCAAGTATTGTCTGACCTTGGTGTTTTGGAAATCGAAACGGATCCGTTCGGTCCGCCTTTGCTTATCCCAATGACAAACTACGCGCTCAACTACCGAACCGCTCTCCGAACAAATCCGGATCTGTATAGTGTTTTCTGTCGCTACGAAAAAGCTGGAGCTGAAAAGAAGAGCTGGTTACGCGCAGCTTTGGACAAGATGGATACTATAGCACGTGATTTACAACTGACCGACTATTTTGAAGACAGTCAGAAAATCGAGTGGCAGCCAATTGCAATCGATTTGGAGCAGAATGACACGAAAGCACTTGTACAGGCGGTTGGTCAGGCAGAGGAAAAAATTAGGTTTGACAATGGATATGCTGCTAGCAAACCGGAGGAGCAAAGGTACGTTCTAGACGGGTTAGCAGCCTTTGGCAGGCAATTAAGGGAAGCAACATCGACTTCGCTCCCCTACATCAAACGATATGTCATTGATCCGCTCACACAGGCTACAAAGCCTCTGGGGAGTTCTGCCACCGGCGTTGTAATTGAAGTCCTGAAAGCGAAGCTAAAAGAATGGTTGGTGACCGGAGGAGTGAACTGGCCGCACGGGTGGTTTTAGCAAGCTCAAATCCGATAGACGTCGTGGCACGTGCATCATCCCGCATGACCCCCCACGCCCCCAGCTACTACGCCGCTACCGCCAACCCCGCCCCCGACCGCCCCGCGCTCCACGGCGACACCGAAGCCGACGTGGCCATCATCGGCGCCGGCTTCACCGGCATCTCCGCCGCCCTCGAACTCGCCGAGCGCGGCCACAGCGTCGCCGTCCTCGAAGCCGCCCGCGTCGGCTGGGGCACGTCGGGCCGCAACGGCGGGCAGATCGTCAACGGCTACTCGCGCGAGCTCGACGTCATCGAGCGCCGCTATGGCACCACCGCCGCCGAGGCGCTCGGCGGCATGGCGCTCGAAGGCGGCCAGATCATCCGCGACCGCGTCGCCACATACGCCATCGACTGCGCGCTCACCCCCGGCAATGCCATGACCGCGTTTACCGCCCGCCAGCTACGCGGCCTGGAGCACGCCCGCAAAACCTGGTCCCAGCACGGCCACACTACGCTGGAGCTGGTCGACCGCCCCGGCCTGGCCCGCATCGTCAACACCGACCGCTACGTCGGCGGCCTGCTCGACCCGCTCGGCGGCCACGTTCACCCGCTCAACCTCGTGCTGGGCCAGGCCGCCGCGCTGGAGCACCTCGGCGGCCGCATCCACGAGCACAGCCGTGTAACCGGCATCGACACCGGCCCCCAACCGGTCGTCACCACCGAGCACGGCCGCGTGCGCGCCCGCCACGTGCTGGTCTGCGGCAACGCCTATCTCGGCCGCCTGCTGCATCGCGAGGTCGGCAGCAAGATCATGCCCGTCTCCAGCCAGGTCATCGCCACCGAACCGCTCGACGCCGACCGCCTCGCCTCCCTGCTGCCCGCCAACTACTGCGTGGAAGACGCCAACTACGTCCTCGACTATTTCCGCCGCACCCCGGACCACCGCCTGCTCTACGGCGGCGGCACCGTCTACGGCGGTGCGGACCCCGCCAGCATCGAGGCCAAGCTCCGCCCGCTGATGCGCCATACCTTCCCCAGCCTGGCCGGCGTGCGCATCGACTACGCCTGGAGCGGCAACTTCGCACTCACCCTGCCGCGCATCCCGCATGTCGGCCGCGTCTCGCCCACCGTGCTGTTCAGCCACGGCGACAGCGGCCATGGCGTTACCACCACCCACCTGCTCGGCCGGCTGCTCGGCGAGGCGGTTTCCGGCGAGACGGCGCGCTTCGATGCGTTTGCGAACCTGCCTTATCTGCCGTTTCCCGGTGGGCGCAGCTTGCGCGTGCCGCTGACCGTGCTGGGATCCTGGTATTATCGGGCGCTGGATCGGGTGGCGTAAGAAAGCAAGCAGTTCTTTTTTGAAAAAAAGAACCAAAAAACTTTTGTTTCCGTCCGGTGTAGCAGGACGAAACATGTCGTTTCAGCTTTCCGCGACAGCGTACCAAAAGCTTTTTGCTTCTTTTTCTCGAAAAAGAAGGCCTTGCTTTCTGCCAAACACATCATCGCGCGTCTCCTATCAGAACGACCCCGCCCGCCAGATAAGCGCAACACGGAGTGGCCATGACCTTCGACCATATCGGCATCGTCGTGACCGACCCCGAGGCCGGGCGGCGCATGCTAGCCGCCGCCTTCGGCATCACCCGCTGGACGCAGGTCTTCAAAGACCCCGTCAACGACGTCTTCGTGCAGTTCGGCTTGGACGCATCGGACATCTGTTACGAGACCGTCGCCCCGCTGTCAGCCGCAAGCCCGGTACGGCGCGCGCTGGCCGACGGCGTGAACATCGTCAACCACACGGCCTACCTGGTGGACGACCTGGCCGCCGAGCGCACGCGGCTGCGCAAGGCGGGCTTCGTGCCGACCGCCGCGCCCAAGCCGGCGGTCGCCTATGGCGGCAGGCCCATCCAGTTTTTCATCTCGCGGACCCGGCTGCTGTTCGAGCTGATCGAGGCGCCGGGGCATCAGCATCGGTTCGCGCCGGTGGTCGGGTAAGAAAGCAACCAAGCAGTTCTTTTTTGAAGAAAAGAACCAAAAAACTTTTGTCCCCGTCGGGTGTGCCGGGTCGAAACATGTCGTTTCAGCCGTCCGCGACAGCGCGCGCAAAAGCTTTTTGCTTCTTTTTCTCGAAAAAGAAGGCCTTCCTGTCTGCAAATGACAGCGCGCGCGCCGTCTGGCTATAACCGCCCCGTCCGACACGCTGCCCGGAGTTCTACGCCCATGACGGTGACCACCAAGCAAACCGTCGCCTCGCCCCGCCCACCCGATCCCGTCGGCCTCGCCTTGGCGACCTCCGGCCTGCTGCCCGCGCAGGCCGACCAGGCAGCGAGCCTCTGGCAGTCCGTGCAGGCGCGCCACCACGAACCCGAACAGGCCGCGCGCGACCTTCTTTTCACCCTGCGCCAGCACCGGATGCACAGTGCCGCGGGCAAGATCGCCGCCAGCCTTGCCGACAGCTATCCGGATCGCGCCTGGCCGCTGGTCGAGCTGGCCAGGCTGACGTATCGCACCGGCGACCACGCCGGCAGCCTGGCCGCCGCGCGGCGTATCGTGGCGCGCTTCCCCGGCGATGCAGCCGGACCGTTGCACCTGGTCACCGCCCTGCTGGCGCTGCGCCAGACACAGCCGGCGCAGGACGCCCTGGCCGCCCTGCCGGCAGCAGCGGCGCGCATGGCCTGGGCGCGCGCCGCCCGGGTGCAGGTGGCCATCCAGCGCCGTGACCACGCCGACGTGCTGGAGCAGGCCGCGTTGCTGCGCGCGGCGGCGCCGTCCGACGCTTTCGGCTACGTGGCGGCCTGCGCGGCCCTGCGCGCGCTCGGCCGCGGCGCCGAGGCCGAGGCGCTGGTGCAGCAGGCGCTCTCCGCCTGTCCGAACCGCGCGGACGTGCACCTCGAAGCCGCCCTGGTCGCTGAGACGGCCGGCGGGCACGACCTGGCCTTCGCACGCTGGGCCGCTGTGCGGGCGGTGGCGCCTGGCTCGCCGCAGGGCTACCTCGGCGCCATCAGATACAGCCGCCGCTGCACCCAGCCGGGACTGACCGAGCAGTTGCTGGCCGACGCAATCGCCACTTTCCCGCGCAACCGGCTGCTGCTGCTGGCCGCAGCCCGCATGGAAGCCGGGCGCCAGCGCTGGACCGAGGCGGACGTGCACTGGAAGACGCTGGCCGGACTGGCGCCCGACGACCCGGCGCTGCAGGTGGAGGCGGCGATGTCGCTGATCGGTCCGCCGCCGGGCCGCAAGCGCCGCCTGCCGGAGGTGCTGCGCCGGCTGGACGCGGTGCACGACCGCTTTCCCGCCGACATCCCCGCCTACGTCGCCCACCTCTCCGCGTTGCGCGAGGCGCGCGCCTTCGACGAGGCGGAAGCTTGCGGGCGCGCCTGGGGCCGCCGGTTCCCTGCCGACCCGGCGTTGGCGATGATGCGCGCCCGCCTGGCCCAGGATCTCGGCCGCGCCGCCGACGCGGTAGCGGTGATCGAGGCGGTGCGCGCGCTGGCGCCCGCCGCCGCCGAGCTCGAGACCGCCTACGTGCGGGCGCTGAGCCTGGCCGGGCGGGAAGAGGCGGCCGAGCAGGCGGTGGCGGATGCCTGCAGCAGTCTCGGCGAAGATCCCCGCCTGCTCGCCGAGCACGTGCGCCTGGCAATGCGGCGCGGCGACCTGGACGAGGCGGTCCGGCGCGCCGACGCAGCCAGCCTCAAGCGCCCGCAGGACGAGAGCCTGCGCGGCCTGGCCGCGCGCACCCGCTCGCTGGCCGGGCAGGTCGAGACCAGCCGGGCCGAAACCAGCAGAGCCGAGACCAGCCGGGCCGAGCCTGACGCGGCGGACGCAGCCGCGCCGGCCACCTCGCCCGCTATCTTCTTCGAGCGTTTCGAGAGCCTTGGCGCCACTCGCAACGGCTGCGAGTTCGGCCTGGTGCAGCGCGCTTTCGGCGCCGGCCCGCTCGGCCTGATGCGCTGGGCCGCCATCCCCGCCGACCGCCTCATCGCCGGTCTGCAGAACGGCTTCGAGGGCATCGCCGCGCCGGAGCACCTCAAGGTCGACACCAGGCGGGCGTCGGTGGACCACGAGGAATACGCGCTGCGCTCGGAGCTGTACGGCTACTGGACGCACACCTTTGTCAAGGTCGAGGACCTGCCGATCGAGCGCATGCTGCAGCAGAGCCTGCGCCGCATGCGCTTCCTGCAGGCCAAGCTGATGGAGGACCTGCAGTCGGGCGAGAAGATGTTCGTCTTCAAGTTCTCCCCGCGCGCCGAGGAGGCGGTGATCCTGCAGCTGTTCGAGGCGCTGCGCACGCATGGCGAGCGCACGCTGCTCTGCGCCATGCTGGCCGACTCGGCGCACCCTGCCGGCACGCTGGACATGCTGCGGCCCGGTCTCTTCGTCGGGCGTTTCTCGAAGTTCACTGAGGAGGGCACCAGCGGCGAGACCGGCATCGACACCGAGCAGTGGCGCGTGTTCTGCGAGCAGGTCGCGGCCTGGCACGACGCCCAGCCGGCGACGGCACACGGCCTGGCGCTGCAGGCCCACGCACCCGACGCCGGCGCGCAGGAGAGACGCGAGCCCATCATCGTTGCGCAGGGGGCCAACGCCGCCTGACAGGCGGGTGCCCGGCAGCCGCGCCTTCTGTTTCGCATTTGCAGGCGGGCAATGCTCGCGCACCTTGTCCGTACCCAGGCACGCCTCATGGCTTGGCAGGGCGCCAAACGCCGCCTGGTGGGCGGCGCTCGGCAGCCGCGCTTTCGTTTCGCGCCTGCTGGCGGGCCTTGCTCGGGCAGCACGTCGCGCCCAAGCACGCCTCATGGCTTGGCAGGTCGCCAACGCCGCCCGACGGGCGGTGCCGCCGGCCGCGCCTTTCCGCTTCGCGCCTGCAGCCGCGCCGTGCTAGGGCACCACCGTCGCGCCCAGGCGCGCCGGGTGGCGTTCACCCCGCCCGCCGCTTCGGCCAGCGCGGGTTGCGTCCGCAGCTGATGGGACACGCATGGTTTCCTGGTTCCGTAAGAAAAAAGCGCAAATCCAGCCGGACTCGGCTGCGTCCGGGCTGAACGAAGCGCTCTCCGGCTCGCACGAGGGCGCCCGCCTGCCGGCCGACGATCTGTTCGGCGGCGAGCTTGACCCGGACATGCAACCGCTGGACATCGAGACCCTGCCGTTCCCGGAAAGCGAGCCGGAGGGCATCCTGGCCGACTCGGCGCGAATGCTGTCCACGCCGGCGCCGAACCCCGCCATCTCCGACCATGGACTGCCGCCCGCCGCGCAGGCGCCCGCCCTGGCGTTCTACGCGGGCGATCCGGATGCGCCCGGAACCACGTCGGCGGATCAGCCCGCGGCGAGCCCGGCCGAGGCCGACCTGGTGGTGCAGGCACTCGACGAGTCGGGCCTGTCCGGGCAAGCCCGGACAATCACCCTCGCCGCGTGGTCCTCGGTGCTGGAGCGGCACGGCGGCGTCGCCGGAGAGGATGGCTGGAAGGACCTGCTGCGGGAGCTGCGCCGGCGCCGGCTGCGTGCCCCGGCGCTTGCGGTGGCCGAAAAGCTGGCCGCCTCCCAACCCGGCGCGCTTTGGCCGCTCACTGAACTGGCACGGCTGCACGCCCCCGCCGACCACGTCGCCAGGCTGGAGGTCGGCCAGCGCCTGTGCGCGCGCTTCCCCCACGCGCCGGAAGGCCCGAAGCTGGTGGTGCAGAGCCTGCTCGGGCTCGACCGCCGCGATGACGCCGAGCGCTTCTACGCAGGCTTGCCGGAGGGCTTCGCGGACCAGGACTGGTACCTGACCACCGGGATGCGCCTGGCCCGCGCGCGTGACGACGTCCCCCGTGTGCTGGCGCTGGCCGAGCGGCTGCGCGCCGCCTCCCCGGACCGGCCGCTGGCCTACGCGATGCCTGCAACGTTGCTGCGTCAGGCCGGCCGGCTCGCGGAGGCCGAGGCGGTGGCGGCGAGCGGCGTGGCTGCCTGCCCCGGCTCGGCGGACATGTGGCGTGAGGCGGCGCTGACCGCGCAGGCGCTGGGCGACACGGCGCTCGCCTTCCGGCGGTGGGAGGGCTTGCGCGTCCACGTGCCCGACGCACCGCTCGGCTATGTCGGCGCCGTCCTGCTCGCCGAGCGGCTGCGCCAGCCCGGCACCGTGCGCGCCCTGCTCAGTGACGGGCTGCGTGCCTTCCCCGACGAGCGTGACCTGCTGGTGGCCAAGGCGCGCGCGTCCGCCGAGGCCGGCGACTGGGACGACGCGACTGCCCGCTGGAGCGCGCTGATCGCCAGCGCGCCGGACGAGCCCGCCATCCGCGTCGCCGCCGCGACCGCGCTGATGGGCTCGGCCGAGGGCAGGGCGGCGCGCCTGCCATCGCTGCTGGCGCTGCTCGAGGAGGCCGGCGCGCTGTTTCCGGACCACGTGCCGGCCGGCATCGCCCACCTTCGCCTGCTGCGCGAGGCGGGCCAGTTGGCACGGGCGCACGTGGTGGGCGAGGCGTGGGCCGCGCGGTTCCCGGACAACCAGGGCCTGGCGGCAGCCCGGTCGCGGATCGCCGCACTCGACGGCCAGCCGGACCGGGCGGTGGCGATCCTGCAGGCGGCACGCGCCGTCTCGCCGCGCACCGCGCTGCTGGAGGCTGCCTACGCCCGCGCGCTCAGCGTCGCCGGCCGCGCCGAGGAGGCCGACCAGGTCTGCACCCAGGCGCTGGCCGGTCTGCCCGGCGACGTCGGGCTGCTGGCCGAACGCACCAGGATCGCGATGCGGCGCGAAGACTGGCATCAGGCGCTGAGCCGTGCGGAACAGGCGATACAGGCGCGCCCCCAGGATGCGACGTTGCAGGGCATGCTGGTGCGGGTGAAAGCGCAGGGTGCTGCGGTCGATGACGAGTAGGTAGCCAGAAAGCAGCCTCTTTTTCGAAAGAAGGAGCAAAGCTCTTGTCACGGCTGTCGCGGACTTCCCAACCAGCGAGTACCCAAGGAACAAAAGTTTTTTGGTTCTTTTTTTCAAAAAAGAACTGCTTGCTTTCTTTCGATGCAGCCAGGGAACAGCCAAAATGTCCGACACAGCCATCAAGGTTGCCAGCGACGACGCCGGCGTCACCGTCGATCTCGGCAACGCGCAGTTCCGTTTCCCCGCCAGCCTGCCGGCCTCTTTCACCTGGTTGCGCGACCGTTGTGCGGGCGGCCTGCACGAACCCACCATGTCCAAGCTGGTCGCCGGCTTCATGCGTGCGCGTCCGCATTCCACCTTCCTCGACATCGGCGCCCTGTTCGGCTATTTCAGTCTGCTGGCGATGACGGCTTCCGGCGGCCAGGGGCGGGTCTACACCTTCGAGATGAACCCACGGACCTTTCCGGCCCTGCAACGGGTTATCGCCTCGAACCTGTCCGGCGCGGAGGCGGACCGGATCGTTCTCACCCACGCCGCACTGGGCGACCTGGACGCGCCGCAGCGGGCCACACGGTTCAAGGGTTTCGTGCTCGAACCGACCTCCGGCGAGGGGCACGAGGCGGCGATCGACTTCCGCACGCTGGACAGCTTCGCCGACGAGCACGGGCTGAAGGCGGACCTGGTGAAGATCGACGTGGAAGGCTTCGAGGGAAAGGTGCTGGCCGGCGGTGCCAGAACGCTGCTGCGCGACCGCGCGGTGGTGGTGATGGAGCTGCACGACAACAAGCTGCTCAGCCGCAACGGCATCACCCGCATTGCGCTGCTGCACCGGCTGCTCGTGGAGGGTTTCCGCGTCTATCATTTCGGCCAGCAGCGCGAGGCGGCGATCGACGTGGCGATGGAGTTGTCGCCGGCGATGATCGAGACCAACCGGGCCAGGCTCGACGCTGCTGCGGACGAGCTGGTGGTGCTGGCGTCGGGCGATATCAGGGATGTCTGGCCGCATCTGACGGTTCGGGCGGCGTAAGTCAGCAAGCGGTTCTTTTTTGAAAAAAAGAACCAAAAAACTTTTGTCTCCCGGGCACCCGTCGCCGGAGAGGTCCGCGACAGCCGTGATAGAAGCTTTTTGCTTCTTCTCGAAGAAGGCGCTTTTTTGATGCGCACTCTGATCATCGTCCGCACCCACCGCGCCGACGCCGCCGCCCTGCAAGCCTACGACCTTTACTCGCGCGCGCCTGGCGCCGACGTGGTCTTTTGCGTTGACCAGCGCGCCGGCCCGGTGGACATGCTTGGCCGCGCCGCGATCGGCTACGACGACGCCACGCTCGCGCAGCTCGGCCTTTACGCGCACCCCAACGCTGGCTGGCGCTGCGGCGACTACTGCTACCATGCGGTGCGCGCCGCGCGGCCGGACTACGATCTCTACTGGCTGGTCGAGCCGGACGTGCGCATCAACGTGGCCGACCCGCCCGGCTTCTTCGCGCGCTACGCAGAGCATCCTGCCGACATGCTGGCGGCCCGCTTCGGCGTGCGCGACGAGGTCTGGCACTGGACCCACATGATCGTGCCCACCGGCATGGCGCCGCAGGGCTGCATTTACCCGATTACCAGGCTGTCCGGCCGCGCCATCGACGAGCTGCACGCTGCCCGCCGCGCACTCTCCGCCGACCATGCCTATGCCACGCCGGACCGCTGGCCGAACGATGAATCCTTCACCGCGAGCGTGCTCGTGGCGCGCGGCCTGCACTGCGCCGACCTCAACGACGCCGGTCCGCAGTGCTACACGCGGCGAACGCTGGGGGTGGGCGTGACCTGGGACGAGGCGGCCATTCCTGACGCCCCGCGCGACGGGCTCATCTACCACTCCGTGCGTCCGTTTGCGCCGCTGCTGGACCGGGCGGAGGCGCGCGTGGCGGGTTTCAGCCTGGCGCGGTCAGCTTCGATGCGGCCGGCCCGCTCGCACGGCGACGCGATGTACTTCACCTCGACGGCGGAGACGCTGCTGCGCCACCCCGACCACGTCCAGGCCGCCCTGGTGCCGCTGATGCTGTCCGAGGCGCTGTGGCGCACACGGCCCTGGGCGGCCCGGGGCCCGGCGCGGCAAGCCGGGGACAGCCAAGGCGAGGCTGGCCAAGACGGGGCTGGCCAAGACGCGGGCGGCCACGCCGGTGGCAGCCAAGACGATGGCAGTCAAGTTGGGGACAGCCAAGGCAGGAGCGGCCAAGCCAGCTGCGGCCAGGGCAAGACTGGTCGAGACGGGGCTGGTCAAGACGGGGCTGGCCAGAGCAGGGCTGGCCAGGACGTGGGCAGCCGCGATGGTGCGGGCCAGGGCTGGGCAGCGAACCAGGGCGGCGGGACCCGGCCGGACACCGACGCGCGGGCGCTCGCGGTGGCGCAGGTGAAGCTGGCGCGCGCCTTTGGGGTGCGCCCGGCGCGCCAGCCTGCCGGGACCGCCTGTCTGGCCAGCCTGCGAGCGCTGGCAGTGCTCGGCAGCGTGCCGGATCCGGCCAATTTCGAGCTGGGCGCGCCGTTCCCGCTCGCCCGCTTCCCCGCCGAAAACGCACTTCCCTACGCCTGCGACCTTACCGCCGGGGCGCTGCTGTTCACCCTGCACGTGGCGCCCTGGCACGTGCTGGCCGCACCTGACTTGCGCCGCGCCCAAGGCGAGGCCGCCAGCGCCGCGGCCTGGCTGGACCTGGCCAGCGCCGCGCGGCTTCATTCGGCCGCCGCGCCGGAGGCCGAGCCGCTCTTCGTCGTCGTGCTCGGCCAGCCGGACACGGCGCAGCTCGACGCGGCGTTGCGACTTGTGAGCCCCCGGGTGGTGGCTGCACCCGGCGTGCTGGACCAGCTGGCCGCGGTAGCCTCGGATGCAGAGCGGCCGGCACCGCGGCAGCTGGCAGGGATGCTCCGCGCCGCCGTGGCGCCGTGGGGGCGGGTGCGCCTGCCCGGCGGCGTGGACGGCCGCAGCGTGGTCAGGCTCTCGGCGGAGGCTGCCGGCCTGGCAGGCGCGCTCGGCACCGCGTTCCCCCGGGCCGGCTGGCTGTTCGCCGTCTCCCCCCCGCACGACTGGGACTGCGCGTTGGTCGAGGCGACGCCGGTCCGAGCGGTGCGCGAGCTGCTGGCCGGCGTGCAGGCGCTGCGCCGGCTGACCCGGATGGGCGCCAGGCTGCGCGTCGTGTCCGCCCGAGCGCTGCTCGCCGACCCCGCGGCTTTACTGAACGGCCCGGCCGACCCGCCAGCCGGCACCGGCAGGGCAGGCGGCGCGGTGGCGGACGACGTGCCAGCGGACCCTGGCCGCGGCTTGGCAGCGCCACACGGGCGTGCGGCGCACGACGAGGACGTTCAGACCTCGCCTGCCGCAGCGCCGGACGCCCCGCCGATGGCCGGGGCAGGTGGTGCGGACCGCCAGGCTGCGTCCAAGCCGCTGGTCGCCCGGCGCAGCCCCGAGCAGACAGCCGCCTGGCGGGCTAGGTTCGAGCGCCTTTGGTCGGCGCAGCGGCCGCATGCGATGCTGCAGGAGCTGGCGCTTGACCTGTAGCCTCGCCTTGGCCGGCGGTTGCTTGGTCTTGCGCTTGGACGGCCGGCCGCGCCGGCCTGCGTTCGGCCGGTGCAGCTTGCCGCGCCTTAGGGGGTGGAGGTGCCTGCCCCCCCTGTGAGGCAGGCACTGCGGGCGCCGCGCTGGCGAGCGCCGCGGTGGGCGCGGAGGCCAGCCCGTCCCTCGCGTCCGGTTGCGCCGTGTCGGCGTGCGCTGCCTCGGCAGGGTCGGCCGGTTCTGGCCGCCGGGCACCCGCCTCGCGCCTGGCGGCCATGTCCCCCATCTCGCGGATGATGCGCAGCGAAGCGGCCAGCAGCGCCGGCGGCCGCGCCACCATCGGCGCCTCCGGCAGGTCGGAGAAGTCGGTGGAGAACAGGGTTTCCCGCTCGGGGAACCAGCGCCGGCGCACCGTCTCGTTGCGCTCGGCATAGCGCGCCACGAAGGCCTGCGCTTCCAGCCGCGTCGGCCGCCAGCCGGAGCCGGGCAGGGCGGTCGTGGCGGCCTGGGTGATGTTGCGCCACTGGGCGGATTGCACGTTGGTCTCGCGCCCGCCATTGACCAAGGATGCCAGCTCCACCAGCACCATCTGTGCCGGGAACACGATGGAGGGGTTGGCGGACCGTGCGTCCTCGCCGGAAGCCGGCGCCAGCGTCACGCCGCAGACCGAGGCGAAGTCGTCCACCACGTCGAAGCGCTTGCCGGCGCCGCGTTCGAACAGGCGGGGCCGCACCTGTCCGGCGCCGAACACGGCCGCCCAGCGGTCCAGCAGGGCAGCGTAGTCGTAGTCGTGCGCGCGAGAGACGTGCATGCCCAGCAGGTCCGGCCGGCGCGCGTCGCCCCAGCGGATCATCTCGCTGAACAGGCTGGCGAAGTGCTGGTCCGGCCGGCGCAGGTAGGCCACCACGGTGAAGCGGTCGGCGTAGGGTGCGAGCATATCGTGCAGGTTCTGCACGCCCTGGCGGTCCAGCAGCAGCATGCTGAACTGCTCGGCGGAGATGATGATGCGGTGCACGTCGCCGGGGATGGCGGCCATCTCTTCGGCGAACTCGGTGGCGAATCGGTCCAGCCGGGCTTGCGGGTCCATGCCGTGCCAGAGCGGACGGTTGGCGGGCTTGAAGCGCCTTGGGTCGGTGCAGGCGGCCACCGCCAGCAGTTCGTGGCGCTCACCGCCGGGCGAGCGTGGGTAGAACACACCCTGCGCCCGCAGCGCCCGCCGCTGGCGTGCCAGCACCTTCTGGATGGAGGTGGACCCGGTCTTGCTTGTGCCGATGTGCAGGATGAGGTCGCGCGGCATCGTCTGGAGCCCTCGAGCGATGCCGGGCCGGGGCACACGCCGGCCGCCTTTGTGCAGGAGACGCCCCGGCGGAGGCAAGCCGGCTGCAGCCGTCCAGGAGGCCGCGGCCTTGCCGGGTGTCGGACTTCAACGGGATGCGGAAACAGTAGCTTGTGATTATCGGCCGGATGCTGACTCAAAGAAAGCAAGCAGTCCTTTTTTGAAAAAAAGGACCAAAAAACTTTTGACGCCGCTGTCGCGCGCTCGCCGGAAAGAACCGCAACAGCGGAGTCAAAAGTTTTTTGCTCCTTTTTTTCAAAAAAGAAGGCCTTGCTTGTTATGAAAAGGTCAATCTCCAGGCCGGTTGGTATCTATGCGGTCGCCCAGGGCGTATACCGGCGACAGGCAAAGCAAGCGGTTCTTTTTTGAAAAAAAGGACCAAAAAACTTTTGTTCCCTGGAGTACACGCTGAGGGAAACTCCGCGACACGAAAGGCCGGTCCAGGGCGGCTTCGCCCTGGTGGGGGTTCGGGGGCAAAGCCCCTGACCCTGCCGCCCCAACTTGGCGAGCAAACCAGCAACGCTGTATAAGCGCCCCGTTCGCCACTGGGAGCACGTGCGTTTGGACGCAAGTCAAGCCGAGCCGGTCAGGCTAGTCGTCTGGGACCTCGACGAGACCTTCTGGAGCGGCACGCTGAGCGAAGGCGGCCACACCTACCGGCGTGACGTGCACGACATCGTCGTCGAGCTGGCGCGCCGCGGCATTGTCAGCTCGATCTGTTCCAAGAACGACCAGGCGTCCGTGCAGGAGATCCTCGAGCGCGAAGGGATCTGGGATCACTTCGTGTTTCCCAGCATCAACTGGGAGCCGAAGGGCCAGCGCCTGGCGGCGTTGCTCGAAGCCGTCCAGCTGCGTGCGCCCACCGTGATGTTCATCGACGACAACCCGATGAACCTGGCCGAAGCGCAGCATTACGTGCCCGGCATCCAGACCCGCTCGGACGGCTTCATCGGGCAGATGCTCACCGACCCGGCTTTCCGCGGCAAGGACGACACCTCGCTCAGCCGTCTCAAGCAGTACCGGCTGCTGCAGCAGCGCCAGGCCGAGGAGCGCAAATTCGGCGCCGACAACACGGAGTTTCTGCGTGCCAGCGGGTTACGCGTGACCATCGAGCACGACCTGGAGCCGCATCTGGACCGCGCGGTCGAGCTGATCAACCGCACCAACCAGCTCAACTACACCAAGGAGCGCCTGCCGGAGAACCCAGACGATGCGCGCAGTGCGTTACGCGCGCTGCTGGCCGGCTTTGACGTGCAGGCAGGCATCCTACGTGTGCGCGACAATTACGGCGATTACGGCTGGTGCGGGCTGTACATCACCCGGACCGGCGGCGGTTGGAAGAAGCTGCTGCAATTCTGCTTCTCCTGCCGGATCCTCAACATGGGCGTGGAGACCTGGCTGTTTAACCGCCTGGGCCGGCCGCAGATGAAGGTGGTGGGCGAGGTGCTGACCAACCTCGGCCGCGACAGGCGGGCGATCGACTGGATCACCGTGGAGACCGGCGGCGCCGCGGTGGAGGGTCCTGCAGACGCGCACACGGTGGACACGTTCTACGCCCGCGGCGGCTGCGACCTGCTCGCCGTCTCGCATTATTTCAGCCTGACCGCGCGCCAGGTGTTCGGCGAGTACAACACGACCCGCGACGGCGCGAATTTGCGCCTGGAACACAGCATGTTCGCCCGCTACGGCCTGTCGGGCATCAGCCGGCAGGCGCGCCAGGCGTTGCAGCTGTTCGGCCATCGCGATGCCGATTTCGACAGCGTGATCCCCGGCATCCCGAAGGACGGCAGCGGCCTGTGGCTGCTCAGCTTCTGGGCGGACGCCGATTACGCGCTGTACCGCCACCGCGCCACCGGCGTGCTGGCGCCGCTCAGCGTCACCGGCGTGCGCACCAACATGCGCGACCTGATTGCACTGCCGGATGCGGAAAGCGGCGCAGAGCCTGCGTTCCTGCGCAGCCTGCGCGACGAGTTCGAGTATGCCGGCCTGATCAGCGAGGCGGATTTCAAGACCAATTTGCGCCTGCTGCTGGCCGCCGCACCCGAGGGCACGCAGGTGTTCGTGCTGCAGATGAACGAGGCGCTGGCACGCCCCGGCAAGCCGCCCGGCGTGTCGCTGAAACGCCAGAAGATCAACCTGTGGGTCGAAGAGGTGGCACCCGAGTTCCGCCAGGTGCGGCTGATCCGCATCGCCGACTTCGTGGTGCGCGAGGAGGAGATGATCACCGGCAGCCATTTCGACCGGATGGTTTACTTCAGGATTTACCAGCATCTTTCGAAGCATGTGGCGCGGGAGATGGCGTAAGGAAGCAAGCGCTTCTTTTTCGAGAAAAAGAAGCAAAAAGCTTTTATTGCGGCTGTCGCGGTTCTCTCCGGCGAGCGCGCGACAGCGGTGACAAAAGTTTTTTGGTTCCTTTTTCAACAAAGAACTGCTTGCCTTCCTTGCCTTGCCTACCGCGGTCAGGCATCTCACCCGCAGGCGAGCCCGGAGGCCCACGTTGCAACAACTACGCTGGTTGCCCGACCTGCCGGACTGGCGCACCCGCTTACGCGCCCTGGCCACCGCCGAGGCCCCCTGGGCGCAGGCCGTTACCCTGGCCAACGCGCGGCTGGACTTCACCCGCACCAACGCGTTGGACGACGCGCTGCGCCGGCGCATGGACGGCGCGGTGCCGGCCGGCACCGGCACCAGGCCGGTGCGCCTGGCCGTACTCGGCTCGGCCACGCTGGCGCACCTGCACGCCAGCATCCGCGTCGCCGGGCTGCGCCGCAACATCTACGTCGCCACCTACGAGAACGATTACGGCCAGTACCTGCAGGAACTGCTCGACGCGCACTCCGGCCTGCACAAATTCAAGCCCGACGCCGTGCTGTTCGCGTTCGACGCCTACCACCTGACGCAAGGCTTGCACGCGGCACTCACCGCTGCCGACGCTGACGCCGCGCTGGCCGACGCGCTCGCGCGTACCGAGCAATGCTGGGCGCTGGCGAAAACGGCGTTCGCCTGCCCGGTGATGCAGCAGACCGTGCTGGATGTGTTTCCTGCTGTGATGGGCAGCAACGAACACCGGCTACCCGGCTCGCGCAGCCGCTTCGTGGCGCGGCTGAACGAGGCGTTGCGGACTGCCGCCGACGCGCACGGCGTCGACCTCGTGGCGGTGGACGACGCGGCCCGGGCTGACGGGCTGGGCGCCTGGCACGACCCCGCGCTGTGGCACCGCTCCAAGCAGGAGGTGACGCCGGCGCGTGCGCCCACCTACGGCGACCTCGTCGGCCGCATCATCGCTGCGCGCCAGGGCCGCTCCTACAAGTGCCTGGTGCTGGACCTCGACAACACGCTGTGGGGCGGCGTCATCGGCGACGACGGGCTGGACGGCATCGTGCTTGGCCAGGGCAGTGCCATGGGCGAGGGCTTCACCGCGGTGCAGGACTACGCCCGCGAGCTGGCCCGCCGCGGCGTGATCCTGGCGGTGAGCTCGAAGAACGACGAGGCGAACGCGTGGGAGCCGTTCGACAAGCATCCGGAAATGACGCTGCGCCGCACCGACATCGCGAGCTTCCGCGCCAACTGGCAGGACAAGGCGTCCAACATCCGCGCCATCGCCGCCGACCTCAACATCGGGCTCGATTCGCTGGTCTTCCTCGACGACAACCCGTTCGAACGCAACCTGGTGCGCGAAGAACTGCCGATGGTGGCCGTCCCCGAAGTGCCCGACGACGACCCTGCCCTAGTGCCCGCCGTGCTGGCCGATGCCGGCTACTTCGAAAGCCTCGGCATCACCGCCGAAGACCTCGAACGCACCACGCAATACCAGGAAAACCGCGCGCGCGAGGAGCTGCGCGCCAGCGTCACCGACATGGACGGCTACCTGCGCGCGCTGGAAATGCGCATGGTGTGGAACCGCTTCGACAGCGTGGGCCAAAGTCGCGTCGTGCAGCTGATCAACAAGACCAACCAGTTCAACCTGACCACACGGCGCCACAATGACGCGGACGTCGCCGCCATCATGGCCGACCCGCGCGCGATCGGCCTGCAGATACGCCTGCTCGACCGGTTCGGCGACAACGGCATCATCGCCATCATCATCGGCCGCCTGACGGAACCCGGCACCGTCACCATCGACACCTGGCTGATGAGCTGCCGCGTGCTCGGCCGCGGCGTGGAGCGCACCACGCTGAACTTGGTGGTAGCACAGGCCCACGCGCTGGGCGCCACGCGGCTGGTCGGCGAGTACGTCCCAACCAAGAAGAACGGCATGGTGCGCGAGCACTACACGAAACTCGGCTTCACACCGCTCGACACGCAAGCCGACGGAAGCAGCACCGCCGTGCTGGACTTCTCGCAGTTCACGCCGGAACCCACCTTCATCCACGTCACCGAAGGCAGCAAGACATGACCGACCAGGCAAAGATCTACACGGACCTCACGGAAATCTTCAACGACGTGTTCATGCGCGACGACATGAAGCTGACTCCGGAGCTTTCCGCCAAGGATGTGGCCGGCTGGGACAGCTTCAAGCAGATCGAAATCATGGTCTCTGTCGAGGAACGGTTCGGTATCAAGCTCAACACGCGGGAGATCGATTCGCTGCGCAACGTGGGAGACCTGGCTGAAGTGATTGCGAAAAAAGCAAGCTAAGCGCTTCTTCGAGAAAAAGAAGCAAAAAGCTTTTGTCTCCGCTGTCGCGCGCTCCACGGTAATCACCCGACAGGAAGCAAAAGTTTTTTGGTTCTTTTTTTCAAAAAAGAACTGCTTGCTTACCCCAGCAGGAAATCCTCCATCCGAGGCCTGCGCATCTGCCGCCAGAAAGCGGTGGTCGACCCCGACCAGTTCGACGTGATCTTGCCGTCCTGCCCATACCAGTTGCCGCAGCCCGTCGCCCACACCGTCTTGTCCAACTGCGTGTACAGTGCGTCGTTGTAGCTCCGGCACGCCGCATCGCGCACCTCGACCGAAGCCGCGCCACGCGCCACCATCTCGGCGAGGCAACGCGCGACGTAGCGGAACTGGCACTCCAGCATGAACACGATGGAGCTGTGTCCCAGGTTCGTGTTCGGCCCATACAGGAAGAACAGGTTCGGGAACCCGGGTGACGCCACGCCGTGATAGGCGTGCGGCCCGTCCGCCCAGGCATCCTGCAACGCGAGCCCGCCGCGCCCGGTGATCTGCACCGGTGCCAGGCAGTTGCGCACGTCGAAGCCCGTCGCGAACACCACCATGTCCAGCGCGCGCTCGATGCCGTCGCGCGTGCGGATGCCGTCCGGCGTGAACCTGTCGATCGCCTCGGTCACCAGCTCCAAGTTCGGGCGGCTGAACGCCGGCAGGTAGTCGTCGCTGAGCAGCAGGCGCTTGCAGCCCAGCGTGTAGTCCGGCGTCAGCTTGGCGCGCAGCTCCGGGTCGGGCACCTGCCGCGCCAGGTGCCAGCGCGCCAGCTTGGTAAACCAGGCATTGCGGCGCGAACCGGTGCGGAACGCGCCGAACAGGCCCTCTTGGTAGGCGTACACGGCCGCGCGGGTCAGGCGCCGGTAGCCGGGCAGGTGGCGGAGCAGGGCAATGTGCCGGGGTCCGTAACCGTGATCCATCCGCGGGGCTATCCAGTTCGGCGTGCGTTGGAACACGCTCAGACGCTCGCAGCTTTGCGCCAGCTCCGGGACGATTTGCACTGCGCTGGCCGCCGACCCCACCACCGCCACGCGCTTGCCGGCATGCGCGGCCGAGTGGTCCCAGCGCGCCGCATGGAACGCCGCGCCGCGGAAATCCTGCAGTCCTGCAAACGCCGGTATCGACGGCGTGCTCAGCTGTCCCACCGCGGGCATGAACACGTCGAACACCGCCGCGCTGCCGTCGGAGGTTTGCACGCGCCAGGTGCAGTTCCGTTCGTCGTATGCTGCGCCCGTTACAGAAACGCCGAAGCGGATGTGCTGGCGCAGGTCGAACCGGTCGGTCACGTCCTCCAAGTAGGCGAGGATTTCCGGCTGCCGCGCGTAGCGAAAACTCCAGTCGTGCTTCGGCGCGAAGGAGAAGGAGTAGAGGTGAGACGGAACGTCGCACGCCGCACCGGGATAGGTGTTCTCACGCCATGTACCGCCCACGCCGTGCCCGCGTTCGAAGATCGTGACGGTCGTGAAGCCGGCACGGTGCAACACGACGGCCGCGCCGATGCCTGCGAAGCCCGCGCCGACGATGGCGATGCGGAGGTCGGCGCGAGTGCGCTGCGGATGGCCCTGATCCATGACGGAAGCATAAGCCAAGCAGTTCTTTTTTGAAAAAAAGAACCAAAAAACTTTTGACTCCGCTATCGCGCGCTCGCTGGAAAGAACCGCGACAGCCGCGATAAAAGCTTTTTGCTTCTTTTTCTCGAAGAAGAAGCCCTTGCCTTCTACCGAGGCGGCGGCAAGCTCTGCGCCTGCACCGCTCCGTTCGGCGCCGCGTAGACCGCCTGCGGCGCGTACCCATCCGCCGCCACCGGAGGCGGCAACTGCGGTGCAACAATCGGGGCACCGTTGCGCGTCAGCAGGCCGCGCAGCGGGTCTGCCGCCGGGTTGTTCACCCGCAGCGCCATGACGATGTCGATCGAGCCGACCGGCTGGCCGTAGTACAACTGGTCGCCGGCGGTGTCGGCCGACATTACGCTGCCCTCGATGGAGAACCCGGCGAAGAAGCCGCGCGGCCGCTCGAACGCCACGATGTCCGCGTTGAGGTTCGTGGTGGTCGACCCTTGCACGCCGCCGCCCAGCGTCACCAACGCCACCGACGCGTTGCCGCCCAGCTTGAACTGCGTGTCCAGCACCGAGCGCAGGCCGTTATCCGTCAGGATGAGCAGCATGACCTCGGCGTCCTGCACGCCGGCCTGCAGGCCGAAGCTGCCGCTGCTGAGCGTGTAGAAGGCCGGAAACGACCAGGTGCCCTGGCCGCCGCGCGCCAGCAGCACGCAGCCGCCGCCCTCGCCGGCGATGAGGAAGCCGGCGCGGAACACCCGCGGGCAGATCATCACCGCCCTGGCGCGCGGCAGCAGCGCGCGCGGGTCGTGACCCTGGGGTCCGCTCATGATCTCCTGCGCGGCCAGGGTCGCGCGGTCCACCAGTTGCTGCTGTCCCTCTGCCGAGTCCGCATGGGCGGCGACCGGCAGGGCAGCCAGCAGGGCCGAGAAAATCAGTCGCCTGGCGGTGCGCATCCGGACGGTCCTTCGCTGAAACAGGTCGGACTGTAATGGCACATGATGGCGCGGTCGGGGCAAGTTACCAAAGTGATCATGATTGGCGCGCCCGCGGAGCGGAGCGAAAGCAAGGCCTTCTTTTTCGAGAGAAAGAAGCAAAAAGCTTTGGTCGCGGCTGTCGCGGAGTCTCCGGAATCGGGTGCCAAGGAGACAAAAGTTTTTTGGTTCTTTTTTTCAAAAAAGAACTGCTTGCTTACTGGTACCTACCCTGAAGCGTATGCAAGTCTGCAAAACCCTTGGTGCAGGCTCGCCTAAACCTCGGCTCCCTCGTTGACGACCACCACGCGCCAGCCGGTCGCGAACCGCTCGAGCACCGTTAACGACAGGTTCTGCACCGATAAATGCAGCGCCGCCCGCGCCCCCACACCCAGCGCGTGCGCCACCGCCGCGCGTATCGCGCCGCCGTGGCTGACACAGACCAGGTCGCGCCCTTCATGCGTATGCGCCAGCCGCTCCAGCGCGTCTCCCACACGGTGCAGCACCTCGTCCATGCTCTCACCGTCCGGCGGGATCTCGCCGGAGCCGAGCGGCCAGAACGGGTGGGCAGGGTCGGCCAGGCGCGCCGGCAGGTCGGCATGCGGCAGGCCCTGCCAGGCGCCGAGGTCCTGTTCGGTCAGCCCCGGCTCCACGGTGATCGGCGCGTCGGTGGCGCCGTGTTGCTGGATGAGCTCCGCGGTGCGGCGCGTGCGCTGCAGGGGTGTCACCAGCCAGGCGGCGCCAGGCGGCAGGCGCGCAGCCAGCGTCGCGTAGGTTGCGGTCTGCGCCCGCTGGGTTTCGGTGCAGATGGCGACGTCCATGCGGCCGTAGAGAACCGCGCGGGCGACGGGTTCGACGATGGCGTGTCGGATCAGCCAGAAGCGGGTGCACTCTGCCAAAGCTAGAAGGCCTTCTTTTCTGAAGAAAAGAAGCAAAAGAATTTTGTCACGGCTGTCGCGGGCTCTCCCGCACGGCGCGCCCAAGGGAACAAAAGTCTTTCGGTTCTTTTTTTCAAAAAAGGACTGCTTGCTTCACTCGCCAATGTTCATCAACGCCCCGTTCCGCCGTGCCGCATAGAACTGCTGCATGAACAGCAGCATCGCCGCCGTCAGCCACACCAGGTTCAACGCCGCCGCCCACGCCAGGTGGCCCCACAGTATCACGCCGCTACCGATCGCCGCGCGCAATCCTTCGAACACGTGCGCCGCCGGCAACGCCAGCGCCACCATCTGCAGCCAGTGCGGCAGCACGCTCACCGGGTAGTAAACGCACGCCAGCGGCGCCAGCCCGATCAGCATGGACCACACCAGGCTTTCCGCCCCGCCGCCCTGGCTGAGGATCAGCGAGATGCAGCCCAGCGCAATCCACCAGCCCATCATCATCAGGTTCAGCGCGAACAGCACCACCACCGGCCCTACGCTGAGGATGTTGAAATGGTAGATCAGGAACGCCAGCACCATCGCCGGCACCACGCCCAGCAGCATGCGCACCACCGACATGCCGAGCAACGCCATCAGCAGCTCCCACGGCCGCAGTGGCGAGACGAAGATGTGACCGAGGTTGCGCGACCAGATCTCCTCCATGAACGTCACCGCGAAGCCGAGGTGGCTGCGCAAAGCCGTCTCCCACAGCAGCACGCCGCCCAGCAGCATGCCGATAGTGACCGCGCCGTGGTTGCCCAGACGAGCCGCGAAGAAGCGGGAGGTAAAACCCCAGATCACCATCTGCAGCACCGGCCAGTAGGCGAGGTCCAGCAGCCGCGGCCACGAGCGGCGGAACAGCGTGAGGTGGCGATACATCAGCCCCCACACCCGACGCAGCGAGGCCACCATGTCCAGGCCGGGTGCGTTCCGGGACAGAGCGGGCGAGAGGACGGCAGGCTGCGTCAGGCTCATGGTTCCTCCAGTGCCGCTTGCACCTCGGTGTCGCCGTATTCGACCGGTGCGGTGCGGGCGCGCGCGATGTCGAGGAACACGTCCTCGAGGTCATCGCGGTTGTAGCGCGCCAGCAGTTCGCCCGGCGTGCCGCGGTCGACGATGCGGCCCTGCTTCATCATCAGCACGGTGCCGCAGAGGCGGGAGACCTCGTCCATGTTGTGGCTGGCCAGCAGGATGCTGCAGCCGCTCTCGGCGCGGTAGCGCTCCAGCCAGGTGCGCACGATGTCGCCGGTGTCGGGGTCAAGGCTGGCGGTCGGCTCGTCCAGCAGCAGCAACTCGGGGCGGTTGATCAGCGACTTGGCCAGCGCCACGCGCGTCTTCTGCCCGGCGGAGAGCTGGCCGGCGGGACGGTGCAGGAAATCGTGCAGGTCCAGTTCGTCCGCCAGCTCGGCGATACGACGGTCGACCTGCCTGACGTTATACAGGTGGCAGTAGACCCGCAGGTTCTCGGCCACCGTCAGGCGGTGCGGCAGGGCCACGTAGGGAGAGGAGAAGTTCACCCTCGCCAGCGCCGCGAACCGGTCGCGCGACATGTCGTGGCCGAGCAGGTGAATCTGGCCGCTGGTCGGGACTAACAAGCCGAGCAGCATGGCGATCGTCGTCGTCTTGCCGGCGCCGTTGCCGCCTAGCAGGCCTACTGTCTCACCCGTGCCTACGCTGAAGCTGATGCCGTCGACGGCTAGCGCGGCGCGGTAGCGCTTGGTGAGGGCCTCTACTACTATCGCTTGCATAGAGCCCGGATTGCGGCAACATCCGATAGAAGGCAAGCGGTTCTTTTTTGAAAAAAAGAACCAAAAACTTTTGTTTCCTGGCGCTCTACCGGCGGGCGCTGGGGGCTACGACGACGCAGTGGGACGTCTTGCGGCAGGTGTGCACGGCGGCGTCGTGGGTCAGGTGCGCGGACGAGGTCGTTTCGCTGACGCGGACGGTCCAGTGGCTGCCGCCGACCGCGTGGCTGACGTGCTCGCTGGCGTAGGCGGCGCTGATCAGGTGGAAGCCGCCATGATGCGCGAGGTTGGCAGACGCCAAGCGGACCGAGGCGCGGGGCTCAGGCGCTTCGGCCAGCTCCACAGGCGCCGAGCCGGCGTGGTGCGTGTGACGGCGGTCGAGGACGGCATAGCGCACCACCTGCTCGCGCGCGCGGCGGCTTCTGGCAGCGACGGCCACGTTGATGTGGCGCGGGTAGCGGGGGCCGGCGGGGATGTCCATCGGCAGCTGGTTGACTGCGTATTGCTCGGCCGGCGAGCGCTGCTGTGGCCACTCGCCCTGGATGTAGGGGGCGATCATCGCGACGTACCGGCGCGTCTCGGCCGGCAGCGGACGGTTGTGGCTCAGATAGTCCACCAGCCGCGCCGGGCCGCCGTTGTAGGCAGCGAGGAAGCCGGGGCTGCCGAATGCGTCGTACATTTCGCGCAGGTAGGCGGTGCCGGCGAGGATGTTGTTGTGCGGGTCGAACGCGTCGTCACCCAGGCCGTAGCGGGCGCGCAGCTCGTCGTAGGTCTCCGGCATCACCTGCATCAGGCCCATCGCACCCACGGGCGAGGTGATGACCAGGCCGGTCGATGCGAACTCGTGGCCGTGCGACTCGACGCGCATGACTTCGCGGACCCAGCGCTCCGGCACATCGTACTTCTTCGCCGCCTCGGCGATGTAGGGGCCCCAGGGGTCTTCCGGTGGGCCGGGCGGTGCGTAGCTGGGTTTGGCGCGGGCCACGTAGGTGGCGGCTTCCTGGGTGGCCGTCATCGGCGGGCCGTGGGTCGCTGCGCAGGCGGAGAGCAGGGCAGCGGCGGCGATGCTGGCCGCACTGCGGACCAGGTTGCCGGGACTAAGGCCGATGGTGCCGTTCACGCCGTGTGCATCCGTTGGTCCATCCCGTTGCGGGCACGGGACAAGCGCGGTGCGCATGCCGCCGGCAGTTGCAAGTCAGCCGCCATCGGTGCGGGCGGGTCGGCTCAGGCCAGACATGAGAGTCTGCCGCTAGAGCGTTAACCGAACGTGGAGATGGCGGCAAGGACGATGTGAAGGGCGAGGCAATTTAAACACGGCAGGCGGGCAGGCGGTTCTTTTGTGTAAAAAAGGATGGCGGTTTCATTTTCGGGGCCAACAGCCCGATCGATGCGGAGGCTGCCTTGACAACGCGCGACGACCGTTTGGCAGTCCGGCCTGTCAAAGGCCAGCCGCCGTGCGGCGACTCGCGCGGGTCTTGAGCAGTCCACAGGGCCGGCATCGAACACAGTCAGACAAGGCACCGCCGAGCCACTACGATGCGAACGCAGGCAATGTTCGCTCCGAACCCGAGCCTCCCGTGAGGTAGCCTTTGTTTCCTTGGACGCGTCGCATAGGAGAGTCCGCGACAGCCGTAATAAAAGTCTTTTGCTTCTTTTCTTCAGAAAAGAAGGCCTTGCCTTGCCTGTGTCTCAAGAAAGAAGGACTTGCCTCACCTATGTGTCGCCCGGTATTTCGCCGGTGCGCTGGAACGGCTCACCCGCACGTTGTCGTCCGGATCGTCCGGCAGGTTGCTGGCGAACTCATCAGTCATCGCCTCACTGATCTCGAACCGGGTCTCGGTATCCTGGATCCGGATCGCACCGACGTCGCGTTTTTCCACGCCGCCCATGCGGCAGATCAGCGGCAGCAGCCATTTCGGGTCCGCCTTCTGTGCGCGGCCGATGTTAACGGCGAACCAGGTCATCGGCCCGGCCTCGCCGCCTGCCTTGCCCGGCCGTGCGCGCGGGCCGTCGTGCTGGGCGCGCATGCCGTCGTTCCGGTCGCGCGGGCTGTCGTGCAAAGCGCGCGGGCTGTCGTGCAAAGCGCGCGGGCCGGCGCGGGTGCCCGGCGGCGGGGACAGCTCGGTCAGCTCCTCCGGCGCCGGCAGGCGGGTGCGGTAGAGGCGCACCAGTGCCGCGGCCACGTCGTCCGGCGTGCGGCCTTCCAGCAGGCGGCGCGCCAGGGCGACCTCCTCGTCGGTGGCCTCCTCGGTCAGCACCGGGTCTTGCAGTAGTCGGGCGGCGTCGCGCGCGCGGATCTCCTCGACCAGCGGGGCGCCGCTCCACTGCGCGGACACGCCAGCGGCGCCGATCAGCGTCTCGGCCGCGCGCGCCCGGTTGGCCGGCACGATCAGCACGCAGGTGCCCTTGCGCCCGGCGCGCCCGGTGCGGCCGCTGCGGTGCAGCAGGGTCTGCTTGTTGGTGGGCAGGTCGGCGTGGATCACCAGGCCGAGGTCCGGCAGGTCGAGCCCCCGCGCGGCGACGTCGGTGGCCACGCACACGCGCGCCTGGCCGTCGCGCATCGCCTGCAGCGCGCGGGTGCGCTCGTTCTGGGTCAGCTCGCCGGACAAGGCCACGCTGGTGAAGCCGCGTTCCTGCAGGCTGGCGTGCAGGTGGCGCACGCCGTCCCGCGTGGCGCAGAACACCAGCGCTGTCGGCGCCTCGAAGTAGCGCAGCACGTTGACCACCGCGTGCTCGGTCTCCCGCGGCGGGATGCGCACGGCGCGGTACTCGATGTCGGCGTGCGGCTGGTTGCGCACCAGCGTGTCGATGCGCAACGCGTCGGACTGGTACTTGCGGGCCAGCGCGGTGATCTCTTTGGCGATAGTGGCCGAGAACAGCAGCGTCCGGCGCGCCGCAGGCGTGGCGGCCAGCAGCGTCTCCAGCTCGTCGCGGAAGCCGAGGTCGAGCATCTCGTCGGCCTCATCCAGCACCACCACGGCGAGGTCGCCCAGCCGCAGCCGGCCGCGGGCGAGGTGGTCGCACAGCCGGCCCGGCGTGCCGACGACGATGTGCGCGCCGGCCTCCAGCGCGCGCGCCTCGCGGCTACCGTCCATGCCGCCGATGCAGGAGAGGATGCGCGCGCCGGTCTGGGCGTACAGCCAGGTCAGCTCGGCGTGGACCTGCATGGCGAGCTCTCGCGTGGGCGCCACCACCAGCGCAAGCGGGTTGGCAGGGCGGTCGAACCGCTCCGCGTCGCCCAGCAAGGTGGGCGCAAAGGCCAGGCCGTAGGCGACCGTCTTGCCGGAGCCGGTCTGGGCGGAGACCAGCAGGTCGCGCGCTTCGGCACCGGGTTCCAGCACGGCGGACTGCACGGGGGTGAGCTCGGTATAGCCGCGTGCGGTCAGCGCGCGGTCCAGGGCGGGGTAGGTGGGGAAGGTCATGCTGAGTGGGTCCGGGGATGGCTGGTTCACGCCACCTTCGGAGCGCGCAAGGGGTTGCGGCCGGCGGGCTGGGTGGACAGGCGATGGATGGGCGTTGGGCTGATATAGGTCGGGCAGGGCAGGAGGGAAAGAAATCGTGCTGGCCATGTGTTTCGCGGCGTTGAGCGTGACGGTTCTGCTGGGCGGCCTGCTGGTTGCCGGCTGGGCTCGGCGCCTGGCCGTCGTGCACGGGGCGTTCGGCGCGATGGGCACGGTGGCGCTGGCGCTGGCGTTGCGCCGGGCCGCCTTGCACGGGCCGTTCGCGTGGGATGCGTTCGCGCTTGCCGTGGCGGCCCTGGCTGGCGGGATCGCGATGTGGACGGTCTGGCGCAGAGGGAGGCGGCCGGGGCTGGTGGTGTTCCTGCATGCCAGCGCTGGGGGTTTGGCATACCTGCTCGTGGCGGGGTTTGTTTTCTGAAGGCCAGGCAAGCAAGCGGTTCTTTTTTGAAAAAAAGAACCAAAAAACTTTTGGTCTCGTTGGGTGCGCCGGGTTGAAGCGTGGTGTTCAGCTGTCCGCGACAGCCGAAGTAAAAAGCTTTTTGCTTCTGTTTCTGGAAAAAAAAGGCCTTGCTTCTCTTGCTCCCGACGCGCCGCTAAACGACCCCGATGCAACCCTTCACGCTCGACAACGCCGCCCACCTGGTGCAGGTGGCGCTCACCCCGGTCTTCCTGCTCTCCGGCATCGCCGCCTTGCTGAACGTGTTTGCCACCCGCCTTGCCCGGGTGTCCGACCGGCTGGACGAATTATCGGGCAACATCGCCGCCTCAGGCTGCACGCCCGAGCAGCACGCCGAGCTCGCCCGGCTGCACCGGCGCTCGATCGTGCTGGACGTGGCCGTGGTGCTGAGCACGGCCGGCGCCGCAGCCACCTGCCTGGCTATCATGACGCTGTTCCTGTTTGCCGTCAGCAACAAGTCCATCGCCACCGTGCTGCTGTTGTTCTTCGGGCTGGCGATCGTGTGCACGCTCGGGTCCGTGGCGGCGTTCGGGGTGGAAATGATGATGAGCAGCAGTGCGTTGCGCCGGCGCATGCTGTTCCACGTGCCGAGGCTGAGTTGGCACCGAAGCGACACCGGCCGTCAGGGCAACTGACGAAAGCGAACACCCGAACGGCACGCCTCACCAACGCGAACCTAAAGTGACAAAAGTTTTTTGGTTCTTCTTTTCAAAAAAGAACCGCTTGCTTGCTTTCTGATAATGCCGGCATCGTCGCCCCCTCACAGAAAGCAAGCAGTCCTTTTTTGAAAAAAAGGACCAAAAAACTTTTGACTCCGCTGTCGCGCGCCTTCGGACAAGTCCGCGACAGCGTTGCCAACGTTTTGGTTCGGAACGGTCAAGCTACCGCGCTGACCGGCCAGCGAACCGCGCGTCTGGACAGATCGATCGACGGTTGCTCGACCGTCCAGCACAGCAGCCACGCCACCGAGAAGCATAGCGGCACCGCAACGAGCAGTCCCGCCTGCCCGAACCGCATGAACAGAACGTGCAGGACGATCTGGTGACTGAGATAGAGGCTGAAGGAAATCTTGCCGAGCCAGAGCAGAACGGCCGGACAGGAGACGGTCGGCGCCACCTCGAAACGTGCCTCGGCAACGCCGCCGGTGAAGAAGATCAGGCTGAACGCCCGGGCGTCCAGGAACACCAGTGAAAACGCCAGCAGCACGGTCAGCAGGCTCACGATGCGGCTCTGTCGCGATATCCAGAAAAGGACCGGGAAGACAGGCGTCATCCAGGCCTCGTAGTAAAGCGACCATGCTGCCGGATCCACCTCCAGCGCCGTTCGGGCTGCCGGAAGCGGATACCACACCATGACAGCGGCCGATGGCAGCCGGTGCGGGATGATCGCATACCCGACAACCATGCAGACGGCGTAAAGCGGCCAAAGCCGTATCACCCGACGGACAACGAACGCGAGCGGGCGGCCGTCATAGGCGCGCGCGAGCACGAAGCCCGACATCGCGAAGAACGCCATCACGCAGGACGTCCCAGCCAGGCCGAGCGAGCCGTTCCCGTCTTCCAGCAGCGCGTGGTGGATCAGGACGATGACGGCCAGCACGCCTCGTAACGAATCGAGCGCGGCGATCCTCGGTGGCGGCGCTCTCCTGCCGTGATGGACGTCCGCGTTCATTGGCCGCTTGTGTTCCGGGTTGGCGTCCAGCCGCGCCGGCCGGACGGTCCGGCCGCAAGAGGCCCCCGCGTGCGTTCCGCCGGGCAGCCCGATGCGGTGCAAGGGAAAGCCACCGTCGTCCTCACGCCGGCAGAAAGCTTCCGACCAGCAGCAGCGCGGCGCAGCTGGCCAGCGTGACGAAGGTGGCGACCATGCCGATGGCGCGCAGACGGATCACCTCGTTGGTTTGCGACATGCCCCACGCGTGGATCGTTCGGCCGGCGAGCAGCGCCACACCGTTCGCGTGCACGACCCACGGCGTGTAACCGGACAACTCCACCAGCAGCAGCAGCAGCAGCCCGATCGGGGCATACTCGGCGCAGTTGGCATGCACGCGGATGACGCGTTCCAGTGCCGGGTCCCCGCCGGCGCCCACGGCCACCCGCACCAGGCCGCGCAGGCGGATCACCCGCATGGAGAGCCCGACGAAGAGGATGGCCAGGAGTGAAGCATAGAAAGCGGTGATGGGGGTGTGCATGCGGTAGTTATGCCACGAGAATGGCTTGTTTCGCCAGCGCGGTGCTTCGGTTGCGTTGACGGTGCTCTTGCGGGCGGCTTGCGCCAGCGAGCCTTTCGACAACCGGGAAGGAAGCAAGGCCTGCTTTTTTGAAAAAAAGCAGCAAAAAACTTTTATCCCTGCTGTCGCGAAAGTTTCTGCACCGCGCGCCCAGAGAACAAAAGTTTTTTGGTTCTTTTTTTCAAAAAAGAACCGCTTGGCTTGCTTGCTAGGGCTTTCAGAAAAGCAGGCTCTGCCTGCCTTGCAGCTCCAGGTGTTCCTCGATGATCCGGATGTTACGGATGTTCGCCTTTAGCGCCATGTCGAACAGGTCGCCGAGCACCGGCACGGAGCCGCCGACTACCTCGATGGCAACATTGCCGGCCATCCTGGCCAGCTTGTGCCGTGGCAGGCCGAGCGCGTGCGCCTGCTGGATGATGTAGAGCGAGAGCAGCCCGAGCACCGCGTCGCCGGCGCCGGGCACCAGCCCGATAAGGCTGTTCAGCCCGAAGCGGAACCGTGTGCCCGGCAGGCGGAAAGCCCCATCGATCAGCCAGGCAAGGCGCTTGATCCGGGCAAGCCGCTCGGTGGCAACCATCAAGATGGGAGAACTCGCGCCGCAGGGTCCCGCCGCGCTGCCGATGCCTTGCCGGCAGTGCCTGAGAACGAAGGCATTTCGCTTCTGTCTTCCGAAGACGAACCGCATGCCGTCCCTTCGACCGCCAAGGCGCCGCGCGTCCCCACTACGACACCTTGGCCAGGACCGAAGCCTCGCTCATCGCCCGCGGCAGCAGCAGCTCGACCCGCGTTCCCACGCCAGGAGCCGTCTGCAGCCGCACCGCGCCGCCCGACTGGTTGACGAAGCCGTAAAGCTGCGAGAGGCCCAGCCCGGTGCCGCTACCCTGCGGCTTGGTGGTGAAGAACGGCTCGAAGGCCCGGGCGCGGACCGCCTGCGACATGCCATCGCCGTCGTCGACGACGGCGATGCAGACGTAGTCGCCGGGCGGCGGCGGCTCGGCGGTGTCGTAGAGCAGGTCGCTGGCGGCCAGTGCAACCCTGCCCAGGGTCACGTTGCTCACCTCGATGCGCACCGTGCCCGCGCCGGCGACCGCGTCGCGCGCGTTGATGACCAGGTTCAGCAGCGCGGACTCCACCTGGTGGGGATCGGCGAACGCGCGCCACTGCCCGTCCGCGGCACTCACGTCCAGCCGGATCCGGTCGCCCAAGGTCTGGGCCAGCAGGTCGTGGATGCCGGCGACCACGTCGGACGGACTGAACGGCTCGGGCAGCAGCAACTGCCGGCGGGAGAAGGAGAGCAGCTGGCTGACGAGGCGGGCAGCCCGGCGCGCGCCGTCCAGCGCGTTGCCGGCCAGCCGGTTGGCACGGTCGTCGACCAGCGCGCGCTGCTGCAGCAACTCCAGCGAGCCCATGATGGTGGTCAGCAGGTTGTTGAAGTCGTGCGCGATGCCGCCGGTGAGCTGGCCCACCGCCTCCATCTTCTGGGCGTGGTGCAGGCGCTCCTCGCTGGCGCGCAGCGCAGCCTCGGTCTCCTTGCGGCCGGTCACGTCGGTGACGGCGGACAGCACGCGCAGCAGCTGCCCGTCACGGTCGCGCTCCACCTCCAGCACCATCTCGACGTCGAGGATCCGCCCGTCCCGGCAGCGCATCCGGCGCTCGCCGGTCAGCAGGCCGCTGCCGGCGCGCAGAGCCTCCAGGTGGTCGCGCGCCGGCTCGGCGCTCTCGGCTGCGTAGAAGCCGAAGATCGGCTGGCCAATTACCTCGTGCCGCCCGTAGCCCACCAATTCCAGCCAGCGGTCGCTCACGTCGATCAACGTGCCGCGGTGGTCGACGGCGTGCACCGAAGCCGGCGTGCGCTGGTAGATCAGCGTCCGGCGCTCCTCGCTCTCCTGCAGCCGGACGGCCATCTCGCGGCTCACGGTGATTTCGCGCTCCAATGCCTGGTTGACATCCCGCAGGTGTGCCGGAGACGGCAAAGCGAGCATCCTGTTCAGCAACGGCCAGAGTGCGACGGCAGTTGCCACCGACAGCACAGCGGTCAGCGCCTTCATCCCGCCATCCAGCCAGTAGACCGGCACCCACAAGGTGACGGCGCCCAGGATGTGGGTGGTGCCGCACGCCATGATGAAGGCGGCGAACAGGAAGACGATCGGCTTGTAGGCCAGGCCGTCGCGGCGGCGCAGATAGGTGAGAAGCGCCGCCGGGATGGAGAAGTAGGCGCCGGCGATCAGCAGGTCGGACGCCGCCTGCAGCCAGATCAGCCCCGGTTGCCAGGCCAGGCAGAAGCCGTGCGGCGTGAAGCGCCAGAGGTCGACCGCGGCGCTCACCGCAATGCGGCCCGGCGTGGTTGCAGCTCCATGTCGGCCATCCCGGCAAGAATCGGTTCGTGATCGGCAGCAGGCCGCAAACCTACTCCGAAACCCGACGGCGCCGCCGCCTGCAAAATCTGCCGGAGGGCGGTCCCGGGTTAGATTTTAACTGTTCGTATCGTCGGCGCCACAGCGGACCGGGGCTGCTGGCTGGCGGCTGAAGGCAGGCTAAAGCAAAGCCTTCTTTTTCGAGAAAAAGAAGCAAAAAGCTTTTGTCGCGGCTGTCGCGGAGTCTCTTCAGGCGGGTGCCCGAGAGAACGAAAGTTTTTTAGTTCGTTTTTCAACAACAGATGTTTTTTACTTGCACATGCCAACGTCCCGGACGGCTGTTACGGCCTGTCAGCGGCCGGACTATACCTGCCTTGCCTGCGCTTGATCCGCGGTTTGTGTTCTTCGCCGCCAGCAGGCAGCTTCCGTGCCGTGGTCGATGAAAGGCGGATGCCCAGCATGGTGGATGACGTGTCTCCGAAGCTGGCCTGGGACGCGCTCCTGGCCGAGCCCGGCGCGCAACTGGTGGACGTGCGCACGCCGGCGGAATGGCAGCATGTGGGCGTCCCAGACCTGGCGCGGGCAGGCAAGCAGCCGCTGCTGGTGTCGTGGCAGTTTCCCACCAGCGCAATCAACCCGGCTTTCCTGGACGAGCTGCGCAAGGCAGGTCTGACCCCCGGCCAGTCAGCGTATTTCATCTGCCGCAGCGGCGTGCGCAGCCTGGCCGCGGCGCAGTGTGCCGAGGCGGCCGGGTATGCCGCCTGCTTCAACGTGGCGGGAGGCTTCGAGGGGCATCCAGACGAACGCGGGCGGCGCGGCGTGGTGGATGGGTGGCAGTCCGAGGGGCTACCCTGGACGTAAGCAAGCAGTTCTTCTTCGAAAGAACCGAAAAACTTTTGCCCTCGTCAGACCCGCCGCCTGAAACGTATCGTTTCAGCTTCCCGCGACAGCCGCGACAAAAGCTTTTTGCTTCTTTTTCTCGAAAAAGAAGGCCTTCCTTCCTTGCTATCGCCCCCGGTATCTATCGCCAACAGTGACCGGAGCCTGCAGCCCTTGAGTGAGACCCGGCCGAGAGGCTTCCGCCCCGGCGAGGATTTGGGCGCGGCACCCGTCCCGCCCGGCCTCGCCTTCACCCCGGCGGCCGAGGCCGGCGGCACCGACCGCGACGTGCTGCTCGGCTACCAGGTCTTCCTCGGCCGCGACCCGGAGAGCTCCTTCGTCATCGCCGACGCCAAAAGCAGCCCGGTCGGCGCCTTCATCCGCGCCCTGATGGGCTCGGGCGAGTTCCAGAGCGTGGTGCTGGACCGCCTAGCCGCCGGCCGCCCCCTGCCGCACGAGGCCGCTTGCCGCTCGCCCACGCCCGAGCAGCTCGACTGGCTGTTCCGGCTGGTGCGCGTGCCCCGGCGCGCCGAGGACGTGCTGCGCGCGGCACCGAGCTGGGCGGAGTGGCTGCGCACGCTGGTCGCCATCCCCGGCGCCTCCACCGCGCCGGCGCGCAACCCCGGCGTGGACGCGCAGGCCGCCGGCGAGGGCTTCGTGCTGATCACCATCGAGCAGCCCAAGCCGGGTGCGGCACTGGTGGCCGGCGGCACCATCCAGGGCGCCGGCTGGGCGATCGCGCCGGCCGACATCGGCGACGTGTCCGTCTCGCTGGACGGCGTCAGACTCACCCACGCCCGTTACGGCCTGCCGCGGCCGGACGTGGCGCGCAGCTTCCCGCATTACCGCCACGTGGACCATTGCGGCTTCACCTTTGCGGCGCAGGTGCCGAGCCCGCTGCCGCCGTCCGCCGCCGGCCAGCTGACGGTGACCGTGCGCGGCGCCGGCGGCGAGGTGGGCCGCAAGGGGGTGCAGCTCAAGCCGCCCGGCGGGGCAGGCGAGGCGGCGGGCAGCGCGCCGGGCGCGGCTGAGACCGCCTGGCCGGTCCGCCTGGCGGTCGAAGAGGCAGTGGTCGATGCCGGCCGCGTGTTGCGGGTGCGTGGCTGGGCGGTCAGCGCCGGGCCGATGCGGTCGGTCCGGGTGACACTCGGCTGCAACGCGCCGGGTGCCGGGCAGGCCGGCGAGGCGGCCGCCGACGAAACAAATCCGGCCGAGGTGGAGCTGGGCGAGGCGCGGCACGGCCAGCCGCGGCCGGACATCGCGGCGGCACACCCGACCTACGGCAATGCCGGCCAGTCCGGCTTCGCGCTGGCCCGCCGCCTGGACCAGGGCCTGCCGCCCGGGCCCGGCTACGTGCGAGTGCGCGCCGCCGACGAGGCCGGGCATGTGCGCCAGGCGATCGTGCCGGTCATCCTGCCGCCCCGCGCCCCCATGCGGGCAGACATCCAGGCTGGGGCTGGCGCCAACGCGGCCCTGCAACAGCCGGCGGTCACCTGCGTCTGCACGCTCAGCCACCTCGGCTCCGACGGCGCGTTGCAGCTGGAAGGTTGGGCGGCCGCGCCAGGCGGCGTGGCCGGCATAGAGGTGGTGCTGGACGGGGTGTCGCTGGGCCAGGCGAAGCTGGACCGCACCGCTGCGACGTTGGCACCGCAGGCGGGTGCGGCACAGCAGGCCGGTGCGCCACCGACGGCGGGTGCGGCATCGAAGGCGGGCGTGGCACGGAAGGCGGTTGCCGCAGCGAAGGCGGTTGCGGCAACGAGGACGGCCGCAGCACCGAAGACGGTGGTGGCAGCGCAGGCCGGCGCGGCACAGCAGGCTGGTGCAGCCCAGCAGGCGGTTGCGGCACCGCAAGGCAGCGCGGCGCCGTGCGGCTTCAGCTTTGCCGCCACCCTGGCCCGCCCGCCCGCGCAGGGCGCACACCGGCTGGTCCTGCACGTGACCGGCGTTGCGGGCGCGCATCTGGTGCAGGAGAGCGTGGTGCTGGCCGGCTCGCGTCAGGAACTGGCCGGCTTCCGCCCGTCCGCGGCCACTTTCCCGGCGCTGGCCTCCCCAGCCGAGGTCGCGGAGGCTCGCTCTGCCACACACCCGTCCCCGGCGAACGGCCAGCAGGCCACGCCCGACCTGCTCCTCGAGCTCGACGGCGCGGTGGGCGAGGGCGGCCTGATGCGCGTACAGGTGGGCGGCGCGCTGGCCGTTTCCGGCTGGGCGTTGGCGCGGCACGGCATCGCACGGGTCAGCGTATTCTGCGACGACGCGCTGCTCGGCCATGCGCATCTGGGCATGCGCCGGGAGGACATCGGCGCGGCCTTTCCGGACTACGAGGGCTCGCTGCTGTCCGGCTACGGCATGGTGCTGCCGCCCGCCAGCCTGCCGGAGGGCGAGCACCGCATCCGCGTGGTGGCGTACGCGGCTGGCCGCGCTGCGTCGCAGACCGTGCCGGCAGGGCCCGACGCTGGTCCGGCGGACGCTGCCCGAACCGACGCCGGCCGAACGAACGGTGCCCGAACCAACGCTGCCAAAACGAACGCTGCCAAAACGGACGCTGCCCGAACCGACGCTACCCGAACCGACGCTGCTCCGCTCCATGCGGCCGAGACGGAGCGCAGCTTCCGGGTCCTCGTCGAGCCGGCCGGGGTGTTGCCGCCCGACAGCCGGATCCGCCATTCCGTGCCGCCCGCCGAGGCGGCCTGCCTGCTCGGACTGCTGCGGCGCGACCTCTGGCAGCCCCGCTTCGAGATCGTCCTGGCCCCTGCACCCGGCGCCGCATGCCAGCCCGAGGCGGTGGCGGCCACGCTGCGCAGCCTGCACGCCCAGGCCTACCAGGACTGGGCGGCGCGCGTCGTGGTGCCGGACCAGGCTGCAGCCGAGACGATGCGTGCGCTGCCGGAGTGGCTGGGCGCGGCGGGCCGCATCACGGTGGTGACCGACGGCTCGCCCTCGCAGCTTGGCAGGCCCAAGGCGAAAGGCCGCTCCGCCGTGGCCAGCACGACGGCAGCTCCGGCGGTTGCGCGAGCCGCGGCGGCCGCCATCGGAAAGGCCCCCGTCAGCCTCAGGAAAGGCGAGAGCCGGAGGATCAGCCGCAAGCCGGACGCGCCCGGCACGCACGAACCCGGCACGCACGCACCTGGGACGAACGAACCCGGCACGCACGAACCCCGGACGAACGGGCCCCGAACGGCCATCCTGGCCGCCAGCCGGCCGGCCTACGCCATGCGGCTGCGTCCTGGCGACCGGCTCGGTGCCGACGCGCTCCTGGAGTTCGCGCTGGAAAGCGCCGCCAGCCGAGACGCTGGCCTCATCTACGCCGACGAGCTGTGCCAGGACCGCGCGCAATCCGCTGTCCAGCCGCGCCTCAAGCCCGCGTGGTCGCCCGAGCTGCTGGTTTCCACCAACTATCTCGGCCGCGCCTGGTGCGCCGCCTCCATGCTCCTGGACCGGGCGGGGCTGACCCACAACGCGCTGGCCGCCGCCTCAGACTACGACCTGGTGCTGCGCCTGACCGAGCAGGCCGGCGCCATCGCCAGCGTCCCCCGCATCCTGTGCAGCCTCGGCGGCGCGGCCGACAGCGCCGCGGAGGAGCGCGCCGCCCTGCAGGCCGCCATGACCCGCCGCGCCGTTGCCGCCACGCTGCGCCCGGGCACAGTCCCCGGCACCTGGCGCGTGCAGCGCGACCTGGCCGCACCCGCGCCGCCCGCCCGCCGCAGGCGCGGACCGGTGCCCGGGCGCGTCTCGGTCGTCATGCCCACCTGCGCCGCGCGCGGCCTGGTGCGCGCCGCCATCGCGTCCATCCGCGCCACCACCGCGCCCGCCGTGCCGGACGGACGCGAGGTGGAGATCGTGGTGGTGGACAACACGAAGCCGCACCAGGCCGAGGACCGCGCCTGGCTGCGCGCGCATGCCGACCTGGTGGTGGACATGCCGGGCGCGTTCAACTGGTCGCGCTTCAACAACCAGGGCGCCCGCTCGGCCAGCGGCGAGTTCCTGCTGTTCCTCAACGACGACGTCGAGGCGCCCGCACCCGGCTGGCTGGAGGCGATGCTGGAGCACGCGCAGCGCCCGGACGTGGGCGTGGTCGGCGCCCGCCTGCTCTATCCAGACGGCCTGGTGCAGCACGCCGGCCAATACCTCGCCGACGGCCATGCCCGCCACGCCTTCCGCTTCGCCGACGCTGCCGCTCCCGGCCCGTTCGGCCTGGCCACGGTGACGCGCGAGGTCGCCGCGATGACCGGCGCCTGCCAGATGGTGCGCGCGGAGGTGTTCGCCCGGCTCGGCGGCTTCGACGAGGCGCACAGCGTGGTCAACAACGACGTCGATTTCTGCCTGCGCGCCCGCCAGGCCGGGCTCGCCGTGCTCTACACGCCGCACGCGACGCTGACCCACCACGAGCTGGCCAGCCGCGCCGCCCTGCAGGACAGCTACGACGAGCAGCGTTTCGCCGGCGCCTGGCGCACCACGTTCCTGCGCGGCGACCCCTACCGCAACCCGCACCTCGAAGCGCGCGCCGACGACTACGCGGCCGACCCGGAACCGGCCATCCTGCTGCATGCCGGCCGCCGCGGCCCGCTGGCCGAGACGGTGCGCCGCATCCTGGTCCTCAAGCTCGACCACATCGGCGACTTCCTTACCGCGCTGCCCGCCCTGCGCAGCCTGCGGCGCCACTTCCCCGCCGCCAGGATCGACCTGCTGGCGCCGTCCGCCACCGCCCAGCTGGCCAGCGCCGAGCCCGCCATCGCCGAGACCATCGTGTTCGACTTCTTCCACGCCCGCTCCGCCGAGGGCGCAAGGCCGGTGGACGAGACCGCCCTGCGCGCGCTCGCCGCACGCCTGGCACCCGCCGCCTACGACCTCGCCATCGACCTCCGCATGCACCCCGACACCCGCGGTGTGCTGCAGCATACCGGCGCTGGCTTCCTCGCCGGCTACGACCACCAGGGCCGCTTCGGCTTCCTCGACGTGGCGCTGGAATGGGAGGGCGACGAGCAGCTGGCCGCCAAGCGCGCCCACGTATCCGAGCGCCTGGTCCAGCTCGTCTCGGCGCTGGCCGATGCCTGCCGCGCGGACCCGCCGCCCGCGCTCGCCGTCCCCCGCGAGGCAAGCCCGCCCGCCGCCCTGGCAGCCCTGCCGGCTGCCTTCCGCGCCCGCCCCATCGTCTGCGTGCACCCCGGCGTGGGCAACGCCATCCGCCAGTGGCCGGCGTCGCATTACGCCGGGCTGATCGACCTGCTGGCGGAGGACGGCCTGCACAGCGTGCTGGTGGGCGCGCCGGAGGAGGCGTCGATCGCCGAGGACATCCTGCGCCGCATCGCGTCGGTCGGCATGGCGGAGTCGCTGGTGGGCCGCGTCAGGCTCGCCGAGCTGGCCCAGGTGATGCGCGCCTGCGTGCTGTTCGTGGGCAACAACAGCGGGCCGCAGCATCTGGCGGCCTGCCTCGGCCTGCCGACGGTGGGCATCCATTCCGGCGTGGTGGACGCTGCCGAATGGGCGCCGCTGGGCGCGCAGGCGGTGGCGATCCGGCGCAGGATGGCGTGCAGCCCGTGCTACCTGGAGTTCGCGTCGGATTGCCCGCGGGAGATGGCTTGCCTGACCGGGCTGCGGCCGCGCGACGTGCTGGCGGCGTGCCGGAGATTGCTGAAAAAATAAGCAAGACTCTTCTTTTCTGAAGAAAAGAAGCAAAAGACTTTTGTCACGGCTGTCGCGGACTCCCCCGCACGGCACAATCAAGGGACCAAAAGTTTTTTGGTTCTTTTTTTCAAAAAAGAACTGCTTGCTTGCCTTGCCTAATGCTAGGTCGCGTCAAGCTGCAACAAAGGACGATTGGCGTTGATCCTGGTAGGCACCGACCTGCAAGCACCCGTCGCCCCGCATAGCGGCTTCATCGACCTGTTCGACGCGACCCAGGGCGTGCGTGGCTGGGCGGTGGACCACGCCGACCCGCGCGCCCCGGTGCGCCTGCTGCTGTGCGTGGGCGAGCACGCGGTGGCCGAGACGGTGTGCGACTCCGACCGCGACGACATCTCCGCAGGCCTCGGCCTGGCGGTGCGCGCCGGCTTCAGTTTCGGCGGCGACGCGATGCGCAGCCTCTCGGCATACCTCGACGATCCGGACGACGTCCTCAGCATCCGTGTCGCCGACACCGGCCACCTGCTGCCGAGTGCGGGTGCCCTGCCCACCCTGGGCGAGCTGGTGGCCCGCCTGGACGAGGAGAGGCTGCCGGAGCAGCCCAGCACCACGGCGGATTTCGAGCTGCTGCTCGACGAACTGCGCGCTGCCGCCGACCCGATGGTGCTGGAGGGGCTGCGCCCGTCGCCGGAAGGCCTGCAGGGCTACGTCGAGACGCTGGCCGTCGACAGCCACGGCCAGGTCTGGTTCATGGGCTGGATGCGGCGCGGTCACCTGCACGAGTTCAGCGCGGTGGTCGCCGAACGGCAGAAATACCCCGCCGCCGTCGCGGTGATGAGCTACGCGCGCGACGACCTGCCGGCCGACTGCTACGGCGTGGTCGGCCTCATCTCGTCCTCCGCCTGGAAGCCGAACTCGGCCACCACCGAGCTCTACCTTTATTTCGGCCGGGAGTGCCGCTTCCACCTCAAGTCCCACACGCCGCTGCGGATGATCACCTCGGACGAGCTGATCGGCGAGTACGAGGGCATCCGCGAACGCTGCTTCGGCGACGGGCGGACCGCCTCGCTGCAGCGGATGATGACCACGCTGGAGAGCTGGCTGCCCACCCGCACGCCGGCGCAGTGGTTCGCCACCGCGTGTTCCATCGACCGCATCCTGCTGGTGCCCGGCCTCGGCTGTCTGGTGGAGGGCTGGGTGCTCAGCCCGATGAAGCGCGTCGAGACGCTGCGCCTGCGCGTGGGTGCCCGGGTGATGTCGGCCGACCGCGAGAGCCTGTTCTGGAAGCCGCGGCCGGACCTGCTGGCGGCCTATCCGGGCGGAAGCCGCATGGTGGACCGCGCCGGCTTCGTGGGGATGTTCGCCGGCGCCGCGGAGGCAGAGGATTTCAGCGACCCGGTGCTCAAGATCGTCTTTCAGGGCGGCGCCTCGGCCAACTGGGCGGTGGACACGGCGCTGTTCCGCAGGCTCGGCCACTCCGCCAGCGTGGAGGATGCGCTGCTGTTCTTCCCGGCGCTGCAGGACGAGGCGTTCTTCCCGCGCTTCGCCGCCGCGGCCATCCAGGCCGAGCGCGCGGCGATGAACCCGCCGGTGGTGCTGAGTGCGGCGCCTGCCCGCCGCGCGATGGTGCTGGTGCTGCCGGAGGACCGCTGCGACCTGTTCCTGCTGTTCGAGGAGCTGGCTCAGCAATGCCGCACCGGCGGCGCAATCGAGGCGGTGGTGTTCGTCGCCGCGTCGAGGTCCAACCGGTCCGACGCGCTGTGGCTGTTTCGCGAGTTCCAGGCGATCCAGGGGGCGGCCGTCGCCTGCAGCCTGCTGGTGATCGACGACGCCGCCCACGCCTTTGCCCTGTTGCCGGAGATCCTGCGCGCGACCGGCGTGCAGCGTTTCGTCTTCTGCGCCGCCGGCGTGTTCCTGCGCGCGGCTGGCTGGGCTCGGGCGCGCGACGCGCTGGCCGACGAGCAGGCCGGGCTGGTGTTCTTCGAGGTGGAGGCAGATGCGTCCGGGCAGCCGGGCGTCTCGGCACGCTGCTTCGCCTGGTCCGCCGGGCCGCTGGCGCGCTGGGCGCAAACCGCACCGGCCTTCATGGGCGGCTACTACCGCGACAACGGCCTGCTGGTGGCTGCACCCGCCTACGCCGTGCAGCACGACGCCGCCGGCTGCACGCGGGTGACGCACGCGACGAAGGTGGCCGAAGCCATCAACGCCGCGGTCTACCGATCGGCCGCGCCGGTCCGTGCCGCGGCACGGATGCGTGCCGGCGAGCCGGTCCGCACCAACGTGCCGGTCGGCGCCGGCGCGACTGTGTGTGCCGGCGAACCGGTCGGTCCCGGCCAGCCGGCAGGGCACGGCGGCACGCTAGACACCGGCGAGTCCGTGCGTCCCGATCAGCCGGCCGCGGCCGGCGGCACCGTCCACGCCGGCGGGTCCGTGCCTCCCGGCCAGCCGGCGGCGGCCGGCGGCACTGGCGAGGCAGTACGTCCAGCGGCGGGCCCTGCGGGTGCCAGGCCGCGCCGCCGGGTCACCGCCTGATGCCGGACAGCGTCTCCACCGCCGGCGGGGCCACGCCGCCCGGCGTAAGCGGCCCGATCGCCATCGTCGCCCACACCCACCCCTCGATCAGCAAGGGCGGCGCGGAGATCGCCGCCTACTCGCTCTACGAGGGCCTGCGTCGGATCGGCACGGACGCAATCTTCATCGCCGTCTGCCCCTCCCAGGACCGCTCCCGCCTGATGCTCGGTTCGGACCGCGAGTTCGTGCTGGTCAGCGACCAGCAGCGCTACGACCATTTCTACCAGCTCTCGGCCGGCGACATCTGGCGCCAGCTCAAGGCGATCCTGGTCCAGCAGGACGTGCGGCTGGTGAACTTCCACCACTTCCTGCAGGTCGGCACCAACAGCCTGCGCGCGCTGGCCGCCGAGACGAGCATTCCGTTCACCGTGACGCTGCACGAGTTTCTGGCGATCTGCGCACATCACGGCCAGATGGTCACCCGCCCGGCGCGCCGCCTGTGCAACATGGCCAGCCCGGTCGCCTGCGCCACCTGCTTCCCCGAGCACAGCCGGCAGCAATTCGCCGCCCGCAAGCAGGTGATCCAGTCCGCCCTGATGCCGGCCGCGGGCTTCATCTCGCCCAGCCACTTCCTCGCCGACCGGATGATCGCCTGGGGCCTGCCGCGCGAGAAGTTCGTGGTCATCGAGAACGGGTTGCGCACCGACGGCACGCCCGGCCAGCAGAGCCCGCTTGCACCCGGCGGCGGCTTCGGCGTGTCCGGCCAGGGTTTCGAGGGCCGGCCCTGGACGTTCGGCTATTTCGGCCAGATCACGCCGTTCAAAGGTGCCGACATCCTGCTCGACACCATCGACCTGCTGGCAGGCCAGCCCGACATCGCCCGCAAGCTGCGCATCCGCGTGCACGGCAACATCATCGGCCAGGAAGCCGCGTTCGTCAGCCGCTTCGAGACCACGTTCGAGAAGCACGCCTTTGCCACCTACGCCGGCCCCTACGACAACGCCGACGTGCGCAAGCTGATGCTGGGCTGCGACTACGTGCTGACGCCCAGCACCTGGTGGGAGAACTCGCCGGTGGTGATCCAGGAGGCGTACGCCGCCGGCCGCCCGGTGATCTGCACCGGCATCGGCGGCATGGCGGAAAAGGTGCCCAACCGCCGCTCCGGCCTGCACTTCCGCGCCGGCGACCCCACCGACCTGGCACGCGCGATGTCCGAAGCGGCCGACGAGGTGCTCCACAAGGCGCTATGCTCCGGCATCCCGGCGGTCAGCGACCAGACGGCGATGGCGCGGGATTACCTGGCGAGCTTCGAGCGGTTCGCGGCGCCGGTTGGAGGGGAGGAGTCGCCTGCGCCTCGGCGTCGGCGCGCGAAGGCTGCGGCTTAGGCAAAAGCAAGCGGTTCTTTTTTGAAAAAACAACCAAAAACTTCTGTCTCCGCTGTCGCGCGCTCGCCGGACAGAACCGCGACAGCCGCGACAAAAGCTTTTTGCTTCTTTTTCTCGAAAAAGAAGCGCTTGCTTCTGCCGCCAACGTAAAGAACCGCTACCACACACGGCGTTCTGTGCTCTCCCGCGCACGGAGATGCATCATGGACAAAACCGACCCGAGCCCGATGTCGCGCCGGCAGATGGTGAGCAGCGCCGGGCTAGGCCTGGTCGCCGCCGCCGCCGCCGCGCCGGCCCTGGCGCAGCCGACCGCGTCCGAACCGGCGCCCACCGCGCAGCCACTGACCAACCCCACCGACAAATACCCGCGCCCGCCGTTCCGTGAGCAGTCGCAGACCTGGCCGGGCCTGGCCGGCAAGATGCACCCCCGGCCCGACCACGGCGAGACGAGCTACCGCGGCTCCGGCCGACTGCTCGGCCGGCGCGCGCTGATCACCGGCGGCGATTCCGGCATGGGTCGCGCCGCCGCCATCGCCTTCGCCCGCGAGGGTGCCGACGTCGCCATCAACTACCTGCCCTACGAGGAGCCGGACGCTCAGGAGGTGATGGAGATCATCAAGCAGGCTGGCCGCCGCGGCATGGCCATCCCCGGCGACCTGCGTGACGAGGCCTTCTGCCAGCAGATGGTGGCCCAAGCCGTGCAAGGCTTGGGCGGGCTCGACATCCTGGTCAGCAACGCCGGCCGTCAGCAGGCGCACGCGTCGATCCTGGACATCTCCACCGAGCAGTTCGACTGGACGATGAAGACCAACATCTACGCGCCGTTCTGGATCATCAAGGCGGCGCTGCCACACATGCCGCCGGGGGCCACCATCATCGCCACCACGTCCGAGCAGGCTTACGACCCGACGCCGGACCTCTACGATTACGCACAGACCAAGGCGGCGACGATGAACTTCATCAAGTCGCTGGCCAAGCAGCTGGGGCCGAAGGGCATCCGGGTGAACGGCGTGGCACCCGGCCCGATCTGGACGCCGCTGCAGGTGAGCGGCGGCGCGGCACAGCCAAAGCTGGAACATTTCGGCAGCAAGACGCCGCTGGGGCGGCCCGGGCAGCCGGCGGAGCTCGGGTCGATCTACGTGCAGCTGGCGGCGGCGGACGCCAGTTACGCGAACGGGCAGGTTTATGGGTCTGCCGGGGGGAGTGGGCAGCCGTAAGGAAGCAAGGCCTGCTTTTCTGAAGAAAAGAAGCAAAAGACTTTTGTTGCGGCTGTCGCGGATTTTTCCGGCGAGCGCGCGACAGCGGAGACAAAAGTTTTTTGGTTCTTTTTTTCAAAAAAGAACTGCTTTCTTCCTTTCTGGTGACCCCGTAAAGCCGCTCCCATGACCGGCCTATCCGTACGCGGCGTCACCGTCCTCCTCGGCAAACGGACGGCACTCGAGGACGTCTCGTTCACCGCGCCCGCCGGCGCGCTCACCGCCGTCCTGGGCGACGCGGGCGCCGGCAAGACGACACTGCTGGCCGCCATCGCCGGACTGCTGAAGCTGGAACGCGGCGCGGTGCTGCGCGACGGCGCGGACCTCGCCCGGGTACGCCCGGCGCAGCGCAGCGTGGCACTGCTCAGTCCGGGAGAGTCGTTGTCGCCGGACGCGAGACTAGGTGCCGCGCTGCATCGTCTTGCTGGGCGAGCCGGGCGCGCGGAGTGCGAAGCGCTTGTCGACCAGCTCGGCCTCGCCAGGCTGGCAGACAGCAAGGTTGCCGACCTGACGCACGGCGAAGGGCTGCTGGCGCTGACGGCCGCGCGGCTGGCGCGGGCGACGGCGACAATCCTGGTAGACGAAGCCGGCGCGGGCCTGGCGCCCGAAGCATGCGCGCGCTTGCAGGACGTGCTGCGCTACCACGCCCAGGCCGGCCGCACGGTGGTGTTTACCACGCGCCAGCCGGAAATGGCGTGGTGCGCCGACCACTTGGTGCTGCTCGCCTGCGGGCGCGTGCTGCAGGCGGGCGCCCCGGCCAGCGTGCACGACGAGCCGCGCGACGTGGCCAGCGTACACCTGACCGGGCCTGCCAGCATCCTGACGGGCCACGTGCGGGAGGTGCGCGCCGGCGGGTTCGTGTGGTCGGCCGGCGGTGCGCGCTTTGCGCAGGCGGCCGGGGCGGACGCGCCACGGCCGACGCTCGGCAGCCCGCTGACATTATGCCTGCGGCCGGAATGGGTGCGTGTGCTGGGCGCGGCGGAGACGGCCGACAACGTGCTGGACGGCATCGTCTCAGGCGTGCGCGCCTGGGGTGGACACTGGCTGGTGCAGGCGAACACCCAAGTGGGCGCGGTGCTTGCGTGCGCGGGACGCGGATGGGCGAGCGGGCAGGCGATACGGTTAGGGTGGGATAGCAGCGCTGGTTATGTTCTGACGTAGTGTGCGTCTGCAAAGTTCGCCCTGGCAGCCGTTTGGTAACAACCGGCCTGAAGGTTGACAGTTCCAAAGCAAGCAAGGCCTTCTTTTGTGAAAAAAGAGGCAAAAAACTTTTGACTCCGCTGTGGCGGATCTCTCCGGAGAGCGCGCGACAGCGGAGTCTTTTTGGTCCTTTTATTCGAAAAAGGACTGCTTGTTTTCTATGCGTCAGCAACAACGCCAATCGGTGTGATACCAGCGATCCTGGGTTCTGACGCTCGCCGAAAGAGAAGAAAGCAAGGCCTGCTTTTTTGAAAAAAAGAAGCAAAAAACTTTTGGTCTGGCTGTCGTGGAGTTTCCTTCAGCGTGCATCCAGGGGAACAAAAGTTTTTTGGTTCTTTTTTTCAAAAAAGAACCGCTTGCTTACTCCTTGTCCAAACCACCCAAAATCACGTGCGGCCGCGGAATGCTCGCCAGCAGCGCCGGCACGAACAGCAGCGTGGTCGCTACCGTGCAGAACAGGCTGATCAGCAGCAGCGTTCCCATGCTGGCCGTCCCCGGGTGCGCCGAGAGCGCAAGCGAGCCGAACGCCGTGCCCGTCGTCAGCGCCGAGAAGATCACCGCGCGCGCAGTGGCCGACCCGAGGAACTTCGTGATGCCGGACCGCCAGTTCATGATGAAGTAGATGTTGAACGAGACGCCCACGCCCAGCAGCAGCGGCAGGGCGATGATGTTGGCGAAGTTCAGGCTGATGCCGACCGAGCGGATCACCAGCACGGTCAGCAGCGAGGACACCAGCAGCGGCGCCATCACCAGCAACACGTCGGCCACCCGGCGCAGTGCGAGGGAGAGGATGACGGCGATGGCCAGCAGTGCGCTGACAGCGGCGATGCTGAAGGCGCGGATGATGGTCTGCGCGCTGCGCACGATCCACATCGCCGACCCGGTGGCGTTGGGCACCACCTCGCTCACCTGGTCCACGAACGTGCGGATGGCGTGGCTGCTGTTGATCGCAGGGGTGGGCAGCACCTGTAGGCGTGCCTGGCCATCCGGCAGCATCCACTGGTGCTTCAGCTCGTCTGGCACGTCGGCCAGGGTCACCGGCTTGGCGGCCAGGGCCACGCGCAGGCGGTCGAGCTGGGTGGGCAGGAAGCGCACCAGGGCGCTGTTGGCGGCCAGCAGGGTGGCGTCGTCGGCGTGGGCCAGGCGGCCTGCGTCCGCGGCGATGGCGCGCAACGGGTCGTCGGCCGCGAGCTTGCTGCCGAGCTTGGCGATGGTGGCGTCCAGCTTGGCGGCCAGCGCCTTGGCCGAGGCACGCAGGCCGGCCGCGTCCACCGGCGGCGTTTGCGCCGGCGGCGAGAGGGTGGGACCCAGGATGCCGGCGGCGTCGGCGATGATGGCCAGCTTGGCCGTCTGGTCGGTGGGGATGAAGCTGTTCAGCGAGAGCGCGCCCTCCACGGTGGAGAGGTGGCTCACGCGTTCGGTCAGCGCGGCGGCGGAGGCCAGCGAGGGGGTGAGCGCGTCGATCGTGTAGGGGCTGGTCACCGGGCTGCCCATCAGGTCGTTCAGCGTCTCCACCGCCTCGGTGTGCTGGTTCTTGGTGTGCAGCGGGTCGCCATCGAACGGGATGGTGGCGGTCAGCGCGGCACCTGCCAGAGCCAGCAGGGTGAAGACGATCAGGATGGGCAGGTGCAGCGGGCGCACCACCGGTTCGAGCCGGCGCAGCGCCATAACGCCCACCTCGCGCTTCTCGCGGCGGGGGCGGAATTGCACCAGCATGGCGGGCAGGAACGTCAGCGTGCAGATGAACGCGATCAGCATGCCGCCGCCGGCGATGATGCCGAGCTGGGCCACGCCCACGAACTCGGTGGGCGTGAAGGCGAGGAAGCCGCAGGCGGTGGCCAGCGAGGCCACCAGGATCTGCGAGCCGGAGTTGCGGCCGGTCTCGCCCAGCGCCTCGATCATGTCGGGGTGCACGTGGCGGCGTTCGCGGAAGCGCACGGTGAACTGGATGGCGAAATCCACCGCGATGCCCACGAACAGGATGGCAAAGGCCACCGAGATCAGGTTCAGCGTGCCCACCGCGAGTGCGGCGAAACCGGTGGTCAGGAACAGGCCCAGCAGCAGCGTGGCAATGATGGGCACCGTCAGGCGCCAGGAGCGCACCGCGGCGAACAGCCACACGAACACCAGGATCAGGCTGCCGCCCAACCCCCATTCGGCCCCCTGGGCGACGGTGGAGAACTCCTCGTCGTCCAGTGCGACGGAGCCGGTGATGCGCATGCGGGCGGTGTGGTCGGCGATGTAGGGCAGCTTGGCGGCCGCCGCGCGCATGAAGTCGGCCGCATCGCCGCCCGGCTCCAAGGCGGCGTAGTTCAGCACCGGCTTGGCGGTGACGAAGCGGAAGCGGCCGGCCTGCTTGGCGAGCGGGCCGGCCAGCAGGTTCTCCCAGGACAGCGGCTGAGCGTGGCCGTCGGCCGCCTTGCCCAGCGCAGTGTCGAATTGGTGCAGGGCAGGGGCCAGGCTGCCGGCGTCCACGCCGCGGCTGGCGCCCTCGGCCACCAGCGAGAGAGCGGAGAATAAGCCGCGCATGCTGGGGTCGGCGATCAGCTGGCCGAGAAAGGGCTGCGCATCCACGGTACGGTCCAGCAGGTCCTGCAACTGCTTGGTGCCGATCAGCAGAAAGGCGTTGTGCTGCAGGTAGGGCAGGCTGTCGGGCTGCATCACGCTGTTGAACAGGCCCGGCTTGTCACGCAGGCGCTGGGCCAGGGCGGTGGCGGTGGCCTCCGCCTCCTCGGGGATGCTCGCGTCGATGACGGCGACCAGCAAATGGTCGTTCTGCGGGAAAGCGCGGGTGAAGACCTGGCTCGTCCGCTTCCAGGGCAGCGTGTTGGAGAACAGCAGGCTGGTGTCCGTGGTGACTCCCAGGCGCTGGCTGGCCGCCCACAGGGATAGCCCGGCCAGCACCAGGCCCAGCGCGATGACCAGGATGCGCTGGCGGGCGCAGATCGTCACCAGGCGCGGCAGGATAGCGCGCACGACGGTGACGACGGTTGTGGGAACCTTCATGCGTGAGCGGAGCATCGTAAGCCTTGCAGTCGATTGGCGGGTTCTGCCCTAGATGGGCGAGTCTTCCCAGCCTGCTGGCGAGCTTGCCACAGCCAGGGTGGCGGAAAGGCCGCATAGGAAGGAAGCAAGCAGTTCTTTTTTGAAAAAAAGAACCAAAAAACTTTTGTCTCCGCTGTCGCGCGCTGCGGAGAGATCCGTGACAGCGGGCGTGAGGGTTTTCTGTTCCTTGCTGCACGCTGAAGGACATTCCGCGACAGCAGGACCAAAAGTTTTTTGCTGCTTTTTTCAAAAAAGCAGGCCTTGCTTTTCTTTCTTTGCCTACGAGCCAAGCCAGGGCTCGCTGGCACTACTTTTTCTGATGAGCCGCTACGAACGCCTCAACGTCAGCCACCACCGGCGCCTTGCCCTGGAAAAGTGGTGCTATGGCCAGGATGAGGCCGATATGGCCGACGCCCGGGTAGATCTTTTCCTCGACGCTGCCGCCTTGCGCACGCACACGGTCGGCGAGGGCCAGGGTGTTGCGGGGGCGCACGGTGTCGTCGGCGCTGCCGGCGAGCAGGAGCAGCGGCGGGGCGTGGCCGTCGGCGTAGGTGATGGGCTGGCTGGCGGGACCGTCCTGGACGGGGGCGAAGACGGCGCGGACCTCGGGGCCGGTGATCGGCAGGAAGTCGTAGGGGCCGGCCAGGCCGATGGCGCCGGCGAGCGCGTCGCGGCTGGTGCCTGCGTCAGCAAGGTAGTGCGGGTCGAGTGCGAGCATGATGGCGTTGTAGGCGCCGGCGGAGTGGCCCATGACGAAGACGCGGTGCGGGTCGCCGTGGAGCTCGGGCAGGTGCTGCTGCGTCCAGGCGACGGCGCGGGCGCAGTCCTGCAGGAAGGTGGGGAAGCGCACCTGCGGGTAGAGGCGGTAGTCGGGGACGACGACGACGTTGCCAAGGCGCGCGAGGGTTGCGGCGACGAACGGGTAGGTGGATTTGCTGCCGGCGTTCCACGAGCCGCCGTAAAAGAAGATGATGGTCGGCAGCGATGTTGTGGTGTTTGGCCGGTAGATGTCGAGGCGCTCGCGCGGCGCAGGGCCGTAAGCGACGTTGTGGGTGACGGTGAGGTCTGCGCGCGAAATAGTCGCATTCAGCACGTCCGCCGGAGAGCATCCCGCGAGCGAGATGGCAGCCACAGCAAAGAGAATAAAAGTTTTTGCTTCTTTTTTCAAAAAGAAGCGCTTGCTTGCTGTTGTTTTATGCAACGAGGATCACATCAAGCGTTCGCGGCCCATGCACCCCCTGCACCCGGTCCAGCTCGATGTCCGCGGTCGCCGAAGGTCCACTGATGAAGGTGATCGGCGCCCCGTGCAGCGCGCGTGGGTGCAGCGCGTGGATGGCTTCGGGCATGATACCGACGAGGCTGCTCTCGCGCACCACGCAGAGGTGGTAGTCCGGCAGCAGTGTGAGCGCGCGGCGACCCTGGCCGGGGCCGCAGTCGAGCACGATGGTGCCGGTTTCCGCGACACCGAGCAGGCAGCCGGTCATCACGCCGCCTGCCGCGTCGAGTTCGGCGATGCTGAGGTTGGTGTCTTCGGTGGGTGCGGGGTGGGAGGGGCGCCAGGTGGCTTGCAGGTCGGCGGGGATGACCAGGCTGGCGATGTTGCGGGCAGCGAGCTGGGTGGCGGCGACTTCGGCGATGGCGCCGTCACCGCGGGCGTGCAGGATGGTGACGCCGTAGTCCGACAGGCGCTGGGAGAAGCGTTCGACGAGGGTGGTGCGGTCGGCGTCCCAGCGGTGGCGGTAGGCGGGTTCCGGAGGGGCGGAGACGGGCGGGGCGCCGGGTTGATCGCCTGCCTGAGCGTTGCGGATGCGGGCGATGATCTCGTCGCGGGCGCTCACGCGGCGGTTCGCGCGGTGGCCGGGGTTGAGGTTTCCTGGCCGGCGGGCGGGCGGTTCTTCCACCAGGCGCGGAAGCTTTCCGGCGGCAGGGCAGGGAAGTCGCGCGTGTCGGTCCAGCCGTGCAGGGAGCCGGGCAGGCGGGAGATGATGCCGTCGTGGGCGATGGCGCGCTGGGCGACGCGGCCCAGGGTCTGTGCCAGGCGGAGGCGGTTCTGGCCGCCGAACAGCCACAGCACGGCCTGCATGGCCAGCGCCTCGGGGTCCAGCGTGTGGGAGGCGCGGCGGACCTCCGTGGCGCCGGCGCGCAGGTGGACAAGGATGCGCGGGATGTCGATCTTGACCGGGCAGACCTCGTAGCAGCGGCCGCACAGGGTGGAGGCGAACGGCAGCGAGCCGGCCTCCTCGAAGCCGCGCAGCTGTGGGGTTAGGATGGCGCCGATCGGGCCCTGATACATGGAATTGTAAGCGTGGCCGCCGGTGTGTTCGTAGACCGGGCAGACGTTCAGGCAGCGCGAGCAGCGGATGCAGTGCAGCGTCTCGCGCGCGGCCTGGTCGGCGAGAATGCGGGTGCGGCCGTTGTCCAGCAGCACCAGGTGGAACTCCTGCGGGCCATCGCCGGGGCGCACGCCGGTCCACAGCGAGGTGTAGGGGTTCATGCGTTCGCCGGTGGCCGAACGGGGGAGGAGCTGGAGAAACACCTCGAGGTCGGTGAAGCGGGGCAGCACCTTTTCGATGCCCATCAGCGAGATGAGCACGCGCGGTAGGGTGAGGCACATGCGGCCGTTGCCTTCGCTTTCGACCACGCCGACGCTGCCGGTCTCGGCGATGGCGAAGTTGGCGCCGGAAATAGCCACCGCGGTATTGAGGAATTTGTCGCGCAAATAGCGGCGCGCGGCGGCGGTGAGGTCGGTGGGTTTGTCGGTGAGCTTGCCGTGGGCGAATTTCTCTTCGAACAGCTCGCGTATCTCGGCGCGGTTACGATGGATGGCGGGGACCAGGATGTGGCTCGGCGTGTCGCCGGCGAGCTGCACGATCATGTCGGCGAGGTCGGTCTCCACCGGCTCGATGCCGGCGGCGGACATGGCGGGGTTGAGGTCGATCTCGTCGGTGGTCATCGACTTGATCTTGATGACGCGGGTGGCGTCGTGGCGGCGGGTGATGCCGATGATGATCTCGCGCGCTTCCTCCGCGTCGCGCGCCCAGTGGACCTGCCCGCCGGCGGCGGTGACGCGTTCTTCCAGTTGCAGAAGATGCGTGTCCAGCTCACGCATTGTGGCCTGCTTGATGGCCGCACCGGCGGTGCGCAGGTCTTCCCAGTCGGGCAGCTCGGCGGCCACACGGGCGGTGCGCTCGCGGATGGTGGTGGTGGCTTTGCGGATGTTGCGGCGGAGCTGGGTGTTTCGCAGCTCGGCGTGGGCGAGCGCGGGGAAGGAGGTGTCTTTCATGTGTGTGCGTCCATGAAAATTCGTCTTTGATACAAGCGGCCCTCAGTTCTTTTTTTTCAGAAAAGCAGGCCTTGCTTTCCTCTAACCGTCCCGATCGGTTGAGCCTGGGCACCGGCACCTTAAGTCAGCGCACGTTTTCGAAAAGAAAGCAGGAAGAAAGCAGTTCTTTTTTGAAAAAAAGAACCAAAAAACTTTTGTCCCTTGTGCGCGCGTCTGTGGAACGGTCCGCGACAGCCGGAGAAAAGTCTTTTTGCTTCTTTTTCTTCAGAAAAAGAAGGCCTTGCTTTCTGACGCTCTCCCGCCGAGCCGGGCGCTAAGTCTCCGTGCACGCCAGTATCTCCGCGATGTGCATCGCGCGCACGCCGGCCTGCAGGCGCGAGAGCCCGCCGGCGATGTGCATCAGGCAGGAATTGTCGCCAGCCGTCACCACCTCGGCGCCAGTTGCCAGCACCGCACGCATCTTGTCCGTCAGCATCGCGGTCGAGGTCTCCGCGTTCTTCACCGCGAACGTGCCGCCGAAGCCGCAGCATTCTTCCACCGAGGGCAGGTCCACCAGGTCCAGCCCGCGCACCGCGGCGAGCAGCGCGTGCGGGGCGCCGCCCAGCTTTAGGCCGCGCAGCGAGTTGCAGGATGCGTGGTAGGTGACGCGGTGCGGGTAGTAGGCGCCCACGTCCTCGATGTGCAACTCGCGTGTTAGGAACTCGGTGAATTCGAACACGCGCGGGATGATCGCCTGCACCTCGTCTAGCAGCTTTGCGTCGCCGGCGGCCAGGATGGGGTATTGGCTGCGGATGGTGCTGGTGCAGGAGGTGGACGGAACCACCACGCACGGCGCGTCGCGGTAGGTCTCCACGAAGCGGCGCACCAGGGTGACGGCTTCCGGGCGGTAGCCGGAGTTGCTGTGCATCTGCCCGCAGCAGGTTTGCGCCGGGCGGAACTCCATTTCGCAGCCGAGGCGTTCGAGCACGGCCACAACGGCCTGGCCGGTCTGCGGGAACAGCGTGTCGTTGAAGCAGGTGATGAACAGCGAGACGCGCATCAGGCGCGCTCTGTCATCGGGTCGAAGCCGTAGGCCAGGTCTGTCAACTCCATGTCGGTGGTCAGCGCGGGGATCAGCGGTTCGCGGGTGATGGTCTCCACGGCGACCAGCGCGGTGCGGTCGCGCTTGTGCAGGATGCGCCACTCGGCGGCTTCTGCGAGGAGTGCGGCCTGCGTGGTGCGCGCCATGCCGGCGGCCAGGCGGCGGCCGTCGCGTTCGTCCGGCTCCAGCACCATCGGCCGCAGCACGTCCAGCGCGGCGGCGATGCGCGGCTTCACCCAGTCGAGCTCGGCGTGAGTGACGCCGGCAAGGCGGCGTTCGACGTCATCGAGCCACTCCAGGCCGAGATCGCGGGACTGCAGAGCACGCAGCACGTCGTGGCTGAGCACCGAGGTGGTGCCTTCCCAAATCGCGTGGACGTGGGCGTTGCGGAAGATGCGCGGCAGGCCGGTGTCCTCGAGGTAGCCGGCGCCGCCGAAGCTCTCGATCAGCTCGCTGGTGCCCCAGATGCCCTGGCGCGCGCAGGCCAGCTTGGTCAGCGGTGCCAGCAGTCGCGCCATCTGCGTGCGGCCGTCGTGCTCGGCGCGGCCGATGGCGGCGGCGGCCTCGAAACAGAGGGCCAGCATGGCCTCGTACTCGGCGGCGATGCGGGCGAGCCACGCGCGGTGCATCGGCTGGCTGGCGAGCGTGGCGCCGAACACGCGCCGGGACTGGGCGTAGTCCCGCGCCAGGCCGAGCAGGTGGCCGACGCCGGCTGGCCCGGCATACGCCGCCCAGACGCGCGCGATGTTGAGCAGGGAGGCCACCTTGGCCACGCCGCGGCCCACGCCGCCGACCGGCACGGCGCGCGCGCCCGCCAGGTCCAGCTCGGCGGTCGGCAGCGCGCGGGTGCCCATCTTCTCCTTTAGACGCCTCACCGTCAGGCCGTTCCAACCGCCGTCGGGGCGCCGCAGTTCCAGCAGGAACAGCGAGAGGCCGGCGCTGCCCGGCGCCGCGCCGTCCGGGCGGGCGAGCACCATGGCGATGTCGGCCGAGGTGGCCGAGGTGAACCACTTGGTGCCGTGCAGGCTGAAGCTGCCGTCCTCGTTGGCGGTGGCGGTGGTGGCGGTGTTGCCGACGTCCGAGCCGCCCTCCGTCTCGGTCATCCACTGGCCGCTGGTGATGGCACCCGTGCGGGCAGTCAGGCGCGGGCCGTACGTCTCCCACAGCGCGGCGTCGTGCTGGCGCAGCAGCCAGGCGGCACCATCCGTCATCACCAGCGGGCAGGTGGCCGCCGCGCTGACCGGGTCGTAGAGGTTGGCCAGCCCCGCCTGCACGATGCGGGCGTGGGCGCCGTAGCCGGCTTCGTAGGCGGTGGCGACGAGGCCTTCCTCCTGGCCGATCCGCACCAGGGTGTCGAAGGCGGGATCCATCTCGATACGGTCGATGCGGTTGCCCCAGGCGTCGTAGGCGACGTGGCGGGGCGGCGTGCGTTCAGCGGCGTCGGCCAGTGCGGGCAGCTCGGTGGCGGCACGGTGGCCCATGCGGTCGAGTGCCGGGGCCGCCTGGGCGAACAGGTCCGGTGGCAGGTGGCGTTCGAGCGAGAACCGCAGGGTAGGGTCGGTGCGGAAGCGGTTGCGCGGCGCGGGAGCGGTCTGGGTGAAGGGGGGCAAGGGTGTTCCTGATGGCAGCTTGGCCGGCGGGCGCCCCTGCTTTACGCCACAGACGCAAGCGCGCCAAAGCGTGCCGAGGCCGGTGGTGACGCTTGTGTCGTCCTGCGGGCAGGATCGGGCGTGGCATCACCCTCGGCCGCCTCGTCCGGTCCGCACCTGCTGCGCGGCACCTCGCCGCGGCGGCCTGCGCACAACGCGCCCGCTGCCGGGGCGTGGGCTCGGCCGAGACACGCGAGCCCAAACGTCTGCGCAGCGGTCCTGACCGGCAGGCAATCCTGGATAGGAAGCAGGCCGGGGCAGGGTGCAGGCCGGGACACCAAAGCCGCTGCGGCGAGCGAGTGGGTTTCCCGCAGGCATGGCCGCGCTGGGGTCTGCCGCATTGCGGTCGTGCTGGGCGGGCCGGCAAAGTTGACCGGCCGATGAAGCGCCACGTTGCCCGGCGCGTTGAGGGTTCATGTCAGTATTCCGCAAAGCCCTCCTCCTCGCTGCCGGCCTGGCCTGCGCCTCCGCCCTGCAGCTTGTCCGCCCGGCAATGGCCAGCGGGTTCACCACCTTTGCCGCCGACGAGGATGTCTGCCGCCGCGTCGGCGCCGCCGCGATCAACGGTGCGACCGGACCATCCGCGGCGCAGCGCTACGACGTCGCGCACGCACGATGCATGATAGCGCATAGCCGCATGCGGCAGATGCGCGCTGATGAGGGCCCGCCCGTCGGCAATCCGCACAGCTTCGAATATCCTGACGCGTTCTACAGCATTCCTTATGCGACATCTGGGTACGGGTATGACGGGTTCAGTTGGTGATGCCCGGTTGGCGTGGCTGGTTACGCACGCAAGGCAAGCAGTTCTTTTTTGAAAAAAAGAACCAAAAAACTTTTGCTCCCGTTGGGTTGCCGTGGTGGAGCGTGTCGGTTCAGGCTTCCGCGACAGCGCGCGCCGAGGCTCTTCGAAGACGAGCTTCGTTTTCTTGCTTCGCCGCCTCGATAAAACACTCGCAATGAACCGTAAGGTGGCTGTCATGTCGCTCCTCTCCGGCATCGCGTTGAGCGCCTGCTCCGTCGTCGGCATTCGGTCGGGCACCGAGGAACCGCACTACGTCGTGCTGCAGGCGCAGGGTCCGCTGGAAATCCGGCAATACGAGACGAGACTGGCCGCCGAGACCGAGGTGACCGGGAGCGAGTACTCGGCTCGTGGCAAGGGCTTCCAACGCCTCGCCGGCTTCATCTTCGGTGCCAACTCCAGCCGGAGCAACATCGCGATGACCGCGCCGGTGTCGCAGGAAGGCGGCTCGCACACGATCGCGATGACCGCGCCGGTCGGGCAGGAGCAGTCCGCTCCCGGCGTGTGGCATATCCGTTTCTTCATGCCGGCCAAATACACCGAGGCCACGCTCCCGCGCCCGAACGATCCGGCGGTCAGGATCGTCACTGTTCCGGCCGAGACCTACGGTGTGTATCGCTACACCGGCTCGACGTCGCCGTCGGCCACGGCAGACGCGGCTCGCCAACTGCTACAGCATGTTACCGGCACCGGCTACGTGCCGACCGGCCAGCCAGTCGCCTGGTTTTACGATCCGCCCTGGACGTTGCCCTTCCTGCGCCGGAACGAAGCGGCGGTGGTGGTTGCCAAGGCGCAGGGCGGGTCCGAAGCTGACAAGCCCTGATCTCGTCGAACACGACTGCCGGTCGCTGACGCCTGGAACGCTTTGGCTGGCTGTGACGACGACAAGGCAAGCGGTTCTTTTTTGAAAAAAAGAACCAAAAAACTTTTGACTCCGCTGTCGCGAACCTTTCCGGAGAGCGCGCGACAGCGGAGGCAAAAGTTTTTTGCTGCTTTTTTCAAAAAGCAGGCCTTGCTTTCCTGCCTCCGGTCAGCCCTTCAACCCACCCGCCGCCACCGGCAGCTTCGCCCGCAGCCGCCGTATCCGCCGCGCATCGCTGTCCAGCACGCGGAACTCCGCGCCGGAGACGTGGCTGATCACCTCGCCACGCGCCGGCACACGCCCGGCAATCGTGAAGACCAGCCCGCCGATCGTGTCGATGTCGGCTTCGCGCTCCTCCTCGGTCAGGATCGCGCCGAGCCGGGCCTCGAAATCCTCGACCTTCATCCGCGCGTCGAGGTCCAACGTGCCGTCGGCGCGCTCCGTCACCATCGGCGCGTCCTGTTCGTCGTGCTCGTCGGCGATGTCGCCCACGATCGTCTCGACGAGATCCTCGATGGTCAGCAGTCCGTCGATGCCGCCGTACTCATCCACCACGAGTGCGAGGTGCACCCGCGCCACGCGCATCTGCAGCAGCAGGTCCAGCACCGGTATCTGCGGGGCGACCATCAGCGGGCGGCGCAGGATCGCCTCGAGCCGGAACGCTTCGGGTTTGCCGTCCCAGGCGAAGACGTCCTTGATGTGGACCATGCCGACGATGTCGTCGAGCTGCTCGCGGTAGACCGGCATGCGGCTGTGGCCCTCGCGGCGGATCAGCTCGACAGCCTGCTCCCAGGTGAGGTCCACCGGCATCGCCACGATGTCGGCGCGCGGCACCATCACGTCGTCCGCGGTGGCGCCGCGCAGACGCAGCACGTTGGCGATCAGCGCGCGTTCCTGGCGGTCGAGGTCGGGCGTCTGGCCGTCGGCTTCGCCGGCGTTGGCGGCTTCCTGGACCAGCTCGGCGATGCTCTCGCGTACGCCGTGGTCGCGCTTGGCACGGTTGCCGAGGATGCTGCCAAGGCGGTTCAGCAGCGTGCTGCCGGCAGAGGCTTCACTCATGAGAAAGGAAGGCCTTCTTTTTTGAAAAAAGAAGCAAAAAACTTTTGTCTCTGGGGTACACGCCGGCGGAAGCAGTCCAGCCCCAGGGAACAAAAGCTTTTTGGTTCTTTTTCTCGAAAAAGAACATGCTTACTTCCTTTTCCAAGGATTCGGCACGCCAATACTGCGCAGAATGCGCGCTTCGGCCATCTCCATGCGCCGAGCCTCGCCCACCCCGTGATGGTCATGCCCGCGCAGGTGCAGCGCGCCGTGCACGACCAGATGCGCCAGGTGGTGCGCCGCCGGCCGCCCGGCTGCCTTCGCCTCGCGCCGCACGGTCCCCAGCGCCAGCACGATGTCGCCGCCCAGGAAGCCGGCGGCCGGCGCCATGTCGAATGTCAGCACGTTGGTGGGCTTGTTGCGGCGGCGATGCAGCGCGTTGAGGTGTTTCACCTCACGGTCGGTGGACAGTACCACGGTGCCGGCGCCGCCGGCTGCCACCGCGGCACGCACGGCAAGGCGTTCGGCGCCGCGCACCAGGCGGCGCCAGCCGGCGTCCAGCACCAGCACCGTCGGCTGGGTGGCCGCCATAGTCCGGAACCCCGCTCGCGCGGGGCCGGCGTGTTCAGGCTCTACGGCAGCCTGGTCAGGTGGGGGTTGCATCGCTCTCCCGGCGGGCGCGGCTGCGCGTGGTGTCGCGGGCGGCCGTCGCGCGCTGATCATAGGCGTCGACGATGCGGCCGACCAGGGGATGGCGCACCACGTCGCGCACGCCGAAACGGGCGAAGCCGATGCCTTGCACGCCCTCCAGCGTTTCGACCGCGTCGCGCAGGCCGCTGCGCACGCCGGACGGCAGGTCGATCTGCGTGAGGTCGCCGGTGATGACCATGTGGGTGCCCTCGCCCATGCGGGTAAGGAACATCTTCATCTGCGCTTCCGTGGTGTTCTGCGCCTCGTCGAGGATGACGAACGCGTGGGCCAGCGTGCGGCCGCGCATGAAGGCGAGCGGTGCCACCTCGATCTCGCCGGTGCCCATGCGGCGGATCACCTGGTCGCCGGGCATCATGTCGTGCAGCGCGTCGTAGAGGGGGCGCAGGTACGGGTCGATCTTCTCCTTGAGGTCGCCGGGCAGGAAGCCCAGGCGCTCGCCGGCCTCCACCGCGGGGCGGCACAGCACGATGCGTTCGACGCGGCCGGCCAGCAGCATGGCCACGGCTTGCGCCACCGCCAGGTAGGTCTTGCCGGTGCCGGCCGGGCCGAGCGCGAAGACCATCTCCTGGCGGGACAGCGTCTCCATGTAGGCCTGCTGCCCAGGCGAGCGCGGACCCACCGCGCCGCGCCGCGTGCGGATCGAGGGCAGGTCGGACAGCGGCAGGCGCGGGTCCTCGTCGGCCGCGCGGTGGAGCATGCGGATGGCGGCGTCCACGTCGCCGGTGGCAACCCCCTCGCCCTTCTCCAGGCGCTTCCACAACCCGGTCAGCGCCGCCTGCGCCGCTTGCACCCGTTCCGGCTCACCGCTGATCGCCACCCGGTTGCCGCGGCATGCGAGCCGCACGCCAAACCCTTGTTCCAGCCGCACCAGGTGCCGATCATGATCGCCGAGCAGCAGTGGCAGCAGGGCGTTGTCGTTGAAGTTGATGGTGACAGCCTTGCCAGGGGCGGCTGTCTCAGCAAGCCGGGGGGCGGGGGATAGTTGGGTCAAGCGCAGGCCTTCTCCTTGAGGGTTGCTCCGGACAATGAATTGGTGTGCGCAGCCTCGATGCACACCGGGATCTCCTGGCCGACCAGCGTTGCGGGTCCCACCAGGTGAACGGGTTGAAGGTATGGCGAGCGGCCGGCGATCTGGCCGGGGTGGCGGCCGGCGCCGGTGATCAGCACCGGCAAGGTCAGGCCGACGCAGCGCGCGTTGAACTGGGCCTGCTGGGTGCGCAGCAAGTCCTGCAAAGCGTAGAGGCGGCGATCCTTTTCGGCTTCCGGCACCTGGCCCGGGGCGCCTGCGGCCGGCGTGCCGGGGCGTGGGGAGTATTTGAAGCTGAACGCCTGGGCGAAGCCGACGGCGCGGATCAGCTCGAGCGTCGCCTCGAAGTCGGCGTCCGTCTCGCCGGGGTGGCCGACGATGAAGTCCGACGAAAAGGCGAGGTCGGGGCGGGCGGCGCGCAGGCGGGCGACCAGGGCCAGGTAGTCCGAAGCGGTGTGGCGGCGGTTCATCGCTGCGAGCAGGCGGTCCGAGCCGGACTGCACCGGCAGGTGCAGGAAGGGCATCACCTTGGGTGTGTCAGCGTGGGCGGCGATCAGGTCGTCGTCCACGTCGCGCGGGTGGGACGTGGTGTAGCGCAGGCGGGCGAGGCCGGGGATCTCGGCCAGCGCGCGCAGCAGCCAGCCGAGCGTGCGCGGGGCGCCGTCCGGGCCTGCACCGTGCCACGCGTTGACGTTCTGGCCGAGCAGGGTGACCTCGCGCACGCCGCTGGCCGCCATGCGGGTGGCCTCGGCGAGGATGGCGGTGGCGGGGCGGCTGGCCTCGGCGCCGCGGGTGTAGGGGACGACGCAGAAGCTGCAGAACTTGTCGCAGCCTTCCTGGATGGTGAGGAAGGCGGTGTGCTGGCCGTAAGGCTGTGCGGCGGCGGCGTCGGGCAGGTGGTCGAACTTGGACTCTGGCGGGAAGTCGGTGTCGATGACGGCGCCGGCGGCGCGGCTGGCCTGGGCGACCATCTCCGGCAGGCGGTGGTAGGTCTGTGGGCCGAGCACGATGTCCACGTAAGGGGCGCGGGCCAGGATCTCCGCACCCTCCGCCTGGGCGACGCAGCCGGCGACGGCGAGGATGGTGGGCCGGCCGGCGGCTTCGCGCTCGGCCTTGATCACGCGCAGGCGGCCGAGTTCGGAGAACACCTTTTCAGTGGCGCGGTCGCGGATGTGGCAGGTGTTGAGGATGACCATGTCGGCCTCCTCGGGCGTGGTGGTGGGCGCGTAGCCGATGGGGGCGAGCACGTCGGCCATGCGGGCTGAGTCGTACACGTTCATCTGGCAGCCCCAGGTGATGACGTGCAGGCGTTTGGCGTGGGTCGGCATCGAACGGGGCTCCGGCTCTGCACCCTTTGTGGCGGGGGCGAGCGGAGAGATCACGGTGGGGGGGTGCGGCGTCAATAGTTTCCCGGGTGGGTGCTGAGGGACGCTGGCATGAATGACTCCGTGTCTGGGCAGCAGGTTGGCAGATCGTTCCGAGTCTGGGTCAAGTGAAGAAACCGCGACGCGGCTGGGTTGGGTGGGGCCGCGGCTGAGCAAGAAGTTACCACCAAGGGCACGAAGAGCACCAAGGACACCAAGAAGAGACGCGTGGAGAGTGGTTGTGCAAAGCTGATATGGGGGTCTGGGGAACAAGGGTCTAGACCGCTTTCCACTTCGTTGAATCGATCAAGCAGGCCGGAAAACGCTCTAGCTTTTGTTTTGGTGAGGATCTGTACCCGACGGGCGACCGCATTTGGTCGGATGATGCTCTGAGCAAGCTGCGTCCGGCGGAGCCGAGAGGCGCCAACGAAGATTGGCTGCTCGGATGTGTCAACGATGTTGTGCACGCAGGCGTTCGGTCCCGGCTTTCTTGAGCGCTTACGTCGTTATCTGGCGTCAGGTTCGGCGGATATGCATGTGACGCGCTTACAACGACAAACGGTAGAATTCATTGCGAGCCGGTCAGCTTGATGGGCGAGAACAGGAGTGGTCACATCAGCCATAGCCCAGCGGTGGCAAAGACACGCCGGCTGCCAGTCCGCCCCTCGCGCGCAAGATAAAACCTCAAACATCAGCCTCGAAGCCGAACGAGACCAAAAGTTTTTTGGTTCTTTTTTTCAAAAAAGAACCGCTTGCTTTCTCACCTCAAGCAAACGCCGGCCTGCCCACCTGCTCCGCCGCCCCGCTCGCCATCGGCGATGCCGGCCTATTTTGCCGAAGTGCCGCAGCCCCGTCGGCCACCACCTGCCAGCACGCCTGGCTCAGCGCCTTGCGGGAGTCGAAGTCCGCCGGGTCCATCGGCGTGTGGAACAGCAGCGTCACCCGCTTGCCATGCCATTGCGTCAGGCGCCAGACATGCGGGGCCAGCTCCATGTCGCCGTACCAGGCGAACACCGTGCGGCTGCCGCGGCCGACCGGCAGGCCAGCCAGCCTGTCATACACCACCGAGACGGGCTGTATAAGCGGCTTGGCCTCGCCATAGGCCGCGGCGAAAAACGACGAGTGGAAAGGCAGCACACGCGAACCGTCCGAACTGGTGCCCTCGGGGAACAGGATCAGGTCGTCGCCGGCGGCCAGGCGCTCGCGCATCTGGTCTCGCTCGCGGCCGATGCCTTTGCGGGAGCGGCTGACGAAGACGGTGCGGCCGAGCCGGGCGATGGTGCCGACGATTGGCCAGCCGGCCACGTCGTCCTTGGAGACGAAGCAGGCGCGCAGCGTGCCGCCGATCGCCGGGATGTCGAGCCAGGAGGCGTGGTTGCAGACGTAGATCAACGGACGGCTGCCAGGCTGGCGGCCGGTGGTCGGCGCCGCGCCGATCACCCGCACGTGCAGCCCGATCAGCCGGGCCACGGTGTGCCAGTAGAACAGGGCGAACCCGACGCGCCCGGGCGCACGCAGCGTCAGCAGCACCGCCTGCACCACGCAGCAGGGTGGGGTGAACAACGCTACCCAGAAGATGCGGCGGGCGGCACGCAGACGGCGCATGAGGTGGCGCTGCCGGGGCGGGGCTGCCTCCGGCGCGCCTGGCGAGGGCACCGGCCGGATGCTGCCGCGGAGGATGGGGTTCAGGCGGGTCATGTTGGTCTGTAATCTGGGCCTGTGGTGGCGACGTTACGATGACGGGCGCGTGACAGTTTGGCGACGAGGAAGGAAGCAAGCAGTTCTTTTTTGAAAAAAGAACCAAAAAACTTTTGTTCCCTGGGTACTCGCTGCAGAAACCTCCGCGACAGCAGGACCAAAAGTTTTTTGCTGCTTTTTTTCAAAAAAGCAGGCCTTGCCTAGCCTCTCAGGCGCGTTTGCGCTGCTTAGGCGGCGTCGTGCTCCCCAGCAACGGCGCCAGAAACCGCCCGGTGTGGCTGGCCGCCATGCCGGCAACCGCCTCCGGCGTGCCCTCTGCCACGATGCGGCCGCCGCCGTCGCCGCCCTCGGGTCCCATGTCGATCACCCAGTCGGCGGTCTTGATGACCTCGAGGTTGTGCTCGATCACCACCACCGTGTTGCCGTGGTCCACCAAAGCGTGCAGCACTTCGAGCAGCTTGGCGGTGTCCTCGAAGTGCAGGCCGGTGGTGGGCTCGTCGAGGATGTACAGCGTGCGGCCGGTGGCGCGCCTGGCCAGCTCTTTCGCCAGCTTGATGCGCTGTGCCTCGCCGCCGGACAGCGTGGTCGATTGCTGGCCCAGGCTGACGTAGCCGAGGCCCACGCGCTGCAGGATGCTCAGGCGGTCGTTGATGCGGCCGACGGCGGAGAACAGCGGCTGCGCCTCGTCCACGGTCATGGCCAGGATCTCGGCGATGGAGTGGCCGCGAAACTTCACCTCCAGCGTCTCGCGGTTGTAGCGGGCGCCCTTGCAGGTGTCGCAGGTGACGAAGACGTCCGGAAGAAAGTGCATCTCAATCTTCAGCACGCCGTCGCCCTGGCAGGCCTCGCAGCGGCCGCCCTTGACGTTGAAGCTGAAGCGGCCGGATTTGTAGCCGCGCAACCGGCTCTCCGGCAGCTCGGCGAACCAGTCGCGGATCGGCGCGAACAAATCGGTGTAGGTGGCCGGGTTGCTGCGCGGAGTGCGGCCGATCGGCGACTGGTCGATGTCGATGATCTTGTCGAGCTCGTTCAGACCGTCGATGCGGGTGTGGACGGAGGGTACCTCGCCGGAGCCCATCAGCCGGCGCGAGGCCGCCTTGTAGAGCGTGTCGATCACCAGGGTGGACTTGCCGCCGCCGGAGACGCCGGTGACGCAGGTAAACGTGCCGAGCGGGAAACTCGCGGAGACGTTCTTGAGGTTGTGGCCGGTGGCACCCACCACGGTGAGCAGGCGCTTGGGGTTGTAAGGCCGGCGGCTGGCGGGGACCTCGATCCGCCGCCGGCCGCTGAGGTAGTCGCCGGTGAGCGAAGCGGGGTTGGCGGCCACCTCGGCCGGGGTGCCGCGGGCGATGACGTGGCCGCCGTTGCGGCCGGCGCGCGGGCCCATGTCGATCAGGTAGTCGGCCTGGCGGATGGCGTCTTCGTCGTGCTCCACCACCAGCACGGTGTTGCCGAGTGATTTGAGGCGCTTGAGCGTGCCCAGCAGGCGCTCGTTGTCGCGCTGGTGCAGGCCGATGGAGGGCTCGTCCAGCACGTAGAGCACGCCGGTTAGCCCGCTGCCGATCTGGCTGGCCAGCCGGATGCGCTGGCTCTCGCCGCCGGACAGGGTGGTCGAGCCGCGCGAGAGGCTGAGGTAGTCGAGCCCCACGTCGACCAGGAACTGCAGGCGCTCGACGATCTCGCGCAGGATGCGCCGGGCGATCTCGGCGCGCTGCGGGGTCAGCGTGGCTTCCACGCCACGGAACCACTCGAGCGCGTGGCGGATGGACAGGTCGGAGGCCTCGGCGATGGTCTGGCGGTCCACCTTCACGGCCAGCGCTTCGGGCTTCAGGCGGGCGCCGTGGCACACCTCGCAGGGCTTCTCCGCCTGGTAGCGGCTCATCTCCTCGCGCGCCCAGGCGCTGTCGGTTTCGCGGTAGCGGCGCTCGAGGTTGCGCAGCACGCCCTCGAACGGCTTGTTGACCGAGTAGGCGCGCGCGCTGTCCTTGTAGGTCATCTCCACCGGCGTGCTGCCGGTGCCGTGGAGGATGGCGTCCCGCACCCGCTCCGGCAGTTCGGCCCAGGGGGTGCGGGTGGTGACCTTGAAGTGGCGCGCCAGGCTTTGCAGCGTCTGGTCGAAATACGGGCTCATCGCACCGGTCCACGGGGCGATCGCACCTTCGGCCAGCGAGCGGCGTTCGTCGGGGACCACCATGGCGGGGTCGAAGTAGGTCTCCACGCCCAGTCCGTCGCAGGCGGGGCAGGCGCCGTGCGGGCTGTTGAAGCTGAACAGCCGCGGCTCGATGTCCTCGATGGTGAAGCCGCTGACCGGGCAGGCGAAGCGCGAGGAGAACACCGTGCGCGCCTGGTTGTCGGCGTCCTCGGCGTAGACGATGCCGTCGGGGACCATGCCCAGGCCGGTCTCGAAACTGTCGGCCAGGCGCTGCTCGGCGCCGGCGCGCACCACGATTCGGTCCACCACGGCTTCGACCGTGTGCTTGGTCTTGCGGTTCAGCGCCGGCACCTCGGCAATGTCGTAAAGCGTGCCGTCGACCTTGGCGCGGGTGAAGCCGCGGCGCTGCAACTCGGCCAGTTCCTTGCGGTACTCGCCCTTGCGGTCGCGCACCACCGGGGCGAGCAGCAGCAGGCGGGTGCCCTCCTTCATCGCCATCACGCGGTCGACCATCTGGCTGACGGTCTGCGCCTCGATCGGCAGGCCGGTGGCCGGCGAGTAGGGAATGCCGGCGCGCGCCCACAGCAGGCGCATGTAGTCGTGGATTTCGGTGACCGTGCCGACCGTGCTGCGCGGGTTGCGGCTGGTGGTCTTCTGCTCGATGGAGATGGCCGGGCTGAGGCCCTCGATGCTGTCGACGTCCGGCTTGCCCATCAGCTCGAGGAACTGGCGGGCGTAGCTGGAGAGCGACTCGACGTAACGGCGCTGGCCCTCGGCGTAGATGGTGTCGAAGGCCAGGCTGCTCTTGCCGCTGCCCGACAGGCCGGTGATGACGGTCAGCTGGTCGCGCGGGATCTCCACGTCGACGTTCTTGAGATTGTGCTCACGGGCGCCTCGGACGACGATGGATGACACGCGGTTGGCACCTCGGAAGATGGGGTTCGGTCGAGCAGATGGTCGTGGGTCGGGGGAAGACGCGGGGCCGGCTTGGGCAGAGAAGATTAACCACCAAGTGCACCAAGAGCACCAAGAAGATTTCCTGAGACCTGCCTGTTACGGGGGTGGGTCGGGAAGCGTTTTCCGCAAGCGGTTCAGACGCTGACTCCGGAGTCAAGCAAGGAAGGCAAGGCCTGCTTTTTTGAAAAAAAGCAGCAAAAAACTTTTGGTCCTGCTGTCGCGGAGGTTTCTGCAGCGCGCGCCCAGGGAACAAAAGTTTTTTGGTTCTTTTTCCAAAAAAGAACCGCTTGCCTTGCCTGCATCGTCACAAACCAGGCTCCTTGCGTGAAGGCTGCGTATCCAAGCGGCCGATGCCGTCGGGCTCACGAGGCTTGTCGCTACTCTTGGTGGTTGATCCTGAAAGCGACTCCGCCAGCGGACCCCTGCAGTACACTGCGACAGCACCGGCCAGGTAGACCACGCCGCCGCTGCCGGCAGGAACCTTACCAAACAGGTCCGGGCAACCTGGGCCACAACCGACGCGCAGGATGGTCAACGCCCTTGCCACAGGACGGCCCGGCGGGGGTAATAGGTGCAACAGAGCGCAACCAGAGGCAGGCGGACATGGCAGGCAGCGTTAACAAGGTGATCCTCATCGGCAATCTGGGGAGGGACCCCGAGTCGCGCGTGATGCAGACCGGCGGCAAGGTGGTCTCCTTCTCCATCGCCACCAGCGAATCGTGGAACGACAAGAACAGCGGCGAGCGGCGCGAGAAGACGCAGTGGCACCGCATCGCCATCTTCAACGAGAAGCTGGGCGAGATCGCCGAGAAGTACCTGAAGAAGGGCTCGACCGTCTACGTCGAGGGCTCGCTGGAAAGCCGCAAATACACCGACAAGGACGGCGTGGAGCGGGAGACCACCGAGGTGGTGCTGGCCCGGTTCCGCGGCGAGATGACGCTGCTGGGTGGGCGCAACAGCGAGGGCGGCAGCAGCTTCTCGGGCGACAGCGGGGGCTACGCACCGCGGACGCCGGCGGCGCGGCCGGCTTCGGCCAACACGCGGCCGGGCGGCGGCGGGGGTGCGCCGAGCTGGGAGCCGCCGGGGGGGAGCGACCTGGATGACGAGATACCGTTCTGAGGGGGGGAGCAAGGCCGTTTTTTTTTGAAAAAAGAAGCAAAAAACTTTTGTTCCTTTGGGCCCGCTCCGGGGAGGTCTGCAGTCTGGCCGGTCGGCAGCTTAGCGCGTGAGACAGGGTGGGAGGGATGCGGCCGCATGCTTGCCGAGACGCTGAGCACGGACGCGGCGCCACGTCCGCGTTCGAAGAGCTTCAACCGTCAGGTGCACGGAGGACGCGGGCTTTTCTCCGCGATGGTGTTCGTGTTTCACGTCATCAATTCGGGCCTGCCCACCTTTGCGCCGCTGCTGACCCACGCCGCGCAGTTCAGCCTGCGCAACCTGCAATACGGCGTCGAGCTGTTCTTCTGCATCAGCGGCTTCGTCATCTGCGGCACGCTGCGCCGCTCGACCGGGCCGGCGGCGTTCATCGAAGACCGCGCGATCCGCCTGCTGCCGGCGCTGTGGTGCACGATACTGGCCATCTCGGCGGCCAGCATCATCGCCGGCCTGCCAGGCTTCAGCCGCGGCGAGTTGCACGCGTTCCCCCTCTGGCTGGCGGCGAACCTGGCGGCGCTGCCCGGCATACTCCCGATCAAATTGATCCACCCCGCGGCCTGGACGCTCAGCTACGAGATGTGTTTCTACGCCACCTGTGCGGCCGCCTGGGCGCTGCGGCGGCGGATCGGGCTCGCACCGGTGCAGTGCCTGTTGCCGCTGGGCCTGCTGGCGCTGGCCTTCTATCCGCGCGGCGTGTTCTTCCTCTCCGGCGTGCTGGTGGCGCAGGGCTTGGTGGAGGTGCGCGCCATGCGCGTGCTGGGACGCCACCCGGCGGTCTGGCTGGTGGTGTTCCTGGCGTGCTGGCAGGAGATCCAGGAACAGCTCGACCCGCGGCAGTTGATCGAGACGCCGATGCTGCAGTGGAACGGCCTGGAGCTGGCGCTGGGCGCCGCGGCGTTCGTGTCCGTCACCATCTGTTTCTGGGGGATCGTCAACGGACACGGCGGCCTGAGCCGCATGTTGCTGACCAGGCCGATGCAGTTCATGGGCACCATCAGCTACAGCTTCTATCTTTGGCACCCGATCGTCATGTCGTTGGTGAAGGCAGGCATGCGGCACTACGGCGTGGTGGCACGCGCGGGAGAGTGGTCGCAATTGAGCTTCCTCGTGCTGAGCCTGCCGCCGGCGCTGCTGCTCGGCTGGCTGAGCCAGCGTGTGCTCGAGCGCCAGGCGGGCATCTGGCTGCGGCATCTGTTGCACCACCGGCTGTCGTTCCAGGCTCGCGAAGTTGGCTGAGACAGCGATCTGCCGCGAGAGCCCGGGACGTTGGCTCTCTTGCGGCGTGTGGAGAGTAGGTTGGCGAAGAGAAAGCAAGGCCTGCTTTTTTGAAAAAAAGCAGCAAAAAACCTTTGGTCCTGCTGTCGCGGAGTTTCCCTCAGCGTGTACTCCAGGAAACAAAAGTTTTTTGGTTCTTTTTTTCAAAAAAGAACCGCTTGCCTTGTCGGCCTTCTAGTATGCCATCCTTCCCAGCGGCGAACCCGTTCGTGACCAACGCTTCGTCCGCGCTCCCCGAAAGCGCGGTAGCGAGTGCCTTGCTGGTCCTTTTCGGAAAAGCAGGCCTTTGTTCGAGATGAACGTCCGCTGGTTCGTCATCGGCATCATGATGTGTGCCACCTTCCTGCAGCGGTTTGGCGTGCCGTTCGGCGGCGGCCAGCAGCTTTCCATCGCCGGCCCGATCGGTTTGGCTCTGGCCGGCTACGGCCTGGTGCAGGGCTCGATCGCCATCCACCGTCCCAGGCTGCTGATCTACGCCGGTATCCTGGTCACGTCCTGCCTCGGCGCGATCAGCCTGGCGTTCGGCCACCCGCCGTTCAACGCGCAGGTGAGCTTCCCGTCCTACTTTCAGTTCCTCGGCATCACCGCGTTCCCGATCTTCGTGTTCGCGCAACGCATGGACGAGGACGCGTTCTTCCGCCTGGTGAACACCTTCATCATCGCCATCGCCATCTGCGGCATCGTGCAGTTCGCGGCACAGTTCGTCGGCGTGCAGGTGTTCAGCTTCAAGGATTACGTGCCGGACAGCCTGCTGTTCGAGAGCGGCTACAACCTCAAGATCGACTTCGGCATCGGCAGCCTGCTCAAATCAAACGGGTTCTTTCTGGTCGAGCCGTCGGTGATGTCGCAGTTCATGGCCATGGGCATCATCATCGAGGTGCTGTATTTCCGCCGGCTCGTGTGGCTGGGCGTGCTGGGCCTGGCGCTGGTGCTGGCGGAGTCCGGCACCGGCATATTGGTGCTGGCCGCGTTCGTGGTTGCGGTGGCTTTGCGGCTGGGGCTACGCGGCGTGTTGCTGGCGGGGCTGATGCTGGTGTTCGCCGGCGTGCTGGCCGGCGTGGTCAGCCTGCTGGTGCCGGAAGTGGCCGACATCGCGCAGGGCAGGCTCGGCGAGTTCAACACGCAAGGCACCAGCGGGCACGATCGGTTCATCGCGCCGTTCTGGGTTCTGGGTGACGTCATCCGTGAATATCCGCAGGTAAACCTGTTCGGCATGGGCGCCGGCACCTCGCAGAACCTGACGGTTCCCTACGAATACTCGATGAACACGCCGATCAAGATCTGGCTGGAATACGGCATTCCCGCGCTGGTGCTGTATGTGAGCCTGTTCGTGTTCGCTGATCGCACGCCGCGGCAGAGCGTGTTGATGGTGCCGGCGCTGGTGCTGCTGCTGTTCACCGGCGGCTATCAGCAGTTCGGCTCGATCGTCTACTTCATCGCGATGCTGATCTGCACGGCGCGGTTGCAGCCGTCGCTGAACCTGGGCGCTCTGCGCGCGGGGATGGAACTGGCGGTGGCAAAGTAAGCAAGGCCTTCTTTTTTGAAAAAAAGAAGCAAAAAACTTTTATCACTGCTGTCGCGGACATTTCCTCAGACGAGTACTCAGAGACCAAAAGTTTTTTGGTTTTTTTTCAAAAAAGAACCGCTTGCTTGCTTACTCACTGGGAGGAAGTGCCGATGGTTTCACTACGCTGGCTAGCCCTGTTGCCGCCCGCCGCCATGCTCGCCGGCTTGGTGTTCTTCAACCGCAGCACGCCGCTGGTGCTCGGCATGCCGCTGCTGCTGGCCTGGATGGTGGGAAGCGTGGTGCTGTCGGCGGCCGTGATGGCGGTGATCTACGTGACCGATCCCGCGAACAGGGAGCCCTGAGCCTGGCGCTCGCGATCATCGGGCTGGGCGTGCTGCTGGCGCTCGGGCTGGGCCTGCTGGCGCGCACCGGCCGAGAGATGAGCCTGGAGCAGTGGACGGTCGGCGGCCGCGGTTTCGGCACCATGCTGGTGTTCCTGCTGATGGCCGGTGAGATCTACACCACCTTCACCTTTCTGGGCGGCAGCGGCTGGGCCTACGGGCGCGGCGGGCCGGCCTATTACATCCTGTGCTACGGCGCGCTGGCCTATGTCAGTTCCTACTGGCTGCTGCCGCCGATCTGGCGTTACGCGAAGGCGGAGGGGCTGTTCTCGCAACCCGACTTCTTCGCCCGCAAATACAAAAGCCCGGCGCTGGGCGTGGTGGTGGCGCTGGTGGGCGTGGTGGCACTGGTGCCCTACATGGTGCTGCAGTTGAAGGGGCTGGAGATCATCGTCTCGATTGCATCAGGCGGGGCGGTCTCGCCGGCGCTGGCGGTGTGGGTGGGCGTGCTGGTGGTTGTCGTCTACGCCAGCGTGTCCGGCGTGCGTGGCAGCGCCTGGACGGCGGCGGCGAAGGACGTGGCGATCCTGGCGGTGGTGCTGTTCCTGGGCATCTACTTTCCGCTGCACGACTACGGCGGGCTGGCGCCGATGTTCCGCGCCATCGAGGCGGCCAGGCCAGGCTTCGCTGCGCTGCCGGCGCACGGGCAGGGGGCAGTGTGGTTCGCGTCCACCGTGCTGCTGACGGCGGTGGGCTTCTTCATGTGGCCGCACTCCTTCGCGTCCGCCTACACCGCGCAGGACGAGCGTGTGTTCCGCCGCAACGCGGTCATCCTGCCGCTGTACCAGCTGATCCTGTTGCTGGTGTTCTTCGTGGGGTTCGCGGCCATCCTGCGCGTGCCGGGGCTGCACGGGCCTGACGTCGACTTGGCGCTGATGCGGCTGTCGGTGCAGTCGTTTCCGTCGTGGTTCGTGGGCGTTATCGGCGCGGTGGGCGTGCTGACGGCGCTGGTGCCGGGGTCGCTCATCCTGATCGCGGCGGCGACGCTGGTGGCCAACAACCTGTACCGGCCGCTGCGGCCGGCTGCCACGGAGGCGGAGGTCTCGCTACTGGCGCGTGGGCTGGTGCCGGTGGTGGGGCTGGTGGCGGTGTATTTTACCCTGCGCGGCGGGGCCACCATCGTGCAGCTGCTGCTGATGGGCTACGCGCTGGCGACGCAGCTTTTCCCGGCGCTGCTCATGAGCCTGGCGCGGCGACAACGAGTGAGTGCGAACGGCGCCATGGCGGGGATAGCAGCTGGCGTGCTGGTAGTGGCAGTGATGATGGCGGAGAGTGTCACCATGGCGGACCTGGCGCCCTGGTTGCCGTTCGGGTTGACGGATCTGAATGTTGGAGTGGTGGCGTTGGCACTCAACGTGGGGGTGATGGCTGCGGTGAGTTGGGCAAGACCAGGGGCTCTGCCCCTGGACCCCGCTGGGGCCAGTCGGCCCCAGACCCCGGCTTCGCCCTAGGGGTTTTCAGAGAGGGGCCGCACGTGTCTTGGCCTCAGCGTTGTTGGCCCCTCTCTGAAAACCCCTTAAGCAAACCAGGTTCTAAGGACGACTGTCCTTAGCGGGGTCCAGGGGCAGAGCCCCTGGCCTTGCCCAAGTTTGGCACAGCCCTCGCCCCCATGTAGAAAGCACCAACTTTCCCCGCGAGCACGCACCCTTGAGCGAGACCACCGACAACCCAGAAGGCCACGGCGACACCCAGCCGGTGACGCTAGAGGAGGAGATGCAGCGCTCCTACCTCGCCTACGCCATGTCCGTCATCGTCAGCCGCGCCCTGCCGGACGCGCGCGACGGCCTGAAGCCGGTGCACCGCCGCATCCTGTTCGGCATGTACGAGGCCGGCTACACGCCAGACAAGCCGTATCGCAAATCCGCCCGCATCGTCGGCGACGTGATGGGCAAGTATCACCCGCACGGCGACGCCAGCATCTACGACGCGGCTGTGCGCATGGCGCAGACGTTCTCCATCCGCGTGCCGCTGATCGACGGCCAGGGCAATTTCGGCAGCGTGGACGGCGATAGTCCGGCGGCGATGCGCTACACCGAAATGCGCCTGGCGCAGGCTGCGATGTTCCTGCTGGCCGACATCGACAAGGACACCGTCGATTTCAACCCGAACTACGACGAAAGCGAGCAGGAACCCGTCGTCCTGCCGGCGTCGTATCCGAACCTGCTGATCAACGGCGCCGAGGGCATCGCCGTCGGCATGGCCACGCGAATCCCGCCGCACAACCCCGGCGAGATCATCGACGCGGCGTTGGCGCTGATCGCCGACCCGGCGACGTCGCTGGACGAGCTGATGGCCATCGTGCCGGCGCCGGACTTCCCCACCGGCGGGCTGATCATCGGCCGCGCCGGCATCCGCAGTGCGTTCGAGACCGGGCGCGGGTCGCTGACCTTGCGCGCACGCTGCGAGTTCGAGGAGGTGCGCCGCGACCGCCACGCGATCATCATCACCGAGCTGCCCTATCAGGTGAACAAGGCGACGCTGCAGGAGCGCATCGCCGAGCTGGTGCGCGCCAAGCAGATCGAAGGCATCGCCGACATTCGCGACGAGAGCGACCGGCAAGGCATGCGCGTGGTGATCGAGCTGAAGCGCGACGCCACCGGCGAGGTAGTGCTGAACCAGCTGTTCCGTTTCACCAACATGCAGATCAGCTTCGCCTGCAACATGCTGGCACTGGACCGCGGCCGCCCGCGCACCATGGGTCTGCGCGACTTGCTGATGTGCTTTGTGGATTTCCGCGAGGAGGTGATCCTCCGTCGCAGCCGCTACGAGCTGTCCCGCGCGCGCGAGCGGGCACATCTATTAGTTGGTTTGTCGATCGCCGTCGCCAACATCGACGAGGTGATCAGGCTGATCCGCGCCAGCCCCGATGCTGCCGCGGCGCGTGCCGCGCTGATGGCGCGCGACTGGCCGGCCGGCGACGTGGCGGCACTGCTGGCGCTGATCGACGACAGCGGCAACATCATCGTGGGCGATACGGTGCGGCTGACCGAGGCGCAGGCGCGCGGCATATTGGAGCTGCGGCTGCAGCGCCTGACCGGCTTGGAATCCGAGAAGATCGACGCAGAACTCAAGGAAGTTGCGCAGAAGATCGGCGAGCTGCTGGAGATCATCGCCAGCCGTCCGCGCCGCATGGAGGTGATGCGCGACGAGCTGGTGCGCGTGCGCGCGGAGATTGCCACGCCACGCCTGTCCGCCATCGTGGACTACGCCGCCGACCAGGACGACGAGAGCCTGATCGAGCCTGGCCAGATGGTGGTGACCATCACGCGCGACGGCTTCATCAAGCGCACCCCGCTGGAGACGTATCGTGCGCAGAACCGCGGCGGCCGCGGCCGCACCGCTGCCGGCACGCGCGGCGACGACATCGTGGCGCGCAGCTTCAACGCGCACACGCATCAGTGGGTGTTGTTCTTCTCCAGCGGCGGCAAGGCGTTCCGCGAAAAGGTGTGGCGCCTGCCCGAAGCCGCACCCACCGCGAAGGGTCGCGCACTGGTAAACCTGTTGCCCGAACTGGGATCGGACAAGATCACCACCGTGCTGCCGCTGCCGCAGGACGAGAGCCTGTGGGAGAGCTTGCACCTGGTCTTCGCGACGTCGAGCGGCAACGTGCGGCGCAACCGGCTGTCCGATTTCGGCCGCATCCGCACCAGCGGGCTGATCGCGATGAAGCTGGACGAGGGCGACCACCTGGTGGGCGTGGCCACCTGCCGCGACGGCGACGACGTGTTCCTGGCCACGCGCCTGGGCCGCTGCATCCGGTTCCAGATTACCGATGACACGTTGCGCGTGTTTGCCGGCCGCGAATCGGCGGGCGTGCGCGGCATTCGGCTGACTGCGCATGACGAGGTGAACAGCTTGGCCGTGCTGCGCCACGTGGACGCCAGCAACGCCGAGCGCGCCGGGTTCCTGCGCGCCATCGCCGCGCGCCGCCGCAGCACCGGCTACGAGGAGGAGGCGGCCGAGGTGGTTGCCGAGCCGGTGGCCGCCGAGCCCGGGCAGGAGGAGGAGGACGCGGCCGATCTGGTGTTGGCCGCCGAGCGCGTCGCCGACCTCGAGGCTGCGGAAGAGATATTGCTGACCGTCACCAACGGTGGTTTCGGCAAGCGGTCCTCTGCGTACGACTACCGCGTCACTGGTCGCGGCGGACAGGGCATCACCAACATCATGCTCGCACCACGCAACGGCACCGCCGTGGTGGCCACCTTGCCGGTGCGGCGCGGCGACGATGTGATGCTGGTGACCGACGCCGGACGATTGATCCGCGTGCCGGCCGACCAGGTGCGCATCACCGCGCGGCAAACGATGGGTGTGACGCTGTTCCGCCTCAGCGAGGGCGAGCACGTGACCAGCATCTTCCCCGTGTTGGAAGTGGCTGCCGTCGTCGGCGAGGGTGCTGCCGGCGACGAGGCAGGCGCCGAGCCGGGCGACGACGCCGGCGACGACGGCGAGGCCGGAGAGGCCGAGACGGGACCAAACGATGTCTGAGCGCGTCGGGATCTATCCCGGCACGTTCGACCCGGTCACCAACGGCCACCTGGACATTATCTGCCGCGGCGCGCGGCTGGTGGACCGGCTGGTGGTGGGTGTGGCGGAGAACATCGGCAAGGGGCCGCTGTTCGGGCTGGAGGAACGTGTAGAGCTGGTGCGCGAGGAATGCGCGGCGATCAGCAGGCGCGTCGGCACGCCGATCGAGGTGACGAGCTTCGGCACGCTGCTGATCAGCTTTGCACGTTCAGTGGGTGCCGCGATGCTGATACGCGGCCTGCGCGCGGTGTCTGATTTCGACTACGAATTTCAGATGGCAGGCATGAACTATCGGCTGGACCCCGAGGTTGAGACGGTGTTTCTGATGGCCAGCGAGCACCACCAGTTCATCTCCTCGCGGTTCGTGAAGGAGATCGCCCGGCTGGGCGGTGACGTTTCGAGTTTCGTGCCGTCGCTGACGTTGCAACGCACGCTGTTGCGCGTGCGTGCGGCTGGTGAAAACAACGATGGGGAGACCAAGGATGCTTAGACGTTCGTTGCTGGGCCTGTGTGCTGCGGCCGCGCTGATGGGTGTGGCGGCAGCCCAACCGGACGTGCCGGACGCGCCACCGCCGAAGCTCGATCTGCAAAACACCGTGTACATGGACCTGCCGAGCGGCCGCGTGACGATCAGGCTGCGCCCGGACCTGGCACCCAAACACGTGGCGCGCATCAAGCAATTGTGCCGCGACGGGTTTTACGACGGCACGCCCTTCCACCGCGTGATCGAAGGCTTCATGGCGCAGGGTGGCGACCCCACCGGCACCGGCGAGGGCGGTAGCAAGTATCCGAACGTGCCGGCCGAGTTCAGCACCACCACGCACTTCCTGCGCGGCACCGTGGGCGCTGCACGCAGCCAGGATCCGGACAGCGCCAACAGCCAGTTCTTCATCATGTATGCGCCGAACAGCAGCCTGGACGGCCAGTACACCATCTGGGGCAACGTCGTCTCCGGCATGGACTTGGTGGACAAAATCAAGCGCGGCGACGCCGACAACAACGGCAAGGTGGCGCAGCCGGACCGCATCGTGCACATGCGCGTGGCGGCAGACGAAAAGTAAGCGCTTCTTTTCGAGAAAGAAGCCAAAAGCTTTTACTACGGCTGTCGCGGCTTTGTCCGGTGAGCGCGCGACAGCGGAGTCAAAAGTTTTTTGGTTCTTTTTTTCAAAAAAGAACTGCTTGCTTTCTTTTGACACTTAGGAGCTTCCAATGCCCGACGCCGACGCAGAGAACACGCTTTACATGGACCTCGCGTCCGGCCGCGTGACGATCCAGCTTCGCCCCGACTTGGCACCCAAGCACGTCGAACGGGTCCGCATGTTGGCGCGTGAGGGTTTCTACGACGGCACGCCGTTCCATCGCGTGATAGAGGGCTTCATGGCGCAAGGTGGCGACCCGACCGGGACCGGCACCAGCGGCAGCAAGCACGGCATGCTGCCGGCGGAATTCACCCGCACGGCCAAGTTCGTGCGCGGTACGGTTGGAGCTGCGCGCACCGGCGATCCGAACAGCGCCAACAGCCAGTTCTACATCATGTTCGCGCCTGCGCCGCATTTGGACGGCCAGTATACCATCTGGGGCCAGGTGACGGAGGGCATGGAGCACGTGGACAAGATCAAGCGTGGGTCGGGCGGCGGCGGCACGGTGAGTGATCCGGACCGCATCGTGAAGGCGCAACTCGCGGCCGATGCCGGGGCGTGATCGGCATTACTTCTAAGATCGTGCTGCTCGCAGGGTTGACCTGTCGAGCAGCATGCCCTTTTAGGTGACGGGGAGAGCCTGTAGCTCAGTTGGTAGAGCACGAGACTTTTAATCTTGGGGTCGTGGGTTCGATCCCCACCGGGCTCACCACAAGAATGGATGCTGTTTGCAACGGCGGGGCATTTCCGCGTTGCGAGTGATATCGTGGTTTGGAGACTGTGAAGGGTATCCCGAGACGGTTTCCGCCCGCGCCGGCCGGATCGCGTGCTTGGTTCTCACCGACTCTGACGCGATATGGGCTATGCGGCTACCCTGGCGGTCGGCCACGGTGAGTGAAGTTTTCCTTCCGACCGGCTTAGAAATTCAGGTTTCAGGTCAGGCCAGAGGTAGAAGAGCGGCAGGACAAAAAAGAACCAAAAGCTTTTAGTCTGTAGAGCGCGCGTTACTGGAACATTCGCGACGGTTTAGAGAAGTTCTTGCTGTTCTCAGTCGTGAAAGTAGGCCGAGCAGTCATCGCCAGCTCATACTCGTGTTCAGTGTTGCTGAAGTCTGCTGTTTCGAAGAAACAAGCGAAAGCTGTCATTATTTCGTCGCGGACAGTTGGCAACGACGCGTCTCAGCAACATTATATGCCAAAAGAACTGTTTGCCTTGCCGTCTTCCCTGATTACCGTGACCCAGCCCAAAGCTGGCGCACCCGGAAGGACTCGAACCTCCAACCCCCAGATTCGTAGTCTGGTGCTCTATCCAATTGAGCTACGGGTGCAGCGGAGGCGGCGGTGTAACCCGGCACGATGACCGCTGCAAGCCCCCAGCCCGCTATCCTGACTCACGCCTTGTCCAGCTCGCGCAGCACGGCCTCGCCCATCACGCCGGTGCCCACACGTGCGGCACCGGGCGCCATGATGTCGGCCGTGCGCAGGCCGTTGCCCAGCACTCGGACGATGGCGCCGTCGAGGTCGGCGGCAAGCTCCTCCATGCCGAACGACGTGCGCAGCAGCATCCCAAAGCTCAGCATCTGCGCCAGCGGGTTGGCGATACCGCGGCCGGCGATGTCGGGCGCGCTGCCGTGGATCGGCTCGTACAGCGCGTGGCGGCTGCCGTCGGGTTGCACCGCGCCCAGCGTCGCCGATGGCAGCATGCCCAGGCTGCCTGTCAGCATAGCGGCCAAATCCGACAGCAAATCGCCGAACAGGTTGGTCGTCACGATCACGTCGAACTGCAGCGGCTGGCGCACCAGCTGCATCGCGCAGTTGTCCGCCAGCACGTGTGTCAGCGCCACATCCGAATACTCTGCCGCCTGCAACGCCGTCATCGTCTGGCGCCAAAGGAGGCCGCTCTCCATCACGTTGGATTTCTCCACGCTGGCGACGCGGTGCTTGCGCTTGCGTGCCAGGTCGAACGCCACCCGGCCGACCCGTTCTATTTCGTGCGTGGTGTAGACTTCGGTGTTGACGCCACGCTTGCTGCCGTCCGGCAGTATTTCGATGCCGCGCGGCTGGCCGAAATAGATGCCGCCAGTGCTCTCGCGCACGATCATCAGGTCGAGCCCGCGCACCACGTCCGGCTTGAGTGAACTGGCAGGTATCAGCGGTTCGTAGACAATGGCAGGGCGCAGGTTGGCAAACAGGCCGAGCTCCTGCCGCAAGCCGAGGATGGCTGCTTCCGGCCGCTTGTCGAAGCCGACATTGTCCCATTGCGGCCCGCCAACGGCGCCGAACAGAACGGCGTCGGCGGACTTCGCAAGCGCCAGCGTGCTCTCGGCCAGCGGGGTGCCGCGTGCGTCGATGCTGACGCCGCCCACCAGGTCCTCTTCGATGTCGAAGCCGACACCACGTCTGCGCGCCATCCAGTCGATCACGCGTTTGACTTCGCGCATCACTTCGGGGCCGATGCCGTCTCCCGGCAGCAGCAACAGCTTCTTGCGCGCAGTCATCGTCCCACTCCCCGCCGGCGACATAAGACATCAGCAGGACGCGCCATCGGCGTGACGGCGGCAACCTGTGCAAACAAGCAGGCCGTCCGCTGACAGACTTCAAGCCTCGTTCGGCGGCTAGTCTAGCGAAGTTCTATCCGCGGCAACCAGGGTTGCGCCTGTTGCCTGCCGGTTTCGAACGCGTCGATCGAGTTGCCGCGCTGGAGTGTCTGACCGATCTCGTCGAGGCCTTCAAGTAGCATGTGACGACGCAGCCTATCAGTGGTGAAGGCCACTTCCTCGCCGTTCGGCCGCACCACAACTTCACGTTGCAGATCTACGGTCAGGCGTGCGTTACCGCCAAGCCGCGCATCCTCCATCAAAAGGTCGCACATCGCGCGTGGCAGGGCGATGGGCAGGATGCCATTCTTGAAGCAGTTACCATGAAAGATGTCGGCGAAGTCAGGTGCGATTACACAACGTATCCCGAAATCCAGCAGCGCCCAAGGTGCGTGCTCTCGCGACGATCCGCAGCCGAAATTCTCGTGGGCGATCAGGATCTCGGCGCCGCGATACGCGGGCTGGTTGAGCACGAAATCAGGCCGCTCGGCGCCGCCCGCATCGTAACGCAGCGTGTCGAACAGGTGCACGCCGAGGCCGCTGCGCTTGATGGTCTTGAGGAAGCGGGCAGGGATGATCTTGTCGGTGTCCACGTTGGATACCGGCAGAGGAGCCGCCACGCCCGTCAGGATAGTGAACGCGCGCATCAGGCGAGTGCCCGCACGTCGGTCAGCCGCCCGGTCACGGCGGCGGCGGCGGCCATCGCCGGGGACAGCAGGTGCGTGCGTCCGCCCGGTCCCTGCCGTCCCTCGAAGTTACGGTTGGACGTGCTGGCACAGCGCTGCCCGGGCGTGAGCTTGTCCGGGTTCATGCCGAGGCACATCGAACAGCCCGCCTCGCGCCACTCGAAACCGGCGTCGAGGAAGATGCGGTCCAGCCCCTCGGCTTCGGCGGCCAGCTTCACCAGGCCGGAGCCGGGCACCACCATCGCGCGCACGCCATCGGCCACGTGCCGCCCGCGAACGATGTCGGCCGCAGCGCGAAGATCCTCGATGCGGCCGTTGGTGCAACTGCCGATGAACACCGCGTCGATCGGCAATTCGTCCAGCCGTTGACCGGGCGCGAGGGCCATGTAGCGCAACATCCGCTCAGCATCATCACGTTTGGCGGGATCCATTATGGCGGCGGGGTCGGGTACCGTGCCGGTGATGGGCAACACCGCCTCCGGGCTCGTGCCCCAACTCACCATCGGCACGATCTCGGCGGCGTGCATGACAACCACCTTGTCGTAGGCTGCACCTTCGTCGGATGCGAGCGTGCGCCAGTAGGACACGGCATGGTCGAACGCGTCGCCAGCCGGTGCAAACGGGCGGCCGCGCACGTAGTCGAACGTCACGTCGTCGGGGGCGACCATGCCGGCGCGCGCACCGGCCTCGATCGACATGTTGCAGATCGTCAGCCTGCCGGCCATGTCGAGCGCGCGGATCGCTTCGCCGGCGTATTCGATCACGTGGCCGGTGCCGCCCGCGGTGCCGATCCGGCCGATGATGGCCAGCACGACGTCCTTGGCGGTGACACCTGGCGAGAGCACGCCGTCCACCCGCACCAGCATGTTCTTCGCAGGACGCTGCAGCAACGTCTGCGTGGCCAGCACGTGCTCGACCTCCGAGGTGCCGATGCCGAACGCCAGCGCGCCCAGCGCGCCGTGGGTGGAGGTGTGCGAATCACCGCAAACGATGGTCATGCCTGGCAGGGAAATCCCCTGTTCCGGCCCCACGATGTGCACGATGCCCTGGCGGGCATCGAGCAACGGGAAGTAGGGCACGCCGAACTCGGCCACGTTGCGCTCGAGCGTCTCGACCTGAAGGCGGCTCTCCGGTTCGGCGATGCCGGCGCGGCGGTCGGAGGTGGGCACGTTGTGGTCGGTGACCGCGATGGTCGCGTCGGGGCGGCGCACCTGACGGCCAGAGGCGCGCAGGCCTTCGAACGCTTGGGGCGAGGTGACCTCGTGGACGAGGTGGCGGTCGATGTAGAGGACGCAGGTGCCGTCTTCTAGGCGCTCTACGACGTGGGCGTCCCAGACTTTGTCGAACAGCGTCTTCGGCATGTGCGGCTCCTACGAAGCAAGGAAGGCCAGGGGCTCTGCCCTTGGACCCCGCTGGGGCCAGTCGGCCCCAAACCCCGGCTTCGCCTAGGCAGTGTGCGAAGGGGGCCAACGAGGCCTTGGCTACGACGTGTGCGGCCCCCTTCGCACACTGCCTAAACAAACAGGTTCTAAGGACGACTGTCCTTAGCGGGGTCCAGGGGCAGAGCCCCTGGCCTTGCTACTCCCCAGCTGCCTCACGCCCCGCCGCCGGCACCTCACGCGCCTTTTCAGCGATACGCGCCGACTTGCCCCTGCGCCCACGCAGATAATACAGCTTGGCCCGTCTGACATCGCCGCGGCGGATCACCTCGATCTCGGCGATTTGCGGCGAGTACAACGGGAACACCCGCTCCACGCCCTCGCCGTAGCTGATCTTGCGCACCGTGAAGTTGCTGTTCAGCCCGCGGTTGCTGCGGGCGATCACCACGCCTTCGTAGGCCTGTACGCGGGTGCGCTCGCCTTCCACCACGCGCACGGACACCTTTACCGTGTCACCTGGGGCGAAGACCGGTACGGCGCGGGCGGCGGTGAGGCGGGCGACTTCCTCGGCCTCGAAGGTTTGCAGGATGTTCATGGGTCGGGGTCCTTCGTATGACGGTCTGATTACGGCGCGGCGCAGGAAGCTGCAATCCGGTTGGTGTGGGCAACCCAGAGGTCCGGGCGGCGCTGGCGTGTGGCTGCTTCGGCCTGGGCCTGGCGCCAGGCGGCAATAGCGGCGTGGTTGCCGGAGAGCAGAACCGGCGGCACAGGCTGGCCGCACCACTCTGCCGGACGGGTGTAGTGCGGATATTCGAGCAAGCCGGCGGAGAAGCTTTCCTCGGTGGCACTGTCGGCCGCACCCATAACGCCCGGCAGCAGGCGCACCGCCGCGTCCAGCAGAAACATCGCCGGCAGTTCGCCGCCGGACAGCACGAAGTCGCCGACGCTGAGCTCCTCGGCGCCGCTGGCCTCGATGGCGCGCTGGTCGACGCCCTCGTAGCGGCCGCACAGAAGGATCACGCCGGGGCCGGCGGCCAGGCGCTGCGCGTCCGCCTGGGTCAGCGTGCGGCCGCGCGGGGTCAGGTAGACAAGCGTGCGGCCGTCCTGCACCGCGGTGATAGCGCGGCTGACCACGTCCGGGCGCATCACCATGCCTGGGCCGCCGCCGAACGGGGTGTCGTCCACCGTGCGGTGCCGGTCGGTGGCGTGGGCACGGATGTCATGCGCCTCCAGCGACCATACGCCGGCCTGCAGCGCGCGTCCGGCCAGCGACTGGCCGAGCGGGCCGGGGAACATGTCCGGAAACAGGGTGAGCACGCTCGCGCGCCAAGGCGGCGCGGCGCCTGGCGCAGGTCCGGATGCGGGGTCGGCGCGGAGATCCGAGGAAAGGCGAGGATCCGGGGCGCTCATGCGGCCACCTCTCGCATCTCGATCTCTGCGGGCGGCGTGACCGTCAGGTAGCCGGCGGCCACGTCCACCAGCGGCACGCAGGCGCGGGTGAAGGGGACCACCAGCGCGCTGGCGGTTGCCCTGGCGATCTCCAGGCTGGTGCCGGCGCCGTAGTCGTGCACCGCGGTCACCATGCCGAGCGGCGCGCCCGCGGCGTCGTGCGCCTGCAGCCCCACCAGGTCGGCGAGGTAGAATTCGTCCGCGTCGGCGGCCGGCAGGCGATGGCGTTCGACGTAAAACTTGGTGTTCACCAGCCGCTCGGCCTCGGTGCGGTCGGCAACCGGGCGTCCGCGCCCGTCGCGCAGTTCGGCCACGCCGTCGCCGCGCCAGGCGAGCGACCACGTGCCGCCCGCCTCGTCCAGCAGCGGGTTGTAGCGCGCGAGTTGCGCCGGCTCGGCGGTGTAGCTGTGCACGTGCACGAGCCCGCGCACGCCGTGCGGCCGGCCGACTACCCCCATCAGGATGTGCTGTGCGGCCACGCCCGATGTTACGCGGCGGCCGCGGCGGCTGCGGCGGCGGCCTTGGCACGGTCCTGCGCCTTCTTCTTCGGCGCCGACTGGATCGGCTGCTCGGCGTAGACGCGCTTTGCAATCATCCCGGAGTTGGCGAGGAATTTTGCAACGCGGTCGGTGGCGATGGCGCCGTGGTCGAGCCAGTGCTTGATGCGCTCGCCGTAGAGGCGGATGCGCTCGTCGTGCTCGGCCGGCAGCATCGGGTTGTAGCTACCCACCTTCTCGATGAAGCGGCCGTCGCGCGGGCTGCGGCTGTCGGCGACAACGATGTGGTAGTAGGGGCGCTTCTTGGCGCCGGCGCGGGCGAGGCGAATCTTCAGGCTCATTAAGTCGGTCTCCAGTTGTCGTCGGTTTTCGGAAAAGAGTTCAGTAACCACGCGGGCGTTGCTGGCCCATGCCCTTCGGCATCAGCGCGCCCATGCCTTGGCGCATCAGGCCCTTCTGGCCCAGCTTGCCCATGCGCTTCATCATCGTGGACATGTCGTCGAACTGCTTCAGCAGCTTGTTGATCTCCTGCACGCTGGTGCCGCTGCCTGACGCGATGCGCTTCTTGCGGCTGGCCTTGATGATGTCCGGCGTGCGGCGTTCCTTCACCGTCATCGAGCCGATGATGGCCTGCTGGCGCTTGAACACGCTGGTGTCGATGTTGGCGTTCTCGATCTGCTGCTTCATCTGGCCCATGCCGGGCAGCATGCCGAGGATCGAGCTGATCGAGCCCATCTTGCTGATCTGCCTGAGCTGCGACGCGTAGTCCTCCAGCGTGAACACGCCGCGCATCATTCGCTTGGCGAGCTTCTCGGCCTCGTCCTGGTCGATCGTCTCGCCGGCGCGCTCCACCAGGCCAACGATGTCGCCCAGGCCCAGGATGCGGCCGGCCACGCGCTCGGGGTGGAACTCCTCCAGAGCGTCGATCTTCTCGCCGGAGCCTGAGAACTTGATGGGCGCGCCGGTCACCTGGCGCATGGACAGCGCCGCACCGCCGCGCGCGTCGCCGTCCATCCGGGTCAGCACGATGCCGGTAACGCCCACCGTCTCGTTGAACGCGCGTGCGGTCTGCACCGCGTCCTGCCCGGTCATCGCGTCGACCACCAGCAGCGTCTCTGCCGGGCTGGTGGCCTCGCGGATTTCGCGCACCTCGTTCATCAGCGCCTGATCGATCGACAGGCGGCCGGCGGTGTCGAGGATCACCACATCGTAGCCTTCGCGCCGCCCGGTCTCCATGGCGCGGCGGGCAATCTGCACCGGGGTTTGGCCGGGCACGATCGGCAGGCTGGCGACACCGGCGCGCTCGGCCAGTTGCGCCAGCTGCAGCTGTGCGGCCGGGCGCTGGGTGTCCAGGCTGGCCAGCAGCACGCGCTTCTTCTCGCGGTTGAGCAGCCGCAGCGCCAGCTTGCCCGACGTAGTGGTCTTGCCCGAGCCCTGCAGTCCGACCATCAGGATGGGCACCGGGGCGGCCGCGGCCAGGTTCAGCGGCGCCGCGCCGGCGCCGCCGAGTGCTTCGACCAGCGCGTCGTTGACGATCTTGGCGACCTGCTGGCCGGGCGAGACGGCGGAGAGCACCTCGGCCCCCACTGCACGCTCGCGCACGCGGGCGACGAAATCCTTCACCACCGGCAGCGCCACGTCGGCGTCCAGCATGGCCAGGCGCACTTCCCGCAACGCCTCGGTCACGTCCCCCTCGCTCAGCGCCCCGCGTTTGCGGAGGCCGTCGAAGATGCCGGTGAACTTGTCCGACAGGGCGTCGAACATGGGTGATGCCGCCTCCACAATGCAGAACGCGCCGCTGCGCGAACCCTCGCGGAGCGACGTAGCCCCCGCGTGTGGCGGGGACCGGGAGGCTGAAGCTGCCCGGATAGGCAGCACATCGCTCAGCAGGGTAAGATCTGTCAAGGCCGGGACAAGCCAGGGCAGAAGCAAGGCCCTCTTTTTCGAGAGGTGCAAAAGCCTTCACTCTAGCTGTCGTCGACCATCGAAAAGACACGCATCAACGCGGCGCACCTACCGAGGACAAAAGTTTTTTGGTTCTTTTTTTCAAAAAAGAATCGCTTGCCTTGCCTTCTAGCTCTCCGAATCAGCAGCCTTGCACCACTCCCAAAGCTGCAGCACGTCAGCGGCATACTGCTCGGTCCTGGCGCCCTCCCCGTTATACAGCCGCACCGCCGAGCGCACGTCGCCGTCCGCCGCCCGAAGCTTGCGACTCATCTCGGTAACAAAACGTATAAGGCACTCCTCGATGCTGTACCAGAGGCGTTTGCCAAAGAAGTCCGGATCCACCCGGATGTTCTGTAGATCGTTCTGGAAGACGCCGTAACCCTTGTAGAGGTAGTGTGCCGGCTTGTAGCCGCGCAACGCGGCGCGAGACTTGTTGGCTTCCTCGATCAGCATGTCGGTGACAGCGCCGTGGGCGGGGTCCGCGCGCAGCGCCGCCTGGTTGCGTGGAAAGGCATCACGGTGTGTGCCGGGAACATCGCCGCTCGCATCAAACACGCAGTAGCCCAGGATGGCGGAAGGGGCGAGCTGGCCGATCTTGCCGACCCAGTAGACCGCGCTTTCCTTTGCTGCAACAGCACAGACGAGGTCGCTGTCCAGACCGGCCACCCCGGCGATTGCCGCGTCGATCTGCGCTGCGTAGTTCCCCCGAAACCAGCGCTTGACTGAAGCGGTCTCCTCGGCACGCAAAGGTGGGCGTGCGACGGGCCATTTGCGCGCAACCCTGGCTGCGGTAACCGACGCAGTGACGTTGCTAGTCATGGCGCGGACGTCGGCAGCATCTGCCATCAGCCTGTCCCAGACGCGCGCGGTCACGACGCCGGTGCGGGCCAGCGGCGGCGTGTCGCCGCAAAACGCGCTGATACTTCGCGCAGTCGACTCGCCGAACACTCCGTCCGTTTCGCCGCAGGCCGGTTGTACTTGCAGCGCCGTCAATGCCTGCTGGACAGCGCTTACGTCGGGGCCGCGCAGCAGCGGCAGCTGATACAGCAGGGTCCGGGTGAAACGCAGGTGTGGGATGTTCGGGTCACGCAAGCTGTAACGATATCAGCTGGGCGGTGATCTGGGCAAACTCGTTTTGTAAAAGAAAGGCTAGGCAAGCAGTTCTTTTTTGAAAAAAAGAACCAAAAAACTTTTGTCCCTGTACGGTACGCTGAGTCGAGGCGTGGTGTCTCAGTCTTCCGCGACAGGCGGAACAAAAGCTTTTTGCTTCCAGCGCGGTCGCGCACTGTTCGTGCCCAGGCCAGCGAGGTCGGCGTTACCGAGCCCTGTTCGAGTATGATAGTGTCGTCGGTCCAGCCCGTTACGAACCAGGAAACGCCGCGCCATGACGACAACGGTGTATTTCGCAACCAACCGCGTGGTCGCGAATGACGGGACGCACGTCGCGGATTACAATGCGGGCATGGTGCCGTCGTCTGATCCAACGACGATCACCTACGGCAGGGCGTTCGTCGAGGGCAGCGATCTTGCGGCCGGCCGGTCGGGCCACGTCGTCGGGATCGAGGACGTGTCTCAAGGCGGCTTCTCTGCGGGCGCCATCGGCAGCCTGGCTGCGCCCGGACGCAACATCCTCGTGTTTATACACGGCTTCGACAACAGCTTTGCCGATGCGATCACCCGCGCGGCCTTCAATCGCGACTGGTTCGCCGCCTCCGGCACGGTCGATGCGGACATGAACGTCGTGGCATTCGCCTGGCCGTCGCTCGGCCGCGCGATCGACCTGCCGATACCCTGGGCCGACTACCTTCATGATCAAACGATGGCCGGCCGGTCCGGCATGCACGTCACCAGCTTTTTCATCTACCTGCAGCCGTTGCTGCAGCAGGCGCGTGCATCCGGCACACGGTGCTACCTGTTGTGTCACAGCATGGGCAATTACGCGCTGCAGGCGGCCGTGGAAACCTGGTTCACGCATGACGAGCAGCCGGTCGAAATGTTCGACGAAGCCATCCTGGCCGCAGCCGACGAACGTCACGACAGCTTCTCTTTTCCGAAGCCCGGCCGATTGAGTTGCCTGGCCCAACTCGCACGACGGGTCAGCATATATTTCAGCGAGGCAGATCTGGTTCTTGCAGTCAGCGCAGCGGTGAACGGGATACGCCGGCTAGGCCAGGACGGACCGATGCGTGACGCCGAGGCGACATCCGCATTCCATCTGGTCGATTGTGCAGCCTATCACGACTATCGAAGCGGTCCGCTCAGCTCGCACCAGTATTACCGGCTGTCGCCAGGGGTGCGCGCCAACATCGTCGAGCTTCTGTAGAATCACGAGCATCCGTATCGAACTCGGGATCTCGTGCGCTACCATCCATCTAATACCAACGGCTCTGGACGTTGACTCTTTGAAATCCGGCAGGAAGGCAAGGCCTGCTTTTTTGAAAAAAAGCAGCAAAAAACTTTTGACTCCGCTGTCGCGCGCTCTCCGGAAAGGTCCGCGACAGCGAAGTCAAAAGTTTTTTGCTTCTTTTTTTCAAAAAAGAAGGCCTTGCTTGCTTCGGGACGGTCACCCTTCCAGGCCAGTTGTTATCTCGTGTCAAACCTGGACACGGTCGGTTTAAGCTTCATCACTTGCGCGGCAACGTGCTGCCTTGCGCGATCGGCAATAGACGCAAATCCACCGCTGTCATATCGCGGTCGACGTATTGGCGAGATCTCGACTCACGAGGGCCTTGCGATGCCCACGCTCGGTTCTAGGCTCTCGTCAAAATACTTCGCCAAACTGGTTGATGCTTCATGAGGCCCGGCAAATGGTCCGGTTTCGGCGACAGCGGCACCGTTAGTCTCGAGACGAAGACCGTGTCGAGACTGCTCAGGTTCTAACCGGCGTCCGACTTGCCGCGCATCAACGACCCGTAATCACTCGCACCTGCCAAGCCGACGTATCCGTCCCTTAGCCAACGATAGGCCTCGTCCTCGCTCACGACCCTGCAACAGCCGGACAAATGCAACAGGCGTCGGTCTGGACCGTGAGGTCTAGGTCGGAACCAGCTGCTACTCCGCCGCCTGCCGCACCTCGACGCTGGCCGGCGCCACCGCCGCGTCCGCCTGGAACGCCTGCAGACCGGTCTGCCACCGCCCCAAGATCAGTGCGTGAATGTCATGCGTCCCCTCGTAGGTGTTCACCGCCTCGAGGTTCATCACGTGCCGGATCACGTGGTATTCGTCGGAGATGCCGTTGCCGCCGTGCATGTCGCGTGACACCCGCGCGATTGCCAAGGCCTTGCCGCAGTTGTTGCGCTTCATCAGGCTGACCATCTCCGGCACGGATTCATGCTCGTCCATCAGCCGCCCCAGCCGCAACGCACCTTGCAACCCGAGTGCTATCTCCGTCTGCATGTCCGCCAGCTTCAACTGGATCAGCTGGTTGGCCGCCAGCGGCCGCCCGAACTGCTTGCGATCCAGCGTGTAGGTTCGCGCCGCCTCCCAGCAGAACTCCGCCGCCCCCATCGCCCCCCAGGCGATGCCGAAGCGCGCCTTGTTCAGGCAGCTGAACGGTCCCCGCAGCCCGCGCACGCCCGGCAGCAGGTTGGCTTCCGGCACGAACACGTCGTCCATCGCGATCGACCCGGTGACCGACGCGCGCAGCGAGAACTTGCCCTCGATCTTCGGCGTGGTGAACCCGTCCATCCCGCGCTCGAGGATGAAGCCGCGGATCGCCCCATCGTCGGTCTTGGCCCACACCACCGCCACGTCGGCGATCGGCGCGTTGGTGATCCACATCTTGGCCCCGGACACGCGGTAGCCGCCCGGCGCTGCCCGCGCCCGGGTGATCATGCTGCCGGGGTCGCTGCCGTGGTCCGGCTCTGTCAGCCCGAAGCAGCCCACCAGGTCTCCGCTGGCCAGCCCGGGCAGGAAGCGCTCCCGCTGCGCCTCGGTGCCGAAAGCGTGGATCGGGTGCATCACCAGGCTGGACTGCACGCTCATCGCCGAGCGGTAGGCGCTGTCCACCCGTTCCACTTCGCGGGCGATCAGCCCGTAGCAGACGTGGTTCACGCCCGCGCAGCCGTAGCCCTCGATGGTCGGCCCCAGCAGCCCCAGCCCGCCCATCTCGCGGAAGATCTCGCGGTCGAAGGTCTCGTGCCGGTTGGCCTGCAGGATGCGCGGCATCAGCGAGCCCTGGCAGTAGTCGTGGGCCGCGTCGCGGATGGCGACTTCCTCGCCGGAGAGCTGCCCTTCGAGCTTGAGTGCGTCCAGCCAGGTCATGGTGTCTCTCCTACGTCTTCGGCATCGGCGCGCAGCCTGCGGAAGCTGCGCACACTGAACGGTAGCATCAAAACGTATATGAGCCCAGCGGCGGCCAGCGCCAGCCACGGGTCGGCCACCAGCAGGGCGGCGAAGAACCCGGTCCCCAGCAGCAGGAACAGCACGTACTCCGCCGGCACCTTAAAGTTCTTGAAGCTCCACACCGGCAGGCTGGAGACCAGCAGCAACGAGGTGCCCACCAGCATGGCCGCCACGAAGCCGGAGGACTGCGCCGCCGCCTGCATGCGCACCCAGCCCTGTTCGTTGGCCTCCAGCCACAAAAACAGTGGCAGCAGCACCACCCCGGCCCCGGCGGGTGCCGGCACCCCGGTAAAGAAGCTTTGCGCATAGGCCGGCTTCGGGCTGGTCTCCAGCGCCGCGTTGAAGCGCGCCAGCCGCAGCGCCATGCACACGGTGAACATCAGGCAGGGCATGAAGGCGAACCGGTTGGTCCCGTGCATCGCCCATACGTACAGGATCAGCGCCGGCGCCACGCCGAAGCTGCAGAAATCCGCCAGGCTGTCGAACTCGGCGCCGAAGCGGGAGGTGGCCTTGAGCAGCCGCGCCAGCCGTCCGTCCAGCCCATCGATGATGGCCGCCACCACCACGGCCAGGGCGGCCGCCTGCCAGCGTGCGTCCAGTGCGTAGCGGATGGAGGTGAGCCCCGCGCACAACCCCAGCAGCGTCAGCAGGTTGGGCACGACCCGGTTGAACGACGGTCCCTTGTAGCGCGGCCGGCGGCGTGAGCGTCGGCGGGCGCCGAACGGCCGGGCGGAGCGTGGTGGTGCCTGGTCCACCTAGCTACCCGCCGCCAGGCTGGCCAGCACCGTCTCGCCGCCCACCATGGTCTGGCCCACCGCCACCAGCGGTGTGACACCCGGCGGCAGGTAGACGTCCGTGCGGCTGCCGAAGCGGATGATGCCGAACCGCGCGCCGGCATGCACCGTGTCGCCCGGCCGCACGTCGCACAGGATGCGCCGGGCGACCAGGCCGGCAATCTGCACCACGGCCAGGTCCTGGCCGGACGGCGTGCGGATGGCCAGCGCGTTGCGCTCGTTGTCCTCGCTGGCCTTGTCCACGCTGGCGTTGAGGAACAGCCCCTTGTTGTAGGCGATGCGGGTGATGGTGCCCTCGGCGGGCACGCGGTTGACGTGCACGTTAAGGATGGAAAGGAACGTCGCCACTCGCCAGCGCGGCGCCAGGCCCAGGCCGAGCACCTCGGGCGGCGTGGCGAGCTGGACGGAGACCACACGGCCGTCGGCGGCGGCGAGCACCAGGCCGGCGCGGGGAGGGGCCACGCGCTCCGGGTCGCGGAAGAAATAGAGGCAGAACAGGGCGAAGATCAGGCCGAGCCAGAAGACGCCGTAGCCGGTGAACAGGCCGACGAACGCCACCGCGGCGCCGGCGGCGATGAAGGGCTGCCCGGCGCGGTGCGGCTTGGCCAGCACCAGGCGCAGTGTGTCGAGCGTACTCATCTACGGGGTGATGGGTCGGGAGAGGGAAGGAAGCAAGGCCTTCTTTTTCGAGAAAAAGAAGCAAAAAGCTTTTATCTCGGCTGTCGCGGTCCTTTCCGGCGAGCGCGCGACAGCGGAAGCAAAAGTTTTTTGGTTCTTTGTCAAAAAAGAACCGCTTGCTTACTGCTTCACCACCGGCAAATCCACAAAACTGGCACTCTGCCCCGCGTCGAACACCTTGATGGTCGCCCGCCGGTAATCTCCCGGCTTGGCGAAGAAGATGTTCTTTACGAAGCTCTGCGGGTTGCGGTCGTAGAGCGGGAACCAGCTCGACTGCACCTGCACCATCAGCCGGTGCCCGGGCAGGAAAGTGTGGTTGGCGGTGGGCAGCGGCAGCTTGATCAGCTGCTTCTGATCGGACGGCATGGCTTCCGGCTTGGCTGGGTCGTTGCGGTAGCGCGCGCGGATGATGTCGGCCGAGACCATCATCTGGTAGCCGCCCAGCTGCGGCTCGCGGCCCATCTCGTCGGGGTAGACGTCGATCAGCTTGACCACGAAGTCGCCATCCGTGCCGGTTGTGGACGCGAACAAATTGGCCACCGGCTCGCCGGCGATGTGCAGCGCGTCGGTCAGCACCGGCGAGGTGTAGGTCAGCACGTCGGTGCGGCTGGCGGCGTCGCGCTGGTCGCTGGTCAGCCAGGTCTGCCAGCTGGCGCCGCCGTCGCCCTCGATGTGGATCGGCCGCGGCAAATAGGGCACCGGGTGGGCGGGGTCGGCGACGTAGCTGTCGAAGCCGGGCACCGCCGCCGGCGGGGCGGTCAGGCCGAGCTTGAAGCCGGGTTGCAGGTAGAGCGGCGTGTGCTCGATGCGGCAGTCCTTCTCGCAGCCGGCGGGCCATGCGGGCAGGCCGTGCCACTCGTTGGTGCCGGTCTGGAAGGCTTCGACCGTGGACAGGCCGAGCGGCGGCGCCTCGTCCTTAAGGAAGTGGTCAAGGAAAGGCTTCAGCAGGTGGGCGCGGAAGTAGGCGGCGGTGTCGCTGCCGAATTCAATCGGGCCGACGGCGTCGCCGTTCAGCCGCTCCTGGTGGTGGAACCACGGGCCGATCACCAGGAACAGGTTGTTGTTGGCGTCGTGCGGCTTGACCGCCTTCCACACCGCGATGTTGCCGTAGATGTCCTCCTGGTCCCACAGCGAGTGCACCAGCATGGTCGGCACGCTGAGGTCCTGCTGGGCTAGCAGCTTGTCCACCGCCTGGTCCTGCCAGAACGCGTCGTAGGCGGGGTGGAACATCAGCTTGGCGGCGAACCCGGTCTGCTCCAGGCCGTGCAGCTTGGCCATGTCGCCGGCGGAGCCGGCCTGCAGCCAGGTGTCGTAGTCGTCGTAGGAGTCTGACCACCACTTCAGCGACGAGCTGCGCGTGGCCTCCTGGTCGTGCACGTAGATCAGGCTGTCCTGGCGGAAGGCGCCGTGGTGGAACCAGTCGTCGCCCATCCAGCCGTCCACCATGGCGTTGATCGGCACGGCGGCGCGGAGTGCCGGGTGCGGGTGGAACAGGCCCATCAGCGAGGTGTAGCCGTCGTAGGAGATGCCGAGGATGCCGACGCGGCCGTTGCTCTCCGGCGTGTTGTGCACCAGCCAGTCGATGGTGTCGTAGGTGTCGGTCGAATGGTCGACCTTGGTCGTGTTGAGCGGGCCGATCAGCGGGCGCGTCATCGCGTAGTCGCCCTCCGAGCCGTATTTGCCGCGCACGTCCTCGATGACGCGGATGTAGTTGTCGTGCGCCACCAGCTCGTCGGCCACGTCGCCGCTGCCGATGAGGGCGCCGATGTGTGTCATGTCGTCGCCGAAGCGGCCGCTGGCGCCGTAGGGGCTGCGCGAGAGCAGGATCGGCGCGCGGTGAGCGCTGCGGGGGACGTAGATGACGGCGTGCAGATGAACGCCGTCGCGCATCGGGATCATTGCCTCGCGCATGGTGTAGTCGAAGCCGTCTGTATGCGAGTGGAAGGTCGCCGGCATCTCGTTGGTAAGCTTGGGCAGCGGCGGGGCAGCGGCCGGGGTCTGCGGCGGCATCTGCGCAGCGGTCGCGACCTTGGTTGCAAGCAGCAGGCTGCCCAGGACGATCCGTTTCATGCTCACTCCCGAAGAATATGCAGGTGCCGTGCGACTGGCGAAGACCGCTACACGGTGATGGCGAAAGACTGCGCTGGCTGCTGGCGGAAGATCGCTGCCCGCTGCCCGCTGACGGCTGAGGACCGCTGCCCGCGGGTGAGGGAGGACCGTTGCCCGTGGGCCGCGAAGATCGCAGCAAGCTGGGCGGCGAGGCGCGCTGCTCACGCACGACAAGGCCGCTACTCGCTGAGCTCGATCTCGAACATCGCCTCGATCTCGACAGGCGCGTCCAGCGGCAGGCTGGGCACGCCCACGGTGGCGCGCGCGTGGCGGCCGGCCTCGCCGAAGATTCCCACGGCCAGGTCGGAGGCGCCGTTCATCACGGCGGGGTGGCGGGTGAAGTCTGTGCTGCAGGCGATGAAGCCGCCCAGGCGCACCACGCGGGCGACGCGGTCCAGGTCGCCTTCGCAGGCGGTGCTGAGGTGGGCCAGCACGTTGAGCAGGCACTGCCGCGCGGCGGCAACCCCGTCGGCCTCGCTGACCGCGCCGCCCAGCTTGCCTGTCCAGCCCAGCTTGCCGTCCACCATCGGCAACTGGCCGGAGACCACGACCAGGTTGCCGGTGAGCACGAAGGGAACGTAGGTGGCCACCGGCGGCTGTGCCGGCGGCAGTGTCAGGCCGAGTGCGGCCAGCCGTTCGGAGATGCGTCCGTTCATGAGGTTGGTCTCCAAAGCGAGCCTGGGATGGTGCCGGGTGACGGGTTCGGCAGACACTCTGAATCGCCAAGCGAAATCAATCACTTAGACGCAGCTCGCGATGGCACTCTGTCTCCAACGGTGTGCCCAGTCAAGCGCCACGGCGAGCGCCCGGCGCGCTGCGGCGGCGGCATCAGCCACAAACATCTCATACCAACCGTCCTAAGTTTTGACCGGTGACAAGCAAAGCAAGCGGTTCTTTTTTGAAAAAAAGAACCAAAAAAAGCTTTTGTTCCCTCGGGCGTGCTTTGCAGAAACGTCCGCGACAGCCGGACCAAAAGTCTTTTGCTTCTTTTCTTCAGAAAAGAAGGCCTTGCCTTCCCTGCCAGACTTCGAAGGGTCAAAATCCAGGGCCGCTGGTATCAGACGCGCAGCACGTTCTACTGACATCCGCCTGCACCCGCGGCCACGCCCTCCTTGCATTGCGCCGCGAACTCGTTGCCGAAGGCCGCCACCTGGGTCGGGCCGTCTCACGTCGTGCGCGACGGCGGACCGATCTTTGTCCGGGCTCTCGCCCCGATTCGGCCTTGCGCTCGGCGCGTTCGATGTCGCCGCCGTGTCGCACGCCGGCTGCTGTCACGCCTCGGCTGCCAGCCTGGCGAGCGCACGCCGATAGACTGCCACGTCCAGACGGGTCAGCCGGTCCAACTCCGCCTCGACCTGCGGCGTGACTTGGTCGCGCGCGACCCTGACGTAGCCGAGCGATCTGCCGGTGTGGTTGCCATCCGTCGCGTTAAGGCGCGGGAGCGCCGCAGGCAGGCTGATGCCCAAACGCTGGCCAAGACCGGGTAGGTCGCGGCCGATCTGCTCGACCACACCGGCATAGGCGAGACCATCCAGCGCGCGAAGCGCCTCCTCGGTCACCTGTTCGGGACACCGCTCGAGCTCGTCGTGCTCCGTTCCCGTGACGTATGTTCCGGTCAGGCGACGGGTGTACACGTTGTCGATGTAGTTGCGGATCAGCGGATCGTCGGACCTCAGGTAGTCCAGCAGGTCGTGCTCGTGCACGGCCGTCACGTTGAAACCGACGGCCCGGTTCGCGACCAGGACGGGATCGACCGACTTCCAGAAGTAATACAGCGATAGAATGCGAGAGCGCGGCTCGCGTAGGACCGTAATGACGCGCCGGGTAGGGTCGAGGCGCCGCAGCGCAGGCAAGTCGTAATGACCCCAGGCGAACGCGTGTTGCCGGGTGCGCGCATTATCGTCAGGCAGGAATGCCGACAGGACGTGAGGTGCCATCCCACGCTGCGGGTCGTCATGGACCTGCAAGGGGTGGAACAGCTCTGTCAGCATGCTGGCCACCGACGTGCCGGCGGATTTTTCGAAATGCAGGAAAGAGAACGGCCGGCCTTGCCAATAGCTCAGCGGGTTGCCTGCCTGCGTCGGTATGGCGATGCGGTGCGGTCCCAGATCGGCGGGCTTGCGTAGCACGCCTTCCCGCACGAGGTTCAATACGGCGAGTTGGCCAATCCGCTCCTTGGCAGCTGGCACCTCGGCCAAGCCGCGCAGGATCGGCGGCAACACACGTTCGCCCGACGTGAACCCGCACGCGAACAGCCGCACTTCCTCGTTGTCTGGCCAGCGCCCTAGGCTGAGCCGGAGGATGGGTGCCGCGGCAGAACGTGCCAGACCATGGAGCAAGAGCTTGCGGCAGAGATTGATTACGTCCTCCAGTATGTCGCGGCGGCGCTGAGCACGGCGACACCGTTCTCCGGCCGAGACCAGAAGAGGCGTTCTGCAGCATTATTGAAGACGTATTACACCTTCCGCCAGCAGCGTGATAGCAAGCAGGCCGGCGGCCTCGAGCAGCTGCAGTCGTCTTTGCGCGCGAGGTCGGTTAACGCGGGCAACAGAACCCGCGGCCGATCCTGCAAGACGGCTAACTGCGATCACGTTGAAGGCGGCAGGTGACTGTCGCGCTTACCGGAGCATATGCCGAAACATGCATACCGGATCATCGCTTCGTTCCGATTGGCGAGATGTGTCGCCAGCACGCGCACCCTGCGCCGCTTTGAACTAGGACCTGACACGTTCCGAGCTTTGGTGCCGGGTGAGGGGATTGAACCCCCGACCTTCGGTTTACAAAACCGCTGCACTACCGCTGTGCTAACCCGGCCGCTTAATACGTTTTAGCTTGGCTGCGGGCTGGGAGGCAAAGGCAAGCGGTTCTTTTTTGGAAAAAAGAACCAAAAAACTTTTGACTCCGCTGTCGCGGACCTTTCCTGAAGAGTCCGCGACAGCCGCACTAAAAGCTTTTTGCTTCTTTTCTCGAAAAGAAGCGCTTGCCTACCCCCGCTTCCAGGCCATCCCGCCATCCACCACCAGCGTCCCCCCCACCACGTAATCCCCCGCCCGAGACGCCAGGTACACCGCACTTCCCGCCATGTCCTCCTTCGCCCCGATCCGGTGCGCGGGGATTACCTTGGACACCTCGTCGGCATAGTCGCGCGCGACCTTGTTCATGTTGCTGGCGAAAGCCCCCGGCGCGATGGCGTTCACCACGATATTGTCCTCGATCAGCCGCAGCGCCATGCGCTTCGTCAGGTGGATCAGCCCGGACTTGCTGGCCGCATAGGAGTAGGTCTCCTGCATGTTCACCGACACGCCGTCGATGCTGGCGATGTTGATCACCTTGGACGGCTTGTCCTGCGTCGCGTGCACCTTCAGCGCGGCGTGCAGCGCCTGGGTCAGGAAGAACGGCGTCTTCACGTTCAGGTCCATGACCTTGTCCCAGCCGCTTTCCGGGAAGCTGTCGAAATCCTCGCCCCAGGCGGCGCCCGCGTTGTTGACCAGGATGTCCAGCGCGCTCTCGTGGCGTAGATAGTGCTCGGCCATCGCGCGCGCGCCCACGGCACCGGCGCAGTCGCAGGGCAGGGCGATGCAGGTGCCGAATTCGGCTAGGCGGTGCGCCGTCTCCTCGCAGGCGGACGCCTTGCGGGCGGAGACGTAGACCTTGGCGCCGGCGCGCAGGAACCCCTCGGCGATCATCTCGCCGATGCCGCGCGAGCCGCCGGTGATCAGCGCCACCCGGCCTTGGAGGGAGAAGTAGTCGTGCATGAAGCGCGCCTCTATTGTTCTTGGACGGTCGCAATGCCCGGCGGCGGCGGGGACGGCAAGGAAGGCCTTCTTTTTTGGGAAAAAAGAAGCAAAAAACTCTTGTTCCTGCGCCGGTACGCGCGCGAACTCGTCCTGAGACGACCGGCTGTGGCCACAGCCGAGGGAATAAAAGTTTTTTGGTCCTTTTATTCAAAAAAGGACTGCTTGCATTGCCTTGAACCATACCCCCCGTCGCGCGCTCCCAGCACACGGCCGCGATGAACAGCGCGTCATGACGCCGGTTTCACCGTAGCGCCGATGGAACGTTCACACCTGCAGCTTTAATGCCACACGCAAGCGGCCAGTGCCGCCGAACACGAACTATCCGGAGACGTGACCATGACCCAGACTCGCAAACATCTCGGCCGCACGCTGGGCGGCCTGCTGCTCGCCAGCACCGCGGTCGGCGGGCTAGCCTTGCTCGGCACCAACACCGACGCCTTCGCCCAGTCGGACAGTCAGTCGGCTGATCAGGTGGTTGCTCCCAAGGCCGGCGCCATCGATCCGGGCCAGGTTAGCCACCCGCTGCCCGATTTCGTGGCGCTCGTGCGCCGGGTGAAGCCGGCCGTCGTCTCCATTACCAGCCACATCCGCCCGGATGCGGAGGAGGAGCAGCAGCAGCAGCAGGGTGGCGGCATGCCCGGCTTCGGCGGCCGCGGCATGCCGTTCAACTTCCCGTTCCCGTTTGCGCAGCAGCAGCCGCAGCAGCAGCGCACCATTGAGGCACGCGGCTCGGGCTTCCTCATCGACGCAAACGGCACGATCGTGACCAACAACCACGTGGTCCGCGGTGCCAAGACCGTCTCGATCACGCTGGACGACGGCACTGTCCTGCCGGCACGCGTAGTGGGCACCGACAAGGCGTCCGATCTCGCCGTGCTCAAGGTGAAGGCAAACCACCCGCTGCCCTTCATCAATTTGGGCGACAGCAACGCCGCACAGCCCGGCGCCTGGGTGGTGGCGGTAGGCAACCCGTTCGGCCTGGGCGGCACGGTCACCGCCGGGATCGTTAGCGCGCGTGGGCGTGATATCGGCGAGGGCAGCTACGACAGCTTCATCCAGATCGACGCGCCCATCAACCAGGGCAACTCCGGCGGTCCGCTGTTCACCCAGGACGGCAAGGTGGTGGGCGTCAACAGCGCCATCATCTCGCCAAACGGCGGCGGCAGCGTCGGCATCGGCTTCGCCATCCCGTCCAATACGGTGAAGAGCGTGGTGGCCCAGCTCGAGCGCTCCGGCCACGTCACCCGCGGCTACATCGGCGTGCAGGCGCAGGCGGTGAACGCGGCGATGGCCAGCGCGCTCGGCCTGCCGGCCGGCAGCACCGACGACCGCGGCGCGCTGATCGCCAGCATCGAGCCGGACAGCCCGGCCAGCCACGCGCAGCTTACCGCTGGCGACGTGATCACCGCGGTCAACGGCCAGCACGTCGGCAGCCCGCGCGAGCTGGCCATCAACGTGAGCCAGGTGACACCCGGCACGCCGGCGCATCTCGACGTGGTGCGCCAGGGCCACCAGCAGACGATCGACGTGACGGTCGGCACGCTGCCGGCCGAGGGCAGCACGCACGGCAGCGCGGCCCCGGCCAGCGAGAGCCAGAGCCTCGGCGTGGCACTCTCCGGCGTGACCCCGAACCTGCGTCAGCAGCTTGACCTGGCGGAAGGCGCGCACGGCGCGGTGATCACTCAGGTTAAGCCGGGCTCGGCCGCCGATCAGGCGGGACTGCAGCCGGGCGACCTGATCACCGGGGTGGGCGACCACACCGTGTCGGGCACCGCCGAGGCGGGCCGGCTGATTCGCGAGCAGCTGAAGTCGAGCCAGGCGGTGGCGCTGAGGATCGTGCGCAATGGGGAGCCGATTTTCGTGGCGGTCTCGATCGATGGCGATCAGGGCGACAGCTCGGATGACGGCAACGGGTAGTCCGAACGGCTCGATGCCGGCAAGAAAGCAAGGCCTTCTTTTCTGAAGAAAAGAAGCAAAAGACTTTTGGTCCTGCTGTCGCGAAGGTTCTGCAGCGCGCGCCTAAGAGACCAAAAGTTTTTTGGTTCTTTTTTTCAAAAAAGAACTGCTTGCTTTCTTGTTATCGGTCGAGGGTTTGTTTCGTTATCATGAGAAATCGCCGACTGCTTAAGGCTCTGCCGGGCCGTACTGAACGGCATGCAACAGCCCGGGCCGAGGCTCTCTGATTCCTTTTCTCGAATGCGCTTACGCCCGTCCCATCGGCGTCAACGTCTCGATCGTCGTCTCTCGCAGCAGCGCAGCGAAAAGTTGTAGCCCGTCCGCGCCGCCGCGGTCCTGCAGCGTGCCGGACTTGAACTGGACCGCGAACAACTCGGCCTGCTCTGCGATGATCAGCGCCGCCTCGCGCATTGCCTTCTGCGCCAGCAGTATCTGCAGGTCGTCGGGCATGTCCTGCCACTTCGGTGATGGTTGCGCGCGCGTCTTCATGTGCACGAGAGTAGCGCAGGATGGTTAAGAGGTGGTGCAGACCGCACTGGCCGGGGTGGTGACGGCGCTGCTCAGCCGGTACGTGTCAGCTCATAGAGCGCCACGGTGGCCGCCGCGGAGACGTTGAGGCTCTCCATCGTTCCCGGCATGGCCAGCCCTGCGAGTTCGTCGCACGTCTCACGCGTCAGCCGGCGCAGGCCAGCACCTTCGGCGCCCAGCACGAGCGCCACCCTGCGCGCGGTTAGGCTGTTGCCGCGCAAGGGCGCCGCGTCAGCGGCCAGGCCGACGGTCCACAACCCGGCCGCCTTGAGTGCCACCAGCGTGCGCGACAGGTTCACTGCCCGGATCAGCTTCATGGACTCCAATGCACCGGACGCAGCCTTCGCCAGGGCGCCCGTCTCCTCCGGCGCATGGCGGTCCTGCACGATCACGCCGGCGACCCCGAACGCCGCGGCCGAGCGCAGGATGGCGCCGACGTTGCGCGGGTCCGTCACCTGGTCGAGCACCAGCAGGGGGCCGGGACGTTCCAGCACGCTCGCCAGTGCCGGCGAGGGCAGCGGGTCGGTCAGCAACGCTGCCCCCTGGTGCACCACGTCGCGGCCGAGGATCTGGTCCAGCTTGACCCGCTCGATCCGTTCCACCGGCACCGACCAGGGCCGCTTGAGATGCTCGGCCAGGCTGTGCTCGGCTTCTTCTGTCAGGACGAGACGACGGCAGCGTCGCTGCGGGTTGGCCAGTGCTGCTGCGACAGGATGCAGGCCGTATAGCCATATCGTGCCGGCCGGCGCCTGTGCCCGGGAGGGCGCGGGCGTCCGGCTGTCCCTGCGGAATTGCGCCTCGTGGGCCGGCGGAGGGGCTGGCCGACGCTGGCCCGCATCGGGCCGTGGGCCTGGCTGTCTGTTGCTGTGGGGAGGTTTCATCGGCGCGGCTATACAGCGCCGTGGCCGATGCGGCTACGGCGTCGCCTCTCGTTGACAAGCACCGCGTCGCGGCATATCCGGCGCGTCTGCCGCCCAAGGCGGAGGGGTGCCCGAGTGGCTAAAGGGGGCGGACTGTAAATCCGCTGGCTTCGCCTACGTTGGTTCGAATCCAACCCCCTCCACCATTGCGGCGCTGGACGTGATCCAACTTTGATACGTCCAAGGTACCAGCGGGGTACTGCGCACGGCGGCGGCCGCGTGCGGCGTTCTGTCTTGGCAGAAAAACGCGCCCGGTCCGCGACCGCTGTCCGATCAGCGAGGACTAGACCCAACCGCCCAGACGCATCTCCGAGGCGACATGCCTGTCGTCCTGCAGCGACCGAGGCGCATGGCTCGTCTGCTGCCGCGGCAGGAACAGCGAAACGATCGACGTGATGGTGATCAGGCCGGCTACACCTTCGTAGATGACTTGTTGCATGAGCATCCTCGGTATAAATTTGCGTTATCGTAATAAAATAGCTAGTCGTATTCAGCGAAGACTCTCGCGGCACCTCGGCTTTATGGTGCGCCTGGCCCGTCATGGCAGGGCAACCGCCTGACCAGATTGCGTCGTCGGCATCGCTGCCGCCCTCCACCCCTTCCCTGCGCGAACACCTGAAAAGGGGCGGTGCCGAAGCACCGCCAAGTTCAGGGAGGAAACCACGAGGCGTCCGCAACCTCGCGTTGAGTGACTAGCAGGATCTTCTCGTTCACGCAACTGTTACTTGAAAGTCGGTTTGCTCAGGATGAGGCGGTCGCGCGGTGTGCGTGAGCACGGCGCCACGCTGCGGAGGACGCTCCTGGACCACCTCAGCCTGTTCGGTCTGGCCGCCGTTACGCTCATGCTGGTGACGTATGCGCTGGAGGCACGCAGCGACTGGTTCATCCTGGCGTTTGCCGGCGCCTGCTGCCTTGGTTCTGCCTACGGCTTCATGCAAGGCGCGTGGCCGTTCGGTGGCGTGGAGGCAGTCTGGTCGCTTGTGGCACTGCGCCGGTGGTTGCACGTGCGCAGGACACGGCGCTCGACCCGGGCTGGCCCGCCACCCGCGTTTGGCGGGACAGCAACTTCGACTGCCGGAGATCAGGCGCAGGCCTGGTCCAAAGCGAGAGGGACCGCCCCGCAGCAGCGGCGAGAAACCGACCTTTAACCTTCGTCGCGTATTCCTGGACCTTGCACCACCAGGGCACACGCCATGCCAGACCCTTTCCTGATCGCAACCCTGGCCATGTCGGGCCTGTCTGCCGCGCTGGGCTGGCACATGCGCAAGGCCAGCTCCGTGCACGGCACGTTGGAGTCGGCCAACGCTGCCCTGCGCAGCGACCGGCAGATCGACCTGTTCCGTCTCTCCCGGCGTGACACGCTGACCGGCCTGTCAAACCGCGCGGCTTTCCTGGAAACCCTCTCCGCCCAGCTCGCCCGCGGCCCGCTGGCTCTCCTGCTGATAGACCTCGACCGTTTCGACGCAGTCAACGCCAATTTGGGCGAGGCCGGCGGCAACGAGCTGCTCGCCGCGTTTGCCGGCCGCCTGCGCCAGCTCGCCGCAGAACGCGACTATGCCGCGCGGGTGGGCAGCGCCAGCTTCGCCCTGCTGATCACCCGGCGGGACGAGTTGGGCCTGCTCCCGCGCACCATCGCCCACCTGTTCGCCGCGCTCTCCACCCCCAACCCCGCCTCCGGCGAGCTGGTGGACACCGCCATCAGCATGGGCGTGGCGCGCGCGCCCGGTAACGGCCGCTGTGCCGAGACGCTGATGCGCGCCGCGCGGGTCTCTCTGACGCGGGCCAAGGGCCTGGGCGGCGGACGCTTCGCCCTGTGCGGCGAGCGCGAGTCGGCCGACATCCTCGACCGTGAGCAAATGCGCGCCGAGCTGCAGCGCGCCATCGAGGCGGGGCAGGTGGTGCCGTACTACCAGCCGGTGGTCAGCCTGCCCTCCGGCCAGATCGCCAAGTTCGAGGTGCTGGCGCGCTGGAACCACCCCAAGCGAGGCCTGTTGCTGGCCGAACACTTCATACCGCTCGCCGACGAGACGGGGCTGTCCGGCCAGATCAGCACGTCGCTCCTGCGCCACGTGGCACACGACACGCGGGAGTGGCCGACCTGGTGCCGCTTTGCCGTCAACGTGTCTGCCGGACAGGTCCGCGAGCTGATCGGCCTGCTGCGCACCCAGCCGGGCACCTGGCAGCGCCGGATGGACATGAGCCGGCTCGACCTCGAGATCTCCGAGACCGCGCTGATGACAGACCGGGCACTGGTCCGCGAGCTGATCGACGTGCTGCACGAGCACGGCGCGCGTGCCGTGCTGGATAATTTCGGCAGCGGGGCGTCTAACTTCTTCCACCTGCGCGACCTGCCGTTCGACAGCATCAAGATCAGCAAGCTATTCGTGCAGAGGCTGGCGGCGGACCCGCGCGCCGAGGCCTGCGTGACGGCGATGCTGTCGCTCGGCCGGGGACTGGGCGTCGACATCGTGGCCGACGGCGTGGAGACTGAAGACGTGGCCGAGCGCCTCAGCCAGCTCGGCTGCCACTTCGCCCAGGGGTTCCTCTACGCGAGGCCGGCACCAGCCGCAGCGGCCGCGGCATTGCTCGGGATCAAGCCCGAATTGGTGGCGCTTGTAGCGGCGTAAGAAAGCAGTTCCTTTTTGAAAAAAAGAACAAAAAAACCTTTTGCCCAGGCTGTCGCGGACCTCTCCGCACCACGCAGCTGAGGGACAAAAAGTTTTTTGCTTCTTTTTTTCCAAAAAAGAAGTCCTTCCTTCCTTCTTATGCGCGGCTACCCGATTTTCCTCCAACTCGACTCTCGACGCGTCGTCGTCCTCGGCTGCAACGAGGCGGCCGACCGCCGTGCCGAGCTGTTCACCTCGCTCGGCGCCCGCGTGGACCGCCCCGCCACCCTGGCCGAACTGGATCTTAGCGGTTGCGTGCTCGCAGTCGCCTCCGGCCTACCGGAGCCGGAGCTCGCCGCCTTTTCGGCGGCGGCACAGGCAGCCGGCATCCCCGTCAACGTCGTCGACCGGCCGGAGCTGTGCAGCTACATCACCCCGGCGATCGTCGACCGTGACCCGCTGACCATCGCCATCTCCAGCGGCGGCGCAGCACCCGTGCTCGCCAGACTGTTGCGTGGCCGGATCGAGACCTGGATCGCTCCTGCCTGGGGCCGCCTCGCCGCACTCGCCGACCGCTTCAAGGCGGAGACGCGGCGGCGCCTGCCCGACATGGTGCAGCGGCGCCGCATGCTCGAGCGCGTTTTCGCCGGCCGCGTCGCCGACCTGATGCTGGCCGGCGACGAGGCCGCGGCCGCCGCCGAGTATGCCGCCGAGCTGGACGCGGCGGAGGCTGGCCTTGCGCGCCCCGCCCCCGGCATCGTCCACCTGGTCGGCGCCGGCCCGGGGGCCGCCGACCTGGTCAGCCTGCGCGGCCTGCGCCTGCTGGGCGAGGCCGACGTGATCGTGCACGACCGCCTGGGCACCGCCGAGGTGCTCGAGCTGGCCCGCCGCGACGCCGAGCGCATCGACGTCGGCAAGAGCGAGGGCCACCACACCATGCCGCAGCGCGAGATCAACGCGCTGCTGGTCCGCCTGGCCCGCGAGGGCCGCCGCGTGGTCCGCCTGAAGGGCGGTGACCCGTTCATCTTCGGCCGCGGCGGCGAGGAGTTGGAGGCGCTGCAGGAGGCCGGCCTGGCCTGCGAGGTGGTTCCCGGCATCACTGCGGCGCTGGCCTGCGCCGCGTCCGCCGGCATCCCGCTCACCCACCGCGACGCCGCCCACGCCGTCACCTTCGTCACCGCTCATCGCCGCCGGGATGACCTGGGCATCGACTACGCCGGCCTGCTGCGCCCCGGCGTCACGCTCGCCATCTACATGGGCATGGCGACCCTGCCACGTTTATGTATCGAATTGGCGGCCGCGGGCTTTGCCACCACCATGCAGGCCGTGCTGGTGGAGAGCGGCGGCACACCACGCACGCGCGTACTGCGCGGATCACTGGACGCACTAGCCGTCTCTGCCAGCGATTGGGCAGCCGGCGGGCCGGTGCTGATCCTGCTGGGCGGCACCGCGGATCGCATGCCGCAACCATCTGCAACGACCCCCTGATCAGGATGTCTGCTGCAATGCACACCAGCTTTGGCGCGAAACGCGCATTTGTGTGGCGCCGGCTGACGCGGCGTGGCACATCGCCCGCCCACACGTGTCAATCCGGACCCGAATAGATCCCATGCAGAGCTCAAAGGTTGTCGAGATCGACGGCGTGTTCGTCGGCGCTGCAATCCGGCTGCCCGAAGGTTGGCAGTTCGTTTCGGCTGACGTGCGGGCCAGCGGCGCCAATGGTGCGCTGGCGGCCACGTTCGCCGACGCGCAGATGCTGGCGCGGCGTGCGGTAGCCAGCGCGCGGCGAGACGGCCCTATTTCAAAAAAGCAGCAAGCAAGCGGTTCTTTTTTGAAAAAGAGAACCAGAAAACTGTTGTCTCTTGAGTCCAAGCTGCAGGAGACTCCGCGACAGCCGGACTAAAAGTTTTTTGGTTCTTTTTTTCAAAAAAGAACCGCTTGCCTGCTTAAAACACCACCACCTGCCGCACCCCTACCCCATCAGCCAACCTATCGAACCCCTCGTTGATCTCCTCCAACCCTAACCGATGCGTCAGCAGCCGGTCCACCGGCAGCCGCCCGGCCCGATACATTGCCACGAACCGCGGCAGGTCGCGCCGCGGTACCGCCGAGCCCATGTAGCTCCCCCGCACCGTCCGTTCCTCGGCCACCAGGCTCACCGCCGGCACCGCGAACATCCGGCTGGGATGCGGCAGCCCGGTCGCCACCGTCGTTCCGCCACGCCGCGTCGCCGCGTAGGCCTGCGCCAGCACCGCCTCGTGGCCGACCGACTCGAACACGAACGCCGCCCCACCCGCTGTCGCGTCCCGCACGCCGGCCACCGCGTCCGCGCCCGCCGCAACCGCCGCCGTGGCACCCAGCGAGACCGCCAGCGCCCGCTTCTCCGCCGACGGGTCCACCACCACGATCGGGTTGGCCCCGGAGGCCACCGCGCCCAGCACGCAGGCCAGCCCCACGCCGCCCAGCCCGAACACCGCAACGCTCGCCCCAGGCGGCACCCGCGCGGTGTTAACCACTGCGCCCACGCCGGTCATCACCGCGCAGCCAAACAGGGCGGCCACCTCCATCGGCAGCCCGCCCTCCACCCGCACCGCGGAGCGCGCGCTCGTCACCGTGAACGCGGCGAAGCCGGAGACGCCGAGGTGGTGGTTCACCGGACCGCCGCCGTCGTCGCACCAGCGGCGCCCGCCGCCCAGCAGCACGCCGGCGCCGTTGGCCGCCGCCCCCGGCTCGCACAGCGCCGGCCGACCCTCCGCGCAGGGCAGGCACGCCCCGCAGCTCGGCACGAAGGCGAAGATCACCTGGTCGCCAGGCGCGAAGCCCTCCACGCCGGGCCCGCACGCCTCCACGGTGCCGGCCGCCTCGTGCCCGAGCACCATCGGCATCGGCCGCGGACGGCTGCCGTCGATCACCGAGAGGTCGGAATGGCACAGTCCCGCGGCGCCCACCCGCACCAGCAGCTCGCCGGCGCCAGGCTCGGCCAGTTCCATGTCCCGCACCACTAAGGGCCGGGACTCCGCGTACGGCCGCGCTAGCCCTGTCTCGCGCAGCACTGCCGCCTTGGTCCTCACGCGCCCGCCTCCGTCACCATCAGCTGCTCCAACGCTCCTCGCAGGCGGTCGCCCACTGCCGTAGGGCGCCTGGTGTCGCGGTCGACGAACACGTGCACGAACCAGCCTTCCGCCGCGGCCGCCGCAGCACCATCTGCGAACAATCCCACCCCGTAGCGCACGCTGGACCGGCCTAGCTTCTCCACCCGCAATGCCGCCTCCACGTTGCCCGGGAACGCCAAGGGTGCTGCGTACGTGCAGTGGGATTCCACGCACAGGCCGATCTGGTCGCCGGCGTGGATGTCCAGTCCGCCATGCCGGATGAGGTAGAAATTAATCACGGTGTCGAAGTAGCTGTAATAGACCACGTTGTTGACGTGGCCGTACACGTCGTTGTCCATCCAGCGCGTGGCGATCACGTGCATGAAGCGGTAGCCGGTGCGCATTCCTGAAACATCCTCAGCAAGCAGTTCTTTTTTGAAAAAAAGAACCAAAAAACTTTTGCTTCCGCTGTCGCGCGCTCACCGGAAAGAGCCGCGACAGCCGCAACAAAAGCTTTTTGCTTCTTTTTCTCGAAGAAGGCCTTGCTTCCTTTCTACCCCAACCCCGCAAACAACCCCGTGGACAAATACCGCTCCGCAAACGACGGCACGATGCCCACGATCATCTTGCCCCTGTTCTCCTCCGCCCGCGCCAGCCCAAGTGCTACGTGCAGCATCCCGCCCGACGAAATCCCGATCGGCAGCCCCTCCGTCCGCGCGCAGCGCCGCGCCGCGGCGATCGACTCGCGTTCGGACACCGTCACCACCTCGTCGATCTCCGCCATGTCCAGCACCGCGGGCTTGAACCCCGGCCCGATCCCCTGGATGCCGTGCGGCCCGGGCTCGTCGCCGGACAGCACGGCGCTCTCGCTCGGCTCCACTCCCACCATCCGCAAGCCGGGCCGGCGTGGCTTCAACGCGCGGCCCACGCCGGTCAGCGTGCCGCCGGTGCCCGCGCCGGCCACGACCAAATCCACCTGGCCGGCGGTGTCGGCCCAGATCTCCTCGGCCGTGGTGGCCGCGTGGATCGCCGGGTTGGCCGGGTTGTCGAACTGCTTCGGCATCCAGGCGTGCGGCGTCCTGGCCACGATTTCCTCGGCGCGCGCGATGGCGCCGGCCATGCCCAGCTTCTGCGGCGTCAGCTCTACCTGGGCGTCCATCAGCCGCAGCATCCGCCGGCGCTCGATGCTGGCACTCTCCGGCATCGTCACGATCAGCCGGTAGCCGCGCGCCGCCGCCACGAAGGCCAGCGCGATGCCGGTGTTGCCGCTGGTCGGCTCCACCAGCACGGACACCCCGGGCGTGATCTCGCCGGCCTGCTCGGCGGCGTCCACCATGCCCAGCCCGATACGGTCCTTCACCGAGGCGAGCGGGTTGAAGAACTCCAGCTTCAGCATGAGGTCGGCCACCAGGCCATCCTCCGCCGTCAGCCTGGGCAGCCGCACCAGCGGCGTTCCCCCCACCGTCTGCAGCACACTATCGTATATGCGGCCCCTGGGCTCGGCCACGGCGAAGACAGGGTCGCGCGGCGCTATTCGGTTGGACATGAGAACACCCCGGCGCGATGATGGAACGATGAAAAGCAGATCGGCGCGCCAACGGGGAGAGGGCCAGGACCACAGTGCCGGCCGCAAGCTGCAGGCATGATCCTGCGCCGCGACCGCGGCATGCTCGCGGTGCTCATCATTCTTGACGTCGCCTTCCATGCCGGGCGCACCAGCACCGTCAGCGCGGCCGACATCGCCGAGCGCGCCGGCCTGGCCCGCCGCGGCATCGAGCCGCTGCTGCAGAACCTGTCTCGCTCGGGCCTGCTGGAGAGCATCCGCGGCCCGCGCGGCGGATACCGGCTGGGCCGCCCGCGCCGCGACATCCACCTCGACGAGGTCGTCCGCACGGCACTGTGTGAAGACCACCCGGCCGAAGACGGCCCGAAAGGCGACCTGCTGGAGAAGGTGGTCTTGCCGCTCTGGGGCGACCTTGACCGGGACCTCGCCACACGCCTGCGGGGCCTGACCCTGGAGGACCTGGTACGCCGGGCGGAGGGTGCCGGCCTGGCTCGGCCGTTGTCGGAGCCCATTACTTTCTCCATCTAAGCAAGGCCTTCTTTTTTGGAAAAAAAAAGCAAAAAACTTTTGGGCGCGCTGGCGCGGACCGCTGAGGCAAGTGGCTCATTGGGACTCTCGGAAGCCGTTAACGCCGGTCTACATCCATGCCGCGTCCAACAGATATGCTCACCGGAGCCGTTGTTAATTGAGAACCGCGATCCGATAACGTGGAAACAACCGCGCGACGCATTTTGGGCCTGGGAAACGCCCCCGCCCTCTCCACCTAAGCGAGCTTGACGCCCGCGCCCGAGGCCCCGCATGACCGCAAAACTCTCCGCCGTCGAGACACTGAAGACCGAAAGCCACTGCTTGCGCGGAACGCTGGCGGCCGAGCTGGCCGAAGGCGGCATCCAGGTCAGCGAGGACGCCTACCAGCTGCTGAAATTTCACGGCAGCTACGAGCAGTTCGACCGCGACACCGCCACCGACCGCAAGCAGCACGGGCTGGAAAAGGAGTACCAGTTCATGCTCCGCTGCCGCATGCCCGGCGGCCGCATGACTACCGCGCAGTACCTTTATTTCGACCGCCTGGCCGACACCCGCGCCAACGGCTCCATCCGCATCACCGTCCGCCAAGGCATCCAGTTCCACGGCATCCTCAAGGGCGACCTCAAGCCTGCCATTGCCGACATCAACCACACGCTGCTGACCACCATGTCCGCCTGCGGCGACGTGGTGCGCAACATCATGGCCAGCCCTTCGCCGCATCATGACGCCCGCCAGGCCCGCATCGAAGCCGACGCGCGCATGCTGTCCGAGCACCTCAAGCCGAAATCGCGTGCTTACTACGAGATCTTTCTCGACGAGGCGCCCAGCGGCGACGCCGAGGAAGAGGAACCGCTCTACGGCCCGACCTACCTGCCGCGCAAGTTCAAGGTCGGCATCACCCACGAGGCCGACAACACCATCGACGTGCTGACCAACGACCTCGGCATCGTCGCCAAGTTCGAGGGCGACACGCTGCTCGGCTACAACATCGCCGTCGGCGGCGGGCTGGGGATGACCCACAACAACGCCCGCACCTATCCGCGGCTGGCCACCCCCATCGCCTTCGTCGGCCCGGACGACCTGATCCCGATGGTCGAAGCCGTGATCAAGCTGCAGCGCGACAACGGCGACCGCACCAACCGCCGACGCGCCCGGCTGAAATACGTGGTGGACGACCGCGGCCTGCCCTGGGTGCGCGAGACGCTGACCGGGTATTACGGCCGTCCGTTCGAGGACGCTCGGCCGATGAAGCTCGAAGTGCCCGACCTGCTCGGCTGGCACGAGCAGGGCGACGGCAAGCTCTGGCTCGGCATACCGGTGGCGGCCGGCCGCATCGTCGATGGCGGCCACACGCAGCGCTGCGGCAACCGCCTGCGTACCGCTTTGCGCCAAATCGGCGAACGCTTCGCGCCGAACTACATCATGACGCCGCAGCAGGACGTGATCCTGTCTGATATCGCGCCCGCCCATCGCCCCGCCATCGACGCGCTGCTCGCCGAGCACCACGTCGCAACCGCCGAGACGCTCTCGCCGATGGCGCAGTACGCGCTGTCCTGCCCGGCGCTGCCGACCTGCGGCCTGGCGCTGACCGAGGCAGAGCGCATGCACCCCGAAATCGTCGGTGGCATCGACGCGCTGCTCGCGTTGCACAACCTGCAGGACCGCCGGATCAGCGTGCGCATCACCGGCTGCCCGAACGGCTGCGCGCGCACCTATGCCGGCGACATCGGCATCGTCGGCCGCATGCCTGGCTTCTACGCGATCTACGTCGGCGGCGACTTCGAAGGCACGCGACTCAGTTTCAAGCTGCGCGAAAAGGTGGCGCATGCCGAGGTGATCAGCACGTTCGATCCGTTGTTCGCTGCTTGGTCCGCCAGCGAGGTTTCCGGTGAAGGGTTCGGGGATTTCTGCAACCGGTTGGGGCGGGAGGCCGTGGCTGGATTGTTGCCGGAGGCGAGGTCGGCAGCGTAAGGCAAGCAAGCGGTTCTTTTTTGAAAAAAAGAACCAAAAAACTTTTGTCTCCGTCGGGTGTGCCGTGGTGAGGCGTGTCGTTTCAGCTTCCCGCGACAGCCGGAACAAAAGCTTTTTGCTTCTTTTTCTCGAAAAAGAAGGCCTTGCTTACTTTTGCGCAGCACCCCCCAGCCGGTACACATCGATCCGCCCATCGTACGTCGGCACCAGCAAGCGTCCGTCAGCAACGACCGGCGGGCAGAACTTGCTGTAGCTAAACCCGGCCTGTTCCCAGAGTAGCTGCAGGGTTGCCGGTCCACCGGGCGATGGCGCGAAATTAGCCGCATCGTAGGCGCGTACGACGCCAGCCACCGGATCGGTATTTGCGTCGCCGTTCAGCGGCGCAGTTCCCCAGACAACGCCATCGTCTTTCCCGTTGGCCGACAACGTGAGCATGCCGCCGGGCATGCCGCCGAGGCTGCCCGCATCGAGTGCCAGCGCAGCCGAAGCGACAGCCGCGCCTTGCGCGAGCAGCGCTGTGCGTCCGGTTGGCGCCATCGCGAAAGCGCGCAACCGAGCGTTTTCGCCCCACGCGAACAACATGCCGCCATGCGACGCGCTCTGCCAATAGACCGGTGAGCCGTGCAGGTGGTGCGTCTTGAGGCCAGGCTGCGGCTTGAAGTCCAGGTTGCCGGATGGCGTCGCACCGGCGTAGGCCGGGTTGGCGGTGTCGGGGTCGTAGGTCAGGAACACCGGTGGTGCGAGGAGTTTTGACAGGTTGCCGACGCTGCGGCCCATGTCGTCGCGGTGCACCGCGTACAGCACGCCGTCTTTGCCGGCGCCCAGCACCAGACCCGTCTCCGGCGGCAGCACGGGGCCGCTGGAGCCCAAATCCTGGTCCGCGTAATCGTAGCCGCGGCGGAACGGCATCACCTCCGGGATGGTCCAGTCGTGGCGGTCCGTGTCGCGAAACGGCGTGAACCAGTCGGCGAGATCGAGCGAGGTGCCGCGTGCAGTGTTGTGCAGGGCGAGGCGCACGAAACTTTCCGCGTGGTCGGTGCTGCCGTTGAAGTCGATAGTAGTACCGTTCGCGCGGACCAGGTAGCCGCCGTTGGAGGTCAGCGCGTAGACGTTGCCGGACTCGTCGGCCGAGAGGCCTTGCGCGCCCTGCCAGATGCCGCCGCCGAAACTGCTTGGCGTAGGCGTCCAGGCGCCTGCCTGATGCCAGTCGTCGACGTCGAAGGCGACCACCCAGCCGTGATGGCCGAGCGTTGCGTCCGGCTGCGACGGCGGCTCGTCGTCGCCGGTGGTGGCGACGTAGAGGATTTTGTGATGAAGCGGAGGAGCCGGCGCGCCGGAGAGCGGCACCAGCAGCAGGGCTGCACGCTGCTTCTGCACCTGGCTGAGCGAGACGGTCTGCCCGGCGGCGTTGACCACCGACGCCTGCACCGGCAGCGGCTGCGTCTTGCCTGGCGGCGGCGCGCCATCGCTCAGGCGGAGCGCGTTGAGGTGGAGCTGGCGGTCGCCATGCGCGTCGACGACCCAGTCCACCGCGTAGATCAACCCTGCGTCGCGGTCGATCACCGGCGTGCTGAGGATGCCGAAGGAGCGGTTGATTCCGTAGACGTCCACCGCGTCGCCTTGTGCCGGCAGGAACGGCGCGCCGAGCGAGACCGGGTGCGGCCAGAGTGCGGTGCCGCTGTCCGCGTCGAATGCCCAGACATGGTTCGACATGGAGAAGGCGTAGACCACATCGTGTGTTTTGCCGTCCGGCATGGTGACGCCGGGGACGTAGAGCGGCTGCGCTTCGATGCGTGGGTCGTCGCCGGCGAGCACGAGGGAGAACGCGCGGGTGAGGCCGTGCGCGCGGATCGCGTCGGGGGTCAGCACGCGCTCGGCGGTGTTCGCACCGGTGCGGCCGTTGTCGTACGAGCGTGTGAGCACGGCGTGCTTGGGCCCGTCTTGCGGAGATGCGGCGCGCGCCGGTGCGCCGCGCTGCAGACCGCCCGTCCCAGCCGTTGCGCCGCAGGCCTGCGGCGATGCGGTGAGGTCGATCAGCTTGAGGTATTGTGCCTCGAAGGGCGCCGTCGCCCAGCCGGACTCCTCGGTGGGACGGCCGTTGAGAGACACGTAGATGCCCTGCCGCAGCAGATCGGCACCCGTGATGCCGCCAGGCCACAGGCAGGTTTTACGCGTGTCCGCGTTGGTGGCGGCGATGTTGCTGACCTGGTAGCGGTGGTTACGGCGGATGCCGAACATGTTGGTAGCGCCGAACGGCACGTCCACGTTGAAGCCGCGTTCTGGCGGCGTGGCGCTCGCCGATGCCGGGGCTAGGTTGACAAAGGCGAACACCACGTCGGTGTTGGCCGCCTCACCGCCGGGCTGCGCGGTCTTGCCGACGGCGAAGATGTTGTCTGCTGTGCCACCACCCAGCAGGCCGAGCGGCGCGCTCCACTTGCTGCGCAACGCGGCGCTCGCCGCACGCGCGTGCGACACTGCCGTGTAGAAGGCGAGCAGGTGGTGCGCGTCGCCGTCGCGGCGGTCGAGCTGGCGCCACAGCGGCATCATGGAGTTGTAAGTCAGGAACTGCGGGATCGGCTTGTGAAAGTTCGGGTCCGTCTCGTAGCGGTCGTAGCCGAACGACGCACCGGCGGACGGGTCGGATGCGCCGGACGGCGGCACGATGGTGCCGGCCAGCCCCAGTTCCTGTCCCGGGAAGATCAGCGTGGCGCCATACATCGCGCTGTTCACGGCAAAGCGGAGTGCGCCCTGGTAGGGGTCGCGGTAGCTGTCCTCGTCCTGCGACGTGGTGTTGAGCAGGATCGGCGCGTCGCCATAGAAGCTGCGCGTAGCAAACACGTTATGCAGGTCTGTCGCGGTGGTGGCACCGTGCAGGTCGCTGACCAGGCTGTCGTTGAGGATGTCGAAATGCCTGGCGGAACGGTAGCCGACATGCCCGCCGTCGAGGCTCTCGGCCATGAACACGAAATCCCACCGGCGCGCCCGCGTGCGATTGACGATGTACTCCCACGCCTGCGGCGGCAGCCCCTGTGCGAAATCGGCACGCAACCCGGTGATGCCGCCCTGAACGGACAACGCTGCGTGCTGGCGATTGCTTGGGTAGCCGGTCTGGTCGAGCCAAAACTGAAGGTAGTCGCCAAAGTAGCGCCACAGCGATTGCGTGATCTGGTCGAAATGGCCAGCGCTGTGGCCGCGCAAGGCATCATCGCCCGCGCTGTGGTCGAACCAGTCACCTTCGTTCTGGTAGGCGCCCGCATCGGCCTGGTTCGGCACCAGGGCTGCGTAGCGGCCGAAATAAAGGTCGGCGACGTCGGTCCACTTGCCGAAATCGAAGCGGTCGGGCGCGTCCGCCACGGCCGCGGCGGTGTCCGCCCGCATGTCGTACTCCCCGGCGCGCGAGAACACACGCGCTTCCACCGTGCTGATCGGCGTGGTGGCCGGCGTGGCGGCATCCGCCCAATAGCGTACGCCGGCCGGCGCCAGCTCCACGTCCTGCGCAGCGTGGTTGAATGGCACGTCGAGGAACAGGCCTATGCCCTTGGTTGCTGCATTCCGCGCGAACGTCTGGAACTCGGCCATCGCCTGCGCACGGCCTGAAGCGGTGTCGTTCCCGGCCATGCTTGCGCCCGGATGGAGGCCCGACGCCATCAGCGGCATCACGGAGAAGTAGTTCTTCACCGCGTACGGGCTGCCGAGCTCGAAGGGTTGGCCGGTGGCGGGATCCGTCAGACGGCCGGCGATGCCGCGCGGATGGATCGGCTGCAACCACAGCGCGTTGACGCCCAGCATCTGCAGGTAGTCGAGGCTGAAACGCGCGCCCGTGGCGGACGCTGCGGCCGACATCGCGGCGAACGTGCCACGTTGCGCAGGCGCCGTGCCGCTCGCAGCGATCGTCAACGGATTGGCTTCGTACAGCTGGACGTCGCGCGCCTTGGCGGGCGAGACGACGATTGCGAAGTCGCGCTTGAGGATGCCGGGCGCGCTGGCCTCGTCGTTGTACCAATGCCAGGTGCCGGCAGGATCGTTGGCCAGACGGTAGCGTGCAGTGAGGCGGTATGCGCCGGTCTTGCTGACCGGCAAGGTGACCTGGTAGCCGCCCTGCACCTGCCGCATCCTGACAGCGTGGTAGTAGTGATGCTCGTCACCTGCAGCGATCGTGTTACCCGCGGGCGGGCTGATGCCCTCCTCCACGCTTTCAGCATCGACCATGACGGTCGCGAAGTCGCGCCGATCGAGGTTGGTGAAAATCTCGGCCTCGGCGACGTTGCTGACTTGCGGATCGAAGAAAAGGGTGATCGGGACAGCTTCGTGAGCGAGCTCGTTGATGAAAAGGTGGGACGTGCCGTAATCAGCCTCGACCTCACCGGTGCTGCGGTTTGCTGACGCAGGCGAGACACGCAGGCTGGAGCCGTACGCTGGAAACATCGGCGCGAGGAAAGCAGCCAAGCACAGCAGGCACCAGGCAACACACTTTGCCGGCATGAACCCTCCGTTGATGTATGATGTAGTAATAGATGGAACAGTCAGCGCTCGAGGGCAGGCATGTTGCGGCAACTGCGCCAAGCTGGGCAAGGTGTTTTCGCGTTCTCACGCGAACGGCCTGTAGATCAAGGTTTCGGAACGCAAGGGAAGCGCTCGCTTCGGAAAGAACTTGCCTCAGACTATAGAGTGTAGAAGCAGAACCTGGACTGACTGCCTGTTGGTGTACTCTGACAAGGAAAGCAAGCGCATCTTTTTCGAGAAAAAGAAGCAAAAAGCTTTTGCGCGCGCTGTCGCGGACAGCTGAAACACCACGCGTCACCACGGCACACCCGACGGGAACAAAAGTTTTTTGGTTCTTTTTTCAAAAAAGAACTGCTTGCCTTGCCTGAACAAAGTTCAAACCAAAACCTGTCGTCTCGCCCAGCCACAAACCTCAGCCAGCACCGACCTCGCGCGGCGCAGCATACGTCACATCGACCTCGAACGGCGAACCGCCAGCGGGCAACCCGGCGCCCCTCGTGAAGATTGCATACCACCCTGTGGCCGGCGCCTGCGCATGCAACGTGGCCGGGACCCGCATTACGTGCGTCATCTCGGCAAGTGCTGCGCCGTCCGGTGTCATCAGCCGGAACACCAGCCGGGAGTTTGCCCGCCATCCTGCGTCCTGGACCGTTGCGGCTAGCGCGATGCTGGTGCCGGCAGCGCAGTATACGCGGCCGACGAGCATGTCGGCATCGCGCGCCGCAGCGATGTCGAGGTCGTCGGCTCCGAAGAAGGTCTGCGTGGTTGCGCGCGGCACCACCGCGTTGGGCTTGTCCAGTCCGGCGCGGCTGAAACACAGGTAGCTCTGCCCACGGCTATAGGCGTTACTTGGTACGGTGAACGTGGCGGCACCGTCGCTGTCGGTCCAGACATCATCGTGGTGGCCGGTGTAATCGTGCAGGTGCACACCGGGGCCGAACGCGGTGGCCACGCGTAGAGTGCGGCTGTTCCAGGTGTCGAAGTTCAAGCAGGTCAGCAGGCCGGGAGAGCCCAGCCGTTCGATGACCATCACCTTGCCGTCGAGAAATCGCGTGGTGGTTCTGCCGTCGGCAAGGTTTTCATGTATCCAGACAAGGTTGTCGATCCAAGGCTTCAGGCCGTAAGCGCCGGGCCATACGTCCGGCCCGAAATAGTCCTTGCCGAACACGAACGGGTAGCCCTCGATGCTCAGCAGGAAAGCGTAGGCGAGCAGCTTGTTGCTGCCCACCTGCTGGTCGAAACTCGTGTCGGTGTCGGGGTTGTCCACGAACGTCACGGCCTGGCCAGGGCGCCTCGCCGTGTAGCCGGCACCCTCGAGCACGCTCGCGTCGTAGGCGTTGCACGCGGCCTGCAAGCTGAAGTGAAGCGGAAAATCCTCTGCCAGCGAGCGCCCGCCCATCGGCGCCGCGTTGACCCACCAATCTATCGCGTCCGAACCGTCGAAATACTCCGCGTAGAAGAACTTGCCCGCCATCGCACGGCTGGTCATGAACTCGTGCGCGAACGGCGCCCAGATGCCCTTGGCGTCGTCGAAGCGCGCGCCGGCCGCACCCGTCGTGCGGAACACCCAGTCGCCGTAGTCGAGCGCGTCGTCGATCGTGCGCCGCGACGGATCGCAATTCTGATAAACCAGCTCGTCGCCGAAGCTGAAATCGTAGAAGCTGTTCGGCACCGCATCCTGCGGCCGGTTGGCCGGCGGCACCTCGCGAAAACACCCGGGATCGAGCGCGCCGCGGCCGGTCAGTGACACCCCGTTGGCGCCAAGATAGCGGTAACAACCGGCGCCCGCGTTGGCGCCGATACGCTGGTGCAGCACCAGGTCGAGGTAGGTGTCCAGCCCGCACGCATTGGCGACGGCAACCAGCCGCCGCAGGCGTTCGGCCGTGCCGTAACGTGTCGGCAGCCCGCCCTGCTGGTTCTTCGAGCCGATGTCACGCGGGTCGAACAGGCCGTAGCCGTCGCAACCGTCATAGGCCCCGCCTTGCGCCTTGCCGATCGGCGGCAGCTGCAACGCAGTGAAGCCGGCCTGCCGCAGCGCATAAGCCTGGCATGCCAGGAAGTCCCACAGCCAGGGCCGGCCAGGGTCCGTCGTCGGCGCAGGCACGGTGATCTTGTCGCCGTTCGGGGCGATGAACCTGCCCCAGCCGATGAGTGCCACGCCCAAGATTGTCGGTCCCGGAAGTTCGGCCGGGGAGTATGCATAGGCGAGGGGAGCTAGGCATCGGGCGCGTGAGCGAAGCAAGCAAGGCAAGCGTTCTTTTTTGAAAAAAAGAACCAAAAAACTTTTGGTCCCTGGGGGTGCGTTGCGGGAGAGTCCGCGACAGCAGTGATAAAAGTTTTTTGGTTCTTTTTTTCAAAAAAGAACCGCTTGCCTTCACTCTCAGCCGATTTACGTTGCGCCCCCGACGTCCTACGATAGCGCGCTCCCTGTAAGGTTCCCTCACATGAAGTCCTGGCTCGCTCTCGCGGCAACCGGCTTGGTCTGCGCGAGCCTCGGCTACCTGGCCGGACGTGCCGGCGCGCCGCAGTCCCAGGCGCACCAGCCAGCCGCCGTCACCCCGCTGCGGCCCAGCGGCATCAAGGTTTCGCCCGCGGAAGCTCCACCGCCGCCCAAGGCAGAAGCCGTCACCCAAAGCGGCGTACACGCGCTGAACCTGCTGCGCGTGGCGGTGGACACCCACGGCAAGACCGCCCAGGCCTGCCTCGTGTTCTCCGCCGGCCTGGCCACCGGTGCCGACGTCCACCAGGCGGACTTCCTGCGCATCAAGCCCGACATCCAGATGGCCGTGCAGGCCAGCGGCGACAGGCTGTGCCTGGCCGGACTGGAGTTCGGCACCGCCTACGAGCTGACGGTGCTCGCCGGCCTGCAGGGTGCGGACGGCTCCCGCCACCTCGCCGACGAGACCCTGCCGCTCAGCCTGGGCGACCTGCCGCAAAGCCTGAAGTTCGCCGACGACGGCTTCATCCTGCCGCGCGACCTGCCGGGCGGCCTGCCGGTCGCCACCGTCAACATGCCGCGCGTGCACGTGCGGGTGGAGCGCATCACCGACCGCGTGCTGGTCCGCACCGGCCTCGGCCAGAACTACGACGACAACAGCGGCGCCTACGACCCGGAGACGCAGACCGGCTCGGACACGCTCGGCCTGCCGGTGTGGGACGGCAACCTCGCCATCAAGACGGCCCGCAACGAGCGTGTGCTCACCGGCTTCCCGCTGGCAAACGTGCTGGGCCCGCGCCTGCCCGGCGCCTACCGGATCACCCTGACCAGGACCAAGACGAATTCGGCCAACGACAGCGATACCGAAGACGATGGCCCGCAATACCGCTGGGTGTTCGAGACCGACCTGATGCTGACCACGCATCGCGGCACGGACGGGCTGCACGCTTTTGTCCGCTCGCTGGCCACCGCGCGCCCGGTACCAGGCACCGTCGTCACCCTGCTGGGTGCGAACAACGACGAGCTGGGTGAGGCCACGTCCAATGCCGACGGCGAGGCGGTGTTCGCCGCCGGCCTGCTGCGCGGCGTGCAGGGCCACGTGCCCCGCATGGTGATGGCCTACCACGCCGACGACTTCACTGCCCTGCAGCTTGACAAGCCCGGCTTCGACTTCTCCGACCGCGGCGTGGACGGCCGCCCGGATCCCGGCCCGGTGGACGGCTTCCTCTACACCGACCGCGGCATCTACCGCCCCGGCGAGAGCATCGACCTCACCACCATCGTCCGCGGCCCGCTGGCCGAACCGCTGCCCGCCGGCCAGGCGGTCAGCGTCGTGCTGCGCCGCCCGGACGGCGTCGAAGCCGGGCGCTACCGCCTGGAACCCAACCCGGTGGGCGCGGCCGCCCAGGTGATCCCGCTCAAGATCACCGCCCCGCGCGGCACCTGGCACCTCGAGGAGCTGCTCGCGGGCACCAAGACGCAGATCGGCACGTTGGACGTCCAGGTGCAGGACTTCGTGCCGAACCGCCTGGCCGTGGACCTCTCGCCGGACCGCACCAGCGTGTCGGCCGGCGCTGCCGCCGCCATTGCGGTGAACGCCCGCTACCTCTACGGCGCCCCGGCCGCCGACCTGGAGGTCGACGCCCACGTGCAGCTGCAGGCCGACGACTCACCCATCGCCGAGCCCGGCTGGCAGTTCGGCCGGTCCGGCGAGCAGCTCAACACCGACTCGCAGGATCTGGACGGGCCGAAGACGGACGCCCAGGGCCGCTCGTCCGTCCTTGTGGACCTGGACAAGCTGAAGATCCCAGACACCAGCCTGCCGCTCCGCGCCGACGTCACCGTGTCGGTCGCCGAACCCGGCGGCCGCGCCACCGAGCGCCAGACCAGCCTGAAGCTGGCCACCCACCCCGTGCTGCTCGGCCTCCGCCCGCCGTTCGCCGATGGCCACCTCGACGAGGGCGAGGCCGCCGCCGTCGCGGCCGCCGCCTTTGCGCCGGACGGCACGCGCGTGGCCGCCCATGCCGACTTCCGCCTGGTCGAGGAGGTCACCGACTACCACTACTTCTCCGAAAACGGCGCCTGGCAGTGGAAGGTCTCCACCCACGACCGCCCGGTGACCTTCGGCGCCATCGACATTCCTGCGGCGGAGGGCGGCACGAAGATCGGCCTGCCCGCGCTTGGCTGGGGCACCTACCGGCTGGAGATCGAGGACCACGCGAGCGGTGCGGCCACCTCCATCAAGCTGCACGGCGGCTTCGGCGAGGAACAGCAGTCGGACAGCCCGGAAAAGGTGACCGTCTCGCTGGTCGGCGCGCCGCCGCGTGCCGGCGGCCAGGCCCACCTGCACGTGCAAGCCCCCTTCGCCGGCCAGATGCTGCTGACGGTGGAGAACAGCCGCGTGCTGGCGGTGCACAGCGTCTCGGTGCCGGCCTCCGGCGCCGACATCACGGTTGACGCCACCGCGGACTGGGGCGTCGGCGCCTACGTCATGGCCAGCGTCTACCGCCCTGCCGGCGAGGCGTCCGGCCACGCGCCCGTCCGCGCCGTGGGGCTCGCCTACGTCAAGCTGGACGAGACCGACCACACTATCGGCGTCGCTTTGCAGGCCGCGCAGGTGCTGCGCCCGCGCACCCACCTCGACCTCGGCGTGGCAGTCACCGGCCAGGCGGCCCAGGGCCCGGTCTGGCTGACCGTGGCCGCGGTGGACGAGGGCATCCTGCAGCTCACCCGCTTCGCCAGCCCCGACCCGGAGGCGCACTTCTTCGGCAAGCGCCGCCTCGCGGTCGACGTGCGCGACGACTACGCCCACCTGATCGACCCCACCGCCACGCAAGGCGAGCTGCGCGCCGGCGGCGACCTGGACGGTGCCGGCCTCAGCGTGGTGCCGACCCGCACCACCGCCCTGTTCAGTGGCCTGGTGCAGGTGGAAGGCGGCCATGCGGTCGTGCCCATCGACCTGCCGGACTTCACCGGCGGGCTGCGCCTGATGGCCGTCGCCGTCAGCCCGGCCGGCTTCGGCCACGCCGACCTGCAGGTGCCGGTGCGCGACCCGGTCGTCGCCCAGATCAGCCTGCCGCGCTTCCTCGCCCCCGGCGACAGCGCGCGGATGACCTTGCTGGCGCACAACGTCGAAGGCCAGGCCGGCACCTACCACGTGCATATCGAGGCCGACGGCGCGCTCGGCATGCAGCCGGTCGACGAGGACCTGCCGCTCGCCGTGCGCCAGGCGGTGGTGAAGACCTACAAGCTCTCCGGCCACACGCTCGGCATCGGGCGCGTCGTGCTGACGCTGAGCGGTCCCGACGGCCTGCACATCGTGCACGACTGGCAGATGCAGGTCCGCACCGGCTTCGAATCCGTCACCCTGGTCAGCCGCGCCGACCAGGCGCCGGGCGAGACGGTGCAGCTGACGCGTGCCATGGCGCGCGGCCTCTCGCCGGACGGTGCCACCATCCGTGCCAGCTTCTCCTCGGTCGGCAGCATCGACCTGCCCGGGCTGCTCGCCTCGCTCGACGAGTACCCGTTCGGCTGTTCGGAACAGCTGGTCAGCCGGGCGATGCCGCTGCTCTACGTGCAGGAGGCCGCCGCCGCCACGCTGGGCGCCTCACCGGCCGATTTGCGCCTGCGCGTGCAGGACGCCATCGACAAGCTGATGGAGCGCCAGGACGAATCCGGCGCCTTCGGCCTGTGGCGCGCCGGCGACGGCGAGGCCGAACCCTACCTCGGCGGCGAGATCCTCGACTTCCTCACCCGCGCCCGCGCCCACGGCTACCCGGTCCCCGACGCCGCGCTGAGCCGGGCCGCCAAGGCGCTCACCAACTTCGACGCCGGCAACTGGATGGTGCACCGCTTCTGGTTCTTCGCACCCGATAGACCGCAGCAGGCATACCGCGACCAGCAGATCGTCGACGCCGGCCGCGCCTACGCCTTCCTGCTGCAGGCGCGGGCCGGCCAGGCCGACCTCGCCGATTTGCGCTACTTCCACGACCAGACGCTGGACAAGCTCGAACCGCTCGGACAGGCGCAACTCGCCACCGCGCTGGCGATCACCGGCGACCAGGCGCGCGCCGCCCACGCCTTCGACGCCGCCGAGCAGGGCCTCGCCACCGAGCAGGACGGCCTCGCCTGGCGCCTGGCCGATTTCTATCGCACCAAGCTGCGCGACACCGCGGCGATGATCGCGCTGGCAGAGGAGGCCAACCTGCGCCCGCGCGTGGACCGCCTGCTGCAGTCGCTGGAGCGGATGGACACCAGGCCCGACCGCCTGACCACCCAGGAGCAGGGCTGGCTGGTCATCGCCGCCGGCACGCTGCTGGAACGCGCCGGCCCCGCCACCATCAGCATCGACGGCACAGTGCAGATGCCGCAGGCGGTGGCCGTGGTGCGGCGGGATGTGGCGTCGCTCGGCCAGGGCGTCAGCATCAGCAACGAGGGCAGGGGGCCGGTCACCCGGATCGTCGCCGTGCACGGCCTGCCGCTGCGCGCACCGCCGGCCGGCAGCGCCCACCTCAGCATCACCAAGGAGATCACCGACGGCGACGGCAACCCTGTGGACCTGTCGCACCTGGTGCAGAACAGCCGGCTGGTAGTGCACCTGTCCGGCAACGCGGACGACGACGCCTACCATCAGACCATGCTGGTCGACCCGCTGCCCGCCGGCTTCGAGATAGAGCGCGTGGTGGAACCCTCCACCAAGGAGGCCGAGAACGGCCTGCCGTTCCTCGGCGACATCACGCCAACGAGGATCGCCGAGAAGCGCGACGACCGCTTCATGGCGGCCATCGATCTCAGCCGTGCGGAGGAGCCGGTGGTCAGCGATGACAGCGACAACAACAACGACGACGACGACAAGCAGAAGATTTCGGCCCGTGCGTTCAACGTCGCCTACGTGGTGCGCGTGGTCTCGCCCGGGCGTTTCCTGCTGCCGGCGGCCAGCATTCGGGACATGTACCGGCCTGACGTGCAGGCGCGCGGTGCGGTCGGGAGCGTGACGATACAAGAAAAGTAAGCATGTTCTTTTTTGAGAAAAAGAACCAAAAAACTTTCGTTCCGCTGTCGCGCGCTCTCCCACACGTCGCGCCCCAGAGACCAAAAGTTTTTTGTTTCTTTTTTTCAAAAAAGAAATTCTTGCTTTTGCTTCTCTTGCCTATTCTTGACCTAGCCTTTCCGCCATCACTCACCCGCTACAACACAACTTCCGTAGAAGTCCTGGCCAGTGACGGTTTCTCGCTCGCCGCCTTCCCCGCTCCGGGTGGCGTATGGCGCCTGCGCACAAGCCCTTCCGACGTGGACCCGCGTTACCTCTCCCTGCTGGTGGCCGCCGAGGACCGTCATTTCTGGCACCATCCCGGCATCGACCCCGGCGCGCTGGTGCGTGCCGCGGCGCAGTGGCTGCATACCGGCCACATCGTCTCCGGCGGCTCCACGCTCAGCATGCAGGTGGCGCGCCTGCTCGAGCCGCACCCGCGCGGCATGTTCGGCAAGCTGCACGACCTGGTGCGCGCGGCGCAGCTGGAGCGGCGTTACGCCAAGGCCGAGATCCTGGCGATGTACCTCACTTTGGCGCCGTTCGGCGGCAACATCGAGGGCGTGCGCGCAGCCAGCCTGACCTGGTTCGGCCACGGCCCGGAGCACCTCTCCGCCGGCGAGGCAGCGCTGCTGGCAGTGCTGCCGCAATCACCCAGCCGGCGGCGGCCGGACCTGCACGCCGGCGCCGCAAGGCTGGCGGTGGCGCGGCTGGAACGCCGGCTGGCTGCCGCAGGCGACGCACCCGGATTGCTGCGTGGCGCGGCCGCGCCGGACTGCACGCGCAATTCCATGCCGCGCCTGGCGGGGCTGTTCGCCGCCGGGCTGGCGCGCCATGCCCCTGCGGGCAGCGTCGTCCGCAGCACGATCGACGCCGATCTGCAGCGCCGGCTCGAGGGGCTGCTCGCGCGCGAGCTGGCGGGGGCCGAACCGCAGGTGGGTGTGGCCGCCCTGGTGGTGGACAACCGCAGCCGGGCGGTGCTGGCCAGCGTCGGCGGACGCGGCGCGGGGTACCCAGGCGGCGCGCTGGATTTGACGCAGACGCGCCGCTCGCCTGGCTCGGCGCTGAAGCCGTTCATCTACGGCCTGGCGTTCGACGCGCTGCTGCTGCACCCGATGACGCTGATCCCGGACGCGCCCGGCCTGATCGCCGGCTACGCGCCGCGCAACTTCGACGCCACCTTTCACGGCGCCGTCACCGCGCAGACCGCGCTGCGGCAATCCTACAACGTGCCCGCCGTCGAGGTGCTGAGCCGCGTCGGCCCCGGCCGCTTCGTGGCCGCCCTGCGCCAGGCCGGCGCCACGCTGGCGCTACCCGGCGGGCGTGCCAGCCTGGCCGTCGCCCTCGGCGGCCTCGGCATCAACCTGCGCGACATGGTCGAACTCTACGCAGCACTGGGCGACGACGGGCGCGCGCAACTGCTCGCGACCGAGCCCGGCGCCCCCGCCGAGCGCAAGCCGTTCATCGGCCCGCTCGCCCGCTACTACCTGCGGCAGATCCTGACAGGCTCGCCGCCGCCGCCCGGCATGGCCTACGCAGCGCTGACCGGCGGCCGCGAGGTGGCGTTCAAGACCGGCACGTCCTACGGCTTCCGCGACGCCTGGGCCGCGGGTTACAGCGGCCGCTTCACCGTCGGCATCTGGACCGGCCGCGTGGAAGGTACCCCACGCCCCGGCGCGTTCGGCCGCGCCACCGCCGCTCCGCTGATGCTGGACGCCTTTGCCCTGCTGCCGTCCGAGGAGCCGCGCGACGCCGCCATACCACCGGGCGCGATCACCGCCACACGCACCGCCGACCTGCCCGCGTCCCTGCGCCGCCTGGGCGGCTTGCCGGCCGACGCCGCGCCCGGCATGGCGATGGACTACCCGCCCACCGGCGCCTCGGTCGACCTGTTGCCGGCGGCGGGCGGCGGCTTCGACCCGGTGGAGCTGCGCGTAGCGGGCGGCCACGCGCCGTTCCGCTGGCTGGTGAACGGCGTGCCGGTGCCGGGTCGCGACGCGGTGCTCGCCTGGCAGCCGGACGGTCCGGGGACGGTGCGTGCGACGGTGGTGGACGCGACGGACCGGGCGGCTAGCAGCGTGTTCGTGCTGGTAGAGTAAGCAAGGAAGCAGTTCTTTTTTGAAAAAAAGAACCAAAAAACTTTTGGTCCCGTCGGCTCGGCGTGGTGAGGCGTGTCGTTTCAGCTGTCCGCGACAGCAGGCGGAAAAGTTTTTTGGTTCTTTTTTTCAAAAAAGAACCGCTTGCTTTCTCGTTACAAGAATAGCCCGAAAGTCATTCACGTTCGTCCGCGTAGGCCCAGTCACCACCAGGTCACCGAGCTTGGCAAAAAACCCATAACCATCGTTGTCCGCCAGCATCGCCCGCGCATCCACCCCGGCGCGCGCCAGTGTATCCGGCCCCAGCAGCGCCCCCGCGTTGTCCTCGGTGCCGTCAATCCCGTCGGTGTCGCACGCGATCGCAAACACCCCGGGGTGGCCGTCCAGTGCCACGGCCAGCGCCAGCAGGAACTCCGCGTTGCGTCCGCCGCGGCCCTGCCCGCGCACGGTCACCGTGGTCTCGCCGCCGGAGATCAGCACGCAGGGCGGTTCCGCCGGCTGACCGTGAAGGGCGCACGCCCGGGCAATGCCGGCCATCACGCGGGCCACTTCGGAGGCCTCGCCCTCGATGGCATCGCCCAGGATCAGTGGCGCGACCCCGGCCGCCCGGGCGACGGACGCGGCGGCCTCCAGCGACGCCTGCGGGGTCGCCACCACCACGGTGCTGGCGTGGTCGAACGCGGCGCAGCCGGGCTTGGGCGTCTCCGCCGCGGGGTCGAGCAGGCGGGCGGCAACGGCCTCGGGCGGGCTGATACGGTAGCGCGCCAGCACCGCGCGCGCGTCGGCCAGCGTGGTGGCGTCCGGAACCGTGGGGCCGGAGGCGATCACCGACAGGTCGTCGCCCGGCACGTCCGAGATCACCAGGCTGACGAGACGGGCAGGCGCCGCAGCGGCGGCAAGGCGGCCGCCCTTGATCGCCGAGAGGTGCTTGCGGACGCAGTTCATCTCGCCGATGCCGGCGCCGCTGCGCAACAACGCCCGGTTCACCGCCTGCTTGTCCGCCAGGCTGACGCCGCGTGCCGGTAACGACAGCAGCGACGACCCGCCGCCGGAGATCAGGCACAGCACGAGGTCGTCCGGACCAAGCCCCTGCACCATCGCCAGGATACGCACCGCGGCGTCCTGGCCGGCCGCGTCCGGCACCGGGTGGCCGGCTTGCACCACCTTGATGCGCCGTGTGCCTGGCGCCGGCACGTCGTGGCCGTAGCGGGTCACCACCAGGCCGGCGAGCGGCCGGTCGGCCGGCCAGTGCGCTTCCACCGCCTGGGCCATCGCAGCGGCGGCCTTGCCGGCACCTACTACGACGGTGCGGCCGGCCGGCGGGCTGGGTAACGCTTGCGGCACGCAGGTGGCCGGCGCAGCTGCCTGGACAGCTGCTTCGAACATGCGTTTCAGCAGTTGTCGTTCCAACTTGCGGCTCCGGTCAGGCAAGTGAAGGCAAGCAAGCGGTTCTTTTTCGAGAAAAAGAAGCAAAAAGCTTTTGTCTCGGCTGTCGCGGACCTCTCCGCAGACGGGTGCCCAGGAGACAAAAGTTTTTTGGTTCTTTTTTTCAAAAAAGAACCGCTTGCTTGCTACACGACCGCCAGAATCACCTTGCCCACATGGCTTCCCTGCTCGAGCCACGCATGCGCCTCAGCGGCCTGCGCCAGCGGGAACACCCTATCGGTCTGCGGCTGAAGCTTGCCGGCCTCGATCCACGGCCACACGACCCGTTCGACACCTGCGATCAGCCGCGCCTTTTCGTCCGCGTCGCGCCCTCGCAGAGTTGACCCGGTAATCACCGCGCGCTTGGCCATGATCTTCATCACCGGGATGCTCACGTCTGCGCCGCCCAGGCCGGCGATGAACACGATGCGTCCGCCAGGCTTCAGCGCCTCGAGGTTGCCGGCGAAGAACGCCCCGCCCACCATGTCCAGCACCACGTCGACGCCGCCCTCGGCCGCGGCAACCTTTGCGAAATCCTCTGTCGTCGTGTCCACCGCCACGTCCGCGCCGAAGCGCTGCGCCGCGCGCGCCTTGTCCGCTCCGCGCCCGGTTGCGATCACCCTTGCGCCGGCCGCCTTGGCCATCTGGATGGCGGTCAACCCGATGCCGGAGGTGGCGCCATGCACCATGAACGTGTCGCCCGGCTTGAGGTGGCCCTGGTCGAACACGTTGGCGTAGACGGTGACCGCCGTCTCCATCAGGCCGGCCGCCTCGGTGAAGCCCAGGCCGGCGGGGATCGGCAGGGCATGACGCGCGTCGCAGGTGGCGTACTCGGCGTAGCCGCCGCCGCCCAGCAGCGCACACACGCGGTCGCCGGCGGCCCACCGGCAAGCGGCCGTCACCACCTCGCCGGCCACCTCAAGGCCCAGCGTCGCCGGCGCACCGGGCGGCGGCGGGTAGGCGCCCATACGCTGGAAGATGTCCGGACGGTTGACGCCGGCGGAGTGCACCTTGATCAGGATCTCGCCAGGCTTGGGCATCGGCTTCGAGACCCGAGTCAAATGCAGCGCGGAGGCCGGGCCTCTGCCGCCCTCAATGCCGATCGCGCACATGGTTGCGTCGTCGTGTAAAGCCATAGATCGTTCTCGCAGGATCAGTGTTCGTTTGAAAAGCCGGCTCGGTGACTCAGAGGACGCCTTTTCCGAGCACCGGAGCGGATCGCCTCGGCTGCGCCACCGGTCCGAACAGCCGCGGCGATCCTCTTGTGGCTGTGAGCACCGAAGCGCCGGCACCGCATGTGATAGCTGCCAAGGTGGGCTTTTTGAACCGACACTCACTGGAGCGCAGGCGACGCGTGTCGGATCGTCGAATTGAACAAGGCCAGTCCGCCCGATCCTGACAGCGTGCTCCCAAAGCGGATGCGCGTTGGTGTGCGCCGGCGCGCCACTGCAAGGACATGTCGCTACGATCGGAATGGGACGGCTGCGATAGACGGTCCTTTCAGGGCGGAAGCGTGCCAGAACAGCAGGCCTGCGCCGCCAATCAGTTCTACCGCCAAAGCCCCGGTCAGCACCGGTCCTGGGTAACCGTAGGCGATCAACGCTCCCAGGCGGACCAGGCCGCTCAGCAGGAGTATGCCGCATAGCAGGCGGAACAGGTCTGCCTCCTCGCGCAGGTGCGAACTGGCCCGCCATAGAACCAGACCGAACCCGAACCACATCGCTCCCCAAAAGCCGATCTGGCTGTTGAGGACAGGATCGTTTGCGGCGTCTCCCAACCGTGCGCCGGCAAGCGTGAGGAGGCCCACGCCGCGGACGATGTCTCCCAGTCCGGTGACGAAGGCGAGGACGCAGAGCGCCCTGACGGCTGTTTGCAAGCCTTGCACTGGGTATTTCCCGTAAAGAGCAAAGCAAGCGCTCCTTTTTTGAAAAAAAGAAGCAAAAAACTTTTATTGCTTGGGCGTGTCGTGTTGGACGGTCCGCGACAGCCGAGTAAAAGTTTTTTGGTTCTTTTTTTCAAAAAAGAACTGCTTGCTTCCTTACGCCGCCAACCGCCGCAACAATCCTTGCGCCACCAGCGTCTCGGCAATTTGTACCGCGTTCAGTGCCGCGCCTTTGCGCAAGTTATCCGACACGCACCAGAACCCCAGCCCGTTGGCCACCGTCGGGTCGCGCCGCAGCCGACTGACATACACCGCGTCCTCGCCCTGGCAGTCCGCCGGGGTGATGTAGCCACCGTCGTCGTGACCATCGACCACCACCACGCCAGGCGCGCGGCGAAGCAGGTCGCGCGCTTCGCCCACATTGACCGGCTGTTCGAACTCCACGCTGATCGCCTCGGCGTGGCCGATGAACACCGGCACCCGCACGCAGGTGGCGAACACGGCGATGTCGGCGCCCATGATCTTGCGTGTCTCCACCGCCATCTTCCACTCCTCCTTGGTGGCACCGTCCTCCATGAAGCTGTCGATGTGCGGGATGCAGTTGTAGGCGATGTTCTTGGTGAAGATCTGCGGCTGCGCGGGGTCGTTGACGAAGAACGCCTTGCTGCTGGTGAACAGCTCGTCCATGCCTTCCTTGCCGGCGCCGGAGACGGACTGGTAGGTGGCCACCACCACGCGGCGCACGCCGTAACGGTCGTGCAGCGGCTTGAGTGCCACCACCATCTGAATGGTGCTGCAGTTCGGGTTGGCGATGATGCGGCGCTTCGTGTGGCGTGCCAGCGCCTGCGGGTTCACTTCCGGCACCACCAGCGGCACGTCCGGCTCCATGCGGAAGTGGCTGGTGTTGTCTATGACGATGCAGCCGGCCGCCGCCGCCCGCGGGGCGTGCACCGCCGAGACCGCGGCCCCCGGGCTGAACAGCCCAAGGTCGGTGCCGGCAAAATCGAACGTGTCGACGTTGCGTACCGTCAGCACCGTTTTCTCGCCGAAGCTGATCTGCTGGCCGACCGAGCGCGGCGAAGCCAGGGCCACGATCTCGTCGACCGGAAAGGCGCGTTCGGACAGCGTCTTGATGACCTCGCGCCCGACCGCGCCCGTGGCGCCCACCACCGCAACCTTGTAGCCCATGCCAGCTGCTCCCGCGACCCGATCGCACTGGAGTGGCAGACGGCGGGGCGGCGGGCAAGAAGGCAAGGCAAGCGGTTCTTTTTTGAAAAAAGAACCAAAAAACTTTTGTTCCCTTGGGCGCGCTCTGCGGGAGATTTCGCGACAGCAGGACCAAAAGTTTTTTGCTGCTTTTTTTCAAAAAAGCAGGCCTTGCCTTCCTTCCCGCGCGTCAGGAGTAAAAACCTGGCTTTGACGGCGTAAAAACGGAAGGCGGCATGGCTGCAGAGGATTGGACGGTTGCACTCGAGACTGATCCCGGCCCGTCGGTCAGGGAGGCCATCCTCGCACCTCTCATCGCCTACAACGAGGTGGCCGGCGGCCCGGCGCAGGCCGGCCTCCTCGTGGTGAGCGTTCGCGACGCGGCCGGCGGCATCGTCGGCGGGCTGTGGGGCCGGACCGCCTACGGCTTCCTGTTCGTCGAGCTGCTGATGCTCGGGCCGGCGCGTGGCCTGGGGCTAGGCCGCAAGGTGATGGCGATGGCCGAGGCGGAAGCCAGAAGCCGCGGCTTGGCCGGCATCTGGCTGGACACCTGGACCTTTCAGGCGCCCGGCTTCTATCCGAAGCTGGGTTTCCAGGAATGCGGCCGCATCACCGACTACCCGCCCGGCCAGGACCGCATCTTCTACCTCAAACGCCTGACCTGACACTGCTTCAGACCGGTCCGCGACAACTGCACCAAAAGTTTTTTGGTTCTTTCTTTCAAAAAAGAACTGCTTGCTTTCCTTGCTGCCCTGCAACCTCCGTCCACCCGAAACCTTCCACACCCACCTTCCAGGAGACCCGCACTCTGTGACCGACGCCCCAGGCGGCCCAGGCATCGCGCCACGCTGGACGTCCAGCGACAAGAGCGGTCTTGGCACGGCGCTCTCGGCCAGCAGCCAGGTCTGGTTCACGCTGAGCCACGGCATCCTCAACGAGTGCTACTATCCCCGCGTCGACCAGGCCTGCACGCGCGACCTCGGCTTCATCGTCACCGACGGCTACGGCCTGTTCGCCGAGGAGAAGCGTGACACCGACAGCGTGGTGCGCACCTTCGCGGACGGCGTGCCGGCCTACGAGCTGACCAACACGCACCGCCCCGGCGAGGGCGCAAAGCCGCGCTTCCGCATCGTCAAGCAGGTGATCAGCGACCCACGGCGCGACGTGGTGTTGCAGCGTGTGCGGCTGGACCGGCTGGACAGCTCGCCGCTGCGCCTGCACGCGCTGCTGGCGCCGCATCTGGTCAACGCCGGCACCAGCAACACCGCCTGGCTGGGCGACTACAAGGGCCAGCAGATGCTGTTCGCCGAGGGCGGCGGCGCGGCCCTCGCACTGGCGGCGAGCCGGCCGTGGCGTGCGCGCTCGGTGGGCTACGCCGGCACCAGCGACGGCTGGCAGGACCTATCCCGCCACTTCAAGCTGACCTGGAGCTACGACCGCGCGGTGGATGGCAACGTGGCGCTGGTGGGCGAAGTGGCCCTGCCGGAGGACGACACGGTGGTGTTCGCCCTGGGGTTCGGTGCTAGCCCGATGGAGGCGGCGTTCCGCGCCCGCGCGAGCCTGGAAGACGATTTCGACGAGCTGACGGCCGAATACGCCGACATCTGGCGCAACTGGCAGGCCGGCCTGCGTCACCTGGACCGGGACGTCGCGTCACGCGCGTGCGGCGACGATACCGTGCCTCGCGCGCGCGGCGACGATACCCCGCCTCGCACGCGCGGCGACGATGTCGCGCCTGGCGCGCGCGGCGACGCTACCGCGCGCGACCCGCGCGGCCACAACACCTACCGCGTCAGCACCGCCGTGATGCGCACACATGAGGCGCCGAGCTTCCGCGGCGGCTACATCGCCAGCCTGTCCATCCCCTGGGGTGCCACCAAGGGCGAGGACGATTTGGGCGGCTACCACCTGGTCTGGCCACGCGACCTGGTGGAGACCGCCGGCGGTCTGCTCGCCGCCGGCGCCCATGCCGAGGCGCTCCGCATCCTGGACTACCTGCGCACCACCCAGGAGCCGGACGGCCACTGGCCGCAGAACAACTGGCTGGACGGCTCGTCCTACTGGCAGGGCGTGCAGATGGACGAGTGTGCGTTTCCCATCCTGCTGCTCGATCTGCTGCTGCGCGAGGGCGCGCTGGCGCCGGCCCGCTCAGCCGCCTACTGGCCGATGGTGCGCGCCGCCGCCAGCTTCCTGGTGCGCAACGGACCCGCCACGGGCCAGGACCGCTGGGAGGAGAACGCCGGCTTCTCCACCTTCACCCTGGCCGTCGAGATCGCCGGCCTGCTCGCTGCCGCAGACCAGGCGGTGGCAGCCGGCGAGCCCGCGATGGCAGCCTTCCTCACCGACACCGCGGATGCCTGGCACGCAGCCCTCGACGACTGGACGTTCGCCCGCGGCACCGGCCTTGCCGCCGAACTGGGCGTGGAGGGCTACTACGTGCGCATGGCGCCCAACACCGGGCCGGGTGCGGGTGCCGACCTCGGCCGCATGTTGCAGATCAAGAACCGCCCGGACGGGCAGGGTGCGCTGGCCGCCAGCGACGTGGTCAGCGCCGACGCGCTGGCCCTGGTCCGCTTCGGCCTGCGCGCGGCCTCGGACCCGCGCATCCTCTCCACCATCCGCGCCATCGACCACTGCACCCGCACCGAACTGCCCGCTGGCCCGAGCTGGCACCGCTACACCGGCGACGGCTACGGCGAGCACGAGGACGGCGCCCCGTTCGACGGCACCGGCGTCGGCCGGCTGTGGCCGCTGCTGACCGGCGAGCGCGCGCACGTGGCCATCGCCGCCGGCGACCTGGCCCAGGCGCGCGCCCTCCTCGACACCATGGAGAGCTGCGCCAGCAGCGGCGCGCTGCTCCCGGAGCAGGTGTGGGACAGCGCCGACATTCCCGAGCGCGAGCTGTATCGCGGCCGCCCCAGCGGCTCGGCCATGCCGCTGGTCTGGGCGCATGCCGAGCACGTCAAGCTGCTGCGCTCGATCGCCGACGGGGCAGTGTTCGACATGCCGGCGCAGGCCATGCGGCGCTACGTGCAGGCCGACAACACCGCACGGGTGACATCCTGGCGGCCGGGCTTCCAGCCGGACCGGCTCGACCCGGGGCGCGCGCTGCGCATCGAACTGCCGCGGTCGAGCGTGGTGCTGTGGAGTAGGGACGACTGGGCCAGCTCTGCGGAGCGGCGCACGACGGACACTGGGCTCGGCGTGCACATTGCAGAGCTCGCCTGGGAGCAGTTCGACGGGGCGAAGAACGTTGTGTTCACGTGGCGGGACGCGGAGACGAACGCTTGGGCGGGCGGTAACATGCTGGTGCGGGTGACGTAAGCAAGGCCTTCTTTTTTTGAAAAAAAAGAAGCAAAAAACTTCATCCCGGCTGTCGCGGATCTCTCCGCGCCGCGAACCGAGGGAACAAAAGTTTTTTGGTTCTTTTTTTCAAAAAAGAACTGCTTGCTTTCTTAACTTTGGAGCTACCCCGATGAACGACGGCTCAGCCACCTCCCGGCCCACGTCGCCCGGCGCCAAGGTGAGCGCCGCCGGCGCCAAACCCGCGCCACCGGCCACGCTGGTGATCTTCGGTGCCCACGGCGACCTGACCAAGCGGCTGCTGATGCCGGCGCTCTACAACCTAGCCGGCGGCGGGCTGCTGGACGACGGTTTCCGCATCGTTGGCGTGGACCGCGTGGCCTCCGACGACGCGCATTGGCGTGACGAACTGACGGCAACCATGCAGGAGTTCACCCAGGACAAGTCGGCCGAGTTTTACGTCGAGCACGTGGACGAGAAGATTTGGGGCTGGGTGACGCAGCGGCTCAGCTACCTGCAGGCCGACTTCACCAAGACGGAGGACATGGCAAAGCTGGCCGACCACGCGAAAGGCAACGTGGTGTTCTACCTGGCGATCGCCGCGCGCTTCTTCGGCGACGTGGTCGAGCAACTGGGCGGCGCGGGGCTGCTGAAGCAAGAGGACGGCGCGTTCCGCCGCGTGGTGATCGAGAAGCCTTACGGCGCCGACCTGGACTCGGCGAGGAAGCTGAACGCGCGCGTGCTGAGCCAGGCCGACGAGGCGCAGATCTTCCGCATCGACCACTTCCTCGGCAAGGAGACGGTGCAGAACATCATGGCGCTGCGCTTCGCTAACGGCATTTTCGAGCCGCTGTGGCGCCGCGACCACATCGACTACGTGGAGATTACCGCGGCCGAGACGATCGGTGTGGAACAGCGCGGCGCGTTTTACGAGCCGACCGGCGCGTTGCGCGACATGGTGCCCAACCACTTGTTCCAGTTGCTCAGCATGGTGGCGATGGAGCCGCCAAACTCGTTCGACGCCGAGGCAGTGCGAAACGAGAAGGCCAAGCTGCTGCAGGCGATCCATCCGGTGGGCGCCGAAGACGTGGTACGCGGCCAGTACAACGCCGGCACGGTGCAGGGCCGTCAGGTTGCCGCCTACCGGCGCGAGCCGAACGTGGCAGCCGACAGCAACACGGAGACCTACGTGGCACTGAAGCTGACGATAGACAATTGGCGCTGGGCCGGCGTGGCGTTCTACCTGCGCACCGGCAAGCATTTGGGCGGCCGGCAGACCGAAGTGGTGGTCCACTTCCGCAAGCCGCCCTACGCACTGTTCCGCGACACCGCGGTGGAGTCGCTGACGCCGAACGTGCTGACGCTCGACATCCAGCCGCACGAGGGCCTGACGCTGTCGATCAGTGCGAAGCACCCTGGGCCGAAGATGGAGCTCTCACCGGTGCAGTTGCTGTTCCGCTACAAGGACGCGTTCGAACTGGCGCCGAACGTCGGCTACGAAACGCTGATCTACGATTGCCTGATCGGCGACCCGACGCTGTTCCAGCGCGCCGACATGATCGAGGCGAGCTGGGCCGCAGTGGACCCGGCCATCGCGCAATTCGGGAATGCGCCGGAGCTTTACACGGCGGGGAGTGCGGGGCCGGACGGGGCCGATGAATTGTTGGCCCGGGCTGGGCATTTTTGGAGCGAGATGAAGGCGTAAGAAAGCAAGCAGTTCTTTTTTGAAAAAAAGAATCAAAAAACTTTTGTTCCGTTAGGCGCGCGCTGAAGAGACTTTCGCGACAGCAGGAACAAAAGTTTTTTCTGTTTATTCAAAAAAGCAGGCTTTTGTGCCTTGAGAACGGGGAGAAGCCTGTTCTCCCCGCCCAACCTGTCAGGGGTTGCTCTTGGTCTGCGGCAAACCGGCAGCTGCCACGTTCGGCTGGCCGATGAAGTTCCTGACGATCGGTGTGCCGACGCCGACGGTGAGGCTGTAGGTGCTGTTCAGGTTGGTGTTTACCAGGCCGTTATAGCCCGGAATGCTGGTGTGGTAGACCGTGGTCTGCCCTTTGGCCTGCTGAGCGGCCAGCTGGTAGATGTAGGTGTTGAGGTTGCCCATCCTGCCCTGCTGCTCGATCAGCAGTGCCGTAGCGCTCGCAAGCTCAGGAGACGCGACGCTCGTGCCGATGAAGCCGAAGAAGCCGCCGCCCTGCTGCGTGGCGATCGCCACGACGACTGAGCTACGCTGGTAGTTACCCGATCCGTCGAGCGGGTTGCCTAGGCCATCGCAGAATGGCTCGCGCAGCGCAGGCACGTAACGTAGCTTCGAGATGCCGCCTGGGCATCCGCCCACCTGCATGCCGATGTCCGGCAACGACCGCTGCGTGGTCGACTGCGTGTCGACGAGCTTCTGATAGGCGGGCTGTGTGAAGATGACGCTGTAGCCACCACCCGCGCCCCACACGCCACCACTTGCTGCCTCACCGGTTCCAAACGGGTCATATGCGACCTCCGGGTCCGACCAGCCGTTCTCGCCGACATACGACGAGTCGAGCGTGTCCTGGTTGAAAGCGGTGATGAGGTTCGTCCCGCCGACCGCCGTGACGTTCGGGTCTGCCGCCGGTGTCGAAACACCGGCCTGGAAAAACCCGTCGGTCAGGCCAGGGTAGTAGGACGTGCTGGGACATCCCTTTCCGGCCGAATCGCCGGAGCTGGCCAGGAAGGTGATGCCCTGCGAGTTGCCTTGCAGAAATATTTCGTGCTCGGCTTTTAGGATGTCCAGCTGGCTCGTGCCGCCGTTGCGGCTCGCCAAGTACTCCTTCTCGCACTCGCCGAACGACGAGCTGACGAGGTCGACGGCGTTCTGCTCGACGATGGTGACGTAGCCGGCAAACACGCTGCCGTCCGACAGGTCCGGGATGTTGTAGAGAACCACGGCCGCACCCGGCGCGCCGCCAAGCTCCTGTTGCGTGTCGAGCGACGCCTCGTCGAAGTCGCCGCTGTTGGGGTCGATCGGCCCGGAACCGCCATTGACGTAGACACGTCCGGCGAGCACCGGGTTCGGTTTGCCGGTGATGGACGTCCAGTTCTCGTGATCGAACATGGCGGCGATGTCCGCGTCGTACACGTCGCTGGAGATCAGCGTCGCAATCGTCGCTCCCGAGCCGTCCAGCGGCTTCGTTGTGCCGTCAAGCGCGGTTGCCTTCGCGTTGACGGACGGGTAGCGGTAGGCCTGCTTGAGGTCGTCGAACCACAGCGTTCCGGCTGGCCCGTAGCGGTTGTCAGGGTCCACCTTGCCGGTCACCCGCGAGAACGTATGCGCCACGTGTGGCGAGAAGCTAAATATGCTCGCACCTTCCACCGCGATCTCGGCCGGCAGCGTCAGCCCAGCGCTCTGCTGGATGCGGGCCTTGCCTTGCGAGTCGGTGGCAACCATCAGCTTGGTCGCAAAGTTGCGCTCTACTTGGTCGGTCGTTCCGGTCACGTGCAGGCTGCGCGTCTGCATGGTGACGGTGAAGCCGCGTGCACGCAACGCGTCGGCGACACGCTGGATAGAAGCACTTTCGGGGCCAAAACGAAGGCCGAACTGCGCCGGTGTGAGCCATTCGTGGAAGCTGGGCGACGCGGGGTCGTGCAGCGCGGTGACGAAAGCCTCCAGCTTGTCAGCCCCGCGTAAAGGAAGCACGACGTCGAAGGCAACGGGACGACCGGCTTGCGCGTGTAGCAGCGACACCGGGGCTGCAGCCCGAGCGGCGCCATACGCTGCGATACCGGCCAAAAGTGTGGCGCCAAGCAGGACTGTTTTCAATCGACCAAACACGTATGTGCCTCCAAACAGAATAGGTCTAGGCCAGGCTGGTGTGAGATGAGGGTCGGCCCGTCATGCGCGCGAGCTGCTCGGCTTGCGTCGAGTGCGTTCTCTTACGTCGTTGGACAGGATAGGCAGGCCGGAAAAGGTTTCGGGGTTTTGCTGTCGATCCGATCGGGATGCTGCTTCGGTTACGTGTCACAGCCGTGCTTGCGTGTATGGCTCCTCGTGATGATGGCCAAACGCTAACACGCAGTCTCTTTGCGGCAAGCTTCTATTTGCAGGAGCGGCACGAACGGCCAACGCGAAAGCGTGATCACGTGTGAGGCGCACAACCTGCGCGTGCTGCCATGATCAACTCCCGCATGTGCCGCACGCTGCCGGCCAAGCCTTCTGTGATTGCGGCGCCAATCAGGTAGTGGCCGATGTTCAGCTCTGCCACTTGCGGCAGCATCGCGATCGGACCGACGTTGTCGTAGGTGAGGCCGTGTCCGGCGTGGCATTCCAGGCCGAGCGCCGTTGTCATTGCGGCTGCTTTACGCAGCCTGTCCAGCTCCCCCTGCCGGCCGAGCGCGTAGCCACCGGTGTGCAGCTCCACCACCGGCGCGCCGAGCTCGGCCGCAGCGTGCAGCTGTGCGGGGTCGGGGTCGATGAAGAGCGATACGCGGATGCCGGCGTCGCGCAGCCTCGCCACGAACGGGCGCAGCGTCGCGGTTAAGCCGACAGCGTCCAGGCCGCCCTCGGTGGTGACCTCGGCGCGGTGTTCAGGGACGATGCAGCAGGCGTGCGGGCGGGTCTGCACGGCGATGCCGACCATCTCGTGGGTGGCGGCCATCTCCAAGTTGATGGGCGCGGTGAGTGCGGCGCGGATGCGGGCCAGGTCGTGATCGTGGATGTGGCGGCGATCTTCCCGCAAATGAAGGGTGATGCTGTCCGCGCCGGCGTCTAGCGCGACCTGGGCGGCGTGGAGGGGGTCGGGGAAGGTGCCGCCGCGGGCGTTGCGGAGGGTGGCGACGTGATCGATGTTGACGCCAAGGCGGGGCATAATTGGCTCCAGAGGCCAGGGGCGTCGTGCATAGCACGCTTTCGCGTGACGCCCCTGGACCCCGTTGGGGCCAGTCGGCCCCAAACCCCGTTTCTGGGGTGTCGGATGTGTCAGACGCCTCGCCCTAAATGACGGGATCTGGGGCCGACTGGCCCCAGCGGGGTCCAGGGGCGTCACGCGAAAGCGTGCTATGCACGACGCCCCTGGCCTTGCCTATCTCGTCCGCAAGCCTGATCGCCGCAATAAGGCTCTTCGGATCAGCCGTATTATTCCCCGCAATATCGAACGCCGTCCCATGATCCGGCGACGTCCGCACGATCGGCAGCCCCAGCGTCACGTTCACTCCGCCGGCCATGTCCAGCGTCTTCAGCGGGATCAGCGCCTGGTCGTGATACATGCAGATCGCCGCGTCGTAACGCGCGCGGGCCGCCTCGGTGAACATGGTGTCCGGCGGGTAGGGGCCGGTGACGTCAATCCCCTCGGCCCGCAGCCGGTCGATCGCCGGCTGGATAATCGTGGCCTCCTCGCGCCCCATGCGGCCCTGCTCGCCGGCGTGCGGGTTCAGGCCGGCGATGCCCAGGCGAGGTGCCGCAATGCGGAAATCGGTGATGAGGGCCGCGTGCGTGGTGCGCGCGGCGGCCACGATCGCGTCCGTGGTCAGCAGGTCCAGCGCCGCGCGTAGCGAGACGTGGATGGTGACCGGCACCACACGCAGCATCGGCGAGGCGAGTAACATCACCTCTCGCCCCGGCACGCCGGTCAACGCTGCCAGGAACTCGGTGTGGCCGGAATGCGGAAACCCGGCGGCCATCAGCACGGATTTGGCAATCGGGTTAGTGACCACGCTGCTGGCCTGGCCGGATTGGGCGAGGCGGACGGCAGCCTCGATGCTGGCGATGGTGGCCGGCGCGTTGGCCGGGTCCGGGTGGCCCGGGTTCGCGGGGCGGGCGAGGGGGACAGGCAGGACGGGGATGGCGTCGACGAAGCGCGCCTCGTCCGGCTTGGTGATGCGCTGCACGGGGGCGTAGGACGCGAGCCAATCGGGGTCGGCGAAGATGGCGAAAGCGGGACCGATGTGGCGCAGGGCACGCCAGGCGCCGGCGGTGATCTCGGCGCCGATGCCGGCGGGGTCGCCCATGGTCAGGATCAGCAAGCAAGCAGTTCTTTTTTGAAAAAAAGAACCAAAAAACTTTTGTTTCCTTGGGCGCGTGGTGTGGGAGAGTCCGCGACAGCCGTGATAAAAGCTTTTTGCTTCTTTTTCTCGAAAAAGAAGCGCTTGCTTCCTTTCATATATGCAACGCCCGCCCGTCCACAGCGAGCGCCGCCTCCTTCACCGCCTCGCTCAGCGAAGGATGCGCGTGGCAGATGCGCCCAACGTCTTCCGCAGACGCACCGAACTCCATGGCGGTGGCGATTTCGGCGATCAGCGTGCCGGCGTCCGGCCCGATGATGTGGGCGCCAAGGATGCGATCGGTGGTCTTGTCGGCGAGGATCTTCACGAAGCCGTCGGTCGCACCCATCGCACGCGCGCGGCCGTTGGCGGTAAACGGGAACTTGCCAACGTTGTAGGTGATATTGTCTCTTTTAAGCATCTCCTCGGTGGCGCCGATGCTGGCGACTTCCGGCCAGGTGTAGACCACGCCGGGGATGACGCCGTAGTTCACGTGGCCAGCCTGGCCGGCGATCAGCTCGGCGACGGCCACACCTTCCTCTTCTGCCTTGTGGGCGAGCATGGGGCCGGTGATGACGTCGCCGATGGCGTAGATGCCGTCCACGTTGGTGCGGTAGTGCGGGTCGATCTTGACGAAGCCACGCTCGTCCAAGGCGACGCCGGCCTCGGCCAGGCCGAGCTGGGCTGTGTAGGGGCGGCGGCCGATCGCGACGAGCACCACGTCGGCGTGCAGGGTTTCCGTAGTGCCGCCCTTGGCGGGTTCCATGGTGAGGTCGACGCCGTCGGCGGTTGCGTTGGCGGCGGTGACCTTGGTGCTGAGCTTGAACGTCAGGCCCTGCTTGGCGAGCACGCGTTCAAAGGTCTTGCCGATCTCGCCGTCCATGCCTGGGACGAGGCGGTCGAGGTACTCCACGACGGTGACTTGCGCGCCGAGGCGATGCCAGACGGAGCCTAATTCGAGGCCGATATAGCCACCGCCGATGACGACCAAGTGCTTCGGCACGGCGTCGAGTTCGAGCGCGCCGGTGGACGTGACGATGCGCCGCTCGTCGACGGTGACGCCGGGCAGCGGGATGCTCTCGCTGCCGGTGGCGACGACGATGTGGCGGGCGGCGTAGGTGCGGCCGTCGACGCTCACGTTGCCAGGTGCCTCGACGCGAGCCTCGCCTTTCAGCCAGGTCACCTTGTTCTTTTTGAAAAGGAACTCCACGCCTTTCACGTTGGCGCTAACGACTTCGCCCTTGCGGGCTTGCATGCGTGCGAGGTCGAGTGTCACCCCGCTGACGTTGATGCCGTGGTCCTTGAACGAGCCTTGCACCTCATGGAAGTTTTCCGAGGATTGCAGCAGCGCCTTGGACGGGATGCAGCCGATGTTGAGGCAGGTGCCGCCGAGGGTTTCGCGCATTTCCACACAGGCGGTGCGCAAGCCGAGCTGGGCCGCGCGGATAGCGGCGACGTAGCCGCCGGGGCCGCCGCCAATGACGATGACGTCGTAGGTGTCGGCGGCTTCGGTGGGCTGTGTGGGTGCGGACGGGGCGGCTTGCGAGGGGGTGGCTTGCACGGGGGCGGGTGGCGCTTCTGGTTGCGGCGTGGGCGCCGGGGACGACGACGGCAAGGCTGATGCTCCAGCCTCGTCGATGGCGGCGAGCGTGTCGCCGACAGAGACTTCCGCGCCTTCCGCGGCCTGGTGCGCGCCGAGCGTGCCGGCTGCAGGTGCGTTCACCTCGACGGTGACCTTGTCGGTCTCGAGTTCGACGATCGGTTCGTCGGCCTGCACGTTGCTGCCAGGCTGCTTCAGCCAGCGCGCGATGGTCGCGGTGGTGACGCTCTCACCTAGAGTTGGGACGACGATCGTTGTGGTCATGGTAGCCTCTACGTGAGAAGCGTGCGTGCTTCTGAACCTAGTCTCAAGATGGGTTCTTGAACTGCAAAATGAAGCTGTGGCGGCCGGCAACTGCCGCACCGTTCAGCGTCATTGGCGCCACGCGCAATCCAGGCTGTTCGATCCACGACAGGCCTGGCTGGCCGAAGGCGCGACCACCCCGAACCTGTGCGACGTAGCAGTCTGTCAGTCGGCCCGCTGTGTCGATTGCACAACTTATACAGACGGTTCCTTCGCGCGCTTCTGCCGCACAGGTCTTCGGGTAGACAGGAAACGGCACGCTGACCGAACCCCGCAGTGGCGCGTCGTTGTCAAACACAGCTCCCGTGGGTTGATCTGCAGGAACGTAGAAAGTCTGTGAGACAGGACCTGTCCTAACCATGCCGAGGACAGGCCGTTCGGGCGCGGACGTTTCAACTTGGCTTGCGTGCGCAGCCGTGCAGCAAAGTAGTAATATCAGCGGCCCGAGGGCTCGACCGGTGTCCAGCAAGGCAAGCAGTTCTTTTTTGAAAAAAAGAACCAAAAAACTTTTGTTCCCTTTGGGTGCGCGTTGCAGAAACCTCCGCGACAGCAGGACCAAAAGTTTTTTGCTGCTTTTTTTCAAAAAAGCAGGCCTTGCCTCTCTTGCTGGACTTCGAACGGTCAAGGGTTAGGACCGTCGGTATAGGAGATACGCTGGCGCGGCGGCTACGCGTCGATCGTGTATCAACGCGTTCAGTCTCGCTAACGCGGCATGTTCATTGATCTTCGCCTGCTCCTCACATCATTCTCTACAGTCCCAGCAGCAACCGCCGCGGATCCTCAATCCCCTCCTTCACCCGCACCAGAAAACTCACCGCCTCCTTCCCGTCGATAACCCGGTGGTCGTACGACAGCGCCAGGTACATCATCGGCCGTATCTCGACCTTCCCACCCACCGCCACCGGCCGGTCCTGTATCTTGTGCATTCCCAGGATGGCCGATTGCGGCGGGTTCAGGATCGGCGTGCTCATCAGCGACCCGTAGGTGCCGCCGTTGGTGATGGAGAAACTTCCCCCCGTCAGCTCCTCTAGCTTCAACTGCCCGTCACGCGCACGTCGCCCCGCGCCGGCAATCGCCGCCTCGATCTGCGCGAAGCTCATGTCCTGCGCGTCGCGCAACACCGGCACCACAAGCCCGGATGGCCCGCCCACCGCAATGCCCATGTGCACGTAGTTCTTGTAGACGATGTCCTCGCCGTCGATCTCCGCGTTCACCGCCGGGTATTCATGCAGGCCGGCGATACAGGCGCGCACGAAGAAGCTCATGAAGCCCAGCCGCACGCCGGCGTTCTTCTTCTCGAACGCCTCCTTGTACTCGCTGCGCAGGGCCATCACCGCGGACATGTCCACCTCGTTGAAAGTGGTCAGCATCGCCGCGGTGTTCTGCGCCTCCTTCAGCCGCTGCGCGATGGTGCGGCGCAGGCGCGTCATCCGCACCCGCTCCTCGCGCGCATCCGCCGTCCTTGGCGCCTTGGACGCGGCCTGCACCTGCGGGGCGGCCGCGCTCGCCACCGGCGCGGGCCGGTTGAGGAACGCCAGCACGTCGCCCTTGGTGATGCGTCCGTCCTTGCCGGTGCCCGTACCCATCACCTCGGCGGAGACGTCACGCTCCTGCATCATTTTCGCGGCCGCAGGCAACGGCGCGTGCCCGCTGCGGTCGGCGCGGAATTCGGCGGGCGGTGTCGCCGGCCGCGCCACCGGCCCGGACGGAGCAGCGGGCGCCTGCACGCCAGGTCCGGACGGTGCTGGTTGAAGCTTCGCCGGCGACGGCTCGGACGCTGCATCGCGCGCTGCGTCCGGTTCGGCCCGCGCGGCCGGGGCCGCGGGACTGTTGGCCTGCGCCGGCGCAGGAACACCCGCTGCAGCTTGTCCGCTCGACGCGGCGTCCGCACCTGTCCGCGCCGGTGGCGAAGCTGCGCCCTGCGCTGCCGGCACCGTTGCAGGCTTGGCGGAAACGCTGTCCTGCACACTCGGCACCGCGCCCGGCGCCATCGCAGCCCCACCGGCGGCGATGCTGCCCAGCACCGTGCCCACCTCCACCTCCGCACCCTCCTCGACCGAGGGACGCTCCATCACCCCGGCGACGCTGGCGTTGACCTCTACCGTCACCTTGTCGGTCTCCAGCTCCACCACCGGCTCGTCGGCCGCCACCGCTTCGCCGGCCTTTTTCAGCCAGCGCGCGACGGTGGCGGTCGTCACGCTCTCGCCCAGCGTAGGGACCAATATGTCGGTCATCGGCCTTACCCCTCCACGCCCAGCGCGCGGCGCACCAGGCTGGCCTGCTCGGCCGCGTGCACCTTGGCGAGCCCGGTGGCCGGGCTCGCCGCCCCCGCGCGGCCGACGAACTCTGGTCGCTTCGCCTTGTGCTTCAGCGCGGTCAGAACCCGCTCGATCCGGCGGTCCACGAAGCTCCAGGCGCCCATGTTCTCCGGCTCCTCCTGGCACCAAACCACGTGCTGTGCCTTGGCATACGGCTTCATTGAAAAGGCGAGCGTCTTCTCCGGGAACGGGTAGAGCTGTTCCAGCCGCAGGATCGCCACGTCACGCAGGCCGCGGTCGCGCCGTTCCGACAGCAGATCGTAGTAGACCTTGCCGCTGCACAGTACCACGCGCTTCACCTCGGGCCCCGGCGCGATGGCGTCGGTCTCGCCGATCACCGTCCGGAAGCGGCTGTCGCCGGCCATCTCTGCCACCGGGCTGACCGCCAGCTTGGCCCGCAGCAGCGATTTTGGCGTCATGATCACCAGCGGCTTGCGGAAGTTGCGCTTCACCTGGCGGCGCAGGGCGTGGAAGTAGTTGGCCGGCGTGGTGATGTTGGCCACCGTCATGTTGCGCTCGGCACAAAGCTGCAGGTAGCGCTCCAGCCGCGCCGACGAGTGCTCCGGCCCCTGGCCCTCGTGGCCGTGCGGCAGCAGCAGGGTCAGCCCGGACATGCGCAGCCACTTGGTCTCCCCGCTGGCGAGGAACTGGTCGATGATCACCTGCGCCCCGTTGGCGAAGTCGCCGAATTGCGCCTCCCACAGCACCAGCGTCCACGGGTCGGCCAGCGAGTAGCCGTATTCGAAGCCCAGGACGCCGGCTTCGGACAGCAGCGAGTTGAACACCTCGAAGCGCGCCTGCCGCGGCCGGATGTTGTTCAGCGGCACGTATTCGTTCTGGTTGGTCTGGTCGATCAGCACCGCGTGGCGCTGGCTGAACGTGCCGCGCTGGCAGTCCTCGCCGGACAGCCGCACGTGGTGGCCTTCCAGCAGCAGCGAGCCGAACGCCAGCGCCTCGGCCGTCGCCCAGTCCACACCCTCGCCGGTCTCGATCATCGCGCGCTTGGCGTCGAGCTGGCGGGCGATCTTCGGGTTGAGGTCGAAACTGCCCGGCACGGCGGCGAGCGCCATGCCCACCTCGTGCAGGTCGGCCTCGCGCACCGCGGTGGCCTGTTCGGTCTCGTCTTGCGCCTCGTCGGTCTTCAGGCCGCGCCAGTTGCCCTCCAGCCAGTCGGCCTTGTTCACCCGGTAGGATTGCGCGGCCTGGTGCGCCTCGTCGTAGCGGCGGAACAGCGCGTCCCACATCGCCTGCGCGTCGTCTGCACCCAGCACGCCCTCGGCGGCCAGGCGGCGTGCGTAGAGCTCGCGGGTGGTCGGCCGTGCCTTGATGGCGCGGTACATGATCGGCTGGGTAAAGGCCGGCTCGTCGGTCTCGTTGTGGCCGTGGCGGCGGTAGCAGACGATGTCCAGCACGAAGTCGGTGGCGAATTGCTGGCGGAACTCCGCGGCCATGCGGGAGGCGAACACCACCGCCTCCGGTTCGTCGCCGTTGACGTGAATGATCGGCACCTGGATCGATTTGGCGATGTCGGTGCAGTACAGCCCGGAATAGGCGTGGGCGGGGATGGTGGTGAAACCGATCTGGTTGTTGACCACCACGTGGATGGTCCCGCCGGTGCGGTAGCCGATCAGCTGGCTCATCGCCAGCGTCTCGTAAACCAGGCCCTGGCCGGCAAACGCCGCGTCGCCGTGCAGCAGGATGCCCATGACGCTGCGCCGGCTGTCGATATCGCCTGCCAGGTCCTGGCGCGCGCGCACCTTGCCCACCACCACCGGGTCCACCGCCTCGAGGTGCGACGGGTTCGGCTGCAGCGAGACGTGCACCATATGCCCGGCGATCTCGACGTCGGTCGACGTGCCGAGGTGGTACTTCACGTCGCCGGAGCCCTGCACGTCGTCAGGCTTGAAGCTGGCGCCGGCAAACTCGCTGAACAGCGCGGACAGCGGCTTCTTGACGATGTTGACCAGCGTGTTCAGCCGGCCGCGATGCGGCATGCCGATAACGATCTCCCGCGTGCCGGCGGCCACCACGCTCTCGATCATCGCGTGCAGCGCCGGGATGGTGACCTCGCCGCCCTCAAGCCCGAAGCGCTTGGTGCCGACGTAGCGCTTCTGGCAGAACGCCTCGAAGCCCTCTGCGTCGGTCAGCTGGCTGAGGATGGTGCGCTTGGCTGCCGCGTCGAAAGCGGAGAGCCAAGGCGCGCCCTCGATGCGGCGCTGGATCCAGGCTTTCTGCGTGGGGTCCTGGATGTGCATGAACTCCACGCCGACCGGCCCGCAATAGGAACGGCGCAGGATGTCGATGATCTCGCGCAGGGTGGCCGTCTCGCGGCCGAGCACGCGGTCGATGAAGATCGGCCGGTCCCAGTCGGCATCGGTGAAGCCGTAGCTGCGCGGGTCGAGCTCCGGGTGGGCCTTCGGCTTCTGCAGGCCGAGCGGGTCGAGCTGGGCTTCGAGGTGCCCGCGCACGCGGTAGACTCGGATCATCATCAGCGCGCGAATGCTGTCGAGCACGGCGGCGCGGATGGAGGCGTCGGTGCCGGTGCGCCGTTCCGGCATGGCGGGCCCGGGCTCGTCGAAGCCGGCGGGGCGCGGCGCCCAGGACGCACCGGTGGCGTCGGTCAGCACGGAGCGCGCCTCGTCGTTCAGCGAGTCGAACAGGTCGGCGAAGCTTGCATCGACCGAGCCTGGCGCTTCGACCCATTTGGCATACAGCGACGCGATGAATGCAGCGTTGCCGCCGTTGAGGGCTGTGGCGAACATGTCGGCGCCGGGCATCGGCCGTGGTCTCCTGAAGTCTGCGTGGCGCTATCCTAGCGCGCCTGGTGTGGCGAAAATGGGGGCGGGCTGTGGCTTTTGAGGAAGCGGCAGCGATGCTTGAGGCACATGGCTCAAAGAAAGCGGTTCTTTTTTGAAAAAAAAACCAAAAAACTTTTGTCTCCGCTGTCGCGCGCTCGCCGGATAGAACCGCGACAGCCGCGACAAAAGCTTTTTGCTTCTTTTTCTCGAAAAAGAAGCGCTTGCTTACCCTTTTAGTGCCTTGACCATCGTGCTCCCCAGCGCCGACGGGCTTTCCGCCACGTGGATCCCCGCGCTGCGCATCGCCTCGAATTTCGCCGCTGCCGTGTCCCGCCCGCCGCTGATCACCGCTCCCGCGTGCCCCATGCGCCGTCCCGGCGGCGCCGTGCTGCCGGCGATGAAGCCCACCACTGGCTTGCCGGATTTGTCCCGCGCCAGGAACTCGGCCGCGTAGATCTCGGACGCCCCGCCGATCTCGCCGATCATGATGATGCTCTCGGTCTCCGGGTCGGCGAGGAACATCTCGAGCACCTCGATGAAGTCGAGCCCCTTCACCGGGTCGCCGCCGATGCCCACGCAGGTGGACTGGCCGAGCCCCGCGGCCGTGGTCTGCGCCACCGCCTCATAGGTCAGCGTGCCGGACCGGCTGACGATGCCCACCTTGCCGCGGCGGTGGATGTGGCCGGGCATGATGCCGATCTTGCAGGCGTCCGGCGTGATCACGCCCGGGCAGTTGGGGCCCACCAGCACGGACTTCGTGCCGGACAGCGCGCGCTTGACCCGCACCATGTCGAGCACCGGGATGCCCTCGGTGATGGTCACGATCAGCTCCATGCCGGCCTCGATCGCCTCGAGGATGGCGTCGGCGGCGAACGGCGGCGGCACGTAGATGGCGGTCGCCGTGGCCCCGGTGGCGTGACGGGCCTCGGCCACGGTGTCGAACACCGGCAGGTCGAGGTGGGTGGTGCCGCCTTTGCCGGGGGTGACGCCGCCCACCACCTTGGTGCCGTAGGCGATTGCCTGCTCGGAGTGGAACGTCCCTTGCGCGCCGGTGAAACCCTGGGTGATGACGGTGGTCTGCTTGTCGACCAGGACGGCCATCAGTTGCTCTCCTTCACGGCGCTGACGATCTTCTGGGCGGCGTCGGCTAGGTTGTCGGCCGAGATGATCGGCAGGCCGGATTTGGCCAATATGTCCTTGCCGAGCGCCACGTTGGTGCCCTCCAGCCGCACCACCAGCGGGACCGACAGGCTCACCTCGCGGGCGGCGGCCACCACGCCCTCGGCGATGACGTCGCAGCGCATGATGCCGCCGAAGATGTTGACCAGGATGCCCTCCACATTCGGGTCGGACAGGATGATCTTGAACGCCGCGGTCACCTTCTCCCGCGTCGCACCGCCGCCGACGTCGAGAAAATTCGCCGGCGAAGACCCGTACAGCTTGATGATGTCCATCGTCGCCATCGCCAGGCCGGCGCCGTTGACCATGCAGCCGATGACGCCGTCCAGTGCGACGTAGTTGAGGTCGAAGCGCGCGGCCTCGAGCTCCTTGGGGTCCTCCTCCGCCTCGTCGCGCAGGGCGGCCAGCTCGCTGTGGCGATACAGCGCGTTGTCGTCGAAGCTGACCTTGGCGTCCAACGCCACCACGTCGCCGGACTTGGTCACCACCAGCGGGTTGACCTCGACGATGGCGCAATCAAGCGCCACGAACGCCTTGTACATCGCGTCCACGAAGCGGGCGAAGGCGCCGGTCTGCTTGCCGGTCAGCCCAAGGCCGAAGGCGAGCTTGCGGGCGTGGTAGGGGAAGATACCGGTCGCCGGGTCCACCGCCACGCGGAGGATCTTCTCCGGCGAGTGGGCGGCCACCTCCTCGACCTCCATGCCGCCCTCGGTGCTGGCCATCACCAGCACGCGCGAGGTGTCGCGGTCCACCAGCAGCGACAGGTACAGCTCGCGGTCGATGTCGCAGCCGGCCTCGACGTAGACGCGGCGGACGTCGCGTCCGCCGGGGCCGGTCTGCTTGGTGACCAGCGTGTGGCCGATCATCGCCTCGGCGGCCGCCCGCACCTCGTCGGCCGAGCGGGCCAGGCGGACGCCGCCCTTGCCCTGCGGATCATCCTTGAAGTGGCCGGCACCACGGCCGCCGGCGTGGATCTGGCTTTTCACCACGTAGACCGGGCCGGGGAGCTTGGCGGCAGCCTCGGCGGCTTCCTCGGGGGTCCAGGCGGCGAAGCCCTGCAGCACGCTGACGCCGTAGCCGCGTAGCAGCTCCTTGGCCTGGTATTCGTGGATGTTCATCTTGATGCACCCCAAGAAAGAAAGCAGTTCTTTTTTGAAAAAAAGAACCAAAAAACTTTTGTCTCCGCTGTCGCGCGCTCGCCGGACAGGGCCGCGACAGCGGAGACAAAAGTCTTTTGCTTCTTTTCTTCAGAAAAGAAGGCTTACTTCGCTTCTATCTTCTTGAAATCCTCGATCAGCTTGCGCACCGCGTCGCAGCTCTTGTCGAACGCCGCCTGTTCCGCACTGTCCAGTTTGATTTCGACGATGCGCTCCACGCCGCCGGCGCCGATCACCACCGGAACGCCGATGTACAGGTCGTGCAAACCATACTGCCCGGACAGCAGCGCCGCGCATGGCATCACTCGCTTCTTGTCCAGCAGGTAGCTCTCCGCCATCGCGATCGCGGAGGCGGCCGGTGCGTAGAACGCGCTGCCCTTTTCCAGCAGCTTGACGATCTCGCCGCCGCCGTTGGCCGTGCGGGCGCAGATCGCGTCGATCTTGTCCTGCGTGGTCCAGCCCATCTCGATCAGGTCGGGGATGGGGATGCCGGCCACCGTCGAGTAGCGGGTCAGCGGCACCATGGTGTCGCCGTGGCCGCCCAGCACGAAGGCGGTGACGTCCTCCACGCTGACGTTGAACTCGTGCGCCAGGAACAGCTTGAAGCGGGCGCTGTCCAGCACGCCGGCCATGCCCACTACCTTGTTGGACGGCAGGCCGCTGCGCTGCTGCAGCTGCCACACCATCACGTCCAGCGGGTTGGTAATGACGATGACAAAGGCGTCCGGGCAGTGCGCCTTGATGCCGTCGGCCACCTGATTGATCACGCCGGCGTTCTTGGCCAGCAGGTCGTCGCGGCTCATGCCGGGCATGCGCGGGAAGCCGGCGGTGACGATCACCACGTCCGAACCGGCGATGGCGGCGTAGTCGCTGCCGCCGCTCATGTGGCAGTCGAATAGGTCCACGCTGCCGGACTGCATCAAGTCGAGCGCCTTGCCGGCGGCCACGCCGCCGAAGACGTCGAACATCACCACGTCGCCCAGTTCCTTTAAGCCGACCAGGTGGGCGAGGGTGCCGCCGATGTTGCCTGCGCCGATCAGCGCGATCCTGTTGCGGGCCATGGTCGTCCTTGCGGTGCGGTGGGGTTGTCGGGTGCTAGACCAAAGGATAGGGGCCTTCAAGCACCTACGACGCCGACCCAGCCGCGCTCACGGCAGTGATGCAAGCAAGCGCGGCGCCTCGTTCCGCCACGCCGTCTTTAGCGCGTTGCGGACGCTGGCGGGATCGGCGGCGGCCAGCATCACGTTGGTCGACCCCTTGGGTCCCCAGCCGCCCGAGACCTGGGCGAACATCGCAGGCTCGGCGGCAACCAACATGACCTGCTGCTCGGGGGGTGAGCATCACCACGCCACGCGCTTGCCATAGGGTGGCGAAAACCTTGCCACGCACGCGGACGTCGGGATGGTGCATGTGGGCGCCTTCCTGCATTTCGGCCATGGAGAGGGTGGGCGTTGGACGTCGTCTTCGGTCATGGAAAGCAAGAAAGCAGTTCTTTTTTGAAAAAAAGAACCAAAAAACTTTTGCTCCCGCTGTCGCGGAGTCTCCTGACGAGTCCGCGACAGCCGCAATAAAAGCTTTTTGCTTCTTTTTCTCGAAAAAGAAGCGCTTGCTTCCTTACGCCGCCGACTTGGCCGGCTTCTTTGCCTCTCCCAACATCCCGTGCACCCGAAGATGATGCCGGAACTGGTAGTAGCTCAGCCCCAGTTGCCGCGCCGCTTCGGCCTGGTTGAACCGGCACGCCTCCAGCGCCGACTGCAGCAGCTTCGCCTCGTAGGCGCGCGTCGCCGCTTCGAATCCGCCGGAGGCTGCAGGCTCGCCCGATGCGGCTGCCGGCGCAGCCTGGGCCGGCGAGACGGGCAGCCGGGGGATGTCCGGCACCGCCTGAAGCGAAGCGGCCGGCGCGTGCGCCGAGGCGAACGGGTCCAGGATGACCTGGCTCAGCTTCTTCTCCGGATCGGCCATGCGGTAGACGCTGCGTTCCACCGCGTTGCGCAGCTCGCGCACGTTGCCGGGCCAGGCGTGGCGCATCAGCGTGTCCATCGCACGGTCGGTGAAGCCGGCGAAGAAGTCGCGTCCCATCTCGCTGGTCATACGGGTGGCGAAGTGCTCCGCCAGCACCGGGATGTCGTCGCGGCGGGCGCGCAGCGGCGGCACGGTCACCACGTCGAAAGCCAGGCGGTCCAGCAGGTCGGCGCGGAACTTGCCGGCGGCGGCGAGCTCGGGCAGGTGCACGTTGGTGGCGGCCACCACGCGCACGTCCACGTGCAGCGTCTCGCTGCCGCCGACGCGCTCGAAGCTGCCGTACTCGATCACCCGCAGCAGCTTCTCCTGCACCGCCTGGGACGCGGTGGCGATCTCGTCGAGGAAGATGGTGCCGCGGTCTGCCAGCTCGAAGCGGCCGGGGCGGCGGCGGGCGGCGCCGGTGAAGCTGCCGGCCTCGTGGCCGAACAGCTCCGAATCCAGAAGCGCGTCCGGCAGCGCGCCGCAGTTCAGCTTGATCAGCGGTGCCGACCAGCGCGGCGAGAGCAGGGCCAGGCGGCCGGCGACGAGCTCCTTGCCGGTACCGCGCTCTCCGATCACCAGCACCGGGCGGTTCAGCGGCGCCGCCTGGGAGATGTGGGCCAGCATGTCCAGGAAGGCGGGCGACTGGCCGATCGGCGTGGGAAGTTCGCTGGAATGTGCCGCTCTCGCCAAGGGCTGGCTCCTTTTGCCACTATCTGGCGGAAGCAAACTATCCCGGCTGGCCGCTTCCTCGCAAGCGGATCAGAAAAGCATTTATCATCAGTGGTTTAGTGCGTTGGCACGGCGCCTGCAATCATGTGGACAGGCCACTGAGGCCGACCCGATCAACAGGAGTTACCGCCATGACAACCATCAGCATGAACGCCCACAGCTTCGCCAGCTACGCCGCCGAGCGTTCGCCGCGCAAGTCCTTCGCCGGCCACCTGGCCGAGCTGCAGACCCGCCACGAGCAGGCACCGCACCTCTCCGCCCTCGTGGGCGCCGCCTCCCGCCTGGCGCTGGCCGCCATCCCGTTCGGCGCCCTGGCCTACCTGTTCGTCTACGTCTGATTGCGGCATCATCGCGCTCACTCGAGGAACCCGGCCATGGGCATCTTTTCACGCCTTGCGGACATCGTGAACTCCAACCTCAACGCGCTGCTGGCCAGTGCCGAGGATCCGGAGAAGATCATTCGTCTGATCATCCAGGAGATGGAGGACACCCTCGTCGAGGTGCGCTCCTCCGCCGTACGCAGCATCGCCGAACGGCGCGAGATGGAGCGCCGTCTCGAGGCGCTCAAGCGCGAGGAGGAGGACTGGCAGGAAAAGGCCGAGCTGGCGCTGACCCGCGGCCGCGAGGACCTCGCCCGCGGCGCGCTGCTCGCCCGCAGCCACCGCGCCCAGGCGCGTGCTTCGGTGGAAAAGCAGGTGGCCCAGCTGGTGGCCGCCCTGGCGCAGCAGAACGAGGACATCACCAAGCTGCAGACCAAGCTGGCCGACGCCAAGTCGCGCGAGGCGAGCTTCGCCCAGCGGCGCGCCACCGCCGGCAACCGCATCAAGGTGCGCGAGAAGCTGCACGACGAGCGGATCAACGACGCGTTCCTGCGTTTCGAGACGGCGGAGCGTCAGCTCGATCACATGGAGGGACGCGTGGAAGCCTACGACCTTGGCCGGGCACCCAGCCGCCAGCCGACGCTGGAGGACGAGCTGGCGACGCTGGCCGCCGACGCGAGCATGACCGACGAGCTCGAGGCGCTGAAGGCGCGTCTGGGCAACCGGATGCAAACCAGGACGGACACCAAGACCGAAGGGTGAAGCGGGCTTAGCATGTCGACCTTCACGATCCCGCCCGTGCCGCCAATCCCGCCGATCCCGCCGATCCCAAGCATGGACTCGTTGAGCGAGCTGGCCAACCTGGCAGTGCTGCAGCCGCACGACCACGTCAGCGACTTCACCGCGATGGTCATCGTGGTGGCCACGCTGCTGATCTGCGTGGCGCTGCCGGTCTTTCTGCACTATCGCAGCAAGGCCCGCGCGCTGCAGGCGGCAGCACCCGCGGACCAGCCGGCGATGCGCGAGCTTTGGGCGACGGCGCGGCGGATGGAAGAACGGATCGGTTATCTGGAAGCAGTGCTGGACACCGAGGTGCCCGGCTGGCGTAGGGGAGGGGTGCGATGAGTACGACGATGCGGTCCGAGCGGCAGCCCAGCTGGCAGACCCGCCTGCAGAACTACGCCGTGCGGGACACGGGATTGATCAAGGGCGTTTGCGCACACATCGCGGAGCGCGCCGGCCTGCCGGCCTGGATGCCGCGCGCGGCGTTCCTGATGTTCGGCGTGATGCACTGGCTGCTGGCGGTGATCGCCTACGTGGTGTTGGCCAAGCTGCTGTGCGGCACCCGCGCTGGCAGGCTGCCTGACGGGCTTGGCGCCGCGCCGCCGCCGGGCGCGGTGCGCGATCGTTTCAGTGCCCTGGATGCAAGGCTGGCTGACCTGGAGCGCGCCAGCCTGCAGGATGCCGACCTGCGGCGCGCCTTTCGGGACCTGGAGCGCCGCTGAGCCTTGCCGTCGCGCACGCACAAAGCGGCCGCGCCGCGCCGCCGCATGGTCATGGTGCTGGGCATGCACCGCAGCGGCACCTCGCTGTGCGCCAACATGCTGCAGGAGCTCGGCGTGGACATGGCCGAGGCGCAGGGGACGAGTGCGGCAAACGCGCGCGGTCACTGGGAACGCCCCCGCATCAACGACCTGCACGACGAGGTGCTGGCCCTGTTCGGCCGCGCCTGGAGCGCGCCGACGCATCATTTGGCGCTGCCGGACCAGTGGTGGACCGACCCGCGCGTGGCGCCGATCAGCGAGACGATCGCCGCGTATGTCGAGAAGACGATGTCGGCGGACCGGCTGTTCGGCTTCAAGGACCCGCGCACCGCACGATTGCTGCCGATGTGGCCGAACCTGCTCGACCGGTTGGGCGCCGAACCGGTCTACGTGTTCTGCGTGCGCGACCCGGCACAGGTGGCCCGCAGCATCACCGCGCGCGACCGGCTGGCCGGCGACCAGGCTGCGTACCGCTGGCTGGTCTACAACGCGCAGGCGGTGGCCGGCGTGGGGCGCGCGCACGTCTGCGTGGTGCGCTACGAAGACTGGTTCGTAGCACCCGCGGCGATGATCGCGCGGCTGGCGCAGGCGGTGGGCCTGCCGGCGCGCGCGGACATGGTGTCTGTGGTCGACGAGGGTCTGCGCCACGATGCGCTGGGCGCGGCCGAGCCGGTGCCGGCGTTGGCGGCCGACATGTTTCGCCAGATCGGCGCGACGGGCGATCGTTTCGATCTGAAGCTGACCGAGCAGGCGGCCACCGTGCTGGGGTGCGAGCACGCGGTGCTGCCCTTCCTGCGGGACGCTGCGCTGTTGCCGCTGAGCGTTGTCGAGCAGAACAGGGCGATCAAGGATTTGCACGCGCTGATCGAGAGGCTTCGCGCGGAGGTGCACGCGGGCAAGCAGGCGGTGCGGTTCGAAAGAGACACTGCGTAGTCAGCAGTTCCGTCAGTGCACCCGCCTTCGGACACTTCGCAACAGCCGAACAAAAGGCTTTTTCTTCTTCTTTTTGAAGAAGCGCTTGCTTGCTTTCGTGTTGCTTTGCTGGCTGACGGCAAAGTAGTAGCAAGGAAAGGCCTGCTTTTTTGAAAAAAAGCAGCAAAAAACTTTTGATCCGGCTGTCGCGGAGGTTTCTGTGACGCGCGCTTCCACGATCTAGGGTTTTCTCGGGGTGACGTGGTTTTCTAGCGTAGCTGGGCTGGACAGGGCATTGGGCGGGTTGGCAGGGTGCGGCGTGATGCCCGCCTGGCGGAATGGTAGACGCAGCGGACTTAAAATCCGCAGCTTTCGGGCGTGCCGGTTCAAGTCCGGCGGCGGGCATCCTCTCGGTAGAACGGCTTGCGATCAGGTCTGGGTTGGACGCCTCGACAAGCAAGGCAAGCAGTTCTTTTTTGAAGAAAGAACCAAAAAACTTTTGTTTCCTAGAGCACTCGCTGAAGGAGACTCCGCGACAGCAGGACCAAAAGTTTTTTGCTTCTTTTTTTCAAAAAAGAAGGCCTTGCTTTCTTCGCCGACTGGTTGCGGATCTAGCACTACAATGAAAGCGCCGAGCCCCATGCGATACGTGTACCCCCGATGGCTGTCGCACATCCGGAATTTTGCAGAACGCAGGCTTCGCTTGCCTTTTTTACGCGGCGTCCGTCAACGCCCAGCGACGGCAATGATCCAGATAGGCACCCTCGTGCGAGGCGACCAGCTCCACGACGCTGTTCCACAACCACGAAGGCGCATCGAGCGATTTGGAGCGGTTGCGGTTGAGTTCGGCCGACCAGGTTTTCCGCTCGGCGCCACTCAGCTGGCGTGCGTGCCCGCGGCCTACGACACGGGCCAGGAACTCGGCCACGCCGATGGCTTCCTCTCGCGTCAGGTGGTCGATCTCCAGCTTGAGGTCTTGCGGCAGCAGCTCGCGCAGGAACACGCCTTTGCCGAGCAGGCGGGCGGCGATCGTCCGGCTGCCCAGGAACGGCGACAGCGCGCGCGCGCCGGCCACAACGCGCTGGGCGTTGTCGCGCGGCATGTCGCTTGCACCGTGCGGCGCTGCGGCAGCGACCGCCTCCTTGAGGTCCATCAGGCAATGACGCTCCGCCTTGCCGGTGCCGATCGCCACGAGCACCGCGATCCTCAGCAGGCCGAGGGAACTGCATCCCTTGCGCCAATAGGCGGCGTCGAGCACCCGCACCGCAGCCTCGTCGTCACGCGAGCGGAGCAGGGTGGCTAGGCGGCTGACCTCGGACTCGGCGAACAGGCCTTCCACCGCCTGACGTTCGTCCTTGGTCAGCGGCCAGAAGCGTTTGCCGAGAGGAATGACCGGGCTGTCGCCCTCGATACGTTCGTCGGCAAGGTGTTTCCAGCTCCGGCCGGCTGCTTCGCGCATCACCAGGCGGACGCTCTTCGGCATGGAGTCCTCGCTGTCGATGGTCTCACCCTGTGCTTCGGGCGCGAACGCCGCGGCGTAGCCCTGCACCATACGCTCGATCATCAGCGCGGTCGTCACGCCCGGCAGGTCCGAGCTGCGTGCGGCCATCGCGAGCGAGAGCGCCAGGCGGATCATGTCGTGCGCGGGATTGCCGATGACGGTCTGGTCGAGGTCGCGGACCTGGATGGCAAGCGCACCCTTGGCGCTGGCGACCGGGCCGAGGTTGCCGACGTGGCAATCCCCGCAGATCCAGGCCTCCGGGCCGCTCGGCAGGGACAGGCGTGCCGAGTTCTCAAGCCAGTCGTAGAAGCGAACGGTGCTGCCGCGGACGTAGGCGTGTGCCGAGGCGGCCATCTTGCGATTGCGTTCCTCGGTGAGTGCGCGGGCTCGCTGGTCGGGCTGGACCGTCGGAAGTTGCTTGTTTGCCAAGGTAAGGGAATTCGACCTGTTATAGCAGCCGCCAGAGACGTTGATCGGGGCAAGAAAGAAAGCAGTCCTTTTTTGAAAAAAATAACCAAAAAACTTTTGTTCCCTGGGGCGTACGCGGCGGGAGAGTCCGCGCCAGCAGAGACAAAAGTTTTTTGTTTCTTCTTTTCAAAAAAGAACCGCTTGCCTTGCCTTAACCTATTGCGGCCGCCCCGCCGCCGGCTGCTGCTGCTGTGTACCCGCCCGGTGGGAAAAACAACCAAGCTCGTAGCAGCCGAACAGCGCCACAGCGCCCACGCCGATGGCGAGCTTGGTGCCCGTGGACAGGCCTGCAGGGGCGGCGCGCCCGGCCGCACCGACGGTTGCAATCAGCCGTTGCGCCTGCTGCGGACCGCCGCCGTCCGGGATGTAATCCACCTTCACCTGGCTGCCTGGCGGCATCGAGCCGACATAGCCGGCAAACGCGGTCAGGCTGGCGAACACCCGTCCGTCCACCGCGATGATCTGGTCGCCTGCCTTGAACCCGGCCTGCGCGCCGGGCGAGCCCCGCCGCACCTGCTTGACGCGGATGATGTCGAAGGCCAGCCCGTCGTCGCTGATGTGCTGCGCGCGCTCGATGTCCATGCCGAGCGCGCCGCCGTTATGCGGCAGCGCCGCCGCGTCCTCCTGCGTGACCAGCCGGTAGCCCATCGGGTTGTCTGCCCGGGCTGGAACGCAGGAGAGGGCGAGAAGGCCGGCGCACAGCACCGCGGCAATGCGCCGGCGCATCGTGCTAGACCGACACGGTGCCCTCGTCGGGCACCTGTCCGTTCGGCGTCATGCCGTGCACCGCGTTGGGCAGGTGCTGACTGAGTTGCGAGAGGAAGTCCTGCGGCTGCATGCCGGACTGGCTCGCCATGCTGGACACGCGGTCCTGGCCCAGCACGGATTGCAGCTGGTCCGGTGAGACCGGCTGGTTCGGGCCGTTGCCGACCCAGGACTGGGCGATGTGGCCAAGCCCGGCCTGCTCGAACATCGAGACCAGGCCGCCGACGCCGCCGGTTCCCATGCCGCCCATCGCGCCGCCGCCCATTCCGCCGCTGGGCATTCCGCCGCCGCCCATGCCGCCCTGCTGACTTTGTCCGCCGCCGAGCAGGCTTGCAAGCACGCCGCCCATCGGCGAGCCGCCGCCGCCTGTGCCACCACCCATCAACCCGCCGATAACCTGGTCAAGTAGTCCCATGTGCCGTCTCCTCGTGTTGCTAACGATGGTTCAGCGAAGCGCGCGCCTGCCGAACACCGCGTGGTAGATGACCAGCACGATGACGGCGCCGACAACGGCCACGAACATGCTGTAGATGTTCAGCCCGGTGACCGGCGTTGCACCCACCAGCGTGAACAGGTAGCCGCCGACCATGGCGCCGACGATGCCGAGAATGATGTCGAGCAACAGACCCTCGCCGCTCTTGTTGACGATCTTGCTGCCGATGAAGCCGGCGATGAGGCCCAGGATGAGCCAGCCGATGATGGACATGTTCGTCTCCTATCTAGAGTGATGGCGGGGGCGGGCCGTCATGGCCCGCCCTCGTTCGCGCGCTTGGCTGAAGCGTTGCCGGCCGACCTAACGTGCCAGCACGGCAGGAAGACGCCTCATCCTGTCGTATTATTCGGGCATCTCATCCGCCGGCGGACCCGTGTCGCCGGATGGCGCTTCAGCGGACGACGCGCTGCGAGACCTGCAGGCGGCGTTGCACCGCCAGCGACCCGCCGATGGCCGCGGCGATAGCGCCTAACAGCAGGTCGCCGAAGGCGGCGAACGCCGTCTTGGAGGCCGCCGCGGCACTCTCGTCGGCGGCGTTCTTCGCCGTCCGGATGGCTTGGTCCTTATCCTGCTTAAGCTTGGCTTCGTTCGTGTCGAACTGCTTGGCCGCGTCGTCCGTGCTGATGTGCTGTTGCGCCGCCATGATGGCGATCACCTGTTGCTTGGCCGCCGGCGCATCCGGGCCGCCCTTGGCGTAGGTGGCCAAATTCGTGACCACCTGCTTCTGCGCGTCCTGCGGCGTCATCGTGGCCGGGTCCGGGTTGGCCGGCTTGAGATAGCTTTGCGCCTGCTGCTGGACCATGTCGGGCGATACGCCTGCGGCCTTCGCTGCGTCATTGATGCCGCTGCCGGCGGCCGAGGTGATGCCGCCCAGCGCCGAGAAGCCGCCGCCGATGATGCCGCCCACTGCGGAGGACAGCAGGTAGATCGTCAGCAGGGTGGCGATGCCCCAGGTGACCAGGCCGTGGAGCAGCCCGTCCCAGCGCAGCTCGATGCCGGCCAGCCAGGCCGCCACGTAGCCGCCGAAGCCCAGTGCCACGACGCTGCTGACCACCCACCACACCCCGGCGCCGATGCCGAAGCTGCTGGCATCCGGCGTGGAGCCGGCGTTGGTGTTGACGGTGCCGAGTCCGATGCCGGCACCCAGCATGCTGAGTAGCAGTTGAACGGCGACGACAAGGACGACGCCGCCGAAGATGGCGGCCCAGGAAATGCGCCGGTGCGTGTGCGCACCGCCGCCGATCATGGTCGTTGTTGTTTCCAAAACGCCGGGATTACGGACCAGCGGGTCGTTATAGTTGGTTGCTGACATGGGTTGCCTCCTGCGCCGATCGCCCGGGTGCCTGAAGCACCCGGGTTATCTCGGCTTGTTTGTTTCAGACGCCGGTCTTGCGCGTCGTGGTGTCGTAGGTCGAACCGGTCGCGTCGCCCGGTACTTTGGTGATCTCCACATCTTCCCTGCGAACCGTGTCGCGCACCGTCTCGGTGCGTTCGGTCGCGACCTTCTTGATGTCGATCTCTTCCTTTACCCGCGCTGTCTTCGAGACCACGGCCTCCTCGGCGGACTCGGTCAGCTCGATCGTCTTGTCGGTCCAAGAGGCGTCCGGCACCGCGCGACCGTCGGTCACGGGACGGCGCTCGATCGTGACCTTCTCGTCGCGCAGGCGAATTTCCTCCTCGACCGGGGTCTCGACGACGAAGCGGCGGATACGTGTGGTGCCGCGGTTGAGCACGCGCTTGCCGACCGCCAGCGCCTCCTCGGAGAGCTGGATCTTGTCGCCGTCCGTGGCCGTAGCCGCCGCTTTCGGCATCGTGCCGACAACCGGTGCTGCGCCAACCAGCGGCTCACGCGTTGTCGTCGTGGTCTGCGACAGGCCGTAGCTGCCGGCGCGTTCGTCGATGTCGATCGGGTGGTGCTGTTCGAGGATCTGCGTGACCTTCTCGACATGCGCGTCGGCGACCTTCACCGTCACCGCGGTCGAGCCGCTGCTGACGCTGCGATCGTAGACAGCGGTATCGTGGTCCGGCTCGCCGCCGAACAGGCTCGACCAGAAGCCGGTGCCTTCGGTGCTACGCGCTGCCGGCGCCGTGGATGTGCCTGCGTAGCTCCCTTCCTGCGCGTGGCGATGCACGGCTGACTCCGGGATGCCGGCTTGCAGGAGATCCTGCACGGCGAGTTCGGCATGGGCAGGCGTGTCGTAGACGGCGACGATGGTCTGGTCTGTCATGGCGTGGCACTCTCTCTAGTTGGTTGAGCTGACGGGTCTCGTAGTGGCGGCCTGGTGTGCTTGCTGTGCCGCAGTGGCACAGGCCCATGCCTGCGGGCATGCGGCGCCGGCGGGGTGTCGACGAAGATGCACGATCCGAGCGTGCATCCTCGTGGTCCGCATGCGTGATCCGGACCTCTCCACTCAGGACTGAGGTGCGGCTTCACCATGCGCACCCCACCCTGATTGGACTGGTGATGACGCGGCCTTCCTGGCGCGCCCTCGCACTTGCTACGTCGATGAGGCCGGTGGGCTTGCGCGCGACGCCCTCCGTCCCGTGAGACAGGGGCACAGCGGCCGGACGCCCATAAAGTTGCGTCGCTGCGGCGGCCAGCCACGCCTGCCACGATGGCTGGCCAGACGCCGGCGCGTTGGGGCAGCCTTCCGCCTGGCGACGTTTGCAGACGCTGCCACACGCGGCACAGGATTGTCTGCGCTGCCGCCGGACTGGGTCGCAGGCCCGTCTGCCTCCACCACGAGTTGCATCCGTGTGCGACGGCAGCTTTGCCAGTTCTGATCGAGGAGTCTTCGCAGCTGAGGTGTGAGGTTGCAGCATCCCGGGCACGACACCGCAGAGCCTGCCGCTGGCGAAGGCGGCGTGCTTCGGCTATCGCTGCGTGGCGAGGGTTCTGCATCAGGCACACCTGCCCATGGCCGGACTGTTCGGGCCAGCAGCGTTCCTGCAGGGGCCCGTGCGAAGTTGCATGGGAACTGATGCTGGACTGGGACGACCTCCGCTACTTTCTCTCGATTGCCCGCAACCGTACGCTTGCTGCTGCGGCGAAGGATTTGCGTGTCACGCAATCGACGGTCGGACGCCGGCTGGCCTCTCTGGACAAGTCGATGGGCATGCGGCTGTTCCAGCGCAACGCCGACGGCTTCGTCCTCACGCTCGCGGGCGGCGCAATCCTTGCGCACGCGCTGAGGGTCGAACACGAGGCGCTCTCGCTCGAGCGGACGCTCCAGCGCCAGGCGGCTCACGTGACGGGCGTGGTCAAGGTGATGGGCTCGCAGCTGGTCTCGACCCACCTGCTGGCATGCTGTTTCGCTGAACTGCATGCGCGCACGCCAACCATCATGATCGAGCTGCATCCGATGGCGCCGGAAGACACGTCGGCGGCCAGGAACGTGGACGTGACGGTGCAGCTGCGCGCGTTCCAACGCGACGAACTCGTGGCGCGCAGGCTGGGCTCGGTTGCGTTCGGGCTTTACGCAAGCACGCACTACCTCGAGCGTCGCGGTGTGCCCGACACCGAGGACGGATGCACGGGGCACCAGATCATCGCGCTCGCCGACGAGCGGGAGCTGTCGTCACAAGCCGCGTGGCTGTCCGACTGCGGCCGGCGTGGCGACGTGGTTCTTCGCAGCGACAGCTACGAGACGCAGCATCGCGCGACGGTCAGCGGCGGCGGCCTCGCCGTGCTGCCGCGCTTCAAGGCGGATGCGGAGCCGGCCTTGCGACGGCTCGCAACGCACGCTGCCGTTCCGTCCGCCGACATATGGCTGGGCGTGCAGCGGGACAACCGCGACGTGCCGCGCGTGCGCGCCGTGCTGGATTGTGTTGCGTCTGCAATACGTGCGCGGGTTGCCAGTCTGGATCCTGCGAGTGGCTGATCTTGCCGGCCGGCAAGAAAGCAAGGCCTGCCTTTTTGAAAAAAAGCAGCAAAAAACTTTTGGTCCTGCTGTCGCGGAGTTTCCTGCAGTGTGCACTCCAGGGAACAAAAGTTTTTTGGTTCGTTTTTTCAAAAAAGAACTTCTTGCTTACCGATCATCAGTTCAGGCGTAGTCGCGAGCAGATCCGCCTCGCCCGCGCGCACATGGTAGCCTGCGCCAATCAACATCGCATGAACCGCGTCGCGCTCGCCGGCCGGCAACGCCCAGTGCTCAAGCTGTATGACGCGCGGCGCGTGCCCCTGGCCGAACACCTGGCGCAACACAGTCAGCTCGCACCCTTCTGCGTCCACTTGGAGCAGGTCTATCCGGTCCAGCCCGCATTGCCTGGCCACCGAGCGTAGCGTCAGGCACTGCACCGCCTCGCGCACGGTGTGTTGCAGCAGGGTCGCGTGAAGTTCTGCGTCCACGCCGACGCCGCCCAGCGCGTTGCGGTCCGGGTGGAACGAGCCCAGGCCTTCTGCCCAGTCCGGGACCGCGCCCGACCGGGATGCGGCGCGGCTCACGCGCATCATCTCCCGCGTGCCGTCGGCGTCCATCAGCGCGGCGTTCAGCAGCGTCACCCAAGGGGCGTCCGCGTAGTTGGCTGTCAGGGCAGCGAACAGGTCGGGCAGCGGCTCGAGGATCACGCCGGACCAGCGGTAGTGCTTCACGAAGGCGTATACCGGGTCGAACCGCTTGCCATCCATGCCGCCGACTTGAAGGAAGCGGACGTCCGGCACGTCGCGCGCGAGCGCGTGCAACACGGTGTGCATGAAGTGAACGTAGGACTCGCCATAAGCCTGATCAGCGATGGCCAGGCGTTCCCCTGCGGCGAAGCAGGCAGCGAAATCCTCCTGCTCGTACGCCGCGGCCTGCGCGTGGCGGAGAGTGGCAGCCGCCTTGTTGTCCGGGCCGGCGCCACCGTTCTCCGTCTTGTGGGGTAAGGCCATCCGGTCCTCGGCTTCGGTCAGGGCCGGATGGTATGACAGAAGCGCAGCTTCTTCGAGTCGCGGCCTTGGGAAAGCAAGCAAGGCCTTCTTTTCTGAAGAAAAGAAGCAAAAGACTTTTATCACTGCTGTCGCGGAGGTTTCTGCAGCGCGCGCCCAAGGGAACAAAAGTTTTTTGGTTCTTTTTTCAAAAAAGAACCGCTTGCCTTTTGCTTCAAGCTGCCCGGCCAACCAGATATTCGCCGGGTCCGGCGGCCTGTCTCGGATCGTACTCCGGGCGACCGTTTGGTGAAGCGCAGCGCAACGCCTGTCGATTGATATCAAATAATGTTTTTTTGGAGAAGCTTGCAAACTCCCGGCGCCGTGGGCCGCTGCAAGCAATGATAATAAGCCAAGTGCCTGCCCAAGACACGCGAACCGCCGTTGAGAGAAGCCGGGAACTCCGGGAGTGCTCGCAACGGCGGCGCGCGGAAACCAGGCAACTCGTGGAACAATCGAAGGTCGCAGTCACCGCGTCGCAGCGCTACCGTCACGATATCGACTCCCAGCGGCCGAACTGTTGGTTCGTCAGGCACAGACCATACGATGTGACAGTCTGCCGATCGGTATGTTTCTGCAGGGTGATAAAAGCCATCATGCCGGCTTGCTAGGACAGGTTTTCGACATGTCGACGCGATATGGAGTCCTGTCGCCTGGTCGTTTGCACGATCCTGTCGCGCCCCTTCGTCGTCATGTGACGGGCAAATAGAGTCATACCGTCGAACAATACCATCGCCTGCAAACATGCGCGCTTATGCAGGCCTACAAAGCGCAAGTGCCGCCCTGTGCAGACTCTGCTCCCATGAGCGACACCACGCAAAGACCCCGCGCGGAGCCACGCGCCGGCGCCGCTGTCGCGCCGCATCAGCCATCATGCGATGAGCGAGCCCACTCGCCATGAAACGTTAGTCTAGCCTTGTAGACGGCGCTGCCGAACAGGTCCCGCACCCAGATGATGAAGCTCTGGTCTGCATCCTCGATCAACCTGCCATGAGCGAGCTGCGACAGCGTCTCGACCGCCTCGCACATCGCTGCCGCATCGGTCGCGAGGTCGGTTCCTTCATTGTCGTGGAAAATGCCGCGCCTATCTTGGAAGTCGAAGAAATACAAAGGCATCTCGGGACTCCCACCTTTCAGAGGAACAACCCTGCCAGAGCCTTTCCCGTCGTTACATTCAAATATGTTTTACGGCCGACGTGATTTGGCCCGATGCGCGTCTACAAGGTCGGTGTGTCAGAACGGTGACCAAGTGACAATCGTCACAGTGCGCGTTTTCGGCTCATGCGCGTCGCCGATCGGAGGCAAGGCAAGCGGTTCTTTTCAAAAAAGAATCAACAACTTTTGCTCCCGTAGAGTGACCCGGAGCCGTCATGCTCGGCCGACCCGGGCTTGCTGCTGGTGCGTCGAAGGCGGCTCGTTTGGCCGGCGAGCATGCCCGTGCACAGCGTGGCAGTGTGGCGCAGTGCCCGCTATCAACCTGCATGGCCGACACCCCGCCCGTATCACCCTTGTTGAGCCTCCCCGGCCTGTCCGCCCTCCTCGGTGCGAGAAGCTTCTCGGCGCTTGGCTACCAGATGCAGGCGGTCATCCTCGGCTGGCAGATGTACGCGCTCACCCACAGCGCCTTCGCGCTCGGGCTTGTCGGACTGGCGCAGTTCGCGCCCTTTCTGGCGCTCGTCTTCGTCGCCGGCACCGTGGTGGACCGGGCCGACAGGCGCCGCATCGCCACCATGTGCCAGGCGGCAGAAGCGGCGGCGGCGCTCAGCCTGGCGGTCATCTCTCTGCTCAGCGCGCCGACGCCGGCGATGCTCTACGTGCTGGCTGCCTGCACCGGCACCGCGCGCGCGTTCGAGGCGCCCAGCCTGCAGGCCTTGCTGCCCAGCCTGGTGCCGCAGGCCGCCTACCCGCGCGCCGCCGCCCTGTCCTCCTCGGTGTTTCAGTGCGCAGGCATCGCCGGCCCTTCGCTGGGCGGGCTGCTCTACGGCGCCGGGTCGGGCGCCGCCTACGCCGCGTGTGCCGCAGTCTTCGCCATCGCCGCCTGCTGCAGTGCCCGGCTGCCCGCCCGGGTGCGCCCAACCTCGCAGCCGCCGCCGACGCTGGCCTCGTTCTTCGATGGCGTGGGCTTCGTGATACGCCGGCCGGACATACTGGGCGCCATCTCGCTGGACCTGTTCGCCGTGCTGCTGGGGGGTGCCGCCGCCCTGTTGCCGGTGTTTGCCGGCCAGGTTCTGCGAGCCGGGCCGCTCGGGCTGGGCCTGCTGCGCGCGGCACCAGGGGCCGGCGCGCTCGTGGTTTCGGTCGCGCTGTCGCGTTGGCCGCTGCAGCGCCACCTCGGGCCGGCGATGTTCGGCTCCGTCGCGGTGTTCGGGCTCGCCACCATCGTGTTCGGCGTGTCCACCTCCCTGCCGCTATCGGTGGCCAGCCTGGTGCTGCTGGGCGGGGCGGACGTGGTCAGCGTGGTGATCCGGTCCACCCTGGTGCAGATGCGCACGCCCGACGAGATGCGCGGCCGCGTGGCGGCGGTGAACCTGCTGTTCATCGGGTCGTCGAACCAGCTCGGCGAGTTCGAGAGCGGCAGCCTGGCGGCGCTGGTGGGCGCGGTGCCTGCGGTGGTGGTGGGCGGCGTGGGAACGCTCGCCGTAGCGGCGATCTGGATGGGGCTGTTTCCCGGGCTGCGCCGGCTTGATCGTATAATGTAGAAAACAAGCAGTTCTTTTTTGAAAAAAAGAACCAAAAAACTTTTGTTCTCTTGAGTACATGCTGCGGTAAAGTCCGCGACAGCAGAAACAAAAGCTTTTTGCTTTTTGTTCTCGAAGGTCTTGCTTTCTCGCTGCCGGCCAGGGCAGGACTCGGTGCTCCGGGCGCCCGGCACTACTTCCTTTCTCCAGTTCCCCCCAGCACGATGTCCGCCCGGTCGGGCGACTCGCTGCCGATCCCTGCAGTTCCCTCCGCCACCGCCCTGATGCGGTCTGACAACAGCCCGGCCTGGATCATCACCGCGCGCGCGGCCAGCGCTCGGTCCAGCGACAGGCGCCGCGCGGTGGACGGGTCGTCCGCCGGCCCCGGCGCCCACGCAGTGATGGCGACGACCGAGGCGGGGCTGGCCAGCGCCTTGGCCGCGACGTCCCGGATGGCCGCAACGGTGGCCGGGTTCAGGTCCGAGGCACCCGGGCCGAAGGTGATCCGGGTGCCGCCAGCGATGGCGGACGCAGCGCCGGCAGCGTCTGCGCGCACCGGGACGGGCGGCGGCGGCGGCGGCGGATGGGCCGGCATGACGATGGGCGGCGGCACGATGACCGGGTGCGCCGGCGGCACCGCCGGCATGGCAACCGCGGCCAGCTTTTTGGGCGCGGGCTTGGCAGGCGGCCGACGCGCCGGGTGGTGGCGCGGCACGGCTGCGGGGCTGGCGGGCGCGGCGGCCGGGGGCGCCAGCCTATCGAGCGCGTTCGAGTTGGTGCTGACCTGGGCCAGCGCAGGGCTGGCGAGCAGGCAAAACGCTAGGGCGGGGAGGCGCATGAGGGGGGTATAGGGGAGATAGGAAGCAAGGAAGGCCTTCTTTTTTGTAAAAAAGAAGCAAAAAACTTTTGGTGCGGCTGTCGCGGACCTCTCCGCAAGCGGATCGCGGGGACCCAAAGTTCTTTCGTTCTTACAAGAGATAGGGCTCGCCTACTTTTCTGTGGGAAAATCCGCCCCCAGGCTGCTACTCTCCCAAGCGTCGAACTCCTTGGTCATCGCCGCCAGCTTCGCGCGCACCAGGTCGAGCGCCTGTTTGCCAAGCAACAGGTGCAACGGCGGCGCCTCGCTCTCCACCGCGTCGATGATCGCCTGGGCGGCACGCACCGGGTCGCCAGGCTGCTTGCCCGAGTAGCCGTTGATGGTGCGCCGCCGGGCGCCGGCGGTCTCGGTATAGGCATCGATGTCTGTCTTGGGCATGCGCAGCGAGCGGCCGGCCCAGTCGGTGCGGAACGGCCCGGGCTCCACGATGGTCACGCCGAGGCCGAGCGGCCGGATCTCGCCGGCCAGCGCCTCGGACAGTCCTTCCACGGCGAACTTGCTGGCGTTGTAGTAGCCTACGCCGGGAAAGCCGATGAGGCCGCCCTGCGACGAGAGGTTGACGATGTGGCCGCGGCTGCGGGCGCGCATGCCGGGCAGCACCGCGCGGATCATGTCGATCAGACCGAACACGTTGGCTTCGAACTGGGCGCGTATCTCGTCGTCCTCGCCCTCTTCGATAGCAGCCATGTAGCCGTAGCCTGCGTTGTTCACGAGCACGTCGATGGCGCCGAATGTCTCTTCGGCGGCGCGCACGGCATCTGCCACCTGGTCCGGCCTGGTCACGTCCAGAGACAGCGCGAGTGTGTGGTCGGGATGCCTCTCGGCAATGTCCTGAACGCGGGCGGCATCACGTGCGGTCACCACCGCGCGGCCGCCGCGCTCGAGGATGATGCGGGCGATCTCCCGGCCGAAACCAGTCGAACAACCGGTGATGAACCATACGCTATCTCGAGACATGATCGGCAAGGCGCGCTCCTGGAAGGAAATGTCGGCGGTCTTTGTGAGGCAGCCAAACATCTCGGCAGCATGAGACGAGATTCCAACATCAGTGCGGCGAATGCAGCTACCGGTTGCAATTGTGATTGCCACCGGTAGTTCGCGCCGGTGAGTTCAGCGGGTTGTCGTCGTCGGCCGGCCGACCTTATCAGCGAGAGAGCATCCGAAGATCGCCGATGTGTCAAAGCGTTTCGGATCGTGCACGTGCGCTTGCTAAGTAGTGCACACTCTCGCACACGTGATGTTGGTTTAATGGTGGAAGCAGTGCCTGACGCGGTATCTGCTGCACCCGAACATACTCGTCATACGTATCAATAACGCAGCGGCACCGGCTGCGTGACGTCCCTCAAGTAGATTGGTCCGACACCATGCTCCCGTTCGCCGTCCTCACGACGCTGTCATTGCTTGGCTATCACCTGACGTTTGACGCGGAGATGACGACACAGTCGGACATGTCGCAGTTCATCAACACGTTCCAAAACGGGGACACCAGACTGTACGGCAACCTCGAAGCCGAGAACTACGTGCCCTACGACGTGACCGACCCGGCGCAGCCCTACGTGTTCGCCAACGGCACGCTCACCTTCAATGCGACACCGGTGCCGAGTGGCGGCGTGCCCTACACGTCCGGCATGGTCGAGACCTACGGGATTTTCCAGCAGACCACCGGCTACTTCGAGATACGCGCGTCGATGCCGGCTGGGCAGGGGTTCTGGCCGGCATTCTGGCTGCTGCCGAACACCTTCTATCCGGAGATCGACATTCTCGAGCAGCCAAACAACAGCGGCACGGATACCGACTACTGGACGCATACCAGCACACCAACCGTCAGCACCGGCGGCTTCACCAACACCGGCTTGGACGTCTTCCAAGGCTACCATATCTACGGCTTTCTCTGGCAGAACGGCACCATCCAGTACGTGTTCGACGGATCGATGGTCGGCGATCCGCAGCCCGAGCCGGCCGGGCTGGTCGGGCTGCAGATGTACATGATCGCCAACCTCGCCGTCGGTGCGCAGGGAAGCTGGCCGGGACCCACTTTGCCCGGTGCGTCCTCCAGCTACAGCATCGACTACATGCGGGCTTTCTCGACCGACCCGGCGATGCCGGCAGTGGCCCAGCAGCCGATCTCCTCGCCGGACGGCGTGGACACCACGCCGGTGCTGGTGCCGCCCACGCCGGTCACACCCAAGGCGATCGGCTCTGGCCCGGACACGCTGGTCCTGCTGATGTCTGAGGATGCCTACGAGGGTGACGCGCAGTTCACCGTCAGCGTCGACGGCACGCAGGTCGGCGGCAAACAAACCACGACGGGCAACCATTCGCAGGGACAGACCCAGGCCTTCACCGTGCACGCGCGGTTCGGAACGCTGAAACACACGGTGAGCATCAACTTTCTCAATGACGCGAACGGCCCCCTCGGTGACCGCAACCTGTACGTGACCGGCGCCAGCATCAACGGCAAGCCGATCACCAACGTGAGCCTGGCGCTGCTCGGAGACGGGCCGCAGAGCTTCAACCTCTGGAACGCTGCCGTGGCTCCGGCTACCTACGGCACCGGCCCCGACAGCTTCGTCTTCAACGTCAGCCAGGTGCCGGTCAGCCAGAACGCCCACTACAGCATCCTCGTGGACGGCAAGCCGCTCGTCTCGCGGATTGCCGCGCCGGCACTGCGCAACTACGGCCAGAGCCAGTCCGTGACGGTGGCCGGCAACTTCGGCCCGGCGTCGCACACCGTCGAAGTGAGCGTGGTCAACACGCCCGCCGCCGGCGCCACCACCAGCCCCACCTCGCTCTCCATCGACGGGCTCAGCTACGACGGCGTCGCGGTGCCGAACAGCGCGGCCGTGATTGCCAGCCCCGCCTCGGTGGAGTTGCACACGCCGGTGCAGCAGTCCGACACGCTGACCGTCGCGATGACCGAGGACGCCTACCAGGGCGACGCCATGGCGCAGATCAGCGTGGACGGCAAGCCGGTGCAGACCGATACGGTGACCGCCGCCAACAGCGCGGGCACGCCGCAGACGATCACACTGCAAGGAAATTGGGGCGGGCCGGCCGCCCAGCACAGCGTTGCGGTAAACTACCTCAACGACCTCTACGTGGCACCGGGCGCCGACCGTAACCTGCACGTCCAGAGCGTGCAATTCGACGGTGCCATGCTGAACACCATGCCGGCCAACCAGATGGTCGGCGGGCCGGCTACCTTCACCTACGTGCCGCCGGCAGCGACAGGCTGGACCCCGGTCACTGCTGCCAAGTCCGCCGCCTCGAAATAGGGCATCAGCCGACCAATCGGGATCGCCCGTCGGATACAGGTGCTCGTTAGAACAAAGAGCTAGAACGTTTTCCGGCCTGCTTGTTGATCCAACGAGGTCGGAAAACGCTCTAGGCGCCGGTGTCACGCGACGTCCCGCCGGCGAGAACGGCACGTCCTAGCCGGCGCTCTCGTTCGCCGGCGCCATGGAGGATGCCCTTGCGGACGCAGGCGGTGGTGTCAGGCGGTGCCCGGGCTGGTGGAGAACAAAGCCTCCTTGCCGGGCTTGTCCTTCCACTCGTCGGCGTCGGCCGGTGCGGTTCCCTTGCGGGTGATGTTGGGCCACTGCGTGCCGTAGATGCGGTTGCGCTCGGCCCAGGGTGCGGCCTTGTCGTCGCTATCCGGCACGATGGCCTCGGCCGGGCATTCCGGCTCGCACACGCCGCAGTCGATGCACTCGTCCGGGTTGATCACCAGCATGTTCTCGCCGACGTAGAAGCAGTCCACCGGACAAACTTCCACGCAGTCCATGTATTTGCACTTGATGCAGTTCTCGGTGACCACGTAGGTCATCGTATTCTCCAGTGAGCTTAACGCTTGACGGCGCGATATGGCGGCTCGCGCCGCGTGGCGCAAGCTAGTCCGGCAGCACCCGGTAGAGCGCCTGCGCCTCAGGTGCGGGACCGCGGCGCTCCGTCAAGGCCAGCACCTCGATGACGCGGACGCCGGCGTAGAGCGGCAGTGTCAGCACGTCGCCGACGCGCACCTTGGCGTGCGGCTTGTCGGTGGGCTGGCGGTTGATGCGGAGCAGGCCGCTCTCGGCCATGCCGGCACAGGCGGTGCGGGTGGCGGCGAAGCGGGCGCACCAGAGCCATTTGTCTAGGCGTTGGCTTAGCAAGGCAAGAAAGCAGTTCTTTTTTGCAAAAAAGAACCAAAAATCTTTTGTCTCTCGAGTACACGCTGAAGAATATTCCGCGACAGCGCTCGCAAAAGTTTTTTGGTTCTTTTTTTCAAAAAAGAACTGCTTCCTTACTTTCTGAAGTTCGCCAGCGCCGCAAACGGCGAATCCGGCCGATGCACCGGCGCCGGCACGTCGACCACGCGCCGCCGCGGCTGCGCGATCATCGGCGGCGTCGGCGGGCCGTACACTGCCGGCGCCAATGCCGGCGCTGGCAGGATGCGCAGCCCCAGCCCGCGCAGCACCGCCGGCAGTGCTTCCGCCCGCACGCCAAGCCGCTGCCCCAATTCCAGCGGCACCGGCGCCAGCTTGCCGCGGGTGGAGTAGGCGAGTTCCGCGGCCACCCGCTCGGCGATGTCCAGCCGCAGCAGCACGGGGCCCGCTTCCACCCAGCCTAGCATGGACAGGAAGGGCGCCATGGCGCCCTCCGGCGGGGGGATGGAGACCAGGCCGGGGTTGGGTGTCACTGGCGTCGGCACCCGCGCGTGGATCGCCCAGAGCTGTGCCCGAAGCTGGGCCGCACGCGGCTTGAGCAGGTCGGGCACGTAGAGGGCGAAGCGGCCGGCGCGCACGCCCAGCGCCTTGAGGCGGCCGCGCAGAGCCGGTGCGATATCCGCCTCCGTGCTGCCAACCACCACGCCGCCGGCTTCGAGCAGCCGGTGCAGCGGGCCGCGCAGCTCGGCCTGCCCGCCGGCGCGGGCAACGGCGGCGAACAGCGGCGCCAGCTCGCGGGCGATGCGGGTGTCGACCCAGGCCTGCAGGCGCTGGCGGATCCGCTCGCGCTGCGGGCCGTCGAGGAACTCGCTGTCGATCACCTCGACGGAAGGCCGGGTCAGGCTGGGGCCGGGCCGCAGCCGGGCCACCGGTGCGTCCAGCCTGGGTACGTCCGATCGTGCTGCGTCCGGCCCGGTTGCGTTCGGGCTCGTCAGCTCCGGACTGGCGTCCGGCCTTGTGGCGTAGCGTCGAGTTGCATCCGGCCTGGCTGCGTGCAGGCGGGGTGCGTCCGGTCGGGATGCGTCGGGATGCGGCGCGTGCAGCCTCGGCGTGCTCGGGTCTGCAGCGCGCTGCGCCAGCACGTCGGTGCCGGGCTGTGCCGTCCAGGTGATCACGTGGTCGGGGGTGAGCGCAAAGGCTGCGTCGCCGGCCGCCTCCAGCAGGGCCACGCGGCGCGGCATCTCCTGGCAGAGCGAACGGCGGGCGGCGCGCAGCACCAGGCGCTTCTCGGGCCCCTCTGCCACCGGGTCGGGCAGGAAGGCGAAGCCGGCGACGTGGCCCACCTGGTGGCCCTCGACCACCACCTCGCCGCGCAGGGTGACGGCGGAGAGCAGCTCCTCGCCGCCCTCGGCCGCCTCCAGCCGGCGCATCAGGTGGGCGGCGCGGCGGTCGACGAAGCGGGCGGTCAGCCGCTCGTGCAGCACGTCGGACAGCTTCTCCTCGACGTCGCGCGCGCGGGCCTGCCAGGTGGCCGCGTCCGGCACCCAGTCGCCGCGTGCGGCGACGTAGGACCACACCCGCACGCCGGACAGCCGCGCCATCAGCGTGTCGATGTCGCCCTCGGTGCCGGCCAGGGTGGCGAACTGGCTGGCCAGCCAGTCGGCGGGGAGCAGCTCGCCGCGGGCCAAATGCGAGTAGATGCGGGCGCAGAGGCGGACGTGGCTGTCGTCGGTGATCTTGCGGAAGTCCGGCACCTGGCAGGCTTCCCACAGCATGCGCAGCTGGCGGCGGCCTTGCGCCAGGTGGCGGATCTCGGGGTCGCGGGCCAGGGTGGACAGCGTTTCGAGGTCGCTGGCGTCGTTGCCGCGCACCAGGCCGGGGATGGGCGGCGGCGCGGTCAGGCTGTCGAGCAGGCGGTCGATGTGGCTGAAGTCGAGCTGGGCGTTGCGCCAGGCGAGGCTCTCGATCGGGTCGAACACGTGGGCTTCCACGGCTTGCACGATGTCGTCGGGAATCTCCGGGCAGGTAGCGGTGGTGCCGAACGTGCCGTCGCGCATGCCGCGTCCGGCGCGGCCGCCGATCTGGGCCACCTCGGCGGCATGCAGGCGGCGCGGGCGGTGGCCGTCGAACTTCTGCAGCCCGGCGAACGCCACGTGGTTGACGTCCATGTTGAGGCCCATGCCGATCGCGTCGGTGGCCACTAAAAAATCCACCTCGCGGTCCTGATAAAGCGCCACCTGGGCGTTGCGGGTGCGCGGCGAGAGACGGCCCATCACCACCGCGCAGCCGCCGCGGCGCCGGCGGATCAGCTCGGCGATGGCGTAGACCTCGGCCGCGCTGAACGCGACGATGGCGCTGCGCGGCGGCAGCTTCACCAGTTTGGTGGCGCCGGCATAGGTGAGCTGGGACAGGCGCGGGCGGGTCTCCACCTCGGCCTGCGGCACCAGGCGTTGCAGCAGCGGCCGGATCGTCTCGGCCCCCAGGAACATGGTTTCCACCAGGCCGCGGGCGTGCAGCAGGCGGTCGGTGAAGACGTGGCCGCGGTCCGGGTCGGCGCAGAGCTGTATCTCGTCGACGGCGACGAACTCGACGCGGCGGTCGAGCGGCATGGCTTCTACCGTGCAGCTGAACCAGCGCGCCTCGGCGGGCACGATCTTCTCCTCGCCGGTAATGAGCGCCACTGAGCGCACCCCCTTGGCGGCCACCATGCGATCGTAGTTCTCGCGCGCCAGCAGCCGCAGCGGGAAGCCGATGATGCCGGAGCTGTGTCCCAGCAGGCGGGTGATGGCGAGGTGCGTCTTGCCGGTGTTGGTCGGGCCGAGGACGGCGCGCACCCGGGGCGCGAACATGTCCTTGCCGACTCGGAGGGACGCGCCCGACATGCGGCAATGATTTGATGCGGGGCAGGCGAATGCAAGGTGCAATCGCATGTCGCACGCACCGGCCCACCGCTGAGCGGCCGCCAGGAGGTATGGATGTTCGACCGCGTTCCGGATTGCTTCGCGGAGGACGGGCCGGATGCGCTGCCGGTGCACGGGGTCCGTGCCGGCGCGTTGCCGGCGATGCTGGGGGCGCTGCCGGACGAGCAGGCCTCCTACCTGCGTGCCAGCGGCTTCAAGGGCGAGGCCGGCCGCGTCGTGCTGCTGCCCGGGCAGGCCGGGCTGGGTGGCGCGGTGCTCGGGCTAGGCGAGGAGACCGGACCGCATGTCTGGGGCGCGCTCGCCACCGTCCTGCCGGCAGGATTATGGCGACTGGACGACGGGGTCGAGGACAAGGCGGCGGCGGTGCTCGGCTGGGCGCTCGGCGCCTATCGCTTTGCGTCGCTGAAAAGCACGCCTGCAGAGAAGCAACCGATGCTGGTCCTGCCGGACGGCCAGGAGCGCGCCGTGGCGCTGGCGCGCGCCGTGTGGCTGGTACGCGACCTTGTGAATACGCCTGCCAACCTGCTCGGGCCCGCCGAACTGGCAGCGTGCGCGCAGTGTTTGCTGCAGGAGCGCGGGGCACACGTCAATGTGATCGAGAATGATGCGGTTGCGGAAGCCTACCCGGCTTTGCATGCCGTCGGTTGCGGGTCCTCGCGGCGGCCATGCGTCGTGATAGGCGAGTGGCGCTCCGACACCGCGCCTGCGGACGCGAAACTCGTCTCGATTTGCGGCAAAGGCGTGTGTTTCGACACCGGCGGCTACGACATCAAAAGCTCGGCCGGCATGCTGCGGATGAAAAAGGACATGGGCGGCGCGGCCATTGCGTTGGCGGCCGCATGCCTGATCATGGACGCGCGCCTGCCGGTGCGTTTGGAACTCAGACTTGGTTGTGCTGACAACATGATTTCCGGACATGCGATGCGGCCGTCCGACGTGCTGCGCACGCGTGCCGGGTTGACTGTCGAGGTCGGCAACACCGACGCGGAGGGCCGCCTGGTGCTGTGCGACCTGTTGGCAGAGGCGTGCCTTGCCGCGCCCGACCTGCTATTGGACTACGCCACCCTGACCGGGGCTGCGCGCGTGGCACTCGGTCCGGACTTGCCTGCAATGTTCAGCAACGATGATGCTGTGGCCAGCTTGTTTGCCGAGTCGGGAGCGTCGGTACACGATCCCGTGTGGCGCCTTCCGCTCTGGCAGGGTTACAATTCTTGGCTTGAAAGCACCGTAGCCGACATCAATAACGTTTCGAAGGAGACGCATAGCGGAGCAATCGTAGCGGCAATGTTCCTTCAACGTTTCGTGTCCAAGGGAACGCGGTGGGCGCATTTCGATGTTTACGCATGGAACGACGTCTCCAGAGCAGGGCGGCCATCCGGTGGAGAGGCACAGGCGTTGCGGGCGACGTTCGAGGCTATCGGCCGATACGCTGCCGGCGTGGACCTCTCACCGGGTTGACTTAAGCGTGTGTTGAAGTTTCGGTAACGAACCCGATCGTGAGTATCGGAAAGGATTTTAGAACTTTCTTTGTTTTAGCGGCTTAGACCGTGCACGATCCGATAGCCTTCCGAATCGGTGACGGAACGGAACAGAGGCGGCTGGAACAGCAAATGGTCTCTGAGTGAAAGGAAATGAAAATGGCTGCTGCTTCTTCTCAACAATCCGACCAGATGGTCGGAATCCTCCGCGACACAATCGTCGCGCTGGTCCGCCGTGACGGTCCGGACCTGTCTGCCCGTCAGTTGGGCGTGTTCCTGACCTGCTACCTGCAGGACGGCGCGCATACGGTCCGCGGCCTGGCCGCCGACCTCAACGTGTCCAAGCCGGCGATCACCCGGGCGCTGGACCGGCTGGGCGAACTCGACCTGGCCCGCCGGAAGGTCGACCCGATGGATCGCCGCAGCGTGCTGGTGCAGCGTACCCTCAAGGGCGCCGCGTTCCTGCGCGATCTGCGTTCGATCATGAACGAGGCGACGACGCCCTCGCGCAAGACGGTGGCCGCGAACGAGGAGCGCCGCAGCGCACGCGGCGGCAGCCACGGCTGAAGCCTGCCACACCCGCCATGCCCCGGATCACGTCCGGGGCATGGGCGGCTCCTCACCAGGCCAGCATCGCACGCCTGGCGCGCCACCATACGTAAGCGAGCCAGATTGGCTGCGGCAGCACCGCAAGCACCGGCAGAACCGGCTTCAGTCCGGGCGGGACCAGTCCAAAGGTAACGCAACATAGGCCACCCCAGGCCGCCATCGCCCAATATGTGAGGCTGACCTTCCAGGCGGCCATCCCAGCGCGGTTGATCACCTGGTAGAGGTGACTGCGATGCGCCTCGGTCAGCCGTTGTCCGGCGAGCGCGCGACGCCCCAAGGTGAACACAACGTCGAACAGGATGCCGGCAAGCAGCATCGGCACCAGCAGCACGGACAGTGTCTGGTTGCCGAACCGTGCGGCCAACACGCCGAGCACCGCCAGGACGAAGCCGCAGGACTGGCTGCCGACGTCGCCCATGAAGATGCGCGCGCGGGGGAAGTTGTAGGGCAGGAATCCGGCGATGCCGGCGGCCAGAACCAGGGCGGCGACAGTGGTGAACAGGTCGCCCTGGCTGCCGGCAATGCCGGCAAGCACGAGGCAGGCGATACCCACCGAGCCGCTCGCCAAGCCGTTCAGGCCGTCGATGAAGTTCACCGCGTTGGTGGCGAGCAGGATCCAGGCCGCGGTCAGGGGGATGCCGAGCCAGCCGGTGTCGATCGCGCCGAGCCAGGGGGTGTGCAGCACCTGCAGGCGCAGCCCGCTCGCGATGGCGACGAGGCATGCGGCCAACTGCGCGGCCAGCTTGATGGCGAACGGCCAACTGCGCACGTCGTCCGCGTAGGAGATGACGGCGATGAGCACCGAGGCGGCGATCAGCCCGAGGAACGGGGCGTCCGGCACACGCGCCCGCCCTGCGCCGGCGTAGAGCACCAGCATGCCCAGCAGGAAGGCGGCGACGATGCCTACGCCGCCGCCTTTAGGCGTGGGCTGGGTGTGGGAGCTACGCGCGCCGGGATGGTCCAGGGTGCCAACCCGGATCATCACCCGGACGATAGCGGCGGACAGCAGGGCTAGCAGGGTGGCGAAGAGCAGGTAGGCAAGGGGACGCATCGCGTGCTTACTAGCAGCGATCCGACCTGTTGACCCTTGGCAAGAAAGCAAGCGGTTCTTTTTTGAAAAAAAGAACCAAAAAACTTTTGTCTTCTGGGTACACGCTGCAGAAACCTCCGCGACAGCAGGACCAAAAGTTTTTTGCTGCTTTTTTTCAAAAAAGCAGGCCTTGCTTTGCTTTGTGACGGTCACGTTCCGACTCTCAGAAACCGCCAACCGACGTACCGGGCCGTTCACAGGACAGCGGAGACGAGAGTTCTTGGTTCTTTTTTTCAAAAAAGAACCGCTTGGCCTATATGCCCCGCGTGAAGTCCTCCCAGCGCTCCGTCAACCGCATCCTGCTGAACGTCGCCCTCGACGGCGCCCTGGCCGCGATCGCCGCCCCGCTCGCCCGCTGGATCGCCGACCCGCAGGGCGGGCTGCTGCACCCGCTTTGGTTCCTTGCCGGCGGCGGCATCACCCTGTTGCTGGGCGGCCTGCCGTTCCGCCTGTCGCAGCAATACTGGCGATTTTCCGGCCTGTCCGACCTGATCGGGGTGATGGGCGGCAGCATCGCCTGCGCCGCCCTGTTTGCCTTGCTGCTCGAGGTCACCGGCTTTCAGCTACCCACCGTCACCTTCCCGATCGTGCACGCGCTGACGCTGATGGTGCTGCTCGGCGTGCCGAGGCTGGGCTACCGACTGTATCGCGGGCGGCCGCGCCGCGCGTCGGACGACCCGGCGCTGGAGCGCGTGCTGCTGGTGGGCGCCGGCGACGCGGCCGACGCGTTCATCCGCGCCGCCGGCGCCGACCAGGCGACCGGGCTGCGCATCGTCGGCCTGTTGGCCCTGGTGGACCGCCAGGCCGGACGGCGGATGCACAATTTGCCGATCCTGGGCACTGCCGGCCAGGCAGGCGAGGTGCTGGCCCAGCTCGCCCGCAGGCGCCGGACGCCGTCGGCCCTGGTGGTCACCGAGCCGGAGTTCCTGGGCGCGCCGCTGGCCGGGCTGATCGCCGAGGCGGAGGCTGCCGGGGTGCCGGTGCGCCGCGCGCCGCGGCCCACCACGCTCACCGCGGCAGAGCGGATCGAGCTGCGGCCGGTCGCCATCGAGGACCTGCTCAACCGCCCGCAGGTGCGGCTCGACCTGCCCGGCATGGCGCGGCTGGTGCGCGGCCGGCGCGTGCTGGTGACCGGCGCCGGCGGCAGCATCGGCGGCGAGCTCGTCCGCCAACTGGCCGCCCTTGGCCCGGCGCTGCTGGTGCTGCTGGACCATAGCGAATACGCGCTGTGGCAGATCGACCTGGAGCTGGCGGAGAGCTGGCCGGCGGTGCCGCGCCGCCCGGTGATCGCCGACATCCGCGACCGCGACCGGGTGGCCGTGGTGTTCGGCGATGCGGCGCCGGAGCTGGTGTTCCACGCCGCCGCCCTGAAGCACGTGCCGATGGTGGAGGCCAACCCGCTGGAGGGGCTGCTGACCAACGCCTGCGGCAGCCGCATCGTGGCCGACGCGGCGCGCCGTGCGGGGGCGGCGGCGATGGTGCTGATCAGCACCGACAAGGCGGTCAACCCGTCCAGCCTGATGGGTGCCAGCAAGCGGGTGGCGGAGATGTATTGCCAGGCACTCGACATCGAGGCGCGTGCCGGCCTGGGCAGCGGCCTGCGCTGCGTCACCGTGCGGTTTGGCAACGTGCTGGGCAGCACCGGCAGCGTGGTGCCGCTGTTTCGCCGCCAGCTGGAGCGCGGCGGTCCCCTGACGGTGACCCACCCGGACATGCAGCGCTACTTCATGACGGTGCGCGAGGCGGTGAGCCTGGTGCTGCAGGCCTGCGTCGCCGGCGTGGCCGACCAGCACGAGGGCGCCGGACCGGTCAGGACGGCAGCAGGCGGCCTGTCAGCAGATGGCGGTGTGGCAGGCGGCCGGCATGGGGACGGCCAGGGGGCGGGCAGCCAAGGAATGGTCGATCGCGTGTCCAGCGCGGCCACCGAGAGCGACCGGGAGACGGGCAGCCACGGCACGGTCACGCAAGGTGCTGTCATGCCAGCCGTCGATCAGAGTGTGGGCAGCCAGACCGTGGGCAGCCCCAGCGTGGTCGGCCAGGTTCTGAGCAGCCATGCGCCGAACGGTCGGAAAACAGGTCACGCCGCGGTCAGCCAAAGTGCGGGCAATCAGGGGTGGGCGGCTGACCGCCCAGGCGAGGCCACCCAACGCGCAGGCCGCGAAAGCATCGGCGGCTACATTGCTGGCGGCCAGCCCGACGGCGGCATCTTCGTGCTCGACATGGGCGAACCGGTGCGCATCGTGGACCTGGCGCGGCAGATGATCCGCCTGGCCGGCCTGCGTCCGGAGGTCGACGTGCAAATCGCCTATACCGGCCTGCGCCCCGGGGAAAAACTGTTCGAGGAGTTGTTCCACGGCCGCGAACCGCCGCTGCCGACCGGCTACCCCGGCCTGCTGATGGCCACCCCGCGCACCGCAGACGCCGACGCGGTCGGTGCCGCCATCGACGCGATCGCCGGCTTCTGCCACGCCGGCGATACGCGCCGCGCGATCGACGCGCTGGCGGCTCTCGTCCCCGAACTCACCCGGCCGCCAGAGAGTGCGGCCGCGCTTACGGATGCTGCCAGATGACCGAACAAGTCGCCTTCCTGGACCTCAAGGCGCAGCAGCGCCGCATCGAGCCGGCTCTGCGCGCCCGGCTGGAGGCGGTGCTGGCGCACTGCCAGTTCGTGCTGGGCCCCGAGGTGGGCGAGCTCGAGGAGCGCCTGGCCGCCTATGCCGGCGCTGCGCATTGCGTGAGCGTCAGCTCGGGCACCGACGCGCTGCAGATCGCCATGATGGCCGAGGAGATCGGCCGCGGCCACGCGGTGTTTCTGCCGGCCTTCACCTACACCGCCACCGCCGAGGTGCCGCTGGTGCTGGGCGCCACCCCGGTGTTCGTGGACGTGGACCCGGCGACGTTCCAGATCGACCCGGCCGACCTCGAGCGCCGCATCGCCTCGGTGCGGGCGGAGGGCGTGCTGCGTCCGCGCGCCATCGTCGGCGTGGACCTGTTCGGCCAGCCCGCACCCTGGCCGGCGCTGCGCGAGGTCGCCGAACGCGAGGGCCTGTTCCTGCTGGACGACTGTGCGCAGAGCTTCGGTGCCAGCCTGTCCGGCCGCAAGCTGGGCGCCGAGGCTGACGCCACCGCCATCAGCTTCTTCCCCAGCAAGCCGCTGGGCGGCTACGGCGATGGCGGCGCCCTGCTGACCGAGAGCGCCGAACGCGCGTCACTCTACCGCAGCCTGCGCACCCACGGCGAAGGCACCACCCGCTACGAGGTGCTGCGCACCGGGATGAACGGCCGTCTGGACACGCTGCAGGCGGCGGTGCTGCTGGCCAAGCTGGACGTGTTCGACGAGGAGCTCGCCGCCCGCGAGCGCAGCGCGCGCATCTACGACGCCGCGCTGTCCAACCACGTGCACGTGCCGGCGCGGGTGGCGGATTCGACAAGCGCGTGGGCGATCTACGCGATCCTGCTGCCGGACGAAGCCGCGCGCGGTCACGTGCAGACGGCGCTGCGTGCTGCCGGCGTGCCCTCGGCGATCTACTACCCGCGGCCGCTGCACCATCAGCCGGCCTACGCGCCGCACCATCGCGGCAGCGCTCTGCCGGTGGCCGAGGACCTGGCCACCCGCATCCTCGCCTTGCCGATCCATCCAGACCTGACCGAAGCGCAGGCACGCCGTGTGGCAGAGGTGGTGGTGCACGCAACCTGAGCGCGCGCGCCCTGTTGGGGTGGACCGGAACAACTGCACGATAAGGTTGGCGAACATGTCCAAGATCACCAAGGGCGACCACGACAAGAAGCTGCCGGACGACCACGCCGACGGCGCCGAGCACCTGGCGGACGAACACACCGGCATGAAACATGGTGTGCCGGGCGGCGCCGCCGAGGAGGAAAGCCACGCGGGTTACGGCGGCACCGGTCGGTTGCAAAGCGAGGTTGGGCCGTTGCAGCCGGACGCGGGCAAGGACATTTAGTAGCAGCGGCCTTGGCCCTGCGAAGTTCTGCAGAAAGGCAAGGCCTTCTTTTCTGAAGAAAAGAAGCAAAAGACTTTTGGGCCTGCTGTCGCGGATTTTTCATGACACTCCCGCGACGACGAAGCAAAATTTTTTGGTTCTTTTCAAAAAAGAACCGCTTGCTTACTTGCCCCGTATCCTGCGCGCGAGATGCACCAGGATGGCAGCCGTCGCGCCCCAAATGTACTGCTCCGGGTGCGGCCACACCCAGTATTCCCGCCACGCGCCGCGAAACATCGCCCCGCGCCGCTCCGGTGCGGCCGGATCCAGCAGCACCGCCAACGGCAACTGGAACACATCGGCCACTTCGTGTTCGGAGGCCTGGGTCACGTAGCCCGGCGTCAGCAACGCCAGCACCGGTGTGATCCGGTAGCCGGTGCCGGTGGCGTAGTCGCGCAGGCGGCCGAGGATTTCGGCATGGCTGGGGTCCAGGCCCACCTCCTCGTGGGCTTCGCGCAGGGCTGCGGCCTCCGGGCTCGCATCCTCCGGGTCGATCCGGCCGCCGGGGAAGCTGACCTGGCCTGAGTGCTGACGCAGATGCGCGGTCCGGCGGGTCAGCAGCACGCCGGGCGTTACGCCGGTGGCCACGCCCACCAGCACGGCGGCCGGGATGAGTGAGGCGGAGGCGCCGCCGCTTAGTTCGCTGTCGTCGAGCCAGCCGTCCGGATCTGGGCCTGACAGGGTGGCACGCAGGACGTCGTCGTTGACCAAAGTGGAGCTCGACAGGGCAGGGGCGGCGCTCACGCCGGGCGCGTCAATCCTCGGCGCAATCGCAATCGCAGTCGCAGGCGTCGTCGGTCAGGTCGCCGAGCGGGAAGAACACGCCGCAACTCCACACGCCAAGCTTCTGCTCGCCGCCGACGCAGCCGGGCACGGCGATGGCAACCAGCTCGTAGTAGACCGGACGGGCGATGCGCGCCTCCAGCGGCTTCTCGCCCTGGCCGTCGCGGATGTGGATGTAGGGGATCGGCTCGCAGGTCATCGCGTTGTGCGCAACGCGCAGCGGGTGCTCCGGCCCGCAGGTGACCACCTGATCCACGTTGGTGCGGAACGAGATGCACTGGTTGCGGCCCTGGCCGCAGCGGCGCCATTCCATCTCCACGGCCACCCAGGGCGTGTCCTCGACCTGAATGCGGCCGCGTTCGACCGGCGTCTCCAGCCAGTAATCGCCGGCCGGGTCACGCAGCAGCACGCTGGAAAACAGGCAGACCAGCTCCTTGCGGCCGATCGGGCTGCCTCGATACAGCCACGTGCCGTCGCGCTGCACCAGGAAGGGCATGTCGCCGCATTCGGTTCGCACGCGGGCGGGCCTGGCGTGCGCCTGGTCATGCACGGCCTGGTCGCCACGCGACGAGGACGGGAACAGGATGGCGCTTTCAGGGGTGAGGAGGGCGCGGTTCATTCGGCTATCGGTCGCAGCTCAGTGGGCAGGTCCGGCGCATGAGCCGCATATAGGGAGCCACGTGGCGCGTATGTAATACCGTGTGGCGAAATTCCCTGGCGTGCGTTGCGTCCTGCGGCGGCTGGGCTGGACGGCAGGTCCGGCCGGGTTGCAGACTGCCGCAAGCGCCGATGCAGCCCACGTGGTGCGTCGGCAACACGCTTCACCCAGCCCCAACGCGTAAGGAACCCGGTTTGCAGGACACCTTGATCGCCGACGCGGACCGGCTGGCCGCCACCGTCGCCGCCGCCCGCAGCGAGATCGCCCGGGTGATCTACGGCCAGGACGAGGTAGTGGAGCAGACCCTGGTGGCGATGCTGTCGGGCGGCCACGCGCTGCTCGTCGGCGTGCCGGGCCTGGGCAAGACGCTGCTGGTGGAGACGCTGGGCACCGTGCTGGGCCTGGACCGCCGCCGGGTGCAGTTCACCCCGGACCTGATGCCGGCAGACATCACCGGCAGCGAGGTGCTCGAGGAGACCGAGGCCGGCCGCCGCGCCTTCCGCTTCGTGCAGGGCCCGATTTTCTGCCAGCTGCTGATGGCCGACGAGATCAACCGCGCCAGCCCGCGCACCCAGTCCGCCCTGCTGCAGGCGATGCAGGAGCGCCACGTTGCCGTCAGCGGCACAGACCACAAGCTGCCCGCCCCGTTCCACGTGCTGGCGACGCAGAACCCGATCGAGCAAGAGGGAACCTACCCGTTGCCCGAGGCGCAGCTCGACCGCTTCCTGCTGCAGGTGGAGATCGGCTACCCCGAGGCTGCCGCCGAGCGCTCGATGCTGCTGGCCACCACCGGCGCCGACCAGGCGGCCGCCCGCCCGGTGATGACGGCCGAGGACCTGATGCGTGCGCAGGCGCTGGTGCGCCGGGTTCCGGTGGGCGAAAGCGTGGTGGACGCGATTTTAGCTTTGGTCCGCGGCGCGCGTCCGGAGAGTGCTGACGACGACAGCGTGCGTAAGCACGTGGCCTGGGGGCCGGGACCGCGCGCGGCGCAGGCGCTGATGCTGGCGACACGGGCGCGGGCCCTGCTGGACGGGCGGCTTTCCCCGAGCCTGGACGACGTGGCGGCGCTGGCGCAGCCGGTGATGCGGCACAGGATGGCGCTGGGTTTCTCCGCACGGGCGGAGGGCGTGGCGCTGCCTGGGGTGATTTCCAGGCTCGTTGGCAAGCTGGGATGAAAGCAAGCAGTTCTTTTTTGAAAAAAAGAACCAAAAAACTTTTGTCTCCGTTGTCGCGCGCTCGCGGGAGAGTCCGCGACAGCCGGGAGAAAAGTCTTTTTGCTTCTTTTTCTGTAGAAAAAGAAGGCCTTGCCTAGTGCGAGCCACAGCCGAAGCCTTAGCCGCAAGGTTGCCCGCCCTGCAGGTTGCCGCCGAACGCGTCGCCAGCACGGTGGCCCAAGGCGTGCATGGCCGCCGCCGTATCGGCACCGGCGACAGCTTCTGGCAGTTCCGCCCCTACGTGCACGGCGACTCCGGCGCGCGCATCGACTGGAAGCAGTCCGCCAAGTCCGACCGCACCTACGTCCGCGACATGGAGTGGGAGGCGGCGCAGACCGTCTGCCTGTGGCGCGACGCCTCGCCCAGCATGGCCTGGCGCTCCGACCGCGCGCTGCCCGAAAAGCGCCACCGCGCCGAGCTGCTGCTGCTGGCGCTGGCCAGCCTGCTGTTCCGCGCCGGCGAGCAGGTGCGGCTGATCGGCGTGGAGGGCCGCACCTTTGCCGGCCGATTCGCGCTGGACGCGGTGGAGCGCGCGCTGCCGGACTCCGACATCGGCATGCCGCCGCCGGTCTCGCTCCCACGCCATGCCGGCGCGGTGCTGCTGGGCGACTTCCTGGGCTCGGTGGACGAAATACGCGCCGCGGTCCGCCGCCTATCGGAGACGCCGGTGCGTGCCCATTTGGTGATGGTGCTCGACCCCGCCGAACTGGCTCTGCCTTACGATGGGCGCGTGCGCTTCCGCGGCCTGGAAGGCGAGGGCGACGCCATCATTCCCCGCGTGCAGGGCATCCGCGAGGCTTACGGCGAGGCGCTGGCCCGCCAGCAGGCGGCTATCGCCGGCATGTGCCAGGCGGCCGGTTTCGGGTTCGCAGTCCACCCTACGGATGAGACGCCCGAGGCGGCGCTGCTGGCGCTTTGGCTTGCGTTGAGCGGGACGCACGGATGATCTTTGCCGCGCCCTGGGTGCTGGCCGCACTGGTGCTGCTGCCGATCCTGTACTGGCTGCTGCGCGCTACGCCGCCGGCGCCGCGGGCGCAGACCTTCCCGGCGATCCGGCTGCTCGCCGGCCTACGCCCGAAGGAGGAGACGCCGGCCCGCACGCCGTGGTGGCTGCTGGCCCTGCGCCTGGCGGCCGCGGCACTGGTGATCGTGGGCCTGGCACGGCCGGTGCTGACGGGGGCGCAGATGTCGGTCTCCGGCGCCGGGCCGGCGCTGCTGGTGATCGACGACGGCTGGTCGTCCGGCCCGGATTTCACCCGGCGCCTGGAGGCGGCCGGCGCCATTCTCGACCGTCTGGACCGGGCCGGGCGGATGGCGGCGCTGCTGACCACGGCGCCCGGCGTGGACAACCAGCCGCCACGGATGACGGCCGCGATGCCGCCTTCGCTGCTGCGGCCGGTGCTCGACGCGCTGCACCCCAAGCCGTGGCCCACTGACCGCGCCAGTGCAGCGGCCGCAATCGGCGGCCACGGGCCGGTCTACTACCTGTCCGACGGCTTGGCCGGCGCGCAGGACGCTGGCTTCGCCCGCGCGCTGTCCGGCCGCGGCCACGTCACCGTGCTGGCGGGAGGTCTGCCGGCGCGGGTGCTGGACGCCGACTTCTCGCCCGAGCGGCTGGTGGCCAGGCTGCGGCAGGCGCCGAGCGGTCCGGCGCATACCGAGTTCGTGCTGGCACAGACCAGCGACGGGCGGGTGCTCGCCCGCACGCCGATCCAGCTTGCCGCCGGTGCGGCGGGCGGCGAGGCAACGCTCAGCCTGCCGCCGGAGCTGCGTAACCAGTTGGGCGCGCTGCGGCTGGCCGGTGCGGCCGGCGCCGGCGCGGTGGCGCTGCTGGACGAGGGGGCGCGCCGCCGGCCGGTGGGCCTGGTCAACGGCGGCACCGGGTCGGACACGCCGCTGCTCGGCGGGCAGTACTACCTGGAGCGGGCGCTCTCGCCGATCACCGAACTGCGGCACGGCAGCGTGTCCGACCTGCTGTCGCGCAAGCTGTCGATGCTGGTGGTGACCGGCGCGTCGCTGTCGCCGGACGACTCCGGGAAGATCGGCGCCTGGGTGAAGCAGGGCGGGCTGCTGCTGCGTTTCGCCAGCGCCGGCCTGGCACCCGCGCCGGATGCCGCGTCCGACACCGACAGCCCGGCCGACAGCACCGCCGACCCGATGCTGCCCGGCCGGCTACTCTCCGGCGACCGCCAGCTCGGGGGCGCGATGTCCTGGAGTCAGCCGGCGCACCTCGCACCCTTTCCCGACGACTCACCGTTCGCCGGCCTGCGCATCCCGGCAGAGGTGAGCGTGAACCGGCAGGTGCTGGCCGACCCGTCCGCCACGCCGGCGCCGGCCGACTGGGCGCGGCTGTCGGACGGCACGCCGCTGGTGACCGCGTCGCATCTGGGCGCCGGCGAGGTAGTGCTGTTCCACATCGTGGCCAACGCGGACTGGTCCAACCTGCCGCTCTCCGGCCTGTTCGTGGACATGCTCGGGCGGCTGGTGCAGCGCTCTGCCGGCGTGGCGGTCAGCGACGATGCGCGCATGCTGGCGCCGGCGTTGTCGCTGGACGGCTCCGGCGTGCTGGGCGCGCCGTTGCCGGCCGCCCACCCGGTCAGCGCGCGCGAGATCGGCCACATGATGCCCTCGGCGGCGCATCCGCCCGGCCTATACGGGCCGGAACGCGACCGTCATGCGCTCAACATCGGCGGGGCGAACTTGCCTCTGGCCGCCATGGCGGCGATCCCTGGCGCGTCCGTGCTGTCGCTGCACGCAGCGCCGCGCGAACGGCCGGTCGGGCCGTGGCTGGTTGCCGTGGCGGTGGGGCTGCTGGCATTGGACATGCTGCTGACCCTGCGCCTGCGTGGCCTGCTGGACGGCGCCTTGCGTCCCGGCGCGGCTGTGCTCGGGGTCTGGATGGTGGCCTCGGCCGCGATGGTCTGTCCCGGCCCTTCCTACGCGGCGGACAGCCCGGCCCTGGCGACCCACCTCGCCTACGTGGTGACCGGCGACGCGCAGGTGGACACCGTCTCCAGGCAGGGGTTGGCCGGGTTGTCGGACTACGTGAACGGCCGCACCGCCGCGGTGCTGGCCGACCCGGTGGGCGTGGTGCCCGGCCGCGACGACCTCGGCTTTTTCCCGCTGCTGTATTTTCCGGTGACTGCGGACGCCACCGTCTCGCCCGCCGCGATCGCCGCGCTGAACGACTACATGCGCCACGGCGGCATCGTGGTGATCGACCTGCGTGGCGGCGACGCCGATACCGAGGGGTCCGGCGCCGGCGCGGCACCGGACACCGCTTCCGCGCTGCGCCGCATCGGGCGCGGGCTGGACGTGCCGCGGCTGACGCCGCTCACCTCGGCGCATGTGCTCGCACACGCCTTCTACCTGCTGACCGACTTTCCCGGCCGATACGACGGCGACACGGTCTGGGTGCAGCAGGAGCAGGACCGCAGCAACGACAGCGTCAGCCCGGTGATCGTGGGTAGCAACGACTGGGCGGCGGCCTGGGCGGAGGACGAGGACGGCCAGCCGCTCTACGCCACCGTCCCGGGCGGCGCGCGGCAGCGCACGCTGGCGTTCCGCTTCGGGGTGAACCTGGTGATGTACGCGCTGACGGGTAACTACAAAGGCGACCAGGTGCACGTGCCGGCGATCCTGGAGCGGTTGGGACAGTGACGCGCGCCCCGCATATGTGCGCCGGCAGTACTGGCGCGGTGCGCGTGCCGGCGCCACCGGAGCGGTTGAGGCAGTCATACCAGCAGCCCGAGACATCGAGTAGTGCACGTAAAGAAAGCAGTTCTTTTTTGAAAAAAAGAACCAAAAAACTTTTGTTTTCTTGGGCGTACGCTGCGGAAGAGTCCGCGACAGCAGAGACAAAAGCTTTTTGCTTCTTTTTCTCGAAAAAGAAGGCCTTGCTTTCTCGCTGCCGGCCTTCGCAGCTGGTGCTACAACAGGCGACCAGCCTGCGTGCTCCGGTGATCCTGGAGCGGTTGGGACGGTGACGACGAGGCATCAGCTGCACGCGCCGGCAACACTGGAGCGGTTAGCGCAATGATGAGCCAGGCTTTTTCCGCCCTGCGGCTGGAGCCGGTGCTGCCGGCGTGGCTACTGTTGGTGCTTGCCGCCCTGTGCGTGCTGGCCGCCGGCGTTGGACTGTGGCGGCACGCACGCGGTGCGGCGTGGCGGGCGGCCGCTTTCGCCGTGCTGCTGGGCTGGCTCGCCGGGCCCACGCTGGTGCAGGAGACGCGGCAGGGCCTGTCCGATATCGCGTTGCTGGCGGTCGACGACTCCGCCTCCATGCAGGTGGGTGACCGCGCCAAGCTGACCGCCCACGCCGCCGACGTGATTACCGCCGAAGCAGCACGGCTGCCCGGCCTGGAGCTGCGCCGCGTGGCCGTGCCAGAGAGCGGCCACGACGGCACGCTGCTGTGGGCCGGCATCAGGCAGGCGCTGGCCGACATCCCCGCCAACCGGCTGGCCGGCACCATGGCGATCACCGACGGCCAGGTGCACGACCTGCCGCCCGACGCCAGCGGCCTGCAAGCACCGCTGAACGTGCTGATCCCCGCGCAGGGCGAGGAATGGGACCGCCGTGTGCGCGTGCTGGAGGCGCCGGGCTACGGCATCGTCGGCCACACGCTGAACCTGCGCGTGGTGGTGGAGGATCTGGGTCCGCCGGGCTCGGCGCCGGCGGGGGATGCCAACCTGACGGTTCAGGTGGGCGGGGCGTCGCCGGTGCGCAGCGAGGTGACGCCGGGCGAGGTGCAGACCATACCGGTCGAGATCACCCGCGCGGGTCCGCTGCTGGTGAAACTCGCCACCGATCCGGTGCACGGCGAGGCCAGTGCGCTGAACAACCAGACCGTGGTGCAGATCAACGGCGTGCGCGACAGGCTGCGCGTGTTGCTGGTGAGCGGCGAGCCGAACCAGGGCGAGCGGACCTGGCGCCGCCTGCTGAAATCCGACCCAGCGGTGGACTTGGTGCACTTCACCATCCTGCGGCCGCCGGAGAAGGACGACACAACGCCGCTGAACGAGCTGGCGCTGATTGCCTTCCCCACCCGCGAGCTGTTCCAGGAGAAGCTGTCCGGCTTCGACCTGATCATCCTCGACCGCTTTACCGACCGCGGCATCCTGCCGCACGTCTACCTCGCCAACATCGCCGACTACGTCCGCCGCGGCGGCGCGCTGCTGCTGGCCGTGGGGCCGGAGTTCGCCGGCAGCCGCAGCCTGGACCAGACGCCGTTGGGCGACGTGCTGCCCGCCCACGCGCCGCAGGGGGCCGATCCGTCAGGCGACAGCGTGGCAGACGGCGTGATCGACGGCGCCTTCACGCCGAAGGTAACGGAGCTGGGCACCCGCCACCCGGTGACGGAGGGCCTGACGCAGGACCCGGCCAACCCGGGGTGGGGGCCGTGGTACCGCGCCATCGGCTCGGAGGACGTGCACGGCCAGGTGCTGATGACTGGGCCGGCCAACCGGCCGCTGCTGATCCTGGACCACGTGGGCCAGGGCCGCGCCGCGATGCTGATGTCGGACCAGATCTGGCTGTGGTCGCGCGGCCAGGCCTCGCAGCGCGGCGGCGGTGGCGGCCCGCAGGCCGAGCTGCTGCGCCGGGTGGCGCACTGGCTGATGAAGGAGCCGGAGCTGGACGAGGAGCGGCTGACCGCCCGCATCCAGGGCGGCCACCTGCACGTGGAGCGCCGCTCGGTGACCGTCAGCGCCGCCGGGACAGTGAGTGTCACGCCGCCGGAAGGCGCCGCACGCAGTCTGGTGTTGGCGCCGGCCGGCATCGGCAAGGCCAACGCGACTCTTGACGCGCCTGCGCCTGGCGTGTGGCAGGTGAGCGACGGCACGCATCTGGCCTACGCCGCGGTCGGGCTGGATAACCCGCTGGAATACGCGGACCTGCGGGCGACGGCGGACCACGTGCGCAAGCTGGCGGTGGACTCGGGCGGTGGGGTGGCCTGGCTGGGACGCGGCGTGCCGGAGCTGCGACGCGTGGGCGACGGGGACGTGGCGGCGGGGCCTGGCTGGATTGGGCTGCGGTCGCGCGGGGCGCACCTGGTGACCGGGGTGGCGACGGTGCCGCTGCTGCCGGCTTGGCTGGCGTTGCCGTTGATGCTTGGGTTGGTGGTGGCGGCTTGGCGGCGTGAAGCGGGGTGAAGCAAGCAAGGCCTTCTTTTTCGAGAAAAAGAAGCAAAAAGCTTTTGTCCCGGCTGTCGCGGATTCAGCCACCAGCGCGTAGCTGAGGAGATAAAGGTTTTTTGGTTCTTTTTTTGAAAAAAGAACCGCTTGCTTTCTTGCGTGTAGGGCACGTCAGAAAATAACTCTGCGCCCGGAACTTGCGGCTTCCAGGCGTTTCCGCCTGTGCTAGACAGGTGGCTATGAAACAGCTGCTCCTCGCCTCCTGCCTGTGCCTGCTCGCCGTGCCAGCTTTGGCGCAGGTGGGCCCATCCTCGGCTGGGTTGCCGAACCTGACGGGCGGTCCGTCCTATGGCGGCGGTGGTTCGGGGCTGCCGCACCGGAGCAACCCTGACGAGGACCAGGGCTCGGCCAAGAAAGACGACAAGCCAGCCGCTCCGCCGCCGGCGATCCCTGGTGCTGCCAGCGATCCTGACGCGCCTGTGGTGCCTGCCGACAAGCTGGCTGCCGAGATGTCACCCAACGACGCGCTGTTCGACGCCATCACCCGCGGCGACCTGGCTGCCGCAAAGGATGCCGTCAGCCGTGGCGCGCAGTTGGACGCCCACAACGTGCTCGGCCAGACGCCGACCGACGCGGCGATCGACCTGAACCGCAACGACATCACCTTCCTGCTGCTATCGTTGCGCACCAACGTGACCGCGTCACGCCCGGTGCAGACTGCTTCGGTGCAGAAGCCGGGCAAGGGCAAAGTGGTTCGCACTTCGGCCAAAGCGGCGCCCCCGAAACAGGTGGCAGCAGTGGGGCGCGGCACGCCGAACCCTGCAGTGGGCTTCACCGGGTTCTAGGTGCCGTTCTGACGCCGTACGAGGCCTTGTGACGCGGGTCGCAGGCTTGCGGTGCCGTTAGCTTGCGCCGCTTCGGTGGTTGCACGCGGTGATGACTTATACGAACCGGCGTAATGCTGACTGAAGGAAGCAAGCAGTCCTTTTTTGAAAAAAAGGACCAAAAAACTTTTGACTCTGCTGTCGCGCGCTCTCCTGAAAGGACCGCGACAGCGGAGACAAAAGTCTTTTGCTTCTTTTCTTCAGAAAAGAAGGCTTTTCTTGGGATGCTGCAGATGACCGACGTCATCGGCGGGTCGTACAAGCGTCGTGCTATCGCGCTCGCGCAAGACGGCGAGCGCAACCCCGGCGGCTATGTGATCGTGCTCGACGGGCGCATCATCGGCGAGGGACACAACCAGACACACGGCAATTACGACCCGACGGTGCATGGCGAGGTGCTGGCCATGCGCCGGGCCGGCGCGGCGATGGAGAACCGGGAGCTGGGGGGCTACGCTTTACAGCACGCTGCAACCGTGTGGCATGTGCACCATGGCCTCGATCTTGGCGAAGATCGGCCGGATCGACTACGGTGCCGGGCGCGATGACGTGCACCGCACGTGTTTCGAGGACCGTCACCTAGATACTGCCGATTTCACCGCGACGCATTCGCGGCGATCTGGTTATGGAGAGTGGGCCGCTGGCGCGTGAGTGCGCGGGTTTTTACTACAAGCCGGACGAGGTGCTGCCGAAGGCCGAGCAGGCCGATATCTGACAGTGAGCAAGCGAGCGTTTTCTGTTTCGAGAAAAACAAGCAAGCTTTCATCCCGCCTGTCGCGGACGCCGACACGAGACGTCTCACCTTGACATGGCGGTTGGGGGCCAGAGTTTCTGGGTTCGTAAGAAAGAACCGTTTGCCTCGTCTTTGCAGGAGCGGCGATGGAACGAACATTTGACCCGCTACTCAGCCACGTGCGGGTGGTGCTGCGCGACGTGCAGACGGAAGCGCATGTTGGGTTGCATCCGTGGGAGCGGCATCCTGAACGCCCGACGCGCCTGCTGGTAAACGTCGAGATGTGGGCGCCGCACGATGCTGCGGCGGGCTTCATCGATTACGACAGGGTGCGGACAGCGATTCGCGCATGGCCGGCCCGGCCGCATGTCGATCTGCTGGAAACCTTGGCCGAGGAACTTGTCGGCGTGTGCTTCGAGGATATGCGTGTACAGGCCTGCCGCGTGTCCGTGGTGAAGCCGGACGTCTTCAACGAGGCGGCGGCGGTGGGTGTAGAGTTCTACCGTGTCCGCGGCGCATGAGGCGGGTGCTGATCACTGGCGGTGCACGCAGGATCGGCGCCGACTTGGCACGCGCGCTGGTCGTTGATGGCTGGCACGTGGTGGTGCACTACAACAGCTCAAGCCAGGACGCGGCGGCATTGGAGAAGACGGTGCGCGCTGCTGGTGGGCGCTGTGACGTGGTGCAAGCGGATCTATCGAAACGCTGCGAGGTGCTGAGCCTGGTTCCGGAGTGCACGCGCCTGTTCGGCCCCTTGGACGCGCTCATCAACAACGCCAGCAGCTTTCGATACGATAGTCTGCAGACGATGGATCCGGCGACGTGGGACGCGCATTTGGGGCCGAACCTGGAAGCGCCGATCTTCCTGGCACAGAGTTTTGCTCAGTTATGTGGAGGGAGACGCGGTTGCGTGGTGAACATGCTCGACCACAAGGTGACGGCGCCCAATCCTGATTTCTTTAGCTACACCGTAGCGAAGATGGCGATGGCTGGCGCCACGCGGCTGCTGGCGCAAGCGCTTGCGCGAACGCAGGTGCGTGTATGCGGGATTGCGCCGGGCATCACTCTGCTGAGTGGCAAGCAGACACAGTCGGGTTTCAAGCGTGCCTGGACGGCGCCCCCGTTAGGCCGCAGTTCGACGCCCGAAGAACTGGCGGATGCTTGCCGTTACGTGCTAGACACGCCTTCGTTGAACGGCCAAATACTGGTGCTGGACGGCGGCGACTCGTTACTGGAGCGTTCAAGGGACGTTGCCTTTGAAAGCGAGCGCCGCAGCTAAGGTTTCGCTGCTTCTTTCGACGGGGTGAGCTTTCTTTCTTTGGTTGCAAGGCATGCCAGAAGCAAAGACAAAGGTTGCTGTCCTCGGAGGAGGCATGGGCGCGATGAGCGCGGCCTTTGCACTCAGCGAAGTTGACCCGCACGGCGAGCGTTACGAGATCACTGTCTACCAGCAGGGCTGGCGACTGGGCGGCAAGACGGCGAGCGGCCGCAACGCAGCGATGGGTCAGCGGATCGAGGAGCACGGCCTGCACATCTGGGCCGGCTTCTACATCAACGCGTTCACCATGATGCGGGTGGTGATGAGAGAGCTCGCCCGTCCGCCTGGGACGAAGCTCGCCACGCTTGCCGACATGTTCGCGCGCCAGAATACGATTCACTACGCGCAACTGCGTGACGGCGATTGGCTCGACTGGGCCTTCTGGTTTCAGCCCGACTCCGATTCTGCAGTGTTCCCCGGCAAGGATGGACTTTGGGATCCCGATCCCGTCATGCCGAGCCTGATCGAGCTGCTGAGCCGTCTCGTGGCGTTCGTCGGGGCCACGCACAGGATTTACGCGGCTTACTGGCAGGGAGACCACCAATCCGAAGCGACGCAGGTGGTGCTGCAACTGGCACCCGACGTGCAGGCGGCGCTGCCGCGGCCCCCGTCACCTGTGGCAACGTGCGGGCACGCATTGCTGGACCTGGCACATGACTTTACCGATCGATGCGCCTGTGTCGCTGGCCAAGCACGGTCTGTGGCCGAGAGAGGCTTGACTGGTCTCCTCGGGGCCTATCGCAGCCTCGCGCGGGCCAACTACACCTGTCAGACAATGCCGGTCGAGATCGAGCGCGCTTTCCTTCTGGGCGACCTGGCCGCGCGCATGGTGCTGGGCATCGTGCTGGAGAATTGCCTTGGCGATGGGCTGATTGCCATCGACAAATATGAAATTCGCGAGTTCCTGCAGTTTCGCGGCGCACTGGACCCGGAGAAGGAAAATCCGATCATCAGCGCGGTGTACGACTACACGTTCGCGTTCGACAACGGCTCACGCGCCACGCCCTGCATGTCGGCCTGCTGTGCGATACAGGGACTGCTGCGCTTGTGCATGACGTATCACGGCGCGTTTTTCTTCAAGGCGACGGCCGGCTTCGGTGACACGCTGTTCACCCCGATCTACGAACTGTTGAGCAGGCGTGGCGTGCGGTTCCGCTTCTTCCACCAGGTGACCGCACTGGAACCGACACAAGACGGCACAACGATTGGCGCAATCGTGCTGAACGAACAGGCGGCCTTGCAGGCAGGCCTCGACGAGTACCAGCCCCTGGTGGACGTAAACGGTATCCGTTGCTGGCCGAACGCGCCGGTGTGGGACCAGCTTGCGGACGGCGCGTCGCTGCAGGCGTGGAACGTCAACTTTGAAACTGACGTGGCGCAACCGGCTTCTGCAGCCAAGCTGCGGCTGGTATGCGGGCGGGATTTCGATCATGTGATTCTTGGGATTCCCGTAGGCGCACTCCGCAGCATCTGCGGCGCGTTGCTACACGAGCCGACCAATGCCAACCGCGCTACGGATTGGTCGAACATGGTTGGGCATCTCAAGACAGTGCGCACGCAGGCCTTGCAGGTGTGGTTGAGCAAGGAGGTGCACACGCTTGGCGGTCCGTTCGTCGCACCTGAGCACCAATCGTACGCAGGCGCGATGGGCCCGGTGGTGATCAACTGCCAGCCGCCCCTAGACACCTTCGCCGACATGTCGCAGCTGTTGCCGGCTGAAGCCTGGCCCGCGGACGGACCCAAGTCGGTTGCCTATTTTTGCGCTGTGATGGCCGACGATGCCGCTTGTGACGACCCACGCGCAGCCGACGACGCCGTGCATGCGTCGTCGCAGGCATGGATGACCTCGTGGCTGCACACGCTCTGGCCGGCGATCGGCAAGGATGCAGCGTTCGACTGGAGCATTCTCTACTCACCCGGAGACTTGACCGGTCCGGCGCGCCTGCAGGACCAGTATTGGCGCGCCAACACCAGCCCGTCAGAGCGTTACGTGCTGAGCTTGCCCGGCACGCTACAATACCGCATGGAGCCCGGCGGTTCGGGTTACGCGAACCTTTTTCTTGCCGGCGATTGGACGCGTGTGCCTGAGATAAACGCCGGCTGTGTGGAGGTAGCCGTGATGTCCGGCCTGCTGGCGGCCTCCGCCCTGTCGGGCGTGGCAATCCCGGTTGCGCACAGCAACACGCTTTACAGCCGTGACAGTAGGACGGAAAAGATTGTGCCGTGATACCAAATTTTTGCGATTACGGCGGCTGGGTGTCGGTGCCGCCCGCTCCCGATGTTGGTCGAGGCACCGAGTTCTACGCGCTTGCACTGCCTGCGGACAAGAACCGTTGCCAGGACTTTCTCGACAGGTCCTACAACAAGGCGGCCGGGCGGCAACGCTTTCGCGTCATGCTCGACCACGTGTTCCTGACAGTGGTGCGGGCGGGAAGCCTTTCCGTGCTGCGGCCGCCTTACGCGACGGAAGGCACGATGTCGGAGACGGATATCGGTTTCTGGCTTCTGGTCGGCAGCTACGGCGACGGCGCGTTGCTGCCGGACGAGATCGCCTGGGTGCCTGCCTGCCTGTTCGTCGACAACCCTTTCGCCGCAGCTTCTGGCCGCGAGATCTGGGGCTTTCCGAAATACCTCGCCACAATCGGAAGCCCGGCTGAGCCGCGCACTGGCGGCCCGTTCGCCGTGTCTGCGCTGGCAATCAGACACTTCGATGCGCATGAACACGCGAGCTTGCAACCGGTATTTTCGTTGCGCGGCTCCGGCCTGACCTTCACCGGTCTGGACGTGTCCGCAGCGGCGGTCTTCCGGCTTCTCTGTGCGCATGCGGACCAGTTCATGCTGGACGCTCTCCTTGGCCATGTCTGCGCGAGCATGCTGCTGGGATCAGGTGGCCTCCCGGTGCCAGTCTTCTACCTCAAGCAATTCCGCTCTGCGGATGACCAGAGCGCCGCTTGCTATCAGGCGCTGCTTCGAGGTCCGCTGATACTCGACTCTCTCCGCTCGTTCGGCCTGCTCAGCGGCGAGTGGCAACTCGAGCTTCATGCACTGGATAGCCTGCCGTTCTTAAGCGACCTCGGGCTCGGAGTGCCCCAGGATGGCAGGTCAGTGGTCGCCGTTGAGCACGCGTTCTGGTGCGACATGGACTTCACGGTAGGACGTGCCGGCGAGATGACCTGAACCACGACGCACGCGTGTCTTTGGAAAACAATCAAGCCTGTTTGGCTAAGAGGCCCCTTTCAAAAACCCTCTTATACCACTGAGCCTAACACTTGATCTGTTCCAGGTAGGGGTAGCTCGTCAGCGACTGTAGGCGTTCTGCGGTAAGTTTGTTCCATGCCGTGCAGCAGGCGCTGACGATGTCATCATAGCTGTCGAGCAAGCGATGCGAGAGATGCCGCTCGCGCAGATATAGCCAGACTCGTTCGATCGGGTTCAGCTCCGGGCTGTAGGCAGGCAGGATCACTAGGCCGACATTGTCGGGCACGTCGAGTTCGCCGGATCGATGCCAGCCGGCGCCGTCCATGACCATCAGTGCGTGTTCGTCGGCCGCACGCGTGGCGCTGAACCCGGCGAGAAAGGTGTTCATGACCTCAGTCGAGATTTCCGGCATGACGAGGCAGAAATCCTCGCCGGTTGCAGGCTGGACCGCGGCCAGCATGTGCACCCAGGTGTAGCGCTGGTCGCACAAGCCCGGTGGCCGCTGGCCGCGCGTCCACCAGCGGTGGCAGGTGCGCCCTTTCTGGCCAACGCGGGCTTCATCCTCGAACCAGAGCGTCAGACGCTTGTCTGACTGAGCGGCGCGTGCTGCATCGACCGCCGCCTGAAGCCCCCTTTTTGGAAAGCTTCCTGTGCTTCCTTGTTGCTTTGCGGATGCACCTGCCTGGCCTTCTGCCGGGAGAAGCCCAGCTTGCGGACCACGCGCGACAGGCTGGCCGGATGCAGCGTCTTCGCCCAGCGCTGCTTTATCTCGGCGCACAGATCGGCCAGCGTCCATGCCGACAGGCCGCTCGCCTCGACATCGGGACCATCGGCGATGAGCTTTGACAATTCGGCCCGCTCGGCCTCGGTCAGCCGCGGCTTGCGGCCCGATCGCGGCCGGTCGTGCAAGCCGTCGAGACCTTCAGCATTGTATCGCACGACCGCATCACGCAACGCCTGGCGCTCCATCCCGGCCAGCCGCGCCGCCTCGGCCCGCGACATGCCGTCCAACGCGTTGGCGATCGCATACATCCGCGCCGACGCCGCCGGATCAGCCTGCCTACGTGCTAGCCGGCGCAGCTCGTCAGCCGACCGGTCAATGCAAATGTCGAGAGCGCGGCCTGACATCGGATCCTCCAAAACAGATGGATCACCACAGAATCACAGGATCAGCCCGCGCCGGAATCCCCAATCAGCCGAATGAGTCAAAAAAACTGCTCAGCGGTATTAGTATTTGTCAAAGTATTTTTTGCTTTCTAGACCGCACGCCGTACTTCTTACCGCCTGTTCTGAGCTCTTATGGAACCGAAAGACCACCTACTTTCTTCCTCGCCTTAAACACGTGCAATTGCGCGGCAAACGTTTGGGCGAGCGCGTTTGCCTGATCCACCGCGTCGTTACCCTCACCTATCCAGGTCTGCTTCTGCGTAACCGTAACAGTGCTTGCCGCATGGTCCACCTGATTGTTGCGACAAGCTTGGTAGGCTTCCAGCTGTAGGACAAAGGCTTGGATGTTGTCGTGTCCTTGCCGCATGGTGTCGGCATTAGCCGTGTGGCCGTCGGGCACGGCTGGCGGAGGGCCGGGCAGATGGCAATCGACTGGCGCTTGTGGTGTGACTGCCGGTGCAGGCTGCGCCTCAGGTTGAGCTGGCGAGACTGCTGAAATAGGCGATGACGGACGCTGCTGCGTGTGATCGCGAGCGACTATGACAACTGCGGCAGCTACAACCATGAGGACGCACGCGGTTGCCACATATTTCGTAGTCGTTTTCATCACGCACCTGTCTTATGACACGTACGATCCTATCTTGACTTCGTCGACACTACTATCCCTCTCACCGCGCGTGTGTCCGAAGTCTGCTCGCATGGCCTCGACGCTGTACTGCCGGACTCGAATGAGAACGCATCCGCAGAAGTTTAGGTCGGCATCGGCGCGGACTTGCCGGATATAGACCGACAAGTCCGCACCTAGTTATTTCGGCGTGGCCGGTGGGGCCGACCCGATTGAAGGTGCAGAGGGAGTCGGTGTACCGGGAGGGCTCAAGGGTGAGAGAGGTGTGGCGTCATAAGCAGTGGCGATAGCGCCAGTCGGCAGACCGGGCGGTTCCTTGTAGGCAGCAGTCGTCGAGGGCGGGCCACCTAACTCAGTGGTAAAGCTCTTCAACATGCTGACGCCGTAAAGCGGCTTATAGACGCCCTGGTGGCACGTAGCGCAGTAGACCTTCGGGCTGTCTCCCGCAGCACCCTTGCGATAACCCGGGAAGACGCCGTTCAGTGTGTCCATGTAGTTGTTGTTGATGTCACGCACCATGCGGATGCCATACCAAGCGTTGACCCGGGCCGGCGAGCTATCCGCCCAGTTGCCGAAGTCTCTGGTATTATGGCAGTAGGTGCAGTTAACCCCGAGCGACTGCGAGAAGTGAATCATCAGCGAGTAGGTCCACTCCGTCTCCTTGATGCTGGAGTCGTTGCTGACCGGCAGCGCGTTCTCTCCCTGCACGCGTATCTTGTAGTCGTGTTCCAAAAATGGCGTGAACGGATCGTATGGCAGGGAAGAGTAATTGATCAGCTGCGTCGGGTGCGCCATGCCGGTTGTCGTCTCGGCAACGCCCATCGTCGCCTGCGTCGCCGGATTACTGAACCAGATGTTCTTCGGCACCGGGTTGCCACCATGGCAGGTGTAGCAGGTGACGCCCACGTTCTGCACATGAGACTGCCAATTGCCGTTGATGTTCTGCGTCATCTGCAACATGCGGCGTGCCACGACTTTGGTGTAGTTCCCGTCATCGGCCATGTTAGCAACGTTGTGGCAGTACGCGCAGCCTTGCTTTGGCGCGACCCAGTTGGTGATCGACACCATCAGTCGGGTGAACTGCCCTACGCTCAAATTGCCCAGCACGTGAACGTTCTTGTAGGCAACCGAGGCTTTTACGCCCGCAGCACTGGCTGGCGGCAGGCTGTGAGGGATCTTCGCCTGTATTGCCGCGGAGTCGCTAAGTGCCTTTGGGGTGTAGAGTTGGTCCATCGCCGTCCCGCGGAAGCCGCGTTGTACGGAGACGATTGGCGGATGGTTCATGCTCAGCAGCGTGGTGACGCCGAGGAGCGCGCCCGCGGTCACTCCCACCAGGCCCAGCCCGTACAAGATACCTTTCGTTATATGGTCACTCATTTCGGTGCTCCCGGAAGGGTGGCGGGATCCACGACCGTGCCCCAGGTTTGCGGGTAACTCGGCACCAGTCCATGATGCGTGCCCCAAAGATACCAATTGTCGACAACAGTGCCAGTCAGAAGTATGCCGATACCGCCGGTCAGCGGGCACAGTACGGCGAACCACCAGGCCCAGCGATGAATCGATTCTGCACTGGCACAGAACCCCATGGTCCATCTCCAGAACAGGCCGCCGCGCTCAAAAGCAGTCCCGCGGTCAGAAATCTGTTCGAGCTCGCGTTCCGCACCAAACCGGCTAGTAGCAAGAATAGTTGCAGCATGCATCGCAAACAGCAGTGTCGAGCCGTAAAGGAACACGATCGAAAGCATGTGGAATGGATTGTAGAAGAGATTACCGTAGCGCAGCGAAAATGCAGCGGTCCAGTCGAGATGCGGGAAGATGCCGAACGGAACTGCCTCGGCCCAGCTTCCCATCAGCAACGGACGGATAAAGCCCAGCACCAGATACAGCCAGATTGCGGCGGCGAACGCCCAGGCGGTGTGCGTGCCTAGGCCGAGCGCGCGCGCGCGGCGGTATATACGTATCCACCACAACATGATCGACACAGTGAGGAAGAAGCCGGCCATCAACCACCAGCCGCCCTGTGCCAGCGGCGGAAAGTGCAATCCATAGCTGGGTGCAGGCGGTTCGAGCGCCAGCCATGGGAGTTGGCGAACGAACTGAACAGGGTCCCACCCCACGGATGCCCACATGTTCAGGCCGATGATCTCGAAAGCAACGAAGCCGCATATCAAGGCGGCCAATCCGATCGTGCCAAGGTATATCGGCCCGACCTGTGCGTCTCCCAGGCGGCCGAACAAATGATTGAAGGTCGGTACGCCGCCACGGCCGTACGCTGCGTTTCCCTCCAGCGGCGTGCCGGCGTAGATCGGCCCGCGCACCTGGATGCGTGTGAAGATGTTTTGATACTCTGCCATGACGGCGCGCCCTCTTTGTCGGTTCTTGTTTGTTCGGCCTTGCTATTTCCAGATCGGCAGGTTCAGCCACCAACCCCACCACGCCGGCCACCCTGCCGTCCAGAATGGGCCACTGATGATGATGCAGACGGCGCTCCAGAACCCCGCTGACAGCGCCAGAAATAGTCCTAGGCGATGAATCCCCAAGGTACCAATCGAGTAGCCGATTATGTCGCGGAAGAACGTGTTCTCGTGCTCGGCGGTCTTCATCATTTCGCCGGGGCCGGGATTGGCCGCCGACAGCACCAGCGATCCGTGCAGCGAGAGCGCGAGCGTGGTGGTGAAGAAAAACGAGACGGCCAGCATGTGTGCCGGGTTGTAGTGGAAGTGAAGATACTGGTAGCCGGTGTTGGATACCCAATCCAAGTGACTGAGGATGCCGTAGGGAAAACCATAGCCCCAGGCTCCCATCAGCACCGGGCGGATCACAACGAGTGCGACGTAGGCGAAAATGGCGACGCTGAAAGCGAACGGAACGTGGTAGCCCATGCCGAGCTTGCGCGAGATCTCGACTTGCCGGAGCGCCCAACTGGAGAAAGCACCGATGGCGCAGATGGTGATCGCCTGCCACAGGCCACCATCTTTTATCGGCGCGAAGCCAAGCCCGTAGCTGATGTCGGGGGGCGCTATGTTGATGCGCCAGATGTTCCACACGTGGCCAAGTGCCGCACCATACAGGATCAACGCAGTGCCGAGCAGCGAGAAGAAGATTGTCGTAACGCCAAAGAAGCCGACATAGAAGGGGCCGACCCAGAAATCAAACAGGTCTCCACCGACCAAGGTGCCGCCGCGAACGCGGTATTTACCCTCAAAACTTAGCATAGCCATCGATTGACCCTCTCGGCCTTTGGCATGTGTCTGCGAGTGCTGGGTTGGCGGCGGCCACTCGGACCGCCGCCAGCAAGAATCTAGGCTACTTGATACCTGACGGCAGTGGGGCGAGTTGTTGTGCGACCGCCCCGTGATGCGGTCCCTCAAGCCAGTTGAAACGGTCTGTGCTGAGCAGGATGAAGTGGATCAGCAGCGCCAGAACGAACAGGAAGATCGTCAGTGCCACAAGCACGCGGCGCGGGTCGAACAGCAACCAAATGCGGAACATCGCTGTCGTCTCCTAGGTTAGCATGGAGCGGACGGCGAATACCGCGTGCTGTGCACCATCGAGCATCGACGTGGTGTAGCCGTTCGGCCCAGGCAGCCACGGCCTCCACTGCCACACCAGGAAGTGTGCGATGATGGCAACCACCACGAACCCGATGAAGCTGGTGAGGAAGATGCTGTGAAATTCCTTGGCCTCGGTCTCCGTCAGCCCTGATGCGGCAACGGGCCGTCTTGTGACGTCCGACATGTTCTAGTACCTCCGTCTATTGCCGCGCTGATCCCGCGCGGCCGGGAACCCTGTGGCCTGCCGCCGGCAGGGCTGCTCTCCGTCCGGCGGCGCCGGGCGGCCTCTTGGGATCGAGTGAGGCTGGGCCTGCAAACTCGTCCGATCTTCTGGGCGTGGCGCCACCATCATGCGTCCGCCATCTGCAGCGATTGCCGTACGCGCGCCGAGGTCACCCGGCCTTCGCGTGCGTCGCGCGCATCCTGCTCCACCTGGTCGCGCAACCGCTTGGCCGCAGAGATGCGCACGATGAACGGCTCGCTTTCCACCTGAGCGTCGAGCAGGCCCAGCGCGTCGTCGTCCCAGGGTTGTGCGTTCCAGTCGCCGCTGCGCGTGGGCGTGGCATCCACCCGGTCCATTTCCGTGGCGAGCGGCAGGATGTGGAACAGCGCGTCGAACAGTGCGTTGCAGTATTCCTGAACAATCCAGGTCGCACCTGCATAGCCCATGAACGGCGTGCCAGTAGCGCGGCGGATGATCGCACCGGGGAAGGAGGCGGGGATGAACATGCAACGCCCGCCCTGTTCGGCCGAATACATCCGCTCGTTGAACGAACCATACAGCACCAGCGGTGGTTTCGCCTTCAGCGCACGCCGGACGGCGGCGTTGTCGGGCTTCGTGCCGGCAGTGCGCGAAAAGCTGAACGTGCAGGGAACGCCCAGCTCGTCTTCGAGGAATTGCCGCAAGCCGCGCGCGTAGGTGTCGGTTGCCACCACGGCGAACGAGGCAGTGGCGAAGAAGTCCTGAGTAACGCTGCGCCACAAATCCCAGATCGGCTTGATCGTGGTGTGCTTCTCGACCTCGATGAACGGCTCGGGGTCCACGCCTGCGAGTTCGCCCAGCGTGCGCAGGAAGTTCGTCGTGGCGAAAATGCCGATCGGTGCCTGGAGGTAAGGCCGGTCCAACGCTTCGCACAATTTGCGGCCGAACTCGCGATACATGCAGATGTTGACGTCGGCGTTCGGCAGCTTGGCCACGTCCTCGACATGTGAGCCGAGCGGGAACGTCAGGTTCACCTCGCAGCCGATGCCCTCCACCAGCCGGCGTATCTCGGCCAAGTCGGATGGCATGTTGAAGGTACCGTAGATCGGGCCGATGATGTTCACCCGCGGCTTGACACCAGCCACACGTGCAGGGCGCGGCTTGATCTTCGCCTTTTTCGAGCCGAACTCTGTCCACAGCCAGTAGATCGCGCGGTCGGCGGCCTGCCACTGGTCCTCGTCTATGGTGCGCGGAATGAAGCGCAGCAGGTTGCTGCCCTCGGGCGTGACACCGCCGCCAATCATCTCGGCGATGCTGCCGGTCACCACCACTGCCGGCAGATCCGGGTCACCCGCGGCGGCCGCACGGCGCATCGCGCCTTCGGTGCCGTCCATCGAAAGGTTGTCTTCCGATAATCCTGTGACCATCACAGGCAATTCGTGTGGCGGCAGGCCGTCGGTGTAGTGCAGTACGGCGGTGACCGGCAGGTTCTCGCAGCCGACAGGACCGTCGATCAGCACGCGCAAGCCTCGCACCGCACAGAACGCGTACACTGCGCCCCAGTAACCGCCTGCGCGATCGTGGTCGAGCACCAGCATCGCCTAGGTTCCCACCGCTTCGAGCGACTTGGCACGTGCGAGCCGCGCCTTGCGCGTGCGTTCGCGTGCGCCTGTCGGTTCCACCGGCTTGCCGCGCCAGCCGTAGCCAGACGCATCTCCCGTGCCCACGCCTTCGAAGAACGAGACCATGCGGGAGAACCGTTCGGCGCCGCGCGTCTGCGCCGCCACGATAGCCGCCAGCGAACCGGCGCCGGCTGCACCGAACAACGGCCGTGCAGACACCATGTTCGTGTAGTATAGCGCGGGGATGCCGAGCTCCTTGGCTTTCTGCACCAGCGGCGTGGTGCCAATCGCCAGGTCCGGCCGCACGTCCTGCATGGCCCACAGATCCTGTTCCAGCGATGCGCGATACTGCACGTGCGTGCCGCGTGCTTCCAACCAGGCGCGGTCGGCGTCGCTCCACTCGGTGCGCGGGCAGGCAGTGCCGACGTAAGGTATCTCTGCGCCCGCCTCCATCAGCAAGCGCGCGACTAACAGTTCGGAGCCTTCGTAGCCGGACAGGGTGATGCGTGCGCGGATCGGGTTGGCGTCGAGCGCCGCGCGGATCGCCGGCAACGCGGCCGCCTTTGCCGCGTCGATGTCAGCCGCGGCAACGCCAGCGGCAGCACCCACCGCCTGCAGCCAATCCGCTGTGCCGTCCATGCCCACAGGGGCGGATCCGACAACAGGCCTGCCAGCAGCACGAAACTCACGGATGGACGCGGTGTAGAACGGGTGCACCGCAGCGGCTACGCGGCAATCCAGCGCGGCGTACAGGTCGCGCCACTCACGGCAGGGCAGGGTGGGGGCCAATGCCAATCCCATCGGCGCCAGCAACGCGCCCACCCCCGGTGGGTCGGACGGGAACATCTCGCCCAGCATGGCCACAGTTGGGCGGTCCTGCAAAGTCTTCGGCCGCGCCACAGGTCCTTGCTCGGCCTCGTTGCGCGCGTATTTCAGCATCGCGCCGGTCAGCACATCTTTCGCCTCGGCATGGGTCGGCACGCCGAACCCGGGCACGTCGATGCCGATCACCCGCACGCCGTCAATCTGCTTCGGCAGCAGGTCCAACGGCACGCCGGACGCGGTCGGAACGCACAAATTGATCACCACCACCGCATCGTAGTCCGCCGGCTTGGCCGTCTCGTAAACCGCGTTGCGGATGTCCTCGTAGAGCTGTCCCTTGACCAGCGACTCCGAGTTGAACGGCACGTAGCCCACGCTCCGCCGCGCGCCGTAGAAATGCGAGGTGAAGGTCAGCCCGTACACGCAACATGCAGAGCCGGACAGGATGGTTGCCACCCGCTTCATTCGCAGCCCCACGCGCAGCGAGCCGAAGGCCGGGCACATAGATTGCGGCTGGTCATGCGGTCCGCGCGGGTAGTCTGCCATCAACGCGTCCATCGCCACCGACTTGCCGGCCGCACGCGCCGCGTCGAGCATGCGCGAGCGTCCGCCGTGGCAGCCGCCGTCGGTCACCGGAGGGATGGAACCGTCCACGCTCACGCCCCCTCGTAGATCACTTCGAGCGACGCCTTGGTGTTCACCGTGGCCGGGCACATGTCGGTTTCCGTCGCCGGCACCAGCACCACGTTGCGGCCGACCGCGTCACCTTTGAACAGGTTCAGCAGGTTCTCGTGGGTCAGCGGGTTCGGGCGCACCGGCGGCGCTTCGGCCACCTGTTCTGCAAGCTGCTCGAACATCGGCGCCCAGCGTCCGCCCGGCGTGCCGATGATCTCGTAATTTGCACTTTTGCGGCGGATGTCGTCGTCGGCGGGAATGGCCGACAACACCGGGATGCCCACGGAGTCTGCAAAGGCCTGCGCCTCGCCGGTGCCGTCGTCCTTGTTGATCACCATGCCGGCGACACCGACGTTGCCGCCCAGCTTGCGGAAGTAATCCACCGCCGAGCACACGTTGTTGGCCACGTACAATGATTGCAAATCGTTCGACGCCACCACAATCACCTTCTGGCACATGTCGCGCGCGATCGGCAGGCCGAAGCCGCCGCACACCACGTCGCCGAGGAAGTCGAGCAGCACGTAGTCGAACCCCCACTCGTGGAAGCCGAGTTTCTCCAGCAGCTCAAAACCGTGAATGATGCCACGTCCGCCGCAGCCGCGACCCACTTCCGGGCCGCCCAGCTCCATTGCGTAAACGCCGTCGCGCTTGAAGCATACGTCACTGATGGAGACCGCCTCGCCGGCCAGCTTCTTCTTCGACGAGGTCTCGATGATCGTCGGGCAGGAGCGGCCGCCGAACAACAGGCTGGTGGTGTCGCTCTTCGGGTCGCAGCCGATCAGCAGCACGCGCTTGCCCTGCTGCGCCATCATGTAGCTGAGGTTGGCCAGCGTGAAGCTCTTGCCGATGCCGCCCTTGCCGTAGATTGCGATGATCTGCGTTTCCTTCTTCGCAGGCGCGGTTACCACCGCGTCCGGCTCGATGGCGGCTTCCGCGCGCAAGGCGTCGGCCATGCTCATCTGCGGTGCGGCTAGCGTCGGGCTGACGGTTGCGTTCATGCGAAGTCTCTCCAATCGAGCACCATTTTCAGGCATAGTTCGTCAGAAAACGCGGTGCTGTAGGCATCTTCCGCCTCGGCAGCCGGCGCGCGGTGAGTGATCAGCCCGTCCAGCGACAGCGCGCCGCAGGCCACCAGACGCAGCACCTCGGCGGTGTCCGCCGGCGTGAACTGCGCGGCGATCAGAATGCGCGCCTCCCGCATGAAGGCGGGCGGGAAGGCGAAGCTGAGCCGGTCGTAGAAGCCTGCCAGCACGATGGTACCGCCGGCCGCCAGCCGCGCCACCGACAGATCGAGAATGTCGGTGTTGCCGCTGGCATCTATGACGCAGCGGTAATCACGCCGCGCATCCTCCGCCGGGTCGACGACATCGTAGCCGGCCGCACCGGAGTGGCGCGCCGCGTTAGTCTCCCAAACCACAGGCCGCGCGCCGGCGGCAACAGCCAGCCGCGCCAGTAGCCGCCCGACGGTGCCGTGTCCCACGATCAGCTCGGGCATCGGCACGCCAGACAATGCGAGCGCGTGTCGCGCCGTTGCAGCCAGGGCCAGCAGGCTTGCCGACTCGCCCAGCGCGTCGGGCACCGGCACCAAACGCGCACCACTCGTCACCACGCGCGAGGCGGTACCGCCGAATAACCCGCGGATCTCGCCGTAGCAGTTGGCACCAGGTACGAACACGAGTTGTCCCTGTTCCAGCCGCGCGCCGTCGCCGGCGCTACACACGCGGCCGACCGATTCGTAGCCCGGCACCAGCGGGTAGCCCATGCCGGGAAAGGGCGGCATGCGGCCGGTGTAGAGCAGGCGCTCGGTGCCGGTGCTGATGCCGCTCCAGGCGATGTCGACAACAACGTCCTCGGCACCAGGCGGCACCAGGTCGATGGTCCGGACGGCCAGTTGCCCGGGGCCGCTCAATACGACTGCGTTTGTCTGCATGGTGGCCTCCCTTATTCGTCCGACCCGGCGCGAATGCCTTGATTTATGTAAGCCTAACCTTACAGCTGCTGCTGTCAATCAGGATTTACACATTCGACGGTTCCGTTCAGCCAAAGGAGCGGCAGTCACGCTTTTTCGGCCACCAGCAGGCTGGTCAGCATCGGCGTGCTAGTGGCGGCCTGCCGGACCTTCGGGAAGCCGGTTTCCTGGAGCATCGCCGTCAGCACCGCGGCGCTGCGTGGCCGCCCGCTGCCCATTGCCAGCAGGTAGAAGCCGAAATACGCGTCGCCCATCCGCTCGGCGCCGCTGGTTGCCGCCATCGGCTCACCCAGCAGCAGCGTGCCGCCCGGGGGCAGTGCCAGCCAGGCCTGGTGCAGCACGTGGCGCACCGAGGCGTCGTCGTGGTCGTGCACCACCCTCACCAGCGAGATCAGGTCGCAGCCTGCGGGAAGCGGATCGGTCAGGAAGCTGCCGCCCACCGCTCGCGCCCGCCCGGACAGCCCCGCTTGCGCGAATCGCGCCCGCGCGCGGTCAGCCACCGCAGGCAGGTCGAACAGCACCACACGCAGACCGGGCGCACGCGACGCCGCCGCCTGCAGAAACGACCCGTCGCCGCCGCCCACATCCAGCAGGACGCGGTGCCGGCGCACATCGTAGGCATCGAGCAGTTCGTTGGAGACCAGCGCCTGGGACGCCGCCATCAGCGTGGTGTAGCCGCCCACCTGTGCCGGTGCCGATTCGGAGGGCGCGGCGGACCGCGCGTACGCCCAATACGCCGACAACCGTGTCGGCCCCGATTTGCCGCGCAGCAGCGCCACCGGGTCAGCGAGGTCGGCGTACAGCATGGCGTGGTGCGTCACCATCGCCGTCACCGCATCGTTGCCGACCATTGCGGCGCCCAATGGCCCCAGCCCGTAGCGCCCGCCGCGCCGCCTGGCCGCCAGCCGCAGCGAAACCGCCGCGTCCAGCAGCCGCGTGGCGCCGTCCAGCGGTAGTTGCATGCGGCCGGCGAGGGCGTCGGGCGTTTGCGGCCCTTCTGCGAGGATCTCGAAAAGATGCAGCTGCACGCAGGCGTAAAGAATTTGCGCGTAGACGAAGCCGGCACAGATATCGAACAGCGCGCGGGTGCGGGCGCGGGCGATCGGGCGGGTGAGCGGGAAGCGTGCGGCCCAGGCGCGGAATTCAGGCGAGGAAGGCCTTCTTTTTTGAAAAAAAGAAGCAAAAAACTTTTGTCCCTGCTGTGGCAGGCCGTTCAGCAGACGCATACCCCAGGACTCAAAAGTTTTTTGGTTCTCTTTTTCAAAAAAGAACTGCTTGCTTTCCTCAAGCCGCACTCTGCGCCAGCTCAACCGGCAGCAACCGCATCGTCTCGCTAAGGATGTGACTCCGCAACGCGCTCTGCCCCGCGCAAGCCGGCACCGACTCCACCGCCTGGTTCGCCAAATCCTCCAGCCAGCTCACCGCGCTGCCCAGCCCCAGTTGCGCCACCGCGTTCGGCCGTCCGTGCGCCGCGTCCTGGCCGACCGGCTTGCCCAGCGCCTCGGCCGAGCAGGTGGCATCGCGGATGTCGTCGGCCACCTGGTAGGCTTCGCCCAGGCGCAACCCGAGTGCGCGCCAGGCTTCCGGCTCGGCGCCTGCCGCGGCGGCGCCGGCCAGGGTGGCGGCGGCGAACAGCGCGCCGGTCTTCTCGCGCTGATACAGCGCCAGGTCGGCGGCCTGCTCGCACTCCCAGGCCTGGCCGGCGACGATGCCGCGCGGCACGCCCACGCCGCGGCCGATGGCGCTCACCAGCCGCACCAGGCGGGCGGGCTGCAGCACGGCGGCCTCGGCCATGATCTGGAAGGCGAGCACGATTAGCGCGTCGCCGGCCAGCAGGGCCAGCATCTCGCCGTGCGCGCGGTGCACGGTGGGGCGGCCGCGGCGGGTGTCGGAATTGTCGAAGCAGGGCATGTCGTCGTGCACCAGGGAGGCGCAGTGCAGCAATTCGACCGCGGCCGCCGCGGCGTCGGTCAGCGCCGGCGCATCCTCGCCGCAGGCGGCGGCCACCGCCAGGCAGAGGCGCGGGCGGATGCGGGCGCCGCGCGGGAACACGGCACCGCGCATGGCGGCGGCCAGGCCGGGCGGACAGCCCGGCGCTTCGGCCTGCGAGACGGCGGCGTTGAGCGCCCGTTCGATCCGCGCCATCGGCTCCATGCGCACCCTCCTGCTGTCAATCCGCCTTGTCAGTCGGACTGTCAGCTTCTATTGACAGTCGTGTCAACAAGGATCGTCACGGTATGGCGCAGCGCCAAGTTGCGGTGGTCGGCGCTGGAATCGGCGGACTGGCGGCCGCCATCGACCTCGCCGTAGCTGGCGATCGCGTGACGCTGCTGGAACGGCAGGCCACCCCCGGCGGCAAGCTGCGCCAGGTGCTGGCGAGCGGCGCGTTGATCGATGCCGGCCCCACCGTGTTCACCATGCGCTGGGTGTTCGAGCGGTTGTTTGCCGATGCCGGCACGCAGTTCGCTGACCACGTCACGTTGCGGCCGGCGCACATCCTTGCAAGGCACGCGTGGGACGAGCGCACGCGCCTCGACCTATACGCTGGCCTGGACCAGACAGCCGACGCGATCGGCGCGTTCGCTGGCCCCGCGGAGGCGCGCGGCTTTCGCGACTTCGCAGCGCGCGCACAGCGTATCTACCGCACGTTGGAAGGCCCGTTCCTGCGCTCGAAGCTGCCCAACCCGGTCTCCCTGGTGCGTGCGGCCGGTATCGGCCCGATGCTGCAGATCAGCCCGTTCGACACGTTCGCCCGTGCGCTTGCCACGCATTTTTCAGACCCGCGCCTGCGTCATCTGTTCGGCCGCTACGCCACCTATTGCGGATCCTCGCCCTATCTCTCGCCGGCGACGCTGATGCTGGTGGCGCACGTGGAGCAAGACGGCGTGTGGCTGGTGGCCGGCGGCATGCACGCGCTGGCCCGCGCGCTGGCGGCACTCGCGGCCTCGCTGGGCGTCATCATCCGCACTGATGCAGACGTGGCGCGCATAGAAACGCAGTCAGGCCGTGTCAGCGGTCTCGTGCTGCGCGACGGCGAGCGCATCGGCGCCGACGCCGTGGTGGTGAACGCGGATCCTGCCGCACTGGCCTCGTGTTTCGGCGATGCGGTGGCGCGCGCGACACCCGCGGTGCGGCCGGAACGGCGCTCGCTCTCCGCACTCACCTGGGCGATGCGCGCACGCACGCACGGCTTCCCGCTCACCCGCCACAACGTGTTCTTCCAGCCGGACTACGCCGCAGAGTTCACCGACATCTTCACCCACCGCCGCCTGCCGCAAACGCCCACCATCTACGTCTGCGCGCAGGACCGCACCGACGACGACCCCGCACCCGACGGGCCCGAACGCCTGCTCTGCCTGGTCAACGCACCGCCGGACGGCGACGCCACCCCACTCACCGACACGGAGATCGACCGATGCGCGCAACAGGCCTTCGACCACATGGCGCGCTGCGGCCTGCATGTGGAGCGGAGCTCGCAAGCCAGCGTGGTGACGGCGCCGCAGCACTTCAACGCGCTGTTCCCGGCGACGGGGGGAGCGCTGTATGGCCAGGCGGTGCACGGCCCGATGGCGACGTTCCAACGCCCGGGCAGCCGCACCAAGATTCCCGGCCTGTACCTGGCGGGGGGCAGCACGCATCCGGGGGCGGGCGTGCCGATGGCGGCACTCTCCGGCCGGCTGGCGGCGGCGGCCCTGCTCGAGGATGGGCGTTCGACAAGGCAGTGCTCCCGCGCGGCTACGCCTGGTGGTACATCGACGCGCTCAGCGACGATGGCCAACACGGCCTGACGCTGATCGCCTTTGTCGGCAGCGTGTTCTCGCCCTGGTATCGCCTCGCGCGCCGGCGTGGCGGCGGCGACCCGGAGAACCACGCGACCATGAACGTGGCGCTGTACGGGCGCGGCGGCAAACGCTGGGCGATGACCGAACGCGGCCGCGGAGCGCTCTCCCGCGATGCGGATAACCTGCAGATCGGCGCGTCGTCGCTGCGCTGGGACGGCACCACGCTCACCGCAAAAATCGACGAAATGACGGCACCTTTGCCGAGCCGGCTGCGCGGCACCATCAAGCTGCACCCCGCGGGCCTGGCCACGCACGAAGTGGCGCTGGACGGCGTGGGCCGCCACCGCTGGTCGCCGATCGCGCCCGGCGCGCGAGTGGAGGTCTGCTTGCGCAAACCGAACCTGCGCTGGCAGGGCACCGCGTATTTCGACACCAACGCCGGTGACGAACCGCTGGAAGACGGTTTCATCTCCTGGGATTGGTGTCGCGCACCGCTGCAGGACGGCATGGCGGTGCTCTACCACGGCACACGCCGCGACGGCGCACAGTTCTGCACCACGCTGCGATACGACGCAGACGGCACCGCGCGCGACATCGAGGCGCCGAAGCTGGCGGCGATGAAGCCGGGCTTCTGGGGCGTCCCGCGCAGCACGCTGGCCGACGCAGGCAGCGCGCCGCGCGTGGTGCAGGTGCTGGAGGATGCGCCGTTCTACACGCGTTCGGTGATCGCCTCGCGCGTGCTTGGGGAGGACGTGACCGCTGTGCACGAGAGCGTTTCGCTTGACAGGTTCGTGCAGCCTTGGGTGCAGGTGATGCTGCCGTTCAAGGCGCCGCGAAGCCTTAAGTAAGAAAGCAAGGCCTGCTTTTTTGAAAAAAAGCAGCAAAAAACTTTTGTCCCTGCTGTCGCGGAATTTTCCTCAACGTGTACCGAGAGAACAAAAGTTTTTTGGTTCTTTTTTTCAAAAAAGAACCGCTTGCTTTCTCCACGGCCATCGTCGCAAGCCGGCCCACAGACTATTTGTTTGGCGTATCGGTCCGGTCTTTTGCGATCGACCTGCGCACCGATACCAATTCCCACAATAGGAATGCCAGGACCAGCAACTCCATGATGGCCCATTCCCACTTGAACACCTACGGCGCTTCCAGCCGTCTCTGGTCCAATTGCTCGAACAGGTCGAGCAGCCACAGCACGCGCGTCTCCACCGCGCGCGCGGGTGCGAAGCGCCGCGTGGCGGCCTTCTCCGCAAACGCAGCATCCACCAGGAACTGCGCTTCCGGCAGGCCGGGTGCCCGGGCGTGCAGCACGCGCGGCCGCACGGCGGCCAGGCTGCGCAGGATCAGCGCCGCCTTGCGCGACCCCGTCACGCGGGCGCGGCGAGAGACGCTGTCGTAGCCGGCGGCCGCAATCTCCTGCCCGATCTCGGCGTAGATCAGCCCGGCGGCGCGGATGGCGGGCCGGCAATCGGCCGGCAGGCAGGCGAGGCCGGACGCGGCGCTTTCGTATAACGCGGTCGCCTCGCCCAGCAGCCGTTGCACGACCCGGCCCAGCGCCGGGGTGAACACCGGGTCGGCGAGCCACGTATCCGGGTCGATGCCCTCGCGGCGGAGCCAGGACAGCGGCAGGTAGATCCGGCCGGCGCGCGCGTCGGAGCCGACGTCGCGGGCGATGTTGGTCAGCTGCATGGCAATGCCGAGCTCGCAGGCGCGTGCCAGCGCGTCACGGCCGCGCACGCCCATCAGCACGGCCATCATCGCACCCACGGTGCCGGCCACGCGGGCCGCGTAGGCGTGCAGTGCGGCCAGGTCTTCGTAGCGGCGGCCCTCGGCGTCCCACTCGAAGCCTTCCAGCAGCGCCTCGGGCAGCGCGCGCGGCACCTGGTGGCGGGCGGCGGCGGCGGCAAAGGCGCGGTCGGCCGCCAGGTCCGCCGGCGCGCCCGCGTAGGCCAGGTCGAGCCGGCGGCGCAGCGTGCGCAACGCGGCCTGCTTGCAGGCACTCTCATCGGTCGACCCGGTGCTGCTCGCCCGGTTCAAGACTGATATGGTATCGATCGCGCTGTCGCCGATCGGCCCGGTGTGCGCCGCCACATTGTTGATCGGGTCGTTCACGCCCGGCGCATCCGAGGCCAACCCGGTCGTGATCCCCGCATACACGATCAAGCCGTGACCGATCGCCCGATCCGTGCTCGAGCTTGTGTCGATCGCCTTGCTCAGACTCGAGACCTCATCGACCGGCCTGATGCCGGTCGCCGCATTGCCCGTCGGAGCGTCATCGATGGCATCGTCGGCAAGGCGGCAGAACGCGTACAGCGCGGTCGCCGGCGCGCAGACCCGGCACGGCAGCAGCAGCGAGGCCGCGAAAAAGGTGCGCGAGCCGCCGCGCATCAGCGCTCCGCAATCGGCCAGGTCCAGCGCCGCCTGGTTGGCCGGGTCGCGGGCTGCATGGCCAGCACCCGCCTGACCTGCGCCCAACCGTTCCACGGTCGTCTGGCCGACGCCCACCTGGCCGACGCCCACCCGTTCGACACTCGCCTGTTCGACACTCGCCTGTCCGTTGCAAGCCTGTCCGACGCTCGCATGGTCGACGAAAGCCGGTTCGACGCCCAGCTGTCCAACGCCAGCTCTGTGGCAGCCCGTCGAGCCGCCGACCGCCTGGTCCAAATCTTCTTGACTCACTCCCGCTTCGTCAGCGCCCGCCCGGTTCGCGCCCGCTTGCTCTGCGACTACTTTGCGCGCGCAAGTCTGGCCGTCGCCGACCTGGGAGCGCCGCCGGACTGACCACCTCGCGCTCAACTGCCGCGTCCGCGCGCGCATCGCCACCACCGGACGCTGTGGGTCGCTGCATAGCTCGGCGCGCTGGCTGGCCATCTCGGCCAGACCCTCAGGCTGGGGCGAAGACAGCTGCATCGGGCACCACCTTGTCGAGAACGCGTGCGGAGGACAGCACGCCCGGCAACCCGGCACCCGGATGCGTGCCGGCGCCCACCAGGAACAAATTGGCCACCTCCTCGCTGCGGTTGTGCGGGCGGAACCAGGCGCTCTGTGTCAGGATCGGCTCCAGTCCGAAGGCGGCGCCGCGGTAGGACAGCAGGCGGTCGGAAAAGTCCTGCGGCGTCAGCAGGTGCGACGTCACCAGCTCGCCCTCCAGCCCGGGCAGCACGCTTTCCGACAGCACGCGCGCGATCTTCGCCCGGTACGGCTCGGCCTGCGCCTGCCAGTCGGTGCCGCTCGCCAGGTTTGGCACCGGGGAGAGCACGTAAAACGCGTCGCAACCAGGCGGCGCCAGCGACGGATCGGTCGCCGTCGGCCGGTGCAGGTACAGGCTGAAATCGTCCGCCAGCTTGTGGTGCACGAAGATGTCGTCCAGCAGGCCGCGGTAGCGCGGGCCGAGCAGGATCGTGTGGTGCGCCACGTCGTCGTAACGCCGCCGCGTGCCGAAATACCACACGAACAGGCTCATCGAGTGACGCGCGCGTGCGATCCGGGCGTCCGTCCAGCGCCGCCGGGGCGCGCCCGCCAGCAGCGTGCCGTAGGTGTGCGCCGCACAGGCGTTGGAGACCACCACGTCAGCCCGCAGGCTCTCGCCGCCGCCCAGCCGCACGCCGGTGGCTACCCCGTCCGCCACGCTGATCTCGGCCACCTTCACGCCGCAGCGCACGCGTCCGCCCTGGCCCTCGATCAGCCGCACCAGGCCGGCGACCAGCGCGCCGGTGCCGCCCATGGCGAAGTGCACGCCCCAGCGACGCTCCAGGAAGCAGATCAGGCTGTAGATGGAGCTCGCCGCGAACGGGTTGCCGCCCACCAGCAGCGGGTGGAAGCTCAGCACCGTGCGCAGCCGCTCGTCCTTGACGTATTTGCCTACTAGCCCGTGCACGCTGCGCAGGCTGCCCAGGCGCAGCAACTGCGGCGCCAGCTTGGCCATGTCGGTCCAGCTGTCGAACGGCACGTCGCCCAGTTGCTCGAACCCGACGCGGTAGATCTCCGCACTCGCCGCCATGAAACGCTCGTAGCCGGCGACGTCGGACGGGCTGAAGCCGCCCACCTCCGCGCGCATGGCGTCCGCGTCGCCGGTGTAATCGAACGTCTCGCCGTCGTGAAAGCGGATCCGGTAGAACGGGCTGACCGGGCGCAGCTCCACGTCGTCTGCCAGGCGATGGCCGCACAGCGCCCACAGCTCCTCCAGCAGGAACGGCGCGGTAACGATGGTGGGCCCGGCGTCGAAGGTGAAGCCGTCCTGCCGGTAGACGTAGGCACGGCCGCCGGGCGCATCGAGCTGCTCCAGCACGCTCACCCGGTAGCCACGGGCGCCCAGGCGAACCGCCGCGGCCAGGCCGCCGAAGCCGCTGCCGATGACGACGGCGTGCGGACGGGGGTCAAGATGATCGGGTGAACTGACGTGCGTCATGATCGAAACTGTAAGCCTAAGTTTACAGATGATGCTAGAGGCAGAAGCAAGGCCTCATCGAGAAAAGAACGGCGGATCCAAGTGGTGAAGCGAGCACCTGCAGAGCCACCGTGTGACTGGCTCGCCTTCGACGCGCGATGGTCATCCGTCCAGATGGCCTGTTCAAGGCAAGCGCCTTTGGCAATCGCTTCGCGCGCCCTGAGCAGGTCATCGGGCCAGCCCAAGCTGCTTATATTGAGGGAAATCTCGGAGTGCGACCCTAGTGGGATATGGTGTTCGCTGCGAGCTTAGATCCGCCAAGCATAGAGGCGTGTGTCGCGGCCGTAGCGGGATCGCCAGAGATGTATGCCGGGAGAGCAAAACGTCCTGGTTCACTCTTCGAGACGGGACCGACTGTTGCGTTCCAGCGTAACGCCTTGATCCTAAGTCATTTCGTTGACGCACGCGCACGGCCACATTAACCTGCCGACATGAATACCGTAACCCGCGCGCACCTGGCTGAACGCATCTACGCGCAGGTCGGCCTGTCGCGCAACGAATCCGCCGACCTGCTGGAGGGCGTGCTGGAGCGTGTCTCCGCCGCGTTGGAAGCAGGGGAATCCGTCAAGATCAGCGGGTTCGGCACCTTTTCTATCAGGCAGAAGGGACGGCGCATCGGCCGCAATCCGAAGACCGGCGTCGAAGTGCCGATCATGCCGCGCCGGGTGCTGGTGTTCAGGCCGAGCCAGGTGCTGAAGGCGCAGATCAACGGCCAGGCGATCCCGGACGGCGACGACGAATGAGCCCTGCGGCGGTAAACGACAGGCTGGGCGTGCCGCCACCGCCGGAGGCACTCACCGAGGACGGCGGCCGCCTGCGCCTGCGTAAGGCGGCCGGTGCGTTCCGCACGATCAGCGAGGTAGCCGACGAGCTGCACATCCCGCAGCACGTGCTGCGCTTCTGGGAGACCAAGTTCCCGCAGGTCAAGCCGCTCAAGCGCGGCGGCGGCCGGCGCTATTACCGGCCGGACGACATCACCCTGCTGCGCCGGGTGTCCGACCTGCTCTACATCCACGGCTACACCATCAAGGGCGTGCAGCGCCTGTTGCGCGAAGGCGGCGGCCAACTGGCCGACAACATCCCGCCGCCCAACGAGGCCGAACGCCTGGAAGCCGAGGCGGAGCGCGCACGGGGCGAGGCGGCTCCGCAGATGCAGCTCGTGATGCCGGTGGCGCCCGCAACGCAGCCCAGGCGGCAGACCGAGGCGGAGCGGCTGCGGGCGGCGCTGGTGCTGGCGTTGGGTGAGCTGGAGGCGATCAGGGCGACCCTGAAGGGCTAGGCAGGCGCTTTCTGTTCGAAAGCGAGTTCGCGCCCGGAACGCCGTGATTTCAACCGCCACGTTCCTGGGCCGCGTACAAGCTCCTGGTCCTGAGCCGAGATTACTGTCGCCTGATACCCGCCGGTGGAATTCGCGAGCACCACGAAAGGCTTAATCGTTCAGCAAATCCTTCACCGCCTTGGCCGGCGCAAACGTCAGCTTCCGCGCCGCCGCGATCTCGATCGTCTCGCCGGTTGCCGGGTTGCGGCCCTGGCGCGCCGGCATGTCCTTCACCCTGAACTGGCCGAAGCCCGCCAATGCTACCGAGTCGCCGCTTTTCGCGGCCGAGGTGATCGCCGCGGTCACCGCGTCGAGGGCCTTGCGCACTTGCGACTTCTCAAGACCGGCGCTGGAGGCGACGTGTTCGATCAGCTCAGACGTGTTCATCCTGGTCGGTTCCCCAAAATCCAAGCCCACTGAAAGCAGTTTCCCCGAGTCCTGTCACCTGCGTGTTTTGGCGCCAGGGCCAAGATCTCGACCGCTGGCACGCCTGCCGAGCGATGCCTTCTTTAAAGCACAGAGCGAAACACACCGGCGCCGGAGAGCGCGCGACGCAGGCACACTTCGTCAGCAGAACCCAGAGTTTTCGCTGCTTTTCGAAAAAGCAGGCCTTGCCTTACCCTTGCCTGGACCAGCACCGCCACCCGCCGCTGTTGCAGCGCAAGCCCGGCCCGATATGAGTGGCGCCAGGGAGACCAAGACATGCGCACGTGCTTTCCGTTTTCGGCCATCGTCGGACAGGACGAGATGAAGCGGGCACTCATGGTGGCGGCCGTGGACCCCAGTGTTGGCGGCGTGTTGGTGTTCGGCGACCGCGGCACCGGCAAGAGCACGGCGGTGCGCGCGCTGGCCGCGCTGCTGCCGCCGATGCAGGTTGTGGCCGGCTGCCGCTACGGTTGCGATCCAAGGCCAGGTGCTGCGCGTTGCGAGGAGTGCGCAGCGCGCGCCGAACCGCTGCCCGCACAGGCCGCCCCGGTGCCGGTGGTGGACCTGCCGCTGGGTGCCACCGAGGACCGCGTAGTGGGCGCGCTGGACCTGGAGCGCGCGCTGACGCGGGGCGAGCGCGCCTTCGAGCCTGGGCTGCTGGCGCGCGCCAACCGCGGCTTCCTCTACATCGACGAGGTTAACCTGCTGGAGGACCACCTGGTCGACCTGCTGATCGACGTGGCGGCGTCGGGCGAGAACGTGGTCGAGCGCGAGGGGCTGAGCGTGCGCCACCCGGCGCGCTTCGTGCTGGTCGGCAGCGGTAACCCCGAGGAGGGCGAGTTGCGGCCGCAGTTGCTGGACCGCTTCGGCCTCTCTGTGGAGGTGAGCACGCCGGGCGACATCGCCTCGCGCATCGACATCGTCCGCCGGCGCGACGCCTTCGAGCGCGACCCGGCGGCGTTCGCCGCCACCTGGCGCGTGGAGGACGAGAGGCTGCGGCAGCGCATCGAGGCGGCGCGCGCGCTGCTGGCAGGCGTCGAGGTGCCCGACGCGGTGCTGGAGCAGGCGGCCCGGCTGTGCATGGCGCTTGGCACCGACGGGCTGCGGGCGGAGCTGACGCTGCTGCGCGTGGCCCGCGTTCTTGCCGCGCTGGACGGCGCGCCGGCGGCCACCGACGCGCATGTGCGCCAGGCGGCACCCTCTGCGCTGCGCCACCGGCTGCGGCGCGACCCGCTCGACGAATCGGGTTCCACCGCCCGCGTGACCCGCGCGATGGGCGAGGTCTTCGCCGATGCTTAGCGCGGCGCCTGGCCTGGCGCAGGCGCAGCACGCGCCAGGAAGCGTGGCTCCAGGAAGCGGAGAGCCAGGAAGCGGAGAGCCAGGAAGCGGGGCGCCGGAAAGCGGAGAGCCAGGAAGTCGAGCGCCAGGACGCGTGGCACCAGGACGGGGCCCCACGCCGGGTGATCCTGCGCCGCCGCCGGCAGGCGCCGGGGACAGCTTCGGGTCCACCGCCGAGCCAGCCGCGCCGAACGAACACGCGGCCGTCTGGGCAGATGCGTGCAGCGTGCTGGACCTGCTGGTTGTGGACCACGCGGGGCTGGGCGGGGTGTGCGTCCGCGCCCAGGCAGGTCCGGTGCGGGCGGGCTGGCTGCAGCGCCTGGCCGACACGTTCCCGGTCGTGCGGCGGATGCCGGCCGGCATCGGCGACGCGGCGCTGCTCGGCGGCCTCGACCTGGCCGCCACGCTGCAAGCCGGCCGTCCGGTCGCCGCGCGCGGGTTGCTCGCCGGGGCGCAGGGCGGCGTGGTGGTGGCGGTGATGGCCGAACGCATCGCGCCGGGGCTCGCTGGCCGGCTGGCGGCTGCGCTGGACACCGGCGCCGGGTTCGGCCTGGTGGCGCTGGACGAGGGTGCCGGGCCCGACGAGGCCTGCCCGGCAGCGTTGCTCGACAGGCTGGCGTTCCACGTCGATCTGGGCGACCTCTCCTACCGGGACGCCGCGGCCCGGCCGCTCGACTGCCAGGCTCTGGCCGAGGCGCGGGCCCTGCTGCCGGGCGTCGAGGTGCCGGACGAGGTGATGCAGGCGTTGTGCGCCACCGCGCTGGCGCTCGGAATCGGCTCGGCGCGGGCACCGCTGCTGGCGTTGCGGGCCGCCAGGGCGGCGGCGGCGCTGGCCGGGGAGGGCGTGGTCGGCCTGTCGCACGCCGCGCTGGCGGCCCGGCTGGTGCTGGCGCCGCGCGCCACGTCGCTGCCGGCGGCCGAGGAGGTGCCGCCAGACGCAGCCGATCCCGGCAACACCCAGCCGGCGGATCACAGCCAGGCTGCCGAGGCGCAGCCACCAGCGGCGCAGACGCAGCCTCCGGCGAGCCCACCGGACCAGCCCGAGCCCGGCCGCACTGACGCCGCCGGCCAGGACGAGGCTCAGACGCCAGGCGGCGTGACGCAGGCCACCGAGCTGCTTCTGGATGCCACGCGTGCCGCCATACCGGCCGGATTGCTGGCCCGGCTGCAGACGCGTGACTTTCGCAGCAACGGTCCGGCGGGAAGGCTGGGTGCCGCGCAGAAGACCACCCAACGCGGCCGCCCGGTGGGCGTGCGCGCGGCCCCACCCGAGCGCGGTGCGAGGCTGAACCTCATCGAGACGCTGCGCGCGGCTGCTCCCTGGCAGGCGCTGCGCCGGCGCCAGGCCGCCCAGACAGTGGCGGCCATGGCAGGGTCCGACGCCGCCGCGCCGGATTTCAGCCCGGGCCCCGCCGCGCCGGACCCGAGCCTGAGCCCGGGCCGCGTCCTGCTCTGCCGCGACGATTTCCGCGTCACACGCATGGAGGCGCGCAGCCGCACCACCACCATCTTCGTAGTGGACGCGTCGGGCTCGTCCGCGCTCAACCGGCTCGCCGAGGCAAAGGGCGCCGTCGAGCTGCTGCTGGCGGACTGCTACCGGCGGCGCGACCAGGTCGCCGTGGTGGCGTTTCGCGGCCGGAGCGCGCAGGTGCTGCTACCGCCGACACGCTCGCTGGTGCGAGCCAAGCGCAGCCTGGCCGGACTGCCGGGCGGCGGCGGCACCCCGCTCGCCGCCGGCATCGACGCTGCCTTCCTGCTGGCGGAGACGGCGAGGCGCGGCGGCGCGGCCCCCACCCTGGTGCTTCTGACCGACGGGCGGGCCAACGTCACCAGGGCCGGCACCGCCGGACGCGACGCGGCGGGTGCGGAGGCGGCGCAGGCGGCCAGGCGCGTGCGCGCCGCCGGCATGGCAAGCCTGGTGCTCGACATCTCGCCCAGGCCGGCGGCCGAGGCGGGCCGCCTGGCCCGCGACATGGGCGCGCTCTACATCCCGCTGCCCTATGCCAACGCTGCGTCCGTCTCCTCGGCGGTTCGCGCCGCAGCCCGCCGGTGAACGCCGCCGCCGCGCCGCCCGCCACGTGGGCGCAGGCCGGTCCCGCTTGGCCGAACCGGCAAGCCAGCCGTTTCGTGCGCGCCGACGGGATCACCTGGCACGTCCAGCAGATGGGCGACGGCCCAACCCTGCTGCTGGTACACGGCACCGGGGCGTCCACCCATTCCTGGCGCGGCGTGATGCCGGTCCTGGCACAGCATTTCAACGTGCTGGCGGCCGACCTGCCGGGCCACGGCTTCACCCAGATCCCGTCGCGCCACCGCCTGACCCTGCCGGGGATGGCGCGCGACCTGGCCGGGCTGCTGCAGGTGCTGGGCGCCGCACCGGCGATGGCGGTGGGGCACTCCGCAGGTGCGGCCATCCTGGCGCGAATGTGCCTGGACGGGACCGCCGACCCGGCCGGCCTGGTCAGCCTGAACGGCGCGTTCCTGCCGCTGGGCGGTCCGGCCGGCCAGGTGTTCGCGCCGCTGGCGCGGCTGCTGGTGGACCTGCCGATCCTGCCGCAGCTGTTCGTCTGGCGCGCCCGCAACCCGGGGATGGTCGACCGGCTGCTGGCCGGCACCGGGTCGCGGCTGGACGCGGAAGGCGTCGCACTCTACGCGCAGCTGTTGCGCATGCCAGGCCACGCCGCCGGCGCCCTGCGGATGATGGCGGGCTGGGACCTCGCTCCCCTGGTGCGCGACCTGCCGCGGCTGCGGCCGAAGCTGCTGCTGGTGGCGGGCTCGGCCGACCGCGCGATCCCGCCCGCCGACTCCCAGCGCCTGGCCGCGATGGTCCCGGGCGCGCGCATGCTGGTGCAGCAGGGCCTGGGCCACCTCTCGCACGAGGAGGATCCGGCAGGCACGGCCGCCCTCATCGCATCGTTCGCGGGGGAGGTTGGGGCAGGGTGAGGGCGCTCCTCGCCAGTGGACGGCTGCTGGATCTGATCCTCGCCGGCGTGGTGATGGAGGCCGCCATCCTGGTCGCGCTGTTCCGCGCCACCGGGCGGGGCGTGCGGCCCGGCGACCTGCTGGCGAACCTGGCGGCAGGCGCGTGCCTGCTGCTGGCAATGCGGCTGGGCATGGCGGGCGCCTGGTGGGGCTGGGTGTGTGCCTGCCTGGCGGGCGGGCTGGCGTGCCACGTGGCGGATTTGCGCACGCGGTGGCGTTGATCGGGAAAGTCACGTCCCACGCAGGGCGTCAGCGCGGCGGCGCGACTGACCACGAAGGTTTTGCCTCGCGTTGCTCCGTTTGTTGTCGCTGCTCTCTGACAATATATATTTCTCGTTGTTATTCACGCTCAGCGAAGCGCGACAGTGATAACAATCGCCCCAGGCCTTGACTGGTAAAAGGCAAGAAAGCGGTTCTTTTTTGAAAAAAAGAACCAAAAAACTTTTGTTCCTGGAGTACTCGTTGGAGGAGAATTTGCGACAGCAGGACCAAAAGTTTTTTTGCTGTTTTTGAAAAAAAGCAGGCCTGCCTGATGTGGATCAGGATTTACGGCCGTTGATTTAGGTTGGTTTCCGGCCTGCTTCCGTCTGGTCGCTCAGCAAGCAAAGCAAGGCCTGCTTTTTTGAAGAAAAGCAGCAAAAAACTTTTACTCCCGCTGTCGCGGACATTCCTGCAGCGTGCACCTCCGGACAGAGATGCCTGAGCGGCGCGAGGAAGTTTTGAAGCGGACGTGCCGGCGCTCGAGGCGTCATGGCTGGGCGGCTGCAGCATCCAGCTTTCTTCTATGTCGAACCAGCCGCCCGCGACATCGACCGGCGCCACGTAAAGAAAGCAGTTTCGTTGAACAAAAGAACCAGATAACTTTTGTTCCCTCGGGCGTAAGTTGCGGGAGAGTCCGCGACAGCAGGGACAAAAGCTTTTTGCTTCTTTTTCTCGAAAAAGAAGGCCTTGCTTTCTCGCCGCCAACCATCTCAGGGGTCAGTGTTTCCGGCCGCCGATATCAAACCAGCTGGCTTGCGGAGTGACCGTTGCGGAAGCAGGCAAGGTGTTCTTCTTTGAAGACAGAAGCAAGAAACTCTGCTTTCCCCCCGCACATCCAGCACGCGCGTCTGTCCGGGGGCGACCCGACTGTTGCAAATGCAAGAGAAACAAAAGTTTTTTGGTCCTTTTTCTCAAAAAAGGACTGCTTGCTTTCTGCCACGAGTCCAACGTCAACGGCGGTGTCTGCCCCGAAACCGCCGGTCCGGCAACGCCCTTTGCTCGCGCGTTGCCGGCTGACTTGTCTGCCTAGAACCTCACCAGTGCCGAGCCCCAGGTCAGCCCACCCCCTAGCGCCTCCATCAGCACCAGCTGCCCGCGCCTGATCCGCCCGTCCGCCACCGCTTCGGCCAGCGCCAGCGGGATTGACGCGGCCGACGTATTGGCGTGCCGGTCCACCGTCACCACCACCCGCTCGGCCGGAAGCCCGAGCTTCTTGCCCATGCTGTCGATGATGCGCCGGTTAGCCTGGTGCGGCACCAGCCAGTCCACGTCGGCGTGGGACAGGCCGTTTGCGGCCAGCGCCTCGTCGACCACGGCGGCCAGCTTGGCCACCGCGTGGCGGAACACCTCCTGGCCTTTCATCACCAGGTGGCCCGGCCGCTCCTTCTGGCCCACTGCACCGTCCACGTAGAGCATGCCCGCGTGCTCGCCGTTGGCGTGCAGGTGGGTGGACAGGATACCGGCGCCGCCCTCATCGGCCTGCAGCACCACCGCGCCGGCGCCGTCGCCGAACAGCACGCAGGTGTTGCGGTCGGACCAGTCGAGGATGCGCGAGTACACCTCGCTGCCGATCACCAGTACGGTGCGGACCGAGCCGCCCCTGATGAACGCGTCGGCGATGGCGAGCGCGTAGATGAACCCGCTGCACGCTGCACTCACGTCGAAGGCGAAGCCGGTGGACAGGCCCAGCGCCGCCTGAACCCGCACGGCGGTGGCCGGAAACGCGTCGTCCGGCGTGGCGGTGGCCAGGATGATCGCGTCCACCGCGCTGGCCGCAACGCCGGCCTGCGCCAGTGCGGCCTCGGCCGCGCGCGCCGCCATGAAGGTGGCCGTCTCGTGCGGCCCGGCAAGATGGCGCTGGTGGATGCCGGTGCGCGAGACGATCCACTCGTCGCAGGTGTCCACCGTCCTGGCCAGCTCGTCGTTGGTGACGACCCGCTCCGGCAGGTAGCTGCCGACTCCCGCAATACGCGCCCGCCTCATGGGTTACGACCGCGCCGCTTCCAGCGCGGCGGCAGCACCCGACACGTGCGCCGGCACCTGCGACGCCATCATGCCGCCCAGCCGGCCGAGTCCCTCGCGGATGCGGTCGTTGAAGCGGTGCTCCACCATGTCCAGAGCCAGATCCATCGCGTGCGCGAAGCCTTCCTCGTCGGTGCCGCCGTGGGACTTCACCACCACGCCGTTCAATCCCAGCATCACCGCCCCGTTGTAGCGGCGCGGGTCCAGCCAGACGCGCAGCTGGTCGAGTCCTGGCCGCGCCAGCAGATAGCCCAGCTTGGTGGACAGGTTGGTGGCGAACACCTGGCGCAGCAGGTCGCCGATCAGCTTCAGCGCGCCTTCGCCGGTCTTCAGCGCCACGTTGCCGGTGAAGCCGTCGGTGACGATCACGTCGGTGGTGCCGGCGGCGATGTCGTGGCCCTCGACGAAGCCGTGGAACTGCGCGCCGATGTGGCTGCGGCGGATGACCTCGGCGGCACCGCGCACCTGGTCGTCGCCCTTGCCCTCCTCGGCGCCCACGTTCAGCACGCCGATGCTGGGCGCGGTCAGCCCCAGCACGGTGCGGGCGAACATGTCGCCCAGCAGCGCGAACTCGACCAGGTTGCGGGTGTCGCAGGCGATGTTGGCACCCAGGTCGAGCATAACCACGTCGCCCCGGGCGGAGGGCATAATCGCCGCCATCGCCGGCCGGTCGATGCCGGGCAGCGTCTTCAGCACGATCTTGGAGAGTGCGAGCAGCGCGCCGGTGTTGCCGGCCGAGACTACGCCATGCGCCTCGCCACTGGCCACCGCGTCGATCGCCAGCCGCATGCTGGCCTGGCGCAGCCGCAGTGCCACGGTGGGCTTGCAGTCGGCGGTGATGGCGTCGGGGGTGTGGCGCAGCGTGCAGACGCCGCGCGCCCGCGTGCAGGAGTCCAGCAGCGGGGCAATCCGCGCCTGGTCACCCACCAGCAGGAAGCGGGCGGCCGGATGGCGTTCGGAGGCGATGCTCAAGCCCCGCACCACGGTCTCCGGCGCATGGTCGCCGCCCATCGCGTCCACCGCCAGGCTGAACGGCTCGGCGGGTGGCAGAGGCGTGCGGGCCCGGTCGGCGGCCATCTCTAGGGGCTGCCCGGCACCGGCGTCAGACGCGTACGGCGCCCTTCAGGGCTTTGCCGGCGCCCACCACTTCACGGCCGTCGTAGTGGCCGCAGGACGAGCAGATGTGGTGCGGCCGCTTCAGCTCGCCGCAATTGCTGCACTCGGCATGCGCCTCGCGGGGCAGGGCCTCGTGGCTGCGGCGCATGCCGCGGCGGCTCGGCGAGGTTTTCCGCTTCGGGACGGCCATACGCGTAGTCTCCACTCGGGCGCGGGCTGATGCCGGATCGCCACAATACTGCAATAGATTAAGCGGCGCGCTGTATCAGAGCGCGGCTTGCCCCACAAGTACGGCTGCCTGCCGCGCCTGTGCCGCCGCACGCGGCGGCAGAGTCCACGGCGTCGCGCGGAAAAGCTTTTTGCGGCTTTCCGACGGTATGGCAGAGTTGCCCGCGACGTGAAGCTTCCCCCGGCTACGTGAAGCTTTCCCCCCCGCTACGTGAAGCTTCCATGACAACGGCTTCCATCGGCGCCCCGACGCTGCGAAGGCCACGCCGCCTCTGGTAAGCAGCCACGTCAAACAAACCGTGAGCGGCCCGTTGTCCAGCATCCCAAGCCTCCGTCCGGCCGCCGCCGCCGCCCGCCGCCGGTCCGCGCTGCTGCACAGTGCCAGCCTGGGCGCGCTCGTGGTCGCGTCGGCCTCCGCGCCGTCCCACGCGCAGGCGGCGCCGTTCCGCTCGCTCAGCCAGGCGCTGGCGCTGTCCGGCAAGGCAGCCGCGCAGGCGGCCACGTCGCCGGCGGTGGGTGTCACCGCCAGCCAGCAGGCGAGCCTGGGCGCGCAGAACCTCAGCACGGCGGCCAGCCGCTTCCGCAGCCTGGCCGACGCGCTGGCCAGCCCGCCGGCTTCCGCCGGCGCCAGCCCGATCGTGGTCGACGGCTACGGCCCCGGCACCGGGCTGCAGGCCGCACCCGGCGCGCTCGCCGGGGGACCCACCTGGAGGGGCGCGGCGCTGCCCACCACAGCGGCCACGCTGGGCGGCGTCACCGTCACCGTCACGCAGAACCAGGCGCTGGCACAGCTCACCTGGAAGACCTTCAACGTCGGCGCCCACACAAAGCTTGCTTTCGACCAGAGCGCCGGCGGCTCGCTCGCCAGTTCCTGGACGGTGATCAACACCGTGCTCGACCCCGATGTCAGCGGCAGCCAGGTCCTCGGCTCGATCACCGCGCCGGGCAAGGTGTACGTGCTGGACCGCAATGGCATCGCGTTCTCCGCCGGCTCCACGGTCAACGTGGGCTCGCTGATCGCGGCGACTGCCGACATCGCCGCTTCACAGTTCACCAGCACGGCCTCGGGGGTGACCACCTTCAACCTTTACGGCGCCCAGACGGTGGTGGGTTCCGACGGCAGGCCCACCGACCCGGTCACCGGCTTCAACCTGAACTACCAGCCGACATTCAAGAACGGCAGCAACGCCAGCATCACGGTGGCACCGGGTGCCGCGATCCAGACGCCGGCGCCAGCCGGCAGCAACGGCGGCGGCTACGTCATGCTGCTGGGCGGCAACGTCGCCAATAACGGCGTCATCACCACCCCGCTCGGCCAGACAGTGCTGGCCGCCGGCACCCAGTTCTTCCTGCGCCAGGGCACCACCGGCTCGACCACTCAGGGCAACACCCTGTCCACCACGCTGGGCAGCGAGGTGGCCACCACCAACTACCCGATCGGCAACGTGACCGGCGCGCCGGCGCCGTCCGCCGTCAACGCTGTCTTCCTATCCGGCTCGGTCGCCAACGCCGGCATCGTGGTGGCCGACCAGGGCGACATCACGCTGGCCGGCCACAGCATCACCCAGTCCGGCGCGCTGCTATCGACCACCACGGTGGACACCCGCGGCACCATCCACCTGCTCACCCCGAACGACGGCTCGGATCCCACCTCCAGCATCACGCTGGCGCCCGGCTCGGTCACCGAGATCCTGCCGGAGGACAACGGCCTGACCGCGCTGGACAGCCAGCGCGCCAGCAACATCGCCAACAGCGCCGTGCTGAACGCCCAGCGCCTGACCCAGGCGCAGGCTGACGCCGCGTCCGGCAACGTCACCGGCACGCTGTCGCTCAACAACACCAGCCTGCTGGCCGACCAGCTGGGCGAGAGCCGGGTGGAGCTGTCCAGCGGCGGCGGGATCGACATCGGCGCCGGCGCCCTGGTCCTGGCCCAGGGCGGCCAGATCGCGGTGGCCGGCGGCAGCCGGGTGCTGCTGGAGAACGGCGCCAACCTCGACGTCTCCGGCACCAGCGGCGCGCACCTCGCGTCGAGCGCGCTGGACCTCTCGCTGTATCCGACCGGCGTGGGCACCAGCGACAGCGCCACGCTGTCGGCCAGCGTCAACGACCTGTTCGCCAACGTCCAGCCGTTCCAGCTGCGCGACAGTGCCGCCAACCGCGACGGCGCGCTGAAGGGCAGCAACGTCTACGTCGACGAGCAGACTTTGGTGGAGGTCGCCAGCGGCGCGTTCGCCGGCAACATCTACACGCCGGGCGGGCTGCTCGAGGTCTCCGGCTACCTGGGCCTGGTGCCGCACGGGATCCTGGAGTGGACCGCCATCGGCGGCCAGGTGACGCTGCAGGCCGCGCAGTTCGCAGTCGAGGTCACCGGGCAGATGGGCAGCCCCAACCCGGTCTCGCTCGGGACCCAGGCGGGCAGCATCGTCACCCAGCCGCAGGCGGTGATCAACCTGCAGGGCGGCACCGTCGCCTACGGTGCCGGCCCGGTGCAGCAGACCTACGTGCAGGCCAGCGACGGGCAGGTCTACAACATCAACCAGGCCCCTGCCGACCTCGTCTACACCGGCGTCTTTGGCGGCCAGGTGACCACCTACCCGCGCTGGCGGGTGACCGATTACTACGTGAGCCCGCTGCTGACCCCGCCCACCCTCGAGGAGCCGGGCTACACCGTCGGGCGCGACGCCGGCAGCATCACCATCGCCGCCGGCACGGCGCAGGTCCAGGGCCCGATCTATGCCGGGGTGACGGTGGGCCAGTACCAGCTCGGCCAGCGCCCCGCCGGCGTGACCGACCCCTACCTACTGGCGCAGTCCGTGGTGCCGCAGGCCGGCACCCTGCGTTTCGGCAACTACCTCGACAGCACGCTGCAGACGCTGACGCTGCCCACCCAGGTGGTTTTCGCCTCCGCCCTGTCGGCCGGCGCGTTGCCGGCCAGCGCGGCCGGCACCCTCGCGGCAGGCACGCTCGCGGCCGGCACCTTGGCCGCACCGCTGGCCAACACCGCGGTGTTCGACGCGGAGGTGCTCGACGCGGACGGCTTCGCCACGCTGAGCGTGGGCACCGGCGGCAGCGTCACCGTCAACGCGCCCGTCACGGTGGCCGATGGCGGCAGCGTGTCGCTGACCGGCTCGGGCATCGTGGTTGCCGCCGGCCTGACCGCGCGCAGCGGCAGCATCACGCTGAGCGACCAGCTCGCCTCGACCGGGGCGCCGGTCGGGCTGCAGCTCGCACCGCCGCTGCGCCGCATCAACATCGAGACCGGCCTGCCGGTCGGCTCCGGCACCGCGGGCGGGTCCGGGTCGGGCTCGGCATCCGGCACGGCGACGGTGATCCCGGTCAACACCGTGCCCTCCGTGACGCTGGCCGCCGGCGCGGTGCTGGACGCGCGCGGCGTGTGGACCAACGCGCTGATCGACCCGGCGAGCCGCGCCAGCCTCGCCTACGCCAACGGCGGGTCCATCACCATCCAGAACTCCGGCGGCGTGGCGCTGCAGGCCGGCGGGCGCGTGGACGTCTCGTCCGGCGGTGGCTTTGCCCAGGACGGCAGCGCGGTCACCGGGCGCGGCGGCTCGGTCAGCATCACCGCCGACGTCGACAGCCAGCAGAACCACCCCAACGTTGCCCTGCTGGTGGCCGACGCCACCTTCGCCGGCTACGGCAGCGCCGGCGGCGGCACGCTCAGCCTGACCGGGCCCGCGTTCAAGTTCGGCACCGGCGGGCAGGTCTACTTCAGCAGCACCACGCTCGACACCGCCGTCCTGTCCAGCGGCTTCTCCGACTACGTGATCAACGGCTTCGGCGGGGTGGACGTGCTGCCCGGCCAGCAGCTTACCGCCGCCGAGCCGATCTACGTGCTGAACCAGGGTGCCAGCCTGCCTACCGGCAGCGACCCGTCAGCGGCCTACAGCGTAATGCTGCCGCCGCTCTACACGCCCACGCGGAGCACCGACGTGCTGGCCGAGCGGGCGGGTGCGAGCATCTCGTTGCTGTCCGTGCTGGGCGCCGGCTACCCCGGCGCGCCGGACAGCGTCACCCTGCCGAATGCCGATGGCGGCGCGGTCACCATCGGCGCCGGCGCCGGCGTCAGCGTGGACCCTGGCCGCTCGATCACGTTGGCCGGCTTCGAGACCGTCGGCGTCTTCGGCACGCTCACCGCACACGGCGGCAGCATCGGCGTGTTCAACACCCACGTGCAGGGCTCCGGCGGCTCGACCACCGCGCCGATTCCCTCGCAGCCGAGTCCGGCCTACCTGCCCGGCACGTCGGTCTGGCTGGCCGCGGGCAGCCTGCTCGACGTCTCGGGCCAGGCGGTCGTGCAGACCGACCCGGCCGGCCGCCGCTTCGGCCTGGCCACGTCCGGCGGCACCATCGCGGTGGGCAGCACCTCGCCCTCGCTCGCCACCCTCGCACAGGTGATCGTGCGGCCCGGCGCCATGCTGGACGCCGACGGCGCGCAGGCGCTGGTGGACGTGATCCCCAACACCGAGCAGCCCAGCCTGCTGCCGCAGTCCCGCCAGGTGAGGCTGGCCGGCAACGGCGGGTCGATCTCGCTCGACTCGATCGACGGCGTGGCGCTGGACGGCACCGCCATCGCGCGCGCCGGCGCCGCGGGTGCCGCCGGCGGCACCCTGTCCGTCAGCCTGGATGCCGCCCTGGTCAGCCAGTTCAGCAACTACCCGACCTACCTGTACGTGCCGCAGCAGGTGCTGATCACCCAGGGCACGGTGCAGGTGCAGCCCGACAGCCTGCAGGTGGGCCAGGTCAGCCCGGTCGACACGTTCGGCCTGGCCAGGATCTCGCAGGCGCAGATCGAGTCCGGCGGGTTCGCCAGCGTGGATGTGGGCGCGCAGACCGGTGCGGTGGTCTTCGAGGGCGACGTGGCACTGCACGCCCCGGGCGCCATCGTGCTGAGCACCGGCGTCATCGGCGCCTCCTCGCCGATCGCCAACGAAAGCATCGCCGCCCCCTATGTCGAGCTGGCCGGCCAGACGAGTGCCAGCGCCGCGCTGGTCGCGGCGAGCCCGCCCACCACCGAGAGCTTCGGCACGCTCACCATCCAGGCCGACCTGATCGACCAGAGCAACCTGCTCTACCTGGGCGGGCTGTTCACCGGATTCGCCAAAACTGCGGCGACCACCTCGTCGGGCGGCTCGGTCGCCGGCGTGGGCTTCCCGTCCCAGGCGGTGGTGCTGCAGCCGTTCGGGTTCGGCCAGACCAACATTGACAGCACCGGCGACGTGCGCTTCCTCGGCTCGGCGGTGACCTCGGGGAGCAACCTGGCCATCGAGAGCGTCGGCAGCATCGCCTTCGACGCCGCGCAGATCTACCCGGCCAGCTCCGCCGCCGCCCAGGTCGTCGCCGGTTACAACCTGCGCTACACGAACGGCGGGCCGCAATCGGTCACCCAGGATGGCACGATCACCGTGCACGCCAGCGGGGCAGGGGTGCCGCCGCCGTACTCGGTGGGCGGCACGCTCAGCTTCGTCGCCGACACCATCGAGCAGGCCGGCGTAGTGCGCGCGCCGGAGGGCACGCTCGCGTTCTCCGACGGTGCAGCGGCGACGTCGGTGGTCTTCCCCAGCCAGGTGACCTTCGCGCCCGGCAGCGTCACCTCGGTCAGCCTGTACGGCCAGGCCGTCCCGTACGGCGGCACGGTCGACGGCGTCACCTACCAGGTGCCGGGCGGCGGTGCGCCCGGCCTGCTCAACCCGGCCGTCAAGGTCACCGCCCAGTCGATCGACGTGGAGCAGGGTGCGACCATCGACCTGCGCGGCGGCGGCACGCTGACCGGCGCGGGGTTCATCTTCGGCCGCGGCGGCACCGCGGACGTGCTGACCACGCCGCTGCTCAACCTGTCCGGCGGCACCCCGCTTGCCAACGCCGCCGCCCAGGTGGGCGCCGTCCAGCCGTCCGGCGCCGCCGACCCGGTCTACGCCGTCCTGCCCGGCTACAACTCGGGCTACGCGCCGCCGGCCCGCGTGGGCGACGTCGCCTACAGCGCCACCAGCATCGGCGAGCAGATCACCCTCGGCGGCGAGGTGCCGGGCCTTGCGGCAGGCACTTACACGTTGCTGCCGGCGTACTACGCCCTGCTGCCGGGCGGCTACCGGGTGGAGCTCACCGCCGGCACGCTGCCGGCCAACACCAACCTGGCGCGCGGCAACTTCACGACCATCGACCCGGTGACCCTCGGCACGGCCAACACCTCGGTCAGCAGCCCGGTGGCCGCCGCCGCCCTGTTCACCAGCGGCACCAACATTCGCCAGCTCTCGCAATACGACGAGGAGAGCTTCGACAGCTTCGAGGCGCAGGCCGCCACCCAGTTCGGCGCGCCGCGGCCGTTCCTGCCGGAAGATGCGAAAACGCTGATCCTGACCTACCCCGGGGTGATCGCCTATCCCGAGAGCCGCGGCCTGGAGGCGGCGCTGAGCTTCGCGCCGTCCGCCCTGCTCGACGCGCCGGCCCCGCCCGGCCCGGTGACCGGGGCCGCCGGCGGCTACGGCGCCACGCTGGAGGTCAGCACGACGGCCAACATCGCCGTGGTGGGACCCACCGACCCGGTCTACGGTAACGAGGTGGTGCTGCAGGCCAGCGTGCTGAGCGCGCTCGACCTGCCGCGCCTGGTGCTGGGCGGCACGCTGGCAATCGATGCGAACGCGTCCAATACAATCGACGTGCTGCCCACCGCGGCGAGCGTCAACATCCTGCCGCACGCGGTGCTCACCGCCGGCGACGTGCTGCTGACCACCTCGGTCAACCGGGTGGACGCGAACGCCCTGCCGATCACCGGCGAGATACTGGTGCTGCCGGGCGGCACCATCAGCACCATCGGCGCCGGCCCCGCGGCCTACGACACCGCCACCAGCGGCTACTACTTCAACAACGACCAGGGCAGCGGCATCGCCAGCCCGGTCATCGACGTCTCCAACGGCCACGTGGTGTTCGTGCCGGCCACCGACAGCGCCAACGGTGCGGTGGTCAGCGTCGGCAACGGCAGCGGCCTGCTGGCCGGCGGCAGCCTCAACGTCGCCGCCCCCTCGCAGACCACGGTCACCATCGGCAACGCCAACCTCGGTGCCAGATACGCCTCCCTCTCGGTGGCCGACATCAACGTCGGCAGTGCCACGGCGCTGCACGAATATGCCAGCCTGCTGCCGCAGGGCCTCAGCATCACCCCGCAGGCACTCTCCGGCCTGCTGAACGGCAGCAAGGCGCTGGGCACGCCGGCGTCCAGCGTGCTGACGCTGACCGCAACGCAGGAGGTCAACGTGCTGGGCAGCGTGGCGCTGGACACCGGTGCGGCCGACCTGGTGCTGAACACGCCGGCGATCTACGGCGTGGGCAGCGCCGGCGCCACCGCCACCATCAACGCCGCCGCCTTTACCTGGAGCGGCGTGTCCACGTCGGCCACCACCCAGCTGAGCAGCGGCCAGCCGGTGCTGAGCTCGGCGCTGCCCGGCGGCCAGACCGGCCTGGGGCTGGCCGGCCTGTCCGACCAGCTCGCCATAACCGCGGGCACCATCACGTTGGGCTACGGTCCGCAGAGCCAGCCGGACGACCAGCTTCTGCTGAACCGCCTGGTCTCCGGCTTCGCCACCGTGACGCTGACCGGCACCAGCGAGATCACCGCCAACAACCAGAGCGCGCTCGCGGTGTACGCCAGCCAGCCGGTGTTCGGCCAGCCGGGCACCGGCGGCGACCTGCACCTCGTCTCCCCGCTGGTCACCACCGCGCCCGCCGCCGTGCTGCAGCTCTCCGCCGGCGGCGCTGTCACCCTGGCCGCGCCACCGCCGATTGCGGCCCAGACGTCGCCGGCCGCGCAGGCGCAGCAGGCGGGCACCGCAAGCGTGGCCTCGCTCGGCGGCGAGATCGACGTCACCGGCGCCAGCGTTCAGGTGGCCACCGCCGTGGCACTGCCCAGCGGCCAGTTCAACGTGACGGCACAGACCAACCTCGACCTCGCCGCCGGCGGGTCGATCGACCTGTCCGGCCGCGCCGTCCACCTGTTCGACCAGACCGTCTACACTCCCGGCGGCAGGGTGACGCTCGAGAGCACGGCCGGCAGCATCACGTTGGACACCGGCTCGGCGGTCAACGTGTCCTCGCCCGGCACCTACGCCGGCAGCATCGTGCTGAACGCGCTGGCCGGCGGCGTGGCGGTGGACGGCACCCTGCAGGGCGCCGCCCCGGCGAGCCAGTCCGGCGGCAGCTTCACGGTCATCGCCGGCACGCTGTCCACCACGACCCAGGCGCCGAACCTGGCGGCCGGCGGCTCGGCCTTCGCCAACATCAACGCGGCGCTGGACGCCGGTGGCTTCACCGCCGCCCGGACGTTCGAGCTCGGCACCGATGTCGGGCCCTCCGGCGCCGTCACCACCAACATCGTCATCGGCAACGACGCCGCGGGCGCGCCGCTGGTCGCCGCCCACGGGGTGAGCGTCAGCGCCGACCTGGGCAGCATCGACGTCGCCGGCACCATCGACGCGGCCGGCACCAGGCCGGGCACTATCGTGCTGGCGGCGCAGCAGAACCTGACGCTGGAGGCCACCGGCGTGCTGGACGCGCACGCCACGCAAACGGCGGTGGACAGCACCGGCGCGCCGATCGGCGCGGAGAACCGCGCGCAGGTCACGCTGACCTCGGCCGCCGGCTCGCTGCTGCTGGCGGGCGGCACCGTCGACCTCACCTACCCGGACGGCGCAGTGCCGGGCGGCGCGCAGGGCCAGCTGGTGCTCAACGTCCCGCGGGCGGGGATCGGTGCGGCCGCCATCACCGGCGGCGACGTGGCGATCACCGCCGCGGCGCCGATCGATGTTGCGGGTGCGCAGAGCATCGCGCTGTACGCCTGGACCAACTACCTGACGCAGAGCAGCGAAGGGGTCGTCGCCGCCCAGTATGCCGGCAACCCGCACGGAACCGGCGCGGTGGTCTCGCTGGGTGCGATCGACCTGCAGAGCCGGCAATTCATCAACGCCGCCGGCGCCAACGCGGCGCTGACCGCCCGCCTGGCCGGGCTGGCCGCCTACGGCGCCGCCTTCCACCTGCGCCCCGGCGTGGAGGTCGACAGCTCGCAGGCCTCGCATGGCACCATCACCATCAGCGGCGATGTGGACCTGTCCGGCTACCGCTACTCCGACGTCGGCTACGGCCTGCAGCAGGTGGCGGGCGTGACCGGCTCCGGCGAGCCGGGGGCCATCCTGTTCCGCGCCGCCGGCGACCTGGTGGTCAACGGCAGCATCACCGACGGCTTCGCGCCGCCGCCGGACAGCAAGGCCGCCGACCACCTGCCGGGCGATGCCGGCTGGGTGATCCTCGCACCCACCGGCTCAGGTCTGGCCGACCCGCTCTCGGCCGACATCCTGCTTCCCGCCAGCCTCACGGTCACCACCCAGCACGGCACGTCGGTCACCCACGACATCGAGCTGGCGGCCGGCACCACCTTCTCCGAGGCCCGCGCGGTCTCGCTGAACTACGGCATCCACATCGACTCGGCCAACATCTCTGCCGACACCGTCATCCCGTTCGCCGCCAAGCTCGCCGTCGCACCGGGTTCGACCGGCATCACCATCCCGGCCGGCGGTTTCGTCACCACCGCGGCGATCACCGCGCCGGACGGCACGGTGACGCTGGCGGGCACGTTCCTGCCCGGCGGCACGCTGATTGCACCCGGCAGCCGGTTCGCCGCCGGCTCGCTGTTCCCGGTGGCGGTGCAGGTGGCCAGCGACACCTTTGTCCCGCAGGGCACGCTGCTCAACATCTTCGACGACAGCACGCTCACGCTGGTCAGCAACACCGCGCCGCTGCCGGTGGGCGCCTTTCTGCCGTCCAACACCGCGCCGGAGTTCGTCACCGAGGGTGGCCTGGCCGTGCAGCGGCTCGAGCTGCGGCCGGTGACCACGGACGCCGACGGTGACAGGGTGCAGGGCCTGATCTACCCGCTGGCCCAGTTGCTGCCGGCCGGCTCGCAATCGTGGAACATCGCACTGGTCTCCGGCGCCAACCTGGCCAGCGCCGACACCCAGGCGGTGCAGCCGCGCTCGGTGCTCGCCAGCAGCGCGCCGGGCACCCCGGCCAACACCGCCTACCAGGAGCCGGGCAGCCTGATCCTCGACGACCAGCACGAGCTGGTGGCGACCTCGAACACCGCCTACGCCAACCCTGCCTTCAGCGTCATCCGCACCGGCACCGGCGCGCTCAGCCTGATGGCCGGCGGGGATTTCGACCAGAGCTCGCTCTACGGCATCTACACCGCCGGCACGCAGGACCCGCTGCCCGGCGGTGCTGCCGCCAACGCGGCCTACGACTCCGCGCGCGACGGGGTGAACAACAGCCGCTTCGTCACGCCGGGGGGCAAGGCCACCACGGTCAACCGGATCATCGACGCCACCTACCAGGCCTACTACCCCAACGACGGAGGCGACGTTCTGGTGGCAGCCCAGGGCAGCGTCACCGGCGACCTGATCGCCAACATCAGCACCGCCGCCACCGGCCTCGTCTCCAGCGACGCGGTGGGCAACTGGCTCTGGCGGCAGGGCAGCACGCAGTTCGGCCAGCCCACCGCGTGGTGGATCAACTTCGGCACCTTCGTGGATGCCTACGCGCCCGGCGACATCGGTTCGGCCGAGACGACGCCCACGGTGCAGCTGGTCGGCTTCCAGGGCATCGGCGCGCTGGGCGGCGGCAACGTCTCCGTCTCGGCCGGCACCGATGCCGGCCAGACCACCAACCGCAGCGGGGCGGATTTCGGTGCAAGCGCGCTGCGCGGCGAGGGCCTGATCGTCGCCGTGGGCTCGACCGGCCGGCTGGTATCGTCCAACGGCACCACCACTGAGGTGCAGACCGGCGGCGGCAACCTCACGCTGCATGTCGGCGGCACGCTGAACCCGCTCGACACGCTGGCCAACGCAGCAATCCTGCCCGGCGCCAACAACGACCTGGACGGCGTGCTGGTGGACCTGCGCGGCAACATCACGCTGACGGCAGGTGCGGTTGGCCGGTTGGACGAGACCTACAGCTCGACGATCAACCCGGGCAGCACCGACCCGCGTCCGGCCAACCCGTTCGCGCCCGTCTATACCGCCAGCGAGGGGGTGACGCTGCTGCCCGGAGACGGGATCGTGTCGGTCGATACCGCCCGCGACCTGGTGGTCGATGCGGTCGGCGACCCCGGCCGGGTGACACAGCAGAACCTCACCCGTATCGCCACCCCGGGCGACGTGAACGCGGCGTATATCGGCGAGAACACGGCGTTCTCGCTGTGGACGCCGGACACCGCCGTCAGCCTGACCACGTTCGGCGGCAACGTGACACCCGTCTCGGTGCCGACGAGCGAGCCGGCGCCGAGCTACTACAACGCGGTGCCCACCGACGATCGCTACGTCTATCCCTCGCAACTCAGCGTCACGGCGGTGACCGGCGACATCGTCTACGGCAACCCGGCGGGCCACGTGGACCAGAACGCGAACGCCCTGGTCTACACGCTCGAGACGGCACCCTCGGCCAACGAGCAGGTCGCCTTCCTCGCCGGCGGCTCGATCGTGGCCAACAGCTTCGCCATCGACCTCTCGGGTGCCGACCCGGCCCTGCTGTCCTCGCCGCTCAACCCCGCGGTGACGGGCACCGGCGCGCAATTCTTCCAACTGCCTGAGGACACCAACGTGCGGGTCGGCGGGGGCACCACCCAGAGCGCGCTGGCGCTGTTCGCGCTGGAGCCGGACACGCCCACGACGCCCTACCTCAGCGCGCAGGCAGCCAGCACCCCGGCGCTGTTCTACGCCGCCGGCGGCGACATCCTGAACTTCACCACCGGCGAGACGCTCACCTTCGCCGCCGCCGCCGACGAGACGCTGCCGCAATGGTACCTTGCTGCCAAGCCGGTGCGCATCCTCGCCGCCGGCGACATCGTCGACAGCGGAACCCGGCCCTCGCAGCCGGCCGGAACGCTGCAGCAGAACCAGCAATCCGACATCAGCGGCGTCTACACGACGAGCGGCAACCTGTTCCTCAACACCAGCGCGCAGTCCGTCTCGGTCGTCTCCGCTGGCCAGGACATCCTCAGCGGCTACTTCTACGTGGGCGGCCCTGGCCTGCTGGAGGTCGATGCCGGCCGCAACATCCAGCAGATCGGCTTCACCGGGCCGGGCGGGCAGTCGCTGCTGCAGTTCGGCTCCATCAAGAGCCTTGGCTCGCTGTTGAGCGGCGCGCCGATCAGCCTGACCGGCGGCGCCGGCATCGACGTCAACGCCGGCATCGGCACAGGTGCCGCCTACACCGCGTTTGCCGACCTGTATTTGAACCCGGCCGACCAGGGGAACCTGGCCCTGCCGATCACCGCCGTGTCCAACGACGGTAAGGTGCAGCAGACCTACACCGCCCAGCTGCTGGCGTGGTTGCAGCAGAATTACGCCTACACCGGTAACGAGGCCGGCGCACTCGCCTACTTCCTCGACCCCGCCCACGTGCCGACGGTGAACCAGGACGCGTTCCTGCGTGGCGTGTTCTACGGCGAGCTGCTGGTCAGCGGGCAGCAGTACAACGACAGCACGAGCCGCTTCTTCCACGACTACGTCCGCGGCCGCCAGGCGATCGACACCCTGTTGCCCGGCGCGAGCGGTGGCACCACTACCCTGGGCGAGCCGGCCGGCTACACCGGTGCGATCACCATGGCCAGTGGCCCGCTGGCCACCGGGCCCGCCGATACCGCCGGCAACCCCACCAGCCAGCTCTACGACGCGGGCGTCGCCACCGAGCATGGCGGCGACATCGATGTGCTCGCCCCGGGCGGGCAGGTGGTGCTGGGCACCAACGGCAGCACAAACCCCGGCGGCGGCACCGGCCTGATCACCAACGGGTCGGGCAACATCGACGTCTTCGCCGACGGCAGCGTGCTGCTCGGCAAGAGCCGAATCTTCACCAACGCCGGCGGCAACATCCAGATCTGGTCGGCGACCGGCGACATCAACGCCGGCATCGGCGCGCGCACCACGGTGGTCTTCAACCCGCCGATCATCAGCTACGACCAGGTGGGCGACATCGTCGAGACACCGGCCGTGCCCACCAGCGGCGCCGGCATCGCCACCGAACAGCCGCTGCCCAGCATTCCGGCGGGCAACATCGACCTGACCGCGCCGGTCGGCACCATCGACGCCGGCGAGGCGGGCGTGCGGTCCTCGGGCAACCTGAACCTGGCGGCGGCACGGCTGGCCAACACCACCGGCTTTTCCGCCGGCGGCAAGACCACCGGCAACGCAGCGCCGCCCTCTGTCAGCCTAGCCTCGGTGGAGGCGGCCGGCGCGACGGCAGGTGCGAGCCAGGCGGCAGCGCAGAACCTCAACGGGTCGCATACCGAGAACCAGCTGCCGACGATCGTCGAGGTGGAAGTGCTGAGCATCAGCGGGCAGACCGACGAGCAGCGGCGCCGGAAGCTGAAACACTGAGAGCGGGTGCGGATCGCGGAAGGCGGAGTAGAAAGCAAGGCCTTCTTTTTTGGAAAAAAAGAAGCAAAAAACTTTTGTCCCTGCTGTCGCGGACTCTCCCTCAGCGAATACCCAGGGAACAAAAGTTTTTTGGTTCTATTTTTCAAAAAAGAACCGCTTTCCTTTGCTTGCTGGGCCTGCAAGGCGAGCTTGGCCACGGGTCTTGCCGAGCGATCGTCGGAGTTGGTGCCCGCCGGACGAAGCGTCTTGCGGCAGCAGGCAGGGACGCAGATTTCGGGACGTGCAGACACGTGCGATCCCGCCGTATGCGATGCGGGGTCGGTTGACATGGCGCAGGCTCAGGCACTATGTCCGCCGACTTCGGGGCGCGCAGACGCCCTAACTATAAGAATTGAACGCCGTCGAGCGTTCACATCGGAGCTCATCATGTTTGCTGTCATCCGCACTGGCGGAAAGCAGTATCGCGTCACACCGAACGCGGTACTCAAGGTCGAGAAGCTGGAGGCCGAACCGGGCGCCACCTTCACGTTCACCGACGTTCTGGCCGTGGGCTCCGACGCGGGAGTGACCATCGGCACGCCGGTCGTGGCCGGTGCGAGCGTCACCGCGACGGTGATCGCGCAGGATCGCCTGGACAAGGTGATCATCTTTAAGAAGCGCCGCCGGCAGAACAGCCGCCGCAAGAACGGCCACCGCCAGCACGTGACCGTGCTGCGGGTGGCCGACATCATCGCCGCCTGAGGCAGGAGTAGGATCAGATGGCACACAAGAAGGCAGGCGGCTCGTCGCGCAACGGTCGCGATACCGAGGGCAGGCGCCTTGGCGTCAAGAAGTATGGCGGCGAGGCCGTGGTGCCCGGCAACATCATCATCCGGCAGCGCGGCACGCGCTGGAAGCCGGGGATCAACGTCGGGCTTGGCAAGGACCACACGATCTTCGCGGTGGTCGAGGGCAGGGTTAAGTTTCAGACTCGGGCGGATGACCGGGTTTACGTGTCCGTTGAGAAGCTGCCGGCTGCTGCCGAGTAGCACCGGGGCTCCGCCCCTGGCGCCGCAGGCTCGAACCATTGGCGCCCTAGCGCCAGCCCCGCCGGGGGGAACGATCCCCCCCGGACCCCGTCGTTCTTATCGCTCTTCTTGGGAACGGGGTCTGGGGCCGACTGGCCCCAGCGGGTCCAGGGCAGAGCCCTGGCCTTCCCTATGAAGTTCCTAGACCAAGCCAAGATCTACGTCCGCTCCGGTGACGGCGGCGACGGCGTGATCGCCTTTCGCCGAGAGCGTTTTATCGAGTTCGGCGGCCCCGACGGCGGCACCGGCGGCCGCGGCGGCGACGTCGTCTTCGAAGCCGTCCCCAACCTCAACACGCTGATCGACTTCCGCTACACCCAGCATTTCCGCGCCAAGAAGGGCGGCAACGGCGCAGGTGCGGACCGGACCGGCGCCGGCGCCCCGGACGTGCACATCCGCGTGCCGATCGGCACCCAGATCCTCGCCGACGACCAGGAGACCCTGCTCGCCGACCTCGACACGCCCGGCAAGCGGGTGATCCTGTGCCGTGGCGGCGACGGCGGGCACGGCAACACCCACTTCAAGACCAGCACCAACCGCGCGCCCCGGCGTGCCGACAAGGGCTGGCCCGGCGAGGAACGCTGGATCTGGCTGCGCCTGAAGCTGATCGCCGATGCGGGCCTGGTCGGATTGCCCAACGCCGGCAAGTCCACCTTCCTGGCCGCGTCCAGCGCGGCGCGCCCGAAGATTGCCGACTACCCGTTCACCACGCTGCACCCGCAGCTGGGCGTCATCCGCCTGTCCAACTCCGAGGAGTTCGTGCTGGCCGACATCCCCGGCCTGATCGAGGGCGCCCATGAGGGTGCTGGCCTGGGCGACCGCTTTCTCGGCCACGTAGAGCGCTGCGCGGTGCTGTTGCACATGGTCGATGGCGCCGCGGGCGAGGTGGTGGACGCCTGGCGCACGGTACGCGGCGAGCTGTCGGCTTACGGCGCCGGGCTGGAGGACAAGCCGGAGCTGATCGTGCTGAACAAGTCCGATGCGATGGCGCCGCGCGAGATGAGCGCACGGCGGGCGGCGCTGGCGCGCGCGTCCGGCCAGGTGGTGCACGTCATGTCGGGGGCCACGGGGCAGGGGGTGCCGGAGATGCTGCGGGCGTTGCAGGACGCGATCACAGCACACAGGCAAGCATAGTAGAAATGTTCTTTTTTGAAAAAAAGAACAAAAAAACTTTTGGCCGCGGGGTAGGCGTCTCCGGAGACTCCGCGACAGCAGGACCAAAGTTTTTTTGCTTCTTTTTTTTCAAAAAAAGAAGGCCTTGTTTGCCTTGATCGCCCTGCTCACCGGCCGTGTAGACTCCCTCGATGCGTCGAGCTGCATCATCGACGTGTCCGGCGTAGGCTACCTGGTCCAATCCAGCACCCGCACGCTGTCCGCCTTGCCGGCTCCGCCGGCGCTGGCCCGCGTGCTGGTGGAGACGGTCGTGCGCGAGGACGCGATTCTGCTGTACGGCTTCGCGGATGCTGCCGAGCGTGACTGGTTCCGCTTGCTGACCACCGTGCAGGGCGTGGGTGCGAAGGTGGCGCTCGCCATCCTCTCCGCGCTCTCCCCGCGCGACTTGGTGGGCGCTATTGCGTCCGGCGACCGGGCGTCATTGACGCGCGTGGCCGGCGTGGGACCGAAGCTGGCGGTGCGGTTGCTGACGGAGTTGCGGGACAGGGCGGGCGCGATGCCGTCTGGAGCCACGTCGTCGCCGGGTGCAGTGCTGCCGGCCGGTGGGCTGGCAGCCGACGCGCTATCGGCGCTGGCCAACCTCGGTTACCGGCGGCCGGAGGCCCAGCCAGTGGTCGGCCGCGCCATCGAGGCGCTCGGGCCAGAGGCGACGCTGGACGCGGTGATCCGCAATAGCTTGCGCGATCTGGCGCGGTGAAGTGGTGAGCTGCGGTGGTGAGTGGTGCCAGCTGGCGCGGATGCTGGCTCGAAGAAAGCAAGCAGTCCTTTTTTGAAAAAAAGGACCAAAAAACTTTTGACTCCGCTGTCGCGCGCTCTCCGGAAAGGGCTGCGACAGCGGAGATAAAATTTTTGCTTCTTTTTTCAAAAAAGAAGGCCTTGCTTGCTTCGGAACGGCCAGCCTTCAGGCCGGTCGGCATAGGGCAGCGGGGCCTGCTTCTTGAAAGGAAAACTTTCGAGTTTTGCTGTCTCGGAGTCTTCTGCAGCGTGGCACCGCTGAGCACGAGTTTAGTTTGGGAATTTGACTTGCTCGCCGGTCCAGGATGGCGTCGGCATGGCCGAGCCTGGTTACTCCGGAAGTCGCAGCATGCGCCGCCAGCTCGCACGCGTCTGGGCTGGACGTAGTGCTTCCAAAGCGTCCTTCATGGTTGCGAAGGCGCGCGGGCGGCCCTGCGGCAATTGCGCGAAAACCGTCGTCGGCGTGCGCCACAGCGTCAGGTTTCGCTGCTCTCGCCCTTGCGGCACGATCACAAGAACCTCCTCGAACTCGGCGCCGTCCAGAACCTGGTCCGTGGACACGAAAAGCCGAAGCTTCTTTTGCGTGGCCCAGCTGCGAACCAGGATCAGCTCCTCGATCGAGAAAGCGATGGCATAGGGCGCAGGCGCTGTGGGCTGATGCTGCATTTCGGCGTTCCAAGGCGAGCGGTTGCGAGACCACCATACGTGAGCAGAACGTATCGGTTGCGTGATTGTTGTCTACAAACATTAAAATCCTCTTACCCGTTACGAGTCGTCAACTGGAGAGTTCATCTGCCCCGAGCACAGGTGTGTGTATAGGCGCCTCGGGGCGTCCGGGCATGCTTGCCGAATGCAGCGCGCCCGCGTCATATGCCAGCAATTAAAACACTTTGCAGGGGAGTTAACGATGGCACGTGTAGCGCTGGTGACCGGCGGCACCAGGGGCATCGGCGCCTCTATCAGCACGACGCTGCACACGGCGGGCCGCACGGTGGTTGCGAGCTACGCAGGCAACGACGCCGCGGCCGAGGCCTTCCACACGGAAACCGGCATCGCCACGCTTCGTTTCGACGCGGCCGACTTCGAGGCCTGCCAGCAGGCAGTGGCCAAGATACACGACGAGCACGGCCCGGTGGAGATACTGGTCAACAACGCCGGCATCACCCGCGACGGCGTGATGGCCAAGATGAGCCGCGACATGTGGGACGCGGTGATCGATACCAACCTCGGCTCATGCTTCAACCTCTGCAAGCTGACCTTCGACGCGATGCGGGCGGCCAAGTTCGGCCGCATCGTCAACGTGGGATCCATCAACGGCCAGGCCGGGCAGTACGGACAGGTGAACTACGCCGCCGCCAAATCCGGCATTCACGGCTTCACCAAGGCGCTGGCCCAGGAAGGGGCCCGTTACGGCATCACGGTAAACGCCATAGCACCCGGCTACGTGGACACCGACATGGTGCGCGCAGTGCCTGAAGACGTGCTGCAGAAGATCATCGCGCGCATCCCGGTGGGCAGGCTTGGCCGTGCAGACGACATCGCGCGCGGAGTGGCGTTCCTGACCGCAGACGACGCGGACTTCGTCACCGGGGCTACGCTGTCCATCAATGGTGGGCAGCACATGTATTGAGCCCGAACTCGCCGCCGAAGAAGGTTAAGTCAAGAAATTACCTTGCAAAGCGTCAGTTTGGCGGATTCATCACACCGATCTTGAGGTAAATCTGCTGAAACACTCCACCCAGATAGTGGAACTCACCCACCATTACCAGACCGAAGCCAGCTGCGATGAGCCCATATTCTAGGGCAGAGGTGGCCTTCCGGTCGGCAAACAGGCTGTTCGAGTTCTGCATGATACTACGCATGATGACACCCCATACATGGACCATGACATTATTGCAATGATTATAAAACTCCAGTTAACAGCTTCGAAACCCTAGTCACTGACAGGCAAGCCAATCGGTCCTATCTTTGGAAGACGAAAGACTTTAGTTTTCTTTAGTATAAACTGATGGAAGCGCCGCAATAGCAGAGACAAAAGCTGTTTACTGTTTCCAAAAAGCAAGCCTGTCTAGTCGAGAAGTCAATCCAAAACTTTCATATGAATGCAAGACTCAAGCATCTCATCGGACATCTCGGACTTTCCGGCGAGCGCGACAGCGGAGACAAAAGTTTTTTGGTTCTTTTTCAAAAAAGAACTGCTTGCTTTCGTAACCTCTCAGCTCCGCCCGTAAGTATCCTCCAGCCGCACAATGTCGTCCTCGCCGAGGTACGCTCCCGACTGCACCTCGATCAACTCCAGCGGAATGCGGCCCGGGTTCTCCAGCCGGTGCACGCAGCCGAGCGGAAGGTAGATGCTCTCGTTCTCCCGCACCATCACCTGGTCCTCGTCGCGCACCACCATTGCGGTGCCGGCGACCACCACCCAGTGCTCGGCGCGGTGGAAGTGCTTCTGCAACGACAGTTTCTCGCCTGGCTTGACGACGATGCGTTTCACCTGGAACCGGTCGCCGTTGATCAGGCTTTCATAGAAACCCCAGGGCCGGTAGGCGCGGTTGTGCGAGGCCGCCTCGTGGCGCCCGCTCGCGCGTAGCCGTTCGACCACGCGCTTGACGTCCTGCGCGCGGTCGCGGTGCATCACCAGCACGGCGTCCTCGGTGGTCACCACCACGGTGTCGTCCAGGCCCACCACCGCGGTCAGCATGCCGTCGCTGCGGGCGTAGCAGCGCCGCGTGTTCTCCAGCAGCACGTCGCCGAGGCTGACGTTGCCGGCCTGGTCCTTGGCGCCCAGCTCCCACAGCGCGTTCCAGCTACCCACGTCGCTCCAGCCGAGGTCGGCAGGCACCACGGCGGCGTGGCTGGTGCGTTCGGCCACCGCGTAGTCAAGGCTGATGTTGGGGCAGGCTGCAAACGCGGTGCGGTCCAGCCGGCAGAAGTCGAGGTCGCTGCTGCGGCCGGCGACGGCGGCGCGCACCGCTTGCAGCACCTGCGGCGCGTAGGCCTCCATCTCCGCCAGCAGGGTGGCGGCGGTGAAGACGAACATGCCGCTGTTCCACAAATGCCGGCCGTCGGCGACCAGGCGCGCGGCCGCAGCGGCGTCCGGCTTTTCCACAAAGCTTGCCAGCGCGTGCACGCCGGCGGTTCCGGCCAGTTCGGGCCCTACCTCAATGTAGCCGTAGCCGGTCTCCGGCCCGGTGGGCTTCATGCCGAAGGTGACGAAGCGGCCGGCGCGCGCGGCGGTCACTGCACGGCCCAGCGCCTCGGCCAGCGCGTCTGTGCGGGTGATCGACGAGTCGGCTGCCATCATCCACAGCACGGCATCGGGCTCGGTCTCGGCTACCAGCAGGGCAGCGGCGGCGATGGCCGGGGCGCTGTTGCGCCCGCACGGCTCCAGCACGATGCGGGCGCCCACTATGCCCGCCTCGCGCAGCTGCTCGGCAATCAGGAAGCGGTGCTCCTCGTTGCACACCACCACCGGCGGGGCGAAGCCGGCGCCGGTGGCCCGCAGCGCGGTCTCCTGAATCAACGTCCGGTCGGAGACCAGCGGCCAGAGCTGCTTGGGGAAGCTCTCGCGCGAGACCGGCCAAAGCCTGGTGCCCGAGCCGCCGGAGAGGATGATGGGTACCACCAGTCCCGTGCTCGCCATGGTCCCTGCCAAGTCCAGCTTGCCGTGTTCGTCCATCCGGCCCTCCAAGCCACGCGTCGTGCTTGCCAGTGCGGCCCGCCTGGCTTCAAGCTAGCCCATTGTGCAGAGCGGGAGCCAGGGTCATGGGCCACATCAACGATTTCGGGTCCGCCATAGGCCGCCTGGCGCGCGAGGCCGAGCCGGGGCTGATCGAGATACGGCGCGACCTGCACGCCCACCCCGAACTCGCCTTCGAGGAACACCGCACCGCCGGCCTGATCGCCCGCGAGCTCGGCCGGCTGGGCATCGAGCACCGCACCGGCGTGGGCCGCACCGGCGTGGTCGCTCACATCCAGGGCGCCCGGCCCGGCCCTACGCTGGTGGTCCGCTGCGACATGGACGCGCTGCCGATCGAGGAGCGCACCGGCCTGTCGTTTGCCAGCGAGACCCCTGGCAAGATGCACGCCTGCGGGCACGACGTGCACAGCTCCACCCTGCTGGGCGTGGCCTCCATCCTGGCCAGCCTGGCGCCGGAGCTGGCCGGCAGTGTGCGCTTGGTGTTCCAGCCGGCCGAGGAGGTGCTGGGCGGGGCGGCCGCGATGATCGACGAGGGCGTGCTGGAGGGCGTGGACATGGCACTCGGCTTCCACAACCACCCGGAGATACCGGTGGGCCAGTTCGGCGCCGTGCGCGGTGCGACCTACGCCGCCTGCGACCGCTTCCGCCTGGTCGTACGCGGCACCTCCGGCCACGCCGCCTACCCGCACACCACCGTGGACCCGATCATGGTGGCGGCCCACCTGGTTGGCTCGCTGCAGACCATCGTCTCGCGCGAGGTGAACCCGCTGGCCCCCTGCGTGGTGACGGTGGGCGCCATCCACGCCGGCACCGTGCACAACATCATCCCCGATTTCTGCGAGCTGCTCGGCACCATCCGCACGCTGTCGGCCGACACCAGGGCGCAGGCCGAGGCTGCGCTGCGGCGAATCTGCGCCGGGGTGGACGCGACGTTTCGCACCAGCACCGAGGTGAATTGGGTGGTGGGCGTGCCGCCGACGGTCAACGCGGACGAGGTTCTCGACACCGGCGTCGCCGCGGTGCGCCGGCAACTGGGCGACGTGTTCGCCGCGTGCGAGCCGAGCATGGGGGCGGAGGATTTCGCGATGTTCGCGGCGCGGGTGCCTAGCTTCGTGTTGCGGGTAGGATCGGGGGCTGCGGGGCGGGCGGACCACCTGCATAATTCGGATTACCAGCCGGATGAGGCTTGCATTGCGTTGGGGGCGCAGGCGCTTGCGCGGGCGGCGGTGGAGTTGTTGGCGTAAGGCAAGGAAGCAAGCGCTTCTTTTTGGAGAAGAAGAAGCAAAAAGCTTTTGTCTCGGCTGTCGCGGTTTAGTCCTGAAATTTCAGCCGTCCGCGACAGCAGAGAATAAGAGTTTTTTGGTTCTTTTTTCAGAAAAGAACTGCTTTCTTGAGGTCCTCCAAGCTCCACTCCCGCCGGTCTGTCATCAACCCGATCGCCGCAGCTGCCTGCTTATCCCGCCCCCAAGCCGCCAGCGCGTCCACGCGCCCGTCCTTGACGTAAAACGCGGTGAACTCCGGCGTATCCAGGTCGCCGTCGATTACCACCTCGTCCCACTCTTCCGCGTGGCCGACGTAGTCCAGCCGTTTCATAAAATGGATGGTCCAGAAATACGGCACCGCGTCGTAGGTGACGGCGCCGCCCAGCATGTTGGCGGCCGCGACGCGTCCGTGCTGCTCGGCCACGCGCCAGTGTTCCACGCGGATCGGGGCGCCGTCGCCGCATTGCGGAAACGCGGCGATGTCTCCGGCCGCATAGACGCCGTCTGCCGCCCGCAAGCGTGCGTCCACCTCCACCCCGCCGTCGCGGCGCAGGTTCATCCCCTGCAGGATGTCGGTGGCCGGCGAGATGCCCGAACCCACCACCACCAGGTCTGCGTCCAACGTGCCGCCGCTCTTCAGCCGCACACGTGACACACGCTGGTCGCCCTCGAACGCGGCGACCTCCTCGGCCAGCCGGAAAACGACGCCCTGGCGTTCGTGCACGCGGCGGAACGGGTCGCCCACCTCGCGGCCCAGCTGGCGCTCGAACGGTGATGCCTGGGGCGCCACCACGGTCACCGCCAGCCCGCGCTCCCGCAAGCTGGCCGCGGCCTCCATCGCGATGAACCCGGCGCCGGCGACCACCACCGAGCGCGCGCTTTCCGCCGCCGCGGCGATCGCTTCGGCGTCGGCCGCCGAGCGAAGCAGGTGCACGCCGGCCAGGTCCTCGCCAGGCACGCCCAGCTTGCGCGGCGTACCGCCGGTGGCCACCAGCAACGCGTCGTAGGCCAGCGTGGGCGTGCCGCCGTCGCCGAACACGACCGTGCGCGCCGCAGTATCGACTCGGCTTACCCGCCGCGTCATCCGCTCGATCGCGTGTCGGTCGTAGAACGCCTGGTCCTGCAAGGGAGTCTTCTCGCCGCCCTGCTTGCCGGACAGCGCGTATTTGCTCAGCACCGTGCGGTCGTAAGGCAGCTTGTCCTCCTGGCCGATCATGACGATGCGGCCGCCGAACTCCTGCTCCCGCAGCGCCTGGGCCGCGGCCGCACCGGCCGCACCTGCACCCACGATCACCATGCAGCGCTGGTCGCCGACGTCGTCGTGGGCGGGGTCGGTGGAGATGCGCTCGGACTCCTCGCCGATGGTCACCATCAGCCGGCCGTTCGTCGCGTGCACATCGTAGCGCGGCACGTCGTCCAGCGCGGGCGGTTCCAGCCGCTTGCCGGTGGTCAGGTCGAAGGCGGCCTTGTGCCACGGGCAGATCACCGCGCGGCCGTGCAACACGCCCTCGTTGAGCGGGCCGCCGGCGTGCGGGCAGGTGTTGCCGATGGCATGGCAGGTGCCTTCGACGCGGGCTAGCAGCAGCTTCTGGCCGCCGAGCTCGACGGCGCGCATGCTGCCTTCGGTGAGGGTGTTCTCTGGTCCGGCGTCGTATTCCATGGGGTGGGGAACGCAGGAGAAGCAAGCAAGGCCTTCTTTTTTGAAAAAAAGAAGCAAAAAACTTTTGACTTCGCTGTCGCGCGCTCGACGGCCGGCGCGCGACAGCGGCAATGCACGGTGAGATGTTGCAAAATTGAGTGCTTGTAGGAGTGATCCGAAGCCCTTGCCGGCCCAAGACGGTGGCAGGCGGGTCTTTCTTGATCGTCCGTTTGAAAAGTCGCTTGGGCGACGATCTGACGCGGCTTTTACGCTCCGTTGCTCGAAACCTACGCCAATGGTTCACCAGGCAGACTTCTTTATGAACACTGACAAGATCCAAAAAACCCTCACGCTTTAGGGGTACGTTGCCGAGCCTGCGCGATAGCCTAAGAAGTCTTTTGTTTCTACAAGACAATGAAACTTGCCTCGCCACCGTTCTCGACGATCGAGTGGTTGAGCAATACCGCAATATCTTCTTTCCACGAGAAGCAGCAGGAATGCGCTATGAGCGCTGTCGCGGGAAGCTGAAACAACGCGCGTCACCACGCCAAAGCCCACGAGAACAAAAGTTTTTTGGTTCTTTTTTTCAAAAAAGAACCGCTTGCCTTACCTGCCTTTTCTCCGCTGACAGTCATGCCAAAGCTGACCCATGTCGCTTGACGTCCAGCACCTCCGCCCATCGTCCGAACATCGCCGCCTCTCCGTACTCCGCTGCCGCCTTCGCCCGGTTCGCCGCCCCGATCGTGCGAAGGTCGCTCCCGAGCAGCGCGCGCAGGCCCTGGGCAAAGGCGCCGTCGTCCACCCCGGTCACGAACGGCGTGTTCTGCGCGGCCACCATCGCGCGCACGTCGCCGACGTCGGTGCACAAGGCTGGCAGGCCGCTCGCCATCGCTTCGAGCAGGGAGAGCGGCATCTGCTCGGTGTCCGACGACAGGGCAAAGGCGTCGAAGCTTGCCAGCCAGCGGTCCGGCTCGGTGCTGTGGCCGGCGAAGTGAGTGCGCTCGGCGATGCCCAGCGTGTGCGCCAGTGTTTGCAGGCCTGCGCGTTCGGGCCCGTCGCCGACGATGACGAGGCGGGGGCGCTGGGCAGGGTCCAGGGCGGCTGTGGCACGCAGCAGGCGCGCGATGTTCTTCTCCGGGCGCAGCGCGGCGATGGTGCCCAGGACGGGACCCTCGCCGGGCGGCAGCGCCATGGGCCTCGCGGCGCGGAAGCGGGTCAGGTCGATGCCGTTGGGGATGTGGTGCAGCTTGCGCGGCGACAGGCGCCAGACACGCTCGGCGAGGCGGCGCAGGTTCAGCGAGGGCAGCACCACCTCGCTGCCGCGTAGCACCAGGCGGCGCGCCAGCACGCGGCGGCGTATCTGGGTGCTGCGTTCCTCCGGGCCGAACCCGTCTTCGGCGTGCACGTGGCGCAGCCCCGCCAGCCGCGCGCCCAGCGCCCACTCCAGCGCGCCCCAGTTGCTGGTGACGACGCAGTCCGGCCGTTCGGCGGCCAGGACGGCGCGGGCGGTCGCGACGGCCCTTAGTGCGGCGCCGCGGGCGTGGCCAGCGTCGGGGAAACGCACGTCGAGGCCAGCGTCGAGCTTCTCGCGGCAGGCGGTATCGCCGTTGAGCGAGATCACCACGTGGTGGCAGGCATCGCCCAGGTGGTTCGCCAGGGATGCGAAGCGGACCTGCGCGCCGCCGACGCCGAAGCCGGGAAACACCCAGGCCAGAAGGGGCCTGTCACGCTGGCTCATGCTGGGTGGACGGCCTCCGGCGCCTCTGCCGCGTGCGGCAGGGGCAGTGCGGCGAGGTGGGCCAAAAAGCCTTCGAAGGCGAGCAGCAGCCAGATCGTCTGCGCGTGGTCGACGCCGCTTGCGTGGGCGTCGAGCAGCCGGTCGATCGCGTCGGCGTCGAACAGGCCCGAGTCCAGCATCGTCTCGCCCAGCAGCAGCGTGCGCAGGCGGGCCACGTCATGCCGGAACAGCGGGGCCAGGTCGGAGGTGAACCCCTGTTTCGGGCGGTAGAGGATCTCGCGCGGCAGCATCGGCTCCAGCGCACGTTTCAGCACGTGCTTGCCGCCGCCGGCACCGATCTTCAGCGGCGCCGGCAGGCTCAGGCCCCAGGAGAGGAAGGCGTGGTCGAGGAACGGTGCGCGCACCTCCAGCGAGGCGGCCATGCTGGCGCGGTCCACCTTGGTGAGGATGTCGCCGGGCAGCCAGGTGGCCAGGTCGGCGAGTTGGGCCTGCAGCACCGGGTCGGCCTCGTGAGCGTCCTGCATCACCGCGCGCAGGGGGGCGTGCGGGTCATGGCCGGCGATGGCCGCGCGCAAGGTGGGGCTGAACAGCGCGTGGCGCTGTGCGGCGTGGGTGCGGGTGAGCGTGCGGGCGTAGCCTTGGGCCGCATCCAGGCTCAGCTCGGTCAGCGTGGCCTTGGCGCGCAGGAAGCGGGGTGCCGCGTCGAGCTTGGGGTAGAGGGCGGCCAGCGTGCCGAGGGCGCGGCGGCGCAGGGCAGGCGGCAGGTGGCGGCGCACGCCGGAGACCAGGCTGTGCCAGCGATAGCGCCGGTAGCCACCGAACACCTCGTCGCCGCCGTCGCCGGAGACGGCCACGGTGGCGTGCCGGCGCGCCAGGCGGCAGACGGTGAGCGTGGGAACCGAGGAGCTGTCGCCGAACGGCTCGCCGAACACCGCCGCCTGGGCGCGGGCGCCTGCAATCATGTCGGTGGCCGCCGCGCGGTCGTCGTGCTGTCGCGTGCCGTAGCGCTCGGCGACCAGGCGCGCGTAGGGCGTCTCGTCCTCCGCACCGTCGAAGCCGATGGTGAAGGTGTCCAGGCCGGTGGGGCGCAATGGGGCCGCAGCGGCCACCACGGCGCTGCTGTCCACGCCGCCGGAGAGAAAGGCGCCGAGCGGCACGTCGGCTACCAGGCAGCCGGCGACCGCCTGGCTGAGCTTCTCGCGCAGCAGCGGGATGGCATCGGCCTCGCTGCAGGGCGTGGTGGCGGTTGGCGGTGACCAGTAACGGGCGATCCGCGCCGGCCGGCCGCTTCGGTCCAGCAGCAGCGTGTGGGCTGCCGGCAGCTTGTGGACGCCCTGGAAGATCGTTGCGGGTTCCGGCACGTAGCCGTGGGCAAAGAAGTCGTCCACCGCGTCCGCGCGGATGCGGCGCGAGACGCCCGGGTAGGCGGCGAGTGCGGCGAGTTCGGAGGCGAACACGAAGGTGCCGCCCACATTTGTATAGTAGAACGGCTTCTCGCCGGTGCGGTCCCGCGCGCAGAACAGGATGTGCCGCGTGCTGTCCCACACCGCAAAGGCGAACTGGCCGGACAGGCGGGTGACGCAGTCCGCTCCCCATTCTTCCCAGGCGTGCACGATGGCTTCGGTGTCGCAGCGGTTGCGGAAGACATGGCCGGTTGCCGCCAGTTCGGCGCGGACCGTTTCAAAGTTGTATATCTCGCCGTTGAACACGATGGCGACGCTGCGATCCTCGTTGAACATCGGCTGGTGGCCGCCGGCCGGGTCGATGATGGCGAGCCGCCGGTGGCCCAAGGCCACGCCGGGTGCGAAGTGGAAGCCCTCGCCGTCCGGGCCGCGATGGGCAATGGCGTCCGTCATCGCCCTGATGGCAGCGGGTTCGACGGGCGTGGCGCTCGTCGTGTGGAACAATCCGGCGATGCCGCACATGAGGCGTGTCCGTGGCTGGGGATGAAAAGGAAGATAGCCGACCGGCAATCTCGTGCCAAAGCCGTCCGACTTATAAATTTAGGCTCGAATGGTTGCTGGTCTAAAAATTTCCGATTGCCGAATCGAAACTATGTTGCAACATCCATGACACAGTGATAATGACTCCGCAACGGCCAAGCCTGTCGGCGGCGTAAGGAGTGGGTGATGCAGGTTCATGGGATAGCTCTGGCGGCGTTGCTCGCGCCCGTAACGTTCATCGGCGTGGCGCAGGCCGCGTCCAACCCGACGGTCACCTTTGCGCAGGTGAATGACACCGCCAGCAGCGACGGCCTGACCCTCACCAACAACGGCGTAAGCTCCGCGACGCTGAACACCAGCGTCGCCACCGGCGACATGGTGAGCTTCACCTACGAGAACGTGGCGAACCTGCCGAACTACCTGAGCGGCCAGCTCTCCGCCGTCGAGCTCATCAACAACGGCGCCGGCGTCACCACCACCGCGCAGGCAAGCGGCGGCAACGGCGGCTACGACGTGCAGGCCTTCAACAGCCCCTTCACCATCAGCTACCTGCTGGCCGGCCGCGCTACGGGCCAGAACAACCTGCTGACAGTGACCATCACGCCGAAATTGGCAGGTGGAAATGGCATGACGATCATCGGACCGGACGGTGGCCAGAGCTTCAGCTCCAGCGCAACCAACCAGGCGAATGCGTCGTACACCGAAACCTTCAGCTCCGACTTCCTGAAGTTCCAGGCCAATTCAACCCTGACCGCAGGCTGGGTCTCCTCGGCGCTCAACCCCGACCTCGAGATCGATCCGGACGGACTGCTGAGCGACTTCACCGCGGACATCGTGGCCACTTTCTCCTCCAACCCGCCGCCGGCCTTCATCCCTGAGCCCGGCACGGTGGCACTGCTTGGCGCCGGCTTGGCAGGGCTGACGATGGTGCTGCGCCGTCGTCGCGCCTGACCTCTTAGAAGCAAAGCAAGCTGTTCTTTTTTGAAAAAAAGAACCAAAAAACTTTTGTTCCCTGGATACTCGCTGCCGAAGGGTCCGCGACAGCAGGGATAAAAGTTTTTTGCTGCTTTTTTTCAAAAAAGCAGGCCTTGCTTTCCTTGCCTTATCGACCGGCAACTCGCCTGGAGAGGACGGGCAGGATATGGTGCGCCTCCCGCAACAGAACGGCGCACCCAGAATGCACCTCCTGACACGCAACCTGCCGATGGTCGCCGTCTGCCTGCTCGGTGTGTCAGTCGGCATGAGTCCGGCGCTTGCACGAACGCTCGAAGTAGGTCCGGGCAAGGCCTACGCGAAACCGTCCGCCGCGGTCGCTGCGGCCAGCGACGGCGACCGTATCCTGATCCTGCCCGGGCAGTATTTCGACTGCGCCGTGGTCTCTGCCAGCCACCTATCCATCGAGGGCGTCGGCGACGCCGCCAGCGTGGTGCTGACGGACAAGACCTGCCAGGGCAAGGCGCTGCTGGTGATCGAGGGTAACGACGACACCATCCGCAACCTCACCGTTACCCGCGCGCGCGTGGCAGACGGCAACGGCGCCGGAGTCCGCGCCGAAGGCGGCAACCTGACCATCGAGGGCGTGCGTTTTGTCAACAACCAGGACGGCATACTCACCGCCGGCAAGCCGGACATGGTGCTGACCGTCCGGCACAGCTTTTTCGAGAAGAACGGTATTTGCGGAGACTATTGCGCACACGCCATCTATGCCGGCCAGATCGCCAGCCTGCTCGTGCAGGACAGCGTGTTCCGCGACACGCGCGACGGCCACGACATCAAGTCGCGTGCCGCCCGCACCGAGGTTGACGGCTGCGACATCCAGGACGGGCCAGCCGGCACGGCGAGCTACCTGATCGAGGCGCCAAACGGCGGCACGCTGATCGTGCGCGGCAACACGCTGGAGAAGGGCCCCAACTCCGGCAACCACTCCGCCGCGATCTCGATCGGTGCGGAGGGCGTGGAGCAGCCGAGCGCCGAGATCACCGTCGAGGGCAACCACTTCACCAACGACGGCGACTACCATACCGCGTTCGTCAGCAACGTGACGGCGACGGAGGCGATTCTACGGCGCAACGTGCTCAAGGGCGCGGTGCAGGCACTAAAGGGGGACGGTAGCTCAAGGTAGGGCCACGGGCCTTTTCCGAGCGGCCGTTTGCAAGTTGTCTTCGTAGCGGTCTGACGCGGTTTCATAACGCGGCTGCTCGCACGAGGCTCTGATGCGCATGGCCACACGATCCGCTCCGGTGCCAGGAAAAACCACATCAGCAGCCAGCCATGCCGACCGATAAAAAGGGCACAAAAAAAACAACCAAGAGCCGTTTGTTCCCATGGGCGTGCGCTACAGAAACCTCCGCGACAGCAGGGACAAAAGTCTTTTGCTTCTTCTCTTCAGAAAAGAAGGCCTTGCTTCCTGACGCCAGCGTCAAGATGCAAAAACCGCCACCTTAACAGGTGAGCAACATCTCTCTCGCACACTGAGAACCAGAACGGTTTTCAGGATGATGCCCGTGACGACGTCACCGAAGTTGAAGCTCACTGCCGCCGCCGCTCCGGCGTCCACGCCCACGACCCCGGTCGCCGTGTTCGAGACGAACACCGGCACCGTGCTGACGGTGGGCGCCGGCATGGAGTTCGCCACCCTGAGTGCCGCCTGTCGCGCAGCGGTCGCCGGCGACACCATCGCGGTGCGCGCCGGCACCTACACCAACGACTTCGCCACCGTGCGGTGCGACGTCAAAATCTTCTCCGTTGGCGGCACAGTCAACGAGGTCGCCACCACGCCGCCGCCCAACGACAAGGGGCTGCTGACGGTGGACGCCAACCTGTCCATCCAGGGCTTCAGCTTCACCGGCGGCTCGGACGGCTCGCCCGACGGCAACGTCTCCGGCATCCGGCTCGAGAGCGGCAACCTCAGCGTCAACTACTGCTACTTCTACGACATGCAGGAAGGCCTGCTGGCCGACCCTGATGCCACTGCGACGGTGGTGATCAACCACAGCGAGTTCGCCAATAACGGCACCGGCGACGGCTACACGCACAACATCTACGTGGGCTCCGTCGCCTCCGCGCTGATCGAGAACAGCACGTTCACCGGCGCCAATGTCGGCCATGAGATCAAGTCGCGCGCGATGAGCACGACGATCACCAACAACACCATCGTGGACGGCCCCATTGGAACGGCCAGCTACGACATCGACATACCCAACGGCGGCGTGGCGGTGATCAGCAACAACCTAATCGAGAAGGGCCCGGACGCGTCGAACTGGCCGGCGATCCATTACGGCGGCGAGACGCAATACGCCTATGCCAAGAACTCGCTCAGCATCACCGGCAACACCATCCTCAACGACCTCGGTGGCAACGCGATCGGCGTGCTGAACCAGTCCGCCGTCAACGGCCTGTCGGTCTCCGCCCAGATCAGCAACAACCGCTTCTACGGCTTCGACCCGACCAGGCTGGTGATGGGCGCCGGCACGCTCAGCAACAACGTCATGCTGGCCACCGAGCCCACCTACCTCGTCACCAACCCGTCCCAGGCCGTGCCGCTCGACACCATCGCGCCCGGCCCGGAGCTGCTCGACCTGACGAGCTACGGCCTGAGCGTGAACGGCGGGACGGCCAGGCTGACGGTCAACGACACCGCGGGGTCCAACACCATCACCGGCGGCGCCGGCGGCCTCAACGTGACCGCGTCGGCCGGCTGGGACACCATCCTGACCCAGGCGGGCGCTACCGACACGCTGGAGCTGAGCGGCCGCAGCAGCGACGTGCAGAGCGCGGGCGCCGACCACATCGACGCGTCCGGCTACTACGAGGCGGTCACCGCCACCGGTGCGGCCACGATCACCGGCGCCGGCTTCAACGCCTACACGCTGGATGGTGCGGGCGAGAAGCTGACCACGAGCGCCAGCGGCAACGTCACCGTGGGCTCGGCCGGCAACGCACAAATTATCGACCTCGGCGGCGACCTGTCCTTCACGGTTGCGGCCGGCGGCCGGCTCGTGATCAGTGACCAGGCGGACACGCCGCAGGGCGGTGCCGGCACGGCCACCATCCAGTCCGGCGCGGTGACCGGCCAGATCGGCAACTCCGGGCTGATCACGCTCTCCACCGGGGCTGCCGGTGCGGCGGTGGTGGCCGGCAGCGGCCGGGTGAGCGTGACCGGTGGTGCCGGCGCGGACACGCTGTTCGGCGGATCCGGCACCGACACTTTCAGCCTGGGCGGCGGGGCAGACCGGGTCACCTTCGGCAGCGGCGCGGCCTCGGTCACCGGCGGCAGCGGCACCGACACCTACGTGTTCACCTCCGGCGCGGCGGGCACGGTCACCATCACCGGCTTCAAGCAGGGCACAGACGTGCTGAAATACGCCGGCTTCGTCGGGCCGGCGGTTGCCAGCGGCACGATCACCGGCGGCAACACCGTCCTGACGTTGTCGGACGGCACCAGTGTGGACCTCATCGGCGTGGCGCTGCCCGGCTACAGCGCCGCGTCCAGCGCGCCGGCCTCGGGCGGAGGCACCTCGTCCGGCGCGCAGGCTGCCTCCGGCAACGGCGCGCAGCCTGCCTCCGGCAACGGCACGCTGGTGCTGACGACCGGCGGCGCCGCCCTGGCTGCCGGCACCGGGTCCGTCATCGTCGATCTCGCCGGCTACAACACCATCGCCGGCGGCGCCGGCGGCTTTGCTGCGACGGTAGAGTCCAACGACGTGCTGACCACGGCGCAGGGCGCCACCGACCAGCTGAACCTCTCGCGCTGGGACACGCTGAACGGCGCGGGCCACGACCAGGTGATGGTCTCGGCCTACGGCAACGTCATCAGCGAGGCCGGCACGGCTGACGTGGTGCTGGCTGGTGCCGGCAACTGGGTGCTCGGCGGGGCGGGGCTGCTGAGCGTTTCCGACCAGGTAGGCGGCGACACGGTCGCCGGCGGCAGCGGCGGCGTGGTGGCCAGCCTGTCTGGCTGGTACGACAGCGTCACCACCCAGGCGGGGGCGGCAGACACTGTCAGCCTGGCCGGCCAGGGCGTGCTGGTCAGCAACGGCACCGACCAGATCGCCGTGCAGGGCCTCTACGACCAGGTGAGCGTCACCGCTGCCGCCAGCATCACCGCCGCCTCCGGCTCCTCCGGCTCGTTCGTGCTGGACGGGGCGGACAGCCTGACCAGCGCGGGCGGCGGGTCGGTGACGGTCGGCAGCGCCGCGTCCGTGGTGTTCGTCTCGGCCGGTGCCAACGATTTCGGTATCGTCAAGCTGGCCGGCGGGGTCGTCTCGGCAAGCGAGAGCTTGCCTGGCGGCGTGGCCAGCCTGACCGTGTCTGGCGGGGCGGCGACCATCTCTGCCGCCGCAGGCTACTACGCGGGGCTGTCGGCCACGCTGGGCAGCGGTGCCGTTGCCAGCGCGGGGGCGGGCAACGTCACGCTGACCGGCGGCGCCGGCCAGGACAGCTTCGCCGGTGGCGCCGGCAACGCGCTGGTCACGCTGGGCACCGGCGACACGGTGAGCCTGGGTGCCGGCGCGCTGACCGTGCAGGGCGGTGCGGCCGACCTGTTCGTGGTGCCACAGGGTGCGGCCGGCAGCCTGACGGTGATGAACTGGTCGGCGCAGGACGGCTTCGCCACGCCCGGGCAGGCAAGCACCGCGTTCAGCAACGAGCAGGTTTCCGGCGGCAATCTCTGGCTGACCACCAGCGGCGGCGCGCATGTGGAATTGATGGGGGTGACGCACATGTAAGAAAGCAAGCGGTTCTTTTTTGAAAAAAAGAACCAAAAAACTTTTGTTTCCCTGTCGGGTCGTCGCTGGTAAGCGCGCGACAGCGGAGACAGAAGTTTTTTGCTTCTTTTTTCAAAAAAGAAGGCCTTCGCTTGCTTTCTTGGGTTATGAGCTTGCCTCGTGGAAGCAATGATCTTCATGTTGGACTCGCTGGTCATCGTGCTCATGATGTTCATGGGCTTGCGGGACGACCGGCGCCCGCCAGGCGAGCCGCACACTAGCCTATTCCGCATGCGCACCGACGCCGCGGACGCATCGCCGCCGCAAGCAGCTTCACCCGACGCAGCACCCGCCTGGGCGGAGTGGTTGACCGAGACGCGGCCGCCTCGATGAGGGACCTGCTGTTCGCCTTCGTCTGGATGGCGCTTTTGCCGCTCAGCCTGATGTCGGCGCATGTGGGCGTGCTGCTGTGGGTGTGGGTGGCGTTGCTCTCGCCCAACGAGCTGCTCTACGGCTTCCTTGCCGGCGTGCCGTTCAACAAGATCGTTGCCCTGTCCACCTTTGTGATGATGCTGGTCAGCCGGGAAAAGAAGGACTTCTACCTGGACGCAACGCTGGTTTTGCTGTTGTGCCTGGCGGTGTCGGCGACGATCTCCTGGTCCACCGGCCTGGTCTCCGGCCCCGACGTTGACGACCTGTATCAGAAACTGATCAAGGAGGTGGTGCTCGCCGTCATCATCACCGGCGTGATGACGACGCGCCACCGCCTGAACCTTCTGGTGTTCACCATCGTTGCGTCGCTGGCGTTCCTGGCGGTCAAGGAGGGGTTGATCTCTATCCTGACGGCGGGCGGCCACAAGATCCTCGGCTCGGGCAGCATCGGCGACAACAATTCGCTGGCCACCGCGCTGCTGATGGTGATCCCGCTGGCGATCTACCTGGCGCGCCACTCGGCGGTGCGTGCGGTCAGGACCGGCTGGCTGGTGGTGGCCGGGCTCAGCGTTGTCACCGTGGTGATGACGTTCTCCCGCGGCGGCTTCGTGGGCATGCTGCTGCTGGGCGCCTTCTACGTCAAGAACAGCCGCAACAAGCTGGCCAGCCTCGGGTTGGTGGCGCTGGCCGGCGTGCTGATCTACGCGCTGGCACCGGACTCCTGGTTCGACCGGCTGAACACCATCAAGGAAGCCGGCGACGACGGCTCGTTCATGGGCCGCGTCGTGGCGTGGAAGATCAGCTGGCTGATCGCGATGGACCACCCGCTGTTCGGCGGCGGCCCGCACGCGGTGCAGCACTTGCTGGTGTGGGACACCTACAAGCCGCTGCTGGCGTCATTGGACTTCATCGCGACGCCGCCGCCCGACAGCACGCCGCACGCCGCCCACAGCATCTACTTCGAGCTGCTGGGCGACATCGGCTTCGTCGGGCTCGGCATCTTCCTCGCCTGCGTCGGCGTGGCGATCTGGAACTGCCGGTGGATCATCCGGCAGACCCGCAACCATCCCTCGCTGGCCTGGGCGGCCGACCTGGCGCGCCTGTCGCAGATCAGCCTGGTGGTCTACCTGGTGACCGGCGCCGCGTTGAGCATGGGCTATTTCGAGCTGCTCTACATCCTGGTCGCCATGCTGTCGCGCGCCCGGCGCATCGTGCGCGAGACGCTGGCGGCGGAGGCAGCTTCCATCGCGCCCGAGTGGGCAACGGAGTGGACCGGCGTCTCGCCCGAGCGCGAAGCCGTGCCGGCGTTCCTGCCTGCGCCCGTGTAGCCGGCCGCGAACGCTTGCCAGGCACGCACGACATCAGCGCGCTCGTTGAACCAGAGACGGCCGAGCCGCCGGCGGTGTCCGTGCGCGCGAGGAGCGAGGCGAGCCCGCACCGGCTCAGGAGGTTCACGACCATTGAGGCCCTGCGAGGCCTCGCCGCCACGGCCGTCGTGCTCTGTCATGCCGCACGCCACCTCGACAAGTCGCTCACCACGCCGCGCCTTGCTGACATCTTCAAGCCGGGTGTTGCAGGCGTGGACCTTTTCTTCGTCATCAGCGGCTTCATCATATTGCACACGCATCGGTCCGACATCGGTCAACCGAAGCGCCTCACACACTACGCAGGGCGCCGCTTCACCCGTGTGTGGCCGCTCTACTGGGTGGCGCTTGCCCTGACGATGCTCATGGACTTTGCGGGCTCGCACGGGCTACCCGCGGCTCGCGAGCTGTTCGTCTCGGTGTTGCTGCTTCCCGCGCGGCATGCGCCCATCCTGGGGATAGCCTGGACGTTGCAGTTCGAAGTCTTCTTCTACGGCGTGTTCGCCTTGCTGATCGTCAACAGAACGGCGGGCCGGGCGGTCCTGCTGGCCTGGCTGTGCTGCATCGCCGTGTCGAGCGCCGGCGCATCCCTGGCCGGCATGCTGCCGCCGCAATGCACCAGCATCTACGGCCTGGAATTCCTCATGGGCATGGCCAGTGCGGAACTTCTGCACCGCGGACAGGTGGGCGCACCGAGGACCCTTGCGATTGCCGGGTCCACATTGTTCGTGCTCGCGCTCGTGCTGGCGGGCTGTGGGCAGTTGGACCCGTTCGCACAGGCGGCGAGACTGGTGTTCGGCGCGACAGCCGCGATGCTGGTTGCCGGGCTTGCAGCCCTCGAGGCGTCGTCCTGCGAGGCGGGACGGCCAGTCTCACCGAGGTGGTTGTCCGTCCTCGGTGGCGCATCCTACTCCATCTACCTTTTCCAGTTCGTCTTCATCGGACTGGCCTGGCAAATCATCCTCAGAGCGTCGGTCGCGCAAACCTTTTCCCGTGTCGTCTTGTTCCTGGTGCTGTCGGCCGTGGCTGTCTGCGGCGGCGTCGTGGTGTCGATCGGCATGGAGAAGCCGTTGCTTCGAGCCATCCGCGGGAGGCGCGCGGGGCCGGCGGAGGCAGGGCAAGCGGTTCTTTTTTGAAAAGAATCAAAAAATTTTTGGTCTCTGGCCACTCGTCCGGGGAGAGTCCGCGACAGCGCGCCGGAAAGCTGCTTTCTCGAAGCAGCGCTTGCTTGCTTGCTCTGGTCCCCATCGCCATCCACTGGCCGGAGCTCACCGGCTGGCTCTCCTCCGACCCGCTCCCGCTGACCAGCGGCCTGGGCGCCGGCTGGCAGGGGAACGGCGTGCTGTCCGGCTTGCCCGGCTGGATCGACGGCAACGCCGGCGTCACGCTACAGGCGCTGGGCCACCTGGCCGCGCATGACTGGCGCCACGGCGTGCTGCCCTGGTGGAACCCCTATTCCGGGGTCGGCATGCCGCTGGCCGGCGAGATGCAGCCGGCTGCTTTCTTCCTGCCGTTCGTGCTGCTGCTGGGCCTGGCACACGGCGTGCTCTACCTGAAGATGACGCTGCAGGTCGGCGCCGGGCTGGCAATGTGGGGGCTGCTCCTGCAACTCGGCTTGCTCGGTGGCATCGCGCTCACCGGCGGCATCCTGCTGGAACTCTGCGGCACTTTTGCCTGGGCGTCCGACCCGCCGATCCTGCCGCTGGCGTTCCTGCCGCTGCTCCTGCTGGGAATCGAGCGCGCGCGCGCTGCCGCCCGCCTGGGGCAGGGCGGCAGCTGGGTCCTGCTGGCCTGCGCGATCGCCTACTCCCTGCTGGCCGGCTTCCCCGAGGTCGCCTACATCGACGGCCTGCTCGGCTTGGCCTGGCTGGCGCTGCGCCTGGTGCAGGGTCGCGGGCACCGCGGTCTGCTGGCCGCAAAGGCCGCGTGCGGCGGCATCGCCGGGATGCTGCTCGCAGCACCGGTCCTCGTCGCGTTCGCGTCCTTCCTGCAGCAGAGCCACGGCGGACGCGACTTCAACCACCAGGCTCTGCCGGCCGGCCTCTACGCGCAGTTCCTGTTTCCCTACATCTACGGCCCCTTCTTCTTCGGCGGCCGGGTCGACTGGTACCTGATCGACGGCTACCTCGGCGTGCCCGCCCTCCTCATGGCCGCGCTGGGCGTGCTGCGCGGCCGGGACCGCGGCCTTTGCGTTTTGCTGGGCGCTTGGCTGGTGCTCGGCGTCGCCAAGGCCGCCGACCTTCCTGTCATCAGCAGCCTGTGGAACCTCGTCCCGCTGGTCGGCCAGGCCATGTTCCTGCGCTATGCCTGGCCGTCATGGGAGGTGGCTGGCATCGTGCTCGCCTGCATCGCGCTGCAGGATTTAGCCGACCGTGCGGCCGCCTTGCTGCCGGCCGGCAGCGGACGCTTGGGGGCGGCCGGCAGCGGGCGCGTGGTGGCGGCAGACCGCCGCGTGCTGGCCTGTGCCGCCGCCTGTGCCGGGCTGTGCGTGGCGGCACTGGTGCTCGGCCGCCCGGTCTGGCGCGAGCTCGGCAGCGTGCCTGGCGGGCTCAGCTGGTTCTACGCCGCCACCGGCTTCGGCGCGCTCACCGGCCTCGCCTCGCTGGCAGCGCTGGCTGTGGTGCCGATCCGCATGGCCGTTCCCGCATTGGCAAGCCTGCTGGTGCTGGACGCCGCCGTGCAGTTCACCGTGCCGCTGCTGTCCGGCACGCGCGGCGACGCGCGCCGCATCGACATGGGGGTCGTCACGTTCCTGCGGCAGAACCTGGGGTTGCAGCGCTTCTACACGCTCGGTCCGCTCGGGCCCAATTACGGCGCCTATTTCGGCCTGGCATCGATCAACCACATCTACGCGCCGCAGCCGGAGTCCTGGGTCGGCTACATCCACGACGACCTGGATCCGGGTGCCAACCTCACGTCGTTCAACGGCTACGAGCCGCCACATCCGGGGCCGGGCGAGACCCGCTTGCAGGCGTTCGAGCGGCTGGAGGCAAATTTCCGCGCAATCGGGGTCAAATACCTCCTGCTGCGCTCGGATCGCGTGGCGTCCGTCGCCCGTTCGCTCGACCCGCACCCGCCTTACCTGGCGTTCCCGCTCGAACCGCGCGCGACCGTGCAGGGCAGCTTCGCGGCAGGCGACTACGGCCAGGGCGTCGTCTCCGACGTGGCGGTGCTGGTGGGCACCTATGCCGGCGCGGCGAGCGGTGCGCTGCGCATCGATTTATGCGCCGCCGCAGCCTGCGCCTCCGCTCAGGCGGACCTGCACGGCGCGGCCGACAACGCGCTGCTGCAGGCCAGGCTTGACCGCGCGCTCGTGCTGCCGGCGGGCGGCCGCGTGTCCTACACGCTCACCCATGTCGGCGGTGCGTCGGCAGTGGCGCTTTGGCTGGGCAGGGACCCGCATGGCGCACAGAGCGCGTCCTTGCCGGCGGGGGCCGCGCCCGAGCTGCGGCTGACCATCCGCCCGAACCTGCCGCCCGGCCGGCTGGTCTACGAGGACGATCTCGCCGACATCTTCGAGCTGTCCAACCCGGCGGCGTATTTCGACGCCGGACCGGGTTGCCGCCTGAGCTACACCGACCGGTACCGCGTCCTGGCCACCTGCATTGCGCCAGGCCGCCTGATCCGGCGGGAGCTGATGTTCGACGGCTGGCACGCCTGGGTGAACGGCCGGCGCATGCGGATGACAGCAAACGGGATTTTTCAGCAGGTTGAGGTGCCGGCAGGAGAAAGCTCGGTGGTGTTCGCCTTCTCGCCGCCTTACGCGCGGCTGGCGTTCGTGATGTTTGCTGGCGGCGCCTGCTTGGTTGCTTGGCAGGTTTCCAGAGGAACACAGCACAGAAAGCAAGGTCTGCTTTTTTGAAAAAAAGCAGCAAAAAACTTTTGGTCCTGCTGTCGCGACGTTTCTGCAGCGTTCGCACAAGGGAACAAAAGCTTTTTGCTTCTTTTTCTTAAAGAAGCGCTTGCTTCCTTACGCTACCTTCGCCTCCCGCCTGCGCGTATGCAGGATGAACTCGGTATATCCGTTCGGCTGCGTCCGCCCCTTCAGCACCAGGTCGCAGGCCGCCCGGAACGCCGGCCCGTCAAATCCGGGCGCCATCGCCCGATACGCCGGATCGCCCGCGTTCTGCCGGTCCACCACGCCGGCCATCCGCTGCAGCGTGTCCATCACCTGACGCTCGGTGACCACGCCGTGCAGCAGCCAGTTGGCGATGTGCTGGCTGGAGATGCGCAGCGTGGCGCGGTCCTCCATCAGCCCCACGTCGTTGATGTCGGGCACCTTGGAGCAGCCCACCCCCTGGTCCACCCAGCGCACCACGTAGCCGAGGATGGACTGCGCATTGCCGTCCAGCTCGCGCTGCACCTCGTCAGGGGCGAAGTTGCTCGCCTCGAGCGGGATGCTCAGCAGGTCGGACAGTTTCGCACGCGGGCGCGTGGCCAGCTCGGTCTGCCGCGCGGCCACGTCGACCATGTGGTAGTGCAGCGCGTGCAGCGTGGCCGCCGTGGGCGAGGGCACCCAGGCGGTGTTGGCACCGGCCTTCGGGTGGCCGACCTTCACGCTCAGCATTTCCGCCATCCGGTCCGGCGCCGCCCACATGCCCTTGCCGATCTGCGCGCGGCCGCGCAGGCCGCAGGCCAGGCCGATGTCGACGTTCTGGTCCTCGTAGGCGGACAGCCACTTGGTCGTCTTCATGTCGCCCTTGCGCACCATGGTGCCCGCCTCCATCGAGGTGTGCATCTCGTCGCCGGTGCGGTCGAGGAAGCCGGTGTTGATGAAGAACACCCTGTCGCGGGCAGCGTGGATGCAGGCGGCGAGGTTGGCGCTGGTGCGGCGTTCCTCGTCCATGATGCCCATCTTCAGCGCGCGGCGCGGCAGGGCCAGGATGTCCTCCACGCGGCTGAACATCTCGCAGGCGAAGGCCACCTCCTCCGGCCCGTGCATCTTCGGTTTGACGATATACATCGACCCGGTGCGGCTGTTGTGCAGCTTCAGCGTGCCGCGCAGGTCGTGCGTGGCGATCAGCGCGGTGATCGCGCAGTCGAGCATCGTCTCGGGGATCTCCGACCCGTCGGGCATCAGCACCGCGTCGGTGTACATGTGGTGGCCGACGTTGCGCACCAGCATCAGGCTGCGGCCGGGCAGGGTCAGCACGCCGCCGCCCGGCTTGGTGAACACCAGGTCCGGCTCCAGCCGGCGCTCCTGCGTCTGGCCGCCCTTCTGGAATGCGGCCGACAGCGTGCCGTCGGTCAGGCCCAGCCAGTTGCGGTAGACCTCCACCTTGTCGGCGGCGTCCACCGCCGCCACGCTGTCCTCGCAATCCATGATAGTGCTGACGGCGGATTCAAGCACCAGGTCGGACATGCCGGCCGGGTCGTCGCGGCCGATCGGCGACGTCCTGTCGATCTGGATCGCCATGTGCAGCCCGTTCTGCACCAGCAGGATGGATGTGGGGGCGGCCGCCTCTCCCAGGTAGCCGGCGAACTGTGCAGGATCACGCAGCTGCTGCGGGCCGGCCTTGGTCATCACGGTCAGCCCGCCGCCTTGGACCATGAAGCCGGTTGCGTCCGCGAAGGACCCGCCCGCCAGCGGCACCGTGTCGTCGAGGATCTGCCGTGCGCGCGCGACAACCTGGGCGCCGCGCGCCGGGTTGTAGCCGCGGCCGCGCTGGGCACCCGGCGTCTCCGGCAGCGCGTCGGTGCCGTACAACGCGTCGTACAGGCTGCCCCAGCGTGCGTTGGCCGCGTTCAGCGCGTAGCGGGCGTTGGAGATCGGCACCACCAGTTGCGGCCCGGCGATGCTGGCGATCTCCGGATCCACGTTGGCGGTGGCGACGTGGAAGGCAGGCGGCTCGGGTTGCAGGTAGCCGATCTCGCGCAGGAAACTCTCGTATTCCGCCTGATGGAAGGCGCGGCCGCGCCTGGTGGCGTGCCAGGCGTCGATCTTGGCCTGCAGTGCGTCGCGATGATCCAGCAGCGCGCGGTTGCGCGGGGCGAGGTCCCGCAGCATGGCCGCGAACCCCTGCCAGAACTGCGTGGCGTTGACGCCGCTGCCGCGCACCGCCTCGATCGAGACGAAGTCGTGGAGCACCCGGGCCACCTGCAAGCCGCCAGCTTCGACGCGATCTGTCACGCTGCAATCCTATCCTGCCTGGGCGAGTGTTTTGCCGCCTGGCCGCGTTCTGGCAAGTCACGACACCCAAGGAGGCCGATTTTGTCTGAAACCTTGCCGCCCGGCCTGGCCGGCATCCTCGCGCGGGCGACCGCCCTGCTGTGCGACGGCGCCGAGAATCCCGGCAGCCACTGGCGCAACCTAGCTTTGGGCAGCGTCGGCCTGGACGGCACGCCGCAGGTCCGCACCGTGGTGCTGCGCCGTTTCGATCCCGGCGCCCACACGCTCGACACCCACACCGACACCCGTTCTGCCAAGCACGCCGAGCTGCTGGCCAACCCGGCCGCCACGCTGCACGGCTGGGACACTGAGAGCAGCGTGCAGCTGCGCGCGTCCGGCGTGGTCAGCCTGCACGCCGGTGACGAGGTCGCCCAGCAATCCTGGGCGGCGTTGCGCGCGGCGAGCCGGACCACCTACCGGGTGAACCCGGGCCCGGGCACGGGCCTGGCCCAGCCGGACGCTGGCGGACCGGACCGCGACGACGAGGCGGCATTCGAAGTGTTCTGTGTGTTGCGACTGCAGGCTAAAACGCTGGAATACCTGCATCTTGGCAAGGACGCTCACCGGCGTGCACGTTTTGCGTGGGGGCACGGGGAAACGCAGGGTGGTTGGCTGGTGCCATAAGAAAGAAAGGCTTCTTTTTTGAAAAAAAGAAGCAAAAACTTTTGACTCCGCTGTCGCGGTTTTTCTCGGGAGAGACCGCGACAGCCGCGGAAAAAGCTTTTTGCTCTTTCTCTCGAAAAGAAGCGCTTGCTTCCTTGCTTCAGAAGGCCGCCACCGTGCAGTCCCCGCCCTTGGCCTGCACCTTCAAGCAAAAATCCCGAGCCGCCATCAGGCTGGAAAATCCGCCGGTGCGCAGGCGGTAGACGACGTGCCCCGCGACCTCGGCCCGCTCGACCTCCGGCCGGCGTCCATCGAGCAATCCGGGCATCTTCTCCGACAGCTTGCCCCAGTCCTGTTCCGCCGCCTGCTGCGTCTCGAAGGCGGCGAGCTGCACCGCCGTGCCGCGCGCCTCGGGCACCGGCAGCTTCGCCGTGACTGAAGCGTGCTCAACCGGCGGCGCGGGTGCCACCACCGGTGCGGCCGCTGCCTGCTCGGCCGGGTGCGCGACGGGGTGGCTCTTGGCACGCAGGGCGTGCAGCGCCGGTTTTTCCGGCTCCGGTGCCAGGCGCTCGGCGCCGCTGCTGATCTCCTCTGCGCCGGCCACTTTCATGCCGCCCGGATCAGCCGGCTTAATGCGTACCGGACCCGAAGCGGCCTCGATCACCGGCACGCCGTGATGCGCGTGGTGGGACAGGCTCAGCAACGCCACGGCGGCAGCCAGCACGCCGCCGAAGCCTGCCGCCACGATCGCCATCCGGCGCATGTCCGGGTCGATCAGGCCCTGCTGCGGCTGCGGCCGGTAGGACGGCCGGGCAAAGTTCTGGGTGATATGCGGCACGTCTGACATCTCGACCCCTTTCTGCCGCGCCCAGCGCGGCATCACCCTAGCGACGCACGCGCGCCCTCACCGTAACTCCTCGGCCGGCACCACGCCGACCACCGCCAGGCCGGAGCGGATGACGGCCGCCGTGGCCGCCACCAGCGCCAGCCGCGCGAGCGTCTCCGCCGGATGGTCGGCGCGCAGGAATCTCAACGTTGCGTCGGCGTTTCCAGTCTGCCACAGCATATTAAAGTCAGCGGCCAAGTCATAGAGGAAAAACGCAATTCGATGCGGTTCGTGCGCCAAGGCGGCGCCTTCGACGGCGCGCGGCCAGGCCACCAGCCGGCGGATCATTGCGAGCTCGGGCTCGGCGGTCAGGTGCGACAGGTCGGCTGACGCGAGTGCCTCCGGCGTGAGCGCCGCTGCGGGAAACATCTCTGCCGCGTTGCGCAGGACGGAGCGGCAACGGGCGTGCACGTACTGCACGTAGTAGACCGGGTTGTCGCGCGTCTGTGCCACGGCCAAGTCCAGGTCGAACTCCATCTGCGCGTCCGCCTTGCGCGTCAGCATGGTGAAGCGCACGGCGTCGCTGCCCACCTCGTCGATCAGGTCGCGCAGCGTGATGAAGCTGCCGGCGCGCTTGCTCATCCGCACCGGCTGGCCGCCGCGCAGCACGTGGACGATCTGGCACAGCACCACGTCCAGGCTCTCGCCGCCTGCGGCCAGGGCGCGCACGGCGGCCTTCATCCGGCTGACGTAGCCGCCGTGGTCGGCCCCCCACACGTCGATCATGGTGGCCGCACCGCGCCGTGCCTTGTCCTCGTGGTAGGCGATGTCGTTGGCGAAGTAGGTGTTGGTGCCGTCGGACTTCTTCAGCGGGCGGTCCACGTCGTCGCCGAACTGGGTGGCGCGGAACAGGGTCTGCGGGCGCGGCTCCCAGTCGTCCGGCGTCTTGCCCTTCGGCGGCTCGAGCACGCCCTCGTAGATCAGGCCGCGCTCGGTCAACCGCTCGATAGAGCGGTCGGCCGCACCGCCGTCGAGCAGCGCGCGCTCGGAGGTGAACACGTCGTGCACCACGCCGAGGGCTTTGAGGTCCTCGCGGATCGAGGCCATCATCATGATCATCGCCGTGCCGCGCACCGTTTCCAGCCACACTGCAGGGTCGGCCGGCATCGCGCCCTCGGCCGCCAGCGACGCGCCGTGCAGGTGGGCGATCGCCTGGCCCACCGGCACCAGGTAGTCGCCGCGGTATTGCAGGCCGCCCGGCACGCCGGCGGCGTATTCCTCCTCGGTCAGCTTGGTGCCGAGCGCCTGCAGGTAGCGCCAGTAGGCGGCCCAGGCCAGCGCCACCACCTGCGCGCCGGCGTCGTTGATGTAGTACTCCTTGGTGACCGCGAAGCCGGCTTTGGCCAGCACGCGGGCCAACGCGTCGCCCACCACCGCGCCGCGGCAATGGCCGATATGCATCGGGCCGGTTGGGTTGGCCGAGACGTACTCAACGTTCACCCGCTCGCCCTGGCCGACGCCGCTGTCGCCGTACGCCTCGCCGGCGTGCAGGATGACCGGCAGCTGTGCGCGCAGCGTGTCCTGGCTGAGGCGCATGTTGATGAAGCCGGGGCCGGCCACCTCCGCCGCGGCGAGCCCGGCGCGGGCGGGCAGGCCAGCGGCGATGGCGGCGGCGAGCTCGGCGGGTTTGCGGCCGGCATGGCGCGCGCTGACCATGGCGGCGTTGGTGGCCATGTCGCCGTGCGCGGGGTCACGGGTGGGCGTGACTTCGACGCGGGCGGCTAGGTCGGCTGGGAGGTTGGGGACGGCTTCGTGCAGGGCGGCGAGCACGTGGATGCGTGCTTCGGCGAACAGGTTCTGGGTCATTGGCGGCTTTTAGCAAGCAAGCGGTTCTTTTTTGAAAAAAAGAACCAAAAAACTTTTGACTCGGCTGTCGCGGACCGTCTTTCTAACGCCCGGCTGCTGCTTTTAGCGTGGCGTAGGCCCTGTAGAAACGATGCGACAGCATGATCTGGGCCGTTGCCGAGTAATGGGTGTAGTCCGGATACACCGCAGTGGTGGCTACCTGCTGCGCGTTGGTCAGCAGACCGGCCGAGCTGACCACAACCATCTTCTTGCAGCTGTCCGCGTTCGCCACGGCCTGGATGGCCGTCTCGACCTGGCGCTTCGACGTCTCGGCATATGCCTCGATGGCTTGGTCCGTCGAGTAGTTGCTGATGAACGAGGGCGCCAGGTTACCCAGCATCGCCGGCACGCAGCCGATGTCGGTGCGCATCTGTGCCATCACCGTGGCAAGCTGGGTTTGGTAGGTGGTTACGTTCGGCATCAATGAGGCGATGCGGCTGGGATCCGGCGTGTCGAGCGAGGCAAGGTTAAGCGAATCAGCCTCGCCTTGCAGCCACAGAAAGGCGGCCACCTTGCTGTTGGGCAGCAGCGACAATGCCAGGTTGGTGCGCGAGATCATGTCGAGGTAGAAGAACGCCAGGTCGCCGGCGTATTGCCGGTCGATGAGGTTCCAGGCGAGCACGGAGGTGCCGCTGCGCGCGGCCGGAATGATCAGGACGCAGCGCGCAGGGTCGCTCTCCTGGCTGGCGAGCAGCAGCGAGAATGAATAGGCGAAGCCGATCCTGCCGGCGACATCTTCAAGGTTGGTATCGTTCATCAGCGGTTCGCTGGCCTGGATGATCTGGAAGGTGCCCTGCGTGAGGTACTTCCAGATCGGGTCGGTGGCACTGTCGTAGGTGCGTACGGTCTCGAACACGCGCGGCTGGGCGGCGATCTGCGCGGGGGTGAAGCTGTAGGTTCCGGCCAGCCCGCGTCCCACCGCGTTGGATTGTCCTGCGAGCAGCACGAGGTCGTAGCCGTCGCACTGCGTGGCCGCATGTGCAGCACCCGCTGCGAGCAGCATGCCGACCAGCACGACCCGCGACAGCGCAGACGAAACTCTTTCGCACGCGGTCCTCAAAGGCCTTCTCACCTGGTGCATGCTCACGACGACTCCTGTTCCCGTCCGCTGAAGTCCTGGATGAACTGCCAAGCCACCCGCCCGGACCGTGCGCCGCGCCCGACCGCCCAGGCCAGCGCGTCGCGCCTGAGCCGAACCGGGTCGGCAGCGATGCCGAGATCGGCGGCGTAGGCCTCCACCATGGCAAGGTAGGTTGTCTGGTCGCAGCCGTGGAACCCGAGCCACAGGCCGAACCGGTCTGACAGAGAGACTTTCTCCTCGGTCGCCTCGCCCGGCGATATCGCAGTTGCGGCCTCGTTATCAATCATGTCGCGCGGCATCAAGTGGCGCCGGTTGCTCGTTGCGTAAAAAACCACGTTGTCCGGCCGGCCTTCTATGCCGCCGTCCAGCACTGATTTGAGCGCCTTGTAGTCCGCATCCTCGCGCTCGAAGGACAGGTCGTCACAGAACACCACGACGCGGCGTGTGGAGCGGCGCAGATGTTCAAGCAGAACGGGTAACGTGCCGATGTCCTCACGCTGTATCTCGATCAGCACCAGGCTGCCCGGCGTGCGCGCGAGGGCCGCAGCGTGGACGGCCTTCACCAGGCTGGACTTGCCCATGCCGCGCGCGCCCCACAGCATGGCGTTGTTGGCGGGCTTGCCGGCGGCAAAGCGCAGCGTGTTGTCGAGCAGCGTGTCGCGCGCCCGGTCGATACCGTGCAGCAGCCCGATCTCCACGCGCGACACGCGGGATACCGGCGCGAGCTCTCCGCCGCGGCCTTGCACCGCCGGCCGCCAGACAAAGGCGTCCGCCCCGTCCAGGCTGATCTGCGTTTGCGGTGACGGGGCCAGGCGTTCCAGCGCTTCGGCCAGGCGCCGGACCAGGGGGAGCAGCATTTCCATGACGTGCGGCGTGCAGCCAGTGCTTGACGGGGAGGGGGCGGAACCTATTGTGCGCCGCACCCGCCCGCAACCCGCCTGACGCACGTGCTTGTTCCGCGGCGGGGCGGCGCGCCCTGACCAAGGACCACCGTTTCCATGCTGTCGCTCATCTCAGACGCCTACGCGCAGGACGCATCCGGAGGGGCCGGCGTCGGCAGCGCACAGATCCTGCAGTTCCTGCCGCTGGTCCTGATCTTCGTGGTGTTCTACTTCCTGATGATCCGGCCGCAGCAGCAGCAGCAGAAGACGCTCAAAGCGCAGATCGCCGCGGTGAAGCGGGGCGACCGGGTGCTGACTGCCGGCGGGATCGTGGGCGTCGTGCAGAAAGTGCGCGAGGCGGCCAATGAACTGGACGTGGAGATCGCGCCGAACGTGCGGGTGATCGTGGCGCGCGACACGTTGTCGATGGTGTTGAAGCCTTCGGTGCCGGCGGCGGCTAACGATAGCAAGTAAGCAAGCGGTTCTTTTTTGAAAAAAAGAACCAAAAAACTTTTGGTCTATTGAGTGCCGCGTGTTGAGGCGTGTTGTTTGAGCTTCCTGCGGCAGCGGGGACGAAAGCTTCTTGTTATCCTACTAAGGAAGAGGGTTCTTACGCTAGCCTTAACCGCCGCGCGTTCGCCGTCGCGCGCTTATGATACGGCTGCAACACAGCGTCTGCTGCCTGCCCGGTCAGCAGCGCCATGCTGGCGAGCTGCAGCGCGTTCATCTTCTCATGCACCATCAGCTGGTACTCTGCCCTGGTGCACGCGCCGGTGGCCATCAGCGCGGTGCGGTGCCAAACCGTCTCCCATGACGCGAGCGCCAGCTCGGCGTACATCATCGGTAGTGCGAACGGCCCGGAAGAGTTTGATGCCACCTGAGGCTCCTATGCGTATGGGGTGCGGACCCAGCCCGCACCCTGTGATCGGCGGGTTCAGGTTGCCGAAAGCTGAGCCTCGGCAAACTCGTAGTTGGCCAGCTTGTCGAGGTAGTTCTGGGTGTAGTCAGGACGACGGTTGCGGAAGTCCAGGTAGTAGCTGTGCTCCCACACATCCAGTCCGAGTAGCACCTTGCCCTCACCGGTGGCCAGCGGGTTGGAGCCGTTCGGCGTCTTGGTAATGGCCAGCTTGCCCTCGTGGCCCATGACCAGCCAGGCCCAGCCGGAGCCGAACTGGCCGGTGGCGGCCGCCTTAAAGGCTTCCTTGAACTTCTCGGTGCCGCCGAGGTCGGAGTCGATCTTCTCCTGCAGCTTGCCGGGGATCTTGCCGCCGGTGGGAGACAGGTTCTGCCAGAACAGGATGTGGTTCCAGTGCTGGCCGGCATTGTTGAACACCGGGCCGGGCGTCTGCGCGGTGGCGGTGACGATCTCGTCGAGGCTCTTGCCCTGCAACGAGGTGTCCTTCTCGACGAACCCGTTCAGCGCGGTGACGTAGGCCTGGTGGTGCTTGCCGTGGTGCAGCTCCAGGGTCTCCTGGCACATGCCGGCTGCGGCCAGGGCGCTCGTGCTGAAGGGAAGAGGAGGAAGTTCGAAGGCCATGGGCGTTCTCCGTCCGTATGGGAAAGCGGCGGCTGCCCAGGTGGGCGGCCGATGCCGTGCAGCCACAACGCCGTGACGGGCTATCGTTCCATAAACCAGGCGTCATGCAGGTGAGCCATGCGGTCTCTCTCGCCTCGTTCGTGCGTCGCCACGACCCGGACCGCTACCTGTGCACGTTGGTGGCGCCGGCGGCGGCGCGCGAGACGCTGTTCACGCTTTACGCGTTCAACCACGAGTTGGCGCGCGCCAACGAGGTGACGCGCGAGGCCGGGCTCTCGTTCATCCGGCTGCAATGGTGGCGCGAGGTGGTCGAAGGCGATGCCAAGCCGGGCGAGGTGTCCGGTCCGGTCCGGGCGGCGGTGGCCGAGGGGCGGCTGGCGGCGCGCGGGTTGCTGGCGATGATCGAGGCTCGGGAGCGGGAGGCGGACGGCGGGTTCGCCACGCTGGACGCATGGGATGCCTGGTTGCTGGCCGGCGCGGGGGGGCTGGCGGTCTCTGCCTGGCGGGCGCTGGGGGGCGACACCGCGGCGGAGGTGCGGGTGCGCCGGTTGGGCGCCGGCGTTGGCGCCATGGGTCAGTTGCGCAACATCGGCGCGATGGCGCGGTTGGGCCGATGCCTGCTGCCGGAAGACGTGCTGGCGCGGAACGGTCTGACGCTGGAGGCGATGGTGGCGGATGCAGGCGGGATGCCGGCCCGGTCGGTCAGGGACGAGGTCGCGACCTTGGCGCGCGGATGGCTGGGCGCGCCGTTGCGCTGGGATAGGGCGCATATTTCGGCTGTGCTGCCGGCGGTTCTGGCGCGTCGGGATTCACATTGGAAGATGGAGCGGGCTGGAGAGCGCGGGGTTGGCGACAGGAGTGCGGTGGTGATGGCATGGTTGGCTGGGCGGTGCTGATGGCCAGCAAGCGACAGGGCAAGGAAGCAAGCAGTTCTTTTTTGAAAAAAAGAACCAAAAAACTTTTGTTCCCTTAGGCGCGCGTAGCAGGAAAATACCGCGACAGCCGGACCAAAAGTTTTTTGCTGCTTTTTTTCAAAAAAGCAGGCCTTGCTTGCTTGCCCTCATCATAGGCCCCGCGCCTGCGCGCCGATAGCCGGCTTCCAGCGCATCGATCACCGTCTGCCCGTTGTGTTGCAAATACTCCTGCAGGCACGCATGTGCCGGCATCATCGGCATCGACCGTCGCCGCACCACGAACCAGGACCGCAGCACCGGAAAGCCGTCGACCGGCAGCGTCACCATCAACCGCAGCGCCAGTTCCAGCCCGATAGTGTGACGGGAGATCACCGCGATGCCCATGCCCGCCATCACCGCCTGTTTGATCGTCTCGTTACTGTCGGTCGTCATGCCGATGCGCGGCGAGATGCCTGCTTCCAGGCAGGCCTGCTCCATCAGCTTGCGCGTGCCGGATCCGTCTTCGCGCGTGATCATCCGCTCGCCGGCGATGTCGGCGATGCACAACGCAGGTGCGGCGGAAAGCCGATGGTCTGGCGCGGCGATGATGACCGACGGGTGCGACGCGAACGGCGTGGCCGTCACGTCCGCCGTCTCTGCCGGCTGTCCCATCACCGCCAGGTCGATCTCACCGCGCTCCAACGCATCGGCGATCTGCTGACGATTGCCGAACCGAAGATTGATGGTGACGCCAGGGTAGTCGCCCTGAAAGCGTGCCAGCACGTGCGGCACGATGTATTTCGCGGTCGATACCGAGCCCAAGGTGACGCGGCCGCCGACGACGCCGCGCAACGCCATGAGCGCCTGGTCGGCGTCCTGCAGTGATTGCAACACCTGCCGCGCGTAGCCCAACAATGCGCTGCCGGCATCGGTCAGCGTCACGTGCCGGCCGATGCGTTCGAACAGCGCGAACCCGCTCATCTCCTCGACCTGCCTGATCTGAAACGAGACCGCGGCAGGCGAGACGTGCAGGGTCTCTGCTGCACGTGCGAACGAACCTGCTTCGGCTGCCGTCACGAACATCTGAAGCTGCCTCACAGTGATGTTACGCAAGTTGCACGCCAAGGGATCCCTTGTGCTTTTGGACAGTTTAATTTGTTTCCCTTTTCCGCTCTCCTCTGTCTACGGTCCGCATCAACGGGGCCGCACAGAACGGCGTACCGCAGGGAGGCAACTCGAATGGACCAAGTCGCCGACGTCAAAATCACCGACATGAAGGAGCGTTACCGCTCCGGCGTGTTGAAGTATCGGCAGATGGGCTATTGGGAGCCGGACTACGAGCCGAAGGACACCGACATCCTGGCGGTTTTCCGCATCACACCGCAGGACGGTGTGGACCCGGAGGAGGCTGCCGCTGCAGTGGCCGGCGAGAGTTCGACGGCAACTTGGACCGTTGTCTGGACCGACCGGCTGACCGACAGCGAGTATTACCGCGCGAAGGCATACAAGGTTGAGCCGGTTCCGGGGCAGGCCGGGCAGTGGTTCGCCTACATCGCCTACGACCTCGACCTTTTCGAGGAAGGCTCCATCTCTAACCTCACCGCGTCGATCATCGGCAACGTGTTCGGCTTCAAGCCGCTCAAGGCGTTGCGCCTCGAAGACATGCGTATATCACCGCACTACTTGAAGACGTTTCAGGGCCCGGCCACCGGCATCGTGGTGGAGCGCGAGCGCCTGAACTGCTTTGGCCGGCCGATGCTTGGTGCGACGATGAAGCCGAAGCTGGGCTTGTCGGGACGCAATTACGGCCGCGTGGTGTACGAGGCGCTGAAAGGCGGGCTCGACTTCACCAAGGACGACGAGAACATCAACAGCCAGCCATTCATGCATTGGCGCGATCGATACCTGTACTGCATGGAAGGCGTGAACAAGGCGATGGCGGAGACGGGCGAGGTGAAGGGCACCTACCTCAACGTCACCGCCGGCACGATGGAAGACATGTACGAGCGCGCGGAGTTCGCTCGCGACCTCGGCAGCGTCATCATCATGATCGACCTCGTGATCGGCTACACGGCCATCCAATCGATGGCGAAGTGGGCACGGAAGAACGACATGATCCTGCACCTGCACCGTGCAGGCCACTCGACCTACACGCGGCAGAAGAACCACGGCGTATCGTTCCGCGTGATCGCAAAATGGATGCGCATGGCGGGTGTGGACCACATCCACGCCGGCACCGTGGTGGGCAAGCTGGAAGGCGACCCGGCGGTGATCAGCGGCATCTACGACACCTGCCGTGAGAACCACGTGAACAAGGACCTCAGCCACGGCATCTTCTTCGATCAGCCGTGGGCCAGTCTGAAGAAGATGATGCCGGTTGCGTCCGGCGGCATTCATGCCGGGCAGATGCACCAGCTGCTGACCTATCTCGGCGAAGACACCATATTGCAGTTCGGCGGCGGCACGATTGGTCACCCCGACGGCATCCAGTCCGGCGCGATCGCTAACCGCGTGGCACTGGAGACCATGGTCAAGGCGCGGAACGAAGGCCGCGACATCTGGAACGAGGGGCCGCAGATCCTGGCGGAGGCTGGCAAGTGGTGCAGGCCGTTGCGCGCCGCGCTCGATACTTGGAAGGACGTCACGTTCAACTACGCGAGCACAGACTCGGTCGACTTCGTGCCGACGCCGACGCCAAGTTAAGCGGTTCTTTTTTGCAAGAGAGACGCGGGAGAGTTCTGTCCCGAAGGCGTTCGGCGGGTCCGCGCCAGCGCTGACGGATGTTCTCTGCGTCTGATCGTCAAAAAAGATCGCTCATTCTTCCTGGGAGGCAACAATGAAAATCACTCAAGGTCAGTTCTCCTTTCTGCCCGACCTCACCGACGCGGAAATCAAGCTGCAGATCGAATACGGCCTGAACAACGGCTGGGCTATCGCGATCGAATACACCGACGACCCGCACCCGCGTAACTCATATTGGTCGATGTTTGGCAACCCAATGTTCGACCTGCGTGACCCGGCCGGCGTGATGATGGAACTCGAGTCCTGCAGGTCGGAAAACCCGAACAGCTACATCAAGATACTCGCGTTCGACAGCAAGAAAGGCTGGGAGAGCGTGCGGATGAGCTTCATGGTGCAGCGACCGGCGTTCGAGCCCGGCTTCGAGCTGCTTCGCCAGGACGTCGGCGGCCGCAACATCCGCTACACGCTGCGCAGCCATTCGACCAGCCGCGCGCCGGTTCCCGACCAGGCGATCTGACCATGCAAGCCGGAACGCTGCCGGCCTTGCGCATCGCACCCTCCATCTTGTCGGCCGACTTTGCAAGGCTGGGCGAAGAGGTGGAGCGCGTGATCGCGTCGGGCGCCGACGTCATCCACGTCGACGTGATGGACATGCACTACGTGCCGAACCTGACTTTCGGCCCGGTCGTCGTGCGCGCGTTGCGTGGCCGCTGTCATGCGCCGATCGACGTGCACCTGATGGTCAAGCCGGTCGACGCGCTGATCGGCATGTTTGCTGAAGCAGGTGCCGACATCATTTCCTTTCACCCGGAAGCCAGCGAGCATGTCGACCGCTCGCTGGCTTTGATACGTGACAGCGGCTGCAAGGCGGGCCTCGTGCTGAACCCCGCGACGCCGCTGAACGTGCTCGACCACGTGATGGACAGGCTTGACCTCGTCCTGCTGATGTCGGTGAACCCGGGGTTCGGCGGCCAGGCGTTCATTCCGGAAACGCTGCGCAAGGCACGCGCCGTGCGCGACCGCATTGATGCGCACGAGGCGAGCGGCGGCCGACGTGCCTGGCTGGAGATCGACGGCGGGGTCAAAGTCGAGAACATCCGCGAAGTCGCGGCTTCAGGAGTCGACACGTTCGTCGCCGGCTCAGCCATCTTCGGCGCGCCGGATGCAGACGGCTACTACCGTGACGTGATTGGAGCGATGCGCCGCGAACTCGACGCAACCCTCATACAAAGGAGGGCAGCGTGAACGCAGACGTCGTGCAACCCGAGGACATACCGTCCACTGTGAACCTCGAAGAGTTCTACCAGCGCAGCAACATCGGCGACGTGATCGAGGCGCTGGACCGCGATCTGGTAGGCCTGGTTCCGGTCAAGACCAGGATCAGGGAAGTTGCCGCTTTGCTGCTGGTGGAAAGTGCACGCCGCAGCATGGGCCTGCAGGCCGAACCGCCGTCTCTGCACATGTGCTTCACGGGCAATCCCGGCACCGGCAAAACCACCGTCGCACAGCGCATGGCGGAGATCCTCAACCGGCTCGGCTACATACGGCGCAACCACGTCGTAACAGTATCTCGTGACGACCTGGTGGGCCAGTATATCGGCCACACAGCGCCGAAGACGAAGGAGGTGCTGAAAAAGGCGATGGGTGGCGTGCTGTTCATCGACGAGGCATACTACCTCTACCGCCCGGAGAACGAGCGCGATTACGGCCAGGAAGCCATTGAGATCCTGCTGCAAGTGATGGAAGATCGCCGCGACGACCTCGTCGTCATCCTTGCCGGATACAAGGACCGGATGGACATCTTCTTCCGCAGCAACCCTGGCATGGCGTCGCGCATCGCCCACCACATTGACTTTCCCGACTACTCCGAGCACGAGCTGTTCGACATCGCCCAGATCATGCTGGGCCACATGCACTACATGCTCAGCGATGACGCGCGACAGGTCCTGCGCGACTACATCGTCCGCCGCATGTCGCAGCCGCGGTTCTCCAACGCACGTTCCATCCGCAATGCGCTGGACCGGTCGCGCCTCCGCCAGGCAAACCGGTTGTTTGCCGACCGGTTCAACCCCATTGATCGGGTTGCGTTGCAGACCATTACGGGAGCAGATATAAGGGCAAGCAGGGTGTTTGCCGATCCGACCTGAACGACGGCGTCGGCCAACGTAGGCGACCCCGCACAAGAACGGGGCGATGCGACAAAAGGCTTTGGGAGAGAGCATGCCGTATCGCCGTACTACTTTCAGCAAGTTCGTCATCGAGGATTTGCGCCGCACCGGTGGTCACGACCCGGAACTTGCAGCCCTGCTCAATGATCTGCAGCGTGCAGGCAAGCTGATCGGGGCGGCTGTTGCCCGGGGTGCGCTTTCTGTTCCAGGAGGCGTGGTCACCACCAGTTCGACAACGCCGGGCGAACCACCGAAGAAGCTCGCCGAAGTTGCCAACCTGATCATGCTGAGCGCCTGCGAGTGGGGCGGCCAACTTTGCGGCATGCTGTCCTCGGCACTGGCCGAACCGCACGAGATACCGGCCGAGTACCCGCGCGGACGCTACATGTTGGTGTTCACGCCGTTGGACGGGGCTGCCAACCTCGATGTCGACCTCACTGTCGGCACTATCTTCTCCGTCCTGCGCGCGCCCGAGGGCGTGACCGACCCAAGCGTGCAGGATTTCCTGCAGTCCGGCCGGCAGCAGGTGGCAGCCGGGTACGCGCTATTCGGACCAGTTGCGATGATGGTGATCACGCTGGGCGCCGGCGTTCACGGTTTCACTCTGGACCGTGAGGCCGGCGCCTACACGCTCACGCACCCGAACATGCGCATTCCAGAACATGGCTGCGAGCTTGCCATCGATGCAGCGCTGGAGCCGCATTGGGAAGCGCCGATCCGCCGCTTCGTTCAGGAGTCCACACAGGAAAAATCACCAGCTGACCGCAGTTGCACGATACGTTGGATCGACAGCCTGGTCGCTGAAGTGCATCGTATCCTGCTTCGTGGCGGGGTGTTCCTGCACCCGCGCGACACGCGTGACACAACCAAACTGGGCCACGTCCATCTGCTGACGGAAGCAAACCCGATCAGCATGATCGTCGAGCAGGCCGGCGGTGCAGCCAGCACCGGACGCTTGCCGGTGATGGACGTGCAACCTGAAGGGTTACACCAGCACGTGCCGCTGATACTTGGCAGCCGGGCAGACGTGGAACGGCTGCAGGGCTACCATCAGTCATACGATCGGGGAGAACCGATGGTGTTTCAGTCGCCGCTGTTCAAGCAGCGCAGCATCTTCCGGACCGCCTGACCATGTCCGTCAAACACCCCATCGTTGCCATCACCGGATCGTCCGGCGCTGGCACGACAACCGTGATGTGGACGTTCCAGCAGATTTTCCGTCGTGAGGGCGTCACCCCGGCCATCGTGGAAGGCGACGCGTTTCACCGGTTCGACCGCGCGCAGATGCGGGAAAAGATGGCCGAGCAGACAAAGGCCGGCAATAACCACTTCAGCCATTTCGGGCCGGACAGTAATTTGTTCGAGGAGCTGGAGGCGCTGTTTCGCGATTACGGCAAAAAGGGGACCGGCAAGACGCGCAAATACCTGCATGATACAGAAGAGGCCGCTCCCTACCAGCAGCAGCCCGGCACGTTCACACCGTGGCACGACCTGGAACCCGGCACCGACGTGCTATTCTACGAGGGCCTCCACGGCGGCGTGAAAACCGAAACGGTGAACATCGCCGGCGAAGTGGATTTGCTGATCGGCGTGGCGCCGACCGTGAACCTCGAATGGATACAGAAGCTCCACCGCGACAAGCGCGCTCGCGGCCATAGCCATGAGGCGGTCGTGGACACCATTCTGCGCCGCATGCCGGACTACGTGAACTACATATGCCCACAATTCTCTGAAACGCACGTGAACTTTCAGCGTATCCCGACGGTCGACACGTCCAACCCGTTCACCTCGAGAGACATACCAAGCGCGGACGAGAGCATGCTGGTGATCCGCTTTCGCGACCCGAAGGGCATCGACTTTCCCTATCTTCTCTCGATGCTGAAAGACGGCTTTATGTCACGGGCCAACACCATCGTCTGCCCCGGCGGCAAGATGGCGCTCGCGATGCAGCTCATCTTCACGCCGATGATCTGGCAAATCATGGACCGCAAGAAACGCGCCTTTTGAACAAGCCGCGCACAAGACGCCGCGACGGCGCCGATAAAAGATGTTCGCTTCCTTTTCCCGAAAAGGATGGCCTTTCCTTATCTTCCAGGAGCACCTCCATATGGCCCTAGTCGCAATGCGTCAGCTTCTAGACCACGCCGCCGAGCACGTATACGGACTGCCGGCGTTCAATGTGAACGACATGGAGCAGATTCAGGCGATCATGCAGGCTGCAGACGCCTGCAACAGCCCGGTCATCCTGCAAGGCTCGGCCGGTGCGCGCAAATATGCCGGCGAGGCGTTCCTGCGGCATCTTGTGGCCGCTGCCGTGGAGACCTGGCCGCACATTCCCATCGCCATGCACCAGGACCACGGCGCCAGTGCGGCCGTGTGCCTGCGCGCCATCCGCAGCGGCTTCACCAGCGTGATGATGGACGGGTCGTTGGAAGAGGACATGAAAACGCCCGCCAGCTACGAGTATAATTGCAATGTCACCGGCTACGTCGTGGACATGGCGCACGACGTGGGCGTGACTGTAGAGGGTGAGCTCGGCTGTCTGGGATCGCTGGAGAGCGGCGAGGCGGGAGAGGAAGACGGCTCCGGCGCGGAAGGCAAGCTGACCCACGACCAGCTCCTCACCGACCCCGACCAGGCCGCAGACTTTGTGGAACGGACCGGCGTCGACGCGCTCGCCATCGCCATCGGCACCAGCCACGGCGCCTACAAGTTCTCTCGTAAGCCGACCGGCGACATCCTGGCCATCGAGCGCATCAAGCAGATCCACGCAAAGGTGCCGAACACGCATCTGGTCATGCACGGTTCCTCGTCCGTGCCGCAGGAGTGGCTCGCGACGATTCGGCAATACGGCGGCCAGATCAAGGAGACGTTCGGCGTGCCGGTGGAGGAGATCCAGGAAGGCATCAAGCACGGCGTGCGCAAGGTGAACATCGATACCGACATACGCCTGTCGATGACGGGCGCGATGCGCAAGCTGATGGGCGACAAGCCCGAGGAGTTCGATCCGCGCAAGTTCCTCGCCGCGGCCGTCGTCGCAGCGCGGGATTTGTGCCGCGCACGCTTCGAGGCGTTCGGTTCGGCAGGGCAGGCGGACAAGATCAAGCCGGTGTCACTCGAAGCAATGGCGGCGCGCTACAACAAGCCGTCGCGCAAGGCTGCCTGACCGATGCGCACCCTGGTCTTCGACCTCGACGGGACCCTGACGGACTCGGTGCCGGACATCGCCGGAGCGGTGAACCGCACATTGGCGACGCGCGGCCTGCCGGCGTTGTCGGAGAAAGACGTCGCCAGCATGGTCGGCGACGGATTGCAGCCGCTCATCAATCGTGCGTTCAAGGCCGCCGGTAGCGTACCCGACGCGCGTGCAGGGGCGGACTACCTTGCCGACTACGAGGACAACGTCGCAGGTGCTACCCGCCTGTTCCCCGGAATGGTTGAGGCGCTGGACGAGTTGCACGCGCAAGGGTGGACGCTGGCTGTCTGCACCAACAAGCCGCAACGTGCTGCCGGACTACTTCTCGACGCGCTCGGCATTTCCGGTCGTTTCGCGGCCGTCGGCGGCGGCGACAGCTTCGTGGCACACAAGCCTGATCCGCGGCACTTGCTCGGTACGATCGAACTGGCCGGTGGCACCACGCAGCGTTCGCTGATGGTGGGCGATCACAGCAACGACGTGAACGCAGCAATCGGCTGCGGCGTGCAAGTGATTTTTGCAGGCTGGGGTTATGGCCGGCCGGGCATGGAGGCGGGCGCGTCGGCAACCGCGTTGTACGTGTCGGATCTGGTGCGCACGGCGGAGCATTTGTTGCCGGCTTGAGGCAGGAAGAAAGCGCCTTCTTTTTCGAGAAAAAGAAGCAAAAGGCTTTTGGCTCGGCTGTCGCGGAGTCTGCTGGGACTGTGTAGCCTCGCCGAAAGTCGGCAGCGGTTCGCGAGAGCATGACATCGCGCTGCCGCATGTCGACGTAGCTCGTAGCTTTGTTACGTTGCTGGTGCCGATGATCACTCGTCGCAGGCGAGCCAAGCGCGGCCGTTGCAGCTTTAGGACTGCACTCGAGGAGACCGGGCAAGGAACGCAAAGGCTCTCTGTTGTCGAGCAGGCTCCGGCAGCGCGCCCTCAGAGACAAAAGTTTTTTGGTTCTTTTTTTCAAAAAAGAACCGCTTCGCTTATACCAACTGGCGTTGATGCTGACTCATAGAAAGCAAGCAGTCCTTTTTTGAAAAAAAGACCAAAAAACTTTTGTCTCCGCTGTCGCGCGCTCTTCGGAAAAGACCGCGACAGCGGAGACAAAAGTCTTTTGCTTCTTTTCTTCAGAAAAGAAGGTCTTGCTTGCTTCGGGACGGTCAACCTTCAGGCGGATTGGTATTACTTGTCGTCGGTCACGTTTGCAGGCTCGCTGGTATAAACTCCGCGCCAGATGACGCGCGTTCAGAAACCCCTTGGACAGCCGGACCAAAAGTCTCACGCTGTCCACAAAGTAGTCCTGGCTTCCTGCCTACAGCTCGACACCCCCGACAACGCTCACGCGCCGATCCGTTCCGTGCCACCCATCGCGGCCACCAGCGCCTTTGGCACGCGGATGCTGCCGTCGGCCTCCTGACAGTTTTCCATGACTGCGATCAGCGCACGTCCCACCGCCACGCCGGAGCCGTTCAGCGTGTGCACGTGCGCCAACGTCTTGCCGTCTGCGGCGCGGAACCTCGCGTTCATCCGTCGCGCCTGGAACGCCCGCGTGTTGGAACACGAGCTGATTTCCCGCCACGTGCCCTGGCCCGGCAGCCAAACCTCCAAATCGTGGGTGCGTGCGGCTCCGAAGCCGGTGTCGCCGGCGCACAGCAGCATGCGCCGGTACGGGAGCTCGAATGCTTCGAGCACCGCTTCGGCGCAGCGCGTCATCCGCTCGTGCTCGGCGTCGCTGTGGTCGGGGTGGGCGATGCTGACCAGCTCCACCTTGCGGAACTGGTGCTGGCGCAGCATGCCGCGGGTGTCGCGGCCGGCCGAGCCGGCTTCGCCGCGGAAACACTCGGTCAGCGCAGTGCGGCGGATGGGCAGGGCGGATTGCGGCAGGATGTCGCCGGCAACCATGTTGGTGATCGGCACTTCGGCTGTGGGGATCAGCCACCTTCCGTCGGTGGTGCGGAACTGGTCGTCGCCGAATTTCGGTAGCTGGCCGGTGCCGAACATCGCGGCGTCGCTCACCAGCGCCGGGACGCTGACTTCGGTGTAGCCGTGCCGGGACGTGTGCATGTCCAGCATGAACTGGCCCAGCGCGCGTTCCAGCCGCGCCAGTGCGCCGTGCAGGATGGTGAAGCGGGCGCCGGAGATCTTGCTTGCGCGCTCGAAATCCATCAGGCCCATCGCCTCGCCGAGTTCGAAGTGCTGTTGTGCGGGAAAGTCGAACGCGGGCGGCGTGCCCCAGCGCTTGAGTTCGACGTTTGCCGTCTCGTCGGCACCGTCCGGCACGGCCGCGTCCATCACGTTGGGCAGGCGGGCCAGCGCCTGGCGAAGCTCTGCGTCCAACTCGGCGCTACGCTGATCCAGGCGCTCCATTTCGCCGCGCAGGAAGGTTGCTTCCGCCTCGAGCGAAGCCGTGTCGGTGTTGGTGCGCTTGCCCTGACCGATCTCGCGCGCCAGCGCGTTGCGGCGAGACTGTGCCTCCTGCTGCGCGGTGGCCGCCGCGCGCCGCTCAGTGTCCAGCGCCAGCAACGCGCCGGACGCGCCGGCAAATCCGCGCCGCGCCATCGCCGCGTCGAACGCGGCTGCGTCCGCGCGGATCGCCTTGATGTCGTGCATCAGATCTCGACCGGCTTGGGTTCCACCATGCGGGCGGACAGAATGGAGATCTCGTAAAGCGCGATCAGCGGCACTGCCAGCCCGGTCTGGGTGATGATGTCCGGCGGCGTCAGGATGGCGGCCACGATGAAGCAGCCGACATAGGCGTATCGCCGATACTTCCGCAGGCCGCGCGAGCTGACGATGCCAACCTTGGCCAGCAGCGTCAGCAGCACCGGCAGCTGGAAGGCGATGCCGAACGCCATGATAAGCTTCATCACCAGCGAGAGATATTCGCTCACCTTGGCCTGCAGCTGGATCTGCAGCACGTCCTGCCCGCCAGGCGTCTCGAAACTGAGGAAGAACCGCCAGGCGAACGGAAACACGAAGTAGTAGGCCAGCGCCGCACCGAGCAGGAACAGCACCGGTGTCGCGATCAGGAACGGTGCAAAGGCGCGCCGCTCGCTGCGGTACAGCCCGGGCGCCACGAACAGCCAGATCTGGCTGGCGATCACCGGGAACGCCACAAAGGTGGCGCCGAAGAAGCCCACCTTGAGGTAGGTGAAGAACGCCTCGTACAGCGCCGTGTAGATCAGGTGCGGCTGCTCGCCTTTCGACTGCATGATCTGCTTGAGCGGCTGGGCGAGGAACAGGTAGATCGGCCCGGAGAAGTGGTAGCAGACGAAGAACGCGGCCACGAACGCCACCGCCGACCACAACAGCCGCCGCCGCAGCTCGACCAGGTGCTCGAGCAGCGGCATCGGCTTGTCGTTGATCGGGTCCGTGTCCGGAGCCGGCACCGCGTCGGGGGCCATGTGGGTTAGCTCTCGGCGCCGGCGCGCGGCGTGGGCGCAGGTGCGTCCGGTGTCTGGGGGCCGGTCGGGGCGGGTGCGGCGGCCGTGCGGGTTGGCGCGCGATAGGCAGCCGGCGTCAGGTTGGCGGCCATGGCGTCGGCCGGCACGCAAGTGGGCGGAATGAACGCTGGCGCCGCTGCTAGAGCAGGCTGGGTGCGGTCGGCAGCGTCGGGCGGAACGAACGCGGGTGGCACGAAGGCGGGCGCCGGCGCGTCCGGCGCGGGCATCGGTATGGCGGTGGTCGGGCGCTCCGCCACGTGGACCTGGTCCAGCTTGGTCATCACCGGCGTCACCGGATGGTCGCGGAACGGGTCGGAAAAGGCCGAGCGCACCGTGCCGTCCGGGTCGATCGCCCGTTGCACCATGGCCTTCGGATTAAGCTGGCGAAGCTCGTTGAAGCTGGACTTCACGTCGCCAAGGTCCGCCTCGCGCAGCATCTCGTCCACGTGGCCCTGAAACTCGCCGGCCATGCGGCGAAGCTTCTTGATGGTGTCGCTGATCGCCTTGATGGCGACGGGCATGTCCTTCGGACCGATGGCGATCAGCGCCACGACCCCGATAAGGGCGATTTCGGACCAGGCGAAGTCGAACATGGGCGTGTCTTACTCTGAGGTGGGGTGTTGGGGAAGGTGGTGCCTCTTGCCGGGACGCGGGGCTCGCCGTTCTGAATACGGGCGGCGACTTCGCCGACGGTGCCGCGGCGCAGATGGGGGCCGAACTTGGTGGCCCGGTGTTCGCGACGTTCGACCGCACGACCGCTGAAGCTGCTCGTGCGGTTAGGGCGTGAGACGATTAATCCGGCAAGCTAGGCAAGCAGTTCTTTTTTGAAAAAAAGAACCAAAAAACTTTTGTTTCCTTAGTCGCGCTTTGCAGAACCTTCGCGACAGCAGGACCAAAGTCTTTTGCTTCTTTTCTTCAGAAAAGAAGGCCTTGCTTACTTTCCCGCAAACCCCGCCAGCCAATTCAAAACCAGCGATGCCAGCGCAATCCGATGGTCCGACCAGCTATGATCGGTCGCCTCGTGCGTCACGCTCACCCGGCGGCCGCCCAGCCCCCCGATCGCGGTGACGAGTGCCATGTCGTTCGGACCGTTGCCGTCGTCGGACGTCAGAACCAGCAGCTTCGTGGCAACCAGCTTCCCGGCAAGTGGTGGAAACGACCACGAGGCGCCGTGCGCGATAAGCTCGTCCGCCAGAGCGCCGGGTGAGGTTCCCGCCAGCGTCTCGCTGTTCTCCGCCACGCCGGCTACGAGCTTGGGGCGCGCGCTGGACCCCCTGGCGCCAGCCGCACCGGCGTCCCAGGCGGAAAACATGATTGCGCCGGCCAGCGCCGGATCGTTCGCCGCCACCTGCGCCGTCACCCAGCCGCCCATGCTGTGTCCCGCCAGCACAATGCGCGACGTGTCGATGCCGAGCGCGTGGGCGTTGGCCGGTGCGCGGAGGTAGGCAAGCACCGAAGCGGCGTCGTCCAGCGTGTGCGCGAAGCTGAAGACACCAGGGCTGCCCCAGGAGCCGCGGTAGTTGAAGGTGACCGCGTTCCAGCCGGCACGCCGCACCGCCTGTGCCAGGTCGAGGTTCTTCTCGTTGCCCGGCAGGCCGTGGCAGAGGACCAGGGTGGGGTGGAGCCCGGCTCCGGCGGCGACGTAGACCAGGCCGTTGATGTCCACCCCGAAGCTCGGGATGTGAATTACGGCCGAACGGGCTGGATGTTTGGCATCGGGCGCCGGATCGGCGCTGATCGCCGCTGGCAACGGTTGCGCGGCCGCCTGCACCAGCCAAAGGCAGAGAGAGACCGCAAGGCCAGCGATCCTGTTCATGGAGAGAGCCTTTCTGGCCGCTGATCGCGTATTATGACGTTGGCCGGGCCAGGGTGTTGAGCGGCGACAGGCAAGGCAAGCGGTTCTTTTTTGAAAAAAAGAACCAAAAACTTTCCTGGTTACGCATCTTGCTCAGCCAACGGCGCACGTGTTCGACTCGGTCAAGTAGCTGAGTTGAAGGGGTTTTCGGTGGCGCGCAACAAGGTGCAGTTTCAGAAAGGCCTCAGTGAGCCGGCGTTTGAGCGGCAGTATGGCACCGAGGAGCAATGCCGCACGGCGGTGATAGCGTCGCGTTGGCCCGACGGCTTCCGGTGCCCGGGATGCGGTGGCGCCAAGCACAGCGAGGTCGCGACCCGTCAGCTGTTCCAGTGCAGCACGTGCCGGCTGCAGACCTCGGCAATCGCCGGGACCATCTTTGCATCGAGCAAACTGCCGCTGCGGACCTGGTTTCGGGCGATCTACCACATGACCCAGACCAAGCAGGGCATCTCCAGCATCGAACTCGGCCGCCGGCTCGGTGTCACGCAGACCACGGCCTGGAAGATGAAGCACAAGCTCAAGCAGGTGATGCTCGAACGCGATGCAGCCAAACACCTGTCTGGCCGCGTCGAGATCGACGACGCCTATGTCGGCGGGCAACGCGGCGGCGGCAAGCGCGGACGCGGCGCGCCCGGCAAGACGCCGTTCGTCGCCGCCGTCGAGACCACGCCGGACGGCAAGCCGAGCCGCCTCAAGCTGCGCCGAGTCGGCAGTTTCTGCAGCCGCTCGATCGAGGCGTTTGCCCGCACCAGCCTTGATCCTGGTTGCGTCGTTGTCAGCGACGGCCTGCGCTGCTTCGGCGCGGTGAGAGAGGCAGGATGCATCCACGACGTGATGATCACCGGCTCGGGGCCGGCGGCGGCGCAATCGGCTTCGTTCAAGTGGGTCAACACGGCGCTCGGCAACATCAAGGCTGCGATCACCGGCACCTACCGTTCGATCAACACCAAGCACGTGCCGCGCTACCTGGCCGAGTTCGAATACCGCTTCAACAGGCGATACGATCTTGCCGCCATGATCCCGCGCCTGACCTGGGCCGCCACACGAACCCCGCCGATGCCTTACAGGCTGCTGAAGTTGGCTGAAGTTCATGCGTAATCAGGAAAACTTTTGTTCCCTTGGGCGCGCTTTGCAGAACCTTCGCGATAGCAGGGATAAAAGTTTTTTGCTGCTTTTTTTCAAAAAAGCAGGCCTTGCTTTCACACGCTACCTTCAGCCTCCGGCACGCTGCCCGCCTGCTCTGGCGGGTCTGCCTCCTGCGCCACGGCGGAGACGACGCTTTCCAGCACCAGCTCCGACCGCTTCGGCAGATCCGCCAGGTCCCGCAACCCGAACTGCGCCAGGAACGCGGGCGTCGTTGCCCACAGCGTCGGCCGCCCCGGCACGTCGCGATGGCCCGCCGGCCGCACCAGCGAGGCCTCCAGCAGCGCGTCCAGCGTCGCCTGGCTGAGTGCCGCGCCGCGTATCTCCTCTATCTGCGCGCGCGTCACCGGCTGGTGCCAGGCTACGATGGCCAGCGTCTCCATCGCCACCCGCGGCAACCGTCGCGGGCGCGAGATGGTGCGCGTCAGCCGCCCGGCCAGATCCGGCGCGGTGCGAAACTGCCAGCCCAGCCCCACCTCGGCCAACTCCACCCCGCGCCCGGCGTAGCGCGCCTGCACCGCGCGCAGCGTGGCGTCCGCATCCACGTCCTCCGGCAGCAGCGCGGCCAGCGCGCGCGCCGGCACCGGGTCCGCGCTGGCGAACACCAGCGCTTCGGCCAGGCGCAGATGGTCCTCGGACGGCTCGCTCACTGGTCCGGCCCATCGGATGCAGACGCCGCCTCGGTGGCCTGAAGCCGGATGCCTGGTGCCTGCCCGGATGCCAGCAGGATCGGCGCGAACGGGCTGTCCTGTCGCAGCCGCAGCGTGCCCCCCTTGGCCAGCTCCAGCGAGGCGATCAGCGTGCTGGCCACCGCCGCCGCCCTCTCCTGGCCGGAAAGCTGCCCCGGCAGGAACTGCTCCAGCGTGGTCCAGGCCGGCAGCGTGCCGAGCGTGGCGGACAACCGCCCGATCGCGTCCTGCACTGTCCAGAAGCTGAGCTGGCGCGGCTGGTAGGTCACCCGCGCCGCACTCCGCCGCAGCGCGTCCACGTAACCGCGCAGCAGCCCGGGCAGGTCGGCGAGCAGGGCTGAGCGGTCGGTGGCCGTCAGCGTTTCCGGCGACCCGCGGCGGAACACGTCGATGCCCAGGCTCGGCCGCGCCGCCAGCCAGGCGGCGCCGGCGCGCATTGCCGCCAGCTCGGTCAGGCGCGCGGCCAGCAGGTCCGCCGACTGTTCCGCCTCGGACGCCTCGGGGCCGGCCTGCGGCAGCAGCAGGCGGGATTTCAGCCAGGTGAGCCAGGCGGCCATCACCAGCCAGTCAGCCGCCAGTTCCAGCCGGATGCGGCGCGCACCCTCAATGATCGCCAGGTACTGCTCCACCAGAGACAGGATGGAGATCCGCGCCAGGTCCACCTTCTGCGCGCGCGCCAGGTCCAGCAGCAGGTCGAGGGGGCCTTCGAAGCCGTCCAGGCTCAGTGACAGCGTTTCTGGCGTCTCGGGCATCGTGGATCCCTGAAAGCAAGCAAGCGGTTCGTGTTTATGAAAAGCAATCGGAAAACGTTTGCTCTCGTCGGGCGTGCCGGATCGAAACGTGTCGTTTCAGCCGTCCGCGACAGCCGCAGCAAAAGCTTTTTGCTTCTTTTTCTCGAAAAAGATGGCCTTGCTTCCGCCCGATCTCTCAAACTCAAACATTGATCGTCCCGCCATGCTCGTCGTCATCGCTCTCGACCGGCACATGCGCCAGCATCAGCAGGTGGTCGAACACCCAGCTGACTGCCGGCACCAGCGTGTCGCCAAGAGGGTTGAAGGCGATCCCTTGCTCCCGCAGCAAAGCCGGCCCTGCCGTCAGGAACAGCAGCACGATGACGATGCCCACGCGCTCCAGCCGCGCCCACTGCCGCGCCAGCGCCAGCGGCAGCACGCCGACCGCGATGCGCCCGCCATCCAGCGGCGGGATCGGCACCAGGTTGAACAGCCCCAGCACCAGGTTCAGCTCGATGAATGTCACGATGGCAGCGACCCAGTCATGCGACAGCCCGTGCAGGCGCAATGCGAACGCAGCCGCCGTGGCCAGCGCAAAGTTCATCAGCGGACCGGCAATGGCCACCAGCGCCATCATCTGCCGCGGGTAGCGGAACCGGCTCGGGTCCACCGGCACCGGCTTGGCCCAGCCGAACATGAACAGCACCCGCCCCACCGTCGCTAACTGGCCGATCAGCAGGATGCCGGGCAGGATGATCGTGCCCACCCGGTCCACGTGCCGCAGCGGGTTGGGCGAGAGCCGCCCGGCCCGCAACGCCGTCTGGTCGCCCATCGCCCAGGCGGCGTAGCCATGCGCCAGCTCGTGCAGGATGATGGCGATGGCGGCCAGCACCACGGTGACCAGGAAACGCTGCACCAGCGCGCCGAAATCCCCCGCCGGCGTATCGGGCGTCATGCGAGCAGCGCCGCCCGTTCGCTGGCCAGCGCGTCCTCGTCCAGCACCTGGCGCGCCGCCACCGCCAGCCGCCGCGCAGCCGCCAGCCTGTCCAGGCAGGCCTGCGTCGCCTCCGGCACCGACCCCAGCACGTCCCGCGTCTCCGCCAGCACGCCGGAGCAGTGCAGCGCCACGTCGCATCCGGCAGCGATCGCCCGCGCCGCCCGCTCGCCCGCGGTGCCGGAGAGCGCACCCATCGCGAGGTCGTCGCTGACCAGCACGCCGCCAAAGCCGATTGCGTCGGGCGCGCGGATGATGCGCCCGATGATCGCCGCGGAGTGGGTGGCCGGGTGCATGTCCTGCTTCATGTAGCGGATATGGGCCGTCATCAGCCAGGGCAGCGACCTGTTGTGCACGAACGGCACCAGGTCGGCCGGCGAGACGTCCTCCAGGCTCGGCAGCGCCGCGTGGCTGTCCGCCAAGGCACGGCCATGGCCGGGCGCGTGCTTGCCCACCGGCTGCATGCCGGCCGCCAGCAGCCCCGCCGCGAACGCCGCACCCATTAGTGCCACGCGCTCGGGGTCGCCGGAAAAGGCGCGGTCGCCGATCACGTCGTGGCCGTCCGGCGAGGCCACGTCCAGGCAGGGCGCGGCTACCACGTCGAAGCCGGCCTGCGCACAGTCGAGCCCGATGAGCGCGCCGGTCAGCCAGGCGGCACGCTCGCTGCCGAGCGCACGCGCGGCAGGATGCGCGCGCCAGTGCGGCGGCCGTAGGCGCGCGACGCGGCCGCCTTCCTGGTCCACCATGATGACCGCGCCCGCCGGCAGGCAGTCGCGCAACTGCGCCGTCAGGCGGGCTAGCTGTGCGGGCTCGGCGATGTTGCGGGCGAACAGGATGACGCCTAGCGCGTCACGCAGCAGGCTGGCTTCGGCGGGCGCCAACTCTGGGCCGGACAGGCCGACAATCGCGGGCTTCAAAGCAAGCAAGCAGTTCTTTTTTGAAAAAAAGAACCAAAAAACTTTTGGGCGGCTGTCGCGAACTTCTCCGCACGGCACAACCGGGGGAACAAAAGTCTTGTGCTTCTTTTTTTCAAAAAAGAAGAGTCTTTCCTAAGGATTGCAGATCGCGTCGCCCTCGCCGGGCCCCGTGCCCTTCCCGTCAGGCCCCGCCGAGCACAAATCGTAATCATGCGCCGTGCGGTTGGACGGGTTGCGATACAGCCACTCGTGGTTCCATGGGTCCTTCGGTGACTGGTCGCCCTTCAGGTAGGGTCCGTTCCAGTTCTCCACGTCGGACGGCTTGACCACCAGCGCCGCGATGCCCTGTTCCGTCGTCGGGTAGCTAGCGATGTCCAGCTTGTAGAGGTCCAACACGGAACCCAACCGTTCCACCTGCTGGCGGGCGACGGAAGTCTTTGCACCACCTAGCTGGCGCAACGCGGCGGGGGCAACGAACGCCACCAGCAGGCCGAGGATGGCGATCACCACCAGCAGCTCCAGCAGGGTGAAGCCGGCGTCGCGCGGCGGGGGATCGGAGTGCGTCACGGGGTGGCTCCTGCGGCGGACAAGTGGTTCCGTTTAATGCGTCCTGGCCGGTTTTGCTGCAAGCTTGCCACGCGTGAAGCTATAGTCATCCTGCAACCCGGAACTTGCTTCCCATGGGGCGTGCCGGCATGCGATCCCCGCGGTCATGGCCGTGCCATTCCTCGCCTGCATGTTGGCTGCGGCCCAGATCGGCGCCTTTCCGCCGCGCGTGCTGCCCTCGATCCAGGCCGTGGAGGGCGGCTCCCTCGGCGCGGTGCAGGCGAACACGAACGGCTCGGCCGACCTTGGGCTGATGCAGGTGAACACGTTGTGGGTGCCGGTAGTAGCGCGCGCGCTCGGCACCAGCGAGGCCGTGGTGCGTGCCCATCTGGTGGGCGACGGCTGCTTCTCCATCCGCATCGCCGGCGCTATCCTGTGGGAGTATCGCCGGGCGCGGCACGGCGACCTGATGCTTGCCATCGGCGACTACCACTCGCACACGCCGCCGCTGAACCAGGCGTATCAGGCGCAGGTGGTGGCGCGGGCGCGGGCGCTGTTTGAAGCGAAGTGAAGCGGTTCTTTTTTGAAACAAAGAACCAAAAAACTTTTGTTCTCTTTGGCTTGCGCTGCAAGACCGTCGCGACAGCCATGATATAATTCTCGCTGCCTTTTAAAGAAAGCCGGCCATCCTCTCCACCGGATTTCGAAGTTTGTCGCGATGATAAGAACCGAAGATTTTGTTTTCATAAACGCGACGTTTCAGCCGTCCGCGACAGCGCTGACAAAAGCTTTTTGCTTCTTTTTCTCGAAAAAGAAGCGCTTGCTTCCTTAAAGCCCCAGCCCGCTCAAGCGGACGACCTCCACGTCCGCCCCCGTCTCCGCCGCGGCCGCATGCGGCGCCCGCATAATGAGCGCGTCCGCCTCCGTCAGTATGCGCAACAATCCCGAATCCTGCCGCTCGAACGGCGTCGCCACCAGTTGCCCGTTCGCGTCCTTGCACAAAAGCGCCCGCAGGTGGTCCGCACGGTGGTCGTTGGCGCGCAGCGGAGAGCCCAGCCGCGCGTGCTCGACCGGCACGTCGGTCTCGGTCAGTCCGGCCAGCCTGGCCAGCGCCGGCAGCAGGAACAGCACCGCGCAGACGTAGGCGCTGACCGGGTTGCCGGGCAGCCCGAGCACCGGGATGGCGCCCAGCTGACCGAAGATCATCGGCTTGCCCGGCCGCATGGCAATGCGCCAGAAATCCAGCTCGAACCCTTGCCGGCCGAGACCCGCCTGCACCAGGTCGTGGTCGCCGACGCTGGCGCCGCCTGTGGTGACCAGCATGTCCGCGCCGGCGGCCGCCGAAGCTGCCCGCCCGATCGCGTCGGCCTGGTCGCCGGCGATCGGCAGGATCGTCGGCTCGCCGCCGGCCACGCGGATCAGCGCCGCCAGCATGTGTGCGTTGGAGCTGACGATGCCGCCCGCATCGATCGGCTCGCCGGGCAGGGAGATCTCGTCGCCGGTGGCCAGGATGGCGACGCGCGGGCGGCGGTGAACGCTCAGCCAGGGATGGTTGCCGGCCGCGGCCAGGCCCACGTCGCGCGCACCCAGCCGGCGGCCAGGGTGGATTAGCGTGTCGCCCGCGGCGAAGTCCTGGCCCTGGCGGCGGATGTGCTGGCCGGGGCGTGGCGCCTCCCCGACGGTGACCGTCTCGGCATCGGCCTGCGCGTCCTCCTGCAGCAGCACGCTGTCGGCGCCGGCTGGGATGACGCTGCCGGTGAACAGGCGCACGGCCTCGCCCCATTTCAACGTGCCGTCGAACGGCCGGCCGGCGGGGGCGGCGCCGACTACGCGCAGGCGGGCACCCGCGGTGGCGTCGGCGGCGCGCAGCGCATAGCCGTCCATGGCGGAGACGTCGGCCGGCGGCTGCGTCAGGCGGGCTGTCACCGCAGACGCCAGGACGCGGCCTGCGGCTTCGGGCAGGGGGACGGTTTCGGCGGCGACCGGGGTCAATCGGGCCAGGATTCGGGCGCGGGCTTCGGGGACGGCAAGCAAGAAAGTCAAGGCAAGCAAGGCCTTCTTTTTCTGAAGAAAAAGAAGCAAAAAGACTTTGATACGGCTGTCGCGGACCTCTCCGGAGACGGATGCCGAGGGAACAAAAGTTTTTTGGTTCTTTTTTTCAAAAAAGAACCGCTTGCTAGTGCTTCAGGACGAAACATAATCACCCGAAGCCCCGCCATTCTTGCTGGTCACCCGAACCCCGTCGATGCGCATTCCGCAGTCGATCGCCTTGCACATGTCGTACACCGTCAGCGCCGCCACCGACGCCGCCGTCAGCGCCTCCATCTCCACCCCGGTGCGCGCCGTGGTGCGCACCGTGGCGGAGATCTCCACGCAGGACTCCTCGCCCGGCGTGAGGTCGACCGACACCGCGGTGATCGGCAACGGATGGCACAGCGGGATCAGCTCGGCAGTGCGCTTGGCGGCCATGATGCCGGCCAGCCGCGCGGTGCCCAGCACGTCGCCCTTCTTGGCGGTGCCGGCGCGGATCACCGCCAGCGTCTCCGGCTGCATCATGACGCGGGCGCGGGCGGTGGCTGTCCGCTCGGTCTCCGGCTTGGCGGAGACGTCCACCATGACGGCGCGGCCCTCCGCGTCGAAATGGGTGAGGCCCTGCGTCACGCCGGGCAGCCGCCGAGCAACGCGCGGGTGGCGGCCACCAGGTCCGGCTGGCGCAGCAGCCCTTCGCCCACCAGCAGGCAATGCGCGCCGACGGCGGCCAGGCGGTGCAGGTCGTCGTGGTTGCGGACGCCGCTCTCGGTGACGAGGATTCGACCGGGCGAGACGTGCGGGGCGAGCTCGATGGTAGTCTCGATGTCGGTCTGCAGGGTTTTGAGGTTGCGGTTGTTGATGCCGATGAGCGGCGTCTGCAGGCCCAGCGCGCGGTCCAGCTCGGCGCGGTCGTGCACCTCGGCCAGCACGTCGAGGTCGAGGTCGCGGGCGATGCCTTCGAGCTCGATGGCGCGCGAGTCGGTCAGCGCCGCCATTATGAGCAGGATGCAGTCCGCACCGGCGGCACGACTTTCGTAGACCTGCCAGGGGTCGATGATGAAGTCCTTGCGCAGGACGGGCAGTGGCACCGCGTCGCGGGCGGCCTTGAGGTCGTCCAGAGTGCCGCCGAAATGCGGGAAGTCGGTCAGCACCGAGAGGCAGACCGCGCCGCCTTCCTGATAGTCGCGGGCGAGCTGGGCCGGGTCCATGTCCGGGCGGATCGGGCCGCCGGAGGGCGAAGTGCGCTTGATCTCGGCGATCAGCCCGCATCTGCCGGCGATCAGCGCCGATTTAAGCGCGTCGCCGAAGCCGCGCGGGCGATGGCGGAGCTTGGCGATGCGGGATTTCAGCTTGGCCAACGGCACCTCAGCGCGCCGGCGCTCCAGCTCGGCCGCGGTGTCGGCGCAAATCCGGGCGAGCGCGTCCGGGTGGGTTGGGATGGTGTCGGGCATCGGTCAGGTCGCCTCGGTGGTCAGGCTCGGTTGCGGGTGGGCTTCGCGCTGAAGCGTTTGCAGGACGGACATCGCCGCGCCGCCGTCGATGGCAATGGCGGCGGACTGGGCGCCATCGGCAAGGTCCGCGGCGCGCTCTGCCACCACCAGGCAGGCGGCGGCGTTCAGCAGTACGGTGTCGCGATAAGCACCTCTGGTCCCGCTCAGCAACGCGAGCAGGGCACGGGCGTTGCCGGCCGCATCGCCACCGGCGATGGCGGAGATGGGCGCGCGTCGCAGGCGCGCGTTCTCGGGGGCGACGGTGAAGCGGTGCAGCGTGCCGCGCCGCCACTCCACCACCTGGGTCTCGCCGGACAGTGTCAGCTCGTCGAGGCCCTGGCCGTGCACCAGCCAGGCGCGCTCGCTGCCCAGCGCGCCGAGTGTTTCGGCCATCGGAGCCAGCCAGTCCGGATGGTAGACGCCGGTGAGCTGCCTGGCGACGCGAGCCGGGCTGCAGAGCGGGCCCATCAGGTTGAAGATGGTGCGGAACCCCAGTTCGGCCCGCACGGCGTTGGCCTGGCGCAAGGCCGGATGGTGGTTGGGTGCGAACAGGAAGACGAGGTTGGTGCGGCGCAGTTGCAGCGCCAGCGACTCCGCCGCTTGGCTCGCTGGCAGGCCAAGCGCCTCGAGCACGTCGGCGCCGCCCGAGCGGGAAGACAGGGCCCGGTTGCCGTGCTTGGCGACCGGCACGCCGCATGCCGCCACGACGAAGGCGGTGGCGGTGGAGACGTTGAGGGTGGAGAAGCCGTCGCCGCCAGTGCCGCAGACGTCGATGGTGCCGGGTGGCGCGTCGATGACCCGCATGCGGGCGCGCATGGCCGCCACGGCGCCGGTCAGCTCGGCGACGCTCTCGCCACGCAGGTGCAAGGCGGTGAGCAGGGCGGCGACCTGGGGCGGCGTGGCGGCACCGTCCATGACGGCGGCAAAAGCGGCCTCGGACTCCGCGGTGGAAAGCCGTTCGCCGGCCACCAGGCGCCGGAGAGCAGGTTTGAGGTCGTTCACGCGGCGTGGAGTGCGGCCATCCGGCGGGATATACCGGACAACGATATATAGGTCATCCGCACGGCGCGGCGTCGGTGATCGGCAAAGCAGGCGCTTGCTCAGCGTCCATCTGGAACAATGCGTGGCGGCATCCGACGCGGTTTCGTGGACAAGGCGTCGTGCTGCTCGCACGAGGCTCCGGTTCTCATGGCCAAGGACGATCGGCTCGCCCGCCCAGACCGGTGGCGCAGGCAAGCCGATCCGCTCCCGTATTCGACACCGCGCCAGCTGGCTCACTATGCCGACCTTCAAAACGGACAAGACGCAGAAACTCTCAAGCGCGCGGTCGCGGAGTTCTGGACGACACGCCTCACCAGCACGCGCCTTGAGAGACAAAAGTTTTTCGGTTCTTTTTTTCAAAAAAGAACTGCTCGCTTCGTTTTCTCCGTCCGAGATCGATCACGAAAATGTCATGCTCGCCAAGGAGTTGCTCCACTGGAACGTTCCCGACCTGCTGCACGGAGCAGGATCCAACTTGAACGCAAGGCCGATCATGGTTGCGTAAGCATTCAACGCGGCAGGAAACGATAACGGACTGCCGGCGAAGCTCGGCAAAGACGGGTGACGAACGCCACAGTCTGATTGCAAGGGCGCATTCTCCCCGATAGTTAACGAATGGGAATCCAAAACCTGGGGTTTCCGGTGTCGCTCGCCGATCGGCGATGCGCAGCACCGCCTGTTCCTGATCAATCCTCCGGAGGCTTTGTTTGCAAAACAGAACGAGATACCTGGTGCTCTGCGGCACGTTGCTGTCGGGGTGTGTCGTTGCCGGCGCAGCCTTCGCGGCCGACACGCAGACCATCGCGGGCAACGTAGCCCCGTGGATCAGCAGCGCCACCCGGCTGGGTGCCGTACCCGAAGGCCAGCAGGTCTCGATCGCGGTGCACATGGCGCTGCGCAATGCCGCCGGGCTGCAGAGGTTAGTGGCGGACGTTTCCGCGCCGCACGGCCCGAATTACGGCAAATACCTGACCGCCGAGGCTATCCGCAACCGCTTCGCGCCCGACCCGGCTGACGTCGCAGCCGCTGCCGCGATGCTGACGCAGGCGGGCATGCGCAACGTCACCGTCGGTCCGGACGGCATCTACGTCAGCGCGCAGGCGACGGTGGCGCAGCTGTCGCACACCTTCGGCGTGTCGCAGGCTTATTACAGCCACGGCGGCCGCACGCTGCGCGCCAACGCCGAGCTGCCGAGCGTGCCGGCCGCGCTGGCCGGCAAGATCGTCTCGATCGAAGGGCTCGACGAGACGAACCTGAGGTTCCCGCACCACGTCTCTGTCGTCCAGGACGAGCTCAAGGCGCCGACCAGCGCCGTCTCGGCGCAGGACACCGCGGTGACCCCGCCGCCGGTGGCCGCGGGCCTGCCCTCGCCATACTGCGACACCTATGCCGGCGACCTGGAAGCCACCCTCAGCACCCGGCCTGCACCCTATGGCGGCAAGCTGCCCTGGCTCGGCTGCGGCTACACCCCGCAGCAGGTTCGCGCGGCGTACGGCATGAACAAGGTGCAGATGGACGGCAGCGGCGTCACGGTCGCCATCGTGGACGCCTTTGCGTCGCCCACGCTGATGACTGACGGCAACGCCTACGCCAAGAACCACTCTCTGCCGCCACTGACCTCGGCCAACTTCTCCGAAATCATCCCCGACGGCATCTACGACGTGCCGGCCGCCCAGGTGGCCAACGCCTATGGCTGGTGGGGCGAGGAGTCGCTCGACCTGTCCGCCGTGCACGGGTCCGCACCTGGAGCCAGCATCGTCTATGTCGGCTCCACCGACAACGGAACGTCGCTGACGGTTGCGTTCGACAACGCCGTGATGAACCAGGTCGCCAGCATCATCACCAACAGCTACAGCTTCAACGGCGACGTGGATCCTGCCACTACGGCGGCGCAGGACCAGGTGTTCATGATGGCCGGGGCCAGCGGCATCACCTTGCTGTTCAGCAGCGGCGACAGCGGCGACCTCAGCCAGGTCAACGGTATCGCCACCGGGTCGTACGAGGCGGACAGCTCCTACGTCACCGGCGTGGGCGGCACCACGCTGGCGGTGCTGGCACCGTCCGGCCGCAAGGGCGAATGGGGCTGGGGCAACTACCGCGACTATCTCGCCAACGCGCAGGTCAACAGCGGCACCTCGATCACCACGACCGGGCTCGAGACCACCACGGCGTTCGGCGTCACCTACTCGGCCTTCAGCTTCTATGCCGGCGCCGGCGGCGGGTTGAGCCTGATCGAGCCGCAGCCCAGCTACCAGACCGGCATCGTTCCGGACGCGCTGGCCACCACCCTCTACACCGCCAGCGGCAGCGCCTTCACGCTGAACAAGATGCGCGTCTCGCCGGACGTCTCGATGGTTGCCGATCCTTACTCCGGCTACCTGTACGGCGAGACCTTCACCATCGCCGGCAACGCGATCGCCGATTCGGGCTGCACGCCGGTGACGAGCACGACCGAGTACTGCGAGAGCAGCATCGGCGGCACCAGCCTCGCCTCGCCGCTGATGGCCGGCATGTTTGCGGTGGTGGACCAGGCGCGCCTGGCTGCCGGCAAGCCGGTGGTCGGCTTCGCCAACCCGTTCCTCTACGCGGGCAAGATCGGCACTACGCTAACCGCATCCGGCATCAACGACGTGCAGGCGCCAACACATCCTCTGGCACTATTGCGCGGTTACGCCAACGATCTGACCCGAGTGCGGGTGGTGACGGTCAACTCCGTGCCGCTCAACTTCGAGACGACGCCGTACGCGCTGGAGATCTGCGGCCTGAAAATCTGCCAGGGCATCGACGACATCTTTAACTCCACCGCGACCGGGTACGACGACGTGACCGGGCTCGGCGTGCCTTACGCACCGGCGCTGATTAACCAGTAACGCTTACGGAGGCAGTTTGCAGCCAGCCGGGCGCAAACTGCCGGACCACGGAGGGTGCCGTTTGGTGGAGAAAGCCAAGCAAGCGCCTTCTTTTTCGAGAAAAAGAAGCAAAAAGCTTTTGGGAGCGCTGTCGCGGAGGGCTGAGACGCACGCCTCAACGACGCGCAACCGACGGAAACAAAAGTTTTTTGGTTTTTTTTCAAAAAAGAACCGCTTGCCTAGCTGCTCAGGATGTAGCCATGAGCGCGCCATAGCGCGCGGCGTGCCGTAGCCGCGTACGTTGAAGCAGCTCCCCGGGCGCCTGGAACTGCATCGCGGCGATCGTCTCCCAAAGCTGCAGGTCTAGGCGCGAGCGCGCGTGCATGAGTGACAGGCAGGCATCGTCGAGTTCATCGGCAAACGGAGTCCGCAGGCCGGGTGGCACTGCTTCGGATTCGTTGCGGCGTTCCGACACCAGAGGCCGCCCGAGCCAGGCGGACAGGCGGATCCAAAGGTCTGCGTCCTCGGCGATGCCGGCGTAGGCAAAACCTGCAAGGCGCGCCTGGGCCGCCTGCAGAAGCTCACTGTCGTGGCCAGGGTCGATGAACGCCGAAGCCGGCGCCAGCTCGTGTGGCCAGACAAGCATCCGCAAGGCGACGTTGTCGGTTTGCGCGGCAATGCGCTTCTGGTCGAGGAAGACGGCGAGCGGCTGGCGTGCAAGGCGCACCGCGTCCCCCCAGCCGCCCAGGCCGGCAAGGTGCGCGTCCGTGTGGCGGCGCCAGAATAGCCACAGCGACATCAGCCGGGTGAGCGGCTCGCGCAGCACAGTGACCAGTTGCCCTTCGGGGTAGGCGGTGCGCAGCGTGGCGTAGCTGAAATGGCCGGCGACCAGTGCGGCCTCGGGCGGCAGGTGGTGCGGGCTGCTGAAGACGTTCTGCCGTTGAGCAGGCGAAAAGCTGGCGAAGTCGGTGAAGCCGCCGAACAGCACGCGGTCGAAGCCGCCGGCCAGGGTTGCAGGTGCCAGCGCGGCGGCCAGGCTGGCGGTCAGCGAGGTGCCGGCGGCTTTCGGAACGTGCATGAGGCAGAGCGGGCGTGCTCGATCGTAGGGTGTTCGATCCATCAGGCGAAAGTACGGCCTTCTTCGAGAAAGAGGAGCAAGCTCTTATTCCAGCCGCCGTTGGCGGTGACGTCTGGCAAAAAGCAAGCAGTCCTTTTTTTAGAATGAGGAAAAACTTTCGCTCTCTCCGCATATGCAGCAGTCGGGCATTGCCGAATCAACACGCGTGCCGAAAATGCAAGGAGAAGCAAAAGTTTTTTGGTTCTTTTTTTCAAAAAAGAACCGCTTGCTTGCTTAGGACGCGACAGGTTGCAAAGCCTGATGCTGGATAGCCGCTTCCCAGCGCGGCGCGATCGTCTCGGGGCTGTAGAGCTCCGCCTGGCGCAGGCCGCGTTCGCGCAGCAGGGCAAGGTGGCCGGACTGGCGCGGCAGTTCGGCAAAGCGGGCGATCATGCTGCCCAGTTGCGCCTCGTCGTACGCGTCGAAATACGCGGCGGCGTTGCCGTAGACCCAGCGGTGCACGGGGATGTCGGACGCGATCACCGGCGTGCCGCACGACATGCCTTCGACGCCGGAGTAGTCGAACCCTTCGGCGCGGCTGGGGCAGACGACGCAGTGCGACATCGAGTACAGCACGCGCAGTTCGGCGGTGGGCACGCGGCTGAGGTGGATGGCACCTTCGCGCACCAGGGCGCGCAGCTCGCGCAACTCAGCGTCTGACCGCCAGCCGGGGTTGGCCACGACAAGCAGCTGGATGGGTTCGGCGGTCATGTTGCGGGCGATCTCGAAGCCGCGGAACAGCTTGATGTAGTTCTTGCGCGGCTCCAGCGTGGAGACCGCCATGAACAGTTTCGGCAGCTTGTCCGGCATCTCGACCCGGCCGCGGGTGGTGTCCGGGCTGCGGCGGCGGGCGAGGATGTGGCGCAACGCCTGCGGCGAGCAGCTTTCGGGAAAATACTCGCGCGCGACGGTGACGGGGATGGTGTGGACGCGGCGTTCGGCGTACGGAAACAGGCGGAGCAGGTCGTCGCGCACGGGCTCGGAATCGCAATAGAAGCTGGCGCCGGCTTCCATGTTCCGCTGCAGCATGCGCGCGTGGCCCAGCGCGTGCAGCCACGGTTCGCCCACGGTGTGCGGGCTGAGCAGCGGCAGCGCGTCGTAGTAGCGGATCATCATCGATGTGCCGCGGGCCACACGGTACGGCGAGACCGAAGCGGCGAAGAACAGGTCCCATCCGGCAGTGTCGATACGGCGCTGGAAGGGTTTCGGCAGCATGCTCATCGAGCGCGCGTATTCGTGGCCGAGCTCGGTCGCGTAGTACTCCGCGCGCTGCAGGATGTGGCGGTCACGCGGGGGAAGCGTGTTGTCGAACAGCTTCATCCACAGATAGTCCTCGAACACCACCGGGTCGAGCTGCAGGTCGAGGCGTTCGCGGCGGAACATCTCGGTCAGCAGGATGTGCGGCTTGACCAGGCGGCGGCGGATGAAGCCCGGCACCAGTTGCTCGATGCCGAAACCCCAGTTCACCCGCCTGGTGTCCTGAGCGATCAGCACCTTGGTCTGCTCCAGCGTGCGTTCGAACGGCGTGCGGGCCTTGCGCCTGCGCGAGGTGTAGTGGATGCCGGAGGCCAGGCCCGCGAAACGCCGCAGCCGCAGGCCGGAGAACATGGCAAACAGCAGCCTGGCTTCCTGCGGGATGCCTGAAAAGCCTTCGTAGCAGGGCCGCAGGTCCATGATCAGCGACGGCCCGTAAGCGCCAGCAGGCCCGGAACCCCCAAGGCGAGCAGTTTCCACCAGCGTGTCCACGCGACGTCTCCTGCTCTGCCCGGCGCATCCGGTGGCGGGGCGCTTACGTAGACAAGCAAGCCACACGCGCCGATAAGGTGGCAACCGGCAAGTCACAAAGCTGTTGCTTGAAGGCTACCCGAGGCCGGCGCCAAGATTCGGCCCAAATAAGCGCGGAACCGCGCCAGATCAGGGAAGTGCCATTTGCCTACAGCATTGATTACCGGCGTGACCGGGCAGGACGGCGCCTATCTTGCCAAGTTCCTGTTGGGGCGCGGGTATCGTGTGGTGGGCGCAGTGCGCAGGTCGGCGTCCTCCGAGGTGATCCTCGAACGGTTGCGCTGGCTCGGCGTGACCGAGCAGGTGGAGCTGGCGGATGCGGACCTGCTGGACCTGTCCAGCCTGATCCGCGTGATGCAGTCGGTCCGGCCGGATGAGGTGTACAACCTGGCCGCGCAAAGTTTCGTGGCCGCATCCTGGCAGCAGCCGACGCTGACCGGCGCGGTGACCGGGATCGGCGCAGTGAACGTGCTGGAGGCCGTGCGCATAGCGGCACCGTCCGCACGGTTCTACCAGGCCTCGTCATCGGAAATGTTCGGTCGTGTGTGCGAGCCCGTACAGTCCGAACGCACGCCGTTCTACCCGCGCAGCCCGTATGCCTGCGCCAAGCTGTACGCCCACACCATGACGATCAACTACCGCGAGAGCTACGGCCTGCACGCCTCCTGCGGCATCTTGTTCAACCACGAGAGCCCGTTGCGCGGCATCGAGTTCGTCACCCGCAGGATCACCGACGGCGTGGCGCGGATCCGGCTCGGGCTGGCGCGCGAACTGCGGCTCGGCAACCTCGATGCGCAGCGCGACTGGGGGCACGCGCGCGACTACGTGCAGGCGATGTGGACCATGTTGCAACAGGACACGCCGGACGACTACGTGATCGCCACCGGCACCAGCATCACGGTGCGGGACTTCTGCCAGTTGGCGTTCTCGCAGGCCTCGCTGGACGCCGACGAGTTCGTCTCGCTCGGCCAGGACCTGCTTCGGCCTGCAGAGGTGAACCTGCTGCGCGGCGACGCGAGCAAGGCGCGCCAGGTGTTCGGCTGGCAGCCGAGCACGAGCCTGCAGGACATGGTGGCAGAGATGGTGGATGCCGACATCTTCCGTCATCGCGCGCGGATGGCTGCCTGAGGGGGCTACTGTGTCGATTCAGAAGAGAAGGCAAGCAAGCAGTTCTTTTTTGAAGAAAAGAACCAAAAAACTTTCGCTTCCTGGGGTGCGGTGTGGGGAGTCGCGGTGGTTCAGCCTACTGCGGTTCGCTTTTGATCTGGAAAGGTTCGCCTTCTGCTGAGCGGTGCTCGCATCCTGGTGACCGGCGGCTCCGGTTTTGTTGGCCAGCACCTGCTTCCCTGCCTTGCAGAGTCTTTTCCCCTTTCTGTCGTCGTGCCGGCCGCCTTCGACATCTGCAACCAGGCCGCGGTCGAGGCCGCGATCAGCGCCGATCCGCCGGCGGCGTGCGTGCACTTGGCCGCCGTCTCTGCCATTCCCGCGGCGCGGGCGAACCCGGACCTGGCGTGGCAGGTCAACCTGCACGGCACGCTGTTCCTGGCGCGTGCGTTGCTCCGCTGGGCCCCGGAAGCCGTGCTGCTGTTCGCCTCCACCGCGGACGCCTACGGGGCGAGCTTCCGGGGCGGAGCGCCGGTCACGGAGGCGACTGCCCTTGCGCCGATGAACACCTACGCCGCCACAAAAGCGGCCGCGGACCTGGCGCTGGGGGCTATGACAGGGGAGGGCTTGCGCGTGGTGCGCGTGCGGCCGTTCAACCACACGGGGCCCGCGCAATCGGACGCCTTCGTGGTTGCGTCGTTCGCCCGGCAGGTGGCGCGAATCCAGGCCGGCTTGCAGGCACCGGTGATCGAGGTTGGGGCGCTCGATGCACAGCGGGACTTCCTAGACGTGCGCGACGTGTGCCGGGCCTACGCGCTGTGCCTGCAACATGCGGAGTCGTTGCCGCAGGACTGCGTGTTGAACATCGCATCCGGCTCGTCGCGACGGATCGGAGATGTTCTCGAAACGCTCATGCGGCTTGCCGGTGTGTCGGCAGAGATCCGCACCGGCGCCGGGCGGCTGCGGCCGTCCGACATACCTCTGGCGCGTGGCGACGCATCCAGGGCGCACTCGCTGATAGGATGGCAGCCGGAGATCGCCTGGCAGCAGACGTTGGAAGACGTTCTGGTGTTCTGGCGCGCTCACGCGTCAGAGGCGGTGGAGCAGAGTAGGCCGGGCGCGGTTTTCTTTTGAGGCCGGCAGAAAGCAAGAAGTCCTTTTTTGAAAAAAAGGACCAAAAAACTTTTGCTCCCTGGCATTTGCAGCAGCTGGCGTCCCCCGAGCAAACACGCGTGCTGAGAGTGCGGGCGAAAAACAGACCTTTTTGCTTTTTCTGAAGAGAAAAGATATTGGTCGCTTCCGCATTGGTGATCCGAGTTTCGAGCGAGGATCACTCGCGTCAAAAGCGCCGTCGCCAAGCGACTGCACTATCCGGCTTTCTTCGATGTCAGCGTTTCGTTTGGCTGGCCGGCCTGCTCAAGGCTCGCGAAGCGACCGCCAAAGGCGGCTCGGCCTTGAACAGGCCGGCCAGCCAAACGACAATCGCGGGTCGAAGGTAGCCTCCGCGCCGTTCAGGAAAGACGCACCGGGCACGCTAAGAAGTTTCCAAAAACAACCGCCAAACCCTTGCAATCCGCCACAGCTCACCGAGCCGCACGAGGCAAATGCGCCATCATCTGCGTCATCGATGGCGGTTGCGGCACCGGCAGGTTCGGTGGCCGCTGCAGGCGAAACTGGTTGAGCAGACCAGGCCCGGAGAAGACCGGCGTCAACACCGTACGTTTGTTTGCGTCGAACGCCAGGCTCACGAGTTCGGTGCCGTGCGGACCCTCAACCTTCACCGCAGATGGCATGATGGCAAGAATCCTGTAATCACCGACCTGGTCGCCGATTCCGGTAATCCGTGGCTTGCCGTCGCCTTCAAAGATCGCGTGTCGCTGCACGCCGGTGATCATGATGCCGGACAGCCGCGGCAGGTCGTCCGTGCCGGCGGCGGTTCCTGCCTTTACGGCCGGGGGCCTGCGGCTGATCGAAAACAGCGGGCGGGCGAGTATGGCGGCGGCCTCCTGGCCAGGGTTGGCGCCCCGTGCGGCCGCAGGCTGCACCGCGCCGCCGAGCTGGCTTGGGTGCATCGGCTGCACCTGCGGCGCCGGATGGGGAAGCAGCCATTCCAGCCCGAGTGCCGCGCAGAAAACCACGATGGCGGCACGCAGCGGGACACTGGCGGCAAACATGCGGGAAATATGGCCTAAGCGGGGAAGTTTGGAAATGGATGGGCACCCAGACCGTGTGGCACCGCGCGTTGTGCTGTGCAGCGTAGAAGAAGGTTTGGCTGCGCAATCCGGCGAACTCACAACGTCTCACAAGAATGTCATACATCCGGTCAGTTACCTTGATCGTTCCTTAACCGGCCCCACCCTGCCGTCTGGGGTGGCTAGGACTGTTTCCCTCGTCGGCTGCGGGCATTTCCAGCGCAGCATTTTCTAAGCAACACAAGCAGGAGCGTCGTCCATGACAGAAAACCCGGCCGGTGACGGCACCGACAGCAAGCGGATGCTCGGCCGCATGGGGCTCAGTGCCCTGGCAATGGGCGCGATCTCGGCCGTCGGCACCAAGACAGCGCAGGCTGCAACCGCAGCAACCTACGCTGATGCCGACATCCTGAACTTCGCGTTGAACCTCGAGTACCTCGAGGCAGAATATTACCTACGCGCCGTGACGGGCTCGGGCTTGACGAGTTCGATGACCGGCGTCTCGTCGAACCAGGTGATCGCGCCGAGCACGACGCTGGTGCCGTTCCAGAACACCGCCATTGCCTACTGGGCCCAGCGCATCGCCAACGACGAGCTGACTCACGTGAACTTCCTTCGCCTCGGTCTTGGCAGCGCTGCCGTCCCCGAGCCCACGATCGACCTCGTCAACAGCTTCACCACGCTGGCCGTGGCAGCGGGTCTCATCCCTGCCGGGCAGACGTTCAACCCCTTCGAGTCCGAGATCAACTTCCTGATCGGCGCCTACATCTTTGAAGACGTCGGCGTCACGGCCTACGCAGGTGCTGCCAACAAGCTGACCATGGCCGCCAACATCTCCTACAGCGCCAGCATCCTGGCCGTGGAAGCCGAGCATGCCGGCTGCATCCGTTCGTATTTGGCCGGACAGGGCGGCGGCAAAGTCACCAACGCCATCTCCGCACTTCGTCAGAAACTGTCGGGTGTGACCGACAAGGGCACCGACTTGTCGGGCGAGACTCCGCCCGGCAATCCGTTCAATTTCGCCAACACCGACTACAACGGCCAGGTCTACCGCCGCACGCCTGCAGAGGTCCTCAACGTCGTGTTCGGCAAGCCAGGGACGGGCGTCACCAAGGGGCTGTTCTTCCCGAACGGCGTGAGCGGCTACTTCGCCACCAGCTGATCCCCGAACCTCATCAAAGCCGCCGTCCAAAGTTCAGGAGAGAGTTCCATGCTATCCAACCCGTTCACCAAGATACTTCAGGAGGGCGTCGACCGTCGCCGCTTCCTGCGCCGCGCCGGCGGGATCGGCGCTGCCACGATGCTGTCCGGTATTGCCGGCAACGCGCTGACGTCCACGCCGGCACGCGCCGCGAGCACGCTGACCGACGCCGACATCTTCAACTTCGCGCTGAACTTCGAGTATCTCGGCTCGCAGTACTACCTGGCAGCTCTCGGCACGTCGCTGCCCGCCAGCTTGACGGGCACGAACCCCGGCAAGGTGGTCAAGGCCGCCAACACCGCCGTGCCGTTCACCGACAGCCCGACCGGCTATTTCGCGCAGCAATTGGCCAACGACGAGGTTGGCCACGTGTCGGTGATCCGCGAGGTGCTGGGTTCCAGCGCGATCGCACAGCCCGAGATCGACCTGCAGAACAGCTGGACTTCGCTGGCCATGGCGGCCGGCCTGATCGTTCCGGGGCAAACCTTCAACCCGTTCGCGAGCGAGATCGACTTCCTGCTCGGCGCTTACGTGCTTGAAGACGTTTGCGTGACGGCGCTCACCGGCGCTGCCCACCTGATCAGCAGCCCGACCAACCTCGCCTACGCTGCCAGCATTCTCGGCACCGAAGGCTACCAGGTCGGCATGATCCGCTCGCAGCTTTCCGCCTACGGCGCCGGTTCGGTCACCGATGCCATCTCCAACCTGCGCTCGAAGTTGACCAACGCCATCAATCCTACGGCCGGCGTCGACGACAACGGCACGGATTACACCAACACTGCAGGCGGCCGGAACCCCTACAACTTCACGAACGTCGACGTGAACGCGCAGGCGTTCCGCAGGACGCCTCAGGAAGTATTGGCGATCGCTTACGGCGGCGGCACGACGGGCGGCGGCTTCTTCCCGAGCGGCGTCAACGGCACCGTCAAGTCTGCCTGATACTCGGTGGGAGGAGCGCGCTTGCTCCTCCCACTTTCTTGACCAGAGAAAGCAAGCGGTTCTTTTTTGAAAAAAAAACCAAAAAACTTTTGGTTCCGTGAGCGCGCGTTGCGCGAGAGTCGGCGATAGCGCTAACAAAAGCTTTTTGCTTCTTTTTCTCGAAAAAGAAGCGCTTGCTTCCTCCTCTCAGCGCCCAGGTCGCAACCGCCGCAACGGCGCCGTAAGCCGCCACGAGGTGCTCGCAAGAACCGCCGCAAGACGAGCAATCGCAGCATCGCGCTCGCGACGCGCGTCGTCACGCTCGCGGCGGATACCCACTAGAGCCTCGCGGTCGTAATAAGGGTGCTCGTTGTAGGAGTCGACAACTCCGCCGGGAAACTCCAGGCCGGACTTGGCGAGCGCAAGCGGAAACACCGTGCGCATGGTGGCGCGCAAGCCTGAAGTAGCCGACGATGGTGCCAGAAGCAGCTTGTTCGGCACCAGTGCCACCGGTTGAAGCTTGCCGCCCTCGGCAAGGTAGCGCACCAGGCCGGTAATCACCCCAGTCCAGTGCGTGCTCAGTATGTCGTCCAGCGCGGCGATTCCCTGGCCGGTGAGTGTCTTCTCGGCAAGCCATAGGTCGTTGGCAGTCGCCTCTGCAGTGTGGCCGCCGTCGATGGAGACGAAGCGGAACCGGCGCTGCAGGAAGTCGGGTGTCTGCAGGTCCAGGCTGGACTCCTGGACGATGTCGATACGGGCACCCGGGGCGTAGCGCGCCGCGTTGGCCTCGAAGGCGGCGCGGTCGCCCAGGCCGGAGCGGTCGACGTTCTTGTCCTGGTCGCCGAACACGTCCACCGCCACCGCGGTTTCGCCCGCTGCCGCGGCGTTGGCGAGGATGAGGAACAGGCGGCCGTGGTGGACGCCGATCTCGCAGACGTCGCCGGACACGCCCTGGGCGGACTGCGCCAGCAGCAACGTCGCGATCATCGTGGCGGTGGTGGGCGAGAGCCAGCCTTCGACGTTGCCGATGCCGCCTTCCAGGTAGGCCGACAGGGCGAGCGTCATGCGGGGCGCCTCGCGTTGGCGGCCAGGCCGCGCAGCAAGCCGGCGGTCCGCGCGCCCACCGTCTCCCACTGGCGGTCGCGCAACCAGGCGGACGCGGCACGGCGGGTCTGCGCGCGCGCGTCCTGGTCGGACAGCAGCGCGTCCAGCCCGGCGGCGATCTGCGCAGGCGCTGCCCCGGGCAGGCGCCAGACGGCGTCGCCGGCCTCGTCGAAGAAGCTGATCGGCGTCACCGCAACGCAGGGTCCTGCGCTCAGCGCCATGCGCATCGCCCCACTGGCCCCCTCCTTGGACTCCGGATAGGGCAGCACGATGGCGTCGCAGCGCCCCAGGCGCCAGCGGACCTCCTGGAAGGGCAGGTAGTCGGTGATTAGGTCCACCGCGTCGTCCAGGCCGGCCTCGCGGATGGCGGCACGGACCCGGGCGGCTTCGGCGTGCGAGTCCTGGGTCTCGTAGTCGGCGTTGACCAGGCGCAGGCGCAATTTGGGCCAGCGAGCGCGCAGCAGCGCCGCAGCCTGCACCAGCGCGGGAATGCCCTTGCCGGGAAGCAGGAAGCCACAGCAGCCGATGGTGACGGCGTCGGATGGCAGCAGGGTGCGTTCCGGCTTCATTGGGCCCGGTTCGGGGCCGCCATGCGGGATCATCGTCACGTTGTCCTGCAGGCCGAGGCCGCGCAGGCGTTCGACGTCGGCCAACGTGTGGACGACGACCCGGGCGCACAGCAGCAGACCCTCGACGGCGCGGTCGCACTCGCCGGTCTCCATCTCCGGCAGGCTGGCGGTGTTGTGCAGAGTGACTGCGATCGGGCGGCCAGGGTCGGCGAGCGCCAGCAGGGTCTCGCCCAGCGTGCGCCAGGACAGCAGGCCCGGCTGGTGCTGGATGAGCACCACGTCGGGGTCCTCGGCGGCCACGGCGTGGCGCAGCGCGTCGGGCGCGTCGGCACTCTGCACCGTCCAGGCGGGCCGCATGCGCAGTCCGCGGCGGGCGCTGGGGGCGGGGGCACGGCGGTCCGCCAGGACGGTGACGTCGATTGCCGGGTCGGCGCCGGCCATCGCCTCGATGAGAAAGCCTGCGTAGTCACCGACGCCGCAGCGCACGTCCCAGCTCGAGATCAGGCACAGCCGCAACGGGCCGGGAGATGGCCGTGCCAGCGCGTCCAGCGCGGCCGCGTCGATGCGGTTGACAAAGGCGGCGCGGCTGAAAGCATCGGCTGCCTGGGTGCGGGCACGCGCCGCGCGGGCGGTGGCCTCGGCGTGGTCGGTGAGCATCTCGCGCAGGGCGCTGGCGAGGTCGTCCACATCGGGTTCGGCCCAGAGCGACATGGCGCTGGCGACGTGGCTGCGGGAGATGGCCAGACGGTAGGTCACCAGGCGGGCGTTGCTGGCATCGCAGAAATCCATGTGGCCGCCAAAGCCGGTGACGATGAGCGGCACGCCGGCCGCCATGGCCTCTGCGGCGGGCAGGTTGAAGCCCTCGCCGCGGGCGGGCAGCACGATTGCGTTCGCGGCGGCGAACAGCGCCAGCAGGCCAGCATCGTCGAGGTCCGCGTCCACCAGCTCGATGTAGGGCGCGTCGGGGTCGGCCTGCCGGAGGGCGGCGATCCAAGCAGCGGCGTCGTTGTGCGGGTTGGGGAAGGTCTTGATCACCAGGCGCACCGGGTCGGCGGCGCGGAACGCCCGAGCGTAGGCGGCGAGCAGCACGTCCACGCCCTTGCGCGGAAAGGCCGAGGACACGTGCAGGAAGGTGGTGCAGCCGCCCGGCTGGGCCGGAGTGGGGCCGGGCAGGCCAGCATAGGCGGAGAGGTCCGGGGCGAAGCCGACCGTGTGGACGGGACGCGAGACGCCCGAGTCGACCAGCGCCTTGGCGACGAAGCGCGACGGGGCGAGGACGGCGTGGAAATGCGCGTTCAGCACGTCCACGGTAGCAGGCGGAATGAGGGATTCCTCCCAGAACACGTAGGCGAGCCGGGCGTCAGCCGGCTCCTGCGGGACGTGCACCGGGTAGTGCTGGCTGATGACCACCACCGGGCCGCTCTCGTGCGCCGGCAGGCCGGCAAGGGACTGCACGGCGTCACGCTCTGCGTCCGGCAGTCTGCCCAGGTCGGTGGTGGGCTCGCCCTCGACTGGGGCGAGGCGGACGTGGCCGGGGCGAGCCGCTTCCAGCGCCAGCGCCACCGAGCGGTTGATGGCGGCCAGGCTGTAGCTGCCGCGGACGTGGCCGGACACGGTGAAGCGCAGGTTGCGGGCGTAGAGGCCTGCCGCCACCGTGTCCTGCGGCGGCGGGGCACCTGCGCGTGCCAGCGCCAGCGTCATCGTCGACATCTGCGCGGCGAGGTCGAAGCGCGCGAGGGCAGCGCGCTGGGCGCGGGCGATGGCGGCGCGCGCGGCCGGGTCGGCAGCGAGCTCGGCGAGGCGGGCGGCCACGTGGTCCGGGTCGCGCGCGGCGAGCATGCCGGCACTCCCGCCAAGCGTGTAGGCGACCGCGCCGGCCGGCCAGGCCAGCACCGGCAGGCCGATGGCAGCGGCCTCGACCAGCGGCACGCCGAACCCCTCGTGCCGGCTGAGCGAGACGTAGAGGTCGGCGTCGCGGTAGTGGGCGGCCAGCTCCGCGTCGGTGACCAGGCCGGTGAGCGTGACTGCATCCTGCAGGCCGAGCGCTTCGATGCGGGTGTCGATGGCGCGCGCGTAGTCCGCGCCGACGCCGTCGCGGCGGCCGACCAGCTTCAGGCGGGACGGACCGGCATGCAGCGTCCGGAACCTGGCGAACGCCTCGAGCAGGTCCGCCTGCGCCTTGCTGGCGATGACGCGGCCGACGAAGAGGAGCGTGAAGGGGTGGCCGGCGTCGCGCGGTGAAGCTTCCTCGCGTGCCTCGAGCGCGGGCAGGTCGAACAGCAGGGTGCAGGACTGCGCGTCCTCGAAGCCGGCAGCGCGGAGCTCCAGCACGTTGTAGTCGCTGTCAGCCAGGGCTGCGACCACGTGGCCGCGCAGGCCGGCGAGCTGCCAACGGCCGAGCTCGGCGTAGCGCTGCATCACCGGCTGGTCGGCGAACAGGGCGGCGGGCGTGATGTTGTGATACATCAGCACCTTGGGCGCCGGCACCTGCAGGATGCGCTCGTAGGCGTCGAAGCCCATCGAGAAGTGCAGGATCAGCACGTAGTCGCAGCCGGAGGGCAGGTCGTCGAGGCGGTGCAGGTCGCCCGCCAGCGCCGGGTCGAGGTGCTCGACGTAGATCTCGCTGCGGTAGCCCATGGCGCGGAGTTGCGCGCGGATCAGCATCATGGCGTTGGTGATGGCGTCGCCGACTGCGGAGCCGGAGTGGAACTGGTGCACGGTGCGCGACATGCGGCTGACGGGATGGCGCGGTCCGGCATTGGGCGCGCCGCCGCCGGAAACGGGCTGCGCCACGCTCGCGGCAGGCAGGCCCGTTCCTGAAAGCGCGGCGTGGGACAGCGCTGAGTGGGACAGCGCCGAGTGGGACAGCCCAGGGGCGGGCAATCCCAAGGTGGGCAATCCGGAAACAGGCAACGCGGCGTGGGCCCGCGCGGACGCAGGCAACCCGGCGGGCGACGCCGGGGCGGGTAGCGTCGAGGTGGGCGACGCGGGAACAGGCGTCACGGCGACGGGTTCGGCAAGGCTGGCAGCCGGGGGCAGGTCCCAGCCCGGGCGGGCATGCGGGACGGGCGGCGCCTGCACCTCCCCGGCACGGCCGGCGAGGCCGCGGGCGAGCTTTACGCCGGCGCGCAACGGGGCGGTCAGCCGCCACGACGTGCTCTGGCGCAGCGCGGCCGCGTCGCGCTGGGCGAAGCGGAAGGCGGCGCCGAACATCTGCATGTCGGCGCCCAGGCCGGCCAGGCGCGCTTCGGTCTCCTGCAGGCGGCGCTCGGCGGCGTCGGCACGGCGCTCGGCGCCCAGCGCGCGGGGTTCGTCACGCTGGGCACGGGCTTCGGCCCGCTGCGCCCGGGCGTCGGCGTCCTGCGTGCGCCGTTCGGCCAGTTCGATGGCGGCTTCGGCCGTCATCGCGCGTTCCATCAGGTCGGCCAGCTGGGCTTCGGCCTGGCTGATGCGGCGCACCCATTCGGTGTCGGTGGCGCGGACGAAGTCGTCGAACACGTTGACCGGTGCGGCGAAGTGCAGGGCCAGCTCCGCGTGGCGCTCGGCGGCGGCGTAGAACCGGTTCAGGCCGTCGAACCAGACGAACCGGTAGTCGGCCTGCACCAGCAGCGGTTCCCACTCCTCGTGGGTCTGCACGGTGGTGCCGGGCGCGGTGGCCTCGACGAGGACCAGCCAGGGCCTGAAGCGGGTGAAATCCGCGCCCTGCAGGACCGCCGCCTCGGCGCCCTCGACGTCGATTTTGAGGAAGTGGATGGCCGGCGGGGCGTAGGTCTCGCAGACCTGCGCCAGCGTCTGCACCTCGACGTCCTGGGTGCGGACGTCGTAGGCGGCGCCGTGCTGGAGGGCGAGCGCGTCATCGGTGGTGGACAGGCCGGTGCCGGCGATGACGTGCAGGCGGCCGGACGAGGCGGCCCTGCCGAGGGCGATGCGGAGGCTGATGTCGAGCGGGCGGGCGGCACACAGGCGGGCGTGGTAGTCCGGCACCGGTTCGATGTTGAGGCCGCGCCAGCCGCGGTCGTAGAACGCGCGGGTGACCGAATCGGTGTCCGGGTGCTGGGCGCCCACATCGATGTAGAACCCGTGCTCGACGGTGCGCAGCGCCCGCCACAGCATGACATCTTCGAAATTCTGCGCGTAGGAGATGAACGTCATGCTACTCGATCGGAGGTTTGGGCGGTTGGATCATGCTGGCGCCGGCACCCGGCATCGACGTGATGGTGATTAAGGCGCGCCCGACGCCACCCGGCAAGATCGGCCCGCATCCCGTGGCGGAGCATCACGCGGTGTCCAATGGTGCCATCCTGGCAAGACGTTACCACCGGAGACCGCGAGATGCATGACCGCCTGCCGGACGCGGCCGCGGTGCCGTTCAACGGCCGGGCCACGGTCAAGGACGTGTTCTACTGCTTCCGGCTGCTGCTGGGCCGCTACCCCAACCGCGAGGAGTGGCGCGGCCACGCAGGGCGGGCCGGCGAGATGCTGCACGGGGTGGTCGAATCCTACCTCGACAGCCGGGAATGCGCGCTGCGTTACCCGCCCCGCCTGCAGGCCGGCGAGGTGCTGCTGACGGACTATCCCGGCTTCCGCATCTACAGCGCCGCCGACGACGCGAGCGTCGGCGCGCTGGTGCGCGGCGGCGCCTACGAGGCGGAGGTGAGCGCGCTGTTCCGTCAGATCCTGCAACCCGGCATGGCGGTGCTCGACCTCGGTGCCAACATCGGCTTCTTCTCGCTGCTCTCGGCAGCGCTGGTGGGACCGGCCGGCGCGGTGTTCGCCGTGGAGCCGAACGCGCGCAACACCAGGCTGCTCGAAGCGAGCCGGCGGGAGAACGGGTTCGCCAACATCACCGTGCTGCAGGTGGCCGCCGGCAGCGCGCACGGGCTGCTGGTGCTGAACACGTCGTACTCCAACGGCACCACGTCGGCGCTGCCGGACGGGGCAGCCGCGGTGCTCGGCTCGGAGACGGTGCCGGCTGTGCGGGTCGACGCGCTGCTGCCGGCCGACCGCCGGATCGATCTTATCAAGATCGACGTGGAAGGGGCGGAATACACCGCGCTTCTAGGCTGCGAGGCGACGATCCGCCGGCACCGGCCGGTGATCATCAGTGAGTTCAGCCCAGGGCTGATGCCCGGCATCTCCGGCGTGCAAGGCACCGACTACCTGGCGTGGCTGAGCGGGCTGGGCTACGCGCTCTCGGTCATCTCGCCGGATGGCCCCCATCGTGCGGACAGCGCCGGAGTCATGCACGCGCACGCTGCGAGCGGGTCGGACCATATCGACATCCTGGCCACGCCGGAGCCTAGGTGAGCGACGCCGGACAGAGTAAGCAAGCGGTTCTTTTTTGAAAAAAAGAACCAAAAAACTTTTGTTCTCGTGAGATACGGTGTGGGGAGGCGTGTCGTTCCGGTCGTCGCCGGCGGCGAGCCTCACGGTACGGCTTCTCGACACAAAGAATCCGAATTCCCGGCCGGCAACAGTCGAGCTTGCATTGAAGATTGGCGTCAATTGAGTATTTGCAAAGGCTGGAGGCTCGCAGCCCGAGATACACGCTGAAGGAAACTCCGCGACAGCAGAGATAAAAGTTTTTTGCTGCTTTTTTTCAAAAAAGCAGGCCTTGCTTTCCTCACAGAGTCAAACGAAGCGAACCCAAGGCACGCTCCACCAACTCGTATGTTGCGTAACAAAACCACGCAGTCAGTCGAACCGAGCGAAAACGTTTCTGCTGTCCGAGACACCCGAAACGACACGCCTCAGCACCACGACCGCCGAGAGAACAAAAGTTTTTTGGTTCGTTTTTTCAAAAAAGAACCGCTTGTCTTTCTTCACCAAACCAGCCGACCCACCATCGCCACCGGCGCCAGTTCCTGCGCCGCCGCTTCCTGCGAAGCAGCCGCGTCGTCGCCGCCCAGGGCCGCCTCGTGAATGCCGCCAAGCACCCATAGACTGTCGATCCCCGCGGCGGCTGCGCCGGCGATGTCCGTGTGCAGCGAATCGCCAATGGCCAGCACCCGCTTGGCCGGCGTAGCCAGCGCGTCCAGCGCCATGCGGTAGATTACCGCGTCCGGCTTGCCCAGCGAGACGACGTCGCCGCCCGCTGCGGCGTAGTGCCGTGCCAGCGAGCCGGCGCAGAGCAGGCGCACGCCGTCGCGCATCACCACCAGGTCCGGGTTGGCGCAGATCATCGGCAGGCGGGCGTCCAGGCAGGCGGCGAGTTCGGGCAGGAAGTGCTCCAGCGTGCCGGGGTCGAGCCGGTCGTCGTCCGGACCGGTGTTGACGACGAACTCCGCCTCGTGCGGGTGGCCCACCACGGTCAGGTTCAGACCTTCGAGCACGTTGCGGTCGCGCTGCGGGCCGATGTGGTAGACGCGCCGGCCGAGGCGGGCGAACCACGGGTCGGTGCGGTCGCGCAAGGCGAGCCAGGTGGCTTCGCCGCTGGTCAGGATGGCGGTGTAGAGCGCGTCGTCCACGCCCATACGGCGCAGCATCGCCTGTGCTGAGGTGGCGCGGCGGGGCGCGTTGGACAGCAGCAGCACGGGGCGGCCGGCGAGGTGGGCCAGCGCGTCGAGTGCTTCGGGGTAGGGGCGCACGCCGTTGTGCACCACGCCCCACAGGTCGACGACGAAGGCGTCGTAGCGCGCGGCGATGGGGGAGAGGCCGGGGATGCGCTGGATCATCAGAAAGCAAGCAGTTCTTTTTTGAAAAAAAGAACCAAAAAACTTTTAGTCCCTGGGTTGTGCCGTGCGGGGAGGTCCGCGACAGCCGCGACAAAAGTCTTTTGCTTCTTTTCTTCAGAAAAGAAGGCCTTGCTTACTTTCCTGCTCACAGCTCGGCCCCCACCGCGTCCTTCGCGCTCCGGAAGCCGTGGGCCCGCAGCTCCGCCAGTAGCTCCGTTTTCAGCCGTGCCACCAGCACGGGCCCTGCGTAGGCGAACTCGGTGTAGAGCTGCACCAGGCTGGCGCCGGCCATCAGCTTGGCCAGCACGTGCGCGCCGGTTCGCACGCCGCCGCAGCCGATCAGCGTCAGCCGACCGGCAGAAAGTTTGGCAGCGCGGCGCAGCATGTCGGTGGAGCGGTCGAACAGCGGCGCGCCGGACAGGCCGCCCACCTGCAGCGCGTTCAAGCCGTCGAGGCTCGGCGGCCTGGATATCGTGGTGTTGGTCAGGATCAGTCCTGCAGCACCGCACGCGATTGCCGTTTCCACCACCGCTTCCAGCCCGGCGTCGCTCAGGTCGGGGGCGATCTTGACGAGGACCGGCGGGCGCACCGGCACTGCGGACGCCACCGCCTGCAGGATGCCGCGCAGGCGCGCCTCGCTTTGCAGGTCGCGCAGGCCGGGGGTGTTGGGGGAGGAGACGTTGATGGTCACGTAGTCGGCGTAGGGGGTAACCGCGGCGACCAGCGCCGGGTAGTCGCGCTCGGGGTCCGCACCGTTCTTGTTGATGCCGATGTTGGCGCCGAAGCGGCCGGGCAGGGGGCCGAGCGCGCGCAGGTGGCCCAGGTAGGCGTCCAGCCCGTCGTTGTTGAAGCCGAGCCGGTTGATCACCGCACGGTGCTGCGGCAGGCGGAACAGCCGCGGTTTGGGGTTGCCCGATTGCGGCAGGCGGGTGACGGTGCCGGCTTCCACGCAGCCGAAGCCGAGGCGCAGCAGAGGCAGTATGGCCTCCGCGTTCTTGTCGAACCCCGCGGCCAGCCCGATCGGGTTGGCGAACACCAGGCCCATGGCGCGGATTTCCAGCGCGGGGTTGTCCGGTGTGCCGGCCTGTCCGGCCAGGCCGGCGGCCAGGGCACGCACCGCGAGGCCGTGGGCACGCTCGGCGTCCAGCATCCGCGCGAGGGGGGTTAGCCGTGAGGCAATCTTGGCGCGGATCATCCGGCGGACAGGTCTGCCGACAAGACAGCGACACATCAAGCCTTGCGCTCGGCGTGCAGGGGAACGAGTCTGCTGACGATGTACGACGAACCCTATCTCGAGACCTGCTGCCGCTCCGCGCTGCACCGGCTGATCCTTGCCGGCGAGGCAGGCCGGCCGCCCGCGCTTAAGGACGGGCCGTGCCTTGAGCGGCTGGAGGGGGACGGGTTTGCGCGCCGGCGGGAGGATGGGCGGTACGAGCCTACTGGGGAGGGCGTGATGCGGCACGAGAGCGAGATAGAAAAGAAGGCAAGGCAAGCGGTTCTTTTTTGAAAAAAAGAACCAAAAAACTTTTGTCTCCGCTGTCGCGCGCTCGCCGGAGAGAGCCGCGACAGCCGAAGTAAAAGCTTTTTGCTTCTTTTTCTCGAAAAAGAAGCGCTTGCTTTCTACTTTGGCTCCCCTGCCACTGGCTCACCATCCAGGGACCTGAACAACGAATCAACCTCGGCAATGGCCGCTTCTGCCTGCGCAGCGTCCGTGCCTTTGGCGACGATGGCCACACCGGACGTGTCGTTGCGAAAGTAGGGGTAGCTGCCGAGGTCGAGCGCAGGATAGCTCGCCTGAATGGCCGTGAGTCCCTCTGCGATGTCGCCTTCCCGTATGCCGGTGGCATGCACGCTGCGTGAGAGAACGGGCGAACCGCCGTGCAACGACAGCGCCAGCGTCTCGAACATCAGCCGCATGATGCTGGGGACGCCGGCCATGACGTGGACGTTGCCGATGGAATAGCCCGGCGCGATGTGGCCGTTGTCGATGATGACCGCCCCGCGCGGCATGGTGGCCATGCGCTGGCGGGCCGCGTTGAAGCCGCCCTGCGGGTAGTGCGCTTCCATGCGCGCCCAGACGGTCGGCTCCGGCTCCCAGGGCACGCCGAACGCGGCGGCGACGCACTCGCTGGTGATGTCGTCGTGGGTGGGTCCGATGCCGCCGGTGGTGAAGACGTGGTCGTAGCGGGCGCGCACCTCGTTGATGGTGGAGACGATGGTGTCGGCCACGTCGGGAATGATGCGGACTTCGCGCAACGGGAGGCCGAGCTCGCCCAGGCGGCGGGCGAGGAAGTTGACGTTGACGTCCTGGGTGCGGCCGGAGAGGACTTCGTTGCCGATTACGATGACGCAGGAGGTGGGGTTCATAGAGTCCAAACTAGCCGAAGGGTAATTTTGGCGATAGGTCGCGGATCAAACGCTATTGCCTTGCAATTAACTCCGGTTAAGCAACGGTCTAAATAGACCTTGGATGAAAGAACTGCCGAGGTATGTCAAATTGGGGTTGCAAACCTCCAAAGTATTCAGCGTTGTTTTCCTAGTCATACTGCTGTTTTTTGTATACTCCGCCCGTAACTTCTAGGAAGATCCAGGTTGCAACCGCGAATTCAGCGCGAGGGCGAGTGGATGAACTGGAGACGCGAGCAGACAAAATGATGGATCAAAACCAGAAAGATACGGCGCAGATGATCGTCCTTCTGACGGAAATCCGTGATCTATTAAAACAGAAATAAGTTGGCAGACTGCTGAAACGCGCATTTCATCTGTCAGCGCGCGCCATCGAAGCTTTGGTTCTTTTTCAAAGAGGAACCGCTTGCTTTCTATCATAAAAAATCTCGCAATAATGGCACCAGCGGCTTGTCCGCCGCCGGCATCTCGTATTCGGTGAGCTTGGCCGGCCGTACCCAGGCCAGCGTCTGGCCCTCGAGCGGCTGCACGAAGCCCTGCCACCGCCTGCACAGATAGAGCGGCATCAGCAGGTGGAAACGGTCGTAGGCGTGGCTGGCAAAGGCGAACGGCGCCAGGCAGGCCTCGGCTACATCGATGCCCAGCTCCTCGTGGAGTTCGCGGATCAGCGCCGCCTCTGGCGTCTCGCCGGGGTTAAGCTTGCCGCCAGGGAATTCCCACAGGCCGGCCATCTTCTTGCCTTCCGGGCGGCGGGCGAGAAGGACGCGGCTGTCGCTGTCCACCAGGGCGCAGGCGGCGACGAGGAGGAGGGGCTTGGCGCCGGGCCCGATACCGGCGCCGTCGGACGCGGGGCTTTCCACCTGGCCGAAGATGTCGTCCCGGCTGGCTTCGAAGACGTCCACCGGGGCTTCTGCGCCGCGGGCGAGGAAGTGCTGGGTGGATTGGCCGGTCTGGCGGAAACCGAGGCGGCGCAGCACGGCGGTCGAGGCCGGGTTGTCGGTGGCGACGTTGGCGGTGATGCGGTCGATGGGCAGGTTGGCCAGCGCCCAGCTGGTGACGCGGCCGGCGGCCTCGCGGGCGACGCCGTGGCCCCAGAAGCGCTGGCCGACCCAGTAGCCGAGATGACCGGTGCGCGGTGCTACGTCCAGACGCAAGCCGACGCAGCCGATGACCATCTCGGCGCCGTCTTCCTGCCCGGTGATGGCGAGGTGGTAGGCGCGGCCGTCCTCGCGCTGCCCGATGGTGGACGCGATCCACTCGTCGGTGAGCGTGCGCGGGTAGGGGTAGGGCAGGCGGGAGAGCATGCGCACCACCGGCCAGGCGTTGACCAAGCGGTGGATAGCGTCGGCGTCCTCGGCGCACGGTGGGCGCAGGGTAAGCCGCTCGGTGACGAGGGTGAGGTCGGCGGTGGTGATCGTCAGGGTATCCATACAGAAACTTCCGCCAACGGTCAGCTGCTACGAGGCGTGCAGGTCTGCCTACGACACGCGCTAACCGCACGGCGTTACATAGCGCGATCACCGCAGGAGGCACACGGCTTACTTCGCGCACGCGCAGCGGGCGCGGGATAGTTGGCTACGAAAGTGTCGACCGCTTACGGAGGCGGCGAATCACTCGCAATCAGCAGGGTAGAGCTTGGTACCTGAGACTCTGGCGAAGGAAGCAAGGCCTGCTTTTTTGAAAAAAAGCAGCAAAAAACTTTTGGTCCTGCTGTCGCGATGGTTCTGCAGTGCGCGCTCAAGAGAACAAAAGTTTTTTGGTTCTTTTTTTCAAAAAAGAACCGCTTGCCTTGCCCTTGCTTGCGACGCTCAACTTCGGTAGCTGCCGTTGATGTCGATGTAGCCGTGCGTGAGGTCGCACGTCCAGGCGCGGCCGACGCCGCCACCGAGGCCGAGATCGATGGCGATGTCGATCTCGCGCCCGCGCATGTGAGCGACGACCGGGGCCTCGTCGTAGCCGTCCACCACGGTGCCCTGGCGGGCCATCCAGGTGCCGCCGATGCCGACGGAGAGGCGGTCGCGGTCGGCAGGCTCGCCGGCGCGGCCTACGGCCATGACGATGCGGCCCCAGTTGGCGTCCTCGCCGGCGACGGCGGTCTTAACCAACGGGGAGTTGGCGACGGCCAGCGCCACGCGGCGGGCGCTGGCGTGGTCTGTTGCACCCGTCACATCGATGCGGACCAGCTTCTGGGCGCCTTCGCCGTCGCGCACCACCATCAAGGCGAGATCGAGGAGCACCTCGTTCAGAGCGGTGGTGAAGGCAGCGAGCGGAGCGTCTGCCGGGTTGCCGGCTTGGCCGGTGGCGAACAGCAGCACGGTGTCGCTGGTGGAGGTGTCGGCGTCCACGGTGGTGCAGTTGAAGGTGTCGACGACGCCGGCGGCGAGCAGCGGCTGCAGCGTGGCGGCGGGCAGTGCGGCGTCGGTGAAGACGAAGCACAGCATGGTGGCCATGTCGGGCGCGATCATGCCGCTGCCCTTGGCGATGCCGGTGATCCGCACGGGGACACCGCCGATATCAGTGGTGCGGGTGGACGCCTTGGGAAAGGTGTCGGTGGTCATCATGCCGCGCGCCGCGTCGGCGATGGCGTCGGGCGAAAGGTAGGCGTGCAGCGCCGGCAGAGCGGCGGTGATGCGCTCGTAAGGCAGCGTCTGGCCGATGACGCCGGTGGAGGCGAGGAACACCTCGCCAGGTGCGCAGCCGATCAGCGCGGCGGCGGCCTCTGCGGTCGCCTGGGTGGCGGCGCGGCCGGCGGCGCCGGTGAAGACGTTGGCGTTGCCGGCGTTGACCACCAGCCCGCGGGCGGTGCCGCCCGGGAGTGCCGCGCGGCACCAGTCGATCGGGGCGCCGGGGCAGCGGTTTCGGGTGAACACGCCGGCCACCGTGGTGCCGGGCGCGAACTCGGCGAGGAATAGGTCGGTGCGGCCGGTGTAGCGGATGCCGGCGGCGGCCGAGCCGAGCCGCACGCCGGCAACCGGCGGCAGCTCGGGCAACGCGACCGCAAGCGGCGAGACGGCGGGCTTGTCCGCCACGTCCGGCTCGCCTCCTCGCCTACTTCGTAGTGGTTGGCGTGGGCGGGTTCGCCGTGGCGGTGGGGGAGCCAGGCTTGGCCGGCTTGCCGTCCGGGCCGTAGGAGACGATCTTCACCTGGTCGCGCGCGTGGGCGGCGAGCGTCTGGGCGTCCTGGCGGAGCAGCGTCTGGCGGATCTCGTCGTGCACCGTGTCGTAGGCCGGCGGGGTGGAGACGCTGGTGTCGAGCACCTGGATGACGTGCCAGCCGTAGCGGGTGTGCACCGGCGTGGTGGTGTACTCGCCTTTCTTCAGCTTGAAGGCGGCGTCGGAGAACTCCGGCAGCATGTCGCCGCGCTTGAAGGTGCCGAGGTCGCCGCCCTGCTGGCTGGCGGGGTCCTTGGGGTCGGAGTACTTCTTGGCCAGGTCCTCGAACTTGGCACCGGCCTGCAGCTGCTTGATGACGTCCTTCGCCTTGGCCTCGCTGTCGACCAGGATGTGGCGGGCGTGGACCTGCGGCTCGCCGGGCTTGGCGGCGTACTGCTTGTCGTACTGCGCCTTGATTGCTTCTTCAGTGACCTGCGGCAGGACGGTCTTGATCAGCAGCTGGCGCTGCAGGACCTCGTCGGCGGCGGTCTGCATCTGGCGCGCGACGGCGGGATCGCGATCCAGGCCCTGCTTGCGGGCCATGATCTGCAGCGCCTTGCCGGTGGCGAGCTCGTTGACGGCGGCGTTGAACAGCTTCTCCTGGCCGATCTGGGCACGCTGCTCGGGGGGGACGTGGCCGTCGACCCAGGCTGCGACGTCGGAGACGCGGATCGGGTCGCTGTTGACGGTGACGATGATAGGGTTCGCCGTGGCTGGGGCGGCGGGAGCGCCGGGCGCTGTAGTAGGCGCAGGGGCGGGCTTGCGCGTGCTCTGGGCCAAGGCGGGCGCCGCGCTGAGGAGAGCGGCCGCGGTCAGGGCCGTGGTGACGGAGAACAAGCGCATGGGAACCTCTTTGGGGGAGCGGCGGCCTTATGGGGCAAACGGGGAAGGGCGGCAACGGGGAGAGGGGTGAAATAAAGGCAAGGCCGGGGGCGTCACGCGAGAGCGTGCTGCGCACGACGCCCCTGGCCTTGCTTTAGTTGACCCCACCCCTGCTGCCGCCTATCTGCCCGTTATGTTCTCCGCCATCGCCCGCGCCGTTTTCGGCACGTCCAACGACCGTTCTTTGAAGGCCTACCAGGCCCGCGTACCGCGCGTGAACGCCCACGAGGCGGCGATCGCCGCGCTGGACGACGCGGCGCTAGCGGCCAAGACGGTGGAGTTCCGCAGCCGGATCGGCGCCGGCGAGACGCTGGACGCACTGCTGCCCGAGGCGTTCTCCGTGGTGCGGGAAGCCAGCAAGCGCGTGCTCGGGATGCGCCATTTCGACGTGCAGATGGTGGGCGGCATGGTGCTGAACGACGGCAAGATTGCCGAGATGAAGACCGGCGAGGGCAAGACTCTGGTAGCGACGCTGCCGGTATACCTGAACGCGCTGTCCGGACGTGGCGTGCACGTGGTGACGGTGAACGACTACCTGGCAAAGCGCGACAGCGAGGACATGGGGCGGGTCTACGCGTTCCTGGGCCTGACGACCGGCGTGATAGTGCACGGGCTGATGGATGAGGAGCGCCGCGCGGCCTACGCCTGCGACGTGACGTACGGGACCAACAACGAGTTCGGCTTCGACTACCTGCGCGACAACATGAAGTATCGGCTGGAGGACATGGTCCAGCGGCCGTTCAACTACGCGATCGTCGACGAGGTTGACAGCATTCTGATCGACGAGGCGCGCACCCCGCTGATCATCTCCGGGCCAGCAGAAAATTCATCGGATCTGTATCGGTCTGTGAACCTGGTGATGCTGGAGCTGGTGAAGGATGCCGCCATGTTCGAGAAGGACGAGAAGGCGAAGTCCGTGCACCTGACGGAGGTCGGCAACGAGCACGTCGAAGACATGCTGCGCACCGCCGGGATCATCACCGAAGGCAACATGTACGACATCTTCAACGTCAGCGTGGTGCATCACGTGCAGCAGTCGCTGCGCGCGCACACGCTGTTCGCGCGCGACGTCGACTACATCGTACGCGACGACAAGGTGATCATCATCGACGAGTTCACCGGGCGGATGATGGAGGGGCGGCGCTACTCGGAAGGTCTGCACCAGGCGCTGGAAGCCAAGGAATACGTGACGGTTCAGCAGGAGAACCAGACGCTGGCGTCCATCACGTTCCAGAACTACTTCCGGCTGTTCCCGAAGCTGTCCGGCATGACCGGCACGGCGATGACGGAGGCCGACGAGTTCGCCGAAATCTACAAGCTGAGCGTGGTGGAGATACCGACCAACGTGCCGGTCGTGCGCGCGGACGGCGACGACGAGGTGTACCGCTCGGCGGGCGAGAAGTACAACGCGGTGGCAACGCTGATCGAGGAGGCGCGCGCGAAGGAGCAGCCGGTGCTGGTGGGCACCGTCAGCATCGAGAAGAGCGAGATCCTCAGCGAGATACTGAAGAAGCGCCAGATACCGCACGCGGTGCTGAACGCGCGCTTCCACGAGCAGGAGGCGAGCATCATCGCCCAGGCCGGCGCGCCCGGGCGCGTGACGATTGCCACCAACATGGCCGGCCGTGGCACCGACATTAAGCTGGGCGGCAATTTGGACATGCGGCTTCGGCAGGAGGCCTACGTGCTCGGGCCGCCGGCGGAGCGGGCGGAGCGCGAGGCCGAGATACGTGCGGAGATACCGGGGTTCCACGACCGAGTGAAAGCCGCCGGCGGCTTGCTGGTGATCGGCACCGAGCGGCACGAGAGCCGGCGTATCGACAACCAGCTGCGCGGACGCTCCGGACGCCAGGGCGACCCTGGGGCCAGCCGGTTCTTCCTGTCGCTGGAAGACGATTTGATGCGGATTTTCGGGTCCGACCGGATGGGCGGGATGCTGCAGCGTTTGGGGCTGAAGGACGGCGAGGCGATCGTCCATCCCTGGATCAACAAGGCGCTGGAAAAGGCGCAGAAGAAGGTGGAGGCGCGCAACTTCGACACGCGCAAGAACCTGCTGAAATACGACGACGTGATGAACGACCAGCGCAAGGAAGTGTACGCGCAACGCCGGGACTACATGCAGTCGGCCGACGTGTCCGAGACGGTGGCGGCGTTTCGGCACGAGCTGGTCGATACGATGGTGCGTGCCCGGATTCCGGAAAAGGCGTTTGCCGAGCAGTGGGAAACGGCAGAGCTCGCGTCCGATGTGAAGCGGGTGTTCAATTTGGACCTGCCGATCGAGGCGTGGGGGCGCGAGGAGGGGATCGACGAGACGGCGATCCATGAGCGCCTGACCGACGCAGTGGATTCGGCGGCGGCGGGCAAGGCGGCCAATTTCGGGCCGGAGATCATGCGCTACGTCGAGAAGAGCCTGCTGTTGCAGATGTTCGACACGGTGTGGAAGGAGCACTTGCTAGCGCTGGACCATTTGCGTCAGGGGATCGGGCTGCGCGCCTACGGCCAGCGCGATCCGTTGAACGAGTATAAGAGCGAAGCCTTTATGCTGTTCAACGCGATGCTCGACGACATGCGCGAGCGGGTGACGAGCACGTTGAGCCGGGTGGAGCTGTCGGCCGAGCCGCCGCCGGTTCGTCAGGAGTTGCCGGCGGGTATGGTGGAGAACTTTGCGGCACCGGCGATGGCTGGCGCGGACGTGACGGGTGGGGATGCGTGGCAGATCGGGGCGGCTGGGTTGGGGGTGGCGATCGATCCGGAGGATCCGACGACTTGGGGCGGGACGCAGCGCAACGCGGCGTGTCCGTGCGGGTCGGGGAAGAAGTACAAGCACTGTCACGGGCGTGCTGGGTAAGGGTAGGCCGAAGGTCTAACTCCTTACCTCCAGTTGTGCGTCTAGTTCTCGATAGGCGTCGACGCGGACTCTTCTAAGACAGTCGGTTTCGGCCAGGTGATCACTCAAGGTCAAGTAGTAATTACGCTCTACTTCCTTTTCGTATATGATCCATTCTCCGGTCAATCTGTTTGACTGCGCTCGTCTTTTGTAAGGCTCGAGAACGGCAAGCCTCACGACTTCTCCGGTGATTTCTTCGACTTTCTTCCCGTGAAACTTGCTTATCTCATCCGTAAATAAAGTGTCACGTTTCAACTCTTCCAAGAGATTTCTCGGCATGAAACTCGGGTCAAAGTAGTGCTTATGCCAGAGACCTTTCAGGATAGGATTTCGGAACGGCATCTCCTTCTTTGTGAGCCCTTTCTGCTGTCCGCTTCTTTCTAGAGTGGTGATGGCATCGAATATCTTGTGTATGTTTCGAAGTCGGAAAACTTCAACAGCGGCTAGTTCGAGAACGAAATCGAACGCGTATCGGCCGCTGACCATCTTCAAGTCGAGCCACTCTTGAACGTCTGGGACTACACGCGCGATGTCGGCCACCGACGTCACGACGTTGATAAAGCCGAAATGATGACCTGCGCAAACGCATAAGGCACCTCGTCCGTCATCGTCAGAGCCAACGTCGTTCGCATGCCCTCCGGGGTGATCGCCTGCAGGCGTGCCAACGCGCCGCCGGTCAGCACCAGCGTCGGCGCACCGCTCGGCAGGTTCACCACGCCCATGTCCGAATGAAACACACCCTGCGAGAACCCAGTGCCCAGCGCCTTGGCACAGGCCTCCTTCGCCGCAAATCTCTTCGCATACGTGCCTGCGTGCAACGCTTCAGTGCGGCGCGCGGCGCGGGCACGCTCCTCCTCGGTGAAGACGCGTTGCACGAAGCGGTCGCCGAAGCGTGCGAGCACCTTTTCGACACGACGGATGTCGCAGAGGTCGGCGCCCAGGCCGATAATCAAGGCAAGGCCTTCTTTTCTGAAGAAAAGAAGCGAAAGACTTTGGTCAGCGCTGTCGCGAACTCTTCAACACGGTGCGACAGCGGAGCAAAAGTTTCTTGGTTCTTTTTTTCAAAAAAGAACCGCTTGCTTTCTTCAGGCATGCGCCCGCTCCACCTGCGTCAGCCCGCTCACCGCACGCAGCCCAGCGATCACCATGGACAAATGCCGCAAATCGCGCACGTCCACGTCCACCAGTATCTCGATAAAGTCCTGTTGCCGACTAACGATCTTCAAATTCGTCACTGCCCCGTCCTGACGCGCCACGGCGTTCGTCAGGTTCGCCAACGTCGCCGGCTCGTTCGAGGCGATGACGCTGATACGGCCGGTATGCGTGCTGGTCTTACCACCCGACCCGTCGTTGCCGGCGGCGAAATCCCAGTCCACGTCGATGAAACGCTCGGGCGTGGCGGCGAACGTCTCGAGCGTAGGGCAGCCTTTGGTATGGATGGTCACCCCCTTGCCCGTGGTGACGATGCCGACGATCGGGTCGCCGGGCAGCGCGTGGCAGCAGCCGGCGTAGTGCACCGCCATGCCGCTGACCAGGCCGGTGATGGCCATGCCGCTGTCACGCGACGGCGGCTTGGCAGTGGGCGGGCGGGCCAGCAGCGCCGGCACCATGCGCGGTCCGCGCGCAGCCTCCAGCATTTCGGGGTAGGCGGCGTGGATGACATCGCGCGGGCCGATCGAGTTGCTGCCGACGGCCACGTAGAGGTCCGCGACGGATGCTGATTTCAGCTGTTTCAGCGCGCCTTCAAGCACCTTTTCCGAACCGTCGAGTCCCTCCTGACGGAACGCGCGCGTCAGAGCCGTGCGGCCCTGTTCCTGCGTTTGTGCGCGCTGCAGACCGGCGACGTAGCGGCGGATGCGCGCGCGCGCCTTGCCGGTGACCACCCAGCGTTCCCAGGACGGCGAGGGCGTGCCGCCGCGCGCGGTCATGATCTCCACCTGGTCGCCGTTGGCCAGCGCCGTGCGCAGCGGGACAAGCCGGCCGTTCACCTTTGCGCCAACGCAGGTGTCGCCCACCTGGCTGTGCACTGCGTAGGCAAAGTCGATCGGCGTCGCGCCGCTGGGCAGCTGGATCAGCTGTCCCTTTGGCGTGAAGCAAAACACCTGGTCCTGGTAGAGCTCGAGCTTGGTATTTTCCAGAAATTCGTCGGGCGCTGCGGAGTTGTCGAGGATTTCGAGAAGATCCTGCACCCAGGCGAACTTCTGAGTCTCCGCCGGCGCGTCGTGCTCGCCCTCCTTGTAAGTCCAGTGAGCGGCGACACCGTTGTCGGCGATGTCGTGCATCTCCGCAGTGCGTATCTGCACCTCGATCTTCTGGTTGCGCGGGTGGCGCAGCGTCACGCCGGTGTGAAGGCTCTGGTAGCCGTTCGCCTTCGGGGTGCTGATGTAGTCCTTGAAGCGACCGGCGATCACGGGATAGGCGTTGTGCACCGCGCCCAGCGCCATGTAGCACTGCTCGCGCGTGGGTACCACGATGCGGAACGCCATGATGTCGGAGAGCTGCTCGAAGGCCACGTTGCGCGTCTGCATCTTTTGCCAAATGGAGAAAGCGCTTTTCTCGCGGCCGGAGACCTCGCGCACGTCCACGCCGGCCTCGCGGCAGACGGCGGCGAGCTCGTGCTTGACCTCCTCGATCACGTCGGCCCCCTGGCCGCGCAGGTAGTTCAGCCGCGCCTGGATGGTGCTGTGCGCTTCGGGTTCCAGCACCGCGAAGGACCGGTTCTGCAGCTCGTTCTTCAGCGACTCCATGCCGATGCGCCCGGCCAGCGGCGCGTAAATGTCGAGCGTCTCGTGGGCGATGCGGGTGCGGCGTTCGGTCTTCTGCACGAAGCCGAGCGTGCGCATGTTGTGCAGCCGGTCGGCGAGCTTGACCAGCAGAACGCGGATGTCGCGGCTCATCGCCAGCACCAGCTTGCGGAAGTTCTCCGCCTGCTTGGTGCGGTCGGATTGCAGTTCCAGTCTGGTGAGTTTGGTCACACCGTCCACCAGGCCGGCGATGGTCGGGCCGAACTTGGCGTCCAGTTCGCGCATGGTGACGGACGTGTCTTCCACCGTGTCGTGCAGCAGGGCGGTGCAGATGCTGGCGACGTCGAGGTGGTAGCCGGCGAGGATCTCGGCGACGGCAACGGGATGGGTGATGTAGGGATCGCCGTTGTCGCGTGCCTGCGTGCCGTGCGCGTGAGCGGCAACCGCGTAGGCGGCGCCGATCAGGGCAGTGTCGGCGCCAGGAGCGTAGGCCAGGACAAGCTGCGTGAGTTGGATTTCAGGCGCAGCCAGCGTGCTACCGCCTTCCGGCGCATGGACAGGGGTGAGGTGTCCGTTGGGAAAGCCAGGGAAGCTCGCTACGGCCACGTGCCCTCCCAAGCCGGTCGCGTGCTAGCGGCGGCTGCGTCCACCAAGTTCTGCTTCGATGGCAGCTTCGATGTCGTCGGGCGACATCTCCTCCTGCGCCATGCCGGTCGCCTCTTCCTCGGCGGAGACGTCCTGCAGACCGAAAATGTTTTGATCCGTGGGGATCAGGTCGAGCACTTCTTCGTCAGCCGGCTCGGGTTCCGGTGAACGCGACAGCGACTTGATGAGGTCCTGCTCCAGTTTCGGAAGCTCGATGGTCTCGTCGGCGATCTCGCGCAGGGCGATCACCGGGTTCTTGTCGTTGTCGCGGTCGACCGTCAGCTCCTCGCCGCGGCTGATGTTGCGGGCGCGTTGGGCGGCCAGCAGCACCAGCTCGAACCGGTTGGGTACGCGCTCGACGCAATCTTCAACGGTGACACGTGCCATAGCTGCGGGCACTCCTGCGGCGGTGGGAAGGGGTGGCGAACCCTCTAGCTAGGCAAATATGCTGCAGAGCGCAAGTCGTCGATTGCCCTGGCACGGACGCGCCTTGTGCGCAATCCTGCCTCAGTTCGGACCGATATCCTGATATGGCAATCCGTCGATGAGGGTTTGAACATGAGTGCGGAGGGTCGGGTGAACCCAGCCAGGTGCCACGTCTCGCATTGGGTAGAGGACGAAGCCGCGGGTGTGGGCGCGCGGGTGCGGCAAGACCGGGTCCGGCGCGGCGCGCACCTGTCCGCCCATGTCGATGATGTCGAGGTCCAGGATGCGTGCGGCGTCAGGAATGGAGCGCAGACGGCCGGCTTCGTGCTCGATCTCCTGCAGGGCAGCCAGCAGCGCCTCCGGTGGCAGCGTCCCTTCCAGACGCACCACCGCGTTCACGTAGCGTGGCTGACCAGAGGGCGGCACGGGTGCGCTGCCGTACCACCTGGAGCGGACCGGTTTCGAGAGGCCTGCCAGGGCGGCCACGGCGCGCAAGGCGCGCTCGCACGTCTGCGGCGGGCTGGCACCATCCAGCGAAAAAAGGTTCGCACCGACCGCGATCATGACGAAAATGCGAAAACTTCCTTGCGTTGTAGCAACGTGCGGCCATATGCAATCAAATCCCGATCGGCGCTCATTCAGCCGGTGCTTTGGGCATATTGAAAGGCCCTGCCATGCTGTTCCAGCCTAACGAACGCGTCTGCCTGTTCATTGATGGCGCAAATCTTTACTCTGCCTCGCGCAACTTGGGGTTCGATGTCGACTACCGCAACCTGCTGGAGTATTTCCGTAAGCAGGCACACGTATTACGTGCATACTACTACTCCGCCGTTTTGGAGACTGAGGAGTACTCGCCACTTAAGCCGCTGACCGACTGGCTCGCCTATAACGGCTACACGCTGGTCACCAAACCTGCGCGCGAGTTCACCGACTCGACAGGCCGCCGGCGGGTGAAGGGCAACATGGACGTCGAGCTGGCGATCGACATGCTCGAACTTGCGGACAAGATGGACCATGCCGTGCTGTTCAGCGGTGACTCCGACTTCCGCCGTCTTATCGAGGCGGTGCAGCGCCGCGGCGTGCGGGTCTCGGTGGTGAGCTCCATCCGCACAACGCCGCCGATGGTGGCAGACGAACTGCGCCGACAGGCGGACCAGTTCCTGGAGCTCGCTGACATCGCGACCGAGTTCACCCGCCGACAGATGGAGCCTAGGCCGCGGACGGCTCGTAGCGAGGCGGTGATGGAGCAACAGGAGCACCTGTGAAGAAAGCAAAGCAAGCGGTTCTTTTTTGAAAAAAAGAACCAAAAAACTTTTACTCTCAAGGTGCATGCCGCAGAAGCTCCGCGACAGCAGGACCAAAAGTTTTTTGCTGCTTTTTTCCAAAAAAGCAGGCCTTGCTTTCTTGCCGTCCGCTCTCAGCCGATCTTGCGGTTCGCCTTGGCCGGCGTCAGCTTCCGCTCGCCCTGATCACTAAGCCGGTCGGGAAACTCTCCCAGGTTCTCTTGGATAAAGGCCTCTTCCACAATCCCGACCCGGTCCGGATCTGCGCCAGGCAAGCTTGCCGGGTTGGGCAGCTCGGCAACGTGGGCGCTCTCCTCCATGCCGACCAGCTCGCGGGCACGCTCCCAATACTCCAGCTCCTGCCCGTGCGGACCGCCATCGGCTTCCCACAAATGGTAGGCGCGGGCGCGGATGCGCTGCTGACGGTCTTCGTTGCTGTCGTCGAGCGGGTTGTCGGACATGGTATTTGCTCCGTTGTCGGGTGTGGCGAGGACAACGCCGTGCTTGCCCGGCCGTTCGTCACCTATTGCTCCGATGCGCCTGGACGCCGCGCGTGGGCCGGCGGAATATGAGAACGGCGCGGTCGTGCCCGGGAGGATTGTGATGGACGCACAGGTCAACAACCTGGATGCTTTCTGGATGCCGTTCACGGCAAATCGGCAGTTCAAGGCGGCTCCGCGGCTGCTGGTGGGCGCCCGCGACATGCACTACACCACGCATGACGGCCGCCAGGTCCTCGACGGCTCGGCCGGTCTGTGGTGCGTGAACGCCGGGCATTGCCGGCCGCGCATCACCGAGGCGATCGCGCGCCAGGCCGGGCAGATGGACTTCTCGCCCGCGTTCCAGATGGGCCACCCGCTGGCCTTCGAGGCGGCGCGCCGGCTCTCGGCGATGCTGCCGGACGGGCTGGACCACGTGTTCTACTCCAACTCCGGCTCCGAGGCGGTGGACACCGCGCTGAAGATTGCGCTCGCCTACCACCGCATCCGCGGCGAGGGGGCCCGCACCCGGCTGATCGGGCGCGAGCGCGGCTACCATGGGGTGGGCTTCGGCGGCATCTCCGTTGGCGGCATCAGCAACAACCGGCGCCATTTCGGCACCATGCTGGCCGGTGTGGACCACCTGCCGCACACGCACGACCTGGCACGCAACGCGTTCAGCCACGGCCAGCCACTGCACGGCGCGGAGCTGGCGGACCAGCTCGAGCGTATCGTCGCCCTGCACGACCCGTCCACCATCGCCGCGGTGATCGTGGAGCCGGTGGCCGGATCCACCGGCGTGCTGGTGCCGCCGGTGGGCTACCTGCAGCGGTTGCGGGAGATCTGCACCAGGCACGGCATATTGCTGATTTTCGACGAGGTGATCAGCGGTTTCGGCCGGCTCGGCGCGCCGTTCGCGGTGGATCTGTTCGGCGTCGTGCCGGACATGCTGTGCCTGGCCAAGGGGATCACCAACGCCACCGTGCCGATGGGAGCCACCGTGGCCAGCAGCGCCATCTTCGAAACGTTCATGGATGCGCCTGCGGGCATCGAGTTCTTCCACGGCTACACCTACTCCTCGCACGTGTTGGCCTGCGCGGCCTCGATCGCCACGCTGGACACCTACGCCGACGAGGGCCTGTTCGAGCGCGCGGCAGAACTCTCGCCGTATTTCGAGGAGGCGGCGCACAGCGTTGCGGGACTGCCGCACGTGATCGACGTGCGGAATTTGGGGCTGGTGGCGGGTGTGGAACTGGCGCCACGGCCGGGTGCGCCGGGCTCGCGGGCCTACGAGGTGTTCGTGGCTTGCTACGAGGCGGGGCTGCTGGTCCGGGCGACGGCAGACATACTGGCGATCTCACCGCCGCTGATCATCAGCAGGGCGCACATCGACGAGGTGTTCGGGGTGTTGGCGGATGTGATCAGCCGCGTAGCTTAGGTTGCCGTCATTGGATTGAGCGTTCGCCGCCGGCACGAAGGAAAGCAAGCAAGTCGTTCTTTTTGAAAAGAACAAAAAAATTTTGTTCCCGTGAGATGCGTCGTGGTGAAGCTTGTCGTTTCAGCTAACCGCGACAGCCGAGACAAAAGCTTTTTGCTTCTTTTTCTCGAAAAAGAAGACCTTGCTTCTGCGTCACTTCAGGCTTGCCAACGCCAGCCCCGCCAACGCTTCGTGCCCTGTTTCCGTCGGGTGCAGGTGGTCAAAAAACAGATAGCGGTTCTGCGCAGACGCGCTGTAGGCATTCAGCGTCCCGCTGAACGGATTGATGAAGTCGCCCGTCCAAACCGGCGTCGTCACGTTCGTCAGCCCGTATTGCGAAGGATGCGCCACCGCGTTGTCGATCAACGAAAAGGCATCGACGAGGTGGATCGACAGTTGGTCCGCCAACCCGAGTGAGGTCAGCGAGCTTGCGAGCTCCTCGTTGTAAAGCGACGAGAGGTAGGTGCCGGCACCGGCGTTGGCGGCCTCCTCGGGCGTCTTGCCGATGTCGGGCACGTTGAGGATGACGAAGTTCTTCGCCCCGTCTTCAGCCAGGCCCTGGACGAAGGACGTTTCGTTTTTGACGGCCTGCTGCACGTCGGCCAGTGCGCCGGCAGGGTCGGACGCGTAAGCGTTGGTGGCGTCAATCACGTCGTTGCCGCCGATCGAGAGAGTGTAGAGCGCGTCGGCCGAAGGGTGCGGGTCGGCCGCAGCGAACTCGGCAAGCTGCGCGGGCAGGTCCAGCAACGTGAAGCCGTGCAAGGTCTCGGCGCCGGTTTCCGCACCGCCGAACGCGAAGTCGGTGCCGCCGGACAGGCTGGGGGTGACTGCCGGCAGGTGCAGGTCGTGCGCGAGGTCCTGCACCCAGACAGGACCGTTGGAGAAGCGCCCGTCCGAGTAGACGAAGGGGTTGGGCAAGGTCCGGCCGTCTGCCTTAAAGTCGTTGCCGGCGTCCGACAGGCTGTCGCCGAACGCGTAGATCCGGCCGTAGGCGGAAGCGGTTTCCTGCGACGCTGCGGGCGCGATGAAGTGCAGTGTGTCCCAGAACGTTGCTGGATGTTGCCTTGACATGGCGTTCTACCCCTCGCTGGCGGTTGGCCGCGACTGCAATTCTAGGCGATGGCGAATCCCGCAAGCAAGCGGAGCGGCTCTGACGGTAAGAAGGCAAGGCAAGCGTTCTTTTTTGAAAAAAAGAACCAAAAAACTTTTGCTCCCTGTTGGGGAGTCTCCGGCGAGCGCGCGACAGCGGCGACAAAAGCTTTTTGCTTCTTTTTCTCGAAAAAGAAGGCCTTGCTTTCTATCCTTGGCGCGGCGCCGCCGTAGACATGCCAACCGCCACCACGATAGCCGCCCCGCACAGCCCCGCCATCCCCCAGAACGCCGCCGCCCCGAACGTCCCGTACAACGGCCCGGACGCCAGCGTCACCACGGCCGAGAACGCGCCCATCGCCACCGTCGCGTAGAACGCCTGTGCAGTGGCTGCCAGCCGCGCCGGGACCGCGTGCGCGATCACGTCCATGCAGGCCAGGTGCATCAGTGCGAAGGTCAGCCCGTGCAGCGGCTCGACCAGCAGCAGCGCCGGAAACCAAGCCGTGCTGGCCGCAGCACCCCAGCGCAGCACCCCGGCGCTGGCCGACAGCAACAGCGCCCGCCGCGGTCCCAGCACGGCCAGAAGCCGCGGCCCGGCCCAGAAAAACACCACCACCTCGGCGGCCACGGACGCCGCCCACAGGATGCTGCACTGGCTGGGCGAGAGACCCGCGCCGCGCCAGCGTATCACCTCGAAGCCGTCATGCATGGCGTGGCTGCCGCCGATCAATGCGACCACCACCATCAGCCTGGCGAACACCGGCAGCCGCAGCAGCACGGCGAACGCCGCCAGCAGGCCGCCGCGCCCGGCCGGTGCAGCCTCGGTCGCGGTACCGGCCACCCGGTTGGGCAGGCGCGGCGCCAGGCACGCCGCCGCCGCCAGCAACCCCGCGTTCAACCACACGACGACGCCAAGCCCCGCCCATCCCACCGCCTGGCCGGACACCAGCGTGCCGACGATGAACGCTGCCGACCCCGCCGCACGCACCCAACCGTAGGAAAACCCAGGCTTCCCGTCCGCCGAGCCCAGTGCCAGCGTGTCCGCCAGCGGCGTGAGCGGCGCCAGCACGGAGGCGTGCAGCACGCTCACCAGCAGCAGCAGCGCAAACCCGCGTGCGGGTGCGTAACCGCACGCCACCAAGGCCGACGCCGCCGTGAAACCCGCCAGCACCAGAGGCGGCCGTCCGATACGGTCCGCCAGCCGGCCGCCCACTGGCCCGGTGATCAGACGCACCGCCGTGCCGCCGGCCAGCACCACGCCCAGCGCGTTCGGGTTCAGTCCGTCCTGTTTCAACAGCGCCGGCAGAAACGGCGAGGCAACGCCGAAAGCTGCGAACATCGCGCCGTAGAGCCAGAAAAATCGGGGCAGGGAAGAACGCGCCACGTCCGGCTAACGGCGGTCCCGCCGTGGCGTTGCCGTCGAGCCAGGCTCGCGTGCCGGCGCGTGCAGGTCATACCGCCGCTTCGGCGTGCGCGGCCGCCATGCGAGGCGGCGGGCCGCTCTGACGAACGACATCGCCTCCGCGGTTTTGGCGTGCGTGTTCCGCGAGCGGTCTCGGCGCACGACACCTCCTCGGCGGTCTTGGCGGACGTCTCCCGCATGCGATCTCGGCGCACGACCTTGGGTGGAAGCTTCAATGTTCTACTTTGGCGGGGCGCTTGCCAAGCATCTATGCCGCCCAGCCCTCGTGTGCATCTCTGCCGTAAGAACCGATGTGCGTCTCCGGCGTCCGACTCTCGTCGGCGGCTGTGATACAGCCTTGACGCAGGGGTGCACTGCCGACGTCCCGCTCTGTTAGTGCGGGCTGTGGCGCGCGTCGCTGCCGAGCGGTTGGTGTGCACCTCCGGCGTCAGGCTGCTGCGCGGCGGTTTTGGTGCGTCTCTGCCGTGCGGCTGGCTTGCACCCTGGGTGTCCAGCTCTGGTGCGCATCTCCGGCGTGCGGCTCTCGGCATACGACCTTGCAACTCCGGCGGTCCTGGTCCGCTAGGCCGCCATGCCTCGTTCCCAGCGCGCCTCCGTGGCATTCGTTCTCGCCACGCTGGGCATGGACGCGCTGGGCGTGGGTATCGTGGCGCCGATCGTGCCCGGCCTGGTCGAGAAACTTGCTCACCTGCCACCCAACCGCGCGGCGCCCTGGGTGGGTGCCCTGATCGCGGCTTACGCCAGCATGCAGTTTTTCGCGGCTCCCCTGCTGGGCGCGCTCAGCGACCGGTTCGGCCGGCGCCCGGTCATCCTGGCCTCCGTCTTCGGCCTGGGTTGCGACTACGTGCTGCTGGCGCTGGCGCCGAACCTGTGGTGGCTGCTCGCCGGCAGGCTGGTCGCCGGCGCCACGTCGGCCAACGTTGCCGCTGCCACCGCGTACATCTCGGACGTGACTGCGCAAGAGGACCGGCCGAAACTGTTTGGCCTGATCGGCGCCACGTTCGGCGCAGGTTTCGTGATCGGGCCGGCGCTGGGCGGCGTGCTCGGCGGCTTCGGCCTGCGATTGCCGTTCATCGTCGCTGCCAGCCTGTCTTTTCTGAACTTCTGTTTCGGCGTGTTCGTGTTGCCGGAAAGCCTCGGGCGCGCGCAACGTCGGCCGCTCGATTGGTCGCGCGCCAACCCTTTCAAGCTGCTGGCCCAAGTGGCACGCGACAACGCGTTGCGCCGCCTTGCGGTGGCGTGGTCATGCACCTGGATAGGATTAGGCGCGGTGCAGAGCAGCCTCGTGCTGTTCACCGGCTACAGCTTCCATTGGGGCACCCGCCGCAACGGCCTGATGCTGGCCGTCGTCGGCCTGTCGCAGGCGGTCGTGGAGGGGTTGCTTCTGCGATACGTGACCGGCCGCGTGGGCGAGCGGGTGACCGCGGTGATCGGCTACGCAGCGGGCGCGCTGGGCTACGGCGTGCTGTCGCTGGCGCTGGCGGGGTGGACGGTGCTGCCGGCCCTGGTGCTGATCGCGCTGGGCGGGCTGGCGACGCCCTCGGTCCGCGCGATGGTGGCAGGACGCGGCGGCGTGGACACGCAGGGCGAAATGCAGGGCGTGCTCGCCGCGGTGGAGGGACTGACCGCGGTGTTCGCACCATTGCTCACCGCGGCGCTGTTCTACGCGTTCACCGCGCACATGATGCCGGTGCACTTTCCTGGGGCGCCGTTTGCGTTAGCGGGGGCGTGTGCGCTGGTGGCGATGGTCCTGTTGCGAAGAAAGTAGGCGGTTTTTTCTGAAGATAACGACGGACTCAAGTTTCGGAGCAAACACCCGACCGAGAAGGAGGCTGCCTTCGACGCGCGATTGTCGTTCGGCCGTCCGGCCTGTTCTTGGTCAAGCCGCATACGGCGGCGGCTCACGCGAGCCTCGAGCAGTCCGAGCGCCCGAACGAGGGCTGACATCGAAGACAGCCGGAGAAGATAGCCGCCCGGGAGTATTGCTTCAATCGTGAAAGGTGTTCGCTCCAAACCTGAGTCCGCCAACCAAAAAACTTTCGATCTCCTGGTGCACGCTGAAGGAGATTCCGCGACAGCAGAGACAAAAGTTTTTTGGTTCTTTTTTTCAAAAAAGAACCGCTTGCTTTACGCTGCCTTCAGTAGCCGCGCGGCCGCGACAGCACTGTCCAGCGCTTCCCGCCGCTTCTCCGGCCCGAACGCCACACCCTCCGCGCACAGCACTTCGATGTCGGTGATGCCCATGAAGGTGAATACCGCGCGCAAGTAAGATTCCTGGTGGTCGAACCCCGCGTGCGGCGCGCCGGCGCTGTAGACGCCGCCGCGCGAGAGGGCGAGGATCACACGCTTGCCGCCGGCCAGGCCTTCGGGCCCGTGCTCGGTGTAGTGGAACGTCTTGCCGGCGACGAGGATCATGTCCACCCAGCTTTTCAGCTGGCTGGGTATGGTGAAATTGTACATCGGCGAGCCGACGACGACGATGTCGGCCGCGAGGAACTCGGCCAGGGCCGCGCCGCCGAGGTCCACGTCTTCCTGCAGCGCCTGGTCGTGCTTCTCGTTGGCGTCCTTGCCGGCGAGGTAGGCGCCGGAGAGGTGGCGGAGCGGATTGGCGGCGAGGTCGCGGTAGGTCACCTCAAGGCCGGGTTCGAGCTGCTTCAGCCGCTCGACGGCGGCCGCCGAGATGACGCGGCTGACGGAGTTCTCGCCCAGGATGCTGGAATCGACGTGCAGGAGCTTCATTGAGTGTATCCCTTTGGTTCCGGATGGTGACCTGGGCTATATGCGTGCCCGCGTCAGAGGCTCGCAAGGAGGCACAATGCCGGAACCAGGGCACATGGAGGGAACCAGGCGGTTCGTCGAGCGCGAGAGCCAGGACTGCCGGGCGGTGAGCGCCATCCTGGTGCGCATCGGCGACAAATGGAGCGTGCTGATCGTGGCGTTGCTGGGCGGCGGGCCAAGGCGGTTCAACGAGATCAAGCGCATGGTGGGCGGCATCTCGCAGCGCATGCTGACGCTGACGCTGCGCGGGCTGGAGCGCGACGGGCTGGTGACGCGCACGGTGACGCCGAGCACGCCGCCGCGGGTGGATTACGAGCTGACCGAACTGGGAATGTCGTTGCGCGAGCCGGTGGAGACGCTCAGCTTATGGGCGCGGACGCATCATGCGCGGATCGAGGAGGCGCGTCGGGCTTACGATGCGGTGGGGTGAGGAAAGCAAGGCCTTCGTTTTCGAGAAAAAGAAGCAAAAGGCTTTTGTCTCGGCTATCACGGACGGCTGAGGCGTGGCTCTCAGACGAGCAATTTGGTTTTCGATTCGTGGTTCCTGAAGAAGGAAAGCAAGGCCTTCTTTTCTGAAGAAAAGAAGCAAAAGACTTTTAGTTCGGCTGTCGCGGAGTTTTCTGCAGCGCGCGACAGCGGAGGCAAGACTTCTGGTTCTTTTCCGCGGTTTTGTTTTTTACAGGCCAAAATGTAGGATCATCAGTATCAAAACTGCAGAACCAGCGAAGTTGAACGTCACGTCTCAGCCGTCCGCGACAGCGAGACCAAAAGCTTTTTGCTTCTTTTTCTCGAAAAAGAAGGCCTTGCTTTCTTACGTGAGCCGCCCGAGCAAACTTCTCGCAGAATCCGGCGCACGCTCCTTATCCCCGCTGATGAAGAACACGAAACACTCCCGCTTTGCAGGCTTGCCCGGCACGGTCTGCGGCAAGTCTGACACGAGCTTCCCCTGCGACCACGCGCGCACGCGGTCCACCCAGCCATCCAGTGCGGCCGGCGCGTAGCCTTCAGGCGCGTCCGCCCGGTTGTGCTGCAGCCGCGCGTAGATGAAGTCCGCGGTGACGTCGCCGCGCAGCTCGTGTTTGTCGCTTTCGATGATCGCCACGGCAACGTTGTGTTTGGCCGCAAGCGCAGGCCAGGCAGGGTCGAGGAAGCTGGCGTGCCGCGCTTCGACCGCGTGGCGCAGACCGACGCCATCAATGCTGCCCGGCAGCAGCGAGAGGAACGCCTCCATCGTCGCCGGGTCGAACTTCTTGGTATGCGGCAGTTGCCACAGGATTGGTCCGAGCTTGGTGCCCAGCTCCGCAAGACCGGAGCTGACGAAACGCTCGACGGCTGGGCCGGCGGCAGACAGGTCCTTGCCGTGCGTGGTCGCGCGGTGCGCCTTGACGGCGAAGACGAAGCCGTCCGGTGCTGTGTCGCGCCAGGTGGCGAAGCTTTCCGGCGTTTGATGGCGGTAGAAGGTGCCGTTTATCTCGATGGCGGTGACGTGGCGGCTCGCGTAGTGCAGCTCCTGCGCGTGCGGCAGGCCGGGCGGGTAGAAGCGGCCGCGCCACGGGGCGAAGGTCCAGCCGCCGATGCCGACATGCACGGCGGCGGCAGCTTGCGTGCGGCTCATGGGCGGTGCGCCGGGTTGAGCCTGGTGAACGCGCCGAGGGAGCACACGCTCTGGAAGGTGTTGAGCCGGATCAGCACCGGGTTGGAGCAGATCGTGTCCGATCCCGGGTCGGTGGGCGTGTAGGTGAAGCCGTTCGGGTCTGCGGCGAGGCCGGTGCAGGGGTGTGGCAGGTGGTTCGCCCACACGGTGCCGCCCTGCGTGGTGAACAGGATGGTGCTGTCGTCCGGCCGCTCGGTGCTGCGAATCTGGTAGCTGCGCAGGCAGACGGAGGGCGATGCGGCAGCCTGGCGGGTGACCGGCACGAGGCAGGCGAGGGTGCAGGCGAGACGTGTCAAAAGCTGGTTCGTGCGTGCCACCGCGAACACCCTTTAGTGGAGGGTGTCAGCGTTGCATGCTGGCGACAGGGCAGCAAACGGCAGGTTGCTTTTCGTTTTAACGTTGGCGGCTCTGAGTCGCGATCCTCCGAAGTCCGGCGAGGAAGTCAGTTGTCTCTGTTGTTGCGGGAGTCCTGCAACGCGTCTGCGGGTCGGTCGCCCTTTTGCCAGCTTAGAGTTACGCGGTTGGAGTAAGACAAGGTCAGGGGCTTTGCCCCCGAACCCCCACCAGGGCGAGGCCGCCCTGGACCGGCTTTATGGAAAAGCGGAGTCTGTGGCCGACTGGCCCCGTCGTGCGAAGCACGCTGGCGCGTGACGGGGTACAGGGGCGTCACGCGAGAGCGTGCTACGCACGACGCCCCTGGCCTTGCCTTCCTTGCCGAACCCCCCGCGTCGGCCTATGTAGCGCCGCCAAGGCAGCCGAGGAACGAGGCCATGGCCCCCGACACCATCAGCAATCAGGGCCACCCGCAGCACCAGCGCATCGCCGAGGCGCTCGCCTTCGACGACGTGCTCGTCGTCCCCGCCTACTCCCAGGTGCTGCCCGGCAAGACCGACACCCGCACCCGCCTCACCCGCACCATTGGCCTGAACATCCCGCTGCTCGCCGCCGCCATGGACACCGTCAGCGAGGGCCCGATGGCCATCGCCATGGCGCAGCAGGGCGGCATCGGCGTCATCCACAAGAACCTCACCGTGGACGAGCAGGTCGCCCAGGTCCGCTCGGTGAAGAAGTTCGAATCCGGCATGGTGGTGAACCCCGTCACTATCCGCCCAGAGCAGACCCTGGCCGACGCCCGCGCACTGATGGCACAGTGGCGGATCAGCGGCATCCCCGTGGTGGAAGCCAACGGCCGCCTGGTCGGCATCCTCACCAACCGCGATGTCCGCTTCGCCACCGATCCGTCCATACCCGTGCGCGAGCTGATGACGCACGACAAGCTGGTCACCGTCACCGGCAACCCCGGCGCTGACGAGGCCCGCCGCCTGCTACACCACCACCGCATCGAGAAGCTGCTGGTGGTGGACGAGGCGTTCCGCTGCGTGGGCCTGGTGACCGTGAAGGACATGGACAAGGCGCAGGCCCACCCGCTGGCCAACAAGGACGAGCTCGGCCGGCTGCGCGTGGCAGCCGCCACCGGCGTGGGCGACGACGGCCAGGCGCGCGCCGAGGCGCTGATCGACGCCGGCGTGGACGTGATCGTGGTGGACACTGCGCACGGCCACAGCGCCGGCGTGCTGGCGCAGGTGGACCGCATCAAGCGCCTGTCCAACGCGGTGCAGGTGGTAGCCGGCAACGTGGCCACGCCGGAAGGTGCCGCAGCGCTGATCGATTCAGGTGCGGATTGCGTCAAGATCGGCATCGGGCCAGGCAGCATCTGCACCACGCGCGTGGTGGCTGGCGTCGGCGTGCCGCAATTTTCCGCGGTGATGGAGACCGCCGCCGAATGCGCGCGCCACGACATCCCCAGCATCGCCGACGGCGGCATCCGCACCAGCGGCGACATCGTCAAGGCAATCGGGGCCGGCGCGGAAGCGGTGATGGTCGGCAGCCTGCTCGCCGGCACGGACGAGGCGCCCGGCGAGGTGTTCCTGTACCAGGGACGGTCCTACAAATCATACCGCGGCATGGGCAGCATCGCGGCAATGGCGCGCGGCTCGGCGGACCGCTACTTTCAACAGGAGATTACAGATACTTTGAAGCTGGTGCCTGAAGGCGTTGAAGGCCGCGTCGGCTACAAGGGGCCAATGAGCGGCGTGGTGCACCAGCTCGTCGGCGGCTTGCGCGCGGGAATGGGATACACGGGCGCCGCGACGGTGGCGGAGCTGAGGGTGAACACGCAGTTTCGGCGGATTACCGGGGCGGGGCTGCGGGAAAGCCACGTGCATGACGTGGCGATTACGCGGGAGGCGCCGAATTATCGGCAAGAATAAAGCAAGCAGTTCTTTTTTGAAAAAAAGAACCAAAAAACTTTTACGTCCTTGGGTGCGCGCTGCAGGAACCTCCGCGACAGCGCCCGCAAAAACTTTTTGCTTCTTTTTCTCGAAAAAGAAGGCCTTGCTTTCTTGACTCCCTCCGCCCGCCTCCTCGGCGCCATAGAATTACTGGAAGAGATCCAATCCGCCGGCCGCAAACCAGCCGACGCCGTCGCCAACGCCTTTTTCCGCGAGCGCCGCTTCATCGGCTCCGGCGACCGCCGCGCCGTCTCCGACCGCGCCTGGGGCGTGCTGCGCGCCCGCCGCCGGCTCGGCTGGTGGCTCGCCCGCGCCGGTGCCACGCCGGCGCCGCGCCTGCTGGTCGCCGCCTCCCTGCTGCTGGAAGGCTGGACCATGGCGGGCCTGGAACAGGGCTTTTCCGGCGGCCAGTTCGGCCCGGCGCCGCTCGGCACTGAGGAACGCGCGGTGCTGCGCCCGCTGGAGGGCCGCTCGCTGGACCACCCCAGCATGGACGAGGCGACTCGCCTGGAAATCCCCGACTGGATCCTGCCGAACCTGCAGGCCCGCTTCGGCGACGACCTGCCGGCCGAAATGGCGGCCATGGCCGAACCCGCACCGCTCGACCTGCGGGTGAACATGCTGAAATCCACCCTGGCGGACGCCCGCGCGGCGCTGCTGGCCGAGGGTATTGAGGCCGAGCCTACGCCCTACTCGCCCTGGGGCCTGCGCGTGGCGCACCGCCGCGCGGTCACCTCCGGCGCCGCCTTCCAGACCGGGGCGGTGGAGATACAGGACGAAGGCAGCCAGCTGGTGGCGCATCTGGTGGGTGCCGTCCCGGGCATGCGGGTGGCCGACTGGTGCGCCGGCGCCGGCGGCAAGACGCTGGCCATCGCGGCGACAATGGAGAACCGCGGCCACGTGGTCGCCTGCGACGTGAGCGAGCCGCGGCTGGACGGCGCCGTGAAGCGCCTGCGCCGCGCCGGGGTGCACAACGTGGAGCGGCACCTGACTACCGCCGGCGACAAGTGGGCCAAGCGCCGCGCGCAGACGTTCGACCGTGTCCTTGTTGACGCGCCCTGCACCGGCACGGGAACATGGCGCCGCAACCCCGACGGAAGACTGCGCCTGACCGAGACCGACCTTGCCGAGCTGATGCCCAAGCAGGCGGCCATCCTGGACGCCGCACAGCGCCTGGTGCGGCCCGGCGGGCGGCTGGTTTACGCGACGTGTTCGCTGCTGGCAGAGGAGAACGAGGCGCAGGTGGAGGGCTTCCTGACACGCCATCCCGGCTTCCGCGTAGTGCCGGTGTCGGCCGCCTGGGCGCTCGACGTGCCGGTGCCTTGCGCGGACCCGTTCCTGGTGCTGACGCCGCGCCGCCACGGCACCGACGGGTTCTTCGGCGCGGTGCTGGAGCGGGCGCAAGCGGCGGCCGCGCCGTGATCACCGTGCGCCGGGCCGAGTTGACGGATGCCACCGCCATTGGCGCGGTGCACGTGGCGGCCTGGCGCAGCGCCTACCCGGGGATACTGCCGGACGACTACCTGGCCAACCTCTCGCCGACGCGGCTGGCGCTTCACTACCGCGCGGCCATCGCGTCCGGGTCCACGGTGATGGTGGCGGCGATGAAGGGGCAGGGGCCGCGCATCGTGGGGTTCACCACCGCCGGCCCGCCGCGCACGCCGGGGCTGGGCGAAGCCGAGATCGAGACGCTGTACGTGCTCGATGACTGGCGCGAGCAGGGGGTGGGCCGGCGCATGATGCGTGCCACGGCGAGCCAGCTGATGGCGCGCAACTGCGGCTCGGTGTTCGTGTGGGTGCTGCGGGACAACCCGAGCCGGTGGTTCTACAGCCGGCTGGGCGGACAGACGGCGGCCGAGGGGCAGACACGGGTGGCCGGCGTGGCGTTGCCGCAGGTGGCATACCGGTGGGATCCGATCGACCGGCTGTTGGCGGCAGTGGCGACGGGGTAGCAGCGCGCGCGAGACGACGGAGTATAACCGATGCGGCGACCTACCAAGTTTCTGATCTGGTCAGTCGCGTCTGCGCTGATCTTTACGGCCGTCGGCCCCGCACGCGCTGACCCGCCGCCGGAACTCTACGCGCTGATGACGTGCGACATCGAACACGGCCATTTTGCGCTGAAGACGCTGGTCTCCGACTCTCCCTACGACAACTCCGTGCAGGCCATTGCCGACCCGAAGGTGACCACCCGCGTCACCTTGTCAGGCAAGCCCGTCCACGCGTGCAGGCTGCCAGGATACACGGTGGACGTTCGGACCGACTTCCGCGGCGGGACAGACCACGGCGAGTGCGCAGTCTGGGACAAGGGCGGCTTCCACGTCCGGGTGAACGGCGCGGAAGTCACCTACCTGCCGGCACCCCAATGTAGTCAAACCGAACGTCATGACCTGGACCTGCAAGTCACAGCAGGACGTGGCTTACCATTAGTCTGGACGACGGATTGCGTTCTTGAGAGTGACTACCAGCATACTTTCGATGCCGTCTCCGCCTGCAGGCTCGTCAAGATACCGTAGACGCGACTGGTGATCTTCGGTCGCAGCTTGCCTGCACAGAGCATGACGTCCTAGCCGTTGGCAGACAAAGCAAGCCGTTCTTTTTTGAAAAAAAGAACCAAAAAACTTTTGGTTCCTTGGGCGCGTGTTGCGGGAAACTCCGCGACAGCCGGACCAAAAGTTTTTGCTGCTTTTTAAAAAAGCAAGCCTTGCTTGTTACGATGTCAGCGCCGCGCGCGCAACGACCTAGACGTGAAAACTCTCACCGCACCCGCACCGGCCCTTCTCGTTCGGATTGGTGAAGGTGAACCCCGCGCTCATCGTCTTCTGCTCGTAGTCCATGATCGTGCCGATCAGGAACAGGCTCGCCTTGCGGTCCACCAGCACGGTCAGGTCGTGGTCGCGGACCACCTCGTCGCCGGGGCCGGCTTCGGCCACCCAGGTCATGTCGTAGGCCAAGCCCGAGCAGCCCTTGGTGTTGACGCTGATGCGCAGCAGGCGGCCGTCGCCATGTTCGTACAGCGCGCGCAGACGGGCGGCGGCGGCCTCGGTCAGCGTCATCAGCGGCGGCAGCGCGCGACGCGGGCGGACGGGGGCTGCGGTTACGTTTTGGTCCATCGCGATGGCTCCGTTCAGAACATGTTCAGCGCGAGGCGGGCGTCTTCGGACATGCGGCTGGGGTCCCACGGCGGATCCCACACGGTCGTCACGTCCGCGGACGTGACGCCGGGTACGGCCAGCACCGCTTCGCGCACCTGCACGGGCAATTCCTGCGCGCTGGGGCAGCCCGGCGCGGTCAGCGTCATCTCTACCTTTACGGCGCCCGCGTCGCTGATCTCCACGGCATAGATCAGGCCGAGTTCGTAGATGTTCACCGGGATTTCCGGATCGTAGATGGTGGCAATGGCGTCGAGCAGCGCCGTCTCGCTCGGCAGCGCGATCGTCTCGCCGTCCGGCGTCCAGCTTCCCACCACCGCGGTGGCGTGGCCGGTCCGGTCTGCCGCGTCGTCGTGCACGTCGTCAATCATGGGATGCAACCTCATTGCGACCGTCGAGTGCCGCGACCAATGCGGACCACGGCAACGTCGCGCATTTCACCCGGCTTCTATACTCGGACACGCCGGAAAGCGGGCGCAAGACCTGCAACGCCGCATCTTCCGACGCGCTGTCTCCGGTGCGTGCGAGCTGTTCGAACGCGGCCGCCAGCGCGCGGATAGAGGCTGCGTCACGGCCACGCACCACATCGGCCATTAAATCGGCCGACGCCATGGAGATGGCGCAGCCGCGGGCCTCGTAGGCGGCGTCGGCCACGGTGGCGTCTGGTGCAAAGGAGACGCGCACCTCCACCTGGTCGCCGCAAAGCGGGTTTTCCCCGCGGGCACAAGCGTCGAACGGGTCGAGGCGGTGCATGTGACGCGGGTTGCGGCTGCGGTCCAGGATGGTGTCCTGATAGAGGTCGCGCACGTCGTCGAAATTGGGGGCGGCGGTCTGCGTGGTGCTCATTGGAAGAAGCCGCGTATGCGCACCAGCGTGTCGGCCAGCATGTCGATCTCGCCCTGCGTGGTGTAGATGCCGAAACTCGCGCGTGCGGTGCTGGACAGGCCCAGGCGGCGCATCAGCGGTTCGGCGCAGTGCTGGCCGGCACGCACGGCAATACCGTTGCGGTCCAGCAGGGTGGCGATGTCGTGCGCGTGGGCGCCGTCCAGGGTGAAGCTGACCACGCCGCCGCGGTCCTGCGCGCGCCCGGCGATGTGCAGGCCGTCGATCGCCGACAGCCGTGCCAGCGCGTGCTCGGTCAGCGCCGCCTCGTGCGCCGCGATGGCGTCGAAGCCGATACCCTGCACGTAGTCGATCGCGGCACCCAGGCCGATCACCTCGAGGATTGCCGGCGTGCCGGCCTCGAACTTCGTCGGCGGCGGCGCCCAGGTGGAGTGTTCGAAGCTGACGCTGGAGATCATGTCGCCGCCGCCCATGAACGGCGGCATCTGCTCCAGCAACGCGCGCCGGGCCCACAGCACGCCGATGCCGGTCGGGCCATACAACTTGTGTCCGGTGAAGGCGTAGAAATCCGCACCCAGCGCCTGCACATCCACGCGCCGGTGCACCACCGCCTGGCTGCCGTCCACCATCAACTGCGCGCCGGCCGCATGCGTCAGCGCGGCAATGCGCTCGATCGGGTTGTAGGTGCCCAGCACGTTGGACATGTGGGTGATCGCGACCAGCCCCACGCGCCCGTCCTGCAGGCAGCGCTCGAAGACGGCCATGTCGAGTTCGCCGGCATCCGTGATGGGTGCCACGCGCAGTTCGATGCCGTGCGAATCACGCAGCATCTGCCAGGGGATTATGTTGGCATGGTGCTCCATCTCGCTGACCAGCACGGCCTGGCCGGGCTTGAGCACGCCGCGCCCGTAGCTGTGCGCCACCAGGTTGATCGCACCGGTGCTGCTCCCGGTGAACACCACCTCCTCGCGCGAGGGCGCGTTGAGCAGGCCGGCCACCTTGTCGCGCACCGCCTCGTAGTCGTCGGATGTGCGCTCGCTCATCCAGTGCAGGCCGCGATGAACGTTGGCGTATTGCGTCTCCATCGCGTGCACCATCGCGTCGATCACCGCGCGCGGCTTCTGCGCACTGGCTGCGCTGTCGAGGTAGACGAGCGGCTTGCCGTGCACGCGCTGCGACAGGATCGGGAAGTCGGCGCGGATGCGTTCCACGTCGAAGGCGGGCACGAAGGCATGCCGCGTGCCGGCCTCGTCATGCGACGTGGTAGCGTTGTGCGACGTAGCGGCATCGTGCGACCTCGTCGCATCGCGCGAGGTGCGGGCGTCGTGCGACACAGCCGTCAACTCGGCAGATGCGGCGCCCTTCGCCAATGCCGCGTGCGTCACCTGGCCGGTGAGGTCAGCGAGTTTACTTTCGGCGTTCATGCCGCGTCCTTCCACCAATCTTCGATCACCCGGTCCAGCAAGCCGCGTGCGGACTCGTCGGCGATCATGTCGAGCGCCTCGCCGAGGAACGCGCGTACCAGGATGGCACGCGCCTCCGCCTGCGGAATGCCGCGGCTGACGAGGTAGAACATCTGGTCGGCATCCAGCTCGCCGACCGTCGCACCGTGGCTGCACTTCACGTCGTCGGCGAAGATCTCGAGCTGCGGCTTGCAGTCGATCTCGGCGTCCGGCGAGAGCAGCAGCGCCTGGTTCATCTGGTAGCCGTCGGTCTTCTGCGCCGCGCGGGCCACTTCAATCTTGCCCTGGAACACGCCGCGGGCGTGGCCGCCCAGCACGTGCTTCACGGTTTGCCGCGATGCGCAGTTCGGCGCTTCGTGGGTCACCACGGTGGTGAAGTCGCTGTGTTGCGTGCCGCGCAGCAACTGCGCCGCGTTGATGGCAACGTGGGCTTGCGGGCCGACGAGGCGCGCGTGCACCTCGGTGCGTGCGGTGCGGCCGCCGATCGACAGCGTGAACGAATCGTAGCTGGCCCGCTCTGCGACGTTGGCGTAGATGGTGGCCAGGTGAAACGCGTCCGCCGCCTCGTTCTGCAGGCGCACGTGCTGCAGCTTCGCGCCCTCTGCGAGCAGGATTTCGGTGACCGGGTTGTGCAGGTACGGCCCACGCCCGCCGGAAAGCTCGATCAGCGTCAGAGACGCGCCGGCAGCCAGGCGGATGGCGTGGCGCGGGTGAAAGGCGACCGCGGTGCCGGCGATGTCGCGCCCCATGCTCACCAGCAGCAGCGCGCCGGCGTCCACGCCGGCAGCAACCTCAATGATCGCGCCGTCCTCGGCCAGCATCGTGTTCAGTGCCACCAGGCGCTGGTGCTCCGGGTCGGGCAGGGTGCCGAAATCTGCCGTCGCGGCAAAGGAGCGGACGGAGGCACGCTCGGGCAAAACGGAGTGCCCGGCGTCAAAACGCCCCTGGTTGAACACCAGGCGTGGGACGTCCCAGAGACTGCCAAGCTCGGGCATGTCGTTGTCCGAGCCGCTGCCGCCGGCATCCGTCAGCGCCTCGTGAAAGCGTCCTTCGGCCAGGGCGGCGAGGCTGGTGTAGCGCCAGCCCTCGTCGCGCAGGCTGGGCAGCCCGAGGCGGCGCAGCACGTCGGAGGCGGCGCGGCGGGGGGCGCCGTCGCCGGGAAGGCGGGCGGTCAGACCGTCGTAACGGGCGAGGAAGCCGGCCGCCGAGGCGGGCGTGGGGACTTCGACCAGCGAGTCGTTCATGCCGCCTCCGCGATCACCTGCGCGTAGCCTCCAGCCTCGAGCGCGCGCGCCAGTTCCGGCCCGCCGCTGCGCACGATGCGGCCGTGCAACAGCACGTGCACCGCGTCCGGCACGATGTGGTCCAGCAGGCGCTGGTGGTGAGTGATCACCAGCGCGGAAAAGGTCGGCGAGCGCAGCGCGTTCACGCCGTCGCCGACGATCTTCAGCGCGTCGATGTCGAGCCCACTGTCGGTCTCGTCGAGGATGGCCAGCTTCGGCCGCAGCATCGCCATCTGCAGCACCTCGTTGCGCTTCTTCTCGCCGCCGGAGAAGCCGACGTTGACGTTGCGCTTCAGCATGTCGTCCGGCATCTGCAGGCGGCGTGCCTCCGCGCGCGCCAGCTTTAGAAATTGCGCGGCGTCGAGCTCCTCCTCGCCACGCGCGCGGCGGATGGCGTTCAACGCGGTGCGCAGGAAGTTGGCGTTGCCCACGCCGGGGAGCTCCACCGGCGCCTGGAAGGCCAGGAACAGCCCGGCCTGCGCGCGCTGCTCCGGTTCCATGCCCAGCAAATCTGCGCCGTCGAACAGCGCCGAGCCGCCGGTCACCGCGTAGTCCTCGCGGCCGGCGAGCACGTAGGACAGCGTGGATTTGCCAGAGCCGTTCGGGCCCATGATGGCGTGCACCTGGCCGTCCGGCACGATGAGGTCGATGCCACGCAAAATCGGCTTGTCGCCGATGTTGGCGGACAGGTTGGCTATCTGCAGCATCGGATCAGCCCACCGAACCTTCGAGGCTGATCGCCAGCAGCTTCTGCGCTTCCACGGCGAACTCCATCGGCAGCTCCTTCAGCACCTCGCGGCAGAAGCCGTTGACGATCAGGCCCACCGCGTCCTCTTCCGACAGGCCACGCTGGCGGCAGTAGAACAGCTGGTCCTCGGCGATCTTGGATGTGGTGGCTTCGTGTTCCACCTTCGATGCCGGGTTGCGGCACTCGATGTAGGGCACGGTGTGGGCGCCGCAGCGGTCGCCGATCAGCAGGCTGTCGCATTGCGTGTGGTTCCGCGCGCCGGTGGCACGCGGCAGGATGCGCACCAGGCCGCGGTAGGTATTGTTGGACTGGCCAGCGGAGATACCCTTCGAGACGATCGTGCTGGTGGTGTTCTTGCCGATGTGGATCATCTTGGTGCCGGTGTCGGCCTGCTGGTGGTTGTTGGTCAGCGCCACCGAGTAGAACTCGCCGATGCTGCCCTCGCCCTGCAACACGCAGGACGGATACTTCCAGGTGATGGCCGAACCCGTCTCCACCTGCGTCCAGCTGATTTTGCTGCCCGCACCCCGGCAGGCGCCGCGCTTGGTGACGAAGTTGTAGATGCCGCCACGGCCCTGCGCGTCGCCGGGATACCAGTTCTGCACCGTGCTGTACTTGATCTTGGCGTCGTCGAGCACGACCAGTTCGACCACCGCGGCATGCAGCTGGTTCTCGTCGCGCATCGGCGCGGTGCAGCCTTCGAGGTAGCTGACGGACGCGCCCTCCTCGCAGACGATCAGCGTGCGCTCGAACTGGCCGGTGTTCTTCGCATTGATGCGGAAGTAGGTGGACAGCTCCATCGGGCAGGTGACGCCCTTGGGGATGAACACGAAGCTGCCGTCGGTGAACACGGCGGAGTTCAGCGCGGCGAAGTAGTTGTCGGTGGGCGGAACTACGCTGCCGAGGTACTTGCGTACCAGCTCGGGATGGTCCTTCACCGCCTCGCTGATCGGGCAGAAGATCACGCCTGACTTGGCCAGCGTGCTGCGGAAGGTGGTGGCGACCGACACGCTGTCGAACACTGCGTCCACTGCCATCGGCGGGCGCGTCTGCTCGCCGGCACCCTCGACGCCGGCCAGGATGGCGCGCTCGCTGACCGGGATGCCGAGCTTCTCGTACATGCGCAGCAGCTCAGGGTCGACCTCGTCCAGCGAGGCCGGGCCGGGCTTACGCTTCGGCGCGGCGTAGTAGAACGCGTCCTGGTAGTCGATCTTGGGGAAGTCGAGCAGCGCCCAGGTCGGCTCCTCCATCGCCTGCCAGGCGGAGAACGCGGCGAGCCGCCATTCCAGCAGCCAGGAAGGCTCGCCCTTGCGCTCGGAGATCAGCCGGACGATGCCCTCGTTGAGGCCGCGCGGGGCGAAATCCATTTCGATGTCGGTCTCGAAACCCCATTTGTAGCCGCTGTCGGCAACGGACTGGACGGTCTGCAGGGTCTCGGCAATAGCTGGCATGTGATGTCCTCAGGAAACAGGCAAAGCGTGGGCGGCTTCGGGGTGCGACGGCTCGATGCGTGTGTCGGGCATGCGAAAGGCAGGCGGCGGCACGGCGCTCGCCATGTCCGCCAGGCTGATGGCGCCCAGTGCGGTGCGGATGGCGTGGTTGACCGGATCCCAGCGTCCGCGCATCGGGCATAGGCAGCCGGATTCGCAGTCGCCGCCGTCAACGCAGGCGGTCAACGCGATCGGGCCGTCGATGGCGGCGATTACGTCGGCGACGGGGATGGCGGACAGGCTGCGGCCCAGCCGATAGCCGCCGCGTGCGCCGCGCAGGGAGGTGACCAGGCCACTGCCGGCCATCGCCTTGAGCACCTTGGCGACGGTCGGCTCCGGGATACCCGTGCCGGCGGCAACGCCCGACGAGGTCTGCACGCCGCCGTCTCTCGACAGGCGGACGAGCACGACGACGGCGTAATCCGCCAGCTTGGATAGTCTGAACACCCTCGTGCCTCGGTAAGTGCAATGCGGACCATCCTGGTCCGGATTGTGAGATGCGGCCCGCAAGCCGGTGCGTCAAGGAGGCAGCCGCGCTTCTTTCGAGCATGCCGAGCCGCGCCCGCGTCACCGGCGAGCGCGCGAAGCGGAGTCAAAAGTTTTTTGGTTCTTTTTTTCAAAAAAGAACTGCTTTCTTGCTGTCGTGCCCGACCCCCGCCCCGCCGCCAGCCTCCTCGTCGTCCGCCACACCGCTGCAGCCTCCCCTGAGCTGCTGATGGCAAGGCGCTCGGCCGCGCATCGCTTCATGCCCAACATGCTGGTGTTTCCCGGCGGTGCGGTGGACCCGGAGGACTACCACCAGCGCACCGCCAGGCCGCTGCTGCCAAGAGTGCTCGCCAGGCTGGAGCGCTCGGCCGACACCAGGCTGGCGCACGCGCTGGCGGCGGCGGCGGCGCGTGAGCTGACCGAGGAGGTCGGGCTGACGCTGGGCGAGCCGCCGGCGCTGGACCGGCTGGAGTACCTGTGTCGCGCGATCACGCCGCCGGAGCGCGCGATCCGGTTCGACGCGCGCTTCTTCATCGTGGACGCGGCGCATGTCGGCGGTACGCCGGCCGCGTCCGAGGAGATGGAGGCGCCCGGCTGGTACACGGTGGAGGCGGCCCTGGCGGCGGAGATACCGTCGGCCACCGGCGCCGTGCTGGGGCAGTTCCAGCGCTGGCTCAGCCGGCACGACCGCGACGGGCGGGTGCCGGTGCTGCGGCATCGGGTCTGGACCGAGGAGTGACGAAAGGAAGCAAGGCCTTCTTTTTCGAGAAAAAGAAGCAAAAAGCTTTTGTTAGCGCTGTCGCGGTAAGCTGAAACACCAAGCCTCAGCCACGCAGGCCGAAAGGGACCACAAGTTTTTTGGTTCATTTTTTCAAAACAGAACCGCTTGCTCTCCTTCCCGTAGCCTTGTCCGCCCAGACGCAAACCGAAGATGCCTAGAAACGATATCAAAACGAGCTTGGTCGAACGGAGCCGCCGTTGTAGCGTGCACTTTCAAGTCAGGGTAGTAACATGCGCTTAGGTGACGTCCTTCTGATGAAGGGACTGGTCCGCAATTCGGATCTCGAGACGGCCGCCGAGCGGCAGCGGCTGCAGGGCGGCCGTCTCGGCGAGAACCTGATCGCGCTCGGCCTGATGACAACCGAGCAGCTCTACGCGGTGATCGACGACACGCCAGTCATGCCGCGCACGGTCGCGGAGACCGGCATCTCCCGCAGCATATTGCTCGGCCTGGTGCTGAAGTTCATGCGGGTGACATCCTGCGAGACGATCCCGGACCTGGCGCGTCGTATCCACCTCAGCCACGCAGTGGTGCAGGAAGTGATCGACGACGCGATCGCACAGAAACTGATCCACGTGCTGGGATCGCTCAACAGCGGGGTCGTCCGCTACATCCGCTACGCGCTCTCCGACCACGGGCGCGAGGCTGCCGGCGCCGCTATGGAGAGCACGCAGTATATGGGCCCGGCGCCGGTCAGCCTGGCCTCGTTCCAGACCCAGGTCAGCAAGCAGGCAATCACCAACACGTCGCTCGATTTGCAAACGCTGCGCCAGGCCTGCGCGGGGCTGACACTCTCCGACCACACGATCCAGCGTCTGGTGCCGGCGGTCAGCGCGGGCAAGACGGTGCTGCTGTATGGCCCCCCGGGCAACGGCAAGACCAGCCTAGGCCACCGCATTGCCGGCGTGTTCAGCGACGCAGTGTTCATCCCCTACGCCATCGAGGTTGGCGGCCAGATCATCCGCATGCACGACCCGAGCCTGCACGTGCCCTACATGGTTCGCGAGGACGAAGGCGCCGGCACGCTGGGCAACGGCGTGCAGATCGAAGCCTTCGACGGGCGCTGGGTCGCCTGCAAGCGACCCGTGGCGATGGCCGGCGGCGAGATGACGCTGGACATGCTGGACCTGCGCTGGGACGAGACGACCCGCACCTACGACGCGCCGCTGCACATGAAAGCGCTCAACGGCGTGTTCCTGATCGACGATTTCGGTCGCCAGAAGGTCAACCCCACCGACCTGCTGAACCGCTGGATCGTCCCGCTGGAGAACCGGATCGACTACCTCAAGCTGAACACCGGCCTCACCTTCAAGCTGCCGTTCGACGAGCTGGTGATCTTCTCGACCAACCTGGAGCCGGCCGACCTGATGGACCCGGCCTTTTTGCGCCGTATCCCCTACAAAATCCAGATGCTGGGTCCGACCCTGGCCGAGTACAGGCGGATCTTCGACAAGGTCGCGGCTTCCGCGGGGCTGAAGCTGCAGGACGACGCTTTCGACTTCGTGGTGGAGCGGCTGACCGGCAAGGGACTCCACGAACTGGCGGCGTTCCAGCCCAAGTTCATCTGCGACCAGGTTGCTCAGGTGGTGCGCTGCTTCCGGCTTGAACCGGAAATGACGCGCGTGCTTCTGGCCGACGCGCTGGAGAATTTGTACGTCGGGATCGGGGAGGAGTAGGGAGCAAGCGCTTCTTTTTCGAGGAAAAGAAGCAAAAAGCTTTTGTCTCGGCTGTCGCGGACCGTTTGACTGGCGTGTTCGCGAGGGAATCGAATTCATCTGAACTTTTCAGACAAGCGCTGGATTCCTGGATGATGCGGTGCAGCATGAACTTCGCTTCCGGGCAGGGAAGTCAGTTGCGCCCAGCGATTTCCTCGGTTTGCATGTCGTTTTCGCTGACATCCGAGTTATCCACTGAAACTTTAACCGATTGGGCTTGACGAAGCCGGTCAGCGGAGGGAACCCTAGCGGCTGGAGAGTGACCGATGTCCCAGGCGCGCATCTCGACCCCGGCGGCAAGATCGGGGAGTGCCGCAGGTGCCGCTCGTAGCGGCATGCTGTCACGGCTGATTTATCGCAGTCGCGCCGCCAGGCACCTGGCGCCGCCAGACTTGCGGATGCTCGCTGCCACATCTCAGGCTCGCAACAGCCGCGAGGACATCACCGGGCTGATGCTGTTCGACGACAGCCGCTTTTACCAGTGGCTCGAAGGTCCGCCGGAACGCGTCGAATGCCTGATGGATTCGATTCGCAACGACAAGCGGCACACCGACATCGAGGTGCTCAACGTCGAGTCGTCCGAAACCCGGCGCTTCGGCGACTGGAGCATGAAGCTGGCTGCGAGCCTGCCGGCGACCGCGTCCTGGCGCCGCGACGTGATCGAGCCGCCACGCGACGTGGTCGAGACGTTGCACCAGCAACCGGACGCAGCGCCCGTGCTGCTGGTGAAGCTGCTGCCTGCCGAAGGCCAGGAGAAACCAATCCAAGTCAGTTCAGTCGCCGAAGCGATCGCGCGGCTGCCGCTGCGGCCGAAGATGACGGCGGTGCTGAAGGGCATCATGTTGTCGCAGGTGGTCCCGCTGATCGCCCAGCAGCACGGGCGCGGCGATGTCATGGGAACGCGCCCGCCGGTGCCTCACTCCCGCGCGCTGGAACTGGCCCAAGCTCTGGTGGCCGCCGACCAGGATGCCGCCGTGGAGCTGATCCGCGAGCTGCAGGCCGGCCAGGCGTGCAGCGTGCCGCACTTCGCCACGTTGTTCGAACCGGCCGCCCGCCGACTCGGCGACATGTGGGGCGACGACGATTGCAGCGAGTTCGACGTGACGCTGGGCCTGTGCCGGCTGCAGTCAGCGTTGCGCCTGCTCAGCGGCGAGTCCAGGCACACGGCGACGTCGCACACCCCGGCGCCGGTGGTGCTGGTGACGCCCGAACCTGGTGAGCTGCATCGCTTCGGCGCGACGCTGGACTGCGACGTGCTGTGGAACGCCGGCTGGGCGCCACGCTGCGAATACCCCGACAACGACCAGGGCCTGACAGACCTCGTTGCCGATGACTGGGTGGACGTGCTGAACCTCTCGCTGAGCTCCGCCTTCCGCAGGGACCACTGGCAGCCGCGGATGAGCCGGACCGTGGCAGCGGCACGCCGCGCGTCGCGCAACCCGGATCTGGTGGTGCTGGTGAGCGGCCGGTTGTTCTTCGAGGAGGGCAGCACCGCCGGCGGGGTCGGCGCCGACGTGGCAACGCGAACCGCCTGGCACCTGGACAAGGTTATCCTGCGCGCGTTGGCGACCGCAACGGCGACGCCGAGCGAGATGAGTGTGCCGTTGCCGTCGCCGAGCTAGGAAGAAAGCAAGGTCTTCTTTTCTGAAGAAAAGAAGCAAAAGACTTTTGTCCCTGCTGTCGCGGAAGTCTCTGCAGCGCGCGCCAAAGAGAACAAAAGTTTTTTGGTTCTTTTTTTCAAAAAAGAACCGCTTGCTTGCCGTTCGGAATCCAGCCTCACACTTTCTCAAACACTGCCACGCACTCGACCTGTGCCGACCACAGGAATTGGTCGATCGGCGTTGCCCGCACCAGCCGGTAGCCGGCCCGCGACAGCAAAGCTGCCTCGCGGCCCAGGGCTTGCGGGTTGCAGCTGACGTATACGACCCGCTTCACGGCGCTCACGGCGATCAGCTGCAATTGCGCGGCGCTGCCGGCGTAGGGCGGATCCAGCACCACCATCGCGGCGCCGGCAAGCTCCTTCGGCTGCAGCGGCTGGCGGGCCAGGTCGCGCTGCGTCATCTCCACCCGGCTGCCGGCCTGGGCGCGGCGGACGCAGGCGGCGGCTTGCGCCTGACCCTCGTAGGCCTGGACGCGCAGCCGCTCAGCGAGCGGGAAGCTGATGGTGCCGCAGCCGGCGTAGAGCTCGACAGCGCGCGAGCGGCCGGTAAGCTTGTCCGGCACGGCGTCGAGCACGGCCGCCACGATCGCCGCCTCACCCTCGACGGAGGCCTGTAGAAAGGCGCCGGGTGGCGGCTCCACGCGCTGGCCGGCGAAGCGCACCGACGGGGGCGCGGTCATGGCGGCCACCTCCGGCGCGGCCTCGCCGAGCGCCCAGGCGATGCGCGGGACGGCGTGTGCGGCGGCGAACGCAGCAAGCTTGGCCCGGTCGGTTGCCTCCAGCGGGCCGTCGGTGCGGATCAGCAGGTCGGCACCATCGGCCATCAGGTTGGCCACCACCGAGGTGCTGCGGCGCAGGGCGGCCAGGCTGCCCAGCAGCTTGCGCAACGGGGCGAGCAGGCCGAACAGCGCAGGATGCAGCACGTGGCAGGTGGCCAGGTCGACGATGTCCGAGGTGTGGGCGCGGTGCAGGCCGAACAGCACGCCGCCGGGCCGGCGCTCGACGGCGAAATCCATCCGGCGGCGGGCGCGCGGCGGGGTGCGGACCAAGGGAGTGACGTCCGGATCGGTGAACCCTGCGTGGCGCAGCGCGGTGACAACCGACTGCCGTTTCCAAGCTGCGTATTGTTCGTCCTGCCAGTGCTGTAGGGCACAGCCGCCGCAGCCCTCGCTAAAATGCGGGCAGGGGGGGGTGACGCGGTCCGGGCTGGGGGCCAGCACCTCGAGCAGGCGGGCGCGCTTGCCCGAGGCGTCCGGCTGGGCGCGGACCAGCTCGCCAGGCAGGGTGCGGGCGACGTGGAGGCGGTGCGGTTCGCGAGCGACGCCGTCGCCTGCGGTGCCGATGCGGTCGATCGACACGTCGAGGTCTGGCGGTTGCTGGCGAACGGGGATGCTCTTTCTGACGTAAGGGAAGCAAGGCCTTCTTTTTCGAGAAAAAGAAGCAAAAAGCTTTTGTCTCGGCTGTCGCGGACGGCTGAAACGACACGTTTCACCGCGGCGCACCTCCGGAGACAAAAGGCTTTTGGTTCTTTTTCAAAAAAGAACCGCTTGCTTTCTAAGCCTCCACGTCGGTCTCCGGCACCCGCACAGCACGCCGAGGCAGCGTCATGAAAGCGGGTACCTCTTCGCCGAAGCCCAGCACTGCGGGGCCCAGGTCGTCGTCCCGCCGGCGATGGTCACGCGGCGCGCTGCGCTCGAAGCGTTGCTCGGGCCTGGGTTCCGACCGTGGCTCCGGTCTGGGCTGCTGGCGCGGCTCATTTCGCGCGGCGCGAGCGGGCTCTGCGCGCGATGGGGGTGCAATCAGGGCCACCGGGGTTGCCGGTGCGATGGCGGCTGCACCGGTCGGCGCGCTCTTGCCGCGGCCGCGGGTGCGGCGAGGCTTGGCCACGTCCGGCGTCTCGTCTGCCGGCGCTGCCTCGGTGCGGGCGGCGGGTGCTGTGGCACCGCGCGTGGACGCGCCCGCGTCGCGACCGGAGGACCGGCCGCCGCGGCCGCCCTGTGCCGGCCTGCCGCGGCGCTTGCGGCTGTCGCCCTCGGACCACTCCACCACGTCGAGCTCGGGGATGACGATCTGCGGAATCGTGCCGCCGGTCAGCTTCTCGATCGCTTCGACCGCCACCTTGTCCTCGGGCGAACACAGGGTAAAAGCGTGACCGGTCATGCCGGCACGGCCGGTGCGGCCGATACGGTGGACGTAGTCCTCGGCGTGGTGCGGCACGTCGAAGTTGAACACGTGGGACAGCCCGCCGATGTCGATGCCGCGGGCGGCCACGTCGCTACACACCAGCAGGCGCAGCTCGTTCTTCTTGAACTTGTCCAACGTGGCGAAGCGAGCCGGCTGGCTCATGTCGCCGTGCAGCGCGCCGACGGAGAAGCCGTGCCGGCCGAGCGACTTGTAGAGGATGTCCACGTCGCGTTTGCGGTTGCAGAAGATCAGCGCGTTCTGCACGTCCTCGGAGCGGATCAGCCGGCGCAGCGCCTCGCGCTTGTCGTGCTCGGCTACCAGGGCCAGGCCGGCGACGATGGTGGTGGCCACCGAGGCGGATTTCGACACCGTGATCAGCCGCGGGTTGGACAGGAACGCGTCCGACAGCCGGCGTATCTCCGGCGCCATGGTGGCGGAGAAGAACAGCGTCTGGCGCGCTTTCGGCAGCATCGCGACGATGCGCTCGACGTCGGGGATGAACCCCATGTCGAGCATGCGGTCGGCCTCGTCGATCACCAGCAGCTTGGTGTCAGTCAGCATCAGCCCGCCGCGCTCGAACAGGTCGATCAGCCGGCCGGGCGTGGCGATCAGCACGTCGACACCCTTCATCAGGGCGTCCTTCTGGTCGTTGAGGCTCTCGCCGCCGATCAGCAGCGCGTGGTTCAGCTTGAGGTACTTGCCATACTCGACGAAGTTCTCCGCCACCTGCAGGGCCAGCTCGCGCGTGGGCTCGAGGATAAGGCTGCGCGGCATGCGGGCGCGCGAGCGCGAACCGTCGAGGATGTCGAGCATCGGAAGGGTGAAACTGGCGGTCTTGCCGGTGCCGGTCTGCGCCACGCCCATGACGTCGCGGCCGGACAGCACGGCGGGGATCGCCTGCGCCTGGATCGGCGTCGGGTGGCGGTAACCCTTCTCCTCGATGGCGCGCAGGATCGGGTCGGACAGGCCGAGGTCGGCGAAGACCGGCAGCTGTTCGGGCTCGACCTCGCCGCCGGCGGCCGCATCCACCGCACCGTCAACCTGCTCCGGTGCGCGCTCGCGCACGGCTTCACCCTGCTCCGGTGCGGCCCGGGATAGAGCCTCGTCCTGCTCCGCGACGCTTTCGGGTGAGGCTTCGCCCCGCTCCGATGCCGCCTCGGACAGGCCGGACCCATCATGCGCCGCCGCGTGCGGCGTTGCCTCAGCCCCGGCGGCGTGGGCCGGCGCGGACCCCGGCGACATCGGCAGGTCGGCCTGCTGACCCGCCGGCTCACCGTGGCTCGTCGCGGCGGGCGCGCCGGTGTTCGGCTTCGTCTCTACGGCCGGGCGTGCCGGCAGCGGGTCCGGGAGGCTGCCGGGTGGCGCGCTGCCGGCCGGCAATTCGAGTTCGGGCTGTGCCTGATCGGTCAGCGTCGCGGCGGCGTCGCCTGCCTGCCGCATCGTTGCGTAGGCCTCGCCGGGGGACGCGGGGTCAGCGCCTGCAGCTTCCGGCGCAACATGGGCGGCCTTGTCGTCCTGCTCGGGTTGCACGGGCTCGTCGCCCTCGCAGGCAGTGTGTTGGTTCAACAAATTGTCTCGGTCTCTGGAAAAAGGCGCCGCGCCGGGTTGTGTCGGGCGGCAAGAACAACATCCGGCTCGGAGCAGGGCAGGTGGCTTGCGGAACCGGCACGCCGATCGTGCGAACCGCAACAAGGATGGTTGCGAATTGCCGGGTGCACACCGTGCGTCGCTGCGCGGCATATCTGCAACCATATCGCCAAAGTCAAGCTTTTAGGGCTGTCCGGCCTCGTTGCATCGAGAAGCTGCACCGCCATCCTGGTGCAAGACACCCGGTCCGCCCAGAGTCCCCTTCCCACCATTGCCGCCAGGAGTTGCGATGCCAGACGAACCCGCCTTGCCGATCGAGGACTACGCCATGATCGGCGACCGGGTGACCTGCGCCCTGGTGGGCCGCAACGGCTCGATAGATTGGCTGTGCCTGCCGCATTTCGACAGCCAGGCCGCCTTCGCCGCCTTGCTCGGCAACACCGGTAACGGCCGCTGGCTGATCTCACCCGCACCCGACTCCGCTGGCCAGGTTCCCCGCGCCACCCGCAGCTACCGCGGCGAGAGCCTGATCCTGGAGACCGTGTTCGAGACGCCGTCCGGCAGCGTGTCGATCGTCGACTTCATGGTGCCGGAGGCGGAGAACGCGACGCTGGTGCGGTTGGTGCAGGGCCGCACCGGCAAAGTGGCGATGCAGACCGAGCTCGCCTTGCGCTTCGACTACGGCATCAGCGTGCCCTGGGTGACCAGGCTGGACGACCGCACCGGCATCTGCGCCATCGCCGGCCCGAACATGGTGGTGGTGCGCACGCAGGCCAAACTGCGCGGGCAGAACATGCGCACCGTCTCCGAGTTCTCGGTGTCTGCCGGGCAGACGGTGTCGTTCGTGCTCTCCCACGGCGCGTCGCACCTGGCGCCCCCCAGGGCGATCGACCCGGCGGCGGCGCTCGCCCGGACCGCGGAGTATTGGCAGGCCTTCATCGCCAAGTGCACCTACAAGGGCCCCCACTGGCAGGCGGTGCGCCGCTCGCTGCTCACCCTGCGCGCGCTGACCTACGCGCCCACCGGCGGCATCGTGGCGGCGGCCACCACCTCGCTGCCCGAGCAGCTCGGCGGCGGGCGCAACTGGGACTATCGGTTCTGCTGGCTGCGCGACGCCAGCCTCAGCCTGTTCGCGCTGATGGGCGCCGGCTACACCGAGGAGGCGGTGGCCTGGCGCGACTGGCTGCAACGCAGCATCGCCGGCAGCGCCGCGCAGATCCAGATCATGTACGGCCTGCGCGGTGAGCGTTCGTTGGATGAACGAGAGATCCCCTGGCTGTCCGGCTACCAGGGCGCCGCCCCGGTGCGCACCGGCAACGCGGCCAGCGGCCAGGTGCAGCTCGACGTCTATGGCGAGGTGCTGGAATGCCTGCACCAGGCGCGGCGCAACGGATTGCGCCCGCCGCCGCATGGCTGGGCCCTGCAGCGCAACATCGTCGAGCACCTGTCGACCATCTGGGACCAGCCGGACGAGGGCATGTGGGAGATCCGCGGCCCGCGGCAGCACTTCACCTTCAGCAAGATCATGGCCTGGGTGGCGGTGGACCGGATGATCAAGGACGCCACCCGCCACCACCTCACCGGCCCGATCGCCGAGTGGCGCACGCTGCGCAGCAGGATTTTCGAGCGCGTGCTGGCCGAGGGCTACGACGCCAAGCGCAACACCTTCGTGCAGAGCTTCGGCGGCACCGAGCTCGACGCGAGCCTGCTGCTGATACCCTCCGTCGGCTTCCTGCCGGCCACCGACCGCCGGGTAATCGGCACGGTGGCTGCCGTCGAAGAGGACCTGCTGCAGGACGGTTTCGTGCAGCGCTACCGCACCCAAAGCAACGTGGACGGCCTGCCGCCCGGCGAGGGCGCCTTTCTTGCCTGCACCTTCTGGCTGGTGGACGCCTACGCCATGCAGGGCCGGGTGAGGGAAGCCCGCGCGCTGTTCGAGCGGCTGCTGGCGCTGTGCAACGACGTCGGCCTGCTGGCCGAGGAGTACGACGTGGGCGCGCGCCGCCAGGTCGGCAATTTCCCGCAGGCCTTCTCCCACGTGGCACTGGTCGCGGCCGCGATGACGCTGGGCAGGCTGGCGCCCGGCGAGATGGCGGTGTCACGCGCGTCGCCGCCATCCGCCGACGCTCCGGAGTTGGCCACCCCGGCGGTGCCTGGGCAGTTCTGACGTGCGGGAGATGTTCGCAGGCGGCGCCCGTGCGGCGGGCGAAGTGGCCGCGAGCCGAGGCGTCCGCCCAGCGGGCGAGATTGCCGCAAGCGGCGGCCGTCCGATGGGCGACGTGGCCACGAGTGGCGGTGGCCATTCGGCGGGTGTCGTAGCCGCACGAGATGACGCCCGCCCGGCACTCGGCGTGTTTGCCGCCTTTTGCACTTGCACGCTCGGGCTCGGGCTGGCGCGCTTCGCCTATACGCCGCTGATTCCGGCGCTGATCGGCGCGCACTGGTTTACCCCAGGGCAGGCGGTCTACCTGGGCGCGGCCAACATCGCCGGCTACCTGGGCGGTGCGGCTGGCGCGCGCGGTGTTGCCCGCCGGGCCGGCGTGCGGCTGATCCTGCGCCTCGCCATGGCGGCGGCCGTGCTGAGCCTGCTGGCCTGCGCGCTGCAGGCCGGCTTCGCCTGGGTGCTGGCCTGGCGCCTGGTGTCCGGCCTGGCCGGCGCCGTGTTGATGGTGCTGGCGGCACCCAGCGTGCTGCCGCTGGTGCCGCAGCACCGGCGCGGCCTGGCGGGCGGCATCATCTTCCTGGGCATCGGCCTGGGCATGGTGGCGTCCGGCACCGTGCTGCCGGTGCTGCTGCGCCACGGCGTAATGTGGGCCTGGCTGGGTTTGGGACTGGCCGGGCTGGGCCTGACGCTGGCCGCCTGGCCGGCGCTGCCGCCGGATCGGATGCTGTCCACGCCGGCTGCCGACACGCACCGCCTCTCGCCGCCGTTGCGCCTGCTGTGCGCGGCTTACGGCGTCAGCGCGTTCGGGCAGGTTGCGGCGATCCTGTTCCTGGCCGATTTCGTCGCACGCGGCCTGCATGGCGGCACCGCTTCCGGCAGCCACGTCTGGATCGTGTTCGGCCTGGGTGCGCTGGCAGGGCCTCTGCTGGCCGGCGAGGCGGCGGACCGCGTGGGTGCCGCGGCTGGCCTGCGCTGGCTATGGCTGAGCCAGGCGTCTGCCAACGCGGCGCTCGGCTGGGTGGCCTGGCACGGGGCGCCGTCGGCCTGGCTGGTGGGCGCCTGTGCCGTCGTCAGCGGCGCCGGCATCCCCGCACTGGTGGTGTTCGTCCTCGGCCGCTCGCAGGTGCTGGCCGGCGCGCACGAGGCGGCACGCGGCCACGCCTGGAGCAGCGCCACCATCGCGTTCGCCGCCGGGCAGGCGGTCGGCGCCTACGCGCTGTCTTACCTGTTCGCCATCACGGGACGGTATGACGCATTGTTTGCGATCTGCGCGCTTGCCATGGTGGGGGCCCTTGCCTGCGGCGAAGCCGGCAACGTCCTGGTGCGCCGAGGCTCCGGACGGGCCTAGCCGCTGATCCGCAATCGGAATGAGGCAAGCACGCGCTTCTTTTTCGAGAAAAAGAAGCAAAAAGCTTTACGTCGGCTGTCGCGGGTAGCTGAACACCACGCGTCACCACGCCACGCCCAAAGAGAACAAAAGTTTTTTGGTTCTTTTTTTCAAAAAAGAACCGCTTGCCTGCCTTTCCTCGCCCCAGCCAAGAGGCCCCGTTGCCGCCCGACCCCCGCGAGAACCCCTGCCTGATCGGCCACGCCGCCGCCGCCGCCGCCATCGAGGGCGCACTGTCCGGCGGCCGACTGCACCACGCCTGGCTGATCACCGGCCCGGAAGGCGTGGGCAAGGCCACGCTCGCCTACCGCTTTGCCCGCCGCCTGCTCGCCGGCGGCGCCACGCTGGACATGGCGCCCACCGACCCGGTGTTCCGCCGCGTGGCCGCCGGCACCCACGCCGACCTGCTCACCATCGAGCGCGAGTGGGACGAAAAGAAGAAGCGGATGAAGAAGCAGATCGCGGCGGAAACCGCGCGGCAGATTCCGCCCTTCCTGCACCTCACCCCGGCCGAGGGCGGCTGGCGCGTGGTGATCCTCGACGGCGCCGAGGACGTGAACCCGCAATCGGCCAACGCCCTGCTGAAGGTGCTCGAGGAACCGTCCGCACGCGCCGTGCTGATCCTGGTGTGCTCGGCGCCCGGCCGTCTGCTGCCCACGATCCGCAGCCGCTGCCGGCATTTGGCGCTGGCACCACTCAGCGCACCGGAGATGACTCAGGCCTTGGTGCACTACCTACCCGGGGCGCCCCAGGCCGACCGCGACGCGCTGGCCAGCCTGGCCGAGGGCTCGCCCGGGCGGACGCTGGCGCTGGCCGAGGACGGTGGCCTGAGACTCGCCGCCATGGTGGGCGAGGTGCTCGAGGCCGGACCGGACATGCCGCTCCTGCGCGGCTACGAGATGAGCGACTCGCTGCGCGAGCAGGACGCGTTCGAGACGTTCATGGGGCTGCTGCAGCACGGCATCGCCGCCGCCGTCAGCGCTACCGTCCGCAATACGGCTGACGCGGCGCAGCGGCGGCTGGTGGAAACCAGGTCGCCGCTCAAATGGGCAGAGACGGCCGAGGCACTGCAGCGGCTCACGATCGAGACGGAGCGGGCGAACATGGATCGGCGGCAGGCTGTGATCGCGGGGTTGGCTCTGGTAAGGCAGCCGTGAGACTTCCAGGGGCTCTGCCCCTGGACCCCGCTGGGGCCAGTCGGCCCCAGACCCCGGGCTTCGCCCCAAAAGGCACGAATGACTTACTATCTTACGACACCGATTTTTTATGTGAACGGGCCGCCGCATATCGGGCACGCCTATACGGCCATCGCTGCCGACGTGATCGCCCGCTTCAAGCGCCTCGACGGCGTCGACACCTACTTTCTCACCGGAACCGACGAACACGGGCAGAAGGTGGAGAAAGCCGCCGCCGACGCGGGCCTGGATCCGCAAACCTTTACCGACCGCGTCTCGGCCGAGTTCCGCGCCATGGCCGCCACCCTCGGCATCAGCAACGACGACTTTATCCGCACCACCGAACCCCGCCACAAGGCCGGCGTCACCGCCCTGTGGGAACGTCTCGCCGCCTCCGGCGACATCTACCTGGGCCACTACGAAGGCTGGTATGCCGTCCGCGACGAGGATTTCTACGCCGCCGACGACCTCACCATCCTGTCCGACGGCACCCGCATGGCGCCCACCGGCGCGCCGGTAGAGTGGGTGAGGGAGCCCAACTACCTCTTCCGCCTCTCCGCCTATCAGGACCGCCTGCTGGCGCACTACGATGCCAACCCCGAGTTCATCGGGCCGCCTGGCAAACGCAACGAGATGCTCAGCTTCATCCGCGGCGGGTTGCGCGACCTCTCCGTCAGCCGCTCCAGCTTCCGCTGGGGCGTGCCCGTCCCGGGCGACCCGGACCACGTGATGTATGTCTGGCTCGACGCGCTGGCCAACTACGTCACTGCACTCGGCTACCCGGACACCGCCAGCCCGCTCTGGCGGTTCTGGCCGGCCGATCTGCATTTGGTCGGCAAGGACATCCAGCGCTTTCACGCGGTCTATTGGCCGGCCTTCCTGATGGCCGCCGGCTTGCCAGTGCCGCGCCGTATCTTCGCCCATGGCTGGTGGACCATCGACGGCGAGAAGATGAGCAAGTCTCTCGGCAACGTCGTCGATCCCGCTGAACTTGTGGCAGAATACGGTCTGGACCCGGTGCGCTTCTTCCTGCTGCGGGAGGTGCCGTTCGGCAATGATGGCGACTTCTCCCGCCGCGCGCTGATTAACCGCCTGAACACCGACCTGGCAAATGGGATCGGCAACCTGGCCCAGCGCACCCTCTCGCTGGTCGCTCGCAACTGCGACGCTCGCCTGCCCGAAGGCGGCTCGCCAACCGAGGCCGACACGGCATTGCTCGCGGCTGCCCGTGCCCTGCCGGAGAAGCTGCGCACCCAAATCGATCGCCAGGCCTTGCACGACGCGTTGGAGGAGACCTGGCGCGTCATCCGCGCCGCAGACAGCTACATCGACCAGCAAGCTCCCTGGTCCCTGCGCAAGTCCGACATCGTCCGCATGGCCCACGTGCTTCGCGTCCTGGCCGAGACGTTGCGCGTCCTTGGCACGGTCCTCCAGCCGTTCATGCCGGCTACCATGGCCCGCCTTCTGGACCAGCTCGGGGTGAGCGAAACCGCGCGTAGTTTGGCGTCCCTGGACACGCCGATGGTGGACGGCACCCCGTTGCCAACACCCCAAGGCCTGTTTCCACGCTGGGTAGAGGAGCCGTCGAACCTTCGCCTGACATCTAAGAAAGCGGTACTAAAAGATTGATGTTGATTGATTCTCACTGTCATCTCGATTACTACACGACGGCGGAGCGCCCTGACGTTCTCGCCCGCGCCAAGGCCGCCGGCGTGGGCGGCATGGTCACCATCGGTACTCGCTTGTCCCAAGCGGCCGAGCAGTTGGCACTGACGGCGGCGGTGCCCGGGCTATGGTGCACGGTCGGCACCCACCCACATCATGCTGCGGAGGAGACTTTCCCGCAGGAGCAGCAGCTTGCAGAGCTTGCTGCACATCCAAGCGTCGTCGGCATCGGCGAGGCAGGACTGGACTACTTCTACGACAGGGCGCCGCATGACGTGCAGGCAGAGGTGTTCAGGCGGCAGATACGCGCCGCCCGCGCTGCGCACATGCCGGTCTGCATCCATACGCGCGATGCCGATGATGACACGTTCGAAATCCTGAAATCCGAACATGATGCGGGGGGCAGGTTCGATTTCTTGCTGCATTGCTTCAGCTCAGGGCGGGCGTTGGCGGAACGCGCTGTCGACCTCGGCGGCTACGTCAGCTTCTCCGGCATCCTGACGTTTCCAAAATCTTGTAAACTGAGGGGGATCGCCGCCGATCTTCCGGCCGACCGCCTGCTGGTTGAGACGGACGCCCCCTACCTGGCGCCGGTGCCGTTCCGCGGCAAGCGCAACGAACCCTCTTACGTGGCGCATACGGCCGCGGTGCTGGCGCAGGTAAGGGGGATGTCGCCGGACGCGCTTGCGGAGCTGACGACCGCGAACTTCCTCAGGCTGTTCAAGAAAGCAGTTCTTTTTTGAAAAAAAGAACCAAAAAACTTTTGTCTTTGGGGTACTCGCTGCGGAGCGGTCCGCGACAGCCGGGACAAAGTTTTCTTGCTTCTTTTTTCCTAAAAAAAGAAGGCCTTGCGTTATGCAAGTGATCATCCTGGGCTGCGGCGGCTCTGCCGGCGTTCCCCATCTCGGCGGCGAGGACGGCCACGGCGATTGGGCCGCCTGCGATCCCGACGAACCACGTAACCGCCGCACCCGCTCGAGCATCGTCATCGAGGCGCCGGACGGCCGGATACTCGTCGATACCGGCCCGGACCTGCGCGAGCAGCTTCTCGCCTGCGCTGTGCCGCGGATTGACGCCGTGGTCTTCACGCACGCCCACGCCGACCACGTGACCGGCTTGGACGATGTGCGGCTGCTCAACCGGATCACCGGCCGGCCGATGCCGGCGTTCGCCACGCGCACCACGGTTGACGAGCTTGCTCGCCGGTTCGACTACGCGTTTCGTCCCTGGACGCCGCCCTATTTCTACCGCCCGGTGCTGGACGTCAGCGTCGTCGAGCCAGGCCAGGACCTGGCCATCTGTGGCGCCGTGGTGCGTACGTTCGACCAGGACCACCATGTCATGCGCACGCTCGGCTTCCGGGTGGGGCGCTTTGCCTACTCGACCGATGTCGTTCGGCTGGATGAGGCGGCATTTGTAGCACTCGCCGGGGTCGACACCTGGCTGGTGGGCTGCTTCCAGCGCCAGCCGCACTCGACGCACGCGGACGTGGCGTTGGTGCTGGCTTGGCGGAAGCGCCTGGGCGTGCGCCGGACGGTTCTGACGCACATGGGCAACGACATGGACTGGGCTTGGATGCGTGCGAACCTGCCGCCCGACGTGGAGGCGGCGCAGGATGGCATGGTCCTGGATGTGCCCAGCACGGCCTGACGGCGGGTCTCTCCCTGGCTGGCTGGTGGGGCACGTAGTCACCTGCGCAGCTCGGCTTGCCGGCAGCGCTGCCAGAAAGGCCTGCTTTTTTAAACAAAAGCAGCAAAAAAACTTTATCTCTGATGTCGCAGTTCGTTCTACAGCGCGCACCCAAGCAACAAAAGTTTTTTGGTTCTTTTTTTCAAAAAAGAACTGCTTGCTTACCTTGCACGTGGTCCGGATAGCGGTTCGCTCCTGCGCTGACATGAGCATCCAGATCGGCCGGTCATACGAGCCAAAGAGCTAGCTGCCGGGTCGTTCAATTGGCATAATATTCCTTCTGCGACTGCTCGGCTGGCGGATTGATTACTTGGGGCGCCTGCCTGGCCTTTTGGCGTTGGAACGCGTGGAAGCCGTCTACTGATCCGCGCCAGCCATAGTCCGAACTTAGCCGCCATTCTGTGACCGGCCCGGCTCCTTTTCGTTCCACCACACCCTGCTCGTGCAGCTCTGTCAGGGCGCGACTCACGCTCGCCTGTGTCATGCCGAGTTCGCCAGCCAAGCTGCTCTGATCGAGGCGCTTGAAAGTCTCGTAGTTGAGGTGCTGTGGAAGCACGAGCATCACGCGCAGTGTGGCTCCGCTGGTCAGCCGCTTTGCGAGTTCAGCGGTCGCCTCTGAAAACGTCGTGTGAAACATCCTGCCGTAGCTTCTCCCAGGCGGCCGCGGCTCCGACACCGCGACGCGCTGCCCTGTGTCGAGGTGCAGCACGCCTACCTTAGCACCCGCCATTATGCACCGTCAGCATGATATTATACACTGGTGGATAAAGGCAGACTGCAGCGCGTTGGCACAATGGAGATTCTGTGTCCCCGCCTCATGAGTCGTCATCCCGACCCGGTTGGGCGGCGCGGACGCTTGCGGATATCCGGCGACGCCCCGCTTAGGGTCCGAATTTTGCCCACAGGGGCGAGCTGGCAGAGGCACGGCGCGGGCTCCGTGAGTAGATCGATCCGGGGCAACTCGCGGTTGAGCGTGGCACAGTTCTTGCGCATACGGTAATATGCGCCGGCGCACGTCCTAGCCGGGTTTGTGCTGCAGCCGAGGGTGCGGGGGATCGCGATGCGGGTCGCGGTCCCCTCGTCCCGGCCCGGTGCCAGCTACCAACCAAGCTGCCGAGCCGGGCAGAGGCTAACGGGCGGCCTGGTGACGCGCCAGGCCTGGTCCTGCACCGCCAGGCTGCCGGCCGACCCCCAACGATCCTGCTGCACCCTCCGGTTTTCTTGCCTAGCTGGCTTCGCCTGGCCCTATTGTTCCAGTTTGTGACCGATCTGGAAAACAGGCGGGTATCAGGGTGCGGGCACACCCGCGAAACGAGGCAGCAGGATGCAACACAGGCCGTACGGCGGCAACGACGATCTCGGCCGCGCCGGCGAGCTGCTTCCGCCCTCTCCGCGCGATGGCATGGGCCGGTTTTTGCCTGGCTACAGCGGCAACCCTTCTGGCCGGCCCGTGGTGCTGGCCGAGCTGCGCGCGGCCGCGGCGATGTGCAGCCTGGGCAGCATCGAGGTGCTGCGCCGGCTGCGCGACGACGAGAGCGTGGCGCCGACGGTGCGCGCGGGTGCGGCTGACCGGTTGTTGCAGTGGGCGTATGGCGGGCCGGCCGGCGGCAAGCAGACAAAGCAGGTGACGGCGGCCGAGCTGAGCGACGCCGACCTCGATGAGTTGTGCGGGCCGGACGAGGATGCGCCGGGGCCTGAGATGTTCGGCATGGGCGACCACACCGACGAGCTGGCGATTGTCAGCCAGCGCGAGGATTTGCCCGGCGCCGGCAATGTGGTTTGTCTACCGCGCGCTGATGAGTGACCCGCGATCAGCAGCGCAGAGAACAAAAGTTTTTTGCTTCTTTTTTTCAAAAAAGAAGGCGAGCCCCCCTCATGGGGGGCGCTGCAACGGGGGTGACTGCATGAGCCGATCCGCTTCGCAACTGGCCGCCGTGCTTGGCCTGGTCGATCTCGATTGTCCGTTGGTGCGGCTGCAGCTGGTCAAAGCGCTGTCTTTGCCGCCGCGGCATCGCGGGTCTGACCTGGTGGCACGGCGCGCGCGCTTCGTGGCCGAGTTCCAGGAGCGCACGCGCGAGGCCTGCGAGGGCCTGGCCGCGCTGGCCGAGCGCGCGCCGGAGACCTGCGTACACTGAGCCGAGACAAAGTTTTTTGGTTCTTTTTCTCAAAAAGGAACGCCAGTGGGACGACGCGAGCGCTGCTGATGCGCGCGGGGCATACCCCGCACGTGCAGCCAGGCCGGAAATCCGGCGGGGGCGCAGGCCTGGCGATGGCGGGCCGGGTTGCGGGCGGTGCGGCGCCCTTGCGCGCCGCACCGCACGCGGCCCTGCCCGGCCTGGCGCCTGGCTTGCGCGCGCGCCGGATCTCCGGCCGCGAGCCCCCCTTGGGGGGGCGCTGCAACGGGGGGTGCCCGGTGCGGGCGAGCGACGGCGCCGGCGACGGGTGTTGAGCAGCACAGCGCGCCCCCGCTTGCTCTTGGGGGGCGCGCGAGCGAGGCGAGGCCGCGCCCCGAGCACGCCGCAGGCGCGCGGAGGGAGACGCGCGGCCGACGCCGAGCGTGCTGCTCGCCCCCCAGCGAGTGCCGACCCGCCCGTGAGGCCGCACACGCGCTGGCCGGAGCGCGGCCGGGTTGCGCGGGCGGCGGGCGGGCGCGCAGCGCCCGCCTGCTGCCCGGGCGGCCCTGCCGCGCGCGGATGGAGCGCCTGGGGGCGGCCGATGGGCGGCGGAGGCCGAGCGCAGGGGGGCACGCGGGGCCCCGATGCCGCAGGCAGCGGGGGCAAACACGTGCTGCCTGGTGCAAACGGCGTGACGGCCGGGGAGCCTGGCGGAGCGCAGCGCAGCCAGGCCGCGGCCCCTTGCGGCCGCGCCGGCCGGCGCGACGTTTGCTCAGGCGGCACACTGGCTCTTGCTGTTCAGACGGACGGACGACGCCCCCGCGCGAGCTGCACGGTGCCGAGCTGCGCGAGCTGGTGGACGCGCGGGGGTGAGCGGCCGGCCGGCTGGCTTGGAGCGGCGCACGCCGCGAGTGCCGTGCCTGGCGGGTTGGGGCGGTTCCGACCGCGCAGTCGGGTGCTGAGGGCCGCCAGGCCCGGTGAGCCCCGCGGAGGCGCACAGCGCCGGCCTGGCGAGCCCGGTGGGCGGCTCAGGGCTTGTCGGGTGGTGGCGGCGGCTCGGTGCTGGAGCTGCTCGACCCGGCCGGCTTGCGCCTGGTGGGCGAGCTGCTCGACGCCGGCGACCTGGTGGACGTCGGCGCCGGCTTGCCTGTGGTCTTTTTCACCGTCTCGCCCTCCTGCCCTGCTCTGCGACTGCGAAGCGGGCGTAGCGCGCGCCGGGGCCGCGCGGCGAGCTGGGGTCTGGCGCCTCGTCGGCGTCGATCGGTACGAGCTGTAGATCTGCGCGGCGGCGGATCCTGCGGCCGACGATGGCGGCGATCGGCAGCAGCAGCAGCAGGACCGAGCCGTAGGCGAGCAGCACGTTGAAGCTGAGCTGTGCGAGGATTTTCATTAAGACGTTGCTCCGGCGTTCTCGCCCTGCATGGCGGCGCGGGTCCAGTCGTCCACGGCGGCGTCGATCTCCTCGAGCGCTCGGTATGCCTCCAGGGCGCTGCCTGGGTCGTTCTCCAGCATGCCGCCGGCCGAGGACCAGACCTGGGCCATGCGCTCGGCCAGCGGGAGCTCGGCGGCGATGGCGCCGCCCTGCAGCAGGCCCCAGGTGGCATACTGGCTGAGGAGCTTGTAGGCCGCGGCCGCCACCGCCTCGGCCGCGGCGAAACGGGCGGACGCCGGCGAGAGGACTTCCGCGGCCGTGGGTGCTGCTGGTAGGCTGGCCCTCCCCCGATTCGGCTCGCGGTGATCGTCCAGCCGCGTCACTTCAGGCATCGTTGGCGCTCTCCCAGGGCAAGAACGTTTTGGCAATGGCCCTTTTGTGGCCCGCAGACTGGTGATTATGCCAACTGGCGGGAAAGCCTAGCGGCATCGGTGCATTTGGATTTTTGCGAGGTGCCGGCACGCGATTTAGCGCGTCCGGCGTGCGGTCCCGGCCCACGAAGCTGTCCGACCAGCGGTCTTTCGCACCCATGACGACGATGTTGTTGAGGGTGAGCCAGTCGCGGACCTGCACGGCGAGGTGCTGCGCGGCGGCGATGGCGGTGTAGGGCACTGTGGTGGTGGAGATGGCCGCCAGCTCATCGAGCAGCTGGGCCATGCTGATCATCAGGAGGGCGTGCTCCTGCCGGGTTGGGATGGTGCGGGCGGATGGTGGCAGGGCGAGCCGCAGCAGAGCGTGTGCCTCGGCCACCGACATGCGTACGCAGCGGTAGCGGCCGGATTTGGCCTCGTCGGTGTCGAAGGTGGCTGCTCCGAAAAGCGTGGCCTGGTCCTTTTCCGAGGTGCTGAGGGCGCGCCTGGTGGTATGGTCGACGGCGGCGTGCGAGGCGAAAAAGCGCTCCAAGCGGGCACGTCTGGGCGATGTTCTCATTCCGTGCTTGTGAGCATGGAAGGCTTAACAATGTTACCCAGCAAACGCATAGAGCGTTGCTTCGGCTTGGCTTTGTATTCCTTCTGCGACTTTGCTTCGACAAACAGGGCCAGATTCTGCCGATAACTCGTGCCGGTTGCTCGCTTGCAATCCGCTCGGCGGAAAAACCGTCACCTCGCCCGGAGAGATGGTTTGGCCGGCCGAGCCGGAACCAAAGCTTTCATTTGCCACGTATTATTCTACTTGGCCGCGATAGTCGCCACCCAAAACTGTGACTATGCGAACCCACCAAGATGAGATAGGTTGATACGCGTTCGCGAGGCTTTATGTGTTGCCCCGTGGTGTATTTGTGAAATGAGCTAATGTCCCAATCTGCACGCCGACCCTACCAGCCGCGCCGCCGCGGCTTCGATGATGACCAGCCGTCCACACCCGAGATCAATTGGGGTGCCCTGAACGGCGGCGGCAACCGCGCCAGCGGCCCGGCCGCTTTCGGCCCCTCTCAGCCCGCGACTGTCAAATGGTTCAACTCCGAAAAAGGGTTCGGTTTCGTCGCCATGAGCGACGGATCCGGCGATGCCTTCCTGCACTGTGCCGTTCTGCAGCGTGCCGGTCACGACTCGGTCGGTGAGGGCGCCTCCCTGGAAGTCCGGGTCGGCCCCGGCCAGAAGGGTTTGCAGGTGACTGAGGTGGTCAGCGTCGACCAGACGACAGCCGCCCCTGCCCGTTCGGCACGCCCTGCCGCCGGCCCACGCGGCGACCGCGCTGCGCCGTCCGGCCCCACCGTCGAGATGACCGGCACCGTGAAATGGTTCAACCCGACCAAGGGTTTCGGCTTCATCGCCCCGCAGGACGGCAGCAAGGACATCTTCGTCCACATGTCCGTCCTTGGTAACCTGCGCACCCTCAACGAGGGCCAGGTCGTCCGCGTCTCCGTCCGACAGGGCGCCAAGGGCCCGGAGGCTGGCAGCGTCTCCGAAATTTAGCCACTGAGTCGAAGCCGGCGTTAACCGGCCGTCGTGTTTGTCCAATTCATCGGGAGAGTCGGGGCGGTTTACAGCCCTGGCTCTCCCGATTTCTCTTGAGCTCCGCGCGTCATCTGGCGCAGTTGCGGCCTTGTATGCCGCCGCATTGCAGGCCGCCAATCGGCCTCCATCACGGATGGCAACCGGGCCCATTCCTATGCGGAGCAGCGGTTGGCTACAGTGCGACTTATACGTTGGTCTCGGGTTGACTGGGCGGGGGCACGAAAGGTCTTTTTCCGAGAAAAAGAAGCAAAAAGCTATTGTCTCGGCTGTCGCGAGCCGCTTTGCACCGCGTGCCACCTGGAGCCGTGCCTTGCCAGACCGGACGCCGATCCTGACCGGCGGCTGCCAAATGCGGCGCCGTGCGTTACCCCTTGTATGCACAGCCGGTCAGCGGCGTCTGCCACTGCCGCAAGTGCCAGAAGGCGGTCGGCGGCCCGTTCGCAGCGCTCGGCACCATCGCGGCGGCCGACTTCGCCTGGACGCGCGGCCGGCCGGCACGCTTTCGCAGTTCCAGCATGGCGGGGCGTGGCTTCTGCGCCCGTTGCGACACGCCGCTGACGTATCAGGGCGAAGGTGCCAAGATGGTGGATGTGACCGTCTGTAGCCTCGATGAGCCCGGCCGTGCTGCGCCCACTCACCAGGACGGCGTAGAAGCTCGCCAGCCCTGGCTGGAGGGCGCGTCGAAGGTAGCCGCTCATACATCGAGGTGTTCGCTCACGACCCCGGATACGCAATGCGCCCCTGCCTGACACCGCCGCAAGCAGGCGACCGGCAAGACGACTGCAACGTGAGGTTCCGTTGCAGTCAGCTCAGCGATGGCGTCCCGTAGGGGATTCGAACCCCTGTTAGCGCCGTGAGAGGGCGCTGTCCTGGGCCTCTAGACGAACGGGACGTAGCCGGCCAGGCGCATCGTCTAGGACAGGATCACCCACCTGGCAACCGCCTCAAGACGCATAAAAGGCGCCGTCCCGCCCACCGCAGGCTGCCGCCTTGATCCTGCCCGAATGCCGATGCACTTTCCGACGCAAATCCGGGGACGCTCCTCCGGCGTTGATCGCTGACCAAACCTGACGGGCCCTGCAGGGCTCGCGTTCCGCCCGTTGTCAAGGAGACCCCGTGGTCAAGAAACTACGCAAAGCCGTGTTGCCCGTGGCGGGCCTCGGCACGCGGTTCCTGCCTGCCACCAAGGCGATCGCGAAGGAGATGCTCCCCGTCGTCGACAAGCCGCTGATCCAGTACGCGGTGGAAGAGGCGCGCGCGGCCGGCATCGAACAGTTCTGCATGATCACCGGCCGCGGCAAGATCTCGCTCGTCGAGCATTTCGACGTCGCCTACGAGCTCGAGGCCACGTTGCGGCAGCGCGGCAAGACCGCCGAGCTCGAAGGCCTCCGCCGCGCACAGCTCTCGCCCGGTGACATCGTCAGCGTCCGCCAGCAGGAGCCGCTCGGCCTGGGTCACGCCATCTGGTGCGCGCGCGCTTTCATCAGCGAGGACCCGTTCGCCATTCTGTTGCCGGACGACCTGATCCTCTCCGACGTGCCCTGCCTCAAGCAGCTGGCCGACGCCTACTACCAGACCGGCGGCAGCGTGCTGGCAGTGGCCGAAGTGCCGCGCGAGCAGACCAACAAATACGGCATCCTCAAGGTCGGCCGCGACGACGGCTCGCTCGTCGAGATCACCGGCATGGTGGAAAAACCCAAGCCCGAGGACGCGCCGTCCAACCTCTCCGTCATCGGCCGCTACGTGCTGCTGCCGGAGGTACTCACCCATCTCGCCCGCATGGAGCGCGGCGCCGGCAACGAGGTGCAGCTGACCGACGGCATGGCCCGGATGATCGGCCACTCGCCGTTTCACGGCCTGCGCTACGAGGGCACCCGCTTCGATTGCGGCGACAAGGTCGGCTTCCTGGAGGCGCAGATCGCGTTCGCGCTGCAGCGGCCGGAGATGGCCCCGCACATCCGCAACTTTCTCAAGAAGTACCAGGGGTCCTGATGGAGCCGTTCAGCCATTCTTTCTACCCGACCTCGCTGCGCGAGTACGACATTCGCGGCGTGGTCGGCAAAACGCTGCATCCGGCAGACGCCTACGCCATCGGCCGAGTGTTCGGCAGCGTGGTCGCCGGCAACGGCGGGCACACCGTGGCGGTGGGCTATGACGGCCGCCTGTCCTCGCCGCACCTCGAACCCGAACTGGTGCGCGGCCTGACCGATAGCGGCATGGAGGTGCTGCGCATCGGCTGCGGCCCCACGCCGATGCTGTACTACGCAGCCACCACGCTGAAAACCGACGGCGGCGTGATGGTCACCGGCAGCCACAACCCGGCCGACTATAACGGCTTCAAGATGGTGCTGGCCAACAAGCCGTTTTACGGCCGCCAGATCCAGGACCTTGGCGCCCGCGCCGCCGCCGGCGACGTGGTCCAGGGCCAGCCGGGCAGCGCCCGCGACGTGGACGTGATGGCCGACTACGTCGCCCGTCTGCTGAGTGACTGGGACGGCGGCGACCGCATCCTCAACGTGGTCTGGGACAACGGCAACGGTGCCGCCGGCGACGCCCTGCAGCGCCTGGTGCGCTCCCTGCCCGGCCACCATACCGTGCTGAACGGCGAGATCGATGGGCGCTTCCCCGCGCACCACCCCGACCCCACGGTGGCGCGCAACCTGGTCCAGCTCATCGACGAAGTGCGCGCCAGCGGCGCCGACCTCGGCATCGCGTTCGACGGTGACGCCGACCGCATCGGCGCGGTGGACAACGCGGGCAACATCCTCGCCGGCGACCAGCTGCTGGTGATCCTGGCGCGCGACGTGCTGCGCGACCACCCGGGGGCCACCATCATCGCCGACGTCAAGGCCAGCCAGGTGCTGTTCGACGAGGTGACGCTGGCCGGCGGCGTGCCGCTGATGTGGCGCACCGGCCACAGCCTGATCAAGGCGAAGATGGCCGAGCTGGGCGCCCCGCTGGCCGGCGAGATGTCCGGCCACGTCTTCTTCGCCGATCGCTGGTACGGCTTCGACGACGCGCTCTACGCCGCTGTCCGCCTGCTCGGCATCGTGGCCCGCATGGTTGGCAAGCTGTCCGCGGTGCGCGACGCCCTGCCCCACGTGCTCAACACGCCCGAGCTACGCTTCGACTGCCCGGACACCCGCAAGTTCGCGGTGATTGAGGAGGTGGCTGCACGCCTGAAACAGGAGGGTGCGGTGGTCTCGAACATCGACGGGGTGCGGGTCAGCACACCGGAAGGCTGGTGGCTGCTGCGGGCGTCCAACACCCAAGCGGTGCTGGTGGCGCGCGCGGAGGCCAAGACGGAAGACGGGCTGGAAGGGTTGAAGGCGGCGCTGGTGCGGCAGCTGGAGGCGAGCGGGCTGGCGGCGCCGGATTTCTCTGGAGAGAACGCGGGACACTAAGAAAGCAAGCAAGCGGTTCTTTTTTGAAAAAAAGAACCAAAAAAACTTTTTGGTCCTGGATACTCGCTGCGGGAAGCTCCGCGACAGCCGTACTAAAAGTTTTTTGCTGCTTTTTTTCAAAAAAGCAGGCCTTGCTTCCTGTCCTTGCAGCCGCACACCGGCCAACCCATTTGCCGCGGTTCGCCATAATCGGCCATGGAACCGCCACGATCGTTGCCCTTAACGGTTGTGCTGTGATGAAAATCACCCAAACATCACCGCGATATCGGCTACCCCGCCGCGGCCCGCACAGACCAGGACACCAATGACAGACGTCGTCGTCGTAGAGTCGCCGGCCAAGGCCAAGACGATCAACAAGTACCTGGGCGACCGCTTCACCGTGCTGGCCAGCTTCGGACACGTGCGCGACCTGCCCCCCAAGGACGGCTCCGTCCGCCCGGACGACAACTTCGCCATGGACTGGGAGAGCGACGAGCGCGGCAACCGCCAGGTCACCGCCATCGCCAAGGCGCTAAAAGGTGCCAAGACCCTCTATTTGGCCACCGACCCGGACCGTGAGGGCGAGGCGATCAGCTGGCACGTCCGCGCCATGCTGGAAGATCGCAAGGCTCTGAAGGGCGTCGACGTCCAGCGCATCACCTTCAACGAGATCACCAAGACCGCAGTGCAGCGGGCGATGGCCCAGCCGCGCGAGCTCGACATGCCGCTGATCGAGGCCTACATGGCTCGCCGCGCGCTGGACTACCTGGTGGGCTTCACCCTTTCGCCGGTGCTGTGGCGCAAGCTGCCGGGCAGCCGCAGCGCGGGCCGCGTGCAGTCCGTCTCGCTGCGCCTGATCTGCGAGCGTGAGGCCGAGATCGAGGCGTTCCGGCCGCGCGAGTATTGGACGGTTGAAGCGCACTTCCAGACGCCGGCCGGCGCACCATTCACCGCCAAGCTGTCGCATCTGGACGGCAAGAAGCTCGACCAGTTCGACCTCAACAACGCGGCGCTGGCGGCGCGGGCAAAGGCGGCGGTGGAAGCGGGCCAGTTCACCGTGGCCTCCGTCGAGCGCCGCCGCGTCAAGCGCAACCCGCCTGCCCCCTTCACCACCAGCACGCTGCAACAGGAAGCCAGCCGCAAGCTCGGCATGGGCGCGCAGGCAGCGATGCGCACCGCCCAGCAGCTCTACGAGGGCGTAGAGCTGCACGGCGAGACGGTGGGCCTGATCAGCTATATGCGGACCGACGGGGTGCAGATGGCGCGCGAGGCCATCGCCTCGATTCGCGACTACGTGGGCGAGGCGTTCGGCGGTGCCTACGTGCCGGCCGCCGCGCGCGAGTACACCAGCAAGGCGAAGAACGCGCAGGAAGCCCACGAGGCCTGCCGGCCGACCGACGTGACACGCACGCCGGACCAGATGGCAGCGTTCCTGAACGTGGACCAGCGGCGGCTCTACGAGCTGGTGTGGAAGCGCGCGGTGGCCAGCCAGATGCAGTCCGCCGAGCTGGACCAGGTGGCCGTCGACGTCGCCAGCGGTAGCACCAAGCTGCGCGCCAACGGGTCGATCATCGCCTTCGACGGGTTCCTCAAGCTGTACCGCGAGGGCACCGACGAGGACGAGGACGACGAGCACCGCATGCTGCCGCCGATGGCCGAGCGCGACCCGCTCATGCGCGGCGACGTCTCCGCCGACCAGCACTTCACCCAGCCGCCGCCGCGCTACTCGGAGGCCAGCCTGGTCAAGAAGATGGAGGAGCTGGGAATCGGCCGACCGTCCACTTACGCCTCCATCCTGTCCGTGCTGCGCGACCGCAACTACGTGCGGCTGGACAACCGCCGCTTCGTGCCGGAGGACCGCGGCCGGCTGGTGACCGCCTTCCTGACCAGCTTCTTCGAGCGCTACGTGGACACCGGCTTCACCTCAGGCCTCGAGGCCCAGCTCGACGACGTGAGCGACGGACGGATGGACTGGCGCGCCCTGATGCGTGCGTTCTGGGAGGAGTTCTCCCGCGCCATCGAGCAGACGCGGGAACTTAAAATATCCGACGTCATCGACGCGCTGGACCGCGACCTCGGCCCGCACTTCTTCCCGCCGCGTGACGACGGCACCGACCCGCGAGTCTGCCCGGCCTGCCACAAGGGGCGCCTTGGCCTGAAGCTCGGCCGGCACGGCAGCTTCATCGGCTGTTCGAACTACCCGGCCTGCCAGTTCACCCGCCGCCTGGCCATCGAGGGCGGCGAGGGCGACGCCGAGGTGCTGAAGGAGGGGATGCGCAAGCTAGGCCACCATCCCGACACCGGCGAGGACGTCACCGTCAAGCGCGGCCCGTACGGGCTGTACGTGCAGCAGGGCGAACCGGACCCGGCCGACAAAAAGGCCAAGCCGCGCCGCACGTCGCTGCCCAAGGGGATGGACGGCGAGGCGATCACGCTGGACCAGGCGTTAGGGCTGCTGATGCTGCCGCGCCTGGTGGGCCGCCACCCGGAAACCGGGCAGGACATGGAGGCGGGGCTGGGCCGCTTCGGCCCCTACATCAAGATGGGCAGCATCTTCGCCTCGCTGGACAAGGACGACGATATCCTTTCGATCGGCGTCAACCGCGCCGTGGACGTGATCGGCCGCAAGCTGGCCAGCGTGCGCATCGTCGGCCAGCACCCGAAGGACAAGCAGGACATCCAGGTGCGCAAGGGGCGGTTCGGCCCTTACGCGCAGCACGGCCAGATGGTGGCCAACCTGCCGAAGGGCGTGATGATGGACGACATCACGCTGGACGAGGCAGTGGCGCTGCTGGCCGAACGCGGCAAGGTGCTCAAGCCGAAGGGCAAGAACGGCAAGGCAGTGGCGGCGAAGAAGGCACCTGCTAAGCCGGTGGCGCAGAGAGCAGCGCCGGCAGTCGCCGCAAACGGGGCTACAAAACCGAAAAACGGAAGTGCCGCCAAGGCGGTCTCGTCGAAACCGAAAGCGGCGGTCGCCAAGGCGCCGGGAAAGCGCGCGCCGGTCAAGTCTGCCAAAGTTGCGTGAGACAGCGCGGGAAGAAAGCAGTCCTTTTTTGAAAAAAAGGACCAAAAAACTTTTGTCTCCGCTGCCGCGCGCTCGCCGGAAAGCACCGCGACAGCCGAGATAAAAGCTTTTTGCTTCTTTTTCTCGAAAAAGAAGGCCTTGCTTTCTGTCTCACCGCCGACCGCACCCTAAATAGATCCGGTATATGAATTCCCACCCGACCCCGGCGTGAAGCGCCCGCCCAAGCCGCACGACGCAGCAACCTCCCTGCCCTCCCGCGAAGACATCCGCCGTTTCATCCACGAGGCCGGCGGCCGCGTCGGCAAGCGCGAGATCGCCCGCGCCTTCAAGCTCGGCCCGGAACACCGCGCGGGGCTGCGCGACATGCTGCGCGACCTCTCCGGCCGCGGCGATGTGGCGCCGGCCGGCCACAAGCGGTTCGCACCTCCCGGACGGCTGCCGGACGCGGCCATCGTGCAGGTGACCGGCACCGATTCGGACGGCGACCCGGTGGCCCGCCCGGTCGGCTGGCAGGGTGACGGCCCGCCGCCGCTGGTGCTGATGGCGCGCGAGGCACGTGGTCAGCCGGCGCTCGCCCCCGGGCAGCGGGTACTGGCGCGGCTGAAGCCGATCGGCAACGGCAAGTACGAGGGCCGCACCATCAAGCGGCTCAACGACCTGCCGGCCCGCGTGCTCGGCGTGTTCCGCGCGCCGGACCGCCTGTTGCCGACCGACCGCCGCGCTAAGGCGGAGTGGCGCATTCCCTCGGGCGAGACCGCCGGCGCCGAGGACGGCGAGATCGTGCTGGCCGAACCCCTGCCCGGCACCGGCTACGGGTTGAAGCCGGCACAGATCGTCGAGCGGCTCGGCAATGTCGGCGACGCGCGCTCGGTCAGCCTGATCTGCATCCACACGCACGACATCCCCACCGTCTTCTCGCCCGAAGCGCTGGCCGAGGCCAAGCGCGCCCGCGCAGCCCCGCTGGGCCGCCGCACGGACCTGCGCGAGACGCCGCTGATCACCATCGACGGCGAGGACGCGCGCGACTTCGACGACGCGGTGTACGCCGAGCCGGACGCGGCGACCGGCGGCTTCCGCCTGGTGGTCGCCATCGCCGACGTGGCGCACTACGTCCGCCCGGACTCTGGGCTGGACCGCGACGCAAGACTGCGTGGCAACAGCTGCTATTTTCCCGACCGCGTGGTGCCGATGCTGCCCGAGCAGCTCTCCAACGGCTGGTGCAGCCTGCGGCCGAACGAGGACCGCGGCTGCCTGTTCGTCGAGATGCACGTCGACGCGGACGGGCGGAAGACGCACCAGCGTTTCGGCCGCGGGCTGATGCGTTCGGCCGCACGGCTGACCTACACGCAGGTGCAAGACGCGTTCGACTCCGGCGATCCGCTCGGCCTGGACCCAGGCCTGCTGCCGACGCTGTACGCCGCGTTCCGCGCGTTGCTGGCCGCACGCCAGCGCCGCGGCACGCTGGAGCTCGACCTGCCGGAACGGCGCGTTGTCCTCGACGAGTCCGGCCGTGTCGCTTCCATCGCACCGCGGCCGCGCCTGGACAGTCACCGGCTGATCGAGGAGTTCATGGTGCTGGCCAACGTGGCCGCGGCCGAGGAACTCGAGCGGCTGCACCGCCCCTGCATGTACCGGGTGCACGCGCCGCCGTCCGAGGAGAAGCTGGCGGCGCTGCGCCAGTTTCTCGGCACGCTCGACATCAGCCTCGCACCGGGTGGCAACATCCACCCGCGCGACCTGGACCAAGTGCTGAAGAAGGTGGCCGGCACCGAGCACGCGCCGATGGTCAACGAGGTGATGCTGCGCAGCCAGAGCCAGGCCGCCTACGCGCCCGACAACATCGGCCATTTCGGCTTGAGCCTGCCGCGCTACGCACATTTCACCAGCCCGATCCGCCGCTACGCCGACCTGCTGGTGCACCGTGCGCTGGTCGCCGGCCTCAAGCTCGGCCTGGGCGCGCTGTCCGAGGTTGAGGCAGCGGGCTTCGCCGACGCCGGCGAGCACGTCTCGGCGACCGAGCGCCGCGCGGCGCTGGCCGAGCGCGAAGCAATAGACCGTTACCTTGCTGCATATATGTCTGACAAAGTGGGCAGTTCGTTCGCAGCGCGCATATCCGGCGTGACCCGTTTCGGGCTATTCGTGACGGTGCACGGCAACGGTGCGACGGGCCTGATCCCCCTGTCGTCACTGCCTGACGACTACTGGATGCATGACGAGGCTACCCAATCCCTCACAGGCCGGACGACCGCATGAGCTTCCGTCTGACGCAGGACGTGACCGTCCGCCTGTCGGAGGCGAGTCCGGTGACGGGCGGGCTCATCTTCGCCCTGGACGGCAGCCCTCCGCGCACGGGCACGTCGCGCAAGCACGAGGCGTTCGGCGGGCGGGCGAGGCGCCGCTCTTAGAAGGCGAAGCACTTCTTCTTCGAGAAAAAGAAGCAAAAAGCTTTTACCTCCGCTGTCGCCGACACCTGAAAAGACACGCCTCCTCACGGCGGGCCCTCAGAGACCAAAAGTTTTTTGGTTCTTTTTTTCAAAAAAGAACCGCTTGCCTTGCCTTGCTCCCTGATCGACCGAACGCTGTCTCAAAGCCCTCCAGGCGCCCATCCCAAGCGCCTCTGCGAAGCCTGTGTGCCCTGCTGATGGTGCTAGCCACCGGCCGCGCCCTGGCCACCACCGGCGCCGGGTTCGACGCGCAGCTGGCCGGCCGGGTGTTCGCTGCCGCCCTGGCGTTCGCGGCACCGCGAACGCTCGACCCGGTCACCTGCCAGCAGCTAACACTGTGGGGACTGCACGGCATCACCGCGCTCGACCCGGCGCTCACCGCCGACCTGCACGGGCCGCGCCTGCAACTCACCGCCGCGCCGAACCGGATGGTCTACGACCGCGAGGCGCCGGCGCCGGACGACTCGGCCGGCTGGGGGCACGCGGCGGCAGACCTGCAGGCCGCCGCCTTTGCACTGTCGCCCACGCTGCGCGCCGCCGGCACGCAGGGGCTGATCCAGGGTTTCTTCGACGAGATGTTCAACCACCTCGACCCCTACTCCCGCTACGAGCCGCCGGCGCCTGCGGAGAGCGAGCGGACCAAGCTGTCGATCGACGCCGGCGCCGGCATCGGGCTGATCGCGCGCGGCCGTGCCGTGCTGGTGGAGAGCCTGGTGCCGGACGGCCCCGGCCAGCAGGCCGGCATCCGCGTGGGCGATAGGGTGCTGAGCATCGACGGCCACAGGCCGAACCCGGGCGCGCTGGACCGGGCGCGCGAATGGCTGACCGGCCCGGAGGGCAGCGAGGTGGTGGTGCAGCTGCGCGGCCTGGACGGGGTCGCGCGCTCGGCCACGCTGTCGCTGGCCTACGTGCCGCCGGAGACGGTGTTTTCCGAACGCGTCGGCAACATGTTGGTGGTGCGGATCAGCAGCTTCGTCAGCAACACGGCGGAGCGACTGAGCGAGGCGCTGGAAGCGGGCCTGGCCGAGCAGCCGCCGCCATCCGCCATAGTAGTGGATCTGCGCGGCAACCGCGGCGGCTTCCTGCGCCAGGCGGTGACCAGCGTGGCACTGCTGGCCGACCACGGGGTGATCGCCAGCACCGCCGGCCGCGCCCCGGACGCAGGGCACGACTGGCGCATCGACGGCGGCGACCTCACCCACGGCCTGCCGGTGGTCATCCTGGTGGACGGGCGCAGCGCCAGTGCGGCCGAGATCATGGCCGCGGCACTCGCCGACCTGGGCCGCGCGGTGGTGGTGGGCAGTGCGACGCTGGGCAAGGGCCTGGTGCAGACGATCACCCAGTTGCCCGACGGCGGCGAGCTGTTCGTCACCTGGAGCAGGGTGCTCGCACCACGCGGCTGGCCGATCCAGTCGCTGGGCGTGGTGCCGCAGGTGTGCACCAGCCTCGGCCGGCAGGAAACGGCGCACGGACTGGCCGAGCTGCTGGACGGGGTGCAGGAGATGAAGCCGGCGCTGGCTGCCGCGCGTGCAGCACGGGCGCCGCTACCGGTCTCCCGCGCGCTGCAGATCCGCGAGGCGTGCCCGGCGGCCGAAGGCGGAGACGAGGACATGGCGGCGGCGCAGTTCCTGGTGGACCATCCGGTGGCTTACAGGGCGGCGCTGCTGCCGGCGGGATAGGCAAGCAAGCGGTTCTTTTTTGAGAAAGAACCAAAAAACTTTTGCCCCCTGTCGGGGATTTATCCGGCGAGCGCGAGACAGCGGGGTCAAAAGTTTTTGCTTCTTTTTTTCAAAAAAGAAGGCCTTGCCTTGACCCAGCTGTCCGCTTTGCGCATTTTCCACCGTTGCAGCGGCCCGTAGGCGGGCCGCCCCTCCAGAGGTGCGTTATGGCCAAGTCGAACACCGTGCAGATCCGGCTCGTATCGAGCGCGGACACCGGATATTTCTATGTGACGAAGAAAAACGCGCGCACGAAGACCACCAAAATGGAATTCAAGAAGTACGACCCCGTCGCGCGCAAGCACGTCGTCTTCAAGGAAGCCAAGATCAAGTAATACCAACCGGCCTGAAGGTTGACTGCTCCAAAGCAAGCAAGGCTTCTTTTTTGAAAAAAAGAAGCAAAAACCTTCTGACTCCGCTGTCGCGGACCTTTCCGGGGAGCGCGCGAGAGCGGAATCACAAGTTTTGGTCCTTTTTTCGAGAAGGACTGCTTGCTTTCCATAAGTCAGCATCATCGCCAGTTGGTATAAGTCTGCCGGTCCCGGCGCCTGTCTTTGATATGTCATGCTTTTCAGACGTGCTGGCGGCATTATCACCCGTGCGTTTGTCCGCGGTTTTGACTACAGGACTGACCGGGATGAGGAACGGCAGCGATGGACGCAGGCGCGGGCACGGCAGCAACTTCCAACGGCATCGGCCAGGACATCGCCAACGCCGGCCTGTTCTTCCGCCGCTGGCTCGCCAACCCGCTACAGATGGGCTCGATCGTTCCGTCCTCGCCAGCCCTGTGCAAGCGGATTGCAGCGCACACCAAGGCCGGGCCTGACCAGATCGTCGTCGAGCTCGGCGCCGGCACCGGCGTTGTCAGCCGCGCCCTGATTCAATCCGGCTTGGCGCCGGAGAAGCTCCACGTGGTGGAGATCGTGCCCGACATGGCCAAGCACCTGCGCGCGGCGTTGCCTGGCGCCCAGGTGATCGAGGGTGACGCGCGCCGCCTGCCACAGCTGATCCCCGAGCACCTGCACGGCAAGATCGGCACCGTGGTGGTCGGCATTCCGCTGGTGCTGCTGCCGGTGGCCGAACAGCGCCGTTTCATCGACGCGATCGAGGCGGTAGCGCCCGGCCAGGGGTTCATCTTGTACAGCTACTGCGTGACCTCGCCGCTGCCTTGGAAGACCCACGGCCTGGTGCCGAAGCGGGAGGCCTGGACGCCGATGAATTTCCCGCCCGCCAGCGTCTGGCGCTACACCCCGCGCTAGCCGTTCCCCGCTCCTCGTATGGTCTCATACGAGCCTGCCCGTAAGTGACCGTTGCAGAAGCAAGCAAGGCCTTCTTTTTTGAAAAAAAGAAGCAAAAAACTTTTGCTTCCTTTCGCATCTTCAGCACGCGGGTTTGTCCGGGGATGTCCGACCGCTGCAAATGCGGAGGAACAAAAGTTTTTGGTCCTTTTTTTCAAAAAAGGACTGCTTGCTTTCTGCCACGTGTCAACGTCAACGGCGGTTGGTATCAAACCGTGCGGGTCCGGCGCGGCAGCGCGCCCTACGTCCCTCGTCCCCGTCCTTAACCGCACCTTCATCCCGATGTCGGAAGCTGGGATTCCAAACGCGCCACGAGACGAACCCGATGATGTCACCCGAGCATGCCGTCCCTCAGCCGACCTCCTCGCCCGTGCGCCACTTCCAGGTGGCCGGCTGGAGGGCGGGAAAGGCCACTTGCGCTGCCCAGCTGACAGAAGCGGCCGCAGCCGAGCACGATTCGACGTTGCTCGTCTCCCCGATCCACCTGCTGCGCACCGGCCGCCTCTGTGGCGGCGACCTCGGCTTCGTCGTCGACCGGCCGGTTCCGGCGGCCAGCCTGTCGCCGGCCGTCCCGTCCCTGATCGAGGCGGCGTGCCACGAGGCGCAGGCCTGGCAGGCGGATGCAACCCGCCCTGACCTGCTGCGCCTGAGCGTAGCCCTGCCCGTTACCCCCGCGCAGGATCGCGCACTGGCGGCGAGAATCCGGCACGCCATCGAGAGTGCCGACCTGCCGCCCGGTGCGCTGGAGTTGACCCTGGCCGAAGAGGACGGCGCGGACCAGAGCCGCGAGTTGCTGCTGTTCGTCTCTGCTTTACGCGACCTCGGCATCGGATTGGCGCTGGACCGCGTGCGCCACCTGCAGGAAGGGGTGGCGGTGTTGCGGCGTCTGCCGCTGACCTCGGTCCGGCTGCATCCGAGCCTGGTCGACGGGCTGAGCTGCGACACCGAAACCCGCACGGCGCTGCGACAAACGATCCGCATGGCGCACGGGCTGGGCGCCACCACGCTGGCGCTTGGGGTCGCCACGTCGTTGCAACGCGACATCCTGGGCGACATGCGGTGCGACGAGGCGCAGGGAACGCTCTACGATGCCTCGCCGCTCGTGCCGTCTGCGTTCAGGGCCGCGTTGGGTTCAATGGTCTGAAGACCGCATGTCCTGCCCTTGAAAAACAAGCGGCAAAGACTTTCGGTCCGGCTGCCACGGAACTCTCCCCCAGCGCCCGCTGAAGGGAACAATAGTTTTTTGGTTCTTTTTTTCAAAAAAGAACCGCTTGCCTTGCCTTACTCCCTCCGCGCGCGCATCCGCCCACCGTGAACATCCTTTCAATCCAATCGCACGTCGCATACGGCCACGTCGGCAACAGCAGCGCCGTCTTTCCGCTGCAACGCCTGGGCGCCGAGGTCTGGCCAATCGACACGGTGCAGTTCAGCAACCATCCCGGCTACGGCGGCCACACCGGCGTGGCCACCCCGCCGGACGTGATCCGCACTTTGGTGGACGGCATCGCGGCGCGCGGCGTGCTGGGCTCCTGCGACGCGCTCCTCAGCGGCTACATCGGCGACCCCGGCACCGGGGAAGCCATCCTGCACGCGGCCGCCCGGCTGCGCGCCGCCAACCCGGCCGCGCTGTGGTGCTGCGACCCGGTGATCGGCGACGACGGGCCCGGCATATACGTCCGCCCCGGCATCGACGCGTTCTTCCGCGACCGGGCCGTGCCGCAGGCCGACATACTGACACCCAACCAGTTCGAGCTCGCCTGCCTGACCGGCGCCGCCTGCCTGACACAAGCCGGACTGCGTGAGGCGGTTGCCGCCCTGCAGACCCACATGCGCGGCGGCGGCAGGCGCATCGTGCTGGTCACCAGCCTGCGCACGGAGGAAACGCCGGACGACGCGCTGGACCTGCTCAGCGCCGGTCCGGATGGCGCCTGTCACCGCCTGCGCACGCCGCGCCTCCCGATCGCGGCCAACGGCGCCGGCGACGCGATCGCCGCGCTGTTCCTGTTCCACATCCTGCGGGGCGCCGCGCCCGAAGCCGCGATGGCTGCGTCCGCCGGCTCCATTCACGGTTTGCTGACCTGCACGCTGCAGGCAGGCGCCCGCGAGCTGCTGCTGGTGGCTGCACAGGATGAATTCGTGAGCCCATCCAAGACGTTCCAGCCCGAACGTTGCTGAGGCCGTACGCGGAACGCGCGCCGCATTTTTCTTGTGCGGCCTTCGTTCTGCGACCGCACTGCCGCTTTTTTGCCGCGTTGCATCAGTATCCATGAGTGGCCGGGGCAGTCAGTCCCGGCGCACTGGCCGGAAGATCCACGCGATGCAACTCATGAAAGTTTACGGACGAGTCCTGGCGCTGCTGGCACAGCGGCATCGTACCATCGCGTTGCTGCTGCTGGGCAACCTCGGCGTGGCCGGCATGCAGTTCCTCGATCCGCTGCTGTTCGGCCGGGTGATCGGCCTGCTCGCGCACTCGGACAGCATCCCGCACAGCGCGCTGTTCACCGAAGGCGGCCACCTGGTCGCGGTGTGGGTGCTGATCGGCCTGGTCGGCATCGGCGTGAACATCGGCGTGGCGATGGGCGCCGAACGCCTGGCGCACCGCACGCGGCTGGAGGCGATCAGCCGCTGCTTCGACCGCGTGCTGGCGCTGCCGCCCTCGTTCCACGCCTCCGTGCAGTCCGGCAGCGTGATGAAGACCATGGTGTCCGGCTCGGACGCGATGTTCGCGTTGAGCCTCACCTTCTTCAAGGAGAACCTGGCCACCTACATCGCTGTGGCGGTGCTGCTGCCGCTCTCGGCGTTCCTGAACTGGCGGCTGTCGCTGGTGCTCGTCGCACTGGTCTGCGTGTTTGCCGGCGTCACCCTCTTCGTCATTCGCCGCACCCAGGCGGGCCAGGGCCAGGCCGAGCGTGCACACTCCGCACTTGCCGGCCGCGCGCAGGACGTGCTGTCCAACGTGGTCGCCGTGCAGTCCTTCGGCCGGTTGCAGGCCGAGGCGCACGCCTTTGGCGAGATCGTGCAGAACGTGATCCGCCACCAGTTCCCGGTGCTGAACTGGTGGGCGCTGGTCACTGTGATGACGCGCGCGTCCAGCACGCTGGCGGTGATCACCATCGTGGTTGCCGGCGCCATGCTGCACGTCCACGGCAAGGCGAGCGTGTCCGACATCGTCTCGTTCATGGGCTTCTCCACGCTGCTGATCGGCCGTCTGGAAGCCGCCGTCGCGTTTGCCAGCAACCTGTTCATGCGTGCCCCGGGCATCGCCGACTACTTTAACCTGCTGGACCGCGAGACGACGGTGCCGGAACGCGCCGACGCGACGGAGCTGGACGTGACCCACGGCGAGGTGGCCTTCGAAGCCGTCAGCTTCGCCTATCCGGGCGGCCCGGCGATCCTGTCGGACATCTCGTTCGTGGCGCGCCCTGGCACCGTCACCGCGCTGGTGGGTGCGACCGGCGCGGGCAAGTCCACCGCCATGCACATGCTGCAGCGGCTGTGGGACCCGCAGTCCGGCGGCATCCTGATCGACGGTCAGGATTTGCGCGACGTATCGCTGGACAGCCTGCGCCGCAACATCGGCGTGGTGTTCCAAGAGAGCCTGCTGTTCAACCGCACCATCCGCGACAACCTGGTTGTCGGCCGGCCGGACGCGACCGACGCCGAAGTGGAGCACGCCTGCCGCCTCGCAGAGGCACATGACTTCATCATCCGCCAGCCGCAGGGCTACGACACGCTGGTTGGCGAGCGCGGCGTCACCCTCTCCGGCGGCCAGCGCCAACGCCTGGCGATCGCGCGCGCGCTGCTGAAGGATGCGCCGATCCTGATCCTGGACGAGGCGACGTCCGCCCTGGATGCAGCGACCGAAGCGCGGGTGAGCCGTGCGATGGCGAACCTGATGAAAGGGCGCACCACGTTCGTGATCGCGCACCGGTTGTCGACCGTGCGCGACGCGGACGAGATCATGGTGTTCGACGCGGGGCGCATCGCCGAGCGCGGCACGTTCGACGGGTTGCTGGCGGAGCGCGGGCGGTTTGCGGAGCTGGTGGAAAATCAGTTGGCTGGGGTCAGCTGAGCAAGCAAGCGGTTCTTTTTTGAAAAAAAGAACCAAAAAACTTTTATCTTCGCTGTCGCGCGCTCCCCGGAAAGAATCGCGACAGCGGAGACAAAAGCTTTTTGCTTCTTTTTCTCGAAAAAGAAGGCCTTGCTTGCTTGCGTTGGAACCCGCTCCACCGCGCGCCATATCGGCCTCACCACGTTCGCGAGCCGGAACGCATGCTCACCCTGTTCGACCCAATCACCATCGGCGCCATTGAGGCGCCGAACCGCATCTTCATGGCGCCGCTCACCCGCGGCCGCGCCACGCGCGACCACGTGCCGACGCCGCTGATGGCCGAGTACTACGCCCAGCGCGCCACGGCCGGTCTGATCATCTCGGAGGCGACCGGCATTAGCCAGCAGGGCCTTGGCTGGCCGTACGCCCCGGGCCTGTGGAGCAGCGCGCACGTGGAGGGCTGGAAGCCGGTCACCGAGGCAGTGCACCGCGCCGGCGGGCGTATCGTGGCGCAGCTCTGGCACATGGGGCGCCTGGTGCACCCGAGCTTTACGCCGGACAAGCCGCCGGTCTCGGCTTCCGCCACTACCGGCCCCGGCAAGGCTTACACGTATCAGGGGCGGCTACCCTACGAGCAGGCGCGCGCCCTGCCGATTGACGAGATCCCTGCCCTGCTCGACGCGTATCGCACGTCGGCGCGGCACGCGATGCAGGCGGGCTTCGACGGCGTGCAGGTGCACGCGGCGAATGGCTACCTGATCGACCAGTTCCTGCGCGACAACTCGAACGTCCGCGACGATGCGTATGGCGGCCCAATCGAGAACCGCATCCGCCTGCTGCGCGAGGTGGCGCAAGCAGTGGCCGACACGGTGGGCGCCGACCGGACCGGGGTTCGGCTGTCCCCGAACGGCGACACGCAGGGCGTGAACGACAGCAACCCCGAGGCGCTGTTCACGGCAGCGGCCGCAGCTTTGTCCGCGGTCGGCATCGCGTTCCTTGAATTGCGTGAGCCCGGCCTGGAAGGCACGTTCGGGCGCGGCGAGGTGCCGGCGATCGCGCCAGCAATGCGGCGCGTGTTCGGTGGCAAGCTGGTGCTGAACTCGGATTACGGCGCGCAAAACGGCCAGGCGCAGCTCGACAGCGGGGTGGCCGACGCGATCGCCTTCGGGCGCACGTTCATCGCCAATCCCGACTTGCCAAAAAAATTCAAGAACGGCGATGCACTAAATGCGGACGACATGGCGACCTGGTATAGCCAGGGTCCGAAGGGCTACACCGACTATCCCTCGGCGGCCTAAAGAGCGATCTTTGCAACACGAGTGATGGTAGGTTTTGGACTTACATTGTTCGGGAAGGAAGCAAGGCCTTCTTTTCTGAAGAAAAGAAGCAAAAGACTTTTGTCCCTGGTGTCGCGATGGTCTTGCAGCACGCGCTCTTTTGGTTCTTTTGCAAACGAACCGCTTGCTTGCTTCAGAACGGCCCCATCGCCATCAGGCTCAGCATCGCCGTCACGCCCACAATCCAGAACTTCATGATACATACCTTCTTCGCGTTACACGTACGCTGCGACGCAGCATTATCGACGAGAGGTAACCGAAGTTTTGCGGGCGGGTAACCAGACGGTGCGCCTCGCTGCTATGTGAACGCGTCCAGCTTCAGCACCTCGCCGGCCAAATACAGGCTGCCGCAGATCAGCACCCGTCCCGGCTGCAGGCCGGCTATCTTCTGCAGTGCGCCGGCCACGTCCGGCCCTGCGCTGGCGCGTCCTCCCGCGGCAGCGATGATGCTGTCCACCGGCGCCGCGAGATGCTGACCAGGCTCCTGCACCGCCCACACCGAGCTCGCGTAGGGCAGCAGCGGAGCCAGAAAGCCGCTCGCGTCCTTGCTCTGCTTCATGCCGACGACGAGGTGGATCTCCCCGTCGGACCAGGCGCGCAGCTGCTCCGCCAAAGCGAGCCCGGCGCTGGCATTGTGGCCACCATCGAGGAACAGCGCGAACCCGCCGGGCAGCATCCCGGCGAGCCGGCCGTGCAGGCGCTGCAGCCGCGCCGGCCATTCGGCCCGGGCAATGCCGGCATAGGCGGCGTCGGGCACGCTCAACCCGGACGCACGCAGGGCCGCCATCGCGGTGCCGGCGTTGTCGATCTGGTGCGCCCCCGGCAGGGACGGCGCGGGCAGGTGCAGCTCGCCCGCGGCATCGTTGAACCGCAATCCGTCCCGCGTTGCCTCGGCCGACCAGTCCCTGCCCCGTTCCAGCAGGATGGCGCCTGCGTCGGAGGCGCAGGCGCGCAGCATCGCGAGCACGTCTGGCTCCTGGGTGCCGGTGGCCACCGGGCGGCCCGGTTTCATGATGCCGGCCTTTTCCCAGGCGATGCGGTCCAGCCTGTCGCCGAGGAAGTCCTGGTGGTCGAGCGAGATGGAGGTGATGGCGCAGGCGGCGGGTGCCGCGATGACGTTGGTGGCGTCGTAGCGGCCGCCCAGACCGACCTCCACCACGCAGACATCGGCCGGCGTGCGGCTGAACAGCGTGTAGCCGCACGTCACCAGCGCCTCGAATACGGTGATCGGCGCGCCGTCGTTGACACGCTCGATCTCTGCCAGCGTGTCGGCGAGTGCGGCGTCGGTGACGAGCTCTCCGGCGACGCGGAAGCGCTCGCGCAGGTGCACCAGGTGTGGCGAGGTGGTGACGTGGACGCGCCAGCCTGCAGCCTCGCCGATGGCGCGCAGGAAGGCGCAGGTGCTGCCCTTGCCGTTGGTGCCGGCGACGTGGACCACCGGGGGGAGGTGGTCCTGCGGGTCGCCGAGCTGGTGCAGCAGGCGGACGACGCGATCGAGGCTGAGGTCGATCAGGCGCGGGTAGAGGCTGTGGAGGCGATCGATGATTGCGTCGGCGCGGCCGGGGGTGGCGTCGATGGCCGGTCGGGGGATGAGGTCGCTTGTCAAGGCGTGAAACGGTCAGCGCAAAATGGCGCTTGCAGCCAGCATTGCGGCCATCACGAGCAGGGCTCCTCCGACCCAGCGTAATGCAGTTAGCGGTTGAAAAGACGTCTCCCGTAGTCGGAGCAGGAGGTCTTCAGGCCCGCACAGGAACACCAGTCCCTGGTAGGCCAAACCTGACGCGATGCACAGGCTGTAGACCAATGGTGGCGGATGTGACCAATGGCCAACCGTACCGGCAAGGCCGGCCAGATACAGGACTAGCGCGGGGCTGAACATCTTTAGCGATAGCCACATCGCCTCCGCCTTGATTTTCATCGAACGTTCTCCGCAACTCATGATGCGCAGGGCGCCGCCAGCTTACACGACCGCCGGAGTAGCCGATTCCGCTAGCTCTTCCACCGGCATCTCGACAGCTTCGACTGTCGCCGTTGGCGCCCAAGGCCGCAGCAGCCCGATCACCCGCCCCAGCGTCTCGCGCATCTCGGGGCGGCGGACCACCATGTCGACGATGCCGTGCTCCAGCAGGTACTCCGCGCGTTGGAAACCCTCGGGAAGCGTCTCGCGTACGGTCTGCTCGATGACGCGGGCGCCGGCGAAGCCGATCAGCGCGCCCGGTTCGGCAATCTGGATGTCGCCCAGCATGGCGAAACTGGCGGTCACTCCGCCGGTGGTGGGATCGGTCAGCACCACGATGAACGGCAGCCGTGCCTCACGCAGCATCATCGCGGCGATGGTGGTGCGCGGCATCTGCATCAGGCTGACCGCACCCTCCTGCATGCGCGCGCCGCCGGAGGCGGTGAACACTACCAGCGGCGCCTGCTGCAGCACGGCGAGCCTGGCCGCCGCCACGATCCCCTCGCCCACCGCAGCGCCCATCGAGCCGCCCATGAAGTTGAACTCCATCACCGCCACGACGGCCGGCGCGCCGCAGATCGTGCCGTGGGCGACCACCAGCGCGTCGTCCAGCCCGGTCTTGGCGCGCGCCTCGCGCAAGCGCTCGGAGTAGCGTTTCTGGTCGCGGAAGGTGAGCGGGTCGGCCGGCGCCTTTGGCAGTTCGATGCGCGTGAAGCCGGCCTCGTCGAAGGTCCAGGCCAGGCGCTCGGGCGCGGTGCCGCGCATGTGGTGGCCGCAATGGCTGCAGACGCGCTGGGTCTTCTCCAGCTCCTTGGTGAAGATCATCTGCTGGCAGGCGGGGCACTGCGACCAGAGATTGTCCGGCACGTCGGTGCGTTGGCCCAGCACGGCGCGTATTCTGGGGCGGACGTATTCGGTGAGCCAGCTCATGTGTGTGATCCCCTGAGGTGCGGGAAGTCGCTCGGCTCGACGCCATTCCGCCGGGAACGAGTGCAGGCCGCCATTTCAGAAATCGAGGTTCATCGGACGCGTCAACCAGAACAGCTCACCAGCGACAGGTACGACGCTGAGTGCAGCCATGCGGGCCAAAGCTCGGGGCGATGACCGGTGCGAAGCGAAGGAAGCAGTTCTTTTTTGAAAAAAAGAACCAAAAAACTTTTATCTCCTGGGTACCCGTCTGTGGGAAGGTCCGCGACAGCCAGGATAAAAGCTTTTTGCTTCTTTTTCTCGAAAAAGAAGGCCTTGCTTTCTTGCCGCCGGCGAGTGCCGGGGCTGCTGGTATCACCTGGCCCGGCGAGGCCGCAGCATCTTCCCCCAACACGTTCTGCGACCAGTAAACCCGGTGAACGACGCCAATCAGAAAAGCGGCGACACCGAGCGGCCAGAAGAAAAACACCGACAGCATCGCACCGCTGAAAAGCGGCCCAAGAACACTGTTGCCGTGTTCTGTGTGGATCATGACAACGGCGTAGACGAGGCCGGCCAGCGCTGGGCCGAGAAGCGTGGCCGGCACAAAGACATCGAACAAACCTGCCACGCCGGGCATGAGCCGCACTCGCCGCTGACGCACCGCTTCCCGCAACCAGGCCATGACGAAGGCACTTCCAGCGATCGCCATCGGCCACAGGACTAGGGCGCACCCGATCAGCAGGCCCCTAGGCATGGAGCGGGCTGTGCTCGGCCGAGTTTTTGCGGGCTGACGTGGCCGCTATGGCGGACGCCAGATCGCGCACCTGGTCCAGCACGCGCCTGACTGTATCGGGACCGGCGCGCCCGTCCGCATCCAGGCTGGCGGCCAGGGTGTCGATCAGCGCCGAGGCAACCACCGCCGCGTCGGCCACCTGTACCGCGGCGGCCGCCTGCGCCGGCGAGCGCACCCCGAACCCCACCGCGACCGGCAGGCCGGTCACTGCACGTATCCGGGGGATCGCCACGCTCAACTCGTCGGCCGACGCGGTGCGCGTGCCTGTCACCCCGGTGATGCTGACGTAGTAGACGAAGCCCGAGCAGCCCAGCAGCACCTGCGGCAGCCGCTTGGCGTCCGTGGTGGGGGCGACCAGGCGGATGATGTCCAGCCCGTTCTCGCTGGCGTGGGTGGCCAGCAAGGCGGCTTCCTCGGTGGGCAAGTCCACGATGATCAGCCCGTCCACGCCGGCGGCGGCGGCGTCCATGCAGAAGCGCCGCGGGTCGTAGGCGAGGATCGGGTTGAGGTAGCCCATCAGCACCACGGGCGTGGCGTCGTCCTCGGCGCGAAACTGCCGCACCATGGCCAGGGTGTGGCAGACCGAGCCGCCGGCGGCCAGCGCGCGGCGGCCGGCCGCCTGGATGGTGGGCCCGTCCGCCATCGGGTCGGTGAACGGCATGCCGATCTCGATCAGGTCGGCGCCGGCCGCCGGCATGCCCTGAAGGATGGCCATGCTGGTGGCGGGGTCAGGGTCGTAAGCTTCGAGGAACGGGATCAGCGCGCCGCGGCCTTCGCGTTTGAGGGCGGCAAAGCGAGCTTCTATGCGGCTCATGAAGCAAGCAGTTCTTTTTTGAAAAAAAGAACCAAAAAATTTTTGATCCCTGGATTGTGCCGTGCGGATGAGTCCGCGACAGCCGTGACAAAAGTCTTTTGCTTCTTTTCTTCAGAAAAGATGGCCTTGCTCACAGTTTTGCCCCGAGATGCTCAGCCACCGTGAAAATGTCCTTGTCGCCCCGCCCCGACAAATTCATCAGGATGATGTCGTCCTTGCCCATCGTCGGCGCGATCTTCTCGATGTGCGCCAAAGCGTGCGCGCATTCCAAGGCGGGGATGATCCCCTCGGTGCGGCAGCACAGCTGGAAGCTGGCCAGCGCCTCGTCGTCGGTGATGCCCACGTACTCCGCGCGGCCGATGTCGTGCAGCCAGGCGTGCTCGGGGCCGATGCCCGGGTAGTCGAGCCCGGCGCTGATGCTGTGCGCCTCGGTGATTTGGCCGTCGTCGTCCTGCAGCAGGTAGGTGCGATTGCCGTGCAGCACGCCGGGGCGGCCGCGCTCGATGCTGGCGGCCTGGGCGCCGCTGTCCAGGCCGCGGCCGGCGGCTTCGACGCCGATCAGGCGCACGGACGGCTCGTCGAGGAACGGGTGGAAGATGCCCATGGCGTTGCTGCCGCCGCCGACGCTGGCGATCACCACGTCCGGCAGGCGGCCTTCGGCCTGCATCATCTGCGCGCGCGCCTCGGTGCCGATGACGCTCTGGAAGTCGCGCACCATGGCGGGATAGGGGTGCGGGCCGGCCACCGTGCCGAGCAGGAAGTAGGTGTCGGTAACGTTGGCGACCCAGTCGCGCATCGCCTCGTTCATCGCGTCCTTCAGCGTGCCGGCGCCGGTGGTCACCGGGACCACCTCGGCGCCGAGCAGGCGCATGCGGAACACGTTCGGCTTCTGCCGCTCCACGTCCACCTCGCCCATGTAGATCACGCAGGGCATGCCCATCAGCGCGCAGACGGTCGCGGTGGCCACACCGTGCTGGCCGGCGCCGGTCTCGGCGATGATCCGCGTTTTGCCCATGCGGCGGGCCAGCAGGATCTGCCCCATGCAGGAGTTCACCTTGTGGGCGCCGGTGTGGTTCAGCTCCTCGCGCTTGAAGTAGATTTTCGCACCGCCAAGCGCCTTGGTCAGCCGCTCGGCGAACCACAGCGGGCTGGGGCGGCCCACGTAGTCCTTCAGGTAGTAGTCAAGCTCGGTCTGAAAGCTCGGGTCTCGCTTGGTGGCCTCGTAGGCGGCCTCCAGCTCGAGCACCAGCGGCATCAGCGTTTCGGCCACGAAGCGGCCGCCATAGGCGCCGAAGCGGCCCTGAGCGTCCGGGCCGGAGCGCAAGGTATTGGGCCGCAGGGGCAGGGTGGGGCTATGGTTCACGTCTGTCTCCTGGTGGCCAAGCTGGCAAACTAGCGCAACAGCGCGGCTCTTGTCAGGTCTCGGCACCGTGGGTCAGACATCTGGGTCGCTCGGCACGATGATCGAGGGGGTATTATGCTGCATTCGATGTCCGGACAGGCGCCTCCCGTTCCCGGTGCGCAAGCCGGCGCCGTGTGGATCGACCTTGACCGCGCGACCCCGGCCGAAGCCCGCCAGGTTGCGCAGGCCACCGGGCTGCGCGTGCCGCTACGCGAGGAGGTGGCCGAGATCGAGACCTCCTCGCGCCTGATCAAAGAAGGCGCTGCCCTTTACCTGACCACGCCGATGCTGAGTCGCGCGGACGCGGGCGCGCCGGTGATGGCGCCGCTCGGTTTCGTGGTCTCCCAGGACCGCCTGCTGACGGTGCGGTTCGCCGCCTCAAACGTGGTCGAACACTTCGCACAGGATTGGCGCGAGGCGACCGCGCGGTCCGGCGTTCACCCGTTTCTCGGGCTGCTGGAGGCGCTGGTGGACCGGCTGGCCGACGTGCTCGAGCATCTCGGCGGTGAGATGGACCTGCTGTCCGCCTCGCTGTTCCAGAACGGCCCGACCGGCAGCCTGTCCGGCAAGCGGCGCACCGACTTCCTGCAGGCGACCCTGGCCAGCATCGGCGAGACAGGCGCGCGCGTCTCCCAGTTGCGCGACAGCCTGCTCGGCTTGGGCCGCATCGTGCGCTTCGTCGCTGAGACGCAGCCGGACTGGGTCTCGCCGGACGACCGCCGGCGCCTGGCCACGCTGGACCACGACGTGGCATCGCTCAACGATTACGACATCCAGCTGCAGGACCGCATGCAGTTCCTGCTGGACGCAACGCTCGGCTTCATCAGCATCGAGCAGAACGACACCATCAAGGTGCTGACCGTGGTGAGCATCGTGGGCATACCGCCGACCTTCATCGCCAGCATGTATGGCATGAACTTTCACAACATGCCTGAGCTGGGGTGGACGTACGGGTATCCTTACGCGCTGACGCTGATTGCGCTGAGCATCGCGGTGCCGTTGGGCATCTTCTGGCGCAAGGGGTGGCTTTGAAGGGAAAGCAAGCGGTTCTTTTTTGAAAAAAAGAACCAAAAAACTTTTGTCAGCGCTGTCGCGGACTCACTGGAAAGCGCGCGAGGGAGTTGATGGACGGAGTGCGGCCGTTTGAAAGGCGCACGGGGCGGCATAGGATCAGGTATTTCCGACGACGAGGCTTGCTGAATGAGACGAACGAGCCAAGCCACGTTGCTTTTGGCGTTTGCCACCGTTCCATGCGCTGCGGCGCCCGAAACAACACTGATCGGCGGGCACAGCTACGCCTTTCCGCCCGCACTGTTCATGGGCGGCAAGGAATCCGGACCGGTCGGGGACATGCTGATCGAGTTTGCCTGGCCTGAGATGCGGCCGCTGACGCCGGCGGAGAAAGCGGCTTGGCCGCCGCGCACAATCGTGCGGGTGCTGGCCAACAGCGCGGCGCCGGTGAACGGTCAGGCGGTGCCAGAAGCCAAGCTGTTGGCTGACATGCCGTCGGCCGTTTCCGCAGCAGCCTTCCTGAGCAGCGGTATCAAGGAACGCTCATCAGGTCACCTGAGGCCGTTGACCGCGGCCTCCGGCGCTGGCGGTCCAGCCCAGGCCCAGCCTGGCGAGGGCATGCAGAAAGTGGAAACAGACCCCCAGATCAGTGACGCGTTGCACCATGAAATATTCGTAAGGGAACCGATCGACCAACCCCAAGAGTTCATCGACTGCATAATGAAGGACGGGCCAGTGGTTGACCCGGCTTGTGCGCAGACCTTCGTCGCCGCCAACCTGATCATCAAGGCGAGCTACCCACAAGCGCTCGCGCCGCAGTGGCGGGACATCCATGCACGCATCGCGGCCTATCTCGCTCAACATGAGGTCCGGAAATGAGTTACGATGATGCGACACTCACGCAGCTCGACACCTTGAGAAAACGTAGGGACAGGACGGCATACTACGAAAAACTGATCGCGCTGAACGATCCTTACGGCCGCATGGCACTCGGCGTGGTCAAGCAATCCAACATGGCAGGAGTCGTCGCGCGGCGATACGCGATCGCCGTCAGCCAACGTTATTGTCGCCCAATCGATGATGGCATCTGGCTCGCCATCAGCAACGCCCTTATGGACGCCGACTTCACTGCCCGAAACGGCAATGAGAATTTCGAGCCGGGAACGCCGTCGCTTCGCTGGAACGTGATCCGCGACTACCACGTCGCGGTGTTTGGCACGTTTCACTACCCACCAGAAACCTGGACAGCCTGGATTCCGTTGCAGATCGACGGCGAGGCGAAGGACCAAGGCCTATGGCATCGCATGGTGACCGAGGACTTCCTCACCGTCGCCGTGCAGACAGTTTGGCTCGTCACCGGCCGCATCACCCACGCTCAGGGCGTGCACCGCGATATGGCGAACCACGTCGTGCCGCAACTTAAATACAACCCGCCGATCGCGACCAACACGCCGCCCGACGCGACTATTTCCGAGTGCATGGCCAAGCTTGCGCCATATCAGCTCGCCACGTCGGACGCCAGCGACACGGAACGCCTGGCCGCGTTTTATCTGGCCGTGCTGGCGCAGGACCCTCAGCTGATCGTGGACATGCTTAAGATCGCTCCGATTTCGGCGTGGCGTGCGCGGCCGGCGCTGATCAGCCCGGCACACTGAGAAAGCAAGCGATACTTTTTTAAGAAAACCAAAACACTTTTGTCTGCTGTCGCGCCCTCGCCGGAAAAAGCCGCGACAGCCGAAGTAAAAGTTTTTTGGTTCTTTTTTTCAAAAAAGAACTGCTTGCTTCCTTGCTAAACCGTCGAGCCAGCCTTGTGATCCTTGATATCCCGAAAGCTAAGCTCGGCGTTCTGCTCCACTGTCCGCCTCAACGTGAACGCCGACGTGGCGAGGAACACCGGGTCGCCGTCCACGTCGTCCGACATGGCGGTGCGCTGGTCCTGCGCGAACTGCGCCAGCCGCGTCCGGTCGCCCGACACCCAGCGCGCCAGGTTGTAGGGCGTGGGCTCGAAGCCGATGCCGACGCCGTACTCGCCGGCCAGACGCGCCTGCAGCACGTCGAGCTGCAAGGTGCCCACGACGCCCACGATCGGCTGGCTGCCGTCCTGCGGGCGGAACAGCTGCACTACGCCTTCTTCTGCCAATTCCTGTAGGGCTTGACGTAATTTTTTCGCTTTCATCGCGTCCTCCAGGCGCACGCGGCGGAGGATTTCAGGGGCGAAGCTGGGCACGCCGAGGAACTGCAGGTCCTCGTCTTCGGTGAGCGTGTCGCCGATGCGCAGGGTGCCGTGGTTGGGGATGCCGACGACGTCGCCGGCGAACGCTTCCTCGGCGAGTTGCCTGTCGCGGGCGAAGAAGAACTGCGGCGCGGTCAGCGGGATGGTCTTGCCGGTGCGCACCTGGCGCAGCTTCATGCCGCGTTCGAGGCGGCCGGAGCAGATGCGGGCAAAGGCCATGCGGTCGCGGTGGTTGGGGTCCATGTTGGCCTGTATCTTGAAGACCAGCGCGGTCAGGCGGTCTTCGCCGGCCTGCACCAGGCGGGTGTCGGCCGCCTGGTCGCGCGGCGGCGGGCCGAAGCGGGCCAGCGCGTCGAGCAGGTCGAGCACGCCGATCTCGCGCATCGCACTGCCGAAATACACCGGGGTCAGCGCGCCGGCGTTGAAGCTCTCGCGGTCCCACTCGGGAAGTGCGGCCTGCACCAACTCGAGTTCCTCGCCAAGGGCTTGCATGCGGGCGTCGGATTGGGAGAGCTCGTGACTGAGGCGCAGGTCGCGCGTGTGCAAATCGTAGGTGCCGACGAAGTCCGCCGCGCGGCCGACCGGCCAGGTGGCCGGCGACGTGTCGAGTGCCAGCGTGCTGGCAACCTCGTCGAGCAGCTCGAACGGGTCGCGCGATTCACGGTCCATCTTGTTGACAAAGGTGATGATCGGGATGTCGCGCAGGCGGCAGATCTCGAACAGTTTCCGCGTGCGCGCCTCAATGCCCTTGGCGGCGTCGATCACCATCACCGCGGAATCCACCGCCGTCAGCGTGCGGTAGGTGTCTTCGGAGAAATCCTCGTGGCCGGGCGTGTCGAGAAGGTTGTAGACGCAGCCGCCATATTCGAAGGTCATCACCGAGGTGACCACGGAGATGCCGCGTTCGCGCTCGATGCCCATCCAGTCAGAGCGGGTGCGGCGGCGCTCGCCCTTGGCGCGTACGTTGCCGGCGAGCTGGATGGCGCCGCCGGCGCGCAGCAGGCGCTCGGTCAGCGTGGTCTTGCCGGCGTCGGGGTGGGAGATGATGGCGAAGGTGCGCCGTCTGGCGATCTCCTCGGCGGCACTCATGAATCATAGGCCTTTCTCTGCGCGGCTTGGCGCGGCGCCAAAGCGAGCGTGGTGTTGCGGACGGTCAGGTTGGGGTTGAGATAGGGGTCGCGGACCAGGATGTCGCCCCACCGCGCCTGCATCATGCGGGCGGCCTCGGGGTCGGCTGCAGGGCGGGGACTCTTGGCATAGCGGAGGCGGGCCTGCGGGGTCCACACGCAGCGCAGGCCGGCGCGCGCCAGGCGCAGGCAAAAATCCACGCCGGCGTAGGGGCCGAAGGCGGCGTCCAGGCCGCCGGCGGCCTGAAAGGCGTCGCGGCGGACGGCCAGGCAATCCAGCGACAGGGCAGAGACCGAGCGGGTGAGGCCGAACTGGCCGCGGTAGCCGGGGTCGGCTGCATCGGAGTCCGGCGAGAGCGTCTCGGCGATGCGCCTGGGGTGCAAAATCAGGCCGGACTGGGCGATGCGGCCGTCCGGGTGGTCGATGCGCGGGCCGGCGGCGCCCACCTCCGGCCGCATCGTCTGGGCCACCAGCGTGGCGGCCCAGCCCGGTGCTGGCGCGTGCAGGCCGGCGCAGACGAACAGCAGCACCTGTCCGGTGGCGCGGGCGGCGGCGGAAAGCCCGCCCTCGACGACCTCGAAAGCGGGGTAGTCGGGGTCTTCCGGCGGTGTGAAGCCGGGCCTGACGATGACGGAGAGGGTGGGCGCCGGCGTGGGCAGCGGGTGGGTGACGCGCAGCCATTGCGGCAGCGCAGGGTCTGGCGAGGCGGCCGTGCCCGGCGGCAGCTGTGCCTGCACGGCGCGCAGCCCGGCCTGCCTGGCGCGATCCGGCGCCTGGGTTGAGAACGAGGCAGCGTGCTGGCGCCAGTGATACAGCACGTCGGGCACGTGACGGATGCGGGCCGGCGGCACGGCGCGTGTGGCGCGCAAAGCGAGGTCCCAGTCCTGGCTGCCGTCGAGGCCGGAGGCAAAGCCGTCCAGCCGGTCGAGCAGGCCGCGCCGGTAGAGGGCCAGGTGCCCCACCAGGTTCTGGGCGAGCAGGAGTTCGGGGTCGAAGCCGGGCTTGAAGTAAGGGGCGCAGAACTTGGTCCCGCTGAGCTGGTCCTCATCGGAGAACAGCAGGTCCGCCTGGGGGTGCTCGACGATGGCGGCGGCCATGCGCGCCAAAGCGTGCCGGGCGAGCAGGTCGTCGTGGTCGAGAAAACCGACGTAGGCGCCGGTGGCCAAGCGGAGGGCAGCGTTGCTGGCCGCGGCGATGCCGGCGCGGCGCGGCAGGCGCAGGGTGGTGATGCGCAGGTCTGCGTACGCAGCGCCAGCGAGCGCAGGGGCGATGTGCGCGTCCGTGCTCGCGTCGTCGGCGATGCAGAGCTGCCAGTTGGTGTAGGTTTGGGCACGGACGGAGGCGATGGCTTCGGCCAGGTGGGTGGGGTTGGTGTCGCAGACTGGAAGGACCAGGCTGATGCGCAAGCCCTCAGGCGCGCGGCTGGCCTTGGCTTGCGGCTGGCGCCAGCTTGCGTAGGCGCGGTTTATGACGGCTTCCGGGCGGGCGCTGCGTCGCCAAGCGGCAGAAAGGGAGAACTTCGTCACGCTGTTCTGCGATGGTGAGGCGTGGCTTTCGTGCCGTTCCGGGCAGGGGTGCCGCTTGCGACACGGGGACGAGCCTCAACGGCCGCCACGGTGGACCGGGTGCCGGCTGCAGGCGCGACCGCCGGCATGCCGTGACGGCAGGCAGTCTGGCGAATGTTCATTGGCGGACACTCTGACGAGCCCGCGCTGCGCAGTAAAACCTTAGGTAGAACGCCACCGGGAACAGCACATCTTGCAACGGTATGGTTCCCTAGACTATGACTTCGTACGCCGGGCTGTGTCTCGATGCATACAATATTTGCTTTGGTCTTCGGCACGCCGTGCGTCACGTGACTGCCCGGGTTTACAAACGGAGCATTCTGCCATGAGCCGTATTGCCATGCTTGCCTTCGTTGCCTTCAGCGTCGCATCCACCGCGTATGCGCAAACGGCGCTTGGGACCATCTCGGTCTGCTACTACTCGCCAAAGTGCGCCTACGCGGCCGACGCTGTCGATCCGCCGGCCAAGGTGCGCATGGCCCAGGCTGTCCGGGATTCCGGCGAACACCAGGGTGAAGCTGCGAAGCCCTCCCCGGCCGCGAAGACCTACGCGCCGATCGACGCACCGGCCTTCCAGATCGCCAATACCGGCACGCTCGCCATCACGGACGCCTACCTCACGATGCTGGCGGATACCGCGGAGAGCGTGCCGCGGGATGCCTACCGCATCGGCACGATCAAGCCAGGCAGAAGAGTCACCATCGTTCCGGGCAACAGCAACGACAAGAGGACGCATCCTTCGACCGGCCTGTTCTACTTTCGCGGGCTGGGCGATCCGCTCGACACCAGCGATGCCGTTCCCAACGCCAACGCCGTCACCCTGGTGTTCACCGGCAAGATCGGGACGCAGAGCGTCACGTCCGGCAGGATCGTCGCGGGTGCGCGTGTGGCGCCTTCCGCGGACGGCACTGTTGCAGCGCTGAACTTCCTCGGCGGCCCGGGCAACAGTGATGGGCCGTGCGGCGATTGCGTGGATTCGGAGGTCGTCGGCATGATCAACTACTCGCCGCCCTGACACGTGTGCGCAACTGATTCCAACCCGCCTGAAGGTTGATCGTTCCGAAGCAAGCAAGGCCTTCTTTTTTGAAAGAAAGAAGCAAAAAACTTTTGACTCCGCTGTCGCGGACCTTTCCGAAGAGCGCGCGACAGCGGAGTCAAAAGTTTTTTGGTCCTTTTTCAAAAAAGGACTGCTTGCTTTCGATGGGTCAGCATCAACGCCAGTCGGTACAAGCCGGCCCAGCCTGACGTCGTCAGGTTGTGCAGCTTATGCGGAACCGCGTGGGTCACGTAGCCGTCATGGTGCGTGACGTTCCAGTGTGACAGTTGCGCTCCGCACCAACCACAAGCGCTGGATAGTCTAGCCAACAGACGCGAGTGTGCGCAGCCGTGTCGGGACAGGCGTGGAACACATCATTCCAGCCGCCCGCGACAGCGCACGCGAAAGTCTTTTGCTTCTTTGTTGAAAAAAGGAGCGCTTGCCTTTACCGGGAGTAGAACTCGACCACCAGGTTAGGCTCCATGCTGACCGGATAAGGCACGTCCGTCAGCTTAGGCGCCCGCGCAAACCGCCCCTTCATCGCGCGGTGGTCCACTTCGAGGTATTCCGGCACGTCGCGCTCGTTGCTCTGCGTGGCGTCCAGCACCACGGCCATCTGCTTGGACTTCTCCTTCACCTCGATCACGTCGCCATCGCGCACCTGGAAGCTGGAGATGTTGACCTTGCGGCCGTTCACCGTGACGTGCCCATGGTTGACGAACTGGCGTGAGGCGAACGGGGTGATGGCAAACTTCAGGCGGTAGATCACCGCGTCCAGCCGGCGCTCGAGCAGCTCGATCAGGTTCTCCGAGGTGTCGCCGCGGCGGCGCACTGCTTCCTCGTAATACTTGCGGAACTGCTTCTCGCCGATGTTGCCGTAATAGCCCTTCAGGCGCTGCTTGGCCTTGAGCTGGATGTTGAAGTCGCTGGGCTTGGACTTACGGCGCTGGCCGTGCTGGCCGGGGCCGTATTCGCGCTTGTTGATCGGGCTTTTCGCCCGGCCCCAAAGATTGACGCCCAGGCGGCGGTCGATCTTGAACTTGCTCTCGGTCCGCTTGGTCATGCGCGGATTACTCCTGTGGTGTGCCCGGCAGGTTGTCCCGCTGGTGGGCTTGTTGCACCGGTAGGCCAGACGACAAGCGCGTTTGGCGGGAGCGAGCCCCGGAGGCTCGTCCACGTTCCCGGCAATCCGAAGCCCAAGCGTCTAGGATGAAGCACCCGGGTTTGTCAAACTCCGCGGCCGACGCGTCAGGCGGCCCTGCCGAGCCTAGCGACAAGCAAGAAAGCAGTTCTTTTTTGAAAAAAAGAACCAAAAAACTTTTGTCTCCGCTGTCGCGCGCTCGCCGGAAAGAACCGCGACAGCCGCGACAAAAGCTTTTTGCTTCTTTTTCTCGAAAAAGAAGGCCTTGCTTCTCCTTGCCGCCGCTTCTTCACCGCTACGTCAGGCCCCTGGTTTGGTTCGCCGCGTTGCTGGCCTCCCATTGCTGGATACGTTCGCGCCGCACCTCCGCGACGCCTGGCGGCAACATCGCCTCAATCTCGGCCGCGTCGAACAACGGCCGGATCTCAATCTCGCTTGGCCCCGGCATTGGATTGGGGCAGCGCTTCGCCCAGGCGACCGCCTCGTCCATGTCCTTGACCTCCCAAAGCCAGAAGCCGGCGACCAGCTCGCGCGTGTCTGCAAACGGCCCGTCGACGACCGTGCGGCCGGGACCGTCGAACGCGACGCGCTTCGCCCTGGAGGTGGGCTTCAGGCCCTCGGCCATGAGGAGGATGCCAGCGGCGTGCAGCTCGATGTTGAACTTGCCCATCGCCTCCATCGCCTCGGGCGCGGGGGGCGCGCCCGTCTCGCTGTCGCGGGTTGCCTTTACCAAGACCATCACACGCATCGCCGGTCTCCGGGTCTGAGTCTGCCACCTTTATTTGGCATGGCAACGACGAGCGGGAGTCTCCGGAAATCGACTTCGTTCCGCAATGCTAAACTGCCTTGTGGCCGGCGGCCGGAACGGGCGCTTGCGGTTCGGGGAACGCGAGGACCTGGCAGCCGCCATGGCGCGCCAAAGCTGGACAACTACATCCTGATCCTGTCCGCCGTGTGGACGCGCCTACGGTCGCATGGCCCAGATTTCCTTCAAAGGCCAACCGCAGCCGTTCCGTCGGCAACGCGGATGACCAAGATGTGGGACGCAGGCCGCACGCGACAGCGCGTTGCCGGACCAAGCGCGAACACCTGACGCCAGACCCGTCATTCAACATTCACAGTGTCGAAATGGACACAGGCGCGTTACAGGCGGCACCCCAGCCTGAGACAGACACATGCTCGCCCACATCGCACCCGCCTCCGGCCTGATCATCGCCATGCTGGTGTTCTGCTTTATCTTGGTGCTGGCTTTCGAAGCCACCAACGGCTTTCACGACACGTCGAACGCGGTCGCCACCGTCATCTACACCAACGCGCTCAAGCCGGTGCCCGCCGTCGTATGGTCGGGATTGCTGAACTTCATCGGCGTCATGGTGGGTGGCATCTCGGTGGCCTACGCGCTGGTGGAGATATTGCCGCCGGACGTGCTGACCCCGCCGGACGGCTCGCCGGCGGTGCCCATGCTGGTCGCCATCTTCGTCTCGGCACTCTTCTGGAACGTCGCCACCTGGCTGTTCGGCATTCCCAACAGCAGCAGCCACTGCATCATCGGCGCGCTGATCGGGGTGGCGTGCGGCGACGCGCTGCTGCGCTCCCGCGGCCTGGGCCAGGGTGTCGACTGGCACCAGATCATCACCGTGCTCAAGGCGCTGGCGATATCGCCCATCCTGGGCCTGGTGGGCGCTGGCGGCCTCTACGCCCTGCTTCGCCTGGTCGTGCGCCGCGGCCACCTGTTCGAGCCGCCCGAGGAGGGAAAGCCTCCGGTCCTGTGGCTGCGCGGGCTGCTCATTCTCACCTGCACCTCGGTCAGCTTCAGTCACGGGACCAATGACGGGCAGAAGAGCATCGGCCTCATCATGCTGACCATCATCGGCCTGATGCCGGCCAGCTACGCGCTGAACCCGAACGTGCCGCAGCAACTCTCGCAGATCAGCCGGAACGCGGGCGCCGCCATCCCGCTGATCCAGCATTACGGCGACGACCTGAAAGACCAGGCGCTGGAAGCCGCCACCACGCTGCAGCAATCCGGCCCGAACCTGGCCGCCACCGCGGCGGAGATGCCGAAACCCAATACGGCGGAGACGCCGAAGGACAGCACGGCGGGGACGCCGAAAGACAGCACGGCGCAGGCGCCGAAAAACGGAGCCGCGCAGATCCGCGCCACCAAGTCGCAGCTGCGCGGCGACGTTTACTTCGTGCTCGCCGAACTCAAGCAGGTGGGCGAGGACGCGCACGCCAGCCCCGCGGACAAGGCGCAAGCTGCCAAGCTGCGAAAGGAAATGGGGCCACCGGTGCAGTATGCGCCCTACTGGGTGCGCATCCTGAGCGCGGTGTGCCTCGGCGCCGGCACCATGGTGGGCTACAAGCGCGTGGTGCGGACCCTGGGCGAGCGCCTGGGCAAGCAGCACATGACGCCTGGCCAGGGTGCGAGCGCGGAGCTGGTGGGCTCCATCCTGATCGGCACCGCCGGCTTCACCGGGCTGCCGGTCAGCACCACGCACATTATCACGTCAGGCATCGCGGGCACCATGATCGCCGGCGGCCAGGGCGTGCAGATGGGCATGCTGACGCGCATCGCGCTGGCGTGGCTGTTCACGCTGCCGGTGACGATCCTGCTGTCGGCCGGGCTGTTCTACGTGCTCGACAACCCGCGCTTCTAGGCGGTGTGCCTGAACGCCGCAGGTCCGGCCTGGAGAGTTGCCGTTGCGAAAGTAAGCAAGGCCTTCTTTTTTGAAAAAAAGAAGCAAAAAACTTTTGCTTTCCCTCGCAGCTTCAGCATGCGCGTTTTCCGGGACTACCCGACGATTGCAAATGCAAAGGAGCAAAAGTTTTTTGGTTCTTTTTTTCAAAAAAGAACTGCTTTCTTTCTGTGCCACCGGTCAACATCTCGAGCGACTGGTATCAAAGCCGCAATCTATGTTCAGCCTGTTTAAGGCCGAGCCGGCGAGCCTCGAGCAGACCAGCCGGGCGAACAAAGGGCTGCAACACCACCCGCCCACCAACAGCCTGGCGATTGCCGAGCATGTTCGGCCAGCCGGGTGTCGGTTCCGGAGCGCGCGACGCGGAGCCGAAAGTTTTTTGCTTCTCTTTTCCAAAAAGAAGGCTTTCTTCCTTCCCATGATCACTCGAAGCGACATCATCTGGCTGGGCGTCTCATCCGGCGTCACCGGCGGCCTGGTCGGCGGCCTGATGCTCGGCGTCGGCCTCGCCATGATGATCGAGCATATCAACATCGGCCTGCTGCTGATCATCCCCGGCGCGCCCGCGTCCGGCCTCATCGGCTGGCTGCTCTCCCGCCGCCTGGCGCGCCAGCTGGAGCCCTGACCTGCTGCAAAGCTGGGTGTTCGCCTGCGCCCGGCCGTTCCTGCCGGCGGGCGACCCGTTCGCCGCGGGCCTGGGCGGCACGGAGCAGGCGCTCATCCACTTGACCGGCGCGCTCGCCGCACGCGGCCACCGGGTCAGCGTCAGCGGCGGCAGCACCGTGCCGCGCCGCCTGGCCGGCGCGGACTGGCTGCCGGCCGGCCAGCCGGCGGCGGCCGACATCGGCGTGGCCGTCAACGACGTGCGCCTGCTGCCGACCTGCAGCCTGCCCATTGTCTGGTTCCACAACGAGGTCGAGCTGTGGCGGGAGCTGCGCAAGTCGCGCTTGCCCGCGCTGTGGCGGCGCCGTCCGGCGGCGGTGTTCATCGGCACCGAGCAGGCACGCTTGGCCTCCCGCCTGCTTGGCTTGCGCGCCCGCGCCGTCATCCCCTACGGCCTGCCGCCGGCGGTGGTCGCCGCCGCACCCGCGTCCGCACCCCCTGCCCCGCACGCCATCTTCACCAGCCAGGCCTATCGCGGCCTGCGCGAGGTCATCGACATGTGGCGCACCCGGGTGGCCCCTCGCCTGCCCGGCGCCCGCCTGTCCGCCTTCGTGGGCGAGGGCGACGTCGCCGCCTATGCAGCGCTGGCGGCCGGCATGCCGTCCATCGCCGTCAACCGCAGGGTGGGCAACGACGCTGTGCTGGACGTGCTGCGCGGCGCACGCGTGCTGCTGGCACCTGGCCACCGGTCCGAGACCTTCTGCCTGGCCGCGGCCGAGGCGGTGGCCATGGGGGTGCCGGTGGCCACGCTCGGCATCGGCTCGTTGAAGGAGCGTGTGGCGCACGGCCGCACCGGGTTTGTCTGCCGCGGCTGGGACGACCTGGCGGAGAAGACGCGACTGGTCCTGCAGGACGACGCGCTGTGGTCGCGGCTGCACGCCTGCGGGCTTGCCACGCGCGCCGACAACGACTGGGATCACGCCGCCGCACACTGGGAGGCGTTCGCGCATGAGCACACACGACCTGGCGGCTAGCGGGACCGCGCCGGGCGGGGCCACACCGGCCATGCCGCGCACGCCGGAACCGTTCGCGATCGGGCCGGCCGCACCGCGCGGGCTGTGCACGGATTGCGGCGTCTCACGCACTGCCGCCCCCGAGCGCTGCGGCCATGCCTGCCAATTCATCCGCCCAGACTACAAGGCGATGGAGGCCCAGGTGCACGGCCGCGCCCGCGACGCGGCCCGCACGGACGAGCTGTTCTTCGGCCCGTTCCGCCGCATGCTGCGCGCCGAGCTCGCTCACCCTGCCCCCGGCGCGCAGTGGACCGGCATCACCACCCGCCTTGCCGAGCGGCTGCTGGAGACCGGCGCGGTGGACGCCGTACTGACGATGGCCGCCGACCCCGACGACCGCTGGCGCCCGACCCCGGTGCTGGTCACCGACCCCGCCGACCTCGCCACCTGCCGCGGCATGCGCATGGGTTACGCGCCGCTGCTCGCCCTGCTGGAACCGGCCCGCGCGCGCGGCTATACGCGCCTGGCGGTGATCGGAATCCCCTGCCAGGTCTACGCCCTGCGCGCGCTGGAACGCGAGCTGGGCTTCGAGCGGCTCTACGTCATCGGCACGCCGTGTTCGGACAACACCACCACCGAGAACTTCCACGAGTTCCTGGCCCTGCTGACCGACCGGCCGGACACCGTCACCTACCTGGAGTTCCGCACCGACTACCACGTGGAGCTGCGCTTTGCCGACGGTCGCGTGCGCGCCATCCCGTTCCTGAAATTGCCGTTGTCCAAGCTGCGGCCTGACTTCTTCCCGCTCACCTGCCGCACCTGCGTGGACTACACCAACGTGCTGGCCGACATCACGGTGGGCTACATGGGCGGCCACGGCGAGCAGTGGTTGCTGGTCCGCAACGAGCGCGGCGAGGAGATGCTGGCCGCACTTGGCAACGAGATACGCACCAGCGCACCCACCAGCGCCGGCAAGCGGGCGAGCTCGGTGGCCGGCTTCATCAAGAACGTGGAACGTGCCGCCGGCGGGTTGCCGGTGCGCAGCATGCCCGACTGGGCGCGGCCGATCGTCGGCTGGCTGATGCCGCGTATCGGGCCGCGCGGGCTGGAGTTTGCGCGCACGCGCGTGGAGATGAAGGCGGCGGAGACGGTGGTGCACCTGCGGCGTGAACACCCGCGCCGGCTGCGCAACATGGTGCCGGCGCATGTGTGGACGCTGGTCGCGGCTTACGGGCTGGTGCCGAAAGACGGCGAGGAGGCACGGGAGTGAGGCTTTAGGGAAGAAAGCAAGGCCTTCTTTTCTGAAGAAAAGAAGCAAAAGACTTTTGTTCCTGCTGTCGCGGAGGTTTCTGCAGCGCGCGCACAGGGAAATAAGAGTTTTTGGTTTGTTTTCTTAAAGAGGACTGCTTTGTTTTCCTGGCGCCGGTCAATGTCTCGGGCAGCTAGAATTATGTGACGGCCGTCGAAGGTGACTCCTGGCAGAAAGCAAGCAGTCCCTTTCGAAAGAGGACCAGAAAACTTTTGCTCCCCCGCATTTGCAGCAGTTGGATACTCCCGGACAAACACGCGTGCTGCAAATGCGAGGAAAGCAAAAGTTTTTTGCTTCTTTTTTTCCAAAAAAGAAGCTCTTGCTTGCTTCCTTTGGGGGGTCACTTCCCTGGCCGGCTGGTGCTAAACGTCAACATATCTGTCGCGGACTTTCCAGAGATTCCTCGACAGCCGGACCAAAAGCCTTGGTTCTTTTTCTCGAAAAGAACTGCTTTCTTACGCCGCCTAAAGCTCCCCGGCCTTTTTCGCCGCGAAGGTCGCCAGCATGTCCATCAGGTCAGGCGACAGGCAGTCGTAGGTCTCCAGCCCGACCTCGTGCAGGCGGCCGCGAACTGCGCCCATCTGGCCGGGTTCGACGCCGCTCTCGATCACCGACGAGACGAAGGCGGCGAAGCCCGGCGGCGCCCAGCCGGGTTCGTGCGACAGTTCGACGTGGATGAAGTCCAAACCCTTAAACGCGTGGTCGCGCTCCACCGGCCCGTAGAGGTGCACACCGCAGGCGCTGCAGGCGTGGCGCTGGATCAACGCAGACGGATCGACCACCTTCAGCTTGTCCTCGTTCTCCAGCACCCGAACCTTGTCCTGCGGTACCACCCCGACCACGGAGAACATCGCACCTTCGGGTTTCCAGCATTTGGTGCAGCCGCAGGCGTGGTTGAACAGCACCTGGCTGTCCACGGCGACCTTCACCGGTCGGTCAGTGCAGTGGCAGAGGAGCGTGCTGCCCGCGAAGCCCTCTGCGGCCGGTTTTAGCCCGCCATCGATCGCGGGGTGCAGGTGGAGTGATTGAGACATGATCTTTTCCCCATCGGCCAGGCGCCTGTGAGGCGGGTGCCGGGTTGCCGCAATCGGTAATGGACCTGGGCGCAGGGGGCGGTCTATTGGACTGAAGTCGGTGCGACTGCAGAGCCGTCTCGGTCTCGTCGACGCTGCTCACCGGCTGGGTGCCGGGGCGGGTTGCGCGAAACCTGGACCGGGAACACGCAGGCACGCACGTCTTGAGTATCCGGTTGAGCAGTTGTCGGGTGTCTGGTTGCATGTTCTCGCCGACGTAGCAGAGCCAGTTCCGGCATGATGATGTCGGGCTTGGACTCCACCCAGGCGATCAGCGTTGCCATGAACGGGCCGAGTTTGCCGCCGCCCGGCTATCGGCCGCAGCGCCAGGGCGCGGCCGAGCCGGTTGCGTGCACCCGCGCCGCCAGCTTGATCGCGCAACTCGGACTGACGCCAAATCGCTCCGTTGCGGCACGGCAAGACCACCCAGCGCCTCTCACTGCCGCCACCTGCGTCGGCAAGTCTATCGAGATCATCTTCGCTTTGGCAAAACTTCAGCCACGGTGAGTCAAATTAACGCCTGCGTCGGCAAGGCAGGTTCCTATTTCCCTGCCGGCGCTACCTCCCGGCGCTCTAAGTGACAAGCCGTGCCGTATTTCGAGACGGACACGGAAGAACCGGACAACTCATGTGTCACTCATGTGTCCTTGGGCGCGCGCCTCAGAAATCGTCGCAGCAGCAGGGGTGAAAGGTGTCTAACGCTGTATCCGCACGATCCCCGGACGGATTGTTGCCAACCGGCCGAGATCAAGCCTACGGTTGCGAGACCTGTTCTTTCGCCAAATGAAAGTTGAGAGGCCCATTCTGATGCAGCATCGTAAATCTTTATCCGTGAAGTCGTCGGACAGATTTGCCATCGGCAGGGCGTTCGGCCTGTCGGGCGCGCTCTGCCTGTGTGCCGGCGTGGCAGCAGCCGCGCCGCAGACCACCGCGCCGCAAGGCGCGGCACCCGTCTCGCCTGCCGAGGCGCAGCAGCAGAAGGCATGGCGCGAAGCCGTCGCGCGCAACCCGGCGCCGGCCGAGGGCTGCTTCAAGGCCACCTACCCCAAGGCAGACTGGGTCGCCGTGCAGTGCGGCAAGGCGCCAAACCGGCCCTACATGCCGCGGCACGGGCACCGTGGCTTCACCGTGGGCAACGGCAACGACTACGCCGCTGTCACCTCTACGCTGACCTCCGCGGCCGTCGGCTCCTTCCCGACCGTGACCGGCGTCAAGAGGGAGACAGGATACGGCGGCGCGGCCAACACCTACTCGCTGCAGCTCAATTCCGACTTCATGACCACTGCCGCCTGCAACGGATCGTCCGACCCGTCGTCCTGCCTCACCTGGCAGCAATTCGTCTACTCCAGCAGCGAGACGGCAGCCTTCATCCAATACTGGCTGATCAACTACGGATCGACCTGCCCGTCCGGCGGCTGGATGCAGTATGAAGGCAGCTGCTACAAGAACAGCGCCGCGGTCACCGTGCCGACCATCCCGGTTACCCAGCTCGGCGCGCTGAAGCTGTCCGGCAAGGCCGTCGCCGGCGGCAACGACAGCATGGTGCTGACGACCGCGACGCAGGCCTACAGCGTCACCGGCAAGGACAGCGTCGTCTATCTGGCAACGGCCTGGAAGGGATCCGAGTTCAACGTGGTGGGAGATGGCGGCGGCTCCGCGGCCAAATTCAACACAGGGTCGTCGATCACGGTCGAGATTGCGCTGACGGACGGATCGACCGCGGCGCCGACCTGCAAGTCGGACGACGGTACGACGGGCGAGACGAACAACCTGAAGCTGGGAAACTGCAGCGTGGTGGGCGGGTCTTCACCGGCGGTGAAGTTCGTCGAGTCTAACTGAAGGCGAAGCAAGCAAGCAGTTCTTTTTTGAAAAAAAGAACGAAAAACTTTTGGTCCCGTTCGGGTGCGTGCGGTTGAGGCGTGTCGTTTCAGCCGTCCGCGACAGCCGAGCAAAAGTTTTTTGGTTCTTTTTTTCAAAAAAGAACCGCTTACTTTCTTAACGACTCAGCAACGTCACAAAACGGACATATCATCCGGCCTGCTGTCGGCTAGGTGTCCTCCGCCTCGTTGCGCGGAGTTCCCATGTCCGAAACCGTCCTTCACAGTCCCAGCGTCGATCTCAAGCGGCCGAACCTGAATGCCAAGCCGCACCCGGCCGGCATCGCGGTTTTCCTGGCCCTGCTGATCCTGGGGATCGGCTTCGCGGTGCACGGCCTTCTGTCCGACATGAACCAGGCCGGCGGGCCGCCGCTGGCGATCGGCGCCTTCGCCCTGCTCGGGCTAGCGTTGCTGATCGCGCTGGGCTTCGAGTTCGTCAACGGCTTCCACGATACCGCCAACGCGGTGGCCACCGTCATCTACACCCACAGCCTGCCGGCGCAGGTGGCCGTGGTGTACTCCGGCTGCTGGAATCTGATCGGCGTGCTCACCTCCAGCGGCGCCGTGGCGTTCACGGTCATCACCCTGCTGCCGGTCGAGCTGATCCTGCAGGTGGGCTCGGGTGCAGGCTACGCGATGATCTTCTCGCTGCTGATCGCGGCGATCATCTGGAACCTGGGCACCTGGGTGCTGGGCCTGCCGGCGAGCTCGTCGCACACGCTCATCGGCTCGATCATCGGCGTGGGCCTGGCTAACCAGTTCATGGCGGGGCCTGGCGTCGGCGCGTCCGGCGTGGAGTGGGGCCAGGTGACCAAGGTGTTCGAGGCACTGCTGCTCAGCCCGCTGGTGGGCTTCGTGGGCTCGGCCGGCATGCTGCTGGCGATGAAGGCGCTGGTGAAAAGCCGTGCGCTGTACGAGGCACCGGACACCAGCAAGCCGCCGCCGGCGTGGATCCGCGGCCTGTTGATCCTGACCTGCACCGGCGTGAGCTTCGGCCACGGCTCGAACGACGGGCAGAAGGGTATGGGGCTGATCATGCTGATCCTGATCGGCGCCGCCCCCACTGCCTACGCGCTGAACCACGCCATGCCGGCCAGCAACACGCCGGCGTTCCTGGCCGCCACCACGGCGGCAGAACAGGTGTTCCACACGCGCGCGCCCGACGTGACCGTCTCGCCGGCCGACGCGCGCGGCCAGGTCACCGCCGCCATCCGCGACAAGAGCTACGGCAGCACGCAGGTCTACGGCGCGCTGGCCAGCCTGTCCGCCGACATCACCCGCCAGGTGCAGCAGAGCGGCGGCGTGGCGCAGGTGCCGGCCGCGGCCGTGCAGAACGTGCGCAACGACATGTTCCTGGTGAGCGAGGCAGTGCGCCAGATGCAGAAGAAGGGGATGGCCAATACGCCGGCCGACGACGCGACGATGACGGCGTTCCGCGGCCAGCTCGACAAATCCACCAAGTTCATCCCTGTGTGGGTGAAGGTGACGGTGGCGATAGCACTCGGCCTGGGCACGATGGTGGGCTGGAAGCGCATCGTGGTGACGGTGGGCGAGAAGATCGGCAAGACGCACCTCACCTACGGGCAGGGCGCGTCGGCCGAGCTGATCGCCGCGGCAACCATCATCGCCGCCGACCAGTTCGGGCTGCCGGTGTCCACCACGCACGTGTTGTCCAGCGGCATCGCGGGCACGATGATGGCGAACGGGTCCGGGCTGCAGTGGAGCACGGTGCGCAGCATCGCGCTGGCCTGGGTGCTGACGTTGCCGGTGGCGGCGCTGCTGTCGGGGGCGTTGTTCTTTACGTTGCGGCAGTTTGTGTGAGGAAGAGAAGCAAGCGCTTCTCTTTCGAGAAAAAGAAGCAAAAAGCTTTGTTGCGGCTGTCGCGGGAGGCTGAGACGACGCGTTTCGGCTTGCCACAGCCAGAGAGACAAAGTCATTTGTTTACGGATTTAGGGTGAATGCGGCTCCACCTGTTAAGCAGGGCAAAAGCAGCAGGAGGGCAATTTCGGTCGTTCACCGTGGAGGTGAGAAGGAAAATTGCGCCTTGATTGTTGAGCAACGACGTTACGAGTTTCGTCTGGCGTGCGACGGACCCGACTCCAATGACCGGAACGACGAAGTTCCTGTCTATCTCTGGAATACGAAAACGCATTGTCGCCCAACGAGACGAATCTTTACCAAGGCCGCAAGACGCATCGATTTGCACGTGCTGCGGCAGTTCTACAGTTTTCACTGCGGACAGGAGCCCGGTCCGGTATGTGAAAGATGTACCTACGATGCACGCGTAATCTTCGACGAAGTTCCAGGCGATAAAAGCAGCCAACATCACGGAAGAGAACGCAAGACCGATCGACAACCTTCGGGATTTGCCTGGTATTGAGCCAGGACCGTTCGGCACGTTGTCCGTGTCAGGCTCGCGGCCATAAACCCCAAGCGGTACGATCACTACCGCGGTCAAAGCAATCACGCCAATGATACTAACCGCCCTAATGGCTGACCTGTGCCCAGTGTCTTGTAGCGATTGAGGTAATGCGCTCTGGCATGGCCATTAGCGCGTTCCAGGCAGCGCAGCAGGCATCGACGATTTCCTCATAGCTTTCCCACACACGGTGGCTGAGCCAGTTACTTCGGAGATATTGCCAGACATTTTCGACCGGATTGAGTTCTGGCGAATAGGGCGGCAGGGTCAGCAGGGTGATGTTCGAGGGAACGATCAGGCGCTCGGACGGCCGGTGCCAACCGGCGCCATCAACCTGCATCACGCAATGCGCGCCAGGTGCGACGTTGCGGCTGACCTCACGAAGATGCTCGCTCATCGCTTCAAGATTGACTGAAGGCATGACGATCCCAGCACCCACACCCCGCGACGGGCATACCGCGCCGAACACATAGGCCCAGGTATAGCGACGATCGCGTGGTGCAGCCGGTCTGCTGCCGCGCGTGGCCCACACTCGGGTGAGCGTGCCCTGCTGACCGACGCGAGCTTCATCCTGCCACCAGATTTCAAGCGGTTTGCCGGCAGCATGGGGCGGCAAAGCGGCCGCGATCAGGGCAGCGAAGTTTTTTTGTGTGTCTCCTGGGCTGCAGCGTCCTGTTCGGGGTGGAACGGCCGCGCGGTCATCTTGCGGAAAGCCAGCTTGGCCAGCAACTTGCCGACGCTGCGTTCATGATATTGCACAGCAAAGTCCGATTGCAGGCGCGCCTGAAGATCGCTGCACCGCCAACGAACAACGCCGTCACGTGCAGGATCGGGACCCTGCTCCACCAACGCCTTGAACGCCGCCAATTGCGCGGGCGTCAATTGCGCCGGACGGCCGGGACTGCGGCGGTTGGAGAGGCCGTCAATGCCTTCCTCGTTGTAGTGGTGCACCCAGTCGCGCAGTGTCTGCCGGTCCATGCCACACGCCTCGGCGGCCTCGGTCCGCGGAAGCCCCTCCAGCACTAGAGCAATCGCCAACAGGCGCCGGACCACCGCGCCATCACTACAGCGAGACGCTTCCCGACGCAGCTCCATGGCCGATCTGTCCAAACGCGTTACCGGCACCGGCTTGCTCATATCTAGTCTCCGAATCGAGCGACCAGGTGAGAGAATCACAAAATAAGCCGGTTGGGTACTATCCGAGTCAGCCATTTGGGCCGCTGGTATGACTAGCAAGGCTGGGGAACCTTGTCCCTGCCGCCAAAGAACCTCGCCCTTGCACTGGCGCCCACTAAGAGAGAGAGAGGCAGGAACAAATAGCCGACAAGAAGCATGATCGTTGGCACGACAACCAGTCCTCCTACGGTTGCCTTCCTGCCCATCCGGGCCCGCATCTCGTCGGCCGCCTCGGAACCTGACGTCGTTTTCTGAACGAGGGCTTCATACTTCTGTAGCCGCGTGGCGTCGCCGATCGACCAGTAGCGTTGAAGGCCGTCCTTACCTGTCGCAACAACACCAGCTCTCGGGACAAAGTGGGTCATTACCGAAGCGTACAACATGATGGATACGAGCGGGATCGCGGTAACAATCCCCTGCCGCTGCATCGGAAACAGCCCGGAGATCTTCATCGTGAGCAATACGCTCAAGCCTGAAGCGAACAGCCAAACGGCAACGCTTGCAAACCTGCTCAGGGTCACGAGTGCGCGCCACCACCCTCGCTCTGGTTTCCAGCACATCGCGACTTGCCCAAATACTCGATGTTCGTGGACACAAGCTCAAGAACGTCGCCGCTCCCACGCAGGACGCGTAAACTTCGTGCTCGCATCGTAAACGAAACGGGCCGGGAGGATAACCCCCCCGGCCCGTCCGCATCACGACGACAGGTTAGGCTTGGATCAGAAATCCATCCCGCCCATGCCACCCATTCCGCCCATGCCGCCACCACCGCCGCCGCCGCCCATCGGCGCCGAGGACTTCTCCGGACGCTCTGCCACCATCGCCTCGGTCGTGATCATCAGCGAGGCGATCGATGCCGCGTGCTGGAGCGCGGAACGCACCACCTTGGTCGGGTCGATGATGCCGGCTGCGACCATCTCCTTGTAGCCGCCGGTCTGCGCGTCGAACCCGAAGCCGTACTCGTTGTTCTCCAGCACCTTGCCGGAGATCACCGCGCCGTCTTCGCCGGCGTTTTCGGCGATCTGGCGCATCGGCGCGGTCAGCGCCTTGCGCACCACTTCAATGCCGAAGCGCTGGTCTTCGTTGTCGCCGCGCAGGTCCTTCAGCACCAGGCTGGCACGTGCGAGAGCCACACCGCCGCCGGGCACGATGCCTTCTTCGACCGCAGCGCGGGTCGCATGCATCGCGTCGTCGACGCGGTCCTTGCGCTCCTTCACCTCGACTTCGGTCGCCCCGCCGACGCGGATGACGGCGACGCCGCCCGCCAGCTTGGCGAGCCGCTCCTGCAGCTTCTCACGATCGTAGTCGCTGGTGGTCTCTTCCACCTGCGCGCGGATCTGCGCGCAGCGGCCCTTGATGTCCTCGGACTTGCCCACGCCTTCGACGATCGTGGTGTTTTCCTTCTCGATCAGGACCTTCTTGGCGCGGCCGAGCATGTCCAGCGTCACCGTCTCGAGCTTAATGCCGAGGTCTTCGCTGATCACCGTGCCGCCGGTCAGGATCGCCAGGTCCTCAAGCATCGCCTTGCGACGATCGCCGAAGCCCGGTGCCTTGACCGCCGCGACTTTCAGGCCGCCGCGCAGCTTGTTCACCACCAGCGTGGCCAGCGCCTCGCCCTCGACGTCTTCCGCGATGATCAGTAGCGGACGTGCGGACTGCACGACGGCCTCGAGCAGCGGCAGCAGAGTCTGCAGGCTGGACAGCTTCTTTTCGTGAATGAGGATGTACGGGTCATCGAGCTGCGCCGTCATCTTCTCGGCATTGGTGATGAAGTACGGGCTCATGTAGCCGCGGTCGAACTGCATGCCTTCGACGACGTCGAGTTCGGTTTCAATGCCCTTGGCTTCCTCGACGGTGATGACACCCTCGTTGCCAACCTTCTGCATCGCTTCGGCGATCATGCGGCCGATCTCGGCCTCGCCGTTGGCGCTGATCGTGCCGACCTGGGCGGTCTCCGCCTCGGTGGTGATCTTCTTGGTGCGCTTGGCAAGCTCGGCAACGACCGCGTTTACGGCGTGGTCGATGCCGCGCTTGAGGTCCATCGGGTTCATGCCGGCGGAGACGGCCTTGCCGCCCTCGCGGATGATGGAGGCTGCGAGCACGATGGCGGTCGTGGTGCCGTCGCCGGCCACGTCGTTGGTCTTGCTGGCGACTTCACGCACCATCTGCGCGCCCATGTTCTCGAACTTGTCTGCGAGTTCGATTTCCTTGGCGACGCTGACGCCGTCCTTGGTGATGCGCGGTGCCCCGTAGGACTTGTCCATCACCACGTTGCGGCCCTTGGGGCCGAGGGTGACCTTCACTGCGTCGGCGAGGATGTCGACGCCGCGCAGCATGCGGCTGCGGGCGTCGGCGCCGAAGCGTACGTCTTTACTGGCCATGTTGGTTTTCCTTATAGGCCAGGGGCGCTGCCCCTGGACCCCGTTGGGGCCAGTCGGCCCCAAACCCCGTTACTTGGGGTCGAGGCATTGGCCACCGGCGAGGCTAATGAGATGGGGTCTGGGGCCGACTGGCCCCAGCGGGGATCAAAGGGGCAGAGCCCCTGTGCCTTCCTTTAGGCTGCCTTCTGAGCCGCGTCCGAGTGACCCTCGACCACGCCCATGATGTCGCTTTCTTTCATGATGAGCAGCTCCTGCCCATCCAGCTTGACCTCGGTGCCGCTCCACTTGCCGAACAGCACGCGGTCGCCGGCCTTCACCTCAAGGGCGACGATCTCGCCGGTCTCGTTGCGCGCGCCGGCGCCCACGGCGACCACCTCGCCCTCCATCGGCTTCTCCTGCGCGGTGTCGGGGATGATGATCCCGCCGCGGGTCTTCTCTTCGGCCGTGATCCGGCGGACGACAACGCGGTCGTGCAAAGGACGAAATTTCATGTGTGTTCACCCTGAACGTGAGAGAACATGGCCGGAGCAGCAGCGAACAGCGGAGTTCGTCCGGGCGCTGGCGACGTTCTGGCGGTCTGTTAGCACTCGCCTATCACGAGTGCCAGGCAATTCGGCGCTGGGCGAAGCGCCTGGCGCAGGCCAGAGCTGCGTACAACGTCTGGCACCGTGTTGTCTGCACGCTGAGGCAATCCGCTTCAGATTAATGCTGGAGAAAAGTAAGCAAGCAGTTCTTTTTTGAAAAAAGAACCAAAAAACTTTTGTTCCCTTTAGCGCGCGTTGCAGAAACCTCCGCGACAGCCCGACCAAAAGTCTTTTGCTTCTTTTCTTCAGAAAAGAAGGCCTGGCTTTCTTTTTCGGACCTTCATTCTTGGCGCTCCCTTTCGAAACCGCGTGCGTTCTGTGCTGTCTCAGCCGGCCACCCGCCGCGCGCGCCAAACGCTCCACCACAACGGCGCCGCCAGCACCACCGCACAGGTATTCCAGGTCAAGGACTGCCCGTTCAGCGCGCCTTCCTGAACCGCGCTGGCCAGCGCTCCCACGGACAGGGTGGTCGCCAGCAGCGCCTCCTCGCGCCGGCCGACGCCGCTTGGCAGGTCGCGCTGTGCCGCACGCGCCGCGATCACCACCAGCGGCACCGCGTAGCTGGAGACGGGAAACTCGCGGTAGCGCGGGTCAAACACCAGGAGGATCTGGCCCACGCAGGCCGCCCAGGCGAACAGGAAGGCCAGGTCCTCGAACAGCCCGGCCCAGGCAGCGTGCCGCAAGCGCAGCAGCAGCAGCACGCGCCGCGTGGCATCCGCACCGGTGCGCCAGTTGGCTGACGTGACCGCGCCGGCAAAGCGCAGCATCATCAGCCCCGCCAGCAGCGCCTGCCCGGCCAGGTTGACCACCGCGGCCAGCCGGACGTGGGCATCGTAGAGCACCGGGGCCGCGCCTGCCTGCGCGAAGCCCAGGGCGGCGCCCAGGGTCATGCCCAGCAGCACGGTCTGCACCGGGGTTGCCGCGCTTTGCGCGCGCACCCGGCCCGCCAGTCCCATGGCGGTCAGCAGCAGGCCGGCCAGGATGGACACCGCCGCGTGCTGCGCCCAAAGCGGGTCCTCGCGCAGCGGGCCGCTGGGCGGGATCTTCACCGCGCGCCCGGCCGTCATCAGGCCCCAATTGGCCCCCACGATGCCTTCGTTTTGATATTTCCAGACCTGATCAAACGCTTCGATGAAGTTGTAGTCAAAATGTTTTTCCTGGGCCAAGGCGATGAAGTCGCGCAGGAAACGCGCCTGGTTGATCCGGCTGGGCACCGCATCGCGCCGCTGGCGGCCGCGGCTGGGCCAGCCGGTCTCGCCGATGACGACCTGCTTGCCCGGGAACAGCGAGACAAAGTGCTGATACACCGCGCCCTCGGCCGCGACAGCGTGGGCGATGCCGGTCGGCACGTCCTCCCAGTAGGGCAACAGGTGGATCAGTATAAGGTCTACATGGGGTGCCACCTGCGGGAACTGGTCCCAGAAGTCGGACACGTCGGCGTAGGCTACCGGCTGGTGGACGGCGGCGCGGACATGGTCGATGTCGGCGACCAGCTCGGCGACCGGCAGGTCGCGGCGCAGCAGCACCTCGTTACCGACGACCACCCGCTCGATGGTGTCCGGATAGCGGTGCGCCAGCTCGATCGCGTGCGCCATCTCCAGCTGGTTCTTCGCCCTATCGCCGCCCAGCCAGATCCCCTGCCACATCTTCACCCCGTGCCTCTGCGCGATGGCCGCGATGTCGTACGAGCCTTCGATGGCGGCGTAGGTGCGGATGGCGCGGGTGACCGGCGCGAGCAGCGCCATGTCCTGGTCCACCTCGGCGGGCGTGGGGAAGTGGTCGGTCAGCGGCGACTCGCCGGGACGGTAGCCTTCGTAGGACAGGCTGTTGAACTTCGCCACCGCCACGCCCTGATCGGGGTTCTGCAGGCGGTTCGGCGACCACCAGGCGAGCACAACCAGCACGGACAACAGCAGGAGCGTGGGCAAGGTGCGGGACATGCAGCCCGGGTTAGCCGAACCGCCCCTCCCCTGAAAGGTAATACGATATCGCAGGACGGGCTTCGCGACGCCGAGATCGCCCAGATACTTACCCAGACTCGGCGTGTCGCCGTGGTGGGCGCCAGCGACAGGCCGGACCGGCCGTCCTACGGCGTGATGGCGGCGCTGCTCGCGCACGGCTACGAGGTGACGCCGGTCAACCCGGTGCTCGCCGGCCAGCAGCTGCAGGGCCGCAGCGTGATGGCCGCGTTGGACCAGGCCGGGACGCTGGACATGGTGGACATCTTTCGCGCGTCCGCCGCCGCCGGCGCGGTGGTGGACGAGGCCATTCGCCTGGGCGCGCGGACAGTGTGGATGCAGCTTGGCGTCATCGATGCCTCGGCTGCCGCGCGGGCGCGCGCGTCGGGGCTGCGCGTGGTGGTGGACCGGTGTCCTAAGATCGAGCTGCTGCGGTTAGGGCTCAGCGCAGGCAAGTAAGCACGCAGTTCTTATTTGAAAAAAGAACCAAAAAACTTTGTTCCCTGGCTGGGCGCTGCACGAGAGTCCGCGACAGCCGGACCAAAGTTCTTTGCTGCTTTTTGCTTGCGGGCCGCCGGACACCCCCGCTATTCTGTTGCGGTTTCAACACGGGTTTCATTGCGGCCATGGCATTGCGTTGGCGTAAGGACCTCGGCAAGCTCTCCCGCGTGCCGGACGATTGGGCGCCAGCCGAACTGCTCCCCGCCACTGCCACGCCCGGCTTCGCAGAGGCAATGTCCAGGACCGCAGGCTTCATCGCCACACACGAGCGCCCTGCCCCGCCACCCGATGATGCCCCCGGGTATCACGACCTGGAGTTCCGTACGTCGAGGACGCAGGCGTTCCCGACCGAAGGCCCGCAAGGCCACCGCGAACGCATGCGGGACCGCCTGCTCGACCGCGGCCCGGGCGGCCTGGCCGACTACGAAGTGCTGGAGATGCTGCTGTTCCTGGTGCAGCCCAAGGGCGACACCAAGCCGCTCGCCAAGCGCCTGATCAACCACTTCGGCAGCTTCGGCCGCACCGTCTCCGCACCGCAGGACAGCCTGCTTGCCGTCAGCGGCATCGGCCGCCACACCGTCGCCGCGTTAAAACTGGTCCACGACGCCGCTATCCGCCTCGCCCGCGAGGAACTGCAGGACCAACCGCTTCTCGGCAACTGGGACCAGCTGATGGCCTACCTGAACGCGGTAATGGCGCGCGAAAAGGTCGAGCAGTTCCGCATCCTGTTCCTCGACACCAAGAACCGCCTCATCGCCGACGAACTGCAGGGCCGCGGCACCATCAATCACACGCCTGTCTACGTGCGCGAAGTCGCCAAGCGGGCGCTGGAACTGCACGCCGCCGCCATCATCCTCACGCACAATCACCCGTCGGGTGATCCCACCCCGTCGGTGGCCGACCTCGACATGACCAGGGAAATCCACCGCGTACTGAAATCGCTGACGGTAACACTGCACGACCACGTTATCGTCGGTAATGGAAAGTGGATCAGCCTGCGAAAGGAGGGGTTTCTTTAGTCTACGATGATGAGCTCGCCTGATCTGACATCGGCTTTCTGATGACCTGCTGTCCGAACGGTTTGTTCAACGCGCGCCCAGGTAAAACTTGTTTTGTTTTTATTGAATGCTCGCCCGGCTTGCCTGTGCAGGTCAATATTGCGGATCGGTGACCGCCAGTGGCGGTGGTGACCCCTAGCCAAATTCCGGTCTAATCTCATACAAATTGGCAATGATGCTTTCTCATAGAAAGCAAGCAGTCCTTTTTTGAAAAAAAGGACCAAAAAACTTTTGACTCCGCTGTCGCGCGCTCTCCGGAAAGGTCCGCGACAGCGGAGTCAAAAGTTTTTTGCTTCTTTTTCTCGAAAAAGAAGGCCTTGCCTTGCTTCTACCGCGTCAACCCCAGCTTGCGCACCTTGCGATGCAGCGTCGCCCTGCTCACCCCCAGCGACTTTGCTGCGGCAGAAATGTTCCCCCCGCTCCGCGCCAGTGCACGCTGCAGCACGCCGCGTTCGGCCTGGTCCAACCCCACCTCACGCCCGGACAGCACCGCGTCCGCCGGCAGCATCGCCGCGATCCGCGCGTCGGTGATCCCGCACGTCAGCCGTGCGGCGTGGGTGGCGCCCACGATCAGGTCGTCCGCATCGATCGCCAGCAGTGCGCCGGACGCCCAATCCGCGTCGGGCGCCAGCACGATGCGCGCGTCCGGGAACGCGCTGCGGAAGTGCCGTGCCTCGATGCGGTGTGCAGCTTCGGCAACGGACGCGCCGATCAGGCGGGCGATGTCCTCGCTGAGGTCGTTGCGGCAGGACGAGACGTCGAGGGCTGCTGCCAAGCGTCCGCGATGGTCGTGGATGGGCGCCACCGCGCAGGTCAGCCCGGTGTTGCGGGCGAAGAAGTGCTGGTTGCGGTGGATGATCAGCGCGCGGTCCTCGGCCAGGCAGGTGCCGATGCCGTTGGTGCCCTCGCTCTCCTCACTCCACACCGCGCCCGTCCACAGGCCCCAGCGGTGGAACGTGGCGTCGTCCGCGCAGGCGCCGCGGCGGTCCACGGGCACGCCGTTTCGGTCGGTGAACAGCACGCAGCAGCCGGCGCCGCCCACGGCGAGGAACAGCCGGTCCAGCGTGGCGTGGGCGGAGGAGAGCAGCGGTTCGACCTCGGCGCGCGCGTCGGAGAGTTCGCGCGCGGTGAGCGTGCGTGGCGGCCGGCTGTCCTGCGGGTCCAGCTTGTAGCGGGTCAGCGAGCGCGCCCAGGAGGCGAACAGCGCCGAGCGGCCCGAAGCGGACGGATCGGTGACGACGGCGGCGATACGGTCAGCGTGTTTCATGCAGGCCCCGCGATGTGACAAGGCCGGTCTGGGTCGGTGTACCGGTGAGCAAGCAGACTACGCGACCTGCAGCGTCGGAGGAAGCGGCGTGTGGGGACATGCCAGGCCGCCCACGCCGTCTATTTGTCTGCTGCGAAAGCTTTCTGAGGCGGCAATTATTGTTGCAGCGCAGCATCGCTGATGTGTGTCCGCTGTCGCAGAATTGCGACAGTACAGCACGAATGTCTGGTGCGAACGGCTTGCGAAAGGGCGAAACAAGGCGACTGTTAGGCTCAGGCATGTTCGGCGCACAGACGCCGTCCCCGGCCACGGGTGCTGTCGTACCCGCCGTCGCCAGAAAAACATCGTCAGAGGAGAGACACCATGAAAGAGAAGTCCATAAGCCGGCAGATCCGATCCTATCGCACGGCGCTGGCGCTGAGCTGCGCGCTCGTCTTGTCAGCGGTGATGGCGCGGGCGGAGACGCAGATTTCGCCGTCGTATCAGCCGGTGACCGACGCCCGGCTGGATGCTGCGCAATCAGACGCGGGCTGGCTGATGTACCGGCACGATTACACCAGCTCCGGCTACTCGCCGCTCGACAAGATCACCGGCGCCAACGTGAACACGCTGAAGGCGGCCTGGGACTACAAAAGCAGTTTCGAGCAGGGCCATGAGAGCCCACCGGTGGTCAACGGCGACTACATGTACGTCACCACGCCGAAGGACGAGGTGCACGCTTTCCAGTCCAGCACAGGCAAGGCGCTGTGGACCTACAAGCACGACCTCAGCCAGGCCGGGCTGAAGACGGTGTGCTGCGACGTGGTCAACCGCGGTGTGGCGTTGTACGGCAACAACGTTTTCATGGCCACGCTGGACAACTTCGTCGTCGCACTCGACGCGAAAACCGGCAACGTGGTGTGGAAGAAGCAGCTCGCACCGGCGGATATGGGCCAGGCGATGACGCTCGCACCGCTGGTGGTGAAGGGTAAGGTCATCATCGGCATGTCCGGCGGCGAGTACGGCGCGCGCGGCTCGGTGGTGGCGCTGGATGCCGCCACCGGCAACATGCTGTGGCAGCGCTACACCGTTCCCTCGCCCAGCGAGAAAGGCGGCAACACCTGGCCCAAGGGCGCTTACAAGACGGGCGGCGGCGGCGCGTGGCTGACCGGCACCTACGACGTGGCAACCGACACCTTGTTCTGGGGCGTGGGCAACCCCGGCCCATGGCTGGCGACGTTGCGGCCAGGCACCAACCTCTACACCGACAGCGTGATTGCGATGGATCCCGCCAGCGGCGCGATCAAGTGGTATTACCAGTACACGCCGCACGACACCTGGGACTATGACGGCACCAACGAGACGGTGATGACCGACATCACCTACAACGGCACGCCGCACAAGGCGATCGTGTCTGCCAGCCGCAATGGGTGGTTCTATGCGATAGATCGAACGGACGGAAAGCTGATCTACGCCACGCCGTTCGCGCACGCGACCAGCGTGTCGGGCGTAAAGGACGGGTTGATGGTCACCGACGACTCGCTGCGCCCCGCTGTGGGCAAGCAGGTGTTCACCTGCCCGAGCTTCCTGGGCGGCAAGAACTGGTGGCCGATGGCGATCGACCCGCAGACCCACATGGCCTACGTGCCGACGATGCACACCTGCATGACCATCAAGGGTGTTGCAGGCGGCGCCTACAAGGCTGGCCTGCCGTTCCTCGACGAGAGTTTCAAGGTGGTGCGCGACCCGCAGCATCCAGACGAGTGGGGTTCGGTGCAGGCGATCGACCTGAACACGGGCAAGCAGGCTTGGCGCTACGGCAGCAAGACGCCGTGGAACGACGGCATGCTGGCGACCGCCGGCGGGCTGGTGTTCTCCGGTTCGGCCGAGGGCTACCTCTACGCGTTCGACGCCAAGACGGGTGCTGTTAAGTGGAAAAGCCCGAAGATGAGCAGCGGCATCATCGGCGTGCCCAGCACGTGGAAGGTCGGCGACAAGCAGTATGTCGGCGTGTGGGCTGGCTGGGGCGGTGCAACGCCGATTTGGGGCGGCGACATGGCCAAGGACCCTGCCGTGAGCTCGATACCGACCGGCGGCCACCTTTATGTGTTCAGTCTGTAGGAGGCGAAACGAGCATGCGTTCGGACCGTGTCATCGTGCAGTGCGCAAGGCAGTTGTCGGTTGCAGGTAGTGGCTTGCTGCAGCAGTGCTTGATGCGTGCTCGGTCCGAACGCAAAGACATTCACCACCAAGAACACCAAGAGGAAAGCAAGATCGACATGCGTCCCGGTAGGTCGAGGACGAGCTTCTCTCTTTTTCGTGGTGTCTTTGGTGTTCTTAATGGTGACATCCTCGATGGCCAAACTCGAGCCCATCGCGACGGGCACACACGTTTCGTCAGCCCGCGACAGCCATCACAAAAGTTTTTTGCTTCTTTTTTTCAAAAAAGAAGCGCTTTCTTTATAGCCTGCACGACCAGCTTCGTCGTTTTAACACAGTGTGCAAACGCCGCAGAAGTCGCGCTGAAAGTCTGCGTCGACTCCTCCAGTCCATTGGCAGCGCACGATCGCGACGTTGCCGCGTCGGTAGCCCGACAGGCCGGGATGACGCTATCGGTTACCCCGTTCGACAGCAGCGACGCAGACGACGGTTTTCCGGCCAAGGACTTTCGCAAGCTGCTGACTCATGGCTGCGACCTGGTGATGGGCTACCCGGTTGATGCGACCGAGGCGAACCTGCCGGAAGGGCTGCTGGCAACGAAGCCCTACGCCCAGACTGGCTTCGTGCTGGTGACCGCACCGGGCCGGACGGCGCACAGCCTGTCCGACCTGCCGGCCGGGAGCGAGGTTGCGGTCACGTTCGAGGCGCCGCCGAACCTCTACATCGCCGACCACCCCAACGTCTCGGCCGACACCCAAAGAACTGACGCGGACACGCTGGCCGCGGTTCTGGGTGGTCATGATCCTGCCGGAATGGTGTGGCAGCCGACCGTGGACGCCTACCTGGCGGCCCATCCCGGTGTGGCCAAGCCCGGCATCTACCCGTTGACCGAGCCGCACGCGCGGTTCAACGTCGTGGCACTGTATCTTCCCGCCCAGGCGAAGCAGGCGGCCACGTTCGACGCGACGAAGATATCGATGAACGTGCCTGCCAAGTCCGATACTGGTGCGGCTCTCCCCACGCTCTACACAGCAGCGCAGGCCAAGTCGGGCTATGCCAAGTTTATTGGCAACTGTGCCATGTGCCACGGCGTGAACCTGCAGGGTAAGGCCGGGCCGGCGCTGAAGGGCCCGAACTGGGCAAACGCGAAGGCCGATTATACCGTGGGCGAGGTGTTCACCGTGGTGTCCCAGCAGATGCCGGCAACCGACCCCGGCAGCCTTCCGCCGGGCGACTACGTGGACATCATGGCTTTCCTGCTACAGCAAAATGGTTATCCTGCTGGCGATAAGGCGCTAGTATTCGACGTGGCGGCTGCTTCGGATGTTAAGCTGCTGTATCACGGTAGGTAAGCAAGCAGTTCTTTTTTGAAAAAAAGAACCAAAAAACTTTTGTGCCCTTAGGTACGCCGTGTGGGAAGGTCCGCGACAGCGCGGATGAAAAGTCTTTTTGCTTCTTTTTCTTCAGAAAAAGAAGGCCGCGCGGCGAGCGCACTTTTGCGGCGTTTCACCGCTCAACACAGGAGAGAAATATGGTCAGCAAGATCCTCAAGGACGTTGCCCAGCACATCGCCATCCGGCCGCATTACGACAACTACATCGGCGGCAAGTGGGTGCCCGCCGTGCAGGGCCGCACGTTCGAGAACATCTCCCCGATCGACGGTCAGGTCGTGTGCACCATCGCGCGCTCCAGCGCCGAAGACATCGAGTTGGCGCTGGACGCCGCCCACAAGGCGAAGGACGCATGGGGCCGCCGCTCGCCGGCTGAACGCGCGCGCGTTCTGCTGAAGATTGCCGACAGGATGGAAGAGAAGCTCGACCTGCTGGCTTTGGTCGAGACGATCGACAACGGCAAGCCGATCCGTGAGACCACGGCGGCCGACCTGCCGCTCTCCATCGACCATTTCCGCTACTTCGCCGGCTGCATCCGCGCTCAGGAAGGCGGCATCAGCGAGATCGACCACGACACCGTCGCCTACCACTTCCACGAGCCGCTGGGCGTGGTCGGCCAGATCATACCGTGGAACTTCCCGCTGCTGATGGCGGTGTGGAAGCTGGCGCCGGCGCTGGCCGCGGGCAACTGCGTGGTGCTGAAGCCGGCCGAGCAGACGCCGATGAGCATCATGGTGCTGATGGACATCCTCGGCGACATCATCCCCGAGGGCGTCGTCAACGTGGTGAACGGCTTCGGCGTGGAAGCCGGCAAGCCGCTGGCGCAGAACAAGCGCATAGCCAAGATCGCGTTCACCGGCGAGACCACCACCGGCCGGCTGATCATGCAGTACGCCAGCGAGAACATCATTCCCTGCACGCTGGAACTGGGCGGCAAGTCGCCGAACATCTTCTTCGCCGACGTCGCGCGTGAGGACGACGACTTCTTCGACAAGGCACTCGAAGGCTTTGCCATGTTTGCGCTGAACCAGGGCGAGGTGTGCACCTGCCCCAGCCGCGCCCTGGTGCATGAGAGCATCTACGACCGTTTTGTCGAAGCCGCGATCAAGCGCGTGGAGAAAATCAAGCTCGGCAACCCGCTCGACGCCACCACGATGGTTGGTGCTCAGGCGTCCAACGACCAGCTCGAGAAGATCCTCTCTTACATCGACATCGGCAAGCAGGAGGGTGCCAAGGTGCTCACCGGCGGCGGCCGGGCCAATCACGGCGGCGATCTGGAGGGGGGCTTCTACATGACGCCTACGGTGTTCGAGGGCCACAACAAGATGCGCATCTTCCAGGAGGAGATTTTCGGGCCGGTGCTGTCGCTGACGAAGTTCCGCGACGACGACGACGCGATGTCGATTGCGAACGACACGCTCTACGGACTCGGCGCGGGCATCTGGACGCGTGATACCAACCGCGCCTACCGGTTCGGCCGCGGCATCCAGGCCGGCCGCGTGTGGACGAACTGCTACCACCACTACCCGGCGCACGCAGCGTTCGGCGGCTACAAGCTGTCCGGCATCGGGCGTGAGAACCACAAGATGATGCTGGACCACTATCAGCAGACGAAGAACATGCTGGTGAGCTACTCGACCAAAGCGATGGGCTTCTTCTGAGAGAGCAAGCAAGCGGTTCTTTTTTGGAAAAAAGAACAAAAAAACTTTTGTGTCATTGGCGTACGCCGGTTGAATGGTCCGCGACAGCCGAAACAAAAGTTTTTTGGTTCTTTTTTTCAAAAAAGAACTGCTTGCTTGCTTATCCTTCCTTGCCTTGCACAACCCTCCAACAACTCCGTCACACTCCCTCCCCGCATACCCTCCGCCCGCAGCGCACGCAGCGACACCGCACCGTCCCGCTTGCTCAGCCGCCGCCCCTCCCCGTCGCTCAGCAACGCATGGTGGGCGTAACGCGGCGTCCTCCACCCCAGCAGGTGTTGCAGGAGCCGGTGCAGGTGCGCCGCATCGCGCAAATCCTCGGCGCGGCTGACCAGCGTGACACCCTGTGCGGCGTCGTCGAACGTGGCACAAAGATGATAGCTGGCGGCAACGTCCCGCCGCGCCAGCACCACGTCGCCGAACATCGCCGGATGCGCGGTCACCACGTCCGCTGCCTCGTCGATGAAGGTCAGCGGCGGCGCGTCATGTAGTGCGGCGGCCATGTCCAACCGCAGCACGTGCGGGGCATCCTCTTCCAGCAGCGCCGCGCGCCTAGCGGTGGGCAGTCCACGGCAGGTGCCGGGGTAGAGGGGCGCATCGTCCGGCCCGTGCGGCGCTGACGTCGAGCGCGCCACCTCGCGGGCGATGTCTGCCCGGCTGCAGAAACACGGGTAGACCAGGCCACGTGCGGCAAGCGCCTGCAGCGCGCCGGCATACAGCCCCAGGCGCCCGGATTGCCGCAGTACCAGCCCGTCCCAGTCCAGGCCAAGCCAGCGGAGGTCGGCCTCGATGGCGTCGGCGAAGTCCGGCCGGCAACGCTCCTTGTCGATGTCTTCGATGCGCAGCAGGAAGCGGCCGCCGGCCTCCCGCGCACGCCGCCAGGCGGTCCAGGCGGCGTAGGCGTGGCCCAGATGCAGGTAGCCGGTGGGGCTCGGCGCGAACCTCGTCACCACCTCGCCAGCTTTCACGCCGTCAGCACAAACCATGACAAACCTATGAAACACTCGGGGCCGACTCCGGGCCAGTCTTGCGGCACCCGGCCCCGTTTGTCATAACTCAGCCGTTCTCGGCGGCGCACCAGTGCCCGCAGCCAGTCTTCGGGCCGCCTGCGGTGCTGATGCACCTCCAAACGAGGAGCGCATTTTGCCGGACGGCGGCCTGCATTATCCTGCACTTGTCTTGAACGCGGATTTCCGTCCGCTGTCCTACTTTCCATTGTCGGTCTGGTGTTGGCAGGACGCGATAAAGGCCGTTTTTCTCGACCGCGTCTCCGTTCTCTCGCAATATGATTTCGAGGTCCACTCCCCCAGCCAGGCGATCCGGCTGCCCAGCGTGATCGCGCTGAAGGACTACATACCCAGTGCGCGGCGCCCGGCGTTCACCCGCTTCAACGTGTTCCTGCGCGACGCCTTTAGCTGCCAGTATTGTGGCGACCTCTTCCCCACCCACGACCTGACCTTCGACCACGTCATCCCGCGCAGCCGCGGCGGCCGCACCACCTGGGAGAACGTCGTCACCGCCTGCGCGTGCTGCAACTTGCGCAAGGGCAGCAAACTCCCGCGCGAGTGCCACATGCACCCGCGGCTGAAACCTTGCCAGCCCTCCACGTGGGAGTTGCAGGATAACGGCCGGGCATTTCCGCCGAACTACCTGCACGCTAGCTGGCGGGACTACCTGTACTGGGATTCCGAGCTGGAGAGCTAGGCGAGTACTTTGCGCCACCAGGTGCTCGCTCGGAGAAGCAGGCAAGCGGTTCTTTTTTGAAAAAAAGAACCAAAAAACTTTTGTCTCCGGCACTGCTTGTTGCGTAGTGTCAAGTGCCGCGACGGGCACCCGGCTAGTCGGCCTTCAGCACCGCCAGCTCGTGCCCATTCGGATCGGTGAAGTGGAAGCGCCGGCCGCCTGGAAAAGCGAAGATCGGGTGAGTGATCACTCCGCCAGCCGGCTCCACGGCTGCCAGCGCAGCCTCGAGGTCGTCGACCGCGACAACGGCGAGCGGCGCGCCGGTCGCCTCTTTCATGTCGCCCTGCAATCCGAGATCCACGTCGCCCGTCATCGTGCACGCATAACTCGGACCAAACTCCGTCAGATCCCAGCTGAATACCGACTTGTAGAACGATTTCGCCGCAGCCAGGTCTCGCGCGGGCAACTCCACAAAACAGATTCGGGCCATGGCCTAGCTCCTTGAGGGTGTCTTTCGTCGTTGCGGCACTTTAGACGCAAGGCCTGCGGCACTCCGTGCGATCCAACTCCGCAGCGCCGCAACGTCCGACAACATGGTCGACGGCACAACGACGTACGACTTGCTGGCCGGTTTGTCCGGCTCGTAACGCAACGCTGCAGCGCCCTCGCACCCGAGCAGGTCAGCATGGTCCTGGCCGGACAGCTTCAGGGCGAGGCCTATATCGGATAGCGAAGCAAACGGCTTTCCCGCCGCGTAACCCATGATGCCGCCGAACATCGGCCGGAACGACACCTCCAGGCCGGACGGCGCCGCTCGTTGCACGATCTCCTGAAGATGCCTTGGATCGTGTGCCACGTCCTGCTCGTCGCTCGCTTAGCCAACCTCGCCCCAGGTCTGTGAGCGAAGCAAGACAAGAAGTTCTTTTTTGAAGAAAAGAACCAAAAAACTTTTGGTCTCTGGCGATGCGTTGTGGGGGAAACGTGTCGTTTCAGCCATCCGCGACAGCGAGCGTAAAAGCTTTTTGCTTCTTTTTCTCGAAAAAGAAGCGCTTGCTTCTTCACCCCAACAGCTCCGCCGCCGACCCCTCCCGGCACAAATCTGCCAGCGAGCAATCCTCCAGCACGCCCGCAACAGCGTCCCTCGCCCGCCGCATCAGGTGACGCAAACGGCAGGTGTCCACCGCCTCGCAATCGTCGCAGGCGCGAAACGCGGTGGCGCTGGCACACGGCGTCATTGCCAGCGGCCCGTCGATGGCACGGATCACGTCCGCAGCGGACACGTCGGCTGGCGCGCGCACCAGCCGGTGCCCGCCGGCGGGGCCGCGGCGGCTCTCCACCAGGCCGCCGTCGCGCAGTTGCGTCAGGATCGCCTCGAGGAACTTGCGCGGCACGTCGGCGGCCTCGGCCAGGTCGGCGGCGCTGCTCCAGCCGTTGACCGATTTGCGCTCGGCCATCACCATGCTGGCACGGACGGCGTATTTGGCGCGGCTGGTCAGCAATCTAGTCATCCCGTAGAAATCGGACCGGCCATGTGCGCGCCGGCCATGCCGGTTATCACCGGCGGCCCGCTGTTCGCCAGCCCGCAACATCCTGGGCGCAAGAATCATACGTATGCACTATGACTTAGATGCCGAGGATGCTATGGTGCGACTGGATGCAGGACGCGACGCGAGTCTGATGAGGGGTGAACATGGTTGCGGACTCCGCCCCGGTCGATGCTGCGCACCGTGTAAACGGTGAGAACGTGATGTCTGTCCCCCTGTTTCCGGAGCCGATAGAGGCGGCGGCAGCGCCATCCGGCAAACGGCCGATCGCAGTCATTGGCGCCGGCTTCTCGGGTACCATCGCAGCTTTGCAGCTGCTGCGCCGCCTGCCGGCCGACCAGCCGGTGCTGCTGTGCGAGCGTTCGCAGGAATTCGCCCGCGGCGTGGCCTACGCCACCGGAGACGCCGACCACCTGCTCAACGTGCGCGCAGCCAACATGAGCGCGCTGTCCGACGAGCCGCTGCACTTCCAGGACTGGTTGAAGCGCCGCACAGAGGCAGGCCACGGGACAGATGGCTTGCACGACACGGAGGCTGGCCTGTTCGCCTCGCGCGGGCTGTATGGCCAATACCTCCGCTCCATCCTGGACTACGTGATGCGGGAGACCGCCGGCCACGCCCAATTGCGCCTGATGCCGGACGACGTGCTGGACATCGTCTCGGCCGACCACGGCGGCTACGAGCTGGTCTGTGCCAGCGGCCAGCATTTGCCCGTCGCCGGCGTGGTGCTGGCGGTGGGCAACCTGCCGCCGGACGAGGGCGAGGACCCGCGCATCTGCCGCAATGCCTGGAGCGAAAAGGCCTGGCGCCCGCTGGAACCCGGCAAGCCGGTGCTGATCGTGGGCACCGGGCTGACCATGGTGGACCTCGCCGTGGCCCTGCACCGGCGCGGCTTCGACGGCGGCATCGTCGCCCTCTCGCGCGGCGGCATGCTGCCCGCCCGGCACGCAGCCGTGCCCGCGCCGTGGCCCACCCCGCACTTCACCATGGCGGAAGAGGGCTCGCTGCCGCTTCTGATGGGCCGGCTGCGCGACGAGGTGTTCGCCGCCAGCGAGGCCGGTGTGGACTGGCGCGCGGTGATCGACAGCATGCGCCCGGTCACCGCCAGCCTGTGGGGCCGGCTGCCACAGGCAGAACGCCGGCGCTTCCTGCGCCACGCCCGCCGTTACTGGGACGTGCACCGCCACCGCATGGCGCCGCCGCATGCCGAGATGCTGGACAGCATGCTCGCAGCCGGCCGGCTGCGCGTGACGGCCGGCCGCATCCGCGCGATGGACCCGGCTGAGGACGGCGTGCGCGTCCGCTACACGCCGCGCCGGGCCAAGGGCGCCAACGGCCCGCCCGGCGAGGAGGTGCTGGACGTGCAACGCGTGGTCATGGCGTCCGGGCTGGAGCAGATCTCCCGCACCCGCGACAGGTTGATGCAGCGGCTGCTGGACCGCGGCCTGGCGCGAGTGGACGGGCAAGGCCTGGGGCTGGACGTGACGGACGGGCTGAACCTGGTGCGCGCCGACGGCTCGGTGGCCGAACGCATCTGGGCGCTGGGCCCGATCGTGCGCGGCGTGTTTTGGGAGTGCGTGGCGGTGCCCGATATACGGGTGCAGGCGGCGCATGCTGCGGTGAGCGTGGTGGCTCGGCTGCGGGAGGATGCGCCTAGGTGGAGTTTCATCATCTAAGAAAGCAAGCGGTTCTTTTTTGAAAAAAAGAACCAAAAAACTTTTGTTTCCGTTCGGTGCGCGTCGTTGAAGCGTGTCGTTTCAGCCGTCCGCGACAGCCGCGACAAAAGCTTTTTGCTTCTTTTTCTGGAAAAAGAAGAGCTTGTTTTGCTGACGCTACTCTCGCGGTTGTGCGATTGTCGCAAGCCGTTCAACGGCCATCTCAAAAGATGCAATTTTTCGGTTCTTCAAAAAAGAACCGCTTGCCTTCTCTTAGCCATCTCCAGCACCCCATCCACCAGCGCATCCGCATCCGCCCGCGTCGTCCGGTGGTTGAACAGCCCAGCCCGTATTGCCAGCCTGCCCCCGACCGTGGTGGTCGATGGCGCCGCAATCCCCGCTTCCTGCAGGTCGCCGACGATCTCCCGGTTCAGCCAGTCCAGATCCTCGGCCCCGCGCGCCACGCGGAAGCAGACGATGTTCAGCGCCACCGGTGCCAGCAACTCCAGGCTCGGCTCGGCTGCCACCCGTGCTGCGAGGTGTTGTGCCACCTCGCAGCCGCTCTCCACCACGCGCGCCAGGCCGTCCGTCCCGTAGGCCTTCAGCGTCATCCATACCTTCAGCGCGCGGAACTCGCGTGACAGGTCGGGGCCGAGGTCGCGCGGCCAGGGCGGGTTGCCGGCCAGGCCGCGCCCTTCGTAGGACAGGTAGGCCAGCGACTGCGCGAAGGTGTCCAGTTGCATGGCGGGGTCGCGCACCAGGATGCAACCGGCGTCGTAGGGCACCTGCGCCCATTTGTGGAAGTCGAACGCCACGCTGTCGGCGCGTTCGATGCCGGCGAGCAGCGGGCGCAGGCGGGGCGAGACGGCGGCGGTGGCGCCGAACGCGCCGTCCACGTGGAACCAGAGTTTTGCCTCGCGCGTCACGCGGGCGATGGCGGCCAGGTCGTCGATGGCGCCGCAATCCACCGTGCCGGCGGTGCCCACCACGAGGAAGGGAACCAGCCCGGACGCGCGGTCCGCCTCGATGGCGCTGGCCAGGGCGGCGACGTTCATCCGGTGCGCGGGGTCGGCGGGGATCAGCCGCAGCGCGTCGGATCCGATGCCGGCCATGTCCAGCGCGCGCGGGATGCAGCCGTGGGCGGCGGCCGACGCGTAGGCGATCAACCTGGCGCCGCGCAGCCCCTGGGTGCGCACGTCGGGCCCGAGCGCCGCACGCCGCGCCACCAGGACGGCCACCATGTTGGCCATCGAGGAGCCGGTCAGCAGCACGCCGCTCGTCTCCGGCGGCAGGCCCATGATCTCCGCCGCCCAGGCGACGACCAGGCGTTCGACCTCGATGCCGGCGTGGTCGCGGCCGGCGCAGTTGGGGTTGAAGACCGCGGTCAGCAGCTCGGCCAGGATGCCGGCCGCGTTGCCGCCGCCGTTCACCCAGCCCATCATCCGCGGGTGTTCGTTGGCGGCACCAAAGGGGAGCACCAGGCGGCGGAAGTCCTGGTAGATCTCGTCCATCGGCTGCGGATCGTGCGGGACCGGCACGCGAAGTTCGGCGCGCAGGGCAGATGGCATGTGCTGCCAGACCGGACGCTCGCGGGCGGCGGCCAGCCAGTCGAACATGTCGTCCAGCACGCGGTGGGCGAGCGCGCGGGTCGGTGCCCAGTCCTGCGGGTCCAGGCTTGCGGGCTGCGTGTCAGGAACGTTGGAATCTGGCATGGGTGGGCGATGGCACGAAGCGGCTCACAAGCCAAGCAGGAAGCAAGCGCTTCTTTTTCGAGAAAAAGAAGCAAAAAGCTTTTGTCACGGCTGTCGCGGAGTATCCGGAGACGGATACCCAGGGACCAAATGTTTTTCGGTTCTTTTTTTCAAAAAAGAACTGCTTCCTTCTCTTGCTTCGTGGTGTGCGTGTATTTTTTCGCCTGCCTCCCCCCGCTGGCGCTGAACCGCTTCGACGCGTCCGTCTTCGTGGTCGCCGGCGACCACTGGGTCCACGCCAGCCAAACTCATCCGGCGCTGCGCGTGCGCACGAACTCTGACGGCTACGACGGGCAGTTCTACTACCGCATGGCGGTGCGTCCGTTCTCATTCGCCCCGCGCGCGGACGGCATCGCGTTCGACCATCCTGCCAAGCGGATGACGCGCGTGCTCTACCCGCTGCTCGCCTGGGTGGCCTCGTTCGGGCAAGCGGCGGCGGCGGCGTGGGCGATGTTCGCGGTGAACCTGGCTGGCCTGGGCACCATCGCCTGGCTGACGTCGCGCCTGGCTGCGCGCTGGGACATGCCGGCGTGGGTGCCCTGGCTGGTGGTGGCTTGGCCCGGGTTCATCGTGGCACTTACCCACGACACGACGGAGATCGTCTCCACCGCGTTCCTGCTGGGGTCGGTCGCCGCATACCTGGACCGCCGGCTGGTGGCATACGCGGCCATGGCTTGCTGCGCGGTGCTGACGCGGGAGACCACGCTGGCGGTCTTCGCCGGGGTGCTGCTGCACGCTGCGTATACCGGCAAGGCTGGCGCGCGCACGCGTGTTGCCACGCTGGCAGCGTGTGCTGCGCCGTTCGTGGCGTTTCTGGTCTGGCGCGAGGTGCTGGCAGCGACGTTCCAGGAACCGCCGCAGGCGCACGGGCTGGCGCAGGACCTCGGCTGGCCGCTGCTGGGTGCCGCGCGGATGCTGATGGAGTGCGTCACCGGCGCGCGGGCCTGGGCGAGCACGCCGCTCAAGGACGCGGGTCTCCGCGCCTACGTGCTGGCGAGCGCCCTGCCGCTGCTCGCCTTTTGCGCTGCCGTGGCAATGAGATGGCGTGGCTGCCTACGGCGCCGAGAGACTGCGGTGGTGGCAGTAGCGTGGTTGCCGGTGGCAGCGCTGATGATGCTGCTGACGGCGCGAGGACCTTGGATCGATCCGGACGCATACTTGCGGGCGTTCACCGAGTGCTTCGTTGTCGGCTGCCTGGTAGTGGGGGTGAGCGGGTCTGCGTCGCGGCTTGGTTGGATGCGCTGGGCGGGTCTTTCCGAGGCGGGGTTGGCTTGGGTTTATTGCCTGGTGCAACTCAGGTAAGCGCAGAAGCAAGCGGTTCTTTTTTGAAAAAAGAACCAAAAAACTTTTGGTCTCGTTGGGTGCGCGTTGGTGGGACGTGTCGTTCAGGTCGCCTGCGATGGCGCTTGTCGGGCGACTGGCATAACCCTCGTGGCGTCCAACCCTGCTGGATGTGAAAGTGATCACTTCTTCGCTTGGGAAGAAGGGTTCAGACGTTGTCTTGACTCCGAAGTGATCGAACGGAGGTCGCCCGACGGTCGCGGCGAAGACACCGACACGGAGAACCTCGATGAAGATGATGCGACGCCGTACACTCGCGCTCGCCGCACTGGCGCCCTTGCCGGTGATTTCTGCCATGGCGGATGTCGTCGACACGCGGAAAGGCCAGGAGATCGCCACGCCCGGACCTGCGGCTGCGAACGCCGAGACCATTCGTCGGCACCACGCGGTGCTCAACACCGGCGACGTGGCCGCTGCGAGCGCGTTCTTCGCAGAAGACACACGCAACCACGGCGTCCCGGTCGGACGCAAAGGGGTGGCGCGCGTGCTGACCGACATCTACACCACGTTCCCGGATTGGCGGATGGAAGTGGAGGACCTGGCAGCGGTCGACGACGACGTAATCGTGCGGATGACCGTCACCGGCACACACAAGGGCGTGGGGCGTATTCCGGTGAATGGCGGCCTGCTGGTGGGTGTTCCCGCCACCGGAAAGAGCTTCAAGGTGCAGCACATCCACTGGTACACACTGAAAGACGGTCTCATCACCGAGCACAGAGCCAACCGAGACGACGTCGGCATGATGCAAGAGCTCGGGCTGCTGCCGGCTGTGGCGCGTTACGACCTGCCCAAGAAGTGACGCCACGCTTCGATGAGGAAGTTTGCATCGCAGTGCCTGAAGAAAAGTAAGCACTTTTTACTTGAGAAAACTCAGCACGCTTTTGGTGACATGACAGGTGAAGTCAGTTTCGTGCAAGACACTTGCAGGAAGTCTCGTGTACTGGAGCGCCTGAAAACGGCAATGCGAAATCGTGGAAGTCGAACCGGTCTTTTCCCAAAATACTAATCGGCGGCGAAGTCAGCAACGAGAAGCAAGAATCTTCTTTTTCGAGAAAAAGAAGCAAAAAGCTTTTGCAAGCCCTGTCGCGGAAAGCTGAAACAAGACGTTTCAGCACCGCACGCCCAAGCGAACAAAAGTTTTTTGGTTCTTTTTTTCAAAAAAGAACCGCTTGCTTCGTTTCATCAGCAAGCTTTTGTATTGAACCCAAGCTTCGGCCGACACGTCTCTGCACGACCCTCTCACCTGTTTTCTGCGGGCGGAGGCCTTGCCTTTCTCTGCCAAGTATCCGCTCCTTCCGCCCGTCGCCACCGAGCCGGAGCTCCCCCCACGTTGAAGACGCAAGCCACGCTGTTCCTGCTGCTAGCCGCCACGCCGGCCTTTGCCGATCAACCCCAGCCGCAGCCATTGCCTTACCCGCCGGCGATCCCGGCGCCCAAGGACACCACGTGGCCAGGCACGATCGAGCTGGCGGTGGACGCCACCGACTTCGCGCGCCACGTGATCAGCGTGCACGAGAGCATACCGGTGCACGCGGCCGGCGACCTGGTGCTGTTGTACCCGCAATGGGTGCCGGGCGATCACGGGCCGACCGGGCCTGTCTCGGCGCTGTCCGGGCTCGTGGTGCGCAGCGGTGAGCGCAACCTGGACTGGGTGCGCGACACGGTGGACGTACGCGCCTTCCACGTTACGGTGCCGCAGGGTGCCAACAGCGTGCAGGTGTCGTTCGAATACCTCTCGCCGCCGACGACGCGGGAAGGCAGGGTGGAGATGACGCCACAACTGCTCGACCTCGCGTGGAACGAGGTGGCGTTGTATCCGGCGGGCGTGTTCAGCCGCGGCATCACCTTCGCACCCAGCCTGACGCTGCCGAAAGCCTGGCAGTACGGCACCGCTCTGGAGACCGCGCAGGCCACCGACGGCCACGTGTCGTTCAAACCGACCACGTTCAACACGCTGGTCGATTCGCCGCTCTATGCCGGGCGCTACGCCAAGCGGCTGGACCTCGCACCTGGTGCCGCGGTGCCGGTGCACCTCGACCTGTTTGCCGACGCGCCGCAGGATTTGGCGGTGAGCGACGCGCAACTCGCAAAGCACCGCGCGCTGGTGCAGCAGGCGACCAAGCTGTTTGGCGCGCAGCATTACAACCACTACGACTTCCTGTTCTCACTGAGCGACCAGCTCGGCGGCATTGGCCTCGAGCACCATCAGTCCAGCGAGGACGGGGTGGGACGCGACTACTTCACCAGCTACGACGATACGCCAGCCTACCGCGACCTGCTGCCGCACGAATACACCCACTCGTGGAACGGCAAGTTCCGCCGGCCGGCCGATCTGTGGGCGCCGAACTTCAACGTGCCGGAACGCGACAGCCTGCTGTGGGTCTACGAGGGTCAGACGCAGTTCTGGGGCCAGGTGCTGGCTGCGCGCGCCGGGCTGTGGAGCCACGCCGAGGCGCTGGACGCAATCGCACTCGACGCCGACGACATGAAGCTGGAGATCGGCCGGCAGTGGCGGCCGCTGCAGGACACCACCAACGACCCGATCATCAACCAGCGCCGGCCGCAATCCTGGCACAGCTGGGAACGCCAGGAAGACTACTACACCGAGGGCCTGCTGATCTGGCTGGACGCCGACACGCTAATCCGTCAGCAGACTCACGGGCAGAAGTCGATGAACGACTTTGCCCGTGCATTCTTCGGCATCGATGACGGCAGCGTCGTGACGCTGCCCTACAAGTTCGAGGACGTGGTCGCGGCGCTGAACGATGTGACGCCGTACGATTGGGCCGGCTTCCTGCGCGCGCGGCTGGACCGCGCCGGCGGCAGCGCGCCGCTGGATGGCATCACCCGCGGCGGCTACAAGCTCGTCTACACCGACACGCCGTCCGCCTTTGAAAAAAGCCAGGACGGCAGACGAAAGTTCCATGATTACAGCGACTCAGTGGGCGTCAGCCTAGCGGAGGGCGAGACCATCCGTGGCGTGATCTGGGACAGCCCGGCCTACCGCGCGGGCTTGGTCAAAGGCGGCAAGATCATCGCACTGAACGGGTTGGCCTACGGCGAGGGCAACGACATGTCGGACGCGATCAAGCTTGCACACGCGACGAAGACGCCGATCGAGGTGCTGGTGCAAGACGATCTGCATTTCCGCACAGTGCAGATCCCCTACTTCGACGGGCTGAAGTATCCGCATCTGGAGCGGGTGGCGGGTGCGCCTGGGTTGCTGGACGATCTGCTTAATCCGTTGAAGTAAGTAAGCGCTTCTTTTTCGAGAAAAAGAAGCAAAAAGCTTTTATTTCCGCTGTCGCGATACTTTCCAGCGAGCGCGCGACGGCGGAGACAAAAGTTTTTTGGTTCTTTTTTTTCAAAAAAGAACTGCTTGCTTCGTTTCAAGGTGCCCGCTCAAGACTCACGAGCTGCGCAAACCTCACTGCACCATCCTGCAAAACGACGATTGCTGTCTGCTCGAACTCGCGATGAACGTGCTTACCGGCCTGCTCGTAGTCGGCAATCCGGTGGAAGCTGGCGGTCGCGCGCTGGCCGTCTGGCGCGACATAGACGCGGCCGAGCTGCACCGACGCGGTCGCGTTGTGGCGTACCGTCATGAACGCCGCCATCGTCTTGTTGTCGGTGGCAGACGGCCCGTCATGCACGTGCGGCTCGCCGGCGCGGTCGTAATACAGGCCGAACGTCTGCGCGGAGCCGGCGTAGTCGGCCTGCACGGCGGCCCAATCGCTGCGGTCGAACGCCGCTTCGTCGGCCTGGATGAACGCGGTGACCGAAGCGGGCGTGAGCCTCGCGGTCTGCGCCTGCGCCGGGTTGGTGACGGCGAGCAGTGCAGGCAGAAAGACTATTCTGGCGCGGGTCATGATTTTCCTGATCGAACAGCAAGGAAGGCCTTCTTTTTTGAAAAAAAAGCAAAAAGCTTTTGCTCCCTTGGACGCGCCGTGCCGGATAGGTCCGCGACAGCCGTGACAAAAGCTTTTTGCTTCTTTTTCTCGAAAAAGAAGGCCTTGCTTACTTCACGTCCGGCTTCTCCAACCCGTCCGCAGGCAAAATCACCTTCAACCCAGGCTGCGCACGAACCTCCGCCGCCTGCTCGAACGCGTAGCCAAAGGCGAGCAAGCGCGCGTCCGCCCAGGCCGGCCCGACGATCGAGAGGCCGACCGGCAGCCCGTCCACCAGCCCCATCGGCACTGACAGGTGCGGATAGCCGGCCACCGCGGCCAAAGTGGGTGTGGACCCGCTCGAGTGGTCGCCGTTGATGGTGTCCACCACCCAGGCCGGCCCCGCGGTGGGGGCGACCAGCGCGTCCAGTTTCTGCTCGGCCAGCATGAGGTCGATACCTTCGGCACCGGCCAGGCGCAGCGACGTCGCGCGCGCTGCCTTGTAGGCGGGGTCGTCCAGGCCACCGGTCGCCTCGGCACGCTCGAACAGTTCCTGGCCAAACAGGCCGAGCTCGCGGTCGGCATGGGCGCGGTTAAAGGCGATGAGGTCGGCGAGCGTGCGCGACTGCACCGCCGGCGGCGTGGTCGCCAGGTAGGTGGCCAGGTCGGCTTTCAGCTCGGTGAGCAGCACCGTCATCTCGGCGGCGCCGATGGCGTCGGACACGCCGGGGTCGCCCGGCATCTTGTCGATCTCTACCAGGGTGGCGCCGGCCTGGCGCAGCACGTCCAGCGCATGAGCGAACACCGCGTCGGTTTCCGGGTGAAACCCGGCTTCGAACCGCATCACGCCGATGCGCCGGCCGTGCAGGGCGCCGGCGTCGAGCCCGGCCGTGTAGTCCTGACGGTGGTGGTCGGCGTCTGCAGTAGCCGGGTCGGCCGGGTCGGTGCCGGCGATCACGTTGAGGATCAGTGCGGCGTCGCGCACGTTGCCGGCCATCGGTCCCGCGGTGTCCTGGCTGTGCGCCAGCGGCACGATGTTGTGGCGGGAGACCAGGCCCAGAGTGGGCTTGAGGCCGACGACGCCGTTGACCGAGGCCGGGCAGGTCACCGAACCGTCGGTCTCGGTGCCGATCGCCATCGGTGCCAGGCCGGCGGCGACCGCGGCGCCGCTGCCCGAGCTCGAGCCGCACGGCGAGCGGTCCGGCGACCACGGGTTGCGGGTGAGGCCGCCGACCCCGCTCCAGCCGCTGACCGAGCGCGAGCCGCGCATGTTGGCCCATTCGCTGAGGTTGGTCTTGCCGAGGATGATGGCGCCGGCCGCCCGCAGGCGTGCCACCAGCGGCGCGTCGCGGTGGGTGAGGTTAGCCGCCAGGGCCAGCGAGCCGGCGGTGGTGGGCATCTCGTCGCGGGTTTCGATGTTGTCCTTCAGCAGGATAGGAAGGCCGTGCAGCGGACCGCGGACGTGGTGGGCGCTGCGTTCGGCGTCCAGCGCACGCGCGTCGTCCAGCGCGTGCGGGTTGATGGCGAGCACCGACTGCAGGCCAGGGCCATTGCGGTCGATCGCGTCTATGCGCTGCAGGTATGATTTGACGAGCTGTTCGGAGGTGGTTCGGCCGGACGCCAGGTCGGCTTGCAGCTCGGTGAGCGACTTGCTCATCGCAGGGATAGCCCAGAGCAGGATGGCGATGATTGCATAAGCCCGTCTCGTCATGTGTGTGCCCCCAATATGTCACGGAAGCGCAGCACCGCCGCGGAGGCGTTGCTGTTCGGCGGTGTGGCGAGCACCTGCTCGCGCAGCCGGCGTAACTGTCCGCCAAACGCCGCCTTGATGGGAGCCTCGGCCTGCGCCACGCCGGGCAGGGCCAGCAGACGCTCCAGCGCTGCCGGCTGGCGGCGGGCGCAGGACAGGATGCGGGTATCCTCCACCAGGCAGTCCGGCCGTGCCAGCTCCAGGTAGTTCACCGCCACGAACTCCATGTACCAGTCGCGCTGGCTCTCCTCGGTCCAGTCGGCGCGGCCGCGCGACCATTTCCACAGTGCCTCCTCGGCGGTGCGCAGGAAATAGTGGTTGATCCACGCCTGGTTGGCCGACGGCTGCTCGGCGAAGGCGGCGAGGCGGTCGGTCACGCCGGAATGGTGATGCAGCAGCCCCTGCTCGGTCCGGTATTCGAACGGCCGGTCCATCGTGGCGGTGGGGTAGTGCGGTTGCGTCTTCCAGAACAGCCGCGGCCGGATCAGCGATTTTACGTGCCGGTTGAGGTTGCGCTCGCGCCGGGTGAAGCGCGTCAGGCTGGACGCGTCCGACCAGCGCTCGCCCGGCAGGGCAGCGAACATCACCCAGCTCAGCGCCAGCGCGTCGACCGATTGCGCCTCCTGCAGGCCGATGAAATCGGCAGCGTCGTCGACGATGCCGGTGTCGAAAGCGAGGTATTCGTCCAGATCCAGCACCGCGGCCCAGCGATAGTCGAGTATGTGCGGCAGCATGGTGAGCGCGTGTGTGTAGGCCTTGCTCTGCGGCGACAGCTCGCCGTCGAGCTCGTTGCGGATCCAGGTGATGGCGCCGCCGCGTGCCAGGGCGTCCAGCAGCGCGTCCGAGCCGTCGGAGTTGTCGTTGCTGTAGAGAAAGACGTGCTCGAAGCCGATGGAGAGGTGATAGGACAGCCAGTCGAGCAGGTAGGGGCCCTCGTTGCGCGCGGTGGCCAGCACGCAGGAGAGGCGGCGCGGCATGACGCTGCGGCGCGCCAGGCTGGTCAGCGCCAGGCCGGCCGGGATCAGGTCGCGGCCCTCGGGCGCCTGCAGGGAGTGGGCGTCGGTGGCCGGCGAGCGTAGCGCGTGGCCGGGCGGGTCGCTGCGCGCCGCGTGCCACCCGGCCAGCGCCGGCAGGTGCGTCTGCACCCAGGGGTCGTCCGGCAGCATGCGGCGCAGCATCGCGCACAGGCGTGGCGCGCGCAGCAGCGTTGCCGCAAATTCGTCGAGCTCGTCTCGCGGCATCGTGCGGATCAGCGCCTGGGCGAGCTCCGGACGCAGGCTGCGCCGCCTCAGCCGAGCGAGAATGGTTGCGCCACGCAGCCCCTCGGCTGCGGCGCCGGCGATTTCTGCCGCTAGGCGGCGGACCGGGACGGCCAGCTCGGCTTCCCGCACCACCACCAGGCGGAAGACCGCGTGGGTCGAGTTGCCCTGGCCATGGAAGCTGAGCGCAGGGCCGTCGTCTTGCGGTGCGCCGGGGTTCACCGTCAGGAAGGCCGGGCCGGCGAGCGGGTATTTCAGCCGGACTGCGCCGCGCAGATCGGTCTGCAGCACCAGTGCCGAGGCGGCGATGCTGCGCGCTGGGTCGTCCGGCACACTGAAGGCGCGCAGGTCCGGCGAGACGAGCAGGCAGACATGCGGCATCGCGTCGGGGATGATGGCGATCATCCAGGCGGCCGGGTCGTGGGTGCGCGACGTGCCCAGGCGTGGCGGGTCGCCGTGCAGGCAGAGAGGTTCGCCGGCAAAGGTGGTGACGCGGAACAGGCGTGCAGACGGACGGCAAGCGGTGCTTTTTTGAAAAAAGGAACCGAAAAGCTTTCGGCCCTTGGGTGCGCCGGGTGAGACGGTCCGTGAGAATGGAGACAAAAGCTTTTTGCTTCTTTTCAAAAAGCAGGCCTTTCTTGCTCGATGGACCAGATCACCCGGCTGCTCGACATCATGGCCCGCCTGCGCGACCCGGTCACCGGCTGCCCGTGGGATCGGGTGCAGGATTTTGCCACCATCGCCCCGTACACGATCGAGGAGGCCTACGAAGTGGCCGACGCGATCGCGCGGCAGGACATGCAGTCGCTGCCCGACGAGCTGGGAGACCTACTGTTCCAGGTCGTCTACCACGCCCGCTTGGCCGAGGAAGGCGGCCATTTCGCTTTCGCCGACGTGGCGCGCAGCATTGCCGACAAGATGGTCCGCCGCCATCCGCACGTGTTCGGCGATGCGGCCGCACGCGAGGCTGCCGCCCACACCGACGCCTGGGAGGCGCAGAAGGCAGCCGAGCGCGGCGCGCGCGACGAGCACGGAACACTTGCCGGCGTGCCGGTGGGTTTGCCTGCGCTGACCCGCGCGGAAAAGCTGACCAGGCGGGCCGCGCGGGTGGGCTTCGACTGGCCGGACGCGGACAGGGTGCTGGACAAGCTGGACGAGGAGGTGGCCGAGCTGCGCGCGGAGCTGGACGGCGCGGATCCGGTGCGGCTGGCCGACGAGCTGGGCGACATGCTGTTCGTGCTGGCAAACCTGGCGCGCAAGCTGAAGCTGGATCCGGAAGCGTGCCTGCGTGCCGCCAACGACAAGTTCGCGCGCCGCTTCTCCGCGGTGGAACACCGCCTGGCGCAAGCCGGCCAAACGCCCGCCGACGCCTCGCTGGCCGAGATGGAGGCTGCCTGGCAAGCGGCAAAACGCCAGGAGCGAGCCTGAGTCGGGAGAGCCAACCGTCAGCCTCAAGGCCGCAGCCAAGCCGAACGAAACGCGCCTAATATCAGCCGCCCGAGACGGTGGCGGGTGCAAGAAAGGAAGCAATTCTTTTTTGAAAAAAAAGAACCAAAAAACTTTTGGTCTCTTGGGTGCACGCTGCGGCAGAGTCCGGGACAGCAGAGACAAAAGCTTTTTGCTTCTTTTTCTCGAAAAAGAAGGTCTTGCTTTCTCGCTGCAGGCTATCTCAGGAGGCAGTGTTTCGGGCTGCGACGGCCGCGCTCATCATAACAGAGTCCGGAAAGAACCAGGAACAGCCATGCGGTATTTGAAAGCAAGCGTACTCGCGCTCGTGCTGGGCGGCCTCTTCCGCCTGCCGGCCGCATTTGCCGCCGAGACGACGGTGGCCGGCGGCAAGGCCCCGGTCAGCAATACGGTGCAGCCGTTGGGTGCGCAGGGACGTTTCGCCAACCGGCTGGACGCCGTCTTCGGCACCGGGCCCGACGCCACGGTGCACGACAAGGGCCAGCTCGCCAGGATCGCGTATTTTCGTTACATCTACGGCGACGCCTCGACCACCGGCCCGGGCACGGACGGGCTCTACGACAACTATCGCGCGCGTCATCGGGACTACGCGTCCGGCGACCCGCGCTCGCTGCACGTGTTCACCGCGGACGGGCTTGTGCTGAAGGCGCATTGCGGACTGCAGACGGCGAACCGGTCCGACTGCAGCGACGGCGACATAGAAAGCGGGATGATGCGGTTTGCCTTGCCGATCCGGCCGGGCAGCTACATCGAGATGCAGTGCCGAATGCCGGCGGCACCTTATGCGTGGCCGGCGTTCTGGCTGAACCCGGGCGAGGAGGATCCGCCGGCTGCGCGCGGCGGCAAGCCGGTGATCAGCGGGCTTGGCTGGCCGCCGGAGATCGACATCTTCGACCAGTTCGGCTTCAACAACACCAAGCCCGGCCACTACCTTCTCAGCCTGACGCCCACCGGCCACAACGACGCCGCGTTCGGCAACCCGCACGACGTGTACCACGCGCCGGATTACGGTGACGGATGGTACTATAAACCGGTGCAGGACCTGACATCCGGGTTCCACACCTACGGTCTGGATTGGGGCCGCGACAACGTGCTGAAGTTCTCGCTCGACGGGCGGATCTACAAGTCGGTTTATTACGAGTGGAACAGCAAGGATAACGCGCCGGCGCACCTGATCGCCAGCCTGCAAGTGGGTGCGAAGTTCAACGATCTGTCGGGTATCACCGATCAGGGCGGAGTGGCGAACGGGTGGGATTGGCCGATCAGGTATGTTCGGGTTTGGGACGAGGTTGGCCGGTAGCAAGGCAAGCAGTCTTTTTTGAGAAAAAGAACCAAAAAACTTTTGTTCCCGTTCAGTGCACGTCGTTGAGGCTTGTCGTTTTTGCTTCAAACCAGTCCCAACCTCGCCAACTCGCGCCGCAGCCCGGCCGGCAGATCGGTCGCACCTTCCCACGCCGCCTCGTCCTCAGGCACGTCGGCTGCGGCGAGGTATCGCCAGCCCTGGAACGGTTTGACGAACCGGCCCCGAACCCGAACCAGGCCCGGGTCGAGCATCAGGTCGCAGCCTTTGGAGCCCTGGGCGCGGTCGCCCTGCACGATGTCGGTGACGCGCTGGCGGACGCTGACGACGCGGTCGACCACCCAGTAGATCGAACCGCCGTCGATTATCTCGGCGGCGCGGCGTGGAAAGTTGCGCGTGGAGTGGCGCAGCGTCTGGCGCGACGCGGCCTGGTAGGCGCGGATGTCGTCTGGGCTGCGTGCGCCGACGGCGAGCTTGATGAGGTGGAGCGGCATCAGCAAAGGAAGGCCTTCTTTTTTTGAAAAAAAGAAGCAAAAAACTTTTCTCCGCTGTCGCGGACCGTCCAACACGGCACAACCCAGGGACCAAAAGTTTTTTGGTTCTTTTTTTCAAAAAAGAACCGCTTGCCTTGCCTTCATACCCCCCAAATGCTCGCATACCCCATGACCCAAACCATCGCCGCCAACGGCATCGAGCTGTCCGTGACACTCGCGGGCGAAGGCCCTCTCGTCATCCTGATGCATGGCTGGCCGGAGCTCGCTTTGTCCTGGCGCCACCAAATCCCGGCGCTGGCGGCCGCCGGCTATCGCGTAGCGGTGCCGGACATGCGCGGCTACGGCGCCAGTTCCAAGCCGCATGAGACCGCCGCCTACACGCTGGACACCATCGCCGACGACATGGCGGGCCTGGCCGGCGCCCTGGGTGCCGCGCGCTGGGTGGCCGTAGGTCACGACTGGGGCGCGCCGGTCGCCTGGCGTTGCGCGCTGCGCTTTCCGGACCAGGTGGCGGCCGTGTTCTGCCTCAGCGTGCCGCATAGCGGGCCGCCGCCGGCGCCCTTCTTCGACATCATAGAGCGCCGCTACCCCGACCGCTTCTTCTACATGCGTTACTTCCAGCAGGAGGGCGTGGCGGAGGCCGAGTTCGAGGGGACGGACTGGGCGGCCTCGCTCAAGCGCGTCTACTACATGGGCAGCGGCGATGGCGTGGCCCATCGCAGCAACCGCCACGTGCCACGGGACAGCACCATGCTGGCCAGCATGGACGACCCGCCGCCGGGCCCCCTGCCCTTCATGGCCGACGACGAGCTGGCAGCCTACGCGGCCGCCTTCCACGCTGGCGGCTTCCGCGGCCCGCTGAGCTGGTACCGCAACTTCCCGCAGAACGCGGCCGACGCGCGTGCCTACGGCGACAACGTCATCCGCCAGCCCGCCGGCTTCCTGGCCGGCGAGCGCGAGATGGTGCTGGCCATGCTGCCTGGCCAGCTCGAGAACATGCGGGAGAAATGCGCCGACCTGCGCGCCGAGATCAGCCTGTCCGGCGCCGGCCACTGGGTGCAGCAGGAGCGCCCGGCGGAGGTGAACGCGGCGCTGATCGGTTTCCTGGACGGCGTGAGGGACCAGCTGTGAGCGCCGCCCTGCAGCACCGGCCGATGCCGGCCTTCTCCGCCCCCTACGCGCCGGACGACGCGGTGCTCGCCGCCCAGTTCCTGGCGGGCGCCACGCTGGACGGCACGCGGGAGGCCCGCATCGACGCCGAGGCGCGCCGGCTGATCGACGCCATCCGTGCCAGTGCGGCCGGCATCGGCGGCATCGAGGCGCTGCTGCGGGAATACTCGCTGTCCACGCCGGAAGGGCTCGCTTTGATGGTGCTGGCAGAGGGCCTGCTGCGGGTGCCGGACGACGCCACCGCCGACCGGCTGATCGAGGACAAGCTGGGCCAGGGCGGTTTCGCCCAGGGGCGGCAGGACGCGCGACAAGATGGGGCAGACAGCAAGACAGACTCGCTGCTGGTAGGCGCCTCGGCCTGGGCGCTGGGCCTGGGCGCGCGCCTGGTGAGTGCGACCGACACGCCGGAGGGCATCATGCGCGGCGTGGTGCGCCGGCTCGGCCTGCCCACGGTGCGCGGCGCCATGCGGCAGGCGATGCGGGTGATGGGCAACCACTTCGTGCTCGGCCAGACGATCGAGGAGGCGCTGGGCCGCGCCACGTCGCGCGCCGGGCGGGTGTTCCGCTACAGTTTCGACATGCTGGGCGAAGGTGCGCGCACCGCCGAGGACGCGGCGCACTATCAGGCGAGCTACAGCAACGCCATCGAGGCGATCGGGCGGGCCGCCGGCAACAAGCCGCTGCCCGACCGGCCGGGGATCAGCGTGAAGCTGTCCGCCCTGCACCCGCGCTACGAGGCGATCAGCCGCGCCCGCGTGATGGACGAGCTGGTGCCCCGCGTGCGCGAGCTGGCGCGCGCCGCCGCCATACGCGGCCTGAACTTCACGGTGGACGCCGAGGAGGCGGACCGGCTGGAGCTGTCGCTGGACGTGATCGCCGCGGTAGCCGAGGACCGGCAGCTTTCCGGCTGGGACGGGTTCGGGCTGGCGGTGCAGGCCTACGGCAAGCGGGCGCGCGAGGTGATCGACTGGACCGGCGCGCTGGCGGAGTCGCTGGACCGCCGATTGATGGTGCGCCTGGTGAAGGGCGCCTACTGGGACACCGAGATCAAGCGTGCGCAGGAGCGTGGCCTGCCGGACTACCCGGTGTTCACCCGCAAGCCGATGACCGATCTCAGCTACATGGCCTGCGCCGAGCGCCTGCTGGCGCAGCGGCCGCGCATCTACCCGCAATTCGCCACCCACAACGCGCTGACCGTGGCCAGCGTGCTGGAGCGCGCCGGCAACACCGAAGGTTACGAGTTCCAGCGCCTGCACGGCATGGGCGACGCGCTGTACGGTGCGCTGCTGGAGGCGCACCCGGATGCGGCCGTGCGCACCTACGCGCCGGTGGGCGTGCACCGCGACCTGCTGGCCTACCTGGTGCGCCGATTGCTGGAGAACGGGGCGAACTCGTCCTTCGTGTCGGTGGCAGCCGACTCGGCCACGCCGGTGAGTACGCTGCTGCGCCGGCCGGCGGCGATCGTCGGTGCCGCGTCACGCGCGCGCAACGCGTCGCTGCCGTTGCCCGCCGAGCTGTACGGGCCAGGGCGGCGAAACTCGGCGGGTGTGGAGTTCGGCGACGCGGCGTCGCTGGCCGGGCTGCTGGCCGAGGTGGTGCACAGTGCGGAGCCTGGCCACTCTGCGGAGCCGCACCAAGCGGCCTCGATCGTGGACGGACGGGCGCAGCTAGGCGCGGCACGGGACGCCGTCTCTCCCACGGACGGCGCGCGCGTTGTGGGCCGGGTGACGGAGGCCTCGCCCGAGGTGGCGGACGCGGCGATGGCGGCCGCACAGGCCGGGTTTCGCGCGTGGTCGCAGACGCCGGCCGACACCCGTGCGGCGGTGCTCGAGCGCGCGGCCGACCTGCTGGAGGCGCAGCGCGGCCGCCTGCTCGCGTTGCTGGCCGATGAGGGCGGCAAGACGTTGGACGACGGCGTTGCCGAAATACGCGAGGCGGTGGATTTCCTGCGCTACTATGCGGCCCAGGGGCGCGCGCTGTTCGGCGCCGGCACGGCGATGCCCGGACCCACCGGCGAGCGCAACACGCTGCGCCACCGCGGCCGCGGCGTCTTCGTCTGCATCTCGCCGTGGAACTTCCCGCTCGCGATCTTCATCGGCCAGGTGGTCGCGGCGCTGGCGGCGGGCAACACTGTGGTGGCTAAGCCGGCCGAGCAGACGCCGCTGGTGGCGGCCTTCGCGGTGCGGCTGCTGCACAAAGCCGGGGTGCCCGCGTCCGCGTTGCACCTCGTGGTGGGCGATGGTGCCGCCGGGGCGCAGCTGGTGGCCGACCGCCGCGTGGCCGGCGTGGCGTTCACCGGGTCCACGCCGGTGGCCTGGGCCATCAACCGTGCGCTGGCGGCCAAGGACGGCCCGATCGTGCCGCTGATCGCCGAGACCGGCGGCATCAACGCGATGATCGTGGACGCGACCGCCCTGCCCGAACAGGTGGTGGACGACGCGGTGACCAGCGCGTTCCGCAGCGCCGGCCAGCGCTGCTCCGCGCTGCGGCTGCTTTGCGTGCAGGACGACGTGGCGGACCGCGTGTTCGCAATGCTCGCCGGCGCCGCACGCGAGCTGAAACTCGGCGACCCGCTTGACCCGGCCACATGTGTGGGACCCGTGGTGGATGCCGACGCGCAGCAACGCTTGCTGGACCATGTGGCACGGATGAAGGTGTCCGCGCGCGTGCACTACGCCGGTGTGGCACCCGCACACGGCTACTTCGTGGCGCCGCACATCTTCGAGCTCGACCGCCCGCGCGACCTGGCTGCCGAGATATTCGGCCCGGTGCTGCACGTGGTGCGCTATCGCGCGTCCGAACTGGACGCGCTGCTCGACGCGATCGAGGCCACCGGCTACGGCCTGACGCTGGGCATCCACACGCGCATCGACGCGTCGGCCGAGCGCATTGCCGCACGGCTGTCCACCGGCAACATCTACGTCAACCGCAACATGATCGGCGCCGTGGTGGGCACCCAGCCGTTCGGCGGGTCCGGACTGTCCGGCACCGGCCCGAAGGCGGGCGGGCCGGACTACCTGCGGCGGTTCGGCATCGAGCAGACGGTCTCGGTGAACACCGCGGCGGCCGGCGGCAACGCGGCGCTGCTGACGGCGGAGGAGTAGTGCCATGCTCGAAGCACCCGAAGTCGAGCCGCACATGCACCACGAGACCGGGCATAGCCTGGCCGACAAGATCCTGGCGGTAACGGCGATCTTTCTCTCCGGCGCGTCCGTGTTCATCGCCGTGCATCACGGCCAGACCATGAAGCGCCTGGTGGAGGCCAACTCCTGGCCCAACATCAGCTACGACATCAGCAACACCAACGTCGCCTACACGCGCGACGACATCACGCTGACGCTGAAGAACAGCGGCGTGGGCCCAGCCCGCATCGATAGCTTCGAGCTGTTCTACAAGGGCAAGCCGATGAGCGGACCAGTCGCATTGCTGCAGGCGTGCTGCGCCACGGACCACATGTCGCAGCCTGTCAGCTAAGATGCTACGGCGATACCAGCGAAGTAAGAAAGCAGTTCTTTTTTGAAAAAAAGAACCAAAAAACTTTTGTCTCCTGCGCACCCGTCTGTTGAACGGTCCGCGACAGCCGTACCAAAAGCTTTTTGCTTCTTTTTCTCGAAAAAGAAGCGCTTGCTTCCTTGACTACCCTTTTTGACCTGGTCCGCGGTCAGTCCCGCCTGCTGATCTCCGTCCCCCACGCGGGCATCTACCTGCCGCCCGACATCGCCGCCCGTCTAAACCTCCTAGGCCGCGCCGTGGTCGACACCGACTGGCACGTCGACCGCCTCTACGACTTCGCCGCCGCCGCCGGCGCCACCGTCCTGGTCGCCACCCACGCGCGCACCGTCGTCGACCTCAACCGCTCGCCGCAGGGCGGGGCACTCTACCCCGGCCAGGCGGAAACCACGGTGTGCCCCACGGAGAGCTTCGCCGGCGCCCCGCTCTACGACGCGCCGCCCACGCCAGCGGAGGTGGCCGCCAGGGTGGAGCGTTACTGGCAGCCCTATCACGATATCCTGGCCGCCGAGCTGGACCGCCTGCGCGCGCTGCACAGGACGGTGCATCTGCTGGACGCCCACTCCATCCGCAGCGCCATCCCCCGCCTGTTCGAGGGCACCCTGCCCGGCCTTAACTACGGCACCAACTCCGGTCGCTCGGCAGATCCTGGCCTGGTGGCGCGCGCCATGGCCGCAACCGCGCCGGCCGGCTTCAGCCAGGTGCTCGACGGACGCTTCCGCGGTGGCTTCATCACCCGCCACTACGGCGCGCCCGGCGCCGGCGTGCACGCCGTCCAGCTCGAGCTCGCGCAGACAACCTACATGGACGAGGACCGCCCGTACCCGTTCGAGCCGGCCCGGGCAGCTTCCTTGCAGACAGCACTCGTCCGGCTGGTCAGCGTGTTGTCGGACGCATAGCTGTCGCGAATTGCGCATAGGAGTGGGAACGATTCATCGTGACCAGGCTTTGGCGGAACGTTAACCGGCGCTCGCGACCGGCACCAACCCGGCCCCAACCCGGCGCCATCCGGCCCTGGGCCGAACCGAAGGACATGAACACGATGATGAGCTTCAAACGCTGGGGGGCTATCTCCACCATCCTGAGCGGCGCGCTGCTGGCCGCCCCCGTGCTGACGGCCACCCCGGCTTTTGCCGGTCCGGACCAGCAGGCGACCGTGGACCACGCGCTGGGCACCCTGCAGGATTTGCGCCGCGACAAGGAGTTCGGCAACGCCCGCCAGCTGATGCAGTCCGCCCGCGCCGTGATGATCGCCCCGCGCATCTTCAAGGCGGGCTTCTTCTTCGGCGGCGAGGGCGGCACCGCCCTGCTGATGGTCCGCGGCGCGCATGGCTGGAGCGACCCGGCGTTCTACACCATCGCCTCGGGCAGTTTCGGCCTGCAGATCGGCGCCCAGGAGAGCGAGCTGATCCTGATCATCCGCTCCGACCGTGCGCTGCGTGCAGTGATGAGCAACCACTTCAAGTTCGGCGCCGACGCCGGCATCGCGGTGGCCACGCTCGGCTCGCAGGTGTCGGGTGCAACCACCACCAACGTGGGCGCGGACATCATCACCTGGGCCTCGTCCTCGGGGGCGTATGCCGGCCTGTCTGTCGAGGGGTCCGCGCTGGAGCCGCAGAACGAGGCCGACACCAGCTATTATGGCCGGCCAGTGAGCACGGCGGACATCGTGTTGCGGCGTGGGGTGCGTAATCCGGCGGCTGGCCAGCTTGTGCGGTTGCTGGGTCAGCTAGGGTAAGGCAAGCGCTTCTTTTTTGAAAAAGAAGCAAAGAACTTTTTCGCTGGCTGTCGCGGACTGGGCGCGGCCGTCACTGGTGGCAACCGGGAGGGTTGCTGCACGTTTTAGACAGGTGCGCCGGAGAAGCGCATTCTAAACAAAGGACGCCATAACATGCCCAAGACTGCACATCACGAAGCTGCCGAGCACCACGAAAAGGCCGCAAAGTCCCACCGCACGGCCGCCGAGCACCACGACAAGGGCAACCATGCCGCCGCGCATGAGCACGCGACCGAGGCGCATGGCCACTCCACCAAGGGGCACGAGGCCACCACCAAGGCGCACGGCAAGAGCAAGGAACACGCGAAGAGCTGAACGCTCCGCGCTTGACGCAGAAAGGGCGCCGGGAGAAATCCCGGCGCCCTTTTCACGTCAGCGCTGCGCCGGCGGTCAGCGGCAGCGATACGGATGGTAGTAGCACCAGCCGGGTCCGCGCGGCGCCTCCACCACGCAGCCGGCGAGCGGGATGGACAGGGCGAGCAGGGTGATGGTCGCGATAGCTCTGATCATGGAGTTCTCCGGTTTTTCGAGGGCGGTCGGCCGCCATCCTACCCGGCAAACGCCTACGGCGACTCCTCGGTTGCTGTAACGTGTTGCAACCGGCGCATGGTGGCGGTGTGCGTGCAGCCGCGCAATCCGGGAGGTGGGCTCGCCAGGATGCCGGCTTGCCGCCCTGCGGCGAGCCTGGCGGACGGCCGGACGGGTGCCGCGCGCTGGCGCGTTTTTTGACTGGTGCCCGAGCGGTTGTAGTGCCAAGCTTTTAGCCTGAGCAACGCTGTCCGGGACGCACTCCCATGTCGCCTGCCACCCAGATCATCCTAAGCGGCACCCTCACCTTCGGCGTTCCTTTGGTTTTGGCGGTGCGGGACCTGATCGTAATGCGCCGCTCCGGCGGCGGCGGCGGCGGTTGGGGGGGTGAGCCGCCCGGGCCGGTGGCGCCGGGACCGACCGGCGGCGGAGACGGGCTGGCGATCCGGCCGTTGCCGCAATGTCTGATCGATGCGGCGTCGATCCGGCCGGGCAAGGTGGTCAGGCAACTCGAGACCGCACGCTAGGCGGCAGGTCCAGCGTGGCGCTCTGGCCCGCGAGCCTGTTCAAGACCGACCCGGCAGCCTGGCCGGAGCGTCCGTCCGCCGGCATGCAGCAACGCCTGTGCAAGAGGTATTTGCGGCAGACCGGCTGGAAGATCGGCGAGCCGGCCATGTGGCTGCAGGTGCGGATCAGCGCCATCAAGGACGGACTGTGGCTGTATCTGGTCATCCAGGGTAGCCACACGACAAGTCTGCCGTTGGTGGTCAAGGACACCGTGGAGAAGAACACCAACCGGCTGATCGTTGGTATCCTCACCGAAGACATCATCGAACCCGACGTCGCCGTCGAAGCGGCGAAATACCATCTGTTCCTGCTCCGCCCTCGCGAGTTCCACACAGTGGAGGAGAAGATGCGGGCCGCTTACGAGAGTAAGCACGCCATGGACAAGGCTGTAGCGGCAATCACCGCCACGCCAGCTTCCGCGCCTCTTTGACAGGTCGTGCCCTTACTTGCTGCGCGACCAGCGTGGACGCCACATCTGGGATTGGCTAGCGCGACAGCATCCTCGAGATACGTCAGATGAGACGCAGGCAATTTACGACTGCGTTCACGTCAACGGACCAGCGACCATGCACCGCGTTTGCATCCTCAGGGTTACGTTTTCCAAAAACCACGCCGTAGCGATGCCCGAGCGAAGCGAAGAAGCGAGCGTGTGCTCGGATGAAACGATCGCTTGCCTCTATGGTGACGACCTTCGATCCTGGTCGACAAAAAGCAGTGTTGAACATTCCAGCACCACCTAAGCCAGCAACGGTGCTGGCGGCGGCAAATGCGAATACCTGGTCGAAGAAACTCAAGGTTTCCGGTTCTACAATCTGGAAACCCAAGTCGCGCACGCCATCCAGGAGTTCACGCTCATTCTCCAACACTCTGTAATGAGGGCGTGCGACTGACTGACCTAGCCTTGAAACAAAAAGTTTCTTGTCTCCATATTGGCGGGCGAGTTTCGAAAAAGACTTCACATCACCAGGAGAAGCCGCAAGGTTTGTCGCGCTGTAGCTAATCGTTTGTAGGTCAGCACACTGGTAGATTCGACCAGGATCGTGATCGATTGTGTTTCCTTCGGCTATTCCCAACGCTGCCAACGTTGCGATCTGCCATTTGTGCTTTGAGCGACAGAGGAATTTTCGGCCAGTTGGATTAGCCAGAAACCACACTGCCTTGGGAACGACGGTCGAAATCCAACGACCCCAATTGTCGGGTTCCACCGGCGTTGCAAGAAACACCGGCTCACAAAGGCTGGTTACGTTTTCTTGAGAAAACGACACCTGCCAACAATCCGCTTTTCGGCTTAGCTGCGGCCGCGGGCCAGGGTAAATCGCTTTGTAGGCTGGCCTTTCAAAAGCCTCCACATACTGCAGACGATACGTTTCCGACTCGCAGAAAAAGATTCCGTCATCAATGATGAAATTCTGGCCGAACAGGTAAGCGTTCTGATGTCGGCGATGGCGTTTTGCAGGACTGAGATATGTGTTGGGTAACCAATCTCCAACCTGCTGCCCTGACAGGTTCAGGACGAAATCAGGTGGAGCATGTTCGCAGGTTAGTTCAGTCTCGATGAGTGATGCAGTACCGTCTATACCTGCGGGGGCGGACTCGGTGAGAGTGTAGTTGTGTTCTGTCACGGTAGCTCAAATCATACAGCTGCGAGTGCATTTCTGAATGCCGTTAGCGGTCGGCAAACAGTCCAACGATCCTAAGGTAAAGGTTGACCTTGTCTGTAGCTATCATCGGTCGAATAACCTTCAATCTGCATCTCTGCATTACAAATCTTCTCAAAGATGCTTATTTGTTCAGGTGACCAACCAGTGCTTGCCAGCGAAAGCACTCGCATCGATGACCCGGCTTCCGTCTCCTGCGGCCTTTGCTGCGAGAACGCACGCTCCATCCGGACCGCGGCATCTGCCGGCATGTCAAGAAACGCACACAGCCGTGCTGCAACGCGCGCTGGCTCTGTCGCGATCTCGCGCTGGTCCACCTCGGTGAGGTCCGCCCCTGGTGCGGCCTGCTTCAACGCCCGCCACGCCGCCATCGTCCGCGCCCAGTCGCCGCAATGATACTCGAAGCTCAGATGCGGAAACTTGATGACGCGCGACACCAGGTTCTCGATCGCGCGCCGCTTGGCGAACACGTAGCGGCTGTGCGGAAAGCGGGCGCGCAGCACCGGTATCGCCTCGATCATCTCCGGCCCGCCGGTCTTGTCCAGCCACGGCTCTTCAGGGTGCAGCCTTTCTACCGCGTCGATCATCACGTCGGCCAAAGCGAGCTTCAAAGCCGCCGGATCGACCTGCGACGTCAAAACCTTCGGGCTCGGCGCACGGAAGGTCTGGAAGTGCCTGTCGACCACCCTCTCAACGACCCTGATCAGCGAGAGGTAGTTGCCCTCGTAGAACCCGTTGTATCCGGCGCGCAGCAACGCGCTCGTCAGGATGCTCGTCCCCGACCGTGGTGAGCCAACGATGAAGACGGGGGAGAGGGTCATTGTTGCCTCGATGGACAATGCTCCGGCTCGGCGGCACGCCATCGCTGTGGACGTGTCGACCGACGGCACCGGTTTTCGCCGCACCGGTATAGCCCTGGCCGCCTTGCGCGCAAACACCACGCCCAGCCGCATCCGACACGTCGTTCGCGTCACGCTGCTGGCGGGTGATGGAGTTTGCAGACGCACCTGCCCGCGCTAAGCTGCCCGGGACCGACACGCTTCGCGCACGCGGCGACGGTCGGGTCAGAGCGAGTTGATGCCAGAAACGCCATTGCCGCCGGACGAGCAATCCCAGCCCGACCCCGACTATAACGAAGCCGCCTACCTTGCCGCCTTCCCCCGCATCGCCGAGCAGATCCGCAACGGCGCGCTGAAATCAGGCTTGGACCACTACACGCGCCGCGGCGCCGCCGAAGGCCGCCTCGCCCAGCCGCGCTATAAAAAGGCGCTGGCCGAACAGGCCCTGCTCTCACGACTGGCGGCACCGCCGCCGGTCAAGCCGGCCCCGAGCCTCCCCGGCGATTCAGCCCCGCCTGTCCATCCCGCCCAGCCTGCTCATGCTACCCCACTTGCCCAAGCCGCACTTGGCTACGTGCCCAGCGGCACCGACGCGATGATGCTCACCCGGGACGGCACCTGCCTGGCAATCGGCTGGGTGGACGACCGCGCCATCGCGCTGCGCGGGGTGGCGGTCGCCTTTCCAGACGGCCGCCCGCCCACCGGCGGCGTGTTCGCCCGTTGCCGCCGCGCCGACGCCGAAGCGATCACAGGCTGCCCGCCCGGCCACCTGCTCGGCTTCTTCGCGCTGGTCGAGCTCGGGCCGGACCAGCTGCCGCCACCGGGCGCCACGCTCGTGCTGGACTGCGCCGGCCACATGGTCAGCCACACGCCCAGGCTGAACCTGGTGGACGCGGCCACCCTGCGCGACGCGGCGTTCGAGTACCTCCACGCCGCTGCCTACGCCGGCAACCTGGCCGTGGACTCCTTCCGCCAGCTGGAGCTGGGCATCGGCCACGGGTTGCTGCGGCTCAACGCCACCCTCTGCGCGCGCATCACCGCGGGCGCCCATGTCGAACGCCACGGCAACCACGCGCGCGCGTTCTGCGCCTCCATCGTGGTCTGCCTGTTCGGCAAGCCGGAATACCTGTTCCTGCAGGCCGCGTTGTTCTCCGCGGCGCCGGGTGCGGGCGACTACGAATACGTCTACGTCAGCAACAGCCCCGAGCTGACCGAGCAGCTGCAGCGCGAGGCCCGCCTGGCCGCCCGGCTCTACGGACTGGCGCTGACCATGATCTACCTGCCCGGCAACGCCGGCTTCGGGGCTGCCAACAACCTGGCCGTCAGCCACGCGGCCAGCCCGCGCGTGCTGATCCTCAACCCCGACGTCTTTCCGCGCGACCCTGCCTGGGCCGTCCGTCACGCGGCACTGGTGGACGGCCTGCCCGCCGAGGAGACCCGCCTGTTCGGCGCGCCGCTGTTCTACGACGACGGCTCGCTGATGCATGGCGGCATGTTCTTCGAGGCCGATGTCGGCTTGTCGGCCCGCCCGGACTGCATCGAACGGGTGGAGCTTCTGCGGGTGGAGCATTACGGCAAGGGCGCGCCGCCGGACACGGCAGAGTTCCTGCGCTCCCGCCCGGTCCCCGCGGTGACCGGCGCCTTCATGTCCGCCGACCGCGCCTGGTTCGAACGTCTCGGCGGCTTTTCCGAGGAGTACGTCTACGGCCACTACGAGGACGCCGACCTCTGCCTGAAGAGCTGGCAAGCCGGCGGGGCGGTCTGGCTGCACGACTTCCCGCTGTGGCACCTCGAGGGCAAGGGCTCCACCCGCCGCCCGGCGCATGAGGGCGGCTCGGTGATCAACCGCTGGCACTTCACCCGCGTCTGGGCGGAGGTCGTGCGCGACGGGTTTGCCGGCCCCAACCCCGCCAGGGTCGCCGCCTTCGACGGCCTGCGCACCGACGCTCCGCCGGCGTCCGCCGCCCGGGGACCTAGGCGATGAACCCCGCCAGGGTGGCGGCAGGCGACGGCCTGCGTCTCAGACGCTGCACTGGCGGGCGCCGCGGTCAGGGCCGGGCGGCGGGCCGCGTCAGCGTTCCGGCCGACCACGGCCGGCGTGTGGCCGCGGCGCCCACGGGCGCGGCGGCCAGGACCAGGCGATGAGCCCCGTCAAGCCGGCCGGCACGCCGCAGCCGCAGGCCGTGCCGGCGTCCCGGACGGCGCCGACGATCCTGCTGATCAGCTTGTTCCACCCCGAGCTGGTCCGCGGCGGCGCCCAGCAGGTCGCCTACGAGCTGTTCCAGGGGCTGCGCGCGCATGGCGGCTGCCACCCGGTCTTCCTCGCCAGCATCGACAGCAAATACCCTGCCCTCTACAAATCCGGTGCGCGCATCACCGGCTTCGACGGCCGGCCGGACGAGTATGTCTATCTCTCGCGCGAGTACGACTACTGGTGGCACAAGACCGGCTCGCCCCTGCTGCACGAGGCGCTGGAGACGTTCCTGCTGCAGGTCCGCCCGGACGTCGTGCACGTGCACCACTTCCTCACGCTCGGCATTGACGTCCTCACCCTGATCCGCCGCGCGCTGCCGGAGTGCCGGCTGGTATTCACCTTCCACGAGTTCATGAGCATCTGTGCGGCCGACGGCCACATGGTCCGCCGCACCGACCGCTCGCTGTGCACCCACGCCAGCCAGGTGCGCTGCCACCAGTGCTTCCCGGACCGCTCGCCGGAACAGTTCCTGCTCCGTCAGCTATGGTTCGCCCGGCATCTGGACCAGGTGGACGCCTTTACCGCGCCGGGCCGCTTCATGCTGGACCAGTACGTGCGCTGGGGCATCCCTGCCGCCAAGATCAGCCACGTCACCAACGGCCAGCACAACTACGCCGCCGCCGGCCGCCTGCCGCCCGCTAGCGCCGCGCGCAACCGCTTTGGCTTCTTCGGCCAGTACGTGGACGTGAAAGGCGTCCAGGTGATCCTGCGTGCCGTGGCCCTGCTGCGCGCCGAAGGCTTCACCGATTTCGCGGTGGACCTCAACGGCGACAACATCGTCTACGCAACGCCAGCCCGGCGCGAGGAATTCGAGCATTTCTTCGCCGAAGAGAACGCGCGGCCAGTCGAGCAGCGCATCGTCACCGACCGCGGGTCCTACGAGGTCTCGCAGCTGCCCAGCCGGATGTCGCGGGTGGATTGGTGCATCGTGCCCTCGATCTGGTGGGAGAGCTTCGGGCTGGTGGTGTCCGAGGCGTGGATGTTCGGCCGCCCGGTGATCTGCAGCGACGTGGGCGGGCTGGCTGAACGCAACGTGCACGAGGTGTTCGCCCTGCACTTCACCATGGGCGACCACCGGGCGCTGGCGGAGACCATCCGGCGGTGCTGCACGGAGGAGGGATTGTGGGACCGTCTGGCGGCGAGCGTGCCGGCGCCACCGTCGCGGGAGGAAATGGTGGAGGGGTACCTTGGGGTTTATGGGGTGAAGGAAGCAGTTCTTTTTTGAAAAAAGAATCAAAAAACTTTTATCTCCGCTGTCGCGCGCTCGCCGGAGACAAACGCGACAGCGGAGATAAAAGCTTTTTGCTTCTTTTTCTCGAAAAAGAAGCGCTTGCTTCCCTACGGCATCCCAAAAGCATAAAGCACCCCACTGGAAGACGGCAGGTTGTTCGTCCCCCAATAAACCACCCCCTCAGAAATCGCCGGCCCGCAGGTGATCGACGTGCCCGCATTGGCGACACTCCAAAGCACCGCGCCGGTGGTGGCATCCATCGCTACCATGTATCCGCCGGTGTCGCCGCCGAACACCACACCGTTGGCGACGCTCACCGCGCCTTCCGCCCCGGCCGGAGAAGCGCTCGTATACTGCGCGATGCCGGGTGCCGCCGTCTGCCACTGCACCGCGCCGGTCGCCACGTTCAGCGCGGACCATGATCCGCCGGTGGTGGTGATCCCGGAGGGTTGCAGCGTGTAGGCCAGGCCGTTGGCGTCGTTCTCGGCCACGTAGACGTTGTTGGCGTCCACCGCCGAGCCGAACAGGATGCCGCCGCGTACGCCGCCGGGCGCCGGGGTCGCCTTCCACACGATCGCGCCGTTGCGCGGGTTGAGCGCCCAGTAGGCGCCGCTCTTCTGGCCGGCGCCGAGCAGTTGCGTCGTGGTGCCGTTCGCGGTGACGCTCAGCAGGTTGGGGGCCGAGCCGAAATCGTAGTCGTGTCCGGCAGGTGTGGGGCATGGCTGGGCCGGCGCGCTGCTGCCGCAGTTCGACGTGTAGGTGTCGAGCCCGCCAAGCCGGCGGCCCCATTTGACCGCCCCTGTCTTGAGGTCGAGCGCCACCACGGCATCGACGTAGTCCGTCGGCCCAAGGCAGGCCTGCCGTGCAACGTTGCTTGCCGCCGCCGCGATGCAGGCGGTCACCGGCTGGGGCAGCGTGTAGTTGTTGCCGGTGGCCACGTAGATCAGGCCCAGGCTGTCGGAGATGGGAAAGCCGCTGCCCCAGATGGCCCCGCCGGTGAAGCCCTGCGGCACCACGAAGCTCTGCCAGATAATCTGCCCGGTGGCGGCATTCAGCGCGGTGACGCTGCCGCGAAAGCTCGGCACGTAGCTGGTCGATTGCGTCACCGCGTATTCCTCGCTGGACGAGGTGCCGATGTAGACGACGCCGTCATGCACCACCGGGCTGGCGGTCAGCATCAGCCAGGGGTTCTTCTGCGCCCCCTGGTCCACGTCGGTCTCCCAGACCATGCTGCCTGTGCTTCTGTCCACGCCGACGACGTTGCCTGACCGCCGGTCCGCCAGGATCAGCAGGCTGCCGGAGATGGCCGGGCTGCTGCGCGACTCCGACGAGTTCTGCCCGGTATAGGACGACATCCAGCGCATCCAGATCTGCTTGCCGGTGCGAGCGGACAGGGCATAGACGCCACCCCAGTCGTCATCGAAGTAGACGACGCCGTCCAGTGCGGTGGGCGTGGAAGCGATGTTGCCGGCCGAGGTGAACGACCATTTCGCCACCAGCTTGCCAACAGTCGCGGGGCTGATGATCGTCTCGTAGGGGGCCTGGCGCTGGTTGCCCGCCAGCAGGCCTCCCCAGCCCGGCCAACCCCCAGTCGGCGCAGCCACGGCGCCGGGCGAGCACAAAGCTGCCAACACCAGACCGGCAAACACTGATTTCAGACGAGACAAGGCGGCCTCCCGGCGGAACTGGACAGTTCTGCACACGCCGGCGCCCGGACCGCAAATCATCAATCATTGAGAACGACTGCACCGCACCTCAGGGCGACAATCGGCCGAAATGCTACGGAATCGTTAAATTTACGATTGCGTGAGAAATCGGATCGATGTATCACGAACGCGTGAGCAACGTCGGGTTGCAGACTCGAACCGGACCGCACTCGCAAACAGCAGGTTTAGTAGACGAAACGACTTTTAAACGAGTGTTTCCAACAGCGCCGATTGCAGCTCCAGGACGTGACATGCCCAGGTCTAATTACAGCCTACTTTTGTCCGCTTTGCTGTCCGTGGCGGCAACTGGGGCGGCGGCATCGCCCGTCGTCTACAGTTTCAGCGCCACGGTCACGCAATCCAAAGGCGGCCCCGGAAAAGGCACAATCCTGCCAGTGACGATCACGCTGGACGACGCCTACCCGGCTGACGCCAACAGCGCCGATCCCCGTCACGAGGCCACCTACAGCGGTGGCTCAGCCAGCGCGTCCCGCACGTCGCCGATCCTGTCCGCGTTGATCGGGAACATTAGCTTCCACGGCTGGTACGACGTGGTGCATATCAAGAAAAACCTCGCCGGAGTCTCGGAAGTCTCGATCCAGTCCACCGTGCCGCAATACGGCCTGTCGTTCACGATGGTCATGACCACGACGATGAAAGGCGTGGTGCACTCCGTCGCCATACCGCGCACGCTGTTCCCGGCTAACTTCCAGTCGAGCACGGTCTCGGTTTACGTGGCGCCTACGGACAGTTTTGTCGGAACGGTGAAGTAGGAAGCAAGCGGTTCTTTTCTGAAAAGAACCAAAAACCTTTTGCCTCTTGGGTGCTTGCGGGTGGCCGGTTCGCGGCAACCGGAACGACGACTTTTCTAGAGCTTCCGACCAAACGGGGTCGCCCGTCGGATACAGATGCTCGCGAAAACAAATCTTGAGCGTTCTCCAGCCTGGCTATCGATCCCACGAGGTCGGGAAAACGCTCTAGAAACCGAACATGTGGTCCAGCGAAAACCCGCCTTGCCCGTCATCCAGCCCGTGATAGCCGAACAGCCGGCACGTCACGTCGCGCACCAGCACGTAACCCCCCTGGCCCGCTCGCCGGATCGCCGCTTCGCCGAACACCTCGTGCGGCCGGACGATCGCCGATCCTGAACACGCGATCTGCAAACCTTGCGTCTCGATCGCCACGCCGGAGCTGTCCACCAGTTGTAGTTCGGTGGTCGAGAACGGATGCCAGGACGCGCTCGCCGGATAAATCAGCACCGCAAAACTGCGCCGGTGGCCGATGCCCAGCTTGAGGAACAGCCGCGTGGTCAGCCCAGGCGGCGGTCCGGCATAGGATTGCGGCTCGTCTCGGTAGGTCATCGCCGTGTTGAAGATGTGGGCGCCGAAACTGGTGTCCGCCGCGTGGCCGCTGGTGCGGTGCTCGTAGCGGAACAGCCCGTGCATCCAGCCATCCGCCTGCCCGCCGTCGCGAAAGTCGTAGACCAGCTCGGCATGCCCCACCTCGGCGCCGAACTCTGCCAGGTCCACGGCCAGGTCGAAGCGCCGCTTCAGGTTGCCCAGGAAACGCTGTGCGGCGAGCCTGCCGTCGGCCGCGAACACGTCCAGGCGGATCGGCAGGCTGTCCTGCCACTCAGCCATCGGGTTCGGCTGGACGGTGCTGCGGAACTCGGCCGGCGGCAGGATCGGGAACGGCAACAGGTAGCCGCGCCCGAGCAGGTTGGAGAGCGTGGGGATGCCCGGGTCGGGGCGCAGGTCGGCGCGCTCCACGTTCACGTGGGCGATGCGCGTGTGGCCCTGGCGCAGGACCTCGTAGCGGGGCCGCACCACGTGGCGGCCCGTGCGCAACTCGATCTGCGCCGGCCAGTGCACGCCGGGCAGCAGTTCGGCCACGTCCACCGCCATGCTGGCGAAGGGCGGCACCTCGCGGTCCAGTGCCACCGGGTGCTCGGCGCCCATCTGGTCCAGCGTGATGGCACCTGCAGGGATTGGGGCGGCGTGGCTGTTCTGCACCCACAGCAGCACCTGCTCGTCCGGGTTGGGTGCGGGCAGGCCGGCGTAGCGGTCGGACGGCCAGGCGTTGGCGTCGTGCGTCACCGACAGTCCCAGGTCAGGCCCATCGCCGGCCTCGCTGCGGTAGATGTCGAGCGCGTATTTCACCACGTCGTGGCCGGCGACCCCAATGGCGTGGATGAACAGCTGGCCGGTGAACTCCGGCAGGTCGAAACGCGCGCGCACGTCACGGCTGTCGATGGAAAACGCGCCGGCGCCGTCAGGGAGCGGCTGCTCCCAGGTGGCCAGCACGAACCCGTCGGCGCCGAACAGCCGCAGCCACAGTCGCACGCTGCGCGCGCCGTAGCCGGCCCAGTAATTGGCGCTGACCAGGCGCGTGGAGGTGCCTCCGGCGTCGCGGAAAAAGGCGTGGTTGGTGGCGAAGTTCAACCGGTCCAGATAGGCGCGCGCGGTGAGCATCTCGGCGGGCAGGCGCGAGGAGTCCAACGAACGCACGCGCAAGCCGGGCTGGCAGAGCGGCGCGATGCGCTGCTCGATGCGCTGGGTGTCGAAGCCGGCAATCAGCAGGGTGGCGGCGGCGCAGCGCGGCAGGTCGGTGAGCGGCTTTGCTGCAATGCCGGCCAGCGACTGGCCGAGCGCAGCGACATCCTGCACGTAAAGCTCGGCTGGCGCCGGCATGTCCGGGTGCAGGGCATAGAGTGCGGCGGCGACGCCGTCCGGGTCGAACACGGCGAGCGGGCCGGCGGCGCGCAGGTCGGCTGCGAGGTGCGCGATGGCTTCGGCCGCCAGCGGGTGGACGAGCGCCTTGTAGAGCACGTTGCCGCCGCGTTTGGCGTCGAAGGTCTGGATGTCTAGCATGTTCACCCTAGAAGAACGGAAGGCCTTCTTTTTCGAGAAAAAGAAGCAAAAAGCTTTTGTCACGGCTGTCGCGGAGTCTCCGGAGACGAATACCCAGGGAATAAAAGTTTTTTGGTTCTTTTTTTCAAAAAAGAACTGCTTGCTTACTTTATGTCCAGCCGCCGTCGCACCTCCGCGCCCGCTTCTGCGGTGTCGTCGACCGGCGATGTCTGCCAAGTCTCGAGCCGCCCGGCAAACCGCCTGACCCGCCCCGTGCTGAGCAACGCGCCCAGGAACCGCCCGATCCGCGCCGAGCGTCCCGGCAGCTCCGCTAACAGCACCGGCGCGGAGGTCGCAACGGCTTCGGAGACCATGGAGATGCTGTCCACGGTGACGATGATCGCGTCGGCCAGCGCCAGCAGCCCGAAATACGGGTTTTCGCCCTGCATGTTCCACAGCCAGGCGCCGCGCCGCGTGAGGGTCCGGTGCAGGATGTCGCGCACCGCCGGCGACGTGCGGCGGGAGGCGGTCAGCGCCAGGCCGGGGCCGTCGTGCTGCATCATGGCGGCGAGCTGGCCGGCGAGTTGCGTGCCCTGCTCGGCCTCGAGCCGGAAGCGGCCGTTGCTGCCTCCGACGAGCACGCCGACCAGCGGGCGCTTCAGGTGGGCCAGGCGCGGGGCCCAGACCTCGCGGGCTGCGGCCAGGCGCGCCGGCGTGGCGCGGTGCAGCGCCGTGCGGGTCACGATGACGTTGGGGCCGGCGATGCCGTCGTGCCGGTTGGCGACGACCAGGTCAAAGTGACGCAGGCTGAGGCGGGGGTTCTGCACCTGCACCACGGTCGAGCCTTGCCGGTGGCAGGCGGCGCCGACCGCGCCTGCCGTGCCGCCTGCCGTGAACAGGATGCCTGGAGGCGGGGCTGGCAGGCCAACCGCGTGCAGCGGCGCCGGCCAGGTGGCTGCAGGGAGCCAGGACCACGGGCGACGCGGATGCAGGTCGAGTATGTCGGGGGAGAGGCCGGCGGCTTCGGCCAGACCCAACGCCTGGGCTTGCAGGCCGGCATAGGGCTCGCAGAGGATCCGGCTTTCGGGCGGCATGAGCGGGGTTATGGTCCGGGAGGACGGTGAGGGAAAGACGGCGCCGCGCGGGGTTGGGTTATACCTGGCCTGCACTACCGGCAGGCGGCTGACGAAGAGGATCGGCAACACTCACGCTAGCCTGGCAACGATGGGCGCGTTCTTGCGCGGTGTCTTACTTGGATTGCGGGCCGGTTGGCAGCAAAGTCGAAGAGTCACCATCAAGGGCACCAAGAACACCAAGGCGCCTTGGCAACGCGCGAGTGTCATGGCGGGCGAGGTAACTCTGCCTTTCTGGATTCGCGCCTTGGTGGTGTTTCTTGCTCGGTTCAGATTGAACGAGTGCTTCCTGCAATCCACAGCTTGCCGCGAGCGGTTCTGCCATGCGGGCGCGTTGGCAATGCAGCAAAACGCCGACCTCAAGGGCTATCTTGGCAAGATGCGGGCGGACGAGGTTACGAGTTATGTCTGTTTTTGGTCTTGCTGTTCTTGTGACGGATTTGTCGGCCACTACAGCAAGACACCTCCAGCAGTTCACGGCCCGGAGCACGTGGAACGTGAAAGCGGACACCCGAAATTGGTGCGACACAAACCTGAACGCTGTTCTTGCAGGCAGTTCTGGCGAGGCGGCGCTGCAGTATGGCCGCGTATTTTGTCTGCCCTTTGCCAGTCTTGCCGGCAATCTTTGCCTAGCCGAATTGTTGTAACCACCGGGCCTTCACGGCTCGCGGCATAGCACTCGCCGTGAACGCGCTCCAGTGGCACGTCGCGCCTGCAAGCTGCTGTGCCGGCGCAGGCTACGCAAGAATACTACAGGCCGGGCTGCGCCGACACCAGCGACGCAATGCAAGGGTGCAATTTCCAATGCGCGGCAACACCGAAACTATCTTGCTCGGCGCATGCGATTCGATCGAAACGGCTGACTGAGTCATTGGCAGATTGCGATTGACGTAGCAACAGTGAGGTGCAACGACCGCTCTGCTGAAGACCTGAACGTAGAGGACCATCGATTGAGAGCTCTCCTGTATGGAACCGTTGCGGTGGCAGCGGGAGTTGCGCTGCTGTCGGGCTGTCGCTCGGCCGAGGCGGCCACGTTCACGGTGCTGCATGCATTCACCTTTACCGATCCCGGTTTTTTCCCGACCGGCGACTTGGTCATCGATCCGGCCGGTGACATTATTGGAACGACATCGATAGGCAACCAATTCGGCACGGTCTTCAGTTACGCACCTGCCAGCCAGACCACGACTTTCATCTACAATTTTTCAAACGGAGACGGCAGCATCCCCCAGGGTTCGCTGTTCCTGCGTGACAACTATCTCTACGGCACGACCGGTTTCGGCGGGGCGAGCAACGCCGGCACGATATACCGGCTGGACCTGTCATCGTCGGTTTTGCAGACGCTCTACGATTTCAAGGGCAAGGCGGACGGAGCTTACCCGTATGGCGGGCTGACATTCTACAATGGCGCACTGTTCGGCGTCGACCTCGATGCGGGCGCCTTCAAGGGCGGCACGCTTTTTGTTGTCTCCCCGTCCGTTAAGCCGTCTTATTTTCCCAAGTTCAAGACCCTGCACGCCTTCAACGGACTGGGGACAGGCCCCGACGGCCCGATCGGCGACGTGGCGATCGATGCATCCGGCGTCATCTACGGCGTGACCGAGGCTTACGCAGGCAAGCCCACGGGCACTGTCTGGTCCTTCGACACGACGACCGGCAAGTTCACCATCCTGCACGAGTTCACCGACAAAAGCACCGGTATGTACCCCTTCGCGGGCGTGACCCTGTTCGGCAATTCGCTATACGGCACCACGTTCGGCGGCGGTACGCGTAACCGCGGAACGCTTTGGACCTACGACATTGCGGCACGGACGTTCGCGGTCATCCACTCCTTCACCGGCACTGCGGACGGACAGGCGCCGCAGGCCCGACCGGCCATCACGCGTAGCGGCCTGCTTTACGGCACCGCCTATGCCGGCGGCGCTTACGGTTTCGGGACGGTCTACACGATGGACCTGCGGACCGGCACGTTCGCCGTGCTGCACGATTTCCAGTCTACCGACGGGCAGTATCCCTTGGCGGGCGTCGTCGTCGGCAAGGACGGCACGCTTTATGGCACGGCCTCTCTCGGCGGCGACGGTATCGGGACCCTATTCAGCATCGTCCCGTAACTCGGACGTTCAGCGCTCAAGCCATTTCGACCTCCCGAAATCGGATAAGCAGGAGATCGGATAAGCAGGTCTACCAGCAGATTCAGCGTTGGACGGCGACGCAGTGTTTCAAGGTGCCGGCTCAGGATTTAGGCGCGTCACAACAACTGTTCTTTGAGCAGCCGCTAAGCCTTCCGGTGATACAAGGTAGGCCAGACACAAGTCAGTTGCAGACGAACAACAATCTTCCCGCAGGCCATGTCGTGCCACGTCGCTCCGTTGACCGTCCGCATCCCATTCTTGCCGAAACCTATCCTGCCGTCAGTCTCGATTTACCTTGACTTTTATCACCCGACTGCCGATTATGCTGCGGCGCGGCAAAAACGCGACCGTTCGCTTCCAAAGCCTGGCCGGTTTCCGTTCGTCTCAGTAATCGCGCCGGCTTGCGGTCCTGCCGACCGCTGTTCCACCGCCCCACTGGGACCGTGGCTCAAGAAAGCTAACTTCACCCCATGACCGAATTCTCCGAGCTCGGCCTCGCAGCCCCGCTGCTGAAGGCCCTGACCGCTACCGGCTACACAACCCCCACTCCCATCCAGTCCCAGGCCATCCCGCACGCGCTCAGCGGCACAGACCTGCTCGGCATCGCCCAGACTGGTACCGGCAAGACCGCCGCCTTCGCCCTGCCCATCCTGCACCGCCTGATGGGCAATCCTCGCCCTTACGAGCGCCGCGCCACCCGCTGCCTGGTCCTTGCCCCCACCCGCGAGCTCGCCGCCCAGATCGCCGAGAGCTTCCGCACCTATGGCCGCCAGACCAGCGTCCGCGTAGCACTCATCTTCGGCGGCGTGCCGAAGGGCCGCCAGATCACCCAGCTGGCCAACGGGGTGGACGTCATCGTCGCCACGCCCGGGCGCCTGCTCGACCTGTTTGCCGAGCACCACGTCCGCCTCGACCGCACCGAGATCCTGGTGCTCGACGAAGCCGACCACATGCTCGACCTGGGCTTCGTCATCCCCATCAAGCGCATCGCCCGCGAGATCCCCGCCCAGCGCCAAACCCTGTTCTTCTCGGCAACGATGCCGAAGGAGATCCAGGTCCTCGCCGACGCCATGCTGAAGAACCCGGTGCGCGTCTCCGTCACCCCCGTCGCTACCACCGCCGAGCGCATCGACCAGAGCGTGGTGTTCGTCAACCAGTCCGAAAAGCGCGCGGTGCTCACCCGCATGCTGCGCGCGCCGGACATGGGCCGCACGCTGGTGTTCGCCCGCACCAAGCACGGTGCGGACCGCATCGTGCAGCACCTCAACGCCGCCGGGCTCAGCGCCTACGCCATCCACGGCAACAAGAGCCAGGGCCAGCGGGAACGCGCACTTGCCGACTTCAAGAAGGGCTCGGTGCCCGTGCTGATCGCCACCGACATCGCCGCCCGCGGAATCGACGTGGACGGCGTTACCCACGTCATCAACTTCGACCTGCCGGACGTGCCGGAAGCCTACGTACACCGTATCGGCCGCACCGCGCGCGCGGGTGCGACGGGGCGGGCGATCAGCCTGTGTGACGACGCAGAGCGGTCGCAGCTGAAGGGTATCGAGAAGCTTATCAGGGCTCGGCTGCCGATCGCCGCGTAAGCAAGCAAGCAGTTCTTTTTTGAAAAAAAGAACCAAAAAACTTTTGCTTCCTGTCGGGTCTTTCTCTTGGACGGCGCGACAGCGGATCAAAAGTTTTTTTGGTTCTTTTTTTTCAAAAAAAGAAGGCCTTGCTTGCTTGCCCTGACTGCACCAACACCCACCGACACGCCCGTATCCACCCATCCCCCGCGCCGCCGCAGCAACCACGGCCGCCCACCACGCACCGCCGCCCGCACCACACGCCAGGCCACCTCGTCCGCCAACAGCCGTACCTCTGCTGTGTCGTGCACTTCGGCCACACGCGCAATCACCGCCAGCACCCGATCCAAAGTCGCCGCGTCCGGCACCGGCGCCCGATGGCTCAGATGCCTCACCCCCAACACCGCCGCGTCTTGCGCCGCCTCCCCGAACCAGGGCGCGTAAGCCTCCGCCAACACCGTCGTCGCACATGATAGCATTCGCTCGGCCAAGCGGTGTGTCGCACTGCCTGCGTGTGCTCTGTACAGCGTCAGCACCTCGTCCAGCCGCGCGCCCTCGCCGGTTCGCAACAGCCGATGATACAGGTCGAAATCATCGGCCGGTTCCGCCATCTCCCGCAGCACCGGCCCGTCTGCGGCCAACGCCATCAGCGCGTCCCGCCGGAACATTACAGACGACCACGTCAGCGCGTTTCCCAGGTGCAACAACATGCGCAACCCGGCGCTCCCCACCCGCACCGGCTGCCCGGACTCCCTACTGACATCATCAGCCAGGATACGAACCGCACTGCCAACGAACGTCACCGCCGCGTGCCGGTCCAGAAAGTCCGCCTGCGCCTGCAAGCGTGCCGGCAAGCTGACGTCGTCGTGGTCCAGCACCGCCACGTAGGCGCCGCGGCACAGCGCCAGCCCGGCGTTGCGGCCACCTGCGATGCCGCGCGACGCCTCGTGCCGCAGCACCCGTATCCGCGGATCGCGCACCGCCGCAAGCATCGCCGGCGTCGCGTCCGTCGATCCGTCATCTACCACCACCAGCTCGAAGTCGGTCATGGTCTGCGCGAACACGCTGGCCAGGCTTTCGCCGATCCACGCGGCGCCGTCGCGCGTCGTCATCAGCACGCTGACGCGCGGTGCGTTCACGCAGCCTCGCCGGCGCACACGCCGCTGGCCCACGCCCATTGGAAATTGTAGCCGCCCAGCCAACCCGTCACGTCCACCGCCTCTCCCACCGCAAACAGCCCGGGTACACGCCGCGCCTCCATCGTCCGCTGCGACAGCGCGGCCGTGTCGATGCCGCCGAGCGTCACCTCCGCCTTGGCATATCCTTCCGTCCCGGACGGATGCAGCCGCCAGCAACGCACCACCGCTTCCAGCGCAGCCAGCGCCCGGTCGGGTATGTCGCCCATCGTCCCGTCCACGTGCTCGGTCGGCAGGAACGCGTCGGCCAGCCGCTGCGGCAGCAGCTCGCCCAGCGCGCCACGCAGCCCGCTCTTCGGCCGCGCCCGCTTGCGAGCCTGCAGCACGCCCGCCTGCGCCCCGGGCGCCAAATCGATTTCCACCGTCTCACCCTCCCGCCAGGCCGAGCTCACCTGCAGGATAGCCGGTCCGGACAGGCCGCGATGTGTCACCACCATCCCCTCCTCGAAGCTCGCCTTGCCGCAGCGCGCCACCACCCGCGTGGACACGCCGGCCAGCGCCTGCGTCCGCGCCAACGCCTCCTCCGCCAAGGTGAACCCCACCAGGCCAGGCCGCGGTGCGACCACCGACAGCCCGAATCGCTCCGCCAGCCGATACGCCAGCCCGCTCGCCCCGATCTTGGGAATCGACAAACCACCGGTCGCCAGGACCAGCGACTGCGCCTCGATCGGCCCGCGCTCAGTCTCCACCCGGAAAGCCTCCCCGCGCGAGACTTCGCCCACGCGCTGCTGCAGCCGCACCTCGGCGCCCGCCGCCGCGCACTCGGCCAGCAGCATGTCCACGATCGCCCGTGCCGAGCCGTCGCAGAACAGCTGCCCCAGCGTCTTCTCGTGCCACGCTATCCCGTGCCGCTCCACCATCTCCAGGAAATCCGCCGGCGTGTAACGCGCCAGCGCCGAGCGGCAGAAATGCGGGTTGGCCGAGAAAAACCGCTCCGGCACGCAGTGCAGATTGGTAAAGTTGCAACGACCGCCGCCGGAGATCAGAATCTTCTCGCCGGCGCGCTTCGCGTGGTCCAGCACCACAACGCGCCTGCCGCGGTGTCCTGCAGTCAGCGCGCACATCAGGCCGGCAGCACCGGCGCCTAGGATAAGAACGTCTACGTTTTCCAAAACACTCGCCTGGAGAAGAAGGGATATTGACGGACCTCGGTTTTGGCCTTCGACGTCAGGAAGGAAAGCAAGGCCTTCTTTTTTGAAAAAAAGAAGCAAAAAACTTTGGTTCTGCTGTCGCGGAGGTTCTTGCAGCACGCGCCGAGGGAACAAAAGTTTTTTGGTTCTGTTTTCAAAAAAGAACTGCTTGCTTGCTTAAAACCATTTCACCCGCGCCCGCTTTCCACCAACATGGACACCGCTCCCCCGCTCGACCGCGCACTCGCCCAGTCAGCCGTGAACGCCGGCGCCCACGCCTATTTCGCCGCCCGCCGCGCCCGCGTGGACCCGTTCGTCACCGCCCACTTCTCGCTCCGCGGCACGCTGAGGCTGCACCGCGCTGCACTGGGCTGGGACATCCTCAAGGCACCGGCCAACCTCTCGCTCGCTGTCCCTCAGGTCGCCATGCACCTCGGCGCGAAAGCCGCCGACCGCCTCGGCGCCCCGCGCACTGCGGAAGCCATGCGCCGCCCGATCATCCTGAAGACCGCCGTCGCCCGCCAGATCGAGTGGCTGATCCACACCGAACTGCTCGAGCTGCCCTACAATCAGCCCGGTCGCGACAGCACCCGCGACGCCCTCTCCGAAGCCATCCTCGTCCAGCCCGCCCTGCAGGACGCCATGCAGGCGGCGCTGACCGAGATCGGCCCGCACAGCCAGGATCCCGCCTTCCGCGAGCGTCTCGGCCAAACGATGGAGACCTACGGCCTGACCCGCAGCGCCGCCGCAGAGATCACCACCGGCCTGATGAACCTCAGCGCCGGCGCCATCGCGCTGAACAAAATCACGCCTGGCGCGGCCAGCTTCGGCCCGGCGCTGGCCGGCATCATGGCGCACCAAACCGCAATCAGCGCCTTTCCGCTGGGCACCTGGCTCGGCAGCGCCTGGTATGGTCTGTTTCCCACCGTCCCTTCGGCCGCGTTGCTGGCCATCACCACCGGCGGGGTCATGCTGGCAGCCACCACGTTTGCCGCCTTTGCCGGCGTGGTGTCCGACCCGGTACAGCGCGCGCTCGGCCTGCATCGCAAGCGCCTGCTGCGGATGATCGACGTGCTGGAAAAGCAGTTTTTCGATCCTGAGGCTGCGGGATTTGCCGTGCATGATCATTACGTGGCGCGGCTGCTTGACGTGTTTGATTATCTTGGAGCGGCGGTCAGGCTGATACGGGTGTAAGCAAAAAAGCAGTTCTTTTTGAAAAAAAAACCAACAAACTTCTGTTCCCTTGGGGCGCGCGCTGCAGGACGCGCCGCGGCAGCCAGACCAAAAGTTTTTTGGTTCTTTTTTTCAAAAAAGAACCGCTTGCTTTCTTGCTTTACGCCGCCTCGTCCGTCTCGATCTGCGGCAGCGGCGGCGGCGTCTTGCCCTCGCGCGCCAGCCTGTCGTTCGCCGCGGCTACCATTGCGTTCAAATCGGTCTGCGTGCACAGCCCCAGGATCACCGGATCGCGCGGCTTGATGTTGGCGCTGTTCCAGTGCTGCCTGTCGCGCACCTTCTGGATGGTATCCTTGGTCGTCCCGAGCAGCTTGATCACCTGCGCCTCAGACAACTGCGGGTAATGCCGCAACACGAACGCAATCCCATCCGGCCTGTCGTTGCGCTTGGCAACCGGCGTGTAGCGCGCGCCCTTCTGCTTTTTCGGGACATGCGTGGTGATCGGCATCATCTTCAGCCGCGCGTCGGCGTTCTTCTCGCAGCGCACGATCTCGTCGGCGGTCACCTGGCTGTTGGCCACCGGGTCGTAGCCGTTGATGCCCTGGGCCACTTCGCCGTCGGCGATCGCCTGTATTTCCAGCGGGTGCATGCCGCAGAAATCGGCAATCTGGTCGAAGGTGAGCGCGGTCTTGTCGATCAGCCAGACGGCCGTGGCTTTCGGCATCAAAGGGAGCGTCATCGTGTCATCCTCGGGCGCGGGACGCCGCCTGACGGGACCATCACCATCGCGTGCAAGACGGTCTGTGGGAGGCCCCGCTGCAGGGTGCGCCGATAAGCAGCAATCCTCAGGATATGGGCTGCGGGTCAGGCGCCGGTCAAGATGGTTGCGCGCAAGGACGGAGATAAGTTTTCGCAGGGCTGCCACCACGTGCGGCCACCGGCGCCCGGCTGCGGCATCTCACCCGATGCAGAAGCTTTCATTTGGCGGCCTGGCGTTGCCGCGCAGCCGCCCGGTTCCGCCCGGCACCTGTCGCACCTATATCGGGGCATGCGGTCGAGAAGACTCGAACTTCCACGAGGTTGCCCCCACAAGCACCTCAAGCTTGCGCGTCTACCATTCCGCCACGACCGCACGGTGGGCGGCCTATAACGGATGCCGCCGCTGGTTTCAACTCTCGCTCCGACGATCGTGCCCCACACGCTGGAGTGGCTGGTGGCACCCGGACTGACGGCCTACCCCGACGCGGTGGCCGACATGCGCGCCCGCATCGCCGCTATCCGCGCCGGCGCCGCCCCTGAGCGCGTCTGGCTTCTGCAGCACCCGCCGCTCTACACCGCCGGCACCTCCGCCATGCCCGCCGACTTGGCGGACCCTGACCGCTTCCCTACGTTCGACGCCGGCCGCGGCGGCCAGTGGACCTACCACGGCCCAGGCCAGCTGGTCGGCTACGTCATGCTAGACCTCACCCGCCGCCACGGCACCGTGCCCGCGCGCGACGTGCACGCCTACGTCACCGCCCTGGAAGCCTGGCTGATCGAAACCCTTTCCGGCTTCGGCATCCACGGCGAGCGCCGCCCCGGCCGCGTCGGCGTGTGGGTGCGCGACGCCGCGACCGGCACCGAGGCCAAGGTCGCCGCCATCGGCGTGCGCGTGACGCGCTGGGTCACCTGGCACGGCATATCGCTGAATGTCTGCCCGCAGCTGGACCACTTCACCGGCATCGTGCCCTGCGGCATCCGCGAGCACGGGGTGACCAGCCTGCACGCGCTCGGCCGGGAAGCAAGCGTGGACGAAGTCGCTCGCGCTCTGAGGCAGAGTTGGGACAGGATGTTCACAGACACACTACAGTCTGATTGAGCGTTCGCTACCGAAAGCAAGCAAGCGGTTCTTTTTTGAAAAAAAGAACCAAAAAACTTTTGTTCCCTTGGGCACGCGTTGCAGGAACCTCCGCGACAGCCTGACCAAAAGTCTTTTGCTTCTTTTCTTCAGAAAAGAAGGCCTTGCTTTCTTTTCTGCTATCGACCGCAGAAAGCCAGGTTTGTTGGCGTGAGATATCGTTTGAGCCTCACTCAGCTACTGACTGCATCGCCAATAGCACCTCTCCAAGAGCGCACCCCGAGCGACAAAACTTTGTTTTCTTCCCAGAAAGAACTGCTTTGCTTCCTTGATCACCGGAGGCAAACGTTCAGGGATGCACGCGGATCAGCCCGGCCGCCTCCGCCACCGCCCGCGACTGCGCCATCCCCGCCCCCACCGCGAGTGCCGCCTCCAACGCCCGCCGGCCCGCTGCCGCGTCAACAACGACGGGCGCCCCGTCTACGCACGACGCCACGAACGCCGCGTGTTCCGCCTCCAGCACGTCGTGGTCGTCCCAGCTCGCCTCGTCGAGCAGAAAGCCGTCCGTTCCCGGCACTTCCACGCCGCGTTCGCGGCCGATCATCGTCAGCCGCCGCGCCACGAAGTCGGCCGACAGGTAACCCTCCTGCGAGAACAGCCGCATCTTGCGTTCCGTCTTCAGCGAAATGCGGCTGGCGGTGATCGTCGCCACGCACCCGTTGACGAAGCGAACGCGTGCGTTGGCGATGTCCTCGAACGCGCTGGAGACGGCGGCCCCCAGCGCGTCCACGCTCTCGATCTCCGAATTCACCAGGCTCAGCACCAGATCGAGGTCGTGGATCATCAGGTCCAGAATGACCGAGACGTCGGTGCCCCGCGGCTTGAACGGCGCGATGCGCGTGGCCTCGATGTAGAGCGGCCGGGTGATGCGCGCGGCGATGGCGCCGTGTTCCGCCGAGTAGCGCAGCAGGTGGCCCACCTGCAGCACGCAGCCTTGCGCGCGGGCCAGCTCAGCCAGCGCGTCGGCCTGCTCCAGCGTGGCCGCGATCGGCTTTTCCACCAGCACGTGCCGGCCGCGCTCCAGCGCCACCGCGGCGATGTCGTAATGCGCCTCGGCCGGTGCCGCCACGATCACCGCCTCGGCGGTCTCGAGCAGGTCCGCCAGTCCCATCGCCGGCACCCCGCCCAGTTCGCGCCCGACCAGCGCGGCGCGGCCTGCATCCACGTCGGTGATCCCCACCAGCGCCGCGCGTTGGCTGGCTGCGACTTTTATGGCGTGGAAGCGGCCAAAATGGCCCGCCCCGATCACGCCGATGCGAAGAATCCTGGACATGGCGGCGACCATAGAACAGGAACGCAGGATCAGGGAGACGCCTCCCGCCGTGCCAAAGACCCCGCCCGTGCTGCTCGCCGAACTCAACGTTTTTCCGGTGAAGGCCCTCGCCGGCTTCTCTCCTCCTTGCGCTGACGTGGAGCCGCGCGGCCTGCAGGGGGACCGGCGCTGGATGGTGGTCGACCCGGCCGGCCGCATGCTCACCCAGCGCACCCACCCTGCCATGGCCACCATCCACGCCGGCACCCACGGCGCGAACACCACTCTCAGCCGCCCCGGCCACGGCCGCGTCACCCTCGCCGTGCCCGCGGCCGCCGCGCCGCGTGCCGAGGTCAGCATCTGGCGCGACTCGCTCACCGCGGCCCTTGCTGCCGAGGACGCCCACGCCTGGATCACCCGCGCGCTGGGCACCGACGCCCGCCTTGCCTACATGGACGACCACGCCATCCGCCCGGTGAACCCGACCCACGGCGCGCCCACCGACCGCGTCAGCTTCGCAGACGGCTACCCGGTCCTGCTCACCTCGCTGGGCTCGCTGGCCGACCTCAACGCGCGGCTTGATCACCCCGTGCCGATCAGCCGCTTTCGCGCTAACCTGGTGGTCGCCGGCGCGGCCCCCTGGGCCGAGGACACCTGGCGGGTGATCCGTATCGGGTCGGCCACGTTCCGGGTGGTCAAACCCTGCGAGCGCTGCACGGTGACCACCATCGACCAGCAGACCGGCGAGCGGCCCCACCGCACGGAGCCGCTGCGCACGCTGGCGCGGTTCCGGCAGGACGAGCGCGGGATCATGTTCGGGCAGAACCTGATCCCGATGGTGGGCGACGACGGCTTCGGCCTTGTCACTGTTGGGGACCGGGTGGAGGTGCTGGAGAGCGGGGCGCCCAACGTGGTGCCGGTGGTGGCAGGCAGCGAAGTGCTCGCGTGACGGCCGGGCGGAGAGAGAAGGAAGGCCTTCTTTTTCGAGAAAAAGAAGCAAAAAGCTTTTGCGCACGCTGTCGCGGACGGCTGAGACAGCACGCAGCCCGACGGTTGGAGACGCTAGGTTGCTCAGCTTGATGCAGCAGGTCTTAAGGACAGTGTCCGTCGGCTAGAACCCACCGCAACGGCGGGTGGCGCTCGTTCAGTGGCGATGGGCAAGCCACGTAGTGCCGGTTCGCCAGGATCGCTGACGTCGCGAACGCCGTCAGCGGAACCGCTATGACCGTCAGCAGCACACTCCTATCGCCACACCAAGACATACTGTCAGCGCGTCCATTCCGCGCTTGGACGTGGCCCGCCTGCGACGCCCGTTGCCAGGCGCCTGATCCGGCGCAGGCAGCAGCGTCATCGCAGCCAGCGCAAAACACAGAACCGCCAATGGCAGACCGATCGCATCGCGTGGAGACAACGCCACCACCGGCGCATGACGGCAAACGGCGTCTACCGACGGCATCAGGCTGGACACCGAGAACCATAAACGGCACCAGGCCAAGCAGAACGAAGCCGGCAAATGCAGGCAGCGCCTTGGACCGATCACATAATGACCAATCGCTACCTACCATGAGTAGGATAGTTCGCCGCGAACCCAATCCGCCTGTCGCCCGAGCTTGTCTGCAAGCGCGCGTAAATTCCGCACAAGGTCGTTCACAGGCCTGCTGTGGGCGAGCTGGCTGAAGCGGGTATCCGCCTCCGCGCCCAAATCGTTCCAGACCAGTGCCAGCTTTGCCAGTCCCTTGTCGCAAAGCTCGCTGAGCTTGTCGGTGATGTGAAATTCCTCGTCCAGCTTTTACAACGCGTAACCCGCTTTCATTCCAACGGTCGCAGATCTTGACCGGTGACGAGCAAGGCAAGCGGTTCTTTTTTGAAAAAAAGAACCAAAAAACTTTTGTTCCCTGGAGTACACGATGAGGGAGGTTCCGCGACAGCCGGACCAAAAGTCTTTTGCTTCTTTTTTTCAGAAAAGAAGGCCTTGCCTTCCTTGCCGGACGTTGAAGGGTCAAGGTCCATTGCCGCTGGTGTCACACTCACCGCGAAAGCCACCAGAAACGGCCCGAAGGCGAGACTGCCGATCGTGGCAAGGCCGGCGATGGTGGTGCCGGAGATGGCCGGTTCCGCCGCAACGCAAATAGTGGACGCGAGCACGATCGACGGTATGTCCACCGTGAAGCTACTAAGAGAATGTCCCAGCGTCGGGCGCGGGCATGACCTGCTCTTCGCCCGTGTTGCCGTTCAAAAGCGACCAAGCTCTCCTTGCCTCTACCCCCCCGCCGCAGGCATACCCCGCCGAAAGCCCCTCCTCTACCGGAGCCCAGACCACCCACCATGATGTATTTCAGCCGCGGCAAGACCCTCGGCGTCCTCGCCATCTGCTTTCTGGGCCTTCTCCTCGCCCTGCCCAACCTCGCCCCGGCCCCCAACTCATGGATTCCCTGGCGCCGCGTACACCTCGGCCTTGACCTCCGCGGCGGCTCCTACCTGCTCATGCAGGTCGACCTCGACGCCGTCGAACACGAACGCCTTGACGCGCTGGCCGACGGAGCCCGCGCTGCCCTCCTGCACGACCACCTCGGCTACCAGAACCTCGCCCCCGAACCCAATAACGGCCGCGTCTTCCTCCACCTCCGCGATCCGTCCCAGCACGACGCCGCCGTCGCGGCCCTCCGCGCCATCCCTGCCGCCGTCCCCGGCGAGTTCACCGTCACCGACCTGGCCGGCAGCAACGTCGCCATCACTCTCTCGCCCGCCGCCCTGCGCCAGACCGCAACCCACGCCGTCGAGCAATCCATCGAGATCGTCCGCCGCCGCATCGACGAAACCGGCGTCGTCGACCCCCAGATCACCCGTCAGGGCGATGACCGCATCGTCGTCCAGCTCCCCGGCGTCGAAGACCCCAACCGCGTCAAGGAACTCCTCGGCAAAACCGCCAAGATGACCTTCCACCTGCTCGACGAGAGCTACGTCGCCGGCGAACCCGCGCCCCCCGGCACCGAGCTGCTGCCAATGCAGGCCAACCCCGCCGAAAAGCTCCCCATCCGCAAGCGGGTGGAAGTGGACGGCGCCGACCTCACCGACGCCCGCGCCGGCACCAGCCAGCAAGACGGCGCCTGGGTCGTCAACTTCACCTTCGACTCGCTCGGCGCACGCCGTTTCGCCGACACGTCCCGCCTCAACATCGGCAAGCGCTTCGCCATCGTGCTCGACAACCAGATCATCAGCGCCCCGGTCATCCGGCAGGCCATCACCGGCGGCCAGGGCCAGATCAGCGGCAACTTCGACGCCGAGAGCGCCAACCAGCTCTCCATCCTGCTCCGCGCCGGCGCCCTGCCCGCCCCGCTGACCGTGGAAGAGGAACGCACCGTCGGCCCCGAACTCGGTGCGGACAGCATCCGCGCCGGCGCCTACTCCCTGATCGCCGGCTTCCTGCTGGTGGTGGGCTTCATGGGCACCTTTTACGGCCTGTTCGGCTGGTTCGCCAACGTCGCCCTGCTGGCCAACCTCATCCTGCTGGTGGCCATCCTCTCCCTCTTCCAGGCCACCCTCACGCTGCCCGGCATGGCCGGCCTGCTGCTCACGCTGGGCATGGCGGTGGACGCCAACATACTCATCAACGAGCGCATCCGCGAAGAAACCAAGAACGGCCGCACGCCGCTCAACGCCATGGAGACCGGCTTCCGCCGTGCGTTCTCCACCATCCTGGACAGCAACGTCACCGCCTTTCTCGCCCACGTCATGCTGTTCGTCTTCGGCACCGGGCCGGTGAAGGGGTTCGCGCTCACCATTACCGTGGGCATCGCGACCACGCTGTTTACGGCGACCGTGCTGGCTCGGCTGATGATGGTGCGGTGGTACGCGGCACAGCGGCCGCATCTGCTGCCTGTGTGAGAAAGAAAGGCCTTCTTTTTTGAAAAGGAGCAAAAAACTTTTGCTCCCTCGGCACTCGTCGCGTGAGACGACTCGTTTCACCAACACGCGTCTAAGGGACCAAAAGTTTTTTGGTTCTTTTTTTCAAAAAAGAACCGCTTCACCCAACCTGTAAGTTAAACACCCCCATGTTCACCCGCCCCCTCTTCCGCTTCGTCCCCGACAACACGCGCTTCGCCTTCATGCGCGCGCGTTTCTACGGGCTTGCCGGCTCCTTCATCCTCTCCGCGCTCTCCATCGGCCTGTTCTTCTACCCCGGCCTCCGCCTCGGCCTGGACTTCAAGGGCGGCATCACCGTCGAGGCCCGCACCCAAGGCCCGGCCGACTTCAACCACCTCCGCGCCGCCTTCGCGCAGGCCGGCGTGCCCACTGCGGGCCTGCAGCGCTTCGGCGCGCCGGACGACGTGCTCATCCGGCTGGACGCGCAAGCAACCCCGCAAGCCAACCAGGCCATGCAGCGCCAGGTCGAGCACGTGCTGGCCACCGCGCAACCCGGCTCACGCGTTCTTCGCAACGACGTCGTCGGCGCCTCCGTCAGCGCCGAGCTGTTCCGCAACGGCGTGCTGGCACTCGTCATCAGCCTCGGCATGATCTTCGCCTACATCTGGTTCCGCTTCGAATGGCAGTTCGCCGTCGGCGCCGTGGTCACGCTGCTGCTCGACGTCACCAAGACGATCGGATTCCTCGTCATCACGCGCATCGAGTTCGACAGCGTGATGGTCGCGGCTATCCTCACCATCATCGGCTACTCCACCAACGACAAGGTGGTCGTCTACGACCGCGTGCGCGAGAACCTGCGCAAATACAAGACGATGCCGTTACGGCAACTCATCGATCTCTCGATAAACGAAACGCTCAACCGCACGTTGGGCACGAGTTCCACGGTGTTTCTCGCCAGCGTGCCGCTCGCTTTGTTTGGCGGAGAAAGCCTGTCAGGTTTCGCGATGGCCATGCTGTTCGGCATCGCCATCGGCACTGTCAGCTCCATCATGATTGCGGCTCCCATCCTGCTGCTTCTGGGAGAGAACAGGTTGCGGCGCGAGGTGACTGCACCCGTCAAGACGGCAACTGCGCGTTGAAGCGCCGTCACAATCGCGTTTACACAAGCGGCTGATGCGATTCGTGCTTGCGCGCTGACGTGCTGCAGTGCGTTTGGAAAGCGCATGTCAGCCGTCCCTCATCTTCGGTTTTTGTTAGTCGGTGCCGACGCCGCGTGGCGTAAGGTTGCCGAAGAGGTAGCTGCGCGCCGCAATGCGGCACTCGACGTGCAGCCTGACGTCAAGGCTGCACTCGCGTGGATGCTGCCGCCGAGCCATTGCTACGACTACGTGTTCGCCGTCGCACCACTTCGCTCCAAGGCAATCGACGCGCTGGCCGGCATGCTTGACGAAGTCACTCTCCGGCCAACGCCACTGCTCCTGCTCGGCTGCGCAAACAGCGCCACCGCCACGCCGATGCGCTGCGTCGAACATCCGGACGCCGACGCGCTGGCCGCAGCGATGGGTGAGGACGCCGACACGTCATTGCCCAGCCTGCCGCCGATGCAACCCGCCGAGTTCGTCTCAACGCTGCATGCCGGCGGCCTACGCATGCGCTTCCAGCCGATCGTATGCGCCTCCGACCTGGCACCAATCGGCCTCGAAGCGCTTGCCCGCCTGCATCACACCACCCGCGGCATCCTGCACCCGAAGGACTTCATCCCGCTCTCCATCGCCTGCGGCCGCGAACGCGTGCTGACCGGCATCGCAGCGGCCCGCACGTTCCTCGAGATCGGCTACCGGCTCCGCGAGACCGGCCTGTTCGTCACCCTCAACCTGCCGCTCGCCAGCGTCATGCACGAGAGCGCCGTGCAGCGCGGCGTCGAGCTCTGCGCGGTGGCCGGCGTCTGCCCCCGCGACATCCTCATCGAGGTGTTGGAAACCCGCACCGCGCCGGACCTCGGCCGTCTTCGCCACGCGCTCCTGCAATGGCGGCAAGCCGGCTTCCGCACCGCCATCGACGACGCCGGCCCCGCTTTGCCGCACTGGCGCGAGATGCTGGACCTGCCCTTCGACGTGCTGAAGCTGGACGGTGCGATGGTCGCCGACCCCGCGCAACACACCCTGCTCACCACCATCGTGGACGAAGCCAAGGCCCGTAACCGCTTCATCATCGCCGAGGGTATTGAGGACCAAGCCTGCCTCGACCGGGTGATGCAGCTCGGCGTGGACGCGCTGCAAGGCTTCCTGTTCTCACGGCCGCTGCCGGCGCCGGCGGTGACGATCTGGCTGGAGCAGTGGCGAGGGCGGCAGAGGAAGGTCGCCTAAGAAAGCAAGCAAGGCCTTCTTTTTCGAGAAAAAGAAGCAAAAAGCTTTGTCACGGCTGTCGCGGACTCGCCGGCCGGCGCCTACCCAGAGAACAAAAGTTTTTTGGTTCTTTTTTTCAAAAAAGAACTGCTTGCTTGCTTCCTGTCTCCACCACTTCCCGCTCGGTAACAATCACCGACAACGCCCGATCAAATGCGTCTGCCGGAACCACATCCACCTCCTGGGCCGCATAACCAAACCCGATCGCCAACCGGTCCGGCAGCTTCGCCAAGGTCCGGTCGTAATACCCGCTGCCGTAGCCGAGCCGCCGTCCGTGCCTGTCGAAAGCGAGCAGTGGCACGAACAGGATGTCGGGTATCGCCTCGCAGCCCTCTGGATGCTGGGTGCCGAAACGGCCTTGCCGCATCACGCAGCCCGGCTCCCAGCGCCGGAACGTCAACGCCTGGCCGCGCGCCGGCGTCTCCGGCAACACGACGCAGCAGCCTCGCTTGTGCAGGGCGGCGATCAGGGGCCGCAGGTCGATCTCGCCCGGCAACGGCCACGTCCCTGCGACCGTAGCGCCGGCCGGAATGCACAGGCGCGCAAGAACCAGGTCAGTGAGGGCCTTGCCGGCCTCTGGATCGAAGCCGGCGCGCCGCTCACGCATCTCGGCGCGCAGGGATGCTTTCTGGGCTGCAACGGACGGGGTGGCTTGCTTGCTCAAAAGCAAAGCAAAGCCTTCTTTTTTGAAGAAAAGAAGCAAAAAACTTTTGTCTCTGGGGTGGGTGGCTGCGGGAAGGTCCGCGACAGCAAGGGTAAAAGTTTTTTGCTTCTTTTTTTCAAAAAAGAAGGCCTTGCTTGCTTGAGAAGTACGGAGCCGCCGAAGCCGTTGGCGTTCTCACCCCCCAGAGCCTGCTTGTGCAGGTGGGAACCAGATACCACGACCAAGATCGCGACAGCGCCAGCCCCCGAGGGGATGCTTATCGGCCCCGGGGATGAAGTACCTGACGCACCCAGCAGCTCCGCCCACCCTATCTAGGTCTGCTCGAGCCCCTGCGCAATCTCCTCGGCACGATCGGCCAGCCGCGCCAGCCGCCGGCGTGCTTCTGCCTCGGCCTGTGGTTGCCGCGCGAGGTCGGATTGCAGCTTGGTCAGCAGGTTCGTCTGGTCGTGCAGCTCGTCGGCCATCAGCAGGGCTGCCAGCACCAGCAGCCGGCTCTCGCCGCTCTGCCCGCCCAGCGCCTTGATGCTGTCGATGCGGTGCTCCACCTCGGAGGCCATCTGCAGCAGGTGCTGCTCCTGCCCGTCGTCGCAGCCCACGGTGTAGGCGTAGCCGTTTATCTTGATGGTGAGCTGGGCCATGTCTCTCGCCTCCTGCAATGCGTGGTTGCGTGTTGTGCGGCTACATCAGTCTGCCGAGTCGCGGCCCAGCACTGCGCGCAGCTCTGCGATCAGCACGTCCAGCCGGGCGGCAAGCTCATGGTTCTCCGTCGGGCGACGGTCGGAGCCGCGCGCGGCCGCGTCGCCGTAGCCTGCGCGCGCGATGCGGGTCAGCGCTGCTTCCAGCCGGGCGGTATCGTCCGGCTGGTTGTTTGCTCCGTCCGCCATGTCGACCCCTGCTCGGCGCAGATCGTGCGCCTGCGCCTCTGCTTGCGCCCCGGCTTTCACCGCTTGCTAAACGCCGGCTTGTGCCGCTTGCCGCACCCCGGCTTGTGCCGTCGTCTGCACTCATCCTGCAAACATACACGGCGTGTGACCGGATGTTGCGCGACTTCCACCACGCTTGAAGAGAAAGCCCGCAGGCGCTTGAACGTCAAGCATGGCGGTGATCGTGCACGGGCTCGGCATGGCGTGTCTGGCGCTTCGGGCCGGGCAGGCGTGTTGCCGTCCGGTCACCCTGCTTTCCGCCGAAGGTGCTGCGGCCTATGCTGGCGTGGGCTGGTGGCGCGCTTTGGTCGCAGCCGCGCACCAGGCGGTCCCGGGCTGCCAGCTGACGGACATCCTCGACTGTGGCGATGCGCCAGGCCGCGCGCTGGAAGCCCTGCGGGCCGGCCAGCAGACACTCGTGCTGCGCAGCGGCGAGCGTGTCTGGGCAGACATCGCGTGGCGAGCGCAGTCGTGTGGCGCCGCGCTGCTGGCTACGGCGCCGGCGGCGCTCGACCTGGGTCAGCCTGGCGCCGCGCGACGCCTCTCCGCGTGGCTGGCCAGGGACGCAAGGGGCGCGCCAACGGGCGTGCCGACGGGCGCGAGTGACACGGAAGAAGGCATCGGTTAAGCGGCACCCCAAGCCAAGGCCGGAGAGACCGCCATGAACGTCACCGCAGAAGTCCGTCGCATCCTCAGGAACTACGAGAGCGACAACCCAGGCGTAAAAGCAAACCTGGTCCGCATGCTGATGGAGGGCAAGCTGCGCGGCACCGGCCGGCTGGTGATCCTACCGGTAGACCAGGGTTTCGAGCACGGCCCGGCCCGCAGCTTCGCGCCCAACCCGGCCGCCTACGACCCGCACTACCACTTCCAGCTCGCCATCGACGCGGGCCTGTCCGCCTACGCCGCCCCGCTCGGCATGATCGAGGCGGGTGCCTCCACCTTCGCCGGCCAGATCCCGCTGATCCTGAAGCTCAACTCCAGCAACTCGCTGGCGACCGAGAAGGACCAGGCGGTCACCGGCTCGGTGTCCGACGCGCTGCGGCTGGGCTGCTCGGCGATCGGCTTCACCATCTACCCGGGCAGCGAGTACGCCTTCAGCCAGATGGACCAGCTGCGAGACCTGGCCGAAGAGGCCAAGGATGCCGGCCTGGTGGTGGTGGTGTGGAGCTACCCGCGCGGCCCGATGCTGGACAAGGCGGGCGAGACCGCGCTCGACATCTGCGCCTACGCCGCTCACATGGCGGCCCTGATGGGGGCCCACATCATCAAGGTGAAGCCGCCCACCGACCACCTCAGCCTGCCCGCCGCAGTCAAGGTCTACGAGGAGCAGCATATCCCGCGCGCCACGATGGCCGAGCGCGTGCGCCACGTGGTGCAGAGCTGCTTCGACGGCCGCCGCATCGTCGTGTTCTCCGGCGGCGAGAACAACAAGAACACCGAGGAGCTGCTGCACACCATCCAGGGCATCCGTGACGGCGGTGCCAACGGCGCGATCATCGGGCGCAATACGTTCCAGCGGCCGAGGGCCGAGGCATTGGAGCTACTGGGCAAGGTGATCGAGATCTACCGCAAGCCGGTGAGCGCAGCCTAAGCGGTTCTTTTTTGAAAAAAGAATCAAAAAGCTTTTGGTTCCTCGGGTGTCGGAAGCTGAAACTACTCGTTTCAGTCTGCGTCAGGGAGCAAAAGTTTTTTGCTTCTTTTTTTCAAAAAAGAAGGCCTTGCTTTCTTCATGACCCACGACTGCCGCCTCTACCTGATAACCCCCCCTGCCCTGTCGGCTGACTTTCCTGAAATGCTCGCCGCCGCACTGGACGCCGGCGACGTCGCCGCCCTGCAACTGCGGCTGAAGGACGTAGACGACGACACCATTCGCAGCGCCGTGGACCTGGTCCGTCCCATCGCCCACGCCCACAACGTGGCACTGATACTCAACGACCGTCCGGACATCGCGGTTGAGACCGGTTGCGACGGCGCGCATGTCGGCACCGACGACATGCCGCTCGCCGATGCGCGCCGCGTGCTCGGGCGCGGGTTGCAGCTCGGTGTCTCCTGCTACGACAGCCGGGACCTGGCCTTGCGCGCCGGCGAGGCGAACGCCGACTATGTTGCGTTCGGCGCGTTCTTCCCGAGTGGCACGAAGACGACCGGCTACCAGGCCGATACCGAACTGCTGTCCTGGTGGTCGGAGCTGATGGAGCTGCCGGTGGTGGCGATCGGCGGCATCGACGCGGAAAACTGCGGCCCGCTGGTGCGTGCCGGCGCCAATTTCCTCGCGGTGATCGGCGCCGTCTGGGGACACCCGGGCGGTGCAGCGGCGGGTGTTCGCGCGATGGTCGCGGCGATCGCCGCGGCCTGACGTGCCGCAACGTTCCGCGATCGGACGATACGGTCGATCACGTAAAAGCTGAAGGCGGGGGAGTCCGTCAGGCCTGGATCGACGATCGTGAGAAGGCGAGCCCAACTGCAGAGAGAAGACGTTCGGACATGACGGCGCGGGCGCCCGGATACGAGAGCCTGACGTGGTGGGCGGAAGTTGGGCAAGGCAAGCAGTTCTTTTTTGAAAAAAAGAACCAAAAAACTTTTGTTCCTTTGGACGCGGGTTGCGGAAACGTGCGCGGTAGAAATGACAAAAGGTGTTTTGCTGTTTCAGTATCCGTTTCAAAAATCGGCAGGGTCAGTTAGCTGGCGTGGTTTTTCGAGCAACGGAGCGGATCGGCTTGCCTGCGCGTCGGTCCGATCGGGCATGCCGATCCCCTTGAGGCCATGAGCACCGGAGCGTCGTACGAGTAGCACGCTACCACATGACAAGATGTCGTCACATGGCCACCAGGGCAACCTTTCAACCGGACACTCAGAAAAGAGCCGGTTACCGAGGACTGGGGTTCAAGGCGACGCGCTGCTCGTTGCAGGAGCAACAACATCACTGGTGATGCAGGCAGACACATGCGAAGTCCCCGCCGCGTTGTTTACCAGGCGGTGTGGAACAACAGCCTGACTGGCAGAATGCCTGTTTGAGTTGATGTTCACCAGCAGGCCAAAACACTGACTCGCGCACTGGCTGCCGGCGAGAAAGCAAGGCCTTCTTTTTCGAGAAGAAGCAAAAAGCTTCTGCCTCTGCTGTCGCGGACTCTCCTCGCAGCGAGTACTCAACGGAACAAAGCTTTTGATTTTGTTTCTTAAAATAAGGACTACTTTCTTTCCCAGTCACCGAAGGACGTCTCGGGCGGCCGATACTAAGCGGGAGCAATCGCGTTCCCGTTCGCCGGCAACGACGCAGGCAGCATGCCCGTATAATCGAACTAACCGTCTACGCACCAGAAGTGCACCACAGTATTGAACGCAGGCGCAACGGTCTTCACGCGAAATGTTACTTGTTGCAAAGTTACGCCCTGCTAATCAGTTGCGTCGTCCGAAGATGTTCTAATGTCTGGGACATACGGCCGTCTGTAAAGGAGATGGTGCACATCATGAGAAGACTTTTGCAATCCGCAGCAGTCATTGCCGGCGCGGTGTTGTCGGCCCACACTGCTGCCGCTTCCGTCGTCACACTGACGTTCGAAGGTATCGGCAACAACAATCAGATCGGCAACTACTACGACGGGGGCGCGGGCGGTAATCTCGGCGTCTCGTTCGGGGCCGACTCGCTCTCGCTCGTGTCGACCCAGGAGGGCGGCAGCGGCAGTTTCACCAACGCTCCCTCCGGAGATACCGTCGCGTATTTCCTAACCGGTGCCGGTGACGTCATGAACGTGGCGCACGGATTTAACACCGGCTTTGGCTTCTACTATGCCGATCAGGTCGGCTTCACCGGAAGCATCCAGGTCTATAGCGGCCTGAACGGCAAGGGCGCCCTGCTGGCCAATCTGCTCCTTCCCAGCACGCCCGACCCCTACAACGTCTTCGTCCCGATCGGCGTGGCGTTCAAAGGCACCGCCGAATCGGTCATCTTCGGTGGCTCAGCCAACTATATCGCCTTCGACAACGTCACTCTCGGAGCCACCATCCCCGTGGGTGTTCCAGAGCCCGTTTCCATGGGCGTGTTCGGTGCAGGTCTGGCGGTCCTGGCCACAGTGGTCGCAAGGCGGCGGCGGCAAGGCGGAGGACGGGCGTCGTTCATGCCGGCCTGAAACCCAGCAGGGGAGAGTGGCAATTCCCGGTCTCTCGGGCTGGTCGTCTGGAGTTTCGCTGGAGCAAAGCAAGCAGTATCTAGAAAGGACCAAAAGACGTCTGTCCCTGGGCTGCGGCAACAGCCGTCCACGCCAGGACGGTTGGGGGCGCATGCACCAGCGCAGGGACATAGGTTTTCGCTTCTTTTTCTCAAAAATAAGGCCTAGCTTCCCCTGCGCCTCCACCCACCGCTCCCTTGACCCCCTGCCCCCTTTCGGCCATTGACCCGCGCACCTTCGGCCAGCCCCAGGCCGCATCCTGCACGGAACGACACGACATATGCGCGACAAGGGTGACTTCCTCTTCACGTCGGAATCCGTCTCCGAGGGCCATCCCGACAAGGTCGCCGACCGCATCAGCGACACCGTGCTCGACGCTTTCCTCGCCGCCGACCCGCTGGCCCGCGTCGCCTGCGAGACCATGGTCACCACCAACCGCATCATTCTGGCCGGCGAGACCCGCGGCCCCGCCTCCGTCACCCCGGAGCATCTGATGCACCTGGCCCGCGAGGCGGTGCGCGACATCGGCTACGACCAGGAGGGCTTCTCCTGGCGCCACGCCCACGTGGAATGCCACCTGCACGCCCAGTCGCCCGACATCGCCGTCGGCGTGGACTCGGCCGGCAACAAGGACGAGGGCGCCGGCGACCAGGGCATCATGTTCGGCTATGCCACCACCGAGACGCCGAGCCTGATGCCGGCGCCGATCCACTACGCCCACCTCATCCTGCGCACCATCAGTGAGCTGCGCCGCGCTGGCGACAGCCGCGTGGCCGGCCTGCTGCCGGACGCCAAAAGCCAGGTCACGCTCCGCTACGTGGACGGCAAGCCGGTGGCGGCCACCTCCATCGTGCTGTCCACCCAGCACGAGGAAGGCATGGAGCAATCCGCCATCCACACTGCCCTACGCCCGCTGATCGCCGCGTCCCTGCCCGAGGGCTGGATGTGCAAGGACGAGGACCTCTACATCAACCCGACCGGCAACTTCGTCGTCGGCGGCCCGGACGGCGACTGTGGGCTGACCGGCCGCAAGATCATCGTGGACACCTATGGCGGTGCCGCCCCGCATGGCGGCGGCGCGTTCTCCGGCAAGGACCCGACCAAGGTGGACCGCAGCGCCGCCTACGCTGCGCGCTACCTGGCCAAGAACGTGGTCGCAGCCGGGCTCGCGGACCGCTGCACCATCCAGATCAGCTACGCCATCGGCGTCGCCCACCCGCTCAGCGTCTACGTGGAGCTGCACGGCACCGGCCAGGACGTGGACGAGGCCAAGCTCGAGGCTACCCTGCGCGAGTTGATGAACCTCTCGCCCCGCGGCATCCGCGAGCACCTGCACCTCAACGCACCCATCTACGTGCCGACCAGCGCCTACGGGCATTTCGGCCGCACGCCGGAGGCCGGCCGGTTCACCTGGGAACAGACCGACCTGGTGCCGGCCCTGCGCTCCGCCTTCGGCCGGTAGGACCATCGCCGGCCCGGACCCGCGCGTTCCGGCCGACGGTACGCCGCAGCCCAGCGGCGCACCAGAACCGGTGGAGGCACCCCACCAGCGCGCGCCGATCGATGGCGCGTTGCATCCCGTCACCGTGTCAGACCCGGCGGCGGCATCCCACCCGCGCGCGCCGGCCGACCGCTTGCCGCAACCCGTCACCATGTCAGAGCCGGCGGTGCCCCGCCCGCGCGCGCCCGACGTAAAGCCTACTCCGGACCGTCTCTACGGCCGCCAGCGTACGCACGCGCTACGTCCGCGCCAGCAGAGGCTGCTCGACGTGACCCTTCCGCGCCTTTGCCACGACACCGCAGCCCCGCTGCCCGAAGGCATGCCGCTCTGGCTCGAAGTGGGCTTCGGCGGCGGCGAGCACAGCCGCGCCCAGGTGGCTGCCCACCCGGAAGCCACCCTGATCGCCTGCGAGGTGTTCGAGCAGGGCCTGTGCTCGCTACTCGCCGCCCTGGTGCCGGAGGGCGGCGAGGCGGACGCCCCGCTGCCCGCCAATTTGCGCGTCTGGCCGGACGACGCGCGTGCGCTGCTGCGCGCGCTGCCCGAGGCCAGCCTGGACCGGCTGTTCCTGCTGTTTCCGGACCCCTGGCCAAAGGCGCGCCACGCCAAGCGGCGATTCGTCCACCCGGAAACGGTGGCGCTGGTGGCCAGCAGGATGAAGCCCGGTGCGGAGTGGCGGGTCGCCACCGATGACCCGACCTATCAGGCCTGGGTGGACGAGGTGATGGGCGCGCAGGCGTTCTTCGCGGTGCGCGCGCTTGACATGCAACGGCCGGCGGGTTGGCCGCCTACTCGTTACGAGGCCAAAGCGCTGGCAGCTGGGCGGAAGCCGCAGTATTGGACGTTTAAGCGAAGGAAGTAAGGCCTTCTTTTTCGAGAAAAAGAAGCAAAAAGCTTTTGCGAGCGCTGTCGCGGAGTCTCCGGAGACGGGTGCCCAGGAGACAAAAGTTTTTTGGTTCTTTTTTTCAAAAAAGAACTGCTTGCTTGCTTCGAGTCAGCAGTCGTTCCCCCGCAAACTATACGACTGCACCACGCCCGCCCGAAGCTCGAACGTCGTATTGCAATCGCGCTGAACGATCTCGGGTCCGAAACCGCCGAAGCCGCCGCCATACCCGTAGCCGAACCCGCCATACCCGAAACCGCCGTAACCGAAACCGGATCCGTAGTCGCCGGGGATGCTCTCGATCCGGTTCACCGAGTAGGTGACGAAGCGCAGGCCGCTGGTGTCGTACACCCGGTTGGGCACGCCGTAGGTGCGCAGCAGGTCGGGTTCCGGCTTGCCCACCAGGGCGTTAAGCTGGGCAACGTGCTGCGGGTTTGGGTAGGCGCAGCCAGCCAACAGGGTCAGGGCGGCAAGGGCGCCAAAACGGGCGAATGGGGTGCGCATGGTGGGCGGTGCTCCGGCGACGTTCTACCTGTGTTCGGACTATTCATATGGGGTCGGGCGGCGCCGGCAGCCAGACAACCTGGTCGATTCTTTCCGCGCCCGTCGCCAGCATGACCAGGCGGTCGAACCCTAGCGCGATGCCCGACGCCGGCGGCATGCCGTGCGCAAGGGCTGCGAGGAAGTCCTCGTCGAGCGGCCAGTCCGGGCCGGTGAGCGCGTGGCGGCGGGCACGGTCGGCCTCGAAACGGGCGCGCTGTTCGGCGGCATCGATGAGTTCCTCGAAGGCGTTGGCGAGCTCGAGGCCACCCACGTACAGCTCGAAGCGCAGCGCCACGCGCGGGTCGGCGGGGTCGCGCACGGCAAGCGCCGCCTGGGCCGACGGCCAGTGGGTGAGGAAGGTGGGGTAGTCCCAGCCGATTTGCGGCTCGATGCGCTCGAGCAGCAGGCGGAAGAACAAATCCTCCCAGCTCTCGGCCTCGCGCAGCGTGGCGCCGGCGGAGGCGGCGAGCGCCGGCGCGTCGTCCAGCGTGGCGAGCAGGTCGGCCCCGGCGTAGCGGCTAAAAGCGTCGGCCATGGTGAGGCGGCGGGCGCGGGTAAGGTCGACGACGCGGCCCTGGCGCTCGACGGACGGCGGCAGCAGTGCCCGCAGGTAGGCGTGGGTCTCCTCGATCAGCGAGGCCAGGCTAGCGTCGGGGCGGTACCACTCCAGCATAGTGAACTCGGGCGCGTGCGAGCGGCTGCGCTCGCCGTTGCGCCAGACGCGGGCGAGCTGAAAAATCGGGCCCGCGCCGGCGACGAGCAGGCGCTTCATCGCGAACTCGGGGCTGGTGTGCAGGTAAAGCGGCTCGCTGGCGCAGGTGGGCAGGATGCGCTTGGTGGCGAAAGGGAGGAGGTGGACCTCCTCGCCGGGGGCTGGGACGGCGTAGGGGGTCTCGACCTCGGTGTAGCCGCGGGCGTCGAAGAACGCGCGGGTGGCCTGGGTGAGGCGCGCGCGGCGGCGGAGGAAGGGGAGACGGTCGGCGAGAGACGCCCGGTGCCAGGGAGGGAGCATGAGAAGCAAGAAAGCAGTTCTTTTTTGAAAAAAAGAACCAAAAAACTTTTGCTCTCCTCAGGTGTGCCTCGGGGAGACGTGTCGTATCGGTCGGCCGTGACGGCGCTCGACATGGCGTCGACGCACGATCTGTCCAAAACTGCGCGCTAAGAAACTGTTCAGATACCGCTTGCCTTTGGCAAGCCAATTTAAGTGATTGTTCTTGAAACGAAAGTTGCTGATTACGCCGTCAGCCATTTACCATATTCAAACGACCGTTTAGTGAAGGTGAGTTCTTAAGCAACGGAACCGCATGTCAATCAAGACTGCAGGGTCAGCTTCAACGGCTAGATCCAACGCATTGAGGACATTCCGGCTATACGCGAGTCTGGAGTGTTACTTGGGTCTCACTTAACATGGGGGAATAATGCTGGTCGTGTTAGGCGGGTTGCCTGGGAAGGGCAAGACGACAATTTCGCGCAGCTTGGCAGCCCGTCGAGCTGCTACCTACCTGCGTATAGATGTCATAGAACAAGCATTACGAACGACTGGAGTTTTGCAAGAGATCGGTGCCGAGGGCTACGAGGTTGCGAGCGCTTTGGCAAAATCCAACCTCGAGAACGGGCAAGTCGTCGTAGCGGATTGCGTTAACTCCGTGCGTGAGAGCCGCGAGGGTTGGCGGGTGACGGCGGCCTGCGCTCGCAAGCCGCTCATCGAGGTTGAGGTCATATGTTCCAATCTCGCCGAGCATCGCCGCCGGGTGGAGCAGCGAGCTTCTGACATTGACGGTCTTGATCTACCAACTTGGCAGGACGTTTTGGATCGAGACTACGCTCCGTGGCCCGAGCCTCACGTCATCATTGATACTGCGCGTCTCTCACCGGATGAGGCGATCGCGATCATCGAGCAAGCGATGGCCGCCCACGGCCCTCACCATCACACTCATCCCTAATAATAAGCTTGTTTACCGCTGAGCGTGCAGTTGAAGACAAACTGTGCGCCGACCCGTATCCATCCGGTGGGCACCGCGGCGGCGTGGGTTAAGCCTCAGCTGCCAGTGTCGTTTCGCCTGTAGTTGGGCATAAGCTCTTTGAGGCTGTCGATCCCGAACGGGGTAAAGGCCCGCGTGGTGGTGTCGTTGATGTCACAGACCCAGAGGCACCCGTCTTCCGGCTCCATGTCGTCGGCGATTGTGTGCAGCCACTCTTCATCTTCCACCAACATTTCAGCGACGCGGGCGATGGTGAACACGTAACTTGGCGCAGCCACGCCTAGGCCGCCTTGCGCATCGCGGCATCTGTCTGTCGCCAATGCCAGGGCAGCAATTCGTCAAGTCTGCTTGCGGGGTACTGGGCGATACTGGCAAGTACATGGGCGAGCCACGCCTGAGGATCGACGTCATTCATCTTGGCGGTGACAATCAAGCTGTACATCACCGCCGCACGCTGGCCGCCGCGATCCGAACCGGCGAACAGCCATGATTTTCTGCCAAGTGCAATTCCCCTCAGCGCCCGTTCCGCCGCGTTATTCGTCAGGCATATCTCGCCATCATCGAGGAACCTGGCAAACACCACCCAGCGCTTCAGCATGTAGTCCATGGCTTTTGCCACGTCGTTCGAGCCGGACAACTTGCCGCGTTGCTCGCGCATCCACGCGTGCAGATCGGCCACCTTGGGTGCGCTCAGTTCCTGGCGTCTGGCGCGGCGCTGGTCCGCACGGCATCTACTAATGTCGCGTTCAATGCTGAACAGTTCGTCCATGCGCCGCACGGCATCCAGGCACAGCGGTGATATCACGGCGGGCTGCTTGCCCTGCGACTTTCGGCGGGCAGCGGCTTCGATGTCGGCCAGCACGAAGAACTTTCGGCGTGCATGCGCCCAACACCCGGCTTCGAGAATCAAGCCAGGGTCGCGGTGTTCCGCATAAAGCTTCCCGTAGCCGCCATAGGCATCGGCCTGCAGGATGCCGGCATAGGTGGCAAGGTGCGCCTGCGGATGTTGCCCGCCGCGGTCACGTGAATAGTAAAACACCGCAGCAGGCGGAGCCGGGCCACCAAAGGGCCGATCATCACGCACATAGACCCAGAGACGGGCGATATCGGTCTTGCCGCGCGCCAGCACGGGCACCGTGGTGTCGTCACCATGCAGCCGGCTGGCGGCCATCACGTGGGCGCGCAGCCGGTCAAACAGCGGCATCAACGCCACGGTGCAGGCACCCACCTGGTCGGCCAATGTGGACAGGCTCAGCGGCACGCCTTCTCGGGCGTAGCGTTCTGCCTGGCGGTTCAGCGGCTGATGTTGGCCGAATTTCTCGAACATGATCATCGCGAGCAGGCTCGGGCCGCCCCAGCCGCGCGGGGTCACGCGGAATGGCGCAGGCGGCTGGCTGATCGCCTCGCAATCACGGCAGGTAAACTTCTCCCGCACATGCTGGATCACCTTCCAGCGGCGCGGGATCACCTCCAGCGTCTCGGTCACATCCTCGCCCAACTTGGCCAGGCGTGCACCGCCGCAACAAAGGCAGGCGGAGGGCGCCGGCTCAACCACCCGCTCGCGCGGCAGGTGCGCAGGGAATGGCCGGCGAGCCGGGCGTGTGCGTGTGAACGCGGCCACCTGGCTGGTTTTGGCGGCGGCGGCCTCGGCGGCCAGATCATCCTCTGTCGCTGACGCCTCCAGCTCCTCCAACTGGAACTCCATCTGATCCAGCAGTCGGGTGGTGCGCTCCGACCGCGGCCCAAACCGATCCCGGTTGAGCTTGGCGATCTCCAGCTTCAGATGCGCGATCAGCGCCTGGTCGCTGGAGCATCTTGCCACTGCGGCGGCCGCCTCCGCGCGCGCCGCCAGCAGCGCCGCTTTCAGCGCATCAATGTCATCTGGCAGGGCGGCAAGTTCGGCGTTCACACCAGCCAGTGAATCACAAACGCCGTGGCCGCGCAGAGCCTTTTTGACGGCACACCACAAATTATTCGACTATCCGGCAAGCTCCGGACGCCAGGTATGCTGCGGGTTGCGCCAGTCGATCGCTTCCAGAAGATAGCTCATCTGACCCGGGGTCAGCGCAACCACGCCGTCCACCGTCTGCGGCCAGACAAAGCGCCCCCGGTCCAGCCGCTTGGCATACAGCGACAGCCCGATCCCATCATGCCACAGCGCCTTGATCAACGAACCGCTGCGGCCGCGGAACACGAACACGTCGCCCGCAAACGGATCCCGCCCAAGGCCTTCCTGCACCTGCCGCGCAAGGCCGTGCATGCCGCGGCGCATGTCGGTGTGCCCGGTCGCGATCCAGATGCGCACCCCACTTGCGATCGGGATCATCGCAAGGCCCGCAGCGCCGCGGTCACCAACTCGGGCGACGCAAGCGTGGCGATCTTCAGCCGAGTGCCATTGGCCAGTTCGACGAGGATAGCTGTCGCGTCCAGCGGTGCCGATGCCGGCGGCGCTTCAGCTGTCAGAACTGCCGGCGCAAAGGCAGCGCCAGCTCGAACTGCCAACGCCTGTTCCCGCCATTTGTAGACCAGGCTGGTCGAAACCTCGAACCGGCGGGCGATATCTGCAACGATCGCACCAGGTGCAAAAGCCGCCGTCAAAATTCGCTCCCGGTCCTCGTCGCTCCATCGGCGTCGACGCTCGGGCCCCGTCAGCAATGTTATCTGGGCCATGCTGTGCTAATAAGCGTGCTCATAAGGACCTCCTTACGAGCACAGCCTCGCAATCAGCCCTTCACCCGCACAAGGCGGCCTCCGGCGGAGGGATACGCCGACCCCGACATGGCAGTCGCGCTCGGAATCCACACAGAGTGGAACCTTGTCCTTGCTGTCGCGAAGATCTCTGCAGCGAGCACCAAGGGATCAAAAGTTTTTTGGTTCTTTTTTTCAAAAAGAACTGCTTGCTTCTCTTAGCTGCCGGTAATCATCTCGCGCCGCTGACACCGTCTTCCGGAGCGCGGAACGGCGGTGGAACGCGACCGTGTCTCGTTCCGCTCAGCGTAAGCCGCTCGACGCGTTTGGAGTAAAGCTGAGCCTCCCCGGCTACACGGGCGTTTCCCCTCGCACCTAACCGGTGCTAGGCCCCGGCCACCCGGCGCCAGGCGCCTCACCACGAAAGCCCACCTCCCGCCCATGCCAGACGGCACACTCCGCACGCCCGACGCCCTGATCGATGCCGGCCTGCTCCCGGACGCCGACCGTGACGCCGCCACCCGCGTGGCCGCCCGCTACGCCGTGGCCGTGCCGCCCACTTTCGCCGAACTGATCGAGCACGCCGATGACCCGATCGGCCGCCAGGTGCTCCCACACCCGGCCGAGCTCGACACCGCACCCCACGAGCACCCCGACCCGATCGGCGACGACGCCCACGCCCCCCTGCCCGGTGTGGTGCACCGCTACCCGGACCGCGTGCTGATCAAGCCGCTGCTGGTCTGCCCGGTCTATTGCCGCTTCTGCTTTCGCCGCGAACAGGTAGGCCCCGACGGCGGCCTGCTGACCGCGGCCGAGCTGGACGCGGCGGTGGCCTACGTCCGCGCGCGGCCGGCGGTGCGCGAGGTGATCCTGACCGGCGGCGACCCGCTGCTGCTCTCGCCGCGCCGGCTGCAGCACCTGTTGCGCGCGCTGGAGGACATCCCGCATGTCGAGCTACTGCGCATTCACACCCGCGTGCCGGTGGCCGACCCGGGGCGGGTGACCGACGGGCTGGCAGCGTGCATGGCGACCGTAAAGCCGCTGTGGCTGGTGCTGCACGCTAACCACGCGCGCGAGTTCACTGCCGAAGCCGCGGCCGCGCTGCGGCGCATCCAGGCCCAGGCGGTGCCGGTGCTGGGACAGTCCGTGCTGCTGCGCGGCGTCAACGACAGCACGGACGCGCTAGAGGCGCTGTTCCGCGCGATGCTGCGCCACCGGGTGAAACCCTACTACCTGCACCAGCTGGACCCGGCCCCCGGCACGGCGCGTTTCTGCGTGCCCATCGCGGAAGGGCGCGCGCTGCTGGCCGGTCTGCGCGGACGGGTGACGGGCTTGGCCTGGCCCACCTACGTGCTCGACATCGAGGGCGGCCACGGCAAGGTGCCGATCGGGCCGGATTACCTGGGCGAGCCTGGGTTCGTCAGGGATCCTTGGGGGGGGCGGCACGAAGTGAAGTAAGCAAGGCCTTCTTTTTCGAGAAAAAGAAGCAAAAAGCTTTTGCTCCGGCTGTCGCGGACGGCTGAAACGACACGTCTCACCACGGCACACCCGACGGGGACAAAAGTTTTTTGGTTCTTTTTTCAAAAAAGAACCGCTTGCCTTGCCTGACTTGCTGCCCCGCCCACCAGACATTAGACACCCCGCCAACCCGGAGAGTTCACCCAACCCATGAAGCAGCAGGCCAACCTCATCCGCGCCGGCCAGGTCCTGGAGCACGACGGCCGCCGCTGGACCGTGCTGAAGCAGCAGATCATCACTCCGGGCAAGGGCGGCGCCTTCATCCAAGTGGAAATGCGCGACCTGAAGACCGGCAACAAAACCAACGAGCGCTGGCGCACCGCCGACACGGTCGAGCGGCTGATGACCGACAACAAGGACTACACCTACTCCTACACCGACGGCGACAACATCGTGCTGATGGACCCCGAGACGTTCGAACAGACCATCGTGCCGATGGGCCTGCTGGGCGACCAGGCGCCGTTCCTGCAGGACAACATGGTCATCGACGTGGATTTGGTGGAAGGCGAGCCGGTCGGCGCGCATCTGCCGCAGATGGTGACGCTGGAGATCGTCGAGGCCGATCCGGTGGTGAAGGGCCAGACGGCGAGCTCCAGCTACAAGCCTGCCAAGCTGTCCAACGGGGTGAAGACGCTGGTGCCGCCCTTCGTGGAAGCCGGCGAGCGGGTGGTGGTGCGGACGGAAGACGGCAGCTACGTGGAGCGAGCAAAGGGGTAGTCGAGCACGGTAGCCTGCCTTACTTTCCCCTGATGAGTAGCCACGAGCAGGTCGGTGCTGAGCAGGTAACTCTTGACCATGACATGGCGGCGGTGGAACAGGCTCGCGATAATGTCAGGCGGGCCGAGTTGTGACATTAAGGGCGGTCAAGGCCTGGGTTAACAGCGTTGGAACGCCGTACCCGCTGCCGCCACCGCGAGCGCGCTAAGCCACTTGTCGCGTCAGCTCGACCTCACAGAGCACGCAATCGCGGACCTCCACGCCATGATGGCCTAGTATTTGAGGCCAGGGTCAGTCGTTTCAGCCACGGTGCAGCTACGGCGACTGTTTTTTGCGATTGAGGGGTTGCGGGACTGTCCGTGTTTTTACGCGCTTGGCGACGCTCCTGGGACACGCGTCATGGTGTCGGACGCTTACCGGATCATCTACGAGGTCACTCCCGATATCGGAGATGATCGCACCGCCGGCAACATCTTCGTCCTCCGTGTTCTCGGGCCGGGGCAACGTTTCTTAGGAGCATTATGGCCCTCCGCCTCTCCCCGCACATGACGGTCATGCAGAACGCCGCCCAGAAAGCGTCCAAGCGGCTGCTGCGCGACTTCAACGAAGTCGAGCAGCTGCAGGTCAGCGTGAAAGGCCCGTCCGACTTCGTGAGCCAAGCCGACCTGCGCGCCGAGGCTACGCTGCGCGAGGAGCTGACCAAGGCGCGCCCCGGCTACGCCTTCCTGATGGAGGAGAGCGGCGCCTCGGGCGGCGAGAACTGGACTTGGCGCTGGGTGGTGGACCCGCTGGACGGCACCACCAACTTCCTGCACGGCATCCCGCACTGGGCCATCAGCATGGCGCTGCAGCGGCGTAACCCCGACGGCACCGTCGAGGTGGCAGCCGGCATGGTCTACAGCCCAGCCAACGACGAGATGTTCTGGGCCGAGCGCGGCGGCGGCGCCTTTCTCAACGAGCGCCGCCTCCGCGTCTCCGCCCGGCGCGAGCTGCGCGACGCGGTGTTCGCCACCGGCATCCCGTTCGCCGCCGTCACCGCGCGCAACCGCCTCGCCTTCGCCCGCACCCTGGGCGCGCTGATGCCGGCGACGGCCGGCGTGCGCCGCTTCGGCTCGGCCGCGCTGGACCTGGCCTGGGTGGCCGCCGGGCGATACGACGGCTACTGGGAGCTGGGGCTGAAGCCCTGGGACTGCGCGGCCGGCCTGCTGATCGTGCGCGAGGCCGGCGGCACCGTCACCGACCCCACCGGCGCCGAGTTCCAGGTCTCCGACGGGCCGGACAACGACGTCGTTGCCGGTAACGCTTATTTACACCCGAAATTGCGCGAGCTGGTGGCCGACGGTGTCGCAGCCGCCGGTTGACGCTATATTCAGGCAGTCCACCCGCCCCCGCCGTGCAAGGCCGCCAGCATGACCATGCCCTTCACCTTCCCCGACTGGATGCCCTGGTGGATGCAGCTCGCCATCGTCATCGCGGTCCTGCTGGTAGGGCTGGCGTTCTTGGCGATGCCGTTCAGCGTGTTCGGCGTAAAGAGCCGTCTGGAGAGCATCGACGCGCGCCTGGACGAGCTGGCCGGCGAGTTGCGCGCGCTCTCCCTGCGCCTGCCCGAACCGGACCATACCGGCTACGACACGCCGGCCCTGCTGCGGGCGGCCCAGCAGCGCGAGGCTCGCCAGGCGGTCCCGCCGCCACCGCCGATTTCGCCGGCGAGCTGGGAGGCAGAGCCGCCGCCTAGGGAACAGCGGAGTCCGACCCTGCGCGCGGCGGCGCGGCTGGGTGGTGCGGCCAGGCTGGGCGGCCCTGGGCGGGAGCGGGCGGAGCCGAGGCTGGGGCAGCCAAGGTAAGAAAGCAGTTCTTTTTTGGAAAAAAGAACCAAAAAACTTTTGTGTCCGTTCGGTGTGCCGGGTTGAGGCGTGGTGTTTCAGACGTCCGCGACAGCCGAAGCAAAAGCTTTTTGCTTCTTTTTCTCGAAAAAGAAGGCCTTGCTTCCTTTACTTACGCTCCGCCCAACACGATCCTCTTCTCACCGAGGGGAGCCCGCCAAGGGCTGAGAGTTCGCCTCCACGCGATGACCCTTTTCGCGCGCCAGTATGACGCGATCACCTGATCCGGGTCATGCCGGCGGAGGGACGGGATTGACGGACACCACGCTCGACGCACGCGAGATCTCCATCAGCCTGAACGGCGAGCAGCGCCGCGTGGCGGCTGGGCTCAGCGTCACCGGCCTGCTGAGCCACCTGCAGCTCGACCCGCGCAAGGTCGCCGTGGAGCGCAACGAGGCGATCGTCTCGCGCTCGCGCTACGCCGAGACCGTGCTGGCGCCCGACGACCGGATCGAGATCGTCCACTTCATCGGAGGCGGCTGAACAGCCCATGGACACCATCGCATCACCCCTCCCCCCGGACGCAGTGCTGGACGACAGCTGGACCGTCGCCGGCAGGCGTTTCACCTCGCGGCTGATCGTCGGCACCGGCAAGTACCGCGACCTGGAACAGACGGCCGCCGCCATCGCAGCCTCCGGCGCCGAGATCGTCACCGTGGCAGTGCGGCGGGTGAACCTGTCCGACCCGGGTGCGCCGATGCTGCAGGACTACGTGGACCCCAAGCGCATCACCTACCTGCCCAACACCGCCGGCTGCTTTACCGCCAACGACGCGGTGCGCACCCTGCGCCTGGCGCGCGAGGCCGGCGGCTGGAACCTGGTGAAGCTGGAGGTCCTGGGCCCGCCGCCGTTCCTCTACCCCGACATGGCGGCCACGTTCGAGGCGGCGCGCGCGCTGATCGAGGACGGGTTCGAGGTGATGGTGTATTGCGCCGACGACCCGGTGGCCGCCCGCCGGCTCGAGGACATGGGATGCGTGGCGATCATGCCGCTGGGCGCGCCGATCGGCTCCGGGCTCGGGCTGCAGAACCCGGCGATGATCTCGATCCTAAAAGCACAGGCGGGCGTGCCGGTGCTGGTGGACGCCGGCGTGGGCACAGCGTCGGACGCGTGCATCGCCATGGAAATCGGCTGCGACGCGGTGCTGCTGAACTCGGCGATCGCCCATGCAGGGGACCCGGTGCGCATGGCGCGCGCGATGGCGGCCGCAGTGCGGGCCGGGCGGGATGCGCACCTGGCGGGGCGGATGGCGCGGAAGATGGGGGCGGAGGCGTCCAGTCCGCTTGCCGGACTCATCAGGTAGATCTGCAGGGTGGGATGGAGCCGGCTATTGCAGTGAAGGAAGGCCTTCTTTTTTGAAAAAAAAGAAGCAAAAAACTTTTGTTCTCTGCGCTGTTGCACGTGCTTCGGGTTGTTCCGAAGGCGCGGCTTTTTCAGGCACCGGAGCGTAGGAGAAGCGCGTCAGACGTCCGCCAGGACGACACTTCCAACGATCTCCTGCAACCGGTCCTCGCGAGCCCGATGCCGCCGGACGATCGGGCACGTGACCGCCGCATCCGAGCCTTTCTCGTCGGAATGACATCGGAGCTTCTGGCTTGATTTCTCGAAGAGGATTCACCAGAGGGAAAGTGCGACTATTCCGAATGCGAGCCGGCGGCTTCAGCTGACCGGCGTAGGCTTGGTGTCGGCGCGCGAGCGGGCATTGCCTCGATGCGTGCGCGATTCTGCGAGCCCCATTCGCACAGCGGTCGCAGCGTCTCGACCAGTGTCATGCCGAACTGCGTCATGGTGTAATCGACCTTGGGTGGTACCTGCTGGTAGTCACGGCGAACCAGCACTTCGGCCGCCGCGAGTTCACGTAGTTGCTGGATCAACACCTTTTCGCTGATACCGGTGACCAGCCGCTTAAGATCGCTGAACCGCCTGGGACCCGAGTGGAGGTGATACAGGATCAGCGCCTTCCACTTGCCACCCATCACCATGAGCGCGACAGCGAGGCCGCAGTCGGTTTCATTGCTGTCGCCCGGTTTGTCGCCAAGTTTTCCCATACTTACCTTCAGGTCAGTTCTACCTTTTCGGCAGCCCGCGTCCATCTGGCGTCCTACCGACACGGGTGAGCAGATACGGCAAAACACCGGCGATCCGTCCGGAGCGTGACATACGACCAATGACCATTCCATCACAGTCACGGAGCCCGAGATGACGCAAACGCCTGCCCTGCTGATATATACCACCTACCGTCTCGTTGCCGACGACGTGGATGCGTTCCGGTTGCTCGCTTTGCGCATGGCGATTACGGCGAAAGCGCGCGATGGCTGCGCCTTTCTCGACGTTGCTCAAGATGCCAGTGACCCGGCCATCTTCCGTTTGGTCGAAGGCTGGCGGGACCAAGCGGCCCTGGATGCACATGGCGCCAGTGACGAATTCCAGAACGTGCTGAAGGATGCTGCGGCACTCGGAATCCTTGGCCGTTCTATCGACGTTTACTCGGTTGCGGAGAAGAGAGCGGTCGACATGCCTTCCTGATCGAGGTGCGCTTTGCGCAAAATCGAGCATGGCGCAGGTCCACGCACACCGTCTCGAGGCTGGCCTTCACCAGGCTCGTGTCTAGCCGCTCGGATTAAGGAAAGGCTTCCACGCCAACCGAGATCGATCTCCCGCTCCCTCCCGCGAGCGCGCGACAGCGGGGTCAAAAGTTTTTTGGTTCTTTTTTTCAAAAAAGAACTGCTTGCTTCCTTCTGCTTAGCTTTCCGTTCTAAACGCGCCCATGTCCCTGCCGCCGCGTCGCCCCCGCCCGTCCGACCCGCTGATCTCGGTCATCGTGCCCGTCTACAACGAGGCCGAGGCGATCGACGCCTTTCTGGACCAGATCTCGCCCGAGCTCGCCGCGTTGGCCGCCCGAGTCGAGCTGATCTTCGTCAACGACGGCTCAAAGGACGCCACGCTGCCGCTGCTGATTGACCGGGCGCAGGCGAACCCGCAATTGCGTGTGGTTAACCTCTCGCGCAACTTCGGCAAGGAGGCGGCGATGACCGCCGGGCTGGATCTGGCCGAGGGCGACGCGGTGGTGCTGATCGACGTGGACCTGCAGGACCCGCCGGAGCTGATCGGGGCGTTCGTCGCGCGCTGGCGCGAGGGCTACGACGTGGTCTACGGCCTGCGCGAGAGCCGGCAGGCGGACGGGCGTTTGAAGGCGATCACCGCCGGGTGGTTCTACAAGGTGTTCAACCGGATGGCGGCCACGTCGATCCCGCACAACGTGGGCGACTTCCGGCTGATCGACCGCCGCGTGGTGCACGCCATCCGGCAAATGCCCGAGCGCGGCCGGTTTATGAAGGGCCTGTTCGCCTGGGTTGGCTTCCCGTCCGTGGCGGTGCCCTACGTGCGTCCGGCACGCAGGCTGGGGCAAACCACGTGGAATTACTGGCGGCTGTGGAACTTCGCGCTGGACGGAATAGTAAGCTTCTCCACGGCGCCGTTGCGCATATGGACGTATTTCGGCGTGTTGCTGGCGGCCGGCGCGCTGGCCTACGCGGCGTTCATCGCGGCCTACCGGGTGATCGCCGGCATCGCGGTGCCCGGCTACGCGTCGCTGATCATCGTGCTGCTGCTGAGCACGGCGGCCAACCTGGTCTCGCTCGGCATGATCGGCGAGTATGTCAGCCGGCTGTTCGTTGAGACCAAGCAGCGGCCGATCTACTTGCTGGAGGGCATCTATCGGCAGGACACCACGCAGTGCCCGCCCGAGCGGGAGCCCCTGCCCGACAAAGATGGCCGGCGGCACAAGGATGCGGCACTACAGCCCACGCGCGCCGCGGTGCTGGCGCGGGCGGACAGCGCCCTGGACAGCGACCCGGCGACGGAGATCTAGGCGAACATGGACCTCAAGGAGGTGGAGATCCTCGGGGACCGTGCGGATGCGCATTGGTACTACCGAGCGAAATCGGCAGCGATGCTGCGCATGCTGCGCGGCGAAGCCGTGGGCGAGGTGCTCGACGTGGGTGCAGGATCCGGCTTCTTTTCCCGCGTGCTGCTGGACCGCACAGCTTGTCCGGCCGCACTCTGTGTCGACCCGAACTATGACGCAGAGACCAGCGAAGACCACAACGGCAAGCAGATTCGGTTTGTACGCGGAATGGAATGGTTCGGCGGCAACCTGGTGCTGATGATGGACGTGCTGGAACACGTCCCGGACGACACCGCGCTGCTTAGGTCCTACGCGGCGCGCGTGCAGCCCGGCACGCGGTTCCTGATCACCGTGCCGGCACACAAATGGATGTGGAGCGGCCACGACGTGTTCCTGGAACACTACCGCCGCTACACGCTGCGCGAGGTGGAGGCGCTAATCTCGCGCGCCGGGCTCACGCGCATTGCGACATCCTACTATTTCGGGTTCACGCTGCCGCTGGCCGCCGGCGTAAGGCTGGGCCGGCGGCTGAACCCGCTGCACGTGGAGACGCCCGGGTCCGACATGCGGCCGCACGGTGCGCTGGTGAACCAGGGGCTGCTGCTTCTCTCGCAACTCGAGCTCGGGCTGCTCGGGCGGAACAGGGTGGCGGGGTTGTCGGTGATCGCGGTCGGCAGGGCTTGAGCGAACAGAAAGCAAGCGGTTCTTTTTTGAAAAGACGAACCAAAAAACTTTTGTTCCCCTGGTGCGCCGTGGTGAGACGTGCCGTTCCACGCTAGGCGGGAGCTGAGCGGTCCGCGCGTCCGCCCTGCTCGGCCAGCCGCAGCATCATCAACCCGTGGCCAAGCGCTGCTCCCGCCCGCAGCGACGCCGCGATGAACGCCGTCTCGGCCAGCTCCTCGCGCGTGGCGCCCGCCGCCAGGGCTCGTCCGGTGTGCACGTCGAGGCAGTAGGCGCACTGTGTCGTCAGCGCGACCCCAAGCGCGATCAGTTCCCGGTACTTGGGCGGGATTGCGCCATCGCTGCGGCCGACCGCTTTGTCGAACGCCCCGAACGCCTCGGCCTCTGGCCGAGCGAGCCCAATCAACTCGGGCAGCAGGCGGAAATCGGCAGAATGCTGATAGGGCATCGGTCAACCTCGCTGAGTGAAAAGCGCACGCAGGCGTTCGGCCAGACCGAGCAGCCAGCACATGGGGCAGCCCCGCAGCAGGAACACGGAAGCGGGCAGAAGCAGCAGTGTCGGCCAGGACGGACCGGCAGGCGGGAGGAGGGCAGCGGCGATCAGCGCGGCCGCTGCGAGGCCACGCAGGAGATGCCAGGCCAGCGCCGTCACAGGTCACCTCCGGACAGATAGCCCCCGGCGGACAGGCGCTCGCGCACCTCGGCCCGTGCACGATGCAGGCGGCTCTTCAAAGCCTCCGGCGTGATGCCGAGCACCGATGCTGCTTCGGGGGCGGTCAGCTCCTCGACGTCGCGCAGGATGAGCGCTGCCCGGTATGGCTCGGCCAAGGCGGCGATCGCGTGCGCGAGGTCGTGCCGCAGGCCCGAAGGCACCGGCGGCGCCTGCAGAACCTCCACAAACACTGGCAGCGCCGGCGGCCGTCTCAGCCCCAACAGCCTCCGGCACTCGCGCTCGATGACCCGGAACAGCCAGGCTGCCACCGCCGAGGCGGTGCGCAGCGCGCCGACCTGGCGATGCAGCGCCCACAGCGCGTGCTGCACGGCGTCCTCCGCGTCCTCGGGGCCGCTGCAGGCCCGGCGTGCGATCCGGCGCAAGTCCGGCCGAGCCTGGGACAGCAACCGCTCGATCGCGCCCGGCTCGCCGCGCTGGGCCGCCTCAACCAACGCACCGCTCGTCCATGTCGTCATCTGCAGCCTCCAGTCTCATAGAGGCGCCGAGGCGCGAAAAGGGTTCAGTATCCTGTTTGGAAGCCGTTCCAGCGGGCCAGCTATTCAAAGTCAGCCTTCGACATCGAGAAGAAAGCAAGGCCTGCTTTTTTGAAAAAAAGCAGCAAAAAACTTTTGTTCCTGCTGTCGCGGTTTTTTCCGGCGAGCGCGCGACAGCGGAGTCAAAAGTTTTTTGGTTCTTTTTTTCAAAAAAGAACTGCTTGCTTGGCGGAAGCGGATGGGAATCGAACCCACCGCCCGCTTTAGGCGGGCCGCTGGTTTTGAAGACCAGGGGGGCCACCAGACCCCAATCGCTTCCGCGCCCCTCAACGGCCGGCAAGCACCCGGCGTTCCGCCACCCGGCGGGTGAACTGCACGCTGTCCAGGTGTTCCAGCAGCGGCACGCTGTACTTGCGCGAGATCCCGAGCGCCGCGCCAATCTCGGAGACCAGCAGCGGGCGCTCGGCCAGCAGCGGGGCCAGCGCGCGGCGGGCAGCGTCGATGGCGTCGCGGTGGAACAGGATATCGCGATGCTGCACCCGGTCTGGCGCGCGGATCACCAGGCCGGTGCGGACCAGGCCGTCCAGCAGCCGCCGGGCCGGCAGGTCGGGCGCCAGCGTGGAGATGTCGGGCGGGCAGAGGCCGGCGCTGCGCAGGAGCTCGCCCAGTTCGGCGGCGCGCGCCTGCAGGGCGCGGGCCTGGCGTGCGTCGTGCTCCGGGCGGGGCACGCGGAGGGCGGCGCCGTCGCGCACCAGGCTGCCGGCGGCGAGCAGGCGGTCGGCGGCCGCGTCCACCAGCCCGGCCCCCGCACCTGGCAGCAGGCCGGCCAGCGCGGTGCGCGCGACGCCGGCGGGTGCGGCCGCCACGGCACGGGCCAGCGCATCCTGCAGCTGGGCGAACGCCGGCCGGGAAGCCGCCTCGCCGGACCGGGTCAACAACGCGTCCTGCTCGGCCAGGGCTGCGGCCACGCGCGCCGCGCCTAGGCCGGACAGGCGCGCCAGTCGCCCCAGCGAGGCACCGGCGAGGCCGGCATGAGCCAGCCCGGCGGCCACCAGCGCCGCCGGCGCCGCCCCGTCCAACGCGGCCAGGCTCTGAAGCACCGGGGGCGCGTGCCGTCTGGCGCGCGACGTCTGCGGGTCCAACACCGCGCCGCCGGCCACGGTGCGCGGTGGCGAGGCGGCGCGCAGCACGAAGCGCGCCCTGGCTGGCACGCAGACCGGCGCCGTGCAGTGCAGCTGGGCCAGGGTGGAGCAGCCCGGCTCCAGCACGTCGCAGCCGAGCAGGCGCAGGCGGCAATCCACCTCGGCGGTGCCGAACAGCAGGCGCAGCCTGGCGCCGGTGGGCAGCTTCGGCGCGTCGGCTACCGCGTGCAGCCGCACCGATAGCCAGGCCGACGGCGCCAGCGCGCCCGGTGACGCCAGCGCCGACCCGCGGGCCACCTGCCCCGGTTCGGCGCTGCGTACGTTCACCGCCACGCGCTGGCCCGGCACGGCCGTGCCGACCCGGGCGCCGTGCACTTGCAGCGTGCGTATGCGAACCGCCAGGCCGCCCGGTGCCACCTCCATCGTGTCGCCGGCAATGAGCACGCCGCCGCGCAGCGTGCCGGTCACCACCGTGCCGTGCCCGGCCAGCGAGAACGACCGGTCGACCGGCAGCCACGGCGCCCCGTCGTCCGGCGCGGGCACGGCGTTTGCTGCCAATCGCCCGATCGCGTCGCGCAACGCCGTCACGCCCTGCCCGGTGCGCGCCGAACACGCCACCGCGGCGGCCACCTCCACGCCTGAAGCCGCCAGCAGCGCGGCGGCGGCGGCTCCGGCCTGCTGCGCCCTGCCCGGCTCCGCCAGGTCGGCGCGGCTGATGGCCAGCAGCGCGCGCCGCACGCCCAGCAGGCGGGCCACGTCCACGTGCTCGCGCGTCTGCGGCATCACGCCACGGGCGGCGTCCACCACCAGCAGCATGGCGTCGATGCCGGTGGCGCCAGAGACCATGGTGCGCACGAAGCGCTCGTGGCCGGGCATGTCGATCAGGTCGGCCTCATGCCCGCCCACGCGCATGTGGGCGAACCCGAGGGCGATGGAGATGCCGCGCGCCTGTTCCTCGGCCAGGCGGTCGGTGTGCATGCCGGTGAGCGCGTGGACCAGCGCGGTCTTGCCGTGGTCGACGTGGCCCATGACGCCGAGGACTATTCGGCTCAACGGCCCGAGACCTCGGCCGGTGACAAGCAAGGCAAGCGGTTCTTTTTTGAAAAAAAGAACCAAAAAACTTTTGTTCCCTTGGTCGCGCGCTGAAGGAGACTCCGCGACAGCCGGACCAAAAGTCTTTTGCTTCTTTTCTTCAGAAAAGAAGGCCTTGCCTTCCTTGCCTGACGCCGAAGCTCATGGCCGGCTACCCTCCTGATGCAAGATGCTGCTCCGGCTTTGCATCCGCCAGCCCGGCCGACACGTCGGACAACATCGAGGTCGCCTGCGCACATGCAGCGTGAGCCACTCTCCACGTTCCGTTCGTCGGGATGTTGCCTGGTGCGGCAACTCTGGGCCGGCCAAAGCTGTGAAGCGCACATCATCCCGGCAGCTCCGCGTGGGCCATCGTCGGCCTGCCGCTCACGCTGGATGCTGGCGCGGCGCTGCATCGGCCAGCCCGGCTAGGGCTGCAGAGACCGCGGCAGCCATTTCCGGCAGCTCGGCGTCGGTCACCGTCAGCATGTCCAGCAGCATGTGACCATCGTTGATGCGGCCGACGACGGCGGGCGTCTGCGTGCGCAGGGCGTGGGCCAGCGTGTCCGGCGAGCAGCCGGGTGCGGCGAGGCGCACGGCGCGGCTGGCCACGTCCTGGCCCGGCAGAGCGCCGCCGCCGGCATGGCCGGTCGATGCGACCGACTCGGCGGTGCAGACCGTGTCCAGCAGCGCGCACAGGCGGTCGGCGCGGGCGGCGAGCTCGGCTGCGGATTGGCCGAGCATGCGCAGCACGGGGATTTCGGCCGCGGCGCGCGGCGGGTCGGCGTGCAGGCGCAGGGTCGCTTCCAGCGCGGCCACGGTCATCTTGTCCAGGCGCAGGGCGCGCATCAGCGGGTGGCGGCGCAGGCGGTCCATCAATTCGGCGCGGCCGGCGAGCAGGCCGCATTGCGGGCCGCCGAGCAGCTTGTCGCCGCTAAAGGCGACCACGTCGGTGCCGGCGTCGAGGCTCTCGCGCACCGTGGGTTCGAGCTGGGCGAGATGGCCGGGCAGATGCGCCAGCGTGCCGCTGCCGAGGTCGTCCAGCAGCTGCAGGCCGCGCGCGCGGGCCAGGCCGGCCAGCTCGGCCAGGCTGGCCTCGGCGGTGAAGCCCACCATGCGGAAGTTGCTCTGGTGCACCTTCAGCAGCAGGCGCGTCTGCGGCGTGATGGCGGCCTCGTAGTCGGCCAGGCGGGTCCGGTTGGTGGTGCCCACCTCCACTAGGCGGGCGCCGCCCTGAGTGATGATGTCGGGGATGCGGAAGCCGCCGCCGATCTCCACCAGCTCGCCGCGGGAGACCACCACCTCGGCGCCGGGGCCGGCCAGGGCGGCCAGGGCCAGCAGCATGGCGGCGGCGTTGTTGTTGACGGCGAGCGCGGCTTCGGCGCCGGTCAGGCGGCACAGCAGCGCCTCGGCACCGGCGCCGCGCGGGAAGCGGCGGCCGGTCTGCAGGTCGAACTCCAGATTGCAGGCTGCGCGTGCGGCCTCGGCAGCGGCGGCGGCGGCCACCTCGGCCAGCGGGGCGCGGCCGAGGTTGGTGTGCACGACGATGCCGGTCGCGTTGATCACCCGGCGGAGTGCGGCCGGCTGGCGGCACGCGGCGGCCGCGGCGGTAACGATCCAGGTGGCGTCTGGAAGGTGGCCGGCACGCCCGGCCAGGATCGCCGTGCGCAGTTGCGCCAGCTCGTGGCGCAGGGCGCCGGTCAGAGTCTCATGACCGAGGCTGTGCAAAGCGTGAGCGGCCGACGGATGCTCCAAAAGCGACTGCACCGAGGGGAGACGCCGCAGCTGCACCTGCGCTTTCGTGGTTGGCCCCTGCGTTCCGTCCGCCATAGGTGGTTCCGTCCGTGACGCAGGAGCAAGTGTCTTCTTTTTCAAGAAAAAGAAGCAAAAAGCTTTCGCGACCGCTGTCGCGGAAAGCCGAAACGAGACGTTTCAACCCGCCGCACCCACAGAGACAAAAGTTTTTTGGTTCTTTTTTTCAAAAAAGAACCGCTTGCTTTCTTGCTTTAGGATTTTTTCATTGCCCCAAACCGAACCCAGGCTGACCACCCTGGCCCACGGCGGCGGCTGCGGCTGCAAGCTGTCCCCCGCCGTGCTGGCCGACCTGCTCGCCCGCACGCCGCAGGCCGGCCCGTTCGCCAACCTGTTGGTCGGCACCGAGACCGGCGACGACGCGGCGGTGTACCGCCTGTCCGACACCCAGGCGCTGGTGGCGACGACGGATTTCTTCACTCCCGTGGTGGACGACCCTTACGATTTCGGCCGCATCGCCGCGGCCAACGCGCTGTCGGACGTCTACGCCATGGGTGCCACGCCGATCCTGGCGCTGGCGCTGCTTGGCATGCCGCTGGGCAGGCTCTCGGCGGAGACGGTGGGGCGCATCCTGGAAGGCGGGGCGGCGGTGTGCGCGCAGGCCGGCATACCGGTGGCCGGCGGGCACTCGATCGACAGTCCGGAGCCGCTCTACGGGCTGGTGGCGCTGGGCCTGGTCCACCCGGAGCGCATGCTGCGCAACAGCGGGGCACTGGCCGGCGACGTGCTGATCCTGACCAAGGGGCTGGGGATCGGCGTCTTCAGCGCGGCGCTGAAGTGCCACGAGCTGGATGCGGCCGGCTACGCGGCGATGCTCGCCTCGGCCACCCAGCTGAACGCGGTGGGCGCCGAGCTGGCCGGGATGGACGGCGTGCACGCGGCCACCGACGTCACCGGGTTCGGCCTGCTGGGCCACGCGCTGGAGATGTGCCGCGGGTCGGACGTGTCCGGCGTGATCGAGGCCGGTGCGGTGCCGGTGCTGCCGGGCGCCGCGGCGCTGGCCCGCGCCGGCGTGGCGACCGGTGCGGCGTCGCGCAACTGGGCCAGCTACGGGGCGGCAGTGTCCGGCGTAGACGGGCTGCCGGACTGGCAGAGGGGGCTGTTGTGCGATCCGCAGACCAGCGGCGGGTTGCTTGTGGCGGTGGCGGAGGAACACGCCGAGGCGGTGTTGCAGCGCGTGCGGGATGCCGGTTTCACGCTCGCAGCGGTGGTTGGAACAATGCGCGGCGCCAGCGGCACGGCGCTGCAGTTGCGTGCGTGACACGGCCGTGCGGTAAGCGCGCGCGGGACCAGGGCTGCTCGAGACGTGGACCGGTGCTAAGCAAGAAAGCAGTTCTTTTTTGAAAAAAAGAACCAAAAAACTTTTGCTTCCGCTGTCGCGCGCTCGCCGGAGAGAACCGCGACAGCCGCAGTAAAGCTTTTTGCTTCTTTTTCTCGAAAAAGAAGGCCTTGCTTTCTCGCTGCCGACGCTTGGAAGGGTCAGTATATCGGGCTGCTGGTTCGCGCGCGTTGCCAACACGAGGACTGATGAGGCAAACACTCGCCTTTTCCGAATGCGGCCGCGCCGCCTTGCAGCCTATGCGTCAGTAGCGATCTAGTAAGAAGCCGGCGTAGGCCTGCGTTTTATCAGAGGCATCGCCGCGTGAACGACACTGACATCCTCGTTGCCGGCGCCGGCCCGGTTGGCCTCGCTTTTGCAGCCTCCCTGGCCGGCACCGGGCTGAGCGTTACCCTGGTGGACCCGCAGCCCGACGCCAGCCTCGCCGACCCGGCCGATGACGGGCGCGAGATCGCGCTGACCGACCGCTCCATCGCCATGCTACGGGAGATGGGCGCCTGGGACGCCATTCCGCCAGACGAGATCGCAAAGCTGCGGCGCATGCAGGTGCTCAACGGCCCGTCGGACTACGCCATGCAGTTCGGCGCCGCCCGCAACGCCGAAGGGTTGCTCGCCCGCTTCGCGCCCAACCACTGGCTGCGGCGCACGCTGCACCGTGTGGTGCGGGCGCAGCCGGGTGCGACCATCCTGCCGGAACGCTCCGTCACCGCGTTGCGCACCACGCGCGAGGCAGCTCACGCCACCTTGTCGGACGGCCAGAGCCTGCGCGCGCGTCTGGTGGTGGCGGCCGACACGCGGCGGTCCCGCCTGCGCACCTCGCAGGGCATCCGCGCCACGCTGCACGACTACGGGCAGCACATGCTCGTCTGCCCGATGGCGCACCCCGAGCCGCACCACGAGACAGCCACTGCCTGGTTTGAATACGGCCGCACCCTGGTCACGCTGCCGCTGAACGGCGGCCGCTCCTCGGCGGTGATGACGCTTGCCCCGGCGGACTCGGCCAGCCTGTTGGCGCTGGACGACGCCGCGTTCGGCCAGGAGCTCACGCGCCGCTACCGCAACCGCCTGGGCCCGATGCGGCCGGTGGGCGCACGCCATTCGGTGCCGGTGGTGACCGCCTACGCACAGCGCTTCACCGGCCACCGCTTCGCGCTGCTGGGCGACGCCGCGGTCGGCATGCACCCCACCACCGCGCACGGGCTGAATTTCGGGCTGCTCGGCCAGCAAGCTTTGGCGAGCGAGGTGCGCGGCAGCGCGATCGCCGGGTTAGATCCGGCCGACCCGGCTGGGCTGCACCGCTACGAGGCCACGCATCGCGGGGAGACGCGGCTGTTCTTCACCGCGTCCGAAGCGGTGATGCGGCTCTACGCGGCGGGGGACAGCCTGCCGGCGCGGTTGCTGCGGGATGCGGCGTTGCGCGTCGGGAACCTGCCGCCGTTTCGGCAGGCGCTGGGGGCACGGATGCAGGATCCGGAAGTGAAGAAAGCAAGCCTGCTTTTTTGAAAAAAAGAAGCAAAAAACTTTTGTCTTCTGGCTATCCTTCTCCGGAGACTCCGCGACAGCACTGACAAAAGCTTTTTGCTTCTTTTTCTCGAAAAAGAAGTGCTTGCTTTCTAATGATCCCACCCGGTCAATACGCCTCCCACATGCAGGCCAAGCTGGCTGCCTGCGCGGCATCTAAGCCTCGGCCGAAGCGACGCGTACGCGCTGTCCGGCCAGGTGAATGCGGGACGGCGCATGCGGATGGCATCTCCGACGTCGCGGGAGTAGCCGACGTAAGGCAAGCAAGGCCTTCTTTTTCGAGAAAAAGAAGCAAAAAGCTTTTATTGCGGCTGTCGCGGTTCTGTCCGGCGAGCGCACGACAGCGGAGTCAAAAGTTTTTTGGTTCTTTTTTTTCAAAAAAGAACTGCTTGCCTTCGCTGATGCAGGCGTATGTTTTTAATCCTGAAAACCCCGCAGGAGTCCCGATGGCCGCACACGCGCCGGCAGCCCGTTACACCAGCACTGCCATGCTGTTCCACTGGCTGGTGGCGTTCGGCATCGCTGCCAACTTCGTCATCGTCTGGGTGGTCGACAGCCTGCCGAAATCCGCCGATCGGCCGATGGTCGACCTGCACAAATCGATCGGGCTGACCGTGCTGGGTCTGGCGATCATGCGTGTGCTGTGGCGCTACGCCAACCCGCCGCCGGCGATGCCGCGCTACTACGCGCCGTGGGAACGCCGCCTGGCGCACGGCGTGCACTACGTGCTGTACGCGCTGATCTTCCTGTTGCCGATCACCGGATGGATCCACGACAGCGCGTGGAAGAACGCCGACACCAACCCGCTGAACCTCTATTGGGTGATCCCCTGGTTCCGCATCGGTTTCATCAAGTCGCAGGACCCGGCGACCAAGCAGCACATCCACGACTTGTTCTTCGCCATCCACAGCGCGCTTGGCACCGCGTTGCTGGCGTTCTTCGCGCTGCACGTTTTGGGCGCCCTGAAGCACCAGTGGCTGGACCGCGAGCCCGAGCTGCAGCGCATGCTGCCCGAGACCATGCTCCCCGAACGCCCTGACGGCCTAGACGCCATCGTCAGGAGCTAACACTCTCACCCCGGCGCGACAGCCGAGGGAAAAGTTTTTTGGTTCTTTTTTTCAAAAAAGAACCGCTTGCTTACTTTGCGCCTTGGTCCGTCAGGCAAGCCGTCGCCGCCTGCGTGTAGCCAGCCCGAAGCTTTTGGATCGCCGGATTGGCTGGACTGCCCGCTGCGGTCAGTGCGCCCAGCATCGCCGCGCGGACGTCGCCCACCGTCAGGCTTGCCAGCGTGCGGTCGGTGGCACAATCGCACAGGGCACCGATACGGGCTGCCGCCTCCGGGTTGGCGTCGGTCTTCAGCGTCGCGTTGGTGCTGTTACGGCACGAGGCCTGGCTGGAGGTCCGGAAGCTGCTGACGAACCCGGCGACGTTCGGGTCGGTCGAGTCCTTGGCCAGCGCGCTGTCGCCCGGGTCGGGCGCGGCTGCGGCCGGTGACGCGGGGCCTGGCGGCGGCATTGGCGAGACGGGGGCGGGCACAGTGGCGACCGGCCGACTGGCCGGCGGGGAGAGCGGCCTGGCGACGAGGAGCACCACGACGACTGCCAGCAGGAAGACAGATGCGGCGAGAAGCGCGGTTTTGCTCATGCGGGCACCTCGGCGTTGGTTGGGTGGCGTGTGGCAGGATGCCAAGCGGCGGCCAGGCCGACAATAGACCGGCCGGACGGTGAGGGCCGCCCGCGTCGCGCCAGCCCTCGACAATCCAGCTAGCCTGCACCACGTTCCGCCCGAACGCGCAAGCAGGAGCATGTGCACGGAATGACTGACCCGACCTGGTATCCTCGTCTTCGCTCCAGGATGGATGAGGAGGAGCCGGACCAAGACCCCGACGGCCCCGACGTGCCCGAGCCGATGGGCCCGGACCAGAAGGAGCCTGACGACAACCGCACGCTGTCCTCGCCGATCAACGAGCTGGAGCACCGGCTGCTCAAGCAGCGCAAGGTGCTGATCTTCGGAGCGATTAACGACAAGGTTGCGCGCGACGTGACGGGGCGGCTGCTGGCGCTGGCCGGCGCCTCGGCCGAGCCGATCGACATTTACGTCAACTCGCCCGGCGGCCACGTGGAGAGCGGCGACACCATCCACGACATGATCCGCTTCGTCGATGCCGAGGCGCCAGTGCGGATGATCGGCACCGGCTGGGTGGCCAGCGCCGGCGCGTTGATCTTTCTGGCCGGAAAGAAGGAGCGCCGCTTCAGTCTGCCGCAGACGCGCTTCCTGCTGCACCAGCCGATGGGCGGCGTGCGCGGGCCGGCAGTCGACATCGCCATCGAAGCGCGCGAAATCGTCAAGATGCGCGAGCGGTTGAACCGGCTGATCGCCGACGAGACCGGGCAGAGCTACGAGAAGGTGGCCAAGGACACTGACCGCAATTATTGGATGAGTGCCGAGGAGGCTATTGCTTACGGGATGATGTCTCGGGTCATCCGAAGCGTGAAGGAACTGGATAAGGCTTAGGCGGCAAGCGGTTCTTTTTTGAAAGAAAGAACCGGAAGACTTGTGTTTCCCGGCCTAAAAGTTTGGCGGTAAATCCGCGACAGCCGGGACACAAGTTCTTGCTTCTTTTTCCAAAGAGAGTGTCTGGTCCACGTCTTGGCAAGTTTGCCCGCCAGCGTTGGTCCAGATTTGCGGTAGAGACACTGGTTTCGACAGCACGGTCCAACGTGAGTATGTGTTCATGAACGATGGGTGGTGCCAGCCTTCGTCGTAGCATCGTTGGACGCCCCTTGGACTCGGTGGCGACTACAGGGCGGCCGAAAGCCCGGCCTCGACATTGGGCTGTGCATGGAGGTCGTGGTCAGGGATGGATCACCTGCGGACCGCCGGAGTTTGGCTGCTCGCCGTCGGCCGCATTAATCTAAGGCTTCGTCACAAGTGAACCTGTAAGCAGGCAAGCCAAGCGGTTCTTTTTTGAAAAAAAGAACCAAAAAACTTTTATTCCCTTGGGTGCGTGCTCGAGGAAAATTTCGCGACAGCAGGGCCAAAGTTCTTGGCTGCCAGCTTGACAAAGTAGGCTTCGCCTTCCCTTCCTGGTTGTTGTACGAACAGCACCGAGGCGCACTGGCAGCACACAATATTCCGTTGTTTTAAAGTAACGACATGTATGATGTCAGCAATCTTAGGAAGGATTGGAATACACCCGTCCCCGAACGTCTGCACACATGATCTTCGAATGTTCATTCCTCCCCCCGTTACGTGCAATCGCACTCTTTGCGGCAATGTCTCGACAGCCCTGTAACGATATTATCTCGTAATATTTCAGTGTCGCTCAATAGAAATGCAATAGTGTAAGGTGTATCCGGTGAACTTCGGACTACTGCAGTCATGCCATACCATCTCATTAATTCGACTGAGTCATCTAAATATAGATAACTCAGCATCGACTGCAAATAATGCATACAGTCGTTGTGTAACTTCAATTGATACGGTCATCACAGGCCTGTGAATTTCTGCTTTACTTCGAAAATTGGCGCGTGTTAGGCAAGCAAGCCATCAGTCTTCTCAATCGTAAAGTCGTTACAAGGCAGAATTAAGATGACCAGAAGTTACCTTCTGGCTTGCGCCGTGGTGGCGCAGGCGAGCCCCGCCCTTGCGCAAACAGTGCTGTCCGCCGCAGGCCTGACCACACCCAATGCCGCCGCCGAACAGGCCGCCATGTGCCACCCCGGCGGGGCTGCCTACCCGGCGGAGTTCACCTGGGCAGGCCTGCAGGCCAAGCAGCCGCGCGACGCGACCGCGAGTGACAACCTCACCCCGCGGATCGAACAGCACCGGCTGGTGAGCGGGGCGGACAAGGTCGTGGCCGTCTGGCACAGCCTCAGCTCGAACCCCTACACCTGCCAGGAGCCGTTCCGCACCCCGCCGAAGCAGCCCGCAGCCGGCCAGCCCTACACCGCCGCACAGGTGCTGCCCTTCAGTCCGGCGACGCTGCAGGCCATGGCCAACACCGGCTGCGGACCGTTCGGCAACACCTCCCATGTGGACCTGTTCCGGCTCTGGCAGCCGGGCGACACGTTCGAGGTGTACCCGGCCGTCTACACCACCACGCAGACATCCCAGGGCCCGGTGTCCAACAACAACATCACGCTGCATCCCTTGGGCGACTACTACGTGGGCAGCGGCAACCCGATCTATCCGCCCAACAACATCAGCATCGTCGGCATCACCCAGAACGGCATCCGCCCGGTGATCGTGCGCAACGACGAGGGCGCCGGCGACAGCGAATCCAGCAAGGACGTCATCGAGATCGAGGGCGGCGCCAACGACACCATCTCGAACCTCAGCGTCACCATCGGGCCAGCCGGCTACGTGCTGGCGTCCGGCATCTACCTGTTGCACACCGGCTACAACGACTACGACCAGTTCGGCAACCGCCTGAAGGTACCCGTGCTGGGCGCCGCCCCGAACCGCACGGTCGTCTCGTATACGCACGTGCACGGCTTCCAGCAGGAAGAGGTGCAGTCCGGCGGCGCCAACGGCGTCACCGCCGACCCGACCGGCGGCGGCCGGCTGGAGCTGCTGTTCAACGAGATCGACCACAATGGCGGCTCCGGCGCACAGAACAGCTCCGGCCTGGCGCACGGCATCTACATCGACGCGTCGAACACCGAGTTCGGCAATCCGACCTACGACCCCAACTTCACCGCCGTCTTCAAGGGCAACTGGTTCCACGACCAGTTCTTCGGCCACGACGCGAAAAGCCGCGCGCAGCATACGTACCTGCTCGGCAACTACTTCCAGGGCGGAGTCCCGCAGGGCGGCACCTTTGGCCAGGCCGAAGCGTTCAACGCCGACGTTCCCAACGCCGGGCAACTGGTGGCCAGGGGCAACGTGTTCGTCAAAAACATGTCCGGCTACAACAGCGGCGCGTTCGGGCTGGACTACGGTGAGGAGGGCGTGCCAACCAACCCGACGGACGGGCCCGGCCACCGGCCGCGAACCAACTCCGTCGATATCGAGTTCAACACCTTCGTGGCGTTCTCCAGCACGATCGACGGCCAGCACCCGCCGGTGCCGATGTCGTTCTTCTACCCGCAACAGGTGCCGGGTGCTGCCGCATTCCCGGTCGCCAACCTCAACGTCAATTCCAACGCCTTTGTCGGCTACTGCCCGGCCGGCAACGCGGTGGAGGATTACCGCGGGACCGAAGCGCTGACCGCCGGCTTCGGCGACATGACGGACGCGTTCAGCTTTGGCGGCCTGTTCCTTTCACCCAACCTCGGCCACATCGGTGGGGTTGCCTACCGCCAGCAGACGGCGGTTGGGACGCGGACGAACACGGCGGTGGGCGCGGAGAACTAAGCGAGGCAAGCAAGCAGTTCTTTTTCGAGAAAAAGAACCAAAAAGCTTTTATCTCGGCTGTCGCGGACCTTCCGCAGACGGGCGCCCAAGAGACCAAAAGTTTTTTGATTCTTTTTTTCAAAAAAGAACCGCTTGCTTGCTCGCTTGTACAAGGGAGAGTGACCGTGCAGGACCGCCCGCCCCTTCCCCCGTTCACGGCGGAAACCGCAGTTCAAAAAGCCAGGCTCGCCGAAGACGCCTGGAACACACGCGACCCTGCCCGCGTGGCGTTGGCCTACACGCCGGACAGCGTGTGGCGTAACCGTGCCGAGTTCGTCACAGGACGCGCCGAGATCGAGGCGTTTCTCACGCGCAAATGGGCCCGCGAGCTGGACTACCGGCTGATCAAGGAAGTTTGGGCTTTCCGCGAGAACCGTATAGCAGCGCGTTTCTGCTACGAGTGGCACGACGACAGCGGAACCTGGTTCCGCTCCTACGGCAACGAGCAGTGGGAGTTCGACTCGCACGGCCTGATGACGCGGCGGATCGCCAGCATCAACGACTCGCCGATTGCTGCGGCGGAGCGGAAGTTTGACTGGCCGTTGGGGCGGCGGCCGGATGGGCATCCGGGGTTGAGCGGGATGGGGCTGTAAGGCAAGCAAGCGCTTCTTTTTCGAGGAAAAGAAGCAAAAAGCTTTTGGCACGGCTGTCGCGGACCTTTCCGGCGGCGTGCACACCAGGGAACAAAAGTTTTTTGGTTCTTTTTTTCAAAAAAGAACTGCTTGCCTTGCCTTGCCTGCCCGCTACACGGAGCCCCGTGCAGCCCCGCAAACACCTGCTCGCCATCGAGGGCATGTACCCCCCCGAGATCGGCCAGCTCCTCGACCTGGCCGAGAGCTATGCGCTGCTCAACCGCTCCGGCAAGACACAGCGCGACCTGCTGCGCGGCCGCACCCTGATCAACCTGTTCTTCGAAGACAGCACCCGCACCCGCACCAGCTTCGAGCTCGCCGGCAAGCGGCTTGGCGCCGACGTGATCAACATGTCGGTCAGCGCCAGCAGCGTGAACAAGGGCGAGACCCTGCTTGACACGGCGACCACGCTGAACGCCATGCAGTGCGACCTGCTGGTGGTGCGCCACGACCAGTCCGGCGCCCCGGCGCTGCTGGCGCAGAAAGTGGAGGCCGCCGTCATCAACGCCGGCGACGGCACCCACGAACATCCCACCCAGGCGCTGCTCGACGCGCTGACCATCCGCCGGCGGCGCGGTACCCTGCAGGGCCTGGTGGTGGCCATTTGCGGCGACATCGCCCATAGCCGGGTGGCGCGCTCCAACATCTACCTGCTGACCACCATGGGCGCCACCGTGCGGCTGATCGGGCCGCCGACGCTGATGCCGCCGGGGATCGAGCGGCTGGGCATCGAGGTGTTCCACGACATGGACGCAGGGATGGACGGCGTCGACATCGTGATGATGCTGCGCCTGCAACGCGAGCGCATGTCGCGCGGCCAGGTGCCGTCCGCGCGCGAGTTCTTCCGCTTCTACGGGCTGGACGCGGCACGCCTGGCACGCGCCAAACCGGACGCGCTGGTGATGCACCCGGGGCCGATGAACCGCGGCGTAGAGATCGACAGCGCGGTGGCCGACGACCCGCAGCGGAGCCTGGTGCGCGAGCAGGTGGAGATGGGGGTGGCGGTGCGCATGGCGGTGCTCGACGTGCTCGGGCGCAGCCAGCGGCGGAACGTCTAGGCGCGCATGTCCATTTTGAAAAAAAGCACTGAAAACCGTTCGCTACGGGCGGCTGACGCGAAATGTTTCGATGGGACGCACTTGGCTGACCGCAGGCAGTGTTGGCGCATGCGAACGACGCCCGTCGCAACTGAAAGAAAGTCAAACCACGAAGGCACGAAGGACACGAAGAGCGTGTCAAGGCTACACGTGCCAACAATCATGTGGACCGACGCACAGACGCAACCACCGAGCAGAAGCAAGCGTCTTCTTTTTCGAGAAAAAGCAGCAAAAAGCTTTTGCGCGCGCTGTCGCGGACAGCTGAAACGACACGCCTCATCCCGACGGGTCTCACGAGATCAAAAGTTTTTTGGTTCTTTTTTTCAAAAAAGAACTGCTTGCCTTGCTTGTCTCTTCGTCCGCCGCGCGCCTGCTCGTTTCCTTGCCTCCGCCCAAAGACTATTTGACTCACTCCACCTCCGCAGGCCCCTGACGTTTCGCAGCACGCGAACCCCCTGGCCGGATACATCCACGTCCGTCTCTTCACGAGTGTGCATGTTGCCGCTCCGTCTTCGTGTCCTTCGTGCCTTCGTGGTCAATCTTCCTACGCCCGCACGCCAGACGCGCGCCTACAAAAGGCAGCAAGCATGGACGTGCTGATCGAGAACGCGCGCCTGCTCGACCCGTCCAGCAGCCTGGACGCACCGGGCGCCCTGCTCATCCGCCAGGGCCGCATCGCCGACCACGGCAACAACCTCGGCCGCCCGGACGGTGCCAAGGTCATCGACGCGGATGGCGCCATCCTCGCCCCCGGCCTGGTGGACATGCGCGTAGCCCTCGGCGAGCCCGGTTTCGAATACCGCGAGACCATCGCCTCGGCGGCAGAGGCCGCGGCGGCCGGCGGCATCACCACGCTGGCCGCCCTGCCGGACAGCGCGCCGGCGATCGACGACCCGGCGCTGGTCTTCCTGCTGCGCAGCCGCGGCGAGGCCACCGGCAGCCTCACCATCCTGCCCTACGCCGCCATCACCAAAGGCTGCCGCGGCGACGAGATGGCCGAGCTCGGCCTGCTGCGCGAGGCGGGGGCCGCCGCGTTCACCGACGGCAAGCGCGCCATCGCCAACGCGCAGATGATGCGCCGCGTGCTGAGCTACGCGCGCGCCTTTGGCGGCCGCATCGTGCAGCACCCGGAGGACCCGAGCCTGGCCGAGGGCGGTGCGGCCACCGAGGGCGAGCTCGCCACCCGGCTCGGCCTGCCCGGCATCCCGCTGGTGGCCGAGTCGATCATCGTGGCGCGCGACATCCGGCTGGCCCGGCTCACCGGCGGCGCGCTGCACTTCGCCCACGTCTCGACCGCCGAGACGGTCATGCTGATCCGCCGCGCCAAGGACGAGGGACTCGACGTCACCTGCGACACCGCGCCGCCGTATTTCGACCTCAACGAGACGGCAATCGGCGACTACCGCACCTACGCCAAGTTGTCCCCGCCGCTGCGCCCCGAGGCCGACCGCCGCGCGATCGCCGAGGCGCTGGTGGACGGCACCATCGACGCGGTCGCCTCCGACCACCAGCCGCGCGACGCCGACGACAAGCGCCTACCCTTCGCCCAGGCCTCCGCCGGCGGCGCTGGCCTGGCCACCCTGCTCGGCATCACCTTGGCGCAGCACCACGGTGGCCGGCTGGGCCTTGCCGCCGCCATCGGCCTGCTCACCTGCCGGCCGGCGCGCCTGCTCGGCTCGGACGCCGGCACGTTGGCGCGCGGGGCGCCGGCGGACCTGTGCCTGTTCCACCTGGAACGCATCTGGCAGGTGCAGGCCGGCCGGCTACCGGGCAAGGCGCAGAACACGCCGTTCGACGGCCGCGCGCTGGAAGGCCGGGTGCTGGGCACCTGGAAGGCCGGGGTCCGGGTGTTCGGGTGAGCATCTGGTGGCACCTCGAAGCGGTGAGCTTCGGTACCGCCGCGCTGGCCTACCTGCTCGGCTCCATTCCGTTCGGGCTGGTGCTGACGCGTGTCGCGGGGCTGGGCGACATCCGCAACGTGGGTTCCGGCAACATCGGGGCGACCAACGTTCTGCGCACCGGACGGCGCGGGCTGGCCGCCGGCACGCTCGTCCTGGACGCGGCCAAGGCGGCGCTTGCCGTGTCGCTGGCGGGGTATCTGAGCGGCGTCGTCTGGATGCCGCTGGCCGCGATCTGCGCCGTGTTCGGCCATTGCTACCCGGTGTGGCTGCGCTTTCGCGGCGGCAAGGGGGTGGCAACCGGGCTGGGCGCTCTGCTGGCGCTGGACTGGCGGTTGGGGCTGGCGTGTTGCGGTGTGTGGCTGGCGGTGTTTGCGGCCACGCGCATCAGCTCGGCGAGTGCGCTGGCCGCGTTCGCCGCGGCGCCGCTGCTGGCGGGCGTGCTGCTGCCGCCGGTCTGGTGGACGGCGCCGCTCATCATCGCGATGCTGGTTTGGTGGCGGCACGCGGGGAATATTTCGCGTCTGGTGGCGGGGACCGAGCCGAAGTTTGGGAAGTAAGCAAGAATGTTCTTTTTTGAAAAAAAGAACCAAAAGACTGCTGTTCCGGTAGGCGCGCGGTGCGGAGAGGTCCGCGACAGCCGGGATAAAAGTCTTTTTGCTTCTTTTTCTTCAGAAGAAGGCCTTGCTTCTTGAACGCGTCCGACCTCGACCGCCTCCGCCTGGCCCGCACAGAAGGCGTCGGCCCGGTCACCTATCGCCGCCTGACGGAACAATTCCCGATCCCTGCCGACGCCATAGCCGCCCTGCCCGCCCTGGCCCGCACCGGCGGCCGCGCCGAGGCCCCCGCCACCCCGTCTGTTCAACAGGCCGAGCGCGAGGCGGCGCAGGTTGCCAAGCTGGGCGGCCGGATCGTCTTCGTCGGTGGCGAGGACTACCCGCCGATGATGGCGCTGCTGGACGACCCGCCGCCGGTGCTGTCCGTCCTAGGCGACGTGGCGGCGCTGCACGGCCGCGCGGTGGGCATCGTCGGCGCCCGCAACGCATCGGCCAACGGCTGCCGCATGGCCGAGGCGCTGGCGGCGGACCTCGCCTCCAACGGCCTGGTGGTGGTCTCCGGCCTGGCGCGCGGCATCGACGGGGCGGCGCACCAGGGCGCGCTGCACGTGGGGTTGACGGTGGCGGCCGTCGCCGGCGGGCTGGACCAGCCCTACCCGCCGGAACACGCGGATCTGCAGGCGCGCATCGCCGAGCGCGGCTGCGTAGTGACCGAGGCGCCGTTCGGCACGGCGCCGCAAAGCCGGCATTTCCCGCGGCGCAACCGGATCATCGCCGGCCTGTCGCTGGGGCTGGTGGTGATCGAGGCGGCGTTGCGCTCCGGCAGCCTGATCACCGCGCGGCTGGCGCACGACGCCAACCGGGAGATCTTCGCCGTGCCGGGCTCGCCGTTGGACCCACGCTGCCGCGGCTCCAATGACCTGATCCGGCAAGGGGCGCACCTGACAGAGAGTGCCGAGGACGTGCTGGCGAACCTGCCGGACGATCCGCGCCGGGAGGGGCTGGCGCGCAACCCGCTGTTCGCGCGCGAGGTGGGCCAGGGGTTTGCCGAGACTGGCACAGAGTGGGACGAGGGCAACGCCGGCGTGATGGCCGCGCAGCAAACCGTGCTGGCACTGCTCGGCCCCTCGCCGACTGAACTCGACGAGGTGGTCCGGCGGTCGGGCGTGCCGGCCGGGATGGCGATTGCGGCGCTGTCGAACCTGGAGCTGGCGTTAAAGGTGGCGTTCCTGCCTGGGGCGCGTGTGGTAAGGTTGTAAAAGGCAAGGCAAGCGGTTCTTTTTTGAAAAAAAGAACCAAAAAACTTTTGTTCCTTTGGTGTACGCTGAAAGAAACTCCGCGACAGCCGGACCAAAAGTTTTTTGCTGCTTTTTTTCAAAAAAGCAGGCCTTGCTTGCTTGCCTTGGCGTGCGCCTCGGCGACAACTCTCCTTCGAGGACGCCAGACGCGCTTACTTCTGGCAGCCCAAGTCGGCGCCGCTGACTACCGCCTTGGTGTCTAGCAGGCTGTTCTCCTCGCCCGACGTCGTCACCGTCAGCAGCGTGTTGCCTTTTCCGCCGAACTGAAACCGGCATGGCGACCCGCTTTCCAAAGCGCAGGACATCAGCTCCGTGTAGCCGCGCTCGTGGAAAACCGACTCGTTGCCGGCTACGCCCGCGAACTTCGATACGTGGCCAGGTTGCCAGCCGGACGCCAACAGCGCCGCGCGCGCCTCGTCGTAGGTCAGGCCCTTGATGACCGGGACGACAGGTGCTGCTGACACGTCGCAGCCGGGAGCGGCAGAAGCTGAACCGGCCGGCCAGGTGCCGGCCCAGCAGACAGCCAGGCAGATCACGACTCGTTTTCTCACGACCATTGCTCAGCACGCCACAAGCTTAATTGCGACCGGTAAAGTAGCAGAGTTGAGAGCGGGTGGCCAAGGAGTCGTCCCGATGGTCATCGCCGCACGTGTGGCGATGCCCGGAGCCTGTGCGGTCTTCCGCCCGCCGTCGTCCAAACGCACCAGCTCGCGCGCGGCCGTGTGCGGATGGCGAGGCGCTCTACGTCTGCCTCGACGATCACCGCCGAGACGGTGGCAAGGGCGACTGGGATATTAACGGTGAAGCAGGACCCCGCGCCTGGGGTGCTCGCCAAGTCGATCTTGCCGCCGATGCGCTCGATGTTGGCCACCACCACGCTCAGGCTGCCGCAGCGGCCGGAGATGGCTGTGACCGTCTCCGCGCTCGAGAAGCCGGCGCGGAGGACGAATGCGCCTGTCTGCGCCTTGGTCATCTGGCCCGCGCCTCGTTCGTTTTGGCCAGCAACTCCGACGACAGGTCGTCCATGGGGCCTCCGCCGGCTTGGTGCCAATCGAGGCGGCAGTTTGGCGCATGAGGGCTAAGAATTGGTGAACGAAGCAAGGCCTTCTTTTTCGAGAAAAAGAAGCAAAAAGCGTTTGTTACGGTTTCCGCGGACCGTTCGAGGAGGGTGTGCTCAGACCGGAAGAGTTTCGGATCTGTCACATAACAACTGTCTGGCTTATCTTGCTCAGCCAACCCCGCACACCCTGTGGCGAGCCGAACGCCTCATCCACCCGCAGCCCTACCCCGCCCAGCGCGCGTGCGGCTGCCATGCCGTCCTCGTCCGTCACGTCGTCGCCCACGTAGATCGGCACCCGGCCGAGGAAAGGTGGCCGGCACATCAGCGCTCGCACCGCGCTCCCCTTGTCGATCCCGGCCGGCCTGACCTCCCAGGCCATCTTCGCCGCCATCAGCTCGTAGCCTGACACCCCGGCGAGCAACCGCTCCACGCCGGTGCGGAGCGGCGCACCCGCGTCCGGCACCGCGCGGTAGTGCAGCACGAACCCGTGGCGCTTGTGTTCCAGCGCGGCGCCGGGGTGCGCGGCCGCCAAGTGCGCCGCGCGTTCCAGCCAGGATGCCGGCAGCGCCGGAAGAGCGGAGACGACGATCTCGGCGTCCGGGGCAGGCCGCAGCGCGGTGCCGTGCTCGCCGGCGATGGCGTAGACGGCGTCCGGCAGCAGCGCGTCCACCTGCGCGATCGGGCGGCCGGTGACGATGGCGACCGCGTCGCCACACAGCACGCGCAGGCGGCGAAGCGACTCGGGCAGGCCGGCATCTACCATCACCAGGTCGGGCGCCGGGGCGATGTCGACCAGGGTGCCGTCGAAGTCGAGCAGGTAGGCGGCGCGGTCAGGGCTCGGCAGGTCCATGCCGCCGCAAGTGCGGTGCGGCTGAATGGTTGCAAAGGCAGCAAAGCCTTCTTTTCTGAAGAAAAGAAGCAAAAGACTTTTGCTCGGCTGTCGCGGACCTGTCGGGGGACAGGTGCCCAGGGGACAAAAGTCTTTGGTTCTTCTCTTCGGAACAGAACTGCTTGCCTTCAGTGATGTGTCAGCACGGGCCCCACGCTGATCACCGCCTCGTTGCCGGCGTGCGACAGGCTGAACGTCTCGCCCGCGTAGTTGCCGGCGAAATGCAGCTGGTCGAGCACCTGGCTGCCGTTGCCCACAGTCAGCACGTCGTGGTTGGCATCCCAGCTCAGCGCCGTGGCACCGGACAGCAGCAGGCTGTCGCCGGCGGCAAAGCCGCTGATCATCGTGTGGCTGGAGATCGCCTGCGCGGACAATCTGGCGTCAGGGCCGGCAAACGCGATGCTGGCGACGCCGATGGTCGCACCGGTGACCTGCACCGTGCTGTTCGCACCGATGTCGAGCGTACCCACGCCGACCACCTGGCCGGACAGCGCCAGCGTGCCGCCGCTGGCCGTGATGCTGCCGCCATCGTTGATGGTGCCGCCCGGCGCGGTCTGCGCAAGCGCGCCGAAACCGGTGATGTTGCCACCTTGCGCGACCCACACGTTGCCACCGGCGCCGCCCGCGGTGACCGTGCCGCCGGCCAGGTTCAGGTTGCCGTCCGTCGAGACCTGCAGCAGGCCGCCGACGGAGAAGCTGCTGGCGTTGCCGACCGTGACCACACCCACGCCACCCGGCGCGTCGGGCGCGCCGCCGCCGATGCGTGCGCCGCCCTGCACCGCGTAGGTGCTGGCGTTTGTCACGTCGACGCTGCCCACCGCCCCGGGCTCGGCGCCGACGGCCAGGCCTGCGGCCACGCTGACCAGCCCGCCATCGGTGATGGTCAGCACGCCCTGGCCGTTCTGGCCGACATACATGTTCTGCGAGTCCGTCAGGGTCGCACCGTTGATCGTGACGACGCCGTTGCCGCCGGCATCCTGGCCGATCTTCACTGAACCCGTGTTGATGTGGCTCTGCGTGGTGGCGTTGCTTTCGGCGAGGAACGTGCCGGCCGAGATTGCACCGACAATGAGGCCACCGGCATCGTTCATGACGGCGCCGGGCGTGAAGACGAAGTTCGAGTGGTTGCAGACCATGACGCTTTTGCACGGGTTGGCCGAGGTGGTGGTCAGCGTGCCGTTGACCGTGACCGTGCCCTCGCCCAGACCCATGAATATGTTGCTGGTGAACGAGCCGTTCAGCACGGCACTGCTGGTGATCAGGGCAAAGCCGTTCAGACCCGGTGCCTGGCCGCCGACCCAGTTGTTCGGGTCGGACAGGTTGCCAGCCTGGCCTTGACCGGAATAAATCGTCGCCCCGTCGAGAAGATTCGCCATGGTGTGCGGTGTCCATCCGTGATGTCGATGGACGCAGCATGACTGAAGGTGCTTACAACGCCGTTAAGAAGCGTGACGGTTTCTGAAACAGCCCCGAAGATGTAGTTTCGGTCGCGTGACGCGTCAGGCGCAGCCCGCCAGGCGGATGTCGTAGACCGGATGCTCCAGCATCGCCGCCGCAGGCTCGTTGGCCAGCATCCAGCCGTCGAAACCCGGCGCGCCCTCCCGGCTGTCAACGACGGTAAGCTGCGCGGTGGCGTCCTGCGGCAGGTCGGGCGGACGCACGTCGCAGGCCTTCAGCGTGATCGACAGCGACTCCACGCGCCGCGTCTCGCCCACGTGCATGGTCAGCGTGTTCGTGGTGGAGTCCAGCTTGTTGAGCAGGCGCAACGTACCGGACTGGCGCGGTTGCCAGGTGTCGGGGGGAGAGATCTCGGGCGGGGTGATCGGTTCGGCGAGCGCGGGGAACGCGACACAGAAAAAAAGCAGCACAAAAACTTTGATCCGCGCTGTCGCGGAACGTCCCACAAACGGGTACCCAGGAGACAGAAGTTTTTTGGTTCTTTTTTTCAAAAAAGAACTGCTTGCCTTCATCTCTTCGGCGTCCTCAACCCATCCACCAGCTCGGCCAGCATCCGCCGCATGAACGCCTCGTCCACGCCCATCAGGATCGCGTCCTCGAACGCGTCCTGCATCACGTGGCGCAGTTCGTCGTGGTTCTCCTCGAGTATCTCGATCTTCTCGCGGCAGCTCACCGGCTCGCCATCGGCACCCGGCCACGCGGTTCGGGTAGATTCGTTCATTTGCTGGTCGTGCCGCCGCTCTTCGAACCGGTGGAGCCGAAGATGTACTTGCCGATCAGTTCCTCGAGGTTCACCGAGCCCTGGGTGATGGTGATCTTGCCGCCCGGCGCGATGGTCTTGTCCTCGCCGCCGGTGGCCAGTGCGAGATACTTGCCGCCGAGCAGGCCGTCGGTGGACACGGTGGCGCTGCTGTCGGTGGTGAGGTGGACACCGTCCTGCACGCTGAAGGTCACGTCGGCGTTGAACGTCTTGGTGTCGAGCGTGATCGCCTCCACACTGCCCACCCGCACGCCGGCAATGCGCACCTCGGCACCCGGGGAGAGCCCGTCCACGTGGTCGAAGCTCGCGTGCAGGTCGTAGCTGCTGCCGCCCAGGTGCTGGCCGGTGTTGGCCACCGCGTAGACGAGGAAGCCGCCGGCCACCAGCAGCACAGCGGCGCCGGTGACGATCTCGACGGCGCTGTGACGCGCCATCAGCGGTGGTCCGGCTGGACGGCGTTCGCTTCGCGCGTGGGCGCGCCACCAGTGGCACCGTCATCGGGCGACCAGGCCTCGTAGTCGCCGGTGGCCACCGCGCGGTGGCCGCCCTTGTAGTCGTGGCCGGGCGGCCGGTAGGCGAGCGCGGTGCCGGTGTAGTTGGGCAGGTGTGGCTTCTGCCAGACGCGGCGGGCGGTCTCGGCCAGCGGTGCGTCGACCGTGTAGTGCAGCCAGGCGTGCCACTCGGGCGGAATCAGGGTGGCTTCCTTGGGACCGTTGAACATCACCCAGCGGCGCTGGCGCATCAGGCCGGGGCGGTGCTTGCGCTCCTGGTAGTAGCGGTTGCCGGCAGAGTCGTGGCCGACCTGCTGTCCGCGGAAGTAGGTGAACAGCCGGGTGCCTATGTCCATGGGCTTTGTATAGGTGCGTGGGCGGGGTGCCACAAGGAAGGCAAGCAAGGCCTTCTTTTTCGAGAAAAAGAAGCAAAAAGCTTTTATCACGGCTGTCGCGGACCTTTCCGCCGACGGGTGCCCAAGAGCGCAAAAGTTTTTTGGTTCTTTTTTTCAAAAAAGAACCGCTTGCTTACTTTGCATCGCCAAGACTCAAGATGATGTGGCACTTCCGCGCCCAGACCGCAAAATCTGTGTTCCCGAGTCGCCGCATCCGTGCTTACCTGCGCGCATGAAAGCGATCCGGCTGTGGCAAGGCACCAGGATGCGGCAGGTCGCGGCGCGGTCCGACCCGGACCAACCCGCCCGCATGATGACCTTGCCGGTCAGCTGGGACGACTGCGCCGCCGACGCGCTTGCCGCACTGCTCCCTGGCGAGGGTCCTGCCAGCCTGGCCGCCGCGTCGTCTGTCTGGCTCGGTTTGGTGGCCAGCCGCGCGCGCCAGGCCGGCATGGCCCAGGCATCGGCCGCGGCGCTCGCGGTGCACCTGCACGCGCTGCTCGGCCGGCGCCAGGCCGCGCCCAACGAGACGATCTGGCGGTGCCAGCCGGGCGTGCCGGGCTTCCGGCTGAACGCTGCCGGCTTCCACGACGCGGCTGCCGGCTACGACGTGGCCGGGTTTGCCGCCGCCGCACGTGCGGTCGCCCGGGCCAGCCGCCTGCTCTGCCCTGATGCCGCGCGCATCGAGATCGGCCTGGCCGGGCTGGACGACCTGCTCGCCTGCCTCGGCGTGCCGTACGACAGCCGCGCGGCGCGCGACCTGGCGGCGTGCCTGGCGGCCCTGTTGCGGGCCTGTGTGGACCAGGCGCTGGAGAGCGAGCAGCGCGACCTGCTGGCGATGCCGGCGCCGTGGCCGGCGCCGCCACGGACCTGCGTGGTGCCTGGCTTGGCGGAAGCCGCACTGGCTGCCCGCGCCGCGGTCTGCCGCGCACCGGACGCGGTCCCGGCAACCGGCGTGTTCGCCCCCGGACCGGCAGAGGCGCTGCTGGGCGTGGAGACCGGCGGCATCGCACCTGCGTTCTCACCGGTGCGCGACCTGCACCTGACCCGCGCTGCCCAGGACAGGCTGGCGGCGGCGTCCATGTCGCCGGAAGCGGCGCTGGCGGCGGTGCTGGTGGGCGCGCAGCCGCTGCCGGTGGCCAGCGCGCACGCCGCCCGCACGATGCACGAAGCCGTGGCACCCTTCCTCGACGTGATGCCCGAGCCGGCGGGCCTGCCCGCGCCGCAGGATCGACGCGACGCGGCCCCGCTGCGGCCGCAGCGCTTCGGCAAGCTGCCGGCGCGCCACGCGGGACTGACGCAGAAGGCGACCGTGGGCGGACACCGGGTGTTCCTGCGCACCGGCGAGTACGAGGACGGCAGTCTCGGCGAGATCTCCATCAGCCTGCCGCGGGAGAGCCCGGCGGTGCGCTGCCTGGCTGACTGCGTGGCGCAGGCGGTGAGCCTGGGCCTACAGAACGGCGTGGCGCTGGAGGAGTTCGTGGACGCGTTCGCCTTCACCCGCTTCGGGCCGGCCGGCGCGGTGGACGGCGACCCGGACGTGGAGCGCGCGACCTCGGTGCTGGATTACGTGTTCCGGTCGCTGTCGATCACCTACCTGCGCCGCGCGTTGCCGGAGCCGCAGGTTGGGGCAGCGCGGGAGAGCGATGCCACGCCGTTGCTGCCGCTGGATTTGCCGGCGCAGGGACGGCGGCGGGGGTTGCGGTTGGTGGCTTAAAGGAGGAGCAAGGCGTCTCCTCTCGAAAAAGAAGCAAGACACTGCATTCCGACATATGCGGCATCAAACCCGGCAGTTCTTTTCAAAGAAATAACCAAAACTTTGCTCTTGTTGATGGGCCGGATCGAGACATCTCTATCCATTGGGAAAGCGCGCAAGCAAGAGTCGCCACCAAGAGCACGAAGGACACCAAGAGCACCAAGGAAAGTGGTTTCAGCGTTTCCCGAGCGCACGGCCATCGAAAACTCAGGAGCCCCTTGGTGCGGTTGGTGTTGAGTTCTTTCTCGCGCATGCCGAAAAGAGGGTATCTTCCAAGAAAAAGCCGCAAGCAATCCCCTAAACCACCACCATTATTACACGCCGGCTTCAAAGTCTTACGACGAGAGCAAGACGGTCGCCACGTTAAGGCCTGGCTCTGCCAGCATGTGTTGCTTGCATCAGCGTCCTATACGTTGGTGTAAGTGTGGAATGTAGTTTCTTGCTTTCGATGTGTCAGCCTCAAAGTGTGCTGATACCAACCGTCTTAAGTTTTGACCTGTGAGAAGCGAAGCAAGCAGTTCTTTTTTGAAAAAAGACCCAAAAACTTTGGTTCCCTGAGGTGCGCGCTGCAGAACCTTCGCGACAGCCGGACCAAAAGTCTTTTGCTTCTTTTCTTCAGAAAAGAAGGCCTTGCCTTCCTGCCGGACCTTCGAAGGGTCAAGATCCAGGGCCGCTGGGCTGATATCACTCGACGCGTCTAGTTGCCCTGCATGCAACACCGCGGGCGAAAGCATGACACGGTCCGGAGTCCACGACAGCGCTCGCAAAAACTGTCTGTTTCTTTTTCCTCGAAAAAGAAGGCCTTGCTTCCTTGCCTACCTCGTTGCCCCCGCCTCCACCGCGGCCAGCGCCGTCATGTTGACGATGCCACGTGCGGTCACACTCGGCACCAGCACGTGCGCAGGCTTGGACATGCCCAGCAGCAGCGGCCCGATCGGCAACCCGTCTGCCGCCGCCTTGACCAGGTTGAACGCGATGTTGGCCGCGTCGAGGTTCGGGAACACCAGCAGGTTGGCCACTCCGGACAGCGTGCTCGCCGGCATCACCCTATCGCGGATCGCCTCGGACAGGGCGGCATCGCCGTGCATCTCTCCGTCCACCTCGAGGCTCGGGTTGGCGGCCCGGACCAGTGCCAGCGCCTGGCGCATCTTGCGCGCGCTGGGCGAGTTGCTGGCGCCGAAGCTAGAATGCGAGACCAGTGCCACCTTGGGCACCACGCCGAAGCCGGCCACCGCGACTGCGGCCAGCAGCGTCATCTCGGCGATCTGTTCGGCGGTCGGGTCCACGTTCATATGCGTGTCGCACATAAAGATGGCACCGCCCTGCAGGATGAGGGCCGACATCGCGAAGATGCGGTTCACTGCGGGAGATTTCGGGATGATCGGCAGCAGGTAGTCCATCTGGCGGTACCAGGCGCCGGTGCCGCCGCACAGCACCGCGTCCACCTGACCGGTCTGCAGCAGCATCGCACCGGCCACGAGCGGGCGCAGGCGCATCCGGCGTTCGGCGGCGTCCGGGGTGACGCCCCGGCGCGCCACCAGCGCGTGGTAGGGCGCGATGAGGGGATGAAACACGGCGCCGTCCTGCGCGGGGTCGAGGACCTGCACGTTGTGGTCCAGCCGCATGCGCAGCCCCATCTCGCGCATGCGGCGTGCGATCTCGTCGCGGCGGCCGAGCAGGATGGGCTGTGCGATGCCCTCGTCGACCACGGTCTGCACGGCGCGCAGCACGCGCTCGTCCTCGCCTTCGGTGTAGACCACGCGCATGCCGCATTTGCGCGCCGCCTCGAACACCGGGCGCATGAGCTGGCCGGAGCGGAAGACGAAACGTTCCAGTTCGGAGCGGTAGGCGTCGAAGTCGGCGATCGGGTCCTGTGCGACGCCGCTGTCCATCGCCGCGCGGGCGACGGCGGGGGCGACCTGAAGGATCAGCCTGGGGTCGAAGGGTTTGGGGATGATGTAGTCGGGTCCGAACACCGGTGCGGCGCCGCCATAGGCGCGGGCGACCACCTCGCTGGCTTCCATGCGTGCCAGTTCGGCGATGGCTTCGACGGCGGCGAGCTTCATCGCCTCGTTGATGGTGGTGGCTCCCACGTCGAGCGCGCCGCGGAAGATGAAGGGGAAGCAGAGGACGTTGTTGACCTGGTTCGGATAGTCGCTTCGCCCGCTTGCCACGATCGCATCCGGGCGGGCGGCGCGCACCAGTTCCGGCATGATCTCCGGGTCCGGGTTGGCGAGTGCCAGGATGACGGGCCGGGGGGCGAGTTTCGGCAGCCAGTCGGGGTTGAACACCCGGGGGGCGGAGAGGCCCATGAAAATGTCGGCACCCTCGATCACGTCGGCCAGCGTGCGGGCGTCGGTGTGGCGGGCGTAGCGGGCCATGTTCTCCGGCATGTCCGGGTCGCGGCCGGCGTAGACCACGCCGCGGATGTCGGTGAGCGTCACGTTGTCCGCCGGCAGGCCCATCGCCACCAGCAGGTCCACGCAGGCGATGGCGGCGGCACCGGCGCCCGACGTGACCAGGCGCACGTCGGCCAGGTTCTTCTCCTGCAGCACCAGCGCGTTGCGCACGGCGGCGGCGACCGTGATGGCGGTGCCGTGCTGGTCGTCATGGAAGACGGGGATCTTCATCCGCTCGCGCAACGTGCGTTCGATGACGAAGCATTCCGGCGCCTTGATGTCTTCGAGGTTGATGGCGCCGAAGGTTGGTTCGAGCGCGGCGACGACGCTGATGAACAGCTCGGGGTCGGTGGCGTCCACCTCGATGTCGAACACGTCGATGCCGGCGAACTTCTTGAACAGCGCGGCTTTGCCCTCCATCACCGGCTTGCCGGCGAGCGGGCCGATGTTGCCCAGTCCCAGCACGGCGGTGCCGTTGGTGATGACGGCGACGAGGTTGGCGCGGGCGGTGAGTTCGCGGGCGGCGCGGGGGTCGGTGACGATGGCGGTGCACGCGGCCGCGACGCCTGGGGAGTAGGCGAGGGCGAGGTCGCGCTGGGTGGCCATGCGCTTGGTGGCCTCGATGGCGATTTTGCCGGGGCGCGGGAAGCGGTGGTAGTCGAGCGCGGCTTGGCGGAAGTCGTCGTCCATTTGAACCTTTCTAAGGCCAGGGGCTCTGCCCCTGGACCCCGCTGGTGCCAACGGCCCCAGACCCGCTTTCCTTGAGGGGCGCAGCCCGGGGTCTAGGGCCGACTGGCCCCAGCGGGGTCCAGGGGCAGAGCCCCCGGCCTTGCCTTACTGAGAAACCGCCGGCCCTTTAACAACCTCAGCCAGATCATCCGGCCGCAGGAACGCCTTAAACGCCGCCTGCACCTGCTCCGCCGTCGCATCGTAATACCGCTGAGCCGCCACCTGCGGCGTATCCAACGGCAACCCCAAATCCACCAGCCGCAAATACAGCCCCGCCACTGCGTCCACGCTGGCGCGCTGCATCGGCAGCCGCCGCAGCATCTGCGCCTTGGCCCGCGTCAGTTCCACGTCGCTCACCTTGTTGGTCTGCAGATCCTTGATGTCCTGCACCAGCAGCGCCCGCGCGCGGCCAACCTTGTCCGGATCAGCGCCGAAACTCACGCTGTAGTCGCAGCGCGTGCGGCTCCAATCCAGGTCGCTCTCCACGTTGTAGACGTAGCCGGTGCGAACCCGCAGGTCCCGATACAGACGCGACGAGAAGCCGCTGCCCAGGATGGTGTTGCCCACCATCAGGTTGTAGCGGTCAGGGTTGGTCACCGGCAGTTGCACGCTTTCCGCCATCGCCACGGTGTCTTGCAGGCTGGAGGAGTCAGGCACGTGCGCGGATGTGGCATGGTTGGCCCCGATCGGCGGCAGGTCCACCTTGGGTGCCGCGCCCTCGGCCTTCCAGCCGCCAAACGTTTCCTCCACCACGCGGCGCGCCTCATCCAGCGTGGTGTCGCCGACTACCACGATGGTGGTCAGGTCCGGCCGGTAAGCGGCGGTGAAGTAGGCGTGCACGTCGTCCAGCTTCAGCGCCATCACCGTGTCAGGCGTGGCCTGGCGCAACGAGGCGTCGCCAGCCGGCACCACGGCGGCGACGATGGCGTGCTTAAACAGGTACTCCGGCGAGGCGAGCAGCCCGGCCAGCCCCTGCGCGGTCTGCCGGCGGACGATCTGGAAGTCGTCCTGCGGGAAGGCGGGGGCGAGCTGACCCTCTGCCAGCAGCTTCATGCCCGGCTCGAATTGCGGGGTCAGCACCTTCAGGGTGAAGCGCGGGCCGTTGCTCTCCTGGGCGGCGATGTCGTCCAGCGCCTTCTGGAACCCCAGGCGGTCGTGATGCGCGGTGCCGTAGTCGAACAGCTTGGCGGTCACGTCGCCCACGCCGTCCTTGCCGGAAGCCTCCTCCGTCTCGGTCCGCTGCCGGATCTGGCCGAAGACGGAGATGGTGCGGCCCACATGCTCGGGCTGGACGATCAGGCGCAGCCCATTCGGCAGCACGCTGGCGGCCGGCGCTGGCCCCAGATCGGGCACGTGCAGCGTGGCCAGCGCCTCGGACGCCCATTGCGGCAGGGCGACCGGCTTGCTCGGCGCGCCGCCAAAGGATTCCGCACCGCCGAAGCCCTTGCCCATCACCGGCTTGCCGGAATCCTGCGGTGTCAGGATGGCGGTGACCGCGTGGCTCGGGTCCAGCAGGTCGTGCGCCATGCGGTTGACGTCGTCCGGGGTGACCGCCTGGTAGGCGGCGGCGACGTCGTCGGGCGAACTCGCGTCACGGAAGGCCAGCGCGTTGGACCAGCTTTCCGCCAGGCCGGAGATGCTGTCGTTCTTGAAGGCGAGCTGGGCCACCTCCTGCCGCTTGGCGGCGGCCACCAGGTCGGCGGGCACGCCATGGGCGGCGATGTCGGCCAGGATGGATTTCATCTCGGCCAGCACCGGCGCCGGATCGCCGCCCTTTGGGAACGCGGCGGCGGCCAGGCCGAAGCCGACGTCCGCCTTGGGCTGGAAGGCGAACTCGGAGAGCAGCGCGTGGCCGCTGGTGGTCATGGTGTAGAGCGCGCCGCGCTCGCTGCCGAGCACGTCGCCGAGGATGTCGGCGGTGGCGAACTGCTTCGACCGCTCGCCGGGCATGCGGTAGGCGAGCGTCACCAGGCCGATCGGCAGGTCGGTGGGGAAGGTGAGCGTCTTCGGCAGCACCGCGTTCACGGTGATCGGCGGGTGCGGCGGGATGTCGCGCTTGGGTATGCCGCCGAACGCCGCCTTGGCCTGGTCGAGCGCACGCTGCGGGTCCACGTCGCCGGCGATGACCAGGATGGCGTTGTTGGGCGCGTACCAGCGGTCGTAGAAGGAGCGGAGCAGCTTGGCGTCGGTCTTGTCGAAGGACGGGCGGGTGCCCAGCGCGTCGTGCTCGTAGGGCGTGCCGGCGAACATGATGGTCTGCAGCTGCTCGAGGTAGGTGTAGATAGGGCTCGAGAGGTCGCGGCTGACCTCCTGCTCGATGGCGCCGCGTTCGTGCTCCCAGTCCGCCTGGTTCAGGTCCAGGCCGCGCATGCGCAGGGCTTCGACGTGCAGGGCGACCGGCAGGTTGGCGGCCGGCACGGTGTAGAAATACTGGGTGACGGTTTCGGTGGTGTCGGCGTTGTAGTCGCCGCCGAGCAGGCCGCCGAGCTCGGAGAGCTGGTCGCGGTCCAGGCCGATGGCTCCGCGGAACATCATGTGCTCCAGCGCGTGGGCGGTGCCAGGGAAGCCCTGCGGCGCGTCGTTGGAGCCGGCGAGGTAGTTGAGCTCGGTGGTGACCACGGGGGCGAGGTGGTCCGGCACCACGACCACGCGCAGGCCGTTGTCCAGCGTGGCGCGCATGACGCCACCGGGCACGCTGCCGGTGGGGCCGGGCGGTGCTGCCAAGGCGGTGCCGCAGGCGAGTGCTGCCAGGAACGGAAGGGCCCACGACGCTGTTCTCACCTTGCATTTCCTTGCTGTCCGGCGGCGCACCCTAGGCGCGGGCCCGGCACGACACCAGCCCGGCCGAAGGAAAGGCAAGCGGTTCTTTTTTGAAAAAAGAACCAAAAAACTTTTGCTCAAAGCTGTCGCGCGCTCGCCGGACAAGACCGCGACAGCCGCAGTAAAAGCTTTTTGCTTCTTTTTCTCGAAAAAGAAGATGCTTGCTTCTGCCTGAGGAGTACGTCGCTTTGCCTGCTCACCCTCGCCCACCAGCCGATACCAGCAACGCGCTGCTGACCAACGCGCAGATGGGCCAGGCCGACCGGCTGACGATCGAGTCCGGCCTGGCCTCCCACAAGCTGATGCGCAACGCCGGCAGCGCGGTGGCGGGCGAGATCACCAGCCGCTACGCCCCGTGTGAGGTCTGCGTGCTGTGCGGACCGGGCAACAACGGCGGGGACGGCTTCGTCGTGGCCACCCTGCTGGAACAAGCCGGCTGGGCGGTCAGGGTGGCGCTGCTGGCCGACCCCGCGCACATCTCGCCCGACGCCGCGCACCACGCCGCACCCTGGCGCGCGCGGCTGGTGCCGTTCGGGCCCGACGCGGTCTCCGGCGCCGGCCTGGTGGTCGACGCGGTGTTCGGCGCTGGCCTGTCCCGTCCGCCCGACGAGACGGTCCGCCGCACCTTGCAGGCCGCGCGCGACGGCGGTGCGGCCATCGTCGCCATCGACGTGCCGAGCGGGGTTTCCGGCGACACCGGCACTGCAGAAATCGCGATGGCCGTCGACCTCACGGTCACCTTCTTTCGCAAGAAGCCGGGTCACCTGCTGTTGCCGGGGCGGCTGGCCTGCGGCGAACTGGTGGTTCGGCAGATCGGCATCGAGGCAGACGTGCTCGGCCAGGTGGTGCCGACCGTATTCGAGAACACGCCGTCATTGTGGCTCAACGCCCTGCCCCAGCGTCAGCCCGGCGGCAACAAGTTCGACCGCGGCCACGCGCTGGTCCTGGGCGGCGCGGTGACGACGGGGGCGGCCCGCATGTCGGCGCGGGCGGCAGCGCGCGCCGGCGCCGGGCTCACCAGCATCGCAGCGCCGCAGAGCGCCTGGACCGTCTACGTCGCTGCGCTGACCAGCATCATGGTGCGGCCGCTCGCCGCGGACGGCGACATGGCGGAGCTGCTGGCGGACCAGCGCATCAACGCCATGCTGATCGGGCCGGGCGCTGGCGTCACTGACGAGACCCGCGCCCATGCGCTGGCCATGCTGGGGACACGCCGCGCGGTGGTGCTGGACGCCGACGCGCTCAGCGTTTTCAAGCCGGACCCGGACAGGCTGTTCGCCGCCATCCAGGGCCCGTGCGTGATGACCCCGCACGAAGGCGAGTTCGCCCGCCTGTTCGACACCTCCGGCGACAAGCTCACCCGTGCCCGGGCGGCCGCCAAACGAAGCGGCGCCGTGCTGATCCTGAAGGGTGCGGACACAGTGGTGGCCTCACCGGACGGTCGCGCGGCGATCAACATCAACGCGCCCGACACCCTGGCCACTGCGGGCTCCGGCGACGTGCTGGCGGGCTTCGTGCTGGGGATGCTGGCGCAGGGGATGGCGCCGTTCGAGGCGGCCTGCGCCGCGGTGTGGATGCACGGGGCGGCGGCTGCCTCGTTCGGGCCTGGGTTGATGGCGGAGGACCTGCCGGACCTGCTGCCGGGAGTGCTCAAACGGTTCGTTTCTTGAACGGTTTTCTGGAAAGACGGTCTGCCGTTGGGTGCAACGTCCTGGTGCTTAGAGAGCAGCAAGAAAGGCCTTCTTTTTTGAAAAAAAGAAGCAAAGAACTTTTGTTCCTGCGCGGTTGAAAGCGCCTCTGCTGGTCTTGAGATGCACGATTGTTGTCAAGTCTAAGAGGTGAATGTCGTTGTCTATTTTGAAAAATGTAAGCTTTCATCTCGGGAAGGAAGCGTCCGTCCCCAACGCTTACTTCCAGGTAAGTGCTGGCGCTAGGGAAAGCGTCGCCCCACATCCTCATCGGGCTGTATGTGCAGCTACCTTCAACGTGAGAATGCTGGAATGAGCGAACAGAACTTGGCCGTGGCGCAGGAGCTCCTGGAGAAGATCGGCAAACGGGCGCCGATCGAGGAGTTCCACGACCTCGTGAGCGATGACGTGGTGTTTGAGGTTGCTGGCGATCCGACGGCTATGCCCTGGGTCGGACCTCCGAAGATAGGGCGACAGGCATTCGCGGATTTCATGCAGGATCAGCGCGAGCTGGTGAGTGCCGAGGCCTTCAGGGTGGACGACGTTTTGCACAACGCCACGAGAGCGGTTGTTCTGGGGGAGTTGTCTTCGACCGTCCGAAAAACCACGAAGATCATCCAGACTTATTTTGCACTGATCCTGACTATCTCTGACAGGAGAATCGTGCGTTTTCAGATGATGGAAGACAGCTACGCGGTATCCCAAGCGGCCCGGTGACTGAACTTTAAGTCCGTTCAGGGTCGGAGGCGGCGGCCGAGCTGGCTGAAATGCACTTTCGGTTCTTCGCCGGACTCCTGTTCGAAAACGCAGCAAGAACTTCTACCTACTGTCACGACGGTTGCTGCGGCGCGTCCTCTCAAGATGAAAAGCCTTTGTCTTTCCAGCAAGAACCACCTGTTTACAAGCAACCTTTCATACTGCCTGACGCGCCAAATCGCAGCGGGCTGAAGACGTCTGTTCTGAGCAGGTGAGCGTCGGTAAGACGCAACGTTTCAGCCGTCCGCGACAGCCGCAACAAAAGCTTTTTGCTTCTTTTTCTCGAAAAAGAAGCGTTTGCTTCTACTCTCGCCGAACCAGCGTATCGTTCACGAACGAAGACAATTTCTGCGCCTTGAAGCCATGCCGCAGCCCGAGCTCGTCATACTCGTCGCGCACCCAGTCGAGAAAGCCGATCCGCCCTTCCCCCTCGGCCTGATACAGCCGGAAGAACGCGTCCAATATCCCGGTGCGCGAGCGGCTGAAATGGCCGTAGCGCCAGGAGAGTTGGGCGAGCGCCTGCTCGGCGGTGCCGCCTTCGAACAGGATGGCGAGGCCGGCGGCCAAGCCCGCGCGGTCGGCGCCGGATTTGCAGTGCATCAGGGCGGGCATCTGCAGCGTGCGGTAGATTTCGGCGAAGCGCAGGATGCGGTCGCGGTGCGGGGCGCCGCGGCTTTCGAAGGCCATGTCGACGTGGACCAGACCGAGCCGCAGGGCGGCGGCGCGCGAGAGGGCGTCCGAGCCGCAGCGCCGGTGGCCGCGCAAATTGACCAGGGTTTTCAGCCCGTGGCGGCGTTTGGCGACGGCCAGGCGGGCGGGCGTGGGGTGGTTGGAGCGGTAGAGGCGGCCTGGGAGCACCTCGGCGAAGTTGTCCCACAGCACGCGGAAGACGGCGTGGTCGACCAGCAGCGAATCCGACCACGCCCTGGCGCGGCCGCGCGGCGATGAGAGGTCACCTGCGAACATGGGCGTCAGGTAGCAGCGAAGGACCGACGAGGGCCAGGGGCAGGCGGTGACGAAGCCTGCGTCAGCCCTGGCGTTCGACGATCATCTGCTTGATCTCCTGGATCGCCTGGGCGGGGTTGAGGCCCTTGGGGCAGGTCTGGGTGCAGTTCATGATCGTGTGGCAGCGGTAGAGCTTGAACGGGTCTTCGAGCGCGTCTAGGCGGGCGCCGGTGTTCTCGTCACGGCTGTCGGCGATCCAGCGATAGGCGGCCAGCAGCGTTGCCGGGCCCAGGTACTTGTCGCCGTTCCACCAGTAACTGGGGCAAGAGGTGGTGCAGCAGTAGCACAGGATGCACTCCCACATGCCGTCGAGCTTAGCGCGTTCCTCGCGGGACTGCAGGCGCTCGCCGTCCGGAGGCGCGGGGCTGTCGGCCTGCAGCCAGGGCTGGATGGATTGCAGCTGGGCGTAGGCGGTGGACAGGTCGGGAACCAGATCCTTGATCACCGGCATGTGGGGCAGCGGGTAGATGGTGACGGCTTTCTTCACCTCCTCGGTGGGCTTGAGGCAGGCGAGCGTATTGCCGCCGTCGATGTTCATGGCACAGCTGCCGCAGATGCCTTCGCGGCAGGACCGGCGGAAGGTGAGCGTGGGGTCGATCTCGTTCTTGATGTAGATCAGCGCGTCGAGCACCATCGGGCCGACGCGGTCGAGGTCGAGCGTGTAGGTGTCGATGACTGGGTTTTTCCCGTCGTCAGGGTTCCAGCGGTAGATGCGGAACTCCTTGGTGCGCGTGGCACCTTCGGGCGCCTTGAAGGTGCGGCCGCGGCCGACACGGCTGTTCTTGGGAAGCGCTAGTTCAACCATGGGCCGGTCTCCAAACCTGTTTCATAATCTAATCAGTTTTCCGACCGGTATACCGGATCGATCTCAGGACAGTGTCGAACGTTGTCTCGTCGGCTTGGTTGGTCGTTGTCAGGATGGCCTGCATGGTGATTGCGTCATCTGGTGCATGGTCAGCCCATTGTGCGACAATGTCTTCCTGCACGGTGTCTGTCCTAGTCCGTGCCCGAAGCGCCGGTTTGCCAGCCAGCATCACTGTCGTCCTTGCGACCGGGCCGTGCGGTCCATCTGACAAAAGCGCCCTCATGAGGGATCCAGAAGAACCGTAAAGCGCGGCATCAAATGCGGCAGAGACCTCGATCGTACGATGCTCGCCCAGGATGATCAGGATGCCATGATTCGGTGATGGCGGCGTGCCCGTGAAAGCCCGCGTTCCATTCGGTATTGTCACCGCAAATCCGTAATTGCCGTTCGTGTATGTGCCGAACACTTCAGTCATACCGTCAGTCTGAACACTTGCAGCACCGGCCTGCGAACACGTTAAGACAGTAGCTACGCCGGCAGCCATAACCAAGGCGTACATCGGCTTCTTCCAGATCGAGCTCACTTCGGCGCAAACCCACAAGCGGCCTTGTATTTTAAGACAGCCTTGTAGACGTCGATCAATGTCTGATCGTAGCCCGTTGTTGCGGAATTATACGGTATGGTCCTGAGGCGGCGAACGAACTCGACTATGCTGGAGCTCCCCTTGACTACCCCGCCGTAATGACTCTCCCATGAGTCGCAGGCTGCCTGATCCGATACGAAGGCCAGGTTGTTGCCACCTGCGTGCGTGACGCCGAACATGTTGTGAAGCCGGTCGTTATGGGTGTCTTCCCAACCGTGCTCGTTGGCGCATAACGCAAGAAGAAAGTCCTCATCGACCGAGAGACGCCCTGCCATCGGCCTGATGAGCTTGACCATGCGCCCGAAGAACGCGGATTGCTTGGCTGGGCATGCCGTCATGGTGCCGTTCCGAACAGGCCAGGATTGCCCGGCCTAGTAGACCCGCTTCTTCGGCGGGAACACCTGGACCTCGTTGGTCAGCGTCTGCATCCGCACCGGGCGGTAGTCCAGCGCCACCTCGCCGTTGTCGCCGACATAGGCGAGCGAGTGCTTCATCCACTCGGCGTCGTCGCGGTCCGGGTAGTCGTCATGTGCCTGGGCGCCACGGCTTTCGTGGCGGGCTTCAGCGCTCACCATCGTGGCGGCACCGTTGCGCACCAGGTTCTGCAACTCGAGCGCTTCGACCAGGTCGGAATTCCAGATCAGGCTGCGGTCGCTGACCGACATGTCGGACAGGCCGCCCCACAGATCGGTCATCTTCTCCACACCCTCGGTCATGCTGCGGCTATCGCGGAACACGGCCGCGTGGCGCTGCATCGTGCGCTGCAGCGTCTCACGCAGGTGGGAGACCGGCGTCGAACCGCTGGCGTGGCGCGTCCAGTCGAAGCGGTCCAGGCTCGCCTCGCCGGCGCGCGCCGGCAGCGGCGCCTGGCTGGCGCCGGGGGTGACGATCTCGGCGGCGCGGTGGCCGGCCGCGCGGCCGAACACCACCAAGTCGAGCAGCGAGTTGGTGCCCAGCCGGTTGGCTCCGTGCACGGACACGCAGGCCGCCTCGCCCACCGCCATCAGGCCGTGCACGATCGCGTCCGGGTCGTTGCGCGTCGGGTTGATGACCTCGCCGCGGTAGTTCGTGGGGATGCCGCCCATGTTATAGTGCACGGTGGGCAACACCGGGATCGGCGCCTTTGTCACGTCCACGCCGGCGAACACCCGCGCGGTCTCCGAGATGCCGGGTAGCCGCTCGTGCAGCAGGTCGGCGCCGAGGTGCTCGAGGTGCAGCAGGATGTGGTCCTTGTTCGGCCCCACGCCGCGTCCCTCGTTGATCTCGATGGTCATCGAGCGGCTGACCACGTCGCGCGAGGCCAGGTCCTTCGCCGTCGGCGCGTAGCGCTCCATGAAGCGCTCGCCCTCGGCGTTGGTGAGGTAGCCGCCCTCGCCGCGCGCACCCTCGGTGATCAGGCAGCCGGCGGGGAAGATGCCGGTCGGGTGGAACTGCACGAACTCCATGTCCTGCGTGGGCAGGCCAGCGCGCATCGCCATGCCGCCGCCGTCGCCGGTGCAGGTGTGGGCCGACGTGCAGGACAGGTACGCGCGGCCGTAGCCGCCGGTGGCCAGGATGACGAGCTGGGCCCGGAAGCGGTGGATGGAGCCGTCCTCCAGGCACCAGGCCGTCACGCCGCGGCAGACGCCCTCCTCGTCCATGATCAGGTCGAGTGCCACGAACTCGATGAAGAACTCCACCTCGTGCTTCAGGCACTGCTGATACAGCGTGTGCAGCATGGCGTGGCCCGTGCTGTCAGCGGCAGCACAGGCGCGCATCGCCGGTTCCTTGCCGTAGTCCTTCATGTGACCGCCGAACGGGCGCTGGTAAATGCGCCCATCCTCGGTGCGGCTGAACGGCATGCCGTAATGTTCCAGCTCGTAGACCGCGGGTGCGGCCTCGCGGCACATGTATTCGATGGCGTCTTGGTCGCCCAGCCAGTCCGACCCCTTCACGGTGTCATACATGTGCCAGCGCCAGTTGTCCTCGCCCATGTTGCCGAGCGAGGCGCCGATGCCGCCCTGCGCCGCCACGGTGTGCGAGCGCGTCGGGAACACCTTGGTCAGGCACGCCGTCTTCAGCCCGGCCGCCCCGGTGCCCAGCGTGGCCCGCAGGCCGGAGCCGCCGGCGCCCACCACGACAACGTCGTAGGTGTGGTCGACGATCGTGTAGGCGGCGTGCGACGGCTTGGACATGGCGTTCATCGGTGACGTGCCTTCAGTGTGCGGCCACGGCGAGCTTCAGAACCGCCACCGCAGCCATCAGGCCGAGCAGCAGGCAGACACCCTTGGTGGCGAGGATCGCGGCCTCACGCCGCGGTATGCTGTGAATGTAGTCTTCGTAGACGACCTGCAAACCCAGGTGCATGTGGTGGAAGGTCATCGCCACCAGCGCCAGCAGCAGGGCAGCGTTGATGGGACGGCCGGCCCAGGCAGCGATGACAGGCTGCTCGGCGCCCAAATGCGCGAGCACCGCGACGACGAACCAGACGGTCAGCGGCACCAGGGCGATGGCGGTAACCCGCTCGGCCTTCCAGTGGTGCGAGCCGGCATGCGCTGAGCCGTAGCCGCGAACCCGGCCCAGCTGGCTGCGCATGATGGTGACGTGCCCGGGCTGGCCCTTGGGCTTGGTGGTGTTCGTGCCGGCGCCCATCGCCTTAGCCCGCGACCAGAGAGAAGTAGCCCGCGACCCACACGGCCAGCGTGGACAGGGCAGTGGCAGCCAGCACCACCCAGGTCCACGGGTTCAGGCTTGACTTGGCCAGTCCGTGGCCGGCATCCCACACCAAGTGCCGGATGCCGCCGAAGAAATGATAGAACAGCGAGGCGGTCCAGCCAAGCAGCAATACCAGCCCGAGCGGCGAGGCGATGAAGCCCTGCACGGTGGCAAAGGCGACCGGTCCCGAGGCCGCCGCCACCAGCCACCAGGCCAGCAACAGCGAGCCGACCGAGAGCGCGATGCCGGTGGCGCGGTTCATGATGGAGGCGAACATGGTGATCGGCCAGCGATAGATGCCGATATGGGGGGAGACCGGGCGGCGGACCAGCTTGGCCTCGGTGTTCCTGGCCACCAGCAGGGCGTCACGAATATCGTTCATCTGAGGGCGGACTCCCTGCCTTTTGGGGCGGCGTTCTGGTCTGGTGCGGTGCAGCGTGGATAGGTCATAGGTCTTATGGGGTCAACGCGCGGGCTGGCTAGAGGGATGCTGCTTGTTTCGGTGCTGGCGGGCGGTTGCGCGCGGCAGTGTCCGCTGCCCGGGCAGGTGCGGATGGCGGAGCTGGTGCTGTATTTCGGGCAGGACATTCCGGGCGGGCGCCAGGTGGACGCGGCGGCCTGGGACGGGTTTGCCGGCCGGGTGCTGACCCCGGCGTTCCCCGACGGGTTCACCGAGTACGACGCCTCGGGACAGTGGCGCGACGCGCGCACGGGCCGGCTGGTGCGGGAGCGGACGCGGGTGGTGCAGGTGTTCGGCGCGGCGCCTGCCGCCAGCGTGGCGGGCGTGACGGCGGCGTATCGGGCGGCGTTCCGGCAGGTGGCCGTGGGCGTGGTCAGCCGGGAGGCGTGCGCGGCGTTCTAGGAGGTTAGGCAAGCAGTTCTTTTTTGAGAAAAAGAACCAAAAAACTTTTGTCCCTGCTGTCGCGGACCGTTCTGTAGATGGCTACTCATAGCAACTGCCCGGGTTATTGATCGGGCCGAATCAAGAGAGCAGTTCTTTTCAGAAAACCAAAATTTTTGTTTCCTCAGGCGCGCGTCGCGGGAGAGTCGGCGACAGCAGAGACAAAAGCTTTTTGCTTCTTTTTCTCGAAAAAGAAGGCCTTGCTTTCTTGCCGCCGGCCAGTGCGCGCGTTGGTTTTTCGGCCTGCCGATATCAGGGGACAAAAGTTCTTTGGTTGTTTTTTCCCAAGAGCTGCTTGCCTACCGTTTGGCTCGCGCAATAGCTTCGATAATCATCTGCTTTGCTTCGGCGGCCCCGCCCCAGCCGATCAGCTTGACCCACTTGTTGGGCTCGAGATCCTTATAGTGCTCGAAGAAGTGCTGGATCTGGTCCAGCGTGATCTTCGGCAGGTCGGTATATTCGTGCACATGCGTGTAGCGCTGGGTCAGCTTAGGTGACGGCACAGCGATGATCTTCTCGTCGTGTCCGCCCTCGTCCTGCATCTTCATCACGCCGACGGGGCGCACGTTGATGATCGCACCCGGCACGATGGGTCGGGTGTTGGCGACCAGCACGTCGATCGGGTCGCCATCGTCGGAGAGGGTGTGCGGCACGAAGCCGTAATTGCCCGGGTAGCGCATGGGGGTGTAGAGGAAGCGGTCGACCAGCAGCGCGCCGCTTTCCTTGTGCATCTCGTATTTGATCGGCTCGCCGCCGATGGCGACCTCGACGATGCAGTTGACGTCTTCGGGCGGGTTCTTGCCGATCGGGATTGCGGCGAGGTTCATCATGGGCCTTCCATCGTGGGCGCCCGGTCAGGCGGTCGCCTGCCGGGTCAAGTCGCGGACGGAAGGGTGTTTGCTGGCAGGCACGGCGCAAGGCAAGCAGTTCTTTTTCGAAAAACCGAACCAGAAAACCTCTGCCGTCGATAGCTGCACCGCGGTGCGGCGTGTCGTTTCAGTCATCCGCCACGAGCCGGTGATAGCTTTCTGCTTTTCTTGAACGAGACGGCTCTTGCGTCGGCTCGCAAACTAGGACCGGTCTTGGATTGCATGCCGCGGCGCCAGCATGCGTTCCCGCGATGTCCCGCTCGCGTGCAGCCAGGCGTTCCGAGCCAACGCCGAAAGCCGGAGCTAGACGCAACCGTTCACGACGGTCCAGGCGGCACCCGACACCACGGGGGCTCATCGCAAACGGGGCGCGGCAGGTTGGAGCGGAGCATTCCCCCCCTTCGCCGCCGCGCCTGATCCTCAATGGGTCGCCGTGCCGACGATGCGTCCACGCCGGTCATAGACGTAGGTCTGGGCTGGCGCTTTGAGGGTGGCGGTGCTCGGCACCACGGAAGCCGGGTTCGACTGGTAGGTCAGTGTCATGGCTTGCCGCGGAGACGTGCAGGTGTAGGACTTCGTGGGACGATTGGTGGCGGGCTCTAGCGCGGATGCCACGGAGGTGACGGTTCCCCGCGCCATCTGACCGTTGGAACTGAACGCGAAGGTCAGGTCGATGTAGAATTGCGGGAACGAGAAGACGCTGCTCGCTCTTCCGCCGCTGATCTCGGCATCCAGGCCGAAACCCTCGCCCTCGGTGAGGACCGGGCCGCCGAAATTGCACTGCGCAGAAAAGAACACGTTCGCGCTCGTGACAGCCAGCACCCCGGAGCTGTCTGTGGAGACGGTGAACGACACCGTGTTGCCGTCGGCACTGGTGCCTGAGTAGACGCCGGCCATCTGCGCCGCCGCGGTTCCGGCAGACAGCAAGACCACAGCGCAGCCGGCAGCTGCTCGTTTGAAGGCAACGCGAGGCATGTTGGATCACTCCCATTGGCCAACAGAGACGATCTCTGGATGGTTACGAACCCTACGGGCAGTGCGTGAGTGGATACCATCAACCTAAAGCTGCACGTTTCGAACGCCTACCCCGGGCGTTTGGACGTGAACGCCTGACTGCTTGGGAGAAAGGCAAGGCTGCTTTTTTAAAAAACAGCAAAAAACTTTTGGTCCGGCTGTCGCGGACTCTCCCTCAGCGAGTACTCCAGGGAACAAAAGTTTTTTGGTTCTTTTTTTCAAAAAAGAACTGCTTGCCTTGGCTTACTACCTCGGACCAATGCGCCGCCGAGGTTATCCGCTCTGGTGCTCACAATCCGTGTCAGCCGACACACCCTGCCGACTTTCGACCGGCAAAAAGAGCGTCTGTTCCCGCGGCTCCACGCTACAGGATGCTCCGCGACAGCAGAGACAAAAGTTTTTTCTGCTTTTTCAAAAAGCAGGCCTTGCTTTCCTTGACCGGACTGAGATGAGCCAAGCTGCTGGCGCAAGCAGGCGCGCGTCCTGGCGGATGGAGTGAGATTCGAACTCACGGAGAGCTTGCACCCTCGGCGGTTTTCAAGACCGCTGCCTTAAACCACTCGGCCATCCATCCGGCGGCCCGTGTTGTAGTCCCTGCCCCGCCCCGCAGTCGAGACCTTCCCCATGACGGGTTCATCTCGCACCGTGTCAGCAGCGCTGCCAGGTTTGCTTCGTGGCGAGGCAGGTGTTCGGCTGCAAAGTGATGCCCGTCAGTCGTTATTTCACAATACCGAAAGAGTGCATGAGCGGGTGGCAGGTTGCATGTTTGACATGTTTGCTCGTTTCTGTCCCCATGCCTTGGCAATCGACGCTTCGGCCTGCCTTGCTGCGCTCCCGCCTAACCGGTCGCCTCAAGTTGCCTGACGCCAGGTTGGCAACCGGCCGGCCCTATCGTGGGCCGGTTGTTTTGGAGAGCGACAATGGCGAACGGCACGGTCAAGTGGTTCAACACCACCAAGGGCTTCGGCTTCATCATGCCGTCCGACGGCGGCAAGGACGTCTTCGTCCACATCACCGCCGTGCAGGCGGCAGGGCTGCGCGGCCTCAACGACGGCCAGGCGGTCACCTACGAGGTGGTCATGGAGCGTGGCAAGGCGGCGGCGACCAACCTCAAGCTGGTCTGACACAGGCTCCGGTCTCAGGCTTGCGGCGGGTGCTGTCAGCGTCTCGCTTTGTGGCTCGGCGGTGCCTGCACCTTGCGGGACTGGCACTGTTGGCGGCTGGCTGCACGCAGGCGCCAGGTGGCGGCGAGCTCACGCCGCCTCCCATCGCCGCGCCCTATGGCGGGGCGCCGGCGCAGGGGGCCGCCATCTTCGCCAGCGAACTCGCCGGACCACAAACCTACCTGCCGCCGCTGCCCACCGCGGTGGTGCTCCTCCGGCCAGCCGACATGGCGCGGAACCGGGCGTTCTGCCAGGCGGCGCTCCAGTTGCCCTCGGCGGCACAGGCCGAAGCCGCGACCGTGCTGGCGCCCAACCTGATACGCACCCGCTGGCTGGTGCAGCTCAGCGATGTTCCGCCGGACCGGGCGCGTGACTGCGACTTCCTGACCGGCACCTACGACTACGCACGCGCCGCCAGGCTCACTAGAACGATTCGGCTCACCTCCGGCAGCCTTGCGGGGCGCGGGCCCTACCTGCTGATGTTCATTCCGGGTCCGTCGGGCCTGCAGGTCGCCGGACTGGACGGCTCGGCTAGGGCGGACACCGACATGGCGGCATTCCTCCACGGCTGGGGCCAGGCGCTGACGCGGTCTGAAGCGGAGATCACTCATGCACCGGCATACCGGCCCGGCGTCGTAAGCAGCGTTTTCGACCTGGTTGGGGCGATCCTGCGCAGTGCGGCGGGCGGGGCTGCCGGGTTGGTGACGGGCGTGCTGGACGGGGCGTGAGGACGGCGTTTTTCGAGGCGATGCAGGACGCTTTGTCTCCGCTGTCGAAGGCTCACGGAGACAAAGATAGTTTCGGATAAGCTGGTCTCAGGCCAGCGACCCACCCTCACGCGTCACCGTCACCACCCTTGTCGCGCCGGCCGCCTGCATCGCCTGTGTCGCCTTCATGACGGCGTCCGGATCGTGCGCCGTGGCGGACAGCACCAGCTCGCCGGCGGCGCCCTTCCTGTCGCGCTCCTCGCTGTAGGAGGCGTTGGCGGCGGTGTGGGCCGCCTGCACGGCACCGCCCGCGGCCACGCCCAAGCCCGCCGCCACCGCGCCTGCAACCAGCGCAGCGCCGCCGGTGGCGACAGTGACGCCGGCGCCAACAAAGGCGGCCGCCGTCGCCGCCATGCTGGTGTTCATCGTGCGGGTCTGACGCTGGTCGTCCTCGGTGACCGGGTCGTCGGCGCCCTGGGTCGGCGTGGCCTCGGACGCGGTGGGGTTGGCCACCGGCAGGCTGATGGCGGCGCGGTCGAAGCCCGAGCGGGTGAGCCGGCCCACGGCGTCCTGCAGAGCGGCGTCGGTGGAGAAAATCCCCTGCACTTCCTGGATGGAGTTGTTGATCGTGGGGCTATGGTTGCTGTCGCTCGGCATGGCACCTGCTCCTGGAGGTTAGCCGGAGAACGCCACGCAGGCGTGAAGGATGTTCCTCACGAAAAAAAGAAACCGGAACCCTGGTCAGGACCATCGCGCCCCGTTCAACCGGCGCATACCCAGGAAGAGTTTTTTCCGTTTCTTCCGGAAAGAAGGCCTTGCTACCTACACCGCTGATACCGAGCCCGCGTCCCCCGCTCGATAGCCGAGACCACCAGCATGTCCAGGTTCAGCTCGTTGCCGAGGAACTCCAGCATCTCCAGGATCGCCTGGCCGTGCTCGCGGTCGGCGGCGACCACCTCGCAGGCCAGGGTGTAGGCGGTCTCGCGCAGGCGCGGCTCCAGCGCCTCGCGGATCAGCCGGCCGGCATGGGTCAGGCCGTCCTCCTCGCGCAGCAGGCTGATGGTGGCGTCGATGGCGTGCTGCAGCTGCTCGGCGGAGAAGCCCTCGAAGGCGGGCAGAGTCTGCACCAGGGTGGCCATAACCCCGATCTCGCGGTCGGTGATGCCCTGCGTCTCGGCCGCACCCACCAGCACCATCGTGCAGACCAGGGCCTCCTGCGGATCGAGTTCGGTGCGTGCGAGCATGGGCGTATTCCCGGCGATTGGATCAGGCGGCGGACCCTGCCTGCTCGGTCGAGTTCAATCAAGTCAAAGCAAGGCAAGGTCTTCGTTTTCGAAAAAAAGAAGCAAAAAGCGCTTATCACGGCTGTCGCGGAATCTCCGGCGACGAATACCCAGAGACAAAAGTTTTTTGGTTCTTTTTTTCAAAAAAGAACTGCTTTCTTCCTTAAGTCAGCGACGCCAGTGCGTCCGGTTGCGGGTCGGGCGCCTGGTTACCCCAGGGAAGAAAGCAAGCGGTTTTCTTTGAAAAAAGAACCAAAAAACTTTTAGTTCCGTCAGGTGTACGAGGATGAGACGTGTCGTTTCAGCCGTTCGCGACAGCGAGCGCGAAAGCTGTTTGCTTCTTTTCCTCGAAAAAGAAGGCCTTGCTTCTACTTCGTGCGACACGGCCCGTTTAAGACGATATCAAAACATACTGTAAGAATACTGTCGTTTGCCCACCGGCACGCAACCCCCTTAGGACTCTGCGCCGACCTGACGCGAAGCTGACCAAGCTAGCGGCGGACGTCGTCAAACCAACCCGGGAGAAGGTTCGAGCCATGAAGCCAACGTTGATCGCGGCCAGTTTCGCAGCATTTCTAATGTCCGGCACCGCCATGGCGAGCTGCCAGCTCGGCAACGGCATCAAGCACGTCGTCTACCTGCAGTTCGACAACACCCATTTCCGTCGCGACAACCCCAACGTGCCGTCCGACATCGAGCAGATGCCCAACCTGCTGAACTTCATCGAGCAGAACGGCATGCTGCTGTCCAACGATCACACGCAGCTGATCTCGCACACGTCGAACGGCCTGATCACGTCGATGACCGGCGTCTACTCCGACCGCACCGGTGCGGCCGCCATCAGCAACAGCTTCGACTACTTCAACAGCAGCACCGAGATCGCCAACCACTACAGCAGCTCGTTCGTCTACTGGACCAACAAGCTGTCCGCCGACACCAGCACCGGCGGCGACAACAGCTACATCCTGCTGTCGGAGACCGGGCAGAACGCCCCTGCCCCGTGGGTCGCCTACACCCGCGCCGGCTGCGACGTGGGCGCGCTCGGCATCGCCGACATCGACCTCGAGAACAACACCACCGACCTCGCCACCACCTACGGCACCGGCTCGAAGGAATACGCGCTCGGCAGCGCGCACAGCTACGTGGGCGTGCCGGACTTCGAGGGCATCGCGCTGCATTGCGCCCAGGGCAGCGCGGTCTGCGCCGCCGCCAACGCGCTCGCCTCGGGTGCGGCCGAATCCGATGGCCTGCCGGTCTCCAAGGCGGTGACCGACGTGCTGCCGGACGAGCCGAACGGCTACACCGGCTTTCAGGGCATCTTCGGCCACCGCTACGTGGTGCCCGCGCTGCAGAGCCTGCTCGGGCAGGCCACCAACGGCCAGCTCACGGACTACCAGGGCAACCTGATCGGCTACCAGACAGCGTCCAACGGCACCATCGTCCAGTCCGAGACGGACAGCGGCTTCCCCGGTTTCGACGGCATGTTCCCGTTCGTCACCCTCTCCTACGCGGAGACGATGCTGAAGGCCGGCGTGCCAGTCATATACGGCTACTTCTCCGACGCGCACGACCATCACTACGCAACGCAAGACGGCGTGAACCCGGCCGGCACCGCATTTGCGTACGGCCCCGGCCAGCAGGGCTACACCAACCAGCTCAAGCAGTACGACGCCGCCTGGGGCACCTTCTTCCAGCATCTGGCAGCCGCCGGCATCGACAAGACCAACACGCTGTTCGTCGTGCTGGTGGAAGAGGGCGACAAGTTCGCCGGCGGCCTGCCGAGCCCGGCCGGCTGCGACGGTGTCACCACCGCGTGCAACTACCCGCCCAGCCCCTACACCAACGGCCGCCCGGCGATCGGCGAGGTGGACATCAACATCGATCAGCTTCTGGCAGCACAGCGCAACGACACCACGCCGCTCAACGTGCACACCGACCAGGCGCCGGCCTTCTACCTCAACACCAACCCGGCACAGACCGCCGCGTTGACGCGCACATTCGAGCGTGACCTGGCAGCCACCACCTACAACAACCCCTATTTGCAAAACAAGGTGTTCCCGACAACCAACTACCTGGCCGACCAAGCCGAGATGTCGCTGCTGCACATGGTCACCGCGGACCCGCTGCGCACGCCGACTCTCGTTGCCTTCAACGATGCCTACGTCTACTCCGGCGTCGGTGCTGTCACGTCGGGCACCAGCAACCCGAGCTGTGACAACCAGATCGTCTGCACCTATGGCGGCTTCGCCTGGAACCACGGCGGCACGTCGGACTACGTCAAGCACACCTGGACCAGCATGGTGGGCCCGGGCATCAAGGCCGTCGGCAACGACACCAACACCTGGACCGACCACACCGACGTGCGAGCCACCATGTTTGCGCTGCTCGGCCTGCAGGACGACTACGCACATGACGGCCGCGTGGTAGCGGAGAACATCAACACCGCCGCCCTGCCCGCCGACATCGCGAGCAACCTGCAGGCCTATCTCGACACGGCAAAGGTCTACAAGCAGCTGACCGCGCCGTTCGGTGCCGCCGCGTTCGCCAGCCTGACATACGCCACCAACGCAATCGCCAGCAACACGCCGAACGACGCGACCTACAGCAGCTATCTCGCCAACATGTCGAGCTTCGTCAGCGCGCGTAACACGCTGGCAGGCCAGATCCGCACGGTGCTGAACAACGCCGAGCAGAACAAAGGCTTCGACGCACATGCTTCCGCAGGACTGAACCGCCAAGCGGCGGCGATGATCCGGCAGATGCAGGGTTACGCGGGGACTGGGACGAGCGCTGAGTGAGGAGAAAGCAAGCGGTTCTTTTTTGAACAAAGAACCGAAAAACTTTTGCTCCCTGTCGGGTGTCTGTCCTGCAGCATCCGGAGGCGAGGTAGGGAAGGGTCGTGGCATGGATCGCCGCGGCCCTTCCTGTATTGGCCGTCAGGGACATCGACTTTCGAGACGTCGATTGGCAGAAAGACAGCAGCAAAAACCTTTATTTCTGCTGTCGCGGACTGTCCGGAGACGAGCCTCCAGAAAACAAAAGTTTTTTGGTTCTTTTCTTCAAAAAAGAACCGCTTGCCCTGCTTGCTATTGGCTGGTGTCCAGCAGCCGGACTTACTTTTTCGGTGGTGTCGGGCGCTGCAGAAGGTCGAGCACCTCGTGCATCTGTTCCTTGCAGCCGTCCTCGTCGCCGTCGTGCCAGGTGGCGCGGGCGCGCTCGATATTTTCCAGCACCGCCGCACGGCCACGCGGGTCGGGCAGCGCACGCGCCATCGGCAGCGCCTTGTTGATGTCGTCGTTGCAGGTGGCGTGCGCGGTGGCGGCGAGCGTGGTGAGTGCCGCGGCCAGGCAGAGCAACAGTCTCATGATAGGTTCCCGGAGAAAGCGAAACAGTGGCAAGCCGAGTGTAGCTTCACGCACTCCTCATCGCTACGGCGTGTGACGGATCACGAAAAAGAAAGGCAAGGCCTGCTTTTTTAAAAAAAGCAGCAAAAAACCTTTAACTCGGCTGTCGCGCCATCTCCCTGAGCATGTACTCCAGGGAACAAAGTTTTTTGGTTCTTTTTTTCAAAAAAGAACCGCTTGCTTGCTTTGCCCAACAAAAATGGGGCGTGCCCCAAGACACGCCCCCCTCTTTCGCAGCAGTCAAATCGACCCGGACTTAAAAGTCCATGTCGCCCATGCCGCCCATGCCGCCGCCGCCTGCGGGCATCGGCGCCTTCTTCTCCGGCTTCTCGGCCACCATCGCCTCGGTGGTGATCAGCAGCGACGCGATAGAGGCCGCGTCCTGCAGTGCGGTACGCACCACCTTCGTCGGGTCGATGATGCCGGCCGCCACCATGTCCTTGTACTCGGCGGTCTGCGCGTCGAAGCCGTAATCGTAGCTGTCGTTCTCCAACACCTTGCCGGAGATGACGGCGCCGTCCTCGCCGGCGTTCTCGGCGATCTGGCGCAGCGGAGTCAGCACGGCGCGGCGCACGATGTCGATGCCGAACTTCTGGTCCGCGTTCTCGCTCTTCAGCGTCTCGAGGATCTTCGACGCACGTGCCAGCGCCACGCCGCCGCCCGGCACGATGCCTTCTTCCACGGCCGCGCGCGTTGCGTGCAACGCGTCGTCGACGCGGTCCTTGCGCTCCTTCACCTCCACCTCGGTTGCACCACCGACGCGGATGACGGCCACGCCGCCGGCCAGCTTGGCCAGCCGTTCCTGCAGCTTCTCGCGGTCGTAATCCGAGGTGGTGTCCTCGATCTGCGCGCGGATCTGGCTGCAGCGTCCCTGGATGCCGGACTTCTCGCCCGAACCCTCGACGATGGTGGTGTTCTCCTTCTCGATCAGCACCTTCTTGGCGCGGCCGAGCATCTGCAGCGTGACGTTCTCCAGCTTGATGCCGAGGTCCTCGCTGATCACCTGGCCACCGGTCAGGATTGCGATGTCTTCCAGCATCGCCTTGCGACGATCGCCGAAGCCCGGCGCCTTCACCGCAGCGATCTTCAGGCCGCCGCGCAGCTTGTTGACCACGAGCGTGGCCAGCGCCTCGCCTTCCACGTCCTCGGCGAGGATCAGCAGCGGACGCCCGCTCTGCACCACGGCCTCGAGCAGCGGCAGCAACGGCTGCAGCGTGGAGAGCTTCTTCTCGTGGATCAGGATGTACGGGCTCTCGAGGTCGGCCACCATCTTCTCGGCGTTGGTGATGAAGTATGGGCTCACGTAGCCGCGGTCGAACTGCATGCCCTCGACCACGTCGAGCTCGGTCTGGATGCCCTTGGCTTCCTCGACGGTGATGACGCCCTCGTTGCCGACCTTCTGCATCGCTTCGGAGATCATCCGGCCGATGTCGGCCTCGCCGTTGGCGCTGATCGTGCCGACCTGCGCGGTCTCGCTTTGGCTGGTGATCTTGCGTGACTTTGCCTTCAGCTCGACCACAATGGCTTCCACCGCACGGTCCACGCCGCGCTTGAGGTCCATCGGGTTCATGCCGGCCGCAACCGCCTTGGCGCCCTCGCGCACGATCGCCTGGGCCAGCACGGTGGCCGTGGTGGTGCCGTCACCGGCCAGGTCGTTGGTCTTGCTGGCGACCTCGCGCACCATCTGGGCGCCCATGTTCTCGAACTTGTCGGCCAGCTCTATCTCTTTGGCGACTGTCACACCGTCCTTGGTGATCCTGGGTGCGCCGAAGGACTTGTCGATGACAACGTTGCGGCCCTTGGGGCCTAGCGTGACTTTTACCGCGTCGGCGAGGATGTCTACGCCACGCAGCATGCGCTGACGTGCGTCGCCGCCGAAACGTACTTCTTTTGCAGCCATTTTTAGTCTTCTCCTGATGCATCTCACCGGGGCGCTGCCCCGGACCCCGCCAAAGGCCAGTCGGCCTCTGGACACCATTCTTAAGTAATTGTTCTTGAAGCCGGCCTGGTGAGACAGCTTGCGTGGGTTCGTAAACACCGGAGCATCGTGCTAGTCGCACGCTGTCGCATGACGAAACCGCGTCAGGTGGCCGCCGGGCGGCTCTTTAAACAGACATTAAGCGGCGGCTTTTGCCGCTGCGGTGCCTTCCACGATTCCCATGATGTCGCTCTCCTTCATGATCAGGAGCTCCTCGCCCTCGAGCTTCACCTCGGTGCCGGACCACTTGCCGAACAACACGCGGTCGCCGGCCTTGACGTCCAAAGCAACGATCTGACCCTGCTCGTTGCGCGCACCGGCGCCAGCCGCAATCACCTCGCCCTCCTGCGGCTTCTCGCGCGCGGTGTCGGGAATGATGATGCCGCCAGCCGTCCTCTCTTCCGCCGTAATGCGGCGGACGACGACGCGGTCGTGCAAGGGACGGAACTTCGCCATGCTGATCGCTCCTTCGATTGTTGAAACTTTGCCCCCGACCCGCCCAGCTGGGGCGGGTTGTTAGCACTCCCCAACGGAGAGTGCCAGGCAGATAGAAGGCCGACCCCAGGCTGTCAAGACGCCAGCAGCACTCCTGCGCAACGAGTGCTAAGAGATTGTTAATGCTGTATTTTTCGGTTGCCAGGAAGTTCGGGTTTGTCGCAGGATCGGAGGCCCGGGCCCGAACGGTCCGGCCGAGGCCAGGCGGACATAACCGCCGGAGAAGGACGCCCCATGCCGCACGGCCACTCATCGGCCGCCATCACCACCCGAGGACGCACATGCGACTGGACCAGCAACCGAATGTATACCGTCTCACCACTGCCGAAATCCTCTATCATATGCCGGACCACCCCGGCCTGCTGCAGACCTACCTCTGGCAGGACCTCGACATCGCCCCGCGCTTCCCGGTGCTGCACAAGTTCCTCGACTTCTGGTCCCGCCAGCTCGACGGCAAGCTCCACTCTGTGCGTCTGGCCGAAAGCCGCGTGATCACCCGCAACGCGTGGCGTCACACGGAGCATCTGCGCCACCTGCACTGACCGGGCGGCTAGCCTCGGTCCCGCCGATGGGGACATTGCAGCCGCTTGCGGTCATCCGAACCCGGCGGGTGCACGCGTCACCCGGCTTCGCGCCCGCATTGCGACCAAGTGGTGACGCCGACCATCCGCCGCGACCCGCCGCCTGGCCGTCGCGTGGAGTTGGCGTCTTGGCCCATCCGCCGCAGCGAAGGGCCGCAGGCGTCTCCGCAGAGTGATCTGTCAAGCGGAAGATGTAGTCACGATCCTATGAACCGAAATGAATTGCCAACGTTACTAGTGCGTCTCGCCTTGGAGCCACGCGTATGGGTACGATCCTGCTTGTTATCCTCATTCTGCTTTTGCTGGGCGCGCTGCCGACCTGGCCATACAGCAGTGGGTGGGGCTACTACCCTTCGGGCGGTCTCGGGCTCGTTCTGGTGATCATCATCATCCTGCTGGTGCTGGGACGTATCTGACCCGTTGCTGCCGCCCGGCACGCAAAGCCGCCGGGTAGCGCGCGCGGCCGCAATCCCGCGCTGACGGCGCCGATTTTTGCACGGCACGCTTGGTGCTGGCCGCCAACGGCGTGTTCGCGTTGCGCGCTGCTGGCCTCCCCGCGCGCTAAGCGTACCAAGGATAGCACAGCGGCGTTGCAGGCAAGCGATGAGCGCCCGACGAACCCCGAACGGCACGTCTGCGAGCTCGTTCTCACTCTGCCGATACGTCGCACCACGGTTGACCTCGGCTCAACTTGGCGCTTTTGGGCAGGGCCTCACCTGCCGCGCGACGATCTCAGCCGGACCAGGCTGCATGTATTCCGGCCCGTCAACTCTGGCGTAAGTTCGTCAGCGTCGCGCCGTTCTGCTTCGTTGATGATCGAGCGAGGCGGCGCGCCAAAAGACCCGAAACGAAGACCTCGCAGCAGAGCAACGAGGCCTTCCGACCTGCTACTGCGGGATATTACACGCGGGGTCGCGCATTTCTGTAAGCGATCCGGCCGCCAGGTAAATCCCGTTCGGCGTGAAGTAGTCGAACGTGGCCGAGTGTAGCGTGCCGCCCGCAACCTGTCCGTCGATCGCGAGATAGTCCGTCCCGTTCGGATCACCCACGTACCCGGCGAGATGGATGGTGCGCTGGAACACGACGAACTGGCCGGCAGTGTTCGCAAAGTCAGTGACCGTCCAGCTTCCGCTCGCCGCGTAGCCGGACACCGAATTGTCCTGGGTAAGGGCGAAACAGTGCTGGAACGTCCCACCCGGGTACTTGAACGTTGCAAGATAATAACCCGAATAGCCTTTGGCATAGGAAGGCGCCGTGCCGACCAGACACAACGCCGCAGCGAGCCCGAGGACGTAGAACCGCATTTGATGGTCTCCCTCAACGCATGAACATCGCACGTTGTGCGCAACATCTTAGACGCTCGGTTCGCCGATGACACACCGATTTTGAACTCTCAACGCAACATTACGTGACCATAACATCTTCCGATTGCATGCAAAGTCGCTCGTCTTCAATCAAGAGTTGTCTGTTGCGAAACAGATGAATCGTATCACAGGACAAACGCCTACAGGAGCGATGGGGGGATACGTCAACATCATGATTGAATACGAGAGCAGACGTCTGGCGAGCCGACCATCATTTTGCAGCGTGTCTGGACGGACCACACTTCTTCCGCGGGCGGCATCTGCAACGATGTCGTCGCTCCGAAAGGCGGGCGATCTCGTGACGGAGTCGAAGGGCCGCCGCTTATTGCCGACGGCGCGGGCTACGCATGCGGCATAAACGGGGCCGGCTGCCGACACCGCAGGTCTAAGCATGGTAGCGTGGGGGAGGTGGCATCGCTGGCAGGGAAGCAAGCGTGCTCTTCGAGAAGGAGACGCAAAAAGCTTGCGTGCGCTGGCGCGGAGGCTGACGCTGCGCGATTACTCTTCCAGGTGTTCGGGGTGGCCACGGCGAAGGGCGCCGTCCGACCTGGCCATCAGGTAGGCGTAGATGTTGGCCAGGTTCTCCACCACGTCGGGGTTGGGCTGGAACGCCGGCATCACGTTGTGCACCGCAACGGTCATGTTCTTGCGGCCTTCCAACACGGTCTTCTCGAACTGCGCGCGGCTGAGGTGGCGCACGCTCTCGGTCAGGTCGGGCGCGAACGACCCGCCGGCACCTTCGGGGCCGTGGCAGCGCTCGCACTGGTCGCCATAATAGAGAAAACCCTTGTAGGTCCTGTGATCAATGCGGATGCCGTCGCGCACGGTATAAAGCGGCGCCGCGGCCGCAGCCAGCAGGACAAACGCGAGGGCAAGACGCATGTCAAATCCTCCAGGAAAGCACGTGTCCCCGTGAGCATGCGCCACAGAACGCCCCACGACATCCGCAGCAAAAGCTTTTTGCATCATTCTCTCGAAGAAAGCGCCTGCCTACTCCGGCAACCCCACCCCGCCCTCTATCGTCGCCGCCGCTCCTGCCGCCGCCGCCATTACAACCGCGATCCCACACCACTCCAGCCCGGTCAGACGCTGCCCCAGCAGCGCCAGCCCCATCAGCGCGCCAATCGCCGGCTCCAGACTGGTCATCGTGCCGTAGACCCGCGCCGGCACCCGCGTCAGCGCCACCATCTCCAGCGAGTAGGGCAACGCGCTGGAGAACAGCCCCACGCCGAGCGCCCGCAGCAGGATGGACGGCTGCAGCAGCGCCGCCCCGGCATGCGCCGCGCCAACCGGCAGCGTGATCAGGGCAGCCACCAGCACGCCCCACACGGCCGCCTGCGAGCCCACCTCAGCGCCCGCACGCTGACCGAAGACGATGTAGGCCGCCCAGCCCGCACCGGCCGCCGCGGCGAACGCCAGGCCGGTCGGGTCCAGCCCATGCTGCGTAGGCACCGGCGGACAGAGCAGCAGCAGGCCCAGGATCGCCAGCCCGATCCAGGCAAAGTCGCGTCGCCGGTGCGAGGTGAGCACGGCAACCGCGAGCGGCCCCCAGAACTCGACGGCGACGGCTGCGCCGAGCGGGATCGTCCGGATCGACATGAAGAAGCACAGGTTCATGCCCCCCAGCACCGCGCCGTAGCCGGCCAGCGCCGGCCACGCGCGCACGGCGGGCATGCGACGCCAGGGCCGCAGCGCCACTGCCAGCATCGCCGCCGAGGCCACCAGGCGGAGCGTGGTCGCCCCCTGCCCGCCTACCAGCGGGAACAGACCCGTCGCCAGCGTGGCGCCGAACTGCAGCGACACCATGGAGACGGCGAGCGCACCCACTGCGACGAACACCGCGCGGCGGTCCGCCGGGATCCAACGGCGGGTCAAGGCAAGGCAAGCAGTTCTTTTTTGAAAAAACGAACCAAAAAACTTTTGCCTCCTTGCGCGCGCTTTGCAGAAACCTCCGCGACAGCAGGACCAAAAGTTTTTTGCTGCTTTTTTTCAAAAAAGCAGGCCTTGCCTGTTTCTTCTGCCGTCACTGCCGCTTCGTCCAGCGGTCCAGCCAGGCCAGCACGGTGGCCTGCCACAGCTCGGAGTTCTGCGGCTTCAGCACCCAGTGGTTCTCGTCCGGGAAGGTCAGGAACTCGCTGGGGATGCCGCGGCGCTGCATCGCGGTGAACGCGGCCAGGCCTTGCTCCAATGGGATGCGGTAGTCGTGCGCGCTATGGATCACCAGCATCGGGTCGCGCCAGTCCGCCACGTGGTCGATTGCGTTGAAGCGCTCGTAGTTCTCCGGCCTCTCCCACGGCGTGGCGTGGCCGTTCTCCCATTCCGAAAACCACAGCTCCTCGGTGGCATACCCCATGATGCGGTTGTCGAAGACGCCGTCGTGGTCCACCAGGCAGCGCCAGGGCTGCGGCCAAACGCCGGCGATCCAGTAGACCATGTAGCCGCCGTAGGACGCGCCGAGCGCGCAGGCGCGGCTGGCGTCAAGGTAGGGGAACCTCGAAAGCGCGGCCGCCCAGCCTGCCTTGAGGTCGGCCAGAGGGCGGTCGCCCCAGTGCCCGCTGATCGAGTCGGTGAACGCCTGGCCGTAGCCCTCCGAGCCGTGGAAATCCACGAACACGCTGGCGTAGCCGGCCGCAGCGTAGGTCTGCGGGTTCCAGCGGTAGCTCCAGCTGTCGCCGAAACTGCCCTGCGGGCCGCCATGGATCAGGAACGCCACCGGGTATGTCCGTCCCGGCTGGGCGCCGGCGGGCGGCATGACGTAGGCGTGCACCGTCTCGTTGTTCCAGCCCGTGAAGCTGAACTGCTGGTAGGGCGCCAGCGTCACGCCGGCGAGCTTGTCGGCATCCGCGTTGGTCAGCTGCCTGCCGCCCTCCTGCGTGGGGACCTGCTGCAAGACGTGCGCGGCAGGCGAATCGGAGGTCGTGCCGGAAGGCGCGCCGGTGGTCGTCGTGCCGGAAGGCGCACCGGTGGTCGTCGTGCCGGAAGGCGCGCCAGTGGTCGTCGTGCCGGAAGGCGCGCCGGTGGCCGCCGTGCCGGAAGGCGCGCCGGTGATCGTCGTGCCGGCCGGCACGGGGGTGATCGCAGTGCCGGCCGGCACGGGGGTGATCGCAGTGCCGGCCGGCACGGGGGTGATCGCAGTGCCGGCCGGAGCGCCGATGATGGACAGCGCGTAGAGCTGCGTCGGGCTGGCCAGGCTGTCGCGCGCGTAGACCAGCTCGGTGCCGGCCACGTCGAGATCGGAGACGTGGCCGTCGGTCGTCAGCGGCGTCGGCAGTCCGGTGCTGGCGTCCAGCGCGAAGAGCACCTGGTGCCCGGTGTCCGCCGCGGTAACGTAGAGGGTGCGCCCGTCCGCCGACCAGGCCATGGCGTCGGCAGAGCGGTCCCAGCGCGGCGCCAGCGCGCGGGTCGCCCCGGTGGCCACGTCGCGCAGCATAATGCTGAACCGGTCCGCCTCGAAGCCGGGCCGCGCGGTCGCCTTGTAGGCCAGCCGGCTTCCGTCCGGCGAGAACAGCGGCGCCGCGTCCCAGGCCGAATTGCCGGCTGTGATGTCGCGCGGCGGCGCGGACCCGTCCAACGGCACCTGGTAGAGGTCGAAATTGGTGCTCCACGGCTCGCTGTTGCCGGCCAGGCGGGCGGAGAACACCAGGGTGTGGCTGTCCGGCGAGATGGCATAGTCTGCGTCGCCGCCGAACGGCTTGCTGGGGCTGTCGCCGTCGAAGCCGCGCATCAACGGCTTCGCGGTGCCGGCCTGGCCGCCCGCGTCGAGCGGAAGTGCCCAGAGCTGGTTGCGCGTGCCGTCCGCCCACTCGTCCCAGTGCCGCACGAACAGCCGCGTGTAGAGCACGCCGCTCGCCTTCTCGGCGTGGCGCTGGTCCAGGCGCTTCCTGGTGCAGTCCGGCGTGTCGCAATCGGGGAACACCGCCAGCGAGACCACCAGCGAGCGCCCGTCCGGCGACACGCGGTAGCTGCCGATGTCGAGCGGCAGGTGCGTCACCTGCACCGGTGCCGCACCGGCGCGGCTCGCGGCCAGGTCTGTGCGCCACACCTGGTTGCTGCCGGACCGCGACGAGAGGAAGTACACCGCCCGACCGTCCGGCGAAAAGCGCGGCGCGGTGGCACCCTTGTCGGAGGCGGCCAGGCGCCAGGGCGCGGCGTCGGCTCCCGCGCAGTGCGTGCACACCATCCAGACCGCGTGGACGCCCTTGTTGGCGGCGTAGTCGGTGCTGCGGACGTCGTACACCGCGCGCGTGCCGTCCGGCGAAAGGTGCGGGTCCGACACCCTGTCCAGCGTCACCAGGTCGCGCGGCGTCATCGTCCGCGCGCCGGCACTGCCGCCGAGCAGGACGGCGCAGGCGGTGGCGAGCACAGCGATGCGAGCCGTGCGGGCGTTCTGGCGGGCGTCCATAGTGTTGCGTTCCTGGGCCGTTGACAGCGCCGCACGCTAGCCGCTCCCCTGCCCGCAACCAACACGAGGCGGCCTCATGGCGGATGCGATCCTCACCGAACGGGCCGGCGACGTGGTCACCCTGCGCCTGAACAACCCGGCTTCCCTCAACGCGATGGACGCGGCGATGGCCGAGTCGCTGACCGCGCACCTGCAGGCGGCCGGCAGCATTGCGCGCGCCATCGTGCTCGCCGGGTCCGAGCGCGCCTTCTGCTCCGGCGCCAACCTCTCTGCCGCCCGGACCCCGGGTGCGGAGGCGGCGTTCGACGCCGGGGCCCGGCTGGAGAGCTCGTTCAACCCGCTGCTGCGCGCCATCAAGGCCTCGCCGGCGCCGATCCTCTCGGCGGTGCGCGGTGCGGCCGCCGGCATCGGCGCCTCCGTGGCGCTTGCCTGCGACATGATCGTGGCCGGCCAGGGCGCCTACTTCCTGCAGGCGTTCCGGCGGGTCGGCTTGGTGCCGGACGGCGGCTCGGCGCTGCTGCTGGCCCACACGGTGGGCCGGGTGCGCGCGATGGAGCTGATGCTGCTGGGCGAGAAGCTGGACGCGGCGACAGCGCTCGCCTGGGGCCTGATCAACCGCGTGGTGGAGGACGGCGAGGTGGAGGCCACCGCGGCGGCAATCGCGGCCTCGCTGGCGAAGGGGCCCACGCGCGCGCTGGGGCTGATCCGCAAGGCGGCCTGGGCGGCATTGTCGTCGGATTTCGAGTCGCAGCTGGACCTGGAGCGGGCGCTGCAGCGCGAGGCGGGCGGCAGCGCGGACTTCGCCGAGGGCGTGGCGGCGTTTCTCGGCAAACGCCCGGCCGAGTTCACTGGACAATAGAGACGCCCAAGACCCGGCCGGAGGAAGACAAGGCAAGCAGTTCTTTTTTGAAAAAAAGAACCAAAAAACTTTTGGTCCTTAGGTCACGCCTTTTGAACGGTCCGCGACAGCGCTGACAACGGTTTTTTGCTTCTTTTTTTCAAAAAAGAAGGACTTGCTTTCGTCGCAATGCGAACGCCCCGCCGGCGCCTGTCGTCTGGACCGCACACGATTTTATTCGTTAGACAATCGTAAAGGAATCGGCTAGCCTCAAACCTGTTGCAACAAGGCGACGAGCATGCCCGCGCAGTCCGCAAGCCCTAACTGGACCAGGGTGTTCTCAGAGCGCCACCTCACGCTGTGCTACGCCGCGGCACTCAGCCTCGTGGCGCTGCTGACCATCGTCTCCGACCTGACCCTCAACAGGGTGCTCTCGGAACACGAGGGTTCCGCGGCCATCGTCAACGTGTCCGGCCGGCAGCGGATGCTGTCCCAACGTATCGCCAGCCTCGCCGCGCAGTACCGGCTGGGCTCCCCCACCGCGCGCGGCGACCTGTTGACCAGCGTCGACGAGTTCGAGGCAGCGCACCGGAAGCTGCTCGCCGCCAGCACGGTGGACGGCTCCGGCGGCCACAACACGGGCGTCTTCCGCGACCTCTATTTCGGCGGCGCCCGGCCGCTCGACGCGGAGGTGGACGCCTACGTCGTCGTCGCCCGCCAGGTGGCCGCACAGAGTCCCGGCCCGGCGCTCGACCGCACGCTCGACAGGCTGTTCGCCGAAGCGCGTGCGCCGTTGCTGACCCGCCTGCACGAGGTGGTGGTGCGCCACCAGCAGGACAGCGAGGCGCAGCTGAGCAAGCTGGAGACGCTGCAGGGGATCACCCTGGCCGTGGTGCTGACGACTCTGGCGGTCGAGGCGCTGCTGATCTTCCGGCCGATGGTGCGCCGGCTTGCGCGATGCGCGCGCGAGCTGATGCGGCTGGCGACCACCGACGGCCTGACCGGCACGCTGAACCGAGCGAGCTTTCTCGAGCGCGGTGCGGCGGAGCTGGCGCGCGCGCGCCGGACGCGCCGTCCGTTCGCCGTGCTGGTGCTCGACGCGGACCACTTCAAGCGGATCAACGACACCTACGGCCACGCCGGCGGCGACGCAGCGCTGCGCGGCCTTGCCCAGGCGCTGGACGACGCGGTGCGTCCCGGCGACGTTGTCGGCCGCATGGGCGGCGAGGAGTTCGCGGTCCTGCTGCCCGAGACGACGGAGACGGTGGCGTTCCACCTGGCCACGCGGCTGCGCGAGAGCGTGGAGCTGCTCTCGGTCGACCATCCGCGCGGGCAGATCCGGATGACGGTCAGCGTAGGCGTCGCCGCCGGGACCGCCGACCTGTCCGTGCTGCTGCAGGAGGCGGACGAAGCGCTCTACAGGGCGAAGAGAGCGGGCCGGAACCGCGTGGCCACGGTCCGGCCTGAAGAGTTGGTGCTGCTACCGGCGGAGTGACGAACACCAGCCAGGCAAGCCAGCGGTTCTTTTTTGAAAAAAAGAAAAAAGCTTTTGTTCTCTCGGCGCGTGCTGCAGGACACTCCGCGACAGCAGAGATAAAAGTTTTTTGGTTCTTTTTTTCAAAAAAGAACCGCTTGCCTTAAAGTGCGACCCGCATGGACGCGATCATCATCGGCGGCGGCCACAACGGCCTTGTCTGTGCGTTCTACCTCGCGTGCGCCGGCCTGCGCGTCACCATCTGCGAGCGGCGCGGCGTCGTCGGCGGCGCCGCGGTCACCGAAGAGTTCCACCCAGGGTTCCGCAACTCGGTTGCCAGCTACACGGTCAGCCTGCTGCACCCGCAGGTCATCGCCGACATGGACCTGCACGCGCGCGGCCTGCGCATCCTCGAACGCCCGATCTCCAACTTCCTGCCCACCGAGGATGGCGGCTACCTCAAGCTCGGCGGCGGCCTCGAACGCAGCCAGGCCGAAGTCGCCAGGTTCTCCACCCGCGACGCAGAACGCCTGCCCGCCTACTATGCGATGCTGGAGGCGGTGGGCGACGTGCTGCGCCAGCTCGCAGCGCAGACGCCGCCCAACATGCCGGACGGCATCTGGGGCATGCCGCGCGCCCTGCGTCAGGGTAACCTGCTGCGCCGGCTCGACCTCGCGCAGCAGCGCGACCTGCTGGACCTGTTCACCAAGAGCGCCCGCGACGTGCTGGACGCCTGGTTCGAGAGCGACCCGATCAAGGCGGTGCTGGGCTTTGACTCCATCGTCGGCAACTACGCGAGCCCGGACACGCCCGGCTCGGCCTACGTGCTGCTGCACCACACCTTCGGCGGGGTAGGCGGCAAAAAGGGCAACTGGGGCCACGCGGTGGGCGGCATGGGGGCTATCACCCAGGCGATGGCGCAGGCCTGCGCCGCGCGAGGCGTGCAGATCATGCTGGACGCGCCGGTGCGCCGGGTGGTGGTGCAAGCCGGCCGCACGCGGGGCGTGGAGCTGGAGGATGGGCGCATGCTCGCGGCCCCGCTCGTCGTCTCCAACCTGAACCCGAAGCTGCTGTTCACCCGCCTGGTCGAGCCGGACGCGCTGCCGGCGGATTTCCGCAGCCGCATGGCGAACTACAAGTGCGGCTCAGGCACGTTCCGGATGAACGTGGCGCTGTCTGAACTGCCGGACTTCACCTGCCTGCCGGGCCGCGCGCCCGCCGAACACCACCAGAGCGGCATCGTGCTGGCACCCACGCTTGACTCCATGGACCGCGCCTACCAGGACGCGCGGCGGTTTGGATGGTCGCGCGCGCCGATCGTGGAGATGCTGATTCCCAGCACCGTGGACGACACGCTGGCGCCGCCCGGCCGGCACGTCGCCAGCCTGTTCTGCCAGCAGGTCGCACCAGTCCTGCCCGGCCGCGACTGGGCCAGCGCGCGCGAGGAGGTGGCCGACCTGATGGTCGCCACGGTCAACCGGCACGCGCCGAACTTCGCCGCCTCGGTGCTCGGGCGCAGCCTCCTCTCGCCGGCGGACCTCGAGGAAACGTTCGGCCTGGTGGGCGGCGACATCATGCACGGGCACATGTCGCTCGATCAGCTATGGTCGGCGCGTCCGGTGCTGGGCCATGCCAGCTATCGGGCGCCGGTTCGCGGGTTGTACATGTGCGGCGCGGGCACGCATCCTGGCGGCGGGGTGTCGGGCATGCCGGGGATGAACGCGGCACGCGAGGTGTTGCGCGACAGGAGCGTGCCGGGGCGTCTGGCGACGGCCTGGCGGGGACGGTAGCGACGTTTGCCAGGCCGAACGTATCCAAGCACTCCGCGGCAACTGCCCAGGAAGCCGCCTGGCCTGTTCCAGCAGACGAACGCCTCGTCACACCGCACTCCCCCTCAGCCGGTCCCGCACGCCTTTCAGCTTCTGCTCGACACCCATGTGCAGGAGCATTGCCACACCCAACGACAGCCCGACCGCCGCCATGTAGGGCAGCAGCCCTCGCGCGGCCGACAGGCTGGTCAGGCAGGTCAGCACCACGCCGTGGCCGATGTAGATCGGGTAGGACAGCTCGCCCAGCCGGCGGTCCCAGCGCCGCAGGCGGCCGCCCGGCGCCGGCGCGCGCGCCAACCCCAGCAGAACCGCGAACAGCGCCAGCAAGACCGGCAGCTGGTAGGCCAGAACCGGATGGCCGCGCTCGCCGCACAGGACGAAGGCCACCGGCACGCAGCACGCGGCCGCCAGCAGGTTCGCCCGCGCCAGTGGCGCGGCGCCGCCGCGCGCCAGGTAGGCGGCCACGCCGAAGGCGAAGAACGGAATGTTGAGCAGCTGGCGCCCGTCGGCGCCGTGGCGCAGCAGGAACACGCCGAACAGCAGGTAGCCTGCGACGAAGGCGGCGCCCACGATGCGCCGCTGCGCGCCCGCGCCGGCCCACCTGGCCGCCCAGCACGTGGCAAAGGCCGCCAGGTAGAAGGCGAACTCCACCCGTAAGGTCCAGGCGAAGGGGACGAAGGAGAAGTCCTGCCCGCTGATGCGACGTGCCGGCAGGCCCGGCACGATCTCGGCCACCGCGGCCAGCATCACGCGGGGTTGCCAGGGCGGGCCCGCCAAGGTGGCGTCCAGCGGGACGAGGCGGCCGGCACCGTACAGCCAGCAATCGGCCAGGATGGTCAGCAGCAGCGCGGCGAGGTAAGGCGGCGCCACGCGCAGCACCCGGTTGGTCAGGAAAGCGCCCGGGCGGCCGGCGTAGAAGCTGTCGGTCGCTTCGGCGACGATGAAGCCCGAGAGCGCGAAGAACACGGCAACGGCCAACGCGCCGAGCTCGAGGTCGTAGAACACCTCGCGCGCCGGCCGCTCCAGCAGCACCAGGCCGTGCTGCAGCAGCACCAACATGGAGAGCACGAAACGAAAGGCGCCGAACGGACGGTAGCGAAGGGTGGTGCCCATCGTGTGCATTCGATACGCAGTCGACGCGCCGTGCAAGGGAGGGCACGGGTCTCAATCAAGAAAGGCAAGGCAAGCGGTTCTTTTTTGAAAAAAAGAACCAAAAAACTTTTGGTCTCTGGGTGTACGCTGCGGGAGAGTCCGCGACAGCAAGGGCAGGCCTGAAGCCCGCGCTGCGTTTCAGCGCTGTTCGCGAAACTCCCGCACCACGCGCCTAAAGAAGCAAAAGTTTTTTGGTTCTTTTTTTCAAAAAAGAACCGCTTGCTTCCTTTACTTAAGCACGCTCGCCAGCTTCATCGCGATGCCCGTATTCCCCTTCACCTTCAGCTTGCCTGTCATGAACGCCATTGTCGCATCCAGCTGGCCGTGCATGATCTTCTCCAGGTCGTCGGGGTTCACCGCAATCGTGCAATCAGCGTCCTCGTCGTCGTGGTTCATCACCGCCGGCGTCTGCGTGCCGTCGATGAACAGCCGGTCGTCGCCGAAGTCGAACTTCAGCTTCGCGCCGAGCTCGCTGAACTTGTCCAGGCGGGACGCGAAGGTGCTCTCGATGTCTGCGACGGACATGGCTGGTCATCCTGTGGCTGGCGGAGGCGGCAGGCTAACGGCCTGGGCTAACGCTGTAAATCGAGCTTGCCCGCCGGCATGACGGCACAGTTCCTGGTGGGTGCTGCGGTGCTGGCGGACGGCGCCTGGCTGGCCAGTCACGGCGTGCTCGTCGAGGACGGCCGCCTCGCCGCCGTGCTGCCGGCCGGCGGGGCGCTGCAGGCCGCGCGCGTGCAGCTGCCGCCGGGCAGCCTGCTGGCACCAGGTCTGATCGATTTGCAGGTGAACGGCGGCGGCGGCGTGCTGTTCAACGACCGGCCAGACCAGGCATCCGCGCGCGCCATTGCCGCGGCGCACCGCCGGCTCGGCACCACGCAGATCCTGCCCACGCTGATCACCGATACGCGCGCGGCGATGCTGGCGGCCAACCAGGTGGTGCCCGAGCCGGAGGCCGGCGTGCTCGGCATCCACTTCGAAGGCCCGTTCATCAGCCGCGAGCGCCCAGGCGTGCATCCGGCCGGCCTGATCCGCACGCCGGATCAGGCCGACCTGGACATGCTGTGCGCCCGCGCCGGCCCGGTGCTGCTGACGCTGGCGCCGGAATGCGTGCCGGACGCGGCGATCGGCCGCCTGGCGGGCGCCGGCGTGCGGGTCTGCGCCGGCCACAGCGCCGCCTCGTTCGAGCGCGCGACGCAAGCGGTGGCTGCCGGGGTGGCCGGCTTCACCCACCTGTTCAACGCGATGCCGCCGCTCTCCGCCCGCCAGCCCGGCGTTGCCGGCGCCGCCCTGGCCGAGGCGGGGACGTGGTGCGGCGTGATCGCTGACGGCATCCACGTCCACCCGGCCATGCTGCGCCTGCTTCTTGCGGCCAGGCCGGGCCGCATCATCCTGGTGTCTGACGCCATGCCGCCCACCGGCACGCCGATAACGGAGTTCCAGCTGCAAGGCCGCACCATCCACCGCGCCGGCGGCAGCCTGCGCACCGCGGACGGCACCCTGGCCGGCGCCGACATTTGTCTGGCCGACGCTGTGCGGTTCTGCGTGCGCAGCCTCGGCGTGCCGGCGGCCCAGGCGATCGGCATGGCCAGCGAGGCACCGGCCGCGTTCCTGGGGCTCGACGGCCAGCTCGGCCGCATCACGCCCGGCGCGCGTGCCGACTTGGTGCTGTTCGACGGGTCGCTCGGCGTGCTCGGCACGTGGCGCGACGGCGTGTGGCAAGGCGAGGCGCCGGCCTCAGCCAGCCAGCCGCCTGACGACACGGCGCGAGGCAACCGCTTTGCCGACAGCACGCCGTCCGGCAGCCCGGGCCAACCTGGCGCAGCCGCCTGGGCCACGGACCGATGAGCCGCACGACCAACACGGTGGCCATCGGACGAATGGCATGCCGCCCTGCCCGCACACGGCCTGCCACAGTGACCGATGCGGACGCGACCCGGACCCGTTCCGGGGCGACTGGCCCGATCACCACGCAGCGGCAGCGGCCCAGCCGGCTTGCCGGGAGCTGGCACGCGTGAGCGACACGGAGACCGCCCGTTTCGCCACCTACGTCGCCACCCTCGGCCGCGGCCCCGGCCGGTCGCGTGCGCTGACCCGCGCTGAAGCGCACGATGCGATGGAGATGCTTCTGGCCGGCGCGCCGGACCCGGTGCAGGTCGGCGCGTTCCTGATGCTGCTGCGCTATCGCGGCGAAGACGCCGAGGAGATCACCGGCCTGGTGCAGGGTGCGGCGTCCGCCACGCAGATGCCGGACGCGCAGGCCGACCTCGACTGGCCGTCCTACGGCGCTGGCCGCACGCGTGGCGCGCCATGGTTCCTGCTCTCGGCGCTCGCCCTTGCCGGTTCGGGCGTGCGGGTGCTGATGCATGGCACCAACGAGTTCACCGGCGGCACCAGCGTGGCCGACGCCCTGGCGCAGCTCGGCCGCACGCCGGCGTCCAGCGCGGCGGATGCCCGCGTGCGACTGGATCGCGACCGCTTCGCCTACCTGCCCGCCGAGGTGATGAGCCCCATGCTGGCCCGCCTGCTGGGCCTGCGCCGGCTGCTTGGCCTGCGCTCGCCGCTGAACACGGTGGCAAGGCTGCTGAACCCGGCCCGCGCCCCCGCCGCGGTGGATGGCGTGTTCCACCCGCCCTACATCGAGACGCACCTCGCGGTGGCCGAGCGGCTGCGCCAGCCACGGCTGCTGGTGCTGAAAGGCGGCGGCGGCGAGGCCGAACGCAACCCGCGCCGGCCGGTCACCGCGCATCTGTGGGTCGCCCGCGAGGGGCGGCAGGAGTTGGCGTTGCCGGCGCTCGAAGTGGGCGAGAGCGCGGACGAGGCGCCGGACATCGCTGCGCTGTGGCGGGGCGAGGTGCGGCACGCGGAGGCGGAGGCGCGGGTGGTGGCGACGGTGGAACTGGGAGTGTTGGCGCTGGGACGGCGGCTCGATGCGCGGGCGATTTGGGAGGGCCGGAAGAAAAGGTAGCAAGGCCTTCTTTTCTGAGGAAAAGAAGCAAAAGACTTTTGTCTCCGCTTCGCGCGCTCGCCGGATAGGTCGCCGACAGGGAGCAAAAGTTTTTTGGTTCTTTTTTTCAAAAAAGAACTGCTTGCCTCGCCTTGCCTGCGCTATCCTGCCGAAGCGATCAGGGGGGCCACTCGGTGAACATAGTCCGCGGCGCAAAGCGACTGGCCCAGGCCGCCATCCCGCCGTTGCTGTTCCTCGGCCTGACCACCTATTTCGGCTGGAACGCCCTACGTGGCGACCACGGGCTGCGATCCTACGCGATGCGTCAGCAGCAGCTCGTCACTGCCAAGGCCGAGCTGGCTGCGGCGGAGGCGGAACGCCAGGCTTGGGAGACCCGCGTTGCCGGCTTGCGAGCCAACCACATCGATCCCGACACGCTGGACGAGCGGGCGAGGGCGATGCTGAACGTGGCGGACCCGAACGACGTCGTCGTGCCGTATGGGCAGGAAAAAAAGCTCTACTGAGCCAAGCAAAGCCCTCCTGTGCCACACCTGTTAGCACCGTCGCAGCATCTCCTCGACGCCCCCCCAAGAGACAAAAGTTTTTTGGTTCTTTTTTTCAAAAAAGAAACGCTTCCTACCTGACCCTGCGCCAGTGCTCCCGCAGCGCCCGCCATGCCATGCACCCGCATGCAACCCTTGTTGACCGCCCGTCACGCGCTAAGGTCTTGGTGGAAGCCCACCCGGAGCCCCGCATGCCCGACGCGACCCCGTCCGACCCGTCCGCCCGCCTGCGCCAGGCCTGGGCCGACATGCTGCGCATCCGCCGCTTCGAGGAAAAGGCCGGCCAGCTGTATGGCATGGGCCTGATCGGCGGCTTCTGCCACCTCTACATTGGTCAGGAAGCCGTGGTCGTCGGCGTGCAGATGGCGCTGACCCCTGGCGACCAGGTGGTCACCAGCTACCGCGACCACGGCCACATGCTGGCCACCGGCATGGAGCCCCGCGGGGTGATGGCCGAGCTCACCGGCCGGGCCACCGGTTACAGCCGCGGCAAGGGCGGCTCGATGCACATGTTCAGCCGCGAGCGCAACTTCTTCGGCGGCCACGGCATCGTCGGCGCGCAGGTCAGCATCGGCACCGGCCTGGCGTTCAGCAACCACTACCGCGGCAACAGCAACGTGGCCGTCGCCTACATGGGCGAGGGTGCCTCCAACCAGGGCCAGGTGTTCGAGAGCTTCAACCTCGCCGCGCTGATGAAGCTGCCCTGCCTCTACGTCATCGAGAACAACCGCTACGGCATGGGCACCAGCGTGGAGCGGGCGTCGGCCTCGCGCGACCTCTCGCAGAACGGCGCGCCCTGGGGCATCCCCGGCCGCCAGGTGGACGGCATGGACGTGCTCGCCGTGCACGCCGCTGCGGAGGAAGCGCTGGCGCACTGCCGCGCCGGCAACGGTCCCTACCTGCTGGAAATGAAGACCTACCGTTTCCGCGGCCACTCGATGTCCGATCCGGCGAAGTACCGCACCCGCGAGGAGGTGGCCGACATGCGCGAGCACCACGACCCGGTCTCCGCCGCGCGGGCCAGGCTGCTGGCGATGGGTGTGGCGGACGCCGAGCTGAAGGCGGTCGAGGACGAGACCCGCGCGCTGGTCAACGACGCGGCCGAGTTCGCGCAGTCCAGCCCCGAGCCCGACGCGGCCGAGCTGTGGACCGACATCCTGGTGGAGACCGCCGCATGACGCAGGTGCTGATGCCGGCGCTGTCGCCCACGATGACGGAGGGCAAGCTGGCGCGCTGGCTGAAGAAAATCGGCGACGAGGTGCGCGCCGGCGACGTGATCGCCGAGATCGAGACCGACAAGGCGACGATGGAGGTCGAAGCCGTCGACGAGGGCAAGCTCTCGCAGATCCTGGTCGACGAGGGCACCGACGGGGTTGCGGTGAACACGCCGATCGCCGTCCTGGGCGAGGATGGTGCCGCCTCCTCCGCCGCCGGCATGACCGCCGGGCAGCCTGGCGCCGGCGCACCAACGACCCAGGCCAGCGCGAGCGGATCCGCCGCCCAGCCCCGCTCCGGTCCGAACGCCGGCCCGTTCGGCGCGCGTGGACAGGCTGCCCGTTCCGATGCGGGTCAGGGACCTGCACAGGCTGGCGACAACGCGAGCGCCGCACAGCCTGCCGGGAACGCTCCCTACCCCCAGGCCGAGCAATCGGCGCCGGCGCTGCCGAAAGTGGCGGCGGAGGGCGAGGGAGAGCGCGAGATCGCCGACCGCGCCGCGCAGATCCGCGCGCCGGACACGGTGGCCGCCCCTGCACCGGAACAGGATTGGGGTGCCACGCGCCCGACCACGGTGCGCGAGGCGCTGCGCGATGCGATGGCGGCCGAGATGCGCGCCGACGAGGCCGTGTTCCTGATGGGCGAGGAAGTCGCCCAGTATCAGGGCGCCTACAAGATCAGCCAGGGATTGCTCGACGAGTTCGGCGCCCGCCGCGTGGTGGACACGCCGATCACCGAGCACGGTTTCACCGGCATGGCGGTGGGTGCTGCGATGGCCGGCTTGCGGCCGATCGTCGAGTTCATGACGTTCAACTTCGCCATGCAGGCGATCGACCAGATCATCAACTCCGCCGCCAAGACGCTGTACATGTCAGGCGGCCAGATGGGCTGCCCGATCGTCTTCCGCGGGCCGAACGGTGCGGCGTCCCGCGTCGCCGCACAGCACAGCCAGGATTACGCGAGCTGGTACGCGCATTGTCCGGGACTGAAGGTGGTGGCGCCGTACTCTTCGGCCGACGCCAAAGGATTGCTGCGCGCCGCCATCCGCGACCCGAACCCGGTGGTGTTCCTGGAGAACGAGATACTCTACGGGCAGAGCTTCGAGTGTCCGGTGGCCGAGGACTTCACCCTGCCGATCGGGCGTGCGAAGATCGAGCGCGCGGGCCGGCACGTCACCATCGTCGCCTACTCCATCATGGTGGGCGTGGCGCTGAAGGCTGCCGAGGCGTTGGCCGGACAGGGCGTGGAAGCGGAGGTGATCAACCTGCGCACGTTGCGGCCGCTCGACATCGACACGGTAGTGGACAGCGTCAAGCGTACCAGCCGCCTGGTGACGGTCGAAGAAGGCTGGCCCTACGCCGGCATCGGCAGCGAGGTGGTGATGCAGGTGGTCGAGCGCGCGTTCGACTGGCTGGACGCGCCGCCGGTGCGGGTGACCGGGTTGGACGTGCCGCTGCCATACGCGGCGAACTTGGAGAAGCTGGCGTTGCCGCAGCCAGGCTGGGTGGTGGATGCGGTGCGGAAGATTGTCTAAGCAAGCGGTTCTTTTTTGAAAAAAAGAACCAAAAAACTTTTGCTCCCTATCGGCGACTCTCCCGCGAGCGCGCGACAGCGGAGACAAAAGCTTTTTGCTTCTTTTTCTCGAAAAAGAAGGCCTTTCTTTCTGTCTGTGCAGGGCGAGACGACATGTCCACCAACATCCTGATGCCCGCGCTCTCCCCCACGATGACCGAGGGAACGCTCGCCCGCTGGCTGAAAAAGGAGGGCGACGCCATCCGCGCCGGCGACGTCATCGCCGAGATCGAGACCGACAAGGCGACGATGGAGGTCGAAGCCGTCGACGAGGGCGTGCTCGGCCAGATATTGGTGGCGGACGGCACGCAGGGCGTGCGCGTGAACGACCCGATCGCTGTGCTGGTCGGCGAGGCGGGTGCGGCGCCGCCCAGCGCCAAGCCGCCGCCGAAGCAGGACGCGGGCGAGGTGGCCGCGCCGGTGCAGACGGTGGCGGCACCGGGCCAGCCGATATCCGCCGCGCCTGCGCCGGGCACACCGGTGCCTGCTACGCACGCGCCGGCTGGCAACCCGATGGCGAACGGCCACGCGCCCGGCGAACGCATCTTCGCGTCGCCGCTCGCACGCCGCATGGCGCAGCAGGCCGGCATCGAGCTTTCGTCGCTGAAGGGATCGGGGCCGAACGGACGCATCGTGCGCGCCGACGTTGAAGCAGCCCATGGCGGCGCAGCGTCCGCGCAACCGCCGGCGCCGCGTCCGGAGGCGCCCCGCGCCACGGCGGCGCCAGCGCTGGCCACGCCCGCACAAGCCCCGCCCGCAGCCGCCCCGGCGCCGGCTGCACCGTCCATCACTGCGCCCGGCAAGCTGGTGCCGCTCAGCACCGTCAAGCGCGTCACTGCGCGGCGCCTGGCGCAGGCCAAGCAGACCATTCCGCATTTCTACGTCAGCATCGACGTGGAGCTCGACGCGTTACTGAAGCTGCGCACCGAGCTGAACGCGCGTTCGCCGAAAGACGGGCCGGGCGCCTACAAGCTTTCCGTCAACGACATGCTGATCAAGGCTTGCGCCATCACGCTGCGCCGGGTGCCCGGCGTGAACGCAAGCTTCACCGAGGACGGCATCTTCCACTACGACGACGTGGACATCTCGGTAGCCGTCTCCATTCCCGACGGGCTGATCACGCCGATCATCCGCCGCGCCGACCAGAAGGGCCTGGCCGCCATCGCCAACGAGGGCCGCGCGCTGTTCGAGCGCGCGAAGGCCGGCAAGCTGAAACCCGACGAGTTTCAGGGTGGCGGCTTCTCGATATCCAACATGGGCATGTTCGGCGTGCGCGACTTCGCCGCGATCATCAACCCGCCGCAGGCCGCCATCCTCGCCGTCTCCGCCGGCGAGCAGCGGCCTGTCGTGCGCGACGGACAGCTCGCGGTGGCCACCGTGATGTCGTGCACGATCTCGGTGGACCATCGCGTCATCGATGGTGCGCTGGCGGCCGCGTGGCTGGCCGGCTTCCGTGCGCTGGTGCAGGACCCGCTCGGCCTGATGCTGTGATAGACCCGGATGCTGTGATGGAAGCTGTGTCGACCACACGCTTTACCCTGCGCGACGCAATGCCGGCGGACACGGCCGATATCGCGCGCCTGGTGCGCGAGCTCGCCGCGTTCGAAAAGCTGCTGCCGCACGCACGCGGAACCGCGGATAGCTTCGCCGAACAGCTGTTCGGCATGCGGCCAGCGGCTTACGCGATGGTGGCGGAGGTGGACGCACAAATCGTCGGCCTGGCGCTGTGGTTCTACAATTTCAGCACCTTCGCATGCAGTCGCGGGCTGTACGTGGAGGACGTCTACGTCGAACCGCAGCATCGGGGCGCAGGCATCGGCCGGGCGTTCTTCCGCGCCATGGCGCAGCGCGCGCTGGAGCAAGGCTGCGCCCGCATGGAATGGTCCGTGCTCGACTGGAACACCGACGCGATCGCGTTCTACCGCGGCCTGGGTGCGGTCGGGATGGAGGAGTGGACCGTGCAACGCCTCTCTGCCGCCGCCATCGCGACGCTGGCGCGCGCCGGCGAAGATTTGAGCGCGGGAGAGCGCTGATGCCGGCACCGCAGGAATTCGACCTGGCCGTCGTGGGCGGGGGTCCCGGCGGCTACGTCGCCGCCATCCGCGCCGCCCAGCTCGGCATGAAAGCCGTCGTGGTGGAACGCGAACACCTCGGCGGCATCTGCCTGAACTGGGGTTGCATCCCGACCAAGGCGCTGCTGCGCTCGTCGGAGATCAACCATTTGCTCGCCCATCTCGGCGAGTTCGGTTTTTCTGCCGACAACATCCGCTACGACCTGCACCGCGTCGTGTCGCGCTCACGCGCTATCGCCAAGCAGCTCGCCTCCGGGGTTGGCCACCTATTGCGCAAGAACAAGGTGAGCGTCATCGACGGCCACGCCAGGCTTGCCGGCCCGCACAGGCTCGACGTCAGCAAGGGCGGCAAGCACATCGCCACCGTCGGCGCCCCGCACATCATCCTGGCCACCGGCGCGCGGGCGCGTCAGCTGCCTGGCCTGGAGAGCGACGGCCGCCTGATCTGGTCCTACAAGGACGCTATGGTGCCGAAGACGATGCCGCAGCGGCTGCTGGTGATCGGTTCCGGCGCGATCGGCATCGAGTTCGCCAGCTTCTTCCGCAACATGGGCGCCGAGGTGACCGTGGTGGAAGTGCAGGACCGCATCCTGCCGGTTGAGGACGCGGAGATCAGCGCCTTTGCCCAGAAGGCCTTCGAGAAGCAGGGCATGAAGTTCCTGCTCGGCGCGAAGGTGACGCAGGCGAGCCAGGCGGAGGACAGCGTCACGGTCAGCGTGGAGACGGCCGGCGAGGCGCAGCACATCACGGCCGACCGCGTTATCTCGGCAGCCGGCATCGTCGGCAATTTCGAGGACCTCGGCCTGGAGGGCACCAAGGTCGCCGTCGAGCGCACCCACGTCACCATCGACGCGTTCTGCCGCACCGGCGAGCCCGGCATCTACGCCATCGGCGACTTGGCCGGCGCGCCCTGGCTCGCCCACAAGGCCAGCCACGAGGGCGTCATCTGCGTGGAGAACATCGCCGGCCTCGACGTTCACCCGATCGACTGGACCAACATCCCGGGCTGCACCTATTGCCGGCCGCAGATCGCCTCGGTTGGCCTCACCGAAGCGCGTGCCAGGTCCGGCGGACACGAGGTTCGGGTGGGCCGCTTTCCGTTCATCGGCAACGGCAAGGCGATCGCCATGGGCGAGCCGGAAGGCATGGTGAAGGTGGTGTTCGATGCCAAGACCGGCGCGTTGCTGGGCGCCCACATGATTGGCGCCGAGGTCACCGAGATGATCCAGGGCTACGCCATCGCGCGCACGCTGGAGACGACCGAGACGGACCTGATGCACACCGTGTTTCCACATCCGACGGTCAGCGAGACGATGCACGAGGCGGTGCTGGATGCTTACGGGCGGGCGGTGCATTTCTGAAGCGTGCAGGTCGTCTGCACAAGGAGAAGGCGAAGACCTTTGTGCGTCGGCAAACGGTCACCGAGTGGTCCGCGACAGCCGCGATGAAAGCTTTCTGTCTCTTCTCGAAAAAGCAGCTTTTGCTTCCTGTCTGCCGGCAGTGCCACCAATGAACCGGAACATCACACTCACCGGCCAGCACGTAGCGCTGGTTCCGCTCTCCCGCTGCCACCAGGACGCGCTGGCCGAAGCGGCACGCGACGGTGAGCTTTGGCGATTATGGTATACTTCGGTGCCGGAGCCGGACGGCATGGGCGCGGAGATCGAGCGCCGCCTGCAGCTGGCCGAAGCCGGTTCCATGCTTGCCTTCACGGTGGTTCAGTTGGCGTCGGGCGAGGTGGTGGGCATGACGACTTTCATGCACATCGATGCTGTCCACCGTCGCGTCGAGGTAGGCTCCACCTGGTACGCCAACCGCGTGCAACGAACGGCGCTCAACACCGAGGCCAAGCTTCTATTGCTGGGCTACGCGTTCGATGCGCTCGGCTGCATTGCTGTCGAGTTCCGCACGCACGTTCTGAACCAGCAGAGTCGCCGAGCAATCGAGCGCCTCGGCGCCAAGCTGGACGGCATTCTCCGCAGTCACCAGAGAGCGCGAGACGGCAGCCTGCGCGACACGTGTGTCTACAGCATCATAGCATCGGAATGGCCGGCTGTTCGCGCGCATCTGGAATGGAAGCTGGCGAGAGCATGGGCGGGTTCATGAGTAGCCAGCTAGTATTGTCCCGAGGTACCCGCCTAAAAGAAAGGACCGCGACAGCCGCAACAAAAGCTTTTTGCTTCTTTTTCTCGAAAAAGAAGGCCTTTCTTGCTTCGGGTGCGAGTACTTGCAGCCACTACCGTGCCGGGCCCGCCTTGCCCGGGTAGACTCCCCGATGCGGCATAGGAGAGCCAGTAGAAGCAAGCGCTTCTTTTTCGAGAAAAAGAAGCAAAAAGCTTTTGTCGCGGCTGTCGCGGACCGTTCGACAGCGGCGTCTCGGAACGAAACGCCTGGCTTTCTACTCTGCCGCAGCCAGCCACTCCGCTTCCCGTCCCACGACGCGACGCAACGTTTCCATGATCTCCTCGCCCATCGACGAACATGCTTCCAGTGCCGCAGGCAGACCCTCGTGCCGCTTGGTTCCGCCCGCAAACGCCATCGACCAATCAGGAAAATCGCGTCTGTCGACCGGCGTTGCCTGAAGCACGGTCACATCCGAATGGCGAGGATCGCACTGAATGCGTTCGAACACGGTTTCGACGCAGTCCATCGGTCCTTCGAGTACCTGAGCGAAGCACCCGTCGCTGTACAGCAAGCCTCCCGTCACCCCGACGCGCGCGTTGTTGCGGCGCGAGGTCTCCAGGATCTGCGCGATCTCGGCGTCGATCTTGGCGGGTGAGCCGACGAGCGTGTTGCGGCTGCAGTAGAGCACACGAAAGATGACGGCCACTTGGTCTTATCCTTTCACACTGCCGCGGAAAGCGGTTTTGCAAGCCGGAACACGAAGCCGGAGATCACTCCGGCTACCTGGTCCGCCGGCACCGGCCGGCTAAACAGGTAGCCCTGGACGGAGCCGCAGCCTTCGTTTTGGATGCGCTGCAACTGCTCCACCGTCTCCACGCCTTCGGCAATCGTCGCCATGCCAAGGCTTGCGCCCAGCGCGGTGATCGCGCGGATGGCGGCGTTCTGCCCGTCGAGGTCCTCACCAGCACTAAGGAAGGATTTGTCGATCTTGATCTTGTCGAACGGGAAGCTTCTCAGCTGGCTCAGCGACGAGTAGCCAGTGCCGAAATCGTCCATCGCCACCCGCACGCCCATGTCGCGTATCTGGTGCAAGGCACCCAGCACGGAGGCCTCGTCGCTGAGCAGCACGCTCTCGGTCACTTCGATCTCGAGTTGTTCGCCGGCCAGCCCGGACTCGGCCAACACGCGGGCGATCACGCCAACCAGGCGGTTGGCATCGGCAAATTGCTGCGGGGCGACGTTCACTGCCACGCACAACTCGCCCGGCCAGCTTGCCGCCTCGCGACACGCCTCGCGCAACACCCACTCGCCAAGCGGCTTAATTAGGCCGATCTCCTCTGCCAGCGGGATGAAGTCGCCGGGAGCGATCACGCCCCGTTGCGGATGGTGCCAGCGCAGCAGCGCCTCGAAGCCGACGATCGCATTGCGCTCCAGGTCGACTTGCGGCTGGTAGTGCAGGACAAACTCGGCCAATGCGAGCGCCTTGCGAAGATCCATCTCCAAGCTGCGGCGCGCGGCGGCGCGCGCCTTCATGTAGGTGTCGAAGAAAATGAACCTGCCTCGCCCGGCGCGTTTGGCGTGGTAGAGCGCAAGGTCCGCGTTGCGCAGGAGCTGATCGTATTGGGCGCCGTCTTGCGGCGCGCGCGCCAGGCCTATGCTGACACCGATGTTGATGACGTGACCGTCGACCAGATACGGTCGTCCAACCACGTCGACAAGACGCTTGGCGAGGTCGGCCAACCCACGCTCGCCCAGGCCTTCCAGCAGTATAGCGAACTCGTCGCCGCCTAGCCTGGCGACCACGTCGTTGCCCCGCAGCACCAAACGCAGCCGTTTGGCAACCAGGCGCAGCATCGAATCGCCGATTGCATGTCCCAGCGTGTCGTTGACCGGCTTGAAGCGGTCCAGATCGAGCATCATCAGGCAGGCTTGCGGCGACTCCGGCGCACGCTCCCGGCCGGCCGCCACGTCATCCAACACGCGCGTGGCACGCTGCTGGAAGACCTGCCGGTTGGGCAGGCCCGTCAGCATGTCGCACATCGCCTGCTCGATCGCGCGTGCCTCTTCGGCCTGGCGTTCGGTCGCGTCCTCCAACGTGGCCATCCACGTAGCCTCGTCCAGCTGCACGACACGCACTTCGAGCGTCCGCGCATCCTGCCCTGAGGCCGGGAAGACACCTTCCTGCGCCTGCCGCGCGCCCACTGCCCGGATGCACAGCTCGTGCATGCCCTGCACGCTCGCCTCGTCGAGCACCGTGGCACAGTCCAACACCTCCGCCAACGCGCGGCCGTGCACGCGCATCGCGGCTGGAACGCCGAGGACGGTACACAAAGTTGCGTTGCCGAAGGTCACCACAAGTTCGGCGTCAAACGTCAGCACGCCAAGCTTCACGTGATCGACGATCGCGGCAAGCAGCACCTGGCCAGGCGCCTCGCACAGTGCGGAACCACGTGAAGGAAGAGATTGATGCACGGTCGGTCGCATCCGCTCAGAGGGTTTCGTCATTCAAGGTTGCCGGCCGCAGGCCGGCGCAATCGGTCCAGCAGGCGGTCCACCTCTGCGGGGGGCACGGGCTTGCTGAAGACGAAGCCTTGCACGCAGCTGCAGCCATCCGCCTGCATCTGCTCGAGCTGCGCCTGCGTCTCCACCCCTTCGGCGATCGTGGGAATACCCAGGCTCTGCCCGAGCGTGGCGATCGCGCGCACGATGGCGCTGTTCTGCGTCACGGCGTCCGAAGCACTGACGAACGAGCCGTCGATCTTGATCTTGTCGAAACGGAAGCGGCTGAGTTGGCTCAACGACGCGTAGCCGGTGCCGAAATCGTCCAGCACCAGCCGTACCCCCAGCGCGTGCAAAGCCGCGAGCGTCTGCAGTACGTCACCAGTCTGCCGCAGCAGCAGACTCTCGGTGATCTCGATCTCCAGCCGGCCGGCGGCGAGCCCCGTCTCGGCCAGCGCCTTGGCCACAGAGCGGGCGAACTGGCCGGTCTCGAACTGCAGCGGCGAGGCGTTCACCGCCACCGTCACCTCGTCGGGCCACCTCGCCGCCTGGCGGCAGGCCTCACCCAGCACCCAATCGCCGATCTCGTTGATCAAGCCGATCTGCTCGGCAAGGGGGACGAACTTCACCGGCGAGACGAGGCCAAGCCGCGGGTTGCGCCAGCGGATCAGCGCTTCCAGGCCGGTAACGCAGCCGCGATCGACGTCCACCTGCGGCTGGTAATGCAACTCGAATTCGCCCTGCCCCAACGCCACGCGCAACTCGGCCTCCAGCAGCCGCCTGAGGCGCACGCGCTCGGTCAGCGAGGGTTCGAAGAAGCGAATCGGCGCGGTGCCGCGGGACGTCGTCTCCTGCAAGGCAAGCCGCGCGTTGGCGACCAGCGCGTCCGCCGTCTGCCCGCCTTGCGGTGCGCAGGCAAGCCCTACGTGCACGCCGAGGCTCACCTGCGAGCCGTCCACCGGGCATGGCATCGACAGGCAAGCTGAAATCCTCCCCGCCAGCTGTGTCAGGCCCTCCGTCCCGGTGTTGCTGGTGGCCACGGCGAACTCGTCGCCGCCCAGGCGCGCCGCCACCTCGTCGTCGCTCAGCAGCCCGGCCAGCCGCTCGCCGATCAGGCGCAACGTCGCATCCCCGGTGCCCAGGCCCAGCGTGTCGTTGACCTGCTTGAGCCGTTGAAGGCCCACCAGCAGCACGCACGGCGCCGCAGACGTCGGCACGGACCGCCAGGCCGCCAGACGGTCCTGCAGAATCAGCATGAAACGTTGCCGGTTGCACAGGCCGGTGAGCGGGTCCGAGGACTCGTTCTCCGGCAGCCCGCCCCGCCGGCTGCGCGTCACGTCCTTCAGGCTCATCACCCAGCCGAGCACACCCGCAGGCCGGATGTCGGCCGAGAGGATGAATGCGCCGGTGGCGCCATGCTCGTGCAAAGGCAGGTCGCCGGGTTCTCTGTCCGCCTGATGGAGAGCCGCGCAGAGGGCCTGGCGGCTGGCAGCGCCCAGCCTGGTGCACGAGAAGAGCAGGTCGGCAAACGGCACGGATTCATGCTCGAATGCAGCCGGCAATCCGAGCAGCCCGGCAGCGCCGCGCGTCAGCAGCCTTACGCGCTGGTCCGCTTCCAATACGAGCAACCCGAACGGCGTGCTGTCGAGCGCCGCCGCTAGAAGCGGAGCAACATGGAGGCTTTGGCCGTTCTGGTGCATCGGGCCCTCGTGATGGCTCTCATCCTAACAGTGCGAACGTTGCATATTAGTTAAGGAAAGCCTTCTTCGAGAAAAAGAAGCAAGCTTTTGTCCTTGCTGTCGCGGACCGTCCGACGGGCATATACAAGCGGCTAGTTCGTCGCTCCTATGGCGTTTTCCGACCTCGTTGAATCGATAAGCACGCCGGAAAACGCTCTCGCCCTCAATTTTGGCGAGCATCTCTATCCAACGGGCGACCCCGTTTGGTCGGTTGATGCTCTAGTTCACGTCGTTGCAAAACCCTTCAATCCTATCGCAGGCCTCGGCCAACGACGCGTCCGACGCTGCGGTGCTTAGTCGCAAATAGGGGCTCATGCCGAACGCGGCGCCGTGGACGACAGCAACGCCGGCTTCCTCCAGCAACGCGGTGCACACCGCCTCGTCGCAAGCCAGCCGCCTGCCCGCACGACTGTTGCGGCCGATCAGCCCGGCAACAGACACGTACAAATAGAATGCGCCCTGCGGTGCATGGCAGCTCAGACCGGGCACCCCGCGCAGGCGTGCGGCCACGCGCGCGCTGCGGGCGGCAAAGGCCGCGCGCATTACCGCCACGCTGCCCTGTGGTCCGCTCAGCGCCGCCGCGGCCGCCGCCTGCGCCATCGGCGAGACGCCGCCGGTGGACTGGCCCTGTACCTTCGCCATCGCGGCGATCAGGCGCGCGGGACCGCCGGCGAACCCCACGCGCCACCCGGTCATCGCGTAGGTCTTCGAAACCCCGCTGATCGTCAGCACGCGTTCGGCCAGGTCGGGCGCGGCCGCCGCCATCGTCGCGTTTGCCGAACCGTCGTGGATCAGGTGCTCGTACATGTCGTCGGACATGATCCAGACGTGCGGGTGCGCGCGCATCACCTCTGCCAACGACTGAAGGTGGCTGGCAGGACACACCGCGCCCGTCGGGTTGTTGGGGAAGTTCAGCACCACCCAGCGCGTCCGCGGAGTCAGCAGGGCTGCCAGCGCGTCCGGTCGCGGCAGGAAACCGTCTTGCGCCGCGCAGGGCAGGAAAACCGGCGCCGCGCCGGCCATCCGGGCGATCAGCGGGTAGGCGTTCCAGTATGGCGCGGGCACGACGACTTCGCAGCCCTCGTCGAGCGTGGCAGTCAGCGCGTCGTAGATGATCTGCCGCGCGCCGTGCCCCACCAGGATGTTCTCCGGGGTGAAAGACAGCCCTGAGTCGCGCTGGAACTTCGCGATGACCGCCTGCTTCAGCGCCGGCGTGCCGGTGACGGCCGGGTACTTCGTCTCGCCGCGAAGCGCCGCCTGGTGGGCGGCTTCGATGGCGTGCGGCGGGCTGGCGAAGTCGGGCTCGCCGAGGGTCAGCGAGATCACGTCGCGGCCTTGCGCGCGCAGGGCGCGGGCGCGCTCTGACGCGGCGATGGTGGCGGCCTGCGGGACGGCGGATTGGCGCGTGGAGAGGGAGGTCACGGGGGCGGGTTCAACGTCGAGACAAGGCGAGAAAGCAAGCGGTTCTTTTTTGAAAAAAAGAACCAAAAAACTTTTGTCTCCGTCGGGTGTACCGAGGTGGACCGTTTCGTTTCAGCCGTCCGCGACAGCCGGACCAAAGTTTTTTTGCTTCTTTTTTTTCAAAAAAAGAAGCGCTTACTTCATCCCCCCGCAGAACGCCGCAATCCGCTCGCACGCAATCCGCAAACTCTCCGTATCCGTCGCGTAGCTAATCCTGAAATACCCAGGATACATGAACGCGGACCCATGCACCGCCGCCACCCCGTGCTCATCCAGCAGCGCGGTCACGAACGCCTCGTCGGTGTCGATCCGCGCACCGCCGGCCGAGATCTTGCCGATGCAGCCCTGCATGCTCGGGAACACGTAGAACGCGCCTTCAGGGCGGTGGCAGGACAGGCCGGGCACTGCGTTCAGCGCGTCCACCACCAGGTCGCGCCGGGCGCGATACACCTCCACCATCGCCGCGATAGTGTCCTGCGGGCCGGTGAGCGCTTCGAGTGCCGCCGCCTGGCCAATCGAGGATGTGTTGGACGTGCTCTGGCTCTGCAGCTTGTCCATGGCACGGATCAGTTCCACCGGCGCGCCGGCGAAGCCGATGCGCCAGCCGGTCATCGCGTATGCCTTGCTGCAACCGTTCATCGTCACCGTGCGTGCGCGCAGGCGGGGCTCCACTTCCACGATGGTGGCCGGCTTGAAGCCGTCATAGGCGAGCTTCTCGTAGATGTCGTCGGTAAACACCCACACGTCCGGGTGGGCCAGCAGCACGTCGCAGATCGGCCGCAGCTCCGCGGCGGAGTAGCCCGCACCGGTGGGGTTGCAGGGCGAGTTCAGCATGAACCACTTCGTTGCCGGCGTGATGGCGGCTTCGAGGTCCTCGGCGCGCAGCTTGAAGCCGTTGTTCTGGCTGCACGGCACCATCACCGGCGTGCCCTCTGCCAGCGCCACAATGTCCGGGTAGCTGACCCAGCAGGGGCTCGGGATGACCACCTCGTCGCCCGGGTTCAGGGTGGCGACCATGGCGTTGTAGATCACCTGCTTGCCACCGGTGGAGACGATGATCTCCTCCGGCTTGTAGTCGATTCCGCTGTCGCGGCGGAACTTCGCGGCCACCGCGCGGCGCAGCGCCGGGGTTCCGGACACGTCGGTGTATTTTGTCTCACCCGCCTCGATGGCGCGAATGGCGGCTTGCTTGATGTTCTCAGGGGTGTCGAAATCCGGCTCGCCGGCGGAGAGGCTGATGATGTCGCGCCCGGCGGCCTTGAGCGCGCGCGCCTTGGACGCGATAGCGATCGTCTGGCTGGGGCTGATCTTGGACAGACGCTCGGCGGTGATCATCGCGGTTCGGCTTCCGGGCTGGTGGGCGGCCGAACCTAGGCGCTGGGGTGGCGGAGGGAAAGATGGCGGACGGCAGGCTGCCGGGGCCGAGCACCCTGGCAGCCTGACGCTGGGTGTGTCGCCTTACTGCGGCGGGGTGCCGGACCCGGCGTTGCCGGGCGCGCCGGTCGAATTCGTGGTGCCGGCGCCGGTGCTGCCCTGTGCGCCGCCCGGATTACTGGGAGAGCTGGTGCCGCTGCCGATGCCGCCGGAGCTGGTGGTGCCGCCGGCGCCGCTGGTCACCCCGTTGGGCGTGGCCGTGCCGGTGCCTACGCCGGTGCCGGTGCCGGTCCCCATGCCGGTGCCGGTGCCAGCGCCGGTGCCCATGTTGCCGCCGCTGCTGCCCGAACCCATGCCGCCGCCGGCAGCGCCGCTGCTGCTGGGGTTGCCGGTGCCGGTGCCCATGCCGGAGCTGCCGGTGCCGGCAGCCCCGCTGGCGCCGCCCGCAGAGCCCGCGCCCGCGCCGCCTGCCGCGCCCGCGCCGCCGGCACCGCCCGCCGCGCCAGCGCCGCCGCCGGCACCACCGCCGCCGCCCGCGCCACCGGCGGCCTGCGCCCAGGCCGAGCCGCTCGCCAGACCGGCCACGCACAACGCCAGCGCTGTCATCTTCAATGTCCGCATGATCGTTGGATCCTCGTTTTTGGTTGCGGCACGATGCGCCTGTGCGCACCCCGCCGGCGCAAGGCCAACGCGAGCGGTCTGACCGGTTTCCCGCACGCTGCCGTGTGCCGCAGTGCGCGGCGCACCGGCCGGCGATCCGTGCCGCCTGGCGCCGCCTGGGCAGGATTCGCCCGGCAGGAAATGCCCAGCCACGAGGCCGCACCCAAGCAAACCGGGAGGCGGACCCTGGCACGCGGCTTGCGCTGTGACGTGGGCGGACCACCGGCACGGAGTGCAGCACTTGGATAACACGACCAACATCGCCCTTTCCCGCCTGGTGGCGCAGTCCAAGGCGATGGACGTGGTGGCCAACAACTGGCCAACGCCAGCACCCCGGGCTACCGCGCCGAGCGCAGCGTGTTCGCCGACTGGCTACAGCGCGAACCCGCCGGCGCCGAGCCGCGCGGCGGCCGCGTGATCGCCTTTACCCAGACGCGCGCCACCTACCGTGACCACACCGAGGGCGCGCTGACACAGACCGGCAACCCGCTCGACCTCGCAATGTCGGGCGACGGCTGGTCCACGGTGCAGACCGCCGCCGGCAACCGGCTGACGCGCGCGGGCCGTTTCACGATGCAAAAGAACGGCACCATCACCGACGAAGCAAGCGATGCGCTGCTCGACACCAGCGGCCAGAAGATGACCGTCTCGCAATCCGACACCAACCTCACCGTCCAGGCGGACGGAACGCTGCGCAGCCAGAACGGCACCATCGGCCAGATCGGCGTGGTGACGCCTAACGACGCGAACCGGATGACGGCGGAAGGCAGCCGGCTGTTCCGCGCGGAGACGGCGACCTCGCCGATGGCGCGGCCGAAGATCCTGCAGGGCACGGTGGAAGACAGCAACGTGCAGCCGGTCGCCGAGCTGGTGCGGATGATGACCACCTCGCGCGACTTCCAGTTCGTCACATAGATGGGTGGAAGCCGAAGGCCAGCGCCGGCAGTCGTCGATCGGCGATCGGCGATCGACAAGATCGCAGCACCCGCCGCGTCCTGACAGCACACACTATATAAGGAGACAGCGCCATGCGCGCCTTGGACGTCGCCGGCACCGGAATGCAGGCGCAGCAGACCAACGTGAAGGTGGCCTCCAACAACATCGCCAACATGAGCACCCCGGGTTCAAGCGCCGGCGTGCCGAGTTCCAAGACCTGATCTACCAGAACATGCGCAGCGTCGGCTCCAACAGCTCGGACAACGGCCCCGTGGTGTCGTCCGGCGCGCAGATCGACCTGGGCGTGAAGACCGCGGCGATCTACCGCATCACCGAACAGGGCACGCTGGCGCAGACCGGCAACACGCTCAACGTGGCGATCCAGGGCAACGGCTACTTCCAGGTGGCGCTGCCGTCCGGCGAGACCGCCTACACCGCGACGGCACGTTCACGATGGCGCCTGACGGACGGGCACTTCACCGCGCTCGTTTCGATCGACATCCCGGATACCGACGCAGTGCAGATCCGCGTCTCCGGCCAGGTGATCCAGGTGACGGCCGCGTCGGTGGCCACGCGGTATGGGCAGCAGGCGCTGAACATCCTGTTGCCGTTCTGAGGCAAAGCAAGCGCTTCTTTTTCGAAAAAAAGAAGCAAAAAGCTCCTATCTCCGCTGTCGCGGTCCTCTCCGGTGAGCGCGCAACAGCGGAGACAAAAGTTTTTTGGTTCTTTTTTTCAAAAAAGAACTGCTTGCTTACTCGTCGCGGTGGACGCGTTCCATTCGCTCGTGCCGCTCCTGCGCCTCAAGCGACAGCGTGGCGATCGGCCGCGCCTCCAACCTGCGCAACCCGATTGGCTCGCCGGTTTCGTCGCAATGGCCGTACTGCCCGTTTTCGATCCGCTGCAGCGCCTGGTCGATCTTCGAGACCAGCTTGCGCGCCCGATCGCGCGTGCGCAGTTCCAGCGCGCGGTCGGTCTCGACGCTGGCGCGATCTGTGATGTCGGCTTCAAGTATGCCGCCCTCGCCCAGGCTCGCCAGCGTGTCGTCGGCGTCGCGCAGCAGGTCGGCCCGCCAGCGCAGCAGCTTCTGGCGAAAATACTCCACCTGCAGCGGGTTCATGAACTCCTCGCTGTCGGATGGCCGGTAGTCAGGCGGCAGCGTGAGCATCATCGGCCGATCCTCGTTGTTCCAAGCCGTGGGGTGACCGATCGACACCCGCGTCCCGGCAACTGGCGCGGCTTATAGACAAGCAACCCCCGCTCGCCAAGCACGCCTGTGACGATCGTCACGCATGCCGGCGGGCGGCGTGGCCGCGCCGCCCGCCACGTTCACGCCGAGCGAGCCAGCTCGACGGCGGCCCGCTGGGCGATGGCCTGCAGCACGGCGCCCAGCCCAGGGTCGGCAGCCTCCGGCAGGTTACGCGCGAGCCCGGCAAGCATGCTGGGCAGACGCCCCGCCGCCGCCCAGGGTGGCCGCCTGCAGCCCTGCCAGCGCGCCCAGCATCGCCTGCCCATGTCCTGCCGCTTGCCTGTCGGCCGCAGGGTTTGCTGCCCGCCTCTCGCCCGCCGGCGCGGCAGCCAGAGAGACGACAGCACCCGCCTGCGCAAGGGCAGGTGACGCCGGCAGCTCCACGGCCTCCAGGCGTCGTGCTCCGCCACGGCGAAGCTTTCGCCGCACCTGCGTGCCGCGCCGCGTAACGTGGCCGGTGGCGGAGCTGCGCCAGTCTGCCCGATCAGCATCACGCCCCCTGCCCCGCGGCGCCGGTGCAGCGTGCACTTTCCGGAAACCTATTCGTGTTTTCCTGCTGCCATGCCAACGCTCGCCGCATCGTCTGCGCTCCTGATCCACTGGCCCGGCACAGCCTGCCGGAAAATAGTTGCCGTCTGGCAAAGAGTGGCGCTGTGCCTGCTGGTGGCCGGTATGCTGCCGGCGCACGCGCAGGTGCGGGTGAAAGACATCGCCGACGTGGAGGGCGTGCGGGAGAACCAACTGGTCGGCTACGGGCTGGTGGTCGGCCTGAACGGCACCAATGACAAGCTGGGCGACGCGGTGTTCACCCGGAAGTCGCTGGTCGGCATGCTCGAACGTTTGGGCGTGAACACGCGCGACCAGATCGCCAAGCTGCGAACCAAGAACGTGGCCGCCGTCATGGTGATCGGCAACCTGCCCGCCTTCGCACGCACCGGCAGCCGGATCGACGTGTCGGTTTCCGCCATCGGCAACGCCACCAATCTTTCGGGCGGCACGCTGCTGGTCACACCTCTGCTGGCGGCGGATGGCGAAGTCCACGGTGTGGGCCAGGGTGCGGTGACCACCGGCGCCATCGCCGCGCTCGGCGCGTCGGGGTCTTCGGTCACCCGCAACGTGCCCACCTCCGGCAAGATCGCCAACGGCGCCATCGTGGAACGCGAAGTGGCATGCGCGCTCGGCACGCGCGACGAGGTCACGCTCGCGTTGCGCAACCCGGACCTGACCACCGCGCGCCGCATCGAAGCCGCCGTCAACGCAGCGCTCGGCTACGGCACCGCGCGCGTGGCCAACCCCCGCACGGTGGCGCTGAACCTTCACGGCCATGACGTGATCGCCGCGCTCACCACGATCGAGGATCTGCGCGTGCAGCCGGACACCCCCGCAATCGTCGTCATCGACGAGGCGAGCGGCACGATCGTGATGGGCGCCAACATGCGCATCAGCACTGTGGCCATCGCGCAGGGAAACCTCAACATCCGGGTGTCCGAGACGCTCGAGGTCAGCCAACCCGCGCCTTTCAGCAACGGCCGCACCACCACCGTGCCGCGCAGCACCATCAGCGTTGACACCCAGCACGACCACAAGCTCGGCCTACTCGACGCAGCGCCCACGTTGCGTGACCCGGTGGCCAGCCTGAACGCGTTGGGCGTGGGCCCGCGCGGCCTGAGCATCGTGCAATCCGTCAAGGCCGCCGGCGCCTTGCAGGCCGACTTGGAGGTGCGTTGATGCCGATAGATCCCGCAAGCCAGGCGCAGCAGAGCGGCCAAGCCAGGCTGCAAGTACCGCAGTCCGTGCAGGACAAGCTGCGCAAGGCTGGCGAGGACTTCACCGCCGTCGCACTCAACGAGCTGCTCAAGCCGATGTTCGACGACACGACCGACAGTTCAGACGGGCCGTCCGGCGGCGGTGAGGCCGAGCGCACGTTCAAGCCGATGCTGCTCACCGAAATGTCCAAACACATCGCGCACACCGGCGGGCTGGGACTGGCAAAGCCTGTCTACCAGCAGATGCTGCGCTTGCAGGAGAAAGGCAAATGACGAACATGACCCGGATCGACACCATGTCGCGCACGAAGATACACACCCCGACGATGGACGAAGCCATCGAGCGGCTGAGCACGTTGTTGACTCAGGAGAACGCGGCGCTGGAAGCGATGGATTTCGCCCGCGCCGGCAGCCTGCTCGCCGCCAAGCATGCCGCGGCAGACGCGCTGGCGGCCGCCTGGCGTGCGGCAGATCCCGATCCGGATGTTGGCGACGGCATGAGGAAGCTTGGCCGCCTGGCAGAGGAGAACAGGCAATTGCTGAAGCGGGCAATGCGGGTTCAGCGCCGGGTGCTGGACCTGGTCGCCAAGGCCGCCCGCACCGCACCGCAAACCAGCCGCTACGCCGCGGGCGGGAGGATGGCGATGTCGGCGAGCGGTCCGCAAAGCCTGAAGACGCGGGTTTGAGCAGACCTAATCCTAGGCGGACACACGAAACGAAGACGGAAGCAAAAAGCCTCCACCTCAGGAGGCGCGACGTTCGAGGCGCCGCGCTCCTATGATGAAAACTTTTCGCTTCCTACTGAAGAATACGACTTGCCTTCAGCTCATCTCGAATTCGTCCGAAGTATCGCCGTGCTCCTCGGTGTGCTCGTGGGCCTCGGGCTCGTGGGTCGCTTCCTCGACGACCTTCTTCCGGCGGCCGCGGCGCTTCGGCTCAGCTTCGGCGTGCATCGTCATCGATGTGCTGTCGGCGACGTCAGCCGGCTGGCGCGAACGGCGGGTCTTGCGCACTGGCTCCGAGTGGGCCGCACGCGTGGATGCCCGGCCGGTGCCGTTGGCGGCGCGCGCAGCGGCGGCCTTGCGGCCGGCGACCGTGCGGCCGTCAAGCTTGCGCGGCGCGGCAGCCTTCGTCGTGCGCGTCGTCGCCTTGGCACCGCGCGTGGTGGTCTTGGCGGCGATACGGGTGCTCGCAGCGCGGGTTGCAGGCTTGCGCGTAGTGGCCTTCGCCGCGCCCCGCGTGGTGGACTTGGCCGCAGCGCCGCGTGTCGTCTTGGCAGCCGTGCTCCGCGTGGTGCGTGCAGGCGCGGCCCTGCGCGTGGTAGCAGCCTTGGTGCCACGCACTGCGGTCCGCGTCGTGCGGGTCGCGGTGGCGCGCGTCTTGGCAGCCGTTGCACGTGTCGTGCGCGGAGCGGTCGCGGCCTTGCGCGTGGTGGCGGCCTTGGTGCCGCGCGTTGCCGTCTTCGTGGTGCGCGTGCTGCCAGCCTTCACCGTGCGCCCCGCAGGCTTTTTCGCAGTGCGCGAAGCGGCAGCCTTCGTGCCGCGCGTGGCAGCCGGCTTGGCTGCACGTGTGGCGGCAGCCTTCGTGCCGCGTGTAGCAGCGGCTTTGGTGCCGCGCGGGGCGGCAGCCTTGGTGCTACGCGTGGTGGTCGCCTTTGTCGCGCGGCCGGCGGACTTGGTGGTGCCGGCGGCGCCGCGCCGCGTAGTGGACCTGACTGCCATCGCGCGTTCGCGCTTTGGCTTTCCGGTGGTCTCTTCAGTGCTCATGGTGGCGATGCTCCTTGGATAATATGCCGTGTGGCGCACGGGATCGAACGGTCGGTTACGTAGCCGGCTCCTTTTGACAGGGGCGTACCCGCCGCACGCGGCGGCTGGATGCGCACCGGGCGCTCACCGCCGAACCGCATGCCGACGCGCTGCTCTCGGTGAAGGTGGCCGTAGGCAGAGGCGCGTCCAGCGATCGTCGCTCCCGGTTTCGCGCGTGCACTGCGGATGACAACTTCGCGAATCGCAGCTCGCAGACATGCGCTGCATTCGCTATCTGCCGCGCGCGCTGCGCTGTCAACGAAAAGCAACGGTCAAGCCGCGAATTAGCGTCTTAAATCGTTGCAACCTGCATGTCGCGTGTCCGACATGCCGCAATCTGCCTCACGCGCACGTGTTGCCAGGCCAAGTCCCGCACCGCCGAAACCCGAAAGATGCCTGATGCAGGCTGACGATCAGCCCGTCACCCGACGTCCACATTGTCCAGCAGGCGTACGCTGCCCAGCCACGCGGCAGCAATCAGCCGCGCTCCCGCCTCGGGTTTTGCGATGCGCTGCAGGCTCTGCCCGGCCACCAGTGCCAGGTAGTCCACCTGCAGGCCGGCTTGCGCCAGCTCGCTGCGCGCGGCGTACAGCGCAGTCTCCGCGTCCGGCCGGCCCCGCAGTGCCACGCTTGCGCGCTGCAGCACCGCGTACAGAACCGCCGCCGTGGCGCGCTGGTCCGCGTCCAGGAAGCGGTTGCGCGACGACATCGCCAGCCCGTCCGGCTCGCGCATCGTCGCAACACCGACGATGCGAACACCCAGGCAGAGGTCGCGCGTGATGCGGCGTATCACCTGCAGCTGCTGCCAGTCCTTCTCGCCGAAACACGCGGCGTCCGGCCGTATCTGACCGAACAGCTTCGCAACCACGGTGGCCACGCCGCGGAAATGTCCCGGCCGTGCTTCGCCCTCCCAGCCGAGCGCAGGTCCCGCCACGTCGATGAATGTGGCCTCGCCTGCCGGATACATCTCCTCCACGCCGGGCAGCCAAACCGCGTCGCAGCCGGCAGCGTCGAGCAAACCCAGGTCGCCCGCCTCGTCGCGCGGGTAGCGTTGCAGGTCGCCCGCATGTTCGAATTGCAGCGGGTTGACGAAAATTGAGGCTAGTACCGGCCCGCCTTGCGCACGTGCGCGCGCCAGCAGCGACAGGTGGCCGGCATGCAGCGCGCCCATCGTCGGCACCAGCGTCACCGGCGCGGCCCGTGCCCGCAACTGCTGCATCGCTGCTTCAAGATCGTGGCGTGTTCGTGCGATCAGCATGGCGGTCCCGTCGGGTTAGTGGGCGCACGCGGTCGCCGGCGCGCCCTGGCAAGGCTCAAAGTGGTTGCACCGATGCGGCGCGAGCAGTCCTTTGGTGTGCGGCAAACGCGTCGGCAAGAAGGCAAAGCCGTTGCCTGCACGGCGGCGATGCGCGCCGGCCCTTCGGAAACGCCCGACACGCTTGCCTTGCAGGCCCAGTCGGACCAGCTTCCAGCCAGCCGGACCAGGTCCGGATGACAAACTTGGAAGGCATCGATGCCGGATTCCCTCCCTGAGCGCTGGCAGCCGAACCGCAAACCGGAACCCTCGCTGTGGCCCGCGCCGCCGATGCTCACGGCAGTGGGCCGCGGTGCAGCCGGCAAGTGCCCGGCATGCGGACAAGGCAGGTTGTTCACCGGCTGGCTACGTGTTGCGTCGGTTTGCAATGCCTGCGCAGCCCCGCTCGGCCTGATCAACGTGGACGATGCGCCGCCCTACTTCGTGGTGTTCATCGTCGCCCACGTGGTGATCGGTGCGCTGGTCGCCTTCGAGCGCCTGGCCACCTTGTCGGTCGGGCTGGAGCTGATGATTTTCTTGCCGGGCACGCTCGCGCTCGTGCTGCTGCTGATCCGCCCGGTGAAAGGCGCGACGGTGGGTTTGATGATGAAGCTCGGCTTCATGAAGCCGCCCGAGATCAGCATCGATGGCTGAGACGCCGCCAGCCGAAGCAAAGCAGCGCTCGCTCTGCCGCGTGGTGCTGGACGGCGAGAAGCGCGGCCAGCTCTCGCTGTTGCAACAGGCCGACCAGGATCAGGCGGTGCGCGACCTGGCGGTGGAAAACCTGTTCGCACCGCACGGTTTTACCGGCCCCTTCGTCCTCCACCTCTCGATCGTGGAAGGCCGCATGGCGTTCGACGTGCGCAGCGAAGCCGGCGTTCCGCTGATGGCGCTGGGCCTCGCACTCGGCCCGTTCCGACGCCTGATCAAGGACTACCAGTTGCTGGTGGAAAGCTACGCGCACGCGATCCAGGACGGGCGGGAAGCCAGCATACAGGCCATCGACATGGGACGTCGCGGACTGCACAACGAGGGTGCCGAGCTGATGGTGGCGCGGCTCACCGGCAAGGTCGAGCTGGATTTCGAAACCGCGCGCCGGCTGTTTACGCTGGTTTGCGTGCTGCATCAGCGGATCTGACACTCTAGCAAGGCAGCAAGGCCTTCTTTTCTGAAGAAAAGAAGCAAAAGACTTTGTTACGGCTGTCGCGGACCTTTCCAGCACGGCACAACCCCAGGAACAAAAGTTTTTGGTTCTTTTTTTCAAAAAAGAACCGCTTGCTTGCTCACGTCCAAGGAGACCCCCAACGTTGAAGATCGACGGCACACCCTACCGCAGCGCCTGGATCGACGAGCACGACGGCTGGTCGCTGCGCATCATCGACCAGACGAGGCTGCCCTGGTCCGTCGACATCGTGCACATCACCGACGCTGCACAGGTCGCCCACGCCATACGCACCATGCAGGTGCGCGGCGCGCCGCTGATCGGTGCGGCCGCGGCGTTCGGCCTCGCACTCGCCCTGCGCAACGATGCAAGCACCGACGCCATGGAGCAGGCCGCTTCAATGCTTGCTGCGACCAGGCCCACCGCGGTCAACCTCGCCTGGGCGCTGGGCCGCATGCTGACCGTGCTGCGCAACACGCGCGCACCCGACCGGGTGGAGCGCGCCTACGCCGAAGCGCGCGCCATCGCCGACGAGGACGCAGCGCAGAACGAGATGATCGGCGAGTACGGCCTGCCGCTGATCGCGGATGCCGCCGCCGCCAATCCCGGCCGCGCGGTCAACGTGCTGACGCATTGCAACGCCGGCTGGCTCGCCACCGTCGATTGGGGCACCGCTTTAGCGCCGATCTACAAGGCGCATGATGCCGGCATAGCCGTGCACGTCTGGGTGGACGAAACCCGGCCGCGCAACCAGGGCGCCGCACTCACCGCATTCGAGCTCGGCAAGCACGGCGTGCCGCACACCATCATCTCCGACAACGCCGGCGGCCACCTGATGCAGCACGGCCGCGTCGACCTCGTCATCGTGGGCGCGGACCGCGTCACGCGCACCGGCGACGCCGCCAACAAGATCGGCACCTACCTCAAGGCGCTCGCCGCCCATGACAACGACGTGCCGTTTCACGTGGCCCTGCCGTCGGGCACTATCGACTGGACGATCGACGACGGCGTCGCCGCGATCCCGATCGAGGAACGCGCACAGGACGAGGTGACGACGATGACCGGCCGCGCCGACGACGGCAGCATCACCACCGTGCGTATCACGCCGGACGGCAGCCCGGCCGCCAACCCCGCCTTCGACGTGACACCACACCGGCTCATCACCGGCCTGATCACCGAGCGCGGGCGCTGCCCCGCTACCGAGGCCGGCATGAAGGCGCTGTACGCCGAGCCGGCACGCAGGACTGTCGCGCCCAGCTGAAGACTTGTAGAACCGCGGGCCAGGCTGCGCAGGAACGACCACGCCGATGACCGACGACGCAGATCCGACATCGGCCCAACGCCTGCGCACCGGCATCACCGGGCTCGACACGCTGCTGCTGGGCGGTTTCGTCCGCAACGGACTCTACATTATCCAGGGCCCGCCGGGTGCCGGCAAGACGACGCTAAGCAACCAGATATGTTACGCCCACGCTGGAGGCGGCGGACGCGCGTTGTATGTCACCCTGCTCTCCGAACAGCATGACCGGCTGCTGGCGAACCTCCGGCAGTTCACCTTCTTCGACGAAGCGCGCGTCGGCCGGGAGATCAGCTACGTCAGCGCGTTTCAGTTGCTCGAACGCGACGGGCTGGCAGGCCTGTTGACCATGCTGCGACGGCAGATCGTGACGCATGCCGCCGGCGTGCTGGTTCTCGACGGGTTGGTGGCCGCGGAATCCTACGCCAACACCGAGCTGGAACTGAAGAAGTTCGTCCACGAATTGCAGATGCTGGCCTCTGCGGCGGACTGCACGATGTTCCTGCTGACCAGCACCGGCCATGGCATCGAGGCCGCCGACCATCGTCCCGAACACACCATGGTGGACGGCATGATCACCCTGCGCGACACCACATATGCCTGGCGCGTGGAGCGCGACATCCAGGTGCGCAAGTTCCGCGGCAGCGACCATCTGGGCGGCCGCCACGCCGTGCGTATCTCCGAAGACGGCATAACCGTGTGGCCGCGCATCGAGGCCTTGCCCCTGCCCGGCGACCTGCGCGTGCGCAGCGCGCACGAGAAGCTCTCCACCGGCGTCCCCGACCTCGATGGGATGCTGCATGGCGGGTTGCCGTCCGGCTCGTCCACCGTGGTGTTGGGCCCCACCGGCGCCGGCAAGACCTGCCTGGCCCTGCAGTTCCTCTCCTGCTGCAGCGCCGAGGAGCCGGGGCTGATGCTGAGCTTCTACGAGACGCCGCCGCAGCTTCTCGCCCGCGCCACGTCCATCGCCAAGCACCTGCCGTCATTGGTGGCAAACGGTGCGGTCAGCTTCCTGTGGCAGGGTCCGTCCGAGGACCTGATCGACCGCGTCGCCGGCGACTTGATCGAGCGCGTGCGCACGTCCGGCATACGCCGGGTCGCCATCGACGGGCTGCTCGGCTTCGAGGACATGACCGTGCAGCCCGAGCGCATCGTGCTGTTCTACCGCGCGCTGACCAGCCAAATGCGCGAGATGGGTGTCACAACCCTGTGCACCGCCGAGGTGCCCGAACTGGTGGGCCCGGTCTCCCGCCCGCCGCTGAGCCGGCTTACGCCGATCGCGGAAAACCTGCTGATGCTGCGCAACGTTGAGCAGCACGGCGTGCTCAGCCGTGTGGTCTCGGTCATGAAACTGCGGGACAGCAGTTTCGACACACGCCTGCGTACGTTCGAGATCGGAGCAGGGGGTATCGTGCTGATTGACGGCGAGGGCGCGGGCACCGCGTCAGGTCGGGGCCAGGCAGAGACAAGCCGCCCCATCCCAGGACGATGAGGCGTGGCGACCATCCTCGTCGTCGATGACGAGTTCGGCATTGGCGAGCTGCTCGAAGCCCTGCTCGAAGACGACGGCCACCGCGTGCTGACGGCAATGAACGGCAGGCACGCGCTGGAGCGCCTGGCCGACACCAGGCCCGACCTGGTGATCAGCGACCTGATGATGCCGGTGATGGATGGCGCAGCGCTACTGCGCGCGATGCGCGAGGACCCGGAATTATGCGACGTGCCGTTCGTGCTGATGTGTGCGTTGCCGGAGGCGTTGATTGCCGACCGGATCGGCGGCTACGACGCCTTCCTGCGCAAGCCGTTCAAGCTGGCGCAGATCACCTCCCTGGTGGAGCAGTTGCTGCGAAAGTAATGCGAACGGCTCTGGACGTTGACCCTTCGACGTCCGGCAGGAAGGCAAGCCTTCTTTTCTGAAGAAAAGAAGCAAAAGACGTTTGTTTCTGCTATCACGGAGGTTTCTGCAGTCCGCGCCCAAGGGAACAAAAGTTTTTTGGTTTTAGAAAACAAGCGCTTGCTTCATCTGTCACTGGTCAGAACCTGATAACAGTTGGCGTTGGTGCTGACTCCTAGAAAGCAAGCAGTCCTTTTTTGAAAAAAAGGACCAAAAAACTTTGACTCCGCTGTCGCGCGCTCTCCGGAAGAGTCCGCGACAGCGGAGTCAAAAGTTTCTTGCTTCTTTTTTTCAAAAAAGAAGGCCTTGCTTGCTTGGGACGGTCGACCTTCAGGCCGGTTGGTATGAGACGGTTGGTCCCGCAAGCGCGCGACAGCGGAGACAAAAGACTCTTGCTTTTTCTCTTCAGAAAAGAAGGCCTTCGCTTTCCACGAACGTCTCGTACTCCCCGGTGAACAGCGCCACAAAGCGCGCCTGCATCGTGAACCCCTCCGGATCGTCCTCGATCACCTGTCCCAGCTGCGAGCGGTGACAAGCGATCGCCCGCCGCTTGGCGGCAGCATGCGCGCTCACGTCCAGCCGGAACCCGCTGGCCGCCCCGCCGTGCAGCATTTGTTCCGGCGGCAACGTCCACCCCCACACCGGGTATTCGAACAAGGCGGCTCCCGTCAGCGCGGCCGCACGTGCGCCGAGCTTGCTGGCCGAGCCATGGTCGCCGTGCGGGTCGTGGCGCCAGGTGGTGAAGATCGCGCGCGCACCGACCCTGCCGGCGTGCAGCGCGATGGCCTGCGCGGCCTGCTCGGCGCCTGCCCCCTCGTGCGGCGACCGCGTGTCCGGCAGGCCGAGGAACGAGACGCGGGCCGCCGCTAGCCCCAGAGCCTCTGCCGCAAGCCGGCTTTCCTGTTGCCGAAGTGCTGCCAGTGTCGCAGCCGGGTACGCGGCCGAGCGCGGGTGCGACCCCGTGCCGTCCGTCAACACCAACACGTGCACGTCCTGGCCGGCGGCGCAGGCAGTGGCGATCAGCCCGCCACAGCCGAGCGTCTCGTCGTCCGGATGCGGTGCCAGCACCAGCAGGGGCGCGCCGCCCGTCCGGTCCGCAAGCGTGGCGACGGGCAAGGCACGCAGCTGCGCCCAGGCCTGCTCTGCGCTGATCCACGACATGGGGCGGGCTCCCTAAGAAGGAAGAAAGCGATTCTTTTTTGAAAAAAAAGAACCAAAAATTTTTGGGTCGCGATCGCGCGCTCGCCGGCGACGCTCCGGATTGCGTGATTGCACGGTTTGGCCTGGTGAGGAGGCCTGCTTGCGGTTGCGGGCACCTTATATCAGCAGTCTGAAACATTTACTCCTGCGATGGCGGCCGGCCAGAAAGCAAGGCCTTCTTTTCGAGAAAAAGAAGCAAAAAGCTTTTGTTCCTGCTGTCGCGGACTCCCCCGCAGCGTACACCCAAGGGAACAAAAGTTTTTTGGTTCTTTTTTCAAAAGAACCGCTTGTTTTGCCTGGCATCGATCAACGTCTCGGGCAGCTGGTGTCAGTGGTTCGGGTTGTCCCGCGCCGCCGGTCCGTGCGGAGAGTTTTGCTTGGTGCGCGCAGCGCGATGCCGCACGACAAACGGGCCAGGCCGGCGGAACATGTTCGGCAGGCGTCTCGTCAGAAAAGCAGGCCTTTCTTGCCTTGCGTCTGCGTCATCGTCATCCCGCCCATCGACATAGTCTGCGTCTGCCCCACCACGTCGCTCTCCGCCTTGCGCCAGAACGACGCCGCCATCACGTCCTGCAGCCCGATCAGCTGCAGCTGCACCCAGTCAAGGAACTCGTGCAGCCCGCGCGCGAGGATCTGGTTGATCGTCTGGTCCATCAACGCCGCCCGCAGGCTGTCGAGGTGTTCCTGCGCAGCATACGCCCCGCGCAGCCCATAGCCGGAGCTGAGCTGACCCAGGTAGTACTCAATCTGCCGCACGCAGAGCGTGACACTGCGCGGGAACGAGTGGTTCATCAGTAGAAATCCCGCCACCGAGGCCGGAGTCATGTAGCTCGGGTGCATCCTGCGGTAGGCCTGGTAGCCGGACGCGGCGCGCAGCAGCGCGTGCCACTGGCTGATGTCGAGCTGGCTGCCGACGTCGTCCACCGAGGGCAGCAGCGTGTGGTACTTGATGTCCACCAGCCGCGAGGTCTGGTCGGCGCGCTCGATGTACTTGCCGACGCAGTAGAACCCCCAGCTCTGGTCGCGGTAGAACGTGCCGTCGATGATGCCGGCGTGCATCTGGCACTGTTCCTTGAAATACGTGCACAGGCCGGAGACGCGGCTTGGTGCGGCGTCGCGCGGGGTGAGCTGGCGCACGTGGTTGTAGAACACGTTGATCTGCGCCCACAGCTCGATCGGAATCAGCGGCCGCAGCGTGCGCGCGTTCTCCCGTGCCGCGAACAGCGACGACAGGATGGAGGTCGGGTTGTCGCGCTCGACTAAATAGAAGGTGGCGACGTTCTCCGCGTTGGCCTCGCCGTAAAGCTTAGTGAACCGCTCCTCGTCGGCGTTAATCTGGATCACGCTGCGCCAGCCGGACTGGTCCACGCCGTGGCGCACGAAGGTGTCGGTGACGTCGAGGATGCGGGCCAGGTTCTCCACGCGTTCCATGTAGCGGCCGAGCCAGAACAGGGCCTCGGCGTACCGGGAGAGCAGCATGGGGATGCGGCGGGGTGGGTCTTCCGCCATCAAAGGAAGGCCTTCTTCTGAAGGAAAAGAAGCGAAAAGACTTTGTCTCGGCTGTCGCGGACTGTCCGACCGGCATCTCGCCGGACCGGCGACGGTGCGAAATACGAGGTGCCTGCAAAACCTGGCCTGGTCAGTCGGAGCATCCGACGAGCACTTCGCAAGACTACCGACGGTTCAGGATACGAGGTGCCTGCAAAACCTAGCCTGGTGAGTCGGAGCATCCGACGAGCACTTCGCAAAACTGGCGACGGTTCAGGATACGAGGTGCCTGCAAAACCTGGCCTGGTCAGTCGGAACATCCGACGAGCACTTCGCAAAACTGGCGACGGTTCAGGATACGAGGTGCCTGCAAAACCTAGCCTGGTGAGTCGGCTGGCGTGCGTTTGCGAGCACCGGAGCGGAGCGGCCTTAATGGCCGTGAGCACCGGAGCGTCGTGCGCGTAGCACGCTGTCGCATGACAAATGCGCGTCAGACGGCCACCAGGGCAAGTTTGGCAGGCACCTCGACCGAGGGTCATTCTAGGACCCAGGTGTCTTTCGACCCGCCGCCCTGCGACGAGTTCACCACCAGCGAGCCCTCGCGCAGCGCCACGCGCGTCAGACCGCCCGGCAACACCCACGTCTTCTTCCCGGTGATCGCGAACGGACGCAGATCGACATGGCGCGGCATCAATCGCTCGCCCGACAGCGTCGGCGCTACCGACAGGCTGATCATCGGCTGGCTGATGTAGTTGGCCGGGTCCGCCTGCAACTGCACGCGGAAGTCGGCGATCTCCTGGCGCGTCGCGTGCGGGCCGATGATCAGCCCGTAGCCGCCGGACTCGCCCACCGGCTTGACCACCAGCCGCTCGAGGTTGTCGAGCGTGTAGCGCAGGCCTTCGTCCTCGCCGCAGATGTGCGTCTCCACGTTGGCCAGCACAGGCTCCTCGTCGAGGTAGTAGCGGATGATGCGCGGCATGTAGGCGTAGATCGCCTTGTCGTCGGCGACCCCGGTGCCGACCGCGTTGGCGATCGCCACCCTGCCGCGGCGCCAGCAATCGATCAGCCCGCGCACGCCCAGAGTGCTGTCGGCGCGGAACACGTCGGGGTCGAGGAAGTCGTCGTTCAACCGTCTATATATAGAGTGCACCGGTGCCAGGCCGGCGGTGGTGCGCATCCACACGCTGCCGTCCTGCACCACTAGGTCGTTGCCTTCCACCAGCGGCACGCCCATCTCGCGCGCCAGGAAGATGTGCTCGAAATACGCCGAGTTGTAGATGCCGGGCGAGAGCAGCACCACCTGCGGGTCGGCGACGTCGGCCGGTGCGATTTCGGCGAGTGCCGCCTGCAGCATCGTGCCGTAGCTGCCCACCGGGCGCACTGCGATGCCGTCCATCAGGTCGGGGAAGATGCGCCGCATCATCGTGCGGTTCTCCAGCACGTAGCTCACGCCCGACGGCGTGCGCGCGTTGTCCTCCAGCACCAGAAAGGCGCCGTGCTGGTCGCGGATGATGTCGGTGCCGCAGACATGCACGTAGGTGCCGTGCGGCACGTCCAGCCCGATCATCTCGCGGCGGAAGTTGGCGTTGCCGAGCACGAGGTGTGCGGGCACCACGCCGTCCTTCAGGATCGCCTGGTCGTGGTAGATGTCCCAGATGAACGCGTTCAGCGCGGCCACGCGCTGGCGCACGCCGCGCTCCAGCACGTCCCACTCGCGCGCGGTCAGCACGCGCGGGATCAGGTCGAACGGCAGGATGCGGTCGATCGCGTCCTTGTCGGAGTAGACGGTGAAGGTGATGCCCTGGTTGTATAGCTCGAGCTCGGCGATCTTGGCACGCCGCGCCAGCTCGGACGGGTCCATCGCCGCCAGCCGTTCGAGGATCAGCGCCACAGCGGGGTCGTGGGTGGCGCAGTCGGACAACTCGCAGAAGAAGGCGCCCTTGTCGTAGCCGCCGAGGAGTCCCTGCGTGACTGTATGGGCGCTTCCGGCGTCGTTCACGCGCGGGGACCGCAGCAAGGATTCGCCACGAAGGGCACGATGAAGAAAGCAGCGATCAGACCACCTCCCTTACCAGACAAACCAAGACCGCGTGGTGTCTTCGGCGGTGCCTTTCCGTTACGTTCAGGGCAGAGCACGCCTGTAGCTTCGCGGCCGACTCTCACGCAACCCGCTCCGCCAGCGCCAGGCCGGTGCCTGCCGTCATCCGCGCCTGCTGCCATATGCAATCACAATCCTGCCCTCGTTCGAATGCGGACCCAAAGGAAACAGTTACCGCCAGGGACACCAAGAAGAAAGCGGCGGCAATACTTGGCTGAAGGACGAACTGAGATATCTCGGTGTCCTCGGTGCTGAATCCTTACCTTGCTGAAGGCACAGCTCGCCCTGCTCACCCACGCCGACTCTCACGCGAAAACTCCTGTAAGTAGCGGCCGACGCCCGCCGTCACGCTCGCTTGCTGCCCCGCATAGGCACGACCATCCTGCCCTCGTAAACCTGCGGAGCCAAGGCGAAGACTCACCGCCAAAAACACCAAGGACACAGCTTCGACCAAACACCATCACTGAAGCACGAACTGAGTTCTCCTAGCGTCCTGATCGTGTCGGAGGTGCCTCTTTGCCGCGCAGAAGGCAGAGCTCCACACGCTCATCGGAGTCGACTCAGCACTCTCCAGCATTCCTGTGCCGGTGCTCGCCTTCACCCAACCTTGCTGCTGCCCATCACACGCCTGCATTCGCCAACCCAGCGTCAAAGCATACCGCCGCGACCAACAGCCTCAGCAACGACCGAACAGATCAAGCAGCCGGCACGCGCACGCCGCAGGACGACAGGAGGCGTCTTCGTGTCCTTCGTGTCGTCGTGGTCGATCCTTGCCACACGTCAGGCAGAGCCCAACCGGCACACGCAAGCCCGCCCTCAAGCCTCGATCTCCGCCGGCTCCAAATCCACGCTCACCGACAGTTTGTGTTTCCCCCCGCCCAGGATCACGCCGTAGAGCGGGCTCACGTCCGAGAAATCCCGTCCCCAGCCCAACACCACGTGTTCGTCCCTGATCAGGATCGAGTTGGTGGGATCGATGTGCACCCAGCCATGGGTCGACCCCGTCCAGCAGCTTACCCAGGCATGCGACAGGTCGGCACCCCGCCGGCGTGGCTGCCCGGGCGGCGGCCTGGTGCGAATGTAACCACTCACGTAACGCGCCGGCAAACCCAGCGCGCGCAGCCCGGCGATCATCAGGTGGGAAAAATCCTGGCACACGCCGGCGCGCTGCCGCAGCACCTGCGCCACCGTGGTGTCGACCGACGTGACACCGCCGCGGAAAGTGAAGTCGCGCCCGATACGATCGTTGAGGTCGATCACGCCGGCGAGCACCGGCCGCCCCGCCGGAAACGACGGCGCGGCGTAGTCGCGCGCCTCGGTGATGGCCTGCACCTTCGGGCTGTCGAACAGGAACTCGGCCGCCTCGCAGGCCGCCCCCTGCCCGCCGAACGCCGCCGCTGCGACGAGCTCCCAAGCAGGCGTGGCGGCCGGGTCCGGCACGGCGGGCGCGCGAACCTCCACGGTCGCGTCGAGCGTCACCTCGAAACGCGCATGCGGGGTTTCGAGGAACAGCCAGGCGCAGGCGTTGCCGAAACAATCGGTGCCGTAGCGCAGATCGGCCGGCGCGGGCTCGGGGCGCAGCGTGCTGGCGATCACCCGCTGCCAGGGCAGGCTGCGCGGCTGCAGGTGCAGCAGGTGGGTGCCGAGGTCCACCTCGGTCGCGTAGTCGTAGCGCGTGCGGTGGCAGACCCGGTAGATCACTGCAGCCCGTCGGTGAAGGTGACCGGCAGCAGCGCGAAGTATTGCCGCATCACCTGGTCGGACACCGCGGCCACGCTGTCGGCCACCGCGCGCAGCCGTGGCGGCAGGCCGGCCGCCAGCGCCGCCTGGTCGTCCGCCTCGGTCAGGTCGGCCACCATCAGCCGCGTCTGCCCGATCGCCGCGTCCAGCGCGGCGGCGGCCGGCGCGTCGTCGCGCCCGGCCAGGATCGCCAGCGTGCTGCGCGCGGTGACCAGCTGGAAGCCGAGGCTCCTCGGGTTGCCCTCGTCTGCCACCACCAGGTCCACCACCGGGGCGGCCTGGATCACCGTCAGGTAGCGCGCGTGGTAGGTGATGGCGCTGTCGCACAGCTCCAGGCAGAGGGTCAGGCCGGCCTCCATGCGCTCCGGCGGGTGGTCCAGCGCGTGGGCCAGCTGGCAGGCCACCGCCTGGGCGCGCTCGATCCGCCGGCCGAGGTCGAGGAACAGCCGGCCGCCGCCGCGCACCATGTTCTCTGCCGTGTAGCCGGCGACGGTGGCGCAGAACTGCAGCACCTGCCCGGCGAAGTCGGCCATCAGCCCGATGCCCACCGCACGCTGGTCCGGCCGCAGCAGCACGCGGTTGCCCTTCAGCCGGCGCAGGTCCTGCGCGATGGCGGCGTGCATCTCGCCGCTGAGCCGGTCGCGCAGCGTGTCGGCCAGGTCGCGCACCCGCCCCGTCAGCCGCGCGATGGTGCCGGTCTCGCCCCCCAGCGCGCGCACCAGAAGGTCGGCGAGCTGGCCAAATCCCGCCCCCTGAACCAGCTCCTCGTTGACGATGCCGGCATCGACCAGACAGGCAACCAGCGTCTCCAGCTCGGGCACGTCGCGCGGCAGCAGCGTGTCGCGCCCCAGCCGGCCGAGCACGGTGCGGATCAGCCGTGCCGCATTCTCGAGCCGCTCGAGGTAGCGGCCGAGCCAGTAGAAATTGTCCGCCACCCGGCTGGGCATGTCGCCCTGAGTGCGGCGTAACTGCAGCGGCGGCACGGGCAGGTTGGCAGGGCCGTAGATGTCCAAGCCCTCCTCCTGCAGCACCCAGACGTCCTTGCACACCGCGCTGTGCGGCAGCCGTCCGCCCAGCAGGTCGGCCGCCTCGGTGATCTGCGCCAGCCCGCCGGGCAGCGGGCGCCAGGCGGTGCCATCGAACACCAGGAACAGGCGCAGGCATACCGGGTTCGGCTCCAGCGTCTCGCCGTCGCCGACGCACGGCGCGAAGCTGGCCGGCGGTGCGACCATCGCGGCGTACGCCCAGGGCCGCTCGGCGATCCTGGCGCGCAGCACTCCCAGCTGGTCCTGCGCCATCTGCGCCGGCACGTGCGCCTCGGCCCTGCGGTCGGTGGCCGACAGGATACGAAATCCGGGCAGGTCGGCGGCCACGCGAGCGTGGCTGTCCGGGTCGCCCAGCCACAGCGTCGGCACCGATGGCAGGGCCAGCTCGCGCCCGGTCAGCACCCGGCACAAAGCCGGCAGGTAGGCGGCCAGGCCCGGCGCGTCGGCGTAGCCGGCGCCGGGGCCGTTCAGCACGGCCAGCCTGCCGTCACGCCACGGCGTCAGCAGGCCGGGCGTGCCGCAGCCGGGGTCGCCGGTCAGTTCCAGCTGGTCGATGGCGCCGCCGCGCTGCCGGCGCAGCAGAACGTGCACCGGTTGCAGGCCGCGCAGCGTCTTCACCCATACCGCGCCGTCCCGCACGGTGAGGTCGCCGTCTTCGACCAGCGCGCAGCCGAGCGTCCTGGCCAGCACCACGTGTTCGAACCAGCGCGGGTCGCTGTGGCCGGGGGTGAGCAGGGCCAGGCCGGGGTTGGCGGCACCGGCCGGCGCCAGACGCTGCAGGCTGTCCTGCCAGGTGTCGAAGAACGAGCGCAGCTGGGTCACCTCGGCGCCGCGGAACAGCTCCGGCAGCACGCGCGCCATGATGCGGCGGTTCTCCAGGGCGTAGGCGAGGCCGGCGGGCTCGCCGGTGCGGTCGGCCAGCACGCGCCAGGCGCCGTCCGGCCCGCGGGCGAGGTCGGCGGCGTAGAGGTGGACGTGGCGGCAGGGCGGCGGCGCGTCCGGCAGCGTGGTGCGGCAGGCGCGGACGTAGCTGGCGGCCGGGTAGACCAGGGCCGGCGGCAGGTGGCCGTCGCGGATCAGGCTGCGCGGGCCGTAGACGTCGGCGAGCACGGCCTCGAGCAGGGTGGCGCGCTGCGCGAGGCCGATGGCCAGGGCCGAGAACTCGCCTTCGGTGAGCAGGAAGGGGATCGGGTCGCAGCGCCAGGTGCCAGCGTTGGGCACCGCGAGCAGGGCGGCGGCGCCTTCCTCGGCGCAGGCGCGGTCGAGCTCGGCGCGGCGGTCGCGCAGGGCCGCGGTGCCCATGCCGAGCAGGGTGCCGAGCATGCGCCGCCACGGGCCGCGCAACCGGCCGGCGGGGTCTAGGAGCTCGTCGGCGCCTTTAACGAGCATCGGTTTGCCTGACGTGGGACAAGGAAGGAGATCCACCACGAAGGCACGGAGGACACGAAGAAGGGAAAGGAAACGGTGTCATAGGACCAGGCGCTTGAGGCCTTGCCGGGACAGAGGGACGTTGAAGTTCATCAACAGCCCGATGCGATGCCTCCACAACCTCAGATATGTTAAAAGTTGAGCATCATGCAGGGCGGTGAGTGCTTCGACGGCTCTAATCTCGACGATTATTGCTCGTTCGAGCAGAGGATCGATGCGGTAGCCGGCGTCGAGCGTCACGCCGCCGTAGGCGATCGGCAGCGCCTGCCGTTCAACCGCGGCGCCGCGCTCGTTCAGTTCATGCGCAAGGCAATGTTCGTAGGCTAATTCGAGCAGCCCCGGCCCCAAAGCCTTGTGCACCTTCAACCCCGAATCAATTGCCTGATGCACGAACCCTTCCAGCCCTGCCCTTTCTTCTTCGTGTCCTTCGTGCCCTTCGTGGTTAAATCCTTTGCCAGCCCCATCCGGGCGACCGCCCTGAAAACCACGAACACTCACCGGCGCAGGTCCAGCGTGCGCGGATGCTCCTTCCCCACCGAGACCACCGGCTCGGCCATCGGTCCGGGCGTGTGGCCGAACGGGAAGAAGCGGGCGCGGCGCCGCGCTTCGGCCTCGTTGGCGTTGACCGGAAATGTGTCGTAGTTGCGCCCGCCGGGGTGGGAGACGTGGTGCGTCAGCCCGCCCACGCTGCGGCCGCTCCAGCGGTCGTAGATGTCGAACACCAGCGGCGTCTGCGCGCGCACCGTGGGATGCAGGGCAGACGGCGGCGCCCAAGCCTTGAAGCGCACGGCGCCGACGTACTCGCCGGCGACGGACGTGGCGGTCAGCGGCACCGCGCGCCCGTTGCACGCCAGCACGAAGCGTTCGTCCACCCAGCCGGTCACCCGCGCCTGCAGGCGTTCGGTCGAGCTGTCCACGTAGCGCACCGTGCCGCCGGCGGCCGGCTCCTCGCCCAGCACGTGCCAGGGTTCCAGCGCATGACGCAGCTCCAGCGCCGTGCCGTCCACGCTCACCTCGCCGATCTGGGGGAAGCGGAACGCCATGTGCGGCGCGAACCAGGCGGCATCCAGCGGGAAGCCCATTTGGCCCAGCTCCTCCAGCGCGCCGGCGAAATCCTGTGCGACGAAGTGCGGCAGCATAAAGTCGTCGTGCAGCCGCGTGCCCCAGCGCACCAGCGTGCGTTCGTACGGCGTCTGCCAGAACGCGGCGACCGCGGCGCGCATCAGCAGCATCTGTGCCAGCGACATGCGCGCGTCCGGCGGCATCTCCAGCGCGCGGAACTCCACCAGTCCCAGCCGGCCGGTGGCGTTCTCCGGCGCATACATCTTGTCGATGCTAAACTCGGTGCGGTGGGTGTTGCCGGTGAGGTCGGCGAGGATGTGGCGGAACAGCCGGTCGGTCAGCCAGGGCGGCGTCTCGGCGTGCGGCCGGATGTGGCTGAAGGCAATCTCCAGCTCGGTCACGCTGTCCATCCGCGCCTCGTCGATGCGCGGATGCTGGCTGGTAGGGCCGATGAACAAGCCGCTGAACGCGTAGGACAGGCTCGGGTGGTTGTGCCAGAAGCCGAGCAGGCTTTTCAGCAAATCCGGCCGCCGCAGGAACGGGCTGTCGGCAGGGGTTGCCGCCCCCATCACCACGTGGTTGCCGCCGCCGGTGCCGACGTGGCGACCGTCCAGCATGAACTTCTGAGTGGCCAGGCCTTCCTCGCGGGCGACGCCGTATAGCTGCGTGGTGCGCTCGACCATCTGCGGCCAGTCTTCGGCCGGGTGGATGTTCACCTCGATGACCCCCGGGTCCGGCGTCACGCTGAACTGTGCCAGGCGCGGGTCGCGCGGCGGCGGGTAGCCTTCCAGCACCACCTGCACGCCCAGCTCCTCGGCGATGGCCTCCACGCTGGCCACCAGGTCCAGCCAGTCCTCGGCGGTGTAGAGCGGCGGAAAGAAGACGTGCAGCCGGCCGCCGCGCGCTTCGACGGCAAGGGCCGTGCGCACCAGGTCCGGCTCCTCGCGGCCGATTTCGGGGAGCGGCTGCGGGACGATGCCGGAATAGCCCGCCGCTGCGGCGCTGCCGACCGAGCCCCAGGGTTCGGCGCCGGGCACCAGGCGAAAGCCCTGACGAGAGGCGGGCGCCGGCATGTCTGCCCCGACAAGGCCGGCGGGCCCGCTGGGGCCGGGATCGGGTGCCCCTTCGACCGGGCCGGGCACACCGCCTGGAACCGCCGCGCCGTCGCCGGCGGATGGCGCCCCGCCCGGGGCAAGCGCGCCGTTGCCGACGCCTGACCCCGCCGGTGCCAGAGGTGGGCGGGCGTGGCCCAGACCGGCGCGCGGCGGCAGCCTGTCCAGCACGGCGAACGGGTCCGGCGGCTGGTCGAACTCGATGTGGGCCGGATCCGCCCAGGGCAGGCTGTCGAGCGGCAGGCGGAAGCCCACCGGCGCGTCGCCGGGGATGAGGAACATCTCGCCCGGGCGGAAGAACCAGCGGCCGGACTGCCAGCGGCGCTGACCGTTGGTCCCCACCCGGCGTAGCGGCAGCACCACACCGACGCTGGCGGCGAGCCCCTGGCCGAACACCCGCGACATCCGCTCCCGCGTCTGCGGATCCTTCAGGTGGCTGTCTTCGGCCAGCACGTTGGCCGGCAGCCGCATCTCCTTCCACAAAAAGTAGTGCACGTCCTCGTAGGCCGGGATCACGTAGCCCGGCGAGACCTGCAGCCGTTCGGCCAGCGCGCTGCAGAAGCGCTCGGCGTCCTGCCGGGTCGCGTGCGCCGGGTCGCCGTCGGCGGCCAGCAAAGCGAGGTCGCGCCACACATGCTCGCCGTCGCGGCGCCAATGCGCGCTCAGCGCCCAGCGCGGCAGCTGCTCGCCGGGGTAGTGCTTGCCCAACGTGTGGGTCAGCGCGGCTCCCGGTGACCACAGCGGCAGCAGGCGGCGCAGCAGGCGGCCGGCCAACGCCTGCTTGGTGGGGCCCAGCGCGTCGGTGGTCCATTCCGGCGCTTCCATGTCGTCTGCCGAGACGAAGGTCGGCTCGCCGCCCATGGTCAGCCGGACGGCGCCGTCTTCCAGCGCGCGGTCCACGCGGGCGCCGGCGGCCAGGATCGCCTGCCACTGTGCCTCGGTATACGGCTTGGTCACCCGTGCCGACTCGGCGATGCGGACCACCTTCATCTCGTAGCCGAACTCCACGCCGGCCGCCTCCACGCCGCCGCTGATCGGGGCTGCGCTGAGCGGGTCCGGGCTCGCCGCCAGCGGAATGTGGCCCTCGCCGGTCAGCAGGCCGGAGGTGGCATCCAGGCCGATCCAGCCGGCGCCGGGCAGGTAGACTTCGGCCCAGGCGTGCAGGTCGGTGAAGTCGGATGTGGGGCCGGCCGGGCCGCTCACCGGCGCCTGGTCGGCGACGAGCTGGATCAGGTAGCCTGAGACGAACCGGGCGGCGAAACCCAAGTGCCGCAGCACATGCACCAGCAGCCAGGCGCTGTCCCGGCACGAGCCCCTGCCCTGGTCGAGCGTCTCCTCCGGCGACCAGGTCCCTGGCTCGAGGCGGACGATGTAGGCGACCAGCGCCTGCACCCGCTGGTTCAGGCCGACCAGCATGTCGATCGTGCGCACCACGTCGCGCGGGATGGCGGCGAGCAGCGCGTTCAGCTTCGGGCCGGGCTCGACTAGGCGGCGGAACGGGGCCAGCTCCTGCTCCAGCACCGGGTCGTAGGCGAACGGCCAGGTCTCGGCGTCCGGCTCGAGGAAGAAGTCGAACGGGTTGATGGTGGCCATGTCGGCGACCAGGTCGATCGTGACTTCGAAGTGCCTGGTGCGCTCGGGCACCACCACGCGGGCCAGGAAGTTACCCTGCGGGTCCTGCTGCCAATTGAGGAAGTGCTGGGCCGGCTCGATGCGCAGTGAATACGAGATGATCGGCGTGCGGGCGTGCGGGGCGGGGCGCAGACGGATGGTTTGCGGACCGAGGGCTACGGGCTTGTCGTAGTGGTACGAGGTTCGGTGGGTGAGGGCCACGTGCAGGGTCATGGACCGGGTGGTAGCAAGAAGCCGGCCCTTAAGACAGGAAAGAAGAAAGGCCTTCTTTTTCGAGAAAAAGAAGCAAAAAGCTTTTGTCACGGCTGTCGCGGACCTCTCCGCAGACGGGTAGCCAGGGAACAAAAGTTTTTTGGTTCTTTTTTTCAAAAAAGAACCGCTTGCAACCTATCAGGATAGAGGCGTTCTGCCCGCCATGCGCCTGTTCAAATGCCCCTCCTGCGGCCAGATGCTCTACTTCGAGAACACACGCTGCGAGCAATGCGGCCACGTGCTCGGCTACGATTCCGAAACGTCCTGCATGCGTGCCCTGGAGGCCGATGGCGACCTGTTGCGCGACGGCACTGCCACCTGGCGCCGCTGCGCCAACGCCGGCTACGACGCCTGCAACTGGCTGGTCCCGGCCGATACGCCCGCGCAATTCTGCACCGCCTGCCAGCACAACCACGTGGTCCCCAACCTGTCCGTCGCGGATAACGTGATACGTTGGCGGGCCCTCGAGGCGGCCAAGCACCGCCTGTTCTACACGCTTATGCGCCTGCGCCTGCCGCTGGCAACCCGCACGCAGGACCCGCAGCACGGCCTCGCTTTCGACTTCCTGGCCGAGACGTCCGTCCAGCCCAAGGTGATGACCGGCCACGACGACGGGCTGATCACCATCGCGCTGAAGGAGGGCGACGACGCCGAACGCGAACGCATGCGCAGCCAGATGGGCGAGGTCTACCGCACGCCGCTCGGACATTTCCGCCATGAGGTAGGCCACCACTACTGGGACATCCTCGTCCGCGACACCGACCAGATCGAGCCGTTCCGCGCGATGTTCGGCGACGAGCGGCAAGACTACGCCGAAGCGCTGAAAGCCCACTACGCACGGCCACACCTGCCGGGATGGCAGGCGTATTTCGTCAGCGCCTACGCCGTCAGCCACCCGTGGGAGGATTTTGCGGAGACCTGGGCGCACTACCTGCACATCATCGACACGCTGGAGATGGCAGCGTCGTTCGGCGTGTCCATCCACCCGAAGCTGTCCCGCAATCCTGCGCTGCAGGCGGAGATCGATTTCGATCCCTACCAGGAAGGCGACATGGCGGTGATCCTGGACGCCTGGTTGCCGTTGGCGTTCGCTGTGAACAGCCTGAACAGATCCATGGGGCAGCCGGATCTGTATCCATTCGTGCTGTCGGCGAAGGTGGTGGAGAAGTTGGGGTTCATCCACGGGCTGGTGCATGGGCGGCGGAACTAAGGCGAAGCAAGCGGTTCTTTTTTGAAAAAAAGAACCAAAAAACTTTTGGTCTCTGAGGTGGGCCGTGTGGAAAAGTCCGCGACAGCGAGGACAAAATTTTTTTGCTTCTTTTTTTCAAAAAAGAAAGCCTTGCCTAGCGCCTCAGCCATCGACTGATCCCACCCGCAGCCAATACACCAGTGCTAAAGCAAGCCTGCAGCAGGTAGCCTCCCGTCGGCGCCTCCCAATCCAGCATCTCGCCGGCGACGAACACGCCCGGCAACCGTCGCAGCATCAGGTGCTCGTCAACGCCATCGAACGTCACTCCACCTGCAACCGAGATCGCGCGGTCCATCCCCTGCATCCCGTGCACCGTCAGCGGCAGACGTTTGATCAGCACCGACAGACGCGGGTGCGAAGTGCCGGACCGCAGCGCCTCCTGCACCAGGCCCACCGCGACTGGCGGTAACGAGGCAGACTGGCGCAAAAAGTTTGCCAACGACCTGCCCCGGCGCGCGCCGTCCACCCGCGCTGCGAGGTCCGCCGCGTCGAGGTCCGGCCGTAGGTCGAGGTGGACCGTGGCTGCGCCTTCCGCGTCCAGCGCCGAACGGATCGGTGCGGACAGCGCGTAGACCACTCCGCCTTCCAGCCCCGCTTGCGTCACAACCGCCTCGCCGCGTACGCTCTGTCCGCCGGCCGATAGCGCCACGCGTTTCAGCGGCACGCCTTCGAAGCGGCCGGCGAACAATTCGGACCAGCGGATCAGCACGCCTGCATTGCTCGGCCGCAACGCGGAGACGGCCACCCCGCGCGCACGCAGGACCTCAACCCAGGCGCCGTCCGATCCCATGCGCGGCCAGGACGCACCGCCCAGCGCGAGCAGCGTCGCATCCGGCGTGACCGTGATGTCGCCTCCGGGCGCCGCGAACTGCAAGGCCCCGCCGGCCTCCCAGCCGAGCCAGCGGTGGCGCACATCCAGCCTTACGCCCAGGCCGTCCAGCCGCCGCAACCACGCGCGCAACAGCGGCGCCGCCTTTAGCCCGGCCGGAAACATCCGCCCGGAGCTGCCGGTGAACATGGCTTGCCCCAGCCCTTCGCACCACGCGACCAGAGCGCCGGGCGGGAAGCCGGCCAGCGCACCGGCCAGCACCTGGGAGCGGGCGCCGTAGCGCGTGACGAAACGCTCGGCGGGTTCGCTGTGGGTGATGTTCAGCCCGCCGCGGCCGGCCAGCAGGAACTTGCGGGCCGGCGAGGGCATGCGGTCGTAGATGGTGACGGCATGGCCCGACAGTGCAAGGTGCTCGGCGGCGATCAGGCCGGCGGGGCCAGCGCCTATTATGGAAACGACACTCACGGGAAGGAAGAAAGGCCTTCTTTTTTGGAAAAAAAGAAGCAAAAAACTTTTGTTCCCTGAGCGCGCGCTGCAGAAACCTCCGCGACAGCAGGGATAAAAGTCTTTTGCTTTTTCTTCAGAAAAGAAGGCCTTGCTTGCTTGCCGGACGTAAGGCCGCCAGGGTCAGAACGCCACCTTCAAGCCGCCGTAGCCGGCAATCGGCGACCCCGGGCTCGCCGTTCGCGGATCGCTCACCCCGCCGGGCACGTGGGGGAATGTGATGTCGGCCACCGGCCCGAAACTGCCATAGGTGTCATACGTCCGGTTGGTCACGTTGTTGACCAGGCCGAACAGCGCGATGTGGTCGGTGATCTTGTAGGTGGTGTCGACGTTGATGACCACGTAGCCGCCGACCGGCTTGGTCAGGTTCGCCTCGTCACCGAAACGGTACTGGTCGCTCTGCAGGATCGCCGAGCCGCCGACACGCCAGCGATCCGTCAGGTTGTACTCGACCACCGCCGTGCCGCGGTGCTGCGGAATGCCGGGGATGCGGTCGCCGGGCTGCACCGCGATGTTGCCGTTGGCGTCGGCCAGCGGGTTGCTGCCGCTGCCCAGCAGCAGCGGCGACTGGAACGTCGCATCCGTGTAGGCGTAGCCGAGCACCACGTGCAGCTTCGGCGTGTCGTAATGCAGGTTGGCTTCCACGCCCTGCCGCAGGCTGCGCCCGGCGTTAGTGTAGTAGGCTAGGTTCGGGTTGTAGGACGTGGTCTGGAAGATCAGGTCGTCGTTGTCGTTGGTGTGGTAGTAGTCAGCGTTCCAGGAAAACCGGCCGCCGTAGGTGTTCGGTATGCGGCCGCGCAAACCCAGCTCGAAGGTGCGCGCCACCACCTGCTTGAGGTTCGGGTCGCCGATGAAGAAGTTCAGCAGCGAACAGGGGTTCGCCGCAGAACTGCACGACAGCTCGGTGGGCGTGGGCGCGCGGTTGGTCTCGCTGTAGCTGCCGTAGGCCTGCAGCGCGGGCACGAAGGTGTAGGTGAGGCCGGCCGTCGGGTTGAAGCGGCTGTAGCTGTGCTGGCCGGTCAGAGCTGTGCCGAGCTTGTCGAAGCTGTCGATCTGCGCGTTGTTGAAGCGCCCGCCGACGGAAAGGTCGAGCCGGGGCAGCAGCGTCAGCACGTCGACGCCGAACACGCCGTAGTAGCGCGTCTGGGTGGCCACCGTCACCGGCACGGTGCCCTCGCTCAGCTGGTCCTGGATGACACCGGGGCCCACGTAGCCGTTGCCGTTGGTGCTGAAGCCGCCGATCTGGGTCGAGGCGTCGAACACCGAGTTTGATCCGTCGAAGCTGCCGCCGAACACGAAGTGATTCTTCATGCCAAACAGGGTGGCCTCGTTGGTGACCTGCAGCGAGGCGCCGTAGGACTGCGCCTGCAGGCCTTCCAGCACCAGGCCGGAATAGGTCGCCCCGTGCAGGAAGTCGCTCACCGCGCCGCCGCCGCGCGTGGTGACCGGCGTGCCGTCGTCGTTGCACAGCAGGCCGGCGTTGTCGCTGCCGAACGTGCTGCAGGGTGCGACTTCCTCGGTGGCCCCGTTGCTCACGCGCTGTGTGAGGTTCGAGTAGTAGGCGACGCCCTGCAGCGACGTGGTGTCGTTGATCACCTGGCTGCCACGCGCGTTCACCGACACGTATTCGTTGAAAACCGTGTTCGGCGCTGTGAAGATCGAGGCCGGGTTGACGTTGAGCTCCTGCACCGGTGTCGCACCCGGGTTGCCCAGCGTGTCGTCGGCCGCGGTGACGCTGAGGTGCAGTTCGGTGCCCTCGTTGCGGTAGCCGAGGTCGGTGAATATCCGGTAGAGGTCGGAGTTGCCGGTGTCGCGGTAGCCCCCGTCGTGGGTGACGTCGCCGGCGGCGTAGATCGCGAAGTCGCCATACTGGTGGCCGAACTCTGCCACACCCTGCCCGCGATCGAACGAGCCGCCGATGGCGGTGAGGTCGGCGCCGTTGAAGGAGAAGCCGTCCTTCAGCTGCACGTTCACCGAGCCGCCGAGCGCGTTCAGGCCGAACACCGGGTTAGACGCCTCCACGTTCACCGTCTGTATCGCCTCGGGCACGATCAGGTCCCAGTTCACCGTGTCGCCGAACGGGTCGTTGAAACGCGCGCCGTTCACATACACCGCCAGGCCCTGCGCTGTGCCGGTGACCGGCGAGGCGGTGAAGCCGCGGAACAGGATGTCCGGCTGGAAGGGGTTGCCGGAGGTGTCGTTGATGGTGGCGCTGGGGATGTTCTCCAGGATGGCGCCGGTCAGGCTGGGCACCTGGGTGCGGTCGATCTGTGCGGCACCCAGCACCTGTGTCGCCTGCGGCAGCGCGCTGCGGTCGATGCCGGAGCCGAGCAGCGGCGTGCTGGCCACCACGCTGGCGTCCGGCACGGCCAGGTCCTGCGGCGCAGCCGGCGCCAGTTGCGCACGCGCTGCACCGCCGAAGCTAGCCGCCAACAGGCAGGACAGGACAATGGCTTCAACCTGACGCACTGGTGCCTCCATACGACCCGGACCAGCGCCTCATACCTGACTGAACACTGACTAGAATGACATTTTAATGTCGGCTGCGGTCCGCTGCGTTTTGGCTGGCCTCGGCAGCCACTTCGAAACTGGCGATGATGCTGACTCAAAGGAAGCAAGCAGTCCTTTTTTGAAAAAAAGGACCAAAAAACTTTTGACTCCGCTGTCGCGCGCTCTCCGGAAAGGTCCGCGACAGCGGAGTCAAAAGTTTTTTGCTTCTTTTTTTCAAAAAAGAAGGCCTTGCTTGCTTCGGAACGTGAGCGCCGGGACGGAAGCCAGGAACGGCGCTCGGCTACCGAACCGAACCGCTCAGGATCAGCCTGCGCGCGGCAGGGCGGGAGATGTGGCAATCCGCAGCGCCCGCCCGCCAACCAGCCGCATCACCAGCACCACGGCCAGCACCGCCAGCGCATGAACGCCCAGATCGTCAACCGTTGCGTCGAACGGGTGCACCAGCGTCAGCAGCGTGGCGGCCCCGCCGGCACTGGCCAACCCGGCGAGTGCCGCGGTCAACCCAGGACGCAACGGGCACGCGCGCACCAGCAGCCACGTCAGCAGGATGGCCAGGGGTACGGAGACCAAAAGCAGGAACTCGAGGCACACCATCGGGTGCATCGCCGGCATCGGCATCGTCGCGGCGACCGGCGTCACCCGCAGGCAGCCGGCCGTGCTTGCCCCCACCCACATGACAAGCGCCGGCAACGGCAACAACGACCACCGCACGGATCGTCCAGGCACCGCGATCTGCAGCGCCGCCGCCCCGGCCAGCACGCAGGTCGCCGCAGCGCCCAGCAGACTCACCCACATGTCTGCCGCCGACGTCAGCCGCGCCCACAGCGCCCCCCAATCGGCAAACAGCGACAGCAGCAACCCCACCCAAAGCCCGGCCGTCAACCAGATCGCCGTGCGCCGCCACGGCGAGGCGAGCCGTCGCACCGGCCGCAGATCGGCAGACAACTGGCTGATCAGCGCGTCCTGCCGAAGCGTCGCCTCAGACATCCCCGTCCTGTCCCATCCTGCCGCGCAGCGCTTTCAACGCCCGATGCAGGTTCACCTTCAAGGCACCCTTGCTCCGCCCCGTCTCCAGCGAGGCCTGGTCCAGCGATCGCTCCTCCAACGCAAGCAACTCCACAGCCTGGCGCTGCAGCGGCGGCAAGGTGGCGACCGCCGCGCGCAACCGCGCACCGTCGTCCTGCCGGCTGGCCTGGGTCTCCGCGTCTGGCCCTGGTTCGGCATGCGCCATGAAGGCACCCTCGTCCTGCACCTCGCGTGCACCGTGGCGTCCGTGCAGGCGGAGCGAGTCGATCGCCCGGCGGCTGGCGATCGCCCTCAGCCACGGCTCGAACGGTCGCGCGGGATCGTAGCTGGGCAGCGCGCGGTGGATGGTCAGCAGCACGTCCTGAATCACGTCATCCACCCTGTCAGGCCGCACGCCGGTCCGCCGCGCCGTGGCCGCCGCGAGCGGCACGCAGGCCCGCAACACGCTCTGGTAAGCGTGCGCGTCGCCGCTTTGCGCCGCCCGCATCAACGCGGCGAGGTCTTGTTCCGCAGGACCATCCATGGCTTGAGCATATGAAAGATCGCCGGGCGTGTGCCATCCCCCACCGCCACGCCGGTCGGCACCGGGCCGCCCTCAGGATCCGCTGTACCAGTTGTAGCCCTGATCCTCCCAATAGCCGCCGGGGTTCTGGTTGGTCACCGTGATGGCGGCGATGTTCTTGGGGTTCTTGAAGCCGAGCTTGGTGGGAATGCGCAGCCGCACCGGCGCCCCCCATTGCGGGGTCAGCTTCGCGGCCTCGAAGTCCAGCGCCAGGATGGTCTGCGGGTGCAGGGCAGACGCCATGTCGATGCTCGACGAGTAGTCGTCGAAACACTCGAACCCCACGTAGCGCGCGCGCAGGTCGGCGCCCACGTGCTGCAGGAAGACGCGCAACGGCACGCCCGACCATTGGCCGATCTGGCTCCAGCCCTCCACGCAGATGTGGCGGGTGATCTGGCCCTCCTGCGGCAGCGCGCGCAGGCGATCCAGCGACCACGGCGACTTGTCGGCCACTTGGCCCGAGACCTCCAGCTGCCAGTCCGGGTCCGGCATGCGCACCTGGCTGATCGGGTAGTAGGCGTTGAACTTGAACGGCTTGGTGATCTGGTCCGGGCGGAAGGTGGCGGCCAGCTTGTCGGGGTCGAACAGCAGCGCCTGCATGCGGTCGTTGAAGCGCAGCATCGCCCACAGCATGCGGTCGAACACGCCGTCATGGGTGGCCAGCTCGCCGCAGCCGCTCAGCATCGCGAGCGCGCCGATCGATAGGCTGCCGCGCAGCAGGTGCCGGCGCTCCAGCTTGCGGATCTGCGTCAGGTGGTCGGCACGGCGGATCATCGGGGGGTTGCCCTGGGGAGAAAGCAAGCGGTTCTTTTTTGAAAAAAAGAACCAAAAAACTTTTGTCTCCGCTGTCGCGTGCTCACCGGAGAGGACCGCGACAGCCGCGATAAAAGCTTTTTGCTTCTTCTCGAAAAAGAAGCGCTTGCTTCTGCTTCATCTTGTGGCCACCCGGTCGTCGTCCACCCGGCCGCCCGTCACCATCGAGACCAGGGTAGAGGGCACCAGCGCCACCAGCACAACGTGCACCACCAGGAACGCCACGATTGCGCACATCAGCGCGAAGTGGATGCGGCGCGCCAGATCGTAGCCGCCGAACAGCCAGGTGAGCTCGCCGAGCTGCACCGGCTTCCAGATCGACAGGCCGGTCAGCACCGCCAGCACTGCGGCCACGCTCACCAGCACGTAGAGCAGCCGCTGCACCGCGTTGTAGTGCCCCTGGCGGTGCACCAGCCGCAGGCTCAGCGCGGCCCGGAAGTCACGCGCCACCTCGCCTGCGCGCACCGGCAGGAAGTGCCGCCGGAAATGCCCGCTGGCCACCCCCCAGACGAGGTAGACCAGCCCGTCGGCAATCAGCACCCACATCGCCGCCAGGTGCCAGGCTATTCCGGCCCCCAGCCAGCCGCCCAGCGTCACCGAGCCCGGTATGCTGAACGGCAGCAGCGGCGAGGCATTGTAGATCTGCCACCCGCTCAGGATCATCACGATCATCGCAGCCGCACCTACCCAATGGGTGACGCGCACCACCAGTCGGTGGGCGGCGACACGCCCTGCTCCCCTGTCCTGCCCGGCCTCTTGCATCTGCGGGTGACTTGCCAAATCGGTCTCCATCATCTCGGACATTCGCCGGCGGCACGGCAAGGTTACGCCGGCCCGGCAGGTGCGGCCCGCAAAGACTGGTGTAACCGGCGCGGGCAATGGCACGTATCGCAGGCCAGGTGGTAGCGTGCACCACCGCCGGACAGGATTGGGAGCTTTAACCGATGATACGCAGACGCCTTGTGCTGATGACGACCGCGGGGCTGGGCGCGCTCGGCTTCCTCGGGTTCTCGCGGCGTGCGGCCAAGGCGACGGAGACTTTTTCCGTCACCCACACGGACGCCGAGTGGCGCCGCTCGCTCGCACCTGAGGCCTACACCGTGTTGCGCCAGCAGGGCACCGAGGCGCCGGGCTCCAGCCCGCTCGACCACGAGTTCAGTGCCGGCCGCTACGATTGCGCCGGCTGCGCGCTGCCACTGTTCGCGTCGGCCACTAAGTTCGACAGCGGCACCGGCTGGCCCAGCTTCTACGCGCCGCTGACCCACGCCGTCTCCACCGAGTCCGACGACTCCTTCCTGATGAACCGCACCGAAGTCCATTGCGGCCGCTGCGGCGGCCATCTCGGCCACGTCTTCGACGACGGCCCCAAACCCACCGGCCTGCGCTACTGCATGAACGGCGTGGCACTCAGCTTCAAGAAGGGAGCCACCGCATGATCCGCCTCGCCAAATACACCCTGGCCGCCGGCGCCGCGGCGCTGCTGGCCACCACATTCCTGCACGCCCCTGCGGCCGGCGCGGAGGACGTGCACGTGGTCCCCGCACCCAAGCTCGACGCCCCGGCAGCCACCGCGCCGCAGACCGCGGTGCTGTCCGGCGGCTGCTTCTGGGGCGTGCAGGGCGTGTTCGAACATGTCCGCGGCGTGCAACGCGTGCTGGCCGGCTACAGCGGCGGCCACGCTGACACGGCGGACTACGAGACGGTCAGCACGGGCGAGACCGGCCACGCCGAGTCCGTGCAGATCACCTACGACCCAAAGGTGGTCAGCTACGGGCGGCTCCTGCAGATCTTCTTCAGCGTGGCGCTCGACCCAACCATGAAGAACGCGCAAGGCCCGGACAGCGGCACGCAGTATCGCTCCGAGGTTTTCGCTGCCGACGCCGACCAGGCGAAAGTGGCGCGCGCCTACATCGCGCAGCTCGACACAGCGCATACGTTCCACGCGCCCATCGCCACACGGGTGGATGCGCTGAGCGGCTTCTACCCGGCTGAGGGATACCACCAGGACTTCCTGGAGAAGAACCCTGACTATCCATACATCGTCGTCAATGACATGCCGAAAGTGGCGGCGCTGAAGCGGCTGTTTCCTGGGGATTATTTGGTGGAGGCGCGGACGAGCGGGACGAAGTCGTAAGCAAGCAAGGCCTTCTTGTTTGAAAAAAAGAAGCAAAAAACTTTTGTTCCCTTAGGCGGGCGTCGTCGGAAAGATCCGCGACAGCCGAGACAAAAGTTTTTTGGTTCTTTTTTTCAAAAAAGAACCGCTTGCCTTACGCGTTCAACCGAAACAGCAAACAGCTCCGCCCAGTCACCCCATAAACGTCACCGATCGCAAACGGCTCTTCCCGAAGCTCGTCGGGCGTGTTCGTATCGAACAGCAGCTTCCAGTGCTTGCCATCGGTGCAGTCGGGCAGCGTGAACTGAACCAGGTCGTGGTAGGCGTTCAGCACCATCAGCATCGTCGCCGCACTGCCGCGCCGGCGTATGCCGGTCGCCTGCGATCGTCCGTCCATCAGCATGCCGAAGCAGCGCATGTTGCCGTCGTCCCAGTCGCCGCCGCCCATCTCCTGGCCGGACGCGTTGATCCAGCTCACGTCGCGCACCTGCAGTTCCTCGTTGAACTCGCCGGTCATGAAACGGCCGCGGCGCAGGATCGGGTAGTCGTGCCGCAGCCGCGTCAGCTTGCGCACGAACTCGATCATCGTGTTGCCCTTCTCGTGGATGTCCCAATCCACCCACGAGACGTCGTTGTCCTGGCAATATGCGTTGTTGTTGCCGTCCTGCGTGCGGGCGAACTCGTCGCCGGCGAGGATCATCGGCGTGCCCTGGCCCAGCAACAGCGTGGCCATCATGTTGCGCATCTGGCGGTTGCGCAGCTCGCAGATAGCCTCGTCGTCCACGGGACCCTCGGCGCCGTGGTTCCAGCTGCGATTGCTGTCGGTGCCGTCCTTGTTGTCCTCGCCGTTGGCGTCGTTGTGCTTCTCGTTGTAGCTGACGGCGTCGTTCAGCGTGAAGCCGTCATGTGCGGTGAGAAAGTTCACGCTGGCCCAAGGCTTGCGGCCGCGCCGGTCGAACATGTCGGCCGATGCGCACAGCCGCGGTGCGATGGCCTTCGGTGCCACGTCGCCTTTCCAGAAGTCGCGCACGGTGTCGCGGAACTTGTCGTTCCACTCGGCCCAGCCGGGCGGGAAGCCGCCGACCTGATAGCCGCCGGGGCCACAATCCCAAGGTTCGGCGATCATCTTTACGCCGCTCAGCACCGGGTCCTGGCTGCAGGCCTTGAGGAAGCCGCTCTGCTCGTCGAAGCCGTGCGGCTCGCGCGCCAGGATGGTGCCGAGGTCGAAGCGGAAGCCGTCGACCTGCATCTCGGTCGCCCAGTAGCGCAGGCTGTCGGTGACCATCTGGATCACCCGCGGGTGGCTCAGGTTGACGGTGTTACCGGTGCCGGTGTCGTTGATGTAGAAGCGCGGCTGGTCCGGCATCAGCCGGTAGTAGCTGGCGTTGTCGATGCCCTTGAAGCTGAGCGTGGCACCGCGCTCGTTGCCCTCGGCGGTGTGGTTGTAGACCACGTCGAGGATCACCTCGAGGCCGGCGTCGTGCAGGCGTGCCACCATCTCCTTGAACTCGGCGAACGCGAACGGCGCATCGCGCGCGTAGCGTGGGTCGGGCGCGAAGAAGCCGATCGTGTTGTAGCCCCAGTAGTTAGTCAGCCCCTTGTTGAGCAGGTAGTCGTCGTTGATGAAGGTGTGGATCGGCAGCAGCTCCACCGAGGTCACGCCCAGCGAGCGGATGTAGTCGACCACCTCCTTGACCGCGAGCCCGGCGAACGTGCCTCGCTTTTCCTCCGGCACCAGCGGGTGCTTCTTTGTGAAGCCGCGCACGTGGGTCTCATAGAATATGGTGCGCTCCCAAGGCACGAACGGCTTTTTCGCGCGGCCCCAGGTGAAGGCCGGGTCCACTACGCGGCATTTCGGCATGAACGCGGCGCTGTCGCGCTCGTCGAAACTGAGGTCGTCGCCCTCGGCGCCGATCGTGTAGCCGAACACCGCGGGGTTCCACGACAGCTCGCCGACATGCGCGCGGGCGTAGGGGTCGAGAAGCAGCTTGTTGTGGTTGAAGCGGTGGCCTTCCTCCGGCGCGTAGGGTCCATACACGCGGTAGGCGTACACCGTGCCGGGGCGCGCGTCGTGCACGTAGCCGTGCCACACCTCATCGGTGTATTCCGGCAGCTCGATACGCTCGAGCTCGGTCTCGCCGGCGTCGTCGAACAGGCACAGCTCGACTTTGGTGGCGTTGGCGGAGAACAGCGCGAAGTTCACGCCCAGGCCGTCCCAGGTAGCGCCGCGAGGGTTGGGCTGGCCCTCGGACAGGCGTGAGGCGCGCTTGATGGCGGTCATGCAGGATGGGCTCCGGAAGGACTGGAGCCGTAACAGGATGGGAAGGGGGTGGTTCCTAAGACAAGGAAGCGGTTCTTTTTTGAAAAAAAAACAAAAAATCTTTTGTTCCCTTGCGCACACGCTGCGGGTGAATCCGCGACAGCGCAGACAAAAGCTTTTTGCTTCTTTTTCTCGAAAAAGAAGGCCTTGCTTTCTGGCCGACCGCGATTGCTACAGCACCGCCTGAAAGCTCGGCTTGCCCAGCACCGGCAGCAACGGCAGCAGCACGCCGAGGTCCCGCTCGACGACGCAGCACAGAAAGCGCTTGGGCGCCGGCGGCACCGGCGCGCCGTCGGCCACCGGCAGGCCGTCCTGCCCCAGCGGCAGCGCGGTCAGACCCAGATCGCCGTAAACTTTCAGCAAATCGGCACCGGCACGCCACACCGCAGCGTCGCATCCCTCCTGCTGCGCCAGGTCGCGCAGCCGCCACACCGCGGAGACGCGGTCACTTTCCGCACCCACGGGGTCGCCCAGGCCGAGCAGCACCCGGCCCACGCGGCGGAACGGGATGCCGGAGCGGCCGAGCTCACCCATCACCATGCCGTCGGCTTCGGCCGGCGGCAGCGCGCCGAACGCCGCGTAGCGCAGCCGGCTCGCGGCGTTCCACGGCACCGCCCGTACCCGCCCCGGCCGGATGACGTTCCACAGGGCGGAGAGGGCGAGCAGCACGGCCAGCGCCACGGCCAGCCGGATCGGCGCCGGTGCACGGTGGGACAGCACGATGGCCCACCAGCTGGTCTGTGCCAGGTTGCGCACCTTGGGCTCGAAGCTGGCCAGCCACACCACGCTGAACAGCAGGCCCAGGAACGGCACGACGGTGCTGGTGCGCAACGGCCCGCTGAACAGCCGTGCGGAGCGGTAATAAGCGTCGCGGAACGGCGCTATGGAAAGTGCCGCGAGCGTCAGGATGGCCGGCACGAAGGCGGGCTCGCCCTGCAGCGCGGTCACGCCTGCGCCGGCCAGCAGGAAGGCGATGGTCGCACCCCAGGCCAGTGTCACCCGCTGCGAGAGGCCGAGGGCGAGCACCATAAGCGTGGTGCCGATCAGCGAGGGCACGTACTGCCCGGCGCTGGCCGCGAAGGAGGCGTAGTCGGAGTCGATCCAGGAATAGTCCGGATGGGTGTCCAGCACGCCGATGGAGAGCAGCATGGCGCCGCAGATGGCCACCCCGCCGATGCTGGCGGCGACGGCCAAATCCGGCTCGCTCCAGCGCGCCTGGCTGGGCGCGGGCGGGCCGGTGAGGCGCCGGCGGCTGACCAGCACCTCGTTGCCGGCGAACAGCGCGCCGGCGATGAACAGCGGCACCACGTAGTAGAACAGCCGGAACACCGCGATGGCACCCAGCACCATCGGCGCGCCGACGTGGCTGGATTTTAGGCCGAGCAGCATCGCGGTGTCGAACACGCCCAGGCCGCCCGGCACGTTCGACGCCAGGCCAAGCGCGTAGGAGCCGAGATAGACGGCGAGGAAGCGATGCCACGTCAGGCCGGCCGCGTGCGGCAGCAGCACGTAGAAGATGGATGCGGTGAGCGAGACGTCGGCGGTGGCCAGTGCCACCTGGCCCAGCGCCATGCGCCAGCCGGGTAGGTCCACCTCGCGGCCGCGGAAGCGGATCACCGGGAACAGGCTGGCCAGCGTGACGTACGTGGCCACCACGAGCCACATCGCCAGGCCGCACAGGAAGACCGCCCAGTGCGGCAGCACCATCGACAGGCCGGGCACCGCGCCGGGCTCGGTGAACAGGATGAGGCCGCCCAGCGTCATGCCGCCCAGGCCGAAGGTGAGGCTGCTGAACGCCACCACCTTGCCGATCTGGTAGGGGCTCAGTCCCCAGTGAGCGTACAGCCGGTAGCGGACGGCGGCGCCGGAGACCGCGGCGAAGCCGAGGTTGTGCGCCAGCGCATAGGCGCAGAACGAGGCAAAGGCGCAGCGGATATAGGTGACGTGGTGGTTGGCGTAGATGGTAGCCAGCTTGTCGTAGAAGGTCAGCAACCCGTAGGAGAGCACGCTGAGCACGGCGGCTTCCCACAGCGACAGGCGCGGGATCTCCGACAGTGCGTGGCCCACGTCGCGCACGTTGAGGTGGCGGAATTCGCGCTGCACCACGTAGACGGCGCCGACCAGCAGCAGCACACCGAGCAGCGCGGGCAGGTTGCGGGTGAAGCGTTTGAGGGCGGGGATCATGCTTGGGTGGCGTATCCGTGCTGCCGGCCGTGGGCCGCTGGCCGCCGGGGTTTAACCACGAAGGACACGAAGGGCACGAAGAAAGGCAGCATGCGGATCGATGGCTCCGGGCAGTCCAGACCCAGGCTCCTGACCCGAAACGACGTCCCGCCTTCCTTGGTGTCCGTTGAGGTTGCACATCCGGCGGCTCGCTGGGCTCACCCGATGCCGAACAGCACTGGACATCACGCGTCCACCGGGGCGAGTGCCAGCCGTTGCTTGATCAGCGCCACCGTCTCCGCCAGGCCGTAGAGTGCGACGAAGCCGCCGAAGCGCGGTCCCTCCTCCTGGCCGAGCAGCACCTGGTAGAGGCACATGAACCAGGCCTTCAGGCTGGGGAACGGGTGGCGCTTGCCGACTGCGTAGACCTCGTCCTGGACCGCCTCGGCGGTGCTGCCTGGCGGCATGGCGCGCAGCGTCTCGGCCAGGTCGGCGAGGCCGGCGCGCTCGGTGTCGTCAGGCACGCGGAAGCGCTTCTTCGGGCGCACGAAATCTGCATAGTACAGCACCGCATGGTCCACCAGGCGGGCAAGGAACGGCTCGCTGGCCGGTGTCGCGTCCGGCCGGTAGCGGGCGATGAAGCCCCACAGCATCTCCGCAGTGTCCGCGTTGATGACGCTGGCGAGGTTCAGCAGCATGCCGAACGGGATCGGGCTGCCGGCGTGGTCGGGGATCTCGCCCAAATGCGCGTGCCAGGCCGGGTTGGCCAGCAGCTCGGCCGAGGTGTCCGCGCTGGAGGCCTCCAGCTTGGCGCGTTCGACGTTGGCGACGTATTCGTCGACCGCGCGCGGGATCACGTCGAAGAACAGCTTCTTCGCCCGATGCGGCTGGTTGTACATGAACTGGCTGAGGCTTTCGGGCGGGGCGTAGCGCAGCCACTCCTCCACCGAGAGGCCGTTGCCGCGGCTCTTGCTGATTTTTTGGCCATGCTCGTCAAGGAACAGCTCGTAGGTGTAGCCGACCGGCGGCTTGGCGCCGAGCACGCGGCAGAGCCGGCCGGACAATTTTGCCGAATCGATCAGGTCCTTGCCCGACATCTCGTAGTCGATGCCAAGCGCGTACCAGCGCAGCGCCCAGTCGGCCTTCCACTGGCACTTGGCACCGCCGCCGAGCACGGAGGTCTCGAACCGCTCGCCGGCGGCGTCGGTCCAGACCACGGTGGCAGCGTCGGCGTCCACCTGCTCGATGCGGACCTGTTCGACCACGCCGGTACGCGGGTGGACCGGCAGGATGGGCGAGTAGGTGGCGCGGCGCTCCGGGCCGAGACTGGGCAGCATGACGGCGAGGATCTCGTCGAAGGCCTCCAGCACCCGGCGCAGCGCGGCGTCGAACCGGCCGGCGGCGTAGTATTCCGACGAGGAGGCGAACTCGTACCCGAAGCCGAAACGGTCGAGGAAGCCGCGCAGGCGGGCGTTGTTGTGGTGGCCGAAGCTCTCGTGGGTGCCGAACGGGTCGGGGATGCGGGTCAGCGGCTGGCCGAGATGGGCGCGCAGCATGTCGCGGTTCGGCACGTTGTCGGGCACCTTGCGCAAACCGTCCATGTCGTCGGAGAACGCCAGCAGGCGGGACGGCGCGCCGGTGAGCACAGTGTAGGCGTGGCGCACCCAGGAGGTGCGGGCGACCTCGCCGAAAGTGCCGATATGCGGCAGGCCGGAGGGGCCGTAGCCGGTCTCGAACAGGACCTCGCGTTTGCCCATCTCCTCGGCGCGCAAGGCGAGCTTCTGGGCTTCCTCGAACGGCCAGGCTTTCGGGAGGGCGGCGGGGTCAATCATCCTCGGAAGTTACAGGGTTGGAACCGCACGCGCAAAACTCGGGCGAAGGAAGGCCTTCTTTTTCGAGAAAAAGAAGCAAAAAGCTTTTGCGAGCGCTGTCGCGGAGTCTCCTCAAAGCGCGCGCCGAGAAAGCAAAAGTTTTTGGTTCTTTTTTCCAAAAAAGAACTTCTTTCTTGCCGTCGCTGGCGCGCTCACGCCTGTACTCCCTAATATCTGCAGATGCTCCCCTCACCCGCCCTGGTCGCCGGCACCGGCCGCGCCGCGCTGCTGACGCCGGACGGCGAGCTGCTCAGCCTGCCCGCCGACGAGGTGGCCGCGGCGCTGCGCACCCTGCCCCCGCCCGTGCTGGTCCACGCGCCCGCCACCTTCCGCCGCCTGGGCCTGCGCGGCGCCCGCGCGCTGGACTTGCTGGAGCTGTTCGCCTTCGTCCACCCTGCGCGCTCCGCGGCACCCACCCCGCGCGGCCTGGCGCTGGCGATGCACATCGACCCGCCGCGCGACATGGAGGCCGCTGCCTCGCTGCTGCCGGACATCGCCGACGCGCTGCTCTCCCGCCTGCACGCCGGCCGCGCGCTGCCGGTGCACGCGCACGCCGCCGGCATCGCCGCGCGCATGGGCCGCGCCGGGTGGCTGTGGGCGCCCGCCGTGCTTGCAGCACTCGAGGACCCGGGCACCGGCACGGACGGGTTCCGGCCCTGGCGCCGCCTGCCGGAATGGGAGGAGCAGGCGCCCGCGCCGCCGCCGGCGTCCCACGCCGTAGCGCCGGCAGAGGCGCGCACCAGGCTCGCCCGGCTGCTCGGTTCCCATGCCGAGCAGCGCCCCGGCCAGGCCGACTACGCCGACGCGGCGTCGGCTAGCTTCGCGCCGCGCGAGGCCCGCGGCGACCCGCACGTGGTGCTGGCAGAAGCCGGCACCGGCACCGGCAAGACGCTGGGCTACATCGCACCCGCCAGCCTGTGGGCCGAGCGCAACGGCGCGCCGGTCTGGATCAGCACCTACACCAAGCTGCTGCAGCGCCAGGTGGACGCGGAGCTCGTCCGACTGCACCCGGACCCGGCCGAGCGCCGCGCCCGCGTGGTGGTCCGCAAGGGGCGCGAGAACTACCTCTGTCTGCTGAACCTGGAGGACCAGGTGAGCCAGGCGCTCTCGTCCGGCACCGACGCGCGGCTGATCCCGCTCGGCCTGGTGGCGCGCTGGGTGCAGGCCACCGGCGACGGTGACCTGACCGGCGGCGACCTGCCGGGCTGGTTCACCGAGCTGTTCGGCGGCGCCCTGCCGGCCGCCCTGGCCGACCGCCGCGGCGAGTGCATCCACGGCGCCTGCACGCACTACAAGAAATGTTTCATCGAGCACACGGTGCGCCGCGCCCGCACCGCGCAATTGGTGGTGGCCAACCACGCGCTGGTGATGACGCAGGCCGCCTGGCAGGGACTGGACGACGACACCGTGCCCACCCGCTACGTGTTCGACGAGGGCCACCACGTGTTCGAGGCCGCCGACAGCGCGTTCGCTGCCGAGCTGTCCGGGGTGGAGGGCGCCGAGCTGCGCCGCTGGCTGCTCGGCGCGGAGGGCGGCAAGTCGCGCGCGCGGGGGCTGAAGCGCCGGGTAGACGAGCTGGTGGTGGGCAACGCCGCGCTGGAGGCGCCGCTGGACGCGCTGTTGCACGCCGCGCGCGCGCTGCCTGGGCCGGGCTGGTCGATGCGCCTGGCCGACTCGGGGCCGGAGCTCGGCGAGCCCGAACTTGGCGGTCTCGACCCCGGCACCGCCAACCCGTTCGAGGCGTTCCTTTCGGCCGCCCGGGCGCAGATCCTCGCCCGCCTGCCGGGTGACCAGGAGCCCGGTGCCCGCACCAGCCTGGAATGCGACGTCTTCCCCGCCAACCCCGCTTGCGAGGCGGCCGCGCCCGCCTTGGAACGCGCTCTCGGGCGCCTGGCCGAGCCGGCCCGCACGCTGCTGACCCGGCTGGAGGAAAAGCTCGACGCCGAGGCGGACGAGCTGGACAGCGCCACCCGCAGCCGCATCGAGGCGGCCTGCCGGTCGCTGCGCCGCCGCGTGCTGGACCGGGTGAGCGCCTGGCGCGCCATGCTGGCGGCCCTCGGCGAGCCTCGCCCGGAGCCGGGCGAGCGGCCGGCGCACATCTACTTCCTGCGCCTGGACCGCCGCGAGGGATTCGACCGCGACGTGGCGTTCTGCCGCCACCACCTCGACCCGACGCAGCCTTTCGCCATCACCCTGGTGGCGCCGGCGCACGGGCTGCTGATCACGTCGGCCACCCTGCGCGACGCCGGCGGCCAGGACGCCGAGGCCGACTGGGAGGCGGCAGAGGCGCGGGTGGGCGCCTGCCACCTGCCTTCGCCGGCCATCCGCGCCGCGGTCGGCAGCCCGTTCGACTACGCGCGGCAGACACGCGCCTTCGTGGTCAACGATTTGGGCACAGACATCGCAACGTTGGCCAGCGCCTACCGCACGCTGTTCCTGGCGGCCGGCGGCGGGGGCCTGGGCCTGTTCACCGCCATCAGTCGGCTGCGCGCGGTGCACGCGCGCATCGCACCGGAGCTGGAGGCAGCCGGCATCCCGCTGTTCGCGCAGCACGTGGACGCGATGGACAACACCACGCTGGTGGACGTGTTCCGCACCGAAGAGGAGAGCTGCCTGCTGGGCACCGACGCCATGCGCGACGGCGTGGACGTGCCTGGCCGCGCGCTGCGCCTGGTGGTGTTTGAACGCGTGCCGTGGCCCCGGCCGGACATCCTGCACCGGGAGCGGCGCATCCACCTCTCCGGCGGGGACCCGGCGGGTTACGACGACCGTATCGCGCGGCTGCGGCTTCGGCAGGCGTTCGGGCGGCTGATCCGCACGGCGACGGATCGGGGGGTGTTCGTGCTGCTGGATCGCCGCACGCCGTCGCGGTTGTTGTCGGCGATGCCGGCGGGGGTGGCGGTGCAGCGCGTGGGGCTGGCGGAGGCGGTGCGGCAGACGGGGGCGTTCTTGGCCGTGGATGAGGTGGCGCGGGGGTAAGGCAAGCAAGCGGTTCTTTTTTGAAAAAAGAACCAAAAAACTTTTGTTCTCTTGGGTGCGGGGCTGCTGAAACGTGCATGGCCGATTGAAACGACACGCCTCACCACAGCACACCCGAGAGGTACAAAAGTTTTTTGGTTCTTTTTTTCAAAAAAGAACTGCTTGCTTCGCTATCTTCCCGTTCACCAAACGCCGTTGTTCAGCCCCGTCACCGACTGTTCAGCCCGCCCTGCCCTGCATCGTTTCCAGGAAATTGCTCGTCGAGACCATAATCTAGTTACGTTATCGTGCCAACCGCGCTAGGTAGGCCTGCGTCTCTGATGGATCGCGCCGATGCCGCTGGGTTATTGCAACGTCTGCAGGGCACGCCTTCGTCTCGGACGTGCGACGTGCCGCGGCTGCGGCACCAAGAAGAAGCGGGCCAAGCTGATCCTGTCGTGCGTCATACTGGCGCAACTGGTCACGATCGGGGTTTACGCGAAGTTCGGCGGCGGCAGGCCGTCAGGGCCGCAACTAGTTGCCGACCCACGCGACCTGGCGACCCCGGCCGTGCTGCTGGAGAAGCGCCCGCCGGCGGGCTGGGTCTACTACGACACGCGGGACGAGTTGATCGGCGACACCACGCACCACGCCCGCGTGCTGAGCCGCAGCGACCCGACGGCTGGCTTGCCCGGCGACCACGGCACGACAGGGGTGCTGGAGCTGCGCGCCAGTCCCGCCTACGGCCGCAGCGCGGTGATCAGCATGTCGCCCGAGGTGAGCGCGGACGTGGTAGGGCCCTGCGAGTTGCGGGTTCAGTTCGACGACGGGCCGGAAGCTGCGTTCGCCGCGGCGGCATCGGGAGGCACCGGCCACCTGATGCTGTCGGTAGCCGACGTGGACGGGTTCACCGGGCGCCTGGCGTCTGCGCAGACGATGTCGGTCAGCGCGCGGTTTTTGGGCCGGCCGAGGTTGGAGTTGAGCTTCATGGTGGGTGGGTTGAGTTGGAAGTGAGGTAAGCAAGCGGTTCTTTTTTGAAAAAAAGAACCAAAAAACTTTTGTTCCCTGGGCATCCGATTCCGGAGACTCCGCGACAGCCGTGAAAAAAGCTTTTTGCTTCTTTTTCTCGAAAAAGAAGCGCTTGCTTTCTTCTCAGTCCACCAGCCTCAAAACCTCCTGCCGAGCCTGCACGGCGGCGCCTATCTCCGCCAGGCAAGGACCCACCTCGCGCACGCAATCAGAAGTGCCCGGTGCGACGACCGTGCGCAGCTTGTGGGCCAGTGCCACCATCGAAAGGTCGGCGCGCAACAACGCCTCCAGGGTCGCGCGCTCGTCGCGGAGGCGCTGCGTCATCCGGTCGGCTTCCGGAACCGGCAGCGCGCGCACCCGGCCTTCGAGCGCGCCGATCGCCCGGCTGGTGGCTTCCAGGGCCTGCGCTTGCCTTAACGCGTCGGGGTCGGGCAGCGGCTGTGCGCGGGACGGCGGATGGATGTGCTCGCGGCGGAACGCGGCTTCGGCGGCCTCCACGCTGGCACGGGCGGCGCTCAGCATCTCGCCGACGCGGGCACGCACCATCAGGTCGTCGGCGCGCAGCTGGTTTTCCGCGCGGTAGAAATTATAGCCCCAGCCGTGGAACAGGTTGAGCGCAACCTGCTCGTCCGGGCCGGCGGCGTAGAACGCGCTCTGCGTCATCAGGGCTTGTCCAGGCGGCTATCCACGCTGGGGTAGGTGCCCATCTGCGCGCCGCCGACGTTGAAGGCGACACCCGCGGCGGCGTTCGGCGCGGACACCAGCCCCTTCTCCGCCATGCGCAGGGCGAGGTAGTAGCGCACCGCCTCGATGGGCGAGAGGCCGATGGCCTGCAGCGAGATAGCTCGCGCATCCGTTCGTCCTTCGGCAGGATCAGGATTTTCAGGTCGTTGAGTAGGATGCCGAACACTTTGAGGAAGTCCGTCAGGTGCTGCTTCACGCCCTCGCGGAGTTCGTTGATGTGCTCGTTGATGTTTTCGAGCTTGGTGACCTGGATCACCTGGTTGATCGCCTGTTCAATGGCGGGGCCTGCGTAGTCGGCGATCTCCTTGGTGTCGATCACCCGGCCGTTGAACGGCAGGTGAGTGATCAGGTCGAGGGCGGCCTCCTTGCTGTCGACGTGGATGTAGTAGTCCGCCACGTAGGCGACTTCGGCCATCTCGGCGCTGGTGGCGGTGCCGGTGCTGCGCACCAGCAGCTTGCTGCGGTTGACGTAGATGACCTCGTAGACCCAGGGGGACGCGCCGCCGAAGAACCCCTGCACGACGGAACCGACGATGGGCTTGTCGGGCGTGACGAGCGCGTACTGGCCGGTCTCGTAGATCTGCAGCACGGCGCCGCGGGATTTAAGGATGCAGAAATGGTTGGACTCCACCGTTAGGAGCGAGCCGGACACGATGCTCTCGTCGACGATCTTGATCGCCACGTTGCGCGTGCCGAGCATGTCGGTGCCGTCGTTGTTGAGCGCTGTGATGACCTGCCGGGTCAGGGCCATGTTTTTCCTCGTAGAGAAGGCTTCGTGCGTAGTGTATCAGAAGCGTGTCTGGGCTGCCGAAAGGCGAGGCAAGCAAGGCCTTCTTTTTTGAAAAAAAGAAGCAAAAAACTTTTGCCCTGTCGCTGTGTCAGGCACTTCGGGCCGATCCGTAGACACACCGCGTTGATGAAGGCGATGCAGCAAAAGTTTTTTGGTGCTTTTTTTCAAAAAAGGACTGCTTGCTTTGCACAGATCAGCCTGTGTACCGCTCTGTATGAGCGTATTTTGCATCCAGAGCTCCGGCGTGCCTGGCACGGGTTCATCGGCGGCAAGCACAGCCGAATGGATCATATGTCGTTACAGCCTTACCAGCAAGTTCAACGGCTGGGTGCGATGGCTTGAAACTGTAAGCCGCGGCGACGAGGCTGAGAGCATGCGGGGCCGCAGTATGCGGTTACCGGGCGGGTCCCTCGGTGTGTCACGCCCGCGCGAGCGGCCAGGTTGTGCCGGCATGGCGGTTCGTGTGCGACAGATCGTGAGAAAACGCAGCCGCCTCTGCCGGTAGGCGCCAGGCGGACCATCTGGCGGTGATGGCAATCCGACCCTGGACACCCAAGCGCGTGCTCGCCACGCCGTCCGCCCTGGCGTTTCCCGAAGGAGCGGCAATGGCGGAGCGCGCCCGCGCCGCCGGCGCCGAGCTGGTGCAGCTGAAATCCGACCGGCTGGCCGGCCTGCCGGACAGCTACCGCGACGCCAAGACAACCATGGCCATCGTCACCGCCAGCCCCAGCCGGCGCCGGCTGCAAGCGATCCCGCCGAGTGCCGACTGGCGCTTCGACCTGGCCGAAGGCTGCCCGGCGCATTGCAGCTACTGCTACCTCGCAGGCTCGCTCGCCGGGCCGCCGATCATTCGCGTCTACGCGAACCTGGAGGAGATCCTGGCCGAACTGCCGCCGGCGGTGGGACAGGGCAAGGTCACGTCGGCCTCGGCCGCCCGCTCGGCCGAGGGAACCACGTTCGAGTGCTCCTGCTACACCGACCCGCTGGCCATCGAGCACCTGACCGGCGCGCTGGCCACCTGCATCACCCGCTTCGGCGCCTGGGAGGCGCCGGTGCAACTGCGCTTCACCACCAAGTTTGCGGCCGTGGAGCCGCTGCTTGGGCTGGCACATAACGGCCGAACCCGCGTGCGCTTCTCGGTGAACGCGACCGCCGCCGAACGGCACGAGGGCGGCGCCCCGCGGATGCGCGAGCGGCTGGCAGCGCTGCGGGCAATGGCGCAGGCCGGCTACCCGGTAGGGCTGACGGTTGCACCGATCATGCGGGTGCCGGACTGGGCGGCCGCCTACGACCTGTTGTTCGCCAACGTGGCCGAGGCGCTCGACGGCGTGGACGGCGTGGACCTGACGGCCGAGCTGATTACCCACCGCTTCACGCCGAAGTCGAAGGGCGTGCTGGCGGGATGGTACCCGGGCAGCAAGCTCGAGATGGACGAGGCGGCGCGGACGCGGAAGACGACGAAGTTCGGGTCGGTGAAGTGGGTGTTCCCGAAGGAGCAGATGGCGGAGATGCGAGGGGCGCTGGAAGAGTCGTTGCGGCGGCATCTGCCGGGGGCTCGGGTGCTTTACTGGACTTGAGAGCAAAGCAAGCGTTTCTTTTTTGAAAAAAGAAGCAAAAAAACTTTGTCAGCGCTGTCGCGGACCAATCTGCTGGCGTGTGCGACTCGGAACATGCCCAATCGCTGGGACGTTATAGTAACGCAACGGCTTGAATGACTAACCCGTGCGATCGCCGCCGGCGAGAAAGCAAGGCCTTCTTTTTCGAGAAAAAGAAGCAAAAAGCTTTTGCCTCTGCTGTCGCGGACTCTCCCGCAGCGTACACCCAAGGGAACAAAAGTTTTTTGGTTCCCTTTTTTTAAAAAAGAACTGCTTGGCTTGCTTGTGACCAGTCAACACCCGCCATCGGTCGGACTTACTTCTTCGGCCGCAGCCGGTCCAGGTAAAGATAGACGATCGGCGTCGTGTAAAGCGTGAGCGCCTGGCTGACGAGTAGCCCGCCGACGATGGAGATGCCGAGCGGCTGGCGTAGTTCGCTGCCCTCGCCGAAGCTGAAGCAGAGCGGCAGCGCGCCGAGCAAAGCTGCGGTTGTCGTCATCATGATCGGCCGAAACCGCATGACGGCGGCGTTGAAGATGGCTTCCCGGCTGTCCATGCCGTCGTGGCGTTCGGCTTCCAGTGCGAAGTCGATCATCAGGATGGCATTCTTCTTGACGATCCCGATGAGCAGGATGACGCCGATCAGCGCGATGATGGTGAACTGGATGCCGAACAGCAGCAGCGCCAACACCGCGCCGGTGCCGGCTGACGGCAGCGTTGAGAGTATGGTGATCGGGTGGATGAAGCTTTCGTAGAGCACGCCAAGGACGATGTAGATCGCCGCGAGGGCTGCGAAGACCAGCATGCCTTCGGAAGCGAGCGATTGCTGGTAGACGAGCGCAGTGCCGGCGAACCCGCCGATCAGGTCGCCCGGCATGCGGATGGCGGCCACCGCGCGGGAGATGGCAGCCTGCGCGTCGCTGAGCGACTTGTCGGCGGGCAGGTTGAACGAGATGGTCGACGCGACGAACTGGCTCTGGTGGTTGACCGCGAGCGGCGTGTTGTCGGTGTCGTAGTGGGCGATGGCGGAGAGCGGGACCATCGACTCGGCACTGGTGGCCACCGCCGCGGCCGCCGATGCGCTGCCATGGCCGGTGGTGGCGATGGCCGCCTGTGCCGCGTTGCGCACCGCGTTGTTGGAGGACGAACTGGTGGCGCTTGTGGCCGCCGCGGCAGGGTTGGCGGCGTAGGCCAGCGACACGGCGTTGCTGGTTAGCGCGGTTTGCGTATTGGCCCGTGACGCCGCGTAAGACGACAGCGCGGCACTGACCGGCGCAATGGACGCCGCAGATACCGTGGGCACCGACGTGACGGCGCCGGCGCTGACGGAGCCGGCGGCAAGTGCCGAAGTTCCCGACCCGCTGGCGGTGCCCCCGGACGTGCTGATCCAGACCTCCTTCAAGGTGGACGGGCGCTGCCAGTATTGCGGCGCCACCTCCATTATCACGTGATACTGGTTCAACGCGTTGTAGATGGTGGAGACGGCGCGTTGGCCGAACGCGTCGTATAGCGTGTTGTCGATCTGATACATGGTCAGGCCGAGGCGCGAGGCGGTGTCGCGGTCGACCACGAGGTTGGTCTCGAGCCCGGCCTGCTGCTGGTCCGAGCTGACGTCAATGAAGGTGTGGTCCTTCTCCATCGCGGCGAGGAGCTTCGGCGCCCACTGATACACCTCGGCGGTGTTGTCGCCGAGCACAGTGTATTGGTATTCCGCGTTGCTGGAGCGGCCGCCGACGCGGATGTCCTGCACCGGCTGGATGAACAGGCGGGCGCCGCTCACGCGCGAGAGCTCGCGGCGCAGCCGCGCGAGCACCACCGGCATCGCGTCACGCTGGCTGAGCGGCTTGAGCGACATGTAGAGGTTGCCGGTGTTGGTCTGCGAGGACGCGCCGCCGCTGCCGCTGCCGGTGAAGCCCACCACGTCCGAGATCGCGCGGTCGTGCTGCACGATGGACATCATCTGAGTGATCTTCTGGCTCATCAGCTGGAACGAGACCGACTGGTCAGCCTGCAGCATGCCGACCAGGCGGCCAGTGTCCTGTTCGGGGAAGAAGCCTTTCGGGATGATGCTGATCAGGTAGACGTTGGCGCCGATCGTGGCGGCCAGGACCAGCAACACCAGCAGGCTGTGGTCCAGCGCATGGGCCAGGCTGCGGGCATAACCGTTCTGCAACCGCTGAAACAGGCCGGGGCGCTCGGTCACGTTCGGATGTTTGCCGCTGGGGCGCAGGAACAGCGCGCACATCATCGGCGTGGTGGTCAGCGATATCACCATCGAGATGACGATGGCGAGCGAGAGGGTGACGGCGAACTCGCGGAACAGGCGGCCGACGATGCCGCCCATCAGCAGAATGGGCAGGAACACCGCGATCAGCGAGAGGGTGATGGAGACGACGGTGAAGCCCACGTCGCGCGCGCCGACAAGGGCCGCCTGCACGCGCGGCATGCCGTCCTCGATGTGGCGGGAGATGTTCTCCAGCACGACGATGGCGTCGTCCACCACGAAGCCAGTGGCGATGGTGAGCGCCATCAGTGAAAGGTTGTCCAGGCTGTAGCCGAACAGGTACATCACGCCGAAGGTGCCGACGATGGAGATCGGCACGGCGATGGCGGGGATCAGCGTGGCGCGGCCGTTGCGGAGGAACAGGTAGACGACACCGATCACCAGCAGGATGGCGATGACCAGCGTGCGCTGCGTATCGTTCAGCGAAGCGCGGATGGTGGTGGAGCGGTCGATGGCAAACGTGATGTCCATGTCGCGCGGCAGGGCGGCCTGCAGGTGGGGAATGGCGGCGCGTACGCCGTCGATGGTGGTGATGATGTTCGCACCGGGCTGGCGGAAGATGATGACCAGGACAGCGGGTTTGCCGTTGGCGAGGCCGAGGTTGCGCAGGTCCTGCACGGAATCTTCCACGTCGGCCACGTCGCGCAGGCGCACCGAATCGCCGTTGCGGTATGCCACTACCAGCGGCTTGTAGTCCACCGCGTGGGTGGATTCGTCGTTGGTGTAGATCTGCCAGCGATGCGCGCCGAGGTCGATCTCTCCCTTCGGCGCGTTGGCGTTGGCGCTGGTGAGTGCCGAGCGAATGTCTTCCAGGCCGATGCCGTAATGGAACAGCGCCAGCGGGTCGAGCTCGACGCGCACCGCCGGAAGTGCCGCGCCGCTGATGATCACCTGGCCCACGCCGCCGATCTGGCTGAGCTGCTGCTGCAGCACGGTGCTGGCGGAGTCGTACATCTGGCCGCGGGTGAGCGTGGTCGAGGTGAGTGCCAGGATCAGCACCGGCGCGTCGGCCGGGTTCACCTTGCGGTAGGTGGGCTGGCTGAGGAGGTTGGTGGGCAGGTCGGCCTGTGCGGCGTTGATGGCGGCCTGCACGTCGCGTGCGGCACCGTTAATGTCGCGGTCCAACCCGAACTGCAGGGTAATGCGCGCCTGGCTGGTCTGGCTTTGCGACGTCATCTCGGTGACGTCGGCGATCTGGCCGAGATGGCGTTCGAGCGGTGCGGCGAGGCTGGTGGCGACCACGTCTGGGCTCGCGCCGGGAAGCTGGGCGGAGACGCTGATGGTGGGGAAGTCGACCTGCGGGAGCGGCGAGACAGGGAGCGCGCGATAGCCGAGCAGGCCGGCGAGTGCGATGGCGATCGTCAGCAGCGTGGTGGCGATCGGGCGGGAGATGAACGGGGCGGAGATGTTCATACGCGGAGGGCGAGCATGGTTTGCGCGCTTGCGGCGGGGAAAAAGGAAGACCTTCTTTTTCGAGAAAAAGAAGCAAAAAGCTTTTGCGAGCGCTGTCGCGGGCGGCTGACGTGCGGGGGTGCCTTTGCGCGTGTGGAGCTGGGGTGGAGGGATGATAGCGTCGTTACCGGCTCCTGCTTGCTACGAGACTTCGGTGATCTGTCGTTGAACTCTACGCAGGTGAGTTTGGAATCGGATGTTGATCCTTCCTTGTCGGTCCGCTTCTTCGGAGTGACCGCCAGGAAAAGTCTAAACAACAAGAGCACCAAGGACACCAAGAAGTATCCTCATTTCTGTTTCTGCTGTGCCGGGAGCGTGAGACGTTGGCTTGTTTGATAGCGGGGACCTGAAGTGCAGTGATCCGCCAAGGCATGCAAGACAAGCAAGGAGACTTGTTTGCGGTGTTGTTGAGTCCTGCCCTCGGCGAGACCTCGATGAGATGTTATTGCAGCCTGCGCAGTTCGGGTCAGAACAGGATGTCGGTTCTGTGTTGTCGTTTGCCCCGTCGGACAAAGCGCTAAGCACTCACCGACACGACTCGCCACAAGCCCTTCCCCTGTGAACACGCCGGCTAAGTGAGAAAGTCCGAAGCCATGCTTCTTGGTGCTCTTGGTGTTTACTCTTGCTCGCGCGCTGTTCCCACTTGAACAAAGCACGTCAACTCGCCCGCCCACCGAGAGCAAAAGTTTTTTGGTTCTTTTTTTCAAAAAAGAACCGCTTGCTTCCTTCATTCCGCAGGCGCCTCGCCAGTCTGCCTGTTTGGCCGCCGTCCGGAGACGCGTTGCGCCAGCCCGTCGATAGCCAGGTAGATCACCGGCGTGGTGAACAGGGTCAGCAACTGGCTCAGCAGCAGGCCGCCGACGATGGCAATCCCGAGCGGCCGGCGCAGTTCGGAGCCGGTGCCGGTGCCGAGCATCAGCGGCAGCGCCCCCAGCAGGGCCGCCATGGTGGTCATCAGGATCGGCCGGAAGCGCAGCAGACAGGCTTCGTGGATCGAGTCGAGAGGTGACTTGCCCTCGACGCGTTCACGCTCGAGCGCGAAGTCGATCATCATGATCGCGTTCTTCTTCACGATGCCGATCAGCAGGATGATGCCGATGATGCCGATGATGTCGAGGTCGGCACCGGCGATGCGCAGCGCCAGCAACGCGCCCACGCCGGCCGATGGCAGGGTGGAGAGGATGGTGATCGGGTGGGCGAAACTTTCGTAGAGCACGCCGAGCACGATGTAGACGGCGACGACCGCCGCCAGGATCAGCGTCAGCTCGTTGCCGAGCGACTTCTGGAACGCCGACAGCACGCCCTGATAGGAGGAGGTGAAGCTTTCCGGCAGTCCGATCGCCTGCTCGGCCTGCTCGATCTCGCTGACCGCGCTGTCGAGCGACGTGCCTTGTGCGAGGTTGAAGGAGATCGCCGCGGAGGGAAACTGCGCCAGGTGTTCGATCTGCAGCGGGCCGCTCGTCTCGGACAAGTGCACCAGGGCGGCCAGCGGCACCTGGCCGTTGGTGGCTGTGGAGGACGGCAGGTAGATGGTGCGCAGCGCGTCATTGAGGTTGCGCACGTCGCTCATGTCGGCGTTCATGATGACGCGGTACTGGTTGGATTGGGTGTACAGCGTGGAGACGATGCGCTGGCCGAACGCGTCGTAGAGCGCGTTGTCGATGCTGGACGGCGTGATGCCGAAGCGCGCCGCGGTCGGCCGGTCGATGATCATCTGCAGCTGGCGGCCGTTGGTGGACAGGTCGGTGCTGACGTCGCGGAATACCGGCATCGACTGCATCTGCTGGACCAGGCGCGGCACCCATTGGTTGAGCGGCGGCGAGTCCGGGTTTTCCAGGAAGAAGTTGTATTGCGCGCGGCCGACCGTGCTGTCGATGGTGAGGTCCTGCACCGGCTGCATCGTCATCGTGACGTGCGGCACGCCGGCGATCTCGTCCTGCAGCCGGCGAATCACTGCGGTGATGCTGTCGCTGCGCTGACCGCGGGGTTTCAGCGAGATGAGCATGCGGCCGCTGTTCAGCGTAGTGTTGGTGCCGTCCACGCCGATGAAGGAGGAGAGGTTGGCGACGTCGCGGTCGGCCAGCACCGCGTCGGCGAGTTGCTGCTGCTGCGTGGCCATCGCGCCAAAGGAGACGTCCTGGGCAGCCTCGGTAATGCCCTGGATCACGCCGGTGTCTTCAACGGGAAAGAAGCCTTTCGGGATCTCGGTGTATTGAAACACGGTCAGGCCGAGGGTGACGAAGAACACGATCAGGGTGAGTACCTGGTGGTCCAGCACCCAGATCAGCCCGCGGTCGTATTGGCGGATGATCCACTCGAAGCCGCGCTCTGCGGCGCGGTCGAAGCGGCTGCGGTCCTCCTCCGTGTGGTGGCGCATGATCAGCGCGCACAGCATCGGCACCAGGGTGAGCGAGACGATGGCGGAGAGCACGATGGTGACGGCGAGCGTGATGGCGAACTCGTGGAACAGCCGGCCCACCACGTCACCCATGAACAGCAGCGGGATCAGCACCGCGATCAGCGAGACGGTCAGCGAGATGATGGTAAAGCCGATCTCGCCCGAGCCGCGCAGGGCGGCTTCGAGCGGCGCCTCGCCGGCTTCGATGTAGCGGGCGATGTTCTCGATCATGACGATGGCGTCGTCCACCACGAAACCCGTGGCGATGGTCAGCGACATCAGCGAGAGGTTGTCCAGCGAGAAGCCGAACGCGTACATGCCGGCCAGCGTGCCGACCAGCGAGAGCGGCACCGAGAGGCTGGGGATCAGCGTCGCCGGCAACGTGCGCAGGAAGACGAAGACCACCAGGACCACGAGCACCACGGACAGGCCGAGCTCGAACTCCACGTCGGCGACGGAGGCGCGGATGGTGGTGGTCTGGTCCGACAGGACTGCCACGTCGAGTGCTGCCGGCAACGACTGTTCGAGCTTCGGCAACAGACTCTTCAACGCAGCGACCACGGCGATCACGTTCGAGCCCGGCTGGCGCTGGATGTTGAGGATGATCGCCGGCGTGCGTCCGGCCCAGGCGGCCAGCTCGGCGTTCTCGGTGCCCTGCACCACGGTGGCCACGTTCTGCAGGCGCACCGCGTCGCCGTTCTTGTAGGCAATGATCAGGCGCTTGTACTCGTCCGCACTCTGCAGCTGGTCGTTGTTGTTGATGGTGGTGTTCTGCGTGGGGCCGTCGAAATTGCCCTTCGGCGTGTCGGTGTTCTGGTTGCCTATGTCGGTGCGGATGTCGTCGATGGCCAGTCCGTAGGCGGCAAGCGCGCGCGGGTTGATCTGCACGCGCACGGCGGGGCGCTGGCCGCCGGTGATGGAGACCAGGCCGACGCCGTTCACCTGGCTGAGCTTCTGCGCCATGCGGATGTCTGCCAGGTCCTCGACCTGCGGCAGCGGCAGCGTTTTCGAGGTGATGGCCAGGGTGAGCACCGGCGTGTCGGCCGGGTTCACCTTGGCGTAGACCGGCGGGGAGGGCAGGTCCGACGGCAGCAGGCTGGTGGCCGCGTTGATCGCCGCCTGCACCTCCTGCTCCGCCACGTCCAGCGAGAGGTCCAGGTCGAACTGCAGCGTGATGACGGAGGCGCCGCCGGAGCTGATGGAGCTCATCTGGCTGAGGCCGGGCATTTCGCCGAACTGGCGTTCCAGCGGTGCGGTGACCGCGGTGGTCATCACGTCCGGACTGGCACCGGGATAGAAGGTGCTGACCTGGATAGTGGGGTAGTCCACCTCCGGTAGGGCGGAGACCGGCAGGAAGTTGTAGGCGACGATGCCGATCAGGAGGAGTGCCGCCATCAGCAGGGTGGTGCCGACGGGGCGCAGGATGAAGAGGCGTGAGGGGCCCATAGATTAAGGCAAGGCCTTCTTTTTCGAGAAAAAGAAGCAAAAAGCTTTTGTCTCCGCTATCGCGCGCTCACCGGCGGACGCGCGACAGCGGAGCAAAAGTTTTTTGGTTCTTTTTTTCAAAAAAGAACTGCTTTCTTACTTCGTCTTCGGTGTGGGCGTCGCATTACCAGGCTGCTCGCCCGGCGGCGCACCCGGGCCACCGTTCACGTTAGCCGCAGGGTCACCCTTGTCAGCGCTAACCTTCACCTTGGCTCCCTCGCGCAGGCGGTCAGCGCCGTCCACCACCACTTCGTCTCCAGGCTTGAGGCCGGAGAGCACCTGCACCTGATCGTCGTCGGTGACGCCGGTCTTGACCACCTGCACGCCCACAGTGCTGTCCGGCTTGACGAGGTAGACGAACGCGCCCGGCGCGCCATGCTGCACCGCGGCCACCGGCACCACTGTGGCGTTCTGCAACGTCTGCAGCAGCAGCCTCGCGTTGACGAACTGGTTGGGGAACAGGATGTCGTCGGCGTTGGTGAACGTGGCGCGCAGCTTCACCGTGCCGGTGGTGGTGTCCACCTCGTTGTCCACCGTCTCCAGCGTGCCGGCGGCGAGCTGGGTGGCGTTAGTGCGGTCCCAGGCAGTGACAGGCAGGGACTTTCCGACGCGCAGCGCCTGCCAGACTCCCTGGACGTCGTCTTCCGGCAACACGAATATCACCGAGATCGGCTGCAGCTGGGTCACCACAACCAGCCCGGTCGAGCTGCTGGTCTGCACGTAGTTGCCGGGGTCCACCAGACGCAGTCCGACGCGCCCAGTGACTGGCGAAGTTATGTGGCAGTAGGTGAGGTTCAGCCTGTCGGTGTCGATGGTGCCCTGGTCCTGCAGCACGGTGCCCTGGTCCTGCTTGACGAGGAACTCCTGGTCCACCGCCTGTTGGCGAGAAATGCTGTCCTGGCGGTTGAGCAGCAGGTAGCGTTGCAGGTCGGACTGCGCCTGAGCCAGCAGCATGCTGTCATGCGCGTAGGTGCCCTGGGCCTGTTCGAGCGCCACCTGATAGGGACGCGGGTCGATCTGCGCCAGGAAGTCGCCCTTGTGGACGATCTGGCCTTCCCTGTAACCGACCGAGAGGAGCTGGCCGCTGATCTGCGTCTGCACGGTGATCGTGGCCAGCGGGGTGACGGTTCCCAGGCCGGACAGCACCACGTGGATGTCAGAGGTGGAGACCTTGGCTGCACCTACGCGCTGTGCCTGCGCGCCCTGGCCAGCGTGCTTGCCGGCGCCGCCGGACGGCGCAAACAGCCGCCAGGCGAGCAAGCCAAGCAGCAGCAGCCCGAGCACATACCACAGAGAGCGCCAGCCCCTCCGCCGGTGTCGGGTCGGTCCGACCGGCCTGGTTCTGGCGGGAGCAACCTGCTCGTCGATGGCTCACCTCGGGTTACAACATCAGTGCCGGCTGCACAGTCTATACACCAGCGAACGTTAAAGAGTCGCTGCGCCGGCGAATACCGACCAGACCGTCCGGCACTGAGAAACCCGGGACTAGGGCGGCAGGCCGCCTGGCCCAGCCACCCCGAACGGCAACACCGCCTGGCTCGGCGCGTGCAGGCGGACCGTGCTGACGCCGACAAAGGCCTCCACGTCGTCGGTCGGGTGGAGGTGGAGGCCGGCGCTGAAGGAGTCGTACGTCACCGCGGCGTTCTTGCCGCCGGCCACGTTGCTGGGCACGCCCCACTGGCCGGTGGACGCCGCCAGGTCCAGGTCTGCCTTGCCGGGCACGATCGGGATGCTGACACCACCCTCGAACTCGTGGCCGTTGTGGGTGGCGACGCCTGCAGAGACGTAGCCGTGCGTGTTCCGCAGAATGTCCTGGAAGCTATAGGCCTGCGGCGGGGTGGCACTGGTTAGCGCGACGGTGCCGGGCGGTCCGTTCTGCGCCGGTGCCACGTTAAGGCCATACAGGCCGCCGCTCGACGCCAGGGAGGGGTAGACGTTCAGGTCGTAGTGCTGCGACGCGGGCGTCTGAGCCGACGCAGCGCCGGACAGGACCAAAGCGAGACAGAACGGTGCACGCGGCGACAGAGCAGGCCTCCCCGGAAAGCAAACCAACCGGCGGCGCAGTTCAGCATATTGGGAAGCCCGACGCCAGACGGGAGGATGGCTCGCCGCCTGGCGTCGTTTTTTGAAAGGAGAACGACAACGCTGTTGTTCTCAGGGCTCCGCGTCGAGAGGAGCGCTACGCGCGCTGACTCTGTGTGGCCTCTTTTACAACGCGACAGGTTTTGTCACACGCCGGCGGTCTGGCCTGCGCCGCTCAGCGTCATGAACTTCTGCGTCGTCGGTACGATAGCATCTTCGATGAACTTCGCCATCGACTGCTCCTCGGCCAGCGACTGCTTTAAGGACGGGATCGCCGCGGTGTCGCCGACCTGCTCGGCCATTGCGATCAGGCTGACATAGGAGGCGATCTCCTGGTGCTCGAACGCGTAGTTCGCGAACGTGTTCTTCAGTATTTCGTCCGAGGCCGGCGCGTGCAGCGCTGCCGCCACGTTACCCATCACCGAGCTGACCGCGTTTTTCGCCGCCGACGGGGACGTGCCGTGACGCTCCAGGATCGCCTCAAGGCGCCGCGCCTGTTCCTTGGATTCCTGGCAGTGCTGCGACAGGCGCGCCTTCATCTCAGGATAATTCTCCAGCCGCTCGACCTGACGCTCGGTCAACTCGATGGCCGACTGCTCCAAGGCGTGCAGGTTGCGCAGCCCGGTGTGATAGATCTCGTGAACCTTGTTTCCGCCGGCATCGCCGTCCATGGATGGTCTCCTCGAGCACGTGAGTGTGCCGAAGGACGCAACGCAAGACAGCAAGAAAGGCCTGCTTTTTTGAAAAAAAGCAGCAAAAAACTTTTGGTAACGCTGTCGCGGAGTCTCCCGCAGCGTATACCCCAGGGAACAAAAGTTTTTTGGTTCTTTTTTTCAAAAAAGAACCGCTTGCTTTACATCCCGCGACCGGACTTCCCGAACAACATCGCGTCAAGCCGGCCGGAGATTGCGGTCGCCGCAGGATTGAGCTGCGCCTCCAGCAACAGGCTGGTATTACGTGTGAACGGGTGGAGCGAGCTGCGTTCGGCACCGTCTTCCCGAATGTCGTAGAGGTTGTCGCGCCGCTCCGGCTCGCCCGGGTTGTCCGTCACCTGGGTGGGCCGCCCTGCTTTGGAGAACACCCAGTCCATCAGACGCGGCGCCACGGTGTTGGCGACTGCCAGTGACAAGCCGCCTGCGCCGCCGATGACGATGTCACGCGTGCCGTGCTCGCATCCGTGCAGGATGGCACGGGCGACCAGGCGAGGATGGTACGCAGGTGGCGGGTTGCGCGTACCTGGCGTGCCCATCAGGTTGCGGGCATGTTCCATGAAGGCGGTGTCGATCGCCGCGGGCTTGACCAGCGTGAGCGTGACCGGGTCGCCGGCCGCTTCGAGTTCACGTCTGAACGCCTCGGTAAAATCTTTGACGGCAAACTTCGCTGCGCAGTAGGCACCCTGGTAGGGAATGGCGAACTCGCCGAGCACGCTGCCGACGTTGACGACGGCGCCGCCTTTGGTTTTCAGGTGCGCGGCCGCCTGCAAAGCGCCGTGGACAACGCCCCAATACACCACGTCGAACAGGCGGCGCTGGTCCTGCAGGCTGACGTCCTGCAGCGCGCCGTATACGAAAGCGCCGGCGTCGTTGACCCACGAGTCGAAACCGCCGAACACATCGACCGCCCTGGTGGCCGCCTCTGCCACCTGCGCCGGGTCAGCGACGTCGGCCACCGCGTAGGCGGCGTGCCCGCCCGTGCTGTTGATGTCCGCGACGATCTCGGCAAGGGCCGTCTCGTTGCGGGCGACGAGCAGCAGGCGCGCGCCGCGCTCGGCTGCGAGGCGTGCTGTCGCGAGGCCGATGCCGGACGTCGCACCGGTCAGCACGATGGTCTGCTCGCCGACGGGTTTGAGGCGTGGGAGAGGCATGCGGTTGGCTCCTGGAACGCCGTTCGGGACAAAACGCTTGTGCGGCTTGCGGCTAAGCAGACCTGCTAGCGCGACAGATAGTCGACCAGCGTCATGCCGAACATGATGGTGACCCAGAAGAATCCAACCGCCGAGAACAGCCTGATGAGCGGCGGCTCGTGGACGATCTCCATTGAGACGAGAAGCACCGTCAGCACCATGCACGCGGTGATGACGGCTTCGAAGATGTACGCGCCGCGGAACGGCAACGTCGCACCCAGCACGACGTTGCTGCAAAGCAGCAGCAGCAGCACCACGAAGGTGATCGCCGGCGTGCGCATGCGCCTGAGCAGCAAGCGGCGTTCGTTCCCCGTCACGACGGCCTCACCGGTTCAACACGTAGAGGACTGGGAAAACGATGATCCAGATCAGGTCGATGAAGTGCCAATACAGCCCATACACCTCGATACGGTTCTGGTGGAACTCGAGGAAACGCGGCTGGCTGGCTTGCCACGTGAGCCACAGCAGGATGGACACGCCGGTGATCAGGTGCAGGCCATGCAATCCGGTGGTGACGTAGTAGACGTCCACGAACAGGCGAGACGACGTGTCCTTCTCCAGCAGATATGGCATGTTCAGGAACGGCATCATGTGTTCGTTGTAGTCCTGGTAGTACTCGAAACCCTTCAGCAGGAGAAAGATGCTGCCAAGGCCAGCGGTCGCCAGCATGCAACCCAGCATCAGCCTGCGGAACCCAAGGCGGGAGGTTACGATGGCGCCGGACATGGTGAAGCTGGAACAGATCAGCACGGCCGTGTTGGTGGCACCGATCCAGAATTTCAAATGCGTGGTGGCGAGCGTGACCGAGGCCGGGTACAGGATGCGCAGGACCAGAGCGCACAGGAACAAGCCGGCGAACAGCAGCAACTCGGTGAGGAGCCAGGCCCACATGCCCAGCGTTGCCGCCTCGCGCTGCTGATCCTTGCTGCTGAACTGCTCGGCGAGTTCGAGCCCGACCGGTTCGGCAACAGAGCCGGCAGCGTCAGCCAACCTCGCGCGCCTTGATGGCGTAGTCGTAAGGCTCGTAGTCCACCACCGGTGTGCGGAGGAAGTTGTGCGGCGGCGGCGGCGACGTCGTGGTCCACTCCAGGCCTTTTGCCTGCCAGGGGTTGGCAGGTGCACGCTTGCCGAACCAGAGCGACCAGATCAGATACACCATCGGGAACAGGTAACCGACCGCGAGGATGGTGGAGCCGGCGCTCGAGAGGACGTTCAGCAGCTGGAACTCCGGCGGATACTCGTGGTAGCGCCGCGGCATCCCGAGATAGCCCAGGATGAATTGCGGGAAGAAGGTGACGTTGAAACCGATGAAGATGAGAAAGGCACCCACGCGGCCCCAGGCTTCGGGATACATGCGGCCGGTGAATTTCGGCCACCAGTAATGCAGCCCACCCAAAAAGGCGAGCATGGTGCCGCCGACCATGATGTAGTGAAAATGCGCCACCACGAAATACGTGTCGTGCAGGTGCGCGTCGACCGCCAGGGTGGCCAGGAACAGCCCCGTCAGGCCGCCCAGCACGAACAACCCGATATAGCCCATCGCGTACAGCATCGGCGTGTCGAGCCGTATGGCGCCTTTATGTATCGTCGCAGTCCAGTTGTAGACCTTGACCGCAGAGGGCACGGCCACGGCGAAGCTCAGGAAAGAGAAAACCGTGCTCGCCAACTGGCTCTGCCCGTTGACGAACATGTGGTGGCCCCACACCAGGAAGGTGATCGAGGCCAGGCCGATGCTGGCATAGGCCACGAACTTGTAGCCGAACACCCGCTTCTGCGAAAACGCCGCGACGAGCTCGGTGATCACACCCATGCCGGGCAACACCATGATGTACACTGCAGGGTGCGAGTAGAACCAAAAGAGGTGCTCGAACAGCACCGGGTCTCCGCCAAGACGCGGGTCGAACACGCCAATGTGGAAGGCGCGTTCCATCACCAGCAAGATGAGCGCCATGGTGATCACGGGCGTGCCCAGCAGAAAGATCAGGCTGACGGCATAATGTGTCCACACGAAAATGGGCATGCGGAACCAGGTCATGCCCGGGCAGCGCATCTTGTGGATGGTGACGACGAAGTTCAGTCCCGTCAGGATCGACGAGAAACCCACCACGATGACGCCGAGCAGCGCAGGGATGACGTAGGTGTTCGAGTAGGTGGTGCTGAACGGCGCGTAGAACGTCCAGCCGGTGTCGACACCGCCCACGATCAGCACGACGATAGCGAACAGCGATCCTCCCATGAAAATGTACCAGCTGAGCAGGTTCAGCTTCGGGAATGCCAAATCCTTGGCGCCGATCATCAGGGGAATGAGGAAGTTGCCGAAAGTGGCGGGGATGGACGGGATCAGGAAGAACCAGATCATGATCACGCCGTGCATGGTAAACAGCTTATTGTAAGTGTCGTTGGTGAAGATCTGACCGTTGGGCACGAGGAGGCTAAGCCGGATCAGGCCGGCCGCCACCGCACCGAGCACGAAGAACCCTGTGATCGAAGCGAGGTAGAGGAGTGCAATGCGCTTGTGGTCGGTGGTAAAGAACCAGCTCCGCAACGTGTGTTCGGCGTGCAGGTAATCGGCCGGGCGGTCGATGGTGATGCGGGGCGTTCCCGGATCACGCAGGACGGCGTCTGAAGGGCTCATGGCTGAACCTCCTGCATAGTTTCTATGTAGGCCATCAACTGGATCATCTCGTCTTCTGGGATCACGCCGTTGAAACTCGGCATCACCTGCTTGTAGCCGGCGATCAGGTTGTGGTCGGGGTTGAGTATCTTATCGCGAACGTAATTGTTGTCGGCCACCAGCGTGCCGCCGGAGGCCAGCGACACCGGCCGACCAAACAACCCGGCCAGCGACGGTGCGCGGACGGTGGAAGCTGCGCCGTGACACCCCGTGCAGCCATAGCTGGCGAACAGCCGCATGCCACCGCCCGCCAGCGATATGCTGGATCCGGCCGAGTTCAGCCAGTGCTCGTAGTCGCCGGGGGTCATCACGTAGATCTGCCCGTCCATCACCGAGTGGTCGGTTCCGCAATACTCAGAGCAGTACATGCGGTAGGCACCCGGCCGGTCCGCCTGAAACCAAACTTGCGTGTAGCGGCCTGGCAACGTCTCCATTTGCACACGGAACGCGGGTAGGTAGAGCGAGTGGATGACGTCCTGGCTGATCATGTTGATCACGATCGCTTGTCCGGTGGGCACATGCAGGTCGTTGATCTCGGCCTGCCCGCCCGGATGCTCGAACTTCCACATCCATTGCCTGCCGATCCCCTGTATCGTCATCGCGTTGCCCGGCGGATGCTTGGCGGTGTCGAAAATCTGCGCGCCCCAGGCAAAGAACCCCAAGGTGAGAAAGAACGGGATCAGCATCCACGACATCTCGATCTTGACGTTGCGGTCAGACGTATGGCCACGCTCGACCTTCCGCCCTGCACGGTAGACCAGTGCAAAGTAGGTGATCGCGATGAAGATCGGCACCGTCAGCAGCAGGGTGACGGCGGTGAAAGCCGAGATCAGGTAGTCGACATGTGTCGCAGCATGCGAAGCGGCCGCCGGCCACAGCAGCAGCGGGTAGTCAGTGTGGTTGCCAGGCCCGGTCATGGCTTACGCGCCGGTGCTGCGTGGGCGTCGAGTGACTGGCCAGTCACCAGCGCCATCGCCCGGCCGATCGGGATGCGGGCTGTGTTCGCATCCAGCCTGGCATACCCGTTCAGCTTCGAGAGCTCGCGCGCCTTCAGCGCGTCAATTTCGCTGATCGGATCAGCTTGAAGACGCGGTGCCGGCGGATCGGATTGTGTCCGCTGCTCCGATGTCAGACCGCTCTGGCGGGCCGCGTCCTGGTGGTGCCACGAATTGACCAGCACCACCATGACCGAGACGCCCGTCACTGCAAACGCTGCAAACAACGCCATGATCCAGCCGATCCCGAACGCGTTGGCGTCCTGCTGTTCGAAGCCGCCCGCCAGAGATGCAGCGCTGACCGGCGAGTGGGTGGTGCCACGCCCGACATCGGGTCCGAAGGGATCCGGCGTGTTCCGCCCGGACGACCGCCGACCAAACAGACTTGCGCTGGCCAACCCGGTAATCGCGCCCACGACGAAAGACAGTGCGCCGGCACCACGCTTGCGCCGTGTCACGAGCGGACCTGCGCCGGGCGCCACGACCAGGCTACCGACGTCGCGATCACGGCAAAAACCAACAGTGTAGCAGCGTCAGTCGGAGACAATGTGAGGCCCCCACGCACAGACGGGATCACGAACCACACCGCCTCGAGAATATGTGCCACCAGCAAAGACAGCGCGCACCCCGCCAAGACAATGCGCAGCGATCCAAGGCGCGCAGCGCCGAGCAACACGAACGACGCAACCAGCGCTGCTACGGCGAACCATACGGCGCCCTGGCCAATCGGGCCATCACGATGAAGGTAATACGTGATCTCGCCAGGCTTGTCGGCCGACCATACGACCAGGTAGTGCACCAGGTGCAACGTCGCCCAGATACCAGTTGCCGTGAGCAGGAGTGCGACGGTTCCCGGCGGTCGCACGCGGCACACCAGCACTGCCGCCGACAGCGCAAGCGCACATTGCCCCGCGATCAACAGGAGACCAAAGCCGGCCGAGTTCAGACCGGGTGAGAGCGACATCACCCAGTCGGTCGCAGCAAGCGTTCCAATGACGGTGTGGAGCACGAGGCCGCCGACACACAGGCCGACGCGCGCCGTGTCACGTGGTGGACGAAGTGCTACAACCGAAAGCACAGTCCAGGTTCCGAGATAGACGAGGCCGCGCAACGCGAACCAGGGCTGACTGAACCACCGCCCGCCAAAGCCGGCGAACGAGTGGGCTTCCCAAGGGAAGAAATCGCGAGAGGCGACCAGCACGGGCAGACCGACCAGTGCAGCGGCCGGCATCAGCACGAGCAGCCAGCGCAGAAAACCGCTTTGTGTAGAGCCGCCGAAACCGGCCAGTTCCATCCCCAAAACGATGGGCAACGCTCCGGCCGGCAAAGCCAGGAACGCCAGCCAGGCGGCCACGTAAGCGGGCATGATAACGTCGCCAAACATGAGCACCGCTGCCCACCCAACCAGCACGCCCAGGCCGGTTATGACGATCGCCCGTTTCAAGGCGATGAACCTGCAGCCAGATGAACCCTTTCCTGCTCTGGCAAATCGGCAAACGTCGCGTCCTGGCTGAGCTGCAACGCACGAATGTAGGCGGCGATTGCCCAGCGGTCCGGCGGCGGCACCCGCGCCGCGTAGCTGTACATCGCGCCATGGCCGTAGGTGATCGCGTCGTAGACCACTTGCGCGCGGGCGTGCAGTAGGCGCTCACTGGTAAAGCTCGGCGGATGCGGGAAGCCCCGTTGCACGATCATGCCCTCGCCATCGCCGCTTTCCGCGTGGCAGGGCGTACAAAAAATCTTGTAACGCGCCTGCCCGCGTTCCAGCAAGGCGGTGTCGATGACCTTGGGCTGCGGTGCAGGCGCGTCCGGAAGTTCCTGTGCCAGAGTGCCGGGTACTGGGGGCCGGACACTACCGCCATTGGCCAGCAACCGGTCCTGGTCCCACTGGCGGACCACGTTCTGTGTATACATGTCCTCTTTCTTGCAAGCAGACACAGCCACAATCAGCAGCAAGGCGGCAAAGCGTTTCATCGCGGAACCCGACTGACTGTCAGCGCCGCGTCCTGCAAGCCGCGAAAGGCCTGATCGGCCATGTCGGCGTCGAAATCCTCCCCGTGTCCATGAGCGACGACGAAGAAGCGGTCCACCGTCGCCCGCCGGAACCCTGGGATGTTGAAAGCCGGGTGGTTCAGGCGCGGCAGACGGTTCAGCACGCACATCGCACCCACCGCCGCCATGCCGGCGCACAGGCACCCGAAGCTTGCGGTGGGAACCATGAAAGCTGGCCAGCTGAAGCGCGGCCGGCCACCGATGTCGAAGACGTAGTCCCACACCGTCGCGTAGGAGCACATGCCGAACATGGCAGCAGCACCCAGCAGACCTCCGGCCAGAGCGAAGCCCGTCAAGCCATGCAACTCCAGTCCGAGCGCCTCGCTGACGCCGCGGCTCGGCAACGGACCATAGGCATCCACGCGCCATTCGCGGTGCTTGCGTAATACGGACACTGCCCGCTCAATCTGTTCAGCGCTCTCGAACTCGCCGGCTACACCCCAGATCGGTGCCCCGGGTTCGGCGCGCGACGTGGCACCGACGCGGTCTGCACCCGTGCGCAACGCCAGCATGCGCGCGCCCAGCATCGAGATGACAGGCAGCACGCGCAAGAAAATCAGCAGCAGGAACAGGAACAGTCCCGCAGACCCGGCGAAGGTCGCCCATTCGAAAAAGGTGATGCGGGTTGCTTGCGCGGCTGAGGGCAGGAAGTCGTGCTGCAGCGTGGCAACGATGAGCGTGTAGTGCTCGCCCCAAATACCCGCGGCAGCCATGCCGCCGATCCAGGCGAGCAGGCCAGGACGACCACGCAGCGCAGGGATCAGGAGCAGCAAAGGCGGCAGGAAGCCCGCAGTGACCAGCATCCAGAAGCTCCAGGCAACCGGGCCGGTGGCACGCCGCGCTAGGTTCGCCGTCTCGTAGCGGTCGTCGCCGAGCAGGGTGACGAAGTCTCCCGTCACCTCGCAGTAGATGTTCGCCAAACCCAGCGCCAGCATCATCCAGCCCAGCACGCGCAGATGACGCTCGGTTATCAAGGCGGCAAGCCCAAAGGCGTCACGCAGGATCACGGTCAGCACCGACAGCATGCCGACGCCCGCGAACATCGCGCCCATCAGGTAGGTGACGGGAAGCAGCGTGTCGTGCCAGCCGGGCTCGACCGTGCCTGCGAACATCACCGAGGCGCCGATCTGCAGGCTCACCACAGCCAGCACGCCAAGCAATGCCAGCGTTCGGTAGGCACGCGTCCAACGGTGCCAGTGAACGGCGGAGCCGCGCCAGCCGAGTGCGGCGATGCCGTAGAGTTGCGCCCGCAGCAACCCCCTGCCCTCGCCGTGTGCCAGTGCACGCTCCGTCGCACGATCGCGCAGCATGGCAAGGTCGGGGATCAGGCCGACAAACCAGAAACCTGACGCCAGGCCCAGGAAGCTCAGTATGTCGATGGCGTCCCAATAGAGCGGACTGCGGAATTGCGGCCACAGCGCGAAGCTGTTCGGGTAGGGCAGGTTCCAGTAGAAAAACCAAGGCCGGCCCAGATGGATGATCGGGTACACCGCGGCGGCAGCGGCGGCCAGCAGCGCCATCGTCTCGCTGATGCGGTTCAGCGCGCCGCGCCATTCCACGCCCAACAGCAGGAACATCCCGCTGACCAGCAGGCCGCCGCAGGCGATGCCGATCCACCAATCGTAGCTGACGATGTCGAGTGCCCAGGTGACGGGGACGTTGTTGCCCCAGACCGCGACGCCATCGAGGAACAGGAAACCGAGCGAGACCACCAGCAAGCCCATCAGCACCACCGAAGCGGCCACGGCCAGCCACCAGCGTCCCCAGCCATCGCGTCCCAACGGGATGCCCGCCAGAGTGCGGCCGATACTGTCGTAGGTCTGGCCTGCATCGATGAACGGCGATGCCGCCTGCGTGGCGCCGGACGGCATGATCAGCCCTCTCCCCGGTTCGGCGGCGCGAGTGTGGCGAGGTAGGTCGTGCGTGGCCTGGTGTTGAGCTCGCCGAGCAGCGCGTAACGCCTGGGATCACGTCGCGCCCTGGAAACCATGCTGTCCGGCATCGCAAGATCGCCGAACACGATGGCCTGGGTGGGGCATGCGCTCTGGCAGGCGGTCTGCACGGTGCCGTCGGCAATGGGCGTGTTCGTGCGGTCTGAGACCGCGCGCGCCTCGGCGATGCGCTGCACGCAGTAGGTGCATTTCTCCATCACGCCGCGGGCGCGTACCGTCACGTCCGGATTGCGCTGCTCGACGATGGAGGGTGCGGCACCGGCAGAGTAGTCCGCATAGTTGAACCGGCGTACCTTGTAAGGACAGTAGCCGGAACAGGCACGCGTGCCGATGCAGCGGTTGTAGACCATCAGGTTCAGCCCCTCGTGGTCGTGCAAAGTGGCCTCGACAGGACAGCCGACTTCGCAAGGCGCCTGTTCACAATGCATGCACGGCACGGGCATGAAGCTGGCCGCCATCGGTGCAAGATCGCCTGCCGCAGATGCAGGCGCGCGGTCCTGCACCGGATAGGCATCTACGCGCAGCCAATGCATCTCGCGGCCGTTCAGCACCTCGTCGCGCCCGACGATGGCAATGTTGTTCTCCGACTGGCAGGCGGTAACGCAGGCGTTGCAGCCGATGCAGGAGTCCAGGTCGATCACCATGCCCCACGCGCGGTCGTCGGGACGGTGGCCCCCGTACAAGGTCGGCTGCTCGCCATCACCGTCGCCAACCGGCGGGGCCCCGACGTGCTGGATGCGGACGACGTCGCTGCCGTTCATCCGCGCGTGGTCGGCCGTGCTGGCCAGAACGCGCGTCTCGCCGGTACGGTGCAACGTGGCGCCAGCCGCCAGCCACGGATCGGTTGCCGAGCGCAGACCGAACACATCGAACCCCAACCCTGCAGACAGCTGCCCGACCGCGCGCTTGCCGTAACCGAGCCAGAGTGCCACCACGCCGTCCGCTTGCCCCTGCTGCACCCAGACAGGACCGCTCACGCTGCGGCCACCGGTGGCCACGGTCACCACGTCGCCTTGCGCGAGGCCCGCGCGCCTTGCCAGCGCAGGGCTGACCTGCACGGCGTTCTCCCAAACCACCTTGCTCAACGGCTTGGGCAATTCCTGCAGCCACCCGTTATCGGCCCAGGTGCCGTCCCACACCGTAGGATCCGGCCGGAAGGCAAGCTGCAAGCCTGCAACCCGCGGCGACGCTTTCGCGGGGCCACCCGCCACGGCCCGCACGCTCTGCAACGGCGCAGTGCCATCCTCGAACACGCCGGTCAGCAACGCGTGACGCCAGCGTTCCGCAGCGTCACCGCCCGGCGCATCCAGCCAATGCGCGCGCAACAGGTCGAGGCCGCCACGCGGTTCGGCGTCAAACAGCAGCGACAGAATTTCGGCCGCACTGCGCCCGCCATACAGCGGTGCTATGGTCGGTTGCACGATTCCCGCCGAGCCGTCCAGCGCGCGCGCGTCACCCCAGGCCTCCAGCGGATGCGTCATCGGCAAGTGCCAATCGGCGTACACCGCCGTCTCGTCCACGTAGAGGTTCGCGTGTATCTTGAGCGCGACGCGGCTGAGGGCGCCGCTGAAGTCGAGCTCGCCAGGGGCGTCGTAGACGGGGTCGGTCCCCAGCATCAGCAGCGTGCCCACCTCGCCGTGCCGCATGGCGTCGGCCAGCACGGCGATGCTCTCTCCGCGCAGCTGCAACGGCTCGGTGTGCAGCACCGTCCTGCCGGCGTTGCCGAGCACGGCGTTGAGGCGCTGGGCAGCCTCCTGAACCGGCAGGCTGGCATGCAAACCCGCTTGCACCACGCTGGCGCCTTTCGCAGCGTCCAGCGCGCGGAAGGCGGCGTCGCGCCAGGCCGCCGCTTCCTTCGGCAGGTCCGGACCGCTGCCGCCCTGGGTGCGCGCTAGCAAGCCGAGCGCCAGCGCCTCGAGCAGGTCAGGGTCGGCGCACAATCCGTGGTCGGCCTTTGCACTCGTCAGGCCGGGCACCGAGGCGGCCGCGAACATCTGCATCAGCAGGCCACTTGCGGCGGAGGCCCGCCGCGCCTCGGCCCAAGACCGCGCGGCACCCACTTGCTGCGGCCCGACGTCGAGCAGGTCGCCCTCCAGCGTCACGATCGTGCGTGCGCCTGCCAGGTTCCAATGCGTCTCCAGCGGACGGCCGAACGCACGCGCGGTTGCCTGATAGGCCGCCTCGCGCGTGCAGGGCACGTGCGTGAACACGCGCATCTTCGGCCAGGCTGCCTGCATGGCGGCAATTTGTGCCATCACTGAGGGCGAGGTGAGCGGCCCAAGCAGCAGGGCGAAACCGGCGCCGCCGCTCGCGCGCAACTGCGCCAGCGGTGACAGCATGGCGGCGCGAAACGCGGAGAGGTCGCTGTCGCGCGTCTGAAACTGCACAGACTGCGAGCGGAACGGATCGTAGAGGCCTAACACGCTGGCCTGGCCGAACACGTCGGTGCCGCCGCGACTCCACGGATGTTTCGGGTTGCCCTCGATCTTCAGTGGCCTGCCCGCACGCGTCGTCACCATCACGCCGTTGGCGAAGCCGTCGAGCAACGTCGAGGACGCGTAGGTCAGCACGGTGGTCGGCGACTCGCCCTCGGTCTGCGTCACCGGCGGGACGATCTCGTCGTGCGGATCGTCGTCGTCGCAGCCGGCCAGGCCTGCCAGCGCCAGAGACGCCGCCATCAGCCGCATGAAATGCCGCCGGTCGGGCGTGTGCAGCAGGTTGGCCGCGGCTGCGAAGCGCTCGCGGATCATGGCATGAGCAGCCTCGCCGTCCGCCGGCAGGCGCCAGCGACCGTCGCGGTGCAGCCCCACTTCCGGCACGTTCACCTGCCCTAGCGGTGGCATATCGAACAGTCGGTCAGCTGCGCGGCGTTGCGGATGTGATATTGCGCGACCAGCTCAGGACCTTTCGTTGCCTGGTCGGCCGGCGGCGACCAGTCCATGTTCCATACCTGGTTCGGCGTGCGCACGTTGGCCTGTGGGTTGCGGTGGCAGGATATGCAGAAATCCATGTGGAACGCCTTTGCGCGCATGGTCAGCTGCATCGACGTCATCGCACCATGGCACGAGCTGCAGCCGATGCCCTTGGTCACGTGCACCGAGTGGTTGAAGTACACGTAGCTCGGGATATGGTTCACCCGCGTCCAGTGCAGCGGCTCGTCCTTGGCGAGGCTGTCGCGCACGGGTGCAAGCATCGGCGCGCCGGTCCAGATCTGCGAGTGACATGTCATGCAGGTGTGGGTCGGCGGCATGCCCGCGTTGGCCTGCTGTTCGACGCTGGTGTGGCAGTAGCGGCAATCTATGCCGAGTTCGCCGCTATGGTGCTTATGGCTGAAAGGGACCGGCTGTTCGGGCGCCACGCCGACACCATAGACATAATCCGACCGCGCGACTGCACCGACGACGACCAACATCAGAATGGCGCCAACGGAGACCACCAGCAACGCGAGACGGAGAAGCGCGTCGGCGCCCGGCGCAAAAAGTTGACGCATCATGGTCCGGTTGCAGTGACTTGAGCGATGTAGCCTGGATCGGGCGTCACGCAGCAAGACCGCGTCAGCGGACCGGTCAACTAGGCGTGAGTTCCATCAGCGGCCGAGGTGAAAACCGCCCGCCGGCAGCACGCACCATCAACGCGGCCGGCAACAGCGGCGTCAGCGCGGAGACCACGACGAGCAGCTTCACGCCGAGCACCGCCACCAGCGCGGGCGGGTTGAACATCGTCGCGAGCCAGGTTGCCGCGGCGAGCCAGACCGGCGGGCGGCGCCAATCCTGCGACAGCACGGTGAGCAGCGCAGCCACCGCCAGCAGCACGTCGTCGTAGTCGCCCACGTGCGGGGCGCCCACCACCATCGCGCACAGCAGCACCACCAGCCTGCGATGCGGCGGCAGGCTCCGCGCGAAAGCCAGCCACACGCAGGCTGCCGACAGCAGGAACGCCACGATCTGGAAGGCGCCCGCCAGGTCCTCGCCGGCGCCGAGCAATCGCAGGCAGGTGTGTACGCTCTGGTCGTACACCCGCACCGCGTCGACCAGGGATCCCAGCAGCCCGGTCTGCCCCGCGGCCAGGCCGATCCAGGCTGACCAGGTGCGCGCACCCACCACGGCCAGGCTGAGCAACACCAGCACCGCGCCCCCGGCCAGCCCGCCCGCCATCGCCCGCCAGTGCCGCCCCGCCAGCAGCGCCACCGGCACCATCGGCACGAATTGCGGCTTCAGGCACAGCAAACTCCAAGCCAGCCCGGCGAGGAACGGCCGCGTCGGCAGCCACGCCATGCCCGCCAGCACGCAGGCGGCGACGAGGAAGCTGAGCTGGCCAGAACCCAGGGTGAAGGCGGTGGCCGGGCAGGCCAGCACGCCGGCAACCAGCCAGCCCGGCGCAGCCACGTCGCGCCACATCCAGAGTGCGGCCACCAGGACCAGCACGCTGACCCCGAGGAAGGCCACCAGCGATGCCATGTAGGGCAGCCAGCCGAACGCCAGCGCCAGCAGCAGCGTCACCGGCGGGTAGACGAAAGGGTGCATCACCAGGCGCTGCCCCATCCAGTCGGCATGGGTGCGGTTCAGCTCGTCGGTGAACGCCTGCGGGTCGTAGAGCATGGCCAGGTCGTGCGCGAAGAACCGGGCGGCGGCGGTGTGGAACACCACCCAGTCCTGGCCCGGCACGGTGTGGAACACCGCCCAGAACGCCAACCAGCCGAACGGCGCCAGGCACAGGCACAGCAGCACCGGCGCCCGCAGCCTGGCCCAGTCGGCGCTCACGCCGCCTCGCGCAGACGCAGCCTGCGGGACATGTCGGACTGCAGCACCGCGCGCGGGTCGACCGCGTCCAGCACGTCGCGGAACGCGCGCCAGCCGGGATACATCTCGCGGAACGCGGCCGCCTCCAGCAGCGCGTCCTTGGCCAGGTAGACGCGGCCGCCGTGTTGCAGCGTGATGGCCACCAGTTCGGCATACAGCGCCTCGATGCCGGGCCCGGCGGGGAAGTCCAGAGCCAGCGTGTAGCCGGCGGTGGGAAACGAAAGGTGTGCGCCCGGCGCGCGGCCCTGGCCCAGCCGCTTCAGCACCGCCAGGAACGAGGCCCGGCGGGTGGCGGCGATCCGCTCGAGCAGCGCGCGCAGCGCCGCCTCGCCGCCGGCGAACGGCACCACGCACTGGAACTGGTGGAAGCCGCGCCGCCCGTAGATGCGGTTCCAGTCCGACAGCGCGTCCAGCGGCCAAAAGAACCGGCTGTAATGCGCGTCGCCCACCCGGCCCGCCGCCGGCACGCGGCGGTAATACAGCGCGTTAAAGGCGCGCACGCTCAGCGGCCCCAGCACGAAGCCCGGCAGGTCCGCCGGCACCCGCATCCCGCCCGACGAGGCGCGGCCGCTGCGCCCGCCGCACGGCTCTGCCGTCTCCAATATGCCGCGGCCCAGGCTGGCGCCGCCGGCGACGCCGTCGATCCAGCCCACCGCGTAGGTGGCGTCCCTGGCCGCGTCCATCGCCGCCAGGAAAGCGGCCAGGTCGGGCAGCCGGCGCGCGCGCACCACCACGCCGGGACCCGGCACCCGCTTCATCCGGAACGCGATGCGGGTGATCACGCCGGTCAGGCCCAGCCCGCCGCAGGTCGCCTCGAACAACGCCGCCTCCGCGCCGGGACCGATGGTGCGCAGCGTGCCGTCGGGCGTCAGCAGGTCCAGCTCGCTCACGTGCTGCGCAAAGCTGCCGGCCGCCTCATGGTTCTTGCCGTGCACGTCGTTGGCCACCGCGCCGCCGATGGTGGCGTAGCCGGTGCCGGGCACCACCGGTACCAGCCAGCCCTGCGGCAAATAGGCACTCATCAGCTGGCGGAAGGTGACGCCGGGCTGCACGCTGATCAGGCCGCTCGCCTGGTCGAAACCTAGCACGCCGTCCAGGCTGGCGCTGAGCAGGGCGACGCCCTCGGCGTTCAGCGCGCAGTCGCCGTAGGCGCGGCCGGCGGCGTGCACGATCAGGCCGTGGGCGCGCGGCTGCTCGGCAAAGACGTCGGATAGGTCAGCAACGGTCTCGGCTTGCCAGGTGACGCTGGGGGAGCGTGACACGCGGCCCCAGCCGGTAAGCATTTTCAGGGAAGACTGCATCAGGAAGAAAGCGCCTTCTTTTTCGAGAAAAAGAAGCAAAAAGCTTTTGGCACGGCTGTCGCGGACTCACCCGCACGGCACAACTCGGGAGCAAAAGTTTTTTGGTTCTTTTTTTCAAAAAAGAACTGCTTTCTTCCTGTCACCTGGCCACTACGATCGCCACCAGGCTCGCCAACCCCGCCAGCAAGCTCACCCGGTCGCGCAGCGCGAACACCACCGGGTCGTCGTTCATCATCCCGCGGTTGCTCAGCATCAGCACGCGGCTGACCCAGAACAGCAGGATCGGGCACAGCGCCCACAGCGCGCTCGGGTGGCGGTAGAGCGGCGTCACCTCGCTGCTGTTCACGTAAAGCGCCAGCACCAGCACCGCCATGTATCCCGACGACGTTGCCATGCTGCGCAGCATGTCGAGGTCTTCGCGTGCATAACCTCGTCCCGCGGGCCCGGGCTCGCCGGAGCCGGCGCGCACGAACAGGGTGAGCTCGGTCAAGCGTTTGACCACCGCCAGGCAGAAGAATAGGAACAGCGAGAACGCCAGCAACCACGGCGAGATCTGGATAGCCGTGGCCGCGGCACCTGCGAAGATGCGCAGCGTGTACAGTCCGGCCAGGGTCACCACGTCCCAGACCGCGCGGCGTTTCAGCACGAAGGAGTAGGCGAGCGTGATGGCGTAGTACAGCGCCAGCATCGCCAGAAAGCCGCTTGGCAGCATGACCGTGCAGAGCAGGGTCAGGCCGAGCAGCCCGGCCATCAGCCCTGGTGCGACGGCCGGGCTTAGCGCGCCGCTGGCAAACGGCCGCCGCCGCTTGGTGGCGTGCAGCCGGTCGTGCGGCAGGTCGAGCAGGTCGTTCAACAGATAGACGCTGGACGCGCACAGCCCGAAGGCCACGAAGGCCAGACAGGCTTGCGCCAGCGCGCCATCCGAGCGGTGAGCGGCCAGCACGGGCACGAACACCAGCAGGTTCTTCGCCCATTGGTGCAGGCGCAGCGCGCGCGACAGCAGGCGCAGGCGGCCCAGCCCGGACAGGCGGACGCCGAGCGTATGCACGTCGGCGCACACGCCGCGGGCAGCGCCCAGCAACGCGGCCGAGGGTGAGACGACGTAGGCGCGCCGTGCGCGGGCCCAGACCGGTGTGTCGACGGCCGAGTCGCCGGCATAGTCGAAGCCGCCCTCGCCGAAGCGCGCGGCCAGCGCATCGGCCTTGGCGGCACCTTTCAGGTTGGTCTCGCCGTCGCTGGACATCACGCTGTCGAACCCGCCCAGATGCGCGGCCACCGCGCCGGCCACCAGCGAGTCCGCCGCCGTGGCCAGGTGCACGCAGCGGCCTTCCGCCCGCGCCTGCACGGCGAGGTCCGTCACGTCCGGGTTGTAGGCGAGGCTGGCAGGATCCAGCAGGGCGGCCTCGGCCAAGCGGTGCTTGAAAGCGGCGCGTCGGGAGACGGCGAGCGGCAACGCGCGGAGGAACGCCCATGGCCGTGCGGCGAGCGTGCGCAGGGCGCATTCGATGAGGGTGTCGCCGGCCACGATCGTGCCGTCCAGGTCGAGCACGAGTGGGATCACGGACGCGTGTGTAAAGCAGTTCTTTTTTGAAAAAAAGAACCAAAAACTTTTGTCTCCGCTGCCGCGCGCTCACCGGACAGAACCGCGACAGCCGCAACAAAAGCTTTTTGCTTCTTTTTCTCGAAAAAGAAGCCTTCCTTCCTTGCTACGCCGTCACATCGTCCAGCAACGGCCCATACCCAATCCGAGCCCCCGGCATCTGCGCCCCCATAGGCGGCATAGACCAGCTTACCCGCCCGGCCGTATGGCATACCGGGCAAGCCGGGTGCCAAACCCCAAGGTTGGTCCCGCAGGCTTCGCAGCGCCACGTCGGGTCGGGCGACGCCATAGCCGCGTTGCGCAGGTGGTCGCGCTGTTTGTCGTGCTCGCTCTCCGCTTCCGCGATGTCGGCCAGCAGCAGGTGCACGCGCCGCTGGTCCAGCCCGCCGGCGCGGGCCAGCTCGACATGCCGGGCCGCCTCGGCGTTCAGCCCCGCCGCCAACGACAGGCGCGCTAGCAGCAGGTGGCTTTCCGCGTGGTCCGGCGCGCCGCGCACCAGGTCGGTGCCGGTCTTCAGTTGCGCTGTCCGGTCCGGCGCCGGCACCAGCGCGAACTCGGCCAGGTATGGGTTCGGGTTGGCGGCCCAGCTCTTGCGCAGCACGTCCAGCGCGGCCTTTTCGCGGCCGCCCTCGCGCAGGCGGCGGGCGTAGGCGATGGCGGCCGGCGGCAGCGCCGGGTCACGCTTCCAGGCCGCCTTGGCCAGCTTGTGGGCCTGCGACGGATCGCTCTCCGCCTCTGCCGCCGCGGCGCCGAAGCCGGCTTTCGGCCCGTCCTCCTTGGTGAGTTGCAGTGCTTCCGACCAGGCGCCGGTGCGCAGCGCCAGCTGGGTGCGCTCGCCGCGTATCCAGGCGGCACCGGGGTGGGCGGCTTCGGCCTCGCGCGCCAGCATCATCGCGCGCGGGTAGTCGGCCTGGTCGATAGCCATGCGCAGCAGCCCGCGCAGGCCGAGGAAGGACGCATCCTTGCGCTCGGCCAGCTTCAGAAACGCGGCTTCCGCCTCCTCGTCGTTGCCGGCGATCGAACCGGCATAGGCGGAGAGCAGAAGTGTTTGCGGAGTCTCGCCGAGCAGGCGGGTGGCGCGGGCGGCCTCACGCCTGGCGTCGGCCGGGTCGCGGGCGGCCAACGCGATCAGCGTGCCGGTCACCGCTGCGTCGCCACGGCGGCGGCGGGCGCGCTCGCCGCCGCGGCGGAACGCGCCCGGCAGGCCGAACAGCGTCGCCAACAGGCGGAACAGCACGTACAGCACGACGACCAACAGGATCAGCGCCAGCACCGCCACGCTGAGCGGCGCCTGGATGGTGGTGGCCCCTGCCTGGACGGCGACGTTGCCGACCAGGTGCTGCACCCACCACGCCGCGCCGACGAAGGCAGCAGCCAGCAGCAGGATCAGGATGATGATGCGCATCAGCCGTGCGCCGCCAGCGCGGCCAGCGCCGCCCGCGCGTCCAGCAGCGCCTGCGCCTGGCCGACCCAGTCGCGCACCGCGTCCGCGGCGGGCCCCTGCAGCCTGCCAAGGTCGGTGACTGCCGCTTTCAGGTCACCGGCTGCCACCTGTTGCTGAACACGGGCGAGCACGCCGGCCGCCGGATCCCCCACCAGCACCTGGTCGCCCTGACGCACCACCACGCTCTGCTGCAGGCGTGCCAGGGTGCGGTCGAGGAGGGAGCCCTGCCGGGCGGCAGGCTGGCTGGCGGCGCGCGCCCGCTCGGCCACCAGCGGGAACGCGGCGCGCAGCGCACCCTCGGTGGGCGGCGCGGTGGTTGCGAAGCGGGACAGAGCGGGCGGCGCGCCGGGTAGCGCGCCCAGCGGCTGGCCGGCCTGCAAAGCTGCGGCAGCCGCCTCGATCTTGATGGCCCGCGTCGCGTCCTGCGCCACCCCGGCGGTCTGCCCGGCCCCCTGCTCCAGCTTGGCGACCCGCTCGTTCAGCGTGTCGATCGCCTGGGTGTCGGACTGTTGTGCCTTTGCCTGGGCAGCTTCTGCCGACCGCGCGGAGCTGTCCTGCGACTGCACCTGGCCGGTCGCCTGTTCGATCTTGTCCAGCCGTGTCGCTAGCAGGGCCAGCGCCGCTTCGGCCTGCTGCGTGTGGGCCTGCTGCGCCTGGGCGGCCGCCTCCTGAGACTGCACCTGCCCGGTCGCCTGTTCCAGTTTGTCCAGCCGGGTGGCCAGCTCAGCCAGCGCCGCCTGGGTCTGCTGTGTGCCGGTCTGTTGCGTGCCGGTCTGTTGCGTGCCGGTCTGTTGCGTGCCGGTCTGTTGCGTGCCGGTCTGCTGCGCCTGCGCGCCGGCATCCTGCGACGGGCCGCCCGCCTGCTCCAGCTTGGCGAGGCGCTGGTCAATCTGCTCGATGGCGGTCTTCTCCTGCGCCTGGTCGGGCGCGGGCAGCGACTGGCCGGTCCCGGGAGTCTTGGCCTGGTCGTTGGCCTGCTGCTGGGCAACCAGGCCGGGGATCTGCTGGGCAGTGCGGTCGGGAGGCGGCTGGTCGCCGGAGGCTGCGGCGGGCGCCTGTTGCGAGGCCACGTCCAGCGCCTTGGCTGCCTGGGCGGCGATCTGGTCCTGCTTGCCGGACAACGCGTCGATCCGCGCGGACAGGTCGTCCAGCTTCTTGGCCTGGTCGGCAACGGCGTCCTGCGAGGCCATGGCTTGCTGGGGGACCGCCGGCTGCGCTGCACCGCGCTGACCCGCATCAGGCTGAGCCGCTCCAGCCTGGGTTGCTCCAGCCTGGGTTGCTCCAGCCTGGGCTGCTCCGGGCTGGGTCGCTGCAGATTGGCCCGCTCCAACCTGGGCCGCACCCTGCTTCTCCAGGGTGTCCACCCTGGCGGAGAGCGACAATACCTGCTGACCGAGCTCCGCACGGACGGCATTGGCCGCCGCCGAACTGCCGGCCGGCTGCCCCGCCTCCTCGGCGCCAGGTTTCGGGTGCGACCAAACATAGTAGATCCCGCCGGCGAGCAAGGCGGTGATCAGCAGCGTCAGCGCGAACGGCGTGCCGCCACGCCGCACGGGCTGTGCCGCCGTCATCTCCGGTGGCGGCGCGTGGTCGATCACCGGCGGGCGCGCGGCCGGTTCAGCCGGTCCGGGGCCAAAGAGGCCACCCGACGGCTCGGGGGATGCCGCATCAGGGTCATGTTCGCTCATATCAGGGCCAGGACGCCGTCCAGGGTTGGGGTGGAGGCACGGCTGATCCGCAGCCAGGCGATCGGCGCCAACGCATCGGCAGTGCTCTCCCCTATCGCGAGGGCGGCGACGTGCGTCAACGCATCGTTGCACTCCCGCGGCAGAAGACGCACGAAGGTTCGCGCGGTTTCTGCCGACAGGAACAGGGCTGCGTGCAGCTGGCCGGACAGGATCGCCGCCGTCGCAGCCTCGGGAAAGCGCCGCACCGGGCTGGCCCGGTAGCAGACGCGCCGGACCACCTGGAAACCCCTCGCGCGCAAGTCGGCGACCAGGCCGTGGCCCTGGCCGGCGCCGGTGGCCAGCAGCAGCGGCGCCGCGCGCGGGTCGAGTCGCAGCGCCACCAGGCGCGCCAGCGCCGCCGCGTCGCCGGCCGCGCTCTCCACCTGGCGAAAACCACGGGCCCGGGCGCGCTCGGCAGTGGTGTCGCCCACGGCGAACACCGGCAGGGTTGTTGCCGGCAGGTGCGCCACCGCGTTGCCGCTGGTCACCAGCACGGCCTGGATCGGGTCGGGCATGGCGATCGGGGTGCCGGCAACGGTGAATAGCGGGGCCACGACCGGGTGCCAGCCTTGGGCGGCGAGGCGGGCCTGCAACGCGCCGGCGTCGTCGGCGGGCCGGGTGACCAGGACCAGGCGGGCAGTCAAGCAAGGCCTTCTTTTTTGAAAAAAAGAAGCAAAAAACTTTTGTCACGGCTGTCGCGGACCTCCCCGCGGGCGCCCACCCCAGGACTCAAAAGTTTTTTGGTTCTTTTTTTCAAAAAAGAACTGCTTGCTTACTCTTCGAACAGCGAAGCCGGACTATCCGCCTTCAGACTTGCGCCCAGCTCCGCCCCTATCCGCTCGGCATCGTCCGGCGCCCCGTCCACGCTGCGCTTGAGCAGGAAACTCCCGTCCTCGCTGGCGGTCAGCCCGGTCAGCCGCAGCGTGCCGTCCGGCCTGATCCGCGCGTGACCGCCGATCGGCGTGTGGCAGGAGCCGTCCAGCACCGCCAGCATGGCGCGTTCGGCAGTGGAGACGGCGCGCGCCACCGGGTCTTCGATGCTGGCGAGCAGGCGGCGTAATTCGGTGTCGGACTCGCGCACGGTGACGCCGACGATGCCCTGGCCGGCTGACGGCACCATGATCTCCGGGTGCAGCACCACGCTGGCGCGCTGGTCCAGGCCCAGCCGGCGCAACCCGGCCAGCGCCAGCAGCGTGGCGGCGAAGTCGCCGGCGGCCACGCGGTCCAGCCTGGTCTGCACGTTGCCGCGGATCAGGCCGATGCGCAGGTCCGGCCGGCAGTGCAGCATCTGCGCCTGGCGGCGGACCGAAGACGTGCCGACCACCGCGCCGGTCGGCAGGCAGGCGAAGGGACTCTCCGCGTCGGCAGGGATGCCTTCGGGGAGGATCAGCACGTCGCGGGCGTCCTCGCGGGCCAGCGTGCAGGCCAGCACGATGCCGGGGGGCAGCGTGGTTTCCAGGTCCTTCAGGCTGTGCACCGCCATGTCGATGCGGCCGTCTGCCAGCGCTTCGTGGATCTCTTTGGCGAACAGGCCCTTGCCGCCGATCTCCGCCAGGCGGCGGTTCTGCACCGCGTCGCCGGTGGTGCGGATGGCGTGCTCGACGAACACCGGCACGTCTTCCGGCTCGCCGGGCGCGCGCAGCACCGGGCAGAAATGCGCGATCTGGTTGAGAAAGGCGCGGGTCTGCACCAGCGCCAGCGGGGAGGCGCGGCTGCCCACGCGCAGCGGCAGCGGGCGCCTGGCGTGCGGGCCGAGGCGGGGTGCGGCGGAGACGGGGCAGAGCTCGTCTGCCCGCAGCGCTGCGGGAGGGGGATGGGCGGCGGTCATCGCGTTGTCCTATTACCCCACGCATGGTGTGGAAAGTGTTCGAGTGGATGGGGGTGCGGGCCGGCTTGCCCAGGGGCACGCGCCGGCAAGCCGGCCACGCGCATGGCAGGCCCGCTTGAGGTCGTGGGGCGGCAGGCCGGTACTCGGCTTGGAATCCTCCTGCGACGAGACGGCGGCCGCCATCCTGACCGACGACGGAACCATCCTGGCCGAGGCGGTGCTGAGCCAGCAGGACCACGCGGCGTTCGGCGGCGTGGTGCCAGAGATCGCCGCGCGCGCCCACCTCTCCCACATGCCCGGTTTGGTGGCGCAGGTGCTGCGTGCGGCCGGGCTGCGCGTGGCCGGGCTGGGCGGTGTGGCGGCCACCGTCGGGCCCGGACTGATCGGCGGGCTGATCGTGGGCGCCGGCATCGGCAAGGGCATCGCCATGGCGGCGCAGGTGCCGTTCGTGGCGGTGAACCACCTCGAGGCGCACGCGCTGACCGCGCGGCTGCCCGGGCTTGCGGAGGGTGGCGCCGCATTTCCCTACCTGCTGCTGCTGGTCTCCGGCGGCCACTGCCAGTGCGTCGCGGTGGAGGGCGTGGGGCGCACCCGCCGTCTGGGCGGCACGATCGACGACGCGGTGGGCGAGGCGTTCGACAAGGTGGCCAAGATGCTGGGGCTGCGCTGGCCGGGTGGCCCGGCGCTGGAACGCCTGGCGGCCGGCGGCGACCCGAAGCGGTTCCCCTTGCCCCGCCCGCTGCTGGGACGCGCCGGCTGCGACTTCAGCTTTTCCGGGCTGAAAACGGCGGTGGCCTTGCTGGTGGGCGCCTACCCCCAGGGTCCGTTGCCGGTGCGCGACGCCGCCGACATCGCCGCCGCGTTCCAGGCGGCGGTGACCGACGTGATGGCGGACCGCGCGGTGCACGCGCTGGCGATGATGCCAGGCGTGCGGCTGCTGGTGGCCGCCGGCGGGGTGGCAGCCAACCAGGCGATCCGCGCCCGGCTCGCCGCAGTCGCGGAGGCGCACGGCGTGGCGATGGCGGCACCGCCACTGCGCCTATGCGGCGACAACGCGGTGATGGTGGCCTGGGCCGGCATCGAGCGGCTCCGCCTCGGGCTCGCGAGCTCGATGGACGCCGCACCGCGCCCGCGCTGGCCGCTGGACGAGCTGACAGGCGAGCTGGCCCCCGACTTGGCCGGCGGGCTGGCGCACGAGCCGGCCGGGTGAACTACCGGCACGCCTACCACGCCGGCAACATGGCCGACTGCCACAAGCATGCCGTGCTGGTCTGGCTGCTGCGCGCGCTGGCCCGCAAGGACAAGCCGTTCTGCGTGCTGGACACCCATGCCGGTGTCGGGCGCTACAACCTGTCCGCCGAGCCGGCCCTGCGCACCGGCGAGGCGGCGCGTGGCATCCTCAAGCTGCTCGATGACACCCCGGCACCGCTCGCCGACTACGTGGGCCTGGTGCGCACGCTGGGACTCTACCCCGGATCGCCTACGCTTGCCGCCGCCCTGCTGCGCCCGGCGGACCGCCTGGTCGCCTGCGAGCTGCACCCCGAAGACCACGCGGCGCTGCGGCGGGCGATGCGGGGCGACTTGCGCGTGGCTGTGCACCTGCGTGACGGCTACGCGGCGGTCAGCGCCTTTTTGCCGCCGCCGGAACGCCGCGGCCTGACACTGATCGACCCGCCCTACGAGGCGGCCGACGAACAGGACCGCGTGCTGGCCGCGCTAGGCACCGCCCACGCCCGTTTTCCTGGCGGCACGGTTGCCGCCTGGTACCCGATCAAGCACCGCGCTCCGGTCCGCGCACTGCACGACGCCTTGGCCGCCTCCGGCATCCCCGACATTGTCGCCACCGAACTGTTCGTGCGCGCGCCGCTGGACGCCGCCCGGCTGAACGGCAGCGGCCTGCTGGTGGTCAACCCGCCTTACCGGTTCGAGGACGAGGTGCCGCCGATCACCGCCGCGCTGCTGGCCCGGCTGGGCGAGCGCGAGGCCGGCGAGGGCACGGCGCTGATCCGCATCACGGCAGAGCGGAGTGAGCGATGAAAAGAAAAGCAAGCAGTTCTTTTTTGAAAAAAAGAACCAAAAAACTTTTGTTCCCTTGGACGCGCCGTGTGGGAGAGTCCGCGACAGCGCTGACAAAAGTTTTTTGCTTCTTTTTTTCTAAAAAAGAAGGCCTTGCCTTGCCTGTCAGGCGCTCAGGGTTCCTGGGCGCACGCGTTCCAGCAGCCGACAAGCGTCAGGCATGACCAGGATAGCCGTCATCGGTGCCGGCGCCTGGGGCTGCGCGCTGGCAATCCAGGGCGCACGCGCCGGCCTCGCAGTAACCCTGGTGACACGTGACTCCGCCCACGCAGGCGTGCACGTGGCCAAGACGTCGTGCCAAACCGGCGTCGCCCTCGCCACCGAGGTGAACCATCCGTCCGACGCGGTGCTGCTGGCCGTGCCGACGCAGCAATTGCGCGCGGCACTGACCCGCTTGCGGGCAACGCGGGACATTGCCGGCAAACCAACCCCCTTACTTCTCTGCTGCAAGGGAATCGAGGCCGGCACCCACAAGCTGCCGCTGGAGGTCGCCGCCGAGCTGTGGCCCGACCGCCCGGCAGCAGTGCTGACCGGCCCGAACTTCGCCGGCGAGGTGGCAGCCGGCCTGCCCGCCGCAGCACTGGTCGCCAGCGACCCGGCCTACCAGGCCTTTCGCACCTGGACGCAGGACGCGCTCGCCACGCCCACCTTCCGCCTCTACGGCAGCAACGACCCGGTCGGCGCCCAACTCGGCGGCGCGGCGAAGAACGTGATCGCCATCGCCGCCGGCGCGGTGATCGGCGCCGGCTACGGCGAGAACGCACGCGCCGCACTGGTCACCCGTGGGCTGGCCGAGCTCTCCCGACTGATCGTCGCACAGGGCGGACGCGCGGAGACGGCCGCCGGCCTGTCCGGCCTTGGCGACCTGATGCTGACCTGCACGGGCGCCGCCAGCCGCAATTTCACCTACGGCCTGGCGCTGGGTCGCGGCGAGCGGACGGACACCGGTGCCACGGTGGAAGGTGTGGCGACAGCGCCGGCGCTGGTTGCCAGGGCGACGGGGGTGGACTTGCCGATCTGCCAGGCGGTGGACGATTTGCTGGCCGAGCGGATTTCAATGGGGGACGCGTTGGTGCGGTTGATGTCGCGGCCGCGGCGGAATGAGTGGTGATGCCGAAGCAAGCAAGCGGTTCTTTTTTGAAAAAAAGAACCAAAAAACTTTTGTCTCCTCGGGCATCGCAAGCTGAGACATCTCGTTTCAACCTGCGCGTCAGCGGGCATAAAAGTTTTTTGCTTCTTTTTTTCAAAAAAGAAGAATCTGCCAAATGCTGAAAGGCATAGCCACCGTCGGCAGCTGGACGATGGCCAGCCGCGTATTCGGCCTCGTCCGCGACCAGCTGATCGCCGCCTTCCTGGGCGCCGGCGCGCTGTCGGACGCGTTCCTCGTCGCCAACCGCCTGCCGAACCTGTTCCGCCGCCTGTTCGGCGAGGGTGCGTTCAACTCGGCCTTCGTGCCGGTGTTCTCCGGCCTGCTCGCCACCGAGGGCGAGGACGTGGCCCGCGGCTTCACCGAGGAGGCCGCCGCCGTGCTGGCGTTCTGGCTGGTGATCCTGACGGTGGCGGGCGAGATCTTCATGCGCCCGTTCCTGCATGTGATCGCCGCCGGCTTCGCCGACGACCCGGCGAAGTTCGAGCTGACCGTGACGCTCTCCCGCCTGGCGTTTCCCTACCTGCTGCTGATCTGCTTGGCCGCCCTGCTCTCCGGCGTGCTGAACGCGCAGAACCGCTTCGTGGCCGCGGCGGCCGCACCGCTGCTCTACAATGCGTTTGCGATCGGCTCGATGTTTGCTTTGGCGCCGTTCGTGCCGACCATCGCCCATGCGCTGGCGATCGGCGTGTCGCTCAGCGGCGTCGCACAGCTGGCCCTGCTGTACTGGGCGGTGCGCCGCAGCGGCATGCGGCTGCACCTGCCGCGTCCGCGTCTGACGCCGCGCATGCGGCTGCTGATGCGGCGCATGGCGCCTGGCCTAGTGGGTGCCGGCATCACCCAGCTGAGCCTGGCGGTGGACACGGTGATCGGCACCTACCTGCCGGCGAAGTCGGTCTCCTTCATGTATTTTGCCGACCGGGTGAACCAGCTGCCGCTGGGCGTGCTGGGCACCGCGGTCAGCACCGCGCTGCTGCCGCTGATGGCGCGGCAGATCGCCGCACAGCGCGAGGACCAGGCGCTCGAGTCGCTCAACCGCGGCGTCGAATACGCCATGTTGCTGACACTGCCGGCAGCCGCTGCACTGTCGATCATCGCAGACCCGGTGATGCAGGTGCTGTTCGTGCACCGCGCATTCACCAACGCGGACGCCTCGCTCAGCGCACAGTCGCTGTCGGCCTACGCGGCCGGCCTGCCCGCCTTCGTGCTGATCAAGGTGCTGGGGCCAGGCTTCTTCGCGCGCGGCGACATGTCGACGCCGGTGAAGATCGGCGTCGGCATCCTCGGCCTGAACCTGGCGCTGAGCCTCGCTTTGATGCGGCCGCTGCTGCATGTCGGCCCGCCGCTGGCCACCACGCTGGCGATGACCGTGAACGTGGTGCTGCTGGCAACCTTGCTGCTGCGCCGCGGCTACATGGTGCCCGACCGGATGCTGTACTCGCGCATCGGCCGCATGTGCCTGGCCACCTGCGTGATGGCGGCAGCGCTGTGGTTCGCCCGCACGCGGATCGTGCCCACGCCAGGCATGCATGTGTCCATTTCTGCGCTGGCCGTCCTGGTGGCGGTCGGGCTCGCGGCCTACGGCGTATCCGGCGCGGCGCTGGGGCTGACGCAGGTGGTGCGCCGGCGGCGGAAATCGCCGTTGCCGGCAGCCTCGTGACCGACATCGCCGCGCATGCAGACGCCGGCGCTGCGCCGCGTGTGCGTTTTGTCAAGCTTGCGGATGCCGAGAGGTCCCTGCCGCCCTCGCCCGCCTTCATGCTCGGCCCTGCCACGGCAGCGGTCATCGACGAACTGTTCGCACAAACCCGCATGCACGCGGTCGGCTGCTACACGTTGGAAAATGCCGTGCTGGCACCGACCGGCATCGCGATGAAGGACGGCGTGGCGTTCAGCTCGCCCGCCTTCCTCCACCCGCCGCACCACGTCGCCACCGTCACCGCGCGTTTCCTCGCCAGCGACCTGCCGAGCCGCCACGTGCGCGGTCCGCTTGCGATACTGTACGGACCCAGTCACGAGACCTACGGGCACTGGCTGGTGGACTTTCTGCCGCGGCTGTGGGTGCTCATGCAGACCGGCCACGACGTGCAAACATTGCGCTACGCCGTGCCGCCGGACCTAGCCCCGTTTGCCGCCGAACTGCTCTCTCGCGTCGGCATACGGGCGGCGCAGCTGGTGCCTTACCGCTACTGGCACGAGGCGATCCACACCGATCTGTTGCTGATGCCCACAGGCTTGCGCCTGAACAACCGTATGTCAGCGCTGTTTGCCGAGGCCACGCGCTTCTGGACTGCGGGCCTGCACCGCGCAGCTTCCGACGAACCAGGCGCCGGCGCACGACTGTTCGTCTCCCGCGCGCAGGCACCGGGAGGACGTCAACTGCTGAACCGCGACGCCATCGAGGCAATCGCCCAGTCACGCGGCTACATCATCGTTCACCCGCAGACGATGCGCCTGGCTGCGCAGGTGGCGGCGTTTGCCAACGCAAGCATCATCGCCGGCGAGTACGGCTCGGCGCTGCACGGTTCGGTGTTTGCACCACCTGGCACGCTGACGCTGGGGCTGCGCGGCAATCTGCGCCATCCGAGCTTTGTGCAATCCGGCGTGGCCGGCGCTCTGGGCCAAGCTGCGGCCTACGTGTTTGGCGAGACGCAGGGCGACGTGGAGCAGAGTTTTTCGATACGGGTGGAGGATTTCGAGCTGGCGCTGGAGTTGGCGCAGGTAAGAAAGCAAGGCCTGCTTTTTTGAAAAAAAGCAGCAAAAAACTTTTGATACGGCTGTCGCGGAGTTTCCCTCAGCGTGTAGTCAAGAGAATAAAAGTTTTTTGGTTCTTTTTTTCAAAAAAGAACTGCTTGCTTGCTTCCTAAAACGAGTCCCTCAGCGTCAACCCCGCCGTCAGCGGCCTGTTCCGAAACGCCGCCTTCAACTGCGTCGGCACGTGGTCGGCAAACGTCGCCGTTAGCGCATTGTTGATGCCCTGGTTGTCGAATGCGTTGTCGACAAACGCCACAACCTCGGCGGCGCCAAGGTGGATGCCGGCGCGCAGGTTCACCAGGTTGTAGTTGCCGAACTTGGCGCCCTCGTCGGCAAAGTCGGTGGACTCCTCGCCGACGTAGTTCTCATCGACCCGGAAGTACGCCGGGTGTTGCAGCGCCTCGAAGTTGAACTGCGTGTAAGCAGATATGGTGAACTGCGGCGCCGCCGGGAGCCTGTCGCCAGTAAACGCGCCGATGGCCCCACTGGCACGCACCAGCGTGGGGTCGCTGGTGGCGAGTTCGGCACGGTTGAGCGAGGTGGACGCGCCCACGTCGAGCCAGCGCATCGGGGACGCGGCGATTTCGGACTCCAGCCCGTAGGAATGCGCATTGCCGGCGTTCTGGATGAACAGGTTGCCGGCCGGGCTCTGTGTCGGGATCTGGATGTTAGACCAGTCGATGAAGTAGACGTCCGTGTTCACCCGCACCCGGCCGCCCAGCAGCGTGGCCTTTTCGCCGAGCTCATAGTTCCACAGCGTGTCGGACGTGTAGGACGCAGGTACACCCGGAGAGAACCCGTATGTCAGGTTCGGCCCGCCGGTGCGAAAGCCGCGCGAAATCTGCGCGTAGATTGTGAGGTCGTCAGTTGCGCGGTAGTCGACGGCGAAACGCGGTGTGATCGGGTAGTCCTTTTGCGAGCCGGGCGTCACCACCGGGACAGGGGAAAGCGAGTTGGTGAAGGTGAGGCCGGCGGTTTTCGTCACGAACGAGACCTGCGTGCGGCTCGCGCGCAGCCCCAACGTGAAGTCGAACTTGCCCGTCGTGTAGGTGCCTTCGCCGAACAGCGCTTCCTCGGATTGTTGTGCCGTGGCCTGCAGGTCCCCAAGGTCGGCGTAGGCCGGCTTGGCGCCGCCCAGCAGCGAGCCGAGGTAGGACTCAACCAGCGGTGAGAAGATCGTCTGTCCGGCAGTCCCGGTGATGTGCTGGTAGAAGGCGCCGAGCGTGTATTTGAACGGGCCGTCGCCTTCGGAGGAGAGTCGGACCTCCTCTGTGAAGGTGTCGGACCGGCTGAAATCATGCCCGGGATCTGGCAAGTTGAGGTCCCGCGCCGGCGCCGAGAACAGGCCCAGCACCAGGTTCTGGTAGCCGGAAAAGTCGAGAAATCCGGCGGATTGGCGGATCGCATACGTCGTCGAGTCGGTCACGCGCACGCTGCCGAAATCGTAGCTGGCATCCAAATTGTAGGCGAGGTAGCGGGCATCCTGGCGTGCCTCGCTCAGCGTGCTCTCCTCGAGCGGCGGGTCGATGTTCGGGTTGCTGCTGCCGTAGATCGAGCGGCCGTCGCTCGAACCGTAGGCGTTCTCGTCGAGCAGGGTGAACAGCACGTTCAGCTGCTCCGTCGGCTGCGCGTCGACGAGCACGCGGCCGCCGTAGTTGCGCACGTCGTTCACGTTCTTCTGCCCGGTGACGACGTTGTCGACGTAGCCGCTCGCAAAACGGTCGTAGCCGACCACCCGGACGGCGAGCTTGTCGGTGACGATCGGGAAGTTGGCTTCCAGGTTCAGCGCGTCGTTGGCGCCGCCGTGCTCGGTGCCGCTGCCGGTGACGTCGATGGCGGCCTGGTACGTGTCCAGGTCCGGCTTGTTGGTCAGGATGCGTATCCCGCCGCTGAGTGAACCCGAGCCGAACAGGGTGCCCTGCGGGCCGCGCAGCACCTCGACGCGCTGGATGTCGAACAACGGGATGTCGACCGCGCCGCCCTGCACCGCGGCACTCTGCGCAGGTATGTCGTCGAGATACAGGCCGACCGTCGCCTGTTGCGCACCCTGGTTGGTGCCCGCGCCGGTGCTGACGCCGCGCAGGGTTGGGTTCTCCTGTGCCACGCCCTGGTTGTTGAGGTTCAGCCCGGGTGCGATCTGCGCGATGTCGGTCAGGCTGTCGGTGCCGCGCTGCTTCAGCTCCGCCTGTCCGATCGAGGTGACGCTGATCGGCACGCGCTGCAGGCGTTCCGGCCGGCGTGTGGCCGTCACCACCACGTCCTCGATCGCCGATTGCTGCTGCGGAGTGGCGGAGGCTTTTGGTCGCGCTGACTGAGCGGACGCAGCCTCGACGGGAGAGGCCGGCGAGGTCTGCTGCGCGTAGGACGTCCCCGCCGCCATGCTCGCGACGCAAGCCGCCACCGACACGCCGTAGACTAGCCTCATCGCCGCTCCCCGCCCGTAGCTGCTCGTCGTCTCGCGGGCCGGACCGCGTCACATGATTAAGTCAGGTTCGCCTTGGTGGCACGGTGGAGTCAATCGTCAGCGTAACGGCGGGCTTTCTTGCTTGTCTGGCTATAAAGAAAGCAAGCGGTTCTTTTTTGAAAAAAAGAACCAAAAAACTTTTAGACCTGCTGTCGCGGACTCTCCTGCGGCTTGCGCCTGGAGAGTGAAACATCCTGGTTCGGCGGACGCGAATTCGGAGCGCACACTTTCCGCGCTCAAGGCATTCTTGCCAGGCGGCTGCAGCGTTTGGCTTTGTTCGATGTCAGCCCTTCGTTCGGCCGTCCGGCCTGCTCAAGGCTCGCGAAGTGACCGCCGTAGGCGGCTTGGGCTTGAACAGGCCGGACGGCCGAACGACGATCGCGCGTCGAAGGTAGCCTCCGTCTCGGTCGGGGTGTTCGCTTCGGAACCTGAAGCCGTCGTCCTTTCGAACAAAGAACGCCGTCACTGCGCCTGTGTCTCCGCCGCCGCCACGTCCAGCAGACGCTCGATCACCTCGGGCTCCTGCGCGCCGGCGATCGCATGGCAGCCGGAGACCACGAAGCACGGCACGCCGTTGATCCCCAGCCTGTGGGCACGGAGGTTGTCGGCGTGAACACCGTCCACCTCGGCGGAGCTAGCCAGAAAGCTGCGCGCGGACGCGGCGCGCAGCCCGCACGACGCGGCGATGGCGGTCAGCACGGCCAAGTCGCCTACGTCGCGGCCGTCGGTGAAGTGCGCGGCGAAGACGGCCTCGACCACCTCGTCCGCGCGTCCAAAACCGGCTGCCCAGCGTACAAGACGGTGAGCGTCCACGCTGGACGGGGTGCGGCGGATACGGTCGAAGCGGAACATCAGCCCTTCCACCCGGCCGATTTCGGTGACAGAGGCATACATGCGCCGCGCGCGCTCCTCGCCGCCGAACTTGCGCAGGACGTAGTCGCCGCGGGACATGCCGCCTCTGGGCATGTCCGGATTGAGCAGGAACGGCCGCCAGGACACGTCCACAAGAAGGTCCGGCCGGCGGGCGATGGTGCGGCGCAGGCGCCTGACGCCAAGGTAGCACCAGGGGCAGACGAGGTCGTGCACGACCTCGATGGTCAGCCGTGCCTTGGGAGGGGCCAGAACGTTCACGGGAGGCATCTTAGCGATACATGCCGCTGCAGCCATAGGGGTGTGACGGCGTCTGACGGAGCAGAAGTGAGTTATGATCGAGTTCTACGACCTGGCGGGGCGTGACCCTGCCCTGCGCTTCAGCCCGTATTGCTGGCGGGTGCGCATGGCGATGGCGCACAAGGGACTCGAACCGGTGACGATCCCCTGGCGCTTCCACGAGGCCGACCGGCTGCCCGGCGCCCCGGACCAGAAGACGGTGCCGGTGATCGTGGACCAGGGCGACGTGGTGGGCGAGAGCACCCACATCGCCTTCCACCTGGAGGACCGCCATACCAACGGACCCAGCCTGTTCGGCGGTCCGGGCGGCGAGGCCCACGCCCGCTTCGTGCTGGCCTGGGCGGATGCGGTGCTGAACCCGGCGCTCTCGCCGATCGCCGCCCCCTACGTGTGGGCACTGCTCCACCCGGACGACCAGCCGTATTTCCGCCAGACCCGCGAGAAGCGCCTCGGCATGACGCTGGAAGCGGCGCGGGAGACGGCCGCGGACAAGCTGCCCGCCTTTCGCACCGTGCTGGCGCCGCTACGGCAGGTGCTCACCGAGCAGGGCTTTCTGGGCGGCGACGAGCCGAGCTACGCCGATTACGGGGTGTTCGGCGCCTTCCAGTGGCTGCGCTGCGTGGGCGCCCCGGAACTGCTGGAGGAGGCTGACCCGGTGCGGTCCTGGCGCGGCGCGATGCTGGAGCTGTTCGGCGGGCTGGCGGCGCGGGCTGTGGTAGCGGCGTAAGCAAGCGGTTCTTTTTGCAAAAAACCAAGAAACTTTTGTCACCTCTGTACAAGCCGGTTGAACGGTCCGCGACAGCCGAGACAAAAGTCTTTTGCTTCTTGTAAGTTTGCTGTGTTCCTCGGCGGAGGCCAAGCTCTGGAACTGCGGTGGTGACCTTGCATTGCTTCTCGGGCGATCCTGTAGAAAAGATCCGGGCCCACCGCATCCTGCACCTCTCGGTCGGACAGTATGCGGGGCCTCAGCGCGGCTGGGCAGCCTGATTGCAAGAAAGACCTGTGAGGGGCGCCACCGCTTGCCCAAGGAAGCCTCGCCATGGCCATTCTCGGTCTTGATATCGGTAAAGCAAAAGTCGACGCCCATCTCCTCTACGGCGACAGAGCGGCCGCACTCCACCTGACCAACGATCAGACAGGGTTCGACGAACTGCACGCCTGGCTCGAACGACACATCCCCGGCGGCAGCACCGGCCTGCATGCCTGCATGGAAGCCACCGGCAATTATGGCCTCGATCTCGCCGTCTTCCTGCACGGCCTCGGCATCAAGGTCAGCATCATCAACCCAAAACAAATCAAGGCCTTCGGCCAGGCCGAGCTCCGGCGCAACAAAACCGACAAGCTCGACGCAGCCCTCATCGCGCGCTTCTGCCGCACGCAAAACCCTGCCCCCTGGACGCCGCCGCTGCCGCACCTGCGCGACCTGCGCGACCTGCGCGAGCTCGTGCGCCGTTGCGCCGCCCTCAAGACGACCCGCACACAGGAACTCAACCGCCAGAAAGCCGGCCTGTGGAGCGCCACCGTGCAGGCCTCCATCGCCCGTAGCCTGGCGTATCTGAACGCAGAGATCGACGCCATCGCCCACGACATCCGCGCGCTGATCGCAGGCGACATGCAGACGCGCCATCAGGCCGAGCTGCTGCGCAGCATCCCGGGCATCGGCGAAGTGACCATGGCAGTGCTGCTCGCAGAGATCCCCAACATTGCCGAGTTCGAGCCCAAAGGTCTGGCCGCGTTCGCAGGCCTCTCGCCGGCCGAGCATAGTTCAGGCGCGCAAACCCGCAGCACCGGCATCAGCCGCATCGGCAACGCCAACCTGCGCAGCGCACTGTATCTCGCGGCACTCAGCGCCAGCCGCCACAACCCGGTCCTGCGGGTCGTGGCACAACGGCTCAAGCAAGCCGGCAAGCCGAACAAGCTCGTTCTGATCGCCATCGCACGCAGGCTGCTCGTCCTAGCCCACGCAGTGATCCGCACGCGCCGCCCGTTCGATCCCCATCATGTCAACGCTAACCCGGCAAACGCCTGATTACCCGTTTTCCAGTTCAGTCAAAGCCGTTTTCCCGCCCCAGCCACACACTCACGCGGCAAGCTGGCGGGGCTTCGTCAAGCCTGGCCAAAGGCCACCGCGCAGCGGCGCGAAGCGGGCTTTACGAAGACACGACAGCTTGCCACCCTCAAACCAAATGGGCGCTTGACCAGCAACACAGTATCTTTTCTTCAGAAAAGAAGGCCTTGCTTCACCCTTTCCTGACGATACTCAGCACCATCGCCCCAAACAGAGCCGCCGCCGCCGTAAACGCCGCAATCACCACCCGCAGCCGCAGTCCGTAATCCATCGACTCGGTATGTAACGACTCCAGCATACGGCTGCGTTCGGCCGCGACCCTGTCCTCGATGGTGCCGGGCCCGGTGAGCACGTGATCGGCGCTGTCGCCAAGCAGCGGGCGTAGCTCGTCGAGTGCAACCGAGGCGCCCGCGCGGTGAGAGGCCACCACTGCCTGATCGAGTGCCTGGCTGCGGGCCATCGCCCGGTCGAACGGGATCTGGGCGGCGAAGGTGGAAAAGGCGCCGACTAGTCCCACCACGGCGAAAGCGATGGTCAGGAAGGCGGTCCAGGTTGCCGTGTCGGCAGTCTTGGGTGCGGCCGGCGGGGCGGGTGTTGTGTCCATTGCCGGCCCTGGTCGCATGGACACGGGGTTGCGTCCACCGCGCTGGGCGCACGCAGCGGCGGGGTTGGCCCCAGGGCAACGGATGCGGAGCCGCAACCCTGACCCCGACAGGCAACCGGCCGCAAACCTCTCCAGCCATGAGATCGACTAGACTTACGCTCGCACCTCCGTAAAACAGCTCGTCCGTGATTGGCCGTGCCGAACCAACAAAAGCCCTGCTTCAATAAAAGCCGGCTTTCGCGCACTGCGTGGCCGCTGAACGACACGCCTCACCGGACGAAGCCCAAGAGAACAAAAGTTTTTTGGTTCTTTTTTTCAAAAAAGAACTGCTTCCTTTGCTTTTAACACAGTCCGGCAACCGCAAGGCGCCCTACACCCCCAGGATCCGCCGCTTCCCTTGACAGCGCGGACCCGCGCGGCTATCCGCCCACCTCCCGTTTGCCACCCCCAAGGTCGTGTCATGAAGATCCGTAACAGCCTGCGCGCCGCCAAGACCCGCGACAAGAACTGCCGCGTCGTGCGCCGCCATGGCCGCGTTTACGTGATCAACAAGAAGAACCCGCGCATGAAGGCCCGCCAGGGCTGATAGCCGGGCTTCTCGCCAGGCTTTGTCCGCCGGCACGTTGCGTTTTGCTGCCGCCGCGCCAAACTCTGGCGCATGATCGAGCTTCCCAAGCCCAAGCAGGACATCCTCTCCCGGCGTGACGAGATCGTCGCCGCACTCCAGGCCATCGTGCCGGGCACCGGGGTGATCGCAGAGGCCCGCCGGCTGAAGCCCTACGAGACGGACGGGCTGTCCTCCTACCGCCAACCGCCACTGGCCGTCGTGCTGCCGGAGACCACCGAGCAGGTGGCAGCCGTGCTGCGCTACTGCAGCAGCGTCGGCCTGCGGGTGATTCCGCGCGGCGCCGGCACGTCGCTGGCCGGCGGCGCCTTGCCGCTGGAGGACGCCGTCGTGGTCGGCATGATGCGGATGAACAGCATCCTCGACATCGACTATGCCGACCGCTGCGCCACCGTGCAGGCCGGGGTGACCAACCTGGCCATCACCGGCGCGGTGCAATCCGAGGGCTTCTTCTACGCGCCGGACCCGTCGAGCCAGCTTGCCTGCATGATCGGCGGCAACGTCAACATGAACTCCGGCGGCGCGCACTGCCTGAAATACGGGGTGACGGCCAACAACCTGCTCGGCCTGAAGATCGTCACCATCACCGGCGACGTCATCGACATCGGCGGCGCCCACCTCGACGCAGCCGGCTACGATTGGCTGGGCATGCTGACCGGCAGCGAGGGCATGCTGGCGATGGTGACCGAGGTCACGGTCCGCATCCTGCGCAGTCCCGAAGGTGCGCGCGCCATGCTGGCCGGGTTCGGCAGCAACGAGGTGGCCGGCGCCTGCGTGGACGCGATCATCTCCAGCGGCATCATCCCGGTGGCCCTGGAGTTCATGGACAAGCCCGCCATCCACGCCTGCGAGGCCTTCGCCCATGCCGGCTACCCGATGGACGCCGAGGCGCTGCTGATCATCGAGGTCGAAGGCAGCACCGAGGAGCAGGACCGCCTGCTCGGCCAGATCGGCGAGATCTGCGCGCAATTCGAGCCGGTCAGCATGCGCATCTCGCAATCCGCCGAGGACAGCCTGGCGATCTGGAAGGGCCGCAAGGGCGCGTTCGGCGCCGTCGGCCGCATCAGCCCGGACTACCTCTGCATGGACGGCACCATCCCCACCTCGCGCCTGCCGGAGACCCTGCGCCGCATCGGCGAGATGACCGCCGCGGCCAAGCTTTCCGTGTGCAACATCTTCCACGCCGGCGACGGCAATTTGCACCCGCTGATCATGTTCGACGCCAACGACGCCGACAGCTTCCACCGCGCCGAGGTGCTGGGTGCCGACATCCTCAAGCTGTGCGTGGAGGTTGGCGGCTGCCTGACCGGCGAGCACGGCGTGGGCGTGGAAAAGCGCGACCTGATGAGCGTGCAGTTCACCGCGCCGGAACTCGACCAGCAGCGGCGAGTGAAGTCGGCGTTCGATCCGGACTGGCTGCTGAACCCGGCAAAGGTGTTTCCGCTTCTCGAGACGGTCTGAGCGCGACGCTTACACCGTGAAAGGCAAGGCAAGCGGTTCTTTTTTGAAAAAAAGAACCAAAAAACTTTTGCTCTCCTCGGGTGCGTGTTGATGAAGCGTGTCGTTTCAGCCGTCCGCGACAGCCGGAGTAAAAGCTTTTTGCTTCTTTTTCTCGAAAAAGAAGCGCTTGCCTTCCTTGCTGTGGCATTAGCCTGAGATGCTGGAGCCACCTGACGAAGCGGCGCTGGCCGTCGCCGTCGCCGACGCGAACGCAGCAAGCGAGCCACTCCTGGTGCAAGGCGCCGGCACCAAACTTGGCATGCTACGGCCGGTGCAGGCCGCCCGCAGCCTGAGCACGCGCCGGCTGACCGGCGCCACGCTGTACTCACCGTCCGAGCTGGTGTTCTCCGCGCGTGCCGGCACCACGGTGCGAGACGTGGAGGCGATCCTGGCCGAACGTGGGCAGCACCTGATCGCCGAGCCGCCGGACTACGCGGCGCTGCTCGGCACCGAGGCCGGCACGCAGACGCTGGGCGGCATCGTGGCCACCAACCTCTCCGGCCCGCGGCGGGTCGCCTGGGGCGCGGTGCGGGACCACGTGCTCGGCCTGCGCTCTGTTGACGGCACCGGTGCGGTGATGCGCGCCGGCGGGCGTGTGCTGAAGAACGTGACCGGACTGGACATGTGCAAGCTGCTGACCGGCAGCCAAGGCACGCTGGGCGTGATCACCGAGGTGACCCTGAAGGTGCTGCCGGCACCGGAGTGCAGCGGGTCCGTGCTGCTGGCCGGGCTGGACGCGGTGCGCGGGGTGGCAGCGCTGTCGGCCGCGTTGGGCAGCCCCTACGGCGTGTCCGGCGCGGCCTACCTGCCGGCGGAGGCGGCAGCGCGGATCGGCAGGCGCGAGGCGGCGGCGCTGGTGCGAATTGAGGAGTTTGCGGCCAGCGTCGCCTACCGATTGGGAAGGCTGGCGGCGGAGCTGTCGGATTTCGGGGCGGTCGAATTGCTGGACGAGGGCGCCAGCAGGGGTGCGTGGGCAGCCGTTCGCGACGCGGCGGTGCTGCCGGTGAGCGATGGCGAGGCTGTGTGGCGCGTCTCGGTCCGCCCATCGCGCGGGCCAGCGGTGCTGGCGGCGGCGGAGGCGACGGGAGCGCGCGGCTACCTGGATTGGGGTGGCGGACTGGCGATGCTGGCCGGGCCGGGAAGCCAGGCGGTGCACGATGCCATTACCGGCGCAGCGGCCCAGGCCGGCGGCGTGTGGACATTGCTGCGCGCGCCGGAGCCGATGCGCGCGGCGGTGGACGTGGTGCCGGCCGAGGCGGCGGCGTTGCGCGGCATCGGCCAACGGGTCAAGTCTGTGATGGACCCGAAGGGCATATTGAACCCCGGGCGGCTGGTAGCCGGTGTTTGAGGAGAGGTCGACATGGCATCGGCGATGATCCGGGCGGAGCGACTGATCGGGACGTGGACTCGTTTCGGCGCCTTGGAGCCGCTCGATGAGTCGTCGAAGCAGGCAAGATGCTGCCGGATGGCGACCAGATGATGCGTATCAAAGTCGTCGAAAGCGGAGAGCGGGTCGATTACCAGCTGATCGACATCCTCGACGGTCCGAGAGAGCGTCAGTGTTTGCGATCGCTTTTGACCTGTTCGTTGCCGGCACCGCAGCCAATCATCCGAAAGGCGTGTCGCAACCCTATACCGACATCGGAGCAATCCTGTCAGACTTTGGCTTCAGCCGTGTGCAGGTAAGCCTCTGTCTCGCCGACCGCGTCGGTCTGACGGACCTTTTTTCGGCGATCATCTCGCTGAAATCGCGACATTGGTTTCCATCTTCCGTCAGGGACATCCGGGCTTCAAAGTCGAGCACTGGTCCGATTTCACGCAGCTCGTAAAGGCCTGAGGCATCGTGCAAACCAACTTCACCGACTTACAGCTGCAAGACCCCGACACCGCATCCAGCAACCAGGTGCTACGGACCTGCGTGCATTGCGGCATGTGCACCGCCACGTGCCCCACCTTCCTGCTGCTGGGTGACGAGCTCGATTCGCCGCGCGGCCGCATCTATTTGATGAAGGAGATGCTGGAGGGCGGGCGTCCGGCTACCGAGGAGGTGGTCCGCCACGTCGACCGCTGCCTCTCCTGCCTGTCCTGCATGACCACCTGCCCGTCCGGCGTAAACTACATGCACCTGGTCGACCACGCGCGCCGTTACATCGAGGAGACCTACGAGCGCCCCCTACACGAGCGCGTGCTGCGCGCGGTATTGGCAAAGGTCCTGCCCAACACAGGCCTGTTCCGCGCGGCGATGATCGGTGCGCGGCTGGCACGCCCGTTCGCGCACCTGATCCCGGGGAGGTCGCTGCTGGCTCAACGCCTGCGCGCGATGCTGCAACTCGCACCCGCCAGCCTACCCGCGCCAGGCCGCATGCAACGCCCGCAGGTGCACCGGGCCGTGGGCGTGCGGCGTGCCCGCGTGGCGCTGCTGACCGGCTGCGCGCAAAAGACGCTGGCGCCGTCGATCAACGAGGCGACGATACGCCTGCTGACCCGCCTGGGCGCCGAGGTGGTGATTGCGCCCGAGGTGGGCTGCTGCGGCGCGCTCACCCACCACATGGGCCGCCACGCCGACGCGATGGACGCCGCGCGCGCCGCCATCGCCGGCTGGTCGGCGGAGATCGAAGGCGAAGGACTGGACGCCATCATCGTCAACACGTCGGGTTGCGGCACCACGGTGAAGGATTACGGCTTCATGTTCCGCACCGAGCCGGAACCTTGGCGCAGCCGCGCAGAAGCAGTCTCCGCCCGCACGAAAGACGTGACCGAGTTCATCGCCGGTTTCGACTACGCGCCCACGCGGCCGGCCCCGGGCTTGCGCGTCGCCTACCACTCGGCCTGCAGCCTGCAGCACGGCCAACGCGTGACGGACGCGCCGAAGATGTTGCTGCGCCGCGCCGGCTTCACCGTCGTGGAGCCGGCCGAGCCGCATATCTGCTGCGGCTCCGCCGGCATCTACAACATCGTGCAGCCGGAGATCGCCGGCCGCCTTCGGCAACGCAAGCTGGACAACATCGCGTGCACGAGGCCCGACCTGGTGGCCGCCGGCAACATCGGCTGCATCACCCAGCTCGGCAGCGGCGAGGTGCCGGTCCTGCACACGATCGAGCTGCTGGATTGGATGGCCGGCGGCCCCTCGCCCGCCGCGCTGCCCCGTGCCGCCGCGGGGGCGGTGCACGCATGATGCGCGGGTTCGCCGCGGCCGCAGCGTTCCTGCTCGCGGCCACGTCGTCCGTCGCGGCCCAGCCGCGCGACCGGGCGGCACCGCTGCTGGACTCGCTCCGCCGCGCGCCCACCGAGGAACAGGCGGCGATGCTCGAACAGCGCATCAACCTGGCCTGGCGGGCCGCCATCTCGCCGTCGGTGCAGTTGCTGACCGACCGAGCGCAATCATCTCTGGCGCACCAGGACCCGCGCACGGCGATCGGCGACCTCGACGCGGCGCTCGACCTGCAGAACGACCAGGCTGTGCTGTGGCGACTGCACGCCGAGGCACGCTTCGCCAACGGAGACAATGTGGGCGCTTACGCCGATCTGGCGCAGGCGCTGGCACGCGAACCGCGTTGCTTCCCGGCGCTGGTGGATCTGTCGCATTTCGCCGAGGCGAAGGAGGACTACAAGCGGGCGCTGGAGGCTTGGCAGCGGCTGCTGCTGATCGATCCGAATGCGCCGCATGGCAAGGCGAGGTTGGGGGCGCTGGAGCAGCATGTTTCGGGTGAGCCGTTGTAAGCAAGCAAGCGCTTCTTTTTTTGAAAAAAAAGAAGCAAAAAAACTTTATCCGCGCTGTCGCGGACCTCTCCGCATCGTATCGCTAGGAGACAAAAGTTTTTTGGTTCTTTTTTTCAAAAAAGAACTGCTTTCTTGACCTCGCCAGCAAGAATGCCAACCCCGCCGAGCATCCCAGCGCGTAGAGCACACCCATCTCCGCCATCGACACGGGCACGCCCGGGATAAGGTAATCAGGGTCTTCGCACGGCTTGGCCGGCCGCGCCGGCATCGCGGCGATGCGCTGCGCCAGCGTCATGCCGGCGAAGTCCGGCGCGCGGCACGCGGGCAGCGGATCGGGCCACCAGTGCCGCTCCACCCCGGTGTGCACGAACGACAGTCCCGCGCCGGTCAGCAGCACCACGGCCAGTAACCACAGGCCGACCCTGGCAGGCACGCGCGGCAAGACCAGGCAGACCAGCCCGAGCGCGGCGCCGATGTAGTAAGGCCAGCGTTCCAGCAGGCAGAACGCGCAAGGATTCAGGCCGAGGAAGACCTCTGAACCCCGCGCGACCAGGATGGCTACGGCGCAGGCGGCCGTGCCGAACAGAGCGGCCGGCCAGTTCGGCCGCAGCCTCGCAGAGGCCGCAAAATACGTCCTGTCAGCCACCCCAGTGCTCCGGCACCCACGCGCCCCCAGCCCAGTGGCCGGGCACGAAATGCGCGTAGCCGGGCTGTGCGAGGATCCAGTGGCGCCTCACCCAGACGTAACGGGCCAGCCGCGGTGCCCAGCGCCAGTGGCCGGGTTCCAGCACGTAGCCGGCAGGCGCGGGCGGTAGCGGCGGCGGTCCACCTTCCGGCGGCGTCGGTGGGAAGGCCGGTTGTGCGACGGCGTGCACCGGCGCCGCCACGGCGGCAACCAGGGCCAGGGCGGTGACGGCCTGCAGAAGAGCTTTCATCTCGCGTGTCCTCTTGCTGTGTTGGCGGAAGGTGAGCTTGTTGCAGTTACAGATCTGCGTTTGGCAGATGAAGAGACAGAAAGGCCTTCTTTTTCGAGAAAAAGAAGCAAAAAGCTTTTGTCACGGCTGTCGCGGACCTCTCCGCACGGCGTCCCAGAGAACAAAAGTTTTTTGGTTCTTTTTTTCAAAAAAGAACTGCTTGCTTGCTCAAATGTCCGCGTAGCTCTCCACCTCCGCCGCCCCTCCGGGATGCGTCACCGCCCCCAAATGCGCCGGCCCCACCAGTTGCGCGAACTTCCAGATCGCCCCGCTGCGATACGCCGTCTCGCGCGGCCGCCACGCCGCGCGCCGCGCCGCCCACGCTTGTTCGTCCAACCGCGCGTTGATGGTGCCGGCTTCGGCGTCGATGGTGATGCGGTCGCCGTTCTGTAGCAGAGCGATCGGGCCGCCGAGGGCGGCTTCCGGCCCGACATGGCCGATGCAGAAGCCGCGTGTGCCGCCGGAAAAGCGACCGTCGGTGATCAGCGCCACCTGCTCGCCCATGCCCTGGCCGTAGATGGCGGCCGTGGTGGACAGCATCTCGCGCATGCCGGGGCCGCCGCGCGGGCCTTCGTAGCGGATGACGATCACGTCGCCGGCCTTGTAAGCGCGCTGCTGGACAGCCTCGAACGCCTCTTCCTCGCTGTCGAAGCACAGCGCGGTGCCTTCGAAGCGCTGTGAGTGCAGGCCGGCGACCTTCACGATGGCGCCGTCGGGGGCGACGTTGCCGCGCAGGCCGACCACGCCGCCGGTGGGGCTGATGGCGCGGCTGACCGGGTAGACCACGTCCTGATCGGTGGGGAAGACGATGTCGGCCAGGTTCTCCGCCATCGTGCGGCCGGTGACGGTCAGGCAGTCGCCGTGCAGCAGGCCGGCGTCGAGCAGGGCGCGCAGGATGACCGGGATGCCGCCGATACGGTGCACGTCCAGCGCCACGTATTTACCTCCGGGCTTGAGGTCGGCGATGTAGGGCGTGCGGCGCATGATGGCGGCCACGTCGTCCATGGTGAAGCTGATGCCGGCCTCGTGCGCCATCGCGGGAAGGTGCAGGGCCGCGTTGGTGGAGCCGCCGGTCGCACCCACGCACACGGCTGCGTTCTCCAGCGCGCGGCGGGTGACGATGTCGCGCGGGCGAATGCCGCTTGCCACCAGCTCCATTACCGCGCGGCCGGACTGCACCGCCCAGGCGTCGCGCTCCTCGTAGGGGGCGGGCGCGCCGGCGGAACCGGGTAATGCGAGCCCGATCGCCTCGCTGACCATGGCCATGGTGTTGGCGGTGAACTGGCCGCCGCAGGCGCCGGCCGAGGGGCAGGCGACGCATTCGAGCTCGTGGAGGTCGGCGTCGCTCATGTTGCCGGCGGCGTGCTGGCCGACGGCTTCGAACACGTCCACCACGGTGACGTCGCGGTCCTGGAAGCGGCCGGGCAGGATGGAGCCGCCATACATGAACACGCTGGGCACGTTCAGCCGCAGCATCGCCATCATCATGCCGGGGAGCGACTTGTCGCAGCCGGCCAGGCCCACCAGCGCGTCGTAGCTGTGGCCGCGGATGGTGAGCTCGACCGAGTCGGCGATGACGTCGCGTGAGACCAGGGAGGACTTCATCCCCTGATGGCCCATGGCGATGCCGTCGGTCACCGTGATGGTGGTGAACTCGCGCGGCGTGCCGCCAGACTCGGCCACGCCGCGTTTGACCGACTGCGCCTGGCGGGAGAGCGCGATGTTGCAGGGTGCGGCCTCGTTCCAGCAGGTGGCGACGCCCACGAAGGGCTGGGCGATCTGCGCTTCTGAGAGGCCCATCGCATGATAGTAGCTGCGATGCGGTGCACGGCCGGGGCCAACGGTGACGTGGCGGGAGGGGAGACGGGATTTGTCCCAGGGTGCGTCTGGCATGACGCGAGGGTAGCGGCAGGAGGAGGCAAGGCAAGCGGTTCTTTTTTGGAAGAGAACCGGAAAATTCTGTTTCCTTAATCGCGTGTTGCGGACACCCATCGACTACAGGACCGAACGTTTTGCCGCTTCTTTCAGAAAGCACCGATCGATCGTCGTGCTGCGGATGACCAGAGATGTCGGCGAGATTTGGCCGTTGAACGGCTAGGCAAGCACTTCTTTTTTGAAAAAAAGAACCAAAAAACTTTTGTCCCTCGGGTGATTGCTGCAGGAAACTCCGCGACAGCATGGATAAAAGTTTTTTGCTGCTTTTTTTCAAAAAAAGCAGGTCTTGCTTCCTTACCGCGCTTCGACGAGCGAAGTTAACAGCCGTTAAAGCCGCTCCGCGTCAGGTCGAGGCCCCACCTCGCGTGTGATCTCGCAAAGCCTGCGCACCCGAGAGTCCGTATCGATGCCAGCAACGGAAGCAATCCTCTTTCGCCAGAACCAAGGCAGGACTACTCTACAACGGCCGCCCGCCGAGCGCTGGCCGTCGACAACGCGCCCGGAACCCACCTCGACGCGACAACAACCGGCCGACCGGATCGCCGCAAACTGGCGCGTCGCTTCAGCCGTCCGCGAGAACCAAAACGAAACCTTTTCGCTTCTTTCCTTGCAAACAAGACCTGTTTTTCGTTTGGCATCCGGCCGGACGGGAGGCCGCGCCGAGCCTGCCCTGGCTGTCGCTAATGCGCAGCATCGCCGGCAGAATTTCGCAGGCAATCTTCCGAGTCTTGCGCAAGCGGCTGTGTCGGGTCGTCGAAACGCCCGACCATCGCACCGTGCTGCAGGCCAGGCACCACCATCTCCGTCACGTTCTGGCCTGCTCCGCGCAGCGCGGCGGCGAAGGCGTCGGCCTGGTTGCCGAAGCGCGAGGTGGTGTCCTCGTGCAGTAGGCAGAAGACCGGGTGGCCGATGACCTGGCGCACATGCGAGATGGGCGAGAGGGCAAGCCGGATCGCGGGGTCTGTGCCGAAGACAGGGTTGCGCTCGGTTCGCAGGGTCATGTCGAACACGCCGTCAAGCGTGATGACGGTCGCAAGCTTTCGCAGGTCCAGGCCAGCATTGCGGGCGTAGCTCGGGTCGGTGGCGACCAGGGCCACGAGGTGGCCGCCCGCGGAGTGACCGGCCAGCGCGAAGTGGCTCGGCTGCAGGCCGAACTGGCCGGCATGGGCGAGCAGAAAAGCGGCGGCGCTGGCAACGTCCTGCGCCTCGTCCGCGACGCCGCCCTCAGGGGGCATGCGGGTATCGATGGAGGCGACGGCGTAGCCCGCCGAGGTCAGCGCGTCGGCGATACGGCGGCCGGCGCGCTTGTCGCCGCGGGTCCATCCGCCGCCGTGCACAAACACCACCAGCAGGGCGGGAGACGTCGCCGGCCGGTAGAGCTCGAGTTGCTGGGCGGGACTTTGGGTGGAGTAGGCGACCGTCTCGCCAGGCTGGCCACGCGCCTGAGACGCGGCGCTGGAGCAGATCAGGCAGGCAGCGATCGCGAGGCCTGGGCCGAACCGCTGCATGGAAACTCCCTCGCAGCGAAAGGTGGTGGGCACTGTAGGGATCGAACCTACGACAAGCTGATTAAGAGTCAGCCGCTCTACCAACTGAGCTAAGTGCCCGCTCGCTTGCGAGGGGCGCCTGATAGCAGGCACATAGAAAGAAAGGAAGCGGTTCTTTTTTGAAAAAAAGAACCAAAAAACTTTTGTCTCCGCTGTCGCGGTTCTGTCCGGCGAGCGCGCGACAGCGGGCGTAAAAGTTTTTTGCTTCTTTTTTTCCAAAAAAGAAGGCCTTTCTTACACCTCATCCACTCGCTCCACGCCCGGGATCATCTTCAACGCCTGCCGCAGCCTAGGGGTCACCGCAAAGCCCCCCGGCAGCGCCACCTCCACCTCCGGCGCCCCGTCCAGCATCGGCATCAGGCTGATACGCCCGCGACCCCTGCCCTCGCGGTCCAGCAGGTTGCGGATGTGCGGCACGGCCTCGGTGCGTTTCAGCCAGATGCGCATGCCGGCGCCCGCCTCGGCGGCCGCACGGTCCAGGCTGGTGACGTCCTGGGCGGTGATGCGCAGGGCCTCGCCTTCCATGCGGATGTCGGCGGTGACCAGCAGCGGCGTGCCGGCGACGAGAAACTCACGCGCGCGGCCGAGCACCTCGCTGAACAGGGTGATCTCGCAGGCACCGACCGCGTCCGACAGGGTGATCCAGGCCATGCGGTTGCCGGTTTTGGTGGTGCGCTCCTTGGCTCCAGCGACGCAGCCAGCGAGCTTCACGCGCCCGCCGCCGGCCTCCGCACGCGCCTGGATGGCGACGGAGCTGACCACGCCCAGGCGCGTGAGCAGGGTGGCGAAGCCGTCCAGCGGGTGGGCGGTAAGGTGGAAGCCGACCGCCTCGGCCTCGTAGGCGAGCTTTTCGATGTCGGGCCAGTCCGCCACGTCCGGCAAGCGCAGGCGTTCCGGCTCGGTGCCGCCAAACAGGCCGATCTGGCCGCTGGACGCCTCCTCGGCGCGAGCCTGGGCGCGGCGCAGGATGGTCTCCGCACCGGCGAAGAGGCGGGCGCGGTTGGCATCGAGCGTGTCGAAAGCGCCGGCGCGGGCCAGGTTCTCCAGCTGCATCTTGGTGATGTAGCTGGCGTCCACGCGGGCGGCGAAGTCGGAGATGTCGGCGAACGGTCTGGCACCGCGGACGGCAGAAAGCTGCTCCATCGCCGCGAAGCCGATCTTCTTGATGGCGGCGAGCGCGTAGCGGATGGCGAGCGTGCCGTCCGGCTGGCGTTCGACTCGGAAATCCGCACCGCTCGCATTGATGGCAGGCGGCAACACGCGCAATCCCATGCGCTCGGCTTCCTGACGCAGGGCCGCGAGCTTGTCGGTGTTGCCCATCGCCAGCGACATGCAGGCGGCGAGGAACGCCACCGGATGGTTCGCCTTCATCCAGGCGGTCTGGTAGCTGACCAGCGCGTAGGCGGCCGCGTGCGATTTGTTGAAGCCGTAGTCGGCAAACTTCGCCATCAGGTCGAAAACCTCGACGGCTTTCGGCTCGGGGATGCCGCGGGCAACGGCCCCGCTGGTGAACACCTGGCGCTGGCTGTCCATCTCCGCGCGTATCTTCTTGCCCATCGCGCGGCGCAGCAGGTCGGCAGCACCCAGGCTGTAGCCGCCCATGCGCTGGGCGATCTGCATCACCTGCTCCTGGTAGACCATGATGCCGTAGGTCTCGCCGAGGATGTCGCGCAGCTCCTCGTGCGGCGGCTGCCAAAGCTCGCCGTGTTTTCGCTTGCAGTAGTCCGGGATGTTGGCCATCGGGCCGGGACGATACAGGGCCACGGCGGCTATCAAATCCTCCAGCCGGTCCGGGCGCATCTGGCGCAGCACGTCGCGCATGCCGGCGGACTCGAACTGGAACACGCCGCCGGCGTCGCCCCGTTGCAGCATGGCGTAGGTGGGCGCGTCGTCGAGCGGTAGGGCTTCGAGGTCGATCTCGATGTTAAGCTCGCGCAGGTACTCGACGGCGCGTTGCAGGATGGTCAGCGTGGTGAGGCCGAGGAAGTCGAACTTCACCAACCCGGCCTGTTCGACCCACTTCATGTTGTATTGCGTCACCAGCGTGCCCTCGCGCGGGTCGCGATACATCGGCACCAGATCGACGAGTTTGCGGTCGCCGATGACGACGCCGGCGGCGTGCGTGCTGGCGTGGCGGTAGAGACCTTCCACCTGCAGGGCGATCTCGAGCAGGCGGCGGATGGCTTCCTCGCCGTCGCGCAGTTCGCGAAGCTTGGGCTCAAGGTCTACGGCTTCCTTCAGCGTGACGGGTTTGGCCGGGTTGTTGGGGATCAGCTCGGCCACGCGATTGACCTGGCCGTACGGCATGCCGAGCACGCGGCCGACGTCGCGAACGGCCGCACGAGCCTGCAGTTTTCCGAAGGTGATGATCTGGGCGACGCGGTCGTCGCCGTACTCGCGGCGGACGTAGCTGATGACTTCGTCGCGGCGGTTCTGACAGAAATCGATGTCGAAGTCAGGCATCGAGATGCGTTCGGGGTTGAGGAAACGCTCGAACAGCAGGTCGAAGCGCAGCGGGTCGAGGTCGGTGATGGTGAGCGCCCAGGCGGCCACCGAACCGGCGCCGGAGCCGCGGCCGGGCCCCACCGGGATGCCCTGGGATTTGGCCCACTGGATGAAGTCGGCCACGATGAGGAAGTAGCCGGCGAAACCCATCTTGACGATGACGGCGAGCTCGTAGTCGAGGCGTTCGCGGTATTGAAGCTGTTTGGCGTCATCCGCGGCGGCCGATGCCATGCGGCGGGCGAGGCCTTCCTGCGCCATAGCGCGCAGGGTTTCCGCTTCCGTGGTGCCCGGACGCACCTTCGGGCAGACGGGGAGCAGCGGCTTGCGGGTTTCGGCCATAACCGCGCAGCTGCGGGCGATGGCCAGCGTGTTGTCGCAAGCGTCAGGAAGATCGGCAAACAGCATGCGCATCTGGGCTGCGGATTTGAAGTAGTGCTCCGGGGTGACGCGGCGGCGTTCGGCCTCCGACAGCAGGCGCGCTTCGGCGATGCAGAGCAGCGCGTCGTGCGCTTCGTACATGCCGGGGGTGGCGAAGAAGCACTCGTTGGTGGCAACGAGCGGGAGGCCGAAGCGCTCGGCGAGCGTGATTAGGCCGGGTTCGACTGCGGTTTCGAGCGGCAGGCCGTGGCGATGCAGCTCCATGGCCAGGCGGTCCGGAAAGGCCTCCCGCATCTGGGCCAGCATCGTGGCGGCGTCGGCCTCGCGGCCCTCGGCGAGCAGGCGGGCGATGGGGCCGCGCGTGCCGCCAGTGAGCAGCATCAGGCCGTCGGCGTGGGCGGAGACGTCCGTGAAGGAAAGTTGGGGCGCGGCAGGGTCCGAGGTGAGGAAGCCGGCCGAGGAGAGGCGCTGCAGGTTGGCCAAGCCGGTTTCGGTTTGCGCCAGAAGGACGACCGGGTCGCCCTGGGTGCCGGGACGCGCAAGGGTAATCTGGCAGCCGATGATCGGCTGGACCCCCTTGGCGGTGCAATACTGAGAGAATTCCAGGGCGCCGAACAGGTTGGCGGTGTCCGCTATGGCGACGGCGGGCATGGCCGCGTCCTTGGCCAGGGTGGCGATCTTGTCGGGTTTGATCGCACCTTCGCTGAGGGAGTAGGCGGAGTGGACTCGGAGGTGGACGAAGCTGGCGGGCATGGAGGAAAGAAAGCGCTTCTTTTTGAAAAAAGAAGAAGAAATTTTTGTCCTCGCTGTCGCAGGGCCTGACTGCACCGCAAGATTCATCCGTCGGAAGAAAGCAAGGCCTTCTTTTCTGAAAAAAGAAGCAAAAAACTTTTGTCATAGCTGTCGCGGATTCGTCTGGAAGCGCGCAACAGCGGGAGCGAGATTTTGCAATGCTTTTTCCGAAAAAGGACTGCTTGCTTTCTGTCGGTCAGTATCCGAGCCGATAGTCATGCCATCTGGCCGTTGCGCTGGAGCAAGCTGCCGTTGGCGGTGCGCGTTCAATAGCAGGAACAGCCAACCAGCTAGCCTGCACAAGCCCTTACAGACCGGATAGCCGACCAGCGGCTCAAGCACGCCTTGCCTGAACGCGGCGAGAGCACTGATTGCGTGAACCAGAAAGCAAGGCCTGCTTTTCGAAAATTTTGGTCCTGCTTGGACGAGATTTCCCTCAGCGTGTAATCAAGAAAGCAAAAGTTTTTTGGTTCTTTTTTTCAAAAAAGAACCGCTTGCCTTCCTTCTGAACGCACAAGACTTAAGCGATGGCCATCACCTCGGCACAACTCGGCCGCCCTCCAGCGTCACAACACGATCCATCCGCGACGCCAGTTCCGCGTTGTGCGTCGCGATCAGCGCCGCCGCACCCTGGTCGCGGACGATGCGCAGCAACTCGCCGAACACCACGTCCGACGTGCCAGTGTCGAGGTTGCCGGTCGGCTCGTCCGCCAGGATCACCGCCGGGCGGTTGGCCAGCGCCCGCGCGATGGCGACACGCTGCTGCTCGCCGCCGGAGAGCTTGCCGGGCAGCTGGTTGAGGCGTGCGGCGAGGCCGAATGCGCTCAGCAGCTCTTCGGCCCGCTTGCGCGCGGACGCTCGGCCGACGCCGGCGATCATCTGCGGCAGCGTCACGTTCTCAATGGCGGAGAACTCGGCCAGCAGATGGTGGAACTGGTAGACGAAGCCGATGCGGTCGCGGCGGATTCGGGTGCGTTCGGTATCGCCGAGGCCGCCGGCATCCACGCCGTCGACAAACACCGCGCCTGAATCGGGGCGTTCCAGCAACCCTGCCAAATGCAGCAGGGTGGACTTGCCGGTGCCGGACGGGGCCACGAGGGCGACGATCTCGCCGGCGTGCAGCGTGAGGTCGGCGCCGCGCAGCACTGGCAGGTCGCCGGCGCCGCTGCGGTAGACGCGGCCTACGTTGCGCATATCCAGCGGTGTGCGCGCCTGCGCGCCGCTACTCATGGCGCAGCGCCTCCACCGGGTCGGTTCGCGCCGCGCGCCAGCTTGGGTAGAGCGTGGCCAGCAGTGAGAGTGCCAGCGCCATGCCGACCACCTGGCTCACCGTCACGAGGTCCAGCTTGGCCGGCAGATGTTCGAGGTAATACACCGTAGGGTCGAACAGCGTGGTGCCGGTGGCCGATTGCAGCGCCTGTCGGATACGCTCGATGTTGAGGCAGAACACGACGCCGATCAGCGTGCCCAGCGCGGTGCCGGTCACGCCCACCGACGCGCCGCACATCAGGAAGATGCGCATGATGGCGCCGCGCCCGGCACCCAGCGTGCGCAGCACCGCGATGTCGCGCGTCTTGTCCTTCACCATCATGATCAACGATGAGACGACGTTGAACGCGGCCACCAGGATGATCAGCGTGAGGATCAGGAACATCACGTTCTGCTCCACCTGGACGGCGGCGAAGAAGCTGTCGTTGCTCTGCGTCCAGTCGAAGATGCGCAATGTCGGGTCGTGGAGTGCGGCGTGGATCTCGCGGTTGACCACTGCGACGTGCTCGGGGTCGCGCACCATCACCTCGATCTGGGTGACAGCGTTCTCCTTCTGGAAGAACACCTGTGCTGCCTCCAGCGGCAGGAAGGTGTAGGTGCTGTCGTATTCGTTCAGGCCGGCCTGGAAGATCGCCACCACCTTGTAGGCGCGCACGCGCGGCACGGTGCCGAACGCGGTCACCGCGCCGTTGGGCGAGAGCAACGTCAGCTTCGAGCCGACGTCCAGGCCAAAACGTTCTGCCAGCGTGAGGCCGATGGCGATCGCGTTGCTGCCGTGGAAGTCGTCGAGCGAGCCGCTGCGAATGTTGCCAGCAATGGACGGCAACTTCCGCAGGTCGTCCGGCGTGATGCCGCGCGTGATGCCACCGGAGCTTTGCGAGCGGTCGGTGAGCAGCACCTGGCCTTCGATCACCGGTGTTGCGGAGACCACACCCGGCAGCACACGAATTTTACCGGCGAGCGCGTCGTAGTCGGTGAGGCCGGCAGACGTGCTGGCGTAGACATCGAGGTGGCCGTTGAGGCCGAGGATGCGGGAGAGCAGGTCGTCCTTGAAGCCGCTCATCACCGCCATGACGATGATCAGCGTGGCCACGCCGAGCGCTATGCCGATGAGCGAGAAGATGGCGATGACGGAGACGAAACGCTCGCCGCGGCGGGCACGCAGGTAGCGGCCGGCTATGGCGCGCTCGAAGGCGTTGAACATGGGTTGGTGTATCCGGGCGGTTCAGGTGTCGATGCGTGGGTGGCTTGGTGTCATATAAATGAGCTTAGACTTCGCCATACCTTTCGCAGAAGAAGACAAGGCAAGCGGTTCTTTTTTGAAAAAAAGAACCAAAAAACTTTTGATCTCTTCGGGTGTGCCGTGGTGAGCGGTGTCGTTCAGCTGTGCAAGACGGCGTTGTTTTTATTTGAACGGAAAACTCTTGCTTGCACTTCGCAGCTTGGTCTTTCGGGCGGCCAGGAAGCGCGCGGGTTCTGATGCCCGGTACGTTTTCTGGCGTGTCGATAGGCACCCTCGCAAACTGAACGGCAGGAGGTGCCAATCAAGCCCGGCCACGACGGTTGGTGGCGTGAAGTAATCCATAACGGTTGTGAAAACGACCTGCCGCCACAGCCGACGCTTCGGATCGCAAGACGGATGCCCCACCAGCCACGCCCAGGGAACAAAAGTTTTTTGGTTCTTTTTTTCAAAAAAGAACCGCTTCCTTCTCTTTCACCCGAGCAACCGCATCCTCCACCGACATCTCTGCCCGCTCGCCCGTAGCCCGCCGCTTAACCTCGACCGTGCCCGAAGCAGCTCCGCGCGGCCCTACGATGATCTGCCACGGATGCCCCATCAGATCCGCGTCGGCGAACTTCGCGCCGGCGCGTTCGTCGCGGTCGTCCAGCAGCGCGCGGCCGGAGAACTTGTCGTAGATCTCGGCGCAGACGCGATCGCAGGTGGCGTCGCCCACGCGCAGGTTCAGGATGGCGGCCGGGAACGGGGCGACGCCGTCGGGCCAGATGATGCCGGCATCGTCGTGCGAGGCCTCGATGATGGCGCCGACCAGGCGGGAGACGCCGATGCCGTAGCTGCCCATCTCCGGCACCACGGCGGCGCCGTCCGGGCCGGCGACGGAGAGGCGCATGGCGTCGCTGTATTTGCGGCCGAAGTAGAATATCTGGCCGACTTCGATGCCGCGGCCTTCGCGTTTGCGATCGGCCGGCACGTCGGCCCAGCGGGCGGTGTCGTGCTTCTCCTCGGTGGCTGCGTAATAGGTGTTGATCTGGTCGTGGAAGGCCGCCAGGTCGGCAGGGTTGTCGTAGGCGGCGTTGCTCTGCAGGTAGTCCATCTGTTCCAGCGTCGCGTCATAGAACACCTGGCTTTCGCCGGTTGGGGCCAGCACGATGAACTCGTGGCTGAGCTCGCCGCCGATCGGGCCGGTGTCGGCGAGCATCGGGATGGCGCGTACGCCCATGCGCTGGAAGGTGCGCATGTAGGCCAGCATCATGCGGCGGTAGGAGTTGACCGCGCCGTCGTAGTCTAGATCGAAGCTGTAGGCGTCCTTCATCAGGAACTCGCGGCCGCGCATCACGCCGAAGCGGGGGCGCACCTCGTCGCGGAACTTCCACTGGATGTGGTAGAGGATCTGCGGCAGCTCGCGGTATGATTTCAGCGCCTGGCGGGCCAGGTCGGTGATCATCTCCTCGTTGGTGGGGCCGTAGAGCAGGTCGCGTTCGTGACGGTCGCGGATGCGCAGCATCTCCGGGCCGTAGGCGTCGTAGCGGCCGCTTTCGCGCCACAAATCGGCGGTCTGCAGCGTCGGCATCAGCAGCTCCTGCGCGCCGGCCGCGTTCTGCTCGTGACGCACGGTCGCCTCGATACGGCGTAGCACCAGCAGGCCTACCGGGAGCCAGGCGTAGATGCCGGATGCCGTCTGCCGCACCAGCCCTGCCCGCAGCATCAGCCGGTGCGAGGCGATCTGCGCCTCCGCCGGAGTCTCCTTCAGAGTGGGAACGAAGCTTCGGGACAGCCGCATGTGAATCCTGGAGGTGTGACGGCGCGCAAGCTACAATGCGTAGCAGCGTCCGGCCAGGGCGAGTAGTTTAAATACAACTCAATCTGAAGTTGAGTTATGCCGCAACAATGCTGCGCCGCAGCAATGTAAAACGAAAGAATTGTGAACTTATGCAAGGATTATTGGTGACGGATGTCACCGATCCTGCTACCTAAAAAAGAAGGCCCTACACACCGGCGGCGGCAGGGCCAAGTTTAGGGAGGAAACGCCAGTCACACGACAGGAGGAGGAAACGTCCTCGTCCTGTCGGTGATCTTCCCAGGGTCTCACCCTCGGCGTCCACCTAAATACAGCGATGTTTTGCAAGTATTTTGCGCTTCTACACAGCCTATGCGTGTGTTGCAGGCATGTGGCGAGAGGCTCTGCCTAATCGTCGGGCATCTTCAGGATACCGTGGCGAAAACTGAGCCAGTCGCTCTCGATCAGACCGACGGCGATGCCCCAGATGATCGTGGCAACCATCGTGGTCAACAGCAGCTTGCGGCCGAGCCGAGGATGTTCCGGCGCCCCGCGCCAACCTGTGAGCGCGTCCGGGTTCTCGGCCGGTTTTGTTCCGAGCGGCAGGACGGCGAACAGTGCTGTCCACCAGATGAGCACGTAGAGAACGCAGGCGGTAAACCAGCCCATCAGAAGAAAGCAGTTCTTTTTTGAGAAAAAGAACCAAAAAACTTTTGCTCCCTGTCGGGGACTCTCCCGACAGCGCGCGACAGCGGAGACAAAAGTTTTTTGCTTCTTTTTTTCAAAAAAGCAGGCCTTGCTTGCTCAAACCCGCAGAAGATGCACGTCCACCATCGGTTTCTTGCCCAGCTTCCGCCCGACAATCTTGCGCAGCGCCGCCCGCGCCGCATCCTGCAGTGCGGAATTATCCCGCCGCAACGGCGCCGGCAGGTCGGCCACCGCAGCGCCAAAATCGCGGCCCAGCCGCTCCGTCTCCGGGTCCTCCGGCTCGAACAACCCCGGCGCAGTGACGCGCGCCTGGCCCATGATGCGGCCGGTGGCGTCCACCGCGAGGCTGCCCACCACCACGCCGTTGAACAGCATGCGACGGCGAGCGGCCATGACGCCGCCCTGCAGCGGCACTACGCGGTTGCCGTCGAGTGCGAGGCGGCCGACCGGCGCGCTGTCGGTGACAGACGGGCGGCCGGGGTAGAGGCTCAGGATGTCGCCATTTTCCAGTATCAGCGGGGTGGCCCCGAGCTCCTGGGCGAGTGCGGCGTGGGCGGAGAGGTGGCGCCACTCGCCGTGCACGGGGACCGCGTATTGCGGGCGGACCAGGCGATACAGGCGGCGCAGCTCGTCGCGCGCGGGGTGGCCGCTGACGTGGACCATGTGGTCGTCGTCGGTCATTACCCGCACGCCGCGGCGGACCAAATTGTCCTGCACGGCACCGATGGCTTTCTCGTTGCCGGGGATCATGCGGCTGGAGAAGATCACCGTGTCGCCCTCGCCCAGCGCGATGTTGGGGTGGGTGTCGGCGGCGACCCGGGCCAGCGCGCTGCGGGCCTCGCCCTGGCTGCCGGTGATCAGGATCAGCAGGTTGCCGTCGGGGACGTCGTTGGCGGCGTCCTCGCTGACGAATTGAGGGATGGTGCTGAGGTAGCCGGTCTCGCGCGCGGCCGTCTCTAGGTTGCGCAAGGAGCGGCCAACGAGCGCCACCGAGCGGCCGCAATCGCGCGCGGCGACGGCGACGCTTTCCACCCGGGCGACGTTGCTGGCGAAACAGGTGACCGCGATGCGGCCCTCGATCGACTTGATCAGGGTGGCGAGCGAGCGGCGCACGTCGCCTTCCGAGCCGGAATGGCCTTCCACCAGGGCGTTGGTGCTGTCGCAGACCATTGCCAGCACGCCTTCGTCGCCCAGGGCGGAGAATGCGGCTTCGTCGGTCGGCGGGCCCACCAGCGGGTGCGGGTCCAGCTTCCAGTCGCCGGTGTGGACGATCGTGCCGTAGGGCGTGCGGATGGCCAGCGCCTGGGCTTCAGGCGTGGAATGGGCCACGCGAAGGAACTGCAGGCGGAACGGCCCGAGCTCGAAAGAGCCGCCGGGCGGGATCACGTGTAGCCGCACCTCGTTGACCAGGTGCGCCTCGGTCAGCTTGCGACGCAGCACCGCGGCGGTGAACGGGGTGGCGTAGACCGGGCAGCGCAGCTGGCGCCAGAGGTGGGCGACGGCGCCCACGTGGTCCTCGTGCGCGTGGGTGATGACCAGGCCGAGCAGCTTGTCGCGCCGCTCGGCGATGTAGGCGGGGTCCGGCATGATCACGTCGGCCTCGGGCAGCTCGTTGCCGCCGAAGCCGATGCCGCAGTCGATGGCGAGGTACTGACCGTCGCATCTGTACAGGTTGAGGTTCATGCCAATCTCGCCCGTCCCGCCCAACGGCAGGAAGGCGAGGTCGCCGGTTGTTGCGTCCATTATTTGCCTTTACTCAGCTTCAATTGTTCGAGTTCTGTCGCGTGGTAATCTGGGAGCGGGGTTGCGCTCCGCCAACAGGCGTAGGCCGTCGAGCGTCAGATCAGGGTCGATCCGGTCGAAAATGGTGGTGCCTTCAGCGAACAGCGGAGCCAGGCCGCCGGTGGCGACGATCTTGGCCGGCGTGTCGAGCTCACGGCGAATCCGGGTAACGAGGCCTTCGACCAGGCCTATGTAGCCCCAGTACACGCCTGACTGCATTGCAGCAACAGTGCCGGTGCCGATGACCGCCTGCGGCCGGCCGATGCCGATGCGCGGCAGACGGGCGGCAGCCTGGTGCAGCGCCTCGATGGAGAGGTTGATGCCGGGCGCAATGGCGCCGCCCAGGTAGGCGCCGTCCTGTCCCACCACGTCGAAGGTGGTGGCGGTGCCAAAGTCGATGATCACCAGGGCAGCGTGGAAGTGGCGGTAGGCGGCCAGCGCGTTCAGCAGGCGGTCGGCGCCGACGTCCTCGGGGTTATCCACGCGGATGTCGAAACCCCAGTCCAGCGTGGCGCGGGCGACCAGGGGCTCGACCTTGAACCACTCGCGGCAGAGGCGGCGCAAATGGTAGAGGGCGGCGGGCACCACGGTGCCGATGACGGCGCCGTTCACCAGGTCCGGCGAGAGCTTGGTGTGGGTGAGCAGGGTGAGCAGCCAGACGGCATATTCGTCGCTGGTGCGCTGCGGCTCGGTAGCGATGCGCCAGATGCCGGCCCAGCGCTGGCCGTCGTGGACGGCGAAGACGACGTTGGTGTTGCCGGCGTCTACGACTAGGAGCACGGGAGACCTGCAAGGCAAGGCAAGCGGTTCTTTTTTGAAAAAAAGACCCAAAAAATATTTGTTCCCTTGGGCGCGCGCTGCGGGAAATTCCGAGACAGCAGGACCAAAAGTTTTTTGCTGCTTTTTTTCAAAAAAGCAGGCCTTGCTTTGCTGTGGTGACGACCTCGCCGCTACTGATCGGCGTCTCGTATCCGGCCAGCAGCAGTTCGCCCGTATCCGTCAGACCGGCAAAGGCGCCGGTGACGCGGCGGTGCGGCAACTGCACCTCCATCGTCGTGCCGAGCTTGTGGGCGCGGTCCAGCCAGGCGTCACGCAAGGCAGCGTCCGACGCATCCAACAGGGCCTCGAGCTCGCGGAGGACGGCAGCTGCCACCTGCTGGGCCGGAGGCGCGGGCGGCGGCAGGTGAGCGACTTCACGGTCCGGGAGGTTGGGAACGGCGCGCAGGTTGGCGCCCATGCCGATGACGATCCAGGCGACCGCGCCGGCCACCACCTCGGTGTCGATCAGGATGCCGGCCAGCTTGGCGCCGTGCAGCAGCACGTCGTTTGGCCACTTCAGCGTCAGGCCGCTCGTGTGACGGGACAGAGCATCGTGCAGTGCTAGGCCGGCCATCAGCGCCCAGCGGCCGGGCGCCGGCACAGGGCTTGCGGGGCGCAGCAGGACGGAAAGGTTCAGGTTACCCTCGGGCGCCACCCAGGCCCGGCCGCCCCTGCCCCGGCCGGCGGTCTGGCGGGCGGCCAGGACGGCAAGCCGGCCGGGATCGCCGGCGCGGGCGGCGGCGATGGCCTCATCCTGCGTGGATGCGAGCGTTTCGTGCGTGTGCAGCCGCCAGCCAGGCGGCGCGTCCACTGTCACCCGAACAGGGCCTTTGCCGCCTGGGTGGCCGCGCCCACGAACGGGGCGGGGAACGCGAAGAAGACGAGGGTAAAAGCGCCGGTGGCCAACGCCACGAAGGACAGCGAGCCAGAGCGGGCGTCGAAGGCGGCCTCCGACGAGTCGAAGAACATCACCTTGATGACGCGCAGGTAGTAGAACAGAGCAACTACGCTGGTCAGCACGCCGATGATTGCGAGCGTCCACATGCCGGCGTTCACCGCAGCCTCGAAGACGAAGAACTTGCCGAAGAAGCCGGCCATGGGTGGCACGCCTGCCATGCTCAGCATGAAGATGGCCATCAGCGTGGCGAGAGTGAGGTCGTTCTTGGCCAGGCCGCCGAGGTCGCTGATCATCTCTACGGCCAGACCGCGACGTCGCATGGCGATGATGCAGGCGAACACGCCGGCTGACATCACCACGTAGGTGAGCAGGTAGACCAGCACGCCGCGCACGCCCGTCTCGGTGCCCGCGGCCAGGCCAATCAGCGCGTAGCCCATGTGGCCGATGGAGGAGTACGCCATCAGCCGCTTGATGTTGGTTTGCGCGATGGCGGCGAAGCTGCCCAGCAGCATAGAGGCGATGGCGACCAGCACGATGATCGGCTGCCACTGGATTGCGACGTGGCCGAACGGGCCGAACATCACGCGCAGCAGCACGACGAACGGGGCCACCTTCGGCGCCGTGCTCATGAACGCGGTGACCGACGTGGGCGCGCCCTCGTAGACGTCCGGAGTCCACATGTGGAAGGGCACGGCGGAAAGTTTGAAGGCGAGGCCCGCAATGATGAAGGCGATGCCGACGATCAGGCCGGTGGAGACGCCGGCCGGGTCGGTGACAGCCTGCGCGATATGGGCGAAATCCATTGACCCGGAGAAGCCGTAGGTGAGCGAGATGCCGTAGAGCAGCAGGCCCGACGCGAGCGCACTGAGGACGAAGTATTTCAAGCCGGCTTCGGAGGAGCGCAGTTCGTCGCGCGCAAACGCGGCCAGCACGTAGATGGCCAACGATTGCAGCTCGAGCCCCATATACAGGGTCATCAGGTTGTTGGCCGACGCCATCACCATCATGCCGACGGTGCTGAGCAACATCAGCACCGGGAACTCAAACCGGCTGATGTTTTGGTGGCGGTTGTAGTCCAGCGACAGGATGGCGCAGAGCCCGGTTGAGCCGAGGATCAGCAGCTTGCTGAACTTGGAGAAGGCATCGCTGACGAACAGGCCGTCAAACCCGACGGCGGTTCGCGTGCCGACGACGAGCACCCCGGTGACCAGGCACGCGGCCAGTGCAGCCATGGTGCAGGCGACCATGGTGTCGCGCTTCTGCGTGACACCGCCGATGAGGATGGCCAGGGCGCTGACGGCCAGCACGATTTCCGGCACCGCCAGCGACCAGTTCATCGTGAAGCTCCTACCAGGCTCGACGCAGCCTGAACCGGATGGGTTGGAGACAGCGCACTCGCAAGATGCGGCGGCTGTACGGACGCGATAGCCGATGATACATGAACCGCCCGGACGACCTGCGCCATAGCTGCGGTGTGAGTGGGCTGCGCAGCGTGTCCCGTTTGGAACAGTAGCGGAGTATGCGCGGCCTGGGCGAAATCAAGCGAGTGCGCGGCCTGCGCGATTGAAGCCGCGGATGCAATCTGGGCCATTTGCGCCGCGTGCCCGGCTTGGGCGAGTTGCGCCGCGTGCGCGGTTTGAGCGAGTTGCGCCGCGTGCGCGGTTTGAGCGAGTTGCGCCGCGTGCGCGGCGACGTTCATCGCCTGGGCGTGCTGCCCAACCATCGCCGACACGCTCGCGGCGAAGTAGTTGGTGAAACTGCTAGGATAAATTCCGAGCCACAGCGTGAGCACCGCAAGCGGTGTGAAGATGGCCACCTCGCGCGACGAAAGGTCGAGGATGCCGCGAAGGTCGGCACGGACGATGCTGCCAAAGATCACCCGGCGGTAAAGAAAGAGCATATAGGCGGCACCCAGAATCATGCCAAAGCTGCCGAGCAGTGCGAGCCAGATGCTGACCTGAAAAGCGCCGACGAGGACGAGGAACTCACCGACGAAACCCGACGTGCCGGGCAGCCCGATCGACGCCATGGTGAACAGCATGAAAATGAAGGCGTAAGCAGGCATGCGGTCGGCGAGCCCACCATAGCGGGCGATGTCGCGCGTGTGGATGCGGTCGTAGATGACGCCAACACACAGAAAGAGCGCCGCAGAGACGACGCCGTGCGAGATCATCTGAAACAGCGCGCCGTCAATGCCCTGGATGTTGAACGTAAAGATGCCGATTATGACGACGCCCATGTGGGCGATCGACGAGTAGGCGATCAGCTTTTTCATGTCCTCCTGCGCCAAGGCGACGAGCGAGGTGTAGATCACCGCGATGACGCCGAGAGCGAACATAAGCGGTGCGAAATGTGCCGAGGCCACCGGTAGCATGGGTACGGCAAAGCGCAGGAAACCGTAACCGCCCATCTTGAGTAGCACGCCGGCAAGGATGACCGAGCCGGCCGTAGGCGCCTCGACATGGGCGTCAGGCAACCAGGTGTGCACCGGCCACATCGGTACCTTCACCGCGAACGACGCGAAGAACGCCAGGAATAACCAGTACTGCGCACCCGCGCTGAACGGCGTGTGCGTGAGAACGGTGATGTCGGTGGTGCCGGCCTGATGCCACATTGCGAGCAACGCCAGCAACATCAGCACCGAGCCGGCAAACGTATAGAGGAAGAATTTCAACGACGCGTAGACGCGGCGCGGGCCGCCCCAGACGCCGATGATGAGGTACATCGGAATGAGTACGCCTTCGAAGAAGACGTAGAAGAGCAGGAAGTCGGCTGCCGAGAACATGCCGACCATCATCGTCTCGAGGATGAGGAAGGCAGCCATGTATTCGCGCACGCGTATCTTTACGCTGTCCCAGCTGGCCAGAATGCAGATCGGGGTGAGCGCGGTGGAGAGCAGCACGAACAGCACCGAGATGCCGTCCACACCCATGCGGTAACCGATGCCGTATTCCGGCAGCCAGGTGGCGGACTCCGCAAACTGGTAGCCAGGCTCGCGCAAGTCAAAGCGCGTCCACAGCACCAGCGAAATCAGGAAGATGATCAGGCTGGTCCACAGCGCGGTCCAGCGGGCGTTCTGTGCAACGGCCTGCTCGTCACCCCGTAACGTCATCAGGATGACTACGCCCAGCAGCGGCAGGAACGTCAGCAGCGAGAGGATGGGAAATCCGGCGGCGTTGGTCTCGGTCACGTCAGGTCACCGCACGAGGAGGAAGAGGCTGACCATCACGACGAGGCCGATCAGCATGGTGAAGGCATAGACAGCGATCGAACCGGTCTGGATCCGCACCACCTGGACCGAGCCGCCTTCTGCCATGCTGGCCAGGCCGTTCGGCACGCCATCAATGATCTGCGCGTCGCCGACTTTCCAAAGCTCGCGCGCCAGCCACATCGACGAACGGACGAACAGGATCTCGTACAGCTCATCGAAATACCACTTGTTGAGCAGGAAGCGGTAGATGGCAGGAAACGCCGCGGCCAGACGTACCGGCAGTTGCGGCCGCATGACATAAAACAGGTAGGCGAGCGCCAAGCCGAGCACGCCGGTGGCGGTGGGCAGAAGGCCGATCAGCAACGGCGTGCGTTCGACCTGCTGGAGGACATGGTTGTTGGGACCGTTGAAGATTGCTCCTTGCCAATACGCGGCGTTGTGGTCGCCGATGAACATCGCGTGCAGGAGCCAACCGGCGAATACGGCGCCGAGCGAGAGCAACATCAGAGGCCCGGTCATGCTGAGCGGGCTTTCATGCACGTGCTCCATCACGTGGAGGTCGGCGCGCGGCGCCCCGTGGAAAGTCATGAACAGCAGACGGCCGGAGTAGAATGCGGTCAGAAACGCCGCCATGGTGCCGCAGACAAAACCATACATGCCTACGGCGCTGCCCGCCGCATAGGTCGATTCAAGAATGGCATCTTTCGACCAGTAGCCGGCAAAATACGGAATGCCCGCCAACGCCAAGCTGCCGAGCCACATGCTAGTGTAGGTGATTGGAATCATGCGCCAGATGCCGCCCATCCGCCGCATGTCCTGCTCGTCCGACATCGCGTGGATCACCGACCCTGCGCACAGGAACAGCAGCGCCTTGAAGAACGCGTGAGTGATAAGATGGAACATGCTCGCCTGGTAAGCACCGACGCCGGCGGCCATGAACATGTAGCCGAGCTGCGAACACGTGGAATAGGCGATCACCCGTTTGATGTCGTTCTGCACACACGCGATGGTGGCTGCAAAGATGCAGGTTGTAGCGCCGATGAAGGTGATGAAATTGAGAGCGCTCGGCGCCCACTCGAGCAAGGGCGACATACGGCTCATCAGGAAAACGCCTGCAGTCACCATCGTGGCTGCGTGGATCAGCGCTGACACCGGCGTGGGACCCTCCATCGCATCGGGCAGCCAAGTGTGTAGCAGGATCTGTGCCGACTTGCCCATCGCACCAATGAACAGCAGGTAGCCAATCACCTCGTAGCTGCGCGGCTCTGCACCGAACACATGGTAAGTGTCTGCCATGTGGGCAGGGATGGCGGCGAAGATGGTTGTGAAATCGACCGAGCCGAACTTTAAGAACACCATGGCAATGCCGACCGCAAAGCTGAGATCGCCGACGCGGTTCACTACCATGGCCTTGATTGCGGCACGTGCAGCTGACGGCCGATCGTACCAGTATCCAATCAAAAGATAGCTCGCCAGGCCTACGCCCTCCCAACCAAAAAACAACTGCACAAGGTTGTCGGCGGTGACCAGCATGAGCATGGCGAAGGTGAACAATGACAGGTAGGCAAAAAATCGCGTCGTGGTGCTGTGTTCGTGCGCCATGTAGCCGGTGCTGTAGACGTGGATCAGCGTGGCAACGACTGTAACCATCGCCACCATTGACACAGAGAGCGAATCGTAACGTAGCGCCCAATCCAAGTGGAAGCTCCCGGAGTCGATCCAGGTTGCGATAGCCACCGTGCTGTTCGGCACATTAGCAAAGATGTGCTGATACCAGGACGTAACGCCGCACACAGACGCCAGCAACATGCAGATGATGGTGATCAGTTGCGCCGCCCGGTCACCTATGGAACGGCCGGCAAAACCGCAAACCAGCGAGCCGAAGATCGGCGCGAAGACGGCGATCGCGTAAATCATCTCAGCCCTTCATCAGGTTCACGTCCTCGACCTCGATCGAGCCGCGATTGCGGAAGTAGACTACCACGATCGCCAGGCCAATAGCTGCTTCCGCTGCGGCAACCGTCAGGACAAACATTGCAAGTATCTGCCCAGCAAGGTCGTTCAGCGCCGAGGAGAACGCCACGAGGTTGAGGTTCACCGCCAACAGGATCAGCTCGACGGACATCAAGATGATGATGACATTCTTTCGATTCAGAAAAATGCCGAACACGCCGAGGACGAGTAGGATTGCGGCTACAGTCAAATAATGGCCGAGGCCTACGGTCAGGGCTCCGTGAGGCATGTCTCAGTGTTCCCCATGCACAGGTTCCGGCGCCGGTGCGCCATCGTGATGCGCATCACCAGACACTGCAAGCTCGCCAGCCCGGAGCAAGACCGGCGCAGGTTTCGGCCGGTAGATACCGCCCGACGCAAGCACACCGTCGCCAGATCTGAGTTGGAGGAGCTCAAGCGTGTCAGCAACGCGATGCTCCTGTTGGCGAGTGATGTTCTGGCGGCGCGAATTGTGCCGGTCGCGATGGGTAAGCACGATAGCGCCGACCATCGCGACTAGTAGGATCAGCCCGGACAACTGAAACAGCAACACATAGTTTGTATAGAGAACCTGACCAATGGCCCGCGTGTTCTGCACCTTGTCTGGTATCTGGCTCAGACGCAGTACCGGGGCATCGGCAGACATCTGCCAGCCAAACAACACGCTCAACAACTCGAAGAAGAGAACCGCGCCGACGGTGGCGCCAACCGGTGCGTAGCGCTGAAAGCCTTCGCGCAACGCAGAAAAGTCCACGTCCAGCATCATCACCACGAATAGAAACAAAACTGCAACCGCACCGACGTAAACGATGACAAGAATCATCGCGAGGAATTCGGCGCCAGCGATGAGGAACAAGGCCGCGGCGTTGAAAAACGCCAAAATAAGAAACAACACCGAGTGCACGGGATTACGGCTGCTCACCACCATTGCTGCCGAGCCGAGCAACACGGCCGAAAAGACGTAGAATGCAACGGACGTGATCATCGGTAAGGCGCGTCCAGTTCGAGCCGCTTGGCGATCTCGGCCTCCCACCTGTCACCATTATCCAGGAGCTTGTCCTTGTTGTACATCAGCTCCTCACGCGTCTCGGTGGAGAACTCAAAGTTCGGTCCTTCAACGATTGCGTCCACAGGGCATGCCTCCTCGCAAAGGCCGCAATAGATGCACTTCGTCATGTCGATGTCATAACGCGTGGTACGACGGGAGCCATCTTCCCGCGGCTCGGCTTCGATCGTGATGGCATAAGCCGGGCAAATGGCCTCGCAGAGTTTGCAAGCGATGCAGCGTTCCTCGCCGTTCGGGTAACGGCGCAGCGCATGCTCCCCTTTGAAACGAGGGCTAAGCGGGCCACCCTCGTAGGGATAGTTGATCGTCACCTTCGGCTTGAAGAAGTAACGCAACGTAATTCCCATGCCGGACAGCAACTCCCACATCAGCAGCCGCCAGACAGGTTTCGCGGTAATCGCCATGTTGACCTCTAGGTCGGGCCGTTTGGTAGCAGGCCCGTAACTTCAAGAAACCCTGCGGTCAGGACCAACCAGAGCAGAGATAGCGGCAGAAAAACCTTCCAGCCCAGGCGCATCAGCTGGTCGTAGCGGTAGCGGGGAAAAGTAGCGCGGACCCAGAAGAAAAAGAACATCACCAGCCAGATCTTCGCCAGCAGCCAAAATACCGGCATGGAAGGTAAGCCGAATGGCGCCTGCCAGCCGCCAAGGAACAGCACACTCGCGAGCGCACTCATCATCAGCATGTTCATGTATTCGCCAAGGAAGAACATGGCGAATGACATTGCGCTATATTCCACAAAGAAGCCGGCAACAATCTCGCTCTCGCCTTCCGGCAAGTCGAACGGCGCTCGATTGGTCTCCGCCAACATGGAGATCAGAAAGATCACGAACATTGGAAACAACGGCGTGAAAGCGAACCAGAAGTGACTTTGCGCGCGCACGATATCGTTAAGATTGAGGCTGCCCACGCACAACATGACGGTGACAAGCACGAAGCCAATGGACACCTCGTAGCTAACCATCTGTGCGGCAGAGCGCATGGCGCCAAGGAACGCGTATTTGGAGTTGCTAGCCCAACCTGCAACGATGACGCCGTAGACGCCAAGCGAACTGATCGCGAATAAGTAAAGAATGCCGACGTTTATGTTGGCGACTGCCCAACCGTCTCCCACCGGGATCACCGCCCACGCAAGACAAGCCAGAACGAACGTCAGCATTGGCGCCACCAGGAACAATGACCGACTGGCGCCAGCCGGGATGATCGTCTCCTTGGTGAACACCTTGACCGCATCGGCGAAGGGCTGCCAAAGGCCGAATGGCCCCACGACGTTCGGTCCACGGCGTAGCTGGAATGCTGCCAGTGCTTTGCGCTCGAAATACGTAGCGTAAGCCATGCTGATCAGCACTGGAACAAGAATGCCGAGCGTCTCTGCAATGGTCAGCAACAGGGTGCCTATTACGCTTTCGTGGAAGAAACTGTACACGAGCAGGCTACTCCGCAGCCACGGCCAGTGTGGCCGAAGAAAGTGAGGCAGGTGCCGTGCGCGAACACTCTGCCATCGTCAAGCTTGCACGGCTGATGGGATTGGTCTGGTAGTAATCCGCTACGTACGGCGTGAACGCTGTCCTATCCGTCGATGGTTGGACATCCTGCCTCGGCGCAGAGTGGTCGTTTGCGCCATAACGAGACAAGCCTTGCCGAGCAAACACCGGGTTGGCACGCGCCAGGCGCGCGCGCAACGTGTCCAGATCGTCGTAGGGCAATACGTGACCAATCGTGGCGCTAAACGCGCGCAGGATGCGCCAGTCCTCACGTGCTTCGCCTGGTGCAAACAGCGCACGATAGCCGCGTTGCACCCGACCTTCCGTGTTGACGTAAGTGCCGTCTTTCTCCGTGTAGGCACAGCCCGGCAAGATCACGTCTGCGCGCATCGCTCCACGGTCGCCGTGATGGCCCTGATAGACGACGAAACTGTCCGCGCCGATCCGCGCCGTGTCGAACTCGTCGGCCCCCAAAAGCCAGAGAACGTCCACACCACCGCCCATCATGCCGGCGACGTCAAGTCCACCTGGTCCTGGTAGAAAGCCAACATCCAGTGCAGCAACGCGCGCGGCCGCGCTATGGAGCACGTTGAATCCGTGCCACTCCGGCGTGAGTGCACCGACAGTATCTGCAAGTTTCCAAACATCCGTCAGCACCGCAGCACCATCGGAGCGGGTCAACCCACCCTGCCCAACAATCACCATCGGGCGCTCCGCATCACGCAGCTTGGCGGCGAACTGATGCGTGCCGTCCAGCAGGGACGCTAGTGCGGAAGGCTCGTCGCCCAGATGTGTCGTGGGATAGGTAAGATCCACCTGCGGCCCGATAAGGCCGATTGGGATGTGCCCGGACGTGGCCATCCAGCGTTTGCGTATCCGTGCGTTCAGAATTGGAGCTTCACGGCGCGGATTGCTGCCGATGATCAACATCGCATCGGCCACGTCGATGCCGGCAATCGTGCTGTTGAACAGGTAGAACTCGCGGCGACTCGCATCAAGTTGTGCACCGTCCTGCCTGCAATCCAAGTTTTCCGCACCCAACGACGCCATCAGATCCTTTAGCGCCAACATGCTTTCGGCGTCGCACAAATCTCCGGCAATCGCGCCGATGCGTGCGCCAGCGACGCCGCGCAGACGATCCGCAATCGCGGCGAATGCTTCGAGCCAACTCGCAGGTTGCAGCTTGCCGTCTCGCCGCACCCACGGCTTGTCGAGTCGCCGACGCTTCAATCCGTCGAGCGAGAAGCGCGACTTGTCAGCCAGCCACTCGTCGTTGATCTCGTCGTTGATACGCGGAAGGATGCGCAACACCTCCGGCCCGCGTGCATCCACGCGGATTGGCGTGCCCACGGCGTCCATCACGTCCACGCTGTCGGTCTTGTGCAGTTCCCATGGCCTGGACACGAACGCATACGGCTTGCTCGTCAGTGCGCCCACCGGACAGATGTCAATCAGGTTGCCAGACAATTCCGACGTGAGAGCATGCTCAACGTAGGTGCCGACTTCCATGTTCTCGCCACGTGCAGTCGCGCCGAGCTCGGGCACACCTGCGATCTCTGTGGCGAACCGGATGCAACGCGTGCACTGAATGCAACGTGTCATTACCGTTTTCACCAACGGGCCGAGGTTCTTGTCCTTTACCGCGCGCTTGCCCTCCGCGTAGCGCGAGTGGTCCATGCCGTACGAGTAAGACTGATCCTGCAGGTCGCATTCGCCGCCCTGATCGCAAATTGGGCAATCCAGCGGGTGGTTGATCAACAGGAACTCCATCACGCCGCGGCGTGCCTGCCGCACCATGGCAGTGTCGGTCTTAACCACCATGCCTTCGGCGACGGGATAGGCGCAGCTGGCAATTGGCTTGGGCGCTTTCTCGATTTCGACCAAGCACATGCGACAATTGCCGGCTACCGACAGACGTTCGTGGTAGCAGAAACGCGGAATTTCCCGTCCGGCTTGTTCGCACGCCTGCAGCACCGAGCTGCCAGGTGCTACCTCGATATCCGTGCCATCTACGGTTAACTTGACCATCACGTGACCTTACAGAAAGACCAGAGCACCGTTCTGGACCCGTTGGGACCAGCCGGCCCAAGACCCCATTTTACTCAGCCGCAATCGGGAGGTTGACCGGCGTGACGACGCGCGCGCCTGCACGATAGTTGGCGATCCGCTCTTCCATCACCGGGCGGAAATGCCTGATGAGGCCCTGGATCGGCCACGCCGCGGCATCACCGAGCGCGCAGATCGTGTGACCCTCAACCTGTCGCGTCACCTGCTCGAGCATGTCTATCTCGGCCACTTCTGCCCGGCCTTCCACTAACCTGTTCATCACCCGCATCATCCAACCGGTGCCCTCGCGGCACGGCGTGCACTGGCCACAACTCTCGTGCTTGTAAAACTTGGCGAGCCGCGCGATCGCCCTGATCACGTCGGTCGACTTGTCCATCACGATGACCGCCGCAGTGCCAAGACCGGATTTGACGTCGCGAAGCGAGTCGAAATCCATCAGGATGGTGTCGCAAGTCTCTTTCGGCATCAGCGGCACTGACGAGCCACCCGGTATCACCGCCAGCAGGTTGTCCCATCCGCCGCGCACACCGCCAGCATAGGTTTCAATCAACTCGCGCAACGGAATGCCGAGCTCCTCCTCCACGTTGCATGGCTTGTTCACGTGCCCGGAGATGCAGAAGATTTTCGTGCCCGCGTTCTTCGGCCGTCCAAGTGCGGAGAACCATCCGGCGCCACGGCGTAGAATCGTAGGTGCGACGGCGATGGTCTCGACGTTGTTCACCGTCGTGGGACATCCATACAACCCGACGGCTGCCGGGAAAGGCGGCTTCAAGCGGGGCATTCCCTTCTTGCCCTCCAGAGACTCGAGAAGCGCCGTCTCCTCGCCGCAGATGTAGGCTCCTGCACCGCGGTGCAGGAACACGTCGCAGTCCCAGCCTGATCCGCAGGCGTTGACACCGATGAGTCCTGCCTCGTAAGCCTCGTCGATAGCCGCCTGCAGGTTCAACGCTTCGTTATAGTATTCGCCGCGGATGTAGATGTAAGTCGCATGCGCGCCCATTGCGAAGCTGGCAATAAGGCAACCTTCGATCAGCTTGTGCGGATCGTGCCGCATGATGTCACGGTCCTTGCAGGTGCCAGGTTCGCTCTCATCGGCGTTGACCACCAGGTAGGCCGGCCGGCCGTCATTCACCTTGGGCATGAACGACCATTTCATTCCGGTCGGAAAACCGGCGCCGCCGCGGCCGCGCAAGCCAGACGCCTTCATCTCGTCGACAATCGCCTCTCGGCCACGCAACAGGATTTCGGCAGTCCCGTCCCAGTCGCCGCGGCCGCGGGCCGCAGCCAACCGCCAATCGTGCTGGCCATACAAATTGGTGAAAATGCGATCACGGTCTTGCAGCACGTGCCTACTCCGAAACCAGCGTGAGCGTTGTGGGGCCGCCAACCGGCGCCGATGTCAGGCGGCCGATCATCGATCCTGGCTGTGGTTTCGGCTCGCCCCGCTTCAAACCTTCCAGCAGCTTCTCCGTCAACGGGCCATCCAAATCCTCGTAGAAGTCGTTGTCTATCTGCAAGATCGGTGCGTTCACGCAGCCGCCTAAGCACTCCACCTCTGACATGGTGAACAGCCCGTCTGCGCTGGTTTCGTGCCAGCCCTTGATGCCGCTCACACGGCGGCAAGCCGCAACCACCTCGTCCGAACCGCGGAGCCAGCACGGCGTCGTCGTGCAAACCTGCAGGTGATAAGTGCCAACCGGCGTTGTGTTGAACATCAGGTAGAACGTGGCAACCTCGTAGACGCGGATTGGCGGCATGCCCAACCGGGCAGCAACAGCATCCATCGCAACGCGCGGCACCCACGCGCTGCCGGTGTCCCTGCGCATCTGGTCCTGCACGAGGTAGAGCAACGGAAGCACCCCGCTCGCTTGTCGCCCGGCCGGATACTTCAGAAGCAATCGGTCGATTTCTGCAAGGCTTTGCGTGTCGAATGCAAAATGCTGCGGTTCGACACGGTTATGCGCCGCAGTTGACCCGTCGCCGACGTTCTCCGCGGCGAACGCGCCTGGGTGCGGGTTGCTCATCAGCGGTCTACCTCGCCAAATACCAGGTCGATCGAGCCGATCACCGCGACGGCGTCGGCCAGCATGTGACCCTTGCTCATCACCTCCATAGCCTGCAGGTGCGAGAAGCCGGTCGGCCTGATCTTGCAGCGATAGGGCTTGTTGGTGCCATCCGACACGAGATAGACGCCAAACTCGCCCTTCGGGCTCTCTATGGCCGTGTAGGTTGCACCGGCAGGAACGTGAAACCCTTCAGTGTAGAGCTTGAAGTGATGAATGAGCGCTTCCATCGAGCGCTTCATCTCCTCGCGACGTGGTGCGGTGAACTTGCGGTCCTGGATCTTCACCGGCCCTGGCTTCATATGCTCGAGGCATTGCCGGATGATCTTCACGCTCTCACGCATTTCGATCATTCGCACGAGGTAGCGATCGTAGCAGTCGCCGTTGCGCGTAACCGGGACGTCGAACTGCACGTGCTCGTACTTCGCGTAAGGCTGCGCCTTGCGTAAGTCCCAGGGAACACCGCTTGCACGCAGGTTTGGCCCGGTGAAGCCCCAAGCCAGCGCCATCTCGGCGGTCATCACACCGATGTCGACCGTACGCTGCTTCCAGATACGGTTTTCGGTCAGCAGGTTCCAAAGGTCGTCGATGAACGACGGAAACTGTTCGCTCCACGCCCAGATACGGTCAGTCAGCCCGGCTGGAAGATCGCGGCTGACGCCGCCCGGGCGATAGTAGTTCGCATGCAAGCGGGCGCCTGACGCCGCTTCGTAGAACTCCATCAGTTTCTCGCGCTCTTCGTAGCCCCACAGCGGCGGGGTCAGCGCGCCCACGTCCATGGCAAACGAAGTCAGGTTCAGCAAATGGTTCAGGATGCGCGTGATCTCGTCATACATCGTGCGTATCCACAGCGCACGTTCCGGCGCCTGGATCGCCAGCAGCTTCTCCGTCGCCAGCACGAAAGCATGCTCCATGCACATCGGCGAGACGTAGTCGAGCCTGTCAAAATAAGGCACGTTCTGCAGGTAGGTGCGGCTCTCGATCAGCTTCTCGGTGCCCCGGTGCAGCAGCCCGACATGCGGGTCTGCGCGGTCCACCACTTCACCGTCCATCTCCAATACCAGCCGCAACACGCCATGCGCAGCCGGGTGCTGGGGTCCGAAGTTGATCGCGTGGCTATCGATCTGAACTGTCTTGTAGGTGGACGCCACCGCCTGTTCCGGCGGCACCGCCGTCGTCGAATGGACCGCTTCTGCTACGTTGCCGCTCATGGCTTGCTTACCTCAATCGCCGGCGTCCCGTTCGCCAGCGCCTGGCGTGTCACATGGGCCTTCTCGTCACCCGGCAAGGTCGTCATGCCTTCCCACGGCGAGAGAAAGCGGAAATCCCGGTAATCCTGGGTCAGGTTCACAGGCTCGTAGACCACCTGCTTGCGCTCCTCGTCGAAGCGCACTTCCACGTAGCCGGTCAGCGGGAAGTCCTTGCGTAGCGGATGTCCCTCGAACCCGTAATCCGTCAGGATCCGCCGATGGTCCGCCAACCCCGCAAACGTTACGCCGAACAGGTCCCAGCACTCACGTTCCCACCACGTGGCACACGGCCAGATGTTGGAGACAGACGGCACCGGCGTCGTCTCGTCGGTCGTCACGACCACCCGCACGCGATGGTTCAGCGAAACGCTCAGCAGGTTGTAGACCACGTCGAAACGTTCACCGCGTTGCGGGAAGTCGACGCCGCACAGATCCACCATCTGCTCGCACAGGAAACGACCATCGTCGCGCAACGTGGTCATCACGCCCAGCAACTCGTCACGTGCGACGTGAACGACCAACTCACCGCCCTCCAGCCCTGCGCGCGACACGCCCGCCACCCCAGTGCTGATAGACATCGCCAACGCCGACGCGCTGGCCACCGCGGGCAAAGCCTGCGGAGCGGCAACCAGTTCAGCCACGAAGGATCGTCCCCGTGCGCCGGATCTTCTTCTGCAATTGCATGATGCCGTACAGCAGAGCCTCCGCCGTCGGCGGACAACCAGGCACGTAGACGTCGACCGGAACGATCCTGTCACAGCCTCGAACGACCGAATACGAGTAGTGGTAGTACCCGCCGCCATTCGCACAACTGCCCATGCTGATCACCCAGCGCGGCTCCGACATCTGGTCGTAGACGCGGCGCAGCGCGGGCGCCATCTTGTTAGTCAGCGTACCGGCCACGATCATCACGTCGCTCTGCCGTGGCGAACCACGCGGAAAGATGCCGAACCGGTCAAGGTCGTAGCGCGGCATGTAGGCGTGGATCATCTCCACCGCGCAGCACGCCAGGCCGAACGTCATCGGCCATAAGCTGCCGGTGCGGCCCCAGTTGATCAGCTTGTCCAGTTGTGCGACCACGAAACCTTTGTCGGTGATCTCGCCGGTGATGCCGCGCACCACCGCATCCTGCGCCTCACCCGGCGGCAGCACGTCGCGGTTCCACGCGATCTGCTGGCCGGTGGCGACGTCCGTCGCGGTCAGGCTCATGAACCTACTCCCAATCGAGTGCACCCTTGCACCACTCGTAGATAAACCCGACGGTCAGAACAGCAAGGAAGCCGATCATCGACCAGAACCCGAACATGCCGATGTGAGCCAGGCTGATCGCCCAGGGGAACAGGAACGCCACTTCCAAGTCGAAGATGATGAACAGGATGGCGACCAGGTAGAAGCGCACGTCGAAGCGCCGGCGTGCGTCGTCGAACGGCTCGAACCCGCACTCGTAGGCCGAGACCTTGTCCGCGTAGGGTTTCTGCCGCGCCGCCAGCAAGGACCCGCCTATCATGGCGCTGGCGATCACCAGCGCGATGCCGAGGAAGACGAGAATCGGAAAGTAGTTGGCGAGTATCGGCTGCATGGGGTCCCAACGGCGAAAGCGCGGCGCCAGTCAGGCCGCCGCAGTGCAACATCGTGCTGGACACTAGACCCGCCTTGCGTTTGCGCCAAGGGAGGAAGGCAAACGCCAGGAGCTCTGCCCCTGGACCCCGTCACGCGCTAGCGTGCTTCGCACGACGGGCCCAGTCGGCCCCAAACACCGGCTTCGCCTGGGAAGTGCAACGGGGGCCAACAAGGGCGTGGCTACGACGCGGGCGGCCCCCTTCGCACACTGCCTAAACAAACAGGTTCTAAGGACGACTGTCCTTAGCGGGGTCCAGGGGCAGAGCCCCTGGCCTTACGTCCACCTGGCGCGAGTGACGGGGCTCGAACCCGCGACCTCCGGCGTGACAGGCCGGCGCTCTAACCAACTGAGCTACACCCGCATAGCAAGGCAGGCGCCGCTTCTACGGGCGCACCCGAGGCGCGTCAACACCCTCGCACGACGCCAAACATGGTGGGCGGTGACGGGATCGAACCGCCGGCCAACTCGGTGTAAACGAGCCGCTCTACCGCTGAGCTAACCGCCCCACTCGACCGCCTCGCGAACGCGGCGGGGTGCGTCTAATCCCGAACCAATACCTGCGTCAAACCGATGCACCGGACATCATGTCACGCAGCACCTTGCCGGGCCGGAAACGGACGGACTTGCTCTCCGGGGTGTCGACCTCGTTGCCGGTCTCCGGATCCAGACCTTTGCCCGCCGGGCGCTCGCTCGGAAGAAACGAGCCGAAACCGGCAATGCGGACCTCCTTGCCGTCACGCAGTGCGTGAGACGCCGCCTCGAACACCGCGTCGATAACAGCGACTGCCTTGTTGCGCGGTAGGCCCGTCTTCTCCGCGACGTCGGCCGCCAGCAACTGCCGATTATAGATGCTGGCACTGCCTAACGCTGCCGGATCAGCCCCAGCGTCAGGCTCCTTTATGTCATCCATCCACGCTCTCCTGCCGCCGACACGCACGGCGCTTGCTGACACTGGAAGGCGAAGCCGGTAGGGTCAAGAAGCCCGGCACCGTTCTCATGCGCGGGACCGGGCAAACTCGACCTTCTAATGCGGCAGCGACGCCCCAGCCGGCTCGGCCGCCGGCTTGGCGATCGGCTCCGGCGGCTCCTCCCACTCGATCGCCTCCGGCTTGCGCACCAGCGCCTGGCCAATTACCTCGTCGACGTGGCTGACCGGGATGAGCGTCAGCGCGCGCTTGACGTTGTCCGGTATCTCGGCGAGGTCCTTCTCGTTCTCCTTGGGGAAGAACACGGTCGCGATCCCGGCACGCAACGCCGCCAGCAGCTTCTCCTTCAGTCCGCCGATCGGCAGCACGCGGCCGCGCAGCGTGATCTCACCGGTCATCGCCACGTCACGGCGGACGGGGATGCCGGTCAGCACGCTAACGATGCTTGTCGCCATCGCCACGCCGGCGGACGGACCGTCCTTCGGCGTCGCGCCCTCCGGCACGTGCACGTGGATGTCGCGCTTCTCGAAGATCGTCGGCTTGATGCCGAAGGTGATCGACTTGCTGCGTACGTAGGACAGCGCCGCCGTCACGCTCTCCTGCATCACGTCGCCCAGCTTGCCGGTGTGCTGGATCTTGCCGCGGCCCGGCACGATCACGCTCTCGATCGTCAGAATCTCGCCACCCACCTCGGTCCAGGCAAGGCCGGTCACCACGCCGACCATGTCCTCGCTCTCCGTCTCGCCGTAGCGGAAGCGGCGGATGCCGGCATATTTCTCCAGCGTCTTGAGCGTGATCGCGACCTTCTTGGTCTTCTTGGTCACGATCTCTTTGACCGACTTGCGGGCCAGGTTGGCCAGCTCGCGCTCCAGGTTTCGCACGCCGGCCTCACGCGTGTAGGTGCGGATCAGGTCGCGCAACGCGTCGTCGGTGATCGACCACTCGTCCGGCTTCAACCCATGTGCCTCGCCCTGCTTGGCGATCAGGTGACGCCGCGCGATTTGCAGCTTCTCGTCCTCGGTGTAGCCGGAGATGCGGATGATCTCCATGCGGTCCAGCAGCGGCTGCGGCATGCGCAGACTGTTGGCCGTGGTCACGAACATCACGTCCGACAGGTCGTAATCCACCTCGAGGTAATGGTCCGCAAACGTAGCGTTCTGCTCCGGGTCGAGCACCTCCAGCAGCGCGCTGGTCGGGTCGCCGCGCCAGTCCTGGCCCAGCTTGTCGATCTCGTCGAGCAGGAACAGCGGGTTGCTGGTCTTGGCCTTCTTCATGCCCTGGATCACCTTGCCGGGCATCGAACCGATATAGGTGCGACGATGACCGCGGATCTCCGCTTCGTCGCGCACGCCGCCCAGGCTCATCCGCACGAAGCTGCGCCCGGTTGCGTTGGCGATCGACTTGCCGAGCGAGGTCTTGCCCACGCCGGGCGGGCCAACCAGGCAGAGGATGGGGCCGCGTACCTTCGGACTGCGCGCTTGCACCGCCAGGTATTCCAGGATGCGCTCCTTAACCTTCTCCAGCCCGAAATGGTCGGCGTCGAGCACCCCTTCGGCCTCGATCACGTCGTTGCGGACCTTGCTGCGCTTCTTCCACGGGATCGAGATGATCCAGTCGAGGTAGTTGCGCACCACGGTGGCCTCGGCGCTCATCGGGCTCATGGTGCGCAGCTTCTTCAGCTCGCCCATCGCCTTTTCGCGCGCTTCCTTTGTAAGGCGGGTCTTCTTGATCTTGTCCTCGAGTTCGGCGGTCTCGTCCTTGCCGTCCTCGCCCTCACCCAACTCCTTCTGGATCGCCTTGAGCTGCTCGTTGAGGTAGTACTCGCGCTGCGTCTTCTCCATCTGCCGCTTGACGCGGTTGCGGATGCGCTTCTCCACCTGCAGCACGCCGATCTCGGACTCCATGTGGCCGAACACGCGCTCCAGCCGCTCGCCGATGCGGGTGGTCTCCAGCAGTTCCTGCTTCTCGCTGATCTTGAGGTTCAGGTGGCTGGCGATGGTGTCGGCCAGCTTGGACGGCTCCTCGATCTGGTTCAGCGAGACCAGGACCTCGGGCGCGATCTTCTTGTTCAGCTTGATGTACTGCTCGAACTGGCCGACCACGGTGCGGCCCAGCGCCTCAAGCTCCTTGGCGTCACCTTCCTGGTCGGGCAGGTCTTCAACGCTGGCCTCGAAGTAGGATTCGGTTTCCTTGAACGCGGCGAGCTTGGCGCGGCGGCCGCCTTCAACGAGCACCTTGACGGTGCCGTCGGGTAGCTTGAGCAACTGCAGGATCGTCGACACGGTGCCGACGCGGTAGATGTCGTCGGCCGCGGGGTCGTCCTGGGCGGCGTTCTTCTGGGCGACAAGCAAGATCTGCTTGTCATCCTTCATCACCGCTTCCAGGGCACGAACGGATTTCTCGCGACCAACAAACAGCGGGACGATCATGTGGGGAAACACCACGATGTCGCGCAACGGCAGCACGGCCATGGTGTCGCCGGCGGGGGCCTGGGCCACGGCTACGGTTTTCTTCGGGGGCATCTAAGGACCTCCTTCAAGGACAGTCGAAGCGCGAGTCGCCCAAGCTTGGCACGAAACTGCTCAAAAAAAGAAAAGGCCAAGGGCTCTGCCCCTGGACCCCGCTGGGGCCCGCGGCCCCAGACCCCATTTTCGGAGGGGCCAGAACCGGGGTCTGGGGCCGCGGGCCCCAGCGGGTCCAAGGCAGAGCCCTGGCCTTGCCTCCTATATTGAAGGCACCAACGCGTTTTCTACCCCGCCCCCTCAGCCCGCTCCTTCGAGCGTTCCTTGGAGTAGGTGTAAAGCGGATTGGCCCGCCCCTCCGCCACCTCGCGGTTGATGACTACCTCATCCACGTTGTCCAACCCGGGCAGGTCGAACATCGTTCCCAGCAGGATCGCCTCCATGATGGACCGAAGCCCGCGCGCGCCGGTCCGCCGCGCAATCGCCCGTGTGGAGACCGACCGCAACGCATCGTCCGTGAAACTGAGCTTGATGCCCTCCATCTCGAACAGCCGGCCGTACTGCTTCACCAGCGCGTTCTTCGGCTTGGTGAGGATCTCCATCAGCGCCGCCTCGTCGAGGTCCTCGAGCGTTGCCACCACGGGCAGGCGACCGATGAACTCCGGGATCAACCCGAACCGTAGCAAGTCTTCCGGCTCCACGTCGCGCAGGATGGCGCCGGTGCGCCGCTCGTCAGGGTCGCGCACCTCGGCGCCGTAGCCGATGCCCGACCCCTTGCCGCGGGCGCCAATGATCTTCTCCAGCCCGGCAAAAGCGCCGCCGCAGATGAACAGGATGTTCGTCGTGTCCACCTGCAGGAACTCCTGCTGAGGATGCTTTCGCCCGCCCTGCGGCGGCACGGAGGCCACGGTGCCCTCCATGATCTTCAGCAGAGCCTGCTGCACACCCTCGCCGCTCACGTCGCGGGTAATGCTCGGGTTGTCGGACTTGCGGCTGATCTTGTCGACCTCGTCGATGTAGACGATGCCGCGCTGCGCCCGCTCCACGTTGTAGTCCGCCGCCTGCAGCAGCTTGAGAATGATGTTCTCGACGTCTTCGCCCACATAGCCGGCTTCGGTCAGCGTGGTGGCGTCGGCCATGGTGAAAGGCACGTCGAGGATGCGCGCCAAGGTCTGCGCCAGCAGGGTCTTGCCGGAGCCGGTAGGGCCCACGAGCAGGATGTTGGACTTGGCGATCTCGATGTCGTTGTTCTTTTGGGCGTGGGCCAACCGCTTGTAATGGTTGTGCACCGCCACCGAGAGGACCTTCTTGGCGTGGCTCTGGCCGATCACATAGTCGTCCAGCACGCGGCAGATCTCACGCGGGGTCGGCACACCGTCACGCGCCTTGACCAGGTGCGTCTTGTGCTCCTCGCGGATGATGTCCATGCACAGCTCGACACACTCGTCGCAGATGAACACGGTTGGGCCCGCGATCAGCTTGCGCACCTCGTGCTGGGACTTGCCGCAGAACGAGCAGTACAGGGTGTTCTTGGTGTCTCCGGACTTGCTCATAGGGTCTCCCGCGCCCCGGGCTGACCCGGGGCCACAATCATAGGATACTACGCCCCGGCTTTCTCAATCGACAAGACGGGACGCCTGCTGCAACCGCAAGCGGTGCCGCATCGGTTGGCCAAGTTGCACGCCCGCAACGTTTCGCTAGCACTGGCAAGTGGCGACACTCGCCCGCGCGCCAGACATGCGCACCGGTTGCATGTGGCAACCCATCGGCCGCACCGGCAAAGCCTCGGTGCCGATGCCGGCTTAACCCGCCGCCCGGACTCGAGCCACTCGCGAGCCCTACGCCGACCTCACCTAGACCGAGGCATGACCCACCAGGCAAGGCACGCGCCTGCTAAACCTTCACCGCCTCGTCCACCATCGACTGCGGCCGATTTTCGACCACCTGGTCCACCAGTCCGAAAGCGCGTGCCTCCTCGGCAGACATGTAGCTGTCGCGCTCCAGCTTGGCCTCGATCGCGTCGAGCGGCTGGCCGGTGTGGCGCTCGTAGATCTGGTTGAGCCGGTGGCGCAGCGTCAGGATCTCGCGCGCCTGGATCTCGATGTCGGCGGCCTGACCCTGGGCGCCGCCGCTGGGCTGGTGGACCATCACCCTGCTGTTCGGCAGCGCGTAGCGCTTGTCCTTCGCACCGGCGCACAGCAGCAGCGAGCCCATCGAGGCAGCCTGGCCGATGCACACCGTGCTCACCGGGCACCTTATGTACTGCATGGTGTCGTAGATCGCGAGGCCGGCCGAGACCACGCCGCCGGGGCTGTTGATGTAGAAGAAGATGTCCTTGGCCGGGTTCTCGCTCTCCAGGAACAGCAGCTGGGCGCAAATCAGCGCGCTCATCTGGTCGAATACCGGGCCGGTCAGGAAGATGATCCGCTCCTTTAACAGGCGCGAGTAGATGTCGTAGGCCCGCTCGCCACGTGCCGTCTGCTCGACCACCATGGGGACGAGCGCCTGGCTGTAGATCTCGGCGGGGTCGCGATCCATGACAGACCGGGCTCCTGGGATACGGGCGCTCATACGCACTCCTAACGGTTCGGAAAGCCGCCGGGCGGGAAACCCGCCGGCCTTGGCGCTATGACATAGGCCGCGCGGCGGCCCGTTCCAGTGCAGGCGTGCCGAGGTCCGCGCCAGCAGACTGGGTGCGGGGGCGTCAGACCGCCTCCTCGGAGTGGCCGAGGCGGTCGCCGGACTGCTCCGGAGCCAGCGCCTCGCCCTCCATGCCGGCCCCGCCGGAGACCGAGTTTTCCACGTCGTGGCCGCCGGCGCCCGCCTCGGACGCGCCCTCGACGGTGCCGCCTCCCGCACCTGTAGCCGTCGTCTCGACACTCTCGTGCGGCGCTGCCGGCGCATGCGCGCCGGTGGCTTCCTCATACCCGCCTAAGTCGTGCACCGTCTCTTCGTCGCCGGCTGCATCGTGCGGGTCTGGCCCGGCACTCTCCCCGGCCTCGGCAGCCGGCTCGAACTGCACACGTGCCGGCGTCATGTCGCCAGCCATCGGCAGGTTCAGCTCCTCGGCGCTGACCACGCGGTCCTCCACGCGGGCCATTTCGAGGATGTAGTCCACCACCTTGTCCTCGAAGATCGGGCCGCGCAGCTGCTCGATCGCGCCCGGCGACTTACGGAAGAACTCGACCACCTGCATTTCCTGGCCCGGGTAGCGCGCCGCCTCCTGGCGCAGCGCCTGGGTCAGCTCGGCCTGGCTGACCTGCACGCCGGCCACCCGGCCGATCTCGGAAAGCAGCAGCCCCAGCCGCACGCGGCGGTCGGCGATGGCGCGGTACTCGGCGCGCAGCGTGTCGGTGTCCTTGCCGCGGTCCTCGTCGTCGACCTGGCCGGACGCCATGTCCTGTTCCACCCGCTGCCAGATCGCCGCGAACTCGGCGTCGGTCAGGTTCTGCGGCGCCGGGAAGTCGGCGCGCTCGGCCAGAACGTCGAGCAGTTCGCGCTTGACCCGCAGGCGCGACATCTGGTCCAGCTCGCGCTGCATCTGCCCGGTGACGAACTCGCGCAGCTTGTCCAGCGTCTCCAGACCGATCTTCTCGGCCAGCGCGTCGTCCAGCACCGCCTCGGCCGGCCTGGCCAGCGCCTTGGCCGTCACCTTGAACACCGCCGGCTTGCCGGCCAACGCCTCGGCGTTGTAGTCGGCCGGGAACGTCACGGCTACGTCGCGTTCCTCGCCGGGCTTCATGCCGGCCATGCCCTCGGAGAAGCCGGGGATGAAGCCCTCGCCGCCGATCTCCACCTTGGCGTCCTGGCCGGCGCCGCCGTCGAACGGCACTCCGTCCACCGACCCGGCAAAGTCCACCGTCAGCACGTCGCCATGCTCGGCCCCGCGGTCGCCTTCTATCGGCGTCATCTCGCGCTGCGCTGACGCCAGGCGCTGCAGGCTCTTCTCCACCAGCGCCGGGTCCACCTCGGCGCGCAGGCGGGTGAGGCTGAGCGCTGCCAGGTCCGGCGGGGTGATCTCCGGCAGGACCTCCATCTCGACATTGAAGGCGAGGTCGGCGGCCTTTTTGGCGTTGATGTCCGGCTCGCCGGCCAGCGAGATGCGCGGCTGGCCGGCCGGGCGCAGGCCGCGCTCCTCGACCACTAGGTCGGCCGCGTTGTTCACCGCGTCCTGCATCACCTCGGCCATCACCGAGGCGCCGTACCGCTGACGCACCAGGTTGACCGGCACCTTGCCGGGGCGGAAGCCTGGCAGGCGGATGGTGCGGGTGATCTCGGCGAGCTTGGTGGCCACCTTGCCTTCAATCTCGACGGCCGGGACCACCACGGAAAACGCGCGCCTCAATCCGTCGGAGAGCGTCTCGGTCACCTGCATCGGGTCGATATCCTAAGGAAACGTGTGGAAAGGCCGACTGGTGCGGGCGGAGGGACTTGAACCCCCACGGCTTACGCCACCAGAACCTAAATCTGGCGTGTCTACCAATTTCACCACGCCCGCCGGCCGCGAAGCGGAGGGGGTAGCGCAGGCGGCTGGCGTAGGCAAGGCAAGGCCAGGAGCTCTGCCCCTGGACCCCGCTAAGGACAGTCGTCCTTAGAACCTGTTTAAATAGGCAGTGTGCGGAGGGGCCGCACGCGTCGTAGCCACGGCCTCGTCGGACCCCTTAGCAAACTGCCTAGGCGAAGCCGGGGTCTGGGGCCGACTGGCCCCAGCGGGGTCCAGGGGCAGAGCCCCTGGCTTTGCCTTGAAATCCAATACTCCCGGACGTTGGGACGTGGCATCCTTGCGGCACAAGTTGCTCTCCGGCGGGCTGGGCTGTGCCGCAGCGGTTATCGGCTGGATCGGACCGGTCGCCGGAGCCTTTGTCAGCGGTCCGCTAGGATGGTTTGCTATCGGCCTGGTCGCTTTTGACGCGACAGCATCCGGCGCCGCCAGCGTCAGCTGCCTGGAGAGCGGCGTGCGTGTGCTGAACGAGACTAGAAAGCGGCACGATCTTAACAAAAAGATGGACCAAAACCCGGCCTATGCGTTCTCAAGCCGCGCACAGGACATTGTTGGTGTCGCGTCTGTTCCGTGCGCGGCTGTGACGTCGGCCCGCGCAATTGTCGAAGCGACAAGGACTGCAGCGGCAGCCTCAACTGCCGCAAGCGGCCTTGCAGCCGGTGCGCGCGTCATCCGAGAGGTGCTCCTCGACAGGGACGTCCGAATCGAACTGCTTAACGCCGTAGGCGCCGGCATCGGACTTGCGGGCAGCGCAGTCGGAGGCGTGGTGGCAGAGGCTACAGGGAGCTTGCCTACTTTCCCAACTTTTACCATCGCGTTGTCGAATTGAAGGATGATCTGGAGGTCTCCGCTACCCGCCGTCCGCCGGGCGCTGGCTGGTGGGTCGACGGACGGTGCGGAATAGTCCTCGTCGCCACGCTGTTGGCCTCGATCCTGTTTCAAGCGGCATTCGCCTTCCGCCGCGCACCTGAAGCGGCCGAGCAAGCGCCCAGTTTATTGGCGGCCGTGCTGGTGTTCCGGTTGGTGTCCTATATCTGACTTGGCTGCCTGCTCGCGCCGCTCAACGTGGCGTTGCGTCGTACGTGGGCTTACATCTCGTTGGTGCTGGCCTTCGACGTGATCTTGCTCGTTCACTCGATCGGACTTGCCGGGGATGGCGATACCCTCGGGCAGCCGGCCTTTGGATCGATGGGCGTGCGCATTTCAGCCGTGCTATCGTTGTTGCTGCTGGCGTTTGCGCTCATCAGGTCTCTATCCGGCACTTTCAAAGCAGGCGTGGAAACGACCCGGCTCTACGGAAGGGTTCGCTAAGGCCTGCCTAGGCCGGCTTGTTGACTGCAGCTTTCCTCAGTCTCAGGCACCGCCAACCAACCCCCGCGCAAACTCCAGCGCCACGAACGGCCGTAAATCCCCCGCCTGCTCCCCCACCCCCACCGCATGGATCGGCAACCCGAACTCCTCCGCCAGAGCCACAACGATCCCGCCCCGCGCGCTCCCATCCAGCTTCGTCACCACCAAGCCGGTAATCGCCACCAGCTCGCGAAACACCCGCACCTGCTGGATCGCGTTCTGACCCGTCGTGGCGTCCAGAACCAGCAGCACCGAGTGCGGCGCCGTCTCGTCCTGCTTGCGCAGCACGCGGATCACCTTCTGCAGCTCCTCCATCAGCGCGGTTTTGTTGTGCAGCCGGCCCGCGGTGTCGATCAGCAGCACGTCGGCCGCCTCGGCCCGCGCCCGGGTCAGCGCCTCGAACGCCAGCCCCGCCGCGTCCGCGTTAGCCGGCCCCGAGATCACCGGCGCCCCCGTCCGCTCTCCCCACACCTGCAGCTGCTCAACGGCCGCCGCGCGGAACGTATCGCCCGCCACCAGCACCGCCCGCCGCCCCTCGCCCTTGAACTGCAGCGCCAGCTTGCCGATCGTGGTGGTCTTGCCGGTGCCGTTCACGCCCACCATCAGCACCACGTGCGGCCTGTGCGCCGGGTCCAACACCAGCGGCCGCGCCACCGGCTCCAGGATCGTGGCAATCTCCTCGGCCAGCGCCGCGCGCACCTCCTGCTCGGTCACCGTGCTGCCGAAGCGGCTGGAGCGGAACGCGCGGATGATCCGCCGCGCCACCGCCGGGCCCAAATCGGCCGAGACCAGCGCGTCCTCCAGCTCCTCCAGCGCCGCGTCGTCCAGCTTGCGGGCGGTGAACCCCGCGCCCAGCCCGTCGGTCAGCTTCTGGGTGCTGCGGGAGAGCCCCTCCTTCAGCCGCGAGAAGAACCCCAGCGCCATCGCCTCAGGCCGCCCGGGCGAGCAGGCCCTGCGCGTCCGCACCCGTAATCCGGGCACGCAGCAGGCTCGCATGCGGCCAGGCGCCCGGCAGGCGGACCGGCGCGAAGTGCTCGGTGTGCCCGGCAGCCGCGTCCGACGACACCTTCTCGATCACCACGCTGGCCTCCGCCCCCACCTGCGCCTGGTGAAACTCGTCCGCGGCGCGCGCCGCCCCGGCACGCAACGCGGCAGCGCGCGCGCGCCGGACCTCGTGCGGCACCTGAGGCATGCGGGCGGCCGGCGTGCCGGCGCGTTCGCTGTAGGGGAACACGTGCAAGTAGGGGATCGCCTGGCCGCGCACGAAGCCCAGCGTCTCCTCGAACAGGGCGTCGGTCTCGGTGGGGAAGCCGGCGATCAGGTCGGCGCCGATGGCGATGCCGGGCCGCAACGCCCGCGCCCGCCCGATCACCTCGGCCGCCTGCGCCGCGCTGTGCCGCCGTCGCATCCGCTTGAGCACCAGGTCGGACCCGGCCTGTAGCGAGAGGTGCAAATGCGGCATCAGACGCGGCTCGTTGCCGATCAGCACCCACAACGCCTCGTCCACACCTGCGGGGTCCAGCGAGGACAGCCGCAGACGCGACAGCTCCGGCACCAGCGACAACACCCGCCGCACCAGCTGCCCAAGCCGCGGCCGGCCAGGCAGGTCGGCGCCGTAGCTGGTGACGTCCACGCCGGTCAGCACCACCTCCGCGTGGCCGACTGCCGCCAGCGCGCGCACCTGGTCCACCACCGCGCCCACCGGCACGCTGCGGTTCGGCCCGCGGCCGAACGGGATGATGCAGAAGGTGCAGCGGTGGTCGCAGCCCTGCTGCACGGCCACGTAGGCACGCGCCCGGCCGCCCGACCCCACCACCGGGTGAGCCACCGGTACGCGCGCCTGCATGATGTCGCCATGTGCCGAGCCGGCGCCGTCCGCCCACGCGCCCGCCTGCAGCTTCTCCTCGTTGCCGAGCACGCGCGCGACCCCCGGCAGGCCCGCCCAGCGCTCCGGCGCGATCTGCGCCGCGCACCCGGTCACCACGATGGGCCGCTCCGGCCGCTCCCGATGCGCACGCGCGATCGCCCGGCGCGCGTCCCGCTCCGCCTGGCCGGTGACCGCGCAGGTGTTGACCACCAGCGTGTCGGCCAATTGCGCGGTGTGGCCGCGGATCACCTCGCTCTCGAAAGCGTTCAGCCGGCAGCCGAACGTCAGTATCTCGGTCGTCATGCGGCGTAGGTAGTCAGATCCACGCTGCCGTGAAAGGCCGTGACCGCCGGGCCGGTCATCCACACGTGGCCGTGCGGCGCGTCTGCCTGGTGCGCGTGCCCGCCGGCCGCGTCCCTGCTTGCGCTGCTGCCGGCTGCGCTGCCGCCGCGCTCGCTGTCCCCGGTCATGCTGCGCCTGGCTTCGCTGTTTGCGGCTACGCTGCGCCCAGCTCCGCTGTCCCAGGTTGGGGTGGTTTCGGCTGCGGCATCCCCGGCCGTAATGTCGGCGCCCGCAGTGTCCAAACCCGCGCCGCGCCGGTCCGGCTCGCCAGCTTCGGTCTCCTCCGGCGCACGCCACTCGATCAGCAGCGTGCCGCCATCCAGCTCCAGTTCCGCCCGTCGGCCCGTCAGCCCGCGCCGGTGCGCGTTCACCAGCGCCGCGCAGGCGCCCGACCCGCAGGCCAGCGTCAGCCCGGCGCCGCGCTCCCACACCCGCAGCCGGATGCGGTCCGGCGCCAACACCTGCGCAAAGCCGATGTTGGCGCGGTCCGGGAACATCGGATGGTTTTCCAGCGCTGCCCCTGCCGCAGCCACGTCCACCACTTCCAGCGCCGGCACGAACACGGTCGCGTGCGGATTGCCCATCGAGACAGCGGCGGGACTGTCCGGCAGGTCGAGCCACAGCGTGTCACAAGCCGCCCGCAGCGGCACCTCGTGCCACGCTAGGCGCGGCGGTCCCATATCCACCCGCACCTGCCCGTGCGCAAGGCACTCGGCCGGCAGCACCCCGCTCACAGTCTCGATCCTGACGGCGCGACGCCCCGTCTCCTCGGCGAGCAACCGAGCCACGCAGCGTGTCGCGTTGCCGCAGGCGCCGGCCTCGGATCCGTCCGGGTTGTAGATGCGCATCGCCGCGTCGGCGGTGGCGAACGTGGCGGCCTCGATGACGATCAGCTGGTCCCAGCCTACGCCCGTGCGGCGGTTGCCGAGCGCGCGGATGGCCGGCGGCGCGAGCGTCAACGGTTTGGTGCGGGCGTCGAGCACCATGAAGTCGTTGCCGGCTCCATGCATCTTGCGGAACGCCGTGGGCATTGGGGCTCCGGAGGAAGGAAGAAAGCAGTTCTTTTTTGAAAAAAAGAACCAAAAAACTTTTGTTCCCTGGGGTTACGCGCCGTTGGAAAGGTCCGCGACAGCTGCGACAAAAGCTTTTTGCTTCTTTTTCTCGAAGAAGATGCTTCCTTACTGCCGCCCCGCCTCCAACACCACCGCCAGCTTAGCGCGTGCCAGGCTTAGCGGTCCCGCTGAAATCCTCGAAAGTCACTCGCCAGCGATGGTCCGCCGTGCCGGACGTGTAGTGAACAGAGAGGCCCTGCAACCAGGCCAGGGACGCCGCCGAGATCGCGTCGGTGCCGCGTATGTCGGCAACGCGGCAGACCGGATGATGCTGGGCTTGGGTGAGCAGGCAATCCAGCGTCACCTGGCCGGCCCGCGCCTCGCGGCCGAGCTTCGGCACCGGGATCGCAGCCCCCGCCGCCGCGGCGCGGGCCGGGTACGGGCGGCCGGTCACCTCAATCGGAGGTGCGAGCGGTGCTGCGGCCGGCAGTTCGGCGCCGGCCTGCTTGCCGGACAGCGCTGACCGCTGCCCGAGCGTCAGGCCCACCTCCTGTTCTGCCACCGCTACCGCCTTGTCCACGGCGGGCTTCACCCGGCCGACCAAGTAGCCGGTGGCCAGCGACACCACGACGGCACCGCCCAGCACGACGAGCCGCAGCACCGGCAGGATGGTCGGACGGCCGTCGGCCCGGCTGCCGGGCGGACGCAACGGCCTGGCGCATTCCGGGCAGACGAACGCCTTGTCGACCGGCACCTGCACCAGCATGCGCTGCATGCCGATCGAGCAGTAGTCGAGGTTGCCGCACCGGCCCGGCGTCGTCTCGCGGTCGGTGCGCCGGCGCGGCGACGCGGCAGCCGGGCTCACACGGGGCTCTTGCAGGGCGAAGGGTTGGACATTGGCCATGTTCGTTACCTACCGTAGCGCATACGTTCTGACTACGCATCGGTGATTGCATTTCGGCCGGCACATTCACGCGCAGCCTGCACGTTTTCGTGGCCCCGACGCCGGGACGACAACGAGCCGCCTTGCACCCCACTCCTCACGAAGCTACAACCCGCCCCTGATCGCGCGACCGGGCCTGTATGGGCATGCCTGGCCGCGACGCTCGTGCGACGCACCCGGTCCCGGTGCGCACCGCCACGAGGCCTACCGCAAAGGAGTAACGAAATGCCCAAGATGAAGACGAAGTCTTCCGTGAAGAAGCGCTTCAAGATCACCGCCACCGGCAAGGTGCTCGCCGGCCCCGGCAAGAAGCGCCACAACCTCTCCGCCCGCTCGCAAAAGGCCATCCGCAGCAACCGCGGCAGCCAGACTCTCACCCATGCTGACGGCCTGACCGTCAAGCAGTGGGCCCCCTACGGCCTGGGCTGAGGAGCGCATAGATGGCACGCGTCAAACGGGGCACCACGTCCCACGCCCGGCACAAGAAGGTCCTCAAGCAAAGCAAGGGCTTCTTCGGCCGCTCGTCGACCAACTACCGCATCGCGCTCGAGCGGCTCGAAAAGTCGCTGCAATACGCCTACCGCGACCGGCGGGTGAAGAAGCGCGAGTTCCGCGCGCTGTGGATCCAGCGGATCAACGCCGCGGTGCGCGAGCACGGCATAACCTACAGCCGCTTCATCCACGGCCTGAACCAGACCGGCATCGAGATCGACCGCAAGGTGTTGGCCGCCATCGCGTTCGACGATCCGGCCGCCTTCAGCGAGATCGTCAAGGCGGTGCAGGCGACCATCGAGGCGCACGCCGCAGAAACGCCGGCGGCCAACGCCAACGAACCTAAGGCGGCGGCAGCGGCTGAGTGACTCATTGGGTGGGGCGGGAGCAATCCTGCCCCTTTCGATCACGTCGCGTTGGCGTGCTGCCGGGTCTGCCTCATGTTGCGGCAGCTTCCCTGTTCGGCCTTGGCCTGGCTTTTGCGGCTCGTCTCCGTAGTTGAGGCTTGAGGCGGCCGTTAGCTCTCATACGGCAAGGCAAGCAGTTCTTTTTTGAAAAAAAGAACCAAAAAACTTCTGTCTCCGCTGTCGCGCGCTCGCCGGACAAATCCGCGACAGCCGAAATAAAAGCTTTTTGCTTCTTTTTCTCGAAAAAGAAGGCCTTGCTTCGCTGTCTTTAGGACCACCCCATGTCCGACGACCTTCAGGCCCTGCGCGACCAGACGCTCGCGTCGCTTGACGCCGCTCCCGACCTGCGCAGCTGGGACGCCATCCGCGTCGCCACACTCGGCAAGTCCGGCGCCCTCACCTCGCTCCTGAAGGAACTCGGCCGCACCGCCCCCGACCAGCGCCGCGAGCGAGGTGCCGCGCTCAACCGCCTGCGCGACGAACTCGCCGCCGCTATCGAGGCCCGCCGCGAGACGCTCGACGCCCAGGCACTCGCCGCCCGGCTCGAGGCCGAGCGCATCGACATCACCCTGCCGCCGCGCCCCGAGCCCGCCGGTTCTATCCACCCAATCAGCCGCACGCTCGACGAGATGTACGCCATCTTCGGCGCCATGGGCTTCAGCGTGGCGGAAGGCCCCGACATCGAGACCGACTGGCACAACTTCTCCGCGCTCAACATCGCTGTCCACCACCCCGCGCGCGACGACCACGACACCTTCTACCTGCCCGGCATCGGCAACGGGGCGCCCCGCGTGCTGCGCACACACACGAGCCCGGTGCAGGTGCGCACCATGCTGGACCAGCCGCCGCCGATCCGGGTCATCGTCCCCGGCCGCACCTACCGCGCCGACCACGACGCCACCCACTCGCCGATGTTCCACCAGTGCGAGGGCCTGGTCATCGACCGCGCCATCACGCTGGGCCACCTCAAGGGCTGCCTGACCGACTTCCTGCGTGCGTTTTTCTCCATCGCCACCCTGCCCGTCCGCTTCCGTGCCAGCTACTTCCCCTTCACCGAGCCCAGCATGGAGATCGACATCGGCTGGAACCGCCGCACCGGCGAGCTGGGTGCCGGCACCGACTGGCTGGAGATCCTCGGCAGCGGCATGGTGCACCCCAAGGTTCTGGCCAATTGCGGCATCGACCCGCGGGAGTGGCAGGGCTTCGCCTTCGGCATGGGCGTCGAGCGAGTCACCATGCTGAAGCACAGCATGGCCGACCTGCGCCCGTTCTACGAGAGCGACGTGCGCTGGCTGCGTCACTACGCTGCCTCGCCCTTCGCACCCGCCAGCCTGCACGAGGGCCTGGCGTGAGAGTCGCTTCCGGCCAGCCGCCGCGCCGCCGCGCTGTCTCGCCAACCAATCCCTGCGAGCGTTCGTCGTGAAGGTCTCGCTCGCCTGGCTGCGTACCCACCTCGACACCGACGCGGACCTGGGCCGCATTACCACGACGCTCTCCAGCATCGGCCTGGAGGTCGAAGGCGTGGAGGACCGCGCCGCCCCTCTCGCCCCGTTCCGCACCGCCCGTATCATCGAGGCGGTGCAGCACCCCAACGCCGACCGGCTGCGCGCCTGCCGCGTCGACGTCGGCGCCAGCGAGCCGGTCAGCGTCGTCTGTGGTGCCGCCAACGCGCGCACCGGACTGCACGTGGTGTTCGCCCCGCCCGGCGCCTTCATCCCGGGCAGCGGCATAACGCTCAAGGTGGGCGAGATACGCGGCGTCACCTCGGCCGGCATGCTGGTCAGCGCGCGCGAGATGGCGCTCGGCCTTGACCACGAGGGTATTGTCGAGCTGCCGGACGCAACGCCGGTCGGCCTGCCCTACGCCAGCTGGGCCGGGCTGGACGACCCCGTCATCGAGATCGGCGTCACCCCCAACCGCGGCGACGCGCTGTCAGTCCGCGGCGTCGCCCGCGACCTGGCCGCCGCCGGGCTGGGCGTGCTGAAACCCTGGTCCGCCGCGCCGGTGCGGGAGACCTTCACGACACCACTCGCCTGGCGCCTCGGCTGGCCGGAAGCCTGCCCCTGGGTGCTCGGCCGCTCGGTCCGCGGTCTGCGCAACGGTCCCAGCCCGGAGTGGCTGCAGCGGCGCCTGTCCGCCATCGGCCTGCGCCCGATCAGCGCCCTGGTGGACGTGACCAACTTCTTCACCTTCGACCTCGGCCGTCCGCTGCACGTCTTCGACGCCGACCGCATCGGCGGCACCACGCTTACCCTGCGCCGCGGTGCTGCCGAAACCTTCCGCGGCCTGCACGGCCGCGACGTGACCGCCGGGCCCGACGACCTGGTGATCGCCGACGCCACCGGCGCCGTCTCGCTCGCCGGCATCGTCGGCGGCGAGACCACCGGGTCCCAGGAGGCCACCACCCAAATCTTCATCGAGTGCGCGCTGTTCGACCCTGTCACCATCGCCCGCGCCGGCCGCCGGCACCAGATCAGCACCGACGCGCGGCAACGCTTCGAACGCGGCGTCGACCAGGCCCTGCTGCCTGCCGCCTTGGACGCGGCCACGGCGATGATCATCGAGCTGTGCGGCGGCGAAGCCGGCAGCGTCGTCTCCGCCGGCGCCGAGCCCGCCTGGCAGCGCCAGGCCAGCCTGCGCTTCGAGCGCCTCGCCGGCCTGGGCGGCGCCGACACCTCTGCCGACGAAGCCGCCACCATCCTAGACCGACTCGGATTCGCCGAAGCCAGCCGGACCGCAGAACAGGTCACCGTCCACGTCCCGTCCTGGCGCAACGACGTGGCCGGCACCCCCGGACTTGAGCAGCACGATCAACTCGATCCGGCGCGCGCGCGCAGCGCCGCCGAGGGTGCCGCGCTGATCGAGCCGGAATGCGACCTGCTCGAGGAAGTGCTGCGCATCGGCGGCCTGGACAGCATCCCGGCCGTCTCCCTGCCGCGCACCTCCGCCATCCCGGAGGCCGTGCTCACGCCGCGCCAGGCGCGCAGCGGCCTGGCGCGCCGCCTGCTCGCCGCCCGCGGGTTCTGCGAGTGCGTCACCTACAGCTTCATGTCCGCAGGCCTAGCCGCCCGCTTCGGCGAGGCGCCGGCCGGCCTCGCGCTGAACAACCCGATCGCCGCCGACCTCAACCAGATGCGTCCCACGCCGCTGGCGGCACTGGCACAGGCTGCGTCACGCAACGCTGCCCGTGGCGCGGGCTCCGTCGCGCTGTTCGAAGTGGGGCCAGGCTACACCGAGTCAGGCCAGGCGCTGGTCGCCGCCGGGCTGCGCATGGGCCCGCCGCCGCGGCATTGGCAGCCGACGCCCGCCGCCGCCGACGTGATGGCCGCAAAGGCCGACCTCTGGGCGCTGCTGGCCGCACTCGGCGTGCCCATGGAGGCGCTCAGCGTCACCGCCGGCGCGCCAGCACATTACCACCCCGGCCAGTCCGGCGTGGTGCGTCAGGGTCCGAAGATCGTGCTGGCCCGATTCGGCGCCCTGCATCCCAGCCTGGCTGCCCAGCTCGACCTCGCCGCGCCGTGCTGCGGGTTTGAACTGTTCCTCGACTCGGTCGCTGACCCGAAACGGCGCAGGCGCGCCGCGCCTGAACTGCCGCAACTGCAGGCCGTGGCCAGGGACTTCGCCTTCCTGGTGGGCGCGGGCGTCGCAGCCGATACCATTCTGCGGGCGGCGCGTGCCGCCGATCGTAAAGCGATCGTTAGCGTACGCTTGTTCGACGTGTTCGAAGGGCCTAGTTTGCAACCTGAGACAAAATCGATGGGCGTCGAGGTTGTATTCCAGGCCCACGAGCGCACACTGACCGATCAGGACATCGAGGCTCTGAGCGAGAAGGTCGTGCTTGAGGTTGGCAAAGCGACCGGCGCCAGGTTGCGATGAGGTGACATCAATGCCGGGCGCACAAGGATGCCATCGATGAGCGGTCCCGATTTCAGCGTGCCCTGGGGCGACCTCGGCGGCGAACCGGAGCGCGAGGACAGGATCACCGAGGCGACGACCGGCCTCGCGCATGATTTCAACAACATTCTGACGGTGATCGCCGGCAACCTCGCCTTGGCGGAGCGGCATGCGGCGGGCAATGCCAAGCTAATCCGTCTGCTGAACAACATGCGGCTGGCCACCGAACGGGGTACCGCGCTGGCCAAGACGCTGATGACCCTGGCGCCAGGTGAGGGCCAGCCCGGCCTGGCCGAAGAGGCCGACGCGTTCGACTTTCAGGGCGGGGTCACCAAGATATTGGTGGTCGAAGACGATCCGCAGGTAGCAGAGCTTGCCGTGACGGTGCTCGAGGACCTCGGCCACAAGGTCGACCTCCGGCCGGACGCGCCGTCGGCGCTTGCCCTGCTGCAAAGCAGCGTCGGCTTCGACCTGGTGTTCTCCGACATCGTCATGCCGGGCGGCATGAGCGGCATCGAATTGGCGGAGACGATCGCCAGCAGCTTTCCGCGCCTGCCGGTTCTGCTGGCGACGGGATATAGCACAGCAGCGTTAGCGCCTGGGGCGCTGCGGTTTCCGGTGCTGGCCAAGCCGTATAGCGTGCAGGAGTTGTCGCGACGGGTGGAGCAAATGCTTCCGGCGCGGCACTGAGGAAGCAAGCGCTTCTTTTTCGAGAAAAAGAAGCAAAAAGCTTTTGTCACGGCTGTCGCGGACTCTCCCACACGGCACGACCCAGCGAACAAAAGTTTTTTGGTTCTTTTTTTCAAAAAAGAACTGCTTTCTTACGCTTCCTTCCTTTTTCGCCTATCTCCCTAGACATGACCGACACCCCTCTCGCTTTGATCCGCAACTTCTCGATCATCGCGCATATCGACCACGGAAAATCCACGCTGGCCGACCGCCTGATCCAGGCCTGCGGCGCGCTGACCGATCGCGAGATGACCGCCCAGGTGCTCGACAACATGGACCTGGAAAAAGAACGCGGCATTACCATCAAGGCGCAGACCGTGCGCCTGGCCTACCGCGCGCATGACGGGCTGACCTACCAGCTCAACCTGATGGACACGCCCGGCCACGTCGACTTCGCCTACGAGGTCAGCCGCAGCCTGGCTGCCTGCGAGGGCAGCCTGCTGGTGGTCGACGCCAGCCAGGGCGTGGAAGCGCAGACGCTGGCCAACGTCTACCAGGCGATCGACGCGCACCACGAGATCGTGCCCGTGCTCAATAAGATCGACCTGCCGGCCGCAGAGCCGGAAAAGGTGCGCCAGCAGATCGAAGACGTGATCGGCCTGGATGCGTCCGACGCGGTGATGATCAGCGCCAAAACCGGGCTTAACATCGAGGGGGTGCTAGAAGCTTTGGTCACCCGCCTGCCGTCGCCCACCGGGGAGGCGTCCGCACCGCTCAAGGCACTGCTGGTGGACAGCTGGTACGATCAGTATCTCGGCGTGGTGATCCTGGTGCGCGTCAAGGACGGCCGCCTGCGCCGCGGCCAGAAGATCCGCATGATGGCCAACGGCCACGCCTACGTGGTGGAGCAGTGCGGCGTGTTCACGCCGAAGATGATCGCCACCGACGACCTCGGCCCCGGCGAGATGGGCTACATCACTGCGGCCATGAAGACGGTGGCCGACTGCAACGTCGGCGACACCATCACCGACGACCGCACGCCGGCCGCTGAGCCGCTGCCCGGCTTCAAGCCGTCCATCCCCGTCGTCTGGTGCGGGCTGTATCCCGTCGACGCCGACGATTTCGAGAAACTCCGCGAGTCGCTCGGCAAGTTGCGGCTGAACGACGCAAGTTTCCACTACGAGGCGGAGACGTCGGCAGCGCTCGGTTTCGGCTACCGCTGCGGCTTTCTCGGCTTGTTGCACCTGGAGATCATCCAGGAACGCCTCTCGCGCGAGTTCGACCTCGACCTGATCGCCACGGCGCCTTCCGTTGTCTACAAGCTTCACAAGAACAACGGCGAGGTGATGGACCTGCACAACCCGGCCGACATGCCGGATCCCACCTACATCGCCCGCATCGAGGAGCCGTGGATACGCGCCACCATCATGGTGCCGGACGACTATCTCGGCAACGTGCTGACGCTGTGCAACGAACGGCGCGGCCGCCAGGTGGATCTCACCTATGTCGGCAACCGCGCGATGGCGGTGTACCAGCTGCCGCTCAACGAGGTGGTGTTCGACTTCTACGACCGGCTGAAGAGCATCTCGCGCGGCTACGCCAGCTTCGACTACGCGATGGACAGCTACGAGGAGAGCGACCTGGTGCGTATCTCCATCCTGGTCAACACGGATCCTGTCGACGCGCTCAGCTTCATCGCCCACCGCAACGTGGCCGAGACGCGCGGGCGCTCGATCTGTGCCAAGCTGAAGGAGTTGATCCCGCGCCAGCTGTTCAAGATCGCCATCCAGGCCAGCATCGGCAGCCGCATCATCGCGCGCGAGACTTTGGGCGCGCTCTCCAAGGACGTGACGGCCAAGTGCTATGGCGGCGACATCAGCCGCAAGCGCAAGCTTTTAGAGAAGCAGAAAGAGGGCAAGAAACGGATGCGGCAGTTCGGCAAGGTGGAGATACCGCAGAGTGCGTTTCTGGCGGCGCTGAAGATGGATGCTTAGGAGCAAGCAAGCAGTTCTTTTTTGAAAAAAAGAACCAAAAAACTTTTGTTCGGCTGTCGCGGTTCTAGCCGGCGACACAGTTTACGTGGTCGCTGCTTAGCGGCTGACTGGCTGCAGCCAAGTTGCCTTTTGCAGCAGACCGTAACCGAACGGGATCAGGGGCAGGCAAAATAGGCAGCAGACGAACATGAAATTCAACATGAAACGGGGCAGGTCCGCGCAGGTCTTGCCGTAGCAGCCGGTGAAGACACCGGCGGCGAGCAAGGCGGTGACAGGCAATGCGCCAAGGATGACGACCCAGACAAGAGTGCGAAACAGGGGAATGGCGCGGCTGGTGGCCAGCACGTAACGGCGCGCCATTTCCAAAGCCATGGCAAGCACGAAGGCCAACGTGAAGGCAAGCGTGATGCCGGTACCAACATCCGCGCCGGCAAGGACGAAGCCAGCGATGACCAGGGCGCTTGAGAGGACGAGGCAGGGGATCGCCGCGCCAAAGCCGAACCGCAGCATGTCGGGCAGACCGACGGACGTCCCGCGGCCGCTCACGCGCGGTGGACCGCGGAGACGTGGAAGACGTATTGTCCTAGGATACGCTGGATCTCAGCGACCCTGGACTTGTCGTCGGTGACTTCCTTGGTGAGAAAGTAGATGCCAGGCGGGATGGTGGCGCGGCCGGCGACCTGGCAAGCGACGAACCTGCTCAGGCGGTTCTGGGCAGCCTGAGCGCGGCGCTGCGCTGCCTCGCCGATTTCGGCGTAACGCCGGGCCAGTGAGGCGGCGCGGGCGTCCTCCACCCCACGGGCCGCGGCGGTCACTCGGGAAGCGTCAGCGGCGGCGCGGTCGGCAGTGCTCACCGAGCGGGCCACCTTCGTGGCCATCTCGGCGCTGTCCAGCACGACGCGTCCAACGCCCCAGATCGCGTCCGGCAGCGTGGCCAGGGTCGCCAGACAACGGGGATAGAAGGTGTAATGCTTGATGTTGTCAGCGGTCTTGTCGTCGCCGGCACATTCGCTGACGTAGGAGGCGCCGTCCATCACCAGAAGGGCAGCACCGCCGATCAACGCCACGGCGCCCAGGACTTCGAGCGGACCGAAGCTCATCAGCACGATGGAGATGCCGATGCCGAGTCCGTCCAGGGCCACGCCCAATCCGTCAAGCCGATGCTCCTTGGTATCGAAGGCATTATGCCAGACGCGGGCAAGGCCACCTTCTATGGCGCTGCCGGCGGCGCGCGCCTCACTGGCGACAGCCTTGCTCCCGACCTGCCACATATGGCCCAGCCAGTCGAGCACGCCGGTGCCGGTGGATGGCGGTGGCGCCGTTGGGGCGGGAATCCCCTTGAATTCGAAGGTGATGATCTCGCCGAAGCCGTTGCCGTCATAGGCGGGCTTGCGTATGGCGTAGAGCTTGCCCTGAGCGATCCAGGCAATGCCGAAACCAGGGCCCACCACCTGGTCGGCAAAAGGGCCGAGATGGCTGGCGGCGTCAACAGGATCTGTGAATGGACCCCATATTGGCGAAACAATGCCCAAAGCTTGCCGCTCCTCTGCCGATCCGTTGCGCAAACGGGTGAACTCCGCTGGCCGGGGTCTGGTTGCATCTCTGGGCTGGCTCGCCTAATTTCCGCCCGCCGGAAGGATGGCCGAGCGGCTTAAGGCGCACGCTTGGAAAGCGTGTGTGCGTGAAAGCGTACCGTGGGTTCGAATCCCACTCCTTCCGCCATAATTTGAGCGAAACAACGCCTTAGTCGCTCCTAAAGCCCCCTTGCTACAGCTTTAGATACGCGGGCGCTTTTTTGCGTCTCGCTCCTCTTTACCCCGCGGCCTGACTCAGCAACGTCCCTAGCGCGACATCCCGTCCGCAATACCGACAAACTTTCGCGTTGGGCCGGATGAACTCGGCGCATTGATCGCACGGGACTAAACCATCCGCCGCTCGAAGACGATCCACTCCCGACCGGTCGCTGCGAATCACCAGCGCATGGGGAAGCGCGACGATAAAGAGGGCCGCACCATAGAGCCACCAGCCCAAAGAAGCTACGTCCCTTGCTATGTGCAATGGCGGCCGGGATGCAGCCTATCAGAGCCGCAACGATAAAAATGTCCACACACCACCGGATTCGTTCTGATCGCGAATTGGATAAGGCAGTCGCGGCTGGCCTGTCAAAGAGATTCCGCCCGAATCGAAGTTCTGCTTGTTCCTTTTCTGTTCTCCTGCTTACCTGCGGCTATGCCGCTCCTCCCCGCCCTCCCCGAACCTGTCGCCTTTGAAGAGGTAGCCGCCATCCTGGACGAGGCGGTCCAGCAGACCAGCGGCGGGCCGCCCTACGTCATCGGCGCGGCCGGGTGGCATCTCGCCGCGGCGTTGAACGCTGCGGGCTTCCACGTCGTGCGGGCGCCGGCTGATGGCCGACAGCCTGCCCTTTAGCGTCCGCGAGATGCCGGACGGCATCCACCAGAGCCGCCAGCGCGAGACGCTCATCCGGTTGCCGATCGGCGAGCTGTCCGCCTGGCACCTGCTCTGCTCGTGCGGACCCTGCCGGGCGGATCGGCTCGTGATGATGGGCGACCTGGTGGCGCGCTATGGGTCAGAGCGGACGCTGGTCGTGCTGGTGCCGCGCCTCCGGTGCGGGACGTGTCGCCGGCCGCCCTCGGACGTCGTGCTGCGAAACAAGTACCCCGCGCAGATGAGCGGCTCTGGCTTCGTGCGGGTGGTGTTGAAGGTGGGGCGATGATCTCCCGGCTTAACTTGCCACGTCGTGACAAGGGCCGTAATCAAGTCTTGTGCGAAGCCTTATCTCGACATCGGCAAGGCCTCATCTTGTTACTGGTCTTTGCCGCCTGTCAGTGTATCTCTACGGATTATAGACTCGGGCGGACACACAAACGTTCATGGAACCGTTGAATGCTCTTTCCACGATTGGGTTTGTGTCGATTATAGTCGGCGCGCTTATGACGTTCATCGACTCGTCGCTAAGCAGCACTCCAGAGTTAAAAGCACATGCTCCAAGCTGGCTCCGAACGGGCGGGTGGAGGAAGTTACCCCTTGTTCTCATTTTGGTTGGCGGGTTGTCCTACGGGGTGGAATATCTTACTACAATCCCAAAACGTCCCACTATTTGCGGGGCAATGGTAGATTACGGAACAAACTTTCTGGTAACCTACCGGAATAACGATCCTAGCAGCATTGCGCCATCAGCGGGAAGCCACATCATAGCGGCTGGTTCGAAACTTGCCTACTACCAGTCGCGACATTTTAGGCTAATGGCACTGTGTTTCAGACTCTCTCCAGAGATCGATAAGTTGGACATAAGCGACCTTTCCAAGAGTGCCGCCTTTGATATCGTGCCAGATCGCAACGTCCTCATGATCAAGTGGAACGAAGGTCTACGCAAAGCGATCGCTTCCAACAGTGGTCAGCTTACAGATTACATTTTGCTTGCAATTCCATCGGGGTTGTCGCCTGAGCAGTTCGCAACGCTGAGGCAGGCCTTGGCGCTTGGCGCCTCTATCATCGAGGACCGTGGTGGGCCTCCGTGAAAAGCGGTGGTCCACTCCTTATTGGGATACCTCAAAATTGGCGAGTGCTGTCTCGTTATCACGCTGCTAGCGGCAGCTAGACCAGCTCTTGCCCAAACCTCTCGCCCCGATCCGACCAACACGCCGGGCGCGCTTAATCCGGCCGTGACGCCGGGCACGGTTTGCCGCAACCATCGGCGCGCCTGGCCGGGCTCGCACGGTCCGGCCGCCGCGCGGGTTCACCAACTACCGTAAGCGCCGGCAGCTCGCGGGCCTGCGCTACCCCGACCAGCGCATGCGCGACTACGAGGAGGACCACCGCATCCCTTTGTCGCTCGGCGGCGCGCCGGCGGATCGGCGCAACTTGTGGCCCGAGCCGCGGCGGCCGGATGATGGTGGACGGCGTAGCGCAGAGGATGGTTGCGCAGGACTGAAAAGTCGCTTTCGCCCGATACATGAAGGATGATAATTGAAGCTCGTGGAACACAACGTGGGGCAAGATATCAAACCGGCTTCGAGCACACCCTCACCTGAACACGCCAATTCGCAGCCAAAGCGGAAAAACTCCTGGCGCGCAGCCGTGCAACTGCAAATCGGAGCACTGATCCTTGCCACATCCGTCGTGGCTACAAATACGACAGGCCAATACGTTGGGGGCTTGGTACCAATACTCGTTTTCGTAACCGTAAATATATTACTTTGCGCCCGAACCATTTTCGCATTTTATGAGGCGCGCAACTCAGACACTCTATCCGGAAATTTCAGAGTCTTATTTGCAGCTCTTGCAATCTTAAGTCTTATTGTAATGTGTGGTGCGCTTTACTCCGTTTACGGACTGATCGACTTTACCCAAAATGGAGTCGTAGTGCACGATGGCTTGTCAGCTTTGTACTTCTCTTTGATGACCATCACCACTGTAGGCTATGGTGATCTTGCCCCGACACACGGTGCTGCGCGCGCAGTGGCATCTCTAGAAGTGGCGGCCGGATGGCTGCTATTGGGCCTTTACATCGCTATCATCCCCGAACAACTGAAACGCGGACGGCGAGGCTCGGCTTAAAGGGCGCGCCGCCCGCAGGCGTCTTCAAATTTGCGGCGCGGCTTCCAGCGCGCGTGCCCGAGCGGGTCCCTGACGCAAGATTGCGCGGCGCCCCGCCAGGCGTGGCGTGGCGTGGACCGGCTTAACGGCCGGCTTCGACAACTTGTCAATTCCCGTGAACGCAGACGTGGGCCTTGCGGTTGCGGCACGCAAAGCAACGGTCGGCAGCCACCCGGCCCGAATACCCGCGGGCGAGGCGGGCCAATTTGTCATGATAGGCCTGCACCCATTGTTCGACTTTAAGTTGTCGAAAAATCATCCGAAACAGACCCGGCAAGAAGCTTTTCCACGGCTTCCGCGCCTGCTGTTAACTGAGCAAGCGCTCTCTGAAATCTACGTCGCCTCGCCCATATTCGCGAAGCTAAACGGACTGCTTCCCTGTTTTTATCGCGCCAAATCGCAACGATCTCGGGATGTGCCTTGGCATACCGACGTTGCGCTTCTCGATGACAGAAACAACACCGTCCATTCTCATAACGGTTAACGCCGTTGCACTTAACGCAGACTCTAGCTTGACGCGCTTCATGCACAGCATCTTGTTCGTCACCCAGCCCGCGACACATTGATTCCTCCTTTTCTTTCTGCCTTCGCTCATTCTCCCGCTTATGCTCTTCTTGTTGCTCCATCACGTCTCTACCCACGCACCCTCCACTGTTCAAAAAAGCATTTTTTCAAACAAGCGGAAAGGAGAAAGTTCCGGTAAAGCAGTAAATTATGACGACGCCAGTTTAAGTAACTAACTTCGTTTGATTTTCCTACCCGATCGGCCGGCGCGGTCCGGGCTAGCGGAAATCTCGGCGACCTACGGGATCGGCGTTAGCGGGCGCGGCTTGTGCCGCGGAATCGCGAGCTTGTGGGCGGCGGTCGGGGCCGGCCTCGCTCACGCCAGGCAGGGCTAGGGCCAACGCTCTTGCGCGGGCTGGCAATACAGGCATCCGTCACCTCTCTAGGGTCGGAGTTGCAAATCAGCGGCCCGCTTGCGATCGGCGCCCGTCGTGTTCTCGTTGACAAGTCATTGCAATTTCGCTTCTATTTACTCATATCGGGGAGATGTCACAGTGCGGGGGTTCATCGTCGCTCTTAGTCTAGTGGGCTTTGGCCTGCTCGGGCGTGGTCTGTATGGCCTGTTCGGATTAGAAAGCACCAACGAGGTCGGCCTGGAGACTATGACCGCTGTCGAGATCGGGCTCGGGGCGCTTGTCCTGGTCCTGGCATTTGGTTTTGTCGGTGTGCTTGACCTACTCGACCCGCTTCCAAAAGCGGCTCTGCAATCCAAGGAGGCGGAGGACTCTCTTCCGGTAAGTACGGCGGAAGCCATCGCCGGAGCAGATTGAGATTATGCCGCACGGCGGGTCCAGCCGGACCGAGCCGGTGCCGTACCGCTTCAGGTGTGCGGCCCGCTGCGGCTTGCGCAGCGGGTCCGCCGACCTATCCCGCGCTCACTTTTAAGCTTCGCAAAGTGTCAGGACATCCAGCCGCCAATGCCGTCCCAGCGGTGGTCTAACCACGCACTGAAGCCGGGCGAGATAGCGTCGCTACCGTTGGCCGCGCGCATGAGGTCCGGTGTCCCTCGGGAGGCTGCGCAGAGATACCAGCCGATCTCGCGAGCCTCGGCCGCCAGCACGCAGCCGATGGGGTCGATTTGGACTCGGGCGAGGGTGCTCTGCAGCCGGGTCGGTATCGACTGGCCAAGGTCCGCCCTGCGTAGCGCTATCGGCTCTTGCGACGATTGTTCCGCCTTGTGGGCTCTCCAGTGCGCCTCCAGAGCCCGTAGTCTAGCGATGCCGTGATCAAGAGCTTCCTCGGGTGTGCCTCTCATGAGCCAGCCTCTTCCTCAAACGAATACCAGACTACCCGAAGGGCTCCGGACACGGACAGACGGACACACCCTAGGGTGTGTGTCCTGTCCGTCCGGCCGTCCGTCGCTTTGCCTTGGAGGACAAGTCCGGACTTGTCCGCCTCTTGTCCGTGTCCGTCCGCTCACCGGTCCGACCCCCAAAGGCGGTAAACCCGCTCGCCAAGCTCCACGATCAGCCGCCGCTCCATTAGCGTCTTCTTCGCCCGCCGGAACGCCTTGGAGCGGCTGTCCGGCTCCCCTGCCGCGGACACCCCATGCATCTCGCAGGCGGTCTGCCAGGCTGCCGTGAGCACGCTCGCAGACCCGCCGAGCTGGGTGCCGGCGAGGATCAGGTCGGCCGGCGCGGTCTGGACGTCCGGGCCGGCGTCCAGGATCAAGGTCTCCAGTAGCGCGAGGGCTGTCCGGACTTGTCCGGACAAACCGCGCTCCCGCCGGGCGGTGCCCGCCTCCACCTCAACCGCGAGCGCGGCCGAGATGTTGTCGCCGTCCTCGTCCTGCCCGATGACGGCTGACTCGATTGCGAAGGTCATCTCCACGCCGGCCGAGGGGCCGTTGCGGTTCTTTGTCAGCCGGGCGGAAACGATGCCGCTCGCCTCGTCCCGCTCCAGCAAGATCACTACGTCCGCCGCCCCGTTGAGGCTGCTATGGCCGCGCGGCGTGTCGCCGGCCTTCGGGGTGTGGTGCACGAGGACGACGGCCGGCCCCGGCGCGCCGTCCTCGCCGGTGGCGAGCTGGCGAGCGAAGTGCACCACCCGGCCCATGTCGTCCGACTCGGACTCGCGGAGGCCCGGGTTCGCTGCGGCAAGCGTGTCGATTATCACCACCGCCGGCCGCCGCTCCCGGACATGGCGCAGAAGGTCCGCCGCTTGTCCGTTGGGCGTGAACAGGTCGGAGACGCCCTCCACGAGCACGAAGGCCGGCGCGTCGCCGTGCCGCTCGCCAAGCGCCTGCATGCGGCCCCGCAGCCCGTGCGCGTCCTCGGCGGCGACGTAGAGCACTTCGCCTTGCCGGGTCCGCCGGCCGAACGCGTAGCCGCCGCTCGCCACCGCCTGGCAGACCAGCGGTGTGAACGCGCTCTTGCCGGCGCCCGGCGCGCCGAGAACGATCGCGAGGTCGCCGCGCGCGATGAGTCCCTTGACCACGTAGCGGCGCGGCTGGCCGCTGCGGCAATCGGGCTGGGGAACGAACCGGAGGCGCGAGCCGGACGCGGCGGACAGGGCGGCTTGTCCGGCCGTGTCCGCCGGCGGCAGCACCACCGGGAAGCCATCGAACAACGCGCGCACGTCCGGCACCGCATGGCGCCCGTGGTCGCCGTCGCGCACTGCGGCCTCGTGTCCGCCGAGTACGTCGCGCACGAACTGGTCCCGGCTCTTGAAGCCGGTTCCCCGGGGCTGCCAGTGCCGCTCCAGCACCCGGACAGCCATGTCGCCGGACAGGCCGATGCGCGCCATCTCCGCGCCGAGCCGGAAGCCGAGGTCGTGCCACAGGCCGCAGCAAGGGGGTTCGGCGGCCTTGGCCACCCGGATCGCGCGCCGGACGTTGGCGAAGCGGTCCGGGTCGACGGCGAAGCTGGTGACGAGGCGGGCGCGGTCGCGGTCGCGGTCGGTCCGCGTGCCCACCCTCTCCGCCACGAAGGCGGGTAGCGGCTGGATCGGGCCGTCCTCGACGATCTTGTAGGCAACCCCGTCGATGGTCGACCCGGGCGCCACGGCGTAACCATCGGCCCCGCGCGTGTCGATGCCCGGCGCCAGCTTGCCGGCACCGGTGCGGATGTCCTCGGCGGTGTAGTAGATGTGGCGGCCTCCGGTGGTGGTGGCCACTATCAAGCCCTTCAGCTCGCCACCCATCGCCAGGTAGTCTGCGATGCCCTGTCGGCCTTCCTTGACGTCCAGGTCCACGATGAGGTGGCGCCCGTCGCGCGGCGAACATCCTATGTTGTAGTCGCGGACCGAGCCCGTGAGTGGGTCCCGCCACCACCGCTCGATCGTTTCGGCATCACGCGTCGCGTCCAAATGTCCGCGGCTGTCCGGCAATGGGATGCGCGAGCCGGGCGAAAGCGGAAACACGTGGAACCCGCGCGCGGCCCACGCGAGCGCGTGGTCCAGCTTGCTCGGGCCGGATGCGGGCGCGTCGGAGCGCGCGGCGCCAGGCGCGGCGTCGGTCGGCGAGGGTTCTTCGAGGGGCAACATGTAGGCGGACTCCAAGCCAGGATATTGAATCCCAAAGCTACCCGGCATACAGTGCGCCTTGTCAGGGTGCGCAGAGTAACCAGGCCGAGCGGGATACTGCTCGGCCTTCTCTCTATCTCCTGACCCTCGAAATACCACGAATGAGAAACGAGTTTCTAGCCTTGGCCCGTGCAGCGCAGCGCGAGCGGTGGCCAGAACACTTCCAGGCGAAGTACCTTCAAGAGTCGCCGGACGTGTTGCGGCGTCGCCGGCCACCGATTATCGGCCGCGGCACGGTAGAGAAACGCTTCGATCGCCTCGTCGTCGACCGCACCCCACACGCGCTCGGCGTCGTTCCACACCCGGAAGCGTTTCGCCGCATAGATCAAGCACTGCCGCGAGTCCCGGATGTATGTGGCACGCAGCAAGGCGCGCACCGTGTGGTCGGGGTATTTGGGGCTCCCCACCACCGCATAGCGCGGCGTCGCGGTAGGGTGGAACGCCGCCCGCACCGACAGGGTTGGTTCTAGGACGTGCCGCGTCGGTGGTTCGTCCGGGAGCCGGACCGACGCCGGCTTCCTCGCCGGCTTGCTCACGCCGGTCATTGGCTTGGCTCCTGCTTGCGCGGCGCAAACACCTGCTCAGCCGCAACGCGCGGCGCACTGTCACGCCGGATCGGTTCATTGAAGGTGACCGCGCGGATAGACCGCTCGGCTCGGTGTACCGCGACCCGCGACAACCGCTCACGCCAATCTCCGCAAGGCACCACCACAGGGGCAGCGCGCACCGCTCCAGTCTTCATCTTACAGGTTCCCCAGCCCGCCAATGCGGCCATGCGGCGCCACCAACCGCCCCGCGCGGATCACCCTTTGGGACTTTGAGTTGGCTTGTGCGTGCCCGCCCACCGCCGCCGCGTGCGCCGCTGCACGGCGAGACTCCGCCTCGTACAGTGTGGGCGGGGTTTGCGGCGCCGGCGGCGCATTGCGGGAGATGACGGTCTGCGCGTACGAACGGCGTTCGGCGGCCGTCATGGTGTCCACGGGATGCGGGAGCGTAGCGGCGAGCTGCGCGGCAGTCGGGAAGCCCTTCTTGGTCTGCTCCCACGCCTTCTCCATGCGTTCAGCTTTGGCCATCACCTCCGCCGCGCGCTGCATGCGCGCAGCCCGGTCCGCGTTGTGCGATTTCGCGTTGGTGGCATCGATAAGGGTGGCCCGGCTCTGCGCCGGAATCGCACAGATCGAAATCTCACACAGAATCCAACGTTTGTACCTGAGTGGGCCGCGCGTACGGCTGGGGTCCATAGGCTCGACGTCGACGGGATCGAAGCCAATAGACGTGCTTTTCAGGATGCCCGACTTGATTAAGCCCCAAACTTCGTCGGCTTTCTGCGAGACACCCGGCGGAGCCAGCGTGAGGTCGGCGATCGTCTTGGTTCCGTCGCGCCGGATGTTCGCGCCGGTTCCGATCGGGAACATTGGGTCGTGCCCGTACAGCACTACGGGATTTTGCAGGTAGAGCGAGAAGTCTCCGCCCGACTGCACAACTTGTTCGTTCTGTCGGTCCACGGACTCGTCAGAGATAACAAAGCGAGCGGTGCGATCGCCGATTGTAGTAGGCGTACTGGACAAAGTTTTGCGAAGCATGACGTTTGCCTCCTGATTATAGGGTTAGAGATAAGCAGTGACTTGCCCCGCCCCCGCAGACTGGAATCCAAGGGCTTCGGGCAGTAGGAGCGCCAGCACCGCGCCTGGCCCGAATACGGCGGCGGACACATGCGGGACTGCGGAGCCACAAAGGAAGGGCGGGACGGGCAGGAGATGCTGGCGTGGCACAAGCGAGATTGACCAACCCGGACCCACCGTCAGGTTGACGGCGCCGGGGTGGCCACCGTCAACGCCGTTACTCAGGTCGGCGTAGACCGCCTGCGGCCCGGCGGGTCCGGTTGCCACTCCGACCGCGACCAGAAAAGGGTTCAGGGGGTTCAGCATGACGCGCACTCCTTTACAAAATCCGCCGCGCCAGTGCGTACCAGCCGCTCGGCCTGTAGCTCCGGCAAGTCCAGAATGTCGCCGTGCACCGGCGAGAAAGTCTCGGAGTGGCGAGCGCCGCCGGGCGTTTCTGTGAGGCGCGTCAGTTCGATACCTTTCCGCAAGATGACAATGCGGCGTGTCGGTTCTTCGGTCACGATTCGACCTCCAGCTTTCTCTTGAGCTGCTCCATGTTCCAAACCCACCGATCGAGATGGTCGTGAGCGTGGCTCGCCGGGTCGGCAGAAAACTGGCTCGTGGTATCGGCCACGAAAAGCGGCGGCATTTCCACAGAATCTAATTCGCGGGAGAAGCCGGCTTCAAACATGGCGGTTCGGGCGGCCACGCTGGCCCAGTAGGATGCACTCGCGGCTTTAGCGACCTTGCCGTGCTCTAGTGCCTTGTTGAGAACCTCTGAGAGGTGCTTCTTCAACTGCGCGCCGCGCGCTTGCGCCTCAAGGGTTGCGATCTGCGCACTGGCCGCGGTGAGTTTTTTGGCCAGGCGGTTCACCTGCCAACCGGCCACGTGTTGCTTGTCGACAACGGCTCTCATAGCCTCGTCGTCGGCACCCTCTTCGAGAGCAACCTCGTAGGCGGTTTGTGCATCCACCACGGCGGCCTTTGCGACGGCCAACTCGCGTTCGGTGCGCAGTTTGGCTCTGCGGACACTCGCGAGATCGGTGTCGCCGAGCAGCAAAGTTTTCAGGCTCATCCCCGTCTCTCCCATCCCGTCGCGAGCAACCCGCCGCGTCTGAAAGAGATAATCCGGTTTGGTAACATAAATGTCCATACCCCACACTTGGGACATGGATCGGCGTCTAACTACCTACGCGGCATCGGCTTTAAGCAAGGCCCGCTCGATAGTTTTTGAGCCTGGTGCAATCCCGCGGCGCGAGAGTAGCGCCACTAGCGCTAGTAACGGGGCGTGGGGGTGGCGCGGGTCTGCGGTGCGTAGTTCGGCCGCCAAGCGGGCGGCGTGCCTGGTTGGCGAGCCCGGTGGCAGCACCGACCGATAGGCCGTGAGCAACGCGTCGCGTAGGACATTTCTCTCCTGCAGGCGCGGCAAGAGCGTTTCCACCGCCTGTGCTTGCCGGAGTGACAGCGTGGAAAGGACCTGCGCGGCTTCGCTCTGGTTCATAGGCCGACCTCGTGCGGTTCCGGGTAGCGGCGATGCATCTAGCATCCCGACCGTATACGTAACGTTCTACTCCTCCAGCCGGCCGGGTGCAAGGAATCGACTTGGAAAGAACCGGCACCGCAACGTTCTAATATTATGACGTGTAAGGCTGTATCAAGACTTTTTGCATTTGCAGGTGTCTTTCGGCTTGCTTTCGCAATGAGTTTTGTGGCATCTAAGTATGGCGAGATCAGTAACGCTCGTCGGAAAGGACAGAATATTATGACGCAAGCTCTTGAGGTTGGTGCGGGTGCAGTGAACGCAACTGAGTGGCGGCCCAGCCATCCGGGGATGCGCGCTGCCTATCAGCAGTTCATGCAAGACTTCGACAGGCGAGAGGCGCTTCGCACCGCGGCGCTTGGGTTTGTTCGCATGTGGAGCCCGGACGCAAGCGGCGCTACTGCGGAGGCCCACATCGATGTCATTCTGTCCTGCGTTTACGAGACGGCCTAGGAGGCTTGCGGAGGCGCCACGCCGGCCCGCCGGCTTCCCGGCCCCCTCGACCAGGCCGCGGCGTAGAACCCGCCAGAGCGGCCCGGAGTGGCGCCTAGAACGGCGTCAGCCGGGCACCCGGCGCCCAAGTTAAGCCGGTGTTTGCGCCATTTTGGCGACGTGAAAAAGTGAGCCAACACCGGTTGCTCGACCGGATTTTACGGTGTCAAGAAACCCCCGCCACCTATGTCGAGGCACCCCGGGGTGGGGGAAACCCCATAGGCGGCGCTGTGCCCGTTCGCGCACGACACGCACGCGCTGCACAGGTGCACGAGCGCGCAAGGTTGGCAGAATTTTACCTTGGACAGATGCGAGGTTCCAGATGGTCAAACCGTGCTGGACGGCGCGAGGTGCCACAGATGCATCTGCGCGCCGAACGCGCCAATGTTAATGCACCCCGGGCCAAGCAGGACTGGAACACCCAGGTTTCCGGCCGACACGAGAAGGGCCTCGCCAAACAACGACCATACGAGGCGGTTCGAGCTAACGAGGATGGTGGTGGACTGTGCCGTCGCGTCCCACTGGATACGATACCACAACGTCTGAGGCGTATTGATCGGATTGTAGGATATGTACTGGCTGACATAGTTGTTTCTGGCCGTCGTATATTGGCCAAGCCAGGCGGCCGATTCATAGAAGTAAGCCACGAATCCACGGCCGGTGGCGTCTTCCAGATAGAGGCCTGGACCCGATCCGAACGGCAACGCCTCGATCAGCATGTCGTAAGACCAGTTCCCCGATGTGGGTGGAGCGAGGCAAAGCGCCGTCACGTTGTAGCCCGAGTTCTGGCTCACCAACGTGATCGGGCCAGGCGTTGTCTCGGTGTAGGTGATGCTGCCCGCGGCAACGCCGGCTTGCGCGACTTGCGTCAGGCTGGCCAGGGTCGGGCGCACCAGCGCGGCCCCTTCGCCGAGTATGGGGCCGAGGTAAGAGGCCGCAGACGCACCGCTCGCCGACAGGACTCCGCCTACCAGCGAGAGCCCGGAGCCCACCTGCACCGATGAGAGCGTCCCGCCGGCGTTGCTTCCGAGCAGTGGCGCGCTGTCGGGAACGACCACCGCGGCGCCGGCTGCTTCCAGGATTTGAGCTACCGCGGCGCCGTTCAGCTCGTCGCTTCCGGCGGTGCAGATCGGGAGGCGGTCGGTCGTGGAGACTGAGGATCGAACCGGATAGCCTGACAGATTTGGCATGCGCGAGAACTCTTCCTCTGCAAATTGTAGCAATCAACTCGCGAGCGTGTACCCGCCCACCAGTGCGTTCACGCTGGCGGCTGTCCAAGTTCCGTTCGTGTTCGGATCGACAGTCCAGAGGTTGGCGTGGGAGGTGTAATCCAGCGAGAGCGTGACAGGCGCGCCGGTCGCCGCGGTTCCGCCGGACACGAGGTCCTGGGTGATGGTCTGCGCGCTTGCGTTCAGTTTGCGGTAGGCGCCGAGCGTCTGCACGCCGAACACGGCGAGGACGTTTGTCGGGAGTGATCCGAAGGTAAAAAGGTCCTGGCTGCCCACCGCCGTTGCCGAGTTGTAGGACGCATCGCCCTCGAACGTCGGCGTCCCGACCTCCTGCCAGTTTGTGTTCTGCAAAGGCGTCCAGGTCACGGACTTGTTCGCCGTGGGCCGAACGGTGATCACCGACACGTCGCCGAGGAATGAACTGCACGGGTAGGTGCCTGGACCGGTGGTGGTGTCCGCCAGGTAGAAGTCGTCGATCGCGATTGCGAGCGAATAGGAGTCGCCCGGGGTCGCCCCGAGTCGCACGCGGAAGCCGTCGAAGGTGGTGGACACCGGGTTGTTGGTGCCCTGCCCCGGCGGCCGGCTGGTTGCGCCAGTGGCCGTGAGGACGGGGTTGCCGTTGACGTTCACCTGCACCCGCCCGTTGGTCGGGTCGACCGTCGTCTGTATCTCGAAGAAGTTCCAGACGTAGGGGCTGAAGGCGTTGGCGGAACTCTGCGCGAGAAGGCCAGACAACGAGACTTGGGGGTCGCCCGTGTAGACCTGGATGCCACCCGCAAGCGGCGTCAACCGGATCGTCGCCTGCGGCGCAAACCCGATATAGTCCATAATCTGGAGGTCTGCGAAGGCTGGACAGCCGGGGTAGAACTTGATCGCCAGGCCAATCGTTCCGCTTACGAGAGAAGCCGAGAACGATCCGCCTAGCGTCGCCGTTGTCGCCGTGTCGCCGTAGAGGCCCACAGCCTGCCCGCTACCGTCCCGCCCGGTTATCAACTCGAAAGTGTTGGAGCCGCCCACGAGGACAACTTCCGACCATTGGAGCGTGCCCACACGGCTCTGCAGGTCGGCCTGCGAACCGTAGGTGTCGAAACCGTCTACAACGACGAGCGCCATCTCAGGACACCCCCGGCGCGGGCGCACGCGGCACCAGCACTTCAACTACCGTTTCGTCTGTGCGCGTGTCCCGGACCAACTGCGCGCCGTAGAGCGGCCCGGAGAACGACACCTTGTCTAGGTCAATGCGGACCCGGCTTGGCGGAGACGCGTCGCTTCGAGCTTGCGGGGAAGAGGAGTTTTCCACGGCTCACCTACCCGCCGTGGCGTCGCTGTGGCGAGACTTGCCATACTTCGTGACCGGCAGGCTCGCGAGGTGGCTTCGCAAGCTTTCGGTCTCGACGAGCGTGCGGCGTCCCGACTTGCGCGACGTGATGAGGCCGGCGGCCAGCGCGTTGAAGAGTCCGGTACGTGTCAGGCCGGAGAGGCGGATTGCTTCGTCAACGGGAAGCATCCATCGGTCAGTTGTCGCGATACTTTCACTCATAATCGCATCCCGTTCGGGTTGAACCTGTAATCACATGCTCAGGCCGGATGCCGGGTTTCAAGACCAAACGTAATGTGCAACGGTTTGCGTGGCTTAGCGTGCACCCGACCGCGGACAACAATGCGCTGCCCAGTCTGCCATGAGCTGTCGGCGCCGTTCGAAGAGGTCGCTGCGCGCGTACGCTGCCTCGACCTTATCGCGGTTCTGGTGCGCGAGCGCCGCCTCGGCCACCTCGCGCGGCACGGCCACCGCCTCGCCGCACCAGTCCCGAAAGGTCGACCGACAGCCGTGGAACGTGACGTCCGACGAGCCGGCCGCTGTGTGCAGGGCCTTTGACACGGACACGTCAGAAAGCGAACGCCCCACGTTGCCGCCCTCAAATACCAGGTCGGACTCGCCCCGGACCGGCGCCATCTCGGCCAGGATCGCCAGGGCGGCATCGGACAGCGGAACCCGGTGTTCCCGCCCGCCCTTCATCCGGCCGGCAGGTATCGTCCAAACGCGGGCGGTGACGTCGACCTCGCGCCAGAGGGCGCCGCGTGCCTCGGCGCTGCGCGCTGCGGTCAATACCCCGAAGGCCACGCAACGCGCCGCTGTGCCCCGGCTGGAGGCGAGCTTGGCCATTACCACCGGCATCTCCGCCCAGGTCAACGCGGCATGGTGCACGACCGGGGCCACCTTGCCGCGCGGGGGAAGCAGGGCGGAGAGATGCCCCTTCCAGGTGGCCGGGTTTGGCCCCGCGCGCCAATGCCGCGCGGTGGCGTAGTCGAGGATCGCCTCAATCCGCCCCCTCACCCGCGTTGCGGTCTCAGTCCGGGTTCGCCAGATCGGCTCCAGGACGCCCAGCACGTCACTTACCCCCACCCCGGCAACCGGCATCTTGAGGAGCGGCGCCGCGTGCTGGTCCAGGGTGGATTGCCACTGCGCGCCATGCTTGGCACTGCGCCAGCCGGCTTGGTGAGCTTCGATGTAGAGAGCCGCCACCTCGCCAAACGTCTTCCCGACCACGGCCGGCGCCTTGGCCGCCTTGACCTCGGCCGCCAGGTCCGCGCCGTCGTCCAACCTGCGCCGATAGGCCCTCGCGCGCTTCCGGGCCTCGGCTAGGCTCCAGTTTTCCGCGGAGCCGAGGGTGAGCCAGTGCGACCGGCCTTGCTGCGTGAATCTGAAACTGTAAGTTCGACTCCCGCCGATCACCCGGAGGTAAAGATTGCCTCCGTCAGGGTGATTGCCGGCGCCTAGTTCGGCGATGGCCCCAGCGTTCAGCTTATTTCGCACCACCGCAACAAGTCCCCAACATCCTTGCTACACTTTATATCGCGACGGTGGGGGTTTCAATAGGGTCCCGTATCGTTTGTGAGTGGTTCGGAAAACTGAAACCTTGTGTCATATCACAGTGTTTTGGACGAACCGGGATTTCATTCCGCCTAACTTTGTCAGACACTCCTTCCGCCAGGCCTTGCTCCCGGCACTTCCCGCTTAGCCCCAATTCGCTAAGCTTTCAGCCACTTACCGGCTAAACTCACCCTTGGTCATCCCTGATTTACCCGCCCGATCACAGCGATCGGCGGGTATATTGCGGGTATCCGATGGGCAAAACCGGGTAGATCGGCAGGGAGGTAAGGTGCTTACCGATGCGGGTGTCAGGGCAGCGAAGTCCAAAGGAACGCGACTACAAGCTGAACGACTCAGGCGGCTTGGTGCTCTTCATCACCAAGTCTGGTGGCAAGCTTTGGCGCCTCCGTTACGTGTATCAAGGCAAGGAAAAGCTGCTTCTTTCGGCTCCTATCCCAAGGTGAGCCTACTTGAGGCGCGCGATCAGCGGGACGCCGCCAAGGCGGTCCTACGCGAAGGAAGGGACCCGGCTTTTCAAACCCATTCGCAAGGCGATCGGTGCGGACGTTGCGCACACCTTCGAAGCCATTGCCCGAGGCTGGCACGCTCGAAGCCTTGCCACTTGACCGAGCGGCATGGCAAGGACGTGTTCGATAGCTTACAAGCGTATGTTTTCCAGACCTTCGGAAAGCTGCCAATCAGCGATATCACCGCACCGATGGTGCTGGGGTGCTAAGGCCAACGACCTCCGGCCGCTTGGACGAATGGTCGCCCCTCTTGTCGAACGGGATCACTCCATCCTTGTTCACCACGCGCTTGGCATCCTCGCCGGACCGCACGTGCTTTTGGAAAGCGTCGTAAAGGTCGGCTGCCTTGAGCGCGAGCTGGCCGTTTTGCTCGTGTATGTCGAGCAAAAGTCCCTGCTTTTTGGCAGTCGGCGAACTCTCAGCTCGTAAATCGTCGCCTCAATCCCGTTCCGGTGCAGAACGCGGGCTAGTGTCAACCCGCCAGGGCCCGCGCCGATGATGCTGATGGCTGGTTGCATGCTCGCGCTCCAAGCATCGCATCAGCACTTCTGATGCTGGCGAGTATTTTTGGAGACGCTGGCTGACCACGCCTTCGCATGGACAACGTGTATGCGGCGACGTGCGGAGATAAACTCCAACCACAAGCAGCGGTTTTTCGCGACACTCGTTACCTAGAACGATCCACTGAAAGCTGCAAATATTTCGATTAAACCGGCTTGGAGCGGGTTATGCCTGTAGTCACGTCAGTTCTCAAGACGCGCGAGAACCCGGTACTCACGGAACCGGTCGAGGGCCCATGTCCGCGGCGTTACGACAAGCAACGCGACCTTGCGGGGCTCGGCAAGGCGAGGGCGGCCGCTGTCGCCACCCTGCCTGTCAGGCGCTCAAGGCTGTCAAAACAATCACATCCCGACAGGACCAAGCCACACGAGAAAAAAGTGGAGTCAGTCTGCCGGCGCGGTGGTCAAATAGATGTTGTTGTAAGCGATACCGGATTTTCTAAGCGAGTAGACAAAGAAGGAATACAAGCTATTCGGCTTCAAACCGTTGATGGTGGCAGAGTTGCCCGTCGTGAATGCGGTCGGCGTGATGTAGGTCGGACCTGCCCCGAGCACTGCATAACCGGCAGCACCGTCCGCTTTGCTCCAGGTGATTGAGGCGCTGGTGGAAGTCGTGCTGCCAATGAGGCCTGTTGGCGGGAGTGGCGGCTTCTTCCCATTGACGATTGGCTGGAGAATGAAGTCGCGCACGAAGTAGTAGCCAATGATCGAACCCCACCCAGTTGTGTTGTCATAGCCCGGCCCTGCGCTGTAGCCCGGCAAGTGATAAATCGGCTTGCTGCCGTTCGTGCCGTCCTTGATGTCGTTTTCATCGAAAAACGGAACGTTCCCACCCTTTGAAAATCTGTAGAGAGCAGGATTGAAGAAACCGACCTGCCCTAGTCCTGCGCCCTTTTTACCAGCATTAAGTACGCTGTAGAAGCCGGCCCAGATCGGAGACGAGACGCTTGTTCCACCTATAGTCACCCAACCGCCATTCATCTTGGAATAAACTGCTACCCCTGTCTCCGGGTCGGCCACCGCGGCCACATCCGGGACGTCGCGGTACAGCTTGGAGACGCCATTTCCCGCCCCCGCAAATTTCTGGTATCCTGGCAATGGCCAGTAAGTGCTGACTCCACCTCCGGTCGCCCCGTGATATGAATTAAGTAGGTTCCAGACCTCCTCGGTCAGATACTGCGAGGCATTGTTGGTGAATAATGTCGTGCCACCGACGGCGGTCACAAAGGGTTGGGATGCAGGGTCTGCTACGTTGTAGCCCACCCCTGTCCGACCATACGCCCCATCATCACCTGAACTCACAAATACCTGCTGTCCCTGTGCGGCAAGTTGCACAAAGAGCGGGCCTTCGGCGGCCATCTGGGTCTGGCCCTGAATCACCTCGTCGGTGCCATAGGAGATGCTGATGGTCTGCGCCTTGTCATCGTTCGCCATGGCGGTGAGAGAGTCGAGGAGTGCCACGCCGAAGCTATCGTCGCCGTCCTCATAGACCAGCACCTGCTGAGCGAGTGGATTGACGGCGACTTCCATGTCGACATCCAAGACCGCCTCCAGCTCGACACCAGAATCGTTCACACCTCCGCCGTAACCATTCACCAATCTGGGCGTCACAGGAACGCTCGGGAGATTGTTCTTAGAGAGATAGGCCGTGACATCGGAGGGGAAATAGCCGCCCTGCTCGAAGACTGCTAACGTTTCTGTCGGGGAAGCCGGTGATTGCGGCGGCACGTTATACGCGGTACGCAAGTCCAAGGCGTTGAGAGCACCGTTCGCACCATGCCCGAGAGATCGGACTCGGCTTCCCGGTGAAAGGACCCGCAGCAACGGTTCGAACTGGTTTAGTCCAGAGAGCCCAACGACGCTGCTGACCCGAGTTGCGAGGTTGTCCGGAAAAGACGGCGGTCGATCAGCCGCGTAAAAGATACGGCCATCACTCGCCTTGTAATCGGAGATATTGACGTCGAAAAGTGTTTCGAATTGTCCGACGGTTCCGCGAACACTCAAGATGGTCCGGCTGATACTCGGCTCGCCCAGGCTCAGGCCGTTGGCCGTTGCCCACTCTCCCAGTAGACGGTAACTTACCGAGTCCGCACCGAAACGGTCTGCGAAAGCTTGCGGCGTCAGGATGTCGCCGAACTGAGGGGCGGCAGGGTTTGTGATTTGGCTGACGAACGCTGCCGCGCCCGGCAAGTCGCGAAGAGGCAGGACGAGATCGACTGCCATCTTTTGGCTGTGTAGCGTACGCCCCAACAGGGTGTATGTCGAGACCGATTTTGGCAGGTCCGCTGCTACGAACTGTGCGGCGCGAGCAGCATGCTGAGCAGCGCAGCCGGACGCTACGCACCAGAACAAAATCGCCTTGTATGCGCCAGATCTGGAAGTTTTACTCATAACAGTCTCCTGACTTCTGCAGGAAAACTTGGGTGCTGCCTGCAAGAGCAAGCTACTGTCCACAAACTGAAAAGTCTTGATCAGTTTTTCATCGGAAAGGTTCTCTTGACGCATAAGTTTTTCGGTTTACGGTCGATCTCGATTAGCCTTGACCAGGCAGACCGCCGCATTCTGCGTGAACTCCAAAAGGATAGTAGCCGAACAATTTCCGGCATAGCGGACGCGGCTGGAGTTTCGCAGGCATCGTGCTGGCGGCGCATAGAGAAGCTGAAGTTGGGCGGTTACCTCTTGCGCCAATCAGTGTTACTTGATCGCCGGAAGCTTGGTTATACGGCGCACGTGTTCGCACAAGTCAGGCTTACCACCGAGGGTCGAGCCGACCCCACCGCCTTTGCTGACGCGGTCGCCGCCATTCCGGAGATAGTGGAATGCTATACCCTGCTTGGTGCGGTTGATTACCTGCTGCGGGTGGTCACCTTCGATATCGATACATACGAACGGCTGTTGTTTGAGAAGCTTTTCAAGCTTCCGGGTATTCATGACATCAATTCAGTGGTCGCGCTCTCCGAAGTCAAACTGTTTTCAGGGCTGCCGCTTTAATCACGCTTCTCGATTACGAGTTTGTTTTGATCGGCTCTAAGAAAGCACACGCCAACGTACTCGGCTCGAGAACGGAGGTTTCGTGCGTTGAAAGCGGCAGCAACGTTTCCCTGAAATGCTTGAGGTCTTGCGGCAAGGTCGCATCAACCTGCCGATAGTCAGGTCGGGGAGGCACCGCTGGCAAATGATCGCCGCCGCGTTCCAGGAGCTCATTCACGCGCGACGGGCAACGCGCGCCTCAGCGAGCGAGCAGTCCAGCTGACACTGTATCGCTGGCAGTTCCACGCGTGATGGATCCCGCTTTGCGCGTGTCGCAGCATCTGAACATGAGGAGATCGCCGCCATCCTGGCAGGTGATGGCGCGCGCAGAGCGAACAATGCCAAATCATGCCGGCAGCTCCGGGCGAGCCATGTTTGACACTGCTAGCGAAGCAGATACGTGGCTCGGTGGCTCATCGCAACGCTTGCTCGTCCTGCAAAACGAAGTGATCGTGCTCCGGAAAGGGTGGTCGGCCGCCTAATCAGCCGGGCAAGCTCGCCAAACCATCAAAGAGCACCCCCCCTTTCGGTGCCTGCATCCGTGTCCGACGAGACTATGGCGAGGGTCTCCGGCACGCCCGCTTTGTCGTTGCCGACCGGAACTCTTCCGCTGTCATGTTCTGATAGGCGATCCGCTTGCCCGACGCTTCGCCCACCACCGAGACCAGGTCGGCCAACGTGAAGGACCTATCACCCGCCAGCTCGTAAATATGGCCAGCGTGGTCGCCCCGGACTCGGCCCGCCGCTGTCTCGCGCCACCTCCTCCGGCTTGAACATCAGACAAAGACCCTGAGGAAGATCCCAGGCACTCGGCGGATTGGATCGCCCGTTGCCCGCACGCCTGCCAAAAACCTGGGTTGTTTTATTGCCGCGCCGCTGGGTTGTTGATAGGTCTCTCGCCCGGGCAACACCTTGCCGTCGGCTCGTCAAAGATTACGAACGATACGCCGAGACCCTGGCAGGACTCCATGTCGTCGCCTTCGTCGGATACATGCTCATACAAGCCGCAGCGTTGGTGCAAAGTGCATAATGCACTCAGGTTTGAACCACCCGCCACTATCAAAGCGTTGTGCAAATTAGGCCTGCCGGTCTGGGCATAGCTTAGTGCGGATCGGCCAACTTCAGCCGCGCCAGCCGGCCTTAAAGCGCGGATCGTCGCGAAGCGGATCGAGCAGCTGATCCAGCAGGACATCGAGCAGGCCGGGGTCGCGATTGCGAACCGCAGTGTCGAAAAAGCGGAGCGCCTCCGCCGGCTGGCTCCATTGCGCGTAGATTTCCGCGTAGTTAGATGCGGCGTCGTTTCCCAAAGCGGCACGGACCTTTGCCAGATCGGCCTCGGCCGCCGCCTGCTGCCCAAGCGCGTGATCGGCCAAGGCCAGCAACTCGTTTTCCTGCCAGTCCCGTCCGGCGGCGCAGAGAGTTCGGGCTTCCCGCGCATCACTCCGATGGCGAGAAAGGCAAGGCGGCAGCTTGTCCTAAATATGCATTACGAGCTGGATATGGTCTAGCGGGCCGTTTGCAGGCGCAGACAGGGCCGGTGCCGTGGGGGCGGCCACCACGGTTACGTAATTGAAAACAAACCGTTCATATCATTTGAGAAGTATTTATTTGTCCGTCCGCGAGGCGTCCGTTTCCACTCCGGCCAGCAGTGGGGAGACCGGCAATGCGAGTCTTGGAACGGCAAAAAGCCGTAGCGTGGCGCGGCAGCGCGGAACGGCCAGTGCCGTTGGCGTTGGTCGCGATGGTGCTTGTGCTCGCCGCCGCGGCGATCGGGCTCGGGCCGACGACGGCACGAGCCTGCGCAGCGCTGGAGGATTTCCCATGCGGCCCATGAGACCTGGGAGGTGGTTGCTTCTCCTGGCGATGGCTGCGGGATCGTTCGGTCCGGCGCCTGGGGCCGCCATTAGGCCATTGCATCGCTTCTCTTATGCCGGCAAGGCGCCCAGCCACTACTCGCTCGGCAGCAAGCCTTACGCGGAGCTCCTCCAGGCTCGGACAGCAATTTCTGCGGCACCACGGTCTACGACGGGGCGGGACGGTGCCTCCGGTCCCTGGGCGGCTTCCTGGGCTGCGGCACCAACTTTTGCATGACGCCGACGGGCGCCGTCACCACGCTGTATTCGTTCCTGTATGACACAGCCACCTCCCTGCCCCCGAACGGCGCCTTTCCGACCGCGGGCCTGATCCAGGGGACCGAAGCTTTTCTCTACGGCGTCGCACAGGATTGGGGACTGCCCGGCTGCAACGGGGCGCTGGGCTGCGGCGCCGCCTCTCGAATTCCACTGCCGGCATCTTCAGGCGCCTGCATCAGTTTTCCCCCACCAATGGCGAAGGCGACCGCCCCCTCAACCACCTGGTGCAAGCCGCCAACGGCCGGCCCAGGCGACGTTCTACGGGCGCTATGTAGGTACGCTCGCCATGGATTGCTCGAAGACGCCCTTGCCATCGCTTTCAGTGCGAAAGCAGCTCGAGCTCAAGACATCGCAGTGCGAGTCGGAAGTTCTCAGGCTCTACTTCGAAATCATACGTCACGGCGTGCGCCTCCGCGTGACCGAACACGTAACTAACTGACTGGCCAAACGCACCCGCCAAGCTCGACTGGATGAAACCGAGCCAATGGCTGGTGCCGCGCAACGCACAGCAGTGAAGCGAGCCAGAACCAAAGATTGTACCGTGCAGGCCTGACCCATACTCGCCCACGACCTGACGCGCACCTCGGAACAACGCGATCTGGTCCTGCGGACTGAGCGTTTCGGGATGCACTATCTCGAAACCTGCGGCACGTGCGAGCTGTTCAATGACCGCCCGGTTGCCAAGGTTCCGCTCAGACCGTGTCAGGGCACGGGAGACAAACAGCCGCGCAACCGGTGAACCATCGGACTCGTCGGGCAACACACGATTGACCCAGCCACGCGTCGCCGACGCAAACAGCGAGTGCAACCGGCCGCCGGTCCGCAGGTTCGTGGGAACCACCAATTCGTCGAATTGAACCCGTTCGGCGACATGATCGTAGAACACAAACTGCTCGGCCGACACACCGATGGCGCCGAGCAGGTTGACGGCAAACACCGGACAATCGTGCGGCAGCACGAAGCGCAGCCGGCCGAGATCGTAGCCCGCCCTCGACAGGACGTGCAGACGAGGTAGGAAGTCCACCAGCCAGTGTCCATACACGTTGTACCCGGGACCGAAGATGCAGGCGGCCGAACCGGAGATGCGCCTGACAGCCGCGCCGTCATCCGCGCCCAGACCGCGGTCCAACACGTGTGCCACATAATCTTCGGCATGGTTCAAGGCTAACGCGCACAACGCCGTCCGCTCATGAAACAGCACGGCGTCGTATCCGAGTGTCGCGTCCCGCAGAACGTAACATCCGACCGGTTCCAAGGCGGTTCCACCGAACATGGAGTGAGTAAGCGTGTCCGGCATCGCACCAAACACGAACCTCGGCGCCGGCGCCAGGCTGTGTTCGCCTGCAGCCACGCCGATATAGCCAACCGATTTCGGATGGTCGTGAGCATACCGGTCTATCCGGCAGAGCCGAGCTGCAACCATCCAGCTACCCCGTGGCGAAACGCATGTACAGCTGGCGTCGGCTGCTCGCCAGACTTCGACCTCTCGTCGTCACGTCTTCCCCGCCAGTCGGGTCTGACGTGGCGCGGCGCGGACCGGCAGCCGTTTGCACTGGCCAGAAAGCAAGCAAGGCCTGCTTTTTTGAAAAGCAGCAAAAAACTTTTGTCCCTGCTGTCGCGAAGGCTCTGCAGCGCGAACCCAAGAGAACAAAAGTTTTTTGGTTCTTTTTTTCAAAAAAGAACCGCTTGCCTTGCCTCTCCTTGGTCAAGCCTTCGGCCGTGACAGCGCGGCACGCTGCCACGAACAAAGTCAATGCGATCCGGACGCTTCCCGCAGCCGCGAATCCGTCCATCCCACCGGCGGAGTGGCACCGGGCAGGTTCACCTCCGTCGCCGCCGGTCCGTCGCGGCCGAGAACGCTCACCGCCACCGTCGCCCGCACAATGCGGCACCCGGTGGGCTCCGGCGCAAAGCCGCCGGCCAGCCTGGCGGCCACCGCCTGCTGGTGCTGACGCAACTGCGCCTCTGTGGAGCACAGCAGGGCACCTGGGTCCAAACGCTGCCGCGGATCCGGCTGAGGCTTTATCTCCGGCAGCGGCGGCGGCAGGTCGGCCGCGTGGTCGTTCTTGCCTGAACCACCGCCCCGTCCGCCGCCGCCTGATATCTGCGCCGAAGCGGAACCCGCTACGCAGAGCAAAGCCAAACCTGTCACAAGAGCCCGCTTCATGGTCTTAACCTACCTCTGGTTCGGCTGATCGGCAGGAAAAAAGGCCTTCTTTTTTGGAAAAGAAGCAAAAAACTTTCTTCTGTGCTGTCGCGGACGACTGAAACGAGACGCTTCCACAACGCATGCCAAACGAGGCCGGATGTTGTTCGGCCCTTTTTGCAAGCAACGCGTTGCTTGTGCCTCAGACAAACTCCCGCTAGCGCTCCCCCAAGATGCCAGACGACATCCCAGCCCTGCGCGCCGAATGCGCCCGACTCGCCTTGCTGGCCGAGCAATCCGCCGCCAGCGCCGCCGTACAGGGCCTGCGTGCCGGCGGCCAGGGCGGCGAGGCACACGCCATGCGGTTACAGGTCCAGGCGATGCAAGCGAGCTTCTTCTGGCGCCTGACCCTGCCACTGCGCCTGGCGGTGGATCTGGCCCGCGGCGTGCCCCCAGACGCGTCAGCCGAAGCAAGATTGCTGCGCCGCGGCGCAGGCCTGCTCCGCCGGGAAGGCCCGGCCGCCGCCTGGAAAGCCGCGCAGGATTACCGCCGCCGGCACCGCACCGCCGCTGCCGCCACACACCCCGCGGCACCGCAAGCGGCCCTGCCCGCCGAGCCCAGCCAAATGCCGGCGCCGTGCGAACGCCTGGCACCCAGCGTGCTGATCGTCGCCGAGCTCACCCTGCAGCAATGTGCCAAGTACCGCGTCTGGCAGAAGCAGGAGCACTTCGCCCGGCTCGGCATTCCCTGCCAGGTCGTGGACTGGCGCCGCACGGACGAGTGCCTCGCCGCCGCCTCGCTCGCCACCCAGGCGATCCTCTACCGCGTGCCGGGCTACCCCGCCGTGCTGGAGATGATCGCGGCGATGCACCGGCTGCGCCTTCCGCTCGCCTGGGAGGTGGACGACCTCATCTTCGACGCGCCGCTGTTCCTGCAGAACCGCAACGTCGACTCGCTGGAGCCGGACATGCGCCAGGGCATCCTCTCCGGCGTGGACCTCTACCGCGCGGCTATGCTGGCCTGCGGCGCCGGCATCGCCAGCACCGCGCACCTAGCCGAAATCATGCGCACCGCCGGCCTGGCCGATGTCGCGGTCGTCGAGAACGCGCTCGACACCGAAACGCTCCGCCTGGCGGCGGACCTGCGCACCGCCCGCGCCACCGCACCCGCACGCGACACGCTGCTGATCGGCTACGGCTCCGGCACCAAGACGCACGACGCCGATTTCCGCCAGGCGGTCCCTGCCCTGCTGCGCCTGTTGCGCGCGCGTCCGGACGTTCGCCTGCGCATCGTCGGCGAACTCACGCTTCCGGCCGAGCTGGCCGCCATGGGCGCCCAGGTCGAACGCCTGCCGCCGGTCCCCTTCGCCCGCTACCTGGCGCTGCTGTCCGAGTGCGACGTCAGCATCGCCCCGCTCGAGCCCACGCTGTTCAACGATGCCAAAAGCAACATCAAGTTCCTCGAAGCCGCCATCCTCGGCGTGCCCTCGGTCTGCTCGCCGCGCGCCCACTTCACCGACGCCATCGCCGACGGCCAGACCGGCCTGCTCGCCGAGGACGACGAGGCCTGGTTCGACGCGCTGAACCGGCTCGCCACAGACTGTGCATTGCGCACCCGCATCGGCCAGGCCGCGCTGCACGCCACGCTCGACCGCTACGCGCCGGAAGCGATCGCCCGGACCCAGGTCGCCCCGCTGCTGCTGTGCGCCCCGGACCGCAGGCCGGCCCGTGACCTGCGCGTGCTGTTCGCCAACATCTACTACGCGCCGCGCAGCTACGGCGGCGCCACGCTGGTAGTCGAGGAGATGGCCCGCCGCCTGCACGCGCGCGGCGATACCGACGTGCACGTCTTCACCGGCCTGCCGCTCGACGCGCCGATCCGCGCCCTGACCCGCACCAACCAGGACGGCATCACCGTCTTCGCCGTCCCCACCGCCGAAGGCGACACGGTCGGCACCTTCGACGACCCGGCCTGCGGCGCCGCCCTCGAGCGTGTTCTAGACGCGGTGCGTCCCGACGTGGTGCACCTGCACGCCATCCAGGGCCTCGGCGCAAGTCTGGCCCTGGCCTGCGCACGCCGTGGCATTCCTTACGTGATCACCCTGCACGACGCCTGGTGGCTGTGCGACCGGCAGTTCATGGTGCGCGCCGACGGCACTTACTGTTTCCAGACGCAAATCGACCTGCATGTCTGCCAGAACTGCGTGCCTGTCGCCTACCACCTGGAAGGCCGTGCCAGGCTGATGCACGCCGCCCTGCGCGGTGCCGCACTGCTGCTCTCGCCCAGCCACTCCCACCGCGCGCTCTACCTCGCGAACGGCATCTCCCCAGACCGCATCGAGGTCGCCCCCAACGGCGTACGCCTGCCCGTCACCCGCCAGCCGCGCATCCCGGGCGCGAACCTGAGATTCGCCTATGTCGGCGGCAACGTGGATGTAAAGGGCTACACCGTCACCAAGCGCGCCTTCGAAGCGCTGGACCGCGCCGACTGGGAGCTGATCCTGGTGGACAACACGCTGAACCTGGGTTTCTCCAGCGTGAAGCCGGACGACTGGCACGTGCGCGGACGCCTCTCGGTGGTGCCCGCCTACGCGCAGGACGGTATTGACGACTTCTTCGCCGGCGTCGACGTACTGGTGTTCCCCTCGCAGTGGCAGGAGAGCTTCGGCCTCACAGTGCGCGAGGCGCTGGCCCGCGACGTGTGGGTGATCGCAACGCTTGGCGGCGGCCCGGCCGAAGCGATCGAGCACGGCGTGAACGGCACGCTGATCCCGCTGGACGGCAACCACCTCGGCCTGCTCGCCGCGGTTGAGGCGTTGCTGAACATGCCTCGCAAGTTGGCAAAATATCGTAATCCGCAGGCGGCGCAGATCATGGGGTATGCGGCGCAGGCGGAGGCGCTGCATGCTACACTGAAACGAGTCAAGGAAGGCCTTCTTTTTTGAAAAGAAGCAAAAAACATTTGCGCCGGCTGTCGCGGACCTTTCCGCAACGCGTACCTCAAGGACCAAAAGTTTTTTGGTTCTTTTTTTCAAAAAAGAACCGCTTGCTTTCTGGGATGCATCCTCAATGAACCCCATAGAAGCCCTCACCGCCCCCGAACTCGCCCCCCTCTTCTGGCGTCCCTCCCGCCTCGGCGCAGACAGCGCCTGGTTCGGCCACGTGCCTTTCGCCCACTGGATCGTTGGCCAGCACCGCCCCCGCAGCATCGTCGAGCTCGGCTCGCACAACGGCGTCTCCTACGCCGCCTTCTGCGAGGCCGTCCTGCGAGAAGGCGTGGACGCCAGCGCGCTCGCCGTGGACACCTGGCGCGGCGACGAACACGCCGGCTTCTACGGCGACAACGTCTACGCCGACCTCGTCAAGTTTCACGACCAGCACTACGCCGGTTTCTCCACCATGCTGCGCGCCACCTTCGACGAGGCGCTCGGCTTCGTGCTCGACGGCAGCATCGACCTCCTGCACATCGACGGGCGGCACCGTTACGAGGACGTCTCGCACGACTTCTCCACCTGGGTGCCAAAACTCTCGCCACGCGCGGTCGTGCTGTTCCACGACACCAACGTGCGGCAGGGCGATTTCGGCGTCTGGCGCCTGTGGGCGGAACTGCGCGACCGCCATCCCTCCTTCGAGTTCCTGCACGGCCACGGCCTTGGCGTGCTCGCCTGCGGTCCGGAGGTGCAGGGCAGCGTCGCCGAGCTGTGCGCGCTGCGCGACCCGCACGCCATCGCCGCGCTGCGCGACCGGTTCGGCCTGATCGGCGAACGCTGGATCGCCACCCGGGACATGCGCCGGCATCTGCAGGCGCAGGACCAGCTCGCCGCAACGCTGGCCAAAACGCAGCACGACCTCAACGCCACCCGCAGCTGGGCGGAGACGGCGCAGACCGAGGTGAACAAGCTGTTCCCGATGTGGCAGTCGCTCACCGAGACGCACCGCACGGTCCGAGCCAACCTCGCCCGCGCCCGCTACGACGTCTCCGCCCGCGAGCGCGAGCTGGCCGAGCGAGACTTGGTGGCCGCGTCCGGGCTGGCCGCCTTGCAAGCCGAACGGGCGGCGGGCAACGCCGAGCGCGCCGCGAGCGAAGCCGAACTGGCGGCCACCAAGGCCGAGCTGCACCACATACGCTCCATAGCTGCGCAGACGGAGGCGGCCCTTGCCGGCGCCCAGGCCCACGCAGCCGCGCTCGAGGCGACGCGCGCGGCCATCCTCTCCTCCACCAGCTGGCGGCTGACGGCACCGTTGCGGCGCCTGCTCGGCGCCCCCGCCGCCCGCCTTTCCCCTAACCCGGCCTCGCCGCTACCTGCCCCCTCCATCCGCCCGCCGGTGCCCAGCGACGTGCCGGCGCCCGAAAAATCCGTCGCCTTGGCAGCGCCCGCCGACGCGCCAGTGTCCGCCGCGCCTGCATCTGCCACATACACGCCAGCGCTCGTGGCTAACGCTCCTGGATCGGCCACGAACACGCCAGCGCCCGCAGCAACCACCGCCTCTGCCACGGACACGCCGCCGCCCGCAGTGGCCACCACCCCTGCAACGGCCGCCCCCACACCTGCGCCTGCAAAATCCGCCATCCCGACAATGCACCCAGCGTCCGCCGCACCCGCACCCGCCGGCGCGCCGCGGCGGCGCCACCTGTTGTTCATCAGCGGCGAGGACCACACCCCCGGCACCACCTACCGGGTGGACCGCTACGTCGCCGCCGCGCGCGCCCTCGGCCTGGACGCGCGCGCGTCCGTCGCCGGCCCGGTCGGCCCCGCCGAGCTCGCCGGCGCCCGCCTGGTGGTGCTGTGGCGCGTGCCGTACAGCACCCACATCGCCGGCATCATTCAGGTGGCGCACGAACAGGGTGCGACCGTCGTCTTCGACGTGGACGACCTGATGTTCCGCCCGGAGCTCGCCACCATCGAGGTCATCGACGGCATCCGCTCGCAGCGCTTCTCCGAACAGGACACCCAGGAGTTCTTCCGCCTGATCGGCCGAACCTTGCGCGCCTGCGACCTGGTCACCTGCCCCACCGAGGAGCTGGCCCACCAAGTCCGCCAGACCGGCCGGCCGGCCACCGTGCTGCCCAACGGCTTTGACGGTGCCAGCCACGCGAGCGCCCGCCGCGCCCATCGCGACTGGCTCACCTATGCCGACGACCTGGTCCGCATCGGCTACGCCGGCGGCTCGCGCACCCACCAGCGCGACTTCGCACGCGCCGCTCCCGCCATCGCCCGCGTGCTGCGCGCCCACCCGCAGACCCGCCTGACCCTGTTCCGCGACCCGTCCGGCGGCGAAGGCCTGGTGCTGATCCACGAGTTTCCCGAGTTCGAGGACCTCGCCGACCGCATCGAATGGCGCGACATGGTCCCGCTCGCCGAACTGCCCGCCGAGATCGCCCGCTTCGCCATCAACATCGCACCGCTCGAAACTGGCAACCCGTTCTGCGAGGCCAAGAGCGAGCTGAAGTTCTTCGAAGCTGCGCTGGCCGGCGTGCCCACGGTGGCCTCGCCCACCGGCCCGTTCCGCCGCGCCATCCAGCACGGCGCTAACGGTCTGCTGGCCGACAGCCAGGACGATTGGTTCGCTGCACTGGTCCGCCTGATCGAGGACCCGGCCGAGCGCGCCCGCCTCGCGCAGGCTGCCTACCACACCAGCCTCGCCCGCTTCGGCCCGGAAGCGCGGGCGGACGCCTTTGCCCTGATGCTGGCGCAGATCGAAGGCGGCTCGGACGGTGCCGCGGCCTTCGAGCGCGTCCGCTATCGTGCCAGCCTGCCGCCCAGCGCCGCGCCCTGCGTGCCCGCCAGCACCACCCTGTTCGCGCGCGACATGATGGCCGACGCCGCAGTCACCGTGATCGTGCCGGTGTTCAACTACGCAGACTACGTGACCGAAGCGCTGCAATCCGTCGCCGACCAGACACTGCAGCGGCTGGACCTGGTGGTGGTTGACGACGCCTCGCCCGACGATTCCGGCCAGATGGTGCTGGACTGGGTGCGCGCGAACGAGCAGCGCTTCAATCGCATCCGCGTGCTTCGCCACGCGCAGAACGCCGGACTCGGTTTCGCCCGCAACAGCGGTTTTGCCGCCGCGGAAACCCCCTTTGTGCTGCCGCTGGACGCCGACAACCGCCTGCGTCCCACCGCCTGCGAGAGCCTGCTGCGCGCTCTCTCCGGCACCAGCGCGGCGTTCGCCTACCCCGCCATCCAGCAGTTCGGCACCGCCTCGGACGTCTTCGGCGACCAACCCTACTCCGCCCTGCGCCTGCAGCCCGGCAACTACATCGACGCCATGGCCCTGGTGCGCAAATCCGCCTGGGCCGCCGCCGGCGGCTTCGACCACGTGCAGCATGGCTGGGAGGATTTCGACTTCTGGTGCCGCCTCGCCGAACGCGGCTTTCACGGCGTCAACCTGCCTGACGTGCTTGCCGAATACCGCGTGCACGGCGGCTCCATGCTGCACACGACGACCGAGAAACGCGAGAACCGCGAGGCGCTGGCGGCTGACATGCAGCGCCGGCATCCTTGGCTGGATTTATGCGCGTCGGTATCGTTGCGCGTGGACCCGCACAGAAACGTCTTGCGGTGACATTGAGAGTACGAAACCTGGCCGGTTGAAAGGCAAGGCAAGCGGTTCTTTTTTGAAAAAAAGAACCAAAAAACTTTTGTTCCCTTGCGCGCGCGCTGAGGGAAACGCCGCGACAGCCATACAAAAGTCTTTTGCTTCTTTTCTTCAGAAAAGAAGGCCTTGCTTTCCTTGCGCCTCCTCAGGATCACAGCTGTCGCGGTCAACTTGAACACCACGCCTCATCCCGGCGCACCTCCGGGAGACAAAAGTTTTTTTGGTTCTTTTTTTCAAAAAAGAACTGCTTGCCTTGCTCTCCTCCGTATCCCGCTCGTCCCGCCATATGGCGCAGACTCAACCCGCCCCCTATGACGGCCGGCATGTTGGAAAAACTCCACTTCAACGGCAGCGGCCTCATCCCCGCCATCGCCCAGCAGCACGATACCGGCGAGGTGCTGATGCTCGCCTGGATGGACCGCGAGGCCGTGCAGGAGACCATCGAGACCGGCCAAGTCTGCTACTACAGCCGGTCGCGTCAGTGCCTGTGGCGCAAGGGCGAAACCTCCGGCCAGGTGCAGCGCCTGGTGGAGCTGCGCTTCGACTGCGACGGCGACACGCTGCTGCTGCTGGTGGACCAGACCGGCGTCGCCTGCCACACCGGCCGGCGCAGCTGCTTCTACTCCGCCCTCCGCCACGGCGAGGTGGTCGAGACCCAGCCCGTCACCGCCGACCCGGCCGCCCTTTACGGCTGATGCCGGCCCGCACCATCTGGCTGCTGGCGGGCGAGGCCAGCGGCGACGTCCTCGGCGCCCGCCTGATGCAGGCGTTGCGCGCACAGCGTCCGGACCTGGCCTTCATCGGCATCGGCGGCCCGCGCATGGAGCAGGAAGGCCTGCACAGCCTGTTCCCCATGCGCGACCTGGCAGTGATGGGCCTGGCGGAAATCCTGCCGCGCCTGCGCTCGCTCAACCGCAGGCTGGGCGAGGCCGTCGCCGACATCGAGGCACGGCGGCCGGACCTTGTCGTCACCATCGACAGCCCCGGCTTCGCGCTGCGCCTGCTGTCCCGCATACGCGGCCTCGGCATCAAACGCGTCCACTACGTGGGCCCGCAGGTCTGGGCCTGGCGCGAGCACCGCGCCCGCAAGTTCCCCGGCCTTTGGGAAAAGCTGCTGTGCCTGCTGCCGTTCGAAGAGGCGTTCTTCGCCGGCCACGGCCTGCCAGCCACTTTCGTGGGCCACCCGGTCCTGCAATCCGGCGCCGACAAGGGTGACGCCGCACGCTTCCGCGCCCGCCACGCCATCCCGCCCGACGCGCCGGTGCTGGTGCTGATGCCCGGCAGCCGCCGTACCGAGGCGCCGCGCCTGCTCCCCGTCTTCGGCCGCACGGTGGCGCTGCTGCAACGGGACTTCCCGTCTTTGGTGCCGGTGGTGCCAAGCTCGCCGGCGGTGGCCGAGGTGGTCGCCCGCCACGCTGCCGGCTGGGCCAGCAAGCCGCTGATCGTGACAGAGATCGACGACAAGCACGATGCCTACGCCGCCGCCGGCGCCGCGCTGACCAAGTCCGGCACCTCCACGCTGGAGCTGGCGCTGGCGGGCGTGCCGATGGCGGTGACCTACCGGGTGAACCCGCTCACCGCCGCCATGGCGCGGCGAATGATCCGCGTGCCGCACGTGGCAATGGTGAACCTGCTTGCCGGGCGTCAGATCGTGCCCGAACTGCTGCAACAGGAGTGCACACCCGCGCGCCTGGCCGCGACCGTGCGCACCCTGCTGACGGATCGTGTGGCGGCAGATGCGCAGCGCGCTGCGTTCGGACCGGTGATGGCAAGCTTGCAGTCGTCGGAAGGAACGCCTTCGGAGGCGGCGGCACAGGCTGTATTGGAATTGCTCGTCTGAAGAGAAAGCAAGGCCTTCTTTTTTGAAAAAAAGAAGCGCAAAACTTTTGTTTCGGCTGTCGTGGAATTTTCTACAAAGCGCGCGTTAAAGAACAAACATTTTGGTGTTCCTTGAGGAAGACCGCATGCGTTCTACTGTGGAGGTTTGCAAAGAGTGTATTAACCTTACCGGCGCATAAGCATGAACACAGCATGCGGAGCGCCCAGTGGCCACGGATCCTTGCCTGCCTGAGACCGCGCCAGCCGCGCAAGCAACCGGCAGCACGGGCCACCACCACTCTATCCACCACGTCGTGGGCCGGTTCCGCCAGCACGTCCACCACGTGCACCACGCGCCAATCCACCACGTTCCGGCACCCGAGCGCGTTGGTGGAGCCTGCGGCAAGCATTTCGCGCAGGACCAGCCTGCCGTCGCAGCCAAAACCAAGATCGCGGCCGGCAACGCGAAATTGGCGGCTGCCGGCGTGCAGACTGCCACCTCGAAAGCAACCGCTGGCGGAGTTCTGGCCGGCAGCGCCAATACGGCCGCCGGTGGTCTCCTGGCCGCCTCCGCGCTCGCGGGCAGCTTGGCAGCGTCCGGACTCCTCGGATCCTCGCGCTCCAACGTCACGCCCGGCGCGCAGCAGACAACCACGTCGCCTACAGGGCCGTCGGCCGCCGGAGTGTCACTCCCCGTCGAATTGCCCGGCTATACTGCTCCTGCGAAACATTTCATCTCGCCCGAAGCAGCCACTCCGCCCAGTTCGGCCACCGCGATACCTGAACCGCACAGCCTAGCCTTGCTGCTCGCGGCGCTTGGCATGGTGGTGCTCGTGCGCACGCTCACCCGCCTATGGCCCGATCCCACCAAGCGGACGTCCCCTCGCTGATGACATCATCGGCCCGAGGTTTCGCCCGATCACGAGCAAGGCAAGCGGTTCTTTTTTGAAAAAAAGAACCAAAAAACTTTTGTTTCCATGTGCGCGTGTTGCAGAACCATCGCGACAGCAGGACCAGAAGTCTTTTGCTTCTTTTCTTCAGAAAAGAAGGCCTTGCCTTACCTTGCTGTCGTTACAATCGGCGCCCGGTCGAGCGAGCCCCGTGAGCGCGCGGCAGCAACCCGCACGCGGCAAGCAGCCTGCCGCTGCGCCAGATCAGGAACACAGTGGACACCGCGCCCACGCCGGCCAGCGCCCAATGCATCGGGCCGTAACCGCTCGCCGGACCGGTGGCCAGCCTCAATCCCCCGCCGGCCATCGCCCCGGCCGCCACGTAGCCCAGCAGCGCCGGCAACGCAGCAAATGTGCCCAGCACGTAGTCGCGGGCGGATATGTGGGTCAGCCCCAGCGCGTAGCTCGTCAGCGCGAACGGCATTACCGGCGAGACGCGGAGCAGGCAGACCAGCCGCCACCCGTCCTGACCGATGGCAGCGTCCAGCTCGGCCACCCGGCCGCCGGCACCCGCCGCGATGTGCCTTGCCACCCAGGGCCGCAACAGCGAGCGTGCAAGCGCGAAGGCGATCCAGCCTCCGCACAAGGTGCCGGCGCAAGACAACGCAAACCCCAGCCACACCCCATAGACCGCGCCGCTGGCGATGCCGATCAGCGACGCGGGCAGCACGCCCACCACGGCGACGACCGTTTGCGCCAGCGCGAACGCCACCCATCCCAAAGGGCCCGCGTCCCTGGCCCGGTCGCTGAGCGTGCCGACCCATTGCTCCAGCCCGCCGACACCGAGCCTGGCCAGCGCCAGGCTGCCCAGGATCATCGCACCCAACGCCAGCCCGGCCAGCGCCTTCACCCGTCCGCCCGAACCGGCAGCAGCCGACCCGAAAACCTTACCGGACATCATCGCGGCGAGGACGCGGCGGCAGCGTCCATGACCGGCAAGCGCCCGCCTTCGTCCGCCGCGAACAGCTTCGAGCGGACCACGCCGTGGCGATCCAGCCAGAGCGCCCCGGCCGTCTGCAGCACGCCAAACCCGTAGGTGATGCTGCGGCGCAGGTTGATGCTGGACGCCTCGGCGAAGTAGCGCGTCGGGCACGAGATCTCGCCGATCTGGTATCCGGCACGGATCGCCTGCGCCAGCATCTGGTTGTCGAACACGAAGTCGTCCGAGCAGCGCTGCAGCGGCAGGCTCTCCAGCACGCGCCGGCTCCAGGCGCGGTAGCCGCTATGGTACTCGGACAGTTTCTGCGCGGCGAGCACGTTCTCGACGAAGGTGAGCACGCGGTTGGCCACGTATTTGTAACGCGGCATGCCGCCGGCCAGCGCCCCACGGCCGAGGATGCGCGAGGCCAGCACGATGTCGTAGTGGCCCGACGCGATCATCGAGGCCATCGCGGTGACCAGGCGCGGCGAGTACTGGTAGTCCGGGTGCAGCATCACCACGATGTCCGCGCCGCGGGCCAGCGCCGCGCTGTAGCAGGTCTTCTGGTTGCCGCCGTAACCGCGGTTGCGATCGTGGCGGATGGTGTGCAGGCCCAGCCGGCGGGAAAGTGCGGTGGTGTCGTCGCAGCTGTGGTCGTCGGTGAGGATGACGTCGTCCACCACGTCACGCGGTATCTCTGCCACGGTGCGCTCGAGTGTTTGCGCAGCGTTGTAGGCGGGGAGCACGACGGTGATGCGGCGGCCAAGAAGCATGCGGGCTTAAAGGCTTCTTTTTTGAAAAAAAGAAGAAAAAAACTTTTGTCCCGGCTCTGGCAGGCGATTCAACAGCCACCCAATCCAGGACCCAAAAGTTTTTTGGTTCTTTTTTTCAAAAAAGAACTGCTTGCTTTCTACTCCGCCGCGATCGCCCCGTAGCCCAGTTCAGCCTTGGTCTCCAAAAACTCCCCGAACGCCAGGTCACCCCACTCCCGCCCGTTTCCGCTCTGCTTGTAGCCGCCGAACGGCGCCATGATGTCCATGCCCGCGCCGTTGATGTTCACCTGCCCAGCGCGCAGCCGTCCTGCCACGTAGCGCAGCTGCGCCGGATCCTTACCCTGAACGTAAGCGGCAAGACCATACGGCGTGTCGTTGCCGATGGCGATCGCCTCGTCCACCGTGTCGTAACCCAGGATGGCCACCACGGGCCCGAAGATCTCCTCGCGCGCGATCGTCATGTCGTTGGTGACGCTGGCGAACACCGTCGGCTTGACGTAGTAGCCGGTCTCCAGGCCCTCCGGCTTGCCCGGGCCGCCGGCGACCAACTGGGCGCCCTCGTCGATACCTTTCTGGATCAGCCCCTGTATCTTGGTCCACTGCGCCTCGCTCACCACCGGGCCCAACTCCGCGTTGCCGGACGGGTCACCGACCGTGGTGGATTCGGCTGCGGCCCGCGCAATCTGCACCACCTGATCCATCAAGCTGTGCGGCGCGATCATCCGCGTGGGTGCGTTGCAGCTCTGGCCGCTGTTCTGCATCACGTGCTTCACCCCGCTTGTGACCGCCTTTTTCAGGTCTGCGTCGGCCAGGATGATGTTTGGCGACTTGCCCCCCAGCTCCTGGTGCACGCGCTTGACGGTGGGGGCGGCGGCACGTGCCACCTCGATGCCGGCGCGGGTGCTGCCGGTGAAGCTGACCAGGTCGATGTCCGGGTGGGCGCTGATGGCCGCTCCCACGCCCTGGCCGTCGCCGTTGACCAAGTTGAACACGCCCGGCGGCACGCCGGCCTCGTGCAGGATCTCGGCGAGGATCCAGGCGCTGAACGGCGCGATCTCGCTGGGCTTGAGCACCATGGTGCAGCCAACAGCCAAAGCGGGCGCCACCTTGCAGGCGATCTGGTTGATCGGCCAGTTCCACGGCGTGATGAAGCCGCACACGCCGATCGGCTCGCGGGCGATCAGCGTGGTGCCGCGCATCTCCTCGAACACGTAGCTCTGCAGGATGGCCTGCGCTGCCTTGAAGTGCCCGATGCCGATGGCGGCCTGCGCGTTCTGGCTAAGGCTGACGGGGGCGCCCATCTCCTCGGTGATGGCGGCGGCCATGTCGTTGTAGCGGCGCTTGTAGACCTCCGCGATGCGGCCGAGCAGGGCGAGCCGGTCCTCGCGGGTGGTGTGCCCGAAGCTCTCGAAGGCGCGCTTGGCGGCAGCCACCGCGCGGTCCACGTCGGCCTGCGCGCCGAGGCTGATCTGGCCGCAGGGCTTCTCGGTGGCGGGGTTGATCACGTCGAGCGACTTTGGCGCGGCAGGGTCCACCCAGGCGCCGTCGATATAGAACTGCCGATAGTTGCGCATGTGTCTCTCTCCGCGTTTCTTGATCGACGAGAGAATAGGCGAGGGCGGGAGCGGTGGCCAGGGCAGGCAAGAAAGCAGTTCTTTTTTGAAAAAAAGAACCAAAAAACCTTTGCTTACGCTGTCGCGCGCTCGCCGGACAAAACCGCGACAGCCGCGATAAAAGCTTTTTGCTTCTTTTTCTCGAAAAAGAAGTCCTTGCTTGCTTCCTGTGCCGCCCGCCCCCTGGCGTCAATCATACCAAGGTTCTATCGCCGCGAGCCGCCGCTCCTGCCAATCGGGCGCGTCGCCCAGGGTGCGCGCCGCACCCACACGCCCAGAGGAGACCGACAACATGGACGTTCGCGCCGCCGTGGCCTTCGAGGCCGGCAAGCCGCTCACCATCGAGACCGTGCAGCTGGAAGGCCCGCGCGAGGGCGAGGTGCTGGTGGAGATCAAGGCCACCGGCATCTGCCACACCGACAAATACACCCTCTCCGGCGCCGACGCGGAGGGCCTGTTCCCCTGCATACTCGGGCACGAGGGTGCGGGCGTGGTGGTCGACATCGGCCCCGGTGTCACCAGCCTGAAGAAAGGCGACCACGTCATCCCGCTCTACACGCCGGAATGCCGCCAGTGCAAAAGCTGCCTCAGCCGCAAGACCAATTTGTGCACCGCCGTCCGCTCGACGCAGGGCAAAGGCGTCATGCCGGACGGCACCAGCCGCTTCAGCTTCCAGGGCAAGCCGATCATGCACTACATGGGCTGCAGCACGTTCGCCAACTTCACCGTGCTGCCCGAGATAGCACTCGCCAAGGTGCGTGAAGACGCGCCGTTCGAGAAGGTCTGCTACATCGGCTGTGGTGTCACCACCGGCGTCGGCGCCGTCGTGTTCACCGCCAAGGTGGCGCCCGGCGACAACGTGGTGGTGTTCGGCCTCGGCGGCATCGGGCTGAACGTGATCCAGGGTGCCCGCATCGCCGGCGCCGACATGATCATCGGCGTCGACATCAACCCCGGCCGCAAGGCCTTGGCCGAGAAGTTCGGCATGACCCACTTCGTCAACCCGAAGGAGGTCAGCGGCGACATCGTGCCGCACCTTGTCGAGCTGACCAAAGGCGGCGCTGACCACAGCTTCGAGTGCGTCGGCAACACCACGCTGATGCGCCAGGCGCTGGAATGTGCCCACCGCGGCTGGGGCAAGGCCACCATCATCGGCGTCGCCGCCTCCGGCCAGGAGATCTCCACCAGGCCGTTCCAGCTGGTGACCGGCCGCGTGTGGCAGGGCAGCGCCTACGGCGGCGCGCGCGGACGCACGGATACGCCAAAGATCGTCGACTGGTACATGGAAAAGAAGATCAACATTGACGACCTGATCACGCACGTGCTGCCGTTGGAGAAGATCAACGAGGGCTTCGATCTGATGACGCGCGGCGAGAGCATTCGCAGCGTGGTTGTCTACTAAGAAAGCAAGCGGTTCTTTTTTGAAAAAAGAACCAAAAAACTTTTGTCTCTGTTGGGCGTGCGTTGTTGAGGCGTGTTGTTTCAGCTTACGGCGACAGCGGAGACAAAAGTTTTCTGCTTCTTTTTTTCAAAAAAAAAGGCCTTTCTTCCTAGCCTCAGCAGGATAAACAAACATGTCCGCCTCATCCTTGCAGAAACGCAGCGAAAGCCTCTGCTACGGTGGCCGCCTCGGCGTCTACGCACATGCCTCGCGCGAGACCTGCACGGAGATGGCGTTTTCCGTGTTCCTGCCGCCGGCCGCCGAACGCGGCCCCTGCCCCGTGCTCTACTACCTAGCTGGCCTAACCTGCACGCCGGACACTTTCGTGCAAAAGGCCGGCGCACAACGCCTAGCCGCCGAACTCGGCCTGATCCTGGTGGCACCCGACACCAGCCCGCGCGGCGCCGGCATTCCAGGAGAGGACACGGACTGGGATTTCGGCACCGGTGCCGGCTTCTACCTCGACGCCACACAGGAACCCTGGTCGAAAAACTACCGCATGGGCAGCTACGTGAACGAAGAGCTGCCGGCGTTGGTTGCCGCCAACTTCGCCGTCCGGCCCGGCGCACAGGGGGTCATGGGCCATTCGATGGGCGGCCACGGCGCGCTGGTCTCAGCGCTGCGCCATCCGGGCAAGTGGCGCTCAGTGTCCGCGCTCTCGCCGATCTGCCACCCGGCGGAGGTTCCCTGGGGACACAAGGCGTTCGGCAACTATCTGGGACCGAACCAGGCGGCCTGGCAGGAATACGACGCGAGCGTGCTGATGGCGCGCCAGGCATTTCCAGGCCTGGTGCTGGTGGACCAGGGAAGCGCGGACCAGTTCCTGGAGGTTCAGCTCAAGCCGGAAGCGCTCGAGGCCGCTGCCAAGCAGTCAGGCCAGAAGCTGACGCTCCGCAGGCACGAGGGATACGATCATTCCTACTGGTTCATCCAGACGGTGATCAGTGATCACCTTCAACACCACGCGCGGGAACTAGCCTCGGTCGGTGTGTGACACCGGGGGCTATGCTCAACGTACGCTCTCGACTGGCAGAGTTTGAACTGCTCCTAGCGCGGCGATGAACGTCAACCATAAAGCAAAGCAAGCAGTTCTTTTTTAAAAAAAAAGAACCAAAAAACTTTTGGTCCCTAGGCGCACGCTGAAGGGAACTCCGCGACAGCCGTATCAAAAGTCTTTTGCTTCTTTTCTTCAGAAAAGAAGGCCTTGCTTGCTTCTAAACTCGCCAGCCCCACCACGACTGGCATCAGACAAACCGCCCACCACCACGCCTCAGGTGACCGAGCGGATTACGCACCTGACCACCCAGATCCCCCTGCACGTCAACGCCCGGCTCGTTGACCATGTAGTCCGGTTCGCCGATGTCTTGCGCCCATCCCTCATCCACCTTTGCAGGCACTGCGCTTGCAAGCGCGCCGTTGACCAAATCCGTGATCGCCGCCTGCGAGACGTCGCGGGCATAACCGGCCGCGTCTGCTTCTGCGAGCAACGCAGTCAGCTTCGGACGGAACCAATCGTGAGCGAGGATGTCCGGCACGTGCTTGCTCCTTCTGTCGTTCAGTCGGCCGAACCCCGGCGCCCCGGCCACGTTTGAACGTGCTAACACTGCATCTGGGCCGACATGCAATATACCGGGCAACGCTTCATCAACGCGCCGCTGGCAAAAGTCTGGGCCGGGCTGCAGGACGCGCAGACGCTGGCCTCCTGTTTTGCCGCGCCTGGCATGGTCCGGCAAGTGAGCGCGAACACGTTTGCCATCGCCGCGCCCATCAGCGACGAGGTTGTAGTGGAAGACGCCCAGCCAATGAACGCGCTCACGATGCGCGGCCGACGGGGCGAAGTGCAAGTTCAGCTCGCGGAAGAGACGCCGCAGATGACCCGGCTCGCCTACGTGGTGGAGTCACAATCAACCGGTCTGGAAACACAGATCGAGGCCTTGCTGGACGCGTTCCAGGAGAAGGTGTCCGGGCCCCGGGAGATTGGCGCCAGCGGGCTTGCCGGTGTGCAGGCAAGCTAAGCAAGCAGTCCTTTCTTGAAAAAAAGAACAAAAAAACTTTTGTCTCCTTAGGTGTGCCGTGCCGGATAGGTCTGCGACAGCCGCGACAAAAGCTTTTTGCTTCTTTTCCCGAATAAGCGCTTCCTTATACCAACCGGCCTGAAAGTTGACCGTTCCGAAGCAAGCAAGGCCTTCTTTCTGAAGAAAAGAAGCAAAAGACTTTTGTCTCCGCTGTCGCGGTCCTTTCCGAAGAGCGCGCGACAGCGGAGACAAAAGTTTTTTGGTCCTTTTTTTCAAAAAAGGACTGCTTGCTCTCTAGAGTCAGCATCGACGCCAGTTGGTATTACCTCTCCGATTTTACACGGACGTAACTCCCAGGCGCATCCTCGATCACCGGTAGCCGTCCACCGCCCGGCTCGCGCGCGGCAACAAGCTCCGGCGCCTTGGCGGTCACCCACCGGTTCCAGTCTGGCCACCAGCTCCCTGCCAGTTCCGCCGCCCCGTCCAGCCAGGCCTGCGGCTCGGGCGGCACTGCCTCGTTGACCCAGTGGTTATACTTGCCGCCATCCGGAGGGTTCACCACGCCGGCGATGTGACCTGACGCCGCCAGCACGAAGCGTGTCTCGCCACCGAGCAGCTGCGTGCCGCGGTAAGTGCTGCGCCACGGTGCAATGTGATCCTCGCGGGTAGAAAGGAAGTAGGCCGGAACCTGAACGTCGTGCAGGTCCAGTTCCACGCCATCAAGCGTGATGCCGTCCGGCTTGGCCAGCAGGTTCTGCTGGTACATGTGGCGCAGGTAGAAGCTGTGCATGCGCGCCGGCATGCGGGTGGCGTCCGAGTTCCAGTACAGCAGGTCGAACGGAAACGGGTCGTTGCCAAGCAGGTAGTTGTTGACCACGAACGACCAGATCAGGTCGTTGGCGCGCAGCATGTTGAAGGTGGCCGCCATCTCGCCGCCGTCGAGGTAGCCCTGTTCCTGCATGCGTGATTCGAGCGCCTGCAGTTGCTCTTCGTCGATGAACACGCCGAGCTCGCCGGCTTCCTCGAAGTCCAGCAACGTGACGAAGAATGTGGCCGACTTCACCCGGTCGATACCGCGCTTGGCCATCCAGGCCAGCGTGCTGCCCAGCAGCGTGCCGCCAAGACAATAGCCGATCGCATTAACCTCGTGCTCGCCGGTAGCCGCCTCAATCGCGTCCAGCGCTGCGAAGACGCCCTTGTGCATGTAGTCCTCGAAGCCGGCATCCGCGAGCGTCTCGTCGGGGTTGACCCAGCTCACCATGAACACGGTGTGGCCCTGGCTCACCGCGTAGCGTACGAAGCTGTTCTTCGGCCGCAGGTCCAGGATGTAGAACTTGTTGATCCAAGGCGGCAGGATCAGCAGCGGGCGGCGCAACACCTGGTCGGTGGCCGGGCTGTACTGGATCAGCTGCATCAGCTCGTTCTGGAACACTACCTTGCCCGGCGAGACGCCGATGTTCTCGCCCAACTTAAAGGCGTCCTGGTCCGTCATCCGGATGCTGAGCTTGCCGCGGCCGCGTTCGAGATCGGTGAGCAGGTTGTTCAGGCCGCGCAGCAGGTTCTCGCCGCCGGTCTCCTGCGTGCGGCGCAGCACCTCGGGGTTGGTCAGCAGGAAGTTGGACGGGCTCATCGCGTCCATGAACTGGCGCGCGTAGAAATCCACCTTCTTGGCCGTCTTGGTGTCCAGGCCTTCGACGTTGCCCACCACGTCGTGCACGTAGCGGGCGGAGAGAAGGTAGCTCTGCTTGATGAAGTCGAATATCTCCGTCTGCCGCCAGGACTCGTCGCGGAAGCGCTTGTCCTTGGCGTCCGGCTCGATCACCGGCTTGCTGTCGATGCCCATCATCCGCCGCGTGGTATTCTGCCACAGCGTCACGTAGTCCTGCCAAAAGCCGATCTGCGCCTGCACCAGGTGGGTGGGGTTGGCGACCAGCCGCGCCGTCATCTCCAGGAAAGCGCGCCCGATGTTGAGTGGGTCCGCGCTGGGCTTCGTGCGAGACTGGCGGTCGAGCCAGTCGGCGACGATGCGTTGCGAGCGCTCTGCCACGTCGGCCATGGTGCGGCCGATCACCTCCGGATCCGCCAGCCTGAAGTCGGCAGTCTTAAGGTCGCCGGTCCCCGCCGCGCCAGGCCTGGAGGACGGCGAGTTCGGGACCGAGTCCGGCGAGCTTGTGTCTGGCATTTCCTGGTCTGTCCTTTCCGGCGGAGCCGCGCTCGGGCTACATCTGCGCGTCGGTCGGAGGCTGCGGCTTTATGCCTGGTTGTTGGTTTGAGGATAGGCGCGCCGAGGCCACGCTTCAAGCGAGGCGGTCCGGACCGGGCCGTGCGCCGCTGTTCGCTCGCCTGGCCCTGCTTGCGTGTCTCGCGCTCGCCTGCTGCGACGATCCGCTCGCCCCGCCGCTGGACCTCTACCACAACCTGCAAGGCGGCGAGATCGCCGCCCAGCGGCCGCCACCGCCCGGCGCCGGCCTGCCCTACCCGAAACTCGGGACGGTGCCTCCGAAGCCCACTTTCACGCCGCCGGCGTTCCGCAACAGCCTGCAGGCGCAGCTGCTGTCCGAACGCGACCGGACTCAGCGGATCGCCTCGGACACGCCACTGGACAAGCTCGTGCTGCCGCCGCCACCCCAAGCCAACCGCCCTCGCGCTGCATCGCCTGCCGCTGCTTCCGGCGCGCCGGTCGCTTCGCCGCCCGCCACCTCCCCGGCTACCATCTCCCCGGCTGCCCCATCATCGCCCGCCACATCAGCGCCGGCCGGGCTGGACCCCTCCCAGCCGGCGCTAGCCGAAGCCACGCTGGCGACGGCGGACGCGCCGCCACCACCGCCGACAAAGCCGAAGCCAGCCAAGCCAGGTCCGGCCGCACCTACCGCAAGCCCGGCCGGTGCCACCCCAGCCGACTCCGGCCCTGCTCCCGGCACGCCTCTGACCGTGGTGGGCGACGCGGTGGACACGCCCGGCCTGCCCACCATCCCCGACGCCCCACCGCCCCCCGCCGCCTTCGAGGGCGTGCCTGCCGAACCCCTGCCCACGCCAAAACTCCTGCCGCCGATCGCGTCGGACACCCCGCCCGGCACGCAGCTGTTCTTCCCCACCGGCAGCGACGCGCTGCCGCCGGCCCAGACCCAGGGCATCAAGGACTTCCTCTCGCACCGGCAGAAACAGCCGATCCTGGTGATCGGCCTTGGCGAGGCGACGTCCGATACGCCGGACGGCCAGGCCTCGGCGATCTCGCTGGCACTCCGGCGCGCCAAATCGGTGGCCGACGCGCTGCAAGCCCAGCACGTGCCGGCCAGCCTGATCCGCGTCGGCGCCAATGCTTTTGGTCGCGGCGCGGTGCTGCAACTGTCATTCTGAGCGCACACGTCCGCTGGACACCCACATGACCGAAGAATTCCACCGCATCCGCCGCCTGCCGCCCTACGTGTTCGCCGAGGTGAACGCCGCCAAGGCGCGGGCACGCGCCGCCGGCCAGGACATCATCGACCTCGGCATGGGCAACCCGGACAGCCCGACGCCGCCGCACATCGTAGCCAAGCTGGTCGAAACCGTGGCCGACCCGCGCACCCACCGCTACTCCACTAGCCGCGGCATCCCCGGCCTGCGCCGCGCGCTGGCCGGCTACTACGCCCGCCGCTTCGGCGTGAAGCTGGATCCGGAAACCGAGGTGATCGCCACGCTGGGCTCCAAGGAAGGCCTGGCGAACCTGGCGTCCGCCATCACCAGCCCCGGCGACACCATCCTGGTGCCCAACCCGTCCTACCCCATCCACCAGTTCGGCTTCATCATCGCCGGCGCCTCCGTCCGCAGCATCCCCGCCCACCCTGGCGAAGCGATGCTGCGCGCGCTCGACGTCGGCGTGCGCCACTCGGTGCCCAAACCCACAGCCCTTATCGTAAACTTCCCGTCCAACCCCACCGCCTACCTGGCAGACCTCGATTTCTACACCGAGCTGGTCGCCTTTGCCCGCCGCCACGAAATCTGGATCCTCTCCGACCTCGCCTACGCGGAAATCTACTTCGGCACCGAGCCGCCGCCCTCCATCCTGCAGGTGCCCGGCGCGCGCGAGATCGCCGTGGAGTTCACCTCGATGTCGAAGACCTACTCGATGCCCGGCTGGCGCATCGGCTTCGCCGCCGGCAACGCGCGGCTGGTCGACGCACTCGCGCGGATGAAATCCTACCTCGACTACGGCGCCTTCACCCCCATCCAGGTGGCAGCCACCGCGGCGCTGAACGGCCCGCAGGACTGCGTGACGCAGATGCGCGAGCTCTATCGCGAGCGCCGCGATGTGCTGATCCGCGGCCTCGAACAGGCCGGCTGGCCGGTCCCCAGCCCCGCCGGCAGCATGTTCGCCTGGGCGCCGATCCCGCCGCGCTACGCCCATCTCGGCAGCGTGGCGTTTTCCAAGCTGCTGCTCAGCCGCGCGCAGGTGGCCGTGGCCCCCGGCTTAGGCTTCGGCGAGCACGGCGACGAACACGTGCGCATCGGCCTGGTCGAAAACCCGCAGCGCCTGCGCCAGGCCATCCGCAACATCCGCGCTTTTCTGCAGGCGGACAGCAACGTGGCCCCCGCCCCGGCGCTGGCATCGGCGCGTTGAACCAGGCGGGCCAAACGCCGGCCGCAACGCCTCTCCGCGTCGGCATCGCCGGCCTCGGCACCGTGGGCGCCGGCGTGCTGCGACTGTTGCGGGAGAACGCGGCGCTGATCGCCACACGCGCCGGCCGCCCGGTCGTGGTCGCCGCGGTCAGCGCGCGCGAGCGGTCGCGCAACCGCGGCACCGACCTCGCCGGGCTCGCCTGGCACGACGACCCGCTGGCGCTGGCCTCCGCACCCGGCCTCGACGTGGTGGCCGAGCTGATCGGCGGCACCGGCGCGCCTGCCCGCCCATTGGTAGAAGCTTGCCTGCGCGCCGGCCGCCACGTGGTCACCGCCAACAAGGCGCTGCTGGCACTGCACGGGGCAGAGCTGGCGCAGGCGGCTGAAGACGGCGGCGCAATGCTCGCCTTCGAGGCCGCGGTGGCCGGCGGCATTCCGGTCATCAAGGCGATTCGCGAGGGCCTGGCCGCCAACCGCGTCCGTCGGGTGGCCGGCATCCTCAACGGCACCTGCAACTACATCCTGACCCAGATGCGCGAGCGCGGCCGCGAGTTCGCCGACGTCCTGGCCGACGCGCAGCGGCTTGGCTACGCCGAAGCCGACCCCTCCTTCGACGTCGACGGCGTGGACGCCGCCCACAAGCTGGCCATCCTGGCCACCCTCGCCTTCGGCCAGGCGGTGCAAGTGCCCGACATGCACGTCGAAGGCATCCGCGCCGTCTCGGCGTTGGACCAGAGTTTCGCCCGCGAACTGGGCTACCGCATCAAGCTGCTCGGCATCGCACGGCAAACGCCGGCCGGGATCGACACCCGCGTGCACCCCTGCATGGTGCCGGAGGCGGCGCCGCTCGCCCGGGTAGACGGCGTCTACAACGCCGTGGTCATCGAGACCGATTTCGCAGGCCGGCTGATGCTCGAGGGCCGCGGCGCCGGCGCCGGGCCGACCGCGAGCGCGGTCGTGGCCGACCTGATCGACCTCGCGCGCGGCCGTGCCGTCCCGGTCTGGGGCACCGGGCCAGCCTCCCTCTCGGCACACCCTCCCGTGCCAATGTCGGCCTACACCGGCGCCTACTACCTGCGCCTGATGGTGACCGACCGGCCCGGCGTCATCGCCGACGTCACCTGTGCCCTGCGCGACGCGGGCGTGTCGTTGGAGAGCATGCTGCAACACGGGCGCTCACCCGGCGAAGCGGTGCCGATCGTGCTGGTGACCCACGAGACGCGGGAAGCCAACATCCGCGCCGCGCTGGCAGAGATTGAACGGTTGGACAGCGTGCTGGAGCGGCCCTCGCTGATCAGGATCGAGCACGGGTGAGCTGCGGCAACCAGGTCGCGGCGCAGGTGTTCAAAGATCACGCTTGAAGGAGTGCAGAGAATGGAAAATGCGCGATCGGAGACGCTGGAAACCGTCAAGCTCGCCAACGGCCGCTACACGGTGCAGGCCGTCGGCGAGACGGTCCCCAATGACGAAGCCGGAGAGTTCGAGACGCTCGCCGAGGCGGAGGACTGGATGTTTCAACGCACTCAAGAGCTGGATGCGCAAGACAGCGACATGGACGTGCTGAAGCCCGGCCAGGGTCAGGGACTTTAACCAAGAAGCCGAAACTTTGCGCCCCGGTGTCGCGAAGTCCTTGCAACACTCGCCTCAGGCACAACAAGATTTTAGTTATTTCCGTAAATCAACCGCGGTTGGCTTATGGGAGAAAGCAAGAAGTCCTTTTTTGAAAAAAAGGACCAAAAAACTTTTGATCCTCCGAATTTGCTGCAGCTGGCTATGCCCAGACAAACACGCGCACTGAAGCTGCGAGGGGAAGCAAAAGTTTTTTTGCTTCTTTTTTTCAAAAAAGAAGGCCTTGCTTCCTTCCTACTGGATGAACGGATTGCTCTTCCGCTCCGCGCCGATCGTAGAGCTCGGCCCATGCCCGCAAACAAAAGCAAGGTCGTCACCCAACGGCAGCAACTTGTCCTTGATGGACGCGATCAGCGAAGCGTGGTCGCCGTAGGGGAAATCCGTTCGCCCGACCGAGCCGCGAAACAGCACGTCGCCAACCTGTGCGAAGCGCTCTTCCCTATTGACAAAAACGACGTGTCCCGGCGTGTGACCCGGACAATGCAGCACGTCGAAGGCATGCGCGCCCACCGACACGGTGTCGCCCTCCTCAAGGAAGCGGTCCGGCGTGCAGTTCTCCAACCCGGCCAAGCCGTAGGACGCGGCCTGCGTCGCAATCGAGTGCAGCAACTCGTCATCGCGCCTGTCAGGACCGATGATCTCCAGCTTCAGCTTCCTGGCCAGCTCCGCCGCACCGCCCGCATGGTCCAAATGCCCGTGGGTAAGCCAAATCGCAGTCGGCTGCAGCAACGATGCCTGCAGGGCCGCGATGATGCGGTCCGCATCGCCGCCGGGATCGACGATGACGGTCTGCAGGCTCTCCGCGTCGGAGATCAGCGTGCAGTTCTGTTGCAATGGGGTCACTGGCAGGACGGCAATCTTCAGACCCGGCATCGCGACACTCCGAACAGTAAGCAGGGGGGACGTGTTCCCCCCTCCTACTCTCCCTACGCGGCCGAGGCCACGACGGCTATAGCGTTGCATAGCCTTGCCTGCCGGCAGAAAAACAAGCCGGACACGCTGGCCTTCTCCTGCGACAACATCCCTGCCGGGTCGGAGACCCGGCGAAGCCTAGACGGCCTTTTTCAGGTTCGGGCTGGCCTTGAAGCGGACCGTCTTGCCGGCCTTTACCTTCACCGGCTCGCCAGTGCGCGGGTTCATCGCCTTGCGCGCCTTTGTCTTGCGCACCGTGAACGTGCCGAACGACGGCAGCGTGAAGCCACCATCCTTCTTGAGCTGCTTGACAATAGCGTCGATCAGCGTGCCGGCGGCGGCGTTAGCGGCCACACCGGTGCAGTCCGTGCTCTGTTGGATGACACCCGCAATGAAAGCCTTGCTCATAATCCTCTGTGACCCTTCTTAACACTTTTCAATGCGCCCTCTCGGCGCGAAGTTTCGATCGACCACGCCTTCAGATGTCGCCTCACGCGAATCCCGGGCGACCACCCAAAAACTCCCGCTCTGTGCTAACGACTCTGGAAAACACAACCTTTCGTGATTGCAATAGCCGCTTTGACGGCGGCGCGCAACACCCGCTTCGTAAAACCTCAGCGTCCCGCTGCGTCCTCTCCGGCAATCCAGGCAAGCGGTGTCAAGCGCGGTGGAAAAGCCGGCTGAAACTCGCGTCCCGGTTCCAACGACACCTGTGGGTTGTAGAATGGGTCGTTTGCAATCAGGGATTGCCAGCGGTCACGCAGACGGCGGACCTCGCGCACCTCCAAGGCCGCTCGCTCCCCCTGGTAATGCCGCCCGAGCGAGAGCGATTCGAAGTGATAGAGTTCCACGCCGGCTGCAAAGACGACTCGCGCGCCAGCCTGGCCAGCGCGCAAACAGAAATCAACGTCGTTCAATGCGATACAGAAACTTTCGTCAAAGCCGCGGTGTTCCTGCCACACCGAACGGCGAATCAGCATGCACGCCGCGGTGACCGCACAAACCTGACGGTCCAGCCTGGCAATCCCGTGCGGCCCCGCATCGGCGCGCTCGCTGAGTCGGAAGGCATTCTCACACAAATTGGCCAGGCCCACGATCACGCCGGCATGCTGCACGCGGTCGTTGCCATACAGCAGGCGCGCGCCCACGATGTCGGCCCGCTCGGGCCCGGCCGCGGTGAACGCCACCATCCGGCGCAGCCAGTCGGGGCCGATCGGCAGCACGTCGTCGTTAAGCAGCAGCAGCAGCTCGCCTCGGGCCTCGCGTGCAGCCAGGTTGTTCACCGCAGCATAGTTGAAGACGTCCAGTCCGGTATCGACCACCCGCACAGCCGGCAACCGAGACACCTCGTCCAGCACGGCCTGTTGCCGCCGGTTACCCTGATCAATGCGGGAGGCGACGAGGATTTCGAGATTCGCATAGTTGGTCGTGTCCACAAGGCCGCGCAGGCAGCGCAGCACGTGGGGCGACCGGCACGCGGACGGAACGATGATGGTGACGGCCTGCGTGTCCGCCGTCTGGCTCGGTGGCGCTTGCGGCCGCGCGGCCGGCGTGCCGGCCGGCACGTGGGTCAGTATCAGCGCAATGCGGTACATCGCTGCGGCAGACATGCCCGCGGCGATCCGGGCGCGCGGGTCGTCCGCGGCCAGTACGGCGCCTACACCGACGTCGGGGTGTACGGCACAGCACCCGCGCGTTAGCAAGCCGCTCTCCCGCAACCAGGGATCGGCAGGCGGCTTGAACAACGGGTCTGCACGAACGCCGTCGTGCAGCTCGTCCGCATCTGCGTAGATCAACCTTGCCTCGGCTGGGCAGCGCGCGATGGCCAGGGCAAAGCAGGCCGTAGCCGACGGGATCAGCCTCTCGCCGGCGTACAGCACGAGCAACCAGCTTCCCGGCGCGCGCTGCCATGCCGCGGCATCCGGACCGGCAACGACGATACGCGCCGGGCGGCTCCACTGCGCCTCCAGGCTGGCAAGGCTTGCCGCCACGAGCGGCTCGGCCGAGGCCAGCCGGTCCTGCGGGGGAGCGATCATCACCTCCAACTGCGCGAGCCCGGCGACCGCCGGCATGAGTGCCCGGCGAACCGTGTCGTCCCAGCCTTGGTAGAGCCTGCACCAAACATCGTAAGGCGGCGCCTCGCCTGCTCGTGCGGGTGCCTGTCCCAGTTCGCTGCGTACGCGGCCGGCCAACCCCGACCTGTCGCCACGAACGCAGCCTGGCAGCTTGCGCCAGCCGAACGCCACCAGCCGGGCGGCCGCCACAGAACGGCGGAGCACACGAAGCCGCACGACGGGCGCCGTCGCGCCGGCCTGTCCCTCGCCAATCACGGTCAGCGTCAAACGGCTGGCATCGCGGGGGACGTGCAGGAGCAGCGTGCGGGTGGCGCCACGCCGCTTGCCGAGGAACGCCTCGCGGACCACCTGCCCGCGCGCCTCGTCGAGCGCCGACACACGAATCCACCAAGCACCCGGCCGGTGCAAGCTCGCCGACACCCGGCACCACTGGCCTGCCGCACCCGGCGGCAGGCCGGCCGTGAAACACCCTGGCTCGCCGGTGGGCAGAGTAGCGAGCGTGCCGGCGGCCGGCGGCAGCGCGATTTGCGTGCCGTCCATCACCGGCCCATGACAAGGCGTCGAACGCTCCCAAGTGAAGCGCCGGTCACGACAGGAACCCCGCCCGCATGCCCGTCTTCTCACCCAAACCGATTGCGGCCGAAGCGTTCCAGGGAGTTACGTGTTGAGTCGTCGCATCGCCATCATCGGCGCAGGGCCGGGCGGCCTTTCCTCTGCCATGCTGCTCGCCAGGGCGGGCGCTGACGTCACGGTGTTCGAGAAGGCACAACGCGTGGGCGGCCGGTCCGCCACGATCGACGTGACCGCGCCGGTGGCAGGCGCTGCCGGTCACGGCCGCAGCCAGGGGCGCTTCAGGTTCGACATGGGCCCGACGTTCTTCCTGTATCCGCGCGTGCTGGACGACATCTTCACCGCCTGCGGGCGCGAGCTGGCGCGCGAGGTCGAGCTGATCCGCCTCGACCCGCAATACGACCTCATCTTCGAGGCAGGCGGCCACATTCGCGCCACCCCTGACCTGCCGCGCCTGATGGCCGAGGTCGCGCGCCTCGCACCGGCAGACGCGGCAGCCCTGCCCCGTTTCATGGCCGACAACCGCGCCAAGCTGGCGGCGTTCCGCCCGGTGCTGGAGGCGGCCTTTCACGGCATGCGCGACCTCGTTCGCCCGCACATGCTGAAAAGCCTGCCGATGATGCGGCCGCTGCGCACCGTCGACAGCGACCTGTCCACCTACTTCAACGACGAGCGCGTGCGGCTGGCGTTCAGCTTCCAGAGCAAATACCTGGGCATGTCGCCGTATCGCTGCCCGAGCCTGTTCACCATCCTGTCGTTCATGGAATATGAATTCGGCGTCTTCCACCCGCGCGGCGGGTGCGGCGCCGTGATGGACACGCTGGCGCGCGTGGCTGGCGACCTCGGGGCGCATTTCCGTCTCGGCGAACCGGTTCAGGAAATCCTCTTCCGCGGCCGCCGTGCGGTCGGCGTGCGCACGCAGGCTGGCGAAGAGACCTTCGACGCCGTGGTGGTGAACGCCGATTTCGCCCACGCCATGCAGAGCCTGGTGCCCGACCGCCTGCGCCGCCGCTGGACGGACCGCAAGCTGGCGGGCAAGAAGTTCTCCTGCTCCACCTTCATGCTTTATTTGGGCCTGGAGGGGATCGACGACGACGTAGCGCATCACACGATCTATCTGAGTGCCGATTACCGGCGCAACATCGCCGAGATCGAGGCAGGCCGCGCTCCGCCGACCGAGCCGTCGTTCTACGCCCAAAATGCGTGCGTCACTGATCCGGAACTCGCCCCGCCCGGCCACTCGACGATGTACGTGCTGCTGCCGGTGGGAAACCGCACCGGCGCCGGCATCGATTGGGCGGTCGAAGCGCCCCGGTTGCGTGCGGTGGCGCTGGACAGGCTCAAGCGAATCGGCGTGCGCGATGTCGAAAAGCGCATCCGCTTCGAGAAGGTGTTCACACCCAACGACTGGGAAACTGAACTGGCCGTGCATCGCGGCGCCACGTTCAACCTGGCGCACTCGCTTGACCAGATGCTGTGCTTCCGCCCGCGCAACCGCTTCGAGGACCTCGACGGCGTCTACCTGGTGGGCGGCGGCACGCATCCCGGCAGCGGCCTGCCGGTGATCTTCGAGAGCGCACGGATTACCAGCCGGCTGATCGCGGACGATCTGGGCCTGAACGGGCACTGGTGCGCCGGCTCGGAGATGGCGGAACCCGACTACACGCCGGTTTTGGCTGAAGCGCTGTAAGAAAGCGTTCTTTTTTGAAAAGAACCAAGAAACTTTTGTTCCCTAGGCGCACGCTTCAGGAAACGCCGCGACAGCGCTGACAAAAGTTTTTTGCTTCTTTTTTTCAAAAAAGAAGCGCTTGCCTTACTTTCTCAAGGACGACCACACGATGCCCGACGGCCAGAACCTGCCGCCCCCCTCGCCCCACCCCGTCGCCGTCATCGGCGCCGGCCTCGCCGGCCTGGCTGCCGCCTGCACGCTGGCCGCCCGCGGCCACAAGGTAGTGCTGTTCGAGAAAAACGACTGGCTCGGCGGCAAGGCGGCCGTCTTCGAGCAGGACGGCTACCGCTTCGACATGGGGCCCACCATCCTGACCGTGCCCCGCGTGCTCGAGCGCATCTTCAGCGAAGCCGGCCGCAAAATGGACCAGGAACTCGACCTGCGCCGGCTCGACCCGCAATGGCGCTGCTTCTTCGAAGACGGCTCGGTGCTCGACCTCCGCCAGGACATGGCGGAGATGAAGTCCGTCCTGGCCGCCTACGCCCCTGGAACCGAAAACGGCTACGAAGATTTCATCGCCATGTCCGCCAAGCTGCACGAGGTCAGCGAGAAGTTCTTCTTCTGGCGGTCCGTCGAAGACGTGTTCGACACCATGGACCTCAAGAAGAACATGGACCTTGCCACGTTGCGCGACGTGATGAGCCTGCGCATGGGCACCACGGTGGCCGGCCAGATCCGCCGCCGGGTGAAAGACAAGCGCGTCGCCCAGATGCTAGACCATTTCGTCCAGTATGTCGGCTCGTCGCCGTACGGCTCGCCGGCGGTGCTGTGCAGCATCGCCCACATGCAGACCAACGACGGCGTGTGGTATCCGATCGGCGGCACGCGCGCTGTACCGGTGGCACTCGAGAAGCTCGCGCGCGAACTCGGCGTGACTATCCGCACCAGCTGCGGCATCGCGCACATCCACGCCGATGGCGGCCGCGCCAGCGCGGTGGAGACCGAGAACGGCGAGCTGGTCGAGGTATCCGCCGTCGTCAGCAACATGGACGCCGTACGCACCTACCGCGACCTGGTCGGCGGCGCGCCGGCACGCAGCTTCGCCAAGCGCTGGAAGCGCGAACCAGCCTGCTCCGGCGTGGTGCTCTACCTCGGCCTGGACCGCGCCTACGAGCACCTGGCTCACCACGACTTCGTCTTCTCGCGCGACCCCGAGGAGGAGTTCGACTACATCTACAACAAGGGCGAACCAGCGCCCGACCCGACCTGCTACGTCGCCGCACCCTCACGCACGGAGCCGGGCGTGGCACCCCCGGGCGGCGAGGCGCTCTACATCCTGGTCCACACCCCCTATTTGCGCCCGCACCACGACTGGACGACCATGCTGCCTGCCTACCGCGAGGTGATCCTCGACAAGCTGGCACGCACCGCGGGGCTGACCGATCTCAGGAGCCGCATCAAGGTCGAACGCATCCTCACCCCGCAGGACATCCATGACCGTTACAGCGTGCTCGACGGCGCCATATATGGGCTGGCCAGCCACGGCCGCATGTTCGGCGCCTTCAAGCCGGGAAACCGCTCGCGAGACCTGCCCGGCCTGTACCTGGCCGGCGGCGCCGCCCACCCGGGTCCCGGCATGCCGATGGTGCTGATGTCGGGATGGATCGCCGCCGACACGCTGGACGCGGACGTAGCGGCCTCGGCACTTGCTCAATCGGCCTGACATCACGCTGGAGGCGGCCGCCGCCGAAAGTCGGCTGGTCTCCTCCACGTGGCAAGCCGGCAGCCTGCGCGAATCCCGTCACGTACTGGACACGTCACACCCGCTGCAACAGCGTTCAGCCTTTCTGCTGAAGCTGTTCCGGTTCTACCTGCAGGTCATGTTCTGGCGCCGGTTCCACGCGGTGCGCGTCGTGCCGGACACCATTCCACCGCCCTATGCCGGCCGCCCGCTGATCGTCTACTGCAACCACCCGTCCTGGTGGGACCCGGCGCTTCTCCTGCTTGCCTTGCCGCGTCTGTTGCCCGGCCGGCTCGGGTTCGGGCCGATGGATGCCGCCGAGCTCAACCGCTACGCGGTCCTGCGCCGCATGGGCCTGTTCGGCATCGAGCCAGGCACACCACGCGGCGCCGCATCGTTCCTCCGCGTGGCGCGCGCAGGGCTGGCACAGCCGGCCGCGTGTCTGGTCATCACCGCCGAAGGCGCGTTCACCGACGCCCGTGCACGGCCGGTCCGCCTGCGTGCCGGGCTGGCCCACCTGGCCAGACGCAGCCCGGACGCGATGGTGCTTCCGCTGGCGATGGAGTACACGTTCTGGAACGAAAGCAGGCCGGAGGCATTGCTGCGTTTCGGTGCTCCGGTGCGTCTGGCAGGCACAGCCAGCGTAGCCGACTGGCAAAGCGCGCTGGAGGATGGCTTGACGAGCACGATGAACCACCTGGCGTCCGCGTCGATGAGCCGGAACAGTACCGAGTTCGTGCAACTGTTTAGCGGGACAGCCGGCGTAGGCGGATTGTATGATGCCTGGCGTCGCACGCGCGCTGCACTGACCGGCCAGCCGTTCGACGCCAGGCACGAGCCGGAACGGTGATGATGGCGATGCTGGCCTGGGCGGCGCTGGCGCTCGCGGCGCTACCCTTTTGCCTGCTGCTCGATAATCTGCGGCGCTACTGCGCGCCGCCACTCGCGGCGGGCACACCGTGCGTGTCGGTGCTGATACCCGCCCGCAACGAGGCGACCAACATCGGCGAGGCCGCCCGAGCGGTGCTCGCCAGCCAGGGCGTCTCGTTGGAACTGGTCGTGCTGGACGACGGCTCGACCGACGCCACGCCGGAGATACTCGCCAGCATCGGGGACCCCCGCTTGCACGTGGCCAGCGGCGGCGTGTTGCCGGCCGGGTGGTCGGGCAAGCAACATGCCTGTGCGGCACTGGCCCGGTTGGCCCGCCACGACCTGATGGTGTTCGTGGACGCGGACGTGAGGTTGGCACCGGACGCGCTGAGCCGCATGGCGGGCTATATGGCCGGCCACGAGGTAGGCTTAGCCAGCGGCTTCCCGCGCCAGGTCACCCGATCCTGGTCGGAAGTGTTGCTGCTGCCGTTGATCCACTTCCTGCTGCTCGGCTACCTGCCGCTGGCACAGGCGGACCGGTCCGCATCGCCCGGCTTCGGTGCGGGCTGCGGCCAGCTGTTCATCGCCAGGCGCGCAGCCTACGAGGTAGCCGGCGGACACGCCGCCATCCGTGCGTCGCTGCATGACGGGCTGACGCTGCCACGCGCGTTCCGGCGCGCAGGCTTCATGACCGGGCTGTTCGACGCCACCAGGTTCGCCACCTGCCGGATGTACGTCGACTCCGCCCAGGTCTGGGAAGGCCTCACAAAAAACGCCACCGAAGGCATGGCCAAGCCGGCCACTCTGCCGGTGTGGAGCATCATCCTGGCTGGCGGCGCGGTCCTGCCCGTCGTCCTGCTGGTGGCCGCACCGTCCTGGCAGGCGGCCATGGCGTGCGTCCTCAGCCTCGCCACGCGCCTGATCCTGGCGTGGCGCTTCCAGCAGCCTGTCGTCAGCGCCCTGTTGCACCCCGTCGGTGTCGCCACCCTGCTGGCACTGCAATGGGCGGCGTTGCTGCGCGCTGCCAGCGGCCGACCTGCCACCTGGCGCGGCCGTGCCTACCCGGCGCAGAGCTGAATGCGCTGGCTCGTGGCCACTGCCTGCCTGCTATCGGCCGGCGCCGCGCACGCCTCGACCGTTCAGGTGAGCGTGCAGGGCGTGCGCAACGACCACGGCCACGTACTGGTCGCGCTGTGCAGCAAGGCCGAGTTCCTGCGTCCGCATTGCGCCTGGCGCGGCCGGGCCGCAGCACATGCCGGAACGGTGCTGGTGACGATCGAAGCCGTCCCAGCCGGCACCTATGCTGCCCAGGCGTTTCACGACGAAAACGAGAACGGGCTGCTGGACCGTAACATACTAGGCCTGCCGAAGGAGGCGATGGGGTTCTCGCACGATGCCCCGATGCGCCTCGGTCCACCGCGTTTCGCCGACGCGGCGTTTACGGTCGGTGGCGACGTGACGCGGGTGGCGTTTACGCTGAGGTACTAACGTCCAGACGCCGTTTGGCGTTGGCGAAGGAAGCAAGCAAGGCCTTCTTTTTTGAAAAAAAGAAGCAAAAAACTTTTGTTCCTTACGCATTTGCAGCGGTCTGTTGTCGCCCGAACAAACACGCTTGCTGAAACTGCGGAGAGAGCAAAAGTTTTTTGCTTCTTTTTTTCAAAAAAGAAGGCCTTGCTTGCTTCCGCAACATGCACCGACGTCTTGATAGTCAAAGAACAACTTCTTCGTTCCGCCGCGCGAGCATCGGCGCCAAAAACCGGCTCAGCCCATACAGCGCACCCGCGGTGCCCAACGCGATGCCCGCAATCATCCCGAAGAACCAGGCTTTCGGGGTGGCACTCCAGAAATGTGCAAGGTAGCCCGCCAGGTAGTTGCCGAACGCCAGCGACAAATAATTCACGCCCATCATCACCGAGACGAGCCGGGCCGGCGCCAGTTGGCTGAACAGCGACAGCGCAACCGGCATCAGATACAGCTCACCTACAGTCTGCAACGACAGCGCTGCGACCAGCCAGAGAACGCTGGGATGGCCGCCGTGATCGATCGAGAGTGCCGGTATCACCAGCAGGCCGAAGCAGCCGGCCGTCGCGGCGCAGCCGATCGCCATCTTGGTCACCGGGTTGGGTTCAACCCGGCGTCTGGCCTGCCACGCCCAGAACGCGATCACCAACGGGGTGAGCGTGAAGATGAAGAACGGGTTGAACGACTGCACGTCCTCCGGGTGCAACATCACGAAGCCCAGCGAAAGGTTGATGTTGTTCTCTGCCAGCAGAGCGATCGTGGAGTATTGCTGACCGTAGCAGCCCCAGAAGAAGATGTTGCAGAAGGCAATCAGGAACAGCGCCGTCATCGTGCCGCGCTCGTTTTGCGTGAGCTTCGCAGGGGTGGCTCGCATGCCGCCGGTGCGGATGGCCGCATCCCGGTCGCGCCGGCGCGCACGCACGTCCGGCGGAAGCCAGCGCAATCCAACGACGAAGACGAGCAGGCCGGCGAGCATGCCGACGCCGGCGACGGCGAAGCCGTATTGCCAGTGCGGCGGCTGCCCGGGCGCGCTGTGCCCGATCCGTCCGGCGACCAACGGTGCGATGAGTGCGCCAAGGTTGATGCCGACGTAGAAGATCGAATAGGCGCGGTCGATGCGGGCATCACCAGGCGCATACAGGCCACCCACCTGCGTCGCCACGTTGGGCTTCAGCAGGCCCACGCCCAGGGTGAACACCAGCAAAGCAAGGAAGAACAGCCTTGGATCGGTCAGCATGAACTCGCCGAGTGCCATGATTGCGGCACCTGCGATGACCGATCTCGACTGACCCAGGATGCGATCGGCGATCGCACCACCGGCCAGACCAAGAAGATACGTGCCGGCAGCGAACGTCCCGTAGATCAGCGCTGCAAGCGGTTGCGGTGCGAGCGGGCCGTAGGCGGCCTCCAGCCCCGATTTGACCGGGCCGTAGCCGAAGATCGTCTCAGGACGCTGGCCGACAAACAGGTAATCCACCATGTAGTAGGTCAGGAGCGCATTGTTCGAGTAGTAACAGAAGCGTTCCCAGAACTCGGTGCCGAACAGGACGGCCAGGCCGGCCGGGTGGCCGATGAATGTTTTCTGGAGGGGCAATTCGGTGTCTCTGCTTCGCTCCGAAGCACAGAAGCAGGACTTGCAATGGTTAGCCAGCATCCCGCCGCACCCGTTACCGCGGACCTTGCTTCGACTAAAGGAAAGCAAGCAGCTCTTTTTTGAAAAAAAGAACCAAAAAACTTTTGTTCCCTTGGGCGTACGCTGCAGGAACCTCTGCGACAGCCAGACCAAAAGTCTTTTGCTTCTCTTCAGAAAAGAAGGCCTTGCTTGCTTTCCGGTCGTCCGTCAGCCAGGTGCCGCATCCACCAGGCACAAGCTCGGTGTCGTCGCACCGTTCCAGGTCTCCGCACGCAAGTGCCCGGCAAGGTGAAGCGGCCCTGGCCGTGTGGTCAGCGCCTGCGCCAGCGCTCCCTCGCCGGCGCGGAACAGCATGGTCTTCAGCCGGGCCGGATCGCCCTCCGACTGGACATAGGCACGCAGCGTGTTGCCGTCGTTGCCCAAGCGGTCGAACCTGACAATCCGGGCGGCGGCGATGGCGACGACAGGTTCCTCGTTGGCAGTCCCGAAGGGCGCCAGGCGGGCCAGGTGTCCCGCGAGTTCAAGGTTCGCGCCACTCGCCGTCAGGATGGCCTCAACGGTCAGGTTCGGCCGGCGGGCGGCGCCCGGCGCCGGCATGCGGCTGTCGAGAAAATCGTGGAACGCGGCCGTGCGGGACGGCGGCAGCGAGAAACCGGCCGCCATCGCGTGGCCACCGCCGGTGGCCAGCAACCCGGCCTGACGCGCAGCGATGATGGCCGCACCCAGATCGTGCCCGGGGACCGAGCGGCCAGACCCCTTGATCGTGACCTCCGCACCCGCCTGGCCCGGGTCCGCCGCCACCCCGCCCACGCAAGCCGGCCGATTGAACAGCTCGCGCAGGCGGCCGGCGACGATGCCCACGATGCCCGGATGCCATGCGGCGCCATGGACAAAGATGACCTCACGCCCGGCATCAACCTGCGCCTGCGCGGCGTCCGTCGCCGCAGTCAGCGTCGCTGCCTCCACAGTCCGCCGCTGGCGGTTGACCGCATCCAGGCGTTCGGCCAGCAGGCGAGCGTCGAGCGGGTCCTCGCACAGCAGCAGGCGCAGGCCGAGGTCGGCCTCGCTGATCCGGCCGCCGGCGTTGATGCGCGGGCCCAGGCCGAACCCGCAGGTGGACGCCGTCGGCGCCTCGCGCGCCTGCGCCACGTCCAGCAAGGCGGCCAGGCCTGGCCGCGCCCGCCTGCCCATCACCCGCAGGCCCTGCGCCACGAAGGCGCGGTTCAGGCCGGTCAGCGGCATCACGTCACAGATCGTGGCCAGCGCCACCAGGTCGAGCAGTCCCAGCAGGTCCGGCTCCGCCCGCGCGGCAAAGAAGCCCTCCGCACGCAAGTGCCGCACGGTCGCGGCCACGGCCATGAACGCCACGCCCGCGGCGCAGAGGTGGCGGAGGTTGGAGCGGCAGTCGAGCCGGTTCGGGTTGACCGTGGCCAGCACCGGCGGCGGCAAGCCCTCCGCCTTGTGGTGGTCGAGCACGATCACGTCCGCCCGGTGCCGCAGCGCGGCCAGCGCGTCGTGCGCGGACGTTCCGCAATCCGCACAGATGACCAGCGTGGCACCCTGCGCCGCCAGGCGAAGAAGGGCGGCCTCGTTGGGGCCGTAGCCTTCGGTGATGCGGTCCGGAATGTAGGGGAGCACCGGGCAGCCAAAACTACGTAGGAAGACGGTGAGCAGCGCCGTGCTGCAGGCGCCGTCCACGTCGTAGTCGCCGAATATCCCCACCGTCTCGCCGGTGCGCACGGCACGCGCCAGCCGCTCGGCCGCACGCGGCATGTCGGCCAGCACGTTCGGGTCCGGCAGCAGCGCGCGCAGCGTGGGTGCCAGGAAATCCGCCGCGGTATCCAGTGTGACGTTCCGACCGGCAAGGATGCGCGCGACCGAGTCCGGCAGGTCGAGCCGCTGGGCCAGGGCGAATGCGGTACGGTCCTCGCAGGCCGGCCACAGCCAAGTGCGGCCGGTAAGGCTGGCTGCGACGCCTAGGACGGGGCCAGTGGGCAGGGCGCAGTCTAGCATCCGGGTTTCTTGCACTGGTGGGCGAGTCGCATCGAAGCAAGCAAGGCTTCTTTTTTGAAAAAAAGAAGCAAAAAACTTTTATCTCTCGCTGTCGCGGACTTTCCAGCAGCGCGCGCCCCAAGGAACAAAAGTTTTTTGCTTCTTTTTTTCAAAAAAGAAGGCCTTGCTTGCTTCCATGCCCAAACCCCAAAGAACCAGCATCGACCTCTCGGGCTACCCCGACCTGGTCGTCATCTATCTTGGCTACCGCGTCGCCAGCCCGCGCGGCCTGCGGCGGCTGCTGGGCATCGGCCGCGGTCTGCAAGCACTGCGCACCACCCCGCCCGACGGCCTGCTGCTGCACGAAAACATGATGTTCGGCCTGCTGCACCCCGGTTTCCGTCAGTACTGGCGCGACCTCGACAGCCTGGAAGCCTTCACCCGCGCGCCGTTCCACGCTGCCCTGTGGAAGAACTTCGCCACCGACTCGGACGGCAACGGCATCTGGCACGAAAGCTACCGCATCAGCGGCGGCATGGAAGGCATCTACCTGAACACGCCCGGCCTGGGCTTCGGCGGCTTCGCCCCGCCGCGTGACCCGGTCGGCTCCGCCCGCACCGCCCGCGCCCGCCTCGCCCCGGCGATCGGAAGCTTGTAGGCAAGCAAGCGCTTCTTTTTCGAGAAAAAGAAGCAAAAAGCTTTTGCGTCCGCTGTCGCGGTTTTCTCCGGCGAGCGCGCGACAGCGGACGCAAAAGTTTTTTGGTTCTTTTTTTCAAAAAAGAACTGCTTGCTTTCTTGCTACCTTTTGCGCCCGGCACACACACGCGCTACCCCATCCCGCCACAAGCAACGAACACGGGCCCCACATGACGCCACGCGCACAGCGCATCTGCCTCGCCGCGCTTGCCGCAACGACCATCGGCCTGGCCGCGCACGCCGAGAGCTGCTTCCAGTCGCTGGCCGAAACCCGCAACTACACGCTCGGCCAACCGCGCCGCGCGATGCCCACTCCCGACGGTCACAGCGTTCTCTTCCTGCGAAGCGGCCCACGTGACACCAAGCTGGGCCTCTACGCCTACGACATCGCCAGCCACGCCGAACACGCGCTCGCCCAGCCAGCCGCCACCCCGGAACACCTCAGCACCGAGGAAAAAGCCCGCCGCGAGCGGATGCGCATGACGCTCACCGGCATCACCGACTTCACCATCAGCGACGACGGCGCCCGCGTGCTGGTCAGCCAGGCCGACCACCTCTCCACCATCGCGCTCCCGTCCGGCCAGACCGCGCCGGTGCCGGGCGCCGGCTGGATCGGCCCGCACCTCTCCCCCGACGGCACGCAGGTCGCCGGCGTGCGCGACAACAACGTGCACGTCACCGACCTGGCCAGCGGCCAGGACCGCCAGCTCACCACCGGCGGCACCGAGACTGTGCCGAACGGCCTCGCCGACTTCGCCGCCGCCGAGGAGCTCGAGCGCAACGACGGCATCTGGTGGTCGCCTGACAGCCAATTCCTCGTCTACGAACAAGCCGACAGCACCGGCGTGGAAAAACACTTCATCGCCGACCCGGAACACCCCTCGGTGCAGCCCACCGAGTTCCGCTACCCCCGCGCCGGCACCGACAACGCGAAGCTGCGCCTCGGCATCATCCCACGCGCCGGCGGCAAAACCGTCTGGATCACCTGGGACAACACCACCTACCCCTACGTCGCCCGCGTCGTCTGGCAACGCGGCGGCCAGCTCTCGCTGGTGCTGCTGACCCGCGCGCAAACCTCCGAGCTGGTGATGGAGGTCGACCCGCAGACCGGCCGCACCAAGCAACTATGGCAAGATACCGACCCCGCCTGGCTAGACCTCGAAGCCGGCCACAGCCTGGGCATCGCCGGCGGCAAGGAGCTACCCTACTGGCTGCCGGACGGCTCCGGCTTCCTTTGGGCCGCCGAGCGCGCCGGCGCCTGGCAGCTCGAGCTGCACCACGCCGACGGCAGCCTCGACCACGCAATCACCCCCGCCGACAAACCCTACGTCGCCTTCAACGACCTCAACCTCGCCACCGGCATCGTCACTTTCACCGCCAACCCGGACCGCCTGGGCAGCGCACTCTACCAGGTCCCGCTCGCCGGCGGCCCCGCCACCAAGCTAGCGGATGCACCAGGTATGCATGACGCCAGCTTCAACGACCGCAACCACGACATCCTCATCGACCACGCCCAGGGTGCCGACGGCAGTGACGCCTACAACGTCCTGGACCCGCACGGCCACGTCGTCGCAACCCTGCCCAGCAAGGCAGAACAGCCGCCCAGCGTCCCCCACGTCGAGTTTCGCACCGCAGGCGACCTGCAGATGGACGCGCTCGTGCTCCGCCCCTTCGCCGCCAAACCCGGGCAGCACTTGCCCACCATCCTCTCCGTCTATGGTGGCCCCACCGACAAGGAGGTCCGCCGCATCCCGCGCGCCTACCTCGAAAACCAGTGCCTCGCCGACCACGGCTTCATCGTCGCAACGCTGGACGCACGCGGCACCCCAGGCCGCGGCCGCGACTGGGAACGCGCCACCAAATACGACTTCATCGACGTGCCACTGCAGGACCAAATCGACGGTCTGCAAGCACTCGCCCGCGCCGTCCCTGAGATAGACCTCAACCGCGTGGGCATCACCGGCTGGTCGTTCGGCGGCTACTTCACCGCGATGGCAACCACCCGCCGCCCAGACGTCTTCCACGCCGGCGTTGCAGGCGCCCCGGTCATCGACTTCGCCGACTACGACACCGCCTACACCGAACGCTACCTCGGCGACCCGCGCACGTCGCCCGACGCCTACCGCGTCTCCAACGTCCTGACCCACGCGGCCGAGCTCAGCCGGCCGCTGCTGATCATGCACGGCGTGACGGACGACAACGTCTACTTCGAAAACAGCGTGAAGCTAACACAGGCGTTGCTGGCTGCGGGCAAGCCGTACCGGTTGTTGCTGCTGCCTGGCACACACCAATTGCCGAACCCGGCGATACGTACGCGGGTCGACGAGGCGCGGGCGGCGTTTTTTGCGGAGCAGCTTAAGTAAGCAAGCAGTTCTTTTTTGAAAAAAAGAACCAAAAAACTTTTGTTCCCTTGAGTACACGCTGAGGGAAACGCCGCGACAGCAGGACCAAAAGTCTTTTGCTTCTTTTCTTCAGAAAAGAAGGGCTTGCTTCCTTGCTTCAAACATCCATCCCATGATCCCGAGCCCACGCCGCCAACGCCTCCCTTAAACTGGCATGCGCCGTCGCCGTCCGTTTCAGCGTCTGCATGAACCCGCGCAACGCTCCAAGATCCAACCCAGTCAGCGCCTCCTTCACCGCCAACAGGCTGGACGCCGACATCGACAGGCAATCCACCCCCAACGCCAGCAGCACGGCCGCGTCCAACGGCCGCGACGCCGCCTCCCCGCACAACGAAAGCGGCGTGCCCGCAGCCTCGGCCTGCTCGCAAACCTGCTTGATCAAACGAATCATCGGCGCGGAGATGATGTCGTATCGCTCAGCCAAAGCCGGCGTCGAACGATCGGCGGCAAACACGAACTGCATCAGGTCGTTCGACCCGATCGAAACGAAATCCGCCTCCGCCATCAGCTCCGGCAGTTGCCACAGCAGCGCCGGTACCTCCAGCATGGTGCCAATGGAAAGCTTGGCCGGCGCCGGCCGTATCCGCGCAGCTTCCGTGAACAGCAGGCCCCGCGCCTGGCGGAACTCCGTCATGTTGGCCACCATCGGGAACATGATGCTGAGCGGCCGGCCGCCGGCCGCCAGCAGCAGCGCGCGCAATTGGCGCCGCAGGATCGCCGGTCGGTCCAGGCCGATGCGCAGGCTGCGCCACCCCATCGCCGGGTTCTCCTCCTCAGCCGGCGGGCTGTCGGGCAGCAGCTTGTCGCTCCCCAAATCCAGCGTGCGGAATTGCACCGGCCGGTCGCCCGCCACGTCCAGCACGCGCGCGTAGATCGCCGCCTGTTCGGCCACGTCCGGAATGCAGCCGCGCGCCATCATCGCGATCTCGGTGCGGAACAGGCCGATGCCCGCCGCCCCCGTCGCCTCCAGCTGGTCCAGCTCCAGCGCCAGCCCGGCGTTCATCATCAGCTTGAACGCCACGCCGTCGGTGGTCTGCGACGGCTCGTCGCGCAGTTGCGCCCAGGCCGCGCTGCGCACGGCGCGGGCGCGCAGCGCACGGTCGTAGGCCGTCCGCACGCCCGGATCAGGCCGCAGGATCAGCGTGCCCTCGTCGGCGTCCAGCACCGCCTCGTCGCCCGCCTCCGCCGCGTCGATCGCACCGCGCGCCCCGCCCACCGCCGGCAGCCCCAGCGCCCGCGCCACGATGGCCGCGTGGCCGCCGGCACTGCCCTCCTCGATCACCACGCCGGCGATGCCGCGCGCGTGCCAGTCCAGCAGCTGCGCCGGCCCCAACCGTCGCACCAGCAGGATCGTGCCCGCCGCTACCGGCGCAGCAGCACCCGAACCGTCCAGCGTCGCCAGCAGCCGTCCCGCCAGGTCCTCCAGGTCAGCCAACCGTTCGCGCAGATACGGGTCAGCAATACGCCGCATCCGGGCGCGAAAATCGTTGGCGACGCGATGGACCGCCGCCTCCGCCGTCAGCCCGCTGCGCACCGCCTCTGCCACCCGCCGCAGCCAGCCGTCATCGGCCGCCACCGCGCGCGTCGCGTCCAGGATGTCGCGCGGCAGGCCGGCGCCGGCACCGGCGCGGGAAAGCTGCGTCTCGATCAGCGCGTCCAGCCCATGCCGCATCTCGCCCAGCGCGTGCTGCAGGCGCGCCAGCTCGGGCGCCGGATCGTCGGCCAGCAGCCGGTCGGGTGCCAGGATCGTGCCGTGCAGCCGCACCGGCCCGAACACGATGCCGGCCGAGAGCAGCACCGCGTCGAACTGCCGCGGCAGGCTGCCGGCGAACCCCTCCCGCGTGTCGCTGCCGCCGGCGGCCAGCAGCTCGGTCAGCAGCATCGCCACCGTCTCGAGCACCTCGGTCTCGATCTCGGTGTAGTGCCGCGGGGTGCGGTTCTGCACCGTCAGCACCCCCAGGGTCCGGCCACCGCGCCGCACTGGCACCGCCAGCATCGAGGCGTAGGACTCCTCCTCGGTCTCCGGCCGGTAGGCAAAGGAGGGATGGTTCTGCACGTCGGCCAGGTTCAGCGGCGTGCCCGTCGCGGCCACCAGCCCCACGATGCCCTCGCCCACCCGCAGCCTGGTGCGCCCGACCGCGGCCGGGTTCAGCCCGTGGGTGGCGCGCAGTTCCAGAATCTCGCCGGCACGCAGCGCGTAGGCGGAGCACACCTCTGCCACCAGGTCGCCCGCTACCATGGTGACGATCTCGTCGAGCCGCGCGGTCCCGGTCGCCATCAGCGTGCGTAGCCGGCCGAGCAGGCGGCGGCCTGGGGTCATCGGCGGAGCGGCGGTCATGTAAGGCAAGCAGTTCTTTTTTGAAAAAAAGAACCAAAAAACTTTTGTTCCCTTGGGCGCACGCTGCAGAACGGTCCGCGACAGCCGGACAAAAGTCTTTTTGCTTCTTTTTCTTCAGAAGAAGGCCTTGCTTTCTTACCCCCTGGCATGGATCGCAAGCACAGCCTGCTCCGTCAGCTCCTCAATCACCTCTGCCACGCTCTGCTCGCGCGTTACCATCCCCACCGACTGTCCCGCCATCACCGAGCCCTGCTCCACGTCGCCGTCGACCACCGCCCGCCGCAACGCGCCCGCCCAGAAATGCTCGATCTCCAGCTGCGCCCCTTCCTTGGTGAGCTCGCCCGCCTGGAACTTGCGCAACGCCTCAGCCTGCGCCTCGAGGAACCGCTTCGTCCCCTCGTTGACCAGCCCGCGCACCGGTATCACCGGAAAGCGCGAATCCAGCTGCACCGACGGCAGCGCGTCGCGCGCGTTGGCCCGGAGAAAGGCGCGCTTGAAGTTCACATGTGCGACGCTGTCGCTGGCCGCGGCGAACCGCGTGCCCAACTGCGCCCCGGAGGCCCCCATCTCGAGGTAGGACAGGATCGCCTCGCCACGGCCTAACCCCCCGGCCACGAACACCGGCACCTCGCGCACGTGCGGCAGTATTTCCTGCGCCAGCACGGTCAGCGAGACCGGGCCGATATGGCCCCCAGCCTCGCTCCCCTCGATCACCAGCGCGTCGGCGCCGGATTTGACGAACCGGCGCGCCAGCACCAGCGCCGGCGCAAAGCAGATCAGCCTGGCCCCACCGTCCTTGACCGCCCGCACCGCCGGACCGGGCGGAATGCCGCCGGCCAGCACCACGTGGCTCACCCCGGCGCGCAGGCAGACGCCAACCAGGTCTTCGAGCTGCGGGTGCATGGTGATCAAATTGACGCCGAACGGCATGGCGGTCAGTGCCTGAGTGGCGGCGATCTCCGCTTCCAGCAGCGCAGGCCCCATCGACCCGCAGGCGATCACCCCGAAGCCGCCGGCGTTGCTGATGGCGGCCACCAGGTTACGCTCGCTGACCCAGCTCATCGCCCCGCCCATGATGGCGGTGCGCGTGCCCAGGAACGCCCGGCCCCGCGCCCACAACCGGTCCAGGCGGGCGCGGGAAGCGGCCAGCCCATCGGGCGCGTCGCCGAGCAACGCGGGCAGCAGCGCCTCGGGCGCCAGCGCGTCAGGCAGCATCGAGGCCGTAGGCGGTATGGAGCGCACGCACCGCAAGCTCTGTGTAGTCCTCGGCAATCAGAACGCTCACCTTGATCTCGCTCGTGGATATGACCTGGATGTTGATCCCGCGCTCGGCCAGCGTGCGGAACATGGTGTTGGCAATGCCGGTGTGGCTGCGCATGCCCACGCCCACCACTGAAATCTTGGCAACGTCCGCGTCCGTCAACAGCTCGGTGAACCCGATGCTCTCCCGCTCTTGGTCCAGACACGCGATCACCCGAGGCAGGTCCGTCCGCCCTATGGTAAACGTCATGTCCGTCGTCCCCTCTGCCGATACGTTCTGCACGATCATGTCCACGTTCACATGCGCATCCGACAGCGGCCCGAACACCGACGTCGCCACCCCCGGCCGGTCCGGCACGTGGCGCAGCGTCACCTTGGCCTCGTCGCGCGAGTAGGCGATGCCGGTGACGATTTCCTTTTCCACGATCTCGTCCTCATCGACCAGGAGCGTACCCCCTCCTGTCCCATCCGGGCTTGTTGTCTCGGGGTCGGCGAAGCTGGAGAGCACCCGCACCCTCACCCGGGCCTTCATCGCCAGCTCGACGCTGCGGGTCTGCAGCACCTTGGCACCCACCGAGGCGAGTTCCAGCATCTCCTCGTAGGCGATCCGGTCCAGCTTGCGCGCCTTCGGCACCATGCGCGGGTCCGTTGTATAGATCCCATCGACGTCGGTGTAGATGTCGCAGCGGTCCGCGCGCAGGGCCGCGGCCAGCGCCACCGCCGACGTGTCGGAACCGCCACGCCCGAGCGTGGCAATCCGCCCGTCCGGCGCCAAACCCTGAAACCCCGCGACCACGGCCACCTGCCCGCGCTCCATGCGGGCAAGCAGCTCGTCAGCCTCGATGCCGACGATCCGGGCGGCACCGTGCGCGTCGTCCGTGTGAAGCGGTATCTGCCAGCCGGCCCAGGACCTTGCCTCCACCCCGAGCGCCTGCAGGGCGATCGCCATCAGCCCGGTGGTCACCTGCTCGCCGGTGGCCACCACCGCGTCGTATTCCCGAGCGTCGTGCAGCGGGGAGAGCGACTGGCACCAGCCGACCAGCTGGTTGGTCGCACCCGCCATGGCAGAAACGACCACGGCCACCTGGTCGCCGAACGCCACCTGACGGCGGACTCGCTCGGCCGCGTTGCGGATACGGTCCAGGTCGGCCACCGAAGTGCCGCCGAATTTCATCACGATGCGGGACATGGGTACCTTGAAGGCCTTCTTTTCTGAAAAAAAGAAGCAAAAAACTTTTGTACCGGCTGTCGCGGAGTTTCCTCCAGCGTGCACCCAAGAGAACAAAAGTTTTTTGGTTCTTTTTTTAAAAAAGAACGATCTTGCTTCCTTAAGCGGCCCCCGGCCGTAGGACAACTGCGCCAACCGGAGATCAGCCATTGGCGAACGACGAAGCAGCCTCCCCAACCGAAATCGCGAAGTTCGCAGCCCTTGCGCCGCGCTGGTGGGACACCGCCGGCCCGATGCGCGAGCTCCACCGGATGAACCCGCTGCGCACGGCCTGGGTCGCCGGCCACATCCGCGCCCATCTCGGAGAGGGCCCTCTCCCGGTGCTGGACCTCGGCTGCGGCGGCGGCATTGCCACCGAGTCGCTCGCCCGCGCCGGTTTCGCCATGACGGGCGCGGACGCAGCCGCCAAGGCCATCGGCGTCGCCCGCACCCACGCCGCGTCCCAGGGCCTAGCCATCGAGTATCAACTCGGCACGGCGGAGGACATGCTGCTGCAAGGACGCCGTTTCGCAGCGGCGACGGCGCTCGAAATCATCGAGCACGTCCCCGACCAGCAGGCCTTCATGCAAAATCTTGCCGGGCTGTTGCGGCCCCAGGGCCTGCTGTTCGTCTCCACGCTCAACCGGACCTGGCAGTCACTCGCGTTTGCCAAACTCGGCGCCGAGTACCTCGTTCGCCTGTTGCCGGTCGGCACGCATGATTGGCGCTGCTTCGTAAAGCCCGAGGAGTTAGCCAGAAACGCGCGCACAGCCGGGCTGAACCTTGTCGATCTGTCCGGCCTTCGACGCGACAACTTCAGCGGCACCTGGCGGCTCGGCGCGGACACGTCCGTCAACTACATCGCAGCGTTCACGCGGTCTTAGCTGTTCGATAAGCAAGCAAGCGGTTCTTTTTTGAAAAAAAGAACCAAAAAACTTTTGTTCCTTAGGCGCGCGTTGCAGAACCATCGCGACAGCAGGGACAAAAGTCTTTTGCTTCTTTTCTTCAGAAAAGAAGGCCTTGCTTTTCTTGCCGGAAATGTAGGGGTCAAGATCCAGGCCCGTTATTATGAGATCACCGACGGCCTAATGCTCCGGCCAAGCCAAACCGCCCCTCAACGTGCAACGCCGGCGCGTCAGCGTGAAAAGGCGTGCGCGCCGTGCAGACCAACATGCAGCGGAAACATCGACGCCACGTGCCGGCCAGTCCGCGCCATCAGCACCAGGCCGTAAAGCGCAACCGGCAGCCCATACGCGACTACCATGAACGCATCCGTCAACTGCACACCGCTGACGACGAGCAGGGTCAGCAGCGTAAAATACAGGAACACGGCCACGAACATCGGCCAGGGCACCGCTACGATGGCAACGCCAGCCCCTATCACCGCTTTGACCGAACCACGCGCCATGTGCCAGTGCCTCAACAATCTTGCACCGCAACATAAGCGTAACCGAGCTGATTGTAAGCAGCCTTATCGTGAGCCAGGCATGTTCTCAGCGCATCGTAGCCTTAAAAAAGTGGCAGTCCGGCTGCGCCCCGCCCGGCGAGGGAGGAAAGCGCTCGGTCGACCCGAGAATCGGCAAACCGATGTAGCCATGCAGGCGCAGCGTGCCGTCCTGTGGCACCCACACTTCGGCACTATAGGTCTGACCGTCCCGCGGGTTGGTGACGGTGCCGTGCCAGCGCCCGTCCTCCCTCTGCCGCAAACCGGCAAGCAGCTGAAAGCCGCATTGTGACCGTCCACGGAAATCCAGCGGCGGCCCCTTGGCCGGCCACTCGAGCAACCCGACGATCGCCCCGCACAGCACGGCGCCACACGGCTCGATCTGGATGATGCCCTTGCGATCCTCGGTAAACCAGTAGCCCACCGGCGAACCGGACTGCGCCGCCGCCGCAGTACCGGCCAACAACAGGCAGGCAGCCGCCACGCCTGCCAGACCACTTAATCCGCCTCTAGCCATCAGCGCGTTCCACCCACGGGATCGTCTCGATGGCAATGCCGTCCTCGGCCAGGGACTGCGCCTCGTCCGGCGTAGCCTCGCCGTAAATCGGGCGCGAAAACGCCGCACCCTCCTCGGGGTCGCGGGCATGGATCGCGCGGGCGGCCTCAGCAAAGCGCGGGCCGACATACTCACATTTCTGCTCCACCTCCGCACGGAACCGCTGCAACGCGGCGCGCAACTGGCTCGGCATCGCGGGCGGCGCCTCCAGCCGCGGCTTGACCGGACGTTCCGCTGCAGCAGCGGCCGAGACCGGGGCGGCGCTCGACGTGGACAGCCGCGGCGACATGATGGCCCGGCTCACCTGCGTGCTCGCGCACACCGGACAGTCCAGCAAGCCACCTCGGGCCTGGCTGTCGAAATCGCCGCTGCTGCGGAACCAACCGTCGAAGCTGTGTCCGTCGACGCAGCGAAGGGCGTAGTGGATCATTCGCGTCCTGGCCGGGGTGACTGCGCGGGTTAAGCCAGACAGATCAGGTCGGCGGTAACAGACGGCAAGGCCCGGTGCAGCACGCCTGCGGCAGCAAGCCTCAGCCTCACGCAACGCCGGACCAGCCGTCGCGCCAACCAAAGCTTCCCCAAGCTGCACCACTCGTGGCAAGTAACATGACCCGGAGCCTCGCTCCGAACGGGTTCACTTCGGGCGAGCACGCCTCCGCCCCGGCCAGATAAACGGAGACAGGATGGCGGCCGCGGGCGCATGGCGCACCTTCCTCGCCGAGTACCGCATATTCGCCTTCATCCTGTTCTCCCCCAGGTGCCTCCTGCCGAAAGCCGCCGTCCTGGCCGGCTTCAGCTACATGCTGGGCCCCTGGGACCTGATCCCCAACGCCACACCCATCTTCGGCCATTTCGACGAGGCCGGTTTCAGCCTCGCCGGCCTGCTGCTCGCCAGGCTAATGTTCCACGCCGGACAGAGCGGTCCCGCCTCCACCCTCCGCCACGCCCCGCCCAGCCCCAGCACTCTCCCGTCCTCGTGGCTGCGCGCCACGCGCTCGAACCTCCTCTCGTTCTGGCTTATGGCCGCGCGCAGCATCCGCCGCTCCCACCACCACACACGCCGCGCCGTCCTGCGCCTGGGCAGCCAGACCTCTGCAGCCCTGGCCGAACGCGACGCCGCCTCGGCGCTGTTCCGCCTTCTCGGCTACCGGCTGTGGTGGAGCCTGCGCAGCCCCTTCGCCCCCGCGCACTCCACGCTGGCCAACCTCGTCGTCATCGGCGGCTCGCCACGCAGCGGCACCACGCTGCTGCGCGCCATCCTCGGCCGCCACCCCAGCATCTTTGCCGCCCCGGAATCCACCGTTTTCCTACAGCGCATCTCCTCGCCCGCCGACATTGCCGAGCGGCTCGGCTGGGACGCCGCGCAGATCGAGTCGTGGCAGCGCGCCAGCCGGTCGCAGACCGAATTCGTCGAGCACTTCGCCGCCGAAGCCGCCAGGCGCTCCGGCAAGCCAATCTGGGCGGAAAAGACCCCCAGCAACGTGCTCCGCTTCGGCTTCGTTCGCCGCCACTTCCCCCGCGCCAAACTGGTGCACGTCATCCGCGACGGCCGCGACGTCGTCTGCTCGCTCCGCCGCCAACCATTCTCCAAGGTGGACGACGCCTCGTGGAACAGCGCGGCCGCAGCCAGGCGATGCGCGCTACAATGGCGCACCCACGTCACCGCCGGCCTGCGCTTCCGCGGCGACCCCGCCTACCACGAGGTGCGCTACGAAGACCTGGTGCGCGACCCGGAACCCGCCTTGCGCGTCCTGCTCGCCTTCCTCGGCCTGCCCTGGAGCGACACGCTGCTGACCCCGGCGCCCGACCCAGGCCCCCCCGACCCGTTCGAGCCACGCGCGGCCGGGGCGATCTTCGACAACTCGGTCGGCGGATGGCGAGACAAGCTCAGTCACGAGGACAGGGCGGCCGTGCGGCTGCTGACCGGGCCGTTGCTTGAGAAGCTAGGCTACGACGCGGTCGAGTAATATCAACCGGCATAAGGTTGACTGTTCCGAAGCAAGCAAGGCCTTCTTTTTTCGAAAAAAGAAGCAAAAAACTTTTGACTCCGCTGTCGCGGACCTTTCCGGAGAGCGCGCGACAGCGGAGTCAAAAGTTTTTTGGTCCTTTTTTCAAAAAAGGACTGCTTGCTTTCTATGAGTCAGCATCATTGCGAGTTGGTATAAACGGCTGTCGCGGTTTTCTCCGGCGAGCGCGCGACAGCGGAGGCAAAAGTTTTTTGGTTCTTTTTTTCAAAAAAGAATCGCTTGCTTTCTGCTCACTTCAGCATCGCATCCAACGTCCCGGCGCGTTCCAGCGCCGCCAAATCGTCGCTCCCCCCCACATGTACCTCGCCAATAAAAATCTGCGGCACCGTGCTACGCCCCCCCGACCGCGTCCGCGCCTCTTCCCGCGCCGCCGACCCGCCCGGCGCGTCGATCTCGCGGAACTTGGCACCCTTCCTGGTCAGCAAATTCATCGCGCGTGCGCAATACGGGCAGAACGGCTGCGTGTAGATCTCAATCGTGGTCAAGCTCGGCGTCTCCATCGGCGTCGGCAGCCTCCCGGCGAGGGTCGGCCACGCGGCTGGCCACCAGCACGTCGACGTTCGCCGCCCCCGCGTCAAGCAGGGCCGTCGTGCAAATCCCCGCGGTCGCACCCGAGGTGAGCACGTCGTCGACCAGCACCACCCGCCGCCCGGCAACAGCCTCCCGCCGATGCGCCCGCACGGAGATCGCACCCAGCAGCACCTCGGCACGCCGGGCCGCGGACAGGGCGCCCAGCGACCCAGTCGCCCGCGAGCGCTGCAACGCGTCCGGCAGGCTAGGCACCCCGGTGCGGCGCGACAACGAGGCGGCCAGCAGCGCCGCCTGGTTGTAGCGCCGGTGCAGCAGCCGGGAGCGATGCAGCGGCACAGGCACCAGCAGCTCGGCCGAGGCCAGCAACTCGCCGCCCGCGCGCTGCATGTGCAGCGCCAGCGTGGCCGCAATCTCCGTCCGGTCGGCGTATTTCAGCGGCAGGACCAGCGCCCGCGCAGCGTCGTCGTACATCACCGCCGCCCTGGCCTGCCCCCAGAGCGGCGGCGCGGCCGTGCAAGTCCGGCACGCACGCCCTGCCTCCGCCTGGGTCGCAAACGGCAAACCGCACCGCACGCAAAGCGGCGGAGCAATAAAACTAAGGCCGCCGAAGCACTCGCCACACAACCCCGGCGCCGCCACCGGCGCATCGCAAGCAACGCAAGCCGGCGGCAACAAAAGGTCCAAAACCTGACGCAACACGACGCTCCGCCCCAGGAAAACTCCGCGACAGCCGCGACAAAGTTTTTTTGCTTCTTTTTTTTCAAAAAAAGAAGGCCTTCTCGCTCCAATGCCCGCAGCCCAGATATTCGACCGCCACGCCGTCCGCGCCCACCGCGACCGCGCCGCTCCCCACGTCCACCGCGTTCACCCCATCCTGGCCAACGTCGCCGAGCGCCTGCTGGACCGTCTGGACGACACCACCCACCGCTTCACCCAGGCGCTGGACCTGGGCGGTCGCGGCGTCATCGCGCCGATGCTGCAAGCCCGCGGCATCGCCGTTGTCAGCATGGACCTCTCGCCCCGCATGGCCGCCCTCTCCGGCGGCCTCGCCGTCGCCGGCGACGAGGAAACCCTCCCCTTCGCATCCGGCGCCTTCAACCTAATCGTGGCCAACCTCTCGCTGCACTGGGCCAACGACCTCGTCGGCGCGCTGATCCAGCTGCGCATGGCGCTGCGCCCCGACGGGCTGCTGCTCGCCAGCCTGCCCGCGCTTGGAACCCTGGACGACTGGCGTCAGCTCCTCACCCGCACCGAAGCGGCGATGAGCGGCGGCGCCTCCCCACGCATCTCCCCCTTTCCGGACCTGCGCGACGGCGCCGCCCTGCTGCAACGTGCCGGCTTCGCCCTGCCGGTGGCCGACGCCGACGAGATCGAGCTGCTCTACGCCGACCCGCTGGCCCTGCTGGCCGACCTCCGCCACGCCGGCGAGACGAACGCGGTCGCCCTGCGTGACCGGCGGACCCCGCCGGCGTCGCTGTTTCCCGCCTCCCTGGCCGGCCTGCCCGTGCGCGACGGGCGTGCCGTCGTGCGGCTACGGCTGGCGATGCTGACCGGTTGGGCACCTGCGGCGACGCAGCCGCAACCGCTCCGGCCGGGCTCGGGGCAGGTTAGCCTGACGCAGGTGTTTGGGGACGAGCAGTAAGCAAGCAGTTCTTTTTTGAAAAAAAGAACCAAAAAACTTTTATCACGGCTGTCGCGGATCTCTCCGCACCGCCTACTCCAGGGAACAAAAGTTTTTTGGTTCTTTTTTTCAAAAAAGAACTGCTTGCTTACTTCGCTTCCTTCAACAAACTCGCAAACGCCCCAAGCCGCCGCTCCATGTTGGCCGGCGCCTCGCACGCATACCGCATCGTATGCTGCGTCTCACTGAACGCGCGCACGTCGAAATCACGTTGGTCCCCCGCCTCACCCCGCGCCGGGTCGGTCGGCGTCATCGCGTCGATACGGTTGCTAAGCTGTGCGATCGTGTCCCCCATCCCGCGCTGCCGCTGACCCAGCTCCTCCAGACGCCGTATCAGCAACGACCGCTGATCGTTCGTCTGATCCACCAACGCGGAGAACAGCGCCGGCATGGCGGCCGCGCGCTTGTCCGCCGGAACCGTCGCGACGTAGGCCCGCAGCTTGGCCATCGCATCGTCTTCCGGCGTGTCCCGATCGACAACCTCCGTCACCATCGCGAACAACCTCTCATCGTCACGCCAGGCGGTGTGCGACGGCACCGCACCGTTCCAATACGATCCGGGAGACAGCTCGGTCACCAGCCGCTGCGCACACGGCCAATTTGGATCCTGCCCCGGAATCTGGAACTGCGCTCGCACCGGGCCAGGACATGCGACCGCCACAACCAGCAGCCACGCAACCTTTTGCATGATTACTCCCCTGCCCCGCCGCGCCTGGCCAGCAGTCCACGGCCGGGATCGTAGCCGAGTATGGCAGCACCCATGAACACAACCAGGTAGCCGCAAACCACAAGTGCGGACACCCAATCGAACGCGTCGTACAGCGCGAAGCGGATGAGCTCCACCGCATGGGTGAACGGGTTGCACTGCGCCAGCCAGTATATCGGCAGGCTCGCCTGCTGCATCCGCCACAGCGGGTACAGCGCCGACGAGGTGAAAAACATTGGAAAGATCACGAAGTTCATCACGCCGGCGAAATTCTCCAGCTGCTTGATGAACGAGGACAGCACCAGCCCGAGCGCACCCAGCATCGTCCCCGAAAGCACCAGCGCCGGCAACACGAACACGTAGCCGCTCACCGGCGGGTGGATGCCCCAGAACCAGGCGATGGCAAAGAAGATGTAGACCTGCACGATGGAGACCGCCACGCCGGCAAGCAGCTTGCAGCTCAGCAAAAACCAGCGCGGAAACGGGCTGACCATCAGCGTGCGCATGCTGCCCATCTCGCGGTCGTACACCATCGACAGCGAGCTCTGCATCCCGTTGAACAATTGTATCATCCCGGCCAGACCCGGCGCGATGTACACCTCGTAAGGGATGTAGGTGCGGTAAGGCGGGCTGATGGAAACGCCCAGCACGAAGTGGAATCCCGCCGCGAAGATCACCAGCCACACCAGCGGCCGCACCAGCGCCGAGACGAAACGGCCACGCTGGTTGGTCCAGCGCAGCGCCTCGCGCCGCATGATCCCTGACAGGCAAAGAAAGTAAGAAAGCCTTCTTTTTCGAGAAAAAGAAGCAAAAAGCTTTTGCTCCCGCTGTCGCGGACCGTTCAACACGGCCCACCCCAAGGACCAAAAGTTTTTTGGTTCTTTTTTTCAAAAAAGAACCGCTTGCTTGCTTCCTCCTTCAAGCCGCCACCCGCCGCGTCAACCGCTCGAAGGCCTCCTGCACCGATCCTTGCGCCCGCAACTCCGCCGCCTGCGCATCCGCGAGCACACACCCCTGATGCAGCACGATCACCCGCGACGTATCACTCGCCTCGTCGATCAGATGCGTCGCCCACAGCACCCCCAACCCCTCGGTCGCACACAGCGCGCGCACGTGCGCCAGCAGGAACGCGCGGCTCTCGATGTCGAGCCCAACCGTCGGCTCGTCCAGCAACAACAGCGACGGCCTATGCAGCAGCGCCCGCGCCAGCTCCACCCGTCGCCTCTGCCCGCCGGACAACAACCGCACCCTGTCGCGCGCACGCTCCAGCAGCCCAACGCGCGCGAGCTCCTCCGCAATGCGCGGCCGCGCGTCCGTGCGCGAAAACCCGTGCAGCGAGGCGTGGTAGAACAAATTCTGCTCGACAGTCAGGTCCATGTCGAGCGTCGCCTGCTGAAACACCACGCCCAGTCGCGCCAGCGCGTCCAGCGGCTGGCGCTCCACGTCGTGCCCAAACACCGAGATCCGACCCAGCCGCGCGCTGTACAACCGGGTGATCAGCGCAAACAGCGTGCTCTTGCCCGCCCCGTTCAACCCAAGCAGCACCGCAAAGTCCCCTGTCTGCACCGCGAAACTCACGTCATGCAGCACCTGCTGCGCCCCGAACGCATAGGACAGTCCGTCCACCCGCAACGCCGCCGCGTCACTGTGCAACGACCACTCCCCAAGGCGCCTGCCCAACCGGCACCGACTGCGTCACCTCCAACGCCTCCACGTCGATCACCGACATGTCGTTGCTGATCCCGTTGGCGGTGTAGAGGAATTCCTGGTCCGGCGAGAACGCCCCGTGCCAAACCCGCTGCCCCACCAGCAGGTACTTCTCCACCTCGAACGTCTTGGGATCGACCACCGCCACCCGGTTCGCCGGCCCTAGATCCACGAACGCGTAGCGTCCGTCCTCCGTCAGATTGATGCCCACCGCCTGTATCGCTGCCGCCGGCACCTCCGGCAGACTGAAGGTGATCGTGTGCACCACCTTGTGCGTGGCGACATCGATCACTGCCACCGTCCCCGCCACCTCCGAAGAAACCCAGATTCGCGACCCATCCTTCGTGAACACCGCAAACCGCGGCCGCGTCCCCACCAGCACGCTCGCGTCCACCGTGTGCGTCGCCACGTCGATGAAATGTGTCATGCTCGTCGTCTCGGACGTGCAGATCACGACCTTGTCGTCCGGACTTACCGCCATGCCCTCCGGCTCCACCCCCACCGGTATCTCCGACGTGATCCGCCCCTCCGCCACGTCGAGCACGGACACCTGACTGTTGTCCTCGTTCGCGACGTACAACGTCTTGCCGTCATGGCTCAACGCCATGTACTCGGGGTCCGGGTTGCTGGGCAGCACCCGCGTCACCTTCAAGCTCGCCAGGTCCAGCACCTCGATGTGGTCGGCATCCGACGTGCAAATATACAGTTGTCTGCCGTCCTGCGACAGCACGATGCCACGCGGCCTTGCACCCACCGGCACCGTCGCGGTGATCTTCAGCGTGGCGCCGTCCAGCACGGTGATCGTGTTGTCCTTTTCGTTCGAGACGAAGATGCGAAAGGCGAACGCGGGTGAGGCCCACAGAAGAAACAAAGCAAAAAGCAGTTCTTTTTTGAAAAAAAGAACCAAAAAACTTTTGTCCGGCTGTCGCGGAACGTTTTGCAGCGCGCGCCACGAGATCAAAAGTTCTTTGGTTCTTTTTTGAAAGAAAGAACCGCTTACTTCACGTGACATTGGGTCTCCGGCTCATCCACGCCCAGCGAATCCAGATCGTTCTTTTCATGCAGAAACCCCGGCATCGGCGCCACCGACACCAGGGAACGCCCGTCCGCCAGCAGCACCGGCTGCCGCAACTGCCCGTCCCAATGCCGGAAGCTCAGCTCTGGCCCCTTGTAGCCCGACAGCGTGAAGTCTGGCCCGCGCATGTAAGCAATCACCCGCGCCGGGTCCACGCTGCCGCTCCTTGTCGCCGCCTCGCCCACCGCCCGCACCGCCAGCCAGGCACCGTAATCGGCCACCGTCATCGCCCGCCCTGCCATGCGGCGGAACCGCAACTGCAACTGCGTGCTGGCGTACTCGTCCATCACCGGCGACCACGCCTCCGGCATCAACCCATGCGTGCCGGCCACCGGACGCGGCGCGTCCGTGCGATACGCCAACTCGTCGCCAAAGTTGTCAGCCTCATCGGCAACAACCAGTACGTCGTAGCTCGCACCCTGGGTCGCCTTCACCACCTCGTCGTTCACCTGGTAGTGGCCGGTATCGGCCTGCTGCGCGGCAGGGTTGAAGCTCCACGGCCGGTCCGTGCGGATGCTCACCTGAAACTTCTCGGCGGCCCGCCGGACCGCGTCGGCATACAACCCGTCACCCGGCCCGCGTCCGGTCAGCAGCATGATCCGCCGCCAATCCTTCGTCACCAGGTATTGCATCAGCGCGTCGGCCAGCATCGCCCGGCTTGGCAGCAAATGCAGCGTGTTGGCCCGGCAATCCGCGCCGCGCAGCGAGTCGTCCGCACTGGTGGCGTCCAGCAGCACCGCGTCGCCGGCCCCCTTGCTGTCGGCCAGGCGCAGCAACAGTCCCGCCGGCACGTCGGTCACGAACAACCGTTGCCCAGCCGCGAGCGCCTTGCCAAACGCCACCACCAGCGCCTCCGGATCGCGCGAGACGGTCGGCGTCAGCACCGTCGACTGGCCGGTGAACCGTCCGGTCGTGTTGTTGTCCGCAGCCGCCAACTGCGCGCCACGCAACCCCGTATCGGACGCCACCGGCTCCAACGCCGTGGACGGCGTCGGCTGGTGCCTGTCCAGCGACAGGTAGACCACCCCAACATCGCTCGCCGCGGCGCTCGCCGGACCACCAAGCGCCGCGCACAGCACGCCAGCCGCCACGCTCGCCGCCAATTGCCGCCCGGCGCACCCCAACAATCCTGCGCCATGGCGGGGAGCCGCAACCACCCCCCTCCTCCGCGTCACTTCAGCGTGGTGAGGTAGGCGATCACGTTCTGCCGGTCGCTCTCCTGCGGCAGGCCGGCAAAGATCATCTTCACCCCCGGAATCTTCTGCCGCGGGTTCACCAGGTAGTCGTCCAGCGTCGCGTCCGACCACGTCCGGTTGGCGTTCTTCATCGCGTCGGAGTACGTGTAGGTCGGCAACGTCCCCGCCTTGCGGCCCACCACCCCCCACAGGCTAGGCCCGATCTTGTTCTGCCCCTCCACCGGCGCGTGACACAGCGAGCATTTCGCGCCGAACAACGCCTTGCCAGAAGCAGCATCACCCGCCGCCAGCGCCGGGGTAATCAGCCCTCCTACGCCCACCAGCGCCAGCGCGCCGAACAGACCGTTTCGCATCGTCACTCCTGCATGGATTCCCTAACCGCGCCTCGGTGGACGCGGCGCACATATGGTGTCAACTGCCACCTGCGCAGGTGTCCACCTGCGCACCGCGTCTCGTCAATCATGCTGCGCCGCACAACCAACTCCGGTCCTGGACGACCCCGCGAAGGTCGTACTTGCGTCACTGCCGCCAGGTTGTATACCCGCCGCGGTACAGCCCGGCTCGCCTGGTCACGTGCCCAACCCCTGTCTAAACGGAGGATCATTATGGCCTGGAAATCACCGAAGATCGTGGAAGTGGCGCTCGGCGCCGAGATCAACTCCTACGCCTGCGCCGAAGCAAAGAAGTAGCACGCGGCAAGGCGTCCCGCCCGGGACGCCTTTTCGCACGCCGCACCCCATGCGGCACATCCTCACCTCGCTCTGCATCGTCTGGGCCTGCCCCGCCGGCGCCACCGCGTCGCCGAGCATCTCCCAGCAAGTCGCTCCCGGTATTTTCGTGCGGCACGGCGCCTGCCAAGACGCCACCCAAGCCAATCGCGACGCAATCGCCAACGCCGGCTTCGTCATCGGCGCAAATGCGGTCGCCGTGATCGACCCGGGCGGCAGCATGGCGGACGGCCTCTCCCTCCGCAACGCCATCCATCAACACACCCGCCTGCCCATCCGCTTCGTCATCATGACGCACGCCCATCCGGACCACGTCTTCGGGGCCGCCGCCTTTCTCCCGGACCACCCGGTCTTCGTCGGCCATTGGCGCCTGCCCGCCGCACTCGCCACACGTGCCGCCTACGACCGCCATCGGCTCGCCTTGTCCCTCCACACGGCCGACCCCGGCGCCCCGGTCACGCCCACCTCGCTGGTCCACGATACCGCCACTCTCGACCTCGGCGGCCGCGTCCTCACCCTGCGCGCCTACGGCATCGCCCACTCCGACACCGACCTCACTGTCTTCGACGCGTCCACGGCAACCCTGTGGGCCGGCGACCTGCTCTTCGTCGGCCGGGTGCCCTCGCTGGACGGCAACCTGACCGGCTGGCTGGGCGCGCTGGACATACTGCAGGCAGTCCCTGCCGCGCGCGCCATCCCCGGCCACGGACCCGTCACCGTCGCCTGGCCCGCCGGCGCCGCGGACGAACGCCGCTACCTCACCACCCTGCTGCACGACGTGCGCGCCGACATCGCCAAGGGCGAGGACCCGGACCATGTGGCTGCACACGCCGCGCAGTCCGAGCGTGGACGCTGGTGTCTGTTCGACGACTACAACGGTCATAACGCAATCGTGGCGTTTAAGGAGCTGCAATGGGAATGAAAGCAAGCACTTCTTGTTTTGAAAAAAAAGAAGCAAAAAAACTTTTCTCCGGCTGTCGCGGACCGCTCCGCACCGCATACCCGTTTGTCCGTTTTTTTCTTCAAAAAAGAACTTTCTTGCTTCTTCTCCTGCCCATCGCACAAGCGCACGCCGAAGAAACTGAAGCCGCCCGCGCCGCCCGCTGGCACGACGTTGCCGCAGCCATCTTTCCCGGCAAACACGTGCAAAACTCCAGCCTGCTGCAGCTCGAAGCCCCGCCGCGCGCGCTCGACGCCGCCCTCGTCCCGGTCACCATCACCGCAGACCCCAGCGCCCGCGTGGTCGCCCTCACCCTGGTGGTCGACGACAACCCCGCACCCGTCGCCGCGACGGTGCATTTCGGCCCCCTCGCCGACCCGCATCTGCTGAAGCTGCGCATCCGCGTGGACCAGTACACGCTGGTGCATGCCGTTGCCGAATTGCAGGACGGCAGCCTTATCAGCACCGCCCGCTTCATCAAGGCCGCTGGCGGCTGTTCCGCCCCAGGCACCACCAACCAGCAGGAAGCGATGGCCCGGATCGGCCGCACGCGCCTGCGCGTGGACCCGCCAGACGCGTCCGGCCGCGCGCAGGATGCTGAACTCCTGATCAGCCATCCAAACTTCAACGGCATGCAGATGGACCCTCTCACCCGCTTCTACACGCCGGCGCGCTACGTGCAGACGGTGCGCGTCACCCAAGCCGGACAGACTGTGTTCACCCTGGATGGCGACATATCATTGGCGCAGGATCCCGCCATCGCGTTCGCTTTCCACCCCGCTGGCAACGCGAAGCTGGACGTGGAAGTCGAAGACAGCACCAAGGCCGTGTTCCGCAGCCACCTGACGTTGAACAACCCGCCAAGTTAACAGGGGAAAAGCCCGGTCTTCGAGGAAAAAGCTTTCGATCGCTATTACGAAACGTTCCCCAGAGTACACCCGAGGAACAAAGTATTTTGGTTCTTTTTTTCAAAAAAGAACTGCTTGCTTCCTTCTACTCACCCCAACCAACCCGTCAGGAACCGCAGCGCAGGTTGGCCTCCGCCTGCGCACGCCGCAGCCGTTCCAGTGCCTGCTTTGCCTGCGGCGTGTCGCGGAATAGCCCGCCGCGCGGCCCCACCCCCGCCTGTTGCATGCTCAGCACCGTGCTGGCTTCTTCGTACTCGTCGTAGGTCATCCGGTTGGCGATCTCGTCGATGCTGCATGCGCATGCGTCGAGCTTCTGGTGTTCGAACCCGTTGGCCGCCAGGCAACCCACCACGTAATCCGCACGCACGGACGTGGGAAAGTCATGCGCAGGCGGCTTCGTGGCCGCCATTTGCGCGTGCAACGCGGGCGACATGGCCAGCAGCAACGCCATTCCTACCGCCGTCCTATATGTCAGGGGGGAGTCTTTTGTCTTCGCCGCACAATCGGTAAAGTTCAAGGGACATCCGGAGTACATCATGATCGAGTTGGTGATCGTATACTGTCTGGCCACGGACGCCAACAGCTGCGTGGAAAAGCGGTTGTCGGTGGAGGGCTTCCAATCCCCCGTCGCGTGCACCAGCGGCGCGCAGCAGCGCGCGCAGGAGTACCTGGCGCACCACCCGAAATACACGCTGAAGAGCTTCCGGTGTGAAATGAACCTGCCCCGTCAAGCGCCAGCCTGACGGTCCTACCGCGCTATCAGACGCCAACATGATCGCGTGTGCTGCAGTGCAGCAAAAAAGATTTCCGGATTCGGCACCAAAGTCGTACTTGTCAGCGATGTAGGCTTCCCGTCCGGTGTGTGCCCCGACACCGGCCGGACATTCGTTCGCGCCGACGCCGGTTCTACAATGCAAGCCGGCCGTTGTGCATCGCAGCAACGAACGTTGCGCGCGTTCGGAAAGCAGAGGTGGTTTTGTTCGCCGTCACATCAGAACGGTTGCCCAGGACACCTTGACCTTTCGCGCTTCGTATAAACGTCGCTCAAGCGGCATCGACACGTAACGACCCGGCCTACCGGGCGAAACCAGGAGGGACTTCATGACCTACACGCTTAAACGCGCTCTCACCGCGTCGGCCTGCGCGCTGTCGTTTGCGGTGCTGGCCGCGTCGCCCGTCTTCGCGCAGGAAGACCTGCAGAAGATGTCGAAGGACTCCAACAACTGGGTCATCCCGCTCGGCAACTACGCGAGCCAGCGCTACAGCGACCTCAAGCAGATCAACACCACCACCGCCGCCAAGCTGCACCCGGTGTGGACCTTCTCGACTGGCGTGCTGCGCGGTCACGAAGGCGGTCCGCTGGTCATCGGCGACATGATGTACCTTTCCACCCCGTTCCCCAACACCGTCTTCGCGCTCGACCTGAACCATGAAGGCCGCATCGTCTGGAAGTACGAGCCGAAGCAGGACAGCAACGTCATCCCCGTCATGTGCTGCGACACCGTCAACCGCGGCGTCGCCTACGGCGGCGGCATGATCTTCCTCCACCAGGCCGACACCACGCTGGTCGCACTCGACGCGAAAACCGGCAAGGTCGCCTGGACCGTCAAGGACGGCGATGCCGGCCGCGGCGAGACCGGCACGTCCGCCCCGCTGGTGGTCAAGGACAAGGTCTACATCGGCGTCAGCGGCGGCGAGTTCGGCATCCAGGGCCGCCTGACCGCCTACAACATCAAGGACGGCAGCAAGGCGTGGGTCGCCTACTCCTCCGGCACCGACGACATGATCAAGTTCGATCCCAACACCACCACCGAGCTCGGCCATCCCGTCGGCGCCAACTCCTCCGTCAAAACCTGGAAGGGTGACCAGTGGAAGAACGGCGGCGGCGGCACCTGGGGTTGGATCTCCTACGACCCGGCGCTGAACATGGTCTATTACGGCTCCGGCAACCCCGGCACCTGGAACCCGACGCAGCGCCCCGGCGACAACAAATGGTCGATGACCGTGTTCGCGCGTGACGCCGACACCGGCATGGCCAAGTGGGTCTACCAGATGACCCCGCACGACCAGTGGGACTACGACGGCGTCAACGAGATGGTCCTCGCCGACCTTCCCGTGCACGGCAAGCAGACCAAGGCGCTCGTCCACTTCGACCGCAACGGCTTCGCCTACGTGCTCGACCGCACCGACGGCAAGCTGCTCGAGGCCGAAAAATACGACCCGGCAGTCAACTGGGCCAGCAAGATCGACCTCGCGTCCGGCAAGCCGGTGCTGGTCAACCAGTTCGGCCCCGGCGCGCAGGGCGCCGACCACAACACCAAGAACGTCTGCCCGGCCGCGCTCGGCAGCAAGGACGAGCAGCCGAGCGCCTACTCGCCGGTCAGCCACATGTTCTTCGTGCCCACCAACCACGTCTGCATGGATTACGAGCCGTTCAAGGTGAGCTACACCGCCGGCCAGCCCTATGTCGGCGCCACGCTGTCGATGTATCCGCCGCAGGGGCAGAACAACCTCGGCAACTTCATCGCCTACGACGTGGACACCGGCAAGATCAAGTGGAGCGATCCGGAAACCTTCTCGGTGTGGTCGGGCGCCTTGGCGACCGCCGGCAACGTCGTGGCCTACGGCACGCTGGACGGCAACCTCAAGATCGTCGACCAGGCGCACGGCAAGCTGCTCTACTCGTTCAAGACCCCGTCCGGCATCATCGGCAACATCAACACCTTCACCCATAACGGCAAGCAGTACCTTGCCGTCCTGTCGGGTGTCGGCGGTTGGGCCGGCATCGGCATGGCGGCTGGCTTGAGCGAGGACAACGCCGGCCTCGGTGCCGTCGGCGCCTACAAGCAGCTGTCGAACTACACGCAACTCGGTGGCGTGCTGACCGTGTTCGGCCTGTCGAACTAAACCGCCCTCCAACAACGCCCTGCCCGCGGTCACGCGGGCAGGGCGTCTGCTTTTTTGGCGGACCCGCCGGCATCCAATCCAGGTTGCAGGGTTCTGCCGTCAAGGAGACCTGGATGTTTACTCGTTACCTCAGCAAGACGGCCCGCCTGGCGGCGATCGCGGTGGCTGTCCTTGCGTCCACGCTCGTCATGCGCCCGTTGGCGCACGCGACCGACACCTCACCCGGCCAGAAGCCTTACACCGTCAAGGACGGCAAGGTGGATATCAACACCTACCACGGCTACCTCTATTACGGTGACCAGTGCATGCGCTGCCACGGTCCCGATGGCATGGGCAGCTCCTACGCGCCGAAGCTGGTCGACAGCCTCAAGCACATGACGAAGGAGCAGGTCGAGAGCACCATCATCAACGGCCGCAAAAACGTTACCACCAGCAACCAGAACGTCATGCCGGCTTTCGGCACCAACGAGGACGTCGTCGACAACATCGACAACATCTACAACTACCTGCTGGCGCGCTCGAACGGCGATCTGGAACGCGGCCATCCGGAGCATCTCAATCCGTGAAGAAAGCAAGCAGTTCTTTTTTGAAAAGAACCAAAAAACTTCTGTCCCCTGTCCATCCGGCTGTTGAAAAGTCCGCGACAGCCAGACCAAAAGTTTTTTGCTTCTTTTCAAAAAAGAAGGCCTTGCTTGCTTTCTTGTGTGTCCCGACCCTCGCCCAAGCCCAGCTAGCCCCCGACCTGGTCTCCCACACAGACCTTCGCGTCTGTGCCGACCCGTCCAACCTGCCCTTCTCCAACCAGAAGGGCGAGGGCTACGAAAACAAGATCGCCGAGCTGGTCGCCAGCGACCTGCACCTGCACGTCAGCTACACCTGGTTCCCCGACAGCCAGGGCTTCGTCCGCGCCACGCTGATGAAAAACCGTTGCGACGTCATCATCGGCACCGTCGCCGGCGCCGAGGAATTGTCCACCACCGACGCCTACTATCACACCGGCTACGTCATGCTCACCCGCACTGCGGACAACATCACCGCCAGCAACATCGGCGACTGGCACATCGCCGGCCGCCGCTTCGGCCTCATCGCCGCAACCCCACCCACCGACCTGGTCGTCCAGCACAACCTGATGGACCAGACCGCCATCTACCAGCTCATCGTGGACACCCGCCTGGACCAGCCCGGCCGCGCCATGGTGCAGGACCTGGCAGGCGGCCGCATCGACGTGGCCCTCCTCTGGGGCCCCATCGCCGGCTACTACACGCTACACGGCCACCTGCCCCTGCGCCTCACCTTCCTCGACGCGGACGGCGCCCAAATCCGGCTGGACTACCACATCGCCATGGGCGTCCGCCCGGCCGACGTCGATTTCCGCCGCCGCCTCAACCAGGTGATCGCCCGCGACCAGCCGCAGATCACCCAGATCCTGCGCGACTACGGCGTGCCCCTGCTCGACGAACAGAACCATCCGCTCCCCTCCTCAGCGGGAGCCGCCCACCCCGGCCAATGACCCGCTCCCGCTTCGCCCCCCTCGCACTCATCCTGCTCGCCGTCCCTGCCCTGGCCGCGTCCGTCCCCGAGCCGGACGGCTACCGCATGGACCACTACCGCGCCCCCGTCCCGTCCACGCTGCACGGCGCGCAGGTCGTCGACTCCGCCACCCTCGCCCGGATGCTGCCGCAGCACCCCGTCCTCATCGACGTGCTGCCGGCCCCCGCGCCGCCGCCCGACTCACGCCCCGGCCTGCCGCGTCTCCCCCTGCCGCATCGCGACCTCCCCGGCAGCCATTGGCTCCCGGATGTCGGCCGCGGCGCCCTGGCACCAGCCACGGACGCCTGGTTCCGCACCCGCGTCACGCGGGCCACGCACGGCAACCTAAACCAGCCTGTCGTGCTGTACTGCCTCTCGCAATGCTGGATGAGCTGGAACGCGGCCAAGCGCCTGGTCGGCTACGGCTACACGCACGTGGTCTGGTATCCGGACGGGTCGGACGGGTGGGAAGCGTCGGGGCGGGCTTTGGTGGTGGCTCTTCCGGAAGGCTAGCAAGGCCTTCTTTTTTGAAAAAAGAAGCAAAAAACTTTTGTGCGGCTGTCGCGGACTTCTCCGCACCGAGTACCAACTCGCGACCATCCTCGGGGTAGTCCGCGACAGCCGAACCAAAAGTTTTTTGCTGCTTTTTTTCAAAAAAGCAGGCCTTGCTTGCTAACCGCGGCCGCCCTCAGCTCGTCGTCGTTTCACAAAGAACATGCTCCGGTCCATGCCAGGCATCAGACGCGCCATCACCACCGCCCAGGACCCCGAGCAGGCCGCCCGCGAGCTCGCTTGCGCCCTGTGCCAACCTGACTGCTGCCTGGTGATGATCTTCGCCTCCCCCGCCTACGACGTCGCCCGCCTCGCCGCCGCCCTCGCCCACCACTTCGCCGACATCCCGCTGGCCGGCTGCACCACCGCCGGCGAGATCGGTCCAGGCGGCTACGCGGACCGCACCGTCACCGGCTTCAGCCTCGCCGGCCCGGACTTCGCCGCCTCCATCGGCCTCATCGAGCACCTCGGCGAGATGAACGGCACCGCCATGCAGGCCACCGTCCGCAGCACCCGCCTGGCCATCTACGACGCCGCCCCCTGGGCCCGCCACGAGAACCTCTTCGCCATCACGCTGATCGACGGCATGTGCGGCTGCGAGGAACTCGTCGCCAGCGCAGCCTCCGGCGCCCTCGCCGGCATACCGCTGCGCGGCGGCTCAGCCGGCGACGGCCTGCAATTCGGCCAGACCTTCATCCTCCACCACGGCCACGTCCGCCGCGACTGCGCGCTCATCGTCGTCGTCGCCACCACCCGCCCCTTCCACGCCTTCAAGACCGAGCATTTCGTTCCCGGCCCCGAACGCTGCGTCGTCACCGGTGCGGACCCGCGCCACCGCCTGGTCACCGAGATCAACGCCGAACCCGCCGCCGAGGAGTACGCCCGCCTCACCGGCCTCACCGTCGCCCAGCTCACGCCCGCCACCTTCGCCACCCACCCCATGGTCGTCCGCGTTGGCGGCCAGAGCTTCGTCCGCTCCATCCAGCGCCTCAACCCGGATCGCAGCCTCACCTTCTTCTGCGCCATCGACGAGGGCGTGGTCCTCACCGTCGGCGTCGGCGGCGACCTGATCGGCAACCTCGCCGACAGCCTCGCCTGTGCCCGCCGCGCCCTCGGCCCGCCCGAGCTGGTCATCGGCTTCGACTGCATCCTGCGCGGCCTCGAGCTCGAGCAGAGCCACGCCAGACGCCAGGCCAGCCAGCTGATGGACAGCAACAACGCCGTCGGCTTCAGCACCTACGGCGAGCAATACGAGGCCATGCACGTCAACCAGACCCTCTCCGGCATCGCCATCGGCGCGTCCCATGCCTGACTCGCTCCTGCACCCCCCACCGCGAAACGCTGCAGTGTCCGGCGCCTCAGTGTCCGGCGCCCCGATGTCCGGAGCCCCAGTGTACGATGCTCCAGCCCCAGACGCCCCAATGTCCGGGGCCCCAGTGTACGATGCTCCAGCCCCCGACGACCCAGTGTCGGGCGCCGCGTCTACAGCTTCCAGGCGCCCCGCTTGCCCTCCCCCCGACGACGCCGCCCAGGCTGCCACCGCCGCGCCGGACGCGCACGCCGCCCTGCAGCGAGAGAACGCCAAGCTACGCCGCATCAACGCTGCCCTCATGCACGCCGCCGAGCGCGGCCCCGACTACGCCGGCGGTGCCTTTGCCCTGTTCCAGACCGCCGCCGCCCTCGGCGACCAGGTCCAGGAACGCACCGCCGCACTCACCACCGCGCTCGCCGCGCTGACCGCTGCCAAGGAGATGGAAGCTCAGGCCAAGCAGCGCATGGAAGCGGCGGTCGAGGCGATCAACCAGGGCATCGTCCTGTGCGACGCCGAAGACCGCGTCCTGCTCACCAACATCCGCTACCGCGAACTCTGGGGCGACGTGCCCGCCGAGGCCGGCACCCCCTTCGCCCAACTGGTCCGCAGCTCCGCCCCGCAAATCCTCATCCAGGGCACCGACACCGCCGCCTGGGAAACCTTCCGCCTGGACCGCCACCGCAACCCCGGCGAACCCTTCGTCATCGCCTTTCGCGACGGCACCTGGCTGCAGGTCTCCGAACGCCGCGTCGCCGGCGGCGGCACCGTCTCCCTCTACACCGACATCACCGAGGTCAAACGCGCCGAAGCCCGCCGCCGCGAGCGCGAACTGTTCGAAAAATCCGCCCTCCTTCAGGCCACGCTCGACAACATCAGCCAGGGCGTCTCCGTCTTCGACTCCCGCGGCGCCCTGGTCGCCTGCAACACCAACTTCCTCCGCCTGCTCGGCGCCCCGCCCAGCTCGGCCGACCCCGCCCACCTCTCCGCCTGGTGCACCGCCCGCCTCGACGCGCTGGACCTCGGCTTCGTACACTCCATGCCGGCCCCCTCCGCCGGCCAGCGCCGCCAGGACCACCACACCGCCGACGGCCGCACTATCGACCTGCGCTGCTCCATCATGCCCGGCTGCTATTGCGTCGCCACCTTCACCGACATCACCGAACAGCTCTCCATCTCTCGCGCCCTGCAGGAAGCCAACGAGGGCCTGGAACGCCGCGTCGAAGCCCGCACCGCCGAGCTCATCCAGGCCAACGCGAAAATCCTCGCCGCCAAAGCCGAAGCCGAACTGATGAACCTGTCGAAAACCAAGTTCTTCGCCGCCGCCAACCACGACCTGATGCAGCCCCTCGCCGCCGCCCGCGTCTTCGCCTCAGCCCTCAGCGAACGCCGCCTCTCCCCGCCCAACCGCGAACTTGTCCGCCACGCCCTCGCCGCGCTGGACTCGGTCGACGACATGCTCACCGCCCTGCTCGACATCGCCAAGCTCGACGCCGGCGTCACCCCGCCCGCCCCCTGCAGCTTCGCCGTTGCCGAGGTGATGGGCCGCGTCGCCGAGGAGTACCGCCTCATCGCCGCCCGCCGCAAACTCCGCCTCCGCCTCTTCGCCGGCACCGCCATCGTCCAGACCGACCCGCACCTCCTCGCCCGCATCCTGCGCAACCTGGTCTCCAACGCGCTGCGCTACACCAACACCGGCGGCGTGCTCATCGGCCACAAATGCCACCCCGGCGGCCTGCTCGTCGGCGTCTGGGACACCGGCATCGGCATAGCACTCGCCGAACAGGAAGAAATATTCGAGGAATTCCACCGCCTCCCCCAGGCCGACGGCAGCAGCGTCCGCGGCGCGGGCTTGGGCCTCTCCATCGTCCGCCGCGTCTCCCGCATGCTCGGCCACCCCCTCGTCGTCCGCTCGGTCCCCGGCCGCGGCAGCCTGTTCGGCATCGTCGTCCCCCTCTCCGACGCCCCGCCCATCGCCCTGCCCCGCCCACGCACCCAGGCCGACGGCCCCGCCGCCCCCAACACCCTGCGCGCCCGCCACGTCCAGCTCATCGACGACGAACCTCACGTCCTCCAAGGCCTCAGCCTGCTGCTGACCGGCTGGGGCATGCGCGTCTCCGGCAGCCCCACCGCCGCCCGCGCGCTGGAAGCCGCGGCCGGCCCCCCGCCCGACCTCATCATCGCCGACTACCGCCTCCAGGACGGCGTCACCGGCCTGGACGCCATCGCCACCCTGCGCCGCCGCTGGGGCGAACTGCCGGCCATCGTGGTCACCGCCGACCACGGCGCCGACGTGCAGGCGGAGGTCAGCGCCGCGGGTTTGTATTTGTTGCACAAGCCGGTGCGCCCGGCGCGGCTGCGCAGCCTGATCACGCATGTCTTGCAGAGTTCGGCGGTGGACGCTTGAGCAAGAAAGCAAGCAGTTCTTTTTTGAAAAAAAGAACCAAAAAACTTTTACTCTCTTGCGCACCCGGCTGCAGAAACCTCCGCGACAGCCGGACCAAGTTCGCGTTGGTGTATGAAGCCAACTACGCGCTCGGACTGCGCGACTCAGCTATCTGATCGTCAGCCCTACTCTCCGTCCAGTTCCCCCCGAAAACAGGCGACCAAGATGCCAAGCCACACCGAGGCCGAGGCACCATCCCTCGCCGTCACCCCCAGCGCCTCCCCTCCGCACACCCACCGGGCGATGAACGCTCCGGAATGGGCGCTGCTACTCGCCCTCTCCTGCGTCTGGGGCAGCTCGTTCTTCTTCTACAAAATCCTCGACGCCGCCCTCCCGCCCTTCACCATCGTCCTCGGCCGCATCGGCCTCGCCGCCACGGCACTGAACCTGGTCCTCCTCGCCCGCGGCCAACCCCTCACCCGCGCCGCACCCTGGCCACAACTCGCCATCCTCGGCGTGCTCAACTGCGTCCTGCCCTTCACCCTGTTTGCCTGGGCGGAAACCCACATCTCCAGCGGCATGGCGGCGATGCTCAACGCCACCACCCCCCTCTTCTCCGTCCTGCTAGCCCACACCCTCCGCCACGAGAAACTCACCGTCCCCCGCGCCGCCGGCGTCGCCTCCGGCCTGCTCGGCGTCGCCATACTCATCGGCCCCACCGCCCTGCGCGGCGCCGCCGCCAACCTTGCCGGCGACCTCGCCTGCATCGTCGCCTCCTTCAGCTACGCCGCCGCCGGCCAATACGGCCGCCGCCTTCGCCACCTCCCAGCACTCCAGGTCGCCACCGGCCAACTCACCGCCGGCACCATCCTCCTCCTTCCCCTCGCCATCCTCGCCGACCGCATCTGGACCCTCCCCGCCCCGTCCGCCGACACCTGGGCCGCACTCGCCGGCATCTCGCTGCTCTGCACCGCGCTGGCCTACGCCCTGTTCTTCCGCCTAACCGCCACCGCCGGCCCAACCAACGCCATGCTGGTCACCTTCCTCCTACCGCTCAGCGCCCTCATCCTCGGCTGGCTGCTCCTCCACGAACCAGTGCCCACCCGCACCTACCCCGGCATGCTGCTGATCGGCCTGGGCCTGGCCGCAATCGACGGGCGTGCCCTCGTTTTCCTGCGGCAAAAGCAAGGCCTTCTTTTTTGAAAAAAAGAAGCAAAAAACTTTTGTCTCGGCTGTCGCGGACCGATTAACAACCCTTCGCTCAGGACAGAGATGTTTGCCAACTGCGCCTCAAAGTGTCGCCCCACTCCGCGGCTCTTTAGCTTGCACGGCAAACGCTACATAAAGACGTTTGAGTTCGGGCTGCTGCGTCGGCTCCCCGCCGCTACCCTTACATCGCCTTCTTGCTAGACCGAACTGTTCATGTTCGACTCATTTCAGCCACTCGCATGGCTGCTCCTGCGCATGCTTCGCCTGAAATACTGGCAGCCCTGGACAACGCAATCAGATTGGGAGGCGCCGAACAAAACTCCTCCGTCTCGAACGCTTCTGATGTCTCTCAAAAACCGTAAGCGGTAAGCAAGGCATAGCCCAAATCTGCGCAGCCTATCGGTCAGTCCAACAACGCCAATTCAAGACGGCTTATACCAACTGGCTTGAATGCTGCCTGAAAGAAAGCAAGCAGTCCTTTTTTTGGAAAAAAGGACCAAAAAACTTTTGACTCCGCTGTCGCGCGCTGTCCGGAAAGGTCCGCGACAGCGGAGTCAAAAGTTTTTTGCTTCTTTTTTTCAAAAAAGAAGGCCTTGCTTGCTTCGGAACGGTCAACCTTCAAGCCAATTGGTATTAGGTGCGATCCTCATAACGATCCAAACCAAAGCTTGTCGTAACCGATCGTGTCCACGCGTCCACTGCCGTTTGCTGATTGCCCGCCCCTCACCCCACCATCGCCTGCGACAACCGCCCCCCCACCCGCACCGGCTCCACCCGCACCGCCAACCCCGTCGCATCCGCCGTCTCCACGAACACCCCGCAAATCGTCGCCTCCCCGCCCGCCGGCGCCAACCGCTCCCCAGGCACCCGCCGCCAGAACCGCGCCGCCGCTACCCCCTTATCCATCCCGATCACGCTGTCGTAGTCCCCGCACATCCCCGCATCCGACAAATACGCCGTCCCCCCCGGCAGCACCTGGTGGTCGGCCGACGGCACGTGCGTGTGCGTGCCGACCACCAGCGAAACCCGCCCGTCGAAACTATGCCCGTAGGCCATCTTCTCGCTCGTTGCCTCGCCATGAAAATCCGCCACCACCGCCTGCACCGTCACCCCCAGCCGATGCCTGCCCAGCAACTCCGCCGTTAGGCGGAACGGGTCGTCGTTCGGCTCCATGAACAACCGCCCCATCACCTGCAGCACCAGCGCCCGCCGCCCATCCACCAGCTCCACCACCACCGACCCCTGTCCCGGCGTCCCCGGCGGAAAGTTCAGCGGCCGTATCAGCCGATTTTGCGTCTCGATGTACCCCGCCAGCTCCTTGCGATCCCACGCGTGGTTGCCCAGCGTCAGCACGTCCGCCCCCGCTGCAAACAACGCGTCCGCCATCTCCGGCGAACACCCGAACCCATGGCTCGCGTTCTCCACGTTCACCACCGCCAGGTCCAACCGCAACGACTCCCGCAGCCGCGGCAACGCCGCCCCCACCGCATCCCGCCCCGCACGCCCGACGATGTCCCCAAGAAAAAGAATACGCATGCGATATGTCCGGTCGGTTCTGCCCCTGCGGGCGTGCATCACGGCCGAAAAATCATCGGCTGAAACTCATATGGCCCGGACTGTTCACCGGTGCAGGCAAGCCAAGCGGTTCTTTTTTGAAAAAAAGAACCAAAAAACTTTTGTTCCCTAGCTACTCGCTGCTGAAACCTCCGCGACAGCAGGGATAAGAGTTTTTTGCTGTTTTTTAAAAAAAGCAGGCCTTGCCTTCCCGGCCGCCCACCGGAACCCCGCAACGCTCGCCCACGTTACACCAACCAGTGCCGTCTCGCGGCTCCCGCCCCAAAAAAACTGGAAACGCCCCGATGCCCCCCTCATCACCAAGGCGGCACCTGCCCGCGGCCGCCCCCATCCTGGTCGCAGCCATCACCCTGCTTGCCGCCGCACCGTCCCTCGCCGCCCCACCCCTGCTCCCCGCCATCAACACGCCGCCCGGCCAGGAACACCACACCGGCAAAACCATCTTCGTCCAGCTTGTCACGCCAGACCTCGCCACCTCCGAAGCATTCTATACCGGCCTGCTCGGCTGGCAGTTCCAACCCATTCCCAACACCCGCGTGCCCTATGCCGCCGCCCTCTCCAGCGGCAACCTCGTCGGCGGCGTCGCCCAGCGCGCCATCCCGGCAGGCCAGCACCTGCAATCCGCCTGGCTTGGCTTCTTCTCGGTCTCCGACGTGAACGCCGCCGTCACCCTCGCCGCCGCCCAGGGTGCCAAAACCCTCGCCGCCCCTCACGACGTCCCCGGCCTCGGCCGCGAGGCCGTGCTCGCCGACCCGCAAGGTGCCGTCTTCGGCATCCTCGCCTCCAGCAGCGGCGACCCGCCGGACATCCTCTCCCCCGTCGGCACCTGGATCTGGCGCTCCCTCCTCACCACCGATCCCACCTCCGACGCCGCCTTCTACAACACCGTGCTCGGCTTCAACGCGACCCCCTTTCCCTCCGAAGGCGCCGCCCAGCACCTCCTGCTCGTCTCCGGCACCTACGCCCGCGCCACCGCCAACTCCTTGCCCGGCAACCATCCCGACATGCACCCCCATTGGCTCAACTACGTCCGTGTCGCCAACGCCGCACAATCCGCCGCCACCGCCACCTCCCTCGGCGGCCGCGTCCTCGTCCCCCCGCACCCCGACCGGCACGGCGGCATGATAGCCGTCGTCGCCGACCCCGAAGGCGCCCCCCTCGGCCTCTTCGAGTGGGCAGAGGGCGTCGAGACCAAGGACGTGACAAAGTGAGCGCCCCCGCGATGCGTCCCACCCTCCGCCGCTGGCTCCTGTTCGCCGCCCTGGTCGCCCCCGTCGCGTTCCTCTCAACCGGTTGCGCAGCCGGCTACGGCTACGGCGGCGGGGGCGGCGGCTACGACGTCGGCGCCGACTACTACGGGGGCGGCTACGGCGGCGACTACGGAGGCTGGAACGGCGGCTACCTGGTAGGACCCTACCGCGAAGGCTACGGCGGCCGCGGCTTCGGCGGCCACGGTTTCGGCGATCACGGCGGCGGCGGCCACGGTTTCGCCTCCATTCCCGGCGGCGGCGGCCACGGCGGCAGCTTCTCGCCCGGCGGCTTCAGCCACGGTGGCGGCGGCGGTGGTGGTCACGGACGTTGACGTGATCGGCTAAGACAGAAAGCAAGCGGTTCTTTTTTAAAAAAAAGAACCAAAAAACTTTTGACTCCGCTATCGCGCGCTCTCCGGAAAGGTCCGCGGCAGCAGAGTCAAAAGTTTTTTGCTTCTTTTTTTCAAAAAAGAAGGCCTTGCTTGCTTTGGAACGTTCAACTTTCAAGCCGGTCGGTATGACTGGCCGCTCTAGGCGCCGAGGATCGCCCAACTCTTTCACCTGCCCCACAGGTGAACCGGTCCCGATCGGCAGGCCGGTGAGCCTGATGCTACGCCGGCTTCATGGCTGCGATAGTCGCCACCGGGACCGGTTTCTTCGCGTATGACGCCGCTGCCACCATGTCGTCCACCAGGGCGCAGCATTCGGCTTTGCCCGTCGCTAGCAGTTCGCGGAACGACCGGATGCGGGACATGAACCAGAGCATGGCGGCCAGCGCCGCTACCGGGCTGCGTGCCATCCGCCGCTTCGTGCGTGGGTAGAGGTCGTATCCGAGCGCCTCGATGAGCTTGAAGCTCGCCTGCACGCCCCGCGCCAGGACGAGCGCCTCTTCCCAGGACGCTCCGCCTCCGCGCCTCAGGCCGGCGACGGAGACGCTTTCGAAAGCCACGCACAAGGGAGCATGACAGCGAAGCCAAAGCGGCATGTTGGGTTCGAGCGTCGTTGGCAGCCCAGCCGAGTTGAAGATGTCCACCCAGCGCTGCTGGTCCATGATGGTCTTCTGACCGCCCGCACCAATGGTGATCTTGAGCCTTCCTTCCGTGTTCAGCATCGCCTGCACGAACGGCATGCCGAGTGCGCAACGTCCGGCGCCGACCGCCGCCTGCAGCTTTTCCGGGCTGAACGTGTTGCCCATGAATTGGACGCAGGCAGCTTCACTGCGCTGCAGGTTCGGTAGAACAGCACCGGTCTGGTGCGCCGGAAAGGTCACGAGCACGAGATCGTATGGCACCGTCTCGTCGAGTGCATCGGCGACGGAGACGACGGCCCGTTCGCCCGTCGAGTCGATGATGGCGCCGTCACTTTCAAGCTGCCGCAACCGGGTAGAGTTTGGCCGGGCAACGACGCTGACGTCATGACCGCCGATGCGGGCCAACTGAAAAGCCAAGGCGCTGCCGATCTGCCCGGCACCGAGTATGGCGATTCGAAGCGGAGGTGAGCGCGTACCGTGCATGATCCTACTTGAGCTGGCTTAGCGATGCGGATTGCAACACATAGCTAATCTATGACGGCCGAACCGACCACGTGAAAATGGCCGCCCTACGTCTCGAGCACCCCTCCGCTCGCCTCCACGTAAAGCTGCACCACCGCCTCAAAAAACACCCGATCACCCTCCGAAAACCGCCCCAGCTCCGGACTATCCACGTCCAGCACCCCCGCCAGCCCGCCGCTCACCCCAAACGGCACCACAATCTCCGACATCGACGCGCTATCGCACGCAATATGCCCCTCGAACGCATGCACGTCCGCCACCACAACCGTCTCGCCCCGCGCCATCGCCGTCCCGCAAACCCCCCGCCCCATCTCTATCCGCGCACAAGCCGGCAAACCCTGAAACGGCCCCACCACCAACGCGTCGCCGCGCAGAAAATAGAACCCCACCCAGTTCAACCGCCCCACACGCTGGAACAGCAACGACGCCGTGTTCGCCGCGTTCGCCACCGCGTCCGTCTCTCCCGTCAGCAGCGCGCGCAGCTCATCCAGCACGTCATCCATGTCTCATCCCTTCCAAACCGTGCCAAAGGCCTTCTTTTTTGAAAAGAAACAAAAAACCTTTATTCCCGTGTCCCCGCAAGCTGAAACACCAAACCTCCCCACCCGACACCCCAAGAAACCAAAAGTTCTTTGGTTCTTTTTTTCAAAAAAGAACCGCTTCCTTCCTCCCCCCTCAAGCCGCCTCCTCCAACCCCGCATCCCCATACCCCAACAACCGCAACGCCCGCCCCCTGATCCCCCGCAACCCCGCCGCATGGATCAGCGCCTCCTCCGCCCCATGCGTCACCCAAACCTCCGGCGCCGCCACCTCGTCCAGCGTCGCCAGCAACTCCGGCCGATCCGCATGGTCGCTGATCACCAGCGGCAGCTCCACGCCCCTAGCCCGCGCCCGCTGCCGCACCCGCATCCACCCGCTCGCCAGACACGTCACCGGCTCCGCCATCCGCCGCGCCCACCGATCCGCAATCGCACTCGGCGGCGCCAGCACGATCGCCCCCGCCAACTCCCCCGCCGCCACCCCCGTCGCCGGCCGCAATTCCCCCAACCGTACCCCTAGCCGCTCATAAACCTCGCACAACGGCATCAACGCCCCGTGCAAATACACCGGCCGCTCCCACCCGCACTCCCGCAACAGCGCAATCAACCGCTGCGCCTTGCCCAGCGCGTAGCATCCCACCACGTGGCTCCGCTCCGGAAACAACCCAACGCTGTCGATCAGCTTCTGCGCCTCCCCCAGCGCCGGCGGATGCACGAAGATCGGCAACGCAAACGTCGCCTCCGTCACGAACACGTCGCACGGCACCGGCACGAACGGCGCACACGTCGGATCCGCCGCCCGCTTATAATCCCCGCTCACCACCGCCCGCGCCCCGCCATGCTCCATCGCCACCTGCGCGCTGCCCAGCACGTGCCCCGCCGGCTGCACCCACACCCGCACGTCGCCCACCCGAACCACCTCGCCAGGCGCCAGCGCCTGCTGGCTCTCCCCCGCACGCCCCACCCCCATCCGCACGTCCATGATCGCCAGCGTCTCCGCCGTCGCCAGCACCGCCCCATGCCCCGGCCTGGCATGGTCCGCATGCGCGTGCGTGATCACCGCGCGCGGCACCGCCTGCACCGGATCGATAAAGAAATCCCCCGGCGTGCAGTACAAACCTTCGGGGCGGACGCAGAGCCAGGTGTCTGGGTGGAGCATGCAGGCAAGAACGTTCTTTTTTGAAAAAAAGAACCAAAAAACTTTTGCACCCGCTGTCGCGCAGGCAGCGCGGCCGCGTCCTTGACTGACCCGCCTCCCTGGCAGATCCCGCCCCTGCACCCCTTGGAGCCACCCGCGTGCCGCACCTCATCCGCCGACGCACCCTCCTGGCCGCCCCCCTGCTCGCCGCCGCCGCCGCAAACCCCATCGCCACCATCGAACGCACCCACGGCGGCCGCCTCGGCGTCTTCGCGCTCGACACCGCCACCAACCGCACCCTCGCCCACCGCGCCGACGAACGCTTCCTCATGCAAAGCACCTTCAAGGGCATTCTCGCCACCCTCGCCCTCTCTCGCATCGACGCTGGCCTAGACACCCCCGGCCACCCCATCCCCTACACGCGCGCCAACCTGCTCCCCGCCTCCCCCATCACCACCGCCCACCTCGCCGCCGCCGCCCACGCCGAAATGTCCGTCGCCGATCTCTGCCAGGCCATCCTCGAGCGCAGCGACAACACCGCCGCCAACCTCCTCCTCGCCCACGTCGGCGGCCCCCAAACCCTCACCGCCTACATCCGCACCCTCGGCGACACCACCACCCGCACCGACCGCTACGAGCCCATCGGCGGCTGGTCCGGCACCATGGACACCACCACCCCCCACGCCATCGCCACCCTCGCCCGCACCATGCTCCTCGGCCCCGCCCTCACGCCGCCATCCCGCGCCCTCCTGCGCCGCTGGATGCAAGCGAACACCCCCGGCCAAACCCGCCTGCGCGCCGCCTTCCCCACCACCTGGCTCACCGCCGACCGCACCGGCACCGGCACCGGCATCTGCAACGACTACGCGATCGCCTGGCCGCCCAACCGCGCACCCCTCGTCATCGCCGCCTACTACGAGGCGCTCGGAATGGATTTGCCTCAACAGGAGATCGTCCTGCGAGCGGTCGGGTCCGCGGTCGTTGCGTGGGCAGGGTAGCAAGCCGGCAAGCAAGGCATTCTTTTTCGAGAAAAAGAAGCAAAAAGCTTTTGTTTCCTTGAGTATTCGCTGCAGGAACCTCCGCGACAGCCGAACCAAATGTTTTTCAGTGTCCGTTTGAAAGATCGGCCTGGTGAGTCAACTGGCGTGGTTTCCCGAGCACCAAAGCGGAGTGACCTCTACGATCATGAGCACCGGAGCAGAGGAAAACCGCGTCGGATAGCCGCCAGGCCGACTTTGCAAACGGACACTCAGAAAAACCGGCCTCGCTTGCCTTCACCTGCCGGAAAGACACGCCGCCTCACGGCGCACTCGACGGGAACAAACGCTCTTGGCTGTTTTGTCCGGAAAAGAACCGCTGGCCTTTCTTCAGATGACAACCGAGCGTCCGCCTCAAGACCGACCGGTGTGCACCGACTGCAAAACAGCAAGCCCGCCGGAAGCGCTGCCATTACCAGATACAACGTCAGGAACAATCTTCGCTCCTCTGACAAGAAGCCATAGACCGACAGCCAGCTCCACGACAAAATCCGGCAGGATGAACCACGGGTCGATACGCGCATCCACGGCTGGAAAAACGATGATCAGCAGACACGATGCCACGACCTCGACAGCCACGAGAACGTACAAGCCGGACAGCACGCGCGGGATATACCGCGCCTTCCACAACAGACAAGCATGCGTCGCTGCACCCAGTCCGAACAATACCAAACCGGCCTCCGCAGCAGTCCCATTCACGTCCAGAAGCACCCGCGCAGCCGCTTGCACTTGCCCGACGCGGAACACTTGCAGGTAGTGGGCATCACCAAGCAGATCCACCGCGACAAGACTTACGACGACACCCAACGCAAGCATCATCGCGTTGCCAAGCCGCCACAAGGCGCCAGCGATTGCAAGAGGTGCGCTGACAGGCTTGAGAAGGCCGTAAAGAGCAGCAGCTAACAGAACGTCACAGTTCAACATGATCAGCTCTCCCAGGATGCCGATCCGAAACTGCCGCTCATGAGCCAGGATGTTACGCGCAGTCGCAGCGGCATCCCCCGCAACGACAAGGTCGTCGCTCAGAACACCGACGATGCAGATCACAACGAGCGCGCCACCGGCTACTCTGGCGTAGCGACGCTGGGTGTCTTCCGGAGTCACGTTGGGCACCCGCGTCGTTGCCTCGCCACGAACAAACCCGCCAACACACCTCCAGGCTTTCCAACCGCAATACGCCCTCACGCCGAACCCACCCGCAACGGCGAACGCGCCTGCCGCCACCAAGGATCACCCTTCCGCACCACATACTCTCGCCAAACATACGCCCACGGGATCACCAACGGAAACACCACCGCGATCGAGCACGCAAACACCAGATCCCCCATGGCCGCGTTCATCCGGCCAGCCTGCCACGCCGGCAGTGCCACCCGCAGCAACCACAACGCCTTCCACGCCATCTCGAAGAACAGCACCGGCAGCATCCGCAACGGGTTCCGCAACCCCAACACCGAAAGCGCACACAACGCCCCCAACATGCACACCACCACCCCCCGCATCGGCTCCCAATGCGCCGCCGGATCGAGTATCTCCGGCCAGACCGTCAACCCCAATCCAACCACCAGCAACAGGTACCCGGCCCGCAGAAAACCTAGCCTGATGAACGAAACTTCTGTCATCGCATTCTCTCCTGATACGTGGGCAAGCAAAGCAAAGGCCTTCTTTTTCGAGAAAAAGAAGCAAAAAGCTTTTGTTCCTTGGGACGCGCGTTGTCGAAACATCCGCGACAGCCGGACCAAAGTTTTCGGCTGATTTTCGAGAAATTAGTCGTTGCTTTCCTGGCGGATCAGCAGGGTCAAGGTCCAGGTTCGCATATTCAAAAGCCTTGTGATCGTAAGGCACGCGGACTCATACTAACCGCCTTATGTTTCGACGGTGACAAGCGAAGCAAGCGGTTCTTTTTTGAAAAAAAGAACCAAAAAACTTTTGTTCCCTGGAGTATTCGCTGAAGGACACTCCGCGACAGCGGGACCAAAAGTCTTTTGCTTCTTTTCTTCAGAAAAGAAGGCCTTGCCTTCCCTGCCGGACTTCGAAGGATCAAGGTCCAGGCCCGCTGGTATAAGAATGAGCACGATCTCAGCGACCTGACTCTCGACATCCCAAGCCAAAGGAAGCACCGCCTGCTTTCCAGAAAAGCAGCAAACCATCCCTCCAGTCGCGAAAGTCCGCAGCACGCCGCCAGGAACAAAAAGTCTTGGTTCTTTTTTGAACAAAGAACCGCCTGCCCTGCTTGCTCCCGCTCACAGCCCAAAGCCCACTCATACCAACCGGCCTGAAGATTGACCGTCCCTAGCAAGCAAGGCCCTCTTTTTTGAAAAAAAGAAGCAAAAAACATTTGACTCCGCTGTCGCGGACCTTTCCGGAGAGCGCGCGACAGCGGAGTCAAAAGTTTTTTGGTCCTTTTTTTCAAAAAAGGACTGCTTGCTTTCTACGAGTCAGCATCAACGCCGACTAGTATCACTCGTCCGGCTCGAACGACAGCAACTCCCCAGGCTGACATTCCAACACCGCGCACACCGCCTCCAGCGTCGAGAACCGTATTGCCCGCGCCTTGCCCGTCTTCAATATGGATAAATTCGCCAGGGTGATGTCTACCGCCTCTGCCAGTTGCGTCAGCGACATCCGCCGGCGCTCCAGCATCTCGTCCAGCCGCACCCTGATCGGCACGGTTCACACTGTCCCCGCGAGCTCGTCCCGCATCACTGTTCCCGCGGAGAACACCCGGCTCAGCACGAACACCATCAACACCGCCAGCCAGCCGCCCGCCGACACGTCCAGCCCCGGCGTCTCTGTCTTCAATGCCGGAAACAGCCGCGCCGCCAGCCAGACCGGCGCATCGAGCAACTGCTGCACCAGCAAACACCACCCGATCGTCTGCAGCCGCCGCGCGTTCACCGCCACGAACGGATCGCCCGACCGCGCCGTCTCCACCACCGCGCGCAGCGCCGACAGCAACCGGTCCGTGGCCACGCTCATCGCCACGCCGACCAGCAGCAACAGCCGCACCCCCATCACTCCGGTCACGACGTCGCCGCCCGGCTCTGTCTGCCCCACCCACGTGCCCAGCGGCCCGGCGAACACCAACGACAGCACGAATCCCAGCACCACCCCCCCGAGGAACACTCGGTTCGCCACCCGAGCCGCCGCCACGATCAGCCGCGACGTCCCAACCAGCCGGTCACCATGTTTCATGACGTCCTCCTTATTGTTTATCAATAAGACAGACCGTCACGCGCCGTCAACAGGTTTTATCGTTTACCAACAAACTAACGCCGCCTCGAAGCCGCTGACGGGTTTGGGACGGCGCTCAGCAAGCAAGCAGTTCTTTTTTGAAAAAAAGAACCAAAAAACTTTTGTTCCCTGTCGGCGGGCCGTGGCGAAGCGTGTCGTTTCAGCCGTCCGCGACAGCCGGAACAAAAGTTTTTTGCTGCTTTTTTTCAAAAAAGCAGGCCTTGCTTTCCTACTGAATCGGCACCGTCGCCGGACTAGCCCACGCCCTGATTGCCTCGATCCCGAACACGCCAGTCACGCGCGGCCCGCTTGTCGGCCCCGCCCAACTCCCCGCCGTCCCGATCGCCAGGTTCGAGATGATGTACATCGGCTGGTGCATGTCCTGCGGCGTCGCAACGCTGTAGAACGCCACGCCGTCGAAGTAGAACGTGATGAAGTTCGGCTCCCAGTCGACGCCGTATCGATGCATCCCCTGAGCCAGGCTTTCCGCCGCCGGCGTCGTCAACGCAGTTCCCAACGACGGGTAAGACGCCGACGTCACGTCGCTGGTGTGGATGGTCGCATGCAACACACGGGGCGCCACCCCCAGCACCTCCATCACGTCGATCTCCGTGTCGCAGGAGACGCCGGCCGCGCAGCTGGGATTCATGTTCTCCGGAACCATCCAGAATGCCGGCCAGAAACCGGGCAGTCCCGGCACCCGCGCCGTCTCCTCGAAATACCCATACTCCTGGCTTGCAGGATACGTGTTGAACGCGCCCGAAACGAACCCGCGGCCCGCCAGCTCGCTCGGCAGCGTGGCGCTCTCCGCCGCGGTCATCGGCCGCGCTGTCAGCGCAATGATCCCGCTCGCCACCGAGACTGGCGCCGCAGCACCCAGATCCAGCGACATGTCCTCGTTCGGGTAGGCTTCCGCCTCGCCCGCGTATCCCGACCAGAAGGGCGAGGCGAACCCCGGGCTCACCGTCCCGATCCCGCCTTTCAATAACGCCGCCCAAGCCGCGTTCGGCGGCAACCCTTGCGAGAACACCATCCCGCTGAGCGAAAACGGCACCGGCGCCAACTGATAGACCGTCCACCAGGGCAACTCGCCAGACCCGAACTGCGGCGGTCGCGACGCATCGACCACCAGCGTCGGCGTATACCCCGCCAGGTTCAACGCGCTCCCCACCGGCGTCTGCGCGCACGCGCTTCCGCTCAACACCGCAACACCCAGTATCATCGCCGCCTGAACAATCTGCATACGCAACGATACGCCGGAATATCGACCTCGCACAACACCTTTGTCCTGCACTCCAAACCGTCGCCTCCCCAACCCGGTCACCATTCGCCCTATCGGCGCTGAGCGACATCCCTTGTCGCCTGGTCAAGAAAGCAAGCTGTTCTTTTTTAAAAAAAAGAACCAAAAAACTTTTGACTCCGCTGTCGCGCGCTCACCGGACAAAACCGCGACAGCCGCACTAAAAGCTTTTTGCTTCTTTTTCTCGAAAAAGAAGCGCTTGCTTCCTACCCGCCAGACCAGTCGTCAGGCCCCTCCGCATCCCCCACCGCTTGCCCCCACCCGGCACGCCCCTATCCTCCCCGCGTGACCCCGCTCCCCCCCGCCTTCGCCACCTGGTTCGCCTCCCGCGGCTGGACCCCCCGCCCCCACCAGCTCGACCTCCTCGCCGCCGCCGCCGCCCGCGAGCACGTCCTCCTCATCGCCCCCACCGGCGGCGGCAAAACCCTAGCCGGCTTCCTCCCCACCCTCACCGCCCTAGCCACCCCCCGCCCCACGCCCACCCTCCACACCATCTACATCTCCCCCCTCAAAGCCCTAGCCGCCGACATCGCCCGCAACCTCCTCACCCCCATCGCCGACCTCGCCCTCCCCATCCGCATCGAAACCCGCACCGGCGACACCTCCTTTGCCCTGCGCCGCCGCCAGCTCGACACCCCGCCCGACATCCTCCTCACCACCCCCGAATCCCTAGCCGTCCTCCTCTCCCAACCCACCGCCGCAACCCTCTTCGCTGGCCTGGACACCATCATCATCGACGAAATCCACGCCCTGGCCGGCACCAAACGCGGCGACCAGCTCGCCCTCTGCCTAGCCCGCCTAACCACCCTAGCCCCCGCCGCCCGCCGAGTAGGCCTCTCCGCCACCGTCGCCCACCCCACCGAAATCCTCGCCTACACCGCCACCGGCGCCCCCGCCCGCGCCATCACCGTCGCCGAAACCACCCCCCCCGCCCTCTCCATGATGCTCCCCGAAGCGCGCCTAGCCTGGGCCGGCCGCATGGGCCTGGCCTCCGCCGCCACCATCCTCGACCGCATCACCGCCGCCGGCCTGACCATCGTCTTCGTCAACACCCGCGCCCAATCCGAGCTCATCTTCCAGGAACTCTGGCGCCTCAACGAACAAACCCTCCCCATCGCCCTCCACCACGGCAGCCTCGACCAAGCCCAACGCCTCCGCGTCGAAGCCGCCATGGCCGCCGGCCACCTCCGCGCCGTCGTCGCCACCTCCTCCCTGGACCTCGGCATAGACTGGGGCGGCGTCGACCAGGTCATCCAGGTCGGCGCCCCCAAAGGCACCTCCCGCCTCCTCCAGCGCGTCGGCCGCGCCAACCACCGCATGGACGAAGCCTCCCGTGCCATCCTCGTCCCCGCCAACCGCTTCGAAGTCCTCGAATGCCAAGCCGCCATCGCCGGCATCGCCGCCCACGAACTCGACGGCGACCCACCCCGCCCCGGCGGCCTCGACGTCCTCGCCCAACACCTCCTCCTCACCGCCGCCTCCACCCCCTACCACCCCACCGCCATGCTCGAAGAAATCCGCCGCGCCGCCCCCTACGCCGCCCTGTCCGATGCCGACTTCACCGACACCCTCGCCTTCGTCGAAAACGGCGGCTACGCCCTGGCCTCCTACGACCGCTACCGCAAACTCTTCCGCACCGCCGACGGCCAGGTCCACATCCGCTCCGACCGCATCGCCCGCCAGGCCCGCATGAACGTCGGCACCATCACCGAAGCCGCCCTCCTGAAAGTCCGCCTAGGCGGCCCCCGAGGCACCCCCCTAGGCGAAATCGAGGAGTACTTCGCCAACACGCTGCGCCCCGGCAACACCTTCCTCTTCGCCGGCCGCCTCCTCCGCTTCACCCGCATCCACGAGCTCACCCTCGAATGCACCGACGGCGGCACCGGCACCCCCGCCGTCCCCACCTACGTCGGCGCCCGCCTCCCGCTCACCACCAACCTCGCCGACCGCGTCCGCGCCATGCTCCACAACCCCGCCGCCTGGCACGCCTACCCCGAACCCGTCCGCGAGTGGCTCGCCCTCCAAGCCGACCGCTCCGAACTCCCCGCCCCCGACAACCTCCTCGTCGAAATCTTCCCCCGCGACGGCCGCTGGTTCATGGTCGCCTACACCTTCGAAGGCCAACAAGCCCACCAGACCCTCGGCATGCTCCTCACCCGCCGCATGGAACGCGCCGGCACCGCCCCCCTGGGCTTCCTCGGCACCGACTACGTCATCGCCACCTGGTCCGCCAACGAACCGACCAACGTCGAAGACCTCTTCGCCGTCGACATGCTCGGCGACGACCTCGACTCCTGGATGGCCGAATCCTCCATGCTCCGCCGCACCTTCCGCACCATCGCCACCATCGCCGGCCTCATCGACCGCAACCAGCCCGGCGCCAACCGCACCCGCCGCCAGGTCACCATCAACACCGACCTCATCTACGACGTCCTCCGCCGCCACCAGCCCGACCACGTGCTCCTGCGCGCCACCCGCATGGACGCCGCCCACGGCCTCACCGACATCACCCGCCTCGCCGGCCTGCTCCAGCGCGCCGAAGGCCACATCCGCGTCCGACGCCTCGACCGCGTCTCGCCCCTGGCCGTCCCCGTGCTGCTGGACATCGGCCGCGAAAGCGTCCGCACCGCCACCGACGAGGACGCGCTGCTGGAGGAAACCGAAGCCCTGATCGCGGAGGCGACGGGACGAAAGGAAGAAAGAGTTCTTTTTTGAAAAAAAGAACCAAAAAACTTTTATCTTTCAGAATGTAGGTTGATCGCCGTGTACTATTTATAGCTAATGTCGTTACGATTTACTAAGCGGGTGAGAAGTGACTTTTCAGCATCTGAATCTAGTAGAATTTTTGCGCGACCAGCTCTGGGAACACAAACCTGGAAGAGTAGCCGGGCGAGCTTCGGTGATGGTCGGCGCTGGATTTAGTTTCAACGCAACGCCATCAGTATCATCCGCTCGTCCATTCCCAACTTGGGCGCATCTAACCAAGGCACTCGCAGAAACACTGTATCCTGAACAAGGGCAAGCAGACAAAGCGGTTACGTCAAGCGAGGCCCTTCGACTAGCCCAGGAATTTGAGGCCGTTTACGGTCGCTTCCGACTTGAAGAATTTATCCGTAGAACAATCCCGGATGCAGAGTATGGGCCCGGTGAGCTACACAAGCGATTACTCAGCCTGCCATGGGCGGACGTTTTCACAACTAACTGGGACACGCTTCTTGAACGCGGAAGTTTGGATGTGCACGAGCGTCTTTACGACGCTGTCCTTACCCAATCGCAAATACCTTCGGCCTCAGTGCCACGGATCGTAAAGCTCCATGGCTCTTTGCCCGCACACACTCCGTTTATTGTTACGGAAGAGGATTATAGGAGCTATCCTTCTCGCTTTGCACCATTTGTGAATCTAGTTCAACAGTCCATGATGGAAAATGCTTTCGTTTTACTTGGATTTTCAGGAGATGATCCAAACTTTCTGAGTTGGTCCGGTTGGGTGCGGGATAATCTAGGCGCTCACGCCCCGAAAATATTTCTAGTAAGTTGGCTGGGATTAAGCTCACAGCGTCGCCGCATGCTTGAAGATAGAAATGTGGTTCCACTTGATCTCGCTGACCTCCCACAAGCAAGTAAGTGGCCGACAAGCATGCGTTACCGCTTTGCTACCGAGTGGTTCATAACGGCGATGGAGGCGGGCCGACCAGCGAGAGCCTCCGCGTGGCCGCGTCGAATTGGCGAAAAGGCATCGATTGTGAGTTACCTCGGTTGGGTGCCGCAAAGAATGTCGTCAGACACAGTCGAGGAACCTTTCCCCAAAAGCGGGCTGTCAGCTTCCATGCAGGATAGAATAGTAGACCTTACGGCAGTGAGCACAGCTTGGTCTACCAATAGACGCTGCTACCCAAACTGGTTCATTGCACCTACCGAGGTTAGAGATCGCTTGTGGAATCTCACCTTGTATTGGCTACCAGGCATTTGTTTGGTGTTAAACGAAATGAAGGTGCGAACGCGCTTGTTGGTGTGTCGCGAGCTAATCTGGAGGCTTGAAACCTGTTTAATTGGTGCTGAACAAATTATGGACCTTCCAGCCACTCTCCAACAGACAGTGCTTCTTGTCGACATTCAAAAAAGAACTACTCAGTTACCCGATCAGGAGCCAGAGGACTTATCAGAAGCCGAAATGGACGGTGTAAGATCAGCACTTTTCGCCTTGGCACGGATTGCGCGTCGTACCGGCGATGAAGACAGTTTCGCAAACGCGTCTTCATCACTAACAATCGCCTGCTCAGGTAAACCAGACTTAGAAGAGGAGGTTCGTTTCGAGCGCATGCTCTGGCTTGCTGATCGGCTCGACTACGATCCACTAGAAAAGACTCTCGACGTGTGGGACGTAGACCTACTTGATCCCGTTTGGGGCATGCGAAAAGCAGCGCTCCTTGCCCGAGTAGCACGCGTAAATGAGGCTCGTTTTGCACTAAGAGCAGCGCTCGCCCGCGTACGTCGGGAAAGGCGCCGAGACGTGGACGATTATGCTTCGTTCTCTCGAGAGGCTTGGGGACTATGGCTGACTTTAGCTCTACGAGACAATCTTAACCGAGACCGGCCTGATGATCTTGACCCGTTCGAACGCTGGCGAGCTTTGTCGTTTTACGATTGTGACGCTTTGGGAGAATACAGAAATCTAGTATCCGAGATGCTTGAGCCGCCGCCACCGGAGGAAGTTTCGCGCCACCGCGGCTTCGACCTGGGTACGGTCTCAATAAGGACTACAAGCTCGAGCGGGCTTCCTGGACCATACAAAGCAGCTACCCAAATGGTAAGATTGTCAGAACTCACGTGCCTTCCTCTATCGGCTAATAATGTTTCTCTGCTCCGTGACGGCCTGACAAAAGCAGCGGAAATCCTTGTTAGTGACTGGCCTTTGAGAAGCATTCTTCTTGCAATCGACGGCGCTTCTACCGGTGATGACTCGACACTAGGAGTGGTGCTGAGAAGAGCGCGAATCGCCGTGTTGAGCGTTAGCGAGTTCAACCAATTAAATTCACTTTCTAATCGTTTGTTTGAGGCATCCCTTCCTCGGTCTCGTTTGCCAGACCCTCGCCATCAATATTGGCACACTCGACTTCGGGTTTCGATCGAAGTGATTTCGCGACTTGTTCTGCGCGCTTCAACTGACGAGGCACTTGGAACTTTAGAAAGAGCAAAGCGGCTCTACAGCTTAGGTTGGCCGATCGAAGACGGCTGGTTGGCTACTGAAATTGTCAACCTATTTCGACGTACATTAGAAAGTCTTTCGGACAACGTCTTAATCGATGAGACAATCAAACTTTTAGACCTGCCTGTTCCCGGAACAGCAGTATTTGTTGAAAACGGCGCATTCCAAACTTGGCAAGATCCGTTCGAGGTCTTAGGACCGATACTCGTGTTCCGGCGACGTTCTCGCGATTTGAGGTTTCACGTCAAACCTTCTTCTGACGTAGTATCTCGCTTGTTTAATGCGGCTCGGGAGAGCACTCGAGCCCGTCACTTTGCTGCCGCCCGACTTTTGGTGCTTCAAGATTTTGGTTTACTGAATTCCAGTGACAATGACCTGCTCGGAAGCCTTCTCTGGTCGGAAGACGATCAGCAAGCAAAGACCTTTCCCAAGGATGTATCGATCCATCCATGGGCTTTCTTGTTCTTGCCGGAGCAAGTAGTCGGCTTAGCTAACACAACTTTTTGGCATACACTCATTCATGAGCACCCTGGCCATTACAGTGTCAGCGACGTACTATGGAATGTTGGGTGTGCAATGTCGCAATCTCGGAAGGCGCCAAGCTCTTTTGAGCTAACCGACGAAAACTTTAGAACAGTTACAAAACTAATCGAGGACTGGACAGAGAAAACGGCGCGTGTCCCATCGCTATTTGGCGCCGCTCTTGAGAGGAGAAATGACACGTCAACAATATATGGAATTTCCCTTATAATCACTGAACGCGAACTGGAAGGCATGGTAGCCGAAAAAGTTTGGCAAAAAGTAGCTTTGCTTGAACAATCTGACCCACTCCCCTCTTCGCCGTTCATTTTATACATCGGCTTGCTACGGGCTTTTCCTCAACGACTTCCAGAACTAACGCAGAGGCTGCGGCAAGGCTTGGTGTCAGCTAATTCGGAGCGCGCCTGCGATGCGATAGCCGGTTTGTACAGGTGGTTGGACGGAGCTCAAAACTTTAGCTGGGCTCCATGCGTCCCCATTGATCTCATCGCTGAGGTGGGAACCATAATCGCAGCTAGACGGCGAGGTGTAGTAGAGCAAGCGCTCGAGCTTGCAATCTGGATTTTCAAGGAAGGCAATACCGAATCGCGAGCATCGCTTTCAGAGAGATGCGACCTTGGTCTCTCCTATTTACTTACAGAAGCCTCTTACGAATCAGAACTCAAAGCCACCGCATCTGAGACCCTTGATGTAGCATTGCTTCGGCGGAACAGTGTCAGGCTGGCGCTGGCCATGAAAAATGCAGGCTTTACTCACCTATCTGGAGTGTCCGGCTGGATAGACGCTGCTGCTAAGGACACCTTACCAGAAGTCAGAAATCTTGTTTGAAGTAGCTGTTAGCCCAGGGAGGTGGGCTTTTCGCTAATCACATATTGCCCAGCCTCACGTTTCCGTGTTCTCCTCCCGTTCATGCCCACCCCACCCCAAGCGGCCCAGTGACCGCCCCCACCACCACACAACCGACACCCCCCTCAGCCGCCACCGAGCGCGCCGAGCGCCACCTCCGCATGCTCGCCCGCCTCGCCGAAATCGCCATGAACCTCGCCGAAGCCGCCGCCGAGCAGGCCCTGCAAGACTGGGCCGCCCCCGCCGCCGCACCCGCCGAGCCCGAACCCGCCACCCCCCAACCCACACCCTCGCTTGCGGCAAAACCCCGCGCGCCGGACTACGGCCTCCTCTTCGCCCGCCTCTCCCGCGCCGTCCGCCAGACAATCGCCCTCGAAGCCCGCATCGCCGCGGACCACGCCGCCGCCACCCGTGCCGCCGCCCCCATCGTCCGCCCCCCGGCAGACCCGCGCCGCCCCATCCTCCGCCGCGCGCTGATGGAGGCCACCCAGGACCACCCGGACCGCGCCCAACTCCGCCGAGACGCCGAGGAACGCCTCGACTACGAGCTCCTCACTGACCCCGAGCGCCTCGCCTCCCCCGCCGACCTCCTCGCCATCATCGCCCACGACCTCGCCATCGACTTCAACCTCGCCCACCTCCCCGACGAACTCGTCTTCTCCACCCCCATCCCCGACACCGACGAAGACGACCCCACCCCGCCCTGGCTCCGCCCCCTCCTCCAAGCCACCTCCCCACCCGCCCTCGTCTGACGCCGCGCAAGCAGTTCTTTTTTGAAAAAAAGAACCAAAAAACTTTTGCGCCCCTCAAACCCGTCGCGCGGAACCGCCTACCCTCCAAACCCCGCCCGCAAACCCGCGCCCAACACACCCACCCGCCGAGCCACCGCTCAGCGGCCGCCCACCCATGCTTTCTTCGATGTCAGCCCTCCGATCTGCCGGCCGGCCTGCTCAAGGCGCGCGCAAGCGACCGCCGCAGGCGGCCCGGCCTTGAACAGGCCGGCCGGCAGATCGACCATCGCGGCTCGAAGGCAGCCGCCCCACCCCCGAGCAACGCCCACAACCCCGAAGCTTCCACTCCAACACCGCCCGACTAAGCTTTGTAAAACCCCAACAATGCCCTACACACTCGCTCCCCCCGAGTGCTCCCACCCATGTCCCCCACCACCATCCAGTTCCACGGCGAAACCCTCCTCCTAGACCCCGCCGGAGCCCTCCTCTGGCCCCGCCTGTCCCTCCTGGCCGTAGCCGACCTCCACCTCGAAAAAGGCACCGCCGCCGCCGCCGCCGGCCAACTCGTGCCCCCCTGGGACACCGCCCAAACCCTCGCCCGCCTCCACGCCCTCCTCCTCCGCCACACCCCCAAACTCCTCATCACCCTGGGCGACACCTTCCACGACGACCGCGCCCCCCTCCGCCTCTCCCCCGCCGACAGCTCCCTCCTCCTCCACCTAACCACCCAAACCCCAACCATCTGGGTCCGCGGCAACCACGACCCCGCCCCCCACGCCTACCCCGGCCACCACACCACCCACCACCACACCCCGCCGCTCACCTTCCGCCACCAGTCCCACCCCACCGCCACCGCCGAAATCAGCGGCCACTACCACCCCAAAGCCCGCATCCCCACCCGCGCCCTAACCATCGCCCGCCCCTGCTTCCTGCTCGACTCCACCCGCATCATCCTCCCCTCCTTCGGCGCCTACACCGGCGGCCTCGACCACACCCACCCCGCCCTCACCCAACTCTTCCCCACCGGCGCCAACGCCTACCTCCTCGGCCAATCCCGCCTCTTCCACTTCCCCATCCCAGCCCTCGCCCCGCCGCCGCTTGTCACCTCTCCTCCGCCACACAGATTCGGCTGATGCCCTCACAAACCAACATCCTCTGGTTCCGCCAGGATCTCCGCCGAACCGACAACCCCGCGCTCACCGCCGCCGCCCACAACGCCCGCCTCCTCCCCATCTACATACTCGACGATACCCCCCACCCCTGGTCCCCAGGTGCCGCCACCAACTGGTGGCTCCACCACAGCCTGTCCTCCCTCGCCACCGCCCTGGCCAAACTCGGCACCCCCCTCATCCTGCGCCGCGGCAACCCCGCCACCATCCTCCCCGCCCTCGCCGAAGACCTCCAAGCCACCGCCATCCACACCAGCCACGCCCACGAACCCACCCTCCGCACCACCGACGCCGCCCTCGCCCGTGCCCTCCCCAGCAACCGCCAGCTTCACCACCACCGCACCTCCACCCTCATCGACCCCGACCAGATCCGCAGCCAGACCAACACCGTCTACGGCATGTACACTCCCTTCGCCCGCGCCGTTGAAGCCCGCGGCGAACCCGACCACCCGCTCCCAGCCCCCACCAAACTCCACCCAGCCGCCCCCACCCCGTCCGACCGCCTGGAAGACTGGCAGCTCCTGCCCACCCACCCCGACTGGGCCGGCGGCCTGCGCGCCCTCTGGCATCCCGGCGAGACCGCAGCCCGTGCCCGCCTGAAAACCTTCGTCGCCAGCGCGGTCTCCGCTTACGCCAAAGGCCGCAACCTCCCCGGCGAGGACGGCACCTCCATGCTCTCCCCCCACCTCCACTTCGGCGAGCTCTCGCCACGCACCGTCTGGCACGCCAGCCGCACCGAAACCGACACACCCGACCACCACACCTACCGCCGCGAGCTCATCTGGCGCGACTTCTCCGCCTACCTGCTCTGGCATCACCCCACTTTGCCCGACGCACCCCTGCGCCCGGCCTTCAACCGCCTGACTTTCCGCAAGTCGAAGCCGGACCTGCACGCCTGGCAACAGGGCCAGACCGGCGTGCCCATCGTGGACGCCGGCATGCGCCAGCTCTGGCAGACCGGCTGGATGCACAACCGCGTTCGCATGATCGCCGCCAGCTTCCTGGTCAAACACCTGCTGATCGACTGGCGCGAGGGCGAAGCCTGGTTCTGGGACACGCTGGTGGACGCCGACCTGGCCAGCAACGCTGCGTCCTGGCAATGGATCGCGGGAACCGGCATCGATGCTCAGCCGTTCTTCCGCGTGTTCAATCCGGTCTCCCAAGGCGAGAAGTTCGACCAAGACGGCGCCTACGTGCGCCGTTTCGTCCCTGAACTTGCCCGCCTCCCCAACAATCTCCTGCACGCCCCCTGGACGGCTTCGCCTGCCCAACGCTCCGAAGCCGGCGTCCGTCTCGGCAGCACCTACCCGCGGCCGATCGTGGATCTTGCTGCCGGCCGCACCCGCGCGCTTGAGACCTACCGCGCCACCGTGCGTGAAAGCACCGCGTGACTGCGCCGCTGCCCAGCCTGATCCCCGCCAATCGCGGCCTGCGCATCGTCGGCGACGTGCACGGAGACACGCGCGCGTTTGCCTTCGCCGCCGACACCGACCGCTTCGTCGTCCAGCTTGGCGACCTGATCGACAGCGGGCCGGACAGCGCCGGCGCACTCCGCCTGATGTTCCGCCTGATCGACGAGGGCCGCGGCCTGTTCCTCGTCGGCAACCACGACCGCAAGCTCGGCCGGGCGCTACGCGGCGAACGGGTCCGCGGCGGCCCGCAACTCGAGGCGACCCTGTCCGCCCTCGATGCACCCCTGCGCGAACGCGCGCTCCAGGAGGTCGCACGGGCGCCCACCTGGTTGGTCCAGGCCAACCGCTTCTTCGTGCATGCCGCCTTCCATACCGGCATGTTGGCCAACCCATTCTCCGACCCGCTGGGCCCGGTCGACCCTCTGCTATCGCGCGCCCTGTTCGGCGAAACCACCGGCCGGACCCAGCCGGACGGTTTTCCGGAACGCCTGCTGCGTTGGGTGAACCACATCCCTGCCGGGATGACGGTCTATTGCGGCCATGACCAACGCAGCCGCGACGGCCGTCCCTGGGTCGCGCACGGCGACGCCGGCGGCACGGCGATGTTTATGGACACCGGCGCAGGAAAAGGCGGACACCTCTCCTGGCTAGACCTCGATCCGATTTCGTTATAAAGTCGTAAGTCAGTTTGTCAAACCGGTGCTGACGTCAGCGCTGCGCACTTGTCTATCAAGCTAGTAAACGTAACTGCGTAGTGAAGAAGAAAGGAGGTGATACCAAACCGCCTGAAAGTTGATCGTTTCAAAACAAGCAAGGCCTTCTTTTTTGAAAAAAAGAAGCAAAAAAACTTTTAGTGCGGCTGTCGCGGAGATTTCTGCAGCGCGCGCCCAAGGAAACAAAAGTATCTGGTCTTTTTTTCAAAAAAGAACCGCTTGCCTGCTTTTTGTCGGCCAGTTGAAAAGCCTGTGCAATATGAACTCGCTTCAAATTGCCGGGCAGTCTTGCTTGCGCGCCCATCAACACCATGCGCGTCGAAGTCATTCTATCGTCATGCGTCGAGCCTCAATCTGTCCGAGTTGATCCATCCGTCGGCCGCAACAGGCGTGCCGAATCTTCGGTGCCGAGGGTCATGCCGAAACAGACGGCGGCGGCCGGCAATACTTCGTCAGGCCGGCCATCAGCCAGCAAGCGTCCATCCTGCAGGACAACCATCCGGGTCGCGTATGCGGCGGCGAGGTCCACGGCGTGCAGCACGGCTATAACGCAGCGTCCCTGGCTCGCGAGACTTGCAAGCAGGGCCATAACTTCGTGCGCGGCACGCGGGTCCAGATCGGCCACCGGCTCGTCCAGCAGGATTACCGGCGTTTCGGTGGCCAAGGCACGCGCCAGCATCGCACGGCGTGCCTGGCCGCCTGACAACTGATCCACCCGGCGTTGCGCCAGCTTCGCCACGCCACACACCAGCAATGCACGGGTGATCGCGGCGTTGTCGGCGTCGTGCCAGGGAATGCGGCCGAGCGCTGCCACCTCCTGTACGGTCAACCCCCACAGGCTGCGCGCACCCTGTTCCATGTAGGCGACGCGGCAAGGGTCCACTCGGCCACCGGGCAACAAGCCAGCCAGACCGCGCAGCAAAGTCGTCTTGCCGGCGCCGTTCGGGCCGCAGACCGCCACGAACTCGCCAGCACCCGCAGTAAAGGTGAGATCGTGCAACACGCGGCGGCCGCCCAGTTCAGCGGAAAAGCCGGTGATCGCTATCATCTGCATGAGCGGGCGCCGCTCGTCGAGAGCGATCCTTCTCCGTTTGTATGGTCACCCGGGCAGGAGATACCGTCGGTCTCGCGTTGCATGGTGCGCACTGCGCTGACGCCTTCGTTGCGCCTGTTTCGGACCGTGTCGGACTCGCACAGAAAGCAAAGGCAGGAAGAAAGGCCTGCTTTTTTGAAAAAAAGCAGCAAAAAACTTTTGATTAGGCTGTCGCGGAGGTTTCTGCAGCGCGCGCCCAAGGAAACAAACGTTTTTTGGTTCTTTTTTTCAAAAAAGAACCGCTTGCTTCTATCTGTCTCTACTACATTGCAACGGAGCATTCACTCACATACTCCGCCGCGCAATCCGCACCAGGAACGGAGCACCCAGCAGCGCGGTCAACACACCCAGGCGCGGTTCGCCCTGCAGCGGCAGCAGCAGCGGCAGAGCGCGGGCCAGCACGTCGGCCGTCAGCAGCAGCACGGCACCCGCGGCAAGGCTCGGCCACAGCAGCGCCCCCGGCCGGGCGCCAAACCAGGGGCGCAGCAGGTGCGGCACGACGAGACCCACGAACCCGATGCCCCCGGCAACCGCCGCGCCGCCTCCCACAGCCAGGCTGACGCCCAGCGCGGCCCAGCGTAAAGTGGCGCCCACCGGCACACCGAGGCTGGCTGCGGTGGCTTCACCCAGGCTCAGCCCGTCCAGGCGGCGCCCGAGCCGCAGAAGCACCGCGACGCCGAGGAGAATCGGCGGCGCCGCCATTGCCAGGTGCAGCAGGGAGCGGTCTTCAAGTCCACCCATCAGCCAGAAGGTGATTTCCGTCAGGGCGAACGGGTTGGGTGCGAGGGACAGGGCCAATGCGAGGAACGCGGAGGCAAAGGCCGACAGCGCCACGCCACCCAGGATCAGTGCGGCCGCGGAGACGCCCTGTCCCAGCGCCCCCAGCAGCAACGCGCAGCCAAGTCCGGCGCCGAGCAGTGCGCCGAACGGCAGAGCTGGTGCGAAGGCGGCGGAGACACCCCAGTAGAACACCAGCACCGCGCCGACCGCCGCGCAGCCGCCGATGCCAAGCAGCCCCGGGTCGGCAAGCGGGTTGCGCAGCGCGCCCTGCAGCACCGCCCCGGAGACGCCCAGGCCGGCACCGACCAATGCGGCCAGCGCTGTGCGGGGCACGCGTATTTGCCACAGGACGATCAGGTCGGGCACACCCAACCCTGTCGCACCGACCAGCAGGGAGGCGGCGCAGAGCAGCGCGGCTGCGGTCCAAAGCCACCTCACCGCGCCAGCTCTTCGACTGCGCCGACGCTGAACGGTCCCTCGCACACCAGCAGAGGCGAGGGCACGACAGAGTGCCTGATGGCGCGCAGCGCGGGGTGCCAGGCGAGGTCGGTGGCCAACGAGGGGAAGCGTGCGGCCTGCTCGGTGACCAGCAGGTCCGGGTGCGCGGCGAGCAATGCCTCCAGCCCGATTCGGCCGCCGGTGCCGAGGTTGGTCAGGCCGGCCGCGCGCAGGACGGCGTCGCCGAAGCTGCCAGGGCCGGCGCTCCAGCCGCCCGCTTGCCAGAGCACCGCGGTGGAGTGGCGCCTCGGCACGGCCGCGAGGCGGCGCCACATGTCGGCCACCATGCGCGCGCCATCCAACCGCTTGCCGAGCAGGGATGCCAGTTGCGTCACCTGCTCGGCGATCTGAGTGAAGTCGGTCGGGTCGGCGAACTGGGCCACGCGGAGGCCGCGGGCGCGCAGCAGTGCGACGGTCGTTTGCGCGCCGTAGGTGCCGGCCAGCACGAGGTCGGGCTTGAGTGCGAGCACCGCCTCGGCGTCCGCGCGCACGCGCGGCAAGCGTGCCGCCTGTGGTGCGACGAACGACAACGCCGCATCGCGCGCCAGCGGTTCCAGGCCAACAACCTCCTCAGGCGCCAGCAACACCGCCAACTGGTCAGTACACAGATTAAGCGAAACCACCCGACGCGCGTAGCAAGGCGCGCCGAAACTCAGCCCCAGCGCCAGGAGCAAAAGTTTTTTGCTTCTTTTTTTCAAAGAAGGCCTTGCTTCCTTAAAGCGCCAAAGCCCCATCATGCTTAGCCTTGTGCTCCGGCTCCACATGAATGTTGACCACCAGGTGCTTCATGTCCTGCTGCAGTGCTCCCTCGATCCGGTCGCAGATCGCGTGTGCCTCATCAACCTGCATTGCGCCCGGCACCACCAGGTGGAACTGCACGAAGGTTGCGCGTCCGGCCTGACGGGCGCGGATGTCGTGCACCTCGATGGCGCCGGCGCCATGGGTCACCAGCACGCGTTCAATGCGCTCGACGGTGCCGTCGTCGGGCGCCATGTCCATCAGCCCGCCCATCGATTCGCCGATCAGGTGCACGCCAGACCAGAGCACGTAGACGGCGGTGGCCGCGCCGATGGCGGCGTCCAGGCGCAGGATGCCGGTCAGCAGCACCAGGCCCACGCCGGCCAGCACGCCGCAGGAGGTGACGACGTCGCCCATCAGGTGGCGGGCGTCGCCGCGCAGGGCCGGCGAGCGGACCTGGCGCGCGGCGCGGAACAGCACGCCGGCCCAGCCAGCGTTCACCACGGTGGCGGCCAGGTTCAGCACCGCGCCCAGAGCTGGCGCGGTGAAGACGTGCGGGTGGCGCCAGGCGCCCCAGGCGTGCTGCAGGATGCTGACGGCGGCCACCACGATCAGGACGCCTTCGATGACGGCGGCGACGAACTCGGCCTTGTCGTGGCCGTAAGGGTGGTTGTGGTCGGCCGGCATGGCTGCGAACCGCAAGGCGCCGAAGGCGATGCCGGAGGCGGCCACGTTGACCACCGTCTCCAGCGCGTCCGAGTAGAAGGCGGCACTGCCGGTCACCAGCCAAGCCGCTGATTTCAGCGCCAGCACGACAAGTCCGACGCCGATGCTGGCGCCGGCAATCCGCATTACCTTGTCCAACAGCCACGCCCCGTTCCGACGCCCGGAAGTTCTATCAGGCGAGGCGCGGCGCGAGGCAAGCGGTTCTTTCCCGACGACAGGCAGGCGCAGTTTTGCTTGCGGCGCGCGAGTGAGGCGTTGCCGGGTCACTCGCCGAGGAGGTGCAGGACGACCTGGCGGCGGTGCGGGCTGCTCCGGTGCTCGTAGAGATAAATGGCTTGCCACGTTCCGAGCACCATCCTGCCGTCCAGGATGGGCACGCTGAGCTGGGTTTGCGTCAGTGCGGAGCGGATATGTGCCGGCATGTCGTCGGCGCCTTCTGCGTCGTGGACGTAGAGCCCGCGTGCTTCGGGAGCGATGCGAGAGAAAAACGCCTCGAGGTCATCGCGCACGTCCGGATCGGCGTTCTCCTGCACCAGCAAGGAGGCTGACGTGTGACGGCACCACAGGGTCAGCAGTCCGGCTTGCAACCCGGTGCGGAGGTGGAACGCTTCGACAGGTGAAGTGATGTTTACGAGGCCGCGCTTGCGGGTGCCGACCTCAAGTGTTTCGACTGCCTGGCGCATGGGATGCTTTTCCTCCGTTTGCGGCAGTCAAGGACGTCGGTGGCAGCCGCGACGCTGCCGGCAACGCACGAGCAAGGCAAGGCCTGCTTTTTTGAAAAAAAGCAGCAAAAAACTTTTGGTCCCGCTGTCGCGGAGGTTTCTGCAACGCGCGCTTAAGGGAACAAAAGTTTTTGGCTCTTTTTTTAAAAAAAGGAACCGTCTGCTTGTCTGACGCCGTTCAGGGTCTTCGATGCCCGGCCGCCATAAACGCATCGTTTGCTGGCAACGCGAGCATCTGCCCGGCGGCTTGGCAGGCAGGCACTCGAAGACGCTCAGCATCGGTCAAGTACGCTCCGACCGGATGGCATCCATCACGCCAGTTGCAGGCGTTTCTCGATCACCTCGCCCAACGTCACGTATCCCCGACCTTGCGGATCCAGCAGCGCGAAGTTGCGCAACACCACGGGTAGCTGGTCCTTCGCCTGGTCGAGGGTGAGTCGTCCGTCCTGGGACGCAGCCTTGCGGAACCGCAGCGCGAGCCAGTCGGGATCATGCCAGTCCGGTTTGATGCGGGAGACGACACGCCCGACGTCGCGCGCCATCGTGTCCGGGTGCAGCGTGGCTGCCACCATGTCGCGCAGCATTTTATGGCGGTGCACGTAACGCACCAGGTTGTGGCCACAGTTCGGCACCACCACCACGTTTGCTTGGCCGTGCGCCTGCGCCAGGCCGCGCAACACCTCGTGCGAGCGGTAGTCACCCTCGGTGCCGTAGAGAAGGCAGTAGTGCACGCCCGGAACAAGCCGGACCGGCAGCTCGCTGCGCGCAACACCCGGCTTGCCGCGCACGGCGTAAGCCGGCGCCACCGCGTGCGGCACCAGTGCTAGAACCGAGATCACGTTGGTCAGCCGCGTGGCAAAGCGCAGCGCGGCGTAGCCGCCCATGCTGTTGCCGAACAGGATCTTCGGCCGATCGGACCGCGCGTTGATCTCGCGCACCACGTCTTCGAAACAGCTGATGTAGAAGTCCATCACCTTGTCGGTAACGTAGTACTGCGTCGAATGCCCGTTGTTGAAGCCGGCGAAGATCGACGAGAACGAGGCCATGTCCATGTCGCCGGGGATGGTCTCTTTGCCGGCGAAAACGACCACGTCCGGCCCGTCGCCGCCACCCAGACGCACGATGGTGGCGGCCTGGTTCTTGAAGATCAGCCGGTCGGCGGTCGCGTCGGCGGCGGGCCCCGCGCGCAGCAGCTGCTCCACCCGGTCTGCCAGCGCACCGACGTCGGCAAAGCCGAATATCTCCGAATCTGCGAAGCGTATGCCGAAGCACTGCTCCACGCGCAGGATCAGCGAGGCGTGTGAGAGCGAATCCCATCCTTCCACGTCGTCGGCTACCGTCTCGCGCCGAACGTCCATCGCGGGATAGCCGAACGCGTTCGCGATCACCGCCACGAGCCGTTGCAGGACCGGCAGGGCAGGATCGTCGGCCACCGTCGCGTCCGGCACCGCGGTCGCCGCTTCGGCCAGGTATTTCACCTGGTTTGCCTGGCGGCTGATCTTGCCGCTGGTGGTCTTGACCAGCCAGCCGGGCTCGACGATGCGGCAGGCCTTCACCTCGATGTTGGTCTGTTCGTAGACCAGCCTGCGGATGCGCTTGGCCAGGTGCCGCGCGCCGGGAGAGACGGCGTCCGGGTCGCGCTCTGCCACCACCACCAGCTCGTCCGAGCCGGCGGCCGGGCTGAAGACGCCGAAGGCAACCGCGCGCCCGGGCTTGAGCGCCGGCACGCCGGCCACGATCGCTTCGACCTCGTGGGCGTGCAGGTTGCGGCCGTTGACGATCAGCAGGTCGTCCGTCCGGCCGAGGACGTAGAGTTGTCCGTCCTGAACAAAGCCGCGGTCGCGGGTGTTGTAGAGCCCGTCGGCCAGCCGTTCGGCGGTGGTGAGCGGGTCGTTGAAGTAGCCGTAGAACAGGTAGCCGCCGCTCAGCATGATCTGGCCGGCGTGGCCGTCGGGGAGGTCACGCCCGGCCTCCTGGATGCGCACGGAGATGCCTTCGAGGGGCGCACCGTTGCTGAGCAGGCGGACCGAAGCGCTGCCCGCCTCCGCCGGCACTGAGCGCCCGACGCTGTAGAGCTGCGCCGCGTCCACCTCGATTGCCGTGGGTCGCGTGCCCACCTCCGTCTGCGTCACCGCGAACACCGTCTCCGCCATGGCGTAGCAGACCTGCAGCTGGTCCCGCCGCACGCCGTTGCCAGCGAAGCGCTGGGCGAAACGGTCGAACGTCTCGGCGCGGCACGGCTCGGAGCAGTTAATGAAGGCGCGCACGCCTGAGAGGTCGGCGTCGCAGTCGTCGGGGACGCTGCGCACCAGGTGTTCGAAGGCGAAGTTCGGCAACCAGGTGAAGTGGCCCTGATGGTGCTCCAGCGCCTCGAACAGGCTGGCAGGCCTCGCCACCCACTCGAACGGGCTGAGGCAGGTGACCGTCTGCCCCAGCACAAGCGGCGTCACCGTTGCGGCAATCAGCCCCATATCGTGATAGACCGGCAGCCAGGAGACGATGTTGTCGTCCGCCCCCATCCGCAGCCGGCGTGCGTAGGAGTCCACCTGACGCAGTATCGCGCGATGCGACAGCGCCACACCCTTCTTCAGCGAGGTGGTGCCTGAGCTGTGCTGAAGCAGCGCCACCGCGTCCGCATCGGCGCGCGCGGGCAGCTCGCGGTGGTCATCGGCCACTGCGTCGATGGTCAGGATGCCGGCCCGGCCGACGATGCGGTTTCGCCGCATCGGCCCGGCATTTGCGGCGTCGGTCACCAGCAGCGCCGGACCGATCCGCGCGATCAGCGCCTGGTGGGCTGGCCAGTAGACGGATGGCTGCTGCTTGGCCGAGGGGCACGGCATGAAAGACGGCACCACACCGGCCAGCATGGCGCCGAAAAACGCGGCGACGCCGGTCACCTGCTGCGGCAGGAAAATCAGCACGATCTCGCCTGGGAGCAGGCCCAGTTCCCGGTAGCAGTTGGCGTAGGACAGGCAGGCGAGGCGGAACGCGGCGAAGCTCGTCTCGGTGACAGCTTGGCCGGAGACTTGGCGCCAGAAGACCTTGTTGGGCCGGTCGGCTGCGTGCTGCCGGATGAAGTGGTCGAGGGTTTCGCTCATGCGACGCCATGCTGATGGTTGGCGTTCGAGCTATCACACCGGGGCTAAGTCACAAGAAAGCAAGCCCTTCTTTTTCGAGAAAAAGAAGCAAAAAGCTTTTGTCTCCGCTGTCGCGCGCTCGCCGGACAGTCGCCGACAGGGAGCAAAAGTTTCAAAAAAGAACTGCTTGCTTATCTACGCATGTCCCGCAGTCCCAGACAGCAGGATAGGATCAACCTTGAGGATCGCCATTGCCCGGTGCCACTTCGTCTCGTGCTGGGCGTCGAACACGATGTCCACGCTGGCCGGCGCGGACAACCAGGCGTTATCCATCATCTCGCGGTCCAACTGGCCGGGTCCCCAGCCGGCATAGCCCAACGCCAGGAACCCGCGTTGCGGGCCGCCGCCATCGGCAATCGCCTTCAGCACGTCGAGACTGGCAGTCAGCGCCACCTGCGGGTCCACCATCAGGCTGCCGTCGCCGGTCCAGTCCGCGGTGTGCAGAACGAAGCCGCGCGCCGCGTCCACCGGGCCGCCACGATATAAGTCGATCTGGCGCACCGGCGGCACGGGTGTCACGTCGAGCTGCTCAAGCAGGTCGCCGAAACTGGGGCTGGCCAGCGGCCGGTTGAGCACGATGCCCATGGCCCCGTCCGGCGTGTGGGCGCAGATGTAGATCACCGCCTGGGTGAAATGCGGCGTGTTCATCGTCGGCATGGCGATCAGCAACTGGCCGGTGAGCAGCCCCTCGGTCGGCTCCTCTGCTCCAGCCGGAGGTTTCGCCTGCCCTGACAACACGGTGCCGCCGCGCCCTTCGCCCAACCCGCGAGAGCCTGCCTGCCGTCCGCGCCCGGTAGCCGTCTGTTTTGCCCTCGCCATTGCCCCGTCCCGTGATACCGCTTTGCCGTGCCACACATGGTGGCTGGCCGGATGCGCACCATCATACAAACTGTATCACCCTGGCGCGGCGGCCAAGGTGACAGCGCGGGGCCGAGTGGCTAGAGCAACGGCCAGACGAACGGAGCCGACGCACATGATCAAGCAGGGTGACACGCTTCCCAGCCAGAAGCTGATGCAGGCCACACCGGACGGGCCGCGCGAGGTCTCCACCGAGGATCTGTTCCGCGGCAAGCGCGTGGTCCTGTTCGCAACCCCAGGTGCATTCACGCCGACCTGCTCGGCCAAACACCTGCCAGGCTTCAACGAGCACATCGGCGAGTTCAAGGCGAAGGGTGTGGACAGCGTGGTCTGCATGGCAGTGAACGACGCCTTCGTGATGGGTGCGTGGGCCAAGAGCCAGGACGTCAATCCGGACATCGTCATGCTCGCCGACGGGTCGGCCCAGTTCACCCGCGCGCTCGGGCTGGAGCTGGACTTGACGCAGCGTGGACTGGGCGTGCGCAGCCAGCGTTTCGCCCTCGTGGCCGACGACATGCGAGTGACTCACCTGGCGGTCGAACAACCCGGCGATTTCGACGTGAGCCGGGCCGAGACGGTGTTGGCCACACTGTAACAAGCTCACCCCCCCGACATCTGACACTGTTACCAAGGGAGGGATATCAATCTAATATTTGTAGATGTTCGGGTTGCGTTCTCTTCACATCATGGGATCGTTGACACAATGTAACCTCAGGTTGTGTTCCGGCGTGTGAATGCACGCGGAAGCTGCTGGATCTGAGGTTTCGGAGCCGCGCGTGGAAGAAGGCTGGGTTTACGTTCTGGTCAACTCATCCACACCCGGCCTCGTCAAGGTAGGCCGGACCACCCGCTTTCCTGCGGAGCGCGCAGCCGAACTGTCCGCGGTCACCGGAGTGGCCACGCCGTTCATCGTTGCCTATGACCGCCACTTCGCCGACTGCCAGGCCGCCGAGCGCGCCATCCATGGTGAGCTGGACCGGCGTGGTCTGCGTGTCGCAGCCAACCGGGAATTCTTCAGCGGCACCGCATCAGACATCATCAAGGTGGTGATGGAGGCTGACAACCGGGTCGCCGGCGCGGAGCCGCAGGGAGGGTCGGTTGCGGCACGCCGGACGGCCGCAGCCCTGCTGGAAGCAGGTGACCTGGCGCTGCACGGGACCGGCGAGTCGATGCAGGACACCGGCGAGGCCGTCCGCTACTACAAGCGCGCGGCCGCCAGCGGCTCGCTCGAGGCCTGGGAGCGTCTTGGGGTGATCTACAATGAGATCTACGCTGCCAGGCGGGACCACGCGAGCCGACGGCGTGCGTTGAGCGCGTTGAAAGAAGGCGCACGGTTGGGCAATGTCTACTGCTACTGCGGTATGGCAGTGCTGTTCACCCTCGAAGGCCACCGGGCCAACTTTGCCAAGGCCTGGAACATCTTCTTCACCCAGGTGTCCGCGCTCGAGGAGCCAGATCAGATGGCGCGCTTCGCGCGTGCCTGCGTCGGCTACGTCAGCCTGTGCCAGGAGACGCGGATGGTGCCGGAGCACGCGGCGGACCTGCGCCGCGCCGGCACCGGCTTGCTAACGGCGCTGCTCGCCGAACTCGACCGCGTGCAAGCTGACCCTGCACAGCGGCGGCACGTCTCCGCCTGCCTGCGCTGGGCGTATACTGGCCTGCTGCCCGAGGGCGAGCAGGTGCACTCGCGGCGAACGTTGCGCCGGATCTGGCAGGATTGGGTGTTGCCCGGGAGGGCGGCCCACGTCTGAAGCAAGCGGTTCTGGCTTGCGAGTCACTCCAGAACCAAAGAGCTTCGTGAGCGATCTTGAGCAACATCCTGCAGACGCGGCGAGTCACATCAGGGTGGCATGACCCGGACCGAGAGCTTATACCAGTCGCCCCGGAATCTTGAGCATTCGAACGGCAAGGAAGACAAGGCCTTCTTTTCTGAAGAAAAGAAGCAAAAGACTTTTGGTCCGGCTGTCGCGGAGTCTCCCTCGACGTGTACTTCAGGGAACAAAAGTTTTTTGGTTCGTGTTTTCAAAAAAGAACCGCTTGCTTCGCTTGTCACCGGTCAAAGCCTAAGCGGTCCGTATTCAATCGCCCACGCCACCTTGCGCCTAATTTCGGCCGCCGCGTTGCGCACCGGTGACATCGCCGTTAGCTCACACTCAAGCAAAGCTGATGCAGGGCTTTACACCTTGCCGGAAAGGGATGGCGTCCATGGAGGCAGAGCGCGACGTGCGGGGCGATGCGACGCAGGTCGCAACCGAGATCCTGACCGACCCGGAGGAGCGCGAGGCGGCGGCGGGCGGTTTTCCGTCAGTCACGCTCGATGACAAATACGCGCGCTTCGACAACCGTGTGTTCCTGACCGGCATACAGGCCCTGGTGCGCCTGCCGCTGCTGCAGCGCCGGCGCGACCGTATCGCCGGCCACGACACCGCCGGCTTCATCTCCGGCTACCGCGGCAGCCCGCTCGGCGGCTACGACCTCGCACTGTGGGCGGCCCGCAAGCACCTCGACGCGCACGACATCGTCTTCCAACCCGGCATCAACGAGGACCTCGCCGCCACCGCAGTGTGGGGCTCGCAGCAGGTCGGCCTGTTGCCGGGGGCGAAGAAGCAGGGCGTGTTCGGCCTGTGGTACGGCAAGGGGCCCGGGGTGGACCGCTCGTCGGACGTGCTCAAGCACGCGAGTTACGCCGGCGTACCGGCGCTGGGCGGCGCCATCGCGCTGTGCGGCGACGACCACGGCGCGCGCTCCTCCACGCTGGCGCATCAGAGCGACCTCGCTTTGATCCATTTCGGCATGCCGGTGTTCAACCCGTCCACGGTGGAGGAGCTGGTCGCCTACGGCCTGGCCGCCTGGGCGATGAGCCGATACAGCGGCTGCTGGGTCGGCATGAAGGCGCTGACCGACACGGTGGAGGGCGGCGCCTCCATCCCGGCCGACATGGACCGCGCCATCTACGCCGCGCCGGAAGATTTCGAGCTGCCGCCGGGCGGACTGGGGCTGCGCGCCCGTAACGGCTCGGCGCTGGAGGTCGAGGCGCGGCATTTCGAACAGCGCCACCCCGCCGCCCAGGCCTGGGTGCGCGCCAACAAGCTGGACCGGCTGGCCTGGGGCGGCGCGCCGCGCAACCGGTTGGGCCTGGTCAGCACCGGGAAGGCGTACCTGGACGTGATTGAGGCGCTACGTGGCCTGGGGCTCGACGAGCACCGCTGCAGTGCCCTCGGCATTGCCGTCTACAAGGTGGGCATGGTCTGGCCGCTTGAGCCGGAACGGCTGCGCGCGTTCGCCGAGACCTGCGACGAGGTGTTCGTCGTCGAGGAGAAGCACCCGATCATCGAGGACCAGATCTCGACGATCCTCTACAACCAGCCCGCCCATTTGCGCCCGCGGCTGACCGGCAAGCTGGACGAGAACGCGCGGCCGCTGCTGCGCGAGGTGGGCGAGCTGGACCCCGACCTGCTGCTGCACGTCATCGCCGGGCGCCTGCGCGGCCGCATCGAGGACGATGCTCTCCGCGGGCGGTTCGATACCATCAAGCCGCTGCAGACCGGCATCCCCACCATCTCCTACGGCGTGAAGGATCTGCTACGGCCGCCGAGCTTCTGCGCCGGCTGCCCGCACAACACCTCCACCGTGGTGCCGGACGGCTCGATCGCCGGCGCCGGCATCGGCTGCCACATCATGGCCGCCGCCATGCCGGAGCGGAACACTATCGGCATCACCCATATGGGCGGCGAGGGCGCGCAGTGGATCGGCCAGGCGCCGTTCACCGACACGCCACACATCTTCCAGAACCTCGGCGACGGCACCTACTTCCACTCCGGCCTGCTGGCCGTGCGCGCCGCCATCGCTGCCCGCGTGAACATCACCTACAAGATACTGGTCAACGGCGCGGTAGCGATGACCGGCGGCCAGACGGTGGAGGGCGAACAGTTCGCCGGCGACATCACCGCGCCGCACGTGGCCCACCAGCTGACCGCGGAAGGCTGCCAGCGCGTGGCGCTGGTCAGCGACGACGTCGCCCGCCACGACCGGGCAGACTACCCGCCCGCGGTGAGCTTCCACGCGCGCGAGGACCTCGACGACGTGCAGCGCGAGCTGCGGGCGTTCACAGGCGTCAGTGCCATCATCTACGAGCAGGCCTGTGCCACTGAGAGCCGCCGCATGCGCAAGCGCGGCACCCTGCCCGACCCGGCGCAGCGCCTGTTCATCCACCCGGAGGTCTGCGAGGGCTGCGGCGATTGCGGTGTGCAGTCCAACTGCATCGCTATCGAGCCGCTGGAGACGGTGCTCGGCCGCAAGCGCCGCATCAACCAGACGGTGTGCAACAAGGATTATTCCTGCGCCAAGGGCCTGTGCCCCAGCTTCATCAGCGTCATGGGCGGCAAGGTCCGCGCCCGTGCCGACGCCGATCCGGACGCGGCCGACCCGCTGGCACCCGACGTCTTGCATGGCGAGCAGTCGCTGATCGCTGCCCTGCCCGCGCCCGAGCTGCCGCGTATCGGCGAGGTGTACAACATCCTGCTTGCCGGCATCGGCGGCCAGGGTGTGGTGACGGTGGCCGCCCTGCTCGGCATGGCCGCCCACCTGCAGGGGCTGCGGCTGACCGTGCTGGACAATTCGGGCCTCGCACAGCGCAACGGCTCGGTCACCAGCCACTTACGCTTAGGAGACGGCGCGGAACGGCACTCGCCGCGCATCCCCAACGGCGACGTGGACCTGGTGATCGGCGCCGACCCGATGGTGGTAGCGATCCCGGAGACGCTGGCCAAGCTCGGCCACGGCCGCAGCGCGGTGTTGCTCAACCGCTTCGTCTCGCCCAATGCGATGTTCGCGCGCGACGCCGACCTTGACCTCAGCTTCGACCCGCTGCTGGCCCGCGTCATGCCGCGCGCCGACCAGGAGCGGGTGACCAGCATCGACGCCACCCGCATCGCCCAGGTGATGCTGGGTACTGCGGTCGGCGCCAACCTCTTCCTGGTGGGCTACGCCTGGCAGCGCGGCCTGATCCCGCTGCGCGAGGAACACGTCATGCACGCCATCGAGCTGAATGGCACCGAGGTGGCGATGAACAAGCGCGCCTTTGGGCTGGGCCGCATCGCCGCGGCGCGACCGGAGCTCGCCGCCTCCTGGCTGCGCGGCCACGAGGAGGTGCGCATCCCCGACAACCTCGGCGACCTGCTGGCCGACCGCATGCCGCGGCTGCGCGCCTGGGGCGGCGACGCCTGGGCCCGCCGCTACCGCGATTTGGTGTCGCGCGTGGAGGACGCGGAGGCCAAGCTGGCTGGCGCGGATGGTCGGCTGTCCCGCGCGGTGGCGCAGGTTGCCGCCAAGCTGATGACCTACAAGGACGAGTACGAGGTCGGCCGGCTGATGAGCGACCCCGCCTTCAAGCAGCGCCTGGCGGAGAACTTCGAGGGCGACTTCGAGGTGCACTACAACCTGGCCCCGCCGCTGTTCTCCCGGCGCGACGCGCGGACCAGCCGGCCGCGCAAGCGCCGCTTCGGGCCGGGCATGGCGCGTGGTTTCGCGCTGCTGGCGCGGCTGCGGGCGTTGCGCGGCACGAAGCTGGACGTGTTTGGCTACGGCGCGCACCGGCGCATGGAGCGGCGCCTCGTCGACGAATACGCCGCGCTGGTGGACACGGTTCTGCGCGAGCTGACGCCGGCTCGGGAGGCGGAGGCGGAGGCTGTCTTGCGCGCGCACGACCAGGTGCGTGGGTTCGACGTGGTGAAGGAAGCGTCGGTGGAGCGGGTGCGGGCGGCGGTGCCGGAGTTGTTGGAGGCTTACAGGAGAAAGTGAGGCCGTCTTTTTCGAGAAAAGAAACAAAAAGCTTTGTCCTGCGCTGGTCGGGGCGCTCAAGCTGTCCGCAGATGCGGGGCATTGCCGGCGGCATAGAGACGATAGAGCAGCCAATGCCATGGGACTTGGCGTGACGCTATGCGGGGCAGGTTGAGTATGAGATCACTTATACCAACCCGCCTGAAGGTTGACCGTTCCGAAGCAAGCAAGGCCTTCTTTTCTGAAGAAAAGAAGCAAAAGACTTTTGTCTCCGCTGTCGCGGTCCGTTCCGGAGAGCGCGCGACAGCGGAGTCAAAAATTTTTTGGTCCTTTTTTCAAAAAAGGACTGCTTGCTTTCTATGAGTTAGCATTGACGCCAGTTGGCATTACATTTTGTTCGCCGACTACTACCAGTTCTATATCCAGGATGAAGCCGTAACCGGCGACCTGTCGAACAGCTGGAACGAGGAGGCGACTGCCCGATTGCTCGCCGTCGCACCTGGCACGATTGGGATTGGCGCTGTCAGAAACATGGTCGTTCCGGTAGTCTTGAAATCCGTGACCAGGAGCCCAGCGATGACATCTCCGCCTGGGATCACGCGGTTGAGGACTCTCTCCCCGTGACGTCTGGACGCATCGTTGTCGCAGGATGCATTGACTATCTTCCGGATGCGGTGCGCGTAGAGGCTCCTTCGGAACTTACCGCGCAAGGGTGTCCTACGGATCGCTCAACACACTGTCCGAGGATGGATTGAGCGGAGCCGACCACTACAGGGTTCAGCTTTGGCCTGGACTTCTGGCTGATGTTCTCATTTTGAAGTACCGCGCGATCTAGCTCTCGAGCTGAGAACAGACAGGGTTGGACGTCGACCGTAAGTCAGCCGCACGGCGGATACGACTACGCGTCGGCATGACTGGTGACGAGTTGCAGACTAGATGAGCGTGATCCGTCGCGTCTTCTGTACCGTCTTCCTGCGAGACGGCTGACGACTTATGGACGGCAGGCCTCGCCGCTTGTTTCAAGACGCATGACGCTCACCATCGTCAGTTGCGCCGCCGCCCAGCCTCGGCCGAGCAATCCCGTCTCCCGAGTCGCCAGCACTGACCCGTCGAGGTCGCCGGGGGGGGCGTCGGCACCGTATCTGGCTGCCACCCGGCTGGTCTGGCGCGCCACCGCGCCCGCCGGATCCAGCCAAGCAACAGGTGCCGGCAGGCAGCCCTGTAGTTCTGGCAACAGCCACGCGTAGTGAGTACAGCCAAGCGCGACCGCGTCCAGCTCCGCACTACCCGCCTGCGCCAGCAACGGTGCGACCTCGGCGCGGACTGCAGCTTTGTCGACGTGCTGGCCACCGAACCGCGCCTCGGCCAGCGCTGCAAGGTTGGCCGCACCATGGATCAGCACGCGGCAATCAGGCGCGTGCTGCTCTGCCAACGCGCGCAAATAGGGTCCACGCACGGTTGCCGGCGTGCCGAGCACGCCGATGGTGCGGGTGCGGCTGACCGCGGCGGCCGCCTTCACCGGCGGCACGCAGCCGACGAATGGCACCGCGTGTCGCGCCCGCAGCGCGGCCAAGGCGAGGGTGCTGGCGGTGTTGCACGCGATGATCACCACGTCCGGTCGCACACGCGCAATGCCGGCGGCCACCACGTCCAGCACGCGCGCCAGAACATCGGCGTCCATCCGGCCGCCATAGGGAAAGCCCGCGTTGTCCATCACGTAGGTGATGCCGGCTTGCGGCATCTCTTGGCGGAGCTCCTGCACGATGCCTATGCCGCCTACACCGGAATCGAAGACGAGCAGGCGCATGGCTTACAAGAACGCGACGGCGGTGGCTGGGCAAGGGTAAGCAAGCGTCTTCTTTTTCGAAAAAATAAGCAAAAAGCTTTTGTCCCGGCTGTCGCGGACGGCTGAACGACACGCCTCAACCCGGCGCACCTACCGGGAACAAAAGTTTTTTGGTTCTTTTTTTTCAAAAAAGAACCGCTTCCTTCCTTTGCCCGCCCCCCGCTTGTATTCTGCCCGCATGCAAGACGACACGCCGCCCGACCGCCTGGCCCTCAACCCCAAGAGCCCCCACCACGACGCCGCCCTGCTCGAACGTGGAGTCGGCATACGGTTCAAGGGCGAGGAGAAGACCAACGTTGACGAGTACTGCGTCAGCGAGGGTTGGATACGCGTGGCCGTGGGCAAAACGCTGGACCGCCACGGATCCCCGCTCACCATCAAGCTGACCGGGCCGGTGGAGCCCTACTTCCGCGACGTGACGGACGCGGCGAAGGACTGACAGCCATAGCGCCACCCTCGCCCGAGGCGCCCTCCGCCTCGTCATCGCCCGAAACGCAGCTGCCGTCCGCGTCGCCGCCGCAAGCTGCGTCCTGCGTGCGCGTCATCGACCTGGAGACCACCGGCAACAGCTTCACGGATGGCGGCGTGGTCGAGGTGGGCTGGCAGGACGTGGCGTTGGGGCCAGACGGCGTCTGGTCGCTGCGCGGCGGCCCCGGGACGGAGCTGGTGCAGCCTGGCAACCCGATCTCCGCCGTCACCTCGGCCATCCACCACATCATCGACGAGGACGTGGCCGACGCGCCGCCCTGGCAACTCGCCGCCCCGCCGGTGCTGCAGCCGGGCGGCTGCGCAGCGCTGGCGGCCCATCGCGCCAGCTTCGAGCAGCGCTGGTGCACACCGGCGCTCAGCGGCAACGCGCGCTGGGTCTGCACCTACAAATGCGCGTTGCGGCTGTTTCCGGACTCCCCCACCCACTCCAACCAGGGGCTGCGCTACCACCGCCGGCCGGTCGGGCTGGACCGCGCCCTGGGTCTGCCGGCACACCGGGCGGGGCCGGACGCCTACGTCACCGCGCACCACCTGCGCGACATGCTGAACCTGGCGGGCCTCGCGCAACTGCTCGCCTGGTCCGCCGAGCCGGCGCTGCTGGTGCGTGTGCCGTTCGGGCCCAGCCGCGGCCGCACCTGGCGTGAGCTGGACGACGAGGCGCTGGCCCGGATCATCGGTGGCGAAAGCGGCGGCAACCAGGACGTGGCGTTCACTGCGCGCACGGAGCGGACACGACGTGCGGGTGCCGCGCCGGAGGAGAACAAGCAGACAATGCTTCTTTGACGGAGACTCCTGCCGGCTCGTGTCGAGAAAGCAAGATCTGCTTTTTGAAAAAAAGCAGCAAAAAACTTTTGGTGCTGCTGTCGCGGAGTTTCCTGCAGCACGCAACCTAGTGAACAAGGATTTTGCGTATCCACGTTTCTCCTCGCCGTCTGGAATTCGACCTGTCTCGCATCGTTTGCAGCTGAAACGACACGCGTCACCACGGCGCACCCAAAAGAGACAAAAGTTTTTGGTTCTTTTTTTCAAAAAAGAACCGCTTGCCTTTGCGACCAGAGACTCACAACCAAGCCGTCACCGCCCGGCCCATGACGTAGTCGTCGAAGGTTGAAGCTCCCACTGTAAACGTGCGCGCTCCGATCACGCGGAAACCTTGGCGTTCGTAGAAGGCCACCGCGCGGGTGTTCGCCTTCATCACCCCCAGAACCAGGCGGGGCGCGCCGTGCAAAGCGGCTTCGGCTATGGCCAGGCGCATGAGCGCATGACCGAGGGCAGTGCCGTGGAAGCCGGAGAGCACGTAGATGCGCTGCACCTCGAGGTCGGCGGGCGACGCGGCAGCCAAAGTGGTCGGCATCAGCACCAGGTAGCCGACCGGGGCGCCAGTCGCTGATTGGGCCAGCCAGGTGGTGACAGCGGGGTCGGCCAGCCAGGCCTCGTAGGTGGCGGCGCTGTGTCGGTTGACGCAGTGGGCGAGAATGTCCGCGCCGGGGACCTTTTCAGCGTAGGTCTCCAGCATCGTGGCACTTCCCAGCAAGGAAAGGGCGGGCGCGTCGCCCGGGACGGCCTTGCGAATGGTGACGGTCATGCGGTCACTTCAGGCCGGGATTGGCTTAAGGATTTGGCTTAGGGATACAACTTCCGAGTCGACCACGCGTCGCCGTCGCGTTGGTAGATCGTCCGGTCGTGCAGCCGGTAGGGCATGTCCTGCCAGAACTCGAACAACTCCGGCCGGACGCGGTAGCCCGACCAATGCGGCGGGCGGGGGATGTCGTCTTCCGGGTAGCGCCGCTCCAGCTCCGCGACCCGCGCCTCGAGATCCGCGCGCGCCGCCAGCGGCCGGGACTGCTCCGACGCCCAGGCGCCCAGGCGCGAGACGCGCGCGCGGCTGGCGTAATAGGCGTCCGCCTCCGGCCCGCTCACCGGCTCGGCGCGGCCTTCGATGCGTATCTGCCTGGTCAGCGTCTTCCAGTGGAACAGCAGCGCCACGTAGGGATTGCCCGCCAACTCGCCGCCCTTACGGCTGAGCGTGTTGGTGTAGAACACGAAGCCCTCGCGGTCGGCGCCTTTCAGCAACACCATGCGTGCGCTGGGACGGCCCTCCCGCGTGGCGGTAGCCAAGGTCATCGCGTTGGGGTCGTTCACCTCGCGCTTGGCTGCCTCGGCGAGCCAGGCGTCGAACTGCGCGAACGGGTCGGTCGGTGGGTTATCCTGCATCGCGCTAGCTTATACCAATAAGCCTCAGTTTCGGCTCTCGAGTCGAAGAAGAAAGCAAGGCCTGCTTTTTTGAAAAAAAGCAGCAAAAAACTTTTGGTCCTGCTGTCGCGAAGGTTTTGCAGCGCGCGCCCAAGGGAAAAAGTTTTTTGGTTCTTTTTTCAAAAAAGGACCGCTTGGCTTGCCTTACAGATCAATACTGCCACAGGCGCCGGGGCCACTTTTCCGCCGGACACCTAAGCTTGCCTTGCACGGGCGCGCCCGCCTGTGTCACCACCCTACCCCACCCGGCCCGAGCCCGCACCACCGAGGACGCCCATGCCCGACTCCACCCAGACCCTGCCCGTGCGCGGAACGCTCATGCAGGGCAAGCGGGGCGTGATCATGGGTGTCGCCAACGACCGCTCGCTGGCCTGGGGCATCGCTGCCGCCTGCGCGGCACAGGGCGCCGAGATCGCCTTCACCTACCAGGGCGAGGCGCTCGGCAAGCGCGTCCGGCCGCTGGCGGCGGGCATCGGCGCCAGCCATGTGCACCCCTGCGACGTCACCGACGAGGCCAGCATCGACGCTGCCTTCGACGCCGTGCGCGCCGACTGGGGCACCATCGACTTCATGGTCCACGCCATCGGCTTCGCCGACAAGGCCTTCCTCCGCGGCCGCTACGTGGACACGCCGCGCGAGGCGTTCCTGCAGGCGCTCGACATCTCATGCTTCTCCTTCACCTCGGTCTGCCGGCGCGCCGCCGCGATGATGCCGCAGGGCGGCTCGCTGCTGACGCTGACCTATCTCGGCGCCGAACGTGTGGTGCCGCACTACAACGTCATGGGCGTGGCCAAGGCCGCACTGGAAGCCTCCGTGCGCTACCTGGCGATGGACCTCGGCGCATCCGGCATCCGGGTGAACGCGCTGAGCGCCGGGCCGGTGAAGACGCTGGCGGCCAACGGCATCGGCGATTTCCGCTACATCCTGCGCTGGAACCAGCTGAACAGCCCGATGGAACGCAACGTCGGCGTGGACGAGGTGGGCGGCGCGGGGTTGTACCTGCTATCGGATCTGTCCACCGCGGTGACCGGCGAGGTGCACCACGTGGATTGCGGCTACCATGTGATCGGGATGAAAAATCCGAACGCGCCGGACATCGCGGCAGTGAGCGAGGATTAAGCAAGCGGTTCTTTTTTGAAAAAAAGAACCAAAAAACTTTTGACTCCGCTGTCGCGCGCTCACCGGAGAAAACCGCGACAGCCGTAGTAAAAGCTTTTTGCTTCTTTTTCTCGAAAAAGAAGGCCTTGCTTATGCCTTCAGCATCTCCGCCCGCACGAACCCATGCGCCAGCGCATGGTACACGCCCTCCGTGCACACTACGCGCGACGCCGCGTAGCCGATCAGCGAGGCCAGCATTAGCGGCACCACCATCGCGTGGTCGTTGGTCATCTCGGTGACGATGACGAACGCGGTGATCGGCGCCTGCACCACGCCGGCAAAGTAGGCGACCATGCCGAGCACGATCAGCGCCTGTGCCGGGGCGCCCGGCAGCACCGCCGCCACGTCGGCGCCGATCCCCGCGCCGACTGCCAGCGAGGGTGCGAAGATGCCGCCCGGGATGCCGCTGATGGAGGAGGCTACGGTGGCCAGCAGCTTCAGCCCGCCAAAGGAGAGGTTGGGTGCAGCCGGGTTGCCCTGCACCAGGGCACGCGCCTCGCCGTAGCCGGTGCCGAAGGCGGCGCCGTGCGAGAGGATGCCGCATACCGCCACGGCCAGCCCGCAGGTGCAGGCGAACCAGGTGGGGTATCGCCGAAGCAGGCGGCCGGCGAGTCCCGGGAGGCCGCGGCCAAAGATGATCAGAGTCCGGCTGAAGACGCCCCCGAGCAGCCCGCCGACCAGGCCCATCAGCGGCACCGCCAGCCACCCCTGCGGCCCGTGCAGCGCAGTGTGGGCGGTGCCGAAATAAGTGTAGTCGCCCTGCAAGGCCAGCGAGGTGACGCCGGCGGCGATGACCGCGGTGATGACGATGCCGCTGGTGCGCGCCTCGAAGCTGCGGCTCATCTCCTCGATGCCGAACACGATGCCTGCCAAGGGCGTGTTGAATGCGGCAGAGACGCCGGCGGCGGCACCGGCCAGGATCAGCCCCGGCTGCCGGCGCGGCGAAAGACGGCCGGCCGCGAACATGATCGAGGCGCCAACCTGCACCGTGGGGCCCTCGCGGCCGATGGAGGCGCCGCACAGCAGGCCTACCAGCAGCAGCAGCACTTTCCCGGCGGCCAGGCGCAGCGAGACCAGGCGCGCACGGGCTGCGAAGCTGGTGAGCTCGCGCGCCGCGATCGCCTGCGGGATGCCGCTGCCGCCGGAGTTGGGGAAGTAGCGGCGCGACACGAAGCTGGCGATGCCGAACCCAGCCGGGGTGAGGCCGAGCGTAATCCAGTCTCGTCCGGCGATCAGGGCGCGGAAGCCGGCGCTGGTGTGGTCGGCGGTGAACGCCAGCGCCACGGCAACGGCGCCGACGACGATGCCGCCCAGCACGAAGACCGCGCGGCGCTGCGAGCGGGCGGCGGCGAGGCGGAGACGCCGGGTGTGCCGCAGGCTTGGTCGATATCGGGGGATGGCCATAGGCGGGTGTTTATACCGGTTAGTCGGCGGCGCTATGCTTGGGCGCAAGCAAGCGGTTATCTTTTGAAGGAGAACTAAAGCTTTTGAGTTCTGAGCTACGCTCCAACGGAGAGGTCCGCGACAGCCGAACCAAAAGCTTTTTGCTTCTTTTTCTCGAAAAAGAAGGCCTTGCTTCCTTACGTCACCACAACGTGGAAATCAACATGTTGTAGCTCCCGCTTGTCTCACCTACCAGATGCTAGTCAAATAGACCGTGACGAGTCGTCGTGTGCGCCCTGGAAGCAGCGGCATTACACCCGATTTCGACATTAGACGCCGACCAGACAGGACGCCGCATGGATCAGCACAGCCCCGTTTCCCACTTGATGGACGAGCAGCCCGTCCGCTTCGACCTGCTGACCGAAAATCCGGTCTACAAGCCGTTCCGTTACCCGTGGGCCTACGACGCCTGGCTGACCCAGCAACGCGTGCACTGGCTGCCCGAAGAGGTGCCGCTGGCCGACGACGTCAAGGACTGGCACCGCAACCTGACCGACGGCGAGCGCAACCTGGTCACGCAGATATTCCGCTTCTTCACTCAGTCCGACGTGGAGGTGAACAACTGCTACATGAAGCATTACAGCCAGGTATTCAAACCCACCGAGGTGCTGATGATGCTGTCTGCGTTCTCCAACATCGAGACGGTGCACATCGCAGCGTACAGCCACCTGCTCGACACCATCGGCATGCCGGAGATCGAATACCAGGCGTTTCGCAGCATCAAGGAGATGCGCGACAAGTTCGACTACATGCAGTCCTTCACCGTAGACAGCAAACACGAGATTGCCAAGACGCTGGCAGCCTTCGGCGCGTTCACCGAAGGGTTGCAGCTGTTCGCAAGCTTTGCGATCCTGCTGAACTTTCCGCGCTTCAACAAGCTGAAGGGGATGGGGCAGATCGTCTCGTGGTCGGTGCGCGACGAGACGCTGCACTGCCTTTCGGTGATCAAGCTGTTCCGCACCTTCATCCAGGAAAACCCGGAAATCTGGACGGAGGACCTGCGGCGCGAACTCTACATCTGCTGTGCGACGATCGTGGACCACGAGGACGCGTTCATCGACCTGGCTTTCGAGCTGGGGTCGGTGGACGGGCTGAACGCGGCCGAGGTGAAGAGCTACATCCGCTTCATCGCCGACCGCCGGCTGATGCAGCTGGGGTTGAACCCGCTGTTCCACGTCGAGCGCAACCCGCTGCCGTGGCTCGACGACATGCTGAACGCGCCGGAACACGCGAACTTCTTCGAGAACCGGTCGACGGAGTACAGCAAGGCGTCGACGGTGGGGACGTGGGAAGACGTGTGGACCAGCGTGGACACGCTGCGAACCTGACGGCGGGCGGCGATGGTTGAGTGTCGGCGGAGGTAGGTGCTCGCTGACGGTCGCAGGAGTTGGCTCTAGCAGGTTGGCTTGCACGCTCGGGCGGGCAAGCCGACCTCAAGTGTCGGCCCATAAGCTGAAGTAAGCGACGCCCTTCTTCGAGAAAAAGAAGCAAAAGGCTTTTGTCGCGGATGGCTGAAATGTTTTTGGCGGCTTTGCTCCCTGACCGTTCGAAGTCCAGCAGAAGGCAAGGCCTTCTTTTCTGAAGAAAAGAAGCAAAAGACTTCTGGTCTGGCTGTCGCGGAGGTTCCTGCAACGCGTGCCCAAGGGAACAAAAGTTTTTTGGTTCTTTTTTTCAAAAAAGAACCGCTTGCTTCGCTTCTTACCGGTCAGAACCCAAACGGTTGGTTTGACATGTCTCAACCGGCATGCCCGACGAGAGCAAGAGTTTCGTGGCTGTCTGTCAAGAAGGAACCACTTACATGCTTTGCTCGCATGTTGATGAGCCCGTGACAGCACTTGACCGTTGCCGCTGGCGTAAAGGGCCTGCCAGCGAACTGTTCCCGCTTCCGGTTTCTTATACCTCCTTTAGGAGGGCCTCAGTTGCTACGAGGTCTGGTCTGGTCAGTCAAATGTGCTTCATGGGCGAGCTTACCGCTTGAGGCACAGTCTGCAACATCGCATCAGGCCAGACACACTACCTTTTCCGATTGGTCAGACTTGGACAAGAGCGCCACGCGACCACCGGCCTTCTACAAGGCCGTAGACTTGCATCTCGAAGACGCGGGGGACGGCGTAGAGGAGATCGTGGTCTACGGCATCCGCCCCGCTCATGCCGAGATGCCGTCAGCGCCGCGCAATGTTCCAATCTCCTCGGGCCCTGCAACCATCGCCGGCGGCGAGTTCAGAGACGGTAGCTTCGCTGGTTCCCGCGCAACGTTGTCCTTGCCGATTTTTGGCATGCCGGATCTCGAAACCACGCTGAACCTCTCGGGCGGACACGACCAGGTCAACACTGCGACGACAGCTGCCTCCGCAGCGCTCACCGCTGGTCTGCGGCTACGGTTCTGAACTCTTCGGCTTGTCACGACGGTGCCGGCGCGGCACGCTGCCCGCCATGCTCTACCTTGACGACATGCACGAGGGCGACCGCGCAACCCTCGGCCCCATCCACGTCTCTCGTGAGGACGCGCTCGACTTCGCGCGAAAATACGACCCGCAGCCGTTCCATCTCGACGAGGCGGCCGCGGCAGCGCATCCGTTCTTCAAGCGGCTCGCCATCAGCGGCTGGCAGACCTGCGCCTACGCCATGCGCCTGATGGTCGACGACATGATTGCCCGCGACATCCAGTCTCTCGGCTCGCCTGGCATCGACAACATACGCTGGCTGAAGCCGGTCTACCCCGGCGACGCGCTCACGCTCGAGGCCGAGACGCTGGACGTGCGCGTATCACGCAGCAAACCTGAAATGGGTTCGGCCAAGCGTCGCTATACATTTTGTAACCAGAACGAAGAGGCGGTGATGACGATGGAGGCGACAGGCCTGTTCGCCACCCGTCCTCAAGCCTGACCTTGCCGCTACTGTCCCAACCGCGCCGAAACGCGGCAGAGCACCTTTGTAGAAGGCTCACTATCCGGTCACATCGAGCGACTGTGCTGCATATGTAGCGCACATGCCGCGTTGTGCGCGCGGTAGGCAGTCTCGCCACCGTATTTCGAGGACACGCGCCATGTTCATGCGCATCGACAAATTGCAGGCAGCCCTGCCGGAACCGAAGAAGCCCGACCCGAACGCGGCCGCGGCGTTGCAGGAATTGCTCGGCGGTAAGTACGGCGAGATGTCCACACTCGGTAACTACATGTTCCAGAGCTTCAACTTTCGCAGCAAGAGCAAGCTGCGCCCGTTCTACAGCCTGGTCGCCAGCATCACCGCCGAAGAACTGGGCCACATCGAGCTCGTCAGCAACGGCGTCGCGATGCTGAACAACGGCCCCGGCGATCAGACAGAAAACGTTGACATCTCGAAGGCTCCCTTCGAAGAGATGCAGGATGTTCGCCTGGCGGCGTCGTTTCTCTCGAACGGCGGTGGTGCCATGCCGATGAACTCCAACGGCGCTTCGTGGAACATGGATTTCGTGACCACAACCGGCAACGTGGTCATCGACCTGCTGCACAACTTTCACCTCGAGTGCGGCGCACGCATCCACAAGCTGCGCGTCTACGAGACCATGACCGAGCCGACCGGCCGCGAAGTGTGCGGCTACCTGCTAGTACGCGGGTCGGTGCACGCGCACGCTTACGCGCTCGCACTGAAGAAGATCACCGGCGTGGAAATCGAGAAGATGCTGCCCACGCCGAACATCGACCTTAGCAAGATTCCCGAGTGCCAGAAATACCTCGACGAAGGGAGCCATCGCCGGCTGTACCGGTTCAGTCCGGACGATTATTCCGAGATGAAGGGCATCTGGGGCAATGGCGAGATGGCGCTGCCGGGCGACCCGCCGGGTGAACTCGAAGTTGTGGACGGTCACCCTGAAGGTGGGAAGATCTCTGATCTGAGCGGCAATTACGGCGCGTTCACGCCGGATTACGCGCCGGAGGAGATGTTCGAGATCGCCAGCAAGCTTTATAAAAAGTCCAGGTAAGCGCTCTCGTTTTTGAAAAAAGAAACGGCAGACTTTTATGGCGGCTGTCGCGGTCCTTTTCGGCGACATGTCTTTGGTCATGCTGACACATAGAAAGCAAGCAGTCCTTTTTTGAAAAAAAGGACCAAAAAACTTTTGACTCCGCTGTCGCGCGCTGTCCGGAAAAGTTCGCGCAGCGAAGTCAAAAAGTTTTTTGCTTCTTTTTTTCAAAAAAGAAGGCCTTGCTTTCTAGCCGCCGGTCATCAGAGAAGGTAGTGTGTCAGGCTATAGCGACTACCTGTGAATGAGTGTCCCGGGTCCCGCCTCGGTGAACAGCTCGAGCAGCACGGCGTGTGGTATCCGCCCGTCCAGGATCACGCAGCCTTTCGCACCCAATCCAAGCGCCTCCAGGCAATTCTCGACTTTCGGGATCATTCCACCTGAGATCGTGCCATCCGCAATCAGCGCGCGCGCCTCGGCCACTGAAATGTCGGCGATCAGGTTCTTGTCACGATCGAGCACGCCTGGCACGTCCGTTAGCATTAGCAGGCGCGTTGCGTGCAGCGCGCCTGCAATGGCGCCGGCCGCGTCGTCGGCGTTGATGTTGTAGGTCTGTCCGTCTATGCCCAGCCCGACGGGTGCCACGACCGGAATCAGCCCCGAACCGGTCAACGCGTGAATCACCCGCACGTCCACGTGTTCCGGCTCGCCCACGAAACCCAAATCCAGCACGTGTTCGATGTGGCTGTCCGGATCGATGACCGTGCGGGTGATCTTGCGCGCGCGGATCAGGCCGCCGTCCTTGCCGGATATGCCCACTGCCAGCGCGCCGGCCCGGTTGATCAGCTCGGTCACGTGTTTGTTGACGGAGCCGGCGAGCACCATCTCCACCACCTCTACCATGGCCGCGTCTGTCACCCGCAGCCCATCGATGAACTCGCTCTTGATTGCGAGGCGCTGGAGCATGGCGTTGATCTGCGGGCCGCCGCCATGCACCACCACCGGGTTGACGCCCACTTGCTTCAGCAGCGCGATGTCGCGGCCGAACTCGGTGGCCAGCGCCGCGTCGCCCATCGCGTGGCCGCCATACTTCACCACGATGGTCGCACCTGCGTAGCGGCGCAAGAACGGCAGCGCCTGGGCGAGGATGGCGGCCTGTTCGGTGGCGCGGCGCAGGGTCTCGGGGCTTGTCGTCATGCGGACCGGGGTAGAGGCAGCCGCACCGCGCGGTCAAGCAAGGCTACTGGCCGGGCAGTCCCTGCACCGCGCCGATCGGGTGCCCGCCGAGCAGCAGCGGTGCGAGGGGCAGTTGCGCGGGGGCGGCCGGCTGAGGCCGTGCAGCCGCCGGCGGCCCGGCCGGCGGCGCGATGCCGGCACCACTGGCCGGCGCCGCAGCCGAACGTGACTTGAATAGGTCATGCGGTGACGAGACGTCCTCCCCCAACCCCGATGCCACCTGGAACCCGCCCTGCGGCAAAGGCTGCAGCACCTTCAACGCGAACACGGTGGGCTGCGTGATGCTCAGCGCGCCGCTGCTGCCCGCAGTGGCGCCAACGTTCGCCTGCACCGGCACGTTCGGCGGCGGCGTGACACTGATGGAAGCCCCGCTTTTGGTCTGGAACGTGTAGCTGCCGCTGGAGATGACAAACGCCTCCTGCACCACAAACACGCCGGACTGCGCCAGGATCTGCCCGCACGCGTGCGCAAGGGCGGCGGCGTTGGCCAGGTTGGTGGCCCAGCGCTGGAAGGCGATGTAGTTCAGCGTGCTGTCGGTCGAGCTGCCGATGGTGAAGTTGGCCGTGGAACTGACGTTGCCGCCGAGCTGCGCGGACACCCCGGCCAGCTTGGCGCCGAGCGAGGCGTCAATCCCGTAGGTCGACCCCGAGGTGACCGACGGCACGGCGGCGTTCTGCACCACCAGGGCAGCGGCAGGCACGGCGCAATCGCTCAGGCGCCCGAGCAGCCGCAGGTCGATCTGGCCGGCCTTGGCCTGCGTGCCAGCAGCCTGCACTACCTGCACCACGGCGCCGGGGACCAGCGACGTGTTGGGCAGCGGCACCATCGTCCAGGATGGCCCGAGCGTGTCGGCCAGCGGCGGCACCACGGGGCTCGACGGACAGCCCCCGAGCAGCATCGCGCCTGCCAGAATGCCGATCCGACCAAACACGCCCATGACCACCCCCTGTCCGAACCTGGTTGACCGATCCTGCCAGAACGAACTCGGCAATCAACGAGGCACTCGTTGTCCGGCAGCATCGATCGGTAACTATAGGGTCGGCAATGCAGGCCGGGTAGTGCGTTACGTCACTTCGGACGCGGACGAGCGGGATGCGCAAGAAGGGCCAGGCCTGCTGTGTCGAACGAAGCATCTGCCGCGACAGGCGTTATCGTACCGCCGGCACGGGTAGGCCAACAATGCTGGGCGGTGTCCGGTTTCCGCCGTAAACACCGGCCCAGCCAGCTAGCACCTCGCGGGCGCTCCCCTGCCCTGTGTCTAAGCCGGCCGTTGGGTCAAAACCCTTGCGTATGTCCCGCCAGTCAACACGCGGCGCCCACGGCATGAGACCTCAGGAGGGCTCAGCCAAGCTGGCTAGCTCGGCCCGCAGCGCCTCTATTCCCTCGCCGGTGCGCGCGCTGGTGGCCAACACCTCGGGAAAAGCGGCAGCATGTGCCTTGGCAGCCGCCTCCACCTCCGCCCGCTTGCGCGCCAGCGGGGCAGGCTTCACGCCGTCCGTCTTTGTCAGCACCAGCTGGAACGCCACCGCCGCCCGGTCAAACAGATCCATCACCGCGTAGTCGGACGCCTTCAGCTCGATCCGTGCGTCCAGCAGCAGCACCACCCGCCGCAACACCACCCGGCCGCGCAGGAAGTCAAACATCAGTCCCTGCCAGTCCTCTTTGACCGCCTTGGCCGCCTGGGCGTAGCCGTAGCCGGGCATGTCCACCAGCACGAGCCGGCCACCGAGGTCGAAGAAGTTGAGCTGCTTGGTGCGCCCCGGCTCGCTAGACGCACGCGCCAACGCCTTGTGCCCCGTCAGCGCGTTCACCAGCGACGACTTGCCCACATTGGACCGGCCGGCAAACGCCACCTCGGGCAACCGCGCCTCGGGCAGCTGATCTATTCGTTGGGCGGCGTAGTAGAAGCGGCACTCGGCCGCGAATAGGAGGCGGCCGGCTTCGAGCCTTGCGGCTTGTTCTTCGGGTGTGGTCAAGGCGGGCAAGGCCAGGGGCTCTGCCCCTGGACCCCGCTGGGGCCAGTCGGCCCCAGACCCCATCTTGTTGGAAGGCAAGGAGAGGGGCGCCACATCGCGTGTATCAGCCACCCGACGGATACGCCCCTCTCCTTGCCTTCCAACCAGGCGGTCCAGGGCGCCTCGCCCTGGCGGGGTCCAGGGGCAGAGCCCCTGGCCTTACTCACCTTGATCACGTCCGAACGACACGCCCGCGCGGTTCGAGCTTGGCCTGGCGCTGGATATACCACTGCTGGGCCATGGTCAGCGTGTTGTTCCACGACCAATAGATCACCAGTCCCGCCGGAAAGCGTCCCATGGTAAACATGAAGATCAGCGGCATGAACTGCAGCATCTTCGCCTGCGCCGGGTCAGGCGGCGGCGGGTTCAGCTTTTGCTGGAAATACATAGTGGCCCCCATGATCAGCGGCCAGATGCCCAGATGCAGGAACGGCGAGACGAGGCTGGGGTCGAACGGGATCAGCCCGAACAGGTTAAAGATGTTGGTCGGGTCCACCGACGACAGGTCCTGGATCCAGCCGAAGAACGGCGCGTGCCGCATTTCGATGGAGATGAGGATCACCTTATAGAGCGAGAAGAACACCGGGATCTGCAGCAGCATCGGCGCGCAGCCGCTGACCGGGCTCACGTTCTCGGTCTTGTAGACCGCCATCATCTCGGATTGCAGCTTGGCCGGGTCGTCCTTGAAGCGCTCCCGCACCTCGGTGATCTTCGGCCCCAGCAGCCGCATCTTGCCCATCGAGCGGTAGGAGCGTGCGGCGATCGGGTAAAACAGCCCCTTCACCCCGAGCGTGAAGATCAAAATGGCCACGCCGAAATTGCCGACATGGCCGTAGATGAAGTCGATCGCGTAGAAGAACGGCTTGGTCAGGAAGTAAAACCAGCCCCAGTCCACCGCATAGTTGAAGCGGGCGACGTGGCCGTCCAGCTCGTAACGATCGAGCAGGTGCACTTCCTTCGCGCCGGCGAACACGCGGCTGGTGGCTGCCGCGTCGCCGCCGGCAGCCAGGTGTTCGGGGTCGGCGGCGATGTAGCTGACCTGGAAGCGGTCCGCACCGTTGTCGAGCACGTGGTTCCAGGTGGACCTGGTCTGTGCCTGCTGGTCCGGCACCAGCGCGGTCAGCCAGTACTTGTCGGTGAAGCCGGCCCAGCCGCCGCTACCCGTGTGGTCGTAGCCGACGTCGCCGTCCTTGGCGGCAGCCGATTTCACCGCGCTGTAGCTCATGTCGTGCAGCTTGTCGTCGAACACGCCCAGCACGCCCTCGAACACGTTCAGCCCGGCCGAGGGTGGCAGGTAGTCGCGATGAATGCGCTGCCAGGGCCACAGCTGCACTGCCGTGGTGCCGGCGTTGTGCACGCTCTGCCGCACGGTGAACATGTAGTTGGCGTCGATGCCCAGCTCGAGACGGTAGGTGAGGCCGGCGCCATTGTCCCAGGTGAGGGTGACCGGATGGGCTGCGGAGACGGCGCCGCCGCTGGCGGTCCAGACAGTGTCGCTGTCCGGCGTCTTCACCCCGTCCGACGCGGTCCAGCCGAACTGCACGTAGCTCGGCTGCGGGTCGAACGCCGGCTCCAGCACCCGCACCAGCGGCGAGGTCTTCGACACCGTCTCGTGGTAGTCGCGCAGCCGCAGGTCATCGAGCCGTGCGCCGAGCAGGCTGACGGTGCCGGTCACCCGCGGGCCGTCGATCTGGATGCGCGGTATCTTGCTGGGGTCCACCGTGGCGGGGGGGGCCACGTGCTCCGGCTCGTGGCCGGGCGGCGCCGGGTTGAACGAGGGTCCCGGCGTCTGGCCGGCCGGCGTGCTCTGGGTCGCCACCGCCTGGTGCACGCGAGGCTTCGGCGGCGAGAGGTATTGGAACAGCAGCAGGATCGCGACCGAGAGGGCGATGAACAGCGGCAGGCGTTTCTGGTCCATCAACTGGCCTTGAGATCGTGCGGGCGGTCGTGCCCGCCGCAGGGAACCGGGTCGTAGCCGCTTCCGCCCCACGGGTTGCAGCGCAGGACGCGCCAGGCCGCAAGACCCAGGCCACGGAGCGCGCCATGCGTGCACAGCGCCTCGATGGCGTAGGCGCTGCAGCTCGGCTCGTAGCGGCAGGCTGGCGGCAGCAGCGGGCGCAGCACCAGCTGGTAGGCACGCACCGTGGTGGCAAGCATGGTGGCCACCGGGTTCACGGCCGGTCCGCCTTCTTGTGCGCGCCTGCGGTGACCTGGCCAGTAGCGGCTGGCGCGGTGCCTGGGGGAGAGGGGCTGGCAGGTGCGGCACCCGCCATGCCGATGAGAGTGGGAACGGCCAGCTTGCCCAGGCCGCGGCGCAGGTCGTCGATGAGCAACGCAAAGGGCCGGGCGCGCGTGGTGTCACGGCCCACCAGCACCAGGTCAGCACCCACTGCGGGGCTTTCGCGCAGGAGCAGCCGCGCCGCCTCGCGCAGCCGCCGGCGCGTACGGTTGCGCACCACGGCGTTGCCGACCTTCTTGGTGACAGTGAAGCCCAGGCGGACCGGCGCCTCGTCGCCACGGAGAAGGGCCTGCAGAACCAGACCTGGCGAGGGCGCCTTGCGGCCCTTGGAGGCTACGCGGAGGAACTCGGCGCGGCGTTTCAGGCGGGGGTTCATGGGTGAACGTAGGTGAGGCAAGCAAGGCCTTCTTTTTCGAGAAAAAGAAGCAAAAGGATTTTGCTCTCGCTGTCGCGGACGGCTGAAACGACGCGTCTCAACAACGTACACCCACCAGGGATAAAAGTTTTTTGGTTCTTTTCAAAAAAGAACTACTTGTTTGACGTCCGGCACTAGGCCGAGAGCTTCTTGCGGCCCTTCGCGCGGCGGTTGGCGATCACCTTGCGGCCACCCACCGTTTCCATGCGGGCGCGGAAGCCATGCCGGCGCTTGCGGACCAGCTTGGATGGTTGATAGGTGCGCTTCACGGCCGGAACACTCCAACAACTTGAGCGGGGCGCTCTGTGCGCCCCGTGTCGAGCGGCGGCTTATAGGTTCTCCCGGCCGCCTGCGTCAAATCCGGGCAGCGCGCGTTATGAGCCGGAACGGACTTGATGGGCGGAGTCATGCAGCTCGTGGTGGTGGCACTGGCCGGGGCGGCATTCGGCGCGCTCTCGATGGCTGCAGTCCTGCGGGGACGCGCGGGCGTGGCGCGCGCCCACACGGCCGACGGCCCGGGCAAGCCCGCCGTGGAGGGCGCCCAGGAGGCGGAACTGTTCGAGCTGCGCCGCCAGCTCTCCACCCTGCGTCACGACCTGCGCGGCATGCTCTCGCCTGCCCTGCTCGTCTCCGACCGGCTGCTCGCCAGTGAGGACGCCTCGGTCCGCCGTGCCGGCGACGTGATGATCCGCACGGTCGAGCGGGTGACCGAGCGGCTGGCCGAAACGCGCGTGTCTCAGGCGGGTGCGACCAGCCCCCAGCAGTAGCGTTCCCACACCTCGGCGATCGGCTGGCCGGAGGGCGCGGTCAGCATCGCGCGGTGCTCGAGCGCAACCGCGCTGCCCGGGGGCAACTCGAGCGCTCGCAGGGTGTGCCGGCGCAAGCCCAGGCCGCGCACCACGTGGCCGAACGGCAGGTCCGTCTCCGCCAGCGTGCGCACCATGCCGTCCGGCAGACGCGCGGGCACGAACCACAGGTCGGCGTGCGACAGCACCAGGCAGCCGCAGCACAGCGCCACGTGGCGATGCAGGATGGTGCCAGCCGCGTGCAGCACGGTCGGCGTCGGGGCAGGCTCGTTCGGTGCCAGGTGGCGCACCGTGACCGCTTTGCCGCACAGGCGTTCCAGCACCTCCGTGGCGCTGTCGGATGCCAGCAGGGCGGCGTTCAGCGTTGCGGCGGTTATGCGGGCGGGCGCGTCTGGCTGAAGATTAGGCAAAGCAAGCGGTTCTTTTTTGAAAAAAAGAACCACAAAACTTTTGTCTTCTGGCTTGCGGCGGCAGCCTCGGGTCACCGGATGAGTCGAGGCGGGCTGACCAGCGCCTCGACAGATGTTCTCTGCTTCCGTTCGAGGAAGGCCTTTGCTTGCTAGACAAGCGGCAGCAGCCGGACGTCCTGGCCGCTCCTGCAGCCGACGATGGCAGCCTGGCGGAACCGCCGGGCGAGCACAGCCAGGCGCCGCGTGTCGCCGGCCACCAGAAGGCAATCCTCCGCCCAGGCACCGTCTGCGCCGCTGGCCGGCAGCGCGGGCGTGCTGCCGAGGCGGGCACGCAGGGCGGCCATCATCCTCTCGTTCCAGCGCCGCGGCATGCGGCGGCTGGCGGGGTTCCAGGCGGTGATCAGCACGGCCTCGCGCACACCCATGCCGGCAAGCAGGCCGTCCAACGCGCCGGAGCGCCGGCCGACATGCAAGTCGAGGCCGGCGACGCTGTAGCGGCTTCGGCGATAAGCCAGAGCCAGATGGGCAGGAAGCGACATCAGAAAAAACGATTCCCTTCTACAACACTCGTCCAGTCTGTCGAAAGATCTCCACAGCCGAATACCCAAGAGAACAAAAGTTTGTAATTGCTCACCCCGGGTCTGGCGTAATTTTCATCTCCAGAGCGTCTCGGACTGCTCCCAGCACGGCCATGTTCTTTGCTTTAGCGGTGCTGACCACGGAGCGGAAGGCGGCGTAGGTGTCTGCGCCCCATTCGCAGCGGAAGCCGTTGGTGACTTTGCGGAAGATGACGCTGGGGCGGAGGTTGCGTTTAGAGATGTTGTTCGTGGCGGGCACATCGCGATGAGTGACGAACACGAACAGGGCGCCGCGATTGGCGAGGATGCGTTTGCGCAGCTTGACGCCGTCAGCACTCACGGGCACGGCGGCGACGATGCGGTCGAGCCTGCGGTCCAGGTCGGCTGCATAGCGTGCAAGCGTGGTGTCGGCCAGCCGCTCTCGTCGTCGGCCGATGGCGACCGCCCGCAGCAGCAACAGCTTGAACGGGGCGCTGAAGGCATCGTCGCCGCTCTCGATGGCGAACTGCGCGTCGCGTAGCAGATGCGCCAGGCAGACCTGCCAAAGCAGGCCGTGGCCACGCTGGGCGCCGAACATGTCCGACACCCAGACTGCCGGCTGGGTGTCGCCGAACACGCCGGCCACCACAGCGCGGCCGCGGCTGGGCCGGATCACGTGCAGCACCGCCAGCGAGGTGACGAACACCCATTCCCACCAGTTGCGGCCGCACACCCGGGCCGACGTCTCGTCGCAGCACACCACGGGGGCAGCGGTCACCGCCGTCTGGATCGCGCTCTGTGCGGCCAGCAACGGTTTGGACGCGCGCTGCAGCATGTTGCTGATCGCACCTTCGCTGATGCGCAGGCCGAAAACCTCGCCCAGCAGCGCTGCCAGCCGTTCGAAGCCGATGGCGTGGGCGTAATGCAGGTAGACCACCAGCGCGCAGACCGACTGGCCAAACGGCGAGCCAGGTTCCAGGCCAGGCGGTGCTTCAGCCGTAACACGCTGGCCGCAGCAGGTGCATTGGCCGCCGAACAGCCGCACCCGGGTGACATCGGGCTTGATCGGCGGGATCTCGATGCGGTCATAGACTTCCTGCGGGGTCTGCTCGCCGGCGGGGAAGCTGGTGGCACAATGCGGACAGGCCTGCAGCTTGGCGTCCACGACGCGGTCGGGATCGGGCTCCAGCATCCGGCCCACGCCGGGACGGCCGCGGCGGTGCGGCTTGCCGGCATCGGGGCTGTCGGCCTTCTGGCCCTTGGACGGGGGCATGGAGGAGTTGTCAGGCGTCCTCTTCGGCCGCTCGTATCTGGCCAGACGCTTCTCGAGCTCGGCGATGCGCACGAGCGCGACTTCCAACCGGCCCGCCAACGGCAACAGCGTCCGGATCAGGTCGTCCTTCTCGACGTGGCTCAGCTTGCTTAGATCAATGTCAGGCGGCACACACAATTTGAATCGACTCGCCCGTAGGCGTGTCAAACAGATCCCTCACCCAAGCCCGGCTGAACATCTCGGGACCCGGGGTGAGCAATTACAAAAGTTTTTTGGTTCTTTTTTTCAAAAAAGAACCGCTTGCCTACCCGGCAGAATTACGCCGATTTGCGTCGACTTCCTGCGGCGTCAGCTGCAGCCCGAAGTACAAATCGTAATTCTGCCCGGAGACGCCTTTCGCGGTGGGCAGCTCCATCGGGATCTCCCGGCCGATCACCTGCAGCGTGGTCACGTTGGGCGGAAACTTAACGTGCTGGGTGTAGGTCTTGGCGTCGAGGATCTGCTTGGCGCGCACCACGCCCACCCGGTAGGTGATGTCGGCCTCCGCGCTTGTGGCGGCGGGGCCGCGGGTGACCACCATCACCACGTGCGCGTGCGCGCCTTCCAGCCTGGTGCCGAGCTTGCCCGAGCAGGCGCCTTGCACGTCGGACAGCCGCACGCTCAGCATCAAATCCGACAGGTCGCTGCCGCGTCCGTCGTAGCGGACCTGACGGCTGTAGTCCTGCAGCAGGTGCGCGCGCGGGCACTGGGCGGCTTCCTCGTTGGGGTCGTCGTGGCAGCCGGCCAGCGCCAACAGGGCCAGGGATGCCGTCAGGAAAAGCGCGCGCATGGTCACTCCGTCAGGCAGGCTGCCAGGGCGGCAGGGAGTCGAGTGGCCTGCTTTGCCACACAAGCGCGGGTTTGCACCAGAACCGTGGCATACCAATAGTCAGCACGTGCTCACCACTGGTAAGTGTCGACTTGAAAGGTCGGCCTGGCGAGTCAGCTGGCGTGGTTTTCGAGCACCGGAGCGACGGCCTATTGGCCATCAGCACCGGAGCGTAGAAAGCGCGCGAGGTGGCGGCCAGGCTGCTCTTCACACGGACACCTACCGCGCGAACCCGGGAACCCATCCATGCCAGACAGCCCGACCGACCTGATCTCCCGCACGCTCCAGACCGTCGGCCTGCAGGCGCCCGCGCCCCTGCAGAAGCTGCGTGTGGTGCTGGCCGGCCCCAGAGGCTTCTGCGCCGGCGTGGACCGCGCCATACGGGTGGTGGAGGAGGCGCTGCGCCGCTACGGCGCGCCGGTCTACGTCCGCCACGAGATCGTCCACAACCGCACCGTGGTCGAGGCGCTGGAGGCGCAGGGTGCGATATTCGTCGAGGAGCTCGACGAGGTGCCGGAGAACGCGCACGTGGTGTTCTCTGCCCACGGCGTGCCGAAATCCGTGCCCGAGGAGGCGCAGCGCCGCAACCTGGCTTACCTGGACGCCACCTGCCCCCTGGTCAGCAAGGTGCACCGCGAAGCCGAGCGCCACTTTTCCGAGGCGCGGCACATCCTGATGATCGGCCATGCCGGCCACCCCGAGGTGGTCGGCACCATGGGCCAGCTGCCCGCCGGCGCCGTCACCCTGGTGCAGAACGCCGCGGAGGCCGGCGTGGTAGCCCCCGCCGACACCCGCAACCTGGCGTTCATCACCCAGACCACGCTGAGCGTGGACGACACTGCCGAGATCGTCGAGATCCTGCGCCGCCGCTTCCCCGACATTGAGGGGCCCAAGCGCGAGGACATCTGCTACGCCACCACCAACCGCCAGGCGGCGGTCAAGGCCATCGCGCGGGGCTGCGACCTGCTGATCGTGATCGGCAGCCCTAACAGCAGCAACAGCCAGCGCCTGCGCGAGGTAGCCGAGCGTGCCGGCGCCGGGCGCGCCATACTGGTGCCCAAGGTGTCCGAGATGGACTTCTCCACCTTGGAGGGCGCGCAGACGGTGGGGATCACGGCCGGCGCGTCGGCGCCTGAGAGCCTGGTCCAGGAGGTGCTGGCGGAGCTCGCCAAGCGCTACGCGCTGGAGATCGAGGAGCGGCAGGTGACGCAGGAAGACGTGATCTTCAAGCTTCCTTATCCTCTGGCTTAAGCAAGGCCTTCTTTTCTGAAGAAAAGAAGCAAAAGACTTTTGTCTCCGCTGTCGCGCACTCGCGGGAAAGTCCCCGACAGGGAGCAAAAGTTTTTTGGTTCTTTTTTTCAAAAAAGAACTGCTTCCTTCCTTGCGAGCTATCGTTGCATGACCGCACGCCGAACCGGACCAATCCTTGCCCTCCTCTGCCTTGGATCCGTCGGGGCGTTCGCCGCACCACCGCCAGCCGCGGCACCCACCACTAAAGTGGCGGCCGGCGGCATACTCGGCCGCAATGTGGTCGGGCCGGACGGCACCGTGATCGGACGGGTGGTGGACGTGCTGGTTGATGCCGCCAGCAACCCGCGCGCCGCGGTGATCGATTTCGGCGGGTTCATGGGCGTCGGCTCACGCCAGGTCGCGGTGAACTGGTCCGACCTCAGTTTCCCGCCGGTCAGCCAGGCCGGCACCGAAACCGACATCAAGCTCGACCTGACCGCAGACCAGATCAAGGCGGCGCCGGCCTACACCGACCAGACCAAGCCCGCCACGGTGGTCCAGCCGCCGCCGGCGAAGAGCCCGCTGGCCAAGCCGGACGCGGCCAGCGGCCACTAGCTTGGGTGTCGCGCCGGACCCTGTCCCGCACGGTTCTGGCGCGCCGGCCACGTCGCGTCCTGCTGCGGCCGATGCCGGCACGCCGGCGCAGGACCGCCGCAGCGCCGTGGGCCTGGACTGGCTGAACTTCTTCACCGCCACCCTGCAGACGGCGTTCGGGCCGTTCGTCGCTGTCTATCTGACCCAGCGCGCCTGGACGCAGGGCGACATCGGCCTGGCACTCGGCGTGGGTTACGCCGCCAACATGGCGGCCCAGGTGCCGGCCGGCGCGCTGGTGGACGCGATGGCACGCAAGGGGCAGGCGGCCGCGGCCGCCATCATCGCCATCATCGCCGGGGCGCTCACCTTCGCCTTCTTTCCCACCCTGCTGCCGGTGCTTGCCGCCGAAGTCAGCCACGCCTTTGCCAGTTGCATGCTGGGGCCGGCTATCGCCGCCATCAGCCTGGGCCTCGCCAGCCGCATGGCCATCGCCGCTGGCGAGCGGCTGGGCCGCAACGCCCGCTACGCCTCGGTGGGCAACGGCACCGCGGCCGCGCTGATGGCCGCGGTCGGCTACCAGTTCGGGCCGCGCGCGGTGTTCCTGCTGGGTGCGCTCATCGCCCTGCCCGGGCTGCTTGCGCTGCGGATGATCGCGACCGTCACCAGCCTGTCACCCGAACGGGGGCGAGCGCCCCTGCGCGGCCTGGTGCAGTTGCTGGCAGACCGGCGGCTGCTGTGGTTCGGCGCGTGCTGCGCCTGCTTCCACCTCTCCAACGCGGCCATGCTGCCGCTGGCGGCAGGGGCGGCCACCAGGTCGATGGGCAACCGCGCCTCGCTGGTGATCGGCGCCTGCATCGTCGGCCCTCAACTGGTGGTGGCCGCCCTCTCGCCGGCGGTAGGGCGCGCGGCGGAGCAATGGGGCCGCCGCCCGGTGCTGGCGGCCGGCATGCTGGCACTGCCGGCGCGCGGCGCGGCGCTTGCGCTGATCGCGTTGGACCCGGCAATCCCCGGCTGGCAGCTGATCGCCGTGCAGTTGCTGGACGGGCTGAGCGGGGCCGCGTTCGGTGTGTTGCTGCCGCTGGTGGCCGCCGACATGGCGCGCGCCAACGGGCGGTTCAACTTGTGCATGGGCGTGCTGGGACTGGCGATCGGGGCGGCTGCGGCGGCAAGCACGGTCGTGGCCGGACGAGTGGCCGACGGTTCGTTGCCGCTGGCGTTTCTGGCGTTAGCCGGAGCGGGCGCGGTTGGGGTCGTGCTAGCGAGCTTGATGCCGGAAACAAAGTGATACCAGCGGCCTTCGTCTGTGATTCCTCGAATACCTGCAGAAAAGGCAAGACCTTCTTTTCTGAAAAAAGAAGCAAAAGACTTTTGGTCCGGCTGTCGCGGAGATTTCCGCAACGCGCGCGCAAGGGAACAAAAGTTTTTTGCTTCTTTTTTTCAAAAAAGAAGCGCTTGCTTTTCAACGTCGGCGAAGCTCGGTACTCTTAAAGCCGGCCACGATACTTCTGTGGCAGGCATGCGGGTGCCTCTCGAAACACAACGGGCACACTGCCTCCGAGCGCGACGCGGCGGCGGCGGCCATAGGCCCCCTGTGCTGGCGCGATCGCCAAGTGAGCGCGAAGACGCCGGCCATTTCCGCCACACGGCCGCGCTGGGCTGCCTGCCTGCCGGCTTTCCGAGTGCCGAGTCTGCGGTCGTCGACGTTGCCGACGCCGGTGTCCTGTAGGAAGTTGCTGAGCGTCGTCTTCGAAAACCCGACTTTGCGGGACAACGGGATCGCCCGGACGTCGAGCACGACACCGACGTCGACCTGGACGAGACACCCGATCAGGTCAGGCTGCAGGAGGCCTTTGTACCAATCGTGAAAACAGGTGCCGGGCGCCTCGCACTCTGCAGTGCGCCCGGCATCCGGCTCAACGCGAGGCGAGGCGGCCGATCAGGTAGCCGAGACCCACTGCGCCGAGAACGGCGAGCAACGGTGTCTCGTGAATGCGGTCGGTCAGTTCCTCGGACAAGCCGCGGATCTGGTCGGCGGCGGCGCCGTAATATTCCTGGGCCTGGCCGGCGGCCTCACGCAGGCGGCCATCGGCCGACGTCTTGCTGTCGCCAAGCAGGTCGCCAGCGGCGCCCTGCGCCTTGCCGGTGAATTCCTTGACGGTGCCTTCAACGCGATCTTCGTTCATGTGCTGCGCTCCTTTGCAGATGCACGCAGAACAATATTTTCCGGCGCGAGTTCCAGCCGCGCACACAAAGGAGACAGGGCGCTCTTGCACACCTTTTACGGTGCAAACTTCAGGCCTCTATGGCCGGCGAAGGAAGCAAGGTCTTCTTTTCTGAAGAAAAGAAGCAAAGGACTTTTATCCCTGCTGTCGCGGAGGTTCCTGCAACGCGCGCCCAAGGGAACAAAAGTTTTTTGGTTTTTTTTCAAAAAAGAACTGCTTGCTTTCTTCCTTACCCAGACGAGCCATCATCCTGCGGCACCACCGCCGGCTTCGGCCGAGGCCGCGGCAGCGGCGGCAACGGCCCGGCCTTTAACGCGTCGGCATCCAGCTTCAAGTCCCGCCGCACGCCGCCGCTGCCGCCCAGTGTCGGGATGCTGGTTCCATCCACGTCCAGTTCGGTGCCGCCCGCATTTCCTGTGGTCATCAACAGCCCTGCCTTGCCGGCTGGCACCGGCCAGCTCTCGCCGGTGTGCATCAGGCGGTTCAGCAGCGGCGGGCCCGAGGGCTGCTTCACGGTCACCCAGGCGTTGGCGGTGGTGCGCACGATGATTCGCGTACCGGCGGGTGTGCCGGGTGGCGGCGGCGCCGCTGCGGCGGCGGCTGCCGGCGCTGCCTGACCCGGGGCGGACTGCGCCGCGGCAGGCTGGCCAGGCACGACGGGAGTCACTGAGCCGGCCTCATGCGGCAGGGCCGGGGTTGGGACAGGCCCGCCTGCGACGGGGTGCTGCACAGCTTGCAGCGGGCTTGCGGCCGCCGGTTGCGGACCGCTTGTGGCCGGAGCTGCCGGCATAGCGGCGCTGCTCGCGGGCGCCGGCACGGCCGGGGCGGCATACGCCGGGGTGGCGCTGGCGACTGGCGGAGAACCCGGGGCGGGTGCGACGGGTGCGGGGGCGGACGCGGTGGGCAGGATGGAGGCGACCTGCGGCGACGGCGCGGGCTTCTCGGACTGCGGCACCAGGCGGTCGGGGATCGGCGGCACCGTCTCGGCCGGCGTGCGCTGGTGTTCAGAGGCGTAGTACCAGCCGCCATAGGCCCCGGCCAGGATCACCAGGCCGAGCAGCATCAGCGCGCCGGCGGGCACCCCGCGCTGCGGCACCGGTGCGGGAAAGCTCAGCGCCGGCTTGACGTTGGCGTCGGCGGATTCGGCGCGGAACCGGCTAGCCACCTGCTCGCCGGGCAGGCCCAACGCGGAGGCATACGCGCGCACGAAACCCAACGCGTAGGTGGTGCCCGGCAGCTCGGCCATCCGCCCGGCCTCGATCGCCTCGAGGTAGGACTGGCGGATGCGCAGGCTCTGCGCCAGGTCGGGCAGTTCCCAGCCGAGGCTCTGCCGGCGGGCGCGCAACTCGGCGCCCAGCCTGGCAGCCGGTCCGGCGGTCGCTTCGCGTTGTGTGGTTTCAGACATCTGTCAGGTGGTCCGGATCTCGCCAGAGGTTTGTAAGCTCGCCTGAAACGCGCCTGCCCGTCCAGATGGATGCACGACGCGCCGAACAGGCCCGGACAAGGTGCGTACCTGGCGTCACGCGACGCGCCGTCCGGGTGCGGCCTGTTTGGTATAGGTCCAAGTGTTTCAGTTCGCTCGTAGTTTCTTGACTCAACCGGAACGCTCTTGCCGACGATCCGCGTTCGTCCGATGTTGACGGGCGCACGGGGGCACGTTTGACGACGTATCATAAGAACGGCATCGCGAACGCCGGTGGAAGCGCGTGATCGCCACGGCACTCATCTGGATGTCGGGGTTGGGCGTGCTGCAGGCGCTGGCCGGGCTGCTCGCGGTGTGGCGATTCTGCCGTCAACCCGTTGCCGCGGCCGCCAGCCTGCCGAGCGTCACCGTGCTCAAGCCGGTCTGCGGCGACGAGCTCTGGCTGGAGGACGCGCTGCGGTCGTTCTTCGCGCAGGACTACCCGGACTTCCAAATCGTCATCGGCGCGCAGGATGCGGGCGACCCCGCTTTGGCGGCGGCGCGCCGGCTGCAGGCCGAGTTCCCGCATCGCGACCTGCGGATCGTGGTCGACCCCGCCGTGCACGGCGCCAACCGCAAGATCAGCAACCTGATGAACATGCTGCCGGCCGCCCGGCATGACGTGCTGGTGTTCGCCGACAGCGACCTGCACGTCCGCCCTGGCTACCTCCGCCAGGTGGTGGCCACCCTGCTGCAGCCGGGCACCGGCCTGGTCACCACCGTGTGCGGCGGCGAGGCGGCCGCTCCCGGCGTCGCCGCCGGGCTGGGGGCGATGCACATCTCGCACTCCTTCCTGCCCGGCGCGCTGCTCGGCGCGGCGCTGGGGCGGCAGGACTGCCTGGGCAACACGATGGCGATCCGCCGGGACACCCTGGCGGCGGTAGGCGGCCTGGCGGCCCTGGTGCCGCATCTGGCCGACGACAACCTACTGGGCCGGCTGGTGCGCGGCATGGGGCTGGCCGTGCGGCTGGCGCCCTGTATTCCGGTGGTGACCGTGCAGGAGCGCTCGTTGCGCGCGCTTTGGGTGCACGAGCTGCGCTGGGCACGCACCGTGCGCTCCTCCGCGCCGTTCTCGCACGCCATGTCGGTGCTGATGTTTCCCGTCCTGTGGGCGGCGCTGGCGCTGGCGGCCTCCGGGTTCGGCTGGCTGGAAGCGACCTGGTTGCTGGGCGCCTGGGCGCTGCGCGCCGCCGTGGCCGACGCGATCGACCGCCAGCTGCGCGGCCGACTCGCTCGCCGGGCGGTGCCCGCGCGCATGCTGCTGCTACCGCTGCGCGACCTGCTCTCCGTCCTGCAGATCGCGATGAGCTTCTGCCAAAACGCGGTGGTCTGGCGTGGGCACACGCTGCGGGCCGACGACAAGGCGATGTCGCGCGCAGCGTTGAGGGGTGTGCCGGCGGCCAAGCTGTCCGCCAAGACCGCCGCTGCAACCTGAACGGCCGGCGGCGTTGCCGTCGTGACCCGCGGCAAGCGGCACAGACCTCGGAGCGAGACGATCAGCCGCAACCGCTTCAACGCGCTCTCCGTCACGCTGGGCCTGGCCGGCGCGGCGTTGGCCACCGCGCTGGTCGGCTGGTTCGGCTTCGGCCACGTGCTGCGCGCCGTGGCGTCCGTCGGGGGCGCCGGCTTCCTGGCGGTGTGCGCCTGGCAGGGGGTGCTGTTCGTGTTGCTGGGCCTCAGCTGGTACGTGCTGACGCCGCCGGACCGCACGTGGCGGCCGGGCGTGATCGTCTGGGGCCGGATGGTGCGCGACGCGGCCGGCGGGCTGCTGCCCTTCTCCGTGGTCGGCGGCCTGATGCTGGGGGCGCGTGCCGTGGCCATGCAGGGCGTCGCCTGGCCGCTGGCCACCGCCACCACCGTGGTGGACCTGACGACCGAGTTCCTCGCCCAGATCGCCCTGGTGCTGACCGGCCTGGTGCTGCTCACTGCGCGCTCGCCGCACGCCAGGCTGGTGGTGCCGCTGGTGCTCGGGCTGGCGGTGGCGGTGGCCTGCGGCGTGGCGCTGGTGTGGTTGCAACGCCGCGGCACGGCGCCGCTGCTCTCGCTCAGCCGCCGGGTGATGGGCGGCTCGATGCCGTCGCTGGACGGCCACATGGCGGCGCTCCAATCGGCCCTCGGCGCCATCTACACGCGGCCGGGGCGTGTCGCGGCCGGCTGCGCGGTGCACCTGTGCGCGTGGCTGGGCACCGGGGTTGCGAGCTGGATCGCATTCCGGCTGCTGGGCGCGGAGATCGACTTCGCGAGCGCGCTCGGCATCGAGGCGCTGCTGCACGCGGTGCTGGCGGTGGCCGTGCTGGTGCCCGGCTACGCGGGCGTTCAGGAGGCGGCCTATGCGGGCGTCGCGCCGCTGTTCGGGCAGAGTGCGGAACTGGCGCTGGCGGTTTCGCTGCTGCGCAGGGCGCGGGACGTCGCGGTTGGGGTGCCGATTTTACTGGTCTGGCAGGGGTTGGAGGTGCGGCAAAGGAAGAGAAAGCAAGCAGTTCTTTTTTGAAAAAAAGAACCAAAAAACTTTTGTTCCCTAGGGCTGCGGCAGACATCTCGAATGCCTTGCCACGCGTTTCCCAGTTGACGCGAACGTCTCCGCAAGGCGCACGCCCCGGGACCAAAAGTTTTTTGGTTCTTTTCTTCAGAAAAGAACCGCTTGCTATGCTTCCACCAAATTGACCAACGCCTGGTGGCTGGCAGCCACGGGAGCGGCAAACACCAGCACCCTGTCGCCCTCCGCCGCCTCGGCGTCGGACTCCGCGGAAAAGATGGTCAGCTCGCCCTCCTCGCCCACGCTCAGCACGCGCATGTCGTCGATGCCCGTTTCGCCCGTCGTCATCCGGAAACGGAAACCGTCCGCATACAGCTCGGCGAACAGCGAGACGTCCCACGACTCCTCGCCCAGCACCTTGCCGCGCGACTCGCGCGACATGCCGCGCCGCTCGTCCAGGCGGCGCGAGCCGGGGCTGACCTGGAACACCCTCTCGCGCCCCAGTTCGGGCGCCAACCGCGTGCAGACCAAGCCGTTATAGACGGGATCGTTGGTGGTCGCGATCAGGTAGTCCACCGGGCGAAGGTCCAGCGCCTCCATGCCGCTGTCCGACAGCATCTCCGCCCGCAATACCGGCACCCCGGCCTCGCGCGCCGAGGTCAGCTTGGCGGGCGTGGTGTCGATCAGCAGCACCGGCAGGCCGGCCTCGTGCAGGCATGCGCACAGATCGGCGGTCCAGTCGGCGGCGCCGAGCACCGCGAGGCCGGGCTGGTTGCTCAGCGTCAGCTTCAAGCGCCTGGCCAGCGGCCGCAGCGTGAAGCCGTGCAGGACCATCGTCGCCGCGATGACCGAGAACACGCAGGGCACGATCAGCTCGGAGCCGCGGTAGCCGGCGCCCTGCAGCTTCAGGCCGGCGACCCCGGCCACTGCCGCGGCGACGATGCCGCGGGGCGCCACCCACGCGGCCAACGCGCGTTCGGCAAAGGTGAGCGCGCTGCCCAGTGTGGCCAGCCAGATCGCCGCCGGGCGCACCAGGAACAGCACCGCCAGCGTGAGCGCGCCCACCGGCCAGGACAGCGAGACCAGGGTTGCGCGGCTGAGGTCGGCGGTGAGCAGGATGAACAGCCCGGAGACGATCAATACGACGAGTGATTCCTTGAACCGCCGCAGCTCGGCCAGGCCCGGCACGCGCAGATTGGTCAGCGCGATGCCGAGCACGGTGGCGGCTGCCAGGCCCGCGCCCTCCAGCACCAGGTTGGCCACCGCGTAGACGGTGGCCGCGGCCACCAGCAGCATCGGCGTCTTCAGCCGCTCGGGCACGTGGTCGTGCAGGAAGGCGAACCGGATGGCAAAGGCGAGGCCGATGCCCAGTGCGGCCGAGAGCGCCAGCGCCAGCGCCATCCGAAGTGCCAGGTCGCCGGCGAACACCGCCACGTGGCCACGCCCGGCCAGCAGCGCCTGCAGCACAAGTGTGGCGAGCACCGCGCCCACCGGGTCGTTGACGATCGCCTCCCACTTCAGGAAGCTCGCGGCGCGGCGCTGCAGGCGGGTGTGGCGCAGCAGCGGCAGCACCACGGTGGGGCCGGTCACCACGGTGATGGCGCCGAACAACGCCGAGGCACCCCAGCCCAGGCCACCGATCCAGTGCGCCGCCGCCGAGCCGAGCAGCCAGTTGATCGGCAGAGCGACAGCGGTCAGCCGCAGCACGCCCTCGCCGGCGGCGCGCAGTTCTGAGAACTCCAGGCCAAGCCCGCCCTCGAACACCACGATGGCCACGGCCAGCCCGACCGCCGGCTGCAGGAAGCGGCCCAGGCTGGCGGTGGGGTGCAGCAGCTGGAAGCCGGGTCCGACAGCGAGGCCCACGGCGAACAGCAGGACGATGGCCGGCAGGCGGAAGCGCCAGGCGATCCACTGCGCCGCCAGGCCGCCGACGCCCACGCAGAGGACGCCGAGCGCTATGCTTTGGTCCACGGGGGAGGTCTCCGAAGGGAGGAAGAAAGGCCTTCTTTTTTGAAAAAAAGAAGCAAAAAACTTTTGCTTCCTGCCTGCACCGGCGCGGGGTCATGTCTGCCACCATGCACGCCGGCAGAACCAGACGGCCCTTATATGCCGGCCAGGAGCGAAAGTTTTTTGCTTCTTTTTTTCAAAAAAGAAGGCCTTTCTTCTCCTTCCGACGTCTCGCAGCCGGCGGTGCCGCTTCGACCAACGCCGCGTTGCCGGCATGCACCCCGGACAGGGCCAAAACCTTGCCCCTGCGCTGCGGGACAGGCACATCACGCCCGACGCAGCAGGGATGACCAATGGCCAAGATCAAGGTGAAGACGCCGCTGGTGGAACTCGACGGCGACGAGATGACCCGCATCATCTGGGGCTTCATCAAGGACAAGCTGATCCTGCCCTACCTCGACGTCGAGCTGAAATACTACGACCTCGGCATCGAGTACCGCGACAAGACCGATGACCAGGTAACGGTGGACTCGGCACTGGCCATCAAGCGCTACGGCGTCGGCGTGAAGTGCGCGACCATCACGCCGGACGAGGCGCGGGTGCGCGAGTTCGACCTCAAGCGCATGTGGCGCAGCCCGAACGGCACCATCCGCAACATCCTCGACGGCACTATCTTCCGCGAGCCGATCATCTGCGCCAACGTGCCCCGCCTGGTGCCGCACTGGACCAAGCCCATCGTCATCGGCCGCCACGCTTACGGGGATATCTACCGCGCGGCGGAGACCAAGATCCCCGGCCCCGGCCGCGTCACCATGATGTACGAGCCCGCCGACGGCAGCGAGCACCAGATCTACGAGGTGCACGACTTCAAGGGACCCGGCGTGGCGCTGGCCATCCACAACACCCGCGCCTCCATCGAGGGATTTGCCCGCGCCAGCTTCAACTACGGCCTGCTGCGCGACTACCCGGTCTACCTGTCCACCAAGAACACCATCCTCAAAGCCTATGACGGCATGTTCAAGGACGTCTTCGAGGAGGTGTTCGAGGCCGAGTTCCGCGAGCGTTTCGACGCCCACCACCTCACCTACGAACACCGGCTGATCGACGACATGGTGGCCAGCGCGCTGAAATGGTCCGGCGGCTATTTGTGGGCCTGCAAGAACTACGACGGCGACGTGCAGAGCGACATCGTGGCACAGGGTTTCGGCTCGCTCGGCCTGATGACCAGCGTGCTGATGAGCCCGGACGGTCAGACGATCGAGAGTGAGGCCGCGCACGGCACCGTCACCCGCCACTTCCGCGAACACCAGCGCGGGCGTGAAACCAGCACCAACCCGATCGCGTCGATCTTCGCCTGGACGCGCGGGCTGATCTACCGCGGGCGTTTTGATGCCACGCCGGACGTGACCGCGTTCGCCGAGACGCTGGAACGGGTGTGCATCGAGACGGTGGAGAGCGGGGCGATGACGAAGGACCTGGCGATACTGATCGGGCCGGAGCAGGCGTGGATGAACACGCAGGACTTTCTGGCGCGGATTGATGCGAACCTGCAGCAAGCAATGAAGTAAGCAAGCGGTTCTTTTTTGAAAAAAAGAACCAAAAAACTTTTGTCTCCGCTGTCGCGCGCTCGCTGGAAAGGATCGCGACAGCGGAGACAAAAGCTTTTTGCTTCTTTTTCTCGAAAAAGAAGCGCTTGCTCCTTACCTGGTCTGCAACGTCCAGATCCCCCGCCCATGCGTCGCCGCATACACCAGCCCGTCCGGCGACATCTTCAGCTGGTAAACCGCCACGTAAGGCAGGTTCCGCCCCGCCCGCACCCAGCTCTGCTTTCCCGCAGGCAATACCAGCACGCCGAAATCGGTTGCCGCATACAGGTTGCCGGTCACGTCGTCGCGCACCAGTCCGGTTACCGGCAGGTCGCCAAGGTTGTAGCTGATATCGGTGAACGTCGCATCCCCGCCGGGCACTGCGTGCACGTCGAACACGTGGCCGGGCGTGGACGGCGTGTACGCGCTGTAGCCGGTATACGCCACAAAGGCGTGGCTGCTGTCTGCCAGGTCGCGCGCGATGCCGCTGACCACGCGCGTCGGGCTGCTGGCGTTGTCGATGCGGACGAACCTGACGTCGGCTGGGTTGGCCGCGTTGGCGTTCGTGGTGAAGAACAGGCGGCCCTTGTTGGTCGCCACCCACAAATTGGCCCTGTCGCCCGTCCAGCGCGACATCATGGTCACGTCGCCGCCGGTGAGGTCGGTGCCGAAGATGCTGCCGGTGAGGTCTTCGCCGAGGGCCACGAAGTCGCCGCAGGTGACGGTGAAGTCGCCGGTATACTCGTTGCAGTGCTGCTCCAGGTAGGCGCGCTGGCCGCCGCTGTCCTGCGTCCGCCACACGTGCTGCAGGCCGGCGAAGATGGTGCCGCCGACGACGGGATCGTTGATCGCCGACATGTAGAACTCGGTCGCCTCGCCGCTCGCGCCCAGCGGGTCGGCGATGTAGTTCCAGCCGAGCGTGTCCTGGGCGCGGAAGTTCACGTCCATCTGCGGCCCGTAATAGGTGTGGAATCGGATGTCGGGGTGGACTGCGTCGTAGCCCGCCAGCCCGCCGTCGCCGCCCACCGTCTCGATGAACACCGGCTGGTTCGTGCCGCCGTACCAGCTGCCGTTGTCCTGCGTGCCGCCGAGGAACTCGGTGTCGGGCCGCGAGGGGTTGAACTCCACGTCCTGATACTGGAGCGTCTCCAGGCCCTGGTTGATTGCGGTGATCCTGGTGGGGATCGCCGCCAGCCAGGTCTGGCAGTCGGTCAGGTCTGCGCCGGTCAGCTGGCGCGCACTGCATTGCTGCGTCGCGTCGATGAACGACCCGCTGGTGCGCACCAATCCGCCGTCGGACGCCGCGAGGAGCTGTTCCGGCTGCATAGGGTTGAAGGCGTAGGCGTGCTGGTCCGGGTGCATGCCGGCGCTGGACGGGGACTGCGCGTCGCGCGTCATGTCGGTGAAGCTCACGCCGGCGTTGGTCGAGCGCATCACCGCGCGGCCGTTGGAGGGCGGGTTGGAGTTGAAAATCTCGTCGTACTGCATCGATCCGCCGTACCAGACCTCGTCCGGCAGCCCCTGCGGACTTGCCAGCCAGATGTCGTAGAAGCACTGGCCTTCGCACAGATCGTAACTGCTGAAACCCGGCTTGCCGGGCGTGGGCGAGGACAGCGCACGCCAGCCTGCGTCGTTGACACCGTCGCTCAACGTGCTGGCCGGCACACGGGCGTTGTCCACGCGGTAGAGGTAGGCGCTCTGATCGGCGTCGATCGTATCGGCGACGTAGACGCGCGTCGTGTAAGGGCGCTGCGCCAGCGCGAAGGCCAGCCGGTTAAAGCCGTCATTTGCGGCGCCGAACGGCGAGCGGGTAGCGTAGACGACGTGGAACGCGCTATCGCCGTCCAGCGCCGCGGACCGCCGCACGATGCCGACGCCGAGCAACGAGGCGTAGACGGTGTCGAGGTCGGTGGGATCGAGCCCGATCTGCAGCACGCTGCCGGTGAAGACGCTCGTGCTGGTGTAGATGCGGGCGAAACTCGCGCCGGCGTCGTGGCTCTCGTAAATGCCGGCGGGCGCGGTCCCGGGTGCCAGCGTGGCGCCGCTGATGGCCGAGGAGGCGGCGCCGTGGAACGCCGGCGAGGTCGAGAAGTAGATGTGCGTGCTGTCGCGCGGATCGACGGCGACGGACGAGACCGACAAACCCTCGGCGACGTGCACGGACGCGCGCAGCACCGTCCAGGTCAGGCCGCCATCGATGCTTTTGTAGAGCCCAACGCCGGCTTCGGAATCGCCCGATAGGTTCTGCTCGCCGGTACCCGCGTAGATCACCATGCCGGCGCCGTTCGGGTCCACGGCGATGGCGCCGATCGCGTTCGAACGCAAGCCGGTGGAATGCGACACCCATTGCGGGTTGCCGCTGAACGGGTTGTCCGCGATCCAGATGCCGCCGCCGGCTGCACCCAGCACGCCGCGGCACGGTCCGCTCGATGCGCTGGCGCAACCCGGCGTAAGCTGCAGGGCGGTGATGCGGCCCGACGCGGTGAACCCCAGGCCGGTATAGGTGACTGGCCCCGGCACCGCCGCACGCTTGTAGGTCAGCTCCAACCAGGCCTGCGGTGCGCCGGGTGTGAGCGCGTCGAAGGCGGCCCTGGCGGCTTCGGACTGCACGGGGCTGATGGACAGCGACGGATACGCCCGGTCCACGTAGCGGTAGTAGTCCGGTTTGCTGACGCCGTCGTCGCTGCCGAGCTGGTCCTCATGGGTCACCTGAGGCGGTGCGGCGCGCACGGCCGATACGCTCCCCAGAGCCAGCATCGTCACAGCAGCCAGTAGCGACCAGCGCCGGCCGGCCGACACGATTGGTGAACGCATCGCGCATCTCCTCGACGGCCGCAGACGGTTGGCCGTTCGACTGTAGGAACCGGTTTGCAACGGCGTCAACCGGCACCGGCACAGGAACGTTGTTCGAACTACACAAGGTTACGTAGCGGCGTTAGAACCCGGAGCCGTGCAGGCCTTGTATAAGCGGCCTTCGATCGTGACTTTTTTGATGTCCGGCAAGGAAAGTAAGCCTTTCTTTTCTGAAGAAAAGAAGCAAAAGACTTTTGGTCCGGCTGTCGCGAAGGTTCTGCAACGTGCACTCGAGGGAACAAAAGTTTTTTGGTTCTTTTTTTCAAAAAAGAACCGCTTGCTTCGCCTATCACCGGTCAATTTCTGCGGCCGTTGGTATTAGTTAGAGGTTTGCCGTCCGTTGGTCTCGCGTCAGCCGTGATCTGCGTCGGGCAAGAATAGCAGTTCTTTTGAAGTAATCCGCTTGGACCGCCGCCCTGTCGGCCGCCTCCCGCGGCATTGCTGTGCTCCGGTGCCGGGGCCACAAGGCGCCAGTCCGCTCCGGTGCTCGGACAAACCACGCCACCGGCCGCTGGATTTTTTCGGACGGACACTGAAAGAAGGCACCAAGACGTTTGTGGTTCTGTGTCCGTGCGAGGAAAGTCCACAACAGCGAGAACAAGCTTCCTGCATCGTCTTCCCAAGCGGAGCTTTCTCCAACGCGGACCATCGTCGCACGCCGGCGCTGCACTGCGGGACGCTGCTCCCATTGCTGTTCTGCAACGTCATATATCCGACATGGCGGCGGGCAACGCTCACCACTAGGTTCCGCCCGGCAACCAAACCGGGAATTAATCATGCGCTCGTTCCGTCCTGCCCTGTTGGCGACGGCCGTATTGGCCGGCGGCCAAGCCGCGGCCGCACCCGCCGTCACGTCAACCTACCAGCACGTGCTGGTCATCAGCGTGGACGGCATGCATGCGATCGACCTCGTCAACTACGTCCAGGCCCATCCGGACAGCAACTTCGCCAAGTTGTCCCGCCGCGGCATCATCTACCCGAACGCCTTTACCACGGCGCCCTCGGACAGCTTTCCCGGCATGCTGGCGCAGTTCACCGGCGCCTCGCCCAAGACTGCCGGCCTGTTCTACGACGACAGCTACGACCGCGAGGAATACCCCTCGGTGAACTTCTACGCGAGCCAGGGCCTGGCCGACCCGGGCTGCACCGGCAGCCCGGGCACCGAGGTCACCAACTTCGAAGAGCTCGACAAGACCTACAACTTCACCACGACGCTGGTCTCCGACCTCACCGGCGGCGGCACGCTCGGCCGCGTCGAGACGCAGCTCGACCCCGACAACATGCAGCGCCGCGTCAAAGGCGGCAAATGCCTGCCGGTATACCCGCACGAATACGTCCGCACCAACACGGTGTTCGAGGTGATGAAGGCCGCCGGCCTGTACACCGCCTGGTCGGACAAACACCCGGCCTACGAGTACCTCAACGGTCCGTCCGGCCACGGCATCGACGACCTGTTCGCGCCGGAGATCAACTCGCAGGACACGCTCGACGAGGGCGCCCAGACCGGCGACGACTACACCAAGAGCTACAAGGGCGTGCGCACCTACGACGCGATCAAGGTGAGCGCGGTGCTCAACTGGATCGACGGCTACTCCAGCACCGGTGCGACCAAGCTGGCCGAGGCACCCGCCATCTTCGGCATGAACTTCCAGGCCGTCAGCGTCGGCCAGAAATTGGCGCATGCCGGTAACGCCGATTACCAGACGCCGACGCTCACCGGCGGCTACCTCGACAGCAACGCCACCCCCGGCACGGCGCTGACGGTGCAGCTGAAATTCGTCGACGACTCGATCGGGCGCATGCGCAACGAACTCGCCGTGCAGGGCCTGGACCAGTCCACGCTGATCATCGTCAGCGCCAAGCACGGCCAGTCGCCCATCGACGTGCGCGACCGCGTGACGATGAGCGACGCGCCGTTCCAGGCCACGCCCGGCTACGGCACCCACGGCTTCGAGATCTGCGACGACGAGGCGCTGATCTGGCTGGAGCCGGACCTGCAGAAATCCAGCTACGCCGCGGCTGAGGCTTACCTCAAGGCGAACGCCGCAAGCCTGCACATCCTGCAACTGCTCGACCGCACCTCGCTGACGCCGTTGTACGGCGACCCCTACCACAACACGCGCGTGCCGGACTTCATCGCGGTGACCGACCACGGCGTGATCTGCACCGGCGGCAGCAAGCTGGCCGAACACGGCGGCTTCTCCGACGACGACCGCAACGTGGCACTGATCGTCTCGGCGCCCGGCATCAAGCCGGAGATTGTCGAGACGCTGACCTACACGACGCAGATCGCGCCCACGATCCTGAGCGCGCTCGGCCTGGACCCCTCGCAGCTGGAGGGCGTGCAGAAGGAGGGTACGCAGGTTCTGGGGCACTAGGCTCGCGCGCCCAAAGCAAGCGGCTTCTTTTTTGAGTGTCCGTTTGCAAAGTCGCCCTGGCGGCCATCTGACGCGGCTTTCCTGTGCTCCGGTGCTCATGACCGTAGAGGTCACTCCGCTCCGGTGCTCGGAAAACTACGCCAGCTGACTCACCAGGCCGACTTTTCAAACGGACACTGAAAAAAAACCAAAAAACTTTTGTCTCCGCTGTCGCGCGCTCGCCGGACAGAGCCGCGACAGCCGCGCTAAAAGCTTTTTGCTTCTTTTTCTCGAAAAAGAAGCGCTTGCTTAACTCGTTACAGCAGTGACAATGCCCGCCGGCACAGATATGCTACCGCAATGAACTTGCTGAACACCTTCGCCCACGGCCTCGTCAGCGTGCTCGGCGCCTTTGCCCGCATCGTGCTAAACGTGCTGGACGGTGCCGAAGACGGCCTGCGCGCCCTGCTCAAAAGTGGCGGCCTGTCGTCGGACCTGCAGACCGCCATCTTTATCTTCGTGGTGGTCATGTTTCTGATCGGTGTGACGCGCCTGCTGCGCGGCCGCATCCGCAGCTCGGCCGCGCTGTTCCTGATCCTGGTGCTCGCCCACACGCTGGAGCGGATCGCCCACGGCCCGTTCAGCTGAGCCGCAACAGCCGCGCCCGCGCGTCCTGGTACTCCGCCTGCCATCGGCGCACCCGCTCTGCCGCCGGGACCACGCTGTCCACCCGGCCCACGCCCTGGCCGGCACCCCAGATGTCGCGCCAGGCCTTGGCCGATCCGCTGGAGAAGTTCATCGCCGAGGGGTCGGATTCCGGCAGCGCGTCCGGGTCCAGCCCGGCAGCCACGATGGAGCTTTTGAGGTAGTTGCCGTGCACGCCGGTGAACAGGTTGGTGTAGACGATGTCGGCGGCCGAGCCTGCCACCACCGCCTGCTTGTAGCCGTCCGCCGCGTTGGCCTCGTCCGTCGCGATGAACGCCGAGCCGATATAGGCCACGTCCGCACCCGCCGCCTGGGCGGCGAGGATGGCGCCGCCGCTGGAAATGGCACCGGACAGCGCCAGCGGCCCGTCGAACCAGGCGCGGATCTCTGCCAGCAGCGCGAAAGGCGAGATGGTGCCGGCATGCCCGCCGGCGCCGGCGGCGACCGCGATCAGCCCATCCGCCCCCTTTTCGATCGCCTTGCGGGCGAAGGCCACGTTGATGACGTCGTGCAGCACGATGCCGCCGTAGGAATGCACCGCGTCGAACACGTCCGTCCGCGCGCCCAGCGAGGTGATGACGATCGGCACCTTGTACTTCACGCACGCCTCCAAATCGTGCTCCAGCCGGTCGTTGGACCGGTGCACGATCTGGTTCACCGCGAAGGGGGCCGACGGCGCGTCGGGATGCGCCGCGTCGTAGCCGGCCAGCGTCTCGGTGATCCGCGCGAGCCACTCGTCCAGCGCCTCCTTCGGCCGTGCGTTCAGCGCCGGGAACGACCCGACCACGCCGGCCTGGCACTGCGCGATGACCAGGTCCGGGTTGGAGATGATGAACAGCGGTGCGGCGATCACCGGCAGGCGCAGCTTCTGCGCCAGGAACGGGGGCAGGCTCACGCTGCGGCCCTGGCGCGCTTGTCGAAGAACGCGGCCACGGTCCGGCGCAACTCGTCGGTCTGCAGCTGGGCGCCGAACGCCTCGTTCTCCTCGGCGATGCGGCCGGGCAGATCGCTTGTGGCCGACTTCATCAGCGCCTTGGTCGCCAGCAGCGCGCCGGCGGGCTTGCCAGCGAGCCGGGCCACCAGCCGGTCCGCCTCGGCCAGCGCCGTGCCGGCCGGCACCACGCGGTTGACCAGCCCAAGCTGCTCAGCCCGCTCGGCGCTCACCGCCTCGCCCAGCATCAGCAGTTCGGCGGCACGGCGCTGGCCCACCAGGTTGGGCAGCAGCAGCGAGCTGCCGGCTTCGGGCACCAGGGCCAGGTCCACGAACGGCATCTGCAGGCGCACATCCGGCTCGGCGAAGACGAAGTCGCAATGCAGCAGCATGGTAGTGCCGATGCCGATCGCCTGGCCGTGCACGGCGGCCACCAGCACCTTGCGGGCGGCGGCCAGGGCGCGGATGAAACGCTGCACGGGGGCGTCGTCGCCGCTCGGGCGGTTGGCGACGAAATCGGCCAGGTCGTTACCGGCACAGAAGGCCTGGCCCTCGCCGGAGAACACAACCGCGCGGATGGCCGGGTTGGCCTCGGCCTGCGCCATGGCGTCGGCCATGACGGCGTACATCGCGGCCGTCAGCGCGTTGCGCTTGGCAGGGCGGGTCAGGCGGATGTGCAAGGCGGCGGCCTCGCTGTGTACGGTTATGTCCACGGATCGGTCTCCTCGAGACGGCTTCAGCCTATAGGGCTTGGCGGGATCAAGAAAGAAAGCAGTTCTTTTTTGAAAAAAAGAACCAAAAAACTTTTGGTTCTTGGGGCTTCGATTGCCGAGGCATCTGCGACCGGCTTGCACTGGTTGGAGAGAGGGAGCGGTCATATATCGGCGCGATGCTGTTTCCTGCTGACCTGACCGCCTCGGCCGCCAAGCTCTCACTTTCTGAGCGGCTGGACTGGCTCAGCCACCTGAACGCGGTGCAACGCGAACAGGTGGCGTTTGCGGCCAAGGCGCTGGAGGCCGGCGGGTTGGTCGTGGTGGTGGACGAGGCAGCGGGCACCGCGTCCGGCCACGGGTTCCTCCTCGGCGTGGCCGCGCTGGCCACCGCGGAGACGGTAAACACCATGGTCACCTGGGGGCGCGGGCTGACCTGCTTCAGCGTCACCGCGGAACGGGCGATGGCCCTCGGACTGGTGCTCGCCGGCGAGTATCGCGAGGGGTATCGCGGCCCGATTCTGCTGCGCTCCGTCGAGGCGGCAGAGTGTGACGGTACCGGCATCTCGGCAGCTGACCGGGCGCTTACCCTGCGGGCGGCCGGCGCACCCGACGCCGGCATCTCCAGCCTGAAATCCCCGGGCCACATCATGCCGGCGATGATCGCCTACCGCGGACGTGAACACCGTGCGAGCGCCGACATAGCGCTGGACCTGGTGCGCCACTTGACCGCCTACGACGTTGCCGCGTGGACCGACATATTGGACGACGACGGCGAAGTCGCCCCCGCCGCCCACTGCCACGCACTAGCTGCCCGCCTGCGGATGCCGAGCCTTGAAGTCAGCCAAACCTTCGGCCCCCAAGCCTTCGCGACCCTTCAGGATTAGAACTCGACTCTCAGCAGACGGACCCCGGAGACAAAAGTTTTTTGCTTCTTTTTTTCAAAAAAGAAGCGCTTGTCTTCACTTAGGCACCACCACCGCATGGTCGTTCGTCGCTGGCGGCTTGACCACCGGCGTAGGCATCGCCGCGTGCGGCTGAGGCGTCACGCGCATCTTGGGATCCACCTTTGCCGGTGGCGCAGCCGGCTTCTTGGCCGCGCTGGTTGTTCCAGGCGAGCCGAACGCCGACCCGGCAAAGGCCGCCGCCACGAGCAGCACCAGGGCGAACATCTTCCACGCCCTCAGGTCGACTGACCCGCTCCGCACGCCGGTTCGATAACGTCTCATGCTGCACCTCCGAAGAGTTGCAACGCGTCGGAGGCGAAGAAGGATGCGTGGCCGCCAAACACGTCATGCGCGGGGACCGGAAGGAAGCAAGCGTCTTCTTTTTCGAGAAAAAGAAGCAAAAAGCTTTTGGGCTCGCTGTTGCGGACAGCTGAAACGACACGCATCACCAAGGTGCACCTACCGGAGACAAAAGTTTTTTGGTTCTTTTTTTCAAAAAAAAACTGCTTGCCTTGCCTGCGCTTGAACCGACCGTCACCCATCAAAAGCAAGCCGGATTCCGGTGAACTGCCAGCGCTTGGACGGATGGAAGAAGTTGCGGTAGCTCGGCCTCGTATGTCCGTCGGGCGTCGCCATCGAGCCACCCCGCAGCACCATCTGATTTATCATGAACTTGCCGTTGTATTCGCCTACGGCGCCGGGCGCTGCGCGGAAGCCCGGGTAGGCCAGGTATGCGCTGTTGGTCCACTGCCAGACGTGGCCGGTCAGCTCAGACAATGCGTCCGCGCCGTCCAGCGCGTGGGCCACCTCCAGCTCGGCCTCTGTTGGCAGGCGGGCGCCGGCCCAGCGCGCGTAAGCGTCCGCCTCGTACCAGCTCACGTGTCGCACCGGCGCGTCGGGGTCGATGTCCTGCAGGCCGCCCGGCGTTACCTGCCGCCAGGCGCCCTCGTTGCCGGGCCGCCGCCAATGCAGCGGCGCCTCCCAGCCCTCGCTCCGCATTTGGTCCCAGCCGTCGGCCATCCACAGCGTGGCCTGGCGGTAGCCGCCATCTGTCATGAAGGCTGCAAACTCGGCGTTGCGCACCAGCCGGGTTGCAAGCCGGCACGGCGTCATCCAGACCCGGTGCCAGGGGGTCTCGCTGTCGAAGCAAAACGCGCCCTCCGTGTCACGGTGGCCGATCGCGGCGATCCCGCCCGGCAGGCTCACCGTGCCGGTGGGGCCGGGCGCGTAGGCGGGCTCCTGCCAGCCCGGCCGGCTGCATGGCAGCAACGGGTTCTGCGCAAAGGCGTGCAAGATGTCGGTCTGCAGCAGCTCCTGATGCTGCTGCTCGTGGTGCAGGCCTAACTCCAGCAGCCGCGCGCCCTCCTCCGGCGCCTCGCCGATCCAGGCGATGATCGCCGCATCCACGGCCTGGCGGTAGGCGGTGACCTCCTCGGCGCTAGGCCGGGTGATTAGGCCGCGGAACGGGCGTGGATGCCGCTCGCCCATCGCCTCGTAATATGAGTTGAACAGGAAGCCGAAACGGTCATCCACCGCGCGCCAGCCGGGGATGAAGCGGGCAGCAACGAACGTCTCGAAGAACCAGGTGGTGTGCGCACGGTGCCATTTGGCCGGGCTCGCGTCCGGCATGGACTGTATGCACTGGTCCTCGCCGGACAGGCTGGCAACCAGCGCCTCGGTATGAGCGCGGACGGCACGGTAGGCGGCCGTCAGCCCGGCCCGGGTGTGCGGGTCCGGCAGGGTGGTAGCCTGTTGGGTGGTCATGGCGCCTCCTGCCGCCAAACGGCGAAGCCGCCGAGCCGGTTGCATACAGCCAGCCTGCTGGCGCGCCCGCTGATGTTGGGTGGCGGCAGCCGCAGACGACTCGGCTTCACCTTTTCTCAACGACTCGACGCCACAACACGGGAAAGCTGCGCGCCCTGCCGATTCTTCTTGCAACCGAAACGTTTACACGCAATTAATAGTTGCAGTGTCAAAACGTTTTCTCCCGCTTTCCGCGAGAGGATACGGCAGCATGACACGCAACTTCGTATGGCTTTCAATCGGAGGTGGTGCGTGGAACCTGGGGACCAACTGGTCAGACGTGACGGACGGGGCCAGCCCCGCCGCGTTCGCGCCGGGCGCCGCGGATAACGTGACCATCGCCGGACCCAGCGCCGCGTCGGTGCAGACCATCACCGCGGGCACGTCCAGCCCCGGCCTGGCCGCGTCCGCGCTGCTGCTCGGCAACACGCTGCTGTCCGGCAGCTTTGAGATCGGTGCGCTGACATTGGGTCAGGCCGGTGCGGGCGGCCTGCTGGAGCTTGCGGGTGCGACCGCGCTGGCCACCGGCACCGCCAGCGTGGTCTCCGGCAGCCTGCTGGTGGGCGCGGGCGCCAGCTTGGCCGATACCGGCTCGTTCAACCTCGGCGTGGCGGGGGACGGCAACGCCACCTTCAACGTGACCGGCGGCGGGCTTGCCGCGGTTGCCTCGCTGTTCCTGGGCGACGCCGCGTCCAGCATCTACGTCGACGCCACCTCGGTGCTGGAAGTGGGCGGCGCCGGGTCCGGCACCGCGGGCAAGCTGACCGTCGATGCCAATGCGGCGCTCTCGGGCCAGGGCAACGCCGACGCCTACGGCCAGCTCGCCAACGGCGGCACCATCTCCGCCCAGGGCGGCACGCTGCTGGTGGGCGCGGTGTCCGGCAGCGGCACCCTGCTGATCGGCACCGGCGCCACGCTGGCGCTGAACGGAGCATGCGGCGCCGGCCAGACCGTCAGCTTCGCCGGCAGCGGCGCCACGCTGGCGCTGGAGGCCGAGTACGACGCCCCGGCGGGCACGCTCAACGGCTTTGCCGCGGGCGACGCCATCGACGTGCGCGGCAGCCAGATCTCGGCGGCCAGCTACCAGCAGACCGGCGCCGGGGCGGGCGTGCTGAGCCTGCTCTACGGCACCCAAACCGCGCTGACCCTGCATCTGGCGGGCAGCTACGCAGGCTGCGTGTTCCTGGCCACCGGGGACGGCGATGGCGGCACGCTCGTCACCGTGGCTGCCAGCACCAACGGCGGCAACGGCGGCCCACCTCCGGGCACCGCCACGCCGGACGCCTACGCTTGGGGCGGGGCAGCCACCGGCCGGTGGGGTGCCGCCGCCCTGTGGTCGGACGCCAGCCGCAACCAGGCGAGCGCCGCCGTGGCACCCGGGGCGAACGACCTGGTCAGCATCGCCGGGGCACAAACCGCGTTCACCGTCATCGCCGGCCCGGGCAACGCCGCCGCGCTGGCGGTCACCGGCGACGTGGCGCTGTCCGGCGCCTTCAACGTGGGCACCCTGACTGTCGGCCAGGCGAGCGGCATCGCGGGCGCGCTGGACCTCACCGCAGGCGCGCTGACCGCGTCCCAGGCCAGCATCGCGGACGGCGCGGTGGCGGTCTCCGGCGCGGGCGTCACGCTCGGCGTCGCCGGCACGCTCACCCTGGGCGGCGGCCCGTCCGGAGTAGGCCTGCCCACCGCTTCACTCAGCGCCAGCGCCGGCGCCGCGGTGCAGGCCGCCTACCTGGTGCTGGGCGGCGGGTCCGGCGCGTCGATCACCACCGACCCCACCGGCAGCGTCGAGGTCGGCACCGCCGGCGGTGCCCAGGCCGGCGCGGTCAGCATCGATGCCGGCGCCACGCTGGCCGGCAACGGGAGCGTCGATCCCTACGGCGTCGTCGTCGACAACGGCACGGTGTTCGCCACCGGCGGCACGCTCAGCCTCGGCGCGGTCTCCGGCACCGGCTCGCTGGTGGTCGATGCCGGCGCCACGCTGGAGCTGCTGGCCGCCACCGCCGACCCGATCACCCTGAACGGCACCGCCGCATCCGGCTCCGTTCTGGCCTTTGCGGGCGCGCAGTCCGCACCGTCCGGCACCATCACCGGCTTCGTGCCCGGCGACGCGATCGACTTGGAGGGCAGCCCGCTCACCTCGGTGACGCTGCAGCCGGCCAGCGACACGCTGCTGCTGTTCTACGGCACCACCATCGTCGCCCGGCTGGCGCTGTCCGGCAGCTTCGCCAACGAGCGGTTCGTGACCGCGCCGGACGGCGCCGATGGGACGCTGATCTCGCTGGTGGCAGGCACCGGCGGCGGCAGCCCCAAGATGCAGGCCGGCACCGACCAGCTGACCTGGACCAGCCCGGTCAGCGGCGCCTGGGGCACCGCCCGCAACTGGACCGACACCACCATCGGCGCCCCGGCCAGCCTGCCACCGGGCGCGCAGACGCCGGTGCAGATCACCGGCGGCGAGGGCACAGCGTTTGCCGACGTCACCTCGAATGGCACCTGCGCCAGCCTGTCTGCCGCCGGCAACGTCGTGCTGTCGGGCACAGTCGGCACCGGCCAGCTCGCCGTGACCGCGGCCGGCACGCTGGTGCTACAATCGGCGGTGAGCGCCAGCCAAGTGCTGGTGACCGGCGGCGAGCTGCTGACCAGCGGCGCCGGCAACGGCCTGGCCGACCAGGGCATGCTGGCGCTGTCCGGCGCCGAAGCCGCGGTCGGCGCACAGGGCCGCAGCACCACCCAGTGCGGCGCGCTCGCGCTGGCCGGCGGCGCGGTGACCGCGGATGCCACCTCCTCGGTCGAAGTGGGAACCCTCGGCGGCGCGGCGCTCGGCGCCGTTACCATCGACCCCGGCTGTGCGGCGAGCGGGGCCGGCAGCATCGGCCTCTACGGGCTGGTGGTGGATGACGGCGCCATCACCGCAGCCGGCGGCACGCTCTGGCTGGGCTCGGTCGTCGGCAGCGGGGCGCTGTTCATCGGCACCGAGGCGACGCTGGCGCTGGCCGGCACCGACACCTGCCCGATCGCCTTTGCCGGCGGCGGTGCGACGCTGCTTTTGGAGCAGCCGGCGCTGCAGGCTGACCTGGTGGTCTCCGGCTTCGCCACGGGCGAGGCGATCGACACCGCCAGCACGCCGATCGACAGCCTGTTCTGGCAGCCCGGCAGCTCCGGGCCGGGCACGCTCAGCCTGGTCGAGGCCGGGCAGACCGTGGGCCAGCTCCTGCTCACCGACAACTTCGCCGGCGAGGCGTTCTCGCTGCAGCCAGACGGCAGCGGCGGCAGCCAAATCGTGCTCTCGCCGGCCATCGCCTCCGGCCCGCCCCCGGGCACCGCCACGCCGGACTCCTACGTCTGGACCGGCGCCCAGGACACTACCTGGTCCAACGCCGCCAACTGGACAGACACCAGCACCGGGCAGACTCCCGCCGGCCTGGCACCTGGCCAGAACGACCTCGTCAGCGTGGCCGGCGGCATCCTCGCGCCCCTGCTGGTAAACGGCGAGGGCGACGCAGCCTGGCTCGGGCTGAGCGGCACCGTCTCGCTTTCCGGCAGCTACGCGCTGGGCACCCTCGCGGTGGGCGCTTTGCAGCAGCCCGGCCTGTTGGCGCTGGGCAGCACGGCGGACGTGGCAGCCGCCTGCGGCCAGGTGGCCGGCGGGGTGGCGCTGGCCGGCGGCACGCTGTCCGTCGGCGGCACGCTGGCGCTGGGCCAGCCCGGCGGGATGGGCGGCGTGCTGCTGGCGGACGGCGCGAGCCTCGCGGCGATCGGCGCCCTCACCCTGGCCGGCACCGGCAGCGACGTAGAGACGGACGCCACCGGCTGCATCGAGGTCTGCGGCCTGTCCGGCCAGGCCGGCGCCCCGGTCGCGGGCCAGGCGGGGGGGACGGACACTGGCCAGGCAGGTGCCATCAGTGTGGCGGCAGGCGGCGTGATCTCGGGCGCCGGCAGCCTGGCGCTGTCCGGCCTGCTGGTCGACCAGGGCGTGGTCGCGGCCAGCGGCGGCACGCTGGTCGTCGGCAACGTGTCCGGCGGCGGCACGCTGCTGGTCGGCGTGGGCGCCGAGCTGGTGCTAAGCGGCACGGCGTCTGCCGGGCTGACCGTGGACTTTGCCGGCGGCGGCACGCTCAGCCTCGGCCAGGCCGACCTGGCCGGCAGCCTCGCGATCGCCGGTTTCGGCGCCGGCGACGAGGTCGTGCTCGCAGCCAGCGGCGCCACCACCGCGAGTTACGCGCAGACCAGCCCGGGTGCGGGCGTGGTCACCATCGATGACGGCACCGCCATCCTGGCCCAGCTCACCCTGCTCGGGTCCCAGGACGGTCTCGCCTTCAACGTCGCCGGATCGGCCGGTGGCGGAACGATCCTGACATCGGCACCGGACAGCACGTCCGCCCAGGGAGAAAATTTCATGACGAACCCACTTACAAGCGGCGGCACCCTGTTGACGTCGGTCATGCTGGAGCAGGACCTGCAGGGCGTACTCCCCTACGCGGAAGCCGACCTGAACAACGTGCTGGCCAACCGCACCACCTACGAGTGGTGGTCCGCCGACGGCCTGCCTGCAGGGCCCGCGTTCACGTTCAGCTCCACCGTAGTGAGCGTGGAGGTGGTGGCTCCGCTGCCGGTGCAGACCGGCGGCGGCAACGGCCCTGGCAGCGCGGTGGCGCTGCAGTCGGGCTACAGCGCCCTGCTGCTCGAGGGCAGCGAGAACATGAACGTCACCGACGGCGGCCTGGGTAACGCGCTGATCGCCGGCAACTACGGCAGCGACGCGATCGCGGCGCTGGGCGACGGCGACACGCTGGTGGGGGCCACCGGCGCCAACACCGTCTTCTACGCCGGGCTGGAGTCGGGCAAGGCGTCGGCGGTGACAGGCCACGACGTGACGATCCGCGGCGGCGGCAACGACACCATCGCCACTAACAGCGACGCGGCCCTGGTCTACACCAGCAGCTTCGGGCGCAGCCTGGTGTTCCTCGGCGCGCCGCAATCCGAAAGCCGCGTCGGCAACGACGTGCAGCTGAACGGCGCGGACACCGTCATCTGCAGCAGCAGCGGCCTCGACAACATCACCGTCAACGCGGCCGCCGGACAGGCCGGCGACTTCATCTTCGGACCGCCCTCGGGCACGCTGAACTTCGTCGGCGGCAACACGCCGTCCACCATCGTGGGCGGGGCTGGCGGCCAGTTGGTGATACACGGGGGTGCTGCCAACGGCAGCCTGTTCTGGGCCGGCGCCAGCAACCTGGACTACGTGGGCGGCGGCGGCGCTGCCTCCATCGTCGGCGGCAGCGGCCAGACCCAGGTGCAGGGCGGCAGCGGCGCGGTCACCGTGTTCGGCGGCACCGGCGCGGGCGAGTATTCCGGCGGCGCCGGATCGGACTTCATCGTGGGCCAGGGCGCCAGCACCGTGCAGGCGGCGGGCGGCGGCGGAGTGGTCTTCCTGGTCGGCGGCGCCAATGCGGTGGTCAACGGCACCAGCGGCGCCGTGGTCTCCGGCGGCGCCTCCGCCGGCAACGACGTCTTCAACGCCGGCGCCGGCCAGGAGACCCTGTTCGGCGGCCACGGCACCGACACCTTCACCGGCGGCACCGGCAGCGCGGTGCTGGCCAGCAGCGGCGGCACCGACACGTTCAGCTTCACCAATGGCGAGGGCGGCGGCCACGACTACTTGCTGAACTTCAACCCCGGCCAGGACGTCATCGACCTCAACGGCTACGGCGGCGCCGACCCCACGATCAACTACGCTTTTGGCGACAGCATCCTCAACCTGCAGGACGGCACCCAGGTCGTGGTCATCGGCGTGTCCCACCTGACCGACGCCTCGCTCAGGCTCGGCTGATCAAGGGCCCGGACCGGGCGGCGCCGGCCGGTGCAGACGCGGCCACGCCGCCCGAAGCCTTACAAACCGGCAAGCTAGACGGCACTTCTCTTGCCGCGACTCTACCGGCGCTCCTAACTTGCTGGAAGCAGCCCCCGGCGTCGCATCCGCGTCCCGGCTCCTGCGGTCAAGGAGACCAAGCATGTCTCTCAGCGTCCAAACCAACCCAGCCGCCAACCCTCTCGACGTGATGGAGCAGATCGTCTCCGCCAACGAGTGGGTGTTCGACCGCCGCTCGGACGCCGAGATGGCCGCCGAGGCGCCCGGCAAGTGGTGCGACTACGGGTTGTATTTCAGCTGGTCCGCCGAGATCTCGGCCATGCATTTCACCTGCACTTTCGACCTCAAGGTGCCCAGCCCCCGCCGCGCAGCGCTCTACGAGCTGCTGGCTCGCGCCAACGAGCGCCTGTGGATCGGCCATTTCGGCATGGACAGCGAGGACGGCATGCCGCTGTTCCGCCACTCGGTGCTGCTGCGCGGCGCCCCAGGCGCGTCGTCCGAGAGCCTGGAGGACATGATCGACATCGCGATCACCGAGTGCGAGCGCTTCTATCCCGCCTTCCAGTTCGTGCTGTGGGGCGGCAAGACCCCGGCCGAGGCGCTGGAAGCCGCCATGCTGGAGTGCGTGGGCGAGGCGTGACGCCGCCCGCCCCGCTCCCGCTCGGCGGCGCCGCCCTGCCTCCTGTCCTGCTGGTCGGCGCCGGGCGATGGGGACGGCGATGTTCGCCGGTTGGGCAAAGGGCGAGCTGCCGCCCTGCGTCCTCGTCGACCCGGCGGCGCCGCCGGGCGTCGCCCGCCCGCAGGACCGACTAGTGGGTACGCTGGATGCGGTGCCGCAGGGTTTCCGCCCGGGTGCCGTCGTCCTCGCGATCAAGCCGCAGATGGCCGCGAGCATGCTGCCGGCCCTTGGCGCCATCATCCCGGACGGCGCCATGCTGCTCTCCGTCCTGGCCGGCACCTCTGTGGCGCGGCTGGCGGCAATGCTCGGCACCGGCAACCCCGTCGTGCGCGCCATGCCCAACACGCCGGCCGCCATCGGCCAGGGCATGACCGTGGCGGTTGCCGGAAGAGGGGTCACCGACGCCCAGCGTGCCCTGGCCGAAACGCTGCTCCGGGTGTGCGGAGACCTGGCCTGGGTGGAGGAGGAGCAGCTGGTCGATGCGGCCACCGCAGTCTCCGGCTGCGGCCCCGCCTACGTGTTCCTGCTGGCCGAACTGCTGGAGGCAGAGGCGGTGGCGCAGGGTCTTCCCAAGTCCCTGGCGCGCCGCATCGCCCGCCGCACGGTGTCAGGCGCCGGCGCCCTGCTGGAGGCGTCGGCTGAGGATGCGAGCGAACTGCGCCGCAACGTGACCAGCCCGAACGGGGTAACGCAACGCGCGCTCGCGGTGCTGATGGCGCCGGATGCCTGGCCGGACAGCGTGGCGCGGGCGGTGCAGGCTGGCGTGGCGAGGGCGCGGGAACTGAACGAGTAGCAAGCGCTTCTTTTTCGAGAAAAAGAAGCAAAAAGCTTTTATCTCCGCTGTTGCGTTTCTCCGGCGAGCGCGCGACAGCGGAGGCAAAAGTTTTTTGGTTCTTTTCTTCAAAAAAGAACTGCTTCCTTCCTTCCTGTGCCGGCCACCCAAGGACCACCCCCTACATGACCGACCCAGACTTCGACGACGCCCTGATCACCGCCGCCTTCACCCTGGCCGCCACCGCCGGCTGGCGCGCCGTCACGCCCGCCGCCGCCGCCCGCGAGGCCGCCCTCCCGCTCGACCGCACCCGCGCCCGCTTCCCTAACGCCGCCGCCATCCTGCTGCGTTTCGGCCGCAGCGCCGACGAGCACGCGCTGTCCGACGCGATGGACAGCGGCCCTACCCGTGAGCGCCTGTTCGACGTCATCATGCGCCGGTTCGACGCCTTGCAGCGTCACCGTGCCGGCGTGCTGGCGCTGCTGGGCGCCCTGCCCGCAGATCCCGGCCTCGCACTCCTGCTGGCAGGTGCCACCAACCGCAGCATGGGCTGGATGCTGGAGGCGGCGGGCCTGTCGTCGGCCGGCTGGCGTGGCGCCGGCGCCACCCAGGGCCTGGTCGCCGTCTGGCTGTACACCCTGCGTGCCTGGCGCACGGACGAGAGCCCCGACCTGTCCGGCACCATGGCGGCACTCGACCGGGCGCTGACCCAGGCCCAGCGGGTGGCCGGCTGGCTCGGCCACACGCAACCTGAGCCGCCGGAGACCGGGCCGAAGCCGTTCCCCGAACCCGACGCGGCCGAACAGGCGGCAGTGGCCGCCGCCATCAGCGGCGCCGCGGACGTGCCGCCGCCGATGGATGGCGGGGTAAGCTGAGGCTGCCCTTCGCACGAGATATGCTATAGAACGCGGCACCCCTCGCCTGCAGGAGCAGACCCATGGCCGACCAGACTGCACCACCAGGCAGCGACGCCAACCCGGCGGCCCTGCTGACGGAGATGACCCGCCGCTTCACCGAGATGCGGTTTCCCACCATGATCCCGGACAGCTCCGCCCTGCTGGCCGCGCACCGCCGCAACATGGAAGTGCTCTCCAACGCCAACCGGCTGGCGCTGGAAGGCGCGCAGGCCGTGGCACGCCGGCACATGGAGATCATGCAGCAGACGATGACGGAGCTGTCCGAGCACGTGCGCGAGCTCGCCGTCTCCGAAAGCCCGCAGGCCAAGGCGGCGCGCCAGGCCGACCTTGTAAAGAAATCCTACGAGCGCGCGGTGGCCAACATTCGCGACCTGTCCGACCTGATCCAGCGGTCCAATGGCGAGGCGCTGCACGTGCTCAGCGAGCGGTTCACCGAGGCGATGGGCGAGATCAAGACGCTGCTCGAGAAGTCGGAGCATCCCGGCGCCTGAGCTGGCAGGATGGAGACCTGCATCGGGCTGCGCACGGCGGTGGTGACAGACGGGCAAGTGCACGTGCAGGCCGGCTGCGGCGTGGTGGCCGACAGCGTGCCGGAGGCAAGTTTCGAGGAGACGCGGCACGCGCGAACATCTGCTGACAGAAACGCGATGGGCAGTCTGCCGCCGGCCCGTATCCGGTCTTACGCCGTCAAGGAGATCTTTCTCACCCTGCAGGGCGAAGGCATGCAGGCCGGACGGCCGGCCGTGTTCTGCCGTTTTTCCGGCTGCAATCTTTGGTCGGGGCTGGAGCGGGACCGGGCCGGCGCCGTCTGCCGGTTCTGCGACACCGACTTTATCGGTCTGGACGGCCAGGGCGGCGGCCGCTTCGCCGACGCGGCCGGCCTGTCCGCCGCCATCGAGGCGGCCTGGCGAGGCGGCCTTGCGCACCGGCTGACGGTGCTGACCGGCGGCGAGCCCCTCCTGCAAGTCGACTGCGCGCTGGTGACTGCCTTGCACGACAAGGGGTTCGAAGTCGCGGTCGAGACCAACGGCACGCTGCCGGCGCCATCGGGCCTGGACTGGATTTGCGTCAGCCCGAAAGCCGGCACCGCTCTGGCGCAGCGCGGCGGCGACGAGTGCAAGCTGGTTTTCCCGCAGCCAGGCGCCGAACCGCAGCATTACGAACACCTCGATTTCCGGCATTTCCTGCTGCAGCCGATGGACGGCGCGGACGTGCAGGCCAACACCCGGGCAGCCGTGGACTATTGCCTCGCGCATCCGAAGTGGCGGCTGTCCGTGCAGACGCACAAAGCATTGGGCCTGCCCTGAACCTGCGGATTTCACGACTTCTTTCAAAAAGTAGCTTGTCACGACTGTAATCTTAAAAACAGGAAGCCCCCCGGCCGTTGCGTTGTCGCTTATTGTATCGAGGGCTTTATTCGATCTGCATCCGGTGTATGATCGTCGGTGCGGCAGGTAGGCTGCGCACCGGCAATCTCACACGCGGACGATCTCATGGCCAAGACGGATAACTGGCAACGGCGTAATCGGTCGGAAAAAGGCTTCGACGAGTATGCGCCCGAACCCCTGACGCCGGTGCCGTCCTTTGCGCGCCGGCCGATGCCGGCAGCACCGGCCGCCACCGGACCGGAAAGCACCGCGGTGGTGAAGTGGTTCAACGCCGAGAAAGGGTTCGGCTTCGTCGAGATGACCGACGGCGGCGGCGACGTGTTCCTGCATGCCAGCGTTCTGACGCGCATGGGCGTCACCGCGGTCAATCCGGGCGCCACGCTGAAGGTGCGCACCGGCCAGGGCCAGAAAGGCCCGCAGGTGACCGAGGTCACCGAGGTGGACGAAAGTACGGCGGGTGCCGCTCCGCCGCCGAGAGCGCCCAGGATGGCGGAACGCGGCGGCTACGGCGCGCCGTCCGGCAGCTATGGCAATGGCGGCGTCGGAGCCCCGCGCCGCGGTTTCGACTCACCGGCGCCGAGCGGGCCCGAACAGCAGGGCACGGTGAAGTGGTACAACGTCTCCAAGGGGTTCGGCTTCATCGCCCCCGAGGATGGCGGCAAGGACGTGTTCGTGCATGCCTCCGCGCTGCGGCGTGCCGGCCTCACTGAATTGGCCGAGGGCCAGCGGGTGACGATACAGATAACCCAGGGTCAGAAAGGGCCGGAGGCGGCTTCCATCCGGGCTGACTGAGGCGCACGCGAAGGAAGCAAGCAAGCGGTTCTTTTTTGAAAAAAAGAACCAAAAAACTTTTGTTCCCTTGGGCATCCGTGTGGGGAGACTCCGCGACAGCCGGACCAAAAGTTTTTTGCTGCTTTTTTTCAAAAAAGCAGGCCTTGCTTTCTTCTCGCCGTATGCCGGTGGAGCAGCAAGGCAAAGCCCACGCATGACCGGCAACGACGCAAACCAATCCGCCGCACCAGGCCTGCTCACGCGCCTGTTGAGGGGTTTTCTTCCGTCCAAGGCGTCGCCACGTAGCGGGTCGACCTGGAGGATAGACGCGATGGATGAGACGAATCTGAGGACGGCCGTGCTGGGCGCCGGCTGTTTCTGGTGCGTGGAGGCCGTCTTCACCGACCTGGCCGGCGTGCACTCGGTGAAGTCCGGCTACGCCGGCGGCCACACGGAGCAGCCGCGCTACAAGGACGTCTGCAGCGGCGCCACCGGCCACGCCGAGGTAGTACGCGTTGCGTACGATCCTGCCGTGCTCAGCTACGCCGACCTGCTGCGGGTGTTCTTCACCATCCACGACCCGACGACGCTGAACCAGCAGGGAGCCGACGTCGGTACACAGTATCGCTCGGTCATCTTCGTCGCCGATGAGGAAGAGGCCAGCATCGCCCGCCAGGTGATGGCGGAGATCGAGCACGAGGGCGTCTACGACCGCAAGATCGTCACCGAGATCGCACCGGCCGCCATCTTCTACCCGGCCGAGGACGAGCACGAAGACTACTTCGCCCGCAATCCGGGCAGCGGCTATTGCCAGGCGGTGGTGGCCCCGAAGGTGCGCAAGTTCCGCAAGCAGTTCGCTGACCGCCTGAAGGCGAAAGCGGCGTGAAGGCTGCACTCGCCGTGCTGGCCGTCCTGCTCGCCTGCGGGACGGCGGCCCCCGCGCGTGCAGACGGCACCGACCCCACGCGGATCGGCAACGTCAGCACCACTTTCCGCCTGCTCGGCCACAACGACCGCATCGTCATCGACCGTTACGACGACCCCAAAGTGGACAACGTCAGTTGCTACATGTCGCGCGCGGAAACTGGCGGAGTGAAAGGCACGCTGGGCCTGGCGACCGACCCAAGCCGCTTCTCGATCGCCTGCCGCGCAACCGGACCGGTGTCGGTGCACGACAGGGTGCCGGACAACGAAGTGGTGTTCGGCGCGAGTGCGAATTGGTTGTTCAAGGAAATCCGCGTCAGCCGAGTCTACGACAAGCAGAAGAACATGCTGGTGTATCTGGTGTGGTCCACGCAGGCTTTGACGCCTCAGGGCAGTCCATATAACAGCGTTTCTGCGGTGCCAATTAGCAAGTAAGCAAGCGCTTCTTTTTCGAGAAAAAGAAGCAAGAAGCTCTTATCGCGGCTGTCGCGGCTCTTTCCGGTGGGCGCGCGACAGCGGAGACAAAAGTTTTTTGGTTCTTTTTTTCAAAAAAGAACTGCTTGCTTCTTCTACAACAGATCATCCACCCTGATCGGCAACGACCGCACCCGCTTACCCGTCGCGTGATACACCGCGTTGCTGATCGCAGCGTTCATCCCGACAACGCCGATCTCGCCGATACCCTTCATGCCGATCGGGTTCACCTCGGCATCCTGCTCCGGCACGATGATCACCTCCACCGCGCGGATGTCGGCGTTCACCGGAATCAGGTATTCGGCGATGTTGTCGTTGGTGTAGCGCGCCGCCTGCGGGTCGATCTCGGTTTTCTCGTGCAGCGCCGAGCTGATGCCCCAAATCATCCCGCCCATAAGCTGGCTGTGCGCGGTGCGCGGGTTGATGATGCGGCCGGCGGAGAACGCGCCTACCACGCGCGGCACGCGTATCTCGCGCGTGCGGGCGTGCACGCGCACCTCGGCGAACTGTGCACCGAACGCATAGGCGGTGACGTCCTTGCGGCTGGTCCCGCGGGAGATCGCCATCTGCCCGCTGTAAAGTTTGCCGACGGAGTCCGCTTCCAGGCCCTTCGGGATGTTCTCCGCGTAGGCTTCCAGCGCGCCGCCGGTAACACGCTTGATGGCGTCGCGCGCGTCCTCGCTGGTGCCATCCTCTCCGCGCAACTTGCCGGCGTGTAGGCTAAGGGTGGCCGGATTGTGGCCGGCGAACGGGCCGGTGTTGCTGGTGGTGGCGGCCAGCGCGATGCGGGCGCGCAGGTCCTCACACGCTTTGTCCACCGCGTGGCAGATGCCGGAGGCGTGGCTGGACCCGGCGGCGAGCCCGGCCGGCGGCAGGTCGGAATCGCCGATCTGCACGGTGATCTGTGCCAGTTGAAGACCGAGCCGGTCGGCGGCGGTCTGCGCGATGATGGTGTGCGAGCCGGTGCCGATGTCGTGCGCGGCGATCTGCACCGAGGCCATGCCGTCGGCCCCGAACGTGACGCGCGCCGCGCCCGCGCCGATGTTGGCCGGGTAGGCGGCGGCTGCACAGCCCCAGCCAATTAGCCAGTCGCCATCACGCATCTTGCCCGGCGTGGGGTCTCGCCCGGACCAGCCGAAACGCGCGGCTGCCTGGTCGAAACAGGCCATCAACGCGCGTGAGGAGAAGCGCAGGCCGGTCGCCGGATCTACCTGCGTGTCGTTGATGCGGCGCAGCTCGATCGGGTCCATGCGCATCTGTTCGGCAAGCTCGTCGATGGCCACTTCCAGCGGGAACATGTAGGGCACGTCTGGCGGCGCGCGCATGAAGCCGGGCGTGTTGCGGTCGGCGTGCACCACGTTGACCCGGGTTTGCAGGTTCGGGCACGCGTACATGCGCGCGGTGGTCTCGGTCCCGGATGTGTTGTAGTCCGACGGGCGCGAGGTCAGTTCCCAACCCTCGTGGAAAAGGCTAGTGAGTTTGCCGCTGGCATCGGCGCTCAGGCGGATGTGGTGCTGCGTCTCGGCGCGATAGGTGGCAATGGTATAGCCCTGACCGCGGGTGGCGACGAACTTCACCGCCCGGTTCAGCCGTCGCGCGGCGATCGCGATCCACGCCGTGCGTGCCGAGGGAATTCCCTTCGAGCCGAACGCGCCGCCGACGTGGCGCGCCACCACGCGGATGCGCTTGGGGTCGAGGTGGAGCTGCTTGGCCAGCGCGCCGCGCAGGCCGTAGACGAACTGGCTCGGCTCGTAGACGGTCAGGCTGCCGTCGTGCCAGACGCAGGTGGTGGTGAACAGCTCGATCGGGTTGTGGTGCTGGGTGGGCGTGCCGAAGCGCTCGTCCACACGAAACGCAGCTGTCTTGAACGCCGCATCCACATCGCCCTTGGCGAAATCCTTGTGTTCGCCTGGCTCGCGCTGCTTCGTCACCGCGCCTCTGCTGCCGAAGGTGGCCGAGGGCGCCTCCTCCTTGTAGTCCACCCGCACCTTTAGGCCGGCCTCGCGCGCCGCCTCGTAGGTCTCTGCCACCACCACGCCGATGATTTGGCCGCCATGCCAGACCTGGTCGGTCTGCATGGTGGTGGTCTCCTTGCCGGGGCCGTGCGGCGGCGGCGGGTCGGCCTGGTGACCGACGTTTTCGTGGGTCAGGATGTCCAGCACGCCCTCCACCGCCTCGGCCGCGGCGAGGTCGAAGCTGCGGATGCGGCCGCGGGCGATGGTGCTGGTGACCAGGTAGGCGTAGGCGGGGTTTGCGACTGGCTCGTCGGAGGCGAACAGCGCCTGGCCGGTGACCTTGGCGCGGCCTTCGATGCGCGGGATGGGCGCGCCGATCAGCGGCCAGGTTGCGTCGTCGGGCATGTCTGTCAGACCTCCAGGGCGGCAGCTTCGAACAGGGCGCGCATCAGGGTGCGGCGGCCGAGCTCAGGCTTGAATGCGGTTTCCGTGTGGACCACGGCGTCGCGGAAGGCGGCGCCGGCGGCGACCTGCGCGGTGGCCTCGGTGAGCGGTTTGCCGCGCAGCAACGCCTCGGCCTCGTGGGCGCGCCACGGCTTGGCGGCCAGCCCGCCCAGGCCGATCCGCACCTCCCGCACCACGCCGCCGTCCAGGTGCAGCGCCACTGCAGCAGAGGCGAGCGCAAAGGCGTAGGAGTCGCGGTCGCGCACCTTCACGTAGAGCGACCGCCTGGTCCAAGCGCCGGACGGCACGTGGAAGGCGGTGATCAGCTCGCCCGCACGCAAATTGGTCTCGACGTGCGGCGTATCGCCCGGCAGCCGGTGCAGGTCCTCGAACGGCAGGCTACGCTCGCCGTCCGGGCCGTGGAGCTGCACGGTGGCGCCAAGGGCCACCAGCGCGGTGGCGAAGTCGCCGGGGTAGTGCGCGATGCAGTGATCGCTCGTGCCCAGCACGGCGAGGTGGCGGTTCGAGCCGGTGAGCGCGGCACAACCCGAGCCGGGGACGCGCTTGTTGCAGGCGGACCAGCTCGGGTCGCGGTAGTAGTTGCACCGGGTACGCTGCAGAACGTTGCCGGCCAGGCTTGCCATGTTACGCAACTGCGGGCTTGCGGCCAACTGCAGCGACTGCGCCAACACCGGGTAGTCGCGCTGCACGCCCGCGTGGTCCGCCAGCTCGGACATCCGTACCAGCGCGCCGAGTTGCAGCCCGTCCGCGCCGTGGTCGATGCCGCCAAGCGTGCGGCGAAGGTCGCCCACGTTGACCAGCCACGTGGGCGACATCGCACCGAGCTTCATCAAGTCCAGCATGGTGGTGCCACCGGCGAAGAACTGCGCGCCCTGGGCCGCGGCGGCTACCGCCTCGGCTACGTCCTGCGCCCGGTCATAAGTGAAGGCCTGCATGTCAGGCGTGCTCCAACTCTGGTGCAGCCTGCGTGGCCTTCATCTCGCCTGCAGCCTGCGACACCGCGGCGACGATCTTCGGGTAGGCGGCGCAGCGGCACAAATTGCCGCTCATGTACTCGCGTATCTCGTCGTCCGTGCCGGCGTGGCCCTCGGTGACGCAGGCGATGGCGGACATGATCTGGCCCGGCGTGCAGTAGCCGCACTGGTAGGCGTCGTGGTCCAGAAAGGCCTGCTGCATGGGGTGCAATGGCTCGTCCTCGCCGGCCAGGCCCTCGATGGTGGTGATCTTCGCATCCTGCGCGGCCACCGCGAGGATGAAGCAGGCGAGCACGCGGACGCCATCCATCAGCACCGTGCAGGCGCCGCACTGGCCCTGGTCGCAGCCTTTCTTGGAGCCGGTCAGGCCCAGGCGCTCGCGCAGCGTGTCCAGCAGCGTGGTGCGGACGTCCACCGCCAGGCGGTGCTCGCGTCCATTGACGGTGAGCGTGATGTCCAAGCTTGCCTCCTTTTGCGTAGGCAAGAACACAGGCGGGCGGGGTGCGTTCGTCTGGCTGGCGGGTTCGTGTGAGGAAGCGAAGGAAGCAAGGCCTTCTTTTCCGAAGAAAAGAAGCAAAAGACTTTTTCCCTGCTGTCGCGGAGGTTTCTGCAGCGCGCGCTCAAGGGAACAAAAGTTTTTTGGTTCTTTTTTTCAAAAAAGAACTGCTTTCTTGTTTGCTGGCCTGAAACCGGAGTGCGCCCCCTGTCCGCCTCTGCCACCCAGCCTGCAGATATCGGGAGAAAGACGATGCAGCGCGCCGAAGAGGACATGATGCAGGCGGTGAGAACGCGCGACGCCACCGCGGACGGGCGTTTCTTTTACGCGGTGCTGACCACCGGCATATTCTGCTACCCAAGCTGCGCCGCTCGCCCTGCCCGGCCGGAAAACCTGCGGTTTTTCGCCACCGCCGAGGCCGCTAGCCAGGCCGGCTACCGCCCCTGCCTGCGCTGCCGGCCGGACCTGCCGCCGCGCGCCGAGCGGGATGCGCGCATGGTCACCCAAGCCTGCCGCGCCATCGACGCCGGCGCGTTCGACCTGTCGCGACACGCCGCCGACGCCGGCACGAGCGCCACGCAGTTCGCGCGCGCCTTTCGCCATATCGCCGGGGTGACGCCAACCGCCTACGAAGCGGCGCGGCGGCAACGCGTGGTGGAGGCCGGCCTGCGCGCCGGGGCACCGGTCACCGACACGCTTTACGCGGCTGGCTTCGGATCGTCCGGACGGTTCTACGAGGCGGCACCCGCCATGCTCGGCATGACGCCCACCGCCTGGCGCACCGGCGGCGCCGGACAGACGCTGCACCACGCCTGCGCACACAGCTGGCTCGGCCGGGTGCTGGTGGCCGTCACCGCGCGCGGGGTGTGCGCCATTCTGATCGGCGACGACGACGCGGCGTTACTGGCAGACCTCGCCACGCGCTTCCCGAAAGCGGCGCTGGCGCCGGCCGGCGAGGCGCAGGCGGCGCTGGTTCGGCAGGCCGTGCGCACGGTGGAGCAGCCGGAGGCGGCGCACAGCCTGCCGCTCGACATCAGCGGCACGGCGTTCCAGCGCCGGGTGTGGCAGGCGCTGCAGGCCATCCCCGCGGGCGGTACGCGCAGCTACGCGGAGGTGGCGGCCGCGCTCGGCGTGGAACGCGGCGCGCGGGCGGTGGCTGCCGCATGTGCCGCTAACAAGCTGGCGGTGGCGGTGCCGTGCCATCGGGTGGTGGGTGGGGATGGCGGGCTGGCGGGGTATCGGTGGGGGTTGGCGAGGAAGCGCCGGCTGCTGGATAGGGAGAAGTAAGCAAGCTGTTCTTTTTTGAAAAAAAGAACCAAAAAACTTTTGTTCCCTGGCGACCCGTCTCCGGAGACTCCGCGACAGCCGTGACAAAAGCTTTTTGCTTCTTTTTCTCGAAAAAGAAGGCCTTGCTTCTCTTGCTGGCGGTGCCGCCATATAACCGCGCCATGCTTTCATTCCGCGACCTGCTTTCCGACCTCCGGGGCCGCAGCACGCAGGCCAAGCCCAGGCCCACGCTGAAGGGCGCGCTGGAACAGGTCAGCCCGTTTCACGTCGCCGGCTGGGCGGAGAATCCTGCCGACCCGGCAGAACGCAGCCCGCTCGTCCTACGTCGCACCGACACCGGCGAGGTGCTGGCGCACGGCCGCGCCGACAACTTCCGACACAGCCTGACCGCCTGGGGTGCCAGCGACGACGGCCACGCCTTTTTCATCCGGCTCGCGCAGACGCTGCCGGAGAACGTGCTCGATCTGCTGGAGGTGAGCGACGCGCTTAGCGGTGCCATCCTGCCGCGCACCGAACACGTCAGCCGCGACTACCAGCCGATCATGCTGGTTGCCGGCGACATCGTGGACAATTGCAACCTGCGCTGCCCGTTCTGCCTGTACGACTACACCAACGTGCGCGCCACCAACATGATGGACGAGGCCACGATGGAGGCGGCGCTGCGCTTCCTGCCTTACGTCACGGATTCCAATTTCTGGTTCTCCTGCCTGCACGAACCGACACTGCACCCGGAGCTGATGCGCTTCGTCGACAAGGTGCCGCGCGAGTGGCGGCACAAACTGTTCTACACCACCAACCTGGCAAAGCGCATGCCGGCCGGCTACTACGCATGGCTGGCCGATGCGGGCCTGCACCACGTCAACATCTCCATCGAATCCCGCGTGCCGGAGATCTACGAGAAGATGCGCAAGGGCGCGCGTTTCCGCATCTTCCAGGAAAACTGGGACATGTTGGTGGATGCGTGCCGGCAGCATCCAAACCCGACGGCGCTGCGCTACATCGCGATGGTGTACCGGTCCAACTACCGCGAGCTGCCGGAGCTGGTGCGCTACCTGCAGGAGGAGCGCCTGGGCTCGCTGATCGAGCTGCGCTACACCTTCGATTCGCCCTGGTTGCCGGCCGAGTTCCGCGACGCCGAGTTCCTCGACGCGGAGGGCTGGCTGTGGCTGCGCGACCAGCTCTCCGGCTACACCGCGGACCGCGTGCGGCTGATCATGCCGCCGGGCGTGACGGTGGAGCAGCCGGCGCTGGAGATCGAGATGACCAACCGCACCAACTCCGAGCGCGGCATCCGCGTGGAGGCAAACGTGCGCCACTACCTGCCCGGCCGCTACGAAACCCGGCTGTCTTGGGACGGCACCTTCGAGGTCAAGCCGTTCTGGGCGCATCCCTACGAGCAGGGTCCCGGGCAGTCGCCGCTGGTCTCGGTCAACATACGCGACATCGCCGACCCTGTGGCGTTCCTGCGCAACCTGCCGGACTGACCGCAATGCGGCCGGGTGCGATGCGGGCGCGCGGCCCTGCCCTGCTGGCGAGGTGCCTGCGCGCGCTGCCGCTGCTTGCAGCCCTCGCCGCTGCGCTGTTCTTCGCCCGCCGCGCGTGGTTCGGGCTGACGGCGATCGGCTTCAACGACGAGACCATGCACCTGCTGGGCGGCTGGGCGCTGGATTCGGGCGAACGGCTCTACCGCAACTTCGACGACGTGCACGGCCCGGGCATCTTCATGCTGATGCAGGCCTACGGGGCGCTGTTCGGCTGGGCGCATGCCAATGGCGCCAGGCTGGTCATCGCCGGGCTCGCTGTCCTGGCGGGCCTGGCGGTGGGCACCTCGCCGGGCCTGCAGGGCGCGCGCCGGTGGTGCGCGGTCGCGCTGTATTTCGGCCTGCTCGCCACCGTCTGGCTGACACAGGGGCTCTATCTGGTCAGCTACTATCCGGTCTCCGGCGCCTTTGCTGTGATGGTGCTCGCCTGGTTCGTGGTGCCAGCCTGCGCACGCGCGCGCATCCCACGCCCGGTTGCTGCAGCCGCCGGGGTCGCCGGCGCGCTGCTCGCGTTCACCTCGTTCCAGCAGGCGCCCACCGCGGTGCTGTTCTCCGCCGGCGGGTGCCTGGCTGCGTGGCGTGGCGGACAGCCTCGCGCCGTGGCCGCGCACCTGGCGGGCGTGGCAGCCTCAGGCGTGCTGCTGCTCGCCTGGCTTCTGCGTTGGGGGGATCTCCGCGGCTACCTGGCGCTGCACGTCTATTTCGGCCTTGTCGTCTACCCGCAATTCGGCCCGGTGACGCTGCGTAGCTTCCTTGCGAGCCTGGTCCCCTCGCTCGACCCCGGCTGGGTGGTGCAGGGCGCCGGCCTCGTGTTCGGCGGGCTGGGATGCCTGGCCAGCCTGGGTCTGTCCCTGCGCGCGGGGCCGGGCCGGGGGTCCGCCGTGGCCGCCACGCTGGCGACGCTGGCCGGCCTGGTCCTGCTCGACGTGAGGGGCCTGCCCCTGTTCCAGAACGGGCCACTGGTCATGGGCGGCTTCGGCTGGTTCGCGCTGGCCGCCTGCACCCTGCCGCCACAACCGCGGAGGCTGGCGACACCCGGCATGACGCCGCTTTGGGCTGCCGCCGCCTGCCTGGCCACGATCGCAGTCACCGACGCTGCGCTTCGGCGCGCGACCTACTCGCCGACGGGGCTGACACGCGCGCAGTTCCTCAGTCAGCCGCCCTCGCTGCTTGCCCGGCACCAGGGCGGCCCGATGTTCGACGCGGTCCGCCGGGTGACGCACCCCGGCGAACGCATGCTCGCACTGGTCTACAGCCCGCAAAGCTACTTCGACGCCGGCCGGCTGCCGGTCGACCAGTTCTACGCCTACCTGCCGATGGACGCCGCCTACGCCGCCCATCCCGTGCTGGGCCAAACGCGCGACCTGTGCCGGACGTTGGAGGCGAGCCCGCCGCCGGCCATCCTGTTCGACAACTGGGTGGTGTGGGACCTCTATGCGCCAGTCGACTACATGCCTTGCGTGATCGAGGTGCTCTCGAAAAGCTACACCTACGTGGCGGAGCCTGGGGACGACGGCCAGAAGTTATTTATTCGCAACGACAGGGTGTGATGCCGAACGCGGACGAGCAAGGCAAGCGGTTCTTTTTTGAAAAAAAGAACCAAAAACTTTTGTTCCCCCAGGCGCGCGCTGCAGAAACCTCCGCGACAGCAGGGATAAAAGTCTTTTGCTTCTTTTCTTCAGAAAAGAAGGGCTTGCTTCCTTGCCGAGAGAGCCGCGACGCGCTCACTCTTCCTTCGGCCGCCCCAACAATCGGCCCACGGCCCTGACCGGCCCCGTCATCTTCCACGACGTCGAGCCGCGCAGCAGCGCCACCTCCGCCTCGAGCTGCTTGATGTAGGCCTCGCGGTCGTCCGTGACCTGGCCAGCCTCCCACTCCGGCCCCTGTTTCTCGATGTCTTTCAGCGCCTCGTGGACCACCTGCGAGTATTCGTCCGAGGTCATACCCTCCGGCGCCCACTGGCCGTCGAAGCGCTCGGCCTGACCGGTCATCTTGTTACCCATCTTGCGGGCCTCGCCGACCTCGAGCACCACGACGCTGTCGTAGAAATGCACCGAGGTGGTGCGGTCGCCGGCCGGCGTGCGGATGGACGCGCCCTCGATGTAGTCGGCGTGCATCTTGTCCACGAAGCTCTTCGCCGTCTCGATGAACGAGCCGGGACGCAGCAGACCGCCGCCGTGGTTGGCCCAGTACGACGCGTGCAGGTCTTCCACCAGGTAGACGCCGTTCTTGGCGACGAGCGGGTAGAGGAAGTCGAACGTCGTATTGATGTGGTGCTGCAGGTGGCTGCCGTCGTCAATGACGATGTCCGGCGCGCCGAATTCATCGACAATGCCGGCGAGGAACGCCGTGTCGGTCTGGCTGCCGATGCGGATGTGGACCTGGTCGCCTTCAAGCTGCCGGCAACGCGGGTAGATGTCGATGCCGACGATGACGGCGAACGGGCCGAAATAGCCGCGCCACTGGTCCAGCGACCCGCCCTCGCCCACGCCGATCTCGAAGATGGTGACGTGACGGTTCCGGAAACGTTCGAAATGCGCTTCGTAGGCGGGAAAGTACTGGAACCACTTGTGGATGCGCCGGTGGTCGTCGCGCAGGTAGTCGCCGTAGAGAGTCATGCACACCTCTTGTGTGGTGAATCGCAGGTGCATGGGTCGGGGTCAAGCGGGCGCATAGGAAGCAAGAAAGGCCTTCTTTTCTGAAGAAAAGAAGCAAAAGACTTTTGTCTCGGCTGCCGCGGACCTCTCCGGCGGATTGGACTCCAGGAGAACGGTTCGGAGTAGCTCTTTCCCTACCTGTCACTTCTGTGCCTCAGCGCGCCGCTTCAACGCCGCGTTCACCGCACCGAACTCCGCGGTAAGCTCGCCCACGTCGAAGAACCACAACGCCACGCCGCGCACGTGCTCGCCTTGCAACAGACGGGTGCCAGCCCCGTCGGGCTGCAGCAGGAAGTAATGGTCGGCGTCGAAGATGTGCCAGAACCACACACGGCCAAACCAGCGCAGTTCCACGCCGGGTTTTGCTGTCAGCACGACCGGGTGGAACACCCACATGTCGGCGCCCTCACCCTCGTCATGCTCGATCACCTGGCCAGCCTGCAGCCGGCCCACCAGGCGGTTGTCCGGGTTCCACGCCTCGTATTGCCTGGTGTCGGCCAGCACCGCCCAGACCTGCGCGGGCGACGCTGTGATGGTCACGCTGGTCTGCACGTCACGCACCGGCGCGGCGGCCAGAAGCACGCCAACCGACGGCACCACCACCAACGCCCCGACAGCCAGACCACGCAACAGTGTCATGTCTCGCATATCGACCCGAAAAGGCCCGACCACGACGCGGGAAAACCCCAGCCTGGTCGATCGGGGGACGTCCGCTTCGGCTTGAACGACATCCTGACGCTCCGCGTGCCTGCATGGAAGGTGGAAACGAATGTCACTACCAGACACCGCAGTCTTCAAGGTTCCAAGACAAAGCAAGCAGTTCTTTTTTGAAAAAAAGAACCAAAAAACTTTTGTTCTCTTGAGCGCGCGTTGCAGAACCATCGCGACAGCAAGGACAAAAGTCTTTTGCTTCTTTTCTTCAGAAAAGAAGGCCTTACTTGCTCGCTTACCGCTCCTGCTGATGCCCGGCCAGCGCCGCCAGCCTGTCGTACAGCCTCACCCGCGCCGCCGGCACCGCAAGGTGGCGCGCGCCGAACGCGTCACGGGCCAGGAAGTGGCCGGTCAGGCGCAGTCCGTCGCACAGATCGGCCACCGACGGGCGCGCGTCGCCACCGTCGCGCAGGAAGGCAGGCAGTTTCAGCAGCCGTTCCCGCCACTGGCCGGCCGCCGCCTCGCACACTGCGCGTCCGGTCTTGGGCGAGACGAACGCCAGTTCCTCCCGCGTGCCGGTCACCGCGCAGCGCGACAGGTCCAGGCCGTAGCCCAGTTCCGACAGCACGCCGAGCTCCCACGTGACAAGGCTGCCGGCGGCATGCGGTCCCTGCCCAAGGTGCACCACCAGGTGCAGCAGCCCGCGAAAGATGCGAGGCTGCGTCTCGCGTTCCGGCAAGGCACCTTCGGCGACGGCGCAGGCGGCCGTCAGCACGCCCAGCGCGAACGGGTCGGCCATCGCCAGCGCGGCCGCCGGGTGCACCAGTTCCGCGGTGAAGCTGCCGAGCTGGTCGGCCAGCCGCGCCACCCAGCGCGCCTCCACCAGGTTGCCGGTCTGCCAGGTGCCGGCGCGGGCGCGGGAGAGGCCGCCGCGGGCGAGGCCGCGGAAGACGCCGTGCTGCTCGGTGAACACCGAGGCGAGCGCGTCGCCTTCGCCGTAAGGCGAGGCGGCGACAACGATGCCGGCGGCTTCCCACTCCACCGTCATCGCTCCGAGTGGCAAGCTCGGGCGTAGGCGACGACGTACGGCTTGTCGAGTTCGCGGACGGACTGGAAACGCGCGTGCATCAGGTAGCCTTCCGCCACTTGCGCTGCCTCGCAATCAGCATCTGACGCTCGTGCGTTATCTGGAAAGATCACGACTGGAACCGCAAGGAAAGCGAAGCAAGGCCTTCTTTTTTGAAAAAAGAAGCAAAAAACTTTTGCGACCTTAAGTATGCCGTGTGGAAGAGTCCGCGACAGCCGGACAAAAGTTTTTTGCTTCTTTTTTTCAAAAAAGAAGGCCTTGCTTAAAACATTTCCACCAGCATCTCGCTCGCCACGTCGCTCAAACCCGCAACCTGATCAAGCCAAACGCCAACACGCGGCATCTCCGTCTCGAAGTAGAAACGGCACGCCGCGCGCTTGCCGGCACAGAACGCGTCCTCCGCCGTGCACAGCACCGCCTGGTCCAGCCAAAGCCAGCCGACCACAGCGTGCCCGAACGCCGAGAGGAACGCCGTGGCGTGCGCCAGCGCACGCGCGTCGTTGTTCAGCCCGAGCAGGCCGTCCACTACCACGCCAACCTTGTCCCAGGCCGCCTGCAGCTGGTCCGCGTGGGCCGCCAGCGCCGGCGCGCCGCGCGCACGCTCGGCCGTGGCCGAGACGAGCGCCTGCAACTGGCGCAGGCTGGCCGCCCGCTCGCGCAGGATCTTGCGGCCCAGCAGGTCGAGGCCCTGGATGCCGGTGGTCCCCTCGTGGATCGGGTTGAGCCGGTTGTCGCGGTAGAGCTGTTCCACGTCGAAGTCGCGCGTGTAGCCGTAGCCGCCATGCACCTGGATGGCGAGGTCGTTGGCAGCCAGGCCCCACTCGGACGGCCAGGTCTTGGCCACCGGCGTCAGCAGGGAGAGCAGCTGGCCGGGGCGCGCGCGGGCCTCCTCGTCGGGCGCGGTGCGCTCCTCGTCGATCAGCCGGGCGGCATACAGCACCAGCGCCAGCGCGCCTTCCGCGTAGGCCTTCTGGGCCAGCAGCATGCGGCGGACGTCCGGGTGGCGGATCAGCGCCACCGGCGGCTGGTCCACGCGGCCGCGTGCGTCCAGCGGGCGGCCCTGGGTGCGCTCGGTGGCGTAGGTCAGCGCCAGCTGGTAGCCGCGCACGGCCAGCATCGCGGCACCCAGGCCCACGCCCACCCGCGCGTCGTTCATCATCATGAACATCTGTGCCAGGCCCTGGCCCACGTCGCCGACACGGTAGCCGACGGCGCCGGGCTGGCCGCCGGGGGTGAAGCGGCCTTCGCCCAGGTTCAGCAGGCAGTTCGGCGTGCCGCGAAAGCCCATCTTGTGGTTCAGGCCCGCCACCGCGATGTCGTTGCGCGCGCCCAGGCCGGCTGGCGAGACGACGCTGCCCGCGCCGCCGCGCGCGGCGTCCCCGGCGTCCTCACCCGTCGCCCCGGCGCCAGCATGCGCCGCACCTGCATCCCCTACGCCCCGCTCCTGCGCGCCGCTGTCCGGCGAGGCGGGCAGGAACTTGGGCACGATGAACAGCGAAATGCCCTTCGTGCCGGGGATCGGCTTGCCGTCCAAGCCGGGCACCTTGGCCAGCACCAGGTGGACGATGTTCTCGCTGGCGTCGTGGTCGCCGGCGGAGATCCACATCTTGTTGCCGCGCAGCCGGTAGCGCTGGCCCAGCGCGTCGCTGGCGGAATCGGGCCCGTCCGGCTCGGCGCGGGTGGTGATGTCGGCCAGCGAGGAGCCGGCCTGCGGTTCGGACAGGCACATGGTGCCGAACCAGCGCCCGGCGACTTGCGGGCGGGCGAACGCGTCCACCTGGGCCGGCGTGCCGAAGGCGGCGATCAGCCGGGCGTTGGCCACCGTGAGCATCATGAACCCGGCGGCCGAGACGTTGGCGGCCTTGAGCAGGCCCATCGCGGCCCAGTAGACGGTGGCGGGCACGGCGAGGCCGTCGAGTTCGGCGGGAAAACCGCAGGCGAACAGGCCGGCCTCGGCGGAGGCTTGCAGCGCCTCGCGGATGGCAGGCAGCGCGTGCACCTGGCCGTCAGCATCCTGCCAGGGCTCGTGCCGGTCGCCCTCCTTCAGAGTGGGCAGGTACTTGTCAACGGCGATCCGCTCGGCGAGGTCGAGCAGCGCGTCGAAGGTCTCGCGCGAGTGGTCGGCGTGGGCGGGGCGCTGGGTGAGCGCGTCGACGCCGAGCCAGTCGTAGAGGGTGAAGTCGAGGTTGCGGCGGCTGGCGAGGGGGGTTGCGGGCACTTGCGACTGCTCCTGTTTTGACCAACGTTGCGCGGCTTGGGTTGGCTATCAAGCGGGCACGGCGACTGCTTTGGACGAGTCACATCGGTCGGACGGGTCTCCCCTGCTGACAGCGAGACGTTTTGGCCGGTGACAAAGCCCAGGCAAGCGGTTCTTTTTTGAAAAAAAGAACCCACAAATTGTTGCTTCCTGGGTACTCGTTTGTGGAGCGGCCCACGACAATGCTGACAAAGGTTTTTGCGCCCTTTTTATCGTGACGGGAAAGGCCACACTGTACGCCCGCCGGTGTAAGTCCCAGCCGGGCGGCGTAGAAGAATTGCGTATGCCCAACTCTGGCCGGCGCGCCGACTTTTTCCAGATCCTGCATGCCAGTGACAGCTGCCGAGATAACGGCAGGTTCGACGCACAAGCGTGACGCATGGCTGGCCTGTCATGCCGTTGCTTAGCTGACGCTGCGGTCAACATCTCAGCTATCGTCCCCGCTTGCCCTTTAAGACCACTCGTCGACTAACCTGTCATCCGGTCTGCAGATCAAAGGGAACTTGCTACGAGGCAGCCTACCTACTGAACTCTTCTCTATTCTGCAATCCTGCACATTCTGCCTGCGTAAGATGCAGGTTGACTTCCTTACTGAAAAAGCCAATTTGATGGAATAGTATCGAAAGCGGCACTGATGATGAAATTCCCACGTCGGTTTCCACTTTTCACCAGTTTGGCATCGATGCTTGTTCTCGGGGCGACCGCCCCTGCATGTGCCGCAGGTCATCTATCGTTTACCGTGTTGACGCAGATGCAGTTCGCATACGGTGTGAACGATTCCGGCACGGTTGTTGGCACTGCAATAGGAGCCGGCGTTACCTGGTCCGTCGGCGCTTACTACACCTTCGACCTCGGAGTGGACACGAAGTCTACTGTGCCCCTCAGGATCAACAATTCCGGCGTCGTGGCAGGCTACCTCGTTTCGTCCAAAGCCAGTCGACGCAGTGTTTTCACCTACGATCTCGCGAGCGGCAAGTCGCAGATCTACGTCGAGTATGGCGGCGCCACAATCGAGGCTCTCGCGATCAACGCAGCTGGACTGGTCGGTGGCGGCGTCTTCACAAACCAGGACAGCTTCGATGCATTCCTGATAACTCCTGACCGGTCACTCCGGATCAAGCCGGCCGGCGCTCAGAGGGTCATGTTCGGCGGGATCAACGACGAAGGCGTCATCGTGGGCAGCTTCTTGTCCTCTGGCGTGCTGTCAGGTTATGTCCGTCGCGGTGCTAGGTATACGACTTTCACCGTTCCTGGTGCACAGACGACAGCTCTGACAGGAATAAGCAATTCCGGCAGAATGTTCGGCAGCTACGCCGACGCTGCCGGCGTGAAACACGCTTTCACGTTTTCAAACGGCGTCGTCACCACCATCGACGTTCCCGGTTCCTACGCCGGAACCACGACGATCACCGGGATAACACCGCAAGATGAAGTCGTCGGCTTCTGGAGCGACGGCAAACTCGACCACGGCTTCCTCCAGCACGGCCGGGAACTCAGGATCATCGACGTGCCGACGACCGAAAAGGATGTCAGTACGTTCATCACGGGCGTGAACGCTGGCGGCACGATCGTCGGTTACGTCTACGGATCAGCCGGCGACACTGGCTTCGTCGGTGTCTGCGCGCCGGGGCAGGCTCCGTGCTATTAGGACCAGGCAGGTCGCTGTCACCGCAATCGCAGCCGTGACGCGGGCGAGGCTCCATCCTCGCAAGCGGGGCGTCCAGGTCCTGCGCCGTGACGCTTGCGGAGCCGCTGGCATGTGCCGCACCTGAACAGGCCATCCTGCCCGACGCGGCTCGCCTAGAGCCTGTTCGAACGATGACCGACCTGCCACGGCGTTCACTTCGCAAATGAACTGTTCGCCTACCTGCACGGATGGCCGCCCAATCAGCTCCATGAACGTCCTCGATTGCCGGTGGAACGTCATGGTCTGCGGCGAGAGCGTCCTCCGACCTCGTCGGTCGGATAAGCAGGCCGGAACACGCTCAGGGTCTTTGTCTGGCAATGCGGGGGCAGCCCCGTTTGGTCGGATGATGCAGCGCATCACGCTGCAAACCGCATCGATCGCGATTCCACTTGCGTCCGCATACATCTGTGGTTGTTATGGTATCGTCACAACAACGGCCCGACCATGAGCCTCGCCTCCATCCGCAGCTTCGCGTTCTCCGGCATCGAAGCCGTCCCCGTCGACGTGCAGGTGCAGATTTCCTCGGGCCTGCCCGCGTTCCTCGTGGTGGGCCTCGCGGACAAGGCGGTCGGCGAAGCGCGCGAGCGTGTCCGTGCCGCCCTGTCCGCCATGGGCCTGTCGCTGCCGCCCAAGCGCGTGCTGATCAACCTCGCACCGGCCGACCTGCTGAAGGAAGGCTCGCATTTCGACCTGCCGATCGCGCTCGCCATCCTCGCCGCCATGGAGGTGTTGCCCCGAGAGGACGTCGGCCACTACGCCGCCATCGGCGAGCTCTCGCTGGACGGCACCATCACCCCGGTGGCCGGCGTGCTGCCGGCCGCCATCGGCGCCGGCGAGCTCGAACTCGGCCTGATCTGCCCCGGCAGCCAGGGCGGCGAGGCCGCCTGGGCCGGCAACGTCGAAGTGCTCGCAGCCCCCAACCTGCTCTGCCTGCTGAACCATTTCCGCGGCACCCAGGTGCTCGAACCGCCTAACACCGCCGGCATCGCCGCCCCGCCGCCGGCTCCCGACCTGGCCCATGTCCGCGGCATGGAGACGGCCCGCCGCGCACTCGAGATAGCCGCCGCCGGCGCGCACAACCTGATGCTGATCGGCCCGCCGGGTGCCGGCAAGTCCATGCTCGCCGCGCGCCTGCCCGGGCTGCTGCCCGACCTACTGCCGGCAGAGGCGCTGGAGGTCAGCATGATCCACAGCGTGGCGGGCATGCTGGACGGCGGCCGCCTGCTGCGCCGCCCGCCGTTCCGCGAACCGCACCACGCGTCCAGCCAGGCCGCCATCGCCGGCGGCGGCGCCCGGGCGCGGCCCGGCGAGGTCAGCCTGGCGCACCGCGGCGTGCTGTTCCTCGACGAACTGCCCGAGTTCCCCCGCGCGGTGCTGGAAACCCTGCGCCAGCCGCTGGAGTGCGGCCGCACCACGGTCGCGCGCGCCGCCGCCCACGTCACCTACCCTGCCCGCTTCCAGCTGGTCGCCGCGATGAACCCGTGCCGCTGCGGCCACCTCGGCGACGGCGAGCGAGAATGCGGCAAGGCGCCACGCTGCGGCGAGGACTACCTGGCCAAGATCAGCGGGCCGATGCTGGACCGTATCGACTTAACCGTGCACGTGCAGGCGGTCTCGGCCGCCGAGCTCTCCCGCGCACCGGCCGGCGAGCCCAGCGCCGCGGTCGCCGCGCGTGTTGCCATCGCGCGCGCCGCACAGCGCAACCGCGGCGGCGCGGACGGGCCGTTCACCAACGCGGAGGTCGACGGCAACGCCATCGACCTGACCGCGGACGCACGCGCGCTCGCGGAACAGGCGATGGCGCGGCTCAATCTTTCGCCGCGCGGGTTCACGCGCACGTTGCGGGTAGCGCGGACCATTGCGGACTTGGCGCGCTCGCCGGTTGTGCGGCGGCAGGACGTGGCAGAGGCGCTGGCGTTCCGGGGGCGGACCTACGCGTTGCCGTTGCGGAAGTCGGCTTAAGCAAGCAAGCGGTTCTTTTTTGAAAAAAAGAACCAAAAAACTTTTGTCCTGGCTGTCGCGGACCGTTCAGCCGGCGTGTACCCCAGGGAACAAAAGTTTTTTGCTTCTTTTTTTCAAAAAAGAAGGCCTTCCTTATCTTCAAAAGAAGATCAACCCCAGGACCGAAGCCAACGAACCGCGCGCAACAGCCGGTCATCGTTAAGCAGGCCGGTATCCCGCAGGACTGGCGGCCCAACCGGCGATGCGTTTTATACCCGCCCGAGGCAGGGTAAAAGTCGACTGTAATCGAAGACCTGCCGGTTCGGGGAGAACGTCGATGACTGACGGGCAGGACAGCACACGCGACGGTTCGCGAGGCTGGCTGTTGGCGCTTGCAGGTTTCCGGACAACGCTCGAGCGGGCGTGTTTCGTGGGTTGTCTGTCTGGCGTCGTGTTGGGCTGGCCGTCCGCGGGCCGGGCGCAGCAGGCTCCCGCCCAGACACAGGGCCAGGCATCGGGCAGTGGCCAGAACGGGGTCGGCTTTCCGGGCGCCACCTCGTCGGCCGGCGTCACCACCAGCGAGGGCGAGAACGCCAAGCCCGCCACCACCGAAGTCTCGCTCCCCGCCGGCTACTGGCAGATCACGCCGGGCATCACCGCGCAGCTTAACTACGTCTCCGAATCAGCCGGCAACGTATCCGGCGGCATCAAGCAGGGTGCGGACTACGCCGACCAGTTCCTGGTGGGTGTGGACGCAGACCTGGGCAAGCTCGCCGGCATCACAGGTGCGACGATCCACCTCGTCGGCACCAACCGCGACGGCCGCAACCTAGCCGCCGATGACACCGGCAACAGCCTCTCGGTGCAGGAGATCTATGACGGGTCGGAGGAAGACAGGCTCACCATCCTGACCTACGAGCAGAAACTGTTCTCTGACCGCGTCGAATTCGAAGTGGGCCGCCTGCCCTCGCAGGGCGCGTTCCTCACCTCGCCGCTGTACTGCGACTTCCAGAACAACGCCACCTGCGGCAGCCCGCACATCGTCTACTCCTCCGGCGGGTTCATCGACTTTCCAGCCGCCGTCTGGGGCGGGCACGTGAAGCTGTTCCTCACCGACGCGGTGTTCCTGCACGTCGGCGCGTTCGAGGAACAACCCAAGGTCCAGGGTCCCGGCGACCACGGCCTGGACTTCGGCCTGGACGGCTCAACCGGCGTGCTGGTGCCCGTCGAGTTCGGCTACACCACCACCGCGAAAAACGACGCCTATCCGCGCAACTACGCCATCGGCGCGCTGGTCGACCAGTCCACCTACGCCGACCCGGTGCGCGACGTAGCCGGCGGACGCGCGCTGCTCACCGGGCTGCCGGCGCAGCAGGATTTCGGCCGCTCGCTGGTCTATGCCCGCTTCGACCAGACGGTCTATCGCCCGGACACCACCACGCCGCGGGGCCTGGCCGTGTTCGGCTTCTTTGGCGGCACCGGCAGCGGACGCACGACGACGGATTTCCAACTCGAGCTGGGCGCCGTCTGGACGGGCCCGCTCGCCGCGCGGCCGCTGGACACGCTGGGCCTGGTGGTGACGGACCAGCAATTCTCCGCACTCGCACTGTCGAATGAGCGTGCGGCGCGAGCCTTGGTCGGCCTGTCGCCCGGCGGCGTGCCGAGCAACGAGACGATCGTCGAGCTGAACTACGGCGTGCAGGTCGCACCTTGGCTGCGAATCATGCCGAATGTCCAATTCATCACCGGCGTAGACAATCTGGACGAGCCTTACCGGCGCTTGTTCATTCCCGACACGTTCGTGCTCGGCGCCAAGGTGCAGGTGGATTTCCTGACGTTGGCGGGGCTGGCGAAAGGGTCGTGAAAGCAAGCGCTTCTTCGAGAAAAAGAAGCAAAAAGCTTTGTTGCGGCTGTCGCGGATTTTTCAGGAAAGATCCGCGACAGCCCGACCATACGGTCGGTCCTAAGCTTTGGCTCCTCGAAGTCCGGCAAGGAAAGCAAGGCCTGCTTTTTCAAAAAAAGCAGCAAAAAACTTTTGCTGCGGCTGTCGCGGAGTTTCCTGCAGCGCGCACCTTGGGGAACAAAAGTTTTCAAAAAAGAACCGCTTGTCTGGCTCTGGTTACCGAAGACATCGCACCGCCTGGTATTACTTTGCCTTCAGCAGCTCCCGCATGCTGTTCAACCACTTGGCCGCCTCGTTCGCCGCCTCGCTGTTGCCGTGCTTGTCGGGATGCAGCAGCTTCAGCATCGATTTCAGCCTAGCGTCGTCCAGCCCCAGCTGTTCCATGGCACCGAGTGCCGACTGCGCGTGCGCCAGAGTCGTCACCTGGGCCTGCAGGGTCGCGATCTGCCGCAACAGCTTGGCCTCGCGAGCCGCCGGCATCTTCTCGCGCGCAACCACCGGGCCCGGCGGCCGGTCGAACTCCGGGTGAATGGCGTGCTCCGGCACGGACGCGTCCACGAACTCGGTGATCGCGGTCTCCGCGGCCGGCCAGAACATCGCAGTCGCGGATTTGTCGTCCGCGCGGACGACGCAGGCCCGCAGGCCGAGCTCGATCACCTCACGGCGCAATTTGTTGGCGGCGCGTTGTTTCAGCTTGGCGGCCGGCAGCTCGGCAAAGAACAGCACCGGGCCGGATTCGAAGAGGAACTTGCTCCTGCAGCTGGCGATCGCCCGGCGGGTGCCGTAGGTGTCCAGCAGCTTGGCCAGCTTTCCGGCGACGCGCTTGGGTGCCAACTCGACCGCCTTGCCGCCGGCGGCGTCCGGCGCCGTCCGGTCGATGATGTGGAACACCTGCTTGCGCAGCCCGTCCAGCTTCGGAAAGCTGAAGGTGACCACCTCCGCATCTGCCAGCACGGACGGCTCGAACCAGGGCGCGTCGGACCAGCCCCCGAACGCCAGGAGGGACGGCGCCGGTGTGTTGTCTGACGGAGCTTTCGACGCCATGGCGGTTCCGGATGCGCGAGGCGCGAGCTTAGCTTGACCGGCGCAGGACGGTAAGCACCCCAGAAAGCAAGGCCTTCTTTTCTGAAGAAAAGAAGCAAAAGACTTTTATCACGGCTGTCGCGGACCTCTCCGCGCGGCACAACCAAGGGAACAAAAGTTTTTTGGTTCTTTTTTTCAAAAAAGAACCGCTTGCTTTCTTACTCCGAAGCCACCGCCACCCCACGCAAATCCGGCCCGCGCGCATACGCCGGTTCCGCCACGTGCCGCCGCGCCAGCACCACGTAGAACGACGGCACCACGAAAAGCGTGAACAGCGTGCCGATCGCCAGCCCCGAGGCGATGACCAGCCCCATCGAAAAGCGCGCTGCCGAACCGGCGCCGGTGGCGAACACCAGCGGCGCCACGCCCAACACCATCGCTGCCGTGGTCATCAGGATCGGCCGCAGCCGCAGCAATGCCGCGTGCTCGATGGCGGCCCGCTTAGTCTCGCCAAGCGCCTGCCGCTCGTTGGCCACTTCGACCATCAGGATGCCGTGCTTGCTGATCAGCCCCATCAGCGTCACCAGCCCCACTTCGGAGTAGATGTTCAGCGTCGCACCGTGCACGCCGAAGTAGATGAACAGCAGCGCACCGGCGAGCGACATCGGCACCGAGACCAGGATGATCAGCGGGTCGCGGAAGCTGCCGAACAGTGCGGCGAGCGAGAGATAGATCACCACCACCGCGAAGCCGAAGGTGGCGGCGAAGCCGGAGGATTCCTGGACGAACTGGCGCATCGGCCCGCGCTGGTCAGTGGCGTAGTCTGGCGGCAGCACCTGCGCCGCGATGCGGTCCAGTGCAGCCAGCGCCTCGCCCTGGCTCACGCCGGCCTCCAGCACGCCGCTGAAAGCGGCGCCGTTCTGCTGCTGGAAGTGATTGATCTGCTCGGGCACCGTCGCCGTCTCGATGCGGGCGACAGCGGAGAGCGGCACCGGCACGCCGCCGATGGTGGCGATGGTGTAGGACCGCAGCTGGTCCGGGTTCAGCCGCGCGCTGCGCTTGACCTCGGGGATCACCTTGTAGGAGCGGCCGGCGTAGTCGAAGTAGTTGACGTAGCCGCCGCTCAGCAACGTGTTCAGCACGCCGCCGATGGTGGTCATGTCGAGCCCGAGTGCGGCCACCTTGTTGCGGTCGATCACCACGGTGGCCTGCGGCAGGTCGATCTTGAGGTCGCGGTCGATATAGGCGAACAGGCCGGTCTTCTTTGCCGCCTCGAGGAACCGGCGCGAGACGGTGTCGAGCTCGCTGAACGGGCGCGTCGTCTTGATCACGTAGCCGACCGGCAGGTCGCCGAAGCTGCCGGGCAGCGGCGAGGCGCGGAAGGCGGCCAGGTCCTCGCCGGCGACTCCGGCCAGCTTGGTCTGCAGCTCGGTCAGGATGTCGGTCTCGCTGCGGGTGCGCTCGGCGAAGCTCTTTAGACTCAGGCCGCCGCCGGACTGCCCGGGGCCGTCGAAATGGTAGTAGCTGTGGTTCTCCGGCAGTCCGAGGATGATGTCGGAGATCTGCTTGTCATACAGCCGCAGCTGGTCGATCGTGGCCGTGGGCGAGACAGAGCCGCCGAGCTCGATGCTGCCGGTGTCCTCCTGCGGCGCCAGCTCGCTCTTGGCGCCGGCATACAGCACGTAGCTGCCGGCCAGCACCAGCACGCCAAAGGCGATCATCACCACCCGCAGCGAGAGCGCGACGCGCAGCAGCTTCAGGTAGGCGCGCTGCACCGGCCCGGTGCCGCTGCGCCGTGCCTCCGGCGGGGTGGCGCGCAGCATGAACCGGCACATCATCGGCGAGAGCGTCAGCGCCAGCACCGCCGAGACGGTGACGCTGCCCACCAGCGTGAGCGCGAACTCGCGGAACAACGCGCCGGTCAGCCCAGAGCGCAACGCGATCGGCACGTAGACGGCGATCAGCACCACCGTCATCGCCACGATCGGGCCGGCCAGGCTGCGTGCCGAGCGCAATGCCGCGTCGAGCGGCGGCGTGCCTTCGGATAGCTCACGGCTGACGTTCTCCACCACGATGATGGCGTCGTCGACCACCAGCCCGGTCGCCAGCACCAGGGCGAGCAGCGTCAGCAGGTTGATGGAAAAGCCGAACAGCACCAGGATCGCGAAGGTGCCGATCAGCGAGAGCGGTATGGTGATCACCGGTATCAGCGAGGCGCGCGCCGAGCGCAGGAACGCGAACACCACCAGCGCCACGATGGCCAGGCTCTCCACCAGCGTTTTCACCACCTCGCCGATCGACGCACGCACGTTGGCGGTCACGTCCTTGGCGATGGCGCCGTGCAGCCCCTGCGGCAGGTCGGCTTCCAGCGCATGGAACTTGGCGCGCACACGGCCCACCACATCGAGCACGTTGGCGTCCGGCACCGTCTCGATGTCGACCAGCACCGCGTTCTTTCCGTTGTACAGCAGGGACTGCGAGTAGTCGTCCGCCCCCAGCTCCACCTGCGCCACGTCGCCCAGCCGCACGATGGCACCGTTCGACTGCCGGATCACCAGGTCGCGGAACTCCGGCAGCGTGTGCACGCCGGTGGTGATGCCCAGCGGCACGGACACCATCTGGCCGGTGGTGCTGCCGGCACCGCTGGTAAAGTTGTTGGCCGTCATCGCCGCGGACACGTCGGCCGCGGTCAACCCGTGCGCCGCCATCCGGTTCGGATCCAGCCAGGCGCGCACGGCAAAGTTCTGCGCGCCCCAGATGTCGGCCAGCTGCACGCCAGGAGTGGACTGCATCTGCGGCTGCACCACGCGCGCGAGATAGTCGGTGATCTGCTCCGGCGTCATGATGTCGCTGGTGAACGCCAGGATCATGGTGCCACCCTGGCCTGCGGACTCCATGTGGATGCTGGGCGTTTGCGATTCGCGCGGGAGCTGGTCGTGCACCGAGCTGATCTTGGTCTGTATCTCGGTCAGCGCGCGGTCGGGGTCCTGGTTGAGCCGCAGGTGCACGTAGATCTGGCTGCTCGACGTCATGCTGGTGCTGCTGAGGTAGTCGATGCCGTCTACCTGGGCGATGGCGTTCTCCAGCGGCGTGGTGATGAAGCCGGCCACCGTGTTGGCATCGGCGCCGTAATAGGTGGTGTCCACCTCGATCATCGCGTGCACCGTTTTCGGGAACTGGCGCACCGGCAGGCTCTGCTCGGAGCGCAGGCCGACCAGCAGGATGAACACGCTGACCACCACCGCCAGCACCGGCTTGAGGATGAACACGTCGGTCAGGCCGCGCATGGGCTTACTCCTCCGCCGGGTGGGGGTTGGGGTCGTCGGACGGCTTCACGCTGTTGTTGACGACCACCTGCGCGCCCTGGCGCAGCTTGATCTGCCCTGCGGTGACGACGACGTCGCCGTCATGCAGGCCCTCGGTGACGGCCACCTGGTCGCCGCGCGTGGGGCCGGTGCGCACGATCACCTGACGTGCCGTCCCGTGGTCCACCACGTACACCAGGCTGCCGTACGGGTTGTAGACGATGGCGGTGTTGGGCAGCGTCTCGTAACGATGCACCGCGCCCACGCGCAGATCAACCGTGGCGAACATGCCCGGCATCAGCACGTGGTCGGCGTTCGGCAGGCTGGCGCGCACCTGCGCCATGCGGCTGGCGGCATCCAGCTTCGGGCTGATCGCGGCGATGCGGGCGGTGAAGATGCGGCCGGGGAATGCGTCCACGTGCAGGTTCGCGTCCTCGCCCAGTTCCACCTGCGCCAGCGCCTGCTGCGGCACGTAAAAATCCACGAAGATCGGGTCCAGCGCCTGCAACGTCACGATGGTGGTGCCCGCCGGCAGGTACTGCCCCTGATCCACCACGCGCAGGCCGAGCCGTCCTGCGAACGGCGCGCGCACGATCTTCTCGGCGGCCAGCGCCTGGGCTTGCGCCACCTGCGCGCGGGCGGAACGCAGGTGACTCTCGTCGGCGTCCACGCTGGCCTGGCTGACCGCCTGGGCGCGAAACTGCTTGGTGTCGCGCGCCAGGTTGGAGGCGGCGAGGTCGGCGGCGGCCTGCAGATCGGCCAGGTGGGCCGCGTCGTCGTTGGGGCGCAGGCGCAACAGCACGGTGCCGGCAGCCACGTCGCGGCCGGAGTCGAACTCCACGCTGTCCACCACGCCGGAGACTTCGGCCGCGAGGTCCGCGCCGCGCACCGCACGCACGCTGCCGACCGCCTGCAGCGAGTCCTGCCAGTCGCTGCTGTGCGCGACCGTGGTGCTGACGGTGGCGGCTGGTTCCTGGGCCAGGACAGGCGCCGATAGGAACGTCACCAACAGTGCTGCGGGCCGACACGGCAGCAAGAAAGCAAGGCCTGCTTTTTTGAAAAAAAGCAGCAAAAAACTTTTGTCACGGCTGTCGCGGACTCTCCCGCAGCGCGTGGCTGAGAAAACAAAAGTTTTTTGGTTCTTTTTTTCAAAAAAGAACTGCTTGCCTTTGCTGTCTTGTTCCCAAGCCCGCGCCCTGCAGGAAACTCCGCGACAGCCGCACCAAAGTTTTTTTGCTTCTTTTTCAAAAAAAGAAGGCGCTTGCTTCTTCATGGCAACAAAGACCTCAAAAGTCCTTCCGGCGGCGCCGGCTGATCGTTTCTGTTCCACCATCCGCCCCCGAGTGCCACGAAAAGCGCCACGGTGTCCGTATACCGTGCCGCCTGCGCGCGGATCAGCCCGATCACCGCGTTCTGGTACTGTGTCTGCGCCGTCAGCACGCTGAGGAACGCGACCCCGCCCGCGCCGTATTGCAGCCGCACCAGCGAAAGGCTGCGCGCGGCCGCGCGTTCCGCATCCTGGTTGGCCTGCAGCGCGCGGGCGTCGCCTTCCAGCGCGGTCAGCACGTCTGCCACGTTCTGGTAGGCGTTGATCACCGTGGCGCGGTAGTTCAGCGCCGCGGCGCGTGCGGCGGCCACCGCCTCGCGCTGCTGGTGCAGCAGCGTGCCGCCCTCGAAGACCGGCGCCAAGGCCTGGGTGAGGATGCTGTAGATGCCGTTACCGGGCGTGAACAGCTGGCCGATCGTCGCCGGCGCACTGCCGAGAAAACCGGTCAGCGTGAACTGCGGCAGGCGGTTGGCGATGGCCACGCCCACGTTGGCGGTGGCCTGCTGCAACTGCGCTTCGGCGGCGCGGATGTCCGGCCGCTGGTCCACCAGTTGGGAGGCGATGCTGACCGGCAGCGTTTCCGGCAGGTGCAGATCCTGCAGCGACAGCGTCGGGATGGAGGCTTCGGCCGGCACGCGGCCCAGATAGGCGGCGAGCTGGTCGCGCGCCTGCTGCTGCTGCACCTGCAGCGGCACCACCAGCGCCTGGGTGTTGGCCAGTTGCGCCTCCTGCGTGGCCACGTCGGCGCCGGTGGCACCGCCCAGCTGGAACTGGCTGCGCACGGTGGCCAGCACCTGCGTTTCGGCGGCCACCAGCTGCTGTTCGGCGTCGACCTGGGCGCCCAGCGAGGCGGCGGTAATGGCGGACGTCGCGGTGTTGGCGGCCAGCATGTTGCCCGCGCCCTCCAGCTGGAACTGCTGGTAGCGCGCAGCGGCCGCGTCGGCCTGCACGGTGCGGCGCACTTGGCCCCATACGTCGAAGGTGTAGGACACGTTTACCTGCGCGTCGTAGACCGAGTAGATTTGCGACTGCGCAGTGGGGCCCACCTCGCCGGCCTCCGCCCCGCTGATCTTCTGCCGCGTGCGGTTGGCCTGGGCGCTGACCTGCGGCAGCAGCGCGCCCTCCTGCGCCAGCGTCACCTCCTGCGCCTGCCGCAGGGTGGCCGAGGCCGCCTGCAGGGAGGGGTTCTGCCGCAGCGCCTGCGCCACCAGCTGTGCCAGCTCCGGCGAGCGGAACAGCACCCACCACGCGCCCGGCACGTCCGCACCAACGGCAAAACTCTGGTCGGCGCCGGCCTTGGACGACCCGGCCTTGGGCGACGCGGCGCCGGTGGAAGCGGGCAGCTTGGCCTCGGTGAAGCGGTCCACCGCCGGCGGCGCCGGACGCTTGTAGTCCGGTCCTACCGCGCAGCCGGACAGCGCCACCGCCAGGCAGGCAGCCCACACAGCGCCGCACGGCCCGAAACTGCAGGCAGAGTATGTGATGGTGGACCCCCTCGTTGCCCGCACGATCGACTCAGGCGTGGCAAGACGCCACCCCGCCGCCTGCAAGGCGGGTGCGTTTGCCATACACCTGTGTCCACTCCGCTTCATGCGGACCCTACCTGCAGCGCGCGTGCCACGCCGGTGGACGGTCTCTAAGTTCCTGTTAATTAACCCGTTATGGCGATGATGCGCGAATCATCACCAATCCGCAATCACAAGAATTGCCAACTTGTGACAAACCTCACCAACTTGCAGCGCCGCCTGACGTGGTGATCATGCCGTGATGCACGACGCCGTCGCCAGGCTGCCTGCCCTTCTCCGCCGTGAAGCTGCCCGCGCAGGTGGTGCCGCGTTCGTCGCCTGCCTCGCCCTGCCACTGGCGCTGCTGCACGCCCGCGCGCTGGCGGAAATCCTGATCGCCTGCATCGACGTGCTGTTCCTCGGCTACAGCCTGCTCACCCGACGCAGCTCCTGGCTGCACTCGGGTTTCAGCCGTGCCGCCGGCCTTTGGTGGCTTTGGCTGTGCCTCTGCTCGGCCATGAGCGGCGCCGGATTGCTGCTCGCCGTCCTGGCGATCCGCCTGCCGGTGCTGGCCGTGGCGCTCGGAGACTGGGTGCTGGCCGGTGCCGACGTATCCCAGCGACGCCGGCGGCAGGCGGTGTGGCTTGCCGTGGCGGCGTCGGCCGGCTGGATCGCGCTGGAGAGCTGGCAGCAATACCTGACCGGCACCAACCTGTTCGGCGACGCGCGGTGGAGCGACGGCGCGCTCACCGGCCCGTTCTTCAAGCCGCGCGCCGGCCCGGCCTTCATCCTGGTGTTCTTCCCGGCGCTGCTGCCGCCGGTGATGCGGCTGCTGGCGCGGCCCGGCTGGCGGCCGCGGGCCGGCGGCGTCGCGCTGGCAGTGGCGGCGGTGCTGACCATGGTGCTGATCGGCCAGCGCATGCCCACGCTGCTGATGATGTTCGGCCTGGGAGTGTGCGCGCTGCTGATCCCGCGCCTGCGCCTCGCGCTCTGTGCCGCCGCCGGCGCCGGCCTGGCGCTGCTGGCGGCCACACCCTGGGTCTCGCCCGCCACCTACGCCAAGCTGGTGGGCGAGACGTCCGACCAGCTCGGCCACTTCGCCCAGAGCGCCTACGGCCTGGTGTTCGTCCGCGCCATCACGGTGGGCGAGCTGCGCCCCTGGCTGGGCCAGGGCTTCGACGGCTTCCGCCGCCGCTGCAACCTGCCCTCGGTGATGCACGGGGTACGCTGGCTCGGCGTGCCGGACGACCAGAGCGGCGGCCTGCTGGCCTGCAACATTCACCCGCACAACTACTACCTCGAGGCGTTCGACAACGCCGGCCTGCCCGGTCTGGTGCTGTTCGCCGCCATGGCCTGGCTGGCGCTGGCACCGCTGGCGCGCGGCCTGCGGCGGGAGGCAGCGCCACCGCGCCTCGGCTGCTTCCTAGGCGTGCTGGTGGCGCTATGGCCGATCGCCTCCACGTCGGCCTTCACCTCCATGCCGAATGGCGGCTGGGTGTTCCTGGTGCTGGGTCTTGGCTTCTCACTGGCGCCACGCATGCGGGAACGAGGCAAGCCAATACCCGTTCAGATTGACCTGACGAGAGCTGGACATCCGACATGAGCGACGAGTCGACCATCGATCACGGTTTCATCCGCGCCTGGGCGGAAGCACGCGACGGCCGCCCGGCCTTGCTCGAAGGCCGCACGACGCCGCTCGGCAACAACATGCTGCGGTTCGATTTCGGCACGCCGGAAGCGGGCTTGCGGGAGATCGCCTGGGACGAGTTCTTCGAGGTGTTCGAGGCGGAGAAGCTGGCGCTGGAGTTCCGGGAGTTTTCCGGACAGGTCAGCAGGTTCTACAAGCTGGTGCCGCGTGAGGCGGCGGCGGCGTAGAGGAAGCAAGCGGTTCTTTTTTGAAAAAAAGAACCAAAAACTTTTATTCCCTGCGCTCACCAGAAACGCCTGTTTCGAGTTTACGGCACGTGCTTCCCCGAAGCGCGCCCAAGGAGACAATAGTTTTTTGGTTCTTTTTTTCAAAAAAGAACTACTTTCTTGCTATCATCCCGTCGTTCCAAACGCCTCCATAAGCTCCGCTATGCGCGCACCATCCGACTGTTCCATGACCCGTCTTGCGAACCGCGCGCACGCATCCACCGAAACCGCCCGCACAGCCTGTTTCACCCGCGGCACCGACGACGCGTTCATGCTGAACGACCTCAATCCTAGGCCAAGCAGCAGCGGCGTCAGCTTGGGGTTGGCGGCCATCTCGCCGCAGACGCTCACGCGCTTGCGCATGCGCAGCGCCGCTTCCACGGTGAACTGGATCAGCCGCAGCACCGCGGGGTGCAACGGGTCGTACAGCTCGGCCACGTCGGCGGCCGCACGGTCCACCGCAAGCGTGTACATCGCCAGGTCGTTGGTGCCGATGGCGAAGAAATCCGCCTCCAGCGCCAGCGCGTCGGCCGACAGTGCGGCACCGGGCGTTTCGATCATGATGCCCAAGGGCGGCAGCTTGTCGCCCAGTTTCTCGCCGCGGCGGCGCAGGCGGCGGGCGACGCGCTCGTACACCTCGCGTGCGGCGCGCACTTCGGCGGTGTTGGTCACCATCGGCAGCAGCACGCGCACCGGGCCGGCGCGCGAGGCACGCAGGATGGCCGCCAGCTGCGTCTCGAACAAGTCCGGCTGGCGCAACAGCAGGCGCAGGCCGCGCACGCCGAGTGCGGGGTTGTGGTCCAGGGTGTCCGGCACCAGGCCGCGGGCGACCAGCGCGTCGATGTCCTTCTCGCCGCCCCAGTCCAGCACGCGGATGGTCACCGCATCGCCGTCCATGGCTTCCACCACGGCGCGGTAGGTCTCGGCCTGGGCCGCCTCGTCGGGCAGGCTCTCGCGGTTCATGAACAGGAACTCGGTGCGGAACAGGCCGATGCCGGTGGCCCCGGCGCCGGCCACCAGCGGCAGCTCGGCAAGCAGTTCCAGGTTGGCCTGCAGCTCGACGGCCTCGTGGTCGGTGGTCTCGCTGCGCAGGCGGCGGAAGCGGGTCAGGCGCTGGCGCTCGCGGGCGTAGTCGGCAACTCCGCGGCGGGCTTCGGCCAGGGTGTCGGCGTTCGGGTTGATGACGATGCGGCCGGCCGCGCCGTCCAGCACCGCCTGGGTGCCGGTGCGCACGGCAGTCAGCAGGCCAGGGGCGCCCAGCACCGCGGGAACGCCCAGGGCGCGCAGCATGATGGCGGTGTGGCCGTCCGCACCGCCCTCCTCGGTGGCGAGCCCAGCGATCCGTGTGGGGTCGATCAGCGCCGCGTCGGCCGGGCGCAGTGTTTCCGCCACCAGGATGGCGCCAGCGGGCACGCCGCTGAAGCTGCGGAACGCCGCCTCGGTCAGGTTGCGCAGCAGGCGGCGGCCGGTCTCTCGGATCTCGTCGGCGCGACGCTGGCGGGAGTCGTCCTCCTCACGCTGGCGGGGGTCGTCGTGCTCGCGCTGGCTCGGATCCTGCTGGTCGCCCTGACGGGCGTCGTGCTGGCCCTGGCGCGGGTCTGGCGGATCACGCGGGCGCGGGACCTGCTGATCACGCTGGCGCGCGGCCTGTTGCTCGCGCTGGCGCGGCTTGCGGTCGTCACGCCGACGGCCGGGCGTGGCGATGCCCAGCATGGCCGCCGCCAGCGCTTCGACCTCGTCCTGCACCGCCGTTTCCGCCGTCACCAACCCCTCGGCGATGCGCTGGTGGGCGGCGCGCAGCAGGCGCGAGGGGCCGAGCATCTGCAGGTAGGCGTCGATCAGCGGGGCGATCTCGTGCTGGCTCTCCTCGGGCAGCACGGACAGCCGCGCGCGCAGCTTGCCCAGCTGGCGGCGGGACTTCTGCACGGCGGCGTCCAGCCGCTGCAGCTCGGCCGCAACGGCGTCAACAGCGATGCTGCCGCGGGAGACCTCGAGCTTCGGCTCGCTGGCAGCGTAGACGGTGCCGATGACGATGCCGGGGCTAACCGGTATGCCGGCCAGCGTCGTCTGGGTGGGCGGGCGCTGCTTCGGCGGCTTCGCGTCAGTCCTGCTCATGGAAGCCGGCCTCGATGAGGCCGGCGATCGCGTCCAGCGCCTCGTGGGCGTCGAAACCTTCGGCCCGAAGCTCCACCGTGCTGCCCATGCCGGCCCCCAGCATCATCAGTCCCATGATGGACCGGGCGGAGACCACCTGGCCATCCCTGAGCACGTCCACGTTGGCGGAGTAACGCTCGGCGACGGTCACCAGCTTGGCGGCGGCGCGGGCGTGCAGGCCGCGGCGGTTGACGATCGGCACGATGCGGGAAACGACGGCTTCGCTGCTCATGAAGGAAAGCAAGGCCTTTTTTTTCTGAAGAAAAAGAAGCAAAAAGACTTTTGTCCGGCTGCCGCGGTTCTATCCGGCAGCGCGCGCCCAGGAGACAAAAGTTTTTTGGTTCTTTTTTTCAAAAAAGAACTGCTTGCTTACTTTCCGACCAAGCCGGGCGCCGCACACAAGTGCACCGGCTCGATCGCCTGCCGCGGGTCCAGCGACTTGCAGATGTTCGGCGACTTGCACGTCTCGAGCACGTGGCTGGCCGCAGCGATATACTTGCGCCCGGCCATCTCGGCGATGTTGGTGCACTCGACCAGCGTCTGGCGGGAGCGCACCTTGGCCAGCTTGACCAGCATCGGCAGGTTCATCCCGGCGATCACCTCGACCTGGAAGCGGCCCATCATGCTAATGGCGAGGTTGCTGGGCGTGCCGCCGAACATGTCGGTCAGCAGGATCACGCCGTCACCGGAGTCGACGTCCTCGATGCAGTGCGCGATGTCGGTGCGGCGCTGCTCGACGTCGTCGTCGACGCCGATGCAGATGGTCGCAACCCGCCGTTGCGGGCCGACGACGTGCTCCATGGCGGCGCGCATCTCTTCGGCGAGGCGCCCGTGGGTAACCAGGATCAGTCCGATCATGGAATGTCTGTCAGGCCTCCTGCGCCTGGAACTCTCTCAATGGCGTGTGCATCCCGCTCCGACCCGGAGCCTGATGCACGCAACGCGCCGCCAGCCTGGCTGCGCATCAACTCCCGGTGCGTCACCACGACGCGCCATGTCCGGGCAGCCTCATTCTGCCGTCGTCCACCCTGTGTCCCCTCCGGCAATAAGCCGTGCAACCTCTCTGCCAACAGCTGCACGATGTGCACGGACCGGTGCTTCCCCCCGGTGCAGCCGACGGCCACACTGGCGTATTTCTTGCCCTCCTGGACGAAGCGCGGCAAGAGCAAAGATAACAAATCCGTTATCTTGTCGATGAACGGAATGAAATCCGGGTCGGCTTCGACGTAGGCGGCCACCTGCGGGTCCAGCCCCGTCCGTTCACGCAACATGGGATCGTAATGCGGGTTGCGCAGGAAGCGCGCGTCGAAGACCAGCTCTGCTTCGCGTGGAAGGCCCGCGGGGTAGGCAAACGACATCAGCGACACGGTCATCCCTGCTTCGGCCGTGGCACTGGCGCTATACCTCTGCTCGATAATGCGGCGCAGCATTGGCAGCGGCAGGTCCGTGGTGTCCAGGACAAAATCAGCCGCCTCCCGCAGGCGGGCGGTCAGCGCCACCTCTGCGGCGACGCCGTCGGCAACGCGGCTGGTGGGGGCCAGCGGGTGGCGACGCCGGGTTTCCGTGAAGCGGCGCAGCAGCACGGTCTCGTCAGCCAAGATGAACACCATCTCCGGGCGCAGGGCTGGGTTGCTGCGCAGACGGGTGATGGTCGCCAGGATGGCGTCGACGTCGAAGCCGCGGCTGCGCGTGTCGACACAGATTGCGGCCGGACGCTCGCCGCGCACCACCATCTCCTCGAGCAACGGCAGTGGCGGGTTGTCCACCGCCTCGTAGCCGAGGTCCTCCAGCACGCGCAGGGCGGAGGCCTTGCCGCCGCCGGACAGGCCGGTGATCAGCACCACACGCCGTGGTGCGGTTGCCGGCGCGCTGCAGTTCGCCGCTACGCAAGGCGTGTTCACTCGAAGGCCCCCGTCAGGAACGACACCTTCCCCAGCACCCCGTCCAGCGCCAGCCCCACCAACAGCGGAGCGGAGGCAGAACAGGGGTCAACCGAAACCATCGGCAGGTCAAGGATGTCGTAACGGCTCGGCATCGGCAGGCGTTCCCCGCGCAGGAGGCGCACGGCGAGGCGGAGCTGCACGCCGGCGACGTAAGGCAGCCGCACGATGCCCAGCCCCGGTACCTCGAGCAACCCGGCCAGGGCGGCCGGCGGCGAGGCGGCGCCGTCCTCCACCTCCACCTGGTCGTCGGCCACCAGGGCGAAGCCGCGGTCGAGCAGGCGCAGAAGCAAGTCGGACTTACCGGCGCCGGACGGGCCGAGCAGCAGCAGGCCGGCGGCATCGCGGGCGGCGCAGCTGGCGTGCAGGCGGATCACAAAACCGCGGCAAGGCAAGCGGTTCTTTTTTGAAAAAAAGAACCAAAAAACTTTTGTCTCCTGTCGGTGTGCCAGGACGAAACGTGTGGTTTTAGCTGTCCGCGACAACGCCGATGAAAGCTTTTTGCTTCTTTTTCTCGAAAAAGAAGGCCTCCCCTCCTTCTCACTTCGCCTTCCGCCTGCTCGGCTCGGCGCCGAGGATATGGCCCACCGGCGTCAGCACCTCGATGTTGTCGCAGAGGATTTTGAACACTGCCAGCAACGGCACCGCCAGTAGCGCGCCCGGAACCCCCCACAGCCAATCCCAGAACATCAGCGTGGCGATCACCAGCAGCGGGTTCAGCGTGAAGCGCCGCGCCAGCAGCATCGGCGTGATGGTCTCGCCCTCGACCATGTGGATCAGCAGGTAGACGCCCACCGGCGCCAGCGCCCACACCACGCTGGAGAAGCTGAACAGGCCGACGAAGAAGAACACCACCATGCCGGTCAGCGCGCCCAGGATCGGGATGTAGTTCAGCAGGAACGCCGCCGTGCCCCACAGCAGCGGGTCCGGCAGGCCGAACGCCCAGATGGACAACCCGTTGGCGACGCCCACCAGCAGGTTCATCAGCGTGATGGTGGCGAGGTAGCCGGAGATGTTGCGTGCCACCTCGTCGGCGATGGCCACAGCACGCTTCTTCTCGGCCAGCCCGGGCAGGATCTCCACGAAGCGACGCAGCAGCGCGTCGCCGTCGGCCAGCAGGAAAAACAGCACGATCAGCAGGGTGAACGCCTCGCCCAGGAAACTGCGCGTGCCGGCCAGCACGGTCATCCCCACGCCAGACCCCTGGCTGAGGGTGACGGTCTGCGATGGGTGCGAGGCGCCTGGCGATGGTGCGGACGCCGAGGCGGAACCCGCTTCCTGCCCGCCGCCGCCCTGCTCGGAGTGGCCGGTCTGCTGCAGCAATCCCTGCAGCTGTTGCATGCCGTGCTCGAAGGCGTCGATCGGGCGGCGCAGGTAGCCAAGCTTCGTCTGCAGTTCCGGCAGGCTTTGCGGCGCCTTGGCGATCCAGTGCGACGCCGGCACGGAGATGGCATAGCCGATGCCGCCGATGGCCGAGAACAGCGCCGCGATCAGCAGGATGGCCGCCAGTATGCGCGGCAGGTGCAGACGGTCGCATAGAAAGCGCGCCGCCGGGCTCAACAACAAAGCGAACACCAGGGCGAAGACGAAGGGCAGGATGATGTCGGCGGCGAAGTACAGCGTGTAGAGCACGGCCAGGCCGGTCAGAATCACCAGGCTCACGTCGACGACGCGGAACTGTGCCTCGCGCATCACCGCCTGCGCCTGCTGTGTCTCGCGTTGTACTTCGTCCAGGTTCTGGTCCATGCGGCAAGTCCCCAAGCGGTTCTTTTTTGAAAAAAAGAACCAAAAAACTTTTATATCCTTGGAGCTCGCTGTCCCAACAAGGCCGCGACAGCGGGACCAGAAGTTTTTTGCTTCTTTTTCAAAAAAGAAGAATCTGCGAAGCCTGTCAGCCCTTATCCCGCATGATACGCGCCTTATCCCGCTTCCAGTCCCGGTCCGCGATCGCATGCCGCTTGTCCGCCTTGTTGCGTCCCTGCCCCACGCCGATCACCACCTTCGCGCGCCCTTTGTCGTTGAAGTGGATGTCCAGCGGCACCAGCGTGAACCCGAGTCGGGTAGTCTGCGCGATCAGATTGCCGATCTGCTTCTTGTGCAGCAGCAGCTTGCGCGGCGCGCGCGGTTCGAAGCGCGACAGCACGCCGGCCTGGTATTCGGGAATGTAGCAGTTGAACAGGTACAGCTCGCCGTCGCGCTCGCCGGCCCAGGCCTCGTTGATGGTGGCGCGGCCGTGGCGCAGTGACTTCACCTCCGGCCCGATCAGCACGATGCCGGCTTCGACCGTCTCCTTAATCGTGTAGTCGAAGCGGGCCTTGCGATTCTGTGCCGCCATGCCGTGGCTGATCAGGCCCGATTTCGTCTTCTTCTCAGCCAATCTCTGTCAACTTTCAGTTCAGCAGCCGCGTCTGCACCATCGCGTCGCGCACGCGGGTGCGCGCGGCGTCCGAGATGGGTGCCAACGGCAGCCGGCAATGCGCCAGGCTGCGGCCGAGCAGGGAGGCCGCGTATTTCACCGGGCCGGGGTTGCTCTCGCAGAACATGGCGTCGTGCAGCGGCAGCAGGGTGTCCTGGATGGCGATGGCGTCGGCCACACGGCCCTCCGACCATGCGAGGTGGATGTCGGCGCAGGCGCGCGGGGCGACGTTGGCGGTGACCGAGATGCAGCCGTGGCCGCCGGCGGCCAGGAACGGCAGCACGGTGTGGTCCTCGCCGGAGAGCTGCACGAAGCCGGACCCGCAGTCCCGCCGCGTGTGCAGCGGGCGGGAGAGGTTGGCCGTGGCATCCTTCACGCCGACGATGTTGGGGTGGCGCGCCAGGCGGGCCATCGTCTCCACGCTCATGTCCACCACGCTGCGCGAGGGGATGTTGTAGATGACCAGCGGCAGCTCCGCCGCGTCGGCCACCGCGGTGAAGTGCAGGAACAGGCCCTCCTGCGACGGCTTGTTGTAATAAGGCGTCACCACCATCACCCCGTCGGCGCCGCTGGCGCGCGCGTGGCGGGCCAGCGAGACGGCCTCCTCGGTGCTGTTGGAGCCGGCGCCGGCGATCACCGGCACGCGCCCGGCGGCGGCTGCCACCGCGATCTCGATGGCACGCTGGTGTTCGGCGTGGCTGAGCGTGGGGCTTTCCCCGGTGGTGCCGACGGGGACCAGCCCTTCGGTGCCCTGGCTGATCTGCCACTCGACGAAGTCGCCGTAGGCGGTCTCATCGAGGCTGCCGTCCTGGCGCATCGGCGTGATCAGGGCGACGATGGACCCCTTGAACATAGGCGAACTCCGCAGGCGGTAACCCTGCCAGGGTAGGCGTCTGGCAGCTTCGGGGCTAGCGGCCGGCGGCGCACCGCAAGCAGTTCTTTTCTCGGCTCCCGTTCGAAAGATCGCCCTCGGGCCATCCGGACGCGGTTTTGTCATGCGACATCGTGCCGCGCGCACGACGCTGCGGTGCTCGGAAACCCGCGCCAGCTGCCTCGCCCTGCCGATTTCAAACCGACAGTTTACACGGGCCGGCCTTAGGTTGGAGCGTTCCGAAGCAAGCAAGGCCTTCTTTTTTGAACAAAAGAAGCAAAAAACTTTTGACTCCGCTGTCGCCGTCCTTTCCGGAGAGCGCGCGACAGCGGAGTCAAAAGTTTTTTGGTCCTTTTTTTCAAAAAAGGACTGCTTGCTTTCTATGAGAAAGCATTCAAGCCAGTTGGGATAACAAGAGCCAGAAAAATTGTGTCCCCAGGACACTCGTCGGCTGAGACGTCCGCGACAGCAGGGATAAAAGTTTTTTGCGTCTTTGCCTCATGCGCGTGCTGATCTTCCTGCTACTGGCGAGTCCTGTCTGGGCCCAGACCTCCATCCTGCAGGCGATGCGCGACAACGCCTGGAGTGTGGCCGAGGCCCTGGCCGCCGCCGATCCGGACACGCTCGCGCCGAAACTGGTGGAGTTCGTCCGCCTGCTGCACGAGGGCCAGGCGAGCGCCGCCGAGCTGGCCGCATTCATCGCGGCGCACCCGGCCTGGCCGGACCAGCCGGTTTTGGAGCAGCGCTACGCCGAGGCGCTGGGAGACGAGCCGGACGGGCGCAAGGCCGCAGCACTGTGCCGTAGCCACAGGCCGCACGCGGCAGTCGGATTGTTGGCCTGTGCCGGGGCTTATGCGGTCGCCGGCGACGCGGCAGCTTCGGCCCAGGCGGCGCGCGATACGTGGGTTGGCGGCGTGGCGACAGCCGCCGAGGAGGCCGACTTTCTCGCGCGCTGGTCCGCGCTGCCGACGCAGGCTGACGACCGCGCCCGTTTCGAGCACCTGGACGCGATAAACCAGGCGGCGGCGCGACGTCAGCTGACACGACTGGACCCGCCGTTCCGGGCGTTGGCGACAGCCCGCCTGGCGCTGCGCAGCGATCAACCGGACGCGCTGGCCGAGCTGGCAATGGTGCCGGCGCAATTCGCGTCCGACCCCGGCCTGCTGTTGGCGCAGGCGCGCTTCCTGCGGCGGAGCCACGCGACTCAGGCCGCATTGGGTCTGTGGCACGGCGCGCTCGCCGCGGCGGAAGCGGCGGCTTCTCCGGCACAGCGCCCGGCGTTCTGGGCCGAACGCGACGCGCTTTGCCGCGACCTGCTGGACGCACACGCCGACGCAGTGGCCTATGCGCTGGCGCAAGACGACCTGCTCTCGCCTGGCCAGGCGAGCGATCGGGACTTCCTGGCCGGTTGGATCGCCCTGCGCCGGTTGAAGGAAGCGGCGGCAGCGCGCGGCTGGTTCGAGCAGCTGGCGGGGGCGTCCCACGCCGCCATCACCCAAGCGCGCGCATTCTATTGGCTGGGCCGGGCCAGCAGCGACCCGGCCGCCGCCCGGGCTGCCTTCGCGCGCGCGGCCGCCTTGCCGTTCACCTATTACGGCCAGCTCGCGGCGCCGCTCGCCGGGCTGACGGACGCGGAGCTGCACGCCCGCATCACCGCACAGCATGACCCGGTGCCGGCTGCGGCCGAGCGGTCGGCCTTCACGCAGTCCGAGCCGGCGCGTGCGGCCACCCTCCTGGCCGGCTGGCAGGACCCGAAGCGTGCAGCGGATTTCCTGCAAGCGGTGGTCCAGATGCCGGCCAGCCTGACGACGCGTGCGCTGGCGGCGCAGCTGGCGATCCGGCTTGGGCTGCCGGACGTGGCGGTGATGGCGGCGCGGCTGGCCGGACGGGACGGCTTCGTGCTGCCGCACTCTGGCTGGCCGGAACCTTACCAGCCGCCGCCGGGACCGATCCCCGCGCCGCTCGCCCTGGCTTTGATGCGGCAGGAGAGCAGCTTCGATCCGTTGGTGACCAGTGCCGCCGGCGCGCAGGGACTGATGCAGCTGATGCCGGCCACCGCGCGGCAGATAGGCCGCGCGCTGCGCCAACCGGCTGGGCCGCTGAGCAATCCGGACGTGAACATGCGGCTGGGTACCGCCTACCTGGGCACGCTGCTGGCCGAGTTCGGCGCGGTGCCCTACGCGGTGGCGGCCTACAACGCAGGGCCGCACCGGGTGCAGGCCTGGATCTCGGCGCATGGGGATGCGTCTAGCGGCGTTCAGCCTGACGCGATGGTGGACTGGATAGAGCTGATACCTTTTGCGGAGACGCGGAACTACGTGCAGCGGGTGTTGGAGAGCCAGGTAATCTACGCGGAAAGGTAACGCTTTGCGCCTGTCGCTCACCTTCAAGGGCTTGAACCTCGTTCGTTGCTACACGGCAAGTAATACCAGCGGCCCTGGATCTTGATCCTTCGAAGTCCGGTAGGGAAGGCAAGGCCTTCTTTTCTGAAGAAAAGAAGCAAAAGACTTTTGGTCCGGCTGTCGCGGAGGTTTCTGCAACGCGCGCCCAAGGGAACAAAATTTTCTTGGTTCTTTTTTTCAAAAAAGAACCGCTTGCTCAGCTTGTCACCGGTCAAAACCTACGAGTCCCGGCCGGCCGAGACCAAACCAACGACCGCCAGCGCATCCGACCGGCAGGTCTCTCCGAGCAGGCGCATGAACCTGGGTCAGCCGGCGTGAGGGTTCATGCTTACCCATGCCTACAACCGCAGCGTCACTTCTCCACGAATGCTTTCTCGATCACGAACTCGCCCTGCCGCGTGTTCGTGCCCTCCACCCAGTCGCCGTCCTTGAACCAGGCGCCGAAATCCGTCAGCAACCCGGGGCTGCCGCACAGCATTACCCTGTCATGCGCCCGGTCCACTGCAGGCAGGCCGAGGTCCGCCGGCAGCTTGCCGGAGAACATCAGGTCGGTGACCCGTCCCTGGTTGCGGAACGCCTCGCGCGTAACCGTCGGGTAGTACAGCAGCTTCTCCGCGGTGAACTCGCTCAGCAGCTCGTGGGCGCGCAACTCGTGCTCGATCTCGCGCTCGTAGGCCAGCTCGGAGGCTTGGCGCACACCGTGCACCAGCACCACGCGCTCGAAATGCTCGTAGGTGTCAGGGTCCTTGATCAGGCTCATGAACGGCGCCAGCCCGGTGCCGGTGCCCAGCAGGTACAGGTTGCGCCCGGGCAGCAGGCTTTCGGCCAGCAACGTGCCCACCGGCTTGCGGCCGATCAGCACCGTCTCGTCGGGTTTGATATGCTGCAGGCGGGAGGTCAGCGGCCCGTCGGCCACCTTGATGCTGAGGAATTCCAGCTCCTCCTGCCAGTGCGCACTGACCATGCTGTAGGCGCGCAGCAGCGGCCGGCCTTCCACCATCAGGCCGATCATCGAGAACTGGCCGCTCTTGAAACGGAAGGCCGGGTCGCGGGTGCAGGTGAAGCTGAACAGAGTGTCCGTCCAGTGGTGGACGGTGAGGACTCGCTCTTCGAAAAAGGCGCTCATGAGTACTGGGCTCGCGACAGAAGACAGAAAGCAAGCGGTTCCTTTTTCAAAAAAAAGAACCAAAAAACTTTTGATCCCTGTCGGATGCTCACCGGCGAGCGCGCGACAGCGGAAACAAAAGTTCTTTGGTTCTTTTCTTCAAAAAAGAACCGCTTGCTAGCTTGCCAGATGGCCCAGCAACCGCTCCAGCACAACACCCGCCGCCCGCTCCCAGGTAAAGCCGGCCGCGCGGGCCAGGCATGCAGCCCGCAGCGCCTCGCCCCCGCGCTCGCGTCGCGCCACTATCTCCAGCACGGCGCGGTGCATGTCTTCGGCCGATAGCGGGTCGAAATAGGCGCACACCTCGCCGCCCACCTCGGGGATGCTGGAACTCCAGGACGCCACGCAGGGCGTGCCGGCCGACAGGCTTTCCAGCACCGGCAGGCCGAACCCCTCGAACAGCGAGGGGTACAGCGTCGCCTCGGCGCCGGCCAGCAGCTTGTACTTGGCGGCGTCGTCCACGAAGCCGGTGAACACGATCCGGCCGGCGTCGCGGGCCGGCTCCAGCACCGCGGGCAGCGCGTGCTGCTCCTCCAGCCAGCCCATCTTGCCGGCGAAGACGAAGCGGTGCGTCTCCAGCAGCCCTGGGGCAAAGGCCAGCATGTCGAACACCTGCATCACGTTCTTGCGCGGCTCGCGGGTGCCTAGGATCAGCAGGTAGGGCTCGGCACCCAGCGGCGCCAGCGCGTCGGCGGCGCGCACCGCGTAGTCCGCCGGCCAGGACACGCCGTTATGCGCCACGACGATGCTGGCACGGTCCACGCCCAGGTAGGCCGCGAGGTCGGACGCGGAGGCCTCGGAGACGGCCACGTTCACGTCGTTGGACGCGATGTCGGCCAGCATCGCCTCCATGTGATGCTCCACGTTCCCGCGGATGTGGAAGTAGGGCAGCACCAGGGTGGAGAGGTCGTGGAACACGCTGCACTCGACGTCGAAGACGCGCCGCACCGGCTTGACCGACGGGAAGATGCCGATGCTGCGCCCGCCGGCCTGTCCCAGCACCGGCAGCCGCCCTGTTCTGGCCCGGCCGGACCGTGCCTCGCGCGCCAGCGCCAGCCCGCTGTTGCGGGCCAGCGCCTGGGCCACCACCGCCTGGTCCAGCGTCGAGACGTCGATGAAGAAGTGCACCATCTCCGGCAACTGGGCCAGCAAGGCGGCAGCCAGGCCCGCGGCGACCACCGGGATGCCGGTCCACTGCGCCTCCAGCAGGGGGGAGACGTCGTAATAGATCCGCGCGTCGCAGGCGGCGAGCGCCTGCCGCGCCGCGTCGAAGGCCGGGTGTGTCACGCCAGCGCCACCGCGCGCCGCCGCCGCCTGGGCGAGGGCACTGTGTCGGGCGGGGAAGCGGCCCCGGTTTGCGCCGTCAGGCCGAGCAGCAGCGGCAGGCGGCGCAGCGAGGGAAGCCCGGCCTGGCAGACCAGCGTGCCGCAGCGCGTGCTGGCCTCCACCCACATCGTCTCGTCCGTGGCGAAGCGCGCGGCGGGGTCAGGCCCGTCCGCCTGGTCCGCGGAAGCGCCGAGCAGGATGGTCGCTACCCCGCTTGCCGCCAGGCGGCCCAGCGTCCACCAGTGTTCCGGGTCGTTGCCGTCCACCCAGGCCACGCGGGAGAGGCGGCGCAGCGGCGCCACGCCGGCCAGGCTGCGCACCCGCCCGAGGAACAGCAGCGGCAGCAGCGCGCCGGACGGCTCGGACGCGGCGGCGACGCGCTTGACCAGGTCGCGGATAATGCCGGTCTGGCCGATATAGTTGAACGGCATCAGCATGATCCTCGGCGTGGGTGACCGCGGCGTGTGCAACCGCGCCAGCCGTTCCAGCAGCTCCGGCACGATGCTGCCCGGATGGTCCATGTTCCAGGGCAGCAGCACCGCGCCGCGCCCGTCCTGCGGCCAGGCGGGGACCATGCGCTGCCCGCCCGCCGCCCAGGCCGCCGAGCGGAACTGCGCCAGCGACGTCACCTCCAGCCCCGAGCCCGCCTCACCTCCCTTGTTGCGGGGCGGCCCCAAGTCGGGCGGCAGGCCGGCGCCCACCAGCCCGGCCGGCAGCTCGCTCGCCGGCAGCGCGCCGCCGCCGATCCGCACCGGGCGGATCGCGTCCGGGCAGAGCAGGAAGTTGCGCGAGACCGCGGCCGGCAGCACCTGTCCGGAGGCGAACGGGTGGTGGCTGGCGGTCAGCGGCGGCTTGGTGCGGCATTCGGCCAGCACGCAGGCGTTGCGCACGCCCTTGAGGATGCGGGCCGCCCGCACGCTGCCGAACCGCAGGTGCACCGCATCCTCGCCGCCGGTGCCGCCCGCCCTGGCCAACGCCGCGGCCAGGCTGGAGGCATCTGGAAACATCTCCGGGAACGGGGTGAAGAACAGCCGCTCGGCGCCGGCATGGGCGGCAAACGCCAGCAACTGCGATTCGCAGCCCAGCAACACCTGCGGCAGGTCCAGCCCCGAAGCCGGCAGGATGGCGGAGCGGTGGCGGCGGAGCGGGCCGGGACAGCTTAGGATGACCGCGGACGCGTCCTGCCACTCGCCGAGCACCAAACCTGCGTTCCCCCTTGCGTGGTGAACAGTATGCCAGCACGAGCAGCTCGGGCAGAAGCAAGGCCCTCTTTTTCGAGAAAAAGAAGCAAAAAGCCTGTACGCCTGCTGTCGCCGAAAGCTGAAACACCAAGCCTCGCCACGGCGCACCTGAAGGTAGCAAAAGTTTTTTGGTTCTTTTTTTCAAAAAAGAACTGCTTGCTTGCTTTTTCCACTCTTCTCAACCGGAGCCGCTCCCCTGATAGAGGGCCGCATAGAGACAGTCTCCCCCTCCGGCCAAGTCGCCGGCTGGGCGCGCGACGACGACCTGCCCGGGCCCTGCCGTGTGCAGGTCCGCTACCGTCATATGACAGTCGCCGAGACGATCGCCGACACCTTCCGTGCCGACCTGCTGCGAACCGGCCACGGCCATGGCCATTACGGGTTCCAGGCCCGGCTGCGCCACCCGCTGCCGCCTGGCCCGTGCGAGGTGCTGCTGCACCTGCCGCATGCCGGCGTCAGCGCGCCGATGCGGGTGGAGATGCCGGCGCTGGAACCGCCGCGCCAGGTCAGCGTGGAGGCGCTGCTCGGCCGCCAGCCGGGTTGGACCACCGCCGACCTCACCGCCTACCCCGGCTGCGTGGACGCCGAGGCCACATACGCGCGGCTCGGCGCGGAGCGCTTCGTGGACGCGGTGTTCCGCTTCGTGTTCGCGCGCTGGCCGTCGCATGCCGAGCTGCGGATGAACGTGGACAGCCTGCGCGCCGGCCGGGTGAGCCCGCGCGCCCTCTTGCTGGAATGCCTGTGCTCGCGGGAAAGGGCTGACATGCACCCTTCCCTCCCCGCGCCCTTCGAGTCCGACTACCCCTTCCTGACCGCGCCGGCGGGCATAGGCCGATGAGTATGGGGCCGATGAGTATGGGGCCGATGAGTTCGGGGCCGATGAACACGCTTCCGATGAACCCCGCAGAAAGGTTGGTGAGCGAGCTGATGCTCGTCTCCGTGCTGGTCGCCGGCGAGGGGGCCGAGGCGTTGGCTGCCGCGCTGGCGGACGCGGGTGCCGCGGCGGAAGCCTGGCAGCCGGGCCTGGCAGCGGAAGGGTTCGACCTGGCGATCCTGCTCGCAGCACCCGGCTCGGCGCACCGGGCCGAGACCCGCCTGCTGCTCGACGCCCTCGCGCGTGCCAGCGACCGGCTGCTGTTCGCACCCACGCCATTGGGCCAGGCGGCCTCGCACGACTCGCCCGCGCTGCCGGAGCTGCCCAGCTGGTTCGAGCTGTTCGCCGAGCTCGGCTATCAGCCGGTGGTGGAGTTCGACGCTGCCTTCGTCTCCGCCGGTGCGTTCCTGGTGGACCGCGCCGCCACCGCGGCGGAGGGCGACCTGGCCGCCTTCACCGACCGCATCCAGCTGGGCGCGGACGCTGCCTCCGCGCAGCGCGAGGCGGTGGCCGAGGCCGAACGCTCCGTGCGCACCGAGCTGCAGGCCGCCCGCGCCGCGCTGGCCGAACGGGAGGCGGAGCTGGCCCACACGCGCGAGGCGCTCTCCCGCGTGCAGTCCGAGCTGGCGGAGGCGGCCACCCGGGCCGCAAACCTCGCTGAAGCGGCACAGGCCGCCGAGACCGCGGCGCGTGACGCGGAGGGCCGCAACACCGGCTGGGACGGTCTGCGCGACTGGGTGCGGCTGGAGGTGGCCGACCCGGCCCGCAACGGTCTGGCCGCCCTGTTGCGCGACCTGCCGCGGCTCAACGCTCTGCGCGCGCCAGACCTGCCGGGCATCGCAGCGCCTGCGGCCGCCCGGCGCTCCTGGCTGGGGCGGCGGCGGCCAGCGCCGCGCGCCGCGGTGCTGGACGAGGCAGCCCTGGTGCGCAGCTCGCCGCTGTTCGACGCGGCGTGGTACGTTGCGGCCAACCCCGATGTGTGCGACGGCGCGGCCCTGGACCCGGCGCTGCACTACCTGCTGGTGGGCGGGCCGCGCGGCGCGGATCCTGGCCCCTGGTTCGACACGGCGGCCTACCTGGCGGAGTATCCGGGGGCGGCGGGAGGCTGCGCGTTGGTAGACGCTATCCGGCGGGGGGTGGCGGAGCCGCAGCAGGGATAGAAAGCAAGCAGTTCTTTTTTGAAAAAAAGAACCAAAAAACTTTTGTTCCCTGGGCGCGCCGAGTGGAAAGGTCCGCGACAGCCGTAGTAAAAGCTTTTTGCTTCTTTTTCTCGAAAAAGAAGGCCTTGCTTGCTTACGTCCTGCGGAGCCTGCCATGCCAATAAAAGCCGCCTGCCACTGCGGCGCCGTGCGCTTCGAGGTCACCCTCTCTGACGGGCTGAGAACCGCTCGCCGCTGCACCTGCTCGTTCTGCCGAATGCGCGGCGCGGTCGCCGTCTCCGCCGAGCTCGGCAGCATCCGTTTCACCTGCGGCGAAGACAAGCTGACCCGCTACACCTTCAACTCCGGCACCGCGCAGCATTTCTTCTGCTCGGTCTGCGGCATCTACACGCACCACCAGCGCCGGTCCAACCCGCGGCAGTTCGGCGTCAACGCAGCCTGCCTGGACGGCATCAGCCCGTTCGACTTTGACGAGGTCGCCGTGCTGGACGGCGTCGCCCACCCGAGCGACGCACCTGCCGGCAGGCCAGCCAGAACAGCCGGAGTCCTACGATTTGTTCCGGCCGACTGACCGCCGGTCTTGACTGCGACCTTTGTTCATCCATCTATGTAAATGTGTTTCACATTCACGCGGGAGTTTAAGGTGCCGATCGTCGAAAAACTGGATGAGTATGGCAAGGGCGCCTGGATCGCGCTCATCATCTTCGGCTTCTGGGCGTTCTGGCCGCTCGGGCTGGTGGCCCTGATGTTCGTGCTGTTCAGCGGCCGGGCGCGCGCCTGGCGCTGCGGCGGGCGCGGCAAGTGGCACAACATGGAAGTGCGCGGCCGCGGCTGGCGCACCAGCGGCAACGCGGCGTTCGACGAGTACCGCACGGAGACGATTCGCCGGCTGGAGGACGAGCAGAAGGAGTTCGTGGAGTACTTGGAGAAGCTGCGCCAGGCCAAGGATAAGGCGGAGTTCGACCAGTTCATGGCCGACCGCCGCGGGCGCACTGAAGTCGCGTAACGCACACGCCGAAGGTTTATTGGAATGGCCGGGGCAACCTGGCCGTTTCTTTTTGTGGCGCGTGTGAGGCAAGGCAAGCAGTTCTTTTTTGAAAAAAAGAACCAAAAAACTTTTGTTCCCTGGGGCACGCTGACGGCCGGGGCAACCTGGCCGTTTCTTTTTGTGGCGCGTGTGAGGCAAGGCAAGCAGTTCTTTTTTGAAAAAAAGAACCAAAAAACTTTTGTTCCCTGGGGCACGCTGCCGGAGAGTCCGCGACAGCAGAGACAAAAGTTTTTTGCTGCTTTTTTTCAAAAAAGCAGGCCTTGCTTGCTCGCAGCAACCACATTGCGCCGAGGGTCTTGCCGTCCCGCTACCGGCCCCGCCGCACAGTATAATCCGCCACGTCCATCAACCGTCGCCTGACCGGCCCATCGTCGAACACGCTCAAGGCCGTCTTCGCCCGCTCCACGAACATGCGCGCCCGGTCCAGCGTCGTCTCGATCGCGCAGGTCTGCTCCATCAGCGCCAGCGCGTGGTCCAGGTCGGCGTCGGTCTGTTCGCTGGCCTCGATGGTGCGGCGCCAGAACGCGCGGTCCTCCTCGGTGCCGGCCTTGTAGGCCGCCAGCACGGGCCCGGTGATCTTGCCTTCGCGGAAGTCGTCGCCGACGGTCTTGCCCAGCTTGGCCTGGTCGGCGGCGTAGTCCAGCGCGTCGTCCACCAGCTGGAAGGCGGTGCCGAGGTAGAGGCCGAAATCCGCCAGCGCCTGCTCCTCGGCCGCGCTGCGGCCGGCAACCACCGCGCCGATCTGGCAGGCCGCGGCGAACAGCGCTGCCGTCTTGCCCTGGATGACGTCGAGGTAACGCTCGTCCTTGGTGGATAGGTCGTTCTGGGTGACCAGCTGCAGCACCTCGCCCTCGGCGATGGTGGCCGCCGCGTCGGAGAGGATGCGCAGCACCGGCAGGCTGCCGTCCGCCGTCATCAGCTGGAACGAGCGGGAAAACAGGAAGTCGCCCACCAGCACGCTGGCCTTGTTGCCGAACACCGCGTTGGCGGTGGCGAGACCCCGGCGCAGCGCGCTCTCGTCGACCACGTCGTCGTGCAGGAGCGTGGCGGTGTGGATGAACTCCACGCAGGCGGCGAGTGCGACGTGCCGCTCGCCGCCGCCAACCCCCGGGTAGCCGCACAGCCGGGCACAGGCCAGCGTCAGGATCGGCCGCAGCCGCTTGCCGCCGGCCGCCACCAGGTGGGCGGCGAGCTGCGGGATCAGCTCCACCTGGCTCTGCATGTTGGCCACGATCACGCGGTTGCAGGCGGCGAGGTCCTCGCGCACCAGGTCAGCCAGCGCGGTCAGCGCGTCCTCGACCGTGTTGCGGGCGGACGCCGAGCGGCCGGCGTCGGCGGGTTGGTCACCCAGGTGCTCTGCACGCGCAGCCCCAGCGATCGGAATGCTGACAGCTAGGCCCAAAAGGCGTCTCCCGATCACGAGCAGGCGGCAACGGACTGGACATCCGTTCAGGCGCCCGGCGCCTGCCGGCCGCCAGACCGGATGGTGCCTCGCCCGTTCGGCACAGCAGCGGCACGCCGAGGCGGCTCCCGCACCGCAACCAACATATCGGCGGGCTCCGAAGGGGGTCAAGCGGAGCGGGGTTCACGTGACGCCAAGCTACCCACCGAATCGCCGCCGGGCCTGCTTGCCAGACAGGCCGCTCGCGGGCAGGGTCACGGCAATGGACGTCGTCATCGTCAGCAACGACCTCGTGCGGCTCAGCTTCCTCACCTGCCTGCTGCGCGATGCCGGCATCGAGGCGGCGGTGCTGGACAACCAGGTCAGCACCATGGACGGCAGCATCGGCGCCATCCCGCGCCGCCTCGTGGTCGCCAGCGAGGACCACAGCCGGGCGATGCGCGTGCTGGCGGACGCCGGCGAGGCCTGACCGTGCAACCGGTTGGGGGCGCGCCTGCGCACCACCCGGTCTCCGAGGGCACGCTGCTGGGCGGCCGGGTGGCCTACCGGCAAAGGACCGACGGCTACCGCACGGGCATCGAACCGGTGCTGCTGGCCGCAGCAATCCCCGCCAGGCCTGGAGAGCGCGTGGTGGAAGGCGGCACCGGCGCCGGTGCCGGGCTGCTGTGCCTGGCCGCCCGGGTAGCGGGGCTGCACGGGCTGGGTCTGGAGCTCGACCCCGCGCTCGCAGGCTTGGCCCAAAGCAACATGGCGGCGAACCGGCAGGCCGATTTCACTGCTCAGGTGCAGGACGTGACCACCTGGCGCAGTGTTGCGCCGTTCGACCACGCCTTTGCCAACCCGCCCTGGCACGGGCCGGACGGCACCGCCTCGCCGCTTCCCGGACGCCGGCTCGCCAAGGTCGCCGAGGCCGACCTGCTCGGACGCTGGACGGCCTCGCTTGCCGCGGGGCTGCGCCGGCGCGGGACGCTCAGCCTGATCGTCCCGGCTGCGTGCCTGGCGCGAGCGGTTTGCGCGCTGGTCCAGGCGGACTGCCCGGAGGTCTCGGTGCTACCGCTCTGGCCGCGCGCCGGCGCGCCGGCAAGGCTGGTGATCGTTCAGGGCGTGCGGCTGGGCGGCGGCGCGGGCATGCTGCTTCCCGGCCTGGTGCTGCATGCGGATGGCGGTTACAGCGCGGAGACTGAAGCGGTGCTGCGTGACGGTGCGGCACTTGGGTTTGCGGCGGGTTAGAATAAGGCAAGCGGTTCTTTTTTGAAAAAAAGAACCAAAAAACTTTTGTCTCCGTTTGATTTGCCGTGATGAGGCGTGGTGTTTCAGCCGTCCACGACAGCCGAGACAAAAGCTTTTTGCTTCTTTTTCTCGAAAAAGAAGACGCTTTCTTCCGCCTCATCTGCTCGACAAATCGGGAGTTGCCCTGGCCACGACAGGCCGGCTCTCCCCCACTCAATGACGAAAGCGCCGTTCGCTGCGGCAGTCCAATCGCCAGTCAGGCGAGCTGACCCTATGAAGTCATCCGGGTTGAAGCTGCCAATCTAACCGCAACTGGCCATGTGTGGGTTCGCCCGAGCGCAGGTGTCGACACAGCGGCCATGCGGCCCGGCAATTGTCAGGCAGACCGGCCGCGGACCAGTGTTTTAGCTGGCCGGGTCACGATGCCGGAGGTGCCAGAGCCGCTCATGCGCTGCGACAAGGCTTTCGAGCGACTTGCGCCGGTTCTGCTCGGCAGGCACGCCGCGGCGCGTCAGCATGGCTTCGAGGCTTTTCAACAACTGTTCGGCGACAACCAGGTCCTGGGCATCGCAGGCATGGTGGAACGCGACAAGTATCTTGTCCGACAACCTGCGGCCCTGCCGCGGAGCGGCAGCACCCTGGTCGGCCATCTGGGCCTCGCCTTCGGCTAGATCGCTCATTGGCGCCCGACTATTCCCTTGAAACCAACCATCTACTTCGCCGACATACTGGGAGTTTGGGCACTGTTCGAACGGATACAAGTCAACCCGTCCGCCGCAGCGTCCGGCCATTGCCGCAGCCGGGTACGCGGGCCGCTGGCATGCTGTCTAGTCATGGGGCAGCGGGGACAGGGTTGCGCCTCGGTATCATCTGCAATTTTCCGGTTGAGACTTCACCGCTGGCCCCTCAACCAACTGATCTCATTATGCAGACTCGTTTCGCATTTCGTCCAGGAGAGTTTTGGCCGCTGGGCTTGCCGGGTACGGGTCCGGCAGGGGCGCGGCTTGCTTGACAAACCAGGCGGGCTCACCGGGGATGACGCCGTAGAGGGGACCCACCGGCACCGATGCAGCACGTCGCACCGTCTTTCAGCCGCAACATGAAGATGTTCGGCTGCCTGCTGATCACGCTCTCCTCCGTCACCCCGGCTTCCTCCATCTTCATCGTGGTCCCCGGCGTGGTCGAGCAGGCGGGCAGCGGCGCGCTGATCAGCTTCGCCGCGGCCGCCTTTGTCAGCCTGCTCACCGCCTACGTATACGCCGAGCTGTCGTCGGCCTTCCCGCTGACCGGCGGGGAATACGCCATCGTCGGCCGCACGCTGGGCCCGCTGCCGGGCTTCATCATCCTCGGCGTCAACCTCGTCGTGCTGCTGCTCAACATCTCCGTCGTCGCACTGGGCTTGGGCAGCTACGTCAACGCAGTGTTCCCCGGCACCCCTGCGGTGGGGGACGCCTTGGCCTGCGTCGGCTTCACCACGCTGTGCGCCATCCTTAACGTGCGCACCAACGCGCTGATCACCGGCGCCTTTCTCGGCCTGGAGCTGCTCGCTCTGGTGATGGTCAGCGTGCTCGGCGTGGCCTACCCGGCGCGCAGCTGGGTCAGCCTGGTGGCCCACCCGGTGTTCCTGGCCGGCCCCGGCCACCTGGCACCGGCGGGGCTCGGCGTGATCGGACTGGCCACCTCGGTCGCCATCTTCGCGTTCTACGGCTACGGCAACGCCGTCTATTTGGGCGAGGAGACACACGACGCGCCGCGCCACGTGGCCCGCGCGGTTCTTTGGGCCCTAGTGATCAGCGTAGTCAGCCAGGCCCTGCCACTGGCCGCAGCCCTGCACGGCGCCCCGGACCTGGCCGCCATGTTCGCGTCCGACACCATGTTCAGCGACTTCGTGCGCGACCGCGGCGGCCCCGGCCTGGGAGCGGCGGTCAACGTGGCCGTCGCACTGGCCATCATCAACGCGGACATCGCCGTAGTGGTGCTGGTCTCGCGCATGCTGTTCAGCAGCGGGCGCGACGAGGTGTGGGCGCCGCCGGTCAACCGCGCGCTGACGCTGGTGCACCGCCGCTACGGCTCCCCTTGGGCGGCAACCCTGGTGACCGGCGCGCTGGCCGCGGTGCTGTGCTTCGTGGACCTCAACCTGCTGCTGGTGATGACCGGGACGGCCATCGTGGTGGTCTACGGCGCGCTGTGCGTGGCGGTGATCGCCGGACGGCGGACCGGCAGCACGGCGCACGCTCTCTACCGGATGCCGTTGTTTCCTTGGCCGCCGGTGCTGGCGCTGCTGGTGCTGGCCTACGTGGTCTATACTAACCTGCTGGACCCAAAGACAGGGCAGTTGAGCCTGCTGGCGACGCTGGGAATCATCGTAGTGTCGGGGCTGTACTACCGGCTGGTGTTGCGCAGACGGGGGGATTGGGTGTTGCGAGAGCCGACGGGGTAAGCAAGCGGTTCTTTTTTGAAAAAAAGAACCAAAAAACTTTGTTCTCTGGCTGCATGCTGGAGGAGACTCCGCGACAGCCAAACCAAAAGTTTTTTGCTGCTTTTTTTCAAAAAAGCAGTGCTTGCTTTGAATTGTATGCACCTGATTTTTACTTCTTTCCTGCAAGGTCCTACGCTTCGCCGATGGCCCCGTTCTGGAAGACCAAGACGCTCGAGGAGATGACACAATCCGAGTGGGAGTCCCTGTGTGACGGCTGCGGCCGCTGCTGCCTGCACAAGCTGCGCGACGAGGACACCGGCGAGATCGCCTGGACCAACGTCGCCTGCCGGCTGCTGGACGGCACCAGCTGCCAGTGCAGCGACTACCCCCGCCGCCAGCGCCGGGTGCCGGACTGCGTGCAGCTCACGCCGCAGTCGCTCGCCGACATCGACTGGCTGCCGCCCTCCTGTGCCTACCGGCGGGTGCGCGAGGGGCGCGGCCTGGCATGGTGGCACTGGCTGGTGTCCGGCGACCGGCAGACGGTGCACGAGGCGGGGGTCTCGGTGCGTGGGCGTACCATCGACGAGCGTGTGGCCGGCAGCCTGGAGTGCCACGTGACAAATTGGCCAGGACGGCGGCCGAGGAGAAAGTAAGCAAGGCCTTCTTTTTCGAGAAAAAAAAGCAAAAAGCTTTTGTTACGGCTGTCGCGGACAGCTGAGACATCACGTCGCGTTACGGCACACCCGGCGGGACCAGAAATTTTTTTATTCTTTCTTAACAAATAGAACTGCTTGCTTCCTGCAAACGCATGTTGACCGCGACAAAATTTACGGTCTGTCAATAAACATCCTCGTCACGAAAGTCGTTGCTTTAGAGCATCATCTCGTTTATGAGCGAGGTGTGGTCATCGTGAACGAAATTGCTACACGCCTTCGCCTGCCGCGCGCCGCCGGACGGGGCCGCTCGCGTCTGCTTCAGACACCTCGTCACCGGCCGGCGTGGTGGCCGAACCGCCGCGGCGTGGTCGCGATGGAGTTCGCGCTGGTGTCCGTCCCGTTCATCATGTTCACGCTGTTCGTCTGCGAGTTCACCTATGGCATGTTCACCCAGGAGCTGCTCGACGGCGCGCTGCACCGCGCCATCGACCAAATGCGGGGCGGCTACTCCGCCACGCCGCCGGCCAACGCGGCGGGCTTCATCACCTCGTTCCTGTGTCCGCAATTCTACGGTTTGCTCGAGTGCGATCCGACCCGGGTGTTCATCAACGTGACCCCGGTCGCGCAAGGTGGCGACTTCTACAGCGTTTTCCCATACGGCGCGCTGCCGGTCAGCGGCAACACGCTCAACCTGTCCAACTTCCAGGGTGCGTCGGCCTACTGCACGCCGGCGCCAGAACAATTCTACGAGGTCAGCGCAATCTACATAGGCCCGACCTTCGTCGGCTACCTGCTGCCCAACATCCTGTCGGTGAAAACCGCGTCCGGCGGCGGGCTTCCGCCGGTGGTGCACGCAACGTTGTCGACCGTCGGGTTTGCCGCAGAGAACTTTCCCCAGCAGAGCGGAGGTGCCGCAACGTGCTCCACCCCAAGCTAGCCGCCGCGGCGGCGCCCACCGGCTTGCGCGCCGCCCGCCAAGCCATCGCCACGATTGAGTTCGCGCTAATCGCTCCGGTCATGTTCATCCTGCTGTCGGGCGTCTACGATATCGCGCGCGTGCTGATCCTCTCGAGCGAGGTCAACGACGCCGCCAACACCATCGCCATCACCGCGTCCGGCGTCGCTGTCGCCAACGCCGACGGGACGGTGCAGATCACCTACAGCCAGGCCCAGCAGGCGTTGTCGCTCGTCTACGCGGAGATGCCCTGGGTCCGGCTCGGGATCGAGCGCGGCGCGCGCAGCGCCACGCTGTCGGCGGTCTCCTACCAGGCGGTGAGCGGCGCGTGCACGGCGTCTGCCACCCAGAACTGCTACAACGCAGTACTGGGCTTCAGCCTGGCCTACGCCGACTCCGTGAAGGTCGCGAGCAACACGCCGGGCAACGCCACGTCGTTTTCCAACAGTGCCACCCGCGCCTGCAGCGCCAGCATCACCCAGATCGGGCCGACCGACACTTACAAGACCGGCCAGACGGCGATGAACACGTTGCGGACCGACAACGTCACCGCGCCTGACGCCATCATGGTCGCCGACGTCAGCTACACCTACACGCCGATCTACCACTTCATCACCGGTGGGACCGTCGTGCTGCAACACACCGTGTTCTCGCCGCTGCGTACCGGCACCAGCGCCTATGTCGGCGGCACCAACGCCGCCGGCAATTGCAGCGGCAATCCAACGAGCTAACCAAGTATCGAGGGGGCTAACATGCGCAAGAATGCAAGGCAGGGACGATCGTTTGCTGCAACCCGCCACGGTTCGGTCACCGTGATGTTCGCCGGCATGGCGATACCGCTGGTCATGGTGTGCGGCCTGGCGATGGACTACAGTTTTTATATTCAGACACAGTCGGTTCTCGACACGGCTGCCAACACCGCGGCACTGCACGCCGTGCGGGTGGCCTACCAGGCTTTCGAGACCGGGTCCTCCGCGTCCGCGGCGACGGTAGCCGGACAACAGGCAGGCCAGCAATGGTTCGCCTCCCAGGCCGGCAACGTTCCGAACCTGAAGAGCGCCCTCAACATCACCGTCAGCCCGGTGAGCTATAACGCCAACACCAGCACCTTCACCGACACCGTCAGCTACTCCGGCTTCGTGGCAACCCATGTCGGATCGATCCTGCAGGTGACGCAGCAATGGCCCATCGGCGGCACGTCGAGTGCCACGATCGCCGCGAGCTCCTACGTCGAAGTCATGATGCTGGTGGACAACTCCTCGTCCATGCTGATCGGCGCCACGCCTGCCGACATCATCAAGATGGAGAACCTGACGATCTGTCCGCCGACCCTGACCGCGACCGCAGCCGCCCAAGGGCTGGCCGGCACCTACAGTTGGATCTACCCGAGCGGCATCGGTTACGGCACCAACTCGAACGGCACACTGCAGACGGTTCCCACCAGCACAACCCAGGGCGCCTGCGACACCAACTTCACTGGCGGCGCAGCGCAGTGCCCTTCGCCGAAAAGCTACGCCAGCGTCAACGCCTACGGCTTCTGTCCGACTGGCACCGGCCTCCCGGACATCAACAAGCGGATCGACCCGTCCACCAAGCTGATCGCCAACATCCCCCAGGCGCCCTGCGGCTTTGCCTGCCACACCGGAGACGCCGTGAACGACTACTACACGCTGGCGCGCAAGGCGAGCTCGCCGCCCACGCTTCGTTTCGACGTGATCCAGTCGGCGATGTCCAACGTGATCACTGCCATCAAGAACAAGCCGAACGCGGCAAACCTCTACACCGTCGGCGTCTACGCCTTTAACTCGACGCTCACGCCGGTCCACCCCTCCAACTACACGGGTGTCGAAGCGGACAACAACTTCAACCAGGCCGCCACCGACGTGGCCAACCTTGCTTCGCCGGTGGTCGCAGACTCCCCCAACACTGACTTCATCGACGCGATCCAGACGGTGGCCGCCAACGTGACGCAGGCCGGCGACGGCAGCTCGCCCAATCCCGGCGGCACCGCCACCAGCCGGCGCAAGAACATCTTCATCATCACCGACGGCCTGGAAGACTACTCGCCAACCAACCGCACGATCGGTCCGATGACGACGCTGAACCCCGAACTCTACTGCTCGCAGATGAAGAACAAGGGCTTCAACGTCTACGTGCTCTACACGCCGTATTATCCGCTGCCGAACGAGTTCTACCTCAACAACGGTCCGCGCGGCAGCGTCGAGCCGACCGTGCCGCCGGCGACCACCAACCCGATCATTGCGGCGCTGCAAGCCTGCGCCTCGACGCCTACGCAGTTCTACCAGGCGGCTGACTCGACGAGCATCAACGCGGCGCTGGCGCAGATGCTGACCTCGGCTACGGCTAGCCCGGGGCGGATAACTTACTGATGCGGGCGAGCAAGCCGCATTCTTCTGACAAACAGAAACTTTTGTCCCCTGAGCACACGCCGCCGGTGCGTCCGCGACAGCAATGACAAGAGGTATGCTTGGTGGATTCAAGTGACGGAGCAAACACCCTGCCTGGCGCTGTGTGACTGACTTGCCTGCGACGCGCGTTGGTCGTCTGTCTAGATGGCCTGTTCAAGGCAAAGCCCCTTCTGACGGTGGCTCATGCGCGTCCTGAGCAGGCGATCTGGACAGCCAAGCTGGTGAGGTCGAAGGAAACCTCGCAGTGCGACCCTGGTGTGAGAGACGTTCGCTAGGAAACTTGAGTCCGCCCTTCTCCTCCTAAAAGAAGCGCTTGCTTGTAACGGTCAGTCGTTATGTCGACGCTGTCCTTATACCGACCGTCGTATGTTTTGACCGGTGACAAGCGAAGCAAGCGGTTCTTTTTTGAAAAAAAGAACCAAAAAACTTTTGTTTCCTTGCGCGCGCGTTGCAGAAACCTCCGCGACAGCATGACCAAAAGTCTTTTGCTTCTTTTCTTCAGAAAAGAAGGCTTTGCCTTCCCTGCCCGACTTCGGAGAGTCAAATTCCAGGGCCGCTGGTATTACTTCGCGCCCACGCCCTTGGCGGAACTGCTCACCCAGGCCGGATGTCCACTCCATCTGCGCACAATACATGCCGGAAGCGTCCGCAACCAGGTCGCCCCTACGCCCCAGCACTGCGTCGCCGAGCCGACGATGCGCAGGTTCGGCCAGATCTGTGGGCTATGCGGAGGATCTTGGCAAACACCTCTGCACCGCTCGCGTCCGGCACAGCCTGCGCAAACGGCAACGCCATCGCGGCAGAGGAGCGGGATAAGCCGGCATGGCAGTGCACCAGCAGGCTGTCCGCAGCGCCTAGACCGCGGCCGAACGCCAGCAAGCAATCCACGTCGGCGCGGACCGGCAACACCACGCCGGGCCATGGCTCGATTGCGTCGTTGAAACGCAGCTCCAGCTTGGCGTGCTCGGCAAAACTGCCGAACGCACGGGCACCGGGCAGCCGAGGTGGAAAACCGAGAGCACGTGGTTGACGCGCGCCTGGCAATAGCCGGCAAGCTCGTCGATGCCGCAGACGATAGTCTTGAAGGGGATCTGCGCGCGCCGATCAGGGAAGAAAGCAAGGACTTCTTTTTCGAGAAAAAGAAGCAAAAAGCTTTTGTCTCCGCTATCGCGATTCTGTCCGGCGAGCGCGCGACAGCGGAGACAAAAGTTTTTTTGTTCTTTTTTTTAAAAAAAGAACCGCTTGCTTACTTTCTCGTGGCCGAAACCGGCAACGGCACCCACCGCAGTCCATCCGAGCTCTGCACCAGCAGCAGCACCGATTTGCGGCTGTTGGTGCGCGCCTCCTCCACCTTCTTCTGCATGTCCGCCGGCGTGGAGACCGGGCTCTGCGCCACCTCCACCACCACGTCGCCCGGCTTCAGCCCGTGGTCGGCCGCGGTGCCGTCGCTGGCCACGTCGGTGATCACGATGCCCTTCTGCTGCGCGTCGATCTTGAACTTCTGCCGCGTCGCGTCCGTCAGCGGCGAGAGCTTCATGCCGAAACCGGAAAAGTCCACCGACGGGTTGGCCGGCGCCTTGTGCGGCGCCTCGCCGGCCGACTTGGCGGCCTGCTTCTGGTCATCCGGCATCTCGGCGACGACAACCTGCACTGTCATCTGCTTGCCGCCGCGCCAGACCTCCACCGGCACCCGGCTGTCGATCGGCGTCTCGGAGACCACCAGGGGCAGCGTGCGCATCTCGCGCAACTTCTGGCCGTTGAAGCTGAGGATCACGTCGCCGTTCTGGATGTGGGCGTGGTCAGCCGGGCCGTCGTGGTTCACGCCGGCCACCAGCGCGCCTTGCGGCCCGCCCTCGGCCTGGTGCAGGCCCAGGCTCTCGGCGATGTCGGGCGTCACCTGCTGGATCCGCACGCCCAGCCAGCCGCGCCGCGGGCGGCCATACTGGCGGATTTGGTCCACCACGTTCTTCGCCTCATCGGACGGGATGGAGAAGCCGATGCCGACCGAACCGCCGGATTCGGAGAAGATGGCGGTGTTGATGCCCACCACGTCGCCGTTCATGTTGAACAGCGGGCCGCCGGAATTTCCCTTGTTGATGGACGCGTCGGTCTGGATGAAGTCGTCGTAGGGACCCTGCTGGATGTCGCGGCCGCGCGCGCTAACGATGCCGGCGGTCACCGTGCCGCCCAGGCCGAACGGGTTGCCGATCGCCAGCACCCAGTCGCCCACCCGGCTGTTATTGCTGTCACCGAAATGCACCGCCGGCAGGCTGTGGTCGGCGTGCACCTGCAGCACGGCAAGGTCCACCCGGTCGTCCTTGCCGATCAGCGTCGCCTTCAACGAGGTGTTGTCCTGCAGGGTGACGGTGATCTCGTCCGCACCGTCGATGACGTGGTTGTTGGTCACGATTATGCCGGACGGGTCGACGATGAAGCCCGAGCCTAGCGACTGCATGCGGCGCGGGTGGCCCTGCGGGGCACTGCCCTGGTCTTGGTCGGTCCCGTCGTCGCCCTGGTCGCCCTGATCGCCGCCGCCGCCGCCGCCGCCGCCATGGCCGTGACGGTTCATGAAGTCCTTGAAGAACTGCTCGAACGGCGAGCCTGGCGGGAATACCGGCATCTCCGGCCCCTTGTCGCTGCTGGCGGTCTGCACGTTTTGCGTCGAGCTGATATTGACCACGGCGGGCAACAGCTGGGCGGCCAGGTCGGCAAATCCGTCGGGCGTGCCGCGGGCGGTGGCTGCGGCTGGGATGCTCAGGGCGGCAGCCAGGGCCAGGGCGGGTGGGAAGCGCATCGCGGCAGTATCCTTCTGGTCGGGCGAGTGTGATCCCGGCATGCTCGCGTGAGCAAGTGGCCCTTGCGGCCGGCAAGGGAAGTCCGCTTGCGGCGGCGGCGCACCCTGACCGCCGCACCAATACGGCGCCGACCCATCAGCAAGCTTGCAGCGGCCACCGCTTAGATGTATCGTAACCATAACAAATTCGTCGCGGCAACCTCCAACCTCGCCGATGTGGCGTATGCGACTGTCCGTCGCTGCCGACACACAAGCGCGCTTCCCCTACCCTGAAAGACCAGCCATGCCGCATCATCGCCGCCCGCCCAACCTGCTCCCCGGCTGCGCCTACCTGGTCAGCCTGGCGCTGCCGGCGCTGGTGGCGCTGAGCGGTCCGGCTTCGGCCGACACCATCAACCTGGTAACCAACGGAACTTTCAGCTCGACGTCGCTGAGCGGCGCCGGCGGCTACCTCTGCGCCAACACAGGCGGCAGCACCTGCACCTCGGCGGTCGCCAACTGGTCGGCTACCTGCGCTACTGGCGGCTGCACCGGCACTAAAACGCCCTCCTCGGTGCTGTTTGCCGGCTCCAACGGGTCTGCCTGGAACAACGGCTCCGGCCTCTACTGGAGCGGCATCGGCAACGCGCCGCTGGGCGGCAACGTGATTGCGGTCGACGGCGACGCGCAATACACCTCCGTGCTGTCCCAGTCGGTGTCCGGGCTGAAGGTGGGCGAGACCTACCTTCTGCAGTTCTACCAGGCCGCCTCCCAGCAGACCGGGCTGAGCGGCAAGACCACCGAGCAGTGGAGCGTCAGCCTCGGCGGCGGCACGTCGCAGATCTCGGCACTGCAGAACACCGCGAGCCAGAGTGCGAGCCCATGGACGACGGTGGCGATGCGCTTCGTAGCCAACGCCACGTCGGAGACGCTGCAGTTCGTCGCCCTGGGCACACCAACCGGCGAGCCACCGGTGGTGCTGCTGAGCGACGTGTCGATGGTCGACATACCGGAGCCTGCAGGCTTGGCGGTGGTGGCTGTGGGGTTGCTGGGGTTCTTGAGGATGCGGCGTAAAGGTGGCGCGGTGATAGCGGCGGGTTTCGACGGGGAGTAGGAAGCAAGGCAAGCGGTTCTTTTTTGAAAAAAAGAAACAAAAGACTTTTGTTTCCTTGGTGTGCGCTGATGGAAACTCCGCGACAGCAAAACCGAAATGTTTTCCGCTGAACCTTCTAGAACAGGCGCAGTACTTGCCCACCTGCGGTCGTCGACGCTAGAGCATCATCCGATCAAACGGGATCGCGCGTCGGATACAGATGCTCGTCAAAGTAAAGAGCTCGGGTTTTTTTGGCCTGCCTATCCGGTTCAGCGAGGCCGGAAGACGCTCTGATCGACACAAAACTAAATGTTCATGAAAATTCAGTGCAATATCGTTACTGAGTGGCCAGTTTTGCCTGCCTTTCGGGATTAGGTCTCTTTCTGCAAGCAACCTGAAATTTCTATCATTGGAGTGCTCGGCGCCCCCGGTGAGAAATTATCGGGTGGCTTTGCTCTCGCCCACTCGCATGACAGAACGTTCTGAACCGCGAGAAAAGACGCGAATATCCTCCGCTGCCACACCCTTGCGGGCGAGCGCGCGACAGCGGAAACAAAAGTTTTTTGGTTCTTTTTTTCAAAAAAGAACCGCTTGCTTGCTTACTCACGTTCCCCCAGCCGCAAACCTCACCGCCTCCTCCGCCGCGCGAAACAGCGCCCGGCTCTTCTGCCGCGTCTCCTCGTACTCCGCCTCAGGCACGCTGTCGGCCACCACGCCGCAGCCCGCCTGCACGTGCATCTGCCCGTCTTTCACCACTGCCGTGCGCAGCCCGATGCAGGTGTCCATCGTGCCGTCCGGCGCGAAGTAGCCGATGCAGCCGGCGTAGATGCCGCGCCGCTGCGGCTCCATCTCGTCGATGATCTGCATGGCGCGTATCTTCGGCGCGCCGGTCAGCGTGCCGGCCGGGAAGCCCGCCACCAGCGCGTCGATCGCCGAGAGCCCCGGCCGCGCGCGGCCTTCCACGGTGGAGCTAATGTGCATCACGTGGCTGAACCGCTCGATGGCGAAGCTGTCCACCACGCGCACGCTGCCGGGTTCGGCCACCCGGCCCACGTCGTTGCGGCCGAGGTCGAGCAGCATCAGGTGCTCGGCGCGCTCCTTCGGGTCGGCGAGCAGTTCGGCTTCGAGGCGGGCGTCGTCCTCGGCGGTGGCCCCCCGCGGTCGTGTGCCGGCGAGCGGGCGCAGGGTGACGCGGCCGCCGCGGAGGCGCACCAGGATCTCCGGGCTGCTGCCCACCACGCAGAAGCCGCCGAAATCGAGGAAGAACAGGAATGGCGCCGGGTTGATCCGCCGCAGTGCGCGGTACAGCGCGAACGGCGGCAACGCGAACGGTGCGGTGAAACGCTGGCTCGGCACGATCTGGAACGCGTCGCCGGCAGCGATGTACTCCTTCATCCGCTCCACCACCCCGATGAACGCCTTGCGGGTAAAGTTGGAGACCGGCTCGGGCTGCGGCTTCAGGCTGACCGGCGGAGCGGCGTGCGGCAGCGGGCCTGCCAACGCGGCGCGGGCCTGCGCCAGGCGGGCCTGGGCGTCGTCCCAGGCGGCGTCGGGGTCCACGCCAGCGGCGGGGTAGATAGGCGCGGCCAGGGTCAGCTCGTCGCGCACGTTGTCGAACACCGCGAACAGGGTCGGGCGCAGCAGGATCGCCTCTGGCAGGCATAGCGCGTCCTCGGTTCCACCCGGCAGGCGCTCCATCAGCCGCACCATGTCGTAGCCCAGGTAGCCGACCAGCCCGCCGATCATCGGCGGCATGCCAGGGGGGAGCTCCAGCCGCGTCTCGGCCAGCAGCGCGCGCAGGCTGTCGAGCGCCGGGCGCGCATCAGCCTCGAACGCGTGCGGGGCGACGCGGGCGTGGCGGTTAATCTCGGCGGCACCGTCGCGGCAGCGCCAGATCAGGTCCGGCGCCATGCCGATGACCGAGTAGCGGCCGCGTGCCGAGCCGCCCTCGATGCTCTCCAGCAGGAAGGTGTTGGGCTGGCCGTGTGCCAGCTTGAGAAAGGCGGCGACCGGCGTTTCCAGGTCGGACACGCCGCGCCAGTAGGCGACCCTCGCGGTCATCGGAGAGTCAGGAAGCAAGGCAAGCGGTTCTTTTTTGAAAAAAAGAACCAAAAAACTTTTGTTCTCTTCGGGTGCGCCGTGAGGAGGCGTGTCGTTTCAGCCGTCCGCGACAGCCGAGACAAAAGCTTTTTGCTTCTTTTTCTCGAAAAAGCGCTTGCCTTCCCTTCACTCGCCCGGCTGCGCAATCAGGTTTTGCACCACCTGGCCGCGCACCACCGGATGCGCCTCGTCGCGCAGGGCGGATGCGTAGATCTGCAGGTAGTCGTCGTGCAGCGCCTGGGCCAGCCCCTGCGTGGTCTGCGTCATGCCCATCCGGTCCGCGCCAGGGTCCGGCGGAACGACCGCGGACAGCTGCATCACCATGAAGCCGCTGCCGCTGTCGGCCATCGTCGCCTCGTTCGGCTTGAGCGTGAACAAGGTCTGCACGAGTTGGGCGGACAGCCCGGCCTGCGGCTTGTCGCGCGACAGCGGCGGCGTGCGCGTCACCTGCATCCCGCTGCCCCAGGCGGCCTGCGCCAGCGTCTGTCCGGACTTGGTGAGATTAAGGATGCGCGCCGCCTCCGTCTCCTGCTTGTGGCGCACCTGGTCGCGCTGCCAGTCCGACTGCACCTGGTCGCGCACCTCGGCAAAGGGCTTGCGCTGCGGCTTGACCACCTTGTCCACCGCGACGGCGTACCAGACGTGGTCCGGCCCTTCGGTCGGCTGGATCGCATCGCCCGGGTTGGTCTTGAACGCCGCATCGATGATCTGCTGGCGGGCGACGGCCGGCGCGGGGATCGGCGCCGGGTTGCCATCCTGCGTGTTGCCCTGCGCGTCCAGCGTGCCCTCGGCGCCGGTGGCTCCCAGCTCGCCGGGCACTTCGTCGATCTTGGCACCGCCGGCAAAGGCGTCCTGCAGCTTCTGCGCGCGCGCATCGATCAGGTCGAGCGCGCGCTCGCCGGCCACCTTGCTGCGCACCTCGTCGCGCAGGCTGTCGAAGCTGGGGTTCTTCGCCGGCGTCACCGCGGTCACCCGCAGCACGTAGCTGCCCAGCGGCTCGGTGATCGGGCCCACCACGGCGCCTTCGGCCGCGGCGAAGGCGGCGCGCGCCAGCTCCGGCGAGGGCACTTCCTGGATGGTGGCGTTCTCCAGCGGCGTGGCGGACGCGCCGGCCGCCTTGGCCGCCGCCTGGATCGCGTCCCAGCTCGCCCCCTCCTTCCACTGCGACGCGAGCTTGGCGGCGGCATCGGCCGAGGCGGCGGTGATCACCTCCAGCGAGCGCTTCTCCGGCGCCACGTACTGCGCCTTGTGGGCGTCGAACCAGGCGTGCAGGTCGGCGTCCGACACGGTCAGGCTGCGGCCGATGCTGTCGGGCGAGAGGATGGCCACCTTCACGTGGCGGTACTCCGGCTCGGTGTAGTCGTGCGGGTGGTTGTCGTAGAAGCGGCGCAGCACGGATTCGGGCGGTGGCGCGGGCAGCGGCTGGCCGGCGAAGGGGAAGCTCAGCACGTCGGCCGCGCGGCGCTCGTAAAGGTAGCGGTAGACCAGGCCGGTCAGCAACTTGGAGGGTGCGGCGGAGGCGGCCACCGTCTGCAACAGCTGGTTCTGCGCAATGTCGCCACGCACCAGGTCGAGGAAATGCGCCTCGCTCATCGAGTTGGCGGCGAGCACCTGGGCCATCGCCTGGCGGGAATATTTACCGTCGACGCCCTGGAACTCCTTCATCGCGAACACCTGGTCGCGCAACTGGCTGTCCGGCACGGCCAGGCCCAGGCGCGCCACCTGGGTCGAGAGCGCCTGCTGGGTGATCAGCCGGTCCAGCGTCTGGCGGGCCACCTGCAGGCGCAGGGTCTCTGGCACCTGGCCGGCCTCGCCCAGCTGCTCGGCATAGCGCTGCAGGCCGGTCTTGTATTCGGCCATGAATTGCTGCGGCGTGATGTCGTGGCCCTGCACGGTGGCCACAGCGCTGCTGCCCTGGCCGATGTTGCGCACCACGTCGGCCACACCCCAGGACGCGAAGGAGGCGACCAGAAGGAGGAGGAGGACCCGGGCGGGCCAGGTGTTTACGAGCTTGCGGAAGGCAGAGAGCATGGGCGGGTGCGTAGGCTGAAGGGGAAAGGCAAGGCAAGCGGTTCTTTTTTAAAAAAAGAACCAAAATACTTTTGTCTCCTGGCGGGTGGGCTACGGAGGCTTCTCGTTATCCAAACGAAAGCGGGGCCGCGGCCGAGGCGAAAAGCTAGGCGGCTAGCTGGCCAAAAGCTTACTGGCAGCTTCGGAAGCTAAATGACAGCAGCCGACAACTAAAACTGGCGGTAACTGAATCACATTTGGGCGTCTTTTCTGGAAAGCGTAACTGCCTGGGAAGGCTTGCTCATGATAAAGCCCGAAAGTCTTGACTTGTGCCAAGCCGCCGATGAACTTTGATATTATGTGTGAATGTGGCAGGAGCACAGTGCCTCACATGCTTGTTTGATCCCGCCCATGGCCGGGGGATTTCTACGTCGAGCTCTTTGGCGAAAGGCGCAGAGATGAAGGCTTTGCTCCCGCCGATTAGCTCGTATTTTGCTAAGCTCTCGCGTTCGCCTAATGACACATGGCTGCTGTGGCCGACCATCGCCGCCGTTGCCATCACGGCATGTCTTATCCTGCTTTGTCAGCTTCCTGGGATTGTAAGTTTTCTGCTAGCCCCTCTCTTACTAGTCGTTGCACCCTTGGCAAAGTTCAATTTTAATCGTTGCGTTTAGGTTGTGTTTTTCAAAACGATATCGCACTGCCGCCTCTACTGTGCTTGCAATTGCAATACCTAGTCTACTGTGGACTCAGTTGGTATGGGTAGCACTATACTTTCATCTCGGGTTATCGATCTTAGTTGGGATTGGAAAGACAACGCTGATGTACGGAGCCCCACATTCCAACATCAAACCTCCAAGATTCGCCGTTTACGATTGGTCTGTTGGCTTTGCTGGAAGCAAGAATGTCTTTTTGATCTATGATACAACCGATGAGATCGCATTACCCATGGCGAAACATCAGTATCCTCCTTCAATTGAAGAGGCATGGGGAGAAGGGTGCGCGGGCAAGGCAAGGCATCTGCTCGGACATTACTACCTATGTTACCTGGATTAGTCTGGAGCTTTGTTCCGAAAGTCCTGACTTCTGAACGAGGTTGGCCTCGGGGTCGGTGTCTGAGCACTTCGTGATACGTTACACTCATGCATCCGATGCCGACGTCTAAGGATTTAATGCTGCTTGTTGGAGATGAGGTTGGGCAAATCTGCCTTGATGCATACGGCGCACGTCGACATCCAGGGAACAAGGCACGCATACAATTGCGTAGCCAACGAAGGCCCGCCACTTCTGCTGCATCGTCTTCTTTTCAAAGAGGTGGTTGGGCTAGAGCGACAGGAATTGAGCTTCACTCTACGCTTTGTAGACGGAGCGGCGCTCACAGTCCACACGGAAATAGGTACATACAAATCCGGGAGTATCAGTGGGAAAAGTCTGGCTGGATCTTTTTCTAGCGACGACAGTATGAACTTCATGCGGCGTTCCGAACGTCTTCACTTATGCCTGTGGCCTGAACCCAGCGCAACTTCCCGTCTGTCGAGTTTCGTGTAACGCTGCCACGCGTGGCAGCACGTGAGCAGGCAAATGCGTTGGGTAGTTTGTATCCTTCCGCCGGCGGCGGTTCTCATCTTCGAGGAGACGCCCAACCTAAGTAACTTGGATGGAATAAATGCGGCTGCGCTTATCGTTCTAAGCCCCGTTTTCATCGCGATAGGATTTGGCTTTACCGCATTGCTCTTCGTTTGTATTCGTTGGCTATTCCGCAAGCTTAAGGCTCGTTCCAGATTTAGCTTCGCGCTGATGTCCCTCACCGCTGTCAGCATTGTCGGTTTGCCTCTTGTTGAAGGCGACTGGCCACTGTTGGGTGCCATTGTATTTGCAGCCATTCCTGCCGCCATTCTGCTCACCCCAAAAGTCGATGCAATCATCGATAAGTCGCCGGCAACATTGCGATGGGGGCCGCAACCATGACATTCGGATCATAACAGGCAGAGATCAGACTAAACTTCAAGAATTGCCTTTCTGTTTTGTTTGTATCAAACGGTCGTTGATGGTTGGGCCAGTTTGACGTATCCACCTTGTGACTTGCCTTTCTGATGGGATGCTCGAATTTCCTACCGCAAAAGAGGGATCGGCCGTGCACATTCGGTTCGAGCAATAGAAGCTACCTCGCTATTGGCGCTTCTGTTTGGAGGAAGCACCAAGCCTCGTTTGAAATGATCGGCGGGCAGCGGATTTCGGCTGTCCTATCTCTCTCGAACGACCGATCGCGCAAGGATCACGTCCGAAGGAATGGTTCGTAAGCATAGCCGGCAAGGAAGCACCTTTGCTGCTCAGCGTTGAAACAGGCATTACAGCCGATTAAAAAGGCGACGTCATCGTTGCAGAGTAAGTGCAACGGAAGCGCCGGGGGTAGACCTCCTACAGGCGTTGGCAACGGACCCCGGCTTAGGCCAACCCGTCAAACAAGTCGGTCAGATGCCAAATGGCGGGAAGGCGGTATATTGAACACCAGAACTCGGCGGCGCTTCACAGTCAGGTCAGGCACAGGTCAACCTCGCATATGACTCGTCAGGGCTAAGCCAACCGGTCAACGTTACGTCTTTTGTTATTCATACGGTTGTTTCAGCCGTCCGCGACAGCCGACCCAAAAGCTTTTTGCTTCTTTTTCTCGAAAAAGAAGGCCTTCCTTCCCTTCTCAACGTCCGCTACACCCCGCCCCAGATACCGGTGTTCGGGAACGCGGTGCGAAACCGCGGCTGCCCCCGCAACTGTAGGCGGTCTCCCAAAGGCCTGCTCCATCAAGCCATTGCCGCCGACGCGGTGAGAAGGCGGAGCAGGCGGCGCCTCACGCGGGGCGCCGGACCGCAAGCCAGGAGACCGGCCGGTGTCGAGACTGTTCGCGCGCGTCGGGCGGGGTGCACCGAAGCAGTGGGAGAGAGACCCGCCTGCGGCAATCGCCGTGTTTGCGTCCGCGACGAGCCTCGTCGCGTCCGGTGGAGTCCCGTACCCATGCGCCCGACCTGTATCGCCGCCCTCGCCGTCCTGCCCTGCGCCGTGCCCAGCCTCGCTTTCGCCCAGGCTAACCCGGACAGTCCGGAGAACATCGTGGTCACCGCCACCCGCACGCCCAGCCAGGTCGCGAACCTGCCCGCCGGCGTCACGGTCATCGACCGCCGCACCATCGAGGAGCGCGGCTACGTCTCGCTCACCGACGCGCTCGCCGCCGTACCCGGCCTGCGCGTGGTTCAGCTCGGCGGCCCCGGCTCGCAAAGCAGCGTGTTCATCCGCGGCACCAACTCCAACCACGTGCTCGTGCTGCGCGACGGCGTGCCGATCAACGACCCGTCCGACCCCGGCGGTGCCTTCAACTTCGGCGTCGACACGCTGGAGGATGTCGAGCGCATCGAGATCGTGCGCGGCCCGCTCTCCAGCCTGTACGGCTCGGGTGCCATCGGCGGCGTCATCAACCTGATCACCCGCCACGGCACGGGCGCCCCGCACGGCCACCTCACCTTGGCCGGCGGCAACCCGGACCAGTTGCTGGCACAGGGCGACGTGCATGGCGGGTTCGGCATCTACGACTACGCCGCCAGCGTCGAAGGCTATTCCACGCGCGGCTTCGACCAGACCCCAAAGCGCGAGCGCACCATCCACACCGGCGAGGCGGACGGCGACCGCAGCAAGCAGGCCGAAATTGACCTCGGCGCCACCCCCTTCAAGGACACCCGCTTCTCGGTGCTGGTCCGCGCCCGCGACGCCAAATACGGCTACGACGAACCCGATTTCGACGCCGGCAACGCCACCGGCTACGACGCCTCACTGTTCGGCCGCCTGGGCGTCACCAGCAAGCTTCTGGACGGCGCGTGGGACACCAGCCTGTACCTGACCGGCACCCAGCGCGACCGCGAGTACACCGTGGCCTTCAGGCCGGCCGACCCCAGCCAGGCGCAGTCCGACGACCGCTACCACGGGCGTCGCGGCGACGCGCAGTGGAACAACACCATCCGCCTGCCCGATCACGCCTTTCTCACCGCCAGCTCGGCGAGCTTCGGCTACGAGCACGTCAGCGACCGCGTCGACACCAAGAACAACGATCTCGCCTTCGACAGCCCGGACTTCACGGGCGGCGTCAAGGCCCACGCCGATTCGGACGCCGGTTACGCCGGCCTGCAAACCACCGCCTTCCAGCGCCTGGCCGTCACCGCCCAGCTGCGCGAGGACGCGACCAGCATCGCCGGCGACGCGTTCACCTGGCGGCTCGGCGGCGCCTTCGACCTGCCCGAACTGCTCTCCCACATAAAAGCGTCGTACGGCACCAGCTTCCGCGCCCCGGCGCTGAACGACCGTTACGGCCGCGACAACTACGGCTTCGGCTACGGCTTCGTCGGCAACCCGAACCTGCGGCCCGAACGCGGCGACGGCTACGAGGCCGGCGTCACCACCGACCTGCCGCCCACGCGCCTCGGCACCGCCAGCGTCACCGTCGAATACTTCCACAACCGCATCCGCGACCTGATCGAGGACGTGCTGCAGCCGAACGGCACGGACTACGCGCCCGTCAACATCGCACGCGCCCGCACCGAGGGCGTGGAGGCCACGCTCACCCTGCGCGCGGCACGCTGGCTGCAGGCCGACCTCACCTACACCTACACCGACGCCCGCGACCTCGACACGCACGAAATCTTGCTGCGCCGGCCATACAACCAGGGCAGCGCCGACCTGCGCATCTCCCCGGTCCCGGCGCTGACCATCGTGCCGGAGCTGACTTATACCGGGTCGTTCCAGGACTACATCACCAGCGACACCGGTGCTGAAGGCTTCGTGCAGGGCCTCTCGCCAAACGGCTTCGTGGTGAACCTGAACGTCACCTATCAGGTAACACCGGCGCTGCAGCTGTTCGCCTGGGGCAAGAACATCGCGAACTCGCATTTCGAGCCGGCGAACGGGTACCAGACGCCCGGGCCCAGCGTGCTGGCGGGGGCGCGGGTCGGGTTCTAGGATAGGTTCGCTTTTTGGGACCAGTGGAAGGCAAGGCAAGCGGTTCTTTTTTGAAAAAAAGAACCAAAAAACTTTTGTCTCCTGGGCGCACGCTGCGGGGAATGCCGCGACAGCAGGGACAAAAGTTTTTTGCTGCTCATTGCAAAGAAGCAGGCCTTGCCTGCCGCGTCAGGTACGGAACACCTTTCACCAGCAGCCCTAAAAACTCGACCTCATACCAACTGGCGTTGATGCTGACTCATAGAAAGAAAGCAGTCCTTTTTTGAAAAAAGGACCAAAAAACTTTTGACTCCGCTGTCGCGCGCTCTCCGGAAGGGACCGCGACAGCGCAGACAGGAGTCTTTTGCTTCTTTTCTTCAGAAAAGAAGGCCTTGCTTGCTTCGGAACGGTCAACCTTCAGGCCGGTTGGTATTAGACGTCGGCGAAGAAGGCAACGCCTGCTTCTTTGAATGCGGCAGCAAAGAACCTTTGGTCTTGCTGTCGCGGAGTTTCCTTCAGCGCACACCCAGGGAACAAAAGTTTTTTGGTTCTTTTTTTCAAAAAAGAACCGCTTGCCTTCTCTCCCGTGTTTCCCACAACGCAGCTACCGCCTCCAACGCGGGAACGCAGCCTCCCCCCGGCGGTTGGGACTCACACCCCTCCGGGACCAAAGGCACGCATGCTCGACCACACCCAGGACCAGGACGATTTCGCCATCACCGCGCAGGTCTCGCTGGTCGAGCAGCGCTTCAACACGCTCAAGCACAACGACATGTTCGGCGTCTTCGACCAGCGCGGCGACATCCGCCCCGGCGAGGGCGGCACCCAGGGCCTCTATTTCAACGACACCCGCTACCTCTCCGAGTTCGAACTCGTGGTGGGCGGCCGCCAGCTCGTCCTGCTCAGCTCCACCCTGCGCGACGACAACGCGACGCTCACCTGCGACCTGGCCAACCCGGACTTGCCGAAATGCGGGCCGGACGGCCTGGCCGCCAACCTCATCCACATCCGCCGCTCGCGCTTCCTGTGGAACGGCGTCTGTCACGAGCGCATCTCCATCCGCAACTTCGACGTGGCCGCCCGCACCATCCAGGTGGAGGTCCGCTACGGTGCCGACTTCGTGGACCTCTTCGAAGTGCGCGGCATGCATCGCACCCGGCACGGGCGCCACGAGCCGGCCAGCGTCACCCAGGACAGCGTGACGCTGGCCTATACCGGCCTGGACGAGCGCCGCCGCGCCACCGAGCTGCACTTCCAGCCGCAACCCGAGCGCATCGACGAGGGCCGCGCGTTGTTCAGCGTGCACCTGCCGCCGCACGGACGCAGCCTGATCTTCGTTGAAGCCGCCTGCGACCGCGCCGTGGGACCGCGCCGCGCGTCGGAGACGTTCCTGTCATGCATGCTGGACCAGCGCCGCTGGACCCGCCAGCGCAGCGCGTCCTCCGCCGGCATCGACACCTCCAACGAGGTGTTTAACGAGGCGATGCGGCGCGCCATCAGCGACCTCACCATGCTGACCACCGAGAAGAAGACCGGTCCCTACCCCTACGCCGGCATCCCGTGGTTCAGCACCGCCTTCGGCCGCGACGCCATCCTGACCGCGCTGAACGTGCTGTGGATGGACCCGTCCATCGCCGCCGGCGTGCTGCGCTACCTCGCCGCAAACCAGTCCACCACGCACGACGCGGCGTCCGACGCCGAGCCGGGCAAAATCCTCCACGAGGTGCGCCACGGCGAGATGGCCGAACTGGGCGAGGTGCCGTTCCGCCGTTACTACGGCAGCGTGGACGCCACCCCGCTGTTCGTCATGCTGGCCGGCGCCTACCTCGAGCGCACCGGCGACCTCTCCAGCATCGCCGCCATCTGGGCCAACATCCGCGCCGCACTCGCCTGGATGGACACCTACGCCGCGCGCGACCCGGACGGCTTCGTCAGCTACTTCCGCCAGACCGAGGAGGGGCTCGCCAACCAGGGCTGGAAGGACAGCTTCGACAGCATCAGCCACGCCGACGGCTCGCTGGCCACCGGCCCGATCGCGCTGGTGGAGGTGCAGGGCTACGTCTACGCGGCACGCCGCGCGGCGGCGATCATCGCGCGGCTGCTGGGGCACACCGACATCGCCCAGGCCGAAGGCGTGAAGGCCGAGCGCCTGCAGACCGCCTTCGAGGCGCGCTTTTGGTGCGAGGGCTTAGGCACCTACGCGCTGGCACTGGACGGCGAGCGGCGTCCCTGCGAGGTGCTCGCGTCCAACGCCGGCCACCTGCTGCTGACCGGCATCTGCGCGCCGGCGCGCGCGCAACGCGTGGCCGACGGGCTGATGGGCAGCCGCTTCTTCAACGGCTGGGGCATCCGCACGCTGGCCAGCGGCGAGGCGCGCTACAACCCGATGAGCTACCACAACGGCTCGGTCTGGCCGCACGACAACGCGGTAATCGCGCTCGGCCTGTCGCGCTACGGCTTGAAACCGCAGGCCGAGCGCCTGTTTGCCGGCCTGTTCGACGCGTCGCTCTACGTGGACCTCCGCCGCCTGCCGGAACTGTTCTGCGGCTTCGCGCGCCGCCGCGGACAGGGGCCGACCTTCTACCCGGTGGCCTGCTCGCCGCAAGCCTGGGCGGCGACCGCCCTGCACGCGGCGCTGGCGGCGTGCCTTGGGCTGCGGTTCGACGTCGCCGAACGCAGCGTGGTGTTCGACAGGCCGCGCCTGCCGGATTTCCTCGGCGAGGTGACGTTGCACAACCTGACCGTGGGGGACGGCCGGATCTCGGTGGTGCTGCGGCGCATGGGCAACGAGGTGGCGATGAACGTGCTGCGCCGGGACGGGGCGGTGCATGCGGTGTTGCGGAGTTAGGCGAGCGGATGGTTCTGGATCGAGAACATCCGCTCGGATCTGACCGGATCGGGATGGCGCCGGTCCGATCCGGACTGGCTCGGTGAGCGCGCAATCCAGGCGTGCTCACCCGTTGTGCGGCGCGTCCGATCGGAACTGTTCCCATGGCCCGAGCTGACCGCGTGACAACGTCACCCGTCCATCAGGCTCGGCACAAAGAAACAGCGCGCCTTTTCGCAACCCGAAGCAGCCCGACGCTGCGGCCACCATCTCAAACTTGCCGAGCACCAGGGCAGGATCGCATTGCGGGTTGGCAGGCTGTTGAGCGCCTACCGGCCTGACAGGACAATCGAGTTCTACAACTCGTCCGTCCGCATGGACGAACACCGTGGCGTTGCCGGGTAGCGGCGGGCCGTGCCGGAGACCTGATGTCGGGTCGACGAAAACCGTATTCCCAAAACTCGTCATCAAAACTCGCGGCTTGTGTGGCAAGCTGCTCGCGGCCGGACGACCATCGCCGACCTCGTTCAAGATGTCCCGCCAACCCAGCGTTCTCACCTCCAATCGGGGGAGGCTGCCATTGCGCAGTGCGGCATCGAGCCGGTCACAAAAATCTTCCGGATCGCGATAGCCCAACTCCCAAAGGATGGCAGGATCGTACAACCACCATTGCGATGCCAGCAGTCTTTCGGCCAAAGCGGCTGGAAAACGTTCACGGATCGGCTTGGCCGGATTGCCGCCAACGATGGTGTAGGGAGCGACGTTTTTGGTCACGACCGCCCCGGCACCGATCACCGCACCCGTGCCGACAGTGATGCCCTGTGCAAGCTGGACGTGCTGACCGATCCAGACATCGTTGTGGACGATGGGCGGGGAAAAAGGCGGTATGCCGGTCATGTCCGGCTGATGCAGACCACCCAACAACACCTTGTGCGCACGGATGAATTGCGGCTTGTTCCAGTTGGGTGCGAAACAGTAGGTCATTGCCGATGAGGTGACACGCTCGATCGGGTGCCGCTCCCCGAAGACGATGACGTGGCTCGCGATCGAGCAATACCTGCCGATCTCAGCTCTCAAACTCGGGGTCTCGGCGTAGGAAAACGCGCCGATGGTGTGGAAGTCGCCGAGGAATGACGTGTATTCCTCAAACCGCGCAGTCTTTGGAACGCGTATCTCCCGGTTCGGCTCAGGCGGGCACTGCTCGTGACGGCTGACGAAAACGTTTAGGCGGCTCAAGGCGGCGCATGTCCGTTCCGTCAGTCTGAGCCGAACACAACTCGCGTCTTCGTATGCAAGTTCCTCCATCCTGCCTTCACCTAGCAGCCTTACGTGTGGCCGTTCTTTCATGTTCGACGCAAGGAGTTGGAACGACGATAATACAGATCCTCTCGTTCGCGTGCCAATCCGGGAAAGCAGAGTGAGTCCAGCGGGATTGGCCTTTGTTGCACATCGGACATCACGTGCCTTCCATCCAACGTCGATACTGACCGGATAGGAGGACCGCATTCTCATCGCCCGGTTGAGAAATCCCCACAGGCCGTTCTCTTTGGAACAGCCTCTCAGCCCCAACTAGGCTTTGACAGACGCACGTCCCAGGGCCAATCATCAAACTCACCCGCGAAGAAAAGCTGCCCGCCGGCCTCGTCGCACGTGAGTCCGGTCAGGACATATCGGTGCGCTCGCCTCGCCGATGCTCCACCTCACCGGTTGCCGGCATCAAGTTCGTCGACCATGCGGACGTTGCCTTCCTGCGTGCCAAGTATGCTCACGATCCCGCCGTAGCGCTCGACAACATCGTGCCGCTCGACGCCGTATGGGGCGATCACTCGCTCGCGCAGTGTCTCCCCGGCGAGCGCTTCGACTTCGTCATCGCCAGTCACCTCATCGGGCACGTCCCAGACATGTTAAGATGGCTCGACGAGGTCGCCGGAAGGCTTAACCCGCACGGCCGCCTAATCCTGGCGATCCCCGACCGCCGTTATACGTTCGACCTGTTGCGGCGCGAGACAATTTCCAAAGAAAGCCTTGGCTACTCAATAGCCACGGCAACAACCTATCCGCGGCATCGCTTTCGGATCAGCCGCCGACGCGCGTAAAACTCAGCGTAGCCACCGGCTGCTCCTCATCCGTGCAGCATCCGTGGTGAAAGCTCACGATCTGCAGCGTGCGGCCCACCTGCTTCACGCCGATCAGCGCTCCGGTGCCGAACACGCTGCTGCTTCCCGCGTCCGACACGCCGTAGGCGTAGTCCGTACCAGTTATCTGCGCGCGCTTCAGCCTGTTGGACCGCGGGTTGAGGAACGGCGGCCCGGACCACCAGACGGCGCTGGTGATCGAGGCACCCGTGGGCGAGCTCAGCGACCAGGCCGGCACGTGGTGGATCAGGTCCATGCCCTGGTCCTCCACTTGGATCAGCGAGCCGTCCGGCGCCGTGTAAGTACCCGGGGTGAATTTCTGGTAGACGATAGGCGGCGAGGGCTGCTGCGGCAGCTCGATGGCGCCCGCCGCCGCCTGGCCGCTCGGCACCGATTGCAGTGCCACCTGCGCCTGCCCCGCTGATACGGAAGCCGGCGCGCCCGGGCTCCGCGGCAACGCGGGGCTGACTGGCACGCCGGCGGCGATCGCCCGGCCGGCGCTGTCGGTGGCCAGCGTCACCCTGCCCTGCTGGTCCACGTGCAGCTCGATCGTCACGTCGCGGTAGATCGTGCCCCCGGCCGTGTGGATCGGCAGCCTGGTGATCCTGATGGTGGTCCCGCGTGCCACCACGGTCGCGTCCTGCAGCCTGGTGGTGGCTTCGCCCAACGCCGGGGCAGTGTCCTGCGCTGCGGCGCTGCCGGCCAGGGCCAGCAGCACGCAGCCGGTAAGATAGGTCGGTCGCATGCCCTCACTCCTGCCACAGAAGCAGCCCGCGCCGCTACCGGTCCGCCCAGCCGCATCGCCGGCCGGGGAAACTTGGCCGGCCGTATGCGTCATGGCCATCACACACGATAGCGGAGCAGACGCATGACCAAGACCGCCGACCCGGACACGCTGAAGAAGATTTCCGCCATGATCCAGGACATCAGGACGGCGATGCTGACCAGCGAGGACGGCCCCCACCTGCGCAGCCGCCCGATGGTTGCCGCCCAGAAGGACTTCACCGGCGAGCTCTACTTCTACACCCACGCCTCCGCCCACAAGGTGCGCGAGGTGGGCAGCCACGAACGCGTCGGCGTCAGCTACGCCGACTCCTCGCACCAGAACTACATCTCCATGTCCGGCACCGCGGAGGTCGTCCGCGACAAGGCGGAGATCAAGGCACACTGGGCCGAGCCAATGCGCACCTGGTTTCCCAAGGGCGTGGACGACCCCGACATCGCCATCCTCAAGGTCACCGTCGAGCAGGCGGAGTACTGGGACGCGCCGTCGTCCACCATGCTGCACCTGTATGGCTACGTGAAGGCGGCGGTGACGGGCGAGCCGCCGCATCCGGGTGGCAACGAGAAGGTGCAGATAGCTTAAGAAAGCGGTTCTTTTTCGAAAAAAAGAGCCCAAAAAACTTTTGTCTCCGCTGTCGCGCGCTCACCAGGCGAAACCGCGACAGCCGCAGTAAAAGTTTTTTGCTTCTTTTTTTCAAAAAAGAAGGCCTTTCTTCCTCCATGACCGAGACCGATCGACACCTCCCCATCCAGCGCCGAGACTTCCTCCACGGCGCCGCCGCCCTCGGCCTCGCCGGCGCCCTGCCCGCCCACGCCGCCCCACAGGACTCGCCCGGCTACTATCCGCCCGTCAGCACCGGCATGCGCGGCAGCCACCCCGGATCCTTCGAGGTGGCGCACAGCCTGCGCGACGGCACCTTCTGGAAAACCGCCCCCGCCCCCGAACCGGGCGAGGCCGACTACGACCTCATCGTCGTCGGCGGCGGCATCAGCGGCCTGGCCGCGGCGTATTTCTACCGCCAAGACCACCCCGCCGCCCGCATCCTCATTCTCGACAACCACGACGATGTCGGCGGCCACGCCAAACGCAACGAGTTCACCCTGGCCGGCCGCACCGAGCTGATGAACGGCGGCACGCTGGAGATCGACTCGCCGCGCCCCTACAGCCGCGTCGCCGACGGCCTGCTGCGCAGCCTCGGCATCAACCCGGTGAAGCTGGAAGAACGCTGCGCGCAGAAGGATTTCTACAAGGACGCCGGCTTGGGCCGCGGCATCTTTTTCGACCGCGAGACCTTCGGTGCCGACTACCTCGCCGCCGTACAAGACAAACGCCCCTGGGCCGACCTGCTGGCCCGCGCCCCGCTCTCGCCGCGCGCCCGCCAGGACATCGCCCGCATCAACGAGGCGCACACCGACTACATGCCCGGCCTGTCTTCGGACGAAAAAAAGGCCCGCCTCTCCCGCATCAGCTACCGCGACTTCCTGCTGCACATCGCCGGCTGCGACCCGGCCGCCCTGCCCTACTTCCAGACCCTCAGCCACGACGAGTGGGGCGTGGGTGCGGACGCCGTCTCCGCGCTGGACGTCTGGAGCTTCGACTTTCCCGGCTTCCAGGGCCTCAACCTCGCCCCAGGTGCGGCCCCGCACATGGGCAACACCGCCGAAGGCTACGCGGCCGACGGCGGCTCCTACACGTTCCATTTCCCGGACGGCAACGCCAGCATCGCCCGCTTGCTGGTCCGCCGCCTAATCCCCGCCGCACTCCCCGGCACAACCGCGGAAGACGCGGTCACCAGCCGGCTCGACTACACGCAGCTCGACCGCGCCGGCCAGGCCACCCGCATCCGCCTCTCCAGCATCGTCGTCGGCGTGCGCAACATCGGTGGTGCCGACCACTCAACCGGCGTTGAAGTGGCGTACTCCCGTGCCGGCCAGGTGATCCGCGCGCGCGCAGACCAATGCGTTCTCGCCTGCTACAACATGATGATCCCCTATTTGTGCCCGGAGCTGCCCAAATCGCAGAAGGATGCGCTGCACAGCCTGGTAAAGATACCGCTGGTCTACACCACGGTGGCGCTGACCAACTGGCGTGCGTTCCACCAACTCGGCATCAGCCGCGTCTACGCGCCAGGCTCCTACCACAGCACGCTCTGGCTCAACCCGGTGGTCGACATCGGCGGCTACAGCTCGGTCCGCTCGCCCGATCAGCCGATGCTGCTGCGCATGACGCGCGTGCCGTGCCATCCGGGCCTGGACGAACGCACGCAGCACCGGCTCGGCCACGCGGAACTGCTGGCCACCAGCTTCGAAACCTTCGAACGCAACATCCGCGACCAGCTCGGCCGCACGCTGGGCAGCGCAGGCTTCGACCCCGCGCGCGACATCACCGCCATCACCGTCAACCGCTGGCCACACGGCTATGCCTACGAGTACAACGTGCTGTTCGATCCGGACTACCCGCCGGGCCAGGCACCGCACGAAATCGGCCGGGCACGGTTCGGGCGGATCAGTATCGCAAACTCGGATGCTGGGGCGGCGGCTTATACGGATTCGGCCATCGATCAGGCTTGGCGGGCAGTGCAGGAAGTCAAAGCGTAAGCAAGCGCTTCTTTTTCGAGAAAAAGAAGCAAAAAGCTTTTGTTACGGCTGTCGCGGACTTCTCCGCACACTCACTGTCGCATGACAAAACGGCGTGAGATTGCCAGCAGGGCGGCAGACACTGAGAAAAGCTATAACCTCTCCCCTTGCACGCGTGCTGCAGAAAGCTCCGCGACAGCAGCATCAAAAGTTTTTTGCTGCTTTTTTTCAAAAAAGCAGGCTTGCGTTCTTGGCCGAAGTTCAAGGATCGAAACCCCGGGCCGGCCCGGTTACTCGACTTCGTACCTGATCGGCTTGAACGCATAGTTGTTAGACTGCAACGCAGAACACGCCGTCAGCCCCACGATCAAATCCTCTTCGGCCGCAAATAACACGTGATCTCCCGCCCGGCTCAGCGGCGGCTCCACCTTCAGCGCGCCGCTGCCGCCGTCCACCGTCACGTTCATGAAAACGTTGAACGCCACTGGTATGTTGTCCGGTGTCACGCCGTATGGCGCCAGCGCCTCGGCCAAATTACCGAAGCAGCCGCGATGCGGGTTCACGTCACCGTAGATGATGCGGAACGTGTCCGCAGAACACGGCGTCAGCAGAAAGTCGTGCCGCCCCACCGTGTCCTCCACGATGCGCAGCAACACCCGGCTGCGGTTGGAGTAGATCGGGTCGCCCGCAGTCAGGTAGATGCGGCTGGCGTAATCCAGCGTGCGGCCGGACGAGATCACCTCGTCGATGTCGTTTGCGTTGAACGCGAGCAGGTCGGCCACCTGTTCGCCCTGCGGGTCGATCACCCGCAGCGTCTGGCCGCGCGCCACGCGGAACGCCACGCCGGAGCGCGGCGGTATCTCGCAGATCACTCGGACGCGGCGCCCTGTTTGCGCCCGGCTGGGTGGAACGGGCATTCCCATCCCTCACCCACCGCGCGGCCGCTGTATTGGCGCGCCTCCGACGCCTCGCCGAAGCGCGCCAGCATCGGGTTCTCGGAGCCGGCCAGCGCCATGTCGCGCGAGAGGATGCTGCGCCGCAGCTTGTCGTAGGTGCCCTCGGCGCGCAGCCGCTCGAACTGGTCGTGCAGGTTGAAGATCATCGTCGGCGCGGCAAACCGGCGCGCCGGGCGGCTGGCAGACGGATGCAGGCCCACCACGAAGAACGCCTCGCCGCCAAAGCTCAGCGAGAAATCCGTGTCGTGCGGGTTGTCGCTGACCCGGTGATCGTAGGGCTTGCCGGACCAGGCGTCCTTGTCGGTCAACGACTGCAGGCGGCTCCACAGGCACCGCTCGAACTGCGTCTCGGACAGGTTGCGCGGCCCTTCGAACACCACGGCAAAACTGCGGAACAGCGTCGGGTCCGCCCGGTAGCTCTCCACCCAGTCGAGCAGCAGCGGGTAGATGCGCAGATCATCCCACCCCGACCCGATGTCGCGCGCCACCACCACGGCGATCTGGTCGCGCGAGAGCGCCGCCTTGGCGCCCACGCACGGAAAGTCGGGTGCGGCGATGAAGTCCCGCAGGTCATGGGCGAGCGCGTGGTCCGCGTCGCACGTCTCTATCAGCATGGCGCTTATCCTGGTGTCTCTCCGGACCGAGACAACGCGGTTCTGTACTCACGGTTGAAGGAGGATGTCTTTTTTGCAAAAAAGAACCGATGGCGTTTGGAGACGCGGCCGCGAGGTGTGACTCCAGCAAGCAGGAAAGCAAGGCCTTCTTTTCTGAAGAAAAGAAGCAAAAGACTTTTGGTCCGGCTGTCGCGGAGTCTCCCTCAGCGTGTACTCAGGGGACGAAAGTTTTTTGGTTCTTTTTTTCAAAAAAGAACTACTTGCCTTGCCTTCCGGCCGCCTTTCCTTCGCTTTCCTCATGTTTGCGCAACGTGGGCAAGCCCCATAGATGGTAGGGTGCCCCCCGACATGCCCGCCCACCGCCGCCCGGCAGCTTTGCTCGCCGTCCTCACGCTCGCCGGCTGCGGCGTCGGCCCGCGTTACCACCCTCCGAGGCTGGACGTCCCGGCCACCTTCACCTCCGCCCTCCCCACGGCCCCCACCGCAGCGCCCCCACCCACCGACTGGTGGCGCGGCTTCGGCGTCCCGGAGCTCGACCGGCTGATCGACCTGGCCGCCACCCAGAGCCTGGACGTGCGCGCGGCCGCCGCCCGAATCGTGCAGGCGGATCAGGCGGCGCGCGTGGCCGGCAGCCCGCTGCTGCCCGGCATCACCGGCACGCTCGGCCAGACCTACGAGCGCACCGGCAGCCAGAGCAGCGGCGGCGTCTCTGCCAGCAGCCTTAGCGCGCTCACCGGCAGCACCGGCGCCGGCTCAACCGGCAGCAGCTCCACCCTTACCAGCCTGCTCGGCAGCGGCCACCGCTACACCGACACGCGCATCTACTCCGCCGAGCTGAACGCGTCCTACCAGGTGGATTTCTGGGGCCAGAACCTCGACGCCCTGCGCGCGGCACTCGCCACCGCCCAGTTCAGCCGGTTTGACGCGCAGACCGTGTGGCTGACCACGTCCAGCTCCATCGCCACAACGTATTTTCAGGCTGCCGGCTACCGCGACCGGCTGGCCATCGCCGAGGGCAACCTGAAATCGTCGCTCGACGTGCTGGCCGCCTACCAGGCGCGCCTCACGGTCGGCACCGCCAGCCTGCTCGATGTCAGCCAGCAGGAGGCGCTGGTCGCCGGCTACCGCGCGCAGATCCCCGCGTTGCGCAGCTCCTACGAGCAGGAGCGCATCGCACTCGGCGTGCTGGTCGGCATCCCGCCCGAGCGCATCGTGATCGACCCCAAGCCGCTGGTTGTCACCGCCCTGCCGGAAATCGCCCCCGGCCTGCCGGCCGACCTGCTGCGACGCCGCCCAGACGTGGAATCCGCCGAAGCCCAGCTCGTCTCGCAGAACCAGACGGTGCGCCAGGACCTCGCCGCCTTTTTCCCCTCGCTGCAGCTGACCGGCTCGGGCGGCCTGTCCAGCCTGTTCCTCTCCAGCATCACCGGCCCCGGCACGGTGGTCGCCAGCCTGGCCAGCCAGCTGACCCAGACGATCTTCGACAACGGGGCCAAGTCCGGCACGCTGGGCGGCGCCAAGGGCCGCTACCAGGAGCTGGTGGCCGACTACGTCAGAGCGGTGCTGCAGGCGTTTACCGATACCGAGACGGCGCTGACCCAGGCCAGCTTCGACGCCGAGCAGCAACGCCTCGAGGAGGAGGCCGTGCGCACCGCCCAACGCTCGCTCGACATCGCCCGCGCCCAGCTCACCGTCGGCACCATCGACATCATCACCGTGCTGAACACCCAGACCACGCTGTTCGGCGACCAGGACACCCTGGCCCAGGTGCGCATCGCCCGCTTCGAGGCGATCGTCTCCCTATATAAGGCGCTGGGCGGCGGCTGGTCCGGCCCGGTCCTCGCCGCCCCACCCCACACGGTGTACCCGCCCTCATGAGACGCTTCCGCACGCCGATCATCACCGTCCTGGTCATCGTCCTGGTGCTGGCCGGCATACGCGGGCTGGTGGCCATGCGTGCCAGGCCGAAGAAGACCGCCGCGGTGGACACCTCCATCCCCGTCGCCACCGCGCAGGCCAAGGTGGAAAACGTGCCGCTGTCGGTGGACGGCATCGGCACCGTGCAGGCGCTCAACACCATCAACATCCACCCTAACGTGGACGGGCCGCTGACCGAGGTGGATTTCAAGGAGGGCCAGGACGTGCGCGCCGGCCAGGTGCTCGCCCGCATCGACAGCCGCATCTACCAGGCCACCTACGACCAGATGGTGGCGAAAAAGGCGCAGGACGAAGCCACGCTGGCCAACGCCCAGCACGACCTGCAGCGCTACGACAAGCTGGTGAAGACGCAGTACACCACATTGCAGCAGGCCGACACGCAGCGCGCCACCGTGGCGCAGACCGAGGCGATCGTCCGCCAGGACCAGGCGCAGATCGACAGCGCGCACACCAATCTCGGCTACACCACCATCGTAGCCCCAGTGGACGGTCGCGTCGGCATCCGCCAGGTGGACCTGGGCAACCTGGTGCACAGCACGGACGCGACGCCTCTCACGGTGCTGACCACACTGAAGCCGATCTCGGTGGTGTTCACCCTGCCGCAGCAGACCTTGGGCGAAGTCACCACTGCCATCGCCGCCGCGCGCAGCCAAAACGCCAAGGACGGGGGCGGCGCCGAGGTCGAAGCCCTGCCCCAGGAAGGCGGCGAGGACGACGGCGACGACGCCACACCAAAGGTGCTCGACCGCGGCCGGGTGGCCGTGCTGGACAACGAGGTGGACCAGAACACCGGCACCATCAAGCTGAAGGCGACCTTCCCCAACCCGGCGCTGCGCCTGTGGCCCGGCGCGTTCGTCAACGTGCGCCTGTTCCTGCGGGTGGACAGCAACGTCATCGCGGTGCCCACGGCGGCGATCCAGCGCGGGCCGCAGGGCGCGTTCGTCTACACGCTGGACCACGACGTGGCACACCGCCACCCGGTGGTTGTGCAGCGGCAGACCGAGCAGGTGGCCATCGTCAGCGCGGGGCTGACCCCTGGCGAGCTGGTGGTGACGGATGGGGCGTCGCGGCTGACCGAGGGATCGCACGTGCGGGCGCAAGGTAAGGTTTAAGCAAGGCCTTCTTTTCTGAAGAAAAGAAGCAAAAGACATTTATCACGGCTGTCGCGGACCTCTCTGCAAAGGTGTACTTGAGCCTAACACGGGCATTGTTGCGGGTGGGACGGGGGCTTGGCCGGCCCACCATGTCGCCGTATGGGTTGTTATGAATTCAAACGAAATACGGTCGCTTACCGGACTTCGCGGTGCAGCGGCCTGCTACGTAATGGCGTATCACTTCCGAACGGGGTGGGATCCCCCTCCTTTCTTGCAGGTTTCATCAACCACGGATATCTCGCCGTCGATCTATTCTTCATCCTGAGCGGGTTTGTTCTGACGCTCTCATACGGCAGCAGGATCTTGTCCTGGACCAGCTATCTATCGTTTCTCATCAAGAGACTTGGGCGCGTATATCCCCTCTATTTCGCTCCGACGGTCGCTGCGCTGGTGGTCTCGCCGCATGTCGGATCAGTCGGACGGGTTCTGGCAAATCTAGGCCTTGTTGAAGCGTGGGGTATCGCCGACCCTTATCTCGCACCGACATGGTCCATCAGCACCGAACTGGCCGCCTACATGGCCTTTCCGGCCCTGCTGTCTGTGTGCTTCGTCAGCGCTGGCTGACGGCGTCATGCGCGATCGTGGCCGGGTGCATTCTATGGTGGCTTTCGACCAGAGCGGACAGCTTCCTGGGAGAGGCTTCTCTTGCGGGGCTAATTCTAGGCGGTCCGCTGGATATATACGCTGCCACGACTCCGTTTCCGCTTGTGCGTTGTATCTGCGGATTTCTGCTTGGGATGGTGGCGTTCCGGGCAAGCCGGCTCAACATCCGCCCTCCGCTCCTCGGCCCGGCGTTGTTGCTGCTGTGTGCTGCGATCGTCGGTCTTCTCGCTTTTCCGAATACTGACCTCCTGATCGTTCTGCTGTGCGTGCCGTTCGTTGCGCTGTTGGGCGTATCGGACACCCTGGTCGGCCGGGCATTTTCCTGTGGCCCCGTCTATTGGCTTGGGCTGGTCTCCTACTCGATCTATCTCGACCACCGGCTTGTCGAGACGGCGCTGCACAATCCGATCACCGAGTGGCTGACGGCCAGCCGTGTCCCGCATGCCTTTACACTGACGATCCCCATTCTTTGCGGTCTGTCCATAGCCTGCGCCGGCGTGACGTTTCGTTATATTGAGGAGCCATGCCGGGATGCCGTCAGGCGTTTGTTTCACCAACCCACGACGCCGATCCAGGAGGAAGCAGGCGCTCCGTGACGACGCTCGACGTCGGAGTGGTTAGCTGTGATAGCTGAGACGAGGTGTTGCAGCCGTCGGCGACAGCGCACGCAAAAGCTTTTTGCTTCTTTTTCTCGAAAAAGAAGACTGTTCTTCCTGTCACTTGCCTAAGCGGGCTGGTATCCCGCTACCCCCGTGCGCCAAAGCAGAAACGCATAGGTATCCACCGCCTCCCGATCCTGCTGGCCGCGCGTGGACCCGACGCCGTGTCCCGCGTCGTAATCTACCCGCAACAGCACAGGCTTGCCAGACGAGCTCGCCTTCTGCAGCCGCGCCGTCATCTTCGCCACGTGGAACGGGGCCACGCGCGAATCCGTCACCCCCGTCGTCAGCAGCACCGCCGGATAGGCCACGCCGTCCTTCAAGTGCTGGTAGCTGTCGATCTCGCGCAGCGCGCGGTAGCCGCTCTCGTCGGAGATGGCACCCCACTCCGGCTCCTCGGTGAAGCCCTCCTGCTCCACCACGTAGCGCAGCGGGTTGGACCAGCCGACGCCGTCGATCACGGCGGCAAACAGGTCCGGCCGTTCGGTCATCGCGCGGCCCATGGTGATGCCGCCGGCCGAACGCCCGCCGATCGCCAGCCGCTCCTTGGCCGTCCAGCCATCGGCGCACAGCCGCTCACAGACGGCGATCAGGTCGCGCCAGGTGTTCGGCTTGTTGGCGAGCTGGCCGGCCTTGTGCCACGGTCGTCCGTACTCGCCGCCGCCGCGCACGTTGGCGTAACCGACGACGAAGCCGGCATCCACCAGCGCCAGCACGCGGCCGGCGAAGCTGGGCGTGTAGGCGGGCACGCCGTAGGACCCGTAGGCGGAGATCCAGGCCGGCGTGCGCCCGTCGTGCTTGAGGCCCTTGCGGTAGATCAGGCTGAACGGGATCTGCGTGCCGTCCTTTGCGGCGGCGAAGCCGCGATGCGTCTCATACTCGCTGACGTCGATGGCCGGCTTGGGCGTGAGCCCGGTGGGCGAGGCCGCCCCGGCTGCACTCACCGACCACACATCCGCCGGCGTGAGCGACCCGGTGTAGTCCATCAGCACCCCAGGCTCGGTGGGCGTGGCGGCGAGCGCGGAGATGGTGCCGTCGAACGGCAGGGAGACGTCGCTGACGTGCCCGGCCGGGTCGAGCCGCCGTAGCCTGCTGACCCCGCCATCCATCATCTGAAGGTAGAGCCCGTCCTGCGCGCGGGCGATCCCCTCGATCACCAGCTTGCTCTCCGGCACCACCGTCTCTGCGCTGGCCAGCGATGGGGTGGCCGCCGGCGTGCGCACGATGCGCCCGAGTGGCGAGCCCTTGTTGACGAGGAGGTAGAGCGCGCCGTCGTGCAGGTCCGCGTCGGTCACCTCGTCGGTGAACTCGGCCACCGGCACCCAGCGCGCATGTCCCGCCAGCACGTCGGCGATCGGCGCCAGCAGCAGGCGGAACTCCGGCCGCACGTCGGACAGCGCCACCGCCACCTGGCTGGCGCCGCGGACGGTGAGCAGCGTGGGCGTCTGGATGCGGTCGTAGGCGACGTGCGGGTCCATGCCGCGCTTCATCAGCACGGGGTCCGACGCGGGGTCGGTGCCCAGGCGGTGGAAGCGCGCCTGCGCGTCCAGGAAGCGCTCCGGCGAGCCCACCGCCCCGGTCAGCTGCGTGTAGAAGAAGCCCGTTCCGTCATCGAGCCATTGCGGACGGCTGTACTGGGTGTTGCCGATGCGCTCCGGCAGGTCGCGCGCGTCCGCGGTGACCAGCACGCGCAGGGTGCTGTCCTCGCTGCCGTTGGGCGAGGTGCCGTAGGCCAAATGCGTGCCGTCCGGTGACGCCTCCCACCAGTCCAGCGAAACGTGGCCGGTGGTGCCCCCCATCGCCGTGGGGTCGACCAGCACGCGGTCGCGCCCGGCTTCGCGCACGAACAGCTTGAAGTTGTCGGCGCCGGCCGGCCGCTGCTGGTAGAACAGCTTGGCCCCCGCGCGCTGAACCTTGGAGGTGAGCGCCGTGTCGCCGGAGAGCGCCTGCACGCGGCGGGCGAGGCCTGCGCGCCCGGGTATCGCGTCGAGCACGGCGCGGGCGTGGTCGTTCTGCGCCTTTAGGTAGGGCAGCCAATCGGAGTCGTGCGGGTTCTCCATCCAGCGGTAGGGGTCGCTGAGGGTCTCGCCGAAATAGACGTCCTTGGCTGTGCCTGTCTTGGCCACGGGCGCGGCCGGTATTGCCGCACGTGCGCGCACGGTTCCCAGCACCGAGAGCGCGCTGGCGCTCGCCATCAACCGCCTTCTGCCGATACCTGGCATTTCGAACCTCCCCGACACATGGGAGGCGACAGTCTGGAAGGGGGCGGCAGGAAGCAAGGCCTTCTTTTCTGAAGAAAAGATACTGTGTTGCTGGTCAAGCGCCCATTTGGTTTGAGGGTGGCAAGCTGTCGTGTCTTCGTAAAGCCCGCTTCGCGCCGCTGCGCGGTGGCCTTTGGCCAGGCTTGACGAAGCCCCGCCAGCTTGCCGCGTGAGTGTGTGGCTGGGGCGGGAAAACGGCTTTGACTGAACTGGAAAACGGGTAATCAGGCGTTTGCCGGGTTAGCGTTGACATGATGGGGATCGAACGGGCGGCGCGTGCGGATCACTGCGTGGGCTAGGACGAGCAGCCTGCGTGCGATGGCGATCAGAACGAGCTTGTTCGGCTTGCCGGCTTGCTTGAGCCGTTGTGCCACGACCCGCAGGACCGGGTGGCGGCTGGCGCTGAGTGCCGCGAGGTAGAGTGCGCTGCGCAGGTTGGCGTTGCCGATGCGGCTGATGCCGGTGCTGCGGGTTTGCGCGCCTGAACTATGCTCGGCCGGCGAGAGGCCTGCGAACGCGGCCAGACCTTTGGGCTCGAACTCGGCAATGTTGGGGATCTCTGCGAGCAGCACTGCCATGGTCACTTCGCCGATGCCCGGGATGCTGCGCAGCAGCTCGGCCTGATGGCGCGTCTGCATGTCGCCTGCGATCAGCGCGCGGATGTCGTGGGCGATGGCGTCGATCTCTGCGTTCAGATACGCCAGGCTACGGGCGATGGAGGCCTGCACGGTGGCGCTCCACAGGCCGGCTTTCTGGCGGTTGAGTTCCTGTGTGCGGGTCGTCTTGAGGGCGGCGCAACGGCGCACGAGCTCGCGCAGGTCGCGCAGGTGCGGCAGCGGCGGCGTCCAGGGGGCAGGGTTTTGCGTGCGGCAGAAGCGCGCGATGAGGGCTGCGTCGAGCTTGTCGGTTTTGTTGCGCCGGAGCTCGGCCTGGCCGAAGGCCTTGATTTGTTTTGGGTTGATGATGCTGACCTTGATGCCGAGGCCGTGCAGGAAGACGGCGAGATCGAGGCCATAATTGCCGGTGGCTTCCATGCAGGCATGCAGGCCGGTGCTGCCGCCGGGGATGTGTCGTTCGAGCCAGGCGTGCAGTTCGTCGAACCCTGTCTGATCGTTGGTCAGGTGGAGTGCGGCCGCTCTGTCGCCGTAGAGGAGATGGGCGTCGACTTTTGCTTTACCGATATCAAGACCGAGAATGGCCATGGCGAGGCTTCCTTGGGCAAGCGGTGGCGCCCCTCACAGGTCTTTCTTGCAATCAGGCTGCCCAGCCGCGCTGAGGCCCCGCATACTGTCCGACCGAGAGGTGCAGGATGCGGTGGGCCCGGATCTTTTCTACAGGATCGCCCGAGAAGCAATGCAAGGTCACCACCGCAGTTCCAGAGCTTGGCCTCCGCCGAGGAACACAGCAAACTTACAAGAAGCAAAAGACTTTTATCACGGCTGTCGCGGACTCACCCGCACGGCATAACCCCAGGAACAAAAGTTTTTTGGTTCTTTTTTTCAAAAAAGAACCGCTTGCTTCTGCTCCAGGATTTGCGAACCTCACCTCCATGGCCGACGCCGAAAGCTTCCTGGCCACACGCGTGATCGACACACACTGCCCGTACTGCGCCCTGCAATGCGGCATGTCGCTGCACGAGACCGAGCAGGGCTGGACCGTCGCCGCGCGCGACTTCCCCACCAACAAGGGCGGCCTCTGCCGCAAGGGCTGGAGTGCCGCCTCGCTGCTGTCCGCACCCGACCGGCTCACCACTCCCCTCATCCGCCCGCGCCGCGGCATGCAGCTGCAGCCCGCCTCGTGGGACGAAGCGCTGGACCGCGTGGCAGACGGCTTCAACGCCATCCGCGGTCAGCACGGTGCTGACGCAGTCGGCGTGTTCGGCGGCGGCGGGCTGACCAACGAGAAGGCCTACATGCTGGGCAAGTTCGCCCGCGTCGCACTCGGCACGGCGAACATCGACTATAACGGCCGCTTCTGCATGTCGTCGGCGGCAGCCTCCGGCCTGCGCGCCTTTGGCATCGACCGCGGGCTGCCGTTCCCGCTCGCCGACATCCCGCAGGCCGAGGTGATCCTGCTGCCGGGTGCCAACCCGGCGGAGACGATGCCGCCGATCATGCAGTATTTCGAGGCGCAGCGGGACCGCGGCGGCCAGCTGATCGTGGCCGACCCGCGCCGCACCGCCACCGCGCGGGTGGCCCACCTGCACCTGCAGCTGACTCCCGGCACGGACGCCGCACTGGCCAACGGCATGCTGCACGTGGCGATGCGAGACAAGCTGATCGACACCGACTTCATCGCCGCGCGCACCACCGGTTTTGCCGCCGTGCAGCGCGTCTGCAAATCCTACTGGCCGGACCGGGCCGAACGCATCACCGGCGTGCCGGCGAGCCTGATCGAGCGTGCGGCGCACATGCTGGGCGAAGCGGCCAGTGCGATGGTGCTGAGCGCGCGCGGCGCCGAACAGCAGAGCCACGGCTCGGACAACGTGGCAGCCTTCATCAACCTGGTCCTCGCCCTCGGCCACTGCGGCAAGCCGTACTCCGGCTATGGCTGCCTGACCGGCCAGGGTAACGGCCAGGGCGGGCGGGAGCACGGCCAGAAAGCCGACCAGCTGCCTGGCTACCGCAAGATCGACAACCCCATCCACCGCGCCGAGGTGGCCGCGGTGTGGGGCGTGCACCCGGACAGCCTGCCGAAAGCCGGCCTGTCGGCCTGCGAACTGCTCGACGCGATGGGCCACAGCGTGCGCGGCCTGTTCGTGCTGGCCTCCAACCTGCTGGTCTCCGCGCCGGACGCGGACCGCGTGGCGGGCGGGCTCGCCGGGCTGGACCTGCTGGTGGTGGCCGACATGTTCCTCTCGGAGACCGCGCAGCGTGCCGACGTGGTGCTGCCGATCACCCAGTGGGCCGAGGAGGACGGCACGATGACCAACCTGGAAGGCCGCGTCTTGCACCGCCGCCGCGCCAGGCCGCCGCCGCACGGCGTGTGGTCCGACCTGCAGGTAATGCACGCTTTGGCCGAACGGCTCGGCTGCGCAGCAGGCTTCGACACCCAGCCGGAACAAGCTTTCGACGAACTACGCCGCGCCAGCGCCGGCGGTGCGGCCGACTACGCCGGCATCAGCTACGGCCGCATCGACGCCGAGGACGGCGTGTTCTGGCCCTGCCCTGACGCTGGCCATGCTGGCACGCCGCGCCTGTTCCTCGACCGCTTCGCCACCGACGACGGCCGCGCCCGCTTCCACCCGGTCGAGTACCGCGGCGCCGCGGAGACGCCGGACCGCGCGTTCCCATACGTGCTGACCACCGGCCGGGTGCTGACCCACTACCAGACCGGCGCGCAGACCCGCCGCGTGCCCGAGCTGGCCGCAGCCGAGCCTGCCGCCTTCGTCGAGATCCACGCCGACACCGCGCGCGGCCTGGGCATCGCCGCCGGCGACATGGTGCGGCTGACCACGCGGCGCGGCAGCATCGAGGTGGCGGCCCGCGTCACCCGCGACATCCGCATGGACACGCTGTTCGTGCCGTTCCACTGGGGCGGCCGGTCGTGCGCCAACCTGCTGACCAACCCGGCGCTGGACACGCTGTCCCGCATGCCGGAGTTCAAGGCATGCGCCGTGCATGTCGCACGCTCCGGCCCCTGCGCCGGCTCCTCCACTGCGACAAGGACCACATGATCGATTCTGTGCCGCGCTTCCTCAACGGCGCGTTCGCCCTTTCCGGCCGCGGCCTCGCGGCGCCTTCGCTGCTGGACGCCTCGCTCGCCTACGTGGTGCCGTCCGACAAGCGGGCGCAGCTGATCTACCTGCGCGCCGGCAACTCCAGCGGCGAGCTAGTCTGCCTGTCAATGATGCAGGACGGCCGCGCGGTCCGCCTGTTCCCCGTCGGCGCCAAGGCGTCCGTGCACGTGCCGCTCGCCGTGGTCGAGGACCTGCAGCCGGGCACGCGGATCGAGGTGTTCGCCGCGGCCCCGGAAGGCGTCGCCGCCACGGTGATCGTCGACATCGGGCTGATCGAAATCTGAGCGGCGGCCCCGGACGGCGTCGCCGCCACGGTGATCGTCGGCCACGGGCTGACCGAAATCTGAGCAGGACTGGCCAATGAGCAAGCAATCCCTGGTAGTCGTCGGCAACGGCATGGCCGGCGCGCGCGCCGTCGAGGAGGTGCTGGCCCGCGGCGGCGCCGAGCAGTTCGACATCACGATGTTCGGCGACGAGCCCTACGGCAACTACAACCGCATCCTGCTCAGCAACGTGCTCAGCGGCGTGCAGGACAGCGCCGACATCTTCATGAACCCGCTCGCCTGGTACGAGGAGAACGACATCACCCTGCATGTCGGCGCAAAGGTGACAGAGATCGACCGCGCAGCGCGCATGGTGCAGTCCGCAGCCGGCATCCGCGCGCGCTACGACGTGCTGCTGATCGCCACCGGCAGCCGCGCCTTCATCCCGCCAATGCGCGGGCTGAACAAGGCAGACGGCACGATGAAAGCCGGCGTGTTCGGCTTCCGCACCATCGACGATTGCGACGGCATCGTCGCCGCGGCCAAACAAAGCCAGCGCGCCCTGGTCATCGGCGGCGGCCTGCTGGGGCTGGAGGCGGCGCGCGGCCTGCTCAACCACGGCTGCGAAGTGCACGTGGCCCACCTCGGCAAGCACCTGATGGAAGCGCAGCTCGACACCACCGGCGGCGCGATGCTCAGCCGGGCGATGCAGAAGATGGGCGTGCACATCCACCTGGGCACGCTGACCGAGCAGATCCTAGGACAGGACAGCGTCACCGGCGTCGCGTTCAAGGACGGCACCACGCTGGACTGCGAGATGATCGTGGTGGCCGCCGGCATCCGGCCGAACGCTGAGATCGGCCGCAGCGCCGGGCTGACCGTGGAGCGCGCCATCGTGGTGGACAACCACATGCGCTCGGTCGACGACAGCCGCGTCTACGTGGTGGGCGAGTGCGCGCAGCACCGCGGTAAGGTGTACGGCCTCGTGGCCCCGCTGTGGGACCAGGCGAAAGTTTTCGCCGACCAGGTGACCCGCACCGACCGCGACGCCGCCTATCACGGCAGCAAGCTGGCCACCAAGCTGAAGGTGATGGGTGTGGAGCTCGCCTCGATGGGCCTGACGGAGCCGGAGGACGAGCGCGACGAGGTCATCCAGTTCAGCGAGGCACGGCACGGCACCTACAAGAAGCTGATCGTGCGCGAGGGCCGCCTGGTCGGCGCCATGCTGATGGGCGACATCAGCAAGGCGGCCTACCTGATGCAGGCCTTCGACCGCGACAGCCCGCTGCCCGACGAGCGCCTCTCGCTGCTGTTCGACCTCGGCACGCCGGCGCAGAAGGTCACGCTGGACGAGATGCCGGCCGAGGCACAGGTGTGCAACTGCAACGGCGTGACGAAGGCGGCAATCGGCGCCTGCGTGGCCGCCGGCGCGCGCACCGCGAAGGCGGTGATGCAGTCGACGCGTGCCGGCATGGGCTGCGGGTCCTGCAAGTCGCTGGTAGGCGAGGTGGTGGACTGGTTCTGCGGCGGCGCGGCCGAGGAAGACCCCTCGGTGCACTACTACGTGCCGGCGATCCCGATGGCCAAGCCGGAGCTGGTGGCCGCCGTGCGCGCGCAAGGGCTGCGCTCGGTCTCCGCAGTGTTCGCAGCACTGGCGGTGGACGGCAAGCCGGACGCGGCGAGCAAGCCGGCGCTGGCCTCGCTGCTGGCGACGCTGTGGAACGACGAGTACGATGACGAACGCGACGCGCGCTTCATCAACGACCGCGTGCACGCCAACATCCAGAAGGACGGCACCTTCTCCGTGGTGCCGGAGATGCGCGGCGGGGTGACCACGCCGGACGAGCTGCTGCGCATCGCCCAGGTGGCGGTGAAATACGCCGTTCCGCTGGTCAAGCTCACCGGCGGCCAGCGCATCGATTTGGTGGGCATCGCCAAGGACGACCTGCCGCGCGTGTGGGCGGACCTCGACATGCCGGCCGGGTCTGCCTGGGGCAAGAGCTACCGCACCTGCAAGAGCTGCATCGGCACCGATTTCTGCCGCTTCGGCCTGGGCGACAGCATGGGCCTGGCCGCGAAGATCGAGACCAAGTTCCGCGGCATCGACAGCCCGGGCAAGCTGAAACTCGCCACCGCCGGCTGCCCGCGCAACTGCTCCGAAGCGATGGTGAAGGATGTGGGCGCCGTGGCCATCGGCGACGATCGCTGGGAGATCTACGTGGGCGGCGCCGCCGGCTCGCACATCCGCCGCGGCGACGTGCTGTGCACGGTCACCGGCGAAGACGCGGTGATGCAGATCACCGGCCGCTTCATGCAGTGGTATCGCGAAAACGCGAAGTACAAGGAACGCACACACACCTTCATCGAACGCATGGGCATCGAACGCGCCCGCGCCGTGGTCGTCGACGACAGCGACGGTATCGCCGACGCGCTCGACGCCGCGATGGACGCCTCCTGCGCGGTGACCCGCGACGTGTGGAAGGAACGCGCGGCACCGAAGACCGAGAACCAGTTCGCCACCCTGGTTCCGGCCGAGGCGTAAGCATGGCCACCGGACGCGTCGTCGGCCGCATCTCGCAGATACCGCCGGGCGAAGGCCGCAACTTCGTCGTCGGCGACAGGCGCGTCGCCGTGTTCCACACCCGCGGTGGCGCGGTCTTCGCCACGCAAGCCGAATGTCCGCATCGCGGCGGGCCGCTGGCCGACGGGCTGACCGACGAGGCAACGGTGGTTTGCCCCTTGCACGACAGGACCTACGCGTTCGCAACCGGCGCGGGTGTGGGCACCGAATGTGCGATCGTAACGTATCCGGCCCGCGTGGGCAGCGAGGGAGAGATCTGGGTGGAGATCTGACTCCATATGCGGAGTAAGACTTTCAATTTGAATCGGATGGTTGACCGTTCAGAAGAAGGCAAGGCAAGCAGTTCTTTTTTGAAAAAAAGAACCAAAAAACTTTTGGTTCCGCTGTCGCGCGTCTCCGGACAAGCCGTGACAGCATTCGCAGAAGTTTCTGTTTGCAGCAGGAGACGAAGGCTGCTTGCTTCGGAACAGTCAACCTCCAGGCCCGTTGGTGTGCGTTCCTTCGACAACGAGCAGTAGCCCCATGTCTGACCTACCCCTGCTCGACCGTGCTGTGCTGGTGACTGGCGCGTCTGGCGGCATCGGACGAGCGTTGGTCAAGTCGTTAGCCGGTTCGGGTGCACGCCCGTTGATACATTACGTGCGCGATGCCGATGGCGCTGCGTCGCTGTTGCACGAGATCGACGGCAAAGGCTGGACGATCCAGGCCGATTTATCTCAGCCGGCCGGCGCCTCTGACCTGTGGTCGCGGGCCGAAGCGTTGGCCGGTCGTATCTACGCCGTGATCAACAACGCGGGCACGCGAAGCGAGGCCTGTATCGAAAGCGACCTGCAAGCGTGGCAAAAGGCGTGGGAACTGGACCTACGCGTCAACCTGCAGGCGCCAGCCGACATTTGCCGTTCCGCGGTCTTGCATTTTAAATCCCACGGTGGCGGCCGGATCATCAACATCGCCAGCCGGGCCGCGCAGCGGGGCTACATGGCTGATTACATGCCGTACGGAGCGTCGAAAGCCGCGCTGATCAACCTGACCAAATCATTGGCACGCAACTACGGAGCCGATGGGATCATCGCAATCGCGATTGCACCCGGGTTCGTGGGAACTGGCATGGCTGATGATTACGTGCGCGAACATGGAGTAGCGGCAGCGATCGACGACATCCCGATCCGCGCCATGGTGGAGCCCAACGAACTTGCCGACTTGGTGCTGTTTTGTCTTCGTTCCGATCAGCGCTCGCTCAACGGAGCAACACTTGACGTAAATGGCGGCAGCTACATCCGCTGACCACGTCGGTGTTTGCCGGCGCGACCAACCGGGCCTGAAGGTCAATTACTCCGAAGCAAGCAATGCCGTCTTTTTTAAAAAAGAAGCAAAAACTCTTGTCTCCGCTGTCGCGGTCCTGTCCGGAGAGCGCGCGACAGCGGAGACAAAAGTTTTTTGGTCCTTTTTTTCAAAAAAGGACTGCTTGCTTTCTCTGAGTCAGCGTCCGAGCCTACTCCGCCAGCACCGCCCCATTCACGTTCGTCGCTCCACCGCCCGAAGCGCGCCCCCAAGGCCCGACCCAAGTTCGCGTCCAGTGCCGCTGCAGCAGCATCAGCGCCACCAGCACCACGGTCGACAGCGCCGCGTAGAACATGAACCCCCACGCGTACGTCCCAGTCCACTGTTTGGAGAACCCCATCGCGTTCGGCAGGATCGCGCCCCCCAGTGCACCCACCTCGCCGATCATCGAGCCGGCCACCGCCGTGCTGGCCGGCCAGCGCAGCGGCACCAGCTGGAACAGCGCGCCGTTGCCCGCCCCCAGCGCCGCGAAGCACCCCATGAACAGCAGCGTGGTCAGCACCAGGGACGGCGAGGCGGTCAGCAACGTCAGCGTGCCGATCACGAACAGAAACACGATCGCCAGCGCCGCGATGCCGCCGACGCGGTCCGCCCACCAGCCGCCCACCGCCCGGATGGTGGAGCCCATGACCGCGGCCAGCATGGTCAGCCAGCTCGCCTCCACCTTGGTTACGCCAAACTCCGCGTAGAAGAATGACGGCAGGAACGTCGCGAGTCCGATGAAGCCGCCGAAGGTAATCACGTACACCATGCTGAACGCCCACCCGTCGCGCTCGGCGAGCGGGGCCAGGTGTTCGCGCAGGCTCTGCTTGTGGATGTCCGGCGGCTCCTTGGCCATCACGATCATCACCACCAGCGGGATCAGCATGACCACCGCCGTCCAGCCATACACCGCGTGCCAGCCGTACGCCTTGGCCACCGGCGGGGCCAGCAGCAGTGCCACCACGGTGCCGATGTTGCCCGCGCCCGCGATGCCCATGGCCAGCCCCTTGTGCTCCTGCGGGAACCAGCCGGCGCCGAGCGACAGCGCCACCCCGAACGACGCCCCGGCGATGCCCAGCAGCACGCCCATCGCCAGCACGTCGTGGTACGAGCTGACGAACAGGTAGCCGTACAGCATCGCCACGATGATCAGGCTCATCTCGACGATCGCCGCGTTCTTGCGGCCGATGTACTGCGACAGCACGCCGAGCGGAAAGCGCATCAGCGCGCCGGCCAGCGTCGGGATGGACACCATCAGCCCGGTCTGCACCGGGGTGAGGTGGAAGCTTTCGGTCAGGAACGGGCCCATCGCACCGTTCAGCACCCACACCGAAAAACAGAAGTCGAAATACAGGAACGCGGCGAACAGGGTGGCCGGGTGACCCGACTTCATCGCCTCGCGCAGACCGGCCATCGCTTGCCCCCCAAACGGTCACAGTGACGCTTTCGGCGGCAGGACCCGGCGGCTGCCGGCTTGCAGTGAAAGCGACTGCAGTAGAGCAAGCGACGTGCCAGAAGCAAGCGAGGCTTTCTTTTCGAGAAAAAGGGCAAAAAGCTCTCATCTCCGCTGTCGCTGAACTTTCCAGCAAGCGCGCGACAGCGGAAACAAAAGTTTTTTGGTTCCTTTTAAAAAAGAGCCGCTTGCCTGCTGGTTTGCATCCGCCGCCTCCCTGGCGCACGATGCCATACGTCTTCTTTCGAGGCTCGCGTGCTCTCTTCGTTGTTCGAGAAGGACTTCAAGCGCTACTTCGACGACGTCGGCGCCGGCTCCCCGCTCTGGCTATTCGTGCACGTGCCCAAGACCGCCGGCAGCTCGATCACCGCGGAGTCCGAGTCGATCCTGCAGCCGTCGTTCAACATCGACATCGACCACACCGACACCAGCCGCACCTACCAGGCCCGCTTCGACGCCGCGGTGGCCTACTTCGTCACCAGCTACGCCACGCGGAAATACCGTTTCTGCACCGGCCACATTAACGCCCGCCATGTCGAGATGATCCGCGCCGGCATCCCCGACGTTCGCTGCTTCACCATGCTGCGCAACCCGATGGCGCGCATCGTCTCGGACTACCGCTACCAGCGCTCGCCGATGAACACCGCGCAGGCGCAGTTCATCGCCAGCACGCCGAGCTTCGAGGCCTACGCCGCCCGCAAGCACGTGCACAACAAGATCGCGCTGAATCTGGTGCCGCGCGAGATGGTCGACGCCGGCGACGTGGCCGCCTGCGTGGACTACATCACGCAAGCCTACGCCTTTGTCGGCCTGCAGGAAATGTATCCGCTCAGCCTGCGCGCGCTGACCACGCTGATGGGCGAGACCCGCACGCCGGAAGCCAAAGTGCGGGTGAACGAGAGCCAGTCCGACCTGGTCGAGCTCACGCCGGAGATGGATGCGCGGCTGCGCGAGCTGAACGCGGTGGATCTGGGCGTCTTCCAGGCGTTCCTGCTGCGCTACCGCGCGATCCGCGAGGACCTGATCGCGTTCATGCGCCGCCTGCCGCAGCCGGCGCTGGCCCGGCAGGCGTAGCGGACCGGCACGCCAGTGCGTCGGCCAGCGCGGCGGTGCGGACGCCTGCCTGCCCTCTATAGCGTCGAAATGATTGCGGGAACGTCGTAGTTTCGAGGAATGAGACGCACGTTGCCTATTGCCGACGCGCTGACGTCGGACCCGCCCGACCGCCGCCCCGCTTGGCTGCGCACCGGCCGCAGGGGGTGGCCGCTCTCGCCCTGTATGGCGACGCTTGCCGCCTACATTCTGCTGGCGAGCCTCGTCCTGGCGCCGTTCGTCTCGGTTGCGGTGCCGGCGCTGGGCGACACGCTGAACCACCTCGCGCGCATGCACGTGCTTGCCGACATCGCCGGTTCTGCGGACCTGCAGCGCTACTACGTCGTGCGCTGGGTGCCGATTCCCTACCTCGCCATGGACGCGATCGTGCCGCTGATGCTGCGCGTGCTGCCGGTCTACCTGGCGGGGAAGCTGTTCGTATGCGCCTGCGTGGTGATGCCGGCGGCGGCCACCGTGCTGTTGCACTATGTGGTGCACCGGCGCGTGAGCCTGGTGCCGGCGGCGGCCTTCCTGCTGTGCACCAACTACCTGCTGGCGCTGGGTTTCCTAAACTACCTGTTCTCCGCCGGCGTGGCAGTGATGCTGTTTGCCGGCTGGGTGGCGGCGCGCGGCTGGCCGCGCTGGCGCCGGGCGTTGCTGTTCGCCCCGCTCGTGCTGCTGCTTTACCTGGGGCACGTCTTCGCCTGCCTGGCCTACTGCCTTGCGGTGTGCGGCACCGAGCTGTCGCTGGCGGTGCGGGCCAGGCGTGCGGCGTGGCGCGGCACCGCGCTGGACCTGTTGGCCGCAGCGGCGCAGGCGCTACCCGCCATGGGCTTCGCCGCTGGCCTGGACGTCGGGTCCGGCTACGTGGGCGGCCTGAACACGGAGTACGGCAGCCTGGGCGCCAAGCTGGTGGCGCTCGCCTCGCCCATGCTGTTCCTCATCGACCGGGTGCACCTTGCCACCATCCTGGCGGCGCTGGCCGGCGCCGGGCTGCTGCTGCGCCGGGTGCGGCTGGCCGCGTCCACCTGGCCGGCTGCCCTGTGCGTGGGCCTGGCCGGCTGCGCCATGCCGCACGTGCTGTCCAGCACCTGGGGGATAGACCTGCGGCTGCCCATCGTCGCTGCTATGCTGCTGGTGGGCAGCGCCAGCCTTCCGGCGGCAGGCGCGTGGCGCTGGCCGGCTTGCGCCGTGCTGGCGTGTCTGGTGAGTGCACGCGCTGCCGATGACTGGGGCGTGCTGCACCGCGTGGATGCGCAGGTGGCAGAGACGAGGCGGGTGCTGGCCGGCCTGCCGCGCGGCGCGCGCCTGCTCGTGGTCAACACCGACGGCCACGGCACCGGGTTGGAACAGGTGACGGCCAGCACGGCCTGGCACATGCCGCTGGTGGCGGTGATCGACCGCGACGCCTTCGTGCCATACTTCTTCAACGGCCTGAGCACGGTCCACATGCGCCCGGAGATGCGCCTGTCGAGCACGCCAAACGGCCTGCCCATCTCACCGGACGCGCTGCGGGCGGGTGCGCTGCTGCAGGACGATGGGGTGGAGCGCGGCGATGGCCTGGGCGCACGGCTGTATGCGCGCGGCTGGCCCGAAAAGTTCGACGACGTGCTGGTCCAGCGCTACGGCGCCGATCCGGGGCCGATGCCGGCGGACCTGGCGCTCATAGCGCGGTCGGAGAACCTGGACCTATACCGTGTGCAGGTCGCCCCGTCCGAAGCGCACGCGCGTTGAGGACTGAAGCAAAAGCAAGCGCTTCTTTTTCGAGAAAAAGAAGCAAAAAGCTTTTGTCCCGGCTGTCGCGGACGGCTGAACGACACGCCTCACCACGGCGCACCCGACGGGAACGAAAGTTTTTTGGTTCTTTTTTTCAAAAAAGAACTGCTTGCCTCGCCTTCACTTTTCTTTGCCTCGAGTGAAACTCCGCGCCAATCGGCATCATATCGCACCCAAGCCCAAAGGAGAGACACCATGCCGTCCGAGACTGCGCCCATCGAGAAGCCAGACAGCGCGTGGCGCGAGGAACTGACCCCCGAGCAGTATCGCGTCCTGCGCGAGCACGGGACCGAGCGTCCCGGCAGCAGCAAGCTGAACGCCGAGAAGCGCGTCGGCACTTTCCTATGCGCCGCCTGTCAGACCGCGTTGTTCGACAGCGGCACGAAATACGAGAGTCATTCCGGCTGGCCGAGCTTCTATGCCCCGCTGGACGGCGCGGTGGCGACGACCGAGGACCGCACGTTGGGCATGCGCCGGGTGGAGGTGCATTGCGCGCGGTGCGGCGGGCACCTTGGGCACGTGTTTCCGGATGGGCCGCAGCCGACGGGGTTGCGGTATTGCATGAACGGAGCGGCGATGACGTTCGAGGAAGGCAAGTAAGCGGTTCTTTTTTGAAAACCAAAAAACTTTGCTCTCTCGTCGGTGCCGCGTGGTGAAACATGTTGTTTCAGCCGTCCGCGACAGCCGCAGCAAAAGTTTTTTGGTTCTTTTTTTCAAAAAAGAACTGCTTTCTTCTTCATGATCGCCTTCGCCGAACTCCTAGACCGCCTGACCCTCACCCCGGGCCGCTTGGCCAAGATCGCCCTGCTCCGCCGCTTCTTCGAGACCGAATCCGACCCAGACCGCGGCTGGGCACTTGCGGCACTCACCGGCGAGCTCTCCTTCACCGCGGCCAAAGCCGGCCTGATCCGCGCCGTCGCCGAACAGCGTGTCGACCCATTCCTGTTCGGCATGTCCTACGACTTCGTCGGCGACCTGGCAGAGACCGTGGCGCTTATCTGGCCGGCACAGGCGGAGAGCACGCCGCCGAGCGTCACCCAGATCGTCACCGCGCTCTCCTCCAGGCCGAAGAGCGAGCTGCCGGCGCTGCTCGCCGGCTGGCTGGACGCGTCGGGCCCGGCGGTGCGTTACGCGTTGCTGAAGCTGATCACCGGCTCGTTGCGAGTGGGCGCCTCGGCGCGGCTGGCCAAGACCGCGCTTGCCGAGTTCGCCGCCGCGCGCGGGCAAAGCGTGGCGCCGGACGACGTTGAAGAGGTTTGGCACGGCCTGTCGCCGCCCTACGCCAAGCTGTGGGACTGGCTCGAAGGACGCAGCGGGCCGCCCGACTCGGCGGGTGCGGCGGTGTTCCGCCCACCGATGCTGGCGCAGCCGCTGGAGGCTGGCGACCTGGCCAACCTGGTTGCCGCCGAGCACGTGGCGGAGTGGAAGTGGGACGGCATCCGCGTGCAGCTCGTACGCGCACCGGGCGGCGAACGCGTGTTCTCGCGCGGTGCCGAGGACGTCTCCGCCGCGTTCCCGGACCTCGCCGGCGTGCTGCACGCAGACGCGGTGCTGGACGGCGAGCTGCTGGTGGTCCGCTGCGGTGTGGTCGCACCGTTCGCGGACTTGCAGCAGCGGCTGAACCGCAAGGCAGCATCAGCGAAGATGACGCGCGACTTCCCGCTCTGCGTGCGGCTGTATGACATCCTGTTCGACGGTGTGGAGGATGTTCGTCCGCTGCCGTTCGAACAGCGTCGGGCTCGGCTGGAAGGTTGGCTGGCGCGCCATCCGGACCCGCGGCTGGACCTGTCCGAGCCGATCGCTTTCGGCTCGATGGAGGAGCTGGCCGCCATCCGTGCCGGCACGCGCGCCGCCTCCATCGAAGGGGTGATGCTGAAACGCCGCGACAGCCCCTACGTGCCGGGGCGGCCGAAGGGCCTGTGGTGGAAATGGAAACGCGACCCGCTGACCATCGACGCGGTGGTGATGTACGCGCAGCGCGGCCACGGCAAACGCAGCAGCTACTACTCGGACTACACGTTCGGGTTGTGGCGGGCGGATGGCGAACTGGTGCCGGTCGGCAAGGCCTATTCAGGCTTCACCGACGAGGAATTGGTGAAGCTGGACCGCTGGATCCGCAACCATACCGTGAAATCCTTCGGGCCCGTCAGGGAAGTCGAGCGCGGCCTAGTGCTGGAAATCGCGTTCGACGCGGCTCAGTACTCGGGACGGCACAAATCCGGCGTGGCGCTGCGCTTCCCGCGTGTTGCACGGTTGCGCTGGGACAAGGACGTGGCAGACGCAGACCGGCTGGACACGCTGATCGGGTTTATTGCTGACGTAGGCTCGAAAGTTGAGAGCTGAGCTGGATTGTCAACTGTGGCAAGAAGCAAGCGGTTCTTTTTTGAAAAAAAAACCAAAAAACTTTTGTTCCTTGGAGTACATGCTGAGGGAAACGCCGCGACAGCCGCAACAAAAGTTTTTTGCTGCTTTTTTTCAAAAAAGCAGGCCTTGCTACCTGGCGTCACGCAACGGTAACACGCAAAGCAGTCCAGGTCGTCTAGGTGTGCGTCCGTCTGGCTGGCCCGGTTTGCTCAGGGCCCGGTCGGCTTATGCGCGGCAAGCGCTTCCATGATCTAGGGAACCGGTGGACACATGAACAGAAAGCAGTTCTGGAAGACGACGAGTGCGACGGCCGCGCTTCTCGGCATGCTGGGCAACACGGCGGCGGTGGCTGCCGAGCCGGCACTGACGCTGGCGACCTCGCCCAACAGCCTGGGCCAGCAGTTTGCCCGCAACCCGCGCACCGCCAGCAAGCTGTCCACCGCTGCAAAGGTCGCGCTGCTGCAGCAGAAAATCAAATACGTCTTCGTGCTGTTCCAGGAGAACCGCAGCTTCGACACGTATTTCGGAACCTACCCGGGTGCCAACGGCCTGGTGAGCACGTTCCCCGGCGCCGACCCCACCGACGCTTCCGCGCAGCCCGCCAACCAGACAGCCAGCTACGTGCAGAACATCCGCAACACGGATGGCACCTACAGCACGATCTCGCCGTTCCTGGCAGCGCGCACCATCAAGGACGTCAACGGCGCCACCGTGCAGCTGTATCCGGAGAGCTTCTACTCCGTCGACCACAGCCACGCCGGCTACATGGCCGATTTCCACCTGAACTACTCCGGCACGCGCACTTACACCAAGGACGACGGCTACGCGCTGGACCAGGAAGGCCTGCAATACGTGGCCGACGGCAACGCTGCAAACAGTTCGTCCACCGCTGCCGGCAACGTCGTGGTGAAGAGCAGCACGGGCCTGCCAACCGGCGCTGCGCCGACGTCGAACCCGTCTCTTTCCAGCAAGCAGAAGGGTGAGGCCGCACTCGCCCACCAGGATTGCGACACCATCCCGTTGCTGTGGCACTTCGCCGACGTGGGCACGCTGTTCGACAACATTCACCAGACAATCACCGGCCCGTCCACGCCAAACGCGATCGCGCTGATCTCCGCGCAGAGCGGTGCCACGCAGTGGGCGGAACACCCGACCACGACCGGCTCGCACACTGCGACCTACACCGTGCCGAACGAGACCGACAGCGCGCCGTATGCCGGCAGCACGGTCGACAGCTTCGCCGGCAAGCCGCCCTACGGCCCGGATGAGGAAGGCTTCTCCACCTGTGCGACCGCAGGCACTGCGGCGGGCACCTACAACAACACCGCCTGCCCCGCGCCGGCCACGTCCGACCAGGCCTACGGAGTGTACACCAACAACGCGGTCGTGGCACTGGATGGTCCGCTGGCCGCCGTCGCCAACCCGCAATTGACGCTGACCTACGCGTCGCTGCCGCTGTCGTTCATGGGTGCTCAGGTCAACAACATCACTGCGCAGGATGCCCACCCGGTGCAGGACCTCTCCGACGTGCAGCACGACGTCCGGACCATAGCCAGGTTGAACCCTGCGGTTTCATGGGGCTGGTATCAGCAGGGTTTCGGCGCCGAACCGTTCGACGCCAACAGCGCCTCGCCCAAGACGGTGGATCTGTATCCCGCGTCCACCCCGCATTCCTCCTACATCGTGCACCATAACGGCCCGCAGTATTTCGGCTACCTGGGCGACAACCCGGCCGAAGTGGCGAACATGCACAGCCTGCAGCAGTTCTACACCGACGTGAGCAACCAGGCGCTGCCCATCTCCGGCGGTGTGTTCTACGTGCGCGGCGGCTACTACAACAACGACGGCCTGCAGAGTGCAGACCCGAGCCCGGCGGTGCGCGCCACGTTCGCCGGCAACGACGACCACGGCAACTACTCCGACAGCCAGATCTCCGAAGCGCTGGTGGCCGACTCGGTGAACGCAATCGCGAGCAGCCCCTACTGGTCGCAGAGTGCCATCATCATCACTTGGGACGAGAGCGACGGCTTCTACGACCACGTGCCGGAGAGCATCCGCAGCTTCGGCCCGGACATGCTGCCGCTGTCGGGCGGCCCGCGCATCCCGACCATCGTGCTCTCGCCATACGGCGCGGCCCACACGGTGGCGCATCTCTACGCCGAGCACGGTTCGGTGGTGCGTTTCATCAACACGCTGTTCGGTCTGCGTCCGCTCTCCGACCTGCCTGACGAGGTTGCAGCCCAGAAGGCGGGTGCGGCCAACACGTCGCTGAACGGGCCGACCGGCCCGCAGAACGCGCTGGCGCCCAACGACGGCGCCGCGGTCAGCAACATGCTCGAAGCGTTCGACAACGATCGTCTGATGGGCAACGCTCCGCTGGTTCCGGCCAGCGCGGTGATGGTGGCTGCCAGCACGGTGCACACGCTGCCGCAATACAACGGCGCCGGCTGCTCGGCGCTGGCGATCACGCCGACCGACTACCCGAACGGCTACTCGGTGGGTGGCGAGAGCGACCCGCCGCCGCAGGATTTCAACCCGCGCCCGACCGTCTCTCCCGGCATCCCCTACCAGGAGCAGACGATCATCGGCGGCGTCACGACGTCCCCCTGGACGCCGTAACACTTGCCAGGGTCCAGCGCACAAGTGCTGGGCCCAAAGCTTGGCCTTAATCGAGAGACTTTTGCTTCCGCCGCCAAGAACTCGCCGGACGAGTCCGCGACAGGCGAGACAAAAGTCTTTTGCTTCTTTTCTTCAGAAAAGCAGGCCTTACACCAACCGAACTGAGTGTTGACTGTTCCGAAGCAAGCAAAGCCTTCTTTTTTGAAAAAAAGAAGCAAAAAACTTTTGACTCCGCTGTCGCGGACCTTTCCGGAGAGCGCGCGACAGCGGAGTCAAAAGTTTTTTGGTCCTTTTTTTCAAAAAAGGACTGCTTGCTTTCTATGGGTCAGCATCCGTGCTGGCTGGTATCACTTACTTCGGACATCAAATGCGATATGCTTTCCTCCTGTTCCTAGCACTGCAAGGAACAGCGCTAGCCGCCGACCACCTACGCTGCGGCGTGATCACCGAACCGCTCGACTGGAACAAGACCGACCTTCACGGCAGCCTCGCACCGCTGGAGGTGGAGATCTGCCGCGCCATCGCGCTCGCGCGTGACGGCTCGGCCGACCACCTGGAGGTCAAGCAGTACTCCAGCGAGGACGAAGGCGTGGCCGCGGTGCATGCCGGGCAGCTGGACGTGGCTGCCGGCATCACGCCGGATTTCAGGCGCAACCAGTCGCAATCGGTGCGCACCAGCCTGCCGATCTTCGTGGACGCCCTGGGCTTCATGGTGAACCGGGCGGAAGGCGTGCACGGCGTGGCCGACCTCGCCGGCCGCAAGCTTTGCTACATCGAGGACACCGGCAACGACGCGACCGTGCTCGCGTATCTGGCCGCGCACCGCACGCGGCCGGTACCATTCGGCTTCCAGGAGGAGGGCGAGATGGACGCCGCCATCATGGACCGGCATTGCCAGGTGGTGAGCGCATACCTCTCGAAACTGGCCGAAGCGCGCGCGACGTTCCACGACCACAAGGATTACGTGCTGCTGCCCGACCTGCTGTCGGTGGTGCCGGTCGGCGTGGCGAGCGACGCCCGTGACCTACGGCTGGCCGGCATCGTCGATGCGACCATCAGCGTGTTGCTGGAAGCGGAGTTCCTGGGTGTCTCGCGGGCGAGCGCGCCGGGGCTGGGGCACAGCGAGGACCCGCGCATGCAGCGCCTGACCGGCGAGGATTATGCGACCGCGGCGGCACTCGGGCTGCCGCACGACTGGTCTCGCCGCGTGGTGGCGGCCGTGGGTAATTACGGTGAGGTGTATGACCGCACGGTAGGTCCTGGGACTGAACTGGACTTGCCGCGGGGGCTGAGCGCGCTTTGGGACAGAGGGGGCGTGATGGTGCCGCTGCCGTTGCGTTAAGAGGAAGAAAGCAAGCATCTTGTTTTTCGAAAAAAAGAAGCAAAAAGCTTTTGTCTCTGCTGTCGCGGACTACGCCCGCACCGCCCGGCTGGCCACAAGCGGACTGCCGGCAATGGTGGCGACCCCGGCTGGACTTGAACCAGCGACATCTCGCTTAGAAGGCGAGTGCTCTATCCAGCTGAGCTACGGGGCCGGGGCCGGTTGTTGCAGAACGCCATAACCCAAGCCGAATGCTGCAACAACGCCGAAACCACCGGACAGACACCGTTGAAGGCTCGGCGTGAGCGACAGCGTTACCACGCTTCCGATCCGTGCACCTGCACCCTCAATGGGTCCAGTTCTCCAGCCGGCCGTATTTGAAATTGTCCGCGTAGACCTTCGGCGTGTGCACCCGGATTGGCGGCAGTTCCACGTCGTAGGCCAGCCCTGCCTTTTCGGCATAGGCCACCGCCTCCTCCTTGGTGTCGAACTGCAGGTGTACCTGTGCCTGGGTGTCGCCGCTGCCGAACCATCCCATCAGCGGGTCGTGCTGCATCTGGTCGGCCGGGGCAAACTCCAGCGCCCACTGGTTGGTGTAGGCAGTGCCGGACTGCATGGACGTCTTGGGCTGCTGAAAGATGCGCGCGCGCATGGTCACTCCAATTGGTCGGGGCGAGAGGATTCGAACCTCCGGCCCCCTGCTCCCAAAGCAGGTGCTCTACCAGGCTGAGCTACGCCCCGGACCTGGTCCTGCTCGTAAAGCATACGTAGGCTCGGCGCAAAGCAAGCAAAGGCAAGCGGTTCTTTTTTGAAAAAAAGAACGTCCGCTGTCGCGCACTCGCCGGACAGGACCGCGACAGCCGCGACAAAAGCTTTTTGCTTCTTTTTCTCGAAAAAGAAGACCTTGCTTCCCTTCCCTTTTGGCGAAACCCACCCCGCCACGTTAAGTGCCCCCATGCGGGTCCTACACGTAGGTAATTTCGGCTCCAGGGCAAAAGGCGCGTTCCTCCACTCCGTCGCCCCCAAGCTCAGCCGCGGCCTGATCCGCCTGGGCCACCAGGTGGTCGACTTCGCCGACCGCGACGTGGCCCGCGCCGGCACCCTCTTCCACGCCCGCAAGCTCGGCGGCGCCCACGCCAACCGCGCCCTGGTCCGCCTGGCCCACGACATGCGGCCGGACCTGCTGCTGCTCGGCCACGCGGACACCATCTCCGCGGGCACCATCGCCGCCCTGCGCCGCGCCCACCCGTCCATGCGGGTGCTGCAATGGAACGTCGACCCTGTGTTCGAGCCGGACAACATCGCCCGCCTGCGCAGCAAGCTCGACGTGGTGGACGCGACGCTCGTCTCCACCGCCGGCGAGGCGCTGGCCCCGCTGCGCCGGCCCGGCATGGCGCTGGGCTTCATCCCCAACCCGGTCGACGCGTCCATCGAGAGCGGCCGCGCCGACCTCGCCTCCCACCTGCCGCACGACCTGTTCTTCGCCTGCGGCCACCCGGCCCGCCCGCTCCGCACGCTCTGCGGCCAGGAATGGGACATGGACGCGTTCTTCGCCCGCCTCGCGCAGGCGGTGCCGGGATTGCGCACCTGCCTGGCCGGCCTGTCCGGTTACCCCCACCTCGCCGGCGCCCCCTACCAGGACGCGCTGGCCAGCTGTGCGGCCGGGCTGAACGCCAGCCGCCGCAACGACGCGCTGCTCTACACCAGCGACCGCCTGGCCCACATGATCGGCAACGGCCAGGCGATCCTGATCGACCGCGCCACCGGCTACGACCGCCTGTTCACGCCCGACCAGATGGTCTTCTTCACCGGCTTCGACGAGCTAGCCAGCCTGGTCCGCCGCCTGGCCGCCGAGCCGGCCTGGCGCCGCGCCGTGGCGCAATCAGGCCGTGCCCGCTACCACGCATTGTTCAACGAAACCGTGGTGGCCGCCTACGTGGTGGACGTGGCGTTCGCCACCCTTGACCTAGGACGATACGAGTGGCCGACGCTGATCGACCGATGACGACGACCACCATGACGGGCTGGGCGCGCGTCCGCCGGGACTCTGTCCTGCCGCTGAGTCTCCTGCTGTTCGTGGCGTCCGCCTTCGCGCTGCCGAGCGGCCCGGCCTACGCACTGGTGTTTTACGTGCTCGTGCTGCCGGCCGCCCTGTTCACCGCGCGCAGGCTGGTGGCGGAGCTGGATGCCGGCGCCCTGATCGCCATGGCGCTGGTCGTCTGGTCCGGCCTTACTTTGCTCTGGGGGCACGACGACCACCACCGCTCGGGGCGTTTCGCGGTGGACAGCGCGATGACGCTGGTCTTCGTGCTCGCCATGCTGGGCGGCCTGGCCACCGCGGCAAACCGCCGCGCGCTGGGCAGCGTGCTGATCTGGGCGGGGGCGGCCAACGCGGTGCTCTCGGTCGTGCTTGGACAGGTCTTTCCGCTGCCCACCGAGCGGCTGCACGGCTGGGGCGTCACCAGCCACCCGATACTCGGCGCCTCGGTGATGAGCATGGCCTACCTCACCGCGCTGACCCGGGTGCTGAGCGAACGGCGGCACCGCCTGGCGCATTTGGCCGCCGGCACCGCCATGGTTGTGTTCCTGCTGATGACGGAGAGCCGCGGGCCGCTGCTGGCGGCCCTGGTGGCGTCGATGTTTCTCTGCCTGCAGGGCCCGTGGCGCTGGCGGGCGCTGGGTGCCATGGCCGCGCTCGGCCTGGCTTGGGCGCTGCTGCCGGCCGCCATGCGCCACCACCAGGAGGCCGCGATGGTCTCGCGCGGCTCGTCTCACCGCCTGCAGATCTGGTCGCGGACGCTGGAGCTGATCGGGCAGCGGCCGCTGTTCGGCCACGGCCTGGCCGCCAATCTGGACCTACCGGGCATCACATTCCCGCACGATTTGTATTTGTCCGTGCTGTTCTACAGCGGCGCGGTGGGGTTCGTGCTGTTTGCAGCCCTCGGCGGCTGGGTGAGCCTGGCGCTGTGGCGAAGTGCGCGCGGCGACGAGCGGCTGTGGATGACGGCGCTGTGGATCGACGCGCTGCTGTCCGGGCTGACGGATCTTGGTCAAATCACCAAGGGGCCGGGGCCGATGTGGTTCATCTTTTGGTTGCCGGTCGGGCTGATATTAGCAAAGCAAGAAAGGCCTTCTTTTTTGAAAAAAAGAAGCAAAAAACTTTTGCTCCCTGTCGGGTGATCACCCTGGAGCGCGCGACAGCGGAGACAAAAGTTTTTTGGTTCTTTTTTTCAAAAAAGAACTGCTTGCCTTACCCCGCCCGCAACAGCCGAGCCCCCTCCTCCGCAAGCCAGGCGCTGGCAACCGCCCGATGCGGCGAAAGCGTGTCGCACAGCGCCCAGAACTCCGGCGCGTGGTTCATGTGCCGCAGGTGCGCCACCTCGTGGCCCACCACGTAATCCTGCACGAAAGGCGGCGCCATCAGCAGGCGCCAGCAGAACATCAGCACGCCGTCCGCCGAGCAGCTGCCCCAGCGCGTGCGCGTGTCCTTCACGGTGACGCGGCGGACCGTCAGGCCGGCGCCGGCGGCCTTTGCCATCGCCTGGGCCGCGAAGCGTCTGCGTGCCTCGGCGCGCAGGAAGTCGGCGACCCGCCGCGGCAGGAAATCGGGGTCGCCGGAGACGAACAGGGCACCGTCCTCAATCCAGGCGCCGCCGCGTGCTGCCGGCGCATGGCGGATCGGGTGCGGCACGCCGTCGATGGCGACCAGGGCGCCCGCCACGAACGGCTCGGCGGCTGGCAGGGCGGCCAGCCTGGTGCTGACCCAGTCGGCGTTGCTGGTCAGCAAGGCGATCCCGGCCGACTTCGCGGCGCGCATGGGCAAGGTGACGACGACGTGACCGTGCCGGGAGTCGATCCGCAGGGTGATGCGGCGGGCGCGCCGGCAGCGGCGCCAGTGGATGGTGGCGGGGCCGCCCGGCAAACGCAGCGACTCGGGAGGCAGCGGTCTCACCGAAGCAGGATGCGGAGTGCCGCACGCCGGCGCAAGCCGCGCGACGTGGCCGGACGGGCTAGCTCACGGCACCGCATTTTAGGCAGGTGAAGCTGGTCTCGCCGGGCGTGCGTCCGAGTTGTTCCAGCTTGAGGTCGCCGGAGACGTTGTCCACGGCGAGGGACTCACTGGTCATCAGCGCGCCGGCATCTTGGGAGAAGGTGGCGTTTCCGGTGGCCCCGCATTGCTTGCAGGTGAGGGGCACACTCCATTTTTCTTTGTTTTCCATCGTGGCAGTCTGACACAGGCGGCGGGTTCGGCAAGTCCGGTGAACAGCAAGACAGGCCTTCTTTTTTGAGAGGAGGCAAAGGACCTTTGCCCCTGCGCTCTCTCCAGCGCCTCAGGCCTCGCCTGAGGCGCAAGACGGTTGCCGCGCGCCAGGGAACAAAAGTTTGCACTCTCTTCTCGAAAAGGGCCTGCTTGCTTCGTGCGTGTCAGCCTCGGAGCCTGTCAGCAAACAGCCTTGTCACTCAGGTATGTTGCAAGCAGCGTCGCGCATTTCGACGAAACACCCGGCCGCGAAGTAGATGCATCGCGGATTGACGTAGTCGAGCCTCGTCGTGTTGAGCCTTCCCATTGCGACTTCCCCGGACAGCGCCAGGAAGTCGGTTTCCTCGGCCTTATGCACGTAACCGGCCAGACGGAAGACATGCTGGCAGACGACGAACTGGCCGGTTGAGTTGGGGTTGCCACTGTACATCCAGCTTCCGCTTGCGGAGTAGCCGGCGACGGAGTTGTTCTGCGTCAGGGTGTAGCACAGTGAACAGGTCCCACCGGGATAACTGAGCGTCGCCAGGTAGTAACCGGAATATTGGTTGCGTGCGTAGCTTGCCATGGCGCCGACAAGGCATAACACGGCCGCCAAGCCTAACATGTGAGAACGCATTTTGTGACTCCCAAGCGCACGTCACCACGGACGGCGCGTACGGGATGCTAACGCTTTCGGCATGACGGCACTTGATACCAACCGGTTGGAAGGTTGACCGTTTCGAAGCAAGCAAGGCCTTCTTTTTTGAAAAGAAGCAAAAAACTTTTGTCTCCGCTGTCGCGGACCCTACCGGAGAGCGCGCGACAGCGGAGTCAAAAGTTTTTTGGTCCTTTTTTTCAAAAAAGGACTGCTTGCTTTCTATGAGTCACGATCAATGCCAGTCGGTACAAGCTGATCCGAAACACTGCGCACTACTCTGTGACGACTTATGTGAAATGGTATCGATTTCCTTGCAGCAGCAATCTGGAGTTACAGTGCCGACGTTTCATGTCCGCTTGCGGATGACGGTTGGCGACCGGGTCCTTCTCGTCCAAGGGTTGGTGTTACACTCGCGGAAGCCGTGCGCTGCTTGTAAAGAAAGCCGACACCTCGAAGCTGCAACCTCAGAGAGCTTTCGACGTCTTGTTTTGCAACCATGTTGCACATGTTTTTGCACTGAACACGCAGGGATCACCGGAGTTTGGCGAACCGGAGAGGCGGGACGAGCCGAGAGTTGGCGTGTGTGTCCGCCCGCGCCACTGAAGCCGATAGTGGCAAGGCGTTTCTTGATCAAACGTGTCACGCGGTGTAGTCTGAGCGTTCCTTTGTTCCGGTATCGTCAAATGTCCGTACCGTCCGAGGCCGTTTCTCTGCCCCAGCGCCAGGCGCCTCGCCTGGACGTCGTGTGCGCCGCGCCGTCTCAGATGCCGGAACTCTGCAAGCGGGACTGGGACGCGGTGCAGATGGTCTCGTTCGGCAAGTTCGCCGACCTCGCAACGCTCGGCGCGCAGGCGCCGCGCCCGCGCAAGGCGTCGCCGTTAGCGTTCCTCGGCGTCGTGGAGCGTTACCGCGCCGGCCAGGACGTGCTGGCCCAGGCGTCGGGCGCCGCATCCAGCAAGGCCGGCACCGATCTTCCGGACGGCCGCGTCTCGGTGGCCCTGCTGCGCAAGCCCAAGGCACGCCGGTTGACCATCGTGTTCGCCGGCAACAACGCCCAGCTGGTCGTCCCGACGCCGCTGCTCGCTGCACACGACACACACCTCCTGCTGGTCCGCGACCCGAGGCGGTGTTTCGCGCTGGCCGGCATCGACGGGCTCGGGGACGACTACCGCGCGTGCCTGGCGCGGTTCACCGCCATCATCCGCCTCCTGGGGGCCGACGAGGTGGCCTGCATCGGCATGTCCGCCGGCGGCGTGCCCGCGCTGAAATACGGCTGCGACCTCGGCTCCTTCGGCGTGCTCGGGTTCAGCATGCCCACCTCGCTCAACCTCGACGATCATCCAGGGGCGGAGCTGAAGCAGTATCCGCAGCTGGTGATGCTCTACAAACGCGACCGCTCGCTCGGCATCGACTTCGCGGCCTACCACCAGAAGGTTGCCATCCGGCCGCGCGCCACGCTGGTCTATAGTGCCGGCCACAAGCGGGACGCCTTTCTCGCCAGGCGCATGCGCGGCCTCGACGATGTGGCGTTGCTGGAAACGGCCGAGTTCACCGGCCACGCGACCTACCGTTGGGCCATCAGCCAGGGGGTGCTGCCGGGGATCCTGGACCATTTCTACGAACCCGGCAGCTTTCCCGTCCCTGCGGCCCTGAGCCCGGACTGCCCGCAATAGCGGCATCGGGCGCGTCCCGGCCAGCAGCGTCCTGCGCGTCGTTGCCTACGCCAGACACCGTGGGGGCCGGACTGCCGCCTCTCTACCTGGCACCGCGCACGTCGCTGCCCCGCACGCCAGTGCCCCGCGCGATCGCCCAGGCGGCAAACGATTTGACCTTAGAGGCGAATACCCTAACCTAAGGTCCCATAAACGCGGCCGCACGCAGCGGCCATGACACGCGCCGCCCTACTGTTAGGGGTAAACGGCCGGACAACGAAGGGGTGAGAGATGGACCAGCACGGGTCTGCGACACTCGACGCGCACGAGACCGCGTCCCCGGACAAAACCGGGGCTGCACGCCAGCCATGGGAGGCGCACTACCCGCCGGGCCTGGCCTGGCGCCTGCCGGTCATGAGCGGCACGCTGCCGGAACTGCTCGAGCGGTCGGCGGCGCAGTGGGCCGGCAAGCCGGCCCTCGAATACAGGGACCGCCAGATCGGCTACACCGAGCTTGCCGCCACCGTGGACCGGATGGCCGCCGGCTTCCTCGCCGCCGGCTACGGCCCCGGCAAAACCATCGCCCTGTTCCTGCCCAACACGCCCTGGCACACGGTGTGTTTCTTCGCGGCCCTAAAGGCCGGCGCCCGGCTCGCGCATCTGAGCCCGCTCGACGCACCGCGCGAGCTGGTCTTCAAGATCGCCGACAGCGCCGCCGACGTGGTGGTGACCACCGACCTGGGCGGCCTGGCACTGGCCGCCGCCAAGCTGGTGGCCACCGGCGCCGCACCGCGCGTGCTGGTCGGCGAGGATTTTCACTGGGGCGGTGCGGCCGCCGACCCCGCACTCTACACCGACAAGATCGCCCGCCTGGGCGACCTGCTCACCGACACCATGCCCGCCGCCTGGCCTGAGGTGCACGCCGACGACCTGGCCCTGCTGCAATACACCGGCGGCACCACCGGCATGCCGAAGGGGGCGATGCTGACCCACGCCAACCTGCTGGCCGCAACCAGCAACTACCTGGCCTGGCGCGACCCGGGAGTCGAGGCGGGCAGCCAGCGGGTGATCGGCGTGCTGCCGATGTTCCACGTCTACGCCATGGGCATCGTGCTGCTGCTCAACATCGCCGACGGTAACGAGATCCTGCTGCGCCCGCGCTTCGATATCGCCACTACCATCCGCGACATCGAGGAGAAGCGCGCCACCGCGTTCCCCGCGGTGCCCACCATGCTGATCGCGCTGCTCAGCGAGCCCGGCGTCGAGACCCATGATTTCAGCTCGCTCAACATGGTAGGCTCCGGCGGCGCGCCGCTGCCGACCGAGGTGTGCGCCCGCGCCGAGCGGCTGTTCGGCCGCCAGCTGCGCCAGGGCTGGGGCATGACGGAGACCTGCGCGGTGGGCACCCGCCTGCCGTCCGGCATGGTCGCCGAGCCCGGCATGATCGGCACGCCGCTGCCCAACGTGGAGCTGCGCATCGTCTCGCTGTCGGACCCCACGCAGGCGCTGCCGCCGGGTGCCATCGGCGAGATTGCCGTGCGCGGCCCCAACATCACCAGCGGCTACTGGAACCAGCCGGAGCTGACACAGCAGAGCTACGCCGATGGCTGGTTCCTGACCGGCGACATTGGCCACATGAGCGCCGACGGGCTGTTCACCCTGGTGGACCGCAAGAAGCGGATGATCATCTCCGGCGGCTTCAACGTGTACCCGGCGATGATCGAGAACAGCATCTACGAACACCCCGACGTGGAAGAGGTGATCGTCATCGGCGTGCCGGACGACTACCGCGGCGAGGCGGCCAAGGCGTTCCTCAAGATGCGCGCCGGTGCGGCGCCGTTGGACATCGACACGTTGAAGGCGTTCCTGGCCGACAAGGTCGGCAAGCACGAGATGCCGAAAGCGGTGGAGATACGCGACAGCCTGCCCAGGAGCCCGGTGGGCAAGCTGCTGGCGACGCAGTTGGCTGAGGAAGAGAAGGCCAAAAGCAAGTAAGGCCTTCTTTTTCGAGAAAAAGAAGCAAAAAGCTTTTGCTTCCGCTGTCGCGGCTCTTTCCGGTGAGCGCGACAGCGGAGACAAAAGTTTTTTGGTTCTTTTTTTCAAAAAAGAACAATGTGACGGGTGCCGGCAGGAGAGAACACCATGGACCTACGCTTCACCGAAGAAGAAAACGCCTTCCGCCACGAGATGCGCACGTTCTTTCGCGAAAACATCCCGCAGGACATCCGCACTCGCATCGGTGAAGGCCGCCACATCGGCCGCGAAGACTTCATCCGCTGCCAGCAGATACTCAACAAGGCCGGCCTGGCCGTGCCGCACTGGCCCGTGCAGTATGGCGGCCGCGGCTGGACCCCGATCCAGCTCTACATCTACAACGAGGAGATGCTGAGCGAGAACGTGCCCAGTCCGCTGCCCTTCGGCACCCACATGGTGGGGCCGGTGATCGCCGCCTTCGGCAACGACGCGCAGAAGGCGCATTACCTGCCGCGCATCGCTAACATCGACGATTGGTGGTGCCAGGGCTTCTCCGAACCCGGCGCCGGTTCCGACCTCGCAAGCCTCAAGACCCGCGCGGTGCGCGACGGGGACCACTGGGTCATCAACGGCCAGAAGACCTGGACCACGCTGGGCCAGTGGGCGGACTGGATCTTCGTGCTCGCCCGCACCAACCCGGAGGCCCGCAAGCCGCAGGAAGGCATCAGCTTCATTCTGGTAGACATGAAGACGCCAGGCGTCACCGTCCGCCCGATCCAACTGATCGACGGCGGCTACGAGGTCAACGAGGTGTGGTTCGACGACGTGCGCGTGCCGGCCGAGAACCTGGTGGGCCAGGAAAACCGCGGCTGGGATTGTGCGAAGTTCCTGCTCGGCAACGAGCGGTCCAACATCGCGCGCATCGGCAGCAGCAAGGCGCGCCTGCGCCGCATCCAGGAACTGGCGCGCAAGGTGCCGTCCGGCGACGGCGCGCTGTGGGACGACGCGGCGTTCCGTCACAAGGTCCGCTCGGTGGAGATCGAGCTGAAGGCGCTGGAGATGACCCAGTTGCGCGTTGTGGCCGCCGACCGCGACCACTCCAACAAGCCGAACCCCGCATCCTCCATCCTGAAGATCAAGGGCTCGGAGATTCAGCAGGCAACCACCGAGCTGGCGCTGGAAATGGCGGGGCCGTTTGCGTTGGCCTACCACGACGAGCGCGAGGAGATCCCCGAGGGCGCCAACGACCTGCCGGACGGGTTCGACTGGGCGGACACCGCGGCGCCGGAGTATTTCAACTACCGCAAGGTGACGATCTACGGCGGGTCGAACGAGATACAGCGTAACATCATCGCGAAGGCGGTGCTGGGCTTCTAAAGAAAGCAATCAGTTCTTTTTTGAAAAAAAGAACCAAAAAACTTTTCTCTCCGCTGTCGCGTGTCTCTCCGGCGAGCGCGCGACAGCGGAGATAAAAGTTTTTTGCTTCTTTTTTTTCAAAAAAGAAGGCCTTGCTTTCTTGCCTAGCGGTGCGCGATCGCAACAATACAAGGCAGCGACATGGACTTCGAGTTCTCCGACGAGCAACGCATGCTGAAGGACAGCATCGACCGGCTGATCCGCCCGGCCTACGACGACCTGGGCAAGCGCCGCGCCACCTCCGCCGGAGAGCCCGGCTTCTCAGAAGAGCTGTGGGCCAAATACGCCGAGATCGGCATACTCGCCCTTCCCTTCAGCGAGGAGGATGGCGGCTTCGGCGGCGGCCCGGTCGAGACGATGATCGTCATGGAGGCCATCGGCGCCGGGCTGGCGCTGGAACCCTACCTCGCGACCGTGGTGATCGGCGGCAACCTGCTTCGGTTGGGTGGATCTGCAGAGCAGCGCGCGGAGCTCATTCCGACCATCGCCGACGGCTCGCTGCGCCTGGCTTTTGCCCACGTGGAGAGGCAGGCGCGCTACGACCTGTTCGACGTCAAGATGCACGCGCGCAAGACCGAGGGTGGATACATCCTGGAAGGCGACAAGAGCGTGGTGGTGCACGGCGACAGCGCGGGCAAGCTGATCGTCAGCGCCCGCACGTCTTCCGCGAGCCACCGCGACCGGCACGGCATCACGCTGTTCCTGGTGGATGCGGACGCGCCAGGCGTCTCGCGCCGCGGTTTTCCCACGCAGGACGGCATGCGCGGTGCAGCGGTGTCGCTGGCGGGCGTGGAAGTGCCGCAGAGCGCGGTTCTGGGCCAGGTGGACCACGGTGGCGAGCTGATCGCGCAAGTAACCGACATCGCAATTGCCGCGGTGTGCGCCGAGGCGGTAGGTGCGATGACGGCGCTGCACGCGCTGACGCTGGATTACCTGAAAACTCGCAAGCAGTTCGGCGTGCCGATCGGCAGTTTCCAGGTTCTGCAGCACAAGGCGGTGGACATGTTCACCGCACTCGAGCAGGCGCGCAGCATGGAGTTTTTCGCCGCGATGATGGCCGGCACGGACGACGCGCGTGCGCGTCGCGCCGCGATCTCGGCGGCGAAGGTGCAGGTAAACAACTCGGCGAAGTTCATCGGCCAGACGTCGACGCAGCTGCATGGCGGCATCGGTTGCACGATGGAGTATCGAGCCGGGCACTACTTCAAGCGGCTGACGATGATCGAGAGCCTGTTCGGTGACACGGCGCACCACATGCGCGAGGTCGATGCGGCTGGCGGACTGTTGGAGGCGGCGTAAGGCAAAAATGTTCTTTTTTGAAAAAAAGAACCAAAAAACTTTTGCTCCCGTTCGGCGTGCGGTGTTGAAACGAGTAGTTTCAGCTGACCGCGACAGCGGAGACAAAAGTTTTTTGCTTCTTTTTTTCAAAGAAGCGTTTGCCTAAGCGCAGCAACGCATGGCCGACGAAGAAGAAGCTGGCCCGATCCAGACGTTCGCCATCGTCCCAAGCGAGCCCGCGACCCCACGCCGCAAGCGGTGGCGGCGAGAACGCTCCTCCGTAGTCAGCTTCAGCAGCTACACGCTGACTAAGAAGGGCGTCTCGCGTTACGATTGGACCGACCCTTACCGGCTCGCCGTCGAGTTGAGCTGGCCGCAGTTCCTGGCACTGCTGTTCGCGTTCTACGTCACCGTCACCGGCGTGTTCGGCACGCTGTATTTGCTGGGGCCCGGCGCGATCGCCAACGCGCGTCCCTACGTATTTGCGGACCATTTCTTCTTCAGCCTCGAGACGCTGGCCACGGTCGGTTACGGCTACATGTATCCGGCGACGACGTACGGGCACCTAGTAGCTGGTGCTGAAATCCTGATCGGCATCAGCTTTACCGCTATCCTGACGGGCCTCACGTTTGGACGTTTTTCCAAGCCCCGGGCCAAGTTCATCTTTGCCGAACATCCGGTAGTGACAACGCATAACGGGCGCGCCACGCTGATGCTGCGTGTCGGAAACGGGCGCGCCGGCGTGCTCGCGGATGCGCGGGCGAAAATCGGCGTGCTGGTCGTAGAAGTCTCCGCCGAGGGCGCGCGCTTCCGCCGCACGCACGAGTTGAGCCTGGCGCGCCATACCATCCCGGTATTCCCGCTGACCTGGACCATCATGCACGAGATCGACGAGCAGAGTCCGCTCTTCGGCATGAGTGCGGAAAGCTTCAAGACGGCCGATGTGCGCATGTTCGTCTCGTTCGAGGCGCGCGACCCGTTGCTGGCGGTGGTCGTGCACGATTTGCGCGACTACGGGCCGAACGACGTGATCTTCGGTGTACGTTACGTCGACATGATCGGCGAGGACGAGAAGGGGCGTCCATGCGCGGACATGACTAAGATCAACGACGTGGTGGCTGACGGGTGACGCCGCCGGTGAAACTATCGCTCCCCCGTCGCGAGGGTCTCCACAACGCTTGTATCATTTGTCTTCGGTTTTGACGGGTGACAAGCGAAGCAAGCGGTTCTTTTTTGAAAAAAAGAACCAAAAAACGTTTGTTCCCGAAGTACACGCTGAGTGAAACTCCGCGACAGCCGAACAAAAGTTTTTTGCTTCTTTTCTTCAGAAAAGAAGGCCTTGCCTTGCCTGCCGGACAGTCCCTTCCGGAGAGCGCGCGACAGCGGAGCCGAAGTTCTTTTCCAAAAAAGAACCGCTTGCCTAGCCTTGTCCCACAAAACGCTCCAACCAGTGGATCGTATAATCCCCAGCCTGGAACTCAGGCTGTTCTATAATCCGCTGATGCAACGGAATGGTCGTCTTGATCCCAAGCACGGCGAACTCGTCCAGCGCGCGGCGCAGCCGAGCGATCGCCTCTGGCCGCGTCGGCGCGTGCACGATCAGCTTGGCAACCAAGCTGTCGTAGTACGAAGGCACCAGGTAGCCGGCGTATAGCGCCGAATCCACGCGCACGCCCAATCCCCCCGGCGGGTGGAACACCTGCACCCGGCCCGGCGTCGGCATGAAGGTTTCCGGGTCCTCGGCGTTCACCCGGCATTCGATGGCGTGGCCGGAGAAGCGCACGTCGGCCTGCGTGTAGCCGAGCGCCTGGCCGGCGGCGATGCGGATCTGCTCGCGCACCAAGTCCACGTTGCAGACCATCTCGGTGACCGGATGTTCCACCTGCAGGCGGGTGTTCATCTCGATGAAGGCGAACTGGCCGTCCTGGTAGAGGAACTCCAGCGTGCCGGCGTTGCGGTAGCCGAGCTTGGCGAGTGCCGCCGTCGCGGTGGCGCCGATGGCGTCGCGTTCGGCGGTGGTCAGCGCGGGCGAGCCGGCTTCCTCCAGCAGCTTTTGGTGGCGGCGCTGCAAGCTGCAGTCGCGCTCGCCGAAATGTACCACGTGGCCGTGGCTGTCGGCCATTACCTGCAGCTCGATGTGGCGCGGGCGGTTGAGGTATTTCTCGAGGTAAACCTCATCGTTGCCGAAAGCGGCGCGCGCTTCGGTGCGGGCCACGCGCCAGGCTTCCTCCAGCTCGTCCTCGCTATGGGCCACCTTCATACCGCGGCCGCCACCGCCGGCGGTGGCCTTGATCAGCACCGGGTAGCCGATTTCGGCAGCCACCGCGTGCGCCGCTTCGAGGTCCGGCAACGCGCCGGGGGAGCCGGGCACCAGCGGCACGCCCAGGCTGGCCATGGCGGTGCGCGCGGTGATCTTGTCGCCCATCATCCGGATGTGCGCGCTGGACGGGCCGATGAAGGTGATGCCGTGGTCCTCCACCATCTCGGCGAAGCTCGCGTTTTCGGACAGGAAACCGTAGCCGGGGTGGATGGCGTCCGCGCCGGTGACGCTGGCTGCGGATATGATCGAGGCCATGTTCAGGTAGCTGTCGCGCGCGGCCGGCGGGCCGATGCACACGCTCTCGTCGGCCAGGCGGACGTGCATGGCCTCGGCATCCGCGGTGGAGTGCACGGCGACAGTGGGAATGCCCAGCTCGCGGCAGGCACGCTGCACGCGCAGCGCGATCTCTCCGCGGTTGGCGATCAGGATCTTGCGGAACATGGTGTTAGGTATGCCTGAGGTTTGAGGCTTGCCGCAAAGTAAGGCAGGCAAGGCAAGCGGTTCTTTTTTGAAAAAAAGAACCAAAAAACTTTTGGTCTCTGTAGCTGCGCGTTGTTGAGACGTGTCGTTTCAGGTGTCCGCGACAGCCGCGATAAAAGCTTTTTGCTTCTTTTTCTTCAAGAAGCGCTTCGCTTCCTTGATACCGAGCGTCCTGCATGGTCACGCACGTGCCTCCGAAATGCGGCGGTCCACGGCGAAGCCCTACTCGATTACCATCAGCACTTCACCGTATTCCACCGGCACGCCTGCACTGACCAGCACGCGCGCCAGCGTGCCGGCGCGTGGCGCCTTGATTTGGTTGAACGTCTTCATCGCCTCGATCAGCAGAAGTGTCTGGCCGGCGGTCACGCTCTGGCCGACGCTGACGAAGTTGGGCGCACCCGGCTCGGGCGCCAGATAGGCCACGCCCACCATCGGGCTTTTCACCGCGCCGGGGTGGGTGGCGAAGTCGGTGTCCTCGGCCGGCGCGGCCACGGCAGAGGCGGCTTGGGACGAGGGTGCCGCGTAGGCGGCGGGCACAGCGGCCTGCATCATGGCCGGCGCGCGCACCACGCGGATGCGGCTGTCGCCCTCGGCGATCTCGATCTCGGTGAGCCCGGTGTCGCGCAGGATGTCGGCCAGCACGCGGATGGCGTCGGCGTCGACGGGCAGGCGGCTCATTGGTCTTCGTCCAGCAGCATCTCGGCCAGCGCGGTCAGCGCCAGGCCGTAGCCGCGAATGCCCAGGCCGCAGATCACGCCCTGCGCCACGCGGGAGATCAGCGAGGTGTGGCGGAATTGCTCGCGCGCGTGGATGTTGGTCAGGTGCACCTCGACGGTTGGCAGGTCGGCGGCCAGGATGGCGTCCATCAGCGCCACCGAGGTGTGGCCGTAGCCGCCGGGGTTGATGACCAGGCCGCGCGCCTTGTCGCGGCACTCCTGCACCCAGGTGATCAGCTCGCCCTCGTGGTTGGTCTGGCGGAAGTCGATGGCGAGGTCGAGCGCCTCGGCGGTCTCGGCACATAGGGCTTCGAGGTCGTCGATGGTGGCGGCACCGTAGAGGGCGGGTTCGCGCGAGCCGAGCAGGTTGAGGTTGGGGCCGTTCAGCACGGCGATGAGGGGCAGGGGCATGGAGGCGGCGCGTTAGCACGGACGCAAAGGCAAGGAAAGCAAGGCCTTCTTTTTCGAGAAAAAGAAGCAAAAAGCTTTTGTCCTGGCTGTCGCGGATCTTTCAACAGACGCATCGCCAAGAAGCAAAAGTTTTCTTATTGGCGCCACTTGAGAACCCGGCGAACAGCCGAGAAGTCACCAGCATGACGCGAGAGTCGAACGGCCGTAACACCGGATTATCAAGTGTACGGCATATCGGTTCTCTCTTCAAAAAAAAACTGCTTTCTTTTCTGTAACGGCAGGTCCCGAGCCTGTCTGAAAACGTGGCCGGGGCGGTCAGCTGGCGTGCGTGTCCGAGCACCGGAGCGGAGCGGCCTGGATGGCCGTGAGCACCGGAGCGCAGGATACGCGCGTCAGATGGCCGTCCCGGGCGCGTTTGCAGGCAGGCTCGCAGGCTTAGAGGTGGATCAGTGCTAACCCGCCGTGCGTCCCCACGCCCACCGTCAGCGCCGAGGCCGTCTGGCTGGTGCTGAAGTGCAGCGTCATCGACTGCCCGTCCGCCTCGGTCAGCGTCACCGCCGTCCCGTTGGCCGAGAGCACCGGCGTGACGTTGGCAAAGGCGAAGCCCTGCAACTCGATCACGTCGCCGCTCGAGAAGCCGCCGATCAAACCAGAGAAGCCGTTGTTGTCGGCCAGGCTGAGCACGGCGCCGTTGCCGGCCGTGGTGGCGAACGCGATGACGGTGCTGCCGGCCGCGCCGTCCAGTTCCACGGTGCTTCCGGTGCCGATCGAGATGGTGCCGGCGCCGGAGACCGGGCCGAGGAAGCTGAGGTTGCCGTCGGCCACCTTGATCAGCCCGGTATCGACCACGCTGGCCGAGATGGTGGACATGCCGGTGCCCGGCGCCGTCAGCGTGCCGGCGACGGTGACGAGCGCGCCCGCCGCACCGCTGCCGCCCGAGCCGGGTGCGATGATGGAGGCGCCGGCTTCCAGCGTGTAGCTGCCATGGACGCCGACGGTGAGCGTGGTGGCCGGCGAACCGCCGCCGCCGGACAGCGAGACGGTGCCGAACTGGTCGGTGGCCCCCTGCAGCAGCAGCTGCGCGCCGCCTTGCAGCGAGAGCCCCTGGCTGATGCCGGGTGCGCCCTGGTTGAGGGTTGCCGCACCGCTGACGACGATCTCGCCGGCGCCGAGTATGGTACCCGCATCCAGCGAGGCGCCGGCGGACAGGGTGAGCGTGTTGGGCGTGTTGTTGTAGTCCAGCGCCAGCGTGCCGCCCTCCTGCGAGAAGCCGCCGTTGAAGGCCAGCGCGCCGCCCAGCGTCATGCTGCCGCCATCGAGGATCAGCTCGCCCACCGACAGGCTGAGGCCGCTGGCCAGGTAGGTGTTACCCTGCAGGTCGAGCGTGGCCGGGCCGCTGACCGTGCCGGCGAGCACGCCGCCGCCCGACAGCGTCAGCTGGCCGCTTTCCACCGCCAGCGAGCCGGTGGCGGTGTTGTCGAAGTAGCTCTGCACCACGCTCTCGCCGCTGCCGTTCAGCTTCTCGAACAGGCCGTTGTTGGTGATGGTGCCGAACTGTCCGCTGATCGAGGACGCGCCGCCCTTCATCAGCCAGCTCTCGCCCGCGGCGATCTGCGCGGTGACGATGGAGGCCTGCTGCTGACCGAGCGTGATGGCGCCGGTCTGGCTGACGGTGTTCGTGGTGCTGGCGGTGCCGAAGTCCAGCGTGACGTTGCCCTCCAGCATCTCGTTGCCGCCGAGGTTGACGGCGCCGCTGGAGAGGATGGTGCCGGTGCCCTTCAGCAGGCCGCCGTCCAGCGCGTCCGTGCCGGTCAGCGTCAGCGTGTTGGCGCCTGTGCCGTATGGCCCGACCACCACCAGCGTGCCGCCGGTCTGGTCGAACTGCCCGGCATAGGTCAGGCTGGGGGCGGTCAGCGTCACGTTGGCGCTGTTGGTCAGCACGGTGCGCGCGGTGCGCAGCGCGAAGCTGCTGCTGGAGATGGCGAACGTGCCGGTCTCGAAGACGATGCTGCCGGCGCCGGTGATGGTGCCGCCCAGCGAGCTGGTCGAGCCGTTGCTGGTGGGTGCGGCGAAAGCCAGCGTGCCGACTGCCACGTCGATGGTGCCGGTGTTCTCCACGATGGCGGCGATGGTGGCCGCCGCGCCGCCCACCGGGCTGCCGCCGGTCTTGATCAGGGTGCCGGCGTTGGACAGCACGCCGCCCTGTTCGCTGTTGGTGATCTGGTCGTTGCCGGTGATGCGCAGCTCGCCCGAGGTGCCGATTGCCAGCGTGCCGCTGCTGGTCTGGCCCAGGTTGATCACGCCGGTCTGGGCGTAGGTGCCGGTGAGCGAGAGCAGCGAGTTGTTGGCCAAGGTGAGCCCGTTGAAGTGGCCGCGTCCGGAGACGTCGACGACCGAGCTCTGCAGCGTGCCGTCGAGTGTGGCCAGCCCGGTCAGCGTCAGCGTGTTGGCGCCGGTGCTGAAGACGCCGCCCTGGTCGAGGGTGAAGTCGTTGCCGTAGCTGAGGTTCTCGTTGAGGAACACGGTGGCGTTGCCCACCTCGACCGCGCGGGTGGACAGTGCGAAGCCGGTGTTCAACGTCACGCTAGTGTTGCTGCCGCCCAGCACCAGCGCGCCGGTGCCGGTGACCAGGCCGGCCAGCGTGGTGGAGGCGGACTGGTCGAGGAACTGCCCGCGGGCGATCTGCAAGGTGGTGCCGCTGGCGAAGGCGAACAGCGCGCCCTGGGCGAAGCCGCCGTCGAAGACCGCGAGCGTGCCGCCGGTGGCCGACACGGCCCCGTCGAAACCGCGCCCGAAATTGCCGTTCGAGAGGTCGAGCACCCCGCCCGACAGGGTGAGCGGGCCGCTGAACAGGTAGCCGTTGGTGACCGTCAGGTTGCCGCCCGTCATGATGAAGCCGGAGCCGTTCTGCGCGACCAGCGAGTCGAGCGACAGGGCGGCGCCGCCCGTGTAGGTGACGCTGACCGGGCCAGAGGCGCCAGGGATGCTGACGTCGTCGCCCAGCTGTGGACCCGTCGCCACGCTCCAATCCGCGCCAGTGGACCAGGTCCCGTTCGTCGTCGCCGTCCAGGTCACCGAAGCCATGGTCTCGTCCTCTCTCTAGAAAGCGGGTCTTTGGAAAGCGTGTCGTCAGGAAGCGGGTCGTAGCGAAGCACGTCGTTGCGTAAGCGGTCGGCAGGAAGCGTGTCGTTTCGGCAAGCGGGTTGCCGGCGGGCGGATCGGCCGGAAGCGCGTCGTTTTGACCGGTGGTTCAGGGCAAGCAGGGCGCCTGGCGATAGACGGCAGGCAGGCGGGTCGTCGGTCGGCCGGCGGGTGCGGGTGCGGGCCCGCCGGACGGCGCCGCCTGCCCGGCTCAAGTGTGGATCAGTTCGGCGTAACCGCTGGCCGTCGAGGTGAAGGTGATCGAGCCGAGGTTCTGGGCGCCGGCGAAGTTCAGCGTGATCTGGTCGCCGTTGGTGTCGCTGATGGCGAGCTGGGTGTGGGCTGCGTTGGCGTAGGTGCCGCTGACCGAGTTGCCGGCGATGCCGGCGAGCTGGATGATGTTGCCGCTCGTAAAGCCGCTGATCGAGGCGTCGAAGCCCTGCAGGTCGTTGGTCACCAGCAGCGTGCCGCCGCCAGCGGGGCCGCCGCCGAACACCACGTGGGTGGCCGCACTTACACTCACGCCGGTTTCGAACTGCAGCATGCCGTGGCCGCCGACGGTGAAGCTGCCGGTGCTGCCGGCAGAGACGTTGCCGTAGACCTGCAGGGTGCCGAGGTTGGCGGCGATGGTGCCGGTGTCGACGATGGCGGTGGTGATCGCGGTGGTGCTGTTGGTCGGGTCGGTCAGCGTGCCGGCCACGCTCAGCGTGCCGCTGCCGGTGATCGACAGGCTCTCGCCCACCGAGAGGCTGGCGCCCTTCTCGACGGCCAGGGTGTCGGTGGTGGGCGTGTTCTGTCCGGTGCCGATGGTCAGCACGCCGACCTGCGCAGCCTGGCCGGCGAGTGCCAGCGTGGCGCCGCCGCTCACCCGCAGCATGCCGAGCGTGGTGCTGCCGGACGCGAGCAGCGTGCCCGGGCCGCCGATCAGGTCGCCGGCGCCCAGCAGGGCGGTGCCGGTCAGGCTCAGCGTGTCGCCCGAGAGGCCGATGGTGCCGGACTGGCTGACGAAATCGCCGGCATAGGCCTGGTTGGCGCCGAGCAACACGCTGGCGGCGTTGTTGACTTCGAGGCCGGCGGAGAGGTCGGAGAAGCCCGAGGCGAGCGTGAAGCTGCCGCCAGACGTCAGCGCCAGCGTGCCGCCGGCGCCGGACACGGTGCCGCCCAGGCTGCCGCCCTGCTCCAGGTCGAGCACCTGATCGGCGACGGCGAGCGTGCCGGTGGCGGCCAAGGTGATGGCGGCGGCGACCACGCCGGTGCCGGTGCCGCTCTCCGTCAGCTGCCCGGCGACGACCACCGCGCCGGAGGCGATGCTGCTGACGATGATGTCGGCGTCGTCGAGCACCGCGTAGCTGGCGCCCGCGGCCACGAGAAGCGTGCCGCCACCGCTCACCCCCGAGAGGGTGAGCGCGCCGGCCTGGTCGGCCTGATTGCTGACCAGCAGTTCCGCGCCGCCGGTGACGGTGTAGGCGCCCACCGTGGTGGCCCCGGCGCAGGCCAGCGTGCCCTGGTCGGTGAGCGAGCCGCCGTCCAGCGTGGTGGCGCCCGAGAGCGCCAGGACGTTGCCGCCGAGGTCCAACACGCCGGCGCCCACTTCGGAGAACAGTCCGGCATCGCTGAGGCTGCCGGTGAGCGTCACCTGTGCCGAGACGTCGAGCGCGGCGACGTTGATCGCGAGCCCGCCCAGCAGCGTGGTGGTGCCGGCCAGGTCGATCAGCCCGGTGCCGGAAAGCGTGCCGCCGATCTGGCTGTAATAGGGGTCGGCCAGAGTGAGCGTGCCGTTGGCCAGCAGGGTGCCGGTGCTGGAAAGGTCGTCCTGAATAACCGAGTTGCCGCTGCCGTTCGGCTCGGCAAGCAGCCCGGCGTTGTCGATCACGCCGTAGGAGCCGAGGATGCTGCCGTCGCCCTCGATGGCCCAGCTGGCGCCGCTGGCGATGGCCACCGTCGCGTTCGACGAGAGGCCCACGTGGATGTTGCCGGTCTGGTCCACGGTCCCGGTCACGGCGAGCAGGTCCGGCCCGCCGAAAGTCCAGTTGCCGCCCACCTCCGATGTGCCGGAGATGCTGATGGTGCCGCCGTAGCCGGTGGCGATGCCGCCGTCGAAGTTGCTGCGGCCGCTGAGCGTGAGCACCGTCGTCTTGTTGTCCAGGTCGAGCACGCCGCCCGACATCTCCCAGTTGCCGGCGTAGGCGAGCGGGTTGGCCAGCGTCAGCACGCCGCCCTGCTGGTCCAGCGTGGCCACCTTGAGGGCCAGGGTGCTGGAGAAGCTGGTGTGGCCGGTGCCGCCCACGCCGCCGATGCCGAACGTGCCGGCGCCGCTGACGGTGCCGCTGACCGAGTTGACGGCCCCGTCCACCTGCAGCTGCCCGAGGCCGACGTTGATGGTTCCCGTGCTGGTCAGCGACGGGTTGATGGCGGAGGTCTTGCCGCCGGCGGTCTTGGCCAGCGTGCCGGCGTTGGTGATGGCGCCGACCTGCGAGGGGTCCTGGATGTTCCAGTTGCCGTTGATGTCGTAGGTGCCGCCCTTGACGATGGCGAGCTTGCCGCCCGAGTCGCCGCCGGAATTGCCGTCGTTGGGCCCGAGGTTGAGCTGGTTGCTCTGGACGACGGTGCCGTAATCGTTCAGCAGCGCGCCGTTGTCGAGGTAGGTGTGATACTGCGTGGTGCCCAGCACCAGCCTTCCGTGCTCGTTGAACGTACCGTAGCCGATGACGCCGGAGAACAGGCCGGGTCCGGTGGCGTTCAGCGTGCTGCCGAACAGCGCGAACGAGCCGTTGTTGACGGTGATGTTGTTGGCGTAGTTCAGGACCAGTCCGTTCAGGGCGAGCTTGGCGCCGTTGTCGAGCACGATGGCGCTGAGCTGGGCGCTGAAGCCTGAATTCAAATTGAGTTGGCCGCCGGTGATGTGCAGTTCGCCGGCGCCTGTGAGCGTGCCGTTCATGGCGCCGCCGTCGGCGATCACCAGCGCGCCGGTCTGCACGTTGATGGTGCCGCCGGTCATCTCGATGGCGGTGGTGAAGGTGGCACCCGGTCCGCCGACGGTGAACAGGCCGCCGGACTGCTCGTAGATGCCGTTGAAGACCGCGCCGTCGACGACGCTGAGCGTGCCGAAGGCGGTGGCCTTGCCACCGACGGTGCCGTTATTGGTGATGTCCAGCGTAGTGCCGGCATTCGTGGTCAGCATGTAGGCGCTCGCGGCCACGCCGGTGCTGATGCCGACGGTGACGCCGGCAGCGCCGATGGACACCGTGTCGGTGTTCGTCGGCAGGCCGTTCGGTCCCCAGTTGGCGGCAACACCCCAGCTGCCGCTGGCTTGCGACGACCACGTGTAAGCTGTCATGCGAACGCCCCCGAAGAATATTCCGCCCGGCCGGTGACGGCCTGACCTGCCGGGCGCGCGCATGTCCCGTCCGTGCCGCCGTGGACGAGTTCGGTGCGTTAACCAAACAGTTGTCGTTTCATAATCGGAGAAATACGCGTTGTCACGGTAAAAATTGAGCCCAGTGTCAGCCGGGGTTCGGGCGGATACCGGAGTGACACCGCGGCTGGGCAAAGCTGCCGTCTCGTTACGGGTTTTTTCCAATTGAGAAGCTTGCGTTACACGGTCGGAGCAGGCCAGCCGGCGGCGCCGGCGGTTCGGTTTGACAAGGCCGGATGCCCGTGGCATGGCCCGCGCCCTTCGGATTATGTGCGCCGGACCGGCGCCCAAGGGTTGTGCATGGTCAAGCCGGAACTCGGGCAGAAACGCATCTGCGTCTCATGCAGCACACGCTTCTACGACCTGGGCAAGTCGCCCGCCGCGTGCCCGAAATGCGGCACGGAACAGCCGGTGGAACAGCCACGGCCGCGCCGCAGCGGCAACGTCACGGAGGTGCGCAAGCCGAAGAAAGTGGTGGTCGCCGACGAGGCCGAACCCGACGCGGAGGTGGAGGCCGACGCGGAGGAGGCCGAAGAGGGCGTGCTGGAGGATGCCTCCGACCTGGAGGATGATGACGACGCGCTAGGGACCGAGCTCGAGGTGGAGCCGGATAGCGACGAGGGGGAGAGATAGAAAGCAAGCGCTTTTTTTTCCGAGAAAAAGCAGCAAAAAGCTTTTGGTCTGGCTGTCGCGGACGGCTGAAACGACACGTTTCGACCTGGTACACTCGACGGAGACAAAAGTTTTTTGGTTCTTTTTTTCAAAAAAGAACCGCTTGCCTTGCCTTCCCTTGCCGCCCAGCTTCCCGGTCATGCCCGCCGAGATCGCGACCCCGTTCCCCGAACCACCCGAGCCCGGCACCCTCCGCGAGGTCGCCCCCGGCGTGCTGTGGCTGCGGTTCGCGCTCCCCTTCCTGCTCGACCACGTCAACATCTACCTCATCGAGGACGACGGCGGCTGGGCCGCCTTCGACACCGGCCTGGGCGACGACGTCACCCGAAGCGCCTGGGACGCCGCATTCGCCGGTCCGCTGCGCGGACACCGCCTCACCCGCATCGTCTGTTCGCATTTCCACCCTGACCACGTGGGCCTGGTCGGCTGGCTGACCGAACGCTTCAGCTGCCCGCTCTGGATGCCGCGCACCGAGTTCCTGATGACCCGCGTGCTGGAGAACCGGCTGGTCGCCGCCAACCCTGGCTTCTACGCCGAACGCGGACTGCCGCCGGAGACCGGCGGCCGGGTGGCCGGCGACGGTCATGGCTACCTGCGCATGATGACCGGCCTGCCCACCCAGTATCACCGCCTGGCGGCCGGGCAGCGCCTGCGCATCGGCAAGCGCGACTTCGACGTGCTAACCGGCGGTGGCCATGCGCCCGAACAGGCCATGCTGCACTGCGCGTCCGACGGCCTGTTCCTCGCCGCCGACCAGGTGCTGCTGAAGATCTCGCCCAACGTGTCCGTGCAGGCGATGGAGCCGGACGCCAACCCGCTAGGTGAATACCTGGCCTCGCTCTCGGCGCTGGGCCGCGCGCTGCCGGACGACGTGCTGGTGCTGCCGGGCCACCTGGTGCCGTTCACCGGCCTGCACACGCGGCTGGACGAGCTCGCTGCCCACCACGCCGGGCGCTGTGCACTGATCGCCGAGACGGCCCGTGCGGCGCCGTGCAGTGCGGCCGACCTGCTGCCGGTGCTGTTCCATCGCAAGCTGGACGCCCACGCCACCGGCTTCGCGTTCGGCGAGGTGTTGGCTCACGTGAACTACATGCGCGAGCGCGGCGAGCTGGACCAGCAACGCGACCCAGACGGCATCCTGCGCGTGCGCACTGCGTGACGCGCATGCGCAAGAAGGCCGACCTGCCGACAAAGGTCTGCGAAGCCTGCAAGCGGCCGTTCGCCTGGCGGAAGAAGTGGGCGAAGGTGTGGGACGAAGTGCGGTATTGCAGCGACGCTTGCCGGAAGGCGAGAAAGTAGTCGACTTTTGTTCCCCGAAGCACACGCCGCGACAGTCGGACCAAAAAGTCTTTTGCTTCTTTTCTTGATGGACGCGAAGGCAAGCAAGCGGTTCTTTTTTGAAAAAAAGAACCAAAAAACTTTTGGTCTCGGATGCCGCATCGCGGAAGCGCCGTGACAGCAAGGACAGTCGTCTTTTATGTCAGGCATCACAGCGCTAAGTTAGCCCATATACACGCGCACGGGGGCGGGCGAGACAACCTGTCCTGTTCCCGAAGGTTTCTGCATGCCCAGCCTATCTGCTGCACGCCAATCGCTGACGGCGAAGGCGACACGCCGACGCAACAGAGACCAAAAGTTTTTTGGTTCTTTTTTTCAAAAAAGAACTGCTTGCCTGCCTTCGCTTTGGTCCTGCCGAAACCGCCAACTCAGCCCCGAGACGTCTCACGCACTTCCACTGTCAGGTGCGAGACCGACGGCAGCCGCTCCAGGCGCCGGCGGTGGAACTCCGTTCCGCGGTCGGCAGGCGCCTCCACAGAGACGATGACGCCGAGGTGGCCGGGACCCAATCGCCAGACGTGCAGGTCCAGCACGCGGTCTCCGGCGGCCTGGACGATGTCGCGGATGCGGCTCTCCGTCCGTTGGTCCGGGGTCATGTCCAGCAGGATCGCGCCGGTGTCGCGGATCAGTGCCACCGACCAGCTGGCGATGACGCAGGCGCCGACGATGCCGGCGAGCGGGTCCATCCACAACCAGCCGAAAGCTCGGGCCAGGATCAGCCCGAATATCACAAGCACGGAGACCGCCGCGTCAGCCACCACATGGACGATCGCGGCGCGCATGTTGTTGTCGCGATGTGCGGCGCCATGCGGGTGATCGTGACCGCCTTCGGCGTGCTCGTCGAAGCTTACGTCGTGGGTGCGGCCGTCGGCCATCAGCGTGGCGGTGAAGGCGTGCGGTTCCGGCACCGCGCCGCGGCTCTGCAGGCAGTCGCCGCGTCTGTCCATGGCGAAGACCTGGCGCGCGCCGTCCGGCCGCGTGGTCTCGACCAGACAGGTCTGCGGCAGCTTTGCGCCAGATGCCGGCACGAGGCGGAACACCGGCGGATGGTCGTCCTCGAAGACGGACAGCAGAAGGTCTCCGCCGGGTGCGGCGATGCGGTGCGCCTCGTCGTGGCCGTGGTGATCGTGCGCCTGTTCGTGACCATGGCCGTGGTGGTGGTGGTGGCCGCCGGCCGAGAGCAGCCAGGCCGAGGCGATGTTGACCGCCAACCCGAGCACGGCGATGGGGATGGCCTCGGCGAAGTGGATGGGCACCGGCGAGACGAAACGGGTGACGGCTTCGTAGCCGATCAGCACGGAGATCATCGCCAGCACGATGGCGCTGGTGAACCCGGCCAGGTCGCCGAGCTTGCCGGTGCCGAAGCTGAACCTGGCGTCGCCAGCGTGTCTGCGCGCGTAGGAGTAGGCCAGCGCCGCGAGCAGCAGCGCGCCCGCGTGGGTGCTCATGTGCAGTCCGTCGGCGACCAGGGCGATGGAGCCGAACAGGGTTCCGCCGGCAATCTCGATCACCATCATGGCGCCGCAGAGCCAGATGACCGCCCAGGTGCGGCGCTCGGCGTGTTCGTGGCCTTCGCCCAGGAAGACGTGCGGGTTGCCGTCCGTCATGAGGCTGACGCTTCGGGGAGGAGAGCGGCTAGGCAAGCGGTTCTTTTTTGAAAAAAAGAACCGACAAACTCTTGTCTCGCTGGGGTGCGCCGGGGTGAGGCTTGCGGTTTCAGTCGTCCGCGACGGTGGTTGCAGAAGCTTGCCGGGGAGCCGGCCGGGATGCAGCCGGCGAACGGAAGCGGGCGGTCGAGCGATTGGCGACACGCCGCCCGAAGATCGTGGGCGTGCAGAAGATGCCCGCCGCCGCGGCGGATCGTGATCGGCAGCGCTCGGCTGCGTCGGTTCGATAGTGTCACGCCACCCGAGTAACATAGGCTGTGTGCCCGTAGAAGCCTGCCGGACTTCGCCCGGCGCCCGCTGCGCTTCGCGACGCGTCCGCACGTGCAAACCGAAACGCCCAAACCGCCAAGTGCCGCCCTTCACCCCGCCTTATCACCGCCGAACGCACGCTCACAGGAAAGCTCCGCGACAGCCGACCCAAAAGCTTTTTGCTTCTTTTTCTCGAAAAAGAAGTCCTTGCTTGCTTCCCCGCTCAGCAACCCCGCCCATCCGTCATCAAACGAACCGCTCCACCAGCCCGACCACCTCCGGTCGCCGCCAATCCAGGCCGCCGACGTAGCTCCACACCACCTGGCCGCTTGCCCGGCTGAACAGGATGCTGCGCGGAACGTAGAACGTGCCGTCCGGACTCAGCAGCGCGCTCTGCAGCAGAGACGGGGCGTTGCGCGAGGACGGCCGCACGCTCGGCAGGCCGAGGCGGCGGTGGCGGATGACGTCCTGGTTGCGGGCCCAGTCGTCCGGGTGGCTGAGCAGGACGGCGAGTAACCTGTCGGCGCCGATGGCCGGAACGATGCTGGAGATGCTGTCCAGCTCCCGCATGCAGGCGCTGCACCAATTCGCCCAGAGAATGACGAGGGTAAGGGGTTGGCTCGACTCAGCGAGATGGAAGCTGCGGTCTTCGGCATCGAGCAGTTCCATAGCCGCCCAGCCGGACGGCCGGGTGCCGGCGCGCGCAGTGCTGGCCAGAACGAGCGAGGCACCGGCGCCGGCAAGCAGCGCGCGGCGGGTGGGGGCGGGAGGCTGCATGGCGGGTCCTGAGGTTTCGGCAAGGAAAGTCTCGCAGAGTGAGATTTATCTCCGGTTAAGCGGCACGTGTTGACGCGCGCCCCGGCGCGGCCTGTCCAGGACGGCGCTCCCTGAGCTACCGGCTGCGCGGCGATCGGGCACGGCGGACGCTATGTCCGACACGCCGGCACGGCGATAAGGTCGGGGAACCATGTCCGACGACCCTCGCCTATTCTCGCCCTCGGCTGTCCGCAACCGCGGACCTATCCTGGAGGTGCTGCGCCATCACCTGCCGGCAGCCGGCAAGGTGCTGGAGGTGGCCAGCGGCACCGGCGAGCACGTGACCCATTTCGCCGAGGCGCTGCCAAACCTCGTATGGCAGCCGACCGACCGGACCGCGGACTCGTTTGCCAGCATCGACGCCTGGGCCAACGGCCGCGCCAACGTGCTGCCGGCTTGCGTGCTTGACGCGCAAGCCGAGTCCTGGCCGGTCCGGCAAGCCGCCGCCGTGCTGTGCATCAACATGATCCACATCGCGCCCTGGCCGGCCGCCGTCGGGCTGGTGTCCGGCGCGGCCCGCATATTGCCCCCGGGCGGGCTGCTGGCGCTCTACGGGCCGTTCCGCCGCGGCGGGCAGGACCTGGAGCCTGGTAACGCCGCGTTCGACGCGGACCTGCAGAGCCGGAATACAGCCTGGGGCTTGCGCGAGGTCGAGACCGTCTCGGCGCGGGCCGCAGAGGCCGGCTTCGGTCGGCCGGACGTGGTGGAGATGCCGGCCGACAACCTCATGTTGCTGTTTCGCCTTGCCTCGGCTTTGTAGCTCCGGCGTTTGGGCGAAAGTAAAAGCAAGCGGTTCTTTTTTGAAAAAAAGAACCAAAAACTTTTGTTCCCTTGGGCGCGCGTTGCAGGGAAATACCGCGACAGCCGGACTAAAAGTTTTTTGCTGCTTTTTTTCAAAAAAGCAGGCCTTGCTTGCTTTTTGGCTCGGAGCAACCGGACGATGCACGCGACGAACCGGGAGCTGCCAATGCCGGACGTAACCCTGCCACGCCGCGACGTTCTGCTGGCCTCGTTTCTCGGGACGCTGATGCCGGCGGCGGCCCGCGCCTCCACCCGGGATCCGGCCGAGACCATCCTGACCTTGCCCGCGAACATCCCGTGGCAGACGCGTCCCGACTACCCCAAGGACAGCGTCACCTCGGCGCCGCTGTTTGGCAACCGGAAGGGTGACGGCATCTACTACGAGCTGATCAAGTGGTATCCCGGCTACATGAGTGCGCCGCACGTGTACGCCACGGATAGGCTCTGCGTGGTGGTGTCCGGCACCTGGTGGGTCAACAGCGGAGCCGATTTTGACCCGGCCCATTGCGTTGCGGTGCCTGCCGGCTCCTTCGTACGCCGTGTGGCGCACACGCCGCATTACGACGGCGTTGTGGGCAGCGGGCGCGAGCCGGCGGTGATCGCGATCTGCGGGATGGCTCCGGTGGATATGCGTTACATCGAGGCGGACAAGCCGGGGTGGCGGAAGGTGGGGTAGAAAGAAAGGCCTTCTTTTTCGAGAAAAAGAAGCAAGAAGCTTTTGCTGTTGCTGTCGCGGACAACTGAAACGACACGTCTCAACCTGGCGCACCCGACGGGAACAAAAGTTTTTTGGTTCTTTTTTTCAAAAAAGAACCGCTTGCCTTGCCTACCAGGGTCCCCGGATGGCAAGGCACGCGGTCTGAAAGACCACGGTAGAGCAAGATGAACGACGCCGCTGCTTGGAACCAGCCCGGGGACGTCCCCCGGGGCATGCTGGTGGCCGTACCGTTCTACCGCAACGAAGCGCTCGTGGGCACGCTGGCGGCCAGCCTGCGGCGCTGCGCGGACGACATCGCGGCCACCGGCGCCGAGCTGGTGTTCTACGACGACTCGCCGGACTACCCCGCGCTGGCCGAAGCCCTGGCCCGCGAGGCCGCCGCGATGGGCGGCATAGCCTGCAGAGTGGAGACCAACGCCGCCAATTTGGGTTTCGTGCGGACGATGAACCGCGCGGTGGACGAAGCCGTCGCCCGCGGCCTGCATTTGGTGATGCTGAACTCGGACACGCAGGTCTGCCCCGGCGCGCTGCCGGCGATGCTGGGCGTGCTGCGGCTGGACAGGATGCACGGCTTCGTCAACCCGCGGTCCGACAACGCCACCATCGCCACCCTGCCGCTGCAGGGACGCCTGGGTGGCCGCCAGGGCACCGACGCGCTGGCGGACTATGCCGCGTTCGCGCAGCGCCTGCCGCCGTTCAGCTACGTGCCCACCGCAGTCGGGTTCTGCCTTCTGGTGCGGTGGGAGATCCTGGCCGAGTTCGGCGGTTTCGACGAAGTGTATGGCCAGGGCTACAACGAGGAAAACGACCTGGTCATGCGCGCGAGCCGCGTCGGCTACCGCGCGGTGCTGGCCAACCGCGCCTTCGTGGCCCACCAGGGCGAGGCGAGCTTCAGCCTGTCCGACACGCCGCGCACCGAATGGGAGCGGCGCAACCGCGCCATCCTGGACCGCCGCTACCCCGAATACGCCGCCCACACGCGGCGCTACTACGACACGCCGGAGTTCATCGCCGAACGCCTGCTCGCCTGCCTGGTGCCGGATGATGAGGGCAAGCTGGACATCGCACTGGACTGTTCCAGCTTCTACCCGTCGCACAACGGAACCTTTCAGGCAGGGCGGCAGCTGATCGCAGCTTCTGCGCGTGCGTGGGGCGAGCGCTGGCGGGTGCACGTGCTGTGCAGCCAGGCGGTGTTCGACTTTCATGATTACGCGAGCCTGGGCGTGCAGCGCGCCGACCCGCACGGCGAGCGCTGCTTCGCCGCGATCTTCCGCGTGGGCCAGCCCTACGACTGGAACGTGCTGCAGCGCGTCTGCACCACTGGGGCAGTGCTGGGGGTCTACATGCTCGACACGATCTCGCTCGACTGCCCCACCCTCGCCTCCCCGCTGCTGCAGAACATGTGGCAGTTCACCATGGACCATTTCGACGTGCTGGCGACGCAAAGCCGGCAGACGGAGTGCTGTGTGCGGCTGCGCCTGCGCGTGCCGGACAGGATGATCTCGGTTGCCGCACCCCATTCGCTCGAACTGGGCGACTACCTGCCCGGCGCCGGCGCCGCGCCTGGCGGGACGCCGGACAGGCTGCTGGTGGTAGGCAACCACTACGCGCACAAGCACGTGGTGCCGACGGCCAACGCTCTGGCCGCAGCACTGCCCGGCCGGCAGGTGCTGGCGCTGGGTGCGCGCGCACGCGGCGCACAGAGCGAACAAGCTGCGGACTGCGCGCTGGCGAACCTGCCGAACCTCGCCGCCGTGCCGCTCGGGGACGTGGCACCGGACGAACTCGCCTCGCTCTACGCCAGTGCGGCGGCCGTGATCTTCCCGAGTTTCGCAGAGGGTTTCGGGTTTCCCACGCTGAACGCGCTGGCGGCCAGGCGCCCGCTGTTCGCCCGCAGGCTGCCGGCGACGGAAGAGATCTGGACCGCGCTCGGCCGCAACCCGAACGTGCGGTTCTACGACTCCACCGAAGAACTGGCCAGGTTGCTGCAGACCGTCCCGGCCTGGGACGGCGAGGCACCGCTGCAGCCCGCCGCACCGCAATCGGCCGGCGGCATCGGCGCGGCGCTGGAGGCTGCGATGCTGGCGGCCGACTACACGCGGATCGTGGCGCGCATCCAGGCGGCGCAGTTCGCATCCGACACCAGCAAGTTCGGCGAAGACCGGGTGGACTACGCGGTGCCGGCAGTGGCGGCGAACCTGGTGGCAAGGCGAGTGGAGCGCCTGGTGCGCGCGGCGTTCGAGCGGCCGCTGTTGTTCAGGGTGACGCGTTACGGCGTGCGAGGCGCGCGTTACCTAAGAAGGAAGGCCTTCTTCTGAAGAAAAAGAAGCAAAAAGACTTTGTCACGGTTGTCGCGGACTCTTCCACACGGCGTGCGCAAGGGAACAAAAGTTTCTGGTTCTTTTTTTCAAAAAAGAACTGCTTGCCTTGCCTCATGTCCGCCATCCGACCGCGGATCGTGCACCGCCTCCACCCGCCCGCCGGGATAGCGCACCAGCATCCCGGCATGGCCGAAACTGTCCGCGCGGCGCGCGTCGAACTGCTCGACCTGGTGCCCCATCGTCCGCAGCGCAGCGATGCTTGCAGAATCGAAACGGTCTTCGGCCTTCACGCTGACCGATGACGCACCCCAGGTCCTGCCGTAGAGCAGCCGCTTCGCGCTGACGGCGTCCGCAAGGCTCATGCCGTAATCGGCGTAACGCGTGTAGATTTGTGCCTGGAACTGCGGCTGGCCGTCGCCGCCCATCGAGCCGTAGGACAGCACGCGGCCGTCGTCGAAGGCGGCCAGTGCCGGTATCAGCGTGTGGAACGGGCGCCGACCCGGCTCCAGCGGGTTCACCGCGCCGGGGTCGAGCGAGAAGGAGACGCCACGGTTCTGCCAGACGATGCCGGTCTGGGGCAGCACGGTGCCCGAGCCGTACTCCCAGTAGACGGACTGGATGTAGGACACCGCCAGGCCGCTCGCGTCGATCGCACCCATCCAGACCGTGCCGCCCTGGTCGTCACGCAGCAATGTTGCGGCTGCGCGCGCCATGTCGATGCGCGCGGCTTCCGCCTGCAGGCGCCCTGGCGTGAGGAAGTCCTCTGGCTGGTGCTGCAGGCGATCGAAATCGGTCACTACGCGGTCGCGGATGGCAAAGGCGCGCTTAGTCGCCTCGATCAACCCGTGGAAATGCGCGATGCTCTCGCCTCGCGCCACACCGAGGCGGTCGAAGATGCCCAGGATCAGCAGCGCGGCAAGCCCCTGTGTGGGCGGCGGAAAGTTGAACAGGGTGGCGTCCCGCCGGCGGAGCTGCAGCGGCGCGCGGTCGGCGGCCACGTAGCCGGCCAGGTCTTGCCGGGTGATCGGCGCGCCGAGTGCGGCGAGGTCCGCCGAGATCGCCTGGGCCAGGTCGCCGCGGTAGAAATCGGCCAGGCCGGCGGTGGCCAGCCGCTCCAGCGTGGCTGCGAGCGCCGGGAGCTTCCTCAGCGCGCCCTGCCGCCAGGGCCTGCCGCCGTCGAGGAACGTGGCCGCGAAGTTCGGCGCTGCATGCAGCGTGTCGCCCGGTGCTGGTGCGTAGCGCGCCTCGGACGCCGACACGGCAACCCCGTCGCGAGCCTGGGCGATGGCGGAGGCCAGCAGCACCTTGAGCGGCAGGCGGCCGCCGAGCGCCTGCGACAGGCAAAGCGCGCGCTCCCAGCCGCCGACCGCGCCGGCAATCGTGACCATCGCGTCCGGTCCGCGCGGCGGGATCGCCTGGTAAGAGCGGTCCCGGTAGCGGCCGATCGTGGCCAGGGCGCCGGCCGGCCCGCAGGCCTCGATGCCGCGCACCCGGCCGCCTGGTTCACGCACCAGCCAGAAGCCGTCGCCGCCGATGCCGTTCATGTGCGGGTAGACCACGGCGATGCAGGCGGCCATCGCCACCATCGCCTCGATCGCGTCGCCGCCTTGGGCGAGCACGTCGCGGCCGGCCTGCGCCGCGAGGGTGTGGGGTGCGGCGACGGCGGCACTGGGCAAGCTGGGCGTGTCTGGCATGGATCGGCCTGTTCTTTTACCAGCTGGTACGGATGCCGACTCAGAGAAAGCAAGCAGTCCTTTTTTGAAAAAAAGGACCAAAAAACTTTTGACTCCGCTGTCGCGCGCTCTCCGGAAAGGACGGCGACAGCAGACCTAAAAGTTTTTTGGTTCTTTTTTTCAAAAAAGAACTGCTTGCCTTGCGGTCTATCCTCATTTGCAACGGCTCGCCCACGACACGCGCATTATTCACCTGCCGCTCCAGCGCTCGCGTAGACGCGACTTTCGCCGTCAAAGCCAGCAACGACGTGCCACGCAGCGCCTACTTGCCGGCTTCCGCCACCCGCTTCTCTGCATCCTTGCGCCACGTCACGTCTTTCGGCGCTTCGGCCAGCGCGCGCTTGAACAAGGCCGCCGCTTCCGGCGTCACGTGCGCTTCGGCCTCGGTGATCGCTTCGGCGGTTTCCGCCCCCAACGACGGATCGAACCGCACGGCCAAGGCCTGCCGCCAGGCAGAGGCCGCCTCAGGCAGGTGGCCCATCGATAGCTCGGCGTTGCCCAGCATGACGTAGCCGCGCCGCGTCGTCTCCGAATGCTGGTCCATCCCGCCCAGGGTGGCGCGCAGCCTGGCCACCAGTGCTGCGTCCTGCACCTCGGCTCCGTCGCGCGCGCTCTCCTGCGCCTGGGCTGCCGCCTGGCGCGCGCGGGCCCTGTAGTCCGGCGTGCCGCCATCGGCCGCGTATATCACCAGCGCCAGCAGCGGCACCAGCACGGCCGTGGCGATCACCGGCCAGGGGCCGGAGGTGCGGGTGCGCGCTTCCACCTGCTCGGCCTCTGCTAGCAGCCGGCGCTGCACCTCCAGCTTGGCAGCGGAGTGCTCCGCCGGCAGCAGGCGATGTTCTGCAAGGTCGCGGTCGAGTTCCTGCAGCTGCAGCCGGTGCAGCGCCAGCGCGGCGTCGCGCCGGCTGCGCAGGCGCGAGCCGAGCAGCACGGACCAGGCGAGCGGTATGAGCGCCAGGATAGTCACGGCAGCTAGGCCCAGCCAAATCATCGGAGTGAGGGACTCATGAGTAAGGCAAGGCCTTCTTTTTTGAAAAAAAGAAGCAAAAAACTCTTGTCTCTGCTGTTGCGGACTTTTCCACACGGCATGCACAAGGAGACAAAAGTTTTTTGGTTCTTTTTTTCAAAAAAGAACCGCTTTCTTAAGCAATCTCGGCCAGTCGCGCATGCTCGGCATCGCTCAGCGGCTGCGGCGCTTCCTGCACGCGCCGGCGGCCCAGCAGCGCGGCGGCAGCGCCGACCAGCAATGCCAGCACGGGCGTGAACCACAGCAGCGCGGTGGCCAGGGAAAGCGGCGGCTTCAACCGGACGAAGGTGCCGTAACGCGCCACCATCCAGGCCATGATCTGGCTGTCGGTCTCGCCGGCGGACACGCGCTGGCGCACGATGGCGCGCAGGTCGTGGGCGAGTGCGGCGTTGCTGTCCTCGATCGACTCGTTCTGGCACACCAGGCAGCGCAACTGGCTGCCGATCTGTTCTGCACGCGCTTCCTGCTGCGGGTTGGCCAGCATCTCCCGCGGATCAGAAATGGCGCTAGCCGGCCCCGCCGCAAACAGCATCAGAAGAACAACGGCCATTTCCGAAGCCCAGAGAACAAAAGTTTTTTGGTTTGTTTTTTCAAAAAAGAACCGCTTGCCTTGCCTTTGCGGCATCAAATCCGCCCCTTCAACTGCCCACCGATGACGCTGTCTGATATCGGCCCGGCAATATGCCACGCCAACGTGCCCGTAGCATCAATCAGGAAACTCTCCGGCACGCCGAACAGACCAAAATCGATGAACGTGTTGCCCGTAGCGTCCACCGCGATGCGCTGGTACGGATTGCCGTAGCGGTCCAGGAACGCGCGTGTCTTGGCCGGGTCGTCCTTGTAGGCGATGCCCCACAGTTGCGCGCCCTGCTGCTCCAGTTGCGCGAGCGAGGCCGCTTCCTCGGCGCACGGGATGCACCAGCTGGCGAAGAAGTTCAGCACCACCGGCTTGGTCTTGGCCGCCGCCAGCAGGTCCGCGCTGGAAAAGCCGTTGTTCGGCGCCAGCGCTGGCAAGTTGAACGCCGGCACCGGCTTGCCCAGCATGGGATTGCCGATGTCGTGCGGGTCGAAGGTGCCGCGCTGCATGCGGCTCAGCATCGTCCAGAACGCAGCACCGCCGGCCACTGCCACGCCGAGCGGTGCGAGCATGAGCAACCGCCTGCGCGCGATACCCGCGCCGGCCGCGTCCTGTCCAGTCATGCCGGCACTGCGCCCCGGATGCGTGACGGCGCACCCACGCGCAACCGCCGGTCCGCCAGCGACAAACCGCCGCCGAACGCCATGATGACGCCGCCCAGCCAGATCCACGGTGCGAGCGTGTTGACGTGCAGGCGCAGCACCGCCGAGCCGTCACGCTCGTCGCCGAGCACGGCATAGAGGTCGCGCATCAGGTTGGTGCGGATGGCGACATCAGTGGTGGTCTGGTTCTGCGATTCGAAGTTGCGGCGAGACGGGTGCATCAGTGCGATCTGCCGTCCGTCCTTCGTCACCGCGATGGAGGCGACGCGTGCCGCGTAGTTGGGCCCGGTCGCGTCGTCGATCGAGATCAGCGTCCACTCGTAGCCGCCGACCTTGAAGTGGTCGCCGGGGCGCGCTTCCACGATCTTGTTGCTGGCCAGCGACATCCCCGCGATGCCGGCCACCGTCACGCCCATGCCGGCATGCGCGATGGCCGCACCCAGCACCGCCACCGGCAACCCGCGAGCGCGGCGCACGGAGTTGGCCATCGGCGCGCGGAACAGCAGCGTGCGCTCCACCACCTCGGCGAACGAACCCAGGATCAGCCAGGCTGCCACGCCGAACGCCAATGCCGGCAGCACGCGCATGCCGATCAGCGAAACGCCGGCCACGATCATCGCGATCACCGCCGCCCACCAGGCGTGCTCGACCAGCGGCCACAACCGGCCGCGCTTCCACGGCAGCAGCGGCCCCACGGCCATCGCCGCGAACAGCGGGATCGCCAGCGGCAGCACCGTCGCGTTGAAGAACGGCGCGCCGACGCTGATCTTCTGGCCGAGCAACAGGTCCGCGAATGGCGGGTACATCGTGCCGACGATCACCACCGCGCATACCGAGCACAGCAGGATGTTGTTCATCACCAGCGCGCCCTCACGCGAGACCGGCGCGAAGATGCCGCCCGAACGCAGCAACGGCGCCCGCAGCGCGAACAGCAGCAGCGAACCGCCGATGACCAAACCGAGCAGGCCGAGGATGAACACGCCGCGCGCCGGGTCCTGCGCAAAGGCGTGCACGGAGTTGAGGATGCCCGAGCGCACCAGGAAGGTTCCCGACAGCGACAGGCTGAACGTGCCGATCGCCAGCAGCACCGTCCAGATCTTCAGGCTCTCGCGCTTCTCCACCACGATGGCGGAGTGCACCAGCGCGGTGCCGGTCAGCCACGGCATCAGCGACGCGTTCTCCACCGGATCCCAGAACCAGTAGCCGCCCCAGCCGAGCTCGTAATACGCCCACCAGGAGCCCATCGCGATGCCGCAGGTGAGGAAGCACCAGGACACCAGCGCCCAGGGCCGCACCCAGCGCCCCCAGGCCGCGTCGATACGGCCTTCCAGCAGGGCCGCCACGGCGAATGCGAACGGCACCGCGAAACCGACGTAGCCCATGTAAAGGATGGGCGGATGGAACGCCAAGCCGGGGTCCTGCAGCAGCGGGTTCATGCCGCGCCCGTCCACCGGTGCCGGGAACGAGCGCAGGAACGGGTTGGACGTCAGCAGGCAGAACAGCAGAAAGCCTGCCGAGGTGCCGCCAAGCACGCCCAGCACCCGCGCGCGCATTGCAGACGGGAGGTTGCGCCCGAAGCCGGCCACCAGCGCGCCGCAGATGCCCAGGATCAGGCCCCACAGCAGGATGGAGCCCTCGTGGTTACCCCAGGTGCCGGTGATCTTGTAGAGCAGCGGCTTCGCAATAGCGCTGTTCTCGGCGATGTTGACGACCGAGAAATCGTCGCCGGCAGCGGCCAGCACGAGCGCCAGGCTGGCGCCGGCGAGAGCCAGGAACTGGCCGATGGCCAGGCCGGGTGTTGCGGCCATCAGGCGCATGTCGCGGCGGTGCGCGCCCCAGATGCCGATGATGGCTTGCGCGAAGGCCAAGGCGCAGGCGACGGCTAGGGCGAAGTGGCCGAGTTCGGGGATCATCCTGAGAAATCCAAAAGAAAGAATCTTCTTTTTCGAGAAAAAGAAGCAAAAAGCTTTTGCTAGCGCTGTCGCGGACTCTCCAGCAACGCGCACCCAAGGACCAAAAGTTTTTTGGTTCTTTTTTTCAAAAAAGAACCGCTTATTTGCTGCCGCTAGCCAAAACCGCGCCCCACGTGCTCGCCGGCGGCGCCGACCCCTGCGCCGGATTCCAGTGCCCGGAACGTTTAAGCGCGTCCGCCACGTCCTTTGGCATGTAGGTCTCGTCGTGTTTCGCCAACACTTCCTGGGCGTGAAAACTGCGGTCCGGCATGATCGTGCCCAGCGTCACCACGCCCTGTCCCTCGCGGAACAGGTCGGGCAGTATGCCGGTGTAGCTGACCGGAATGCTGTGCCGGCCGTCGGTGACGGTGAAGTGCGCCACCGGTTCGCCGTCGTCCTTCACCACGTGCAACGAGCCGGCGGCCACCAGCCCGCCCAGCCGGATCGTACGCCCCACGTCCGGCGCCTTGGCCGCAATGTCGCCGGGCGACATGAAGAACACCAGGTTGTCGCTGAAGGCGTTCAGCGTCAGCGCGCTGGCGCTGCCCATGCCGGCCAGGCAGGCGAGGACGATCACCAGCCGGCGGTGCTTGCGCGTCATCGGCCGCGCCCGCGCGGCTCGGCGGCGCGCAGGCGGCGCGTGACGCGGGCCAGGCGCAGGCGGGCGCCCAGCGCGAAATACAGCGTGCCGGCGGCGAACAGCGCGTAGGCGGCTGCGATGTAGGCCAAGTGGTCGTACTGCAACGGGTTGTTCACGTCAGGCCCTTAAAAAGCAAAGAAAGCAAGGCCTGCTTTTTTGAAAAAAAGCAGCAAAAAACTTTTGGTGCTGCTGTCGCGGAGTCTCCGGCAGCGTGGACCCAGGGAACAAAAGTTTTGGTTCTTTTTTTCAAAAAAGAACTGCTTGCTTTCTGTCCTCAAGTCACACTCTCCGCCTGTGTCATTAGCAGCCCTCTTAGCCGCCGCTCCATCACCGCCGCCCGTAACCGAACGATCACGATCGAGAAGAAACCAAACGTAGTACCGAAGAACGCGAACGCCAGCGGCCACAGGATGCGGCTGTCCATGGTGTTGGACCCGGTCAGCCCGATGCTATTACCTTGATGCAATGAATTCCACCACATAACGCTGTAGTGGATCACCGGTAGGTTCACCACGCCGACCAGCGCCAGGATGGCGCCGGCGCGGTAGCCGCGTTCCTGGTCGTCGAAGGCGCGGATGAGCAGGATGTGGCCGGCATAGAGGAAGAACAGCACCAGTTCGCTAGTCAGGCGAGCGTCCCACACCCACCAGGCGCCCCAGGTGGGGCGTCCCCAAAGGCTTCCGGTGGCAAGGCACAGAGCTGCGGCCGCAGCGCCCACCGGACCGATCTCGGCCGCCGCCATGTCGGCCAGCGGATGGCGCCACACCAGCGACATCAGCGAGGCGCCGGCCAGTGCCGCGTAGCCCATCATCGACAGCCAGGCGAACGGCACGTGGATGTACATGATCCGCACGGTGTCGCCCTGCTGGTAGTCGGAGGGCGAGACCAGCAGCCCCCAAACCAGTGCCACCGCGGTCAGCACCACGCCCGGCCACGTCAGCCAAGTCTGTACGCGCGCGGCCAGCCGCAGGAACTGGCCCGGGTTGGCGAAGCGGTGCAGGCTGCGGCGCCCGGGCCGCGCTGCCTCTCCCCCCGATACTGGAATGCTGGCCTCCACGCTCCGTCCCCAACCGATCCTGTCTTTGTGGGCAGGCTAACCCCGTATAACGTGGCGCGCCACCCGTGTTCGGCCACCCTCACCGCGGCGGCCTTTTCGCGCCCGCTTTTCGCGCCCGCTTCTCGCGCCCGTCTGTTTGCCCCGCCTTTCGCCTCAGCCTTTCCCACCCGCCTTCCGTCTCCGCTTTCGCACCTGCCATTCGCCGGCGTCTTGCTCCCATCCGCCCCACCTTTTTCCAAAGTCAGGACCGCGCATGCTCTTCGCCCTGATCTGCACCGACAAGCCTGACAGCCTGGACCTGCGGCTGGCCACCCGCCCCAGCCACATGGCCTACCTTGAGACCTACGAGTCCCGCCTGGTCATGGCCGGCCCCATGCTGGATGCCGACGACAGACCCTGCGGCAGCCTGCTCATCGTCGAAGTGGCCGACCGCGCCGAGGCCGCGGGCTTCGCCGAGGCTGATCCCTACGGCAAGGCGGGCCTGTTCGAGTCCGTGGTGATTCGCCCGTTCCGCCAGATATACAAGGACGGGAGCGTGGTCGGTTGAACCACTGGCTGGTGAAAACCGAGCCGGACTCGTTCTCCTGGGACATGCAGGTGGAACACGGCATTGAACCCTGGACCGGGGTGCGCAGCCACCAGGCCAAGGCCAACCTGAAGGCGATGGCGGTGGGCGACCGCGTCTTCTTCTATCACTCCAACATTGGCAAGGAGATCGTCGGCATCGTCGAGGTGGTGCGCGACGCCTACCCCGACCCCACCGCCGGGGAGGACGCCAAGGCCGGCCATTGGGTGTGCGTGGACGTGCGCGCCGTCCGCCCGTTCAAGCACTTCGTCACCCTGGCCGCGATGAAGGCGGACCCGGCGCTGGAAGGCCTGGCGCTGCTGAAATACTCCCGCCTGTCGGTCGCCCCCGTCGAGCCGCAATACTGGCGCCACATCTGCAAGCTGGGCGGCGTGCCGGCCACATGACCATCGCGCCGGACGTGCTGACCACGCTGCCGCCGACACCCTACGACCAGGTCCGCCCGATGGTGCAGGACGGCGACCTGTTTCTCTGCTCGGCGCACGACCCGATGTCGCGGCTGATCCGCTGGGCCACCAAGTCGCCGTGGAGCCACATCGGCATCGCCATGCGCATGCACCACATCGACCGCGTGCTGGTTCTGGAATGCGTGGCCAGGCTGGGCACCCGCGCGGTGCCGCTGTCGGAGTTCATCTCGCGTACCAGCGGCGGCACGCACCCCTACCCCGGCAAGATCCTGCTCGCCCGCCACGACGCCATCGCCGCCCAGGCCGGCACCGGCATCATCAACCGGCTGTCCGAATACGCGCTGGACCGGCTGGGCACGCCATACTCCAACCTGGAGACGGCCAAGGTGGGGCTGCGCGTGGCGGCAGGGCGACTGAACGTGAAGCTGCCCGGGCGGCTGATGCCCGACCGTGAGTTCATCTGCTCGGAATACGTGGCGCGCTGCTTCGCGCATGTGGGCGTCAAGGTGCCATGGGACGGGCTGGGGTTCGTGGCGCCGTCGGATTTTGCCGACGCGCTTGAGTTGCGGGCGGTGGCGCAGGTGAAAACAGAGTAAGCAAGCGGTTCTTTTTTGAAAAAAAGAACCAAAAAACTTTTGTCTCCGTACGGTGCGCCAGGTTGAGACGTGTCGTTTCAGCCGTCGGCGACAGCGGGACCAAAAGCTTTTGGCTTCTTTTTCTCGAAAAAGAAGGCCTTGCTTCCTTCCCTTAACTTCTCGCCACGCGCCGCCCATCTCCCCGCCAACACAGGGAACACGCCATGACCCAGCTTGGCCTATGCGGCGACCGCCACGCCACCGACGAGTCCCGCCATCTCTGGCAGATGGTGCGCGAGGAGGCCGTCGCCGCCATCGAGCACGACCGCGTCATGGCCGACGGCATCCGCGACACGGTCCTGCAGCACGAGAACTTCGCCGACGCCCTGGCCCACCGCCTGGCCCGCAAGCTGTCGGACTACGCCATCAGCATCGACACGCTGGAGGGCATGATCTGCGAGGCGCTTTCCGCCGACCCGGACATCGAGGCCGCGGCCGTCGCCGACCTTACCGCCGTGCGCGACCGTGACCCGGCCTGCCCGGACCTTCTCACCCCGTTCCTGTTCTTCAAGGGCTACCACGCGCTGCAGGCCTACCGCTTCGGCCACTGGCTGTGGGGGCGCGAGCGCCAGCACCTCGCACGCCACCTGCAGAGCCGCTCGTCGGAGACCTTCGCGGTCGACATCCACCCCGCTGCCAAGCTGGGCCAGGGCCTGCTGCTGGACCACGGCACCGGCCTGGTGGTGGGCGAGACGGCGGTGATCGACGACGACGTGTCCATGCTACAGAGCGTGACGCTGGGCGGCACCGGCAAGACCTGCGGCGACCGGCACCCGAAAATCCGCCGCGGCGTGCTGATTGGCGCGGGGGCAAAGGTGCTGGGCGGCATCACGGTCGGCGAGGGCGCCAAAGTGGGCGCCGGCAGCATCGTGCTGGAGAACGTGGCACCCTACACCACGGTGGTGGGCAACCCGGCGCGGCCGGTGGGGACGCGGCACACGCAGATGCCGGCGTTGACGATGGATCAGAGCCTGCCGGCGCTGGATTACGTCATATAAGCAAGCAGTTCTTTTTATATAAGCAAGCAGTTCTTTTTTGAAAAAAAGAACCAAAAAACTTTTGTTCCCTGGAGTCCACGCTGAGGGAAGCGCCGCGACAGCCGGACCAAAGTCTTTTGCTTCTTTTTTTCAGAAAAGAAGGCCTTGCTTTCTTTGCTTAGGCACCCCGCCCCCGCCGCCGTCTCTGATCCGCCAAAAACTGCCACTGGCCGTGCCACCTGCGCAACGGCTGCAACGCCCGGGCGAACAGCACCAGCACCGTGGTGGGCAGCACGGACCGCCGAAGTGGCGGAGCGGCCGGCAGCGTCCAACCCTGAACCGTGACTCGGCCCGGCGGGACCGGACCCGGGTCCAGCCGGTCGAGCACCAGGGCCAGCCGGTCGGGTGACAGGCGGTCCCGCCACTCACGCGCCAGGCCGGCGGCGGCGTGGTGCGCGGCGAACTGGTCCGGCGCCGGCGTGCCCGCGGCGTCCGGTGCTTGCGGCGTGAGGTGGATGGGCGAGCCCAGGCTGGCGGCCAACGCGCGCTCCACCTCCTCGCGGTGGCTGGCGCTGGTGGCCAGGTGCGCCGTGTCGATCACCATCGCACGCCCTCGCACGGCGCTGAGCGCGGTCAGCGTCCAATAGGCCAGGTAGGTGCGGTAGCGTTCCGCGTCGTCCTGACGCTTGAGGTGGCGCCAGACCGCCTCGATCCCGTAGGCGAGGTCTAAACTTTCCAGACGCGGCAGCTGCACGCCCAGCCTGGCTGCCGCTTCTTGCACCAGCGGGTTGCCGGCGTTACGCGCCAGAACCAGCGCGGGTGCGAGGGTGAAGTAGCGATTGCGTTCGTTGGTCAGCAGGCGCTGGCAGCTGCGCCACTGTGCCACCGGGTCGCGCAGCACCACGGCGTGCAGCGCGTGGGGGAACCGGCTTTCCATCCAGCCGACCCGGCCGAGCGAGCGGCAGAACTTCAGCACCCCCACACGGCCGGCCAGCTCGCCGCTGGCCAGCAGGCCGGCGAGGTACGCCTCCAGCGCCGGCGCGTCCTGGTCGGGTCCCATGAAGAAGTCGTCGAAGGCGAAGCTGGGATCGTAGAGCGGGACGCCGCGCCGGAAGCGCGGGATCAGCTCGCGGTATTCCTCGAAGTAGGGCGCGGTCTCGCCGTGGTTGGACTGCCAGGAGCCCGGGCGGATTCTGGCGATGTCGGACCGCCGCAGGGTGGAGGCGGCCTCGTGCAACGGCTCGTAGAAGGCGGCAACGTTGCCCAGCTCGCGGCAGCGGCTCCACAGCCAGGTGCCGGCACTGCGCCAGCCGGTATGCAGGAACACCGCACGCGCAGGTGCTACTGCGTTCGGCAGGTCGCGCGGCGCGATGAGCATGGGAGCATGCAGGGCTGGTGTCCCTTTCGGCAGGCTGGGCGTGGTGCGCGCCGGTGCGTCAGCGGTAAGGATGACGCGCCCGTTCTTCTGCGTGAAATAGGTCACTTGTAAAGAAAAGGATCACGTGACGCATGCACTCTCTTGCTGCCACGCGGTGGGCCGGTCCCCGGTCTCTGGTGCCAGGCGGTGGGTCGGTCAACGGCCTCTTGATGCCAAGCGATGGGTGCTTCACCGGCGCCGCGCGGCTGCATGAACGCTGACGGCGAGCGCCGCGCCCAGGCCGGCCAGCAGCATCACCGAGGCTGTGCCACCGCCGAGCCCCGCCTTCAGGCACGCGGCGCAGGCGGCCACCCAGGCCAGGGCAGCGCCCGCTAGCCAGGCGCTGTCCACGAACAAGTGCCAGACGCGGCGCAGCAGGTTCACCTTGCGGCACGCCGGTGCCGGACGGACCGGACGAGCAGCAGGGTCAGCGCGCCCCAGGCCAGGCTGATGGCGGGCAGGCTCCAATCGGCGGCGGGCCACTCGGCACCCAGCGCCTCGCCGGTCCAGAAGGTGCCCAGCGCGGTGAGCAGGATGCCGACGAGGCACTTCAGCGTGTTCTCAGGGATGCGCGCGAGCGGCCGGTGCAGCAGCAGGCCGAGGGCCACCACTGCGGCCAGGGCGATGGCCGCACCTGCCGCGGCCGGCAGCAGCCCCGCCCCGCCGGCGCCCACCGCGACCACGATGAAGGCCACTTCGCTGCCTTCCAGCGCGGTCACCTGGTAGGCGCCGGCGAAACCGGTCCAGTCCCAGCGCCGGGCGGCCGGCAGCCCGGCGAGGCTGGCGCGGGTTCTGGCGAAGGCGGCCGCTTCGTCGTGCAGGGGGATGATGCCGGCGGCGCGCAGGATGGATTTGCGCAGCCAGCGCAGGCCGAACAGCAGGATGAGCAGCCCCACGACGAGCCGCAGCCAGGCAAGCTGGGCGTGCTGCAGCGCCGGCCCGAAGGCGGCCGCAGCGGCAGCCAGCGTGGCTGCCGCGGCAGCTGCACCCGCCAGCGGGCTGACCCAGCCCCGCGAGGCCCCAAGTGCAAGGATGACGGTGAGGGCCTCAACGAATTCGACGAACGACGCAAGAGCCGCCGCCGCCGCCGCGCTAAGTTGGTGCGTCCCCATCACGCACCTCCAGAGATAAAAGTTTTTTGGTTCTTTTTTTCAAAAAAGAACCGCTTGCTTCCTTGCCTGCTTATCTCGGTAGTTGCGAAACCCCGCGTCAGACGGCACATGACTGCGTCGGAACAGACGTCGAACAGGAACGTTGCCGCCCCATGGACCTGTTGCGCAAGCTGGAAATTTTGGCCGACGCGGCGAAATACGATGCGTCCTGTGCCAGTTCCGGCACGGATAAGCGGAGTTCGCTCGGCGAGAAGACTGGCATAGGCTCCACTGAGGGCATGGGGATCTGCCATGCCTACGCGCCGGATGGGCGATGCATCTCGCTGCTGAAGATCCTGCTAACCAATTCCTGCATCTACGATTGTGTCTACTGCATTAACCGCCGCTCGTCGAACGTGCAGCGCGCCAGGTTCACGGTGGACGAGGTGGTGACGCTGACGCTGGGCTTCTATCGGCGCAACTGCATCGAGGGTTTGTTCCTGAGTTCCGGCATCATCAACACGCCAGACTACACGATGGAGCAGGTGGTTGGCGTGGCGCGCACCTTGCGCGAGGTGCACGGGTTTCGCGGCTACATCCACCTCAAGACGATCCCCGACGCCGACCCGCTGCTGATGGCCGAAGCCGGCAAGTATGCCGACCGGCTCAGCATCAACATCGAGCTGCCGACTGAGGCGAGCCTGGGCGCGCTGGCGCCGGAGAAGAGCGTGGGCGACATCAAGCGCTCGATGGGGCGGATGCGGCTGCGCATCGACGAGGCGCGGGCCGAGAAGCGCGCGCCGCGGTTTGCGCCGGCCGGGCAGAGCACGCAAGTGATCGTGGGTGCGGACGACAGCTCCGACCGCGCGATCATGCAGATGAGCACGGACCTTTACGGGTCGTACGGGCTGCGGCGGGTGTACTACTCGGCGTTCAGCCCGATCCCGGATTCGTCGGCCGTGCTGCCGCCGAAAGCCGCGCCGCTGGTGCGCGAACACAGGCTGTATCAGGCGGACTGGCTGCTGCGCTTCTACGGCTTCGCGGTGGACGAACTTGCGACGGACGCGGCCGGCAACATGAGCCTGGAGATTGATCCGAAACTTGCTTGGGCGCTGCAGCACCGCGCGCTTTTTCCGGTCGACCTGAACAGTGCAGCCAAGGAGATGCTGCTGCGCGTGCCGGGCCTGGGTGTGAAGACGGTGGGGCGGCTGCTGACGATGCGGCGGCACCGGCGGATACGTATGGACGACCTGTCGCGGATGCGGCTGCCGGTGGCCAAGCTGATGCCGTTCATTGCGACGGCGGACCACCATCCGGGGGCGACCTTGGACAGCGCGCAATTGGCGGGGCGGATGGCGCCGAAGGCTACGCAGCTGCAGTTGATCTGAAGAGGAAGCAAGCGGTTCTTTTTTGAAAAAAAGAACCAAAAAACTTTTGTCTTCTGGGGACTTGTCTGCGGAGGCTCCGCGACGGCATTACAAAAGCTTTTTGCTTTCTCGAAAAGACGGCGCTTTCTCGCTCGCGCGGGCTTGTGTGTGCGAAAGACGTAGAACGCTCAATGCGTTATGGCGGATGGCTGAGACGCCTAGGGTCGATCGCGGTGGAATCCTTACACTCCGGGTATCGATGCTCGAAGCCAGCAGGTGGGCATGTTTTCGTCAAGGAAACACCGACGCCTTTTTTTGCCCGCGCACTGCAGGATGCGCTGCAACAGCAGAGACAAAATTTTTTGCTGCTTTCCAAAAAAGCAGGCCCTGCCCTACTCTCGTGATCAGGATCGCTAGTCGGGACCTTGCGGCTCCACGAACGTGCTGAACTTCAGCGCGATCGCCTTGGCTATCGGGTAAAACTGGGTGAACGTGGTGTCCACCGCGCCGTGGGCGGCGTGGCAGCTGTAGCAATCCGCAGTGGTCGGCACGAGTTTGGTGCGGCCGCCATCCTGCACGAAGAACGCCCAGCCGCCCTTGAAGCGCGCGTCATCGCGAACGTGGAACTCCACGCCCATCAGCTCCGTGGTTTGGAACTGGCCGTTGCGGTTGATGGAACCGTGACTGGTGGCGCCCCGCGCTTCCATGGCGAACATCGTCTTGTCTGCCCAGTGGCCGGTGCGTTTGAACGCCTGCCAGGACACGGGATCGACGAACACGTTGTCGAACATGGAGGCGCCTTGCATTGGCGGCCCCTTGCTGTAGCTCATGTCGATGCCCGAGCTCATGTACACCCACTCACGGTAGTCGCCCGGCACGACGAGGTCGCCGGACGCGGTGTAGCCTGGCGCTTCGAAGCTGCTGGCCCCGAGCAGCAACGGCAGCTGAACGAGTAGCAGGCGCCGAGGAATGTTCATGGCGGATCCTCTACGATTTGATACCTGACGATCTCGGCCCCTGAGGATCTAAGAGAGAAAGCAAGGCCTGCATTTTTGAAAAAAGCAGCAAAAAACTTTTGGTCCTGCTGTCGCGAAGGTTCTGCAGCGCGCACCCAAGAGAACAAAAGTTTTTTGGTTCTTTTTTTCAAAAAAGAATCGCTTGCCTAGCCTGTCACCCGCGAGCGTCCCAAGTCTTGGGAACGACTACGCAAACTGCGCGCCAGGCTGCAACCAACGAGCAAGCCGAGGCGTCCTGGTAGGCAGGCTTGGCGCGCCCTGCCATTATGTGGGCCGCGTTGCCAGTTACCGCGCGGCGCGAAGTGAAGGTGTCTGGTCATGCGCACGATCGTTCTCAACCACCAGGTAGACTTCGATGGTTGGCGTTCGGCGGCACGCGCCGCAGCTTTACAGGGTGTTCCGCCGGAGGAGACGATCTGGTCGGTGCACGAAGCCGCCGACCTGTTTGCCGAACCTCACGATGCGCCGCCCCCCGCCGGAGCCTTTTCCGTCTCCCGCGCGCTGGTGGAGCTCGCCGAGACCGCGATCCAGGCCAGCGACCCGGAACGTTTTGCGCTTCTGTATGCGCTGATCTGGCGCGCGCATCGCGGTGAGCACCACCTGCTGGAAGACGTGGCCGACCCGACCGTGCAACGCGTCAACCGCCTGGCGCAGTCGGTGCGGCGCGACACCCACAAGATGCGCGCCTTCGTGCGTTTCCGCGAAGTGACCGAAGACGCAACCACGCGCTACGTCGCCTGGTTCGAGCCTGAGCACTTCATCGTTGAAGCCAACGCGCCGTTCTTCGTCCGCCGCTTCGCCACCATGACGTGGAGCATTCTCACTCCGTATCGCAGCGCGCATTGGGACGGCGAGACGCTGCGCCTGGCCGCCGGCGCGCAACGCAGTGACGTGCCGGACGATGACGCGCTGGAAGCCTATTGGCGCGCCTACTTTTCGAGCATCTTTAACCCGGCGCGGCTGATGGTCTCGGCGATGACGTCGGAGATGCCGAAGAAGTATTGGCGCAACCTGCCGGAGGCTGCAGCGATACCGGAACTCATCCGCAACTCACGCGAGAGAACGCAAACCATGGTGGACACGCCGACCGTCTCGCCCGAACGCGCCGCCCGTCCGCGTCGCGACGCTGCACCCGCTACACCTGCACTCGCCGTGCCGGCAGTCGCCGGCAGCCTGGCGGCACTCGCCAACGACGCGGCCGGCTGCCAACGCTGCGATCTGTACGCGCACGCGACACAGACCGTGTTCGGCGAGGGCCCGATGGACGCGCGCCTTATGCTGGTCGGCGAACAGCCCGGCGACCAGGAAGACCTCGCCGGCCGTCCCTTCGTGGGTCCCGCCGGCCAGATGCTGGACCGCGCGCTTGAACACGCCGGCATCGACCGGCGCGCCGTCTACGTCACCAACGCGGTGAAGCACTTCAAATTCGAGCCGCGCGGCAAACGCCGAATCCACGCGACGCCGGACCGCGGAGAGATCGAGGTGTGCCGCTTCTGGCTGGACCAGGAACGCGCGGCGGTGAAGCCCGCAGTGGTGGTCCTGCTGGGCGCATCCGCAGCGCGCGCCGTGCTCGGCCGCGCGGTGACCATCTCGCGTGAGCGCGGGCGGCCGATCGCGTTGCCCGGCGGGCAGGCGATGGTGACGACGCATCCCTCCTACCTGTTGAGAATACCCGACGAGGACACCAAGACGCGCGAGTTCGCAGCGATGGTGGCGGATTTGCGGTTGGCTAATACTTGGCTGGCATAGGCGCTTGGCGTGAACTGTCGTCTCTCAAACAGGCGCAGATCGAAACCTCAACCGAGACAGGAAGCAAGCGGTTCTTTTTTGAAAAAAAGAACCAAAAAACTTTTATGTTCTTGGGGTGGGACGCTGCTTAAGAGACCTCGACAGCATGCAACGTCTGGCTGTTCTGTAAGTGGTGGCCATCTATGAATTTCGGCGCCTCGGTGTTGAGTGGCACAAAAGCCGCTCCGCCCGGTGCTCAAGACGCATGCCAGCCGCGTCATACCAACCGGCCTGAAGGTTGACCGTCCCCAAGCAGGCAAGGCCTTCTTTTTTCAAGAAAAGAAGCAAAAAACTTTTGACTCCGCTGTCGCGAGCCTTCCCGGGGAGCGCGCGACAGCGGAGTCAAAAGTTTTTTGATCCTTTTTTCAAAAAAGGATTGCTTGCTTTTTATGAGTCAGCATCAATGCCAATTGGTATTATACTGACCGTCGAAGACCTTGACCGGTGGCAAACGACGCAAGCGGTTCGTTCTTGAAAGGAGGAACCACGACTTTCGGTCCCTTGGGCGCGCGTTGCAGAACTCTCCGCGACAGCTGGACCGAACGTTTTCTGCTGCTTCCGTCAAAACAACGCAGGCCTTGCCTTTCTTGCCTGACTGCGAAAGGGCAAGGTGCAGGGCAACTGGCTTTACGACGGCACTAAGGAAACCAAGCCTTCTCGCAATCGATCAAAGCAACAGCTCCTGTCAACGCGGTCGCGGATTTCCGGAATCGGATACCAAAAGACAAAAGTTTTTTGGTTCTTTTTTCAAAAAAGAACCGCTTGCTTCCTTACTTTCTCAACGCCCCCAACAACCGAGCATGCGCGTTCGTCCCCCGATCCAGACAGCGCAAATCGAACTTCTCGTTCGGGCTATGCACCTGATCGTCGTTCAGCCCAAATCCGATCAGCAGCGTCTCCAGCCCCAGCACCCGACGCAGGCTTTCGACCACCGGTATCGATCCGCCACTGCCGATCAGCACGGCGTCGCGGCCGTATTCCTGCCCGAGCACCTGCCGCGCCACGTCGAGGAACGGGTTCTCGCCCGACACCTCGAACCCCGGCGCCGAGCTGTGCAGCTCCACCTCCACGCTCACGCCCGCCGGCGTGCGCTCAGCGACGAAGGCGCGGAACGAGTCCAGCACCAACGCCGGGTCCTGCCGGCCCACCAGGCGGAACGACACCTTGGCACCGGCCTCGCCGGCGATCACCGTCTTCGCACCGTGTCCCTGGTAGCCACCCCAGATGCCGTTGATGTCCGCGGTGGGTCGCGCCCATAGCCGCTCCAGCCCGCTGCGCCCGGCCTCTCCGGCGGGCGAGGACAACCCGATCTCGCCCAGAAAAGCGGCCTCGTCGAAGCCGAGCCGACGCCATTGGTCGAGCTGCTCGGCGGACGGTTCGTCCACCCCGTCGTAGAAGCTCGGCAGCTTCACCCGTCCCTGGGCGTCGTGCAGGTCGCCCAGCATCCGCGTCAGCACGTTGATCGGGTTGGTGGCAGAGCCGCCGAACAAGCCGGAATGCAGGTCGCGCGAGGGGCCGCGCACGCGCAGTTCCGCGTAGACCAGCCCGCGTAGCCGGGTGGTGATCGCCGGGGTGTCGGCGTCCCACATCTGGGTGTCGGAGATCACGGCCACGTCGGCGCGCAGCTCGGCCGCGTGGTCGCGCAGGAACGACTCGAGGTTGACGCTGCCCACCTCCTCCTCGCCCTCCAGCACCACGGTCACCCGCGCCGGCGGCCCGCCGCCCACCTCAGCCCAGGCGCGCAGGGCTTCGAGCCACATGCAGACCTGGCCCTTGTCGTCCACCGCGCCGCGCGCCACTACGCGGGGGCCGTTCCTGCCCTCGGCGATCACCGGCTCGAAGGCGGGGCTGGTCCACAGCTCCAGCGGCTCGGCGGGCTGGACGTCGTAGTGGCCGTAATACAGCAAATGCGGCGCGGCCCCGCCCGGGCCGGGATGGGTGGCGAGCACCACGGGGTGGCCCGGCGTCTCGACGATGCGCACGGTGAAGCTCATGTTCTCCAGCTCGGCCTGCGCCCACGCGGCGGCTCGCCGGCAGTCGGTCGCGTGGGCCGGCTGCGCGCTGACGCTAGGGATGCGCAGGAAATCCATCAGGCGAAGGTGGGCCTGTGCCCGGGTGGCGCCGATGTGGTCCAGCACGGTCTGCATGGTGGCGGGCGGGTGGGGTGCGTCGTTCATCCACCGACTATGCCTGCCGGAGCGGCGCACCGGAAGCGGAGGCAATTCCCAATCGCGTGCGGACCGGCTAGAGCATTTCGCCAAATGGGTCGCAGTCCGACCGGATCTACCGGTGACGGCTCGAATCGCGAAGGAAAGCGAGGCCTTCTTTTCTGAAGAAAAGAAGCAAAAGACTTTTGTCACGGCTGTCGCGGACTTATCCGGCACGGCGCGCCCGGGGGAACAAAAGTTTTTTGCCTTGCCTGCTGGCGCCCAGAATCGACACGGAGAGGAACCTGCATGCCGACAGTCGCCGAACGTCTCGCCCCGCATGTGGGCGAGGAGCTTGCCGTCTCCGATTGGCTGCAGGTGGACCAGGACCGCATCGATGCGTTTGCGCAGTGCACCGGCGACCACCAGTGGATCCACGTGGACGTCGAACGCGCGAAGGCAGGGCCTTTCGGCGCCACGATCGCGCACGGATTCCTCACGCTCTCGCTGATCCCGCACCTAACGAGCGGCGCGTGGGCGCGCGACCTGGGACTGGACGCCACGCTCAATTACGGCCTCGACAAGGTGCGCTTCCTGACCCCCGTTAAGGCGGGCTCGCGCTTGCGCAACCGGCTGAAGCTTGCCTCGGTAGACGAGAAAGGTGCCGGCCGCACGCTGCTCGGTTTCGAGAACACGGTGGAGATCGACGGCGAGCCCAAGCCGGCGCTGATTGCCAACACGCTGGCGATGGCGTTCGGCTGAGCCGGCGCGGTGCATCCGAACGCCGCCGAAAGCCGTTTCAATGTCACAGCCAAATGACAAAGCGGTTTCAGTGCTGCTTGCACGGCTTGGCAAGGACGGACCACGATGCACGTAGTATGCGGTTTGCGCGATGAGACGCCGCGTGCGTGTGGGGATAGAAGACGGCATGGCTACGAATGCTGCGAGCCGAACCGACAACGAACTGATCGCCGCGTGTGCGGCACAGGACCGTGCGGCATTCCGACAATTGTATGCGCGGTGGAGCGCGCGGCTGCACGGTGTTGCCATGCGCATAACGCGTGACCCGGCGCTGGCGGCGGACGCCACGCACGACGCCTTCGTGCAGGTGTGGCAGCAGGCGGGGCGCTTCGACCCGAGCCTGGGCGAGCCGCATTCCTGGCTGATGAGCCTGGCGCGCTACCGGGCGCTGGACATGGTGCGCCGGCGCGGGCGCGAGGTGCTGGGGCTCGAGCCGGCGGATCAGGAGGCGGACCAGTCGCCGGACCCGCTGTCGGCGCTGCTGTCGTCGGTGGACGGCAGCGCGCTGCACCGCTGCCTGCAGACGCTGAGCGAGGAGCGCCGGCGGCTGGTGGTGCTGGCCTTTGTCGAGGGCTACTCGCATAGCCAGCTCGCCGCCAAGCTGGCGGTGCCGATGGGCACGGTGAAATCCTGGATACGCCGCAGCCTGATCGGGCTGCGGGAGTGCCTGGCGCCATGAGCGACACGATCGAAGATGACGGCGGACCGCGGCTGATTGCCGCGGAATACGTGCTGGGCACGCTGGACGCGGCAGAGGCGGACGCGGCTGCGGCACGGGTGCAGTCCGAAGCGGGCTTTGCCGAAGAGGTGCGGTTCTGGGAGCGGCGGTTGTACCCGCTGACCGCGCTGGTGGCGCCGGTGGCAGCGCCGGAGGGCTTGCTGCCGCGGATAGAGGCGTCGATCGGCGGGGCGGCACAGGCCGGCGGTGCTGCGTCGGTTGGAGCGATGCGCGCGGCCAACGACAACGCGCTGCGGTGGTGGCGAGCGGCGGCGCTGACGGGGTTCGCGGTGGCGGCCAGCCTGGCGGCCGTGTTGGTGCTGCGACCGGCGCCGGTGCCGCTGCTGGCGGTGCTGTCTCCCACCGGAAGCACGCTGGCGGTGCTGGTGGCGGTCACCGAGCCGAACGGCAGGGTGGCGGTCCGGCCGAGCGGCGTGTTGCAGGTTGCGGCCGCGCGAGACCTGCAACTGTGGTCGTTGCCGGACGGCGCGAGTAAGCCGGTGTCGCTGGGGCTGCTGCCGGTGGGCGGCGCCACGGTGCCCGGGGTGGCGGCGGGCACGAAGCTTCTGGTGAGCCTGGAGCCCAAGGGCGGGTCGCCGACCGGGCTGCCGACCGGGCCAGTGGTGTACGGGGGCGTGTTGCAGACGACGCAGTAAGCAGATCCGTTTTAAAAAAAACACCAAAAGACTTCCGGTCCTGCAGTCGCGGAGTTTCTGTCAACGCGTACCGAAGAGAACAAAAGTTTTTTGGTTCTTTTTTTCAAAAAAGAACTGCTTGCTTTCTGTCGCAACCGGCATCGTGTGCGTCACCAAGGATCGTGAAAGCGCCAGGGTACTGACAACCATCATGTAGTCAATCGGCCTGGTGGTGTATCTGCTGTGACTGAGCGGCCGACAGCGCTCTGCTCCGCCTGGTTGGACTCTGCCGCCATCCTGTGGCCAGCATCGGGGTCACTGGCTGCAATCCGGTCGTTCTGTTCCCTTCCGATTTAGCAATGCGCCTTTGCGCTGCTGAAGCATCATATCGCGCCATCGCCCGGCACGTCGCCCGACCCACGCGACGCATATCTACAGCAAAACGCCGTAGATACGGATTTACCACGGCTGGAAACTTGCAATCCTGCTCGGCATAAACCACTGTCGGTGACAGCAAGACGTGGAGTGGCTCAGGTGATGCACGCCAAACGAACGTGGTTTGCAGCGGTGAGCCTGCTCCTGTGCCTGACCGCGCCCGCTACGGCCGGAGACCGCCTGATCCGGATCGGCTACCAAAAATACGGCACCCTGGTGCTGGAAAAGGCGCGTGGCACGCTGGAGCGGCGGTTGGCGCCCTTGCACGTGCACGTGACCTGGACGGAGTTCCTCGGCGGCCCTGCCCTGTTGGAGGCGATGGGCGCCGACAGCATCGATTTCGGCATCACCGGTGACGCGCCGCCGATCTTTGCCCAGGCCGCCGGCGTGCCGCTGGTCTACGTGGCGGTGGAGCCGGCGAGCCCGCACGGCGAGGCGGTGATCGTGCCGGCGGGCAGCCCGATCCACGGCATCGCCGACCTGCGCGGCAAGAAGGTGGCGCTGAACAAGGGCTCCAACGTGCACAATTTGCTGGTGCGGGTGCTGGCGGCGGGCGGGTTGTCGGTGGCCGACGTGCAGCCGGTCTACCTCAAGCCGTCGGATGCCAGAGCCGCGTTCGAGGGCGGCTACGTGGACGCCTGGGCGGTCTGGGACCCCTACTTGGCCGCGGCGGAGACGGCGCTGCAAACGCGCCAGGTGAGCGACGGCATGCATGACGGCCGGGTGATCGACGAGAACCGCGAGTTCCTGCTGGCCACGCACGACTACGCCGCCGCGAACGCCGACGTGGTGCGCAACGTGGTCGCCGATTTGAAGGAGACGGAGGCTTACGGGGCGGCGCACCATGACGAGGTGGTGCGGCTGTTGGCGCCGGCGATGGGCATGGACCCGGCGGTGGTGGCACGTGCGGTGGACCGGCTGGCGTTCGGCGTGCAGCCGGTGGACGCGCACATCCTCGCCTCGCAGCAGGACATCGCCGACACGTTCGCGCGGCTGCAGCTGATCCCGGCGCCGATCACCGTGAAGGACGCGAGCCTGCCCAAGGGCAGCTGAGCCGGCCGGTCCAGGCCAACTCCAAGGAGACCCGTTGATGAAGATACTCTGGTTCCTGCCGACGCATGGCGACGGGCGTTACCTGGCCAGTGCGACCGGTGGCCGCGCGCTGACCTTCGACTATTTGCGCCAGGTGGCCCAGGCGGCCGACCAGCTGGGCTACTGGGGCATGCTGCTGCCGACGGGACGGTCCTGCGAGGACAGCTGGGTGGTGGGTTCCGCGCTGGCGCCGGCGACGAAGCAGTTGCGGTTCCTGATCGCGCTGCGGCCGGGGATCATGTCGCCGGTGCTGGGTGCGCGGATGGCTGCCGCGTTGGACCGGGCGACCGACGGGCGGCTGCTGATCAACGTGGTAACCGGCGGCGATCCGGTGGAGCTGAAGGGCGACGGGCAGTGGCTGGCGCATGACGAGCGCTACGTGCTGACGGCCGAGTTTTTGGAAGTATGGCGCCGGGTGATGTCCGGCGAGGCGGTAAATTTCGAAGGCCGGCACATCAAGGTTGAGGACGCGCGTATCGCGTTTCCGCCGGTGCAGTCGCCCTACCCGCCGCTGTGGTTCGGCGGGTCGTCGGCGGCCGGCATCGACGTGGCGGCGGAGCATTGCGACGTATATCTGACGTGGGGTGAGCCGCCGGCGGACGTGGCCGACAAGATAAAGGTGGCGCGGGCGGCCGCCGAGAAGCGCGGCCGGGCGTTCACCTTCGGGCTGCGGGTGCACGTGATCGTGCGCGAGACGCGGCAGGCGGCGTGGGACGCGGCCGCCGACCTGATCCGTTACGTGGACGACAAGGTGGTCGCGGACGCGCAGAAGGTGTTCGCACGCTACGACAGCGTGGGGCAGCAGCGGATGGCGGCGCTGCATGCCGGCAACCGGAGCAAGCTGGAGATCAGTCCGGATCTGTGGGCCGGCGTGGGGCTGGTGCGCGGCGGGGCCGGCACGGCGTTGGTGGGCGACGCGGACACGGTGGCGGCGCGTTTGCTGGAGTATCAGGCGCTGGGGATTGATAACTTCATCCTGTCGGGCTACCCGCATCTGGAAGAGGCCTACCGCGCGGCCGAGTTGCTGTTCCCGCGGTTGCCGTTGTCGCACGGGACGGTGGCGCCGGCGAAAGTGGCATTAAACGGGCCGTTCGGCGAGATCATTGCCAACGAGCGGGCGCCTGTGCTGGCGGCGGCATCGTAAGCAAGCATGTTCTTTTTTGAAAAGAAGAACCAAAAAACTTTTGTTCCCTTAAGCCGGGCTTCTCCTGAGAGAACCGCGACAGCCGCAAAAAAGTTTTTTGGTTCTTTTCTTCAAAAAAGAACTGCTTTGCTTTCTTGGCTGCTGCCTGTGTTGCTACTGCTCGCCTGGGAGCTGGTCACGTCCGCCGGCCTGGTGCCAGCGCGTCGTTTGCCGTCGCCCCATGCGGTGATATTGGCCGGCTGGAAGATGCTGCGCTCGGGTGAGTTGCCGCGTGACGTGGCGGTATCTTCCGTGCGCGCGGCGACAGGGTTTCTGATCGGCGGATTGCTGGGCTTCTGCTTTGGGCTGGCGGCCGGCATCAGCCGGCTGACGGAGAGCCTTGTGGACGGGTTGTTGCAGATGTTGCGGATGGTGCCGCATCTGGCGCTGATCCCGCTGGTGATCGTGTGGTTCGGGATCGGCGAGGAGGCGAAGGTTTTTCTTGTCGCCGTCGGCGTGTTCTTTCCGATCTACTACAACACCTATCACGGCATTCGCACGATCGATGCGGGGTTGCTGGAGATGGCGCGGGTGCAGGGGCTGCGCGGGTGGTCGCTGTTTACCGAGGTGATTTTGCCGGGTGCGATGCCGTCGATACTGGTGGGTGTGCGGTACGCGCTGGGGATCATGTGGCTGACGTTGATCGTGGCGGAAACGATCGCCGGCAACTCGGGGATCGGGTTCATGACGATGAACGCGCGGGAGTTCATGCAGACGGACGTGGTGGTGCTGGGGATCGTTTTGTACGCGGTGCTGGGCAAGCTGATCGACAGTTTTGCGCGGCGGATCGAGAAGGAGGCGCTGGCATGGCATCCGTCGTTCAGCCTCTAAGCATCCGGCAGCCGCTCGGGGCGTGGCCGCGCGCGGTCACCGCGCAGCCGCCGGCGCGGGTGCGGCCGGCCGGGGGATTGGGCGTGCGGCTGGAGGGGGTGTCGCGGCGCTTCGGTGCGCGCGAGGTGCTGCGTGACGTGGCGCTCACCATCGAGCCGGGCAGTTTCGTCGCTGTGGTGGGGCGCAGCGGGTCGGGAAAGAGCACGCTGCTGCGGATGCTGGCCGGGCTGGACCGGCCGGATGCGGGCGTGGTGGAGCTGGGCGGGCGAGCGCCTGGGGTGGGGTCGGCGGAGACGCGGATCATGTTCCAGGACGGGCGGCTACTGCCCTGGCGGCGGGTGATCGACAACGTGGCGCTGGGCCTGGGGCGGGACGCGCGCGGGGGGGCCGAGGCGGCGCTGCAGGCGGTTGGGCTGGCGGACCGGGCGGCGGAGTGGCCGCGCGTGCTGTCGGGCGGCCAGCGCCAGCGCGTGGCGCTGGCCCGCGCGCTGGCGGCCGAGCCAAGGCTGGTGCTGCTGGACGAGCCGCTTGGCGCGCTGGACGCGCTGACAAGGCTGGAGATGCAGGCGCTGATGGAGCAGGTGTGGCAGCAGGCGCGGTTCACGGCGGTGCTGGTGACGCACGACGTGGCCGAGGCGGCGATCCTGGCGGACAGGATCCTGCTGATCGAGGACGGGCGGATTGGGCTGGATCTGGTGGTGGATCTGCCGCGGCCGCGGCGAACAGGGGCGGCGCTGGCGGAGGTTGAGGGTCGGGTGCTGCGGCGGATACTGAAAGGTTAGAAAGCAAGCGGTTCTTTTTTGAAAAAAAGAACCAAAAAACTTTTGTCCCCTTGGGCGCGCGCTGCAGAAACCTCCGCGACAGCAGGAACAAAAGTCTTTTGCTTCTTTTCTTCAGAAAAGAAGGCCTTGCTTCCTTGCTTGCGCAGCCCCGCCCGCACCACCATCGTGCATCCCAAGCACCAGCGGGAGACGCATCATGGACCAGCCGATCACCACGCCGGCCAGCGTCGAAATAGAGTTGCAGGGCGCGCTGGACCGCCAGAGACACGCGTTCGGCGCCGCCCCCTTCCCCACCGCCGCCGCCCGCCAAGCCAAGCTGCGCCGCTTGGAAGCGCTGGTCCGCCAGCACCAAGAGACCATCGTGGACGCGATCGGCGCCGATTTCGGCAACCGCTCCCGCGTGGAGACCCTGGTCTCCGAGGTGCTGCCGACGATCGGTGCGGCCGCGCACGCCCGCAAGCACCTGGCCGGCTGGATGAAGCCGCAGCGCCGCGCGGTGTCGATGAACTTCCAGCCCGGGTCCAACCGGGTCGAGTTCCAGCCGCTGGGCGTGGTCGGCGTGGTCTCGCCGTGGAACTACCCGATCTTCCTCACGCTCGGCCCGCTGGTGGACATCATCGCCGCCGGCAACCGCGCCATGATCAAGCCGTCGGAGCTGACCCCGGCGACCGGCGCGCTGCTCGCCCGCATGCTGGCCGAGGCGTTCCCGCCCGAGGAGGTGCTGGTGGTGGAAGGCGACGTGGCCGTCGGCCGCGCGTTTTGCGCGCTGCCGTTCGACCACCTGATCTTCACCGGGTCCACCAACGTGGGCCGCGAGGTGATGCGGGCGGCGGCGGACAACCTGGTGCCGGTGACGCTGGAGCTGGGCGGCAAGTCGCCGGTGATCGTGGCGGAGGACTACGCCGTCGACCAGGCCGCGCGTTCTGTGGCGCTCGGCAAGTTCTTCAACGCCGGCCAGACCTGCATCGCGCCGGACTACGCGCTGGTGCCGGCCGAGCGCGCCGAAGCCTTCGCGCAGGGCGTATTGCAAGCCGCCGAGGCGATGTTCCCCACCATCAACGCCAACCCGGACTACACCGCCATCATCTCCGACCGTCACCACCAACGGCTGGAAGAGCTGGTGGCCGAGGCCGAAGCTGCAGGTGCCACCGTGCTGCGCCACCGCGACACGCCGCACGGCAACGTCCGCCGCTTCTCGCCCACCGTGGTGCTGGACCCGCCGCTGGACGGGCGCCTGATGCGCGACGAGATATTCGGCCCCGTACTGCCGGTCGTGCGCACCGGCGGCACCGACGAGGCGATCGCCTTTGTCAACCGCCGGCCGCATCCGCTGGCGTTGTACGCTTACACGAAGAACGCCGCGACGGAACGGCACATCCTGGACCGCACGATCTCCGGCGGCGTCACGATCAACTCGACACTGATGCATTGCGCGCAGGACGACCTGCCGTTCGGCGGCGTGGGGCCGAGCGGGATGGGGGCGTATCACGGGCGCGACGGTTTTTACCGGTTCAGCCACGCGCGCGGGGTGCACAAGCCGGGGTTTTTTTCGGGGTTCGAGTATTTGCGGCCGCCGCATGGGGGGAAGACGCGGTTTGCGCTGAAGGCGATGGGGTTGAAGGTGCCGGAGTAGGGAAGCAAGCAAGCGCTTCTTTTTCGAGAAAAAGAAGCAAAAAGCTTTTATCTCGGCTAGCGGACAGCTGAAACGACACGCTTCAGCTGCGACAGGGAACAAAAGTCTTTTGGTTCTTTTCTTTAGAAAAGAACTGCTTGCTTGGCTGTTATCAGCCCAGGTCACCCTCACCCATAAGCCTGCGCACGTTCGGCTCGATAGCCTCTGCCAGGCGGCGCTGCGCCGGCGCGCTGGGGTGCAGCGCGGGGCGCGGCGGCGTGGCGTAGGTGTCAGCGAACAAGGTTGCATCGATCCTGCCTTCGGTGCGGAACAGCCCCGTCACATCCTCGAACGTCACGTTTGGATCAGTATCGTACCGCTCTGCCAGGGCCGTGTTCATCCACGCCGTCTGCTCGGTCATCCGCGCGCCGCGCAGGCTGGGCAGCACGCCGAGCAGAAGCACGGCAGTCTGCGGCAGGCGCTGGCGCAAGGCGGCCACCACGGCCTCGATGCCGGCCAGCGTGTCCGGCGCGCTCCAGCGCGGCACGGAGAGGTTGTTGGCGCCGATCAGCACGATGGCCAGGCGGGGTCGGATGCCGTCCACCTGGCCGTTCTCGACGCGCCAGAGAAGGTTCTGCGTGGTGTCGCCGGAAAAGCCGAAATTGGCGCCGCGGCGTGGTTCGTAGAACGCGTTCCAGATCGGCCGATAGTCGAACGAGGGGTCCGGGCTGCGCCGTTGGAACTGAGCGACGATGCTGTCGCCTAGCCAGACCAGGTCCACCGGTTTGGTGCGTGTGCGCTCCAGGGTGGCCTCGAAACGCGCGCGCCAGCCTGGGACGTGTAGGCGGGAGACGGGGGTGGTGGGGTGGGTCACAGGACGAAAGAAAGGCCTTCTTTTTCGAGAAAAAGAAGCAAAAAGCTTTTGTCACGGCTGTCGCGGACCTGTCCGCACGGCACAACCCAGGGAACAAAAGTTTTTTGGTTCTTTTTTCAAAAAAGAACCGCTTCACTTTGCTTCCTGCAAAAGCTTCTCCACCGCCGGCCTGATCCGCGCCACCACCAGAATCACCCCGTGCGGGTTCGGATGTATGCCGTCCGCCTGGTTTAGCGACGCATCCCCCGCCACCCCGTCGAGGAAAAACCGGTCGAACAGCAGCCCCGGCCGCTTGCTCAGCGCCGCGTACACGCCGCGGAACTGCGCCCCGTAGGCCGGCCCCAGGTTGGGCGGCGCCTCCATGCCGGTCAGCAGCGTGGGCACGTGGTGGGCATCCAGCGTGTCCAGGACCGCAGTCAGGTTCGCCTGCATCTGGCCCGGGTCACTACCGCGCAGGCCGTCATTGGCGCCGAGCTCGACGATGGCAGCGTCCGGATGGTCGCCCAGCGCCCAGTCGATGCGGGCGCGGCCGCCGGCGCTGGTGTCGCCGGACACGCCGCCGTCCAGGATGGTCACCGGGTAGCCGTCCTTTGTCAGCGCCGCCTGCAGCTGCTGCTCGAAGCCCTGCTCGTGCGGCAGACCGTAGCCGGCAACCAGGCTGTCGCCGAACACCAGCAGCCGCACCGGCACCTTGCCGGCTGGCGCCGCCAGGCACGGCACCGCGGCGCAGAGCAGGAAAACCACGCACGCGCCCTTCGCCAGCCGCCCCGCCGCGCCATATCGCCGCTTCATGGACATCGCTTCCGCCTCCCTGCCTGCCGGTCGCCGCCTCGTCGAGACACGCGGCCTGCGCCTGACGGTTCCGGCCGCCGCCGGTCCGGTGCATATATTGGCCGGGATCGACCTCGAGATAGACCAGGGCGAGTCTGTCGGCCTGGTGGGGCCGTCGGGCTCGGGCAAGACCAGCCTGCTGATGGTGCTGGCCGGGCTGGAACGCGCCACCGGCGGCTCGGTGCGGGTGGCCGACCACGACATGACGGCGCTGTCCGAGGACGCGCTGGCCCGGGTGCGGCGCGAGACGGTTGGCATCGTGTTCCAGTCCTTCCACCTGATCCCGACGATGACTGCGCTCGAGAACGTCTCCCTGCCGCTGGAGCTGGCCGACGCGCCGCGCGCCTCCGCCCGCGCGGAGGCCAGCCTGCGCGCGGTGGGGCTCGGCCATCGGCTGACCCACCTGCCCGGCCAGCTCTCCGGCGGCGAGCAGCAGCGCGTGGCGCTGGCCCGCGCCTATGCCCCGGAGCCGCGCCTGCTGCTGGCCGACGAGCCCACCGGCAACCTGGACGTGGCGACCGGCCGCGCGGTGATGGACCTGCTGTTCGACATGCAGGCACGCTTGGGCACCACGCTTCTGCTGATCACCCACGACCCGGCGCTGGCCGCACGCTGCGGCCGCCAACTGCACATGCAGGACGGCCGCCTTACCGAGACGGTGACGGTGTGAGCTTGGCCGGGCTCGCCCCCGCGTTGCCGCCGATCAGCCATTATCCGACCCAGTCGGTGCGCTGCGGCGACGAGTGCAAGCAAGCGCCTTCTTCGAGAAAAAGAAGCAAAAAGCTTTTGCGAGCGCTGTCGCGGACGGCTGAAACAACACGTTTCAACACCGCGCACCCGAGAGAGACAAAAGTTTTTTGGTTCTTTTTTTCAAAAAAGAACTGCTTGCCTTGCCTTCGGTCTGAACCCGCGAAATTCGGTTGGTCCAACAAGCATGTTGGCCACGCTCAACAGGTGCCCGCATGACCCTGGCCTGGCGCCTGGCGTGGCGAGACTTGCGCGGTGGCCTGCGCGGCATGCGGGTGGTGCTGGCGTGCCTGGCGCTCGGCGTGGCGGCGATCGCTGCGGTTGGCAGTCTGCGCGCGTCGGTGGATCGCGGGCTGGCCGCGGACGGGGCGCGGCTGCTGGGCGGCGACATTGCCGTCGAGAGCGGCGCCGAACCGTTGCCGGATACCCTGCGGACCTGGCTGACGGGACGTGGCGGCCGGATCTCCGAAGTGGTGCTGCTGCGCACGTTGGCCGTGGCCCCGTCCGGCGACCGCATGCTGGTGGAGCTGAAAGCGGTGGACCAGGGCTACCCGCTGCTCGGCGCGCCGGTGCTGAACCCGGCGATCCCGCTGGCGCGCGCGCTGGATGGTGGCGTGGCGGCGGACCCGCTGGTGTTGCAGCGCCTCGGTGTGCACGCGGGCGATAAGCTGCGCTTCGGCAGCGCCACGCTGACGCTGCGGGCGGCGCTGGCGTCCGAGCCGGACCATGCCGGCGGCACCTCCATCCTGGGTCCGCGGGTGCTGATGGCAGCTGCCAACCTGGGGGCCACCAAGCTGGTCCAGCCGGGGTCGCTGGTGACGCATGAGTGGCGCGTGACGCTGCCGCAGGGGGCGGACCCGCACGCCACCATCGCCGCCCTGCGCACAGCGTTTCCCGACACCGGCTGGCGCATTCGCGATGCGTCCGAGGCCACCGCCGGGATCGAGCAGGCGGTGCGGCAGACCAACCAGTTCCTGGTGCTGGTGGGGCTGAGCGCGCTGCTGGTGGGCGGCATCGGGGTGGCTACCGGCGTGCGCGCCTGGCTGGAAGGCCGCGCCCGCACCATCGCCACGCTGCGCTGCCTCGGCGGCTCGGCGCGGCTGATCTTTGCCGTGTTCGGGCTGCAGGTCGGCGTGCTGTGTGCTGCCGGCATCGCCATCGGCCTGGCGGTGGGCGCGGCCCTGCCGGTGGTGGTGATCCAGGTGTTCGGCCAGGTGCTGCCGGTGCCGGCCGAGCCGGGCCTCTACCCGGTGCCGCTGCTGTTGGCGGCGCTGTACGGGTTCCTGACGGCGGCCGCCTTTGCCATGTGGCCGCTGGGCCGCGCCGCGCAGATCCCCGGCGCCGCCCTGTTCCGCGACGCGATGCTGCCCACCGGCCGTGCCAGCGTGCGCGTGCTGGCGGCCAACGCGGCGCTCGGGCTGGCGCTGGCGGCCGCCATCGTGGGCACCGCGTCGGACCGGCGGTTCGCGCTGTGGTTCTGCGCGGCCGCGCTGCTGACGCTGGCGGTGTTCCGCGCCGGCGCCTGGGCGATGATGCGGGTGGCTGCCCTGCCCGCCGTGTCCGGGCCGCGGCGCCGCCGTGCCTGGCTGCGGCTGGGGCTCGCCAACATGCACCGTCCTGGGTCGGCCACGCCGCTGCTGCTGGTGGCCCTTGGGCTTGGGCTGACCACGCTGTCGGCCGTGGCGCTGATCCAGGGCAACATCGACGCCCAGTTCTCCGGCACGTTGCAGGCGGGCGCACCCAGCTTCTTCTTCATCGACATCCAGAACGACGAGCTCGCCCGGTTCCGCAGCTTGGTCGCCGCCTCGCCAGGCGCCACCGACCTGCACGAGGTGCCCAGCTTGCGCGCCCGCATCGTCTCGTTGAACGGGGTTCCCGTGGAACGCGTGCACGTGGAGCCCGGCAGCCAGTGGGCGCTGCGCGGTGACCGCGGGCTGACCTACGCGGCAGACGTGCCGGACGGCTCGCGGGTGACCGACGGCCACTGGTGGAAGGCCGACTACGCCGGCCCGCCGCTGCTCTCGCTGGACGCGGGGTTGGCGCGTGGCTGGCACCTGCGCGTCGGCGACACGCTGCGCGCCAACGTTCTCGGCCGCGACGTCGACTTCCGCATCGCCAATTTGCGCGCGATCGACTGGCGGGCGCTGACCATAAACTTCACCCTGGTCGCCTCGCCCGGGCTGCTGGAGCACGCGCCGCAGATGCACATCGCGACCCTGCGCGACCCGCCGGCTCAGGACTCAGCTTTACTGCGGCGGGTGACCGACGCGCTGCCCAACGTCACCGGCATCCGGGTCGCCGACGTGCTGGCCAGCATCGCCGAACTGGTGGGCAAGCTGGCGGCAGCACTTTCGGCAGCCGGCGGCGTCACGCTGGCCTCCGGCGCGCTGGTGCTGGCCGGCGCGGTGGCGGCGGGCCAGCGGCGGCGCATCGCCGAGGCGGTGGTGCTGAAGACGCTCGGGGCCACCAGCGGGCAGGTGCGGGCGGCTTGGCTGGTGGAGTTCGGCGCCATCGGGGCGGCGGCGGGTCTGATCGCGGCGGCGCTCAGTACGTTGGCGAGTTGGGCGGTGACGCGCTTTGTGCTGGACGCGCCGTGGTCGTTCCTGCCGGCCACGCTGGCCGAGACGGTGGGCGGCTGCGTGGTGCTGATGCTGGTATTCGGCTATGCCGGAACCGAGGTGGCGTTGCGCGTGCGGCCGGCTGGGTTGCTGCGGAACCAGTAGAAAGCAAGCAGTTCTTTTTTGAAAAAAAGAACCAAAAAACTTTTGTTCCGATGAGGTGCGCGTTGAAGAGACGACTCGTTTCAGCTGTCCGCGACAGCGTGAGCAAACGTTTTTTGGTTCTTTTTTTCAAAAAAGAACTGCTTGCTTGCTTACTTTGTGTTTGTCCGGCTTTCGCCGAACCGCCGCTCCGCGCCGGCGTGGTAGAAGACGCTCCCCCCTACGTCGTCCGCCAGCCCGACGGCACCCTGTCCGGCTTCGCCGTCGAGCTGTTCCGCCTGATCGCCGCTCGCATGCACCGCGACATCGGCTTCGCCACCGCCTCGCAGGCGGCGCTGTTCGCCGGCCTGGCGCAGGGCGACTACGACGTGCTCCCCGGCCCGATCGCCGCCACCCCGGATAACGCGCACCACCTGCTGCTGCTGGAAGGTTATGCATGGTCCGAATACCAGTTCGGCGTGCGCAGCGACGAGCACATCACGTCGCTCGCCGACCTGCGCGGCCGCCGGCTGGCGGTGCGGCAGGACGGCCAGTATGCCGAGTGGGCGAACCGGAACGCACAGCGCTACGGCTTCACCGTGCTGGCGGTCGGCAGTTCCGCGGCGGCAGCGCAGGCGGTGCTGGAACGCCAGGCGGACGCCAGCCTCAGCGGCAGCCCGGTGCAGGCTTATGCCGCGGCGCGCAACCCGAACTTCACCCCAGGGTTGTCGTTGCCGGAAACGCGCACGCACCAGAGTGCGGCAGTGCGCGTGTCCGAGACCGAGCTTCGCGACGACATGGAGGATGCGCTCAGGTGCTTGAAGATAGACGGCACGGTGGCGCGACTGTCCAAAACCTGGTTGGGCCGCGACCCGCAGGACGAGGATTTGGAGAACCTGGTCGTACCCGGCTACGGCGTGCCCGGGCTGTCCGGCTATGACCCGAAGCCGCGCAAGACGCACTGCTGAGCCGTCCGCACGCTCTGTCGTAGCATTGCTGGCAGGCCTGGTCGGACTCGCCGGCTGCGCCGGCAGGCCGCCGCCGAAAGCCACCGGGCCCGGTCCCACGCCGGTGGTGCAACTGCCAAAGATACGCGGGCAGATCGTGGCCGACGAACACGTGCCGCCCTTCGCCACCCAGGCCTGGGAGTCGTTCTCGCGCGCCGACGCGGTGGCGATCGCGCTGCGCGAGTGGCGGCTGTTTAGCCAGCCGGTGGACGACGACCCGCCCGGCACGCGGCCGATCCCGCCGCCCGACCAGAAGCCGGAACGCGAGCCCGGCCTTTGGCAGCGCGTCGGCGAGTACTGGTGGGAAAGCCAGGATCCGGCCGAGCGCGAGGCCGCCTGGACCGGCATGCACGACGCCGACGGCACCCTGTTCGACGCCAGGCGGGACGCCGAGTTCGCGTGGTCGGCGGCGTTCATCTCCTATGTGATGCGGGTGGCCGGCGCCGGGCCGGACTTCCCCTACTCGCCCAACCACAGCACCTACATCAACGCTGCGGCGTCAGGCGCCACGACGGTGCTGCGCGCCTACCCGCCGCAGACGACGCCGCCGGCGCCCGGCGACATCATCTGCATGGGCCGTGAGCGGGCGGCGGTTCTGCGGTTCGCCAACCTGCCGACGGCCGCCTCGTTTCCGGCGCATTGCGACATCGTGGTGCAGGCGACGCCGGGGCTGCTGAGCGTGATCGGCGGCAACGTGGACGACGCGGTCACCATGAAGCACGTGCCGGTGGGGGCGGGTGGGCTGCTGACCGGGGCGGACGGGCGGGTGTTGGATACGCGATATCCATGGATGGTGGTGCTGAAGGTGAATTACGTCAGGTAGAAGAAAGCAAGGCCTTCTTTTTCGAGAAAAAGAAGCAAAAAGCTTTTGGGCGCGCTGTCGCGGACTGCTGAGACGAGACGTTTCAGCTTCGAGCACCCACGAGACGAAAAGTTTTTTGGTTCTTTTTTTCAAAAAAGAACTGCTTTCTTGCTTTTTTCCGAGGCCCCATGCGCATCGCTCCCCTCCTGCTCCTGCCTCTCTGCCTGGCCGCCTGCGACAAGCCCCTGCCCGTGGCTCACTTCGCCGGCACTGCCCCCACCTTCGACGCGGTCACTTTCTGGACCGGCCACCACCGGTCCTGGGGCGTGCTGGAGGATCGCGCCGGCGCACCCACGGATACGGTTGTGACCGACTGCGTGGGCACGCTGCAGCCGGACCGCGTGCTGCACATGGTGCAGACGCTCACGCTGGGCGACGGCAGTGTGCAGCACCGCGACTGGCACCTGCGCCGCACCGGCCCGGGCAGCTTCACCGCAACGGCAAACGACATGGTGGGCGAGGCGCACGGCGAGGCGGCAGGGCGTGTGTTCCACTGGAGCTGGGTGCTAGCGTTGCAGCCGGGCAACGCGCTGAAGAACGTGACGATGAGTCAGTGGATGTACTTGGAGGATGGCGGTTCGATGCTGAACCACACTACCATCACCAAGCTGGGCGTGGTGGCGGCGCAGGTGTCGGAGCAGTTTCAGTCGCTACCGTGACGGAGCGTGCCTGCGTAGAAGCTGCAGCGAAAGGCCGTCATCTCAGTTAAAGTGAGGACGTCCGTAGCGCCCACTCAAGAAAACAAAAGTTCTTGATTTTTCTTCAAAAAAAACCCTTGGCTTACATGTCAACGCTGAAATCCGGATATGTCCCGACATGAGGTGCGCGATATCCGCGCTGGCCATCGGGCGCTCTCCCGCGCTTCCTTCCATGTGACCGGCGTACGACTGCAGCGACTAATACCAACCGGCCTGAAGGTTGACCATCCTAAGCAAGCAAGGCCTTCTTTTTTTAAAAAAAGAAGCAAACAACTTTTGACTCCGCTGTCGCGGACCTCTCCGGAGAGCGCGCGACAGCGGAGTCAAAAGTTTTTTGGTCCTTTTTTTCAAAAAAGGACTGCTTGCTTTCTACGAGCCAGCATCAACGCAACTTGTATAACTACTTGCGATAGCCGACAACCTTCACGCAGGTGTTGCTTCACGTTACCGAACCGCGGAGCTACGACCCATGCCGTCCACTCCCCGCACCGCCGCGCTGGCGCCGCTTTGGCTTACCGCATAGTTACGATACTAATCGGACGCAATGTAACTGCATGCAGGTCTTCAACTACCAATACCCTGACGTGGACACCTTCGGGACGACGTGGGACACGCAGATCCTCCACTTGGGATTTGCAGTTCTGATCCGAGAGAAGAGCAAGACGGCTTTTCGAGAACAAGAAGCAAATGCTTCTGCTGATGCTGTCCCCGAGTTGCCTGACACGACTTCAGATTTGATACCGGCCGCTCGAGACATTGCCTGGTGAGAGTAAGGAAAGCAGTTCTTTTTTGAAAAAAAGAACCAAAAACTTTTGCTCTCTTGGGTCTACGCTGCGGGCGAGTTCACGACAGCAGGAACAAAAGCTTTCTGCCTCTTTTCTCGAAGGAGCCTTGCTTTCTGGCCGGCAGCCATCGCCCGTGTCAGTGTTTTGGGCTGCTGGTATAAGGTAAAGCTTTTCGCTGCTGTTCTCGAAAAGGGTCTTGCTTCCTATCCTAGCTGCGGCTGCCCGTTGGACGCGGTCACACCGCCATCCACGGGCAGGTTTACTCCTGTCACGAAGCGCGCATCGTGACCGGCCAGGAACGCGATGACGTCGGCTACCTCCGCCGGCTCCGCCGCATGTCCCAGCGGAATCCGATCGACGAATTTCGCCATCATCTCCGCATTCCCGGTGATCGCAGACGCCATGTCTGTCGTCGTCAGGCTCGGGTTCACCGCGTTCACCCGCACGCCGCGGCCGCCGAACTCCATCGCCAGCGCGCGCGTCAGGTTGGTCACCGCGCCCTTCGACGCGTTGTAGAACGCCATGCCACAGTCGCCGCCCAGGCCTGACACCGACGAGACGTTGACGACGTTGCCGCGGCTTTCGATCAGATGCGGCAACGCAGCCCGTGTGCAGTACACGACGCCGTCCACGTTGGTCGTCATCACCTTGTGCCACTCGGCAATGTCGGTGTCGACGAAACTGCCGAAAGCAGCAGCGCCCGCGTTGTTTACCAGCACGTCCACCCTGCCGAAACGCGCAACGGCTGCCCCCACCAGCGCCTCGCAGGCAGCCTGGTCGGCTACATCCGTCACCTGCACCAGAACGCGCTCGGCGTGCAGGTCCGCCGCCACCTCCGCCAGCTTGTCCGCACGGCGTCCCGCCAGCACCACGCTGGCGCCGTCCTTGCCGAAACGCCGCGCCGTCGCAGCACCGATGCCGCTGCCAGCACCGGTCACGATCACCACCTTGCCGCTGAAATCAGCCATTTGCCTCATCCTCTCCTGGCAGTCCGTCGTCGGGCACATCCCGGCACTCCGCCGTCACGCGGTATAATGCATGCCGCTGCAGGGGATGCCCCTCCCGCAAGGCGGGGTGGTCGAAGTCTCCGTCGGCATCACGCCGCATGCCCACCCGCTCCATTACCGCCACAGAAGCAATGTTGGCCGCCACTGCAATCGCCACGACCTCACGCAGGCCGCACCTGCCGAAACCGTAAGCCAGCGAGGCACGCGCAGCCTCTGTCGCATAACCACGCCCCCAATGCGCGCGGGCCAGGCGCCAGCCGATCTCGACCGCAGGGGTGAACGGCGCGTCGTAAGGCACGTGCTGCAGGCCCGCGAGACCGAGGAACACACCGTCAGAGACGCGCTCCATCGCCCACATGCAGAAGCCCGCTGCGGCCTCGCGCGCTGTGTAGCGGTGCACCGCCGCCGCTGCGTCGTCGGAGGTCAGCGTGCTGTCAAAAAAGCGCATTACGCACGGGTCCGCGCACATGGCGGCGAACGGCGCCACATCCTCGGTGCGCCAGGAACGAAGCCGCAGCCTTGGGGTGAGCAGTTCCAGGAAACGCTCCCCATAAGCAAGAAAGCAAGGAGTTCTTTTTTGAAAAAAAGAACCAAAAAACTTTTGACTCCGCTGTCGCGCGCTCACCGGACAGAACCGCGACAGCCGCGATAAAAGCTTTTTGCTTTTTTTTCTCGAAAAAGAAGCGCTTGCTTGCTTACTTCCCTGGCCGAACGCCGAGAATATGCGCGATCGCGTACGTCAGATCCGGCCGGTTCAGCGTGTAGAAATGAAACTCGTCCACCCCGTTCGCCTGCAGCACGCGCACCTGCTCTGCCGCGATCACCGCGGCCACGATTCGCCGCGTCTCCGCGTCGTTCTCGGTGCCTTCGAACAAGGTGGCCATCCAGTCCGGCACCGAAGCACCGCACGCCGCGCTGAACTTGGCCGCCTGCGCGAAGTTCGAGACCGGCATGATGCCCGGCACGATCGGCGCGGTGATGCCCGCGGCCAGGCAGCGGTCCAGGAAGCGCAGAAACACGTCGGCATCGAAAAAATACTGGGTGATCGCGCGCGCAGCCCCGGCGTCCAGCTTGCGCTTGAGGTTGTCGAGGTCGGCACCCGCGTTCTCCGCAGTGGGGTGCATCTCCGGGTAGGCCGCCACAGTGACCTCGAAGTCACCCACGAGCTTCAAACCCGCCACCAGGTCGCTGGCGTATTCGTAGCCGTCCGGATGCGGCGCGTAGGCGCCCTGCTCCGGCGCATCGCCGCGCAGGGCCACGATGTGGCGGACCCCGGCGTCCCAGTACGACCGCGCCACGTCGTCCACCTCACCCCGGCTGGCGCCCACGCAGGTCAGGTGCGCAGCGGGCGTGAGGCTGGTCTCGCGCACGATGCGCTCCACGGTGGCGTGAGTGCGCGCCTGGGTGCTGCCGCCGGCGCCGTACGTGACGCTAACGAAGCGAGGCTGCAGCGCCTCCAGCCGGCGGATGCAGGCCCATAGCTGCTGCTCCAGCGCCTCGGTCTTCGGTGGGAAAAACTCGAAACTCAGCGCCGGGGCGGCGTCCTGGGCGCCGCGGGCCGGCAGGCGGTTGAACCGCGGCCCGGTTAGCCAGCGCTCGAGCGTGGCGGCCGGCCGCATGCTCTCCCGCCGCCCAGCCGCGTCGTCCTCGTCGGTTTGATACATGTCCATGCCGGCACACATGAAGCGCGTCCATGCCACACTGCAAGGGTTTTAGCCGGCCGGCGCGTGGCCGCGCAAAACCAGGCGAGCAGGCCACCGTTGCCTGCCACACGCCAGGTGCTACACACCCTCTAACCGAGCGGTCAGCGCTACGCGCCGCTCCGCTGCCAGCTTGGGGCCAACCGGTCGAGGGGACTACGATGCCGAAACACCTGCTTGCCTCGATGCTGCTGGCGGGCATCGCACTGTCCGGCTGCGCCAACCGCCCGCCGGCGTCAGACAAGGAAGCCACCGCCGACTACGAGCAGACCAACGACCCGTTCGAGCCCTCCAACCGCTTCTTCTACGGCGTGGACGACAAGCTGGAGCGATACACGCTGCGTCCGGTGGCCGAGGGCTACAACGCCGTGGTGCCCACCCCGGTGCGCAACGGTCTGCACAACGCGCTGGCCAACCTGACCAGCCCGGTGCTGTTCGCCGACGACGTGAGCCAGGCCAACCCGCGCCGCGCCGGCGACACCTTCATGCGCTTCATCATCAACTCGACCGCCGGGGGCTTAGGCGTCTTCGACGTCGCCAAAGGCCTCGGCTACCCGGCGCACGAGACCACTTTCGGCGTGACCCTGGCGCTGTGGGGCGTGCCGGACGGTCCCTACCTTTACCTGCCGCTGCTCGGCCCCAACAATCCGCGCTCGCTGGCCGGCCGCGGCGTGGACAGCGCGCTCGACCCGTTCAGCTACGTGCCGCACGGCTACGGGCTGCTGACGCTGAACTGGGCGCGCTACGGCCTGGGCCTGCTGGACACCTACGCGCGCCTTTACCCCGACCTCGACCGGGCCAGGGCCGGCGCACTCGACCCCTACGCCACCATCCGCAGCCTGTATCGTCAGAACCAGGCGTCCCTGATAGAGGCGTCGCGTCACGACAAGGCGGAAACGCCGCCGGCCTGGGCCAAGTAGCCCGCCGCCGAACACCCGACCCAGATTACCGGAGCCGATACAGATGCCGATTCTGACCCGCCGCACCCTCCTGGCCCTGTCTGGCGCCGCCGCCCTGCTGCTCGCCACCGGCGCGCTGCAGCCGGCCAGCGCGCAATCCGGCGCCGCCGAAGGCTTCGTGCGCAGCTTCGCCGACGACCTCGTGGCGATCGTCAACGGCCCGCTTCCCTACGCGCAGAAGAAGGCGGCGCTGGGCCCGGTCATCGACCGAAACGTGGACGTGGCCAAGATCGCCCGCTTCTGCCTGGGCCGCTACTGGGCCTCGGCCAGCCCGGCGCAGCAGGAACAATACACCACCATTTTTCACCAGGTGCTGCTGAACAACATCGCCGGCCACCTGGGCCAGTACAAGGGCGTCAGCTACACGATGCACGGCGAGACCAGCGAGGGCGGCAATGCGCTGGTGGCCACCGAGATCGTGCGGCCGAACGCGCCGACGGCCAACGTGCAGTGGGTCGTGGAGACGGTCGGCGCACCAAAGGTGATCGACGTGGTTGCCGAGGGCACCAGCCTGCGCCTGACGCAGCGCAGCGATTACGCGAGCTTCCTCACGCGCAACGGCGGCAGCATACCGGCGTTGCTGACGGCGCTGCAGCGGCAGTTGGACACCACGAGCTAAGAAAGAAAGCGGTTCTTTTTTGAAAAAAAGAACCAAAAAACTTTTGTCTCCGCTGTCGCGCGCTCGCCGGACAAAACTGCGACAGCCGAAGTAAAAGCTTTTTGCTTCTTTTTCTCGAAAAAGAAGTGCTTGCCTTTCTTACGACGTATGATCGTAAGCAATCTTCCACCCTGACCTGGTGTGGTGAAACACCAGGGTGAACACCCCATGCGCGTCAGCCGCCGCCCGCGTCAGCGTAAACGTGCCGGTGACCAGCGCGTAGTCCGTGCCGAGCGGCCGGTCCTCGATGACGGTGAGCGACAGTTTGCCGATTGCCTTGCCGGTTCCGTACGCCTTTGCGTAATGCTGGCTGAGAGCGTCATAGCCTTTCAGCAGGCCGTGGCCGGTGACGAAGGCGGTGTCTGGCGAGTTCTCGTAGCATCGCATGAAGGCCGGCAGGTCGCCGCGGGACCAATCGGCGGCGCTGTCCTGCAGAACCTGCTCGATGGTCGGCTGGTTAGAGACTGGGGACGCGGCGCAAAGAAGTAAAAGCAAGCAAGTTCTCTTTCGAAAAAGAGAACCAAAGAACTTGTCCGTCCGTAGGTGTGGCGGGGTAAAGCGTGTCGTTCCACACGACCGCGACAGCGCTGACAAAAGTTTTTTGTTTCTTTTTTTCAAAAAAGAACTCCTTGCTTCCTTACTCCGCAGCCAGGCTTTCATAAACCAGCATCAGGTGTCCATCGCGCAGGAACGCATCGCACTCCCGCATACCGATCGAGCCCAGCACCATGCGCGACCCGAAATTATCCCCCCGCGCCACTGCGATAACTCGCGGCACACCGATCCGGTCGTGCGCGAACCGCAACGCCGCGGACGCCGCTTCGCGTGCCAGGCCGCGGCCGCGTGCTTCCGGCCATACCGCGAAGCGCAGCGCCAGGCCGCGGCCGTCGGGGCGCTCGTGGATGCCGGTGGTGCCCTGAAACGCGCTGCCCTCGCGGATGGCGAACATGCCAACCCCGCGCACGGACCAGAACGCGCGGTCTTCCGCCAGTTCTTCAACCACCTGCCAGTGCGACCGCACGCCGCCCAGCATCTGGCCGTAGACGAGCGGGTCTGCCTTCAGCGCGAGCAGGCTATCGAGGTCCTGGCCGCTGACGGGTTCGAGCGTCAGGCGGGCGGTGCGGATCATCGGCAAGAGAAGCAAGCAGTTCTTTTCTGAAGAAAAGAACCAAAAGACTTTTGTCTCCGCTGTCGCGCGCTCGCTGGAAGAATCCGCGAGAGCGGAAGCAAAAGTTTTTTGCTTCTTTTTTCCAAAAAAGAAGGCCTTGCTTTCTTGCTACCTAGCGAGCGGCCGGTACTTGATCCGGTGCGGCTCAGTCGAATCAGCGCCCAGCCGTCGTCGCTTGTCCTCTTCGTAGGCCTGGAAGTTGCCCTCGAACCACTCGACGTGGCTGTCGCCCTCGAACGCCAGGATGTGCGTGGCCAGCCGGTCGAGGAACCAGCGGTCGTGGCTGATGATAACGCAGCAGCCTGCAAACTCGCTGATCGCCTCTTCCAGCGCGCGCAGCGTGTCCACGTCGAGGTCGTTGGTCGGCTCGTCGAGCAGGATGACGTTGCTTTCCTGCTTCAGCATCTTCGCCAGGTGCACCCGGTTGCGCTCGCCGCCCGACAGGATGCCGACTCGCTTCTGCTGGTCGGAGCCCTTGAAGTTGAACGCGCCCACGTAGGCGCGCGACGGCACCGCTTTCTTGCCGATGTAGAACACGTCGGTGCCGCCGGAGATCTCCTCCCAGACGGTCTTCTCGCCGTCGAGGTCGTCGCGGCTCTGGTCGACGTAGCCAAGCTTGACGGTCTCGCCGACTCTCAGCTCGCCCGAATCAGGCGTTTCCTGGCCGGTGATCATGCGGAACAGCGTGGTCTTGCCGGCGCCGTTGGGGCCGATCACGCCGACGATCCCGCCCGGCGGCAGCTTGAAGTCCAGGTCGTCGATCAGCAGGTGGTTGCCGTACGCCTTGCGCAGCTTGTCCGCGGTGATGACGGTGCCGCCCAGCCGCGGCGGCGGGGCGATGATGATCTCCGCCGTGCTGCCGGCGAGTTCCGCCGATTTGGCCTGCATCTCCTCATACTTGGCGATGCGCGCCTTGCTCTTGGTCTGCCGCGCCTTGGGGCTCGCACGGATCCATTCCAGCTCGGTGGTGAGCGAGCGCTGCCGCGCGCTCTCTTCCTTTTCTTCCTGCTGCAGACGCTTACGTTTCTGTTCCAGCCAGCTCGAGTAATTGCCCTCGAACGGATAGCCGCGGCCGCGCTCGATCTCCAGGATCCAGTTCGTCACGTTGTCGAGGAAGTAGCGGTCGTGGGTGACCACCATCACCGTGCCCTCGTAGTCGCGCAGCGTTTTCTCCAGCCAGGACACGCTTTCCGCGTCCAGGTGGTTGGTGGGTTCGTCGAGCAGCAGCAAATCGGGTTTTTCCAGCAGCAGCCGGCACAGTGCGACGCGCCGGCGCTCGCCGCCGGACAGTCGCGTCACGTTGGAGTCCGGCGGCGGGCAGCGCAGCGCGTCGAGTGCGATCTCGATGCGGCGGTCGAGGTCCCAGCCGTCCTCCGCGTCGATTTTCTCCTGCAGCGTGGCCTGCTCGGCGAGCAGGGTTTCCATCTCGCTGTCTTCCATCGGCAACGCGAAACGGTCGGAGATTTCGTTGAATCGGGTCAGCGCCTGCTGCAGCGGGCCGAAGGCCTCGGCCACGTTCTCCGAGACGGTCTTCTCCGGGTCCAGGTAGGGCTCCTGGCTGAGGTAGCCGACGCGGGCGCCCTCGGCAGCCCAGGCCTCCCCGCCGTACTCGGTCTCTATGCCGGCGATGATCTTCATCAGCGTGGACTTGCCGGCGCCGTTGACGCCCAGCACACCGATCTTCACGCCGGGCAGGAACGAGAGGGTGATGCCCTTGAACACCTCGCGGCCGCCCGGATAGGACTTGGTGAGGTCCTTCATCACGTAGACATACTGGTAGCTGGCCATGGCGACGGCTCCGGGGCTTGGCGGGAGGGAGGTGTCTAGTCGGGGTGGGGAAAGCGGGCAAGGAAGGCCTTCTTTTTCGAGAAAAAGAAGCAAAAAGCTTTTGTCGCAGCTGTCGCGGTTTTGTCCGGAGAGCGCGCTACAGCGGAAGCGCTTCTTTTTCAAAAAGAACCACTTGCTTTCTACCCGTGCAAAGCCCGGCGCAAAGCCGCCAGGCTAGCCTGCGTCGCAGCTACAGAAACCCGCGCCGTCACCGCCCGCTCGAACCCGTGCTGTGCCCCAGGCCAGACATGGAGTTCCACCGGCACCGCGGCCCGGTACAGACGGGCGGCGTAGTCCAGGTCCTCCTCGAGGAACAGGTCCAGCGTGCCCACGGAAATATAGGTCGGCGGCAGGCCGGACAGGTCGCCGGCGCGGGCGGACGCGGCGTAGGGGGAGATGTCCGCGCCTCCTGGTTCATGGCCGAGAAGGCTGGACCAGCCGAAGCGGTTGAGTTCACGGGTCCAGCCGATGGTGCCAGCGAAGCTCGGCAGGTCACCTTTCGTGCACGTCCGGTCGACGAGCATCGGGTAGATCAGATGCTGAAAGGCAACCGGCGGCCCGCGCCGGTCTCGCGCCAGCAACACCAACGCCGCGGCCAGCCCGCCGCCAGCGCTCTCGCCTTTCACCCCTATGCGTGCAGGGTCGATCCTCAGCGCATCGGAAGATGCGTGCAACCACTGCAGGACCGCGTAGCAATCCTCGACCGGACCGGGATGGGCCGTCTCCGGCGAAAGCCGGTAGTCGACGGAGAAGACCTGGCACCCCAGCTCGCCGGCCAGGCGGCTGTTGTCCACGTCGTTCATCTCCGGCGCGGCCATGACGTAGCCGCCACCGTGGATGTGGAGGATGGCGGGCAACACGCCCTGCGCATTGGCAGGCCGGTAATGCATCACACGAACGCCGGGCGCACCCTCGGCCTGCACGACGTGTTCGTCGACCTCGGTGCCGGGATGCCGCGGCCCCGCCGTGGCCAGCATCTCGATGATCGCGGGGCGCAGCGCGGGCAGTACCTCGCGCGTCAGCGCGATCGGCGGCATCGAGTCGCGCAGCGGGACGAGCTCGGGATCGATCAAACGCTCTGCGATGGCGGCTGCATCTTCGAACATGCGGGGTTTCCCTAGAAGAGAAAGCAAGCGGTTCTTTTTTGAAAAAAGAACCAAAAAACTTTTGCTATCTTAGGCGCGTGGTGCGGAAAGGTGTGCGACAGCTGGGATAAATCTTTTCGCTTCTTTTTCAAAACAGAAGGCCTTTGTTACGCGCCTCCCGGCCCGATATCGCCGACATGCAAACCATCCTCGACCTCGACCCCGCCGCCTTCGACAAGGCAGACCCGTCGCCCGACACCGCGTTCTACGCGCAGCCACGCTTCGTCACTCACATCGACGACGGCGCCATAGCGGCCGTCACCGCACTCTACGCGGAGCTGCTGCCAGCAGGCGGCGACATCCTCGACCTGCAGAGCAGCTGGGTCAGCCACCTGCCGGCGAAGGCGTCCTACGCCTCGGTGGTAGGCCACGGCATGAACGCATCCGAACTCGCCGCCAACACGCGGCTGTCGCGATGGTTCGTGGCTGACCTCAACGCCGACCCTTTGCTGCCGCTGCCGGATGCGTCCTTCGACGCCGCCTGCGACTGCGTCTCCGTGCAGTATCTGCAACAGCCGGTCGCGGTGTTCCGCGAGGTGGCGCGTGTGTTGCGGCCCGGCGCGCCGTTCGTGGTGTCGTTTTCCAACCGGTGTTTCCCCACCAAGGCGGTGGCGATCTGGCGGGCGCTTGACGGTGCGGACCAGCAGCGCCTGGTGGCGGCCTACATGCGGGAGGCGGGCTTTGCCGAGGTGACCGGGCGGGCGTGGACGCCGCGCGGCAGCGACCCGCTTTGGGCAGTCGTAGGCAAGAAAGCAGTTCTTTTTTGAAAAAAAGAACCAAAAAACTTTTGTTCCCTGTCGGGGACTCTCCCGCGAGCGCGCGACAGCGGAGACAAAAGTTTTTTGCTTCTTTTTTTCAAAAAAGAAGGCCTTGCTTGCCTTCATGCTCACCCCTTTCCGGATCAACCTCCCCCAAACCCGCCTCGACCGCCTCAACCAAGCGGTCGCCGCCTTCGACTGGGACGCGTTCCCCGACCTGACCGAAGCCGGCGATGCCTGGTCCGCCGGCACCTCGCCCGCCTTCCTGCACCGTCTCTGCGCGTACTGGACCACGGCCTACGACTGGCGCGCCCAGGAAGCCGCCATCAACCGCGTTCCCCAAGCCATCGCCGAGATCGACGGCCAGCACATCCACCTGCTGCACGAGCGCGGCTCCGGCCCGGCGGACACCGCGCTGGTGCTGACCCACGGCTGGCCCGGCTCGGTCGTGGAGTTCCTCGGCGTGATCGATCGCCTGGCCCACCCCGAGCGGTTCGGCGGCAAGGCCGCGGACGGCGTGGACGTGGTGGTGCCGGCGCTGCCCGGCTTCGGGTTTTCCGGCCGGCCTGCCGCACCCATCGGGCCGCGGCGCATCGCTGCCATCTGGGACAGGCTGCTGCGCCAAGGCCTGGGCTACACGCGCTACGTGGCACAGGGCGGCGACTGGGGCTCCATGGTCTCCGCCATGGCCGGCCTGGACCACGCGGTGGCCAAGGGCGGCGGCTGCGAGGCGATCCACCTCAACTACCTCGGCAGCCGCGTCGAGGGCGACGTGCAGACGGACGAGGACCGCGCCTTCGAGGCACGCTGCGCGCCGTTTCTCACCCAAGGCCGCGCCTACGCCGACCTGCAGCGCACCCGGCCGCAGACGCTGGGCCTGGCCATGCAGGACAACCCGGTGGGCCAGGCCGCCTGGATCGTCGACAAGTTCCACGCCTGGTCGGACCTGCGCGGCGCCGAGCCGGACAGCGTGTTCGGCATGGACGCGTTGCTGACCAACGTCATGTTCTACGCCGCCACCGGCAGCTTCGCCACGTCGGCCTGGATATACCGGGCCGCCCAACACGAAGTGATGCGCCTGCTGCCGCGCGGCACCCGCATCGAGGTGCCGACCGGCTACGCGAGCTTCCCGCACGAACTGCGCCCGCAGCCGCCACGCAGCCTGCTGGAGCGTACCTACAACCTGGTGCAGTTCGACGAGTATGACCACGGCGGGCACTTCGCGGCGATGGAACGGCCGGACGCACTCGTGGGCAGCGTGCTGGCGTTCGTACGGCTTGTGCGCGCGGCGCGGTGAGGCTCGCCCGGTCTGCGCCCGGCAGGACTTGAACCCGCAACCAAGCCGTTATGAGCGGCCCGCTCTAACCAGTTGAGCTACAGGCGCGCCGGGGAGAGTGGGGGAGAAACACCAAGATCGAAAGGGACGCAAGCAAGCGGTTCTTTTTTGAAAAAAAGAACCAAATAACTTTTGTCTCCGCTGTCGCGCGCTAACCGGAAAGAACCGCGACAGCCGAGACAAAAGCTTTTTGCTTCTTTTTCTCGAAAAAGAAGGCCTTGCTTCCTTAACCTGTGTGCAAGTTGCGCATCCCCAAACACTCTGCCAGCCTCCCACCGCGGCCAAGCACCCAGGTGGGCCTCGAAGCCCGTCGGGACATAACCAACGGGAGCGACTTCGAGATGACGACAGGCAACCTCGCCATCATTGCGGGCGGGCTGATCGCCCTGCTCTACGGCGCATTCACCACGCGGCAGGTGCTCGCAGCCGACGCCGGCAACGCGCGCATGCAGGAGATCTCGGCTGCCGTGCAGGAGGGTGCGCGCGCCTACCTCAACCGGCAGTACACCACCATCGGCATCGTCGGCGTCGTCATCCTGGTGATCCTGACCGCCCTGCTGGGCTTGCGCGTCGGCGTGGGCTTCGTCATCGGCGCGGTGCTCTCGGGCGTGGCCGGCTACGTCGGCATGAACGTCTCGGTGCGCGCCAACGTGCGCACCGCACAGGCCTGCCGGCAGGGGCTGGCGGCGGGGCTTGGCATGGCGTTCAGCGCGGGCGTGATCACCGGGCTGCTGGTGGTCGGCCTCGGGCTGCTGGGCGTGTCGGGCTACTACTTCTACCTGCGCGCCGGGGTGGCCCCTGGCGGCAGCCTGCGCCCGGTGATGGAGGCGATGGTGGCGCTGTCCTTTGGCGCCAGCCTGATCTCCATCTTCGCGCGGCTAGGCGGCGGCATCTTCACCAAGGGTGCCGACGTGGGTGCCGACCTGGTGGGCAAGGTGGAAGCCGGCATCCCCGAGGACGACCCCCGCAACCCCGCCGTCATCGCCGACAACGTGGGCGACAACGTGGGCGACTGCGCCGGCATGGCGGCCGATCTGTTCGAGACCTTCGCGGTGACCATCGTGGCCACCATGCTGCTGGGCAACATCTTCTTCACCGGTGCCGCCGCCGACCAGATGATGCGCCTGCCGCTGCAGATCTGCGCGGTGTGCATCGTCACCTCGGTGATCGGCACCTACTTCGTGCGGCTGGGTGGCGGCACCAACATCATGGGCGCGCTCTACAAAGGGCTGATCGCCACCGGCGTGTTGTCGGCCGCCGCGGTCGCACTGGTGATCCAGCTCACCGTGGGGTTCGGCAACGCGGTGGCCGGCGTGGGCGTCTCGGTCACCGGCGGGGCGTTGTTCGTCTGTGCGCTGGTCGGCCTGGCGGTGACCGGGCTGATCGTCTGGATCACCGAGTACTACACCTCCACCTCGTACAGGCCGGTGCGCTCCATCGCCCAGACGTCCACCACCGGGCACGGCACCAACGTCATCCAGGGGCTGGCCATCTCCATGGAGGCGACCGCGCTGCCAGTGCTGGTGATCAGCGTCGGCATCATCGCCGCCTACAGCACCGCGGGCCTGTTCGGCATCGCTATTGCGGCGACCACCATGCTCGCACTGGCCGGCATGATCGTGGCGCTGGACGCGTACGGGCCGGTCACCGACAATGCCGGCGGCATCGCCGAGATGGCCGACCTGCCGCCAGACGTGCGCCATGTGACCGACGCGCTGGACGCGGTGGGCAACACCACCAAGGCGGTCACCAAGGGGTACGCCATCGGCTCGGCGGGCCTGGCCTCGCTGGTGCTGTTTGCCGCCTACACCGAGGACCTGAAGCACTACTTCCCCAACCTTAACGTGCCGTTCTCGCTGCAGGATCCCTACGTGGTGATCGGACTATTCCTCGGCGGCCTGTTGCCGTACCTGTTTGGCGCCATGGGCATGACCGCGGTGGGCCGCTGCGCCGGCTCGGTGGTCGTCGAAGTCCGCCGCCAGTTCCGCGAGATTCCCGGCATCATGGAAGGCACCGCCAAGCCGGATTACGGCCGCGCGGTGGACCTGCTGACGCGCGCGGCAATCCGCGAGATGATCATCCCCTCGCTGCTGCCGGTGCTCGCACCCGTGGTGCTGTGGGGCGTGGTGGACCTGGCCGCCGGCCGCACGGCGGCGTTCAGCACGCTCGGCGCGATGCTGCTCGGCACGATCGTGACGGGGCTGTTCGTGGCGATCTCCATGACGTCGGGCGGCGGGGCTTGGGACAACGCTAAGAAATACATCGAGGAGGGAAATTTCGGCGGCAAGGGATCGGACGCACACAAAGCGGCGGTGACCGGGGACACCGTGGGCGATCCTTACAAGGACACCGCGGGGCCGGCGGTTAACCCGATGATCAAGATCACCAACATCGTGGCGTTGCTTTTGTTGGCGGTGCTGGCTGGATGAAAGGCAGCAAGCAGTTCTTTTTTGAAAAAAGAACCAAAAAACTTTTGTTTCCGCTGTCGCGCGCTCTCCGGATAGATCCGCGACAGCGAGGACAAAAGTTTTTTGGTTCTTTTTTTCAAAAAAGAACTGCTTGCCTTTCTTTCACAATCGAATCGCGCGGAGGCGCAACGTCAGGCCACACCTCCGGAGTGTACGTCACACCTCTCAAGCCGAGGTCGCGGCCTCCCAAGCGTCCCGCCAAATGTCCGGCAGCTTCCGCCAGGCCTCGCTGCTCGCGGGTCCTGCCCGCGCGTTCGGCGATGGGTGCACGCACCTGAACACCTTGAGGTTGCAACCTGCAAGCACGGGCGAAGCGACAGCCTGTGCCACGCTTCCGGCCAACACGACGCTGCGCAGGCGCGGCAGCAGCGCGAGCAATCCTTGAAGTTCAACGGCGCCCGCTCGTTTTTCTGCAGCGCATACGCGCATCGTGCCGTTCCACCATGGCACCGCGTTCCACAGGAGCGTGCCCTCTCGCGGCACGCCGGCGGCCGCCATGCCGGCACGGATGGAAGCAGCTGTCGGCGTTGGGTTGTCGCGAGAGACGTAGCCGGCGTCAGCACCCGCCGGCCGAGGACCCGGCTTTTCCAGCAGCAGCAGCAGGCGGGCATCCACGCCGCCATCGTGCGGGTCAAAGTCGGGGACCCGTCCGCGGTTTTGCACACGGAGAGAGTCGACGTAGGCGGCTAGAGGGGAAAGCAAGCAAGACTTCTTTTTTTCGTCGGTTTCAGAGTCGCCCTGATGGCCGTCTGACGCGGTTTTCGCGCGCTCCGGTGCTCATGGCCAAAAGAGGCCACTCCGCTCCGGTGCTCGAAAAACCACGCCAGCAGACTCACCAAGCCAACTTTTGAAACGGACACTGAAAAAAGAAGCAAAATACTTTGAGTCCTGCTGTCGCCGAGCCTCCAACAGCGAGCACCCCGGAACCAAAAGTTTTTTGGTTCTTTTTTTAAAAAAGAACTGCTTGCTTACTTTGGCAACGAGAACGCGTAGATCGTCCTGTCCGACCTGCCGATGTCGCCGTAACCGTCGCCCCAGTACACCACGCCGTTGACCACTGACGGCGCATCCACCGCGGCGCCGTGGGCGTCGTAGCTCCACAGCTCAGCGCCCGACTTCACGTCCAGCGCCACCAGGTTGCCTGCTCCGTCGCTGCCATACATCACCCCGCCCGCCACGCTGACAGCGCCTTCGGTCCGCGCGGACGCGCCGGACGGCGGCTTGGTCGTGCGGCCTGCGTGCGAGGCGCTCGGCGGCTGTTTGGCGGTCGTCGGTGTCTGCCAAAGGATCTGTCCGGTCGCCGTGTCCAGCGCCGACCAGAAGCCGCCATTCGTCAGCTTGCTCGAACCCTTGATGCTGCTGGCGACGTAGGCGGAGTTCGACGCGGACACGAAGACACGGCCGTAGCCGACGGCGGACCCCCACTGGATGCCGCCGCGGCTGCCGCCAGGGCTCACCTGCGTGGCCCACACGGTCGCACCGCTGTCGCGGTCGAGCGCCCAGTAGATGCCGCTTTTCTGGCCGGCGCCGACGATGTCCTCGCTCTTCCCGCCGGTGCTGATGCTGAACAGGTTCGGCGCCGAGCCGAAATCATAGTCGAGTCCAGCAGGAGACGGGCAGGGCGTCGCCGGCAGGTGCGAGCTCGGCAGGCACGACACCGTCCAGGTGTCCAGGACCGTCATCCGCCGCGCCCAGTTGACGGCGCCGGTAGTCAGGTCGAGCGAGAACACGCTGTCGATGTAGTCGTCCTTGGCGAGGCAGCGGTCCACCTGCCCGGACGTCTGGTGGCTTGCCTGGCAGGCGGCCACGCTGGCCGGCACCGAGTAGTTGTCGCCGCTCGAGGCAAACACCGCGTGACGGCTTGCATCGACCGCGAGGTTGCTGCCCCACACAGCGCCGCCGGTGTAGCCGGCAGGAACAGTGTAGGTCTGCCAGACGAGTTTCCCGCTAGCCAGGTCGAGTTCTGCCACCGACCCGCGGAAGTTCGGCACGAAACCCTTCACCGTGGCAGCGAGCTCTTCCTGGCCAGACGCGACGCCGACCAGGATTTTGTTGCCGACGACGACCGGCGAGCTCGTGATGATGGCGCCACGCGCGTTGTCCAGCTTGGTCTGCCACACCAGCGTGCCGTCGTTTTCGCTGATGGCGTAAACCGTTGCGGAAGCCTGGTCGCCGACGATGATGGTCGAGGCGGTGATGGCCGGGCTGCTGCGCGCCGTCGACATCGGATTGCCGCTCAGCGACGACAGCTTGACGTGCCAAACCACCGCGCCCGTCGTTGCGTCGAGCCGGTATATCGAGCCGCCGCTGTCGACGGCGTAGGCGGCTGTGCCCTGCACGGTGGGTGTGTCAGGAACTTCGCCGGAGGCGGTGAAGGTCCACAACGGAACGAGCTGGCCGACGGTGGCCGGAGTGATTGTCGATTCCGCGAGGTTGGCCCTCGTGTTTGTCGCACCATTGCCGGCTGACAGCCAGCTGACAGAAGCGGGCGCTTGTGCTCCGGCTACTGCAGGTAACGTTACCGCAACGAAAGAGATGGTCGCCAGTAAGCCGGACTTCATGTCGCCTCCACGGTTCTGCGGCAGCCTTACGGTCGTGCGCAGCCCAGGTTTGCTTCACATGCAGGTGTGCCCGGCAGGATCGCGTCACAGCGTCTCTGTCGCCGCCTCCATCCCCGCCGCGTGGGCCAGCCGCTCGAGCCGCCTTGTCACGCTCTCGCCGGCGAACACGCCGCTGCCCCCGCGCAGCCGAAGCACCAGGCGGCCGCCTTCGCGCAGCAGCGACGTTGCAGACAGCAGCGCCGCAGTGCCGCCCGAAAGCGTGTAGGCCAGCCGCAACGCCACACCGAGAATCTCCGCGCGCCGCAGCGTGCTCATCTCCAGCAGCATGCGCGCGGCGTCGAGGTACGGCATGTCCGGTTCGGCTTCGTAACGCAGCGCGATGGTCATCGCAAGGAACGCGCGCGCGTGATGGTCGAGTGCGATGCCCGGCTGGCGCAGCACGCGGTAGAACGATTGTTCCGAGCGGTACTCAGGATGTTCCTGGCTGCCGATGTCGCTCATCCAGCAGGCGGCCTCGCGCAGGCGGCGTGCGTCGTCGGTCTCGCCGTCGAACAGCGGCGCTGTCCACGCGATCAGCGCCGGCGGCAGCGCAGCGTCGCGACCGTAGCGCAACGCCAAGTCGCGCGAGGCGGCGAGCACGGGGTCCTCCGCGCGCGCCGCCGCGTCGGCCACTGTCTGCATGAACCAGCCTTCGCGCAGGCCGTTGGCGGAGAACACCACGCGCCGCGCGTCGGTGGCGCGCAGCAGGCGGCGCAGCACCACGGCGGCGAACGGCATGTCGTCCACACGCCGGCGGGAGACTCCCGGCAGGCGTTCCAGCGCGCGCCGGCTGGCGCTGCCGATGACGCCGGCCAGGTCACGCGCTTCCTCGCGGCCGATCGTGTAGTGGTGCACCATCGCCAGCGGGTAGGCGGTCTGTTCCATGTGGATGCGCGCCAGCGCCCGCCACGCGCCGCCAACGAGGTAGAGGTCGCGGCCGGCGCCCTCGTGCAGCCAGGTCACCGCCTCGAGGTCCGCTTCGGCGATGGCGCGGGCGCGCACCACATCGCCGCCGGCGCGGTCCGACAGGCGCAGCACGCCCAGCTTCATCGTCTGCGCCGCGCGCAGCGTGCCGGCCGCCAGGTGCACCACTTCCAGCGAGCCGCCGCCGATGTCCGCCAGAATGCCGTCTGCCGCCGGGATGCCGCACAGCACGCCGGCGGCCGAAAAGCCCGCCTCCTCCTGGCCGCTGAGCACGCGCACGCGCACGTCCGGCAGGCTGGCCTGCAGCGCGGCCACGAAGGCCGGGCCGTTGCTTGCGTCGCGCACCGCGGCGGTGGCCAGCACCTCGAACGGTGCTGCACCCATGGCGCGCGCGACGGCGGCGTATCGCGCCATCACCATCACCGCCTGCTCCACGCCGTCCTCGTTCAATCGTCCCGATTGCTGCAGGCCGCGGCCCAGGCGCAGGACGGCTTTTTCGTTGAAGATGGCGACGGGGTTGCGGCCGCGACCGTCGAAGACGACCAGGCGTACGGAGTTGGAGCCTAGGTCAACGACTGCGGAACGTTGCATCGGACACATCCAAAGAAAGCAGTTCTTTTTTGAAAAAAAGAACCAAAAAACTTTTGTTCCCTGTGCATCCGTCTGCGGAAAGGTCCGCGACAGCCGTGATAAAAGCTTTTTGCTTCTTTTTCTCGAAAAAGAAGCGCTTGCTTTCTTACCCCATCGCCCAAGCCAGTATCGCCTTCTGCGCGTGCAGCCGATTGCCCGCCTCGTCGAACACCACCGACTGCGGCCCGTCCAGCACCTCGGCCGTCACCTCCTCGCCGCGATGCGCCGGCAGGCAATGCATGAACAGCGCGTCGGGTGCGGCCAGCGCCATCAGCGCGGCATCCACCGCGTAGCCGGCCAACACGTGGCGGTCCTTGTCGGGATCGTCCGCCATGCTAACCCAGCAATCGGTGACCACGCAGCGCGCGTCGCACACCGCCTCGCCCGGGTCGCGCGTCAAGGCCACGTCGCCGCCCTCGCGCAGTGCCCAGTCCAGCAGGTAGCCGGGGATCTCGCACGCTTCGGGGCTTGCCAGGCGCAGCCTGAAGCCGAAGCGCACGGCGGCCTGCACCCAGGTGCGCGCCACGTTGTTGCCGTCGCCAACCCAGGCCACCGTCTGCCCGGCGATCGGGCCGCGATGCTCCTCGAAGGTCAGCACGTCGGCCATCAGCTGGCAGGGGTGGCTCGCCTCCGTCAGCCCGTTGATCACCGGCACGGTGGCGTAGCGCGCCAGCTCCTCCAGCTTGCTGACCTTGTCGGTGCGCAGCATGATCGCGTCGACGTAGCGCGATAGCACGCGCGCGGTATCCGCAATCGTCTCGCCGCGGCCGAGCTGCATCTCACGGTCGGTCAGCACCGTGCAGTGGCCGCCCAGCTGGCGCATCGCCACCTCGAAGCTGACGCGTGTGCGGGTGCTCGGCCGCTCGAACAACAGCGCCAGGGTCTTGCCGGCGAGCGGGGCCGGCGGTGCCGCGCCGCGTTTCAGCGCGGTGGCGGCGCCCAGAATGCGGCGCAGCGTGGCGGTGTCGAAATCGGCCAGTTCCAGGAAGTGGCGCGGACTGGCCGGCGCCTTGGTCGGCTTGCGAGCCCTCACGTGCAGGCGCTCATTGGGCGGCCGGCGCCATCAGGTGCTCGCGCTCCAGCGCTACCGCGGCGCGGCCGAGCTTGCCCAGTCCTTCTTCGATGTCGGCCTCGGTCACCACCAGCGGCGGCACCAGGCGCAGCACGTTCTCGCCGGCGGCCACTACCAGCAGGCCCTCGGCCACACAGGCCTTCTGCACCGCGGTGTTAGGCAGCGCGCATTCCAGACCCAGCATCAGCCCGGTGCCGCGCACCCCTGCGAACACGCCCGGCCGCTCGGCCACCAGCCGATGCAGGCCGGCGGCCAACAAATCCCCACGCTCGGCCACGCCGGCGAGGAAGCCGGGGGCCAGCAGCACGTCCAGCACCGCGTTGCCGGCGGCGGCGGCCAGCGGGTTGCCGCCGAAGGTGGTGCCGTGGGTGCCCGGTGTGAGGTGCTTGGCCACCGCCTCGCGTGCCAGGATGGCGCCCATCGGGAAGCCGCCGGCGATGCCCTTGGCCGCCGAGAGCACGTCCGGCTCGATGCCGGATTGCTGATAGGCGAACAGCGTGCCGGTGCGGCCCATGCCGCACTGAACCTCGTCGAATGCCAGCAGCACGCCCCACTCGTCGCAGGCGGCGCGCAACTCCTGCAGGAAACGCGGCGGCGGCACGCGCACGCCGCCCTCGCCCTGGATCGGCTCGACCAGAATGCCGGCGGTCTGCGGCGTGATGGCGTTTCGCACCGCGTTCATGTTGCCGAAGGGGACGTGGTCGAAGCCGTCCACCGGTGTGCCGTAGCCGTCGAGGTACTTCGCGTTGCCGGTGGCCGACAGCATGGCGAGCGTGCGGCCGTGGAAGGCGCCGTTGAAGCAGATCACCCGCGTGCGCTCCGGCCGGCCGGTCTTGGCCATGGCGCGGCGGACCATCTTGACCATGCCCTCGTTGGCCTCGGCGCCCGAGTTGCAGAAGAACACGCTGTCGGCGAACGTCGCGTCCACCAGGCGCTGGGCCAGGCGCTCGGCCTGCGGCACCCGGTAGAGGTTGGAGACGTGCATGACGCGGCCGGCCTGGGCGGCCACCTCGGCCACCAGATGCGGGTGCGCGTGGCCAAGCGAGCTGGTGGCGATGCCGGCGCCGAAATCGAGGTAGCGTCGCCCATCCGCGGTCACCAGCCAGGCGCCTTGCCCGTGGTCGAAGGCCAGGTCCTCTCGCGCGTAGGTGGGCATCAGCGCTGGCATCATCTTGGGTGAGCTCTCTTCATCGCGGGCTTCAGCACGGGGCACCTTGCCTCACGCCGAGCCGTATCGCGGCAGGGCAAGCATGGTCCATCTCCACGGCGGCGTGTCAATGACGCGCGCGAACACGTCTGTAAGCCCCGACTGATAGATTACGGGTCCGATCCAAACGCTTGGTTAACCGGCATCCCTCACAATCCCGTCAACGCCGGGTCGTCCGGCGTGCCGGCAACCGGAGCCGCCCCGCCTGCAAGGCAAGGCGCCTTCCGCCGGAGACGCGGAAGGGTTCGGCTACCAATGCCGTTGCGGTTGCTTCTGATCGCCCTGAGTGCCGCGGGTATGGTCGGCGCCGGCGCGCTGTGGGCGATGGGCCACCTGCTGTGGGCCGCGCAGGTGCTGGCCGGCGACGTCCTGGCGATATTTATGATCTTGTTGGTGGTCTAGCACGAAGCAAGCAGTTCTTTTTTGAAAAAAAGAACCAAAAAACTTTTGACTCCGCTGTCGCGCGCTCGCCGGAGAGAACCGCGACAGCCGCAATAAAAGCTTTTTGCTTCTTTTTCTCGAAAAAGAAGCGCTTGCCTTAAACCTTGGCCGCCACCCTCTCGATAATTCTCGTCGTGCTCTGCCCAGCCACCAGCTCCGCCAGCACAACCCTCCCGCCCGCCGCCAGCACGACGTCGGCACCCACCACCTGCTCCACGGTGTAGTCGGCACCCTTCACCAGAACATCCGGCACCAGCGTTGTAATCAGCTCCAGCGGCGTGTCCTCGGCAAAGCCCACCACGCAATCCACGTGGCGGATGGCCGCCATCACCTGCGCGCGCTGCTCCAGCGTGTTCACTGGCCGGCTGGGCCCTTTCAGGCGCGCGACACTGGCATCCGTGTTCAGCGCCACCACCAGCCGGTCGCAGGCCTGGCGCGCGAACGCCAGCAGCGAAACGTGGCCGGGGTGCAGGATGTCGAAGCAGCCGTTGGTGAAGCCCACCCGCAGCCCCTGCTCGCGCCACAGCGCCACCATGCCGAGCGCGCTCGGCACGTTCTGCAGGCCGGAGGCGCGCGCGCCGGTCAGGCCGTCTGCCTGGGCGGACAGCTCGTGCATCACCTCGGCGATGTTGGCCGTCGCGGTGCCCAGCTTGCTCACCACCACGCCGGCGGCAGCGTTGGCGATGTGCATGGCCTGGGTCAGCGTGTGCCCGCCGGCATGCGCCAGCGCCAGCGTGGCGATCACCGTGTCGCCGGCGCCGGAGACGTCGAACACCTCGCGCGCCCGGGCCGGCACGGAGGAGACCTCGCCGCCGCGCTCGACCAGCATCATGCCGCGTTCGGAGCGGGTGACCAGGATTGCGTCGGCTTCGCACTGGTCCAGCAGCGCGGCCGCCGCGTGGGCGATCTCGGCCTCGGTGCCGCAGGGCGCGCGGGCGGCGGCGGCGAACTCCTTCAGGTTCGGGGTGATGCAGGTGGCACCGCGGTAGCGGCGGAAATCGTCGCTCTTGGGGTCGACGAACACCGGCACGCCGTGGCGCCTGGCCGCTGCGGTCGCGTGGGCGACGACGGTAGGGCTCAGCGCGGACTTGCCGTAATCCGACAGGATCAGCGCGTGGCAGGCCGGCAAATGCCGGTCGATGGCGGCGGTGAGTGCCGCCGCCTCGTCGTCCCACAGGGGGGCGCCGCTCTCGTCGTCGGCGCGCACCACCTGCTGGCGGCCGGCGATGAAGCGGGTCTTGCAGATGGTCGGGCGGCGGTCGCTGGCCACCAGTGCCGGCTCGATGCCGCGCCGCGCGGCCAGGTTGCGCGCCAGGCGCTCGCCCGCCTCGTCGCGGCCGACCAGGCCTACCAGGATGGCGCGGCCGCCGAGGGAGGCGATGTTGCAGGCGACGTTGCCCGCGCCGCCGGGCATCTCGCGGGTTTCGCGCAGGCGGATCACCGGGACCGGGGCTTCGGGGGAGATGCGGTCGATGTCACCGTGCAGGAAGCGGTCCAGCATGACGTCGCCGGCGCAGAGGACCGTAAGCTGGCTGAAATCCATGGCGCTGCTTAAAGCGGTTCTTTTTTGAAAAAAAGAACCAAAGAACTTTCGCCTCCGGGCACCCGTCTGCGGAGAGGTCCGCGACGGCCGTGATAAAAGCTTTTTGCTTCTTTTTCTTGAAAAAGAAGCGCTTGCCTTCCCTCGCGTTGATTTTGCCCCCGCAAAGCGTCAAAACCCTTGGCAGGTTGATCGGGGAGCGGCATGACCAGACGGGTAGTCTTCGCCGGCGGCGTCCAGACCAGGGCGCTGGCCAAGGCCTATCGGCTGGACATCGCTGCCGACCGTGACGAGGACGTCTTCTTCATCGGCGCCGAGGCGATCGGCCGCGAAGCCGCGCACCGCGTGATCTCGGCTGCCGACATCGTGGTGACCGACCTCACCCCCACCAGCCAGACGGTGCCCGAGCACCTGATCCCCGCCAACGCCGAGCGCGTGGCCGTCCCCGTGGTGACCGCGCCGTTCCTCTGGCCGTTTGCCGGCCGGCCGCACCCGCGCAACAAGCCCATCGCCGGCCTGCCGGGCGGCCCCTACCCGGCCGATTTTGGCGACAGCTTCCTCGATTCCATGATGGCCGAGGGCGTGGCCGAGGACGAGGCGGTCGCCCGCTACCTCGCACTCGACATCGCCGCTTCGGCCGGGCTGGACGCGCTGCTCGACGGCGTCCTGGCCGAGTTGGCGCGGCTGGACGCCCAGGCCGGGTTCGACTTCGCCGGCTTCGTGCAGGACCAGTTCCGCGTCCAGAACCTGTTCGCCACCACCGAACGGCTGCGCCTGGTCCTGTTGCGCCACGTCGCCGGCGAGGTGTTCTCCCGCATGGGCGTGGAGCGGCTGCGCGCTGACGCGCTTATGGACGCGCCGTTCCTGCCCGGTGCGATGCCGATCCATCCCGGCGTGCTGGCGCATTTCGCCATGGCCGCACCGCTGCCCGACCACCGTTACCCGGTGCTCGACGAGGGCACCTTCACCTTCGAGCAGTATTGCCGCCGCTACCTGCGCGCCGAGTGGAACGAGGCGCTGCAGCGCGGCCTCGCTCTGGCCGAGACGAACCCGGCGGAGGCCATCCCGCTGCTGCGCCAGGCGCTGGATGTCTCGCCAGGCTCGCGCGCCGGCCAGCAGGCGCTGGAGGATGCCGAACGCGCGGTGGCGGAGAGCGCCAAGGCGCCGCCGCTGGCACTGGGTGACGGCGCGGCCGAGGAAGTGCCGGCAGCCCACGGCGCGCCGGACGCGCCTGACACGCCGATCTACGCGGCGGTGGACGCGCCGATGCCGGACAGCAAGGCTACCTCCGCGCTGATGCCGGGCAGCCTGCCGAAGCAGCCGCAACCCCCGGCGCCGCCGGGGCCGGCTGCGCCGGTGTTCTCGCCCAGCGGCCTGGGCCGGGTGCCGTTCACCTCCGAGACGGCGCCACAGCCCGAGCCGGGCCGCCGGGAAGGCATGTTCGGCAAGCCGGCAGCCGGCGCGCAGGCGGACCACGACGCGGCTGAGCCCGGGCAGGGCGAGGACGAGGCGCCGGAGCAGCAGGCCTACGTGGAACTGCCGCGCGGTTTCGGCCAAGCCGAGCCGCCGGCCGCGGCACCGCCGAGGGCGGTGGGCAACCGCTACGTGCCGCTGCCGCCGGCCGAGGAGCTCATCGAGGTGCTGCCGCGCATGTTGCCCAGCACGCGCGGCCTGGCCGACGGCAGCAGCCCGCCGTTCTCGGCGATGCCGGAGACGATGCCGCCGCCACCGCTGCGCCCGGTGCTGCCGCCGGAGCTGCGGCCGGAGGCGGCCGACGAGCGGCGGGGACTTGTGGCGCGGTTGTTTGGTGGCGGCAGAAAGTAAGCAAGCGGTTCTTTTTTGAAAAAAAGAACCAAAAAACTTTTGTTCCCTTGGGCGCGCGCTGAGGGAAACGCCGCGACAGCCGCACAAAAGTTTTTTGCTTCTTTTTTTCCAAAAAAGAAGGCTTTGCCTTGCCTTCTTGCCGACATCGTCGGTGCTCGCTTCCTGGAACTCGGCGTCTCCTGCACCGACTGGCGCGGCATTTTCACCGGCACCGCGCTGGCGCGCGTGCGCCCCGCCGACACCGCGCAGGTCGCCGCCTGTGTTGCCGCCTGTGCGGCCGCGGGCGTGGCCGTGGTCCCCGTTGGCGGCAACACCGGCCTGTGCGGCGGTGCGACGCCGCGCGGCGGCGAGGTGATGCTGGCACTGGACCGCCTGTCCCGCATCCGCGACATCGACCCGGTCGGTGCGAGCATGGTGGCCGAGGCCGGGGTGACGCTACAGGCGGCACGCGCGGCGGCCGCCGAAGTGGGTCTGGACCTGCCGGTGAGCCTGGCGAGCGGCGGCTCGGCGCAGATCGGCGGCCTGGTCTCCACCAACGCCGGCGGCAACGCCACGCTGCGTTACGGGAACATGCGCGAGCAGGTGCTGGGGCTGGAGGTGGTGCTGGCGGACGGCCGCGTGTGGCAGGGCCTGCGCCGGCTGCGCAAGGACAACACCGGGCTGGCGCTGCGCCAGCTGTTCGTGGGCGCGGAGGGCACGCTGGGCGTGGTGACGGCGGCCTGCCTGCGGCTGGTGCCGGCGCCGGCCGCGCGCGAGGTCGCACTCGCGGCGCTGCCGGACGTGGCCGCCTGCGTGGCACTGCTGACGCGCGTGCGGCAGGCGGAAGAGGCAGGGCTGCACGCGTTCGAGTACCTTTCGGGGGCGGCGCTGCGCATGGCGGTGGCCCAGGTGCCGGGCTGCGCGGACCCGTTCGCGCAGCCGCACCCGGCCTACGTGCTAGTGGAACTGGCGGGTGCGGACGGGACAGTGCTGCGGGAGAGACTGGAGGCGCTGCTGGCGGGAGCGCTGGCCGAGGGGTGCGTGCTGGACGCGGTGGTGGCGTCCAGTGAAGCGCAGCGTGCGGCGCTGTGGCGCCTGCGCGAGGTGCAGGCCGAGGCGCAGGCGCGCGCGGGTGCGAACGTGAAGAACGACGTCTCCGTGCCGATCGCCGCCATCCCGGCCTTTGTTGCGGACGCGACGCGGGCCTGCGAGGCGATGCTGCCGGGCGTGCGCGTGGTGCCGTTCGGCCACGCCGGCGACGGCAACATCCACTTCAACCTGGTGGCGCCGGAGGGGGCGGACCCGGCGCGCTTTCAGGCGCAAGGCGAGGCGCTGATGGCGGCGGTGGCGGAGGTGGCCCGCGGGCTGGATGGGAGCTTTTCCGCCGAGCACGGGGTGGGGCAGCTGAAGACCGGGCTGATGGAGGCGTGGCGGGGTGGGGTGGAGCTGGAGATGATGCGGCGGGTGAAGAAGGCGCTGGATCCGGACGGGGTGTTCAACCCGGGAAAGGTGTTGCCGAAGCGGGCCGCTCGACGGCGGGGCACGCCAGGTGAAGGAAGCAAGGCCTTCTTTTTCGAGAAAAAGAAGCAAAAAGCTTTTGCGAGCGCTGTCGCGGAGGGCTAAACTGGGCGCTTTGATTGGATGATTGTCGGCGCTCGGCGATTGCCCGCATGAGCCGCTTCGTTGCGTTGCGAGGAGCGCCAACCTCAGCAAGTCATTGTAATCGGATGCGGACCCAAAGTCCCGGTTAGCAGCATGCGGCGAGAGCGCAATGTTTGTTTGGGGTTCGAAGATCTTGTTCATGCTGTCGCAGCGTCTCCCACAGCTTCCACCCCAAGAGAACAAAAGTTTTTTGCCGCTTTTTTTCAAAAAAGAAGGCCTTTCTTGCTTTCTCGTCTTGCCCGTCCGAACCTCTCCCCATGATCACGCTAACCATCAACAACCACCCCCACGCCCTAGATGTCCCCCCCGACATGCCCGTGCTGTGGGTGCTGCGCGACGTCCTCGGCTACACCGGCACCAAATATGGCTGCGGCATCGGCCAGTGCGGCGCCTGCACCGTGCATCTGGACGGCCAGGCCGTGCGCTCCTGCCAGCTGCCCGCCGGCACGGTGGGAGACTCTCGCATCACCACCATCGAGGCGGCCGCCGGCATCCCCGCCGCCGCCCGCCTGCAGAAGGCGTGGCTGGACCACGAGGTGGTGCAGTGCGGCTATTGCCAGCCCGGCCAGATCATGCAGGCGGCATCGCTGCTGACGGAGACGCCACAACCGACCGACGCGCAGATCGACGCCGCCATGTCGGGCAACATCTGCCGCTGCGGCACCTACGTGCGCATCCGCGCCGCCATTCACGACGCGGCTTCGGCATGAGTGCCATGCCCCCCGACACCACGCCGCCTTGCGCGTCGGCCAAGACCTCTCCTGATGCCGTGACGATCGTTCCGCATCACGCCCCCGCTCGCCGCGACGTGCTGCGGGCCGGACTGCTCGCCGGCGGCGGCCTGCTGCTGGGCTTCACCCTGCCGCTCGGCCGCATGCGTCCGGCGCGCGCGGACCTCTCTGCGGACACGTTCGTGCCGCCGTCCGCGTTCATCCGTATCACGCCGGACGCCATCACGCTCATCATGCCGGACACCGAGTTCGGCCAGGGCATATGGACCAGCGCGTCCATGCAGATCGCCGAGGAGCTGCACGTGCGCCTCGACCAGGTGCGCCTGGAGCCGGCGCCGCCCGACGCGCGTCTGTATGCACCTGACGGCGCCGAGCAGGCCACCGGCGGCTCGTACTCCACCATCGGCGACTGGGGCCGGCTGCGCGAGGCCGGCGCTCGCGCACGCACCATGCTGATCCAGGCCGCCGCCAAGCGGTGGGGCGTCGATCCGGCGAGCTGCCAGGCCGAGGCAGGCGTGGTGCATCACGCGGCCAGCGGACGCAGTGCAGCCTACGGCGCGCTGGCGGAGGACGCCGGCCGCCTGCCGGTGCCGGCGCACGTGACCCTGAAGCAGCCGTCGGAGTGGACCCTGATCGGCCGCAGGCAGCCCCGGCTGGACACCCCGGCCAAGGTCGCCGGCACCGCCACCTTCGGCATCGACGTGGCGGTGCCCGGCATGAAGGTGGGCACGGTGGCGGCCAGCCCCGTCCGCGGCGGCAGCCTGCTGGGCATCGACGAGGCGGCCGCCCGCGCCGTGCCCGGCGTGCGCGACGTGGTTCGCCTGCCCGACGCGGTGGCGATCATCGGCGACCATTTCTGGGCCGCCCGCCAGGGCCTGCAGGCCGCCAAGCCACGCTGGGACGACGGGCCGAACGCCGGCGCCGACACTGCGACGATCCTGGCCGCGCTGGGCGAAGCCTCGGCCCGCCCCGGCGCCATCGCCCGCAACGACAACGACGCGCCCGCCAAGATCACGGCCGCCCACACTCGCGTGGACGCCACCTACGTGCTGCCGTTCCTGTCCCACGCGCCGATGGAGCCGATCAACACCACGCTGCACGTCCGCCCGGACGGCGCCGACCTGTGGGTCGGCACCCAGGTGCCGGTGCGCGCGCAGGCCGCCGTGGCGCGCGCCGCCGGACTGCGGCCGGACCAGGTGCGCGTGCACAACCAGCTCATGGGCGGCGCCTTTGGGCGCCGGCTGGACGTGGACAGCATCGAGCAGGCGGCCGCCATCGCCAAGCACCTCGCCTACCCGGTCAAGCTCGTGTGGACGCGCGAGGAGGATATCACCCACGATTTGTTCCGCCCCGCCTACCACGATTTGCTGTCCGCCGGGCTCGACGAGCACGGTCGCATCACCGGCTGGCAGCACAAGACCACCGGCTCGTCGGTCACCGCCCGCTGGGACCCGTCCGACATGAAGGGCGAGCTCGATCCGGACGCGGTGGAAGCCGCCGCCAAGACGCCCTACGACCTTCCCGCCGTGCACGTCTCCTACGTCCGCTGCGAGCCGCAGGGCGTGCCCACTGCCTGGTGGCGCGGCGTGGGCCCCACCCACAACGTGTTCGTGGTGGAAAGCTTCATGGACGAGTGCGCGGCCGCCGCCGGCCAGGACCCGGTGGCTTTCCGCCGCACCATGCTGCAGCGGAACCCGCGAGCGTTGGCGGTGCTCGACCTCGCCGCGGCAAAGTCCGGCTGGGGATTGAAGCTGCCGAAAGGGCACGGCCGCGGCATGTCGTTGCAGTATGCGTTCTCCTCCTACCTGGCGCACGTGCTGGAAGTGGAGGTCACACCCGGCGGCGACATACGCCTGCACCGCGCGACGGTGGCCATCGATTGCGGCCAGCGCGTCAACCCGGACACCGTCACTGCGCAGATCGAGGGCGGGCTGATCTTCGGCCTGTCTACGGCACTCTACAGCACCATAACCCACGCGCATGGCCGCGTGGAGCAGAGCAACTTCGACAGCTACAGGATGATGCGCATCGGCGAGGCACCGCGCATCGAGGTGTTCCAGGTGGAGAACAGCGAGAACCCGGGCGGAGTGGGCGAGACGGGCACCGCCGCGTCGGCAGCGGCGCTGGGCAACGCCATCTTCGCGGCGACAGGGAAGCGGTTGCGGACCTTGCCGTTCGGGTTGGGGGCGATGCAATCGGCCTAGGGTTTTACTGCAAGTCTTCGCGCCTGAAGTCTGGACAGGAAGCAAGGCCTGCTTTTTTGAAAAAAAGCAGCAAAAAACTTTTGGTCCTGCTGTCGCGGTGTCCTTCGCAGCGTGTACTCACGAGAACAAAAGTTTTTTGGTTCTTTTTTCAATAAAGAACCGCTTGCCTTGCTTGTCAGAGGTCCCGACTTTGGACTGTCGGACACACGCATCAGAGCAAGAAAACAAGCGCTTCTTTTTTGAAAAGAAGCAAAAAACTTTGGTCTGCGCTGTCGCGGAGCTTTCTTCACCACACGCGCCGGTAGTGGAACGTTGTGGGACGCGGTGTAAAACTGTGAACACGATCGCTGTTTGGTAGATGCGGCAAAGCCATGTATATGCCGTGCGTAACGTTGCAGGTAGGCAACACTGGCATGGCGTCTCAGCGCGGTCACGACCAACGATGCAGTTTCAGCCAGGCACATGCCGTCTGATTCTGTGCGCTCCGCCGGCCTGCCCGCCTGGCCCTGGTGGCCCGCGCGGTCGGCGCAGACGCAGACCCGCATGGTCGATTCGATGCAGGCGCGGCTGTCCGTGCTCGCCGCCGCTTCCATCCTGCCGCTGCTGTTCCTCTTCGTCGGCGTCGCCTATCTGGACTACCGCACCGCTCGCCTGCGCGAGGGCAACCACGAGCTCGACGTTGTGCACAGCATCGCCGTCACCGTCGAGCGCGAGCTGCACGACGCGACGCTGAACCTGCAGTCCCTGGCACTGTCGTCGAAGCTCGAGAACGGCGACATGGCCGGCTTCCGCGGCCGTGCGGTGCGCTTCGTCTCCACCATGCCGAAAGGCTCGGCCGTGTTGCTGCTGGACAGGTCCGGCCGGCAGATCCTCAGCACGCTAGACGCTTCTGGTGAGGTAGCGCCGGGCCTTGCCGCGGAGGTAGCCCGCCAGACAGTCGCGCGGGTGTTCGCGACGGGCCAGCCGGTGATCTCCGACCTTGCCCCGCAAGCCGCGGGCGGCGCGCTGATTGTGACCGCCGACATGCCGGTCAGGATCGGCGGCAGGATTGCCTACGACCTCAGCCTGGTGCTGCCCGCGGTGCGCTTCTCCGAGATCCTGCAGCAGCAGAAGCTCGCCCCCGGACTCGTGGTGGCCGTACTGGACGCCAGCTTCAGGGTGGTGGCACGCGTGCCCAACCCGGGCGGCTTCGTCGGGCGGAGCGCCCACCCCAGCCTGCTGGCCGCCTTGTCAGCCCGCGGGGAAGGGGTGGCGGAGACCGTCTCGCTGGACGGCACGACGCTGATGTCTGCCTTCGTGCACACCCAGCCATCCGGCTGGAGCGTGGCACTCGGCGTGCCGGAGGCCGACCTGCGCGCCAGCCTGCTGCAGTCGCTGCGTTTGGCCATCGGCGCCGGCGGGCTGGGGCTGCTGTTCAGCCTGGCCACCGGCTACGCCATGGCGCAGCGCGTGCTGCGGCCGATGCGGGCGCTGACCCGCTACGCCACCGAGCCGGCCGCACCGGCCGCGAGCTTCGGCCTGCTCGAGCTTGACGAGGTGGCCGCCGCCCTGCGTGACAGCGCGCGCCGGCGGCAGGAGGCGATGGACCAGCTGCAGGCGGCCAACGTGCAGCTGGAATCGCTCAACGGTCAGCTCGAGGCGCGCGTCCTGCAGGAGACGGCGAGCCGGCTGGAGGCCGAGCGCAGGCTGGCCCAGGCACAACGGCTCGAAGCCCTGGGCCAACTCGCCGGCGGCATCGCGCACGACTTCAACAACGTGCTGCAGGCCATCGACGGCGGGCTCAGCCTGATCCACCGCCGCGCTGCCGACCCAGACGCGGTGCGGCGGCTGTCCAGGATGGCCGCCGAAGCGGCAGCGCGCGGGGCGTCGGTCACCGGGCGGCTGCTGACCTTCGCCCGGCGGCGCGAGCTGGCCGGCGAGGTGATCGACCCCGGCCCGCTGCTGCGCAGCATGCGGGAGATCCTGGCCCACACGCTGGCCGCCGGCATCGAAGTGCGGGTGGACGCGCCGGCCGGCCTGCCGTGCCTGCTGGCCGACAAGGCGCAGCTGGAGACGGTGCTGATCAACCTGGCCATCAACGCGCGCGACGCGATGCCGCAGGGCGGCGTGGTGTTGCTGTCGGCCACCGCGGAGACGGTGCCGCCCACCTCGCCGCACTCGCTGGGACTGGCCGCCGGCGCCTACGTGCGCCTGCGCATCGTCGACGACGGCATCGGCATGTCGCCCGACGTGCTCTCGCGTGCCAGCGAGCCGTTCTTCACCACCAAGGCACCCGGCAAGGGCACCGGCCTGGGCCTGGCGATGGCGCGCGGCTTCGCCCAGCAGTCGCGGGGCGCGTTCGCGCTGGAAAGCACGCGGGGGCTCGGCACCTCGGTGACGCTGTGGTTCCCGCAAGCCGAGTGCCCGGCCGAAAACGCCCCGCCGCCGCCCGCACCCGAGCCGGCGAAGACGCAGATGCAGGTGCTGATGGTGGACGACGACGGCATGGTGCGCGAGATGCTGGCCGGCGAGCTGGAGGCGAGCGGCTTCTACGTGACCACCGCGGCCGACGGCGCCGCGGCGCTGGCGCTGATCGACGCCGGGCAGGCGGCCGACCTGCTGATCACCGACTACTCGATGCCGGGGATGAACGGGCTGGCGCTGATCGGTCAGGTGCGGCGGCGGCGGCCGGGGCTGCCGGCACTGCTGCTGACGGGCTACGTGGAGCCGGGGGTGGAGACCGAGCTGGCGACCCTGCAGGACCAGCTGACGGTGATGTTGCACAAGCCGATCGGGGCGAGCGAGCTGGCACGGCGGGCGGCGGGGTTTGGGCGGTGGGCGGGAACGTAGGAAGGAAAGCAAGGCCTTCTTTTTCGAGAAAAAGAAGCAAAAAGCTTTTATCACGGCTGTCGCGGACGGCTTAAACGACATGTTTCGTCCTGGTACGGCGGACAGAGACAAAGGTTTGAGATTTTTTGAACCGAGAACCGCTTGCTTTGCCAGTCACAAAATCAGACAGGCAAACGCGTCCGTCGCATCTCTTTTGTAAAGTATGCACTGGAAGCTTAGTCCTGTTGTAGACAGCCACAACCGTCATTGCGCCCGCCAATGCGCGCCGCCTCCCCAGCAAGCTTTTCCTTAAGCCGAGTGATTTCTTCGTGGGTCGGCAGCATTCGGCTGACGGTTACGACCTCCCATGGCAGAGATGGAACGACATCAGCGCGATTGATCGTAGCTTTGAGGCCCCAAGCGCGAACTGTCTCCGATAACTTTGCGCCGCTTCGTTGTTAGGCGTCACCACAACAAAATCTATGTCACGCGACACGCTAAGATTGTCACCCTGCTCAACCATCCGGCGAAGGACGTCACCATTCTCATCTAGCGGAAATAGTTGCAATATTCGATTCTCTTTTGCAGCTGCCCAAATCTACGAGCAAGGCCCAACTGATAAAAGCCTTTCTTCCGTCAACTGCCCCTTGGTACAGATGTCAAGACTTACATCGCCGGTATCACTGAAACCCCGCCACCGCCCGCGGCTGGTAGCCAGCCTCAAGCGTTGCAACCTCGCCCGCATCCAGCCTCAACGTCAGCCCGGCCAACGCGTCCTCCAGGTGGGCCATCTTGCTCGCCCCGATGATCGGCGCGGTCACCCCCGGCTTTGCCAGCACCCACGCGAGTGCGACCTGTGCCATGGCCACGCCCCGCGCCTTGGCCACCGCCTGCACCGCGCCGACGATCGCCCGGTCGCTTTCCTCGGCACCGCGGTAGAGTGTCTTGCCGAACTGGTCCGTCTCGGCGCGCCTGGTGGGCGGCGCCTCCGTCCACGGCCGGGTCAGCTTGCCGCGCGCCAGCGGGCTCCACGGGATCACGCCCACGCCCTCCTCTGCGCACAGGCCGAGCATCTCGCGCTCCTCCTCGCGGTAGAGCAGGTTGAGGTGGTTCTGCATCGAGACGAAGCGCGTCCAGCCGTGCAGCTTTGCGAGGTACAGCGCGCGGCAGAACTGCCACGCGTGCATGGACGACGCGCCGACGTAGCGCGCCTTGCCGGCGCGCACCACGTCGTGCAGCGCCTCCAGCGTCTCCTCCATCGGCGTCTCCGGATCGAAGCGGTGGATCTGGTAGAGGTCCACGTAGTCCATGCCGAGGCGGGTCAGGCTCGCGTCGATCTCGGCGAGGATCGCCTTGCGTGACAGGCCGCGCCCGTTGGCGTCGGGGCGCATCGCGCCGTGCACCTTGGTGGCGATCACCAGCTCGTCGCGCGGCACGGCGCCGCGCAGGGCGCGGCCGAGTATCTCCTCGCTGGAGCCGGCGGAATAGACGTTGGCGGTGTCGAAGAAGGTGATGCCGGCATCCAGCGCGCGGGCGATGAACGGCTTGGACTCGGCTTCCGGCAGCGTCCACTCGTGGGTGCCGCGGTCGGGCTCGCCGTAGGTCATGCAGCCTAGGCAGAGGCGGGAGACTTTGAGGCCGGTGCGGCCCAGGTTGACATAGTCCACGGCGGAAACACTCCAAAGGAAAGCAAGCGGTTCTTTTTTGAAAAAAAGAACCAAAAAACTTTTGTCTCCTGGGTACCCGTCTGCTGAACGCGCCGCGACAGCAGGACCAAAAGTTTTTTGCTTCTTTTTTCAAAAAAGAAGGCCTTTCTTCCTGCACCACCTACCCGCCAGGCCCCATGTCCATCTCCGCCCCTTTCATCGCCCGCCCGATCGCCACCGTCCTTCTCTCGATCGCGGTTCTGCTAGGCGGCGCCCTGGGCTACGCGGCGCTGCCCGTCAGCGCCCTGCCGCAGGTGGACTTCCCCACCATCGTGGTCACCACCGCCTACCCCGGCGCCGGCCCGGAGACGATGTCCACCCTGGTGACCGCGCCGCTAGAGCGCCAGCTCGGCCAGATCAACGGCATCACCACGATGCAGAGCTCGTCCGCGGTCGGCACCAGCGAGATCACCTTGCAATTCGACCTCACCCGCAGCATCGACGGCGCCTCGCAGGACGTGCAGGCCGCCATCAACGCGGCGCAGGGGATACTGCCCAGCTCCCTACCCTACCCGCCCAGCTACAACCGGGTGAACCCGGCCGACGCGCCGATCCTCAGCCTGGCCGTCACCAGCGACACCGTGCCGGTGGACCAGGTAGCGGACGCCGCCGACACGCTGCTGCAGCCCAAGCTCAGCCAGATCGACGGCGTGGGCCGCGTGGTGGTCCAAGGCGGGCTGAAGCCGGCGATCCGGGTGCAGCTGGACCCCGCGCGCCTGGCTTCCTACGGGCTGTCGATGGAGGACGTGCGCACGGCGATCAACGCCGGCAACGTCAACGGTGCCAAGGGCAGCTTCAACGGCCCGCACGTCTCCTACGCGGTGGGCACCAACGACCAGCTGGTGACTCCGGAGGCCTACCGCGACCTCATCCTGACCTGGCGCGCCGGTGCCGCCGTGCGGCTGTCCGACGTGGGCACCGTCACCCACGGCGTGGAGAACGACCGTGTCGCCGCCTGGTACAAGGGCCACCCTGCGGTGCTGCTGGACGTGCAGCGCCAGCCGGGTGCCAACATCGTCGAGACGGTCAACGCGGTGCGCGAGGAGCTGCCGGAGCTGACCCGCGCGCTGCCGCCGGGCCTGACGCTGGACATCGCGGCGGACCGCACCCAGACCATCCGCGCGTCGGTGGCCGACGTGCAGGGCACGCTGCTGCTGGCGATGCTGCTGGTGGTGGGCGTGATCTACCTGTTCCTGCGCAGCTGGCGCGCCACGCTGATCCCGGCCGTGGCCCTGCCGCTGAGCCTGATCGGCACCTTCGGGGTGATGGACTGGCTGGGCTACGGGCTGGACAACCTCTCGCTGATGGCGCTCACGGTTGGCTCCGGCTTCGTGGTGGACGACGCCATCGTGATGATCGAGAACGTGGTCCGCTACATCGAGGCGGGCGTGCCGCCGCTGGAGGCCGCCTACCGCGGCGCCGGCCAGATCGGCTTCACCATCGTCTCGCTCACCATCTCGCTGATCGCGGTGTTCATCCCGCTGCTGTTCATGGGCGGCGTGGTGGGGCGGCTGTTCAAGGAGTTCTCCGTCACCCTGTCGGTGGCGGTCGCCGTCTCGGCCGTGGTGTCGCTGACGCTGACGCCGATGATGTGCGGGCGGCTGCTCAAGCCGCACCGTGTGGCGGATGGCGGCTCGCGTTCGGACCGCTTCTTCGGCGGGCTGCTGGAGCGCTACCGCCGCAGCCTGGTGGTCAGCCTGCGCCACCAGAGGCTAGTGCTGGGCGTCGCAATACTCACTCTGGTGGGCACGGTGGTGCTGTACGTGGTGGTGCCGAAAGGCTTCCTGCCGCAGCAGGACACCGGCGCCATCATCGCCACCACGGAGGCCGCGCAGAACATCTCCATCCCGGCGATGACCGGGCTGCAACTGCGCGCCGCCGACATCGTGCAGCACGACGCCGCGGTAGAGAACGTGGCGTCCCTGATCGGCGCCGGCAGCGTGAACCCCACGCCGAACGTCGGCCGGCTGTCCATCACCCTGAAGCCGCGGCGCCAGCGCGACGCCATGCCGGTGGTGATTGCGCGCCTGCAATCCGCGCTGTCGGGCGTGACCGGGCTGTCGGTGTTCATGCAGCCGGTGCAGGACATCCAGATCGGCGCCCGGGTCAGCCGCACGCAGTACCAGTACACGCTGACCGACACCGACGCCGCCGAGCTGGCCGAGTGGACGCCGCGGCTGATCGACCGGCTGCGCGCCTCGCCGGAGCTCACCAACGTCACCAGCGACCAGCAGGAGGACGGGTTCGCCACCGAGATCGTGGTGGACCGCGACCGTGCCACGCGCCTGGGCGTGACCATGCAGGCGATCGAGGACGTGCTCTACGACGCGTTCGGCCAGCGCCAGGTCAGCACCATCTACCAGCAGAGCAACCAATACCGCGTGGTGATGTCGGCCGACCCGTCCTGGGTGTCCAACCCTAAGTCGCTGGAGAAATTGCGCGTGCCCGGCACGGTCGCGAGCTTCGGCGCCAACGGCGCGGCGCAGATTGCCACCTCCACGGTGGCCACCACCAACACGGTGGCCCAGGTGCCGCTTATGTCGATTGCGCATCTGGTGCGGCGGACCGCGCCGCTGGTGATCACCCACCAGTCGCAGTTCCCCGCCGTGACGCTGAGCTTCGACGTGCGCGCCGGCGCGGCACTTGGCGACGCGGTGGCCGCCGTGCAGCAGGCCGAAGCCGACATCGGCCTGCCGTCCACCATCATCGGCGCCTACTCGGGCGACGCTGCAGAGTTCCAACGCTCGCTGGCCGCCGAGCCCTGGCTGATCCTGGCGGCGATAGCGGTGATCTACATCGTGCTCGGCGTGCTCTACGAAAGCTTCATCCACCCGGTCACCATCCTCTCCACCCTGCCCTCGGCCGGCATCGGCGCGCTGCTGGCGCTGATGTTTACCGGGGCCGACCTGTCGATCGTGGCGCTGGTGGGGATCGTGCTGCTGATGGGTATCGTGAAGAAGAACGGCATCCTCGTTGTGGACTTCGCGCTGGAAGCCGAACGCACGCGCGGCATCTCGCCGGAAGAAGCCGCGGTGGAAGCCTGCGTGCTGCGCTTCCGGCCGATCATGATGACGACCGCCGCGGCCCTGCTCGGCGCGCTGCCGCTGGTGCTGGACCACGGGACGGGTTCGGAATTGCGGCGGCCGCTCGGCGTGGCGATCGTGGGCGGGCTACTACTGAGCCAGGTTTTGACGCTTTATACGACGCCGGCGATCTATGTGGCGTTCGAGCGGGCGCGGCGGCGGGTGGGGGTTCGGCGGGAGAATGCGTTGGTGGTGGCGGAGTGAGGCAAGCAAGCAAGGCCTTCTTTTCTGAAGAAAAGAAGCAAAAGACTTTTGTCTCCTGTCGGTACGCGTGGGTGAGACGTGGTGTTTCAGCTTCCCGCGACAGCGCGCGCAAAAGCTTTTTGCTTCTTTTTCTCGAAGAAGGCCTTCCTTTCTTCGCCCACGGTGACGCATGAACTTCTCCGCCCCCTTCATCCTGCGCCCTGTCGGAACCATCCTCCTCTCCGTCGGCCTCCTGCTCGCCGGCGTGGTCGCCTACCAGTTCCTCCCCGTTGCAGCGCTCCCCAACGTCGACGTCCCCGCAATCGTCGTCTTTGCCTCGCGCCCCGGTGCCGACCCCGCCACCATGGCCAACTCCATTGCGGCCCCCCTGGAGCGCCGCATCGGCGAGATCGGCGGCGTCTCCGACCTGATCTCAACGAGCTCCACCGGCCAGACCAACGTCATCGCGCTGTTCGACCTCGACCGCAGCACGGACGACGCGGCGCGCGAGGTGCAGTCGGCACTCAACGCCGCGCAGACCGACCTGCCGAGCGGCCTGCCCGTCCGCCCCACCTACAAGAAGTTCAACCCCGCCGACCTCGCCATCATGACCATCGCGCTGTCCTCGGACCAGCTCAACGTGGGCCAGGTCTACGAGGCGGCGGACACCGTGCTTCAGCAGCGCTTCAGCCAGGTCGAAGGCGTCAGCCGCGTGCAGATCGACGGCGGGCAGACGCCGGCCATCCGCATCCAGCTCGACCCGGGTGCGGTGCGTGCCGCCGGCATCTCTGCCGACGACGTGCGCCAGGCCGTCGTGGGCGCCAACGTGCTGGAGCCCACCGGCAGTTTCCAAGGCCGCAACCGCGCCGAGGAGATCGCCATCAACGGCCAGATCAGGCACGCCGCGGATTACGGACGCATCGTGCTGAAGGCGTCCAACGGCGCCGTGCTACGGTTGTCCGACTTGGCGAAGGTGACCGACAGCGTCAGCAACGTTCGGCTGGCCGCCTGGAACGGACACAAGCCGGCCATCCTGCTGCGCATCTACAAGATACCCGGCGCCAACGTCATCGACACGGTTGACCGCATCAGGGCACTGCTGCCGCAGGTGCGTGGCTGGATCTCGCCGGACATCAGCCTCACCGTGCTCGACGACCGCACCGCCACCATCCGCGCCAGCACCAACGACGTGAAGATCACGCTGCTGATCACCGGCGCGCTGGTGCTGCTCACGGTGATGATCTTCCTGCGCCGCGTGGCGGCAACAGTGGCCGCCGCGGTGACGGTGCCGCTGTGCCTGGCCGCCACCTCCGCCGGCATGTGGGCGTTCGGTTTCTCGCTGAACAACTACTCGCTAATGGCGATCACTATCTCTGTAGGCTTCGTGGTCGACGACGCCATCGTGATGATCGAGAACATCACCCGCCTGCGCGAGGCCGGCATGACGCGGCTGCAGGCGGCCATCACCGGCTCGCAGCAGATCGGCTTCACGGTGGTCTCCATCACGCTCTCGCTGGTGGCGGTGTTCATCCCTCTGCTGTTCATGGGCGGGCTGATCGGCCGCATCCTGCACGAGTTCGCCTGGACGCTGACCATCGCCATCGTGTTCTCCGCACTGATCTCGCTGACGCTCACGCCGATGGTGTGCGGCCGGCTGGTCGACAGCGAACCCACCGGCTGGCTCGGCCGTGCGGACCGCGCCACCGAGCGTTTCTTCCAGGCGACCACACGGGCCTACATGATCGGCTGCGACTGGAGCCTGGCCCATCGCAAGACCATGCTGTTCGTGACCTTGCTGACCGTGGTGGTCACCTTCTACCTCTACGGCGCGGTGCCGAAGAACTTCGTCGCCGAACAAGACACCGGCCTGCTGCGCGGCACTACCGAGGGCGCGGCCAGCATCTCGTTCGACGAGATGGTGCGCCAGCAGCAGCGCGTGGTCGACGTGATCCTGCAGGACCCCGCGGTGGCCGCCGTCGGCTCGACGGTGGGGGTCGCCACCGGGTTCGACACCGCCAACCAGGGCACGCTGCTGATATCGCTGAAACCGGAATCCGAGCGCCACATCCGCGCCAACGCGGTCATCGCCCGCCTGCGCCCGAAGCTCGACCCAATCGCGTCCTTGCACACGGTGCTGTTCGCACCCGGCGATTTCGGCGGCGGCAACAAGACGGGCGCCGGCGGCGAGTACAACTTCTCGATCACCGGCGACAACGTGCAGGAGACCGATTTCTGGGAAGCCAAGATCGAGCAGCGGCTGCAGCACGAGCCTGGCTTCCTCGACGTCACCTCGGACGCGGACACCTCCTCGCCGCAGGTGACCGTCAGCATCGACCGCGGCGCCGCCGGCCGGCTGCACGTCTCTGCCGCCGCCATCGACACCGCACTTGGCAACGCGTTCGCGCAGCGGCCGATCTCAACCATCTACAGCCAGCGCAACCAGTACAGCGTCATCCTCGAGACTCTGCCCTGGCTGCAGCGCGACCCGCACTACCTCGACCACGTCTATGTCGGCGCCGACACCGGCTTACCGGTGCCGCTGGGTGCGGTGGCCCACCTCAGCTACGGCATCGCCGACCTCAACGTGGTGCACGAATCCCAGCGCGTCGCCGGCGAGATAGAGTTCAACCTCAAGGACGGCCTGGCCATGGGCGACGCGGTGCTGCGGGTGCGCGCCATCGTCGCCGACATGTCGCCGCCGCCCAGCGTGCGCATCCAGTTCGGCGGCAACGCCAAGCTGTTCGAACAGTCGCTGGCCTCCGAACCGGCGCTGATCCTGGCGGCATTGCTGTCGATCTACATCGTGCTCGGCGTGCTCTACGAAAGCCTGCTGCACCCGATCACCATCATGTCCACCCTGCCGTCCGCCGGCCTGGGCGCGTTGCTGGGCATCCTGATCAGCGGCACGGATTTCGGCGTGCTCAGCGTCATCGGCATCGTGCTGCTGATGGGCATCGTCAAGAAGAATGCCATCATGCTGGTGGACTTCGCACTCGACGCGCAGCGCGAACGCGGCATGACGCCGGAAGCAGCCATCCGCGAGGCCTGCCTGGAACGCTTCCGCCCGATCATCATGACCACGCTGACCGCCTTGTGCGGCGCGCTGCCGCTGGCGCTGGCGTTCGGCACCGGGTCGGAACTGCGCCGGCCGCTGGGCATCGCCATCGTCGGCGGGCTGGTGGTGAGCCAGGCGCTGACGCTCTACACCACGCCGGTAATCTACCTGCTGCTGGAGCGGCGGGCGCGCGGGGTGCGGCGCAGGATCGTGCACGGGGTGGAGCCGGCGGTGGCGGAGTAGAAAGCAAGCGGTTCTTTTTTGAAAAAAAGAACCAAAAAACTTTTGTTCCTTTGGGCCGGTGCTGCAGGAGAGTCCGCGAGAGCCTTACCAGTGTTAATGCCTGGGGAACGCCCGCTGCCTTGGGTCGATCATGCTTGCGGTGGGCGTCTGTGAGAGTAGGCCGACAAGCTGATTGTATGAAAATCATAAGCTTGCCTCCGCTGCGGTACATCCACCGGCGAGCGCGCGACAGCGGAGGCAAAAGTTTTTTTGTTCTTTTTTTCAAAAAAGAACCGCTTGCCTTGACTGTAGCTACGAAGGCACACCCCGCCCCTAACCCCTGGTTGTATCACAAACCAGTGTTCAGGCCTGCAATCGTTGCATATAAGGCCGAACGCGCGGCGCGGCGCCGCCTCCCGGACGGAGAGTGGGCTCATGACCACAGGCAAGGCTTTGTTTCTGCTGGACGCCGCTTGCCTGATCGTGGGCTGGCCGGTCCTCCTCCACGTCGCCTGCTGGGGTGACGAATGCACACGCTTCACGCCGGACGCGCTGGCCGCCGTGCTCTACCCGGTCGCCAACCTCGTCTCGCTCTACGCGCTCGGCCTCTACCGGCGCGAGGCGATCATCCAGACGCGAGAATCGCTCGGCCGCGTGCCGCTGGCCGTCAGCCTCGGCGCTGTGGGCACCGCCGCCTTGATGCTGGTCCTGGGCGTGTGGATCGGCGCGCCCATCAACCGTGTTCGGCTGTTCTCCGGCGCGGTCATCGGGTTCTGCGTGGCGGGCCTGGCCTGCCGGCTCGTGTTCTCCGGGCTGAAGCGGCAGGGCGTCTTCCAGCGGCGTCTGCTGGTCATCGGCGCCGGCCGCCGCGCCTGGGACCTGCTGTGCATGCTGCGCAACGAAGGCAGCCGGCCCACCTACGAGGTGCACTTCCTGCACGCCGACGAGATGGGCGAGGTGGACCCGCAGCTGGCGGCAGCGCTCGGCAGCGGCATCCTGCTGCTGCGCGACACCAGCGTGCTCGCCGCAGCCCGCAGCGTCGCCCCAGACGAGATCGTGGTCGCACCCGACGAACGCCGCGGCATGCCGCTGGACGACCTGCTCGCCTGCAAGAAGGAGGGCTTCCCGGTGGTGCAGTACCTGACCTTCCTGGAGCATGAGATCAGGCGGGTGGACATCCGCCGCATCGAGGTGGGCTGGCTGCTCTACTCCAACGGCTTCTACTTTGGCACCATCGACAAGGTTCTGAAACGCTGCCTCGACGTGCTGGTCAGCGCGGTGCTGCTGGTGGCGTTCTCGCCGTTCCTGATCGGCGCCGCCATTGCCATCAAGTTCGACGACGGCGGCCCGATCCTCTACAGCCAGGAACGCATCACCCGCGGCAACACGCATTTCCGCATCTACAAGATGCGCACCATGCGCACGGACGCGGAGAAGTTCGGCGCCGTGTGGGCCGCCGCGCGCGACTCGCGCATCACCCGGGTGGGAAACTTCCTGCGCCAGACACGCATCGACGAGATGCCGCAACTGATCAACGTGCTGCGCGGCCACATGTCGCTGGTGGGGCCGCGGCCGGAACGGCCCACCTTTATCAAACAGCTGGCCGCCCAGCTGCCGTTGTACCAGGAACGGCACATGGTCAAGGCGGGACTGACCGGTTGGGCGCAGATAAACTATCCTTACGGCGCGTCGCTCGACGATGCGCGCAGCAAGCTTAGCTACGATTTGTACTACGTGAAGAATTTTTCCGTGCTGTTCGACTTGCTGATCCTGCTGCAGACGCTGCGGGTCGTGCTGTGGCCGAGTGGCGCGAGGTAGGAAAGCAAGGTCTTCTTTTCTGAGGAAAAGAAGCAGAAGACTTTTGGGACGGCTGTCGCGGTGTGTGCTCGAGACGGATCGTTCAGAATACGCGGCAGGCAAAGGCAAGCAGTCTCGTTTGGTTCCTTATGCGAAGCCGCAGGAGACTCCGCGACAGCCGGACCAAAAGTTTTTTGCTGCTTTTTTTCGAAAAAGCGGGCCTTGCTTCCTTGCCAAGTGTCCGACCCCGGACCCCCGGAAACTAGTTACGCTCCCGTCAAATCTCTTTGCCGAGATCACGGAAAGTTTACTATAAGTCGGGCATGCCAATCCCAGCCCGCACCCTTCGCACTCACATGGACGACCTGCCAGGCGCACGTCCCCGCTTCTCCTCGCGCGAGCTGGACCGCGAGGCGCACATCATCGCGGCCGCCACCTCGACCTTGGCCCGCTTCGGCCGCGCCAACGTCACCTTCAACACCTTCGCCCTCGGCCTGCGCTTGTCGCCGGCCACGATACGGCGCCACTTCCCGGACCTGGACACGTTGCTTGCGGAAATCCTCTACCGCCATCTGGCCGCAATCGCCGCCGCTATGGGGGAGGCACCCGCCGGCGACGACCCGCAGGCGGCACGGCGCGCGGCCTACATCGCCGCCACCCGCTCCGGTTTCAACGCGCCGCTGGATGCGCACCTCCTGCTGGTGCGGGAGCGCTACTCGCTGCCGGCAGACCTGGCCGAGCCGGTCGAGCACTTGCGCGAGCAGATCGGCTTCATGCTGGCGGGTGCGCACGGCGACACGGCGCTCTCGCTGCTGGACACGCCGGACCTGCTGCTGCCGCAGATCGAGACGATGCTGGCCGCCCTGATGGCACCGCCGGTCAGGTTCCAGCTGGTAAGCCCGACGCCATCGCCCGCCAGCAATGCGAACGCGGCGATGTCGGTGCCGACGCCGCGCAAGCGGCAGGCTCGGGCCTGAGCAGCAAAGCAAGCGGTTCTTTTTTGAAAAAAAGAACCAAAAAACTTTTGTTCCTTGGGCCTACGCTGCGGAGAGTTCGCGACACCGGGATTGCTTCGGGCGTTTCACAAAGGCGACGGTGCGCGCTTCCGGTGAGCGCGCGACAGCGGAGTCAAAAGTTTTTTGGTTCTTTTTTCAAAAAAGAACCGCTTCCTTCGCCTCCGGCAAAGCCCGCGCCAGCAGCTCACTCCACGCCGCCTGCCCCTCCGCGTCCCCGATCAAATCCTGGCGTATCTCCAGCTCCACGTAGGCCAGCCCGCGCGCCTCGGCGTGTACCGGCACCGTGTAGTCGGACTCGTCCGTCAGCCGGTACGGCTCGTTGTCGCCCACCAGCAGGCCGCTCGCTTCGAGCACGCGTGCCAGCGCTTGCGATAACGCCGGGGCGCGGTTGTGCAGCACGCCGGCCTGCCAGGGCCGCGCCACCCCGCCCATCACCGGCGTAAAGCTGTGCACGGCGATGAGGACGCAGGCACGCCGCTCGGCTAACCGCCGGTTCACCTCGCCGGCGATCGCCGCGTGGTAGGGCGCGAAAATCTCGTCCACCCGGGCGTCCTCCTGCCAGGCAGGCATACCGATGTTTGCCGGCACGGGCGTGCCGTCGCTGACCGGCGGGATGGAGGTGGGATGGCCCGGCCGGCGGTTGCAGTCGATCACCAGGCGCGAGTAGGTCTGGGTGATGCACACCGCGTCAAGCGCACGCGCCAGCATGTCGCAGAGCGGCGCGGTGCCGATGTCCCAGGCGATGTGGCGCTCCCAATCCGCGGCCGAGACGCCCATGTCGCCGAGGCTTTGCGGCACGCGCCGTCCGGCATGGTCGCAGACGAGCAGGAAGGGCGAGCCTCCGCCAGGGTTGATCACCCGGACAGGTGGCGGCTCGCCTTGGGTGAGGAGTTGGCGGCTCATGCCGGCGATACGGAAAGCAAGGCAAGCAGTTCTTTTTCGAAAAAAAGAACCGAAAAACTTTTGTTCCCTTGAGCGCGCGCTGAAGGAAACGCCGCGACAGCCGGAGCAAGAGTCTTTTGCTTCTTTTCTTCAGAAAAGAACGCCTTGCTTCCTTGCCCCTGGCGCCATCCGCCCGCGGCAGCAAGGCATGATCGTTGCATCTCGGGTTCCTTCGGGGCGTCTGGTTCACAAGCTCGCCTGCATGCTAGCAAGCGCGATGCCGCCGGACAGGCGGCTCGCAGGTTTCGGGGGACTGGATGCGCATACACGCCGGCTACGAGATCAGCTTCGACTGCCCGCAGACCACGCCGATGATGCTGGCCATCAGCGTCCATCCCAGCCGCACCGGCGACCTGCTCACCCCCGGGCCGGTGGTGATAAGCCCGCCCGCGCCGTCGCACATCTACCGGGACCAGTTCGACAACGTCTGCACCCGCATCCTCGCCCCGCCCGGCCGCACCACCATCGCCACCGCATTCGACGTCTACGACACCGGCCTGCCCGACGAGGTGGCCCCCGGCGCCGAACAGCACAGGGTGGAGGACCTGCCGTCGGAGATGCTGACCTTCCTGCTCGGCAGCCGCTACTGCGAGACCGACCGGCTGAGCGACGTCGCCTGGTCCATGTTCGGCCACACCGCCCCGGGCTGGGGCCGCGCCCAGGCGATCTGCGACTTCGTCCACAACCACATCACCTTCAACTACCAGGACGCCCGCTCCACCCGCACCGCCTGGGAGGCCTACCAGGAAGGCCGCGGCGTCTGCCGCGATTTCGCCCATCTGGCCGTAGCCCTGTGCCGCTGCATGAACATCCCGGCACGCTATTGCACCGGCTACCTGGGCGACATCGGCGTGCCGGTCGTGCCCGCGCCGGGCGACTTCTCCGCCTGGTTCGAGGCCTATCTCGGCGGCCGCTGGTACACCTTCGACGCGCGGCACAACATGCCGCGCATCGGCCGCATCCTGATGGCGCGCGGCCGCGACGCGACGGATGTTGCCATCTCCACCATATTCGGCCCCAGCGTGCTGTCCGGGTTCAACGTCTTCACCGACGAGGTGCCCTGAACCTTGCCCGGCGAGACCGCTCCGCCCAGCAAGCCGGCGCCGCACCTGAACGATCGCGAACCGGCCGACGCGCAGGCCCATTGCGCCCGCGAGGCAGCGGCGTTGCCCCTGCCTGATGGGCCGACGCCGCGTCTGAACGAGCGCGCCAGGGCCGACATGGAGGCACGCCGTGACCGTGAGGCGTCCGTGTCACGCCCGCATAACAAGTCAGCGCCGCACCTGAACGAGCGCGCCCAGGCCGACGCGGACGCCCGCCGTGTTCGCGAGGCGGCGGCGCTGCGGGAAAATCTGCGCCGGCGCAAGACGCAGACCCGCGTCCGGGAGGAAGCCGCGCCGGCACCGCAGGCGACGCGCCCGGAAATCGGCTAGGCTGTCCGGACGCCTTGCCGGAGTCCCCCGCCCCCCATGCCCGTAATGCCCGACCATTGGATACGCCGCATGGCGACCGAGCACGCCATGATCGAGCCGTTCGTGGAAAACCAGAAACGCGAGGGGGTGATCAGCTACGGCCTGTCGAGCTACGGCTACGACGCGCGCGTCGCACCCGATTTCCGCATTTTCACCAACGTGGACAGCGCCATCGTCGACCCGAAAGCGTTCAGCGCCGACAGTTTCGTCACCCGCCGGGCGCCGGTCTGCATCATCCCCCCCAACAGCTTTGCGCTGGCCCACACGATCGAGTATTTCCGCATCCCGCGCGACATCCTGGTGATTTGCCTCGGCAAGTCGACCTATGCGCGCTGCGGAATCATCGTCAATGTGACGCCGCTGGAGCCGGAGTGGGAGGGCCAGGTGACGATCGAGATCAGCAACACCACGCCGCTGCCGGCGAAGATCCACGCCAACGAGGGGATCTGCCAGTTTTTGTTTTTGAGGGGCGATAGCGCGCCGGAAGTTAGCTATGCGGACCGTGGTGGGAAGTATATGCGGCAGCGTGGGGTGTCGTTGCCGAAGTTGTAAAAGTAAGCGGGTCTTTTTTGAAAAAAGAACCAAAAACTTTTGACTCCGCTGTCGCGCGCTTACCGGACAAAACCGCGACAGCCGCACTAAAAGCTTTTTGCTTCTTTTTCTCGAAAAAGAAGATTCTTTCTTGGGATGTTTCATGGACCGAATACTCATCAAAGGCGGCCGCCCCCTCCACGGCGACATCCCGATCCGCGGCGCCAAGAACGCTGCCCTCCCTCTGATGACCGCCGGCCTGCTCACCGACGAGCGCCTGGTGCTCACCAACGTGCCCCTGCTCGCCGACCTCGACACGATGGGCGCCCTGCTCTCCCAGCACGGTATCGCGGTGGAGCGCCCTGGCAACGACGGCCGCCGCCTCTCGCTGGGCGGCCGCATCACCAGCACGCTCGCGCCCTATGACATCGTCCGCAAGATGCGCGCCTCGATCCTGGTGCTGGGCCCGCTGCTGGCCCGCTGCCGGGAAGCACAGGTGTCCCTGCCCGGCGGCTGTGCCATCGGCGCGCGGCCGGTGGATTTGCACCTGAAGGGCCTCGAGCAGATGGGCGCCGAGATCCGGCTGGAAGGCGGCTACGTGCACGCCGCCGTGCCGCAAGGCCTGCGCGGGGCGGACATCGTGTTCCCATTCGTCTCGGTGGGTGCGACCGAGAACCTGCTGATGGCGGCGAGCTTGGCGCAGGGCCGCACCGTGCTCGCCAACGCGGCGCGCGAGCCGGAGATCACCGACCTGGCCGACTGCCTGGTAGCAATGGGTGCGCGCATCGAGGGCATCGGCACCGACCAACTGGTGGTGGACGGGGTCCCCGCGCTGCACGGCGCGGAGCACATGATCGTGCCGGACCGTATCGAGACCGGAACCTACGCCTGTGCCGCGGGCATCGCCGGCGGCAGCGTGAAGCTGCTGGGCGCGCGGCTGGATCACCTGGCGGCGCTGGCGGTGGCCCTCGGCGAGGCCGGCGTGGAGGTGAGCGAGGCCGAGGACGGCCTGGTGGTGCGCCGGCTGAACGGCTTGCACGGCACCGACATGAAGACCGAGCCGTATCCGGGTTTCCCCACCGACATGCAGGCGCAGTTCATGTCGCTGATGTGCGTGGCCGAGGGTGCGGCGATGATCACCGAGACGATCTTCGAGAACCGCTTCATGCACGCGCCGGAGCTCAACCGGATGGGCGCGCGGATCAACGTGCACGGGTCGTCGGCGATCGTGCGCGGGGTGCGGCACCTGCAGGGCGCGCCGGTTATGGCGACGGACCTGCGGGCCAGCGTGTCGCTGGTATTGGCGGGGCTGGCGGCGCGGGGCGAGACGATCGTCAACCGGGTGTACCACCTCGATCGGGGGTACGAGGCGGTGGAACGCAAGCTGGGGGCATGCGGGGCGGAAATCGAGCGTATCTGATAGGTGGTCGGCGCGCGGACGGGTGGCCAAGAAAGCAAGCAATTCTTTTTTCGAAAAAAGAACCAAAAAACTTTTGTTCCCTGGATACACGCTGCCGGAGACTCCGCGACAGCAGGGATAAAGTTTTTTGCTGCTTTTTTTCAAAAAAGCAGGCCTTGCTTCCTGCCTAGGCAATCATCTGCCGACGCTCGCCCCAAGATGAAGACCGAACGGAAACGCCCGACATACCAGCCGGTGTTTCGCCAAGTGCCAGCGGCTGAGGCCGCCCAAGCAGGAAACCCTGCGCCCGTGGAATGCCCCAGGCGCGCACGCAGGCAAGTTGCGTCTCCGTCTCAATGCCCTCGGCGGTAAGCTTGATGCCGAGCTCGCGCGCAAGCTTGGCCACGAGGCGGACGATGGCGCCCGCTTTCGGATCCGAGGCCGCATTGCGCATGAAGTCCGCGTCGATCTTCAGGCCGTGGAAGTCGAACCGGTGCAGCGTGGACAGTGACGAAAAGCCGGTGCCGAAATCGTCCATGACGATGTTGACGCCGAGGCCCTGCAGGCGGGTGATCTGCTCGTTGGTCTGAATGTCGCCGTTCAGCCAGGCACTTTCCGTAACCTCCAGTTCCAGCCTGGCCGGGTCCAGTCCGGCCGCTTCAAGTGTGGTCGCCACCCGCTCGCAGAGCGCCAAATCCTTCAGCTGCAGCGGCGAGAGGTTGACGGACACGCACGCCGAGCCCGCCCAGCCCGCAGCCGCGCGGCACGCCTCCGCAAGGACGTGGTAGCCGAGTTCGACGATGAGCCCGCTCTCCTCGGCCAGCGGGATGAACACGGCTGGCGAGATCGCGCCGCGCGACGGGTGGTTCCAGCGGCACAGGGCTTCCATCGAGACGGCGGCCCCCGTCGCCATGTCGATGATCGGCTGGAACACCACACTGAGCGCGCGCTCCTGCACGGCACGCTTGAGCTCGGAGAGCAGGACCATGCGGGTCGCGAACTCCTCACCGAACACCGGGTCGAATAGCCGATGCTTGCCCTTGCCCTCTCGCTTGGACCGGTAGAGTGCGAGGTCGGCGTTACGCATCAACTCCGTCGTCGTGCTGCCGTCTCTGGCGAACAGGGCGACTCCGATGCTGGCGCCCAGGCTCAGGACGGCGTCGCCCACCCTCATCGGCTCGCTCAGCGCGGCGATCAGGCTGGTGGCCAGCGCGCCGGCCTGCTCTGCTCCGGCGCACGGCAACATCAGCGCGAACTCGTCGCCGCCCAGCCGTGCCACGGTCTGGCCGCTGGCGTTCTCCCGCTCCAGCCGCTCGGCCACGAACTGCAGGATCTGGTCGCCCACAGCGTGCCCGTAATCGTCGTTGATCTCCTTGAACCGGTCGAGGTCCACCATCAGCAGGGCGAACTGCGTGTCGGCCTGGCCGGCCTTCGAACAGGCCGACGTCATGCGTTCGAGGAACACGCTGCGGTTGGCGATGCCGGTCAGCGTGTCGTGCGTGGCCAGATAGAGCGTCGCCTCGTCGGCGCGCCTGGCTTCGGTCACGTCCGAGCCCACGCCGCGGTAGCCTGCCGGGCGCCCCTTGCTGTCGGTCACCGGACGGCCGCTCAGCAGCCACCAGCGTTCCTCGCCGTCGATGAAGGCGCGCACCGCCTGGTCCCTGAAAGCGCTGCGCTCCCGCATCAACCCCATAAGGTGCGCATGGTCGCTGCTGCCGTGCGTCAGGCTGAGCGCGTCGGCGATGAGCTGGCCGTCGACTGCGTCGACGCTCGATCCGAGCACCTGGGCGAAACGCTGCGTCACGTGGCGGGCGCGCATGTCGTCGTCGGTCTCCCACAGCCAGTCGGCGGCGTTCTCCTCGTACTCCTTGAGCAGCAGGCTCACCGTCGCGTTCTGCGCGTCCAGCCGCACGCGGCCTAAGGATTTCTGCAGCAGCGTGCGGTTGATGAAGACGATTCCCACCAGCGTGAACAGCTCGTAGCCGACGAAGCATTGCGCCAGGTAGGGGTCGCTCGGGCTCAGCCCCCACCCGAGCGCCCACTCGGCACCGACGGCGACCGGCAACCAGAATGCGACCGCCACGACGAAGGGCGCCGCCAGCATCGGTGTCGAGACGAGCGCCATCGCGATGCCGACGATGAGGTTCGACTGCCTGGCCGTCGCCACCTCGGCCGCGTGATAGAGTAAGACGCCCCACAGCGTGCCCTGGAAGCTGAGCAGGGCGACCGAGGCGCGCACGAACCAATCCGCCTTAGCGCCCTTGGCGGCGATGAGTATCCAGATCGCGTAGGTGAGGACCATCACGCAGGCCAGCACGCGGCCCTGCATGCCCGACCGCGCACCGAAGTCGCACATCACGAACAGCAGGCCGTTCACACCGCAGGCCGCCAGAGCCACCGCGGTGATGCGCAGGCTCCTGACCTGCTCCTCGGCGATCTCCGGCATGTCCTCCGGCACCGCCAGGTTCAGCCTTACGCCCGCAGCACCGGCCCGACGGCGCGCCGCCTGCACGTTACGCCTGGCCCACAGCAGCGCGCGCTGCGGCCACGCCTGCAACGCGGCACGGCCCGGCGCGCCGTCTGCCAGGTCGGACACCCCGATGCTGGTGCTGCCGATTTTGGTGCTGCCGATGCTGGTGCCCGATGTCACGGTGCGGTCCTCATTCGGTTGCTCCGCGCAGCCGCGGCAGTATCGCCGTGCGCGATTTGTATTGCTCGTAGGCGACGGCGAGGTCGGAGTCGGCGAACTTCGCCTCTTCCAAACGCGCTGCCCTGACGTAGACGGCGATCATCGCGGCGGGGGCCAACCAGTGCGCCCAGCCTGGGCAGAGCAGCGCCGTGGCGACCCAGAACAGCCCGTAGGACAAATAGAACGGGTGCCTCACCCAGGCGTACGGCCCGGATTGATGCAGGAAGGCAGGCCGGTCCGCACTGAAGGCCAAGGTGAGGCGACGCACCCGGGTGCTGCGCACCGCCCACCAGAACAGCGCCAGCTCGAGGCTCAGCAGGACCAGCCCGGCCAGATCGGCAACCCGGTTCGCGGCGTGACCAGACGCGGCCCACGTCAGGCGCGCCCACAGGAACCAGGCGAAGCTGGCGATGCTCAGCATGGTAAGCAGCCGCATGCCGGGTGCCACACCGCCGGAGGCGGTGAAGTGTCCCTTCACCCCCCAGCTGAGGGAGGCAAAGTTCAGGACCGCCAGGAAGGTCGCTGCCGACCACAAACTACCGAAGACCACCACCTTCGCTACCCCCGCCGTACCAAATGGGGGTACACCGTAAGCCCTGCTTCCAAACCGTCCAGCAGGCCGGGCGGGCCCGCCTCCGGGTCCATCAGCCGGAAGCCATCTCGCATCGTGTCCCATTCCGACCTTGAGGACTGCAGCAGCACCATCGGGCAGGACAGGCCTGGATAGGTCTTAAGCTCGCCGGCCTGCGTGAAGCGCATGCGGCGGTAGAACGGCAGGTGGTTACGCCGTGCGCAGGAGACCACGACGCGGAAGCCGGCGGAGATCGCCAGCCGGCCGGCCAGCCGGTAGAGCATGAACACCAGTCCCTGGTCGTCGGCGGCTTCCGGCGCCCGCACCATCCGGTTCACTTCCAGGCCGTCCCATCCCGGACGCTCGGGTCCGGAGTTGACCAGCAGGTTCTCCACTTCGTCAGGGTAGGCATGGCGCGCCGGAGACAGGCTGCCCGGGCCGCGTCTGAGCAGGCAGGTCCGCACCGAGCCGACGGCCGCACCTTCCGCGTACACAACGACAGTCCGCGTGTTCGGCGTCTCGTCGAAGTGATCGGCGAACAGACCGGTGTCGTTTGCAGGTATGAAGCCTTGCGAATAGTAGCTCCTGTAACGCAGGGCGTAGGCGTCCCTCTTTATATCAGCATCCATTGCAAGACGTGCCTCGTATCCGCGGTCGATTATGTGCCGCCCTATGCCCCTGTGCGTTCTGGTAGGCGAACAAGTGTCGGAATGGCTTCTATACATCACAGAACCCTTGCTGCGGCGTTAATGCAGGGTCGCGACCTGGCAAACTGCGTCAGCCATCACACAACCTGCCGTGGAATATCTGCCACGATATTATCGCTAAGTTAACGATCGGATGCGTAACTTTCGCATGACGACGGCGTGTACGTGGCTGGAGGAGGGAGCAGTTTTGCCTGAGTTCGAGCCCATCACGTCTGTCGCGGAATTTGCGATGCTGGACGAGGCCGACTTGCTGTTCGGCTACATGGACGGTGTCGAGGGCGTCTCAGCGCCGGGGGCAGGGCATTCCCGCGGCTATGCCCATGGCTGGCGCAACGGCATGATAGCGTCCGGCCGCCTGCAACCCTGTGCGGCGGACGACATGCTGGCACGGGCATTCCGCCATCTGCGTGAGCAGAAAGGCAAAGGCACCCAGCCGAAACAAAAAGCGTCCACAACACCCGCGTCCGGGAGACAGAAGTCTCTTGGTTCTTTTTTCAAAAAAGAACCGCTTGCCTGAACCGTCACAACGTTGCGTTAACCTCTAAGGACCAAGATCAACAAGCCGAACCTGCCCCTTCGGCACCCGCGTAGCCGTCATCACCTCGATCCGCCCGGATGCTATCGCGCAATTCTGCTGCAGGTAGTCGGCCACGGCCTGCGCCCTGCGGCCGGCCAGGTCGCGGTTGGCGGTGTTGGCGTCGGAATGTCCCTCGATGCGCAGCCGCTCATCGGCCAACGACCGGCCCAGCGTGTCGAGCAGGCGCGTGGCGCTCGGCGTCAGCTGTGCGGACCCGCGTGCAAAACGAATCGCCGGCAGCAACGCCGGCAACGCTTGGAAATGTTCGGAGATCGCCGGCCGGACGCTGGGCTGCTGGCGCGAGTTGCCCGCCAGCTCCTGGTCCGGCGGTGTGGGTGCCGGGGCCGCTCTAGGTGTGCCGGGCAAGAGCATCAGGCCCGCTGCCAGCATCGCCACCACCACAAGCCTGCCCCTGAAGGCGGGTTCACTGCTATCGGCCATCGCCAAGGTCTATCGCGCACCGGCGGGCGGGCGCAACCTTGCGGCGCGCGCGGGGAGAGCAGCAAGCAAGGCCTGCTTTTTTGAAAAGCAGCAAAAAAACTTTTGGTCCCGCTGCCGCGGAGTCTCCTTCAGCGAGTACTCCAGGGAGCAAAAGTTTTTTGGTTCTTTTTTTCAAAAAAGAACCGCTTGCCTTGCTTCCCGCGCCGAAAACCCTCGCCTAGAACAACATCTCTCCAGCCGAGGAACCACGTTGAAAGTAGTCTGCGTCGACCTGGGCGGCACCAACGTGCGCTTCGCCATCGCCAGCGTGACCGGCGGCACGGTGGACACGCTCGGCCCCGCCACCATCCTGCACACCGCCGATTTCGCCGGCATCGATGCGGCCTGGGCCACCTACGCCGCGCGCGCCGGCCGGGCCCTGCCGAGCGCCGCCTCGCTGGCCGTCGCCTGCCCGATCGCCGGGGAGGTGCTCAAGCTGGTCAACAGCCACTGGGTGCTGCGGCCGGCCAAGCTGGCCGGCCAGCTCGGCGTGGACCACCTCACGCTGGTCAACGATTTCGGCGCCGTCGCGCATGCCGTCGCACAACTGCCGCCGGACCACCTCCGCCATCTGGCCGGGCCGGACGTGCCGCTTCCCACGCAAGGAGTGATCGGCGTGGTGGGCCCCGGCACCGGGCTCGGCGTCGCCCACGTGCTGCGCCGCGCCGAAAACTACTTCGTGATGGAGGCCGAGGGCGGCCACATCGACTGGGCGCCGCTGGACACGGTGGAGGACGCCATCCTGCAGCGCCTGCGGCAGACCTTCCTGCGTGTCTCGGCCGAGCGGGTCGTCTCCGGGCCGGGGCTGGTCAACATCCACGCCTGCCTGGCCGCCATGGAAAATGCAGCGGTGCCGCAGCGCGACACGGCGGCACTGTGGCAGGCGGCGCTGGCCGGCACTGACCGCCTGGCCGCCGCAGCACTGGAGCGCTTCTGCCTCGCCTTGGGCAGCCTCGCCGGCGACATCGCTTTGGCACAGGGCGCGCATGGCATGGTCATCGGCGGCGGCATAGGCGCACGGGTGGCCGGCACGCTGCCCGGCTCGGGCTTCGCCACCCGCTTCACCGCCAAGGGCCGGATGGAGCCGATGCTGGCCACGCTGCCCGTCAAGATCATTATTCACCCCGAGCCGGGCTTGTTCGGCGCCGCGGCCGCCTTTGCCAGGGAGCACCGGCGGTGAAGCACAGCGCACGCAGGCTGGCCCGGCTGGCCTCCGCCCTCCTGTGGGCCTGCCTGGCCGGCTGCGCCGCCACCCGCAGCGCCGCCGACCGGGCCGACATCGCTCGCATCGAGGCTTACCTGAACGCCCTGCCCCGCTTCGAGGCGCATTTCGTGCAAAGCGGCTCGTTCGGCACTGCCGCCGGCCTGGTCTGGCTGGACCGGCCCGGCCACCTGCGCGTGGACTACGAGGGTCCTGCCGCGCGGGTGATGGTGATTACCGGCGGGCGGGTCAACGTGCTGGACCGCAGCAACGGCGCGCTCACCACCCAGCCGGTCTCGCGTACGCCGCTGGGCTTGCTGCTGACACCGTCGATCCGGCTGGACGGGAAGGTGAGCGTGGACAGCCTCACCCACGCCACCGACCAGGCGGGCGCCCCGATCCTGCGCCTGACCCTGAGCAAAGCGGGCCTGCCCGGCCAGGGCCACCTGACACTAGATTTCAACGACCAGCCTCTCCGCCTGCTCGCGGTGACTGTGCAGGACCCCTACAACCGCTTGCTGACGCTAAGCCTGTCCGGTATCGATTCGCGGCCTGAGATAACGCCCGATCTTTTCCGGCCGCCCGTGGCGCCTGCTACCGAGTGACGAGCAAGCAGGCGGTTCTTTTTGAAAAAAGAACCAAAAATTTTTGTTCCCTGGATTGCACACCGCAGAAACCTCCGCGGCGTCCGGGCGGACGTCCTTTTCTTCTATGGAAAAGCAGGGCTTGCTTGTCTGCCTAGACGTCCTGCGATCCGCGCCGCTTGATGATCGTCGTGCTGGCGTTTGCCACGCGGTGGCTGCCGCCAGCCCAGTTCCGCCGTGCCGCCTCCAGGATCATCGCCAGGCCAAGCGCGGTTTCCGAGTCGCCGATGTGGCGGGCATGGTCGGCCGCGCCGATCAGCGAGTTCTCGAGTTCCTGCACGAGCAGGTCGGCATGTTCGCGTCCAGCCATAGTGTTCGATCCGATCTCTTTGCAGGCGGGCAACGCCGAAGGATGGCACATTTCGTCGACCTTTCGCGTTCACATTGACGTCCGTCAAACCGGCCCGGCTGGCGGTTGTCGTGCAGGTGCAACCTCCACCCGCCTTGTTGCACTGTCATCTACGTCCGAGACTGCGAGCCGGCTAAGTGATAAACCCCACGTTGCATCCACTGTGTACGCAACGTGATCACAGCCGCGCCGATGGCCCGCCAGGCGGACAGGCCAGACGGGGCCGCGTCTCGCACCGCGGCGCCGAGCGTGCCCTGCAAGAACGTCGAGCGGCCTGCGCGGGTAGCCTTTGCCGTCGCAGACGGCGGGTTGCAAGCTGGCGCAAGGCACGTTGCCGTTCCAGGCGTCGCAGCAGACCGGGTTCGTTGCGCAAAGATACTGAGCATTGCCGGGCCCACACGCTCCATTCGGGGCCGTCGAAGCCGCCACTGCCAATCGTGCCTCGCCCAGGCGAACGCCCTGCCCAGCCGCACGGCCCGGAACTGCCGCGTCCTCCACGCACATTGGGCAAGTTTTTGTTTTGATACAAACACGATTCATGTAAACTGATCTCAATACAAGGATGCCGGCGTCCAAAAAAATCCTCCGGCTCCGTCGGTTCCCAGGAGTTTGTTGTGTCACAAGACGACGCTGGCTTGGCTTTCCTGGAGCAGGCGTTGCTCGACGCGCTTAGCCTCGCCCAGACACAGGGAGATGTGGATGCAGCGCGGTCGCTGAGCTTGGCGCTCGAGAAGCTGCGTGCCCGCATGCCGACCCGCCCGAACGAGGCCTAGCGTCGGCCAAATCACGCCCGAACGACACAACCCCGCCAGCCGAGACCGTCCACGTCCGCCATCGCCTTGGGCAACCCTGCACGACCAGCCTCGCGCGCCCGGACGACTTGGCCCGGCACACCAGCGTTCCGCAAACCGCTAGGTGTCCTGGCGCAAGTTCCACAGCCGACGGCAGGCTTCCACCAGGCTTTCGACGTTCTTCCTGCGGTCGTTGGGCCGGTTGACGTTACGGCGCCGGTAGATCTCCTCGAGTATGTTCAGGAGGTCCTGCGCGGTATCCACATCCCCTACGTCACAGGCGATGTTGAAAGCGAGCAGCACCTTGTCCGCCAGCCGCCGGTTCTGCCGCGTCCTCTCGACCCGTTGCTGGGTAGGCGGCCGCGCCAGCGTGTCGATTACAGCCATCACCGACCTCATTTTACTCGCCGAACCCATACAATAACGAAACGGGCTGCGTGGCGCGATCAAACAGAACGTGATCTTCGGCACGGGCGTTGGATGGGGTTTGAGCGGCACGGCAAGCAAGGCCTGCTTTTTTGAAAAAGCAGCAAAAAACTTTTGCTCCTGCTGTCGCGGACTCTGTCTTCAGCAGATGCGAACGGAACAATTTGGCTTAAGCAGGTGTGTGGCTGCCGGCGCGGCGGCGCACGCGCAGCATCGGTTGTTCAACCAGCACGTAGGACGCCGCCGCCAGGGCAACGGACGCGGGCAGCCCGATCGCCAGCCAGGCCAGCCGGTGCGCACCCGCCAACTCGTCGGCCAGCGCGAACGCGCCCCAGTGCCACAGGTAAAGCGAGTAGCTCAGCCGCCCCACCAGCAACGCCGGCCGGGCACACAGCAGGCGCTGCGCCGGGCCAGCCCGGTGCAGCAGCGCGGGAAACAGCAGCAGCAAGCCAATCCCCTGCACCGACGTGCGCAGCACCTGCCGCGCAAAGTCGCCCGGCACCAGGAACCCCGCCGCCAGCAGCGCCACCCCGGCCGGCCACAGCCAAGCGGTCCGCCCCGCCCAGCCCGGCCGGCGCTGCTCGACCATCGCCAGCAGCGCGCCCCAGCCGATTGAATCGAGCCGCGTGTCAGTGCCCTGATACAGCCGGTTGTAGCGCCAGGCCGGGACCTGCACCCGCCCGCACACCGCCGAGGCCGCGGCGCCGCAATGCTGGAACAGCCAGGCGCGCCACAGCAGCACCGCCAGGCACAGCAGCACCAGCGCCGCCAGCGCCCAGCGCCAGCGCCAGACCGCGCCCAGCACCACCGGCCAAACGGCGTAGTAGTGCTCCTCGATGGCCAGCGACCAAAGTATGTTAAACGGGTGGCGCACGCCCGGCAGCGTGGAGCGGTAGCCCACCCACAGGTCGAAGATGTTGGCTCCGTAGAACACCGCCGCGGCCCAGCCGAGCGGCGCGATCCGCCCACCGAGCGCCACGTAGGCCAGCCCTGCTACCAGCACGTAGGCCAGCCCCGCCGGCATTAGCCGCAGCACCCGGCGGAGGTAGAAGTTCGCCAGCCCGATCCGGCCGCGCCTTGCCAGCGCAGCCAGCAGTTGCCGGGTGATCAGGTAGCCGCTGATGAAGAAGAACAGCGTGACGCCGAACGCGCCGGGCAGCACGTGATCCAGCCCGGCATGCGAGGCCACCACCAGCAGGATCGCCACCGCGCGCAACCCATCGAGCACCGGGATGTAGGTGCCCGCCACCGGCAGGGCCGGACTGTCCGCTGCCGCCGGCAGGGCCGGAGTTCCTCCCGTCGCCGGGACAGCGGGACTGTCCGCCGCCGCCGGGAGCGCGAAACTGTCCCCTGCCGCCGGCAGGGCTGGACTTCCCGACGCCGCCGGAACTACGGGACCCCCCGCTAAGGTTGACTGCGACGGTGCAGAGCGTTGCATAGAAAGGCGCCCACATTCGACGGGTTGAGACACGGCGGCGGCTGATCCCGCCGTCACGTCGACATACCCGACTATGCACCATTTTCCCGAGGTTCCGCCCGAAGGCCTTGCCCGAGGGTCCCTGCAAGAAGCATTTTCACCCATGGCCAAGACCGAACCCACCATCCCGCAGAACCTGCAGCCGCGCGCCGCCGATTACGGCTTCGACCTGGAGGCCGCACTGCGCAGCGTCGTCGGCCTGCGCGCCGACATCCCCGGCGACGCCTTCACCGCCGGCACCCTGGGCACCGAGCGCGCCGGCAACGGCATCTGCATCCGCGGCGGCCTGGTGCTGACCATGGGCTACCTGGTGATGGAGGCCGAAAGCATCTGGCTGACCACCAACGACGGCTGGGCGGTGCCCGGCCACGCGCTGGCGGTGGATTTCGAGACCGGCTTCGGCCTGGTCCAGCCGCTGGGCAAGCTCGGCGTGCCGGAGATGGCCATCGGCGACAGCAACGCGGTGCAGGCGCAGACCCCCGCCCTGCTGGCCGCGGCGGGCGGGCGCCACCGCACCATCGAGACGCAGGTGGTCGGCCGGCAGGAGTTCGCCGGCTACTGGGAGTACCTGATCGACGACGCGATGTTCACCGCACCCGCCCACCCGTTCTGGGGCGGCGCCGGGCTGATCGGCGCGGACGGCCGGCTGCTGGGTATCGGCTCGCTGATCCTGCAGCAGACCGACGAGCGCGGCCGCCGGGTGGACATGAACATGGTGGTGCCCACCGGGCTGCTGACGCCGGTGCTCGACGAGCTGGTCGAGCACGGCCACCTGCGCCGCCCGCCACGGCCCTGGCTGGGCGTCTATGCCATGGAAAGCGACGACACTGTGGTGGTGGGCGGGGTCACGGACGGCGGCCCGTCCGACAAGGCAGGCTTGCGCGCCGGCGACCGCATCGTGGCGGTGGACGGCGACGAGGTGGCAGACCTGGCAAGCCTGTGGCGGCGGGTGTGGAGTGCGGGCACTGCGGGCGCGCGCGTGCGGATGAGCGTGTCGCGCGACGACGAGCTGCTGCACATGACAGTGCACTCGGCGGCGCGGACGAGTTTTCTGCGGGCGCCGCGTTTGCACTGAGGAAGCAAGCAAGCGGTTCTTTTTTGGAAAAAAGAACCAAAAAACTCCTGACTCCGCTGTCGCGCGCTCTCCGGACAGGGTCGCGACAGCGGAGACAAAAGTTTTTTGCTTCTTTTTTTCAAAAAAGACGGCCTTGCTTTCCTTCTATGGCAGCAACCCACGAAATCATCCTGGTCGCCGGCGTGCTCTGCCTGCTCGCCACCCTCGCCGGCCTGGTCTCCGCGCGCATCGGCACGCCGCTGCTGCTGGTGTTCATCGCCATCGGCGTGCTGGCCGGCGAGGACGGCCCGGGCAACATCGATTTCGAAAATTTCCGCACCGCCTACCTGGTCGGCAGCATAGCCCTCGTCGCCATCCTGTTCCAGGGCGGGCTGGAGACCGAACGCGCCATGATTCAGCGTGCGCTGTGGCCCGCCGTCGCCCTGGCCACCCTGGGCGTGGCCATCAGCGCCGGCGTGGTCGGCGCCGCAGTGGTCTACTTGTTCGGCGTTACCTGGCCGGAGGGACTGCTGCTCGGCGCTGCGACCGCACCGACCGACGCGGCCGCCGTCTCCGGCCTGTTGCGCGCCTCGCATGTCGGCGTGCCGAAGCGGGTGAGCGCCGTGCTGGAGGTCGAATCCGGGCTGAACGACCCAATGAGCGTGTTCCTCACCTTGGGCCTGGTGGAACTCGTCACCTCGCCGCACGGGGTGACGGCAGGCCGCGCGGCATTGCTGTTCGGGCGGGAGATGGCCGGCGGCGCGGTGATCGGGCTGGCCGGCGGCGCCATCCTGGTCGGGCTGTTCCGCTGGCTGAAGGTCGAACGCTCGGTATTCCCGGTGCTTGCGGTGGGCGGCGCGCTGACGACTTTCGGAACGGCACAGGTGCTCGGCTGCAGCGGGTTTCTCGCCACCTACCTGGCAGGCGTGGTGGTCAGCAACCGAAAGCATCCGGCCGGGCAGCCGGTAACGCGCTTTTTCGGCACGCTCGGCTGGCTGGCGCAGATCGCGCTGTTCCTCATGCTCGGCCTGCTGGTCACGCCGCACGAGCTGCCGCCGGTTATCGTGCCTGCGCTGGCGGTCTCGGCCATCCTCATCCTGGTCGCCCGGCCCGCCGGCGTCATGGCCAGCCTACTGCCGTTCCGATGGACGGTGCGCGAGGCGGCCTTCGTCTCCTGGGCCGGCCTACGCGGCGCGGTGCCGATTTTCCTCACCTTCATCCCATTGCTCGCAGGCGTGAAGGCGGGACGGGTGCTGTTCAACGTGGTCTTCGTGGCGGTGATCGTCTCCGTCGCGGTCCAGGGCTGGACGGCACCGCCGGCCGCGCGCTTGCTCAGGTTAAGGGCGGAAGACGCGCGTGAGACCTAAATGAAGGAAGGCCTTCTTTTTCAAGAAAAAGAAGCAAAAAGCTTTTGTGCCGGCTGTCGCGGCAAGCTGAAACGACACGCCTCACCACGGCGCATCCGACGAGAGCAAAAGTTTTTTGGTTCTTTTTTTCAAGAAAGAACTGCTTGCTTTGCTTCCTTTCTTTACGCTGGGCCCAAGCAAAACCCCGTTCGTGAACGCCGAAGCGTGCCCCGCCGTGGCGCATCGGCGACCCGCAGGCTTGAACCTGGCCCAGGCCGGCGCAACTCCCCTTTTCACCCTACGTACTATGCCTGCATGATGCCGCACCGCCACCCCGGAGCCGCCCTGAACCTCGGATGACCTACAAGCCGCCCCGCAGGCCACAATTCTTCTACACCACCGCGCCCCTGCCCTGCCCCTACGTGCCGGGCCGGACCGAGCGCAAGGTTGTCACCGAGATCACCGGCCCGGACGCCGACGCGCTGCACGACCGCCTCTCCCGCGCCGGCTTCCGCCGCAGCCACAACATCGCCTACGCCCCGGTCTGCCCTAATTGTTCCGCCTGCGTGCCCATCCGCATCGACACCCGCGTGTTCGAACCCGACAAGACGCTGCGCCGCGTCGCCCGCGCCAACGCCGGCACCGAGGGGTTCGAGGTGCCGGCGCGCGCCACCGCCGAGCAGTTCGCGCTGTTCCAGCGCTACCAGCAGGCCCGCCACGGCGACGGCGACATGGCTACCATGAGCTTCTACGACTACCGCGCCATGGTGGAGGACACGCCGATCGAGACCATGGTGATCGAGTTCCGCGACGTCGACGACCTGCTGGTGGGCGCCTGCCTGGCCGACCGCCTGGGCGACGGGCTGTCGGCCGTGTACAGCTTCTTTGCGCCGGAACTGGCCAAGCGATCGCTCGGCACTTACGCGATCCTCTGGTTGGTGGATCGCGCGCGTGCGCTCGGGCTGCCCTACGTATACCTCGGCTACTGGGTGCCGGAGAGCCGCAAGATGGCCTACAAGGTGCGCTTCCGCCCGAGCGAGATCCTGGCCGGCGGCTCGTGGCGCGTGCTGACGGACGCCGACCTGGCATGCTCCGTGGAGCGGACCGGGACGCTGCTGGTGCCTGAACCTGCGGACGCTCAATAGGCCGGGCTCACCTCATGACCAGTCGTCATGGCCGGGCTCGTCGGGCAGCCGAACCATCGAGCAGAAGCAAGGCCTTCTTTCTCGAGAAAAACAACCAAAAGCTTTGGCTCTCGCCGTCGCGGACGGCTGAAACGACACGCCTCCACACGACGAGCCGCCGGGACCAAAAGTTTTTTGGTTCTTTTTTTCAAAAAAGAACCGCTTGCTTTGCTTCTGGCTTACCTTGTGACCACTCCGCGAACCCCCCATAACCCGTATAGCCTGCAGCTCGCAGCCCAGCGTGGGAACCCTTCATCATGTTCATCGAAACCGAGAGCACGCCCAACCCGGCGACGCTGAAATTCCTCCCCGGCGTTGACGTCATGGGCGCCGGCACCGCCGACTTCGCCTCGCCCGACGCCGCCGGCCGCTCGCCGCTGGCCACCGCGTTGTTCGCCCTGCCCGGCGTGGCCCGCGTGTTCCTCGGCGGCGACTTCGTCACCGTCACCAAGGCCGACGCGGACGACTGGCAGGCGCTGCGACCGCAGGTGCTGGGCGCGCTGATGGAGCACTTCGTCGCCAACCGCCCGGTGATGGAAGGTCACGCAGACGCCGCGCAGGAAGACGAGATCGCCCCCGAGGACCAGGAGATCGTCGACCAGATCAAGGAACTTCTCGACACCCGCGTGCGTCCGGCAGTCGCCAGCGACGGCGGAGACATCGTCTTCCGCGGCTACCGCGACGGCATCGTGCGCCTGCACATGCAGGGCGCCTGCAGCGGCTGCCCGTCCTCGGCCGCGACGCTGAAGCACGGCATCGAGAACATGCTGCGCCACTACGTGCCTGAAGTGCTCGCCGTCGAGCAGGTCCTGCACTAGGGCGCTCGGGCGATGCTGGACGACCAGGCGCTCGACGCGCTGTTCCGCACCGCCCGCACCCACTACAGCTGGACCGGCGCGCCGATTGCCGACGAGACGCTCGAGCAGCTCTACGATGTTGCGAAGTTCGGGCCGACCTCGGCGAACTGCTCGCCGGCCCGCTTCGTCTTCCTGCGCACCCCGGCATCGCGCGAGCGACTGCGCCCGGTGCTCTCCGTCGGCAACGTGGAGAAAACGCTGAGCGCGCCGGTGGTCGCCATCGTCGCCTACGACCCGGCGTTTTACGACCGCCTTCCCGAGCTGTTCCCGCACGCCGACGCGCGCAGCTGGTTTGCCGGCAACGCTGTGCTGGCCGAGGAGACGGCGATGCGCAACTCCACCCTGCAAGGCGCCTATCTGATGCTCGCGGCGCGCGCGTTGGGGCTGGATTGCGGACCGATGTCCGGCTTCGACCGTGCGGCGCTGGACCGGGTGTTCTTTGCGGCGAGCGGGTGGAAATCGAATCTCCTCGTGAATCTTGGCCGAGGTGACGGCGACGGGCAGTCTGCGCGGGCGCCGCGGTTGGGGTTTGGGGAGGCTTGCGTTCTGCTTTGAGTTGGGCAGGAAGGAAGCGGTTCTTTTTTGAAAAAAAGAACCAAAAAACTTTTGTTCCATTGGGCGCGCTTTGTTGATGCTTGCGTTTCAAAGCGCTGAGATTTCGGGTCTTCTCAGGCTGAGGCTGTTGGCGCGTGCAGCTATAGATGCGGCCGGTCCAAGTTTCGGTTTTCTTGAGCGGCGCTCTCGCCCAAAGCTGAAACAACACGCCTCAACCCGCCCCCCCCTACAGAGCAAAATTTTTTTGGTTCGTTTTTTCAAAAAAGAACTGCTTGCTTTGCTTTTGTCCTGGCCAGCCTCCCACGCCCCAGACCACAAACTATGACCGCCGTGCTCGCAATCTCGTCGGCTTACGGCGGGTGTGAAGCCGCCATAATTTCCGATCGAGCCAACATCGTCATGCGCACGCGCGAGGAGATCGGCCTTGCCGCCGCCCTGCCGGCGCTGATCGAGACTCTTCTAGACCAGGCCGGCCGGGATCTCGATCTGGTCAGCGTCGTCGTGGGACCCGGCAGCTTCACCGGGCTGCGCGCCGGCATCGCGGTGGCTGCCGGGACCGGCCTTGGGTTGGGCATCCCCGTGGTTGGCGTCACCGTCGCCGAAGCCTTGCGCGACGCGTTGCCGGACCTGGGCGGCCGCAGCCTCTGGACCGCCGTCGAGGCACGCCGCACCAGGGTGTTCATCGACACCGGAGAGGGTTTCCGCGGCTGGCAGACGGACGCATTGCCGCAGTCAGGCTCACCCGTCGCGGTCTGCGGCAACGCCGCCAACCTGGTGGCGGCCACGCTCGCCGCACGCGGCGCGAACGTCATGCTCACCGCCGTGCGCGCGCCCGCAGCGGCACACGTCGCACGGCTGGGCCTGCGGCGGCTTGCCGGCGAGCTGCCGCCGCTTGCCGCCGAGCCGCTCTACGTGGACGCCGCCGAAGCCAAGCTGCCGGCGGGCGGCTTGCGGGCGGCGCCGGCGTGAACCAGGCGGGGCAGGCCGGACAGGGTGTGGCCAACGCGGGTCCGCTGCACGCCACCGCGCTCTCGGCCATCCACGCCCGCGCCTTTGCCGCCGACGAGTGCTGGGACGAACGCATCATCGCCGGCCAGCTCTCGCAGCCCGGCGTGTTCGGGCTGATCCACCCGCGCGGCGGCATGCTGCTGGCCAGGCTCGCTGCCGACGAGGCGGAGGTTCTGACGGTGGCCGTGGTGCCGGAGCTGCGCCAGCAGGGTGTGGGACGGCTGCTGCTCTCGCGGGCCGCGGAGGAGGCACGCCGACGCGGCGCGGCGCGGTTGTTTCTTGAGGTTTCGACGCGCAATCCGGCAGCGCGCGGGTTGTACCAGGCGCTCGGGTTCCAGCAGGTCGGGCGGCGGCGCGGCTACTACGCGGACGGGTCGGATGCGCTGGTGATGAGCAAGGCCTTGGAGGGGTTTCGGTAGTCAAGAGCAGCAAGGCCTTCTTCGAGAAAAAGAAGCAAAAAGCTTTTGCTAGCGCTGTCGCGGAAAGCTGAAACGACATGTTTTCACCAACGCGCATTCGACGAGAGCAAAAGTTTTTTGGTTCTTTATTTCAAAAAAGAACCGCTTGCTTGCTAAACCTTCCTGATCACCACCCGCACCCTGCCGTCCCCGGCCGCCTCTTCGTCCAACACGACGTGCCCCTGCTGGCGTGCAGTCGCAGGCACGTTGCGCGCCGGTTCGTCGCCGCGCAGCAGAACGCCCAGAACCTGTCCCGGCGATAGACGATCGAGTGCCAGGCGTGTCCGCACGAACGTCATCGGACAGAGTTCGCCACTGATGTCGATTTCGCTGTCGGCCACGATTCCTGAAGACGTCATGGTTCCCGGCTGAATGTTGTGTGCGAGAGCTTGCGGCACTGACGAGAGGCTTCGTATATGACTGTCATAGCCAATACTTTGAAGGGTCGGGCCATGGCCGATTTGCCTGTGTCGCTGGATGTGCTTGGCTTCGTGGCCCGTATCGTCAGCGCGCACGTGTCCAACAACAGCGTGGAAACCGGGCAAATCCCGGTGCTGATCAACGACGTTTATCGGGCGCTGAACGGCGTGGGACAGGATGCGCCCCCCGCACAGGCGCCGGCGCCGGACCGCCGGCAGCCTGCCGTGCCGGTCAAGAAGTCGGTCTTTCCCGATCACATCGTCTGCCTCGAAGACGGCAAGAAGCTCAAGATGCTGAAGCGGCACCTCAAGACCGCTTACGGGTTGACGCCGGAGCAGTACCGTGAACGCTGGGGACTGTCGGCCGACTACCCGATGGTGGCGCCCAACTACGCCAGTCACCGCTCCAGCCTGGCCAAGAAGATCGGCCTGGGCACCAAGCCGCGCGGACCCACGCGCCGGGGCTGATAGCGCTCGGGCAAGGAAGCAAGGCCTTCTTTTCTGAAGAAAGGAAGCAAAAGACTTTTGGTCGGGCTGTCGCGGAGTGTCCTTCAGCGTGCGTGAACAACAACCACTCGGCTTGCCTGGCGGCCGTCACGAAACACCCTGCACGCAGCCGCCTTATCGACAACCCCCACCCCCATCGGCTACGCCACCCGTCTGACGGGTGCCGCAAGGCGCCTCAAGGAGAGCGGATGGAATCGCGCATCGAGCGCATCTGCGTCGAGCACGGGCTGAAGATGACCGGCCAGCGCCGGGTGATCGCGCGCGTGCTGTCCGACGCCGAGGACCATCCCGACGTTGAAGAGCTCTACCGCCGCGCATCCGCACTCGACGAACGCATCTCGATCGCCACCGTCTACCGCACCGTGCGGCTGCTGGAGGAGCGCGGCATCCTCGAGCGGCGCGACTTCGGCGGCGGCCGCGCCCGTTACGAACCTACCGAACACGGCCGCCACTACCACCTGATCGACATCGATACCGGGCGGGTGATCGAGTTCGAGGGCGGCGAGCACGAGCGCCTGATGGAAGAGATCGCCGCCCGCCTGGGGTTCGATCTGGTCTCGACCAGGCTGGAAATTTACGGACGCCGCACTGCGCCGGCCCACCCGCGCGGCAACGGCGCCGCGAGTGCCGAGCCCGCCCCGCAAGGCGGCGGGGCCGCCCAGGTCCGGACACGGCCGAACGGAGCAAGCAGATGAGCGCCGAGACCAAGATACCGCCCGGCCCGACCGGCGGGCTGAAGCGCCACGGCCCCGCGCTGCGCCCGGACGAGGGCCCCGGCTTCGGCGAGCTGCGCGCCGGCCACCTCGGCGTGCGCATCGCCGAGACCGAGGCCGAGATCGACGCCGCCCAGGCGCTGCGCTGGCGGGTGTTCTACGAGGAGATGCGCGCCGAGCCGTCGGCCGCCGCGCGCGCCTCGCAGCGCGACGTGGACGCCTTCGACGCGGTGGCCGACCACATGCTGGTGATCGACCACGCGATCGGGCCGGGGCCGGAAGGCGTGGTGGGCACCTACCGCCTGGTGCAGCAGAGTGCCGCCGAGCAGATCGGCCGCTTCTACACCGACGACGAGTTCGACATCTCGCCGCTGATCAGCTTCCAGGGCAAGCTGCTGGAGCTCGGCCGGTCCTGCGTGGACGCGCGTTACCGCTCACGTGCGGTGATGCAGCTGCTGTGGCGCGGCATCGCCGCCTACGTGTTCCGCCACCAGATCGACATGATGTTCGGCTGCGCCAGCCTGCCCTCGACCGACCCGGACCAGTGGGCGGCGGAGCTGACCTACCTGTATTACAACCACCTGGCCCCGCCGGCGCTGCGGCCGCGCGCGCTGCCGGAGCGCTACGTGGAGATGCGCCGGATGGACCCCGACGACCTCGACAGTACGCGGACGATGGGCAACCTGCCGCCGCTGATCAAGGGTTACCTGCGCCTGGGCTGCTTCATCGGCGACGGCGCGGTGATCGACACCCAGTTCAACACGACGGACGTGGCGATCGTGGTGAAAACGGATCTGGTGACGGACAAGTATTACCGGCATTACGAGCGGCAGTTGCGGGACGCACTTGAGTAAGCAAGCGCCTTCTTTTTTTGAGAAAAAAGAAGCAAAAAAACTTTTATCACGGCTGTCGCGGACCTTCCCACAGTCGAGTACTCCAGAAACCAAAAGTTTTTTGGTTCTTTTTTTCAAAAAAGAACTGCTTCCTTTTTTGCTACGCCACGCGTTCCTCGCGGCCCTCGGCTTCGGCGCGCTCACCGCCCTGGCGCTCCCGCCGTTTAACCTGATCCCCGTCATCTTCGTCAGCATCCCCGCGCTTCTGGCCTTGCTGGGGCATGCGCCCACCTGGCGCAGCGCCGGCCTACGCGGCTTGGCTTTCGGCTGGGCGCTCAGCATGGCCGGCCTCTACTGGGTCACCAACGCGGTGCTGGTGATGGCGGCCGAGTTCTGGTGGGCGGTGCCGATCACCGTGCCGCTGCTCTCGCTGGTGCTGGCCCTGTTCATCGCCGTGCCCTGTGCGGCGGCGCGGCTGGTGCCGGAAGGCTGGCGCCGGCTGGCGGTGCTGGCCGGGTTGTGGGTGCTGGGCGACATCGCGCGCGAGTTCGTACTCAGCGGCTTTCCGTGGAACCTGCTTGGCAGCGTGTGGGAGATGCCCGGCACGCTGGGCCTGGTGTTCATGCAGCCGGCCTGCTGGGTGAGCACCGACGGGCTGACGCTGGGCACGCTGCTGCTGGCGGGCAGTCTCACGCTCGGGCGGCGCGGCTGGGCGGCCGCTGCGGCGCTGCTGGCGGTGTGGGTGACGGCTGGCGCATGGCGGTTGCAGGTGGCCGCACCGGTGACGGGGCTGACCGCGGTGATCGCCCAGGGCGACGTCTCCGAGCAGGAGCACCGCGACCACGGCAGTGACCCCGCCTGGGCGGCGCGCATCTTCGACCGCTATTTGGCGCTGACGACCGACGGCGTGCGGCGGGCCGGCGCCGGCCGCGTGGTGGTGGTGTGGCCGGAGACGGCGAGCCCTTACGCGCTGGCGCAGGACCCTGGCGCGCGGCAGGCGATCGCGCAGGCGGCCGGCACGGCGGTGATGACGCTAGCCGGCACCGAACGGTTCGAGAGTGCGGCCGTCGCCCACAACAGCCTGGTGGCCGTGGCGCCTGATGCCAGCGTCGCGGGCGTCTACGACAAGGCGCACCTCGTCCCGTTCGGTGAGTATTTCCCGTCCTATGCGCACATCATCCTGGGTGAGCAGGGTTTTGTTCCGGGTGTAGGCGTGCGCACGCTACACGTGGCCGGCCTGCCGGCTGTCGGCCCGCTCATCTGCTACGAAGCGGCGTTTCCCGCACAAGTTGTAAATGAGGCCGACCGACCATCGGTATTGGTGAACATTACCAACGACGCCTGGTTTGGTGACTCAGCCGGGCCGCGTCAGCATCTGGCGGCCGCAAGGATGCGCACGGTGGAGGAGGGTCTGCCGATGATAAGGGCAGCAAATACAGGCGTTTCCGCCGTCATCGACGCCCATGGGGAGGTGCAGGCGAGGCTTGGACTGGACCGGATGGGCACTCTGGTGTCCGAGGTTCCCGGGGCGCTCCCGCCCACTTTGGCAAGCCGGTTGGGCCTGTGGGGACCTGGGTTGCTGGCGGTTTTGGCAGCGCTGGCCGGCGTCGCTTTCAGAGGCAAATCAACGGCAAAGGTTTAAAAAATGAGAAAATCTTTCCGAAAAGCGAAAAGTTTATTGACTATTGTTAGTTGCGCAACTAGACCGTCAGTACGCCAGCCACACTGGCCGCGGTAGCGAAAGAGCAGTCTGGATGTCCCGTAATGCCGTGAGTTTCGAGGGTTCTACAAGCGAAGCTGGCGAAAGCCGGCCCAGCCCAATCGACGTGCATGTCGGCTCGCGCATCCGGTTGCGCCGCACGCTGACGGGCATGTCGCAGGAGCGGCTTGGCGAGGCGCTTGGCCTGACATTCCAGCAAGTCCAAAAATATGAGCGTGGCGTGAACCGAGTCGGCGCGTCACGGCTGTACGACCTCTCGCGCGTGCTCGACGTGCCGATCAGCTTTTTCTTCGACGACATGCCGGACACCACGGGTAACGGCAACGGCAGCTCCCACGTGGCCGGCTTCGCCGAGCGGGCTGACTTCGGTCATGCGGACGACCCGCTCGCCAAGCGCGAGACGCTGGAACTGGTGCGGGCCTACTACCGCATCACCGACCCCTCGGTCCGCAAGCGCGTGTTCGACCTGATCAAGTCGATGGGCCCGAACGACGTCGCCAGCTAAAGAACAAAAGTTTTTTGGTTCTTTTTTCAAAAAAGAACCGCTTGCTTGCTTAACTAACCTCAGCCCGAAGCTGCGGATTGTCGAACACCGGGTTGCGCAACCGATGCACCGCGTCGGTCAGCGCCTGCGCCAAATCCCGCTTCTCCGGCTCCCCAAGCGCCGCACCCACCTCCACCGTCTGGCCGCGTGAAGACAAGTATAGCCCAGGCACCCGCCCCGCACGCTCCTGCAGCGTGACGTTCAGCCAGCCCGGCGGCAGGCTGCGCTCGCTGGCCTGGCCGGACGCGTCGGTGCGCAGGATGCGCAGCGCGGAGCCGGACAGCAGCAGCAACTCGCGCTGCTTGGTGGAGCGGGCATGCATGCGCAGCAGCACCATCGCCAGCATGATCTCGCCGCCGTTGAAGCCGGCGATCGGCCAGGCCCCCAGGGTCCAGAACACAGTCGTGGTACACAGGCTGACGCAGCAGACGGCGCCGATGACCAGGCGCACGCCGCGCGGCGAGAGGCTGCGATGCGGCGTCACCTCGGCCTCGAACACGACGGTGTCGGCTTGCTCGGTCATGTCGCCTACATGGTAGTGCGGCCTGCAATCTCGACCGGTGAGGAGCAAGGCAAGCGGTTCTTTTTTGAAAAAAAGAACCAAAAAACTTTTTTTCCCTGGGATAGGGACTGAGGGAGAGACCGCGACAGCAGGACCAAAAGTTTTTTGCTGCTTTTTTTCAAAAAAGCAGGCCTTTCTTGCTTGCTGGCGCGGTAGTCAAAACTCCGCATCGCTGGTGTCATACCAACTGGCGTTAATATTGACTCATAGAAAGCAAGCAGTCCTTTTTTGAAAAAAAGGACCAAAAAACTTTTGACTCCGCTGTCGCGCGCTCTCCGGAAAGGTTCGCGACAGCGGAGTCAAAAGTTTTTTGCTTCTTTTTTTCAAAAAAGAAGGCCTTGCTTGCTTCGGAACGGTCAACCTTAAGGCCGGTTGGTATCAGAACCCCAGCGGGCTTCGGGACGACAAGGCTTGCCAAACCGTGGCGTCTCGGCCGAGTTGGGCGGCCATGCCCAAATCCGCGCCCCCTGCCCGGCTCGCCACCCGCATGAAGCGGGAGGACGTGGGCCCTTTCCTGCAGGCAATCGCAGCCACACGGCCGGACGCGCAGTCCGAGCTCGCCTTCACCGACCCTTACACGCTGCTCGTCGCCGTGGTGCTCTCCGCCCAGGCGACCGACGCTTCGGTCAACAAGGCCACCATCGGGCTGTTCGCCGAGGCGCCGGACCCGGAATCCATGGTGCGGCTCGGGGTGGACGGGGTCGGCCGCCACATCCGCTCGATCGGGCTGTGGCAGGGCAAGGCACGCAACGTGGTGGCGCTGTCGGACATCCTGCTGCGCGAGCACGCAGGCGACGTGCCGCGTGCGCGAGAAGCCCTCGAAGCACTGCCCGGCGTCGGCCGCAAGACCGCGAACGTGGTGCTGAACGTGGCGTTCGGAGAGGCGACGATGGCGGTGGACACGCACATCTTCCGCCTCGGCAACCGCACCGGACTGGCGCCGGGCAAATCGGTGCGCGAGGTCGAAGACGGGCTGGTGCGCCGCATCCCGCCGGAGATGCTGCGGCCGGCACACCACTGGCTGATCCTGCACGGGCGCTACGTGTGCAAGGCGCGCCGGCCGGAGTGCTGGCGGTGCGTGGCGGCGCCTTGGTGTCGTTACAAGTTCAAGGAGGTGCAGCCGTCAGTTAGAAAGTAAGCAAGGCCTTCTTTTTCGAGAAAAAGAAGCAAAAAGCTTTTGTTCCCTTTTGTCGCGGACAGCTGAAACGACACGTTTCAACAGCACGCGCCGACAGGGAACAAAAGTTTTTTGGTTCTTTTTTTCAAAAAAGAACCGCTTGCCTTGCCTTACGCCGCCCGCGCCACGCTCACCGGCTGCAACGAATGCGCCACCGCGGCAACCACATGCTGCACCGAGATGTCCCACGGCGTCGCATGGAACCCGACCGAGAGCTCCGGCCAGGGCTTGCGCGCCCGGCCCAGCACGCAGTCGTACCGCAGCCGCATCAGCGCCGACAGGTTGCGGTAGCTCCAGTCCACGTAGGCGTCCATCAGCAGCTCGATGACCAGGCAGCCGGGCCTGCAGAAGCCGAGGTTGGCAAGCGCCGAGCCGTGCGGGGCGACGATGGCTTCCGCCTGCCGGAACAGGCGGATCTGGTCCGACAGGCTCAGGGTCTCGAGGCGGACTGGCTCGAAGCCCATTGGCGCCAGGGCGGCAATCAGCTCGGACTCGGTGCGCAGCGGCCGCACGCCGCTTTGGCGCCGGTCGATGTAGATGCGCCGCGGCAGGCGGCCGGCAACGGCGCCCACGTTGCCCGACAGGCGGTTGTAGAAATCCGCCACACAGGGGTGGAACGCCGCCTCGCCGCAGACCGAGAGCGGAAAGATCAGGGTCTCCACCCGCAGCGTCTCGTCGTGCGCCACCTCGCGGACGGCGACGCTGGGCAACAGGTCGAACAGGCCGAACAGGTCGGAGCGGGCGATGCCGCTTGCGGGCACCAGCAGGCTGCTGGCTGCGGAGAGGTAGTTGTCGGGCACCGCACTCAGCCGCGCCAGCCCTTCCAGCATCGCGTGGCGGTAGTCCAGCTCGCCGGCGGCCAGCACGGTGACGTGGGTGCCGGGCAGGCTGCGTATCTGCGCGGGCCGGATGGCGATGCCCTTCAGCAGGGCGCGGTAGCTATGCAGCTGCGGCGAGGTGTTGGCGAGCGACTCGGCGATGACCGTGTCGCCGACGGCAAGGATGCCGGCAGACGAGTGGACGGTGACGTCGTTCAGCACGAACAGCGGCGGCGCGAAGCTGTCGTAGTGCGTGGCCGCCCACAGCCCCTGGTCCGGCAACTCGCGCACCGGCCAGAGGTCGAAGAAGTGGCTGCCGGTGGGCAGTGCGGGCAAGGCCACGCGAGCCGGGCCGAGCGAATGGACGTGCCGCACGGGACTGTCGGGGGCGGCGGTCGCCAGCGCGGCGATCGACCTCTGGTGCAGGATGATTTCGGCCGGACCCAATACTAGACCTCCCGCCACACGTTCAATTGGGCCGCACCTTGCGACCTGTGCGCGAGCTTAGCACCGAACTCCCCTGCAACTTCAAGGCGTCCTACCTCGGAGATTACAACCGTTCCCCTACCGAGCCAACCTGTTGCCCGCAGGGCGCTGACCGCTTGCGGCAGCAGCGCCTGACCGTAGGGCGGGTCGAGGAACACGATTGTGTGAGCCTGCCCTGGCGGCGGGCGGCGCATGTCCGCCTGGATCACCCGCGCACGCTCGCTTGCCTTACATGCTGTTAAGTTCTGGCGAATTGCGGAGCAGGCAAGCGCGTCGCTGTCGATGAAGACGGCGGTGGCGGCACCCCGCGACAACGCCTCGAGGCCGAGCGCGCCCGAGCCGGCGAAGCCGTCCAGCACCTGCGCGCCGTCCAACAGCGCCCGCCCGCCCCACGGCGCGTGCGCCAGCATGTCGAATACAACCTGGCGAAGGCGTTGTGCCGTAGGGCGTGTGGCGAGGCCCGATGGTGCAACCAGGGTGCGGCCGCGCCAGACGCCGGAGATTATGCGCAAAGGCAAGCAGTTCTTTTTTGAAAAAAAGAACCAAAAAACTTTTGTTCCCTGGGGCGCGCCGAGTGGGAGAGTCCGCGACAGCGCGGATAAAAGTTTTTTTGCTTCTTCTTTTTCAAAAAAAGAAGGCCTTACTTCGCTTGCGGCAGCTGCTCGCGCAACACCTTCGGCGGCACCTCGGAGACCTCACCCCGCTCCATGTTCCCCAACTGGAACGGCCCGTAAGCGACACGGATAAGCCGCGTCACGCTCAGCTGCAAATGCTGCATCACCCGGCGTATCTCGCGGTTGCGGCCCTCTTTCAGCGACACGGTCAGCCAGGCGTTGGTGCCCTTGCGGCTGTCCAGCCCGGCCTCGATGCCGGCATAGCGCACCCCGTCGATGGTGAGCCCGCGCGCGAGGTCCGCCAGCGCGCGCGGTTCGATGGCGCCATGCACGCGCACGCGGTAGCGGCGGATCCAGCCGTTGGCCGGCAGCTCGAGCTGGCGGGCGAGTGCGCCGTCGTTGGTGAGCAGCAGCAGGCCCTCGCTGTTGAGGTCGAGGCGCCCGACGCTGACCACGCGCGGCATGCCAGCGGGCATCTTGTCGAACACGGTTGGGCGACCTTCGGGGTCCTTGTGGGTTGTCATCAGGCCGTCGGGCTTGTGGTAGCGCCACAGGCGGGCGCGGTCCGGCGCGTCGACCACCTGGCCCGCCACCTGCACGATGTCGCCGGATGCCACGAAGGTGGCGGGGTGGGTGACCTTCTGGCCGTTGAGCGAGACCTTGCCGTCGCCGATCAGGCGTTCGGCGTCGCGGCGGCTGGCGACGCCGGCGCGGGCCAGCCACTTGGCGATGCGGTCGCCGTCGCGCGTGTCGGGACGGCCGCTGTCGCGGGCGTCGGCCCGGTTGGCGTCGTGGGCCTCGGAGCGGCTGCCGCCCCGGGCGCCGGAGCGATCGGCGTCGCGCTTGTGGGGCTCCTCGCCGTCGTGCGCGTCAGAACGACTGCTAACGCGTGCGTGAAGGCGGTCGCCGTCTTGCTTGTCGGCTCGGTTATCGCCGTGTCGGTCAGGATGATCGCCGGTGAGTGCGTCAGGGTGATTGCCACTGCGTGCGTCGAAGCGGCCGCCGGCGCGCTTGTCGGCCCGGTCACCGTTGTGCGGTTTGGGGCGGAGGCCGACCCCTGCGTCGGGCGAGGTGGCGGTCGCTTGCGCGCCGGCAGCTGGGGCGTCGGCAGCTGGGGCGTTGGCAGCTGGGGGGCCCGCAGACGAGGCGTCGGCAGCTTTGCCCCCGGTCGCCGGGCCGCCGGTCGCGGCGTCGGCGGCCCCGGCGTCAGCAGGGTGGGCCTCGCCGCTTGCGGCCCGGCTGAACCGGGCGCCGGTGGGTGGGACGGTGGTCAAGCGGCGGCCTGGATCAGGGCGGCGAAGATGCGGGCATCGCCGGGGTCGATGAGGAACTCGGGGTGCCACTGCACGCCGAGGCAGAAACGGCGCGCAGGGTCCTCGATGCCTTCGACCACGCCGTCGGGCGCCATGGCGTTGACCAGCGCCGCGGTGCCCGCAGACAGCACGGCCTGGTGGTGGGAGGTGTTCACCTGCATCGACGCGGTGCCGACGATGCGGTGCAGCAGGGTGCCGGGGGTGATAGCGACGCTGTGGCCGGGCTCGTGGCGCGGGTTGGGCTGCTCGTGGGCCAGAGCGTCGGGCACGGCATCGGGGATGTGCTGGATCAGCGTGCCGCCGAGGGCCACGGCGAGCAGCTGCTCGCCGCCGCAGATGCCCAGCACCGGCATGTCGCGGGCCAGCGCGCCGGCCAGCAGCGCGTGTTCGGCCGCCGTGCGGCCCTGCTTGAGGGTGACGCTCTCGTGGGTGTCGGCCGCACCGTAGAGCGCCGGGTCCACGTCGAAGGCGCCGCCGGTGACCACCAGCGCGTTGATGGCGGCGAGCATGTCGGCCGCCAGCGACATGTGGTGCGGCAGGGCGATGGGGATGCCGCCGGCCGCCGCGATGGCGTCGGCATAGTTGGTGCGCAGCGCGTACCAGGGATAGACGGAGTAGCCGCCCGGCGCCTCGGAATCGAGCGTGATGCCGACCAGCGGCTTGCGTGTTTCGGCCATGCCGGGGAGCGTACCCGCGCTGTGCCGCTCTGGACAGGGGCCAGTCTGTAAAAGAGGGGGTGCGATGAACCGGGTGGTCTCGCCGATGGCGATGGCGCTGGCCGAGGCGCGGGCGGCGGCGCAGCGCGGCGAAGTGCCGGTGGGTGCGGTGGTGCTGGGTGCGGACGGCGCGTTGCTGGCGCGCTGCGGCAACACCACGGAGGCCGGGCGGGACGCCAGCGCGCATGCCGAGCTGCTGGCGATGCGAGCGGCCGCGAGCCGGTTGGGGCAGGTGCGCCTTGCCGGCTGCGACCTGTGGGTGACGCTGGAGCCGTGCGCGATGTGTGCCGCGGCCGCGGTGCATTTCCGGGTGCGCCGGCTGGTGTTCGGCGCCTACGACCCAAAAGGCGGCGGGGTGGAGCATGGTGCCAGGGTTTTTGCCGCGCCCGGCTGCCTGCACGTGCCGGAAGTGGTCGGCGGTGTTCAGGAACGGGAGTGCGGCGCCCTGCTGCGCGCGTTCTTCGCGGGATTGCGTTGACTCAAGGAAGCAAGCCAAGCGGTTCTTTTTTGAAAAAAGAACCAAAAAACTTTTGTTCCCTTGGGCGCGCGCTGCTGAACCTTCGCGACAGCAGGACCAAAAGTCTTTTGCTTCTTTTCTTCAGAAAAGAAGACCTTGCTTTCTTGCAAAACGTCGAGATCGAAATCTAGGCCTCTGGTAGCGCGCACGCCGAGCCGGCATCAAACCAAATCCCCAGGCGGCGGAGGCCCAAGCTTCCGCGTCACATTCAGCGCTGCCGCTACAGAAAGCACGAACGCCAGCGCCCAGTGTCCGGTCGCCTCCGGGCCCTGGTGCCAGACGAGCAGCAGGAACAGCAAGCTGACCACCAGCACCAGCCACACGCCCGCCTGCCCGCGGCCGGTAGCGACAACGGAAAGTGCGAGGAACACCACGAAGCAGCCGATGGCCAGCGCGCGCAGCATGTCGAAAGCGCGGCCACCAAGGTTCAGCACGGCGCGCTGTACGGTCTCTGCGGCGGTGTCGGCCAGGTTGAAAAGGGCGGCAAGGGCGTCGTCCGGGCCCACGAGGTAGACCAGGGCGGCCAGGCACAGGCCAACCACCCAGACGGTCGCCACGGTTCTGTTCTGCATGTCCTCATGTCACTCCGGCGATTGTGTGATGCTGGTGTCCGGACGCGGCGATTGCGAGTTAGGATTTTGCCATGTGGCAGGGGGTTCACGGCTTTTGGGTGGTGCTTGTTTGGTTGGGGGCAGCACAGAAGCAAGCGGTTCTTTTTTGAAAAAAAGAATCAAAAAACTTTCGGTCTCCTGGTGCTTGCTGTGGAAACGGCAGGCTCAGCACACGGCATTATACGGTAGCCGAGCGGTATGTACACGGCCGGCTGCAACGTGTTCGACGGCTACGGGCAGGCGCTTCTTTGCAACGAATGTCCGGCCGGCGCGCGTTGTTGACGCCCGTCGCGTCAGCCGTCCACGACAGCAGTGAACAGCTTTTCGTTTTTCTCTCGAAACAGGCCTGCGCCAGCCCTCGCCAGACGTGCTTACCCGTATCCTAGTTGACTAGTATGTATAGTCATGTTGTATCGTTCCGTGCCGTCCGGAAGCTGGCTGATCCGCGAGCCGAAGGCGGCCACTACGCGCACCGTTGGAAGACCAGGAACCACCTGCATGCCGCACACCAGACCTGGAATGATCTGCCTCCGTTTCGCAGGCCCGGCTTCGTCGCACCTTCCGGTCTATCCACGCCGGCTCGCGCGCCTTGCAGCCTGCGCGTCGGTAATGGCCACGCTGCAGGGTCCGGCCGCGCTGGCGCAAGTGTCGGACGCGCAGATGCAAACCGTCGAGCAGCAGCTCAAGTCGCTGAAAGCCGAGCTGCGCCGCTTGAAGCAGCAGCAAGCCGAACAGGACCGTCGTCCGTTTGCGACCGCGCGCGCGCCCACGCCGGCCGCACTGCAGCCGCCGCCGCTGATCCCGCAGATCCCCGCCGGCTACGCCCTGCTCCCCGCCGCCCCCGGCGCTGCGAGCGGCGCGCTCACGCTGGTGCGCGTCGAGCAACCGCGCAAGCTACCGCAAGGCAGCTTCCAGATCGGCGCCATCACGCTTCAGCTCGGCGGCTACCTCACCGGCGACGGCGTCTGGCGCAGCCGCAACAGCGTCGAAGACATCCAGTCCAACTACACCACCGGCATTCCGCTGGGGAACAGCCCGCTGCACCACGAGAACGAGCTGGTGTTCAGCGCGCGCACCAGCCGGCTGACCGGGCTGGCCACCGCCAACCCAGACGAGGACACCAGGCTGCGCGCCTACCTCTCCGTCGATTTCCAGGGCGCGGCGCCCACAGCGAACCAGAACGAAAGCAACAGCTGGACGCCGCGCATCCGCGAAGCCTGGGCATCCTACGACCGCAGCGACTGGGGTTTCGAGGTCCTCGCCGGACAGGCCTGGTCGCTGCTGACGATGAACCGGGTCGGCATGGACCCGCTCAACGTCAACCCGCCGCAGACCATCGATCCCAACTACGTGCCGGGCTTCACCTACGCGCGCCAGGCACAGGTGCGCCTGACCGAAGCCTTCCTGCATGGCCAGTACCACGTCGCCATCTCCGCCGAGAATCCGGAGACGATCTACGGCGGCACCACGCCGGTCATCCCGGGCAGCACCATCAACATCACCAACCCCGGCACCGGCGTGGACGGCAACACGTCGGTGGCTACCGTGCCCGCTGTGGCTGCGGGGGCCGCCGCCTCGGCCGTCACCGGATCGCCTGTCTATTCCAACAACTTCGCGCCGGATGTGATCGTGAAGGCCACCGCCGACTACGACCTGGCCCACCTCGAGGCATTCGGCATCGGGCGGGTGTTCAATGACCGCGTCAGCCAGCTCGGCACCGGGCAGAACAACACGGAAGTCGGCGGCGGCGGCGGTGCGGCCGCGCTGATCCACGTAATCCCCAAGCTGCTCGACGTGCAGGTCAGCGGGCTCGCCGGCCGCGCCATCAGCCGCTACGACCCGACGCAGCTGCCGGACTCCACCATCACCGCCGAGGGCCGCCCAAACCCGCTGCCCGGCTGGGAGGCGCTGGTCGGCCTTGTCGGCCACCCCGTCCAGGCAATGGACCTCTACGCCTATCTCGGCACGGACCAGGTCTCCGCGCGCTATTCGAGCGCGGTCAGCAAGGGCAAAATCGTGGGCTACGGATACGGCAACCCGCTCTACGACAACGCCGGGTGCAACATCGAGGACTCGGCGAGCAGCACCTGCGTCGGCAACACGTCGGGCGTGGTGCAGGGAACAGTGGGCGCCTGGTACCGCCTGATGCATGGCGATTACGGGACGGTGCAGGTCGGCACACAGTATGCGTATACGAAGCGGTTCGTGTTCCAGGGTGTGGGACCGACGCCCAAGTCGGACAGCAACGCGGTGTTCTTCAGCTTCCGGTATTTTCCGTTTCAGTAAGCAAGCAAGGCCTTCTCCGAAGAAAAGAAGCAAAAGACTTTTGACTACGCTGTCGCGTTACTTTCCGGAAAGAACCGCGACAGCGAGACCAAAAGTTTTTTGGTTCTTTTTTTCAAAAAAGAACCGCTTGCCTGCCTTCGCCTAAATCCTTGTTTAATAGCGTGACGCATTCACCCACCGCAGGTTACCACCGGACCCTGGGAGCGCACGAGGATGCCCGATGAGGTGCGCGCCTTGCCGAAGCGTGGACCAGCCCACGTGCTGCTCGTCGAGGACGATTGCGCCATCGCCGCCGAGATCATCGATGATCTTCGCGAGCGCGGCTACGAGGTGAACTGGGTGGCCGACGGCGCCCACGCACTCGCCGACGCCCGCTCACGGCCGTACGGCTTGCTCATCATGGACCGCATGCTGCCGGACATGGACGGACTGTCCGTCGTCGAGCAGTTGCGCGAGCAGGACGTGGCCGTTCCCGTCCTGGTGCTCAGCGCGCTCGGCGCCGTCAACGAGCGCGTGCGCGGGTTGAAGGCCGGCGGCGACGACTACCTCACCAAGCCGTTCGCGCTGGAGGAGCTGGCCGCGCGGGTGGATGCGCTGCTGCGGCGGCCGGCCGAGAACCGCGAGACGGTGCTGCATGCGGGCGGTTTCGAGCTCGACCTGATCGACCGCGTGGCGCGCCGCGGCGGCGAGGAGATCGAGATCCTGCCGCGCGAGTTCCGGCTGCTGGAGTACCTCATGCGCCGGCCTGGCCAGGTGGTCACGCGGGCGATGTTGCTGGAGGAGGTGTGGCACTACCGGTTCGTGCCGCAGACCAACCTGGTGGACGTGCATGTCGGCCGGTTGCGCCGCAAGATCGACGTCGCGGGCGCGGCCTCGATGATCGAGAGCGTGAAGGGCAGCGGCTTTCTCTTCCGCGGGCCTCCGCCGGGATGATGGTTCAGGCAAGGCAAGCAGTTCTTTTTTGAAAAAAAGAACCAAAAAACTTTCGTTCCCTTGGGCGCGCGCTGGCAGAACCATCGCGACAGCAGGGATAAAAGTCTTTTGCTTCTTTTCTTCAGAAAAGAAGGCCTTGCCTTAGAGCCGTGACCATGAAACGCCAATGGTCCGACGCATTCCGCACCAACACCTTCCGCAACTCCGCCCTCGCCTCTGCCGCGTTCGCCGCCAGCACGCTGGCCCTGTTCGCGTTCATTTACTGGCAGACGACGCTCTACGAATCGGACCGCATCGACGCCACCGTGCGCAACGAGGCGGCGATCATCGCGCGCGAACCGCCGCAGGATCTCACCCGCGACCTGCAGGCGCGCTTCGCCGGCGACCTGCACCGGCTAAGCTTCGCCGCGATCTTCACCGCCGGCGGCCACATGCTGGCCGGCGACCTCGCAAGCTATCCTGCGGCGCTGCCACGGGACGGCCTCGTGCACGTGGTGACGGTCAGGCGCCAGACGTCCGCCAGCGCCGCCGACGATCGCGTCACTGCGATCGCGCAGATCCTGCCGGACGGGCGGGTCGTCGTCGTCGGCCGCAGCCGCCGCGATCTGCAGCATCTGCGCCTGCTCGTTGGCCGGGCGCTGGCGTTGGGGCTGGTGCCCGCGCTGGTCCTGGCACTGGCCGCCGGCACCTGGGCGAGCCGCAGGACGCTCTCCCGCATCGCCGCGTTCCGCAGGACGCTGGACAGGATCATCGACGGCGACCTGCACGAACGCATCCCGGTCGGCGCGGCGCAGGACGATTTCGACATCCTCGCCGGCAGCGTGAACCGCATGGTGGACCAGATGGAACGACTGCTGGTGGAGGTGCGCGGCGTCGGCGACGGCATCGCGCACGATCTGCGCACGCCACTGGCGCGCATGCGGGCGCGGCTGGAGGGCGGACGCCGGCGCGCGTCCACGCTCAGCGAGTTGGACGACGTGGCGGCACGCGCGATCGCCGACCTGGACCAGTGCTTCGGCACCATCACCGCGCTGCTGCGCATCGGCGAGCTGGAGGGCACGCGCCGCCGCTCGGGCTTCGCCGAGGTGGACCTGTCCGCCATCGCCGAGGAGGCGGCCGAGCTGTACCAGCCGATGGCGGAGTTGCGCGACCTGCGCTTCACGCTCGCAGCACCGCCCGGGCAACGCGTGTTGGGCGACCGCGACTTGTTGTTCGAGGTCTGCGCCAACCTGGTGGACAACGCGATCAAGTTCGCGCCGGCCGGCGGCGCGGTCTCGATCCGCCTGCTGGCGGGCCCGGGCCCGATCCTGCGCGTGACCGACAGCGGACCCGGCATTGCGGTGGCTGAGCGCGAGGCGGTGCTGCAGCGCTTCTACCGGTCCGCGGCGACGGCGCACGTCGCCGGGTCCGGGCTGGGCCTCAGCCTGGTGGCCGCGATCCTGCGGCTGCACGGGTTCGGGCTGCGGATGAGCGACGTGGAGGAGGGTTTTGCGGTCGAGGTGGTGTGCACGCCGGACGCGGCGTAAGCGAAGCAAGCGGTTCTTTTTTGAAAAAAAGAACCAAAAAACTTTTGTTCCCTTGAGTGCGCGCTGAGGGAGATACCGCGACAGCCGGACCAAAAGTCTTTTGCATCTTTTCTTCAGAAAAAAGGGCCTTGCTTTTGACTCGCGTTCCGGGCGCTGGCGTTACGGACCGTACATCCAGCTCGGGTGCACCTGTTCAGGATGGTTGTTGCCGTAAGTGAGCGCCTGCCACAGCTGCAGGTGCATCATCTCGAGATGTCCGCGAACCTGGTCCGGCGTGATGCCGGCGGTCAGCACGTGCGCGGTTGCGTAAGTGACCACGGCGGTGCCGTTGCACAGGGCGCCGGCGAGAAAGGCGTAGGCGCCGGGCTGCACGCCGGGCACGAACAGGTCGGTGCGGCTGCATAGCGCATCGTTGGGCGGCATGCTCGCCGGATTGAGGAACAGCTCGACGCGACGCGCCGCCTGCGGGGCCGGCAATGCGGTGGGGAACAGCGCGGCCAGAGCGGGCTGTGGGAGGTGCGGCACCGCGCCGTGCACGTCGACGGGCAGGCTCCAGTAGTCCGTCCATTGCGGCGGGCGGTTCTTCGAGGGGTTCTCGCTGTCGATGACGCTGGTGGTGGTGCACGCGGCGAGCGCGCAGGCGGCGAGGCAAGGCAAGCGGTTCTTTTTTGAAAAAAAGAACCAAAAAACTTTTGTTCTCTTGGGCGCGCGCTGCGGGAAACTCCGCGACAGCAGGACCAAAAGTTCTTTGCTGCGTATTTCCAAAAAAGCAGGTCCCGTCTCATCGCCAGGCTTCGCTGACTGCATCCCTCGGAAGTAGGGATGATCAGCAAGAAGCGTTAGTCAGCGCTTCCGCGGACTGGTGAAACGACACGTCTCAACAACGCGCACCGAACGAGACCAAAAGTTTTTTGGTTCTTTTTTCAAAAAAGAACTGCTTGCCTTGCTGTCTCGAACGGCTTGAGGGGTTCCTCAAGCCGTCCAACAGATCGATGGTCAGGTGAACGGATACCAACGGAAGCTGAAGAACACCATGTTCTCGTCCGTCTTCGGCGTCTTGCCGATACCCTGCAGCAGGTAGCGCCGCGTGTAGGAGTATTGCGCGCCTATCTGCATCTTTCCGAACGGGCCCTGGATGAACTTGTACCAGCCGCCGAAGTTGATTTGCCCGTCGCCCGAGGAAGCCGGGCCGCAGGTGGCCGGCGTGGTGGCAAGCTCGGTCTGGCAGCTGATGTTGTTGATGAGGCGGCTGCCGTAGCCGGCCACCGTCCCGAACTTGCCCTTCACCAGGCCCAAATCGTAGCGCGCGCTCACGTGCTCGACGCCGACGTAGGAGTAGAGGTCGATCTGCGGCGTAGGATGGCCGACCACGCCGGCCAGCACGCTGTAGCCTGGCAGCGGCACCGGCTTGCCCTGGTAGTTGTAGGTGCTGTCGGCCAGCTGCGACGTGCCGTAGCGGCCAACGCCTTCACCCACCAGGCCGCTGAGCTGCACCTCCAGCTTTTTGGGGATCACGTGGACCAGCGCGCCGCCGCCGACGCCGCCGCCGATCTGCGTGTTGTTCTGCCCGGTGCCGAGCTGGCTCACCCGGTCGTTGAACACGCGGCCCAGGCCGAACGCCTCGAGGTGGGCGATGTCGTAGTCGGCGGTGCCCTTCAGGATAACGTCGGGGGCGAAGTTGTTGGAGTAAGCAGGCGATCCGGCGACGGCGGAGGCCGCCGCACCGGCTGCCACCGCCGGCACGCTCGAGACAATGGTGTTGCCGTCCACGCCGGTGCCCGGGTTGGTCTGGTTGATGCTGCTGCCGGCGATGGTGGGCGCCGTGCCGCTGACGATGGTCTGCGCGTTCTCCACGGAGAGTGCGAGCCAGTACTGGTTGTTGAGGAAGCCCTTGGCGACACGGATTTGAGCCTGGCGCGCCCAGTTGAAGCCGACGACGTATTGCGGGTCGATCTGCAGCGGAACGTTGAGCGACGTCGGATCGACACCTTTCGAGTTCATCGTCACCAACGTCCAGTTCTGGCCTGCCAGCGCGTAAAAGCTCAAGTCGCTGCGGGCGTACTCGATCCAGGCCTCGCGGACACGCGGGGTCCAGCTGCTGCTCTCGTTGTAGTTGGCCGTCGGCGCCGCGCCCAGGAAGTCGGTGGCGAAGTAGGCGTCCAGCTTGGTGACCTCGTCGGGCGTCGCGGTGATGTTGGCGGTCAAGCGCGTCTGGCGCGCGCTGAAGCCGGATTCGGCCTCGTGATACAGCGGGCTCTGGCGCAGCGGAATGGCGGAGTTGAAGTTCGACGGGAGGTCGGTGACCTCGTTGCGTGAGCGGTAGTAGCCGGCACCTTCGAAGAAGCCGCCAAGCTGCACGTTGATGCTGCCCACCTGAAACGAGCCCTTCGGCAGCGGCGGCGGCGTCTCGATCTTGACCAGCGACAGCGAGCCGCCAGCGGTGCCTGGCACGGCCGGCACCAGCGCGTAGCCGGACGGGATTTGCGGGGTGATCGGCGCCGGCTGGTTGGCCGCAGGCGGCGGCGCGTAGGCGGTGCCCCGGGCGGACTTCAGCTCGCGGTTACGCTGCGCCATCTCGGACTTCATGTGGCGCAACTCGGCCTGCAGCGCCTGGATTTGCTTCTCGATGGACCCGAGCTGGGAACTGCCGTCCTGTGCCGCGGCCAGCGTGGGATGGCCGGCCGTCAGGGCAAGGGCGGACGCGATCATGAGGGTCGAGCGGGATAGGCGCAGGCCCATGGGTCTCTCCAGGTTTGTTGCCGCTCTCCCGGCGGCTGCCGCACCATAATGCCCGAAGCGGGGTTTGTTATGACAGAACGATGACAGACAGCACCGACCGCGCGTTGTTGCCGGCCGGTGTGGCGCGGGGAACACAGGGTGGCGCGCGGTTGTACCGCAGTTGCGGCTAGGGCAAGCAAGCAAGCGGTTCTTTTTTGAAAAAAAGAACCAAAAAACTTTTGTTCCCTGGGGTACACGCTGCGGGAGAGTCCGCGACAGCAGAGACAAAAGTCTTTTGCTTCTTTTCTTCAGAAAAGAAGGCCTTGCTTGCTTCGCCCGGCGACCGGCTAACACGGAATATAATCGCACAAAGCCCCCGCTTCCGCGATGACGTGCCCAAGCAGCCAACGGTCGGGGGGCTGAGCACACGGGGCGCCTGCGCAGATGATCGGCATCGTCAAAGTGGCCCTCAGCCGCCCCTACACCTTCGTGGTGATGGCGGTGCTCATCCTGATCTTCGGCGTGCTCTCGGCCGTGCGCACTGCCACCGACATCCTGCCCAACATCGGCATCCCGGTGGTCGCTGCGGTGTGGTCGTATAACGGCCTGTCGCCGGACGACATGTCCGGCCGCGTCATCTATTATTACGAGCGCACGCTGAGCAGCCAGGTCAACGACATCGCCCACATCGAGAGCCAGTCGATGTTCGGCTACGGCGTGGTGAAGATCTTCTTCCAGCCGACCGTCAACATCAACGCGGCGCTGGCCCAGGTCACCGCCGCATCGCAGACGGTGCTGAAAGCGCTGCCGGCGGGCATCACGCCGCCGCAGATCCTCGAGTTCAACGCCTCCAGCGTGCCCATCCTGCAGCTTGCGCTGTCCAGCAAGACCCTCTCGCAGGCCAGGCTGTTCGACTACGGCCAGAACTTCATCCGCCCGCAACTGGCCACCGTTCCGGGTGCGGCGATCCCCTCGCCCTACGGCGGCAAGGTGCGCCAGATCCAGATCGACCTCGACAGCCACGCGATGCAGGCGCGCGGGCTTTCCGCCCAGGACGTGGTCGCTGCCCTGGCCGAGCAGAACCTGGTCACCCCCGTGGGCTCGGAGAAGGTCGGCAGCTTCGAGTGGAACGTGTCGCTGAACGACGCGCCCCGCGAGCTCGACGAACTCGAGAACCTGCCGATCAAGACCGTCAACGGCACGGTGGTGACCATGCGCGACGTGGCGCACGTCCGCGACGGCTCGCCGCCGCAGACCAACATCGTCCACCAGGACGGCACCCACGCCGTGCTGATGACCATCCTGAAGTCGGGCTCGGCCTCCACGCTCGACATCATCGCCAACGTCAAAGCGATCCTGCCGCAGATAAAGGCCAGCCTGCCGCCCAGCCTCCAGCTCGATGCGGTGGGCGACCAGTCGGTGTTCGTCACCTCGGCGGTGATGGGCGTGGTGCGCGAGGGGCTGATCGCCGCGGGGCTGACCGGCGTGCTGATCCTGATCTTCCTCGGCAGCTGGCGCTCCACGCTGATCATCACGGTGTCGATCCCGCTGGCGATCCTGTTCTCGCTGACGATGCTCTCGGTGATCGGCGAGAGCATCAACGTGATGACCCTGGGCGGCCTGGCGCTGGCCGTCGGCATCCTGGTGGACGACGCCACCGTCACCATCGAGAACATCAACTACCACCTCGAAAGCGGCAAGGAGGTGGAGACGGCGATCCTGGACGGCGCGCGGCAGATCGTGGTGCCGGCCACCGTCTCGCTGCTGTGCATCTGCATCGTGTTCGTGCCGATGTTCAGCCTCAGCGGCGTCGCCGGCTTCCTGTTCCGCCCGCTTGCCGAGGCGGTGGTGTTCGCGATGATCGGCTCGTACATCCTCTCGCGCACGCTGGTGCCGACGCTGGCCAACTTTCTGTTGCAAAAGCACGTGCACCACGCGGGGCCGGCCGCGCGCACAGGGTTCTTCGGGCGCTTCCAGAAGGGGTTCGAGACGCGGTTCGAGCGCGTCCGCGGCGGCTACGTGGGCCTGCTGGAGCTCGCCCTGGCGCACCGGCCGCGAGTGATCGTCGGGTTCTTCGCGGCCGTGCTGCTGTCGTTCGGGCTGGCGCCGTTCCTGGGGCAGAACTTCTTCCCCGAGGTGGACAGCGATCAGATCAAGCTGCACGTGCGCGCGCAGACCGGCATGCGCATCGAGGACGTCTCCGCCCTGTGCGGCCGTATCGAGGAGGCGATCCGCGACCACGTCATTCCGCCGGCACATCTCGACACGATCGTCGACAACATCGGCCTGCCGGTCAGCGGCATAAACCTCGCCTACGGCAACTCCGGCACCATCAGCGGCGGCGACGCAGACATCCTGATTACGCTGAAGGGTGCCACGCTGGACGACTACGCCCGCGCCCTGCGCGCCTACCTGCCGCGCCACTTCCCCGGCACCGTGTTCGCCCTGCTGCCGGCCGACATCACCACGCAGATCGTCAATTTCGGCCTGCCGGCGCCGATCGACCTGCAGGTGGTGGGCCAGGACCTGGTGGCCAACCGCGCCTACGCCGACCGCCTGCTGGCGCGCATCGCGCGGGTACCGGGTGTTGCCGACGCTCGTATCCAGCAAGAGTTCAACGAGCCGACGCTGCGGGTGGACGTGGACCGCCAGCTCGCCTCGCTGGTCGGCATCACCGAGAAGGACGCGGCCACCTCCATGCTCGACAGCCTGGCGGGCAGCATACAGACGGCACCCACCTTCTGGCTGAACCCGCATAACGGCGTGTCCTACCCCATCGTGGTGCAGACGCCGCAGTACGACGTGGACAGCATCGGCAATTTGCAAAACACCATGCTGGGCTCGGGCAACCGGACGGAGCTGCTGGGCGGCCTGGCAAAGGTGCACACGCAGACCAGCGACGCCGTGGTGTCGCACTACAACGTCCGCCCGGTGATCGACATCTACGCCACCAACCAGGGCCGCGACCTCGGTGCGGTCGCCGACGACATCAACCGCATCCTGCGCGAGGAAGCGCACGGCCTGCCGCACGGCAGCCAGGTGACGCTGCGCGGCCAGGTGACCACCATGAAGGAGGCGTACGGCCAGCTGTTCGGCGGCCTCGCCTTTGCCATCGTGCTGATCTACCTGCTCATCGTCGTCAACTTCCAAAGCTGGACTGACCCGGCGGTGATCGTCATGGGCCTGCCCGGCGCGCTGGCCGGCATCGTGTGGATGCTGTTCCTGACCGGCACCACGCTGTCGGTGCCGGCGCTGACCGGTGCCATCATGTGCATGGGTGTGGCCACCGCCAACTCCATCCTGGTGATCAGTTTCGCGCGCGAGCGGATGCAGAGCGGCATGGACGCGTTGCAGGCCGCGCTGGAGGCGGGTGCCACGCGTTTCCGCCCGGTGCTGATGACCGCGCTGGCCATGGGCATCGGCCTCGCACCCACAGCACTCAGCGCCGAGCAGAACGCGCCGCTGGGACGCGCGGTGATCGGCGGGCTGCTGTTCGCCACCGCGGCCACGCTGTTCGTGGTGCCGATTATCTTCAGCCTGGTCCACAAACGCGAAAACCTGCCTGCGCGGACGGGCGGCAACCTGCCCCGCGGTGCACAATCATCCATGGCAGCTTCCCAGGCGGCGGAGTGAACGACATGCCGGACGACACGCGGCCGCTGGCCATCCCGCCCATGGCTGAAGACGATGTGGCGGAGCACCGCACCCACGCGGAGGGCCACCAGCAGGGGCACCGCGCGCCGCACGGGCGGCCGAAGCGCCTAGGGCTGTTCGCCGTGGTGGTGCTGGTGCTGGCGGCAGCGGCCGCCGCCTGGGGCATTTTCACCCGCCACCGCACCGTCGCCGAGCTGGCTACCTGGACGACGCAGCAGGCGGTGGTCACCGTCAGCGTGGCACACCCGACGCACGACGACGCGCCGCGCAAGCTGGCCCTGCCCGGCGACGTGGAAGCGTTCTACGAGGCGTCGATCTACGCCCGCGTCAGCGGCTACCTCGCCGGCTGGAGCCAGGACATCGGCGCCCACGTGCATGCCGGCCAGGTGCTGGCCACCATCGACACGCCGGACCTCGATGAGGAGTTGGCGCAGGCACAGGCCGACCTCGCCACCTCGCAGGCGCAGTCAACGCTGGCCGACCTCACGGCCAAGCGCTGGCACGCACTGCTCGCGTCGAACTCGGTGTCCGTGCAGTCGTCCGACGAGAAAGAGGGCGACGCCAGCGCGCGCCACGCCGAGGTGAACGCGCAGAAGGCGCATGTAGACCGGCTGCGCGCGCTGGAGGGCTTCAAGAAGCTGACCGCACCGTTCGACGGCGTGGTGACCGCGCGCAACACCGACGTGGGCGCGCTGATCACCGGCGGGTCGAGTGCCGCCATCGCGCTGTTCAAGGTGGCCGACATGCACGAGATGCGCGTCTACGTCCGCGTGCCGCAGGCCTACGCCAGCGAATTGCGGCCCGGCATGCAGGCAACGCTGACCGAGCCGCAATACCCCGGCCGCACGTTCCCGGCGAGCCTGGCCACCACGTCGCAGTCCGTCGCCGCGGAGAGCCGCACCGTGCTGGTCGAGCTGATGGCGCCCAACAAGGAGGGCAAGCTGTGGGCCGGCACCTTCGCCGACGTGCGCTTCGACGTGCCCGGCAACGAGGGCGTGCTGCTTGTGCCGGCCAGCGCGCTGATCTTCCGCGCCCACGGCGCGCAGCTGGCGACTGTGGACAAGGACAGCCGCGTCGTCATGAAGGACGTGAGCATCGGCCGCAACCTCGGCTCCGAGATCGAGATCGAGAGCGGCATCGACGCCGCCGACCGGGTGGTGAGCACGCCGCTCGACACCATCGAGGACGGCGACAAGGTCAACGTCGTAGCCGACAAGGCAAGCCCGGCGCCGCCCGCGTCTGCCGCCACGGCGTCGGAATAGGGCGGGGGTTCGGCTGCGCGTGGACGGATCGTATCGACGGGGGGCCCAGGGGCCGACGCGATGGCCGGTGCGGCTGGCAGCCGGACTGCTGGCAGCCGTACCAGGGCCCGCGCGGCGGCTGGTGCGGTGGCGGGCTCCGCTGGCGGCCGGACTGCTAGCCGCCGCCGCACCAGGGCCGACGCTGTGGCAAGCGACGCTGGCAACCGGACTGCTGGCCGCCTTGTCGGGCTGCAACCTGGCCCCGCACTACCACGTGCCATTGACCACCGTGCCCGTCACCTACCGGGAGGCAGCCGCCTTTCAGCCCGCGCAGCCGGCGGACAGCCTGCAGCGCGGCGATTGGTGGATGGTGTTCGGCGACCCGGTGCTCGACGGGCTGGAGCAGCAGGTGGACGGGGCCAGCCCGACGCTCGCCGCCTCGCTGGACATACTGCAGCAGGCGCGCGCCCAGGCGGCGCAGGCCCAGGCCGGGCTGTATCCGACGCTGTCGATTGGCGGGCAGATCCATGAGGACAGGCAGTCCGACCGCCGGCCGACGCGCCGACCCGGGCAGGCCAACCAGTACCTCGACAACAGCATCAGCGCCCAGGCCAACTACGAGGTCGATTTGTGGGGCCGCGTCGCCAACGCGGTCCGGGCGGGACGATACGCGGCGCAGGCGACGGCGGCCGACGTGGAGGGCACCCGCCTCAGCCTGCACGCCGAGCTGGCCGACGACTACCTGACGCTGCGCGGCCTCGACGCCCAGTCCCAGGTGCTGCAAAACGCGGCGGCCGCCTACCGCCAGGCGCTGCGCATCACGCAGAACCGCTTCGCCGGCAAGATCGCCTCGGGCATCGACGTGAGCCGGGCGCAGACGCAGCTCGGCAACGCAGACGCCGCGATCATCGACACCACGGCCAGGCGCGCGCTGATGGAGCACGCTATCGCCGTGCTGGTGGGGCGCCTGCCGTCCGAGTTCAGCCTGTCGCCGACCGCGTGGACGCTGGCGCTGCCGCAGGTCTCCGCCGGGCTGCCGAGCACGCTGCTGGAACGCCGCCCGGACGTGGCCTCCGCGGAACGGCAGATGGCGGCGGCCAACGCCACCATCGGCGTGGCACGCGCGGCGTTCTACCCGCGGCTGTCGCTCGACATGCTGTACGGGCTGCAGGACACCGGCTTCCAGCTGTTCAGCCTGCCGAACGATTGCTGGGCGATCGGCCCAGGGCTCGCCTTGCCGCTGTTCGAAGGCGGGCTACGGCGGGCGCAGGAGGCGGCGGCGGTGGCACAGTTCCGCCTGGCCGAGGCGCATTACCGCCAGGCGGTGCTGACCGCGTTCCAGGAGGTCGAGGACGCACTCTCGCAGCTGCGGCTGCTGGGCCAGGAGACGACGCAGCAGGATGCGGCCGTGCGGGCGGCGCAGCAGACGGTGACGATGACGACGAACCTGTACAAGGACGGGGCGACGAGCTTCCTCGACGTGGTGGTGGCCCAGACGGCCGAGCTGCAGTCCGAGCAGGCGGCGACGGGCCTGCGCACCCGGCGCGTGCAGGCGGACGTGGATCTGGTGCGTGCACTCGGCGGCGGCTGGACGGTGCGCGACCTGCCGGACTTCAAGGGTGGGATGCTGGCGGACAAGGGCGGTCCGGCGCACTGACCGGCGGACAGAAAGCAAGGCCTGCTTTTTTGAAAAAAAGCAGCAAAAAACTTTTGGTCCGGCTGTCGCGGAGTTTCCTTCCGCGAGTACTCCAGGGAACAAAAGTTTTTTGGTTCTTTTTTTCAAAAAAGAACCGCTTGCTTTCGCTCATGACCTTCGAACAGCTCCGCATCTTCGTCGCCGTCGCCGAGGAACAGCACGTCACCCGGGCAGCGCGGACCCTGCGGCTGGCCCAATCCGCGGCCAGTGCGGCGGTCGGAGCGCTCGAGGCAAGGCACGGCGCCAAGCTGTTCCACCGCGTCGGGCGCGGCATCGAGCTCACCCAGGCGAACGTGCTGTTCCTGCCCGAAGCCCGCGCTGTCCTGGCCCGCGCGAGCGCCGCCGAGCTGGCGCTGGCCGAGCTCGGCGGGCTGGAGCGCGGCACCTTGTCCGTGCACGCCAGCCAGACCATCGCCAGCTACTGGCTGCCGCGCCACCTGGTGGCATTCCACCGCGCCCACCCGAGAATCGAGATCGCGCTGGCCGTCGGCAACACCGCGCAAGCGGCAGCGCGTGTGCGTGACGGCGGCGGAACTCGGCTTCGTGGAGGGCGCGGTGGACGACGCGCTGCTGTCCAGCGTGACCGTCGCCCGCGACCGGCTGGTTCTGGTGGTGGGGCCGGAGCATGCATGGGCGAGCGGCGGGCAGTTGGCCGCGCAGGATCTGCCCGGCAGCGCCTGGGTGTTGCGCGAGCAGGGGTCCGGCACGCGGTCAGCCTTCGAGAGCGCGCTGACCGGCTACGGGCTGAAGCTTGCGGATCTGCGTGTGGCACTCTGCCTGCCGTCGAACGAGGCGGTGCGCGCCGCGGTGGAGGCCGGGTTGGGCGCCACCGTCATCTCGGCGTCCGTGGCAGCGCCCACCCTGGAAGCCGGCCTGCTGAAACAGGTGGCGTTGACGCTGCCGGAGCGCGCCTTCCATGTGCTCCGTCATAGTGAACGATATCGCAGCCGCGCTGCGGACGCGTTGATGGCGCTGATTGCGCCGGCGCGCGTCTGACGCGTGGACAGGCAAGGCAAGCGGTTCTTTTTTGAAAAAAAGAACCAAAAAACTTTGTTCCCTTGGGCGCGCGCTGCAGAAACATGCGCGACAGCCGGACCAAAAGTCTTTTGCTTCTTTTCTTCAGAAAAGAAGGCCTTGCTTTCTGCTTTTAAGACCAATCCCCAAAACAGATTGGTTCAACCTGAACATACGCCTATTCCGATGAACTAAGCCGCCTATCATGCACGGAACACTTCAGTCAGGCGCCCGCGTGTTCCCACCTCTCGCCATCCGCAAGCTGCTGCCCGGCCTGCTGCTCTGCATGCTGGTCACCGCGCTCGCCAGCCTGCTTCAGGCGGCCGAGGTCAGGCTCGCCGGCCAGGCCTACCTGGAAGCGCTGGTGCTCGCCATCCTGCTGGGGGTGGCCATACGCACCGCCTGGACCCCGGGGGAGCGCTGGTATCCCGGCGTGGCGTTCAGTGCGAAGATCCTGCTCGAGGTCGCGGTCGTGCTGCTCGGCGCGTCGGTCAGCGTGGCGACCGTGCTGGCGCTGGGTCCGGCACTCCTCGGCGGCATCGTGCTGGTCGTGGCCGTCGCCATCGCCAGCAGCTACGCCATCAGCCGCGCGTTGGGGCTGGGCCAGCGCATGGCCATCCTGGTGGCGTGCGGCAACTCGATCTGCGGCAACTCGGCCATTGCAGCCGTGGCGCCGGTGATCGGCGCGGACGGCGACGACGTGGCCTCTTCCATCGCGTTCACCGCCGTGCTCGGCGTGGTGACCGTATTGCTGCTGCCGCTTCTGGTGCCGGTGCTGCTGCTGTCGCTGACGCAGTACGGCGTGCTGGCCGGCCTGACCGTGTACGCGGTGCCGCAGGTGCTGGCCGCCACGCTGCCGATCGGCGCGCTCAGCAACCAGGTGGGCACCGTGGTCAAGCTGGTGCGCGTGCTGATGCTGGGGCCGGTGGTCCTGGCGCTGTCCGTGCTCGCCCGCCGCCTGCGCGACGAGGCAGACGAGGCCGCGTCTTGTGTCACCGCGGGAGACCGCCCGAAGCGCGGCGGGCCCAAGCTGCACGAGCTGGTGCCCTGGTTCATCGTCGGCTTCCTGGTGGTGCTGGCGCTGCGCTCCTTCGGGCTGATACCCGCCAGCCTGTTGCCGCCGGTCAAGACGGCCGCAAACCTGCTGACCACCGTCTCGATGGCCGCGCTGGGGCTGGGTGTTGACATGCGGGTGGTCGCGCAGGCCGGCCTGCGGGTCACGCTGGCGGTCACGCTCTCGCTGTTGGTTTTGTGCGGCATCAGCCTGGCGCTGATCCGGCTGTTGGGCGTGGCCTGATACTTAAAGGCTGAGATCTTGACCGGAGAAAGGCAAGGCAAGCGGTTCTTTTTTGAAAAAAAGAACCAAAAGACTTTTGTTCCCTTGGGCGCGCGCTGCAGAACCATCGCGACAGCAGGGACAAAAGTCTTTTGCTTCTTTTCTTCAGAAAAGAAGGCCTTGCTTGCTACTCCACCTCGAACACGCTCGCATGATGTGCCTGCCACGCCAGCGCCACCGACCCGCCCACCCGCACGCCGCGCAACCCCGCCGCCGCCGCGCGCAGCACCACAACCTCGGCACCCGTCCCGATCAGCAGCCGCAGCCGGTAGCTCTCCCCCATGAACCGCGTCTCGACCACCGTCGCGTCCACCGCGTGGCCGCCCATCTCCGCCGCACTCGCCGCTGCCAGCGCGATCCTGTCGGGCCGCAGCCCCACCGTGCACGCGCCGTTCGGCGCGAGCGGACCCGCCAGGCGCGCTTCGACTACCGGCCCGCAGTCGAGCCGGACCAGCGCCATGTCGTCCTCTATTTCCACAATGTGACCGGCCAGCCGGTTCACCTCCCCCAACAGCGACGCGACGTACAGGCTGGCGGGCCGGTTGAATACTTCCTGCAACATGCCGTGCTGCACCACGCGGCCGCGCCGCACCACCACCACCTGCTCGGCCACCGCCAGCGCGTCCTCGCCCCTGCCGGTGGTCAGCAGCGTGGTGACGCCCAGCAACGCCTGGACGCCGCGCAGCCCCTCGGCAAGCACCTCCCGCTCGGCCAGGTCTTGCCCGGCGAAGGGGTCGTCGAGCAGCAGCAGGCGCGGGCCGAGGACGGCCGCGCGGGCCAGGCAGGCGCGCCGGCGCTCGGCCGCACTTAGCCGGCCCGGCCACTGCCCGGCGAGGGGTGCCAGCCCGAGCAGGTCCAGCGTCTCCGCCACGATCCGGCTGCGCTCCCCGCGTGCCACGCCGTGCCGGCGCAACGGCCCGGCCACGTTGCCGGCCAGCCGGGTCCAGGACGACAGCGCGTCGCCGTGCAGCACCACGCCGAAGCCGCGTCGCGCGGCTGCCATTCCTGACACGTCCACGCCGTCGACCAGCACCGTGCCATCCGTTCGGTCCAGCCCCGCCACCGCGCGGACCAGGGCGGACCTGCCGCTGCCGGCCTCCCCCAGCACCGCGGTGACGCAGCCTGGCAGCGCTGCGAACGACATTCCTTCCAGGCAGCCGTCCAGCCGGCCATCCAGACGACCGTCTAGACGGCTATTACGGCGGCGACCAAGCAGGCCGTTCACTTGGCTATCCAGCTTGTCGTCCAGCCGGCCGGCGGCGGGCGCGCGCGCGTCGCCGGCCGCAGCGCGCGGCCGCTTAGCGGTGCTGATGAGCCCCGATACTTCCAGCGTCGCACCCTGCATGCGGCCTCCCCCAGGCCCCAAGCTGATACGTCATGGCAACCGCCCCTGAAAGGTGGCGTTGGGGTGCCCGAACGGTGCTCGCGACGCAGCACCCGGCCGCAGCGCACGTGCCGCGGCCAACACTATTCATCCAAGGAGTGCCCAAATGGCCGTATCAGACAGCGCCCGCGACGAGATCCGCGCCCTGCGCAAGCAGGTGGACGAGCTGATGGAAGACCGCATCACCCCGGCCTTGTCCGACGCGCGCAGCCGTGCCACGGACGCCGCCCAGCGTGCCCGCGCCTACACCGAGGACCAGGCCGACATGGTGTCCGACCGGGTGCGCGACCAGCCGCTGATCGCCATCGGCGTGGCCGCGGCGGTCGGATTCCTATTCGGCCGCATCACGAAGTAGCCGCAGACATGCGCACCGTCCGCCTCGCCCGCGTGGCCGCACAGGCAGAAATCCTGCTGGTGCGGCGCCTTGTCTCGTCAATCGTGCGGCGCGCCGTTTATGGTGCGGTGGCGGCGGTGTTCGCGATCGCCGTGCTTGTCCTGCTGCACGTCGCGGCGTGCCTCGCACTCGAACAGTTTGCCCACCTCTCGCCGTTGCTATCAGTGGCGATCGTGCTGGTCGTGGACCTGGTAGTCGCGGGAATATTCGGCCTGCTCGCCGCCGGCAAGGTGTCCGACCCGGTCGCCGAAGAGGCGCGGCGCGTGCGCGACCAGAGCTTGGAGCAGGCGCGCCAGAGCCTGACGCTGGCAGCGATGCTGGCGCCGGCGACGCGCATCGTGGCGCAGACCGGGGTGTTGCGGGTGCTGATGCGGGCGGCGGGCGTGGGGCGGGCGCGCAGGTAGGCAAGCAAGCAAGGCCTTCTTTTTCGAGAAAAAGAAGCAAAGAGCTTTGTCACGGCTGTCGCGGCATCACCGCACGGCACGATCCTCGGACCAAAAGTTTTTTGGTTCTTTTTTTCAAAAAAGAACCGCTTGCCTTACTTGCTGCAGTCTCCGCTATACCCAGCCAGGCCGATTTCTTGACACGCTGGGTCCAAGAGGCTCTATCCGGCTTTCCGCCCGGACCAGTGCGAACCATGGCCATCACCCAAAAATCCGCATCGACCAAGCCGCCCGCGGCAGGCTCGGCCAAGCCGCAGGCCGGCGGCATCGTCGAGACGATCAAGACCCTGGTTTATGCCGGGCTGATCGCCATGGGCATCCGCACCGTTGCCTTCGAGCCGTTCAACATCCCGTCCGGCTCGATGATCCCGACCCTGCTGATCGGTGACTTCGTCTTCGTCAGCAAGTTCAGCTACGGCTACTCGCACTACTCCATGCCGTTCTCGCCGGATGTCTTCTCCGGCCGCATCCTCGGATCCTACCCGCATCGCGGTGACGTCGTGGTGTTCCGCAACACCCGCAACACCAGCGAGGACTGGATCAAGCGCGTCATCGGCCTGCCCGGCGACCACGTCCAGGTCAAGGCCGGCCAGCTTTACCTCAACGGCACCGAGGTGCCCCGCACCGCCGAGGGCGACTACGAATCCTCCGACGAGAACGGCACCCGCGTGCTGACCAAGGAATACCTCGAAGCCCTGCCGAGCGGCCCCAAGCACGACATCCTCAAATACAGCGACGACGAGGAACGCAACGTGCTGAGCGACCTCGACCCCAACAACACCGACGAGTACGTGGTGCCCGACGGCCACCTGTTCATGATGGGCGACAACCGCGACAACTCCGCAGACAGCCGCTTCATCGTCAACGGCCTGGGCTTCGTGCCGCTGGAAAACGTCATCGGCCGCGCGCAATTCATCTTTTTCAGCTTCGACGCCGAGCACCCCTGGTGGCAGTTCTGGCAGTGGCCCCTCGAGGTCCGTTGGGGCCGCCTGCTGAAGGGCGTGGATTGAGTGACGGCGCCCCAGCCTCGCTGGCGGAGCGTCTGACCCAGGCAGAGACGCTGCTGGGTCACCACTTCGCCCGCCCCGAGCTGCTGGGCGAGGCGCTCACCCACCGTTCCGCCGCCGTCGGCCGCGCCCGCAAGGCCCGCAGCGGTCGCAAGATGGCGCGCAGCACCGGCGCCGGCTCCAATGAACGACTTGAATTCGTGGGCGATAGGGTGTTGGGCCTGGTGGTCGCCGAGTGGATCTCCGAACGCTTCCCGCTCGAGCAGGAGGGACAGCTCGGGCCCCGCCTGGCCCACCTGGTCTCGCGCGAGACGCTGGCCACCCAGGCCGCCCGCATCGGCCTGGCGCGCCTGCTCAACCTCGGCGCCAACGAGGCGCTGGCCGGCGTGCACAAGCTGGCCACCGTGCTGGCCGACGCGATGGAAGCGTCGATCGGAGCATTGTATTTCGACGGCGGCCTGGACGTGGCGCGCCGCTTCATCCGCGATACCTGGGCGCCGCTGATGGCCACCCAGGTGCTGCCGCCGAAGGACCCGAAGACCGCGCTGCAGGAAGTGGTGCTGGCTCACACGGAAGTGCTGCCGGACTACCGCGTTGTGTCCAGCACCGGGCCATCGCACGCGCCACGCTTCGTGGTTGCGGTGACCGCGCGCGGCAAGACGGGGACCGGCGAGGGGAATACGAAAAGAGAAGCCGAGCGGCAGGCGGCGACGGCGCTTTTGGAGATAATGAAGTGAGGCAAGGCAAGCGCTTCTTTTTTGAAAAAAAGAAGCAAAAAACTTTTGCGTCCGCTGTCGCGGTTCTTTCATGAAAAAGCCGCGGCAGCCGCGACAAAAGCTTTTTGCTTCTTTTTCTCGAAAAAGAAGCGCTTGCTTGCTATGACCGACGAGACCCGCTGCGGCTTCGTCGCCATCGTCGGCGCGCCGAACGCCGGCAAGTCCACCCTGCTCAACCGCATGGCCGGCGCCAAGCTCTCCATCGTCAGCCCGAAAGCGCAGACTACCCGCTTCCGCGTGCTCGGCATCCTGTTGCGCGGCCCTGCGCAAATCCTGCTTGTGGACACGCCCGGCATCTTCGCGCCGCGCCGCAAGCTGGACCGCGCCATGGTGCGCGCCGCGTGGACCGGGTCGGAAGACGCCGACCTCACCTTGTTCCTGGTGGATTCGCGCGCCGGCCTCACCGACCAGGTGGGCGTTATTGCCGACAAGCTGGCCACCACGCGGCGGCGCACCTGGCTGGTGCTCAACAAGGTGGACCTGGTGCCGCGCCCGCGCCTGCTGCCGCTGACCGCGGAACTCGCCCAACGCGTGCCCTCCGAGCAGACTTTCATGGTCAGCGCCGCCAACGGCGACGGCGTGTCCGACCTGCTGGACGCGACCGCGGCCGCCCTGCCGCCGGGGCCGCACCTCTACCCGGACGACGAGATCACCGATCTGCCGAACCGCCTGCTCGCCGCCGAGATCGTGCGCGAACAGATATTCCTGCAGACGCACGAGGAAGTTCCCTACGGCACCACGGTCGAGACGGAGAGCTTCACCGACCGCCCGGACGGCTCGGTGCGCGTCGACGCCACCATCTACGTCGCGCGCGCCGGGCAGAAAGCGATACTCATCGGCGAGGGCGGCGCGCGGGTGCGCGAGATCGGCGCGAAGGCGCGCTCGCATCTCGGGCATCTGCTGGGGCGCACGGTGCATTTGTTTCTCAACGTGAAGGAACGTACTGGGTGGGACGAGGAACGGGCGCGGCTGCGGGCGATCGGGTTGGAGGATCCGGATTAGCGGGTCGGGCTGTTTTGACTGAAAGCAAGGGAAAGCAAGCAGTTCTTTTTTGAAAAAAGAACCAAAAAACTTTTGTTCATAGAAGTTGGCCAAAGGAAAATATCGCGGCAGCATGACCAGAGGTCGGTTGCTGAGCGAGGCAGAAGGCAAGTCTTCGGGCATAGCGTCTTATACCAACCGGCCTGAAGGTTGACCCTCCCGAAGCAAGCAAGGCCTTCTTTTTTGAAAGAAGAGGCAAAAACTTTTGACTCCGCTGTCACGGACTTTTCCGGAGAGCGCGCGAGAGCGGAGTCAAAAGTTTTTTGGTTCTTTTTTTCAAAAAAGAACTGCTTGCTTTTGATGACCCAGCATCAACGCCAATTGGTATCAGTTGAATGGATCGCATGATGCGAGAGATGTTTTTCCATTGGGTCAGTGCGTCGATCTTCGGAATTACCTGCAGATGAGAGCACCGCCTTCCTAGAATAAGCGGCCAAAAACTTCGTTGCTGTCGCGGACTCTCCCGCACCGTGCACTTATGGAAGAAAAGTTTTTTTGGTTCTTTTTTTCAAAAAAGAACTGCTTTCTTCTCTGCCTTTCTCAAACGCATAGGACCAACCCAATGACCCGCCAGATCAGGCTGCACGCCTTCGAGATGGCCTGCGTGGGCCACATCCAGCAGGGGCTTTGGCGTCACCCGCGTGACCGCGCTACCAAATACACCAGCCTGGACCACTGGGTTTGCCTCGCGCGCACGCTGGAGTGCGGGTTGTTCGACGGGCTGTTCCTGGCCGACGTGCTGGGCGTCTACGACGTGTACGGCGGCAACGCGGACGCGGCGATACGCGGCGCGGTGCAGGTGCCAAACCTGGACCCGTCGCTGCTGATCCCGGCGATGGCGCATGCGACGCGCGATCTTGGGTTTGCAATCACCGCCAACACCGGTGCCGAGCATCCGTTCGTGTTCGCGCGGCGGATGAGCACGCTGGACCACCTGACCGGCGGGCGGATCGGCTGGAACGTGGTGACCGGCTACCTGGACAGCGCCGCGCGTGCGCTGGGCCTGCCGGCGCAGGCGGCACATGACAGCCGCTACGACGCGGCGGACGCTTTCATGAACGCGGTGGGCAGGTTGTGGCGGGACAGCTGGGAGGACGGCGCCGTGCTGGCCGACCGGACGGGCGCCTACGCGGACCCGGCGCGCGTGCACGCGGTGCGCGCGGCGGGGGCGGGCTGGCGGACGGACGGCGTGCATCTGTGCGAGCCTTCGCCGCAGCGCGGGCCGGTGGTCTACCAGGCGGGCGCCTCGGCGCGCGGGCTGCGCTTCGCCGCGGAGCATGCGGAGTGCGTGTTCGTCAACGGCACGTCGCCGGCGCAGGTGGCCAAGCTGGTTGGCGAGTTGCGGGCGGCTGCCGGCGCGCTGGGCCGGCAAGTTCGGGTGTTCGCCGGAATGACGGTGGTGACGGGAGCGAGCCAGACGGCGGCGGAGGACCGCTGCGCGGAGTACGAGCGGTATGCGGACGCCGAGGGCGCGATGGTGCAGTCGGCCGGCTCGATGGGAGTGGATTTCGCGGCGATGGACGAGGACGAGCCGATCCGGATGGTCGGCACCCAGGCGGTGGTCTCGAACTTGGCGGCGATCACGTCCGGGCCGGTGATGACGAAACGCGGGTTTCGCGAGCGGTTGCGCCTAGGCGGGCGGCAGGCGCCGGTGGTGGGCTCGGGCGCGCAGGTGGCCGACGTGATGGGAGACTGGATGGCGCAGGCGGACCTGGACGGGTTCGTGCTGGCACGCACGGTTTCGCCGGAGTGTTTCGAGGACTTTGTCGAGCTGGTGGTGCCGGAATTGCAGCGGCGCGGGACCTACAAGACGGCGTATGGTGCGGGAACGTTGCGGGAGAAACTGGCTGCGCCTGGATGATGGGCCCTTGGCTCGGTAACCAGTGCTGCGACTAGCCCGACGTGGGAGGCGAGGTCTCGATTTTTTCAAAATTAGCAAGTTTCATGCCTGCTGTTGCGGAGGTTTCTGTAACACGTGCCTGACGCCGGCGACTATGAATTTGTACCTCGGAACCGGGAGAGAAAAGCAAGGCCTTCTTTTCTGAAGAAAAGAAGCAAAAGACTTTTAGTACGGCTGTCGCGGAGCTTTCTGCAACGCGCGCCTAAGAAAGCAAAAATTTCTTGGTTTTTTTCGGTGTCCGTTTCAAAAGTCGGCCTGGTGAGTCAGCTGGCGTGTTTTTTTGAGCAACGGAGCGGAGTGGTCGCTTGTGGCCGTGAGCACCGGAGCGGAGGAAAAGCGCGTCATACCAACTGGCGTTGATGCTGACTTGTAGACAGCAAGCAGTCCTTTTTTGAAAAAAAGGACCAAAAAACTTTTGTCTCCGCTGTCGCGCGCTCTCCGGAGAGGTCCGCGACAGCGGAGTCAAAAGTTTTTTGCTTCTTTTTTTCAAAAAAGAAGGCCTTGCTTGCTTGGGACGGTCAACCTTCAGGCCGGTTGGTATTAGATAGCGCAAGGGCGACTTTTCAAACGGACACTCAAAAAACAAACGCTTGCGTTGCCTTGCTCCCGTCAGCGATTCGATCCGCTGCAGGCCAGCTTGTGTTGCGGCATTGGTTGTGTATCGACGGAGGAGGCAGCGTGTTCGCACTTGTCAGAGACGACGAGCTTTCCGCCGTTGTGGCGCTGATCAACCGGGCTTACCGGGGCGCCGGTCTGGCGACGCACTGGACCACGGAGGTCGGCTACATCACCGGCGACCGCACGACTGAGGCTCTCCTTCGTGCGGAGCTGGGTGCCAAACCGTATGCCTGGCTTCTCAAGTGGCAGGATGCGCAAGGCGGCCTGATGCGAGGCTGTGTGTGGCTCGAGCCGTTGGGCGATGCCGTCTGGTATCTCGGGTCCTTGGCGGTCGATCCGGCGCAGCAGAATGATGGTCTGGGCCGGACGCTGCTGTCCGCGGCGGAGGATTGGGCGCGTGAGCGCGGTGCGAGGCGGATCCGGATGACCGTGGTCAACGTGAGGAGCGCGCTGGTAGCCTGGTACGTCCGGCGCGGGTATCGTGAGACGGGCGAGACGGAGCCGTTCCCGTACGATGACGACCGCTTTGGTGTGCCGTTGCGCGACGACCTGCATTTTGTAGTGTTGGAAAAGGACTTAAACGCGCTAGACGGTGCCGACTGAAGCGACGCGGACAAAGCTCCCTATCAGGCGTTCAGAACCCTGACGCGAGGCGCAAAAGGGAGGCCTTCCGCAACTCGCCGCTTTACAAAACAGTGCGGGAAGAAAACCGTGGATCACCACCGCCAGGAACAAAAGTTTTTTGGTTCTTTTTTTCAAAAAAGAACCGCTTCCTTGCTTTGGCTCTGCGTGGCCGCGCTAGGCGCCGCCTGCCTGGCAGTACTCGCCACCACCCGCGGCGAGACCGTCAACGCCCTCTGGCTGGTAACCGCAGCTTTGTGCACCTACGCGCTAGGCTACCGCTTCTACAGCCGCTTCATCGCCCAGCGCGTGCTGCGCCTGGACGCAACACGCCCCACCCCGGCGGTGGTCCACCAGGACGGGCTGGACTACGTGCCCACCAACCGTTTCGTGCTGTTCGGCCACCATTTCGCGGCCATCGCCGGCGCCGGGCCGCTGGTGGGCCCAGTGCTGGCGGCGCAGATGGGGTTCCTGCCGGCCACGCTGTGGATATTGGTGGGCGTGGTGTTCGCCGGCGCGGTACAGGATTTCCTGATCCTGTTCATCTCCGTGCGGCGGGACGGGCGCAGCCTGGGCGACATGATCCGCACGGAAATGGGGCCGTTCGCCGGCATCGTGGCCAGCGTGGGCGTACTGGCGATCATGGTGATCCTGCTGGCGGTGTTGGCGCTGGTGGTGGTCAAAGCGCTGGCCGGCTCGCCGTGGGGCAGCTTCACGGTGTTCGCCACCATCCCCATCGCGGTGCTGATGGGGTGCTATGGCCGCTGGGTGCGGCCGGGGCGGGTGCTGGAGATGAGCGCCATCGGCTTCGTGCTGCTGATGGCCGCACTGTGGCTGGGCGGCGTGGTGGCGGCGGACACAGTCTGGGCGGCGCGGTTCACCTTCAGCGGCACCACCTGGGCGTGGATGCTGATCGGCTACGGCTTCGTGGCCAGCGTGCTGCCGGTGTGGCTGGTGCTGGCGCCGCGCGACTACCTGTCCACGTTCCTGAAAATAGGCACCATTGCGGCGCTGGCGGTCGGCATCGCCGTAGTAATGCCGGAGCTGCGCATGCCGGCGGTCAGCCGCTTCGTGGACGGCACCGGGCCGGTGTTCGCAGGCTCGCTGTTTCCGTTCCTGTTCATCACCATCGCCTGCGGGTCGGTCAGCGGCTTCCACGCGCTGGTGGCCAGCGGCACCACGCCGAAGATGATCGAGACCGAGGCGCAGGTCCGCGCGATCGGCTACGGTGCGATGCTGGTGGAGAGTATGGTCGCGGTCATGGCGCTGATCGCCGCCTGCGTGCTGGAGCCTGGCGCCTACTTTGCGATGAACGCGCCGCCGGCCATCGTCGGTAGTACGGTGGGCGCCGTCTCGGCCACCGTGGGCGGCTGGGGTTTCCCCATCGCACCCGACACGCTGACGCAGATCGCGCACGACGTGGGCGAGCGCACCATCCTGGCGCGCGCCGGCGGGGCGCCGACGCTGGCGGTGGGCATGAGCCGCATCCTGTCCGGCGCGCTGGGCGGGCGCGGGCTGATGGCGTTCTGGTATCACTTCGCCATCCTGTTCGAGGCGCTGTTCATCCTGACCACACTGGACGCCGGCACGCGTGTGGCGCGCTTCATGATCCAGGACCTGGCCGGGCTGGCGGTGCCGGCCTGGCGGCGGACGGACAGTTGGACCGGCAACATGGTGGCCACCGCCCTCGCGGTGACCGGCTGGGGCTACTTCCTGTATCAGGGCGTGATCGACCCGCTGGGCGGGATCAACACGCTGTGGCCGCTGTTCGGCATTTCCAACCAGATGCTGGCGGCGATCGCGCTGACGCTGGCTTCCGTGGTGCTGTTCAAGATGAAGCGGCAGCGTTATGCGGCCGTCGCACTGGTGCCGGCCGGCTGGCTGGCGGTGTGCACTCTCTCGGCAGGGTGGGAGAAGATCTTCTCGCCGGTGCCGGCGATCGGCTTCCTGGCGCACGCGAGCAAGTTCTCGGCCGCACTGGCGGACGGGCGCGTGCTGGCGCCGGCCAAGACCGCGTCCGACATGCACCAGGTGCTGGCCAACGACTACGTGGACTGCGCGCTGACCACGCTGTTCATGTGCGTGGTGGTGTTGATGCTGGGCGCCGGCGTGCGATGCATCCTGGCCGCCCTGCGCGACGCGCACGTGACAACACGGGAGGCCGGACATGATCTGCCGCTGCTTCGGCCTCACGTTTGACTTTGCGGTGGCGCGGCTGGCGCAGCGCACGCGCGCGGCGGCCGAGCTGGTCGTGGGCGTGCCGGACTACGACGCCTACCTGGCGCATCTGGCGGCAACGCATCCGGGGGAGACGGCGATGTCGCGCGAGGCATTCTTCCGGGCGCGTCAGGCGGCGCGATATGGTGCGGGTGGAGGGCTGCGGTGCTGTTAGGCCGGGACGGGAGGGTTTCGTCCGGTGGAGGCTAGGCAAGCGGTTCTTTTTTGAAAAAAAGAACCAAAAAACTTTTGGTTCCTGGGTTGGGACGCGGGGAGAGTACGTGTTCGACGGGACTTGACTGCGCGGTGTTGCTAGCGGCGTGCCGAACGATCCGCGACGAGGTCGTGCGGCCTCAGCCCTGCATGTGTCTACCTAGCTCGGTCAGTTGCGATGGTGTGAGGCGGGCGAAGCTGGTGGCAGGTGGCAGCGCACTCGAACCGGCGGCGCTGACCTCCGCTGCCTCGTCCAGCCGGCCTGTGTGGCGGAGATACTCACTGATGATGACGCGGGCAGTGTCGAAATAGTCGTGCACCGCACCCTCGGCGTCGCCCGCCGTGATACGGCAAAGTTGCTGCCAGTTGACGCCGGCCGCAGCACGCAGGGCGTGCTCGTAGACACAGGTCATGCGGTAGTCACGCGCCTCGGCAACCCAATCCCTGCGTGGCACGTCCGTCATGAGAAACCTCCAGCCGCTCTCGTTGGTCGGTTCCACGCCGGGTTCCGAAGCGACAATGCACAGCACGGGTTGAAGTTTCTCGTCCGCCCTCCCGTCAAACGCGATCCTGGCTCAAAATGTGCTCGGGCATTGACCAACGGAATGTTTTGCCTACGGGAGAACCAAAGCGAAAGTCCAAGAAGCTTGCTGCAAATTAGTCAAACCTCCTGCTCGCCGTGACAACGTCGCCTACGCGTTCCGGTTCTGTCATGACATCCGGCGCCAGTTGTTGACGTGTCCAGCGTCAAGCTTGGCTGTTGGTGAGAGTTGTGCAGTTTGCCACATCACAGGAAAGGGTGAACTGCTAACGAGCACGTCTATCGCAGGAGAAAGATCATGGCTGACGCGACCACGTTTGTTGATGTTGACCCACCTTTGGAAGAAATCAGGACCAGCTACCGTGCGGGCGGCACGGCTGAGGCGATGACAAGCGACCTGGGATTACTGTCCCAGTTGCCGGGCGATTGGCGCGGACACGGATTCAACCTGACGGCACGGCCGTTCTTCGGCAACGCGGTCCCTTTCTTCCTCGAGCTGAACGCCACACGCGAGTCGCTGGACTTCACTGTCATCAGCGGGGACGTTCCCAACCGCGGCTCGTTGCAGCACGACATCTTCCTGCACGGCCTGCGCTACGTTCAGCAGGTGACCGACGTGGTGCAAGACACCGGCATCCACATCGAGACGGGCATGTGGATGCGCGTGCCGCCGACCACCGCTCCCAGCCAGACCACAGAGAGCTACGTGCGCCAGTCGACGATACCGCATGGCGACGCGCTGCTAGCACAGACGATCTTCACCACGACCGTCCAGAGCGGCCCGCTGATCAACCCGGTGCTGTCGATACCGTTCACCGACGCGGTGGTGCCGCCAATCAACGGCACGCCGACGCAGCCGATCACGAAACCGGAGTACCTGGCGCAGTACAACACCGACAAGCTGCCGCCGCTGGGCCTGCCGCCCGGCCTCGTTGCAGCCGCGGTGATCGCCGATCCGACGCTGGTGCTGAAGGAACATATCCAGGGGCAGAAGATCAACAAGACAATCGTGCTGAGCATCTCCACCGCACTTGCCGGCGGCCTGGGCAGCACGCTGGTCAACATACCGTTCGTGACGCGGAACGCGAACGCCACGCAGCTGGACGCGATCTTCTGGATCGAGTTCGTCGAACGGCCGAACGGCCGCATTTTCGTGCAGCTTCAATACGTGCAGCGGGTGATACTGGAGTTCGTCGGGATCAAGTGGCCGCACATCTCGGTGGCCACGTTGAAGCGACTCTGACGTTGCGTGGATGCTCGGGCTTACGAGCAAGCAAGCGCTTCTTTTTCGAGAAAAAGAAGCAAAAAGCTTTTGGGCGCGCTGTCGCGCACGGCTGAAACAATGCGTCTCACCAACGCGCAACCCACGAGACCAAAAGTTTTTTGGTTCTTTTTTTCAAAAAAGAACTGCTTGCCTTCCTAGCGGGCCAGCACCGTCAAAGCCCGCCAGCCATAAGCAACCTCGGCCAGACTGGCATCCCCGCGCACGTCCATTCGTTCGGCAGCAAGCTTTCCGCCAAGACGCTCGTAGAACCGGCGCGCGGGCCGGTTGTCACGCAGCACCCAAAGAGCCGCGGCGTGCATCCCACCGGCCAGCAGGTCGCGCGCTGCGCTCGCCATCAGCGCGCGGCCGACCCCCTGCCCTTGCGCCTGGTGCAGCACGTAGATGGCGCTTACTTCGCCCGCGAACCGCTCACGCAGTTCAGCCGAGCGCTGCCCGCCACAGGCGACGAAGCCGAGTATCCGGCCGGCCTCGCACGCCACGTGCACGGTGGTGCCAGGACCTTGCGCGCGCTCGGCCAGGATGCGCGCCCACGTCGCGGCGCGCGCGCCCACCGACAATGACGCCAGCATGTGGTCCGGCACGAGCCCTGCGTAGGCGTGCCGCCAGCAGGCGACGTGCACCGCGGCGATGTCGGCCGCGTCCGGAATGGCGGCGCGGCGCAGCGTCCAGCCCGCGCTAGGATGCACCGCAGCGCCTGCCCGCTAGCCTGCGGCTGGCCGTGCGACTACGCTGCTCGCCTGCCATCAGGAAGCACCCAGAATGATCCACGTCGTCGCCATCATCACCGCACACCCCGGCCAGCGCGAGGCGGTGCTCACCGCGTTTCGTGCAAACATGCCGGCCGTGCACGCAGAGGCAGGCTGCATCGAGTACCAGCCGGTGACCGACACGCCTGGCCTGGGTTCGTTTCAGGCCAAGATCGGCGACGACGCCTTCATGGTGCTGGAGAAGTGGGAGAGCCCGGAAGCGCTCGGAGCACACGCGACGGCGCCGCACATGGTGGCTTTCGGCAGGGCGACGCGGGAGATGGTGGCGAGCAGGGTAATACACGTGTTGTCGCCCGCATAAGAAAGAAAGCAGTTCTTTTTTGAAAAAAAGAACCAAAAAACTTTTGTTCCCTTAGCCGCACGTCTCAGGACAGTATCGCGACAGCAATGACAAAAGTTTTTTGCTTCTTTTTTTCAAAAAAGAAGGCCTTGCTTACGCCATTACCCGCGCCGCTTCATAAACTTTCCGGCTCGCACGCTGGTGCGCATGGCAAATCGCGACGGCCAGCGCGTCGGACGCGTCTGCGCGCCGTAGCAGCGCGCCCGGCAGCAGCCTACGCACCATGTCGGCCACCTGCGCCTTTTCCGCGTTACCGTTTCCCACCACCGAGCGTTTGACCATCTTCGCGCCGTACTCGGCAACAGCGATGCCGGCCAGCGCCGGCGCCAGCAGTGCCACCCCGCGTGCGTAGCCGAGCTTCAGCGTGGCCGCACCGTTGCGGTTGACGTAGGTCTCCTCGACCGCGGCTTCGGCCGGCACGTGCAGCGCGATGAGCGCGGTGAGCCCTTCGTAGAGCGCACGCAGGCGGTCCGGCACCGGTCGGTCCGCATCGGTCGCCAGCACGCCGTCGGCTACGTGGCGCAGGCGGTTGCCGTGGGATTCGATGACGCCCCAACCGGTAAAGCGCAGGCCAGGGTCGATGCCGAGCAGCCGGATGGCCGTCATCAGCCGGACATGCGCGCGAGTACAGCCTCGGGGATGTCGAAGTTGGCGTAGACGTTCTGCACGTCGTCGTTTTCCTCGAGCGCGTCTATCAGCTTGAGCACCGAAGCTGCGCGGTCCTCGTCCAGCGTGACCGTCGTGGACGGGCGCCAGTCGAACTTGGCCTCCTCCGGCGCGCCGAAACGCTGCTCCAGCGCGTCGCGCACGGCGAACAGCGACTCTGTCGCACAGGTGACTTCGTGGCCGTCCGCCTGGCTCACCACGTCGTCGGCGCCGGCCTCGATGGCGGCGTCCAGCATGGCGTCCGGCGTGGCGGCGTCCGGCTTGTAGGTGACCACGCCCATGCGCTGGAACATAAAGCTGACGGAGTTCGTCTCGCCCAGCGCGCCGCCGTATTTGCTAAAGGCGGAACGCACGTCCGACGCGGTGCGGTTGCGGTTGTCCGTCAGTGTTTCCACGATGACGGCGACGCCGGCCGGGCCGTAGCCCTCGTAGCGCACGTCGGTGTAGTCCTCGCCGGCGGCCGCACCCGACGCCTTCTTGATGGCGCGATCCACCGTGTCGCGGGTCATGTTCTGCTTGAAAGCCGTGGTGACCGCCGCGCGCAGGCGTGCGTTGGCGGCCGGGTCCGGCAGGCCCTGACGGGCGGCCACCGTGATCTCGCGGATCAGCTTAGCGAATGCGCGCCCGCGGCGGGCGTCCTGTGCGCCCTTGCGGTGCATGACGTTCTTGACGTGACTGTGGCCGGCCAAGGGGTGGGGTCCCGTCAGGTGATGAGGCTGGCCGGTCTAGCAGGCGAGGCGGGGCGTTTGGAAGGGGTTTGGATAATTCGTAAGAAAGGCAAGCCAGCAGTTCTTTTTGAAAAAAAGAACCAAAGAACTTTTGGTTCCTCGGGTGCTTGTTCGTCGTCACTCCTCGCGTCAAAGCTCTAAAACAACAACCACGCTCAGACCTTGACGCAACCTTTCAGCTCTCCGCGACAGCCGAACCAAAAGTTTTTTGGTTCTTTTTTTCAAAAAAGAACCGCTTGCTTCCTTGCATATGCTTCGCCAGCCGCAACGCCAAGGCAACGATGGTCAACGTAGGATTAGCCTGCCCCGACGTCGGAAACACCGCGCTGCCCGCCACAAACAGATTGCGCATCCCGTGCACCAGGCAATCGCCGTCGACCACGCCGTCCCGCGGGCTGGCCGACATGCGCGCGGTGCCGATGTGGTGGCCGCCATACGCCCCGTCGCGCAGCATCAGCTCTTCCACCGCATCCTCGTCGTAGTCCAGCGTGGCCGCACCGGTGCGCGCCAGGTCGGCAGCAAGCGCGCGCAAAGCCAGGCGCACCGTGTCGATGTCGGCCGGCAGGTGGCGCCAGTCGACGCGCAGGGGTGGCATGCCCAGCGCGTCGGTGCCGGCGCCCAGGGTGACGCGGCTGTCCGGGTTGGGCAGTTGTTCGGCGTGGACGTCCAGGCTGAAGCAGCCCGACGGCGGGGCCACAATGATGGAGGGGAACTTGCGGTCCGCAAGCATGCGACGGCCCAGCAGGTGCAGCATGAAACGCGCGGTCTGCACCGGCGCGCGGGCGATGTTGCCGGCGTGGCCGAGGTACGTGGCCAGCCCGCGCCCGCCATCCTGCAGGCGGGTGGCGTATTCCGGGGTGATGAGCGGGGCGGCGAGGTATAGCGCGGAGAGCGCGCCGCTGCGGTGGGACGGGTCGCCGATGCGGGGGTGGTGCAGGCGGGCGGTGAAGTTGCCGGTGCGCAGGCGGCGCTGCGCGTCCGGGCGCAGCGTGAGGCGGCGGCGGCAGTAGGCGCCGTCCTCGGCTAGGGTGTAGCCGTGGTGGACCGCCACGTGCGGACGCAGCGCGCCCAGCGTGCCGGCCAAGTGGCACATGTAGAAGCGGCCGAGCTGGTCGTGCGCGTTGCCGATGCCGGCCGGATGCTGGTCGCTTCTGGCGAGCAGCAGCCGGGTGGTCTCCAGCCCGCCGGCGGCGAGCACGTAGGTCTCTGCGCCGACCTCGAACCGGCGGCCGGCCATGCTGGCTGTGGCGAGGCTGGCGGCGGCCAGGCCGGTCACGGCGGCACCGTCCTGGCCGGTGCGTATCTGGGTGACGTTGGCGTGCAGCACCACGCGGATGTTGGCGGCCGCGCGCAGGCGGGCAGCGTAGCGGCGGGCGAAGTTGGTGGGGCAGCTGAACCGCTCTAGCGTGTCGGCGGAGAAGTCCGCGCCGGCAAAGCCGTGCAGGATGTCGGGCCAGTCCCGGGCAGCGTGGAAATGGGCGTCGCCGGCCTCGCACAGGGCGGCGGCCTGGCCGTAGTGGCGGGCGACCTGCTCGTAGGGGATCGGCCAGCCGGAATGCGGCACCCAGGCGCGCGGCTCGAAGTCGATCGGGTCGAACGGCACGCAGCGGCCGCCCCAGATGGCGGTGGAGCCGCCGAACTGGCGGCGGCGGTAGCGGATCGGCGGCGGGTGACGGGTGGCGGGGGCCAGTTCGCCGTCGTAGAGGGCCTGAGTGGCGGGCTCCTCGTCCCAGCCGCCGGCTTCAAGCAGCAGCACCTGGGTTTGCGTGTCGGCGAATTGCAGCGCCAGGGTTATGCCGGCGGCGCCGGCACCGACGATGCAGATGTCGGCTTGCAGGAGGGTGCCGGGGTCTAGCTCGGTGGCGTCTAGGAGCATAGCGGAGCTAGCGGGGAAGGAAGCAAGAAAGCGGTTCTTTTTTGAAAAAAAGAACCAAAAAACTTTTGTTCTCTTGCGCGCGCGCTGGCAGAACCATCGCGACAGCAGGACCAAAAGTCTTTTGCTTCTTTTCTTCAGAAAAGAAGGCCTTGCCTTTCTTTCTAAGCGTCGAACGCCTCACACCGCCCCCGCCATCATGCGTCCCAGCTCGGCAATGCCCACCGCGTCCTGCGTGCGCGGAAACCGCAAAATGCCATCAGCCCGCGCCGGGTCTAGCCGGATACGCTGGGCAAACGCGCGCAGCAGCGAGGGCGTGATCGGGTCCGGGACGCGCCGGCGCAGACCACCAGGTGCGGCGGCGCGCAATCCGGCCAGGATCGGCGCCAGCACGCCCACCTCGAGGCGCAGTTGGCGGGCGGTGATGCGCTTCACCGGCGTGGCGCGCAGGGCGCGGGCGAAGCTGGCGAGGTACTCGTTCCAGGTGGGTGGCGCGGGGCTGGCCAGGTTGAAGGCGAGGCCGCCGGCGTCCGGCGTCAGACACGCGGCGAGGCAGGCGGCGGCCACATCGCGCTCGTGGATCAGGTTGCAGAACCCGTCGCCGGCAGCACCCAGGTCGCCCAGGCGGCGCTGGCGCAGCAGACGGGCGAAGCGGCCGGTCCACTGCGCGCTGCCGGGGCCGTAGACGATGCCGGGGCGCAGGATCACCGCCGGCAGGCCCGACGCAATGCGGGTCACAACCTCGGCCTCGCCGGCGATCTTGGCGGCGGCGTAGGCCGTCTGGGCGAACAGTGGTGCGGCCTCGGTCACCAGGCCGGTGGCGGCGCCGTAGACGGCCATGCTGCTGATGTGCACCAGCCGCAGGTCCGGCCTGGTTCGGGCGGCCTTGCACAGCGCGGTAACGGTGGCGTGCAGCGTGGCGGGCGCCCCGCCGGCCGCGTTGATCACGTGGGTAGCGCCGTCCAGCGCGCGGGAGAGCTGGGCCGCGTCGGTGGCGTCGGCATGCACGGACTGGCTGTCGCAGCCAGTCTCCGCCCGTCGGTGCAGGCCAGCCACCGCGTCCAGCCCCGGCGTGGCCGCGATGGCCGCCATGACCGCGCGGCCGATGCTGCCCGACGCGCCGAGGACGAGGATTCGCGCGGCCTCGTTCAAGCCGCGGCTTCCAGCGCGGGGGCGCGCTGCCGTCGCGGCACGGCGGCCTCTCGGTAGAGCGCCTGTATCCGCGCGGCGGCGGCGGCCACGTCCAGCCGGTCGTGGAAGACGGACAGCGCCGCCGCGCCCAACCTGGCGCGGGTCTGCGGACAGTCCAGCAGCTCGCCCAACGCCCTGGCCAGGGCCTCGACGTTGCCGGGCGGGACCAGCCGGGCGCTGACCCCGTCTTGCAGGATCTCCGGCACCGAGCCGACCGGCGTGGTGACGATGGCTATGCCGCGCGCAGCCGCCTCTAGCACCGCCACCGGCATCACCTCGTGGTGGGACGGCAGCACTAGCACCGCGGCGGTGGCCAGCAGCGCCTGGGTGCTTGCCGCGTCCTGCCAGCCGGGCATCGCCACGCGGTGGGCGAGACCCAGCTCGGCGATGCGGGCGCAGTAGGAGTCTGCCTCGCCGTCGCCGGCGATGGTGGCGGTCCAGCTCCGCGCACGCATCTCCGGTGCGGCGAGCGCCTCGATCAGTTCGCCCACCCCCTTGCGGGCGCCGATCCGGCCGAGGAACAGCAGATGCGGCACCGCATCGTCCGGCACCGCGCGTGGGGCGGCCGGCACGCCGTTCAGCACCACGTGAATGCGGCGCTCGGGCGTGCCCAGTTCGCGCACCAGGCGGGTGCGCCAGGCGGCGCCGATCACCACGATGCTGTCCGCGCTGGCGATGACCGCCCGCAGCCAGCGTTGTGCGCGGGGCGGCAGGGCAGCGTGGAAGTCGAAGAAATCCGCACCGTGCAGGTGCAGGATGACCGGCACGCCCAGCGCGCGCGCCAGCAGGCACAGCAGCGACTTGCGCAGCGCACTGCCGCGCGTGGTCATGTGCACGTGCGCGCAGGCGACACGGCCAATGACGCCGGCGCCGAGAAGTACGGCGAGCGCGGCGGCAAAACGCAGCCCAGCGGAGAGGGCGCCGCCGGCACCCCTGGTGTCGAGGACGCGCACGGGCAAGGCATGCGGATCGGTGGACCATTCCGCCATTAGGTAGCGCATCAACGTGCCTACACCACCTGACACGTGGTGAAGACCGCCACCGATAAACACCAGAACTTGCATTTTTCACGGATTTGCACGCCCAGGTTCCTACGCTACCGTACAGAACGCACCCTAAGGTTGAGAAACGAAGGAAGAAAGCTTCTTTTTGAAAAAAGAAACAAAAACTTTGTGTTGCATGGTTCTGGCCGTAACGATGCCAGTCGGATCGTCCGCAAGGGAGGCTTGGCTTTGGCCGTTCGCCGCGGACTCGCCCTGGAACACGCCGATCGGCAGCTCGGCTCGGTACTCGTCCTTGAACTCTTCGGCGACGCAGGACCTGCTGGCGGGAGGTGCGCTGATCCACGCGGGACAATGGGGCATGCCGCTGTATCGCGCCGCACCCGGCGACCATTGGGTGAGCGTGTGGGACGAGGAGAACCGGCGCTTCTTCCACGTGCAGGTGCCGCGTGACGCGCGGCCAGACCCGATGGGCGACGGACACCTGTTCATAGGCGACGCGGACGGACGCTTCGTGCTGGAGATGTACCGCGCACGCCGCCTGCCGGATGGCGGCCTGGTCGCACGCCGCGCCTTCCGCGTGGACCTGCACGGCCCAGGCATGTTCCTGCACGACGGACGCTTCCCCGGCGTGCGCGCGATGGACGCCAGCGGCATGGGCGGCGTGCTGCGCGCCTGGGAACTGCGCGCCGGCCATATCGGCCACGCGCTGACCTTCCTGCTGCCCTACACGCGGCTGAAGCACGGGCCGGTGTGGCCGTCGTCGCGAGAGGATTACTGGGGGTTCCGCGACTACACCGGCCACGTTCCGATCGGTACCCTGGTTGCCATACCGCGCTGGGTGCACGTGGACGGTCTCGGTTTGTCGGCGGCCGGGCTGGTGCTGGCGCACGCGCTGCAGAATTACGGCGCCTACTGCGACGACAGCGTGGGCACCGACGGGTTGGTGCTGACCGCGGAAGGTGCGTCCGAGGGGATGGCGGAACTTGCTGCGATACGCAGGGACTTCCCGGTGATCAGGGCGGCGTTGCGCGTGGTGGAGAACAACACGGCGGAGTCGCCGGGCGGTGGCGGCGTGCGGCTTGTGGCGCTGGCAACTGGTTTTGGTGGGTAACGCAACGTGTTGGGTCGCTTGAGACTAGGCAAGCAAGCAAGGCCTGCTTTTTTGAAAAAAAGCAGCAAAAAACTTTTGGTCCGGCTGTCGCGGAATCTCCCTCAGCGCGTACTCCAGGGAACAAAAGTTTTTTGGTTCTTTTTTTCAAAAAAGAACTGCTTGCTTTTGTCTGTACCGCCCAAGGCGTTGGTTGCTGTCCCAATCAGTAGGTCAACTCGGCCTTGTGTTTCTCGATGAACGCCGCCCACCTGGTAGGTTGCCGTCCAGTGATGTCCGGGAAGTTGTCAAACGTGTCGTCGGCGCCGGGAATCGCGCCTGCTGCGTAGCGTTTCCAGTGGTCATACACGCACGACATGTAGGCCATCTCTGCACCTGTATCGATCATCGACTGCAGGAACACCTCGGGCGCGAGCGGCTCGTAGCGGAACGGTTTTCCGACGATCGACGTCATCAGCTCGGCAAGTTCTCCAAAGGTGACGGCGTCGTAGCCGAGCCTGTATGTCTTGCCGGCATGCGCGTCCGGATGTGCCAGCGCGAGTGCGGCGACCTGTGCCACGTCGCCCACGTCCACCCAGCTGAGGCGTGCGCCGGCCACGAAGGCGGTGATGACACCGTTGTTGATCGCCGGCTTGCCGCCGTAGCTGAGCACGTTCTGCATGAACGTTTCCGGTCGCAGGTGCGTGTAAGAAAAGCCGCACCACTGGACGTAGCGCTCCACCAGCTGGTGCCACGCCCAGTGTGCGACGGTGGTGTCGTCGCGCCCGCACGCACCGAGGTGGACGACGTGTTGCACGCCCGCCTTTTTCGCGTTGTCCAGCAGAGACTTGCTCTGGCGCAGCATGTCCACGGTGTAGCCGGTGACGACGAGCAGGCGGTCGATGCCTTGCAGCGCTGGCAGGTGGGTGGCCTCGTCGTCGAGGTCGAGGACGACGTGCGGGATGCCACGGGCGGTGAAGGGTTCGGCCTTCGCGGCGGAGCGTACGGCAGCGACGATCTGCACGTCCTTTTCAGGCAGCAGGCGGTCGATCGCGCGGCTGCCGACCTGGCCGGTGGCGCCTGTCACCAGGATTCTCGGAAGCGGTGTCGTCATGGAGCGTTTGTCCTTCGCGTGTCTGGCGACGCGCGGCCAGTGTTTGCGAGCGTGTCGTCACGTGCAGGAAGGCAAGGCCTTCTTTTCTGAAGAAAAGAAGCAAAAGACTTTTGTCTCTGCTGTCGCGGAGTCTCCCTCAGCATGTACTTAAGGGAACAAAAGTTTTTTGGTTCTTTTTTTCAAAAAAGAACCGCTTGCCTTGCCTTTCAGTCCGAGTGGCCACTGCGCGCGTTTCAGAAACCACCCGCGACAGCGCTCGGAAAAGAAGGCGCTTGCTTGCTTTCTACTTCGGCTCCGCCGCCACAGCCGCCCCTGCCCCGCCCCGCACGTCATGCGCGCCGAACAGCGTATCGCCCTTCTCCGGCCGGGCGTTCAACGGCAGGAACTCGCTCTCTCCCGGTGAGCCCGCGCCGGCTATTGTGGGCCCACCAACGAGGATCGCCTCGTCCACGCCCCAATATTCGAGATCCTTGAACTTGTAGCCTCGCTGCTCGAGCAGAGCGCGCGTGTCCGGCGAGAGCGCGCCGCGTTCGACCTGGACCACGTCCGGCGTGCCCTGCATGTGGATGCGCGGCGCGTCGATGGCTTCCTGCACCGTCATGCCGTGGTCGATAACGTTGATGATCGACTCCAGCGTGATGGTGATGATGCGCGAGCCGCCGGGCGATCCCGTCACCATCACCAGATGACCGTCTTTGGTCACGATGCTGGGCGCCATCGAGCTCAGCGGCGTCTTGCCGGGTTCGATCTGGTTGGCGCGGCCCTGCACCAGGCCGAACATGTTGGGCACCCCGACTTTGCTGGTGAAGTCGTCCATCTCGTCGTTCAGCACGATGCCGGTGCCCGGCGCCATGTGGTCGGCGCCGAACCAGTTGTTCAGCGTGTAGGTGACGGAGACGGCGTTGCCGGCCGCGTCCACCACGGAGAACTGCGTGGTCTGGTGGCCCTCACGCGCCACGGCCTGCGAGGCCGCGGGCACCGCGATGGCGCTGGTTGGCGTGGCGCGATCCGGCTCGATGGATCTACGAACGTCGGCGGCGTGGGCCGGGCTGAGCAGTTCGGCCACCGGGTTGGCGATGAAGTCCGGGTCGCCCAGGCGGTTGTTGCGGTCGATGAAGGCGTGGCGCATGGCTTCGGCCAGCACGTGCACCTCGGCGGCCGAGTGGAATCCCATCGCCGCCAGGTCGTAGCCCTGCAGGATCTGCAGGATCTCGCACATGGTCACACCGCCGGAGCTGGGCGGCGGGGCGGAGACCACTGTGTAGCCGCGATACGGGCAGGTGACCGGCGCCATCTCGCGCACGTGGTATCTGGCAAAGTCGTCCTCGCTCAGCAGGCCGCCGCCGGCGTGGTCGGCGGCGGCGATCTCGCGCCCGATCTGGCCGTGGTAGAACGCGGCGTCGGGCCCCTGCAGGCTGATCAGGGTCAGCGACTGTGCCAGCTCCGGCTGGGTCAGGCGGTCGCCCGGCTGCAGCGGGTGGCCGTGCGGCAGGAAGATCGCCGCGGCCGCCGGGTCCTGCTTCAGCGGCGGGGTGGCCACCTGGAAGATGCCGGCGTCGCCCTGGCTCAGCGTGAAGCCGAAATTGGCCAAATGGATGGCCGGCGCCATCAGGGTCGCGCGCGGCATGGTACCGTAATGCACCCGCGCGTATTCCAAACCGGCCGGCGAGCCCGGCGTGCCGACCGACGCCCAGCTGGAGGTAGACATGCCCGGGACCACGTTGCCCTGCTTGTCGAGGAACATGCCCGGCGAGGCGGCCAGCGGCGCCTTTTCGCGGAAGTCGATGAAGGTGGTGCGGCCGTCCGCCAGCCGGATGGTCATGAATCCGCCGCCGCCGAGGTTGCCGGCCTCCGGGTAGGTGACGGCCAGCGTGTAGCCCACGGTCACCGCGGCATCGATCGCGTTGCCGCCGTGCCGCAGGATGTCGGCGCCGGCCTCCGAGGCGAGGTGCTGGGCGGAGACCACCATGCCGCCGCGCGAGGCCACCGGGGCAGGGTCGGCGCACCAGGCGGCGGGGGCGGTGACGGTGATGGCCAGAGCGACCAGGAGCTTCGAGGTGTGCATGAACGCGAGGCTAGCCCAGGCCGGTCTGGCGCGACAGAGCGAGGAGGAGGCAAGAAAGCAAGGCCTTCTTTTCTGAAGAAAAGAAGCAAAAGACTTTTGGTTCTGCTGTCGCGGAGTCTCCCTCAGCGTGTACCCAGGGGTACAAAAGTTTTTTGGTTCTTTTTTCAAAATAGAACCGCTTGCTTTGCCTAGCCTCTCCACACGTAACGGCTGGACATGGCGAAGTTGAACACGGCCGCCACAAAAGCACCGGCGAGGCCGGAGGCGAACCAGCCGGAGCCGTGGGTGAACACGAAGCTTGCAACACCGATGTTGGACAGCGCGCCGGTGCCGCACACGAGGTAGAACTTCAGCAGACCTGTCGCCGCCGCTCCGCCGCGCAACCTGCGGTCGCCGTAGGTGAAGTTGTTGTTAAGGAAGAAATTGAACGTCATCGCGATGAAGGTCGCCGACTCCTGCGACCGGTTGAACCCCAGCCCCGTCGCACGGACGAGCAGGGACAGCGCCGCCATGTTCACCGCGACGCCGATCAGCCCGGTAAAGGCAAACAGGGCGAAACGTGCCGGGATCCATCCCATGCTCCGCTTCTCGATGATCATGCCGACGTAGTCGAACACCACGGTGGCGTTGAGCTTGCTGTCGCCTTCGGTCCGCAGGCGGAACGTGTAGGGCACTTCCCTGATCCGTAGCGGGCGCGAGGCGGACGCGGCGATGTCGAGCAGTATCTTGAAGCCGGCGCCGGACAGGCGGGGTGCCACGTCGATGAACAGCTCGCGTTTGAGACCGAAGAAGCCGCTCATTGGGTCGCTGATCGGCGAGGACGTCGCCATGCGAGCCATCCAGGTGGCAACCGAGCTGCCCGTCTTGCGCGTGCGGTTCCACTCCCCCACTCCCCCGCCCGCGGTGTAGCGGGAGGCGACGACGAGGTCGCACTCCGGCTCGGCCAGGCAGGCGAGCATGCGCGGGATGATCGCCTCGTCGTGTTGCAGGTCGGCGTCCATGACGATGATCAGCGGGGCGAACGTCGCCAGGCAGCCCTCGATCACCGCGGTGGACAGGCCGCGCCGCCCGATACGCCGGACGCAGCGCAGCGTGTCGCCGCCGCGGGCCGCAGCATCGACGATGCCGGCCGTGCCGTCCGGCGAGTTGTCGTCGACGACGATCATCTCCCAGCGGCAAACCCCGTCGAGCAGCTTGTGCAGCCGGCCGGCGAGCACGAGGACGTTGCGCGCCTCGTTGTAGGTCGGGACCACGACGGCGAGCTCGACGGCTGCTTTGTCAGCCCGATGCGCGGCGGGGTCGCCCAAATGCGGGATGGACATCGTGTCGGACAAACGCATGTCTCCCATCGTCAAGCGCCGCGGGTCGGCGGGGGCGGCCACCGGGCAACTCACATCGGCTTCAGTCTAGGCCGCCGCTCGCGATCATCCAAGCCAAGCCGGTGCCGTCCGCGCGGACTATCCTGGCCGCCGGGCGGGCGGCTGCGCGCCGAGGCCTGTGCCGGCCTGGCTCAATGCTTGACCGCAAAAAGCGCCGCGATGCCGGTATGTCGAAGGAACGCCAGCCGGCCCGGCAGCAGGCCGTCGATCGCCGGCCCGGGATCGGCGCCCAGGACCAGCACGAAGTCGAACCGCCCAGGCCAGCCGTCGAGCAGCCTGGCAGGATCCCTGCTCGGCGCGAGGCCGGCGCTTGCCTCCAGCAAGGCCACGTCGTGCGGCGGGTCGAAGCCGCCGTCCCCCGACGCGTCGTAGGGCGGCAAGATCACGATGGGTTGCTGGCCGGGCTGGGCAAAGGCGTTGGACCAGAAGGCACGCCGATCGATCAGCGCAAAGGCGCCGTAGTGCCAGTAGGCGGTCGCCATGCCGTGGGCCGCAACCCGGCTCGCCGGAATGGTACCGGCTTCCCAGCGGTGCTGCATCGGGTCCGCATCGACCACCAGGACCCGGCTGCCGGGGCGGACCAGAGCCACGACTGCCCGCACGTCGGACACGTCCTGGCGCGATCCCGCCCAAACGTCGGTGATGTAGGCCATCCGGCCGGCAAACAGGCTGGCCAGGACCACAGCGGCCACGATCGCCTGCTTGCGCGGCAGCCGGACTGGCAGGGTGGTGGCGAACACCACGAAACCGAGCAGAGCCGGGACGCGCGTATCGATCCAGTAGCCGCCCTTGGCGCCCACCGGCAGGCTCGCGTAGAGGACCAGCAACAGGGGCACTGCACTCCAGGCAAGCGGTGCCACACGGAGCCGCCCGCGCAACGCCCAGACCAGCACGACACTCGCCAGCACCGCGGCCACCATGAAGCTTTCCAGGCGCGCATAGCCCAGCACGGGGACCAGAAGCTGCAAGAGCTTCTGCCTGGCCGGCTGCCAGACCACGGCACCCCCGACCTTGGCGAAGGACGACGTCAGGTAGAGTACGACGCAGGGCGCCAGCGCGGCTGCGACGGCCAGCACACGGCGTGCGGCGAAGCGGCGACCGGACGGATCGCCCAGGCCGCGCCGCAGGATGGCCGCCAGTTCGGCCGAGCCGATCAGCACCGCGAAGAACCCGAAGCCGAACAGGTGACAGAAATACGCGAGCAGCGCGAAGCCGGCAGCCAGGAGAGCGGCGAGACCCAGATGGCGATCCGACGTGGCGACCCAGGCGGCCGCCCCCCACAGCGCCACGCCGGCGGCGAGCTGGAAATTCAGCGAGCCCGACAGGAACATCATATTGTAGACGACGAAGCCGGCGCCCAGCTGCCACAGCGAGAGCACTCGGAATAAGGCGACGCTGAGGGCGATGATGCCGGTCGCTGGGAGCAGAACGACCAGGGCGACGAACACGCGCCCGGCCACCAACGGTGGCAGCACGTGCATCAGCGGCGGCACGATCAGATCGATCGCCAGGTTGGGGACGAGCTGCCATCGGGCCGCGAAGATACGCGACATCACCGGGTCCGCCGCGCCGAAGGCCAGGAAGAAGCAGCGCGCAAGGTGGTCCGGGTAGTCGGACAAGGGCGGCACCGACACGACGAGTATCGGCGCCAGCAACGCTGCCGTCATGAGAATGAGACCGGCCCACCAGAGCCACGCTGGCATGGGCCGCGAACGGTAGCCGTGTTGCATCAGGTTTCCTGAAGGTGTGAACCGGCCTTCCTCCACCCCGGTGCGGCCGGGCCGGCGTTGTGCTACGCCTGGAGGGCGGCTCCGTTCATCTTGTATAGCCACTATGACGGCTTGGTTCATCGGGAATCGGGAAGAGAGGCAAGGCCTGCCTTTTGAAGCAGCGAAAACCTAGGCTCGCAGGATGAGTGACAAACAAGGTGCCGACAAGTCTCGACGCGATCGCTCGATAGAAATCGCCCGCGCCCTAGGTGCCGACGAGAACGAAGCCGTATCTAAGGAATAGCTGCCGGTCATCGCGCGGCTGAAGCCGAGGGGGGCTGTGCTTGTGAGTTTGCCCCGTTTCGTAAACGGCTCGTAGACTCTTGAGCTGCGTGTCGGCTTCTGCCGTTTGCATGTCTGCTTCGTTGGCCATGGTTGACCGGGTATCTCAGGGCGGACCGCAGCCTGACCGGATTACACCGGTCTTCGATGTGGCTGAAGCAGGCCATCCTAGCCTCAGCCTGGAATGCAAAACGGCGGCGCTCAGAAACTCTGCTTGTAGACGCAACGTTCGACTGCGCCGTCGGCTCAAACCTCCGCGCAAGATCCCCGAGATACCGTCCAGCACGCAAACAGGTCGACCGTCTGGCGGTGGACTCGGGTGAATAGGCCGGCCGGGTCCTGGGCGTCAGGAATACCTCTGGTGAAAGCTTCAGGATGTCCACGCAAACGGGTCAATCCCAAGGCTCGCGTCAGCCACCGCCGCGGGTGCTTGGCCTTGAACAGGCCGGATGGCCGAACGACGATCGCGCGTCGAAGATAGCCCTCGTCTCGGTCGGGGTGCGCTTCGAATATATAACCGCCGAGCAAACAACTTCCACCGTCGCCGTCGCGGAGTCTGCTGCATAGTAGGGCTTCGGACAACTTCCTCGGTTGTTTCCTCAGATAGAACCGTTCGCCTTGTCAGTTACCGGTCAGGGTGAGGCATCGGGTGTGGACGCCGGCGGCTTGGCGACTAGAGTTTCACTGCGCGCTAACTCTTCCGACTTTTGCGTCCCCGCATCGCTGACGCCGTGCTGCCGCGGACACCCGAACCACTCTGCCGAACGCGGAACATGCCGACAAACGTCTTGTTGTTTTGTGTGAGAAAGAACTAGCCGGCTTGCCGCCCGTCATGCGTTCGCGGTCATTCGGCGACGAGTGCAGACACTTCATCGGGTAACTGCTTTATGCGCGACCGCGTCTTCTGGCTTATCTCCTCGCTCGCCATGGCAGTCGGCGGCTATAGCACGGACCTGGCCGCCCAAACCCGGCATGTCGCCACGTTCCACGATGCCGTGGCGGCGGCCTGGGCGCAGCTGCCGCAACGCCAGGATTTGGCAGCCCGCGGCAACGTCGCAGCCGCACGTTTCACCGCCGGCGGCGCCCTGTTTCCCAACGCGCCGAGCCTGACTGGCAGCTACATCAACGACCGTATCCTGGGCAGCAACCAGAATTACATCACCAGTCAGGCGGAGCTGGCCACGCCCATCTGGCTGCCCGGTGAAGGGACTGCCACGCAGAAAGCCGCCCAGGCCGAGGGCGGCGCCGTGGCGGCGGACGAAGACGCCACGCACTTGGCGTTGGCCGGACAGGTTCTGGACCTGGTGGTGCAAGCGGCCCGTGCGTCCGGGAGGCAGGAGGCTGCCGAGAAGCGCGCGGCAACGGCACGGGCGCTGGCGGCCGACGTGCACCGCCGACTGGCCGTCGGCGAGGCGCCGCAAAGCGACGCCCTGGCCGCCGACGCCGAAGCCGACAGTGCGCAGGCCACCCTGGACAACGCGCAGGCCGAACTGGAGCAGGGCCGCGCCAGCCTGTCGTCCATCACCGGTGAGGAGAACATGCCCGAGCTGGCCGGTTCCGTGCCGCTCGCAGCACGTCCGTTGCCGGCTGCCGCGCTGCTGGCCGGCCACCCGCGCATATTGGCCGCCGAGCGCGCCCTCTCGGCCGCGCAGGCAAGCGCGCGTCTGGCCGGAATACAGAACCGCGACGACCCGGAGCTCGGGTTGCAGAGCATCAACGAGAAGCAGCCGGGCCAGCGCTGGGACACGCGGTTCGGCGTGACGCTGCGCTTCTCCTTCGCCACGGCCGGACGCAACGCCCCATTGCGCGCCGCTGCCGAGCAGTCCGTGACGCGCGCCATGGTGCAGCTGGAGCTCGCCAGGCGCGAGGTGGTGACCGCCATCCGGATCAGCCGCGCGGCGCTGCTCAGCGCGGAGCAGGTGTTGCCCTCAACCAAGCGGCAGGCAGCGGCGTTGGACCAGCGCCGCGGCCAGATTGAGCGGGCCTGGCGGCTGGGCGAGATGTCCCTGGTGGAGGTGGTCCGCGCGCAGGCGCTGGCGTCGGACGCGGATCTGGCGCGTGCGACGGCGGCGGTGGATGTTGCGGCGGCGCGGGAGCGAGTGCTGCTGGCCGAGGGAAAGCTGCCTTGAGGCAGGCAAGTAAGGCCTTCTTTTCTGAAGAAAAGAAGCAAAAGACTTTTGACTTCGCTGTCGCGCGCTCCAGGACAAACACCCGACAGGGAGCAAAAGTTTTTTGGTTCTTTTTATCAAGAAAGAACCGCTTGCTTGCCTTGCTTTTCTTATCTGCCGCCGCTCCCATCACGATCTCACCCGAGCAGCAACGCACCATCGGCCTGCAAACCGCCCAGGCGACGCAACGCCAGATCACCGAGCCCGTGCACGTGCCAGGCACCGTCGGTTTCGACGAGGGCCACGTCGCAATCCTCCGCCCGCTGGCACCCGGCCGCATCCGCCGCCTGCTGGCACAGCCCGGCGACAGCGTGCGCCCGGGCCAGATGCTGGCGGAGCTCGACGTGCCCAGCCTGGTGACCGCGCAGGACGACCTGGCCGGCGCGCGCGCCAGCCTGCGCGAGGCGCAAGCCGGCGTCGCCGTGGCAGAGGATGCCTGGCGCCGCGGCGTGCTGTTGGCGCGCGACGGCTCGCTGGCCCGGGCCGAGGCAGAACGCCGGCGACTGCTTCTGACCCAGGCCCAGGCGCAGGTGCAGGCCGCCCGGGCCCGCGCGTCCGCGTTGCAACTCGGCGTGTCGCGCATGGGCCCGGTCGCCGCGCCCGGAACGGCCTCGCTGGCTTCGCCGATCGCCGGGGTGGTGGTCAGCGTGGGGGTGACGCCCGGCGAGTCGGTCGACAGCGCCACCGTGGCGCTCACGGTCGCAGACCTGTCCGTGGTGCTGGTGACCGCGCAGGTGCCCGAGGCGGGCGCCGCCATGGTCGCGGTCGGCGACCCGGCACAGGTCCGCCTGGTGAGCGGCGGCGACCGGGTGTGGACGGGGCGCGTGGTGACGCTGGGCGCGATGCTGGACCCGCATTCCCGCACCTTGCCGGCGCGCATCGTGCTGGCCAACGCCGACGGTGCACTGCGCGCGGGCATGTTCGCCGACGTCACGCTGACCAGCGACCGCCAGCGGCGCGGCACGGTCATCCCGGCCGAGGCGGTGCAGTCGATCGACGACAGGCACGTGGCCTTCGTGCGCGTGTCGGAGGCGGCGTTTCAGCCGCGTGACCTCGAACTCGGTGTCGAGCGCCCGGATTGGGTGGAGGTGCGCAGCGGCCTAAAGCCTGGCGACACCGTGGCCACCAAGGGCAGCTTCGCGCTGAAATCCGTGCTGCAGCAGAACCTTCTGGGCGGCAACTGATGCAGGGTTTCTTCGGCGCGCTCGTGGCGCGGCGCTGGCTGATGCTGGTGCTGGCGTTGGCGGTGCTGATCGCCGGCGGGCTGAACCTGCGCCAGCTTGCCATCGACGCCGTGCCCGACATCTCGCCCAAGCAGGTCATGGTGCTGACGGAGGCGCCGGGGCTGGGCCCGTTGGAGGTGGAGCGGCTGGTCACCTTTCCGATCGAGACGCAGATGGCCGGCCTGCCGCTGCTGAAGGACGTGCGCTCCACCTCGCGCTTCGGCTTGTCGGCAGTCTACGTCACCTTCGAGGACGGCGCCGACGAACAGAACGCGCGCGCGCTGGTGTTCGAGCAGCTGCAGCAGGCGCGCGCGATGATGCCGGCCGGCGTGGGCGAGCCCACCGAGGGCCCGTTCGCCACGGGATTGGGCGAGGTGCTGGAGTTCCAGCTGCGCGGGCCCGGCTACACGCAAATGCAGCTCTACCAGATGCTGCAATGGCGTATCGTGCCGCAGTTGCGGCTGGTGCCTGGCATCGTCGCCGTCAACATCTACGGCGGCCAGTTGCAAACATACGAGATCGAGATCTCGCCGGAGCGCCTGCGCGCGCAAGACATTTCGGTGCGCCAGGTGTTCGACGCCATCGCCGCCAACAACACCACGCGCGGCGGCGCCTACGTCGAGCACGGCGACGAGCAGGAGATCGTGCGCGGCATGGCGCTGGCGCAGAACCCGGCCGACATCGCCGGCATCGTGCTGAAGACCACGCCGGGCGGCGTGCCGGTGACGGTGGGCGACGTCGGGCAGGTAAAGCTTGCACCCAAGCTGCGCCTGGGTGCTGTGACCCATGACGGCCAGGGCGAGACGATCGTGGGCGTGGCCGACATGCAGTACGGCCTGAACGCCAGCGAGGTGCTGCCGCCGCTGAAAGCCAGGATGGCGGCGCTACAGAAAACCTTGCCGCCCGGCGTGCAGATCAGCACGTTCTACGACCGGACCGACCTCATCCAGCGCGCCATCGGCACCGTCACCCACAATTTGGTGGAAGGTGCCGCGCTGGTGGTGGTGATCCTGATCCTGATGCTGGGCAACCTGCGCGCCGGGCTGATCGTGGCGACGGTCATCCCGCTGTCGATGATGATGGCGTTCGCCGGCATGCGGGCGCTGGGCATCTCGGGCAACCTGATGAGCCTCGGCGCGCTCGATTTCGGCCTGGTCGTGGACGGCGCCGTGGTGCTGGTGGAGAACGTGCTGCGCCGGCAATCCGCAGCCGAGCCGCCGCAGCGCGACCCGGTGCGCGTGGTGCCAGGTGCGGCGGCCGAGGTGGCGCGGCCGGTGATATTCTCGGTGCTCATCATCACGCTGGTTTATTTGCCGGTGCTCTCCCTGCAGGACATCGAGGGCAAGACGTTCCGCCCGATGGCGCTTACGGTGATGCTGGCGCTGGTCAGCGCACTGGTGGTGACGATGCTGGCGATACCACCGATGGCGGCGAGCTTCCTGGGCGGCCGCGCGGCGGAGCAAGACACCCGCCTGGTCCGTTGGGCGCGGGCCGGCTACACGCCGGTGCTGCGCCGCACCATGCGCCACCCCTGGCTCACCGCGGGGCTCGCTGCCGGCCTGTTCGCCGGCTCCGTCGTGCTGGCGCTGGGGCTTGGCGGCGAGTTCATCCCGCAGCTGGCCGAAGGTGCAATCGTGTGCACGTCGACGCGGTTGCCGAGCGTGAACCTGGACGCCTCGCTGCGCATTGTGGGCGAGATCGAGCGGGTGATACGCAGTTTCCCGGACGTGGAAACGGTGGTCTCGCAAACCGGCAGTGCTGCGACGCCCACCGACCCGATGGGCGTGCAGAGCACCGATAGCTACGTCATCCTCAAGCCGCCCGGGAAGTGGACCACGGCGCCGACCCAGGAGGGCGTCCAGGCGGCGATGGAGGCCAAGCTGAAGCAGGCAGTGCCCGGCGTGGCGTTCGAGTTCTCCCAACCGATCCAGATGCGCATGGACGACTTGCTGCAGGGCGTGCGTTCGGACGTGGCGCTGACCATCTTCGGGCAGGACCTCAGCCAAATGGGTAAGCTGGGCGAGCAGGCCGCGCGCATCGTGCAGTCCATCCGAGGCTCGGCGGACGTGCGGGCCGAACGGCAAGGCGGCCTGCCGGCGCTCACCATCCGGGTGGACCGCGCACGCGTCGCCCGCTACGGCCTGTCGGCAGAGGACGTGCTGGCCGTGGTCGACGCGCTGGGCGGCCACGCAGCCGGCATGGTCTACGGACAGAACGACACCGAGACGCCGATCGTGGTGCGGCTGGCAGCCGATGCGCGCAGCAGCGCGGACCGGATCGGCCGCCTGCCGGTTGGCATGGCGGACGGCCAGTCGGTGCCGCTCTCGGCGGTGGCCGACATCGGCGTGGCCGACGGGCCGGCGACGATCGAGCGGGACAAGCTGCAGCGCAAGATCGACATCGACATCAACGTGCGCGGCCGCGACGTGGCGAGCTTCGTGGCCGAGGCGCAGCGAAAAGTGGGCGAGCAACTGAAGTTGCCGCCCGGCTACACGATGGACTGGAGCGGCAATTTCCAAAACCTGCAGAGTGCGGACGCACGCCTGCTGATCGTGGTGCCGGGCGTGCTCGCTTTGATCTTCCTGATGCTCTACCTCAACTTTGGCAGCCTCCGGTTGTCCGCCCTCATATTCCTCAACGTGCCGATGGCGGCCACCGGCGGGATTGCCGCGCTGGTGTTGCGAGGCATGCCGTTCAGCGTCACGGCGGGGATCGGCTTCATCTCCACCTTCGGCGTGGCGATCCTCGACGGCGTGGTCCTGGCAAGCTACATCGAAGACGAGCGCCGCGCCGGCCGCAACGCACGGGACGCCGCCCGCGACGCTGCCGACAAGCGCCTCCGCCCCGTGCTGACGACCGCGCTGGTCGCATCCATCGGCTTCCTGCCGATGGCGGTTTCCACCAGCGCCGGCGCTGAAGTGCAGCGTCCGTTGGCCACCGTGGTAATCGGCGGGCTGATCACGGCCACGATGCTGACGCTGCTGGTTTTGCCCACGTTGTACCCGCTCGTGTTGGATGCAAAACTGCCGAGATGGCGATACACAAACGGGTTATTCGGATGGCGAGCGCGGCATCGTCTCCCAGAGTAGGCGGACGAAAGCTGCCGAGTGTCACAGGTGATACGAACTGGCGTTGAAGCTGACACATCGACAGCAAGCAGTCCTTTTTTGAAAAAAGGACCAAAAAACTTTTGACTTCGCTGTCGCGCGCTCTTCGGAAAGGTTTGCGACAGCGGAGTCAAAAGTTTTTTGCTTCTTTTCAAAAAAGAAGGCCTTGCTTGCTTCGGAACGGTCAACCTTCAGGCCGGTTGGTCTAAGTCTCTTCGACGCAGGACTGCTAACCACACTCCTTTGATCACGCTGGACACGTTCTGACAGCCTTCACTGCGAGACTGTGCGGCCCCGATGACCCCACTGCCTTTACGTCCGGCGCTCATCAAGTCTAGCCGGGACCGGCCGTAAGCTCAGGTTACAAACTCCGCTGTGGAGCGGCACCAGCGACGCGGTGGCTGATCACGTGTCTCATCAGGTCGACGAACTCGACCGAGTCTGGAAGATCAAATGCCCGCAATGTGCAAAGACTTCAAATGCCCGCAATGTGCAAAGACTTTCCAACCAGGAGTAGCCACTGCCGGACGAGAACTCAACGTAGGTTTTCACACCGTCGCTCACTATAACGATCAACGCCGGTAACGCGATGGGCAGACAGCAAAAGCCTCGGACATGATGATCTTGCCTGGCCTCGGAGGCTCGCTGTGGCCAGATTTGCTGCTGCGTTCGAGCGCACCAGCCGTGAGCCGGTCGGGACAGGCATTGGACCGGACGTGATAGCGAGCGTCTAATGGCGCGTACGCGGAAACGAAAATGCGAATGGAAACGCGGTTGGTGTTGCCGTAGCCGCGCCAACCTCTGCGGTCGGAATTGTGCTGAGTGCGGCTACCGTGAAAGACACCATCCGAGTCGTATCGACGGTAACAACACGTCTGACAATGCAGCTTTTTCGGCGAAGAGCGCAAAGCTCAAAGGAACGCAGCCGCCGTCATTTGTCTCATCTGTGTCAAGGCCTACACACAAGCGTCAGATGCCTGATGTGGTTGTTGGATGATCTGCCGCCTGTTCAGCGCCTTTCGTGCTGCAACGCAACAATTAGCGATACGGCAGTTAGCCATCAAGCCTTTTCAGCCGAGCTGAGGCAGGAGACGTGCTGTTCAGGACAAAGGTCTTACCATCGGGAACTCGGATCTGCGCGTCCGGGTCACCAGGTCTGCCGGGCACTTGCATCTCACCTTTGGCCGTAAGTCTTGAAAGGTGCCCTGAACCATCTCTGCATGTCGATACCTTTGAGGATTGCCGGGCTTGACCACCGCTCGCGCCCGTTCCACCGTCAGAACTCCGAGCCACACTCGAGGTTCGTACCCGCGCAAGTGCCGGAGCCAACCGGCACTTGCCCTCTATTGGGAGATAACCATGCGTCCGACATCCCGCGCTCTCGCGCTTTTCGCCTGCGCGACCGGCTTCGCTGCAAACTGCGTTGCCCCGGCCAGCGCCGCTCCGGCTGCGCCGCCGCAATACAAGCTGGTGCATACAATTCCGATACCCGGCAACCCGCTTGCCGTCTTCGACATCAGTTCCCTCGACCCCACGCTCGGCCTCTATTTCCTTCCTGACCGCTCGAACAACTCCATCGACGTCGTCAACGTCAACGAGCGGCGCGTCATCGGCCAAGTTGGCGGCTTCGCCGGCCCAGCCGGCGGCGACAACAACATCGCCGGCCCGAACGGCAGCCAACCCACCGGCGACGGCTACGTCTGGGCAGGAGACGGCAACAGCACCGTCAAGATCATCGACGAACGCTCGCTCCTGGTCGTGCAAACCATCTCCACCGGCGGCACGATGCGCGCCGACTCGATTGGCTACGACCCGAAGGACCACATCGCCGCGGTCGTCAACGACGCCGACAGCCCGCCCTTCGTCACCCTGATCTACACGCCGGACGGCTACCGGCAGGTCCTCAAAAGGATCACCTTCGCCAATGCCACCAACGGTATCGAGCAGCCAGTCTTCGATCCGCGCCGCGGAGTGTTCTACCTCAGCGTCCCGCAGGTCGGCCTCAACCAGAAGAACGGCGAGATTGCGATCATCGACCCAGTACTTCGTCGCGTCGTGGGCACCCTGCCGGTCAGCAATTGTCAACCCAACGGTGCGGCCCTGGGTCCAAAGCAGCAATTGCTGCTCGGCTGCAGTGTCGCCAACAACACTGCCGCTACGCCACTGCCCACCCAGGTCATCAACGCACTCAGTGGCAAAGTACTTGCAACCTTCTCCGTTGGCGGCTCGGACGAGGTGGCTTACGATTCGGCCAACCAGACCTACGACTTGGCGGCGCGTAACAACGCCACCGGGCCTGTGCTCGGCATCGTCGACGCTGCGACCTTGCAACTGATCAGCGCCATCCCGACTGCAACGAACTCGCATTCCGTCGCTGCAGACTCGATCAACAATGAAATTTTCTTTCCGCTAACTGCAGGCACGAGCAACACGGCTTGTCCGAAAGGCTGCATCGGCGTCTACGCTCCGTGACACTGGATGCGGGGGCGTCCTTGCCGCCCCTGCACTTCCCTCCGAGTCACAACGTCTCGCCACGCAAGAAGCCGCCGCACTTCAAACGGAGGAATGCGCCCCAGAGACGAGCGGCCGAAACTGCCGCCTAGCGCTGAATTTGCCGAGACGTGTGGCCTTAAATCGTCTGCGCGGTACAAAGGTCCGCGAAAGCTTGACCATGAGTTCTTGCGGTTTTCTCGCAAACAAGACGCTTGTCTCTGTTTGGCGGGGCCGTCCTCAGATAGGCAGCATTAGTCGGTAAAGTGCAGGCTGAACTAGAAGGTGATCGGCGCACGCTTTATCGGCAATATCGTATTCCACAGAGGCAAATGCGGGCTCACGATCTCCAGCGGCCGCAATCAGGTCGTCTCTAACAACTGGGTCCAGAACCTTGATCCGGTCGCAGGCGGCGGGAACGTGGGCACCCAGGTGGCGAACTACGCCAAGCCATACCCCTGCAACAACGCCATGATTGCAACAACGTTGTCAGCGCCACCTCCAGCCCATGCGACTCCGGCACGAAGGCTTAGAACTTCAACGGCTTACAGCACGACTCTTGCAGCAACCCGCGGGTGACAGGAACGCTTCTCGGCGACGGCTACTCACTTGTAGGGGACAGATGCCGCGCGTGGAAAGCTGATGGTTATCGTGCCGGGTGCCGCATACCGTGTTCCGCCTTTTCCGCGCATGTGCGTTGCCATGAGCCCCTACCTGACCCAGCCTCAATAGCAAAGTGCCGATAATTTGGCGCACGGCTACCACTCACGCATACCGCTTCGAGCGAGGTGACTACCGGGTTCATTCCAACCGTTAGGTTACCGTCCTCCTATCAGCCCCGTTCCACCTCGGCCATTTCTGAGACAGGAATTTGTGTTTACGCAGATTTACATCAAAGGTGAACGTCAGAGTGCGATGATGATGCCGACGTGCTAACAGCGGCCTGATCACCACGGGTCACATCTGGTCAAAGATGGCGTCATCACCGGGCCATTCGGCCACCCACCCCGTTCCGACTGTAATCAAAAAAATTTCCGAATACCTGCGTAGAAGGCTCGCCGAGGCCCGTATTGCGGCGCGAACACGCCCACTCCGGTGCCAGACCGAATTTCATAAATCCTGTCCGTGACGTTGAGAATGGCTGCGTTGATCTCAAACGGACCACCCGGCACGTGGTCGAAACGATGGGTCGCCCCGAGGTTGAGTTGTAGATAGGGCGCCACCTGACCGCCGTTTGGGACGTCGCCTGAATCCTCACGCAAGCCGGTCCCGTAAAGCAAATCCGCATTCAGATGGGTGCCAAACAGGTTGTAGGACGTGCCTGTGGACGCCGTGTAGAACTGGCTGTGGTCGGTGTAGATATAGTGGTGAGAGATGTACGCGAGATCATCGGGGCTGAAATTGAACTGCTGCGACACCAATTGGGTCGCGCGCTCTCGGCCAATCGATAAGTTGCCGTAGGCCGAGAAGTTGCCAACGTCGTAGCTGGCGGTGAGCTCCAGTCCCAGGACGTTGGCGTGGGCGTAGTTGAACACTGACTCGATGATGGGTGCGCCGAATTGCCCTTCGTCTATCAAGTCACGCGCAATCTTCCAGTAGCCGTCAACGCCCAGCTTGAAGCCGGGCAGCACCACGTGCTCGGCGCCGGCGTCGAAGTAGTTCGAGCGTTCGGGCAGGATGCGTGCGTCCGACGGCGGAGATGCCGGAGTGTAGCCGCCAGGGTAGCCGGTAGTACCGGCGAATTTGCCGACAGCCTGCCCTGAGATGTTCTCCAGCGAAGGAGGCGTGAAGTAGCGCGAGTAGCCGGCGTGCAACGTTGTCGCTGCCTCGGGCTTCCAAACCAGGTTGACGCGCGGGCTGAGCTGCTCCGCGTCGGTGTAGGCGTTCAGCACGTCGTAGCGCACGCCGTAGTTGAGCGTCAGTGTCGGCACGACATGCCACTCGTCCTGCAGGTACGCGCTGTACGTGAACCCCGTCTCTCCGCTTCCATCTGCCACATGCAGAGGCGTCGTGCCCGCGCTTGAACAATCGGCGACGAGGCAGGCAAACACCTCGGAACTCGTGCTCGACGTCGCCCGCTCGCCGGTGAACAGAAGGCCGAAGCGAAGCGTGTGGTTGTCGCCGAGCTGGTAGCTGCCGTCGGCCTGCACGCCTTCGGCCACGTCCGAGCGAACGGCGTTCTGTGACAGGCCGTAGAACAGCAAATCACCCACATGGTCGGGCGTGTAGGCGAGGCGGCTGTAGCGCTCGAAGGTGGAGATTTGAACGCTGTAATCATCTTCCGCCTTTAGGTAGGACAGCACTCCGTAATCGTTGCTCTCCGTCTGGCTCTCGTTGAGCAGGGCAGAGTTAAAGGTGGAGAGATTGCCGAGCGAAAACACTGCCGGCTGCCCGGGATTGTCCGGGATCTGGAACGCGCCTTGGTAGACGCCGAAGAGGGCAGTGATCTTGCTTGTCGAGTCGATGATGTCTTCCACGTAACCGAAACCGTGTCCCTGTTGCGTGTCGTCGTGCAGCGGTTCGTAGGATCTGGTCGGGTTTTCGATGCCAATGCCGTTCTGAAGGTAGTCGCCGGCGAAGTAGTAGTTGTAGTGGCCGAAAGAGCCGGCATATTCGGCGCTCGGCTCCAGCCAGCCGTGGCTACCGCCGTAGAAGCCGATCGACCCGCCAGGCTGAAACGTGCCTGACTTGGTTTGGATGTCGACGATCCCCGTCGTGACTAGTCCGTATTGAGCAGGAAGCGAGCCGGTAATCAGGTCGATCGAGGAGGCGAAGCGCGAGGTCAGGCTCTGGCCAAAGAAGCTAATTCCCTCTGGAAGGATAACGCCGTCTATGCGGTACTGGATGTTTGCATGGTCGTTCCGAAGGTGGATCTGGCCATACGAATCCTGGGAAACACCGGGCGTCTGAAGGAGAGTCTGGTTGAGTGGTATGTCTTCACCGCCAGGCTGGTTCAGGATGGCCTTGCTGCTAAGCGTGTAGACCGTCGCACCTATGCGTGTCTCGATGTCGCTGCGCGCCTTGGTCAACCTCTTCGCTGTAACCACGATGTCTTCCGTCGTGCCGGGTGCAGGGGCCTGGCGCGTGGGAGGGGAGTTTGGCGCGGGCGTGATCGCAGTCGGCTGGGTTTGGTCGGCGAGAGCGACAGCCATCGGAAGAGTGGCCAACGTGCACGTGACTGCCGCGCGGAACAACGCCATGGAACCCGCTTACTCGAATGTGATGTTATGATATAACGGTAAGCTATCGGCGATGTCAAACGCGGTGCTGACCCGTGGCGCTTTCGAAATACTCTGACGTCTACACCATCCGATCTATCACGTGATCTACACGTATCGATGCGGCAGCGCGCTGGTTAGCAACGCAAATATCTGCTGCGTCGCCAACCGTCCGTGGCTTTAGGCCGAGATGGAAGAGGCACTCGCGCGAGGCCTACCCAGCAAGCCAGGCACGCCAGCCACCGCGTAGGCGCCGACGCTGAGCGCACTGATGCAGAAACTTGCTGGCCAGTCCGTCCAATAGGAGAGTGCGATGCCGAGCCACGCCTCGCCAAGTGCCAGGCCCAGTGACAGCAGCAGCCCGGTGCCGACGCGCGTCGTCAGACGCTGCGCAGAAGCGGCTGGCCCGACCATCAACACGAAGACCAGCAACACGCCGACGATCTGCACGCACTCGGCCGTGGCAAGCGCCACGATCACCAGGAAGAGCACGTCCTGAAGCCGCAGCGACACGCCCCGGGCTTCGGCCAATTCCGGCTGCAGGCTGGCAAACAGCAGGGGGCGCGACATCAGTGCAAGTGCGGCCAGGCTGGGCACCGCCAGTAACAGCAGCCATCCGATCGTGCGGGCGTCCACGGCAAGCACGTTGCCGAACAGCAGCGCCGTCGCCTGCGTCGCGAACGCGGTGTAGAAGTGCAGGAACAGCAAGCCCGTGCCGAGTGCGAGCGACAACACCATGCCGATGGCCACGTCGCGCTGCGCAAGGCCGCCGCCGATCAGGCCAATGCCAATCCCTGCTGCGACGGACACCGACACCAAGCCCCAGAGCGGCGCCATGCCGAGCAGCACCGCACCTGTTGCCCCGGTGAACCCCACGTGGGCCAGCGCATGGCCGGCAAACGCCTGGCCTCGCAACACCAAAAAGTATCCGACCAGCCCTGCAAGAACGGCAACGATCGTTGCCGCAGCAAAGGCGTGCCGCATAAAGTCATACGACAGCATGGGCGCCTCGTTGCTGCTCATGTGCGTGGGCGTGCAGGCCGGCGCCATGCTGATGCTCGTCACGTTCCACGTCGGAACCGCCGGACATGACGAAGATGCGGCCGTTGACGCGCACCACGTCGATGGCAGAGCCGTAGAGCCGAGACAGCACGGGTCCGGTGATCACGTCGTCCACGGTGCCCAGCGCCGCACTGCCGCCACCGAGGTAGAGGACGCGGTCGAGGCTGCCGAGCAGCGGATTGAGTTCGTGCGCGCTGAACACCACGGTCACACGAAGTTCCTTTTGCACGGAGCGCACGAGTTCGACGACGCTGCGCTGGTGGTGCGGGTCCAGGCTCATCAACGGCTCATCCAGCAGCAACAGGCGCGGGCGGCCGATCAGCGCCTGCGCCAGCAACAGAAGCTGCCGCTGGCCTCCTGACATTTCCGAAAGCGGGCGGGCCGCAAGCTCCCGCGCGTTGACCATGTCGAGCGCCCAATCGACCTCCCGCCGGCCGTCGCGGTCCAGCAAGGGCAGACCCCAGCGGTGGCCACTGACGACACCGGCCACGAAGTCGCGCCCGCTGAGCCGCAACCCACCCACGCCTGCCCGTGCTTGCGGCATGTAGCCGATGGCCGGGTTGCCGCGCCTCGGCCTCTCGCCCAGGACCAGCATGTCTCCGCTCCCGACAGGTAGCAGGCCAAGCAGGGCCCGCATGAGCGTCGTCTTGCCAGCGCCGTTCGGACCGAGCATCCCCACGAATTCGCTGCCTTCGAGGCAAAACGTCACGCCGCTTAAGACGTCTCGGCGGCCACGAGCGAGCGTCACCCGTTGCAGGTCGACCGAAGCGGTTACCATACGCGCGAACCTTGGCTGCGCATTGGGACAGTACCAGACATACCAGAGCGGCGATAAATTTCCACTTGAGCGTCGTTATAACATAACGTAAGCTGCGTCTAGTGGTCCGGCAATGGTGGAATACCAATGATCTTGGATCTCGGCCGGTGACACGCAAGCAAGCGGTTCTTTTTTGAAAAAAAGAACCAAAAAACTTTTGTTCCCTTGGGCGCGCGCTGCAGAAACCTCCGCGACAGCAGGGATAAAAGTTTTTTGCTGCTTTTTTTCAAAAAAGCAGGCCTTGCTTGCTTCCTTGACACCGGAGGTTAAGACTCAGGATCGCCGGTGTGAGTTGGTGGTATGCTCCATTCCGAGCTTTGGATTGGCAGTCCGCACCGATGGGTCCCGCTCCTCAAGCACGCTGAAGAACCTCCGCGGGCTCTGTGTCGCTTCTGCGTAGATTTGGACAAACCGCCCTGCTCTCGGTAATCAGCGTAGCTGCCACAAAGGTGGGTATCTACCCTCGACGTGCGATGACAGACCTTGATCTGCTAATGGATTGCTACATTATATCATCCCTTGCAAACTTTCCTTGTTCAGAAGGTAAAGTAATGACTTACTCTTGCCTAACGTGCGTCATGGCGCTGTTGCTGCCCTGCTGCGCCCGGGCTGCACCGCCGCTGCGCGTTGTCGCCGCAGAGAACTTCTACGGCGACATTGCCCGGCAGATTGGCGGCAACGACGTCGCTGTCGCCAGCATTCTCGCCAACCCGGATCAGGATCCGCATTTGTTCGAGGTCAGCCCGTCGGTGGCGCGCGCCGTCTCCAACGCCGAGCTTATCATCGAGAACGGCATCGACTACGACCCCTGGATGGATCGCCTGATCGAGGCGGCGCGTGTGCCGGCGAACCATGTCGTGATCGTAGCAGCTCTCACCGGACATCACTTGGGCGACAACCCGCATATCTGGTACGATCCAGCCACTATGCCGGCACTCGCGCGCGCATTACAGGTGATTTTTGCGACCGCTGACCCGGCGCACGCGGCAGGCTATGCGCAGCGTTTGGCCCGCTTCGAAGCGACCATGACGCCGCTGCGAGAAAGGATAGCAGGGTTGCGGCAAAAGCTGAAAGGCGCAGGTATAACAGCGACCGAGCCGGTCTTCGGCTACATGATCGCCGCCCTAGGCTTGCTATCGCTGAACCAGCATTTCCAGCTCGCGGTGATGAACGAGACTGAAACGAGTGCGTCCGACGTTGCCGCTTTCGAGGATGATTTGCGGCATCATCGCGTCCGCATGTTGATCGTCAACCGCCAGGCGAGCAACGCAGTTGCGGACCGCATGAAGAGCATCGCCTTAGGCGCAGGCGTTCCCGTCGTGGCCGCGTCGGAAACCGAGCCGAGAGGATCCTCGTATCAGCCGTGGATGCTGGGCGAGCTCGATGCGGTCGACGATGCGATGACGGTGTCGGAGCGGTGAGCCTACGCGTGTCCGAGTGGTTGTAACGCGGTGGAGTTGGTTCTCTCGTTCGATTAGACGCCGTTTCTCCGTTCCTGCTAATTTCGAGCGCAGCCGCGGTGACATCTGGCCGCAGGCCAGCGCCCAGCGGCGCCGCAGGCGGGGCTTGAGGGCGGCGAGCACGACGGCAAAACGATGCTTGCCGGGGTGCGTCCGCCAAGGGCTGAGTGTGGCCGGACAGATCAGGACACCTTCCGCGCCATCGTCCCGGCCGGTGCGCGATACCAGCCTGGGTCACTGTAGTCGACGAGCCGGTCGCGCACTTTTAAGGTGGTGAACATCCCGCCCATTTCCAGCGAGCCATAAGGGCCACGGCCTCCCATCATCGGCGTGGTGTTGCGCGGGCCGGGCATCATTGCCGACATGCCTTGCATGTCCGCCATGCCCGTCTTCCCCATCGGCATGTAGCCCGGCACCAGGCGGCTGATCTCGCTTGCTGCTGCCCCTTGATCAACGCCGGTCATGTTCGGAAAGCTGTGGCTCATCGCGTTCATCGTGTGGTGCGACTTGTGGCAGTGATAGGCCCAGTCACCCGGATTGTCGGCGATGAACTCGACATCCCGCGTGGTGCCGACCGGCACCTGGACGGTCGCCTCGCGCCAGCGACGCTCCGGCGGGATCGGGCCGCCATCCGTGCCGCTGACCTCGAAATGGTGACCGTGCAAGTGCATGGGGTGTTCGACCATGCTGAGGTTGCCGACGCGGATGCGCACGCGCTCGCCGGTGCGCACCACCATCGGCAGGGTAGCGGGGAACACGCGGCCGTTCAGCGACCAGATATTGAAATCCGTCATCTCCGCCGGGTTCGGCCGCGAGGTGCCGGGATCGATTTTCCAGGCATGCGGCATCCAGACGAAATCGCGGTCGACCCGGCCCTCATGCGGATCCTTGGGGTGGATGATGAACATGCCCATCATGCCGAGTGCGATCTGGAGCATCTCGTCTCCATGCGGGTGATACATCTGCGTTCCGTGCTGCCGCAGCGTGAACTCGTAGGCGTAGGTCTCATCGGGCTTGATGTGGGGACCTGACAGTCCGCCCACGCCGTCCATGCCAGACGGCACCAGCACGCCATGCCAATGCACCGAGGTGTGCTCAGGCAGTTTGTTCGTCACCAGGATACGCACCCGGTCGCCTTCGACGGCCTCGATGGTCGGGCCGGGCGACATGCCGTTGTAGCCCCAGATCTTCACCTTGAAGCCCGGCGCAAACTCCTGGGTGTGCTCGCCGGCGACGAGGCGGAATTCCTTGACCCCGTCCTTCATCTCGAACGGCAGGGATCGCCCCTGCACCGTTGTCACCGCGGTCCGGGCCGGCGGCGCGGCGAGCGGCCCTGGCGCGGGCGCCGGGGTGGCTGCCGCTTGGGCCGAGGCACGGCGCAGCAGCTTGCCGCCGGCGGCCATCGTGGCGGCGGAGGCGAGGACGTTTCGACGCAGCCAGGTCATGCGGGTTCTCCTTGGGCAACGAGCGGGGGTTCGGGGCGCGGGGCGGCCGCGCTCGCGGGTGGGATGGCAGCTTGGCCGCTCAGGACATGGTCCAACTCGGCGCGTGCGATCCAGTAATCGCGGCTCGCCTCGATCAGGCGGCGGGAAGCGGCGATCTCGTCCTGCTTCGAGCGCAAAAGGTCGAAGGGCCCCAGCAGCATGAAATTGTACTGCTGCAAGCCGAGGACGAGCCTGCGCCGTTGCAGCGGGACAACGACGGCGCTGTAGCGGTCGATCAGATCGCGCGTGCGGACCAGCCGATCGCGCAGCGTGCGCACCTGCGCCCGTGTGTCGAGAGCAAGCTGCGCCATCTGATCCTCGTTTTGCGCAAGCGCCATGGTGGCCCGGACGCGCGACGCCTGGCCGCGGTTGAACAGCGGAATGGGTATCTGGATGGTGGGGCCAGTGACGCGATAACCCTCGGGGTTGTTTTCCGAACTCACGCCGATCTGCACGTCGGCGAGCCAGCCAAACTCCGTCGCGATGCCGAGCGCCTTGGCGGACGTCTCAGCCTGCCGGCGGAGGGCGGCGATCCGCAGGTTGCCGGAGACGGCCATCCTCTCCAGCCGGTCATACGGTAGCGCCTCAGGTGGGATGTCCGGCAGCTGATCCGGGACCGACCAAGCGGTATCGGCACCGAACAAGCCCATCCGCCGGTTCAACTCCTCCCGGTCCGCAGCCGCGCCGGCGCGCGCGTCGGCGTATTCGGTCCGCGTCAGTTCGGCGTCCGCCTGTTGGCGGGCCACGTCGAGGTCGCTGATGTTTCCAGCGTCGTGCAGGCGCCTGGCGAGCGAGTCCGCGGCATCGGCGGCCGACACGCGATCCTGCAGAAGCGCTCCGATCGCTTGGTCCGCCTGCAACCCAAAATACGCGGTCTTCACCTCGGCCACGAGATCCAGCACCTCGGCGGCCACGCGCAACTTCGTTGCCTCGGACTGTCCCGCGGCGATCTCCTTCTTTGCCGGCAGCAGAAGCAGGTTGAGGAAGCTTTGCGTCAGGCCTGTTTCCAGATCGGTCGCGAGATGCGCGGTGTCAGGAAAGCGGATGCTTGTGTCGAAGACGGGGTTCTGCAGCAGCCCTGCCTCCACCAAGTCTGCCTGAGCCAAGCCCAGCTCGGCATAGCTTGCCTGGAGGCCTCGATTGCGGAGCAGTGCGACCTGCACAGCGTCCTCGACACCGAGCGGCCGCGACAGCAGCGCGGCGACGGCCGCGCTGGCCCGCTTGTCGGCCGGCGTTCCGCGGTTCCAAGCGACGCGCTGCGGGATCCGGCTTGCAACCGTGTCGGCCACGCCCGAGAAGCCCTGGTCCGGCGGCCCTGCAGCGCAGCCGGCCAGGCTCATCGCAACGAGGAGAACTGCAACGATGCGTCGTTGGCGACGCCGCCTCATTGCGGGTCGCCCGGCATGGAGCCGTGATCAAATCCCGGCTTGCCGCCCTGGCCGGCGGTGCGCGGCGTCGCTTGGGCCATCGTCATCCCGGGCAACGCAGCATCACCGCCGGACGCGTGGGACATGTCCGGCATCGACCCCGGTCCCATGCCGGGCATCGAGCCGCTTGCCATGTGCATTGCCGTTGAAGGGATGCTGGTCCGAAGCGCGGCGCCTTCCGCCAGCACGTTGACGGGCCGCACGAACGGCGCCGAGGCGGCGTCCGGGTTTGCCGGATCGTCAGCGGCGAGCGCCGTGCTGAGTGAGGGCGCCGAGCAGCCGGCGCACGTAGCGCCGAGCTCTGCAAGCAGGACGAATTGGAGGAGCATGGTGCCTCGCAAAGACGGACAGAGTTCGACGGATCGACGGCGCGTGTTCGTGCGCGTCGAGACAAGGCCGAACAGCAGCGAGGCGCGGAGGCTACGAGCCCCCTCGCCCGGCGCGCGCCGGGTTGGGCCAGGTCAGCTCTGAGCGGTGCGTCTAGGCGGGTAAGGCTCGAGTGAGGACAGCACGCCGCGGCCGAGACGCGGCTCCGCGGCAGAAGCCGCCTGCGGCGTGTCGAAACTCAGGGGCATCGTCGCTGTCACGGGCAATATGGCCCCGCAACACGTCATCGCGCAGACGGGGCACATCTTGCCACAGGCCCGGCCATGTTTTGCCGGGCCAGAGTTGGCGGCGCGCATGGCGTCGTGGTGACCCATGACCGCGGACGCCATTTCCGGGACGTGAACAGCATGCTCATGCTGCGCAGGCATGTCGGCAAAGCTCGGCAACACGGACCCCACAGCCATCAGCAGGGCCACGAGGATCCTTATCATCAGCCGGGAGAAGGACCTCTTTGCCAAGCTGTACTCCAAACCGAGCGAAACCCGTTCCGCTTCTTCCGAAAGTGGGCAGGGCGCCAGCGATTGCGAGAACCGCCATAGCTGAACCCGCTCAGCACGGTAAGGTCAAGCCTGCAGGCCTGCGGCATGATGTTGATCCAGCGACGTCGAAGCACGGCTTTTACCATGATGGCATGATCTGGCCAAATCGAAGCGGACGCCATACCGGGCGGCCTCGACACTGACCCACGGCAGAAAGCAAGCAGTCCTTTTTTGAAAAAAAGGACCAAAAAACTTTTGTCCCCCCGCATTTGCAACGTCCGTGTGCCTTTCGAAAGAGCACGCAAGCTGCAAATGCGGAGACATAAACGTTTTTTGCTTCTTTTTTTCAAGAAAGAAGGCCTTGCTTGCTTTTGCAACTACCGCTGTCCTGCCGCCTGATATTGGAGGCGCCGGTGGCCGAGCTTGCCCGTCCCATTGCCGCGCCAAACAATGCACCACGCCTGCTCGGCAGCGGCTTTCCAGCTCGCCGGTCTGGACGGTCAAGCGTGCGTATCCCGGCCAAGCGCACGCCCGGAACATGAGAGAAACTCCGTCCGGCTCGCATTGCTTGGCCGCCGCTTCAGGCCAGCCAGAACTCAGGTCGCGTCAGGCCGTCAGGCGCTGTCATGAGCGGAATCACCGCCGGTGACGTCATAGGCTGCGCCTGTCACCATGGCAGCGCCATCCGAGGCCAGAAACACGACCGCGGGCGCGATCTGGTCGGGGTTCAGCCAGGGAACCTCCAGCGGCGAGTGCGGCTTCAGCACGGCGACGGTCTGTGCCTCCGTCGGATCGCTGACGACGCGGCCGTTGACTGAAGCCATGGCCAGCTTCCAGCGCATCTCGTTGCGCGTCATCGGCGTGTCGATCAGTCCGGGAACCACAGCGTTGACCGTGATCTTGTGTTCGCCCAGCTCGAGCGCTGCGGATTTCATCAGCCCCATTATCCCCCATTTCGATGCCGAGTAAGAGGAACCGTTCTTGGTGCCGTAGCGGCCCTGCATGGAAGCAATGACGATGATCCGGCCGCCACCGGCCGCCATCAGCGCGGGCCCGAACGCCCTGATCGTGTTCGCGGTGCCGTTGAGATTCACATCGATGACGTCGTGCCACTGCGCGTCGCTCATCTCAAGCAGCGGCTGAAATAGTTGGATGCCGGCGTCGGCGACGACGATGTTGATCCGCCCCATTTTGGCGGTGACGCTTTGTGCCGCGGCGCGCAAGGCCGCGATGTCGCGGATGTCGGCGACGATGGGCATGAAACGCCGTCCGTGCGACGTCACGAGTCGCTCCGTCTCATCCAGGTCGGCGCGTGTCGAATGAGGATAGAGCGTGTCGGCGCTGGCCGGTCCGCATATGTCCAGGCCGACCACATCGGCCCCATTGGCTGCGAACTCAACAGCAATCGATCGGCCGATACCACGCGCCGCACCGGTCACGACCGCAACCTTTCCTGCAAGAATTGCCTCGACATCCGGCCGGCCGGCCGGCCGGCTGTCGGCTTCAGTTGCAGCTTTGTTTCCTGCCGCTTGCTGCGCGTTTGGGGCATGCACGTCAGCCGCACGCGCGGCACTCGCGCCAAACACACCGGCCCCGGCAGCGAGCGTTCCCAGCATAATACCACGCCGGTCAGGTCGCGCGGGCATGTCGACATCTTTGACTGCCAATTTTTCAGTTTGCAAACCCTGCAGTCTCGCCGTCATCAGTTTTTCTTCATCGGTAGACATCACATAATAACTTTCCAGGGTATCGGAGACAACGAACGGCTCCGCAAATATTGAGTTTCAATATTAGTTAAGTTTAACCAAATGGCTTTACCAGTATGTGGCCGAATCCTGTCAGTTTCCACATCGATACTGTTATAAAATACGAGATCAACAAGCGTCTGGTCGTTTTCGGCAGTTTTTGCTTCAGGCACGGACTCGAAACTGTTGCGGCGCCTAAAACTATATTTGCCGTTTCCCGGCTTGTACGCTGGTTAGCGCTCATGCTCTGAAACGACCAGCTGCGTCTCGCCAGTCTGGACGATCGTGCGTGTCGCATCGGGCCGGGCATACATACAAAGAATGGTGAGGCTTCGTCCGGCTGTGATTTACGGAACGGTGCGGCATGTTAGCGGAAACCCAACTCGCATCGTAGCGGGAGAGTGCGTGACGATCACCGCCAATCTCGGCGATGGCTTCGCCCTTCAGCACCGCGACACTCTCTTCACAGTCATGCGTGTGCAGCGGATGCAGCCACAGGTTGATGTTAGTGGCGTGAGCGTCGCTGTAGAGGCTCGCAACCAAAGAGAGATTGTCTCTCTTAGTAAACGGGAGTGAGCGTCATGACGTGCGTTGCCCTGAGACGACTGGCTGTCGGCGTGGCTGCCACGGCGCTGACTGCAGGAGCTGCCGCGGCGCAGACCTACACCTTCAAAACCTACAAGGCTCCGATGATGGGCTCGACGATCTTCGAAGCCGTCAACAACCGCGGTGCCAAGCTGTCCGAGGTGAGCCGGTCCGGCAGCACCGCCTGCTCCCTGCTGTCGGGCGGCGCAACGACCGTCATCTCTGACCCGTCGGCATCGTCGACCAGCACCACCTGTCTTGGCGTCAGCAACACAGGAACCGTCGTCGGCTACTATCAGGTTCCTGGACAGGCGGCAGGCGTTTCGGCGGGGTTCAGCGTCAGCAACGGCACCTACACCGACTTCATCGTACCCGCCGCCTCGCCGCAGATGGGCGGCACGCAGCTGAACGCCGTCAGCGTGAACGGCCTGTTGGCCGGCACTTACTCGGACGCGCAGGGCTTTCAGCACGTCTTCACCTCACACGGCTCGCCCAGCAAGCTTGGCCTGCTGAACATCCCCGGACGAAACTACCTCATCGCCGTGGGCGTGAACAACGCGGGTGACCTGGTCGTGCAGGATTTCGGCAGCGACGGCGCCACATATTCCGGTAGCTTCTACCACGCTGCCGGCAGCGGCACGGCCCTGGTCGAAATCAGCTACCCGGGCTCCACGCAAAACGTCTGCCACGCCATCAACACCAGCGGTGAGGTGGCGTGCCACTACGCGGACAGCCAGGGCCTGCAGCATGGCTTCATCTATTACTCTGCGAGCAACACCTACTCTGCCGACATCGACGCTCCGGCCAGCACAGGCGGCACGCTGCTGTTGGGAATCAACGATGCGGGCTTGGTGGTGGGCGCCACCACGCCCAACCCCAAGACGTCCATCCGGCTCGGATTGACGGGAACGCCGCCGGCTAACTGATCCTCGAAAGGCAAGGCAAGCAGTTCTTTTTTGAAAAAAAGAACCGAAAAACTTTTGTTCCCTTGAGTACGCGTTGCAGAAACTTCGCGACAGCAGGGATAGAAGTTTTTTGGTTCTTTTTTTCAAAAAAGAACCGCTTGCCTTGCCTTGCCTCGCCTCACGCCCAAGCCGGCGCGCTCTGCGACCCGGTATTCACGTAGCGCCGCCCCGCTCCGCTCGCCGTGTTCACGTAAGTGGACCCCGGCGCCGCCAGCCCCGCGGCCGTGCCCGAACTCCCGCTTACCGGCGCCGTGCTGCCGAACAGCTCCACCACGTTGCCCGGGCCCACCCAGCACTGGTGCAGCCCGTCCCACACGCGCACGCCGCAGCGTATGCCCTGGCTGGACGTGGCCTTGACGATCTGCGCCGGCGGGGCCACGCCGTCGATGGTGGGCACCGTGTCCAGCGCGCCGCGCAAATCGTTGCCAGGGTCGACGCCGTAGCCGACGGCGTAGATGCCCGAGGTCGGCAGCAGCGCCGGCGCCCCGCCATATTGCGAGAGGTTCGACACGGTCAGGTCGATGACGCTGCTGTTAAGATAGGACAGCACCGCGGTGGCCGCCATCGGTGCGGCCGCCGTGTTCGGCGCGGTCAGCTTGAGCGACGCGATCGTGCTGGCAGGCAGCCCGCCCATGTTCGGTACTGTCCATTTCAGGTCGCAGCACGACACCGGGTACGTCGCACTGCTCACCGACCCGATGAGGAACGCCGCACCCTGCGGGTTGATCGCCGGGCAGCCGGGCTTGATGTTGCCTTCCTCGAAGAAGCCGCGGCCGTGCAGCCTTATGCCGTGCGACTGGTCGATGACCGCGATGCAGCCGCAGGTGTCGGCCACCGCGTTGGCGCACTCCACCGAACCCGCGCCGCTGGCCCAGAAGAAGATGTTGGAGTTCACCATGTTCATCCGGCCGATGCGGATGTCCTGCGCGTAACGCACCCAAATCCCGGCATGCGCGCCGATGCCCTGGATGGAATCCACCTCGAACTCCAGGCTGGAGCCGAACATCACGCAGAAGGTGGGGCCGTAATTGGCGTTGTAGTTGTCCGGCACGCTGCCGGTGAGCTGGATGCGCCCGGCCTGCGTGCCGGCCGTCACCCCCGCGCCGCATTGGTACTGGTTGCCGCCGGTGATGAAATCGGCAACCCAGGGCGGGGTGATGGTGGCGCCGGTGCCCGGGCTGGGCGTGGTGAAATCCGACCGGAACGCCTTGTTCATCAGGAACGCGCCGGGGTTTGCCGGGTCGAGCACGGAGAACCCGTTTGCCAGAGTCCATTGCTGCTGCTGCAGGGATGGCGCGCCGTTGTAGGACGTGGGCGGCAATGCGTAGGCGCCCTGCAGCTTGATCGTGGCCGCGGTGATGCCGCCCTGCGCGTTCACCGCCGTCACCGTCACCGCAAACCCGCTGTAGGTCGCCAGCGAAGGGTTGGCCGCCACCCAGATGTCGTTGACGGCATAGCCGGACCCGGCGTTGGCGATGGTGCAGGCGCCGCCGGCCACCGTCTGCCAGTTCTTGCCCAGGCAGACGCCGCTGCTCTTGTGCTGGTAGGTGCCGTCGAACGATACGCACATGTTCAGGTCGCCAAGATGCCCGCGCGGCACGACGACGACGCAGGGCGTGTAGTTCGCCGTCGGGTTGGCGTTGCCGTCGAACGCGCCGGACACCGTGCCGGTGCCGCTCTGCGCACCCACGTACGGCGTGGGGATGATGCGGCCCGGCCCGCCCATCATGACGTTTTCCGGCACGATCACCGGCTGGCTGACGTAGTAGTTGCCGGCAGGCAGGAACACAGTCACGAAGTTGCGCTCGGCGATGTTGTCGAGCCCGGTGCCGGACTGCGCACGGTACATCAATTGCGCATACAGCAGATAGTTCTGCAGGCTCGGCCAGCAATCGTAGAACGACGAGGGCTGCCACACCTCGCCGAAGTTGAAGCCGCGCAGCTTCCGCCGGTCGGTCTCGCGCAGCGCGGCCAGCATCGCCGGCGGTGGCGGCACGACGCCGGCATTGTGCGAAAAAATCGAGGCCGTGGCCGGCACGTCGGCAAGCGGCTGGGAAGGCAGCGTGGCCGGTGCGAAGGTCGGCAGCGGTGCGGCGGCGGCGCCGCTGGACAGGCACACCACGCCGGCATTGTTCCACATCTTGCTGGTGGCAAGCGTGCCGGGGTTGCTGGTGATGCCGGCGATGGTGGCGGAGTACACCGCGCCGGTGCCGGCCTGCGCGCCGAGCCACAACTGCGAACCCGCCTGCAAGAACATCGCCGCACCCGACGAGAGCGTTCCCGATCCGGAGAACGACAACGGCCCGCTGAGTGTGCCGCCTGACGAAGACAGCGTGGACGTGGCCAGCGCCGCCACGGTCTGCTGCGTCGTCGTCAACGCGCCGCCATCGGCCACCGTGTTCGGCAGCGTGCCGAACTGCACCGCCAACGGCTGCGGCGTGCCCGAGCTGCCCGCGGTCAGCCCCATCCCCACGCCGTTGATCGCCGAGCCGTCGCTCAGCGCCAGTGTGCCGGTGTGGGCTGCCGGCGGTGTCACGAAAAAACTGGCCGGCGCCGAGACGATGCTTTTCGCGGCATCGTCTCTCACGACCAGGCTGCCGGCCTGCGCCGTGGGGTAGGTTGGCCCCAACCCCGTCCAGTTGCCACCCGCCGCAAGCGTGAAGCTGCCGACGTTCGACCAGGTGGTGCCGCCGTCCGTCGAATAGTCGAGCGCCTTGGGCGTGGCGTTGGCAACCGCGCCGGAGATGGCCAGAGGCATTCCGGTGACGGCGCTGGTGACACCGACGCTCAACGTTTCGAGTGGGCCGCCGCCGCCGCCCAGATTTATCGCAACGACGTTGAGGCTGTTTGGCCCCGCCAGGATCGTGGCGATCAGGCCAGGATCGGTGACGATGGCGCCCAGTCCGTAGCTGCCGAATGGCGTCGTCACCAGCAAGGCGGATGGTTGCGACATGCGTGTCCTTCGAATGAAGCCGAAGCGTTACGAGTGGGGGCTCATTCTAGCAGGGTTTTTCGAGCTTGGTTTGCTTTGTGCGGTGCAATCCCGCCGATGAAAGCAAGGCAAGCAGTTCTTTTTTGAAAAAAAGAACCAAAAAACTTTTGTGTACTGCAGGTGCGTGTTGGTGAGGCGTGTCGTTTCAGCTTTCGGCGACAGCGGAGACGAAAGCTTTTGCTTCTTTTTCTCGAAAAAGAAGACGCTTGCTGTCTTCGCCAGGTGGACAGCGCCGACTTGCCTGGCGTAACGCATCCCCCGACCGCACGAGCATCACGTTGAGCCACATAGCCCCCGCCGAGACCGTCCTGACGAACGCCACCGTGGTGCTGCCGCAGCACGCGATAGCCGCCACCGTGGTGATCCGCGGCGGCCTGATCGCCGACATCCAGCCAGGTTCCGCCGCCGGCTGCGACCTCGACGGCGACTACCTGCTGCCCGGCTGCGTGGACGTCCACACCGACAACCTCGAGCGCCAGGTGATGCCGCGCTCCAACGCCCGCTGGCCCAGCCGCGCCGCCCTGCTGGCGCACGACGCGCAATGCGCCGCCTCCGGCATCACCACGGTGTTCGACGCGCTATGCGCCGGCCAGGCCGGGCTGGATGACGACCGCACCCGCACCTGCCGCGAGGGTGTCGCCGACCTCGCCGCCCTGGCATCCTCCGGCTTGCTGAAGGCACACCACCAGCTGCATTTGCGCTGCGAGCTGCCGGCGCCCGACCTGCTGGCGCAACTCGAGATCTACGCTGCTCACCCTGCCCTGCGCATGGTCAGCCTGATGGACCACACGCCAGGCGTCGGCCAGTTCGGCGACCTGGCGCGCTACCGCCGCATGCTGCGCCAGGACGGGCTGGACCACGCCGCCATCGACGAGCAGATCGCCGGCCGCTGGCGCCAGCGCGCTCAGCACCTGGGGCCGAACCGGCGCGGCCTGCTCGACCGGCTGCGCGATGTGGGCGCCGTGCTCGCCAGCCACGACGACGCTACCGACGACGACGTCGCCGCCAACCTGGCCGACGGGATCATGATCAGCGAGTTCCCCGTCTCGCTGCATGCGGCCGAGGCGGCGAAGGCGGCCGGCATGTCGGTGATCGCCGGCGCGCCGAACCTGGTGCGCGGCGGCTCGCACAGCGGCAACGTGGCCGTCGCCGACCTGCTGCGCGCGGGCGTGGTGGACGTGCTGGCGTCGGACTACGTGCCCGGCAGCATGGTGCACGCGGCGTTCATCGCGGCCGAAGCCGTGGGCCTGCCGGCAGCTTTTGCCCTGGTGAGTAGCGCGCCGGCGCGGATGACCGGGCTCGCGGACCGGGGGGAGGTCGCCGTGGGCAAGCGGGCGGACCTGGTGCGCGTGCGCGTGCATGAGGGCGTGCCGGTGGTGCGGCAGGTCTGGCTCGCGGGGGAGCGGGTGATATGAAGGAAGGCCTTCTTTTTTGAAAAGAAGAAGCAAAAAACTTTTGGGCGGCTGTCGCGGACCTTCCCGCAGACCCGCAGCCCAGAGACAAAAGTTTTTTGGATCTTTTTTTCAAAAAAGAACGTCTTCATGCGCGTAGCCCTGTATTGGACGCCCGAGCCGCAGGACCCGCTCGCCGCGCTGGGTGCCGCCTGGCTGGGCCGCGACGCGGAGACCGGCGCGCTCGTCCCGCAACCGGACGTGGACGGCCTTGCGGCGTTGACCGAAGCGCCGCGCCTCTACGGCCTGCACGCCACGTTGCGGCCGCCGATGCGCCTGGCCACCGGATGGGAGGAGTTCATCGCCGCCGCGCACGACGTGGCTGCGCGGGTGGCGCCGTTCGACCTGCCGCCGCTGGCGTTGAGCGACCTGTCCGGTTTCATCGCGCTGCGTGAGTCGGTCTCGTGCCCCGAGCTGCAAGCACTCTGCGACGCGTGCGTGCTGGGCACCGACCGCCACCGCCTGCAGCCCGGCGCGGACGAACTGGCCAAGCGCCGCAAGGCCGGCTTGTCGGCACGGCAGGAGGCGATGCTGCAACGCTGGGGCTACCCCTACGTGCTGGAGGAGTGGTTCTTCCACGTCACCCTGTCGCGCCGCTTGAAGCCAGCCGAGATGGCCCGGATCCTGCCCAAGGCGGCCGCCTACTTCGAGCCAGCCCTGTCAGTAAAACGGCGTGTCGGGACGCTATCGGTCTGCACCCAGCGCGACGGCGGCGCCTTTCTGGTAGCCGAACGGCTCGTCTTATACCAACCGCCCTAAACGCTGACCTGTGCCCATTCTCGGGTGGCGATTGAGGTTAGCCGTTCTGGCATGGCCATCAATGCGTTCCATGCGACACAGCAGGCGTCGACAATCTCTTCGTAGCTGTCCCACACGCGATGGCTGAGCCAATTACTGCGGAGGTATTGCCAGACATTCTCAACCGGATTGAGTTCCGGCGAGTAGGGCGGCAGGGTCAGTAGCGTGATGTTTGAGGGCACGATCAGGCGCTCGGACGGCCGATGCCAGCCGGCGCCGTCGACCTGCATCAGGCAGTGGGCGCCAGGTGCAACATGGCGGCTGACTTCAGCAAGATGCTGGCTCATGGCTTCCAGGTTGACCGAAGGCATGACGATCCCCGCACCCACGCCGCGCGCCGGGCACACCGCGCCAAATAGGTAGGCCCAGGTGTAGCGGCGATCGCGCGGTGCAGCCGGTCTGCTGCCGCGCGGCGCCCACACGCGGGTCAGCGTGCCCTGCTGGCCGACGCGGGCTTCATCCTGCCACCAGATCTCGAGCGGTTTGCCGGCGGCATGGGGCGGCAGGGCGGCCGCGATCAGGTCGGCAAAGTTTTTTTGTGTGTCGCCTGGGCGGCCGGGTCCTGCTCGGGATGGAACGGCCGTACGCTCAGCTTGCGGAACGCCAGCCTGGCCAGCAACTTGCCGACGCTGCGTTCATGATAGTGCACAGCGAAGTCCGACTGCAGGCGCGCCTGCAGATCGCTGCATCGCCAACGGACAACGCCGTCCCGCGCCAGATCGGGACCTTGCTCCACCAGCGCCTTGAACGCCGCGAGCTGCTCAGGCGTCAACTGCGCCGGACGGCCTGGACTGCGACGGTTGGCCAGGCCGTCGAGGCCTTCCTCGTTGTAGTGGTGCACCCAATCGCGCAGCGTCTGCCGGTCCATGCCGCAGGCCTCGGCGGCCTCGGTCCGCGGCCGCCCTTCCAGCACGAGCGCAATCGCCAATAAGCGCCGCACGACCGCTCCATCATTGCAGCGCGACGCCTCACGGCGCAGGTCAAAAGCTGATCTGTCTAGACGCGTGACCGGCACCGGCTTGCTCATTTCTGACCCCCGAATCGGATGACCAGACCAGAGAATCACAAAATCAGCCGCGTGGGTACAATCGCGAGTCATCCTATTGGGCGGTTGGTATTAGGTGGCAGCAAGACCACGCGTTGACTTGCAAGAGGAAGCCAAGCGGTTCTTTTTTGAAAAAAAGAACCAAAAAACTTTTGTTCCATGGGTACACGCTGCCGGAGACTCCGCGACAGCAGGGATAAAAGTTTTTTGCTGCTTTTTTTCAAAAAAGCAGGCCTTGCTTTCTTACGGTTCCCCCCCCCCCACGCGCCGCTTCATCTCCGGTAGAGCGCATCGCTGTCGATTACCGTCATCCCGACCGGCATCAGGCTAATCCCCGCCAGCTTGATGTGCTGGAACGCGAACGGGATGCCGATGATGGTCACCGCGCACCCCACGGCTGCGACCAGGTGGCCGATCGCCAGCCAGATGCCGAACACCACCAGCCAGACGATGTTGCCCAGGAACCCGAGCGGCCCGGTGCCCAGGTCGTCGAGCCCGGTGAGGTCGCGCCGGTTCACCGCTTCGCGCCCGAACGGCCATAGCGAGAACGACGCGATGGTGAAGCAGGCGCGTGCCCAGGGCAGCCCCACGATGCTGATGGCCGCGACAACGCCGGCCAGCAGCCACAGCGCCGCCATGATGAAGCCGCCGAACACCACCCAGAGCACGTTGAGGATCAGCGTCATGGCATCTTCCCATCAGTTGTGTCGCTGCGCCGCAGCAGCCGGATCGAGACGACCATAACCAGGATCAGCAAGGCCAGCACGCCCAGTTCCATCATCGAGGCGTGGAAGATCTTCTCTGCCATGTCCGTCATCGTGTCCTCCTTGGTCGTCTCGGAGGATTTCAGCGTGATGACCAGCACCCGGCGGATGGTGGCGATCAGGCCCACCACCAGAAACGGCTCGCTGGTCAGCGCGCCGGAGCGCATCGAGGCGCGCACGGTGTGCAGTATCTCGATCAGCATCAGCACGAACAGCAGCCGGTCGATGACCAGGAACGTGGTGCGGGTGGAGCTCCAATCGGCCAGCCCGCTCACCAGCACCCAGGCGGCGCCGGCAAGTGCCACCAGGGCCGCGGCCGAGAGCAGCAGCCCTAGCGCCATGTAGGCGCCATGCTCGACGCTAAGAAAGGCTGAAGCGGTGCGCGCCACCCAGCGTTCCTGGCCGGAGTCCTCGTCATCCATCACAGCGTCCGCCCAGGTCTGGCGGGCACCATGCCGCCGCTTGAGGCGCGCGTAAAATGCTTTGTGGAGCTGAAAACCCGCCGGGCCGGGGACTGTTGCATACGAGTACTAACCTACTTTGAGGGAGGCTGCCGACGCCGGCGTGACAGGCGCGGGCAAGCGGCCTCCCCCGGACCGGCTACCCTGGCCGCCGGCATGCAACGACATTGGGGAGTTGGCATTCATGCAACATTATTTTCCACGGCGGAACGGCTGGAAGACGGTGCTCGGCGCTTCCGCCTGTGCGGCTGCCCTGGTGGCATCGCCCGCGGTTCGCGCGGCGCAGGCCGACGCGGCGCTGATCGAACACGGCAAGTACCTGGCCACCGCCGGCGACTGCGAAGCCTGCCACAGCGCGCCCGGCGGCAAGCCGTTCGCCGGCGGGCTTTACATGAACACGCCGTTCGGCCCGATCAGCACGCCCAACATCACGCCGGACGAGAAGACCGGCATCGGCAAGATCACCGACGAGCAATTCTACAAGGTGTTCCACGAGGGCATCGGCGAAAAGGGCGAGCACCTCTACCCGGTGATGCCGTTTCCCTGGTACACCAAGGTGACGCGCGACGACGTGCTGGCGATCAAGGCCTACCTGTTCTCGCTGCAACCGGTGGACGCGCCACGCAAGCCGCTCAAGCTGGTCTTCCCGTTCAACATCCGTGCCGGCCTGATCGGCTGGGACGCGCTGTTCCTCCGTGACGGAACCTTCAAGCCAGATCCTGCGAAGTCGGCGGAGATCAACCGCGGCGCCTACCTTGTGCAGGGCCTCGAGCATTGCGGCGAGTGCCACAACGGCAACAACATGCTGGGCGACACCAACATGGCCGCCAACCTGCGCGGCGGCCCGATCGACAAGTGGTACGCGCCCAACATCACCTCCGACAAAAGCCAGGGCATCGGCCGCTACAGCAACGACCAGCTCTACACCTACCTGAAAACCGGACACGCCGAGGGCATGGGCGTGGTGGTTGGCCCGATGGCGCAGACCATGCACGAGAGCCTGGGCAAGCTGACCGACAGCGACCTGCACGACATCGTCTACTACCTCAAGCAGACGCCGGCGAAGGAAGGCTTCAAGAAGCGCGAGCCGGTTGCCGGCAGCCAGCAAGTGGCGGTCAACGCGCAATCCTACCTGAACTACTGCGCGTCGTGTCACCTGCAGAACGGCCAGGGCCTGGCCGGCGCGGTGCCGAACCTGGCCGGCAACGGCGTGGTCTACGCGCAGGGCCCGCAGACGGTAATCCGGGTGATCCTGGGCGGCATCAACGCACAGGGCCCCTACTCGCCGATGCCGGCCATCGGCGCACGGATGACCGACCAGGAGATCGCCGACGCCACCAACTACGTGCGCCAGGCCTGGGGCAACGGAGCGCCCGCCACCGTCGGCCCGGGCGAGATCGCACCGTTGCGGCCCTCAACACAGTCGATGCTGGCAATGAACCTTCCAGGCGGCTGCCCGAAGCTTGCCGAGGCCGATACCGCGAAGGTGGCGGCAGAGCCGGACGTGCAGAAGATACTCGCCGACACCGACGATCAGAACATCCTCAACAGCGCCGAGCAGCTTGTCGAGAAGATGCGGGCCGGCGCGCCGAAGGCCAAACAGGCCGACATCATCAACAGCCTGACGATCGCGTATTGCCCGATTGTCGCTGCACGCGCGTCGTTGCCGACGCAGGGCCAGAAGTCTGAGATGCTCGATGAGTTCAGCGAGCGAGTCTACACGGAGATCGCTTCCAAGGGACAGGACAGCACGTCGCCGAAGGCGGGAACGGGGGAGGCGCAGTAGCAAGCAAGCGCTTCTTCGAGAAAAAGAAGCAAAAGTTTTTAGTCCTGCTGTCGCCGCGTTTCCCGCAACACGCGCCCAAGGAAACAAAAGTTTTTTGGTTCTTTTTTTCAAAAAAGAACCGCTTGCTTTCCACCCTACTCCGCGGCCTGCTTCGTCCCGCTCACCCGCGTCCTCGTCCGCAGCGTCACCCACTCCTCCGCCGACGTCGGATGTATGCCGATCGTCCTGTCGAAATCCGCCTTCGTCGCCCCCGCCGTCATCGCGACGCCGATCGACTGCATCATCTCCGCCGCGTCGTCGCCCATCATGTGAGCCCCCACCACGCGCTGGCTTGCCTGGTCCACCACCAGCTTCATCAGCGTGCGGCGCTTGCGGCCGCTCATCGTGTGCCGCATCGGCGTAAACTGCGCCACGTACACGTCAACCGGTCCGCACTCGGCCGCCTGCTCCTCCGTCATCCCGCACGTGCCGATCGGCGGTGCGGAGAACACCGCCGTCGGTATCGCCTCCAGAGACCAGCTGCGCACCTGTTTGCCGAACAACCGGTCCGCCAGGTGGTGACCCTCGGCAATCGCCACAGGCGTGAGGTTCATCTTGTTGGACACGTCGCCGATGGCAAAGATGTTTGGCTGACACGTCGCTCCTTGCCGGTCCACCACCACCGCGCCGTTGGCGGCCGCCGTCACGCCGGCCGCCTCCAGGCCAAGCCCCTTGGTGTTGGGCACGCGCCCGACTGCAAAGAACACCAGGTCGCTGTCGAAACTCCGCCCGTCGGTCAGATGCAGCCGCTTGCTGCCGTCATCCAGTTGCTCCAGCCGGTGCAGCATCACGCTGGGATGCAACCTGATCCCGCTCTCCTGCAACGAGTCGACCAGCGCCTCACGCAGGTCGTGGTCGAACCCGCGCAGCGGCATGCGCTGGCGATACAGCAGGTCCACGTCCGAACCCAGGCCGCGAAAGATGCCGGCGAACTCCACGCCGATGTAGCCGCCGCCAACCATCGTCACCCGGCGCGGCCGCTCCGGAAGATGGAAGGCCTGGTCTGACACGATGCCCAGCTCCGCGCCGTCGATCTCCGGCCAGCTCGGATGGCCGCCCACCGCGATGACGATGCGCTCTGCCGTCACGATCCGCTCGCCCACCCGCAACGTGTGCGCGTCGATGAACACCGCACGCTCGAACAACCAATCCACGCCTGCGGTCTCCAGCAGCCGCACGTAGATGCCGTTCAGCCGCTTGATCTCGGCGTCCTTGGCGGCCATCAGCGCCGCCCAGTCGTGCTCGCCGGGCCGCGTGTTCCAGCCGAACCCATGGCTGTCGGCCGCCCACACGCCGTATTCGGCGGCCTGCACCATCAGCTTCTTCGGCACGCAGCCGACGTTGACGCAGGTGCCGCCCCAGTAGCGCTCCTCCGCGATGGCTACGCGGGCGCCGTGGGATGCGGCGATGCGGGCGCACCTGACTCCGCCTGAGCCGCCGCCTATGACGAAGAGGTCGTAGTCCATGGCTTGAAACATCCTAAGAAAGAAGTTCTTTTTTGAAAAAAAGAACCAAAAAACTTTTGTTCCTTGGCTACACGCTGAAGGAGAGTCCGCGACAGCAGAGACAAAAGTTTTTTGCTGCTTTTTTTCAAAAAAGCAGGCCTTGCTTCCTGCCCGATGTCAGACGTCGAACATCTGCATCACGTGGGAAGCTGATACTCGAACTCGTAATGGTGCTTGCCGCCAGGCTGGGTGATCTTCATCGCACCTTGTAGACCCTTCAAACCCTCCAGGCCCGAATCCGGAACCACCGTGATCACCGCCGTGGCCGACCCGCCCGTCATCGTACCGCTATGCTGCAGCACGAACGACCCGCGGCGCCCGGCCAGGCTGCCGGTCACCCGCTCCATCGCCACGTAGCCGGCCGAGCCGGCCACCGGCGTTCGCACTGCCAGCATCTGCCCCACGCTGGTGGCCTGCAGGTCGCCCTGGAACACCTTGTCGAGCGACATGCTGCCGATCGAGGCGTCAGCACCCGCTACCGGCTTCAACGTCACCTCGAACGTGCCACGCGCGACGGACTTGGTCATTGGTCCCTCCCCCAACACGGCGCCCGCCCAGAGCACGCCACAGGCCACGCCCAGAAGAACGGCACGACTCAACCCACGCCACCGAGACAGAGATACTTGATCTCCAGGTAATCCTCGATGCCGTATTTGGATCCTTCCCGCCCCAAGCCAGAGAACTTCACGCCGCCGAACGGCGCCACCTCGGTCGAGATGATCCCCTCGTTGATGCCGATGATCCCCGCTTCGATCCCCTCTGCCACCCGGAACACCCGGCCCACGTCGCGCGCGTAGAAATACGCAGCCAAGCCAAACTCGGTGTCGTTGGCCATCTCCACCGCCTCCTCCTCGGTGGAGAAGCGGAACAGCGGTGCCACCGGCCCGAACGTTTCGTCGCGGAAGATGTCGGCCGCGCGCGGCACGTCTGCCAGGATCGTCGGCTCGTAGAAGTTGCCGCCCAGCGCGTGCCGCTTGCCGCCGGTCACCACGCGCGCGCCGCGGGCCAGCGCGTCGGCCACGTGCGCCTCTACCTTGGCCAGCGCGTCGGCGTTGATCAGCGGCCCCTGCGTGATCCCGTCGTCCATGCCGTTGCCGACACGCAAGCTTCGCACCGCTTCGGTCAGCTTCTCGGTAAACGCGTCGAACACGCTGTCCTGCACCAGCAGCCGGTTGGCACACACGCACGTCTGGCCGGTGTTGCGATACTTGCTGGCGATCGCTCCCTTTACGGCCTCGTCCAGATCCGCGTCGTCGAACACGATAAACGGCGCGTTGCCGCCCAGCTCCATGCTGGTCTTCTTGATGGTCGGCGCGCACTGCGCCAGCAGCTTGGCGCCCACCGCGGTGCTGCCGGTGAAGGTCAGCTTGCGCACGTCCGGGTTGGACGTCATCTCGCCGCCGATCTCGGTCGCCGGCCCGGTCACGATGTTGCAAATCCCCGCCGGTAGCCCCGCGCGCTCGGCCAGCACGCCCAGTGCGAGCGCCGAGAACGGCGTCTGCGATGCCGGCCGGATTACCCCGGCGCAGCCCGCCGCCCAGCCCGGCCCCGCCTTGCGGGTGATCATGGCAGCCGGGAAGTTCCACGGCGTGATCGCCGCGAACACCCCGATCGGCTCCTTCTGCACGATGATGCGGCGGCCAGGCAGATGCGGCGGGATGGTGTCGCCGTAGACCCGCTTGGCCTCCTCGGCGAAGAACTCGATGAAGCTCGCCGCGTAGGCCACTTCGCTGCGGCTTTCCGCGAGCGGCTTGCCCTGCTCGGCAGTCATGATGACGGCCAGGTCTTCCTGGTTCTGCATCATCATGTCGAACAGCCGGCGCAGCGGCTTCTGGCGCTCCTTGGCGGTCAGCTTGCGCCAGCCTTTCTGCGCGGCGAACGCCGCGGCGATGGCCCGGCGCGTCTCCGCCTGGCCGGCGCTGGGCACCTCGCCCACCAGCTCGCCGTTGGCCGGGTTGCGCACCGCCACCGTCCGACCGCTATCGGCGGCCACCCATTGCCCGCCGATCAGGTTCGCCTGACGCAGCAGGTCGGGGTCGGCGAGCTTAAGCGGCGAGGCGGGGTTCAGCATGGTGGCACTCCTCCGGGCTGAGGCTGGGAAAATGGCGGTGGGCTCAAGGTTCTTCAAATCCGCCTGGCAGGACAGAAAGCAAGCAAGCGGTTCTTTTTTGAAAAAAAGAACCAAAAAATTTTTGCTCTCTGTCGGTGCGCGTTGATGGAGCGTGTCGTTTCAGCCGTCCGCGACGGCCGGGATAAGAGCTTTTTGCTTCTTTTTCCCGAAAAAGAAGGCCCTGCTTACTTCGCCAGCGCCGGCGAAGCCGACGTCAGGTAGAGCGTCACCTGCCCAAGGATGTTGTTGTCGAACGCCACGCGCACCGGCACCGGCGGCGCGTCGGGCAGCACCGGCGCCAGCCAGGCGGTGCCATGCCGCGGCTTGCGCAGGTTGGCCTGGTTCTCGTCGGTCACGAACCCGGCCAGTTGCTGGCCGTCGAAGTCGCAGCGCAGCGCCGGCCCGGTGAACATCGACTTGTCGGTGCGCGGCAGGCTCTCCGTCCCCGTGGTGTGTGAGGTCTGCACCGCCAGGCGGCGGCCGTCGAAGGTGGTCACGGTGCCGTCGCAGCGTCCGGTGGTGGCCACGTCGTGGACCAGCATGGCCACCGCGCTCAGCGTGTCGATCGTGTGCTTGGTCTGCTCGGGCGGCACGGCCGTCCGCTCGCGCTCCACCGGCGGGGTCAGCGCCTGCACCACCGGGTTGCCGTCCGCGTAGGCGATCCGCGTCTCCCGCGCGGTCCCGCGGAGGTGCCCGCTACCGCTGAACAGGCTGGGTGCCGCCTGGTCGCCCCGGAAGCTGCCGGCCACCTGGCTGTCGTTGTCGCTGCGCAGCATCCAGGCCGCCATCCCGGCGGTGTGGAAGGTGATGTGCGCGCCGTAGCCGGTGGGCGAGAAAGCCAGCGTGCCGGCAAATTTCAGCACCGTGAACCCGTGCGAGAAGCCGGTATATTCAACGTTGTAGCTACCGGTCGGCGTGCCCATGCCGGCGGCCAGCGCCAAAGTGGGGCAGCAAAGAGCGGTAGCGAGCAGTATCTTGTGCATCGGCCGGTTCTGCGGCCTGGGTCGGCGTGAAGCAAGCCGCGCAGGGCACCGTTCCGCGTCCGGATCCGCGGCCGGCCATTAAGCCTTCCCAAACCTCTCAAGAGTAACGTTACGGCAACCTAACCTCCCCCCGAGGTCGCAATGTCACACTCCCCCTCCACCGCCTTTGGCGGCTCTTCTCCCGTCGGCGCCGCGTCCGCATCCCGGCTGCCGCACATCCTGGACCTGGTTTTCGGCATCATCTCCGTGCTGACCGCCGTCGGCATCTGGACCGGGCTGTCGCTGAGCGGGGTCTACGGCCCGCAGGCGATGGCGATCGTCTCGCTGTTCGGCGGCCTGGTCCCGGCCTTTGCCGGTCTCGTGCTGGTGCACCAGGCGGCCGAGCAGCCGCATCTCGGCGCGGCGCGCATCTACAGCCAGCTCCGCCATCGCATGGAGGCCGGCTCGGGCCAGGGTGCCTCGCCCCGCAACACGGAGGAGGACGTCTATCAGAGCATCGCAAACCTGACGGCGGACGCGGTGTTCCGGGTTGCCCGCCTGAAAGCCCATCGCGAGCACCTCGAGGGCGCCGCCAGCACGGTCAACGAGGCGCTGCAGGCAGGCCGCGACCATGCCAGCCAGCTTGCCTCGCGCATGCGCCGGGACGGCGAGACGGCCGCTGACGCTGCGTCCGGGCTCATCACCGTCTCCGCGCGCCTGCATCAGGATGCCACCGCCGCGCGCCAGGGATCGCTGGCGGCCGAGCAGGCCGTCTCCGGCCTGATCGACCGCGCCATCGGCCTGACCGCCGCCATCTCCACGGTCACCGCGCAGATCGGGCGCATGTCGGACGTGGCCAGCCGCGGGGCGGAGACGGCGTTCGGCGCGCAACGCAGCCTGGTCGGCCTGAGCGACAAGGTGCTGGTGCTCAGCCGGAGTGCAGACCAGATCGCCCGCGTGCTGCAGCAGGCCGGCCATTGCGGCCTCGCCGCCAGCGCCCAGGCCGCCGGAAACGGCGCGGAACACCAGGTGAATGCAGACCTCGCCGCCAACCTGCAGCAGATGGCCTCCAGCGCGGACCAGGCGCTGGCGGCGATGCAGGCGATGGTGGCCGGGCTGCGCTCGGAGGCGGCGCTGGCCAGCCGCCGTGTCGCCGAACTCTCCGAACTGATCCACGGTCAACACGAGCTGGGCAACGCGCTCAGCCATGCGATCGAACAGCAGGGCCGCGAAGTGGCGCAAGTGCTGACGCTGGTCAACGAGACGCGGGCGGGCGTGGCGATGACACGTGCCGGCGCAGACGCTGTCGCCAACGGCATGGCAGACCGCCTGGCCGGTGCGGAAACGTTGCGCGGCGTGGCCAACCGGATGCCCGGGCATGCGGACACCATCGCCGAGATCCTGCGCGGCATACCGGACTTCATGCCGCCTACCGAATTTTAGGAGCGCTGCTTGTTCGGCAGGAACCGCGGAGCAGAGTTACGAATCCGCCTATGCAAGAAGCCTTCGTCGCCTCTGCCACAAACTTCCGCAACGAACGCCTAAGGAGACAAAAGTCTTTTGGTTCTTTTTTCAAAAAAGAACCGCTTGCTTTACTCAACCCGCAACAACCCTGCTACACTGATGGCCCCCCGCAAGGCCTCAGCAAGTGACCGACCTCACAAGCGGCCCGATCGCCAGGCACATCGTCAGCATGGCCGGCTTCATCGCCATGGGCCTCGTCTTCCAGTCCGCCTACTTCCTCGTGGACCTCTACTTCGTCTCCCAGCTCGGCAAGGACGCCATCGCCGGCGTGGCCTCGTCGGGCGGTGTGTTCTACCTGGCACTGGCGGCCAGCCAGCTCATCGGCGTGGGCAGCCTGTCGCTGGTCTCCCAAGCCGTCGGCCGGCGCGACCACGCCTATGCCGGTCTGGTGTTCAACCAGGTGCTCGGCATGGCGCTGATCGCCGCGGCGACCACGCTGCTGACCGGCTACGCTCTGGCCAACGCCGCCTCACGCCTGCTTGCCGCAGACATGCCCACCGCCGCGTTCGGACGCGCCTACCTCTACGGGTTCCTGCCTTCGCTGGCCTGCATGTTCCCCGGCACCGCCCTCGGCGCCTCGCTGCGCGCCACCGGCGTGGTCCGCCCCACCATGCTGCTGCAGACGGCCTCGATCTTACTGAACGTGCTGCTGGCGCCGGTGCTGATCGCCGGGTGGGGCACCGGATATCCGCTCGGCGCGTTCGGCGCCGGGCTTGCCAGCTCGATCGCCGCCACCATCAGCACCGTCGCAATCGCCCTGTTGATGCCACGCTTCCAGACCATACTGCACGCCAGGCGGGCCGAGATGGCCCCCAGGCTCGCCGTCTGGCTCAGCCTGGCCAAAGTGGGCCTGCCAGCGGCAGGCGAGTTCCTGCTTCTCTTCCTCGTCACCTCGGTCATCTACGTGTCGATCCGCCGCTTCGGGCCGGTGGCGCAAGCCGGCTACGGCATCGGCGCGCGGGTGATGCAGGCGATGTTCCTGCCGACCATGGCGATCTCGTTTGCCGCAGCACCAATCGCCGGACAGAACTACGGCGCCAGGCAACGCGGGCGCGTGCTCGAGACGTTCCGCACGTCGCTGCTGATGGTCGTCGGCGTGATGCTGCTGCTGACGGCGCTTTGCCAGTGGCGCCCGGACGTGTTCGCCCGCCCGTTCAGCAGCGACCCCGCCGTACTAGCCGTCTCCGCGGTCTACCTGCGCACCATTTCGCTGAACTTCGTGGCCGTCGGCGTGGTCTTCGCCTGCTCGGGCATGTTCCAGGCCATCGGCGACACACGACCGTCTTTCATCAGCAGCAGCAGCCGGCTGTTGACCTACGTTCTGCCGTGCCTGTTCCTGGCGCAGTACCCGGGCGCGCACCTTGTGTATTTCTGGTACTTGTCGATCCTGTCGGCAGGCTTGCAGGCGGCGTTCAGCCTGTGGCTGCTGCGGCGGGCGCTTCGCGCGCGGCTGCCGGCCGGGGCGGACGAGCGTATTGCTCTGCAGGCCGCTACGTAGCAGGCAAGCGCCTCTTCGCGAAACGAACCAAGCTTTTGTCTCCGTGAAGGGCGCCGTGTGTGGCGTGTCGTTTCGGCTGTCCGCGGCGGCGCCCTGGACAGCAGGCCCGAACCGGTGACGAACCAAACGAATGGTTGTGTTCCTCCAAGGCCAACCGGAACAGTCGTGCGGCTACGCGTGCTGCAAGAAACTCCGCGACAGCGGGGATACAGGTTTTTGCTGCTTTTCAAAAAAGCCGGCGTTGCTGTCTCAACACGTCCAGCAACGAATTCTCATCCCGCAGTCCCCAGACCAGTCCCGTAGGCCTCTGCCATCTTCGCAATCTGCGCCAGCTTTGCGTGGAACACCGACCAGTCATCGGCCGCAGCGATCGGCGCCCAGACCTCTTCCACCTCGTCGATCAGCATCGTGCACGGCCGGCCAGCAAAATACCCGTGTGTGAGCGCCTGCGCGTCCGCCGCCCCGTAGTCCTCCAGCAAGCCACGGAACCGCTCGAACACTTCGCCCTCGTAATACTCTGCGGCCGGCCCGGATCGCGCGCGACGCTCGCTCTGCGCGCCGCAGAACCAGTCGAAGAACACCTGCTCGAACGGTGCGCCCGACCGCTGCAGGAACGTCCAGAACGCCTCGGACAACGCCGCGTCCGCAGCCTCACCGCGCGAGGCCAGCCCGAGCCTGCGCACCACGCTGACTGCCAGCTCCTGCCGGAACGCCGGCACGTAGACGGCCAGCGCGCCTTCCAGCCGCTCCTGCGGCGCCAGCGGCAGCAGGCATTCGGCCAGCCGCACCAGGTTCCACAGCAGCGTGTCAGGCTGGCGCCCGTACGCGTACAACCCGGAGTGGTCGAAGTAGGCCGCGGTGAACGCCGGGTCGTAGGTCGGCAGGAACCGCCACGGCCCGTAGTCGAAGCTCTCGCCGGTGACGTTGATGTTGTCGGTGTTGAGCACCCCGTGCACGAACCCGGCCGCCATCCACGAGGCACCCAGCCGCGCCACACGCAGGCACACCGCTTCGAGGAACGCCACCGTCCGCTCTGCCGGATCCTTCCGCCACGCCTCGCCGATCGCCACCTGCACCGAGTGGTCCACCAGGCGCCGCAGCGAGTCGGTATCCTGCAGGTAGGCGAGACGCTGGAAAGTGCCGATGCGAATGTGCGTGTGGCTGAGCCTGACTAGCACCGCGCTGCGCGTGGGCGAGGGCTCGTCGCCGCGCACCAGCGCCTCGCCGGTCTCCACCAGGCTGAACGACTTCGACGTGTAGACGCCGAGCGCCTCCAGCATCGCGGTGGCCAGCACCTCGCGCACGCCGCCCTTCAGCGTCAGCCGCCCATCCGCGGTGCGCGACCACGGCGTGGTGCCGCTGCCCTTGGTGCCGAGGTCGAGCAGCCGGCCGTCCACCGGATCAACCAGCTGGGCGAACAGGAAGCCGCGGCCGTCGCCGAGCTCGGGGTTGTAGCTGCGGAACTGATGGCCGTGGTAGCACAAGGCGAGCGGCCGCTCGAAGCTTCCGGGCAGCGGCGTGAAACGGCCGAAATGGTCGAGCCACGCGGCGTCGGACAGGTCGCCCAGGCCCACGCGCTGCGCCCAAGGCTGGTTGCGATAGCGCAGCACGTGCTGCGGAAAACAGGCGGGCTCGACCTCGTCGTAGAAGGCGGGGCCTAGGCTAGCGTGGGCAAGCGAGGGGGTGAACAGAAAACCTACTCCAACAAAAGGAAGGCCTTCTTTTTCTGAGGAAAAAGAAGCAAAAAGACTTTTGTTCGGCTGTCGCAGACCTTTCCACGCGACATACCCAAGAGAACAAAAGTTTTTTGGTTCTTTTCTTTAAAAAAGAACTGCTCGCTTCCTTAAGCCTGGATCATCCCACGTATCCGCACCGCCAGCGCATCCAGCGCGAACGGCTTGGAGATGATCTCCATGCCCGCTTCCAACGCCGCGCCCTGCCCCACCGCCGCGTTGTGTGCGTAGCCGGTCATGAACAGCACCCGCAGACCCGGCCGGATCAGCCGCGCCGCGTCCGCAAGCTGACGGCCGTTGAGCCCCGGGAGCCCCACGTCGGTCACCAGCAGGTCCACCCTGGCGCTCGACTGCAGCAAGGCCAGGCCCGCCGGACCGTCATGCGCTTCCAGCGCCCGGTAGCCAAGTTCCTGCAGCGTCTCGGTCACCAACAGGCGCACCGTCGGCTCGTCCTCGACCACCAGCACCGTCTCGCCGGCATCGGCCTTCGCCAGCCCCGCCTCCGCCGCCTCCGGCTCGCAATCCTCCCCGGCCGCCTCGCGCTCGCGCGGCAGGTAGAGCTTGAACGTCGTCCCCCGCCCCGGCTCGGAGTAGATCCGCACGTGGCCGTTGGACTGCTTGACGAAGCCGTACAGCATGGACAGGCCCAGACCCGTGCCCTGTCCCAGCGGCTTGGTGGTGAAGAACGGATCGAACGCCTTGGCGATCACGTCGGGCGACATGCCGGTGCCGCTGTCGGTCACCGACAGCAGCACGTATTGCCCGGGCCTGACCTCGCCGCCCTGGCTGCGCGCGTAAGCCTCGTCCAGCACCGTGTTGGTCGTCTCGACCGTCAGCCGCCCGCCGCCCGGCATCGCGTCACGCGCGTTGATCGCCAGGTTCAGCAGCGCGCTTTCCAGCTGGTGCGCGTCGCTCAGGATCGCCCACAGCCCGCCGGCCAGCGCCAGCTCCAGCTGCACGCCCGGCCCCAGCGTCCGGCGCAGCAGGTCCTCCATGCCGGCCACCAGCCGGTTGGCGTCCATCGGCTTGGGGTCGAGCGGCTGACGGCGCGCGAAGGCCAGCAGGCGCTGGGTCAGTGCCGCCGCGCGCTGGGCCGAGACGGTGGCCGCCGCAGCGTAGCGCAACAGTCCGTCGGTGCGCCCGGCGGTGAGCCGCCGCTGCAGCAGCTCCAGGCTGCCGACGATGCCGGTGAGCAGGTTGTTGAAGTCGTGCGCGATGCCGCCGGTCAGCTGGCCCACCGCCTCCATCTTCTGCGCCTGGCGCAGCTGCTCCTCGGCCGTGTGGCGCTCGGTCACGTCGATGGCTTCGGGCAGCACCGCCACCACGTGGCCCGCCGCGTCGCGGACCGGGCGCACGGACAGGTCGTAGGTGCGCAGGCCAGCCGGAACGCGCAGGCTGATCTGCCGGCGCGTCTCGGTGCCGGCAGCGGCCTGGTCCACCGCCTCACACATCTGGTCCGGCATGCCCGGCGTCGCGGCGAACAGCGGCGAGAGGCAGAACCTGGCGCCGACCACGGCGCTTGCGGGCACGCCCATCACGGCCAGCGCGGTGGCGTTGATGTCCAGCAGCACGCCGTCGACCGAGACCAGGGCCTTGAGCAGGTAGCTGGTCTCGAACACCGCGCGCATGCGCGCCTCGCTCGCCTGCAGGGCGGCGGTGCGCTCCGCCACCTGCCGCTCCAGCCCGGCGTTGGCTTCCCGCAGGGCGGTCTCCGCCCGGGCGCGAGCCACCGCGTCCCAGATGCGCCCGGCGACGTCGCCCACCAGTGCCACCTCGGAGGCCGACCAGGGCCGCGGCGAGGCGTGGCCCACGTAGAGAAAGGCGCTGAGCCGGCCCTGGCGCAGCAGCGGCACGGCCACGAAGGCGCGGGTGGTCAGCATGTCCCAGACCGCAAGCTCGGTGCCGGCGAGCAGGGCCACGTCGGCGCACACCGACGTCTCGCCGCGCGTGAGGTCGCCCAGTGTGTCCGGCCCCAGCACCGCGAGGTCGTGCACCCCCTCCAGCGTGGACCCGGTCTCGGCGCAGCCGGACACCAGCCGCACCGTGCGCCCGTCCGCATCCACCTGGGCGTAGCCGGCGCGCGCCGCCCGCAGGTATTGGCCGAGCGCCTCGGCGGCGGCCTGCATGATGAGGCGCGGCTCGGTCATCGCGCGCAGCCGGTCGAGCAGTTGCAGCAGGAAGGCCTGCCGGCCCGCCTCGGCACGCCGCGCGGTGATGTCGATGGCGGTGCCCAGGGCCCGCACGCAGCGTCCCTGCGCGTCGAACAGCCCGCGGCCCTTGGCGGCCACCCAGCGAACCACGCCGTCGTCCCGGCCGACGGTGCGGTACTCCACGTCGTAGGCGGCGCGGGTGGCGGGATCGAGCGCCCGGTCGAAAGCCGCCAGCGTCGCCGCGCGGTCTTCCGGGTGAAGCCCCGCGCGGAAGCCGTCCATGGTGGGCGGCGTGCCCGGCGCGATGCCGAACATCGCCCGCGTGCGGTCCGACCAGGTCAGCACGTCGGTGCCGATGTCGAGGTCCCAGCTGCCGATCTCGGCGGCCTCGGTGGCAAGCCGAAGCGACTCCTCGCTGAGCTGCAGGCGCTCCTCGGCGGCGCGCCGGGCGGTCACGTCCAGCGACACGCCGGCCAGCCGCACCGCAGCGCCCTCGGGGTTGCGCAGCGCCTGGGCCCGCATCTGCAGCCAGCCGACACTGCCGTCCGGCCGCACCACACGGTAATCCGCGTCGTAGCCCGCGCCGGTCTCCTGCGAGAGGCGGGCGGCGGCGTCCATCCGCGCGCGGTCGTCACGGTGGATGGCGGCCAGCAGCTCCTCGTAGGAGAAGGGCTGGTTCGGGTCCCGGCCGAAATTCTCCTTGGCCGTCTGCGACGCGGTCAGCTCGCGGGTGAGCAGGTCCAGCTCCCAGATGCCCAGGCGCCCCGCCTCGGTGGCCATCAGCAGGCGGGCCTCGCTGTCCGCCTGGGCGCGCAGCCGGTCGCTGAGCTCGGCAATCAGCGCCGCGTTGTGGCTCTCCAGCCCGGCCAGGCGCTCGCGCTCCAGCGTCACGTCCACCTGGCTGGCGAAGAAGTAGATCAGCCGGCCGGTGGCATCGTGCACCGGCGCCATCAGCAGGCGGTTCCAGAACGGCGCGCCGTCCTTGCGGTAGTTGCGGATGTCGATCTCGATGGATTGCACCTGCTGCACGGCGCGGCGTATCCTAGCCACCACCGCAGGGTCGGTGCCCTCGGACTGCAGGAAGCGGCAGTTGCGGCCGACAATTTCGTGGCGCGGGTAGCCAGTCAGGCGGCAGAACGAGTCGTTGGCGAAAACGATCGGGTTGTCCGGCTGCCGCGGGTCGCTGATGACCATCGGCATCCGCGTCGCCCGCACGGCGGAGGCGAACGGGTCGGTGCCCGAGTGGTGAGCGATCTCGGAGCTGATCCGGTCGAGATCGCGCCGCGCGTGCTCCTCGTCGGCGGGCGTGTAGTCGGTGTCGGGTGTCATGACGCTCGCAGGTGGGAACGGTATCGGCAAAAGTAGATAGGCGGTGAAGCACGAAAGCGTTCGCTCAGCAGGCCGGTTCCGGGTGTTGCGGGGCCGGCGCCCGATGCTACGGCGCGACGGTCTCCGGCGTTGTGGCGACGGCGGCGAAGGTGGCGACACAGACCCGGTTCCGGCCGGAGATCTTGGCCGCGTATAGCGCGCTGTCCGCCGCTTCGAACAGGCTGGCCGGCGAGGCGCCGGGCAGCACGGCGTGGCTGGCCACGCCGGCACTGACGCTCACCAACCCCTGCGGGCCCAGCCCGGAATGCGGCAGCTCGAGGCTCTGCACGGCCAGGCGGACCCGCTCGGCGATCTCGGCGCAGACGTCTTCGGACTGGCCGGGCAGCAGGACGGCAAACTCCTCGCCGCCCAGCCTGGCTGCCAGGTCGGTGGTGCCACGCAACTGGTCGCGCAGGCAGACGGCAATCTTCTTGAGGCAGTCGTCGCCGCAGGCGTGGCCGTAGAAGTCGTTGTACGCCTTGAAGCGGTCCACATCGATGACGATCAGCCCGAGCGAGGCGCCGCCGCTGCCGGGCGCGCCCGCCTGAGCCCACACGGCCGCCATCCAGGCGTCGTAGGCGCGGCGGTTGGCCAGTCCGGTCAGCGGATCGCGCCGCGCCAGCTCGTTGAGCTCGATGTTGCGCAGCGAGAGGTCCTGGCGCTGCAGGCGCTCGCGCAGCATCAGCAGGTAGGCGCGCCTGGCCGCGCGCTCCAGCCGCCAGTTCGCCAGCATCAGGTAGAACCCCACTGAGATGGCGACCACCACCAGGTCACGCTGCTCGGCGAAGCTGATCTTCGGCTGAGCGCCGAGTGCCAGGGCGTAGGTCACGTTGATCACCACCATTGCGGCCAACGCGTAGCTAAAGCGCAGCTGCACGCCGATGGCGCTGTACACCATCAGCACCGCGGGGCCGGCGACGAGCAGCGGCACGTAGGCGGTTCGGCTGATCGAGAACAGGAACATCACCACGCAGGTGCAGATCAGGTTGGCCAGCAGGTTCAGCCCCTCGCGCAGCAGCGGCGGCGGGTTCAACCGCATCAGAGCGGCGACCGCGAAGCCCAGCGGCAGAGCGAAGTCGAGATATAGCAGCCGGCACTGGCGAGTGACGTCGGAGACGGCGTCGCACAGGACCGGGAACAGCAGGACGGCGAACATGAAGCCGAACCCGCCGAACACCATCAGCGCGCGGCTGCGTTCGCCGCCGGTGTCGGCCTCGTAGCGCTGTTCCAGGCGGTCGGGAAAGCGCAAGGATAGCCGGTTGGCGGGGTCGTTCAGCCAGCCGTCTATCAGGTCGTCCAAAGCAGCCCCCGCCAAAGTCCCGTCCGAACACCTGGGTTTACATATCAGAAACCGCGCGCCTAAAACAAGACGCCAGAACCTAAAATGAGACGTTTCGTCCGCCTAACCTCGTCCTCGCCGCAGCCCGCGTGCCACCAGCCGCGCGCCCGCACACCCGTCCGCGCACCTAGTCCAGCCGTGCGAGCGCCGCGTCCAGCCTCGTCACCTCGCGTTCGGCGGCGCGGGCGCGTTCGCGGTTTTCATCTACCACATCGGCTTTCGCGCGCGCGACGAAATCGGCATTGTCCAGCTTGCGCCGGACCTTTTCCAGATCGTCTGTGGCGCGCGCGCGCTCCCGCGACAGCCGGGCGCGTTCCGCGTCCAGATCGATCAGCCCGGCCAGCGGCAGCAGCAACGTCGCCTCGTCGAGCACGATCTGGGCGCAGCCGGCGGGCACGCTTGCAGGTGCAACCCCCACTTCGGACACACGTGCAAGGCGAGTGGCCGCGTCCAGCCAGGCCTGCGCGCGGGCGGCGGTCTGCGGCGAGGCGTCGCGCAGCAGGACCGGCGCCTTCAACGCGGGCGGCACGTTCATCTCGGCGCGCACCGTGCGCACCGCGGTGACGAAGCGGATCACCCAGCCGAGCTCGTCGCGCGCCGCGGCCGCGCCGGCCACCTTGCACGCGGTGGGCCAGGGCGCACGGATCAGGCTGAGCGCCTCGCCGTAGCCGAAAGCCTCCCACAGCGCCTCGGTGACGAAGGGGGCGGCCGGGTGCAGCAGGCGCAGGACGGTGCCCAGCACGTGGGCGGCGGTGGCGCGCAGCTCGTCGCGTTCGGGCCCGTCCGCCCCCATCAGCACCGGCTTGGCCAGCTCCACGAACCAGTCGCAGAACACGTTCCAGGTGAAGCGGTAGCAGGCGCCGGCGTAGTCGTCGAAGCGGAACGCCTCGAGCGCCGCGTCGGCCTCGGCGACGGCCTGGTTGGCGGCGTCCAGCAGCCAGCGGCACAGCGGGGCGCGCACGCCGGCGGGGTCGAAGCCGGACACCGGGGCCACGCCGTTCATCTCGCAGAAACGCGCGGCGTTCCACAGCTTGGTGACGAAGCTGCGCGCTTCGGCCACGCGTGCGGCGCCCAGCTTGATGTCGCGCCCCGGGCCGGTCAGCTGGCAGACGGCGAAGCGCAGCGCGTCGGCGCCGTACTGGTCCACCAGGCTGAGCGGGTCGATGACGTTGCCCTTGGACTTGCTCATCTTCTGGCCGCGCTCGTCGCGCACCAGGCCATGGATCACCACGTGCCGAAACGGCACGTCCCCCATGAAATGCAGGCCCATCATCATCATCCGCGCCACCCAGAAGAAGATGATGTCGAAGCCGGTCACCAGCACGTCGGACGGGTAGTGGCGGGCCAGCCCGGGGGTGCGCTCCGGCCAGCCCAGGGTGGAAAACGGCCACAGCCCGGAGCTGAACCAGGTGTCCAGCACGTCCGGATCCTGCTCCAGCGCCGAGGGCGCGCCGTATTTGGCGGCCGCCTGCGCCTCCGCCTCGGCCTGCGTGCGGGCGACGAACACGCTGCCGTCCGGCGCGTACCAGGCCGGGATGCGGTGGCCCCACCAGAGCTGGCGGCTGATGCACCAAGGCTGGATCTCCCGCATCCAGGCGAAAAAGGTGTTCTCCCACTGCTTCGGCACGAAGGTGATGCGGCCCTGCTCGACTGCCGCCACTGCCGGGCCGGCCAGCGTTTTCGCGTCGCAATACCACTGCTCGGTCAGCAACGGCTCGATGACTACGCCGGACCGGTCGCCATGCGGCACCTGGTGCGTGTTGGGCTCGGTGCGCTCCAGCAGGCCCAGCCGGTCGAGCTCAGCCACCACCGCGGCGCGGGCGGCCTCGCGGCCCTGCCCCTCCAGCGTGCGGGTGAAGTCGGGGTCGGCCAGGCCGGGCACCGCGTGCAGCTCGACCTCGGCCAGGGTGATACGCGCCTGGCGGTCCAGGATGGACGGCATCGGCAGGCCGTGGCGCTGGCCGACGGCGAAGTCGTTGAAATCGTGCGCCGGCGTGATCTTCACCGCGCCGGTCCCTTTTTCCGGGTCCGAGTAGGTGTCGGCCACCACAGGCACGCGCCGGCCGGTTAGCGGCAGCACCACGTGGCGGCCGACCAGGGCAGCGTAGCGGGGATCGTCGGGGTGCACGGCGACGGCGGTGTCGCCCAGCAGGGTCTCCGGCCTTGTGGTGGCCACCGTCAGGTGCAGGCCGTCGTCGCCCTCGACCGGGTAGCGGATGTGCCACAGGCTGCCCCGCACCTCCTGGCTTTCCACCTCGAGGTCGGAGATGGCGGACTGCAGCTTCGGGTCCCAGTTTACCAGCCGGCGGTCGCGGTAGATCAGGCCCTGCTCGTGCAGAGTGACGAACACCTCGCGCACCGCCCGGCTCAAGCCCTCGTCCAGCGTGAAGCGCTCGCGCTGCCAGTCCAGCGAGGCGCCGAGCCTGCGCAGCTGCTGGGTGATGGCGCCGCCGGACTGCGCCTTCCACTGCCACACGCGCTCCAGGAACGCCTCGCGGCCGAGCTTCTGGCGGCTGGTCTGCTCGCCGGCCAGCTCGCGCTCGACCACCATCTGGGTGGCGATGCCGGCGTGGTCGGTGCCCGGCTGCCAAAGCGCGTCGCGTCCCTGCATGCGGCGCCAGCGGATCAGCGCGTCCTGCAGCGTGAAGGTCAGCGCGTGGCCCATGTGCAGCACGCCGGTGACGTTGGGCGGCGGGATCATGATGGTGTACGGCGCGCCTGGCGCCTGGCCGGCGGCAAACGCGCCTGCGCGCTCCCAGCCTTCGTAGAGCGACTGTTCTACGCTGGCGTGGTCGAAGGTCTTGTCGAGCAAAGGGGAGCCCTAAAAGGAAGGAAGGCCTTCTTTTTCGAGAAAAAGAAGCAAAAAGCTTTTATCACGGCTGTCGCGGACTCACCGGAGACGGGTGCCCAGGAACCAAAAGTTTTTTGGTTCTTTTTTTCAAAAAAGAACCGCTTGCTTTCTTCCTACCCGTTCCGATTACACACCCGATCGATCTCCGCCCGCACCATCCGCGCCAGGTGCTCGTCCAGCCAGGCCTTCACAATCGGGCGGATCTCCTCGCGCACCATATCCTCCAGCGTCGGCCCGCCGTGATAGGCCGGGGTTTGGCGCTGCACGGATGCGGCGGATGGAGGCGAGAATGTCCTCTCTCGACGGGTCGGTGGGCGCGCCGGAGTCGGGCAGCGTCATCCGGCGGTCATCGGCCCGGCTCACGCACGGCGCGGTCGCCGGTGCCCCAGAGCAGGTCGCGCACCGCCCTGTAGTAGGCGGTCTCGTCGTACAGCGGCACGCCCAGGCCGAGGTCGCTGGCGGTGAGCCGGCCGATGGCCGAGGCCACGCCGTAGGAGGCGGTGACCAGGCTGGTGATGTTTTGCACCAGGGTGATCTCGGCAGCGAGCAGGTTCTGCTGGCCGATCAGCACCTCCTGGGTGGTGGCCGACCCCACCAGCGCCTCGCGCTCGAGGCCTTCCAGCGCGATCTCGCTGGAGCGGACCGCCACGTGGGAACTGGCGATCGAGGCGCGCGCGGCGACCAGCGTCTCGTAGGCCTGCACCGCCTGCTCGCGCGCGGCGCGCTGCGCGTCCTCGGTCTGGCGCACCGCCTGCAGAAAGTTCTGCCGCGCCGCGCGGATGGCGGCGTATTCCGCGCCGCCCTGGTAGATGGGCAGGGTCAGGTTGAGGGTGGCGGTGGCACCATACTCACGGTTGATCTCCGCGGTCGCTCCGCCCAAGCCGGAGGAGACGTTCTTCGAGTAGTTCGCCGTGCCCTGCAAATAGAGCTGCGGGCCGAGCGCGCTGAACGCCACGTCCACCGCGTCGCGCAGCTCCGTCTCGTTGAACTTGGCGGCGAGAACGTTCGGGTTGTTCACGATGGACAGGTTGGCGGCGTCCAGTTCGGTCTTCACCGGCAACTTCAGTGGTTGCGGGTCGGCCAGGTCGTCGGGCGGCTGCACGCCCACTTCCCGCACGAAGGTGGCGTTGGCGGTCTCCAGCGTGCCCTCGGCGGTCTGCCTCGTGGCGATCGCCTGCGCCAGCGCGGCTTCGGCCTGGGCCACGTCGGTGCGGGTCAGCTCGCCCACCTTGAAGCGGTCGTTGATCGCCTTGAGCTCGTCGCCCAGCACCTGCTCGTTGGCCTGGTCCAGCTTGAGCAGCTGGCGGTCCTCGATCACGCCGACATAGGCGTTGATGGTGTCGGAGAACACCTGCTCCTCCTCGGCGATCAGCCGGGCGCGCTCGGCATACACGCTGTTGACGGCCTGGTGGGTGGCCGCCGTGGTGTGGCCGCCGCGGTAGAGATACTGGGTGACCTGTAGGGTGCTGTTTTGCGGCGACAGGTTGTTCTTGAAAGTCGTGTACTGCTCGCCATGCCCAAAACTGTCACATCCGCGGGGTGGCATGGGGGTCGGCACGACTTGGTTTTGCGCGTTGAAAGTGCGCTGTGGACACGGGCCGCGAACCTCGATCTTGCCGGCTTCCACCCCAAGGTTCGTCGGCGCACCTACCGCAATCGTCGGCCGCCAACCCGACAACGCGGTCGGCACGTTCTCGTCCGTAGCGCGCAAATGTGCGCGCTCACCGGTCAGTTGCGGGTTGCTCTCGTAGGCGATGCCCAGCGCCTGGGCCAGCGTGTGCGGCACACTGTCCGGCGTGTCGATGGCCATCGTGCGCGCCATGCCGGGACCCGCGGGCACGTAGCTGCTCCTCGGCCGGCTCTGCGCCGCGGCCGGCCCGGCGAACACCAGGGCGCAGGACGCCACACCACAGGCCAACACGGTCGCGCGCAACAGGCGCATACGGGTCACTCCAGTCTTATCCGCACGCACTCTGCCACACGAACCCGTGCGCCGCCAACGACATGGCGGCAACAGGGGGCGGAAATCACCTTGCCGAAAGGGGAAGGCAAGGCAAGCGAGCAGTTCTTTTTTGAAAAAAAGAACCAAAAAACTTTTGGGTTCCTGGGGCTCGTCGTTTGATGCGTGTCGTTTCAGCGGTTGCGCGTGCACGCCTCGGGGCTTTGCTTGTTCCCGGATGGGGACTTGGATTTAGAAGCTGAAGCTGGGCGCCGGGCCCAGCCCGGGCAGCAACGGCGCCGACGCGTCGAACTCCGGCGCTGCCCGCAGGCCGCCCACGCTCGGCTCGGCCAGCACGGCCACGCCGGTGCCGCCTTGCGGACAGACCACCGCCACCAGCCGCCCGTGCGCGCCCACCTGGCGGCCGATCACCTCGGGGATCTCCCGCACCGCGCCCTCGATCACCACCAGGTCGTACGGCGCGCCCTCCGGGTGGCCGGCCGCCAGCTTGCCATGCGCCAGCGCCACGCTGCCCGGGCTGTCCGGGTCCGCCGGCGCCGCGCGGGCCAGGTCCAGCAGGGCCGCATCCTCTTCCAGCGCGGTGACGTGCACGCCGCAGGCCGCCAGCAGCGCAGCGCCGTAGCCGGAGCCGGAACCCACCACCAGCGCCGCCTCGCCGGCGCGCGGCTGCGCCAGCTGGATCAGCCGGGCAATCACCAGCGGCTTGAGCAGCACCCGGCCGCCGCCCAGCTTCACATCCTGGTCGATATAGACCAGGTTCGCCACGGATGCCGGCACGTAGGCCTCGCGCGGCAGGCGGCGCATCGCGTCCAGGATGCGCTTGTCGCTGACGCGGGAAGGACGCAGCTGGCCGTCCACCATCAGGTTGCGCGCGAGTGCGTATGCCTGCGGCGACATGGACGCGGCGGATGGGGACATGGACGGGGCGGCTCCGCGGAAGAGGCGCTCTCATAGCGGCGAGGCGGCGGTGGGTCCAGGCGAGGCAGGCGCGGCACTCCGCAGCAAGAACGCAAGCGCCAAGACCCCGCCTGGCCATCGCGCACCAGACTCGGCGGGCTGCACGGGCTTGCGGAAAGAAGCGCTTTCCTTTCGTGGCCTCAGCCTCTATACCGCCGCACCGCGCGCGGCAGTCCGATGTCAGAGCGGTTATGTTAGGGACTGCCAAGACTGGTGAACTGATATCTGACCCGTCGATTTTGCTCGAAACGGGTTCTCACTGACCAATTATTTTCACGTGTTTTGTGAAAACTCCGCTGCCCTTGCCTCTCCCTATCCACGGTGGGAGAAGCCTTCGGGGTCCGTTGGCCGAGAAGTTAGGCTCGGGACTGCAAATCCCGCCAGCCCGGAGCGTTACCGGGACGGACCTCCAAGACCGACCAAGTGTCATTCGAACGCCGTATGCTGGAGAGCGACGAGCGAACAATGACCTCGCTTCCGTTGAGCAAACAGTCGGTATGTAAGAAAGCGCGGCTGATCTGGCGAAATCTCTTGTCGGCGTTAAAGACGCTACACCTCTCCACGCCAAAGTTTCCGAACTTCAAACTCGAATATCTTCCGCCAAAAGTAACGCTATATCTACTCAAAGCAATCAATTTTCTTGATGCAGCATCTTCGCGATCTTGAGAAGCAAATTGCCGATCTTCAAGCATGGGAAAGTGAGAAGAAGCGCTACTCACTTCAGAAGGTTGGGGCTGGAGCCTTCGCTTATGTTGTCGAATCTGAAAATCGCCTTTGCACTGGATACGCTCTAGCTGCTGCGAACGCGATCTTAAAAGCATTTTGCAAGATCGAGGCTCGGTTACACTGTCCCGAATACGCGTTCCGGGTGCGCTGTGCGTCACGGGCGTGGGGACATCGTCCGGTGCTCGGCCGTTGCGGGGCCGAGTGTGCCCTCGCGAAGCCTGCCTGCGCGGAGTCATGCGGTCCAGCGCCTGGTCTGGTGAGCGCCTTGCGGTATGCGGGACCGGACCAGCGATGCCGTCGGTCGACACAGACTGCCGTGCGGGACCGGCTCGAACAGACTGGTGCCGAACATCACTCACACCGCATGATCGGCCGATACGATGGCACCTTCGAGCAGTACGACAGGTGATACGCGGGGTCACGCCGATCACCGAACAATGTCGACGACGAGGCGCTTCGCTGACGATCGTAGTTACACACGCAGCTTTCGTACCTGCGGGAAGCGCACAACTACTAACTAGTAAAACTCAGTTTGACTCGCGCAAAAGTGGTATATTTTGCTATGCGTCAGTCACGTCTTCTTGTTGATCGCCGATTGATTATTCGACACCTCGCATGTCGAAAGCCTGTAGAGATTGCGGCGGCGCAGCAGAGGCGGATAACATAATGGTGGGTGAAGCATTGCGACCGTTGGCGTTGCTATTATCGACGACGTGCATCCCGATGACATCGGCTTTGGCGAACTCCTCTGCAGATACCGACACGGCCAGCATCTCCGGCGTGACCCAAGGCCCGACACCGTTCATCGCCTTCGTTCAAGCGAAGGAGACTGGCGTGCTGGCGAGCCTGTCGTTCACCGTGCAACCAATTTCGGGATCGTACACACGGCCGGTTTCCGCACGCTATTCAGTTGGCTATCTTCGGCAACGCGGCTACGTGAGCGGAGGCAACTACGTCGTTCCGGTTTTCGGCCTTTATGCCGGATTAGCCAACACGGTTGCTCTCACGTTCAACTTCACGGACGGCACGCAGGTGAGCGGGACGGTGTCGGTCACGACGCCAACCTACTCCGATCCTTGCGGAATCCTTGGCCAGGCAAAATTCACGCAGTATCGGACGTCGACAGCGGACCTGCGCTTCGACTACTTCCTGCTCAAGAACTATTGCAGCCCCGACACGCCGGTAGTGGTGGATACTGACGGCAACGTGCGCTGGTCGAGCACGGCAAACGCTGCCACTCAGGCCTCCACCTTCTACAAGGGCGTTGTCTATCAAAGCGACAACATCACCGGCCTGGACCGGGTCGATCTCGACGGCACGGTAACCAAGATTGGCGACTACGCTACCAGCTGGAACGTGACGGGATTTCATCACAACATCGACAAGGGGCGTGACGGCCTTATCGTCGATGTCAACACCAGCACGGAAACCGAATCGGTCAACCTCGAAGTCAACCCGAGCACCGGGGCGGTGTTGACGGAGTTCGACCTGGGACGGATCATCAGCGCCGCCATGGTGGCCGGCGGCGACAACCCGAGCCAGTTTGTGGAGCCCGTTGGCACCGACTGGTTCCACAACAACTCCGTCGCTTACAACCCGGCCGACAACACGCTGATCGTCTCCAGCCGGGAGAACTTTGTCATTGCCGTCGACTACGACGTTCCGGCGAGTGGTGTCAGGGCGATCCATTGGATCTTGGGCGATAGGACGAAACATTGGGCCCAATTTCCATCGCTTCGTGCCTATGCGCTGACGCTGGTCGGCGCGACACAGCCACCTATCGGGCAACATGCCCTGACGGTGCTGCCCAGTGGCGACCTGCTGCTGTTCGACGATGGCTATGGTAGCATCTACCAACAGCCGCCCGGCATGACTCGCACCTACAGCGCAGGACGAAGATACAAGATCAACACCGCCGCGCGGACCGCAACCGAGGACTACACCTATATCGGCGCACAACGGCAGTATAGCTACGTGTGCGGAAGCTTCTACCAGGGGCCTGGAGACATGCTCATCGACTACGCGTCGGAGGGGATGGGCTCGACACTCGAGTTGCAGGGGATAGGTCCCGGACATTCGGTGATATTCGACGTGAAGTACCCGGAGACGAACGTGTGCGGCGCTGGCTGGAATGCCTTGCCGATCCACCTCGAAGATCTCTCTTACTGAGGGCTCGCTCGCAAGGTCGATCGCGAGGTCGTCTGGTGCCCGCTTGCTGAGTTCCTCGAACAGGTCCTGACCCGCGCGCCTGCGATAGCCTTCGTCTCGCATGCGCGATGGGTTGGTGGCATACGCCTCCGTTAATAAGCAATCTTCGGCCTTGAACGGCGTCGTTCGATGGACGCTCGAGGAGGGGCATGCGTAGACGCGGATCCCGCCCGGTGCGGATCGTAGCATCGCGCACGCTTTTGCGGCTCGAAGCGCCAAATGCAAGCCTGCTAGAGCGTTTTCCGATCTCGCCGGATCGAAACAGGCCGGAAAACGCTTTAGTTCTTTGTTTAGACGAGCATCTGTTTCCGACGGGCAACCCCGTTTGGTCGGAAGATGCTCTGGGGTCAGGAACCCCAGACTACATGTCTGACTGGATTTTGAGGGTTGCCTTCTGGGTTCAAGAGCAAAGCCCTGATAGTGCCTTGCGAAAGCCTGCCGAAACCGGCGAGGCACCAGCGCTCGTTTACGAGCATCGAGCCTATCGAACTGGCGTCAGACGAAGACCGGATTGGATTCCAGGTAAGCCATCAGCGTTTTGCCTCCCGTCCTTACTGGCACTAGGCCAATCGTTTCAAAGTGCCAATCCGCTCCCGGTGGCTGGCAGCTCAGGATAGCGATCCCCGTTTGAGGTGAATTTCTTCCCGAGAGAATCAACTTCTGCTTGCGTCGAACTCGCGCTTGAGCCATCACGGTTCTGCGATTTGCTGTGAGTTCATCAAAGTATCGAGCACGTTGCAGACGGCTGCCAAGTCGCCAACACGGGGCGCGCGACTTATTTCAACTCGCGGAAATAACCATTATTATGGAGTTGTTTTCATGCTACCCCATCTCGAGGAAAACGGACATTACTTGCTTTCTATCAAACACACCGGAGCCCATGTCGCGCGGAAGGCAGCAACGGTAACGACGCTATTTTCATCTCTTGCTTTTGCATCGGTGTTGATCCCGGCTAGGGCAGCTGAAACCTTCGCTCTTGGTGTCTACGTCGGCGGCCCGAACAGCGCCAGCGCCAGCGCCGAAGCCACCGTCGACGCCACCTTCCAGAGCGTCAAACAAGTGCTCGGCAGGACTCCCACGCTGATCGACGTGTACACCGACTACACACAGCCCGTCGGCGACTGGCAATCGAACGCATCCTTCCAGGCATATTCAAACAGCATTTCGCCGGTTGCAAAGAACCTTGTGCCTGTCATCGGGTTTCCGATGCTGTCGCTCGCGAGCGGCTCGCCGAGCGCCGATCAGCAGTTCCAGCTGTTCGCCACCGGCCAATACGATTGGGTGGTCCAGCAAGTTGTGGAAGCCTGGATTGGACAGGGCTTCAGGAACCTGATCTTCCGCGTCGGCTGGGAGATGAACCTCAACTATCAGCCCAACTACGCCGGCGACAGCACGGCCATGCAGGCCGACTGGGTAGCCGCATTCAAGCGCATCTACCTGGTCATGCATCAAGTCGCGCAGCAGAAGGGCATCACCCTACAGGTCGTCTGGAACCCTAGCGCCACAAATTACAGCAATGCCGAGGCTACCAACAGCCTCTATCCCGGCGATGCGAACGTCGACATTATCGGTATCGACATGTACGGAAACATGTTTCCGTTCTACGACGGCGGCAGCGGCGTACAGATCCACGACTGGGCAACTGGCGGCGAGGATACCTCCTTGGCCCAGTTCATCAACAACATCACCAACCGTGCGCATTACTGGACTTACCCTGCGGCCACGAAATACTCCTTGGACGGGAGCAACGGGCACAGTCAGACGTTTGTCAGCGTAATGAACTTCGCCATCCAGCACAACAAACCGTTTGCCGTACCGGAATGCGGCTCGGGAGCGTCCAACGACGGGCACGACATCAACGACGACGGCGTGTATCCCTACTGGCTCACCACTACAATACAGGGCGGCCAAAGCCGCGGCTTGCGCATGGCGTTCGTTAACCTCTGGGACACGAACGACGAGGGCAACTATCAGTTCTCCTTCACATCCGACAACAAGCCGCGCACGATGACTTACTGGGCCGAATATCTGAGCCCTATGATCACGCCGTAAGCGCAAAAAGGCCGGGCTAGAGGGAATCCCTGTAGCCCGGTTGGACTCCGGGTCGGACCTCACGACGCGAACATACAGTCGCAGCTATATCGCAAGGCCGGACGAGCAGCCTCAACATCCCGAGCCCAGAGACCAAAAGTTTTTTGGTTCTTTTTTTCAAAAAAGAACCGCTTGCTTCCCTTTCAGCGGCCCGATGCTCTCAAAGAACTCGCGCAAGGTTCGCTACGCACCATCATAACGCGTGGGCCAGCACCAGCTCGCAGCCCGCACCCATGCCACCCAGGATCGCTATCATCCCCCCGAAACGATGGCCGCTGCGGTCCGGCATCAGCAACATCACCGCAAACCCGACCACGGCCGAGTACAAGCCGAAATTGCCGATAAACCCGATCAGCGTCGCCGTTTCGTTGCTCACACCATTCATCCTCAGGCTGCCCGATCAACAACGCAGGACAGTGGGAGAACGGTTCAGCCGGACGGTGGCAGGTCTCCCATTTGTGAAGCAGCGGTAAACATCCGGCCCATGGCGGTGGCCATGTCGGTCGGGATCAGCACCGTGGTGCCGCGCTCTTTGTTCATCTCGTAGAGCAGGTTCATCTGCCGCAACTGCAGCGCCACCGGGTTCTGCGCATACAGTTCGGCGGCTGCCAGCACCTGGCGCGCGATGTCCAGCTCGGCCGAGGCGAGCGTCACCCGCGCGTCACGCTCGCGCTCGGCCTGCGCCTGACGGCTCATCGCGTCCTGCAAGCCCGGCGGGATGGCCACGTCACGTATCTCGACCGAGCGCACCGCCACGCCCCAGTCGCGTATCTTGGCCGAGATCGTGCGCTGCAACGCCTCGTCGGCCGTGTGCCGGTCGGACAACAGGCGCGAGAGATCGATGCTGCCGATCATCTCGCGCAGGCTGGTCTGCGCCACGCGCTCGATCGCCTGGGTGTAGTCGACGATGTTGATGGCCGCGGCACGCGCATCCTCCACCTGCCAGAAGATGATCGCGTCCACGCCCACTGCCACAGTGTCGCGCGTCAGCGCCTGCTCGGCCGTGATGTTGGCCGTCTGTATGCGCATGTCGATGACGGTGGCGACGGTGTCGACCGGCCAGATCAGGTAGATGCCGGGGCCCTTCACCGCGTGAAAACGGCCCAGGCGCAGCACCACCGCGCGGCGCCACTCCTGCGCAACGCGGATCGAGCGTACCACAATCAGTAGCGCCAATATGGCTATGACGGTGGCGGCGTAGGTGGTCATCATGGGGAGAGAGAAAGCGCTTTCTTTTTTGATAAAAACAAACAAAAAACTTTTGGTCTTTGGGGTGGGCGCCGGAGAGACACTCGGTTCAGGCTTTCAGGGTTTGCAGGGTGGACAGGCGCAGCTCGTTCGCGACCGCGGCGGCGCCGGGAAATGGGCCGTTGCCACCATACAGGCTGGGCGTGACCACGCAGGCCAGGCCGGCACCTTGCGCGCTGCGCAGGCCGTTGGGCGTGTCCTCGATGGCCAGACACTCCTCGGCCGGGAGGCCAAGGCGCTGCAATGCCAGCTTATAGACGTCCGGTGCCGGCTTCTTGGCCGCCACCTCGTCGCCGGCGGCAATCACCTCGAACGGGTCGCGGCCGAGCGTGGCGTACAGCAGGGCATCGACGTTCGGCCGGCTGGTGGTCGTCGCAACCGCCAGGCGAACGCCCTGCGCGGCCGCGTCGGCCAGCACCTGCTCGATACCGGGACGCAGCGCGCAACGTCCGTCCGCAACCATGCTGGTGTAGTGCCGCGTCTTGTCGGCGTGCAGTTGCGCGATCGCCGCATCGTCCAGCGTGTCGGCAGGCGCGTGCACGGTGATGAAGTGCCGGATGCGCTCCTTGCCGCCGGTCACCTCCAGCAGCCTGGTGTAGAGCGGCACGTCCCACACCCAGGGGAGCTGCGCGCTTGCGAACGCCGCGTTGAACGCGAGGCGGTGAAGCTCCTCGGTCTCGGCGAGGGTGCCGTCGACATCGAAGATTAGGGCGCGAAGCAAAGCAAGGCCTTCTTTTTCGAGAAAAAGAAGCAAAAAGCTTTTATCACGGCTGTCGCGGACCTCTCCGCACCACGTACCCCAGGGGACAAAAGTTTTTTGGTTCTTTTTTTCAAAAAAGAACTGCTTTCTTACTGAAAGTTCAGCGCGCTCGCCTGCACCACCAGCGGCAACCGCCTAACTTCCGCCAACACATCTTCGCTGACATTCTCATCGACTGACACCAGGCAGATCGCATCGCCGCCCGCAGCGGCACGCCCCAAATGGAATGTCGCGATGTTGATCCCGTGCCGGGCCAGCGTCTCGCCGAACTTGCCGATGAAGCCAGGCTTGTCCTGGTTCGTCACGTATAGCATGTGCGGACTGAAATCGGCTTCCACGCGGATATCCTTGATCTCCACCAGGCGCGGCCTGTTGCCCGCGAACAGCGTGCCGGCCACCGCGCGCGTGCCCTGGTCGGTGGTGACTGTGATGCGCACGAGGGTCTGGTACTCGCTCGGCCGGTCGTGCACGGTCTCCGCCACGTCGATGCCGTGTTCGCGCGCCACCATCGGCGCGTTGACCATGTTCACCCCGGACAGCACCGGTGCCAGCAAGCCTGCGAGTGCCGCCGCGGTCAGCGGCTTCTGGTTCAGCGCGGCGACGGCACCTTCGTACTCGATGGCGATGCGGCGGATGGCGCCGTCCTGCGCGCGGGTGAGCTGGCCGGCAAACGCGCCCAACGATTGCACCAGCTGCATGTATGGGCGCAGGCGCGGCGCGTCCTCGGCGGTGACGGACGCGGTGTTGATGGCGTTGGTGACCGCACCTGTCAGCAGGAAGTCGCTCATCTGCTCGGCGACCTGCAGCGCCACGTTCTCCTGCGCCTCGTTGGTCGACGCGCCGAGATGCGGCGTGCACACCACGTTCTCCAGGCCGAACAGCGGACTGTCCTTCGCGGGTTCCGTCTCGAAAACGTCGAGCGCCGCGCCGCCGACCTGGCCGGCGGTGATGGCTTCGGCCAGCGCCGCCTCGTCGATCAGCCCGCCACGGGCGCAGTTGACGATGCGCACGCCGCGGCGGCATTTGGCCAGCGCGTCGCGGCCGAGAATGTTGCGCGTGGCCTCCGTCATCGGCGTGTGCAGGGTGATGAAGTCGGCGCGCGCAAGCAGTTCGTCGAGCTCCAGCTTCTCGACACCCATGTCCAGCGCACGCTTGTCGGAGAGGTAGGGGTCGTAGGCGACGACGCGCATGTGCAGCCCTTGCGCGCGGTCGGCGACGATGGAGCCGATGTTGCCGGCGCCGATCAGCCCGAGCGTCTTGCCGGTCAGCTCGGTGCCCATGAAGCGGTTCTTCTCCCACTTCCCCGCTTTGGTGGACGCGGTGGCTTCAGGGATCTGCCGTGCCAGCGCCATCATCATGGCGATGGCGTGCTCGGCGGTGGTGATCGAGTTGCCGTGCGGCGTGTTCATCACGATCACGCCGCGCGCGGTGGCCGATTTCAAATCCACGTTGTCCACGCCGATGCCGGCGCGGCCCACCACCTTGAGGTTGGTGGCGACCTCGAGCAGCTCCTTGGTCACCTTGGTGGCCGAGCGTATCGCCAGCCCGTCATAGGCACCGATGACCTCGCGCAACTCTGCCGGCGAGAGGCCGGACTTCACGTCCACCTCGATGCCGCGGTCGCGAAAGATGCCGACGGCTTCGGGAGAAAGCTTGTCGGAGATGAGAACTTTCGGCATCGCGTTCACTCCGCCGCCGAGCGTACGTGCTCGGCCTCCACCTGCGACGCCGCCCAATCGAGCCAAGGCAGCAGCGCTTCGATATCGGCGGTCTCCACCGTGGCACCACCCCAGACGCGCAGGCCGGGCGGCGCATCGCGGTAGGCGGCGATGTCGAGCGCCACGCCCTCCTTCTCCAGCAGCGAGGCCAGCTTCTTGGCCGCCGCCGCCTGGGCGTCCGCGGCGAGTGCCATGAACCAGGGCGCGGTAATGGTCAGGCAGATCGAGGTGCTCGACCGGTTCGCCTGCGTCGTGGCGAGGAAGCCGGCCCAGTCGCTCGCAGCCACCCAGCGCGAGATGGCGGCCAGGTTCGCCTCGCTGCGGGAGATCAGCCCACGCAGGCCGCCCACACCCTCCGCCCAGCGCAGGCCGTCGAGCGCGTCCTCGACGCACAGCATGGACGGCGTGTTGATCGTCTCGCCGGCGAAGATACCGTCGATCAGCTTGCCGCCCTTGGTCAGGCGGAAGATCTTCGGCAGCGGCCAGGCCGGCTTGTAGCTCTCCAGCCGGGCCACCGCGCGCGGCGAGAGCGCGAGCATGCCGTGCGCCGCCTCGCCGCCCAACACCTTCTGCCAGGACCAGGTGACCACATCGAGCTTGTCGTAGGGCAGCTCCATCGCGAACGCCGCGGATGTTGCATCGCACAGCACCAGGCCCTCGCGGGAGGCGGGGATGAAGTCGCCGTCGGCCAGCCGCACGCCGCTGGTGGTGCCGTTCCAGCACAGCACCACGTCGCGGGAGAAGTCGATCTGGCCCAGATCGGGCAGCTCGCCGTACGGTGCGGTGAGCACGCGCGCGTCGATCTTGAGCTGCTTGACGGCGTCGGTGGCCCAGCCCTCGGAGAAACTCTCAAAGGAGAGCACGTCGGTGCCGCGGGCGCCGAGCAGGCTCCACATCGCAGCTTCGAACGCGCCGGTGTCTGAGCCGGGCAGGATGCCAAGCCGCCAGTCCGACGGCAGCCCGAGGATGTCGCGCGAGCGAGTGATCACCTCGGCCAGCGCCGCTTTCGGCGCCTTGGCGCGGTGGCTGCGGCCGACGAGTGCCGCGTCCAGCGCGGCGAGCGCCCAGCCTGGACGTTTGGCGCAGGGGCCGGATGAGAAATACGGGTTGTTCGGACGCAGGTCCGGTTTGGCGGCGTATGCCATGCAGCAGCCCTCCCTTTCAGAAGAGACGCGCCCCGGTGGGGGGGCGTGGCCCGGCCGGAGAGGTAGGGGACGGGGGTTTAGAAAGCAAGAAAGCAAGCGATTCTTTTTTGAAAAAAAGAACCAAAAAACTTTTGTTTCTTGGGTTTTAGCTGCTGGAGATTTTGCGACAGCGGGGACGCTTTGTTCGCCGCTGCAGCGTTCAGTTTCGTGACACGCGGCGGGGACGTCTCCCGCGAGCGCGCGACAGCGGAGACAAAAGTTTTTTGGTTCTTTTTTTCAAAAAAGAACTGCTTCCTTCGCCTAAAACTCCCCCTCCATCTCCAGCTCGCTCACCAGCTCCGGCTCCCGCTTCGCCTCGGCAATCCACGCCTGCATGTCCGGCTGCCCCATCACCTGCGCCCGGTAGCCCTCGCTGACCGGGTCCAGGTCCACGTCGTAGGTGGTAAAGCGGGTGCACACCGGCGCGAACATCGCGTCGGCCACGGTCTGCCGCTCGCCGAACAGGAACGGACCGCCGTACAGCGCGAGGCAGCCGCGCCAGATCTCGCTTACCCGGGCGACGTCCGCCCGCACGCCGGACCACAGCGGGAAGTTCGGCCGGAAGGCATGCAGGTTCACCGGCAGCGCCGCCCGCAGCACCGCGAACCCGCCATGCATCTCGCCGCTGACGGAGCGGCAATGCGCGCGCGCGGCCAGATCGGCCGGGTAGAGGCCGGCGGCGGGGCGCAGCTCGTGCAGGTGCTCGGCCATCGCCAGCACGTCCCACAGCTCCACGCCGTCATGTATCAGCGACGGGATGCGGATCGAGCTGGTCTGCTGCAGCAGCTCGGCACGCGCCACCGCGTCGTCGCTGGAGACGCGCTCCACCCGGAAGGCCACGCCGGAGATCCGCAGGATCAGCCAGCCGCGCAGCGACCAGCTGGAGTAGTTGCGGCTGCTGATGGTCAGCACCGCCTGGCCTGCCCCCGATTGCGGCGCGCGTTCCTGCGGCGCGCGCGCCCGGGCCGCGCCGGCGCCGGACGCTTCCACCGTGCTAGCCCCGCTTTTCCGGGCCGTTCCCCCGTCCACCTTGTTCAAACCCTGCCTCCTGCCCAGCTATGCGTGCACGACCTGTTCATCCGGCCGTGCTAGACCGGTTGGCAACCCTCGGACGAGCCGGGGCGCTGCAACCGGCATCTTACCTCTTTCGCAACGGGCCGTTCCCGTTCAATCTGGGCATCATGCTCTATCAGCTCTACCAGGCACAGTCCGACCTCCTGGCACCCGCGCGGCAAGCCGCCTCGCTGTGGCTGGACTTCATCGGCCAGGTGCCGCGGCTCAAGCAGCTCCCGGCCGTGCGGCTGATGGCTGCGGGCGCCGAACTGTTCACCGCGTCGGTGATCACCCACGCCCGCCGCCCATTCGCCATCAACTCGGTGAAGATGGATAACCGGGACGTGGCGGTCACCGAGCGGGTGGTAACCTCCACCCCGTTCGGCCACCTGCTGCGCTTCGAGAAGGACAACCTGACCCCGCAGCCCAAGGTGCTGGTTGTGGCCCCGATGTCCGGCCACTTCGCCACCCTGCTGCGCCCCACGGTGCAGACCATGCTGGCCGATTTCGACGTCTACATCACCGACTGGGTGAACGCGCGGGACGTGCCGGTCTCCGCCGGCCGCTTCGGCCTGGACGAGTATGTGGACCACCTGATCCACTTTCTCGAGGTGCTGGGCCCGGACACCCACCTGCTGGCGATCTGCCAGCCTGCGGTGCAGGCGCTGATGGCGACCTCTGTCATGTCTCAGGCGCGCAACCCGGCCACCCCGCGCACCCTCACCCTGATGGCCGGCCCGATCGACACGCGCAGCAGCCCCACCCGCGTCAACACGATGGCCAAGAAGCAGAGCATCGGCGAGTACGAGCGCAAGGCGATCTCCAGCGTGCCCGCCCGCTACGCCGGCGCCGGCCGCCGAGTCTACCCGGGTTTCTACCAGCTCGCCTCGTTCATGGCGATGAACGCGGACCGCCACATCAACGCCCAGCTCGCGCAGCTGCGCCGCCTGTTCGCCGAGGATGCCGAGGGTGCCGCCGCCCACCGCCGCTTCTACGACGAGTATTTCGCGGTGGCCGACCTGCCGGCCGAGTTCTACCTCGAGACCGTGGAGCGGGTGTTCCAGGACCACCTGCTGGCGCACGGCGAGATGACCTGGCACGGCCAAAAGGTGGACCCTGCCGCAATCCGCCGCACCACCCTGCTGGTGGTGGAAGGCGAACGCGACGACATCTGCGGCGTTGGCCAGACGATGGCGGCGCTGGACCTCTGCAGCAACATCCCGGCCGCCCGCAAGAGCTACCATCTGCAGACCGGCGCAGGGCATTACGGCGTGTTCAGCGGCCGTGCCTGGACCGGGTCGATCTACCCGAAGGTGCGCGCGATGATCCAGGAAGCGGCCTGACCGCTCAGAGCCGGCGATCATGCGGCTTACCATCCGGCACGTTGGGCTGGCGATCTGCCTAGCCGGGCTGTCAGCCTGCGCGCCACCGCGCCCGCACCTGACCCTGCGGCCTCCCGCCACGCAGGGGCCGACCGGCCGGGATTTCCCGCAGACCGCCTTTGCGGGTTTTGCGCTGGACCGGACCACCCCGGCCGAGGTGCAGGCAGCGCTCGGGCCGCCTCTGAAGCAAAGCACCACCCGCGCCATCGCCAAGCCGGAGTCCAAGGTGATCGCGCCCGGGACGCGCTTCTCCCTCACCCAGTTCTTCTATTTTTACGCGCCGAACGTGGCCGGCCAGCTTCCCGACCACTCTAGCAAAATCGCCGTCGTGTTCTTCTTCGACGACAGGCTGTTCCTCTACAGCTTCCGCAGCACGCTTCCGGGGGAGGCAAGCCCGCCGGTCGACGAACAGCTTCTCGCCAATTTGCGCCAGGGCAAGACGACGTTGGCGCAGACGGTGGCGCTGCTCGGGCCACCCAGCGGCGAAGGTCTGGACCTGCTGGACAGCCAGCATGGCAGCACGCAGATCAACTACGCCTGGTCGAACAACCAGAGCGGCACGGTCAAGCTGCGGACGCTGAACGTGTTCTTCGACCGCTCCGGCCGGCTGTCCACCTACACGCTGCAGGACAACAGCTTTCCGGCGAACAGCGCGCCGCTGCAGCTTCCCGGGCCGCCGCCGAAATCGGCGCCGCAGGAAGATAGGATACCGCCGGTGCCGCAGTATGATCTGGATCATACGTAAGGAAGCAAGGAAGCAGTTCTTTTTTTGAAAAAAAGAACCAAAAAACTTTTGTTCACTGGGGACAGGCCGGTTGAACGGTCCGCGCCAGCGGGAGACAAAGTTTTTTGCTTCTTTTTTTGCAAAAAAGAAGCGCTTGCTTGCTTAAACCAACCGCGACTGCAACACGCTCGCCGCAATAAACCCCGCAAACAGCGGATGCGGCTTGAACGGCTTGCTCTTCAGCTCCGGATGATACTGCACCCCGATGAACCAAGGGTGGTCCGGGTATTCGACAATCTCCGGCAGCACCCCGTCCGGCGACATGCCGGAAAACCGCAGACCGGTCGCCTCCAGAAGCTCGCGGTAATGCACGTTCACCTCGTAACGGTGCCTGTGGCGTTCGGAGATCTCGCTTTCGCCCTCATACATTGCGCGCACCAGCGACTCGGCCGCCAGCGACGCAGGATACGCGCCCAGCCGCATGGTCCCGCCGAGGTTGCCGCCCTCTGCGCGGCGTTCCACCTCGTTGCCGCGCGCCCACTCGGTGAGCAGGCCCACGACAGGGTCCGCGCAGGGGCCGAATTCGGTGGTGGACGCCTCGGGCAGACCCGCCAGGTTACGGGCGCATTCGATCACCGCCATCTGCATGCCGAAGCAGATACCGAAGAACGGTATTTTTCGTTCGCGGGCAAAACGCACGGCGGCGATCTTGCCTTCGGTGCCGCGCTCGCCGAAGCCGCCTGGCACCAGGATGCCGTGCACGTCTTCCAGCTTGGTGACGGTGTCCGGCTGCTCGAAGACCTGGCTGTCCACCCAGTCAAGTTTCACCCGCACGCGGTTGGCGATGCCGCCATGGGCGAGCGCTTCGGCAAGGCTCTTGTAGCTGTCGAGAAGGTTTATGTATTTCCCGACGATGGCGATGCGCACCTCGCCCTCCGGCGCGCGCACGATATTGACGATGCGCTGCCAGCGGGTGATGTCGGGCGCGTCCTCGTGCGGCAGGTCGAAGTGGCGCAGCACCTCGCGGTCCATGCCCTGCTCGTGGTAGCTGATGGGGACTGCGTAGATGGTGTCTGCATCCAGCGCGGGGACCACGGCGCTCGGGCGCACGTTGCAGAAGCTGGCGATCTTGCGGCGTTCGTTCTCCGGGATCGGGCGGTCGCAGCGGCACAACAGCATGTGCGGCTGGATGCCGACGTTGAGCAGCTCCTTCACCGAGTGCTGCGTGGGCTTGGTCTTCAGCTCGCCGGCGCTAGGGATGTAGGGCACCAGCGTGAGATGGATGAACATGGTGCGTTCGTGGCCCATCTCGTTGCCGAGCTGGCGGATGGCTTCGAGGAATGGCAGGCTCTCGATGTCGCCCACCGTGCCGCCGATCTCGATGAGACAGAAATCCAAATCGTCGGTGCGGCGGACGATGGCTTCCTTGATGGCGTCGGTGATGTGCGGGATCACCTGGACGGTGGCGCCGAGGTAGTCGCCGCGGCGCTCGCGGGCGATCACTTCGGAGTAGATGCGGCCGGTGGTGGCGTTGTCGGCGCGGGTGGCCGAGACGCCGGTGAAGCGTTCGTAGTGGCCGAGGTCGAGGTCGGTCTCCGCGCCGTCATCAGTTACGAACACCTCGCCGTGCTGGTAGGGACTCATCGTTCCGGGGTCGACGTTGAGGTAGGGGTCGAGCTTGCGCAGCCGCACGCGGTAGCCGCGCGCCTGCAGCAGTGCGGCCAGCGCCGCGCTGGCGATGCCTTTGCCCAAGGATGAGACCACGCCGCCGGTGATAAATACGAACCGCGTCATGGGCGATCCTTCTACACGCAAGCCGGCGGTGCCGTGAACCCGTCCAGAATGCGTTGCGCGGCGGCGCGGCCGGTCTGGTAGGCGCCGGCGACGGTGCCGGCCAGCCCGTCGGTGGCCACCGCCTCGCCGGCGAACGCCAGCCGGCCGTCCCACAACGGCTCGGCGAGGGTAGCGCGCGCGCCGGCATGGCCAGGGCGCGCATAGGCGTAGGCGCCGAGAAAGTCCGGGTTGGCGCCCCAGTTGGTGGCGAACGTGTCCGGGGCGAACAGGTAGCCGACATCGTGGCCGAAGGTGGCGGCGAGCTCGGCGCGCATGAACGCGCCGGCTTTCTGCGCGTCGTGGGCCAGCCCCCAGGCGGCGCGGCCGCCGACGAAGCCAACCGCCAGGTCGGAGCCGTCGGCCCAAAAATGCGCGGACAGAAAGGGCGCACCGCGGTGCGGCACCCGGCGATAGACGCCGCTGCCGGGTGCGAGGCCCATCCTGTCGAGCCCTGCCGCGCGCAGCACGATCTTGCTCAGAAGCCCCATCGGCAGGCCGTCCAGCGCCGCCAGCACCGCGTTGGGCAGGGCCGGGGAGAACGCGATGGCCTCGGCACGCAACACGCCGGTGGAGACGGTGATGATTGCGGCGCCGGCACGCAGCGTGCCCTGGTTCGTCCCGACGCGCACGCCGCCCGGCTCCGCGGTAATCTCCGTCGCACGCGAGCCAAGCCGGGCCGGCGTGTTCAGCAGGCGCTGCAGCAGCGCGCCCAGGCCGCCTGGGGTGACGTAGTTCTCGCCCTCCAACTGGTTGGTGTGCCAGTCGCGCAGGCTCAGCTCGTCCGCGTCCGCCGCGGCGATGATCGCACCCTCCCAGGTCTCGACCGTCGCGGTCCACGGGTCGTCCGCCACCGCTTCAGCCGCGCCGGCCAGGGTGCAGTCGGCCAAGCCGCCCGTCTCGATGCCGGCGAGCCGGGCCCCCACCGCCGCCTGCCACGCCGCTTCCGCCCGGCCGTACGCGTCCGCGTCGGCTTGCTGGCCGGGTGGGTCCAGCACGTGCATCCGGCTGTCCCATGGCGTGTCCGGGCGCACCGTCTCCCCGCGCGACTGTGCCAGGCTCACCAGGGGGTTTCGGTGGGCCGCATGAAGCCACTGTGCGCCGTGGTCGAACGCCTGGTGGCCGAGCGCTGCCGGGTGGTCGGTGTAGGCGCGGCCGCCGGTGTGCTGGCCGGCCTCGATCATCTCCACGCGCAAGCCGGCACGCCGCAGGAAAGCCGCTGCGGCGAGTCCGGCGACGCCGGCGCCGATGACGGCTACGTCCGTGTTGGCGCTGGCCGAAGCCAGCACGGTCAATGCAGCGGGACCTGCGGCGCCTGCGGTGCGGGCTTGGCCGGCGGCGGCTTGTTTGCCGGCGCTCCCGCCACGACCGGGCCGCTGGCCGGCGGCGTGGGCACGGCGAGGATGTCGCGGCCCGCGCCTCCGGTGCCCTTGTTGAGCAAAGCGAGGCTCATCGAGATGGCGAAGAACAGGCCGGCCAGGATGGCGGTGGTGCGGGTGAGCAGGTTGGCGGTGCCGCGGCCGCTCATGAACGAGCCCATGCCCTGGCTCGTGCCGATGCCCAGGCCGCCGCCCTCGCTGCGCTGGATCAGCACCACGCCGATCATCGCCAGCGTGACGAACAGGTGCAGCACACGCAGGACAGGGGTCAGGGCAGCTAACGCGTTCATGGGATCGGCGGGCCTTGGGTGCGAAGGGCGCCTTCTACAGAACCGGGCAGGTTAAGGGAAGAAAGCAAGCAAGTTCTTTTTTAAAAAAAAGAACCAAAAAACCTTTATCGCGGCTGTCGCGGGCTCCGCAGGAGACTCGGCGACAGCGGAAACAAAAAGTTTTTGGTTCTTTTTTTCAAAAAAGAACCGCTTGCTAGCTTCCTTTCGGCGCGTATGCCACGCACCACCCCTCAGGACTGATGTTGCCAGCCACAACCTTGCATGCATTGGGTGCGACGAAGTTAACGCAGCCGCTACACTTGGCGCCGTCCTTCGGCATCATCTGATACTGCACCACGCTCTGCTCGACCTTGCTGTCGGCATCCTGTGCGCGGGCGACCGTGGCCATCAGGCCGCCGGCAAGGATGGTCAGGCCGGTGCGCAGAACGCCGCGCCGCGAGTGTCCAGAAAAATCAGTCATGTCACGTTCTCCCCTAGTGCCGCTGCAGGGCGTCTGGCTAACGAGCCAGCAGCGCAATCGTTTTGCCGGCGCGGTTGTAGTAGGGGGTGAAATTCTCGCTGCGGAGACCGGGCGAAGCAAGCAAGGCCTGCTTTTTTGAAAAAAAGCAGCAAAAAACTTTTATCCCTGCTGTCGCGAAGGTTTCCGCAGCGCGCGACAGCGAGAACGAAAGTTTTTTGGTTCTTTTTTTCAAAAAAGAACTGCTTGCTTGCTTCCTACGCGGCGCGCTGCAAGCTGAGCTGCGACCAGATGGACGACAGCGCCCCAACCAGGTGCTCCACGTCGGCATCCGTGTGCATCGGCGAGGGTGTGATGCGCAGGCGCTCCGTGCCGCGCGGCACGGTGGGGTAGTTGATCGGCTGCACGTACACCTGGTGCTGCTCCAGCAGCGTGTCGCTAATCTGCTTGCACAGCGCGGCGTCGCCCACCATCACCGGGACGATGTGGCTCGGGTTGGCCTGGTGCGGCACGCCGGCCTGGTCCAGGCGACGGCGCAGCAGGGCGACCAGGCGGCGCTGCTCGAGGCGTTCGGCGTCGCTGGCCTTGAGGTGGCGAATGCTGGCCAGTGCGCCGGCGGCGATGGCCGGCGGCAGCGCGGTGGTGAAGATGAAGCCGCTGGCGAAGCTGCGCACGTAGTCCACCAGGTTGGCAGATCCGGTGATATAGCCGCCGATGACGCCGTAGCCCTTGGCCAGCGTGCCCTCGATGACGTCCACCCGGTCCATCAGCCCCTCGCGCTCGGCGATGCCGCCGCCGCGTGGGCCATACAGGCCGACGGCGTGCACCTCGTCGAGGTAGGTGAGCGCGTTGTGGCGGGAGGCGACGTCGCAGATCTCGGCGATGGGCGCGATGTCGCCGTCCATCGAGTAGATGCTCTCGAACATCACCAGCTTGGGCAACGCGGGGTCGAGAGCGGCGAGGCGGCGGTCCAGGTCGGCCGGGTCGTTGTGGGCGAACACCTCGATGCGGGCGCGGCTGTGGCGGGCGCCCTCGATCATGCTGGCGTGGTTCTTGGCGTCCGACAGCACCACGCAGCCGGCCAGGCGCGAGGCCAGCGTGCCGATCGCCGCCCAGTTGGACATGTAGCCGGAGTTGAACAGCAGGGCGGCGTCCTTGTGGTGCAGGTCGGCCAGCTCCTGCTCCAGCAGCACGTGGTAGTGGTTGGTGCCGGCGATGTTGCGGGTGCCGCCGGCGCCGGCGCCGCACACGTCCAGCGCCTCGTGCATCGCGGCCTTGACCGACGGGTGCTGGCCCATGCCGAGGTAGTCGTTGGAGCACCAGACGGTGACCTCCTCGCGCATGCCCTCGGTGGCTCCGGCGCGCTGGTGCATGACGCGGGGAAACGCGCCGGGTTGGCGCTGCATGTTGGCGAACACCCGGTAGTTGCCCTGGCTGCGCAGGCCGTCGAGTTCACTGCCGAAGAAAGCGTCGTAGTTCATGGCTCGCCTCCGAAGACGGGGTAACCGAAGCGGACCAGGTGCCAGAAAGCTGGCATTAGGGGCCGCTGTGACAGGCGCGGATCGCGCGCCTTGCTTGGCAGTACGATGTGGGGTTCGGGCGTGCCGCGGACAGAGGTGCGCAGCCACCAGCTCCACAGCGCGGTGAACGGCAGCGGCAGCACAAGCAGCGCGTGTTCCAGCACGGCCAGCGCGGTCATGCCGATCAGGAACACCAGGCCGGCGGACTGGGCGGGCGTGTGGCCGGGTGCGGCGGCGTGCATCACCAGCAGGACGGTCAGCGCCGTACCGCCGGCGAGCGAGACCGGCATCAGAGGGTTCATCCTGCGGTGCGCCATGAAGCTCAGCAGGTAGGACAGGTGGGCAGGCAGGAACGCCTCGCCCAGGTTCAGCACGCCGAGGAAGACGTTCAGCTTGGCGCTGAGCCGCATGCCCCACAAGATCATGAAGGTCCACAGGCCGACGTGGTTCGGCGCGCCCCAGGTAGCCCACATGACAGCGACGCCGGTGGCCAGGATGGCCAGCTCGTGGTCGATGCAGGCGGCGGCGCCATGACCGAAGCGCTGCCAGGTGGTGGCCGTCGCAGGAGACGCGGTCTTACGCGGGCCGGTCAGGAAACCCATGAAGAACGCCATTTCGTGCCAGCCCCACACCAGCACGGCGTAGGTGAAGGCGGCGTAGGCGCCGGCCAGGCTGGTGTCGTGGCTGCCGGCCGCCAAGCGGTAGAACGAGACGAGGGCGACCAGGGTGAAGACGCTGAAACTGGTGCGGAAGGTGCGCGGCGGCAGGTTGTTCAGGAACACGATCAGCCCGGTGGAAAACCACCAGACGAACAGGCAATAGAGCGCGGCCCAGGCAGTCGGAGTCATCCGGCCAGGCCTACCAGGACGGGCTCAGGCGCACCTGGCCCGGCAGCTCGGCGCTGTGCGCCGGCAACACGAACAGCCGCGCGAAGGTGAGCCCGGCCGATGCCGTGAGTGCCAGGTTCTTGACCTTACCGAGCAGGCCGCCTTGGGCGCGCGCGCGGGCCTTGGCCTCGGTGATGCGGCGCATCCGCTCGAGCCCGCGCGCGAAGACCGGGTTGTCCAGGTCCAGCGTGACGGGAAAGACCTGCTTGCAAATCTCGGTGGTCGTGCGGAACACCTGGAAGTCGTACTCGGTGGGGTCGATGCCGAGCGCCTCGTGGAACACCGGGCGGGCGTGGTCGCGCACGTACATCGTGGCGAACACCGCGAGCTGGAAGAAGCGCACCCACAGGCGGTTCAGCCCGGTCAGCAGCTTGGGGTCCGAGCGCATCAGCAAGGCGAAGGCCTCGCCATGGCGGAACTCGTCGCTGCACCACTGCTCGAACCAGCCGAAGATCGGGTGGATCATGCGCTCCGGGTGACGCTGCAGGTGGCGGAAGATGGTGATGTAGCGGGCGTAGCCGATCTTCTCCGACAGGTAGGTCGCGTAGAAGACGAATTTCGGCTTGAAGTAGGTGTATTTCTTGGTCTTGGTGAGGAAGCTGAGGTCCACGCCGATGCCGAAATCCTTCAGGCTCTCGTTGATGAAGGCGGCGTGGCGGGCCTCGTCGCGCGCCATGAAGGCGAACAGATCGTGGATGTCGCCCTCGGGGATACGCTTCTTGATCTCGGCGTAGAGCACGCAGCCGGAGAACTCGGCGGTGACCGAACTGACCAGGAACTCCAGGAACTCCTTACGGAGCGCCGGCGGCATCGAGGAGAAATCCTGCTTGAACACCTCCGTCTGCACGAAGTGGTTGCGGTTGTGGTCGGCGCGCAATTCGGCGATCAGGCCGTCCCACTCGGCGCGAACGAGACTCACGTCGATACGCGCCATCGCCTCGAAGTCGGTGGTGTAGAAACGCGGGCTCAGCACGGTGTCCTGCTGCGCGTAGAGCGTGCTCTCGTTGGGGCCGTCGGCGCGCTTGTCGGCCGCGGTAACCGGCTTGTCGCCCATCTTGGCTATCGCGTTCATGGCGTCCTCCTCGGGTGCAGCACGAGTTCTTCGTCGGGCTGGAAACCCACTTCGTACAAACTGGTCAGCTCGAACAGGCCGGCGAACTGCGTCCACGCCCGGCGCAGGGCCCCTGCCCTGGTCAGCGTGGCGCGGGCGCAGAAGCTGCGGTGTTCACCGTATTGCAGGCGGGTGGGCAGGCCGTGCATCACCAGGCTGTCGCCGGGCTGGATGTCGACGCGCGGGATGGCGTAGGCGTGGAAGCTGTCGTCGGACCGCTCCAGGTCCACGTCGCAATCGATGTCGAGCGTGCCGGCAGAGAACACGCCCATCAGGTGGCACCCGGCGCTGCGCTGGCGGTCTGCGCGCGCGGCTGCATCGTCAGCAGGCGGACGAACACCGCCTCGTTGTCCGAGCCGAACGCCTCGAGTTCCACCACGCGGTTGGTCTGCGGGTCGAACAGCACCAGGCGGCCGTCGGCGTAGCCGGTCAGGCGCAGCGGCGGGGTGGAGCCGATGCCGTCCATCCGACGGGTGCGGCCGAACCCGCGCAACGTGCCGCGCAGGAAGCCGTTCTGGCCGGTCATCACGTCCAGCATCTGGCCGGTCCTGGCGAGCGTCACCACCACGGCGCCGTCGTCACGGTCGGCGAAGCTGAGGATGCGCTGCGCGGTGATCGGTGCCCTGGGGGGCTCGACGCCACCGCCGGTCAGGCGGCCGTAGGTGGCGGCGCAGATGGTGAAGGCGACGAGCGCGCCGGCGCCGAACAGGACGGGGCGGGGGAAGCTGGGTCTGGTGGTCATGGGCGAGGCCCTAAAGGAGAAAGCAAGCGGTTCTTTTTTGAAAAAAAGAACCAAAAAACTTTTGTCTCTTGAGCGTATGCCGGTTGAGCGGTCCGCGACAGCGCTGATAAAAGTTTTTTGCTGCTTTTTCAAAAAAGACGCGCTTACGCGGCCAGCCCCAGACGAACCATCCGGGTTTTGAGGCTGACGTCCTCGGCCAACGCCTCCGCCAGCATCAGCGACGCCTGTTCGGCGCCGGGCACGCAGCGCAGCATCGGCTCGGTCCGCGCCGAGCGCCAGGGACGCGTGTGCGGCCACATCACCAGGTAGGACAGGCGCTCGCTTGGCAGCAGGCGCAACGGGATGTCGCCAGTGCCGTCCGGATACAGCCGCAGGCCGGCAGACTCGATTTTGGCGAACGGAATATTAAACTTCAGCGGCAACGCCATGCCGAAGCTGATCACCACGCGCTTGCTGGTGATGCTGTAGAGCGTGGTGCGCTCGATGGCACGGGCATACACCGCAATCAGCAGCAGCGGCACCGCGGCCAGCAGCACGCGGTGCAGCAGCGAGACGGACATCGCGTGCAGGGAGACGCCGGACGCCGCCGCGTGCACCGCACAAATCGCGATGATAACGGCGAAATAGGCGGCCACCGCACGCAGGTGGAACACGCGGCGCGTCAGCGCGCGGCGGGCGGGCGCACCCTGCCAGAGGAGCTGTTCGCCGTCCGGCAGACCGGGCAGGCTCAGGCTGGGCGCCAGGCGGCGCGGAGAGATTGCGTTCATAGTACGGGTCCCATGCGTTGCGGCCGTGCGTAGAGCGATCCGCCGGCGTAGTAGGCGGTGATCCTGTCCTCCTCGCGCATCGTCACCGAGTCAGGCTCGCGCAGGCCGGGCGCCTCGGCAAAGTGCCAAGCCAACACTGCGTTGATCTTGATCACCTGCTGCTTGGGGCGGACTTTGACGTAGTGCATCGGCAGCAGCACGCGCCGCGCGCCCAGCTCGGGCGCGGTCTCCACCTCGAGGTAGCGGCAGATGTATTCCGAACGGTCGATCCAGGCGTCGACGACGGTGCCGGCCACCTTGTCGTCGTCGCCGAGCACGGTGAAGCCGATCGGGTTCGGGTCCTCGACAGAGATGAAGAAGTCGGTGGCGGTGCGCAGCGGCACGATCTTCGGCAGGCCGTCGTCGTAGGCGACTTCCGGCCCGTCGTGGCGCATCGCGTATGACGCGGGACCAACACCGTCGACCATCGGGTTGCCGGTGGGCTCGAACGGCGCGCCGGCCCAGGGCAGCACCTGGCGCGCGGCGAAGGTCTCGGGCTGGTCCTGCTCGCGCGGCGCGTGAACCACGGAGCCGTCGCCCATGATGAAGCTTTTCGGCTTCGGCATCGGCGGGAAGTCCATCATTGACTGGCCGGCGTAGTCGGGCACCAGCGGGTAGCCCTCGCGGTGGTCCTCGGTGCGCAGGTACCAGATCAGTGCGAAGAAAAATCCCCAGAAGACGTAGATGGCGAGCTGGGCCACGTCGAAATGGGCAACAATGTTGGCTGAACTCATCGGGTTTGTCCCTTGGTGTCAGGCGTGGGCGTGCAAGCGGGGGCGTTCAAGCGGTCGGGGCTGGTGCGTAGGCGAGGCCTTGCGGCTGCCGGACGGGCCCACGCACCAGCGGGCCGGCGGCGATCAGGGTGACGAACAGCAGCCCGATCTCGATGGTGTAGACGACGCCGTAGCCGGTGGCGGGGTCGGCCAGCGTGGGGCCGAGCGCGCCGTGTGACGCGATCAGCGCCACGCCGTCGCGGATCAGCCCGCCGGAGGCGACCGCGATGCCGGCGGCGGACGCCTGCACAGCGCCCCAGATGCCCAGAGCGAGGCCGATCTGCCCGGTGCCGGCCATGCCCATCGCCGCCGTCAGCGTGCAGTGCGCGAACAGGCCGGCGCCCAGTCCGATCAGGAAGACGCCTGTGCCAAACAGCAAAGTCGACTGCATGGGGGCTGCGAACAGCAACGCGGAGAACGCCAGCAGGCCGGCCAACGCGCCGGTGCTGGCGAGGCGGTAAGGGTCCATGCCGCGGCCGAGCAGCTTGGCGGCGATGCCGAAGCCGATCAGCCCGCCAACTGCCAGCAACGCGGTGAACGCGGTGGTGACGCCGACGGGAAGGTGCAGCACCTGGCCGCCATACGGCTCGAGCAGGATGTCCTGCATGCTGAACGCGGTGGTGCCGAAACCGAGAGCCACCAGGCGGCGGCGCGCGGTGCCGTGGCGGTCGAACTCGGCCCAGGCGGCGGCGAAGCTGGGGCGGGCGCGGTTGTGCGCGGTCTCGGCCGGGCGACGGGGTTCCTGTTTCCACAGCGCGACCGCGTTCAGCACAATGGTGGTGACAGAGGCACCCTGGATCACCTGGATGAGCCGGATCTCGGAGAAATGCGCCAGCACCACGCCGAACAGCAATGCGCTGAAGATCATGCCCAGCAGCAGCATCATGCAGAGCAATGCCACGACTTTCGGGTGCTTGTCCGGTGGCGAGAGGTCAGTGGCCAGTGCCAGGCCCACGGTCTGCGTGGTGTGCAGGCCCGCGCCCACCAGCAGGAACGCGAGTGCGGCTGCGGCCTGGCCGATGAACACGGGACCGTTGCTGTCGCCGGAGAGGATGATCAGCGCGAACGGCATGATCGCCAGGCCGCCGAACTGCAGCATGGTGCCGAACCACAGGTATGGCACGCGCTTCCAGCCGAGCACCGAGCGGTGGTTGTCCGAGCGGAAACCGACGATGGCGCGGAACGGTGCGAAGACCAGCGGCAGCGACACCATGACGGCAACCAGCCAGGCGGGCACGCCAAGTTCGACGATCATCACGCGGTTCAGCGTGCCGATCAGCAGCACCGCCGCCATGCCGACGGTGACCTGGAACAGCGACAGGCGCAGCAGGCGCGAGAGCGGCATGTCCGCCGTGGCCGCGTCGGCGAACGGCAGGAAAGCGGGGCCGATGTTGCTCCATTTGGACGCGAGCTTGGCGTTGAGCCGCTGCACCCGCGCGGGGATGGGGGCGGCCATGCTCACCGGCGCACGAGCTCCAACGCGTGCGACGTGTAGAACGCGGCGTTGACGCGGTGGTCGCGCGCCACGTGCCAGGCGGACAGCGCAGGTTCCGCGCCGATGCGGCGGCGCAGCGCACGAACGGAGACGGGTTCAACGGCGGGGGAGCGGTCGCTGCGCGGGAACATGCGGCCGATGGCGAGCATGGTGGTCAGCATCGGGGTGGCCGGCGTGAAGGTGAACAGCACCGAGGTGCTGGCGCGTGCGGCGAGGTGTCCCACCACGCGAACCATGTCCGGCGCGCGGTAGTGGATCAGCGAGTCCATGCCGACGACGTGGTCGAAACTGCCCAGCGCGGGGTCCATCATGTCGCCGACGGCGAAGTCGATGCGGCCGGCACCGAGGTCACGCGGCGCGCGCTCGCGGGCGAGGCTGATCAGGGTTGCGGACAGGTCGATGGCGGTGACGGTGGCGCCGCGGCGTGCGGCTTCCACGGCGAGCGCACCGGTGCCGCAGCCGGCGTCCAGCACACGCGCGCCGCGCAGGTCGTCCGGCAGCCAGGCGAGCAATGTCGCGCGCATGCGGTCGCGGCCGGCACGCACTTTGGCACGAATGCCGCTGACCGGCGCGTCCGAGGTGAGCCGTGCCCAGGCATCGGCCGCGGTGCGGTCGAAATAGGTTTCCAGCTCGGCGCGGCGGGAGACGTAGGTGCTCATCACTCGTAGCCCAGCAGGTCGAATATCTCGCGGTCTTTCAGCGGCGTGCCCTCCAGCGGCTTGGTGCCGGCCCAGAGCTGTGCGGCGAGACGCAGGTATTCGAGCTTGACGGCTTCGAGCTCCGGTGAGCTCTCCATCTCGAACAGCGTGGACTTTTTCAGGCGCGAACGGCGGATCACGTCGAGGTCGGGGAAATGCGCCAGCGTGGAGAGGCCGGTGGCGGCGTTGTAGCGGTCCACCTGGTCGGTGGCGGCCGAGCGGTTGCAGATGACGCCGCCGAGGCGGACGTTGTAGTTGCGCGCCTTGGCAGCGATGGCGGCGACGATGCGATTCATCGCGAAGATGCTGTCGAAGTCGTTGGCCGCGACGATCAGCGCGCGGTCCGCGTGTTGCAACGGAGCGGCGAATCCGCCGCACACCACGTCGCCCAGCACGTCGAAGATCACCACGTCGGTCTCCTCGAGCAGGTGGTGCTCCTTCAGCAGCTTCACCGTCTGGCCGACGACGTAGCCGCCGCAACCGGTGCCGGCCGGCGGGCCGCCGGCTTCGACGCACATGACGCCGTTATAGCCCTGAAAGACGAAATCCTCGACGCGGAGTTCTTCGGAGTGGAAGTTCACCGTCTCGAGCACGTCGATGACAGTGGGCTGCAAGTGCTTGGTCAGCGTGAAGGTGGAATCGTGCTTCGGGTCGCAACCGATCTGCAGCACGCGCTTGCCAAGCTTGCTGAACGCCACAGAGAGGTTGGACGACGTGGTGCTCTTACCGATGCCGCCCTTGCCATAAACGGCGAACACCTTTGCCGTGCCGATCTTCAGGTTGGGGTCGAGCTGCACCTGCACGCTGCCCTCGCCATCCCCCTTTTTCGGCAGCAGATTGGTCTTCGGGCGCGCCAGGGTCTCGCTCATGCTGCCATCTCCACACCCATGTCCGGACCGACACCTTCGAGCCGGTCTTCCAATTCCTCGCCGGCGCGCCGCAGCGCGTCCAGCGTGTCGGCATCCGGCGACCAGTAGTTGCGGTCGCTCGCCTCTATCAGCCGGTTGGCGATCTTCAGCGAGGCCGCCGGGTTCAGCGCCGCCAGCCTGTCGCGCATATCATCGTCCAGCACGTAGGTTTCTGCAAGCTTCTGATATACCCAGGGAGAAACCTCTCCGGTCGTCGCCGACCAGCCGAGCGTGTTGGTCACGTGGGCGTCGATCTCCCGCACGCCTTCGTAGCCGTGCTTGAGCAGCCCCTCGTACCATTTCGGGTTGAGCGCGCGGGTGCGCGTCTCCAGCGTCACCTGCTCGGACAGCGTGCGCACGGCGCCGTCGCCGCGGGTCTGGTCGCCGATATAGACGGTGGCGTTGGTGCCGCCGCGGGCGCGCCGAACCGCGCGGGTGATGCCGCCGAGCGTGTCGAAGTAGTGGTCCACGGTGGTGACGCCGAGGTCGATCGAGTCGAGGTTCTGGTAGGTGATGTCTACCTTTTCCAGGATATTGCCGAGCAGTGCGGTCTGCTTCTGCGGCCGGCCGTCGGTGCCGTAGGCGAACCCCTTGCGGTTTACGTAGGCGTCGGCGAGCTCGTCCTCGTCGTTCCACACGCCGCTGCCGACCATGGTGTTGACGTTGGCCCCGTAGGCGCCGTCAGCGTTGCCGAATACGCGCAACGCCGCCTGCGCCATCTCGCCGCCGTGGCTGGCGATGAAGGCGAGCGCGTGGCGGCGGATGTGGTTCTGCCCGAGCGGCTCGTCAGCACTGGCCGCCAGCAACGCCGCTTCAGCCAGCAGCTTCGTCTGCAGCGGCAGCAGGTCGCGAAAGATGCCTGACAGCGTGAGGACAACGTCCACGCGCGGGCGGCCAAGTTCGCAGAGCGGTGTCAGTTGCGCGCCGCATAGGCGGCCGTAACCGTCGAAGCGCGGTGCGGCCCCCATCAGCCACAACGCCTGCGCGATCGGGCCGCCTTCGGTCTTCAGATTGTCGGTGCCCCACAGCACCATGGCGACGGTTTCCGGAAAACCGTTGCCATCTGCGGCGTGACGCGCAAGCAGGCGTGCGGCCTGGCGTGCACCGTCCTGCATGGCGAACAGGCTGGGCAGGCGAAAGGGGTCGAAACCGTGCAGGTTGCGGCCTGTGGGCAGGATCTCCGTCGTGCGCATCAGATCGCCACCCGGCGCGGGCTTCACGTAGCGAGCGTCGAGCGCGTGGATGATCGCCGGCAATTCGTGGTCGGTGGCCAGCAGCGCGTCGACGCGCGCGCGTTCGGCGGGATCGGTAATGTTGGCGGCGTCCAGCATCTCCGCGCGTGCGGCTTCGTGCGGCGGCGCGCCGATCACGTGCAGGCCGTCGGGGATCAGCGTGTATTCCAGTTCCAGCAACGTGGCTGAGAGGCGGTCGATATGCTGGCTTGCCGCGTCGTTCTCCGCTTCGTCCACCACGACTGCATCGCTCCACCCCGGCTCGGCCTGCGCCAGATCCAACGACGCTGCCTGCGCCTGGATCAGTTCGGCAAGCATGCAGCGCTGCTCGGCGTCCGCGTCTGGCTCCATCGCGCGCCAACGATCCAGCGACGCCTTCAGGTCTGCCAGGCCGCGATACAGTCCGGCCTTCGTCACCGCCGGGGTGAGATAGCTGATCAGCGTAGCGGACGCACGACGCTTGGCGATCAGCCCTTCCGAGGGGTTGTTCGACGCGTAGAGATTGAAGTTCGGCAGGTCGGAGATCAGTCGGTCCGGCCAGCAATCTGCCGAAAGACCTGTCTGCTTGCCGGGCATGAACTCGAGCGCGCCGTGCGTGCCGAAATGCAGCACCGCGTCGGCCTGGAAGTCATCGCGTATCCAGCGGTAGAATGCGGCAAACGCGTGCGTTGGCGCGAAGCTGCCTTCGAACAGCAGCCGCATCGGGTCACCCTCGTAGCCGAAGCCGGGCTGCAGGCCGACGAACACGTTGCCGAAATGCTTGCCGAGCACGAAGATGTTGCGGCCGTTGGAGAGTTGCCTTCCCGGTGCGGCACCCCACTGACCCTCGATCTGGCCCAGCCATTTCTGCGCGCCCACGTGGCGGTCCACGCTGATCAGCTCGGCGACGTTGGCTTCGGTGCCGTGCTGCGCGGCGTTGCCGGTCAGGATCATCGTGCGCAGCGCGTCCACGCTGTCCGGCACGTCGAGCGTGTAGCCGGCATCACGCAGCGCGCCCATCGTGTTGAACAGCGATTCGAACACGGCGAGGTAGGCGGCAGTGCCGATGGCGCCGGCGTTCGGCGGGAAGTTGAACAGCACCACCGCGATGCGCCGTTCTGCCCTCGCCTTGCGGCGCAACGCGACGAGGGCCGCGACGCGTGCCGCCAGAGTTGTCGCCCGTTCGGTGTGGCTGATCATGTCGCGGGTGCAGCGTGCGCCATCGCAACCCGGGCACGGGTTGGCGGTCTGCGCGCGTCCGCAGCGGCCGCCGAACGTCATCGGCATGATACCGCCGTCGAGCTCGGGGATGGCCACCATGATGGTCACCTCGACCGGCAGCAGGCCACGGGCGTCGCGTTCCCAGGAGTCGACCGTCTGGAACTCGACCGGGTGAGCGGTGATGTAGGGCACGTCGAGCGCTGCCAGCTGGCTCTCGGCCGCCTCGCGATCGTTGTAGGCGGGGCCACCCACGAGCGAAAATCCCGTAAGCGAGACGACCGCGTCCACCACAGGCGCACCGTCACGAGTGAAATACGCCTCGATCGCGGGGCGCTGGTCCAGGCCGCTGGCAAACGCCGGGATCACCCGCAGTCCGAGCTTCTCCAGCGCGTCGATCACGCCATCATAATGTGCGGCGTTGCCGGCCAGCAGGTAGGATCGCAGCAGCAACACGCCGACCGTGCCCTTGGCACCCCAGGCCGGCAATTGGTCGACGCGCGTGACGATCCGGCCGGCGGCACGCGGGTGATACAGCCCCACGTCGGGGTATTCGACAGGCGCCTCGGTCTTCTTCAGGCCGAACAACGAGGTCTTCTCCGCCGGCACGTAGCGCTCGACCAGCATGCGCACCAGGTTGGTCAGGTTTTCTTCCGATCCCGCCAGCCAGTATTGCAACGCCAAGAAGTAGGCGCGCACGTCCTGCGCGGTGCCGGGGATGAAGCGCATCAGCTTCGGCAGGCGTTTCAGCATGCGCATCTGCGCCTGGCCGCTGGACGCCTCTGCGGCACTCTTACCGGAAGCCGGTTTGCCGCGCAGCTTCTTCAGCATGGCCAGCGCGCCGGTGGCTTCCTGACTCATGTCGAACTTGCCGAGACGCGTCAACCTGGTGACCTCGCCGGCCGACATGCAGCACAGCATTGCGTCGCAGGAGTCGCGGCGGGCCAGCAGTGCCGGTTGCACTGCGCGCACGTGGTCCTCGAGGAACAGCATGGCGGCCACGACAACGTCGGCGCGCGCGATGTCCGCGTGGCAGGCGGCGAGTGCCGCTTCGTCCGACCCCCACTCATCGGCCGCGTGCACGGTCACGCAGAGGTTCGGCACTTCCTGCCGCAATGTCTGCTCCGCACGCGACATTGCAGCCGAGAGATGGCTGTCCATCGTCACGAACACGACCCGCAAAGTCGCGGCTTGGGTGCTATCCAACGGCAAAGTCTCCGCGACATGCGACGGCGCGGTCCCCGCGACATGCGACGGCTTAGTCCCCGTGACATGCGACGGGACGGCTCCCGCGACGTGCGACGGCGCAGTTCGCCCGACACGCATAGGCGTCGTACCCGTCATCGCCACACTGATCTTCTCAACGTGCATAATGCGCCTTTGCGTCGTAGAGCGTGTCCAGCGTGATCACCGGCAATCCGCGTTCAACCGCAAAACGCTCGGTGTTACGACGCACCTTGCCGCGGACGAAGAACGGTATCTTGCCGAGTTCCTTCTCGGCCGCTGTCTCCCATTGGGTGGTCTCAATCGACGTCGCGGCCACCGGCTCTGGGTTGGCCGCGCGCAACAGCTCGGCCGGCAGCTTGGCCGCCGAGCCGGCACCCAGATGCGACGGCGCCGCGTCGGCAGAGAACTCGAAATCCTCACGGAACATCGTGATCAGGTGTTCCTCCAGCCCCATCATCAGCGGGTGCACCCAGCTGTCGAAAATCACGTTGGCGCCCTCGAAGCCCATCTGCGGCGAGTAGCGGGCCGGAAAGTCCTGCACGTGCACTGGCGCCGAGATTACCGCGCAACCGATGCCCAGCCGCTTGGCGATGTGGCGCTCCATCTGCGTGCCCAGCACCAGCTCAGGCCGCAACTCGGCAACGCGCGATTCAACCTCGAGGTAATCGTCGGTGATCAGCGCGTCCACGCCATAGAGTTTCGCAGCCTCGCGCACTTCGCGGGCGAACTCGCGGCTGTAGGTGCCCAGGCCCACTACCGCGAACCCCATCTCCTCGCTCGCCACCCGCGCGGCCGCCACTACGTGGCTGGCATCGCCGAAGATGAACACACGCTTGTTGGTGAGGTAAGTCGAGTCGACCGAGCGCGAATACCACGGCAAGTTCGACGACTCGGCCGCCAACACCGCAGAGGCGTCGATGCCGGCGAGTGCGGCCACCTCGGCGATGAAATCGCGCGTGGCACCGATGCCGATCGGCACGGTCTTCGTCGCCTTCTGGCCGAACGTACGCTGCAGCCACGCCGCCGCCTGTCCGGCGACCTCCGGGTACAACACCACGTTGAAATCCGCGTCGCCCAACCGCGCGAGGTCGGCCGGTGACGCTCCCTCCGGCGCGGTCACGTTCACATCGACACCGAGCTGGCCGAGCAACTTGCCGATCTCGCGCACGTCGTCGCGGTGGCGGAAACCCAGTGCGCACGGCCCGAGTATGTTGCACCGCGGACGCTCGCCGCGCGTGCGCGCAACGCCCGGCGCCGGCGCGTGCGGACCTGCGCAGGCGCGCACCAATTGGTAGAATGTCTCGGCTGCGCCCCAGTTTTCCTTCTTCTGGTAGGCGGGCAGTTCCACCGCCACCACCGGCACCGGCAGGTCCAGCGCGCGCGCCAGGCCGCCAGGGTCGTCCTGGATCAGCTCGGCGGTGCAGGACGCGCCCACCAGCAGCGCCTGCGGCTGGAAACGCTCATAGGCCTCGCGCGCCGCGTTCTTGAACAGCTCGGCGGTGTCGCCGCCCAGGTCGCGCGCCTGGAAGGTCGTGTAGGTCACCGGCGGGCGCTCGCGGCGCCGCTCGATCATGGTGAACAGCAGATCCGCGTAGGTGTCGCCCTGCGGCGCGTGCAGCACGTAGTGCACGCCGGTCATCGCGGTGACGATGCGCATCGCACCCACGTGCGGCGGGCCCTCATACGTCCACAGGGTCAACTGCATCGGGCTCAGACCGCCAGCTTCATGCGGCGCACCAGCGGCCGTGCGAACAGCTCGGCCAGGTCGTGCGCCTGGTTGTACCCCTGAATCGGCGTGAACAGCAGCTCGATCGACCACTTCGTCGAGATGCCTTCGTTTTCCAGCGGATTTGCCAATCCCAACCCGCACACCACTAGGTCCGGGCGCGCGTCGCGGCAGCGGTCCAGCTGGCGCTCGACGTCCTGTCCCTCGCTCAGCGCGGTGCCCGCAGGCAGCAGCGCCAGTTCGGCACCGAGATGCGCGCGGTGCAGGTATGGCGTGCCGACTTCGACGAGCTGCATGCCCAGTTCGCGTGCGACGAAACGCGCCAGCGGGATCTCAAGCTGGCTATCAGGAAAGAAGAAGATCCGCTTGCCGGCGAGCTCGCCGCGGAACTTGTCCAGCGCCCGTATTGCCCGCTCGCGTGACGGCCCGACAGCAGCCTCGAAGCGCGAGGCCGAGACGCAGAACTCGGTCGCCGCCACCTGCAGCCACGCGGTGGTGCCTTCAGCGCCGAGAGGGAACGGGGCTGCGAGGCGCACAGCTCCACGGGCTTCCAGCGCGCGCGCGGTGTCGGCGAGGAACGGTTGCGCCAGCAGCAGCCGCGTGTTCGGCCCCACCGTCGGCAGGTCCACCGAACGCCGCGGCGGCATGAAGCCCACCTCGGTGATGCCCATCGCGTCGAACAGGCGGCGTAACTGGTCTTCCACCACTTCCGCCAGCGCGCCCACCACCAGCAACGATTTGGCAGCGGCTGCCGGAGTCTTCGGCATGATCGGCACCAATGCGGCCAGGCACGCGTCCTCGCCCTGGGTGAACGTCGTCTCGATTCCGCTGCCGGAGTAGTTCAGCACGCGCACCTGCGGCATGTGCGTCTGCGACAGGCGTTCGGCCGCGCGCGAGAGGTCCAGCTTGATCACCTCGGACGGGCAGGAGCCAACCAGGAACAGCAGCTTTATCTCCGGACGGCGGGCCAGCAGCTGGCCCACCACGCGGTCCAGCTCATCGTTGGCGTCGGCGAGGCCGGCGAGGTCACGCTCATCGATGATCGCGGTGGCAAAGCGCGGCTCGGCAAAGATCATGACGCCGGCTGCAGATTGTATGAGGTGCGCGCAGGTGCGGCTGCCCACCACCAGGAAGAACGCGTCCTGTATCTTGCGGTGCAGCCAGATGATGCCGGTCAGGCCGCAGAACACCTCGCGCTGACCGCGCTCGCGCAATACCGGTGCGTCGGTACAGCCGCCGGTGACGGCCACGTCGATGGAAGCCGACATCAGGCGCGCAGTCCCTGCGCCGCGCGGTGCCAGGGGTCTCGGACGGCCAGCCGCGCCGCGCGCAGCTTCAGCACGAACTGAACGGCGTTCACCAGGTAGGTGGCGTAGGCCGCCAGCGCCAGCAGCATCAGGCCGTGACTGTCAAGCGCGCCTGACAGCAGCGCGGCGAGGTAGGCGGTGTGCAGCCCGATCACCACCATGCTGACCGCGTCCTCCCAGAAGAACGCAGGCGCGAACAGGTATTGTCCGAAGATCGCGTTTTCCCAGACCGCGCCGGTCACCATGATGGTGTAGAGCACCAGCGTCTTGACCACGACCGACGCGGTGGCCGCCGGCCCGCCCGTGCCGGTCAACAGGTAGTTCACCACCAGCGCGAGGCTGATGGCGAAGACCATGAACTGCACCGGCGCCAGCACCCCCTGCACCATCGTCCAGGGCGAGGCGTCGCGGCGGCGCTTCTCGTCAGGCGTGTATAGCGGCCCCGAGGCAGCCCGGCGCTGCCCGAAGCCCGACAGCGACTGCCCTCCCTCGGACACGCCCGAGCGGGACAGGCCCGACTGCAACAGGCCCGACTGCAACAGGCCTCGCTGTGACAGACCCGACTGTGACAGAGCAATGCGCGAGAAGCCGGCCGGGGAGAACCCGGGCTGGACCGCGTGGACGTGCCGGCCGGTGGTTGCACCGAACGGACAGGTATCGAAGGCGGTGATCAGCCGGCCTACCGTGGACTGGACGAACATTGTCTGACGTCTCCATGGCGCCTGCACCCGCACGCCGGGTCCCGCGCCTCTGAGACGGACGCTAAGACCTGCCTCAAGAGACTGTCAAGCAAACCTTACGTAAATCTAGCTTGACACTTTCCTCCAAAACCCGGCTTCAATAGGCCTAAGGACGCGCACCCGATCGGGCATGGTGAGAGATCCATTGAGACAGCAACCCGCCACAGACACACGCTGGACCGAGACCGAGGCGATGCGCCTGGTCCGCGCCGGCCAGCGCCCCGCGCGGGCGGCTTACGAGAGTCCGGCCCAGGCCCGCGCCAAGGTGCTCGCCCGCGCCGTGGAGGACCAGGTGATCCCCCGCCTGCTGCTGGCCCATCGCCCGCACCCCCCGGCGCAGGCCGTGCCGGCCGCCGCACCCACCGAGTCAGGGCAGGTCCAAACTCTGGTCCAGCTTGCCACATACGGCAGCCAGTCCGGCACCAACGCCTTCGTGGCGTCCGTGCGCGACGGCGGCACGCCCATCGAGTCGCTCTATTTGGACCTGATCACGCCAGCCGCCCGCCGCCTGGGCGTGATGTGGGAACAGGACGATTGCAGCTTTTCCGACGTCACCCTGGGCGTGCTGCGCCTGGGCAACGTCATGCGCCTGCTCGACAGCGCCTTTGCCGACGAAGGCACGGCACAGGACGCAGCCCCCAGCGCCCTGCTGGCGCAGATGCCGGGCGAACAGCACGGCCTGGGCCTGGCGATGGTCTCGCAGTTCTTCCGACGCGCGGGTTGGCAGGTGCGGCAGGAACACCAGCCCACCGCCGCAGGGCTGGAGGCTCTGGTCGGCACTGCGTGGTTCGGCGTGATCGGCCTCTCTCTGGCCTGCGACACACATCTGGACGCGCTGCCCGGCCTGATTCGCACGCTGCGCCGCGCCTCGCGCAACAAGGCGGTGGGCGTGCTGGTCGGCGGGCCGCCTTTCGTGGCGCACCCGCAACTCGCGGCTCTGGTGGGGGCGGATGGCACGGCGTTGGACGGGCGGCAGGCGGTGCGGTGCGCGCAGGAATTGGTGTCCGTGCAGGGGCAGTCGACATGGTAGCAGAAGCAAGCAGTTCTTTTTTGAAAAAGAGAACCAAAAAACTTTTGTCTCCGTTGGGCGCGCGTTGGTGAGACGTGTCGTTTCAGCCGTCCGCGGCAGCCGCAGCAAAAGCTTCTTGCTTTTTTTTCTCGAAAAAGAAGGCCTTGCTTTCTTTGACGGCGCAGCAAGCGTCCAAACACACGCGCAGCGCGGATAGGCGAGGAACCGGGCATGCAGTGGAGGATCTCTGCCCTCGTGAAAACCTTTGACTCACCAGGTTCGTCTCTCGGCGACCTCGATGCACACTCGGTGGCCACCCTCATCGCCACCGCCTCCGACATCGCACTCATCGTCGACAGCGACGGCACGATCCGCGACATCGCTTTCCAGAGCAAGGAACTCTCCGCCGACCTCGACACCAGCGGCACCTGGGTGGGCACTCCGCTGCTCTCCACCGTGGTGGCCGACAGCCGGCCGAAGGTGACACACCTGCTGGCCGACGCGGCGCTGCACAACGCGCGGCCGAAATGGCGTCACCTCAACCATGCGACGTCTGACGGACGGTCGGTGCCGGTGCTGTACTGCGCCGTGCAGGTAGGACAGAACGGCCGCATGGTGGCCTTCGGGCGCGACCTGCGCGCGATGTCCGCTTTGCAGCAGCGCCTGATGACGGCGCAGGAATCCATCGAACGCGACTATTCGCGCATGCGCGAGGTGGAGACGCGCTACCGGCTGCTGTTCCAGATGTCGTCCGAAGCGGTGGTTATCCTCGACACCGTGCGCCACCGCGTGGTTGAGGCCAACCCGGCCGCCCGCGCGCTGTTCGGCGCACGGCCCGACCAGGCCTCCGGCCAGGCGCTGGGCGAGATCTTCGCCGCCGACACGCTGGAGAGCGTGCAGGCGCACCTGGCCGCCATCCGCGCCGACGGCCGCGCGGAGGAGTTCCCGGCGCGTCTGGCCCGCGGCAACACCGGCGTCATGGTCGCCGCCTCGCTGTTCCGCCAGGAGAACTCAACGCTGTTTCTGGTGCGCATCTCGGCGGCGGTCGAAGGTGCCAGCGTGCCTGACGTCAAGCGCAAGCTGCTCAAGCTGGTCGAAAGTGCGCCGGACGGCTTCGTCGTCACCGACAACGCCGGCAACATCCTCACCGCCAACGCCGCCTTCCTGGAAATGGCAGGCCTGGCCAACGAAGATGTGGCCCGCGGCGAGTCGCTGGACCGCTGGATAGGCACCTCCGGCGTGGAGCTCGACGTGTTGATCACCAATTTGCGCCAGCGCGGATCGGTGCGCTTCTTCACCACCACCGTGCACAGCGATGATGGTGCGGCCGCCCAGGTGGAAATCTCCGCCGTCGCCATCGGCAACGGCGGCGCGCCCTCCTTCGGCTTCGCCATCCGCAACATCGGTCCCCGCCTGCAGGTGGAAAGCCGTGCGGCGCGCGCACTGCCCCGCTCCATCGAGCAGCTGACCGAGCTGATCGGCCGCGTCTCGCTGAAGGAGCTGGTCCGTGAATCCACCGACGTCATCGAGAAACTTTGCATCGAAGCGGCGCTCGAGCTGACCGGCGACAACCGTGCCTCGGCCGCCGAGATGCTCGGCCTGTCGCGCCAGAGCCTCTACGTGAAGCTGCGCCGCTACGGGCTCGGCGACCTCGCAACCAACGAGCAGAACTGACATGTCTGGCGCCACTCTCACCCGCTCCCCGGCAGCGCGCGCCGCCCGCGCACCGGCCGCACCACGCACCGGCCTGGCCGCCTGCCTAGAGCTGCTCAAGCCGATCACCTGGTTCGCGCCGATGTGGGCGTTCGGCTGCGGCGTCGTCTCCGCCGGCCGCCCGGCACACGGGCGCTGGCTGCTGGTGGCCGCCGGCGTGGCGCTGTGCGGCCCGCTGGTCACCGGCACCAGCCAGGCGGTGAACGACTGGTACGACCGCCACGTGGACGCCATCAACGAGCCCGGCCGTGCCATCCCGTCCGGCCGGGTGCCCGGCCATGCCGGGCTCACGCTCGCCGGCCTATGGACCGTGCTCTCGCTGGCGGTGGCAGCCTGCCTCGGCACCTGGGCGTTCGGCGCCACCGTGCTGGGCCTGGCTCTGGCCTGGGCCTACAGCGCCCCGCCGCTGCGCCTGAAGCTGAACGGCTGGCTGGGCAACGCAGCCTGCGGCGCGTGCTACGAAGGGCTGCCCTGGTTCACCGCGGCGGCGATCATGGGCGGCGGACTGCCGCGCGGCGCCATCCTGGCCGCGGCCGCGCTCTACAGCGTTGGCGCGCACGGCATCATGACGCTGAACGACTTCAAGTCGGTGGAGGGCGACAGGCAGATGGGCGTGCGCTCGCTGCCGGTGATGCTGGGCGTGGGCGCGGCCGCTCGGCTCGCCTGCGTGGTGATGGCGGCACCTCAGGCCGTAATGGTCGTCCTGCTGGCCGCCTGGGGATATCCAATCCATGCCGGCGTGATCGCCGTGTTGCTGGCGGCCCAGTTCGCCCTGATGGGCAAGTTCCTGCGCGAGCCGCGGGAGCGCGCGCCCTGGTACAACGCCACCGGCACCAGCCTCTACGTGCTCGGCATGCTGGTCACCGCGTTGGCACTGCGGGCCGGCGCATGAGCCCGCTCAGCTGGTTCGCCATCGTCCGCCTTGGCCTGGTGCAGGCTGCCCTCGGTGCGGTGGTGGTGCTGACCACGGTGACGCTGAACCGGGTGATGGTGGTGGAGCTCTCGCTCCCCGCCATCCTGCCCGGCGCGCTGGTGGCCCTGCACTACGGCGTTCAAGTGCTGCGGCCGCGGCTGGGCTTCGGCTCGGACGTCGGCGGGCGCCGCACGCCGTGGATCATCGGCGGCATGGCCGCTTTGGCCTTAGGTGGAGCGGCCGCTGCGTTCGCCACCGCGCTGATGGCGACTGACCGCCTGGCAGGCATCGCCCTGGCAATCCCCGCCTTCACGCTGGTAGGTCTGGGCGTTGGCTCTGCCGGCACGTCCCTGCTGGTGCTGATGGCCAAGCAGGTTGCCCCCGCCCGGCGCCCGGCAGCGGCGACCATCCTGTGGCTGCTGATGATCATGGGCATCGCGGTGACCGCCACGCTGGTGGGCAAGCTGCTGCACCCGTTCTCGCTGGGCACGCTGGTCCGCGTGGCCTGCGAGGTTGCCGCCGGCGCCTTCCTGCTGGCCACCGCCGCGGTGTGGGGCATCGAGCAGGCCGGCACGCCGGCAGCGGCACGCGGGGCGGCCAAGCCGGACACGCCCGGTGCATCAGCATCGGGCCTGTCCGCAGCGGCGCCAGGCTGTGACAGCGTCGTCTGGCCCGCCTCGGCACAGGCCGGCATCGCCACTACGGCGGCATCTCAGCCTGTCCCGGCGCAACTTGCGCACAGTGCGGCTTCGTATCGCCCTGCCTCGGCACAGCCGTGCTTGCCCGAGCTGACGGCATCCGGCGCCGCCGCTGACAAGCCGAGCTTTGCCGACGCCATGCGCGAGGTGTGGGCCGAACCGCAGGCGCGCCGCTTCGCCATCTTCGTGTTCGTCTCCATGCTGGCCTACAGCGCGCAGGAGCTGATCCTCGAGCCGTTCGCCGGCGCGGTCATGCGGCTCACCCCCGGCCAGACCGCGGGACTGACCGGCCTGCAGCACGGCGGTGTCATGGCCGGCATGCTGCTGGTCGCCCTCGGCGGCAGCCTGGCCGGCGCCGGCCGGCGCGCCCCATCTGTTCGCACTCAGGCGATGCGCACCTGGACGATGGGCGGTTGCCTCGCCTCCGCCGTGGCACTGTCCGGGCTTGCCTGCGCCGGGTTGGCCGGACCCGCCTGGCCGCTGCAGGCAAACGTGTTCGCGCTGGGCGTGGCCAACGGAACCTTCGCCGTCTCCGCCATCGGCGCGATGATGGGTCTGGCCAGCCAGGGACGCGGCTCGCGCGAGGGCGTGCGCATGGGGCTGTGGGGTGCCGCACAGGCGCTCGCCTTTGGCGCGGGCGGCCTGCTGGGCACCGGCGCCAGCGACGCAGCACGCGCCGCCTTCGGGGCACCTGCGCCAGCCTACGCCGCCGTGTTCGCCTGCGAGGCCGCGCTGTTCCTCTCCGCCGCCTGGCTCGCCGCCGGCGTGTTCCAGCGCACCACTCCAACAACCATCGCAGTCCCTGGCCATGCCGGCCTGGGCACTGCCGCAGCATGAACGGAAGCCCATCCATGGCCGAGACGACCTACGACGCAGTGGTGGTTGGCGGCGGTCCCGCCGGTGCCACCGCCGCCGCCGACCTGGCCCGCGCCGGCCGCAGCGTGCTGCTGCTGGACCGCGCCGGCCGCATCAAGCCCTGCGGCGGCGCCATCCCGCCCCGCCTGGTGCGCGATTTCGACATCCCCGACAGCCAGATCGTCGCCCGCATCAAGTCCGCCCGCATGGTCTCGCCGAAGGACGCCCAGGTGGACATGCCGATAGACGGCGGCTTCGTCGGCATGGTGGACCGCGAGCATTTCGACGAGTTCCTCCGCGAACGCGCGCAATACCTCGGCGCCGAACGCCGCACCGGCTTCTTCGATTACGTCAGCCACGACGCGGACGGCGTGGCCGTGGTGGAATACCACGACAAGGACGCGGACGGCGCCGCAATCCCCCAGCGGGTGCGTGCCCGCGTGGTGGTGGGTGCCGACGGTGCGAAGTCCGCCGTCGCCAAGCAGTGCGTAAAAGGTGCCGACCGCGTCCCCTACGTGTTCGCCTACCACGAGATCCTGCGCGCGCCGGCCCACGCCAAGGATGCCCTCGGCCGGCTGTTCGAGCCAGGCCGCTGCGACATCTTCTACCAGGGCAAGCTCTCGCCCGACTTCTACGGCTGGGTGTTCCCGCACGGCGACACCGTCAGCGTCGGCTCCGGCTCGGCGCGTAAGGGCTTCTCCATCCGCGGCTCGGTCACCGCGCTGCGGGCCGCCTCCGGCCTGGCCGACGCCCAGACCATCCGCCGCGAAGGCGCGCCGATCCCGATGAAGCCGATGCGCCGCTGGGACAACGGTCGCGACGTCGTGTTGGCCGGCGACGCCGCCGGCGTGGTGGCGCCCGCGTCCGGCGAGGGCATCTACTACGCCATGGAAGGTGGACGGCTGGCCGCACAGGCGGTGGAAAAACTATGCGCCACCGGCGACGTGCGCGCGCTGCGCGAGCCACGGCGCCGCTTCATGAAGGCGCACGGCCAGGTGTTCCTGGTGCTGGGCATCATGCAGTGGTTCTGGTATAGCAACGATAAGCGGCGCGAGAGCTTCGTGGCTCTCTGCCGCGACCCGGACATCCAGAAGATGACCTGGGATTCCTACATGAACAAGAAACTGACCCGGAAGAAGCCGGCCGCGCAGGTGAAGATTTTCTTCAAGGACCTCGCCCACCTATTCGGCATGGCGACACCATGACTGTTCACCTGCAAAAGCGTCCTGACGGCCATCCAGCGCGCGTTTCCTGCGCTCCGATGCTCATTGCCAAGCGGCGACTGCGCTCCGGTGCTCGGAACACCCTGGCCGACCCGTCAGGCCACCTTCGCAGGCGAACAGAGCCAACCGCGCTGTCACGGAATTTGTCGGCAGCGATTACCCAAGAGACAAAAGTTTTTTGGTTCTTTTTTTCAAAAAAGAACTGCTTTCTTTCTTTGCTGGAGCCATCGCCGTGCTGCTAGACACCACCCTCTACGCCGACGATGACGTAGCAACGCTGCCCCCCAAGCGCCGCACGAAACGCCACTCCCGCACCCTTCCCCTCCGCGTCGGCACCCGCCGCTCCCCGCTCGCTTTGGTGCAGACCCGCATGTTTCTCGACATGCTGCGCGGCGTCTGCCCCGTGCTGCGCGGCATGGACGTGTTCGAGGAGCATGCCATCCAGACCACCGGCGACGCGGTGCTGGACCGCAGGCTGGCCGACATCGGCGGCAAGGGCCTGTTCGCCAAGGAGATCGACGAGGCGCAGATCAGCGGCCGCATCGACTTCGCCGTGCACAGCCTGAAGGACCTCGAAACCCGCCTGCCGGACGGCATCGTTCTGGCCTGCACGCTCAAGCGCGAAGATGCGCGCGACACGCTGATCTTCGGCCACCCGGTCGAGCAGGGTGCGGACTCCTACGCCGCGCTGGCGCACGGCGCGCTGGTCGGCACGTCCTCGGTGCGCCGGCAGGCACAGCTGCTGCACGCGCGGCCGGACCTGCGCATCACCACCATCCGCGGCAACGTGCAGTCGCGCCTGGCCAAGGTGCGCGCCGGCGACTGCGACGCCAGCCTGCTGGCACTGGCCGGGCTTAAGCGCCTGGGCATGGAACACGAGGCCTCCGTCATCCTGGACCCCGAGGTGATGGTGCCGTCGGCCGCGCAAGGCATCGTCGGCGTCACCGTGCACGAGGACGACGTGGAGCTGCTGGAAATGCTCAGCGCCATCGAGGACCCGCAGGCCCGCGCGGTGGCCACCGCCGAGCGCGCGCTGCTGGCGGTGCTGGACGGCAGCTGCCACACGCCGATCGGCGGCCACGCGCGCCTGCTGCCGAACGGGCGGCTGCACCTGACCGGGCTGGTAGCGCGGGCGGATGGAAGCTTTTTGTTGAAGCGCTCGCTTGAGGGGCTGCCGAAGGATGCGGAGCGGCTAGGGCAGGAGTTGGGGTGGTCGTTGAAGCTGGACACGCCGGCGGATGTGTTTGCGTAGAGCAAGGCAAGCGGTTCTTTTTTGAAAAAAAGAACCAAAAAACTTTTATCCCGCCGCATTTGCAGCAGTCGTGGCGTCCTTGAACAAACACGCGCGCTGAAAATGCGAGAGAAAGCAAAAGTTTTTTACTTCTTTTTTTCAAAAAAGAAGGCCTTGCTTTCTTTTGCAACAGTCAGTCCTTAGGCCGGCTGCAACAGCCCGTTGACTCCCGACGCCCAAGCAGACTTAAGCCGTGCTTTCTCGATAATCAGCAGCAAACCTTGTCCTTACTGTCGCGAAAGTTCCCGCAGCGCGCGACAGCGGATACAGAAGTTTTTTGGTTCTTTTTTTCAAAAAAGAACCGCTTGCCTCGCTACTACAGGTCACCGAGATAGCTGGTGTTGGAGCCGCTTGCTCGAGGCGGCTTTGCGGGCAACGTGCCACCGTTACCTAAAACAGCCCTGTCCATGTCGATACGTTTCCGGTATGTCTGCGCCATGCGATACCTCCTGGCCAGCCTGGTTCTCCTCTCCGCTTCCGCGGCCGAAGCGCAAACCCAGCCGCTCGACATCGGCGTCAACATCGGCAGCGTCAACGACTACGCCGTGCAGTCCTTCTTCGTGGATGCCATGAAGCAGTCCCGCCACTGGGGCACGCCCGGCTCGCCGTGGGACGAGGCGGCCGCCACGGACGCCCAAGGCTGGCCCACGCAGGATGCCGGCGTGTTCGTCCTGTGCTGCGTGGCCGACGCTGCGGGAGGCAGCCTGATCGCCGGCACCTACCAGTTGTCGTTCCGCGGCCTGGCCAGCGTGGCGTTCACCATCGGCGGCAGCGGGTCGGTGACTGCCATGGCTTATACCAACCGCCCTAAACGCTGACCTGTGCCCATTCTCGGGTGGCGATTGAGGTTAGCCGTTCTGGCATGGCCATCAATGCGTTCCATGCGACACAGCAGGCGTCGACAATCTCTTCGTAGCTGTCCCACACGCGATGGCTGAGCCAATTACTGCGGAGGTATTGCCAGACATTCTCAACCGGATTGAGTTCCGGCGAGTAGGGCGGCAGGGTCAGTAGCGTGATGTTTGAGGGCACGATCAGGCGCTCGGACGGCCGATGCCAGCCGGCGCCGTCGACCTGCATCAGGCAGTGGGCGCCAGGTGCAACATGGCGGCTGACTTCAGCAAGATGCTGGCTCATGGCTTCCAGGTTGACCGAAGGCATGACGATCCCCGCACCCACGCCGCGCGCCGGGCACACCGCGCCAAATAGGTAGGCCCAGGTGTAGCGGCGATCGCGCGGTGCAGCCGGTCTGCTGCCGCGCGGCGCCCACACGCGGGTCAGCGTGCCCTGCTGGCCGACGCGGGCTTCATCCTGCCACCAGATCTCGAGCGGTTTGCCGGCGGCATGGGGCGGCAGGGCGGCCGCGATCAGGTCGGCAAAGTTTTTTTGTGTGTCGCCTGGGCGGCCGGGTCCTGCTCGGGATGGAACGGCCGTACGCTCAGCTTGCGGAACGCCAGCCTGGCCAGCAACTTGCCGACGCTGCGTTCATGATAGTGCACAGCGAAGTCCGACTGCAGGCGCGCCTGCAGATCGCTGCATCGCCAACGGACAACGCCGTCCCGCGCCAGATCGGGACCTTGCTCCACCAGCGCCTTGAACGCCGCGAGCTGCTCAGGCGTCAACTGCGCCGGACGGCCTGGACTGCGACGGTTGGCCAGGCCGTCGAGGCCTTCCTCGTTGTAGTGGTGCACCCAATCGCGCAGCGTCTGCCGGTCCATGCCGCAGGCCTCGGCGGCCTCGGTCCGCGGCCGCCCTTCCAGCACGAGCGCAATCGCCAATAAGCGCCGCACGACCGCTCCATCATTGCAGCGCGACGCCTCACGGCGCAGGTCAAAAGCTGATCTGTCTAGACGCGTGACCGGCACCGGCTTGCTCATTTCTGACCCCCGAATCGGATGACCAGACCAGAGAATCACAAAATCAGCCGCGTGGGTACAATCGCGAGTCATCCTATTGGGCGGTTGGTATTACAACGCCGCCACCAACACCAGCACGGCGCAGGTGAACCTGGCCGACAACGGCGCCGGCACCTCGCTCATCCTCTCGTTCACCGGCACGCAGCGTACCGCCGCGTCGCCGGTCGGCAGCGGGGTCACCGGCGTGACGCTGACGCGGCCGCAAACCGCACCGAACGCCCAGGCCTGGTGGGAGCGCCCGGGCCAGGTGTTCACCACCCCCTACCTGAACCTGCTGCGGCGCTTCAGCACCTTCCGATACATGGACTTCACCGCGACCAACGGCGTCACGCTCACGAGCTGGAGCCAGCGCACCACGCCGCAGATGGCCAGCCAGCAGAACCAGCAGGGTGCCGCCTGGGAATACGCGATCCTGCTGGCCAACACGCTGCACCGCGACATGTGGGTAAACATCCCCGACCAGGCGGACAACGACTACGTGACGCAACTCGCCACGCTGATACACACGACGCTGAACCCGTCGCTGCACGTCTACGTCGAGTACAGCAACGAGGTCTGGAACTACAGTTTCGGCCAGGCCAGCCGCAACCAAGCCGCCGCCGAGGCCATCGTGGCCGCCAACCCGAACTCGCCGCTGGCCATCGGCTGCGCGGATTACGACAGCTGCCGCTACGAATGGGGCGAGCGGCTGGTCGGCCTGCACGCGGTGCAGGACGGCCAGGTCTTCCGCACCGCGTTCGGCGCCAACGCGCAGGCGGTGCGGCCGGTCTACGCGACGCAGCTCGGGCAAACCTACTTCGTCAGCCTGGTGTTCTCGATGATCCAGGCGAGCATGCCGAACCCGGTCTCCGCCTACCTCTACGCCATCGCCCAGGCGCCGTACTGGACGGGCGACAACACGCTCGACAACCTTTCGCCACACCAGGAATTGGCCAACGCGAGCGCCAACCTCGCCACGCTCGCCGGGCCGGAACACGACTTCGCCGTGTGGGCCACCAACTACGGCATCCACAGCCTGACCTACGAGGGCGGCCCCGGCCTGTCCGGCACGCCGAGCCTGCCCGCCAAGATCGCCGCCAACCGCACCGCCGCCATGGGCGCGCAAGTCCGCACCGCCTTGCGCAGCGCAATCGGCAGCAGCGTCGGCCTGTACATGTACTACGACGACGCCGGCCAATACGGCCAATACGGCATGTGGGGCCTGACCGAGAACGTGTTCGACACCGCCACGCCGAAACTCGAGGCGATCGCCGCCGTCCGCCGCGACGCCGCCGAGCCGCTCGCGGTGGGAACAAGCCTGCCCGCAACCATCCCCGCCAACCCGCCAGACACCTGCACCGGCGGCGAATACACCCAACCCGGCTACCTCTATCTCGGCGCGGGCGGCGTGTGCGGCTTCCTGGTCAACGTGCCCGCGTCAGGCAACTACGCCGTGACTTTAAGCGTCGGCACCTACGGCGCCGCAACACAGGCAAACCTGCTGGTGGACCAGGCAAACGCGGCGCCCGTTGCAATCCCCGGCACAGGCGGCAACCTGACGAACTGGACGGCTACCGCACCCGCCATGCTGTCGCTGACGGCGGGGCTGCACGTGCTGTCAGTGAGCGCGTCGGGCACGGGCTTCGGTGTGCAGACCATCAGCGTGGCACGGGAGTAGGCTGATCGCTGCAACGCGCAGCCCGGAGCAAAGGCAAGGCAAGCAGTTCTTTTTTGAAAAAAAGAACCAAAAAACTTTTGTTCCCTGGAGTACACGCTGAGGGAGATTCCGCGACAGCAGGACCAAAAGTTTTTTGCTGCTTTTTTTCAAAAAAGCAGGCCTTGCTTCATGTTGGGCAACTAGCCGGAAGTTGGCGGCACGCCGCAACACCGCGCACTTACGAGAGCCAAAAGTTTTTTGGTTCTTTTTCCAAAAAAGAACCGCTTGCCTTGCCTACCCAAGCCGCATCCCATCCACGAACACGTCCACCAGCCGCAGCACGCCGTCCTGCCACCCGGGCGTGTCGTGCACGTAGCAAAGCCCCACCACCGTGCGCAGGATGTCCTGCGCGCCGATGTCGTCGCGGATCACGCCTTCCTGCACCGCGCGCCGCAGCAGCGTCTCCGCCGCGTGGCCAAGCCGTTCCACCGAGCTGGCCGCAAGGTCCGTGTTGGCGTGCACCGCCACCGCGAGGGCGGCCGACATGCCTTTCTTCGTCGCCATGAACGCGACGTTGGCCCGCATCCACGCGCGCAACGCATCCAGCGGCGCCGCCTCGCCGTCCAGCCGGGCGGCCAGCGCCACCAGCTGGTCCACCTCGTGGCGGTACACCGCCTCGAACAGGGCCTGCCGCGTCGGGAAGTGACGGTAGAGCGTCCCGGTGCCCACGCCCGCCTCCCGCGCCACCGCCTCCAGGCTGCCCGCGGCCCCGGCGGCGGCAAACACCACGTGGGCAGCGTCGAGCACGCGCTCACGGTTGCGCACGCTGTCGGCGCGCGGCTTGCGCGCGGGCTTGGCTGGGCCAATTTCGGTCATGCCGGCGTCTGGTCCGCTCCCCTTGCTAAACGGAGGCTGCCTCCGTATGACTCGTCTATCACAGCTCTGACCGGAGTACCGCATGAGCCTGTCACTCAACCTCACCATCAACGGCACGCAGCGCGCCATCACGCTGGACGACCCGCGCGTCACCCTGCTGGACCTGCTGCGCGAGCGGCTGGACCTCACCGGCGCCAAGAAGGGCTGCGACCGCGGCCAGTGCGGCGCCTGCACCGTCCTGGTGGACGGGCGGCGGATCAATTCCTGCCTGGCCCTGGCGGCGAGCCTCGATGGCGCCGACATCCTGACCATCGAGGGCGTGGCGCATGGCGAGCACCTGCATCCCGTCCAGGCCGCTTTCATCGCGCATGACGGCCTGCAATGCGGCTTCTGCACCCCCGGCCAGATCATGAGCGCCATCGGCCTGATCCGCGAGGCGCAAACCGGCAACGACCCCGAGCGGGTGCGCGAGGCGATGAGCGGCAACCTCTGCCGCTGCGGCGCTTATGTCGGCATCACCGAGGCGGTGCTGGAGGCGCAGCAGACGATGACCGCGCCTGCCGACCGGCGATCGAACGACCCGGCCGAGAGGCAGGCGGCATGAACCGCTTCGAATACGCCCGCCCCGCAACCATCGCCGAGGCGGTGGCGGCCGGCGCCCTGCCCGGTGCGGCCTACCTCGCCGCCGGCACCAACCTGCTGGACCTGATGAAGGGCGGCGTCGCGCGTCCCGCCCGGATCGTGGACATCGGCCGCCTGCCCGGCCTGGACCGGATCTCCTGGCTCGACGACGGCGCGGTGCGCATCGGCGCGTTGGTCCGCAACGCCGACCTCGCCTACGACGCGGCGTTCGCCCGCAGCTTTCCCTCGGTGGCCGAAGCGCTGCTCTCCGGCGCCTCCGCCCAGTTGCGCAACGCGGCCACCGCCGGCGGCAACCTGCTGCAGCGCACCCGCTGCCTGTATTTCTACGACACCGCCAGCGCCTGCAACAAACGCGACCCCGGCACCGGCTGCGACGCACGCGGCGGCGAGAACCGCCTGGGCGCCATCCTCGGCTGGAGCGAGCACTGCGTCGCCACCCATCCATCCGATTTCTGCGTGCCGCTGGCTGCGCTCGACGCGATCGTCGAGATCGCCGGCCCTGGCGGCAACCGCGAGGTGGCGCTGGAAGCCTTCCACCTGCTGCCGGGCGAGACGCCGCAGCGCGAGACCGTGCTCGAACCCGGCGAGCTGATCACCGCCCTGCGCCTGCCCGCCACTGCCGCAAGCTTCGCCGCCAACACCCGTTACCTGAAGGTGCGCGAACGCACCTCGTACGCCTTTGCGGTCGTTTCCGCCGCGGCCGCGCTGCGGCTGGAGGGCGGGGTGATCGCCGAGGCCCGCATCGCCCTGGGCGGCGTGGCGCTGAAACCCTGGCGCGCCCGCGCGGCCGAGGCTGTGCTGGCCGGCGCCCACCCTGACCCGGCCGCCTACCGCAAGGCCGCCGACGCCGCGCTGGAAGGTGCCGCTCCATCCGGCAACAACGCCTTCAAGGTCGAGCTGGCCCGCCGCATCGTCGTCCGCGCGCTGGCACTCGCCGCCGCCGGCACGCCGGACCGCATGCCGGCTTTGCCCGCCTCCCCCTTCTCTGCCGCCCGACCTGTCTCTGCCGCCTCGGGCACGCCGGACGGCACGCCCGCCTCACCCTTCTCTGCCGGAGCGACCGCCCATGGATGAGCTGACCCTCACGCAGAACCCCGCCCACCTCCGCATGGGCTCCAGCATCGGCCAGCCGCTCACCCGGCGGGAAGGCGTGGCCAAGACCACCGGCGCCGCCCGCTTCGCCGCCGACAACCACCCGCCGGGCATGGCCTACGCGGCCATTGCGGTCAGCTCCATCTCGCGCGGCCACGTCACCGCGATGGACCTGGACGCCGCCCGCGCCCACCCCGGCGTGATCGAGGTGATGACCTCGGCCAACGCGCCGCACCTCGCGATGGACCCGGACGCCAAAGACAACCCGTTCATGTTCCGCCTCGACCTGCTGCAGAACGACGCGGTGCGCTACGCCAACCAGCCGATCGCCGTGGTGGTGGCCGACACGCTGGAAGCGGCCACCGAGGGCGCCGCCCTGCTGGCACCACGCTACGCCGAGGACGCTGCGCGCACCGGCCTGGACTCGGCCGACGCGTTTGCCCCGCCGGCAGTAGGTGCCGGTAACCCGGCCGCCGAGAGCCACGGCGACGTCGAAGCCGGCCTCGCCTCGGGCAGCGTGCACATGGAGGCGGTCTACGAGACGCCGGCGCAGTACCACAACCCGATGGAGCCGCACGCCATCGTCGCCGCCTGGGACGGCGACACGCTGCAGATCGACACGCCGAGCCAGGGCATGGGCATGGCGAAGATGCGCATCGCCGGACTGTTCGGCATCCCGCCGGACGGCATCCACATCCGCAGCCCCTACCTGGGCGGCGGGTTCGGCTGCAAGGGCCTGGTCTCCGGCCCGCAGGTGCTCGGCATCATGGCCGCGCGCCTGGTCGGCCGGCCGGTCAAGCTGGTGCTGCGGCGCGAGCAGATGTACGGCCCCGTCGGCCACCGCTCCCCCACGCGCCAGACGCTGCGCATGGGTGCCGACGCGCACGGCCAGCTTACCGCGCTGAGCCACCACGCGCTGGCCGCCACCAGCACCTTCGACGACTTCATCGAGCCGGCGGCCAACACGTCGCACTCGCTCTACGCCAGCCCGGCGATCAGCACTTCGCACGAGGCGGTGCGCATCGACACCGGCACGCCCCTGTTCATGCGCGCGCCGGGCGAGGCGCCGGGCAGCGCCGCGCTGGAGAGTGCCATCGACGAGATGGCGCTGGCCTGCGGCGTGGACCCGCTGGCCTTCCGGCTGATGAACTACGCCGAGGTGGACCCGATGAACGGCCGTCCGTTCTCGTCCAAGGCCCTGCGTGAATGCTACGCCCAGGGCGCTGCCCGCTTCGGCTGGGAAGGCCGCCCGCAAGCGCCGCGGCAGATGCAGGACGAGGCGGGCATGCTGGTCGGCTGGGGCATGGGCACGGCGGTGTTCCCCGCCCTGATGTTCCAGGGCCACGCGCGCGCCCTGCTGCGCCAGGACGGCACCGGCGTGGTGGAGACCGGCTCGCACGACATGGGCCAGGGCGCCTGGACCGCGTTCGCGCAGATCGCCGCGGACTCGCTCGGCCTCGACCTCGACCGAATCGAGTTCCGCGCCGGCACCTCCGACCTGCCGGACGCGGGCATCGCCGGCGGCTCGGCCCACACTGCCACCGTCGGCATGGCCATTCACGGCGCCGGTGCGGACGTGATCGGCAAGCTGGCGGACCTCGCCACGTCGGACGAGCGCTCGCCGCTGTTCGGCGCCGGCAACGCGGGCGTCATCGCCGAGGGGGGCCGCCTGCGCCGGCGCGACGACGAGGCACGCAGCGAGAGCTACGCCGACATCCTGGCGCGCGCCGGACGCGACCAGATCGAGGGCCAGGGCACCGGTGCCGCCGACCAGGCCGCACAGTCGGCCTACACCATGCAGGCGCACGGCGCGGTGTTCGCCGAGGTGAAGGTGGACCCCGATTTCGGCCAGGTGCGCGTCACCCGCCTGGTCGGCGCGTTCGCCGCCGGCACGGTTATCAACCCGCGCATGGTGCGCAGCCAATACTACGGCGGCATGATCTGGGGCGTCTCGTTTGCGTTGCACGAGCACGCGCTGATCGACAAGCGCACCGGCCGGCCGATGAACCCGAACCTGGGCGAATACCACGTGCCGGTGAACGCCGACGTGCCGAGCATCGAGGCGATCATCGTAGAGGAGCGCGACGAACACGTGAACGCGCTAGGTATCAAGGGCGTGGGTGAGATCGGGATTACCGGCACGGCGGGTGCGATCGCGAACGCGGTTTGGCATGCGACTGGCGTGCGGGTCAGGGAGTTTCCGATCACGTTGGATCGACTCATGTAAGCAAGCAAGCAGTTCTTTTTTGAAAAAAAGAACCAAAAAACTTTTGACTCCGCTGTCGCGCATCTATCCGGAGAGCGCGCGACAGCGGAGACAAAAGTTTTTTGCTTCTTTTTTTCAAAAAAGAAGCGCTTGCTTGCTTACCTTTCGCTAGCCTGATGCGCCGCCAGCGCCGCCATGTCCACGATGGTGCTGACCGACGCGTCCATCGGCACCAGTTGCACCGCGCGTGACATCCCCAGCAGCAACGGCCCGATCGAGCTCCCCCCGCCCAGCCGCGGCGCCAGCCTGCTCACGATGTGTGCCGAATGCAGCCCCGGCATCACCAGCACGTTGGCGTTCCCCGTCAGCCGGCAGAACGGATACAGTGCGCGTATTGAAGGTTCCAGCGCCACGTCGGGCGACATGTCGCCGTCGTACTCGAAGTCTACGCCGCGCTGGTCGAGGATCGCCACCGCCTCGCGAATGCCGTGCACGGTGGCGTGCATCGGCTGGCCGAACGTGGAGTGCGACAGCAAGGCCACCCGCGGCTCCGCACCGAGCCGGCGCGCGTGGGCGGCCGCACCGATGGCGATCTCGGCGAGCTGCACCGGCGACGGGCGTTCGTGCATCAGCGTGTCGGCGATGAACAGCGTCTCGCGCGCACCCAGCATCATCGTCAGCCCGAACGCCGTGCAGCCGGGTTTCGCGTCGATGGCCATGTTGATCGCGTCCAGGCACACCGAGCGCGGGCGCGTCAGCCCGGTGAGCATCGCGTCGGCGTCGCCGGCGGCGAGCATGGCGGCGGCGAACACGTTGCGGTCCTGGTTGACCATGCGCTGCACGTCGCGGTGCAGGTAGCCGCTGCGCTGCAGTCGGGCGTAGATCAGGTCCGTGTAGCGCACGTTGTGCGACGAGACGCGCGCGTTGTGGATCTCGATGCCGTCGGGCAGGCGCAGGCCGAGTTTGGTTAGCGCCGACTCCACACGGTCCTCGCGGCCGATCAGCACCGCGCTGCCGAAGCCGCGCCTGGTGAAGTCGATTGCCGCGCGCACGACTTTCTCGTCCTCGCCCTCGGCGAACACTACGCGCTTGGGGCTGACGCGCACGCTCTCCATGATCATGTCGAGCGCGTTGGCGGTGGGGTCGAGCCGGCCCGACAGGTCGCGCACGTAGCGGCGCAGATCTGCCATCGGCTTGCGCGCGACACCGCTGTCCATCGCCGCACGCGCCACCGCCGGCGGAATGTGAAAGATCAGCCTGGGGTCGAAGGCGTTGGGGATGATGTATTCGGGGCCGAAGCGAAGCTGACGCGACGAGGCGGCGTGCACCTCGTCGGGCACGTCCTCGCGCGCGAGTGCGGCCAGCGCGTGGGCGGCGGCGATCTTCATCGCGTCGTTGATGGTGCTGGCGCGCACGTCCAGCGCGCCACGGAAGATGTAGGGGAAGCCGAGCACGTTGTTGACCTGGTTCGGATAGTCGCTGCGGCCGGTGGCGATGATAGCGTCGGGACACGCCGCACGCGCCTCCTCCGGCGTGATCTCGGGGTCCGGGTTGGCCATGGCGAAGATCACCGGATGCGCGCCCATCGAGCGCACCATGTCCTGGGTGATCGCACCGCGTACCGAAAGGCCGAAGACAGCGTGTGCGCCCTCCAGCGCCTGGGCCAGCGTGCGCGCGCTGGTGTCCGACGCGTGAGCGGACTTCCACTGGTTGAGGTCGGTGCGGCCGCGATGCACCACGCCCTTGGTGTCGCACAGGATGATGTGCTCGCTGCGCGCACCCATGGCTTTGAGCAACTCGACGCAGGCGATGGCCGCCGCCCCTGCGCCGTTGACCACGAGGCGGGTGTCGGCCAGGTCGCGGTCGGTGAGGTGGCAGGCGTTGATCAGGCCGGCGGCGGCCACGATGGCGGTGCCGTGCTGGTCGTCGTGAAAGACGGGAATGTCCATCAGCTCGCGCAGCCGCTGCTCGATGATGAAGCATTCCGGCGCGCGGATGTCCTCGAGGTTGATGCCGCCGAAACCGGGGCTCAGGTAGCGCACGCAGTTGATGAACGCGTCGGTGTCCTCGGTGTCCACCTCGAGGTCGATGCCGTCGATGTCGGCGAAGCGCTTGAACAGTGCCACCTTGCCCTCCATCACCGGCTTGCTGGCCAGCGCGCCCAAATTGCCCAGGCCCAGCACCGCGGTGCCGTTGGAGATGACGGCCACCATGTTGCCGCGCGTGGTGTAGTCGTAGGCGAGCGAGGGGTCGCGGGCGATGCGCAGGCAGGGCTCGGCCACGCCGGGGGAGTAGGCGAGGCTGAGGTCGCGCGCGGTGACCAGGCTCTTGCTGATGCGGGTTTCCAGCTTGCCGGGGCGGCCGGAGGCGTGGAGCGCGAGCGCTTCCTCGGCGGTGATGCGCGCTGATGCGGCTTCGCTGTCTGGCATGGGTGCGGGGGCTCCAAAATCGAGCGTGTTGTTTTACGTGGGCGCTCTTGGGGACGCAAAGGCCCTGGGGTGGCCAAAGAAAGGCAAGCAGTTCTTTTTTGAAAAAAAGAACCAAAAAACTTTTGTCTCCTTTGGTCGTGCCGTGTTGACGCGTGTCGTTCAGCCGTCCGCGACAGCCGGAGCAAAAGCTTTTTGCTTCTTTTTCTCGAAGAAGAAGCGCTTGCTTGCTTGCTTCCGGCGTTGGTCGGACCGCCCGCTTACGCTATGCTCGACTGATGCTGAGCCTGCCCCAGATCGACGCCGTCGCCGCCGACGTCGCCGCCGCGTCCCTGCCGTCCGGGGCGCTGATCCGCGCCGAAAGCCGCCTCTACGACGGCATGGACGGCGACCAGCTGCGCGTGATGGTGGTGGTCAGGGACAGCGAGTTCTCACGCATCACCGGCCAACACGCGCTGGACCTGGTCGACCAGCTTCAGGAGCGGTTGCAGGCCGACGGCGAGGACAGGTTCGCCACGGTCGAGTTCGCCACCGACGAGGAGCTGGCCGCCGATGGCGGTGCTTGATCCGGACGAGCTGTTCGAACAGGCCGAGTTTCTTGTCACACCGCGGAGGCCCGGTCCGCCCCGGCAGGTCGACGTCCGCCGTGCCGTCTCCGCGTCGTATTACGCTGTGCTCCATTTCGTTTGCACCGAGGCGGCAAACTTCGTCATCGGCCAGAGATGGCAGCGCGAAGCACGCTATGCGCACGTATACCGCAGTGTCGACCACCGCGAGCTGAGGAGTTCTTGTGCCGCCATTCAGGCGACGAGGCTTGATGCGGCGTTCGACAGGCTGGCGCCGCCGGGAGGATACAGCCCGGCGATGAAGCAATTCGCGAGAGGTGCCATTGAGCTCCAAGCGCAACGGAACACGGCGGACTACGACCCGTCCGGCCTGCTCCGCACCAAGGACGGACACCTGACCGTCTCGCTCGGCCGCAGCACCATAAGCGCCTTCCGCGACACCGACGCCGACAATCGCACGGCGTTCCTGACCGTTCTCCTGTTCAAGCGCCGCTAGGCCCGGTTCGTGGCGGCAACTAAGCCGGACGGCGCCTCGCCCGCCATGGCACAGTGGTTTGCGCTGAAGGCGGAACACCCCGACGCCCTGCTGTTCTTCCGCATGGGCGATTTCTTCGAGATGTTCTTCGACGACGCCCAGGCAGCCGCCTCGGCACTCGACATCGCGCTGACCCATCGCGGCGAGCACGCGGGCGCGCCGATCCCGATGTGCGGCGTGCCGGTCAGCACGTCGGACATCTACCTCGCCCGCCTGATCCGCCGCGGCTTCCGCGTCGCCATCGCCGAGCAGATGGAGGCGGCCAGCGCACGCACCGGCAAGGGCCCGCTCAAACGCGACGTCGTCCGCCTGATCACCCCGGGCACGCTGACCGAGGACTCGCTGCTGGACGCGACGCGCCCCAACCTGCTCCTCGCCTTGGCCACCGCCCGCCCGACGGCCACCGCCGGCCCGGCTGCCGCCACGCTGGGGGCGGCCTGGCTCGACGTCTCCACCGGCCTGTTCGAGACCGCCGAGCTCAGCCCTGCCGGCCTGCCCGCCTTGCTCGGCCGCCTGGACCCGGCCGAGATCCTCGCTGCAGACGAAGTGCCGCTCGCCGACTGGTCGCCCCGCCGCGCGCCGGCGCTCGCCCCCGCCCCGCCCGGCGCCGCCCGCCATCGGCTGGCAGAAGCGTTCGGCGCCGCCAGCCTGGACGCGTTCGGCACGTTCACCGACGCCGAGGCCAGCGCCGCCGCGCTGGCACTGGACTACGTCCGCCTGACCCAGGCCGGCCGCATGCCGCGCCTGTCCCGCCCGGTACCGGTAGGCCAGTCCGCCGAGATGGCGATGGATGCCGCCACCCGCGCCAGCCTGGAACTACTGCGCGCGCGTGACGGCACCACCGCGCTCACCTTGCTCGCCAGCGTTACCCGTACCCTCAGCGCGCCCGGCGCCCGGCTGCTCGCCGCCTGGGTCGCCGCTCCGCTGCTCGACCCCGCCCCCATCGCCGCCCGCCAGGACGGCTGGACCTGGCTGATCGCCGAACCCGCGCTGCTGGCCGATTTGCGCCAGGCGATCCGCGGCGCCCCGGACATGGCGCGCGCGCTCGGCCGCATCAGCCTCGGCCGGGGCACCCCGCGCGACCTGTCCGCCATCCGCGCCGGCCTGCACGCCGCGGCCGCCTGCGCCGCACTGCTGGACGGCCCCTGCCCGCCGATCCTGGCCGGCATCCGCACGGCGATGCTGGCCACACAGGCGCCCGCGCCTCCTGGCACAGCCGAAACGACACGCGCCGTGCCCGCCGCCCAAGCAGCACCCGGCCTGCCGCAGCTGCTCGCCCGCGCGCTGGCCGACCCGGTGCCGGCACGGCTGGACGACGGCGGCGTGATCGCGCCCGGCTACGACGGCGAGCTCGACGCCGAACGCGCCCTGCGGGACGACAGCCGGCGCGTCGTCTCCTCGCTGCAGCTGGACTACGCGCAGCGTTTCGGTATCGCCAGCCTGAAGATCCGACACCACGCCCAGCTCGGCTACGTCATCGAGGCGCCGTCCGCCGCGGTCGAGGCGCTGCGCGCGCACCCCGAGCTCACCCTGCGTCAGGGCATGGCCAACGGCGCCCGCTTCACCCTGGCCGAGCTGTCCGACCTGGACCGCCGCATCACCGAGGCCGCCGGCCGCGCCGAGGCGCGCGAACGCGCTGTCTTCGCCACCCTGGTGAGCGCCACCCTCGCGCAGTCCGACGCCATCGCCGCCGCCGCTGCAGCACTCGCCACGCTGGACGCGCTGCAATCCTGCGCGCGCCTGGCCGAAGGCGGCGACTGGTGCCGCCCCGAAGTCACCGAAACCGACGCGTTCTGCATCACCGCCGGCCGCCACCCGGTGGTGCAAGGTGCCATCGCGGGGGCCGCGGCCTTCGTGCCCAACGACTGCGACCTCTCGCCCGAGCGCCGCGTGCTGCTGCTGACCGGGCCCAACATGGCCGGCAAGTCCACCTACCTGCGGCAGAACGCGCTGATCGCCATCCTCGCCCAGGCCGGCCTGCCGGCACCGGCCGCATCCGCCCGCATAGGCGTGGTGGACCGCCTGTTCAGCCGGGTGGGTGCCGCCGACGAGCTGGCGCGCGGCCGCTCCACCTTCATGGTGGAGATGATCGAGACCGCCGCCATCCTGCACCAGGCCGGCCCGCGCAGCCTGGTCATCGTCGACGAGATCGGCCGCGGCACGGCAACCCTGGACGGCCTGGCGATCGCCTGGGCGGTGCTCGAGGCGCTGCACAGTCAGGTGCGCTGCCGCACCGTCTTCGCCACCCACTTCCACGAACTGGCCCGGCTGACCGAGACCCTGCCCCGCCTGCGCCCGCACATGATGCGGGTGCGCGAGTGGCGCGGCGACGTGGTCTTCCTCCACGAGGTGGCCGAGGGCGCCGCCGGCCGCAGCTGGGGCGTGCACGTCGCCCGCCTGGCCGGCGTGCCCGCCGCTGTGGTGCGCCGCGCGGGCACGCTGCTCGCCGCGCTGGAACGCGGCCGGGCACCGGTGATCGCCGACCTGCCATTGTTCGCCAGCGTGGCCGAGGAGGCGCCGGCGGACCCGGTGCGCGCAAGGCTGGCCGCGACGGAGCCGGATAAAATGAGCGCGCGCGAGGCGTTGGCGCTGCTCTACGAGCTGAAGGCGGCGCTGGAGTAGGCAAGGTAAGGCAAGCGGTTCTTTTTTGAAAAAAAGAACCAAAAAACTTTTGTTCCCATCGGATCCGTCGGGTTGGAACGTGTCGTCCAGCCGTCCGCGACAGCGCGACAGAAGCTTCACCTGTTTTTCCGAAAAGAAGCGCTTGCGCCTGGTCGACACGCGACCTAGCCGATGACGATGTGCGCGATAGAAACCCTCAGCATTGCAGGCTACCGCTCGCTGCGCGACGTGCGGCTCACACTGGGATCGCTCACCGTCGTCACCGGGCCGAACGGCAGCGGAAAGTCCAGCTTGTATCGCGCCGTCCGGCTGCTCGCCGACGTGGCACAGGGGCGCGTCGTGACCTCCCTCGCACAGGAGGGCGGGCTCTCCTCGGCGCTCTGGGCCGGCCCGGAGGCGTTCTCCCGCGCCATGAGGCAGGGCAGCGAGCCGGTGCGGGGCACGATCCGGCGCAACCCGGTCAGCCTGCGGCTCGGCATGTCCTCCGACGCGCAGGGCTACGCGATCGACCTTGGTTTGCCTGCTCCCGTCCCGCCGTCCCGGTTCGACCGGGATCCGGAGATCAAGCTGGAAAGCCTTTGGACCGGCCGCACTTGGCGGCGCGCCAGCACGTTTGCCGAACGGCGCGGTCCCTCGGTGCAGATCCGCGACAGGCGCGGGGCCTGGCAGCCGGCGGCAAACTCTCTGGCCCCCTACGACAGCATGCTGACCCACTGTGCCAACAGCAGCGAGGCGACCGAGCTGCTGCTGGCGCGTGAGGACATGCGGGCCTGGCGCTTCTACGACCACTTCCGGACCGACGCCGCCGCCCCGGCGCGCCAGCGTCAGGTGGGCACACGCACACCCGTTCTGGCCTCCGACGGCGCCGACCTGGCGGCCGCCATCGCGACCATCATGGAGGTGGGCGCCGAGGACGAGCTGGCCAGTTCGGTGGAGGATGCCTTTCCCGGGAGTACCCTCGACATCTCGATGAGCGGTGGCGAGTTCGGCATCGAAGTCCGCCAGCAAGGGCTGCTGCGGCCGCTGCGCACCGCCGAGCTGTCGGACGGCACCCTGCGCTACCTCCTGCTCATCGCTGCGCTGCTAACGCCGCGTCCGCCGCCCTTGATGGTCTTCAACGAACCCGAAACCAGCCTGCATCCGGACCTGATCCCGGCGCTTGCCCGCTTGCTGGTGCGGGCTGCCGGGCGTTCCCAGGTCCTCGTCATCTCCCATGCCGGCAACCTGGTGTCGGCGCTTGCCCAGGCCGATGCGGTCCTCGTTCCACTTTGCAAGGAGATGGGAGAGACGGTCGTCACGCAGGAGGAGGACCCGGCATGGGTCTGGCCGTCACGCTGACCCGACTACTTTGCTTAAAAAGCAGCAAAAAATTGTGGTCCCGCTGTCGCGCAATCTCCTGCAGCCCTTACTCCGGGGAGCAAAAGTTTTTCAGTTCTTTTTTCAAAAAAGAACTGCTTGCCTTCTCTGTCACCGACTGCCGCGCGAAGCTAATATGCCTCGCATGCTCACGACCCCGCTGCCCGCCGAACCGGAAGACGTCGCCGCCGTGCTCGCCCAGGCGCTGTCCGACGCGGCCACCGGCGGCCGGCGCCCCACTCGGGACGCCGCCCTGCTCGCCTTTCGCCGCCACCTCGCCCGCATCCAGCAATCCGTCCGCGACGAGTTCGAGACCTACCGCATGGCCGGCGTGGAGGCCGCCCAGCGCCTCTCGGCACTGACCGACGGCGTGGTGCGCACGCTGTTCATCCACGCCGCCGCCGAGGTGGCCGGCCCGTCCGGCCTCGCCGACCAGGTGGCCATCGTCGCCACCGGCGGCTACGGCCGGCGCATGCTGGCCCCGTTCAGCGACGTCGACCTGCTGTTCCTCGCGCCCGACCAGCCGAACCAGGCCACGCTGCGCACGGTGGAGTACATGCTGTATTTCATGTGGGACCTCGGCCTGAAGGTGGGCCACGCCACCCGCAGCATCGCGCAGTGCCTGGCTGACTCGCAGGCCGACCTCACCATCCGCACCTCCCTGCTCGACGCCCGCCTGCTGACCGGCGACCCTGCCCTGTTCGACGCGTTTCTCGCCGCCTTCGCCCGCGCCGGCGAGCAGTCGGGCTCCGCCAGCTTCGTCGCCGGCAAGCAGGCCGAGCGCCACGCCCGCCACCGCCGCTTCGGCGAGAGCGCCTTTTTGGTGGAGCCCAACATCAAGGAGGGCCGCGGCGGCCTGCGCGACCTGCAGACGCAGTACTGGATGGTGCGCGCGGTGTTCGGCACCTACACGCTCAACGACTTGGTCGGCGGCCGGCTGGACATGCTCGAGCCGCAGGAGCTGCGTCGCCTGCGCCGAGCGTCGGACTTCCTGTGGACCGTGCGGTTCCACATGCACTATGTCAGCGGCCGCTCGGAAGACCGGCTGACCTTCGACCTGCAGCCGGTAGTGGGCGCTCGCATGGGCTACACGCGGCACGGTGTGCAGGACGGGGTGGAGCGCTTCATGCGCCACTACTTCCTGACCGCGCGCGACGTGACCCGCCTGACCCTGGTGCTGGAACCGGTTGTAGTGCGCCAGGCACTGGGCGAGCCGGCGGTGCAGGTCGAGACGGACCGCGCGCTGCTCGATGCCGGCTTCGTGCTGGCCGACGGCGAGATCATGCCCGGCCGCCCCGACGACTTCGCCCGCGAGCCGATCCGCATGCTGCGCATGCTTGGCTTCGCCCGCGCGCGGCACCTGAAGCTGCACCCGCTGGCCGTGCGCGCGCTGATCCGCCACGAACGCGGCGCAGTCGCCCTGCGCGGCGACCCGGAGGCCGGCGAGATCATTCTCGACCTGGTGTGCGGCCGAAACCCGGACGGACGGCCAGACGGCGCGCACTGGCTGGCCATCCTCAACGAGACCGGCATCATCGGGCGGATGCTGCCGGACTGGGCCCGCGTGGTGGGCCAGATGCAGTTCGACAGCTACCACATCTTCACCGTCGACGAGCACACCATCGAGGCGGTGCGGATCCTCAACACGCTCGAGCAGGGCCATCTCGCCGACGTGGCGCCGGTGGCCAGCGGCCTGGTGGAAGACCTGCAATCCCGCCGGGCGCTGTACATGGCGATGCTGCTGCACGACGTGGCCAAGGGACGCGGCGGCGACCACTCGATCCTGGGTGCCGACATCGCCATGCAGGTGTGCCCGCAATTCGGCATGTCGGCCGAGGAGACCGAGACGGTGTCCTGGCTGGTGCTGCACCACCTGTTGCTGAGCCAGACGGCGTTCAAGCGCGACATCGACGACCCGAAGACCATCCTCGACGTGGCAGAGGCGGTGCAGTCGCCGGAGCGGCTGAAGCTGCTGCTGATCCTCACGGTGGCCGACATGCGCGCCGTCTCGCCGCGCGTGTGGAACGGCTGGAAGGCCACGCTGCTGCGCGAGATCTACAGCCGCGTCGCCGAAGTGCTCGCCGGCGGGCTGTCCACCACGGAGCGCGACGTGCGGGTGAAACGCGCGCGCGAGGCGGTGGACGAGGTGCTGGTGGCGTCGGGCTGGAACGAGGCGGACCGCGCCTTCTTTCTGGGCCTGGGCTACCCCGGCTACTGGCTCTCCTTCGACACGGACACTCATGTGCGCCACGCCCGCCTGGTGCGCGACGCCGAGGCGCGCGGCGCGCCGCTGACGGTGGTGACCGAACCGAGCCCGGCGCGCGCGGTCACCGAGATCACCGTCTACGCTACCGACCATCCAGGCCTGTTCAGCAAGATCGCCGGCGCGCTGGCGATGGCCGGCGCGTCGATCGTGGACGCGCGCATCCACACCACGACCAACGGCTGCGCGCTGGACACGTTCTGGGTGCAGGACGCGGCCGGCGGCGCGTTCGACCAGCCGCACCGCATCGCCAAGCTTGCAGTGCTGGTGGAACAGGCGCTGAGCGGACATTTGCGGCTGGACAACGAGATACCGAAATTGTCGCAGGCGCTGCTGGGGCGGCGCATGCGGGCGATTCACGTGCCGCCGCGCGTGGTGGTGGACAACCGCGCGTCCAACACCTTCACCGTGCTGGAGGTCAACGGCCGTGACCGGCCTGGCCTGTTGCACGACGTGACCTCCGCGATCAGCGAACAGGGGCTGCAGATCGCCTCGGCGCACGTGACGACCTACGGGGTGCGCGCGGTGGACGTGTTCTACGTGAAGGACGTCTTCGGACTGAAAGTGGAGAACGAACGCAAGCTGTCGGGAGTGCGCGAGGCGCTGCTGGCGGCGCTGAGAATGGGCGCCGAGCCGGACGGGCCGGCGGCGCCGGAGCCTATGCGGCCGGCGCGGCGGGCGGAGGCGGCGTAAAACAAAGCAATGCCTTCTTTTCTGAAGAAAAGAAGCAAAAGACTTTGTCATCGCTGTCGCGGACGGCTGAAACGACACGCCTCACCACGGCGCACCCGACGGAGACAAAAGTTTTTTGATTCTCTTTTCAAAGAAGAACCGCTTGCTTGCTCACCTACGTCGCGGCTCGACTGCACCCGCGAGGCAACTGCTTCGCGCCACCCCGTGTTAGGCCCGCATCAGGAGCGCCCCGATGACCGACACCCCCCGCACCACCGGCAACGACCCTGTCGAGGGCCTCGACCCCGGCGGCACCCACAGCACCAAGCCCGGCAACCCCGACAAGTCCGGGCCCGCCAAGCCAGCCCAGGTGGAAAAAACCGTCACCAGCGGCGACCGCAATGCCGGCCGGCCGGACGACCTCTCGAGCGAACCCGGCAGCCACCGCACTCCGGACAGTTCCGAAGAGGTGCGGTAGCCCGCTCAGGTCACCCGCCGGTCATGCCACCCCTGCCGGCGCAGCCATCCCCAAGAACCCAGCGCCAGCCCGATCGCCCCCCAAGTCGCGTTGTAGTTCTCGATCGCCGCCACCCCAACCAGCACCGCACCCAACTGCGCCGCGAACCCGCCTCCCCAGGCAAACCCGACCAGGCCCAGCGCGAGCGAGATGCCACCCCAAAGGTAATACCGCTGCAGCCAGATCAGCCCGGCCCGCGGCACGCAGGCCAGCGGCGGCGACACGGCAACGCAGGCCGCGCCCCATTCCCGCGGTTCGATGAAGTAGAACCGGTAGACGATCAGCGCCGCCGTTACCGCCAGCACCACCCCCAGGCCCCAGTAGTCTCGCCTGCGCATGCCTTTAACCTCGCGTCGCCGTGCCGGGGCTTCTAAGTCTCGACCGGGACTGACAAGCAAGCGGTTCTTTTTTGAAAAAAAGAACCAAAAAACTTCTGTGTCCGCTGTCGCGCGCTGCAGAAACCTCCGCGACAGCAGGGATAAAAGTTTCTTGCTGCTTTTTTTCCAAAAAAGCAGGCCTTGCTTTCTTGCTTCGAGCCCAATCCCGGCGACGCCTTGCCCTCCAGCGCCCCGGTCTGTACCTGCCCGCTTCCAGAACCGCGCAGGACAAGCCCCGTCGATGGACGCACCCAGTTTCCAGGACATCATCCTCCGCCTGCACGCCTACTGGGCGGCGCAAGGCTGCGTCATCCTGCAGCCCTACGACGTGGAGATGGGCGCCGGCACCTTCCACCCCGCCACCACCCTGCGCGCGCTGGGCCCGAAACCCTGGCGTGCCGCCTACGTGCAGCCCTGCCGCCGCCCAAGCGACGGCCGCTACGGCGAAAACCCTAACCGCCTGCAGCACTACTACCAGTACCAGGTCATCATGAAGCCCAGCCCGGCCGACGCCCAGGCCCTGCTCCTGGAAAGCTACCGTGCCATCGGCATCGACACCGCGCTGCACGATCTCCGCTTCGTGGAAGACGACTGGGAAAGCCCCACTCTCGGCGCCTGGGGGCTGGGCTGGGAAGTCTGGTGCGACGGCATGGAGGTCACCCAGTTCACCTACTTCCAGCAGGTCGGCGGCATTCCCGTCGTCACCCCGTCCGTCGAGTTCACCTACGGCCTGGAACGCCTGGCGATGTACGTGCAAGGCCGCGAGAGCGTCTACGACCTCGACTTCAACGGCCACGGCGTGACCTACGGCGACGTGTTCCTGCGCAACGAACGCGAGTACAGCGCCTACAATTTCGAAGCCGCCGACACCGCCATGCTGCAACACCACTTCGCCGACGCCGAGCGCGAATGCGCCGCACTCGTCGGACGCGCGCTGCCGTTGCCGGCCTACGATCAGTGCATCAAGGCAAGCCACCTGTTCAACCTGCTCGACGCGCGCGGCGTGATCAGCGTGTCGGAACGAGCGAGCTATATCGGGCGGGTGAGGACGCTGGCAAAAACGTGCTGCGAGGGGTGGCTGGCGAGGGAGACGTGACGGTAGCCCAGGTTTGACTCGCGACCCTCGAGCATCATCCCACCCAACGGGGTCGCCCGTCAGATACAGATGCTGGCCAACAAAGAACTAGAGCGATATCCGGCTTGCTTATCGATCCAACTGGGTCGGAAAACGCTTCAAAAGGAAGCAAGGCCTTCTTTTCTGAAGAAAAGAAGCAAAAGACTTTTGGTCCTGCTGTCGCGGAGGTTTCTGCAGCGCGCGCGCAAGGGAGCAGAGTTTCTGAAGAACTGCTTGGCTTGCTGGTCACAGGTTACGCCATAACCGGTCGGCTCATGGAGAGATCACGTTTGAGCGTCCCGCTTCTGGTCGGCAGGGTCCGTCCGGCTCTTCCGTTAGCGGGAGTCTTCTGCGGACGGACCGCTGTCCGGCTTCACGGCGCCCGCCGCCTCCAGGCCGAGCTCCAAGAGGCGCCTGATGGCCTTGGGCCGATTGGGCAGGTCCGACGACTCGCGTCGCCACGTATCCAGGGCGGTCAACATCGCCCGGTCCAGGCGGACATTGACAGCCTCGCTGTCAACGGTGGGCCTGCCTTTTTTCTGCTTTTTAGCGCTTGTTACTGACATCACGGTTTCATAGCGCCGAGAACCGAAGCCTGCAACTGGAGTTTTCACATTTCGGTAGCTCAGACCCAAAACGCTCGGCCGGCTGAGCCTTAAAAGAGCGCGGACCGGTTGATCATAGGCCAGAAAGCAAGGCCTGCTTTTTTGAAAAAAAGCAGCAAAAAACTTTTGGTCCTGCTGTCGCGGACTGTCCTTCAGTGATCACCCAAGGGAATAAAAGTTTTTTGGTTCTTTTTTTCAAAAAAGAACCGCTTGCCTTACTTGCTCCGGTCAAACCACGCCGGTTCCGCAAACCAGTTTCCATGAAACCCCGGCGGTATCCTATGCGGCAGCCGAACGCTCGCGACCGGCGGCGCATCGAACGACTGCGCGTCCAGGATCACGAAATCGGTCGTCTCGTCTGCCGTGTTGATCACCAGGCCGAGCATCCAGCCGTGGTCCTCTGCCGACGCTTCGTCTGCGGGGACGAAGATGAACTCGCCGGGAATGCGGCCATCGCCGAACTCGTGCACCAGGCGGCTGCCGGTCTCCATGTCGTGCTTGTAGAGGCGCGTGGCGCCGGCGAGCTGGGTGTTGCCGTCCGGCGGCACGCTGACCGTGTAGACGTAGCGGTGACGCTGGCCCACGCGGCGCTCGTCGATCCTGGGAAACTCCTGCGGCGTGGGATCGACCACCTGGCGTGACAGGCTGCGTGCGGCCGGGTCCACCGTCCAGCGTTCCAGCTCGCCCAGCGCGTCGAGGCCGCTGGCGCCGGAGGCGAACATCGTGTCGTAGGCGATCACGTCGAGGACCACCTTGCCATCGGCGTCGTCGAACGCGTTGGCCACGTGGAAGACGAAGCACGGCTCTATCTCGCACCAGACGATGTCGGCCGCCGCACCCTCGCGCGGCAGCAGCCCGATCCGGGCCTGGTGTGCCGGGTTCCAGCGGTATGGGAAAAGCTGGCCGCCGAGCACTGCCCGCATCGAGAACGTGACGGGCAGGTCGAGCACGACGACGAAGCGCGCGGTGATAGCGCAGTCGTGGACGCACGGCCCGTGCTGGACGGCGATGGCCTCGTCGCGCACCACGCGGCCGGACGGCGAGACCACGACGTGGCGGACCGTGTCCCAGATGTTGCCGTCATAGGCGACGGCGTGAAGCTCGCCGGTGAGCGGGTCGCGATGCGGGTGGCCGCTATAGGACCCGTCGAGGGTCCCCTCGAACGGGTCGTAGCGCTGGCCCTCCAGGTCGCCGGAGAGCTCGACGGGAAAGCTGCCGGCTTCCACCAGGGCGAACGGTCGGCCGCCGATCTCGACCACGTTGGTGTTCACCGTGTCGTTGCGGCCCCTGCGCGGTCCGGGGGCCGCCTCCCGCCCGAGTGCCGCCGCAGCCAGGCGCGAGCCGATCCACCGGTTGCGATACCAGAGGACCTGTCCGCCGCGGATGGCAATGCCGTGCACCATGCCGTCGCCGAGGAACCAGTGATGCCCGGCCGGGTCGGGATTGACCGGGTTGGCGCCCATCTTAAGGTAACGCCCAGCCAGGCCGGTCGGGATGATACCGGTGACGGTCAGGTCTTGCAGGGTCGTCTCGGACGGCATCGGGGCGTGGATGCCGACCATGAACGGCGATGATACGTGACGTAGTCGCCTACGGTTCCAGCCGGCAATCAGGTCGACGGCGGCGATGGCGACGCTGCGGACGGGGTTTTGCATGTGTCGCTCTCTCCGGCGTGTGCTGAAGATGAGCGCTCGGGCGAGAAGGCAAGCGGTTCCTTCTTAAGAAGAGCCAAACTTCTGACGCTCAGCACACGCCAGCTTCGATGTCCGCGACAGCCGAGACAAAAGTTCTTTGGTTCTTTTGGCGGAAAAGAACCGCTTGCTTGCCCAGAGTTACCTCAGCTCATCCGATGCAGGACGCACAGCTTGTTCCCGTCCGGGTCCCGCAGGTAGGCGAGGTAAAGCTTGCCCAGCGAGCCCTGCCGGACGCCCGGCGGGTCTTCGCAGGTGGTCGCACCGTGGGCCACGCCCGTCGCATGCCAGGTGTCGGCCTGTTCCGGCGAGTTCGCGGCAAAACCGATGGTGCCGCCGTTCGGCGCCGTGGCCGGCTCGCCGTCGATCGGCTTGGACACCGAGAAGACGCCGGTCGGTGTCATGTAGAAGATGCGGTTGCCGTCGACCCGGGCCGGCGGCACGTCGAGCGTGCCGAGCAAGGCGTCGTAGAACGACTTCGCCTTGTCGAGGTCGTTGGTGCCGATCATGATGTGTGAAAACATTCGCTTCCTCTCCAGTCGACGCGCAGGCGCTGCGCCGGTTCGGCGCGCGTTCTGTGCGCCAGGAGAGTTACCTACCCCACGTCTTCGCAGGTTTCTATCACCAGGCGGCGACAAACTGTCCGCAGGTTCGCGTCGGGCGGCAGGCAGACTGAGCCAGATTTTGCTTCGCTCTTAGACCAGCGATCCGCAGCTTGATCTGAGATGAAGCAAGGCAAGCGGTTCTTTTTTGAAAAAAAGAACCAAAAAACTTTTGTTGCCTGGAGTGCACACTGCAGGAGACTCCGCGACAGCAGGACCAAAAGTTTTTTGCTGCTTTTTTTGCAAAAAAGCAGGCCTTGCTTGCCTCAGCTCAGAGGAAAGCCGCCGCAGCGATGGTGCACAGGACAAGGCTGACGCCGGAGAGCACCGTCAGACCAACGATGGCTTCAAGGCCGCTCGCCAATGCGGCGCTTCCAAGCCCGAGATCGAAGGTCGGGCGGCGAACCCATGCCGGGGTGGCGCGCGACAGCGCCTCAGGTGCGACCTGAACGGATTCGATGTAAGACATGTGAAACTCCAAACTAAGCAGGCCAGACCGCAACAGAACCGTAATACCGGCCTGGCTAATCCGCGCCCTGGTTATACGCACAACTGGGCATGTTGGCCAGCAAAGCAAGCATATGACGAAACGATCTCATTTTTGCTGAACGAATACATTCTCTGCAAAGCACGAAGGAATGTTGTGCAACGCCGCGAAATCGAGAAAGAAAGTGTCCATGTCCTCTTAGCAGTGCATTCGACGCGACCCAGGCAGGCAAAAAGGCACACTCACCACCAGGCCTGCCGCGGTAACTTCCCCGAAATTGTAAACATCCTGTTAACGCCAGGGTGTAACGAGTTTCTCACGGAACCGCGACGGCACGGTCGAAAGTTGTTTGCTCCTCTCGCCGAGAAAACAGGCTTTTCTTCCCCGTTCCCAAAAGGCATGCCCCTATGCAGTATCGCCAACTCGGCCGATCCGGCCTGCAAGTCTCCACGCTCACGCTCGGCACCATGACCTTCGGCGGCACCGGCCCGTTCCAGCAGGTGGGCAACACCGACGTGAAAGGCGCCGGCCGCCAGCTCGACCTGTGCATCGACGCCGGCGTGAACCTGGTCGACACCGCCGACATCTACTCGCGTGGCCTGTCCGAGGAGATCCTGGGCGAGGCGCTGGACCACGGTCACCGCCGCCACAAGCTGCTCGTCGCCAGCAAGGTACGCTTCCGCATGGGCAAGCGCGCCAACGATGCCGGCCTGTCGCGCCACCACATCGTCGCCGCGGCCGAAGCCAGCCTCAAGCGCCTGCGCACCGGCCACATCGACCTCTACCAGCTGCACGAGTGGGACGGCCTGACGCCGCTGGAGGAGACGCTCGAGGCGATGGACACGCTCGTCCGCCACGGCAAGGTGCGCTACGTCGGCGTGTCGAACTACTCCGCCTGGCACCTGATGAAGGCGCTGGGTGTCGCCCGCGCCGAGCGCTTCATCGTGCCCGTCGCCCAGCAGATCCACTACACCCTGCAGGCGCGCGAGGCCGAGTTCGAGCTGGTGCCGGCCACGCTGGACCAAGGCCTCGGCATCCTGGTCTGGAGCCCGCTGGCCGGCGGCCTGCTGTCCGGCAAATACCGCCGCGGCCAGGACGCGCCGGAGGGCAGCCGCCGCCTCGCCGGCTGGACCGAGCCGCCGGTGCGCGACGAGGCCAAGCTGTACGACATCGTCGACGTGCTGCTGCAGGTGGCCGAGGCGCACCAGGTCTCCGCCGCGCAGGTAGCGCTGGCCTGGGTGCTGGGGCGCCCCGGAGTAACCTCGGCCATCATCGGCGCCCGCACCGAGGCACAGCTGGAGGACAATTTGAAAAGCGCCGAGCTCACGCTGAGCGAGGCGGAGCGTGACAGCCTGGACAAGGTCAGCGCGCCGCCGCTGCTCTATCCTTACTGGCACCAGGCGCAGACCGCTGCCGACCGGCTTGGGCCGGCCGACCTGTCGCTGCTTGGGCCTTACCTTTCGTAAGGAGGGCAGAAAGCAAGGCCTGCTTTTTTGAAAAAAAGCAGCAAAAAACTTTTGGTCCGGCTGTCGCGGAGTTTCCCTCAACTTGTACGCAAAAGAACAAAAGTTTTTTTAATTCCTTTTTCAAAAAAGAACTGCTTGCCTTGCTTGGCTGCCATGCATGACGCCGGGCGGGGCGAGGACCTCTCCTGACGCGACTGCTTGGCAACCGGCCCGGGAGTAACCTTTTCTGCATCTCAGTGTCTTAGGAATTTACCCGTATGCGTTGGACCATAGTGTTTCTGAGTCTGCTGGCAGCCGGTTGCGCGGGAACGGTGAACACGCCGGACAGCCCGCCAGTCGGGTACGACGGGATCCCGACCGGGGCTGATACGGGCAACGTGCGGAAGTAGCGGAGGCCGCCTTCGTTTGGGAGGCTGCCTCGGCAGTTACCTGACGCGGTCTTCTCTGCTCCGGTGCTCATGGCATCCAAGGCCACTCCGCTCGTGTGCGCCTCAGTTAGGCTGCGATCGAACTCCAAAGGAAGCGAAACTCCAGCCAGCGCCCAGCAGTCCAGTTGAGCCATTAGTTTCGACATACCAACGGTCAGGAGATAAAAGTTTTTTGCTTCTTTTTTCAAAAAAGAAGGCCTTTCTTCCTGCTTCCCTTGCCCAACCCAGCCGGATATGGGTTGTCCCTTCCAGAGCAACCCAACCAAGGCACCGCCCATGCGCAGTTTTCCGACAACGCGGACCACGCAACCAAGGCCCCGCGTTGCCGACGACGCGCTCCGCTTCGGCGAGGTCTTCACCGACCACATGTTCCTGATGGACTACAGCGAGGCGGACGGCTGGCACTCTGGCCGCATCGTGCCCTACGCGCCCTTCACCATGGACCCGGCGAGCTGCGTGCTGCACTACGCGCAGGCAGTGTTCGACGGGCTGAAGGCCTTCCGCAGCGCCGACGGCCGGGTCCGCCTGTTCCGCCCGGACCAGAACGCGGCGCGCCTCAACCGCTCCTGCGAGCAGCTCTGCATCCCCACGCTCGACCCGGCCCTGGTGGTCGACTCCTTCCGCGCCCTGGTGGATGTGGACCGCGACTGGACCCCGTCCAAGCGCGGCACCGCCCTGTACATCCGCCCGACAGTGATCGCGACGGACACCTTCCTCGGCGTGCACCCGTCGCACAGCTACCTTTACTACGTGATCCTCACGCCGGTTGGTGCCTACTACAAGGAAGGGCTGAACCCGGTCCGCATCCTGGCCAGCGACAAGCGCGTGCGCGCGGTCCCGGGCGGCCTGGGCTCGGCCAAGGCGGCGGCCAACTACGCCGCCAGCTTGTATGCCGGGCGGGAAGCCGCCCAGCGCGGCTACGCCCAGGTGCTCTGGCTGGACGGCATCCAGCACGAATACTTCGACGAGGTCGGCTCGATGAACATCATGCTGCGCATCGGCGACACGGTCATCACCCCGCCGCTGTCCAGCGGCACCATCCTGGACGGCATCACCCGCAAATCCGTGCTCCAGCTGCTGCGCGACTGGGGCGTGGCCATTGAGGAGCGGCCGATCTCCATCCACGAGGTGATGGCGGCGCACCAGCAAGGCACGTTGGCCGAGATGTGGGGCACCGGCACCGCGGTGGTGATCTCGCCGGTGGGCGAGCTGGGTTATCGCGACAGCAGCCTGGTGATCAACGACGGCAAGATCGGCGAGCTGACCGGCCGACTGTACGAGGCGATCAGCGCGGTCCAGTACGGCGCCACCAACGACGCGCATGGTTGGATGGTGGATGTGAATGAGAGCGAGCTGGTGGCCGCCTGAGGCAAGAAAGCAGCTCCATTTCTGATAAGAAGAAGGCGGGTTCTGATTGAGGAGCGAACACCTTGCTGAGAAGGGCCTCTATCTGACGCATCGGCTTGTGCTGAAGGCGGCAACAGAGGCGTTTGAAACGTTGGGACCCTGGCTCGGCATACCTCGGCCCCTTGCGGTTGCTCAACTCGCATGGCGGTACGTTGAGCGCCCGAGCATCGGACTGGTCAGGCGTCTGTCCCGCACCTGACGTCACAAAACGCAACGCCGGCCGACCGTCAACCGCGTTCGTCTCGGCAACACGTTCCAGAAGACTCCGCGACAGCAAAGACAGGAGTTTGCTGCCCGCCGTTGAAACGGCGGGCCTTGCCTCCTGCCGCCAGTTCCACGCCGCGCACATCCAACACGGTCGATCCGCAACTCATACCAGCAGGCGTTGATGCTGACTCATAGAAAGCAAGCAGTCCTTTTTTGAAAAAAAGGACCGCGGATTCAACTTTGAAACGCATAAAGGGTAAGCCTTCCCGACCGCCACTAAGGGGCGAAGAAGACCTCGTGTGGGGTCTTGTAGCCGAGGACCTTGCGTGGGCGCGAGTTGAGTTTGTTTTGCACGCGCAGGACGGCGGCCGGGGTGATGGTGGCCAAGCTGGTGCCTTTTGGAAAATATTGGCGGACCAGTCCGTTGGTGTTCTCGTTCAGGCCGCGTTCCCAGGCGTGATACGGCTTGGCGAAGTAGAAGTTGGCCGCCAGCCGGCGCGCGACACGGGCGTGCAGGGCGAATTCCTTGCCGTTGTCGGCGGTGATGGTGTGCACGCGTGCGCTGTGGCGTCGCAGTTTGGCGATGATGGCGCGGCTTGCGGGTTCGGCCTGGGCGGCGTGCAGCTTATGCAGCAGGGTGTAGCGCGAGACGCGGTCCACCAGGCTGAGAATGGCGCCTTGCTGGCGGGCGCCGATGATGGTGTCGACCTCCCAATCGCCGATGCGCACGCGCTGGTCCACGATGGCCGGTCTTTGATCGATGTCGATCCGGCCAGGGATGATGCCGCGCCCGGCCAGCTTGCCGCCCCGCTTGTTGTAGCGCTTGCCAGTGCGCCGCAGCTGCTGGAACAGCGTGCCGCCGGCGCGCTTGTCGGCCCAGATGTGCTGGTAGATGCGCTCGTGGCTGACGCAGGTTTGCTGCGTCTGCGCCAGCCAGGAGCTGATCTGCTGCGGGCTCCATTCCTGCCGCCTCAGCTTGGCTTCGATCAGCTTGACCACCGCCGGCGTCATCTTGCGCGCAAAGCTGCTGGCCGCCGACCGACGCCGCGTTGCCGCGTCCTGCGCCAGCCCGGAGCAGTAAAAGCCGGCACCGCCGTTGCGCTGCAACTCGCGGCAGACGGCCGACTGGCTGACGCCGATCCGCATCGCCATCGCCGCCTGCGTCAGACCAGCCTCATGCAACGCCGCCAGCTCACAGCGTTGCTCCGCCGTCAAATGCTTGCCCATCCAGACCCCCTTGCCGGAAGTCTAGACACGCCCCTTAGTGGCGGTCGGGAAGGCTACCCTTTATGCGTTTCAAAGTTGAATCCGCGGACCAAAAAACTTTTGACTCCGCTGTCGCGCGCTCTCCGGAAAGGACCGCGACAGCGGAGACAAAAGTCTTTTGCTTCTTTTCTTCAGAAAAGAAGGCCTTGCTTGCTCCGGAACGGTCAACCTTCAGGCTGGTTAGTATCAGGACTGAGGTAGAGAGGCCCACCCGCCCCCTCAATGCCGCCCGAACAGCGCGAGCAGTATTTCCACCAGGATGAGCATGACGATTGCGGCCTCCATCAGCCCCGCCCGGCTGCTGGCCGCCTCGTCGTACAAGGCCGTGTAGGTATCACGGATGATCGAAAGCTTGCGATCCACCGCGGCGCTCACCGCCTTCACCCGGAACAGATCCAGCGCCGCGGCATACACGCGCGCAAGGTACACGTCCTCGGTCACCTGCAACGCGTTGTCCACCTTCTCGGTCAGTTCAGTGACCTCCGCCACCAGCGTGTACAGCCGGCGTGCAAGGCCCGCGAAGCGGCGCGGCCCACGCGAGAGGCGTCGCGTGGCCTCCTCCACCAAATCGTACATCCGCGGCAGCTCGGCATCCAGCAGCTCGTCGTAGTAGCGCATCTGCAGGAACTGCGCGTTGGCCACCTCGATCACGTCGGCCACGTCGGTGTCGCGGCGCGGCTCGTAGATGAACGCACGGTCCCAGGTCAGCACCACCAGATCGTCGGTGTAGTAGCTGAACCGGCGGCTGAGCAGGTCCGCCCGCGCGCTGTCGGCCAGCTTGCGTACCTCGCCGCTCAGCAGCGGGACCAAGTCCACGTCCCGGCCGATCGCCGAGGCCAGCACCGGTTCGGCGAACTGGTGCACGGTGGCCACGAGGTAGTCCTCCTCCAGATCCGAACGGTTCGGCCGGGTCAACGCCGCACCGATCGGGCCGCGCAGCTGGTCCAGCAACCCGTGCCAGAAAGCGATGTCCGTCTGCGCGCCGATGGCTGCATCCACCGCGTTCACGCGCGCGGTGAACCCGACCCACCCCAAATCATCAGCCGGAACCTGCACGGCCAGTGTCGCCACACCAAACGCGTAAAGCCGCGCCACGGCGCCGGCCTCCACCTCCAACGGGCCGCCCTCGTCGAGCACCAGGCGGATCGGCGGCAGCACCAGCACCAGCGGCGGGTCGCCGAACGAGACCGCCTTGGTCGGCGTGCCGGTCAGACGGGAGCGGCCGCCCTGCCCCGCCTGTTGCGCCCACAGCGTCTCCGCCTGGCCGAGGTCGATGGCGTAGGCCAGGTCGAACATCCGCAGCGCGGTCACGTGGCCGGCCACCACCAGCGGCGCCTCACCCTCGTGCGGCGCTGTCGCGGTCCTGCCGGCGGCCGAGCCATCCATCATGGCGGCACCATCGTCACAGCAGGAAATGCCCCGGGTTCCACACGCAGGCGCCGCCGTTCTGCGTCCAATAGCCGTCTTGCCACATCGGATGCGCCGCGGCGTAGGCGGTGGTGCCTGGCCGCTTCACCCACGAGGGAGACGTCCAGGCGTAGCGCTCGCCAGTCCAGTCCCAATGGCCCGGCTCCAACGTGATCAGGTCGGCCGAGACCGGCGGCAGCGGCGCCGGGTGCACGTCCGGCCGCGTGTCGGGGATCGTGGGGCAGCGCAGCGCGGTGGCGGACGGCGGCTGCGAGGCACAGCCAGCGAGGCAGAGCAGCGCGATAAGTCTGTACATGCTGGCGGTTTCGCACGGTGTAGTGCAACAGGAAAGCAAGCACTTCTTTCTGTGAGTGTCCGTTCGCAAAGTCGCCCTGGCGGTATCTAATGCCAAACCGGCCTGAAGGTTGACCGTTTTACAGCAAGCAAGACCTTCTTTTTTGAAAAAAAGAAGCAAAAAACTTTTGACTCCGCTGTCGCGGACCCTTCCGGCGAGCGCGCGACAGCTGAGTCAAAAGTTTTTTGGTCCTTTTTTCAAAAAAGGACTGCTTGCTTTCTATGAGTCAGCATCGACGCCAGTGGTATAACGAGGTTTGTCATGCGAACGCGTGCCGGGCCAACGCGCGACAGCGTACGGAGGCGCCAAGCCTTAGCCTATCTTGAAGTTGTCCGCCGTGAGATGCCCTACTCCGGCAAACAGCACGCTGCCGTGGTCCGACGTTGCCAGGCTGTAGGTGCCCGCACTCGTCTCGGTTAACGCCGCGAGTATCTGGCCCACGCTGGCGTAGCCATCGCTGGTGTTGAGGTCGAGCACGCTGCCGGCACCAAAATGATCGATGGTCAGCGTGCCGGTGTCACCCTGGCTGACAACGATGTCCAGGCCAATCGCGTGGTCCTGCACGGTGAGGTCCTGGCCGTTGGACAGAACGAGCCGGTCGCCAGTGCCGTAGAATGCGATCGTTCCGCTGGCGATCAGTGCGGAGACGGTGTCCTGGCCGCTGCCGGCGGCCACCTTGAAGGTGCCGTCGAACAGGCTGATCGCGTTGTCCTGTCCGTAGGTCTGGAGCGTGATGAGGCCCCGCGCACCGTCGACGTATTGGCCGGACAGGGTGAAGCTGCCGGCACCCGAGCCACCGGTGATCGTGGACGCACCGGCAACGCAGGAGACCGAGTTGCCCGCGCCGGCCAGCACGACGTTCGTGTCCTCGCCGTAGAAGCTCACCGTGTCGGCCCCGCTGCCGGCCACGATCAGCCCGCCCCCGGACTGAATGACGTTGTCCAGCCCGCCGGTCACCACGTTGTCCGCGCTGCCGGCGAGCGCGCCGGGCGTGCCGGCACTGTAGGCAGGCAGGACGAAGGTGCCGTTGCCCGAGCCGCCGTAGACGTTAACGTCGGCAGGTGCAGCCTGGGGAATGTTGAAAAAGCTTGCGGTCACCGCGTTGTGCCGTCCGGAGACGAACACCGTGTCCGGGCCGTAGCTTGCCTGGTCGACGGCGAAGAAGTCCACGTGCGCGCCGCCGCCGAGGGCCGAGACGGTGTTCTGGCCGGCACCGGCGGAGATGGTGTTGTTGGCGCCGTCGATGTCGACGGTGTTGTTGCCGTTGCCGAGCGTAAAGGTGCTGGCGCGGGCCGAGCCGAGGAGCAGAACGTTCTCGTCGCCGGCCGCAAGCGTGTTGCCGGCCCCGGCGACCGACACGGTGTCGAACACGCCGGTCTCGCCGTCGCCCGTGCTGCCGATCAACACGTCCGCATGGCCGCCGGCGCCTGCGGCGATCGAGTCGTCACCGCCGCCGCCGTTGATCGTGTTGTAGCCTCCGTCCGCAGCGATCAGGTCGTTGCCGGACGTGCCCGAGATCTGCGCGTGGCCGCCTTTCGGGCCGCGTATGATCGTCATGAAATGCTCCTGGGAAACCTGGGTTCGGACGGCGCGAACGCACCGGAAACCGTTGTCACCCGGAACAAACGCGCGCGGTATCACAACACCGGGATGACCAAGCTATTCAGCCAGACGTTGCAGATGCGTCCCAGGGAACGAGCAGGCTGACGGCGGCCTGCGCCGCCACACCCTCGCCGCGGCCGGGGAAGCCCAGCCGCTCGGTGGTGGTCGCCTTAACCGAGATGCGGCCGAGCGGGACGCCAAGCAGCTCGGCCAGCCGCGCGCGCATGGCCGGGGCGTGCGGGGTGACCTTCGGACGCTCGCAGATGATCGTCACGTCGGCGTTGGCGAGCTGGCCGCCACTGGCGGCGATCCGCTCGGCGGCGTGACGCAGGAAACGGGCGCTGTCGGCGTCCTTCCAGGTGGCCTCGCTGGGCGGGAAGTGACGGCCGATGTCGCCTTCGGCCAACGCGCCGTAGATCGCGTCGCACAGCGCGTGGATGCCGACGTCGGCGTCGGAATGACCGTCCAGCCCGAACTCGCAGGGGATGTCGACGCCGCACAGGATCATCTTGCGGCCCGCCTTGGTGGCGTGCACGTCGAAGCCGGTGCCGACCCGGCAGACGAGCAATGCGGCCGGGGCCGCCTCAGGCGTGCGCTCGAGGGTCCGCTCCAGCGTCTGCTGCAGGCGGGCAGCGTCACTGGCGATCGTCACCTTCACGTTCTCCTCGTGTCCCGGAACGATCGCTACGGCGTGCCCCGCTTGCTCCAGCAGCCAGGAATCGTCGGTGGCGCCAGGGTCGGCCGGCTGGCGGTGCGCGTCCAGCAGGGTGTCGAAGTGGAAGGCCTGCGGGGTCTGCGCGCGGTAGAGCCCGGCGCGCGGCACGGTGGCAGCGACGATGCCGCTTTCCGCCCGCTTCAAGGTGTCGGCGACCGGCACCGCCGGGATGGCGCCGCGATGGGTGCGCAAGGCCTCCAGCAGGTCGGCAACGGTGCCCGCGGGGACGTGCGGCCGCGCGGCGTCGTGCACCAGGACGATGTCCGGGGCGTGGCTGACCAGCGCTTCCAGCCCGGCGCGCACGCTGTCCTGGCGCGTCGCCCCGCCGGGGACGGTTGGTAGGTGGTCCAGGCCAGCCAGTGCGGCATCGATGGGCACTGCCTCGCCGACCGGTTGCAGTAGGGACACATGAGGGGCAAGCGCCTCGGCCGCCCAGCGCAGGACGGGGCGGCCGGCGAGCGTTGTGAACTGCTTGGGGGACGGGCCGCCAAAGCGGCTGCCGCTGCCGGCGGCGACGAGGATGGCGGCGATGCGCATGCGGCGCGGTGTGCGCGAGAGGCTGGGGCGATGCAAGCCTCGGGACGCGGGCGTCGGGCGGCCAGAAAGCTAAGGTCACCACGAAGGCACGAAGGACACGAAGAAGGCGACGACCAACGGCTTTCGGCTAGACCGTGGGTGGGTGGGCGGGCGAGCAGGTCGTTTGGCCGGTCACGGCTGAAGGACCGCAAGCAAGCAAGCAGTTCTTTTTTGAAAAAAAGAACCAAAAAACTTTTGGTCTCTGGGGCGCGCGCTGGTTGAACGGTCAGCGACAGCCGAGACAAAAGTTTTTGCTGCTTTTTTCAAAAGCAGGCTTTGCCTTCTCTCGATTTCGGAAGCGAGACCGCAAAGCACTCCGCGCCGAGCGTGCTCTTCGTGTTCTTCGTGCCTTCGTGGTCGACCTACCCTTCAAACCGGATATCGACGTTCATCGCATTGCAACATGCCCGCTTCTTGGCTAGCGTGCCTAAATCATGGGCAGCATGTTAACAAGCATCAGCCTGGGCAGCGGCGTCGTCCTGGACACGCCGGTGATCCTCGCACCGATGTCCGGCGTCACCGACCTGCCGTTCCGCCGGCTGGCCAAGCGGATGGGCACCGGCATGGTGGTCTCCGAGATGATCGCCTCCTGGGCGATGCTGCGGGAGAACCGCAACACCCTACGTATGGCCGCCCTCGATGAGGGCGCAGGCCCGCGCGCCATCCAGCTCGCCGGCTGCGAGCCTGCGGCGATGGCCGAGGCCGCCCGCATGTGCGTGGACCTCGGCGCCGAGGTGATCGACATCAATTTCGGCTGTCCGGTGCGCAAGGTGGCGGTGGGCCAGATGGCCGGCTCCGCGCTGATGCGCGACGAGGCCGCTGCCGCCCGCCTGCTGGAGGCCACCGTGCAGGCGGTGGCCGTGCCGGTGACGCTGAAGATGCGCATGGGCTGGGACCACGCCAGCCTGAACGCGCCGCGCCTGGCCGCTATCGCCGAGCAGGCCGGCATCCGCATGGTAACCGTGCACGGCCGCACCCGGCAGCAATTCTACACCGGCACGGCGGACTGGGATTTCGTGGCTGGCGTGAAGCAGGCGGTGCGCATCCCGGTGATCGTCAACGGCGACATCACCACGGTCGAGGCCGCCGCCGACGCTCTGGCGCGGTCCGGCGCGAACGGGGTGATGGTGGGCCGCGGCTGCTACGGGCGACCCTGGTTCCCGGCGCAAATTGCCCATTTTTTGCGCACCGGGAGGCGGCTGCCGGAGCCCGACCTCGCCACCCAGCAAGCCGTCCTGCTGGAGCACTACGACGCCATGCTGGCGCATTTCGGTGCCGACGCCGGGTTGCGCCTGGCCCGCAAGCACGTTGCCTGGTACTCGCGCGGCCTGCCCGGCTCGGCGGAGTTCCGCGCCGCGGTCATGCGGCTGGCCGACGCGCCGGCAGTCGTCGCACTGATCGGCCGGTTCTACGCCCCGCTGGTCGAGGCCGGGCTGAGCCGGGCCGCCGTCGGCCCGGAACCGGAGATGGCGGAGCTGGCCGCATGAGGCTGCCACTCGCCCGCGCGCGCGCCAGGCTCGCCGTCGTCGGCCACGCACCGGACCGTGCGCCCGACCGCACGGCAGACCCTGCCGCCATGCTCTCCGCCCTCCCGCTGGCCTGCGTGCTGGTCGACGCAGAGAACCGCTTCACCTTCGCCAACCCGGCGGCCGAGAGCTTCTTCGGCCTGTCGATCCAGCAGCTCCGGCAAGTGGCTTTGGGCGACCTCATCGCCGCCGACAGCCCGCTACTGGCGCTGGTCGAGCAGGTGCGCAGCATGGATTCGGTAGTCAGCGACCACGACCTTGCCTTCGAGGGACCGCGCCTGCAGCGCCGCGGCGTCACCGTGCAGGGCGCGCCGGTGCCCGAGGACCCGGGCTGCGTCATGCTGACCCTGCAGGACGAGTCGCCGGCCCGTGCGCTGGACCGGCAGTTGAACTTCCGTAGCGCCGCCAGGTCGGTCGCCGGCATGGCGGCGATCCTGGCGCACGAGGTGAAAAACCCGCTCTCCGGCATCCGCGGTGCGGCGCAGCTGCTGGAGCGCACCGTGGGCGAGGCCGACCGCGAGCTGGCCGTGCTGATCCGCGACGAGGCCGACCGCATCCGCGGCCTGGTGGACCGCATGGAGGCATTCGGCGAGAAGCCGGTGGTGCGCGACGCGGTGAACATTCACCGCGTGCTGGAACACGTGCGCCGGCTGGCGCAGACCGGGTTCGCCGCGCATCTGCGCATCGTCGAGCTGTACGACCCGTCGTTGCCGCCGGTGCTGGGCAACCGCGACCAGCTTGTGCAGGTGCTGCTGAACCTGGTGAAGAACGCCGCCGAAGCACTGACCGCCGAGGGCTTGTCCGGCGAGATCACGCTGATGACCGCCTACCAGCATGGCGTGCGCGTTTCCGTACCCGGAACAAAGCGGCGGGTGCATGTGCCGTTGGTGGTGACCGTACGCGACAGCGGTCCGGGCATTCCTGCTGATCTGCGCGAGAACCTGTTCGATCCTTTCGTGACGACCAAGCCGTCCGGCAGTGGCCTGGGGCTTGCTTTGGTTGCCAAGATCGTTGGCGATCACGGAGGTCTTATCGAAGTGGACAGCCATCCCGGCCGCACCGATTTCCGCCTGTTCCTCCCGATGTTCGTGGAGGACGGTGTAGGTGCCCACACCACCTAAGGGACAAAAATTTTTTGCTTCTTTTTTTCAAAAAAGAAGGCCTTGCTTGTGACGATCCTGCCAACGATCCTAGTCGCCGACGACGACCGCTCGATCCGCACCGTGCTCACGCAGGCCCTGTGCCGCTCCGGCTACCAGGTGCGCGCCACCGGCTCGGCCGGCATGCTTTGGCGCTGGGTCGAGGAAGGCGAAGGCGACTTGGTGATCACCGACGTGGTGATGCCGGACGACAACGGCCTGGAGCTGCTGCCCAGGATCAAGAGATGCCGCCCGGAGTTGCGGGTGATCGTGATGAGCGCGCAGTCCACGCTAATGACCGCGGTAAAGGCCGCGCAGCGCGGCGCCTTCGAGTACCTGCCCAAGCCGTTCGACCTGACCGAGCTGCTGGCCGTGGTCGGCCGCGCGCTGGCGGTGCCGACCCCGCCCGGCGAGGCCGGCGAGACTGAACCGCGCGATGCCGACGAGCGTCTGCCGCTGATCGGCCGCAGCCAGGCAATGCAGGAGATCTACCGCACCATCGCCCGGCTGACGACCACCGACCTCACGGTGATGGTCAACGGCGAGAGCGGCACGGGCAAGGAGCTGGTCGCCCGCGCGCTGCACGATTACGGCAAGCGGCGCTCCGGCCCATTCGTCGCGATCAACATGGCGGCGATCCCGCGCGAGCTGATCGAGAGCGAGCTGTTCGGCCACGAGCGCGGCAGCTTCACCGGCGCCCATAACCGCAGCCAGGGCCGCTTCGAGCAGGCCGCCGCCGGCACGTTGTTCCTCGACGAGATCGGCGACATGCCCCCCGAGGCGCAGACAAGGCTGCTGCGCGTGCTGCAGGAGGGCGAGTTCACCTCCGTCGGCGGCCGTCAGCCGATCCGCGCCAACGTGCGCATCGTGGCCGCCACCCATCGCGACCTGCGCCAGGCGATCCGCGCCGGGCAGTTCCGCGAGGACCTGTACTACCGCCTCAACGTGGTGCCGATCCGCCTGCCGCCGCTGCGCGAACGGGCCGAAGACGTGGCCGTGCTGGCGCGCCACTTTCTCGACCGCGCGCGCGAAGCCGGGCTGGGGGCCAAGGTGCTGGACCAGGGGGCGGTCGACGAGCTGCGCCGCTACCGCTGGCCCGGCAACGTGCGCGAGCTGGAGAACCTGATGCGGAGGCTCGCCGCACTGACCCCGCAGGAGGTGATCACTGCCGAGGTGGTGGCCGCCGAACTGTCCGAGCCGCCGTCCAGCGAGTCCGACGAGCAGCACGGCGCCCCGCGTGACCTGGGCCAGGCGGTCGAACGCCACATCCGCTCCATGCTGGCGGGCAGCAGCGACGGCATCCCCACACGCGACGTCTACGACCAGGTGATCGCCGAGGTGGAGCGGCCGCTGATCCGGATGACGCTGGCGGCGACGCGGGGCAACCAGATCAGGGCGGCGGAGATGCTGGGGTTGAACCGGAACACGCTGCGCAAGAAGATCAAGGACCTAGAGATACCGGTGGTGCGGGGCGTCGGGTAAGACAGTAAGCAAGCGGTTCTTTTTTGAAAAAAAGAACCAAAAAACTTTTGTTCCTGGGGGCGTTGCCGTGCGGTAGCGTGGGGGCTCAGGAAAGGTTTGTCATGCGGGTTGGCATCATCATTGCGGCGTTCTGCGTCGGCTGCGCGGTGCTGCCGAGCTACGAGCGCGACGCGTCGCTGCGGACGGCCGCCCTGCAGGACGCCTACCTGGTGGCACACGGCATGGCCGCCAGCTACGCCCAGAGCCCCAACGCCAACCCGGAGGTGGTGCTGCAACTGGCGCGGCTGGACCTGCGCGCGGCGGCCGCCATGCGTGACCACGACAGCGACGCGACCGAACAGGCCGTGGCTGCGCTGACGGCGTTCGCGGCCCGGCAGTCCGACGAGGGGCCGGTGCAGTGATGTCCATCATCCGCCCCTGAGACTGACGCATGCAGGGCAAGCAACCTCTTCGTGGTATTTGGACCAGAGAGGATTTGTATCGGCTGCGAGAAACATCCGACCGATAACAGCAAAGGCAAGCGGTTCTTTTTTGAAAAAACGAACCAAAAAACTTTTGTTCCCTTGGGCGCGCGTTGCAGAAACCTCTGCGACAGCCGGACCAAAAGTTTTTTGCTGCTTTTTTCAAAAAAGCAGGGCTTGCTTTCTATGCCGGTCCCCGGGACACGTGGTCGCTCGTATTACAAACTAGCAGAGCGCCCCAGCGCGCAACCTAGTCGCACTCGCACCCCGGCGTGGCGCCGTCTGCCTGCCGCGTGATGTGGTGGTCAATCCACTCCGACACCAGCGCGCGCGCCTCGCTCAGCCCCGCCTCCGGGTGGTGGATGCGGTACAGCGTGGTGCAGCTCTGGAACGCCGCCATGTCGTCTGTGCCGGCGCGGCGCAATTCGCGGTAGGCGGTCACTACGGCGCGTTCGCACCTCCGTCCGATCTCGGCCACACCCAACTCCAGTTGCGAATCACTCTTAGCTAACGCTAGGCTAACCCCATTGCCGTCCAGTCGCAACAACCGAGCGAGGGTCAGGTTGCGGCACGACCTGCGCCGGGGCAGAACCGGCCTTTCAGGCCCGCCTTACCAGACGAAGAGGACGCGAGAACATGGCCGCCGGTGTGGTGACGGACTGGGACAGGGACGCGGCGCTGACCACCGCGCGAATCCTGCTGGAGATCGGCGCGCTCAACTTCCGCCCCGACGAGCCCTACACGCTGACCTCCGGCTGGAAGTCGCCCGTCTACATCGACTGCCGCAAAATCATCTACTTCCCCCGTGCCCGCGCCCGCATCTGCGAGTTGGGCGTGGAGAAGCTGAACCGCCACGTCGGCTACGAGCAGATCGAGGTGGTGGCCGGTGGCGAGACGGCCGGCATCCCGTTCGCCGCCTGGATCGCGGACCGGCTGCAGACGCCGATGGCCTACGTTCGCAAGCAGCCGAAAGGCTTCGGCAAGAACGCGCTGATCGAGGGCGACGTGCCGGACGGCCGCCGCACCCTGCTGGTCGAGGACCTGACCACCGACGGCCGCTCGAAGATCAAGTTCACCCAGGCGCTGCGAGACGCCGGTGCGATCGTCAACCACGCCTTCGTGGTGTTCTACTACGGCGTGTTCCCCGGCAGTCTGGAGAAGCTGGCGCAGATGGACATCCAGCTGCACCACCTCTGTACCTGGTGGGATGTGCTGGAAGCATGCCGGGACCGGCCATACTTTCCCGAGCACCATCTGGCCGAGGTGCGGCGGTTTCTGGAGAACCCGGTTGCCTGGTCGAAGGCGCATGGAGCGGACGTCGAGTCGGCGCAGAAGTAAGCAAGCGGTTCTTTTTTGAAAAAAAGAACCAAAAAACTTTTGTTCTCTGGGCCGAGCCGTTCCTGCAGAGTCCGCGACAGCCGTAATAAAAGCTTTTTGCTTCTTTTTCTCGAAAAAGAAGGCCTTTCTTCTTCGCTGGAAAAACACGGCATACTCGCATATTAACACCGTTTAGGGGCCTCACCCTAACACCAAGGAGCGCAAGTCCGATGCCAGCCGAGCACGTGGACGTCCTGATCATCGGCGCCGGCCTGTCCGGCATCGGCGCCGGCTGCCACCTGAAGATGCAATGCCCGAAGAAGACATACGTGGTGCTCGAAGGCCGCGCCACGCTGGGCGGCACCTGGGACCTGTTCCGCTACCCCGGCATCCGCTCGGACTCCGATATGCACACCCTGGGCTACGTCTTCCGCCCCTGGACGGAGGCGCGCGCCATCGCCGACGGCCCGGCCATCCTGAACTACATCAAGGAGACCGCGGCCGAGTACGGCGTGGACCAGCACATCCGCTACAGCCACCGGGTGGTCCGCGCCGACTGGTCCACCGAGGACGCGCTGTGGACCGTGCACGCCGAGCGCGGCCCTGACCGCGAGGCGGTGGTGTTCACCTGCGGCTTCCTGTTCACCTGCGGCGGCTACTACAACTACGCCGAGGGCTACACGCCCGACTTCGCCGGTCGCGAGGACTTCCGCGGTCAGGTCATCCACCCGCAATTCTGGCCGGAGGACGCCGACGTCGCCGGCAAACGCGTGGTGGTAATCGGCAGTGGTGCGACCGCGGTGACGCTGGTGCCGGCGCTGGCCAAGACCGCGGCCCACGTGACCATGTTGCAGCGCTCGCCGAGTTACGTTGCGTCGCGCCCTGGCGAAGATGCGCTTGCCAACTGGCTACGCCGCAAGCTGCCGGCCAAGCTCGCCTACAGCATCACCCGGTGGCGCAACGTCGGGCTGTCGCTGTTCCTCTACCGGACGGCACGGCGCAACCCGGCCGGCTTCAAGAAGCGGCTGATCGATCTGGTCAGTGCCGAGCTCGGCCCGGATTACGACGTGGCCACACATTTCACCCCGAAATACAACCCGTGGGACCAGCGGCTCTGCCTGGTGCCCGACTCGGACCTGTTCCGCTCCATACGCGACGGCAAGGCGTCGGTGGTGACAGACACCATCGAGCGTTTCACCGCGGGCGGCATTGCGCTCAGCTCCGGCCAGGCGCTCGAGGCCGACATCATCGTGACGGCAACGGGCCTGAAGATGCAGATTCTCAGCGGCATGTCGGTGAGCGTGGACGGCGTGCGCGTCGATTTCAGCAAAACGATGAACTACAAGGGGATGATGTATTCAAACGTGCCGAACATGGCCACCGCGTTCGGCTACACCAACGCGTCCTGGACCCTGAAGGCCGACCTCACCTGCTCCTACGTGTGCCGCATGCTGAACTACATGGACCAGCGCGGCTACGTCGAAGCGATGCCCAAGCGTGACGAGCGCGTGACGGACGCGCCGTTCCTGGATTTCAGCTCGGGCTACGTGCAGCGCGCGCTGGCCGAGCTGCCGCGGCAGGGCACCACGAAGCCTTGGAAGCTGAACCAGAACTACGCGCTGGACGTGCTGGCGCTGCGATTCGGCAAGCTGGATGACGGGACGATGGTGTTTACGCGGCGAGCGCAGAAGGCGAGGGCAGCGTGAGGAAGAAAGCAGTTCTTTTTTGAAAAAAAGAACCAAAAAACTTTTGTCCCCTTGGGTACATGCTGAAGGAACCTCCGCGACAGCCTGACCAAAAGTCTTTTGCTTCCTTTCTTCAGAAAAGAAGGCCTTGCTTTCTTCACACCGTCTCCAGGTGCAGACACTCACGCACCGCCTGCACCACCACCGACCCCGTGCGCCGCAGGTGCGCCCGCTCACCAGGATTCGCGGTCGTTGAACGGAGGAACGTCCCAATGGACAGCCTGTCGCCGCTCGCGCCCACCGCGCCGTTCACCCTCGGCGAGGAACAGCACGCCATCGTGGCCATGGCGCGCGGCTTCGCCGAGGAACAGCTCGCACCCCACGCCCTGGCCTGGGACGAGGCGAAGCACTTCCCCGTGGACGTCATCCGGCAGGTGGCCCCGCTCGGCATGGCCGGCATCTACGTGGCCGAGGAACACGGCGGTTCCGGCCTCGGCCGGCTGGACGCGGCGCTGATCTTCGAGGCGCTCGCCACCGGCTGCCCGTCCATCGCCGCCTACATCAGCATCCACAACATGGTCACCTGGATGGTGGACCGCTTCGCTGCTGCCGAGCAGCGCGCCGCCTGGGTCCCGCGCCTGTGCAGCATGCAGCTGCTCGGCGCTTACTGCCTGACCGAACCCGGCTCCGGCTCGGACGCCGTGGCTCTCTCCACCCGCGCCCGCCAGGACGGTGGCGACTACGTGCTCGACGGTGTGAAGCAGTTCATCTCCGGCGCCGGTGCGGCCGACCTCTACGTGGTCATGGCGCGCACCGGCGGACCGGGGGCGGCCGGCGTCTCCGCCTTTCTGGTCGAGCGGGCCACGCCCGGCCTCAGCTTCGGCGCCAACGAGCGCAAGATGGGCTGGAACGCGCAGCCGACCCGCCAGGTGATCCTCGACGGCGTGCGGGTGCCGGCCGCGCACCGGCTCGGCGAGGAGGGTACCGGCTTCAAGATGGCGATGGCCGGGCTGGACGGCGGCCGGCTTAACATCGCGGCCTGCTCGCTGGGCGGCGCACAGAGCGCGCTGGAAAAGTCGCTCGCCTACATGGCCGAGCGCCGGGCCTTTGGCCAGAAGCTCACCGAGTTCCAGGCGCTGCAGTTCCGCCTGGCGGACATGTCCATTGAACTGGAAGCCGCCCGCTCCATCCTCTGGCGCGCGGCCGCCGCACTGGACGCGCGCGCGCCCAACGCCACCATGCTGTGCGCCAGTGCAAAGCGTTTCGTGACCGACGCCGGCTTCAACGTTGCAAACCAAGCGCTGCAACTGCATGGCGGCTACGGGTACCTCGCTGATTATGGGGTGGAGAAGATCGTGCGCGATCTGCGAGTGCACCAGATACTGGAGGGCACCAACGAGATCATGCGGGTGATCGTGGCGCGGGGGCTGTTGAAGTGAGGCAAGCAAGCGGTTCTTTTTTGAAAAAAGAACCAAAAAACTTTTGTCTCTTGGGTAGCCGATTCCGGAAACTCCGCGACAGCCGGACCAAAAGCTTTTTGCTTCTTTTTCTCGAAAAAGAAGCGCTTGCTTTTTGCAACGTTCAAACGAGGACAGATGCCCGACATAGACGTACGCGTCCAAGGCCACGCAGGCCGCATCACTCTCGCCCGCCCGCAGGCGCTGAACGCACTGAACCTGGCGATGGTGCAAACGATACGCGCCGCGTTGCAGGAATGGGCGATCGATCCTGCGGTCAGCCTGGTCATCCTCGACGGCGCCGGCGACCGCGCGCTCTGCGCCGGCGGCGACATCCGGGTCATGTACGAAGCCGCGCGACGCGGTGACACTGCCACCATCAGCGCGTTCTTCACCGCGGAATACGCGATGAACCTGCAAGTCGCGCGCTTCCCGAAACCCTACGTGGCGCTGATGGAACGCGTGGTGATGGGCGGCGGCGTCGGCATCGCCGCGCACGGCTCGGTGCGCGTGGTCACCGAACGCAGCGTGCTGGCGATGCCTGAGACGGCAATCGGCTTCTTCCCCGACGTCGGCGCCACCTGGCTGCTCAGCCGCAAGCTGCCGATGGGGCTGCACCTTGGGCTGACCGGCACGCGCATCGGCGCCGGCGACGCGATCCTGGCCGGGTTGGCGGATTTCTACGTGCCTTCGGACCGGCTTGCCGGTCTGGCCGAGGCGCTGTGCACGTGCACGACCGCTGCGGAGGTGACCGCCCGCGTGGAGGCCCAGGCCGAAGCGCCGCCGCCGGCCGAGGTGTGTGCCGACCGCGCCTGGATGGACGAGTGCTACCGCCACCCGACGATGGAGCTGATCGAGGCTGCCTTGCGTGCCCAAGACCACCCCTTAGCCCAGGGTGCGGCCGCCGATATCGCGACCAAGTCACCGAGTTCGCTGAAGGTCACCCTGCGCGCGTTGCGCGAGGCCGAAGCGATGGACAGCCTGGACCAGGCGCTGGCGCAGGAACTGAGGCTGGCGCTGAGCACCACGGCGCAGCACGACTTCACCGAGGGTGTGCGCGCCGTTCTGGTGGACAAGGACCGCAACGCGGCGTGGCGGCCGGCGAGCCTGGCGGAGGTGACGCCGGAGATGGTGGACGGTTATTTTGCTTGAAAGCAAGCAAGCAGTTCTTTTTTGAAAAAAAGAACCAAAAAACTTTTGGTCCTTGGATACACGCCGGCGGAAAGGTCCGCGACAGCCGAGACAAAAGCTTTTTGCTTCTTTTTCTCGAAAAAGAAGGCCTTCCTTCCTTCCTCGGAGCCGCCCCGATGTTCACCACCAGCACCGACTCCCGCGGCGTCGCCACTCTCACGCTGACCAACCCGCAGCGCCACAACGCCTTCGACGACGCGCTGATCGCCAGCCTGACCGAAGCCCTCGCCGCCCTCGGCCGCAACGACCAAGTACGCGTCGTGGTCCTAGCCAGCACCGGCCGCAGCTTTTCCGCCGGCGCGGACCTCGGCTGGATGGCGCGCATGTCCGCCTACAGCGAGGCCGAGAACATTGCCGACGCCGCAGCACTTGCCGGGCTGATGCGCACGCTGGACCGGCTGGGCAAGCCCACCCTCGCCGTCGTGCAAGGCGCTGCCTATGGCGGCGGCGTGGGCCTGGTGGCGTGCTGCGACGTGGCGGTGGCCAGCGAGGCGGCGCGCTTCTGCCTGAGCGAGGTCAAGCTCGGCCTGATCCCGGCCGCCATCAGCCCGTTCGTGATAAACGCCATCGGCGCACGCCAGGCGCGCCGCTACTTCACCACCGCGGAGGTGTTCACCGCGTCCCGCGCGCGCGAGATCGGGCTGGTGCATGAGGTGGTGCCGGCGGCCGAGCTGGATGCGGCCTGCGCGGCGGTGGTTGACGCGATGCTGCTGGGTGCGCCGCACGCTCAGGCGGCGGCGAAGTCGCTGGTGTTCCTGTGCGAGGGCCGGGCGGTGGACGATGCGCTGTCGGCAGAGACGGGGCGCCGCATCGCTGCGGCACGGGTGAGCGCGCAGGGACGCGAGGGGGTGAGTGCGTTCCTGGAGCGGCGGCAGCCGGACTGGGTGCTGTCGCCGACGCAAGGTGCGTCCGCGTGAACGACTGCTGTCCGCAGGCAAGAAAGCAAGCGCTTCTTTTTCGAGAAAAAGAAGCAAAAAGCTTTTACGTCGGCTGTCGCGGACGGCTGAAACGGCACGTTTCATTCTGGTACATCCGACAGGGACAAAAGTTTTTTGGTTCTTTTTTTCAAAAAAGAACCGCTTGCTTGCTTGCCGCCCAGGCGCCACGCATTTGAGTGCCGCGGCCAAGCCGCCCGCGCGCCCCGCCTCGCTGCGCTTACTGCTGCCGTTCCTGGGCCCTTACCGCTGGCCGCTGGCCGGCGCCACCCTGGCGCTGCTGTTCACCACCGGGCTGACGCTGGGCATCGGCCAGGGCCTGCGCCGGCTGATCGACAGCGGGTTCGGCAGCCACGGCGCTGGCGGCCACAGCACCGCTGGCCTGAACATCGCCGCACTCGGCTTGTTCGGCGTGGTGGCGGCCCTCGCCGTGGCCACCTACGCGCGGTTCTCGCTCATCGCCTGGCTCGGCGAGCGCGTGGGGGCGGACCTTCGCCGCGCGCTGTACAACCACGTCATCACCCTCTCGCCAGGGTTCTTCGAGACCGCGCGCACCGGCGACATCCTCTCGCGCATGACGGCGGATACCGGGCTGCTGCAGGCACTGGTGGGCTCGTCGATCTCGATGTGGCTGCGCAGCATGCTGACCGTGGTGGGCGCGCTGGGCCTGCTGGTCGCCACCAGCCCGAAGCTCGCCGGCATCGTGGTGCTGGTGGTCCCGCTCGTGGTGGTGCCGCTGATCGCCTTTGGCCGGCGCGAAAAACGCTTCTCCCGCGCCGCCCAGGACCGCATCGGCGATTTGGGCGCCTACGCGGAGGAGACGCTAGCCGCACTGTCCACCGTGCAGGCTTTCACCCACGAGCCGATCGACCGTGCGATGTTCGCTGTGCGGGTGGAGGACTCGGTTGCCGCCGCGGTGCGCCGGATCCGCACCCGCGCGCTGCTGATCCTCGTGGTGATCCTGCTCGGCTTCGGCGCCATCACCTTCAGCCTTTGGGTGGGCGGCCGCGACGTGATCGCCGGCCGGATGTCGGGCGGGGATCTCGCCGCCTTCGTGTTCTACGCGGTGATCCTGGCCGGCGCCGGCGGCACGCTGTCCGAGCTGTGGGGCGAGATGCAGCGCGCTGCCGGTGCGGCCGACCGGTTGACCGAGCTGCTGGCCGAACGCTCCGCCATCGACGCGCCCGCTCACCCGCAGCGTTTTCCGGACGTCTCGCTGGGCACGCTGGCGCTGGAGGGCGTGACGTTCCGCTATCCCTCGCGGCCGGAAGCCGCGGCGCTGGACGCGCTCAGCTTCAGCGTGCGGCCCGGCGAGACGGTGGCGCTGGTGGGCCCGTCCGGCGCCGGCAAGACCACCGTGTTCCAGCTGCTGCTCCGCTTCTACGACGCGCAATCCGGCACGGTGCGCGTGGACGGCGTGGACGTCCGCCGCGCCGACCCGGCAGCCCTGCGCGCGCGCATTGCCGTGGTGCCCCAGGACCCGGTGATCTTCAGCGCAAATGCCTGGGAGAACATCCGCTACGGACGGCCTGACGCGTCGGACGCCGAAGTGCGCGCGGCCGCACAGGCGGCGTCGGCGGAGTTCCTTTTCGAGCTGCCGTCAGGCCTGGACACGTTCCTGGGCGAGAAAGGCGTGCGCCTGTCCGGCGGCCAGCGCCAGCGCGTGGCGATCGCGCGCGCCATGCTGCGTCGTGCGCCGATCCTGCTGCTGGACGAAGCAACCAGCGCGCTGGACGCGGAAAGCGAAGCCGCGGTTCAGCACGCGCTGGCCGTGCTGGCGCATGGTTGCACCACGCTGGTGGTGGCGCATCGGCTGGCGACCATCCGACGTGCGGATAGGATAGTGGTGATTGAACGTGGCCGAGTGGTGGCGGAAGGCTCGCACGACGCGCTGGTGCGGGAGACGGGCTTGTACGCGCGGTTGGCGGAGTTGCAGTTCTGAGCTGGTAGAGAGCAAGGCAAGCGGTTCTTTTTTGAAAAAAAGAACCAAAAACTTTTGTTCCCTTGAGTACACGCTGAGGGACACTCCGCGACAGCAGGACCAAAAGTTTTTTGCTGCTTTTTTTTAAAAAAGCAGGCCTTGCTTTCTTTTCGAGCGTTGCGTGTCAGAACCTAGAATGGCTGGTAGTGCTTTAAGGAATGCCTAAGAACCTCCGATTTCACTGCCGCAGACGATCGAAACAACACGCCTCACCACCGCACACCCAACGGGAACAAAAGTTTTTTGGTTCTTTTTTTCAAAAAAGAACCGCTTGCCTTGCCTAAAACTTCAACGCCGCGTTCATCCCGATCGTCAGCGGCCGCAGCGTGAAACCTTGCAAGTTGCGTGTCGGAACGCCGAGGTAATCGAACTCGTAGATCGGCGAGGCCGAGCCCTGAATGTCCGGCCGCTGAATGATTTTGTTGTTGTTGGTGAGATTCCTGCCGAACACCGTCACTTCCCAGCGGCCAAAATCCAGTCCAGCCGAAGCGTCGAGCGTGATGTAGGACGGGCGTTTGTAATCGGGGTTGGTGTCGATCACCACGCCGTGGCTCTCGCCCACCCAGTTGGGGGCGATCGTCACGTAGCCGCTGATGGTGTCGGAAAGCCTGAACGCCTGCTTGATGTCGGCGCTAAGGTTGAAGTCGGGCACGCCCGGCACCTTTTCGCCGGCAAAGGTGCCGGCCAGCGCGTTGCCGCCGATCGCCACACCTTTGTCCAAGGTCGCGTTCAGCACGCTGCCGGAGAGGCCCATCGTCAGGTTGTCGGTGACGACGCCGCGGAACTCGAACTCCGTGCCGTAGCTCTTGGCGTTGCCGGCGTTGGTCTGGAACTCGTCGCCGGAGGTGACCAGCGGGACTTCCGTCTGAATGTCGTCCCAGATGATGTAGAACACGTCGGCGCTGAACGTGAGCCGGCCGCCGAACAGCCGGCCTTTGTCGCCGATTTCGAAGTTCCACAATTTGTCCGGACCGAAGCTGCTGGGCACGGCCGAGTGCAGGCCCAGTTGTACTAGATCGTAGCTCGGGGTTCCCGAATCGGCCGCCTCGGCAGCGAGGTAGGCGATGCGGCGGTTCTCGCTGCCCAGACGGAAACCTTTCGACGCGTTCGCGTAGATCGTGTTGTTGGGAGTGACATCCCAACCGAACGCGAATTTCGGCAAGAACGTGTAGAAGTGGCTGACGGCGGTCACCAGGCCCGGGTTGCCGTAGTCGTAGAAGTAGTTCTCATAGGTGCTCTCGCCGTCGCGCGCGTATTGGTAACGTGCGCCGGCGGTCAGGCGCACGTTCGGCAACGGGTAGTAGGTGCCTTCGCCGAACACCGCGTACTGCGCGGTGTCGTAGGAGGTGATGCCCTGGAACACCTCGTTGTTGACGATGGCGCCGGGAAACGTGCCGTACAGCACGTTGGGGTCCGACGTGCTGACGCCGTATTGGCTGAACAGCTTGGAGGCACCGTTGACGAACTCGGTGTCGGTCGAGGTGGTGTGTTCGTCGGAGTAGTACAGCCCGGCAATCCAGGTGAACGGCAATGCGCTCTCGCCGGGCACGTAAGGCTTGGAAACCAGGCGCACCTCTTCCGACCACTGCCGGACCGTGTTGCTGTAATCGGTCTCGCTCGGACGGTTGTTGAGCGCGTTGAACAACCCGTCCGGCGCGCCGAACACCGGGTTGTTGTTGGCGTCCGTGCAGGTGACGTCAGGGTCCATCGGGTTGCAGAGATAGACGGACAGGTTGTCGTAGATGGAGCTGTCGAGCGTGCGGGTGAACTGGCGTTCGTAGTTGCCGGTCACCGCAATCAGGTTGGCGAAGCCGAGATCCGCGTTGGCGGTGAACGCCGGCACGATCAACGTGTCGCGGCCTGGTTCGGCGACTTGCTTGGGCGTCTGGTCGTGCGGCAGGTCGAGGTACTGCGCGTCGGAGTCGCGCTGGTCGAAACGCTGAAAGAACGCGCTGGGCGTGATGGTCAACCAGTCGTTCGGCGTCCAGGTCAGCGTGCCACGCACCACGTTGAACTCGGTGGAGTTGATGCCGTTTTTGATGGAGGCACCCGTCGCCGGGTTGATGTTGTTGATGTAACCGCTATCCGAACCGGTCTCGCCGGCCAGGCGCAGCGTCAGATCCTTGCCGAGCGGGATGTTGACCACGCCCTGCTCGTCCCAGTTCACACCGCCATGGTAGGTGCCGGACAGTTCGGAGAACACGTTGCCGTCCAGCTTGCCGGGCTCGGGCGGGTTGCTGACGTAGCGCAACGTGCCGCCGAGCGCGCTGGCGCCATACAGCGTGCTCTGCGGGCCGCGCAGCACTTCGAGTCGCTGGATGTCGAGGAAGCGCGGTTCGACCGCACCTTCCGTCGGCAGATTGCGCGTGGTCAGCGAGACGTCGTCCAGGTACAGCGCCACGGTGGCGGTGCCGGCAGAGCTGGAGATGCCGCGTATTTCCAGGTTGGACAGCCCCTCGCCGGCCTGGCTGGAGAACGACAGGTTCGGCACCGAGCGGGTGAGGTCGGCGAAGTTCTGTATGTGGGCGGCGCGTATCTGCGCGCCGCTCAGCACGGTGACGCTCAGCGGCACCTTGCGCACGTTTTCGCGGCGTTTCTGCGCGGTGACGGTGATTTCCTCGACGCGGGACGGCAGCGCCGGCGCTGTGGGCTGGGTCTCCGGGTTGATCGGTGCCGGCGGAGTGGGCGGCTGTGCTGCGGCGGGAGACGCCAGTGCGAGGCAGATGGACGCCACCGCGATGCCACTACGGAAACCTGCCACAGAACTGACCCCCCGATCCGCCTGGCAACCGACCTTACAGGTTGCTGGGACGAATTGAAGCAGGTTTTATGCCAAGGAAGAAAGCAGTTCTTTTCTGAAGAAAAAGACCAAAAGACTTCTGTTTCCGCTGTCGCGCGCTCACCCGCGAGCGCGCGACAGCGGAGTCAAAAGTCTTTTGCTTCTTTTCTTCAGAAAAGAAGGCCTTTGCTTACCTTACTGGCAGCTCAAACACTCCTCATAGTTGGCAGCCGGTGCCGCAGCAATCGGCAGAGGCATCGGATCGTTGGCCGCCAGGTCGATCAACGAGGATTTCGGCATGTCGCTCACCGTGTCCGCCCGCTGGATCGACAGCGACCGGCAGTAATACAACGACTTCATCCCGCGCTTCCAAGCCAGCAGGTGTATCTCGTGCAGATCTCGCTTGTGGATGTTGGCGGGCAGGAACACGTTCACCGACTGGCTCTGGCACACGTAGGGCGTGCGGTCGGCGGCGTGTTCGATGATCCAGCGCTGGTCCAGCTCGAAAGCGGTCTTGTAAACCGCGCGCTCCTGCTCGGTGAGGAAGTCCAGATGTTGCACGCTGCCGGCGCGTAGCGTGATGGACGACCACACCTCTTCGTTGTCCATGCCGCGCGCTGCCAGCAGTTTCTGCAAATGCCGGTTGCGTACGGTGAAGCTGCCGGACAGCGTCTTCTGCAGGAACACGTTGGCCGCGATCGGCTCGATGCCCGGGCTGGCGTTGCCGGCGATGACCGAGATGCTGGCGGTGGGTGCGATGGCGATCTTGTGAGAGAAGCGCTCCATCACGCCGAAATCGGCGGCGTCCGGGCAGGCACCGCGCTCCTCGGCCAAAAGTCGCGAGGCGGCGTCTGCCTGTTCGCGGAGCTGCTTGTGCATCCGCTTGTTCCACACCTTGGCGATGACGCTCTCAAACGGCACGTTCTGCGACTGCAGGAACGAGTGGAAACCCATCACGCCCAACCCCACCGAACGCTCGCGCGCGGCGGCATACTTGGCGCGATCCATCTCGTGCGGCGCGCGGTCGATGAAGTCCTGCAGCACGTTGTCGAGGAACCGCATGGTGTCCTCGATGAACAGCGGGTGGTCCTTCCAGTCGAACCAAGTCTCGAGGTTCACCGAGGACAGGCAGCACACCGCGGTGCGCTGCCTGCCGTACTGGTCGAGTCCCGTCGGCAAGGTGATCTCGCTGCACAAATTCGAGGTCTTCACCTCCAGCCCGGCCAACTTGTGGTGGTCGGGTCGCGCGTTGTTCACGTGGTCGGAGAACACCAGGTATGGCTCGCCGGTCTCCACGCGCGCGATCAGGATGCGTATCCACAGCGAACGCGCGGAGATCTGCCGTACGATGCTCTGGTCTTTCGGCGACCGCAGCGACCACATCTCGTCGGCTTCCACCGCGCGCATGAAGTCGTCCGGCAGCAATATGCCGTGGTGCAGGTTTGGCGCCTTGCGGTTTGGGTCGCCGCCGGTGGGACGGCGGATCTCGATGAACTCCTCGATCTCCGGATGGCTGACCGGCAGGTAGACCGCGGCCGAACCGCGGCGCAGCGAGCCCTGGCTGATGGCGAGCGTCAGGCTGTCCATCACCCGGATGAACGGGATGACGCCGCTGGTCTTGCCGTTCATCCCGACCTTTTCGCCGATCGAGCGCAGATTGCCCCAGTAGCTGCCGATGCCGCCGCCCTTGCTCGCCAGCCAGACGTTCTCGTTCCACAGGCCGACGATGCCGTCGAGGCTGTCGGACGCCTCGTTGAGGAAGCAGGAGATCGGCAGGCCGCGCTCGGTGCCGCCGTTGGACAGCACCGGAGTGGCCGGCATCAGCCACAGCCGGCTGATGTAGTCGTATAGGCGCTGCGCGTGCGCCGCGTCGTCACCGTAAAAGCTGGCAACCCGGGCAAACAGATCCTGGTAGGACTCGCCGGGCAGCAGGTAGCGGTCGTCCAGCGTAGAACGGCCGAAATCGGTGAGCAGCGCGTCGCGCGAGCGGTCGACGCGGACCTGGTGTCGGCCCCTCATCTGCACGGCGTCGTCCAGCAAGGCAATTTCTCCGAGGTCACGATTCGTCATGCCGTCCATCCTGCTCTGCCTCCACTACGCGTCAAGCTTGATACCACCATATGTGGAAAGCGCACCACGCAATAACACAAGATGATGGTGATAGAGTCATAACCGGCTTTAGCCGGACGAGTCGCATCCCGTGTGCCCATAGGCCAAAAGCAAGGCCTTCTTTGCGAGAAAAAGAAGCAGAAAGCTTTTATCGCGGCTGTCGCGGACGGCTGAAACGACGCGTTTCGACCCGGCACAACCTACGGAGACAAAAGTTTTTTGGTTCTTTTTTTCAAAAAAGAACTGCTTGCTTCCTGTCGTTGTCCGCAGCGAAGCCAGCATTAGAAAACGTATAACACCCCGGCCAACCTGCGATCAAACCTCATGACGGTGGCCGTCCCAGCCCTGCCGGAAATGACGAGTCGCTCGAGGCGCCGCGTCGCAGCGGCGTCCGGCGTTGCCGCCGTGGACCCGGCCGGCTCTCGCCGCAACCGCCGACCATTCCGTCAACTCCGCGCTGTACCGATGGAGCCTCGACCAGTTCGGTTTCGTGGTGACGGAAGCCCTCGTCTACGGCGTCGGCGGAACGCTCGCTCTGGCCGCCGTGGCATTCAACCCCGCCGGCCGTCGGGTGCTGAGCGGCCGGCTCTGCCGGCTGCTCGGCCGGCTGTCGTTCCCCATCTACCTGCTGCACTTGCCGGTGCTCTTGTCGGTCGGCTGTTATGTTTTCTGCAGGCGGGTGAGGGAAACTTGGGCATTCTTGCAGCTGTCGCGGTGACGTTGTCTGTCACGTTGCTGGTGGCATGGCCGCTGGCTTACTTCGATACCTGGTGGACACGTGCTGTGGATGGGGTGGTGCGGAGGCAAGCAAAGCAAGCGGTTCTTTTTTGAAAAAAAGAACCAAAAAACTTTGCTCCTGGGGCCCGTCTGCGGAACGTCCGCGGCAGCGCTGGGCTTACCAGGGCGCGCCGGTGTTGAACACCATCCCGATCCCCATCCAGCCGGAAACGTGCGACACCTCGATGATCGTCCGCGTTGTCCTGTACTGTAGCTTCAGCTCCGCCCACGTTCGCCTGATGCCGCCGTTCTCGCTGTCGTACTCCGCACCGTTAATGTCGTGAAACGCAACGACGCTGGACGAACGCCCGACGTGAAGCCAGTCCCGCCTTGAATCGTCGTAGGTGTGACTGCCGTCGATGAACGCCAGGTCGAAGGACTGACCTGCAAAGTGGCCGCTGGTGGCAGGCGCCGCCTTCACGATCGGCAGGATGGCGGCGAAGTAGTCGAAGTCGACGAGATGGTCGACCACGTCGACGGCGGTGTAGACCAGGTCAGGGTTCAGCCGCGACAAATAAGCGGCAGCGAAATACGCCGTCGCACCGCGATAGACGCCGATCTCGATGGCGCTCGCCGGCCTTCCGGCCGCGGCGAGCAGCAGGTAGTCGGCAAACTCGGTGGGCACCTGCAGCATGCCGTAATCAACGGGGTTCATCGCCTCGGTGAAGGCAGCCAACCCGCGCCAATCCTTGTAGGCCAGGCCGGACTGCAGCACGCAGCTCAGCAGAAAGCTCCGGTCGCGCAGCTCCGCTTCGCTGGCATCCAGAATGCGATGTATCGCACTGCGCGCGCGCTGGACGGCAACCTGCATGGCAGCGTCGTAGCCTTGGGCAAGCGTCTCCTCGAAGCTGGGCAAGGCCGGCACCGCAGGCGGTAGCACCTCCTGCTCCGGCAGTCCTACCTCCCGCTCCAACTCGGCCACGTCCGCGTCGGGCCCCATCGCGTCGGACTCAGGCAGGTTTGCATCCGGCTCGGGAACCAATGGTTCCTCGACCACGGGCGGCTGCTTTCCGTCCGTTACCGTGTTGCTCTGGTAGGCGGTGGCCGCGTCGTCGCTCACCACCTGTCCTACTTGGCCACCCTGGCGTGCTCGCCGCATCCACCATTTGGGCGCACGTTCAGCGTCGGGCATTGCGTGTCGTCTCAAATCCGCGTTCTGGCAGCAAGCCGCGGTCCCTTTCGCCAAGTAGCCGGGGCAAACACACGCTGGCAGGTATACCGCCACAGCTTCAGTATCATGCAATCACACCGCGTTTTTCCCGTGGATGAGTTGCTCGCTGAAAAACGCGCTGCCCACTGAAGAGCGCAGCTTTACACGAGAAAGAAAGGCCTGCTTTTCTGAAAAAAAGCAGCAAAAAACTTTTGGTCCTGCTGTCGCGAAGGTTCTGCAGCGCGCGCCCAGGGGAACAAAAGTTTTTTGGTTCTTTTTTTCAAAAAAGAACCGCTTGCTTTTGGCTTGCAAACCTTGACTCCCACCCGCCCCTGACCGACCACCTCCCCATGTCCCGCTTCGACGCAGCCTTTACCGAAGCCCTGGCCGACCTCTCTTGCCGTGGCCTGCTGCGCACCGCGAGCCCTGCCCAAGCCGGCCTGCTCAACGTCTCCGGCAACGACTACCTCGGCCTCTCCCGCCATCCCCTGCTCGCCGAGCGCGCCGCCGCCTGGGCCGCGGCGCACGGCACCGGGGCCGGCGCGTCCCGCCTGGTCACCGGCACGCTAGGCCTGCACACGCAGGTGGAGGAGCGCCTCGCCGCGCTGAAGGGCACCGAGGCGGCGCTGCTGTTCGCCTCCGGCTGGCAGGCCAACGCCTCGGTGCTGGCGGCGCTGCTGCGCCTGCCGGGTCCGCCGCCGCTGCTCTTCACCGACGCGCTGATCCACGCGAGCCTGCACCACGGCGCGCGCGCCGCCGGCCGGTGCCAGATCGTCTTCCGCCACAACGACACTGCCCACCTGGCCGAGCTGCTGGACGCCCACGCGCATGTGGACGCGCGCCGCTTCATCGTCACCGAGAGCGTGTTCTCCATGGACGGCGACCAGGCTGACCTGCCGGCGCTGCGCGCGCTGGCGGACCGCCACGACGCCTTTCTCTACCTCGACGAGGCGCACGCGACCGGCGTGCTGGGCCCGCGCGGCATGGGCCTCTCCGGCACCGTGCCCGGCGGCGTGGACCTCGCCATGGGCACGTTCAGCAAGGCGCTCGGCGGCTTCGGCGCCTACGTCGCCGGCAGCCGCGCGCTGTGCGACTGGCTGGTCAACCGCGCGTCCGGCTTCATCCACACCACCGCTCTGCCGCCGCCGGTGCTGGGCGCCATCGACGCCGCCCTCGAGCTGGTGCCCGCCATAAGGGCTGAGCGCGCCCGCCTGCACGCAACCGCCAGCCGTCTGCGCACGGCGCTCGCCGCGCTAGGCATCGACCACGGCGCGTCCACCACGCAGATCGTGCCGGCGATCGTGGGCAGCGAACAGGCCGCACTCGAGCTGTCGGCCAGGCTGCGCGCACAGGGTATCCTCGCCGTGCCGATCCGCCCGCCCACCGTGCCCCCTGGCACCAGTCGGCTGCGCCTGACCGTCTCGGCCGCGCACACGGACGCTGACCTGGACCGGCTGGTCGCCGCACTCGCCCACGCTCGCCCGAAGCAGGCACGCGCTGCGTGACGGGCCGCCAAGCCGCACGCGCCCGCGCGCGCCCAAAGCAGGCCCGCGCCGCGTGACGAAACGCCGGTTGGGCGTGTTCGTCACCGGCACGGACACCGGCATCGGCAAGACGGTCGTCTCCGCCTGCCTGGTCCGCCGCTACGGCGCCGACTACTGGAAGCCGGTGCAGACCGGCCTCGCAGACGACGACGACAGCCAGACCGTCGCCCGCCTGGTCGGTGCCGCTCCCGCCCGCATCCACGCGCCGCGCTACACGCTGCAGGCGCCGCTCTCCCCCGAGGCCGCGGCAGCACTCGAGGGCGTCAGCATCGCCTTGGCCGATTTCGACCTGCCGCCCGGAGACGCGCCGATCGTGGTGGAGGGCGCCGGCGGCGTGCTGGTGCCGCTCGGCGGCGGCGCGCTGATGGTGGACCTGATCGCCCGGCTCGGCCTGCCGGCGCTGCTGGTCGCCCGCGCCGCGCTCGGCACCATCAACCACACGCTGCTCTCCATAGAGGCGCTGCGCGCCCGGGGGCTCGGCATCGCGGGCGTGGTGATGGTGGGCGCCGGCGGCGCGGCGAACGCGGAGGCGATCACGCGGCTTGGCCGGGTGCCGGTGCTGGCGCGGATCGGGACCTTGCCTGAGGTGGATACCCAGTCGGTCGAAGACGTGGCAGGCACGTTGCCGGATGGGATGCTGAGCGGCGGGTAGGAAAGAAAGCAAGCGCTTCTTTTTCGAGAAAAAGAAGCAAAAAGCTTTTGTCTCCGCTGTCGCGCGCTCGCCGGAGAGTCGCGGACGGGGAGCAAAAGTTTTTGGTTCTTTTTTTCAAAAAAGAACCGCTTGCCTTGCCTTCCTGACCGAGGTGCGGGAGTCATCCAACCCGCCAGACCAAGGACCACGCGCCGTGCTCACCGAGACGGAGGTGACCCAGCTCTACCGCAACCTGCTCGGCCGAGACCCGGAGGACGCGGCGACTATCCGCGACTTCCAGGACTACTACCAGACGCTCGACCGCGGCCGAAAGGCGGTGTTCGGCTCGGACGAGTTCAACGATTTCTACGCCCGCGTGACAGGCTTGCCCACGCACGCGCGGGACCTGGCCGCCAGCCTGGCGCTGGGCATGCTGCGGCAGGCGTCCGCCCAACCGGCGCCGGTCGCCTCCCCGCCTGCCGCACCCGAGGTCGCCCGCGCCATGCGCATCATCCTCGACCAGCCCGGTGCGGCGCGCCTGGCCGTGGCGGTCGGCGAGCCGGCCGGGCTGCGACTGGACGACCTGGTGCCGCTCGGCCACCGCGGTGCGGCCGTGCTGCACCTCGCCCCCGGTTTCCCCGCCGCCGCACCCTGGGCCGGCGCGCTGGAAGACGGCACCACCCTGTTCCGCCTGGCCGCCGGCCCGGCGCAGGTGGCAGAGATTCTGGCCGCGCAGGACGCCCGGATCGACGCGCTCTGCCTGCTCGGCCCGCCCGGCGGGCCGGACTGGGCGCAGGCGCTGAAGCCGCATCTGGCCAGGCGCGCGCTGATCCTGGTCGGCCGCCCGCATGCCGGCTTCGACGCGCCCGCCGTCAGCACCGCCATCGCCGACGCGCACCATGGAGAGCCCGTCCAGCACTGGCAGGGCCTGCGCCTGCACCACATCGGCGGCTGGCTGCTCCCCGTCGGCTACCAGCCGCCGTTGAAGCGGCCACCTGCTCCCGACCGCGCCGCCTACCCGCGCCTGGCTATCGCCACCATCGTGCGCAACGAGGCGGTGTGCATCGCCAACATGCTGCGCAGCGTGCTGCCCATCGCCAGCTTCTGCGCCGTGCTCGACACCGGCTCGGCCGACGCCACGCTGCAGATCGCCCGCGACGTGCTCGAAGCGTCCGGGGTGCCGGGCGCGCTGGCGCAGGGCGACCACGCCGCCTTCGACGACGACTTCGCCGCCATGCGCAACGCGGCGCTCGCTTTGGTGCCGGACGGGATCGACTGGGTGCTGATGCTGGACGGCGACGAGGAGCTGGAGCGGGAGGACCACGCCCCGCTGCTCCACCTGATCGCCGGCGCGTCACCCAGCCAGCACGCCTTTGCCCTGCCGCGCTACAACTACACCGGCGCCGACAAGAGCGGCCTGGTCACTCCCTACCCGGACCGCCAGGTGCGCCTGCTGCGGCACATGCCGGGCAGCCCCGTGCGGTATCAGAATCCGGTGCACGAGACGATCCGCTCGACCCCGCACAGCTGTGTTCCGCTGGATGAGTCGGCGATGGGCGGTCCCAGGAACGGGCCCCACATCCATCATTTGGTGCGGCGGTTCCGCACTCCGACCGAGGAGGACGCAAAGCAGCAGCGCTACCGCGAGATAGCGGCGCGGCATGGGATAAGCTGAAGTGAAGCAAGGCCTTCTTTTTCGAGAAAAAGAAGCAAAAAGCTTTTGTCTCCGCTGTCGCGCGCTCGCCGGCAAGTCCCCGATAGGGAGCAAAAGTTTTTTGGTTCTTTTTTTCAAAAAAGAACCGCTTGCTCTCTTTCCTGTCGGAGTCCGGTCATAAGCCTCCTAGCTGCCGAACGCGCCGTCTGAATGCTGGCCGGCAGCGTGGAGGTCGCCGGCGACCGCATCACCCTGCGCGCCACCGAGGCCGGCGCCCGCCTGCTGCTGGTCGGCGGCGAGCCGCTGGACGGGCCGCGCCACCTCCGGTGGAACTTCGTCAGCTCCGATCCCGCCCGCATCGAGCAGGCCAAGGCGGATTGGCGCGCCGGACGCTTCGGACTGGTGTTGGGCAACTCGGCCGAGTTCGTCCCCTTGCCAAGCTAGCGCGCCGGACTTACGCCGTCGGCACTCCTCGGCCGTGCGGCCGAAGACGCGAGCCGCATGACGAACCGAGGCCTATGATGAACCTGCGCGCCACTGCATCCCTGCTCGTCGTGCTGGCGGCCGCCGGCTGCGGCAGCAACGCCAAGAAGCCGTCCGACGCCGACGTCGCCGTCTACCTGGCCCAGTCCGAGCCGAGCTACCTGCATGTGAGCAACGTGAAGGTCAGCTTCGAGGCAATCAGCGCCCTGGGCCGCAGCAAGCTGCCCGACGGCTCCTGGCGCGTCCACGTGACCTACACGCTGCACGCCACCCAGGATTTGTATGCCCCCGACGCGGGTGCCGCGGCGCAGCGGCGCGCGTTCGACCAGGCAGTCACCGGCTTCGAGCTCTACCGGCTGCCGCGCATCCAGGCGGTGGAGCAACTGGCGTTGCGCGCGGGCCTGATGCGGCAGGGCGACGCGACGCCGGAGCCCGCGGTGGCGGTCAGCCTGAAGACACACACCAACCAGGACCTGCCCAACGGCGTCACCCTGCTGGCTCAGCCTGACGGCGCGGGCTGGAAGTTCGTCCAGCTCGACGCACAGAGCTTGCCGGACGATGCGATCGGCGCTCCGCTGGAGGACCTCAAGCGCACCAGCCCGCATACGGTGTTCGTGATGGCGGGGTCGGATGAGGATCGGGCTTACCTGGCGCGGGAGCAGCGGTTTTTAGCGGCGCTGGCGAAGGCGGAGCAGCCGCCGGCGCCGTAGTGAAGCAAGCGGTTCTTTTTTGAAAAAAAGAACCAAAAAACTTTTGCGCACGCTGTCGCGGGAAGCTGAAACACAACGCTTCCACAACGCAGGCCCAAGAGAATAAAAGTTTTTTGGTTCTTTTTTTCAAAAAAGAACCGCTTGCTTACTTCTCTCTCTGCTGCAACCGCGCCAGCAGAAAATCCCGAAACACCGCCACCCGTTTAGAGTGCCGCAGCTCCTCCGGGTAGACGAAAAAGCAATCCACCTTCGGCCGCGACACCTCCGGCAGCACGCGGGTCAGCCCCTCCATCTCGGCGCTCATCCAGCCGGGCAGCACGCCGATCCCCACGCCAGCGCGGATCACCTGCGCCATGCTGGCCAGGTTGTTGACTTCCAGCACCGGGCGCCTGGGCTGGCCGGCGCGGCGGCCGGCGGTGGCCAGCCAGTTGATGTCTGGCACCGGCGGGCGGTAGTTGCCGAACAGCACCAGTTTGTGGCGGTCGAGGTCCTCGATCGTGGCCGGGGTGCCGGCGCGTGCCAGGTACTCGGGCGAGGCGCAGATGTGCCACTCGATCTCAAACAGGTGCCGCTGGATGAGGTCCGGCTGCTTGGGCGGGTGCATGCGGATGGCCACGTCCGCCTCGCGCATGGCCAAATCCAGGTCGCCGTCGTCGAGCAGCAGGCTGACAGTCACATCCTGATGGGCTTCGAGAAAGGCGGACAGCCGCGGCGCTAGCCAGTTGCTGCCGAAACCCACTGTGGTGGTGATCTTCAGCTTGCCGGCCGCCTTGTCCCGGCTCTCGGTGAGCAGCGCCTCGGTCATCGCCAGCTTGGCGAACACCTCGCGCACCGTCTGGTTCAGGCTCTCGCCCTGCTCGGTCAGGATCAGCCCGCGGGCGTGGCGATGGAACAGCGGCACCGACAGCGCCTCCTCCAGCGCCGAGATCTGCCGGCTGACGGCGGACTGGCTGAGGTTCAGCGTGTCTCCCGCGTGGGTGAAGCTGCCGGCTTCCGCGACGGCGTGGAAGACACGCAGCTTGTCCCAATCCATGTCGATTCCCGGTCCTTGCCTGGTGGGCGCGGCGCCCGGCCCGGGTCTGCCACGGACCGCCGGGTCAGGCGTCTTCCATCGCGGGACTCGGGGCGTGCTCCGTGAGCCACTTTTCAGCTTCCAGCGCCGCCATGCAACCTGTTCCAGCGGCGGTCACCGCCTGACGGAACACCTTGTCGGCGACGTCGCCCGCCGCGAACACCCCGTCCACGCTGGTGCGTGTGCTGCCGGGGGTCACGGCGACGTAACCTTCCGAGTCGAGCTCGACGTGGTTGCGGAACACGGTGGTGTTCGGGGTGTGGCCGATGGCAACGAACACGCCGTCCACGTCCAGGCTGCGCTCCACGCCGGTCTCGCGGTTGCTGAGCCGCAGCCCGGTCACCACGGCCGGCGCACCCCCGCCGGTCACCTCCTCGACCACGTGGTTCCAGAGCACGCTCACCTTCGGGTGCTCGAACAGGCGGCGCTGCAGGATCTTCTCGGCCCGCAGCGAGTGGCCGCGGTGGACCAGGGTCACGTGGTCGGCGTGGTGGGTCAGGTACAGCGCCTCCTCGACCGCGGTGTTGCCGCCGCCGATGACGGCGACGCGCTTGCCGCGATAGAAGAAGCCGTCGCAGGTGGCGCAGGCCGAGACGCCGGCGCCCTGGTAGGCCTTCTCCGACGGCAGGCCGAGCCAGCGCGCCTGGGCGCCGGTGGCGATGACGACGGTGTCGGCCAGGTAGACGTCACCGGAGTCGCCTACGCAGCGGAACGGGCGGCACCTGAAGTCCACGTCCATGATCAGGTCGTTCATCAGCCGCGTGCCGACGTGCTCGGCCTGCGCCTGCATCTGCTCCATCAGCCAGGGGCCGCCGACGGCCTCGGCGAAGCCCGGGTAGTTCTCCACGTCCGAGGTGATCATCAGCTGGCCGCCCGGCTGCAGGCCGGCCACCAGCATAGGGTGCAGGCCGCCGCGGGCGGCGTAGATGGCGGCGGTGTAACCGGCGGGGCCGGCGCCGATCACCAGGACGGCGGTGCGATAGGTCTGGCTCATGTGCTGCAAAGTGCTCGTTCGTTCGGCCACCCGATATCGGGCGTGACGCGGCCGCAGGCAAGCACGGCATGGCTGCCAGGCGGCGCGGGCCACGCGCGGTGTGGCAGGGCGCGGAAAGATGCTAAGCCCGAGGGCAACCGAGGCTGCCTCCCGAAGTGCATACAGATGAAGCCCGATAGCGCGGACCTGCCGGAGATCGACGCAATCGACCGGCGCATCCTGGCCGAGCTGCAGGCCGACGGCCGGATGACCAACGTGGAGCTGGCCCGCCGCGCCGGCATCTCCGCACCACCCTGCCTGCGCCGGGTGCGCCGGCTGGAGGAAGCCGGCATCATCCGCGGCTACCACGCTGATACCGACCCGCAGCGCCTGGGCTGGGAGATCACCTTCTTCGTCATCGTCGGGCTGGAGAGCCAGAAAGAGGCCGCCCTGGCGGCATTCGAGACGCTGGCGGGCGCCTGGCCAGAGGTGCGCGAGTGCCACATGATCCGCGGCGGCGGCGACTTCCTGTTGCGCCTGGTGGCGCGCGACACGGCGCAGGAGAACGAGCTGACCCGCAAGCTGACGGAGGCGCAGGGGGTGGCGCGGATACAGACGCTGCAGACGATACGGACGAGCAGGAGCTTGGCGGGGGTGCCGATCCTTTAAGCAAGCAAGCGGTTCTTTTTTGGAAAAAAGAACCAAAAAACTTTTGTTCCCTTGAGAGCACGCCGAGGGAGACGCTGCGACAGCCGGACCAGAAGTTTTTTGCTTCTTTTGTTCAAGAAGAAAGATTCTTGCTTCTTTAGGCGCGCGCGGCCAGCCCGACCGCATTAGGCTTTTTTTAACCCCTGCCCGTCACGTTCCTGCTAGACGCACCGCAGCATAGACACGGACCACCGCCCGACGTGACCACCATCATCAGCTGGAACCTGCTGCGCCTGACCGGCGCCACCGTTGCCGAGGTGACGGGCATGGTTCGCCGTGAGCGGCCAGACCTGCTGCTGTTGCAGGAGGCCACCAACGCGATGAACGTGTTGCCGGACCTGCTGGGCGGCCACTACGCGCGCGTGCCCCTGCCCGGCCGCATCCACGGCCTGGCGATGTGGAGCCCGCACGCTATCGCCGAGCCGCGGGTGCTTCGCCTGCCTGCCGGCGCCGTGGTCGACCGGGTGTGCCAGATCGTGCAGCTTCGCGACTTTGCCGTCGCCAACGTGCATCTTTCGCACGGGCAGTTGCTGAACCGGCGCCAGCTTCGCCACATCGCCGGCCACCTGCCGCACCGTGCCGCGGTGCTGGGGGACTATAACCTGGTTGGCCCGGCACTGCTGCCGGGCTTCCGCGACGTAGGCCCGCGCGAGCCCACGCATGTCTGCGCGGACGTGGTGCCGTTGCGCCTGGACCGCTGCTACGTCCGCGGGCTGGCGTGCGGGCGGGCTGCGGCGCTGGACCGGGCGGGTTCGGACCACCGGCCCATCGTGGTTCGCCTGGACGCGATGCTGGGCGTGGCGCGAGAGGCGGCCTGACAGGCCAGGCAAGCGGTATCCGCGGCACACGCAGAAGATCCTAAAACGTCTTTTGCTGCCTTTTTGAAAAAACAGGCCTTTCTTCCCGACAGAAGACCTCGAACGTTACTCGGCAGAGCAGAGGCAAGCACCATTTTCATGGAGAGACGAAAAGCAAGGAGCTTCCGTCTCCGCTGCCGCGGACACCTGAACGACACGCCTCAGCACGGCAAGCCGAACGAGAACGAAAGTTTTTTGGTTTTTCTCCAAGAAAGAACCGCTTGTATCAATCGGCCTGAAGGTTGATCGTTCCGAAGCAAGCAAGGCCTTCTTTTTTGAAAAAAAGAAACAAAAAACTTTTGACTCCGCTGTCGCGGACCCTTCCGGAGAGCGCGCGATAGCGGAGTCAAAAGTTTTTTGGTCCTTTTTTCAAAAAAGGAATGCTTGCTTTCTATGAGTCAGCATCAACGCCAGTTGGTATCACTTGCCGTTCTAGCATCGTCAGACTAGCTCAGACCAACAGCTCGCGCACCGCCTCCGGCCAGCCCGCCCACTCCATCCCGTGCGTTGCGAACAGCGCCAATGCCAGCCGGTCCATGCCGAACGCGACGCAGGCGGTATGTGCCGTGGCACCCTCGCTGTCGCGGATGTTCCACACGGTCCCGAAATGCTCGCGGTGGTAGTTGCAGCTCATGCACGCCGTCGGCTGTGACTCGCTGAAGATGTCGACCAGCACCTCGAATTTCAGCTCCTGCTGCATCTGGCTGGCGGCCATGATCAGCCCGTCGCGCCCGAAGAACGGATCGGAGGCCACCGCCACGCGCGCGGCGAGCCCGAGGCGGGTGGCCATGTCCTGCGCGCGCGCGACCCAGCCGGTGCGGAAGGCCAGCACGTCGGACGGCGTACCGATGCGCACGTATTCGCGCATACGGAACGACTGCAAGCGGTCCAGCGCGGCAGAGGGCTCGTGGCGGAAACACTCGCAGGCTACGTCGAACAGCAAGCCGCCCGCCGGCAACGGGCCGCGCGAGGCGGCCATCGGGTAAAGCGGGTAGCAGGCGGCCGGCGAGAGCACGAGGTCGGTCGGGGCGAGCGAGGCGGTCCAGCCGCCGGCGACGGCGCGGGCGACCTCCGCCTCGCTGCCATGCAGCGCGCAGACGCAGCCGAGCAGGTGGGGAAAGCTCTTGAGGTAGCCGGAGGTCTCCAGCTGCGACCGGCTCATCACCGGCGGCAGCCGCAGCACTTCCGCCTCGGGCGCACGGAACGCGGTGATGAAGCGGTCCAGGCCGCTGACGACGCGCTCGAAGATGGCGGTGCGGGCGTGCACGCCGTCCGGCCCGAGCGGACGGAAGAGATCGTTCAGCAACGAAACGGGTCTTTGTTGGAAAGCATTAAGAAAGCTCAGTGTCCGTTTGAAAGCCGGCTTGGTGGATCAGCTGGCGTGGTTTGCCGAGCACCGGAGTGGAGTGACCTTTACGGTCATCAGCACCGGAGCACAGGAAAACCGCGTCAAATGACCGCCATGGCGACTCTGCAAACGGACACTCAATCATGAAAGGAGCCTAAGCCGAACACTACGCACAGGGAATGAAGTTCTCGCTTGTCTTTCAGTGTGCAATCCAGGAGCCGGCCCGATGCGTGAGGCGGCGTGTTGTCTTGGGCACCCGAGCGGGTCGGCTTGCCTGCGCAACCAGTCGCAGCGGGCGAGCCGGTCCTCGGGCGGCCATCAGCACCGGAGCCGTTTTGCGAGCAGCACGGCGCCGCATGGCAAAACCGCATCACACGGCGTCCCGCGACTTCCGAATAGACACTCACACACCCGTCCGCCTGCTCACTATACGTCCAACCCTGGCACCTCCGAGAGCAGCAGCGGCTGGGTCAGGCTCCCCATGATGCGGTCGTTGCTGATCATGATGGTCGACGACATCACGTCACGCACGTGCCGCGCCACGCTGAAGGGCGAGTCGTTCCGGTAGCCCGCCAGCCCGCACGCCTGGGCCGCCTGCATCACGGTGGCCACGGCCAGCGTGGAGGCCTGCACCTTCGTCATGTTCATTTCTGCCTGGAACTCGAAGGAGGCCAGCACCTCCGGCTCGTCGGCGTGCAGCTCCCAGCGCCGGGCCGACACGGCCACCAGGCTGGACAGGGTCTGCAGCGTGGCGCGCGCCTGCGTGTAGTGCGCGGCACCTGGCGGCAGCTTGGCCGCGTTGCGGCGCACGGCCATGCGGGTAAAAGCGCGCGCGCGCTCGACTGCGGCGGCCGCGATGCCGGCCCAGGCGCCCGACCACACCAGTTGGGAGACTGGCACCATGGTCTGCACGTGGATGGCGGCGTAGGGCTCGGGCAGGATCTGCGCAGCCTGTCCGCAGCCGCGTAGGTGGAAGCCTGCGCTGCAGGTGCCGCGCATGCCCAGCGTGTCCCAGCCGCCGGCCGGCTCGAGCGCGCAGTCCTCCCGAGTGAAGGCCACCAGCACCTGGTCGGCGGCGGCGGCCTCGGGGTGGCGGCGCGCGGTGATCAGGATGGCGTCCGCCTGCCCGCCGTAGGACATCACGCTGGACGCACGGTCCAGCGTGAAGCCGCCCGGCGCGGTGGTGACCGCGGCAAGGCTGGCGCGCACGTCGCCGCCGGTCTGGCCCTCGGTGGTGGAGGACGCCAGCAGCATCTGCTCGGCGCCCACCCGGTGCAGCAGGCCCTGCTGCCAGGCGCCGGTGCCGCCGTGCCGCAGCAGGCAGGCCACGCAGGACTGGTGCATGGCGAAGATCATCGCGGTGGACGCGCAGGCCTGCCCGAGCCGGTAGCAGATGGTGAGGAGGTCGCTGACGCTGGCACCCTCGCCGCCCAAACGCGGCGGCAGCATCGCGCCCAGCAGCCCGGTGCGCCGCAGGGCCGCCACCGCTTCGGCGGGAAAACGCGCGTCGCGGTCCACGTCGTCGGCCCACACCGCGGCGATGCGTGCCGCCTCGTCGGCGCGCGCGGCGAGGCCGGGCGAAAAGGAGGCGTGATCGGTGCGGCTCGGGCGGATCGCCGAGGGGGGAGAGTTGATGTTCATTCCGCCGCGATACTTTCGTTCATGGTTGCACGTGCGGATGCCTGCAGGGCGCCCTGGTGCACGCCGTCCGGCGCGGGTTGCGGCAGGCCGGACGCGGACATCCGGGCGCGCAGCAGGTCGGCCAGCCTGGCCACGTTGGGCTCGCGCATGATGGTCAGGTGGTTGCCCGGCAGGGTGACGACGTCGACCCCGCACGGTGCCACGGCCGACCAGCCAAGCGCCGCCTCGTCGTGCAGCAGCAGCAGCGGCTGTGTCTGCGCGCGGATCAGGGTGACCGGGCCGGACCAGGGCAGCGGCCGGTAGGCTTCCAGCAGGTCGAACTCGCGCTGCATGGCCAGCCGCACCTCCGCCGAGTAGCGCGAGGTGTCGATGATACCCTCCAGCGTGTGCCTGCCGCGCATCGCCTGGCGCAGGTGGCGGCGGACGTTGCGCCAGGCCTGCTGACGGCTTGACTGCAGCAGGTCGTCGCGCACCCAGCCGGGCAGGTTGGCCACGAAGCGCCACGCCGTGGCCGGCACGGAGCGCGCGCTCACCCGCCAGCCCGGCCGCCGCGTGTCGATCAGGACCAGCATGCCCACCTCGTGGCCGGCGGCCGAGAGTTGGCGCGCCACCTCGAAGGCGATGGCCGCCCCGCCGGAATAGCCGCCCAGCATCAGGCCGCCCCGCCGGGGGTGCTTCAGCACGGCCGCAGCAATCTCGGCCGCGAGGTCCTCGACGCTGCGCGTCTGGCTGGTGGCCAGGCCGGTGCGCAAGGCCACCAGGCGGTGCGACGGGCCCAGCCGCAATGCCAGCGCCTGCAGGTTGAGCACGTTGCCGCCAATGCCCGGCACGCAGAAGAACGGTGCCGGACGGTCGTCCGCGGCCTCGGACGCGCGCTCAGTCTGCAGCATGGCGGTCGGGCTCGAGCGGTGCGGCATGAAGGTGCCGCGGTGCAGAGAGGCGCGCCATCAGGGCGGCGATGCTGGCGACCGACCGGAAATGCTCGGCCGCCATCTCGCGGCGCGGCACCTCGAGGTCGAAACGGCTTTCCAGCGCCAGGATCAGCGCCACCAGGCCCATCGACGACAGGCCGGCCGCCACCAGGGAGTCCTCGTCGCCCGGGCGAGCGTCGGAGCCGCGCAGCTCCAGCGCGTCGCGCACCAGGCTGCGCACGACGTCACGCATGCCTGCCGCCACCTGCGCGGCACCGGCTGAATGAATAACGCCGCTCGCGTCGTCGGCCAGGAAACTTTGGGACATGATGGATCGTCTCGCCACAGAGATGAGTTTCGGGTCTGGCGTATATCGAAGTCAACATAAATACGCGCGAGCTTGCACGCCGGCAGTGTATGGTGCCGGCGCGCAAGATGCAGGCCGGCGTTAACGAAAAGCAAAGCAGGCGAGTCGACACAGTCACCGGAGATGGTTGATGGACATGCTGCAAAATGATCCGAATGAGCGTGACGCAACGCTGCTTTTTCCCGCGCAGGTTGCACGGCAACGCATCGACGCGACGATCGACACGCTCCTCTGCGACGTGCCGGAACGTATGGCGACGCATTCGGTAGGCCCAAGTTTCGATCAGGCAAAGTTCCGCGCAGAATTGGCCGCGTTCACCTTCGATCGTCCGCACGAGCTTGGCGCCGCGCTGCACTGGGTGGTTGAGCAGATGGAGCACGGCAACGTCCAAGTGACGCACCCGCGCTATTTCGGCCTGTTCAACCCAGCACCGAGTTTTCCCGCCCAGTGCGCAGACCGCATCTCCGCCGCGTTCAACCCGCAGCTTGCGAGTGCGACCACCTCGCCGGCCGCAGTCGCCATCGAACGGCACGTCACCGACGCGCTGGCGCGCCGCGCGGGGTTGCCTGACGGTGCCGGCGGCCACTTCACCACAGGCGGCTCGGAGGCGAACTTCACCGCGCTGATCTGCGCGCTGACGGCAGCGCATCAAGATTTCGCGAGCAAGGGCGTGCGCTGCTTCGCCGGTGCGCCGCGCATCTACGTTTCGCGTGACGCGCACCTGGCGTGGATAAAGATCGCGCAGATGGCCGGGATCGGGCGCGAAGCGGTGCGTCTCGTTGCAACCGACGGCACGGGCAGGCTTGATGCGGCACAACTCGACTGCGTTCTGCGCGACGATATCGCGGCGGGCGACATGCCGGTGATGATCGCCGCGACAGCGGGCACCACGGGTGCCGGCATGATCGATCCGTTAACCGCGTGTGCGAACGTCGCACACGCCACGCATATTTGGTTCCACGTAGATGCAGCCTGGGGTGGCGCGCTGATCGCATCCTGCACGCATGCCAAACAGTTGCGCGGCATGGAGCGGGCGGATTCGGTGACGATCGACGCTCACAAATGGTTCGCCACAACCATGGGCTGCGGCGTGTTCCTGGCGCGCCGCAGCGCCGACCTGGCCGCGACGTTCCACGTGCAGACCAGCTTCATGCCGCCAGGCGTGGCACAGGAAGATCCTTACGCCACCACAGTGCAATGGTCGCGCCGCTTCCTCGGGCTGCGGCTGTTCCTCTCGCTGGCAACCGCGGGTTGGGAGGGTCACGGCGCGCAGGTGGACCACGCGATCGGGCTGGCGGCACTGCTGGCGCGCGACCTGCAGGCGCTCGGCTGGCGCGTGGTCAACGCCTCGCCTGCTGCTGTACTCTGCGTATTGCCGCCGGACGGGGCGCCGGCGGCGAACATCATCGTGCAACGTGTCGTCGCCGCCGGCCGTGCGTGGGTGTTCACGACGCGCTTCGAAGGCGTGCAGGTGGTCCGCGTCTGCATCAGCAACGGCAGGACGACGACTCAGGATGTTGCTGAGTTGGTAACCGCGCTGGAAGCTGCGCGCGGGCAAAAGCAAGCAGTTCTTTTTTGAAAAAAAGAACCAAAAAACTTTTGTCTCCGCTGTCGCGCGCTCGCCGGAGAGTCCGCGACAGCGGAGACAAAAGTCTTTTGCTTCTTTTCTTCAGAAAAGAAGGCCTTGCTTGCTTACCCAACAGGTAACACGCAAACGTGTTACCTGCGCAATTTCACACCGTGTATGTAATGTTTCAGTTGATTGCAGCGCAACGAAGCGCCGGCGCACACGAGGAACTCGCGTTGCACAGGGACACCGCCGCCATCCACGGCGGGTACGACACCGAGGCGACCACGCACGCGCTTGCCGTGCCGATCTACCAGACCGCGGCCTACGCGTTCGACAGTGCCGAGCATGCCGCGTCCCTGTTCGACCTCGAAGCGGAAGGCTACCGCTACAGCCGTATCAGCAACCCCACCTGCGAGGTGCTGGAACGCCGCGTCGCACTGCTGGAAGGCGGGCTGCAGGCGATGGTCACCGCCTGCGGCCAGGCCGCGCTGCACACCGCGATCGCCAACCTCGTTGATCCCGGCAGCAACATCGTCTCCGTGCCGCAGCTCTACGGCACCACCCACACGCTGTTCGCGCACCATCTGCGCCGCCAGGGCGTCAGTGTGCGTTTCGCGGCGGACGACCAGCCGGAGAGCATTGCGGCGCTGATTGATGGCGACACGCGCGCGGTTTTCTGTGAGAGTGTCGGCAACCCTGCGGGAAATATCTGCGACGTGTCTCAACTGGCGCGTGTGGCGCACGCGCAGGGCGTCCCGCTGGTGGTGGACAACACGGTGGCCACCCCGATGCTGCTGCGCCCGATCGAGCACGGTGCGGACGTGGTGGTGCACTCGCTGACCAAGTTCATGGGCGGCCACGGCACCACGCTGGGCGGCGCCATCGTGGATGCCGGGCGTTTCGACTGGCGTGCGCAGGCCGGACGCTTCCCGATGTTCAACGAGCCAGACCACTCCTACCACGGCCTGGTGTACACCGAGCGGTTCAGGGCGGCCGCCTACATCGCGCGCTGCCGCAGCGTGTTCCAGCGCACCATGGGCGCGGTGCTCTCGCCGTTCAACGCGTTCCTGCTGCTGCAGGGGATCGAGACGCTGGGCGTGCGGATGGACCGCCACGTGGAGAACGCCCGCACGGTCGCGCGCTTCCTGCGTGACGACCCGCGCGTTGCGTGGGTCAGCTACACCGGCTTCGCAGACAGTCCGTACCACGCGCTGCTGCAGCGGTACTGCGCCGGCCGGGCGCCCTCGCTGCTCAGCTTCGGCGTGCGCGGCGGGCTGGCGTCCGCCACCGCGTTCTACGACGCGCTGCGCCTGGTGCGCCGCGTGGTCAACCTCGGCGATGCGAAGTCTCTGGCCTGCCACCCGGCGTCCACCACCCACCGCCAGATGACCACGGCCGAACAGGCGGCGGCAGGCGTCTCGCCGGACATGATCCGGCTCAGCATCGGCATCGAGCACGCGGACGACATCCTGGCCGACCTGGACCAGGCGCTGGCCGCCGCCATCGGCCGGCGCCCGGCCGCGGTGCAGGCGGCATGAGCGGGATCGCCATCGGCCTGGTCAACGCCATGGGCGGCGAGGCGCACGCGCCCACCGAGCGCCGCATCCGCGCCCTGCTCGCCGCCGCATCCCCGCACGCCCCGGTGGCGCTACGCTGCTTCACCCTGGACGGGCCCGCCGCCGCCACCCCGCATGCCCTGCGGCAGGCCGGGCTGGACGGGCTGATCGTGACCGGCGCCCCCTCGGCCGCTCACGCCCTGCGGGACGAGCCAGCCTGGCCGGGTCTGGCCAGGCTGGTGGACTACGCGGCCGAGCAGGCGCTACCGGCGATGTGGCTGTGCATGGCCGCCCACGCCGCCGTGCATTGGCTGGACGGCATCGAACGCCGGCGCCTGCCAGCCAAGCTGGTGGGCCTGATGGCCTGCGCGCGCACCGGCGCCGCCCACCCCATCACCACCGGGCTGCCGCAACGCTGGCGCGTCCCGCACTCGCGCCACAACGCCGTGGGCGCGGACGCGCTGCTGGCCTGCGGTTACCGCATCCTGTCGAGCTCGGCGGAGGCCGGGGCGGATGTGTTCACCCGCAGGGTCGGCGGCCGCGGCGGCACCCGCTTCGTGTTCTGCCAGGGCCATCCGGAGTACGACGCGCAGGCGCTATTGCGAGAGTACCGGCGCGACGTCGCGCGCTTCCTCGCCGGTGGCACCGCGCCCTATCCCGGCCTGCCGCGGCATTGCTTCAGCGCCGCCAGCCGCGCCGCGCTGGAGGAGTTCCAGGCACGCGCCACGCGCGACCGCCACGCCGTGGGGATGGACGCGTTTCCTGCCGCCTGTGCTGCGGATCTGCGCGACGGCTGGTCCGGCGTGGCGGTCCGCCTCTACGCCAACTGGCTGGCCGACCTGGGCGCCGGCAGGCGGCCGCAAGCCGCCGCGGCGCCGGCCCTGCCGGCCGAAACCGGCGCGGTGCCGGCCCAGCCGCCCTCAGCCGGCAACATGGAGAGCGCATGGACCAGATGACGACCAGCCCGGATGCGACGGTGCCGAATGCGGCGGTAAGGGCGGCCGTGGCCGAGACCTTCGCGGAGGTGGCGCACGAACACGGCGTGACGCTGGGCGCGCTGGACGCGGACACACCGCTGTTCGGCATGGCATTGGATTCGCTGTGCCTGGCGGTGATCGTGGCGCGGCTGGAGGTGCGGCTCGGCGTGGACCCGTTCGCCGCCGAGGACCTGGTGCTGCCGGCCAGCTTCGGCGACTTCGTGACTCTCTACGAGCGTGCCGGCCCTGCCGCGCCTGCCGTCCGGGTCCGCGAGGGCTCGCCTGGTGCGCGCGCGGGTGCCTGAGCAATGACCCTGCTGGCGGCGGCATCTGCCACGCTCTGGCAGCGCACCGCGGCGCAAGGCGGGCTGGCCAGCCGGTTCGTCGCCGACGCGCAGGTGCGCCTGCCGCTGGAGGTGCTCGGGAGCGGCACCTCGCTCGCCGCTCCGGCCAAGGTGTTCGCCGGGCAGTGCGTCATGCTGTGCACCACCACGCAGCTGGCCACCGTGTGCGCCCTGCTGGAGCTGGACGGGCTGGCGCGCCGCATCGTGCTGTGCCCGCCCGGCATGACGCCTGACCAGCTGTCCCAGGCGGCACGCGAGGCAGACGTCACTGTGGTGGTGGGTGACACGGCCGGCGCCGCGGTGGTGCTCGACGCGGCCGGTGCCTCGGTAGCGCATGACGCGGCCGGTACCAAGATGCATCAGCCGCGGCAGGTCCGCTGCCTGGCCCCCGGCGTCCGCCCGCGCCCGGCTGGGCGCCCCCGCCACCCGCAGTGCGAGACGGAGTGGGTGCTGTTCACCTCCGGCTCCACCGGCGCGCCAAAACTGGTACTGCATCGCCTGGCCAGCCTGCTGGCCGCCATCCCGTCCGGCACGCCGGCCGCTGCCTTGGTGTTCTCCACCTTCTATGACGTCAGGCGCTACGGCGGCCTGCAGATCCTGCTGCGCGCGCTGGTGGGCGGCGGGTCCATGGTGCTCTCCAGCCCGGACGAGGCACCGGCAGCGTTCCTCGCCCGCGCCGGCCAGGCGGGCATCGGCTTCCTATCCGGCACGCCAACCCATTGGCGCCGCGCGCTGCTCACCCCGCAGGCGGCGCTGATCTGCCCGCGTGACGTGCGGCTGTCCGGCGAAGTGGCCGACCAGGCGATCCTGGACGCGCTGCGCGCCGCCTACCCCGGCGCGCGTATCTGCCACGCCTTTGCCTCCACCGAAGCCGGCGTGGGCTTCGCTGTGGCAGACGGGCTGGCCGGCTTCCCCGCCGGCTGGCTTGGCCAGACGCGCGGCGACGTGGAGCTGTGCGCCGCCGGCGGCACGCTGCGCCTGCGCTCGCCCGGCACCGCCACGCGCTACCTTGGCCAGGCCGCACCGGCGCTGCGCCAGCCGGACGGCTTCGTGGACACCCACGACGCCATCGAGACAGCGGGCGGCCGCGCGCGGTTCGCCGGCCGGCGGGACGGCGTGATCAACGTCGGCGGCCAGAAGGTGCACCCGGAGGAGGTCGAAGCGGCGGTCAACGGCCACCCCGGCGTGGCGATGTCGCAGGCGCGCGCCAAGGCCAGCCGGATCACCGGCGCCATCGTCGTGGTGGACGTGGTGCTGCACGAGGACGCTGCCGGCCAGCCGAGCACCGCCCCGCGCGAGGTGGAAAGCGACATCCTGCGCACCTGCCGCGCCATCCTGGCCGCTTACAAGGTGCCCGCTGCGGTGCGCTTCGTGCCGGAACTGGGCGTGGGCACGTCGGGGAAACTTATCCGCTCGCATGCGTAACGTCGTGGTCACCGGCGGCAGCCGCGGCATCGGCCTGGCCGTCGTGCGCCGGCTGGCCGAAGCCGGCTACCGGCCGATCGCCGTCGCGCGGTCGCAATCCGACGCGCTGTCCGCCTGCATGCGCGAGGCCGGCGCAGGTACAATCGGCTTCCACGCGGCAGACCTGGGCGACATCGCAGCACTGCCGGCGATAGTGAGCGCGCTCACCGGCGCCTTCGGGCCGCTCTACGGGCTGGTCAACAACGCAGGCCTCGGCACCAGCGGCGTGCTGGCCTTGATGCACGACGCGAAGATAGAGCAGCTGATCCGGCTGAACCTGCTCTCCCCCATCACGCTGACCCGGCACGCGGTGCGCGCGATGATGGTCAGCGGCGGCAGCCGGATCGTCAACATGGCGTCCATCACCGCCACACGCGGCCAAAGCGGCCTGTCCGTCTACGGCGCCACCAAGGCCGGGCTGGTAGGCTTCACCCACGCCCTGGCACGCGAGCTGGGGCCGCTGGGCATCACGGTGGACGCGGTCGCACCCAGCTTCATCGAGACGGACATGACGCAAACCTTGAGCGCGGACGAGCTGCACAAGATCGCGCGCCGCAACGCGCTGCAGCGGCTGGTGGAGGCTGACGACGTGGCCCAGGCGGTGGCTTACCTGCTGAACGAGGCTGCGAGGAACGTGACAGGGACGGTGATGACGGTGGACGCGGGGGCTTTGGCGTGAGGTAAGGCAAGGCAAGCGGTTCTTTTTTGAAAAAAGAACCAAAAACTTTTGACTCCGCTGTCGCGCGCTCTCCGGAAAGGACGGCGACAGCGGAGTCAAAAGTTTTCCTGATTACGCATGAACTTCAGCCAACTTCAGCAGCCTGTAAGGCATCGGCGGGGTTCGTGTGGCGGCCCAGGTCAGGCGCGGGATCATGGCGGCAAGATCGTATCGCCTGTTGAAGCGGTATTCGAACTCGGCCAGGTAGCGCGGCACGTGCTTGGTGTTGATCGAACGGTAGGTGCCGGTGATCGCAGCCTTGATGTTGCCGAGCGCCGTGTTGACCCACTTGAACGAAGCCGATTGCGCCGCCGCCGGCCCCGAGCCGGTGATCATCACGTCGTGGATGCATCCTGCCTCTCTCACCGCGCCGAAGCAGCGCAGGCCGTCGCTGACAACGACGCAACCAGGATCAAGGCTGGTGCGGGCAAACGCCTCGATCGAGCGGCTGCAGAAACTGCCGACTCGGCGCAGCTTGAGGCGGCTCGGCTTGCCGTCCGGCGTGGTCTCGACGGCGGCGACGAACGGCGTCTTGCCGGGCGCGCCGCGTCCGCGCTTGCCGCCGCCGCGTTGCCCGCCGACATAGGCGTCGTCGATCTCGACGCGGCCAGACAGGTGTTTGGCTGCATCGCGTTCGAGCATCACCTGCTTGAGCTTGTGCTTCATCTTCCAGGCCGTGGTCTGCGTGACACCGAGCCGGCGGCCGAGTTCGATGCTGGAGATGCCCTGCTTGGTCTGGGTCATGTGGTAGATCGCCCGAAACCAGGTCCGCAGCGGCAGTTTGCTCGATGCAAAGATGGTCCCGGCGATTGCCGAGGTCTGCAGCCGGCACGTGCTGCACTGGAACAGCTGACGGGTCGCGACCTCGCTGTGCTTGGCGCCACCGCATCCCGGGCACCGGAAGCCGTCGGGCCAACGCGACGCTATCACCGCCGTGCGGCATTGCTCCTCGGTGCCATACTGCCGCTCAAACGCCGGCTCACTGAGGCCTTTCTGAAACTGCACCTTGTTGCGCGCCACCGAAAACCCCTTCAACTCAGCTACTTGACCGAGTCGAACACGTGCGCCGTTGGCTGAGCAAGATGCGTAACCAGGAAAGTTTTTGCTTCTTTTTTTCAAAAAAGAAGGCCTTGCTTGCTTTGGAACGGTCAACCTTCAGGCCGGTTGGTATTGCCTCTCAAAGGTCAACACCTCGAAGGGATAGTTCCCACGGGGTTGCCTGACTTGTTTGTCGGCGGTCGAGAGTTTGGACCTTTCGCGTCAACAGCTTTGCTTTCATGCCGTCGCAGCGGACGTTTTCTGAACGTTCACATATTGCGACGGGTCTTGCTACAGTTTGCAACGGCGCTGACACGAGTCTTCTGTTTCTTCTCTCGGGAAAGAGAACGATTGCTTTCCTTGCCCTGCTGGCCAGCGTCAGATCCGTGCCTTCCCGGTCGCGATCTCTTCCAATGCAACCACGTCCAGACGTAGATAGGCGCCTTGCTCCTTAGTGTAGTAGTACAAGGTGTCCGTCACCCGTTGCGGATCATAACCTTCACGCACGAGCGCTGCGCGCAGCGGCTTGAACGTGGCGGTGGCGGAGATGTCTGGCACGATCCGAAGGAACACGGGCCAGGCATAGGCCGGCAGTTGCTGCTCGAGATGCGCACGCAGGCTGTCGGGCGTGAAGTCTGCTGACACCGTCAACGCGGCCATGCCAGCGCGGCCTTCGTGGCCTGGAACCGGCACGCCGTAGACGACCGCCTCTTGGATGCCGGACACGCGGCATAGTGCGTCGGCGACCCAGGCGCTGGCGATGTTCTCGCCTTTCCAGCGGAAATTGTCGCCCAGCCGGTCAACGAACGTGAAGTAGCCGGCGGCATCACGCTGCATCAGGTCGCCGGTGCGATACCAGGAATCTCCGGGCGACAACACGTCGTGGGCGATCTTGGCGTCGGTTGCTTCCTGGTCGGTGTAGCCTTCAAAGGCGCGGCTGGCGATGCGGCCAAGCGCCTCTCCGGTCGCGCCGGGCTGGCACACGCAAGCTAGCCCGCTCGCATCCCGCAACAGCAATCCTGACTCCGTGTCGCACTGCGCCAGCACCACCGGCGCGCGGTGCGCCAGGAAACCGGGGAGATGACCGATGGCGCCTGGCCGGCCGGGAACATTGTAGAGCGAGACGTTGCCTTCCGTGGAAGCGTAGAACTCCAGGATGCGCGGAATGTGGAAACGCGCGGCGAACGCCTCCCACACGTCGCCGCGCAGTCCGTTGCCGCAACACAGGCGCAGGCTGTGACCGCCAACCGGCCCCGGGCCGGGACCGTTGAGAACGTGTCTGCACAGCTCGCCGATGTATTGGAATATGGTGCAGCGATGCGTCACCACGTCGTCCCAGAAGCGGCTGGCGGAAAAACTGCGGCGGATCAGCACGGAGCCGCCGCCGGCGAGCATGGCGCCGATGGCGACCACGCCGCCCACGCTGTGAAACATCGGCAGGCAGTTGAACATCCGGTCCGACGGCTGCGTGTCGATCATACCGGCGAACCAGAAGCTCCATTCCGCGACGCGGCGATGACTGATCCGCGCGGCCTTTGGCAAGCCCGTGGTGCCGGAGGTGTAGATGTAGAGCGCCAGGTCGGTCAGCGTAGCGGTCCGTTCCGCCGGCAGGTCGAGCGGCTCAGGCGAGAGTTGTGCCGTGGCATCTTCGATCCGTGCATGACCGCCGCCGGGTCCGAACGACCATGTCTGCATCCCCGTCGGCAACCGCCCAGACACGGCAAGCAATGCTGCGGCGCCTGCATCGTCGGTAATGATGTGACGCGGCTGCACGGCGCGGATGGCGTGGGCCAGCCCGTCTCCGGTTACTTGCGGATTGATCAGCGCCACCACGCCACGCACCGCGGTGATGCCGAGCCAGATAGCCACGTAGGCCGCGCAGTTCGGCAGCATCAACGCCACCACCTCGCCGGGTGCCAGGTCTTGTCGTAATGCCCAGCGTGCATAGCGGTTCATCTGCGCGGCCAGGCCGGCATAGGTGAGCGTTTGCGCCTCGTCGATCAGCGCTATGCTGTCGCCGCGCGAAGCGGCCAGCAATGCGGGCAGAGTCTCGCCGGTGCCGCGGGCGTAGGGCGCCGTCAAGGTGAGGGCGCGGCTCCAGGCGGAGAGAGACATGTCAGGCAAGGAAGAAAGCAGACAGTTCTGTCTTGAGTGTCCGTTTAAAAACTCGCCATGTTGGCCATCTGGCGAGGTTTTTCGGCGATCCGGTGCTCATGGCCACGAGAGGCAACTCCGCTCCGGCGTTTGGAAAGCCTCGCCAGCCGACTCACCATGCCAACTGTCGAAACGGACGCTGAAAAGAACCAAGAGACTCCCGTTCCTGACATAGGCGCCGGTTGAACGGATCGCGACAGCCGGAGCAAAAGCTGTTTGCTTCTTGTTCTCGAAGCAGCGCTTGCTTTCAAGGCGCATAAGGCAAAACCGGCTTGCGATCCGGATACGCCGGCCGAACAAACTGTTGCGGCGGCGACTTGGCCAGCATGTCCAACTCCACCTGCACCGCGCGTTCCAACTGCGGATCGTGTCCCTGCCTGACCAGCGCAGGGTCCTGCACAACCTCCACATCCGGCGGAATGCCTTCGTCCTCCACCTCCCATTTGCCGTGCGTGCCGTAGATTGCCCAGCGCGGCGCGGTGATGCTGCCGCCGTCGATCAGACGGGGGTAGCCGCCGATCCCCACCAGCCCGCCCCAGGTACGCACGCCCACAAGCGTGCCGACGTGCTCCTTGCGAAACAGCCAGGGCAACGCGTCGCCGCCGGAGCCGGACATCTGGTTGGTGATCATCACGCGCGGCCCGAAGATCGCCGATGCCGGCTCTATCGTCTCTGCACCTTCGCGCGTCGCGTTCACCATCTCCGGTTCCCGTTTCAGCTTGTCGACGATGTAGTCTGCAATCTGCCCACCGTGGTTGAAACGCTCGTCGACGATGACGCCCTGCTTGCCGACCTGGCCAAAATAGTAACGGTTGAAGTTCGCCCAGCCGCCGACGTTAGTGTCCGGCACGTAAACGTAGGCGAGCTTGCCGCCGGACAGCTCCGTCACCTTCTGCCGGTTGGCTTGCATCCAGCTCCGCAAACGAAGTTCGTCCTCCTTGGCGGTTGGCACGACGGTGACGTCGCGCGCCCCGTGTCCGTCTGCCGCCGTGGCCACGGTGATGACGGTCGGCTTGCCGGCCAGGCCGATGAAGGCACGGTACGGATCGGCATCGGTGGCGACGTCACGTCCGTTGACGGCCAGCAGCACGTCGCCCTCGTGCACGTCCACGCCGGGCGCGCATAACGGTGCTTCCAGCTTTAGGTTGAAGTTCTCGCCGCACAGGATGCGGGAGATGCGGTAATGCCCACCGTCCGGCGTGTAGTCCGCGCCGAGCAGGCCGGTGTTCTCCTGGCCGAACTTCGCAAACGCGCCGCCGCGCACGAAGGTGTGGCCGACGCCAATATGGCCGGTCATCTCCTCGAGCAGTGCGCTCAATCCTTCGCGGCCGCCCAGGCCGGGCACGAAGGCGGCGTATAGGTGCTCGGCGCGGGCCAGGTCGAGGCCTTGCAGCTTCGGATCGTAGAGGAAGTCGCGCTCGATGCGCCAGGCTTCGCGGTACATCTGTGCCCACTCTGCAAGCGGGTCGACCCACAGCGTCACGTCGTCGAGTTTCAGCTTGCCGTCGCCGTCCTTGACCTTCTCGCCGCTTTTGGCGACGAACCAGGCGTGGTCCTTGGCGAACAGCACGTGACTGCCGTCGGCGGACAGCCGGAAGCTGTCCTCGTCGATGCCTTCGGCGATCGTCTCCGTCTTGCGCGTCTTCAGCTCGAAGCGCGAGAGCGTTTGCGGACGCGGGTCGCCGTCACTGTCGAGCAGGTCCTGGTCGGTCTGCGCCGGCGCGGCGGCGGTGGCGAACACGATGCCGCTCTCGCCCGTCTCCAGCGCGGTGTAGTTGGCCGGCGGCATCGGCAGTTGCACGATCCTCCTGTCCAGGCCTGCAAAGTCGATGCGCACCGCTTCGGGCTTGACGTCCTTGCCAGGCTTGCCGGCGGGCTTGCCCGGCGCCGGGGCGTCCGCCGGCTTGTCGCCTGCCGAGTCGGCCGCGTTCTCCTCGTCGCTCTCCGGCGGCAGCGGCGTGGGCGCGTCACGCCGCAGGATCATCGCGTAGACCAGTCCGGATTGTGCGCGTCCGTAACTGGAGAGATCCAGCCAGCCGGCAGCCGGCCCTTCGTCGGTGGAGGAGACGAAGTACAACGTCTTGCCGTTGCGATCGAAGCGCGCGGCTGGCACGTCGCTCAGCCCGTCCGTCACCTGCGCCGCCTTGCCGCTGTCCAGCGAGTAGACGAACGCCGCGTGCAAGTGGTTCGGCAGTTGCTTGGAATAGACGATCCAGCGGCTGTCCGCCGACCATCCGGGGTTGAAGTCGTAAGCCGGGCTGTCGAACAGATCGGTGTCCACGCGCACCGGCGCGCCCGGCTTGTCCACATTCACCAGCCACAAATTCAACCGCTTGTCGTGCAGCACGATCTTGCCGCCGTCCGGCGACCATCGCGGCGCGTAGAAAAACGACGGCGGCGTGCCTAGAGCGATCTTCTGCACCGGCCCCACGCCGCTGGCTGCGCGCACGTGCAGCGCGTACTCGCCGGATTCGTCGCTGAGATAGGCGACCCTCTTGCCGTCAGGCGAGGCGGCGGGGTCGCGGTCTGCCACGCCGGGGCTCTGCGTCAGGTTGCGCGCCGAACCCTTCTCGGCCGGCACGGAGAGGATGTCGCCGTGCACCTCCAGCAGCACGCGCTTGCCGGAAGGCGTGATGGACGCGGCGAGGATCTGCTTGGGATCCACCTTGGCAAGGCGCGCGCGAGCCTGCGGCAACTCCGCCGCAATGCGCACGGGCACCACGTGGTTACTACCGGACGCGATGTCGTAGAGGCGCAACGTGCCGAACTGGTCGTAGACGATGCCACCTGGTCCTGCAGCGGCCGATGCGATGTCGAACCCGCGCGGGTTGGGAACCAGGTTGCGGACCGCACGCGTGCCGGTGTCATAGCCATAAAGCGCCATGGGACCGCCGCGGTCGGAGAGGAAGTAGACCGTGTTGCCGACCCACTGCGGATCGCGATCGTTGGAGTTGACACGGGGTATCTCGCTGACCTGCGATGTCGCGAGGTCGGCGATCCAGATGCGCGCCGTCTGTCCGCCGCGGTAGTGTTTCCACGCCGGCTGCCACTGGTCGTACGGCGTGTAGGCCAGGTGTGTGCCATCCGGCGCATAGCTCGCCTGGTCGCCGGACGGCAGCGGCAGCGCGGTCGCCGGGCCGCCTGCAACCCGCACGGTGTAGAAACGCGCGAGGTCGCGCGGCGAGTCACGCAGGCTGCTGAACAGCACGGACTTGCCGTCCGGCATCCAGCCGACGGCCGCGTCTTTTCCAGGATACCAGGTGAGCCGCACCGGGTTGCCGCCCGAAGCCGGCACCACGTAAACCGCGTTGTTGCCGTCCAGCATGCCCGTGTAGGCGATCATGCTGCCGTCCGGCGAGAAGATCGGCCCGTGGTTGCGCTGCTGGCCAACCACCAGCGCGGTTGCCGTGCCGCCGTCCCGCGGCACCGTCCAGATCTCGCCGGCGTATTCGAACGCGATCCGGTCGCGCGACAGCGAAGGGTGCTGCAGCAGCAGCGGCGTCGTCGAGTGCGCCGGCGCAAGCGCGGCGGCCAGCAGGATCGCGGGAAGACCGATGCGCATCCGGAGGCGTCCTTGGTTACAGGGCCGGCACCTTCGGGCGAGGATCGGGCGGTTGTCAAATAAGCAAGCAAGCAGTTCTTTCTTGGAAAAAAGAACCAAAAGCTGTTGTTCCCCTGGGCGCGCGTTGCAGAAACCTCCGCGACAGCCGGGACAAAAGTTTTTTGCTGCTTTTTTTCAAAAAAGCAGGCCTTGCTTTCTTGCTCTTCATCGAGAGGAAATCACGGCCGCCGATGTCACTCACCTGAGACATCCAAAGCCTGCACTGGGCTCAATGAGGCAGCACATGCCACGCCTCTACAGTCACTTGGACCTGTATGACCAATTCTGTGGCTGGTTGAAAAAGTAGTCTGACGAATGCGCAGACTTATAGATTTGTCGGCGAACGAAGCGTGGTGGCGTTGGGTCATCCGATTTCCGTGGGCGGTAAACGTCCGATCGGCGCCCGCAACGGCCAAGGTTTTGCAGAAAGCAAAGGCCTTCTTTTTCGAGAAAAAGAAGCAAAAAGCTTTTGTCTCGGCTGTCGCGGACATTTCAACCGGCGCGCGCCCAGGGGAACAAAAGTTTTTTGGTTCTTTTTTTCAAAAAAGAACCGCTTGCCTTGACTTCCTTGCACGCACGACCGAGCCAGTAAGCCGCACTTTGATCAAGGACGAGCCGCGTAATGCTGAACCGCAGAACCCTGTTGCAGGCCGGCGCGGCCGCCGCACTCGCCACGCCATCCCTGGCAACGCCCAACCAGCCGGCTAACCTGCACGACCTGCTCGCCGCCTTCGCCGACGAGCTTTTGCGCCTCTCGCCCGAGCAGGCGACCGCGCTCGGCCTGGACACCGGCAGCTACGCCAACCTGAAATCCCTGCTCTCCGACGACTCGCCGGCCGCGGACGCCGCCTGGGCCGCGCAGGTCCGCAGCATGCGCCAGCGCCTGACGTCGTTGGGCACCGCCGGCCTGTCCGACACCGACCGCACCCGCTACGACACCGTGCTGTACGCAACGGCCCGCGGCATCGACGGCACTGCCTTCCGCTACGGCGGCGGTGCCGCGTCCGGCTTCTCCGGCGGCACCTCGCCCTACGTCATCAGCCAGCAGAACGGCGCGGTGACCTCGCTGCCGGAGTTCCTCAACTCCGAGCACCAGGTGCGCACCACCGCCGACGCCGAGGCCTACCTGGCACGCGTGTCGGCCTTCGGCAGGGTGCTGGACCAGGAGACCGCGCGGCTGCGCACGGATGCTGCCGCGGGTGTCGTGCCGCCGGACTTCATCGCCGCCAACGCGCTGGGCCAGCTGAAGGGCTTCCGGGCGGTGCCGGCGGACCAGCAGCCGATGGTGTCCTCCCTGGCCACGCGCGCGGCCAAGGCGAACCTGCCGGGCAACTGGGCCGGGCGCTGTGCGAAGATCGTGCAGGACAGCGTCTACCCCGCACTCGATCGGCAGATCACTGCGTTCTCCGCCGTCACCGCGCACGCGCCGCACACCGCCGGCGTGCAGCGCCTGCCGGACGGCGACGCCTACTACGCCTACGCTCTGCGCCTGGGCACGACCACCACCACCTCGCCGGCCGACATCCACAAGCTCGGCCTGGAGCAGAACAGCGCGCTGCGCGCCCGCATGGACGTGCTGCTGAAGGCGCAGGGCCTGACCAGAGGCACTATCAGCGAGCGCCTGCAGGCGCTGAACAGGGACCCGCGCTTCCTATACCCGGACACCGACGCCGGCCGCACGCAGCTCATCGCCTACCTCAACGAATGCATCGCCCGCATCCGGCCGCTGCTGCCGCAGGTCTCCCACCTGGGGCTGAAGGCAGACGTGCAGGTCAAGCGCGTGCCGCCGGACATCCAGGACGGCGCAGCGCTCGGCTACATGAACTTCGCCTCGCTGGATGGCTCGCGCCCGGCGATCTACTACGTCAACCTGAAAACCACCACGCTCTGGCCGAAATACCAGCTACCGACGCTGACCGCGCACGAGGGCATTCCCGGCCATACCTGGCAGGGCGCCTACCTCGCCGAGCACCACGCCGAGATTCCGCTGATCAGCTCGATGATGGGCTTCAACGCCTTCGTCGAAGGCTGGGCGCTGTACGCCGAACAGCTGGTCGACGAGCACGGCCTCTACGACAACGACCCGTTTGGCCGCATCGGCTACCTGCAGGCGCAGCAGTTCCGCGCCTGCCGCCTGGTGGCCGACACCGGCCTGCACGCCATGGGCTGGACGCGCGAGCAGACGGTGGCCTTCCTGGTCGAGCAGACCGGCAAGGGCCAGGCCGCGATGACCAGCGAGACGGACCGCTACTGCGCCTCGCCCGGGCAGGCCTGCGGCTACAAGATGGGCCACAACGAGATACTGCGGCTGCGTGAGATGGCTCGGTCGTCGCTGGGGGCGAAGTTCGACCTGGGCGGGTTCGACGACGCGGTGGTCAAGACCGGGGGCGTGCCGTTGCCGGTGCTGGCGACGGCGATCGAGCGTTACGTGGCGGAGACGAAGAAAGCGTAAGCGCTTCTTTTCGAGAAGAAGCAAAAAGCTTTTGTTCCGGCTGTCGCGGACCGTTCTGCAGACGCGAACCTAAGGAACAAAAGTTTTTTGGTTCTTTTTTTCAAAAAAGAACTGCTTGCTTTCTTGCTTCTGAATCAACCCAAACGCGCTAGCCGCCGCCGCCAGGCACAACCCCGCCCCCACCACCACCGCCACGTGAAATCCACCCAGCAGCGCCCCACCCCGCGCCGCCAGCACGGACCCCACCAGCGCCGTCGCAGCCAATCCCCCGCCCCGCGCCACCGCGCTGTTCAGCCCGGACGCCGAGCCGGTGTGGCTGGCGTCCACCGAGGCCAGCACCGCGGTGGTCAGCGGTGCCACCGCCCCGCTCAGTCCCACGGCGACCACCAGCAGCGCCGGCAGCACCTGCGTCCAATACTCCGCGCGCGGGTCGATCCGCGTCATCAGCGCGAACCCACAGGCCACCACCAGCGGCCCAACGCTCAGCGGCAGGCGCGGGCCGATGCGGCCGGCCAGCGCGCCCATCGCCGGCGAGAGTGCTGACAGCACCAGCGGCAGAGGCAGCAGGGCCGCGCCCGCCTGGCTGCCGGAGTAGCCGGCTTCCTGGATCAGCATGAACGGCAGCAGCACGAACAGGCCGCCGAGCGCGCCGTACAGCAGCAGCGTCAGCACGGTCAGGCCCACGAAGCTGCGCGAGCCGAACAGGGCGAGCGGGGTCATCGCGCGCTCGCCCAGCCGGCGTTCCACCGCCACGAAGCCCGCCATCAGCACCGCGGCCGCCGCGGCCGCCGCCAGCGCGGTGCCGGTCCAGCCTGCAGGCCCGGCACCGACCGTCAAGGCCCAGGTGGCCGCACCCAGCCCGCCCGTGGCGAGCAGCCCGCCCCAGACGTCGATCGGCCAGTCCCGGCCGTCCAGGTCCGCGGGCACAACCCGCCAGGCGAGGAAGATCGCGCAGAGTGCGACGGGCAGGTTGATGAGGAAGATCGCCCGCCAGCCGACCGTGTCGATCAGCCAGCCGCCCAGCACCGGTCCGGCCGCCCCCATGGCGGCGCCGCTGGCGGCCCAAATGCCGATGGCGCGCCCCTTGGCCGGCCCGTCGAACGTGGTGCCGAGGATGGCCAGGCTGCTGGGCATCAGCATCGCCGCACCCACCCCCTGCAGCATCCGCCCGGCGAGCAGGACGGCGAGGTTCGGCGCCAGCGCGCAGGCGAGCGAGGCGGCCGCGAAGACGGCGACGCCAGCAACCAGCAGCCGCCGGCGCCCGTAGCGGTCGCCGGCGGCACCGCCCAGCAGCAGCAGCGCGGTCAGCGGCAGCAGGTAGGCGTTGACCACCCATTGCAGCGCGCCGGCGCCGGCCTGCAGGTCGCGGCCGATCGCCGGCAGGCCGACGTTGACGACCGAGCCGTCCACGAAGGCCAGGCTGGAGGCGAGGATGCAGGTTGCGAGCACCAGGCGCTCGGGGTGGGTCATCGTGGTCCTAAGAAAGCAAGCAGTTCTTTTTTGGAAAAAAGAACCAAAAAACTTTTGTCTCCGCTGTCGCGCGCTCGCCGGAGAGAACCGCGACAGCCGCGATAAAAGCTTTTTGCTTCTTTTTCTCGAAAAAGAAGGCCTTGCTTCCTTACCTACGCCACCCGCGAAGCAGTCTCCATAAGGCTCTCCTGCCCCACAAGCCACCGCGCGTGCTCAGCCTGCAGCAGGTCGGCCGCGTGCAGCAGATCCGGCTCCGCCCACAGCACGTCAGGAAAGCCGTCGTAGAACCGCTGCGGATCGAGCGGCACCACCATGCGGTAGTCCACCGTCCTGACTTGCGGACGCAGTGCGATGTCCGGCGCCAAGCCCCAGCCGGTCGTGATGACCGGCAGGCCGGCCTGTGCCGCCTCCGCCAAAGTGAGGCCGTAGCCCTCGCCACGATGCAGCGACATGTAGAGGTCGAGCGACGGGTAGAACTGGCGGATCTGCAGAGGCGAGCGCGACGCGTCCACGATGCGGATTCGGGCGTCTCGCCCGGCATAGCCCACCAGGTGATCGAACAGGCGCGGGTACATCGGCCTGTCGTGGCACCTGATCAGCAGCGTGGCGGGTTCGGTCGCCCTGAAGGCGAGCCGGAAGGCGTCGATGGCCGCGCAGGGGTTCTTGCGCGCGTAGTTGGAGTCGAACGAGAACGACGTGCCGACGACGAAGCGGTCGCGCGCCAGGCCGGCCTCCAGGCGCGCAGCGTCCCGCGCCGGCTGGCTGATGCGCGGCATCGGGTCGCGGTCCACCGCGTGCGGCACCGTGCGGATGGTGATCCCGGTCTCGCCGAGCCCTGCGGCGATGGAGCCGGCCGCGAAGGGCGAGGGCGACCAGATTTCGTCGAGGTGACGCGCGCTCTCTCGCCAGGAAGCTGGCACCCGGGAGAGTTCCCAGACCCAGTAGCCGACGATGGTCGCGCGCGACAGGCTGGCGGCCGGCAGGTGGGCCAGCGCACGCGCGAACAGCGGCGGGTTGAGGTGGACGATGACGTCGGTGGGCTGAAAGTCGAGCAGCGAGGCGGCGTTCTGCGTGGCACCGGTCCGCATGTTGGCAGGCAGGTTCAGCGCCGGGCCGACGTCGACAGCAAGCACCTCGCGGCCGTTGGCGCGCAGGTCCATGACCATCAGGTCGGCACCGCGCTGCAAGCCGCTGCGATTGCTGAACAGGCCGACGACCGCCACCCGCGCGCCGTCGTAGGGGCGGCCCTGCCGGGCGGAGATCCTGGCGAGTTGCCGCAACGTGACCGGGTCCAGGTCACCGTAACCGGCGCGCTGCTCGAGCGTGTGGCGAAGCCAGTTTGCGCCCATGAGAACCGGGCGGCGCAGCGGGCCAGGCAGGCGCCGGACCAGACCGACCCTCATCGCGCGGTTCCCCGCCGGCCCAGCGCCGCGTTCGGCTGCAGGCGGCCGGCCAGGACCTGGGCTGGCAGCCGGGAAGCCGCCGCTGGCTTCACGCCAAGCCGGCCCAGCCGTGCACCGCAACTGCTCAGACCGGAACTGCCTCCGTACGAAGCCGTGCCGTAAAGCCCACACGCGGCGCGTGGTTTGGAACAGCTTCTGGCGGGAACCAGGCCGTCACCGGCATCATCGCGATACCGGCCTGTGGCCGTTGCGTCGGCAAGGCTGTTTTGGCCGTTGGCACGCGCTATCTTGCCTGGTGTGTCGACGGTTGCGGGTGCCACATCCATCTGCCGCCTCCATGGTCCCCTTGGTTGCCTGGCGGCATTCGGCACTTCCGACAGCGGCCGATTTATATGTCGGCAAGCCATTCAGAGGTCAAGGGAAACGCAATCGGGTGAGTTCTGGACTTGAGAAAGCAAGCCGTGTTCTTCGAAGAGACAATCCGGAGACTTTCGTCGCCCGAGTGCATGCAGACGGACGCTTTGCGCCAGCAACAACGAAAACTTTTTGCTGCTTTTTCTCGAAAAAGAAGATTTTGGCTAATCTTTTTGCAGACGGTCTCAAGTCGGCATTGAGAGAACAGGTTTTGCCTGCGCCGGGTAGGGGCCCGGGTGCTGCGGGCGCAGTGCGAAGCGCCGGGCGACGTCCAGGTAGCTCGGATAGACAGGTGCAAAACCGGCCGCCAGCATCTGCGCGCGCCGGAGCCGCCACTGCGCCGGCAGCGCAAACCAGGGGAGCGACGGGCAGGCATGGTGCAGCACATGCAGGTTGTTGTTGAGGAACAGCACGCCTAGCAGGCCCGCACGTTCTACCACCGCGGTACGATCCTCCACGCGCTCGGACGCGCGGTGTTCGGCCAGCGAGCGCACCATGATCAGGGCCGTTGCCGGATAGACGCAGCCGGCAAGGTAGGCGAGCAGGCTGATGCGGCAGACCAGGCAGACCCACACCAGTATCAGCCCGGCACCGGCGGCATGGCCGAGCCAGACCGACCAGCGGCCTGCGTGGCTTCCGCGCAGCTGGCCGTGCCAGAAGCGCACGATGGTGCAGGCCGGTCCGAACACCAGGCGGCCGGTCAGCGTGTTGCAGGCACCATGCAGCCAGCGGCGCGCCGGGCTGGCACGGGCCCAATCTTCCGCCGCCATGTAGGTGCTCTCAGGGTCGTCCAGCGGGTCGGCCAGGTGCTCGGCGCGATGGTGGCGCAGGTGCGACTCGCGATAGATCGGGTAAGGTAGCCACAGGTTCAGTGGTGGCCAGGCAAGGGCCGTGTTGACGCGCGTGCTGCGTGTCGGGTGGCCGTGCATCAGCTCGTGCTGCAAAGACATGTGCCAAGCGCAGAACCAGGCGCCGAGCGGGACAGCGACCCAGAGCGGCATCTCGGTCCAGAACCAGGTGAGTGCCAACCATCCGGCATAGATCGTGACGATGAGCAGCCAGGTCGGCCACTCATGGCGAAGCGCTCTGTCTCCCAACACTGCCGGCCAGCGCACCGCCGCCTCCTCCCACAGGCCGGGAGACTGCCCGGCCAGAGATGCCATTCTTAGATCAAAACATTAGCCTTGGTTTGCAGCGTTTGTGCCGAACATGCTGCATCTTCGCACGCTCCACCGCGTCTGTAGTGTTTGCGCATCTTTCAATGTATCAACGTAGCATCTGGGTTGGAGCCACCGCATGCCGGCCACCAAGGACGTGCTCGACCGGCGCGAAATACTGCCGCAGTTCCAGCAGCGCCTACGCCAGGTGCTCGCCCGGTCCGAGCTCAGCCAGACCGACTTCGCCGCCGCCGCCGGTATCGACCGCAGCACCCTCTCCCAACTGCTGGCGCCGGGGGCGGACCGCTTGCCGCGGGTGGAGTCGCTTGCCGCCATCGCCCAGGCCGGCAACACGTCGCTGGATTGGCTGCTGGGGCTGAGCCAGGGCGAGCGGCCAGATTCCGGCATGGTGGCCGAAAGCCTGCAGATCGAGCGTGACGCGCCCAGTCCGCTCGACGAGCGCCTGCTCGGCTGGCTGCGCGAGGCGGCCGGCTACCGCGTTCGCCACATCCCCACCACGTTCCCGGACCTGCTGAAGACCGACACCGCCATCGAGGACGAGTACGGCCACTACGTCGCCCTCGGGCCACGGCGCCGGATCGAAATCACCCAGTCCCGCCTGGACTACCTGCGGCAGCCGGAAACCGAGATAGAATGTTGCACGGCGGTGCAGACGTTGGAGGCGCTGGCCTGGGGCGAAGACGTCTGGCGCACCCTGCCGCTGGCCGCTCGCCGCGCCCAGCTGGAACACATGGCCGCACTGTGCGACGAGCTGTACCCGCGCTTCCGGCTGTTCCTCTACAATCGCAAGATGCTGTTCTCGATACCGCTGACGGTGTTTGGGCCGATGCGCGCGGCGATCTACCTGGGGCAGACGTACCTGGTGTTCCACTCGACAGACCACATCCGCGCGCTGACGCGGCATTTCGACCAGATCGTGCGCGGGGCTACGGTGCAGCCGAACGAGATTGTCGGGTATTTGCAGAAGTTGTTGGCCCGGAGCCGATAGGAAGCAAGCAAGGCCTTCTTTTTCTCGAAAAAGAAGCGCTTGCTTGCTCCCTCCTCACAACAACTCGGCATACCCCGCAAGCTGCGCACCTGTTTGCAAGTCCAGAATGGCGTCGTAATCGTCCAAGCCCACAACCTCGAAGCCGCAAAGCAGAAGCTCTGCCCGAATGCCCGCCAACGCAGGGTCGTCCGCCACGTCCTGCAGCGCCTGCAGCAACGCATCTCGTTCGGCGGTGCTCGTCAGCACCGACGTGATCAGCGGCAACCCGGGCGTGGCCGCGGTCCAGGCGAGCCGGCGCAGGCCGCGCGTGTGCGACGGGCGCAGGCGTTGCAGGTGCGCCCAGGTCACGCAGTCGATCGCGGCGACGTCGGCGCGGCCTTCTGCCACCGCCAGCACGCTTGCCGCGTGCGAGCCGGTGGTGACCACGTTGCGGAAGAACCGTGGCGTGTGCGGCGAAAGTCGTGCGACCTCCGCGCGCAGGACGTTCATGCCGCTGTTGGACGTTGCGTCGTTGACGGCACAGACGCCTCCGCGCAAATCCGTCAGGCTGGTTGCGCCTGCATCGTCGCGCACGACGATGGCGCTGCGGTAGAGGGTGCCGTCGCAGCCTGGCGCGGTGTAGCGCGGGGTTGCCAGCAGGCCGACGCGGCCGCGCAAGGCGGTCACCAGCGGGTAGCCGCAGGTCTGCCCCAGCAATAGGCGCGGATCCGTCCAGGACTCCTCGAGGTGCGGCGTGCGCGTCAGCCCGTCCGGGGCGTCGATGCCGTCCCGGCGCAGGCGCGTGGCGATCGCCGCCCAGAGTGCGTCGGTCGCCGAACGCAACTCCGGCAGATCGTACATCGGCAACATCGCAACGGTCATCGCCTCGGCCCAAGCCTCACCGCGACACGCCCCGGAGATTTCTGCGTCGTGTCAAGGTTCGTCTGAAAAGCCACCTCTATGACCATCCGGCGCAGTTTGTCTGCGCTCCGGTGCTCATGGCCACGAGACGATCGACTCTCGGCTCGAAACCTGTGGCGCCGCCGAGGCGATCCGCTCCGGAGATCGAACCCAAGCTAGCCTACTCACCAAGCCGACTTTTGGAACGCACACTCGAAACAGCAGGCCTTGCTTTCACTGCCCCTGCTCCCGACACCGCGCCAGGTTCCTGATCATCCAGCTCCGGAACACCGAGATCACCGGATCGCTCAAATCCTCCGCCGCCAGGTTGAGGAAGTATCCGTACCCGTCCTCGAAAACCTGCTCGAACGGCGTCACCACCACGCCCGCCGCAATGTCCTGTGCGAACAGGTCCAAATCCAGCAGCGCCACCCCCTCGCCGCCGGCCGCATATTGTGCGGCGAGTGCCGCCGTGTCGAAGGCCAGCCCGCGCCCGGTCCGCATGCCCAAGCCGAAATGGCGCGAGAACGCGTCCCAGATCATGCCCGGGGCCTCGCCGTCCAGCTTGACGTGCAGCAGCTCGTTATCGGCCAGGAAGCTGGCCAGCGACTTGCCGCGGTTGGCCTCGGCCACACGCGGGCTGCAGGCCGGCGTCACGCGCGACATCCACAGCAGGTCGGAGACGGCAACGCCGGTACGTGGCCGGTCGTAGATCACCGCCACGTCGGTCTCGTTACGCGGCGCGCCGGTGAAGCCCTGGCTGGAGAGTTCGACGAACACCTCGGGGAACTCGGCGCGGAAGCCGTGCAGGATGGGCAGTGCGAGCTTCTGCGCGAAGGATGGCGGCAGTTGCAGGCGCAGCGTGCGCAGGCCGCCGCCGCCGCGCACCACGTCGTTCAGCGCCTGCTCGATGCGGTCGAACGAGCCGCGGACGATGGGCAGCAGGGCGACCCCGGCCTTGGTCAGGGCGAGCGATTGCGGCCGGCGTTCGAACAGGTGGTGGCCCAGCAGTTCCTCCAACCCGATCACATGGCGGCTGACGGCGCTCTGCGAGACGCCCAGCGCGTGGGCGGCGGCGGTGAAGCTGAGGTGGCGGCCGACGGCGTCGAAGGCGCGCAGCGCGTTCAGGGGTAGCCAGCGGCGGTCGAAGGTTACCAACGAGAGGGGAGACTCCTGAGGCGTTGGCAGGAAGCAAGGCCTTCTTTTTCGAGAAAAAGAAGCAAAAAGCTTTTATGGCGGCTGTCGCGGTTTTCTCCGGCGAGCGCGCGACAGCGGAGACAAAAGTTTTTTGGTTCTTTTTTTTCAAAAAAGAACCGCTTGCCTTCCTCTCTAGTCGTAACCGCACGCAGACCTCAGAACCAAATGGCCTCATGATGAGAAAGCATTATCCGGCATCCGGCCCATTGTGGCACGTATGCATGCCCGCAAAGGCAAGCCCGAGGTCAGGACATGCACGATTTCAGCCGCGTCCGTCATCTGCTGCACGCCCGCCGCCCGGGCCACGCGCTGCCGCAGGCGCTCTACACCGCCGAGGAGGCGTTCACCTTCGACCTGCGCGCCATCTTCGGCCGTGCCTGGGTGCTGGCCGGGCTGGAATGCGAGCTGCCCACACCAGGTGCGGCGATGGCGCTCACAATCGGCACCTCACCTATCGCGGTGCTGCGCGACCGCACCGGCGAGATACGCGGCTTCCACAATTCCTGCCGTCACCGCGGTGCGATGGTCTGCCCGCCGGGCCGTAGCCAGCGCCAGGTGCTCGTCTGCCCCTACCACCAGTGGAGCTACGACCTGACCGGCCGCCTGGTCAGCGCGCGGCGCATGCAGGACGATTTCGACCCGGCCTGCCACAGCCTGATGCCCATCCACGTCCGCAACGTCGCCGGCTGCATCTACGTTTGCCTCGCCGCCGACCCGCCGCCGATCGACGCGTTCGCCGAGGGCTTGGCCCCGCTGCTCGCCCCGCACGACCTGCCGCACGCCAAGCTGGCCCACGAGCAGGCCTTTGTCGAAAAGGCGAACTGGAAGCTGGTGATGGAGAACGCGCGCGAGTGCTACCACTGCGCCGTGCGCCACCCCGACCTCGCTTTGGCCTTTCCCACCGAGGTGCGCGCCCATTTCGAGGACGACGAGGCCGGCCACACCGCTCGCTTCAACGCTCGCATGGAACGCGCCGGCCTGCCGATCGGCCCCACCATGGGCGACTGGTGGCAGGCGGTGCGCTTCCCGCTCAACGACGGCATCGTGTCGATGACCATGGACGGCAAGCACGCCGTCCGCCGCCTGATGGTGGAGCACGAGGCAGGCGACATCGGCTCCGTCCGCTGGGCCGGCGAGCCCAACAGCTTCTGCCACGCGCTGGCCGACCACGTGTTCGTCTTCACCGCCGAGCCGACCGGCCCGCAGGAGACGCTGGTCACCACCAAGTGGTTTGTGCACGGCGACGCGGTGGAAGGCCAGGACTACCACCTGGAAAACCTGGTGAAGCTGTGGCTGAAGACCAACGAGCAGGACATCGAGCTGGTGGAGAACAACCAGCGCGGGGTGAACTCGGTGGGCTACGTCCCTGGGCCGTATTCCCAGGAGGCCGAGGCGTTGGTCAACCGGTTTACCAATTGGTACTGCGCGCAGGCCGAGCGGGCGCTAGAGCGGCTCGACGCATGAAAGCAAGCAAGCGGTTCTTTTTTGAAAAAAAGAACCAAAAAACTTTTGGTCCGGCTGTCGCGGAACGTTCTGCAGACGAGTGCCTAGGGAACAAAAGTTTTTTGCTTCTTTTTTTCAAAAAAGAAGGCCTTGCTTCCTGATGCATCGCAACACACACACCGTCACCGCCGGCTACGACGCCCGCGCGCATCACGGCTCAGTCAAGCCGCCGCTCTACGCCACATCCACGTTCTCCTACCCCAGCGCGCAACACGCCAAGGACGTGCACGAGGCCTACTTCCGCGCGACCCCACCTGAGCACACGCCCGCCGAGCCGAACTACATCTACGCCCGGCTGGATCACCCGAACCTCACCATGCTGCAGGCACGCCTGGCCGTGCTCGACGGCGCCGAGGATGCTGCCTGCTTCAACTGCGGCATGGCGGCGATCAACGCCGTCACCCAGGCCTTCCTGCGCCCCGGCGACACCGTGCTGCACACCAGGCCCATCTACGGCGGCACCGACGGACTGCTCTACACCCACCTGATCCGCTTCGGCATCACCCCGATCGGCATCAGCGACGCGCTCGACGAAGCCGCTATCCGCACCGCCGCACAGGACGCCGCCGCGCGCGGCCGCCTGGCGCTGGTGATGGTGGAGACGCCCGCCAACCCCACCAGCGGCATCGCCGACATCGCCCTGATCGCGCGCATCGCTGCGGAGGTCGGGCAGGCGCAGGACCACCGCCCGCTGGTGGTGGTGGACAACACCTTCCTCGGCCCATTTCAGCAGAATCCGCTCGCCCACGGCGCCGACCTCTGCATGACGTCGCTGACGAAGTATGCAGGCGGCCACAGCGACCTTCTCGCCGGCGGCGTCAGCGGTGCCGCCGGCCTCGTGCACACGCTGAAGCAGTTGCGCACCCTGCTCGGCAGCCAGCTCGACGCGCATACCAGCTGGCTGGTGCTGCGCTCGCTGGAGACGATGCACCTGCGCACCGAGCGCGCCGGCGACAACGCCGCCGCCGTCGCGCATTTCCTGCGCGGCCACCCGGCCGTCGCGTCGGTGAACTACGTGGGCTTCCAGCGACCCGGCAGCCGCGCCTACGAGGTGTTCACCCGGCAATGCCGCGGTGCGGGCTCCACCTTCACCTTCCGCATCCGCGGCGGCGAGCCGGCCGCGTTCCGCATGCTGGATCGGCTGCGCGTCATCCACATGGCCGTCAGCCTGGGCGGCACGGAAACGCTGATCTGCCATCCGGCCACCACCACCCACTTCAACGTGCCCGAAGCGCGCCGCCTCGAAGTGGGGATCGACTCCGACACGTTGCGCATCTCCATCGGGGTGGAGCACGAGGACGACCTGATCGAGGACCTGCGCCAGGCGCTCGCGGCGGTTCCCCAGGCGTCGGAGGCGCCGTCCTGCACGCAGGAAGCCTCGCTCCCGGGTGCGGAGACGCCCGCCTCGACGCTGGCGATGTCTCCAACGCTGGAGGCCTCCTTTCCTGCCACCCAGCCGACGCAGCCCGCGCTGCAGGCCTCGTTCGCCTTGCCGGCAGCGCATGCTTTGACGCCCGACGTGCATGACACTTCCCATCACACGAACTTGCCCGCCGCTCAGACGCCACACCCAACCCTGCAGGCCTCGTTCACCGCGCAGACAACGCTCGCATCTATGCCCGATGCACATGATGCTCCCCAGTACACGGCCGTTTCCGCGCCGGCGGGGGACCGCCCCCCGTCGGAAACCGGCAGCCTGTTGCCGGAGCCGGTCTGATGGACGCCATGCCGAACACCCCGCCGGCTGTCGATCCCTGGGCCATCGACGGGAAGTTTGCCGCCCCCGACGAGCACGCCCAGCTTCTCGTCGTCGGCGCTGGCCCTGCAGGCATTGCCGCTGCCACGCAGGCGGCGGCACTCGGCCTGCGGGTGGTGCTGGTGGACGAGAATCCGGTGCCGATCAGCCTGATGGGGCTGGACGTGCCGCTGTTCTACGGCCAGCGGATGAACGCGGCGGTGCAGGAACAGGCGCGCATGGTCGAACGCCTCGTGGCCGCCACCCCGGGGCTGGAGGCGGCGTTCGACGCCGGCGTGGACGTGCGCCTCGGCGTGACCGCCTGGGGCGCCTTTGCCCGCGGGCCGGCATCGGGCGCGCTGCCCGCCAGCGTGGCCGGGCTGTCCGACGGCGCGCGATCCTGGATGTGCGGCTTCGACGCGCTGATCCTGGCCACCGGCGCGCGCGACCTGGTGCTGGGCTTCGACGGCGTGGACCTGCCCGGCGTGATGGGCGCCCGCGCGCTGGAAAGCCTGCTGACCCGCTACGACGCGTTCGACGGACGGCGCGTGGTGATCCTCGGCTCCGGCGACCTCGCCGCACGCACGGCGCTGCTGGCGCTGGACCGCGGGCTCGAGGTCGCCGGCCTTGTGGAAGTATTGCCGGCGGCACAGGCGGCACCCGGCCTGCTGACGGAGCTGACGGCGCGGGGTGTGACCATCTACACCGGCAGCACCATCCTGCGCGCGGAGGCCGGATCCACCGGCGTGGCCGCTTCCTCCATAACGTCGGCCGGCGCCGCCGCGCCGGAGCGCCTGGCGTGCGACACGATCTGCCAGGCCGTGGGCCTGGTGCCCGCCATCGAGCTGGCCGGCGTGCTCGGCTGCCGGCTGGCCTACCGCGGCGACCTCGGCGGCCACGTGCCCGAGGCCGGCGCCGGCGGCGCCACCTCGCTGCCGGGCGTCTTCTGCGCCGGTGACTGCGCCGGCATCGTCTCCGCGGCCGGTTGCGAGGCGCAGGGCCGCGCCGCGGCGCAGGCGGCCGCAGCTTGGCTGTCGCACGATGCCACCGCCGCCGGCGCAGCAGCGGAGGCTGCCGGCCCTGACGTCACGGAGTACCGGCTCGACTGGATGCGCGCGCTGCTCGCCGTCGGTACCGACCAGGCGCCCGCCTGCCTGTGCGAAGAAGTGACGCGCGGCGAATTGCTGGGCATCAGCCCGCCGCGCTACCTCGGCTGCAGCTCCGAGAAGTTCGCCGCGCGAAGCGCAGGCACGCTGCTGCGGGACGGGCCGTTCAACCCGGACCAGATCAAGCGGCTGACCCGCGCCGGCATGGGCGTCTGCCAGGGGCGGCGCTGCCGTGAGCAGGTGGCGCTCACCTTGGCGCTCGCGTCGGGCACCGCAGTGTCCGACGTCCCGCTTGCCAGCTACCGCGCGCCGGTTCGCCCGGTATCGCTGGGCGTGCTGGCGGACACCGGCGAGACGTCAGCGATGCGCGCCGGGTGGGACGTGTGGTTCGGCATCCGCACGCAGTGGGTGCCCTACGACATGATCGGCACTGAGGCGGAAACGGCGATGCTCGCGCAAGGCGGCGGCGGGAACATGCACGCATGAGCAAGCAAGCGAAGGCCTTCTTTTCTGAAGAAAAGAAGCAAAAGACTTTTGTCTCGGCTGTCGCGCGCTCATCGGGCGAGCGCGCGACAGCGGAAGCAAAAGTTTTTTGGTTCTTTTTTTCAAAAAAGAACCGCTTCCTTCCTGTCCTATGCTCATGAAAGACTCCGAAATCGCCATCATCGGCGGCGGCGTCACCGGTCTGTCCGCCGCCTGGTGGCTGGCGCGCGCCGGCCACAGCGTCACGGTATTCGAGCGCTTCATCGTCGGCTGGGAAGCGTCGGGCCGCAACGGCGGCGGCGCCACGCACTATCAGAGCCCGCTGTTCGCCGAGGAGCAGCGCCTGTGGCCGCTGATGGACGACCTGCTTGGCTACCCGACCGAGTACCAACGCGAGCGCATCGTCATAAACCTGACGCCGGGCGACCAGGTGCGTTACCGGCTGGTGGCGTCGCTGGCGCGCGACATGGGCTACCACTCCGAGGAGCTCGACGTGCGGCAGTTGCGCGAGCTGGCACCGCTGGCGAGCGAGGCGGCGCTCAGCGCGCAGTATTTCCACTTCGGCGGCCACGCCAACCCGCAGCGCAGCGTGCAGGCCTACGCGTGGGCGCTGCAGGACCATGGCGGGCAGATCCGCCAGCACACCAGCGTGGACGGGTTCGAGCTGCGCTGTGGAAACGTGAGCGGCGTGCGCGCCGGCGGGCGCACGCATGGCTGCGACGCGGTGGTGATCGCCGCCGGTCCGCAGACGGCCGCGCTGCTGGCCGAGCTCGGGGTGGATTTGCCGTTGGCGTCGGCGCGGGCGGAGATGATCGTGACGGAGCCGCTGCCGTTGCAGCCGGTCGGCGGGGTCGACGGCAACGGGCTGTACGGACGCCAGACGTTGCGCGGCAACCTCGCCTACGGCGGCGGCCCGCACGAGTGGCTGGAGGACGACGCGTTCCTGCAACCGGCGCGGCCCACCACGCCGCTGCTGCGCAACATGTCCGCGCGGCTGGCCACCCTGTTTCCGCGCGCGGCGCATGCCCGCGTGATCCGCAGCTGGGCCGGCATCATCGAGAACACGCCGGACGGGCGCCCGGTGATCGACCGGCTGGCCTCGCCGTCCAACGTGACGGTGGCCACCATGTCGAGCGTGGGGTTCGGCTTGTCGCCGGCGAGCGGGCGGGCGGTGGCGGACCTGGTCACCACGGGTGCTTGCAGCTTCGCCGACATCGGCAAGCTCGGCATCGGCCGGTTTGCAGGCTTGCCGGCGGATTGGCGTGCGGCGCGCGGCTGGCGGGCGATGGTTCCGGCGTGAGCGGCCGGTTCTCCTTCGTCTCGCTGCTGGCACAGGCGGCGCGGGGGCAGACGGGCTGGAAGCCGCAATGGCGCAGCCCGGAGCCGCGCGCGTCCTACGACGCGCTGATCATCGGCGGCGGCGGACACGGCCTGGCGACCGCGTACTACCTGGCGAAGGTCCATGGCCTGTCAAACATCGCGGTGATCGAAAAGAACCTGGTGGGATCAGGCAACGTGGGCCGCAACACCACCATCATTCGGTCGAACTACCTGTTGCCCGGCAACGTGCCGTTCTATGAAAAATCGCTTAAACTGTGGGAGGGGCTGGAACAGGACATCAACTACAACGCGATGATCAGCCAGCGCGGCGTGCTGAACCTGTTCCACTCGGACGGCCAGCGCGACGGTGCGGTGCGGCGCGGCAACGCGATGCGCATGCACGGCGTGGATGCGGAGTTGCTGAGCCGCGAGGAGGTGCGTGCGCGCCACCCGTTCCTGGATTTCGACACCGCGCGGTTCCCCATCATGGGCGGGCTGCTACAGAAACGCGCAGGCACGGTCAGGCATGATGCGGTTGCCTGGGGCTACGCTCGGGCGGCGGACAAGCTCGGCGTGGACATCATCCAGCACTGCGAGGTGACCGGGTTGCGCGTCGAGGCCGGGTGCGTGGTCGGGGTGGAGACGTCGCGGGGGTTCATCGGCGCGCGGAAGGTTGGGCTGGCGGTGGCGGGCAACTCGTCGCGCGTGGCGGCGATGGCGGGGCTGCGGCTGCCGATTGAGAGTCACGTGCTGACGGCGTTCGTGACCGAAGGGCTGAAGCCGATGATCGATTCGGTGATCACCTTCGGCGCGGGGCATTTCTACATCAGCCAGTCGGACAAAGGTGGGTTGGTGTTCGGCGCCAGCGTGGACGGCTACAATTCCTATGCGCAGCGCGGCAACCTACCGTGCGTGGAGGAGACCTGCGAGGAGGCGATGGCGCTGATGCCAAGCATCGGCCGGCTGCGGATGTTGCGCAGCTGGGGCGGCGTGATGGACATGACGATGGACGGCAGCCCGATCATCGACCGCACGCCGGTGGACGGCCTGTTCCTGAACGCCGGCTGGTGCATTGGCGGCTTCAAGGCAACGCCTGCGTCGGGGTTGTGTTTTGCGCATCTGATGGCGACGGGTAAGCCGCATGCTGTGGCATCGTCTTACCGGCTGGACCGGTTTGCGACCGGGCGGCTGCTGGACGAGTCCGGTGGCGGCGCGGACGTGGTGCTGCATTGATGGGTCGCGTGTTTGCTGGCGTGTTTGGACGCGGCGCTGCTCTTGCGTTGGCGAAGCGCGCGTTTGGCGTAACAGATGTGCGCTTTGGTACCGGCTTGGATGTTTCAACACCAATGGAGCACCAAGAACACCAAGAAGAAAGCAAGAGTGACTTGTGGTGGTTTGCCACTTCTATCAGGCACAGCGCTACCAGGATGATTGACCTGACCCGACAGGCTGTAACTTTAAACCGTCAAACGTATGGGCTCGCTCGTCTTTGTCCGAGTTGCGGACGCGACGGCACGCCTATCAACAGCGAGGTTGTTGACCTCGTCACAGTGCCCACCACCAGCCCGCAGGCGTTCTACCGTTCCTCGAGCGATGCCGTCCTGCCAGCTCAGGAACAAAAGTTTTTTGGTTCTTTTTTTCAAAAAAGAACCGCTTTCTTGCTCTCTCTCGCCTAGCCCCCAATGCGCCTCCCCTGCCCCTTCTGCGGCGAACGCGGCATAGAAGAATTCTCCTACGCCGGCGACGCCACCCTCTCGCGCCCCGGCGGCAACGCCGAGCAGGCCGCCTGGGTCGACTACGTCTACATTCGCACCAACCCTGCCGGCCTGCACAGCGAGTTCTGGTACCACGCCTCCGCCTGCAGGCAGGTCCTGCGGGTGGAACGTGACACGCGCACCCACGCGATCCTGTCCGCATGCATCGCCTGATGCAGGTGTTCCGTGCGCGCGAGGGCGGCCTGATCGACCGCACGCGGCCGGTCAGCTTCACCTTCGATGGCCGCGAGATGGGCGGATACCACGGCGACACGCTGGCCTCGGCGCTGTTGGCCAACGGCGTGCGCCTGGTCGGCCGGTCGTTTAAATACCACCGCCCGCGTGGCGTGTTGTCGGCCGGCCCGGAGGAGCCGAACGCGCTCGTCGAACTCCGCGAGGGTGCCGCACGCGAGCCGAACACGCGGGCCACCACGGCGGAGCTGTTCGACGGGCTCGTGGCGCGCAGCCAAAACCGTTACCCGAGCCTACATCTCGATTTTCTCTCGCTCACCGGCGTGCTCGCCCCGGTGTTCGCCGCCGGGTTCTACTACAAGACGTTCATGTGGCCGGCGGCGTTCTGGGAACGGGTGTACGAGCCGCTGATCCGCCGCGCCGCGGGTCTGGGCCGCGCCTCCGGCCTGCCGGATCCCGGCGTCTACGAGAAGCAGACGGCGTTTGCCGATGTGCTGGTGATCGGCGCGGGTCCGGCCGGCCTCGCCGCGGCGCTGGCGGCGGCCGACAGCGGCGCACGCGTGGTGCTTGCCAACCAGGACAGCGCGCTCGGCGGCCGCCTGCTGTCGGACCGCCGCAGCATCGACGGCCAGCCCGCGCGTGCCTGGCTGGTGGAGGCCGAAGCGAGGCTGCGCGCGGCCGGCGTGCGCATCATGACCCGCACCACGGTCACCGGCGTGTACGACGGCGGCACCTACGCCGCAGTCGAGCGCGTCAGCGACCACCTGGCCGAATCCGGTGGCGCACCGCGCCAGCGCCTGTGGCGCATCGTGGCCCCCCGCGCGGTGCTGGCCACCGGCGCCATCGAGCGCCCGCTGGTGTTTGGCGGCAACGACACGCCAGGCGTCATGCTGGCCGGCGCGGTGCGCAGCTACCTCAACCGCTACGCCGTGCGTCCCGGCGCACACGCCGTGGTGTTCGCCAACAACGACGACGGTGCCGGCACGATCGCCGACCTGGCCGATGCCGGCGTTGCGGTGGCAGGCCTGGTGGACTCGCGTGCGGACCCGCCGGAAGCGGTGCGTGCGCTCGCCGCCGCGCACGGTGTTCCGCTCTACGCCGACGCCACCGTTCGGCAGGCGACAGGCGGCGCGTTGCTGCGCCGCGTGGTGCTCGGCGGGCGTGCGTCCGGCACCACGCTGGAATGCGACCTGCTGGCCGTCTCCGGCGGCTGGAACCCGGTGGTCCACCTCGCCTCGCACCACGGCGGCAAGCCGGTCTGGGACGACGCGATCGCCGCCTTCGTGCCCGGCGCCACCCCGCCCGGCCTGCAGGCTGCAGGTGCGGCGGCCGGCCGCCTTCGTCTGGCCGACGCGCTCGCGACCGGCGACGCAGCCGGGCGCGACGCCGCTCAAAGCCAGGGACGCGCGCCGCACCTGGCGACCTCGCCCGAGAGTGCCGCCATCACCCCGCTTTGGCAGGTGCCGGACTCCCGCGGCAAGGCGTTCGTGGATTTCCAGAACGACGTCACCGCGGCCGACATCGCGCTCGCCGCGCGCGAGGGCTTCACCGCCGTCGAGCACCTCAAGCGCTACACCACGCTCGGCATGGCGACTGACCAGGGCAAGACCTCCAACGTCACTGGTCTGGCCTTGATGGCCGCACTCACCGGCCGCAGCATTCCGCAGACTGGCACCACCGTGTTCCGCCCGCCCTACACGCCGGTCGCCATCGGCGCTTTGGCAGGCACGCATCGCGGCGCCCACTGGCGTCCCACACGGCGCACCCCCGCGCACGGTTGGGCCGAGCAGCACGGCGCACAGTTCGTCGACGCCGGCGAGTGGCTGCGCGCCACCCACTTCCTGCAGGGCGACGAAGCGTTGCAGCAGAGCACGGACCGCGAAGTCCGCATTGTGCGCGAGCATGCCGGCTTCTGCGACGTCTCCACGCTCGGCAAGATCGACGTGCAGGGACCCGACGCCGCCGCGTTCCTGGACTTCATCTACGCCAACACGATCTCCTCGCTCGCCCCCGGCCGCGTGCGCTACGCGCTGATGCTGCGCGAAGATGGCTTCGCTTTCGACGACGGTACCGTCGCGCGCCTCTCCGAGGCGCATTTCCTGCTGACGACAACAACGGCCAACGCCGCGTGCGTGCTGCGCCACCTCGACCTGTGCCATCTCGTGCTCAAACCCCACCTCGCCGTCAGCATCGAACCGGTCACCGACCAGTGGGCGCAGTTCGCACTCGCCGGCCCGCAGGCGCGCACGGTGCTGGCAAAGCTTGCAGGCGCCAACTCAGACGTCGGCAACACCGCGCTGCCGTTCATGGCCACCACGCAGGCCACGCTGTGCGGCGACGTGCCCGCACGCCTGTTCCGCATCTCGTTCTCCGGCGAGTTGGCCTACGAGATCGCCGTACCCGCCTCGCGCGCCGCAACGCTGGCCACCGCGCTGCAGGACGCCGGTGCGACCCCCTACGGCCTCGAAGCGCTCAACGTGCTGCGGCTGGAAAAAGGCCACCCGGTCGGCGCCGAGCTGAACGGCCAGACCACCGCCGCCGACCTCGGCCTCGGCACCATGCTCTCCCGCAAGAAGGACTTTGTCGGCCGCGCGCTGGCCACCCGGCCCGCCATGCTGGACCCGGACCGCCCCACTTTGGTGGGCCTGCGCCTCCGTACACCGGGCGCCACGCTGCAGGCCGGCGCCCACCTGGTCCCCCGCGGCGCGGCTGCCACCGCCGAGCACGACCAGGGCCACATCACTTCGGCCGCCTACTCCGCCACGCTGGGGCACTGGATCGGGCTCGCGCTGCTCAACGGCGGGTCACGCCGCACCGGCGAGGTGCTACGCGCGGTCAACCCGCTGCAGAACATGCAGGAAGAGGTCGAAGTCGTCCCGCGCGTCTTCCACGACCCGGACGGCGCCGCGCTGCATGTCTGACAGCCTCGCCCCCGCGGTCAGCATCACCCGCGCGCCGCCACGCTCGATGGCCGCCATCGGCGCGTTTGGCGACCCCGCTGCCCTGCTTGCCGCGCTGGCCGCCGAGTTCGCCGTCAGCGTGCCCACCGTGCCGGCCTGCGTCCGGGCCGGCACCACCACGCTCGCCTGCCTGGCTCCTGCCCGCTATCTCGCCAGTGGCCCGCGCGAGGCTGACCTGCCCACCCGCCTGGCCGCCGCACTCGCCGGCGTGGCCGCGGTCACCGACCAGAGCGACATGTGGGAGACCTTCGTCGTCTCCGGCGAACACGTGCCTGAGCTGCTCGCGCGCGTGGTACCGGTGGAGCTCGGCGCCGTTGGCGCGCTGGCGCTCACCCGCGCGGGACACCTCGACGTTCGGGTCTGCAGAGTTGGTAACCAGGACTATGAGGTTTCGGTTTGGCGGTCTTATGGGCCGGATTTGCTTCACGCGCTGACGGTGAGCAAGCAAGGCCTTCTTTTCTGAAGAAAAGAAGCAAAAGACTTTTGACTCCGCTGTCGCGCGCTCTCCGGACAGGTCCGCGATAGCGGAGACAGAAGTCTTTTGCTTCTTGTAAGTTTGCTGTGTTCCTCGGCGGAGGCCAAGCTCTGGAACTGCGGTGGTGACCTTGCATTGCTTCTCGGGCGATCCTGTAGAAAAGATCCGGGCCCACCGCATCCTGCACCTCTCGGTCGGACAGTATGCGGGGCCTCAGCGCGGCTGGGCAGCCTGATTGCAAGAAAGACCTGTGAGGGGCGCCACCGCTTGCCCAAGGAAGCCTCGCCATGGCCATTCTCGGTCTTGATATCGGTAAAGCAAAAGTCGACGCCCATCTCCTCTACGGCGACAGAGCGGCCGCACTCCACCTGACCAACGATCAGACAGGGTTCGACGAACTGCACGCCTGGCTCGAACGACACATCCCCGGCGGCAGCACCGGCCTGCATGCCTGCATGGAAGCCACCGGCAATTATGGCCTCGATCTCGCCGTCTTCCTGCACGGCCTCGGCATCAAGGTCAGCATCATCAACCCAAAACAAATCAAGGCCTTCGGCCAGGCCGAGCTCCGGCGCAACAAAACCGACAAGCTCGACGCAGCCCTCATCGCGCGCTTCTGCCGCACGCAAAACCCTGCCCCTGGACGCCGCCGCTGCCGCACCTGCGCGACCTGCGCGAGCTCGTGCGCCGTTGCGCCGCCCTCAAGACGACCCGCACACAGGAACTCAACCGCCAGAAAGCCGGCCTGTGGAGCGCCACCGTGCAGGCCTCCATCGCCCGTAGCCTGGCGTATCTGAACGCAGAGATCGACGCCATCGCCCACGACATCCGCGCGCTGATCGCAGGCGACATGCAGACGCGCCATCAGGCCGAGCTGCTGCGCAGCATCCCGGGCATCGGCGAAGTGACCATGGCAGTGCTGCTCGCAGAGATCCCCAACATTGCCGAGTTCGAGCCCAAAGGTCTGGCCGCGTTCGCAGGCCTCTCGCCGGCCGAGCATAGTTCAGGCGCGCAAACCCGCAGCACCGGCATCAGCCGCATCGGCAACGCCAACCTGCGCAGCGCACTCTACCTCGCGGCACTCAGCGCCAGCCGCCACCCGGTCCTGCGGGTCGTGGCACAACGGCTCAAGCAAGCCGGCAAGCCGAACAAGCTCGTTCTGATCGCCATCGCACGCAGGCTGCTCGTCCTGGCCCACGCAGTGATCCGCACGCGCCGCCCGTTCGATCCCCATCATGTCAACGCCAACCCGGCAAACGCCTGATTACCCGTTTTCCAGTTCAGTCAAAGCCGTTTTCCCGCCCCAGCCACACACTCACGCGGCAAGCTGGCGGGGCTTCGTCAAGCCTGGCCAAAGGCCACCGCGCAGCGGCGCGAAGCGGGCTTTACGAAGACACGACAGCTTGCCACCCTCAAACCAAATGGGCGCTTGACCAGCAACACAGTATCTTTTCTTCAGAAAAGAAGGCCTTTCTTCTCTGTCTTTGGCAAATTTTCAATTGCCAGATGGCACCGCACCGCATGCACCGCCCCCGCATCGAACGGCGGTAGCACCACATTGCATAAACCCTCGATCCGCCAAGGGCAGTTTGCAAAAAACACGCAAGCGCCTCCTGTCACCGGCTCGCCCACTCGTTCCTCGCGCTGCCCGCGCGCAGCCGCCACCAGCGCCGCCGTGTAAGGGTGGTGCGGCCCCGCCAGCACCGCGTCCGCCGGCCCGATCTCCAACATCTGGCCCAGGTACATCACCGCAATCCGGTCGGCGAGGTAGCGCACCACCGCCAGGTCGTGGCTGATGAACACGTAGGCCACGCCCTCGCGCCGTTGCAGCCCGGCTAGCAGGTTCAGGATCGCCGCCTGCACGGAGACGTCCAGCGCGCTGGTCGGCTCGTCGCAGATCACCACGCGCGGCTTGCCGGCAAAAGCGCGCGCGATCGCCACCCGCTGCTTCAGCCCGCCGGAGAGTGCGCGCGGCCGCATCGCCAGCTGCGCCTCGCCTAGCCGCACGCCGCGCGCCAACGCGGCCACCGCCTCGCCCAGGGCACGGCCGCGCAAGCCCGCCAGGTGGGCGAGCGGCCGCGCCAGGATCCGCCGCACCCGGTGCGCGCGGTTCAGCGCCGAATCCGGGTTCTGGAAAATGATCTGCACGGCCTGCCGTTCCGCTCGCGACCGGTCTGCCAGCCGCGCACCCATCGCCTTGCCGTCCAGCAGGACCTCGCCGCCGGCGTCCGGCGCGGTCAGCCCCAGCAGCATGCGCGCCAGCGTGGTCTTGCCGCTGCCGGACTCGCCCACCAGCCCCAGCGTTTGGCCGGCGTAGAGGCTGAAATCCAACGCGCTGACCGCCCGCACCGGCCCGCCAGACCCTGCATAGGTCTTGGCAAGGCCAATCGCCTGCAGCACCGGCCGGCCCGCCGTCGCGACGCCCAGGCTTTCCGGCCCCGCGGCGCCCGCGTCCTTCGGCACCGCGCCACCCGCGTTCTCCGGCATCGCGGCACCCGCGTCCTCCCGCATCGCGGCACCTGCGTCCTCCCGCATCGCGGCACCCGCGTCCTGCGGCATCACGGCACCCGCGTCCTGCGGCATCACGGCACCCGCGTTCTCCGGCATCGCGGCTCCCGGATCCTCTCGCGAGGCGTCCGGCGCCGCGGGGAACGGCGGCGCAAAGTGGCAGCGTGCCATGTGCCCCGCCTCCCGGGCTTCGGGCGGCGCCGTGGTCAGGCAGACCGCCTCGGCGCGGTCGCAGCGCGGCGCGAACACGCAGGCTGGCATGGCCGCACCAGGCGCCGGCAACTGCCCGGCGATGGTCTGCAACGCACCGTCCTGCTTGCGGCGCACTCCGTCCGGCAGGCAGGCCACCAGCCGCGCCGTGTAGGGATGCCGCGGTGCGCGCAATATGTCCGACGCCGCGCCCAGCTCCACCAGGCTGCCGGCGTACAGCACGCCGATGCGGTCGCACATGCGCGCCACCATGCGGAGGTTGTGGCTGATCAGCAGCACGGAGGTGCCGCGGCCGCGGCGCAACGCGTCCACCAGGTCCAGGATGCCGGCCTCGACAGTGGCGTCCAGCCCGGTGGTCGGCTCGTCCAGCACCAGCAGCTTGGGGTCCTTGGCCAGCGCCATGGCGATCACCACGCGCTGCTGCGTGCCGCCGGACAGTTGGTGCGGGTAGGCCGCCATCGCACGCGCCGGGCGAGGGATCTGCACCGTGCCCAGCATGGCCTCCGCCCGGGCCGCCGCGTCCGGCACGCCCAGCACGGCGAACGCCTCGGCCACCTGCGCGCCCACCGTCAACGTCGGGTTCAGCGCCCGGCTAGGGTCCTGGTACACCATGGACACGTCGCGCGCCCACAGCCGGCGCAAGCCGCTCGCTGACAGCGCCGCCAAGTCCCGGCCGGCAATCGACACAGCACCACCGGTGATCCGCCCGCCGCGCGGCAGCGCGCGCAAGGCCGCCAGCGCGGCGGTGGACTTGCCGCAGCCGGACTCGCCCACCAGGCCGAAGCACTCGCCTGCGGCAACCTCGAAGGAGACTCCGCGCAAGATCGGCACGCGGCCGTAGGCCACGGATAAATTGCATAAAGTAAGGGCAGTCACGAACGAGGCCAGGAAGAAAGTCTTCTTTTTCGAGAAAAAGAAGCAAAAAGCTTTGGGGCGCGCTGTCGAGGAATGCTGAAACGACACGTCTCACCAACGCGCACCCAAGAAGACAAAAGTTTTTTGGTTCTTTTTTTCAAAAAAGAACGCTTGCTTGCTTTCTCACCTCAACACCTCCTGCAACCCCTCCGCGAGCAAGTTCACCCCCACCACCAACGACGCCGTCGCCACCGCGGCAAACCCCACTGTCCAACCATACCCGCCCACGATCAGCCCGTAATTCTCCGCAATCGTCAGCCCCCAATCCGGCGACGGCGGCTGGATGCCGAACCCCAGGAAACTCAGCGACGCCACAGTGAATATTGCGTAGCCCAGCCGCACCGTCACCTCCACCAGGATCGGCGGCGTGATGTTGGGCAGTATCTCGCGGAACATGATGTGCAGCGCGCCCTCGTCACGCAATTGCGCCGCCGGCACGTAGTCCAGTTTGCACTCCGCGATCACCGCGCTGCGCACCGTGCGCGCGATGATCGGCGTGAACACCAGTGCGATCACCACCGTCACGTTCAGCGACGACGGCCCAAGTGCGACCAGCACCAGCAACGCCACCACGATCAGCGGCAGTGCCAGGATCACCTCGATCAGCCGGCTCAGCACGCGGTCCACCCAGCCGCCCGCGTAGCCGGTGAGCAGGCCCAGCGCCGTGCCACACACGGTTGCCAGCAGCGTGGCGGCGGGTGCGACCGACAGGATAGGCCGCGCGCCGGCGATGATGCGCGAGAAGATGTCGCGCCCGATCTGGTCGGTGCCGAACCAGTGCGCAGCGGTGGGCGGCGAGAGCGTGTTGATCAGGTCGTCCGCGTAAGGGCTCTGCGGCTCCAGCCAGGGGCCGAACACCGCGCACACTACCCAGAACAGCACGATGGCGGAACCGGCGAGGAAGCCGGGGGAGGCGAGCAGGCGGCGGACAACGCTCATGAGGAAGGCAAGCAAGCAGTTCTTTTTTGAAAAAAAGAACCAAAAAACTTTTGTTCCCTTGAGTGCGCGCTGCAGAACCATCGCGACAGCATGACCAAAAGTCTTTTGCTTCTTTTCTTCAGAAAAGAAGGCCTTGCTTTCTTGCTCACCGCGCCCCCGCCTGGCTACGCGGATCCAGCAACCCCACCAGCACGTCCGCCAGCACCGCAGACAAAATATACGCAGTCCCCACCGTCAGTATCCCCGCCTCCAGCATCGGATAATCCTTGCCGCGCGCCGCCGTCAGGATCAGGCTGCCGATGCCCTGGTAACGAAACAAAGTCTCCACCACCACCAGCCCGCCCAGCAGGTAGCTGGTCTGTGCGGCGATCACCGTGATTGTCGGCAGCAACGCGTTGCGCAGCACGTGGCGCCGGATCACCGTGCGGCGCGGCAAGCCTTTCAGCATGGCGGTGCGCGTGTAGTCGGCTTCCAGCGCGTCCACCATGCCGGCGCGCGCGATGCGCGATATGTAGCCGAACAGCACCAGCACCAACGGCAGCGCCGGCAGGATCAGGTGGCGCGCTTCCTGCCACACGCCGGCGCCGGCGCGCGTGTTGGCCGAGGTGGGCAGCACGCGCAGCCACACGCCGAACACCAGGATCAGCAGGATGCCAGAGACGAACTCCGGCACCACGGTCAGCGACAGCCCGCCCAGGCTCACCAGCCGGTCCTGCCAGCGCCCGTGGTGCAGCGCCGCCCACACCCCCGCACCGATCGAGAGCGGGATGACGATGGCCAGCGTCATCCCGGCCAATGCGAGCGACTTGCCCAGCGCGTGCAGGATGAACGGTGCCACCGGGCTGCGGTAGGCGTAGGACATCCCCATGTCGCCGCGCAGCAGGTGGCCCACCCAGCGCGCGTACATCAGCAGCGGCGGCGCGTCGGTGCCCAGCTGGTGGTTCAGCACCGCCACCGCGCGCGCGTCTGCCAGCGGGCCCAGGATGGAACGGCCGACGTCCCCGGGGAGCACCTGGCCGCCGGCGAACACCACCATGCTCAGCAGCGCCAGCGTCAGCGCGCTGAGCGCACCGCGCTGGCCTATTGCGTGCAGCGTGGCGGCGCGCATCACGACAACGCTGCGTCCTGCAGGAAGATCTGCGATATGCCGCTGACCGCCACGCCGGTTACCGTGGGGCCGGTGGCACAGAGGTAGTCGTAGAAGTAGGGAATGATCACCGGTGTCTCGTCCAGCAGCAGGCGCTCGATGTCGCCGGCGAGCGCGCGCTGCGCGGGCAGTTCGGTGGCGGCGTTGAAGCTGGCGACCAGCCGGTCGTACGTCGGGTTGCGGAAGTGCGCCGCGTTCCACGCGCCGCCGCTGAGGTAGGGTGCGGCCAGCGTCACGTTCGGCACGCCGCGGTGGCCGTAATCGGTGATGCCCATCGGGCTGTCCAGCCAGTCCGACCGGCCAGGTTGCGCGGTGCCGTAATACGCGGCGATGTCCTCGATGGTGAGCGCCACGCGCACGCCGATCTGCGCGCAGGCGTTCTGCACCAGCACGGCCAGTAGCGGTATCTCCTGGCTGCGTTCGGTGGTTAGCGTGGTCTCGAACCCGTTCGGATATCCCGCCGCCTGCATCAGCACGCGGGCGCGCGGGATGTCGCGGGCGCGCTGCGGCACCGAGCGGTCGGTGGACGGGTAGATCGGCGCGAACGGCGAGTCGTTGCCGAGTTCCGCGCGTCCCTGGAACAGCCCGTGCACCAGGCCCGGACGGTCCAGGGTCAGCGCGATCGCCTGGCGCACACGCTTGTCGGCGAGCGGGCCGTCGTCGCAGCGCAGATGCATCTGGCGATGCGTAGCGGCGGGGATGTCGATGATGCGCACGTCGGGGTCGCGCAGCAGGCCCTGCGCGCCCTGCACGGCGATCTGCACGATCACGTCCACCTGGTCGTCCTCCAGGGCCAGCACCTGCGGCTGCTGGTCGCCGAAGAAGGAGAACTCGGTGCGCGCCGGCAAGGCGGGCAAGCCCCAATAGGCCTCGTTGCGCACGAAATTAGCGCCCACTTTTGCCGTGTAGCGCTCGAGCCGGAACGGGCCGGTGCCGTTGAAGTTGGTCTCGAAGTCGCCCGCGTAGTCGGCCGGCAGGATGATGGCGTTGTAGTTGTCCGACGAGACGTAGAACGGGAAGTTGCCGTTCGGCGCGTCCAGCTCGAAGCGCACGGTCAGGTCGTCGATGCGCTTGGTGCCGCCAGGCGAGAGCACGCCGCGCAGCACCGAGAGCGCGTTGGACCCCTGCTTGGGGTCGCTCAGCCGGTCCATGGTGGCCACCACGCAGGCGGCGTCGAACGCCTGGCCGCCGTGGAAGCGGACGCTGGGGCGCAGGCGGAAGGTCCACATGGAAGAGTCCGCGTTCGGCTGCCAGCTGACTGCCAGGCTCGGCCGCAGCACCAGGTCAGACCCGGCCACGACGAGGAACTCGCCGGTTTGGCACAGCATCGCCAGCCCGCCGATCTCCGAGACGGTCAGCGGCTCGATGGCGCCTGCCGGCACGTTGGAGGCGACGCGGATTGTCGATCCCGGTCGGCCACGCGCGGCCGCACGCGCCGGCACAGCAACCAGCAGGCCGATGCGGGCGGCATGAAGCAGGAACGCCCGGCGGCCGAGCCGGCCGGCCCGTAGCTCACCGACGAGGTGCCGCGCCTGGCTTGTCACACCGGGGGCTGCCGGCGGTGCGACTTCACTTCCGACCTGCCTGGCCTCGTGGACCGTGTCGCGACCACGCTGATGCCGTCACCCCTGCCGAGCCGGCGTGGACGTTCCCGCCGGGTGGCATGAACTATTCCCGTAACGGCGTTGGGTGTCGAGGCCGCGGGGAAAGCGGCAGAAAGCAAGGCCTGCTTTTTTGAAAAAAGCAGCAAAAACTTTTGGTCCTGCTGTCGCGAAGGTTCTGCAACGCGCACCCGAGGGAACAAAAGTTTTTTGGTTCTTTTTTTCAAAAAAGCACTGCTTGCCTTGCCTTGAGCCTTTGCCAACGTCGTGCCTGGTGAGCGCTACGCTTCTCCGGCCTGTGCGTGACTCTTCGAGGCCGCTAACGTGACGACAGCTCGACGCTCAACAGGTCAACCGACACGGTGCCGTCAACGGAATACAGTTGCGCGACAGAGATGGGCAACGAGAAGCGGCGCGGCCCTGCGCTCCCGGGATTGACGTAGAGAACTCCGTCCTTCCATCGGACCCCGGGCTTGTGGGAGTGACCGGAGACGACGGCCTGGAACCCGGACGCTGCCGGGTCGAGGTCGAGGTCGCCGATGTCGTGCAGCACGTAGAGGCGCGCGCCGTCGCCGAGCTGAAGCGTCTCCGTCTGAGGAAGCGCTCGGGCCCAGGCACCCGTGTCGACGTTGCCGCGGATGGCGGTGAGAGGCGCCAGCCGAGCCAGTTCGGTCATGATCTCCGGCTTGCCGATGTCGCCGGCGTGCACGATGAAGTCGCTACCCTGGAGAAGACGGAGCGCCTCCGGCCGAAGAAGCCCGTGTGTGTCCGAGATGAGGCCGACGACGTATCTGCGAGCCATTCGCCTGTCCGGAGAGAAACTCAACCGCCTGTTTGCAACACGTCCAGCTCATGCTCTCCGGTGTCGCGGTCGGCATGATCTTTCGAGTTGACGCCCAAAAGGAAGGCAAGCGGTTCTTTTTTGAAAAAAAGAACCAAAAAACTTTTACGCCGACTGTCGCGGATTTTTCCGGCATCGCGTACCGAAGAGACCAAAAGTTTTTTGGTTCTTTTTTTTTAAAAAAGAACCGCTTGCTTTCTTCCCTGGCCAGCCCCGCTCGACTGGCTAGTATGCCAACGACCACCCAAGGACCACGAGCTTGACCGAACTCACCCGCGCCGACGCGCTGGCGCTGGACGCGGAAGACCCCCTCGCCCACATCCGCGCCCGCTTCACCCTGCCCGAGCGCGGCGTCTACCTCGACGGCAACTCGCTCGGCGCGCTGCCGCGGCAGACCCCTGCGGCGGTCGCCGAATTGGTGGCGCGGCAATGGGGCGGCGACCTGATCGCCAGTTGGAACCGCCACGACTGGATCGGCATGCCCGCCCGCCTTGGCGCCATGGTGGCCCCGTTGGTCGGCGCACGCGGGCACGAGGTGATCGTTTGCGACACCGTCTCGGTCAACCTCTTCAAACTGATCGCGAGCGCGCTGGAGGCCAGGCCGGGCCGGCGAACCATCCTGTCCGAAGCGGGCAACTTCCCGACCGACCTATACATGGCGCAGGGCGTGGCCAGGATGCGCGGCGACATTCAGCTGCGGCTGGCCGAAGCCGATGCGATCGCCGGCGCCATCGACCAGACCACGGCCGTGGTCGTGCTGACCCATGTGCATTACAAAAGCGGCCGCAAGCTGGACATGACGGAGATTACCCGGGCGGCGCACGCGCAGGGCGCGCTGATGCTGTGGGACCTCAGCCACAGCGCCGGCGCGGTCGAGGTGGATTTGGGCGGCAGCGGCGCCGACCTGGCGGTGGGCTGCGGCTACAAATACCTCAACGGCGGGCCGGGCGCGCCCGGCTTCCTCTTCGTGGCCGAACGGCTGCAGGCTGCGCTGCAATCGCCGCTCTCCGGCTGGATGGGACACGCCGCCCCGTTCGACTTCGAGGACGACTACCGCCCGGCGGACGGCCTGGCCCGCTTCCTGTGCGGCACGCCGTCGGTGCTCGGCTTGGCGGCGCTGGCGTGCGGGCTGGGGCAGTTCGACGGCGTGGACCTCGCCTGCATGTTCGCCAAGGCCAGCGCGTTGGGCGACCTGTTCGTCCGGCTGATGGCGCAGGAGTGCGACGGGTTCGGCTTTACCCTGGCCTCACCGCGCAACGGCCGGGTCCGCGGCAGCCACGTCAGCTACGCGCACGCCGACGCCTACGCGGTCTGCCAGGCGCTGATCGCGCGCGGCGTGGTGGGCGACTTTCGCACGCCGGACCTGCTGCGCCTGGGCTTCTCGCCGCTCTACACCTCCTACACCGACGTCTTCGACGCGGTCGCCACCATCCGCGCGGTGATGTCTGCCCGCGCGTGGGACCGCAGCGCCTACCGCGAAAAGGCGCGCGTGACGTGAACCGCCCGGTGTCGCCTGACCCACTGCTGCGTGACGCTGCGCTACCGGGGGCGGCGCTGCCCGGCATCACCCTGCCCAGCGCGGCTCATCCCGGGGGCACGCTGCCGGGCAGCATGCCACGCAACACCGTGCTGCCGGACGCGCCCGCGCCAGGAGGCACCGTGCCGGAGGCAACACCGGGCGACCCCGAACCGTCGGAAGCGGCTCGGTCCGGCATCCGCTTGCCGAGCGCCGCACCTCTCGAAGCCGCCACGCGACATGCGTCGCAACTCTCCGTCACCCGGCCCGGTACGGCGCGCGACACTGCCGTGCCAGGCCTTGCGGACCGCCATGTGACCCTGCGTGGTGCTGCCCTGGCGCCGGCCGCCACGTCCGGCGCCGTCCCACCCGCCACCTTGCAGCGCCGCCTGAGCACCGGCCAGCTGTCGATGATCGCCATCGGCGGCGCCATCGGCACCGGGCTATTCCTGGGCAGCGGCTTCGCCATCAGCCTGGCAGGACCCGCGGTGCTGGTCAGCTACGCCATCGGCGGGCTGGTGGCACTGTTGCTGATGGGGTGCCTGGCGGAGATGACGGTGGTGCACCCCAGCACCGGCTCGTTCGGCTGGCTGGCGCAGACCTACGTGAGCCCGCTGGCCGGCTACCTGGTGCGCTACGCCTACTGGTCGGCCAACGTGCTGGCGGTGGGCACGGAGGTGACCGCGGTCGCCCTCTACATGCGGTACTGGGCGCCCGGCCTGCCGGGCTGGTGGTGGATACTGGGCTTCTCCGGCGTGCTCGTGGCGGTGAACGCGGCCAGCGTGCGCCTGTTCGGCTGGGTCGAGTACGGCTTCTCCTTCGTCAAGATCGCCGCCATCCTGGCTTTCCTGGTGCTCGGCGGCTGGACCGTGCTGCATGGCGCCGGCGCGCCCGGCGTGGGCCTGGCCAACTACACGCGGTTCGGCGGGTTCCTGCCGCACGGGCTCTCCGGCATGTGGGTGGCCGTCGTGGTCGCCATCTTCAGCTATCTCGGCATCGAGACGATCGCGGTGGCCGCCGGCGAGGCAGCCGACCCCGAACGGGTGATCGTGCGCGCACTGCGCACCACCATGGGCCGGCTAGCGTTCTTCTACCTCGCCACGCTGGCCGTCATGCTGGCGGTGATGCCGTGGACCAGGGCGGCGGCCGGCACCAGCCCGTTCGTCTCGGTGATGGTGGCGACCGGCGTGCCGGGTGCGGCCGCGCTGATGAACGGGGTGATCCTGGTCGCCGCACTCTCGGCGATGAACACGCAGATCTACGCCGCCACGCGCATGCTGTTCAGCCTGGCGCAGGCCGGCTACGCGCCGGCGGGCGTTGGGTCCGTCAGCCAGCGCGGGGTGCCGCTGACGGCGCTGCTGCTGTCGACCGCCGGCATCGCGGTGGCGGCAATCCTCTACGTGCTGGCGCCGGACGAGGCGTTCACGGTGATGATCGCGCTGTCGATGTTCGGCGCGATGTTCACCTGGGGGATGATCTTCGTCACCCACCTGTGCTTCCGGGCGGCCCGGCGCGGCGTGCCGGGCCGGTTCGCGATGTGGGGCTACCCGTGGACCAGCCTGCTTGGCGCGGGGCTGATGACGGCGATCCTGGTGACCACCGCGTTCACCAGCGTGTTTCGGCTGACGCTGGCGTACGGGCTGCCGTTTTTGGGTTTGCTGGCGGTGCTTTATGCGACGCGTTACCGGACGGCACGGTAGGCAAAGCGCTTCTTTTTCGAGAAAAAGAAGCAAAAAGCTTTTGTCTCGGCTGTCGCGGGCCTCTCCGGTGTGTGTACGCCCGTGATAAAGGTTTTTATACCAACCGGCCTGAAAGTTGACCGTTCCGAAGCAAGCAAGGCCTTCTTTTTTGAAAAAAAGAAGCAAAAAACTTTTGACTCCGCTGTCGCGAACCTTTCCGAAGAGCGCGCGACAGCGGAGTCAAAAGTTTTTTGGTCCTTTTTTTTCAAAAAAGGACTGCTTGCTTTCTATGAGTCAGCATCAACGCCAGTTGGTATTAGTTCTTTTTTTCAAAAAAGAACCGATTGCTTGCTTACGACCGCGCTCCGCATCGCGAGCAATCAGCAGGTAGCACTTCCTGGGCTGCTTCAGACGCCGTCATGACATATTTGAGGCTCGGCGTCTCCAAGACATCCAGTCTTCCGACGTGACCGAACCGCGTGTTCTGGCTTGAAGCTTAAACACTCGCAGGAACACTGGTCATCCGGGGCGCACTCACTCCGCGGTTAAGCCTGGCTGCAGGAGGCTTAATACCAACTGGCGGTGATGCTGACTCATAGAAAGCAAGCAGTCCTTTTTTGAAAAAAAGGACCAAAAAACTTTGACTCCGCTGTCGCGCGCTCTCCGGAAAGGACCGCGACAGCGGAGGCAAAAGTCTTTTGCTTCTTTCTTCAGAAAAGAGGGCCTTTCTTGCTTCGGAACGGTCAACCTTCAGGCCGGTTAGTATAACTCTGACGTTGGTCGGAAGGGGCTGGATGCTTTCGATTCGTATCTTGAACGCTCGCCACATCGGCGCTTTCGACGTCAGGCCAGGTGACGCGCGATGTAGGGTGGTAGGTCGAAACTCCCGACGTGGATTTCCGGCGACCAGTAGTCGCAGCGTCCGGCAATGCCGGCAGAATCCGCGCGCCGTCGGATCGTCGCCAGGTCCTGCCTGGCGAAAGCACAGTCATTGGACGCAATGCCGAGCGCCATGAAGCCGCCCACATAGGTCGGTACCGCCGCGAGATAGGCGGATACGTGCGGGAAGAAGCGACGTCGGCGCGCGCTCGTTTCGGATAACTCATCAGGCTGCATGAACGGCACGCCGCATTGGTTCACGATCAGGCCGTGCGGCGTCAGGATGCGTGCGCAATCCGCGTAGAACGCGTCGCTGAACAGCACCTCGCCCACGCCGGCCGGGTCGGTGCTGTCGACGATGACCACGTCGTAGCTGTTGTCGGGCGCGTTGCGCACGTGGGCGATGCCGTCACCGACGATGATGTCGGCACGCTGGTCGGTCCAGGCGGACCCGCCTATGCCCGGCAGGAATTCTTGAGCTACGCGGATGACCTCCGCATCGATCTCGACCATCACTGCGCGTTCGACGTTGGCGTGCATGAGCACGCGGCGCAGGACGCCACCGTCACCTGCGCCGATGATCAGCACGTTGCGCGCACTGCCGTGTTCTAGCAGCGGCACGTGGCCAAGCATCTCCTGGTAGACGAATTCGTCGCGTTCGGTAATCTGGACACAACCGTCCAACACCATCACGCGACCGTGCGAGTGGCTCTCGAAAACGGTTATTTGCTGGAACGGGCTCTGCGTATGCGCGAGTTGGCGTTTTACCAGGAAACGCTGCCCCCAGTCGGGGTAGAGCGTTTCGTTCAGCCACGTTTCAGACACGGCGGCGACTCCGTTGCGCATCCGGCGTAATCTGGTGCAGGATCCGAAAAGATGCGCTCACGCGGCGCCTTGCGATGTTGATGTTGGGCTGGCCGGCCGTCCGCCTCGCGCCAGCTTAGCACGTGCGCGAGGCGGAGCCGCACGTGCGGCTCCGCCTGATCTTACGCCACGCGGCCGCGGAGTTGTTCGTCAACATCCGTCCGCTCCGGACAGAATGCTGCCTGAAGCACCGGTATGCCCTTGCGCGGATCGCAGGTGCCGCACATGAAAATGTCGATCGCGGCGAAATGCCGTTCCGGCCAGGTATGGATCGAGATGTGGCTCTCCGCCAGCACGACCACACCGGACACGCCGCCGTTTGGCGTGAAGTGGTGGAAGTGACTGTGCAGGATAGTCGCACCGGCAACGATCGCAGCCTGACGCAGAGCGCGATCGATGAGGTCCGGCTGATCGAGGTTCCGAGCACCCCATAGGTCGATGAGAAGGTGCGTTCCGGCAAACTTCATGCCGTCCTTCTCGACGAAATAGTCTGTTCGCTCCTCCCCACTGTGAACCGGGAAAGATACTACTTGATTCTGGCAATCGCTCGGGACATCCGAGACCATCCCCAGCTGAGCAAGTGCGTTCATCACGTACCCCCAAACCAGCAGATGACCTGTTGGGCTCTCGCCCCCTTGGGCCGGGAAGCGGGAAATAGGGGTGCTACCCCCCCTACGCAAGAAAAATATTCAAGACAGTCCAAGATTTACCAGAAACTTCGGCGTGGTTTGGGCACGCAACTGGCGATCGGCGGCCAGCGCCAAGCTTGCCGGAAGCGAGCGCATCGTTTCAACATCACGTCCGGAGCGCGACAGGTCGGCGACTTTTATAGAAGCACGTCCGCCACGGCCGGCAGCAATGTCCGGCGCAGCGCTGCCGGATAATCGAGCAGGATACGCCACCTCGTCGCCAGAGTCCGCGTAGGCGACCTTCCAGGCGCCGTCGTGGTGCCCGTCCTCGATGATCTCCTCGCAGCGGATGATCGTTGCGATCTTCGGATGGCGCTTGCGCATCCTCAACCACCGCGGCTGCCAGCCGGGCCGAGCATGGCAAGGTTTTGTTAAGGTGGCTCTAAGCGCCGGGCGTTCCGCGTGGTGCGCGGCAGGCTCGCCGGCAGCGGCACCGCCTGCGGCCAGTCCGCGCGGGCCACCACGCAATAGAGCCGGTAGGCCTCCGCCGCCACCTCGCCGCCTCCCTCGTGCCGGCCGCGCACCACAGTGGCCAGCTCGGTCATCTCCGACCACGGCCTGGGGTCCGGCGGGCCGTAGGCGCGCACGCTGCGCACCAGGATGCCGGTCCGCCCGGCGAGTGCTGCCGGCGGCAGGCCGAACAGCGCCCAGCGCCGCTCGATGCCGGCCACCTGGCCGTGCAGCCGGAACGCCAGCTCGCTGGCCAGGCCGTACTCGTCGGCGGCGACGAAGTCGGCGTGCGCGCCTATCTCCGCCGCGTAGACGGCGCCGGCCAAATCCTGCCAGCCGGCCAGGCGGATCAGCGTGAAGTCCAGCGCGCGGGGCAGCGCCAGGGGTGCGGCGGCCGCCTGCAGGTAGACGATCGTCGAGATCGCCAGGCCGGACGCCGCGGCCGGCCGCCAGAACCGCGCCACCCGCGCCCCCAGGCAGGCGGCGGCCAGTGCGGCGCCAGGATAGGTCACCGCCGGCCAGTTCGCCTGCACCCGGCCACCCAGCGCGTGCTGGAGAAAAACCACGGCCGGCACCAGCACCACGCAGGCCAGCAGCCCGGGCGCTGCGCCGCCAGCCCGCGCCCCGCGCCAGGCGCGCCAGGTTCCGGCGGCGAACAGCACCGCCACCGCCGGCGTCATCAGCCCGACCTGCCCGGCCGCCAACTCCGCCAGGAAGCCCGCCGCGCGCGCCGGCTGCCAGTCCCCGGCGCGGCCGCCCTGCTTGGCAAAGCTGGCCCAGCCATGCGCCGCGTTCCACCCCAGCACCGGCGCGAAGCATGCCGCCGCCAGCGCCAGCCCGGCCCAGAGCTGCCAGGCCCGCCACCAGCGCCTGGCCTGCGGCACAGCACACAGCCACACCAGCAACGCGGCACCGAGCAGGACGGCCGTGTATTTGCTGTCCAGCGCCAGCCCGCCGGCAAGCCCTACTGCCAGCCACCAGGCCGCGTTGCCGGTGCGCAGCAGCCTGGCCAACGCCGCCAGCGCCGCGGTCCAGAAGAACAGCAGCGGCGTGTCCGGCGTCATCACCACCGCGCCGGCGCCCATCGCCAGGGTCGCGTTCAGCAGGCAGGCGGCCACCAGGCCGGCGCGGCGGCCCGGCGCCAGATCCTCGGCGGCGCGCCCCAGCAGCAGAGTGCCCAGCAGGGCGGCGACGGGTGCAAGCAGGCGGACACCGAGCGGGGTGTCGCCGGCCACCGCGCAGCCGGCGCGGATCCAGGCGGCCACCATCGGCGGATGGTCGAGGTAACCCCAGGCGGGCACGCGCGACCACACCCAGTAGTAGGTCTCGTCGGCGGAAAGCGGCGTGCGGGCGGCAACCGCGAGGCGGCACGCGGTAAGCGCCAGCAAGGCCAGGCGCCAGTAAGGAAGGCCTTCTTCTGAAGAAAAAGAAGCAAAAAGACTTTTGTCCCTGCTGTCGCGGACGGCTGAAACGACACGCTTCAACACGGCACATCCAAAGGCGCAAAAGTTTTTTGGTTCTTTTTTTCAAAAAAGAACCGCTTGCTTGCCCTCATTGCCCCAGCAGTTTCATCAGGTTCCGCTTCGGCCGAAACCGCACCCTGATCTCCGCCAAATACACCGCCTGCGCGGCCGCGTCCCGCAAAGTCCCCATCCGCGCCACCAGGCTGGCCGCCGCCTCGTAGTTCTGGTTGCCACCCAGCGACGCAAGCTGTTTGACGCGTTCCGTGTACGTCCTGACCGCCTCGTGCGGATGCGTCGCCTCGCTCACCCGGGCGAGCGCTTCGCACATCTCGGTCGAAACCGCGTATTTCCGGGCCAGCGTCCAGGCGGCAGCAAAATCCTGTTCCGCCGTCAGCACCCGCACGAGAAGGTCGGCCGGGTTGTGCCATTGCGTGGGACGCTGCTTGCCGAGGCGCGCCTGCAGGAAGGCCACAACACGCCGGCCGGCCGGCATGCCGCCGGAGCTCCGCAAGCGTGCGTAAAGATCCAGACTTGGCGTGCGTTCGAAGGCGCGCCACAGATGCGCCTCCGCGTCCTGCGTGCGGCCGGCTTGCGTCAGCAGGTCGGCGGCGAGGGCGAGAAGCCCCTTGTCGGCAACCTCGTCGGCGAACACCCACAAGCCTTCCTCGGCGTATCGCAAAGCGTCGGCGTCACGCCCCTGCTCGCGGCAGAACTCGGCGACCTGCCGGTAGCATACCACGCTGGAAAGGTCCTTGGCGCGCAGGATGATGCGGGAGTCCACGTCCCCGTCACGCTCGGCAAAGTAGTCGAGCACGGACCGTAACGAGGCGTAGCTTACGTCGTTCTCGCGCCGCTTGCGTGGCGTGAGCACCGGCAGCTTGTCCCACGCGTCGGTGGCGAGGCGGCGATACTCGGCCAAGCCCGCGGTCCCGAGCACGTCTTCGTACCGCCGGGCCGCGCCGCCGAACACGCCATACGGATCGTTCATCTCGCGCGCGTAGAGATCACTGGCGAGGCGGATCGAATCGGGCCGCAGCTTGCCGCAGGCGGCGACGTGGACGTCGACGGCGCGGTCCAGCAGCCGGCCGCAACACCCGTCCGAATCGTCCATCGTTTCGAGCGATTGTTCAAGCCGCTCGATCGCCCGCTCTGCCAGCCGCGCGGCAGCGGCGGCGCGGCCGCCGGAAGCGAGTTCGGCCACTTCGTCGAGCAGCGGCGCGAACGCCGCCGCCCAGCCGGGCGCCTCGTCGTAGTCGATGAACCGCCCCTTGCGCGTGGCGCCGTCGATCGCGCGGCGCAAGCCCGCCTCGGCCGCCTTGTCGTCGCTGCCGGAGGTCGCCGCTTGCCGGTCAAGCCTGCGGAACAGCGCCGGGTCGCGCTCCGCCAGGCCCACGATCATCTCAACCAGCGCGTTTGTGCCGCGCTGCTTCAAATGCGCGCGGACGCGGGCGAGCGCGCCGGTTCCAGCGTCAGCCTGGTTGGCCGCCAGCCCGGTGGCCACCATGTGTTTGCAGAAGCCGAAATCGGTGAAAGCGGGACACGAACATTCGCCGCCGATCTGCTTGCCGCCGCCGGTCAGCACAATGCGGTAGTCCTCGGTGCCGGCCACCTGCGCCAGCACGCGTGACGGCTCGATGGAGAGTATCTGCACCTGGTCGAGGTAGGTCTGGCCGCGGGCGAACACTTTCTCGCCTGCGAGGCGGCGCAGGGTGTCCGGGTCGAAGCGGGGCTTGGCTGGTGTGCATTTCACGGGCTCGGCTCCTTGCAAAGGCAAGGCAAGCGGTTCTTTTTTGAAAAAAAGAACCAAAAAACTTTTGTTCCCTTGGGCACCCGTCTGAGGAGACTCCGCGACAGCCGGACCAAAAGCTTTTTGCTTCTTTTTCTCGAAAAAGAAGCGCTTGCTTCCTTAGGTTTCCGCCAACAGGCCCCGCACCGCCTGCAACGCCGCCTCCGCCCCCGCCGCGTCCGGCCCGCCCGCCTGGGCCAAATCCGGCCGTCCCCCACCGCCCTTTCCGCCCACCGCGGCACTCGCCGCCCGCACCAGCTCCACCGCGCTGAACCGACCCACCAGGTCCGCCGACACCGCAACCACGATGCTCGCCTTGCCCTCCGCCGTGGAGACCAGCGCCACTACGCCGGTCTCCACCTGCTTGCCGATCGCCTCGGCCAACCCCTTCAGGTCGCGCGCTGGCACGTCGCCCAGATTGCGCGCGACCAGCCGAACGCCACCCACCTCCTCGATCTCGGCCGCCGCCCCGCCGGTTGCGAGCTTCTTCTGCAGCTCACTCACCTGCACCTCCAGCCGCCGCCGCTCCTCGACCAGTGCCGCTACCCGCGCCGGCACCTCCGCCGGGCTGGTGCGCAGGGCCGCCGCCGTCTCCGCCAGGCGCCGGCCGGTGGCCGCGATCAGCGCCTCGGCCGCCTCGCCGGTCACCGCCTCGATGCGACGGATACCGGCGCTCACCGCACTCTCGCCGACGATTCGGAACAGGCCGATGTCGCCGGTGCGGGCCACGTGGGTGCCGCCGCACAGCTCGATCGACCATGCGGGTCGGGCCGCCTCGCCGGCGCCCATCGAGACCACGCGCACCTCGTCGCCGTATTTCTCGCCGAACAGCGCCATCGCCCCCTCGGCCACGGCGGCTTCCGGCGTCATCAGCCGCGTGGTCACCGCGGTGTTCTCGCGGATGCGCGCGTTGACCACCGCCTCTGCCTCGGCCAGCTCCTCCGGCGAGACCGGCTTGGTGTGGCTGACGTCGAAGCGCAGCCGGTCCGGCGCGTTCAGGCTTCCCTTCTGCTGCACGTGGGTGCCCAGGCGGCGCCGCAGCGACTCGTGCAGCAGGTGGGTCGCACTGTGGTGGGCGCGGATGGCACCGCGGCGCGCGTGGTCCACCTCGGCCACCACGGCGGCGCCGACGCGCGCCTCGCCCGCCTCCACGCGCCCGATATGGACGAACAGGTCGCCAAGCTTCTTCTGCGTGTCGGTCACCACGATGCGCAGGCCGTCTGGCCCGGTGATCAGCCCGGCATCGCCCACCTGGCCGCCGCTCTCGGCGTAGAACGGCGTCTGGTTCAGCAGGATCGCCACCTCCGTGCCGCCGCCCGCCGACTGCACCGACGCGCCTACGGCGCTCCCGTCCGCCGACGCGCCTACGGCACCCCTGTTCGCCGACGCGCCTACGGCGCCCCTGTCCGCCGACGCGCCTACGGCGCCCCTGTCCGCCGACGCGCCTACGGCGCCCCTGTCCGCCGACGCGCCTACGGCGCCCCTGTCCGCCGACGCGCCTACGGCGCCCCTGTCCGCCGACGCGCCTACGGCGACGATGCCGCGTATCTCCGCCTCCGCTCGCTCGGTGGCGTAGCCGAGGAACTCGGTGGCCCCCGCCGTCTCGCGCAGGTCGAAGTAGTGCCGCTCGGTGGCGGCGTCGCCGGAGCCGGCCCAGGCGGCGCGCGCCCGCACGCGCTGCTCGGCCATCGCGGCGTCGAAGCCGGCCACGTCCACCGCCAGGCCGCGCTCGCGCAGCACGTCCTGGGTCAGGTCCAGCGGGAAGCCGTAAGTGTCGTAGAGGCGGAACGCCACGTCGCCGGGCAGCGTGCCGCGCTCGCCCAGACGGCCGGTCTCGTCGGCCAGCAATGCCAGACCACGGTCGAGCAGCGCCTTAAAGCGGGTCTCCTCCAGCTTGAGCGTCTCGCCGATCAGCGCCTCTGCCCGGCCAAGCTCGGGGTAGGCCACGCCCATCTGCCGCACCAGCGCCGGCACCAGGCGGTAGAACACCGGCTCGCGCGCGCCCATCATGTGCAGGTGGCGCATGGCGCGGCGCATGATCCGCCGCAGCACGTAGCCGCGCCCCTCGTTGGACGGTGTCACCCCGTCGGCGATCAGGAACGACGCGCTACGCAGGTGGTCGGCCACCACCCGATGGCTGGCCTGGAACGGCCCGTCCGGGGCCACGCCGGTCGCCTCGGCGCTCGCCTGGATCAACGCGCGGAAGGTGTCGATCTCGTAGTTGCTGTGCACGCCCTGCAGGATGGCGGCGAAGCGCTCCAGCCCCATGCCGGTGTCGATGGAGGGCCGCGGCAACGGCGTGCGCGTGCCGGGCGGCCCCTCCTCGTACTGCATGAACACCAGGTTCCAGATCTCGATGAACCGGTCGCCGTCCTCGGAGGCGCTGCCCGGCGGCCCGCCGGGAATGTGCTCGCCGTGGTCGTAGAAAATCTCGGAGCACGGGCCGCACGGCCCGGTGTCGCCCATGCGCCAGAAATTATCCGCCGTCGGGATGCGGATGATCCGCTCGTCCGGCAGGCCGGCGATGCCGTGCCACAGGCGGGCGGCGTCCTCGTCCTCGGCGAACACGGTGACCAGCAGCCGCTCGCGCGGCAGCGCGAAGTCGCGCGTGATCAGCGTCCAGGCGAGCTCGATCGCCTCCGCCTTGAAGTAGTCGCCGAAGCTGAAATTGCCGAGCATCTCGAAGAACGTGTGGTGGCGCGCCGTGTAGCCCACGTTGTCAAGGTCGTTGTGCTTGCCGCCGGCGCGAACGCATTTCTGTGCACTGGCGGCCCGCGTGTAGGGACGGCGCTCAGCGCCGGTGAAGACGCCCTTGAACTGCACCATGCCGGCGTTGGTGAACAGCAGCGTGGGGTCGTTGCGCGGCACCAGGGGGGAGCTGGCGACGCGCTCGTGGCCGTTGCGCGCGAAGTAGTCCAGGAAGGTGGCGCGGATGTCGTTGCTGCTGGGCATGGGCTGGCTGCGTAGCGCAGGGATGGCGGGCTGGAAAGGCGAGCAGTCTTCTTTTAGCCGGGGCCGGCGGCCTGTCCGAAGACGGGACAGGCCCGCCTCGCCTCACAGCCCCTGGCCGCCGGAGACCTCGATCCGCTGCGCGGTGACCCAGGCGTTGCTCTCCGACAGCAAGCTCGCGATCATCGGGCCGACGTCGTCGGGCAGACCGACGCGGCCGAACGCGGTCGTGGCAGCGATGGCCGCGTTTATCTTTGCATTGTCGCGCACCGCGCCGCCGCCGAAATCGGTCTCGACCGCGCCGGGTGCGACGGTGTTCACCGCGATGCCGCGCTCGCCCAGCTCGCGGGCCATGTAGCGCGTCAGCACCTCGACCGCGCCCTTCGCAGCCGCGTAGGCCGCGTAGCCGGGCATCGTCATCCGCGTCAGTCCGGAGGACACGTTGACGATCCTGCCGCCATCGGCGATCAGCGGGGCCAGCGCCTGGGTGAGGAAGAACACGCCCTTGAAGTGCACGTTGACCAGCCGGTCGAACGCCGCCTCGCCCATCGTTGCGAAGGCGGCAAGCTCGCCATGCCCGGCGTTGTTGACGAGGTGGTCGAAGGTCTCGCGCTGCCAGGTCTGCCGCAGCGCCATGCGGACCTCCTCGGCAAAGGCGGCGAAACCGGCCACCGCGCCGGTGTCGAGCCTCAGTGCCACGGCGCGGCGTCCCATGGCGCCGATCTGTGCCACGACGTCCTGGGCGTCCTGTATCTGGCTCCGATAGGTTAGGATGACGTCCCCGCCCTGGCGGGCGATGCCCAGCGCCGTGCTGCGGCCGAGCCCGCGGCTGGCGCCGGTGACGATGCTGATCTTATTCATGCTGCTGGTCCTCTCGCGTGGTCCGCGCCTCTTAAGGGCCGGCCGGCCGGCCGTCTTTGCCGGAACCTCGATGTTGCTTGCCCGATCCTGCAGGCGGCATGGCAAGCCGGCCAGGCGCGGGTTAGGCTGAAGCCATGACGGACACCCTGCGCGAGGCGGTCGGCCGCTACGCCGAGGCGCATGAAAATGCGAACGGCCTTGCCGAAACCCCCATCCCCGGCCTGGCGATGGTCCGATCGACGGCGCCAGGCGGCCTGGTGCACGCCATCCTCCGGCCGCTGGTCTGCCTGGTGGTGCAGGGCAGCAAGCAGGTGACGACGGGCGCGCGGACGCTGGCCTTCGGCGCCGGCAACACGCTGCTGATCACCGCGGACGTTCCGACGATCAGCCAGATCACAGGCGCAAGCACGCACACGCCCTACCTCTCGCTCGTGTTCGACCTGAACCCGGCGACCATCGCCGAGCTGACGGCGCAGATGCGGACGGCGGCGGACGGTCTGGGCGCGGCGGTGCAGGCGGAGCGCACCGACGGCGAGGTCGCCGAGGCGGCGCTACGGCTGGTGCGGCTGCTCGACCGGCCGGCATCTGCGAAAGTGCTGCAGGGCGCGCTACTGCGCGAGTTGCACTACTGGCTGCTGGCGGGAAAGCACGGCGCCTCAATCAGCCGGCTTGGCTGGCCGGAGAGCAACGCCAGGCGCGTGGCGCGCGCGGTCGCCGTGTTGCGCGCCGGGTTTGCGGGCAGGCTGCCGGCCGAGCGCCTCGCGGCATCGGCCGGCATGAGCCTGTCCTCGTTCCACCACCATTTCCGTGCGGCGACCTCGCTCTCGCCGCTGCAGTTCCAGAAGCAGCTGCGCCTGATCGAGGCGCGCCGTCTGATGGCGTCGGAAGGTGCCCAGGCGAGCAGCGCGGCGCTGGCTGTCGGCTACGAGAGCGTGTCGCAGTTCACCCGCGAGTACAGACGGATGTTCGGGTTGCCGCCGGCAAGAGACGCAGAGGCGGCAAGGGAGGAAGTGAAGGCGTTCTTTTTCGAGAAGAAGCAAACAGCTTTTGTCTCAGCTGTCGCCGACAGCTGAAAACGACACGCCTCAACCACGGCGCACCCAGCGAGACCAAAAGTTTTTTGGTTCTTTTTCAAAAAAGAACCGCTTCCTTGCCCTCTACCGGCAACCCGCCCCTCGGAAACAGCCGCGTCACGTGCCCCATCTTGCGCCCGGGCAGCGCCTCCGCCTTGCCGTACAGATGCGGGATCAGCCCCGGGCTGGCCAGCACGAGCGGCCACAGCGCCAGCTCCTCCGGCCCAACCAGGTTCTTCATCACCGCGTCCGAGTGGCGCACCGCCGGCGGCAGCTTCAGGCCGGCCACCGCGCGGATGTGCATCTCGAACTGGCTGGCGGGGCAGGCCTCGATCGTCCAGTGGCCGGAATTGTGCGGCCGCGGCGCGGTCTCGTTGACCAGCACGCGCCCGTCGCGGTCGATGAACATCTCCACCGCCAGCACGCCCACCAGGCCCATCTTGGTGGCCAGGTCGCAGGCGATGGCGGTGGCGCGCAGCGCCGCCTCCGGCGCGATCCTGGCTGGCGCCAGAGTGACGTCGAGGATGTGGTTGCGGTGCCGGTTCTCCACCGCGTCGAAGGCGACCGTCTCGCCGTCCTGGCCGCGCGCCACGATCACGCTCACCTCGCAGGCGAAATCGACGAACGCCTCCAGGATGAAGGGTGCCGGCGCCAGGCGCGCAAAGGCGGCTTCGGCGTCCGCGGCGCGGCGCAGGGTCGCCTGGCCGCGCCCGTCATAGCCGAGCTTCGTCGTCTTCAGGATGGCCGGCAGACCCAGCAGCTCCATCGCGCCGTGCAGCTCGGCCAGAGTGTTCACCGGCAGCCACATGCCCGTTGGCGAGCCGGCCCCGTTGATGAAGCTCTTCTCGGTCTCCCGGTCCGACGTCAGGCGCAGGATGGAGGGCGCCGGGTGCACCGGCTTGAGCGAGGCCAGCAGGTCCAGCCCGGCGGCGCTCACGTTCTCGAACTCGAAGGTGATCACGTCCACTTCGGCGGCGAAGCGTGCCAGCACGTCTGCGTCGTCGTAGGCGCCGATGGTGGCACCGGCGGCGACCTGGGCGGCCGGGCTGTCAGGCTCGGGGGTGAGGATGTGGCAGCGGTAGCCCAGCTGCGCGGCAGCCATCGCGGACATGCGGCCGAGCTGGCCGCCGCCGACGATGCCGATGGTCGCACCCGGCGCGAGCGGACCGCCGCCGGGCCTGCTCATGGCCCTGCCGGCACGTCGGTCGGCACCTCGGCGACAGATAAGGTCTGCGCGGCGCGGTAGGCGTCCAGCCGCCCGGCCAGGGCCGCGTCGCCCAGTCCGAGGATGGCGGCGGCGAGCAGGCCAGCGTTCACCGCGCCGGCCCGGCCGATCGCCAGCGTGCCAACCGGAATGCCGGCCGGCATCTGCGCGATGGAGAGCAGGCTGTCCATGCCGGAGAGCGCCTGGCTCTGCACGGGGACGCCCAGCACCGGCAGGCTGGTCCAGGCGGCGCACATGCCGGGCAGGTGCGCGGCCCCGCCGGCGCCGGCGATGATCACCTGCAGGCCGCGCCCGCGTGCGCCGCGCGCGTACTCGGCCAGCCTGTCAGGCGTGCGGTGAGCCGAGACGATCCGCGTCTCATGCGCCACGCCAAGCTGCGCCAACGTGTCGGCGGCGTGGCGCAGCGTGGCCCAGTCCGACTGGCTTCCCATGATGATCCCGACCAACGCCGCGTCCGCACGGGGCTGCATTGCGCTCACGCAATGTTGTCGGGGATGAGGTGGCTTTCCAGCCAGGAGATCTCGTCCTTCAGCATCAGCTTGCGCTTCTTCAGCCGCTGCAGCTGCAGTTGGTCGAGCGGGTTGTGCACGAGCCTGGCGATCACGGTGTCGAGATCGCGGTGCTCGCTGCGCAGTTCGTGGAGCTTGCGCAACAGGGAGTCGCGGTCGGTCAGCATGGGCGGCTGATTACCACTTCGCGGCCTTGGCGGAACCCCTCATCGGCGCCTGGCCGCGCATGGGAGCCGGGCGCGGCGTCCTGCCAGACGGCGGGCTGCGATTTAGATCGCGCTCCGCCTTGGCCCTGTATTACGCTTCGATGGCACCCGCATGACGGGTGCGCGCCGACAAAGGACACCTCGCAAGCACGGAGGCACCATGAGCCTGCAAGCGCGTATCGAAAGCCTGAGCAACCGCCACGCCAGCCTCGAGACGAAGATTTTCGACGAGGACCACCGGCCGAGGCCGGACGACACGGCCCTGTCCCGACTAAAGGTGGAGAAGCTGCGCGTGAAGGAAGAGATGGAGCGCCTGCGAGGCAGCTGAAACCCGGCAAGCCTGTCCCGCCTGGCAGCAAACCTGCCAGGCGGTGAAGGCAAGGCAAGCAGTTCTTTTTTGAAAAAAAGAACCAAAAAACTTTTGTTGCCCGGAGTACTCGCTGCAGAAACCTCCGCGACAGCAGGACCAAAAGTTTTTTGCTGCTTTTTTTCAAAAAAGCAGGCCTTGCTTTCCTACGCGCAACGGCGACCCGATCCATCAGCCGCCTACGAGGTCCAATGTCCCTGTCAGGTGAGGCAACCTGCCCGTGGGCGACGGCTTCTAGCGATACGAGCCGGATTAGGACACTCAGATGAGCCTGTCGCCAACCGAGACCTCCCTTCGCGGAGCACCGATACCCGGCGGGCTGTCGCGCCGCGACGCAATGAGCGCGGCGCTCGCGCGCAACTGGTGGGCGATGGGCTTGCGCGGCGTCCTGGCCATCGTCGTCGGGCTCATCGCAATTCTCGTGCCGGTTGCCGCCATCTTCTCGCTGGCACTTGTGTTTGCCGCCTACCTGATTATGGACGGCGCCTTCGGCATCGTGTCGGCAGCGCGGGCTGCACAGCACCACGAACGCTGGAGTCTGTTGCTGGCCGAGGGCGTGCTGAACGTCGCAGTGGGCGCGCTGGTGGCAGCCTTTCCGGCCGGCGCGGTGCTCGGCTTCGTGCTGCTGGCCGCGGCCTGGGCGCTGGTCACCGGCGTGCTGATGCTCACGGCTTCCTTTCGTCTGCACACGAGCCACGGCCGCGTGTGGCTGGCGCTCGGCGGGGTCGTCTCGATCGTCTGGGCCGTGTTGTTGGCCGCTTCGCCGCTGGTCGGGGCGCTGGTGCTGACCTGGTGGCTGGGCGGATACGCGATCGCGTTCGGGGTGATGCTGCTGGTGCTGGCGTTCCGGCTGAGGCGGCACGCCGCATAAGCAAGCAAGGCCTTCTTTTTCGAGAAAAAGAAGCAAGAAGCCTTAATGCGGCTGTCGCGGACCTTTGCGGTGAGCGCGCGACAGCGGAGTCAAAAGTTTTTTGGTTCTTTTTTTCAAAAAAGAACTGCTTGCTTTCTCCTTCCCACACCCCCTTGCTCCGTGCATGCGCTACCGCACCCTATCCTCCGCCCTGATTGCTTTCGCCGGGGTGTTCCTGCTCTACGCCTGCAGCGAGCACGCCACCTTGCAGGTTGCCGACGGCACCGGCTCGCACCCGCAACTACCGCCGCCCCGCGCGGGCCTGTTCCCCACCGTCAACGTGGCGCCCGCTCGCGGCTGGAAGCCCGGTGCCCTACCGGTTGCCGCACCCGGCCTGGCCGTCCGTGCGTTCGCCACCGGGCTGGACCACCCGCGCTGGCTCGCCACGCTGCCGAACGGCGACGTGCTGGTGGCCGAGACCGACGCGCCGCCGCGCCCGGCGGACAGCGCCGGCATCAAGGGTTTCGTCGCCGGCCTGATCATGCACCGCGCCGGCGCGGGCAACGCGAGCGCCAACCGCATCACGCTGCTGCGCCCGGACGCCACCGGTGCGACGCAAAAATACACCTTCCTCACCGGTCTGAACTCGCCCTTCGGCATGGCACTGGTGGGCACCGACCTCTACGTCGCCGACACCGACGCGCTGCTGCGCTTCACCTACCAGCCCGGCCAGACGAGCATCACCACACCGGGTCAGAAACTGGCCGACTTGCCGGGCGGCCCGATCGACCACCACTGGACCAAGAACGTGCTCGCCAGCCCGGACGGCACCAAGCTCTACGTCAGCGTCGGATCCAACAGCAACGTGGCGGAGAACGGCATGGCCGCCGAGACCGGCCGCGCCGCGGTGTGGGAGGTGGACCGCGCCACCGGCGCCCACCGCGTCTACGCCTCGGGCCTGCGCAACCCGGTCGGCATGGGGTGGGAGCCGGCCAGCAACGCGCTATGGGTCGCGGTGAACGAGCGCGACGAGATTGGCAGCGACCTAGTCCCCGACTACATGACCGCCCTGCACGACGGCGCCTTCTACGGCTGGCCATACAGCTACTACGGCCAGCACGTGGACACCCGCGTCACGCCCACGCGGCCGGACCTGGTGGCCAATGCTGTCGCACCCGACTACGCGCTGGGACCGCACACCGCCTCGCTCGGGCTCGCGTTCTCGCGGCCGGGCGCACTGCCGGCGGCGTTCAGCCGGGGCGCCTTTGTCGGCCAGCACGGGAGCTGGAACCGGGTGCCGCGCAGCGGCTACAAGGTGGTGTTCGTGCCGTTCTCGGACGGGCGCCCGTCGGGTCCGCCGGTGGACGTTCTGGGCGGGTTTATCGACCAGGACGGGCGCGCGCAGGGCAGGCCGGTGGGGGTGGCGCTGGACAGGCAGGGGGCGCTGCTGGTGGCGGACGACGTGGGGAATACGGTGTGGCTGGTGGCAGCGAAGTAAGGCAAGCAAGGCCTTCTTTTTCGAGAAAAAGAAGCAAAAAGCTTTTGTTACGGCTGTCGCGGACTCTTCCGGGGGCGTTTCACTGAGACATAACGTTTCTTGGTTTCGTTCGGTGCCCGTTGCAGAACATACTCAAGGCGCAGGCGGAACATCGGCGGCGTAACAAGAAAGCAAGCAGTTCTTTTTTGAAAAAAAGAACCAAAAAACTTTTGGTCCCTTGAGTAGTCGCTGCAGGAGACTCCGCGACAGCCGAACCAAAAGTTTTTTGCTGCTTTTTTTCAAAAAAGCAGGCCTTGCTTCCTTCGCCTACGAAAGCCCCCCATGCCCGAAACAGCGCCCCTCGACCCCCGCCTGCTGGAAATCCTGGTGTGCCCCGTCACCAAGGGACCCCTCACCTACGACCGCACCGCAGGCGAGCTCGTCAGCAGCAGCGCCGGCCTTGCCTACCCGATCCGCGACGGCATCCCGATCATGCTGCCGGACGAAGCGCGCCGCATCGACTGACCCGGCTTGACGGCCCCTGCCCGCCGGCATCGTAATCCTACGCTGTCCGGGGCGTGTTCCCCTCTCTGTGGAGAACCGCCGAATGCGTGAGCTAACCGTCCGCGGCATCGTGCTGGGCGCGCTGATCACCGTCGTGTTCACCGCGGCCAACGTCTACCTCGGGCTCAAGGTCGGCCTCACCTTCGCCAGCTCCATCCCGGCTGCGGTCATCTCCATGGCGGTGCTGCGCGCGCTGGGCGGCGGCAACATCCTGGAGAACAACATGGTGCAGACGCAGGCCTCGGCCGCGGGCACCCTCTCCTCGGTCATCTTCGTGCTGCCCGGGCTGGTGATGGTGGGCCACTGGCACGGCTTCCCGTTCTGGGAGTGTGCCGGCGTGTGCGCCGCCGGCGGCGTGATGGGCGTGCTGTTCACCATCCCGCTGCGCCGCGCCATGGTGGTGAACTCCACGCTTCCCTACCCCGAAGGCGTGGCCGCCGCCGAGATCCTCCGCGTCGGCCACGGCCAGGCCGCCCCCGGCGAGCCGGGTGCTGCCGACATCGCCACCGGCGGCATCGTCGCCGCCGTGGTCAGCTTCGCCACCACCGGCCTGCACGTGCTGGGCGAGGGCATCAGCCAGTGGTTCACCCTCGGCCACGCGGCGTTCCGCCTGTCCACCGGCTTCTCGCTCGCTCTACTCGGCGCCGGCTACCTGGTCGGCATCTCCGGCGGGCTCGCCATGCTGCTGGGCGCGGTGCTGGCCTGGGCCGTCGCGGTACCAATACTGACCACGCTGCACCCGGCGCCCGCCGGCAGCGACCTGGTGACCTACGCCACCGGGCTATGGTCGCACCAGGTGCGGTTCATGGGCGCCGGGCTGATCGCGGTAGCCGCCATCTGGTCTCTGGCCGGTCTGCTGGGCCCCACCATCGAGGGCGTGCGCGACAGCCTGCGCGCCAGCCGTCAGAACGCGCACGACGCCGGCGCCGCGCAGACCGACCTAGACATGCCGCCGCGCTGGATCGGCATCGTGTTCGCCGCCTCCCTGCTGGCGATGGCAGCCACGTTTGCGGCCTTCCTCGCCGGCGCCGGTGTAAGCGGCGTCACGCTATGGGGGCTTGTCGCGTTCGGCTGTGCCTTCGCCGTGGTGTTCGGCTTCGCGGTGGCGGCGGCCTGCGGCTACATGGCCGGGCTGGTCGGCAGTTCCAGCTCGCCCATCTCCGGCATCGCCATCATCGCCACCGTGCTGACCGCGCTGCTGCTGCTGCTGATCCTGCAATCGGCCGGCCTGCTAGCGAGCCCGGCGGAACAGCAGGGCGCCATCGCGCTGACGCTGTTCGTCGTCTCCGTGGTGCTGGCCACCGCCACCGTCTCCAACGACAATTTGCAGGACCTGAAAACCGGCCTGCTGGTGGGTGCCACGCCCTGGCGGCAGCAGGTGGTGCTGGTGGTGGGCTGCGTGGTGGGCGCGCTGGTGATCCCGCCGGTGCTCGACCTGCTCTACCACGCCTACGGCTTCCCCGGCGCCCTGCCGGACCCGCACATGGACCCCCGCCAGATGCTGGCCGCCCCGCAGGCCACGCTGATGGCCGCCATCGCGCGGGGCATCTTCGGCCGCGCGCTGGACTGGGGCTCGCTGCTGATCGGCGTGGCCGCCGGCGCGGTGCTGATCGTGGTGGACGTCCTGCTCAGGCGCACCGGCCGGCGCGGGCTGCCGGTGCTGGCGGTGGGCATCGGGCTCTATTTGCCGCCAACGGTTGGAGTCACCCTCGCCGCCGGCGCCATTCTGGGCTGGATCATCGACCGCCGCCTAGCCGGCCGGGCCGACGCGGAGACGGCACGGCGCCGCGGCGTGCTGATCGCGTCCGGCTTCATCGTCGGCGAAAGCCTGGTGGGCGTGGCGATGGCCGCGGTGATCGGCGCTTCGGGCAGCCAGGCGCCGCTCGCGCTGGTGGGAGAAGGCTTTGCTGGCCCGGCGGCGTGGCTGGGGTTGGTGGCGTTCTGCGTGGTGGGCGCCGGGTTCGCGGTGTCCACCACGCAAAGAAGCAAGCAAGGCCTTCTTTTCTGAAGAAAAGAAGCAAAAGACTTTTGGTCCGGCTGTCGCGGACTCTCCCGCAGCGAGTACTCCAGGGAACAAAGTTTTTTGGTTCTTTTTTCAAAAAGAACCGCTTGCTTGCTAACCTCTCACGCTCACCTGCCGCCCCTCGCCGAACCCGTTGAACGCCGTCCGCAAACACGGCCCATACGCCCCCAACTGCCCTACCTCGATCCAGTCGCCTTCCCTAACGTCGTCGGGCAGCGTGAACGGGCCCGCCATCACGTCGTTGCTGTCGCAGGTGGGTCCCCAAAAGCTGAACCCGGCCTCTTCCGCCTCGCTCCGGCGCAGCAGCCGCGTCGGGTAGCGGAAGCCTGGCGGGCCGGCGTCCGACAGGCTGCCGAACACGCCGTCGTTGATGTAGAGCGCCCTGCCGCGGCGTAGCTGCACCTGCACCACCACGGACGTGCCACTGGCCGCCAGCGCGCGGCCGGGCTCGGCCCACAGCACCAGGCCGGGCATGGCGAGCGCTTCCACGCCTGCCTCGATCTCGGCGAAGAACGCACCGAGCGGGGGCGGCAGCTGGCCCGGGTAGGCCACCGGAAAGCCGCCGCCCACGTCCAGCACCTCGACGACGACGCCCGCGGCGCGGATGGTCTCGCCGGCGAGCTTGACCGCGCGGCGCCATGCCAGCGGCTCGAGGCATTGCGAACCGACGTGAAAGCTCACGCCCAGCGTGCGCGCGTGCGGCCGGGCGGCACGCAGCAGGGCGGCCGCCTCGTCCGGCCAGGCGCCAAACTTGCCGGACAGGTCGAACTTGGCGGGGCCAGCCGGCAAGGCGAGGCGCACGACCAGGCCCAGATCGTCCGGGGCGCCGGTCTCGGCGAGGATCTTGTCGAGCTCGGTGGCACTGTCGAGCACGAAGTCGCGCACGCCGTGCACCGAGTAGGCCTCGGCGATGGCCTGGCGGGACTTCACCGGATGCATGAAGTGGATCAGCGCACGCGGGAACATGCCGGCGACGCGCTCGACTTCCGGCAAGGACGCGCAGTCGAAATGACGCACGCCGCCGTCCCACAGCGCCTGCAGCACGGCCGGCTCCGGGTTGCACTTGACGGCGTACATGGTCACGCCCGGAAAGCCGGCGGTGAACTCCGCGGCGTTGGCGCGCAAGACAGCCTCACGCAGGCAGGTAAGCGGGGTTTCCGGCCGCAGCGTCTCCACCAGGTCGTCTAGCAGCGGCAGGCTGGCCAGCGCGGCAGGGGCGAGGGGGGCAAGCGGGGCGGCGGCACGGCGGGCGCGAAGTTCACTCATGACAGGGACACCTATGGCGAGCAGGACCCGCCGCGCCGGCGTGCAAGACGCCGGGCGAGCGGAGAAGACGAGGTTCAGAGGTCGCGGTAAGGCCGGGGAGCGCCCGGCCTACGGACTCTGGATGTCCTGTGCGGTGTGCCTGGAGGGGCAGTTGGCCCCTGCCCGCGCGAAGCGCGCGAGCGTGTGACGTGCAGCAAACATAGCCGTATCCCTCAAAGCGTCCGGCCCACTCTGGTGGCCGGTCCTGCGACAAAGGACGCCGTTACGTCGTTGCTTGTGCTCCTGGTGGGGAGCTCGCGGCACGTGCGGATTGCGTCAGCGGAGGCTGCAAATGTGCAGCCGGCCGCGGGTTATAAGGCCGATTGTCACGTCATATCACGCTGGTGCGAGCTGCCTGATATGCGAAGCGCGCATGACGAAAGAGGCTGCTTGCAGCATAGTGGCCAATCGGGCCAAGCCTCGCCGTTAGTAGCCGTTTCGATACGCGACGGCTGACCAGGTCACGGTCACACGCCTTCCCGGCGATAGCGCGTGATCCACAAGAGGCTGCCAGCCTGGCAAATCAGCGCAAGAACGGAAAAGTAGAACGGCGCGGACGCGTTCTTCAGCGTCGCGGGCAGCTGCCAGGAAAGCACCAGGCCCGCCAGCGACCCCAGCACGCCGAGGATAAAAATGGCGACGATGGCGAACCGAACAATGCCGCGGATCGAGGCCGACGCCTGCGGCCAGAAAATAAGCCGGGACGCGAACAGGATCGCGAAGCCGACCAGGAACATCATCACGCCATCGACGCTGAGCGCGTCCACCGGGTCTCCTCCGGCCTGACCGATCAGCGCGCCGCCGAGGCCGATACCGAGGAACGTCAGGCCGGCGCAGCCCAGTGACAATGTCAGGAGGTACCAGGGGCTCGGCCGGACGGACAACGATGCCTTTCCCAGTGTCACGAATGCACCGCTATGCAATGCACCTGCAGTATTCGTAGAAACTGGTGCAGCATGGATTGATCATTCTGCCACTCCTCGCGCACGAGAAGTGCCACCGAGCCAGCACCACCAAGCTTGCCCGATGCTTCCAGCTTCAAACCTGCTGCGATCTGCTCACTGCGCAACTGCGCGCGCAGGTTCGCTCGTTCGGCAACCTGGCGGAGACGCTCTGCACGCGCCGCGTTTCTGGTTCGTGCGCTCATGCTGGTGGCTGCCTCTGCTGTTACTCTGTCGACCGCACGAAGCTCCCTTACTTCGGCGAGTTCCTTAACGAGCTTAACCCCGCCGTATGCCACGTCCGGAAGAGTCATAACGGTCGCGATCAGGCGGTAGCGTTCCGTCTGCGTCTTAAAGGCTTCGGCCTGCTCATCGTTACCACCGAGTTCCAGCGCATAAGCCCAGGAATCTGTGCCCAGCAAAACCACACCGCCAAACAGACCCACGGCGCCCAGCACGCCGAGCCCAGTCGGTAGCAAGGCGACTGACAAAGCAATATAAAAGACGTCAAGCGCAACACCCAGACCGTCGTCCTGGTGTGACGTTAACATCCGGCCAAGAACCTGCGTCATTGCCTTTCCCATTGGCCATGCTGGCTTGGCTCTCGGCTATTGCCGCTTCGCCTTCGGCTTCCAGTGCACGCTTGATGAAAGCCTTTACGTTGTCCCAAAAACCGGATGGCGGTCTGGCTGGCGAGGGCGGCTTGTTCCATTCGAAAACCGCAATCGTTCCAATGCCAGTCGTATCACGCCGAGGCGCACGCAAGGCGTATACGTTGCCGTTTGAAGCCCAGACGACTCCGGTTTCTGGCCCACACGAACTGTCAACGAAGCGAGTGAGAAACTGCCGCGCATCGTTGCAGTCGGTGTAAGAACCCCGTCAGGCGTTAGCGTCACACTCATATCGCTCCCTTATTTGATCGACCCGCTGAAACAGCCGGAAAGCCTTACGTTGTTGTATGATAAAAGACCCAACATCGCGCCTTATTCGTTACTGTCTTGTCGCGCAAAAGTCGAGTTATAACACAAACGCGACTCGTGCCGGGTGGTCGTTCCCGTAATCGAACCAGTACGCTTCCCGCAGCCAGGGGACGACAGCGCGCGAGTGAGCCGTGGCGAGATGGGAATGCCAAGCGCGGGACACCGTGTCGCGTCCACCGGCCACACGCCTAGCACGTAGTCTCCCCAATCAAAGCCAGGTACTCCCAAACCACTGTCGCCGCCGCCAACGATGTGATCTCGCTCACATCGTAAGCCGGCGCCACCTCCACCACGTCCATCCCCACCCAGTTCACGCCGCACAGCCGCCGCAGGACCGCCTGCACCTGCCAGGACGCCAGCCCACCGATCTCCGGCGTTCCCGTGCCGGGTGCAAACGCCGGGTCTAGCACGTCGATGTCGAAGCTGAGGTAAGCCGGCGCGCCGCCCACCACCTGCCTGATGCGCTCGGCGGTAGCGGCCGCACCCGTCTCGTGCACGTGTTCCGCGGTCAGGATCGTGACCCCCTGCTGCACCGTCCAATCCCACACCGCGCGCTGCACCGGTGAGCGTATGCCCACCTGCACCATGCGGGCGGGGTCGACCAAGCCCTCGTTGATGGCGTGGTAGAACGGCGAGCCGTGGCCGAAGCGCTGGCCGAAACTGTCCGGCCAGGTATCCACGTGGGCGTCGAAATGCACCAGGCCGACGGGGCCGCCGCGGCGTGCGGCCAACGCGCGCAGCAGGGCGAGTGTCACGCCGTGCTCGCCGCCGAGCGCGATCAAATGCGGCGAGGCTTCGGCCTGAAGCTGGATCAGCGCCAGGCTGGCGGCGATGTCGCCCAGGGCGATGGCGAAGTCGCCGACGTCGGCCACCGAGGCGGCCAGCGGGTCGCGCCAGGTGCCCGGGTGGTCGCCGTCCACCAGCATGCGGCTGGCGTGGCGGATCGCCTGCGGCCCGAAGCGGGCGCCGCTGCGGTTGGTGGTACCGATGTCGAGCGGGATGCCGGCGATGTGGATGCTGGCCTCGGCGCGGGAGCGTGCCAGGCCCATGAAGCTGGGCGGAGTGGCGAAGGTGGGTGGTCCGGACATGCCTTCGCTATGCCGGGGTGGGCTGGCGTGAAGCAAGCAAGGCCTTCTTTTTTGAAAAAAAGAAGCAAAAAACTTTTGTTCCTGGCGCTGTTCCAAGCGCGTCGCTCGTTCCGGAAATGCACGTAAACTGCCGCAGCGCCCGGAGATGCAAGTTTTTTGGTCCTTTTTTTCAAAAAAGGACTGCTTGCTTGCATGACTGAGGTGTCCAACCCTCAAAATGCCGTTCAGGCAGACAAGGATGCCTAGTGGCGCCGAACATGGCGTATTAGCGTGCTGCCTGCTTGCGCACGCTCGTCAGCCGGCGGCTGCTTGCCTGGACCGGAACGTCCGGCCTGGCTTCCCGCAGAGCGTCAACCACCTGCACTCCGGGAGGGGTCACCGCAGCATCGTCATGTAGGTCACCAGCAGCGTGTAGCCGCTGATCCCCAGCAGGCCATGCGCCGCGACCAGGGTGGTGGAGACCGGCCGGCGCCGCAGATGGGTGAGCAGGATGGCGGCCCCGGCAACCAGCGCGCCGGCGACAAGCGCGCCGGAAATCAGCCCGAAGGCGCCCGCGCCCATGCGGGCCGCACGGGCGGAGGGTGCGGCGCGCAGGGCGGCGGCCAGCACCAGGAAGCCCGCCAGCCCGGCGGCGCCGTGCACGGCGCCGGGCCAGTGCAGTCGCGCGGGCGGCTTGTCGACGAGCAAATAGAGCGACCCGAGCCAGCCGCCGACCAGCACCACCAGCCCGAGGATGGCAATGGCGAGGAACAGCATCATGCTGCGCACCCCGTCTGCGACGAGAGAGGGGCTTTTCGCGCGGGCGGCGGGGCGTGCAGGATGGCGGACATGCAGAGTGTGACCCAGGAGAGCGAGCGCAAGCCGCGCTGCGGATGGGCGGTGCGCGAGCCCTCGATCAGCTACCACGACGCGGAGTGGGGCACCAAGCAGACCGACGATCGCATGCTGTTCGAGCAGCTGACCCTGGAAGGTGCGCAGGCCGGGCTGAGCTGGGAGACCATCCTGCGCAAGCGGGCGGCCTACCGCGAGGCCTTTGACGGGTTCGACCCGGCGCGTGTGGCACGCTTCGACGGTGCGCGGGTGGATGCGCTGCTGGGCAACGCCGGCATCGTCCGCCACCGCGGCAAGATCGAGTCGGCCATCGGCAACGCCCGCGCGTTCCTCGCCACCCAGCGCGAGGCGGGCTCGTTCGCGGCCTACCTGTGGGGCTTCGTGGACGGCACCCCGGTGGTGACGCGCCGGGCGGACGGCGAGCCCCTGCCCGCCCGAACCGCGCTCTCCGACCGCATCAGCGCGGACCTGCGAACTCGGGGCTTCCGCTTCGTGGGGCCCACGACCGTGTACGCCTACCTGCAGGCGACCGGCGTGGTGGATGACCATTGCGCAACATGTTTTCGCGCAAACGCAACGAGAATTTTAGATGCTGACGGTCGTTAAGCCTAAAGCAAGGAAGTCCTGCTTTCTTGTGTGTCCGTTTGAAAGCCGTCCTGGCGGCCATCTGACGCGGTTTCGTCATGCGGCAGCGTGCTACTCGCACGACGCTCCGGTGCTCATGGCCACAGGAGGCCACTCCGCTCCGGTGTTCAAGAAACCACGCCAGCTGACTCACCAGGCCGACGTTTGAAACGGACACCGAAGAACAGCAGCGACACTTTTTTTCATGCTACCGCGGATGTTTCCGCAGCGCGCGCCGAGGGGAACAGAAGTTTTTTGGTTCTATTTTCAAAAAAGAACCGCTTGCCTTCCTGTCGAAGGCCAATGTTCCACCACGCCGGTATTGGCTTGCTAGGCGGCAGAACATTACGTATCTTCACTGATGTGGCGCAGGGCAGGCCGCGCACGGGCAGCATTGGTTAGATAGGACGTCATGGCTTACACGCGCGGACGCTGCACCAACCTCGACTACTGCTCGCTGGCCGCCGCACGGCAGGACATCGAGGTGAAGGTCGGCGAAGACTTCATCTGTCCCGAATGCGCCAAGCCGCTGCGTCCGCCGCCGACCAGGCAGGGCGGGGGTGGTGCGACCAACCTTGCCATCGCCGGAGGCGCGGTGGCGCTGCTGCTGATCGGCGGCGGCATCTACGCGGGCTACCGACTGTCCTCTTCCTCCGCGGCATCAGCACGGACCGCGATGCTGGCCCCGACGGCCGCCACCCCGGCGGCCGCGCCGCGACCGGCCACGCTCGCATCGAGACAGGACGCGGCTGCCTCGGCCTCAGGGCCAGCCGCTCCGAGCATGCTGCTGCGCGTGGCCGCCCCGCCCGCGCTGACGCGGGGCGTGGCTGCCGGCCTGGCCACCGCCTACCTGGCCGCGCTGGGCGACACCGACATCTCCGTGCAACCGGCAGGCGCGGGCGAGCTGCGCGTCACCGGCCAGCGCCTCTCCAGACCTGAGACGATCGCGTTGCGCGCAGCGTCACCGGCAGGCGGCCAGGGCCGGTTTGCCGAGCTGGCCAGCGGCCAGGCCGACGTGGTGCTCGCCGACAGTAGGGTGACCCAGGCCGAACTGGATAATGTCCGCAGCCTCGGCGACCTGACAGCGCCGGCCAGCGAGCACAGGCTCGGCCAGCAGGCCGTAGCGGTGGTCGTCAACCAGCAGAACCCGATCAGGCAGCTCACCATGCAGCAATTGCGCGGCATCCTGGACGGCAGCATAGACAACTGGCGTGCGCTCGGCGTCTCCGGCCCGCCGATCCACAGTCTGGCAGAGCAGGCCGGTCCCAGGCCGGCCGACCTGGCGGCAGGATGGCCCGAGCAGCCCGCTCACGCAGCAGTGGTGGCCGACGCCGCCGCTGCCGTTGCGGCCGATCCCGCCGGGCTCGCGTTGGTGCCGGCGTCACGCACCGGTGATGCACGGGTGCTGGCGATCGCCCCGGTGGGCGCACGGCCGGCCTTGCCGGTGGCCGCGTCCGTCCAGGACGGCGCCTACCCGCTGGTCCAGCGCGTCTACCTGTACACCCCAGCCGGCAGCAGCAACCCGTTTGCCGAGCGTTTCGCGACGTTCGCGATGTCCGCCGAGGGGCAGGCGGCAGTGCAGCAGGCCGGCCTGGTGCCGGCCAACCTGGCCAGCTCGCCTGGAGAGGCGGCACCAGACACGCCGAAGGACCGCTACAAGGCGTTGGTGAAGGGCGCCACACGTCTCTCGGCCGCCCTGCATTTCGAACCGAATTCCGACAAGCTGGACCTTCCCAGCTCGACCAGCGTGGACCGTATCTGGAACCTGATGCAATCCGACCACACGCCGGCGGACCACCTGATCCTGATCGGGTTTGCCGACAACCAGGGCGAAGCGGAAGCCAACGCCACCCTGGCCAAGCAACGCGCGAAGGCGGTGGCAGACGTGTTCGCGCGGCGCGGTCTGCCGCCCGGACAAGTGGTCTCGTTCGGCTCGGACCTGCCGGTCGCCGACAACACGAGTGAGGAGGGACGGCAAAAGAACCGCCGGGTCGAGGTGTTCCTGCTGCCTTGAGGGTGGCTGCACAGAAAGCCACAAACTTCTTCGAGACAAAGACGCAAACGCTTTTGCGAGCGCTGTCGCGGATGGCTGAGGCGACGCGCGTGGCCGAGAGACTGTGCTACGGTTCTGCTTTTCGGACCAGAACCGGCAGCCTGCATCTCACTGTTGGCGGAAGCTGGGCGAGGAAGCATCGAATAATTACAATAGCCCAGCAACTATCCTCACGTCCGGTTGTTCAATGTAGCCAACCTGCTGTTACAGGACACGCTGCCATGGGCCTCATACTCCTGATCATCCTCGTCATCCTGCTGTTTGGCGGCGGGCTTGGCACAACGTTCGGCGGCTGGGGCGGCGCGGATTATGGACATTACGGCTACGGCGGCATCGGGCTCGGCACGATCCTGCTGATCGTTCTGATCGTGGTGCTGCTACGTCGCGCGTAAGCGCTCGGCTCACCACGACCGTTCCGCACAGTTTCCTGGACTGAAGGCCGGCAGCGTCATGAGCCGGCGCCGGCCCACAGCCAGGATGCTGACCTGACGTCCGTCGATTTGGAAGCCAGACCTTGTTTCGACGGTATCGTGCGGTCCTGCCGCGCTGTCGCTGCACGCCTTCGCATAGGCGGGCTACGGCGTCATTCGGGGCCGTCGACAATATCTATTGATGAACGGCGCTTGGCAGGGTGGCGTGAAGCGAGGCCTGCTTTTTTAAAAAAAAGCAGCAAAAAATTTTTGTCCTTGCTGTCGCGGACCATTCTGCGCAGCGTGCGCTGGTGACCGGGTCTGTCGGTGCTGCGATCTATCGCAACATGTTTGATCAAATCGGCAATATTACGATCTGCACCGACTGGAGAAGCTTGCCTTACCTGAGGTCGCTTTCCTGCCGCCGTCGGGAAAGGGCAAGGGATTTGTTCCCCGTTGAAAGATAACCAAATCGCTTGTTCTCTATGAACGCCGTGGAACGTTCCGCGACAGCCGTAACAAGACATTTTGCTTCTTTTCTCATCTGCCAACCCTGGACAGCTAGCTCTTCTTCCAGCCCCGGCGCGCGCTGCAGAACTCTCCGCGACAGCAGGATCAAAAGTTTTTTGCTGCGCGGATTCAACTTTGAAACGCATAAAGGGTAGCCTTCCCGACCGCCACTAGGGGGCGTGTCTAGACTTCCGGCAAGGGGGTCTGGATGGGCAAGCATTTGACGGCGGAGCAACGCTGTGAGCTGGCGGCGTTGCATGAGGCTGGTCTGACGCAGGCGGCGATGCGATGCGGATCGGCGTCAGCCAGTCGGCCGTCTGCCGCGAGTTGCAGCGCAACGGCGGTGCCGGCTTTTACTGCTCCGGGCTGGCGCAGGACGCGGCAACGCGGCGTCGGTCGGCGGCCAGCAGCTTTGCGCGCAAGATGACGCCGGCGGTGGTCAAGCTGATCGAAGCCAAGCTGAGGCGGCAGGAATGGAGCCCGCAGCAGATCAGCTCCTGGCTGGCGCAGACGCAGCAAACCTGCATCAGCCACGAGCGCATCTACCAGCACATCTGGGCCGACAAGCGCGCCGGCGGCACGCTGTTCCAGCAGCTGCGGCGCACCGGCAAGCGCTACAACAAGCGGGGCGGCAAGCTGGCCGGGCGCGGCATCATCCCTGGCCGGATCGACATCGATCAAAGACCGGCCATCGTGGACCAGCGCGTGCGCATCGGCGATTGGGAGGTCGACACCATCATCGGCGCCCGCCAGCAAGGCGCCATTCTCAGCCTGGTGGACCGCGTCTCGCGCTACACCCTGCTGCATAAGCTGCACGCCGCCCAGGCCGAACCCGCAAGCCGCGCCATCATCGCCAAACTGCGACGCCACAGCGCACGCGTGCACACCATCACCGCCGACAACGGCAAGGAATTCGCCCTGCACGCCCGTGTCGCGCGCCGGCTGGCGGCCAACTTCTACTTCGCCAAGCCGTATCACGCCTGGGAACGCGGCCTGAACGAGAACACCAACGGACTGGTCCGCCAATATTTTCCAAAAGGCACCAGCTTCGCCACCATCACCCCGGCCGCCGTCCTGCGGGTGCAAAACAAACTCAACTCGCGCCCACGCAAGGTCCTCGGCTACAAGACCCCACACGAGGTCTTCTTCGCCCCCTAGTGGCAGTCGGGAAGGCTTACCCTTTATGCGTTTCAAAGTTGAATCCGCGTTCTTTTTTTCGAAAAAGCAGGCCTTGCTTTGCTTCCTCGGCCTTCGGCAAGGCAATGCTCACGACCGCTGTTACCTTCCCCCAACCGGCAGCCCTAACGTAGCCGTCGCCTCCTGCGCTTAGCCAGCCCTCCAATGCTCCTGCCCTTGAAGTTCTGCCGCAGCGCGAGGTTCACGGCTGAGAAAGCGGCCGGAACCCCCTGTCTGCCGAGGCGTAGCTTGGCCCGACGTTTCACCACCAGCCCGGCCAGCTTCACTACCCCGGTTTGCCGGGTAGAGTGCTTTGCCGGCTGGCACCTGCGGGAGACCACCGGCCGATGCCCATCTTCATGTTGAAACCCGTTCTGGCAAAGCTTGGCGAGCCGGCCTGGGGCGAGAGCCCGGTGCGCAGCGAATGCTGGGTGAACGCTGCCGACGAGGAGGAGGCGCGCAGCATGGCCAGCGCCCGGTTCCAGGACGCGCGGTCCACCGTGCCCGGGCATCCTTCCGCCCCGAGCCCCTGGCGCGACCCCGCCTTGGTGACTGTCACCGTGAGCGAGACGACGCCGGGCAACATGACCATTCCGTACGGGACAGTCATGGCCGGCCCGCAGTCCTGACATTCGGATGGACGGCGCAGGTTCCGGACACCCAAGCGCAGACCAGCGCCGCGGCGCCGACCCCGTCAACGGCGAGTTGGAGGTCGGCTACGACCAGCGTTTCGAACGCGCCTGGGCATGGGCCGAGCGGGTCGGCCGCGTGGTGATGGTGTGTTTCGTGGGCGCGGCCATGGCGGGCCTGTTTGGTCGCGGGCCGTTCAGCCATCGGACGACGACGGTGCAAGGTTCCGGGCTGGCGGTGGATTACGAACCTGTGGCCAGGGTACAGACCGGCACTCAGGTGACCTTCCACCTCCTGGCCGACCGGCGGTCGCCGACGGAGGATCTGTTCATCGGCACAACACTGATCGAGCCGATGACACTGAAATACGTCCTGCCGCAGCCAGTGGCCGAACGCAGCGAGGGCGGCGGTCTGGTGCTGACCATGGCCACGCCGCCCGACCGGGTGGACAACACGGTGCGCCTGATGGTTCAGCCCGCGGGGATTGGTGTTGTTGCCGAGACCGCCCACCTGGCCGGCCACCCGCCGGTGACGTGGCGACAACTGGTGTTGCCATGAGCATCGTCCTGCGTGCGGCGTTCGGCTACCTGTTCCTGCTGTTTGCCATGCGGCTGATCGGCCGGCGGACTGCCAGCATGATGGCGCCGTTCGACCTGGTCGTGCTGTTCATGATCGGTGGCACCGTGATCACCGCCATACTCGGCGACGACCGGTCGATGACGGCCACGGCGAGTGCCATCTTCGCGATCGGGCTGATGCACGTCCTGGTCTCCGAGTTGAAGCGGCGCTCACCGTTGTTCGGCAGGCTGGTCGATGGGACCCCGGTGGTCGTCTACGAGAAAGGCCAGTGGCATACCGACCGGATGCGGACGCTGCGCCTGCTGGAGCAGGACGTGATGACGGCGGTGCGGCAGCGCGGCCTGATGCGTCTCGAGCAGGTGCGCTACGCTGTCGTGGAGCGGGACGGCAAGATCTCGGTGATCGAACAGACCGAGGCGTGACACGCGGCCGGCTGGTGGTTGGCGGGCGTTGCAGTGTTTCCGCAGACCGCCCAAGCCGTTGCCGAGGCTGTGTTCCAGAGGGCTACTCACGTTGCTGTGAAGGGAACATCTTCTTTCCTTTCGGCTTTTCGTGGGGTTAGTGTCAGTTTCATGACCCCCGCGTCGGGTGCCTAACCTCGGTTAAGGAATCGCATGCCTGAGACGATCCTCATCACCGGCGGGGCCGGGTTCATCGGCTCCTACGTCGCTGCGTCGCTGCTCGCCATCGGCCACAGGGTGCGCATCCTCGACAGCCTGATCGAGCAGGTGCATCCGACTGCAGGGCCGCGCAACAAGCTGCTGGACGAGGTGGAGTTCTTCCACGGCGACGTGCGCGACGCCGAGATTGTCGGCCGTGCGCTGCGCGGCGTCGACAAGCTGGTGCACCTGGCGGCCGAAGTGGGCGTCGGGCAAAGCATGTACGCGATCGACCGCTACGTGTCGGTGAACGACCAGGGCACCGCGGTGCTGTTGCAGGCGTTGATCAAGCAGCGTGTGCAGCGCGTCGTCGTCGCCTCGTCGATGAGCATCTACGGCGAGGGACGTTACGCGACCGATGACGGGCGCGTGGTGGACGATGCGACTCGGCGCGCCGGCGACACGGGATGGAACCCGGTGGGATCTGCCGGCGAGACCCTCACGCCTGTCGCCACGCCGGAAGCCAAGCCGGCCAACCTGGCATCGGTGTACGCCATCTCCAAATACGTGCAGGAACGGCTGACGCTGACCGTAGCACCCGCCTACGGCATGCAGTCGGTGGCATTGCGCCTGTTCAACGTCTACGGTGCTGGACAGGCGCTTTCCAATCCTTACACCGGGGTGCTGGCGATCTTTGCGTCGCGGCTGTTGAACGGGCAGCGGCCCATGGTGTTCGAGGACGGCGCACAGCGGCGGGACTTCGTGCACGTGGAGGATGTCGCACGCGCGTTCCTGCTGGCACTCGACGAGCCGGCGGCCGATGGCGGGGTGTTCAACATCGGCAGCGGCCAGAGCGTGAGTGTCGCCGACGTCGCCACCAGCTTCGCAGCCGCGATGGGCCGCGCGGACCTGTCTCCGGAGATCACCAACAAGGCCCGCACCGGCGACATCCGTCACTGTTTCGCCGACATCGACCTCGCGCGGCGCGTGCTGGGCTTTCACCCGCGCCGCAGCTTCGAAGACAGTTTCGACGAAATGGCGGACTGGGTGTCGCGGCAGACGGCCGTGGACCGCGTGGCAGAGGCCCGCCGCGAACTCGAGACGCACGGTCTCGTCGCATGATCGAGCCCGAGCATGCTGGACGGCTCGGCGTCTCTGCGCGCTTCGAGCGGGACGACACGCGCGCCGTCGAACTTGCCTGCGCGGGCCTGCAGTCTTTAGGCATCCGACACGTGCGCCTTCCTCTGGAAGCCGGGATGCTGACCGGCACGGCGGATCGTGCGTGGTTCGCCTGGCTCGTCGCACGGATTGCAAGCAGTGCCGACGTGCTGCCGAGCATCTGCCTCGACGGCATGCAGGACGTCACCGCCACGCTCGAAGCATTGTTCGGCGCTTGCGACGGTGTGCTCGACGGTGTCGAGTTCTCTGGGTCCGACGATGCTTTAAGTATGGCCTGCACGCTCACTCGTACGCTCGGCCTGAACACAGTTCTAGCCGTCGAGGCAGCCGCGGCACCTGCCCGGCTTGCGATGCTGGGTGAAGCCGGCCTGTTGTCGGACGTGACGGCAATCGGGCTTGGCTGCACGCAGCACGACGGCCTGTCGTTGCGGCCTGCATGCGACGACGCGGCGCACGTGCTTGCCGGCTACAATACAGACGCGGCAATCTGGGTGACCGGCCCCGGCGTTCATGCGCAGCCTCACCAACACGCCAGACTCGCGCAGGCATTTCTCGACATGCTCGGCCTGGCGGCAGAACGCGTGTACTGGCCGACCTTGATCAGCGGCATCGGTGAGCGAGCGCGCGGCGTGGCGACCGGTCTGCATGCGTCTTCAGGCCAGCCGAGCTTGTTCGGCAGGCTGCTTGAAGGCGGTGTGGCGAACCTCGACCAGATCATGGCGCTGACGCGCGGCAAAGCGTCACGCTCATTTGGCACGCGCCCGGTGCTGATCACTGGCGGTGCGGGCTTCATCGGTGCCAACCTGGCAGACCGCCTCGCGACCGACGGGCACCGCGTGCTGATCTACGACGCGCTTGCGCGGCCTGGCGTGGAGCGCAACCTGCGTTGGCTCGCGCGACGTCACGCGGCCCGCATCAGCTTCGAACTTGGCGACCTGCGCGACGAACGAGCGCTGTCGGACGCCGCCGCCGAAGCGGAGGCGGTGTTCCACCTCGCCGGTCAAGTTGCTGTCACCACCAGCATGGTTGCGCCGCTGGATGATTTCGAGGTGAACGCACGCGGCACGCTGGCGCTGCTGGACGCGCTGCGCACGCGCAATCCGCGCGCCGGCCTCGTCTTCGCCAGCACCAACAAGGTGTATGGCGACCTGGCCGACATCGAGCTGGTCCGCGACGGCGATTGTTACCTGCCAACGAGTCCCAGCGTGCGGTCCCACGGTGTCGGCGAGCAGCGGCCGCTGTGCTTCCATACGCCTTACGGATGCAGCAAGGGCGCTGCTGACCAATACGTCCTGGACTATGCTCATAGTTTCGGCTTGCGCACCGCAGTGCTGCGCATGAGCTGCATCTACGGCGAACGCCAGCTCGGCACCGAAGACCAGGGCTGGGTCGCACACTTTTTGCTGCGCGCTATCGCCGGAGAGCCGGTCACGATCTACGGCGACGGCAGGCAGGTCCGCGACGTTCTCCACGTTGGCGACGCGGTCTCCGCCTACGTCGCTGCCTGGCAGAACATCGACAGCATCTCCGGCCGGGCCTACAATCTTGGCGGCGGGACTGCGAACGCGATCAGTCTGCTGCAGCTCATCTCCCACATCGAAGACCTGCTCGGGCGCCGCGTGGACGTCACCTTCGACGATTGGCGGCCGGGCGACCAGAGATACTTCGTCGCAGATACCAGTGCCGTGCAGCGAGATTTGTCGCTGCCGCAGGCGCTCGGCTGGCGGCCCGGGATTGCCCGCCTGGCGGCGCATTTCGGCGCGGTGCCCGTGCACAGCGAGGCCGCGCAGTGAGGGTGGCGTTGGCAAACCCGCCCTGGCGGTTCGAGAACAGCATCTATTTCGGCTGCAGGGAGCCGCATTTGCCGATCGAGCTTGGCGCCTGCAAGCTGTTGCTCGAACGTGGCGGCCACGAGGTGCTGCTTCTGGACGGTCACCTCGACCCTGCTTCCGCCGCCGGACTTGCCGACGAGATTGCCGCCTTTGCACCCGCGATGACGGTGATACCGACAGCGCCGAGCTACTTGTTCTGGCGGTGTGCGCCGCCAGAACTGCGCGTGCCGCGCGAACTCGTGGCGGCACTCGACGGGCGCGGCGGACGCATCGTCGCCGTGGGCCCGCATGGTTCCTCCACGCCGCGTGCAACGTTGCGCAAGCTGGGCGCCGATGTTGTGATCCGTGGCGAATGCGAAGAGGCGGTGGCAGCGCTCGCTGATTCGTGGCCGCGCACCGATGTTCCAGGCGCCGCTGTGCTGGACCATGGCGAGTTGCGTCTAAACGGTGGACCGCAGGCGACTGGCTTCATTGACCTTGCAGCATTACACTGGCCCGACGAATGGGTGGCGAGACACCAACATCACCATCATCGGTTCGACGGCCCGCATATCGGTGCCGGCGCCGAAGTGGAAGCCTCGCGCGGTTGTCCCTATCATTGCAGTTTCTGCGCAAAGATCGATTTCCGCGACGCATACCGTCGGCGCGGTCTGCCGGCGCTGCTCGAGGAGATCGACGCGTTGCGGGCGCAGGGCGTCTCGTATCTCTACTTTATCGACGAGATCTTCCTGCCGCAACCGGCCTTGCTTGAGGCGCTGGCGCAACGCAACCTGCAGTTTGGCGTGCAGACGCGAATCGATCTCTGGAAACCATCGCTGCTGGACTTGCTCGGACGTGCCGGTTGCGTGTCGATTGAAGCTGGCGTCGAAAGCCTAACCGCTAGCGGGCGTGCGTCGCTCGACAAGAGTTGCCGGATGAGCACCGACGATTTGACAGAGCGGCTGGTCCATGCCCGGCGCCACGTGCCGTTCGTACAGGCCAACCTGATCAAGACAGACGGCGACAACATGGACGACATCGCTGCCTGGCGTGACCGCTTGCAGGCCGAAGGTGTGTGGGCAAACGACCCGGTGCCGATGTTTCCCTACCCGAGCAGCCCGGATTATCACGCGCGCTGGGGCGTGCCAGACGACGACGCGTGGGAACGGGCGCTTGACTTCTACCTGGAGCGCTTCAGTGGATTTTCCGACATACAGGATACGGCGCCGCTCAATCTGAGATCGTTGGAGGCTGAGTGCCTGCCGGCGTGACCTCCAGGAGTGAGCTGCGGGTGTTCATCAGCACCGACGCCGTTGGCGGTGTATGGAACTACAGCCTGGCGCTCGCAGCCGGGTTGAGCAGCCTTGGCGTAACGTGCCGCCTGGCTGTCGTCGGGCCACAAGCGGGCGTTCGGCAGCGCGACGAGGCTGCAGCTTTACCACGCTGCCAGCTCGACGAGACGGGCCTCGCGTTGGACTGGACCGCACGCGATCGCGGCGCGCTTGATCAGGCGGCGCATGATCTGCTGCGCCGCGCTCGGGACTTCGGTGCCACGTCCATGCACCTCCACGCACCGGCGATGGTGAGCCGGTCGGAGTTGCCCACCGTGACCGTGGCGCATTCCTGTGTCGCGACTTGGTGGTCCGCCGTGCATGGAACTCCGATGCCTGACGATCTTGCCTGGCGTGCACAGGCGACAGCGGAGGGGCTCGCCAGCGCGACGGAGACGATCGCGCCGACGCGGGCATTCGGGCGTGCTCTCCAGGCCAGCTATCCTGGCTTCGACGGAGCAACGATCGTCCACAACGGGTTGCCGCAGCGCGGGTCTCGACCTGTCGGCCGCGGCGAGATGATCCTCACTGCCGGGCGGCTCTGGGATCAAGCAAAGAACGCGCGGGTGCTTGATGACGCCGCTGCACTGATGCGCACCACGATCGACGCGGCGGGCCCCTGCGAGGCGCCCACCGGAGAGCGCATCTTTGCAGCAAGGCTTCGGTTGCTTGGCAACTTGTCCTCGCCTGATTTGCACGATCGCATGGCGCGAGCGGCAATCTTCGCAGCGCCGTCGATCTATGAGCCGTTCGGTCTGGCCGTGCTCGAAGCCGCGCAGACGGGCGCACCGCTCGTGCTTGCGGACATCCCAACCTTTCGTGAACTCTGGTCGGGCGCCGCGCTGTTTGTCCCGCCCACCGACGCGAGAGCGTGGGCGGACGCCCTTTCAGGATTGATGACAGATAAGCGCCGACGCGCGCGTCTTGGCCAAGCGGCTCGGCGCCGTGCAACCCGCTACACGATCAAGTTAATGATCGAAAAAATCGTGCACCTGCACGCACAACACTCCGACTTCGGACGCCAGGCCGCTTGATGCGGATCGTCTACTTCACGCACTCGCTCGTATCCTGCTGGAACCACGGCAACGCGCATTTCTTGCGCGGCGTGCTCCGTGCCCTGGCTGCCCGCGGGCATGACGTGATTGCCTACGAGCCAGCCGAGAGCTGGAGTCGTCAGAACCTGCTCGTGGAGCGGGGCATTGACGACGCCGCGGCCGCATTTGAGACAGACTTCCCTACGATCAGCTCTCATATCCTGGCCAGCGATGACGATCTAAGTATGGCGCTGGACGGTGCTGACCTGGTCATCGTGCATGAGTGGAATGAGCCGGATCTGGTTGCCCGCATCGGCCGTCATCGCAAGCACGCCGCCTACACCCTGCTGTTTCACGACACGCATCACCGGGCGGTCAGCGACCCGGATGCGATCCACCGGTTCGAGCTCGACTACTATGACGGCGTTCTCGCGTTTGGCGCGGCGCTGGCACGTATCTACCAGGCTTGGGGCTGGGGTGCACGCGCGTTCGTTTGGCACGAAGCTGCCGACACAGCGCTATTTCACCCGCCGTCGACCACGCAGGATCGGCGTGGTGCCGTCTGGATCGGCAACTGGGGTGACGATGAGCGCACCTCCGAGTTGGAGCAGTTTCTGCTTGCACCTTCAGCACATGCCGGCATCGCTCTCGACGTGTATGGCGTACGCTACCCCGATACCGCGTTGCAGATGTTGCAGGCCTACGGTGCCACGTTTCACGGCTGGACACCGAACGCGAAGGTGCCCGGTGTCTTTGCCAGGCACCGCTTGACCGTGCACGTGCCACGCCGGTTTTACACGACGCTGCTTCCGGGCATCCCGACCATCCGGGTGTTCGAAGCTCTCGCCTGCGGTATACCGCTGGTTTGCTCGCCCTGGGACGATTGCGAGCACTTGTTCCGACCTGGTCACGACTACCTCGTGGCACGGTCTGAAAACGAAATGGCGGCGCACATGCGTGCGATCGTAGAAGATGACGCGCTGGCAAGCGATCTTGCCGCAAACGGCTTGTCTCGCATCCAGTCCCTGCATAGCTGTGACGCCCGGGCGGCCGAGTTGCTCTCGATCCTGGCGCAACTCTCACCCGTGACCGCTGAGGCTTGATGCGTATCGCCTTTTACGGTTCGAGCCTGCTGTCGAGCTACTGGAACGGCGCAGCCACTTACTACCGCGGCCTGTTACAGGCTTTGGCTGGCCATGGCTACGACATCACCTTCTACGAACCCGACGCTTTCGACAGGCAATCGCATCGCGATATCGAGCCGCCTGACTGGGCCAAGGTCGTCGTCTACCCCGCCACCCAGGCCGGGCTCGCCGATGTTCTCGCAGGCGCCACGCAAGCCGACATCGTGGTCAAGGCAAGCGGAGTCGGCGTGTTTGATAACGAGCTGGTCGAGGCTCTTCCGATCCACGCCAGGCCTGGTGCCATGCTGGTGTTCTGGGACGTGGACGCCCCCGCCACGCTGGCGACGTTGCGAGCACACCCTTCGCACGTGTTACGCAGACATTTGCCGCGCCTGGACCTCGTGTTGACCTACGGTGGCGGCCCGCCCGTCGTCGACGCCTATCGGCAATTGGGTGCGAGGCAGTGTGTTCCGGTCTATAATGGCCTCGACCCAGCCACGCATTTCCCGGTCGCGCCTGATCCTGCTCTGGCCGCCGACATGGGTTTCCTTGCCAACCGGCTGCCGGACAGAGAGGCGCGCGTGGACGCTTTTTTCGTTGCTGCCGCGCACAGCCTGCCGACCCGGCGGTTCCTGCTCGGCGGGTCCGGGTGGGGCGACAAGGTGCTGCCGTCCAACGTGATCAGCATCGGTCACGTGCCGACCTCCCGGCACAACGCGCTGAACTGCTCGTCGATGGCGGTGCTGAACGTCGCGCGCGACAGCATGGCGGAGGTAGGTTTTTCGCCTGCCACACGGGTGTTCGAGGCAGCCGGCGCCGGCGCCTGCCTCATCACCGATGCCTGGACCGGTATCGAGATGTTTCTAAAGCCGAACAGCGAAATCCTGGTGGCACGTGACGGCCGCGACGTGGCGGATCACCTCTTGCACCTGACAGCCGAGCGTGCGCAGGCCATCGGTGCCGCTGCCCGGGCACGTTGCCTGGCTGACCACACCTACACCCGACGGGCTGCGCAGGTGCATGAGCTGTTTGCCGGCGCCACCCAGCGTGCAAACATGATGAGCACGGCATGACGGCCGGGCTGCGCATCGTCGTCGTCGGGCTTTCGCTCAGCTCGTCCTGGGGCAACGGCCACGCGACGACGTACCGGGCTTTGATACGCGCGCTGCACGCACGCGGACACGATGTCCTGTTTCTCGAGTGCGACCGCACATGGTATGCGGAGCATCGCGACATGCCGTCGCCGGATTTCTGTCGTCTTGCGTTCTACGACAAATTGCAGGACCTCGTTAGGTGGCAGCGCGAGTTCAAACGCGCAGACCTCGTCATCATCGGATCCTACGTTGTCGATGGCGTGGACGTCGCCCGCATGGTGCGGCGTTGGGCAAGAAGCCTGGCATTCTACGACATCGACACGCCGGTCACGCTCGCCAGGCTCGCCGATGGCGACGCGTCCTACGTCTCGGCCGACGTAATTCCGCTCTACGACATGTACCTGTCGTTTACCGGCGGACCGACGTTGAGACTGCTGGAGGAACGCTACGGTGCGCACTCGGCGCATGCGCTGTTCTGCGCTGTGGACCCGTCGCTGTATCACCCCGCCGAGCCTCGGGCCGCTCCGTCCTGGCACCTTGGCTATCTGGGCACCTACAGCGCTGACCGACAGCCCGCACTCGAGCGTTACCTTCTTGAGCCGGCACGGCTCGCCTCGCATCTGCGATTCGTGGTGGCTGGACCCCAATATCCTGAGGGCATTGAGTGGCCGGAGAACGTCCAGCGGATTGACCACCTGCCGCCGAGCCAACATGCCGACTTCTACAACAGTCTCGGCTGGACGCTGAACATTACGCGCGCCGACATGATAAAGGCGGGCTACAGCCCAAGCGTTCGCCTGTTCGAAGCGGCGGCGTGCGGCACGCCTATCCTGTCAGACAATTGGCCGGGGCTGGATGACTTCCTGGCGATCGGCAGCGAGATCGTCCTCGCACGATCGTCCGACCAGGTACTCGACGTGCTGACGTGGCCACGACAGCGTGCGCTGGCCATCGGCACAGCTGCGCGCGCGCGTGTGCTTGGCGCCCACACGGCAGAACATCGCGCGCTCACCCTCGAACGCCTGATCCAAGCTGGCAACGTAAGCAGCGAACGCAGCTTTAGCGCAGTTTCTGAAGCGGACGAAGAACGGAGCAAATCCGGACCTCGGGCACAAGCCAAGCCTCACTCAGCTGTTCCCGCCTCGGCTGAAACGTAGTCTGCTAGCCACTCTTCTAATTCCAGCCGTCTTAGGGTTTGAACGGTGACCAGCGAGGCAAGCGGTTCTTTTTTGAAAAAAAGAACCAAAAAACTTTTGTTTCTGTGGGTGCGCGTTGCAGAAACCTCCGCGACAGCCGGACCAAAAGTCTTTTGCTTCTTTTCTCCAGAAAAGAAGGCCTTGCCTCCCTGCCGGACTTCGAAGGACTAAGGTCCAGGGCCGCTGGTTTAAGGGGTCCGTCACGTCGATCTGCAGAAGAGCCGGTAAAATCACCCTGTTGGCACAGCACGGGCGACATGCGCCGCGACACCGTATCCGACGTAAAATAAAACATCCGCGGACGGCGGCATCGTGCCGATCATCGGCGTCAAATACCAACCGGCCTGAAGGTTGACCGTTCCCAAGCAAGCAAGGCCTTCTTTTTTGAAAAAAAGAAGCAAAAAACTTTTGACTCCGCTGTCGCGGACTCTTCCGGAGAGCGCGCGACAGCGGTGTCACAAGTTTTTTAGTCCTTTTTTGCAAAAAAGGACTGCTTGCCTTCTAGCAACAAAGCATCAAAGCCAACTAAATACAAGGCGACTTGCCGGACAACATACCGATGGGATCGGGGTAAACGGAGGCAGCACGTTCAAGATGTCGCGGACCTCCGGTTCAGCGCTTTCAGGAAGGCCTGCTACGGCGGATCGAGAACAGTGAGATCGAGCGTTGTTTCGTGATCACTCACACGGTGAGGCTGGACGATCGGCCTGCCATCTACGAGGTTTTCCGTGACAAGCAGGACGGCTACATCAAGTTGATACTCAAGCCGAGCACCTGAACCTCACAGGTTGCGGTGACCCGGTCTGCAGTGGGAGCCCGGAAGCCGCGTTCAGTTCAGCTTCGTCAACTGTCCGCGTGCCGCGCCCTTGGGATGTTGCGCAGTGTGCACGTTCGCGTACCACATGCCGGACATCACCTGGTCCTGCTGTACAGGCGTCAGCGTGACGGAGCCGGTAATTGGGCTGACGGGATTGTTGCCGAGCGCGACCTGCACGCCGGCGTTCGCCGTGGTCGTCGCAGGGCCATGGAAGTGTGCCATGGTCACCGGCGTCGAGAACCCTGAAAACACCACCTTGTAGCTGAGCACGTGGGTGTTCGTGTCCAACGTCGCGTCCACCCTGCCCGAACCCGGGTCGGACACGCCCGGCACTTCGGATGCAGGCGCAAGACTCGCCTGGAACGGCACGCTGGCGGCCATTCCGTGTGTCGCCGCGCCTACAACAAGAAGCATTCCGAAAACAATCTTCGTGACGGCGTGCATGACGTGACTCCTTTGCGCTGTGAAACGGCGAGTACGGCCCGGGTAAGCGTCTGCTTGAAGCAGAAGAGAGTGCGTTTTCGAGCGCTGTCGCCGAAGCTGAAACGCCGCGCTTCGACAACACGCACCCAAGAAACCAAAAGTTTTTTGGTTCTTTTTTTCAAAAAAGAACTGCTTGTCTTGCCTTCCTACACCCGCTCCACGCGATCATGCATGACAAAGGCGAGAAGGTCACCCAGCCGTCCGCCTGCATTCATCCTCAGCCCGAATGAGCGTGGATGCAGCTTTGCAGTGCTGTGCAAGACCGGTCCGGTCGGGGCTCTAGAAGACATCCGACGTCCAAGCCTGCAGATGCGGCGCAACCTGGCTCCAGCCGCGGTGGATCATGTCGGCCGAGACGTAGAAAACCACCGCCAGGCCAACCCAGGCGAGCCATCGCTGCCGTGCGAGCAGCCGCGCAAGCAGGTCCGACGCCACCGCCACCAGCACCACCGAGAGTGCCAGCCCTGCCGCCATCACGCCGAGGTGGCCGCGCGCCGCGCCGGCCACGGCGAGCACGTTGTCCAGGCTCATGGAGAGGTCGGCGATCATGATCTGCCGGATCGCCCGGCCGAGCGTCTTGCCCTCCGCCGCAGCGTCTCCCGGCTGCCCGCCCGTTGCGCGCAATTCGCGGAACATCTTCCAGCACACCCACATCAGCAGCAGCCCGCCGGCGAACGTCAGCCCGACCAGTGCCAGCAGGCTGACCGCGACCACCGAGAGCGCGCCGCGTATGACGATGGCGCCGCCCAACCCGACCACCACCGCGCGCCGCCGCAGCGCCTGCGGCAGCCCCGCCACCGCCAACCCGACCACCAGCGCGTTGTCGCCGGCCAGCGTCAGGTCGATCAGCACTATCTGCAGCAGTGCGACAATCTGCGACCTCACCACGCACCCCCAACCGACGCGCGCATCCGGTGAGTCCGCGACAGCCGCGAAAAAGTTTTTTGCTTCTTTTTTTCAAAAAAGAAGGCCTTGTCTTCCTCAACCGTCCGGACGAAACCCCGCATGATCCCCCGCTATGCCCGCCCCGTCATGACCGCTATCTGGTCGCCGGAAAGCCGTTACCGCATCTGGTTCCAGATCGAATCCCTGGCCGCCGACGCTATGGCCGAACTCGGCCAGATCCCCGCAGACGCCGCCGCCACCATACGCGATCGCGGCCAACCCGCTTTGGCCGCCATCTGCCAGGCGGACCTCGACCGCATCGACGAGATCGAGCGCGAGACCCGCCACGACGTCATCGCCTTTCTCACCTGGCTTGCCGAGAAGATCGGCCGGGACAGCCGTTTCGTCCACCTCGGCATGACCAGCAGCGACGTGCTGGACACCTGCCTGGCCGTGCAGCTCACCCAGGCCGCCGACATCCTGCTGGCCGACCTCGACGCGCTGCTCGCCGCGCTGCGCCGCCGCGCGCTCGAACACAAGCACACGCTCACCATCGGCCGCAGCCACGGCATCCACGCCGAGCCCACCACCTTCGGCATCAAGCTCGCCGGCCACTACGCGGAGTTCGCCCGCAACCGCACGCGCCTCCTCGCCGCCCGTGCCGAAGTGGCCACCTGCGCCATCAGCGGTGCCGTCGGCACCTTCGCCCACACCGACCCCCGTGTCGAAGCGCACGTCGCCCGCGCGCTCGGCCTGGTGCCGGAACCCGTCTCCACCCAGGTGATCCCGCGCGACCGCCACGCCGCGTTCTTCTGCACCCTGGCCGTCGTCGCCAGCGGCATCGAGCGCCTGGCCACCGAAATCCGCCACCTGCAACGCTCGGAAGTGCGCGAGGCCGAGGAGTTCTTCCATCCCGGGCAGAAAGGCAGCTCGGCGATGCCGCACAAGCGCAACCCAGTGCTCAGCGAGAACCTCACCGGCCTCGCCCGCATCGTGCGCGCAGCGGCCATCCCCGCGCTGGAGAACGTGGCGCTCTGGCACGAGCGCGACATCAGCCACTCCAGCGTGGAACGTGCCATCGGCCCTGACGCCACCATCACCCTGGACTTCGCGCTGGCCCGCCTTACCGGCATGATCGACCATCTGCTAATCTATCCGGACCGCATGCTCGCCAACCTGGAGTCGCTCGGCGGCGTCGTGCACAGCGGCGAGGTGCTCCTCGCCCTCGCACGCGCCGGCATCTCACGTGAGGATGCCTATCGCATCGTCCAACGCAACGCGATGGCCACCTGGACCACGCTCGGCCAGCCCGGCAACCGCAGCTTCGCCGAGAACCTGGCCGCCGACCCGGACGTGGCCGGGCAGGTGGACGCTAACGTGCTGGCAGCGTCGATGGACCCGCATCTGCATTTGCGCGAGGTGGACCACATCTTCACCAGCGTGTTCGGTGACATAGCGTAGGCCCGTTCTGCTTGGCAGACGTAACCAGCAATCCCAGGTGGGCCGATGATAGAAAGCCAAGCGGTTCTTTTTTGAAAAAAAGAACCAAAAAACTTTTGTTCCCTTGCGTACGTGTTGAGGGAAACGCTGCGACAGCAGGACCAAAGGTTTTTTCGCTGCTTTTCAACAAAGCAGACCTTGCTTCCTTCGCTAGCATCAAAAGCCTCGACCCAGATCGGCGGTCTTGGATCCATGCGCGAGCACACTCCTGGGCAGCCGGGGCCGGTGCTCGGCAGCCATGCCCGTGCCAGCTGGGTTACCCGCAAACGCCACCGGCAACGACGCGTTAGACCGCAGACAACCTCTGGACGACATAGCATGAGCAAGACCTCGGACGTCACCTGGTACGTCGTCGCCGACGGCGGCAAGGCACGCATCCTGACCCGCGGCGACGACGGCATGAAGACGGTCTCCTCCTTCGACAGCAGCGGTCACGGCAACACGACAGAAAACGACACCGCGGAGATCAGCCAGATCAAGGCGCCGAAGACCAACCCGAACGAGCAGGTCAAAGCGCTGTTCGCACGGCAGGTGGCCGAACACCTGAACGAGGCCGCAAACGCCAACAAGGTGGACCACATCATCCTGGCCGCCCCCGGCCACATCCTGCACGACATCAAGGAAGCCCTGAACAAGCCGGCCACCCACGCGCTGGAGCATAGCCTGAGCAAGGACCTCACCAACGTGGCCGATCATGAGCTGGCCAAGCATTTTTCGTGATGTTGCCGATGCTGAATGACCGAGCACTTTTAGGTAGAAAGCCAGCGGTTCTTTTTTGAAAAAAAGAACCAAAAAACTTTTGGTTCCGTACAATGCGCCGTGGTGAAGCTTGTCGTTTCACCCGTCCGCGACAGCAACAACAAAGCTGTTTACCCGGTAACTTAAGAAGCCGGTATTCCGGTCCGTCGACGCGCGTGGCGTGCTGGTGACTTCCGGTCCATTCCCGGCTTCTCAAGTCGAGCCAATATTGGTTTGTTCCGCATTTCACTGCCCGAGACATTGACCGGTCAAAAAGAGGCAAGCAGTCCTTCTTTGAAAAAAGAACCACTTTTGTTCCCTTGAGTGTACGCTGAGTAGGTTCTGCGACAGCAGAAACAAAGCCTTTTTACCCCGCCCGCTCGACAAGCCGGCGACTCTGTCTAAAAACCGCTCTCAAAAGCGCGAGTCGCTGATTTGGAGTGCCGGATTCTCACGCGAGCAGAGTATTTCTTCCTTTCCTCGAGAAAGAGGGCGTTGCCGACTCGCCGCCGGCCATCGCAGGAGTGAGCGTTTCGGGCTGCAAGATATCTACGCAGAGCCTCGAGGCAGCAAACGACTCTTGCCTCCGCAACCACGTAAACTTCCGCAGCGCGCACCAGGAGACAAAGGTTTTTTGGCTCTTTTTTTCAAAAAAGAACCGCTTGCCTTGCCTTTCCCTCGCACAAATAGAAAGGATCGCTCCAAGCTTGTGCACAGTCGTCCTAGCGACCCGCCTCTCCAAAACCTGGCCTCTCCTGCTCGCCGCCAACCGCGACGAACAGCTCGACCGCCCGTGGCGCCCGCCCGCCCGCCACTGGCCAGACCAGCCGGACGTCACCGCGGGCCAAGACTCCCTGGCCGGCGGCACCTGGCTAGGCTTGAACGACGCCGGCGTGGTCGCCGCCGTGCTGAACCGCACCGGCTCGCTCGGCCCGGCGCCCGGCAAACGCAGCCGCGGAGAGCTGCCGTTGCTGGCACTGCGCCGCCCTACCGCAAGCGCGGCCGCCGCCTCGATCGCCCAGCTCGATGCCGGGGCCTGGCGCAGCTTCAACCTGGTGGTCGCCGACCGCCACGAAGCCTACGTCCTGCGCGGCACCGGCGAAGGCGCGGTCTCATCTCAAACCCTCTCGCCCGGGCTGCACATGGTCACCGCCAACGACGCCAATGACTTGGCCAGCCCGCGGGTGGCCCGCCACCTGCCGCGCTTCCGCGCCGCACCCCTGCCCGACCCGCCGGACTGGTCCACCTGGCCGGCGCTGCTCGCCGACGCCGCACCGCCGCTCGCCGCGGCCCTGAACGTGCCGCCGACGAACGGCTTCGGCACCGTCACCAGCACGCTGCTGGCACTCGGCGAACAGGCCCTGTTCCTCACCACGCGGGGCCCGCCGGATGCTGCACGGTTTGGACCTGCGTAAGGCAAGCAAGCGGTTCTTTTTTGAAAAAAAGAACCAAAAAACTTCTGTCTCCGTCGGGTTTGCCGGGGGTGAAACGTGTCGTCCAGCTCTCCGCGACAGCGGACGCAAAAGCTTTTTGCTTCTTTTTCTCGAAAAAGAAGGCCTTGCTTCCTTGCTCACCCCCACCGGTCCAGGCATGGCACAGCCCACCTTTGCTGCTATAGGCGCGAGCAGACGGAGGACCACGGCGATGGCCAGGCGGCGGCAGCTCTACGAGGGCAAGGCGAAGATCCTGTTCGAAGGACCCGAGCCCGGCACCCTCGTGCAATACTTCAAGGACGACGCCACCGCAGGCAACGGCGCCAAGAAGGGCATCATCACCGGCAAGGGCGTGCTCAACAACCGGATCAGCGAGTACCTGATGCTGCGCCTAGCCGAGGTCGGCATCCCCAACCACTTCGTCCGCCGCCTGAACATGCGCGAGCAGCTCATTCGCGAGGTGGAGATCATCCCGCTCGAGGTCGTCGTCCGCAACGTCGCCGCCGGCTCCATCTGCACCCGCCTCGGCATCCCCGAGGGCACCCGCCTGCCCCGCAGCATCATCGAGTACTACTACAAGAACGACGCGCTGGGCGACCCGATCGTGGCCGAGGAGCACATCACCGCCTTCGGCTGGGCCAACACGATGGACATGGACGACATCGTGGCCATGACCCTGCGCACCAACGACTTCCTCACCGGCCTGTTCCTCGGCGTCGGCATCACTCTGGTCGACTTCAAGCTGGAGTTCGGCCGCCTGTGGGAAGGCGAGGACATGCGCGTGGTCCTCGCCGACGAGATCAGCCCGGACAACTGCCGCCTGTGGGACACCAAGACCAACGAGAAGATGGACAAGGACCGCTTCCGCCGCGACCTCGGCAAGGTCGAAGAAGCCTACCAGGAAGTGGCCAAGCGCCTGGGCATCCTGCCCGAAGCCGGCATGCGCGACATGAAGGGCCCGGAGCTGATGCAGTGAGGCCCCGCACGGCCCAAACCAACCAGGCACCCCTCCCGCCGATCCCGGCCTGCTCGACGCGATTGGCAGCGCCCGGCAACCAAAAACTGTCCGGCATTTCCAAGGTGCGCAGCCTGTGAAGGCCGTCGTCACCGTCATGCTGAAGGACGGCGTGCTGGACCCGCAGGGCCGCGCCATCGGCCACGCCCTGGGCAACCTCGGCTTCGCCGGCGTCGGTGAAGTTCGCGCCGGCAAGGTGATCGAGCTGGACCTGGCCGAGACCGACCCCGGCGCCGCCCGGATCCAGGCCGAGCAGATGGCCCGCCGCCTGCTCGCTAACACCGTTATCGAGCGTTTCTCCGTAGAGGTGACACCATGAAGCTTGCAACCGCGATCCTCGCCGTCCTGATCGTCTCCGGCGCCGCCCACGCCCAGCGCGAATCCAAGGTGACCGGAACCAAGCTCCTCAGCCTGTGCACCGCGTCCGCCGCCGCCAACTGCGACGCCTACCTCTCCGGCGTAGCCGACGCCATCGCCGCCGAAGGCCCCGCCCACGCGCCCGCCTGCATCCCCGACGCCGTCACCGGCAGGCAGCTCCGCGACGTGGTGGTGAAGTACATCCACGACCACCCGCAGGAGCAGGAGCTGAAGGCCGGCACCATCGCAATGCACGCCTATGCCGGGGCGTTCGCCTGCCGCAAGTGACCCGGCGCATCAGCTCCGGCTCCACCTTCGAGCGTGACATGGCCTACAGCCGCGCCGTGCTCGACGGCGACTGGGTCTTCGTCAGTGGCACCACCGGCTTCGACTACGCCACCATGACCATCGCCGACGACGCACCCGCGCAGGCAAGCCAGGCGCTGACAAACATCGCCGCCGCCCTGGCCGAAGCCGGCGCCACGCTCGCCGACGTAGTGCGCGTCCGCTACGTCCTGCCCGACCGCGCGGACTTCCAGCCCTGCTGGCCGGTGCTGCGCGCCGCCTTTGCAGCAGCCCCGCCAGCGGCCACCATGATCGTGGCCGGGCTGGCGGACCCGCGGATGCGCATCGAAATCGAGGTCACCGCCCGGCGCTGCGCGACATGAGAAGCAAGGCCTTCTTTTTCGAGAAAAAGAAGCAAAAAGCTTTTGTCACGGCTGTCGCGGACCTCCCCGCAGACGTGCGCCCAGGAGACAAAAGTTTTTTGGTTCTTTTTTTCAAAAAAGAACCGCTTCCTTGCTAGACCCCGACGCCCCAGCCCGGCGCTCCCTCGCCCGCCACCGAGCCCTCGCCACCACCCTTCTCCTGGTCATGGCCGCGCTCACCATCGGCAGCTTCTTCCTGCCCCGCGGCTACTGGACCGACCTCCTGCAAGCCAGCGCGAAAGCCGGCTTCGTCGGCGGCATCGCCGACTGGTTCGCCGTCACCGCCCTGTTCCGCCACCCGCTCGGCCTGCCGATCCCCCACACCGCCATCATCCCGCACGAAAAGGCGCGGCTCGGCCAGGCGCTCGGCCGCTTCCTCGCCCGCCACGTGGTGACCGAGGCCGAGGTCAGCCGCCTGCTCGGCCGCCTCGACCTCGCCGGCCTGGTGCGCGACGTCATGACCACCGACGAGGTGGTCCAACCCCTCGCCCGCACGCTCTCCGGCTACCTGCCCCGCGTGCTCGGCACCGTGGAGGACGGCCGCGCCCGCCGCGTCCTCGCCCGCCTGCTGCCGCGCCTGATCCGCGGCCCCGTCGCCGGCCGGGTGATGGCCCGCGCCCTGCGCGGCCTGGTCGAAGGCGGCCGCCACCAGGAGATGTTCGGCTTCATCCTGGTCAAGCTGCGCGAGGGCCTGCGCGAAAAGGAGGACCAGCTCCGCCGCCTGATCGAGGAACGCGTGCGCGACCAGGGCGGCCGCCTGATGGGCTGGGCGCTCGGCGCCAGCATCGCCTCCCGCGTGCTCGCCACAGTGAACACCGAGATGGACAAGATGGACCCCGACGGGTCCGAAATCCGCGACGCCTTCGACACCTGGGTCCGCCGCGAAATCCAACTCCTCGAAAACGACCCCGCCCGCGCCGCCGCGTTCGGCCACGCCGTCGGCCGCGTCCTGGGTCACAACACGGTGCAGGCCTGGAGCCTGGACGTCTGGTCCCGCCTGCGCCAGGCGGTGGCCGACGACGCCGCCCGCCCGAACGGCCACGGCGCCACCCTCATCGAGGGCGCCATCCGCAACCTCGGCGAGATGCTGGCCACCGACCCGGTCGCCCGCGCCCGCCTGCAACGCAGCGTCGAGCTCCTGGTCGCCCGCCTGCTCCCCGCGGCACAGACGCAGATCGCCGCCTTCATCGGTGACGTCATCGCCAGCTGGGACACCGCCACCCTGGTGGACCGGCTGGAACTGCGGGTCGGCCGCGACCTGCAATACGTGCGGATGAACGGCACGCTGGTCGGCTTCGTGGTGGGGGGTATCGCCTACGCCGTGCTGGTAGCGGTGTTTGGACACGTGGCGTTCTGAAGCGAAGCAAGCGGTTCTTTTTTGAAAAAAAGAACCAAAAAACTTTTGGTCCCTGGGTTGTGCCGTGCGGGCGAGTCCGCGACAGCCGTGACAAAAGTCTTTTGCTTCTTTTCTTCAGAAAAGAAGGCCTTGCTTGCCCCGCATGCTCCCAGAACCAGCCCTATCAAGACGCGCACTCTTAGCCGCAGCAGCCGCGGCGCTGGCACCGCCGCCGAGCGCCCCGGCCGTCATCCGGCTTTGGCCGAACGCGCCACCCGGCGGCGGCGGTCCTGCAGGCCCGATCTCCGTCGGCAAAGGCGGCGCCGTCAGCAACGTCGTCGTACCGACCCTGACGGTCATCGAACCGCAGCATCCCTCCGGCGCCGCCATGCTGGTTGCCGCCGGCGGCGGCTACAGGCACATCGCGATCACGCGCGAGGCCTACCCCGCCGCGGCATGGCTCGCTGCCCGCGGCGTCACCGCGTTCGTGCTGTGCTATCGTTTGCCTCAGGAGGGCTGGACCGACGGCCCGCTCGCGCCGCTGCAGGACGCCCAGCGCGCCCTGCGCGTCATCCGGGCACAGGCGCCACGCTACCGGCTCGACCGTAATCGCATCGGCGTGCTGGGATTCTCCGCCGGCGGCCACCTGATGGGCATGGCCGCCACACGGTCAGGCCTGCAGTCCTACGCGGCCATCGACGCGCAGGATACCTACTCCGCCCGGCCGGACAACGCGGCACTCATCTACCCGGTGATCACGCTGGAGGCGCCCTACGACCGCACCTCCACCCGCCACGCGCTGGTCGGCCTTCACTCGACGCCGGAGGCCAGCGCCGCCTGGTCCGTGCAGACGCATGTCCGGCCGGACTGCCCGCCGGTGTTCCTGATGCAGGCGGAGGACGACCCGATCTCCGACCCCGCCAACACGCTCATCATGGCCGATGCGTGCCGGGCAGCCGGCGTGGCGGTCGACCTGCACCGGGTGCCCACGGGCGGGCACGGCTTCGGCATGGGCAGGCCCGGCTCGCCAACCGCCGCCTGGCCGAACTGGTACGAGACCTGGCTGCGCGCCCGCCACGTGATCACCTGATGCCAATTTTCAAACGCGGGCAGCCGCCTCGCCACCCCGCTTTCACGGCCCGCGTTGCAAACCACGCCCCGACAGCGGAAACAACGGCGTTTTGCCGCCCTGTCTCGACCAGTACCCGTCTGCAAAGGTTCAAGCTTGACCGCCACCACGCCCCAGCGCGCCGCCCTCGGCGTTCTCATCCTCTTCCTCGTCCTGCTCGGCCTCTACACATTGTGGGATTTTCTGCCCGCGCTCGCCTGGGCCGCGGTCTTCGCGGTGGCGCTGTGGCCGTTCTACTGCCGCGTGCTGGCCCGCGCCGGCGCCCGGCACAGCACCGCAGTCTCCGCCGCCTTCACCCTCGGCGTGGCGCTGGTCTTCGTGGTCCCCGTGCTGCTGGTCGGCCTGCAGATCGGCCGCGAAGCACATGCCGCCTCCGAATGGGTCAGGAACGCCCAAGAAAAAGGCATTCCCGAACCGCAGGCGCTGCAGCACCTCCCCGTCGGCCAGGCGCAACTGGGCGCCTGGTGGCAGCAGAATCTGGCCGACCCCGGCGAAGCGCGCGGCCTGCTCGAGCGCGTCAGCCACGGCCGCGCCGGCAGCGCCGGCAAGATAGGCGAGCAGGTCGTCCACCGCCTGACCCTGTTCGCCTTCATGCTGCTGACCCTGTTCTTCCTGTTCCGCACCGGCGAGACCGTCTCCAACCAGCTTCGCCGGGCCGCTACCCGCACCTTCGGCGTCCGCGGCGAGCAGATCGGCCTGCAGATCATCGCGTCGATCCACGGCACGGTGAACGGCCTGGTGCTGGTCGGCCTGGGCGAGGGCGTGATCCTGGGCGTGATCTACGCGGTGGCCGGCGTGCCGCACCCGACAGTGTTCGGCGCGCTAACCGCGCTGGCGGCGATGATCCCGTTTGCCGCTCCGGTGGTGTTCGGCATCGCGGCACTGGTGCTTGCCGCCGGCGGGTCGGTCGCCTGGGCGATCGGCGTGCTGGTCGCCGGCATGGTGGTGACGTTCACCGCCGACCATTTTGTCCGCCCGGTGCTGATCGGCGGCGCCACGCAGCTGCCGTTCCTGTGGGTGTTGCTGGGGATTTTGGGCGGCGTAGAGGCTTGGGGGCTGATCGGCCTGTTCGTCGGGCCGGCGATCATGGCGGCGCTGATCCTGCTGTGGCGGGAGTGGGCCGAGGCCTGAAGGCAAGGCAAGCAGTTCTTTTTTGAAAAAAAGAACCAAAAAACTTTTGTTCCCTGGAGTATGAGCCGGGGGATACGCCGCGACAGCAGGACAGAAGCGTTGTTGCTCTTTCTCGACAAACCAGCCCGGCCAGCGCGCGACAGCGGAGACAGAAGTTTTTTGGTTCTTTCTTCAAAAAAGAACCGCTTGCTTACTCCCTCAAATCGACCAGTTGAACGCCTCGAACCCCGCCGGCTCGGCAGCCCGCCCAGGCAGCATCGCGTGTAGCGCTCGCACCCGCCGGCTGCCGCTGGTCATCAGGCAAAACGGCAGCACGCCGTGCACCATGCAGGCGAGCCCGCCCACCACCATCGTCCCGCCAAACCGCAGCGCAAAACCCAGGTGGCCCACGTAGCTCTCGCCCACGGACGCAGGGTGATCGGTCAACCAGCGTGCGATCATGGCTTCCGCCTCCGACTAGGATTACCCCAGCATACAGGCAATCCATACTTCATCAATATGAAACGGAGCAGGCAAGCCAAGCAGATGTTCGCAAAAAAAACTAAAAACGTTTGTTCCCTGGCGCGCGCGTTGCAGAAACCTCCGCGACAGCAGGACCAAAAGTCTTTTGCTTCTCTTCAGAAAAGAAGGCTTTGCCTTGTCTTGCCTGCCCACGTTGGACATCGAAGCCAACCCTCCCCATTTCCCAACCATGCGCCTATCCGTCCTAGACCAGTCGATGATCGTCTCCGGCCGCTCCCCGGCCGCCTCCATCCGCGAGACCGTCGAGCTCGCCCGCCTTTGCGACCGGCTCGGCTACCACCGCTACTGGCTGTCCGAGCACCACAGCAGCGACAGCATCGCCGGCTCGGCGCCCGAGGTGTTGCTGGCCGCCCTGGCCATGGTCACCGCGCGCATCCGCCTGGGCAGCGCCGGGGTGATGTTGCCGCACTACAGCAGCCTGAAGGTGGCCGAGCAGTTCCGCGTGCTCGAAGCGCTGGCACCCGGACGCATCGATCTGGGCCTGGGCCGCGCCCCCGGCTCCGACGGCCGCACCGCCTTCGCGCTGAACCCAAACGCGGCGGACGCCGCCAACGCATTCCCGGCCCAACTACGCGACCTGATGTCCTGGGTCAGCGGCACCGCGCTGCCGGACGGCCACCCGTTCCGCACCGTCGTTGCCCAGCCGACCGGCGAGACCTCGCCGGAGGTGTGGATCCTGGGCAGCTCCACCTACGGCGCCCAGGTCGCCGCCTATTTCGGCCTACCGTATTGCTACGCCTATTTTTTCACCGAGGGTCAGGGCGCGGCCGAGGCCCTCTCGCTCTACCGTGAGACCTACCGGCCGAGCGCGCGCCACCCTGCACCAAACAGCGCGATTGCGGTGTTCGCCCTGGCTGCCGACACCCAGGCGCAGGCCGAGCAGCTGTTCGTCCCGCGGGAAGTCTGGCGCGCCGAACGCGAGCGCGGCCGGTTCGTGCCCCTGCCCTCGCCCGAGGAAGCCGCCGCCTACCTGTTCACCGAGGCGGAGTCGGCCCGCAACGCGGCTGCACGCGAGCGGGCGGCCTTCGGAACGCCTGGCGTGGTGCGGCAACGGCTGACCGCGATCGCCGACGGGCTCGGCGCTGACGAGGTGGCGGTGGTGACCGCATTGCACAATCAAGCGGCACGCCAGCGGTCTTTCGAGCTGATTGCGCGCGAGTTCGGGCTGGCGGGAGACGCGGCGGCGCTTCTAGCGGCGGAGTAGTCCGGGCTGGTAGTTTACGTCGCCAAAGCTGCAAAAGCAGAAGCAAGGCCTTCTTTTTAGGAAAAAAGAAGCAAAAGCCATCGCAAGCGCTGTCGTGGATTTTCCACCAACGAGGACCAAAGGAATAGAAGTTTTTTGGTTCTTTTTTTCAAAAAAGAACCGCTTGCTTTCTTCTCAGCGCTCCCACGGGCGCGTTTGTAACGGCCGACCCGACGCGTTCGCCCGCCAACCCTGCAAGCGGAACGCGACGTAGGCGATGACGGCCGCGACCAGGGCGATCGGCACCAGAATAGACGCAATCCACAGGAACACGGCGGCGATGGCCAGCACGCCGGCAATCGCAGCCACCAGGGCCGCGCCCACGCCAATCCGCAGCGGCCACATCGAGCGCGGGGCCGCTAAGACGAACTCACCGCCCGGTGTCATGTCGATGGTTTGTGGAACCCGATCGCGCATCCTGTTGACTTGGCGAGCCCCGCCCCGGCACGCAAGGGGATGCCGCCCGACGATTTCTGAAACCGCATCGCAGCGGTATACAGGCGAGCCGGCAGGTGCGGAGGTGAGGCGATGAAGCTGCCAAGATTGCGGAGCGCGTGGTTGGGCGTGGTGGTGTGCGCGTGTGCCCTGCCGGCCCATGCCGACGACGTCTCTGTCGCGCTGCAGGACATCGTCGAGGCGGCGATGGCTGCCAACTTCATCCGCCCGCAAACGAACATGTGGCGGTTCGACGGCCTGAAGCCTTACGTGCTGGGCGATCACGTCGTCTGCGGCTACGTGAACTTCCAGTCAGCCGGCGCACGCTACCTCGGCTTCCACCAGTTCTACGCGGTCGTCCACAACGACGCCGTGACGCTGGCGCAGATCGACGACCCGGACAACGACGGCACCGGGCAGCTCGCCGCCAAGCTGCGCCTGCTGTGCGGCCCGGCCAAGACAGTGCGTTAGCAGGCTGGTGCGTCAGCAGAGACGAGTGCGTGAGCAGACGTTGCCGTCCGATGAAAAACTGCTAAAGCCGATGGACGTAAAACGGCGGCAACACATGGTGCGGCCGCCCACGAAGCAAGAACGAATCGGCGTATCAAGTCCCATGCAACGTCTGACATCTCTTGCCCGAACTTGATTGCGTTGCGCAGCAGCTTTGGACGGCGCGCCTGTCGCGCGACGGCGTCGCCTGTTTCACGTTTGTGTGAGACTGCAAAGTCGTCGATTCATGCAATCGTACCTGTGTAGCGGAACAAGAATTGCTTTAGGAATGCGATTGGGAGGCGATATCGCTTGCAGACGGCGATGTAACCCTTGAGAGCCGGTCGCGCTGCGTGCACGATCCGGCTGCACGTGAACAACATCGCTTGCCGGCCGGCGACGTACGGCTGGCAGGAAACGGGAGACGAGATGGTATGACGGAGTGCACGGCATGAACTACGCCGAGCAAGGCAAGAACCCGACGCGCCACATCGTTGGCATCACCGTCGTGGTCCTCTTGCACATCGTTCTGATTTACGGGCTGGTAAACGGTTTGGGCTCGAACATCATCGAGAAGCTCAACCCGCCGGTCGCGACGAAGATCATCCAGCAGGACACCAAGCCGCCGCCGCCGCCTCCCCCGCCGCCACCGCCGCCGGAGATCGCGGCGCCGCCGCCGCCGTTCATCCCGCCGCCGGACATCGCCATCCAGCCGCCGCCGCAGCAACACGTCATCCAGGCGGTCACGCGCCAGGCGCCCCCGGCACAGGCGTACCACCCGACGGCGCCGGTGCCGACAGCGCCGGCCGCGCCCGACCACGACGTGAGCGAGCGGCCGATCAGCGGCAGTCCGCTGCAATACCCGCAGCAAATGCAGGACGAGGAGCGAGAGGGTTCGGTGCGCGTGTCCTGCGACGTGGACACCGCCGGTTCGACAAGCAACTGCAAGGTCGACTCGGTCAACGGCGGCTCAGCGTTCGGCCAGGCAGCGCTCAAATACGTCGAACGCGCCCGCTACCGGCCACGCACCCACAACGGCGTTCCGGTGTCGTCACAACACCAGTGGAACATAAAATTCACCCTCAATGGTGCCGAGTAACTTCGGTCTCGGACATCGACACGGCGAAGCCCCAGCGGTCCGCCTAAAAGGAGCTACCATGAGCAAGACCAACCGACTTCCCGCCCTGGCAGCCGCCTTGGCCTTCAGCGCAGCCATCGCAATGCCGGCCGTCGCTTTCGCCCAGGCAGCCTCGCCCGCCCCGGCGTCGCCATCGACGATGGCGCCGCCTCCCGGCGCGCCCGCCGCCCCCGGCGACGCGGCAGCACCCGCTCCCGGCGCGCCCGCCACCAGCGCCGCCCCCGGCACACCCGGCGCGCCGGACGCCGCCACCGGCGCGGCCCCCGGCACGCCAGGCGCACCCGCAGCCCCGGGTGCCACGCCGGACGCCGGCGGCCCGTCGGCCACCGCCGCAGACAACGGCAACGGCACACAGACCGTCGACAACCCGTACGGCCTGGCCGCCCTGTGGAAGACCGGCGACGCCGTCTCCCACACCGTGCTCGTGCTGCTCGCGATCATGTCGCTGGGCACCTGGTACATCATGATCACCAAGTTCTTCGAGCAGATGAACCTGTTCCGTGCCGGCAAGGTGGCGCAGCGCGAGTTCTGGAAGACCACGTCGGTTCGCGAGGGCGTGCAGCGCCTCAAGCCCACCAGCCCGTTCCGCTACATCGCCGAGAACGGCGTCAACGCCAGCGAGCACCACGAGGGCGCGCTGACCGACAGCATCGACCTGCACACCTGGGTGACGATGAGCATCCAGCGCGCGCAGGAGACCATCTCCTCGCGGCTGCAGGGCGGCCTGGCTTTCCTTGCGACCGTCGGATCCACCTCGCCGTTCGTCGGCCTGTTCGGCACCGTCTGGGGCATCTATCACGCGCTGACCGCCATCGGCATCGCCGGTCAGGCCAGCATCGACAAGGTGGCCGGCCCGGTGGGTGAGGCGCTGATCATGACCGCACTCGGCCTGGCTACCGCGGTTCCCGCTGTGCTCGGCTACAACTTCCTCGTCCGCCGCAACAAGTCGGCCTCCGAGAAGGTGCGCAACTTCGGCAGCGACCTGCACTCCATCCTGCTGAGCGGCCGCCGCGTCAGCGTTCCGGCCAACAGCGGCGGCCTGGCGCCGGTCGCAGCACGGGTCGCCTGATCCGATGGCAATGAGTGTCGGCCCCTCCGAGGGCGACGACGACGTGGTCAGCTCCATCAACACCACGCCGCTGGTGGACGTGATGCTGGTGCTGCTCATCATCTTCCTGATCACCATCCCGGTGGTGACACACACCGTGCCGGTGACGTTGCCCAAGGACCGCAACCAGCCGACGCAGACCAAGCCGGAGAACATCATCATCGCCGTCGACAAGGACGGCGACATGTTCTGGAACGAGAAGCCGGTGGCCGACGTGGCCATCCTTCTCGACCGGCTCAAGCAGATCGCCGTCAAGGTGCCGCAACCCGAAGTGCACATCCGCGCCGACGAAAGCGGACGCTACGAGTTCGTGGGCAAGGTCATCGTCGCCCTGCAACGCGCCGGCATCTACAAGATCGCCTTCATCACCCAGCCGCCGCCGCACGGCTAGGCCGCAATAACGGCCGCGTTCCCGCTTGCAGGGGCGCGGCCGGCCTACCCAGATGCCCTGATCTCGAAGATCACATGAGGAACAGACTGACATGGCCATGAGCATGCCGACAAGCGGCGACAGGGACGAAATGGACGTGGTGGTGGACATGAACACCACGCCGCTGATCGACGTGATGCTGGTGCTGCTAATCATGCTGATCGTGACGATCCCCATCCAGACACACGCGGTGAAGCTGGACCTGCCGGCCGGCAACCCGCCACCGCCGCCGGTGCCCCCCGTCGTCGTCACCATCGACGTCGATTTCGACGGCACCATTCTGTGGAACGGCACCGCGGTTCCCGACGAGGCAGCGCTGCAGCAGCACATGCTCGAAGCGGCACACACCGACCCGCAGCCGGAAGTGCACCTCAACCCGAATAAGCTCGCACCTTATAAAGACGTCGCACACGTCATGGCGGATGCGCAGCGTCTGGGCGTGCAGCGGCTGGGATTGGTTGGAAACGAGCAGTTCCTGGGGCAGTAAGGCAAGCGGTTCTTTTTTGAAAAAAAGAACCAAAAAACTTTTGAGTCCTAAATGCGTGCCTTGCCGGAAAGAACCGCGACAGCCGCATTAAAAGCTTTTTGCTTCTTTTTCTCGAAAAAGAAGGCCTTCCTACTACTCGACTCAAGGGACAATAACGATGATCGGTTTCGCGCGGCGGGCAATTCTTGCCGCCACGGTGGCGTATGCCTGCCTGGCCGGCGCCCAGGCACAGGATGCGCTACGCCCGGAAGTAGGCAAGCCGTTGCAGAAAGCGGTCGCCTTCCTGCGCGCCGGCCGCTACGCCGACGCCAACGCACAGGTGCGTGCCGCCTCCGCCGTGCGCGGCCTGACGCCAGCGGAAAGCCTGACCATCGAGCGTCTGCGCGGCTCCATCGCCGAGGGCTCGAAGGACTACAAGGCGGCCTCGCAGATCTACGCCGACCTGCTGGCAAAAGGCAGCGTGCCTGCCGCCGAACGTCTGCGCATGCTCAGCGCCGAAGTCAGCATGAGCTTCTACCTCAACAACCCTGCGGCAGTGGAAAACTGGGCCGAGCAATACTACAAAGCCGGTGGCACCGACCCCGAACCGCGCAAGTTGGAAACCCAGGCCTTCTACCAGGCCCATCAATACGACCGCGCGGTTAAGCTCGAAGGCGCGCAGATTGCCGCCACCGTGCGCGCCGGACAACGTCCGGCGGAGGGACAGTTGCAGCTGATGGCGGCCAGCCAGCAGGCGATGCATGACCAGCTGGGCTTCGGCAACACCATGGTGCAGCTGGTCACCTACTACCCCAAGCCGGACTACTGGCAGAACCTCATTCATGCGGCGCAGACGCGCCCCGGCTTCAACGACCGGCTGACTTTGGACATCGATCGTTTCGAGCTGGCGATTGGCGTGCTGAACAAGCCGGCCGAGCTGATGGAGATGACCGAGCTCGCGTTGCAGGTGCCGCTGCCTGGCGAGGCCAAGTCGATCATCGACAAGGCGTTCGCCGACGGCACGCTGGGCACTGGGCCGGAGGCTGCACGTCAGCAGCGGTTGCGCGCGCTGGTCGAGAAAACCTATGCCGACAACAAGACGAAGCTCGACGGACGCGTCGCTGCCGCGCAAGGCGAGCGCGACGGCAACCCTCTCGTCTCGCTCGGCCAGGAATACAACAGCTACGGCATGTACGCGCAGGGCATACCGCTGGTGCTGGCTGGGATGAAGAAAGGCGCCCTGCGCCATCCCGACGATGCGAAACTGCATCTCGGCCTGACCTACATGAACGCCGGGCAGAAAGCGCAGGCGATCGCCTGGCTGCGCAGCGTCGGCGGCACTGAGGGTGCCGCCGAGATCGCGCGTTTGTGGCTGATACGTATCGGCCGGGCGTAGACACCGCGGCGGTTGAGACGGGCCCGGGAAGCGCCAGCTTCCCGGGCCTTTTTTTACGCCTGGGTCTGGCGGCAACATCTGTTGCCTTGCGACCACAATGACATCCCCGATCGATGGCGGTCCGTTTAACCCGTTGTGTGATGCGGCGCCGCATGCAGAGTTAGCCCCATCGGCGCTTCGTTGCGCAGCGGAACGTGCGGCCATGCGGCCGCGTCATTTGGGGATTGGTATGGCCAGACGACCTGCGGCATTCAAACGGCACCTCATGCTGGCAACGGCGTGCGGTTTGGTTGCGGCACTGGCCCCGAGCCTCGCGGTTGCAGCGGATACCCCGGACGCGGCGCAGACGACGACGCAGGTGGCGCAGTTGAACAACAACACTGCGACCAGGCCGACGAGCAACCAGATCTCGCCGCGCAGCGGAACAATCAGCAACGCCATCCCGCCCGACGTCGGCCGTGGTGCGACCGAGGACATCGTCGTGCGCGCGCAGCGCCGCCTGCTGAAGGAGAAGAACTCGCCGTCCGCGGTGACCGAGCTCGGGTCCAAGCAGATCGCAGCGACGGGCACGTCGGGCAGCATCTTCTCCGTGCTGCGCCAGGCGCCGTCGGTGAACCTCTACCAGCAGGGCATCGGCGACAACGCGCCGGAGCTCACCATCCGCGGCGTGCGCGGGCTGGAGGTTGCCACCACGCTGGACGACGTACCGACCCAGGATCTTCTGGCACCGGGTTCAAGCTACCTGCAGAACAACATAGGCAGCTTCTTCAGCCTCGACCAGATCGACGGCGTGTCGATCTACCCGGGCGTGGCCTACCCCAACAAGAACACGTTCGGCACCATCGGCGGCACCATCTCATACTCGACAAAGCGGCCCAGCAACGACTACTACGTCGACGTGTTCGGCGAGATCGGTTCGTTCCAGACCTACAAGGAAGGTTTCGCGGTGAACTCCGGTTCACTGGACGGACCGCTCGGCAGCGGCGACAACGCACCCAAGGTACTGCTGCAGTATTCCAACCTGCAGACCGCCGGCTACATCGACAACACCAGCGCTCGCTACAACAACCTCGAGTTCGCCTTCGACAAACCGTACGACGACGGCCTGTCGAAATTCCAGGCGACCTTCCTCTACAACACCGGCACCGGCTACGACGAGAACGAGCCGGTTCCGGTGCCCTACCTGAACCGCAACGGCCTCTACAGCAACTACAACACGAGCACGTCGCAGGATTTCGAGCAGAACCAGTTTCTCACGGTCATCCTGAAGGACGACACCTACATCAACGACTACCTCAGCGTGGGGCTGACGGGCTTCTACCTGCACAACAACAACTCGTCCGACACGTCGGCCAACATCAACGTGTTCCAGCCGAGCGGCGACGCGAGCTACGCGACGGTGAACGGCGCCTCGCCGTTCATCAACAACTCGGCCGGATTTGGCCTGGGCGGCCTGTTCGGGCCGGGCACGCCGAATTACCTGCCCGGCAAATACGTCTACAACCCGTTCGGCGAGTACCCCGTCGGCAGCAAGTATTGCCCCGCGGCGCTGGCCGCCAAGTTCGCCGCCGCCGGCGGAACCATTCCGTGCGGCCTGAACTCGCAGCTCACCATCGGCGTCAGCGACACCTACGGCATCCAGCCGCGCGCCACCATCATCGCGCCGCAGGTCTTCGGGATCGACAACACGATCCAGATCGGCGCGTTGATCGCCAAGGAAGTCTCGCCGACCAACAAGAACTACTACGGGGCCACCTCGAACGTCGCACAGACCGCCGACAACCTCAGCGCCGGCTACCCGGTCGGCCCGCTCGGCGCCTTCAGCGGCGGCACGCAGCGCACGATCTACCAGGGCTACTTCCAGGACAAGATCGACCTGCTCGACAATACCTTGCACATCACGCCCGGCCTGACGGTTGAAGGCACCTATTCCGACCTGACCGACTCCGCCATCTACGACTTTGCTGCCGGCGGTTTCACCCCGTTCAAGCAAAAGAAGTGGGACAGAGACTACCTGCCCTTCTTCAACATCGCCTACGATTTCGACAAGATACTGCCGGCGCTGAAAGGCCTGACCGCCTACGGCAGCACCGGCCAGTCCGCCCTGTTCGCACCGGTGACGGACTTTACGCCGAACGGCGATGGTGCTGCGCCCGGCGCTTCCATCGTCCACCTCTACGAAGGCGGCGTGAAGTACAACACGCCAAAACTGCTGCTGTCGGTCGACTACTTCTACCAGAAAGTGGATCGCGACTTCGGCTTCTACGGCTCGCAATCCGGCCCCACCGCGGGACAGACGATCTACAACAACGACGGCCAGCGCGAGTTCAAGGGCGTGGAAGGTGCGGCGACCTGGCAGGTGACGCCGGACGTGCAGCTCTTCGCCAACGGTTCGCACGTGCTTGCGAAATATCTCAAGGAGGACTTCGCGTTCGTCACCGTGGCGCAGGACCAGTACGGCATTGCGTTGCGCGGCGCACCGGTCACCGGCGTACCGGACTGGCTGTCCACCTTCGGTGCCGACTACAGCCACAAGAGCACGTTGCGCGAAGGTGACCTGTTCGAGGCCCGGGTTACCGGCCTCTACACCGGCAAGCAGGCGACCACGTACGACATCTCGGGCAACGCAACCGTGTCGAACTTCCCTGGCCTGGTGCCGGCCATCGGCACGGCTCTGCCGGGCACCGGTGTCATACCTGGCGCGTTGATTGGCGGCCTGCCACCGACTGGCTGCCAAGGCAGCAATCCGCCCCCAGCCTGCACACGCTTCGCACAGCTGTCGGGTGCAACAGTCTACGACCCGAACGGCGGCATCTCACCGTTCGCCACCTTCAACCTCGACCTCAACTACACGCTGCCGACGCCATTCTTCCCGATGATCAAGCGGCTCAAGTTCGACCTCAACATCCAGAACCTGTTCGACGCGCGCTTCTACCAGTATTTCTACAAGCAGGTGTCGCCGTCGGCTTGCACGCCCACGAAGTCCAACCCGGTGGCCAGCCAGTACAACTGCTCGCCGTCGTTTGCCGATGCCATTCCGGGGCAGCCGTTCAGCATGTTCTTTACCGTCAGCGCGCGGTTCTGAAGGCCAGGGGCTCTGCCCCTGGACCCCGCTAAGGACAGTCGTCCTTAGAACCTGTTCATTCAAAGGGTATTTAGACGAAGCCGGGGTCTGGGGCCGACTGGCCCCAGCGGGGTCCAGGGGCAGAGCCCCTGGCCTTCGGCACAAGGTCAAACGCCACGCTCAACCGCGGCACGTCGCCCTCAAACGGCACCGTCCCATGCCACATGTAGGACGGAAACAGCACCAGCATCCCCGCCTCCGGCCGAACGTAATGTTCCGCCCCCAGCGCCGGCTGCGTCGGGATGCCCGGCTCGCCGAACTTGATCCAGGCCTGCCGGCCCGGCCCCTCCGTTTGCGGCAATGCTATGTAGCAGGCCGAAGACAACCAGCCTTCCGGGTGGACGTGGTCGACGTGGAAGCCGCCCGGCCGCAGCCGCACAGACCAGGCGCCGCTATAGGCGTAGCCGCCGGTGTTGCGCCCCCGCAAAGCATCCCTGCCCTGCCCGAGTGCCTCAAGATGGCGCCGGATCGGCCCGTCCACCGCCTGGAAGAACGCGCGCACCACCGGGTTCTCCGACGCCAGCAGGTGGGCGGCCTGGCTGCCATGGCGCAGCGACTGGTCCAGCGGGTGGGTGCGAAACGCGTGCAGGCCGCCCAGCGCCTGCGTGAGGTCGGCGAGGTAGGCGTCCAGCGTCTGCCAGCCTTCCGGCGTGTCCATGCGCCAGGCGCGCACCAGGTTCGGGTAGTCGTACAACGCCCCGTAGCGCGCATCGCCCAGCAGGCGCCACGCGGTCGCCTGGTAGGCGAGCGCACGCTGGTCGAGCGGCCGACGCTGCAGCATGCTAGCGGCGACGGACGACGCACGCTCGGCCTGGCCGGCGGCGACGCAGGCGGCGAACAGCGCGCCATCGGCCGTCTCGCCGGGCGCGTGCCGGGCGGCCTGCTCGGCAAAACGCACGGCCTCGGCCGGCCGGCCGCACAGCGCCGACAGTTGGGAGGCCGCCAGCAACAGGCCGGGCTGGTCCGGGTGCAGCCTGAGCGCGGCCAGCAGGGTGTCCAGCGCGCCCGCCAGGTCGCCGGCGTGCTGCAATACGTTGGCGCGCAGGGCCCAGAGCGGGTGAGCATGCGGGTTCGCTCGGATGGCCGAGTCCAGCAGCGCGGTGGCCGGCCCCGCATCCGCGCTGCGCATCCAGACGAGCTGGGCCAGGTCGCGATGGGCGTCGGCGTAGAGCGGCTGGCGGGAGATGGCTTGGCGGAAGGCGCGCTCGGCCTCGTCGAGCCGGCCCAGGCCCACCAGCGCGCGGCCGTAGACGAGCCAGGTCTGCGGGGCGCCGCCGCCGGCCGACAGCGCGCGGGCGGCGCTGCGCTCGGCCAGCGCCGCGTGGCCGAGGTCGCCGTGGCTGGCGGCCAGGTTGTGGTGCGCCACCGGGTCGGCCGGGTAGAGGCTGGCGGCGCGTTCGTAGACCGCCAGCGCGCGGTCCGGCTGACCGAGCGCCTTCAGCGCGGCCGCCTGCTCGCTGAGGATGGCGTGGTCCGGCCGTGCCGCTTGCGCCAGCCTGGCGGTGAGGCGGAGGGCTTCCTCGGCGCGGCCGCTGGCGGTCAGGATTTGCGCGAGGCGGGCGGCGAGAGATGCGGACCGGCGGTTCTCGGCGAGGGCGGCGCGCAGGACGCGCTCGGCGTCGGCCTGGCGGGACGCGTCGGTGAGCAGGTCGGCCAGCGCGGTGGCCAGGTCAGAGTTGGCGCGGTCGTGCCTGAGGCCGGCGCGGAACGCAGCCTCGGCACCCGGCAGGTCCGCTTGCCCGTGCAGGCACGCGCCAAGCAGGCGGTGCGCCTCGGCAAGCTTCGGTCTGGCCGCGAGGACGAGCTCGACAGCGGCGCGCGCCTCGGCCGTATGGCCGGCGTGCAGGAGTTGGGCGGCGGCATCCAACTGGGTGGTGGCGGCTTGGACGGCTCTGACAGGAACGCTCATGGTGAAGAATTTAGGGGAGGCAAGCGCGCCGCGCACCCCGCTTGCCGAAGACCAAGACGTGGCTCGTCAGGGATTGGGGCCGGTACCGCCAGGGACGCTCGGCGAGGTCTGGATCGCCGCATCGTTGAGGCTGCCCAACGGCTGCTCTTCAGTCTGGGAACACAGCATGCTGCCGGTCTCATGCACGCACCTTGCGTTGGCCACCTTGGGCGAGCCGGACGGCGGCGTGCCAGCGCAACCGGCAAGCGTGAGCGTGACCGCGGCGACGAGGGAGACTGAGGCCAAGCGCATTGTAAACGGTCCTCTGGGAAAAGATTCAAGCCGCCGGATGTGAGCCCGGCGGCTTGCTGCTGAGGTGAAGTGCGGGCGTCAGAGCTCGGACTTCAGAACCGCAGGGTCGTCTTGAGGTAAACCACGCGGCCGAACACGTCGTAGACGGCAGCGTCGGTGTTAGTGCCGGTATCCGGCACGAAGGGCGGCTGCTTGTCGAACAGGTTCTGCACGCCGAGGTTCAGGCTGAAGTTGTGCACGTCGTAGGACACGTTAACGTCGTGGTAGAAGACGTCGGGCGTTGCGGCAGACGCGTATTGCCCCTTCAGCGAACCCTGCACGAACGGCGCGGGGTAGGTGTCGAAAGTGGTGCCTTGGATGAAGCGCATCCTGTAGCCGACCCCAAAGTTGCCGATCTTGTAGTCCACGCTGGCGTTGTCGCGGAACCGTGGATATGCCGGCAGGCTCGATGCCTCGACGCCGATCGTGCCAAGGTAGCCGATGAACGGCCCGTTCAACACGCTCTGCTCCTGATACTTGAGCGTGATCGTCAAATCGTTCTGAAACGATAACACCCCGTAGCCGGCGAGCGGGTAAGAGTAGGTGCCGCCGATGTCGAGCGCCTCCGTACGGGTGACACCCAGGTTCTCGTTGATCTGGGTGATAGTGTTGAGCTGGCCTGCGCCGGTACGCGGCGAGACCAGCCGGCACGGGTCGGTAGCGCTGGTGGTGCCCGGGTTGAAGCTTGCCTGGGTGTAGCAGTTATCAAGGATGTACTGCGTGGGCAGGATTCCGATCGAGTTGTCGATCTTTGTGCGCGAGTAGTCGACCGTCACCGCCAGGCGGGGCACGAAGGGCGGGTTAAGGACGACACCGACAGTCTGCGTGCGCGCCGTCTCAGGCGTCAGCGCCGGGTTACCACCCTCGATGGCCTGCACCTGGCTGCCCGCCTGAGTGAAGGTGGCCGTGTTCACTCCTTGCTTGGCGCAGTTCGCCTGGACAGTGCCCGCCTTGCTGCCGTAGCTGCTGACCTGCGAGCAGGGGTCGGTGGCGCCGTTGAAGCTGATCAGGTCGCCGGTGTAGAGGTCGTTAATGCTGGGCTGGCGGAACGCGACACCGTCGGAGCCGCGGAAGCGGATGCCGGTAACGGGCGTGTAGTTACCGGCTACCTTCCAGGTCTCGCCTGAGCCGAACGTGTTGTAGTCGAAGAACCGGCCGCCGACGTCGATGTGCAGGTCCTTTACACCCGGCAGGTCCTTCAAGATCGGGATGCGGGTTTCGCCGTAGAGCTCGGTCACGTCGAACGATCCCTGCGTCGGGCGGGCGGTGCTGCCCAGGCCTTCGCCGGTTTGGTCGAGTGAATCGGGCGTGAACTGGCCGAACTCGGTGCGGTGCTCGACGCCCAACGACACGCCGACCGGACCGGCCGGCAACTGGAACAGCTCGTTGTTGGTGATGCTGCCGCCGTAGACCTTGAGAGTCTCGCGGGCCTGCGTGGTTTCCGTATACCTGATGTAGTTGAGCTGCGCCGCGGTGTAGTTCTGGCCGAAGGGGTTAGCGAGCGAGCAGCCGGACGCAGCGATGCAGACGTTTGGGTTGTAGACGCCGAAGGTCAGCGGATCGAAACCGCCGCTCACTGCCGTCGCCGCGGCGATCTGCGCCGGGGTGGCGGTGGTCTGCTGGAAGCCGAGCTGGTTTTCCAGGTGTAGGAAGTTGATGTTGTTGGTGTTGGTGCTCTGGTCGTCGTCCTCGCCATACTGGAAGAAGACTTCGTAGTCCCAGCTGCCGGTGATGTTGCCCCTGAAGCCGGTGTTGATCTGGAAGGTGTTGTCGAACTGCGTGTACTGGCGGTCACCGGCCTGGGTTTCGCGCTTGTAGATGTCGATCGGGCCGGAGTTGGGGCCAAGAAGCTGCGACAGGTAAGGGTTGCCTTCGGGTACCACGAACGCGTCCGGCAGGCCGTTGCCGGGCAGAGCGGCGCTCACCGGTTGCGGCGCCAGCTGCTCGCCCGTCCTCTTATGGGTGTAGAAAGCTTCCAAAAATCCGGTGATGTGGTCGTTGAAGTCGTAGTTGGCGGTGCTGGTGATGCTCTCCTTCTCCAGCGCGAACGACAGTTGCTGATCGGCGCCGAAATTGTAGCGCTGGCTCGGAAACAATCCGGCGTAAGGAGCACCTACCGTCCCGTTCTTGTTGAGCACGTCTGTCGTGTTGTAAATGGCGGAGTTCGTCGTGTTTTCGTCGCCGAAGAACAAGCCGTTTGGATTGTAGATCGAGCCCTTGGTTGCCGGACCTCCACCTAGCGGCTTGAAAGGCGGCTGGACCGGGTATTGAGCCCAGGGACGGTCGGACTGGAACACAGGACCCTGGTTAAGGTAGTCGACACCGAGCGTGAAGTTGCCCTTGTCGAAGTTCGTGCCGGCCAGGACGGAGAGGTTGCCCTGCTTGTCGTCGCCCGCTTCGGTAGCGATCGAGCCGTCGGCGTGGAACGTCACGCCGGAGAAATTGTGCTTGAGGATGATGTTGATCACGCCGGCGATGGCGTCCGCGCCGTAGGTGGTGGACGCACCGTCCTTGAGGATCTCGATGCGCTCGACCTGCTCGAGGGGGATGTTGTTCAGGTCGACGCAGTTCGAGCTGAACGTGTTGACGAACCGCTTGCCGTCGACCAGCACGAGGGTGCGCTCGAGGCCGAGGTTTCGCAGCTCGACGCAGGAGACGCCGCCGCCGCCGTTGTTGGTGGTCGAGTAGACGCCGCTGGTGCCTATCTCAGGTAGCTTGGTCAGCACGTCTTCCAGCGTCTGCGCCTGCGTGTGCTCGATCTGCGCCGCGGTCACCTCGACAATCGGGGACTCACTGGTCGCGTTGGACTGTTTCAGGCGCGAGCCGGTGACGACGATGTTCTCCGTCGTGTTGCCGGTGGCCAGCGCCGCGTCACCGCCGGAGGGTTGGGTGGCGTTCTGCCCGGCCGGCACGGCCGGCGCCGACTGGGCGAAGGCCAAGCCGGCCGGAACCGCCTGCGCCAGTGCCAGGATGGCAACCGAGCTTGCAAGCCTGTGTCGTAGTGTCAACGAGAAGTCCCCCAACGAATGATCTGCAACCGCAATCGAACCGCAGCGCAGGCGATTGCCTGCCGTAACGGCCTTCAGCAAACGATAATGTTTTTGTGACAGAGGGGAACCTTAAACCCGCAAGCTAAAACGGAACGGGCACGTGCTGTTGCCGTTCGGCAACGCCCACCGTCGCAAAGGCCGCATTTCGTTGCATTTACGTCACAACGCCGCTGCGGCGGTCCCGGGGTCCTCAGGATCGCCGCAGAATACCGTGTCCGGATTTGCCGCACGGCGCGCACTTGCCCGCCAGCTTCGCCCCGCCGCAACCTCTGCCCGGCCCGGCCGGCGGCAGGCACCGGTCGAGCCGCACCGGCCATGCCGGCAGCTGCCGCCGGCCGGCCAGCAGACCGGAGACGCAGGGCAACACGCCCGCAGCGAACCTGCAAAAGCGGCTAAACGCGGCGTGCGCGACCCCGAAGCCGCCGCGCCGGCCTTCACGACGCTGGCGGCAACTTTCCCCACCACCACGCACCGGCGAGCCTACGCCAAACGGCGGCGGCACCCGCTTGCGGCACCACCGTGCTGGGCGGACGATGCCTGATCCAGCCAGGCCGCAAGCCCTGCGGTGCCGGTGCCGGACCAGGTCAGCAGCGCGGTAAAGGGCCGCGAGGCTTGTGTTGCGCCGGTGGGCCGTCTGGCCGAGCGTGTGGGTGGAGTAGCGGCCGGCATCCAGGTAGGAAGCAAGCAGTTCTTTTTTGAAAAAAAAGAACCAAAAAACTTTTGCTACTGGAGGTGCGCGTTGCGGCAATGCACGCGGCGGACCTGACGCTGTGTGCTGTTTTTGTTTGGGACGAGGCTCCGATCGCTGGGCGCGATACTATCTGATGAGCATGGTCGCTTCCCCCTGCATCAAGCTCTGCGTCATGGATGACACATCCGGGCTGTGCACCGGATGCTGGCGAACGCTGGCCGAGATCGGTGCCTGGAGCAGCATGACCGAGGAGGAACAGCGTCGCGTCATCGCGGCGCGAGCGTCCAGACAAGACGGGACCGTCGCGCCTTGAGGCGCTTGCGCCTGAACCAACGCAAGCAAAAGCATTCGCGCGCACTGCAGCGCAAACCTGAAACACCACGCACCAACCCGGCACACCCCAAGGGAACAAAAGTTTTTTGGTTCTTTTTTTCAAAAAAGAACCGCTTGCCTTGCCCTGCTCCCACCTCATGACCCTACAAGACCTACGCTACGTCGTAGCCCTCGCCGAACACGGTCATTTCGGCCGCGCCGCCGCGGCGTGCGACATCGCGCAATCCACCCTCAGCACGCAGATCAAGAACCTAGAATCCCAGCTCGGTGTCACGCTGTTCGAGCGCACGACCAAGTCGGTGAACGTCACCGCCGTCGGCGCCGAGATCGCCGGCCGCGCGCGTGCGGTGCTGGCGGAGGTGGACGCCATCATGAGCGTCGGCCAGCACATTGCGGGGCCGCTGACCGGCGCCTTCAGCCTCGGCGTCATCCCCACGCTCGGGCCCTACGTGCTGCCGTGGCTCGTGCCGGCGCTGAACAGGGCGTATCCGGCGCTGCGGCTGGTGCTCCGCGAGGACCTGACCGATCCGCTGCTGGAAAGGCTTGGGTCGCACCGGCTGGATGCGGCCCTGGTAGCCCTGCCGGTCCCCGACGACCGCCTGGAGACGCTGCCCCTGTTCGACGAACCCTTCTGGTTCGCCGAGCCGAAGGGCCGCAAGCCCGCCGCCACCAAGGCCATGACGGAGGACGATTTGCGCGGCCAGCCCTTGCTTCTGCTGACCGAGGGCCATTGCCTGCGCGACCAGGCGCTGGCGATCTGCGGCACCGCCGACCGCGAGGCGGAGGGGGATTTCCGCGCCACCAGCCTGGAGACTATCCTGCAGATGGTGGCCACCGGCATGGGAAGCACGCTGCTGCCGGCGATGGCGTGCGGGGAGGCGCGCGCGCGTTCGGTCTCGACGCGCAAGCTGGCAGACGGCGTCGGGCGCCGCATCGGGCTGGTCTGGCGCCGCAGCTACCCCAGGCCGCGAGACATCCACCTGCTGGCGCGCACGCTGTGCGACCATTTGCCGGCGAGCGTGCGGCCGGTTTGAAGCCGGGCGAGCAAGAAAGGCCTTCTTTTCTGAAGAAAAGAAGCAAAAGACTTTTATCCCTGCTGTCGCGGAGGTTTCTGCAGCGTGTACCCCGGGAAACAAAAGTTTTTTGGTTCTTTTTTTCAAAAAAGAACTGCTTGCTTTCTTGCCTGTTCATCGTCCCGGTCGATCAAACATCTCCCGCCAATCGATTTCCCAACGGACCACGCCTGCGCTAGGTTAGGTTCGTCGAAATCAGCGGGCCTGTGTCCCTGCCATCCTGCCCTCACCGGCGGGCGCAAGGCAGGCGGACCAGACCACGTGGCAGGAGAGACAACATGGACGGAATGACGGACAACGCGACGGGTCAGTGCCCGGTCGCACACGGCAGCGCCCCGGCCGCGCGCAAGAGCGCCCGCAAGGGCAGCAACCGTGACTGGTGGCCGCAGTCGCTGAGCCTGCAGACGCTCAGCCAGCATTCGCCGCGCGCCAACCCGCTGGGCGCCGAGTTCGACTACGCCGAGGCGTTCAAGACGCTCGACCTCGACTCGGTGATTGCCGACCTGCACGCCCTGATGACCGACTCGCAGGAGTGGTGGCCGGCCGATTTCGGCCATTACGGCGGCCTGTTCATCCGCATGGCCTGGCATAGCGCCGGCACCTACCGCACCATAGACGGCCGGGGCGGCGCCGGCGGCGGACAGCAGCGTTTCGCACCGCTCAACAGCTGGCCGGACAACGCGAACCTGGACAAGGCGCGCCGGCTGCTGTGGCCCATCAAGCAGAAATACGGCCAGGCGCTGTCCTGGGCAGACCTGTTCGTGCTGACCGGCAACGTCGCGCTGGAGTCGATGGGCTTCAAGACGTTCGGCTTCGCCGGCGGCCGCGCCGACACCTGGGAGCCGGAGGAGCTCTACTGGGGCCCCGAGGGCACCTGGCTCGGCGACGAGCGCTACAGCGGCGAGCGGCAGCTCGATAACCGCCTCGGCGCGGTGCAGATGGGCCTGATCTACGTCAACCCGGAAGGCCCGAACAGCAACCCCGACCCGCTCGGCTCGGCGCGCGACATCCGCGAGACCTTCGCACGCATGGCGATGAACGACGAGGAGACCGTGGCCCTGGTCGCCGGCGGCCACACCTTCGGCAAGACGCACGGCGCGGGCGACCCGTCCTTCGTGGGCCCCGAGCCTGAGGGCGCCGTGATCGAGGACATGGGCCTCGGCTGGCGCAGCAAGCACGGCACCGGCCACGGCGCCGACGGCATCACCTCGGGCCTGGAAGTCACCTGGTCGCAGACGCCGGTGCAGTGGAGCAACCACTACTTCGATAACCTGTTCAAGTACGAGTGGGAGCTGACCAAGAGCCCGGCCGGCGCCTGGCAGTGGCAGGCCAAGGACGCCGAAGCCAGCATCCCGGACGCGCATGATCCCACCAAGAAGCGTTTGCCGACGATGCTGACCTCGGACATCGCCCTGCGCGCAGACCCGGCCTACGAGAAGATCTCGCGCCGCTTCTACGAAAACCCGGACGAGTTCGCCGACGCCTTTGCCCGCGCGTGGTTCAAGCTGACACACCGCGACATGGGTCCGGTCCAGCGCTACCTGGGCAAGCTGGTACCCACGGAGACGCTGATCTGGCAGGACCCGATCCCCGCCGTGGACCACGCGCTGGTCGACGCGCAGGACGTGGACGCGCTGAAGGCGCAGATCTTCGCCACCGGCCTCTCGGTTGGCGAGCTGGTCCGCACCGCCTGGGCATCGGCGGCCACGTTCCGTTTCTCCGACAAGCGCGGCGGGGCCAACGGCGCGCGCATCCGGCTGGAGCCGCAGAAGAACTGGAAGGTCAACAACCCGGCCGAGCTGGCCTCCGTGCTGCAGAAGCTCGAGGGCGTGCAGAGCTCCTTCAACGCGCAGGCATCCGGCGGCAAGAAAGTCTCGCTGGCCGACCTGATCGTGCTCGGCGGCACCGCGGCGGTGGAAAAGGCGGCCAAGGACGCCGGCAGCGACGTGCGCGTGCCGTTTACCCCGGGCCGGATGGACGCCACCCAGGAGCAGACCGACGCCGTGTCGTTTGCACCGCTGGAGCCCAAGGCAGACGGCTTCCGCAACCACTACGAGGGTTTCCAGTTCATGGCGCCCGAGGAAGCGCTGGTGGACAAGGCCGAACTGATGCGGCTGAGCGGGCCTGAGATGACGGTGCTGGTGGGCGGCCTGCGCGTGCTGGGTGCCAACTCCGGCGAGTCTAAGCACGGCGTGTTCACCAACCGCGTCGGCCAGCTGACGAACGACTTCTTCGTCAACCTGATCGACACGAAGACGGAGTGGCAGCCGACAGAGTCCGAGAACGCGTATGTCGGCCGCGACCGCACGACCAAGGAAGAGAAGTGGACCGGCACACGGGTCGACCTGATCTTCGGCTCGCACTCACAGATGCGCGCGCTGGCCGAGGTGTATGCCTGCAAGGACTCGCAGCCGAAGTTCGTTCGCGATTTCGTCGCCGCGTGGACAAAGGTCATGAACGCCGACCGCTTCGACATCGCGTAAGGTCAAGCTTAGAGGCCTGAGGACGGCTCGAGGTGAGTGAGGGGGCGGCATCTTCCGGGGTGCCGCCCCCTCTCTTTGTCTGGGCTGTGCATCGGGCTCTCGGTGTTGCTGGAGACGAAGCAAGCAAGCGGTTCTTTTTTGAAAAAAAGAACCAAAAAACTTTTGTTCCCTGGGTTGTGCCGTGCCGGATAGGTCCGCGACAGCCGTGACAAAAGTCTTTTGCTTCTTTTCTTCAGAAAAGAAGGCCTTACCTTGCTCCCGCACGCTCAAGGCGACGGCGGCGACCAGTGGCCGCGCTGGCACCCTTGATGGTGAAACCGTCGGACCTCACGTTCGCCGTGCAGGTGAGCTGGCATCGCCCATGCAGGCCGCGGTGCGCGGGTGACGCCGCTTGGAATCAGTCGCGAGCGGCCCGGCTGCCGGCAGACCTCGCGGAAGCCGGTCGGGCCGGCAACCAAGTCTGCAGGTGCGGAACCTTCGCCTTACATAACGGTTTCATACTTTGTCGACACGACATTCCACTGCAACAACCAGCCTTGACCGGAGCGAACGTGAAACTTTCTGCAATGACCACCGCGACCCTGGCCGCAGCACTCTGGAGCTCCTCATCGTTCGCCCAGACCGACATGATGGCGATGTCGCACAACAGCGCTGCCAACCAGCTCGGCGTGCTGGAATATTGTCAGGCACAAGGCTACACCGACGCCAGTGCGGTGACTGCGCAGAAGGGTGTCATCGCAAGGATGCCCGCCTATTCGGGCTCCACCGAAGCCGCGGAAGCGTCTGGCAAACAGGGCACGATCACCGGTGCCGGCACCACAATGTCGCTGTCTGACATGGCGACGAAAAGCAACAGCACCGAGGCAGTCCTGTGCCAGAAGATGGCGGACAACACAAAACAGGTTGCTGCGTCCAACCAGGCTGCCTTCGGTCCCGGGGGCATGCCGAACATGCCGGCGATGCCTGGTGGCATGCCCTCCGGAATGCCTGCGATGCCCGGCGGCATGCCGACGATGCCGGGCATGCCGGCAGCCCCGCCGACTCACTGACATAGGCAGGCGGCGCCGGGGCTGAGAAAGCGAACGGTTCTTCCCTGCATCACGATGTCCAGGACGCAGCGCGACATGCACGAGAGTGCCAGGCTGGTGAACCGGATCGAGGATGCACGCACGGAGAGTCTGCTGATGGGAGTGGCGCGCTAGAGCGTTTCCGATTTCTTTGGATCGATAAACAGGCCGGAAAACGCTCTAGCTTTTTGTTTGGCGAGCATCTGTATCCGACGGGCGACCCCGTTTGGTCGGAAGATGCTATAGACAAACGGAAGAAATAAAGGCCTGCTTTTTTGAAAAAAGCAGCAAAAAACTTTTGGTCCTGCTGTCGCGGAGCTTCCTTCAGCGGATACTCCAGGGACCAAAAGTTTTTTGGTTCTTTTTTTCAAAAAAGAACCGCCTTGCCTTGCCTTGCCTAGCGCCGAGCAGCCCGGCTGCACGACATGCGGCTACTCATACCGAAGCGCCCGCGCCGGCTCGGATCGGGCCACGCTCCACGACTGGCCGGACACCGTGACGACAGAGATCACCAGCGCGCCCACCATCGCTGCTAGAAAGTAGCCCGGCGACAGCGCGATGCGTTGATCATAGCCCGAAAGCCAGCTGCGCATCGCGACCCAGGAAAGCGGCGCGGCGAGCAGGCAGGCAAGCAGCACCGGCCGGATGAACTGCCCGATGAGCAGCAGCAGCACGTCGCGCGTCGAGGCGCCCAGCACTTTGCGTATGCCGATCTCTTGCGTGCGCCGCGCCGCACTGAACGTGGCAAGCCCAAACAGACCGAGGCAGGCAATGGAGATGGCGAGCGCAGCGCCGATCGCGAACAGCCGGGCACGCTGTTCATCGGGCCGGTAGAAGCTCGACAGCCGGTCTTCGACCAGCTGTGCTCTGAACGGCTCGTCGGGCGCGACCTCGCGCAACGCGGCTTTCAGCCGTTGCACGACGTCGTCCCGGCTGACGCCGCGGAAGCGAACTACGGCAGGAGCGTTCTCCAGCGAACGCGTGTTCTCGAGGTAGAAACTCGGTTGAACGGGCGCACGCGGGGACGCGAAGCGCACGTTCTGCACCACCCCGATGATGGTCAGGTCCATCCCGCGCCCGTTCGGACGGCCGACCCGGAAATGCTGTCCCACTGCGGCTTGCGGGCTGGCGTATCCCAAAGCCGACAGCGCACGTTCGTTGATGACCGTGCCGAGCTTCAACTCTCCTGCCGGTGCCATGGCGATGTCGTCGGACCGGTGGGACGGGTCGAACGTGCGGCCCGCTAGCACTTGTATGCCGTAGGTTGCGAAGTAGTCGGCTGCGACCGTCTCCTGCCCGAGGCTCGGCTGCTGTCCCAGAAGGCCGGGCCGTTCGACAGTGGTGTCGTTCTGGTTCAGGTCGTTGGGCACACGGTCGGACTCGGTTGCCATGACGACGCCCGGTATCTGGCGGAAGCGATCCAGGATGGCCGCCTGGCGTTCGGCACCCGAGCCGGCCGAGAGGCTGAGGACGAGGATCAGCCCTTGCCGGTCGAAGCCACGGTCGGCGAGGCGGACGAACTCCGCCTGCGCGCCGATGACGAGCGTGCAGATCGAGATCGTTATCGCCGCCACGAACTGCAGGAGCACCAGGTTCGAGCGCAGTGCGGCACCGACCCTGCCGCCTGAGGAGCTTTTGGATCCCGCCAAGGAGGTGGTCGGAGGATGTCCCGACAGCACGACGGCCGGATAAATGCCTGCACCCAGGCCCACGCCCAGCGCGAGGAGGACCAGCAGCGGCAACAACGATCCGTAGTCGATGCGAACCGACCATCCGCCGATGGCGTTTGTGACAGGTATCGCAAGTTCCACCAGCGCCAGTCCTATCAGGACCGCGATGGAAACCAGCACGAGCGCCTCGATGAGGAATTGCGCCACCAGCATCGCTCGTGTGGCGCCGACTACTTTGCGAAGCCCCACCTCGCGCGCGCAAGGAGGCACGTGCCGTCGCCAGATTGACGTAGTTGATGATCGCCATGAACAGCGCCAATACCGCGACGGCCTCGAGGCCGTAGACTAGGCGCCGGTCGGTGGCTGGCGCGCCTCCGATGACGGTCACGTCGTGGAAGTGAACGTCGGCGAGCGGAACGAGGGACAGGGCGTAACGTTCGGATGCTCGGCTTACGCTCTGACCGAAGCTGGCATTCCCCACACGCCGATCGACAAAAACTCTTAGCCCGGCGGCAACCGCGTCCGCATCTGCCTGGTTACGAAGCGGAGCCACGTAATCTCGGACGTATCAAACCACTGCCGTGAAAAATGCGCATCGATCGCCGGTGTGAAAGGCAGCAGCATCGAAATATCCAGTGTGCTATCAGGCGGCATGTTCTGCAGAATCGCCGAAACCGTATATAGACGCTTGAGATCTCCCTGGCCGACGATGAAAGTCTTGCCGATTGCGTCGACGGTATCGAAATACTTCAGTGCCGTGGCTTCGGTGATCACGGCTGAAAAAGCCGAGCTCAGCGCCTGAGCGCGTACGCCCGTCCGCATCGGCAGCCGAACGACATCCAGGAAGTTGGGATCGACATAGCTGAGCAATTGCCGTTCGGCGATCGGCCCGGCCGTCACGACGACCCGTTGGTCGCGCATCCGGGTTCCAGCCTCGACCTCAGGAAAGTCGGTCTGGAGCTGGTCCAGGATACCCAGGCTGCTGTATGCCAACTCGCTGGGGGCTAGGCCGGGAAGAGTCCAAGTCGTGTCGAGCCGGTCGATGTGACCGGCATCAGGTATCCATCGGTCGAAACCGCGCTCGTAATCCACCACGAGCATGAGGGTGATGAACACCGCGATACCTACACCGAGGCCCAGCATGTTCAGCACGGTGTAGAGGGGCTGCTTCTGCGCAGATCGGTAGAAGGAAAGCAGGATATGGGAAAGCATCTTGCCTCGCAGTATCTCGGTGTCTCGCCTGCGTCTTGCAGGTCAGTGGGCAGCACGCCGCCCGCGCGCTCGATGCAGGCTTGCAGCTTCCGATGCGCCAGGCCGTCCCTCGCGAACGGCACCTGCAGAGCCGCCGTGCCAAGCCGCGGACGTGTACGCCGCTTAGCGGTCAAGTCCGGCCACCGCAGCTTCCCAAGGCACGCCTCCCTTGCGGCGCACCCGGCGAAACGCAGCGTCCGCGCTGTACTCGGGCTCGCCCGGCACCAGAAAGTGCGTCTCGAGGCGGCCAAGCACGGAGAGCAGGGACGCTTCGGCCAGAATGGTGTCGTGCCGGGTCTGGGCCAGTGCGACCTGTGCGGCACGCAGGTTCTGATCCGCGATCAGGACGTCCAGCGTGGTGCGCAGGCCGTCGGCGAACTCGAGCTGGTAGCCGCGCAGCGAGGTGGCGGCGGCCTGCACCTGCGCCTGACTGGCGGTGATGCTGGCACGGCCGTTGACCACCGCGCTCCAGGCGGTCGCCACGCCCTGTTCGGCGGTCCGCGACGCGGACGCCTCGGCGGCGCGGTCGGCCTCGTTGCGGTCCTCGGCCTGGCGGACCTGGGACGCGATCATGCCGCCGGCGTAGATCGGCGCGGTGATGGTGACAAGCGCGGTCGCCTCCTGGTCGTAACGGCGCGGCTGGAAGGGCGCGACGCCGCCGACGTATCCGTAGCTGCCTTGCAGGCTGACGAGCGGTGCCTCCGCTGCACGCGCGGCGCCGACGTCGGCGGCCGACGCGCGCGCCAGCAAGGCGGCCTGGCCGAGCGCCGGGTTCGCCTCTGCGGCCGCATCCGACGCTTCGGCGAGCGAGGCCGGCAGTCTCGGCAGCGTGTCAGGCTGCACCAGGGTGCCGGGCGCATGCCCCACCGCCGCGCGGAACTCGGCGCGGCTGGCGTCGAGCTGGGCTGCTGCCAGCGAGGCCGCGGCGTCGGCCTGGGCGCGCTGGGCTGCCGCCTGCGAGACGTCGGTGCGGGTGACGCCGGCGCCCAGCCGATAGCGGGCGGAGGTCTCGGCCACCTGGCGGGTCAGCGTGTCGAGGTCGGCGCGGCGGGTGGCCAGGATGTCCTGGTCACGCAGCACGTCCTCGTAGGCGGTGATGGCCGATTGCAGCACCTGCGCTTCCGAAGCCCGCAGCGCCTGACGTCCCGCCAGCACGCGCGCCTGGGCGGCCTGCACGGCGTGGGCGACGCGGCCGCCGGTGTAGAGCGGCTGGCTGACCACCAGGCTGGCCTGCGCGTCGTTGGCCTCGTAGACGCCGGCCGCGTAGTCGTTCGGCGCGTTGGTCTGCTGCGCATAGCCGGCGTTCGCAGTGACCGAAATGGTGGGGCGCCAGCCGGCGCGCGCCTGCACGTAGGTCTCGTCGGTGGCGCGCTGGGTGGCGCGCTGGCCGAGTAAAGTGGGATTGCTGCGGTAGGCGTCGGCGAGTGCGTCCTGCAGGGTTTCTGCGTGAGCGCTTGCAAAACACAGCACAGCAAAACAAGAAAGCAAGGCCTGCTTTTTTGAAAAAAAGCAGCAAAAAACTTTTATCCCTGCTGTCGCGGAGTCTCCGGAGACGGATCCCCAGGGAACAAAAGTTTTTTGGTTCTTTTTTTCAAAAAAGAACTGCTTGCCTTGCCTTTCACTCATAACGCAACGCCCGGGCCGGCTCCGCGCGCGCCACGCGCCATGCCTGCCCAGCAACGGTCAGCGTGGACAGCGCCAGCGCCGCCAGGCTCGCCGCAACGAAGTATAGCGGCGAGAGCGCAATGCGTTCGTCGAAGCCGGACAGCCACGCGCGCATTGCGGCCCAGGCAAGAGGCCAGGCGACCACATTGGCCAGCAGCACCGGGCGGGTGAACTGGCCCACCAGCAGCAGAAGCAGATCCTGCGTGCTGGCGCCTAAGGTTTTGCGTATGCCGATCTCGCGCACCCGCCGCGTGGTGCTGAAGGCGGCCAGGCCGTAGAGGCCGATGCAGGCGATGGCGATGGCGAGTAAGGCGCCGCCGGAGAACAGGCGCGCGTGCTGCTGGTCCGGCTTGTAGAACTCTGCCAGGCGTTCGTCCGCGGTCTGCGCCACGAACGGTTCGTCGGGCACAATGCGGCGCCAGGCGGCCTGCAGGCGGTCCAGCATTTCGGCGCGGGTGGCGCCGTTGTAGCGGATCGCAGCCTGCGCGTCGGCGATCGGGCTTGAGCTGTACAGGTAGAACTCCGGGCTGACCGGTTCGCGCGGCGACATGAAGCGGACGTCCTGCACCACACCGACCACGTTCAGCGTCGGGTCGCCGTCGAGGGTGAAGTGTCGGCCGAGTGCCGCCTGCGGGCTGGCAAATCCAAGGATAGGAAGCGCGCTCATGTTGACGACGGTGGAGACCGTGCGACCGGGCTGTGTGGTCACGATCCGGCTCGGCGCCGCGGGCCCTGCCGAATCATCGACAGCGCGATTGGTCTGGAACAGCCGGCCGGCCACAAGCTTCACGCCGTAGGTTTGGAAATAATCCGCCCCGTCGATCTCGTAGAGCATGCTCGGGTCGGGTCCCACGTGACCCGGTATCCTGACGTCCGTGCCACTGCTGCTGTTGCTGTTCGGCTCGCGGTTCCCCTTGGTGACGGACACCACGCCGGGCACCGTGCGCAGCGCGTCGAGGATGCTGTTCTGGCGGTCGTTGAGGTCGCTGGCGCGCAGGCTTCGGATGATGATCAGCCCGTCGCGCTGGAAGCCTCGGTCGGCGTTGCGCAGGAAGTCCGCCTGCGTGTCGATGACCAGCGTGCAGATGCCGAAGGCGACGGCGCCGGCGAATTGCACCAGCACCAGCGCCTGACGCAGCCTGCCGCCGAACTGCCCGCCGCCGGGCAGCCGCGCGGAGGCGAGCACCTGCGCCGGCCGGTAGCTCGCCAGCAGCATCGCCGGGTAGAAACCCGCCACCAAACCCAGCAGCAGCACCAGCGCCAATAGTCCCGGCACGACCAGGGCGTAATCGATGGCGATGCCCCAGCCGCCAAGTGCGTTCACGACGGGCACGGCCAGTTCCGTGATCGCCAGGCCCAGCAACGCGGCGAACGCCACCAGAGCGACGGCCTCGGCGAGAAACTGCACCACCAACGCGCCGCGCGTGGCACCGGCCACCTTGCGCAACGCCACCTCCCGCGCCCGCAGGTCCGAACGGGCAGTGGCGAGGTTGACGTAGTTGATCGCCGCCATCGCCAAGGCCAGCACGCCGATGGCACCCAGGCTGAGCACCACCCGCCTGTCCTGGCCAGGCTTCTCGGCGTGCACGCTCACATCGTGAAAATGCATGTCCGGCACTGCAACAAGTGTGAGCTTGAGGTGATCTTCGGGGTTCTTGCCTTCCTGGTTCTCGCCACCGCCGGCGGCCCGGCGCGCCACGAAGTCGCGCAACCCCGCCTCGACCTGACGCGCATCCGCGATATTGTCGAACCGCACAAACGTTCGGCCGGAACTGCTGCCCCAACGCTGGAACGCACGCACGCCGTCCTGCACGGAAGCGGTGATCGAGAGGATGATACCGAGGTCGAGCGTTGAGTCGCGCGGCAGGTCGGCGATCACCGCCGACACAGTGTAGCTGGCTGGCTTGCCATCGCGTTTGATCTGCAAGGTTCGCCCGATCGCGCGCGTGGTGCCGAAGTATTTCCGCGCCATGCTCTCCGTCATCACCACGCTGCCGGGTAGAAGAGCGTGCGACTTGTCACCCGCGACGAAGGGCAACCGGAAGACATTGAAAAACCCGCTATCGACGTAGGCAAGGATCTCCGAGCCGATCGTGCTGCCGGCGCTGACCGTGCCGCTCGGGTCCCAAAGGCGAGTGCCCGCCTTGATCTGTGGAAAGTCCTGCCTCAGCAGATGAAGTGCGAGGAACGTGACGTCGGAGTCCTCGGCAGGCGCCTCTCCAGGCAAGGACCAGGTCTCGTCCACCCGGTAGGTTTCGGAGGCGCCGGGCAGCCAGCGGTCGAAGCCGAACTCGTAACGCACGATCAGCATCAGCGTCAGGCACACGGCGATGCCTGTGGCCAGTCCTAGCACGTTCAGGGCTGCGAACAGTTTGTGGCGGCTGAGCGAGCGGTAGAACGTAAGCAGTGTGTTTGCGGTCATCGGAACGCCCCAGAAAGGAAGCAAGCGCTTCTTTTTCGAGAAAAAGAAGCAAAAAGCTTTTGTCACGGCTGTCGCGGAGTGTCCGGAATCGAATACCCAGGGGACAAAAGTTTTTTGGTTCTTTTTTTCAAAAAAGAACTGCTTGCTTTCTTCACACTGCCCGCCGCGCAGAAACCACCACTTGGCCATCCACCATATCGATCCGCCGCCGTGCCAAATCCGCATGACTAGGCGAATGCGTCACCATCACGATAGTGGCCCCCTCCGCGTTCAGCTTGCCGAGAATGTCCATCACCTGCGCCCCGTTCTCGGTGTCGAGGTTGCCTGTCGGCTCGTCCGCCAGGATCAGCGCCGGCGCGCCGACGATCGCGCGCGCGATGGCGGCGCGCTGCTGCTGGCCGCCCGACAGCTGGTGCGGATAATGCGCCGCACGGTGCGCAATCCCCACCCGGTCCATCGCGGCGGCCACGCGCGTGCGCCGCTCCGCGCGTCTGGTTTTTCTGTAGACCAGGCCGAGCTCGACGTTCTCCTCGATGGTCAGGTCGTCGATCAGGTTGAAGCTCTGGAACACGTAGCCGAGCGTGTCGCGCCGGAACGCCGCCAGCGTCGCTTCCGGCATCGCGGTCAGCTCGGCATCGGCGAAACGGTAGGACCCGGTGGTGGGGCGGTCGATGGTGCCCAGGATGTTCAGCAGGGTGGATTTGCCGCAGCCGCTGGGCCCCATGATGGCGACGAACTCGCCGGCGTCGATCTGCAAGTCGATGCCGCGCAGCGCAGTGGTCTCCACCTCGTCGCCGCGGAACAGGCGGTTGATGCCGGACAGCGTGATCATCCGCGTCTTTCCCTTAAGTGATGTTGAGCACTGCGTAGTTCGCGTAGGCGCGGGTGCTCGAGGTGATCACCCGCTCGCCCGCCTGCACGCCGGCGGTGACCTCCACCTGGTCGGGGTTGCGCCGGCCGGTGGTGATCGCGCGGCGCCGTGCGTGGCGGCCGTCGGTGTCCAGCACGAAGGCGATGCTGCCGCCGGCCTCCAGCCAGGGACCGTTCGGCACCACCAGCGCCTGCCGTGTGGCGCCGAGGGTGATGCGGCACTCGGCACTTTCGCCGCGGCGCAGGCCGGCGGGTGAGGCGGCGTCGAAGGTGAGCTCGGCGCGGAACATGCCGGCGGTGACCTGCGGGTGCACCACGGAGACGGTCATCGGTGCGGCGACGTCGTCGATCTCGGCGCTGGCGTGCTGGCCGCCGGCGACACGGCCGAGGTAGTACTCGTCCACGTCGGCATCCAGGCGCCAGGCCCCTTCGCTGTCGATCTGGCCGATCTGGTCGCCCTTGTTCAGGCTCTGGCCCGGCTGCAGCGAGAAGTTGGTGAGCCGCCCGGGCACCGGCGCGCGCAGCACCAGCGCCTGCAGGCTGGTTTCCACCACGGCGAGGTTGCGGCGCAGGCGGTCCGCGGTCTCGCCGATCTCGCGAAGCTGCGCGTCGGCCACGCTGCGGTCGCGCGCACGCGCTTTCTGCAACAGGGCTAGGCGGGAGGATTCGTAATGCGCCTCGTCGGCAAAGCTCTTGAGCCCGGCGTCGGATTCGAAGTCGGCGGCGTGCAGGCGCGCGTGGATGTCGAGGTCGCGTTGCGCCTTGAGCAGCGCGTACGCGGCCTCCGCAATGGACGTGTCCTCGGTCGTCAGCGCCTGCTGCAGGCTGAGCCGCTGGGCGCTGATGCCGCCGAGCTGGCCGGCGATCGCCGCCTCGCGCGAGGTGACGTCGAGCTGCAGCTGCGGGTTGGACAGGGTGGCGAGCACGTCGCCGGTGTGCAGCAGGGCGCCCTCGGCCACCGCGACGCTGGCCACCTGGCCGCCCTCCACGGCGCCGACATAGGCGGTGTGCAGCGGCGAGGCGGCGGCGCGCACCGGCAGGTAGTCCTGGAACGGCGCCTCCGCCGCGGTGCCGACGGACAGCGTGGCGGCGGCCACCGACAGCGTGCCGGGGCCCGGCACCAGGCTGACCGCGGCGGCAGCGGCCAGCACGGTCACGCCGCCGGCCAGCGGTAGCGCCCAGCGGCGCAGGCGTGCAGCGCGGCTGCGCGTGACGCGGCGGTCCATCGCGGCGCCGCTGGCAGGGGGGGTGGGCGTGTGTGCTGCCTGCATGTCAAACTCGGTTGCGTGGCAGCCAGTGTAGCGCCTGCCTGCATCACAGCTAAGTCATTGACGCAGTTGCCTAAACCAAGACCCGAACCGAACAGGCTGTCCGCAATCGAACACAGTGTCCGGATCCGAACATGAGCCAAGCCGTGTCAACGGTTCTTTTCGTCGACGACGATGCCGACGTGCAGCGGGCCGCCGCCATGCTGCTGCAACGCCATGGCTTTCGCGTCTGCGCAGCGCGTTCCCCCGCGGAGAGCTGGAGCGTGCTGGCCGCCGAGCCGGTCGACGTGGTGCTGCTGGACCTGAACTTCTCCCGCGGTGCGACCACCGGCGCGGAGGGCATCGCGCATTTGCGCGCGCTGGTGGCGCACGACCCGGGGCTCGTGGCCGTGGTGGTGACCGGCCACAGCGGCATCGCCATCGCCGTCGAGGCCATGCGCAGCGGTGCCGCCGACTTCGTGATGAAGCCCTGGCACAACGAGCGCCTAGTGCAGACCCTGACCCAGGCCGCCGCCCTGCACCGCCAGCGCCGCGCGATGCTGCCAGACCCGGTGCAGGCGCCGGCGCCGGTGATCGGCCAGAGCACCGCGATGGTGCGGCTGATGAGCATCCTGCACCGCGCGGCACCCACGGCGGCACCGGTGCTGCTGAGCGGTGAGCCGGGAACCGGCAAGACCCTGCTGGCACAGACGATCCACCGCCTCTCCGCGCGCCCCGGCCCGCTCGTTGTGGTGGATGCGAGCGCGCTCGGCACCGATGGCCAGCCGGCCGGGCTGCCGGACGGCGTCGATCCCGCCGGCACGCTGGTGCTCGAGCTGGCCGGCGCGCTGCCCGCGTCACTGCAGACGCGGCTGCTCGCGGCGCTGGACGCAAGGCCCGGGCTGCGCGTGGTCACCGCCCTGCGGCCGCAAGCCGCTGCCGGCCTCGGCGCGGACCTGCTCAGCCGGCTGAACACCGTGGAGATCTCCATCCCGCGCCTGGCCGACCGGCCGGGGGACGCGGCGATCCTTGCCGATTACTTCCTGGCTTTGTTTAGCCGGCAACATCGCAGGCCGAGCCTCGCCTTCTCGCCTGCGGCGGCGGCCGGCATCGCCGCCTGGCCCTGGCCGGGCAACGTGCGGGCGTTGCGGCAAGCGGTGGAACGCGCCGTGGTTTTGGCGGCCGGGCCGGTGATCGAGGCGTCCGAGTTGGCGCTCGCCCCGCTGGACGGGCAGTCCGCGCCGCCTGACCGGGGCGACCTGAACCTGGCGCGCTCGGAAAAGGCGATCGTCGAGGCGGCCCTACGGCGGCACGGCTTCAACGTAAGCCACGCCGCACAGGAGCTCGGGGTGACGCGCGCCACGCTGTATCGGCGCATGGCACGGCATGGGATTTAGCCAACCGCGGCGCGGCGGGGCCTCCGCACGCCGCCTGGCGGGCGCCGCGCAGGCTTTGCTGGCGGCGGCGCTGTTCGGATGCGGGATCGCTGCAAGCCTGGCGTGGCAGTCCGGTCTTTACGCGACGACAACCCTGGCGGTGCTGGTCGCCGGGTGGACCGCCGCGGCCAGGCGCGGCGCGGCGGACCGGGCGGCGCCGCAGGTCGCGGGCACGGCGCCGGGCGGCCCGGTCGCCGACCCCGAGATGCACCTGCTGCGGGCGACGCTCGACCAGGTGCCGTCCCCGCTGGTCACCCTGACCCAGGACGGCCGTCTGCAGGCGATCAACCGGTCGGCCCGCGCCCTGTTCGGCGCGGAGTCCACGCTGACCGGCGCGCCGCAGGAGCTGGTCGCCGCCATCCGCGGCGCAGCCCTCGGCCAGCGGCGCACCGTGAAGCTGGCAGCCTCCGGCGGACGCGCCGTTGCCGTCTCGGCTGCGACGATGTTCGGGCCCGGGGGCGCGCGCATCCTCGCAGCCCTGACCGACGTGCAGGCCGAGATCCAGACCGCCGAGGCCGCGGCGTTGCGCGAGTTGCTGGCGGTGCTCGGCCACGAGATCATGAACGCGCTCACCCCAGTCACGTCGTTGGCCGGCAGCGCTCACGCGCTGATGGTGGAGGGGACGCCTGAAGGCCTGGCGCAGGTTCGTGAGGCGCTCGAGATCATCCTGCGCCGGGCCGAGGGGCTGGACAGGTTCGTCCAAGGCTACCGGGCGCTGGCCCGCGTGCCGCCGCCTATCCTGCGGCCGGTCCGCGCGGGAGACGTGCTGCGCGAGGCGGCGGCGCTGTTCGACGCCAGCTGGGGCAGATCCGGCGTGCGGCTGGAGCTGGACGTGCCGCCAACGGGCCTGGTCGCGCAGATGGATGCAGGGCTGATCGGTCAGGCGCTGCTGAACCTGCTGGCCAACGCGGCGGAGGCGGCGTTGGCGGGCGGTGCGGCGCCCACGGTGCGGCTGTCCGCCGAAGCGCGCGCAGGCGGCGTGGTGTTCAGCATCACCGACAACGGCCAGGGTGTCGATCCGTCCAGGCGAGCGGACATCTTCCATCCGTTCGCCACGTCCAAGCCCGGCGGAAGCGGCATCGGCCTGAGCCTGACGCGGCAGATCGCCAACAGCCATGGCGGCAGCCTGGTCCTGGAGGCTGCCTCGTGCGGTGCAGGTGCAACGTTCTCGTTGCGAATTCCATGAGCTTGGCCGGCCGGGACGCTGTCGCGACAGGGGGCGCTGGCTGTTCGCCCTAGCGAGCCATCCGACTAAACTGGGTCGCCCGTCGGATATAGATGCTCGCCAAAACAATGAACACACACCAGCCGGCCTGGAGGTTGAGCGTTCCGAAGCAAGCAAGGTCTTCTTTTTTGAAAAAAAGAAGCAAAAAACTTTTGTTCCCTGGAGTATTCGCTGAAGGAAACTCCGCGACAGCCGGACCAAAAGTTTTTTGCTGCTTTTTTTCAAAAAAGCAGGCCTTGCCTTTATCGCCGGCCGCCGAAGGGTCAAGGTCTAGGAGCAGACAGACCCTAGGTAGTTTCCGGGGCTGACTGTGGCTGTGCAGTACGACCACCTAGCAGTGTCAGCAGCGTTTACCCACAACAGGCCGTAGCGCTGTCTGCGTCATAGTGGAGAACACACATGTCTCAAGATAGTAGTCTGCAACAGGCCGTCACCGCCGAGCTCGGCTGGGAGCCGAGCATCATCGCCGCGCATATCGGCGTCACGGCAGAGAACGGCATCGTCACCCTGTCCGGCCATGTAAACTCGTTCGTGCAGAAGCATGCCGCCGAGGATGCCGCGCGCCGCGTCAAGGGCGTGCGCGCCGTGGCCGAGGAGATAGAGGTGCGCCTGGAGTTCGATGCGAAACGCGGCGACGACGACATCGCGACGGCCGCTATCAACCGCCTCGCCTGGGACATGTCCGTGCCGCGCGACGCCATCAAGGTGAAGGTGGAGAAGGGCTGGGTCACGCTCACCGGCACGGTGGAGTGGCATTACCAGAAAGTCGCCGCAGCGAGCGCGATCCGGCCGTTGATGGGCGTGACCGGCGTGTCGGACCAGGTGACGCTGCGCCCGCGCGTCAGCACGGGTAACATCAGTGACGACATCACGCACGCGCTGCACCGCTCCTGGTTCTTCGATCCCGACACGATCAAGGTCACTGCCAGCGGCGGCGACATCAAGCTGACCGGCTACGTCACCTCCTGGCATGATCGTCAGGTTGCCGCGGAGACCGCCTGGGCCGCGCCGGGTGCCACCAGCGTGGTCAACGACCTGACCGTCGAGTAGCAGCACCCTCGGAGCAGATGCCGCAGCCTGCGCCGAGCAGCCCGGCGCGGGCTGCGGCGTGGGAGGGGTTGGCTGGCGAGCTTGCGCTCAGCTGCCCGACGGGCACACCAAACCCAACGCGGGACTGCTCGCCGCGTGGGCCGCACCGTGCACTCGGCAAGACGAGGGCGCCTGCGTTCTGCCGCCCGTTCCAGCAAATCCAGCCTGTCCTGCCAGGTGAGCTGGGCGCCGAAGACAAGCTGCCGTTTCTCCCAAAGCAGGCTGTTTTTTGGGGGGGGATGCGTGGAACGTCGCTCGCGTGGATGCCGCGCCGAACACACGGCCCACCTTCGTCCCGGCGCAGGGCCCTGGCCTTGGCTCTGAAACCTAGCTACCCGGACGGCTCACAGCCCCGGCCCGCCCATGTCCCTGACCTCCTTCCTACTGGGCCGCCGCCTGGCCAACCGCGAGGCGCAATCCCGCCGCATCGGCGCGCTGGAAGGCCTGCCGGCCATGGGCCTGGACGGCCTGGGCTCGGCCTCCTACGGGCCGGAAGCCATGCTCACCGTGCTGGCCGCCACCGGCGCTGCCGGCCTGGCAGCCATCCAGCCGATCACCTGGATCATCCTGCTGCTGCTGGCCACCCTGTTCCTCTCCTACTGGCAGACCATCGACGCCTACCCCAGCAGCGGCGGCTCCTACATCGTCGCGCGCGAAAACCTCGGCGAGCGATCCGCCCTCCTGGCGGCGGCGGCGCTGATGATCGACTACATGCTCAACGTGGCGGTCGGCATCTCCGCCGGCGTGGGCGCGCTCACCTCCGCCCTGCCCTCGCTGCACGCCTACACGCTGCCGCTGTGCCTGGGCATCCTCGCCGCGCTCACGCTGGTGAACCTGCGCGGCACCAAGGAATCCGGCGTGGCCCTGGCGGTCCCCACCTACCTGTTCATCGTCTCGCTGACCGCCATCCTGGCCGCCGGCATCTGGCAGGTGGTCCAGTCAGGCGGCCACCCGCACGCGCTGGTCGCCCCGCCCGCGCTGCCGCAAGCCGCCGCCGCGCTGACGCCCTGGCTGCTGCTGCGCGCGTTCGCCGCCGGCTGCACGGCAATGACCGGCGTGGAAGCCGTCAGCAACGGCGTCGGCGCCTTCAAGGAACCCACAATCAAGTATGCGCACCGCACGCTGTTCGGCATCGTCGCCGTGCTGGGGGTGCTGCTGGCCGGCATCGCCTACCTGGCGCACAGCTATGCCATCTCCGCCATGGACGAGACCAAGCCCGGCTACCAGAGCGTGGTCTCCCAACTTGTCGCCGCCGTGGTCGGGCGCGGCTGGCTGTACTACGTTGCCATCGGCTCCGTGCTGGCGGTGCTGTGCCTGTCGGCCAACACCTCGTTCGTGGGCTTCCCCCGCCTGTGCCGCGGGGTGGCGGCGGACTCCTATTTGCCAAAGGCGTTCGCCATCCCCGGCCGCCGCCTGGTCTACACCGTCGGCATCCTGTTCCTGGCCGCCGGGGCCGCCGCCCTGCTGGCCGTCTTCGGCGGCATCACCGACCGGCTGATCCCGCTGTTCGCCGTTGGCGCCTTTCTCAGCTTCACGCTCAGCCAGGCCGGCATGGCGGTGCACTGGCGCCGCAACCTGAGCCGGCTGACGGACCGCCTGCGCCTCGTTATCAACGGCGTGGGCGCACTCGCCACCGGCACGGCGCTGGCCGTGATCCTCGTCGCCAAGTTCACCGAAGGCGCCTGGCTGACGCTGGTGATCATCCCGGCCACGCTGGGCCTGCTGCTGCTGATCCGGCGCTACTACCGCGGGCTGGACAACCAGGTGCTGGCCGGGGCGGACCGCGTCACCGACTTGGCCAACCACGCGCCGCCCAGCGTGGTGGTGCCGCTGGAACGCTGGGACCGCATGGCGAGGCGCGCGGTACACATGGCCACCCGCCTCTCACGCGACGTGGTCGCACTTCACCTCACCGACCTCGAAGGCCCCGACGCCGAGGAACACGAAGCCCACCTGCGCGCGGAATGGCGCCACCTGGTTGAAGAACCGGCGCGCCAGGCCGGGCTGCCCTCGCCCGAGCTGCTGGTCGAGACCTCGCCCTACCGCAGCACGCTGGCGCCGCTGCTGCGCGAAGTCGAGGCGATGCACACGCGCTGCCCGAACCGCCCGGTGGTGGTCATCCTCAGCGAGCTGTCCGGCGGGTCCTGGTGGGAGGCGGCGCTGCATACCGGGCGCACGCAGCAGATCCGCCGGCAGATCCTGCGCCACGGCGGGCCCTGGGTGAGCGTGCTGGTGGTGCCGTGGCAGCTCGAGCCGCCGCAGACGGAGCAGGTGATCGCGGAGGAGGAGCCGGCGGTAGCGTAAGAAAGCAAGGCCTTCTTTTCTGAAGAAAAGAAGCAAAAGGCTTTTGGTCCTGCTGTCGCGGAGTTTGCCTCAGCGCGCGCCCTGGGGAACAAAAGTTTTTTGGTTCTTTTTTTCAAAGAAGAACCGCTTGCCTTGGCTTTTACCGGCCAGGCTTCCCCGTCGTTCGTACTCGGTAATCAGTGTCAAGCTTCCCGACCTCCGCCTGCCAACGCGCGTTGATAAGGCACCTCGTCTCAGCCCTCCGCGACAGCCGAACAAAAGCTTTTTGCTTCTTTTTCTCGAAAAAGAAGGCCTTGCTTTCTTGTCTACGGCCCCACCCCCAACCGCTGCTGTATCCGCAGGTGCGGATCATCCGACCCCCCACGCGGCAAGGTCTGCACCTCGTAAGGCACGAACGCCGCGCGCGGGATCTGCTCGCGCAAATCGTCGGTCAGCGAGCGTGCATCGCGCTGATCATGCAGCACGTGCGGCGTCAGCAGCACCAGCAGTTCGGTGCGGGACCGTGTGTTGGACTGCTGGCTGGTCAGCAGGCTGATGATCGGTATGTCCTTCAGGATCGGGATGCCGGTGCTGCCGCGTGTCAGGTTGTCGGTGATCAGCCCGGCGATGCCGACGGTCTCGCCGTCCTGTGCCACGATGCGGCTTTGCACTGCGCGGTCGGTGAAGGTGGGCGAGTTGATCGTCGAGCCGGAGGTGGAGACCGAGGTGCTGTTGGCGGCGATGCCGGCGACCTCCTGACTGATGTCGAGCGTCACCAGGCCGCCGCTGTTCACCCGCGGCGTCACCTGGGTGATGACGCCGGTCTTCTGGTAGCTGACCGAGTTGGTGATGGCGTTACCGGCCGAGACCAGGTCGGTGGTCTGCGCCGTGAGGTAGGGCACCAGGTTGCCGACCTGCAGCGACGCCGTCTCGTTGTCCAGCACGAGCAGTTCGGGCGAGGACAGTATCTTCACCGTGGTGATGCCCTGCAGCGCCTGAATCACCAGGTCGCCGCTGCTGCCGGAGACGCCGAAGCTGAAGTTCTGCGAGCCGCCGGCAGCACTGCTGCCGGCGACGCTGGCGCCGAGGATGGTGCTGGCGGCCTGGCCCAGCGCGGTAGAGAAGCCGGCGTGGCGGAAGTAGAACTCGGTGCCGTATTGCAGGTTGTCGTTGAGGTCCACCTCCGCAATGATGACGTCGATACGAACCTGCAACGGTAGGATGTCGATCTTGTGCAGCATGGCCTCGACCGTGGCTTCCTCCTCGCCGGTGGCGTAGACGAGGACTGCGTTGTTTTCCGGGTTCGGGATTATGCGCATCTCGTTCGGGTTGGCCTGGCCGCCGCTGTTGGACAGGCCGCCCAGCAGCGGGTTGGCACCGGAGCTGCCCGAGCCGCGCACCGGCGAGCCCTGGCCGCCCGAACCGGTGCCGCCGCCGCCGCCGGACAGTGTGCTGCCGAGGCCGCCGGTGCTGCCGCCACCGCCTGAGCCGCCGATGCCACCGCTGGTGCCGCCCGAGGTGCCGCCGCCGCCGCCGCCCAGCGTGGAGCCCGTGGAGTTGCCGCTGGAGCCCGAGCTGGACGAGCCGATCAGGCCGGACTGCTGCGTCTGCTGGCCCTGGCCGTGCGCGGTGGGCTGCGCGGTGACGTTGTCCGGGGTGAACGCCTGCTGCAGGATGTAGGCGGTGTCGTTGGCGGTGCTGTTCTGCACGAAGTAGACGTGCCAGGTGCGCATCGTCTGGTGCATGCCGCGTTCGACCACCGCGTAGACGCGCCGCACGTCGGTGAGGTAGCGCGGCTGGTTGGTCACGGCCAGCACCGCGTTGACGCGCGCCAGCGGCACCACGTGCACCTGGCTGGCGAGCTGGCCGCCCTGCTGGGAGCGGAACGCCTGCTGCAGGGCGGTTGCGAAATCCTCCGCCGCCCCGTTGGGCACCGGCAGCAGCGCGTAGGACTGGCCGGCCAGCACGTCCACGTCGAAGGCGCGCACCAGGTCCACCAGCGCGTCGCGCTGCGCCGGCTCGCCGCTGATCACCAGCGCGTTGCTGTACGGTACGGCCACCAGCCGGGCGCCGCCTTGCACGTAGGGTTGCAGGTTCTTGGCCAGCTCCTCGGCGCTGGCGTAGCGCAGCGGCACCAGCGTGCCGCCGGCGGTGCCCGCCCCACCGGCCACCCCGCCGGCAGCCGCCGTCGGCAGCACGCGATACACCCCGCCGTTGCTGACCAGGGTGGCGTTGTTCTGCGCCAGCAGGGACTGCAGCACCGGGATCAGCTGGCTGTCGGCCAGCGGGGTGACGGTGCGCAGCGTGGCCGAGCCATGCACCGAGGGATCGATGGCGTAGTTCACGTGCAGCGTGTTGCCGAGGATCTGCGCCACCACCTCGCGGATGTCGGTGTCGGCGAAGTCCAGCGTCACCGTGCCGCCACCACCACCGCCCTGGCCGGCAGCGCGCGAGCTGACGATCACTCCGGGCCCGTTGCTGACGGCTACCTGCGGCGGCGGCGGGTTGCCGGTCACCTCGCCGTTGATGCGCGGCGCGGCCACGCCGCTCTCGTGGGCCAGCGGCGGCAGCGGCGGCAGCAGCCTGGGCTGGGCCAACGGCGCGCAGCCGCCGGCGCACAGCGCCGTGGTGGCGGCGAGCCATGCCGCCGGGTGCCAGCCGCGCAGGCCTGCCACCAGCAGATGCCGCGCCACTGGGCCTGCTGGCAGCCCGCTTGCAGGCGCGTAGGCCGGCGACGGGCGGAGCAGTGCCGCGGGAGCCGGCGCCAGCCTGCCTGCGGGCGCGCCGGCCGGCCACCGGCGGAGGAGGAGCGCAGCCCAGGCGGGGACGCGCGCCGGGTTTTTCGCTCGCGCGGCTGGCATCATCACTCTCTCCGTTGCGGAATCGGGCCGCCGCGGAACGGCGGCGTCTGGTCGCCGGCCTCGTTCGGCGGCTGGAACGGCTGCGGGACCTGAGGCGCGAATTGCGGGCCCGGCGCCTGGAAGCCAGGGGCAAAACCGCCGGGGGCCGCCTGGTTGGGAAACGCCTGGTTCGGCAAGGCAGGGTTCGGGAAAGCGGGGTTGGGAAAGGCGGGAGCGGGGAAGTTCGGCGTGAACGAGGGGCGGAACGGCGGCGTGGTGCCGAAGCTGCTCGGGTTGTGGTCGTAGGTCGGCAGCAGAACCGTGCCGCTGGCCAGGATCACCCGGTCGGCCTGGATACGGCGGATGGTGCTGTCGTTCACGCTCGCACCCTCGGGCAGCACCATCTGCTTGCCGCCGCCCTCCGGCGCGAAGATGGCCCGCTTGCCGAAGCGGGTGATCATGATGCCAGCCAGCCGGGCCTGGCCCACCGCCAGGGCACCGCCCGCCTTGCTGACCTCGCGCTGCGGCCGCCGGCTGATGCTGAACAGCGGCCGCGCCAGCACCGTCTGCTCCCAACTGGCGGTCTCGCGCGCGGCCGCGGCGGCGGCCTGCTTCGGTGTGGTGAACTTCACCAGCGCCACGTCTCCCCCCGCCCGGCCAGCCGGCCAGGCCCATTCCAGTATCAAAATAAGCACGAGCGCGGCCAGCGCGCCATACAGCAGCCGGGCACGGTCCAGGCTCACGGCTGGTCCTCCTTGGCCACGCCCACGCGGAAGGCGTAGACGGTGAACACCGCCTCGAGCGGCAACTGCGCGTTCTGCGGGCCGACTGGCGTTGCCGTGAGCCGTATGTCGTCGACCAGCATGCTGGGCTGGGCGTCCTCGACGGCGCGCAACAGGGCGGTCAGCACGCTGAGCTGCGCGCTCAGCTCCACTCGCACGCCGATGCGGCGGTAGGCGCCCACCTGCTCGGCCGGCAGCGTCTCTATGCTGGTCAGCTGGGCGTTGGCGACGGTGGCCATCGCCTGCACCTGCTCCTGCAGCGTGGCGCCGGCGATGGCGTCCGAGTTGCCGGGCAGCACTGCGCGGGTGGGGGTTTTCGCGGCAAGCTGGGCCTGCTTGCTCAGCGCCGGCAGTGCCGCCACCAGCGCCGCCTCCCGCGCCGAGCGCGCTCGCAGGTCGCCGATCTCCTGCTGGCGTGCCGCGAACAGGCCGAGCACCGGCATAACCAGACCCAGCCAGACCGCCAGCACGATCACGCCGAGGATGCCGGCCGCCAGCGCTTGGCCGCGCCGTCCGGTCGGCAGGCCGGTGGCTAGTGCCATGATGCTGCCTTCTGGCCGTCTGAGGTTGGGCAAGCAAGGCAAGCAGTTCTTTTTTGAAAAAAAGAACCAAAAAACTTTTGTTCCCGTCGGTTGTGCCGGGTTGAGACGTGTCGTTTCGGCCGTCCGTGACAGCCGGGACAGAAGCTTTTTGCTTCTTTTTTTCGAAGAAGCGCTTGCTCTCCCTTCACTGAGCCAAGTCCGCGCGGATCGAAAACACGTCGTTGTGGTTCGTCTCGCTCCTGGTCACCGGCGCGGTGAACGCCGGGTTGCCGATCCGCGGGTCGGCGGAGAGCCGGCTGATCAGGCGCGGCGCGGAGGCGGCCAGGCCGGACAGCGTGATGTGGCGCTCGCGCATGGTGAACTCGGTCAGGTAGCTGTCGTCCGGCAGGATGTCGGTCAGCGCAGCCAGCGCGCCCAGCGTGTCGCCGAGGCGGCGCGTCTCGGCGGCCACCGCGTCGCCGCCGGCGCCGGCCCCGGCGATGCGACGGCGCAGCACGTTCACCTGGTCGATACGCGGTGCCAGCAGCGCCTGGCGGTCCTGCAGCGCGGCGAGCTCCAGCGACTGGCGCAGGAAGGGCGAGACCAGGACGAGCGCGCCCAGGCCGGCGGCCGCGACGGCCAGGCTGCGGTTGGACGGGCCGGACCGCTTGGCCGCCAGCCCGTCCTTGCCCAGGCTTAGCACCCGCATGCCGTCCGGCAGCACCGCTTCCAGGGCGGACGGCGCCTCGCCGTATTGGCGCAGGGCGGTCACCAGCTCCTCGACCGCGGCGCGCGGCACCATGGTCAGGCGCAGCGCCAGCTTGGCGCGGGCGCGGTCGCGGGACTGCACGGTGTAGTCCCAGTAGACCTGGCTCGCGTCGAACGGGGTCAGCCGCTCCATCTCGTAGCCGAGCACACGGTCCAGGTCGCGTTCGGCCGCCAGCGGCAGGCTGACCGCGCGTTCCAGCACCAGGGCGGGCGGCACGCGCAGCCGCAGCGCCTCGCCGCGCGGCCGTCCGCCGAGGGCTGCGCGCAACGCCAGGCCCTCGCCGTCTTCCTGGCGCAACTGGGCGACCCGCGTCTGCACGCCGCCGCGACGGCGCAGCACCGTCCAGGCGCCGGGCTGGCTGGCGTCCACCACCAGGCCGTCCGCGGCGGTGTCGCGGCCGAGCAGCCGCTCCGGCACCAGCTCGCGCAGTTGTCCAACCCACCAATCGAGGAACTCGACGAGCACTCCGCCTCCGCGTTAAATCGCGCTGGCGTTACTCCGCGGCAGGGCGCAAGGGAAGCGTTAGTAGCCCGAGTTGCGGCAACTTAACCCGCAGCGTGGGTTTTCAGGCCGAAGCGGTTCTTTTTTGAAGAAAACAGCTAAAAAACGCTTGCTTCCTGTCGAGGCTTAAGACCGCACGCCCGCGGCCGCGGACATAGGTGGCAGAGCGAACACTGCCGACGACGGAAGTGCAGTGACACGGCGCCTGCGTCGTGGCCGCCTCAATGTCTGCGCTCCCTTCGGCCTGCAACGGCTCGCGCGAGCGAACGCCACAGCCGGCTCGGCCTTGAACAGGCCGGACCACCGGACGACGATCGGGCATCGGCAGCCTCCGCCCCGGTCGGAGTGAAACCCGGAGCCGCCCTCGAAGTAGAAGGTTTCAGCTGCTGCACAAGAACGCGTGAATTTTGCGTCTTACAGCACGCTTGACTGGAAATCCAGTTAGTAAGCTACCTTATCGTTTGTCGCATCGCATTCAGGCCAGGGCTCCCGCATGGGCATCGTCAAGTTCGCGCTCAAATACCCGCACACCTTCTACGTGGTGGCTATCCTGATGCTGGTGCTGGGCATCAGCTCGGTCATCGTCACGCCGAAAGACATCTTCCCCAACATCAACATCCCCGTCGTCTCGGTGATCTGGCAGTATACCGGCCTGACGCCCGAGGAGATGGAACAGCGCATCACCACGTACAGCGAGTTTTCGATCAGCTCGTCGGTCAACGACATCAAGAGCATCCAGAGCGAGACGTTCTCCGGCATCTCCGTCGAGCGGATCTACTTCCAGCCCGGTGTGAACGTGGACCTGGCGATCGCGCAGATCGTGTCGGCGTCGAACTCCATCCGCGCGCTGATGCCCACCGGCGTGCAGCCGCCGGTTATCGTGCAGTACAATGCCTCATCGGTGCCGGTGCTGCAGATCAGCCTGTCTTCGGAGAAGCTGAACGAGCAGCAGCTCTACGACTATGGCATCTATCAGATTCGCCAACAGCTCGCCCCCATCCAGGGCATCACCCTGCCCACGCCGGACGGCGGCAAGTACCGGCAGATCATGGTGGACCTCGACCCCGACGCGCTGCGCGCCCAGGGGCTCACGCCCAACGACGTGGTGACCGCAGTCAACGCGCAGAGCCTGACGCTGCCGTCGGGCGACGCCAAAATGGGCGACCGGCAGTTCATCATCAAGGTGAACGCCAGCGCGCAGACCATCGCGGCGCTGAACAACGTGCCGATCCGCCAGGTGGGCGGCACCACCGTCTACCTGCGCGACGTGGCCCACGTGCGCGACGGCTGGGCGGTGCAGCAGAACGTGGTCCGCACCGAGGGTAAGCGGTCCGTGCTGCTGACCATCATCAAGAACGGCGACGCCTCCACGCTGGACGTGGTCAACCGGGTGAAGGCGGCGCTGCCGTCGATCCAGAAGGCCGCGCCGCCCGGCATGGACATCAAGCTGCTGTTCGACCAGTCGGTGTTCGTGCAGGATTCCATCGATTCCGTGCTGCGCGAGGGTGCCATCGCCGCGGGGCTGACCGCGCTGATGATCCTGATCTTCCTGGGGTCCTGGCGCTCGACGATCGTGGTGATGGTCTCCATCCCGCTGTCCATCCTGACGTCGCTGGCGGTGCTCTCGGCACTGGGCGAGACGATCAACACCATGACGCTGGGCGGCCTGGCTTTGGCCGTGGGCATCCTGGTGGACGACTCCACGGTGACGATCGAGAACACGCACAGGCTGCTCGAGCAGGGCGGCGACTTCGATGAGGCGGTGGCAGAAGGTGCCGCCGGCATTGCGATACCGACGCTTATCTCGACGGCGGCGATCTGCGTGGTGTTCGTCAGCGTGTTCTTCCTGCAGGGTGCTGCGAAGTACCTGTTCACGCCGCTGGCAGAGGCGGTGGTGTTCGCGATGATCGCGTCCTACTGCATCTCGCGCACGCTCACGCCGATCATCATCCGCATGCTGCTCCGCAAGGAGTACGCGGGCGGTAAGCACGGCGAGTCGCAGGGCTGGTTCGGCCGCTTCCACGCCGGCTTCAACCGCCGCTTCGACGCGTTCCGCGATTTCTACGGCTGGCTGCTCGGCGTGATCCTGGCGCGCCGCATCATCACTCCGCTGGTGGGCCTGACCGTGGTGCTGTGCGCGGGCGGATTGTCCCTGTTCGTCGGCCGCGACTTCTTTCCGCAGGTCGATGCCGGGCTGATCCAGCTGCATGTGCGCGCACCGGCCCGCACGCGTATCGAAACCACGGAGAAGATCTTCCAGGCGGTGGAGGACAACATCCGCGCCCACATCCCGTCGCACGACGTGACGCTGATGCTCGACAATTTCGGCCTGCCGGCGCGCACCTACAACCTGGCGTTCACCGACGGCACCACGATCGGCGTGAACGACGGCACCATCCAGATCCAGCTGGCGCCGAACCGCGGCGAGACGACCGCCGAGTACACCCGCCGGCTGCGCGACGAGCTGCCGGCCGCGTTCCCCAGCGTGGTGTTCTACTTCCAGCCGGCCGACCTGGTGACGCAGATCCTCAACTTCGGCGTGCCGAGCCAGATCGACATCCAGGTGCAGGGCCGCGACCGCAAGGACAACCAGCATATTGCAGCCGACATGGCGCGTCGGATGGCGCAGGTGCCGGGCATCGTCGACGCGCACGTGCAGCAGGAGCTCGACGCGCCGGAGATGTTCTACACCATCGACCGCACCCGCGCGCAGGAACTGGGACTGACTGTCAACCAGGTCGCCAACGACCTCAACATCAGCCTCAGCTCGTCCGAGCAGGTCTCGCCCAACTTCTGGACCGATCCGGCGAACGGCATCCCCTATTATCTTGCCGTGCAAACTCCCGAGTATCGGCTGCACGACAAGCAGGATCTCGACAACATCCCCATCGCCGGCTCGACGCAGGCAGATGGCTCGGTGGTGCCGGACCTGTTCGGCAACGTGGCCACGGCGCACCGTGAGTCGGTGCAGTCGGTCTACAACCAGACCAACATTCAGCCGGTGTACGACGTGTATGCCAGCGTGCAGAGCACCGACCTCGGCTCGGCGGAGACGGCGATCAACAAGATCGTTGCCGACGAGCGCACGCATTTGAAGGTGGCCGACAAGATCAACATCCTCGGCCAGATCAGCTCGATGGACGACGCGTTTGCCAACCTTACCGAGGGGCTGATCTTCGCGGCCATCTTCGTCTACCTGCTGATGGTGGTGAACTACCAGAGCTTCATCGACCCGCTGGCGGTGGTGCTCGCCTTGCCCGGGGCGGGCTCGGGCATCCTGCTTCTGCTGTTCGTGACCGGGACGACACTGTCGGTGCCGTCGCTGATGGGGGCGATCATGGCGGTGGGCGTGGCCTCGGCCAACTCTATCCTGCTGGTGACGTTCGCACGCGAGCAGCGGATGGAGGGATTGGATGCGGTACAGGCGGCGATCCTGGCCGGCACCACGCGGCTGCGGCCGGTGCTGATGACGGCGGCGGCCATGCTGGTGGGCATGGTGCCGATGGCCATCGGCGGCCCGGGCGAGGAACAGAACAGCGTGCTGGCCCGCGCGGTGATCGGCGGCGTGCTGGTGGGCACGATGACAACGCTACTGTTCGTGCCTTACCTCTACTCGGTCTTCGGCCGTTACGAGCGGGCCCCCGAGGGCCGCCAGCACGACCAGACCACCAAGCAGAAACAGCCGGCGGAGACGCGCGGCCTGTCCCATCAGGGAGCCTGACCGATGAACCAAGTGAGCAATACGCAGGCCGACGCAGCGCAGAACCGCTCGGTGCCGGAGCAGGGTGACGCTGCGCAGAACCGCTCCGTGCCGGAGCGCGATCCTCCGCGGGCAGACCCGGCGCGCGACAAGCGTCGCGGCCGCACCGCCCGGCTGCTCGGCGCCGGCGCGGTGCTGGTGGTGGCGACCATGGTGGGCGTCGGCGTGTGGAGCCACATGGCCACCAGCAACGACGCCCAGCAGGCGACCAAGACCAGGCAGGCGGCGGTGCCGCAGGTGCGCACCATGCAGGTGAAGGCGGATAACAGCCCGCGTCAGGTGGACCTGCCCGGCACGATGCAAGCCTTCGACAGCTCCACGCTATATGCGCGCGCCACCGGCTACATCGCCAAGCGTAGAGTCGACATCGGCAGCCGCGTGCATGCCGGCGACGTGCTGGCGACCATCGCGGCACCCGATTTGGACCAGCAGCTATCTCAGGCGCGCGCGCAGTACCTGCAGATGCAGGCGGCATTGCAGCAGGCCATCGCCCAGCGCGGACTGGCCAAGGTGACCAACCAGCGCACCTCGCGCCTGGTAACCGAAGGCTGGGACAGCCGCCAGCAGGGCGACCAGGACCGCACCACGTTCACCTCGCAGACGGCGGCGGTGGGGGTGGCGCAGGCCAACCTGGCCGCACAGCTGGCGGCGGTGAACCGGCTGGCGCAGCTGGTCGGTTTCGAGCAGGTGGTGGCACCCTATAACGGCGTGATCACCGCACGCGACATCGACGTGGGCAGCCTGGTTTCGGCGGATAGCTCCACCGGGTCGGCGCTGTTCTCCATCGCGCGGGCGGACGTGCTGCGCGTGCAGGTTTACGTGCCGCAGGAATATTTCTTCGGCCTGAAGGACGGCCAGGACGCCACGATGACGGTGCCCGAACTGCCGGGGCGCACCTTCCACGGCAAGGTGGCGCGCAACGCGGCGACGCTGGGCACCAGCACGCGCACGCTGCTGGCAGAGGTGGACGTGGACAACCGCGACGGCGTGCTGACGCCCGGCCTGTACGGCATCGTGCACGTGTCCGAACCGCGCGAGGAGCCGGTGATGACCGTGCCGACGCAGGCGGTGGTGTTCGGGCCGGGCGGCCTGACGGTGGCGGTGGTCGAAGACGGCAAGATCGCCGTGCGGCACCTGGACGTCTCGTCTGACGACGGGGCGCAGGTGAAGGTGCGGGCGGGGTTGAAGGACGGGGACAAGGTGATACTGAACCCGCCGGTAAACCTGGTGGCGGGGGAGCGGGTGGACGCCAGCTAGGAGACAGCAAGCGGTTCTTTTTTGAAAAAAAGAACCAAAAAACTTTTGCTCCTTGGGGTACACGCTGCGGGAGACTCCCCGACAGCCGCGACAAAAGCTTTTTGCTTCTTTTTCTCGAAAAAGAAGACGCTTTCTTTTGCTTGGAGCCCGCGATGGATCTGACCGCCGCCCTGCCCGCCGGCCTCACCGGCCTTGAGCAACTCCGCCAGTTGATGCGGTCCGGCACCGTCGCGATCGGCGCCACGATGGGCTTCCACATCATCGAGGCCGATGACGGGCACGCGGCCTTCGAGGCCACGCCGAGCCTGGCCGTCTACAACCCGATCGGCACGGTGCATGGCGGGTTCGCCGCCGCGGTGCTGGATTCCTGCTGCGGCTGCGCAGTGCACACCAAGCTCTCGCCGAGCCAGGGCTACACCACGCTGGAGCTGAAAGTGGCCTACCACAAGGCCATCACCGAGCAGACCGGGGTGATGCGCGGGGTGGGCCGGGTGATCAGCTTCGGCCGGCGTGCAGCCTTCAGCGAGGCGTCGCTGTGCGACGCCGCGGGACGGTTGTACGCGTCGGCGACGTCGACGTTGCTGGTGATGGAGCGCTGAGCGGGGGCACGTCGCCCGGTTTGACGCGTGAACGGCTGCGGCCGTCTGTTGCCGAGCCGGGGCGGCCCGTTACCGGTGGCGTGCGCTGGCCGACGGCAACGGGTTTGCGCGGGTGGATTTGGCGCTTTCGGCTACCCGGGGCAGAAAGAAAGCAGTTCTTTTTTGAAAAAAAGAACCAAAAAACTTTTGTTCTCTCGGGTTCGTGCGGCGGCAATTTGCGCGACACTGGAGTTGTTGGGTTCCCTGCCGTCGACACATGCCTCGCCTGCGCTTCGGTGCTCGTAGCCACGGCAGCTAACTCACCAAAGCCGATCTCAGCAAGCATAGCATCGTTCCGCAGGTCGCGGGTTGCAGAAACTTTCGCGACAGCAGGGTCAAAAGTTTTTTGCTGCTTTTTTTCAAAAAAAGCAGGCCTTGCTTTCTTTCTCGGTCGTCGAAGTTCAAAACCTACAGATCGACTTCGGCAACTCGATGGTGAAGAAGCAAGCGTCCTCGTCGAGAGAGAAGTCACCAGCGCGCTGTCGCGGGCGGCTGAACGACACGCCTCGCCCCGCGCACTCGACGGAGACAAAAGTTTTTTGGTTCTTTTTTTCAAAAAAGAACTGCTTGCTTGCCTTTCCGTACTTCATCACCCGATCGCAAAGCCGTCGCACACACGATCTACGCGAAAACACCCTGCGTCAGGCCTCATGCAATGGCAGCGTTTAACCGACAGCTTCGACTGATTCAGATTACCGGGATACCGGCTTTCCGAGGCTGGTTAGGCGTCGTTGCCAGAAAAGCGTCGCTGTCTGTCGCCGCGCTGCCGTGCCGGACCGGCGTTCACCGGCGCGCCTCATGCGCCGCGTCTGTCTTGTGCGTCGTGCTGCTGGCTGCGTGTGCGACGACGATGCCGGCTTGCAAGCAGGTTGGCCGATGGCTGTCCCCGGCCACGATGGGTCCGGTGGCGGACCCCATCCCCGCGGAGTCCGCAAGGCGTGTGGTGTTGCTGGGCGAGATCCACGACAGCGAGGCCGACCACCGCTGGCAGCTCGCAACCATCAAGCGTTTGTACGCCGCGCATCCTGACCTGGTGCTCGGGTTCGAGATGTTTCCGCGCAGCGACCAGCCGGTGCTGGATGCCTGGGTGGCCGGACGGCTGACGCAGGCGGAGTTCCTGGCGCAGTCCGACTGGAAGGCCGTGTGGGGATTTCCGCCCGAGCTGTACCTGCCGATCTTCCGTTTCGCCCGCGATCATAGCGTGAAGATGCTGGCGTTGAACGTATCGCACCGGCTGGTGCATTTGGCCGGCAGCGGCGGCTGGGCCGCTATCGCGGCAGCCGACCGCGAGGGGGTAGCCGAGCCTGCCCGGCCTGGCGAGGCCTATCGCGCCAGCCTGGCCGAGGTGATGGCCGGTCATGGCGGCCCCAAGCTGAGTGCCAGCGCGCTCGCGCGTTTCGTGGACGCGCAGACGGTGTGGGACAGTGCCATGGCGCAAGCGATCGCCGCCCAGCACGCGCGCGCTCCGGAGCGGCAGGTCGTGGCGATCATGGGGCTCGGGCACCTGGAGAACCGCTGGGGCGTGCCGCACCAGCTTGCGGCGCTTGGCTTGGCGGATGCCGGCGTGTTGTTGCCGACGCATGACGAGTGCAGCCCGCCCGGGGCTGGATATGCCGACGCTTTGTTCAATGATTGAAAGGAAACAGTAAAGTACTGGGGAGCATTCGCTGCTGATGCGTCAAGACGAAGTATGTCGTCTCAGCTGTCCGCGACAGCAGGACCAAAAGCTTTTTGTTTCTTTTTCTCGAAAAAGAAGCGCTTGCTTCCCTAAGCCGCCACCGCCCCCTCACCCGCGAAGACCTCTCCCGCCTCCAGCAGCACGGCCAGGCCAACCGCATGGCAGCGCGGCCCGAACGAGCCGTCGGTCTGTTGCACGCGCCAGCCGCCTGCCGGGTGGCGCAGCACGTTCACCGGCATCTGGCGCACTCGGGCGCCGTGGGAAACGGTGGCGACGAGCCGGCCTGGTGCCGAGCCCTGGATGCAGATGATGTCCATGCGTGCGCCTCCTGGCCTGAGGCAAACTTGCCGCAGTTTGGTTACAAAACTGCTAACGTTGCAGGCGCGGCGTTCATGACGCTTTCGCGGGTGCGCGATTTTGCGGCATCATGCCAGGGTATGGGCTGACGTGCCCGAGCAGGTATCGTTACGCTCAGAATGCCGGCTGTCCCGAACGCCACCACCCAGATCGACGCCTCGGCCGCACCGGCGCGGCGGCGGCGTGCAAGCCGTGCGCCCGCTCCGAAACTGCGGCGCCCAGCCCAGGTCAGCGTGCGCGGCCGCCTGGTCAGGCTCACGGCACTGCTGCTGCTGCCCTGCCTGGCGCTCTCGGCGCTGCTCACCTGGCAGGTGTATCAGACCGCGCGCCTCGGCGCGGAGGCCGCGCTGCGCGAGGCGGCGAGCGGCCTCGGGCAGCTGCTCGAGAAGGAGTTCGTGCAGGCGGACGTGCTGCTGCGCACCCTGGCCGCCACGGACGAGCTCAAGCGCACCGACCTCGCCGCACTCGACAGGCTGGCGCGCAAGGCCCGGATCATCAGCAGCGCGGTCGTGCTCGCCGACGAGACCGGCCAGGAACTGCTCGACACTGCCCTGCCCCCCGGTGCCGCACTGCCCCGCACCGAGCTCTCGCCGCTGCCGCAGGATGCCCAGCCAGGCACGCCCACGGTCCTGCCGCTGCAGCGCACGCGCCAGGGCGGGCTGGAGCTGCGGGTGGCCCTCGCCCTGGCGCAGGGCGGTGCTGTGGCGGGGCACCATCCCGCCCAGCTCTGGCTGGCGGTGCCGGCCGCCTCGCTGCAGGTGCTGCTGACCGGCGAGGCGCTGCCGTCCGGCTGGAGGTCGACCATCCTCGACCCTGCAGGCAACATCGCCGCCCGCAACACCGAGCAGGCACACTACCTAGGAGCGCACGCCGCGCCAGCACTGCTGGCCGCGCTTGCCGCCAACCCGGTCGGCATGCGCGACGGCGTGGCGCTGGACGGAACCCCGGTGGTGCTGGCCTTCGAGCGCTCCGCCCGGACCGGCTGGAGCGTCATCGTGGCCTCGCCGCGCCGGCTGGTGGTGCGGGCGGGACGCACCTCCAGCACCCTGCTGGCGGTGCTGGGCAGTGCCACGGTGCTGATCGGCCTGCTGGGCGCGCTCAGGGTGGCCGCCGGCATCGCCCGGCCTGTCGAGGCGCTGGCCCAGGCGACGCGCGTGCTGGGCCAGGATGGCAGCTGGATGCCGATCCCGCAGGGGCTGGCCGAGGCCGACGCCGTCGCCCGCGCCATGGTGGGCGCGGCGGGCGCGCTGCGCGAGCGCCAGGCGCAACTCAGCGAGGCCAACGCCAGGCTGCAGGACAGGGTGGAGGCGCGCACCAGCGAGCTCGCCCACGCCAACCTGGCGCTGGACGAGCAGCGGCGCTTCCTGGCGGTGATCCTCGACCAGATGCCTGCCGGCATCCTGGTGCACGATTCGGGCGGCCGGCTCACCTTCGCCAACGTGGCGGCGCAGCATCTGCTGAGCCTCACCGGAACCGGCATCACCGGGGCGGCGTGGCCGGTGGGGCGCGGCACACCGGTGGAGGACTCGCCCACCGCGCTGGCCTGCGCAGGGGTCGCTACCGAACGCTCGCTGCTCGGCATCAGCTCGCCGCGGGGCGGCACGATGGACCTCGAGGTCAGCGCCAGCCCGCTGCGCGACGCCGACGGCGTGGTGATCGCCGCGGTGACCATCCTGCAGGACGTGACCGCCCGGCTGCAGGCCGAAGAGGCGCGGCGGCGTTCGCAGCGGCTCGAGGCGGTGGGACAGCTCACCGGCGGTGTGGCGCACGAGTTCAACAACCTGCTGATGGCGATCTCCGGCAGCCTGGAGCTGCTGGCCAGGCCGGTGGCCACGCTGGACAACGCGCGGGCGGCGAGCCTGCTGGACAACGCCACGCGCGCGGCCGGCCGCGGCAGCCGGCTGACCAGCCAGTTGCTGGCCTTCGCGCGGCGCCAGGTGCTGCAGATGGAACACGTGGATCTCAGCGCGCTGGTGTCCGGCATGCAGGACCTGCTGGAGGGCACGCTGGGCCGCGGCATCAAGGTGAAGGTGGTCGCCGAGCCGTGCGAGTGGCTCGCCCGCGCGGATGCCGCACAGATCGAGCTGATGCTGCTGAACCTGGCAATCAACGCGCGCGACGCCATGCCGAACGGGGGCAGCCTGACCATCCGGTCCGCCTGCGTGCGCACCGGGCGGCCCAGCCGTGCCGAGGACCCGCCGCCCGGCGAATACGCCGTGCTACAGGTTTGCGACAACGGCGAGGGCATGAGCCAGGCGGTGCTGGCGCGCGCCTTCGAACCCTTCTTCACCACCAAGGCCGCCGGACGCGGCACTGGGCTGGGGCTGCCGCAGGTGCTGGGTGTGGCCAGGCAGATGGGCGGCGGCGTCACCATCGCCAGCGCGCCGGGCGCCGGCACCACGGTCAGCGTGTTCTTTCCACGTGCCGAGGCGGAGGGGGAGGTCCGGGCCGCCCCGCCGCCGGTGCCGCTCGAGGATCGCAGGCTGGCGGGCGCGCGCGTGCTGCTGGTCGACGACGACGCCGACGTGCGCGTGGTGGCACGCGCCATCCTCGAGGAGATGGGCGGCACCGTCATCGAGGCCGATAGCGGTGCGGCGGCCCTGCTGGTGCTGCGCACCCGCAGCGTGGACCTGGTGCTGGCCGACCTGACGATGCCGAACATGAGCGGGGTGGAGCTGGCCGCCGAGGTGGCCGCCATCGCCCCGGCCTTGCCGGTGGTGGTGATGACCGGCTATGGCCTGGACACCTTCGCCGACCCCGAGGGGCATGTCCGCCGCACGCTGCAGAAGCCGTTCCGCGCGGACACCCTGGCGGCCACGCTGGCTGAGGTGCTCGGCCAGGACGCCGGATCGGACCACTTCGCCCGCAGCTGAGGCGCCTGCGCGGCCAACGCAGGAGGCCAGCCTGGACCGCGTCGACTTAGCCACGCCAGCCCCCGGCTCACCGGACACCCGCTTGCCGGCCCCGGGCCTGCATCAGACTGGCGCGCGGGATGCTGGCCGGCAGGACGCGCGCGTGCCGGACGCAGGCTTGCGGGACACTGACCTGCGGGAGACCGGCCTGCGGGAGATCGGCCTGCGGGACAGCCTGCAGGACGAAGCTCGCCCGGACACTAGCCTGCGCGACACTGACCGTGAGAACACGCGCCTGCCGGACGCGCGCCGGCGGGACACTGGCCTGCGGGACAGTGGCCCACGCGAAGCCGGCGTTCGGGGCGACGCTCTTGCCGACACCGGCGCACAGCCGGACGGCATCGAGCTGGTGGTCCTCGACGAGCGGCTGCTCGCCTGGGGGCTGCCGCGCTACCAAAGCGAGATGGCGGCCGCGGTGGACCTGCACGCCTGCATCGACGCGACGCTGGAGCTGGCCCCTGGTGCGCCGGCGGTGCTGATCCCGGCCGGCTTCGCGCTGCACATGGGGCGATCCGGCATGGCGGCGCTGATCGTGCCGCGCTCCGGGCTCGGCCATCGCCAGGGGCTGGTGGTGGGCAACCTGGTTGGCGTGATCGACGCCGACTACACCGGGCCGATCATGGTCAGCGCCTGGAACCGCAGCGCGCCCGGCACGCCGCCGGTGACCGTGCAGCCGGGCGACCGCATCGCGCAGATGATGTTCGTGCCGGTGCTGCGGCCCGCCTTCGCGGTGGTGGGCGCGTTCTCCCGCAGCACCGCGCGGGGGGCTGGCGGGTTTGGCTCGACTGGCTGAGGCGGCCGGTGCGGCGGCGGCGCCAAGCGGCGGGTTGCTGAAAGGCGCGCTGCTGCTAGCCGGCCTGCTGGCGGCGGCCTACGCGGCCCGCGTCCTGGGCGCCGGCATGCTGACCAGGGCCACACCAAGCCTGGGCGGTGCCGCGGCGCTGGTGGGTGCGGGTGCCGCGGCGTGCGCCGCCGGCGTGCCGCGCCAGGCGGTGGCGTTCGCCGGCGGCTACGTGTTCGGCCTGTGGGCCGGCGGGGCGCTGGCGCTGCTGGCACAGATGCTGGGCTGCGTGGCCGATTTCTGGTGGGCGCGCGCGGTTGCCCGCGACTGGGCCCGGCGGCGAATACGCGGCCGGGTGGCCAGGCTGGATGGCCTGCTGGCGGCGCGGCCGTTCACCGCCACGCTGACGCTGCGCCTGCTGCCGGTGGGCAACAACCTGGTGCTGAACCTGCTGGCCGGGGTGTCCGGCGTGCGGCCCTGGCCGTTTCTGGCTGCCAGCCTGCTGGGCTACCTGCCGCAGACGGCCGTCTTCGCGCTGGCCGGCGGCGGGGTGCATGTGGGGCGGGCGACCCAGCTCGCCTTGGGCGTGGCGCTGTTCGGGGCGTCCGCGGCGCTCGGCGCGGTGCTGCTGGCGCGCGGCGGCGCGGCGGCCCAAAGCGCGGCGGCGCGGGGCGCGGCGCCGGCGATGGCGCCGAGCGTGCCGCCGACGGTGGCGCCGGCCGTGCCTGCCCGGCGATAGCGGCGTGTTCACTGATTACCTGCCGGGGCTGCGGGACTGGTCGTCACTGTGGGGCCTTGCGGCGATGGGCGTGCTGCTGCCCAGCGCGGGCCGGCTGGCGGTCGGGCTGTTCGCCGCCGGGACGGTGCCGGGGACCGCTCTGGGGGACGCCCGGCGCGCATCCGGGATGGCGCTGCCGGGGACGGCGCCGGGGGATAGCCGGCGCGCGCCGGGGACCACAGCGCCGGGGACGGCGCCCTTGGACAGCCGGCGCGCGCCTGAGACGGCGCTGCCGGGGACGCCTCGGGCAGACGACCAGCGCGCGCCTGGGACGGCGCAGGACTACGACGCGCTCGCGCCGGAGACGGCGCTGGTGGCCGGCTGGGGCGCCTACTGCCTGTTCATGACTGCCTGGGCGGTAACGACCAAGGCGCCGCTCACCTTCGCCTTTGCCCCGTTCGCGCTGGCCACGCTGGCCGGGCTGTTCCGTCGCACCGCCGGCGCCATCCCCTGGCGCGCCGTCCTGCTGAGCGTGCCGCTGTTGCTGGTGCTGCTGCCGGCGCGGCCGAGCCAGGTGGACACCTGGCTGAACCTGCTGCCCAACCTCGCCTACCTCGCCGACCACGCATCCCTGCCGGCCGATGGCGGGCCGCAATCGTGGTCGTTCCTGCCGGCAGCGCCTTACAACACGCAGTTCGTAGGCTACGGCATGTCCGTCCTGGCCGGCCACCTCGCCGACAACGCGCTCAGCCTGTTCAACGCGCTGCTGATGTGCGCGGCGGGGCTGCATCTGGCGCGGGTGTGCGGGCGGGCGCCGGACCCTAGGCGTGGGGCGGCGCCGAACCCTGGGCGCGGGTGGCCGGCGCTGCCGCCTGTTGCAGCACCGCAGCCTGGGAGCGAGTCGTCGGCGCTGCCGCCGGCTGCCGGCTGGTCGCCGAAGTCGGGCGCCGGACCCTGGTGGGCCAGGCGACGCCGGCCAGCGCCGCTGCCCTCAGCCGATGGCCTGCCGCCGGACCTGCCGCCGGGCGCGGACGCTTGGGAGAAGCCATCTGTGGCTGTCGCGAACCACCAGGGATCGGGTAGCCAGCCAGGCTGGTGGGCGTGCGCGGCAGGCTTCCTGCTGGCGGTGCCGCTCAACCCGGGCTTTACGCCCCGCGTGTTCTTCGCCAGCTACGGCGAGGCGCCGCTGGCCGTCGCCCTGATGTTCGCCGTGGCCCTCGGCGCCGACCTGTTCGCCGCCGCGCGCGCGGGCGCGCCGTGCGGGCGCAAGCTGGCGGCCCTGGCCCTGGTGCTGGCGGCACTCGTCGAGATCAAGCAGTCGGCACTCGGCCTGCTGCTGCCGTTGATCGCAGGGCTGCTGCTGCTGGGCCTGGCAGCACCGAGCATGCGGCGCGGGCGCTGGGCTACGATGATAGCGGCAGCCAGCGCGCCGGCGCTGCTGCTCTATTTGGCCTGGCGGTGGTACGTGCTGGGCAACTTCGCCGTGGGCGAGCTGAAGATGCTGCCGCTGGCAGAGTGGCACCTGAACCTGCTGCCGCAGATCTTCGCCGGCATCGCCTTTGCCATCTTCCAGAAAGCCACCTACTTCGCCCTGGTGCTGGCCCTGCTGGCGGCGGCGGTCCTGGAGGCGCGGCGGCGGCCGTGGGGGCAGGCTGCCGTGGTGCTGGCGCTGGGGGCAGCGCTGGTGGCCGGGTTCAACGCCTTCCTGCTGTTCACCTATGTGGCGCATTTCCCCGCAGTGTGGGCGGTCAAGGCGCACTCGTATTTCCGCTACATGTCCCAGCTTTCGCTGGTGGTGGTGCTGGGGCTGGCCACCTGGCTGCAACCCGCCGCCGCCGCCTGGTTCGCGCGGCGCACGCCCGGGCACAAGCGCGGCGCCGCACGCGGTGCGGTGGCCCTGGCCGCGATGCTGCCGCTGGCCACCGCCCCGCTTCTGCGCTTCGACCTGGACGCGCCGCAGCCGCTGTTGTGGACCATGGCCCGCAGCACTGCGGCGCTGCTGCACGACGGCGACCGCTTGGCACTGGTGGTGCCCGGCGACGGCGACGACGCCGCTGGCAGCCTGTTGCGCGGGGTGCTGCTGTTCACCCCGCCGCGCCTGCCGCATTTGGATTTCCGCAGCGAGCTCAGTGCAAACCAGGCGGCGCTGGACGACGCGCATGCGCATGGCTACGACCGCGCGCTGGTGACCTGCGCGCCGGCCGGGCTGGGCGGGCTTGGCGCGGGCCAGGCGGGGTTGGTCGCCTATGCAGGGGGCACCTGGCGGCCGATGGCGGCCTGGGCGTTGCCGGCGGGGCTGCGGCGGGAGCGGTTTTCGGCGATGCTGCCGCATTCGGTGTTCTGCAAGTAGAGCGAGCTGTTCTGTCTAGGGTCAGCTTGTGCTTGTTGTTCTAATACTTGTCCGATATCTGGAAAAATAAAAAGCAAGCAGTTCTTTTTTGAAAAAAAAACCAAAAAACTTTTATTCTCTTGGCGCGTGCTGCAGAACCATCGCGACAGCAGGACCAAAAGTCTTTTGCTTCTTTTCTTCAGAAAAGAAGTCCTTGCTTGCCTTGCCTGACGTCGCGGTAACGTAATCAAGCGTCGTAGCCGACCAGAACCTCCGCCGGCACGTCCAGCTTCGCCCGCCCGCCCAGGAACGTCAGCTCGATCAGCGCCGCCGCCGCCGGCACCTCGGCGCCCACTTGCCGCAGCAGCTTGATCCCCGCCGCCATGGTGCCGCCGGTGGCCAGCAGGTCGTCCACGATCACCACCCGCTGCCCCGGTATCACCGCGTCCGCCTGCACCTCGATCCGGTCGGTGCCGTATTCCAGCGCGTAGTCCAGCCCGACGGTCGCCCCCGGCAGCTTGCCGCGCTTGCGGATCATCATGAAGCCGCAGCCGAGCTTCAGCGCCAGGGGTGCCGCCAGCAGGAAGCCGCGCGATTCGATGCCGGCCAGCAGGTCCGGCCGGTGGCGGCCGACGCGGTTGGCCAGGCGTCCCATCGCCACCTGCCAGGCATCGGGGTGCCGCAGCAGCGTGGAGACGTCGTAGAACAGGATGCCCGGCTTGGGGAAATCCGGGATCGACCGTATGTGGTCCTTCAGGTCCATGCGCGCACATACCCCTTTGGGCGATCACAACGCCCGTATCCACGATCCGGCCGGATAACGCCATGTCCCGCACACCCATTGCCACGCTGGCCATCTGCGCGGTCGTCGTCGGCTGGATCTCGGCCGCCGCGGTGCTGGGGGACTACGTGCGGCCGCTGCACTGGGCGGTGCAGGCGGTGTATTACGCGATAGCGGGGTTTGGCTGGGTGGCGCCAGTCTGGTGGCTGATGCTTTGGGGCGCGCATAAGAGGTAGCAAGCAAGCGGTTCTTTTTTGAAAAAAAGAACCAAAAAACTTTTACTTCCGCTGTCGCGCGCTCGCCGGACAGAACCGCGACAGCCGCGATAAAAGCTTTTTGCTTCTTTTTCTCGAAAAAGAGGGCCTTGCTTCCTTCCATGCGCCCAGCACTCACCGGCCTGCGTGGCGCCGCCGCCGTCTGGGTCGCGAGCTACCACCTGCTGCTGCCCGCCTCCCTGGTCGGCGGCCTGCCCGCGCGTGTCCTGGGCCGCGGCTACCTGGCGGTGGACCTGTTTTTCGTGCTCAGCGGCTACGTGCTGGCGCTCAACTACGGCGAGCGTGCCGGCTGGGCCAGCCTGCCTAGCTTCCTGTGGCGGCGCTGGGCGCGCATCTTCCCGCTTTACGGCCTGATCCTTGCGGTGCGGCTTTGCTACACCGCCTGGCGCTACGGCGGTTTCGGCGTGGGCAGGCCGTGGATCGCCGCACCGGTTGGCCACCCCTGGACGGACATCCCGGCCAACCTGCTGCTGGTGCAATCCTGGGGCCTGGCGCCGAGCATTACCGGCCCGGCCTGGTCGGTCAGCGTCGAGTGGGCGGCCTATGTCGCCTTCCCGGCGCTGGCCGCGCTGATGCTGCGCCAGCCGTCGCTTCGGGCGATGGCGGGCGGCGCCGCGGCGTGCGGGCTGGTGCTGGCCGTCTGCCTGCTGCATGGCGGGCTGGACGTCTGGGACGGCCGCACGGCGGGGCCGCTGCTGCGCTGCCTGGGCGGGTTCACGATCGGGGTGGGGCTGTTCCGCCTGTCCTGCTGGCGGCCGGCGCAGCGCGTGGCAGCCGCGACGGCGGCCGGTTGGCTGGCGGGCGCTGTCCTGTTGGCGGCCCTGCTGTGGCGCGCGCCGGACCTGGCCGTCTACCCAGTGCTGTGGGCGCTGGTGCTGTGTGCCGCGTGTGGGCAACACGGGGTTTGTGCCTGGCTTGCAGCACCGGGCGCGGTCCGGCTGGGCGAGCTGTCCTACGCCGTCTACATGCTGCACATCTTCCTGCTGCATCCGCTCGACCAGCTGCGCGCGCTGACAGGGCTGATGCTGCCGCCGGTCGCCGCCGACGGTCTGGCGGTCGGTCTGGTCGGGGTCTTTCTAGTGCAGGCCGCGAGCCTGGTGCACGACCGGGTCGAGCAGCCCACCCGCGCCTGGCTGGTAGGGCTGTCGGGCCCGGCACGACTCACCTTGACTTGGCCCACCCCCGCTTTTAGAAACCTGCCTCCTCCGAAGGTCCGGGCCCGCCCGCGGCCGCCGGGCGAGACAACACTGCGAACCGCGAGATAGACCCGACCACATGGCGAACACCGACTCAGCGCGCAAGCGCATCCGGCAGAATGTCGTCCGCACCGCCCGCAACACCGCCCGAAAGTCCCGCATGCGAACCTTCATCAAGAAGGTTGAAACGGCGATCGCCGGCGGCGACAAGGAGGCTGCTTCTGCCGCGTTGCGCGAGGCTCAGCCGGAGATGCAGCGGGCCGCCGGCAAGGGCGTTGCGCACAAGAACACGGTCGCGCGCAAGCTGTCGCGGATGAGCGCGCGCATCAAGCAGATCTCGGCCGGCTGACGAGCCCATCCGGCGCCCGCCCCGGGGCGCCGTTGCCTGCCGGCGCGTTCGGCAGGACCGCTCGTGCCGCAAGACGTATGGGCGAAACAATCGAGCGTTGACACCGCGTGGCGCAAGCGCCCCGGCAAGGTGAGCTCAATAGTATTCTCGCCACCAATACTTGATCTGAAAACATTTTAACAAATTATGTTTGCCTCGGACCACGATCTGACCTAGGTTTTGCTGGCCGGGTCGCCCCGGAAGTCTTGAAATACGGTTGCGATTACGTGCTCGCCGACGAGGGGAGATTGCACAATCGTGTCCGGCCGGCCGCCTGAACGCAGATTGGGGAACGCGTCACTTGAGCTCGGGAAATGTCCAAACCGGACGCCGCACACCAGTCGCCCTGGAACGTGAGCCCGCAACGGGCCCCAAGACGTCATCCAACCCGAACGCCGGCGACCACGCCTGCGACGAGATCAAAACCCATCTGCATTCAGCCGACGGCCCGGCCGCGGCGCAGTGGGCGCGCGTGCGCAGCAGGCTCCAATCCGACGTGGGCGAGGTGGAGTACCGCAGCTGGTTCCGCCAGATGACGCTGGGCAGTGTGGATGGCGACGAGGCGGTGGTGCGCCTGCCCTCGCGGTTTCTGCGCGACTGGGTGCGCAGCAATTACGGCGAGAAGATCACTGCGCTGTGGCAGCAGGAAAACCCTGCCATACGCCGCGTCGAGTTTCGCATCGGAGAAGGCGCGGACCGCCTGGCGGAAAGCCTTGCCGCAGCACCGGCTGCACCCGAGAAACCCAGCCAGCCGGTGCAGTCCACCTCCGGCCCGGCGCCCCGCGGCAACGGACATGTCGGCCGCCTGGTCGAAGACCTATCCGCACCGCTGGACCCGAGCTTCACCTTCGACAGCTTCGTCGTCGGCAAACCCAACGAGTTCGCCTACGCCTGCGCGCGGCGAGTGGCGGAGAAGCCGGGCAGCAAGGAGTTCAACCCGCTGTTCCTGTACGGCGGCGTGGGCCTGGGCAAGACGCACCTCATGCACGCGATCGGTGTCGAGATGACGCGGCAGGGGGAGGCCCATCCGACGGTCGCCTACATGTCGGCCGAAAAGTTCATGTACCGCTTCATCGCCGCGCTGCGCTCGCAGCAGACGATCGAGTTCAAGGACCATCTGCGCTCGGTCGACGTGCTGATGATCGACGACCTGCAGTTCCTCATCGGCAAGGACAACACGCAGGAAGAGTTCTTCCACACGTTTAACGCGCTGGTCGACGCCGGCAAGCAGATCGTGGTCAGCGCGGACAAGTCACCGTCCGACCTGTCGGGCCTGGAAGATAGGCTGCGCACCCGGCTGGGCTGCGGCATGGTGGCCGACCTTCACGCCACCACCTACGAACTTCGCATCAGCATTCTTGAGGCCAAAGTCACGCGCGCCAACGCGCAAGTGCCCGGCGCGGTGCTGGAGTTCCTGGCGCGCAAGATCACGTCGAACGTGCGCGAGCTGGAAGGCTCGCTGAACCGGCTAATCGCACATGCCGGGCTGTTCAACCGCGACATCACGCTCGACACCGCGCAGGAGTTGCTGCGCGACGTGCTGAACAACCCGAAGAACAACAAGGTGACCATCGGCGAGATCCAGCGCCGGGTGGCCGAACGCTACAACATGCGCATCGGCGACATGGTGAGCGCGCGCCGTGCACGCGCGGTGGCGCGGCCGCGCCAGGTGGCGATGTTTTTGGCCAAGCAGCTCACCGGGAGTTCCTTGCCGGAGATCGGCAAGAAGTTCGGCAACCGGGACCATACGACGGTGATGCACGCGTGCTCGCGAATTGCCGAGCTGGTGCAGACGGATAGTGTTTTGGCGGAGGATGTGGATCTTTTGCGCAAGCTGCTGGAGGGGTAAGGAAGAAAGCAGTTCTTTTTTGAAAAAAAGAACCAAAAAACTTTTGGTCTCTGGGCGCGGCGTTTCCTGAAGGGTCAGCGACAGCCGCGATAAAAGCTTTTTGCTTCTTTTTCTCGAAAAAGAAGCGCTTACTTTCCAGCTTCCTTCAGCTTCTTCTCGATCCGGGCCTGCTCGTCAGCATCCGGCTTCAAAACCAGCGCCCGCCGCCACTGGTCCTCCGCCTCCACGTGCCGCCCAGCGTTCCAATACGCGTCCCCCAAATGCCCGGTGATGCTAGCATCCTCCGGCTCCAGCTCGGCGGCTTTCTCCAGCAGCTTCAGCGCCTCGTCCGTGTTGCCCTGCTGCAGCGCCACCCAGCCCAGGCTGTCCACGATCGCGCCGTCGTTCGGCCGCGCGTGCAGCGCTTTCTCAATCATCTCGCGCGCCAGCGGCAGGTCCTGATTACGCTCCGCCATAGAGTAGCCGAGGAAGTTCAGCACGAAGGGCTGGTCCGGCGAGAGCTCCAGCGCGCGGTTCATGTCGGCCTGCGCGCGCGGCCACTCGTGCATGCGCTCGAGTGCGGAGCCGCGGGCGTAGAACACCACCCAATCGGCGGCTTGCGGGTGGCGCAGCAGAGCGACGGCCTCGTCGTAGGCAAGCACCGCGTCGGGAAATTTCGCCTGGTCGGTCAGCGTGTCGCCGAGCTGCACGAAGGGCTCCGGGCGGCTCGGGTAGGCGCTCGCCAGCTTGCGCAGCAGACCCACGGCCTCGTCCTGCCGGCCGGAGCGCGCGTACAAATTAGCCAGGCGCAACTGCACCACGGGCTGCAGCGGGTCGCCCGGTGCCACGTGCTCCAGCTCGGACGCGGCCAGCTTGAGCTGGTGGTTGCCGCTGGCGAGCTCGGAGGCCAGCAGATGCGCGTCGGTCATTCCCGGCTCGGCTACCAGCGCCACCTGCACCAGCAGCTCACCCGCGTCATGCGCGTTGGGCCCGGTGGTGGCGGCGGCCACCTGCACCAGCGCCTGCGCCAGCTCGTGCAGCGCAGTGGGCACCGCGGGGTGGGCCAGCGCGGCGTCCAGCCCGGCCTCGGCGACCCCCAGCTCCGGCGAGGCCTGGATGGCGGCGTGGATGGTGGCCTTCGCAGCCGCCATGTCGCCGCTGCGCGCCTGCCAGCTGGCCAGGATGCGGCCGAACTGCAGGCTCGGCTTGGTCTGCCCCTTTGACAGGTCGGCGTAGAGGCGCGCGGCCAACCCGTCGCGGTGGGCGGCGTCGGCCAGCAGGGCCGCGTGCAGCAGCGGGATTGCGCCCAGGTGGTTGTCCGTCAGCGCCGGCTGCAGCGTGTCCATCGCGCGGTCGGACAGGCCCTGCGCCTGCTGCGCCCAGGCGACCAGCAACGGCCGGATGGCGTCGGTCAGCGACTGGTGCGGCAACTCGGCGAAGCCCAGCTCGGCGTCTTTCCAACGATCCTGGCTGGCCGCCTGGGTCGCCAGCAGAAGCTGCGCCAGCGGGTTGCTGGGCAGCGAACGCGCAAGCACTTCGGCCTGGCCGTTGCCGGCGAGTAGCGAGAGCACGAAGGCGTCCTCGCGCAGCTCCGGGCTCTGCGGGTCGGCGGCCAGCGCCTGCGACATGAAGAAAGCGGCGCGCGCCGTGTCGCCCTGGTGGGCGGCGAACTGCGAGACGAGGAAGTCGGCGGGCTGGGCGGCAAGGGCGGACGGGGACAGAGCGAGCGTGAGGGCGAGCGCGGCTTGGAGCTTGTTCATGGGGGCGAGCCTAGCGCGGGGCTAGAAAGGAAGGAAGCAAGGCCTTCTTTTTCGAGAAAAAGAAGCAAAAAGCTTTTGTCTCCGCTGTCGCGGCTTTATCCGGTAAGCGCGCGACAGCGGAAGCAAAAGTTTTTTGGTTCTTTTTTTCAAAAAAGAACCGCTTGCCTTGCTTTTACATCCCGCCGGGATACGCCGGCCCGCCGCCCCCTTCCGGCGCCGACCAGTCGATGTTCTGCGTCGGGTCCTTGATGTCACACGTCTTGCAGTGCACGCAGTTTTGCGCGTTGATCTGCAGCCGCGGGTGGCCCTCTTCCACGCCCACCGCCTCGTAGACGCCGGCCGGGCAGTAACGGCTTTCCGGGCTGCGGTATTCCTCCCAGTTCACGCCGAGCCAGCGCGACGGATCACGCAGCTTGAGGTGGACCGGCTGGTTTTCCTCGTGGTTGGTGTTGCTGATGAACACGCTGGACAGGCGGTCGAAGGTCAGCTTGCCGTCGGGCTTCGGGTATTCGATTTTCTTCGAGTCGCTCGCCTTGGCCAGGCCGTCGTGGTCGGCGTGCTTGTGGTGGAACGTCCAGGGCGCACGGCCGCGCAGCACGAAAGTGTCCAGGCCGGAGTAGAGCATGAACCCGTACAGCCCGAACTTCGCGAAGGCGGGCCGCAAATTTCGCTCGTGCTTCAGCTCCGGATACAGCCAGCTCGCGTGGAACTTCTCGGTGTAGGCGGTCAGTTCCACCGTGCGGTCGGCGGCGAGCGCTTCGGCGGCGGCTTCGGCGGCCATCATGCCGGACTTCATCGCACAGTGCGTGCCCTTGATCTTCGGCAGGTTGAGGAACCCCGCCGTATCACCGATCAGCGCGCCGCCCGGAAAGGTCAGCTTGGGTATCGACTGGAACCCGCCTTCGGAGAGCGCGCGTGCGCCGTAGCTGATGCGCCGCCCGCCTTCGAAGTGTTTGCGCATGTGCGGGTGCGTCTTCAGCCGCTGCATCTCGTCGAACGGCGAGAGCCAGGGGTTCTTGTAGTCCAGGCCGACGACGTAGCCGAACGAGACCAGCCCGTCGCCGAAATGATAAAGCCACGAGCCGGCATAGGTGTCCTTGTCCGCCGGCCAGCCGACGGTATGCATGATGAAGCCGGGCTTGTGGTTCTCGCGCGGGATCTCCCACAGCTCCTTGATGCCCAGGCCGTAGGTCTGCGGGTCCACGCCCTCACGCAGGTTGAAGCGCTCCATCAGCTGCTTGGACAGCGATCCGCGGCAGCCCTCGCCAAAGAGCGTGTAGGCGGCGCGCAGCTCCATGCCCGGCGCGTGGTTCGGACCGTGCTCGCCTTCCTTGGTGACGCCCATGTCGCCGGTGGCCACACCCACCACGCGGTCGTTCTCTATCAGCAGCTCGGCCGCCGAGAAGCCGGGGTAGATCTCCACGCCGAGCGCTTCGGCCTGGTGGCCGAGCCAGCGGGTCACGTCGCCGAGGCTGACGATGTAGTTGCCGTGGTTGTTCATCTGCGGCGGGGTCACCGGCGAGCGGTAGGCGCCCTTTTCGGTCAGGAAGACGAAGTGGTCCTCGCTCGCCTCGGTGTGGATCGGCGCCTGGCGGTCGCGCCAGTCGGGCAGCAGCTCGTCGAGCGCGCGCGGCTCGATGACGGCGCCCGACAGGATGTGGGCGCCGACCTCGCCGGCCTTTTCCACCACGCAGACGGCAGCATCCGGGGCGAGCTGTTTCAGCCTGATGGCCGCCGAGAGACCAGCGGGGCCTGCGCCCACGATGACGACGTCGAACTCCATGGCCTCGCGATCACTCATGGCGGCTTCCTCTTGTTGGTTGACGTATTAGGCAACTGGTTGCCGCGTTTGAAGCCGAAGACGGCAGTTCTTTTTGGAAAAATAACGGGGCACTTGCTCAGCCGCCCGAGACGCCGGGGGGGGGGCAAGGCAAGCCAAGCGGTTCTTTTTTGAAAAAAAGAACCAAAAAACTTTTGTTCTCTGGTTACACGCTGCGGGAAAGGGCCGCGACAGCAGAGACAAAAATCTTTTGCTTTTTTCTTCAGACCTGCCGCTCCTACCGGTGCTGCGGCTCTTCAGACACTCTTGCTCGATGGCCCTGCGGGAAACCACCGTCCACGTTCAGGGCCACGCCTGTCGTGTACGAGGCGCTGGCGAGACCAGGTTTAGCACGGCGACCGCAATCTCGTTCGGCTGGGCCGCGCGGCCAGCGGGATCTTCGCCCGCCGGCCCTCAAACGTGTCGCCCTCCAGCAACTCGCCGGCGAATGCGGCATCCGGCCTTGTGTTGATCGCGAATCATCCGTGTAGTCTGCCACTCGTTATTCGGGGGAAAGTTCGCATGTCCGACAAGCAGGTCTCGTTCCGCACGGCGTTGAACGCCGTCATGTCCTCGGCAGGCTACCTGGCGATCGCCGCGGCCGTCTTCGTGTTGTTGGCGGCCGTGCTGCCCGTGGTGTCGCTCTCCGCCAGCCTCGCCGGCACCGACATGGCGGGCGTGACAAGCGTTGCAGGCGGTTCCGTGAACCCGACCGGCGCCAGTGTGGGCGGTAGCCTAGGATGGCTGGCGATACTGGCGTTCGTGGCGGCGGCGGCGGCGCGTTTCGTGCGCGAACTGGCGCCGTTCAAACGCCAGATCGACATCGCAGCCTTCACGTTCCTTGCCCTGGCGGTGGTCTGGTCCGCCACCGAAGGGCCTGTGGCGACGCAGATGCGCACAGCCGGCCAAGTGTCGCACATGTTCGACGGCATGGCCGGCAGCCCGGGAGGCGTCAGCAGGCCGGTGATGCCGACGATCGCGGTGACGGTCCTGCCCGGCATCGGCAGCCTATTCGTCCTGCTGGCGCCAATCACCCTGGTGTTGGCGCGCCGGCGCGAAGCTGCTGGTGCAGCGCGGATTGTCTGAGAGGCGCGCGCTCGGTCGACGGCGGTAAGGAAGCAAGCAGTCCTTTTTTGAAAACAGAAGGCCTTGCCTTCCTTCCCGCCCGCCCGCCCGCGTTCCCGCCCCCTCGGTGGGTGCCAGCGTTCGAGTGATCCGGATCCGGGCCAGACACATGGCCCTTTTCGACTGACGGCCCTGGAGCGCGCGACAGCGGAGTCAAAAGTTTTTTGCTTCTTTTTTTCAAAAAAGAAGGCCTTTCTCCCTGCATGGATGTCCTCGAGGCCTTGCGCCTGCAAATCGAATGGGGCGCCGACGAAGCGCTCGACGACGCGCCGATCGACCGCACCGTCCCCGTCCAGGCACCTCCTCCCACCCGTCAGCTCGCGCCCGCCCGCGCGCCCGCCACCATCACGGCCAGGACCTCGCTTGCCGCGCGCGCCGAGGCCGTGGCCGGGTCCGCCAACACCATCGAGGCGCTGCACCGCGCGCTGTCCACCTTCGCCGACTGCCCGCTGGCCACCACCGCCACCAACCTGGTGTTCGCCGACGGCAACCCTGGCGCCGGCCTGGTGCTGGTGGGCGAGGCGCCGGGTGCCGAGGAGGACCTGGCCGGCCGCCCCTTCGTGGGCGAGGCGGGGCAGTTCCTCGACCGCATGTTCGCCTCCGCCGGCCTCACGCGGGCGGACATGCTGGTCACCAACCTCATCCCGTGGCGGCCGCCCGGCAACCGGCCGCCCACCGAGGCCGAAGTGCAGACCTGCCTGCCGTTCCTGTGGCGCCATTTGACCCTGCTGCGGCCGCGCGTGGTCGTCACCCTGGGCGCGCTGCCCGCCCGCGCGCTGACGGGGCGCGACGACGGCATCCGCAAGCTGCGCGGCCGCTGGCTGGAGCTGGCGATTCCCGGCCTGCCTGCAACTGTACCCACGCTGTGTATGCTGCATCCAGCGTATGTCCTGCGCACGCAAGGAGCAAAACGCGAAGCGTGGCAAGACATTGTTGCACTTCGCAAGGCACTCGTCAGTCGATAGTTACGGTTTATACCGCGCTGACTTCTTGCGCTATGCCACTGATGCCGAAACCGTATCTTTGTCCGCCCTCCGGAACACCTGCTTGCCGCCACAATCAATTTGGGTTGCGCCCGGAGTTCTTTTGCTGTTAAGCGCCGCGAATGCGAGGGATCGGACTTTCCATCTCCCGCCTGTCCACTGCCCGTGCCGTCCTGGCGGGTGCTGCCATCCTGGCCGGAGCCGCGTTGCGGCCCGCCCAGGCCGTCAGCGTTGATGGATCGGCGCGCCATTCTGACGACCTGGCCATGGCCGTGCCGCGGGTTCACCCCGGCGCGGGCACCAACGGGATCGGCCTGCCGCAACCGCTGGCACCCAGCGAGGCGGCGCGCGTGCGCCGTATCCTGGCCTTGCAGCGCCAAGGCAGCGTCCAGGCGGCTATCGCCGAAACCGCGCGCCTGAACGACGACACGCTGTTGGGCCACGTGCTGGCCGACCGCCTGCTCGCCCGGCCTGCCCGCGCCGCGGCACCCGCCTTGTCGGACTGGCTCGGCCGCTACGCCGACCTGCCGGACGCCTGCGCCATCTACGCGCTGCTGCTGCGACGCCTGCCGCCGGGCGCCGCCCACCCGCCGGCGCCATCGTGCGCAGCGCTGGGCTCGGCTGGCCCGGCCAGCGAGCCGGCCGCCCCCTCGCTCGCGTCCGTCGCCGCCCGCAGCGTGTTCGTGCTCGGCCGCGACGCAGACGCCGAACGGCTGGGCAGGGCCGCCTTCGTACGCAGCAACGGCCGCGACGGGCAGTCCGCCTACGTGGCGGGCCTGGCCGCCTGGCGCCGCGGCTACCTGGCGACCGCGGCCGGCCTGTTCGAATCCGCCTCGCTGGCCGAGGGCTCCGGCGCCAGCCTGCGGGCCGCCGCCGCGGTCTGGGCCGCGCGCGCCCATCTGCGGCAGGGTGAGGCGGCGCTGTGGCGGCCATGGATGCTGCGCGCCGCCGCCGAGCCGCACACGCTGCACGGCATGCTCGCCCTGCGCGCACTGGGTATGCGACTGCAAGCCTCGCCGCACAGCCCGACGCTGGGCGAAGCGGACCTCGACGCCATCTCGGCCACGCCGCAGGGCCGCCGCGCCTTTGCCCTGCTGCAGGTGGGCGAGCCGGCCCGTGCCGAGGCCGAGCTGCGCCTGCTCTGGCCGGCGGCGCAGCAAAGCCCTGCCCTCTCCCGCGCGCTGTTCCTGGTGGCCGGTGCGGCCGGCCTGCCGGACCTGGTCGCCGACCTGTCCGGCATTGTCGACGCCACAGAAGCCGACCTGCCGGTGCCCAAGCTGCACCCGCGCGGCGGCTTCCGCCTGGACCCCGCACTGGTCTACGCGGTGGCCCGGGTGGAATCGAATTTCGACCCCAACGCCGCCTCCGGCGCCGGCGCGCACGGGCTGATGCAGCTGATGCCGGTGGCCGCCGACGCGGTGGGCGCGCCCGCAATTTCGGACGCGGCGCTGGCGGACCCGGGCCAGAACCTGCGGCTGGGGCAGGCCTACCTCGCCTACCTCAGCCGCCAGGACGCAGCCGGCGACGACCTGTTGCGCGTGCTGGCCAGCTACAACGCAGGCCCCAACGCGGTGCACAACTGGGCGCGCGCGGGCGAGGACGACCCGTTGATGTTCCTCGAGACCATACCGCTGGAGGAGACGCGCCACTTCGTCGCCCGCACTCTGAGCAATCTGTGGGGATACGCTGCGCGGTTTCGGCTGCCGGCGCCCAGCTTGGACGCGCTGGCTGATGGTTTGTGGCCGCGGTTTGGGGCTGAGCGGCGGACGCTGCACTAAGGAAGCAAGCAAGCGGTTCTTTTTTGAAAAAAAGAACCAAAAAACTTTTGGTTCCGCTGTCGCGTGTCTTTCCGGGGAGCGCGCGACAGCGGAGACGAGAGTTTCTGGTTCTTTCGTTTAGTGGTCGTTTTAAAGGTCGGCGTGGTGAGTCAGCTGGCGTCTTTTTCGAGCACCGGAGCGGAGTGCCTCTTGTGGCAATAAGCACCGGAGCGCACAAAAACCGCGCCAAATGACCACCAGGGCGACTTTTCAAACGGACACTCAAAAAAGAGGGCCTTTCTTCCGTCCATGTCCCGCATCGACGAAAACATACCCTTTCTCCCCGTCAACATCGCCGTGCTCACCGTCTCGGACACCCGCGACGCCAGCACCGACACCTCCGGCGACACTCTGGCCGCACGCATCGAAGCCGCCGGCCATGTGGTGGCCGCGCGCGCCGTCTGCCGCGACGATGCCGGCACCATCGAGGCGCATTTGCGCGCGTGGATCGCCGACCGGCAGATCGACGCGGTGATCACCACCGGCGGCACCGGTGTCACCGGCCGCGACGTGACGCCGGAAGCGTTCGACCGCGTGCTGGAGAAGCGCATCGAGGGGTTCGGCGAGCTGTTCCGCATGCTCAGCTACCAGAAGATCGGCACGTCCACGATCCAGTCGCGCGCGCTGGCGGGCGTGGCCGACGGCACCTACCTATTCGCGCTGCCGGGCAGCACCGGTGCGGTGCGCGACGCGTGGGACGACATATTGGTGTGGCAGCTCGACGTTCGGCACCGGCCTTGCAATTTTGTAGAGCTGATGCCGCGGTTGAAAGAAAAGTAAGCGGTTCTTTTTTGCAAAAAAGAACCAAAAAACTTTTGCTCCCTGTCGGGGACTCTCCCGCGAGCGCGCGACAGCGGAGACAAAAGTTTTTTGCTTCTTTTTTTCAAAGAAGAAGCGCTTGCCTTGGCTTGCTGCTCTTGCCTTGCGCCGCGTGGGCAGACCACCAGGGCGGCACCCTGCGCCTGACCGCCAGCGCCGCCGCCGGCACCATCGACCCGCAGATCAACTACGAGGAAAAGTTCAACCAGCTCTACGCCTTCCTGCAGGACGGGCTGGTCACCTTCCGCAAGGCGCCAGGCGATGCGGGCAACCAGGTAGTGCCAGACCTGGCCGAGACGATGCCGCAGGTGCTCGACGGCGGTCTGCGCTACGTGTTCCGGCTACGGCAAGGCGTGCGGTTTTCCACCGGGCAGGAGGTCGGGCTGGACGACGTGGTTGCGTCGTTCCGCCGCATGTTCCGCGTCTCCAGCCCCAACGTGGGAAGCTGGTACAGCGGCATCGTCGGCGCTGATGCGTGCCTGAAGGCGCCGGCCGCGTGCATGCTGGAGGGTGTGACTGCCAACCCCGCCACGCGCGAGGTCACCATCCGGCTGACGCGACCTGACGGAGAGTTCCTGCAGCAACTGGCAATAGGGTTCGCGTGCGTGTTGCCGGCCGGAACGCCGCAGCACGATCTGGGCACCACGCCCGCCGCGTCGACCGGTCCGTACATGGTCGCCAGCTACGACCCCGCGCGCGAGATGCGCATCGTGCGCAACCCGTATTTCCGCGAGTGGAGCCGTGACGCGCAGCCGGCCGGGTACGTGGACGCGATGGTGTATCGCTTCGGCCTGCAGGACGAATCCGAGGTGAGTGCCGTGGAGAATGGCGCGCAGGACTGGATGTTCGACGAGAAGCCGCTCGACCGGCTGCCGGAGATCGGCGCGCGTCACACGAGCCTCGCCCACGTCTCCAGCGTGCCCGCCTACTACTACGTCGAGATGAACACGCATTTGCCGCCGTTCGATCGCGTGGACGCGCGGCGCGCGGTCTCGTTCGCCGTCAACCGGCGCGCGTTGGTGAACCTGTACGGCGGGCCGGCGATGGCGCTGCCGCTGTGCCACCTGCTGCCGTCAGGCATCCCCGGTTCGGCGCCCTATTGTCCGTATACGAAGAACCCCGGGGCGGACTGGACCGCGCCGGACCTTGCACAGGCGCGCGCGCTGGTGGCGCGCTCCGGCACTGCGGGCATGCAGGTGAGCGTCGTCACGTCGGACAAGGAGGTGGAGCGCACCATCGGCATCTACCTGCAGAGCGTGCTGGCCGACATCGGCTACGACGCGCACGTGCGCGCCATCTCGTCCAACATCGAGTTCGTCTACGCGCAGAACAGCAGCAACCACGTGCAGATCAGCCTGAGCGATTTCTACCAGGACTATCCTGCGGCGTCGGACTTCCTGCAGGTGATGTACGGTTGCGGCTCGTACCACCCGGGGTCGGATTCATCGATCAACATGTCGGGCTTCTGCGACGCGCGAGTGCAGGCGGAGATGGACCGTGCGGTGTCGCTGGAAGGCGTGGACGACAAGGCGGCAAACGCCCTGTGGGTGCGTGCGGACCGCGACATCACCGACGCGGCGCCTGGTATCGGGTTGTTCCAGGTGAACTACCTGGACCTGGTGTCCGCGCGCGTTGGTGGATTTGCGTTCTCGCCGATCTACCACATGCTGTTTTCAAAGGCGTGGGTGCGCTGATTACCCGCGCCTGGTGGAAGACAAGGGAAGCGGTTCTTTTTTGAAAAAAAGAACCAAGAACTTTTGTTCCCTTGGCGCGCGCTGAGGGAAACTCCGCGACAGCAGGACCAAAAGTCTTTTGCTTCTTTTCTTCAGAAAAGAAGGCCTTGCCTTGCTAGCCGCATTTCAACGGGACGACATTTCCCGCCGCTGGAAGAATATCAACGGCTTGGATGCCAACTCACAGCAAGCAAGCAGTCCTTTTTTGGAAAAAAGGACCAAAAAACTTTTGACTTCGCTGTCGCGCGCCTCCGGACGAGTCCGCGACAGCGTCCCCACGGGTCTTGTGCTTTTTTTTCAAAAAAGAAGGCCTTGCTTGCTTCGCAACGGTCAACCTTCACGCCCGCTAGTGTAACGAATAAAAGCCGGGCTGCTCTCTTGGCGCATTCAATCCCGTTGTCGCGAAAGCTCCTTCAGCCTGCTCGCAAGGAGACAAAAGTTTTTTGGTTCTTTTTTTCAAAAAAGAACCGCTTGCTTTGCTTCAGCGATGAGCACCTCCACCGCCATGCGCCATCGCCACGACGCCGCCCACATGCGGCGGCGCAAACCGTGTCGTGGCCAACCCAGGCCCACGCTGCAGCACCGGCCGCATGCCAGCTCCGGGATTGCTGAAATGCACCGGCGAGAGCGGCCGGTACAGCGCGCGCCCGGCGCCGAACGGCTCGTTGGCGGCCGGCGCGTAGTTGTAACCGTCGCTACCGCCCGCCAGGCCGGCGCGGCTGCTCAGGTTGACCGGCGTGCGGGCCGAGCCTGGCTGTGCGCCGGCATGCGACCAGACCGGGCCTTCCTGGCCGTCGTCGAAGCCGTTGAACGCCACGCGCCCGCCCGCACTGCTCCGGCCGCTGTAGTCCGCGCGCGCGTGGCGGATCTCGCGGTTGCGCCAGTCCAGCCCGCCCCACGGACGATAGCCATAGGGCAGGACGAAGCCGCCGAGCCATCCGACCTGCTCCTGCGTGTTCGTGCAGCTCGGGTCGTAGCCGTAGACGCAGGCGGCGTCGTAGCTCGGCAGGTAGACCTGCTGCGCGTTCGGCGGGTCGATCAGGATGTTGCCGCCGTCGTCCAGCACGCTGTCCTGCGCGCCGGCGGTTAGGCTGCCGGCGGCCTGGGCCATCTGACGCATGGTCTGCACGGCTCCCAGGACGTCGCCCTGCTGGGCGAGGAAGGCCTGGCCCAGGTGCTCGGTCCACTCGAGCTGGCCGTCCATCATCTGCAGCACCTGCGGGAACACCAGCAGGTCCACCACGCTCGGGTCCCAGTTGTGGCTGGCGGCGGCGTCCTGGATCTGCGTGCCCTGCAGGCTGCGGTTGGCAGGGTCGGCCAGGAAGCGCACGGCTTGCACCACCTGTGCGGGGTAGGTGCTGGCGACCAGGATGTCGGTCAGCAGCGGGTCCGGGTACAGCGCGATGGGTGCGACGAGCTGGTCCAGCTGCGGCGGGGTCAGCGTGGCCTGCGCGGCTTGCGGCGTGTTGACCACCGGCAGCGGCTGGGCGGCCAGAGCCGGTGCGAACAGGGTAGCGAGCAGGCAGGTGGCTAGGCGGGTGTTCACGGGGAGCGCGTCCGGTAAAGGGGCCCTACAGATGGTGTGAGCGGCGCGCTGGCTCCAGGTTAGGCAAGGCAAGCAGTTCTTTTTTGAAAAAAAGAACCAAAAAACTTTTGTCTCCGCTGTCGCGCGCTCGCCGGAGAGAACCGCGACAGCGGCATAAAAGCTTTTTGCTTCTTTTTCTCGAAAAAGAAGGCGCTTGCTTCCTTCGTCATGGCACGCATGCAGCCGAAACCGCACCCGCCGGTTCCACGTAGGAACGTTATTCCCCCGACGCAGGAGCAACCCTTGCAAGTATCCGACATCCTGAAGACCAAGGGCAGTCACGTCACCACCGTGCGCGAGGCGGACAAGGTGGAGAGCGTGGTCTACCTGCTGGCGGAGAAGCGGCTAGGCGCGGTCGTCGTGGAGGATGGCTGGGCGAAGCTGGCCGGCATCTTCTCCGAACGCGACCTGGTCAACGCGCTGGCCAAGCGCGGCACCGAGATCATGCACCTGCCGGTGAGCGAATTGATGACCACACACGTGCTGACCTGCGCGCCCACCGACCGCGTCGAGGCGGTGATGGCCCGCATGACGCAGAACCGCATTCGCCACCTGCCGGTGCTGCACGACGGCAAGCTGGCCGGCATCGTCAGCATCGGTGACCTGGTGCACAGCCGCCTCGACGAAAAGGAGCTGGAGGCCGGCGTGCTGCTCGACCTCACCCGCATGCGCGGCTGAGACTGACGGCACCCGCCGGCTCCGTTCATCGCCACCTGCCGGCGCTGCCGGCGGCGAGCTGGCCGGCAGCGCCGATCGAAAGACGGCGAACTCAAGTTTCAAAGCGACCTCTCCCACCAGGGCGGCACTCCGAGCTTTCCTCGATGTCAGCAGCTTGGCCGTCCAGATGGCCTGCTCGAGGCGCGCCTGAGCCACGGCCGGAAGCGGCTTGGCCCTGAACGGGCCATCTGAACAGACGACCACCGCGCGTCGAAGACGGGCCAGTCACACAGCTTCTCGGCAGGTGTTCGCTCCACACTCCAAGCCGCCGACCTTGAGAACAGCCGGCTGGAACGACGACGGAATTAGCGGCTGACATCCTGCTCGACCTGACCCGCATGGGCGGAGGCTGCGGCATCGACCGGCTTAGGTTGACCATCCTGCGTGCAGCGCGGCGGCAAGCCGGCCGGCACCGTCCAGCATCGTCGACGTGGCGCATGGCCTGTTTGACGGACAGGAGCTGAAGGCCGGAGTGGTACTCGGACCTACCCGCACGGGCGACCGTGACTGCGCGTTCGCCGGCAACGCCGCGTCACGCAGGGTGAGCGTAGCCGCTGGGAACGCTGCCGATCGAATGCTGATGCTGGCCCATGGGTGCCCTTGCGGCCTCCGCCAGAGTGGACCTGACATGGCCTCTTGCGGTGCCCGGCGGGGCGGTTAACCTGCCGCTTGCGACATAAGATCGCGGGAGGAAAATAATGAACATCGTACGCATGCCGAATACGGCGGCGTGGGCGGCCGTGCTTAGCCTGGCGGGCACGTGTGCGCTGGCAGCTCCGGCTGCGGCCACCACCTGCACCGACCTCGCCAGCTTCCAGCCCACCCTGCGGAGCGGCGCGGCCATCGGCCCGATCACCGCGCAGGACGTGACGAGCGGCAGCTTCACCGAGCCGAACGGCACCAAGCTCAACGGCCTGCCGGCGTTCTGCCGCGTGGCGCTCACCGTTTCGTCCAGCGCCAACTTCGCCACCTCGGCCTCTGCGGTGGAGATATGGCTGCCGGAAGGCACCTGGAACGGCCGCTATCTCGGCACCGGCAACGGCGGGTTCGCCGGCGCCATCTCCTACGGCGCGCTGGAGCTCGGCCTGTTCGAAGGCTTCGCGTCGGCTAACACGGACATGGGCACCGGCATCCTGTTCGGCTGCAACGGCGCGTATTGCGGCAACCATACCGGCTATGGCGGCATCCCCGGCGGCCTGTACGGCTACCCCGCGGCAATCCGCGACTTCGGCTATGGCGCCACCCACCTGATGACCGTGCTGGCCAAGCAGTTCGTCGGCCAGTACTACGCCACGGCGAGCTTCCGCTCGTATTTCAACGGCTGCTCCACCGGCGGCCAGCAGTCGCTCGCCGAGAGCCAGCGCTTCCCGGACGACTACGACGGCATCCTGGCCGGCGCCCCGGCGCACAACCGAACCCACCTGCACATCACCGGCACCGCGGTCTACGAAGCCACCCACATCAACGCGTCCGCCTACCTCACCAACCAGGCGCTGGCGGTGGCCCACGCCTACGTACTGCGCCAATGCGCCGGGCGCGACGGCGGGCTGCGGTCCGACGACTTCCTGACCCAGCCGGCGCAGTGCAACGCCGACGCGCACGCGCTGGTCTGCCGCGGCAGCCACACGCCCTGCACCGACCCCACCAACGCCAGCTGCACCACCACCTGCCTCTCGCCGGACCAGGCCCGTGCCATGCAGCGCGACTGGACCGGGGCGACCGACAGCAACGGCAACCAGCTCTACCCCGGCGCCGAACGCGGCACCGAGGAGCCTGTGCCGCTGACCGCCGCCAACGGCTACTCCGGCAACCTCGGCCTGCCCTGGCAACAGGCGATGAGCGAGCCGCCCTTCGACGGGCTGATGTTCTGGGCGCTGGGCCCGAACTGGGTGTGGCAGGAGCTGTTCAGCGACGCCTCCGTGCTGCAGCCCGATCTCGCCGCCGAAATCGCGCTGATCGACAACACGCAGATCACGCCGAGCGGCCACACCTTTGCCGGCGTTCTCAACGCCAACAGCACGGACCTGTCCGCCTTTGCGCGGCATGCCCGCATGCTGATGTATCAGGGCTACGCCGACCCGCTGATCCCGAGTGCGACCGCGATCGACTACTACAACGCGGTGGCGGCTGCCGACCCGAACGTGGGCACCTACCTGCGCCTGTTCATGGTGCCTGGCATGTGGCACTGCGGCGGCGGACCGGGTGCGAACTCGTTCGGCAACCCGTCCGGTGCCATCCCGCCCAAGCCGCTCGACCCGTCCGACGACGCGCTGGGCGCGCTGATCGCCTGGGTGGAAGGCGGCGTGGCACCGACCCAGCTGCTGGCAACCAAATACGTGGGCGACTCGCCGGCGAACGGGATCGCGTTCCAGCGTCCGCTGTGCCTGTATCCGGCCAACGCGCAGTATGTCAGCGGCAAGCCGACAAACGCCTCCAGCTTCACCTGTGCGGCGGGGACGCCGGTGACCAACCAGGCGTTCTCGCCGATCTACGGTCCGTAGAAAGCAAGGCCTTCTTTTTTGGAAAAAAAGAAGCAAAAAACTTTTGTCTCTGCTGGCGCGGACTCTTCCACACGGCGCGCCTGGGGTGACAAAAGTTTTCTGGTTCTTTTTTTTAAAAAAGAACTGCTTTCTTGGAGTCACACATGACCGTTTTCCTGCCCGTGCTCGGCCGTGACCACTTCGAAGTCCGGCGTATCTACTGCGTCGGCCAGAACTACCGGGCGCACGCGATCGAGATGGGCAGCGATCCTGACCGCCAGCGCCCGTTCTTCTTCGCCAAGCCCACCGACGCCATCGTGCAGGACGGCGGCAGCGTGGCCTACCCGCCCCGCACCAGCGCGCTGGAACACGAGGTGGAATTGGTGGTGGCCATAGGCGCCGAAGCCACGCAGGTGCCGGTTGACCAGGCGATGGGCGCGGTATTCGGCTACGCCGTGGGCCTGGACATGACGCGGCGCGACCTGCAGGCCGAAGCCAAGAGAGCTGGCCGCCCCTGGGACATGGCCAAGGGCTTCGACCAGTCTGCCCCGTGCGGCACCATCACGCCCGCCGGCGACGCGGCACTTTCCGCCGGCGCGGCGATCTGGCTGCGGGTGAACGACCAGCCGCGGCAGGCCAGCGACCTGTCCAACCTGATCTGGAGCGTGCCCGAGATCGTCGCCGAACTGTCCACCTACGTGGTGCTGCGGCCTGGCGACCTGATCTACACCGGCACGCCGGACAAGGTAGGGCCGGTGCAGCGCGGGGACCGGCTGCATGCGCATGTGGATGGGCTGGCGGATCTGGCGGTGACGGTCGCTGGGTAAGGAAGCAAGCAGGGCCTTCTTTCTCGAGAAAAAGAAGCAAAAAGCTTTTGCGCGCGCTGTCGCGGACCGCTGAAACGACACGTCTCACCCGCGTGCACCCGACGGAGACAGAAGTTTTTTGGTTCTTTTTTTCAAAAAAGAACTGCTTGCTTGCTTTCTCTGCACGTTGCGCATGCAAGACTGGTGGATGATGGGACAGACCGGGGCAGAACCGCCCGCGCAGGCGCGCCGGCTCACGTGGCGTCAGGCCGGAGAAGTGGCACTGGCGCGGTTCGCGATCCGGGTGTTGCGCATGCTCGGGCCCGTGCGTGCGTCCAACGTGACGGGCGGGCTGTGCCGCGCAGTTGGGCCGTTGCTGCCGGTCACCCGGGTCGCCGAGGCCAACCTGCGCGCCGCCCTGCCCGAGCTGGACGCGGCCGCGCGGCGCCGCGTGATCCGCGACATGTGGGAGAGCCTGGGCCGCACTGCCGGCGAGTTGCCCCACCTGGCAGGGTTGCCGCAGAACAATGCACCGGGTCCTGGCTGGGAGATGGTGGGCGAGGAGCACCTGCTGGCACAGGCCGCCCGCGGCGGACCGGCGGTGTTCGTCTCCGCCCATATCGGCAACTGGGAGATGCTGCCGGCGGCCGCAGCGGCCTACGGCCTGCCGTTCTCCAGCGTCTACCGCCCAGGCGCCAACCCTGCGCTCGACGAGGTGGTGCTGGAACTGCGGCGCGGTGCCATCGGGGAGAACCTGCCGATGTTCCCCAAGGGGTCGAAAGGTGCGCGCGCCGCTGTGGTTCACCTGGCGCGCAAGGGCTACCTGGGCATGCTGGTGGACCAGAAGATGAACGACGGCATCGAGGCCAGGCTGTTCGGCCTGAAGGCGATGACGGCACCGGCCGCGGCCGCCCTGGCGGTGCGGTTCGGCTGCCCGATCATCCCCGGCCGGGTGCTGCGCATCGGGCCTGCGCGCTTCCGCATGGTGTGCGACACGCCGCTGACGCCGCCGGCCAGCGGCAACCAGCAGGCGGACGTGGCGGCGCTGACGCAGACGATCAACGACCACCTGGAGCGCTGGATACGCGAGCGTCCGCACGAATGGCTGTGGCTGCACCGGCGCTTTCCCAAGGAGGTCACGCAGGCGGTGGCGTCCTGATGTCGAGCCACGCGGCCCACTTCAAGAAGAGTTCACCACTAAGCACCAAGGACACAAAGGCAGGTCGCCAAAATGGACGAACACAGAGCGTGTCGAGGGCCAGTGCCTACCCTTCTTGGTGTTCTTGGTGGTGACTCTTGCTTGCCCAACCGGATCGCGAGCTGATCGGTTGCAGCCGGTAAAGTTTTGCAGGCATGGCGTCGCAGAGAGCTTGACCACCAGGCTCGTTGTAACAGGCAGCAAGCGTGTGCCCGGGCCACGGCAGTGCGGCAACTTGCCTAAATTTTCAAAAAACCATCCGGCGCTTCAACCGCGGTGCAGCGCCCGCGTTCGCGTTTCCGAACAATCCGGGATGCCAGCCATGACCAAGCTGCCGAAAAAGGGCGATCACGTCAGCTGGGGCACCGCGCAGGGCAAGACGGAGGGCACGGTCGAGAAGATCGTCACCTCCACCACCAAGGTAAAGAGCCACGTCGCCAAGGCCACCAAGGACAACCCGGAAGTACTTGTCAAAAGCAGCAAGTCCGGCAAGGAGGCGGTGCACAAGCCAGAAGAGTTGAAGAAGTCATGAGCGGGATGTTCGACGGGCTTGGCGGCGGCAAGAAACCCTCGATGCGCCGCGCGGTGGAGATCGTGACCGCTGCGTTTGTCGTGGATGCCGGGGTGGATTTCCTGGCCCGCCTGTCGGGCCGCGGAACGCTGCACCCCGGCGCGCCGCACGCGGCCGACGCGCATGGCACCGGGCACGCGCAAAGCTCGGGACACACGCGCGAGTCGGGGCACGCGCATGAGATGCCAGATGCAACCGCCGCCGGCGCCCAGGCCGATAGCCCGTCCCAGATACCCCTGCGCGGCTGGAAGCAGGTGGGCAAGCGCGTCCTCAACCAGGTCGGCGAGGACCGGGTGATGGCCGAGGCCGCCGCGGTCACCTACTACTCGTTGCTGGCGATCTTTCCGGCCATCGCCTCGTTGATCTCGCTGTACGGCCTGGTGGCCGACCCGGCAATCATTGGCAAGCAACTCGCTTCGCTGAACGGCGTGGTGCCGGCCGGCGGCTTGCAGATCATCACCGACCAGGTACACGCGCTGACCTCCGCGCCGCAAAAGGCGCTGGGGTTGGGTGCCATCATCGGCCTGCTGACCTCGCTGTGGAGTGCCAACGCCGGCGTGAAGTCGTTGTTCGACGCTCTGAACGCCGTCTACGAGGAGCGCGAAACCCGCAGCTTCTTCCACCGCACCTGGCTGTCCCTGGCGTTCACCATGGGGGCGCTGCTGTTCGTCATCCTGGCCGTCGCCGCCGTGCTGGTGGTGCCCGCCGTGCTGACCTACGTGGGGCTGGGCGCCGTGGGCGACCTGCTACTCAGCTTCGGCCGCTGGCCGCTGATGCTGATCGCCATCATGCTGTTCCTCAACCTGACCTACCGCTACGGGCCGAGCCGGGCAAAGGCACGCTGGCGCTGGGTGAGCTGGGGCAGCGGGTTCGCCGCAATCTTCTGGCTGGTGGCGTCGGCGGGGTTCTCCTACTACGCGGCGAATTTCGGCAGCTACAACAAGACGTACGGGTCGCTGGGTGCGGCCGTCGGCTTCATGACGTGGATCTGGATCTCCACCATCATCGTGCTGATCGGCGCCGAGCTGAACGCGGAGCTGGAGCACCAGACGGCGCGCGACAGCACGGTTGGCGACGAGAAGCCGATGGGACAGCGGGGGGCGACACGGGCGGACAAGGTGGCTGCGGCCTAAGCAAGCAGTTCTTTTTTGAAAAAAAGAACCAAAAAACTTTTGCTCTCTTCGGGTGTGCCGTGGTGAGGCGTGTCGTTTCGGCCGTCCGCGACAGCCGCATCAAAAGCTTTTTGCTTCTTTTTCTCGAAAAAGAAGGCCTTGCTTCCTGCTTCAACCTCCAGCGTCCGTTCACCCCTCCCAAGGAGCCCATGATGGCCGGGATCTACGACTTTTCGGCCGCAAGCCTCGACGGCAAAGAGACCAGTCTCGACACCCTGCGCGGCAAGGTCCTGCTGATCGTCAACACCGCCAGCAAGTGCGGTTTCACCCCGCAATATGCCGGGCTGGAGCAGTTGCAGCAGACCTACGCGGACCAGGGCTTCAGCGTGCTGGGTTTTCCATGCGACCAGTTCGGCCACCAGGAGCCCGGCGACGCGGCGGAGATCGCCAGCTTCTGCTCGACTAAATACGACGTGAGCTTCCCGATGTTTGCCAAGGTGGAGGTGAACGGCAGCCACGCGCACCCGCTGTGGGCTTGGCTGAAGTCGGAGAAGTCGGGGTTCCTCGTCGGCGCCATCAAGTGGAACTTCACCAAGTTCCTGATCGGCCGCGACGGCACGGTGCTGGAACGCTTTCCGCCCACCACCACGCCGGCAGCACTCTCGCCGAAGGTGGAAGCCGCCCTGAAGGCTGCCTAACGCCCGCACGCGCGTGACCACGCTCACGGTCGACCTCGACGCCATCGCTGCGAACTGGCGCTGGCTGCGTGCGCAGCACGGCCGGCCGATCGCGGCCGTCGTGAAGGCGGATGCGTACGGGCTGGGCGCGGAGCGCGTGGCGCAGCGGCTGTTCGCCGAGGGGGCCCGGCACTTCTTCACCGCCTACCCGCAGGAGGGTGCGGCAGTTCGGCCGCTGCTGCCACGGGGGGCGCCAGGGCACATGCCGATGATCGCGATCCTCAACGGGCTGCTGGCCGGCCAGGCGGAGGTCTACGTGCGCCACGACCTGGCGCCGGTGCTGGGCAACTTGGACGAGGTCGCTGCCTGGTCGGCCCAGGCCACACGGCTGGGACGGCGCCTGCCGGCGCTGATCCACATCGACACCGGGATGAACCGGCTTGGGCTGGGTGCTGCCGACGTCGCCCGCCTGACTGCCGAGCCGGACCTGTTGCACGGCATCGAGACGCTGTTCGTGATGACGCACCTGGCCAACGCGGACACGCCGGACGACCCTCTCAACGCTGCCCAGGCACGCGCGCTGGCCGACTGCGGCGGCTTGCTGCCCGGCGTGCCGCGCAGCCTGGCCAACTCGTCCGGGCTGCTGGTCGGGTCAGCGCTGGCCTCCGACCTCGGCCGGCCAGGGGCCGCGGTGTACGGCATCAACCCCACGCCGGGGGCGGCCAACCCGATGCGGACGGTGCTGCGGCTGACCGCGCCCGTGCTGCAGCTGCGCACCATCAAGGTGGGCGAGGCGGTCGGCTACAACGGCATCTGGGTGGCGCAGCGGCCGACGCGGGTGGCCACCGTGTCTGCCGGCTACGCCGACGGCTATCACCGCATCCTGTCCAACCGGGCGGAGGCGTCTTTTGACGGCGGGCGGCTTCCGCTGATAGGGCGTGTCTCCATGGACCTCGCCACCTTCGACGCGACCGACTGCCCGGACCTCCGGCAGGGCGACGAGCTCGAGCTGATCGGCCCCGCTGTGCCGCCGGACGAGGTGGCAGCGTGGGCCGGCACGAACGGCTACGAGGTGCTGACGTCGCTCAAGCCGCGTGGCGGACGGGTTTACGCGTCGCTGTGAGAGGGCGTGCGGTTCTAGACGGACTTGAGCCAAGCAAAAGCGAAGCGCTTCTTTTTCGAGAAAAAGAAGCAAAAAGCTTTTACTGCGGCTGTCGCGGACGGCTGAAACGACACGTCTCAACCCGGCACACCCGACGGGACCAAAAGTTTTTTGGTTCTTTTTTTCAAAAAAGAACTGCTTGCCTTGCTTTCGCTTACCAAATTTCTCGCCAAAGCACCGCGTCCTGATGAACTTCGTAGGCGCCACCGGCCGGGCCGTGCTCGCTGGCCTGGCCGGCACCGGCAGCATCGTGCTGTTCGGTGCGTCCGGCCTGTCCCACCTGCTCCGCCCGCCGTTCTACGGCCGGCTGTTCTGGCGCAGCTTCGTCGACTTCGCCTATTTCAGCCTGCCGGTGGTGGCGCTGACCGCGGTGTTCTCCGGCATGGTCATCGCGCTGCAGAGCTACACCGGCTTCTCCCGCTACGGGGCCACCAGCGCGATTGCCAACATAGTGCTGATCTCGGTGGTGCGGGAGCTGGCACCGGTGCTGGCCGGGCTGATGGTGGCCGGCCGCATGGGTGCGGCGATGGCCGCCGAGCTGGGCACCATGCGGGTGACCGACCAGATCGACGCGCTGCGCACGCTTGGCACTGACCCGATGAAGTACCTGGTGGCCCCTCGCCTGCTGGCCGGGCTGCTGGCCTTGCCGCTACTGGTGCTGGTGGCCGACGTGCTGGGCGTGGCCGGCGGGTTCCTGATCGCCACGGCAAAACTTGGTTTCAACCCGGGGACGTACCTGACCAACACGGTGAACTTCCTCGCCGTCAGCGACGTGTCGCTGAGCCTGGCCAAGGCGGCGGTGTTCGGCCTAATCGTCAGCCTGATGGGCTGCTACCACGGCTACACCAGCCGCGGCGGCGCGCAGGGCGTGGGGGCGGCCACAACATCGGCCGTGGTCTCCGCCAGCATCCTGATCCTGGCGTTCGACTACGTGCTGACCGAGCTGTTCTTCTCCCGATGAGCGGTGCCCAGGCCAGCGCAGAGGTGCCGAAGATCCGCATCCGCGGCCTGCACAAGTCGTTCGGCGACAAGGTGGTGCTGGACGGCATCGACCTCGACGTGGCGGCGGGCACCTCCACGGTGGTGATCGGCGGTTCCGGCTCGGGCAAGTCGGTGCTGCTGAAATGCATCCTCGGGCTGGTCGAGCCGGATGCCGGCACCATCGAGATCGACGGGCAGGATCTGGCGAGACTTGGCCACAGGGCACGCGAGACGGTGCGCGCGCAAATCGGCATGCTGTTCCAGAACGCGGCGCTGTTCGACAGCCTGCCGGTTTGGGAGAACGTGGCGTTCGGTCTGCTGGCACAGGGGCGGACCACGCGCGCGCAGGCGCGGGTGCGCGCTGGCGAGCTGCTGGCTCAGGTTGGGCTGGACCCGAGCGTGGGCGAGCTGTCGCCGGCGGAACTCTCCGGCGGCATGCAGAAGCGGGTGGGCCTGGCGCGCGCGATCGCCGCCGGCGGGCGGATCCTGTTTTTCGACGAGCCAACCACGGGCCTGGACCCGATCATGGGCGCGGTGATCGATGGGCTGATCGTGGACTGCGTGCGCCGGCTTGGCAGCACCGCGGTAGCTATCACGCACGACATGGCGAGTGCGGTGCGCATCGGCGACCAGGCGGCGATGCTGTTCCGCGGGCGGTTGGTCTGGCAGGGCGCGGCGTCTCACCTGCTTGATAGCGGCAACGCGCTGGTGGACCAGTTTACGCATGGGCGGCGGGAGGGGCCGATACAGATGGAGCTTCGGAAGTAGGGGACTTGGTCTCACGTGCGGGGAGAGAGAGAAAACAAGCGGTTCTTTTTTGAAAAAAAGAACCAAAAAACTTTTGGTCCCTTGAGTGCTCACTGAGGAGAGCGCACCACAGCAATGCCGTTTTTGGCTAAGCTTTAAGTGTTCGTTCAAAATTCGGCATGGTGAAGACACGGTGGGCGCCCGATGCGCCCGGACGCGATAGCTTGTTCGCGTCTTTTTTTTGACAAAGAAGCCGTTCAACATGGTCACCGCGTCCGAGGAGACACCGATGCGTTTCGCCTACCTGGTTGCCGCCGCCTGCCTGGCCGCTGCGGCCCCTGCCCTGGCCCAGCAGCCGCCGTCAGTGCAAACAACGCCGGAGTCGGGCGCCGACCAAGTGGTCGGCCTGTTCAGCGCCACCTGCCTGCACTTCGCCAGCGACGTGACCGGCCTGCGCGCCTTTCTCAACGAGCAGCACGCGCCGCAGATGCCGGCCGCAGCACAGCAGGCGTTTTTGGCCGGGCGGCGCGGCCAGGTGTTCGACGTCAGCTACCAGGTGATCAAGCTGGCGCTGGTCTCGCTGGACGACGGCGGCTGCGAGGCGGTGGCCGAACGCGCCGACGGCAGCCAGGTGATCGCGCTGCTGAACCAGGCGTCGCGGGAGAACCAGGTGCCGCTGACGACGCTGGGCAACGCCGGCGGTGCGAAAGGCAAGCCGGGGGTCACTCAGACGGCGTTCAGCCTGACGCTGGCCGGCCAGCCCATGCACGTCCTGGTCTCCACGGAAGGGCCGGCGCCGCAGGCGGTGCTGACGCTCGTGCCTAAGTGAGCACGCCTGGGACCCTGGAACGCCGGCAGGCAAGCAAGGCCTTCTTTTCTGAAGAAAAGAAGCAAAAGACTTTTGGTCCTGCTGTCACGGACTTTCCCGCAACGCGCGTCCAAGGGGACAAAAGTTTTTTGGTTCTTTTTTTCAAAAAAGAACCGCTTGCCTTGCCTTTGCCTGGCCAGCCGGCATGAGCGCGCAGGTCGAACTCGCCTGCAGCGGCTTCGCGCGCTCGCTGCGGTTCTACACCGACGTGCTGGGCTTCACCACGATGCGCTACGAGCCGGAACACCGGCGCGCGGAGCTGGAGCGGGACGGCGTCTCGGTCGAACTGGCGGAAAGCGAAAGCCGGGACGAGCTGGCCTACCCGTTCGGCCGCGGGGTGACGCTGCTGGTGTGGACGAAGGATGCCGATGCGGTGCTGAGCAGCGTGGAGGCCTACGGCGCACGGCTGGACAAACCGATGGCGGAGAGCTGGCGAGAGGAGGACGGGGTGCGGGTCGGCCACCTGGCCTTCGACGTGCTCGACCCGGACGGCTACCGGTTGCGGTTCTGCCAGGTGTTGCCGCCCGCCGGACGCTGACCGAGCACGCTGGCGCATCACATTCGAAACAAAAATCCCGAACGACGTTATTAGAACTATACCGCAACGAAAACATCATCTAGCGTGTTTCTAGACGCCGGACGGTCTGTCCGGTGTCCGCAACATCGCAGCAGGATGATCGTGTATGCACAACCTCACCTGGAAGGCTCTGACGGCGGGCCTGGCACTCGCGCTGACCGGCGCGGCGCAGGCGCAGGCCACAGTGATCACCGACGGCACTTTCACCGGCAGCAGTGGGCAGGCCAGCTTGACAGGATGGACCGCGTCTTCGAGCGGCGTGGGTGCGGTCAGCGAAACCGCATTCAGCAATTGCTGTGGCGGCACGAATCCCCGCGCGAACAACGCCGTGCAGTTCGGCGGCGGCCAGACATCGGGCGGCACCTTATCGCAGACTTTCGCCACGGTGGCTGGTCAGGTCTACAATCTTTCGTTCATGTACGGCACTTTCGGTGACAACGAGACGCAGTCGCTCGCCGTCTCGGTCGGCAACCTGATGACGAGCGTCAGCGATCCTACCGGCACCTCGAACTTCAACACCCTGTTCAATGCCGAGAGTTTCAGGTTCACGGCCGCAGCGGCGACCAGCACGCTGCTGTTCACCGACACGTCGACGTCGGGATCGAACGCGGACGGCCTGCTTGAAAGCGTGTCCGCGACGGCGGTGCCCGAGCCGGCGTCGATGAGCGTGCTGGGGCTGATTGCTGCCTGCATGGTGGCCACGCGCCGGCGTGGCAGCCGGGCTCGTGGGCTGGCAACAAGCTGAAAGGCAAGGCCGTCTTTTTCGAGAAGAAGCAAGCCTTCACGTCGGCGGTCTCGGAAAGCTGAACGACACGCTTCAACCCGGCACACAAACCGGAAACAAAAGTTTTTTGGTTCTTTTTTTCAAAAAAGAACCGCTTGCCTTGCCTTGCCTCCGCCTGCGTGCGCCAGTCACGGCCCAACGTTCCGGCGCAAGGTGCTCCCTGGCCAAAGCCGTCACCCTCTTCGTCTGTCAGTCCTGCGGCAGCACCACCCCGAAATGGTCCGGCAAGTGCGAGGCCTGCGGCGAGTGGAACACCATCGCCGAGGAGCGCTCCGACCCCAGGCCGGGCCCCGCGCGCAAGCCCGGCGGCCGCGTCGCCTTCACCGGCCTGGCCGGCAGCGCCGCGCCGCCGCCGCGCCTGCTGTGCGGCATCGGCGAGCTGGACCGCGTGCTGGGCGGCGGTCTGGTGGCGGCCAGCGCCATCCTGGTGGGCGGCGACCCCGGCATCGGCAAGTCCACGCTGATGCTCCAGGCGGCCGCAGCGCTCAGCCGCGCCGGCAGCCGCGTGCTCTACATCTCCGGCGAGGAGGCTATCGAGCAGATCCGCCTGCGCGCCCGCCGCCTGGGCCTGGAGGGCGCGCCGCTGGAGCTCGCCGCCACCATCAGCGTGCGCGACATCGCCGGCTCGCTGGAGGCGGAGCGCGACGTGGCGCTCGTGGTGATCGACTCGATCCAGACCATGTGGCTGGACAACGTGGACAGCGCGCCGGGCACCGTCACCCAGGTGCGCGCCGCCGGGTTCGAGCTGATCCGGCTGGCCAAGCAGCGCGGCTTCAGCCTGATCCTGGTCGGCCACGTCACCAAGGAGGGCGCGCTCGCCGGCCCGCGCGTGCTGGAGCACATGGTGGACGCCGTGCTGCACTTCGAAGGCGACCGCGGCCACCAGTTCCGCATCCTGCGCGGTACCAAGAACCGCTTCGGCGCCACCGACGAGATCGGCGTGTTCGAGATGACCGACCGCGGGCTAGCCGAAGTGGCCAACCCGTCCGCGCTGTTCCTAGCGGAGCGCCGCGGCAACATCGCCGGCAGCGCGGTGTTCGCCGGGCTGGAGGGCACACGGCCGGTGCTGCTGGAAATCCAGGCGCTGCTGGCACCCAATGCCGGCGGCGCGCCACGCCGCGCCGTGGTGGGCTGGGACGCCAACCGGCTATCGATGCTGCTGGCGGTGCTGGAGACACGCTGCGGGCTGCGCCTGTCCGGTTCGGACGTGTTCCTCAACGTGGCCGGCGGGCTGCGCATCACCGAGCCGGCGGCCGACCTGGCGGTGGCGGCGGCCCTGGCCTCGGCGGCCACCAACCAGCCGACGGACGCGGGCACGGTGTTCTTCGGCGAGGTGGGACTGTCCGGCGAGGTGCGGCAGGTGAGCCAGGCGGACGCCCGGCTGAAGGAGGCACAGAAGCTGGGGTTCGAACGCGCGGTGCTGCCACGGCGGGTGGCGCGCGGCGGGCGCGCGGCGGCGGGCGACGGCATGCGGCTGGACGAGATCGGTCATCTGGGCGACCTGGTCGAACAATTTTCCACTGACAAGGCGAAGTGACAGGCAAGCAAGCCGTTCTTTTTTGAAAAAAAGAACCAAAAAACTTTTGTTCCTTGGGCGCGCCGTGCAGAACCACCGCGACAGCAGGACCAAAAGTCTTTTGCTTCTTTTCTTCAGAAAAGAAGGCCTTGCTTGCTTTTCGGCGCCGTGACCCAAACAGCCTCCTAGGTCTTCAGCAGCTCCCCCACCCGCTCCGCCAGCACGTTCAGCGCGAAAGGCTTGGTCAGCAGGTGCATCCCCGGCGCAAGCTGTCCCTCGCCCAGCACCGCAGTCTCCGCGTAGCCGGTGATGAAAAGCACCGGCAGGTCCGAGCGCCCCGCGCGCGCTGCGTCTGCCAGTTGGCGGCCGTTCATGCCGCCGGGCAGGCCCACATCGGTCACCAGCAGGTCGACCCTGGCGCCGGACTGCATCAGGCGCAGTCCGGACGGCCCGTCTTCGGCTTCCAGCACCCGGTAGCCGCGCTCGCGCAGGACCTCGCCTGCCAGCTGCCGCACTGCCGGCTCGTCGTCCACCAGCAGCACCGCGCGGCCGCCGCCGTCGGCCGGCTCCCGCGCGGCCTCGGCCGCGCTGGCCTCCGGGCTGGCGGCGTGGCGCGGCAAATATAGGCAGAGCGTAGTGCCCCTGCCCGGCGCGGAGTCGATGTGGGCGTAGCCGCCGGACTGCCGGGCGAAGCCGTACACCATCGAGAGACCCAGCCCGGTGCCCGTGCCGATCGGCTTGGTGGTGAAGAACGGGTCGAACGCCCGGCGGATCACCTCGGCCGTCATGCCGCCGCCCGTGTCGGTGACGCAGAGCGAGACGTAGTGGCCCGCGCTCACCTCGTGGCGCGCAGCCTGGGCGGCGCCCAAATCGTGGTTCGCGGTGGTGATCATGAGCGTGCCGCCGTCCGGCATCGCGTCGCGGGCGTTGATGCAGAGGTTCAGCAGCGCGCTGTCCAGCTGCGCAGGGTCGATCAGGGTGGCCCAAAGGTTGCGGCAGGGCGAGACGTGCAGCGCGATCTCCGGCCCGATGGTGCGGCGGATCAGCTCCTCCATGCCGGCGACCAGGTGGTCGAGGTTGGTGGGCCGCGGGTCCAGCGTGAGCCGGCGCGAGAACGCGAGCATCCGGTGGGTGAGCGAGGCGGCCCGGCGCGCGCCGGCCTGCGCGATGTCGATGTAGCGCGTCAGGTTGTCGGTCCGGCCCGCGGCCAGGCGCGACTGCAGCATCTCCAGCCCGCCGGAGATGCCGGTCAGCAGGTTGTTGAAGTCGTGCGCGAGCCCGCTGGTGAGCTGGCCCACCGCCTCCATCTTCTGGGATTGCCGCAGGGTCTCCTCGGCGCGTGCCAGGGCCGCCTGCTGCTCCTTCTCCGCGGTGATGTGGCGGCCGATGGCGTAGAGGATCTCGCCGTCCGGGCGGCCGGTCCAGGACAGCCAGCGGTAGCTGGCGTCGCGGTGGCGCCAGCGGTTGTCGAACACCTCCGGGCGGTCGGCGGTCACCTGGACGAGGGCGTGCTCGGTGGCGGGCAGGTCGTCGGGGTGGACGAAGTCGCGGAAGCTGCGACCCACGAGCTCCTCCGGCGTCCAGCCGAGCACGCCGTGCACCGCCGGGTTCACCGCGTGGAAGACCCCTTGCCTGTCCAGCACCACCAGCAGGTCGCGCGAGTTGGTCCACAGCCGGTCGCGTTCGGCGGTGCGCTCGGCCACCCGCTGTTCCAGGGTCTCGTTCAGCCGGCGGAGGTTCGCCTCGGCGCGGGCGCGTTCGACCGTCTCCCAGCTCCGGGCGGCCACGTCCTCGATCAGGCTGACGTCCTCCTGCGACCAGGCGCGCGGCGCGTCCGAGAGCACCATCAGGCAGGTGCTGAGGCGCCCGTCGCGCACCAGGGGCACCCAGACACAGGCGCGGCTGCCGATCGACGACCAGGCGGCGGCCGCGTCGGGGTCCAGCGCGGTGTCCTGCAAAACACTCGTCCGGCCCTGCGACTGGCTGGCCGCGAGCTCGCGGCCGAGGGCGGCGAACGCGTAGCGACCGGACAGCTTGGCGAGCCCGGCGGCGTTGAACCCGGTCTGCAGGGTGGCGTGGAGGCCGTCCTGCTCCGGCGTGGCGTAGCCGACCCGGGTGGCCCCCAGATAGCTGCCGAGGGCGTGCTCGGCGGCCAGCATGATGTCCTCCGGCGAGGCGAGGTTGCGCAGCTCGTCGGCCAGCTTCAGGCGGAACGCGCGCCGACGCTCGGACATCACCTGCGCGGTGGTGTCCGAGCAGGGGCAGAACAGGCCGGCGACGCGCCTGTGGTCGTCGCGGACGGGCGTGTAGCTGAAGGCGAAATGCGCCTCCTCCGGCCGGCCGTGCCGTTCGAGAACGAGCGAGATGTCGTCCATGTGCACCGGCTCACCGGCGTCCACGCGCTCGAACAGCGGGGTGAGCTCGCTGGCCGCCTCCTGCCAGACCTGCATGAAGGGCTGGCCGAGTGCGGCGGGGTGCTTGCGACCCAGGATGACGCCGTAGGCGCTGTTGTAGAGCAGCGTCCGCTCCGGGCCCCAGGTCAGGAACATCGCCTGCTCGGCGGAGAGCATCACCGTTACCAGGGTGCGCAATGGCTGCGGCCATCCGGACGGCGGCCCCAGGGGGGTGGCCGCCCAGTCGAACGTGCGCATCCGCACGCTCATGTCGCTGCTGCCCGGGAACGTGATGAAGATGGGGTTGTCAGTCCATCGCGATGATTGCTGCGGAAGTCGTAATATCTACGCGCATGGGTAGTCGCTGTGCAAGCGCACTGGCTAGGCGAGCAAGGCGTGCAGCGCGGCCTGCGCGCCGCCCCAGGCGGCAGGGCCCTCCAGCGTGCCGCGCAGGCGCCCGTCAGCGCCGATCAGCAGCGTGGTGGGAAAGCCGTCCACGCCCAGTGCGTGCACCGCGTCGCTGCCCTGGTCGGTGAGCAGGGTCAGGTGGTCGAGGTGGTGGGCGGCGGCGAACGGGCGGACGGTGGCGACTCCGCCGCGGTCGGCGGAGACGGCGAGCACGGTGAAACCGCCGGAGGCGGCCAGTCGGTCAAGTTCCGGCAGTTCGGCCACGCAGGGGATGCACCAGGTGGCCCAGAAGTTCAGCACCACCGGCTTGCCGGCGTAGTCGGCCAGGGTCCTGGGAGTGCCGTCCAGGGCGTGGAAGCTGGCCGGCGGCAGCGCAGCGGGCGGACGGGCGGGCACGATGTCGGAGAGCGGGCGCATGTCCACCTGCGGTGCGCCGGGCTGCTGCGCGCCCGCTGGTTTGCCGGGCACGAGCCCGGCCAGTACGGTGGCACCTGCGGCACCGAACGCGCGTCTCGTCAGCAAAGCCAAACCATGTCCTCCGAACCCGATCCCTACACGCCCACCGCCGCGGCTGAGCCCATCGCCGCGGCTGAGCCCATCGCCGCGGGGCAGCCCGCCGCCGCGGCGCGACAGGCTGTCCCGACGCGACCCGCTGTGTCGACGCAGCGGACCGACACTGGGCAGCCAGCCACCGCGACGCTGCCAGGCACCGCGACGATGCCGGCCGCGGCACCGCCGGCTGCCGCAACGCAGCCAAACACCACAACGCTGCAAAGCACCGCAACGCCGCCAAGCACCGCGACCCCGGCCGCCGCGGCGCCACCGGCTGCTGCAACGGAGCCAAGCACCTCGACCCAGCCAACTGCCGCCACGCCGCCGCGAGCTGCCGCACTACAGTCAAACACCTCGGCCCAGCCAACCACCGCCACGCCGCCGACCGCGGCACCGCCGGCTGCCGCGACGCAGTCCCCGCCAGGGGCGCAACCCGCCGGCGCGGCACAGGCGGCGGGTGTAGCGCGTACCCCCGACGGCGCGGCAAACACCCAATGGGGCGGCCGCTTCGCCAGCGCGCCCGCCGACATCATGCAGCGCATCAACGCCTCGGTCGGCTTCGACCACAGGCTGTGGCGGCAGGATGTCGCCGGCTCGCGCGCCCACGCCGCGATGCTGGCGCATGTGGGGATCATCTCCACCGCCGACCAGACCGAAATCGATACCGGCCTGGCCGGAATCGCCGGCGAGATCGAGGCCGGCCGTTTTGCCTGGGATGTGGCCCTGGAAGACGTGCACATGAACATCGAGGCGCGGCTGGCCGAACGTATCGGCGACCCCGGCCGCCGGCTGCACACCGCGCGCAGCCGCAACGACCAGGTGGCGACCGACTTCCGCCTGTGGGTGCGCGACGCGGCCGACGGGCTGGACGCGCAGCTCGCCGCGGCGATGCGGGCGTTTGCCGGACGCGCCCTGGAACACGCAGGCACCGCCATGCCGGGCTTCACTCATTTGCAGACGGCGCAACCGGTCACGCTGGGCCACCACTTGCTGGCCTACGTGGAGATGTTCGCCCGCGACCGCGGCCGCCTGGCGGATTGCCGCGCGCGGCTGAACCGCTGCCCGCTGGGCGCGGCGGCACTCGCCGGCACCAGCTTCCCGATAGACCGCGCGATGACCGCGGCGGCGCTGGGGTTCGACGCGCCGACCGACAACTCTCTGGACTCGGTCTCGGACCGGGACTTCGCCATCGAGTACCTCGCGGCGCTGGCGATCTGTGCGATGCACCTCAGCCGCTTCGCCGAGGAGGTGGTCATCTGGTGCAGCGCGCCGTACGGGTTCCTGCGCCTGTCGGACGCGTTCACCACCGGCAGCTCGATCATGCCGCAGAAGCGCAACCCGGACGCCGCCGAGCTGACCCGCGCCAAGACCGGGCGGATCACCGGCGCGCTGGTGGGTCTGCTGACGGTGATGAAGGGCCTGCCGCTGGCCTACGCAAAGGACATGCAGGAGGACAAGGAGGGCGTGTTCGACGCAACCGAGGCGCTCGCCTTGTCGCTGGCGGCAACCGTTGGCATGGTGCGCGACATGCAGCCGGACGCAGGCCGGATGCTGGCGGCGGCCGGTGCCGGCTACGCCACGGCCACCGACCTGGCCGACTGGCTGGTGCGGGCAGCGGGCCTGCCGTTCCGCACGGCGCACCACGCCACGGGGCGCCTGGTGGCGCTGGCCGAGAGCAAGGGGACCGATTTGGCTGGGCTGGAGCTGGCGGAGATGCAGCGGGTGGAACCGGCGATCACCGCGGAGGTGTTCGGCGTGCTGAGCGTCGCAGCGTCGGTCGCCTCGCGCACCAGCCACGGCGGCACCGCGCCGGTGCGCGTGGCCGAACAGGCGCGCACGTGGCTGGAGCGGCTGGCGTGATCCGGGCTTTGTGCGTGCTTGGGTTGCTCGGCGTGCTGGCGGCGTGCGGCAAAGTGGGGGCGCCGACCCGGCCGGGGCCGGCGGACCAGATCACGTATCCTAAGTTCTACCCGACGCATTGAGGGTAGGACGTAAAGCAAGCGGTTCTTTTTTGAAAAAAAGAACCAAAAAACTTTTGTCTCTTGGCTCGCGGCCACGGTCGCGCATGTCAGCAAAAATCGAGGCGGCGGACGAACGCAGAGAATAAAGGTTTTTTGCTTCTTTTTTTCAAAAAAGAAGGCCTTTCTTCCTGCGCTGGCACCCGGTGCCCCGCAGACCGGATCCAGCTTGAAAGGCCGGCAACTGGCCTGCGCTGGCGGCTTCTAAGACGCTCGTGGTGCCGTGCTCGACACGCATGCAGCAGCCCGCTTGCTGAGTGGTCGGAGCGGCGGGATTCGAACCCACGACCCCCAGTCCCCCAGACTGATGCGCTACCAGGCTGCGCTACGCTCCGACTGGCGGTCGGCTTAGCACCCGCAGCCTGGTCTGGCAAAGCCTGGCTAGCGCAGGCCCAGCCTACGCAGCGACTCGGCGGTAAAATCCCGCGGGGTCAGCGAGTTCATGTTGTAGACGGGCCCCACAGGTTCCTGGTTGTGCAGGCCCTGCGCCAGGAAGCGATGCTGGTAGAGGTCGACGAATTCGTAGCCGTCGGGACCGAAGAGTTTCGCATTCGGCTCCTCGCCCGTGAAAGCCATGGCGGTGCGCCAGAGCTGGCCACGGCCGTCGTAGCGGTCGGAGATCAGCGGGCACCAGCTGTCCTCGTCGAGGTAGATCGTGCGGCGGGTGTAGATGTGCCGGAACTCTGGCTTTAACTTGGCCTCCACCATCCACACGCGGTGCAGTTCGAAGCGTATGTATTCCGGCTTGATCGAGTCGCGGTTAATCAGGTCTGCGTAACGCAGCGTGGGGTCCTGGATACGTTGCGTGTTGTAGGGCACATACATTTCACGGCGGCCGACCAGGGTCCAATCGTAACGGTCGAGCGCTCCGTTGAACAGATCGTAATCGTCGATCGTCTCCAGCCCGTCAGTGTCGGTGAACGGCGTGTCGTAGTCGACCTCCGGCGCGCGGCGCACGCGGCGCTCGCCCGGCGTGTAGGTCCACGCCTCGCGCGCCACGTCGTACGGGTTCTCGTGGTTGATCACCAGGGTCATGAGGCCAGCATCGCGCGGCGGGGAGAGCACTTGCTGGCGAAACATTGCGTCCCACTGGTGCGAGTTGTTGAACCCGGGCGTGCCGTACGGCAGCAGCACGTCCTCGTGCCAGCGCTGGATCGAGTAGTCGCCCGACGGGGTGGAGATGACGTTGTTGGTGGTCCGCGTGAACTGCGAGCCGCGCCAGCGCAGCACCGCGTCCCACATCGCCTCGTTGCCGTTATGGGGTATCGGGAACGGCACGGAGAGCTGGGCACCTTCGACGCCCTGGCCGTCATGCACCAGGTGCGCGCGGCTCATGTTGGCGATCGCGTTGTCGTAGATGAACTGCGGCGCGGCGGCGGTGCGGTGTGTCGGGTAGACGTCCACATGGTAGTTGTGCAGCGTGCGGATCAACGCCACCGTGCCGACGGCCAGCTTGTCTACGTAGCGGTCCACGTTCTGTGCGGTGATCCTGAGCAGCGGCTTGTCACTGATGAACGCGTCGCTGACATAGCTACCAGGCGCGCGGCCGGGCACTGGGCTCTGGCCGCCGGTCCAGGCGGGAATGGTGCCCTCGGCGTTGCCGGCGCGGATGGCGCCCAGCGCGGTCAGCCCGGGGCCCGCGCCGGGCTCCTGCGTGCCGGTATCGGGCAGCTTGACGGTCGCCATGGCCTGGATCGGCGTCAGGCCGGGGGCAGGCGCCGGCTCGGCGGCAAGCGGCACAGCCGACGGCGACGCCTGGCCGGCATCGGCCGGCGCGGCGGCGGCCACGGCGTGCCTGTGGTGGCGGCGATGGTGATGCACGGCGGCAGACGCCGGCGCGCTGCCGGCCGCAGCGGCGCCAGCATCGCTGGCTTGCGCGTGAACCGACGGCGTACTCAGGACAGCCTGGCTCAACGCCAGGATGGTCGCACAGGATAGGCGCCGCTTCATTTGTGAACCTCACCGTTTCGGTATCGTCATATAAACGAGTTCAATTTTGCGTGTCCATGCGTTTTCGCATGCTTTGCCTAATAAAGGGTGTTTTCGCTTGTCTTGCCCGATTGAGGGCGTTTCGTATTTCTTGGCTGGTCAAGGGTGGACACCCTAGCGGGGTGTTGCTTAGATGAAGCAGAAGGCGGGAAATCGCCGAGGTAGAGGGAAGAAACCAACAATGAAGCAGTCACTGCTTGCGGCCACGTTGCTCGCCTGCGCGATGGCGGCACCACAGGCCGGAGCGCAGACCGCCGCCGACCTCGGCCACTCGCTGACGCCATTCGGCGCGGTGAAGGCGGGCAACGCCGACGGCACCATTCCGGCCTGGACCGGCGGCTACGACAAACCGCCCGCCGGATACTCGGCGGGCGAGTACCGCATGAATCCTTTCGGCCAGGAGAAGCCGCTCGTCGTCATTACCGCGCAGAACGTGGACCGCTACGCCAGCAAGCTGGCCGAGGGCACAGTGGCGATGATCCGCACGCTGCCGGGCTACCACGTGGACGTCTACGCGACCCACCGCACGTTCGCCGCCCCGCAATCGCAGTATGACAACGCGATTGCCAACGCCAGCCGCGCCAAGCTCGCTCCCAACGGCCTGGACGTGGTCGGCGCGAAGGTTTCGATCCCGTTTCCCATCCCCGCCAACGGCAGCGAGGCGATCCTGAACCACGTCCTGCGCTGGCGCGGCTCGCAGCTGCAGCGCACGGTGGACAACGCGATCACCACGCCGTCGGGCGACTACTCGGTGACCCGCTGGCACGAGCAGATCATGTTTCCCTACAACACGCCGGGCATGAACAACCCGGAGAAGTGGGACAGCCTGTTCTGGCAGGAAGTGCTCGAACCACCGCGCATCGCCGGGCAGCTGACGCTGGTGATCAGCCACTACGACTCGTACGACCAGCCGCGCGAGGCATGGACCTACAACCCGGGTGAGCGCCGCGTCCGCCGCGCGCCGGAGATCAACTACGACACGCCGGTGTCCAACACGGACGGCCTCGAAGCCGTCGACGACTACGACATGTTCAACGGCGCAATCGACCGCTACAACTGGAAGTTGCTTGGCAAAAAAGAAATCTACGTCCCCTACAACACCTACAAGATCCAGCAGCCGGGCGTGAAGTACACCGACATCATCAAGCCGCAGGCGGTCAACCCCGACCTGTTGCGCTTCGAGCTGCACCGGATGTGGGTGGTGGAAGCTACGCTGAAGCCCGGCTACCGCCACGAATACGCACGCCGGGTGGAGTACATCGACGAGGACAGCTGGCAGATGTCCATCTCCGACCGCTACGACGCGCGCGGCCAGCTCTGGCGTACCGCTCTCGCGTTCATCGCGACCTCTCCGGAAGTGCCGCTGACCGGCGCCGACGGCTACGAGTTCGTTGACCTGATCCAGCACCGCTACCTTGTGCAGGGCCTGCACAGCCAGGAACCGACGGCTCCGACCTATAACGGCACGTCGCTGACGGCCGACGACTTCACTGCCGACGCACTGCGCCGGGCGGGTCGGCGCTGATCGCATGTGGACGGCCGGGGCTTGCTCTGGCCGTCCATAAGCAAAGCAAGCGCTTCTTTTTCGAGAAAAAGAAGCAAAAAGCTTTTGCAAACGCTGTCGCGGACGGCTGAGACGACACGTCTCATCATGGTACACCCAAAGAGAACAAAAGTTTTTTGGTTCTTTTTTTCAAAAAAGAACCGCTTGCTTACTTCCCTCTCGCAATACCCCAAGCAATTTTCGCGCACCCCCGGAACATGTCGCCATACAGATGCGCCCGCGCATCCGCAGCGTTTCCCCGCCGCGACCTGTCATACACGCCCCAGCCAATGGACGCTGACCGGAACAGTGAGAATGCCAAGTAGAACGGCCATTCATCGGCCGGGAACGTACGCCCTACGCTCTCGCAGTAGCGCGTCACCAGCGCCGTCTCACTCGGCAGGCCAAGCGCCTCGAGGTCCGCGCCGGCAAGCCCGCGGAACGGACCGTCGCTGAGCGGCAGCCGGTAGAACGAGGCGAAGTAGGCGAGGTCGGCCATCGGGTGGCCGATCGTCGCCAACTCCCAATCCAGGATCGCCAGCAAGCGCGGGCCGTCGGGTGCGAACATCAGGTTGCCGAGCCGGTAGTCGCCATGCGCGATCACCGCCGGTTCGTCGGGCGGCGTGTGCGCCGGCAGCCACTCGATCAGCGCCTCCATGTCCGGGTTGGGCTCCGGGTCGGAGGCAAGGTACTGCTTCGTCCAGCGGTTGATCTGCCGCGCGATGTAGGCTTCCGGACGGCCGAACCCCTCCAGGCCCGCCGCCCGCCAGTCCACCTTGTGCAGCGACGCGAGCCCGTCTGCCGCGGCGAAGTAGTAATCTGTACGCTGCTCCTTCGGCACCGATTCGAGACGCTGGTCTGCCAGCACGCGGCCTTCGATGTAGTCCATCACGTAGAACGGCGTGCCGATCACGCTGGCATCCTCGCACAGCAGGCGCGCGGCGGGCACCGGCGCACCGGTGCGGCCCAGCGCGCGCATGGCGGCGTATTCCCGCTCCACCGCGTGGGCGGAGGGCAGGATGTTACCGGGCGGCTTCTTGCGCAGCACGTAGCGGCGGCCGGTGGCGTCCTGCATCAGGAAGGTCGGGTTGGACTGGCCACCCTGGAATTGCTGGATGATGATCGGGGTGCGGATCTCGGGCAGCGATCGGGCCAGGTAGTCTTGCAGCGCGGCTTCGTCGAAGCGGTGCTGGTCTCGCACGGCAATCAGATCGGTCATTTCCAAAACCTACAGGAAGGAAGCGGTTCTTTTCCGAAAAAAAACCAAGGACTTTTGTTCTTTGGCTCAGCCGAACTTGCGGGCTTGTGCGGCCGGCGCGATGGCGTAGGGGGTGAACAGGGCTTCCACTTGCGCGTAACCCCAGCGCAGATGGTCGCGGGTCACCGCTTTGACGCCTTGGCGTGATTTCACGTAGTCGATCCAGTAGCTCGATACGATCCAGGCGTTCACCACCAGCTTGTCTATCTCCTCGGCGGAGGCCTGCAGGATGCCGTCGTCCACCAGTCCGGTCAGCACGCGCCGGATGTTGGCCTGGCGGCGGTCCGTCAGAGCCATCAGGCGCGGCTGCAGGTCTGGCGCCAGACGGTAAATGCTGGCCGCATAGAACAGCCGCCATTCCCACATCGTGTTGAACCAGCTTGCCAGGTAGACGCGATGCGATTGCGGCTGGCGGTGCGGGTCTTCGGCGTTGATGGCGACGCGTTCGAGCGCGTCGCTGAACTGGTCGAACAGGGCTGCGACGATCTGCTCCTTGCGGCGGAAATGGTAGTGCAGGTTGCCCTCGCTGATGCCTGCGGCGACGGCGATCTCGGACGTGGTGACTTCGGCCGGCCCACGCTCGTTGAACAGCGTGCGGCAAACGTCCAGTATCCTCTCGCGAGTGGTTGGCTTCTGATCGGCCATGTTTGCCCCTGTGCGCCTGGCCGCCCGCGTTGACATGCCTAGGGTGGGCACCCGACAGTGTGCGACTATGGCAAACCGGCCGATGCTGGTCCACCCGGCACCAAAGCATGGCTCAGGGTGTGTCGGCAGGGTCATCCGCACCAGCCTGAAGAAACAAAGGTTTGTCGCTTCTTTTTTTCAAAAAGAAGGCCTTGCTTGCTTTCAAACAGGAAATGAAATGGACGTCCAGGACAAGGTTATCGTCATTACCGGCGCCGGCAGCGGCATCGGCCGCGCCATGGCCCAGCTTTTCGCGGCCCGGGGCGCCCGCCACGTCGCCGTCGCCGACCTCAACGAGCAGGGTGCGCGGGAGACCGCTTCGATGATGGGCGGGGTCGCGCATGCCTGCGACGTGACGCAGGAGGCGCATATAAAGCGCGTGGTAGCAGAGACGGAAGCGCACGCCGGTTGCATCGACCTGTTCTGTTCCAACGCCGGCGTGATCGCCATCGACCCGGATTTCGACAACCCGGCCTCCGCCCCGGACGCAGTGTGGGCGCGCAACTGGGGTGTGCACGTGATGGCGCACGTCTACGCCGCGCGTGCCGTGCTGCCGGGCATGGTGGCGCGCAGGTCGGGCTGGTTGCTGAACACGGTGTCGGCGGCCGGGCTGCTGAGCCAGGTGGGATCGGGCACCTACAGCGCCACCAAGCACGCGGCCATCGGGTTTGCCGAGAGCCTGGCCATCGCGACGCGCGACCAGGGGGTGGGCGTGAGCGTGCTGTGCCCGCAAGGTGTCGCAACGCCGATGGTTGTTGGCGGCTTTTTCGGTTCGGCCGATGTGGACGGCGTGCTGAGCGCAGAGCAGGTGGCGCAGTGCGCGCTGGACGGGGTGCGGGAGGGGCGTTTCATGATCCTGCCGCATCCGAACGTGGCCAACTACATGCGCAACAAGACGGAGAACTACGAGCGCTGGGTTGGCGGGATGGCGAAGCTGCGGCGTGGGGTGAAGGCGGCGCGGGCGGCTAAGTAAGCAAGCGGTTGTCGGCTAAACGTCCACGCGAAAAGGCCACAAGGTGGCGACCCAGCGCGCCTATCCTGCGCGCCGGTGCTCATCACCAATCTTTAACCGCAAGCCGAACCTCGAGAGACCCGCCAAGCCCCCCATTCAGCCAAACACCCAAAAGCCGAACCGGAACGCTATCATCGTTGGCGCGCCGTGTAGGAGAGTCCGCGACAGCGCTGACAAAAGTCTTTTGCTTCTTTTCTTCAGAAAAGAAGGCCTTACCTTTCTTTCTGCTCTGCGCACCGCTTTCCGCCATCACCGTCGCACCGCTCGCCAACGTTGCCGGACACCCCGTGCTCGCCGCCCGCATCGACGAGAGGTTGGCGAACCTCGTGTTGGACACCGGATCGTCCAGCACTGCGCTGGACCTGGACGCGGCCGCAAGCCGAGGCGTCAGTCTGCACCGGCTGCGCACGGAGGATTTCGGCATTGGGGGCAGCAGCCACGCCTATCGCGGCGTTGCGGAGCGCTTCGAGCTGGGCGGCCTTCTCGCACGCAGCCAGTCCATCGGCGGCGTGGTGTTGCCGGAAGACCTGCGCGCGGCCGGGATCGCCGGCGTCTTTGGTGCAGACATGATGGGAGCCTACGACGTCGACCTGGACCTTGCGGGTGGACACCTGATCCTGTTCGACCAGGACGATGATTGCGGCAGGCCGGAAGTGGCGATCCGGCCGCCGTTGTACAGCGTGCCGCTGCAGCTTGGCGGGAACAACACGGTGGCGGTGGTGCGGATGGCCGTGGGCGGGGTGGAGTTCCGCGCGCTGGTCGACAGCGGTGCGCCGGCCACCATCATGTTCCGCAACGCAGCGGCGCGTCTGGGCATCGGCCTTGGCGGCCTGCGCGCGCCCGGGCAGGCGACCATCGGCGGGTTCGGGCCAAGAAGGGTGGCCTCGCTTGCGCACGTGCTGGAGGAGGTGCGGATTGGCGACCTGGTGTTGCACGACGTGCCGATCGAGATCGTCGACCAGGCGAGTTCCGGTCCGGACGCACGGTTCGTCTCGCTCCTGCTGGACAATCGCTTCGCTCCGCCCAGCGCTGCCGATATCCTGCTGGGTGCAGATTTTCTGCGCCGGGTGCATGTGTGGATCTCGCATTCGTCGCATCTGCTGGTGATGCAGTACCCGGCCCAGCCATCCGAGCTGCCGAAGTAGCTGCAGCCAGGCCTGCGTTCCTGGAGATATAGGGAAACTCTGGTCCTGCTGTCGGGCCTATCCCCAACGCGCACCCAAGAGAACAAAAGTTTTTTGGTTCTTTTTTCAAAAAAGAACCGCTTGCCTTCCTTCCACCGCCCCAGCCCCAAGGCTGTCGGCCCAAAAGCCCCTTCCCGCCGTGTCGTTACGATGGCAAGCTTCGTCGACACATGAGGGGCAGCGACATGCGGCGCACGTTGTTCGGGGTGGCTGGCAGTTTGTTGATCTCCGCCGCCGCGCACGCCGCCTGCGCGCTCGGCGCGGTTGCCGTGTTGCCCACCCACATGGTGGGCGGGCATTTCGTGTTCCCGGTCGATGTGAACGGCCACCCGGCAAATTTGGCGCTCGATACGGGCGCGTTCAGCACCACGTTCTGGCTCAGCTCGGCCGAGCAACTCGGCATCTCCATGAGAGGGACGGACACAGAGACGAGCGGCGTTGGTGGCGTGCGGCAGATCTATCGCGGCACGGCGAAACGTTTCCGCATCGGCAGCCTGGATGCCGACAACATGGAGGTTGCGGCAGCCGAATCGGAGGTGGGTGCCCGAGGCTGGGGCGCGGACGGCGTGCTGGGCATGAACATGATGGCCGCCTACGATGTCGACCTTGATACGCCTGGCCAGCACGTCATCATCTTCGAGGCGGATGGCGATTGCGGCAAGCCCAACGTGGCACTCTCACCACCGCTCTACAGCGTGGCGTTGGAGAACGTGCAGAACAACCGGCAGGCTGTCGTGGAGCTGACCATTGAGGGACAGCGCTTCCGCGCCTTGCTGGACACCGGAGCGCCCGGCACGGTGATGTACCGGCACGCCGCCAATCGCCTGGGAATGGATCTGAGCGGGTTGCGGGCGCCGGGTCACCACGTTGTTCGCGGCATCGGACCCTTCGGCGTGGCTGCCATGACCCACGTGTTCGAGCACGTTTCCATCGGCAGCCTCACCGTCAACAACATGCAGGTCGAAATCGTGGACCAGGTGGAGCGCAAACGGGTGCACACGGGCTCGCTGCTCACCGATCCGACAGATGAGGAAGGCGGCGGCCAGGACATGCTGCTTGGGGCGGACTTCCTGCAGAAGGTGCATGTTTGGATATCGCACTCCTCGCATCGGCTGATCATGCAGTATCCGCCGCGAGAATCTGTGCTGCCGAAATGAAAGAGAGCGCTTCTTTTTCGAGAAGAAGCAACGAGCTTTTGTCAGCGCTGTCGCGGACTCGCCGGAGACGGGTCCCAAGGGAACAAAAGTTTTTTGGTTCTTTTTTTCAAAAAAGAACATGCTTGCTTTGGTCGTCGGAAAGCCCGCCCCGTGCACTGGTCCAGCCTGAACACCTTCTTCTACGCCGTCGTCGCGCTGCTGGTGATCGTGGACCCGCCCGGCACCGCGGCGGTCTTCGCCGCGATGACGCCGAACGACACGCAGGCCGAACGCAACAGCCAGGCGCGCCGGGCCTGCGTGGTGGCGTTCGGCGTGCTGGCAGTGTTCGGCCTGGCCGGCGAAGGGCTGCTGGCCGCACTCGGCATCGGCCTGCCGGCGATGCGCGTGGCCGGCGGCATCCTGCTGTTCGTCACCGCGGCGGACATGGTGCGCGGCGGCCACGCGGTGCGCGACACCGAGGGCGAACGCGAGGCGGCCATCCGCACGGACGAGGACATCGCCGTGTTCCCGCTGGCCATCCCGCTGATCGCCGGGCCTGGCGGGATGACGACGATGGTGGTGCTGCACAGCCACGCCGGCGGCGACCCGTGGAAGATACTGGCCATTGAGGCGGCGGTCGGGGTGTGCGTGGGTGCGACGTTCGTGTGCCTGCTGGGGGCGAAGTGGATCTCGCGCGCGCTGGGAGAGACGGGGGCGAGCGTGGCGGGGCGGATACTGGGCGTGCTGCTGGCGGCGCTGGCAGTGCAGATTGCGCTGGATGGGCTTAGGCAGGCGGGACTTTGAAGGAAGCAAGCAGTTCTTTTTTGAAAAAAAGAACCAAAAAACTTTTGTCTCCTGGGTACCCGTCTCCGGGAAGTCTGCGACAGCGCTGACAGAAGCTTTTTGCTTCTTTTCTCGAAGAAGCGTTTTCCTTACTTCAACGACGCCCCTACCTCCGCCACGCTCGCAGCCCCTGCCAGCGACGCTTGCTTGGTCGCCGCGGCATCGATGCTCAGCTTCTCCGTCGTGCTCCACGACACGACAACCGGCTCGACAGGCGAGCCATGCGGCGCGCTCGTCTTGTAGATGATTGCCGCGCGGTTGCGGTCGCCGGCTGGCGGCAGCAGCCCCACGGCCGACACGCCGTTGCACGCCTCGGACTCCCAGTCGCCCGCACCGATGGTGACGAGCAGCTCAGGCGCACCGTGCGGCCGCGCAAGGGCCACGAAACAGGCGGAGACCGGGTTGGCATCGGCGGCCAGGGCCGGCAGCGTTCCGCGGCCGGAGACGAGGTCGCCGGCCGCGTGCCCGTCGCTCAGCATCCGGAACGACTGCCCGGCAAACACGCTCGGCTGAGAGAGCCGCAGGTCGGCACCGGCCGCGGCCGCACGCACCGCCGCCAGGGCGGCAGCATCCGGCGTGGCGGCAAGCGTGAGCGGGGCGGCGTGGCCGGTGTGCCAGCCGAGCAGGACGCCGGCGGCCAGAAGACACGCAAGTGGGGTCAGGTTGGTCATGCTGCCTTCACGAAACGTTCGTAGTTCTGCCGCATCTTGGTGTCGTAGTCGTTCTCCCGGTAGCTGGGCCCGTTGTAGCGGGAGGCGAAGCCCGCCCAGTCCTTCTGCTGCAGGCAACGCAGCATCGGCGCGTCCGCCTTGATGTAGGAGACCAGCGCCGCGAGGTGGTCCTGGACCGAGCGTTTTTCCGCGTCGACGAACGCGTCCACGCTCTGGTAGCCGGCCTGCTTGAAGTTGTCGCCCATGATCTGGAACTTGCCCCAGGAGGCTGAGCGCAGGGCCGCCGCGTGGTCCAGCTTCATCGCGCGCTCGAGCTTCGGATACTGCTCGGAGAACCTGCCGTAGCCGCCCTGGTGTCGATTGGAGATGTCCGGGTCGCTGGCGTCGAAACGGCCTTGCGTCAGGCGGTGGAAGAAGTGCCGCTCGAACAGGATCGACGGCCGGCCCTGGCTGTCGAAAGCGCCCTCCGCACCCGTTTCGGTTTGCGCGATCGCCTTGATCGCGGCCGGCTCGCAATGCAGCACGTGCGCCGCCTCCACGTAGTCGTCGTCGGAGAGTTGCTGATGATCGGCATTGGCCGGCGGCACGAACGTGTCGCCCGGGTTCGTCGTCGATGCAGGCGCCTGCGGCGGATGGGAGGAGGGGTGGCGGCGCGGCCGGCTGCGGCGCGGGTGCGGCGGCGTGCTGTGTGTCGAGAGGAACCGCATCGTCGGGCCCGCCGGATCGACCACGCCGTCCGGCTCGCCCATGTGCAGCGCCGCGGTCTGGACCGCCTCAATGGCGCGCTCCGTCATCCTGCCGCAGATGCCGTCCATCATCAGTCGAACCAGGGCTGGCCGCACCGCGGAACGGTTGAGCAGTGACTGCACGGTCCGCACGTCGGCGGGGTGGTTGGCCTGCGACCGGCCGACGGCGGCTGCGAGTTTCGGCATGCTCACCTCCCTTTCTGTCAGGGCTACAACGCCGGTCGCAACGAATGGCTGCGTTACGATGCTGTCTCAGGCGCCGGGCGCGCCGAGGGGTGGGCGGTCTCGCCTCCGCCCGCGAGAGAGCTTCGTGCCAGGCCCGCCTGCAACCCCATCGGTGCGACCGCGAGCCGGGCTGTCATCTCGGCGATGTCGAACGCCTTGTCCTCGGTCAGCCGGCGTACCTCGTCGGGCCCGATCCGCGGCAGACGCGGCAGCGCCGGCAGCAGCCGCACCAGCAGGCGCAACGGCGCGGCAGGCACGGACACGATGCGCGGCGGCCGGAGGCGGGACGCAGCGGCGACCGCGCGGACGAAATCCGCGTAGCTCACCGCCGCCGGCCCGGCGATCACCAGCGCCTCGGCGCCCGCCCACCCGATCCGCAACGCCGCGCGCACGCAGCACGTCACGTCGTCCTGGTGGATGGGTTGGACCAGCGCGCGGCCGCCACCGGGCAGCGGCAGCGCCGGCAGGCGGCGTAGCAGGGCGGCCAGGCGCTGCACGTTGTCCTCGCCCTGCGCGCCGTAGATCATCGTCGGGTGCAGCATCACGCCGCGGCGGCCCGACGCGAGGAATACCGCCTCGCCGGCCAGCACGCCGCGCCCGTGCGCGTCCGGCCAGGCGGTGTATTTGCGCGTGCTGCCGAGGAAGACGAACACCGCATCGCCCGGTGCGGCCGCGAGGATCGCCGCAGCGTGCCGCGCGTGGGCACAGGAGACCACGTGCGTGGCACCGGCCAGCCCCGCGCGCAGTCGCGCTCCCGCCGAAGTATCGAGGGCGCCCGGCAAGTCCGGCAGGATCCCTGCGCCCTCGCCTGGTTCACCTCGCCACGCTGCCGCACCGGCCAGGCCGGCCAAGCGTTCCTCACCCGGGCGCCCCGCAGCGCCGGCCTTGTGCAGCGCCCCAGCCTTTGCCGCATCGGCCACGTTGGCCAAGCGTGTCTCACCCGGGCGCCCCGCAGCGCCGGCTACGAACGGCTTTCCCGCCGCCGCTGCGTCGGCCAGGTCGGCCAGGCGCGGCTCCCCGGGCAGCCCCGTCGCCGCCCAGCGCGCGGCGCTGCGCACCACGGGGACGAACGCCACCCCGTCGGCCAGCAGCGAGCGGCACAGCGCCGCGCCGGAGCGCCCGGATGCACCCACCACGTGCACGCAGGCCGGCTCGGGGCCTTGTGGTATCATGCTACCACACCGGAAAAACCTTGACGAAAACGGCACCTGGCACCAAAAGCCGCGCTCCACCTCATCCGGGACACACACCCCATGCTGAAGACCACCCGCTCGCTGAAGCCGGCGGAGGTGACCAAGAACTGGATCCTGATCGACGCCGACGGCGTCGTGCTCGGCCGGCTCGCCACCATCATCGCCAACCGCCTGCGCGGCAAGCACAAGGCCACCTACACCCCGCATGTCGATTGCGGCGACAACGTGGTGGTCATCAACGCCGAGCGCGTGCGCGTCACCGGCAAGAAGGCCGAGCAGGACGTGTTCTACTACCACACCGGCTACGCCGGCGGCATCAAGGGCCGCACCATCCGCCAGCGGCTGGAGAGCAAGCGCCCTGGCCAGGTGGTGGAAAAGGCGGTGGAACGCATGATCACCCGCGGCCCGCTGCAGCGCGCCCAGATGAAGCACCTCTACGTCTACGCCGGCGGCGAGCACCCGCATGAGGGCCAGCAGCCCCAGGCACTCGACGTCGCGGCGATGAACCCGAAGAACAAGAGGGTCTGACACCATGTCGGAAACCACCACCACACGGTCGCTGGCCGACCTGAAGGACCTGGTCACCGCCGCCACCGGCACCGGCACGGGAACCACCGAAACGGGTGCTGCGAAGCGCGAACCCAAGCGTGACGCGCTGGGCCGCAGCTACGCCACCGGGCGCCGCAAGAACGCCATCGCGCGCGTGTGGATCAAGGCCGGCAAAGGCGACATCCAGGTGAACGGCAAGCGCGTCGGCGTGTATTTCGCGCGGCCGGTGCTGCGCATGCTGATCACCCAGCCGTTCCTGGTCAGTGACCGCTACAACCAGTTCGACGTGTTCTGCACGGTGAACGGCGGCGGGCTCTCCGGGCAGGCGGGCGCACTACGTCACGGCATCAGCCGCGCGCTGACGTATTACGAGCCGGATCTGCGGCCGATTTTGAAGACGGCGGGGTTTCTGACGCGCGACAGCCGTGTGGTCGAGCGGAAGAAGTACGGCAAGGCGAAGGCGCGGCGTAGCTTCCAGTTCAGCAAGAGGTAGCAAGCGGTTCTTTTTTGAAAAAAAGAACCAAAAAACTTTTGCTCCCCGCGCTGGTACGCGTCGTCCACTGTCCGGAAATGCCCGGCTAGGTCAGCAGCGCCACGACAAAAGTTTTTGGTTCTTTTTTTCAAAAAAGAACTGCTTTCTTCCTTCCTAATGTTTTCCGTATTCATCGACGGCGAAGCCGGCACCACTGGCCTCGGCATCCGCGAGCGCTTGGCCGGCCTCCCTGTGACGCTGCGCAGCATCGACCCCGCTCTGCGCAAGGACGAAGCCGCGCGCCACGCACTGATGGCCGAGGTGGACGTCGTGGTGTTGTGCCTGCCAGACGAGGCGGCGCGCCAGGCGGTGGCACTCGCCGACGAGGTGGGTGAGGACGCACCGCAAATCCTCGACGCAAGCTCCGCGCATCGCGTGACACCTGGCTGGACCTACGGTTTTGCCGAGCTCACCGCCGGTCAGCCGGGGCGCATCGCCGTCGCGCGCCGCGTGAGCAACCCAGGCTGCTACGCCACCGGCGCCATCGCCCTGCTGCGACCGCTCACCGACGAAGGGCTGATCCCGCGCGACGCGCCCATCACCATCAACGCCACCAGCGGGTATTCCGGCGGCGGGCGGCAGATGATCGAGGCGCACGAGGCACAAGGCGGCCCCGCCTACGAACTCTACGCGCTGGGGCTGGACCACAAGCACGTGCCGGAGGTGATGCTGCATGGCGGGCTGAGCCGCCGGCCGGTGTTCGTGCCCTCCGTGGGGCACTTCCGCCAGGGCATGCTGGTGTCCATCCCGCTGCACCTCGACACCCTGCCCGGCCACGTCCGCGCGGCCGACCTCACCCACGCGCTGGCCGCGCACTACGCCGGCAGCACCGGCGTGCGGGTGGTGCAAACCGGCGAGACGCGGCTGCGGCCCGAGGCGCTTGCAGGCACCGACGCGATGGAGTTGCGCGTCTGCGCAGACGAGGCAAACAATCACGCGGTGCTGGTGGCCAGGCTTGACAATCTGGGCAAAGGTGCCTCCGGCGCCGCGGTGCAGAACCTGCGGCTGATGCTGGGACTGGACGAGGAGGCCGCACATGCCTGACACACACCCGAGCGCTGTGCAGCCGGGCGGGCCGCTGTGGTCGCTGGACGGCGTCAGCCCGCGCATCGCACCCGACGCGTGGGTGGCGCCCACCGCCGCGGTGATCGGCGACGTGGAGCTGGGTGCCGGCGCCAGCATCTGGTTCCACTGCGTGGTGCGCGGCGACACCAACCGCATCCGCATCGGCGCACGCAGCAACATTCAGGACAACTGTCTGCTGCACGTGAACCCGGGCGACGGCATGGCGTGCATCATCGGCGAGGACGTCACCGTCGGCCACATGGCCATCGTGCACGCCGCCACCCTGCACGACCGCGCCTTCGTGGCGATGGGTGCAGTGGTGCTGGACGGTGCGGTGATCGAGGGCGGCGGCGTGCTGGCGGCCGGCGCGGTGCTGACGCCGGGCAAGCGCATCGGGGCGAACGAGTTGTGGGCGGGGACGCCGGCGAAGCTGCTACGCGTGTTGGGCGAGGAGGAACGCGCGAAGTTTGCGATGACGGCGCCGGCTTACGTGCAGAACAGCGCCAGGTTCAGGCAAGGGTTAAGGCAAGCGGTTCTTTTTTGAAAAGAACCAAAAAACTTTTGACTCCGCTGTCGCGCGCTCGCCGGGAAGAACCGCGACAGCCGTAATAAAAGTCTTTTGCTTCTTTTCTTCAGAAAAGAAGATTCTCTCTTTTGAGGACTTTCCGATGCTGACTCGCAGAGACGTCATGTTCACGGCGGCCCTCGCCGCCATGCTTCCCGCCTGGGAGCACGCCCAGGCCGACGTGCCGCAAAGCCCGCTGGACAAGCTGTTCGCGCAGTTCGTCGACGAGATGCTGCAGCGTGTGCCTGAGCGTGCCACCAGCCTCGGCCTAGACGTGGGGGCGCGAGCCGATCTGCGCGGCAAGCTGCATGAGGAGTCGCTCGACGCGATCAAGCAGGACAAGAAGGACACCGCGCGGCGCCTGGCCGAGTTGCGCGCAATCGACCGCGCGAAGCTCACCGGCCTTGACGTGTCCAACTACGACACGGTGATGTTCACCCTGCAGGTGGACGACGAGGCGGGGCGGCTGTTCGACTACGGCACCGGGTCGGCGCGCTCGCCCTACGTGCTTAGCCAGCTTACCGGCGCCTACCAGTCGGTGCCGGACTTCCTCGACACGCAGCACCCGCTCAAGACGGTGACGGACGCAGAAGACTACCTAGCGCGTATCGGCGACTTCGCCCGGCTGATGGACCAGGAGCTGGAGGTGTTCCAGCACGACGCGTCGGCGGGCGTGGTGCCGCCCGACTTCATCATCGACAAGACGCTGGCGCAGATGAACGCGTTGCTGTCGGCCGCGCCTGAAAGTTCGGTGATCGTGACGTCGATCACGCGGCGTGCTGCGGCGGCTAGCCTGCCTGCGCAGGCACGCTACCCGGCGCGTGCGCTCTCCGGCTACAAGGCGCTGGTTCTGCCGGCGCTGCAACGCCAGGCCGACGCGCTGCGCGACGCCCGCACCCACGCCTCGCGCGAGGCCGGCGTGGAACGGCTGCCGAAAGGTGCTGATTTCTACCGTCTGGGACTGAAGAGCTACACGACGTCGTCGATGCCGCCGGCGGAGATCCACAAGACCGGGCTGGAGCTGGTGACAAGCCTGTCGGCCGACATCGACACGGCGCTGCAGAAGCAGGGCATGAAGGACGGCAGCGTCGGCCAGCGGCTGGCCGCACTCGCGGCCGACAAGCGCTACGTCTACGACGACACCGACGGAGGCAAGGACAAGTTGATCGCCGACCTCAACAAGAAAGTTGCGGTGATGCAAGGCAAGCTGCCGGAGCGGTTCGACACGCTGCCGAAAGTGACCGTGCAGATCAGGCGGGTTCCGAAAGCGATCGAGGTCGGGGCGCCCGGCGGCTACTACCAGCGCGGCGCGCTGGATGGCTCGCGGCCCGGCGCCTACTACATTAACCTGCGCGACACGGCGGAGTGGCCGAGCTGGTCGCTGCCGACGCTGACCTACCACGAGGCGATCCCTGGGCATCACCTGCAGATCTCGCTGGCGCAGGAGACGCCCGGCCTGCCGCTGATCCGCAAGATGGTGGGCTTCTCCGGCTACGCGGAGGGCTGGGCGCTGTACGCGGAACAGCTCGCCGTCGAAATGGGCATGTACGACGACGATTCGCTGGGGCATATCGGACAGCTGCAGGCCTCGCTGTTCCGCGCGGTGCGGCTGGTGGTGGATTCCGGCATCCACGCGATGGGCTGGAGCCGCGACAAGGCGGTGGACTACTACGTGGACACGCTCGGCGAGAAACGCACCGCCGCGGTGACCGAGGTGGAGCGCTACTGCGTGTGGCCGGGCCAGGCGTGCAGCTACATGATCGGCAAGCTGGTGTGGCTGCGGCTGCGCGCGCGGGCCAAGGCGGCGCTGGGGGCGAGGTTCGACATCAAGAAGTTTCATGATGCCGGGCTGCTGTCTGGGTCTTTGCCGCTGGACGTGCTGGACGGGGTGATTGCCGAGTACCAGGTGGCAGCGAAGTAGACGCAGCGTGTCCGCGCAGGCGTCGCGCAACCGCGACGTCGACGTCCTGCGCGGGGTTGCGATCCTGATGGTGCTGCTGCTGCACTTCGGTGAGACGTACAGCATCTGGGACAAGGGTCCGGTGGTCGCCGTAGTCGGCGCCAACGTCGCATGGTCGATCCTGGGCTGGAGCAATTTCGGGGTGACGATGTTTTTCGTCGTCTCCGGCTACCTGATCACGTCAAACGCGATGCAACGCTTCGGTTCTCTGGGTCGCATCAGCCTACGCCCTTTCTACGTTCGCCGCGCGGCGCGCATCCTGCCCTGCGTCGTGCTGGCACTCTGCATCATCGTGCCGCTGGGTCTGCTCGGCGTGCCATCGTTCGCCAGCGACGCACCACACGGGCGTTACCTGCTGCTGGGCGCGCTCTCCGTTCTCGGGTTCTTTCACAACCTGCTGATGCAGCATCTCGGCTACTTCGACTACTGCCTGAACGTGTATTGGTCGCTTTCGGTCGAGGAGGTGTTCTACATCGCTTTGCCGCTCGTCTGCCTGTTGCTTCGCCGCGACGCTCTGATCATGCTCCCCTGTCTCGCGCTCATCGCGATCGCGCCGTTCTACCGCGCTGCGCACTTGCACAACGACATCTTCTATCTCTACGCCAACCTGGCGTGCTTCGATGCGATCTCGATCGGCTGCCTGACCGCGCTGCTGGCACGACGTTGGACACCGTCCGGAGGATTGGCTTACGCGTTCAGGACGTTTGGCTGGGTCGCGTTGGTGTTCGTCTGGTACCGCGGCTTTGGCGGCACGCACAAGGTGTTCGCCTTTACCTGGCTTGCGCTTGCCACCTCGGCGGTCATCACCGGCAGCCTGGACAGCACAAGGACGGAGCAGGCCTCCTGGCTGGCTGGGCGGGCAATACGCTGGCTGGGCCGTCACAGCTACGAAATCTACCTGTTCCACATCATCGTGCTGGCGGCGATGCGCGATGTTGTCGCGGGCGACGCGCTGGGGCCTGCGTGGCAAGTGCCGTGGCTGCTGCTGTTTCTGAGCCTGTCGTGCCTCATCGCGCGCGAGGTGGCGCGGCGATGGAGCGAGCCGGCAAACACTCTGCTACGCGGAGTTTTGCTCAGGCAGGTTGAGTGAAGCAAGCGCTTCTTTTTCGACAAAAGAAGCAAAAAGCTTTTGTCGCGGCTGTCGCGGGATCTCCTCAGACGGGTGCCCAAGAGAACAAAAGTTTTTTGCTTCTTTTTTTTCAAAAAAGAAGGCCTTGCTTGCTTGCCTAAGCCGGCAGCGTAATCACCGCCCGAGCCCCGCCACCCGCGTAGTTGCCCAGCACCACGTCGCCGCCATGCGCGCGCAGGATGTTCCGCGCGATCGGCAACCCGAGCCCGGTTCCGCCGGTCTCGCGGTTGCGGCTGTCCTCCACGCGGTAGAACGGCTCGAACACTCGCTCCACCTGATCGGGCGGCAGGCCCGGGCCATCGTCTTCGATCGTGATCGTCGCTAGGTCACCGGCGAACACCAGCACCACGCGTGCGGCGCCGCCGTATTTTACAGCGTTGCCCACAAGGTTCGCGAACACACGCTTCAGCGCCAGGATGCGGCCGTGCACCGTCAGGTGCGCCGGCCCGTTGAACGACAGGCGCTCGGCGGCTTCCGGGCGGGCATCGCCAGCGTCGTCCAGCACGGTGCGCAGCAGGGCCACCAGGTCGAACGGCACGGCGGGTTCGGTGTCGGCGGTATCGCGGCCGAACACCAGGGTGGCAGAGACCATGGCGTCCAGCTCGTCCAGGTCGGCCATGAACTTGGCGCGCTGCTCGTCGTCGTCGATGAACTCGGCGCGCAGTTTCAGCCGGGTGATCGGCGTGCGCAAATCGTGGCCGATGGCGGTCAGCAGGAAGGTGCGGTCCTGCACGAATCGGCGGATGCGGCCCGCCATCGTGTTGAAGGCGACGGCGGCGCGGACCACCTCGTCCGGGCCGGCTTCGGGCAGCGGCGGCGCGTTCACGTCGCGGCCCAGGCGTTCGGCGGCTTCGGCCAGCAGGGTGACGGGCCCGGTCAGCCGGCGCACTGCCCACACGCTGAGCACGGCGGCCGCGGCCGTCATCAGAACGAAGGCGATGAGGAACTCGCGGCTGTGCCAGGGGCGTGGCGGCGGCAGGCGCGCACTGAGGTTCAGCCAGCTCCAGTCGGGGAACTGCATGCCGATGGTGATCGGGTCGGACCAGGGTGCGCCGCGGATGACCACGTCGCGCGGCCGGTTGGCCGGCCGCACCGGCACCAGGCCCATGTTCACCCGTATCTGGCCAAGGTAGGGCGGCTCCATCACTTCGGGTGCCACCGGCGGGCTTTGCGCCACGCCGGCGTGCATGTAGGGGCCGAGGTCCATCTCGTGCAGCGCCGCCGCCCGCTCGCCCGGCGAGGTTGCCACCACGGTGCGGTAGATGCTCATCGAGCGCATGCCCAGGTCGCGCAGCTCGGCGAAGCGCTGCAGCTTCAGCCGGTCGAACGCGTGGATGGTCAGCCCCGCCCCCTGCACCACCACGAGCCCCAGCAGCAGCGTTAAAAGCGTGCGCTGCGCGAGACTGTTCGGCCAGCGCAGGGACAAAAGTTTTTTGTTTCTTTTTTTCAAAAAAGAAAAAGTGCCCGCTCTCTCACGAAGAGCGCTCGGCAAAGCGATGCCTTGAGGATCAACTACGTTCAATATCAGCCGCCAACACGTAACCGCCGCCGCGCACGGTCTTGATCAGCTGGGCGTGCCGCCCGTCATCCTCAAGCTTGCGTCGCAGGCGGCTAATGGCCACGTCGATCGCCCGGTCGAACGGCCCCGCCTGGCGCCCCCGCAGCAGGTCGAGCAGCATGTCGCGCGTCAGCACGCGGTTGGCGCGCTCCACCAGGGCCACCAGCAGGTCGTACTCGCCGCCGGTCAGCGCTACTTCCACGCCGTCGGGGTTGAGCAGGCGGCGGCGGGACGGCTCCAGCGTCCAGCCGCTGAAGCGGACGGCGCGGGCGGCAGGTTCCAGCGCCTTTTCCGCCCGCTCGGACGTCCGCCGCAGCACCGCGCGGATGCGGGCCAGCAGCTCGCGCGGGTTGAAGGGTTTCGGCACGTAGTCGTCGGCACCCAGTTCCAGCCCTATGATGCGGTCGGTCTCCTCGCCCATCGCGGTCAGCATGACGATCGGCACGTCGGACTGGGTGCGCAGCCAGCGCGCCAGGTCGAGCCCGGTCTCGCCGGGCAGCATCAGGTCGAGCACCACCAGCTGGTAGTGGCCCAGCGGCCAGTGGCGCCGTGCCTCCCGCCCGTCGCGCACGGCGGTCACCCGGAAGCGGTTGCGCTCGAGGAAGCGCGCCAGCAGTTCACGTATCTCCCGGTCATCGTCGACGATCAGGATGTGCGGCATGGTCTCCATGCGACTCACTCCATAAGCGATTCGGCCCGCCGCACCATCCCGCCGTTTCACTCCGTAGCATTCGTGCAGGAACGGTGTGGGCAGACCCGGCGGTATGCTGGCGCGGCACGGTGGTGGAGCAGGGCATGCGTTGGACGGTTGTGGCGGCGGCGGGACTTCTCGGCACGTGCTGCGCGGTTGTCGGCCTGCTGGATGCAGATGCGCAACAACTTTCCACTGCCGACATGCAGGCGAGTGCCACGCCGGGCGATACGCAGCTGAGCGCTTCCGCCAGCGACGACGCGCCGAGCGGTGCCGACCACGGCGTAGGGGGGCGCCACATGGCGGGATGGCAGCACGCGCGCTCCCGCCTGCAGGACGATGCCGGGCCGTTTGACCTGATCTACGCAGCACCGGACCGCGGATTGACCCAGGCCGACGTGCAGAAGATCGCGCAAGCCTACCTGCTGTGGCACGGCAACCACGACTGGCAGGTGGTCAACGTGGCGACAGACGGCGACAGCGTCACGTTTGCTATCGCCACTGGGCAGAAGGCGGTAGTAGCGACGTTTGCGATGGACCGGCATACGGGGGCGGTGGTGCGGACTGGGTGAAGGCAAGCAAGGCCTTCTTTTCTGAAGAAAAGAAGCAAAAGACTTTTGACTCCGCTGTCGCGCGCTCGCCGGAAAGGTCTCCGGCAGGGAGCAAAATTTTTTGGTTCTTTTTTCAAAAAAGAACTGCTTGCTTGCTGCTCCCCCCATCAACACGTAGCACTGTTGGTGTACACGACAGCGTGGACGCATTCTCACCGCCGCCTGTCGCCCGCGCCGGTCTTGACTGGCTGGCCGCATCCGACCCGGCGCTGGCGCGGGTGGAGGCCGAAGCCGGGCCACTGCCCTGGCGCGTAAGGGAAGCCGGTTTTTCCGGCCTGCTGAACGCCATCGTCGGCCAGCAGATCAGCAACCAGGCCGCCGCCGCCATCTGGCGCCGCTGCTGCGCCCTGCCCGGCTGCCTGACACCGGGCGAGTTCCTGCTTCTGGAGGAGGACACGCTGCGCGCCGCCGGCCTGTCGCGCCCCAAGATCGGCCACGCCCGCGCGGTGGCCGAAGCCTTCGAGCAGGGCGTGCTCGCCACCGACGCGCTGGCCGCCATGGACGACGCGGCCGCGGTGCGCACCCTGTCGGCCGTCCGCGGCTTAGGCGTCTGGTCGGCGGAGATCTACCTGTTGTTCGCTCTGCAGCGGCAGGATGTGTTTCCCGCCGGCGACCTGGCCCTGCAGGCGGCAGCCGCCGACCTCAAGGGCCTGACACAGCGGCCTGGTCCTGCGGCCCTGCGCGAGATTGCGAGCGCCTGGCAGCCGCACCGGGCACTGGCCGCGCGGCTGCTGTGGCACTGGTGGCGCCACGTCACCGGCCGGCCGAGCATGGACGACCCGCCGGAAGCAGCTTCGCCGAGCGGCGGGGAACGCACCCCGGCGCCCAAGCGTTCCACACGCAAATCAAACGGAGTTACATCGTCATGACCAAGCACTTCCTGGCTGTTACCGCCGCGGCGCTGATGGCCGCTGCGCCGATGGCTGCGCAGGCGGGCTGCGTGTCGGGCGCGGCCGTCGGCGGCGTCGCGGGCCACGTAGCCGGGCATCACGCGGTGTTGGGCGCGGCGGCCGGCTGCGCCGTCGGGCACCACGAGGCGCATGTGAAGGCGAAGAAGGCGCAAGACGCGCAGCAGGCGCAGACTGCGCCTGCACCGCAGCCCGCGGCGGCACCGCACCAGTAAGGAAGCAAGCGGTTCTTTTTTGAAAAAAAGAACCAAAAAACTTTTGGGTCCTGGGGTGCGCGCCGGTTGAACGGTCCGCGACAGCCGGAACAAAAGTTTTTTGGTTTTTTTTCAAAAAAGAACTGCTTGCTTCCTTTTCGGCTGCCTGCCTCAGCCATGACCCGCAGCTGAGCGTCTCCGCGAGAATGCATCTCTCACCCCTCCCAGAGTGGCACCCGTAAGCAGGATCGTTACGGCCAAGCTGACCAGGCTGATCCAGTCGGCCGCCTCCGCCCACCAAGGCTTGGCGAAGGCAAACGGCCGGTAGGCGGCGAAATCGGCGGCGGCCGGCGCCTGCGCTGCAGTGAAGGTGTCGCCCGGCGCGCAGCCATTGGCGCCGGGGAAGACGTAGCAGGCCGGGTTCTTCAGGTTCAGTTCGGTGCGTGCGCCTAGGCTGGTCTGGTCAATGACCGGGCCGGCATGCAGCGTGCCCTGGCGAAACCCCTCCAGCCGGTAGCCGAACAGCGGGTCGTAGCAGAACAGCGGCGAGGCGCCCTGTGTCATCTGGTTGGTGCGGCGGATGGACATGTCGCGCCGCCCCTGCGCGTCCGTTAGCACCGATAGGCGGTCGATCGGGGTCACCTGGCCGGTGGCCGCCAGCGCGCGCCAGCTCGCCTGCACCGGTGCGGGGTCGTAGACGCCGAGGCCGCCGGCGCCGTAGACGCCGCGGTCGGCGCACAGCAGGCAGCACACGGTGATGGCGGCGCCGGACGCGGCGCCGGCCCAGCGGCGCGATGATGAGACGGTCAGCCGGTCCAGCGCGAGTGCGGCGCCGATGCAGGCGGGCGGGATGTAGGCGGCGAACCAGCGCAGCATGGTGCTGGCGTTGCGCAACAACGGCACGTGCTTCAGGAACGCGGTCCAGAAACCGCCATGCGTGTTCAGCGCCAGCGGCACCAGCAGCAGCAGCGCCAGCGCCTCCCACAGCAGCCGCACGTGCGCCGGGCCGCGCGCGCCGGTGCGCTCACGCCAGGCACGCGCGCCCGCGGCGGCGATCAGCAGCAACGGCACCGGCCCTGCACGGTAGTCGAACTCGTGCAATTCCAGAGTGAACGGGTTGTTCACCATGGCGTCGTTCATCTGTGCGGACGGCCAAAAGAACACGCAGCGCATGGCAGCCCAGGCTGCCTGCAGAAGGTTGGCGAACCCGGGCAGCGGATAGGCATCGCGTGGGACGTGCGACAGCAGCGCCAGGCCGGCTGCGAGCTTGCCGGCGCAGAGCACCAGCCCGAGCCCGACGCCCAGGACCAGGCGCAGCGCCGCCGCACGCAGCTTCCCGCCAGCCACAGCGCCGTGCAGCACGGCGAGCGTGGCAAGGCAGAGCATGGCCGGCAGCACCAGCACCGCCATGCCGGCCTGGACGCATGCGGCGAACAGCACGCCCAGCCCCGCACAGCGCCACACCTCGGCGCGCCACCGTCCGGCCGGCCCCGCTACGCAGGCCGCCATCGCAGGTATCAGCATGAACGGCGCGAAGCTCAGGTGGCCCACCATCATCCGCGCCGCGTAGAAGCCGTTCAGCGCGAACAGCGTAGCGCCGAGCAGGCTGGCCGGCCTGCTGCACCCGAACCGGCCGCGCGCGAGCCAGAACGCGCCGAGAAAGCCGCATGCCGCGTAGGCTGCAAAGCTTAATTGCACCGCGCGCAGCGGGCTGACCACGAAGGTCAGCGCCTGGGTCAGAGACAGGACCAAGCCCTGCGGGTCGGCATGCAGCGGCACGCCGGCGCATTGGGACGGGGTGAACCAGGGCACGGCCCAGGCTGGCGCGGTGTGGTGGAAGGCATCAGCTGCCAGCAGGTTCGGCAGCCAGAAACCCCAATCCACCCCCAGGCGCCCTGCTTGGTTCGGCAGGTCCGGCAGCCAGGTCGCACACAGCACCGCCATGCACGCGAGCAGGCCGAGCGCGGTGGTGAGCGCTGACCGCGCCAACTCCGCAGAGGCGCGATCAGAAGTCGATGCGGATGGAAAACGAGATGGTGGCCCGAAGTCTCTGCCGGTCGGGACGAGATGATCCTGTACAGCCGGGCGAGCCAAGGCGGCGTTACTCGGTCAATGGTATGTTAGCGCAACGACCGCTTCTTAGCACCGCCGTCCGGCCGGTGTAAAACCCTGGGGTGAATGTTGGTCTCGCTGGTTTCGCTGGATGGCGCCGCAGGTAAGGCAGCAAGAAAGCAAGGACCGCTTTTTTGAAAAAAAGCAGCAAAAAACTTTTGGTCCGGCTGTCGCGGACTCTCCTTCAGCATGCACTCAGAGAACAAAGTTTTTTGGTTCTTTTTTTGAAAAACGCTTGCTTCGCCTCAGTGCACCAGCGCCGGCACCATCTCGTGCTGCCGGATGGCCGCGAACGCCAGATCCTGCGCGCCGGCCACCGCCATCGGCGTGCCGTCTGCGCCGTGGATGGCGAACGCCCGCGCGCCGTTCACCAGCACCGGTTTGACGTAGGCCAGGTGCGACACGCCAAGCCCCGCCAGCTGGTCCGTTGTCATGTGACGGAAGTCGAACGCTTCCATCGCCGTCAACTCGCTGCCCGGCAGGTCGGTCTGAAGGTCGTCGTCGTTGTCGGTCATCATTTTAACTCCGAAACCTGCTGGAAAACCTGCACCGCTGATCGGAACAGACATCCCTTCAGGGGCCGTCCCACCTGATATTAGGCCGGGACAGCTAATGAATGGGTAAGCCGGGCATGAAAGCTGGGTAAGCAAACGCTGCGCCGTGAGACGCTAGCGCTCGCCCTTGCCGTCCAGGATCTCCGCCGGCCGCTTCTTGTCGGGCCGGGCGATCTCGATGTGGCGCACCTTCGGCTCGGGCTGCGGGCGCGATATCTCGATGTGCAACAGGCCGTTGTCGAGCCACGCGCTGCCCACCTCAATCCCCTCTGCCAGCACGAACGCGCGCTGGAACTGCCGCGCGGCGATGCCGCGGTGCAGGAACACCCGCCCCTGGCTGTCGTCGGCCTGGCGGCCGCGAATCACCAGCTGGTTGTCCTCCTGGGTGATCTGCAAATCGTCCATGGTGAAGCCGGCAACCGCGAGCGTGATGCGCAGCGCGTTGTTGCCGGTCTGCTCGATGTTGTAGGGAGGATAGCCGTCGGACGACGTCTTGGACGCGCGCTCCAGCATCTGCTCCAAGTGGTCGAACCCCAGGAACAGGGGCGACGTGAATAGGCGTGTGCTCAAGACGTGAGCCTCCTCTGGATGAGCGAGACGTTCGGCCTGGGCCCCGGTGGGCACCCTGGCTGCTTTGACAGGTCGGCAGCACGCGGTGCGTTTGCAAGGGAAGCCAGGCTGTTGGTTTCGCAGGCGGAAGAACAGGCTCGCGCTTTCGTCGAGAATAGATCTGGCAGGTGAGATGGCTGCCTTCGAGCCGCGATGATCGTCCGCTCGGCTGGGCAGTTCAAGGCCAAGTCGCCTCCGGCGATCGCTTCACGAGCCTTGAGCAGCCCAGCCGAGCGAACGAAGCGCTGACATCGAAGAAAGCCAGGACAGGCAGCGCGTTCTGGCGTGGCGCTGGGTGTTGGCTGCGAAACCTGGATCGCCTTATCTGATCCCGAGCAGGCTGCGGACGTGCGCGGCGGCGGATGCGGCGAGCGCCACCAGGTCGTAGCCGCCTTCCAGCACGCTCACCACGTGGCCGGCGCCGGCGCCCAGCAGCTCGTCGGTGATCCAGCCGAAATCGGCCACGTCCAGCTCGAGCTGCGCCAGCGGGTCGGCCAGGTGGGCGTCGAAACCGGCCGAAATGATCAGCAGTTCCGGCTGGAATGCCCGCAGCGCAGGCAGGCCGTGGTCCCGCCAGGCAGCGCGGAATGCAATGCTGCCGCTGCCGGGCGCCAACGGCAGGTTGACGATGTTGCCGACACCCGTCTCCGCGACGCGTCCGGTGCCGGGGTAGCACGGCATCTGGTGGCTGCTGACGTAGAACAGGTCCGGGTCGGCCTGGAACATGTGCTGCGTGCCGTTGCCGTGGTGCACGTCGAAATCCACCACCGCCACCCGGCGCAATCCCCAGCGTGCCCGCGCGTGGTAGGCCGCCACGGCGACGCTGTTGAACAGGCAGAACCCCATCGCCTGCCTGGCTTCCGCGTGGTGCCCGGGCGGCCGCACGGCGGCGAACGCGGTATCCGCCCAGCCCTGCATCACCGCGTCCACCGCGGCGACCGCCCCGCCGGCGGCATGCCGCGCCGCCAGCACGCTGCCGGCACCCACGAAGGTGTCCGAGTCCAGCGCCAGTATGTCTCCCTCAGGCGGGTCCAGCGCCAGGATGGCGTCCACGTAGGCGGCCGGATGCGCCAGGCACAGCTGCTCGCGCGAGGCTGCCGGCGCCTGCTCGCGCAGCAGCGGCGTGAAGTCCGGGTGTTCGAGCGCGCGCAGCACGGCGCGCAGTCGGTCCGGACACTCCGCGTGGCCGGCGCCGGGGTCGTGGGCGAGGCAGGCCTGGTGGGTGAACAGGGCCACGCGCCTCATTGTGCCGGCTCCGCGCCCGGCAGCTCGTCGGGCCGGTGCGGGCGGCGGCGGATGGTGAAGCTGAGCGTGCCGGACTCCTCGCTGAAGGCGAGCAGGTCGTGGCCCGTCTCGCGGCAGAACGCGCGGAAGTCGCCGATCGCGGCGCGGTCGGTGGCCAGCACGCGCAGCCGCTCCCCAGGCGCGAGGCCGCGCAGCACGCGGTTGGCCCGCAGCACCGGCAACGGGCAGTTCAGGCCTTTGACGTCCAGCAAGATGTCCATGACGTCATCCTGCTAGCAGCTTGAGGGACTCAGCAACCCGGGTTGTGTCTGGTGGCGAGGCCGCGGCAGCGTAAAGACAGGCAAGCAGAAGCAAGGCCTTCTTTTTCGAGAAAAAGAAGCAAAAAGCTTTTGCGAGCGCTGTCGCGGACGGCTGAAACGAAGCGCCTCAACGCGGCACAACCCACGGAGACAAAAGTTTTTTGGTTTTTTTTCAAAAAAGAACTGCTTGCCTTGCCTTGCCTTCAGAAAACCTCCCCAGCTCCTCCGCCAGCCGCGCCGCGTCCCGCCGCCAGTCCGGCGGTGCCTCGCCCGACACCGGCGGGTGCTCCAGCAGCAGCGCCAGCTTGCCGGCGATGGCGTGCGCGTCCACGTCGCACAGCAGCGCCATGGTCTGCCCGGCCAGCTGTTCCGCCAGCCCACCCACCCGCGTCGAGACGATGTAGCGCCCTGCCGCCAAAGCTGCGGCGGCAACCCCGCTCTGGCTGGCTTCGCGGTGGGTCAGCACCACGGCGTCGGACCAGGCGATCAGCGTGCCCACCTCGTCCTCCGGCACCCAGCGGTTCTCCACGCTGACCCCTGGCAGGCCGCGCAACGCTGCGAGTGCGGCGCTTTCGGGGCCGTTGCCGACCACGCGCACTTCCAGGTCCGGCCGCGGCAGCAGCATGGCCAGCGCGTCGGCCAGCAGGTCGAGCCCCTTGTAGGGTAGCAGCCGGCCGAAGCAGAGCAGGCGCAGCTTGCCACCGTGGGCGCGTGGCGGCGGCGGCGGGTCGGCCAGCGTGTGCGGCGGCAGGCTGGTTTTCAGCACACGCCTGCCGGCGGTCAGGCCCAGCTGATCGAGCCGCGCGTGCACGTGGTCGGAGAGCACCACGATGGCGTCGGCGCGGCGCAGCAGGCGGCGTTGCAGGGCCATCTGCATGGGGTAGCCGTCGCCGGGGTGGGTGTCGGCGTCGTGCGCCACCACCGCATAGGGCACGCCGAGGCGGCGCAGGGCGGCGTGCATCATCAGGTCGAGCGGGCCCGGCATGGCGCACAGTGCCACGGTGGGCTGCAGCGCGCGCACCTGGCGGGCCAGCCAGGGCACGAAGAACGGCCCGCGCAGCAGGCTGGCTGCGTAGCCGGCGATGCTGCCATAGGTGGGCACCGGCAGCTCGCAGCGCGGCCGGTGCGGGCCGGCGAGGATCTCCGCGCGGCTGGACAGCGACAGCGCCGCGTCGGTGCCGGGCAGCGTGTTGAACAGGGCGGCGAAGTCGGCGGCCACGCGCGGCCCGGCGCCGAAGCGGCCCCACTGCCAGACGAGTATTCTCACCCGCTCGTGGCCGGAACGACTGGGTTGAGAAAGGGCATCTCGGCCGGCACGGGTGAGCCGGGCGGGAGAGCCTCGCCGGCCGGTATGGCTGAGCCGGGCGGCAGGGGCCGGCTGGCTGGCACGCCTGGGCCGGGCGGGAATGGCTGGCCGGCTTGCTGCTGAAGGTCCGAAGGGACCGGCAGGCCGAGGCTGCGCACGGCTTCGGCGAGTGGCGCGGCGCCCAGCCGGGCCTGGGCCGCCGTGCGCCCGGCCTCGCCCAGCCTTTCGCGCAGGGCGGGATCGTCTGCCAGTTGCCGTAGGGCGGCGGCGGCGGCGTCCACGTCGGCCTCGGCCCACACGGCGCCTGGGGCTTCGAACACGCCGCGCGGGTCCACCGCCGGCACCAGGCGGTAGGGGATGGGCATGCCGCACGTGGAATCGAGGAAGTCGGTGGTTCCGGAGTAGTCGGTGGCGACCACCGGGCGGCCGAGCAGCATCGCCTCGGCGGGAACCAGGCCGAAGCCCTCGCTGCGGTGCAGGCTGAGCACGATGTCGGCGCAGCGCGTCAGAGCGTGTCTGTCCGCGGCGGGCAGCAGCCTGGTCTCCAGCCGGATGTTGGCGTCGCCGGCCGTGAGCGCCCGTAGCTGCTCAAGGTCCTCTGGCGCGTGGTCGGCGTGGACGATCTTCAGCAGCAGGATGCGGTCTGGCCGGCCGGCAAAGGCGGCGCGGAACGCGGCGATGGCGGCGTGCGGGTTCTTGCGCGCGAAGCTGGAGGCCAGGCTGAAGGAGACCAGGACGACCACCGCGTGCTCCGGCAGCCCGAAATCCGCGCGGCCGAGCGTGGACGGGCATGGCGGGCTGGACGCCACCGGGTGCGGCACCACGCGCACCCGGCCGAGGACGAGGCTCTCCAGCGCCGCGGCGGTGAAGCGGGAGGGCGCCCAGACCTCGTGCACGAAAGGGGCCGCATGGCGCCAGGTGGCCGGCACCACGCCCAGCTCCCACGCCCAGTAGCCGACCACCCGGCGGCCGCGCAGCAGCCCGCGCGGCAGGGCGAGCAGGGCGGCCGGCAGCGACGGTGCGTTGACGTGCAGCACGAGCGGCGCGCCGGCCGGCAGCTTTGCACCTGGCGGTGCCGCGCCGGAGCGTGCGCCAGCCTCGCCGGGCGGCAGCAGGCCGCATTCGAGCTGCCAGGCGGGCACGCCCAGTTGGCCCAGAGCGGCGAGCATGAGGCGCGCCCCCTCGCCGAGGCCGCTGGCACGGCCGAGTTCGCCGCCGACCACCACGCCCGCGCGGCAGGCGGGGGGTGGCCAGTCCGGCCGCGGTGCCGCCAGGGCGGAGACGCGCGCCAGGGCGCGGCGGCGGGCCGCCTGCGGCAGGGCACGCCAGGCTAGGTGGAGGGGATGCATCGCGGGCGCACCCTGACGGCGCAGCCGAAGCGGGGCAAGCGAAGCAAGCAGTTCTTTTTTGAAAAAAAGAACCAAAAAACTTTTGACTCCGCTGTCGCGCGCTCACCGGAGAAAACCGCGACAGCCGTCGTAAAAGCTTTTTGCTTCTTTTTCTCGAAAAAGCAGGCCTTGCTTAAATTGCGTTCCGGCTCCGCAAAACCTCAAGCAACGCCTTCACCGCGTTTAAGCCGCCGTTCGCGTAGGTCACCTGGATCCGCTCGGCACTCAGGTAGCTCATCGCCACGTTGCGGAACTTGGTCTGGTAGACCACCGGGCTGCCGACCGGGTCGTAGCCGAACTTCGGCGCTGCCGCCTGCAGGATCACGTCGGCCTCGTTCACCGAGGGAATGGTGTAGACGAAGTCCGCGTCCGACAAATTATGCAGCGGATACTCGGCCAGGATGTTGGCCTGGCCGGCGGCCAGCAGGTTGAGGTCGCCCAGGTGGCGCAGCGGCGGCAGCCGGTAGTTGCCCGACGAATCCTTGGTCAGCAGGCCGGTGGCCACCGGGTCCACCTGGTCGATGATGGCGGCGGCGCGGAGCCAGTTTACCACCTTGTACTCGTTGCCGAGCGTGGGTGCGGCGTGGGCAGACGCCTGGGTGATGATGAAGTCCGCCGGGAAGCCGCGCTTGATGGTCTCGGCCAGGCTGAGGATGTGGTGGCCGCCGGTGCGGCTGTCGCCGGCGGCACCGTTGTCGTCGTTGGTGCCCGAACCGCCGATCGGCAGCTCGGTGAACAGCGTGCCGGCGGCGGTGAACTGGAACACCATCGGCTTGGCCCAGTCATGCCACATCGGGGTAGCGACCACGACGTCCTCGTCGAGCGTGAACGCGTCGGCGCCGGCCGGCGCGCCGAGCGGGCCCACCACCGGCAGGCCGGTCTTGTCGGTGCGGCCGTACACGTTGCGGTAGTTGTCGGCGAAGGTGAAGGCGCTGCTGGTGTTGAACGATTCGTGGATCGGCAGCCCGCCCGGGTAGGAGTGGTGGCTGCCGTTGCCGCTGCCGGCGGCCGCATAAAACGGCAGCGGGAAGTTGGGACAGCCGTTGGTTGCGTCGGCATCGTTGATCAGGGCCGGGAAGATGCCGGCGTAGAGGCCGCCGTTGATCGACGCGCCATCGTTCGGGTTGACCAGGCCGGCGGAGACCAGCTGGCTGACGATCGCCTGCTTCTGCGCCACCGTCAGGTTGGCGCGGTGCTGCACGCAGGTCGCCGGGTTGAACAGCCCGTCCATCGTCTGCTTCAGGATCAGCGGGTTGGTGATGGTGGCCTGCAGACGCTCCTTCAGCCGCGCATAGGCCGACATCACCAGCGGTGAATGCGACGCGGTGGCGGTGGCGTCGGCGTTGCCGAAACCCACCACGGTCTGGTCGTCGGCGTGCGCAGCGGAGGCGGCGACGAGAGCCGCGGCGGCGAGGAGGCAGGAGCGGAAGGTCATGCGGGTTGTCCGTTCTTGGAGTTGGATCGAAGGTCAATAGCGGCGCACGATGACAGTGATGTTGCGGTGTGATGACAGGTCGGAGACTTCGCCAAAGAAGCTGGAAGCAAGGCCTTCTTTTTCGAGAAAAAGAAGCAAAAAGCTTTTGTCCCGGCTGTCGCGGACGGCTGAAAAGACACGCCTCAGCACCGCACACCGACGGTTGGTAGAGTTTCCGGGTTCTTTCATCAGAAAAGAACAGCTTGCTTGCGTTCAGAGGTCGCCCGCAGGTTGTTGTCGACGGCTTGCGCGCCAAGCGTACACTCTCAAACCAACCGCCCGAGACGTTGACCGGTGGACGTCAGGAAAGCAGTTCTTTTTTTAATATTAGCAGCTGACTGGAGAGTGACCGTTGCGAAAGCAAGCAAGGCCTTCTTTTTTGAAAAGAAGCAAAAACTTTTGCTTTCTCCTTAGCTCCACCATGCCCGTCCATCCGGGGATACCCAACCGCTGCAGATGCGGAGGAACAAACGTTTTGTTACTCCGTCCACTTGAGAATCCGGCATTTTAGCCGGTCGACTCGCGCGTCATATTGGTGAACTTCCCGGCCATCCGGCGGCTTCTCGAGTAGCGCCAGTATTCAAAAAAGGACTGCTTGCTATCTGCCACGAGCCAACGTCAACGGCGGTTGGTATCTTGGGTGTACGCTGCGGCAGAGTCCGCGACAGCAGAGACAAAAGCTTTTTGCTTCTTTTTCTCGAAAAAGAAGGCCTTGCTTTCTTGCCGCCACCTATCGCAGGAGTCAGTGTTTCAGGCTGCTAGTATAATGTTTCGAGCGCCCGACCGGCTCGGGTGGCGACTGCACAACGAAAGCCGGCCCCTCGTCCGAGATGCTGAGGTCGATCACGTCCTGCCCGGGTTTGCGCCATACGCCGCTGCCCAGGTCGGCATCGCCGGACGGTTGCGGTGCCCCAAACATGCGGAGCAGCCTGTTGCGAAGCAGGTAGTTCTGCGCAGCATCTTCGGCCACGTAGCTGACTAGGACCAAGCCGCCATCGCTGCCGCGGAACCCGAAGCTGACACGCAGGTGTAGGCGGCCTTCGGTGAAGCTGCCTTCCGCGCGGGTGACGATATCGGGGCCGTTCGGGCCGAGGCGGCGCTGCGGCGGGATCGCGTGCACAGCGCCGTGCGAGGCGGCAACGACCTGTGCGGGGGACATGCCCCAGGATGTGTATTCCCAGTTGGCGGACGCTGGACTAGCAGCGAGAGAAAAGGCGAGCAAGCAAGCGCTTCTTTTTTGAAAAAAAGAAGCAAAAAACTTTTGTTCCCTGGGGCGCGCCGTGTGGAAGAGTCCGCGACAGCAGAACCAAAGTTTTTTTGCTTCTTTTTTTTCAAAAATAGAAGCGCTTGCTTCCTTGCTCAATGCGCCTCCGCCCAACTGCGCCCAATACCCGTCTCCACCGTCAACGGCACGCTCAACGAAGCCGCCCCCTCCATCACCCGCCGTGCCGTTGCCGCCAGCGCTTCTGCCTCCGCCTCGGTCGCCTCGAACAGCAGCTCGTCATGCACCGACAGCAGCAGCCGCGCGGAAAGTTTTGCGTCGCGCAAGGCCGCCGGCAGCCGCACCATGGCGCGCTTGATGATGTCGGCCGCACCCCCTTGCAGTGGCGCGTTGATTGCCTGGCGTTCGGCGCCGGCGCGGCGGGCCATGTTGCGGTCGGCGATGCCGGGGATGGTGCAGCGGCGGCCGAACGGCGTCGTGACGTAGCCGTGGATGCGCGCCTCTTCCTTGGTGCGTTCCATGTAGGCGCGGATGCCCGGGTAGCGCTCGAAGTAGGCGGCGATGTAGGTGGCGGCCTCGCCCGCCTCGATGCCGAGCTGGCGCGCTAAGCCGAACGCGCTGATGCCGTAGATGATGCCGAAGTTGATCGCCTTCGCGCGGCTGCGCGTCTGCTTGTCCATCGTCTCGAGCGGCACGCCGAACACCTCGCTGGCGGTGCGGGCGTGGATGTCCTGGCCGGTGGAAAAGGCTTCCTTCAGCGCGGGGATGTCGGCCACGTGGGCGAGCAGGCGCAGCTCGATCTGGCTGTAGTCGGCGCTGACCAGCACGTGGCCGGGCTCGGCGATGAAAGCGCGGCGGATGCGGCCGCCTTCCTCGGTGCGGATCGGAATGTTCTGCAAATTGGGGTCGTTGCTGGACAGGCGGCCGGTGCTGGTCGCCGCCATGGCGTAGCTGGTGTGCACGCGGCCGGTGACGGGGTTGATCTCGTCGACCAGGGCGTCGGCGTAGGTGGATTTCAGTTTGCTGAGCTGACGCCACTCCAGCACGCGGCCGGGCAGTTCGTGGCCGAGGTCGGCCAGCGTCTGCAGCACGTTGGCGTCGGTGGTCCACTGGCCGGACGGGCTGCGCTTGCCGCCGGGCATGCCCTGCTCGTCGAACAGCACCTCGCCCAGCTGCTTGGGGCTGCCCAGGCCGAACGGGTGGCCGGCCAGGCGGTGGGCGTGTTCCTCGATCTCGGCCATGCGGGTGGCGAAGTCCGCGGACAGGCGGCGGAGTTCGGCCTCGTCGACGCGGATGCCGGCGCGTTCGGCTTCCGCGAGCACCGGGATCAGGCGGCGTTCGATCTGCTCGTAGAGGCCCAACGACTGGTGGGTGCGCAGGCGCGGGCGCAGCACGTCCCACAGGCGCAGCGCCACGTCGGCCTGTTCGGCGGCGTAGTCGGCCGCGCGGCCGACCGGGACGGCGGCGAAGACGAGGCGGTTGCGGCCGGTGCCGGTGGTCTCGTCGAGCGATTTGGGCGTGTGGCCGAGATGCAGCGGGCCGAGGTCGGCGGGCGCGTGGTCGTGAGCGCCGGCGGCCTGGGCGAAGCTGATCAGGGTGGGGTCGTCGATCGGGTGGGGCGGCGGCGAACCGGCAAGCTGCAGCACCAGGCGGGCGTATTTTGCGTTGGCGGAGATCTTCAGCACCGACGGGTCGGCCAGCAGCGGGGCGAGTGCGGCGAGCACGGCGTCGGCGGCCAGGCGGGGCTCGGTCAGCTCGCCCACCGGCAACGGCACGTAGCAAGCGCGGCCCGGCGCGGTGGCCAGTCCGATCCCGAGCAGGGTTGCGCGCCACGGCCGCGGGTCGAGGTCGGTCTGAACGTGGACGGCGACGCGGCGCGCGCGCGTGGCCTCGGCGATCCAGCCGGCGAGCGCGTCCTCGGTGGCCACCACGTCGTATGGGCCGTAGGCGGCGGCGGTGCGCGGTGTGGGCGCCTCCTCAGCCTCCGGCTTGGCGGCACCTTCCTCCAGGCCGAGGCGGAGTGCGGTGCTGCGGAAGCCCATCGTGTGCAGCCAGTCCGACAGGCGGGTGCGGTCGAGCGGCGAGCAACGCATGGAGTCGATGGTCAGCGGCATCGGCGCGTCGTCGCACAGGGTGACGAGCTTCTTCGAGATGCGGGCGGCTTCGGCGTGGGCGATCAGGTTGTCGCGGCGCTTGCTGGGCTTCATCGTGGGTGCCGCGTCGAGCACCGCCTCGAGGCTGCCGTACTGGTTGATCAGCTCGGCGGCGTTCTTCGGGCCGATGCCGGGCACGCCGGGCACGTTGTCCACGCTGTCGCCCATCAGCGACTGCACGTCGATGACACGGTCGGGCGCCACGCCGAACTTCTCCAACACCTCGGCCTCGCCGATCGGCTTCTGCTTGATCGGGTCGAGCATGGTGACGCCGGGACGCACGAGCTGCATCAGGTCCTTGTCGGAGCTGACGATGGTGACGGTGGCGCCGGCGGCCACGCCGGCTTTGGCGTAGGCGGCGATGAGGTCGTCGGCCTCCCAGTCTTCGCACTCGACCGACGCGATACCGAACGCGGCGGTGGCGTCGCGCACCAGCTTGAACTGCGGGATCAGCTCGGAGGGCGGCTCCGGGCGCTGTGCTTTATACTGGTCGTAGATGCGGTTGCGGAAGGTGGTGCTGCCGGCGTCGAACACCACGGCGAGGTGGGTGCCGACATGTGCGGCCAGGAAGCGTGCTAGCATGTTGGTGAAACCGAACACCGCGTTGACCGGGGTGCCGTCGGCCCGCGTCATCGGCGGCAGGGCGTGAAAGGCGCGGAAGATGTAGCCGGAGCCGTCCACTAGGACGAGGCTGTCGCCGGCGGGCGCAGCGGCCGGGTCATCGGCCGGAGCGGCAGGCAGCGCGGTCTCGGCAGCCACCTGGCCGGGGACGAGGTCGGGCGCGTCGTTAATGGTCGTCGTCCCCCGCGCCGGGCTTGAGCACGAACACGCGCGAGCAGTATGGGCAATACGTCTGCTGGTGCTCGATGCGCAGCCAGACGCGCGGGTGGCCCAGCGGGCCGTCGCCGCCGTCGCAGGCGACCACGCGGCTGTCGACCAGGATGGTCTCCACCGTGCCGATGGCGGGGGTTGGGGTCTGCGCGCCGAAGGCCATCTTCGATCCTGACGGTGTTGCGGGGGCTATGGGGATGGTTGGCACAATACGCTGGGTTGGGGCCGTTTCAACCGCGCTGGCCGTGCTGGCCATCGCGGTCGTGCTGCTGGCCGGCACCGGCTGGAGCCCGCTGCGCGCCGCCCGGGCCGCCACCGTGTCGGTGCTGCCCGGCTTCCCGGCGGCCGACCAGGTGTTCCACATGCGCGACGGCTTCGAACTGCCCGCCCGCATCTGGCACCCGGCGCCCGGTGTGGCTCCCGCCGGCGTGATCCTGGCGCTGCACGGCTTCACCGACAGCCGGGACGCGTGGGCCATGCCCGCCGTGGGGTTCGCCGCGGCCGGCTACACGGTGGTCGCACCCGACCAGCGCGGCTTCGGCGCCACCGCGGACCGCGGCAGCTGGGCCGGCCAGGCGGTCATGATCGGCGATGCGGCCGACCTGGCGGCGCAATTGCGCGCTGCCTACCCCGGCCAGCGCCTGGTGCTGATGGGCGAGAGCATGGGGGCGGCCGTCGCCATGTGCCTGGCCGCCAGCGCGCCGCAGACCGCCGACGCCTACGTGTTCGTCTCGCCCGCGGTATGGGGGCGCGCGCAGATGGCGTTGCTGGTGCGTAGCGCCCTGTGGGGCGCCCACCTGGTGGCACCCAGCTGGCGGCTGACCGGGCGCGAGGTGAAGCTGGACATCGCCCCCAGCGACAACATCGAGGCGCTGCGCGCGCTGGCCGACAACCCTCTCACCCTGCGCGGCGCCGACGTCGCCACGCTCTACGGCCTGGTGGACCTGATGGACTCGGCACAGGCGGCGGCCCCCCACCTGCCGGCCAACGCGCTGGTGCTGAACGGCCGGCGCGACCAGGTGATACCGCAGGCGGCCATTGCCGCGGCCTGGGCGAAATTTCCCGCCGACGTGCGCTGCGCGCTCTACCTGAACGGCTACCACCTGCTGTTGCGCGACCTGGACCGCACGCTGGTGGAAGCGGACGTGCTCGCGTGGCTGGCCAACCCGCAGGCCTGGCTGCCGTCGGGCGCCGACATCAACGCGGCATCCTGGCGGGCGGACCACGCGTGGTCTGCCGACGTGTCGGCGGCCGCACCGGCGGGGGTGCTGGAGGCAACGACCGGGCGCAGCACCTGGCCGTTCTGAGCGGGGCGAGCCGGGGCTGGCATCAATGGCGGTTTGATTGTATCCGGACGAAGCGGGACCCGTAGCTCAGCTGGATAGAGCGCTGCCCTCCGAAGGCAGAGGCCGAAGGTTCGAATCCTTTCGGGTCCGCCATGCCGGGTCACGGCTACAAGCAAGGCAAGCGGTTCTTTTTTGAAAAAAAGAACCAAAAACCTTTTGTTCCCTTGGGCGCGCGCTGCAGAACCTTCGCGACAGCAGGACCAAAAGTCTTTTGCTTATTTTCTTCAGAAAAGAAGGCCTTGCTTCCTTTCCCGCTTGTTCGATGCCCAAACCTTGTATGTGCGGCGTTTGGACTTTGAACCGAGCATTGCTCCTCCCACTTTGGTCTGTAGCAAACCAGGGCAGCAGCGATGGCGAGTGGATGGTCTCCTGACGGAGCGGTGCAGGATCAGATCGACGACACCATCACCGACGAGGTGATGAGGGCGCGGGCGCGCATGCCGGCAGGCCAGGGTGCCTCCCACCTGCGTGGAGTGCGGTGATGAGATACCGGCAGCGCGCCGCTCGGCTCTCGCCGGCGTGCGCACCTGCGTCACGTGCCAGTCGGAGCTCGATCGCCGTCCGGCAAACATCGGCTTCAACCGCCGGGGCAGCAAGGACAGCCAACTCAAGTAAGTGGAGCAGTGAAGTTCGGGTGTTTCCAGTAGAGCATCATCCGACCAGACGAGATTACCGGTCAGATACAGATGATCGCCAAAACAAAGAGCTCGAGCGTTTTCCGGCCTGCTTTTCGATCCGCCGAGGTCGGAGAACGCTCTTGACAGAAAGCAAGGCCTGTTTTTTTAAAAAGAGAGCGCGGTGCTGAAACCTCCGCAACAGCAGGGTAGAAGTTTTACTGTTCAAAAAACGCAAGCTCAGCCTGTCCGAACGCAAGGCTCAGAACCGCCGTCAACCGGCGTCACCGCACCGTGTTGCGGACCTCCGGTTCTGCCCGAAACTTCGGGATGTGGCATCCGTAGCTAGCGAAGGTTGACGAACGGAAGGACTTCACCATGCCGCAGATGTTCGATTGGATTTTCTTCGCCATCATGATCCCTCCTCCGCTTCTCCTAGTGTGGGACTGGATGAGGAATCGCTGAAGCAAATCCTGCTTTGTTGGACGTAATACCAGATGGCGATGATGCTGACTCAAAGGAAGCAAGCAGTCCTTTTTTGAAAAAAAGGACCAAAAAACTTTTGACTCTGCTGTCGCGCGCTCTCGGAAAGATCCGCGACAACAGAGTCAAAAGTTTTTTGGTTCTTTTTTTCAAAAAAGAACCGCTTGCTTGCTTATCGCGGCGCCACGTGGAACCGCAAATCCCGCGTCGCCAGCCGGTTGACCGCCTCAGGCACGAACGGCGTGATCAAGGCCAGCCAGTATAGCACCCGCGGAAACCCGATGACCGGACGGTCGCGCGCGATGCCTGCGGCAATCAGCCGGGCCGCTGCCGGCGCGCTGATCTTGCCGGGCTGCTTGCCGATGTGGCTGTCGGTCATGGCGCTGGCGACGTAGCCGGGGCAGACCACAGACACGCGCACGCCAGTCGGCTGCAACGCTGCCCGCAGCGCCCGGCCGTAGCCCAGCAGGCCGGCCTTGCTGGCGCTGTAGGCCGGCGCGTCTGCCACTGGCGAGATGCCCGCGAGCGAGCTGACCAGCACGATGTGGCCGCGGGCGCGTGCCGTCATGGCAGGCAGCACGGCGTGCACCGTGTCGATGGCGCCGAGCAGGTTGATCTCGACGACACGTCGGGCGACCTCTCCGTCCTCGAGCGTGCCGTCCGCCTGACGGCCTTCCAGCACGCCGGCGTTGGCCACCAGCAGGTCGACCGGGTGGCTCGCGTCGAAGTCGGCCAGGAACGCGGCGAGTGCAAGGCGGTCGCGGACGTCAAAGACGCCTGGCACCACCGCGGCGCCGGCCGCGCGGAGCTGCGCGGCGACGATGTCCAGCCTGGTTGCGTCCCGGCCGGTGATGCCCAGGGTGACGCCAGGTGCAGCGTACTGGGCGGCCAGCGCCGCGCCGATGCCGCTGGACGCGCCGGTGACCACGACGCTGGCAAAGGTCGGCGTGGTCAGGACGGGGCCTTTGCCGACGGCTTTCCCGCGCCGGTCAGGGCGGCCAGTTCCTCGGCCACGGCGGCCACCGCGCCGTCGATCTCGGCTTCGGTGTGTTCGGAGGAGATGAAGAAACGCAGCCGGGCGGAGCGCTCGGGCACGCCCGGCGGGATGATCGGGAACGCGTTGTAGCCGCGTTCGAGCAGCCGGTCGGCAAGCGTGAGGGTCCGCAGCGAGTCGCCCAGCACGATCGGGGTAACGGCGTATCCCCAGCTGGTGCCGACGTCGAGCCCGGCGGCTCTCGCACCTTCGAGGAAGCGCTGGCCGTTGGACTGCAGGCGCGCCACCCGCTCGGGCTCGCGCAACATCAGCCCGATGGCGGTCAGCGCGGCCACCGCGGCGGGTGCGGGCAGGCCGACGCTGTAGACCATGCCGGGGGCGGCGAGCTTGAGGTAGTCGATCAGGGCGGCGCTGCCGGCCACGTAGCCGCCGCAGCTGACCAGGGTCTTGGACAGGGTGCCGAGCCAGATGTCGACCCGTCCGGGGTCGACGCCCGCCATTTCGAAGACGCCGAGGCCGGTGCGGCCGAGTACGCCCAGCGCGTGCGCGTCGTCGACCATCAGCCAGCACTCGTGACGCTCCTTCACCTCGACGAGGCGGGCGAGGTCCGGCCCGTCGCCGTCCATCGAGTAGAGGCCCTCCGAGACGATCAGCACGCGTTCGAAACGGCCGCGGCTGGCAGCCAGGATATCGTCGAGCGCGTCCATGTCGTTGTGCGGAAACGACCGCCGCGTGGCGCCGCAGAGTTGGGCACCCACCACCACGCAATTGTGGATCAGCGAGTCGTGCAGGATGAGGTCGCGCGGGCCGAGCAGGGCCGCGATGGTGGAGATGGCGGTGGCGTGGCCGCTGACAAAGGCGAGTGCGGCCTCGCTCTGGTAGATGCCGGCCAGTGCGGTCTCGAGTGCCGCGTGGAAGCCGCGCTCGCCGGCGGTGATGCGGCTGGCGGACACGCTGGTGCCCCAGGTGGCCGTGGCGTCGGCGACCGCGTCGGTGATCTCCGGGTGGCCGTTCAGGCCAAGGTAGTCGTAGGAGGCGAAGTTCACCACGGGGTGACCGTCGACGACGCTGCGCGCGCCGGCACGGGCCGCGTGCGTGCGGTAGAACGGGAACCGCAGGCCGAGCCCGTCGGCCATGGCGCGCTGGCTGCTCAGCATCTGGTAGGCCGGCAGGCTTTCGAAGGACATCTCGCGGGCGGCGGCGGCGGGCGCCTCCTGCTCGCGCGTCTCGGCGGGTGTGGCGCGCCGCATGGTGTCCAGCAGTGCCGCCTTGGCGCCCCCGGTCAGCCGGCCTGCCGGCGGGAGCGCGTTCATGCCGGCGCCCCGCTGCGGCGTGCGGCGGCCACGGCCACGCTCATGCCAGCACCACGGCGGCGTCGGTGCGGCGCGCGGTTGGGGCCGAGACGGCAGCGGGGGCGGCCCCGGCCAGCCCGGCGGCCAGGGAGGCGTCCTGGATGCCGTGGCGCTGCATGATCTGCTGGCTGGCGTCGTCCGCGGGCTGCCCGCCGGCGCGCAGGCTGGCGATCAGCCGCCCCGCCAACTCGTTGACGCTGACGCCGGCGCTGATGGCCATGACGGGCAGCTCGATGCCGAAACGTTTTTCGATGCTCATGCGCAAATCCAGGCTCATCATAGAATCCAGTCCCAGTTCGTCGAGCGGCCGGGTCATCTCGACCTCGTCCGGCGGCAGGCGGAAGATGCGGCCGACGTCGGCGGCCACCAGGGCGGCCACCAGGGCGCGGGCGTCGCCGTCGCTCTTGCCGGCGATCCGCGTGGCCAGGTCGACCTCGCGCTCGGCGGCCGCCTGGCCGTCGGCGAACAGCCCGGCAAAGGCAGGCGTGCGCAGCAGCTTGAACCGCTGCGCCTCGCCGGCGTGGAACAGCGCGCACTGCACGCTGGCCGGGTTCGCCGCGCCCTGGCCGAGCAGGGTCTCGAGGTGGGAGAGGGCGGCGCGCGAGGTCATCGCCTCGATACCTGCCAGACGCGCGAGCCTGGCGGCGTTGTGTGGGTCGCGGGCCAGCAGGCCGGCGTCCGAGATGGCACCCCAGCCGACCGCGAGGCCGGGCAGGCCAGCGGCGCGACGGCGGGCCATCAGGCCCTGCAGGTAGCCGTTGGCGGCCGCGTAGGCGCCCTGGCCGGGGTTGCCGACCATGGCGGCCACCGACGAGTAGGCGACGAAGTAGTCCAGCGCCGCGCCGCGCGTGGCATGGTCGAGATTGTCGGCACCCGCAACCTTGGGCGCCAGCACGCGGGCCAGGCGGTGCGGCTCGAGGTTGGCGATCAGCGCGTCGTCCAGCACCACGGCGGCGTGGATCACGCCGGCCACGCGGCCGTGGTCGCGTGCCAGGCGACCGACGAGTGCGGTCACCGCAGCCGCGTCGGTCACGTCTAGGGTCTCGACCAGCAGGGTGGTGCCGCCGGCGCGCAGGGAGTCAGCGCGCGCCTGCAGCTCCGGCGCCAGCACGCCGCTGCGCGAGGCCACGACGACGGTGGCCGCACCCAGCCCGGCCAGCCAGCAGGCGGTCTCGAAGCCGAAACCACCGGTGCCGCCGACGACGAGGTGCGCGCCGTCTCCCGGGCGGAAAGCGGCGCGCGGCAGCACCGTGGCGAGAGGGCGTGCGGCTGGGCGGATGAGGATTTTGCCTACGTGGCCGCCGGACTGCATCAGCCGGAACGCCGCCGCGGCTTCGTGCCAGTCGAACGCCTGGTAGGGCAGCGGGGAGAGCGTGCCGGCGGCGAAGTGGCCGGCGATCTCGGCGAGCAGGCGTTCGACGAGGCCGAGATTGGCGGCCAGCAGCTGGTCCAGATCGACGCCGAAGTAGCTGAGGTTGCGACGGAACGGGCGCAGGCCCAGCGTGGTGTTGGCCACGTAGTCGCGCTTGCCAAGCTCGACGAAGCGGCCGAACGGGTTGAGGCATCGCAGGCCTGCCTGCATCGCCTCGCCGGCCAGCGAGTTCAGCACAACGTCCACGCCACCGATGTCGGCACGGATCTCGTCGGCGAACGCGGTGCTGCGGGAGTTGTAGATGCGCTCGGCGCCGAAGGCTGCTACCAGCGCCCGCTTCTCCGGCGAGCCGACGGTGGCCGCCACCCGCGCACCGCGCAGCCGGGCCACCTGCAGGGCGGCCAGGCCCACGCCGCCGGCGGCACCGTGGATCAGCACCCACTCGCCGGGCTGGATTTGCGCCATGTGCACCAGCGCGTACCAGGCGGTGAGAAAGGCCACGGGGATGGTGGCGGCCGCCTCCGGCGCCACGCCGTCCGGCACGCGGACGAAGACGCGGGCGTCGGCGGTGGCGTGGGTGGCAAAGCTCTCGCGGCCGAAGCCCATCACCGCGTCGCCCGGCTGCAGGTGGGCCACGCTTTCGCCCACGCGCAGTACCTCGCCGGCGCATTCGAAGCCGAGCACCGCGCCGGCCATGCCGTCGTCGAGCACGTCGTCGTCCAGCAGGCCGCTGGCCAGCATGACGTCGCGGAAGTTCAGTCCGGCGGCGGCGATGCGCAGCTCGATCTCGCCGGGATCCGGCGCGCGGCGCGGCGTCTGCACCCAGTCGAACCCGGACAGCGCGCCTTGCGGACCGGGTTGCAGCCGCACGGCGGCCACCTCGGCGGTGGCAGGCGGCGCCGCGGACAGGCGCACCGCCGAGACGCCAGATGCGTCCACCAGCAGTTCCGCCTCCTCGCCAGGTGCTGCGATTAGCGCCGCCATGTGCTGCGCCGCTTCTGCCGGATTTAGCGCCTGCGCCAGGTCCACCAGACGCAGCTCGATGCCGGGGTACTCGTTGACGGCGACGCGGGCGAAGCTCCAGACCGCCTCGGCCAGCGGGTCGATAGCGGCGGCATCGGCCGCGCGCAGCCCGCGGACCACCACCCAGAGCTTGCACTTGGCGGGTTGCGCGGCGTTGAGCACCGCGGCGAGCTTCGCGAGGCAGCCTGCCAGCCCGCCCTGCCCGTCCGCCTGAGCCAGGAACACCAGCGCGGCCTGGCCGTCGCCGGACGCAGCCATCGCCGGCCAGGCCTGCGCCAGCCCGCCGGCGGCCGCGCGCTGGACAGCGTGGCCGCGCGCCTGCAGGGCGCAAGCGAGGTCCGGCCAGTCCTGCAGCAGCAGCACCGGCGCGGCCTCGGCGGCACCCGCAAGCCGTGCGCCGGTGTGACCGACGACGAGGCTGCCGACATCCTCACCGAGCGCGTGGGTAGCGACCTCCTTGAAACCGGACGCCTGCAGCCAGCGCCTGCCGTCACGCGCGGCGGCGATGCGGCCGAGCGGTGCGGTGTACGTCGCGGTCTGTGTCGCAGCGTGTGTCGCAGCGTATGTCGTCTGGGCGAACCACTCGTCCTGGGCGCCAAGCAGGCAGTCGAACACGGGACTGGCGGGTGGCTGGAGGACGCAGAGCAGCCCGCCCGGGGCGAGGTGGCGCGCGATCGCCTGGCCGAGCAGGACGTCGCCGGACATCGGCGCGAGTGCCAGGCAGAGTGCCAGGTCGAAATCCGGCACGTCGTCCGCGTCGGCATCCAGGAAGCCGATCCCGCCAGCCTCGCCGTGCCGTGCCCGGATCAGGTTCAGACGCCTGGGATCCGTGCCGATCACGCTGACCGCGACCCACCCTTCGCGGATCAGGCCCGCCAGGCTGTGCAGCACGCCGAGGCATGCCGGTTCGGCGACCAGCACGCGCAATGGCTCCGGCGCAACAAGCGCCTGCAGGACGGCGCAGACGGAGGCTGCCGCCTCGAACACCGGGGCCAGCAGGATCGTATGGTTTTCAAAACGCTCGGTCAGCGCGGTGCCGAGCGGCGCGGTGCGGCCGGTGCGCAACACGCCCGGCAGGCTGGCCAGCGCCTGGGACGCGAGCAGGATGTCGGCGCTCGCCTCCGGATGGTCCGCGGCAAAGCTCTGCAGGATGTCGCCGGCTTCGGGCAGGCCGCTCTCGTCGGCGAGGCGCCAGCCGGACGCGGCGTGGGTGGCGAGGCCGGCGCGGGCCAGGTCGGCCAGCAGCGTCTGCGCCAGGGGCGCGGCCGCGCCGGCGGACGGCAGGACGGGCGAGCCGCCAATAGCGTTTCGCAGGCTGGCAAACGCCAGCGCGCGGGCAAAGGCGCCCAGGTATAGCCAGGACTCCGGCGTGGCCTGGCCCGCAAGCCGGCCGAGTGCGGCCGCCGCGCAGGCGCGTGCTGCCTGCGGCGCGTCCGTGCGCGACAGTCGGACCGAGTGCTGGCGGAAAAACGCGTGCTCCGGTGCAGACCGCTCGAGCACCACGGCGCGAAACAGGCCGCCGGTCAGCACGGCGATGGTGCGGCCCTCGGCGTCGAGAAGGGTGACGTCGACGGAGAGCGAGCGGTCGGTCTCCCGGTTGATCACCACCAGCGCGCGGGCTGGCGCGGCATGGTCCTGCTGCACGCGCAGGGCAGCGAAGCGGACCGGCAGGTAGGCGTGGCGTTCGCCCGGGCGACGCTTGATGTTGTCGAACATCGCATGGAAGGCGGCATCCAGCGCAATCGGGTGCAGCACGTCCCGCGCGCCGGCCGCGTCCGCCGCGTCGACCGTCGCCAGCGCTACGTCGATCTGCGTGTCGCTGCGGGTGCCGCCCAGCACGCGGCGGAATGCCGGGCCGTAGCTGACGCCGCTGGCCTCCGCGCTGGCATACACCTCGGAAGCGGTCAGACGCTTGGGCAGATGCTGCAGGCAAGCTGCCACCGGCACCGGCGAGGTGACCCGGACGATGCGGCCTTTCGCGTGCAGGGTCCACTCGCCGGCGGCGAAGCGTGCGCGGCTCCAGACCTCCACGATGGCGGCGTCGGCATGAAGGCGGACGGACAGCTCGCGCATCTGGTCCGCAGGCAAGGTCAGCCAGGCGAGGATGTCGAAATCCTCCAGCCCGATCGGGCCGGTGGGGTAGGTCTCGCGGGCGACCGCCAGCGCCATCTCGGCAAACGCCGAGGCGGGCAGCACGACCTCGCCGTCGATGCGGTGGTCGGCCAGATAGGGGAGCGTGGCCGCGTCGATCAGGTTGCGCCACTCCGGCGTGCCCGCGCGCAGCCTGGTGCCGAGCAGGGCATGGCCCGGCACGGCGCCGCACAAATCCATCGCCTCGCTGGTGCGCGCCTGCTGGAAGTCCTTGCGCTGCCAGGGATAGGCGGGCAGCCGCATGCCGCCGGCGGGGCGGGCGCCGAACAGCCGGGCGCGGTCCACCGCGCAGCCGAGCACGACCGCACGCGCGAGGATCGGCAGCAGCGGGTTGCCGCCGGCCTCCTTCTCCACCAGGCTCGGCAGCACCGTGCCGTCGAGCCCGGCGTGGCGCAGGGTATCGGTGATGCTGGCCTGCAAGATCGGGCGCGGGCCGACTTCGAGGAAGACGGTCGCACCCTGGCGGCCCGCCGTCTCCACCGCATCGCTGAACAGCACCGGTGCGCGGACGTTCTGCCACCAGTACGCCGCGTCCAGCGCGTCGCCGGCCACGCCCGAGCCCGTGACGGTGGAGATGAACGGCACGTTCCCCGGCGCGCACGCGATGGTGCCGAAGGCGCGCAGCACCGGCACGCGCAGCCGGTCCAGCAGGCTGCAGTGGAACGGGTAGGCGAGGTCGAGCACCCTTGCTGCGACGCGGCGGCGGCGAGCCAGGCGGGCAAAGGCCTCGATGGCCGGCATGGGGCCGGAGATGCTGACCGCGCCCGGGCTGTTCACCGCGGCGATTTCGAGGCCCTGCAGCCCCGGCTCCTCGAACAGGGCGAGTGCCGCCTCGCGCGAGGTGTTGGCCACCGCCATGCCGCCCAGGCCGAACGCCGCCTCCTGCTGGGCACTGCGGTGGAAGATCACCCGCACCGCCTCGTCGAGGCTGAGCGCGCCGGCGGCCTCGGCGGCCGCCACTTCGCCCACGCTGTGGCCCAGCACCATGTCCGGCACCAGGCCGTACGCGGCGAGGCTGGCGGTGAGTGCCGACTGCACGGCGAACAGCAGCGGCTGGATCAGTTCCGCCTGACGCAGCGAGCCGGCGTGCTCCGGGTCGTGCAGCGCCTCCTCCAGCGACCAGGCGGCGAAGCGGGCGAAGCTCGCATCCACCTCGCGGAAGCGGGCGCGGAAGGCGGCGTCCTGTGCAAAGGCGGTGCGGCCCATGCCGGTCCACTGGCTGCCGTTGCCGGCGTAGACGAAGCAGATTTTCGGCGGAAGCGACGGGGCGGTGCCCGCAGCGCAGCCGGGCGCGGCCTGCCCTGCGGCGAACTGGCGCAGGGCGGGAGCCGTCGCGCCGCCAACCGGGAACGCCGCACGGTGAACAGCGAGGTCGCGCTGCCAGGCCAGTTCGGTTGCGAGCTGGGCCGGGTCGCTGCCCGCCTCGATCAGGTCGGCATAGGCGCTGCTCACCGCGCCGAGCGCCTGGCGGGAGTGGGCGGACAGCACCAGCAGTTCGGCCTGCTTGCCGGCCGCACCGTTGGTCCGCGCGGCCGGCTGTTCGCCCGCCTCCGGCTGGCGGATGACCACGTGGGCGTTGGTGCCGCCGAAGCCGAACGAGGAGACGCCGGCGAGCCACACGCCGTCCGGCGGCAGGGCGATGGGCGCAGTGGCAAGGCTGAGGTTAAGCGAGGCGAAGTCGATGGCCGGGTTGGCGGCCGCGGCATGCAACGAGGCGGGTAGGCGGCGGTGTTCCAGCGCCAGGACCGCCTTGAGCAGCCCGGCTAGGCCGGACGCCGGCTCGAGGTGGCCGATGTTGGATTTCACCGAGCCGATCGGCAGCGGCGAGGTGCGTCGCTGGCCGAGGGCCTGGCCGATGGCGGCGGCCTCCGCCGGGTCGCCCACGCTGGTGCCGGTGCCGTGCGCCTCGACAAAGGCGAGCCGGTCGGCATCGATGCCGGCTTCGCCGTAGACGCGCTCCAGCAGGTGACGCTGGCCGAGCGTGGCGGGCAAAGCGATGCCGTTGGTGCGGCCGTCCGAATTGGCACCCGAGGCGAGGGCCACGGCGCGCACCCTGTAGCGTTGTGCGACCGCGCTCTGCAGGCGGGTGACCACCATGGCGACCACGCCCTCGCCGCGGACGTAGCCGTCGGCGCCGGCGGCGAACGGGCGGCACAGCCCGGTGGGCGAGAGCATGCCGGCGCGCGAGAAGCCAACGAAGGGGAACGGCGAGAGCAGCAGGTTGACGCCGGCGACGATGGCGGTGTCGATCTGGCCCGACGCGATGGCCGCCTGCGCCTGGGCGAACGCCACCAGCGAGGAAGAGCACGCGGTGTCCACGGTGAAGCTGGGCCCGCGCAGGTCGTAGATGTAGGAGATGCGGTTGGCCAGCACGGAGAGCGTGTTGCCGGTCATGAAGTGGCTGTCGATGGCGCCGAGGTCGGCCACCTGCAGGTTGCCGTAATCCAGGCTCGACGCGCCGACATAGACGCCGACGTTCTCGCCGGCGAGGGTGCCGGGCGGGATGCCGGCATCCTCCAGCGCACCCCACACCGCTTCGAGCAGCAGGCGTTGCTGCGGGTCCATCTCGGCCGCCTCGCGCGGCGAGATGCCGAACACGCCGGGGTCGAAGGCGAGCGCGCCCTCGATGTAGCCGCCCTGGAAACTGTAGCTGTACCCGGGCTCGGACCGGCGCGGATGCAGGTAGCGCGCAGCGGACCAGCGGCCGGCCGGCACGTCGCCCACGGCGCACTGCCCGCTGTCGAGCAGATGCCAAAACGCATCCTCGTCGGATGCTCCGGGTAGGCGGCAGGCGGCGCCCACGATGGCGACCCGCGGGTCGTCAATAGGTGGCATCATCGACCCTTGATCTATTTTGAAACCCTCTTGTTGCAACCGTTCCGCCATAATGTCCACAAGCAACGCCGATTCAGGCGGAATTTCGCACCATACGCTTGAGTCGGCAGCGTTATCGTGAAGCGCATCAGTTCTTCACAAAAAATATTTGACGCTTGCGCATCCGGAATTTTGCAAGCTCGATGGCGCTTGAGCGATGTGCCAGACTGGTTTGCTACCCGCTAGTTCAGAAAAGCGGTTGCACGCGTCCGGCTTTGCGCGCGCGCATCCGCACGACAACAGGCGAGAGCGGATTGCGTTCCGCCACGTGGATGCAGTGTCATGCGACGGCTGTTGCGATCGGCAGGAGCACGGCCCGGCGGGCGAGGCTGGCGCGGTTCGCTAAGGCGACACGCTTGATCTCCGCATGCGTGTACGAGCGCACGGGATTGCCGCTTGCGTGTGCGCGCGCACGAAGATTGTAACTTGCTGTCTCGGCGCTCAGACGAGGAGGACCGCCAACGGCAGAACGCATCCTGCCGCAATGAGACCGATCGTCGTCTTTCTGCCGCGCCGGCGGCTCAAACCGATCCAGATACCGAAGGCAGTGGAGACGATCAGCTCCAATGCCACCAGTAGGAAGAACCACTTCAACACGTAGGTCCGGATTGCCGGCTGGTCGTCGTGCGGAACTGCGGGACCGCTCGCCCCGGATGCTGGCGCCTTGCCCGGCGGCGGCCCGCGATGCTTCAGCGCGAACACCTGGTTCTTGTGCAATTGGGCCAGCTTTTCGATCACCGGTGCCGGCTGGTAGCCATCATGCGCCTCGTGCAGGCTAAAGAGTTGCAACGCGCCGGTGAAGGCAAAGAACAGGATGCTGGGCGCGATGAAAGCACCCAGGTAGGTGTGCCACCGGCGCAGAAGCTGGCTGTTCATCGTTGGTGTGTCCTGCCTGGTTGCTTCAGGGATGGTGTGGCTTGGTGAGAGCGGCGATTGGGGGTTGGCGAGGCAAACGGTTTTTTTTTGAAAGAAAGAACCAAAACTCTTGTTCCCTTGCGCGCGTGAGGGAAACGCCGCGACAGCAGGACCTCGCCGTACTCCGATGAGTCAAACCTCGGGCCGCATCGCGCGAGACGCAGAGTAAGAAAGGCCAGGCGCACCAGCGTATTTACGATACTAGACCTGCTGTCACGAAACCTCCGCAGCACGCAACCAAGGACCAAGAGTTTTTCGTTCTCTTTTCAAAAAAGAACCGCTTCCTTGCTTCGATCACCGATCAGTTCCGCCCAGCCACACACGTCAATGCAGCGTCACCTCCGCCCCGCGAGGAGACCGCACGCCCGACAATCCGTAACGCCGCACCTCCTCGTCCGGCTCGGGCAGAAAGCGGCCTGCCTGCGCCAACGCCCGTGCCACGCCGTCTGCGGCCTGGAGCGCCGCTTCAGCGCCCGCCTGTGTGACGAAGCCGCGCAGCAGCAGCAGCGCCTCGAACGGGCGCATCGCCTGTGTCAGCGCCAGCGTGTCTAGCAGCGCATGCTCGTCCGGGCTGACGCGCCTACAAGACATGCACTGCACCTCGATCATGCGTGTGCAGCCGCGGCTGAGGGCAGACATGAAGCATTTCAGACAGGGCAACGCGGACTGCGCACCCAGGGCAGAAAGCAACTCCTCGGTCCGCTCCTCCGCCCCGACGCCGTGCTTCATTTCGATGACCAGCATGCGCATGCACCACAACAGCACGCCCTGTTCAACGGGGAGCGTCACGCGCTCGTCGGGTTCGTCGCCCCGAAGGCACTCGTCATGCGCGTTGTCCATCGGCTGCTCACTGGCTGGTTGGCCTTCTCTACTTGACATTGAGAGTCATTCGCAATAGCATGGGCCAGGTGGGACTGCCCGCCGGAGATGTCTGATGACGAGCACGCAGGTTGCGGCCGCGCTATCTCTCGCCGCCGTCATGGCCGGAAGCGCCAGCGCGCACGTGGCGGTCGCGGCCTTGCGGGCCGTGGCCGGCGAGCGCGGCGATGCGAGCCTTGCGCCGTTGCCGCCATCCCGCCACCTCGTGCAAGCTGAGCGCGCGTTCCGGGCGTTCCATTTGGCGACGCGAGCGGAGCATTGGACGCGGGCTCCACGCATGGGAGCATGTGGTGCGGCGGCGCTGACGAAAGACGAGCGCCGCCTGCTGCGCGCGCTGGCCGCCGCACAGGCCGGCGATGCGGTGCTTCTCGACAACTACCTCTACAAGCTCGCACTCGACCGCGAGCGCCGGGCTTGCCTCACAGAGGCGGTCGCCGCGCTGGCCGAAGCGCTCCTCGGCTCCGGTTTTGCCGTGCCGGTGTCAGGTGAGGGAGGCTGGCTGAACGCCTCGGCCGCAATGCCGAGCGGCAGCTTGGGCATTTTGTGGCCGTGTGCCGGCGGGCAAGAGTTGTGAAGGCCAAGGCAAGCAGTTCTTTTTTGAAAAAAGTGGTTTCTACGGGGAGCGCAACAGAACCTTCGCGACAGCAGGACCAAAAGTCTTTTGCTTTTTTTCTTCAGAAAAGAAGGCCTTGCCTTGCTGATGTCATGCAGAGATCAGGTTCAAGGTTCGCAATCTTCTGTCGACCGGATTCAGAAATCGGCCGTGTTTTTGCGAGGAACGAACGTGGCGACTGCGACTTGCGACAAGTATTTCTTCGTCAGTTTTGCCGCAGCATTCTGCAGCGTGTGCCTCTTAGACGAAGAGGTGCCGAGAGTTCATCGAAGTGGACGGCGACCGCCGCGCCCGGCTGCTTGTATTCAGCAGAAAGCGCGCTTCGGATGAGCGGCAACTTGCGGTGTTCAACGACCGGTTCGTGTCGTTGCTGCGTTCATGATGTATGACAAGAGAACGGCTTGGCTCGCCCGGTACAAGCCGACACCCGAGATTGCGGGACCTTGACGTGGCGCCTTGCGGCATGTTCGGCTTGAGGCCGGTGTCGACCGTGTCTCTGCCCGGCTGGGTGACCACCGCAAGAGGTAGCAACATGAAAACTTCTCTGTTCGGCGCGGGACAATGACGCAGCCGCTGCTGCCGCGTCGCGCCGTGTTGTTCGGCGCGACGGTGGCCAGCCTGGCCGCGGCCGGAGCCGCCGAGGCGGAGGCGACTCCGGTGACGGCCAAGGGCACTGTCTACGAAGAGGCCGGCGCAGGCCGCAGGGGCGTGCCGGACATCCTGGTCAGCAACGGCCTGGACGTGGTGGCAACGGGGGCGGACGGAAGCTGGTCGCTGCCGTTGGCCGCGGGGGAGAGCGTGTTCGTCATCAAGCCCAGCTTCTGGACCACGCCTGTGGACCCCGAGACGCAGCTCGCGCGGTTTGCCTATCTGTACAGCCCGGGCGGCACGCCGGCCTCGCTGCGCACGCGCTTCGCCGGCGTGTCGCCCACCGGCCCGCTTCCTGCGAGCATCGATTTCGTGTTGCGCCGGCAAGACGAGCCGACACGTTTCGACGCGTTGCTGCTGACAGACCCGCAACCTGAAAGCATCGCCGAACTGGGCTACGTGCGCGACGACGTGGTGGCGCAAATGGGCGAGGTCCCGGCCGCCTTTGCCATAGCGCATGGCGACCTGATGTTCGACGACCTGGCGTTCTACGATCGGTTCAACCGGATGATGGGAACCGCCGGCATTCCCTGGCACGCCTGCCCCGGCAACCACGACATGAACTACGAGGCGCCTGACGACGCGCTCTCCCGCGAGACGTGGAAGCGCGTGTTCGGCGCCCGCCATTACGCGTTCCAGTATGGCGGTGCCACGTTCATCCTGCTGGACAACGTGGAGTATCTCGGCACCGACCCGGCGCGGCCGCTTGGCGCCGGCCACTACCGCGGCCGTTTCGGCCCGCGCCAGCTCGCTTTCGTGCGCAACGTTCTGGCGCACGTGCCCCGCGACGGCCTGGTGGTGCTCTCCCACCACATCCCGCTCTACACGCTGCTGGCGAGCGAGCCGGCCAACGCCAACACCGACACGCCCGACCTGCTGGCCGCCATCGCCACGCATCCGCACTGCATCAGCTTCAGCGGCCACACGCACACCAACGAGCACTGGTACCTGGGCGCGGACGGCAAGCCGGTTACAGCTGCGCACGCCCAGATCGGAAATGGCCAGTCTGGAAGCGGGCAGACTGGAAGCGGGCAGACTGGAAGCGGGCAGGCTGGAAACGGGCAGGCTGGTAGCGGCAAGGGGCACCACCACCACGTGCTCTCGGCGGCAAGCGGCAGCTGGTGGAGCGGACCGGACGACGTGCGCGGCATTCCCGTGGCGCTGGCCACCGACGGTGCCCCGTCCGGCTTTCACGTCCTCTCGGTGGATGGCGATCGCGCCACCACGCGGCTGTTGCCGGCGCACGACCCGTCGCGCGGGTTGCTGCGCATCGTGCTCGACAGCCAGGCGCACGAGCTGTCGCCGGAGCTGCTGAGCGAGTACGCGCCGGGCGCGCTGCTGACCGGCCCGATCGGTGCGGCGCAAGTGGGCTCCACCCGCGTGGTGGTGAACTTCTTCGACGGCGGCCCGCACTCCACGGTCGAGCTGGCGGCCGGCAACGGCGCGTTTGCCGCGATGACTCCGGTCCTGCGCGTCGACCCGTTCGTGCTTGACGTGTATGGCCGCAACGCTGCCACGCGGAAACCCTGGGTGAAGCCTGAGCTGTCGTCGCATCTGTGGCAGGCTGGGCTACCGGCCTGGCTGGGCGCGGGGACGCATCGGCTGCAAGTGCGGGCTACCGACGAGTACGGCGCAAGGCATGCGGCTTCGATGGTGCTGGAGGTTGTTTGATCGAGGCAAGGCAAGCAGTTCTTTTTGAGTGTCCGTTTGGAACGTCGCCCTGGCGGCCATCTGACGCGGTTTTGTCATGCGACAACGTGCTACTCGCACGACGCTCCGGTGCTCGAAAAATCACACCGGCTGACTCACCAGGCCGACGTTTCAAACGGACACTGAAGAGCACTAAAAAACTTTTGTCTCCGTCAGGTGTCCCAGAATGATCCGTGTCGTCTCAGCCGTCTGCGACAGCCGCACCAAAAGCTTTTTGCTTCTTTTTCTCGAAAAAGAAGACGCTTGCTTCTGCCTTACGTCGGTGAGCCCGTAAGTGACCTTTCTGATCTACGGCGCAACCGGCTACACAGGCCGCCTCTGCGCCGAGCACGCAGCCGAACGCGGGTTGGACCCGGTGCTGGCGGGCCGCAACCCGGACAGGCTGCGCCCGCTTGCCGAGGGTCTCGGGCTGGAATGGCGGGCCTTCGGGCTTGATCCGGCACCTGCGCAGCTTCGCGGCGTCGAGGCCGTGTTGCACGCCGCGGGCCCGTTCTCGGCGACTGCCGCGCCGATGGCGTCCGCCTGCATGCAGGCGGGTGTGCACTACTGCGACATCACCGGCGAGATCGACGTCTTCGAGGCGCTTGCGGGCTGGGACGACAAGGCGCGGGCGGCTGGCGTGATGCTGCTGCCCGGGGCGGGTTTCGATGTGGTGCCCAGCGACTGCCTGGCGGCGCATGTGGCGTTATGGCTGCCGGGCGCCGTGCGGCTGCGCCTCTCCGTAGGCGGGCTGTCCAAGGCGAGCCGGGGCACGAAGAAGACGATGCTGGAGGGCATGGGCACCGGCATGCGCGTCCGCCGGGGCGGCGCGATCGTGCAGGGCGACGCCCGGCTGCGGCAGACGGCGGATTTCGGCCAGGGCGTGCGGCAAACGATCGGCGTGCCGTGGGGCGACGTTTCCACCGCCTGGCGCTCCACCGGCATCCCCGACATCGAGGTGTTCTTCGAGGCGACGCGCGAGATCAAGGCCGCGACGGCCCTGCCGGCCAGGATCCGCAAGCTGCTGTCGAGCGGTCCGGTCCTGCGGTTCCTGCAGGGCCGCATCGACCGGCATTTGCCGCCGGGACCATCGGCGGAGGACCGGGCGAGCGGCCGCGCCGCGGTGCTGGCAGAAGCGTGGGACGCGGCCGGCCACCGCGTGTCGTCGCTGCTGACCACGCCAGAGCCTTACGCGCTCACTGCGCGGACGGCGGTGGAAGTGGCGAGACTCGCCGCCGCAGGCGGTGCCAGGCCAGGTTACCAGACGCCGTCGACAGCCTACGGAGCCGATTTCATCCTGCGATTCGACGGGGTGGAACGTACCGACATAGCCGGTCAGTCCGACCTACGGAGCTGAGGCGAAGCGCCACACGGCTAGGACGCGGTCCGGCTAGCTGTGCGCGCGGACGCAGATGGCAAGTGCAAACTTTCCTGATGACCGGGTGTCGCATCCGGAAACAGCCAGCCACGTTCGGTGTCCGACCTAAACGGAGGACGACATGAGTGGATCAAAAATGGTGATGGACGTGTACCTGACCGGGCTGCGCAACCAGCACGCGGTAGAGACGCAGGCCATCGGCACGGTGAAGAACGAGCTGCCGCGCATGGAACGCTACGCAGAGCTGCACGCGCGCATGCAGCAGGAAATGCAGCGCTCGACTGAACAGGCGGCGCGCCTGGACAGGTTGCTGGAAAGGCACGGCACCAGCGCCTCGATGGCCAAGGAAGCGGTGACCGGCACGGTCGCTACGGTTGCGGGCTTCGCGCACCTCGCCGCCGGCGACGAGGTTATCAAGAACGTGCTCGCCGCCGTCGGCTACAAGGCTTACGAGATCGGCTCCTACAAAGTGCTGATGACGATGGCCGAGGCGGCCGGCGCGTCTGACGACGTCACGGTTCTCGAGCAGTCGATGAAGGAAGAGCAGGAAATGGGCGACTGGCTCGGGAGCCACATCCCCGGCCTGGTGCACGCCTACCTGCAGCACGCAGCGGCCTGACTGCATGGTCCGGCTGCTGTAAGGTAGCCGGACCAAGTCGCAGAGACGGGCACGCGACAGGGCCATTTTGAACAGCGCCTTGGACGGCTACGCTGACTGTTGGCAGTTGTTGGTGGGGATGGGCTAGGCAAGCGGTTCTTTTTTAAAAAAAGAGCCAAAAAACTTTTGTCTCTTAAGATGCGCTTTGAGGCGACAGCGACGCTACAAGGCAGGACTTTGTTTGGCTACGACGACACCGTCAATGCGTGTTGTATCGCCTGGAAACAACTCACCGCGCAACGCCTACACTCGCTGACGAGCTTCTCTATCTGGAAAACATCAGGCACCAGGCTCGAAGATACCTTAGGATATGTGGCGCCGACAACATTGCACTCAGAACCAAAAGTCCTCAGCCATATTCTACCCGTTTTATTTTCGTCCACAATCGACGACAGTGAGACACTACCGGCCTTGCGGAGATTGGTCCGCAAACCAGGCAGCGTAAGGCGTGCTGACCACCATGCGACGGTTGTAGTCGGGCGCACCGTCTGTCCACCACATCGGCCCACGTTCGCCGAGAGCTCGCTTGGCGGCGTCCACGCGGCCGCGGCACGCTGCACGTAAGTCATCGTCGTCACCTGCGTCCCGCACAGCGCGGCGTGCCGCCATCAACTCGCGAACGAGCGCGTCGTGGATGGCAGGTGGAAGAGCCGGATTGGCCAGACGCCATAGTCGCCCGCGAACGACGAAGTAGCGGCCATCAAGCGTGCGTGGATAGCTATCAAACACCTGAACCTGCAATGATAAAAGACCCACATGTCAAGCCATCGCCGCAAGATTTAAGATTGCGCGCGCCTGCTGCAAGCTGAGGCGAAAAGCCTCCCCGCGGCACACCCAAAGAACGCAAAAGTTTTTTGGTTCTTTTTTTCAAAAAAGAACCGCTTGCCTTCGCCCCCATCAAAGGTAAGGCAACAACAACCGCGAGCCAGCATCCCGCAGCTTCGCCGACAGGCTTCGGCCGTCGAGTTCGTCCCGCGTGACTTCGCTGGAGCGGCAGGTGACCATGAACGCTTCCAACGACACGGCCAGCGCAGGGTTGTAGATTTCCACGCACAGTTCGAAGTTGAGGCGGAACGACCGCATATCCCAATTGCAGCTGCCGATGAGAGTCCAGTCTCCATCGATGGTCATGATTTTCGAGTGGCGAAACGGCGGAGGGCTGCGCCAGACGCGGACGCCATCCGTCAGCAGGGGACCGACATTCGCGCGGAACGCCCAGTCGACAAGTTTTTGGTTGCTCTGCATCGGCACGATGACGTCGACTGACACGCCGCGCATTGCCGCGAGCGACAGGGCGGCGGCCAGCCTGTCATCCGGCAGGAAGTAGGGTGTCATGATGGCGACGCGTTCGCGCGCGCACGACACTGCCTGGAGCATTGTGAACTCCAGTTTCTCGATGTCCTGGTCGGGTCCCGAGGTCACAACCCTGGCGGGCGCCCCCGTCCCCGGGTCTAGGTTCGGGAACCATGCGTCTCCGTCGAGGTCTTCGCCGCTGGCGAACGTCCAGTCGACAGCGAAGGCCTCTACCAGTTGGGCCACGACAGGACCGGTGAGGCGGAAGTGGGTGTCCTGCACAGGTGCGGCTGCGTGGGTGGCGATCACGTTCTCGTCGGCCAAGTTCATGCCGCCGGTGAAGCCCACCGCTCCGTCGACGACGAGGATTTTCCTGTGTGACCTGAGGTTGAGGAACGGCATGCGCCATGGCAGCGGAGAGTGCAGAAAGCGCGCTGCCGCCACGCCGTTGCGGCGAAGGTGGCGGTAGGCGGGCGAGAGCAGCCAGCCTCCGCCGATGCCGTCGATCAGCACGCGTGTCTGCACGCCGCGCCTGGCGGCTTGCGTCAGGGCTTCGACGAAACGGCCGCCCCATACATCGTCGCGAAAGATGTAGGAGGACAAACCGACGCTGCGTTGTGCCGCCTCTATCGCGTCGAGCATGCATGGATACGCCGCGTCGCCGCATTGGTAGGTCTCCACGGTGGTGCCCATGAGCAGAGGCCGCCCGGTCAGCACCTGCAGGCCGCGCCTGAGCGCGCGCAGGGATTGGCCGTCGCAGCCGGGGTCAGGGTCGGACCGCGGCCGCGCCGCATTTCGCGACCCGAGACCCAGCTTGCGCGCACGGCGTCTGACGCGGTTCACGCCGAACAGGAAATAGCCAAGGGTTCCGGTGACCGGGGCGAGCCACGCGAAGCCTATCCATCCGGCTGCGGAGGCAAGTTCGCGCTTGCGGAGCAGGACGTGAACCGTGACCAGGATGGCCAGGCACAGCCCGATCGGGTAGGTCACCACTGCCCGATCCTGGAGCAGCCTGTGTAGGATCTCGTTCATGGGTCACGTCAACCTGGCCGGATGGTGCCGTGGCATATGAGAGCGATGACCGGCGGGCAGTAAGCAAGACCTGCTTTTTCGAAAAAAAGCAGCAGAAAACGTCTCTGCCAGCCGTCGCGACGTTTCTACAGCAAACTCCAGGGAACAAAAGTTTTTTGGTTCTTTTTTCAAAAAAGAACCGCTTGCTTCCTGTTAGATGAGGACCTCGGTCGGTAGCACCCCAGGGTGTTACGGACCGTCAGTGGCCTGCAAACTAAAAACCGTCGCGAGAAATAAAAACGAGAGAGGTATCCGCACCTCTCTCATGAAACCGGCAGAGCCTTCTAGCTTCGTCGCGAGGCGACCGTGTATCGCAGCAGCCCGAAGGCGGCCAACGCGAGTAGCCCGAGACCGATGCGGGCCGGCATCTCGTTCTTGCTCAGCAGCCACTGCAGGCTGCCGGGCAGCGACTCGCTGTCGAACGGCCCGTGCATCCCTGAAGCCTTGGTCGATGCGGTGTACGTGTTCGGGTCACGGGCGGCGGTCACGTCCTGGCGCGTCGTCTGTTGCACCTTCACGCCGACCTTGCCCGAGGCCCAGTCCAAGAAACCCGGCGCTATTTTGTTGCCGATGCTGAAGGCAACGGTCTCGCCGCTTACGCGCCATTCCCGTCGCTTGACGGTGCCGGCGAGGTAGATCGCCTCGCCGATGATTTCCGGCTGGTAGATGGGTGGCGGCGGCCGCGGTGTCTTGTCCATCACCGAGCCGGCGTGGCTGTAGAACGGCGTGTTCACCGCCGGCGGATGCACCATCGTCACCTGCACCGCGGAGCGCTCGTTGATCAACTCTGCCCGAAGCGCCTCGGTGAAGCCGCGCAGGCCGTATTTGGTCGTGGTGTAGGCCGATTGCAGCGGCACGCCGCGGTAGGAGATTGCCGACAGGATCTGCACGATCGTTCCGCGGTTGCGCGGCCGCATCCGTGCCAGCGCCGAGCGGGTGCCGTTGACGGTGCCGTTCAGGTTCACGTCGACGACGCGCCTGAACGCTTCTTCGGGCACGTCGACAAAGGCGCCGTAAAAGCCGATGGCCGCATTGTTGACCCAGACGTCGATCGGTCCGAGCGCTGCCTCGATCGCGCTGGCAGCGCGCTCGAGTGCCGCGCTGTCGGCCACGTCGGCGACAGTAACATGCGGTGTGCCACCGGCCTGTGTAACCCGATCACGCGCGTCATCGAGTGCGGCGAGGCCGCGCCCGATCAAGCCGACGTTCCAGCCGTGGCGCGCATACTCGACAGCCGCGGCAAGGCCGATCCCGGACCCCGCTCCAGTGATGACGACAGTTCGGGCAGAGTTCCTGTTTTCCACGGCCATCTCCTGTTGTAACCCGAAGTCGCTTCGCGCATGGCGATGTCAACCCGCGTCGCCGCCACCGAGTGTCGAGCCGGCACATGGCCGAACTTTGAAGCGATTTTTGCGCTGGCCGTATGACAGCAAGAAAGCAAGGCCTGCTTTTTTGAAAAAAAGCAGCAAAAAACTTTTGGTCCGGCTGTCGCGGAGTTTCCCTCAGCGTGTACTCGAGGGAACAAAAGTTTTTTGGTTCTTTTTTTCAAAAAAGAACCGCTTGCCTTTACCTTCGCCGAGACGCGCGGATCCTGCCGAGAACCGCCTTGGCCGCCGCCAGCCGCGCCTCACCCGTCGAGGTCGGGACCCGCAGCAACAGCCGGCACCCTTTGCGCTCCAGTCCCGCCACCTCCCCCGGCTCGGCCCGCATGGTCGCTGCCACCGCCGCCGGGCCGGCTTCCAGCCTCGCCACGCCGAGCTCCAGGCAGTCCGCCCGCAGGCTGGCCACCGCGACCAGGTTGGACAGTTCTTCCGGCAGCGGCCCGAAACGGTCTTCCAGCTCATCGGTCAGCTCGGCTGCGTCCGGCGCATAACCCAAGCGCACGTGCAGCGCGATGCGGGCTGCCACGTCCGGCATATAGTCGGGCGGGATGTAGGCAGGTAGGTCCAGCACCAAGGCGGGTCGCCAATCCTCCGCCGCCTCGCCGTGCAGGCGCGCCATGGCTTGGGCCAGCTTGTGGCGGGCGAGGTCCACGCCCAGCAGCTTGGCGTGACCGGCCTGGTCGTCGCCCAGCAGGTCGCCGGCGCCGCGCTGGTCCAAGTCGGCCGCAGCCACAGCGAAGCCGGCGCCCAGGCCGTCATGTGCGCTCAGTGCTGCGAGGCGGCGGGCGGCGGCGGGGCCAGGCGGCCTGACCGGGTCGGTGAACAGCCAGGCCATGCCGCGGGCGCGGCCACGGCCGACGCGGCCGCGCAGCTGGTGCAGCTGCGCCAGGCCGAAATGCTCGGCGCGCCAGACCAGGATCGTGTTGGCGCGCGGGATGTCCAGCCCAGCCTCGATGATGTCGGTGGACAGCATCACGTCGCCGTTGCCCTCGGAGAAACCCACCAGCGCGCTGTCCAGCGCGTCCGGCTTCATCTTGCCGTGCAGCACCACTACAGACAGGTCCGGCACCAACGCCTGCAGCCTGGCGGCCAGTGCGTCCAAATCCTCGATGCGGGGGCACACGCAGAAGCTCTGGCCGCCGCGCGCGTGTTCCCGCAGCAGGGCGGTGCGCACCACCGCCTCGTCCTCCGCGATGACGGTGGTGCGCACCGGCAGGCGGCGGGCCGGCGGCGTCGCGAGCACCGAGATGCTCTGCAGCCCGGCCAGCGCGCCCTCCAGCGTGCGCGGGATCGGCGTGGCGCTCAGCGTGAGGGTGTGCACGCCGTCCTGCAGACGGGCCAGGCACGCCTTCGCCTTGGTGCCGAAGCGCTGCTCCTCGTCGACGATCACCAGGGCCAGGTCGGCGAAGACGATCTTCTCCGACGCCAGCGCCTGGGTGCCAACCACCACGCGCAGCGTGCCGTCCGTCAGGCGCGCCTGGATGGCGCGGGCGTCGGCCGCACGCGTCAGGCGGGAGAGCGCCGCCACCTCCACGCCGAGGGCGGCGAACCGGCGGCGGAAGGTGGCGACGTGCTGGCGCACCAGCACGGTGGTTGGTGCCAGCACGGCCACCTGCCGGCCGCTGAGCGCGGCGGCGGCCGCCGCGCGCAGGGCGGCCTCCGTCTTGCCGAAGCCCACGTCGCCGCACAGCAGGCGGTTCATCGGGTGCGGCTGGGCGAGGTCGGACGCGATGTCGGCGAAGGCGGCGTCCTGGTCCGGCGTGGGGGTGAAGGCGAAGCCGGCGGCAAAGCGGTCCATCAGGCGTCGCGGCGGGTGCAGGGCGGCGGCTTGCACGCCAGCGCGCGCGCTGGCCTGGGCCACCAGGGTGCGCGCGGTCTGCTCCAGGCTGGCCAACACGGCGTCGCGCCGCCGCGCCCAGGTGCCGCCGTCAGCGCGGTCCAGGCACAGCCCGTCGGTGCCCGAGCCGTAGCGCCACACACGGTCCGTCTCCGCGCAATCCACCAGCTTGCGGGCGCCGTCGGCAAAGCCCAGCACCAGGTGGTCGGCCGGGTGCGCGGTGGTCACCGTCTCCAGCCCGTCGAGCCTGGCCAGGCCGTAATCAAGGTGGACGACCGCGTCACCCGGGCGCAGCGAGATGTCGAACAGGCCGTCCGGGCTGGCGCGGCCGTGGCGCGGCGGCAGCACGTCGGCGGCGGCCAGCACCACGGCGTGCGGGGTGGCAAAGCCGCGGGCCACGCCCTCCGGCAGCAGGCCTATGGTGCCCGGCGGCAGCGCCTGCAGCGATGCCCAGCCCTCGCACGCGGCGCCGCCCTTGCCCAGCGCGCGCGCCAGGCGGGCGCCGGACAGGCCGACACGGCAGCCCGCCCCGAGCTGGGCGGCGACGAAAGCGCGCGCCGCCTCCAGCCTGTCGCGGCCGGTGCCGAACGAGGGCATCGGAGCGGCTTTCGGCCATGCCAGCTCGCCGGCGTTGCCCGCAACCTGCTGCCAGGCGGCCTGGCCGAGGTACAACCCGTCCGCCGGCATGGCGCTGCCGGTGGCCCGCGCCAGCGCCACCCGCGTGGCGCGGGCTTCCTCGACCTGTGCCAGGTGGTCTTGCACCCGCTCGCCAGCCTGCGGGTCCAGCAGCACCTGCGCGCCCGGCATCAGCTCGAACACGCTTGCCAGCGGTGGGGCGAGGTCCGCCAGGCGGTGTTCCAGGCCCGGCGCGCGCGCCTGCGCGGGCGCGTCCTGTTCCCACACCACCTCGGAGGCCGGGCCGACAGACTGGTCGTCCAGGGCACCGGCGCTGCGCTGGGTGGCGGGATCGAACCGGTCGATCTCGGTAACGACGCAGTCGCCGTCCCTGCTATCCAGCCGGATGCGCAGCGCCGGCGAGCCGTCGGCCGGCACCACGTCCACCACGCTGCCCTGGTGGACCATGTCGCCGGGCTGGTCCGCCTCGTCGCCGGCCGCGTAACCCAGCCGGGCCAAGCCGGCGCACAGCGCGTCCGCCGAGACGGCCTGGCCGACCCGCACGCCCAGCGTGGCGTAGCGCGCCGGCGCGGGCAGACGCTGGACCGCGGCTTCGGGCGACGCGATGACCAGGCGGGTGGCACCCGACGAGATCGCATGGAGGGCGCGCATGCGCTGGCCCATCACCGCACGCGAGGGGCTGGCGCGGTCGTAGGCCAGGCAGTCCCAGCCCGGCAGCAGCACGGGGGAGAGCTCGGGCACCAGCGCGCCGGCCGCAGCGGCCAAGCGGGCGGCCTGCGCTTCGCTGTGCGCGATGAGCAGCAACGTGGCATCGCCGGCCTGCGCGGTCAGGCCGGTCAGCCCCGCCTCCTCGCTCGGGGTCGCCTCGGTTCGGCCTTTGTGTAACGACACGGCAAGCTCCCTCGCAGGCCGTGGTTGGCGGGTGCGAACGTCAACGGCGAGCACCGATGTTCGGTCGCCCGCCGGTCTTGCAAGCCTGGCGGGGATCAAGAAAAACGCTGCTCCTTTTCGAGAAAAAGAAGCAACAAGCTTCGCGCGCTGTCGCGAACGGCTGAAACGACACGCTACCGCTTGTCTACGAGCGTGAACAAAGGTCTGTGATTGGCGGAGTCGTTTTAGTAAGCACTCGTGCAGGTCGGAAACGCCTAATATAATGTCAACTGCCCTGATGCTGACTCGTAGAAAGCAAGCAGTCCTTTTTTGAAAAAAAGGACCAAAAAACTTTTGACTCCGCTGTCGCGCGCTCTCCGGAAAGGTCCGCGACAGCGGAAACAAAAGTTTTTTGGTTCTTTTTTTCAAAAAAGAACCGCTTGCTTGCTTGCTGACCACTGGTCGGACTTTTGCCACAACCAGGCGCGTTATCATGCCGGCCGTCAGCGCAGGGTGCAAACGCGCAGCTTGCGATGCCTTAAGGCGGGCTACGCGTCACCTCCACGTCTACGTTCGTGTCGGCCCCTGACCGTAACTCCCCGACCATCGCGCGGTGGAACGTGTAATGACCGGTCGCGCGGCCGTGAGAGATTTCTTGCGGTCCACCCAACGTGAAGCGTGCCTGACCTATCGCAATCAGATCCACGCACGTGGAGAGCGCGGGCGCTGCGCATGTCTTGTAGGTCCACGTCAATCGCTCCCCCTCGGCGAAGGAGAGAGGCTGGGACTGCCCGTGCGCCTGCAAAGTTATCGGCCCGGGCAGATGCATGGTCGAGCGGGGCGGCGCAGACCGCAGCATCAGCGCGCCAACGCCAAGCACAGCCAAGACAGCAACCACCGCGACGATGCCGGACTGGGTCAGCGGGTGACGACGACCGGCCTGCTGGCCACCCTTACCTTCTGGCGATCCTGTACCGCCACCGCCCTCGGTTTGCGCGCCGATGGGAGTCCAGAACTCGCCGCCTGCGCCAATTACCACCGCCGCGGTGACGTCGGCCTTTGCGGGTGCTGGGTCACCGGGCGCGGAGTCGACAAGCTGCGACGGCGGCGGCTTGAATGCCGGCGCGGCACCCGCCCGTTCTGGCGGTTGCGCTGCCCGCCTCTCGCGTTCTGACACGCGAGCTTGGACGGCGGCCAAACTCTGGGCCGCACCGCAGAAGGCGCAGTATGCCACGGGAAAACCGAACGCCATGGCGCACGCCGTGCAGCGAGCCACCGGGGACAGGGCTGCGTTCACGGCTTGCTTTCGCAACGAGCATGCTGCGCGCCGGACCTGTGCATGCGGTCAGCCATCAAGCCTCTTGGCTGCAAGCGCGCCCGGTCCAACGGTGAGGACTTCCAGATCGTGTCTGACAACGCGTCCCTCTTGCCCGCGCAGGTGCCGGCCGGCAAGGCAGACAGCATCGGACGTCACGACAACCTTTTGTGACTCGCCGGCCCAGGGCATTCGATTTTTTGTTCGCAACGACATCGCTACGAGGGTGTATCGTGTTACTGCCAGATTGGAGCCTGCTCACCATGGTGACGGCTTTAGTCGGATTGATGGCGGCAATGGCGGGATCCCTGACGTGGCGCGTGGCGCACCAAAAACTCAAACTCGACCTGTATGACAAGCGTTTTTGCCATACACGAGGCTGCACTCGACTTCTACCTTCTCAAGGATGGCCACCTCGACAGCGGCGACCCCAAGAGAGTGGAGGACATCCACCGCACGTTCATCAGGGCGTGCCGGGAAGCGAAGTTCCTGTTCGATACGGCGAGCGGCGTGTTCGAGGCGCTCGACAAGGTGCGGTGCATGGCCGTCGGCAGTCAGCCAAAGCTGATGACCGACCTCGAAGCCGCCATGGACAGGTTCATCTATTTCGGCAAGAGGAGGTCGAGTCCGGAAGGGTTCCTGCGCCTGTTTTTTTAAAGTTGGCTGACTAATACCAACTGGCGTTGATGCTTTCTCATAGAAAGCAAGCAGTCCTTTTTTGAAAAAGAGGACCAAAAAACTTTTGACTCCGCTGTCGCGCACTTTCCGGAAAGATCCGCGACAGCGGAGTCAAAAGTTTTTTGCTTCTTTTTTTCAAAAAAGAAGACCTTGCTTGCTTCGAAACGGTCAACCTTCAGGCCGGTTGATATAAGGCCATCGAAGAAAGCAAGGCCGTCTTTTTCGAGAAAAAGAAGCAAAAAGCTTTTGTTCCGGCTGTCGGGGACGGCTGAACGACACGCCTCACCACGGCACACCCGACGGGACCAAAAGTTTTTTGGTTCTTTTTTTCAAAAAAGAACCGCTTGCTTGCTCACTTCCAAATCCCCCGAGGCGCCGCCCGGGCGGACTCCTCCTGCTTCAGGTAGTCAGCCGTAGCGCACCCCGAATCCACCGCGATGCCGTTGAACAGCGCGATCCGCCCAACATCGGACCCGATCGGCAATTTGCACGTGTAGCCCGCGCCGTGCCGCTGGCAGTCCACCCGGTTGCCGTTCTGGACGATCGTGCTCGTCATCTGCTGCGCAAAGTCGCCGGTCAGCCCGCTGACCCCGGCGAGGGCCACGGTGCGGTCGCCAACCTTCAGCGTGCCCGAATTGACCACTTCCGGCGTGCCCGACACCGTGTCTGGCAGGTCGCCGTGCGGGATGGCGGCCTTGTCGAACGGGCCGAGGTCGCCGGCCTCGATCCAGGCCGGCTGGCCGTCCGCCGTCATTGCGGCCACCCACTTGCCGTCCGGCGTGATGTCCACCGAACAGAGCGGGCTGCCGGCCTGCAGGTCGTACAGCCTGGGCGCCGCACGGTCCGGCTCGACATAGGCGGCGCTGTCCCGCACCACCGTAAAGGCGCGCACAACCGGCAGCGGGGTCACCGGCTCGGCCTGGTCGGCGGGCGGGCTAGCCGGGCGTGCCTCCGGCGGCTTCGGGCCGGGCTGCCGGCTGAGATACGCCACTGCGCCACCGGTGCCGGCGAGCACGACGAGGAGGGCGATCAGGGCTGCCGGTTTGGGTCGCATGAATCATCTTCCCTGTGCGGTGCAGGCATAAATCATTGGCTGGGTGGCGGCGGCAGCAACAGCCCGGGCTGCGGCGCTGCCGGCGTCGCAGCGGTTCCGGAAGCGGCGGCCGGAGCGGACGCTGCAGCGTCCGGCTGGGTGGGCGCGGCGGTTGCGGTTGCGGTGCTGCCGGTCGGCGTGCTCGCGGGCGGCCGGCGATGATGGTGGTGGACCGGCGGCGGCGCGGACTGTGCGGCCTGGGCCGCCGCGTCGGCCTGCTGCTGCTGGGCGATGGCGTCGCGCGAGGCCTGCACCAGCACCGGTATGTCGCTGACCAGGTTCACGCCCTGGCAGGGATCGCTGCCGGCTTGCACCTGCAGTGCGCCGGGCGTGCATTTCACCAGCGGGTTCTGGCCGGTCGCCAGCGCCAGGGACTGGCTGTAATAGGCGATAGCGGCCTGGTGGTAGCCCAGCCCCTGCGCGGCCTGGCCGAGGTAGTAGTAGGCGAGGTCGCTGCCGAAGCCGATCTGCATCACGTCGGTGGCCAGTTCCTGCCAGCGCTCGCCGAGGTCGACGGCGTGGATGGTGGCTGCGCGCTGGCCCCAGGTCAGCGCGCATCCCTCGCCGCAATCGAGGTTCAGCTTGCCTGCCTGTAGGTCGGCGAGGAAGGTGGCCTGCAGCTCCGGCGTCACCGCCTGGTATTTCGTGCTGCAGCCCGAAGCGGCGAGAAACGCCAGGACGGGCCACCAGGATTGCGCTCGCATGCATCGTCCTTCTTGCAATGTGGAAAGGTCAGCGTCGTCGCGTCGCGCAGACGTTAGCGGGTGACCCAGGGCTGCGTGCAACGCCTGACGTCGGGGTAGTCGCCGTCTGGGTCGTTGCAGTGGGTGGCGACCTGCTGGGCCGCCGGCAGCCTGGGAATGCTGAGCCCGTCATCGCCGGTCAGCGGACTGCCGAGCCCGGCCACCGCTGGCGGCAGGTCCTGCGGCGGGGGCGGCACGAGCGACGACGAAGCTCCGGCACCGTCATCAAAAACCGGCGCTGCGTACACCTCCGGCGCGTCGACCACCTCCGGGTACGGATAAACCGGCACGTCGTACGGGTACCAGACGCCGTCCACCTGCCACCACCAGCCGCGGCGTCCGTAATGCCACTCGTCGTGCCAGCCGCCGCGTGCCCAGCGTGCGTGCTCGCCGGCGGTGAACGCGCGGACGTCGTGGGTGTGGAAGTCGTGCGCGCGGCCCGCGAGCGCCGCGCGTTCCACGGCGGGATGGCGGTCGATGCCGGGGTAGTCCGGAGCCCTGCGCCCTGGCGGCACCCGCGCGCTGACCGCACCGGCTTCGGCTCCGGAATGCTGGGGGTCATGCTCGGCTGCCCCGCCATTCTTTGTCAGGTCGGCACGACCCGACGGGGTTTCGGGCCCGTGCGCCTTTGCCCCGCCCGCCTGCTCTGTAGGCCGGCCGGCGGCGGGCTTGCCTTGATGCGCTCCTGCTGCGGCTTGCGGGTGGCCCTGCGGCGCGCCCTGTGTCCGGCTGCCCGGCCGGTTCTGCGGCGCGCCCGGCGCCCGGGTGACGGGATGGCTGGCGGCCGGAGTGTTCGGCCGGGAGGACGTCGTAGGCCGGACCGCCGGCACCGTGGGAGCAGGATGCGGCTGCACGCTGCTCGGCAGGTGCACGGACGGCGACCCGGCCGGACCACGCCCAGCGATGCCCGCGCCGCCGCCCGAGGCGGCGCCCTGTCCACCCCCGGACGCTCCGCCGGGAATGTGCACACCAGGCCGGCCCGCGCCCATTCCGCCCGGCGCCCGGGCGCCGGCATTGACCTGCGGCGCCGGCCGCGGTGGCGGAGCACTCCGCTTGGGCTCTCCTGCATGCGCCGCGGAACAGACGGCCCAAGCCAGCCCGACAGACAACGCAAACCGCGAGGACGCAGCATCAGGCGCAATCTGCGTGACACGCACAAAACCGACCGTCATCACGCACAGCCTTCACGACGAACGTTTCTGACGCTAGCGCAACCTAACTATCGCGACAAGCATGTCAGCGGAACAATTACCGTGATCGCGGACCCGCCCTGAACGAAAATCGACAGACTGGGCCTTGCGCCTTCGAACAGTGTCGCACCGGCGCCGCATCGCGCGGCAATCGCCGTTGCCGGACGCGCATTGTGCGAATGCGCACTTGCTGCACGCATGGCGCACAACGCGGTTGCGCAACAATCTGAGGTAGTGGCGTTGCTGCGTTGTGCAGCTTTGGATACGTTGTAGGGCGAAAAGAAAGCAAGCAAGGCCTTCTTTTTTGAAAAAAAGAAGCAAAAAACTTTTGTCCCCTTGCTGCTGCGGGCGCCCTGCGTCTCCTGGAATGCTCGGCTTTAATGCGGGCTAAGGAACAAAAGTTTTTTGGTCCTTTTTTTCAAAAAAGGACTGCTTGCTTGCAGGTCTCACGGCGCACCCTGCTGGGTGAACGGCATAGGAAGCCAAAGCTCCGCCGCCGCCAGGCATTTCGCCATCGCGTCGATCGTGGGCGACGTACCACGAAGGTCGAGCGTCCAAGGCAGTTCACGGCCGTTCTGCAACGTCAGCGTCGCGTCCTGGTCGGCGGTGAAGTGATGGATGAAATCCCGCACGTCGGTCCACGGGATGTCGGCCGCAATGTCGGACCCGCTGCCCAGGGCGTAGACGGTGAAGGTCGGGCCGCCGGTGAACGCAATGATCACCGGAACGGTCAGGCCGGGTATGTGCCACAGATCCTTGTGCAGCAGCAGGCGCAGGGTCGTCGGTTTCTCGCTGCCGCCATACAGCAGCAGCCTGCCGCCGTTGATGCTGGTCTCCACGCCGCACAGCTTCGACGTGCTGACAGCGTCGCCGATCGCGGTCCAGGCATACGCCGTCACACTCGGCAGCGGGGCCGGCCCGCCCACGCGCGCCGGCGGCCGCACCAGCCGCTCGGGCAGCGCAGCCGGCCGGCGCCCCTTGCGCTGCAGGCGCAGGCTGGTGCTGGCGGACTGGCCGGCGTCGAGGGTGACCTGCCTGGACGCGGCCAGCCACTCAGCGGACAGGAAACCTATGGTGTGGGTGCCGGCCGGCACGAGCAGCGCCTCTCCGGGCCGGCCCGAAGGCGCGCCGTCGACGGTGATGCTGCCCGCCGCCTCCGGCGAGACGTACACTGTCAGGCTCGCCGGCGCGGCGTCGTGCCCGCGCGAGCGGGCCTGCAGCACGGCCACTACAGCCAGCAGTGCCACCACCCAGCGCCACCCGCCCGGCTTCCTGCGCGTGCGCGGCGGCGGCTGCCGCGGCGCACGTGCTGGTTTCCTTGGTTTTGCCGGGGGCGGCGGCGCAGGCGAAGCTGCGGGCGGTGCTGCCTTGATCTGCCAGGGCGAGGCCACGCCCGCAGCCGGGGCCGGCGGTGCTGCCTTGGTCAGCCAGGGCGAGGCCGCTCCCGCAGCCGGGGCCGGCGGTGTCGCAGGGGTCGGTTCCACGGGCAGCGATTTCGCCGACGGCGGGGGCGCTGCTGCGGCAACCGCCTCGGCAACCGCTGCGGCAGCCGGCGCTGCCGGCCTGGCCGCCTCCGCCACCGGCGCCGTCAGAAGCGCCAGACCACAGAACGGGCAATGCGCGACGACGAACCCCATCGCGCCGCCACATCCGATGCAGTGCAGTTCGGCCGAACGGCGCGCAGCCGCGCCGGCTCTGGATGCTTCAGCCACCGCGGTGGCGTTTGTTCGCTGCGGTCGAGATCATGCCTGACGGTCGCATCGCGCCTTTCACGTAAAGCCTGCCTGCACTGTGGACCTGGGCTGCAAGATAGGATTGTCTGCGCCCATGATGTCCCATCCGGATGCAGCAATGTCGACACACGCTCGTCTGACGTGGCGCGCTTGTTTCAGTTGCGTGAACGCGGTGGCGGCACTCCTCATCACTGTTTCGGCGTGCGGGATGTTCGTGCGTTCGGCGCACGCGCAAGCTGGAACGGATGGCGCGCCGCGCGAGGTGTACCTGATCCAGAACAGCGGCTGGATGGAGCCGTTCTACCGCGATCCGGGTGCGCCCTTCCTGCCGCTGCTGCGCGCGTTCGTCCAGGCGTCCGCCCTGCCGGATGCCAACATCACGATCGCGTCATTCAACCAGGCCGGCCAGTTGGCCGAACGACCGTCGCCGCTCGCGCTCTACACCGGCAAGCTGACGCCTGATGGCCTGTCCGGCGCGCTCTCCCGTCTCGACCTGCCGCGCCGCGCCGACGGGCTCTACACCGACGCCGATTACAACGGTGCGCTGTCCGACACGATCCCCAACCTGCTCGCGCGCGCGCCCGGCGTGATCTGGATGGTTACCAACAACAAGAATTCCCGCAGCAACGACCAGCATGTGATCGAGAACACCACGCGGTTCAGCACGCTGCTGACCGCGTCCGGCTTCATCACCGAGGTGGTTGCCTACCCGTTACGCCTGCCCGCGCGCGGACCCACGTTCAGCGAGAAAGGCCTGGTGGTCTATGGCATCGCCTACGGGCAGCAGGCGGCCGGCTGGCTGAACCGCGCCACCCAGTCCGCCGCCATGCGCCGGCTGCTGCCGGCCAAACCGGTGCGCCTCAAGCCGCTCAGCCTGGACCCCGTCACCCTCACGCTCACCGGCGCGGGCCAAGGCAACATCCGGCTGTCGCGCCAGGGTGCTGCCATCGTCATTGACGGCCTGCACGGCGAGGCGGCCAGCATCGACATCCCTGCCCGCCTGACCAGCAACTACTACCCCCAGGTGATCGATCAGGCGCACCTGCAGGCCGCCTGGATCTCCGACGCGGCTGCGTCCGGGGTGACCGCCTCGATCACCCCGGACACGATCGCGGCGATGGGCCCAGACGAGACGCTGGAGAACGTGCACGTGCAGCTCGCCGTGCCGGCGATCCCCCGGCCGGCCGGGATCGCCGGCCTGCTGCAGGGGGCGGCGCAACTGCACGGCAAGCTGCGCCTGCAACTCACCGGCGTGCAGCTCGCCTTGCAGCCCGGCTTTGTCGCCAAGATGCGCGACATGTTCGGTAACGACTCAGAGGCCGCCTCCAACCAGGTGACCGGCGGCCAGCGTCCGGACGCGCTGCCCGCCGCACTGCCCTCGGTCTTCCTCGGCGACGAAGCGGTGACCCAGGCCGCCACCGACGTTCCGGTCACGATGAACGTCGCCTTTTCGCCGCTGCCCCTGATCCTGACGCTGGCCGGCGCTGCCGCCGCCCTGCTGGCCGCCGCCGGCACGTGGCTCGCCTGCACGCGCGAGCGCACCTACAGCGTGCCGGTGGGCCAGGAGACGATGCGCGTCGCCGTGCGGCCGTTCCGCTCCACCACGGTCCGCTCGCGCGCCGGCACGCGCGTGATGGTCACCGGACGGCTGCTGGGCGCGCCCAGGATCGCCACCCTGGGCTAGACCGGCCGCGCGCAACCCCGGCCCGCGCGCGCGGGCTCGCCCCAAACTCGGCCCGCGCAGGCGGGCACGCACGGAGACCACGATGCAGCCCTCCCACAAGCACCACGCCCAGCCCCAGCCGTCCTACCCGCCGCCGCCTGACGCGGCACCGCCGCCGGTGTCCAACGCCGGGCCGGACATCAACATCCCGGCGCCGAACGCGGCGCCGGCACCCACCACGCAATCGACCGAGATAGCGCCCAGGCCGCTGGCGGTGCCCACGCCGATGCCACTGGCGATGTCCTCCACCCAGATCGTCATCGCCGCCGTGCTGGTCCTGGTCTGGGCGGGGCTGCTGATTTTCGCGCGGCGCCTGCTCACCCAGTCGCTGGTGGCGCAGTTCGCCGACCTCGGAAAGTCGCGCGGCGCCGGCACCGCGTTCTACCTGTTCCTGCTGGCGCTGGGTGCCACCGTGATCGTCTGTTCGCTGGGCAGCTTCTGGAGCGTGCTGACGGTCGTCATTCCCGCCGGCGTGCTCGACACCGTGCTGCTGGTCGTCTTCCTGGTCAGCCTCGGCTCGGCGCGCGCCTCCCGTCAGCGGCGCTAGGCGATGGCCGAGGACGTCTGGCAAGTCGAGTACGGCGGCTGGGCCGAGGCGTGGCACCGCGGCGTCGGCCCCGGTTTCGACCGCGTGACGGTCGGCGCGCGCAGTTACGACACCGCGCGCGACGACCTCACCGCTCTGCGGCCCAAGACCGGCCCAGGCACTGGCCCAAGCACCGGTCAAGCCTGCGCGGTCTGCCGCGGCGCGCTGCCGCAAGCCTTTAAGTACTGCTTCGGCTGCGGCGCCGCCCTGCACGACGCGCCCGCACCCGCCGAGCCGCCGCAAAGCGCGCCCAACGCCGGCCGCGCCGAGGCCGGCCTGCCGCCTCTCGCGCTGGCGGGCGGCAGCGCCGCGCCGCGCCCGGTGAAGCTGCCGGCCGGCCGACTGTTCGCCTTCGTCCTGGCCGGCGATCCGGTGCGGCTGTTCGCCGTCGACCGCGACGGCGGCTGGCTGTTCGAACACGACCGGGTGCGCGCCGGCTGGACCAGGCTGTTCTCCACCGGCGAGGTGGTGCTGCCGGAGACGAGCTGGAGCGCCGGCGCGCACAGGACGGGCATCGTCGTCGCGGCGGTCGGGCGGCTGAGCGTGGTGGACCTCACCCGCCCCACCGCGCCGGTGGCGCAGGTGTTCATCCTGCCTGAGGGGGGTAGCTGCCTGGGCGGCCCCTGCATCATGCAGGACGAGGCGCTGGTGCCGGTGCTGCGGAGCGGGACGCTGCACGTCGCGCGCCACAGGATGGGCCAGCCCGGCGAGTGGAGCTTCACCTCGGTGGCTTCCCCCCTCCCGGCGGCGCTGCCGGGCGCTGCCGGGTTCCTCTGCGCGCCGATGGCCACCGAGACCGGCGTGAGCTGGGTCGGCAGGGACGGATACTTGGTGGCCGCCCTCGGCGACGACGGCACGCTGGGCCGGCTGATCTGGCGCGGCTGGACCGACGGCTTCACGCCGACGCTCAGCCAGCGTCCCTACGTCGACCCGGACGGGCTGGTCTGGCAGTTCGGCAGCGCGCCCCTGCAGGGCGAGCGCAGGACCGCCTGCTTCGAACGCCTCGGCACGCAGAGCCAGCCGCGCCACGAACGCGTCGGCGGCTCGGTGCTCACCAGCGGGGTGCTGGCCTGCCGGTTGCTGACCCTGCGCCACCGTGCCTGGGTGGAACACAGCCCGTTCAACCACGACCTGCCCGGCGCGCTCGACGAGTACCTGGTGCCGGTGCAGGCGCTGGACCGCGAGCGCTGCGTGCTTGCGGCCGCACCCGACCGGATGGGCGAGCTGGTCTCCCCCGGCAAGGCAGGGGTGGACCCGCCGATCCTGGCAGGACTGCGCTTCTTCGACGGACGCACGCCGCACGACTTGGCACGGCCGGTCAGCCTGCAGTCGATGTCGCAATTGGCTGCCTTCGTCTTTGACGGGCGGTTGTATGTTTATGATTCCGGCGAGAACGAGTGCTTCAGTTGGGCAGTGGAGGCGGGCGAAGAAAGCAAGTAAGCAAGCGGTTCTTTTTTGAAAAAAAGAACCAAAAAACTTTTGTTTCCTGGCGTACATGCTGCGGGAGACTCCGCGACAGCAGGACCAGACGTTTTTTGCTGCTTTTTCTCAAAAAAGCAGGCCTTGCTTTCTGCTTACTGCAACGTTCCGACCGACAAACCAGCTGCGAGGGCATCGAGATGGCCGACGAGATGAGCACCAACGCGGACGCGCCGACCGAGCTCAAGCGGGTGCGCCCGACCCTCTACGTCGCCCTCGGCGGCACCGGCAAGGAGGTGTTGCTGCGCCTGCGCCGCCGCATCCTCGAGACGCTGTGGAACGGCCACCGTGTCGAGAAGCTCGACGACTTCAAGGTCGCCTCGTTCCTCTACTTCGACCTCTACCAGGGCAAGGCAGAGGAGGAGAAGAAGAGCGCGTCCGGCACCGCGGTGGAGGACCCGCTATCGGCCCTGGTGGACTTGCCGAAAGGCGACTGCATCCAGACCAGGATGGACACCAGCAAATACCTCAAGGGACGCGAGATCGACCGCTTCCCGCACGTCAAGGAGTGGCTGCCCGCCGGCGACCTGCGCAGCATCCGCGCCGAGGACGGCGCCGGCCAGGTACGCGCCCTGTCGCGCCTGTTCTTCTTCGATGACGTGGGCAAGATCAACGACGCCGTCAACAGCAAGTCGATCGAGCTGCTCAACAACGTGTCCAACAGCGATGCCCTGCAGCGGCTCGGCCTGGAGGTGGAGGCCCAGGTGCAGGTGATCGTCGTCTGCTCGGTGGCCGGCGGCACGGGGTCGGGCAGCTTTATCGACATGGGCTACCTCGCCAAGTCGATGCAGAGCGTCAAGCTCGACGGAGTCTCGCTGTACGCCGTGCTCGGCGGGGCGTTCTCCGATCTCAACCAGAGGACGCGCGCGAACAGCTACGCGGCGCTGATGGAACTCGACTACTGTATGCAGGGCAACCCCAGCCCGCCTTATGTCAGCCGGTGGACCGACACGATCGAGAACCGGGCCGCCTACCCCTACGACAACGTCTACCTGGTCGACAGCCGCAACCTCGGCAACCAGGGCACCGGCGACCGCGGCCACCTCTACCGGATGATCGCCGACGTGCTGTTCGAGGATCTGCGCGACCCGCAGCTGCGCGGCAAGAAGCGCGAGGACCTGGTCAACCAGAACACCAACTACCGCCTCGAACCGTTCAGCCCGCCGATGCCGAAGGATCTCGAGGCGCTCTCGCTCGCCTTCAGCCGCGCCTATTCCGGCGTCGGCCAGTGCACGCTGACCACCGACGGCCGCACCCAGTTCGACCGCGACACCGCGCTGGCTGCACGCTCGATGCTGACCGCGTTCTTCCGCACCGAGGCGGCCGACAAGGTCAACACGCCGCAGCCCGGCGAACGCGACGACCTGATGCGCAACGCGCTGTTCCTCGACAAAGACAGCTTCTTTCAGGACTTCCCCGATTTCCTGCACCCCAAGCCGTCGGCTATCGCCGACACTCCGCTGACCGGCCGGCTGCTCACCACCGGCCAGCTCGACACCATCAGCGACTTGCGTGCCGAGCTGCGCGGCGACTTCGAGCAGCTGCGCGGCGCGCTGCCCAACCGTGCGGACTGGCGCGGCGCCGTGGAACAGCTGCGCAGCAAGCGCGAGCGCGACATACTCGGCGACATCACGCAGGTTGCCCAGTTCGGCCCGCGTATGCTGATGCTGCAGGAACAGTCCAACCGCATCTTCACCGACTGGAACAAGCCGGACGGCTTGCGCACCGCGTTCTACGCCCGCATCGACAACGCCGAGCTGGGCGGCATCGTCTACACCCAGCGCCTGATCCAGCAGATCCAGGATCAGGTCAACGTCGAGAAGGACGGCTACGTCGTACGCCTGGCCCGCGCCGCCGAACAATACGATTCGCTGGCCAAGTCGCTGATCGAGGGCTTCTACACCCGCGCGCTGGAGAACCTCAGCAAGGCGGTGAAGAAGAACTGGCTCGGCGCCATCGACAACGAGGCGATTGAGCGCTGCATGCAGCAGCTCGAATCCTCACTGTTCTACTACCTGCAATACAAGCTGCGCAGTGCGGCCTGCGCCGAGGCGGTGAAGTTGCTGGGCAACCTGGTGCGCCTGCTGGGCCAGCCCGAAGGTGCACGCGGCCAGGCGGGACCTTCCGGCATCCTCGGCGAGATCGAGCAGGGCAGCCACTCCGTCTCGCTGACCCTGTTGGCGATCGACTCGGAGATCAAGGTGCTCGAGGAGAGCGTCCGCGGCGCCGGCCCGATGTCGCAGGTGATCCGCGGCGGCCGGCTTGAGGGCACGATGCGCGGCGACTACGCCGCTTGGGGACGCGAGGCGCTCTCGAGCCAGGGCGGTTCGCGACAGATGTTCGAGCGTTTGAAAAAAGCCGAGACTCGCGCTGAGATCATCAACATCCTGCGCGGCGTGGCGCGCGAGCGCATGCGCGACCGCGAGAGCCAGCTGCCGACCGTGCTGCAGACCCTGGCGGACATGAACGAGGGCGACCGCAACACGCTGTTCGGCAACGCCATGCTGCAGGCACTGCCCTGGCTCAACGTCGACCCGCAGCGCATGGACCCGAGCTTCGACGGCGGCATGGTCAGCGTGTTCGTCTCGGTGGAGAACGCGGCAGAGATGTCCGCGCGTTTCGGCGATACGCTGGAACGCAAGCTGCCGCCGACCTACCAGAAAAAGCGCATCAGCTTCGTCTCCTCCTCGGTGCGCGGCCGCATGGTGATCTACTCGGAACTCACCGGCCTGGCACTCACCGCGCTGGTGCCGATGCACGACGATTGGCGCCGCGCCTACAACGAGAAGAACGCCAAGGAAGAACGTTCGCCGCTGCACAACGACGTCGACAAGGCGCGCTTCCGCCACCCCACCGCGATGTCGCTGCAGGAGATGGAGCAGCTCGCTGCCCGCGTGCAACTGTTCCTGCGCGGCGTGCTGCTCGGCAAGCTGCGCCGGCGCGCCGAACGCGACTACGAGGTCGACACCTCGACCAACGACACCGAGGACTGGCTCTCCATCGGCAGCGAACAGCAAATCTACCTGCGCGAGTTCAAGTCGGAGCGCCGGGCCGCGCTCGACCGCAGCCTGCGCCTCATCGAGGAACAGATGACGCCGCGGCAACTGGCCGGCTACGTCGCACTGCTCGACTACACCGCGCAGCGCGTCTATCCCAAACGCATCGTGCGCCGCGCCGACGGCAACGAGGACCGTGTCGGCGGCCTGGCCTGCGTCGCCGTCGAGCAGTTGCGCCGCACCACCATGGCCAGGCTGCAGACGCAAAAAGCTGCGTTGCCGATGACGCCTGAAGCGCTGGTCTCCGCCCTGCTGCGCACCATCGCCTCGTGGACCGACGAACTGCCCGGCAGCCGGTCCGACACCACGCCGCTGGAAGCCGACCCGGGCCGCGCAGAGGAAAAGCGGACGATCGCCTGGGAGCGCTTCACCGACGCGCAACTGGACGCGCTGGTGATGCCGGCGTCACCGCCATCGTTCGCACCGGCCGCAGCCGCTGCCCCGCCGCCGCTGCCCCGTTTCCATCTGGCGGTGAACAACCAGGACACCGGGCCGCTCGACATGGCGGCGCTGGACGCATACGCCAGGCGCGGTGAGCTGGACGCCCGCACGATGGTCTGGAGTGCTGGCATGCCGGGTTGGGTTGCAGCCGGCGAAGTGCCGGCGCTGGCCGCGTTGCTGGCGCCGCTGCGGCCACCGCCGTTGCGGGTGGTGGATCCGGAAACCCCGCCGCCGCTGCCGCCGCGCAATGCCGCCGCTTCAGGGTCTTGACGGCCTGGCCACGGAGCTTGGCGAGCTGGGGTTGCCTGACGGCGACGGCGCACTTTCGGTGGGGTGTCCGTGGCGGCTCGCGGGCTTGACTTGGAGGCCGGTAAGGAAGCAAGGCCTTCTTTTCTGAAGAAAAGAAGCAAAAGACTTTTGGTGCTGCTGTCGCGATGGTTCTGCACCGCGCACGCCTGGGAACATAGTTTTGAGTTTTAACAAAGAACTGCTTGCCTGCCTGGAACCGGCAGACGTCGCAATCCCGGAACACACGATGACATGACGCTCGATTACCTCGACCTCGTGGCAGAGGCTCGGCACCTCGAAGACAGGCCCTGTCAGCACTCCATGCGGGTTGCCGTGCTGGGAGACGCGGCCCTCCAGCATCTCGTCCCGCTGTTGCGCGCTTTGTTTGCGCGCCGGGGTGTCAGAAGCGACATCTACGAGGCCAGCTACGATTCCGTCGACGTTGAAATTCATGATGCGGCGTCAGGCTTGTACCGGTTCAGACCGGATTTCGTGGTCATCCTATGTGCCAGCGAAAAGGTGAAGGCCGAGCTGTACGGAGCGGCCGACCGTGGCGACTTCGTGGGCGCGGTGGTGGGCCGGATGACGGGACTTTGGCAAGCGGTGCAGGCCAATTGCCAAGCTATCGTCATCCAGGCAACATTCGTGCTCCCATCCGAGCGAGCGTTCGGCAACTACGAACTTAAGGTGGCCCACTCCGTCGGCTCGCTGTTTGCGGAGCTGAATGCCAATCTGGTTGCCGCGGCAAGGCAAGCCCGTCACGTGTTGCTCTGCGATCTCGATCACTTGGCCGCTTGCGTCGGGCGCCGCAACTGGGCTGACGAAGCGCTGTGGCATCTCTCCAAAGGCCTATGCCGGCTCGACTACCTCCCTCTCGTCGCCCAGGCCGTCGTAGACGTTGCGATGGCGGCACAAGGCAGGTTCATCAAGTGCGTGGTGCTGGATCTGGACAATACGCTCTGGGGCGGCGTGGTCGGCGATGACGGGCTGTCCGGTATCGGGCTCGGCGACCTCGATGAGGGCGAGGCATTCGTTGCGTTCCAACGCTTCATCAGGGAGCTGAAACGCCGCGGTATCATCCTGGCCGTGGTCAGCAAGAACGAGGAATCAGCCGCACGCGCACCGTTTCGCGAGCATCCGGACATGGTGCTTCGCGAGGACGACATTGCAGTGTTCATCGCCAACTGGGACAACAAGGCGCAGAACATCAGGCGTGTGCAGCAGGCTCTCAACATCGGCTTCGACTCGATGCTGTTTCTCGACGACAACCCCTTCGAGCGTGGCTTGGTGCGCGACCTGCTGCCCGATATCGTCGTTCCGGACCTGCCAGACGACCCTGCACTGTTCCTGCGCGCCATCGGCGATGCGGGCTTCTTTGAGACGGCTTCGTATTCGCCCAACGATGCCGAGCGCGCACGCCAGTATCGCGACGAAGGCGCGCGCGAGGAGATGCGGGCCGGCTTCACGAGCATCGACGACTACCTAAGCTCGCTCGGCATGACGATCAGGCTTGAGCGATTCAAGCCGTTCAACCTGCCGCGCATCGCCCAGCTCATCCAGCGGTCGAACCAGTTCAACCTGACAACCCGGCGGCACAGCGAAGCGGCCTGTGCCGCGATGATGGTGGATCCGACGCAAATTGCGCTGACTGTCACGCTGGAGGACAAGTTCGGCGATTACGGGCTGATCTCCGTGGTGATCCTGACCCGCCACGACACGTCTCTGGAGGTCGAGACTTACCTTATGAGCTGCCGGGTCCTCATGCGCGGCGTCGAGCAATTCGTGATGAACCGCATCTTCGACTACGCCGCTCGGGAAGGCCTCGAACGTGTGGTCGGGCGTTACGTGCCGACCGCCAAGAACGCCATGGTACGAGACTTCTACGCGGATTTCGGCTTCCAAAGGCTGGCCGACGATGATAACGCCACCGTCTGTGCCTTGGCCCCTTCCCAATACGTCCCTCGCCCTGCCTTTATGACGTCCCACACGATGGAATTGTGACCCTTGATGGACCGTGTGGCCGTGACGGAAAAGCTGACCGGGATCTTTCGGTCGACCTTCGCCGAGCCGGACCTCGTGTTGCACGACTCCATGACAGCCGACGACGTGGCTGCCTGGGACTCGCTGTCGCACATCAACCTGATCCTTGCGGTGGAACGCGGGTTCAACCTGCGGTTGACGATGCGCGAGACCCGTGGCCTCAAGACCGTTGGCGACCTGATCACGCTGATGGAGAAGAGAGCGGCCTGAAGTGTTCACCTCGCTGCTGTTCTATGGCGAGCTGACCGCCGCACTCGTCATCTTTCACGTGCTGCCCGGCAAGTGGCGCATTGCAGCGCTGCTAGCGATATCATGCGCCTTCTACGTGTCGCTGGCGCCGGGGTGGTTTTGGCTGCTCGCCTGCCAGGCGGTGGTCGGCTACTCAGCCGGTCTTGTCATCGCCAGAGCAAGGACCGACCTGGCACGCCGCGTGGTGGTGACGGCAGCACTGCTGCCGATCGTGGGCGCGCTTGTGCTGCTCAAGATCGACGTCGCAACACAGGGCATCCTGCTGCCGCTTGGACTTTCCTATTACACCTTCAAGCTGATCAGCTACGTCCTGGACGTCTTCTGGGACGAGGAGGCTGCCGAGCGGCGGCCAGTCGCCTTCGCCGCCTACGTCGCCTTCGGCCCGCAAATGCTCAGCGGTCCCATCCAGCGCGCTCACGACTTCCTGCCGCAGTTGGCGAGCCTGCGCGCAGCGGTGTTCGATTGCGACCGGTTCGATGCAGGACTGTGCTCGATCGTCCAGGGACTCATGCTGAAGCTGCTGATCGGCGACCGGCTGGGGGCATTCATTGCCGTCGTGGACGCGCGGCCTGACCTGTATCACCGCCACGTTCTGTTCGTCCTGGCTGCCTGCTATACATTGCAGCTCTACGCCGACTTCAACGGCTACACGAAGATCGCCATCGGCATCGGCCGGCTGTTCGGCATCGAAAGTCCGCAGAACTTCGCGGCACCTTTTGCTGCCCGCAACATCGGCGAGTTCTGGCGCCGCTGGCACATCAGCCTCAGCAGCTGGACGGCCGACTACGTCTTCGCACCGCTGCGCATGGCGTCGCGTGATCTCGGTCAGGTCGGTCTCGTGCTCAGCCTCTCGGCCTCGATGGTGACCATCGGCCTGTGGCACGGCCTGACGCTGACGTTCCTGGTGTTCGGCCTGCTCCACGCCACCTACATCAGCGCCTCCGCGTTGACCCTGCCGATCCGGCAACGGCTGCTGGCACCTTATCGATGGCTGGCGCCGGTGCGTGCCGTCTTCGGCATGGCTGTCGTGTTCGTCCTGATGACCGTATCGCAGCTTTTCTGGCAGGCCCATTCGATGAACTCGGCGATCTTGCATTTTCGCCTGCTGACCGGGCTGGCTGCTGCAGGCAGCCTCGACATGGCTGACATGCGGACCGAAATCGCCGAGCCGGTATTCGTCTGCATGGCCATCGCGCTGTATCATGGCCTGGGTGCACCGGGATGGGCCGTCTTGACTGGTCCTGTCGACCGCGTTGTTCCACGCTGGGTGACGGGTGGCGCGTCGTTGCTGCTGCTGTCGGCGCTGAGCACCGAGGCCGGCAGTTCGTTCATCTACGGACAGTTCTGACGTGTCCGTCTCTGTTTCAGAGGGGACGAGTGGCGATTTCGGTCTCCGCTTTCACCACCTGGGATTGGCGTTGCCAGATCCGGCACCCGCGGCGCTGTTCCTGCGCGGTCAGGGATACGACCTGGTCGCCGCCGTCCGCGATCCGTTGCAGCTGGCCGACCTGTCCATGTGGTGCCATGCGACGGCGCCGGCGGTGGAGGTCATCTGCCCGGTGACACGAGGCGCCGGGCCGGTAGCCGCAATCCTGCAGACGCGTGATGACGGCCTGATATACCATCTTTGCTACACAACGCGCGACCTGGAACAAACGCTGGACCTGATTGAGCAGTGCGGCCTGCGTCCGTTCGAGGTCAGCCCGCCCAAGCCCGCAGTCCTGTTCGGCGGCGAGCGTGTCTCCTTCTACATGATCCTGGGAATGGGGTTGATCGAGATCATCGAGGGCGGTGGCCGTTGGCGCGCAGCGTGACCAACGCGCGATGGTGGCAGATCGCACGCGCACGCCCGGTTTCGCGCGCGCGCATGCATCCGGTGGCGACCGTGGTGCTGTCTGTCGGGTTGTTTTTCCTGCTCGATGGCGTCCTCTTCCGAAGCGGACTCTACGCAAGGTTCCAGCAGCCGAACACGCCTGCCGGCTCGATGACGGCCATCGTCCGGTTCACCGGCGCGGCCCCGACCGACCCCCAGCAAAGCGTTCTGGTCATGGGGAACTCCAAGACGGAGTACGGCTTCGGCGTGCGCGACGTCGAACAGGATTTTCCCGACGCGCCGGTCAAGCCGGTGCTCGGCGCGTTTCCAGGCTCCAACGAGGAGTACTGGTTCTATGCACTCGAGCGGATCGACCCGCATCACGACCGCTACGCCGCCATCGTCATCCCGATGTCGGGCTACAAGGTCGCGCCCTATGACGAGGGCTTCGGCGACTCCTACGCAGCAGCCCAGATGCTTCTGCCGATCGTGCCCGTCTCCGGCCTGCGCGCATTCCTCGGCGACTTCACCGATCCTTCCCTGCGCTGGCGTGCAGCGTTGCTGGCAATGGCACCCAGCCATCTCTACGCCAACGACTTGCAGGATTTCCTGCTGCACCCGCTGCAGCGCCTGCGCGCGGTACGGTCACGAGAGTCGGCGGGCGTGAACTACCTCTACGTCGATGCGCCCCACACCGACACGATGGACGGGCTGTCGGTCGATCCGGCGTCGCACAAGGTCTTGCAATACCCGCAGCGTTTCAACGTCCTTTTCAGAGACGACATGGATCGCAAGTTCGCCGGCACGCCGCCGGAGGAGGCCAGGCAACGTACCGCACGCAACGCCGCGTTCTCGGCCAGGTGGCTGCGCAGGATCGCCGATGCTTACAGGGACAGCCGCACGAAGCTCATCTTCATCGACATGCCGCACGAGCCGGTCGATGTGCCCTCCCGGCAACCGATCGCCGGCGCGCCTGACATACGTGACATGTTGCCCAAGCAGGCCAACATCGTGGTGTTGCCGCCCGACACGTTCGCCGGCTTGGAGACACCGCACAACTTCATCGACCTGGATCACATGAACGTCTACGGCAAGGCGCTGTTCTCGCGACGGCTCGGACAGGCGGTCATCGACGTGTTGGCGCACAGCGACGCCGAGCGGCACGCCTTGCAGCATTGAGCCGAAGCGGCGACAAGGCGGCGGGCCACGGCTCGCAAACGGCGCACCTGCCGGCGGGATGATGACACGAACGCCCGGTAGTGCGTGCGGCAAGAGAAGGGCGCGGAGATGTCGTTGGTTCTGGTCACCGGAGGCGCCGGTTTCATCGGCTCGAACGTGGCGCGCGCGTTCAGCGAGGCGGGCCACGACGTCGTGGTCAGCGACCGCCTGCGTGCGGGCGGCAAGTGGCGCAACCTGCGCGGCATTCGCCTGCACGACGTTATCACCCCCGAAACGCTCGATGCCTGGCTGGCACGCCACGCGGGCCAGGTACGCTGCGTGCTTCACCTGGGCGCGGTGTCGGCTACGACGGAGACCGACGTGGACCGCATCGTGCGTGACAACATCAGGCTCTCGCTTGATCTGTGGTCCTGGTGCGCGCAGACCGGCGCCGCCTTCCTCTACGCGTCGTCGGCCGCAACCTACGGTGACGGCGCGCATGGTTTCGCCGACGACCAGGACAGCGCGGCGCTGGCACGGTTCCAGCCGCTCAACGCGTATGGCTGGTCGAAGCACGTGGTGGACCGCCGCATCATGGCCGACGTCGATGCCGGGCGCGCGACGCCGCCGCAATGGGCGGGGCTGAAGTTCTTCAACGTCTACGGGCCGGGCGAAGACCACAAGGGCAACATGCGGTCGGTGATCAACAAGATCATCCCCACGGTGCGCGGCGATGGTGCTGTCCGGCTGTTCCGGTCGTACCGCGCGGACTACGCCGACGGCGACCAGATGCGCGACTTCGTCCACGTCGACGACGTGGTCGCCGTCACCCGATGGCTGGTGGACAATCCAGCCGTCTCCGGCATCTTCAACGTCGGCAGCGGTCTGGCACGCAGCTGGAACGACATGGCGCGCATCGTGTTCGCCTGCCTGGCACGCGAGCCGCACATCGAATATGTCGGCATGCCCGACGAGGTACGCGACCAGTACCAGTACTTCACCGAAGCCCCGTTGCAGAAGCTGCGCTCGGCCGGCTGGACACCGCCCACGACGTCCCTCGAAGAGGGTGTCGCCCGCTACGTCGCCGCCATCGTCTGACCGCCGGACACCAAGGCAGAGCGATGCGCATCGCCTTCATCGGCAACTGCCAGGTCGAGAGCCTCGCCGTCTCCGCCAGGCACATGCTCGACGATGCCGAGATCTCGATGTTCGACTACTCGCAGCTCTACTCCCGGGACGCCGAAGCGCGGCGGCGTTACGTGCTCGGTCTGCACAGCACGGACTACGTCTTCGCGCAGACCGCGACGTTCAGCCACACCTCGGAACACGAACTGCGCGAGGTGCTGGGCGACAGGCTCGTCATCATCGCCAACTTCTACTTCCGCGGCCTGTTCCCCGACACCTGCTACCTCGGCGACTTCCACGCCCGGCTCGACACGCCCAGCACCCTGCACAGCGTCCTCGTGCTGGACGGCTACCGGCGCGGCCTGTCCGAAGAGGCGGTCTGTGCGCGCCTCGACGGTGCCACGCTGGACGCGATGGGGCTGGGCGAGGCCTGGTCGTCCTCGATGGCGGAGATGCGCGCGCGCGAGGCAGGCGGCGTGCTGGACGTGCCGGCGGCCGACATGGTGGAGGCGGCGGCCCGAAGCTACCCCGCGTTCCTGACGATGAACCACCCGAGCGGCCGGCTCATCACCGAGTATTTCTCGGCAGTCCTCGACCATGTGGGCCTGGCGCATCGCACACCCGCCGAGGACAGCTACCCGGACGCCCTGGCACGCCACGACATGGTGCCGATCCACGATTTCGTCGCCGAGCGCCACGGGCTCGCCTACCGCACGCGGCAGTGCTGGAAGGTGAACTCGCTCGGCGGTGCGGTGTCGCGCGAGGACTACGTGGCGGCCTGCTACCGCGCCTACGCGCGACTCGACCCCGCCCGTCTGCTGGTCCACTCGCCCACCGACCTGGTCGCCTCGCTGCGCGGGTCCGCCTACCGCCATTTGGTCGAGCACGACGGTGCGGACGCCGCGCGCCACCCCAGCCTGCCGGATCCGGTCAGACGCTCGCGCGAAGGCCGGTCTGCCGCATCGCTCGCCACGGCGGTGCAACCGCTGGCAGCGTCCCTCGCCGAGGTCTCTGGCGCGGTCGAGGCTGTGCACGCGTCAGCCACGACGATCGGCCCAGGCGTTCAGGCACTCGCCGGCAGCCTGGACAGCAGGGATGAAGCACTGCGCCGCGCGGCGTCGGAGGAAGCGGCGGCGCGGACGGAGATGCGCGCCAGCGTGAACGACCTGCGTGCCCGCATGGACGAAATGCACCGGCTCGTGCGGCTGGCGGTCGGCCTTGCGGGCTTGGCCGTGGCCGCCGAACTGGTGCGCCTCGTCCTCGCGCGTTGACGGGCCAAAAGCCGGAAGGAAGGCCTTCCTTTTCGAGAAAAAGAAGCAAAGCTTTTGCGCGCGCTGTCGCGGGAAGCTGAAACACCACGCTTCACCGCGGCGCACCCAACGAGAGCAAAAGTTTTTTGGTTCTTTTTCTCAAAAAAGAACCGCTTGCCTTGCCTTCCTCGGCACACCCGGAAAAAGATGTGTTGACCGGTCCGCCGCCCTATGGCCGTTGGTCAACCTCGCCGTCAGAGAGGGCCAAACTGCTGGACCAGATCGCAGACACAGGTGCGCGTGTCGGCCAGGTGGACCGCTGGTCGGACAGTGCCGCCTACCGCGCCATCCTCGGGCGGGCCGTCATCGGCTCCATCCTGGTGATGAAGGTCGACCACATCGGCGACTTCATCCTCGGGTTCGACGCGTTGACCGCCCTTCGCCAGGCTTTTCCGCGCGCCAGGATCGAGCTGCTCTGCGCGCCGTGGAACGAGGCTTTGGCGCGCTCGCTCGACCTGTTCGACGACGTGCACACCATCGTTTTCTTCAACCGGCGCGCCGACGGCGAGACGCCGCCCGACCGGGCCGAGCGCGTCAAGGAACTGCCCACCAAGCACTACGACCTCGCCATCGATTTGCGCGTGGACCCCGACACGCGGCTGCTGCTGCGCCACGTCAGCGCCACCTACAAGCTCGGCTTCGAGAGCCCGTCGGAAGACGACATCCTCACCGTGGCCCTGCCGCACCGCCTGCCGGCACGCGCTATCGAGAACATCGGCATGCACCAGACCATGCTGATGCTACGCCTGGTCCGCACGGCGGCCGACCTGTTCAACCGCACCGACGACGTCAAGCGCCTGCTGCTCGGCCGCGTCGCCGAGCCGTTCGACATCGACCTCACCGCGGCGCAGGACCGCACGCTGGTGGTGGTCAACACCTCGTCCGGCCGCGCGGTGAAGAACTGGCCGGCTGAGCGGTTCCGCCGCCTGGTCCGCTGGCTGGCCGTGGACATGGGCGCGGTGGTGCTGCTGGTTGGCGGCCCCGACCAGTTGGCCGAGACCGGCGACATCATCGGGTTCTGCGGCAGCAGGAACGTCATCTCCACCGTAGGCCAGACCACCATGGGCCAGGCGGTCCACCTGGTCTCGCAGGCCTCGCTGTTCGTCGGCAACGACAGCGCGCTGACGCACGTGGCCGCGCGCATCGGCATTCCCACGGTGGTGCTGTTCTCCGGCATCGACCCGCCGGTGATGTGGGCGGCACTGGGGTCAAACGTGACCATCCTGCGCGTGCCGGTAGCGTGCTCGCCCTGCCACATCCTGCAGTTCGACGAGTGCGTCGCCGACCACGCCTGCATGCGCGACCTCTCCGAAGCCAGCGTGCGCGCCGCGGTGCGCCGCCAGCTGCTGGCCGCCGCGCGCTACGGCCGCCCCGACCCTGCTCGCCCCAACTCTGGCAGCCCCAACTCTGGCCATAAGGCACGCGGGCTGCACCAGGACGCGTCGTTCCGCGGCTGGGCGGGCGCGCGCAGCGAGCAGGTGCCGCAGCGCTACGGCCAGAACATCGACCGCTACGAGGCGGTCGGAGGGGAGCTGCGCATCGGCCAGTTGCTGCAGGGTTTCACCCATAACAGCCCGGGCAACCGCGGCGACCTCAACCGTTTCTACACGCTCGCCCTCGTCTTCGACCAGATCATCAAGGAGAAGACGTACGGCGACGTCGCCGAACTGGGCGTCTACAAGGGCAACACCGCCTTCATGCTGGCCGGCCTGGCGCGCCAGACCGGGGCCACCGCCTACCTGCTGGACACGTTCGAGGGCTTCAGCGAGGAAGACCTCTCCGGCGTGGACAACAACAAGAGCATGGAGTTCGCCGACACCTCGCTCGAGCAGGTACGCGCCCTGGTGGGCGAGGCCAACGTGCGCTTCGTGAAAGGCTTCTTCCCCGACACCGCCGACCAGATCCCGGACGCCGCACGCTTCAGCCTGGTGCATATCGACTGCGACCTCTACGCGCCGTTCCGCGCGGCACTGCACTTCTTCTACGAGCGGCTGGTGCCGGGCGGCTTCCTGGTGATGCACGACTACTCCAGCCTGCACTGGGACGGCGCCGAGCGCGCTGTGGACGAGTTCTTCGCCGACAAGCCCGAATCCGTAGTGCCGGTGCCGGACGGCGCGGGCACCGTCATCGTGCGCAAGTCCACGCCGGTGGACCGCTTTTCCAACTGGTTCGTGCAAGGCCGCATACCCGGCTTCGCCAACGCCTGGATCCACGCCAACAGCCAGGAGGTGAAGGCGCACCTCACCTCCGGCTGGTCGCAGCCGGAGGAATGGGGCACCTGGGGCCTCGGCGCGTCGCACATGATCGGTCTGCTGCCGACGCAGCGGCCGATGAGCGGCATCGAGCTTGCGGCGGAGACCATGGTGGTGCTCTCGCCCGGCCGGCGCGACCACGCGAGCGTCGGCGTGCTGGTGGGCGGCGAGCTGCTGGACATGTGGGAGTACGACCAGGCCCACAACAGGGGCGTGCGCACGGTTACCATACCGCGGGAGAAGATTACGCTGCGGCAGGGCGTGCCGTTCCTCGACCTGGAGTTCCGGCCCGACGCCTGGGATTCGCCGAACGATCTGGACCCGAGTATTCCGGACGTGCGGCCGCTGGGCTTGGGGCTTGTGCGGTTTCGGCAGCGTCAGCTTTGATTTGTTCGATGTCTCGACGGCTAGCGAAGAAAGCAAGCGGTTCTTTTTTGAAAAAAAGAACCAAAAAACTTTTGTTCCTTGGTGCACGCTGGCGGAAACATCCGCGGCGGCGGGACACGGAGTTTGCTGCTTCTCTATGAGAGAGCAGGATTTAAAGAAAACTGGTTTGTTGGCGAACGGATAGAGTCATGTTGCGGCGTCTCGTGCGGTCCTACTACAGGCTACGCTACTTCCCACGCCTGCTTACCGAGATGCTCACCCGCATCTCGAACCAGGTCGCCGACCTGCACCGCTCCCGCGACGAAGCCGACATGATCGGCCGGATGATGTCGTCGCACGAGGAGCGGGTGGCCAGGGTCCACGACGAGATCGTGGCGTTCTGCGACGACGCCATCCGCGCGATGATGACGGTCTCGGTCAGCATCGCTGACGTGGACACGCGGATGCAGACGCTTCAACAGGGGCTGCAACGCCTGGACAACGCGAGCGTGGACACCCAGGGGCGGATGGCCGAAATCCAGCACTCGCTCGGGCACGCCACGGCCCAAGATGCGCAAGATCAGGGTGGACAAGATCAGGCGGGGGATAATCAAGTCGGGAACGGCCAGGCTGGACCTGAACGGACCGGCCAGGCCACGCCGCACAGCCTCGCAACGCTTGCCGAGCTGGTGCGAAGCCAGGCCGCACAGATCGACCGCATTGAGGCGCTGGTGGCCGGTCAAGCCCGGTCGCAGCCTGCCCACGCATCCGCGCCCAAACCCGCCGCGGCGGAGATGGCCTTTGCTACGTCCGATGGTGCGGGTCAGGCCGCGGGGGACGATGACCGGCTAAGCCACGCCTGATGGACGCAGCCGCCGCCGGCCAGGTTCACACCGAGGCAAGCGGACCCGACGGCCGCGCACCAACAACCGGCACCACCGGTCACACGCGCCTCGCCTTCATCGACTTCCTGCGCGCCGTCGCCATCCTGCTGGTCTTCGTCCGGCATGCCACCGAGGTGTTCGTGCCTCCCGGGCACGGTGGCCGCCTCGTCTACCTCCTTGGCGGATACTTCACCTTCGGCACACTCGGGGTGATCGTCTTCTTCGCCATCAGCGGGTTCCTGATCCCCTCCAGCCTGCACGGCCCGAAGCTGGCGGGCACGGTGCGCTACGTCATCAGCCGCGTCTTTCGGCTCTACCCGGCCTACGCGGTCTCCGTCATCCCCTCGGCGTTCTCGCATTTCTGGCTCGGGGGTGCCGCGTTCTCCTGGCACCAGGTCGGGCTGAACTTCACCATGGTGCCGCGGCTGTTCGGCGGCACGCTGGCCAACGGCGCCTACTGGACGCTGGAGGTGGAGCTCGCCTTCTACCTGATCTGCCTGGTGCTGTTCCTGGGCGGGCTGCTTAGCCAGGGGTTCTGCCTCGCGGCCATCACCCTCGTGACCTTCCTTGTTTTCCAGTCCTCGCAGCAGACCTTCTTCGACGGGCTGTTCAACCCGACCCTGTCGGGCGAGGCGTTCTTCTTCAACCTCAACATCGCCGTGCTGTTCTGGGGCGCCGTGCTGCGGCTCTGGTGGGACGGCGCGCGGCTCAACACCGCGACGGCGCTGATCTTCTGGGGCTTTGCGGGCTTCTGGATGGTCTGGCGCCCGGCCTGCCTGCTGGTCGCCTTTGCTTCGCACGACATGGTCGGTTTCGACACCAAAATCATCAGCGCCTACAGCCTCGGGATGGCGATCTTCCTGGTGGCCGTCCTGCATGGCGGGCTGTGCAACCCGGTGATGCTATGGATCGGCCGCATCAGCTACTCGTTCTACCTGCTGCACGGCGTCGTCATCCACACGTGCAACTACGAACTGAACGTGCACCCCGCTTGGCGGGCCCTGAACGCGGGGTTGATCTGCCTCGTGGTGTTGCTGCTGTCCCTCGCCGCGGCACAGCTCTCCTACAGCCTGGTCGAGCGGCCCGGCATCAAGCTGGGACGGCGTGTCACCGGCTTGGCGCTCGCCTGGATCGACCATACGAGGCTCAGCGTGCGCTTCCCGGCGCGATGGCTGCGCCCGCTGGCCCACCGGCGGCCGGCACAGGTCGCGGCCTTGCCGCAACGCCCGGATTTCGGGCGGCCTGACGCGCTTGCGGACCTTGCGACGCCTTCGCAAGCAAGGCAGCGGTTTTAAACGAGAGAATCAAAAAACGTTTGGTCCTCATGGCAGTAGCCCCAACTATTGGCTTCTCCGAATCGCCGGTGGCGAGAAAGCAAGACCTTCTTTTTCGAGAAAAAGAAGCAAAAAGCTTTTGTCTCTGCTGTCGCGGACTCTTCCGAAGCGTGTCATCGGCGGTATGCCAGCGGCTCTGAACTTTGACCTTTCGAAGTCCGGTAGGAAGGCAGGCCTTCTTTTCTGAAGAAAAGAAGCGAAAGACTTTTTGTCCGGCTGTCGCGGAGTTTCCTTCAGCGTACGCCCAAGGGAACAAAAGATTTTTGGTTCTTTTTTTCAAAAAAGAACCGCTTGCTTCGCTTGTCACCGGTCAACGTATCAGACAGCTTGAAATTACCTACGCGATGCAGGAGCCCCCGCGTCAGCCGCGACAAAAGTCTTTTGCTGATTTTCAAAAAAGCAGGCCTCGCTCACTTCCTACGCCGCCCACCGCTTGATCGCACGCCGCAACGGCATCTCGAAGCCATGAAACGACACCACCGATAGCGCCAGTGAAAACGCCAAAGGCCACAACATGCCTTGCAGGCGGTCTTCGGGCTGCCACGGCCAAAGCCGCGCCGCCAGGGACCGTCCGGGCACATGCCACAGGTAAAGCGAGTAGGAGATCACCCCGAGGTAGTGGATCGGCGGCGTGGAGAGGAACCGCGCCGTCAGCGTGCGGCCGTTCATCAGACCAAGCACCAGGAACGGCACGACCATCACCACCGCAAACGACGACAGCAGCCCGAACCATTCCGAGGCGGCAATGGCGAGGAACGCCAGCGCCAGCGTGTCGGTGATGGCGCCGATGAAGAACGCGGCCTCGCGGTGGGCAAGATAGAGCAGGTAGGCCAGCCAGCCCGCGCCGAACATCGTGGCCCCGCGGATCAGCGGCACCCACAGCGCCAGCGACGGGCCCGGCTGCGGGTAGGACGGGTCGTTGATGTTGGGCGTGAAGAACTTCAGGAACACCACGAAGCAGACCGCGCCCAGCCCCGCCATCGCCAGCACCACGCTGCCCACGTCCAGGCGCCGCGCCAGGCGGGTCAGCGCGAAGAGCGGCGGAAAGATCACGACGTAGCAGGCAGCCTCGACGGAGATCGACCAGGCCGGGTCGTCCCAGCACCCCATCGGCCCCAGATGCGGCAGCGGAATTTCGGAGAGCAGCGCGGCCTGCCGGACGAACTCCACCAGCAGCAGGTGGCGCGAGAGCTGCGGGAAGATGCCGACCTGCCAGGCCAGGCAATACCAAAGCGTGACCAGCATGGTGAGCAGGAAGAGCGGGTACACGCGGGCGAACCGCGCCACGATGTAGGTCCACCAGCGCAGGCGGCCGGACAGGCCGGCACCGTAGACGAGGCACAGCGTGAAGCCGCTGAGGCAGAAGAACAGGTCCACCGCGGGGTTGGCGAAGCTGAGCAGGCGCAGGCCGGGGATCTGGTTCAGCCCGTAATGGCTGACCGCGACGTCCAGCGCCACAACGCCACGCAGGCCGGTAAGCTGGCGGATGTCGCCTTGGAGCGGCGCATCATCGCTTCGGAGTGGCTGCATGGGCGTCCTGGTATGACGGCCGCACCTGGGTCAAGCAAGCAAGGCCTTCTTTTCTGAAGAAAAGATACTGTGTTGCTGGTCAAGCGCCCATTTGGTTTGAGGGTGGCAAGCTGTCGTGTCTTCGTAAAGCCCGCTTCGCGCCGCTGCGCGGTGGCCTTTAGCCAGGCTTGACGAAGCCCCGCCAGCTTGCCGCGTGAGTGTGTGGCTGGGGCGGGAAAACGGCTTTGACTGAACTGGAAAACGGGTAATCAGGCGTTTGCCGGGTTGGCGTTGACATGATGGGGATCGAACGGGCGGCGCGTGCGGATCACTGCGTGGGCCAGGACGAGCAGCCTGCGTGCGATGGCGATCAGAACGAGCTTGTTCGGCTTGCCGGCTTGCTTGAGCCGTTGTGCCACGACCCGCAGGACCGGGTGGCGGCTGGCGCTGAGTGCCGCGAGGTAGAGTGCGCTGCGCAGGTTGGCGTTGCCGATGCGGCTGATGCCGGTGCTGCGGGTTTGCGCGCCTGAACTATGCTCGGCCGGCGAGAGGCCTGCGAACGCGGCCAGACCTTTGGGCTCGAACTCGGCAATGTTGGGGATCTCTGCGAGCAGCACTGCCATGGTCACTTCGCCGATGCCCGGGATGCTGCGCAGCAGCTCGGCCTGATGGCGCGTCTGCATGTCGCCTGCGATCAGCGCGCGGATGTCGTGGGCGATGGCGTCGATCTCTGCGTTCAGATACGCCAGGCTACGGGCGATGGAGGCCTGCACGGTGGCGCTCCACAGGCCGGCTTTCTGGCGGTTGAGTTCCTGTGTGCGGGTCGTCTTGAGGGCGGCGCAACGGCGCACGAGCTCGCGCAGGTCGCGCAGGTGCGGCAGCGGCGGCGTCCAGGGGGCAGGGTTTTGCGTGCGGCAGAAGCGCGCGATGAGGGCTGCGTCGAGCTTGTCGGTTTTGTTGCGCCGGAGCTCGGCCTGGCCGAAGGCCTTGATTTGTTTTGGGTTGATGATGCTGACCTTGATGCCGAGGCCGTGCAGGAAGACGGCGAGATCGAGGCCATAATTGCCGGTGGCTTCCATGCAGGCATGCAGGCCGGTGCTGCCGCCGGGGATGTGTCGTTCGAGCCAGGCGTGCAGTTCGTCGAACCCTGTCTGATCGTTGGTCAGGTGGAGTGCGGCCGCTCTGTCGCCGTAGAGGAGATGGGCGCCGACTTTTGCTTTACCGATATCAAGACCGAGAATGGCCATGGCGAGGCTTCCTTGGGCAAGCGGTGGCGCCCCTCACAGGTCTTTCTTGCAATCAGGCTGCCCAGCCGCGCTGAGGCCCCGCATACTGTCCGACCGAGAGGTGCAGGATGCGGTGGGCCCGGATCTTTTCTACAGGATCGCCCGAGAAGCAATGCAAGGTCACCACCGCAGTTCCAGAGCTTGGCCTCCGCCGAGGAACACAGCAAACTTACAAGAAGCAAAAGACTTTTGACTCCGCTGTCGCGCGCTCGCCGGAAAGGTCCCCGACAGGGAGCAAAAGTTTTTTGGTTCTTTTTTTCAAAAAAGAACCGCTTGCCTTGACCAGGCCGCGCGCACCGACCTACCCCACGCTGAGCGCCCCGCCAGGTCGCAAGGGAGGCTTGCCCGATGGACGACGACGCACACGCAACCCTCCGCCCTGTCGGCGAGGAAGCCCGCAAGAGCCACGCCCGGCGCATCGAGGACGGCTTCGTGGCCCGCTACCTCTCCGGCGCCCACATCCTCGACATCGGCTACAAGGGCTACATCGACGACGCCGTGCCGATCGTGACGCAGGCCATCGGCGTGGAGCTCGACTACCCCGGCTATGACGGGCGCACCCTGCCCTTCGCAGAGGGCTCGCAGGACGCGGTGTTCGCCAGCCACTGCCTGGAACACATCGACGACTTCGTGGGCGCGCTGGGCGACTGGTTCCGCGTGCTGAAGGTCGGCGGCTTCCTCGTCGTCATGGTGCCGCACCAGTTCCTCTACGAGAAGCGCAGGACGCCTCCCTCGCGCTTCAACGACGACCACCGGCGCTTCTACACCCCGGCCTCGCTGATGGGCGAGGTGGAGGCCGCACTGCCGCCCAACGCCTACCGGCTGCGCCACCTCGCCGACAACGACCGGCACTACGACTACGCGATCCCGCCCGGCACCCACGCCGGCGGCTGCTACGAGATCGAGCTGGTGGTCGAGAAGATCGCGGTGCCGGACTGGAGCATCGAGGACCGCCGCAAGCAGGCCGAGGACGGCGTGACGGTGTCCGAGGCGTTTCGGACCGCACCCACCGACGGCGTGGTCCGGCCGCGCTCCGGCGGCACGCTGCAGACGCAGGTGCGCAAGGCGGTGCCCTGGGACGTGGCGGTCTACGATTTCGGCCACGCGCAGACCCAGCAACGCCGCATCCTCGCCCTGCAGCTCGGCCACCTGGGCGACTTCATCATCGGCCTGCCCGCCCTGCGCCAGCTGCGCGAGGCGTTCCCGTCCGACCACATCACCCTGGTCACCGGCACCTGGAACCGTCATGTGGCCGAGCGCACCGGCCTGGCAGACGAGGTGGCCACCCACGACCACTTCCCCGAAGTGGCACGGCAGTGGAACGGCCGCCCGGTGCAGGACGCCGACGCCTTCGCCAGGGCGGCGCCCGGCCGCTACGACGTCGCCATCGACCTGCGAGTGGACCCCGACACGCGCCACCTGCTCGAACACGCCGACGCCGCCCTGCGCGCCGGCATCGGCACCGCGGCACGCTTCCCCTACCTCGACGCGGCGCTGCCGATCAGCAGCACGGCACAGGTCAGCCCCGGCGGGCCGGACAGCATCATGCTGCCGCCGGGCCGTTTCCACTCGCGCATGTCCAGCCCGGGCGCGTTCCACCAGACCCACAACTACCGCCTGACCAACGCGCACGTGGTCTTCGGGCCGCAGCTGCTGCTGCCGGCCGGCCGCTACCGCGCCACCTTCGGCCTGTCGCTTACCGGCCTGCGCACCAGCCCGCGGCCGCTGCGGATCATGCTCGACGTGATGCAGAGCGGTGCGCACACCTTGGCAGAGCGCGTGTTCGCCGAGGCGGAGGTCCCGCGCGAGATGGGCGAGAGCCTGTTTCTCGACTTCGACCAGGACAACGACGGCGCCCCGCTGGACTTCCGGGTGCACATCGTCGGCCGGCCGCTGCTCGCCACTTTGGCGTTCGGCGGCGTGCGGCTGGACCGGCAAGCGGCGGAGGGTGTCGTGCGGCGCCGGCCCGGCAGCCTGCACATCGGCGAACAGCTCTCTCTGCTGGTGCAGCTCGTCGCCGACCGCACCCGCGCCCTCTACCCGCCGCAGCCCGACGCGCCGGCCGCACCCTCCCTGCCGGCCCAGGTCAGCCTGCCGGCGGCGCGCTACCGCGTCGTCGTCGCACCGGTCAGCAACTCCGACCTGCGCGACTGGCCGCCCGAGCACTACGCGGCGCTGGTCGGCATGCTGGCCGAGCGCCTGGACTGCGCCGTGCTGCTGACCGGCGCGCGCTCGCAGGCGGCCACCCTCGGCCGCATCGCGCGCGACAGCGGCGCCGGCGACCGCGTGGTCGACCTCGCCGGCCGCACCGAGTGGGCGGACCTGCCTGCCCTCCTGCGCGGCGCCGACCTGGTGGTCTGCAACAACTCTGGCGTCGCGCACCTGGCCGCCTCGCTCGGCGTGCGCACGCTGGCGCTGTACTCGGCGAGCCACCAGCCGCAGGAATGGGGCCCGCGCGGTGCGCAGTCGCGCGCGCTGATGGCGGTGGTGCCGTGCTCGCCCTGCGGCCTGGACCGGCTGGCCGAGTGCCCGCACGAGCACGCCTGCATGCAGGGGCTGACACCGGAGACGGTCTTTGCGCAGGTGGCGGAGTGGCTGGGCGACGGCGCTTGATGAACGGAAGCAAGCAAGGCAAGCGGTTCTTTTTTGAAAAAAAGAACCAAAAAACTTTTGGTCCCGCTGTCGCGCGCTGCAGAAACCTCCGCGACAGCAGGGACAAAAGTCTTTTGCTTCTTTTCTTCAGAAAAGAAGGCCTTGCCTTCCTTACTCCGCACCGCCGGCCCTAGCCGCCGCATGCAAGCCAAGCCCGCCCACATCGTGCAGGTCTCGCCCGTCTCCTACACCAGGCAGGGCGTCATCGGCGGCGGCGAGCGCCTGGCGCTCTACATCGACGCGGCGCTGCACATGGCCGCTGCCCAGGCCGGCCTCGCGGTCACCGCCACGCTGCTCACGCTCGACGGCCACCTGCCAACCGGCGACGGCCAGGCGCGCCGGTCAACCGTCGCAGGACGCGCCTGGGACGTGCACAGCCTGGATGCCGACGAGCTCACGCAGCGGCTTCGCCCGGCCGATGCGGTCTACGTGAACCAGTGCCTGACGCCGGTGGGGATGTTCGTCGCCGCGCATGCCAGGCTGCTGGGCAAGCGCGTGTTCGGTTCGGATTCCGGCGGCGGCGAGATGCGCCTGCTGGAGTACAACTCAGAGGCCATCACGGTCTACAATGCGGTCCACGCGGTCAGCGCCTTTGCCGCCTCCGCCTTCGAAGGCCTGCCGGTGGCCGTGCACGTCATCCCCGGCCCCATCGACACGGCGCTGCACCGCCCGCCGCCGCCGGGTGCGCCGGCGCGCGACGAGACGCAGGTCGTCTCGGTCGGCCGCATCATTCCCCACAAGGGTTACGAGCGGACGATCCGCGCGCTGCCATCCGGCATGCGCCTGACCATCGTCGGCCAGCACTACGACGCCGCCTATCTCGGCTTCCTGCGGTCCAGCGCGCAGGGCAAGGACGTGGTGTTCGACGACACGCTCGACGACGCGGCGGTGCGCGGCCTGCTGCACCGCGCCGGCACGGTGGTGCAGGCCTCTAGCCACGTGGACTACGCTGGCCGCTACGCGCACAAGCCGGAGTTGCTGGGACTGGCGCCGCTGGAAGCCCTTGCCAGCGGCGCGCCGACGCTGGTGAGCGACGCCGCCTGCCTGCCGGAACTGGCCGCACTGCCCGGCTGCAGGGTGTTCCACGACGAGGCGGAGCTGGCCGCCATGCTGCGCGAGCGGGTTGCCGGCCGGATGCAGGCGCCGGATGCGGCAGAGATGCACGCGCAGGTGGACCGGCGTTACGGCCCCGCTGTGGTGGGCGCCGGATTGCTGGCGATGATGGGCCTGGCGGCACCATGAAGATCCTGGTGCTCAGCAACCTCTACCCGCCGGGCTTCATCGGCGGCTACGAGCTGGGCGCGGCGGAGACCGTCGCCGGCTTGCAGGCGAAGGGGCACGAGGTGGAGGTGCTGACCTCCAGCTACACGGTGGACGACAGCGGCGGCGACCTGGGCGCGGAGGGCGCGCCGGTAATCCACCGCAGCCTCGACTGCACCGGTCCTAGCCGGTCGCCGCAGGAAGACAGCTGGCCGGGCGGCTTCGTGCTGCCGCGCAACCTGCGCGAGCTGGCGGGCGCGTTGCAGACGCTGCAGCCGGACGCGGTGCTGTGCTGCAACCTGGCGGGCCTGGGGGCGCCGTCGGTGCTGCGCCTGCTGGTCGCCAGCGGCGTCCGGCCGGTGGTGTACATGATGGACCATGTGCTGGAGAAACTGTGCGCCGAGCCGGCCCGGCGACGCGGCTTCGAGCGTGTGTTCTCGTCGGCCGACTGGCCGGATCTGGTACGTTTCCTCTACGTCTCGCAGAACCTGCGCGACGAGGTGGAGGCCACGCTGGGGTTCCCGCTAGCACACGGCCAGATCGTGCCGCTCTGGTTCGACCGCGCGGCGGAGGCGGACGTAGTGGCGCGAGACGGCCCGCCACGCTTCGTGTTCGCCTCCCGCGTGGCCGCCCACAAGGGAATCGGCATCCTGCTCGACGCCTGCCGCCTGGTGCTCGACGCCGGTCAGGCGGACTTCTCGGTGGACATTTTCGGCGCTGGGGACGTGCCGGCGACCCTGCAGCGTATCGTGGCCATGCGGCTGGCGGGCCAGGTGCGCTACGCCGGCTCGCTGGAAAAGGCGGCGCTGATGCCGAAGCTGCGGGACTACGACGCGCTGCTGCTGCCCACCTGGCACCGCGAGCCGTTCCCCTACGTCGTGGCGGAGGCGGCTGCCGCCGGCTGCATTCCGGTCATGACCTACGGCATCGGCGCGGCCGAGTGGTTCCTCGACGGCATCGACTGCCTCAAGATCGCCCGCGAACCGGCAGCATTGCAGGCGGCCATGATGCGGGTGATGGGAATGCCGCCGGAAGAACGCACCGGCATGCGGCTGCGCGCGCTGGCAGTCGCACGCCGGTTCTTCCGCTTCGACGACGCGCTGTCCCGGGTGGAAGCCGCGCTGGCCGAGGCCGCAGGACAGCCGACCCACCCGCCCCGCGCGATGGAGGCCGCGATGGCCGTCCTGACCGACGTATGGAGGACGCGTCCAGATGGCTGAGCACGGTGCCGAGGTGCAGGCGCAGACGCGGCTGGCGCAGGCAGAGCTGATCGACGCAGGTTTCCGCCCGGCGCGCGCGGCCGGCCCGGTCCGCCTGCTGCGGCGGCTGGTCTGGCCGTTCGTCAGGCCCTTCCACTTCCACACGCTCGACCGCGTCGCCGCGGCCGACGCCGCCATCGCGCGGCTTGAGGCCGAGGTGAGGCGCCTGTCCGGCCTGGTGACGGACCCGGCCAGGCTGCACGCCCTGGAAGTCAGGCTGGACACGGCCGAGGCGCGAGCGGACGCGGCTGCCGGCGACATCACCCGGCTGGAGAGTGCCCCGCCGGAAGCTGCCCCCGACACCGCCAGGCTGGACGCCTTGGAAGCCGGCATCCACGCGCTGCGCGACGCACGGCGCCCGGCGCGCGAGCAGGAGGTCGCCCGGCTCGACAGGATCGAGCAGCGGCTGGACAGCCTGGAGGTCTGGGCCGACGGGCAGCGCCGTCACCTCGAGCGCCTGGAGACGTCGCGTGACGACGACGTGGCCCGCCTAGAGACGCTGCACACGCGTCTGCGCTCCGACCTGCTGGCCATCGGCAACCGTCACGTGTGGGTGGAAGACCAGATCGCCGCGGCGCTGGAGATTGTCGAGCAATTGCGTCCGCTGCGGGAAGGGCTGTTCCTGACCGCGTTACAGGGCGGCGTTTTCCTGCTCAAGGCGGGCGACCTGATCTCCGAATCCGCGCGCCGGGACGGGGTCTGGGATCCTCACGTCGTCGACATCGCGGCACGGGTGTCCGACGTGGTGCGCGGCAGGACGGCGCCGTCCGCCAAGCACCTGGCCATCGACGTGGGGGCGCATTTCGGGCTGATCACCGTCGCCATCGCCAAGCTGTTCGACACGGTCTTCAGCTTCGAGCCCAACATTTTCAACGCGGGGCTGCTGCGGGTGAACGTCCTGCTCAACGGCCTGGACGGCAGGGTGGAGGTCCGGCGCGAGGCCGCGTCCGACCGTGAGGGCAGCCTGTCGCTGGCACCCAGCGACCGCCAGGAGATACCGCTTCCGCTCGACGACCAGGGCCGGTTTGCGCCGGGCGTCGCCAGCAACCTCGGCGCCTACAGCTTCGTGCAGGACGGAACCGGGTTGTCGCAGGCCAACGCGGTCGCGCTGGACACGCTGGCGCTGGACGGCGTCGCCTTCATCAAGGTGGACGCGCAGGGCGCTGACGGCCTGGTCCTGCTGGGCGCCATGCAGACCATCGCGCGCTGCCGTCCCTGGGTGGTCTTCGAGTGGGAGGAGCATCTGGCCCAAGCCTTTGCCGTGACGTTCGCGGAGGTCGAGGCGCGGCTGAGTGGCATCGGCTACCAGGTCAGGGTGCTGCGCAGGCACAACGCCAAACAGGTCGACTACCTGGCGTTGCCGGAAGAGGAGGCGGGAACGGTGGCGGATGATTGGGCGACGTGAGGCAGACAGCAAGCCTGCTTTCGAGGCAAAAGGCTTTGCCCCGGCTGTCGCGGACGCTGACATGCGAAAGGTTTCTGGTTCTCTGCGAAAAGAACTGCCTGCCTTTCCTCCTGCTGTGAACAGGACGACGCGACGAACCCCAGACAGGCAAGCCAAGCGGTTTTTGAAAGAAACGTCTGTTCCCTTGAACGCGCGCTACAGGAACCTCCGCGACAGCAGAGACAAAAGTCTTTTGCTTCTTTTCTTCAGAAAAGAAGGCCTTGCTTAGCTTCCCATCGCGAGAAGAAACCCGGTGCCCAACGCGCATCCCCACTGCGGGCACTGCCTGACCGGCCGGAACGCGGCGAGCCTCTCGGTCGCCGGCGACCGCGTCCGGTGACGCATACATCCTGCCCGGCGTGATCCTGTCGCTGATCGCATCGGCCTGGTGACCGCCATCTTGGGACGCACGCTCTCGCCGGCCACCTCGCACGGTGGCACCACCGCTGCTTCGCCTTCAACACCAGCCAGCAGAACTATAGCGTGAGCTGTCGGGCATCGAGCGGCGCCCGGACCACGTGGAAACCGGCAGCGTTCAACGCCGCGGCCAAATGCCACCCGGCCGCGCCGATGACGTAAGGCGGCCCGCCGCTGGTCTGCAGCACCGCCTCGTCCAGGATGGCGGCGACCTCTTCAAAGGAGACCGGCTCGGGAAGCGGCGGAAGGAACGGCATGGCAGCAGCTAAGCATGAGAACATAACGCGAACAACCCCGACGTGGTATCGCTCCTTTGCAAATGGGCAAAGGCGAATTCTCAACCTGGAGTTGTTAGGTGGCCGAGGACATGTGACGTAGGTGAGTTGCTCGCCGGCAGCCTGACGCAGTCCGCCTCCAGGTCCTGAACGCAGCGGGCAGGGCGGCACTTGCAACTGCAGGAGCACGGGACCGGCAAATCGCCTTGTTCCTCGCAGGCACCCGCATGCCGGGCGAAACTGAATGCGAGACGGGAAATCGCGCCAGCGCGATCCTCGTCGTCCCGACGAGTCTCGCCGCGCTTGAAATCAGGCGTGTGTGCAATCGATGATTCCCGCCGGACCGGACTCCGCCTGTTCGACAAGCCCCGGTTCTGCTGTGGCTCTCATAGGTCCGTGTAGGCGCAGGAAAAAGGAGTGACGTTCTCGTCCGCGAGACCAGTTAGCAGAGTGCAGACGCAACCGACTGCAAATGCTTGCTGCGTCGGAAGACATCTTAGAACTGGACCTCGCGTTGGCGGAGAACTCGCTTACCGTATTGCTGTCGCGGCTCGATTTCGGTTGGATCACGACGCTTCACATCCTGTATCCGCCGCTGACGATCGGCCTCGCGGCGATGCTGTTCATCGGCGAGCTGCTCTGGATCCGCAACTCGGACGACCACTGGTATCGGCTGTGCCGCTTTTTCGAACGGCTGCTCATCATCAACTTCGCCGCCGGCGTCGCGACCGGCATCACCATGGAGCTGGCGTTCGGCATCCTCTACGGCCCGTTCTCCGAAGCCTCCGGTCCGTTCTTCGGCCAGGTTCTCGGTTACGAGACGATCACCGCCTTCATGTACGAGGCCGGGTTCATCGGGCTGATGATCTTCGGCTGGGGCAAGATCAGCCGGCGGATGCACCTGTTCGCGACCTTCAACGTGGCACTCTCGTCCAGCCTGTCCGCGCTCTGGATACTGGTGGCGAACTCCTGGATGCAGACGCCGACCGGGGTCACGCTCCGTCACGGCGTGTTCGTCGTCAAGGATTGGTGGCGCGCCATCATCAACCCAGACGTCATCTACGCCTTTCCGCACATGCTGGTCGCCTCGTTCGAGGTGGCGCTCGGCTTCGTCGCCGGCGTGTCGGCCTACTACCTGCTGAAGCAGCGCCACGTGGCGATGTTCCAACGCTCGCTGAGGGGCGCGGTGCTGGCGCTGCTGGTCGTGGCACCGCTGCAGGTCTGGCTCGGTGACGGCATGGGGCTGACGGTCTCGCACGACCAGCCGACGGTGCTGGCCGCGATGGAGGGGCACTGGCACGCCAGGAACCCGGACGGCAGCCCCAACACCGCCTGGAACCTGCTCGCCTGGCCGAACGCGGCCGGCGACGGCAACGCCTGGGCGATCAAGATCCCGCACGTGCTGAGCCTGCTCGAGACCCATACCTGGAACGGCACCGTCCACGGCATGGACGAGTACAGGCCGCAGGACCGGCCGCCGATGCTGGTCCCGTTCTACGGTTTCCGAGTCATGGTCGCCTGCGGGATGTTCATGGTCCTCATGGCGGTCTGGGGCACAGTGCTGGTCGTGCGCAACCGGCTGGCCACGAGGACGGCAGCAGCCAACAAGTGGTTCCTCCGTGCCACCGTGTTCGCCGCCTTCGTGCCGTTCATCTCGGTGTGGGTCGGCTGGTGGACCCGCGAAGTCGGGCGCCAGCCATGGGTGGTTTTCGGCCTGATGCGCACCGCAGAGGGCGTCAGCCACATGTCGGTCGCCCAGGAGCTGCTCTGGCTGGTCGGCTACATGGGGTTCGAGCTGATGGTCTGGGGCGCCACCTGGTGGTTCCTGGCCAAGATCATCCATGACGGCCCGGCCTTGAATAATCCGATCCCCCACGAGGGCAACCAGCCCCTCGGCACGCCGGCACAGGGCGGCTCGCCGGGGAACGGCATGGTGGAGACGCCGAAGGCGCAAACACCCGTCCGGCCGGGCCACCCGAGCCCGATGCCGGCATGACGCCGCCCGACGCCCGCGCCAGCCTCCATCCAGCACGCAACCCCGGAGCCCGCTTCGTATGGACGCCCTGACCCCGATCCAGCACGTGCTCGCCCTCGGCTGGTGGCTGACGGTCTCCTTCTCGATCCTGCTCTACATCATCCTCGACGGTGCCGATCTCGGCGCCGGCATCTTCTCCCTCACGGTCACCGACGAGGACGAGCGCGGCGCCATCATGCAGGCGATGGCCGGAACCTGGGACGCGAACGAGACCTGGCTGATCATCGCCGGCGGCGTCCTGTTCGGCTCGTTTCCGTTCGCCTACGGCTCTGCGCTCAGCTACCTCATGGTTCCGCTTGCGCTGGTGCTGTGGGGCATCCTCACCCGCGCGGTCGCCCTCGAGTTCCGTCACCTCGCATCGCCGCGCACGCGCCGCTTCACCGACTGGGCGTTCGGGCTGTCCAGCCTGACCGTGACGTTTTTCGGCGGCATGGCCGTGGGCGCCGTGCTGCAGGGCTTTCCGCTGACCCACGTGCCGGACCAGGTGCCGGCCTATGTCGGCGGCGCGCTCCGCTTCGTCAGCCCGTTCAGCGTCTGGATCGGTGTCGCCGCGGTCGTCGCGGTCTGCCTCTCGGGCGGGCTGTTCGTGCGTGCGCGCTTCGAGGCCGACGAGCCGGTGCGCAAGCACGCCGCGGCCTGGACGAGCGTGGTGTTCTATTTGGCCGTCGCCGCAGTCCCGATCTCGACGCTGTGGATGGCGATCACCTTTCCCTGGGCGGGCCGCACCTGGTTCGGCCCGTATTTCTGGGCGTGGTGGCTGATCCCGGCCGCGGCTATCGCCTGCTCGTTCATGATGCGGCGGGCCTGGGTGCGCGACCGCGACGTCGCTGCCCTGCTTTGGCTAAACCTGACGATCGCGATCATGGCTGGCGGCCTGCTCGCGACGATCTACCCTTACATCATTCCGGACACCTGGACGGTCGACGCCGCCGCGAGCCGGGAGATCTCGCTGGGGACTTTCCTGTTCACCGTCGCCGGCCTGTTTCCGGTCGTCATCATGTACAACTGGTATCAGATCTGGGTTTTTCGCGCGCGCGTGTCAAAGCTGGCACAGTATCATGCGTGATGCGCCGGTTTGCTTGCGCGCAGACAGCAAGCGCTTCTTTTTCGAGAAAAAGAAGCAAAAAGCTTTTATCACGGCTGTCGCGGACTCTCCCGCAGCGTGTATCCAGGGAAACAAAAGTTTTTTGATTCTTTTTTTCAAAAAAGAACTGCTTTCTTTGTTTGGCCTTCGCCAATTTCTCACGCTGCTTACATGAAAAACCGATGCACAGGCGCCGGCGACCAGCGTCGCGTGCTGCAGCTGCTGTGGAACCTGCGCGGTCTCGGCCTGTTCCTGATCGGCCCCGCAATCGGCGTCTGGGCCGCCGCGTCCATCTTCGGCATGCCGCGCGGGCTCCAGGGCTTGGCCGGACTCATGTTTCTCTTCTCGCTTGGGATCATGGGGCTGCTCGTCCGGGGCGAGTGGCGCCGGCTGTCCGGCGAGCGCTGAGCGCCGGCCAGCCATAGCCCGCCAACTGCCATGCCCACTCATTCCGCACCGCTGAAGCCCTCCGACCGCAAGAAGCTGGAAGGCTTCCTGCGCGGCCAGGCAAAGCTGGTCCGCGCGCCGATCGCCGGCGCTGTCGGTTGCGGCGCGGCCGGCGGCATGGCCCTGGTCGTCCAGGCCTGGCTGCTCGCACGCGTGGTCGATGCCGTGGTGATGCGCGGCGGAGGGCTGGACGTGGTCTGGCACTGGCTCTGGGCGCTGCTCGCCGTCTTCGTCCTGCGCGCCGCGGCCAACGCCATTGGCAACGCCGTGGCGTTCGAAGCCGGTGCGCGCGTGGTGCTCGCCGTGCGGGAGGCGCTGCACGCCCACATCCTCGCACTCGGTCCGGCCTGGACCCGGCGGCAGCGCACCGGCGACGTCACCAACACCGTCGCCGACGCGGCCGAGAGCATCGGCAAATATTACACCGGCTACCTGCCCCAGCGCGTCCTGGTCGCCTTCATCCCGCTGGCGATCCTCGCCTTCATCGTGCCGACCGACTGGGTTTCGGCGGTCATCCTGGTCGTCTCGGCGCCGTTGATCCCGATCTTCATGGTGCTGATCGGCCGCGGCACCGAGGCGCTGAACCAGGCCCAGTGGCGCAAGCTGGCGCACCTCGCGGCCCACCTCTTCGATGCCATCGAGGGGTTGACCACGCTCAAGCTGTTCAACGCCAGCCGCGCCGAAACCCGCCTCATCGCGCAAACCTCGGAGGCCTACCGAGTCAGCACGATGGAGGTCCTGCGGGTCGCCTTCCTCTCCTCGCTCGCCCTGGAGTTCCTGGCCACGGTCAGCATCGCCATGGTCGCGGTCTATGTCGGTTTCCGGCTGTATTACCGCGAACTGGCATTCCTGCCCGGCTTCGCCGTGCTGCTGCTCGCCCCGGAGTTCTACCGGCCGCTGCGCGCGATGGGGACGCAGTACCACGCGCGCATGGAGGCGGTCGGCGCCGTGGACGCCATCGTCGCGCTGCTGGAGGTGGCGGTCCCGCCCGCCTCCGAACGGCGTGGCCACCTGCCCAGCGGCGCGATCCGGCAGATCCGCTTCGAGCAGGTCGGCTTTTCCTACGATGGGGCCTGGGCGCTCGAGGACCTCGATTTCACCCTGGAGCGCGGCCGTAAGGTGGCGCTGGCCGGGCCCTCGGGCGCGGGCAAGACCACGGTCAGCCAGCTGCTGCTCGGGTTTCTGGCACCCACGCAGGGCGTGATCACCGTCGACGGCCACGACCTTGCCAGCCTGCCCGAAGCAGCCTGGCGGGCACGTATCGCCTGGCTGCCGCAACGCCCCACCCTGTTCCACGGGACGGTGCTCGACAACATCCGCCTCGGCCGCCCGGACGCCGACCCGGCGCGCGTTCGCCGGGCGATCGAGCGGGCCGAGGCCGCCCGCCTGATCGATCGTCTGCCGCACGGCCTCGACACCGTGCTCGGCGACCGCGGCCAGGGCCTCTCGGGTGGGCAGGTCCAGCGGATCGCGCTCGCCCGCGTGTTCCTCGCCGATGCTGACCTCGTGGTGCTCGACGAGCCGGGCGCCGCGCTGGACGGCGAGACCGCTGCCCTGATTGCACGGTCGATCGCCTCGCTGTCCGCGCGCTGCGCCATGCTGGTCATCGCGCACCGGCCCGAGACGGTCCACGACGCAGACGAGATCATCGTCCTGCAGCGCGGCAGGATCGTCGAACGCGGCCGCCACCGCGAGCTCCTCGCCGGCCGCGCGACTTACGCCAGCGTCATGGGCGCCTCGGACGCTGGCGTCCCGAGCGTCTCGGGCGCCGGCATCCTGGGCGTCTCGGACGCCGGCGTTCTGGACGTCTCTGCCGGAGCAGACGGATGAGGAATTTCCTCCGCCTGCTTTCGCTCTGCCGCTCCTGTGCGCGCTGGATGGCGGCAGGGATCGCGCTCAACGTCCTCGTGGTGCTCAGCAACGTCGGGCTGCTGGCGCTGTCCGGCTGGTTCATCGCGTCGATGGCGCTGGCGGGTACCGGCGCCATCCGCATCGAATATTTCGCCCCGGCCGCCGCCATCCGCGGGCTCGCCGTGCTGCGCACCACCGGCCGCTACCTCGAGCGCCTGGTAACCCACGAGGCGACGTTCCGGCTGCTGGCCGAACTGCGCGTCTGGTTCTACGGGCGTCTCGAGCCGCTGGCACCGGCGCGGCTGCAACTACATCGCGGCGGCGACCTGCTCAGCCGGATCCGGTCCGACATCGACAGCCTCGACACGCTGTACCTGCGCGTCGTTGCACCCGGCGCCGCAGCTTCGGTCTGCGTGGTGGTCCTTGTCGGCTTCCTGGCTTTCTACAGCGTGTCCACCGCCTGCCTGCTGGCGGCCAGCCTGGTCGCGTCCGGCGCCGTGCTGCCGCTGGCCGCGTGGCACCTCGGCCGCCGGCCGGGGCGGCGCGCCGTAGAGACGCGGGCCGAGTTACGCGTCGTGGTGTCCGAGACGGTCCAGGGTCTGGGCGAGTTGCTGCTCGCGCAGGCAGCCCGACGGCAGGGCGAAGCAGTCAGTCGACTGGGCCGCGCCCTGGCCGGCCAGCAGCGCCGCCAGGTCCGGCTCGGCTGCCTGGCCTCGGCCCTGTCCGAACTCGCCGCGCAGCTCACCCTGTGGGGCGCGCTCGTGGTGATGATCCCGCTGGTCCGAGCGGGCAGCCTGCCCGGTCCGGACCTCGCGATGGCCGCACTGTACGTGCTCGCGAGCTTCGAAGTGGTCGCACCGCTGCCGGGCGCCTTCATCGCCCTCGGCGAGACGCTGGCCGCGGCGCATCGGATCTTCGCCCTCGTCGATGCCGCCCCGGCCGTGAACCCGCCGGTGGTGGAGGCGCCGCGCCCGCAACGCTTCGACATCTGCATCCGCGACTTGCGCATGCGCTACGCCGACGACGCGCCCTGGGCGCTGGATGGTCTCGACCTCGACGTCGCCCAAGGCGAGGCCGTTGGCATCGTCGGCGCGAGCGGGTCCGGCAAGACCAGCCTGCTCAACGTGCTGCTGCGCTTCTGGGAGTTTGAAGGCGAGGTCACCATCGGCGGCGTGAAGCTTCGCGACCTGAGCGGCGAGACTGCGCGCGGCCTGTTCAGCGTCGTCTCGCAACAAACGCATCTGTTCAACGCGAGCGTGCGCGACAACCTCAAGCTGGCCCGCCCCGACGCGTCCGACGCCGAGTTGATGGATGCGCTGCAGGCGGCGCATCTTTCAGACGATGTCGGCGCCCTGCCCGATGGCCTCGGCACGCTGGCCGGCGAGAACGGTGCCAGGTTCTCCGGCGGCCAGGCGCGCCGCCTGTCGATCGCGCGCGCTCTGCTGAAAGACGCGCCGATCCTCCTCCTCGACGAGCCGACAGAGGGCCTCGACGCCGCGTCCGAAGGCGCCGTGCTGGACGCGCTTGCCCGCCTCATGAAGGGCAGGACGACGTTGCTGATCACGCATCGTCCGCAGGCGTTGCGAGTCGTCGGCAAGGTCGTCTCGCTGCGATGCGGCCGGATCCGGGAGCATGCCGAGGCCAGCTGCACCGGCAACCAAACGTCCCAGGTTTTGACGGGTGACACGCGAAGCAAGCGGTTCTTTTTTAAAAAAAAGAACCAAAAAACTTTTGTTCCCTAGAGCGCGTGTTGCAGAAACCTTCGCGACAGCCGGACCAAAAGTTTGCCGGCGTCAGATATTGTAGAAGGATGGGTGGGATGACGCGGCAGCAGCTGGTGCAAGCCGGCAAGACATCGTTGGCGGGTTTGTGCTGGCCACCAGTCCTTGCATGTATGGCGCTGAGCCTGGCCATCGTCGCGCCTTTCTGCACCGCTTTTGCGGGCGAGCCGGCTACGGAGACCATCGTCCTGATACGTCACGGCGAGAAGCCAGCATCGGGGCTCGGACAGCTGAGCTGCCGAGGCCTAAACCGTGCCTTGGCGCTGCCCGGCGTGCTGCGACGCGTCTTTGGCCGTCCTGACGCGATGTTCGCGCCCGACCCCGCGGTCCGGAAGTGGGATGACGGCGAGGCTTACGATTATGTCAGGCCGCTGGCCACGATCGAGCCCGCTGCCATCGCTTTCGGCCTGCCTGTCGACGCGAGCTTCGGCCTCATGGACGTCGCTGGGCTGTCACACGCGCTCGATGCACCTCAGCTGAGGAGCGCCTTGGTCGTCGTGGCATGGGAGCACACCGAACTCGTGGCAATCGCGCGGCGGTTGCTGGCGGAGCATGGCGGGCGACAGACCGACGTGCCCGACTGGAACAGGCAGGATTTCGATGGGATGTACGTGGTCCGTATAACGCGTGGAGGTGAACAGACGTCATCGCTGTTCGAGCGGCGCAACGAGGGATTGGATAAGCTCTCGCCGACCTGCCCAGGCATCTGACCGCCGTCAGCAACAATCCATGCGAGCCCGCACGCCGCTAATACCAACCGACCTGGATGCTGACTCACAGAAAGCAAGCAGTTCTTTTTTGAAAAAAGGGACCAAAAAACTTTTGACTCCGCTGTCGCGCGCTCTCCGGACAGGTCCGCGACAGCGGAGTCAAAAGTTTTTTGCTTCTTTTTTTCAAAAAAGAAGGCCTTGCTTGCTTTGGAGCGGTCAACCTTTAAGCCGACTGGCATTATATCAATCGCCTTATGCCAACTGGCGTGAATGCTGAGATCAACCGTCTTCAGTTTTGACCGGTGACAAGCAAAGCAATCGGTTCTTTTTTGAAAAAAGAACCAACAAGTTTTTGTTCCCTTGGGCGCGCTTTGCAGAAACCTCCGCGACAGCCGGACCAAAAGTCTTTTGCTTCTTTTCTTCAGAAAAGAAGGCCTTGCCTTCCTGCCGGACTTCGAAGGGTCAAAATGGTCTGACTCATAAAAAGCAAGCAGTCCTTTGTTGAAAAGGACCAAAAAACTTTTGACTCCGCTATCGCGTGTTTTCCGGACAGGCCCGCGACAGCGGAGTCAAAAGTTTTTTACTGCTTTTTTAAAAAAAAGTAGGCCTTGCTTTCTTAAGTTCTGACTCAGCGCGATCGAGCAGCGTCAGTCTTGCCTCTCTTCACTCGCTTCTCCTTGGCCACCGCCTGCGATGGCGCCGCGGTGCCGCCGCGAGCGCGCTCGATGACGAAGCGGGCGTAGTCGTCCATGTCGCCGTCAAACGGCATCACGCTGTTGTCCGCCGCCAGCCACAGCCGGTCGGCCACCAGCTCCATCAGGGACCGGTCGTGGGTGATCAGGATCACCGCGCCCTCGTAATCGTTGAGCGCGTCGAGCAAGGCGCGGCGGCTGTCGATGTCCAGGTGGTTGGTGGGTTCGTCCAGGATCAGCAAATGGGGTGCAGCCATCGCCACCAGGTTGAGCAGCAACCGGGCGCGCTCGCCGCCGGACAGCGCGTCGACCGTGGTGTTCTGCTTGTCGAAGCCGATGCCGAACGTCGCCAGGCGCGAGCGGTGCGACTGGTCGCTGTCTTGCGGCCGCCTCTCGCGCATGATGTCGAGCGGCGTGTGCGCCGGGTTCATCGCCTCGATCTGGTGCTGGTGGAACCAGCCCACCTCCATGCGCGACGACCGGGTGACGTGCCCGGATCGCGCCATCAGCGCGCCGGCCGCCATCTTGGCGAAGGTGGATTTGCCGGCGCCGTTCACCCCAAGCAGCCCGATGCGGTCGTCGAGGTCGAGCCGGAGGTCGAGCCCGCGCAGCACCGCCGGGTCGTCGCCGTAAGCGACCTCCACGCCTTCCAGCCGCATCAGCGGCGGCGGCAGCGGCCTGGCCGGCGAGGGCAGCAGGAACGGCGCCACCCGATCCTCGATCGTGGTGGCAACCGGTTCCATCTTGGCCAGCCGCTTCATCCGGCTCTGCGCCTGCGCCGCCTTGGAGGCCTTTGCCTTGAAGCGGTCCACGAAGGATTGCAGGTGCGCCCGTTCGGCATCCTGCTTGGCACGGGCGGCCGATTGCAGGCGCAGCTTCTCGGCGCGCTGCTTCTCGAAGCTGTCGTACCCACCGGTGTAGAGATCGAGTTTGCGGTCGGAGACGTGCAGGATGAAATCGACGGAGTTGTTGAGCAACTCCCGGTCATGCGAGATGATCAGCGCCGAATGCGGATAGCGCGCCAGCCGTGCTTCCAGCCACAGCGCCCCTTCCAGGTCGAGGTAGTTGGTCGGCTCGTCTAGCAGCAGCAGGTCGGGTGCTGCGAACAACGCCGCGGCCAGCGCCACGCGCATGCGCCAGCCGCCGGAGAACTCGCTCATCGGCCGGGCGAGATCTTCGGTGGAAAAGCCCAGCCCGTGCAGGATTTCCGCCGCCCGCGCCGGCGCGGTTTCGGCGTCGATGTCCATCAGCCGGCTCCAGATGTCGCCCATCGCCTCCGGCTCGGCGGTCTCCAGCGATGCCATCAGCTGGGCGCGTTCCGCGTCGGCGGCCAAGATGGTGTCGAGCAGGCTGTCCGGGGTCGCCGGGTGTTCCTGGTCGACAGCGCCCAGGCGCGCGGATCTTGGGATGGAGATCTCGCCGCTATCGGGCGTCAACTCGCCCTTGATCAGTTTGAACAGGGTGGATTTGCCGACGCCGTTGCGCCCGACCAGCCCGACCTTGGACGGATTGGGCAGGGACGCGCACGCGCGCTCGAAGAAGCGGCGCCCCCAGGCGTTGAGGGTGAGGTTGTCGATCTGCAGCATCGGCGCGTTCTAGGGCAGGCAGCGCGCCGAGGGAACGCCGGCTGTCGATCGGCACGCGAAAGGGATGCCCCCTTTTGAGTTGCTGCCGACTTGATGGACACCGCATTGAGGTTGTCTATCGGTTTGGAGGTTCAGGACAACGCGCTGATTTTCAGCCGTCAGTTCGCGGCCGAAGCGATGACCGGTAACACCAGGAGGGTCTGGCGATATCGGCCCGAGACATCCGAGTAATTCCAGATGGCGCTGATGCTGACTCGTAGAAAGCAAGCAGTCCTTTTTTGAAAAAAAGGACCAAAAAACTTTTGACTCCGCTGTCGCGCGCTCTCCGGATAGGTCCGCGACAGCGTTTTTTGGTCCTTTTTTCAAAAAAGGACTGCTTGCTTTGTGTGAGTCGCAGGAACGGTTCTTTTCTAAATAGAACCGCTTGGCTTGCTTGCCGGTGTCGACGGCCTCCGGGACGTCCTGGTGGCAAGCTCAGCATCAGGATCGGTTGGGTGCTAAAGCGCGAGCGGCGTCCTGCTACCCCGGCATGGAGACATCCGTCAGCCGCTTGTACTCCTCCTGCGCGAACCGATCCGTCATTCCCGCCACGTAGTCGCACACCACGCCGGCCGCCTGCGCCGGCTGCCCCTCGCCCGCCTGCGCCCGCCAGCCGTCCGGCAGCGTCGCGGGATCTGCATGCAGCAGCCCGAACAGCTCCTCCGTCAGCCGGCGCGCTTTCGACGTCATCCGGTTCACCCGCCAGTGCCGGTACATTCGCGCGCGCAGGAACTCCTTGATCGCGTGGTTGGCCTCCGCCATCCGCGGCGAGAACCCCACCACCGGCTTCTTCGCCCGCCGTATCTTGTCGGCACTGTCCGGGTCCAGCGCCGCCAGCCGCGCCCGCGTCTCGGTCACCAGGTCGCTGACCAGGGCGTGGATGATGCGGCGGATCGTCTCGTGGCGCAGGCGCTGGGGCGGCACGTCCAGGCTGGACCGGCGCGCCTCGGCCAGCGCCTCGCCCACGATCGGCAAATGCGCGATCTCGTCCGGGCCGAACAGGCCGAAGCGCATGCCGTCGTCCAGGTCGTGGCTGTGGTAGGCGATGTCGTCCGACAGCGAGGCCACCTGCGCCTCGGCCGAAGGATGGCTGCCCAGCATAAGGTTGTGCCGCGCGTTGTAGGCCGCGATGTAGGCCGGCGGGTTGCTCAGCGGGCCGTTGTGCTTGACCAGGCCCTCCAGCGTCTCCCACGTCAGGTTCAGACCGTCGAACGCGGCGTAGCGGCCTTCCAGCCGCGTCACCACACGCAGCGTCTGGGCGTTGTGGTCGAAGCCGCCATACGGCTTCATCCGGGCGTTCAGCGCGTCCTCGCCGGCGTGGCCGAAGGGCGGGTGGCCGAGGTCGTGCGCCAGCGCCAGCGCTTCGGCCAGGTCCTCGTCCAGCCGCAGCTCGCGAGCGATGGAGCGGGCGATCTGCGCCACCTCCAGGCTGTGGGTCAGCCGCGTGCGGTAGAAATCGCCCACGTGGTTGACGAAGACCTGGGTCTTGTACTGCAGCTTGCGGAACGCCGAGCTGTGGATCACCCGGTCGCGGTCGCGCTGCCACGGGCTGCGCGACGACGCCTCGGGTTCGTGGTGCAGCCGCCCGCGCGAGCTTTCCGCCCGGACGGCGTAAGGGGCCAGGTCCATGGCGGCAGGGGATGGCACATTCGCCCCGGGCTGACTATCTAGGGTGCATGAGCTTTTCAGTCAGTGACCGCGCGATGGGCCGCGTCGCCGAGATCGTCGCCGCCGAAGGCCGCCAGGCCGCACTGCGCGTGGCGGTGCTGGCCGGCGGCTGCAGCGGCTTCCAATACAAGTTCGACCTGGACGAGGCGGTGCAGCCTGATGACCTGGTAATCGAACGAGGTGCCGCCCGCGTGGTGGTGGACCCGACCAGCCTGGACCTGCTGGGGGGCGCGGAGCTGCACTACGCAGACGAGCTGATGGGCAGCTACTTCACCGTGCGCAATCCGAACGCGACCAGTGCTTGCGGGTGTGGGACCAGTTTTTCGATCGACTGAGCAAGGAAGGCCTTCTTTTTTGAAAAAAAGAAGCAAAAAACTTTTGTCACGGCTGTCGCGGACTCTCCCACACGGCCCGACCAGGGAACAAAAGTTTTTTGGTTCTTTTTTTCAAAAAAGAACTGCTTGCTTGCCTTGAAGATCGCCACCTGGAACGTTAATGGCAGCCGCGCCCGCGAGCAGAACATCTGCCGCTGGCTGGAAGCCAACACGCCCGACCTGCTGCTGCTGCAGGAGATCAAGTGTGAAGCGGCAAATTTCCCGCCCGTCTTCGCGCAGATGGGCTGGCACTCCGCTGTCGTCGGCCAGAAAGGCTTCAATGGCGTCGCCGCCCTCGCGCGCACACCTTTGGATGTCACGCTGACACGCCTGCCCGGCCTGCCTGACGACGACGCGCAGGCCCGCTACCTGGAGGTCGCGTTCGACGGCCTGCGCGTTGGCAACTTGTACTTGCCGAACGGCAACTCCAACGGTGACGTCGGCTACCAATACAAATTGCGCTGGATGGAGTGCCTCGCGGCACGCGCTGCCGCCTTGCTGGCAGAAGACGAGAACCTGATCCTCGCCGGCGACTACAACGTGTGCCCGGAGGACATCGACTTCGCGCCGAACGTGCTAGGGCCGGAGGATGCGCTGGTCCGCCCAGAAACCCGCGCGCGCTACTGGCAGATGATTTGGAACGGACTTACGGACGCGGTGCGCGCGGTCAAACCCGAAGGCACCTGCTACACCTTCTGGGACTACCAGGCGGGGTGCTGGGCCAAGAACCGCGGCCTGCGCATCGACCACGCGCTGCTCTCGCCGGGTGTGGCGCAGCGTCTGGTCTCCGCGGTGCCGGACAAACAGGCACGGGCGGAGGACACGCCGTCGGACCACGTGCCGCTGGTGGTGACGCTGCAGTAGAAGCCTGGCCAGCGCGAAGGCGGGCCAAGCAGGCAAGGCCTTCTTTTCTGAAGAAAAGAAGCAAAAGACTTTTGTCTCCGCTGTCGCGGACCTTTCCGGAGAGCGCGCGACAGCGGAGTCAAAAGTTTTTTGGTCCTTTTTTTCAAAAAAGGACTGCTTGCTTTCTGTGAGTTAGTATCCCGCCGCTTGGTATCGATCAGCCCTTCTCACCACGTTCTCGATCGCGCCGATCCGATCCACCTCGCACCGCACCACGTCGCCTGGCTGCAGAAACACCGGCGGGTTCATGCCGACGCCCACGCCCTCCGGCGTGCCGGTGGCGATCAAGTCGCCCGGATACAACGTGAACGCGGTGGAGAGGTAGGCGATCTGCTGCCACACATTCGCGAGCATGTTGCTGGTGTTGCTCTGCTGGCGCATCTCGCCGTTGACGTAGCTCCGCAGCCCGAGCGCGTGCGGGTCGTCGATCTCGTCCGCAGTCACGATCCAAGGGCCGATCGGCCCGTGCGTGTCGAACGACTTGCCCATCGTGAACGTGGGCGAGTGGAACTGCCAGTCGCGCGCGGAGACGTCGTCGGCAACCAGGTAGCCGAACACGTGGCCGGGCGCCTCGCGCGCGCTCACATGCTTGGCACGCCTGCCGATGACGACGCCGAGCTCGACCTCGTAGTCGAGCTTTTCCGTCACACCCGGATCGATGTCGTCGTAAGGTCCGGAGATGCAACTCGTCTGCTTGTTGAACCACACCTGGTGCTCCGAACGGGCGATGCCGAGCTTGTCGGCTTCCTCCAGGTGCTTGCCGTAGTTCATCCCAATCGCGAGGTACTTTCCCGGCCGTTCCAGCGGCGCCAGCAACCTGACGTCGGACAACGCAGCATCGGGCCTGGCGGAAGCGAGGTGCGCCGCAATGCGCGCGAGCGCTTGCTCACCGCCCTCGATGATGCTGAGCATGCTGTCGAACCCAAGATTGTCGAGCTGCACGATGCCGTCGCCCGATAGCACACCGAGCTTTACTGTTTCGTCCTGACGGTAGCGTAGCAACTTCATCGTGCGCTCTTTCCGGAGTAGGCAAGAAAGCAAGGCCTTCTTTTTCGAGAAAAAGAAGCAAAAAGCTTTTGCTCCGGCTGTCGCGGGAAGCTGAAACGCCACGCTTCACCACGGCGCGCCCACCGGGAGCAAAAGTTTTTTGGTTCTTTTTTCAAAAAAGAACCGCTTGCTTCCTTCCTAAAACACGCAAGAAGGACCGAACATGGCCCACTGGATACGCTTCACCGGCGGTTTCGGCACCCTGCAGAACGAGCACGTAACCCCCCACGCTGGCGACATGTTCGGCGCCTGCGCACCATCCGGCGACGCAATGCCGCTGGCAAGCCTGGAGCTGCTGCCGCCGGTGGCGCCCGGCAAGTTCATCGCACTTTGGAACAACTTCCACGCGCTCGCCACCAAGCTCGGCCAGGCCGTCCCGCAAACGCCGCTGTTCTTCCTGAAAGCCACCAGCGCCATCCTGGCACCCGGCGGCGTCATCCGCCCGCCCGCCGGCTACGCGGGCAAGGTGGTCTACGAAGGCGAGCTCGGCATCGTCATCGGCCGGCGTTGCAGCCGCGTCACCGAAGCGGAAGCCGCCGACGCGATCTTCGGCTACACCTGCGTCAACGACGTCACCGCCCTGGACCGGCTGACCGAAGACCCGTCGTTCCCGCAATGGGCACGGGCGAAAAGCTGCGACACGTTCGGCCCCGTGGGCCCGGTCATCGCCACCGGGCTCGACCCCGCCTTGCTCAGTGTGCGCACCCTGCTGAACGGCCGCGAGCGGCAGAACTACCCGGTGGCGGACATGATCCTGCCGCCGGCAAGGATCGTCAGCCTGCTGTCGCGCGAGATGACGCTGCTGCCTGGCGACCTGATCGCCTGCGGCACGTCGCTGGGCGTGCTGCCGCTGCGGCCGGGTGCCGAGGTTAGCGTGAGCATCGAGGGGATCGGGACGCTGACGAACCGATACGAAGGGGAGTAGGCGAGGCCTTCTTCTTCGAGAAAAAAGCACAAAGCTTTTGCTACGGCTGTCGCGGACGGCTGAAACACATCTCACCAACGCGCGCGCAACAGGAACAAAAACTTTTTACCCCGTTCACATGAGAAACCGGCACTCCAATCCGTCGACTGGCGCCTCATGCTGGTGACTTCAGAGCCATTCGCCGGCATCTCAAGCGGCGCCAGTGTTGGTTCTTTTCGCAAAAAAGAAGCACTTGCTTTCTGGCCCTCCGCCCCCGCTTCCCCTAGAACCAGCCGCCTGCCTGGAGCCGCCCGCCATGAAGTCCACCCTGTCCGCCCTGCTTGCCGACCTGGCCAGCCCGCGCGCTATCGGCGCCCCCGGCCGGCCCTGGCTGGACGGTCCTGGCCTCGCGAAGCTGGCCGCCTCGGTGGCCACCACGTTGGCCGACCGCGGCATCGGCGCCGGCGACCGCGTGGCGATCGTGCTGCCGAACGGCCCGGAGATGGCCACCGCCTTCCTCAGCGTTGCGGCCGCCTGCTGCGCCGCGCCGCTGAACCCCGCCTATAAGGCGGACGAATTCGAGTTCTACCTCTCCGACCTCCATCCCGCCGCCATCATCCTGGCCCCCGGGGGAACGCCGGCTGCGGCCGAAATCGCCGCCCGCCTGGGCATCCCGGTGCTGACCCTGGTCCACGCAGAAGGCGACCCCGCCGGCCTGTTCACGCTGGACGGCCCCCCGCCCACCGGCACCGCCAAGCCGACGCGTGAAGCTGGCCCGGACGACCCGGCGCTGGTGCTGCACACGTCCGGCACCACGGCGCGGCCGAAGATCGTGCCGCTGACCAACGCCAACGTGGTCGCCTCGGCGAACCACATCGCTCGCTCGCTGCAGCTGTCGCCAGCGGACACCTGCCTTAACGTGATGCCGCTGTTCCACATCCACGGGCTGATCGCCGCGGTGTCCGCCTCGCTCGCCGCCGGTGCCGCGGTGTGCTGCACGCCCGGGTTCAACGCGTTCAAGTTCGCCGAGCTGCTCGCCGACGTGAAGCCCACCTGGTACACAGCGGTGCCGACCATGCACCAGGCCATCCTGATGCGCATGCGCGCCCACGCGGACCAGGCGCGCGCGGCCAAGCTGCGCTTCATCCGCTCCTCGTCCGCCTCGCTGCCGCCGCAGGTAATGGCCGAGCTGGAGGACGTGTTCGGCGCCCCGGTCATCGAGGCCTACGGCATGACCGAAGCCGCCCACCAGATGGCCGCCAACCCGCTGCCCCCCCGCGCCCGCAAGCCCGGCGCCGTGGGCGTGGCCGCCGGCCCCGAGATCGCCATCATGGACGATTCCGGCGCCATCCTGCCGCAGGGCGACATCGGTGAGGTGGTGATCCGCGGCCCCAACGTGACCTCCGGCTACGACAACAATCCGCAGGCCAACGAAAAGGCCTTCACCGAGGGCTGGTTCCGCACCGGCGACCAGGGCCGCCTGGACGAGGAAGGCTACCTGTTCCTCACCGGCCGGCTGAAGGAGCAGATCAACCGCGGCGGCGAGAAGATCAGCCCGTTGGAAATCGACGTGGTGCTGCTGGACCACCCGTCCGTCGCCCAGGCCTGCACCTTCGGCATCCCGCACGACAAGCTGGGCGAGGAGGTGGGCGCCGCGGTGGTGCTGCACCCCGGCACGGCGGCCACCGAGGCGGAAATACGCGCGTTCGCGGGCATCCATCTGGCCGCCTTCAAGGTGCCCCGCCGCGTGCTGCTGATGGACGACATCCCCAAGGGCGCCACCGGCAAGATCCAGCGCATCGGCCTGGCGGCGAAGCTTGGGCTGACCGCCTGATGCAAGAGCGAAGGCAAGCGCTTCTTTTTCGAGAAAAAGAAGCAAAAAGCTTTTGCGTCCGCTGTCGCGATCCTCTCCGGCGAGCGCGCGACAGCGGAGTCAAAAGTTTTTTGGTTCTTTTTTTCAAAAAAGAACCGCTTCCTTCGCGTCAGGATTTGCCCTGATGCCCAGCATCTGCGTCTTCGGCGCCGGCGCGATCGGCGGCCTCATGGCGGCACGCCTCGAAGCCGCCGGCACCCCCGTCTCCATCGTAGCCCGCGGCCCGCACCTCGCCGCCGTGCAGCAGGACGGCCTGACACTGGTCTCCGGCGGCGAGCGCACCGTGACGCGCCCTAACGCGGTGCCGCACGGCGACGCCATCGGCCCGCAGGACTACCTGGTTCTGACGCTGAAGGCGCACTCGCTGGAGCCGGCGTTGCCGCAACTGGCACCATTGGTGGGGCCGCACACCACCATCGTCACCGCCATCAACGGCGTGCCGTGGTGGTACACCCACGGTTTGCCGGCGCCGTTCAGCGACCGCCGCGTCGTCTCGGTGGATCCGGCAGGCGCGCTGTGGGACGCGTTGCCGCCGGCGCAGTGCCTGGGCAGCATCGTCTATCCGGCGGCCACCATCGCCGCACCCGGCGTGATCGACCACAGCTACGGCGACCGCTTCAGCCTGGGAGAGCCGGACGGTACTCGCTCGGAGCGCGCCGCCACGTTGTCCGCGCTGCTCATCGCGGCGGGGTTAAAGGCGCCGGTGCGGCCGCGCATCCGCGACGAGTTGTGGGTGAAGCTGTGGGGCAACATGGCGTTCAACCCGATCAGCGCGCTGACCACCGCCACGCTGGACGTGATCACGGCCGACCCGGGCAGCCGCGCGGTGGCGCGCGCGATGATGCTGGAAGGCCAGGCGGTGGCCGAACGCCTGGGCATCCGCTTCGCCATCGACGTGGACAAGCGCATCGAGGGTGCGGCCGAGGTGGGCCGGCACAAGACGTCCATGCTGCAGGATTTGGAGATGGGGCGGCCGCTGGAGATCGAGGCGATCCTGGGCGCGGTGGTGGAGATGGCGGGCTGGGTGGAGGTGGCGGCACCGATTAGCGGGGCTATGCTGGCGCTGGTGCGGCAAAGGGCAGCAAGCAAGCAAGGCCTGCTTTTTTGAAAAAAAGCAGCAAAAAACTTTTGTTCCCTTGGCAAGCTGAAACGAGTGGTTTCACCATCGTAGGTCGCGAGGACCAAAAGTTTTTTGGTTGTTTTTTTCAAAAAAGAACTGCTTGCTTATGCTGAAGTCCCGCTGGGCCCAACTCGCCGTCGGCGTCCTCTGCATGGTGATGATCGCCAACCTGCAATACGGCTGGACCCTGTTCGTGCTGCCGATCAGCCACGCCCACGGCTGGAACCGCGCCGCCATCCAGTTCGCCTTCACCGTCTTCGTGCTGTGCGAAACCTGGCTGCTGCCGCTGGAAGGCTACGTTATCGACCGCATCGGGCCGAAACTGACGGTGTGCGCCGGCGGCGTGCTGATCGGTGCCGCCTGGGTGCTGGACAGCGTCGCCGCTTCGCTGGCCGTGCTGTACGTGGCCTCCGCGGTGGGCGGCATCGGCTCGGGGTTCATCTACGGCGCCACCGTCGGCAACGCCATCAAGTGGTTCCCAGACAAGCGCGGCCTGGCCGCCGGGCTGACGGCCGCGGGCTTCGGCGCCGGCTCCGCGGTGACGCTGGTGCCGATCTCCAACATGATCGCGCATAGCGGCTACCAGAAGACGTTCCTGGTGTTCGGGCTGATACAGGGCGTGGTCGTGGTGGCCGCGGCAATGCTGCTGCAGCCCCCGCCGGGCACAAGCGGCGAGCGCTCGCTGACGGGTACCGGCCGCGTGCGCTCGCCGGCGCTTTCCTCCAGCGGCATGACCGCGGTGCGCCCCTCGCGCCTGCACGACATCACCCGCGACTACACGCCGGCGGAAGTGGCGCGCGAGCCGGTGTTCTGGCTGATGTACCTGCTGTTCGTGCTGGTGGGCGCCGGCGGGCTGATGGCCACCGCACAGCTCTCCGTCATCGCCACGGATTTCGGCGTGGCCACCACGCCGGTGACGCTGATGTTCCTGACGATGCCCGCGCTGACCTTCGCGCTCGCCATCGACCGCGTGCTGAACGGCGTCACGCGGCCGTTCTTCGGCTGGGTGTCGGACCAGATCGGGCGCGAGAACACCATGTTCGTGGCGTTCCTGCTGGAGGGCATCGGCATCCTGGTGCTGGTGCGCGAGGCGTCCGACCCGGTGGCGTTCGTGGTGCTGACCGGCGTGGTGTTCTTCGCCTGGGGAGAAATCTACTCGCTGTTCCCGGCCACCTGCGGCGACACGTTCGGCCGCAAGTTCGCCGCCACCAATTACGGGCTGCTCTACACCGCCAAGGGCACGGCCGCCCTGCTGGTGCCGCTCGGCAGCGTGCTGCGCGCCTCGACCGGAAGCTGGCTGGCGGTGCTCTACCTTGCCGCCGGGGTGAACCTGCTGGCGGCCGTGCTGGCCTTGCTGGTGCTCAAGCCGTTGCGCCGCCGGTTCATCGGCCGCTCGATGGAGGCGCGCGCGCGCGAGCGTATCGCCGCGGCGAGAGAGCCGATACCGGGAGTTTCCATAGTGTTTCCGGAGTGACCGGAACCGAAGGTTGAAAGCAGGCCTCCTTTTTCGAGAAAAAGAAGCAAAAAGCTTTTAGTCCGGCTGTCGCGGAACGTTCCGGCGACAGGTGCCAAGGATACAAAAGTTTTTTGGTTCTTTTTTTCAAAAAAGAACTGCTTGCTTTCCTTCCTTCGCTTCACTCAAAGTTGAACCAGGACCTCACAGTTTCGGTATCGTTGGAAATGCGTGATGTCGCAGGCGCCCAGGACTAATGGCTTGACACGCGACCGTCTCCCGCTCCCGCGGCCAGGCGGTGCCGCTTCACGTGACGTGACGGCCCCGCAACGTGCAGCGCGTGAACCCCCCGGCCTGAGCGCGGCCATTCTCGCCTCCAGCCGTGACTGCATCGTGGTGCTGGACCTGGACGGCGCCATCAGCTTCGTCAGCCCCGGCGGCATCGACGCCATGGAGATGGCCGACTCCGACGCCGTCATCGGAACGCCGTGGCTCAGAGTGTGGAACGGCCCGGATCACGCGGCGGCCCGCGCTGCCCTGACCACCGCGCGCGAGGGCGGCAGCGGCAGGTTCGCAGGGTTCTGCGCCACCCACCGAGGCACGCCGAAATGGTGGGACGTGCTCGTCTCTCCGCTGCCTGGAACCGATGGCCGGCCCGAGGCGCTGGTGACCATCGCCCGCGACGTCACCGACCAGCGCCGGGCGGAAGGATTGCTGCGCGACACCGAGGAGCGGCGGCGCCAGGCGGTCGAAGCCGCCGACATCGGCACCTGGGCGTTCGACCTGCCCACCGCCGCGGTGCACTGGGACAGCCGGGTGAAGGCGCTGGCCGGGCTGGCCGAGGAGGCAGAGGCCGACTGGGACATGTACCTGGCCACCCTGCATCCTGACGACCGCGACAGGGTGGTCGCCATCGCCCAGACGGCGCTCGACCCGGCGGGACCCGGCACCTACCAGACGGAGTACCGTTCGATCGGGCTTGGCGACGGTGCGGAGCGGTGGGTGTCCGTCACCGGCAGGACGCATTTTGAGGGCGGCCGGCCGGTGCGGGTGGTCGGCACGGCGATGGACGTCACCGCGCGGCGGCGGGCAGAGGCGCGCGCCAAGCTGCTCGGCGGCGAGCTTCAGCACCGGATCAAGAACACGCTTTCCATGGTGCAGGCGATGGTGCGCCAGACCCTGCGCGGGGCGGCGTCGCTGGCCGATGCTCAAGCCGCGCTCGACTTGCGGATTACCGCACTGGCCCGCGCGAACGACACCCTGGTCCGGCAGGACTGGACGGGATCCGACCTGCGGGAGGCCGCCTCTGCAGCCCTGGTGCCGCATGACGACGGCACGCCTGGCCGGTTCCGGCTGAGCGGCCCAGCCGTGTGGTTGCCGGCGGAAGCCGCCATGTCGCTTGCTTTGGTGCTGAACGAACTGGCCACCAACGCGACGAAATACGGCGCCCTGTCCGTGGCGGGCGGCCATGTCGAGCTCGACTGGGCGGCGGACGCGGTGCCGACCGTTGCGGCACAGACGACCCTGAAGCTGGTGTGGCGAGAGGACGGTGGACCGGTGGTGCGCGAACCTGCCCACCGGGGGTTCGGGTCCAAGCTTATCGAGTCTGGGCTGGCCGGCGGGCTCGGCGGTTCGGCCACGCTCCGGTTTCTGCCCGCAGGGGTGACCTGTACGGTTCAGACTGTTCTGTCCTGAGCGGCGGGGCGGCGGCTTGATGGGGCGCTTCGGGGGATGTGGGCTTTAAAGGGAAAGCAAGGCCTGCTTTTTTGAAAAAAAGCAGCGAAAAACTTTTGTCTCTGCTGTCGCGGAGTTTCCTTCAGCGTGCAGCGTATGAGTCTGATGTTTGTTGTTGGTCAGGCACAGACGCGCTGGGCTGCTTGGCAGCCATCGATACGTCAGGTCGTCATGGCTGGGGTGAGTGCGCTCGCTTCGCTGGTGCAAACTTTATGCGAACGAAAGCTACCGCGCCGCCAGGCGGACTGTCTCCCTGGCTTTGACATCCGCGGCTGTGTTGCAGGTGCCAACGCGGCACATGGCGCCTTGCCTTCCGGCTACGAACGTCACCTCGAATGAATTGCGGGTGATACGCTGGGGCAGCGCCGAGCCGGCATCTCGCCCGCAGGCAAATGTGGATGCTGTGATGCTCGTTTACACATAAAAGGCGAGCCAAGCGGTTCTTTTTGAAAGAAGAACCAAAAACTTTTATTTTGTGGGCGCGTGCTGCAAGAAACTCCGCAACAGCTGGGAGAAGAGTTTTCGCTGCTTTTTTCAGTGTCCGTTTGAAAAGTCGGTTTGGTGATACCAACCGGCCTGAAGGTTGACCGTTCCGAAGCAAGCAAGGCCTTCTTTTCTGAAGAAAAGAAGCAAAAGACTTTTGACTCCGCTGTCGCGGACTTCTCCGGAGAGCGCGCGACAGCGGAGTCAGAAGTTTTTTGGTCCTTTTTTTCAAAAAAGGACTGCTTGCTCTCCATGAGAAAGCATTACGCAGTTGGCACCGAAAGCCGTCGGGCCAACACGACGCGATCACCGCCGCGCAACATTGCTCCTCCATACCATACTGCCGCTCAAACGACGGCTCACAAAGGCCTTTCTGAACTGCACGCTGTTGCGCGCCACCGAAAACCCCTTCAACTCAGCTACTTAACCAAGTCGAGCACGTGCGCCGTTAGCTGAGTTAGATGCGTAATCAGGAAAATTTTGCTTCTTTTTTTCAAAAGAAGGTCTTTCTTAACCTTTTTCGCCCACCCTGGACCTCGCCGGCAAAAACCGCCGCGCAGCGTCATCCAGAAAGGATCGGGCCATGTCCAACCTCGTACTTGAACTCCGCCAGGGCGACATGATGGTCGTCAACGGCGCAGCCATCCGCTTCCGCAGCCGCACCCGTATCGAGCTGACCGCGCACGCGCGTTTCCTGTTCGGCCGTCAGATCATGTCGCCGCAGGAGGCCGACACGCCGGCCCGCCGCATCTACTTCGCGCTGCAGACCGCTTATATCGGTGACGAACAGGAACGCCGCGACGGCCTCGCCGAAGCGCTCGGCCTGATTGAGGAGTTCAAGGCAGCCACCACCTCGGACTCCGCGTCGGCCATCCTGGACGCAGCACTCTCCTGCGCACGCGCAGACAAATGCTACCACGCGCTGCGCCTGGCACGCCGCGTGGTGCGGCACGAGGATGCCGTGCTTGGCCGCGTCCCGCCCGCCCCGATGTCGCAGGCCCCGTCAGACAAACAGCGACGGGGCGAACGAGTTACCGTCTGTGGGGCCGCCTAAGTCGCTGGCACTGGCGCTCGGGTCGAGGATCGCCAGCAACCCGGCCCCGCTGGTACCGATGTCGCCCGAGAACAGCTAGGCCGTGCTGCCGGCGGAAGGTTCGCCGCTGTCGACCGAAGGCTGCTGCACCAGGTACGTCTCGACGAGGTGCTGGACGTAACTGGGCTTCTGCAGGTCGGCCACGTGCAGCTTGTTCTGCAGGATGGAGGTCTGCTGGTCGAAGCTCAGCTCCTCGAAGTTCTGCAGCGGAGGGCCCAGCCCGGTCACCGCAACCGCGAGAAGGTTGGCATCCGACTGGATCGCTGCCACCGATTTCATCGAAGACGCCTCACACGTGAACTCCAGCGCATTGGCCAAGCCAGGGGCCTGCTGGTTCGCCGATTTCTCGAACTGGTTGGTGATGTAGGGGCTCACGAGCTGGTTGATGCCCGCCGTGGTGGAAAACGGCGACGGTTGCCAGTTCGACAGCGCATTGGCGAACAGCTGGTAGTGTGGGTTGCCGAGCCGCTGCGCCAGCGAGGAGCTCGACGCCGGGTTCTGCGTCAGCAACTGACGCAGGATGGCCGTGTCGTTGGCGCTGCCTTGCAGGTTGAAGGCGCCGAGCACCAGGCTAAGCACCTTGTAGTTCTTCAGCAGCGCGTCCGGGCTGGTGATACTCGGCGCCGCCTTCCTGAAGTAGGCGATCAGCGCTGTGGCCTGCGGGTTCGCCTTCAGCACGGCCTGCGCGCGCGGCCTCGTGCGCGGCGTCGTTGACATTAAGGGTGACGAGAGAAATGCCTTCGTGCCGCTCATGCGCGTTGCCTACACCCATTTTCGTGCAGCGCGATTTCCACACGCCGCCGTAAACGAACGTCTAAGGCTTCTCTGATAAACATGCCTTTGTCTAAAACCTCATTGGGAAAAAACCCAAATGTCTCTCTTCTCAGTCAACAGCAACCTCGGCGCGCTGGCAGCCCTGCAGTCGCTGGACACCACGCAGCAGCAGCTGAGGCAGACCCAGAACGAGGTCTCTACCGGCATGGAGGTCGGCACCGCCTCTGACAACCCCGCCATCTACTCGATCTCCAACACCATCAACTCCAACATCGCCGGCCTGTCCGCGGTGTCGGATTCGTTGAACTACGGTGCCCAGATCGTCAGCACGGCCAGTTCGGCGGTGGCACAGGTGAGCAGCGTTCTGGCCAACCTGCAGCAGACGGTCACCAGCGCCGGGACCAGCGGCCTCGACCTCACCACGCTGCAGCAGCTCGTCAGCAACGACCGTACGCAGATCAACAATTTTGCCAACCATTCCACCTTCACCGGCGTCAACCTGCTGAGCAAGGTCGGCGCTGGCGTCACCAGCACTGCGGCCACCGTGGTGCAGGGCCTCGACGGCTCGACGCTCGGCATTGCCAACCAGACGGCTCTGCTTGGCGGTGCAGGTGCCAGTACTCTCACGGACGCGCTGGGGATCACCGGTCTGAACGTGGTGGCCGGCGGCACCACCGGCTTCAAGGTCGCCTTCAACAGCAGCCTGTCCGTCGGCAACTTCGCCCCCGCATCCGCTGCCGGCGGCCAGACCCCCACTGCCGGCACGGACGCAGCTTTCCAGCTCACCACCGGCACCGGCACCTCGGCGCACACCTACTCGTTCGAATTCACCGACGACGGTGCCACGAACGCCATCCCGCTGCAGACCAGCCAGCACGCCAACACCACGATCGTTGCCGTGCACATCAACAGCACGACGCAGTCCACCAACCAGATCACCGGGGCGCTGATCAATGCCCTGCAGTCGAACGGGTTCGGCGTGTTGCAGAACACCGACGGTTCGCTGAACGTCACCGGCACCGACGTGCAGGGCGCGAGCTTCGGCGACGTGAAAGCAGGCACCTACACCGCGAACACGGGTTTGGGCGTGACCACCACGGCGCTGACCGGCTCGCAGGCGTCGATCTCCAGCGTCGAGACGGCGATCACCAGGAACAACACCATCGCCGCCAACCTCGGTGCGGTGTCGCAGCAGATCGCCCGCATCCAGACCTTCACGCCTTTGCTCAGCTCCGCGCTGACCGCGGGCGTAGGCGCGCTGACCGACGCCGACCTCGCGTCCGAAAGCGCGCGGTTGACGTCGTTGCAGACCAAGCAGCAGCTGGCCACACAGTCGCTGTCCATCGCCAACAAGCAGCCGCAATCGCTGCTGTCCTTGTTTCAGCAGTAACACTCGCGTAACGCCGCCGGCATGACTGCCGGCGGCGTTGTTGCACGTAACACTCCGCTCAGGAGGCGACCATCGGAACGGTGCGGCACAATACCGAAAGACGAGCAGCGCAGCAGTGTCGGCGCGCGACACCGAATGCGCCGCATTTCGCTCCGTCACGCACGAGCTCGAAACCAGCACGCCAGGCACGCCGCGCGTACGCGCAGTCGGCCGTAACCACACCCTGTGGTCGCTCCTGCTGAAAGACCTGGCGCTGGCTGAAAATCGCCTGCCGGACAGCACCAAGACCGGCCTGATCAACCTCGGCCTGTGGTCGATGCGCTACAACACGCTGGCCCTGCTGAAGGACCTCTCGCTGCATCCGCTGATCGACGTCAACCGCAACGTGCTGGACGGACTTTTGGCCCAGACGCAACACGCCGGCTCCAGCCACGCGCCGGCTGCACCGTTCTCCGCCTAGCGATCCCTGCGCAAAAAACGCCAGCGCGGCACCAAACCGCGCCCCTTTCCCTCGCCTGGCCTCTCAGGCGCGCGGCAACGCGCCCACCAGCGCACCCGTCGCGTCGAACAGCGGCGTCGCGGCCTGCGCCGGCAAGACGTCTCGCCCAGCAATCTGCACGACCGGCCCGTCCACAACACAAGGCGACGTGACCTGCATGGTTTGCGCAACCGTCATCGCCTGCATCGCCTAGACTCCAAACATGCCGGCAATGTCGGCCCGGTCCCTCCAAACCTATGTGACAAAGATTTACATCCGGTATCGCGCCGCCGAACCGTCCCGTTCCATAAGCTTCGTGCCCTGATTCCGCCATATTCGGGCCCGCACCACGCCGCAGTGCAACAGCTAATGTCCCTACGCGCTGGCAGCTCGCCGGCATCACGGGGACGACGCACCATGACGACCCATGCTTTCGCGACAGAAAGCCTGCACCAGAGTCGTATCAAGCCCAGATTGTTCCATCCGAGCACCCTGCTCGCACTTGCCGCCGCCGCGCTTGTCAGCCTCGGTGTCTGGAACGCCGGCAACCAGAAACATGCCGTGCCAGATTACATCGGCGAGGTTGGCGGTCTCGCCTTCTCGCCGTATCATCGCGGCGAAACCCCCGAAGCCCACCAGATTCCCAGCGAAGCCGAGATACGCGCCGACCTGCAGATAGCCAGCAATATGACCAGCCGCATCCGCACGTACACGGTGGCGGGCGGCATGGCCGACATCCCCGCACTCGCCGCAGACACTCCCCTGAAGGTGACACTCGGCGCCTGGCTGGACCGCAAAACCAGCGCTGACGACGCCGAAGTCGCCCGCCTGATCGAGACCGCCAACGCCAACCAGGACGTCGACCGCGTGATGGTCGGCAACGAGGTTCTGCTGCGCGACGACCTCAGCGTGAGCCAGCTCATCGGCTACATCCGCCAGGTCAAGGCGGGCGTGCACGTGCCGGTCTCCACCGCCGAGCCATGGCACGTCTGGATGAAACACCCAGAGCTCGCCGCCTCGGTGGACTACATCACCATCCACCTGCTGCCCTACTGGGAAGGCCTGCCGATCGACGACTCGCTGCGCTACATCATGGACCGCCTGGACCAGGTGCAGCGCGCCTACCCCAACAAGCACGTGGTCATCGGCGAGGTCGGCTGGCCGTCCAACGGCGTGGCCATCGGCGGCGCGCGCGCCAGCCGGGTGAACCAGGCGATCTTCCTGCGCAAGTTCTTCCAGATCGCCCAGCAGCGCGGCCTGGACTACTTCGTCATGGAAGCCTTTGACCAGCCCTGGAAGACCAGCTTCGAAGGCCGCGCCGCCGGCTACTGGGGCATGCTCGACCTTGACCGCCAAGCGAAATGGTCGATGAACGGCTCCGTCGTAGAGACCCCCAACTGGCCGCTCTGGGCCGGATGCAGCATCGCCGGCGCCGCCCTCCTCGCCGGCCTGTTGCTCTCTCGCCGCCCGGACATCCGCCTGCCCGGCAAGCTGCTGGTCGCCGGCCTCGCGCAGGCCTTCGGCGCCGTGTTCGCGATGGTGCTGCTCGCCATGGCTGGCAAGTACCTCTCCCACTTCGCCGAGATCGTCTGGGGCAGCCTCGCCGCCGGCCAGGCGCTGCTGCTGTTCCTGCTCATGGCCGATAGCTTCGAACTCGCCGAGACCATCTTCGGCCGCGTCCGCCGCCGCCAGCCGCTGATCGCCCCGGCCACCGCCGGCGCCAGTCTGCCCAAGGTCAGCATCCACCTGCCCATCTGCAACGAACCGCCGCACATGGTCCGCCAGACGCTCGACGCGCTGTCCCGCCTGGACTACCCGGACTTCGAAGTCCTCGTGGTCGACAACAACACCACCGACCCGGCGCTGTGGGAGCCGGTGGCCGAACACTGCGCCCGCCTCGGCGCCCGCTTCCGCTTCTTCCATCTCGGTTGCTGGCCGGGCTTCAAGGCCGGCGCGCTGAACTTCGCGCTCAACGAAACCAGCCCGGACGCCGAGATCGTCGGTGTGCTCGACAGCGACTACGTGGTCGATGCCGACTGGCTGGCCTGCATGGTGCCGCAATTCGCCAACCCGCGCGTGGGCTTCGTGCAGTCCCCGCAGGACTACCACGACAACGACGGCAGCTTCTTCAAGCGGCTGATGTTCTGGGAATACGCCGGCTTCTTCCAGCTCGGCATGGTCACCCGCAATGAGCGCAACGCCATCATCCAGCACGGCACCATGTCGCTCATCCGCGCCGTCGCCCTGCGCCACGCCGGCAGCTGGAGCGAGTGGACCATCACCGAGGACGCCGAGCTCGGCCTGCGCCTGTTCCGCGCCGGCTGGGAGGCGGTCTACGCCCCGCGCAGCTTCGGCCGCGGCGTCATGCCGGACGACTTCGCCGCCTTCCGCAAGCAGCGCTTCCGCTGGGCCTACGGTGCGATGCAGATCGTCCGCGGCCACGCCGGCGCCCTGCTCAACCCGTTCAACCGCGAGCTGACGGCGGGCCAGCGCTGGGCCTTTGTCACCGGCTGGCTGCCCTGGGTCGGCGACGCGCTGGGCCTCGCCTTCCTGCTCATGGGCCTCGTCTGGTCCATCGGCCTGATCGTCGAGCCCGCCCGCTTCGAGTTCCCGATCGTGCTGTTCATGGTGCCCTCGATCGGCCTGTTCTTCTTCAAGCTGGCGCAGATCTCCGCCCTCTACGGCGCGCGCGTGCCCTGCGGCTGGCGTGACCGCGCGGGTGCCGCCATCGCCGGCCTCGCACTCAGCCACACCATCGGCAAGGCGGTGTGGAAGGGCCTGGCCGTCCGCAGCGCACCGTTCCTGCGCACACCGAAGATGGAGGACGCCCCGGCGATCATCCAGGGCCTGGTGATGGCGCGCGAGGAACTGGTCCTGCTGGTGCTGAGCTGGACGGCGATGGTCGCGGTCGGCTGGGTGCACCACCTCGCCACGGCCGAGACCTGGCTGTGGTGCGCGGTGCTGCTGACGCAGTCCATGCCATACCTGGCGGCAGTGACGGTGGCGGTGGTCGCAGCGTTTCCGGCGCGCACTGGCGCGCGGGTGCGGCAGGTTGGGCTGCAGCCTGGTATGGCGGCGCAATTGGGGAGCGATTAAGGAAGCATGCACTTCTTTTTCGAGAAGAAGCAAAAAGCTTTTGTCTCCGCTGTCGCGCGCTCGTCAGTGAGCACGCGACAGCGGAGACAGACCTTTTTGGTTCTTTATCTCGGACCAGACCGTCTTGCTTCTTTCCGTCCCTAAGCCGAGGAGCCGCATCGTATGTTCCGCACCCTCCCCACGCTTGCCGTGCTCCTGGGCGCGGCCGGTGTGATCCCCTTCCTGCTGCTGGGCATCGCCTCGGTCGGCGGCGAGCAGGCGCAAGCCCTGGCCGCCGCCCGCGGCCTTGTCGGCTACGGCGCGGTCATCCTGGCATTCCTGGGCGGGGTGCACTGGGGGTTCACCCTGACGGAGCCGGAGGGGGGCCGGGCCGTGCGCGCCCGCTTGCTCCTCGGCGTGGCGCCGTCCTTGATCGGCTGGGTGGCCGTGCTGGTCAGCATCGTTGCCGAACCCGCACTCGCCCTGCTCGTGTTGATCACCGGCTTCATCGCCACAGTCGTCGTGGAGTCGCGTGCGCAGAAGCGCGACCTCATGCCGGGCGGCTACATGGCCATGCGATGGGTGATCACCATCGTCGTGGTGGCACTGTTAACCACGGTAACCGTCCTGCGCATGGCAGGTGCTCACGTGCTTTTGTGAAGAATGTCTTTATTTCGAGACTTTGTCGTGCTTAATAAGACGGTAAGTTTCGCTCTGGAGCACACGACCATGACCGACGCAACCATCCTCGCCTTCCCGGTCCAGACCATCCGCCAGCGCGATGAAGATCGTCTTAACAAGGCACTTGCCAACCTTCAGGCTTCGCTGTCCGAGCAGAAGCTCGCACTCAACGACTGGCGCTTCACGATGACCGAGCTCGGCATCAGCGTCGCCAGCCTGGGACACGCGCTGACGACCTACCAGGACGGCCTCGGCGCCATCGACCTGCAGCTGTGCGGCCTGCACGCAGACGCGGTGAAGCTCGACCGGGCTGCGGCTGGTATCTAGTCATACTCACGGGTCGACGTTTTCCGGTCGAAGCAAAAGCAAACAGTTCTTTTTTGAAAAAAAGAATCAAAAACTTTTGTCTTCTATCGCCACCCTCGGAAGCTTCGCACTGACGATCCCGGCGGAACATGCAAGTCAGTCAAACCATAGACTGCGCCCTTCTCATTTTCTGAAGAGAACGGCGCAGAATAGAATTTCAATCCGCTGACCGCTGATACCAACCGGCCTGAAGGTTGACCGTTCCGAAGCAAGCAAGGCCTTCTTTTTTGAAAAAAAGAAGCAAAAACTTTTGACTCCGCTGTCGCGGACCTTTCCGGAGAGCGCGCGACAGCGAAGTCAAAAGTTTTTTGGTCCTTTTTTTCAAAAAAGGACTGCTTGCTTTCTACGAGAGTGCATCAACGCCAGTTGGTATGACACTTCAATCGCGTGGACAGCGCAGGCTGGGCGACGAACAGCAGCATCCAGGCGGTGAACACCGCGGCGTGGAGCCAGAGCAAAGCCGGAAACCCGGGGACGGCGAAGTCGCCCGGCACGGTGCGCGAGAACTCCGCCAGGGCGATCCCGGCCAGCACCAGGGACATGGTCAGGTAGAACGACTGCCAGACCGGCGGGGTGAGACGATCGATCCGGACGCGCTCACTGGCTGACCTCAATCGCAGGCGGCAAGCGGTCCTGCGTAGCCCAGGGCGGCCTTGCCTGTCTCGGCCCGGCCTGCCGGCTAGTGCAAAAGCGCACACCCAAACCGCCGCCGCCTTACCGCCAGCCTGCAAGCCCATCCGCGACGGCATGCCACGGGAGCTTCCTGCCACGTCCTCTCGGAATAGGCAGTCCTTCCTCGCCTCGCGGCCGCCCGCATACAGACCGCCCGCCGTGTTGCCACCCCCCCACCCCCATGCTATTTCGCGCCCCGCCGGCAAAAACCGGCATTCCACAATCATTGGAAGCCTTTCCCGGTGGCCTCTGGCGCAACCACAATCTCCCATGGCGGCGGCCTGGCCGACCGTTACGCGGCCGCCCTCTACGACCTCGCAGACGAGCACGGCTCGTTGGACCAGACGGTCGACCAGGCCGCAGAGCTCGGCCGGTTGATCGACGGCAACTCAGAGTTCCGCCGCCTGCTGGAAAGTCCGCTGATCGACATCAAGCAGGCGACCGAAGCCGCGCGCGCCGTGATGGAGAGCCAGGGCTTCTCGCCGATCATCGTGCGCTTCGTCTGCGTGATCGCCGGCAACCGGCGGCTCGGGCGCCTACGCGGCATCGTCTCCGCCTTTGCCTCCCTGGTGGCCAGCAAGCGCGGCGTGGTCACCGCGCACGTGGTGACCGCGCACGGGCTGAGCCTGCCGCAGCGCGAGGCCGTGCGCGCCAGGCTGATCGAGGCCGGCTACGGCAACGTCAACATCGACGAGCAGGTGGACGCGTCCATCCTGGGCGGCCTGATCGTCCGGATCGGCGCCCGCCTCTACGACAACAGCATCAAGTCGCGGCTGCAGCGCCTGCAGTTCGCCATGAAGGGAGCAGCCTGATGGATATCCGCCCCGCGGAGATCTCGGAGATCCTCAAGAAGCAGATCGCCAGCTTCGACACCGAGGCCGACGTCTCCGAGACCGGCCAGGTGCTCTCGGTCGGCGACGGCATCGCGCGCGTGTTCGGCCTGCAGAACATCATGGCCGGCGAGATGGTGGAGTTCCCCGGCGTGGGCCTGCGCGGCATGGCGCTGAACCTCGAGACCGACAACGTCGGCATCGTGATCTTCGGCGACGACCGCGGCATCCGCGAGGGCGACACCGTCACGCGCACCGGCACCATCGTGGACGTGCCGATCGGCGAGGCGCTGCTCGGCCGCGTGGTCGACGGCTTGGGCGTCGCGATCGACGGCAAGGGTGACCTGGGCACCACCGAGCGCAGCCGCGTCGAGGTCAAGGCGCCCGGCATCATCCCGCGCAAGTCGGTGCACGAGCCGATGCAGACGGGGCTGAAGAGCATCGACGCCCTGATCCCGGTGGGCCGCGGCCAGCGCGAGCTGATCATCGGCGACCGCCAGACTGGCAAGACGGCGGTGATCCTCGACACCATCCTCAACCAGAAAGCCGCCAACGACGCCGCCGGGTCTGACAGCAAGAAAAAGCTGTTCTGCATCTACGTGGCGATCGGGCAGAAGCGCTCGACGGTCGCACAGATCGTGCGCACGCTCGAGGAGCGCGGCGCGCTGGACTACACCATCGTGGTGGCCGCCACCGCGTCGGACCCGGCGCCGATGCAGTTCCTCGCCCCCTACACCGGCTGCACGATGGGCGAGTATTTCCGCGACCGCGGCATGCACGCCGTCATCTTCTACGACGATTTGTCCAAGCAGGCCGTGGCGTACCGTCAGATGTCGCTGCTGCTGCGCCGGCCGCCCGGGCGCGAGGCGTATCCTGGCGACGTGTTCTACCTGCACTCCCGCCTGCTGGAGCGGGCGGCGAAGATGTCCGACGAGCATGGCGCCGGCTCGCTGACCGCGCTGCCGGTGATCGAGACGCAGGCCGGCGACGTGTCCGCCTATATCCCGACCAACGTGATCTCGATCACCGACGGGCAGATCTTCCTGGAGACCGAGCTGTTCTTCCGCGGCATCCGGCCTGCGGTGAACGTCGGGCTGTCGGTGAGCCGGGTGGGCTCGTCGGCGCAGATCAAGGCGATGAAGCAGGTGGCCGGCAAGATCAAGCTGGAGCTGGCGCAGTATCGCGAGATGGCGGCGTTCGCGCAGTTCAGCTCGGACCTCGACGCGTCCACGCAGCAGCTGCTGGCGCGCGGCGCGCGGTTGACGGAGCTGCTGAAGCAGCCGCAGTTCACACCGTACCCGGTCGAAGACCAGGTGGTCGTGATCTTTGCAGGCACGCGCGGCTACCTCGACAAGATCGAGGTGGGCCAGGTCGGCAAGTTCGAGCGTCAGTTGCTCGGCGAGATGAAAACCCAGGGCGAGATCATCGGCTCCATCCGTGACAGCCGCGAGATCAAGAAGGACGTGGAGCCGAAGCTGGTCGCGTTTCTGGACGATTTCACCAAGCGCTTCACACAGGCTTGAGGCGGGGGCCTGACAGATGGCGTCGCTGAAGGACCTGCGCGGACGGATCAACAGCGTCAAGTCGACGCGCAAGATCACGTCGGCGATGAAGATGGTCGCCGCCTCCAAGCTGCGCCGCGCGCAGGCGGCGGCCGAAGCCGCGAGCCCTTACGCCGAGCGGATGAGCGACATGCTGAGCCGGCTGGCCGCTAACGTGGCCGGCACCCCCGGCGCGCCGCGGTTGCTGGTCGGCACCGGCCGCGACCAGGTCCACCTCGTGATCGCGATGACAGCGGACCGCGGGCTGGCGGGCGCGTTCAACTCCGGCGTCGGCCGGCAGGCGCGCACCCTGGTGCGGCGGCTGCTGAGCGAGGGCAAGCAGGTGAAAATCCTGGCCGTCGGCCGCAAGGGACGTGACTACCTGCGGCGCGAGTTCGCCGGCAACCTGTCGGGCGACCTGGCGATGGGCGGCCGCAAGACGATCGAGTTCGCTGCGGCGAAGGACGTCGCCGACCGGGTGTTCGCGATGTTCGAGGCCCGCGAGTTCGATGTGGCGACGGTGGTGTACAACCGATTCAAATCCGTGATCGCGCAGATCCCGACCGAGATGCAGATCATCCCGCTGCCGATCCCCGAGCGCGCCGAAGACGCGGGCCAGGGTGCCCGCGCGATCTACGAGTTCGAGCCGGACGAGGAGACGATCCTGCTGCGCCTGCTGCCGCAGAACCTGGCGATCCAGATCTACCGCGCGATGCTGGAGAGCAACGCGGGTTTCTACGGCGCGCAGATGACCAGCATGGACAACGCGACGCGCAACGCGGGCGACATGATCAACCGGCTGACGCAGAACTACAACCGGACGCGTCAGGCTAATATCACGCGTGAGCTGATCGAGATCATCTCGGGTGCTGAGGCTCTGTAGTCGCGTGTGAGGTATGAAATCGCGATCTCTGACGACGCCGGTGCCTGGCATGTCGACATAGTTGCAGTCAAAGACGATCAACAACTTATTTTGGAGCTTGCGTCGGTGCTATCGGACGCTCGCCAAAGTCGGCCTGACTCGTTCGTGCGTCAGGTCGTAGTGCTACGCCTCTACAACGACTAGCATAGAAACAGTGTTTACCGACGGTGTTTGATGTTGACCTGTTTAGGACAGCCAAGAAAGCACCAGTACCCTCGCGGCCCACTACTAGTTGAACCCAGAGATGGGCGCCAACTGGCGCCCTCCAAACCATAGGCGAGGTGCCGCCATGGGACTACGCGACCACGCAGGACTGTTTTCTCGCCAGCCGAGGAGGCTGACCTATGGCCAAGAGTAATATATAATCAGATCGAAGTACCGATTATGATATTTTCTCCAACTTGGCTTTTTGTTTGTAAACCTTGCTGCACGAGACGCCTCTCGAACCGCGGGCAAATTCATGATGAACGTAACGAGCTTGTGTTATAACTCTAACCGAAGGTCTCAATCTTATCTGGCGTTGCTACGATCAGCCAGTGAATCATAATGCATACAGCCGTTCCTAATGTGGAGGAGCCGCTTTCGGTTGTCTGCGCCTGTGCCTAGCGTGACGCGGCGGCATAGGCGGAACTGGGTTCGTTGCGTAGAAATCGTTTCCACTTAGCGTAGTCAGAAGTTTGAAGCGAGGGCCTGGCGAGGACGAACCACTTGTTCTCCAAGCGGTCACGTCGGCGTAATCGGCAACTGGAGGCATGATCGGCTCCGTAGCGGCGGTCACCGCGTCCCTGACGAACTGCTCGTAGAGAGATCGACGTCGGTCTGGTGTGTCGTTCGCGAGTTTAATGAACAGGGCAAGATTATATGTCATGTCTGCATCTAGTGTCGGGTAGTCGCTGAAACCCGCGAACTGGCCTCCGAGCTCGACAATGTCGATCTCACTCGCGGCACCTTTGGCGCCGTACTCCGCAGGCGAACTCAGTCGATTTTCGATCGTTTGGCGCATCAGCCTCATGGCGCGCAAGTTTTCGGATGCGATGTAGCCGGGCATGCCGGGCGTTGTTGCCTCGAGCAGGAACAGACGCTCCATGGCACCTGAGTTAGTGGTTTCCGGGTCAAGCGTAACCGCCGGTAAGCTGGGAGCAGGCTTACCCATGTCCGTCGCTCCCCGTTGATTTCTGAATCGTGTAGATATCGCCGTGCTGCGCACACGCGCGGATTTTGTCGTTCGCTGTTGCACGGGTCAATTTGTAGGTGCTGCCCTGAACGTCCGTCCCGTCGACCACATCGCGGGTCAAATCGAGGTAGCGCTTTGAGCCTGCGATTGCGTGCGGGTTATCGTGGTCTGGTAGCCAAAGGATTAGCTTGTTGTCGGCAGGCCAGTATACCCAGGCTTCCATGAAGCCGTGGCCCTTCTCGCCTACGACGCAGAACTGGTTTGCTCGTTCATGCGCGTGCTCGTCCACCACAACTTGAAGCTGTGCTCGAACATCGGCGAAATCTGGGTAGCCCACGATTGGAAACCAACGATCTGCCGCTTGTGCTATGGCCGGCGCCAGTCGAACTACGGCGACAAATAAAAGGGCCAAGGATCGGACACGAGGCAGCATTTCGATGTTCTGCTCAACACTGACGACGTTGATACTACATCTCTTGCGCTGAGTCGTTGCAGTCTTTCCGGCCAAATGACCCCGCGAGAAGTCGAAGCGTCGATAACTTCGGGCGCTACCATGTCCCCTAGCGCACCCCGCCAAACCCCCCTAAGAACACCCCCAAACAAACGGGGTTTGGGGCCGACTGGCCCCAGCGGGTCCAGGGCAGAGCCCTGGCCTTGCCCAGCCGAAGGATAAACCACCCATGGCTACCAACTCAGTAGGCCGCGTCTCCCAAGTCCTAGGCGCCGTCGTCGACGTGCAGTTCGAAGGCGACCTCCCCTACATCCAGAACGCGCTCACCAGCCGCATCGGCGACCGCGAACTCGTCTTGGAAGTGGCCCAGGAGCTGGGCGAGCGCACGGTGCGCTGCATTGCCATGGACAGCACCGACGGCATGGTCCGCGGTCAGGAGGTCTCCGACACCGGCGCCCCCATCACCGTGCCCGTCGGCCCGGAAACGCTCGGCCGCATCCTAAACGTCATCGGCGAGCCGATCGACGAGCGCGGCCCGGTCGGCGCCACCCGCGCCATGCCGATCCACCGCAGCGCGCCCTCCTTCGAGGACCAGGCCGCCGCCGTCGAGGTGCTGGTCACCGGCATCAAGGTTGTCGACCTGCTCGCCCCCTACCTGAAGGGCGGCAAGATCGGCCTGTTCGGCGGCGCCGGCGTCGGCAAGACCGTGCTGATCCAGGAGCTGATCAACAACATCGCCAAGGGCCACGGCGGCGTGTCCGTTTTCGCCGGCGTGGGCGAGCGCACGCGTGAGGGCAACGACCTCTACCACGAGATGATCGACGCCGGCGTCATCAAGCTGGGCGAGGGCACCACCGAGGGCTCCAAGGTGGCCCTGGTCTATGGCCAAATGAACGAGCCGCCGGGTGCGCGCGCCCGCGTGGGCCTGACCGGCCTCACGCTCGCCGAGTATTTCCGCGACGACGAGGGCCAGGACGTCCTGTTCTTCGTGGACAACATCTTCCGCTTCACCCAGGCCGGCGCCGAAGTCTCCGCACTGCTTGGCCGCATTCCCTCCGCGGTTGGCTACCAGCCGACTCTGGCCACCGACATGGGCGCCCTGCAGGAGCGCATCACGTCCACCAAGAAGGGCTCCATCACCTCGGTGCAGGCGATCTACGTGCCGGCCGACGACCTGACCGACCCCGCGCCGGCCACCTCGTTCGCCCACCTGGACGCGACCACGGTGCTGAACCGTGCGATCTCCGAGAAGGGCATCTACCCGGCGGTCGACCCGCTGGACTCCACCAGCCGCTCGCTGGACCCGCGCATCGTCGGTGAGGAGCACTACCAGGTGGCGCGCGACGTGCAGCGCATCCTGCAGACCTACAAGTCCTTGCAGGACATCATCGCCATCCTGGGCATGGACGAGCTGTCCGAAGAGGACAAGCTGACGGTCGCGCGCGCCCGCAAGATCGAGCGCTTCATGAGCCAGCCTTTCCACGTGGCCACCGTGTTCACCGGGCTGGAGGGCAAGTTCGTGCCCATCGCCGACACGGTCCGCTCGTTCAAGGAGATCGTGGACGGCAAGCACGACGACCTGCCGGAAGCCGCCTTCCTGATGGTCGGCACCATCGAGGAAGCCCGCGAGAAGGCCGAGAAGATGAAGGTCTCGGCGTAGAGGCCATGACCATCGAGCTCGAGATCGTCAGCCCGGCCAAGCTGGTGCTGAGCCGGCAGGTTGAGATGGTGGTGATGCCCGGCTACGAGGGCGACCTCGCGGCCATGGAGAACCACGCGCCGATGATCGTGCTACTGCGCGGCGGCGTGATCACCCTCTACGAAGGCGGCGGCACCGCGGGGGGCACGCCGACCGACCGCTTCTTCGTCGGCGGCGGCTTCGCCGAGATCACGCCGGAGCGGTGCACCATCCTGGCCGACGACGCCGTGCCCGTCGCCCAGCTCTCCGCCGCCGGCGCGCAGGCCAGCCTGGCCGGGGCCGAGCGCGCCTGGGCCGAGGTGGACAAGGCCGACATCAACGCGCGCGACGCGGTGTTGGACCGGCTTCAATCCACGCGGGAAGCGGTGCGGGTCGCGCAATCGGGCTGAACCCGGGAGGCCACCTCGGCACCTCCAGCGGCAAGAAAGCAAGGCCTGCTTTTTTTGAAAAAAAGCAGCAAAAAACTTTTGGTCCTGCTGTCGCGGAGGTTTCTGCAGACGCACACCCAGGGAACAAAAGTTTTTTTGGTTCTTTTTTTCAAAAAAGAACCGCTTGCTTGCTTTTGCCCATAATTGACTCGCACCGATACTATAGTCCAGCGCAGGCCCAAGCCGGCTTTTGCCTGGCTGCACAGGCAAGGTAGGTTCCATCCATATGACGACGGTCATGCAGACGAAGGTGCGGCGATGAAACACTGGCGGATCGAGGAGGTCCCGTGGGACAGCTTCGACCCAACGAAGCTCGACCCGGAGATCGTGGCCCTGGTCAAGGCGGCCGCCCTGGTCGAGCGCAACGGCATCGACTACGGCACCTACCTCAACCGCGTCTTCGTGGACGACCCGGATTTCTGCCGCGCGGCGGACCGCTGGTCGGTCGAGGAAGTGCAGCACGGCGACACGCTGGGCCGCTGGGCGATGCTGGCCGACCCGTCCTGGGACTTCGAGACCGCGTTTCACCGCTACAAAACCGGCTACCACCTGCCGCTGCTCGACGCCGACCTGTCCGTCCGCGGCTCGCGCACCGGCGAGCTGATCGCCCGCTGCATGGTCGAAAGCGGCACGTCGAGCTACTACTCGGCCCTGGGCGAGGCGGCGCAGGAGCCGGTGCTGTGCCACATCTGCCGGCTGATTGCGGCCGACGAGTTCCGCCACTTCAAGCTGTTCTACGACCACATGAAACGCTACCTGACGCGCGAGCGCATCGGGCTATTCGCGCGCATGCGCATCGCCATCAGCCGCATCGGCGAGAGCGAGGACGACGAGCTGGCCTACGCGTTCTACTGCGGCAACACGCCGCTGGAGGCGACCTACCGTCACGAACAGGCCATCGCCGGCTACATGGGCCGCACGATGTCGATGTACCGCTACTGGCACCTCGAGCGGGCAGTGGGCATGATCCTCAAGGCGATCGGGCTGCCGCCACGCGGGCGGGTGTCACGGGCGGCGGCGCAGGGCGCATGGTGGTTCATGTGCCGGCGACGCGACAAGTTCAGGAGCGTGATGGACGGACCGGATGGGGCGCTGACGGCCACAGCCTAAGCAAGCGGTTCTTTTTTGAAAAAAGAACCAAAAAACTTTTGTTCCCTGGGCACGCGGTGGGGAGACGCCGCGACAGCGGGACCAAACGTCTTTTGCTGCCTTTCAACAAAGCAGGCCTGCTACCTACGCCGCGCCGCACATCAACCTGAACGGGATGAGGTTCGACACCTCCTCGTCCTCCGCTTCACCCTCCTTAAACAGCACGGCACCGAACGCCTCGCGCAGCGTACGGAACTCGCCCACGTCCACGCCGGTCAGGCTGCACCAGGCCCGGACGACATTGCCGGCCCTGGCGAAACCCCAACGCGACCACGCCTCGCCGTCGCGGTAGACGGTCAGGAACTCGCCGACGTCCGCCGAATCGCCGTCGTCCCTGCCATGTTCCACGAGGCGGTCGAAGCCGGCCAGCCTCGCACGCTCCCGCAGGTTCGCAAGGTCCGACCTATCGCGCGACGTAAGACAGGATTCGTTGGACTGGACCGGAGCGCGCGAGGCGTAGCGCGCGAAAGAGATAACGACGCCAGCAACTTCAGGTTGAGCAAACGACATCTTAACGCCCGCTGGATGGTTGGTGGGCATCTTTTAACCTAAAATTACCGTGAGCGTATGTGATACGTTTCACACAGAGAGGGTTTTTACGAAAGTCTAATAACTTTTTTGTGACTTGTGCATTTTAGCAATGGTAGGATTGCAGACTATTGTACTCGAGTCAGCAGCCGGTATCCGACGCCGGGCTCCGTCGTCACCAGGGCGCCTGCCTCGGCGCCGAGCTTCTGGCGCAGGTGGCCGATGTAGACGCGCAGGTACTGTACGTCGGCGGTGTGGGCCGGCCCCCAGACGGAGGTCAGCAACTGGCGATGGGTGATCACCCGGTCGGCATTGCGCACCAGCAGCGCCAACAGGTCGTATTCCCGCGGGGTCAGTTGCACCTGCACGCCCGCCACCCTGATCCGGCGGTGCGCCAGGTCCACTTCCAGCGGTCCCACCATGAAGGCGGCCTCGTCCGCCTGGCCCCCTGACTGGCTCAGGTCCTCGCGCGGCCGGCGCAGGCTGGCGCGTATCCTGGCCAGCAGCTCGCCGATGTCGAACGGCTTCTCCACGTAGTCCAGCGCACCCGCGTCCAGCGCGCGTATCTTCTCAGCCGGGCGGTCCCGGGCGGACAGCACGATCACCGGCGGTGCGCCGGCCGATTGCAGCCGGACCAGCACGTCCTGCCCGTCGATGTCGGGCAGGCCCAAGTCCAGCAGCACCAGGGCAGGTGCTGCGGACGCCACCAGGCGCAACGCCTCGGCCCCGGTGTCGGCGCGCAGCACCTCGTAGCCGGCCGCCTCCAGGGTCGGGCGCAGGAAACGGTGGATCTGCGGCTCGTCGTCGACCAGCAGCAGGCGCGGGCGTTCCTGCATCAAGCCAAGCAAGGCAAGCGGTTCTTTTTTGAAAAAAAGAACCAAAAAACTCTTGTTCCCTTGGGCGCGCGTTGCGGGAAACTCCGCGACAGCCGGACCAAAAGTCTCTTGCTTCTTTTCTTCAGAAAAGAAAGCCTTGCCTTCCTTGCCCCGTTCAAGACCTGCCGCCAACCGGCAGACGCATCACGACAGTGGTGCCCGGCGCCCCGCCGGGCCGCAGCGCCACAGGACTGATCGCCTCGATCGTGCCGCCCATCGCCTCGATCAGTCCGCGCGCGATCGCCAGGCCCAGCCCGGTGCCGGGCACCGTGCGGTCCTGGCGGTGGGCGCGGTAGAAGCTGTCGAACACGTGCGGCAGGTCGTCCGGTGGGATGCCCGGCCCCTCGTCGGTGACGGAGATGGCAACCCAGCACCCGTCCCGCCAGGCGGAGAGTACCACGCCCGAGCCTGAGGTCGCGTATTTCGCCGCGTTCTCCAGCACGTTCACCAGCACCTGCTCCAGCAGCGCCGGGTCCGCACTCACCTCCGGCAGATGGTCGGCCAGATCCAGCCGCAACCTGCCCAGGCCGGGTATGCGGGCGGCCAGGCCCTCCAGCACGTCGGCCACGTGCAGCCGCTCCAGCATCGGCGCGATCTCGCCGGTCTCCAGCCGGGTCATCTCGGTGATGTTGGCGAGGAAGCGGGTCATCCGCACGGTGTCCTGCTCGATGCTGGCCAGCAGGTCGGCGCGGTCGGCCACCGAGAGCGTGTCCCACGAGGTGCGCAACGAGCCGGCAGCACCGCGTATACCGGTCAGCGGCGTGCGCAGGTCGTGGCTGAGGCTGTTGAGCAGGGCGGTGCGCAACTTCTGCGTCTCCGCCTGCGCCTCGGTCCGTGCGGCGCTGGCGGCTAGGCGCACCCGCTCCAGCGCGCCGGCGGCCTGGTCGGCCAGCGCGCCCAGCGCCTGCAGCAGCGGGATGTCCAGCGACCCGGCTGCGCGCACGCCCAGCACGCCGAAGACGGCGCGGCTGGTGCGCATGGGCAAGAAGCGCCACGCCGCACTCGGCAAGGTGGCGGTGCCGCGGCCGGCCTGCTCCTGGCGCGCGGTGCTCCAGCGCGCTGCCGCCCAGCTGCCGTCATCCATGGTGTCCAGGCTGGCGGGCTCGGCGGCGCGGATGTTGAGGTCCTCGCCTTCGGCCATCAACACCAAGGCCGGGGTCACCATCTCGCCGGCCAGCCGGGCGATCTCGGCCAGCAGCTCCGGCTCCATGGCCGGCGCGCCCAGCCGGCGGGTGAAGGCGGAGATGCGGCGCAGGCTCTCGATGCGGCCCTGCGCGGCCTGCGCCTCTACGCGCACCCGGCTGGCCAGCCAGCCGGTGGACGCCGCCACGCCGAGGAACACCAGCAACGCCACCACGTCGCGCGGCTCGGCGATGCTGAGCCGTCCCACCGGCGGGATGAAGAACAGGTTCCAGGAGACGAAGCTCAGCGCCGCGGTGGCCAGCGCCACGCCGAGGCCCCACAGCGTGGCCGCACCTACCACCACGGCGAGGAACAGCATCCCCAGCGCCTCGTGCTCCAGCCAGCCATGCAGCAGCTCGCCGGCGGCAATCACCGAGCCCACCATCGCCGGGCTCGCCACCCACGGAAGCCAGCCCTTCGGCCAGGCGCTCACCCGGCGCGGCGGCAGCGCCCTGCCGCTGGCCGGCACCACGTGCAGGGAGAACTCCGGCCCCTGCCGCACCAGCGTGCCGGCCAGCGTCTGCCCGGTCAGCCGGCGCCGCCAGCTGGGCCGGCCGCGGCCGATCACCACGTGGGTCACGTTGCGGGCGCGGGCGACCTCCAGCGTGATGTCCACCAGGCTGCCGCCGGCGCGTATCTCCACCTCCGCACCCAGGCCGGTGGCCATGTCCAGCGCCGGGCGGGTGGCGTCGACGCCGTCGCGGCGTTCCAGATGCAGCGCCAGCCAGGGCGCACGCAACGCGTCGGCCAGGCGCTTGGCCTGCCGCACCACGGCTTCCGCACCGGCATCGGCGCCCACCAGCGCCAGCACGCGGTCGCCGGCGGGCCAGATGCCGGTGACACCATGGGCGCGCATGTAGGAGCGAACGTCCTGGTCCACGTATTGCGCGGCGCGGCGCAGGCCGATCTCGCGCAGGGCGGCCAGGTTGCCCTCGCGGAAGAAGCTGTCCAGCGCGCGGGCGGCCACATCCGGGCGGTAGATCTGGCCGTCGCGCAGGCGGGTGCGCAGGTCCGACGGCGAGACGTCGACGAACTCGATCTCGTCGGCCATCTCCATCACACGGTCGGGCAGCGTCTCGGTCACCCGCACGCCGGTGATGCGGGCCACGTCGTCGTTGAGGCTTTCGAGGTGCTGCACGTTCAGCGTGGCCCACACGTCGATGCCGGCGTCGAGCAGCTCGGCCACGTCCTCCCAGCGCTTGTTGTGGCGGCTGCCGGGCGCGTTGGTGTGGGCGAGCTCGTCGACCAGCAGCAGGCCAGGGCGCCTGGCGAGTGCGGCGTCCACGTCGAACTCCTCGAGCACCTGGCCGCGATAGGCCACCGCCCGGCGGGGCAGGATGGGAAGCGGACCGATCTGGCGCTCGGTGCCGGCGCGGCCGTGGGTCTCTACCACGCCGATCAGCACGTCGCGGCCCTCGGACGCCACGCGCTGGGCGCTGGCGAGCATCTCCCAGGTCTTGCCGACGCCGGGGGCGGCACCGAGGAAAACCTTCAGGTGGCCGGTGTCGGCGCGGGTGACCTCGGCGAGGAGGGCGTCGGGGTCTGGGCGGGTCTCGATCTGAGGCACGGGAGGGAACGTGGGCATGGAGTGAATGAGACTTCAAGCAAGGCCTTCTTTTTTGCAAAAAAGAAGCAAAAAACTTTTGTCAGCGCTGTCGCGGACGACCAAAGCAGTGATTTCGAGCTTAGAAAGTGCAGCCGGGCAATGCCAGTTGCTTATCTGGGAAGATGTCATCGCGAGGACCGAAATTGCGCCCGGACGAGGAAGCCTTGCGCATCAAATGTCCATTTTGAGAGTCGGCCCGGTTAGTCAGCCAGCGTGGTTTCGAGCACCGGCGTGCAGAAGCCTCGCCAGATAGGCGCCAAGATGGCTTTTCAAACGGACACTAACGAAACCGGCGAGAGCAACGCGCACGCGGAGCTCTGAGTTGACACACTCATTTCATTACAATATGCGAGTGCACGTAACATCAAGTTCGAAGAATGAATGACCAAGGGATTGAGGGAGATCCGAGCGCAGTCGACGCGTTACAACCGCCGTCGGGGCCGCGCAAGATCTGGCTGATCCTGCGTGCCTGTGCCATCATGTTCCTGGGTTTTGGGATCAACATCGCCAGCTTCACGTCGCATAACATCCCCGGGTGCCTGCTGGGTTGTTTGACCTTCATTGGCGGACTCCTCCTGACTTACTCGAAGGGAAGCGGCTTTCGGCACCGTTTCGGCTCAGGAGAAAGCTGAGATGTTCACCTGATCTACGACGAAGACGTATATCAAGTTTCTTCCGACTTCGTCAGCCTCACTGCATCACCAGCCCGCGATAGCCGAGACAAAAGTTTTTTGGTTATTCTTTCAAAAAAGAACCGCTTGCTTAACCTCACCGCAACCCACGCTGATAAATCAGATAATAATCCAACGTAAACGTAAACGTATACGTATTCCCAGGAATGTCGTCGTTCAACGGCGGCAGCGTGTTGTCGCGGAACACCGCCACCCAGGCCGCGTCCAGCAGCTGCGAACCGGAGCCCCGCACCAGCGAGACGCTGAGCACCTTGCCGCCGCGGTCCACCGTTACCCGCACCGTGGCGTCACCCTGTTCGCCGTTCTCCGCCGCCTCCCGCGGGTAGTATTTGTGGGCCTCGACGAATTCGCGCAGTTCTTCGGCGTAGTCGTCGTAGCCGTGGCTGCCGCGCACGTGCTGCACGGCATCGAGCAGCCTGCCGTTGCGCACCACCGGGCCTGCGGCGAGGTCCAGGCTGTGCGACCCCGGCAGGCCGGCCGAAAGCGAGCGCGGCTGCGTCGGCGAGAGGTCGAACGGCACCACGTGGGCGAACGGGTTGCTGTTGGCCTTCGGGCGCAGCGCGCTGCCGTAATGCGGGCGTTCGATGCGCGGCACCGCGTCGGCGGACTGGGTCTGCTGCGGCGGCGGCGGGAAATCCTCGCCGCCCAGGCTCACCCGCGGTTCGGACGGCGGCGCTGCGGAGGTCGCGGTCTGCGGCGCGCCGGCGTCGAACTGGATGGCGAAGCTGGGCGCGCTGGCCGCCTCGCCGGGCGGCTTGCCGTGCGGCAGCAGCCACAGGATGGCGAGTGCCGCCATGTGGAACAGCAGCGAGGCGACGCCTGCCACCCAGACTTGCGCGGCCGGCTCGGAGGCCCGGTTGCGGCGTTGCACCACGGGGGCGAGCGTGAAGCCCGCCCCGGCCGGCTCGTAGACCGAACGCTTGGCCCGCATGGTTCAGCGCGTCACGGCAGGTAGGGGGCGGCCGGCACGGCGGCCGCAACGGCGGGCTCGGGCTGCGGCTCGGTCAGCGGCGCGTCGTCGATGCGGGCGAACTCCAGCACCAGCGTCCACCCCACGCCCAGCAGGACGGGGCCCAGGAAAATGCCCAGCGCGCCGAACGCCAGCACCCCGCCCAGCACGCCCAGCACGGTCAGCAGGAAGGGTATCCGCGCGCCGCGGGCGATGAAGTACGGGCGGATCACGTGGTCCGCGCCGGAGACCACCAGCACGCCGTAGGCCAGCAGGAATATCCCCCGCGCGCTGTGCCCGCCGGCCAGCAGCCATAGCCCGGCCGGTATCCACACCAGCGGCGCGCCGATGGGCAGCACTGCCAGGAAGGCGGCCACGGTGCCCAGCAGCACCACGCGCGGCACGCCGGCCAGGCTCAGCCCGAACGCGGTGACGAAACCCTGGATGATCGCCGTTCCCAATATGCCGTAGACCGTGCCGCGCACCGCGCGCGTGGTGGCGGCGATCAGATGTGGCCCGTAGCGCCCGGCGATGCGGTTGACCAGCGTCTGCACCGCCGGCCCGATCCGGTCGCCGGACAGCCAAAAGAAAAAAGCCACGAACAGGGCCACAAAGAATTGCACCAGGCCGCCTGCCACGCTCAGCAGCAGCGACAGGCCACGCTCGGCGATCACCCCCAGATAGGGCCGGAAAAACGCGGTCATGCTGGACAGGTCGGCGGCCCAGGCGTTCCACGTGTCGGTCAGCGTACCGCCCGCCAGCGGCACGCGGTAGAGCCAGTGCGGCGCCGGCGGTATCTCGGCGAGCCAGGTTTCCAGTGAGGCGCGCAACGCCTTGGCGTCAGCCGCGCCGCCGGGGACGGCGAGCCCGAGCGGCAGCACGATGATCAGCGCGGAGAGGATCACCATACCCAGGGCCACCACGATCCTCGGCAGCCTCAGGTTGTAGTGCAGCCAGTGTACAACAGGCCAGGTTGTGTACACCAGGATCGCCGCCCACAGAACGGCGGACAGGAATGGGTAGAGGACGAAGCCGCAGCCGAGTGCGATGCCGCCGATCAGCATGCCCATCATGACCCGTTCGGCGATCACGGGCGGTCAACTTCGAAGCGCCAGCATGCAGGAGTGCTCGTCTGCGGTGTTGCGGTGACCGCGGCGGCGCCAGCTTGCCTGAACCTTCGACAGCCACCTGACACCCACTCACCCCGATTGAAAACAAAAGCTGGATCATGTGTAAAAATTAGAGCAGATTCGTTGGAATTGGGATGGCGCTCGCAGGCGACTGGCTGCGATCGTGTGCCAGACATGGTCCGGCGGTTCAGCGGGCCGAGACTTTGCGCATTTCAGCCTTCCCGGCAAGAACGCCGGCGCTTTGTGATACGGAGTGAGAGTCGCGTGATGCGTTTCACCGAAATCGGGCAGCAGCTGAGGGCGTACCGGCTTGAATCGGGCTTGCGGGCCGAGGAGATCGCCGCCCGGCTGGGCGTCTCGCGTGCGGCACTGTACCGCTACGAGAAGGGCGAGGTCATCAAGCTCGACACCGTCAACCGGCTGGCCGAGCTGCTCAAGATCTCGCCGCTCTCGCTGCTCGGCATCGGCGTGGAGTACTACAACCGGCCGATCGGCTTCTTCGAGCGCCTGCGCCAGGTCGAGGAGACGGCCGACCAGATCCTGCAAGTGAGCTTCCCGCTCAACTACCTCACCTCGTCGGACGAACTGGACTCGCTCGAGGCCGACCTGTTCGCCGAGGCCGCCGGCGAGGCAGGGGCCGACCGGGCCTCGGCACGCTCGGTCGCCGAGCAGGTCCTGGGCATCCTCGCCGAGCGCAAGCGCATGTTCCGCATGCGGCGGCCAAGCATTATCGCCATGCTGTCGGTGGGCGCCATCGGCCGGCTGCTGAGCAACGGCGTGGGCCAGGGCATGGCCAAGTCCGAGGCCTTGCGCCACCGCGCGCGCGCCGTGGCACGCACCGAGCTGGAGAACATCGCCAACCTGATGGAGGCCGAGCCGATGGGCCTGCAGTTCGGCCTGCTGCCGGCAGGCGAGCCGGCCGGGCAGTTCATCATCCTGCGCTCGCGCGACCGGGCGATGCTGGCGATCAACCCGTTCCGCTCGGACAGCATCCCGCATCTGCAGGCGGGTGTGGCGATGATCACCGGAGCGGACGAGGCGATCGCGGCACACCAGCGGGTGGCCGAGACGATGTGGCGGGACGCGGTGAAGGGCAAGGCGGGGGCTCAGCAGTTGCGGGATCTGGTGGCGGGGCAAGGCAAGTAAGCAAGCGGTTCTTTTTTGAAAAAAAGAACCAAAAAACTTTTGTCTCCGCTGTCGCGCGCTCACCGGATAAGTCCGCGACAGCCGCGATAAAAGCTTTTTGCTTCTTTTTCTCGAAAAAGAAGGCCTTCCTTCACGTCATGACCCGCCCCATCCTCACCTCCTCCGCCGACGTGCTGATCGACTCCCAGCTTCGCGTCTGGGACGGCCGCTTCGCGCTGGACGTCGTCGACTTCCGCCAGCGCCGCTTCGACGGTGCGATGTCCGCCCCGCGCCGCTGGGAGCTGCTGCGGCGCGGCACGGCTGCCGCGGTGCTGCCCTACGACCCGGTGCGCGACATGGTTGTGGTCATCGAGCAGTTCCGCCTGCCCGCCTACGCCGCCGGCCTGCCGGGCGTGATGACGGAGCTGGCGGCCGGCCTCACCGACGGCACGGAGTCCGCCGAAGCCACGATCCGGCGCGAGTCAGTCGAGGAGATGGGGCTGGAGTTGCGTGAGATGGAGCGCATCGGCACCTTCCTGCTGACGCCGGGCGGCTGCGACGAGCAGTGCACGCTGTTCGCCGGGCGTGTTGACGTGAGCGAGGTCGGGCCCGATGGGCTGCTCGGCACGCGCGGGCTGGCCAGCGAGGGCGAGGACATCCGGGTGCGGGCGCTGCCGGCCGAGGTGGTGATCGCCCAGGCGGTGGCCGGAGCCTACCCGAACTCGGTGGCGACGATCGGGCTGCTGTGGTTTGCGTTGCGGCGGGACTGGCTGCGGAGGAGATGGGCGTGACGGAATACCGAAATGCTAAAAAGCATTGGCCAGTGCTGTCGCAAACTCTCCAACGCCGCGCCCCCAAGGACCAAAAGTTTTTTGGTTCTTTTTTTCAAAAAAGAACTGCTTCCTCCCTATGACCCCTCTCGTCACCACCGACTGGCTGGCAGCTGAGCTCGGCACCCCCGGCCTGCGCATTTTCGACGCCAGCTTCTACCTGCCCACCGAGCAAGCCGACGCCCAGGCCGTGTTCGCCCAAGCCCACATCCCTGGCGCAAGCTTCTTCGACCTCGACGCGGCGGCCGACCAGGAGACCAGCCTGCCGCACATGGCGCCCACCGCAGGGCGGTTCGAGCGGATGCTGCGCAAGCTCGGCGTGTGCACCACGGACCGGGTGGTGTGCTACGACCAGAAGGGCCTGTTCTCGGCCGCCCGCGGCTGGTGGCTGATGCGGCTGTTCGGCCACCTGGAGTCCGCGGTGCTGGACGGCGGGCTGCCGAAGTGGCGCGCCGAGGGCCGGAAGCTGGAGCAGGGGACGGCCACCCCATCGCCGCCGGGCGACTTCCACGCGAGCCTGCACAGTGCCCGGCTGCGCGGCATCGGCGACGTGCTGGCCAACCTGGACACCCAGCGCGAGCTGGTGCTGGACGCCCGCAGCGCCGGCCGTTTTACCGGCACCGCGCCGGAGCCGCGGCCGAACATGCCGGGCGGGCACATCCCCGGCGCGCACAGCCTGCCGGCCACCGAGCTGCTCGCCGCCGACCAGACGATGCTGCCGCCCGAGGCACTGCGGTTGCGGCTGGCACAGGCCGGTGTCACCGGCGCGCGGCCGGTGGTGACCAGCTGCGGCACCGGGGTGACGGCGGCAATCCTGACGCTGGGCATGGTGGTGGCCGGCTTGCCGGAGGGCGCGCTTTACGACGGGTCCTGGACCGAGTGGGCGCAGCGCGCCGAGACGCCAAAGGTGACGTCGTGACGGAGGAGCACGGCTTCGCCACCCGCATGTCGCACGCGGGGCGCGCCGGGACCAAGACGCACGGCTTCGTCAACCCGGCGCTGCACCGCGGCTCGACCGTGCTCTACGAGAACATGGCGCAGCGCCGCGCCCACATGCGGCGGCGACTGGACCAGGTGCTGACCTACGGCACCCAGGGCTCGGCCACGCACCACGCGCTGGAGGACGTGATCGCCGAAATTGAGGGCGGCACGCGCTGCCAGGTCTTCTCCACCGGGCTGGCGGCCTGCACCACGCCGCTGCTCGGCTACCTCGGCACCGGCGACCACTGCCTGATGCCCGATAGCGTGTACGGCCCGGTGCGCACCTTCTGCGACACGATGCTGCAACGCCTCGGCGTCACGACGACCTACTATCAGGCCGATTGCGACGCCGAAGCACTGGCCGGCCAGTTCCGCGACAAGACCACGGTGCTGTACCTGGAAAGCCCAGGCAGCCACAGCTTCGAAGTGCAGGACGTCCCGGCACTGGCCGCACTGGCGCACGCGCGCGGCGCCGCGGTGCTGATGGACAACACCTGGGGTATCCACGCCTTCCAGCCCTTCACGCACGGCGTGGACGTCTCGATCCAGGCGCTGACGAAATACGCGGCCGGGCACTCCGACGTTCTGATCGGCTCGGCCACGGTCGCAGACGACGCGCACTGGAGGGTCGTGCGCGACGCCGCACTGGTGCTGGGCCAATATGCGTCGCCGGACGATTGCTGGCTGACTCTGCGCGGCCTGCGCACCATGGCGGTGCGGCTGGAACGGCAGATGCGCTCCGGCCTGGACGTGGCCGCCTGGTTCGCTGGTCGGCCGGAAGTGGCTCAGGTGCTGCACCCTGCGCTGCCGGGCGCACCCGGCCATGCGCTGTGGAAACGCGACTTCACCGGCGCGTGCAGCCTGTTCGGCGTCTTGTTCAACCCCGAGGTGAGCGTGGAGGCGACGCACCGCTTCGTGGACGCGCTGAGCCTGTTCGGCATCGGCGCGTCCTGGGGCGGGTTTGAGAGTCTGGCGCTGCCGACAACGGGTTTCGTGACGCGGACGGCGGGCGAGCGGCGCGCCGGCGGGCCTATGGTGCGGTTTCATGTGGGGTTGGAGGACGTGGTGGATTTGGTGGCGGATCTGGAGGGGGCGGTCGGGTTGCTGAGCGCGTAAGAAAGCAAGGCCTTCTTTTTTGAAAAAAAGAAGCAAAAAACTTTTGGGCCTGCTGTCGCGGTTTGGGGCTGGCAGCTTGCTGGTTGTTGCGACTGTTGCGTCTGCGGTGCCGGGCGAAACCTACCGGAAGCGTCCGACGCGTTCCTGCGGTTTGGTTTTTTGTAAAGCCCGGGCGCTTGCAGGCAGACGGCATCGCCAACAGGCACGTCAAGTTTCCGAGCGGCCAAGGTTTCAAACTCATCACGGCGTCTGCACCGACCGACGCGCGCGCTCGGGCGACCGGCGGCCCGGAGCATCCTGGCAGCAACCGTATTGGCGAAGCACCTGGCCAAGGCACGCGCCTTGCTGGACGCAAACCATGTTAGCTACGTCACCGCCCCCGGCTGCACCGACAGATCGATCTGGATACGTCCCGAGGACGCCAACAATCTCTGGCTGGAGCTGAAGGAGTAAAAACCCACACCTCCTCAGCCCGCGACAGCCGCACCAAAAGTTTTTTGCTTCTTTTTTTCAAAAAAGAAGGCCTTCCTTGCCTTCCTATCCTCCCTCGCTATAGCCCCCCAGATGGACGACCCCGCCCCCCTCCACCCCGCCCTTCTCCCCGCAGGCCTACGCGACCTCCTCCCCCCCGACGCGCAAACCGAAGCCGCTTCCGTCGAAGCCCTGATGGCCGTCTTCGCCGACCACGGCTACCTGCGCGTCAAGCCGCCGCTGCTGGAGTTCGAGGACAGCCTGCTCGCCGGCGCCGGCGCCGCGCTGTCCGACCAGGTGTTCCGCGTCATGGACCCCGACAGCCACCGCATGATGGCGCTGCGGGCCGACATCACCCCGCAGGTTGCTCGAATCGCCGCCACCCGCCTGGCCGCAGCGCCCCGCCCGCTGCGCCTGTCCTACGCCGGCCAGTGCATCCGCGTGCGCGCCCAGCGCGAGACCGACCGGCAGGTGCCCCAGGCCGGCATCGAACTGATCGGCGCCGACAGCGCCCAGGCCGACGCCGAAGCGATGCTGGTGGCCGCCGAGGCGCTGTCCGCGCTGGGCCTGACCCGGCTCAGCCTGGACCTCACCCTGCCGACCCTCGCACCGGCGCTGCTGGACGCCGCCGGCCTGCCCGGGGCGCCGCGCCAAGCGCTGGCCCGCGCGCTGGACCGCAAGGACGCCGCCGCGGTGGCCGAGCACGGCGGCAAGCTGGCGCCGATGCTGACGGAGCTGCTGCTGGCCGCCGGCCCCGCACCCGCGGCACTCGCTGCGCTGCGCCGCGCCGAGTTGGCCCCGGCCCAGCGGATCATGGCCGAGCGGCTGGAACAGGTGGTGGCGCTGATCGCCGCCAGCGCGCCGAACCTGCGGCTGACCGTCGACCCGCTCGAGTTCCGCGGCCTGCGCTACCACACCGGCATCGCGGTGACGGTGTTCGCCCCCGGCCGCAACGGCGAGCTCGGCCGCGGCGGACGCTACCTGACGGGAGACGGCGAGCCGGCCACCGGTGTCACCCTGTTTGCCGACGCGGTGCTGCGCGCCGCACCGGCGCCGGCTACGCGGCGCAGCGTGCTGGTGGCGGCCGATACCGACCAGGCGGTGGCCCGGGCGTTGCGGGCCGAGGGGTATGCGACGATGGCGGCGCTGGGTGCCGGCGCGGACGAGGCGGAGGCGCGGCGGCTGGGGTGCACGCACCTGCTGCGGGGTGGCGTGGCGGTGGAAGTAAGGTAAAGCAAGCGCTTCTTTTTCGAGAAAAAGAAGCAAAAAGCTTTTGTCTCCGCTATCGCGGACTTATCCGGCGAGCCACGCCCAAGAGAACAAAAGTTTTTTGGTTCTTTTTTTCAAAAAAGAACCGCTTTCTTTCTTAAGGTTCCAAATGGCCAACGTAGCAGTAATCGGCGCCCAGTGGGGCGACGAAGGCAAGGGCAAGGTCGTCGACTGGCTGGCCAGCCGCGCCGACATCGTGGTCCGTTTCCAGGGCGGCCACAACGCCGGCCACACGCTGGTGGTCGGCAACCAGACCTACAAGCTGAGCCTGCTGCCCAGCGGCCTGGTGCGCGGCAAGCTCGGCATCATCGGCAACGGCGTGGTGGTGGACCCCTGGGCGCTTCTGGCCGAGATCGCCCGCGTGCAGGCACAAGGCCTGGAGGTGACGCCGGATAAGCTGCGGGTGGCCGACAACGCCACCCTCATCCTGCCGCTGCACGGCGCGATCGACCGCGCGCGCGAGGCCGCCCGTGGTGCTGCCAAGATCGGCACCACCGGGCGCGGCATCGGCCCCGCCTACGAGGACAAGGTGGCCCGCCGCGCCATCCGCGCCTGCGACCTGGCCGAACCCGACACGCTGTCCGCCAAGCTGGACGAGCTGCTGCTGCACCACAACACGCTGCTGCGCGGCTTAGGCGCCGAGACGTTCGAAAAACAGGCCCTGCTGGACTCGCTGCTGGAGATGGCGCCGAAGCTCGCCCCCTACGTCGAGCCGGTGTGGGAACGGCTGGACGCCGCGCGGCGCGACGGTCGTCGCATCCTGTTCGAGGGCGCCCAGGCGGTGATGCTGGACGTGGACCACGGCACCTACCCGTTCGTGACCAGCAGCAACACGGTGGCGGCCACCGCGGCCAGCGGGTCCGGCGTGGGACCCGGCGCGGTGGGCTTCGTGCTGGGCATCGCCAAGGCCTACACCACGCGCGTGGGCTCCGGCCCGTTCCCCTCCGAACTGGCCGACGAGACCGGCCGTATGCTGGGCGAGCGCGGCCACGAGTTCGGCACGGTGACCGGCCGGCCGCGCCGCTGCGGCTGGTTCGACGCGGCGATGGTGCGCCAGGCGGTGAAGGTGGGCGGCATCGCCGGCCTGGCTTTGACCAAGCTGGACGTGCTGGACGGCATGGAGCACCTGCGCATCTGCGTGGGCTACGACATCTCCGGCCAGCGTTTCAGCCACCTGCCGGCCGCACCTGGGGCGCAGGCGGCGGCCCGGCCGGTCTACGAGACGGTGGAGGGGTGGAGCGGCTCGACCCGCGGGGCGCGCTCGTGGGCGGAGCTGCCGGCGCAGGCGGTGAAATACGTGCGGCGGATCGAGGAGCTGGTGGATGCGCCGGTGACGCTGCTTTCTACCAGTCCGGAACGGGATGATACGATACTCGTGAGGGATCCGTTCCAGGGGTAGAAAGAAAGCAAGCGGTTCTTTTTTAAAAAAAAGAACCAAAAAACTTTTGTTCCCTGACGGCCTGCGTGGCTGAGTCGTGTCGTTTCAGCCGTCCGCGACAGCCGCGATAAAAGCTTTTTGCTTCTTTTTCTCGAAGAAGGAGGCGCTTGCTGTCTTGCCGGCAGGTCCGCCCCGACGCGAGCAGCCCCCTGGCCTCCCCCTTACGTCATGTGCGACACAGCACCAAAGCGGCAGCAGGGATGACAGCATGACCCAGGTCAACGACGTGATCGACCTCACCACCCAGGACGGCGTCGCCGTGTTGACGGTGAACTCCCCGCCGGTGAACGCGCTATCCGCCGCCGTCCGCGCCGGCATCAAGCAGGCGATCGAGACCGCGTCGGCCGATGCGTCCGTCCACGCCATCGTGCTGACCTGCGCCGGCCGCACCTTCATCGCCGGCGCAGACATCACCGAGTTCGGCCGTCCGCCGGCCGAGCCCTCGCTGCACGAGGTCATCAAGACGATCGAGGCTGCCCCCAAGCCGGTGGTGGCCGCCATCCACGGCACCGCACTCGGCGGCGGGCTGGAAGTCGCACTCGGCTGCCACTACCGCGTAGCGGTTCCCGCCGCCAAGCTCGGCCTGCCGGAGGTCAAGCTCGGCCTGCTGCCCGGCGCCGGCGGCACGCAGCGCCTGCCGCGCCTGGTGGGTGCGGCCATGGCGCTCGACATGATCACCTCCGGCACGCCCATCGGCGCCGAGAAGGCACTGCAGACCGGCCTGCTCGACGCGCTCGCCCCGCCGGACGGCCTGGCCGCCTTCGCGACCGACTACGCCCGCAAGCTGGTCGCCGACCACGCCCCCCTGCGCCGCGTCCGCGACCTGCAGGCCCACGCCGAACCCGGCCTGTTCGACCAGTTCCGCCGCGCCAACGCACGCCGCTTCCGCGGCTACGAGGCGCCGGAGAAGAACATCCAGTGCGTCGAAGCTGCCGTCACCCAGCCCTTCGACGAGGGCGAGCAGACCGAACGCCGGCTGTTCATGGAACTGATGAACGGCACCCAGTCGAAAGCCCAGCGCTACCTGTTCTTCGCAGAGCGCGAGGCGCAGAAGATTCCCGACCTCCCCAAGGGCACCGCAATACGCCCGATCAAGAAGGTTGGCGTCATCGGTGCCGGCACCATGGGCGGCGGCATTTCGATGAACTTCCTCTCCGCCGGCATCGCGGTCACCATCGTCGAAGCCAGCGAGGCGGCACTGCAGCGCGGCGTCGGCGTCATGCGCGGCAACTACGAGAACACCGCCAAAAAGGGCCGCCTGACGCAGGAGCAGGTGGAGCGCAACATGGGCCTGCTCACACCCAGCATGCGCATGGAAGACCTCGCCGACTGCGACCTGGTGATCGAGGCCGTGTTCGAAAACATGGAGATCAAGCGAGAGATCTTCGCAACGCTGGACCACATCGTCAAACCCGGCGCCATCCTCGCCAGCAACACCAGCTACCTCGATGTCGACGCCATCGCCGCGATGACGCAGCGCCCGCAGGACGTCTGCGGCATGCACTTCTTCTCGCCCGCCAACGTGATGCGCCTGCTCGAAGTGGTCAAAGGTGCGAAAACCGCGCCGGACGTGCTGGAGACGGTGATGCAGCTCTCCCGCAAGATCGGCAAGGCGGCCGTCGTCGCCGGCGTCTGCCACGGCTTCATCGGCAACCGCATGCTGGAACTGCGCCAGCGCGAGGCCAACAAGATGATCCTCGAAGGTGCCATGCCCTGGGACGTGGACCGCGTCATCTACGATTTCGGCTTCCCGATGGGCCCGTTCCAGATGGCCGACCTCGCCGGCCTCGACATCGGCTGGTCCGCCGACACGTCCAAGGGTGTCACCCTGCGCGACCAGCTCTGCGAGCGCGACCGCCGCGGCCAGAAAACCCGCGCCGGCTTCTACGACTACAACGAAAAGCGCGAGCACACGCCGAGCCCGATCGTGGAAGAACTCGTGCTCAAGCAATCCGCCGAACGCCAGGTGACCCGCCGCAAGATCACCGACGACGAGATCCTCGAACGTTGCATCTACACCATGATCAACGAGGGCGCCCGCATCCTCGAGGAAGGCAAGGCTTACCGCGCGTCGGACATCGACATGGTCTGGCTCACCGGCTACGGCTTCCCCGCCTATCGCGGCGGCCCGATGTTCTACGGTGACACGGTGAGATTGCCGCACGTGGTCGAACGGCTGCGCGCTTACCAGGCGATGTCGCAGGCAGATTTTGCGCCGGCGCCGATGTTGCTGGAGTTGGCTGAGGGTAAGCGGGGGTTTACCGGGGCGGCGTAGGCAAGAAAGCAAGCGCTTCTTTTTCGAGAAGAAGCAAAAAGCTTTTACCTCGGCTGTCGCGGTTCTATCCAGTGAGCGCGCGACAGCGGAGACAAAAGTCTTTTGGTTCTTTTCTTCAGAAAAGAACTGCTTGCCTTACTTAAACTTCCGCTCCACCTGCGCCAACGCCACCCCAAACGCCGCCTCCGCGTCCAACTCCGTGGTGTCCAGCACGAACGCATCCTCGGCCGGCCGCAGCGGCGCCGCCGCGCGCGACGCGTCCGCCGCGTCGCGCGCCTCCATGTCGTCCTGCACCGTCTGCAGCTCGGCCTGCACGCCGCGCGCACACAACTCCAACCAGCGCCGATGCGCCCGCGCCTCCAAGCTCGCCGTCACGAAAAGCTTTGCGCGGGCCTCAGGAAAAATGATCGTGCCGATGTCGCGCCCGTCCAGCACGGCGCCGTGCGCGCTGCCGAACGCGCGCTGGAACGCCAGCAGCGCCGCGCGCACGCCGGAGATCGAGGCGACGCTGGCGGCCGCGCGGTCCACCTCCGGCGTGCGCAGGTTGCCACGCTGCAGGTCGGCCGGCTGCAGCGCGCGCGCCTGCGCCTCGGCCGCCACCGGATCGGCGAAATCCTCGCCTGCGTCCAGCACGCGCCGCGCGGTGGCGCGGTACAGCAGCCCGGTATCCAGGTAGGGCAGCCCGAGCTGGCCTGCCAGCCGCCGCGCGAGCGTTCCCTTGCCGGCCGCCGCCGGTCCGTCGATGGCGACGATGCGGTTCGCCCCGCTCATGCGATGCGGCAGCCAAGACCGTTCATCAGCTCCACGAACCCGGGAAAGCTGGTGTCGATGAAGCTCGCATCGTCCACCCGCACGGGGTTGGCAGTGACGCTGCCCAGCACCAGCGCGCTCATCGCCAGCCGGTGGTCCATGTGTGTCTCCACCAACGCGCCGCCGGCGGGCGGGCCGCCGCAACCGCTCACCACCAGGTCGTCGCCCTCCACCGCCACCGCCACGCCGTTGGCGGCCAGCAGCGAAGCGGTGGCCGCCAGCCGGTCGCTCTCCTTCACCCGCAGCTCGCCCAATCCGCGCAGTCGGCTCGCACCGTGCGCGCAGGCGCAGGCCACGGCCAGGATAGGAAACTCGTCGATCATGCCGGGTGCCGCCGCCGGGTCGGTGTCGGCCGCGCGCAGCCGGGTCGCGGTCACCGACACGTCGCCTACCGCCTCGCCACCTTGGGTCCGCTCGCCGGAGACCGACAGCTCGGCTCCCATCGCCCGCAACGCGGCGAACAGCCCGGTCCGCAGCGTGTTGAGCCCGACGCCGCGCAGGCTCACCGCCGATCCCTCCACCAGCAGCGCCGCCACCACCGGGAACGCCGCCGACGACGGGTCGCCCGGCACGCTCACGTCGGCCGCGCGCAGTTCGGGCTGGCCGTCCAGCGTGATCACCCGGCCGGCGCCGTCCTGCTCCACCCGCAGCGCGGCGCCGAAATGGGCGAGCATGCGCTCGGTGTGGTCGCGCGTGGGCACCGGCTCCTCCACGCGCGTCTGGCCGCGTGCGTTCAGGCCGGCCAGCAACAGGGCGGACTTCACCTGCGCGCTGGCCACAACCATGCGGTGCTCGACCGGCATCGCCTCGCCGGTGCCGGTGATGGCCAGCGGCAGCCGCCCGCCGGCGCGGCTGGCGAACCGCGCGCCGGTCTGCGCCAGCGGGCCGGTCACTCGCGCCATCGGCCGGCGGCGCAGGCTGGCGTCGCCGGTCAGAACCGAGAAGATCGGGTGGGTGGCCAGGATGCCGGTCAGCAGCCGCGCCGCGGTGCCGGAGTTGCCCATATCCAGCACGTCGGCGGGTTCTGCCAGGCCGCCGATGCCCACGCCCGCCACCCGCCAGCTGCCCGGTGCATCACGCGTGACCTGTGCGCCGAGCGCACGCATGGCGGCGGCGGTGCGCAGCACGTCCTCGCCTTCCAGCAGGCCGTCGATGCGCGTTGTGCCGATGGCCAGGGCAGCGAACATCAGCGCGCGGTGGGAGATGGATTTGTCGCCGGGGACGGTGGTCTCGCCGTGGAGCGGGGCGGCGCGGCTAGCGGTAAGCATGGCAGGGCGGTAGCTGGGGCAGGTAAGGCAAGCAAGGCCTTCTTTTTTGAAAAAAAGAAGCAAAAAACTTTTATTCCCTTGGGCGCGCGCCAGCAGAACAGGACGGCGACAGCGGAGACAAAAGTTTTTTGGTTCTTTTTTTCAAAAAAGAACTGCTTGCCTTCCTTCGAACCGGTCAGGACCTCCGCTTGTCCGTTCATAGCTGGCCTGGTGAGCCAGCCGACGTAGCTCATGGATCTCCGCGACAGAGATCCGAGCGTGCAAGTCGAACCTCGTATTGGTATCTGCACCGGAACGGCATGCGGCGCGCACGCGTTCGCATGACAAATCTGCGTCGCATGGTCGCCGAAATGGACGTCCACGCGAATTCTCGGGCGCAGCCTAACAAGGCAACAGGAAGCTAGGCATGGGGCGATATCTGGTCACCGGCGGCGCGGGATACGTCGGCAGCCACCTGGTTCTCGCCCTGCGCGACGCGGGCCACGAGGTGCGCGTCTACGACAACCTCCGCCAGGGCCACCGCGAAGCCGTGCCGGACGGCGTGGGCTTCGTTCACGCCGACCTGGCCGACCGCGCCAAGCTGGACGAGACGCTGGCAGACGGCCCCTGGGACGCGGTCTTCCACTTCGCCGCCCTCTCGCTGGTCGGCGAGAGCATGCAGCGCCCGTTCTTCTACCTCGCCGAGAACGCTGGCCTGGGCATCGGCCTGATCGACTCCTGCGTCCGCCACGGCGTCAGCAAATTCATCCTGTCGTCGACCGCCAACCTGTTCGGCAACCCGCAGCGCATCCCCATCGACGAGTCCGAGCACATCGAGCCCGGCTCGCCGTACGGCGAGAGCAAGCTGATGCTGGAACGTGCGCTGTTCTGGGCCGACCGCATCCACGGCCTGCGCAGCGCCTGCCTGCGCTACTTCAACGCCGCCGGCGCGGACCCGCAGGGCCGCCTGGGCGAGGACCACGACCCCGAAACCCACCTGATCCCGCTGGTGATCGACGCGGCCCTCGGCCGACGCGCCGACATCGCCGTGTTCGGCCAGGACTACCCCACGCCCGACGGCACCTGCATCCGCGACTACATCCACGTCGCGGATCTCGCCCAGGCGCACGTCCGCGCGCTGGCCCAGCTCGACGCACGCTCGGTCACCTACAACCTCGGCAACGGCGCCGGCCACTCGGTGCTGGACGTGATCCGCGCCGTCGAGCAGGTCAGCGGCCGCAGCGTGCCCATGCGCATGGGCGGCCGCCGCGCCGGCGACCCGGCGGTGCTGGTGGCGGGCTCGGACAAGCTGCGGCGCGAGACGGGGTGGGCGCCGGAGTACGACGCGCTCCGCACGATCGTGGAGCACGCGCTGGCCTGGCGGGAGGCGCATCCGCGCGGATACGAGCAAGCGGTTCTTTTTTGAAAAAAAGAACCAAAAAACGTTTGGTCTCGTTCGGCCTCGCGTGCTGAGGCGTGTCGTCTCAGCCGTCCGCGACAGCCGGAGCAAAAGCTTTTTGCTTCTTTTTCTCGAAAAAGAAGACGCTTGCTTTCTTGCCCTAGCTCCACCCCGATGGCGCCAGCCGTGACCACCCTTCCGCTCCGCGGCCGCGTCACCGTGTTCCAGCCCCGCCCTGGTCTCGGCGACCTGATCTGGCACCTGCCGATCATCCGCGCGCTGGCCGACAGGAGCGAGGGCCGCGCCGTCACCCTGGTCACCAAACCCAGCACGCAAGCCGACGCGCTGCTCGCCGGCGACCCGGCCATCGAGCGGGTCGTCTGGTTCGACCGCAACCCGCGGCAGGGAAGCGGCCGCCACGACGGGCCGCTGGGTTTTCCGCGCCTGGTGGCCACCCTGCGCGCCTGCCGTGCCGAGACCTGCGTGCTGCTGCACCACGCCGCGTCGCTGGCCGCCGCCATTGGCCTGGCCGGCATCCCTCACCGGCACGGCTACGGCTACAGCCGCGCGCAACGCTTCTGGCTCAGCGCCGGCCCGTTCCTCGGCCCCGAAATGGAGCACCAGGAAGCCGCCCAGCAGGCCGCCGCCTACGCCCGTGCCGCCGGCCTGCCCGACCTGCCCGAACCCGGCATCCGGCTGGACCCGGCTTCCAGCGCCCGGGTGGCCCAACGCCTGGCCGCCCACCCCAGGCCCTGGGTGGCGCTCGGCATCGGCAGCAACGGCGCCAACCGCCAGTGGGGTGCGGCCCGCTTCGCCCAGCTCGGCGGCGCCCTGCTGGCCGGCGGCGGCGGCACGATCTTCCTGCTCGCCGGCCGGAACGAGGCTGCGCTGGCCCACGCCGTCCGCCAGGCGATACCGGGCGGCGCGGCAGTGCAGGACGTGGTCGGCTGGCCCTTGCCGGACCTGGCGGCCCTGCTGGCGGAAGCCGACCTGTTCATCGGCAACGACAGCGGCCCGATGAACCTGCGCGCGGCCGTCGGACGCCCCGCTTACGGCCTGTTCGGCGCCTCCGGACCGCTGCTGCACAGCGCCCGCATTTACGCGGTGGTGCCGCCGGAAGGACCGCGGTCCGGCATGGACAACATCACGGTTCCAAGCGTGCTCGAGGCGATAGCGAGGCCAGCAGCCCTGGCCTGACCGTTCCGAAGCAAGCAAGGCCTTCTTTTTTGAAAAAAAGAAGCAAAAAACTTTTGACTCCGCTGTCGCGAACCTCTCCGGAGAGCGCGCGACAGCGGAGTCAAAAGTTTTTTGGTCCTTTTTTTCAAAAAAGGACTGCTTGCTTTATGTGGGTCAGCATCCGTGCCAGCTGGTGTAAAAGCCGTGCTGGAATCAGCTGGCGCGGGTGTCCGAGAACCGGAGCGGACCGCCTCACGTCTCCCAATGGGCTGGGACCACGCGGCCGTCGGGTGCCAGGTGTTCACGAACCCAGTGGTGATGTCTGACCTTGACGGTCACGTAGTGGGCTTTGACCCATACGAAGTCGTCTCCGTTGCGCTGCCAGCCATCCTTCACCCAGACCTGTTTGGTCGAGGGCGGCGGCGGAACCCTCGGGCCGGGATAGTAGGCTTGTTCGGGTGGCGGTTGGTCCGATGATGCGGAAACGCATCCGGCCAGACCCAGCACCATAATACAGCCAACCAGACGCACGCGCATGAAGGGTCCTGCACCCGAGACGATGCAAGCCTATAACGCTTTGGCAATTTTCTTCAAGCTGCAGGCGGAACCATATGCAGCCAAAACTCCGCACGGCCTGCGAACGCTTCGAGGTGAGACCTCGAAAGCGCCGCGCCGTGGTCTGACTTAGGCGAGTTTGAGCCCCGAAGCGGCCAGCTTGCCGCGCTCGGTCACCACGTCATAGGACACCTTCTGGCCGTCCTTCACGGTGGTGAGCCCGGCAGCCTGCACGGCGGTGATGTGCAGAAAAACGTCCTTGCCGCCATCCTGCGGGGAGATGAATCCAAACCCCTTGTCCGGGTTGAACCACTTTACCGTCCCGATCGCCATAGATACGCACTCCTGTTGAAGCTAGAGCATATAGACCGCCCTTGCAGCCGCGAACAGCCCCACAACTGGCCGGGTCATGATGCTGGCAAATTGGGCGCGGAACACCCAAGTAGCCGCTGTGCCGCTCACGTGCCGTTGTTGTGCCGGAGCATCGGCAATCGCGAGGTAACGGTCATGTCAGCAACCATCATCGTCGCCGCTCTGCTCGCCATCGTACTGGCTGGCGCAGGTGGAGCACTCACCGATGTCGGGCCGTGGTACAGGCAATTGCGCAAGCCCAGGCTGCAGCCGCCGGACTGGCTGTTCGGCCCCGCCTGGACGGTGATCCTGTCGATGACGGCCGCCGCCGGCGTGCTGGCATGGCGTGGCGCGCGCGGGCCCGAGCAGCACATGCAGGTCGCCATCTATTTCGGTGTCAACTGGGTGCTGCACCTGTTGTGGAGCCCGTTGTTCTTCAAGTTGCGGCGTCCTGACTGGGCACTTCTCGAGAACGTCTTTCTCTGGGCGTCGGTGCTGGCGTTGGTCATCGGCCTGCGCGCGTTCTCCACCACCGCGAGCTGGCTGGAAGTGCCCTACCTGTTATGGGTGAGTTTCGCGTTGTGGCTGAACTGGACGATCGTGCGGTTGAATGCGCCGTTTGGTCCGCAGAGAACTCGTTTCGCCTAAAGCAGCAGCAAGCAAGCGTGTCTCGCGTGAAGATGAAACGACACGTTTCAACTCGGCCCAACGGCCGAAAATAAAAGTTTTTTGGTTCTTTTTTTCAAAAAAGAACCGCTTGCTTGCCTTAACTCACCGCGCCAACCGAACCCCGCCCATCTCCCGTCCGCTGGCAGCGTCCACGACCACCACGCGGTCGGGGCCGCCGCCCTGCAGAACCACAGCCAGCTGCCCACCGGCAAACGATGCGGCGATAATCCGCGTGCCGGCCGGCTGGTCCAGCATCAGGTTCGGCGCCGGGCCGCGCCCGCCCAGACGCCCGACCAGGGTAACGGCGACGACGGCCACGCCGGCAACGATCATGAAGCCCATGGCGACGACGAGGGTGATCATGGCGCGCATCCGGTCGCTCCAGCAAAGAAAGCGGTTCTTTTTTGAAAAAAAGAACCAAAAAACTTTTGTTCTCTCAAGGCACGCCGGCTGAAACGCTACGCTTCAACACGGCAAGCCGAGGGGACAAATTTTTTGAATTTCGGAAAAGGACGGCTTGCCGCCTTAACTCTCAAACACCTCATCAAACAGCGCCAGCATCTCAGCCCAGCTCCGGGCGTCGGTCTGCGCGTTGTAGGCGGCGAACTGCGGCCGTCCCAGCTTGTCGGCGTCCTTGTTGGTGAAGCTGTGCACGGTGTTGCCGTACACCGACAGCTGCCAGTTTACCCCGCCGCCGCGCATTTCCTCCTCGAAGGCGCGGCGCTGGTCGGCATCGATGCTGGGGTCGTCGGCGCCGATGCAGGCCAGCACCTTGCCTCGGATGGTATTGGCGTCCTGCGGCGCCTTGGTGGCCAGGCCGCTGTGGAAGCCGACGGTGGCGTGCACGGCAGCCCCGCTGCGCGCCAGCTCCAGCGCCATCGTGCCGCCGAAGCAGAAGCCGATCGCGCCTATGCGGTCGGGGTCCACGCCAGGCTGGGCCAGCAGCACGGCCAGCGCACCGGCCGCCCGCGCACGTGTCTTCGACGGCTCCTCGCGCAAGGGTACGAGCAGGCCCAGCGCCTCGTCGAGCGAGGAAGTGACGTATTGCCCGCCGTGCAAGTCGCCGGCCAGGGCGACATAACCCATGCCGGCCAGCCGCTCGGCGCGCGACTTGGCGTGCTCGGCCAGGCCGAAAGCCTCGGGGAACACCAGCACGCCTGGCCGCAGGCCGGCCTGGCTCGGCTCGTACGCCAGATGGCCCTTCATGCCGAGTCCGTCGGCCTGGTAGTCGAGAGTCTGGGTCTGCATGTTCCATCCTTGGCGGTTCGGCGGCCAGCTGGAGGATGTCGTGCAAGCCCGGCGGCTGACAAGCCCGCCAGGCGCGGCTGGGCGGGCATGGGGGCGCACGGGCGCGCAACAAAGGCGCCGTGTTGCATGCGCTCGTGAGTTGCATTGGTCTAGGCACAATCCGCGTCTAACATTCCGCCAACACGCCGCGGCGAGCGCCGGGCAGCAGGGAGGCGATCTGGTGATACGCGGCGCCATCGAAACCGTAGAGGAGAAGCTGGTCTCGGGGTGGATTTACGCCCCCTCGCAGAGCCTGCGGAACCAGCTCGTGCTGGCGTTCAGCGGCGGCCGCAACGTCGGCACCGGCAAAGTGGAGATCTACCGCCGCGACCTGGCCGATGCGGGCCTAGGCGACGGGTTCTGCGGCTTCCACTTTCCCATCGTGCTCGAGCCCGGCGAGACCCCGGCCTCCGTGGTGATCAAGCTGGCCGATTCCGACCTGGCCCTGCTGCAGCAGGCGAGCCGGGTGGTGGCGTGACGAGCGGCTCGCCGGGCGGTGCCGCGCTGGCCGGCGTGCGCGCGTTCGTCTTCGACGTGTTCGGCACGGTGGTGGACTGGCGCAGCGGCGTGGCCCGCGAAGCCACGCCGTTCCTGGCGCGGCATGCCACGCCCGACGTGGACCCGGCCGGCTTCGCCGATTCCTGGCGCAGCCGCTACGCGCCGGCGATGGAGGAGGTGCGCAGCGGCCGCCGCGCCTTCACCCGACTGGACGTGCTGCACCGCGAAACGCTGATTGCTACCCTGGTCGAGTCCGGCATCAACCCGGACCGCGTGCCGGAAGCCGAGATCGACCAGCTGAACCTGGCCTGGCACCGGCTGGACCCCTGGCCCGACTCGGTGGACGGCCTCGCGCGGCTGAAACAGCGCTTCATCATCGCCCCGCTGTCGAACGGCAACATCGTGCTGATGATCGACATGGCCAAGCGCGCCGGCCTGCCGTGGGACGCGATCCTGGGTGCCGAAGTGGTGCAGGCCTACAAGCCGATGCCGGAAGCCTACCTGCGCACGGCCGACGTGCTGGCGATGCGGCCGAACGAGCTGTGCATGGTGGCCGCGCACGAGAGCGACCTCGACGCCGCACAGAAATGCGGGTTGCGGACCTGCCTGGTGCCGCGGCCGCTGGAGCATGGGCCTGGGACTCCGGCGCCGGAGCGGGCTGAGGCTTGGGATCTGGTGGTTGAAGATCTGGGGGAGCTGGCCGACAGAGCGTAAGGCAAGCGCTTCTTTTTCGAGAAAAAGAAGCAAAAAGCTTTTGTCACGGCTGTCGCGGAGTCTCCTCAGACGGGTACCCAGGAGACAAAAGTTTTTTGGTTCTTTTTTTCAAAAAAGAACTGCTTGCTTGCTTACCGCCCCGCCATCTCATCCCCAGCATCGCGCGACAGCCTCGCCGACACCGGCACCGCCACCAGCGTGATCAGCCCCAGCACCACCCAAGCCACCGAAAAATCGGACAGCTCCGGCCCGGCATGCCCCTGCACCGCCATCGAGCCGGCCAGCACCGCCGCCGCCGTGCAGATGCCCGCGCTCAGCATCAGCTGCTGGAACGTGGTGTAGAAGCTGGTTGCCGCACTCATCTGCGCACGAGGTATCTCCGCGTAGGCCACCGTGTTCAGCGCGGTAAACTGCAACGACTGGAAGAATCCGCCGGCAAACATCACCACCAGTATCGCCCAGACCGGCCAGGCCGGGCGGAACAGGGCGGCGGCCATCAGCAGCAGCGTGGCGAACAGCCCGTTCCAAACCAGCGTGCTGCGGAACCCCCAGCGGCGCAGCATGCGCGGCCCGGCCGCCTTCATCAGCATGGCACCCGCGGCGCTGGAAAAGGTGATCATCCCGCTCTGCGCCGCCGTCTCGCCAAAGCCAAGCTGCAGCATCATCGGCAGCAGGAACGGCAGCGCGCCGGCGGTGATGCGCGTCAGCGCGCCGCTCCACACCGAGACGGCGAAGCTCGGCACCCGCATCAGCCGCAAATCCAGGATCGGGTTTTCCGCCGTCCGCGCGTGCCGCACGTAGGCCAGGCCCGCCAGCGCGCCCAGCCCCAGCAGCGCGCCGCTCGCCACCGGGCTCATCACCCCCCGGCTGACCAGTTCGAAGCCGAACATCAGCGAGGCGAGGCACACGCCGGACAGCGCGAACCCCGCACGGTCGAAGGGCGCGCGCGCCGTCTCGCGCAACTGGCCGATGTAGCGGCCGCTCAGCACGAACCCCAGCAGCCCGATCGGCACGTTGATGTAGAAGATCCAGTGCCAGCTCAGATACGTCACAAAGAAACCGCCCAGCGGCGGCCCTATCACCGGCCCGATCAGCCCCGGCACCAGCACCCACGTCATCGCCGCCACCAGGTCCGCCTTGGGCACCGTGCGCAGCAGCACCAGCCGGCCCACCGGCATCATCATCGCCCCGCCGATGCCCTGCAGCACGCGCGCGCCCACCAGCATGGCCAGCGACTGCGACAGCCCGCACAGCACCGATCCCAGGGTGAACAGCACGATGGCGGTGCGGAACGTGGTGCGCGAGCCGAACCGGTCCGCCGCCTGGCCGCTGGCGGGGATGAACACCGCCAGGCTGAGCAGGTAGGAGGTGAGTGCTATGTTCATCCGCAGTGGTGCGACGCCGAAGCTGCGCGCCATGTCCGGCAAGGCGGTGGCCAGCACGGTGCCGTCCAGCTGCTCCATGAACAGCGCGGCGGCGATGATCAGCGCGGTCACCCGGAAGGCGGCGCGGGGCGCCGTCACGGCGGGGCTCAGGCTGGTTGACATCGCGCTTAAATTGCTGCCCTGCGTGGCGTGTCGCAACCTTGCAGACCGAGATGCTGCGTTGCGGCAGACGCTCTGCCTTAGCGGATAGTGATGATCTTTTTCCGTGCGGCAAATCGAGAGAAGCAAGGCAAGCAGTTCTTTTTTGAAAAAAAGAACCAAAAAACTTTTGTCTCCCGTAGGTGCGTCGGGTTGAGACGTGTCGTCCCAGCTTTCCGCGACAGCAGGTCCAAAAGTTTTTTGCTTCTTTTTTTCAAAAAAGAAGGCCTTGCTTTCTTGCTTTTGTGTGTGTGCGCGTCCGCCCAAGCCGCCGACCCAGTCACCTACACGGTCCACATCCAACTCACCGGCAACGCTGGCCTGGACGCCGCCATCTCCGGCAGCTCCCAGCTCCAGGCTCTCCGCACCAAGGCCCCCGCCGGCCCGTTCGCGCTGGTTGCCCGTGCGCGACAGGACGTCGCCCGCGTGCAGACCGCACTGAACAGCTTCGGCTTCTACGACCCCCAGGTAAGCGTCAGCATCGCCGGCCACGCGCTTGACGACACGACCCTGCCCGACGTGCTGACCAACCTACCGCAATCCGCCAAGGCGCCGGTCGACGTGCAGGTCGCCACCGGCAAGCTGTTCCACCTCCGCCGCGTCACCCTGGACGGCGCGGTGCCCGCCGCCGGGCTGCGTGCCTTCACCCTCAAACCGGGCGCCCCTGCGGTGGCCACCGACGTGCTGGCGGCGGGCGGCAGCGTGCAGACCGCACTGCAGGAGGACGGCTACGCGCTGGCCAAGGTGGGCGAGCCCACCGCCGTCCTGATCCCCGGCGAGCACGCGCTGGACGTGAGCTTCGCGGTCAGCTCCGGCCCGCGCGTGGACATCGGCCAGATCGGCATTACCGGCCTGAAGCGCATGCACGAACGCTGGGTGCGCCGGCGCCTGCTTCTGCACCCGGGCGAGCTGTACCAGCCGAGCAAGATCGAGGCGGCGCGCGAGGACCTGGCCTCGGTCGGCGTGTTCTCCGGCATCAAGATCAGCGCAGCCCCCAAGCTGGACTCCGCCGGCGAGATACCGCTGCTTGTGGACGTGACCGAGCGCAAGCTGCACACGGTGAGCTTCGACATCGCCTACTCCACCGACCTGGGCGGCAGCGCCGGCGTCACCTGGTCGCACCACGACCTGTTCGGCAACGCAGAGCAGCTCAACCTCACGGCCGAGATCACCGGCCTGGGCGGCACGGCAAGCACCGGCGAGGGCTACCTGGCAAAGGCGCAGTTCCTCAAGCCGGACTACTACCACCGCGACCAGACGCTGGAGCTCGACCTCAGCGCGCTCAAACAGGACCTGATCAGCTATACTCAGACCGCGGAGATCGCCGCCGCCTCCTTATCGCGCAAGCTGTCGAAGCAGTGGACCCTCAGCGTGGGCGTCACCGCCACCGAGGAGTCGATCCTGCAGCAGGACGTGACGCGCAACTACGAGCTGCTGGCCATCCCGGTCACCGCCAAGTTCGACAACACCCGCGTGCCCAACCCGCTGGACGACCCCACCGGCGGCGTACGCGCCACGCTGATCGCCACACCCACCCAATCGTTCTCCGGGCAAAGCTCCACCTTCGTCATCCTGCAGGGCACCGGGTCCACCTATTTCGACCTGCACAGCCTGGGGCTGGCCAAGCCAGGGCTGAGCGTGCTGGCGTTCCGCGGCCTGGTCGGCTCGGCGCAGGGGGCCAGCGAGTTCCAGCTGCCGCCGGACCAGCGATTCTACGCCGGCGGTTCTGCCACCGTGCGCGGCTACAAATACCAGTCAATCGGGCCGGCGTTCCCGGACAGCACGCCGGAGGGCGGCACCTCGATCGACGCGGCCACCATCGAGCTGCGTCAGCGCGTTTGGCACAACATCGGCGCGGTGGTGTTCGTCGATGCCGGCCAGGTCAGCACGTCCAGCGCGCCGTTCGGGGGTAAACTTGAGGAGGGCGCCGGCGTGGGTGCGCGCTACTACACGCCGATCGGGCCGATCCGGGTGGACATCGCGGTGCCGCTGACCTCGATCCGCGGTGGCGACAGCTTCGAGCTTTACCTCGGACTTGGGCAGGCGTTTTGAGCGTGTGTAAGGCAAGCAAGCAGTTCTTTTTTGAAAAAAAGAACCAAAAAACTTTTGTTCCCTGGGGCGTACGGTGCGGGAGAGTCCGCGACAGCCGAGACAAAAGTTTTTTGCTGCTTTTTTTCAAAAAAGCAGGCCTTGCTTTCTCTTTGCCGCCTGACCTCTCGGTCGTTGGCATGGCTGCGAGAATAGCCGCTCGCAGCTCCGGGTCTGTCGTGGCGCACGACGCAACGAGCAGGACGCAACCATGAGCGACACGGCACCCCCACGCCGCCACCGCCTGCGCCGCATCCTGCTGTGGGTGGCTGGCATAGTCCTGCTGACGCCGGTGGTGCTCGTTGTGGCCGTGCTGGTGCTGGCCAACACCGGGTTCGGCCGTTCGCTGATCGAGGGCGAGGCCGCGTCGCTGACCGGCGGGCAGGTGGTGCTGCGCGGCCTGGCCGGCCGCTTTCCGGACGCGCTGCGCCTGGCGCACCTGGAGGTGCACGACGCGCAGGGCACCTGGCTGACGCTGGACGGGGTGGTTTTGAACTGGTCGCCGCTGGCGCTCATCGGCAAGGTCGCCCGCATCGACAGCCTCGCCGCGGCGGACATCCACGTGCTGCGGCTGCCTATACCGGCAGCGGCCAAGAAGCCGGCGCCGGCGTCGCAGGGCGGGTCCGGCCTGCCGGTGCAGGTGGACCTTCGCGCACTGCGGATCGCCCGGCTGCAGCTGGACGCACCGGTGGCGGGCGCGGCGGCCGCGCTGCGCGTGGACGCGCACGCCCACCTCGCCTCGCTGTCCGACGCCACCGTGACGGCCGCAATCGACCGGCTCGACGGCTCGGGCACCTACCGGCTGGACGGCCATCTCGACGACGCCGCGATCCGCGCGGTGCTGGACGCGCACGAGCCGGCCGGCGGGCTGGTCTCCGGCCTGGCCAAGCTGCCGGCGCTGGGCGCGCTGGCGCTGCACGCGACGGTGGACGGCCCGCGCGCGGCCGAACGCGTGGACGCGAGCCTTGCCGCGGGATCGCTGCGCGCCGACACGCACGGCACGGTGGACCTAGTGGGCCACAGCGCGGCGCTCGACGTGACCGCGAACGCGCCGGCGATGGCGCCGCGGCCGGACGTCTCGTGGGACAGCGTGGCGCTGCAGGCGCATGTGCACGGGCCGTTCGCCAAGCCGGACGTCGCCGCCCACGCGATGCTGGCTGGCGTGCATGGCGGCGGTGCCACCATCGCCAACTTGACCGTGGATGCCGGCGGCAACAGCGGCGCGGTTGACGTGCACGCCGTGCTGGCCGGCCTGGTGCTGCCGCCGCCGCAGCCGAACCTGTTCGCAGCCGCCCCGCTGGACCTCACCGTGCACGCCCAGCTCGACCAGCCGAGCCTGCCCGTCCGGTTCGCGCTGAAGCATCCGCTGCTCTCCGCAGACGGCGAGGCGCAGGCGCGTGGCGACCTCTCCGCCCGCATCCACACCGTAGTGCCGGACCTGGCCCCGTTCGCCGCTATCGGCCACGTGGACATCGAGGGCTCCACCGACGCGGTGGCGACCCTCGCCCGCCATGGCGAGGCCAGCGACGTGACCGTGGACGGCACCGCCCGCTTCACCGGCGGCCAGGCGCCGCTGCCCATCGCGCTGGGCACCACGCGGTTCGGCGCCACCGCGCGCCTCGACGGCCAGGACATCACCATCACCCGCGCCATTGTGGACGGCCGCACCGCCCACGCCAGCGTCACCGGCACCGATTTCGGCGGCAGGCTGGCTTTGGCCTGGCACGTGGTGCTGGACGACCTGGCGGCGCTGACCCCCGCCGTCTCCGGCCACCTGGACGCGGCGGGCCGGGTGGACGGCTCACCTGATGCGGCGTCGGGCGGGACGCCCGCCACGGTTTCGGGCGGGACGCCCGCGACGGTTTCGGGCGGGACGCTTGGCGCGGTGCCGAGCGGGACACCGGGCAGACCGTTGGCCAGGCCCTCGGGGGGCAAGCCTGGCGGGCCGTCGGGCGAGGCGCCGGCCGGGTTCGCGCTCCAGGCTGACATCAAGGGCGAGGTCGGTGCCAGGTCGGTGCCGCGCGGCCCGATCACCGCGCAAATCCGCGCGCAGGGACTGCCGAGCAACCCGTCCGGCACCGTGCAGGCCCAGGGCCGCTTCGACAACGCGCCCCTCGCCCTACAGGCCGAGCTGGCCCGCCAGCCCGACGGCGGCTTCCACGTCGTGCTGCGCCGCGCCGACTGGCGCAGCCTGGCCGCCAGCGCCGACCTGGTGCTGGCGCATGGCGCCAAGCTGCCGGTGGGCACCGTGTCCGCCCGCATGACGCGCCTGGCGGACCTGGCGTCGCTCGTCCACCAGCCGCTCGCCGGCAGCCTGTCGGCCAAGGTGGACCTGCCTTCTGGCGGCACCCACCCGGACGCCAGGGTAAATGTGCAAGCCGCCGGGCTCTCGGTTGGCAAGAACGCGCTGGGCCGCCTGTCGCTGACCGGGCAGGTGCACGACCTGGCCACCGATCCGGACCTGGCGCTGAGCCTGGTGGCCGAGGGCATCGACGCGTCCGGCATTACCGGCCAGGCGCACGCCACCGCCACCGGCAAGCAGGCCGCGCTGCTGCTGCGCACCGACGCGGCGCTCAGCGTGCAGAACGCGCCCGCCACCTTCGCCGCCACCGCCAAGCTGGACGTGCCCGCCCACCAGGTGCTGCTGAGCGCGCTGTCGGCGGACTACCACGGCGAGGCGCTGCGCCTGACCGCACCCGCCAAGGTCAGCTTCGGCGCCAGCACCGGCTTGGACTCGCTGCGCCTGTCGGCGGGCGTGCCGGGCGCGACACAAGCCAGCATCAGCGTAGCCGGCCGCATCGCGCCCATGCTGGCGCTGACCGCGGCAATACGAAACGTCACCCCCGACCTCGCCCGCCCCTTCGCACCCACGCTGCAGGCGGCCGGGCTGCTGACCGCCGACGCGCACCTGTCCGGCACCACCGCCGCACCACAGGGCACCCTGCGCCTGCAGGCCACCGGCGTGCGGCTGCGCAGCGGGCCGGCCGCCTCGCTGAAACCGGCCTCGCTGCTGGCCACCGTGGCGCTGGACGGCCGCGTGGCACAGGTCAACGCCCACCTCTCCGCCGGGCCGAAGCTCAGCTTCGCCGCCAACGGCTCCGCCCCGCTGCAGCCGGGCGGCGCGCTGGCCCTGCATGCGACGGGTGCCGCCGACCTCACTTTGCTCGACCCCATCCTGGGGGCCACCGGCCAGCGCGCCGCCGGCAACCTGGCACTGGACGCCACCGTCTCCGGCACCACCGCCGCCCCGCGCATCAACGGCGCCGTGACGCTGGCCCGCGGCGAGGTGCAGGACTTCGTGCAAGGCCTGCGCGTCACCGACATCACCGCCAACCTGGTGGCCGACGGCGACACCGTGCGCATCGCCACCTTCACCGCCAAGGCCGGCACCGGCACGCTGGCCGCCAGCGGCTCGGTGGGCGTGCTGGCACCTGGGCTCCCTGTGGACGTCCACTTCACCGCCGACCACGCCCGCCCGCTGGCCAGCGACCTGCTCACCGCCACGCTAGACGCCGACGTCAGGGTGCACGGCCAGGCCGCAACCGCGCTAGACGCCGGCGGCCGCATCTTCATCCGTCAGGCCGAGATCAACATCCCCAACAGCTTGCCGCCCAGCGTGGCGACCCTGAACGTGCGCCGGCCCGGCGAGCATCCGCCGCCCGCCCACACCGCGCCGGCCGCCGTTATCCGCCTCGCCCTCGAGGTGGACGCGCCCAGCGGCATCTTCGTGCGCGGCCACGGGCTGGACAGCGAGCTCGGCGGCAAGCTGCAGGTGGCCGGCACCACCGCCGCCCCGCAGATCTCCGGCGCCTTCGACCTGCGCCGCGGCGACATCAGCGTCGCCGGCACCACGCTCACCTTCAGCAAGGGCGAGGTCGGCTTCGACGGCACCAGCGTCACCAACAAGATCGACCCGACGCTGAACTTCGTTGCCGACAGCACCTCGGGCGGCGTGACCGCCACGCTCACCGTCGGCGGCTACGCCGACAAGCCCACCATCAAACTCTCCAGCGTGCCGGACCTACCGCAGGACGAGGTGCTGGCCCACCTGCTGTTCGGCACCAGCGTGAAGAACCTCTCCGCCGTGCAGATCGCCGAGATCGCCTCCGCCCTCGCCGAGCTGTCAGGCGTCACCGGCGGTGGCGGCGACCCGCTGGGCGCGGTGCGCAAGGGCCTCGGGCTCGACCGGCTCTCGGTCGGCGGCGGCAGCGGCGCTAGCAGCGGTGCCACCATCGAAGCCGGACGCTACGTGGCGCGTGGGGTGTTCATCGGCGCCAAGCAGGCCACCTCAGGCGGAGGCACGGCGGCCGAAGTGCAGATCGACATCACGAAGCGGCTCAAGGCGAAGGCGCAGCTGGCGACGGGGGGCGGGACGGTGCAGGGAGCCACGCCGGACAACGATCCTGGGTCTACGATCGGGTTGTCGTACCAGTTCGACTATTGACGAAGAAGAAGGCGGTTTTTTTTTGAAGAAAAGAACCAAAAAACTTTTGTCACTTAGGGGTGCGGCAATTTGCGCGTAAAAGCTGCACTCGCGGGTTTGTTGGCTAGGCTGACTGCAACCTATCGCCGGCGTGACGCTGGACAGGCAGGGCCGGAACAGCGGGCGGAGCACATGGCAGACATCGACACCATCGTCAGAGGACAGACCGAGCTCAAGGTCGAACGGCCGAAGCTGCACAAGGTCATCCTGATGAACGACGACTTCACCCCACGCTTCTTCGTGGTGCGCGTCCTCAAAGCCGAGTTCAGGATGGGCGAAGCCAAGGCCATGGCGGTGATGAGCACGGCCCACCAGCGCGGCGCCTGCGTGGTTGGCGTGTTCACCCGCGAACTCGCGGAGACCAAAGCCACCAACGCGGTCGATGCGGCACGCAAGGAAGGCTATCCGTTGCTGTTTACCACTGAGCCGGAAGAGTAGGAAAGCAAGCGGTTCTTTTTTGAAAAAAAGAACCAACAAACTTTTGTTCCCTTGCGCGCGCGCTGAGGGAGACTCCGCGACAGCCGAACCAAAAGTCTTTTGCTTCTTTTCTTCAGAAAAGAAGGCCTTGCTTGCTTTCTCCCTTCACCCCGCCGGCAGCCAAACGTTAAAAGTCGCCCCCCTCCCCGCCTCGCTCTCGATCACCAGCATCCCCCGATGCCGATTGACGATGTGCTTGACGATCGCCAGCCCCAGCCCCGTCCCCCCCACCGCGCGCGACCGTCCCGCGTCCACCCGGTAAAACCGTTCCGTCAGCCGCGGCAAATGCTGCCGCGGTATTCCCTGCCCGTCATCGGCCACCGACACCAGCACGCCCGCGCGTTGCGGATACTTGCCACCCGGCGTCGCAGGTCCGGCATACACCCGGATGGTTCCCCCCTCGCGCCCGTATTTCAGCGCGTTGTCCAGCAGGTTGCCGGCCACCTGCTCCAGCTGGTCGGTATCGCCCAGCACGCGCGGCAACTCGTCCGAAACCGTCAGGTCCACGCTGACCCGCCGCGCCTTGATGGATATTTCGAACCCGGCCAGCACGCGTTCCACCACGCCGCCCAAATCCACGAGCTCGGCCGGCGACTGGTGCTCGGTGATCTCGATGCGCGAGAGGCTGAGCAAATCGTCGATCAGCCGGTTCATCCGCTCCGCCTGCTCGGCCATGATCTCCAGGAAGCGTGCCTGGGCCGGCGGGTCGTCCGCGGCGGGACCGCGCAGCGTTGCGATGAAGCCGATCAGGCTGGCCAGCGGCGTGCGCAGTTCGTGGCTTGCGTTGGCCACGAAATCCGCGCGCATGCGTTCCACCGCGCGTTCCCGCGTGCGGTCGGACAGCACCGCCAGCACGCCGCCGCCGCCGGCCAACGGCGAGTCCAACGCCACCACCATCGCCTGCACCTCGCGCAGGATCGGCACCGGCACGCGCAGATCGGCCATCTGCGGTGCCGCGCGCGGGCCGCCCTGCACCGCGCGGTCGATGGCAGCGCGCAGTTCGGGGTGGCGCAGCACGGCCGGCATGTCGTCGCCAAAGGCGGCGCGCGCGGCGGCGTTGGCGCGGCGCACGCTGCGGTCCGCACTCAGCACGATCAGCGGGTCCGGCAGCCGCTCGACGATGGATTCCTCGGCCCGCACCAGGCGGTCCACCAGCGCGCTCTGCTGGCTGAGCGTGACGGAGATCTGCCGCACCTCGCCCAGCACGTCCGGCCCTATGGTGAGCGGGCCAGGCGCGGGCGCCGGCGCTCCGGTGCCGGCCAGGTGCAACAGCGAGGTCAGCGCGCGCAGGTCGCTCGCCCAAACGCGCGCCAGGCCGTAGGCCGAAAAGGTGATAACCAAGGCTGCGAGCACAGCCGGGACGGGGGCGGCCTGGGCGGTGGCGACCAGGAGCATCAGCACGAAAACGGGGACGCAGGCGATGGCGCTCGTCACGCGCAGCAAGGTTAAAGGCAAGGCAAGGCCTTCTTTTTTTGAAAAAAAAGAAGCAAAAAAACTTTTATCCCTGCTGTCGCGGACCGTTCTGCAGACGGGTCGCCAGGGAACAAGAGTTTTTTGGTTCTTTTTTTCAAAAAAGAACTGCTTGCTTGCTTCCTACGACCCAGGCGCCGTCAAATCCGTAGGCGCCGCGCTCACGATCGTAGCCCCACCACTATTCCCCACCTGATATATCGCCAAAGCCCGCCGCACGTGCCCGTCCGGCAACAACAGCAGCGCGCCGTCCACGCCGGAAAACCCGTCCTGCTTGGTCAGCGCGGCTGTCGAGAAATCGTTGTTGTCCTGTGCCAGCGAACGCCCGATCAGCGTGGCGTCGAACGCGATGTCGTCGATGGTCTGCGGCGGAAAGCCGTATTTCCCCTGGAAGGTGGCCACGAAGTCGCTGCGCTGCGTGGCGTCCGGCAGCGCGTACCAGGCGCCGGCCAGCTGGTGGAACCGCGACGCGCCGTGCGCCCAGAACGCCGGGCCCAGCAGGCGCACCTGCGGGCCCACCACGTCGTATTGCGGCAGCTTCTCGGCGATGCGGTGCAGGCTGTCGCCGTTGGCGCCCAGCACCAGCGTGTCGAACGGCGGCGGGGAGACCGGCTGGGCGGCCAGGATGGCGGCCTGCGCGCGCGACGCGGGGTCGGTGGACTGGCGCATGGCGCTGATGCGGGATTGCAGGTCGCCGCGGCGGTTCTCGTAGTCGGTCAGCGTGCGGAGCGCGCCGTCGGCACCGGCGGCGTCGCTGCGCTGGATGTTGGGCGGCTCGAAGCCGGCCTGGCTGGCGGCGTCGGTCAGTGCCGTCTGCAGCGCGTCGCCGAACGCACCGTCCGGCAGCAGCGCGGCCAGATGCTGGCGGCCCTCGGCGCGTGCCGCGGCCACCAGGCGGCGCATCTGCTGGTCCGGCGTGAGGCCCAGGGTCCAGACGCCGGGCACGGCAACGCTGGGGTCCGAGCTGAAGGACAGCACGGCGATGTTGGCGGGCACGGCCACGCTGGCCACCGCCTGGGTCTCCTCGGCGGTCAGCGGGCCAAGGATCATCAGGTCGCCGGCGGCGATGGCGGCCGCTGCCGCCTGGGCGGCGCGCGCCGGATCACCGCCGGTGTCGCGCACGTCCAGCGGCGGGGCGCCGGGCGCGCTGGCGGCGAGCTGGGCGGCCTGCTGCAGTTCCCCCGCGATGGCCGCGTTGGGTCCGCTCAGCGGCAGCAGCAACGCGATGTGGCGCGGGCCGGCGCCCAGGCCTTGCTGCTGTTCGCCCGGCGGTGCAACGGTGGCAAAGGTCGGCGGCGCGTTGCCCTGTGTCTGCATGCAGGCGGACAGCAGACCCACCGATGCGAGTAGCCACCATGCCGGACGAAGCATCCCTGTCCTCCCCTGAGGCGGCACCACCGGAGGCCGGCGCGCCGGATGGCGGGCAGGCCGTGCAGCCGGGTGATGCTGCAGGTCTTGTGCTGGTTTCCACCCCCATCGGCAACCTCGGCGACGTGACACTGCGTGCGCTGGACGCGCTGCGCTCGGCCGAGCTGGTGCTGTGCGAGGACACCCGCACCACCGCGCGGCTGCTCGGCCACTACGGCATCGGCGTGCGCACGGCGCCGCTGCACGAGCACAACGAGGACGCGCGCACGCCGGAGATCCTGGCGCTGCTGGCACGCGGCGCGCGCATCGCACTGGTCTCGGACGCCGGCACGCCGCTGGTCAGCGACCCCGGCTACCGGCTGGTGCGCGCGGCCATCGCCGCCGGCCACCACGTCGAGGCGATGCCGGGCGCCAACGCCGCAACCACCGCGCTGGTGCTCTCCGGCCTGCCGCCGCACCCGTATCTTTTCCTGGGCTTCCCGCCGCCGCGGGCGGCCGCGCGGCAGGCAGGGTTCGCGCGGCTGCGGGCGACGGAGCGCGCAGGCCTCACCGCCACGCTGGTGTGGTACGAGGCGCCGCACCGGCTGGCGGAGACGCTGGCCGACATGCACGACGCGTTCGGCGCCCGCCCGGCGGCGGTGGCGCGCGAGCTGACAAAACGCTTCGAAGAGGTGCGGCGGGGCGGGCTGGACGCGTTGGCGGCGCACTACGCGGAGCATGCGGCGCGCGGCGAGATCACCGTGCTGGTAGGGCCGGCGCCGGAGGAGATGGCTGAGGCTGGCGACCTGGACGCGCTGCTGGCGGCGGCGTTGCGGAGCCAGACGGTGCGAGAGGCGGTGGCAGGGGTGGCGGAGGCGACCGGGTTGCCGCGCAAGCAGGTTTACGCGCGGGCTTTGGAGCTCAAAGACAGGTAAGAAAGCAGTTCTTTTTTGAAAAAAAGAACCAAAAAACTTTTGGTCCCTGGGCACCCGTCTCCGGTGAGTCCGCGACAGCCGTGATAAAAGTCTTTGCTTCTTTTTCTCGAAAAACAAGGCCTTCCTTGCCTGTTCTAATACCAACAGCCCGAAACACTGACTCCTGCGATGGCCGACGGCGCGACGGCAAGGCCTTCTTTTTCGAGAAAAGGAAGCAAAGAGCTTTTGTCACTGCTGTCGCGGACTCTCCGACAGCGTACGCCCAAGGAGCAAAAGTTTTTTGGTTCTTTTTTCAAAAAAGAACTGCTTGCCTTGCTTGCTCCGGTCAACGTCTCGGGCGGCTAGTATAAGGATCAACCATGACCACCACTCCCGACTTTCAGCGCGGCTGGGACGCAGCGCTGGCATCCGTGCGCTACTGGCACGAGGCGCAGGCGAAGAAGACCCTGGTGCAGGCCGGCCGCAGCCGGTTTCCCAAAAACCTCGAACGCGAGGCCGAGGTGCACCAGCGCGCGGCCGAAGCGGTGGTGCTGCTCAGCCCGGACGACGTCTGAGCAGCCCGCACGCACCTGCGACGTAGCCCCGCAAGGCGCCTACCCGGGCGGATTGCCGCGGGGCACGGGCGGCGGCCCGCCCGGCTGACCCTGCAACACCTCCCCGCCACCCTGATAGGCGCGGTCGGCCTCGGGCGTGTTGGGGCCGACATCGACGGGACGTTCGCCCGGCGGGCCCGCGTAGTGGTGGTGGTGGTGGTGGTGATGATGGTGGTGGTAGGGCGGCGGCGGGGGCGGAGGCTCCTGGGCGAGCGCGGGGCTCGCCAGCAGCGCCAGCAAGGATGCGTATCGGGCGGACTTCGGCATCGGCGGCTCCTGTTGTCGCAACCAAGCTAGGCAACGACGCGCGGCCGCTGCAAGGCTTGAGGGCCGCATGAGCGACACCAAAGATGCAACAAGCCCATTGCGCTACCGGCACAAAACCGGTTATCACAAATTCGTGATCTTAGCGGCGTTGTGGGATTTTAAACATGACATTCATTCGTGTGGGCGTGTGGACCGGGGTGATGAGCTTGGCCTCGTCCGGGTTGGCGTGGGGCATGGACATGGGTGAGGCGGCCTCGCTGCAGGACAGCATGTCGTCGATGCTTCTGGCGCCGGTGCCGACGCTGACCGGGTTGAAGGTCCTGGCGGTCGCGGCGCTGCTGGCAATCGCGTTCGACCGCCTGAAGCCCACTCGCGCTGATCAGGACGGCTGATATAAGCGGCGCGCCGACCCGGCAGAGTTCGAAAAGAAAGCAAGGCCTTCTTTTCTGAAGAAAAGAAGCAAAAGACTTTTGGTCCGGCTGTCGCGGAGGTTTCTGCAACGCGCGCCGATTGGAATAAAATTTTGATTTTTCAGTGTTCGTTGAAGAACGGCACGTTGATTGCCGTGACGCGACGTTCCTCCGCTCCGTTGCTTGAATAGCCGCGCCAGCTGACTCACCAAGCCAACTTTTAACCGGACATTCAAAAAGAACTGCTCGGCTGTTTATGACAGATTTCCGGGCAGCTTGCGATCGGCGCAAAAAACCGAAGCCGCCAGGTAAAACGGCGACAGCGCAACCAAAAGTTTTTTGCTTCTTCTTTTCAAAAAAGAAGCGCTTGCCTTAACGCTTCCTTTCTCACGCCGCCGCCACCCGAGCCGCGTTGCCCCTCCAGGTATAGTCCTGCCGTTCCAGTTCAGCCCGCGCCGCCCGGCCGAGCCGTTGCCGCAGCGTAGCGTCCTCGATCAGCCGCCCGAGCGCTGCCTGCATCCCGCCAGGTGCGTGCGGGTCGAACAGCAGCGCGGTGTGGTCGTGGACGAGTATCTCGCGAATGTTGGGCTGGTCGGGTGCGACGATGGCGCAGCCGGCGGCCATGTAGTCGAATATTTTCAGCGGCGACGCATAAGGTGTCGCACTCGGCTGCAGGGCGATGTCGAAGCCGCTGACGTGGGCCGGCACGTCGTGCGGCTGCACCAGGCCGGTGAAGTGCACACGGTCGGCCAACGACAAGCGGTCGGCCAGCGCGGTCAGGTCCGGCACCGCGGGCCCGTCGCCGACGACGACCAGGCGCGTGTTGGCGGGGCCGCTCGCCATGCCCTCGATCACGCCGTCCAGCCCGTGCCACGCGCGCACGAACCCCACGAAGCCGAGCGTGACGGTGCCATCGGCAGCGGCCGGCGCGCGCGGCGGAAATCGGGCGAGGTCGATGCCGTTGGGAATGACGGTAATGCGGGCAGCCTCCACGCCGTTCTGCACCAGGATCGACGCTAGAACGTGAGTGACGGGCAGCACGCGCGTGGCACTGCGCCAGGTCCAGCGCTCCAGCCGCCGCGCCAGGCCGGCCAGGCGCAGTCCGCCGTGTTTCGCGCGCTCGTCGGCCAGCGGCGAGTTCACCTCGAGCAGCAGCCGCACGCCGTATCGCCGCGCCAGCCACGCGCCGGCGACGAAGTAGAGGTTGCAGCGTTCGTACACCACGTCCGGCCGCATCTCGCGCCAGGCCGCCTTCAGCCGGCGGTAGGCGGGAAAATTGTAGGCCAACTCGGCCAACTCGCCGAGCGCACCGGGCAGGAAGCGGCGGATGCGGGCGACGACGCTGCTTTCGCCGCCGAAACCGGCCTGCTCGTAGAAGCTGGGGCCGACGACGCGCACCTCGTGGCCGGCTTGGCGCAGCGCTCGCACGAGCTCCTCGATGTGCACGCCCTGGCCGTCATGTGACTGGATACGGTGGCTATAAAGAATCCGCATGAATGTCCGTTTCAAAAGCCGTGCTGGCGGCCATCTGACGCGGTTTTTCTGCGCTCCGGTGCTCATGGCCACAAGAGGCGTCGCTCTCCGCTGCAAGGAAACCTCGCCGGCGTGGCTTTTGCAACGAAAGCAAGGCCTTCTTTTTTGAAAAAAAGAAGCAAAAAACTTTTGGTCTGGCTGTCGCGCCACCCTGAAACAACTCGTTTCAACCCGACGCACCCGAGGAGACAAAAGTTTTTTGGTTCTTTTTTTCAAAAAAGAACCGCTTGCTTCCTTTCAAAACGGATCAGCCACCGTCCCTGCCAAAACCGCCCAAGCCGTCGGCGCCAAATGCGGCCGCCGGTAGTATAAAAAGTCCGGCGCCCGCGTATCGAGCCCCGTAGAGAGCCCCGTCGTCAGCGTCGGCGTGGTGCTGGCGTAGATCAGCCCGCCCGGCGAGGTCTGCGCGAGCAGCGTGTCCATTAAGCGCGACGCGATGGCCGCCTGGCCCAGCCGCCGGGCGACGAGCGCGGTGATCGCGGTGCCTTCCAGCCAGATGCCGTCGCGGTCGGTGTCGAAGTCCACGCCCTGCATCTCGGCGACCGGGCCGCCTGCCGGCAGGCCGTGGCGGGACAGCACCCAATCGAACGCGTGGCGCCACTCCGTGCGTGCGCCGGGGGCGAGCAGCGGCCACAAATTGGCGTCCACCGCGGAGTGCAGGTTCACCGCGCCGTCTGGCGTGAGCCCGGTGGCGAAGCGGCCCTCGCCGGGTTGCCACATGCTGGCGACAAAGGCGCTCGCGTGGGCAGCGGCCTGCGTGCGCCCGAGTGCGGCAAAGGCGGCGGCCAGGTCGATGTTGTGTTCCGTGCTGACCCAGGTGAGACGCTGCGGCGCGGGCTCGAAGCCGAGGAAACCGCCGGTATAGCCGCGCGGGGCGCGCACGTTGGCTTCCACCCAGTCGGCGGCACGGTTGGCGGCAGCGCGGTAGTCCGGCCCCAGGCGGATCCACAGCAGCATGGCCCAGGCGACCACGCCGGTGGCGGTGCCGACCTGGTAGGCGTCCTCCAGCCAGCGTCCGCCGGCGTCGTCCCACCAGCCGGACAGCGTGTAGAAGCCGCGCGCCGGGGCCGCACCGGCGCGGTAGGCGTTGCGCAGGCGGCCGTCGGTGTAGAAGCGGTCGTGCGTCTGGGCGAGCACCAGGGCGTCGCCGATGCGGCGCGCGGCGGCTGCGTCGCCGGAGGCGAGCAAGGCCAGGCCGGCCAGCGCGTTGTCGTAGACGTAGGCGGCGTTGACCTGGGTGAGGTCGAAGGCGCTCAGGCCCGCCACGTCGTAGCTGTGCAGCAGGCCGGCTTCGCCCAGCGAGGCGGCGCGCGTGCGCAGCGTGTCCGACCAGGGTGCAGCGTTTCGGGGCGCAGCGTGCGAGGGCGCAGCAGACGGGCGCGCAGCAGACGGGCGCGCAGCAGACGGGGAGTCGCCAGTCAGCTTCTCTCCAAGCGGCCCCGGGCCATGCAGCAGCGGCGGCGGCGAGGACGCGGCCGTCGAGAACGCCGCAGTCAGCGGCAGCAGGCCGCCGGCGAGCAGCGTGCGGCGCGCAAGGCGGTGCTGCCCGGTCAAAGCGGCTGCACGCCAAGCCGCGTCATATCCGCGCGGTGCGGCAGCGGCGGCAGCGAGGACGCAGCCGGCGAGAGCGCCGCCGTCCGCGGCAGCACGCCGCCGGCCGGCAGCGTTCGGCGCGCAAGGCGGTCCTGCCCGGTCAGAGCGGCTGCACGCCCAGCCGCGTCATGATGTTGGCGATGTCCGGCTCGCCCTGCGTGGCGGCCGCGATGTCCGCGTCGCCGCCGGCGCGGTCGCCCGTCGCGTGCCTGGCCAGGCCCCTGCCGTATAGCGCGACCGTGAGGTCAGGCCGCGCCCGCAGCGCCCGGTCGTGGTCGGCGATCGCTTTGTCCCACTGGTGCATCTTCAGATAGACCAGCCCGCGCGTGTCGTAGTTGCCGTCGTCGTGGGTCTGCTTGTCGATCGCCTCGGTGCAGGTCAGTTCCGCCATGTCCAGCAGCCCCGCCAGCGCCGCCGTGTAGCAGTGCCGCCCGAGCACGTGCCACGGATACAGCGTCTCGTTGACCAGGGACTGCCGCAGATCGTCCAGCGCCGCCTCGTCCCTGCCCTGCAGCTCGTGCGCGATGCTGCTGTAGGCGAACATGCGGGAGACCAGGTGGTCGGAGACGAGGTAGTACAGCCCCTGCCCGCCGGCCGGATCGTTGTGCCCCGCCTGGTAGTTCTGTTTCCAGAACGAGGCGGCGGGCAGCGCTGCGGCATGCCCAAGGTCGGCCAGCGCCTGGGTGGCGGCGCGCTGGCGCAGGGCGATGTCCGCGCGCAGAACGAACACCGCGGCGGCGTCCGGATGCATCGCGATCACCCGGTCCAGGTCGGCCAGCGCCTCCGGATACCGCCCGGCATCCATGTAGAGCGTGGCCCGCTCCAGGTAGCCGGCGGCGAACCTCGGCGAGCTGTCGAGCGCCCTGCTGATAACGGCGATGGCGGCGGTGTAGCGGCCGTGGCGTGCCGCGCGGTTGGCATCATCGACGCGTGCGAGGTCGAGGCTGCTGCCGCCGGTGTCCTGCTCGTGGGCGGCGGCACGCGCGTGGGACGCCAGGCTGCACAGCAGGATTACGAAACACGTCAGGTGTTTGGGGCTGAACACGTCGGGTCTTTCGCAGCGGTCGTCGAAACGTTTCCAGAGTGGCAGGCTGGCCAGCAAAGGCAAGGCAAGCAGTTCTTTTTTGAAAAAAAGAACCAAAAAACTTTTCTTCCCTTGGGTGCACGCTGGCAGAACCATCGCGACAGCAGGACCAAAAGTCTTTTGCTTCTTTTCTTCAGAAAAGAAGGCCTTGCCTTGCCTTCACGTCTCCTGAAGCTCGCCTTTCAGCAGCTCGCACCCCGAGATGCGCCACGTCCCGTCCGCCTCGTGCTCCATGCTGTAGACCGCCGTGGCACCGCGGCCGTCCGGGCCGATCACTTCCACACGCTGTGTCGTGCGGCCGTCCTGGGTGGCCAGCGTGCCGAAGCTGAACGAGCGCGGGCGGTAGACCGGCTGGTAGGCGTGCCGGACCGCGGCGATGAAATGCTCGCTGTCGCCGAACTGGCTCTGAATGCCGGGTGCTGCAAAGGCGAACGCCGCCTGGCCGTCGTCACGGCGGAAGGCGTCGATCTGCGCGGTGATGACGTGCTGGATCTGGGTGGAGTCGGCTGGGGTCTGCGCCAAGGCGGGGGTGCAGACCAGAAGCGCCAGGAGGGCGGTGCGCATAGGGGGGCCTCGCTGAATACACAGGAAGCAAGAAAGCAGTTCTTTTTTGAAAAAAAGAACCAAAAAACTTTTGCTCCCTGTCGGGGACTCTGCCGGCGAGCGCGCGACAGCGGAGTCAAAAGTTTTTTGCTTCTTTTTTTCAAAAAAGAAGGCCTTGCTTCCTTCGATGCTGCCCGATTCCCCCCGCCCCACCCGTCTCCTCTGGCTGATGGGCGCCTACGGCTTCCTCAGCGGCCTGCCCCTCTCGCTGACCGCCTTCACCCTGCAGCTGTGGTTCACCACCTACGGCATCTCGGTCCACGCCATCGGCATGACCTCCGCCCTCGGCCTCCCCTACACCCTCAAATTCGTCTGGTCTGGCTGGTTCGACCGTCTCCCCCCAGGCCGGCTTGCGCGCCTGGGCCGCCGCCGCGGCTGGCTGCTGGTGGTCCAGCCGCTGCTCGCCTGTGCCGCGGCCGCCCTGGCGCTGAGCGACCCGGGCGGCAACCCGGCCGCCACAGTGCTGGCCGGCCTCGCAATGGCGTTCCTCTCCGCCAGCCAGGACATCCTGATCGACGCCTGGCGCATCGAGACCTTCCCCGAGCCCCTGCAGGGCACCGCGCTGGCCACCTACGTCTGGGGCTACCGCGGTGCAATGCTGACCGCCACCTCCGGCGTCACGTTCCTGGCGCACCGGTTCGGCTGGCACGCCGCGCTACTGGCGATGGCGGGGCTGCTGGCCGCCGGGCTGCTCGTCACCGCCGCGGCACCCAGCCCCCGCGCCACGCCCGCCCCGGCTCGCCTGCGGGGCTGGCGCGCCGGCGTGGAGGCAGCGTTCCTCGCCCCGCTGCGCGACTTCCTCGTCCGCCCGGGGGCGGCCAGCGTGCTCGCCTTTGTCATCCTGTTCCGCCTGGGCAAGGTGTTCGCCGACGGCACGGCGGCCGCGTTCTACCGCTACGGCGTGGGCTTCACCCCGGCGCAGATCGGCGCTGCCAACCTCTACGGCTGGGCGGGCGTGCTGGCCGGCGCGGTGGTGGGCGCCTGGCTGGTGCTCAGGTTCGGCACCTTGCGGGCGCTGCTGCTGGCCGGCCTCGCACAGGCCGCCTCGCTGGGCCTGTACCTGATGCTGCTATCCACCGGCCCCGCCGAGTCGGCGCTGACCGCGAAGATCCTGCTGGAGAACCTCGCGGGTGCCACGGCGGATACGGCGTTCCTCACCTACATCTCGGCGCTGTGTTCCAGGTCGTACACGGCCACCCAGTATGCGCTGCTCTCTGCGTTGGCGGCACTCGCGTTCCACACGCTCGGGGCCACTGCCGGCTACGCGGCGGAGGCGCTCGGTTTTCGGCTTTTTTACGCGGCCACCATCCTCGGCAGCGTGCCGGCCCTGCTGCTCCTGTTGCAACTGCGCCACAATACCGCCGAGGCGACGCACACGCCCGCGGCCGCCTGAACCGGCGCGCCCTGCCCGACAGCCAGCCGCCCAACAGCCCGGTTTCTCGACCGAAAATCACGTCTGCGTGTGGTCTGGTTGCCTATTTTGCATGGTCTTCCTGCGCTGCAGCATACCCAGGAACAAAAGCCGTCTGGTTCTCATCCGCCACAGTTTTGTGGCGGCCATGCCGCAGAATTGCGCCGTCATTCGCTGCGTATAGGAAGCATAAAAACATCGTTGCGCACGCGATGTCTCAACATGCTTCGCCGAGTGCTGAGTAAAGCCTCGTCAGGCCTGCGCGCGGAGGTTGCAATTACACGCCGGCCGGCGGCGGAACGATTTTCTGCTTGCCTTGGTCGCTCTTTGTAGTCTCAATGAATGACAGACATCACAGATGCGCAATCCGGACATGGTTCGGGAACCCGCTAAAGCAGGAGTATTCATGCGCGTGTCCGCCTTGCACCTGATGTCCGCGATCGTGTTGCTGGCTCCCCTCGCGGGTGGCGGAGCGGCCCTGGCGGCATCATCCGGCGCGGGCGATGCGGCCTCCTGGAGCGAGAGCGGCGAAGCCAGCTGGTACGGACCGCGCCACGAAGGCATGCGCACCACCAGCGGCGAAGTGTTCGACAGCAGCAAGATGACCGCCGCGCATTCCAGCCTGCCGATCGGCTCCTACGTGCGGGTGACCCTGCAGCAATCCGGCCGGTCCATCGTCGTGCGGGTCAATGACCGCGAGCCGCCGCACGGCGTGCGCTGCATCGACCTCTCACGCGCCGCCGCCAACCGACTCGGCTTCGTCAGTCGCGGCGTGGCGGACGTGACCCTCGCCCAGGCCAGCCAGGCCGAGGCGGAGGAACTGGCAGAGGCTCCGCCGGACGTCACCCCGACCAAGGTGCGCGCCGTGCGCGCATTCAACTTGCGACGTGGTCCGCCACGTACGCACCACGCGCGCCGATAGGCTTCTCCGCGCCTGCGGTGCTGTCGCGCACCGTCTGCAGCTCCAGCTCGGCGTTCAGTTCGGCGCCCACCAGAACCGCCAGCGCGCTGACGTAGAACCACATCATCACGCCCACTACGGCGCCCAGCGGTCCGTAGGTCGCGTCGTAGCTCGCCAGGTGCTGCACATAATAGCTGAACAGCGCGGACGCGAGCAGCCACAAAACGGTGGCCACCGCCGAGCCCGGCGTCACCCAGTGCCAGGACGCCGCCCTGCGCGACGGCCCGAAGCGGTACAGCAGCGAGAGGGCGAGCAGCACGAACAGCACCAGCGCCGTCATGCTGACCACCCGGGCGATCAGCACGCCGTAGGCCGAGATGCCGAAGAAGCCCACCAGCACCGGCAGCAGCACCAGGCTGGCCAGCCCGATCACCGCGGCCAGGATGCCGCCCAGCGTCATGCCCAGCGCTGTCAGCTGGAAGCGCACGAAGCTGCGCTGCTCGCGCTCCTCGTAGGCGAGGTTGAGCGCACCCAGGATGGACTTGGTGCCGGTGGCCGACGACCACAGCGCGATGGCGATGCTGACCACCAGGCTGAAGGTGAGCGTCCCGGCCGGTTTGCTGACCAGCAACTGCACGCGGTCGGCGATCAGCTGGTAGGCGCTGGGCGGCAGCAGGTCGCGCAGCACGGCCATCTGCGGCCCCACCGTCGCCGGGTCGAACGCCAGCCCGTAAATCGAGACCAGCATGGAGATTGCCGGGAACAGCGCCAGCGTGGCGTAGAAGGCGCAGCCGGCGGCGCACAGCGAGATGCGGTCGGTGATCACCTCGCGGGCGGTGCGCGCGATGACGCGGCGCCAGCCGGCCCAGGGGATGGCCAGCGGGTGGCGCGCCAAGCGGCCGAGGCGCACCGCGTCGGGCACGCGCGCGATGGTCTCGGCGTCGATCATGTCGCCCCTGGGCCGCAGCGTGGGGGCGGGCGGGGCATCCTGGCCCATCAAGGTTCCTTAAACACCAGCGGCGTAACGTGGTGCCGGATAGCACGGTTTCGGGCGCCGGGGTCTGGGCAGTGTAGGCAAGGCAAGCAGTTCTTTTTTGAAAAAAAGAACCAATAAACTTTTGTTCCCGTTGGGTTGCCTCGTGGTGAGACTTGTCGTTTCAGCCGTCCGCGACAGCCGCGACAAAAGCTTTTTGCTTCTTTTTCTCGAAAAAGAAGACCTTTCTTCTGCTTAGCCGGGCGTGGCCGTCTTCAGTCAACCAGGCGTTGCATGGCGCAGATACCGCCCCTAATCAGGCGCCCAAGCGAGGAACGAAGGCGCCCGAACCCATGACACCGAAGATCGAGCGCTTCCTGCAAGCGGAGCAGCCGCCTACGCCCTGCCTGGTGCTGGACCTGGACCGCGTGGCGGACAACTTCGCCGACATGCGCGCCGCCTTTCCGGACGCGCAGATCTACTACGCGGTGAAGGCCAACCCGGCCGCCCCGGTGCTGCAACTGCTGAACCGCCTGGGCAGCAGCTTCGACGCCGCGAGCTGGGAGGAAATCCGCATGTGCCTGGCCGCCGGTGCCGCGCCCGCGCGCATCTCCTTCGGCAACACCATCAAGAAGGCCACCGCCATTCGCGACGCGGCGGGAGCCGGCATCAACCTGTTCGTCTTCGACTGCGCCGCCGAGCTCGAGAAGATCGCTGCCAACGCGCCGGGCGCGCGGGTGTACTGCCGGCTGGCGGTGGGCTCTGCCGGCTCGGTGTTCCCGCTCACCCGCAAGTTCGGCACCGGCATGGACGCGGCCCGCGCGCTGATGCTGCGCGCCCGAGACCTCGGCCTGGTGCCCTACGGCCTATCCTTTCACGTCGGCAGCCAGCAGGTGCGCCCCGAAGCGCACGAGGCGGCGATCGGTCAGGTGGCCATGCTGTTCGACGACCTGCTGCAGGCCGGCATCAAGCTGCGCATGATCAACATGGGCGGCGGCTTTCCCACCCGCTACGACGAGGAGATCCCGGCGATTGGCGTGTTCGCCCACGGCATCGAGCGCGCGATGCGCTTCCATTTCGGCAACGACCAGCCGAGCGTGCTGCTCGAGCCCGGCCGTTGCATGGTGGGCAACGCCGGCCTGGTGAGCACCGAAGTGGTGCTGGTGAGCGAGCGCTCGGAAACCGAGGCGCCGCGCTGGGTGTACCTCGACATCGGCAAGTTCGGCGGCCTGGCCGAGACGCAGGACGAGAGCACCCGCTACGAATTCCGCACGCCTTACAACGGCGGCGAGGACGGACCGGTGATCATCGCCGGGCCGTCCTGCGACAGCATGGACATCCTCTACGAACGTACGCCGTACCAGATGCCGCTGGCTTTGAAGAGCGGGGATCGGGTGGAGATACTGGCGGCGGGGGCTTACGTGACGACTTATGCTTCTACCGGATTCAACGGGTTTTTGCCGTTGGCGGAGCACTACATCTAGGCAAGCAAGCAAGCGCTTCTTTTTCGAGAAAAAGAAGCACAAAGCTTTTGGTCCGGCTTTCGCGGACGGCTGACACGATGCGTTTCAGCTTCGAAGACCTGCATTATGGGCCTTCTTCGGTTTCAGACCATTGACCTCAGGTTCTGACACCCGAGGCCGGAAGAGAACCGAAAACTTTCGCCCTGATGTCGCGAGTCTCCGCCAGCGTGTACTCCAGAGAACAAAAGTTTTTTGGTTCTTTTTTTCAAAAAAGAACCGCTTGCTTGCTTGCTTGTCACAGGCGCGTCGCAGGACGCTCTCTGGGAGCGCAACATGATCAAGTTCACCATATTGCTCCGCCGCAAACCGTCGATGACCCACGACGCGTTCGTCGACTATCATCGCAACCAGCACGCGGAATTGTTCAGCGCGCTGCCCGAGGTCAAGCACCACGTGCGCCGCTACGTCCAGTGCCACAGCTTGCCGGTCGACCTGCCGGGTCTGCCGCCACTGACCTTCGACGGTATCACGGAACTCTGGTTCGACGACGTGGCCGGCCTGCAGGCCGTGTTCGGCTCGGAACGCTACATGGCGGAGATACGGCCCGACGAGGCGAAGTTCCTTGACCTGGACCGTTGTGAATTCGTCCTGACAACCGAGAAGATCGTCATTTAGGAGACGACGCAGCACGCTCGGCCACGTAGCCGACCGTCGCGTTGGCAATGCCGATGGCCAGCAACGCGCCGGCGACGCAGTCGGAGACGAAGTGGAAGTCGCTGCCGACCAACCCGGCGACCACGAGCACCGGCAGCGCCGCCCATACCGGCCGCAGCCGTGGCACGCAGCGCCACAGCACGGCGCACGGCGTGGTGATCGCAGTGGTGTGCCCGGACGGAAACGACGCCCAGCCGTTGCCGCCGTGGAACGGGAAAAAGCCGAACACGTGGTTGGTGATCCACGACGGGTTTTTGTTGGTCCAGGTTTCCGGCCAGGTGCGGCCGAAGCTGAACTTCAGCACGTCCTTGGCTTCGGTGGCCGCCAGCGTCGCCAGGCAGACGGCGATCAGGATGCGGCCGGCCCGGCCTGGCCGCCAGCCGCACAGCCACGCGGCGCCGGCAACAGCCAGGCCCAGAACGCAGGCCGTGTTCGGCACGTCAGCGATGTAGGTGAGCCAGACGGCCCAGGCCGGACGCTGCAGCATGTGCACCAGCGTGGCGACAGGGCGGTCCAGCAGCAGGATGCTCAGCGCGATGCTGGCAAGTCCGGCAAAGGACATGATGAACGCGCGCCTGCGGTCCTGCGTGGCTGATTCAACGATCATCCTGCCGGTCTCCCGTTGTCATGCGACCGACATCCTAGCGTTCGCTGCGCAGGCTTGGCCCGACCGGGAAGATGCGCTCCAGAACGCGTTTCAAGCACTGGATCGCAGGAAAACCGCGTCATACCATCGTCTCAGATTTGACCGGTGACAGGCGAAGGAAGCGGTTCTTTTTTGAAAAAAAGAACCAAAAAACTTTTGTTCCCTGGAGTACTTGCTGAGGGAAACTCCGCGACAGCCGGACCAAAAGTCTTTTGCTTCTTTTCTTCAGAAAAGAAGGCCTTGCCTTCCTTGCCGGACGTCGAAGGGTCAAGGTCGATGGCCGATGGTATCAGATGGCCGCCAGAGCTTCCGAAACGAAGCCTAAAGCCGCGGGAACTGCCGGCGCCGAAGCGGGCGGCGCCGATCCACCGCATCCGCCTACAGACAGTCGCCCGCTTTTCTCCCCTTTAAGCCGCCGCGCTATCCGACTTCTTCTCCATCCGTTTGCGCTCGTTCGGGTCCAGGTACTTCTTCCGGATCCGCACGGCGGACGGTGTCACCTCCACCAGCTCGTCGTCCTCGATGTAGGCGATCGACTGCTCCAGGTTCAACCGGCGCGGCGGGATCAGCAGCATCGCCTCGTCCTTGCCGGCAGCGCGGATGTTGGTGAGCTTCTTTTCCTTGATCGGGTTGATGTCGAGGTCGCTCTCGCGCGAGTGCTCGCCCAGGATCATGCCGACATAGACCGCCTCGCCCGGGTTCACGAACAGCGTGCCGCGTTCCTGCAGGTACCACAGCGCGTACTGCACCGCGTGGCCGGCTTCCGAGCTGATCAGCGAGCCGTTGCGCCGCCCCTCGATCACGCCCGCCCACGGCCGGTAGCCGGCGAACAGGCGGTTCATGATGCCGGTGCCGCGCGTGTCGGTGAGGAACTCGCCGTGGTAGCCGATAAGCCCGCGGCTGGGCATGACAAAGGTCAGCCGCACCTTGCCGCCGCCGGACGGGCGCATGTCCTGCATCTGCCCCTTGCGGCGGCTCAGCTTCTCCACCACCGCGCCGGAGTAAGGCTCGTCCACGTCGACGAGCACCTCCTCGAACGGCTCCTCGCGCTCGCCGGTCTCCGGGTTCGCCTGCGTCAGCACGCGCGGCCGGCCGATGGACAGCTCGAAGCCTTCGCGCCGCATCGTCTCGATCAGCACGCCCAGCTGCAACTCGCCGCGGCCGGCCACCTCGAAGGCGTCGGCCTCGTTGCTGTCGCTCACCCGGATGGCGACGTTGCCTTCTGCCTCGCGATACAGCCGGTCGCGGATCTGGCGCGAGGTGACCTTCTTGCCTTCCTTGCCGCCGAGCGGGCCGTCGTTCACGCGGAACGTCATCGCCAGCGTCGGCGGGTCCACCGGGATCGCGTGCAGCGGCTCGGTCAGCTCCGGCGCGCCGATGGAATCGGGGATGGTGGCGTCCGACAGCCCGGCCACGGCCACGATGTCGCCGGCTTCGGCCTCCTCCACCGTCACGCGGTCCAGGCCGCGGAAGCCGAGCAGCTTGGTCAGCCTGCCGGTCTCAACCGTGGTGCCGTCCTGGCGCAGCACCTTCACCTGCATGTTCAGCTTGGCACGGCCCTGCTCGATGCGCCCGGTCAGCACGCGGCCCAGGAAGTTGTCGTATTCCAGGATGGAGGCGACCATGGCGAACGGCGCCTCGGCGTCCAGCGCCGGCGCCTTTACGTGGCTCAGCACCAGGTTGAACAGGGCGGAGAGGTCCTTCCGCGGCCCCTCGAGCTCGGCATCCGCCCAGCCCTGGCGGCCGGAGGCATACAGCATCGGGAAGTCGAGCTGCTCGTCGGATGCGCCGAGGGCGGCGAACAGGTCGAACACCTCGGTGTGCACCTCGTCGGCGCGGGCGTCCTGACGGTCGATCTTGTTGACCACCACTATCGGCTTAATGCCGCGCTGCAGCGCCTTGCCGACCACGAACTTGGTCTGCGGCAGCACGCCCTCAGCGGCGTCCACCAGCACGATGGCGCCGTCCACCATGTTGAGGATGCGTTCCACCTCGCCGCCGAAATCGGCGTGGCCGGGGGTGTCGACGATGTTGATCCGCGTATCCTGCCATACGACACTCGCGCACTTGGCCAGGATGGTGATGCCGCGTTCCTTCTCCAGGTCGTTGCGGTCGAGCGCGCGCTCGACCACCGCCTGGTGTTCGCGGTAGGCGCCCGACTGTTTCAGCAACTGATCCACCAGCGTGGTCTTGCCGTGGTCGACGTGGGCGATGATGGCGACGTTGCGGATGTCCATGGGGGCACTTTGCTCTGAGAAGGTCGTGGCTTCGAGAAGGCGGGGCTTCGAAAAGGCTGGGCTTCGACGCGTGTGGCTGGGGCGTGTGGCAAGGGCGTGCGGCCCATACGAAAAGGGCCTGACAACCGGTCAGACCCTGCGCGCACGCCGCGTTGATGTGCAGATAGTCGTTGTGCCTCGCAGATGCGAGAAAAAACGCCGCGCCGCCACCGAATGGCCGGGGCGCGGCGGACCAGGCGCTACTGCTGGCCGGGCGGAACCGTGGTGGTCTGCGTGGTCGTCGTCTGGGTGGAAGTCTGGATGCCGGTCACCGCGGGGTTGGACGCACCCGGCTCGCCACCGCCCTGCGGCGCGTGCGTCAGCGCCAGCGCGATCGCACTCCGGCTCGCCCGGATGTCGCCGTAGCCGAGCGCCTGACGCGCCTGGCTCACCTGCGCCACCACCGGACCCTGGTCCGGCTGGTTGGCCTCGTTCACCGGTGTGCTGCGGTCGAGCAAGCGGGTCTCCGCCATTTCGAGCGCCTGCTGCGCGCGGCCGGTCTCGTGGTGGTCCAGCGCGCGCTCGGCGTCACGCAGGTAGTTCCACGGGCCCGCGTTCTCGCCGCCGGCCGGCTGCGGCAAATGCGGCGCGATCTCGGAGTGGGCGTCGCCGGAGTCGATGTTGCTGGCACGGGCGGAGGCGGGACCGCTCTGCCCGGTGCCGGGCTGGTGCGCCCAGTGCTCGCCCTGCGGGTCGGCCTGAGCGACACGGTGGTGGTAGTGCCTGGGCGCAGGCTGGGTGGCCGACGGGGCGTTGGTGCCCGCGCTGCCGGACGGCGTCTGGCCGGCAGTGCCGGCATCGGTCCCGGCCGGAGCAGTCGCGTCGGGCGCTGGTGTCTGGGCAAAGGCGGCCGGCATGAACGCCAGGCCAAACAGGGTGGCCGAAGCCAGTAGCGTCTTGCGCATTGTCGCGTCTCCTTGCGGGATGGGACGGCGCCGCGGCGATCGATCGAGCCGGCGGCCTGGCAGGACAACAGGGCTGTAGCCGGATGGTTTCGCTCGCTTTCGGCAGGGCAGGCCATACCTGCGCGCCGTCGGCGGACGTCAACCCGTTTGCTCCGGGTTCGCGTTTGGCCATGCGCGCGCTGAGACGACTGCCGGCTGCAGCGTGAAGTCCGGCAGGGAAGGCAAGGCCTTCTTTTCTGAAGAAAAGAAGCAAAAGACTTTTGGTCCTGCTGTCGCGGAGTCTCCCGCAGCGTGTACCCCGGAGACCAAAAGTTTTTTGGTTCTTTTTTTCAAAAAAGAACCGCTTGCTTCGCCTGTCAAAGCTGAAGACCTGAGAAAATTAGTAATGCATAACAGGCTTGCCGTCAGGCAGGCGACGCCGCCCCGCTCCACGAAGCCCTGCCATCCAAGAATCGATTCCGAAAAGAAATCGCGCGCGGAAGTCGGAAGCCGCGCGGTTGACGCTCCGTCCGCCCGACGCATAAGGGTGCAGGCCGGTAGTATGAAAAACGGAAACAGATGCAAGTGAACAAAACCCGCTTCGCTGTCCCGGTTGTCCTGCTCGCCTTTTCAGCCCTGCCTGCTTGCGCAGCGACGTTGACCGTCGGACCCGGCAAGCAATACGCGACCGTCGCGGCGGCCGTCGCGGCCGCGTCCGGCGGCGACGAGATCGACGTGAGCGCCGGGACCTACACCAACGATTTCTCGAACATCACCGTGCCCCTGACCCTCGTGGCGGTCGGCGGGCGTGTCCTGTTGCGCGCAACCGAGGACGTGCCGAACGAGAAAGGCATCTGGATGACCAGCGCCGACGTGACGGCGACCGGGTTCGACTTCGCGGGCGCACGCACGACGAACGCCGCGGGCCAGAACGCGGCCGGCATCCGCTATCAGGGCGGCAACCTGACGCTGCATGCCTGCTGGTTCCACAACAACCAGGAGGGCCTGCTCGCCGACGCCGTGCCGGCCGGCAACATATCCATCTACACCAGCGAATTCGACCGCAACGGCGACGCCACCGGCCCGGGTGCAGGCTACACGCACGACATCTACGTCAACCAGGTCGCGTCGCTCTACGTCGAGAGCAGCTGGTTCCACGACGCCAGGATCGGGCACGACTTTAAGACGCGGGCAGCGAAGACAACGATCGTGAACTCGCGCTTCACGGACCTGCCGACATCGACCGCGAGCTACAGCATCGACGCGCCAAACGGCGGTGTGGTCAGCATCACCGGCAGCTCCATCCGGCAAGGGCAGGATTCGCAGAACCCGGTCATCGTCAGCTTCGGCGAGGAAGGCAGCCTGTGGCCGTCGAGTTCACTGACGATCGCGAGCACCCTGGTCGAGAACAACCTCACATCGCATACGCCATTGTTCGTCAACGACGCGGCCGGGGTCACCGCCGAGCTGCAGCAACTCCAGGTCTATGGGCTGACAGCCGGGCAACTGGTCAACGCGCCGGCTAGCCTGAGCGGGATCACGTATCTGGGCAGCGAACCGACGATACCGAGCAACCACCCGTGGCAGTGAGCAAGCAAGCGGTTCTTTTTTGAAAAAAAGAACCAAAAAACTTTTGGTCCCTTGAGTACGCGCTGCAGAACCTTCGCGACAGCAGGACCAAAAGTCTTTTGCTTCTTTTCTTCAGAAAAGAAGGCCTTGCTTTCCTCACCCGACAAAGAAAACGCCAACCCAGCAACGCATAAGCCTCAATCAGCAGCGCCGCGCGCCGAACCAGCGGGTCATCGGCGTCGAGCTGACGCCGTGCGCCAGCACCGACGCGCCGATCGCCAGGCTGACATACGGCCACAGCCGCGCCGACCCGGTCTCATCCTGGATCAGCATGGCGTAGAACAGCGCCGCCGCACCGATCGGGCCGAACCAGCCGGCGAAGACGGCGCTGCCGACCTGCCGGGTCCACGGCATCAGCCGCCTGAGCAGCAGCCAAGCCGGCAGCCGGCGCAGCAACAAGATCCCCACCGCGAACGCAACACCGCGCCAGCCCAGGCCCACCCAGGCGGTCCACGGTATGGCAACCCCGAACAGGATCATCACCGGCAGGTCGAAGAACCGGCCGAGCGCCTCGCTGAACCGCTCGTGGTGCTCCTCTACCTCAGCCTGCCGGTTGGTGTTGTTCAGCACTGCACCTGCGACGAACGCGGCGAGGATCTCGTCGGCGCCCAGCAGGTGCACGCCGGCCATCGTGGCCAGCGCCAGCGAGATCGTCACCGTCAGCAGCGAGGCCCCGTCCGCGTCCGGCCGCCCCCGCGCCCACGTCATGCACGTCGCCGTCAGCCAGCCCGCGGCCGCGCCGGCCACAACGGCACCGCCGATTTCCCACCCGACCACCTGGGTGATCCACGCCAGCCCGGCCTGTTCCGGCGCGTGCCGCATCAGCAGGATCGGCAGCAACACTAGCGGCAGGCCGAGCCCGTCGTTGATGGCACTCTCCGCCGTCATCGCGTGTCGCAGGTCGGCCGGCACCGCGCGCTGCGCCAGCTTGCCGGACAGGATCGGCGCCGAGAGCACCGGGTCGGTCGGCGCGATCGCGGCGCCGAGCAGCAGGCAGTCCAGGGTAGGCATGCCGATGGTGACCGCGCTGACCAGCGCACCGGCGAGCCACATCAGCACCATGCCAGGCCCGAGTGCGACGGCCAGGCCGCGCCAGTTCTGCCGCAGCCAGTACGCCGGCAGCCGCATCGCCGCCCCGGTGACCGCGATGGCCAGCGTCACCCGCGCCGCCTCGCGCAGGATGGCAGAGGCCGTGGGGCTAGCGGCCGGGTCCAAATGAAGCAAGCCAGCGCCAAGCGGACCGAGTGCGACCCCGGCCAGCACGCAAGCCAGCGGCTCGGACACCCAAAGCTGCTCGTTGACCACGCCGGAGGTGGCACCGAGCGCCACCAGCAATCCGAACGTGCATAGCACGTCAAGCCAGACGTCGAATGCTGTCATGCAGCGGCCCTATACCAGCGGCCGTAGGTTTTGACTTCCGATGCGCAGAAGAAAGCAAGGCCTTCTTTTTCGAAAAAAAGAAGCAAAAAACTTTTGGGAACGCTGTCGCGGACTAGCCCGGAAGCGCGCGACAGCGGAGTCAAAGGTTTTTGGTCCTATTTTCTAAAAAAGGACCGCTTGCTTTTTATGAGAAAACCTCCGAGCCGATAGGTGTCCTGCTGTCGCGATGGTTCTGGAGCGCGCGACTGGGAACAGAGGTTTTCGATTTTTCCGAAAACCGCTTGGTTGACATCGTTGGGGATCGATCGCCATTCCGGACCATCCTGCCTCGCCGCTGCCCCGAATTGTCCTGCACATCGGGCGCAACAAGGCCGGGTCGACAAGCATCCAGGAATTCTGCATACGCGAGCAGGCCTGGCTCGACCAACAAGCCGTTCATACCGTGCGCTTCGGACACGTCGCCGCCAGCGGCGTATCCGCCGGGCTGCGCGACGCACCAACAGTGCCCGAACTCGCGCAGATTGCCGGCGTGGTGGCGCCCTTCCGCGTGCTGGTCTCCAACGAGTTCCTGTCCGCTTGGCCCGACGAGTACACCGAAGCGCTGGCGCGTGACCTGCGCGGCATCGACGTGCGGATCGTGGTCTACACGCGCGCCTATCCGGACTGGGTAGCTTCGGCCTACGCGCAAGCAATCACCAACGGCGACACGCGATGGGATTTCCCAACTTATCTCGCCTGGGTCGAGCCGCGGATTTCCTTCCGGCCCATGTTGGCCTGCTATGCAAGGTGCTTCGGATGGCCACGCATCGACGTTCGGTCAATCGAGACTGCGCAGCGAAGCCCGGGCGGACTGGCTGCGGATTTCTGCGAAAGTCTCGGCCTGCCGGCGCCGCCAGGCGCCGCAGTGCATGAGAACATCGCCCCGCCTTGGCCGGTGCTGGAGATGCTACGCCGCCGCGTGCCGCACGACATGGACGAGGCCGGCTGGACGGACATGCAGCGCCCGGCCATCGCCGCCTGGCAAAAGGCCCTCACCGGCATCGCAACACAGCACGGTCATCCGCCGTTGCGCTACGGCACGGCGGCAGAACGCACAAGTCTGGCCGTGCGCTTCGAGGAGGACCGGGCCTGGCTTGCCGCGTGCGGCATGGCGACGCCCAAGGTGGACGTCGCGCCAGCGACTGAGCCACCCGACTTGGCCAGGGCATCGCCCGCGTTGCGCGCTGCTTTGCTGCACTGCCGGATTTGACCTATCGGGTGCGCTGGTGGAGCGTATCGGCTCAGCCGCCGGTCGTCTCCACTTGGTCGGTGACAAGCAAAGCAAGCGGTTCTTTTTTGAAAAAAAAACCAAAAAACTTTCGCTCCTTGGGTACACGCTGCCGGAGACTCCGCGACAGCAGGGATAAAAGTTTTTTGCTGCTTTTTTTCAAAAAAGCAGGCCTTGCTTTCTTAACGCGGCGTCAACACGAACCTCACCGGACGGTCCGGCTGCGTCGTGACAATCCCCCGCGGCACCACCGTGCCCGGCCCGGACAAGCCCACCCGGAACCGCTTGAGCAGCCGCGCCAGCACCAGCACCGCCTCCGTCAGCGCGAACTGAGCGCCCACGCAGATGCGCGGCCCGGCGCCGAACGGCATGTAGGCGTAACGCTCCGGCGGCACGGCCCCAGGCATGAACCGCGACGGGTCGAACGCGTCCGGCGCGTGCCAGCGGGCGCGATGACGGTGCAGCACCCAGGGCGAGATGGTGATGGTGGTGCCGGCGGCGACCTTGTGGCCCATGATGCTGTCGTCCGCCTGCGCCCCGCGCACGATCAGGAACGCCGGCGGGTACAGCCGCAGCGCCTCGTCCACGTGGGCGCGGGTGGCCGGCAACTGCGCCAGCGTGGCGGCGGCGTGGTCGGCGGAGAGGTCCGCGCCGGCAAGCTCGGCTGCCAACGCGTCCTGCTGGTCCGGATACAGCGCCGCCAGGTAGACCGACCAGAACAGGGTGACGGCCGTGGTCTCGTGCCCGGCGAGGATCATGGTGGAGACCTCGTCGCGCAGCTGCGCATGGTCGAAGCCGGCACCGGTCTCCGGGTCGCGCGCGGCGGAGAGCAGGTCGAACAGGTCGCGCGGCCTTGCCTCCCCGTTGGCATCGAGCGGGGCGCCCTCCGGCGGCGCCAGGCCGCGGCGCACCTCGATCAGCCGGTCGAGAAACGCCAGCCACTCGGTGCGGAAGGTGGCGCGGCCGCGGTCAACCAGGCTGGGCACGTGTTCCGGCAGCATCAGGTCCAGCACGCCGGGCTGCGCGTACCGCATGCCGTAGCCCACCAGCAGGCGCCGCAGCTCGGTGGCGAAGCCGGACATCTCCAGCGAGAACATCGACTGCCCGGCGATCGCCAGCGCCAGATGCTGCAAATGCGGCAGCAGCTCCAGCGGCCGGTGGGTGAGGCGGTCGAGCTCGGCCTCCTTGGCGGCGCTGGCGGCCACCACGTGGCGCGCCAGGATCGGCATGGTGCGCGGGGCCAGCGCCGGCGCGATGGTGCGGCGCTGGTGCCGCCAGGCTTCGCCCTCGGCCAGGAACAGGCCGGTGCCCAGCACCGGGCGCAGCACGCGGCGGGTGGCCTGCGGGCGAGTGTAGTTCTCCACGTTGGTGACCAGCACGTGGCGGATGGCCTCCGGCGCGTTGAGCATCAGCTGCTCGCGGCCGAGAAACCGGCCGGGGAGGATGTCGTGCTCGTAGGCGGGGCCGCCCCACAGCTCCAGCGGGTTGCGGCGCAGAACGAGGAAGGATTCCAGCTGCGTGCGCAGGCGGGTGGGCAGCGGGACGTTGGGGGGGAGGCGCTGGAGCATGCGACGAGAGGTGGTGCGGGAGAAGGCAAGGCAAGCGGTTCTTTTTTGAAAAAAAGAACCAAAAAACTTTTGTTCCCTGGGGCGCGCGCTGCAGAACCTTCTGCGACAGCAGGGATAAAAGTTTTTTGCTGCTTTTTTTCAAAAAAGCAGGCTTTGCCTTCCTTCCTACCGGGAGCGCGCCGATGAGCAGCACCTACGCCACCGACTTCTACACCTGGGCCCTGGAACAGGCCGCCCTCCTGCGCGCCGGCCGCCTGGACGCCGCAGACCTCGCCAACATTGCCGAAGAGATCGAAAGCATGGGCCGTAGCGAGAAGCGCGAGATGGTCAACCGTCTGTCCGTGCTGCTGCTGCACCTACTGAAATGGCAGGCACAGCCGAGCGGCCGGTGCACGAGCTGGCGCCTGACGATCGAGGAGCAGCGCGACCGCCTCACCGACCACCTGTCCGACAACCCCGGCCTGAAGCCCGTGCTGGACAACTGCATCGCCTCGGCGCACCGCCTCGCCGTGCTCGGCGCCGCGCGGGAGACCGGGCTGGACGTGGCCACCTTCCCGTCCGCTTGCCCTTGGGCTTACGGCGAGATCGTCGACCTAGGCTTCTGGCCGGAGTAAGCTGTGCGAACGGTCGGATTGACTGACCCAGACCCCGCATCGTTGGCGCATTCCACCTGCACCCACGTTCCAACACCGCACACCGACCGATTGTAAAAGTTTTGTTCTCTTTTCAAAATAGAACCGCTTGCCTTTTCTTCTGACCCAAGGCCTCGCCCAGCCGCATGCGCCCGCCCCTTGCCGGCCAGCAGCCCCGCTGACAGAACCCCCTCCATGAGCGCCGCCACCCCCGTGCTGGACGAGACCGGCGCCGGGCGCATCAGCCTGCACCTGCGCCGCACCATCGTCATCTCCGCCCCTATCGCCGCGGCGCTGCTCTCCGAGATCGGCATGGGGCTGATCAGCACGCTCATGCTCGGCCACCTCGGCCCGCAGGCGTTGGCCGCCGGCGGGCTCGCCGTCAGCGTGTTCATCACCGCGTTGCTGATCCTGCAGGGCGCGCTCAGCGGGGTGGGCGTGCTGGCCGCCCATCGCCTGGGTGCCGGCCGCCCGGACGACGTGCCGCCGCTGTACTGGTCCGGCGTGGCGCTGGCGGTGCTGCTGGCCATCCCGCTGTTCGCCGCGCTGAGCGCGCCGGCCGCGATGTGGCGCGCGTTCGGCCAGGCGCCGGCGCTGGCGCACGACCTGGCCGCCTACCTGCACATCCTGCGCTGGGCGGTGCCGGCCGGCGTGGTGGGCGTCGGCATGATGCGCGGCTTCCTGCCGGCGATCGGGCTGGAGCGGGTGCTGCTCTACGTGCTGCCGGCCGGCGTGGTGCTGCATGCCGGGCTCAGCCGGCTGGCGATCAGCGGCGACTTCGGGCTGCCGGGCTGGGGCGTTCCGGGCTCAGCCGGCGCCATCGTGGTCACCCTCTCGGTGGTGGCGTCCTGCATGCTGGCGCTGCTGCACGGGCCGAACTTCCGCCGCTTCGTGCGGCTGGCGCGGCCGGAGCTGGCCGTGGTGCGGCGGCTGCTGGCGATCGGGCTGCCGGTGGCCGGCAGCGTGGTGGTGGAGGCCGGGCTGTTCCTGGCCGTGGGGTTCCTGGCCGCCTCGCTGGGGCCGGACGCGCTGGCCGCGCACATGATCGCGCTGAACGTGGCCAGCGTCACGTTCATGGTGCCGCTGGCCGTCAGCCAGGCGGCCAACGTGCGGGTGGCCATGGCGGCGGGCGCCGGCAACACGCGCGCGGCGCGGCGGGCGGGGTTCTCTGCAATTGCGGTCAGCGTGACGTTCATGGCGGCGTCCGCCCTGGTGCTGAGCCTGGCCTCGCACACGATTACCGCGCTGTACCTGCCGGCCAGCGCTGCCGACGCGGCCACCGCCGGGCTGGCGGCAAGCCTGCTGCGCGTGGCCGGCGTGTTCCAGCTCGCCGACGGCACACAGGTAACGGCCGCCGGCGCCTTGCGCGGCCTGCAGGACGTGCGGGTGCCGATGCTGCTGGCGACGTTCGGCTATTGGGGGCTGGGCTTCTGGGCGGGGTGGCTGCTGGCGTTCCGCGCGCAGCTGGGCGTGGTGGGGCTTTGGTGGGGGCTGTGCGTGGGGCTGGCGGTAGTGGCGATGGGGCTGACCACGCGGTTTGCGCAGCTGAGCGGAGGACGAAAGCAAGGCCTTCTTTTTCGAGAAAAAGAAGCAAAAAGCTTTTGATGCGGCTGTCGCGGACGGCTGAAACAACAGCCTCAACCCGGCACAATCCACGGAGACAAAAGTTTTTTGGTTCTTTTTTTCAAAAAAGAACCGCTTGCTTACTTCACCTCCACCAGCATCCCATCAAACGCCACCTGCCACCCCGCCGCCCGCACCGCCCGGTGTTCCGGCGACCCCTCCAGCAGCATCGGGTTGGTGTTGTTGATGTGCAGGTAGATCAACCGTCCCGGGTGGTCCGACAGCCCCTCCAGCGACCCGCCAGGACCGCTGACCGGCACGTGGCCCATGCGCCGCCCGGTCTTATGGCTGAGGCCGGCGCGCACCATCTCGTCGTCGGTAAACAGCGTGCCGTCGAAGAACAGCGCGTCCGCCCGCGCGAGTTGGGCACGCACCGCGCCGGTGACCTCCGCACAGCCAGGTGCGATCACCACCGTGGCGGTGCCGCTCTCCAGCCGCGCCGCGTAGGTGGACGCTGCCTTGGCCGCGGCCGCACTTCTGTCTTCCTGGTAGAGCGGCACCTTACCCGGCATCGCCAGCAGCGTCAGCGTCAGGCCCAGGCCGGTCTCCACCGGTTGGCCGGGCGTCACCTCGATGCGCTCCACCAACGCCGGATCCAGCGACGCGAAGATCGGGTTCTCCGCCAAGATGCGCAGGATCGGCGCCGGCGCCCACACCCGCAGGCGCTGCTGTTCGCGCAGCACCAGCAGCCCGGCCATCCCGTCCACGTCCGCGCTGACCAGCACCACGCCGGCCACCGGCGAGTCCCGCGCCGCCCGCGGCGCCAGCGCCGGGTTGTCGAGTATCTGCTGGCGCAAATCCGGCGGCGCGCCCACCAGCACCCAGTCCTGCCGGCCCGCGCTGACCGCCACGCACACCTGCGAGCGAGGCAGCGCCCGCGGGTCGCCGGCGCGGGCCAGCGCGCACAGCGCACAACCGCAATTCCACTGCGGGAAACCGCCGCCCGCCGCGGAGCCAAGAACCAGGCATTTCATCCGCAAACCTTGCCCACCCGCGCGCCGGCGGCAAGCCGGCCACAGGGCGGCTGCACACCGGCGTTCGGTGACAGACCCGTGACAGGACCCGGCCGCCCGGCTATAGCACGCGCGCCGCCGAAGGGGTCCGGGTCCGGATGAAGATCGTCGCTTGTAACAGCAATCGGCCGCTGGCCGAGGCGGTGGCACGCAACCTTAACCTGCCACTCACGCGCGCCTCCGTCCGCCGCTTCGCCGACATGGAGATCTTCGTCGAGATCCAGGAGAACGTGCGCGGCGAGGACGTGTTCGTCATCCAGAGCACCAGCTACCCGGCCAACGACAACCTGATGGAACTGCTCATCATGATGGACGCGCTGCGCCGCAGCTCCGCGCGCCGCGTCACCGCAGTGATCCCCTATTTCGGTTACGCGCGGCAGGACCGCAAATCCGCCCCGCGCACGCCGATCAGCGCCAAGCTGGTGGCCAATTTGATCACCGAGGCGGGTGCCAACCGCGTGCTGACGCTGGACCTGCACGCCGGCCAGATACAGGGCTTTTTCGACATCCCGCTCGACAACCTCTTCGCCGCCCCGCTGTTCATGGCCGACATCCGCGCGCGCTACGCAGGGCGCGACATCATGATCGTCTCACCCGACGTGGGCGGCGTGGTGCGCGCCCGCGCGCTGGCCACCCGGCTGAACTGCGACTTGGCCATCATCGACAAACGCCGCGAGCGCGCCGGCATCTCCGAGGTGATGAACGTTATCGGCGACGTGGCCGACCGCGACTGCATCCTGCTCGACGACATCTGCGATTCCGGCGGCACCCTGTGCAACGCAGCCGACGCGCTGATCAAGGACGGTGCGAAATCGGTGAGCGTCTACGTCACCCACGGCGTGCTGTCGGGCGGTGCCGTGGCACGCATCGCGGCGAGCCCGATCGAGATGATGACGATTACCGACAGCATCCTGGCCACCGACGCGGTTCGGCAGTCGACGAATTTACGCCAGGCGACGATTGCGCCGTTGATGGCTGAGGCGATGCAGCGGATTTCGGATGAGAGTTCGGTGAGTTCGTTGTTTGATTAGCAAGCAAGCAAGGCCTTCTTTTTTGAAAAAAAGAAGCAAAAAACTTTTGTTTCCTTGGTGCACGCTGCAGAAAACTCCGCGACAGCCGGACCAAAAGTTTTTTGGTTCTTTTCAAAAAAGAACTGCTTGCTTCCTTCCATGCTAAGCCCCACCCCCTTCTTCTTCCTGCGTCACGGCGAAACCGGCTGGAACGCCGCCGGCCGCACCCAGGGCCGCACGAACGTCCCCCTCAACGCCCGCGGCATCGCGCAAGCCGAGCACGCGGCCGGATTACTGGTGGGCCACAACATCGTTCGCATCGTGTGTTCCACGCTCGGGCGGGCGCAGCACACGGCCGAAATCGTGGGCGCCGCGCTGGGGCTGGCCTTCACCTGCGACGCGGACCTGCAGGAAGCCAGCTTCGGCGTGCAGGAAGGCACCCCGATGGGCGCCTGGTACGACACCTGGGTGGCCGGCGAGGCCACACCGGACAGCGCCGAAACATTCGCGGCCGTCTCCGCGCGGGTAGTCCCGGCGATCAACCGCGCAGTGGACGCACCGGGCCTGGCGCTGGTTGTCGGCCACGGCGCGATGTTTCGCGCAGTGCGTGCCACGATGGGCCTCTCGGCGCTCGTGCGCACGGAAAACGGTGTTCCCTTGCGGTGCGAGCCGGGCGCGCCCTGGCGTGTGACGCCGGTTGTATTTTGAACGTTGAGCAAGCAAGCAGTTCTTTTTTGAAAAAAAGAACCAAAAAACTTTTGTTCCTTTGGGCGCGCGCTGAAGGAAACTCCGCGACAGCCAAACCAAAAGTCTTTTGCTTCTTTTCTTCAGAAAAGAAGGCCTTGCTTTCTAATCACCGAACAACCCGACCTGCGGCATTCGGCTCAGGCGCTACCTGAACGCGGTTGAAGTCGCCGAGCTGGCAGAAGCTGTGGAAGCTGTTCAGCCGGATTGTCACCTGGTTGGAACACAGAAGCTCCTCGCTCGGGTCCGTCGGCTGGTAGGTGAACCCGTCCGGCTCGTTCTTCAGGCCGATGCAGCTGAACTGCAGCGAATTCTTCCACACCGTGTGGTCGCGCATATAGAACAGGATGGTCTGATCGTCCGGCCGTTCCGTCCTGACGATGTCCGGATCATGAATGCAACGCGACTTGGCGTCGCTGCCGGTCTCGCTGCCGGAACGCATGGTTTGCGCGGAGGCCAGCCCGGGCGAGACGATCATCGCGAGCAAGAGAAAGGCTTTCATGGGGTGACCTTTGGTGAAAGGAAGCAAGCAGTTCTTTTTTGAAAAAAAGAACCAAAAAACTTTTGCTCTCTGTAGGTGCGCCGTGGTGAGACGTGTCGTTTCAGCCGTCCGCGACAGCCGTTACAAAAGCTTTTTGCTTCTTTTTCTCGAAAAAGAAGGCCTTGCTTGCTCACCTTGCCTTCGCCTGCTTCGGCCCCCGCCCCCGCCTGATCTTGCTCGGGTCGTACCCGCCCCCACCCGGCCCCAAAGGCTCCGGCGTCCTGTTCCGAGAAGACTTGAACGACGTGGCTGCCGGCGGTGGCGGCGGCAACCCAAGGTCGAGCGCTTCCAGCCGCTTCAGCTCGTCGCGCAACCGCCCCGCCTCCTCGAACTCCAAATCCGCCGCCGCCGCGCGCATGCGTTTCTCCAGTTCGGCAATGGAGGATTTCAGATCGCGGCCGACCATGTCGGTGACGCGGCTGTCCTTGATCGGCGCCACCGTCACGTAATCCTGCTCGAACACCGAGTTCAGCGCCTCGCCGATGTGCTTCTTCACCGATTGCGGCGTGATGCCCTGTGAGGTGTTCCACTCGGCTTGCTTGGTGCGGCGCCGGTCGGTCTCCTCGATGGCGAAGCGCAGGCTCTCGGTCATCACGTCGGCGTAGAGGATGACGCGGCCGTCCACGTTGCGCGCGGCGCGGCCGATCGTCTGGATCAGCGACGTCTTGGACCGCAGAAACCCTTCCTTGTCGGCGTCGAGGATGGCGACGAGCGCACATTCGGGAATGTCGAGCCCCTCGCGCAGCAGGTTGATGCCGACCAGCACGTCGTAGACACCTAAGCGCAAATCGCGAATGATCTCGATGCGCTCGAGCGTGTCCACGTCGGAGTGCAAATAGCGCACCTTCACGCCGTTCTCGGTGAGGTATTCGGTCAGGTCCTCGGACATGCGCTTGGTCAGCGTGGTGACCAGCACGCGGCTGCCGCGCTGCACCGTGGTGCGTATCTCTGCCAGCAGGTCGTCCACCTGGCGCTCCACCGGGCGCACTTCGCAGACCGGGTCGATCAGGCCGGTGGGGCGGATCACCTGCTCGGCAAAGGTGCCGCCGGTGCGCTCCATCTCCCACGGACCGGGCGTGGCGCTGACGAACACGGTTTGCGGGCGCAAACCCTCCCATTCCGCGAACTTCAACGGCCGGTTGTCGATGCAGGACGGCAGACGAAAGCCGAACTCCGCGAGCACGGATTTGCGCGCGAAGTCGCCGCGCTCCATGCCGCCGATCTGCGGCACGGTGACGTGGCTTTCATCGACGATCAGCAGCGCGTTTTCCGGCAGGTATTCGAACAGCGTCGGCGGCGGCTCGCCGGTCTTGCGGCCGGACAGATACCGGGAATAGTTCTCGATGCTTTTGCAGGAGCCGGTGGTCTCCATCATCTCCAGGTCGAAGGTGCAGCGCTGTTGCAGGCGTTCGGCCTCCAGCAGCCGCCCGCCCGCCACCAGCTCGTCGAGCCGCAGTTTCAGCTCCTCCTTGATGCCGACGATCGCCTGGTTGAGCGTCGGCCGCGGCGTCACGTAATGGCTGTTGGCGTAGATGTGCACCTCGTTCAGCGTGCCGGTGCGCTCGCCGGTGAGCGGATCAAACTCCTCCAGCCGCTCGATCTCGTCGCCGAACAGCACGATGCGCCAGGCGCGGTCCTCGAACTGTGCGGGGTGCACGTCCACGTTCTCGCCGCGCAGCCGGAACGTGCCGCGCTGGAAGGCCGCGTCGTTGCGGCGATACTGCAGCTCCACCATCGCCTTCGCCAGCGTGTCGCGGTCGATCTTGCCGCCGACCTCGAGCTTGACCACCATGCGAGAGTACGTCTCGACCGAGCCGATGCCGTAGATGCAGGACACCGAGGCGACGATGATGACGTCGTTGCGTTCCAGCAGCGCCTGCGTGGCGGCGTGGCGCATGCGGTCGATCTGTTCGTTGATCTGGCTGTCTTTTTCGATGTACGTGTCGGTGCGCGGCACGTACGCTTCCGGCTGGTAGTAGTCGTAGTAGCTGACGAAATACTCCACCGCGTTGTCCGGAAAGAAGCTCTTCATCTCGGCGTAGAGCTGGGCGGCCAGTGTCTTGTTCGGCGCCAGCACGAGCGCTGGGCGCTGCACCGCCTCGATCACCTTGGCCATGGTGAACGTCTTGCCCGACCCGGTCACGCCGAGCAGCACCTGGTCACGGTCCTCCGCGGTCAGGCCCAAGACGAGCTCGCCGATGGCGGTCGGCTGGTCGCCGGCGGGCTGGTAGTCGGAGACGACACGGAAGCGGTTCTTGGTAGGCTTGGCCGGCTGGCGCTGGGGGATGAACTTGACGGGCGCGGGGCGGGCCATTGTTTGCGACATGCGGCATAAGATGGCGCGGGGCGACGAGGAGTCAAAGGAAGCAAGCAAGCAGTTCTTTTTTGAAAAAAAGAACCAAAAAACTTTTGTTCCCTGGGGTATGCGCCGGCGGAGAGGTCCGCGACAGCCGTGATAAAAGCTTTTTGCTTCTTTTTCTCGAAAAAGAAGGCCTTCCTTGCTGCCCCGCCGGCGCGGCAGCAATCCGCACGGAGAGATGCTGGTGACCGCTAGGGATCTATGCGCGGCTCGATCTATACAGACGAGCCGTTTCGGACAGTTTGGCCCAGGCTTCAGTCAACGGCAGGAGTTGGCGTCCGATAAAGAGCTGTTGAGTGCTATTCAAGCAGCAGGTCATCACCGCTAACCCGTTACGGGTTAGTTGACGCGTTTTCCGAGAACCGAAGCCGATCGAGACGGCACCGTCCGTCCAGGAGAAATCCGGTCCGTCAGTGGCCGTGAGTACTGGCTTGGCGTATCGCAACTGGACGCCGCCGGGTTGGCGCTTCAGCGAACTTTCGAACAGGGTAGGAGAAGCGTTCTTGCCAACCGTAGTTTTCGCCCCCGGCATCACCAGGCAAGCCGAGGCCGACGCGGCCGACGCCAACCCCACCACCGCCCGCATCGGCGCCGCCATGCTCGAGGCCACGCACGGCCAGCAAGGCGCCCGCTTCACCCTTCGCCGCGCCCTGGCCCTGGCCGACCAGCCCGCCGCCGCCGGGCCGGAGCTGCGCCGGCGCGTGCTGGCCGCCATCGTCTGCTCCGACTGGCAGACCCTGCCCGGCCTGTTGACGGACAGCTTCGGCGCCCCCTTGGCGCTGCGCCCCGCCGGGCCGGACAGCGAAGCCTCGTCGGCCGACCTCCTCGCCTGCACGCTCGAGCCGGCCGGGCGCCTGGCTTTCGAGCTGCCGCTTTCGGTGCTGCCCTCGCCATACCTCACCTACGTGGTCTCGCGCTGGCTGTCCGTGCTGCCGGTGTTCGCCGCAGCCCTGCGGTCCGGCCAGGCCAAGCCCGGGCGCTGCAGGATCGCGCTCGGCACGCGCGACCGGCGGGCGGGCCTGGCCTTCTGCAGCGCCCGCGCGGAGGCCGGCCTGCTGCCGGACCCCGACTTCCTCAACACCCGCGGCTACCCGCGCCTGCGCCACGCACCGCTCGCCGACTGGGCGGCGCGCCCCAGCCAGGTGCTGTGCCCGGAACCCGCCCGCGGCGGCCCCAAGCCTGACGAGGCCGTCCAGGTGGACGGCGTGGTGTTCGCCACGCCGGGCGCGGGCGGGGTGGCGCCGCGTTACGCGCTGGAGGCGGAACAGCCGGTGACGAGCTCGTCGGCACTGTTCGCCGACCTGCTGAGCGGCGCCTGCCTGCTGCGGGCGGGCGCTTCGGGCGCGCCCCGCCTGTGGCTGCACGACCGCCTGGTCGCGTGGGAGCATTTCGTCCCGGTCGCCGCCGACCTGTCGGACCTGGCGGCGCAGGTGGCGTGGCTGCAGGCCAACGACGCGGCCGCGCAGGAGATCGCGCGGCGCGGGCGGGCGGTGGCGCTGGCGGCAGGTTACGAGGCGGAGCTGGGCAGGGCGGCAAAAGTGGTGGCGGCGGCGTTCGCGTAGTAAGGCAAGGCAAGCAGTTCTTTTTTGAAAAAAAGAACCAAAAAACTTTTGTCTCTCGTAGGTGTGCCGTGGTGAGACGTGTCGTTTCAGTAGTCCGCGACAGCCGAGACAAAAGCTTTTTGCTTCTTTTTCTCGAAAAAGAAGGCCTTGCTTCCTTCCCTGTCGGAGCCCGCCCGTGAAGACCGCCATCCTCATCTTCCCCGGCACCAACCGAGAGCGCGACGTAGCCATCGCCCTGTCCCAATCCGCCGGCCGCGCACCCGTCATGCTGTGGCACCGCGAGACCGAACTCCCCGACATAGACCTGGTCGTCCTGCCCGGCGGCTTCAGCCACGGCGACTACCTGCGCTGCGGCGCCATGGCCGCGCAGTCCCCCATCATGCCGGCGCTGCACGCGTTCGCCGCGCGCGGCGGCCACATCCTCGGCATCTGCAACGGCTTCCAGATCCTCACCGAGGCCGGCCTGCTGCCGGGCGCGCTGCTGCGCAACGCCGGCCTGCGCTTCATCAGCCGCGACTGCCACCTGCGCATCGAGCGTGCCGACACCGCCTTCACCGGCCACTACGCCCCCGGCCAGGTGATCCGCGCCCCGATGGCGCATGGCGACGGCAACTACTTCGCCGCCCCCGACACGCTGGCCGAGCTGGAGGGCGAAGGCCGCGTCGCGTTCCGCTACGTGGACGCCGACGGCGAGGCCGTGCCGGAAGCCAACTTCAACGGCAGCCTGGCCGCCATCGCCGGCATCTACAGCGCCAACCTCCGCGTGCTCGGCCTGATGCCGCACCCCGAAGACCTGGTGGACCCGCTGGTCGGCGGCACGGACGGCGCCGCACTGTTCGACGGCCTCGTCCACGCGCTGGCGGCCTGAGCGGATGAACGCACACGTCGACGCCGCGCTGGCCAAATCCTTCGGCCTCAACGGCGAGGAATACGAGCGGGTGCTGTCCATCATGGGCCGCACCCCCAGCCTGACCGAGCTCGGCATCTTCTCGGTCATGTGGTCGGAGCATTGCAGCTACAAATCCAGCCGCGTCTGGCTGCGCGGCCTGCCCACCACCGCGCCTTGGGTGATCCACGGCCCTGGCGAGAACGCCGGCGTGGTCGACATCGGCGAGGGCCTGGCCGCCATCTTCAAGATGGAATCGCACAACCACCCGAGTTTCATCGAGCCCTACCAGGGGGCCGCCACCGGCGTCGGCGGCATCCTGCGCGACGTGTTCACCATGGGCGCCCGCCCGGTCGCCAACCTCAACGCATTGCGTTTCGGCCGGCCGGAAAACCCCGTCACCCGCCGCGTGGTGGACGGCGTGGTGCGCGGCATCGGCGGCTACGGCAACTGCGTGGGCGTGCCCACCGTCGGCGGCGAGGTGAACTTCCACGCGGCCTACGACGGCAACCCGCTCGTCAACGCCATGACCGTCGGCATCGCCCGGCAGGACCGCATCTTCCTTTCTGCGGCCGCCGGCGTGGGCAACCCGGTGGTCTACGTCGGCAGCCGCACCGGGCGCGACGGCATTCATGGTGCCACCATGGCCTCGGCCGAGTTCGACGCGGACTCCGACAGCAAGCGACCCACCGTGCAGGTCGGCGACCCGTTTACCGAGAAGCTGCTGATCGAGGCCTGCCTGGAGCTGATGGGCACCGACGCCATCGTCGCCATCCAGGACATGGGTGCCGCCGGCCTCACCAGCTCGTCCGTCGAGATGGCCGGCAAGGGCGGCGTCGGCATCGAGCTGGATCTGGATGCGTGCCCGCAGCGCGAGGCCGGCATGACCGCCTACGAGATGATGCTGTCGGAAAGCCAGGAGCGCATGCTGATGGTGCTGCGCCCGGACCGCCAGGACATGGCCCGCGCCATCTTCGAGAAGTGGGAGCTGGACTTCGCCGTCATCGGCCACCTCACCGACATCGGCCGCATCGTGGTGCGCCACCAGGGCCGCGTGGAAGCCGACATCCCGCTCGAGCCGCTGGCCGACCTCGCCCCCTCCTACCGCCGCCCCTATACCGAGCCCGCCGTCCCCGCGCCGCTGGGCGAGGTGGCCGACCCGGTGGGCATCGAGGCCGCGCTGCTCACCCTGATCGCCTGCCCCGACCTGTGCAGCCGCGCCTGGATCACCGACCAGTACGACAGCACCATCGGTGGCCAGACCATCCGCCGCCCGGGTGCCGCCGACGCCGCCGTGGTGCGCATCGAGGGCAGCCGCCGCGCGCTGGCTCTCACCACCGACTGCACGCCGCGCTACTGCGCCGCCGACCCGCACGCCGGCGGCGCCCAGGCGGTGGCCGAAGCCTGGCGCAACCTCACCGCGGTGGGCGCCCGCCCGCTGGCGGTTACCGACAACCTCAACTTCGGCAACCCGGAAAAGCCCGAGGTGATGGGCCAGTTCGTCGCCGCGGTGCAGGGCATCGGCGAGGCCTGCCGCGCGCTCGACTTCCCCGTCGTCAGCGGCAACGTCAGCCTCTACAACGAGACCGAAGGCCGCCCGATCCTGCCCACGCCGGCTATCGGCGCCCTCGGCGTGCTGGACGACGCCGCCCACGCCATGGGCCTGGCACTGACCGACGACGACACGCTGGTGCTGGTCGGCCACACGACCGGCCACCTGGGCCAGTCGCTGTGGCTGCGCGAAGTGGCCGGCCAGGAAGCCGGCGCCCCGCCCCCGGTGGATTTGGCGACCGAGCGCCGGGTGGGCGATTTCGTCCGTGGCGCCATCGTCGCCGGCTGGGTTACCGCCTGCCACGACCTCTCCGACGGCGGCCTGCTCGTGGCGATAGCCGAGATGGTGCTGGCCGGCCCGGTGGGTGCCGCCCTGTCGCCAACCTCCGCCAGCCCTGCGGCGACGACCAGCCAGCCGGCGCCTGCGGTTCTCCTACCGGCCGGCAGCCCTGCGTCGCCTGCCAGCCTGCCCGCGCCTGCCAGCCTGCCCGCGCCTGCCAGCCTGCCCGCGCACGCCGAAATCCCGCCGCACGCCTTCTGGTTCGGCGAGGACCAGGCGCGTTACGTGCTGGCCACGCCCAACCCGGCCGGCCTGCTGCGCGCGGCAAGCGAAGCGGGCATCGAGGCGCGGGCGGTCGGCCGTGCCGGCGGCACCGGTTTGACACTGCCCGACGGCGTGACCATATCGCGCGACGTGCTGCACGAGGCACACCACCGCTTCTTCCGCACCTGGATGAGGGACTGAAGGACCAGACCATGGCGATGTCGGCCATCGAGATCGAAGACCTGATCCGCGCAGCCCTGCCCGACGCCGACGTGCTGGTCGAAGACCTGGCCGGCGACGGTGACCACTACGCCGCCCACATCGTCAGCGAAAGCTTCCGCGGCCGCAGCCGAATCCAGCAGCACCAGATGGTGTTCACCGCCCTCGGCGGCCGCATGGGCGGCGTGCTGCACGCGCTCGCCCTCCAGACATCCGTGCCGACACAGGAGACCACCCCATGAGCGACACCGCCACCACCACCGCCCGGATCGAACGCGAGATCACCGAGAACCCCGTCATGCTCTACATGAAGGGCACCGCGATGTTCCCGCAATGCGGCTTCTCCGCCCGCGTGGTGCAAATCCTCAGCCACCTCGGCGTGAAGTTCGCCACCGCCAACGTGCTCGAGGACGCCGAACTGCGCGACGGGATCAAGCAGTTTTCAAACTGGCCGACCGTGCCGCAGCTTTACGTGAAGGGCGAGTTCGTCGGCGGCTGCGACATCGTCACCGAAATGTTCCAGGCTGGCGAGTTGGAGAGCCTGTTGCAGGAGAAGGGTGTACAGCACACCGCGCAGGCCTGAAGCCAAAGCAAGCAAGGCCTTCTTTTTCGAGAAAAAGAAGCAAAAAGCTTTTTGTAAGCTGTCGCGGACGGCTGAAACGACACGCTTCACCACGCGACGCCTGACGAGACCAAAAGTTTTTTGGTTCTTTTTTTCAAAAAAGAACCGCTTGCCTTGCCTGTGCCTACAGCGCCGCCCGATGTAAGCACTTCAACATGAGCTTCGCGCCGAAATCCCCGCCGCGCGGTTACCATCACGGCAACCTGCGCGAGGCGATGATCCAGGCCGCACTGGACATGATCGCCGCCAGCGGCCCCAACGGGTTCACCCTGGCCGAAGTGGCGCGCGCGGTCGGCGTCAGCGGCGCCGCCCCCTACCGCCATTTCCGCGACCGCAACGCGCTGGTCGCCGAGATCGCCAAGCAGGGTTTCGAGAAGTTTGCCGAAGAGCTCTACGCCGCCTGGGATGACGGCCGCCCGAACCCGGTCGCCGCCATCGAAGCCTGCGCGCGCGCCTACCTAGGCTTCGCCCGGCGAGAGCCCGCCTTCTACGCGGCCATGTTCGAGCCGGGTTTCCCGCTGGACGACGACCCGGCGCTGCTCACCGCCTCCGAGCGTGCGTTCGGCGTGCTCCGCCTGGCGGCCGACGCGGCCACCAGCGGCATGAAACAGCAGGGCCGGCCGCCGGCGCTGATGGTGGCGCTGCACGTCTGGTCGCTGTGCCACGGTGTCGCATCGCTGTTCATCGAGGGGCCAAGCGGGGCGCGCCGCAAGCTGCCGATGACGCCGGAAGACCTGCTGGAGGCCGGATTGCTGATCTACCTGCAAGCCCTGAAAAGCTGACCACAACCCAGGTCGCCGAACACCCTATCCCCCGGATAGAACCGCGACAGCCGCAACAAAAGCTTTTTGCTTCTTTTTCTCGAAAAAGAAGGCCTTGCTTACTTCCCGGGTAGTTCCCATCCGCAATCATTGCTACCTTAGGTTATGCCGCGTGCTCTCGCCCTCTGCGTCGTGCTGCTCGCCGCCTGCGAGCCAACTGCCCACAGGTTGCAACCGGCCCCGCCTACACCCGCAGCCTCAACCGCTCCCTACCTGGTGCAAGTCGGCGACGTGCTGGGCGTGCGCCTCTACACCGCGCCGGAGCTCAACGAGGACGTCACCGTGCGGCCCGACGGCCGGGTGACCACCGCTCTGGCGCAATCGGTCCAGGCTGCCGGCCGCACCCCGGACGAGATTGCCGCCGCCCTGCAACAGACCTACGCATCCGAACTGAAGAACCCGCAACTGACGGTGGAGGTGAAATCCGCCTCGCCGGCGAAGGTCTACGTGGCCGGCGAGGTGGTGGCCCCTGGCGAGTTCAGCACCGAGGGACCGACGCTGACCTTGCTGCAGGCCGTGGCACGCGCCGGCGGCCTGCGCACCACCGGCGACGAGACCCACGTCTTCATCCTGCGCCACGCTGCCGGCGGCCGCCCGGTGGTGCTCTCGGCCGATTACCGGGGCGCGATGACCGGCACGAACCCGGCAGCCGACGTGCAACTCGCACCGTTCGACGTGGTGTACGTGCCGCGCTCCGGCATCGCGCAGGTCTACGTGTGGTTCAACCAGCATTTCCAGCAGTTCGTGCCGGTGAGCTGGGGGTTCAGTTACAACGTGAACCCGTTGCTCAACAACAACCACCAGTAGGAAGGAGCAAGCAAGGCCTGCTTTTTTGAAAAAAAGCAGCAAAAAACTTTTGGTCCTGCTGTCGCGGAGGTTTCTGCAGCGTGTACTCAGGGAACAAAAGTTTTTTGGTTCTTTTTTTCAAAAAAGAACTGCTTGCCAGCCGCAGAACGCCCCATGCCAGCCTAGGACGCACGCCGTCAGTTCCGCATCCGCACGCCCAGCACGAACCCGAACAATCCCAGCAGCACCGTTCCCACCACCGTCTGCAGGCTAGAGACCAGCACGCCCAGCTCTCCGGCCGGCTTCAGCGCCACCTCGCCGGTGCCCACCGACGTCATCGAATCCAGGCTGAACAGCAGGTAGTCGATCCAGCCGAAATGGCTGTGCGTCCCCGCCTCGCGCGGCACCAGGCTGCCGGTCCACCAGTACAGCGCCGCACAGCCGAGCAGCACCAGCGCCAACGCGCGCAGGATGCGCGTCAGGCTCTCGCCGTAGTCGCACAGCAGCTCCGCGGCCACGTCGCTGATCCAGTGCAGGCCTGCGTAGAACCCGGCACCGAGCTCGCCGGCGCGGCATGCCGCCACGGCGTGCGTGCGGTGCAGCCGCTTGCCCATCCGCCGGCGGCGCCGGAACGCCCAGCTGGCGTCTGCAGCGTTGCCAAGGCTGCGGAAGTTCTGTTCCAGCACGATGTAGCCTTCCACCGCCGCGTCGTAGTCGCCCGCCTGGTCCTCGCCGATGGCGCCGCCGAGCTGGTGTGCCCGCATGCGGGTGCGCTCCAGCCAGGCGCCGGCGAAGCGTGCGTGGCGCAGGTCGCACCCTGTCAGCACCACGTGCGGCAGGATCGCCTGGGACAGGTCCGCCCCGGACAGGTCAGCGCCGTCCAGCACCGCGTCGCGCAGATCTACGCCGTGCAGGCAGGTCCCGGACAGTTGTGCACGCCGCAGCGTGGCGCCAGCCAGGTCGGCACCGGTGAGGTCGGCGCCGGACATCTGAACCTCGTCGAACTTCACCCGCCTGAAGCAGGCGCGATGGGCGACAACCCCGCTCATCCGCGCGCCCCATAAATCGGCGTCCGAAACGTCCGCGCCATCCATCACCGCGCCGGTGAAGTCCACGAAACGCAGGCGCGCGCCGGCCAGCGACACGTCCTCCAGCAGCGCGCCGGCGAAGCACGCCTGGCCCGCATCCGCACCGCGCAGGCTTGCGCCGGCGAGGTCGGCGTTGCGGAACACCGCCTGTTCCAGCCTGGCACCATCGAAATTGCCGCCGCCGCACGAAGCATCGGTCAGGTCGGCTTGCGCCAGGTCCACACCGGACAGGTTTGCGTGGCGCAGGCTCGCCTTGGCCAGCGTGGCACCGGCCAGGCGGAGCGCACGGCCGGACACGTCGGCACCGTCGAACATCTCGGCTTGCGCGGCGGGCGGGGCGCCGGGGTGCTGGGCGGCGGCGAAGGCTAGCAGGGCTTCGGTTGAACCTGTCATCGAGAAAGCAAGCAAGGCCTTCTTTTTCGAGAAAAAGAAGCAAAAAGCTTTTGACTCCGCTGTCGCGCGCTCACCGGCGAGCGCGCGACAGCGGAGTCAAAAGCTTTTTGCTTCTTTTTTCCAAAAAAGAACCGCTTGCCTTGCTTGCTACCCACCAACGTGCTGCGCCAAAGCCTCAATCTGCGTCAGCAACGCCGAGAAATCGATCGGCTTCGGGTGGTAGTCATCGCACCCTGCCGCCAGCGCCTTTTCCCGGTCGCCGGACATCGCATGCGCGGTCAGCGCGATGATGGCGATGTGTGCCGTCGCCGGGTCCGCCTTCAGCAGCCGTGCGACCGACCAGCCGTCCATCACCGGCAGGTTCATGTCCAGCAGCATCACACCGGGTTGCAGCGCGCGTGCCTGGTCCACGCCGGCCTGGCCGTCGGTCGCGACACTCACCTCATAGCCGCGCCGCTGCAGCCGCCGGGAGAGAAAGTCCCAGATCTCTTCATGATCTTCCACGAGCAGCAATCGCATCGGACTATCCTTGAGGTGTCGCTGCACGCAGGCCGGCCGGTTCCGTCTCGGCCTGCGGGGTGAGCGAGCGTAATTCGCCGGCGAGCTGGCGAAGGTTGGTCTCGCCCTTGCTGAGCACCCGGTCGGCCCCCTGCAGGCGCTTACGGTCGGCGGCGTCCAGGTCGCGCGCCGTCAGCACCACCACCGGTATGTTCTCGCAGCCTGGCCGCTGTCGCAGCTCGTGCAGGAACGCGAAGCCGTCCATCAGCGGCATCGTCAGGTCCAGCAGGATCAGCTGCGGCGGCGCGCGGCCCACCTGTGCCAGCGCGTCCTGGCCGTTTTCAGCTTCCGTCACGGTCCAGCCGTCGCGCTCCAGCACGGTGCGCAGCCGGTGGCGGGCGTCGGGGTCGTCGTCGACCACCAGGATGTCGCCGGCGTCGCCGCGGAACCGCTCCATCACCGTGCGCAGGCGGTCCCACTCCACCGGCTTGGGCACCATGTCGGCCGCGCCCAGCGAGGCGCCAAGGCCCGGCTCGTTGACAAAGGTGACCATCACCACAGGGATCTTGGCGAGATCCGCATCCGCCTTCAGCGTGCTCAGCACGGACCAGCCGTCCATCGACGGCATCATCACGTCGAGCAGGATGGCGCGCGGCTTCAGCTCGCGGGCCAGCTCCAGGCCGGACTTGCCGTCCACCGCTGCGCGCACGGAAAAGCCCTCGCGTTCGAGGAAGCGCGTCAGCAGGTCGCGCTGCGCACCGTCGTCATCGACCACCAGCACCAGCGTGCGGTCGGCGTGCGGATGCTGGACACCCGCCTCCGCCGCCTCCTCCTGCGCCTCGACGGCGAGTTCGGCCGGCACGCGCATGCTGAAGGTGGAACCCTCGCCATAGGCGCTGCGCACGGTGATGTCGCCGCCCAGCAGCCGGCAGAACGCGCGGGTGATCGCCAGGCCCAGGCCGGTGCCGCCGAACCGCCGTGTGGTGGAGGCGTCCGCCTGGCTGAAGCGCTCGAACAGGCGGTCGAGCTGCTCCTGCGTCATGCCGATGCCGGTGTCGCTCACGTCGAACACCACGCAATCGCCGTCACGCACCGCGCGCAACGTGATGGTGCCGCCCTCGGTGAACTTGGCCGCGTTGCTTACCAGGTTGAACAGGCACTGCCGCAACTTCACCTGGTCGGTGTGCATGCTACCGACGTTGTCGGCCACCTCAACCGCCAGCGTGTTCTCCTTCTGCCGCACCAGCGCCTCGGCGGTGGACGCCACGTCGGCCAGCAACTGACCCGTCTCGAAGGTTTCCGCAAACGTCGTCATCCGATCGGCCTCGATCTTGGAAAGATCAAGCACGTCGTTGATCAGGCCGAGCAGGTGGCGCGCGTTGAACTTGATCTTGCCCACGTCGCCCAGCAACGCCGTGTCGCCGGAGTCCGTCAGGTCCTCCTCGATCATCTCCGCGTAGCCGATCACCGCCGACAGCGGCGTGCGCAACTCGTGGCTCATGTTGGCGAGAAACTGGCTTTTGGCGCGGTTGGCTGCCTCGGCGTTCTCCTTGGCGGCGTTCAGCTCTTCCTCGGCGCGCCGGCGCTCGGTGATGTCGGTGTGCATGCCCACCCACTCGCGCACCGCGTCGTCGTCCATGATCGGCACCGCGCGCGCGGTCATGATGCGCCACTCGCCGTCGGCGCGGCGCACGCGGTAGTCCGCCGCGCACACCCCGTTGGTGGACACGGTGTGGCGCCAGCACGCTTCCGCGTCGGCACGGTCTTCGGGGTGGATCGCGTTCAGCCAGCCGAAGCCGGTGCTCTCCTCCTTCGTCTGGCCGGTGAAATTGTTCCAGCTCGTCTGCAGGCCGGTGAACGCGCCCTCCGGCGTCGTGGTCCAAACCATCGCGGCACTGGTGCTGATCAGCGCGCGGTAGCGTTCCTCGCTCTCGCGCAGCCGGCGTTCGGCACGCTTGCGCACGGTGATGTCGTTGACCACCATGCCGGCGCCAGCCGAACTGCCGTTGCCATCGTCCGGCAGCGGAAAAAAGCCGAACTCGAACTCGTTGCGGGTGGCCGCACCCCGCCCGCGCACCGCACCCTCCACCCCGGTAATGGGCAGTCCGGCCTGCAACGCCGCCTTCAGCCGCGGCTCCAGCGTCGGTTGCAGGTCTGGCACCACGTCCCACAGGCTGCGGCCGAGCTCGATCGGCAGCGCACGCTCGCCCATCCCCGCGAGGGTCTGGTTCAGGTGGGCCACGCGCAGCTCCGGGTCGAGGAAGCCCAGCCCAATGGGCGCGTGCTCCATCACGCTGGTCAGCAGCGCGGCACTGGCGCGGGCGGCACGGCGGCGCTGCCAGGCCAGCACGGCCAGCGAGGCGAAGGCGGCCAGGATGCAGGACGCCGCGGCTGCTTCCAGCGCGGGCCCGCGCGCCGCCTGTGCCCGCTCGGTGACCACGATGCGGTGCTGTGCCACTTGCTGAAGCTGGGCCACCCGGCCGCGGACCCGGTCCATCGACACCCTGTCCTGACCGGTGCGGATCAGAGCGGTGGCCGCGTCCAGCCCGCCGCTGCGGCGCGCGGCGATCACCCTGGCCGCGAAATCCTGCTTGTCCCTGACCAGGCCTGCCAGCACCGACATGTTGGGCCGGATGGACACGAGGTCGCCCATGGCCTGCGGTATGATGCCCACCGCCTGGTCGTAGGGCTGCAGGTAGGCCGCGTCTCCGGTCAGCGCGAAGCCGCGCTCGCCCGTCTCGAGGTCCTTGAGCTGGGACAGCAACTGCTCGGCAGTGACCAGGAACCGGTTCTGTTCGGCCACGACCACCCGGGCCCGGTTAGCGGAGAACACCGCCGCGCCGGCGAAGCCGAGGCCCACGAACAGCAAGACGCCCGCCAGGATGCTGAGCGCGCTGGGCGTCAGGGCGAGCCGTGACCCGCCGGTGCGGCGCGCCGGTGCGCGCGTGTCGCCTGTCATAGCGCAACCCCCATATCCGAGGCCCGAACGCCGCGCCGCCCCTGCTCGTTTCCGCGCGCGGCCGTGTTGCAGCCGCGCGCGCCAGGGCGCAGAAGTTTTTCGGTTCTTTTTCGGAAAATAACCGCTTCCTTCCTTTCGAGGTGTTCCATGCCCCGCGCCCCTCTCGTCGCCCTCACCCTGCTCCTGGCCGCCTCCGCCCAGGCCGCCACACCGCCCGTGCGGCTGCGCGGCACCATCGCCAAGGTCGATGCCGGCAGCATCACGCTGCAGACCCAGGACGGCACCAGCGAGAAGGTGACGCTCGGCCCCGCCACCGGCTACGCCGGCGTAGTCGCCTCCGACGCCGCGGCCATCAAGCCCGGCAGCTTCATCGGCACCGCCACCAAGGGCACCGGCAGCCACCTCACATCGGTCGAAGTGGTGGTGTTCCCGCCGGCGATGCGCGGCGCCGGCGAAGGCCATTACAACTGGGACAAGCTGCCCGACCCCAGCGGTGGGTCCGCCGTCTCCACCTCGATGACCAACGGCACCGTTGCCGCCGGCGGCCCGCGCGTGGCCACCAGCATGACGAACGGCAACATTGACGCGGCGACGTCCAAGGGCGGCGCGCTGCACCTGACGGTGTCCTACAAGGGTGGGCAGAAGAGCATCGTGGTGCCGGCAGGCGTGCCGGTGGTGGCGCTGCAGCCGGCCGACAAGAGCGTGCTGAAGGTGGGTGCGGCGGCGTTCGTCCTCGCTGATCCGTCGGGCGGCACGCCGAGCGCGCTGCGGGTGATGGTGGGCGTAGGCGGCGTAAAGCCACCGATGTGACTGGCGGCTGAAAAGCCGCCCTGGCGGCTATCTGGCGCGGTTTTGTCATGCGACAGCGTGCTACTCGCACGACGCTCCGACACCGCGCCAACTGATTCATCAGCCCGGCTTTTGGAAACGCAAGCAAGCAAGCGCTTCTTTTTCGAGAAAAAGAAGCAAAAAGCTTTTGTTCTCGCTGTCGCGGACGGCTGAAACGACACGTTTCAGCTTGGTAGGCCTGCGAGAGACAAAAGTTTTTTGGTTCTTTTTTTCAAAAAAGAACTGCTTGCCTTGCTTTGGCGGGTCCTGACGAGCGCTGCAGGAAGGCGAGCGATGAGAACGCATCTGTCCATACCTCCCGCAACGTCAGTCATGCGCTCCGCCCACCCGCAAATTCTGCAGAGCGCGACGCCACCGCGCATCAAGAACGCGTCTGCTCTCGTTGTCGCGGACGATTGAAACGACACGCCTCAGCCACGCACCTTCACGAGAGACAAAAGTTTTTTGGTTCTTTTTTCAAAAAAGAACTGCTTGCCTTGCCTCACCCCGGATGACCATCCAACAAGTTTTTTCATGAACGCGAACATGGACTCCCCCCGATGAAGACACTCCTGATCGCCGTCCTTGCAGCCTCAATCGTGTGCTCCGCGCGTGCGCAAACCTTGCAGAGCGAGACGCCGGCGCATTTCAAGGAGGTCACCAAGGGCTTCGACTTCGACCGGCGCGACGTGATGATCCCCATGCGTGACGGCGTGCACCTGCATACCGTCATCCTGGTCCCCCGCGGCGCCCATCGCGCGCCGATGTTGCTGACCCGCACGCCGTATAACGCCACCGAGCTGACCAGCTACGACAACGGCGCGCACCTGATCGCAGCGCTCGACGGCTACGACAACGCCGACGACGTGATCGTCGCCGCCGGCTACATCCGCGTGGTACAAGACGTGCGCGGCAAGTACAAATCCGAGGGCGACTACGTGATGAACCGGCCGCTGATCGGCCCGCTCAACGACACCAAAACCGACCACAGCACCGACACCTACGACACGATCGAGTGGCTGGTGCACAACGTGCCCGAGAGCAACGGCCGTGTCGGCACCATCGGAATTTCCTATGACGGCTTCACCACGCTGATGAGCATGGTGCATCCGCACCCGGCGCTGAAGGTCGCCGTGCCGATGAACCCGATGGTGGACGGCTGGATGGGCGACGACTGGTTCCACCGCGGCGCCTTCCGCCAGCTCGGCAGCCTCAACTACGTCTACGAACAGGAAGCCACGCGCGACAACACCACGAAGTGGTGGACCGACCACTACGACGACTACGACGCGTTTCTCGAGCTCGGCTCGGCCGGTGCGATGGCGGCCAGCCACGGCGAGGACCAGGTCGGCTTCTACCGCAAGCTGACGCAGCACACGGCATACGACTCATTCTGGCAGCAGCAGGCGATGGACAAGATCCTCGCCAGCGCGCCACTCGCCGTTCCAACCATGCTGGTGCACAGCCTGTGGGACCAGGAGGACATCTACGGCGCGCCCGCCGTTTACCAGGCGCTGCGTGCGAAGACCCCCGGCGACGACAAACTGTATTTGGTGATGGGCCCGTGGCACCACGGCCAGGAGATCTCCGCCCAGGACACGCTCGGCACGATCCGCCTCGGCAGCGACAGCGGACTTTACTTCCGCGAGCACATCCTGCGCCCGTTCCTCGACCACTACCTGAAGGACGACGCGCCACCGATGGACGTGGCCCACGTCAACGCGTTCGAAAGCGGCACCAACCGCTGGCTGCGCCTGGCATCCTGGCCGCAGGGCTGCGAGGCCAACTGCCCGATCGGCGCGGTGCCGATGCACCTGCTGCCCGGTGCCAAACTCTCGCCCGACGCCGGCACGGGTGCCGCCGACGCCGCCTCCAGCTACGTGTCGGACCCGGCGAGACCGGTGCCGTTCATCCAGCGCCCGATCCACCTGCTGGAAGAAGGTGAAGCGCGCAGCTGGACAGATTGGCTCTCCAGCGACCAGCGCGAAGCCTCCACCCGCCCCGACGTGCTCAGCTTCACCACCGACCGGCTGACCGCACCGGTGAAGATCGCCGGCGCTCTGTTGGCCCATCTCGACGCCAGCATCACCGGCACCGACGTGGACTTCGTGGTCAAGGTGATCGACGTCTACCCCGACCAGGTCGCACAACAACACGAACTCGGCGGCTACCAGCTGATGGTTTCCGGTGACATCCTGCGCGGCCGCTTCCGCCACGCCTACGACAAGCCCGAAGCGGTGCCGGCCAACCAGAAGCAGAGCTACGTCTTCCCGCTGCCCAACGCGAACCACGTGTTCCTGCCCGGCCACCGCATCATGGTGCAGGTGCAGTCCACCTGGTTCCCGCTCTACGACCGCAACCCGCAAACCTTCGTAGACAACATCTTCTTCGCAAAGACGGCGGACTACCAACCCGAAACGATCAAGCTGTTCGCCGACAGCGTGGTGGACCTGCCCGTGGTAAAACAATGACCGACGCGCACGCCGCACTGCTGGACGCGATCGCCCACGCCCCGGCCGAAGCGCTGCACCTGCTCGAAGGCCACCCCACGCTCTGCGCGCAGGAAGACGAGCCAAGCGCGCTCATGCTCGCACTCTATCACCGCCAAACCGCAGTCGCCGAAGCGATCGCCGCACGCCGTGACTACCTCACCGTGTTCGAAGCGGCCGCACTCGGCAGCACCGCCGCACTCGAGCGCAACCTGCGCGACGTGCCGGCCGCCGTCAGCGCCCACGCGGCCGACGGCTTCACGCCGCTGCATCTCGCCTGCTTCTTCGGCCACGTGGACGCGGCGCGCGTGCTGCTCACCGCCGGCGCCGACTGCAACGCGGCTGCCACCAACGGCTCGCTGCTGCGCCCGCTGCACAGCGCGGCCACACAGGGCAGCGAGGAAATCTGCCGGATGCTGCTGGATGCCGGCGCCGATCCGAACGCGCTGCAGCAAAGCAACTTTACCGCGCTGCACGCGGCCGCGCTGCGCGGGAACATCGCCCTCGCCGAGTTGCTGCTGGAGCGTGGCGCGAGCCCGCACACGAAAGCCGATGATGGGCGGAATGCAGCGATGATCGCGGTGGATGCGGGATACAGCGCGTTTGCAACGCGTATTGAAAGGAAGTAAGCAAGCGCTTCTTTTTTGAAAAAAAGAAGCAAAAAACTTTTGTCTCTTGGGCGCGCGTCTGAGGAGACTCCGCGACAGCCGTGATAAAAGCTTTTTGCTTCTTTTTCTCGAAGAAGCGCTTTCTTTCTGGTGCATCATGGACATAGCAGCCGCCACCGGCTCCCACATCATCACCGTCTCCCGCGCCGCCTTCGCCCGCCCGGACACCGCCTTTCTCTGCTTCGGCGAAAGCGACGTCGCCGCACCCGAAACAGCCCACCGCGCCCTCGCTGCAGCGATGGACGCCGGGCAGACCCGCTACTCCGACGTGCGCGGCCTGCCCGCTCTGCGCCACGCGCTCTCCGCCCACCTCACCATGCAACACGCGCTCCCGATCGAAGAGCCGCGGGTGCAAATCACCGGCTCCGGCATGGCCGCGGTAAACGTTGCAATGGCCGCCCTGCTAAAACCCGGCGACAGGCTGCTGCACCTCACACCCGCCTGGCCCAACTCGGCCAACGCCGGCCGCATGCGCGGCGCCGAGCTCGAAGAGTTCCCGCTCACCAACACGCAAGACGGCGGCTTCACGCTCGACCTTGACCGCCTCGCCACACGCCTGGTCGGCGCCCGCGCGCTGTGGGTGAACAGCCCGGGCAACCCCACCGGCTGGACCGCCAGCGCCGCCGAAATCCGCGCCATCCTCGACATCTGCCGCACCACCAACACCTGGCTGATCTCCGACGAGGTGTACAACCGCCTCGTCTACAAAGGCGACCGAGCCGCCTCCATCCTCGACATCTGCACGCCGGAAGACCGCGTGCTGGTGGTTGGCAGCTTCTCAAAAGCCTGGGCAATGACCGGCTTCCGCATCGGCTGGCTGATCGTACCCGCCGGCACGCGCGACAGCTTCTCCGAACTCGTCGAGATCACCCACTCCGGCGTCGCCGCCTTCGTGCAGGCCGCCGCCCTCGCCGCCCTGGCCGACGAAGCCTTCGTCGCCCGCTTCCGCGCCTACTGCGCCGCCGGCCGCAGCATGACAGCAAACGCATTGCAGGGACTGCCCTGCGTGCGCTGGGCGCCGCCACCTGGCGCGTTCTACGCCTTCATCGGCGTGGACGGCCTCGCCGACAGCCTCGGCCTGGCAATGCGCCTGGTGCACGAACACGGCGTCGCCCTCGCCCCCGGCTGCGCGTTCGGCGCCGGCGGAGAGGGGCATTTGCGGCTGTGCTTCGCGCAGTCGCCAGTGGTGCTGGAACGGGCGCTTGGGCGACTGGAGCGGGCGTTGAAATAAGCAAGCGGTTCTTTTTTGAAAAAAAGAACCAAAAAACTTTTGTCTCCTGGTTCACGCAGCCGAAACGGCTTGTGCCCGTCAAGACAAAATTCTCGCTTCCTTTCCTCGAAGAAAGATGCTTAGTCGCAACATAACAGCTCGATGACAGAAAGCCGGAGACCGGGATGTTTGCTGACTGCAGGTTTGGAAGTGAGTAGGAGCGCGCGAGATCGCGTCCATTCACCTATCTCGCCAAAGTCTAGCCAATCACTCAATGACGTCTCGGGGTCTCTGCCGAGTCGTCGAATATAAACTTACAGAATCAGAATGACCCTTCGTCGATGCCTGCGCGAGCCGATTGCCGAAATCGAAACTGCGGCCCAGCGTCTTACGGATGCGGTCGCTGCTCACCTACGAGGCGAGCGTGACAGGGCAGAAGAGCTCCTGCGCTTAACTAACGACAAAGTCGTGTGGGATTGGCTTGAGTCGGTACGGGGAAAGCAGACCGTCTATAACAGGCCCCGCCGGATCGCAGACAGCACTCCGGTGTTCTCCAAGGAACAACGAGCCCTGCCGCGAAATGCAACGGCAGAAACAAAACGCCTGATCCATCAAAGAGACGGACATTACTGCCGTTTCTGCAAGATACCGGTCGTCCAAGGCAAGGTGAGAGCCGCGACCCGTCGAGAATACCCAACAGCTGTGCCCTGGGAGGGAACGAACGCCACACAGCATGCAGCGTTTCAGTGCATGTGGGCTCAGTATGATCACATCTTGCCGCACGCCAGAGGCGGTCGCAGCGACCTCGACAACGTCTATCTCACCTGTGCCGCATGCAACTACGGACGTGGAAACTACCTGCTAGAAGAATTCGACTTGATGCATCCGAGCCTGCACGCCCCACGTCAAGGACATTGGAACGGCCTAGAAACTTTCCGATAACCCCACTCAAACCGTCCTCTTCTTCCGCCCCGAGAAATTCGTAATCACCTCGTGCACCCCGCCCGCCGCCTCGTCCGTCACCACGCCCGCAATGTCCCCCCAGAACCGATCCAGCGTCCCCTTCGGCACGTCGTGCCCCTGCGCCACGTCGCCCGCCAACCTGCCGGATGCATCGCTCACCAGCCAATGTATCTCCACCTGCTGCTGGCCGTCCGGCTCGTCCGTCACCCTCACCGTGCCCCGCAGCAGAAAATCCGCCGCCGCCGCCCGGTCCACAAGCTGGTCGCCCGTATCGGGTATCTTCTTGCGCATCCCACGCGCCAACGACGCGTTTCCATCCCCCGGCGCCCCAGTCACGCCGCTAAAGAAAATCCGCGCCGGCCGGTTGTATAAGCTGTTCGGGTCGCTCTGCTTGATCGTCGCATCCACGGACCGCAGCATCGCCAACACCTGCGGCGCCGCCTCGCTCGCCGCCTGCTGCAACGAGGCCGGATCCGCCTGCGCCCAAGCAGCCTCCGCCACCGGATGCCCCGTCACATCTCCCCGGTTGCCGCCCTTCGGGTCGATCAGCTCGTAACGCGGCACCACGCTCTGCCCCTGCACGCTGGCGGACAGGCGCAGCACCCACTCGCCCGGCCGGCCCGGTTCGGCAAAGGCCGGCACCTCCTCGGCCACCAACGCGTCGGTCACCTGGTGCGCCCAGACGGCCGCGTCCTTCTCCGGCAGCAAGCCCTCCTGCGGCGCCGGCACCACCAGCCTGGGCGGCGGCGGTGCGGAAAGTTGCAGCGCGGCGCGGCCGGGATTGCCGGCGAAGGGACGTGGCAGGTCGCCGCAGGCGGAAACCAGCAAGCAGAAAGCAAGCAAGTTCTTTTTTGAAAAAAAGAACCAAAAAACTTTTGTCCCCTGAGGGCTCGCCGTGGCGACACGGCACAGCCTCAGGACGAGAAGCTTCCTGCTTTTCTCTAGCATTGTCCGAATCGAGATGGAGCACGACGAGTGAGCGAGCATGTTGTTCCGAGTACGGAAGCGCAGATATCGCTTGGTCATGAGCGCCCGAGCGGCGAACACGCGCGTCCAAGAACAGTTTGACCAAACAGGAGGCAGATGCTCGCCAAAACCAAACCTGGAATGTTGTTCGGCCTGCTAAGCCAATCCAACGGGGCCGAAGAAAGCTCAAGGCGACAGTCAGCCTGCCTTTGTAGTCGACAACGCAAAAACCAACGCCTCGTCTGCCTCAAGCGTTTTCCAACCTCGTCGAACCGGATAAGCAGGCCGAAAAACGATCTCGCTCCATGTTCTGGCGAGCACCTGTATCCGACGGGCGACCTCGTAAAGTCGGATGATGCTTTAAACAACAACCGGAACCTGCCGCCCAATCGCCCCGCGGCAATGAGCACCGAAGCGCAGCAACAGCGCGCTACATGGCATTCGGGGCGCCTCTCCGAACAAACACTCGCTTGCTCACAGGCAGACAACCGAAACCTGGTGCCCAATCGCCCCTCCCCCCGCCAGAGTCCGGCGCCGATGGCTGAAAAACCTGTCCTCATCCGCGCAAGTATCCGCCCCCAACACCTCCACCGCCACCCCGCAGCCCACCAGCCGCGCCGCGCAGTACCCCGCCAGATCGAACTGCCAGTGCCCCGCCCGCCGCCCGGCCACAAAAAACGTCCCCGCATCCCCCCGCGTCGCCAGCACCGGCGCGCGCAAATCCTCCCCCACCTCGTAGCTCGCCTGCCCGATGCACGGCCCCACCACCGCCACCACACGCTCCGCCGCAGCCCCCAGCGCCACCATTGCCGCCACCGTCGCCTCCAGCACGCCCGCGGCCGCACCCCGCCACCCGGCATGCGCCGCGCCCACCACCCCGGCTGCCGCGTCGCAAAACAGCACCGGCGCGCAATCCGCGGTGATCACGCCCAGCGCCAGGCCCGCCTCGACGGTGACCATCGCGTCCGCACGCGGCCCCGTCCCGGCCGGCCATGCCTGCTGAACTCGCACCACCAGGCATCCGTGCACCTGCGTCACCCCCACCAATCGGCCCGCCTCCACGCCGATCGCTTCGGCCACCAGCCCGCGGTTCTTCGCCACGCAAACCGGGTCGTCCCCTCCGGACAGGCTGCAGTTCAGGCTGGCGTAAGCGCCCTGCGAGACGCCGCCGCGCCGGGTGAAAAAGCCGTGCCTGGCGAGCAGAGCGGGGTGCATCAGACGCTCGGCGCTCATGCTGCACCGCCAGGAAGCAAGGCCTTCTTTTCTGAAGAAAAGAAGCAAAAGACTTTTGTCTCCGCTGTCGCGCGCTCGCGGGAGACTCCCCGACAGGGAGCAAAAGTTTTTTGGTTCTTTTTTCCAAAAAAGAACTGCTTGCTTTCTCTCATGCCTCAAACCCCGCCGGCGCCGCCAACCCCGGCCCGCCTAAACAAACCACCTTGAACAACGCCCCCATCCGCCCCGGGCTCGCCAGCCGAGACGCCGCGTTCTCCACCTCTGCCGCCCGCTCCGGCCGCGCCGCCGCCAACCGCGCCGCCCGCGCCGAAAGCCCGATCCGCTCCAGGAAAACCCCCTGCGGAACCGGCCCCCACACCGCGGCCCCAGCCCCCCGCGCCGCCACCGCCACCGCGGCAAAGTCCACATGCGCCGTCAGGTCCGCCTCTCCTGTGCTGCCCAACGGGTCGCTCGGCCGCCCGCCACGCAGCGCCTGCAGGCTGTCCCCCGGCAGGCTCTCCGCGCTGCCGTAATCCAGCAGCAGCGCCACCCCGCCCTGCGCAGCCAGCCGCGCCGCGAGGCCCGCCGTCCACGCCAGCCCCGCCTCGCCCACCTCCACCACCTCGCCCGGCGCCGCCCTACGGTCCGGCCCCGGCCCCGCCACCTCGGCAAACGCACCACCGGACACGTAGCGCTCCGCCCACCCATCCGCCCTGCGCACGAACTGCCTGATCGGCAGCGCGTCGAGGAACTCGTTGGCAAGCACGATCGCCACCCCGTCCGGAACATCCTCCACCCTGTCGTGCCAAACCGCCCCAGGTACAAGCCGCGCCTGCTCCGCCCGCAACCGCGGCGACGTCTCCACGAAATGCACCCGCGCCGCGGCCGCAAGCCCCGGCGAAGCCCGCGAGATCACCCGCAGCGCGTCCGCCATCAGCGTGCCCCGGCCCGGCCCGGCCTCCACCAGCAGCAACTCCCCCGGACTGCCCAGCATCTGCCACGCCACCGCCACCCATGCGCCCAGCAGCTCGCCGAACATCTGGCTGATCTCTGGCGCGGTGGTGAAGTCCGCGAACGGGTCGTGCGTCGCGTAGTAGGCGGCGTTGGCCCGCGCCATGAACGCGTCCAGCCGTTCAGCCAACCGGCGCCGCCTCCTGCGTCACCACCGGCCGCCGCCGCCGCGCGAACAGGATGAACCCCACGCCCGCCAGGATCATCGGGAACGACAGGATCTGCCCCATCGTCGCCCCCTGCCACAAATAGCCGAGAAACGCGTCCGGCTCGCGGAAGAATTCGCCGACGATCCGCGCAATGCCGTAGCCCACCAGGAATATCCCGGTCAGCATGCCGAACCTGGCGCGGATGCGCTCGCGGCGGGAGAACGCCCACACCACCAGGAACAGGACCAGCCCCTCCATCAGCGCCTGATACAACTGGCTCGGATGCCGCGGCACCGCATCCGGCGCGCGCGGAAACACCATGCGCCACGGCAGCCAGTCCGGCGCCGGCCGCCCCCACAGCTCGCCGTTGATGAAGTTGGCCACCCGCCCCAGCCCCAGCCCGATCGGCGTGACGATCGCCATGCGGTCGGCAAACCCCAGCACCGGAATACCGTTGCGACAGCAGAACAAAACGATGGCGGTGATCACCCCGATCATCCCGCCGTGGAAACTCATCCCGCCGGTCCACACCGCCGCAATCTGCAGCGGATGCGTCAGGAAGTAGCCCGGCTGGTAGAACAAGCAGTAGCCAAGCCGCCCGCCCAGCACCACGCCCAGCGTCGCCCAGGTGAGGAAATCGTCCGTCTGCGTCAGGCTCGCCACCGCCGGGGGCAGGCGCACCAGCCGCCGCATCACCTGCCAGCCGGTCACCAGCCCCACAATGTAGGCCAGCGCGTACCAGCGTATCTGCAACGGCCCCAGATGCAGCAGGACCGGGTCGAACTGAGGGAACTGCAACGGGGCGCTCATCGGTATCGGTCCGCCTGGCTGAGGTAGGTGTCCACGTAGCGGCCCACACCGTCCTCCAGCCGTGTGAACGGCGCGGTGTAGCCGGCCGCGCGCAACCGGTCGATGCGCGCGCAGGTGTAGGACTGATACTGCGCCCGCAGCGCGTCCGGCATGTCGACGAACTCCACGTCCGCCCGCACGCCGGCGGCGTCCGCCACGGCGTGCGCCAGTTCCAGGTAGGTGCGCGCCTCGCCGGTCCCCACGTTGAACAGGCCGCAGACCTCCTTGTTGTCCAGCAACCACAGCACCACCGAAGCGCAGTCCCCCACCCAGACGAAGTCGCGCGCCTGCGCCCCGTCCGGCAAATCGCGCTGGTGCGAGCGGAACAGCCGCGCCGGCCGCCCGGCCGACAGCTCGTCGTACTTCACCTTCACCACGCTGACCATGCTGGCCTTGTGGTACTCGTTCGGGCCGTACACGTTGAAGAACTTCAGCCCCGCCCATTGCGGCGGCCTGGGCCCGCCGCGCCGCAGCGCCTGCATCACCCCCTGGTCGAACACGTGCTTGGACCACCCGTACAGGTTCAGCGGCCGCAACCTTGCCAGCAGCGCAGGATCGTCGTCGAACCCGTCCTCGCCGGCGCCATACGTCGCCGCGGACGACGCGTAGATAAACCGCACGCCGTGCTGCGCACACCACGTCCACAGCTTGCGGCTCAGCTCCACGTTGGTGCGCCAGACCTCGTCGCCGTCGGTGGCCAGGGTGCCGCTGATCGCCCCCATGTGGACCACCGCCTCGACCGGCGGCGCGGCGGCCAGGAACGCGTCCAGCTCTGCAGGGTCCACCAGCCGGTCCGGCGGGTGGGTGGCCAGGTTGCGCCACTTGGCGCCATCGCCGAGCCGGTCGGAGATCACCGTCTCCACGCCGCGGTGAACAAGCTCGGCCTGCAAGTAGCTGCCGATGAAGCCGGCGCCGCCGGTGACCAAAATCATGCGGCGGGTTATAGGGGGTGGGCTGGCGGTGACAAACCGAGGGAAGAAAGCGCTTCTTTTTGAAAAAAGAAGCAAAAACTTTTGTCTCTCTGGGTGCGCCGTGTGGCCACCTACTGGCTCCATACTGAGGATACACACCATGGCCGAACGCCCGCGCTTCTTCGACGACCTAGCCGGCGTAGCGGGTGGTGCGCTGTCCGCCCTGGCGGGTCTGCGCGAGGAAACCGAGGCGATGGTCCGCGCCCGCGTGGACGAGACCATCCGCAAGCTCGAACTGGTGCGCCGGGAAGAACTCGACGCGGTGGCCGAACTCGCTGCCCGCGCCCGCGCCGGCCAGGAAGCCGCCGAGACAAAACTCGCAGCGATGGAAACCCGCCTGGCCAAGCTGGAACAAACCCTGCCGGGCACGCTCAGCACCGAAGGCTGAGCGCGTCAGGCTGAGAGCTGAAGCCTCAGGTCCGAGGGCAAAATCTGGCTGATACCAGTCGTCACACATCTCGACCGTTGATAAGGCAAAGCAAGCGGTTCTTTTTTGAAAAAAAGAACCAAAAAACTTTTGTTCCCATGGCGCGCGCTGCAGAACCATCGCGACAGCAGGACCAAAAGTCTTTTGCTTCTTTTCTTCAGAAAAGAAGGCCTTGCCTTTCTTGCCGGACGACGAAGGTCAAGGTCCAGGGCCGCTGTTATAAGGCTCAAGGCTGATGGCCTGGCATCCATGGCTGAAGCCTACCCGCAGCAGCACTCTGCTGCACCGCACAGCTACCTGTTGCACGCGCTGCGCCGAAAGGCGCACGCTCCGCGGTTCGGGGGGCGTGACGCCCAAGCGCTGATCTGGGTGTCCGCCCGCAACTCTCTTGCGAGGAGCCTCACATCATGACCGTCGCCTCCATCCTGCGCCAAAAAGGCACCGACATCGCCGCCGTCGCACCCACCGCCCGCATCTCCGCCGTGTGCACCATGCTGGCCGAGTGGCGCATCGGCGCCGTTCTGGTGCGCGACACCGCCGGCCAGCTCATGGGCATCGTCAGCGAGCGCGACATCGTCCGCCGCATGGCCCGCGAAGGCTCGGCCTGCCTGGAGATGACCGCAGCCCAGCTGATGACCAGCGTGCTGTTCACAGTGACGCCCACCACGAGCACCGACGCCGCCATGGGCCTGATGACGGCCAGCCGCGTGCGCCACCTGCCGGTGCTCGAGGAGGACCACCTGGTCGGCATGATCAGCATCGGCGACGTGGTGAAGGCCAAGCTGGAGTCGCAGGCGCAGGAGGTGGACAGCCTGCGCGCCTACGTGTCAGGGTCGGTCTGACGCAGCGCCGCCGCTCGGGCACCACTTCGCCGGACCTGGCTGCGCACTCGACCTCGAAGGCGATCGGACCGGTCGTCTCCGGCAGCCCTGAGGAACCGGATGATACGCAAAGACCTCGGTCAGGCAACGATGTTTGCCGTCGCCGCCCTGCTGGCCGCCATCTCACCGGCGTCATCGGCCAGCGCTGCGGGGCCGGTCCTGACGACGCTGGTCTCCTTCGACGGCGTCAACGAAGGCCTGTCGCTTGCCGGGCTGACGCTGGACCTGGCGGGCAACCTGTACGGAACCACGTTGTTCGGCGGCAGCAGCGGCGGCAACGGCCAGGGCAGCGTCTTCGAGCTGACCGGAGCCGACCACACCAAGCTTATCACGCTGGTCCGGTTCAATAGCCACAACGGGACCGGACCGGCCACCGCGCTGACCCTCGATGCGTTCGACAACCTGTTCGGAACCACCTCGGCGGGCGGGACCGCGGGAACCGGCACGGCGTTCGAGTTGCTCGGCTCCAACCACCACAAGCTGGTCACGCTGGCCTCGTTCACCGGTGCGAACGGCGCCACCCCGCTCGGCGGCCTGGCATTCTACGCACCGGGGCAGTTTCACGTGACGGGGTCGCCGTTCTTTGCCGGAAACCTGTTCGGCACCACCAGCGCCGGCGGCGCCAGCGGCGACGGCTCGGTCTACCGGCTGTCGGGCGCCGACCACACGACGCTGACGACGCTGGTCTCGTTCTCCATCACCAACGGCAGCAAGCCCGGCTCGACCCTGGTCGCGGACGCCGCCGGACACCTCTACGGGACGACGTTCACCGGCGGACCAGGGACCTACGGCACGGTGTTCGAGCTGGTCGGGCCGAACCACGACCGGCTCGTCACCCTGGCGGCGTTCGACGGCACCAACGGCGCCAACCCGGTCGGCGGCCTCACCTTGGATGCCGCCGGCAACCTCTACGGCACCACGCAGTACGGCGGGCCGGGCGGCGGCGGCACCATCTTCGAGCTGGCCGGACCGACCCACCGGCCGCTGACCACCATCGCCTCGTTCGGCTCCAACGACCCCAACGGCGCCGTGCCGCAGGGAACCCTGCTGATCGACGCTGCAGGCAACCTGTTCGGCACGACAAACGGCGGTGCCGACGAGTTCGGCGGCGCCTTTCTCGGCACCGTCTTCAAGCTGTCTGCCGACCACACGACGCTGACGCCGCTCTACGCCTTCACCGGCAACCTGGACGGCGACATCCCGCAAGCCGGACTGATCGCCGACGCCGCCGGCAACCTGTACGGCACCACCACCAGTGGCGGCTCGGCCGGCAACGGCACGGCGTTCGAGCTCTCGGGGAGCGGCTTCGTCACCAGTGCTGCGCTGGCCAAACCGGCACGCTGATCGTAAGGAGCAGCAAAGCAAGCAGTTCTTTTTTGAAAAAAAGAACCAAAAAACTTTTGTTCCCTTGGTGCACGCTGCAGGAGACTCCGCGACAGCAGGACCAAAAGTTTTTTGCTGCTTTTTTTCAAAAAAGCAGGCCTTGCTTTCTTCTCCTGCGTCAGACTTAAAAAACCTAGAATCGTTTCGCTCATCACGCGGACTCTCTGCGAGGCGGACGAATACTTCGATGCCGCTACGGTAACGAAACTCAGCTCCACCGCAGCAACGCGCGCGCAGCCGCCCTCAATCCGCACACCCCGCATCCCGCAACACCGAAGCCACCGCTGCCTCGGGCACGTCCCTGCTGGTAAACGCGTCGCCCACCCCACGCGCCAGCACGAACGCCAGCCGCCCGTCCCGCATCTTCTTGTCCCGCTGCATGTGCGCCATCAACGAGCCCGCCGACATCCGCCGCCCCAACGCCCCCAACTCCCAAGGCATCCCCACCGCCGCCAAGTGCGCACACACCCGGTCCGCATCCGCCCCCGCGCACGCCCCCAGCTTCACCGAAAGCCGGAACGCCAGCACCAGCCCCAGGCTCACCGCCTCCCCGTGCAGCAACTCCCCGGTGTACCCATACTCCGCCTCTAAAGCGTGCCCGAACGTGTGCCCCAGATTCAGCAGCGCCCGCCCGTCTTCCGCCTGCTCCTCCCGCTCGTCCGCCTCCACCACCCGCGCCTTGAACGCGCAGGCCCGCTCCACCGCTGCGGCCTGCACCAAGGCGTCGCCCCCCAGCAGCGCCGCCCCGTTATCCTCGCACCAGCCAAAAAAGCCCGCGTCTCCGATCAGCCCGGCTTTGACCACCTCCGCGTATCCCGCCCGCAACTCCCGCGCCGGCAGGCTCGCCAGCGTCGCGGTGTCCGCCAGCACCATGCGCGGCTGGTGAAACGCCCCCAGCAGGTTCTTGCCGTAGGCGGTGTTTATCCCGGTCTTGCCCCCCACGCTGGAATCCACCTGTGCCAGCAGCGTGGTGGGCACCTGCACGAACGGCAGCCCTCGCAGCACGGTGGCCGCGGCGAACCCCGCCAGGTCGCCCACCACGCCGCCGCCCAGCGCCACCACCGCGGTGCGCCGTTCCACGCCCGCCTCCAGCAGCGCGTCGGCCACCCGTCCGTAGCTGCCCAACGACTTCGACGCCTCGCCCGGTCGCACGCACACTGTCCTACACTCGAAGCCTGCCTCGCCCAGGCCCGCCGTCAGCGCCGGCAGGTGCAGCGCTGCCACCGTCTCGTCGGCCACCACCACCGCCCGCTTCTGCGGCAATACCGGCGCCAGCAGCGCCCCCGCCCGGCCCAGCAGCCCCGCGCCGACCACCACGTCGTAAGCCCCGCCGGCAAGCCGCACGCCCACCCGCCGCGCCGGCACGTGCGCGTGCAGTGCGGCCAGCACCCGCGCGGTGGTGGCGTCCGGGCTGTCGTCGCCGCATTGCACCGTAATGTCCGCCTCCGCATAGGTCGGGTGCCGCTGCTCCATCAAATTGGCCAGCACGCGTTCCGGGTCCCCGCCGGCCAGCAGCGGCCGGTGCGTGCGCCCGGTCGTCCGCCGCACCAGCGTCGCCAGCGAGCAGCGCAGCCACACCGAGGCGGCGTTCGCGCTGATGGCCGCCCGCGTCTCGGCATCCATGAAGGCGCCGCCACCGGTGGCCAGCACCACCGGCGGGCCGGCCAGCACCCGGCGGATCACCCGGCGTTCGCCGTCGCGGAACGCGGCCTCGCCGAAGCGGGCGAACAGCTCGGCCACCGTGCAGCCGGCGGCCTGTTCTATCTCGGCGTCGGCGTCGCGGAACCCCAGGCCGGTGCGCAGTGCCAGGCGCCGGCCGATGGAGGTTTTGCCCGCGCCCATGAGGCCCACCAGCACCAGGCTGCGTCCGTGTGTCCAAGCCGGCAGGATGGGTGGGCGAGGCTGGGCGGCGCCCTGGTCGTCCAGGGTTGAGTTGCGTGTCATTGGCGGCGAGGCTAGCACAGGCTGCGCCGGCACAAAGTGCGGCGAATCAGTCCAATGGGGGCGGCAGCACGCGGGATGGGTCGGTTTTTTGTCATCATCTTCGGGTTGTTTCTGGTGGCCGTGCTGGCGGGGTTCGTGGTGATCGGGGCGTTTCCGCCAAAGGCGCATCGGGCGCCGGTCGAGCATGTTCTGCAAAACGACAAGTTCCCGAGCCATTAAAGCCAAGAGGCTCTGCCCTCTGGACCCCCGTCACGCGAAAGCGTGCTGCGCACGACGGGGCCAGTCGGCCCCAGACCCCTTGCCTGAAGGGGCGCAGCCCGGGGTTTGGGGCCGACTGGCCCCAACGGGGGTCCAAGGGGCAGAGCCCCTTGGCCTTGCCTAAATGCCCGACCGCCACGTTGAAGCATTCCTAGAAATGCTAGCCGCCGAACGCGGCGCCGCCCGCAACACCCTCCTCGCCTACGCCCGCGACCTCACCCACTTCGCCCACTTCACCACCACCCGCGCCCAAACCCCCGCCACCGCCGACCGCGCCACCCTCGCCGCCTACATGCAGCACCTAACCGCCGAAAACCTCTCCCCTCGCAGCGCCGCCCGTCGCCTCTCCTGCCTCCGCCAATTCCACCGCTTCCTCGCCCGCGACGCTGTCCGCACCGACGACCCCACCGACCTCCTCGACTCCCCCCGCCTCCCGCAAACCCTCCCCCGCCTGCTCTCCGAAACCGACATCACCGCCCTGCTCGAAGCCGCCCCCACCCTGCCGCCCCCCCGCGGCTCCACCGCCGCGGCCGCCCTCCAACTCCTCTACTCCACCGGCCTACGCATCTCCGAACTCCTCGCCCTCCCCCGAACCGCGCTCGCCACCACCGGCGAGATCCTCCACATCCGCGGCAAAGGCGGCCGCGAACGCATCGTCCCCCTCTCCGACACCGCCCGCACAACCTGCGCCGCCATGCTCGCCCAGGCGCCCCCCAGCCGCTGGCTGTTCGCCGGCCGCAACCCAAACCGCGCCCTCACCCGCCAAGGCTTCGACCTCATCCTGCACGACGTCTGCCTCGCCGCCGGCCTGAACCCCACACGCGTCTCGCCACACGTGCTGCGCCACGCCTTCGCCTCGCACATGCTGGCGCACGGCGCGGACCTGCGCAGTCTGCAACTGCTTCTCGGCCACGCCGACATCTCAACCACGCAGATCTACACGCACGTTCTTGCGGAACGGCTGCAGCGCCTGGTCGAAGCTCACCACCCGCTGGCGACAGAAAAGAAAGCAGTTCTTTTTTGAAAAAAAGAACCAAAAAACTTTTGTCGCGGCTGTCGCGGACCTCTCCGCATGTGCACGCGGGTTGGACGGTGGCGGCAGCTTGTCAAAGCGGGGTGCAGCACGGCGGAAGGGCTTGAGCTTAAAACAACAGTCGACCTCAAGCAGCTCACCCGTTACGCCTCTGGTCGGCTGCTCATCATCCCGCGCGCAGCCGATCAAAAGGGTGATGCAAATCATCGGCATGACTTTGATCGGTTATGCCCGTCTCCAAAGATGAACAGCGTCTTGGTTTGCAGCTCGACGCGCTGCATGCGACCGGGTGTGTGGCCATACTCGAAATCTTAAGCTTTGAGTGACGCTGCTACCGATCAAGATGCGTGCTAAGATGTCATGCTATGCTATGGTCACTTCAGATCGAAATGCATCTTCAGCCTTACTTTAGCCTGCACCGGCAACGGGCTGAGAAGAATGGCTAGTCGGCTCCCGCATTGTGAGGGATGGGAACGAACAACTACATGGGGGCATGTCCCAAGCGCCGTAAGCCATGCGCTTGAGCACATGCCTCCTTATCAATCGATAATCAGGCCCGAATAGCCCGTGAAGCCGTAGCTCACAGACACAGTTGCCGATTGAAAATTACCCGGAAAAACCTGTTTCGGGATCTTATCGCTTTTCACAACCCCTTTCATAGACGTTTTGAGAACGAGGTCGAGTGCGCCGCCACCCTGCGCAGAAAAGGTTAGTATCTCGATCTCATAGATCCCGTCGAGATCCTGCGTTATCGTGATGCTCCGACCTAGCCCATTCACATTTACCCCATTGGCAGTGGCGGCAAGAATTGGTGCCGGTCCACTGAATCCAGCGCCGACCGTGTATGTCGTAACGTGGTTCTGTTGGGTGAATGCTGGAAACGATGTGTCGACGGTGATTGAAATGGGGACGACTGTTCCCGGCGGAATGTCTGACTTCTGTGACTGAGTGACTAGTGCATAGAAAAAATAGGTAACAGGTGTAACGGCAGCTGAGGCCGGCGACGCGATCGCGATTACCGATAGTAATGTCGCACAAGTAAACGCAAGTCTATTCATATCTCACCTTAATGTTCTAGTTATCAAGTATTACGCAACTATCACTGGTAAACTACAGTTCGTTGACCGCATAATCACGAAACTGCGACGTTTGCCAGTAACTCTGCTCAGTTTGCCACATGGTTTGCCCGGCCCAGGGGTTGGTTGTTCTGAATGTCTCGAATTACGCAACTGGATTTAATCAGGTGTCTGATTGCACGCGGGCGTTGAAGACAATCCGGCGGTGTTCGCGCTCGGCCTGCTCCCAGGTCGCGGACCGGACGGCTACGCCTGTCGATGTGCCGTTAACGGATAATAAGGTCTCGAAAAGCTGCGGCTCGTCGCTGCCGCGCTGGTCCACGCCGTTAAAGACGGTCAGGATGAAAAGACTATCGATTCGTCCTGCCAGACAGATCAAGGTTTCTCCGGCGTTTCGAACCAACCAGCCACCTAGACAGCTCCCCGCCCTATCGCCATAGGCTTCCTCGCGTCCGGCAACCGACAAAGCACCATGCAAAAACCCCAGGGATGACCCAGGCATGATCGACAAGATCGTCCCGACCGCAGCCGCCGCAATCGCCGGCATCGCCGACGGCGCCACCATCATGATCGGCGGCTTCGGCGAAGCCGGCGTCCCCGGCGCCCTGCTCGAAGAACTGATCGCCGCCAACAAGCGAAACCTCACCGTCATCAGCAACAACGCCGGCGTGGGCGAACACGGCATCGCCCGCCTCATCCAGCTCGGCCGCGTGCGCCGCATCGTCTGCAGCTACCCGCGCTCAGCCGGCTCCACCGTGTTCGAGGAATGCTACAACGCCGGCATGGTCGAACTCGAACTCGTCCCGCAAGGCACGCTCAGCGAACGCATCCGCGCCGCCGCCGCCGGAATCGGCGGCTTCTACATCCGCACCGGCGTCGGCACGCTGCTCACCGCCGGCCGCGAAACCCGCGAGATCGCCGGCCACACTCACGTCCTCGAAACTCCGCTGCACGCCGACGTCGCACTCATCAAGGCAGACCGCGCCGACCGCTGGGGCAACCTCACCTACCACGCCGCGGCCCGCAACTACGGCCCTGTCATGGCCGCCGCCGGCAAACTGACAATCGCACAGGTGCGGGAAATCGTAGACCTCGGCTCGATCGATCCGGAACACGTCGTCACTCCCGGCATCTTCGTCGATCGCGTCTGGGCGCCTGGTCCAGAGAGACATGCTGCGACGTAAAGCAAGCAAGGCCTTCTTTTTCGAGAAAAAGAAGCAAAAAGCTTTTGTCGCGGCTGTCGCGGACTCGCCCGCACTGTGCAGCTGACGGATACGCGACGTCTTAGTTTTATTCTGCAACCAATGAGCATGCATCGTAGTCGCCATAGCCGACGGCTTCACCGACCAAGTGGCTCGGTGAGAGTTCAAACAATTTGGCGCTTCGATCCTGAGGAGATCTCCCTCGGTCCAAGAGTATTAAACCGACTCCGTTGTGCTACATGTACCAGTAGCCCGAGACATTGACCGGTGCACACAGGGAAAGCAGGTCTGTTTAAAAAAAGAACCAAGAAACGTTCGTTCCTTGGGTGTGTGCTTCGGGAGAGGTCCGCGACAGCAGAGACGAAAGCTTTTTGCTTCTTTTTCTCGAAAAAGAAGGCCTTGCTTTCTCGCCGCCGGCCATCGCAGGAGTCATTGTTGCGGAGCTGAAACAACACCAGTCACTTGACCCTTCAGCGTCCGGCAAGCAATTCCTACCCCTGCTGTCGCGGAGATGTCTGAAGCGCGCGCCCAAGAGAACAATGTCTTGTGGTTTGTTTCCAAAAATAGCCGGTCGCTTCGCCTGTCACCGGTCAACACCTGCGACGGTTGCAAGTAGCATCCCCCACACAAAACAAGATGACGGACTCCCCCATGAGCAAATCCGACACACGCATCCGCATCGCCAGCCGCGCCGCCCAGGACCTCCCCGACGGCGCCACCGTCAACCTCGGCATCGGCCTGCCCACGCTCGTCGCAAACCACCTGCCCCCAGGCCGCGAAATCCTGTTCCACAGCGAGAACGGCCTGCTCGGCCTAGGCCCCGCCCCCGCACCGAACGCAATCGACCCGGAGATGATCAACGCCGGCAAAGCACCCGTCACGCTGCTGCCAGGCGGCGCCATCTTCCACCACAACGACGCCTTCCTGATGATGCGCGGCGGCCATCTCGACTACGCCCTGCTCGGCGCCTTCCAGGTCTCCGCCACCGGCGACCTGGCCAACTGGATCACCGACGACCCAACCATGCCCCCCGCGGTCGGCGGCGCCATGGACCTCGCCGTCGGCGCCAAACAAGTGTGGGTCCTGATGGAACACCTGGCCCGCGACGGCACCTCACGCCTGATGCCGAGTTGCACATACCCGCTAACAGCACCCAACGTCGTCCGCCGCATCTACACCGAACTCGCAGTCATCGAAATCCTGCCCGAACTCGTCGTGCGCGAGCTCTCCCCAGGCGTCAGCTTCGACTTTCTGCAGGCGCATACCGGCGTGAAGTTGCGGAACATGCACGCGTCGCAAACGTAACACAGCAAGCAAGGCCTGCTTTTTTGAAAAAAGCAGCAAAAAACTTTTGTCCCTGCTGTCGCGGAATTTTCTGCAGCGCGGAGCAGAGAACAAAAGTTTTTTGGTTCTTTTTTTCAAAAAAGAACCGCTTGCTTGCTTATACCAACCGCCCTAAACGCTGACCTGTGCCCATTCTCGGGTGGCGATTGAGGTTAGCCGTTCTGGCATGGCCATCAATGCGTTCCATGCGACACAGCAGGCGTCGACAATCTCTTCGTAGCTGTCCCACACGCGATGGCTGAGCCAATTACTGCGGAGGTATTGCCAGACATTCTCAACCGGATTGAGTTCCGGCGAGTAGGGCGGCAAGGTCAGTAGCGTGATGTTTGAGGGCACGATCAGGCGCTCGGACGGCCGATGCCAGCCGGCGCCGTCGACCTGCATCAGGCAGTGGGCGCCAGGTGCAACATGGCGGCTGACTTCAGCAAGATGCTGGCTCATGGCTTCCAGGTTGACCGAAGGCATGACGATCCCCGCACCCACGCCGCGCGCCGGGCACACCGCGCCAAATAGGTAGGCCCAGGTGTAGCGGCGATCGCGCGGTGCAGCCGGTCTGCTGCCGCGCGGCGCCCACACGCGGGTCAGCGTGCCCTGCTGGCCGACGCGGGCTTCATCCTGCCACCAGATCTCGAGCGGTTTGCCGGCGGCATGGGGCGGCAGGGCGGCCGCGATCAGGTCGGCAAAGTTTTTTTGTGTGTCGCCTGGGCGGCCGGGTCCTGCTCGGGATGGAACGGCCGTACGCTCAGCTTGCGGAACGCCAGCCTGGCCAGCAACTTGCCGACGCTGCGTTCATGATAGTGCACAGCGAAGTCCGACTGCAGGCGCGCCTGCAGATCGCTGCATCGCCAACGGACAACGCCGTCCCGCGCCAGATCGGGACCTTGCTCCACCAGCGCCTTGAACGCCGCGAGCTGCTCAGGCGTCAACTGCGCCGGACGGCCTGGACTGCGACGGTTGGCCAGGCCGTCGAGGCCTTCCTCGTTGTAGTGGTGCACCCAATCGCGCAGCGTCTGCCGGTCCATGCCGCAGGCCTCGGCGGCCTCGGTCCGCGGCCGCCCTTCCAGCACGAGCGCAATCGCCAATAAGCGCCGCACGACCGCTCCATCATTGCAGCGCGACGCCTCACGGCGCAGGTCAAAAGCTGATCTGTCTAGACGCGTGACCGGCACCGGCTTGCTCATTTCTGACCCCCGAATCGGATGACCAGACCAGAGAATCACAAAATCAGCCGCGTGGGTACAATCGCGAGTCATCCTATTGGGCGGTTGGTATTACTTAAACACCACCAACCGCCCCCCAGCCTCCCCCAAAACCTCATCCTCCCGCATCACCACCCTCCCCCGTAAGATCGTCGCCACCGGCCACCCCATCACCCGCATCCCGGCAAACGGCGTCCACCCCGCCGGCGTCACAATCCACTCGTTCTCAATCGTCCGCCTGCAGCCCAAATCCACCAGCGTGAAATCCGCGTCGTATCCCGCCGAGATCCGCCCCTTCGTCACCGCCCCGTACACCCGCGCCGGCCCCGCCGCCATCAGGTCCACCATCCGCGCCAGGCTCAGCCGCCCGGCGTTCACGTGATCCAGCATGATCGGCACCGCCGTCTGCACCCCTGTCAGCCCCGCCGCCGTCTCCGGCCAGGCCCGCGCCTTGGCCGCATGGCTGTGCGGCGCGTGGTCCGAGCCCACCGTGTCCACCCGCCCGTCTTGCACCGCCGCCCACGCCGCCTCGTAATGCCGGCGGTCGCGGATCGGCGGGTTCATCACCGCGTAAGCCCCTAAGCGCTCGTAACACTCCGGCCCAATTTGGGTGAGGTGGTTCACCAGCACCTCGGCAGTTGCCAAGTCCCGGTGGTCCCGCAGAAACTCCCACTCCGCTGCGGTGGAAACGTGCACGATGTGGGCCGGCCGCCCGGTCTTCTCCGCCAGCGCCACAATCCGCCGCGTTCCCAGCGCCGCGCATTCCTCGTCGCGCCACCCCATGTGGCTCGCATACGGGTCGCCGGCGTGGAACAGCCCCCGGCGCGCCTGCAACCGATACTCGTCCTCCGAATGAAACGCGATCCGGCGAGTACCCGCCCGCATCACCGCTTCTATCCCGGCATCGTCCTCGATCATCAGATCACCGGTGGAGCTGCCGGCGAACAGCTTCACCGCACACACCCCCGCACCGCGCTCCAGCACGCCCAACTCGGCCGTATTCCCCCGCGTAGCCCCCACGTAAATCCCGAAATCGCAGTAGCTGTGCGCCGGCACGTAGCCCTGCTTCCAGGCCAGCACCTCCGCGTTGGTCACCGCCGGCTGCGTGTTCGGCATGTCGAACACGGTGGCAAACCCGCCCAGCACGGCCGCCCGCGTGCCGGTGGGAATGCTCTCCACCGCAGCATCCCCAGGGTCGCGCAAATGCACATGCGGGTCGATCAGCCCCGGCAGCACGTGCAACCCGCGCGCGTTAACCGTTTCGAAAGCCGTGTCGTCTAGGCTTGCCCCCAACGCCACAATCCGCCCGCCAAGCACGCCGATGTCAGCCGCAACCTCGCCCCAAGGCAACACGCAGGTGCCGCCGCGGATCAGCAAGTCGTAATGCTGTGCCATCGAAGTCCCTTGTTCACGGAAAAATGGCGCCCTGCCACAAGAACATTGCCCAGGCACGGTGGTTCATGCTGCTCTTGGGTCTAACGCACCAGACACACTGACGGACGTCCCTACCTGTAAGGAGGCCAACCGTGGTTCAGCTCGTACTCGTCTACTGCCTAATGGCAGACGCCAAATCCTGCGTGGAAAAGCGGCCCATCACCGAAAGTCCCATGACGGCGTTCAGCTGCATGACCAGCGCGCAGCCAATGGCCATCGATTTCCTGCGGGAGCATCCGGGCTACCAGCTTGCGTCGTTCCGGTGCGAGATCGACAAGCCAGTCGAGAAGCAAGCATAAGCAAGCAGTTCTTTTTCGAAGAAAAGAACCAAAAAACTTTTGCTCCTTTAGGCGCGCGTTGCAGGAACCTCCGCGACAGCCGGGACAAAAGTTTTTTGTTTCTTTTTTTCAAAAAAGAAGACTCTTGCTTACCTCTCCAGGCACATCGCCACACCCATCCCGCCACCAATACAAAGCGTCGCCAACCCCTTCTTCGCGTCTCGCTTGCCCATCTCATGCAGCAGCGTCACCAGCACCCGAGCCCCCGAAGCCCCGATGGGGTGACCCAGCGCAATCGCCCCGCCGTTCACGTTCACCTTCGCCGGGTCCCACCCAAGGTCCTTGTTCACCGCACAAGCCTGCGCCGCAAACGCCTCGTTCGCCTCGATCAACTCCAGGTCGCCCACCGACCACCCAGCCCGCTCCAACGCACGCCGGCTCGCAGGTATCGGCCCCGTGCCCATCACCGCAGGGTCCACCCCGGCCGTCGCAAAACTCGCAATCCGCGCCAACGGCGTCAGCCCGCGCCGCTGCGCCTCCGCCCCGCTCATCACCAGCAGCACCGCCGCGCCGTCGTTGATGCCGCTCGCATTTCCCGCCGTCACCGTGCCTTCCTTGTTGAAGGCCGGCTTCAGCCTGGCCATCGCGGCCATGTCGCTGTCGTGCCGGATGTACTCGTCGGCATCCACCACCGTCTCGCCCTTGCGCCCCTTCACCGTCACCGGCGCAATCTCGTCACGGAACCGCCCGGACTTGCTGGCCGCAGACGCCTTGTTCTGCGACCCGACGGCGAACGCATCCTGCGCCTCGCGCGTGATCTGGTATTTCTGCGCCACGTTCTCCGCCGTCACCCCCATGTGATAGCCGTGGAACGCGTCCCACAGCCCGTCCTTCAGCATGGTGTCTGTGAAATCCAGCGCGCCCATCTTCGTCCCGGCCCGCAAATACGCCGCGTGGGTGGACTGGCTCATGCTCTCCATCCCGCCGGCCGCCACCACCGCGCTCTCCCCGGTCCGCACCTGCTGCGCCGCCAGCGCCACCGCACGCAGGCCCGACCCGCACACCTGGTTGATGCTGAACGCGGTCTTCTCGTCCGGAATGCCGGCGTGGCGCGCAGCCTGCCGCGCCGGGTTCTGCCCCTGCGCCGCGGCCAGCACGTGGCCGAGGATCACCTCGTCCACCTCACCAGGCTCCAACCCGGCCCGCTGCATCGCAGCCCGCAGCGCGGTGGTGCCGAGTTCCTGCGCGGACACCGTGGCGAAAGCGCCGTTGAAGCTGCCCACCGGCGTGCGTACGGCCGATACGATGACGACGTCTTCCACCAGCGTTTCTCCCGATTATCAGTATTGCCTATCTAGGCATTGCGGGGCGCTGAGGCAAAGCAAGCAAGGAAGGCCTTCTTTTTCGAGGAAAAAGAAGCAAAAAGCTTTTGTCACGGCTGTCGCGGACTCTCCCACACGGCACAACCAAGGAACCAGAAGTTTTTTGGTTCTTTTTTTCAAAAAAGAACCGCTTGCTTCCTTGCCTAACAAAAAGCCGGAGACCTAAAGGCCTCCGGCTTTCAATCGCTTCAACTCAGGGAAAAGTCAGGCCGCGTGAGCCATCCGGCGCTCCGCCACCTGCGTCTTCATCGCCTTTTGCAGCTTTTCGAACGCGCGCACCTCGATCTGCCGCACTCGCTCGCGAGAGATGTTGTACTGCTGCGACAGCTCCTCCAGCGTGGTCGGATTGTCCTTCAGCCGGCGCTCGATCAGGATGTGCCGCTCGCGGTCGTTCAGCGTCGCCAGCGCACCGCCCAACAAAGCCTTGCGCCCGGTCAGCTCCTCACGCTCGGCGAGCTCCGTCTCCTGGCTCTCGCCCTCATCGACCAGCCAATCCTGCCACTCGCCCTCGCTATCGGCGCGAACAGGCGCGTTCAGGCTGTGGTCCGGCGCCGCCAGGCGACGGTTCATGCTGACCACGTCCTGCTCCGGCACGCCCAACGTGGTGGCAATCTTGGCCACGTGCTCGGGCCTCAGGTCGCCGTCCTCGATCGCCTGCATCTGGCCCTTCAGCCGCCGCAGGTTAAAGAACAACTTCTTCTGCGCGGCCGTGGTGCCCATTTTCACCAGCGACCAGCTGTGCAGGATGTATTCCTGGATGGCGGCGCGGATCCACCACATGGCGTAGGTCGCCAGGCGGAACCCACGATCCGGGTCGAACCGCTTCACCGCCTGCATCATGCCGACGTTGCCTTCGCTGATCAACTCGCCCACCGGCAGCCCATAGCCGCGGTACCCCATGGCGATCTTTGCAACCAAACGAAGATGGGAGGTGACAAGCTTGTGTGCCGCCGCCATATCCTCTTCATCACGCCACGCATGGGAGAGCGAAAGCTCCTCCTCCGGCGTGAGCATCGGAAACTTGCGGATCTCCTGCAGGTAGCGGGAGAGGTTGCCCTCGGGGGCAACATTGACAAACGCTGCGGCCATGAAAAGCGGCTCCTTCTCGTCCGAGGCTGGCACCTCTCACTGCCCAATACGGCGCAGTGCGGCATGAGGTTGCAGACTCGATGGTGTGGAACGCGAGGACGTTATCACGCGGGCCGGGTGGGATCCCTGAAAAGGCAATCCGCCCGGGGCGATCGCCGGTGCGGCACGCCCGCCGCATCAGTAAGCAGCGTTATAGATCGGACAGGCCGGCAAGTCAAGAAACGCGAGCATTCCGCAACAATGCTCGCGCGAGTGTGAACGCGGTTAACCTTCGTTCACTGCCGTCGTCATCCGGCGCTGGCCGAAATCCGGGTGCAACTGCCCTTCAGCCTGTCCCTCGAGGCCTACGACCAGGCGGAGTGGCGGCGGGACCGCATCCTGGGGGTCGCCCTGGTGAGGTTAACTCTCCGCCACCGCCGTTATGAGCGCCGCCATGTCCGCCGGCACCGGCGTCTCGAACCGCACCTCATGCCCCGTTCCAGGATGGCGAAACCCCAGCGTGCTCGCGTGCAGCGCTTGGCGCGGAAAATCCAGCAGCGTCCCCCGCACCGGCTCCGGCACCCCTCGGCTGACCGCCGGCACCCGGCGCAGATACACCGGGTCGCCCACCACCGGATGCCCGTTGGCGGACAGATGCACCCGTATCTGGTGCGTCCGCCCGGTCGCCAGCCGGCACTCCAGCAGGCTGACGGCCGCGTGCATCACCTGCCGCACACGATAGCGTGTCAATGCCGGCTTGCCGCCCCGCGTCACCACCGCCATCCGCTTGCGATCCCGCGGGTCCCGCCCGATCGCCCCCTCAATCTCGCCGGCGGCCTCCACCGGCACCCCCCACACCAGCGCCGTATACGCCCGCTCGATATCCCGCGCGGCAAACATGGCCGACAGCGCCGCCAATACCTGCTCGGTCTTCGCCACCACCATCACGCCGGACGTGTCGCGATCCAGCCGATGCACGATGCCCGGCCGCCGCTCGCCGCCGATCCCCGGCAGGCTGTCGCCGCAATGTGCCAGCAGCGCGTTCACCAAGGTGCCGTCCTCGTTGCCCGGCGCCGGATGCACCACCAGGCCCGCCGGCTTGTCCAGCACGATCAGGTGCCGGTCCTCGTGCAGTATGGTGAACGGGATCGCCTGCGGCTGCGGCACCGCGTCGACCAGTTCCGGCGGCGTCAGCTCGTAGGCGCTGCCGGCGCGGATCGGCTCGGCCGGCTGGGTGAACGCGGCGCCGTCCCGCGTGGCGCGGCCGCCCTCGATCAGTGCCTTGACACGGGAGCGGGAGAGCGTGCCGCTGGCCTCGGCAAGAAAGCGGTCGGCGCGCTGGCCGGCGGCGTCGGCGGGGGCGATCAGGCGGATAGGATCGGGCATGAACCAAGGTAAGCGGTTCTTTTTTGAAAAAAAGAACCAAAAAACTTTTGTCCCCGCTGTCGCGCGCTCACCGGACAAAACCGCGACAGCCGCAATAAAAGCTTTTTGCTTCTTTTTCTCGAAAAAGAAGCGCTTGCTTACCTTACTTGAGCCTTCTTAAACCCCGTCCAAACATCATCATAATCCAACTGCATCAACGGTGTCTCAACCGCCCACCGCGTCGGCCGAAACACCAGCCGCGTCTCCAGCATAAACGCCATCGTGTCGCTGATCTTGTGCGGCGCCAGCGTAGCCCCAACCGCGCGCTCGTAGCTCGCCTGGTCCGGCCCGTGCCCCGCCATCTGGTTGTGCAGCGACGCACCCCCCGGCGAGAACCCGCCCGCCTTCGCGTCGTAAGCGCCGTGGATCAGCCCCATGAACTCGCTCATCACGTTGCGGTGGAACCACGGCGGCCGGAACGTGTCCTCGGCCACCATCCAGCGCGGCGGAAACACCACGAAGTCCGCGTTCGCCGTGCCCGGCGTGTCGGACGGGCTGGTCAGCACGGTGAAGATCGACGGGTCCGGGTGGTCGAAGCTGACCGTGTTGATGGTGTTGAACCGCCGCAGGTCATACCGGCTCGGCGCCACGTTGCCGTGCCAGGCCACTACGTCGAACGGGCTGTGGTCCAGCCTGGTCGTCCACAGCCGGCCCTGAAACTTCTGCACGATCTCGCAGGGCGCGTCGCTGTCCTCGAACCAGGCCGACGGCGTCTCGAAGTCGCGCGGGTTGGCCAGCCCGTTCGCACCGATCGGCCCCAGATCCGGCAGCCGGAACGGCGCGCCGTACGTCTCGCAGACGTAGCCGGTGGACGGCCCGTCCGGCAGCTCAACGCGGAAGCGCAGCCCGCGCGGGATCAGCGCCAACTGCTGCGGCGCCACGCTGAACCGCCCCAGCTCGGTCACCACGTGCAGCGAGCCTTCGCGCGGCAGGACCAGCAGCTCGCCGTCCGCGTTGCCAAAGGCGCGGCCGCTCATGTCGGCGTTCGCCGCGTAGGCGTGCACCGCGGCGCCGGTGGCCGCCCCCAAATCGCCGTTGCCGCCATAGGTGGTCAGGCCGTCGATGAAGTCGGTCGGCTCGGCCGGCAGCGGCACCGGGTCCCAGCGCAGGCGGTTGGGGCTGGGTGGCACCTCGTCGAACGGTGCCGCCCGCAGCAGGGTGAGCTTCGGGTAGGGCTTGTAGGCCGGGTGGTTGGCGGTGGGCCGCAGGCGATACAGCCAGGAGCGGCGGTTTTCCGACCGCGGCGCGGTGAACGCGGTGCCGGACAGCTGCTCGGTGTACAGGCCGAAGGGCACGTGCTGCGGCGAGTTGCGGCCCTGCGGCAGCGCGCCGGCTACCGCCTCGCTGGCGAAGTGGTTGCCGAAACCGGTCTGCATGGCGGCGTCGGTCACGTCCATGGCGTGTCCCTCCTGATAGTAGGCAAAGCAAGGCCTTCTTTTTCGAGAAAAAGAAGCAAAAAGCTTTTGTCCCGGCTGTCGCGGGAAGCTGAAACACCACGCCTCAGCCGCGCCAGGGAACAAAAGTTTTTTGGTTCTTTTTTTCAAAAAAGAACCGCTTGCTTACTTTCCTGCGGGAAAGATCACCCCCTCAACCCGATCCCCCACCCCAATATCCAGCTTTGCCGTAATCCCCCCCTGCAACTCCACTGTCGCCCGCGCCGGCCCCCCGGGATCGATGTTCGCCAGGCTCTCCGGCACCGTGTTCTCCGCGATGTGGGTGATCCGCCCGTCCTCGCCCACGAACACCATGTCTTCGGCCACCGGGCAGTTCTTCATCCACATCGGCACCGGCCGCGGCGTTCCCCAGTCGAAGAACATCCCGCTATCGGCCGGGATGAACGTGCGGAACATCTCCCCCACCTCCTGCTGCTCCGGCGTGGTGGCCAGCTCCACGGTGAAGTCGTGCCGCACGCCGGACTTGCTCACGATCGACAGCTTGGCGGTGGGCAGCTTCGGCTGCGGCCCGTCCACGGCGCGCGCGGCGCCGGGTGCCGCGACCACCGCGGCCAGGGCAAGGACGTTGAAAAACCGCATCACGTATCCTCCAGGGCCAGGGCCGCCAGCGCCGCCACTTCGGCGCGCACCATCCCTTCGCGCGGGGCGTCACGCAAGGTGGTGAACCATTGCTCCGGCGGGTTGCGGCCGGCCGCCCGGTTGTAGCGCAGCCCGCGCAGCACGGCCTCCGCCGCCGGCGTGGTCCGCGGCGGGATGGGGATGCCGCACAGCACCGCCCACACGCCGGCCCAGCAGCGCGCCACGCTCCACGGGTTGTAGCCGCCGCCGCCGGTCACGATCAGCCGCGGCGCCACATGCCGCATTGCGTCCACCACCGCCCAGTGCGCGTTGTTGGACAGCGACAGCCGGGACAGCGGGTCTTCCTCCAGCGCGTCCGCCCCGCACTGCAGGAACACCGCCTTTGGCCGGTGCGCCCGCACCAGCGGCAGGATCGCGCCGTGCAGCAGCGCCCGCATCTCGCTGTCGTTGAACCCCGCCGGCACCGGAAAATTACGCGCCGCCCCGCCCGCACGGTCCCCCGCCGCACCGGTGCGCGGCCAGCGCCCCGCCTCGTGCACGCTGATGGTCAGCACGCGCGAGTCGCCGGCAAACGCGTCCTGCACCCCGTCGCCGTGATGCGCGTCGATGTCGAGGTAGACGACGCGCTCCAGCCCCTGGTCCAGCCAGGCCAGCACACCCAGCACCGGGTCGTTGAGGTAGCAGAACCCCGACGCACGCGCCGGCCGCCCGTGATGCGTGCCGCCGCCGGGACAATACACGGTGCCGCCATCCCCGGTCAGGCGCGCCGCCAGCAGCACCCCGCCCGCCGAGGTCATCGGCCGCCGATAGATCTCCGGATACACCGGGTTGCCTTCCGCCCCGATGCGATACAGTGCGCGGTCCGCGTCCGAGACGGTCTGTGTCTCCTCCGCGCGGCGCAGCGCAGCCACGTAGGCCGGGTCGTGAAAGCGGCAGACCTGCGCCTCGGTCGCCATCGGCGCCGCGTGGAAAGCGGCGTCGTCCAGCCAGCCCATCGCGCGGCACACATCGGTGACGGTGGAGACGCGCGGCACCGCCAGCGGGTGGCCCGCGCCGTAGGTGGAGCCTCGGTAGATTTCGCTGCCGATGAAAAGCGGGTGCATAAGCAAGCAAGGCCTTCTTTTTCGAGAAAAAGAAGCAAAAAGCTTTTATCACGGCTGTCGCGGTTCTCTCCGGCGAGCGCGCGACAGCGGAACCAAAAGTTTTTTGGTTCTTTTTTTCAAAAACGAACCGCTTACTTGCTCTTTGAGTTCCCCATGCCCCGTTTCGACGACATCATTAGCCTAAGCTCAGACTGCGAAGTCTCGCTCCAGCTACGCCGCCTCGGCATCTCCCACACACCCTCCGTCTTCGACTGGCTGGTCACCCCGTGGGACGCCATGCTCCGCGTCCTGCACGACGGCGGCACGCATCTCTGCACCCGCATCGACCGCGGCTACGACGGCGCCGGCGCCGTGTGCGGCACCTACGGCCTCGTCTACTGGCACGAGTTCGCGCGCGATGACGCCCACCAGGTCCTGCTGACCGAAGCGAGCACGAAAGCCGCGCAGGACAAGCTGCGCCACAAGATCGCCCGCATGCGCACCGTGCTGGACGCGGACAAGACCGTGCTGTTCGTCAGGGGCGGCATCGCCACGGACGCGCCGCATGACCGCTACCAGTTCGGCCAGGCGTTCCCGGCCAGCCGGCTGAACGACTTCACTACCCTGGTGTCCAGGCTGTTTCCGGCGCTGAAGTTCTCGCTCCTGTTCGTCGAATACGCCGGACGCGACCTGCTGGAAGGCGACTGCACGCTGGACCCGCGGATCGTGCACTACCGCATGCCCTCCGCCGGCAGCATGCTTAAACCGCAGGATGCCGAGTGGGACGCGCTGATGGCGCGCATCGGATACGATTACGTGCCTGACGGCTCTGGCGGGGGCGGGGAGATGCTTTACTAGGCCAGCAAGAAAGCAGTTCTTTGAAAGAAAGAACCAAAAAACTTCTATCCCCTCAGGTGCGCGCTGCAGGAACTTTGCGACAGCTGGGATAGAAGTTTTTTGCCATCGCAGTATAAGCCGGCCTGGAGATCGACCGTTGCGGAAGCAAGAAAGGCCTTCTTTTTTAAAAAAAAGCAAAAGACCGTTGCATCCCATCTTCAGCATTTGTGTGTGTCCGGGGGTAACCCGACTGCTGCAAATGCGAAGGAACAAAAGTTTTTTGGTCCTTTTTCTCAAAAAAAGACTGCTTGCTTTCTACCAAGAGAAACCGTCAACGGCGCTTGATACAAACAGAAAGTCTTGACGGTGACAGTTCAAGGCAAGCAGTTCTTTCTTGAAAAACCTGTGTTCCCAGGGCGCACGCTGCAGAAACCTCCGCGACAGCAGGGATAAAAGTCTTTTGCTTCTTTTCTTCAGAAAAGAAGGCCTTGCTTCCTTGCAGGACGCCGCAAGGTCAAGACCTACGCCCGCTGGGCAAAAGTCGTGTCAGTCTTTCAACAACAGTTTCGCATTGTACAGCACGCTCAACCAGGCATCCCAGCTCGCGTAGCCTCGCTCGTCCACGGCGCCCAGATGGCCCAGCAGAAAACCTGGATACAGCCTGTCCACCTGCCCCGCCCGAGCAGGGTCGCCGAACACCGTCCACAGCATCGCGTTGGGTCCGTGCACGTTCAGCGCGCAGAACACCGCCAACGCCTCCGCCCCGCTCAGCCGCCCGGGTTCGATGAACGTCAGCACGCATACCTTCTCGCCGGCGCGCAAATCCTCGACGAACTTGCGCTGCAGGAACGCGAGCCGCCGGCACTGCTCGCGCCACACGGCATCCTGCGTTGCCTCCGCCGCAGTCCGCCGCGTGCTGTACCAAAGATAGTGGGTCTGCTCGTGCACCTTGTATTCGCAATCCGGCGGGTCGGAGACGAACACGCGCGTCGTCTCCGGCCTACCCACGCCGGCGAACCCGGCCATAAGTCCCTCCACCAGCATGTGGTTGACCACGCTGGCGAACCGCAGCAGCCCCAGCGGCTCCGCGCCCAATCCCCGCTGCACCAGGCCGAACTCGCAATTCTGCCCGATGCTCTCGAAGCGCGACGCCAGACGCTCCGGCGCCAGTCCCGTTGCCGCCTGCACCGCCGCCTGCAGCGTGCCGTCCGCCATCTCGCCCGCAACCGGGCCGCGCGTGGCGGGCGGCAACCTGGGCGGCGGCAGGCGGAACACGCGCAGGTCGGTCACCAGCAGGCCGAACGGCTCGCCGGACGGGCTGAGGCCGGCCTCCGCCCGCGTCAGACGGCTGCTGAGGTGGTGTATTTCAAGGGTGAGCTCGTCGTCGCCCTCGGTGCTGGCTGGCAGGGGAAACGCGAGCGTGCGGTGGCCTTCCCACTCCACGTTGGCCAGCAGGCGGCCGTTGACCGCCAGCATCACCGTCTGCACCGGCAGACTCACCGCGTCGCACCACGGCATGGCGCCGAGCAGCAACACACAGCCGGGGCCCGGCCGCGCCACGGGCAGCCGCATGTGGCTTTCGGCACCTACCGCCCAACGGTGCCCCGGCTCCTGCGGGCCCCAACCTTGCGCCACGTAGGCGGCGCTGTCGCCGGAACGGTCGAACCTGATCTCGGCGAGGAACGCGATCATGTTCGGCTAACAGAACAGAAAGCAAGCAGTTCTTTTTTGGAAAAAAGTACCAAAAAACTTTTGACTCCGCTGTCGCGCGCTCGCCGGAGAGAACCGCGACAGCCGAGATAAAGTCTTTTTTCTTCTTTTTCTTCCAGAAAAAGAAGGCCTTGCTTACCTTCCCGTAGAAATCCGCTCGACCAGCTCCCGAACATTCGGAATATACCCGTTCGAGTAAAACGGGTCGCTCCCGAACCGGAACGCGTTGTGCCCCGCGAACATCAGGTTGTCGTCCAGCGCCCGCTCGTTGTCGTAGTCGTGCGCGATGTCCTGCAGCGTCTTCTGGATGCAGAAGCTCCGCGGGTCGGCTTTCTTGCCGTTGGAGAAATCCGGCTCCTCCTGCGCCCAGTTGGAGAACCGGCACGTGGAGAGGCACCCCATGCACGCTGTCTGGTCGGAGAGTATCTCGCGCGCCCGCTCCGGGTCCACAAAGATCAGCGTGGAATCCGGCGTCCGCATCGCCTCGGTGTAACCCTCTGCCTCCCAGTCGCGCACCCGCGCCAGGTCACCGATGGTCAGGTACACCGGCCGCTTGCGCGGGCCCACGCCGTACTCCGCCAAATGCTCGCCCACCATCTCGGTCGTGTAGGCCACCTGCCGGTCGCTGCGCGCGCGCAGCTCCTGGATGAAGTGGTTGTTCACCGCGCTGGAGTAGAAGCCGGTCGGGCTGAACCGGTTGAGGAACACGTCGCCCGGCTTCAGCGTCAGCAGGCGCTGCTTCCAGTTCGGGCTGATCGGGCTTTCCTGCGTCAGCAGCGGGCGGGTGCCGAACTGGAAGGCGATCGGCCCCAGCTCGGGGTTGTCGATCCAGTCCTGCCACTCCTCCAGCCACCACACGCCGCCGGCCATGATGATCGGCGTCTCGTCCAGTCCGAAGGTGCGCATCAGCTTGCGCAAGGCCAGCACGCGCTGGAACGGCGCCTCCGGCTTCTCCGGATGCTCGCCGTTGGACAACCCGTTATGCCCGCCTGCCAGCCACGGGTCCTCATAGACCACGCCGCCCAGCAGGGACGCCGCCTTAGAATAAGCCCGCTTCCACAGCGCGTTGAACGCGCGCGCCGACGACACGATCGGGTAGTAGTGCACGCCGAACCGCGCCGCGATGTCGCTCAACCTGTACGGCATGCCGGCGCCGCAGGTGATGCCGTTGATCAACCCGCGGGCGCCTTCCAGCACGCCGGTGATGACGCGTTCGGCGCCGCCCATCTCCCACAGCAGGTTGGCGTGGATGCGGCCGCGACCACCAGCGGTCTCGTGCGCCTGCTGCGCCTGGGTGATACCGCCACTGATTGCGTAGGCCACCAGCTCCTCGTGCCGGTCCCGCCGCGTGCGGCCGTGATAGACCTGCGGAATCGGCCTTCCGTCCGCGTCGAAACTGTCCGGGTTCACCGCGCTGAACGTGCCGGCGCCGCCGCAGGCCGCCCACGATCCGCAGGTGACGCCGTTGGACACCGCCACGCCCTTGCCGCCTTCGATGAGCGGTAGCACGTCCACGCCGCCCATCCGTATCGCGTTCAACGCCTTCATGTCTTCAGCCCTCGGCAGCTAGCATTCAGTCATCAGGGAATCGCGCCTTCTGATGACTGAAGGCTGGCAGCCGGAACCTGGACCAGGAGTCCAGAGGCCTCGGATGAAGATGTTCGCAATACGGAGAAATACAGCGTTACCGACCTGCTTTCAATTCAGAAGATCGACAGGCAAGCAAGCGGTTCTTTTTTGAAAAAAAGAACCAAAAAACTTTTATTCCCTTTGGCGCGGGCTGGCAGAACCATCGCGACAGCAGGACCAAAAGTCTTTTGCTTCTTTTCTTCAGAAAAGAAGGCCTTGCTTCCTTCTCAGGTGCCAGACCCTAAGCTCGCTGGTCTCAGTCGGCCGCCTCTTCCCGGCGGCCGCCCTTCGGTCCCACCTTGTCCGAGATATCCTCGCCGCTCGCCTGGTCAACCACCCGCATGGACAACTTGACCTTGCCGCGGTCGTCGAAGCCGAGGCACTTCACCTTCACGGCGTCGCCCACGCTGACCACGTCCGTCGTCTTGTTGACGCGGCCGTTGTTCAGCTCGCTGATGTGCACCAGGCCGTCACGCGAGCCGAGGAAGTTTACGAACGCGCCGAACTCGGCGGTCTTGACCACCTTGCCGTTGTAGATCGCACCCAGCTCCGGCTCGGCGACGATGCCGCGGATCCAGTCGATCGCGCGCTGCGCGGCCTCTTCCGTTGTCGCCGCGATCTTGATCGTGCCGTCGTCCTCGATGTCGATCTTCGCCCCGGTCTGCTCGACGATCTCGCGGATCACCTTGCCGCCGGTGCCGATCACCTCGCGGATCTTCTCCTTCGGCACGTTGATCACCGTGATCCGCGGCGCCGTGCTGGCCACCGCGTTGCGTGCGCCGGTCAGCGCGCGCGCCATCTCGCCCAGGATGTGCAGGCGCCCGTCCTTGGCCTGGTCCAGCGCAATGCGCATGATTTCCTGCGTGATGGACGTGATCTTGATGTCCATCTGCAGGCTGGTGATGCCGTGCTCGGTGCCGGCCACCTTGAAGTCCATGTCGCCGAGGTGGTCCTCGTCGCCCAGGATGTCGGACAGCACGGCGAAGCCGCGGTCCTCCTTGATCAGCCCCATGGCGATGCCGGCCACCGGGCGCTTCAGCGGCACGCCGCCGTCCATCATCGCCAGCGAGCTGCCGCACACCGTCGCCATCGACGAGCTGCCGTTGCTCTCCAGGATCTCGCTGACGATGCGCAGCGTGTAGGGAAAGTCCTCCTTGGCCGGCAGCAGCGGGTGGATCGCGCGCCAGGCCAGCTTGCCGTGGCCGATCTCGCGCCGGCCGGGGCTGCCCATGCGGCCCGCCTCGCCCACGCTGAAGGGCGGGAAGTTGTAGTGCAGCATGAAGTTTTCCTTGTACTCGCCTTCCAAGGAATCCATGAACTGCTCGTCCTGGCCGGTGCCCAGCGTCACCACGCACAGCGCCTGCGTCTCGCCGCGGGTGAACAGCGCGCTGCCGTGCGCACGCGGCAGCACGCCCACTTCGGCGACGATCTGGCGCACCGTCTTGGTGTCGCGGCCGTCGATGCGCAGGCCGGTGTCCAGGATCGCGTTGCGGACGATGTCTGCCTCGAGGTCCTTCAGCAGGTGCTTGGCGCTCTCATGCGCCATGCCCTCTTCCTCGAGCTTGGCATGCACGGCCTTCTTGGCGGCACCCACCTTCTCGTAGCGCTGCTGCTTGACGCGCTCCTGGTAGGCTTCGGCCAGCGACCCGCGGCCCAGCTCGTGGATGCGCGTCTTCAGCGCCACCTCCGCCTGGCTCGGCTCGGCCAGGTTCCACGGCTCCTTGGCCGCGTGCTCGGCGAGCTCGATAATCGCCTGGATCACCGGCTGGAACGCGGTGTGTCCGAACGCGACCGCGCCGAGCATGATGTCCTCGGGCAGTTCCTTCGCTTCGGATTCCACCATCAGCACGCCTTCGGCGGTGCCGGCCAGCACCAGGTCCAGCGTCGCGTTTTCCATCTGCGCGATGGTCGGGTTGAGGACGTATTCGCCGTTCTCATAGCCGATGCGGGCGGCACCGACCGGCCCGAAGAACGGGATGCCGGAGAGGGTGAGTGCCGCCGAGCAGCCGACCAGGGCCACGATGTCCGGATCGTTCTCCATGTCGTGGCCGAGCACGGTGGCAACCACCTGGACCTCGTTGCGGAAGTTCTCGGGGAACAGCGGGCGCAGCGGCCGGTCGATCAGGCGGCTGGTCAGCGTCTCGTTCTCGCTGGGGCGGCCTTCGCGCTTGAAGAAGCCGCCGGGGATGCGGCCGGCGGCGTAGGCCTTTTCCTGGTAGTTGACGGTGAGCGGGAAGAAGTCCTGGCCGGACTTGATGGATTTCACGCCGACGGCGGTGCACAGCACCATGGTGCCGCCGTAGCTGACGAGCACGGCGCCGTCTGCCTGGCGGGCCATCTTGCCGGTCTCGAGGACGAGCTTGCGGCCGCCCCAGTCGAGCTCCTTGCGGAAGTAGTTGAACATTGCGCTTTGGTCCTTCTGTTGTTGGGAGAAGGGTGCGGGAAGCGCCTCGGACTGCATGGATGGGGGTAGGCGATCCATGTGGCCGGAAGCGCTCGGTTGCGCACCCTGGGGCTTTGCCCCAGACCCCACCAAAGGCCAGTCGGCCTTTGGAAACCATTTCCCAAGAAACTCCTGAGAAAATGGGGTCTGGGGCCGACTGGCCCCAGCGGGGTCAAGGGGCAGAGCCCCTTGCCTTTATCGACGCAGCTTAAGTCGACCAATCAAGGTTTCATACCTGGATTGATCCTTGCCCTTAAGGTAGTCCAGCAGCCGCCGCCGCCGCCCCACAAGCATCAGCAGTCCGCGCCGCGAATGGAAATCCTTCGCGTGCGTCTTCAGGTGCTCAGTGAGGTTGGTGATCCGCTCGGACAGGAGTGCCACCTGCACTTCCGGGCTGCCGGTATCGGCCGCCTGAGCCTGATACTCATGAATAAGCGTCGTGCGACGCTCCGCTGTGATCGACATCGATCAAGTGCTCCAAAGCAAGGGGTCTAAAGGATGCGTTCGGGACGCAGCCAGCCATCTTCCAGGCGGCAGAGCCCGATCACGCGTCCCCCCGCCATGGCGCGCGCCAACCCGCCTGCGGGGTTGGCGTCGCCAGGAATGCGCCCCATCAGGGTGAGAAGGCTGATCGCCTGGCCCTGGGTGAGGAGCACGGCCTCCGCGTCGGTCAAGGCCAGCGCCGGGATGTCGGCCAGCGCGGTCAGGACGGGCAGCAGGAGGTCCGGAGAGGATCGCGCGGTATCCTCCCCCGGCATGGCTTTGTCCAGCAAAATCGCGTCGCGCTCCAGGAACGGCCCCACCCGCAGCCGGCGCAGCGCCGCAATGTGGCCAACCGTGCCGCAGGCCAGGGCCAGGTCGCGCGCCAGGCTGCGCATGTAGACGCCCTTGCCGGACTGCACCTCGAACACCGCGGTGTCAGCGTCCGGCCGCTCGGTCAGCTCGAAGCGGTCCACCCGCGCCGGACGCGCCGCCAGCTCCGGCGCCCGGCCGTCGCGCGCCATGTCGTAGGCGCGCTCGCCGGCCACCTTGATGGCGGAGTAGACCGGCGGAACCTGCATGATCTCTCCGGTCAGCGCCGGCAGCGCCGCCCGCAGCGCGTCGTCCGTCGGCCGGTGCGGGCTCTCCGCGGTCACCTCGCCGTCGGCGTCGTCGGTGTCGCGCGCCTCGCCCAACCGCAGGGTAAAGCGGTACAGCTTGGTGCCGTCCATCACGTAGGGGACCGTCTTGGTGGCCGCACCGAAGGCGATCGGCAGCACGCCGGTGGCCAACGGGTCCAGCGTGCCGCCGTGGCCGGCCTTCTGCGCGTCGAAGCCGCGGCGGACGCGGTTGACCACGTCCGTGCTGGTCATGTGGGGCGGCTTGTCGATGATCAGCCACCCGTCGAGCGGGCGGCCGCGTTTGCGGCGCATGAGGTGTTCCGGGGTGGGGAAGGCGGGTGTTTGCGCGGGGGTAGGACAGCAAGCAAGCAGTTCTTTTTTGAAAAAAAGAACCAAAAAACTTTTGTTCCCTGGAGTACGCGCTGAGGGAAACGCCGCGACAGCCGAACCAAAAGTTTTTTGCTGCTTTTTTCAAAAAAGCAGGCCTTGCTTTCTTAATACCCAGCCAACCCCCCGCCATCCACCGGCAACGCCACACCGTTCACAAACCCCGCCGCGTCGGATGCAAGGTACAAGATACACGCCGCCACCTCGTCGGCCGTCCCCATCCGGTTCATCGGCGAGTGTGCACGCGCCGCGGCCATGTAACCTGCAGCATCGCCGCTGGCCTGCGCCGCCTGCTCCACCATGTCGGTCCAGATGAACCCGGGGCACACGCAGTTCACCCGCACGCGCTGCGCCAGCGCCACCGCCATCGCCCGCGTCAGGTTCACCACCGCGCCCTTCGACGCCGCATACGCCACCGCGTTGGCCGCCCCCATCAACCCCGCGTCGGACCCCAGGTTGACGATGCACCCACGGCTCGCGTCCAACGCCGGCAACGCCGCCTGGCTGCAAAAGAAGGTGCCCGCAACGTTCACCGCCATCGTCTCGGCCCAATGCGCCTCGTCCACCTCGGCGATCGGAACTTCCTTGTATAAGCCAGCCGAGTTCACCAGCACGTCCAGCCCGCCCAGCCGCGCCACCGCAGCTTCCACAACGCGCGCGCAAACCGCTTGCGTCTCCAGCGCACCGATCGCCGGCACGTAACCCTCCGCGCCGAACGCCTCGAACGACGCCATGCTGCGCGCGCCCACCGCAACCTTCGCGCCGGCGGCACGGAACGCGCGGCACGTGGCGGCGCCGATGCCTCTGGCACCGCCGGTGACCAGCACGCGCTTGCCTTGGAAATCCTGCATCAAGAAAGCAAGGCCTACTTTTTTGAAAAAAAGCAGCAAAAAAATTTTTATCCCTGCTGTCGCGGAGGTTTCTGCAGCGCGCGCCCCAGGGAACAAAAGTTTTTTGGTTCTTTTTTTCAAAAAAGAACTGCTTTCTTACGTCCTATACTCCGGCTCGTCGGCATCCAAGATAGCCTTGACGTTCTCCAGATGATCGCGCGCCAACTGCCCATACGCCCGCCACTCGCCTTCTGTCTGCCGCGCCACCGCGTCCGGCATCACCCGCAGCGCGCGCCCCGTCGCGTAGCAGGTGATCAACGTCTCCGCCGCGCGCTCGAAGTAGTACATCGCGTCGAACGCCTCGGCGACGCTGGCGCCGATTACCAATACCCCGTGGTTGGCCATCAGCAGCACGCACTTCTCCTGCCCGAGCGCACGCGCCGCCCGGTCGCCCTCCGCGTCGGACAGCGCCATGCCGGAGAACCCGTCGTCGATCGCCACCCGGCCATAAAACCGCGCGGTGTTCATGTCGATCGGCGGCATCGAGGGGTCCTGCAGGCAGGCCAGCGCGGTCGCGTATTTCGGGTGCAGGTGCATGATGCAGCGCGCGCCCGGCACCGCCGCGTGCAGGCGCGCGTGCAAATACCACGCGGTAGGATCGGGCGCGTCCGGCCGGTCCAGCGTTGCCGCATCGTGCGCGTCCACCAGCAGCAAATCGCGCGCGGCGATGCGGCTGAAGTGCCGGCCGCGCGGGTTGACCAGGAAGCGCGCACCATCCGCGGAAACCGCAACGCTGAAATGGTTCGCCACCGACTCGTGCATGCCAAGCCGCGCGAACCAGCGGAACGCGGCCGCCAGGTCCACACGCTCCGTCGCATGGTCGAGCAGGCTGGCCGGTGTCGCGCCACCATCCATCGCGTTCATCCTCCCCCGGGCATTCTCGCTGTCTTTACAGGCGTCAAACCGATATTGCCCCACTGTCTCCGCCGGACGCACTCATGACCAGCAGCCCGAGACGTTGATCGACGGCAAGAAAGCAAGGCCTGCTTTTTTGAAAAAAAGCAGCAAAAAACTTTTGGTCCTGCTGTCGCGGAGTTTCCCTCAGCGTGTGCTCCAGGGAACAAAAGTTTTTTGGTTCTTTTTTTCAAAAAAGAACCGCTTGCCTTGCCTTTCACTGCTCAGCCTCCCGAACCGCTGATTCATCAAGGCCGCGCCGTCGCGTGCCAACCTCGCACGCAAGCCGCGGTGTCGCCGCACCCACCTGCATCGGATCGGTCACCGCTGCGCCGTCTCCCAAGCCGGGTGCACCAACATCGGCCGCTCGTCACGCGGAAGCGGCGCCCGCCCGCGTATAACATCGCACGCCTTTTCCGCGATCATGATGGTCGGCGCGTTGGTGTTGCCGCTGACGATCTCCGGCATCACCGACGCATCGACCACCCGCAGCCCATCCAACCCATGCACGCGCAAGCTCGCATCGACCACCGAGCTGCCATGGTCGCGCCCCATGCGGCACGTCCCCACCGGGTGGTAGCAAGTCTCCACCGCGCCACGCAGCCATTCATCCAGTGCGTCGTCGCTCTGCACCGCCTCTCCCGGCAGCAACTCCGCGCCGCGATACGGTGCCAGCGCCGCCTGCGCCAGTATCTCCCGCGCGAGGCGCACGCCGCGCCGCAAATCGGCCAGGTCGCGCGCATCCTCCAGGTAGTTGAACAGGATGGACGGCGGCGTCCGCGGGTCGTCCGAGACCACTCTCACCCGCCCACGGCTTTTCGGCCGCATCAGGTCGATATGCACCTGGTAGCTTTCGCAACCGACGTCCTCCACCGTGCCCGGCGCAATGCCGATCGGCATGAATGTCAACTGCAGGTCCGGATGCTCGATCCCGGCCGCACTGCGCAAAAATCCCCCCGCCTCGAAATGGTTGGACCCGGCAGGCCCGCTTTGCCCCGCAAACCAGCGCAACCCGGCCGCCACCTTCCCCAGCCCGCGGTTCACCCGATAAAGCGACACCTTCTGCAGGCAGCGATGCTGCACCACCACGTCCGGATGGTCGTTGAGGTTGGCGCCCACCGCCGGCAGCGCGTGCAGCGCCGCAATCCCCGCTTCGCCGAGCTGATCCGGATCGCCGATCCCGGACATCTGCAACACCGCCGGCGAGTTGATCGCCCCCGCCGCCAGGATCACCTCCCGGCGCGCCCGCACCCGCGAGACCCCGCCCGCATCCGCAAACGCCACCCCGCAAGCCCGCACCCCCTCGAGCAGGATGCGCTGCACCAGCACGCCAGTCTGCACCACCAGGTTCGGCCGGCCCATCGCCGGACGCAGATACGCACGCGCCGCGCTGCACCGCCGTCCCGCCCGCGTGGTGCGATCGATCCGCCCGAACCCCTCCTGCTGCGCGCCGTTCACGTCCGCCGACAGCTTATAGCCGGCTTGCACCGCCGCCCGCACGAAGGCAGAGCCCAACACCGACCGCTGCAAATCCGGCGCATGCACCCCAAGCGGCCCGTCTCCGCCGTGATACGCATCCCCGCCCAGCATGTGCCCCTCGGCACGCTTGAAGTAGGGCAGGCAATCGGCGTGGCTCCACCCGGTCAGCCCCGCCTGCGCCCAGCCGTCGTAGTCGCGCGCGTGGCCGCGAACGTACACCATGCCGTTGATCGACGACGATCCGCCCAGCACCCGCCCGCGCGGATGGCTCAGCCGGCGTCCGCCCAGATACGGCTCCGGGTCCGACACGTAGGCCCATTTGAACCGCTCCGACGAGAGCAGCCCGGCCAGCGCCGCCGGCATGTCGATGCGCCAGCTCCGATCCGCCGGCCCCGCCTCCAGCAGCAGAACCGACACGCCCGGGTCTTCGCTCAGCCGCGCCGCCAGCACGCACCCGGCCGACCCAGCGCCGATCACCACGTAGTCGAACTCACGCTCACTCACGGACGCACCTGACCCGCGCTCGAACGCGTGCGCGTCAACTCCGCGATCAGCCCCGGAGTTATACCAGCGGCCCTATGTCTCAACTCGTCGAAGCCCGGCGGAAAAAGCAAGGCCTTCTTTTCTGAAGAAAAGAAGCAAAAGACTTTTGGTCCGGCTGTCGCGGAGCTTCCCTCAACGCGCGCCCAAGGGAACAGAAGTTTTCTGGTTCTTTTTTTCAAAAAAGAACCGCTTGCTTCAGCTGGCACGTTCAAAACCTGAAACGGTCGGTATTACGGATCCCAAAGCCAAGCGCACACGCGCCGACCCCGTGCTCAACCGCGGACGCATCGACCACGCGCTCAACCGCGGACGCATTGATCAAACGTTCAAACACGGGCGCGCCGGACTCGGGCCCCGCCACGACTACGTTGAACCCACACGCAAGCGCAGATAAGTCCACACCACGTTCAGCCGCGGATGGCATCGTAGCAAAGCCGGTGGAAGTGGCGCACCAGGACCTCGCTGCGGCTGCCCAGCCCTTCGCCGATCATGTAGACGCCGTGCCGGAAACCCTGGCTGCGCAGGCCCTTCTGGTTGGAGATGTTGAGCCTGATGTCCTCCGGCCCCAGCGCCTCGTTCATCCAGCGTATGCAGGCGCGGGTCACCTCCGGCATCGCCCGCCCGCGCGGCGCGTAGTAGCCGAACCGCAACGACGACGTCTCCGGCCCGGTCGGGTTCATGATGAACGTGCCCACCATGTCCGCATACGGAAACACGTAGATCGTGGCGTTCGGCCACAGCCCGAAATTGAAGAACCAGTCGGTCTGCCAGGTCGCCCCCGCGAGCGGCACCCCATAAGCATGCGTCGCATCCTGCTTCGGCGGCCCGACATACGTCCACCAATCGCCACGTGGCTGCAAATCGTAGCCGGCAAAATCGATCAGCTCGACCAGTTCTTTGTGCACCGGGCCGGAATGCTCGAAGTGGTAGCCCTCGATCGAGTTCTCCTGGATCACCTTCCAGTTCGCCGGCACCTCCACGTCCACCTCCTCGATCAGCACCAGGTCGTCGAGGTCCGGGATGTAGCGGCGCATCAACGCGTCGGCCCCCGGCGCCATCTCGGCCACCGGCTTGGCGTCTAAATCCAGGTTCACGTAGACGAAGCCTGCAAAAACCTCGACCCGCACCGGCTTCAGCCCGAACGCGCGCTTGTCGAAGCCCGGCACGAGGCCACTCCGCGGCGCGCCGCGCAGGCCGCCGTCCGTCCCGTACGTCCAGGCGTGGTAGCCGCACACCGCCACCGACGAGACGCCGCGCCGCGCCTCTACCAGCCGGTTGCCGCGATGCTGGCAGACATTGTGGAACGCGCGCACCACGCTGTCCTGCCCCGCCATTACCAGCACGCTCTGGTCGAAGATGTCATGGGTGACGAACGCGCCCGGCTGCGCCACCTCGTTGGCGTGTGCCACCAGGTGCCAGCTCCTGAAGAAGATCGCGTCCCGCTCGCGCTGGTAGACCGCCTCGTCGAAGAAATGCCGGGCCGGCAGCGAGAAGCCTGCCGCCTGGTCTGACGCCGTCCACTCGTTCTGGTCCATGGCTCGTCCGCTTTGCATGAACGGCGATGATAGGACCGGGCCGTCGGCGTGCCTGCTTGATTTCGACAGGCTGATGTCGGAAAAAGGCAAGGCAAGCGGTTCTTTTTTGAAAAAAATAACCAAAAAACTTTTGTCTCCTTGGGGCGCGTCAGGTTGAGACGTGTCGTTTCAGCCGTCCGCGACAGCCGGACCAAAAGCTTTTTGCTTCTTTTTCTCGAAAAAGAAGGCCTTGCTTCCTGCTTCAAGCAGTTAGGCCGTTCCTCCTGAGCAACATCGCCATCCTTCTCCTCCCCGGCTTCTCCCACCTCGGCCTCGCCGCCATCATCGAGCCGCTCTTCGTCGCCAACTGGCTCGCCCACCGCCCCATCCACGCCTGGACCATCGTCTCCACCGACGGCAAACCTATCCGCGCCACCAACGGCCTGGTGACGCAGCCCGACACCGATCTCTCCGGCGTCACCGCGTGCGAGACCGTCCTGGTGCTGGCGAGCTTCGACGCCCATCAGGCAGCGCGCCACAGGGCTGCGCGCGCCTGGCTGCGCCGCACGGCCCGCGCCGGCGCCGAAATCGGCGGCATTGAGAACGGCAGCCTGCTGCTCGCCGAGACCGGCCTGCTGAACGGCCGCCAGGTCGCGGTGCACTGGGACAACCTGCCGGGCATCCGGGAGCGCTACCCCCAGGTGCGCACGGTCGAGCAGCTCTACGCCCGCAGCGGCCGCGTTTTCACCTGCGCCGGCGCCGCATCGGTGCTCGACCTGATGGTCGCCTGGATCGGCTGGCACGGCGAGCCTGACCTCGCCGCCGAAGTCGCCCAGCACCTGCTGCTCGGCCACGCGCGCGCCGCCGACGCGCCCCAGCGGCCAACGGCCTCGCCGCAAGGTGCCGGCGAACCCGACACGAAAGTCGCCGCCGTACAGGAGCTCATGCGCGCGCACCTCGAAGACCCGCTCCCCTGCGACGCGCTCGCAGCACGGGTCGGCTTGTCCCTGCGGCAGCTCGAGCGCCGCATGCAGCGCCACTCCGGCCGCTCGGTGGTGCAGGAATACCTGATGCTACGGCTGTCGCGCGCGCACCAGCTTCTGCAACAGACCGAACTCGAGGTCACCGACGTCTCGCTGGCCTGCGGCTTCGCTTCTCCGTCGTATTTCTCGCGGGCGTATCGGCGGAGTTTTGGTTGCCTGCCGAGCGAGGACCGACGGCAGTCTGTTGCGGCGCCAGTAAGCAGTTCTTTTTTGAAAAAAAGAACCAAAAAACTTTTGTTCCCTTAAGCGCGCGCTGCCGGAGACTCCGCGACAGCCTTACTAAAAATTTTTTTTGCTGCTTTTTCCAAAAAGCAGGCCTTGCTTGCTTCACCCATAACCAATCACACCCTTGATCTCGGTGAAGTCGTCAAACCCGAACGCGCCGTACTCCCGCCCATTGCCCGACCGCTTATACCCCCCAAACGGCGCCCCCAAATCGAGCGCCGGATCGTTCACGTAGATCGTTCCCGCACGCAAAGCCGCCGCCACCGCGCGCGCCTGCCCGATATCGGCGCCGTGCACGTAAGCAGCCAGGCCGTACTCCGTGTCGTTGGCGATTCGAATGGCTTCGTCCACGCTGTCGTATGGGATAATGGTGACGACAGGCCCGAAGATCTCGTCGCGCGCCACGTCCATCTCCGGCGTCACGCCGGCGAACACGGTCGGGCGCACGAAGAACCCGTGCGCCATGCCGTCCGGCCGCCCGCCGCCGCCCTCGACAAGCGTGGCACCCTGCGCAATTCCGCTAAGGATCAGACGCTGCACGTGGTCGAACTGACGCTGGCTGATCAGCGGCCCCATGGTGGTCTCCGGGTCTGCGGGCAGCCCAACCCGCATCGCCCGAGCGGCGACGCGGGCCAAGTCTTTCGCTTCGTCGTGGCGGCCGCGCGGCACCAGCAAGCGGGTCGGCGCGTCGCAGGACTGGCCGGTGTTGGCAAAGCAGGTGGCGCAGCAACTGCCAACCGCCTCCGCCAGGTCGGCATCCGGCAGCACGATGAACGGAGATTTGCCCCCTAGTTCCTGCAGCACGCGCTTCACCCCCGGCGCCGCGACCATCGCGACATCGATGCCCGCGCGTGTGGACCCGGTAAACGACACCAAGTCGACCTCCGAATGAGCAGCGAGCGCGCGGCCCGCGCCCGGACCGTCGCCATGGACCAGGTTAAACACGCCGGGCGGCACGCCGGCTTCGTCGACGATCTCGGCGAAGATGGTGGCGCTGACCGGCGTGAGCTCGCTCGGCTTCAGCACCATCGTACAACCGGTGGCCAGAGCGGGCGCCACCTTCACCACGATCTGGTTCAACGGCCAGTTCCACGGCGTGATCAGGGCGGCAACGCCGGCGGCTTCGCGGATGATCCGCGTGCTTCCCTGGCTATAGCCGAAACGGTAATCGCGCAGTGTCTCCACCGCCGCCTGCAAGTGCGCAAGCCCGATCGAGACTTGCGGATCGCGCGCGAAGCCCGCCGGGGCGCCGAGTTCGCGCACCAGTGCTGCCACAAGGTCCGGTATTCGCCGTTCGTAACCGGCGGCAATCCGGGCGAGCAGGTCGAGTCGCTCGACACGCGTGCTCGCTGCATAGGCCGGGAAAGCCGCACGAGCCGCTCGCACCGCTCGATCCACGTCCGCCGCGTCGCCGAGCGCCACCTGCGCGAAGCCCCGCCCTGTCGCCGGATCGACGACGTCCGCCCGTGCAGACGAGATCGGCTCCGTCCAAGCGCCGCCGACGTAGAACAATGTTGCATCGGCCATCTCGGTCAGGCGCCTCGGGGTCTGTTGAGAGCGCTCGGGCAACGAACTTGCGAACCTGGGCGCTCCGAAGAAAGAAAACCTGCTTTTTCAAAAAGCAGCAAAAAACGTTTGGTCCTGCTGTCGCGGGTTCTCCTGCGAGGCGTGCCGAGAGAACAAGAGTACTGGCTTGGCTTTCAGAAAGCACTGCCTGTTTTCAGGAAGCAAGTTCGGCGCTGCCGGACACACAATCAGTCGGACGATCCGACCGAGCGTGAAACTCCCCTGCAGCCGCATCGCAGCGACACCCACGTAATGCATGCCGCCAATGGACGCCGTTAGCAGGGTTGCGCCGCAGACCACGCGGACCACCACCGGCAGGCGCGACAGGGCTACCCCGAACCCGGCAAATGCGCCCAGCACGGCGATGACGATCGACCAGCCAGTTTCGCCGATATCGTAGCTGACGGCGATCCCGGGCATGAAACCCAGCATGGCGATGAAGTGCAGCGACCAGACGCCGCCACCGAACACAAACCGGCAATCGCCAGCCAGGTCACCCGCAGCCATCGGTCAGCAACCCTGGCTCTCGAGAGCAGCGCAGACGCCGTGAAGCAGGACAGCAAGCAGATGAACGCTGCGACCGCAAGCAGCCGATTATCATGCTGGTTTAAAACGCAACCGACTATCCTGAGCATCTCTCTGTCTGTCCGAATGTCACCTCCCAAGATGAACGCGCAGACTTAAGACGGGGTAAATGGGCTCTGGCGACCGAACGACTGACCTATCAACGATGTAAGGCAACGAGTTCTTGCTCATCAAAACTTTGGTCCGCTCAGCGCACGGCGTAGGCCCGGTCGACGACAGCGCTAACGAAGTCTTTGCTTATTCATCCTAGAAAGGAGGTGTTGCGTTGCTGCCCTGCGAACCTCTTAATCAGCAACAATCCGCTGTGCTTCCCCAAAGACTGCCACTCGAGCCGGAAAACCAGACGTGATTTCTGAATCGCAGCGGACCCTTAGTTTTGCCATGTTGGCGTTCCGACTGGTGCGCGCCGTTACCCAGAAATTGATACCGTTCGGTCTTTCAGAGAAGTGCTTATCTCGCGTGTTCTCCCCGCCAAGAAGACAAGCCCGCCATACAGCAGCCCGAGCTGATCAGATGCCCGTCATTTCTCGTGCAGATAACTTGCTGCTGGAGGTCGTCAAACCCCAAACCATGACAACCCAGGCTGTCGCCATTGTAGAGTCCGGGCGGCATCACCTAGGAGTGGAAGACAGGTGCCGCGTCGCCACGCTGCATCGGGGCGTCATAGCGCGAGGTTGCGGCCGACGCCGGCCCGTCGATCACTCTGCGCTGCAGCATAGGCGCACGCAGCAGCACAGGCGCGAGGTCGTAGGTGTCCGAGACCAGCGGCGTTCCGGGCGCAGTCTAGTCCGCCGCCTTGAAGCTGTCCGACAAGGCGACGCTCACCGGCACCGAGTCCGCCCGTTGCCAAGCCACCGGTGCTATCACCACACCCGATTTACAGGCTTTCAGCTTTTACACGCGCGCATGTCTACGTCTTTACAGCATTCATGCCCACCACACACGTTAGCCAAGAAAATTCCGTTTCCAGCGCGTAGATGGTTCACACCGCCAACGCGACGGAGCAACCATCATGACCCATGCCGCGCCTTCTCCCGACTTCTACGACGACGGCCTGGTTCACAGCCACGATTGGTCGCGCAGCACGCCCCCAGGCGGCAAGCATGGCGAGCGCACCCACCAGGGCAGCGCCGAGTTCGACAAGACCGCGCCGCACGAGCCGCGCCGGACGGCCAACTAAACACACCTGGCCGGCTAGTAATCGGCAGCAGGCTCTCTCGCCTGCCACCGAGGCTGCCCGACTTAGGTGAGCAGCAAGCAAACAGTTTTTTGAAAAAAAGAACCAAAAAACTTTTGTCTATCAAGTCGCGACTTGTGAAACGCTCCTCTTCAGCTATCCGCGACAGCGAAACCAGATGTCTTTTGATGATTTTCTCGTGAAAAAGGGCGCACTCTTAGTCCCTGCGCCAGACAGAACGGCAGACTTTACAATTCAAAACCTAATAACCAAACCTCCAAATCCGAGCGCCCCTCCCTTCGACAGCCACCTAGCGAGCCCGCGACGCACCTGCCGTTCCACAGCCCACCTACAGCGTCTCCACCGCCTGCCGTGCGATCGCCAGGAAACTCTCCGCATGCAGGGAGGCGCCGCCGATCAGCGCCCCCCCAACCTCCGGCACGGCCAGAAAAGCCGCTGCGTTGTCGGCTTTCACCGATCCCCCATACAGGATCCGCAATCCAAGCCCCGCTACGCCCAACCGCGCGCGCAGGCTCGCACGGATATGATTGTGCACCGTGGCCACCTCCTCCAAAGCCGGTACCCGTCCTGTGCCAATCGCCCACACCGGCTCGTAGGCCAGCACGCCGGCGAACCCGTCCGGCAGGCTTTCCGCAAGTTGCCGGCTCACCACCTCCTGCTCACGCCCGGCGTCGCGCTCGGCCTCCGTCTCGCCCACGCACACGATCGGCGACAGCCCGGCCCGCATCGCTGCCCGCACCTTCGCGCGCACCTGCATGCTGGTCTCCCCGCGGGTGTGCCGTCGTTCGGAGTGGCCGAGGATCACCGCGGTGCAACCGGCATCAGCCAGCATCTCGGCAGCCACGTCGCCGGTATGTGCGCCGCACGGTTCGGCCGCGCAGTCCTGGCCCCCGATCGCCACCTTGGTGTCGCCGAGAATGTCCGTCACCATCGCTATCTGCAGGAATGACGGGCAGACCAACAAGTCGCACGCCAGCCCGGCCGCCTGGTCGCGCAGTGCCCCGGCCAGCGCGGCGCACTCCACTGTCAGGCCGTTCATCTTCCAATTTCCGGCGATCAGTTGGCGCATGGAGCCTTCCTAAAGCAAGGAAGCAGTTCTTTTCAAAAAAAGAACCAAAACTCTAGCGCCCTTCGTGCCGGCGGCTCGAACAGCCCGTCTCAACTGCCCGAGACAGCCGGGACCAGAGCTCCCTGTCCACTATGCCGAACCCCGGTTTGCCTGCTTCGCTCCCAACCCTAAGCGTCAGCGCCAAAGCAACGGCCGCCTCAGTTCACCGGAACACTCAGCCCCAACCCCGCCGCGGCCGCCTTGCGGTTGTCCAGCGCGGCCTCCTGGCTGGACCCGAACGAGAAGCCCTCGCCCTGATACGGCAGTTTGGGCGAAAGCAGCTTCGGGGAAAGCTGGGCTTCCTGCCGGACCGCGCCACGTGGCGCTTCCACGTCCTGGTTCGGCACCGGGGCCGCCTGATAAATCGCGTTCTGAAACGTCAGCGCCTTGGAAGGTGCCGCCTGTCCCAGCGGTCCCAGGTCGCTCATCTCGACATGCATGCTGGTAGTATCGCTGTCCGGCGCTGCAGCGCACAAAACAAACGGTGCGACGACGGCACAGATACCATAACAGGTTCGCAAGAGTTTGCTGTCCATGTCTGGACCATGAGGATTTTTTCATCGACGATCAACCGAAATCAGCCGCCAGGTTAACCTTTTCGAAACCCTCCACCCTGGCGCCCCGCCCACCCGCGGGCACCCGTCACGCCGGGATGATAACCCCGTCCAGCGACTGCAGCGCCAGTATCCCCGGCAGCATTTTCCCCTCCAGCCACTCCAGAAACGCCCCGCCCGCGGTGGAAACGTAGCTGATGTCGTCCACCACCCCGGCGTGCTTCAGCGCCGCCACCGTGTCCCCGCCGCCGGCCACCGACCGCAACTGCCCGGCCTTTGTCGCCTCCGCCACCGCATGCGCCAGCGCCACCGTCGCCGCATCGAACGGCGGCGTCTCGAACGCCCCCAACGGCCCGTTCCAAACCAGCGTCCGCAGTCCGGGCAGCCGCGCCACCAGTGCGGCCACCGTCGCCGGCCCCACATCCAATATCATCGCATCTGCCGGCACCTCCCCGATCGGCACCACCCGCGTCGGCGGGTCGGCCCGGAACTCGGTCGCCGTCACCGCGTCCACCGGGAGAACGATCTCGCACCCCCCCGCCCGCGCCTGAGCCAGTATCTCGCGCGCCGTCTCGTGCATGTCCGGCTCCTGCAAGGACCGGCCAACCGTCACCCCCTGCGCGGCCAGGAACGTGTTGGCCATCGCGCCGCCGATCACCAGCACGTCCACCCGCCCCATCATGTTGCCCAACAGCGCGAGCTTGGTGCTCACCTTCGCCCCGCCCACGATCGCCGCCACCGGCCGCTCCGGATGGTCCAGCGCCGCACTCAACGCCTCCAGCTCGCGCTGCATCAGCCGCCCCGCATGGCTCGGCAAATGCCGCGCCACCCCCTCCGTGCTCGCATGCGCCCGGTGCGCCGCCGAAAACGCGTCGTTGACGTAGATGTCAGCCAGCGTCGCCAGCCGCCGCGCCATCTCCGGGTCGTTCTCCTCCTCGCCGGCGTGAAACCGCGTGTTCTCCAACACCAGCACCTGACCGTTCTCCAGCCGCGCCACCGCGTCCTCCGCCACCGGCCCCAGACAATCGTCGGCAAAGAACACGTCCATCCCCAGCACGTCGCGCAACGCTGCCGACACCGGCCGCAACGACATCGCCTCCACCCGCTGCCCGCGCGGTCTGTCGAAATGACTCACCACGATCACCCGCGCCCCCGCCTCCGCCAGCTCGCGTATCGTCGGCGACAACCGCTCGATCCGCGTCAGGTCGGTGATCCGCCCGTCCCGCACCGGAACGTTCAAGTCCGCGCGTAGAAGAACCCGCTTGCTGGAAACGTCTACGCCGTCGAGGGTCTTGAACATCGGGTGCACTCCGTAAGGAAGAAAGCAGTTCTTTTTTGAAAAAAAGAACCAAAAAACTTTTGTTTCTCCGGCATCCGACTGTCGACTCACCCGCGCCCACGGGATGAGGCCTCTCAACCCCGATACCAAGTCTCAGACGCCGAACCCCAACAAACAACGCGAGGCCTGCTTGTTTGAAAAGATTGTTATCTTCTTTGCTTAAGACGCGGCGACAAACAGGTGAAAAATCCTACTCAGCGTGGCTAGCATAATGATTGAAGACGCTTTCGATGATGTGGTCTGCTTTAGCCTTCTGTGCGGCGGTGGGCGTGCGCGCATCTTCGAAATCGATTTGGTGCGGGTATCCAGTTCCCGACCCCACGACTAGGTGAGTTATGTCAGGCAGGCCGCGTCCAGTGTAGTCCTTAGACACCTCGTCAAGTAACGCTTTCCACGGGCCTTGGGACGGAATACCGACTAACTTGCCTAAATCGCCGTATGTGAGCTTTTTCCGCCCTTTTGCATGTTCCTCTATAACGCGAATTACATCCGGTTTTTTGCTGGCATAAGGAACAACGATCGGCATCTGGGGCTTCCTTCTGTGGATTATGCTTCAGGTCACAATGTTTCTGCTGCGCGATCACCGCCAGCTTCTCCTTGAACGCCGCCTCGTCCTTTTTTGTGCGGGTTCCGTGAAGCTGTCAGCCATGGAAGGTTAGACATCTACCCGCCAGCTCGTTAAGGGCCGCTTCCGCCCGCTGCACGCCATCCACGCCCTACTTCGTCCGTTTGTTATACCGAAATCAACTTAGCACCGTAATGACGCAGGTGCTTCTCAGAGCTGTACTGGCAGACAGCCTTGATGTCGCGCATGAGGACGTCACGCGCCGAAACTCTTGCAAAACTTGACCTGGTGAGTCGTCTGGCGCGCGTTTGAAAGCACCGGAGCGGAACGGCTTTATTGGCCGTGAGCACAGGCGTGTCGTGCGAGCAGCACGTGGTTGCATGACCAATGCGCGTCAGACAGCCGCCAGAGCGAGTTTGGCACCCCCCCTCACATCCCCCCCCACAGCGCCGCCGTATCCGACATCCGCGACGAGAACCCCCACTCGTTATCGTACCACCCCGCCACCCGAACCATCTTGCCGCCATCAACCGACGCCGTCTGCGTCGCATCGAACGTGCACGACGCCGCCACTCCGTTGAAGTCGCTGCTCACCAGCTTCTCCGTATTGTACTCCAGCACCCCCGCCATCGCCCCCGAAGCCGCCGCCCGGAACAGCTCGTTCACCTCGGCCACACCAGCCGGCCTGGCCAGGTTCACGTCCAGGGAAACCAGCGACACGTTCGGCGTCGGCACCCGGATCGAGGTCCCGTCCAGCCTGCCCGCCAACTCCGGCAACACCAGCCCCAGCGCCTTGGCCGCCCCCGTGCTCGTCGGGATCATCGACATCGCCGCCGCCCGCGCCCGGTGCAGGTCGCGGTGCAGCGTGTCCACCGTCTTCTGGTCCCCGGTGTAGCTATGGATGGTCACCATGTAGCCGCGCTCGATGCCGTACGCCTCGTGCAGCACCTTGGCCATCGGCGCCAGGCAGTTCGTCGTACAGCTCGCGTTGCTGACCACCGTCATCTCCCCGGTCAGCATCGCCTCGTTCACCCCGAACACGATCGTGGCATCCACCCCGTCCGCCGGCGCCGAAACCAGCACCCGCCTCGCCCCCGCCGCCAGCAGCGCCGAGGCCGCCTCCTTGCTGGTGAACAGCCCGGTGCACTCCATCGCCACGTCCACGCCCCCGTAAGGCACGCGCGACGGATCCCGCTCGGCCGAAACCCGGATCGGCCCCCACACCCGTCCGCCATGCCGGATGGTGATGCTGTCGCCGTCCACCACAACCTCGCCCGGAAACCGCCCGTGCACGCTGTCGTAGCGGAACAGATGCGCGTTGGCCTCCACGCTGCCCAGGTCGTTAATCGCCACCGGCTCCACGTCGGTGCGGCCGCTCTGCACCATAGCGCGCAACACCAGGCGACCGATCCGGCCGAACCCGTTGATCGCGACCTTGACTGCCATGTCCTCTCCGTCTCCCACGCTTCTCGTTGCGGGTGCGCCCAGACCGCAGCGCCACCCCTTTCGTCATATAGGTATCTGTAGAAACCCGCGCCGGCTGTCCATAGCCACATCCGGCTGTACTGCGCCGCCCCGCCGGACAAGATCCTGCGCCAAAACAATGAAGTAGAGATTTTCACACGCGCCTGTCAGCCAGCACGGTTGCAGAACGTCCGCCTGAAAGGGCGCAGGCGCGAATCTAGCGGGCCTGACCTTCGTCTCGGCTGTGGCGGGCCTCGCGTCAGCAAAGACAAGGCAAGGCAAGCAGTTCTTTTTTGAAAAAAAGAACCAAAAAACTTTTGCTTCCGCTGTCGCGCGCTCGCCGGAAAGGACCGCCACAGCCGCAATTAAAGCTTTCTGCTTCTTGCCGGTCTACTTCGGTTCCTGATGATCGCCGGTGTTGGGAACGCGGCGGTGACCTCGCTCAGCGTCCGGGACCCTGTTTCGTAAAAGTTTGACCCGCTGCATCGTCTGGTTTTCTTCGGAAAAGAAGGCCTTCCTTCGCTCCCCGGCGCCGGCCGTCAATCTCTGGCAATTCGCCGACTGGCGCCGCCCCTCCGTCCCCGGCAACCCAGCCCAACGCCCCTAGACAGCCGGCGGCCGCCCAAGCCAGCGCAGCACCGCGTCGCGCACGAAGCGCACCTGCGCCTCCACCCCTGCCCCCTCGGGTGCCACGAACAGCCCCGCCTCCCCCAGCCAGCGCTCCCAGCCGAGCGCCCCGCCCCACTCCAGCCCGATCCGCGGCGCCGTGCCCAGCACCGCCTCGCGCCAGCCCTCCTCCTGCAGCGCGAACAGCTCCCAGCACACCAGCGAGACCACCGCCGCCTCCACGCCGCAGTGTGCCAGGCCCGCCCGCACGCCGAGTGCGATGTGCAACTCCCGCCCGCTGGCCACCAGCGTCGCCCCCCGCACCCCGCGCGCCTCGGCCACCACGTAGCCGCCGCGGGCGGAGCGGGTGCGCGACGGCTGCTCGGCCAAGACCGGCGCCGCCGCGTCGGAGACCAGCATCACGCTCGGCCCGGCCGCCCGGCCCACCGCCAGCTCCAGGCACTCCAGCGTCTCGGTCCTGTCGGCCGGGCGGAACACCAGCAGGTTGCGCATCGCCGCAAGCCCCGCCCGCGGCACCGCCCCCGCGCCTGCCCCGGTCCCTGCCCATACCCCTAGCCCTGGCCCTGGCCCTAACCCTGCCTCTGCCCCTGGCCCTAACCGTGCTCCTGCCCCGGGCCCAAACCCTGGCCCTGTCCCGGTCCCAAACTCTGGCCCTACCCCTGTCCCTGTCCCTGTCCCTGTCCCCGCCCCGTCCGGTTCGATCAGCACCTGGATCAACCGCGCCTGCGCCATCGCCGCCGCGCGCAACCCCGGCACCACCTGGTCGTGGCCGGCGGCAGGCTGCGCGGCCACCGCCAGCAGCCCGCCATGCAGCGCCACACCAAGCTGTGCACCGCCCATGCCCAACGCCAGCCGCCCCGCAGCGCGACCCAGCGCCGCCGGCGGCTCGGTCTGCCCCGCGAGTGCCGGCAGCGCCGGATCGCCCGGCAGCACGGCCAGATCCGGCAGCACCGCGGCCAGCCCTGCCAGCGCCCCCTTCAGCGCCGCCAGCGTGGACACCGCCCCACAGGCCGGCAGCCTGCCGCCCGCCTCCAGCAGCGCCGCCTGCCAGCCCGGCGCCGGCCGCCCGGACACTGCCGTGGTGAACGCCGCCCGGCTGCCATGCCGCGCCAGCCGCTTCAACCAGCCGCGGCGCGCCCCCGCCCGCCGGCTCCCCGCCGCCCGCCAAAGCGCATCGGCCGCCGTCTCACCCCCCGGCACCTGCACGCCGCCCTGCACCAGCGCATCCTCCGCCCTGCCTCCCTGAGCCCGAACGCCCCCCTGCCGCAGCGCACCCTCCGCCGTGCCATCCTGCACCGGCACACCCGCCTGCCACGGCGCACCGGCCGCCCCACCTCCCTGCGCCGGCACACCCGCCTGCAACGGCGCACCGACCGCCCCAACCCCCTGCGCCGGCACACCCGCCTGCCACAGCGCGTCCTCCGCCGCGCCGCCACCCTGCGCCGCAACCCCCACCTCCCCAACGCACAGCACCAGCGTCGGCTTGTAGGACCGCAACGCACCCGACAGCGCCGACTCCACCGCCTCTGCATCCCCCGCCGCCACACGGCGCACCGTCCAGCCACTCGCGGCGATGCCCGCCACCCCCGCCGCCTCCGCCTCCCCGCCCGCCGCCAGCACACCCAGCCGGCCAAGCCGCCACGCCCCCGCCAGCCACGCCGCCTCCTGCACCGCGCCGGTGGCCAGCCGGTCCGCCGTGCACAGCACCCAAACCCGATGGTCCACCAGCGACCGTCCGTAACGCGCCGCCAGCATCCGCTCCGCCAACGCCTGGCCCACCCCGGCTTCAAACGCCTGCGCCTGCACCGGAAACTGCCCGGGGCTGCCCAGCAACCGCTCCAACGCCCGCGCCAGAGAGGCACACGGCGGCTCCGCCAGCACGCGGTCGCGGTCCGCCCACGCCGGATCGGCCGCGTCGAAACGCAGATGCCCGCCGACCAGCGCGCCGGCCGCCACACACAATCCGGCTGCCTGGCCCGCCTCCGGGCCGGCCGCCGGGCCACCCACCTCGCCCAGCAGGCTGCGCGCCAGTGAGGCGTCCAATCGGAATGTTGTGTCGTCCAGGAACCTGCCTCGTGCATGCAAGCGGCCCGGCATCCTGACCGATCGCAGGGGCCGAGAGCCGCAAGCAACCTGCTTTTCGAAAAAGAAGCAAAAACCGCCCGTCCGCGCCGCCGCTTCCCCTCAACCCGTCCAACGGACTGAAACATCATAGCCGCCTGCCTAACAATCCGGCGCGCCCGACAGCATCGGCGTGGCAACACCCGTCAGCCGGAGAAGCCACCACCTTTCAACACGCGGCCGGAAAACACCGCACTCGCCGCAGCCCGCCAGCTCGAACCCGGATGAAAGCAAGCAAGCGGTTCTTTTTTGAGAAAGAACCAAAACTTGTGCGCCCGGCTGGCCCGTCGGTTGACGCACGTCGTTCAGCTTCCCCCGAAGGCCTCGCGTCCTCCTACCGCCAAGGTGAACAGCCCCGCCCTCATCCGCCACGTTAGCAGCCCACCAGGAGGCTACCGATGCTCAAGGCTGTCATCTTCGACGTGGACGGAACGCTGGTCGACTCCGTCGGCATCCACGCCCAGGCATGGGTCGACGCCTTCAAGGAGTTCGGCCACGACGTCGCGTTCGACGCGGTGCGCGGCCAGATCGGCAAAGGCGGCGACCAGCTGATGCCCGTCTTCCTCAGCGAGACCGAACTCGAACACCACGCAGACCAGCTCTCCACCCGCCGCGGCGAGATCCTCAAGCAGACCTACATCTCCCAAATCACCCCGTTCGCCGACGTCCGCGCCCTGTTCGAACGCATCCAGGCGGCCGGCCTGCGCATCGTCCTCGCCTCCTCCGCCAAAACCGACGAGATCGACCACTACAAACACATCGCCAACATCGAAGGCCTGACCGAAGCCGAAACCTCCGCCGAAGACGCCGAAAAAACCAAACCCGAACCCGACATCTTCCAAGCCGCCATGGCCCGGCTCGGCAACGTGGCACCGGACGAGGCCATCGTCATCGGCGACACCCCTTACGACGCCGAAGCAGCCGCAAAGGCCGGCCTGCGCACGATCGGCGTGCTCTGCGGCGGCTTCCCGGAAGACAGCCTGCGCAAGGCAGGCTGCATCGCCATCTACCAGGACCCGACCGACCTGCTGACACAGTACGACCGCTCGCCGCTCGCGCCCGGCTGGTCTCCGACACCGTAACGACGGCTGGGCGCTTGCAAGCGGCTCCAGTGCTCGCGCTTGCAGGCCGGGCAGGAAGGAAGGCCTGCTTTTTTGAAAAAAAGCAGCAAAAAACTTTTGTTCCCGCTGTCGCGAAGGGTCTGCAACGCGTGCTCAAGGCAACACAGATCGCCTCGCCGCGCTCCGGCCGGCGTGTTGCCCAACACGGAGAGGTCTGCGACTCTGCCGCCCATGCAAGAAAGCCGCATCGCCTGTGTCTGCCTGGCCCTCGCCCTCTGCGGCTGCCACTTGGTCGACGAGCGCGACTTCAACAGCGCGGCCGAACGCCCACCCACCCCCAAGGTGGTCAGCGCGCTGCCGCCGCCGCCCTCCCTGGTCCGGATCAGCTACACCACGCCGGACCCCGACTACCACGACGCCCTGGCCTCGCTGGTGCAGCGCGCGCTGGCCCGCAAGGCGGACGTCCTGTTCACCGTGGTGACCCTGGTGCCCCCCGCCGCCGGCACGGACGCCCAGACCGAAGATGCCGAAACCGCCGCCGCCTCAGGCCGCGAAGTCGCCCAGCAGATCGTCGACGACGGCGCCAGCTCCGGCCAGGTGGAGCAGCTCGTCCGCATCGCGCCCGCGCTGAAGGTCAAGGAAGTGACCGTGGACGTGCACTGAGGCACAGCAAGCAAGCAGTTCTTTTTTGAAAAAAAGAACCAAAAAACTTTTGCTCTCGTACGACCCGTCGCGTGAAACGTATCGTTTCAGCGTCCCGCGACAGCCGCGATAAAAGCTTTTTGCTTCTTTTTCTCGAAAAAGAAGGCCTTGCTTGCGTCCTACCCCTTCCGCGCCCCCGCCACCGCCGCCGCCAGCGCCGCCTCGTTCACCGCCCCCGGTATGACCGTGTCCCCCACGATCCAGACCGGCGTCCCGTCCACCTTCAACTGCTGCGCCAGGCTCATGTTCGCGTCGATCTGCCGGGAAACGCCGGCGCTGTTCATGTCCGCCACCAACCGCCCTGCATCCAGCCCAAGGCTGGCAGCCGTCTCGCGGATCATCGCCTCGCTCGGCTGGGCGGGGTTACGCATCAGCGCCTGCTGCATCTTCTCGTAGCCGCCCTGCCGCTGCGCCGCCAGTATCGCGCGCGTCTCCAGCACGCTGGCCGGCCCCAGCACGGGGATGTCCTTGTACACCAGCCGTATCTTCGGGTCGTTGTGCAGCAGCGAGGCGATCGCCGGCAGCATGCGGCGGCAATACGGGCAGCGCGGGTCGTAGAACTCCACCAGCGTCACGTCGCCGGCCGGGTTGCCCGCCACCGGGTCGCCGGCATTGGCCAGCAGCGCCTGCCGCTTGTCCGCCACGCGGGTCTTCTGGTCGGCCGCCTCGCGCGCCTGGTCGTCGGCCTGCAGGGTAACCACCGCGTCGCGCAAAATGCTCGGGTCGGACTTCAGCGCCTCGCGCAGGATCTGCACGACCTCCTGTCGCTGCTCCGGCGTGAACGGCGCACCGGCAGCCTGCGCCGGCCGCACGGGCAGCAACGACGGCGCAAGCACGGCAAGGGCAAGCAGGATCACACGGCGCATGGGCGGACTGCCTCTCGGTGTCTGGGTCGGGGGCGATGTAGCATCCTCGGCGGAGGCTGACGAGGCGATCCAGACACGCCAGGGGCCGGCCGCGGCAGGCAGGCCGCAGGCAGCCGCACCCGTTCAACCTCCGAGCAGCCCACAGACGACCAAGCCGACCCGCTCGGCGCGCGCGCCGCGCCTGATCCGGCCCGAGCGCTCGAGCTCAACGAGCCCGTGCAAAGCCGCCCAGAACGTCTCGGTCGCGAGCTCGACGTCGCCACGTGCCGGTGCCACGACAGCCGCCAGCGCGTCGAAAGCAGCCTTCAGGTCCACCCTGGTGTCCACCTCGGCGAAGCGCAAACCGGTCGGCAGGGTGAACATGGCTTCGTAGAGAGCCGGATGCCTGCGGGCAAAGGCAAGGTAGGCCAGGGCGACGCTCTTCAGTGCGTCGCCACGGCCGGCCGAGCCCCGCGCCGCCTTGCGCAGCGCTGTCGTGATGTCGCGGAAACCCTCGACCGCGACTGCTGCCACGATCGCGTCCCGGTTCTCGAAATGCGCATAGAGGACCGGCTGGCTGTACTCGATCTCCTCGGCCAGACGGCGGATCGTGACGGCCGCCCATCCTTCGCCTTCCGCAATCAGGCGTGCTGCCGCGACGATGCGGTGTTCGCGGTCAGCCCGCTGGCTGGCCTTCCGCTCGGCGATGCTCACCCTTCGGCCTCCCTGCGCCAGACCACCGGCACGGCCAAACTATAACAACGCTTGTATTTCTAGCAACGCTAGATCATGTCGATTTTTCATAGGAGGTGCTCATGCACTGGCTTGCAATCGGCATGGCTTTGCTGCTGGCGCTCGCAATCATCGCGATCGGCGCCCACTACCTGGTGAACCCGGCGGCCGCGACGCGCAGCTTCGGCCTGCCGCTCCCCGAAGCCGGCACGAACATCGTCTGGTGGCTTCGTCTCAAAGGGGTGCGCGACATCGTCTCGGGACTGGCCGTGCTCGCCTTCATGGCGTGCGGCGGGTCTCGGACAGTCGGTCTCATCCTGCTGGTCGAGGCGCTCATCCCCGTCGGCGACATGCTGCTTATTCTAGCCGCAAAAGGCTCGGCCAGGACGGCTGTGGGCCTGCACGGAGGCACGGCGGTGGTGATGCTCCTGACAGCGATCCCCCTGATGGTAGGGTAGCCCTGACACGCCGGCAGCCCAAGGCCGCCAGGAAGCAGCGCGCTTTTTCAAAAAGCAGCAAAAAAAACTTTTACCCCTGCAGTCACGGTGTCTTCCGCAGCACGTACTCAGGGATCAAAAGTTTATTGGTTCTTTTTTTCAAAAAAGAACCGCTTGCCTCGCGTCCGCCCCGCCAGCCGCCTCGGTTGCTCCGCCACCGGAACGCGTCTAATGCACCGCGTCCGGAAACAGGCGGAGTGGCGGCGTCAGTGGGTGAACGCGTGTGTAGCCGGGCACGGCCTTGGGTGAGTCTGGCCGTGTCGCTGTCGTTGGGCCTCAGCGGCTGCGGCACCATCCATTCCGTGCGCAAGACCATACTGGGCGGCCCGCTCGACCCCGGCGAGCACCTGCATGGCTTCATCGGCGGCGTGGTGGCCGACGAGCCGCTGGCAGCACTCGCCGCGCGCGAGGTGCTGGCCACCGGCGGCAACGCTGCCGACGCTGCCGTCACGCTCGGCTTCATGCTGTCGGCCACCCTGCCCTCGCGGGCCTCGCTGGGCGGTGGCGGCGCCTGCATGGCCTATCAGCCCGGCTACGCCTCGCCCAACCACGGCACGCCGGAAGCCATCCTGTTCACCCCGCGCGCGCCCGCCGCCAACGCCGGCGACCGCCCGGCCGCGGTGCCCATGCTGGCCCGCGGCCTCTATCTGCTCAGCGTGCGCTACGCCTCGCGCAATTTCGCCGACCTGCTGGCACCCGCCGTCCAGGCCGCGCAGGACGGCTTCTCCATCTCCCGCGCGTTCGGGCGCGACCTGGCCCAGGTGCAGGGCCCGCTGCTGGGCGACCCCAACGCGGCCGCCATCTTCGCCCCCGGCGGCCAGCCGCTCGGCGAGGGCGCCCGCCTGATCCAGACCGACCTGGCCACCACCCTCACCCAGCTCGGCCGCGCCGGCGTGGGCGACCTCTACCAGGGCCTGCTCGGCCAGCGCCTCACCGAGGCGAGCGTGCAAGCCGGCGGCCCCATCACCCCGTACGACCTGCGCCGGTCGGTCGCCTCCCTCGGCAACCCCATCCTGGTCAAGGACGGCGCCGACCAGGTGGCCTTCCTGCCGCCGCCCGCCGATGGCGGCTTGGGTGCCGCCGCTGCCTTCCTCTCCTACGTGCGCAGCAACACCGTCTCGCAGTCGATGGTGGACCAGTCCATCGCCACGGTCGCCACCTGGCGCTCCGGCCAGGCCGGCCACGACCCGCTGACGCTGCTGCAGGGTGCCGCCATCTCCGGCAGCCTGCCCGCGCTGCCCGCATCCACCAGCTTCGTCGTGGTGGACCGCAAGGGCGGCGCCGTCGCGTGTGCCATCACCATGGAGAACCTGTTCGGCACCGGCCGGGTGGCGCCCGGGCTCGGCATCGTGCTGGGCGCCTCGCCGGCGGTGAAGCCCTCCGCGCTGCTGACCGCGGCCATCGCCTGGAACGGCGGGCGCGACGCGTTCCGTGCGGCGGCCGCCAGCTCCGGCCAGAACGCCGCCGCGGTGGCCGGCGCCATCGGCATCGGCGAGGCGATCACCGGCGACCTGCCGCCGCACGTGCCGGTGCCCGACCCGGGGCGGCTGAACGCCATCGGCTGCACCCAGTACCTGCCCGGCAACGACGAGAGCTGCCGGTTCTTCAGCGATTTGCGCAACGCGGGGCTGGCGGCCGGCGGAAGTTGAGCGCGTGCAAGGCAAGCGGTTCTCTTTTGAAAAAAAGAACCAAAAAACTTTTGTTCCTTGAGTACACGCTGCGGGAGAGTCCGCGACAGCAGGGATAAAAGTTTTTTGCTGCTTTTTTTCAAAAAAGCAGGCCTTGCTTTCCCTTAGACGCTCGACTTTACCTCTCGTCTAAACGCTGAAAGTCAGCTCCCGTCGCCTAGTTTCGATCCGCTCCCAGATCATCCCCGCCAGATCCGTCCCATCGAACCGCGCAATCTCCTGTATCCCGGTCGGCGACGTCACGTTGATCTCCGTCAGCCAGTCCCCGATCACGTCGATACCGACAAAGATCAGCCCCTGCGCCCGCAGCATCGGCCCGATCCGCGTGCATATCTCCGCATCCCGCGCGCTCATCTTGCTGGCTTCCGCCCGCCCGCCGACATGCATGTTCGACCGCGCCTCCCCCTGCGCCGGCACCCGGTTCAGCGCGCCGGCCGGCTCCCCGTCGATCAGGATGATCCGCTTGTCCCCCAACCGCACCGCAGGCTCGTAGCGCTGCACCATCAACGGCTCGCGCGACCCGGCAAAGTGCATCTCCAGCAGCGACGCCAGGTTCTCATCGTCAGCCTTGATGCGAAACACCCCGGCACCGCCGTTGCCGAACAGCGGCTTGACGATGATGTCGGCGTGCTCGGCGCGGAAGCTGCGGATGGCGTCGGCGTCCCAGGTGATCAGCGTCGGCGGCATCAGGTCCGGAAAGTGCGTCACCAGCAGCTTCTCCGGCGCGTTGCGCACGTTTGCCGGATCGTTGACCACCAGCGTGCCGGGCCGCCCGTCACGCGGCACGATGTGCTCCAGCATGTGCGTGGCGGTGATGTACGCCATGTCGAACGGCGGGTCCTGCCGCATCAGCACCACGTCCATGCTGGCCAGGTCCAGCGTGACCGCCTCGCCAAAGCTGTAATGCCGGCCGTGTTCGCGCTGCACCCGCACCGGCCGCGCGACCGCGGTCAACCGTTCGATCCGGCCCGCCCCCGGCGAGGCTTTGCCTTCCCGCAACGACATGTGCCGCACCTCGTAGTGCCACACCACGTGCCCTCTCGCCTGCGCCTCCAGCATCAGGGCGAAGGTGCTGTCACCGTCGATGTTGATGGGCTCAAGTGGGTCCATCTGGACAGCGACGCGCAGGCTGCCGCTCGACCCATGTGCCAGACTCATGCCGGGTATCCTGTGTTCCGCTTCAAGCGCAGCCGTGTAGCAGCGCCTTGCAGAACGGCCAAAACCACGGCGCCGCGTCGGTAGTGTCTCAGTTTGAAAACTCTCAAGATTAAGACACCCTAGCACCCTTCAACCGCTCCGCTTATGGTATGCTTAGCGGTAAGCAGGAGGGCAGGCAGCATGAAAGTTAAAAGCTTTCACGTTGAAGAGGGTGAGGACCGAGAGTCCCGCTGGGCGCTCGTCCAGTATGACAATGGCTCACTGAAGGTGAACTTTGAGGACCGCCTACACAACGGTAACCTTGAGGCGTTCATATGGTCTATCGACCATTTCATGCGGGTGGAAAGCCCAGCAAGAGCGCCCCTTCAAGCTCTTGTTGATCGGATGTTCAAGGATGCCTAAAGGCCCCCGAGGCGAATCCCGCCCCGCCGACGTGATCGGCAACGCCGTCCGTGTCGCCCGCATCGCCACGGGTGAGGAGGAGGAGACGCCCCCGCCAGTCAGCCCAGGCGCGGCCCTTGGTAAGCTGGGTGGGCAGGCTCGGGCGCGGAACATGACGCCCGAGCAGCGGGCCGAGCAAGCTAAAAGGGCCGCCGAAAGGAGATGGATGAAGTAGGAGACGTAACGCTTGACTTTTTCGGCTAAACCGACGTAACGCTTGACCATCGCCGCTGGGCAAGGATTCGGCTTTGTCAGAAATCGAGTTATTAAGATCAATCGTATGTCATGACCTAGACCCTGATTTTGTTGAAGCGTTCTCAATAGCGGTCGGCTGGGAATACAGCTCGCTTTTTGAGGCGCTGCGTAGTGACGCCTTCCTAACGGATTCGATGCGAGAGGAAGAATTCTCTCGGCGTCGAGGGGTGTGCGTTGCCCGAGCGCTGCGGTCTGTGGCGATCAGGTTTGAAGTACCATGCAAAGTCCAGCGTTTGGAGTGTAACGGTCAGAGCAAGGTTCTTGTGCAAGCGGGAAGGATTATCCTGATCCAAGAGCCCGTATTAACACTCACGGACCACCCTCGGGTAACCGACTACAAGCGGAAGCTTTCAGAAGTTCATGGTCTTGTAAGGCAGATGGAGCTTGACCTTGGGGACAGGCCGTTTGCTGTCAGAGATTGGTCGGGATGCATCTTGGGCGTGTTTTTACATGGGTCGTCGGGCCAAAGGTTCACTCGCGAGCACAAAGCGCTCGGAAGCCTTCATCTTGCGGTTGCGGACGCCGCTTATAGTCAATGGGTCGTTAGACTGGACTTGAAGAACTTGGCTTTGTTTGGAAGAGAAAACGTGGCGCCGGATGCAGTGGAGACACCAATCACCCAAACCGACGAGGTGCGTGTCACTCGCAAGAGAAAGGCTTCCAAGGGAGCCGCATAGATGACTGTAGGTGTACAATCGTTTTGTGGTGATAGGCTCAAAGAAGCTCGTCTATCTAGGGGCATGTTTAAGAAAACACTTGGCGACTTGATAGGGGTGTCAGGAACAGCGATTGGTCGGTACGAGGACGGTTTGGACAAGCCTCAACCGGATAAGCTCATCTCCATTGCTTCGCATCTGGCATTCTCAGAGCGCTTTTTTTCGACAAAAGCATGGTCCGAAACTTTAGAGCCGGTTTTCTGGCGCTCTCGCGCTAGCGAAACGAAAAGCGCTCGTGACATGACTGAGCAAAGAATGCGATGGCTTTGCGAGACTTTTAACTTTCTTAATGAAGAGGTGGACTTTCCACCCTTGAATTTACCAGCGCTCGATTTACCAGCAGACTTCCGAATGATTACTCCGGACATGATAGAAGATACTGCCGACGAGCTACGAAATGAGTGGAAGCTTAGAAGCTATCCGATTCCAGACGTTATCTTAGCTCTAGAGAACGCTGGTATTCCCGTAGCGACTTTAGATATCGTATCAGATAAACAGGATGGTTTCTTCTTCCGATCTTCAATTTTACAGCGCTGCTTTGTAGGAATAAACACATACAACGTCAGTTGCGCTCGCGCGCGCTACGATGCAGCACATGAGATAGGCCATGCTATTTTGCACAGGCTTGTTACACCGCAGCAGGAAAGAGACTCTGTATCTCACAAAGTCTTGGAACAGCAAGCTCACAGATTTGCTGGCGCTTTTTTGTTTCCTAAGAAATCGTTCCTTTCTGAAGTCGGATTCCCATCACTCGATTATTTTGCCTCTCTCAAAAAAACTTGGGGTATGTCCATTGGTGCAATGGTTTATAGAGCTTTTAACCTTGGCTTGATCGAGGAATCTGAGCGGTCAAACCTGTTTCAGAATATGGGCAGGAGGCGTTGGCGCGGCCCCTTGCGAGAACCGTTTGATAACGAATTAGACATGCCTTTAGAGCGCCCAAGGATGCTGAGGCGAGCGATGGACGCGCTTCTAGGGGAAGGTTTTTCCGGACGTCAGCTTATCATGACTGCTCTGCCGTTACCTCTAGTGGAAATTGAACAAATAACCGGAACTGACAAAGGGCGTCTAAGCGCTGACAACACAAGCTCGGTTAGAGTAATAAACCGGAGTTCGGCCAAGCTTAGAACGGTAGACTTAGAAACTGGAGCAATTCTGGAGTTTCCGCAGCGAGCAGAAAACAAATAAAATGCTTGACGGTAAGCATGGAAGTTCACTACAAAGGGGTATGGCCAACAAGCTCCCCCTCGCCACCCGCGTACAAATCCTCTCCATGCTCTGCGAGGGCAGTTCCATGCGCTCCATCAGCCGCGTGGCCGACGTAAGCATCAACACGGTGGCTAAACTGCTAGCCGAGGCCGGAGAGGCCTGCATGGCCCACCACGATGAGACGGTGCGCGGCGTAAAGTCCAAGCGCATTCAGTGCGATGAAATATGGTCGTTTTGCTACGCCAAGAAGAAGAACGTCCAGGCCGCCAAGAAGGCCCCGGAAGGCGCTGGCGACCTTTGGACTTGGACGGCCATCGACGCTGATAGCAAGCTGATCGTGTCCTACACCGTCGGCGACCGGGACGCCCCAACGGCTCACGTCTTCATGCAGGACGTGAAGGCCCGCCTTGCCAATCAAGTGCAGCTCACCACGGATGCGTTGAAGACCTATCTGGACGCCATCGAGGAAGCGTTTGGCGGGGACATCGACTACGCCCGGCTCGTCAAGATTTATGGCCCAGGACCGGAGTCAGCGGGCCGCTACAGCCCGGCGGCCTGCATCGGAGCGTCCAAAGAGCGGGTGATGGGCAGTCCCGACCGCGCCCATATCTCCACTAGCTACGTAGAGCGTCAGAACCTCACCATGCGTATGTCCATGCGTCGGTTCACACGCCTGACCAACGCTTTCAGCAAGAAGGCCGAGAGCCACGAACACGCCATCGCGCTCTACTTCACGTTTTACAATTTCGTCCGGATGCACAAGACTCTGAAGTGCAGTCCGGCGATGGCGGCGGGCCTGTCCACCACGTTGTGGAGCATGGAGGATATCGTGGTGCTGATCGACGCGCGAGCCGAGAAGCCGAAGGCGCGCGGCGCTTACAAGCCGCGTCAGCCGAAGGCGGCGGCGTGACAACAAAGCTGGTGGTCAGGTTCGGCGATCACCTACCGACAGACCAAGCAGGAAGTATGGCCGGAGGCATAGCCGCTTACGGCAACGTCCTCCCCGGGGGATCGGCGCGCGAGTTTCACATAGAGGTTTTTCGACCGGCCAAACTGCCCAAGCTCGAAAAGCAACTCACCGCATGGGCGAGCTATGGCTTTCTGCGTTGGTCAGAAGAGAATTCAAACTGAGACACTACCGCCGCGTCGGTTCAGTGCAGGCGGAACGCGTCCGCCACCCGCCTGACCCGGCTCTGCCCGTCAACCAGCATCACGTCGAACCGCACCCCGTTGCACCCCCAATCCGGGTGCTCGGCCAGCAATATCTCGGCAGCGGCCATCAGGCGGCCCTGCTGGCGCGCGCCGAGTGCGCACGCCGCCATCGCGAGCGTAGGCCGCGCCTTGACTTCGACAAACGCCAGCAGCCCGTCTTTCTCCGCCACCGCATCCACTTCGCCGGCCTTGGTTCGCACCCGCTTGGCCAGGATAGCCCACCCGTCCGACACCAACGCTCGGCAAGCGCTTTCCTCAGCGGCCAGGCCAACAGCAGCGTTCGTCACTCTCGTCAGTCCTCCACCCACCCGGTTTCGCACTCTAACCCAACACATCTAATATTCACCTAATCCCCGGCGCCGGTGCAGCCTCACGGCATCAGCAGGAGTGTTCATGCAGCGCGCCGCCATCGGCTTCATCCTGATCACCGTCACCCTGGACATCCTGGCCATCGCCGTGGTTGTGCCCGTGCTGCCGCGCCTCGTGCTCTCGTTCGAGGGCGGTAGCGCCGTCAACACTGCCCACATGCTGGGCCTGTTCGGCACCGCCTGGGCGCTGATGCAGTTCATCTTCTCCCCCGTGCAAGGCGCCCTCTCGGACCGTTACGGCCGCCGGCCGCTCATCCTCGCCTCCAATTTCGGCCTGGGCCTGGACTACATCCTCATGGCGCTGGCGCCCGGTCTGACCCTGCTGTTCGTGGGCCGCTTGGTGTCCGGCATGTTCGCCGCCAGCTTCTCCACCGCCAACGCCTACATCGCCGACGTCACGCCCCCGGACCGCCGCGCCGCCCGCTTCGGGCTGATCTCCGTCGCCTTCGGCGTAGGCTTCGTCGCCGGCCCTGCGCTGGGCGGCCTGCTCGGATCCTGGGACCCGCGGCTGCCGTTCTGGGTGGCCGCCGGCCTCAGCCTGGCCAACGGCCTCTTCGGCGTCTTCGTCCTCCCCGAGTCGCTGCCGCCCGACCGCCGCTCGCCCCTGGCCTGGCGACGCATGAACCCCTTCGGCGCCTTCCTCATGCTCCGCCGCGGCACCGGCCTCGGCAGCCTCGCCATCCTCACCTTCCTGGTGGCGCTGGCACAGAACGCCCTGCCCACCATCGCTGTGCTCTACACCACCTTCCGCTATCACTGGGACCAAAGCTCAATCGGCTACATGCTGGCCGGCTTCGGCGTCACCTCCGCCCTCGTCGGCGGCGTGCTCACCGGCCCCGTCGTGCGCCGCCTCGGCGAGCCCAACGCGCTGCTCGCCGGCCTGGCGTTCGGCATCGCCGGCTTCGCCATGATGGGCGCCGCCTCCACCGGCCTGGCCTACCTGGCCTCCATCCCCGTGCTCGCCCTGTGGGGCTTCATCCAGCCAGCCCTGAACGGCCTGATGAGCCAGCGCGTCAGCGGCCTCGAACAGGGCCGCCTCGCCGGCGTCAACAGCAGCCTGATGGCAATCGCCGGCCTGATCGGACCTACCATCTACACCGAGAGCTTCGCCCACTTCGTGGCACGAGGCGACCACGCCTACCTGCCGGGCGCGCCGTTCTTCTTCGCGTCTATCCTGCTCGTGGTCGGCTTGGCGTTTGCGTCGGCGAGCGAAGCAAGGCCTTCTTTTTTGAAAAAAAGAAGCAAAAAACTTTTGATCTCGTAGGTGCGTGGTGCGGATGCGTGTCGTTCCAGCCTGACCGGATCTCACCTAAACTGTATGCGTCTGTTGTGCTTGCAAACCAGCAGCCCGCCTGCCGACAACACGCAAGCCTTCGAACCTCAACAAGAAATATTCTTGCTCCCAGCCACACGTTGCAGGAGACTCCGCGACAGCCGAACCAAAAGTTTTTTGCTGCTTTTTTTCAAAAAAGCAGGCCTTCCTTCCCCCGCCAGCCCGCGCCTACCCCGAAACCGCAGCAATCCGCGCCAGCGCCTCGTCCCGCCCCAGCGCCGCCAGCGTCGCGTCTATCCCCGGACTCATCGTGCTCCCCGTCAGCGCCGCCCGCAGCGGCTGTGCCACCTGGCCCAGCTTCCGCCCGCTCTCCTCCGCGTAAGCGCGCAACGCCGCATCCAGGCTCGCCGCAGAAAAATCCGTCTCCCCCAACCGCGACGCCAGCCCGCCAAGCAACCCCCGCGCCTCCGCCGTCAGCACCGCCCGAGCCTTCTCATCCAACGCCAGCGGCACCCCACGCGCCAGAAACGCGGCACTCCCCGCCAGCTCCACCAGCGTCTTCGCCCGCTCCTTCAACCCCGGCATCAGCGCCAGCACCCGCGCCTCGGCCACCGCGTCCAGCACCACCCCCGGCTGCCCGGCCAGCCTGCGCATCACCTCGGCCGTCAGCCGCGCATCGTCCGCCTGCCGCAGCCACACGCCGTTCAGATGCGTCAGCTTGGCGTAATCCATCCGGCTCGCCGCCCGCCCCACCCCGTCCAGGTTGAACAACGCCACCGCCTCCTCGCGTGAGAGCACCTCCGCATCGCCATGCCCCCACCCCAGCCGCAGCAGATAATTGCACAGCGCTTCCGGCAGAAACCCCTCGCGCTCGAACTCCAGCACGCTCACCGCCCCGTGCCGCTTCGACAGCTTCGCCCCGTCCGCCCCGTGGATCAGCGGGATGTGCGCAAACCGCGGCCGCACCCACCCCATCGCGTCGTAGATCTGCGCCTGGCGGAACGTGTTGGTCAGGTGGTCGTCACCGCGGATCACGTGGGTGATTGCCATGTCGTGGTCGTCCACCACCACTGCGTGCAAATACGTGGGCGACCCGTCGCTGCGCAGGATGATCATGTCGTCCAGCTCGAGGTTGCTGACCCGCACCTCCCCCTGCACCAGGTCGTCCACCACCGTCTCGCCCACGCGCGGCGCCCGCAGCCGGATCACCGGCGCCACCCCGGCCGGCGCGTCCGCCGCATCGCGGTCCCGCCAGCGCCCGTCGTAGCGCGGCGGCCGCCCCTCCGCCGTCGCCCGCTCGCGCATCTCGCGCAGCTCGTCCGCACTCGTGTAGCAGCGATACGCATGCCCCCGCGCCACCAGCTCGGCCGCAACCTCCGCATGCCGCGCCGCCCGCGTCGACTGGAACACCGGCGCCTCGTCCGCCGACAACCCCAGCCACGCCAAACCCTGCAGGATCACGTCCACCGCCGCCTGCGTGCTGCGCTCCCGGTCGGTGTCCTCGATTCGTAGCAGGTAGGCGCCGTTGTGGTGGCGGCTGAACAGGTAGTTGAACAGCGCCGTGCGCGCCCCGCCGATATGCAGCAGGCCGGTGGGGCTGGGAGCGAAGCGGGTGCGAACGGTCATGGCCCGTATCTAGGGCGGCTCTGCCAAACGCGCCAGAAACGCCAACCCTGCCGGCGTTGGTCTCGTGCGGGCCAAAAGCCAAGGAAACCCTAGCGGACACAGAGGGATCGGTAGTCCAGCTAACGTGCGCCGCGACCTGTAATGAAAGCAGAAGCAAGGAAGCAGTTCTTTTTTGAAAAAAAGAACCAAAAAACTTTTGGTCTCTGAGGACGTGTCGTGGTGAGGCATGTCGTTTTATCCGTCACGCGACAGCACGCGCAGTTGCCTCACCTATCCGCAAGAAATGACGCACGTGCCTCGGACTTGTCCGTTCCTTCTTCGTGTCCTTCGTACTCTTCCTTTGCCTGACCACGAGCATCCCACCTGAGCGCAGCCCCACCCCGCGCACCAAAGTTTCTCGGTTCCGTTTTCAAAAAGAACCGCTTGCCTCGCCTACAATCTCCCACTCCACATGCTACACACACCCGTGCACCATCATTTCGACCTCTTCCTCGAACACCAGCACGGCCGTTTCACCCTGTTCCTGCCGGTGTTCCTCGCCGTCGGCATGCTCGCCTACTTCGACCTCACTTTCGAACCCTCGCTCGCCTGGTCCTGCGCCGCCCTGGCCGCCACCGTCGCCGCCGTCCCCGCACTCTGGCGCTGGGCAATCCCCCGCGCTGCCGCCCTCTGCGCAGCGAGCGCCACCACCGGCTTCACCCTGGCCTGCCTCGCCACCGCCATCGCACCCCCCTTCCCCGACCTGCCCCGCCACGCGGTCACCCTCAGCGGCCGCCTCGCCGCGGTCGAGGCCCTGCCGGAAGGCCAGCGCATCACCCTCGCCGCCGCCTCGCTGGACGACGCGCCACCACTCGCCCGCTCGGTGCGCATACGCCTGCGCACGACCGACGCAGCCCCCCTCTCCCCCGGCGACCTCGTCCAGGTGCGCGCCATGCTTCGCCCGCCAGCCCCGCCCGACTACCCAGGCGGCCGCGACACCCAGCGCGAGGCCTTCTTCGACGGCCTGGCCGCCTACGGCTTCGCCCTCGGCCCGGCGCAGCGCCTCTCACCCGCCGCCCGTGGCTGGTGGCAGGCCCTGCGCACACGTGTCGCCGCCCGCCTGATGGCCGGCCTGCCCGGCCCGCGCGGCGCCATCGCCGCCACGCTGCTCACCGGCATCGGCACCGCCATCCCGCCCCGCGAGCGCGCAGCCTTCCAGGATTCCGGCCTCGCCCACCTGCTCGCCGTGGCCGGCCTGCACATCGGCATCGTCATGGGCCTGGTGTTCGCAACCACCCGCTTCGGCCTGGCCGCCTGGGAACACGCGGCGCTCTACTGGCCCACCCGCCAGATCGCCGCCCTCGCCGCCCTGGCCTCGGGCGCGCTCTACCTCGCACTCACCGGCGCCCACGTGCCCATCATGCGCAGCTTCGCCATGGCCTGCCTGCTGACCCTGGGCGTGCTGACCGGGCGCCGCGCCGTCTCGCTGCGCGGCCTGGCCCTGGCCGCCGTGGCGCTGCTGGTGCTCTCGCCGGCCAGCGTCGTGGGCGTCAGCTTCCAGATGAGCTTCTCCGCCGTCCTCGCCCTCATCGCCGGCTACGAGCTGGCCCGCCCGGCCCTGGCCCGCCTGCCGGACGGGTGGTGGCGCCGGCCGCTGCTCCACGGCGCCGGCCTGGTGCTGACCAGCCTGCTCGCCGGCACCGCGTCCATGCCGTTCGCCGCCTACCATTTCGGCCGCGCCACGCTCTACTACGTGCCCGCCAACATGCTGGCGGTGCCGCTGACCGCAGCGTGGGTCATGCCCTGGGGTCTGACGTCGCTCGCCCTGATGCCGCTCGGGCTCGAACGCATCGCCCTGGTGCCGATGGGGTGGGGCATCTCTATGCTGCAGGCGGTCGCCCACACCGTGGCCGCCTGGCCCGGCGCCGTGGTGGGCGTGGCACAGATGCCCGCCTGGGGCCTGGCGCTGGTCGCCGCCGGCCTCGCCTGGGCCGGGCTATGGCGCGGCTGGCTGCGGCTGGCCGGCGTCGCACCATTGCTGGCCGGTCTGGCCTGCCCGCTGCTGGTGCACCCGCCGGACGTGCTGGTGACCCCCCAGGCAAGCGTGATCGCGCTGCGCGTCGGCGGCCACACGCTGGTCGAAGCCTCCGCCACGGCAACCCCGTTCGAGGTGCAGGCGCCCGGCCGCGTCTGGGGCGGCACCACCGAACCGCTCGGCGGCACCGGCCCCGCCACCTGCACCGCCGCCGCCTGCCGGGCGAGCATCCGCGGCCGGCCGGTGGTGCTGGCGCAGCGCCCAGACGCCGCCACCTGCGCGGCCGCCCTGGTAGTATCCGCGTCGTGGCTGCACCTGCCGTGCGGCGCCACGGTGCTGGACCGCTCCACCGTGGCGGACGGCTCGGCAGAGGCGTGGGTGGACCCGGACGCGGTCCGCGTGCTGACGGACGCCACCGCGCGCGGCAGGCGGCCCTGGGTGGTGCGGGCACGGCCGGCTTTGCCGATGGCGCTGACGGAGTGAGCAAGGTAGAAAGCTATGCACCCTACAATCAGGGGCCCTACGGACAGGCTTACGCGCTGACCCACAGTATCAGTAGAAGAAAGCAAGCGGTTCTTTTTTGAAAAAAAGAACCAAAAAACTTTTGCTCCCTGTCGGCGACTTTTCCGGCGAGCGCGCGACAGCGGAGACAAAAGCTTTTTGCTTCTTTTTCTCGAAAAAGAAGCGCTTGCTTCTTAAACTTTGCTGCCCCGGTAAGCATCCGCCAAAGGCGCCTCCAAATGCGCCGACCGCACGCTGGGCGATGCGAACAAACGACTTCTTTTTCGAGACATAAGCAAAAAGCTTTTGCGCGCGCTGTCGCGGACGGCTGAAGCACCACGCATCATGGAGGCTTCGCGCGGTAGGATAGTTCGGTTCAGTGATCGCCTTTTCACTACCAGCGATCCGGCTCTTACGCATGGTTCAGGCCTTCCAGTTCTCCTGGAACTTCTTCCACGCCGTGATGACGTCATCCGCTGCGAACACGACCTGCGCGCAGCATGTCTTGTCCTTTGCCGAATTCTCCAGCCGCCTGGCACCTTCCCACGCCGTCTTGGCTGCCCCCACGTTGAAGCCCGCCGGAATGCGCTGCGCGCTCGCAACAACCCTGGTGAGTGGGTTATGGGTCGCGGCTATCCGGGCGTTCAGCGTGCGAACGGTTTTCACCGCGGCCTTGAACGAGTTCTGATGCGCCAGCACGTTTTTCTCGAACGGCTTCTCGAAAGCGCGCATGCCGGCTTGCCGGACCATGGGCTGATCCGCGTCGATGGCCACCGCATGCGCCTGCGTGGGGTCGCGCACCAGGTCAGCCGCCTGGTTGTAGAGGCTGGATACCGCCGCAGCACCCCACCCTGCTTCAGCCGCGGAAGACCCGCCTGTGACGACCGGCCCCAAGCCCATCGCGCCGGTGGCCGCCGAAGCCACGGCTGGAAAGGCTATCATCAGGCCCACGACCACCATTGCGATCTCGGCCGCGAACATCGTCAAAACCAACGTTTTACGCACCGCCTCGGCGTCGCGGGCAAGCTGCATGTCGTGCGCCGACGCCGCGCGGGCGAGACTCATCAGCTTGTCCCGCGCGTCCGTCCGCCATCCCTCGATGATCCTGGCGTAGGCCACGCCAGCCGCTGGCCCGCCGCTATAGAGCTGGTGCAGGTAGCCTTCCGTCCAGCTCTGGGTGAGAACATCCACCTCGGGATCGACCGAAAACGGACTGTCCTGAACGGTCTGCGTCGTTGGGTGCCAAAACAGCGTGAGCGGGGCCAGAGTGTGCAGGAACACGAGCCGCCAGTCGTGCGTCAGCGCATCGGCCTCCACGATGCGCGCCGACCGCGCCGTCACGACCCACCACGCGGCCTCGTACATGGAGCGATGAAGCCTCGGCAGGCTGACCAGCGCAGTCGGCAAGGCATGGGCATTGGGCGGGGGCATGCAGCTCTCCGTCGTTGTCGGGTCGAAACGCCGGAAAAAAGCCCGGGTTTGCCGCAGGGCATTGCCGGCGTACTCCGTGCCGTCGGATGCTATCACCGCCTCCAACCGTGACCCACTCTCCCAAGCCGGCCCAGCCAGCCCCCGACAGGGAGCAAACGTTTATGTTTGTTTTGAAAATTCTGAAGCGGTCCTTCTACCAACCAGCACGGATGCTGACTCATAGAAAGCAAGCAGTCCTTTTTTGAAAAAAAGGACCAAAAAACTTTTGACTCCGCTGCCGCGCGCTCGCCGGAAAGGTCCGCGACAGCGGAGACAAAAGTCTTTTGCTTCTTTTCTTCAGAAAAGAAGGCCTTGCTTGCTTCGGAACGGTCAACCTTCAGGCCGGTTCGTATCCTGGCTGTCGCCACCAACACTGCTCTCAAGCAAGCACGCAGAAGATCAGAAGATGATCCTGCGTCGGCGCACGGCCAGCAGTATGACCGTGGGATCGAGTCACGCAGCCATTGCCTGGACGATCATTGACTTATCCGGGGTAGTGTCGGGCCGATGCCAATGCAGCAGCATGTGCGCTTGACCACGTCCGTCGTCTAGCCCGTCGGCTCCTCGTTGTTCAACGTCGTCGTGATGAGTATCGATGTTTTCGTTCTTTGCCGACCACCGAACCTGAGCCGGCGAACAACAGTCTTCGGCCAAGCCTCGCAGGACGTATGGCACGTTCAGGATCTGGACTGGAGATCGCTATGGGGAGGTCGAGCGCCGAGCAAAAGAGAGGCGCGCATTACGAGAAGTCCCGAGTCCTTGGCCGATCCGTCCAAACCATCACGACCGTCGGAAACTTCAATCTGCCCCCAATGACAATTTCCGTGCGCTCGACAACACCGAACCCAAGCGACGCATAAAACGTTTCCGCGCCAATGCTCGAAAAACACCGGAACGTATGAACACCCGCCGCAACCGCGTCCTGCTTGCAGCGCGCAAAAACACCCGCTCCCAAACCCCGCCTGACCCAGTCAACATGCGTTCCGAAATGCCGCACATGCGCCACCCCGTTCTCAACCTTGTTCGTGCCCGGCTCCTCATGCGTCCAACCTCCGCACGAGACGATCCCGGCCCCATGCGTTTCCTGAACATAGTACGTGCCCGACGCGAGCAACACGGCGTTCGCACGCGTCATCGCAGGCAAGGTCACGGCCAACACCGCCGCATCATAATCAGCCGCCATCAGCCCAGGATAAGCGCTCTCCAAAACAGCAGTGACGGCCTCAGCATCGCTCTGCCGCGCAACCCGCAGGTCAAATTGCTGCACGCTCATTCAGTCGTCTCCGCGCCGCCTCAGCAGCCCTCAGCCCAGAACAAGCGCTCGCCAAGACGGCAGTAACGGCCTCAGCATCGCTCTGTCACGCAATCCTTGGTTTGAAGCGGTGCACGCTCATTCAGCCTCCGCGCCACCACCCGCGTTCCCGAAGCCCATAGCCTCTCACAACACCTCAAGCCGTGCAGCCAGGACCCGCTCATTTAGCCGCCGCGCCGTCGCCCGCGTGTCCGTAGCCGATAGCCTCTCACAAACATTGAAGCCGTGCAGCCAAAAATGGCAACACATGCGTTCAGTAATCTCGGCAGTCTCAGGTTCTGACCGGTGACAGGCGAAGCAAGCAGTTCTTTTTTGAAAAAAAGAACCAAAAAACTTTTGTTCCTTGAGGCGCGCCGTGCAGAACCATCGCGACAGCAGGACCAAAAGTCTTTTGCTTCTTTTCTTCAGAAAAGAAGGCCTTGCCTTCCTGCCGCACTTCGAAGGGTCAACGTCCAGAGCCGCTGGTACAGGCCGTTGGACCGAACCGCTTCGGGTCGACATGGCCCGCCCCCTCCACCGCCCAGAAGCTTTTCGGCTCCGGCGCGCGCGCGAACAGCGCCTGCGTTTCGCCAATCTGCGTGTAGCTGTCAGCCGTACCCGAAACCACCAGCACCGGCGCGCGCACCTGGCCGATATGTGCGGCAGGCTGCAGGTCACTCACTCTGGTCCCCAACACCGCCGGCATCAGCACCGCAAAGACCGGCGTCAGCAAGGCAGCGGCAAGCGGCCGATCACGCCAAAACGAGACCGCAGCCGATCGCCAAAGCGCCGCCCCGATATCCGCAAACACCGACTCCACACCAGCGCGCCCACCCCCAGCGGCCCCGGACCCAGCATCGCCGCCGCACCCCCAAGCGAACCCCAACTACACCCAACCGCTCGCGCTGCGGGCGGCAAAGGCCACCGTAGCCTTAGCGTCCAAACCCTCCAGCCGTTCAAAAGTCATGTGACGGCCCGGGCTCTCGCTGTGTGCTTGAAAATCGAACAGCAGCGCGACAAACCCGGGGCGACGCAACACCACCGCCCGCGCCTGCATTGCCGTGCGCTTGGCGCGCACGCCGCGCATCAGAACCACCCTGCCACCGCCTGGCCGTTGCATCGCCAACCAGCCCCGCAGCACGCTTCCCGACCGACCATCTCTCCACCGATCGCGCGTCCAGCCCCACCGGCGCAGCACCCACTTGCGAGGCGACCGGCGGGAAAGCGCCAGTCCAACAACCAACATGACGGCAACCCGGCTGCGACCACCACGCGCCATAACGGGCGCTCACACCAGAGGCCGCCTAGCCATCGCCCCGCAACCCAGCTTTGGCATAGTGTGCACCCGGCGCAGAACGGTCCGCGACAGCCCGCACCAAAAGCTTTTTGCTTCTTCTCGAAAAAGAAGGCGCTTTCTTCCTACCTAAGCGAGTTCCCCGTGCTCCCCGGCGCGCTGCTCCCCGTTCCCAGCCCACCGCCGCCCAGGCCTCCTGGCAGTCCCGCCGGCGTGAACTTGCCCACGTTGCCGAACAGCTGCTGGAAGAACGATGCCTCGCTGCCCGGCGAGGGCGTGGCACCCGCCGCCATGGCGATCGGCTTGCCGTCGGCCTTGGTGCGTTCGGCGATGCCGCGCAGGATGCCGCCCTGGTCGAAGGTCAGGATCACCACCTTCTGCTTGTCGATGCCCGGGGTGCGGGCGATGCGGGTGCTGGTGACCTGGCTGATGTAGATCCAGGTGTTGTCGTCGAAGGTGGCGCGCGCGGTGGGCGAGCCGATCAGGGCGACCGCGTCTGCCCGGCTGGAGGTGCCGGGGATCAGTTCGCGCAGGGCGTCGGGGTCCACGTTCTCGCCGCGCTGCCGGGTGGTGGGGTCGAAGATGTGGATCACCCCGCAGGCGCCCAGCGGCAGCGAGAGGGCGAGCGCCAGCAGGGTGGGCGGCAGGGCGGCGAGCGGGGCGGATAGGCGCACTGGCGTTCGGGTCCTCGACCGGCGGGGGGAGCTTCGGGCCGTGCGGCTTGGGTCCCACGCGGGGGACGGGCCTGTCAATTCGCCGTCCGGGCCGAGGAGGAGATCGAAATCCGGCGGCGCGGCCCGATATGTATAATGGTTGCCGAGCTGGTATAGCGCAGGCCGCTTTCAGCATGGTCTTTGGTCAGGTTGTTTCATGGCACTTTTCGGATTGTTTTCCTCGCGCCGGCACGAGCGGGCGGGGTTCAAGCTCTACACCGCCAGCGTTCAAGCGGCGCGGGACCCGGTGTATTTCGAGCGGCTGGACGTGCCCGACACGCTGGACGGGCGGTTCGATTTGGTGGGGCTGTTCGCGGCGCTGACCATACGGCGGTTGCGGCAGTTGCCGGCGCCGGGGGTGGCGCTGGCGCAGGCGGTGTTCGACGCAATGTTTGCCGACATGGATTTCACGCTACGGGAAATTGGTGTGGGGGAGATGTCGGTGGGCAAGAAGATACGGGTGATGTGGGAGGCGTTCCACGGTCGGGCGCTGGCTTACGAGACGCCGCTGGGGAGCGGTGATTCGGGGGCGATGGCGGCGGCGCTGGGGCGGAATGTTTGGCGGGGGGCGGCGCCGGTGGGGGCGGCCGAGGCGTTGGCGCGGGCGGTGCTGGCGCAGGATAAGTATCTGGCGGGGCAGGATGTTTCGGCGTTTGTGCGGGGAGACGTGCGGTTTTTGACTGCGGCCGAGGCGTTGGAAGGTGTTGCGGTGTTGCAGGCGGCGGTTTGATGCGGGAGGGCTCGGCGGGGGCGCCGGCGGCGGTGGTGGTGCCGGAGGTGCAGCTTGCGTTTCCGGTGGGCAAGGTGGGGGACGGGGTAAGGGTGGTGGTGGAGGCTAGCGTGGCGGAGTGCCGGGCGCTGGCGGGGCGGATGGGGTTGGTGGCGGTGCAGAGTTTGACGTGCCGGTTCGATTTGCGGCGGGAGGTGGGGGATTGCGTGGCGGCCGCGGGAGTGTTGCGGGCGATGGTGGTGCAGAGTTGCGTGGTGTCGCTGGAGGCGTTCGAGGCGGAGGTGGTGGAGAGCTTTTCGTTGCGATTCGTGCCGAAGGGGACGGAGCGGGACGATTTGGATTTGGAGAGCGACGACGAGGTGCCTTACGCGGGGGGCGTGTTGGAGTTGGGGGAGGCGGCGAGCGAGCAGCTGGCGTTGGCGTTGGATCCGTTTCCGCGGCGTCCAGGAGCGGAGATGGAGGAGGTGGTTGAGGAGACGGGGGGTGGGGCGTTTGCGGGGTTGGGGAAGTTGTTGCCTCGGCAGTGAAGGATGCGGTTCTTTTTTGAAAAAAAGAACCAAAAAACTTTTGGTCTCGGGGGTGGGGGTTTGGGGAGACGTGTTGTTTCGCTTGGCGGTTTGAGGGATGGGGAGGGTGACTGTTCGCCTAGGGGGCGTCTAGCAACCTGATTGTAGACTGTTGACTTTTTGGCAGGAAGACGCCTTTCCGAGAGCCATTGGTGACGATTTTGCGCCTCGATCGTGGGTTGAAGATTGTGTTTTCCGAGCGGGTTCGAGCGTTTGCCGACCGCGTTGGATCGACAGGCAAGCCGCAAAGGCTTCAGCGCATTGTTTTGGCGAGCATCTGTATTCGACGGGCGACACCGTTTGGTTGGATGATGCTCTATCGTCGGTGACCCCGGGTGAGCGATTACAGCGGAGGGTTGGTTCTGTTCTTGGGTAAGACCGTTTTTGCTTCGGGTGTATTGGAGTCTATTAGCCGGCGGTGATGCGTCCGGCTGGATGGCGTGATTTTGGGCGCTCTTAGGAATAAAGTCTTTTTGCTTCTTTTTCTTCAGAAAAAGAAGTGCTTGCTTTCAGTGCGGGCCGGCGCGGGCGAGCGGTGGGACGGCGCGGGCGGGTTTGGGGTGCGTGTAGGGCGGGGTGTGGTTGGGTTTGGAAAGCGGGCGGCGGAGGGGTTTGGGGGGTGTGGGGGCGAGGGCCTGGAGGATGGCTTCGATTTGGGCGGGTTGGAGGTGGGGGGCGTCGAGGAGGGTTAGGGTGGTTTCGGGGTCTTGGGCGGGGGGTGTGAGGATGAGGGCGATGGAGAGGCGGTGGGAGTCCAGCGAGGCGGCGAGGTCGGGCGGGAGGGCATGGCGGTCTCGGGTGAGGAGGAGGTGGGCGTCGGTGGGGGCGCCGCCGAAGGGGGTGCGGGTGGCGGCGATGTAGGCGGCGCGGCGGAGTGTTTGGACGCGGGGGGCGTCGTGGGGGATTTCGGCGAGGGTGTTGGCGATGGATTGGAGGTGGCGGTGGAGGATTTCGACGAGGATGGTGTCGAGGCAGGGGAAGAGTTTCTGCACGGCGCGGGGGGTTAGGTGCATGGCGGCGGCGAGTGCCGGCAGGGTGATGGCGGCGCGGCCGTGGATGGCGATGAGGCGGGTGGCGGTGAGGAGGATGCGGTCTCGGCGCTCGTGCTCTCGACTGGAGAGGTGGAGGGTGTTGCCGGGGATGCTGGCGGCTTCTTCCTGGAGGGTGCGGGTGGGGGGATGCATGTTGGGGGTGGTATAATCACGAATGCGTGATCTGGGCAAAGGGTGATTTGGCGAAACGAAGTTTGAGGCTGGTGAGCGGGAGTTTGCGCAGGCTGCCTTCGACGCGCGATTCTCGTTCGCCCGTCCGGCCTGTTCAAGGCCGAGCCGCCTTTGGCGGTCGCTTCGCGAGCCTTGAGCAGGCCGGACGGGCGAACGGAGGGCTGACATCGAAGAAAGCTGGGGAGTGCAGTTTGGTGTTTGGCCGCGGAGGGTTCGCGGTGATTTGCGGCGTGTGCTTTGTTGGGCGTGTTAGCGGGTAGTCGGGCGAGCGAAATAGAGTGGCGTTGTGGAGGGTGTTTGATGCGGGACGCGCAAGCTTTGCTGCGACAGATCGAAGCGCTACCGGCGGCGCGGGTAGCTGAGGTTGAGGATTTCGTGGCGTTTCTGGCTGCGCGGGAACAGGCGCAGGCTTTGACGCATGCGGCGGCGGCGGCGAGCGAGCCGGCGTTTGCGGCGGTGTGGGACAACGCGGACGACGACGCCTACGATGAGCTTTGAGTTCGGGGACGTGGTGCTGGTGCCGTTTCCGTTCAGTCATCAGGCGGCGGTGAAGAAGAGACCAGCCGTTGTTGTCAGTAATGCTGCTTACAACCGGGGCAGACCCGACGTGGTTATCATGGCGATTACCAGCCAGGTTGGGACGAGTTTTGGGCTTGGCGACCTGCTGATTGCCGACTGGGCCGGGGCTGGTTTGTTGAAGGTTTCTGCTGTGAAGCCGGTGTTTGCCACGTTGGAGCAGGCGCTGGTCATTCGGCAGCTTGGGGCCTTTGCGGCGCAAGATAAACTCGCGCTGAGGGCATGTATTGCGGATTTGTTGCAGTAACGGGCGCGGCTGGCGGGGTCGCGGCAAGGTCACGACGTGGCGGGAGCGTGGCTTGTCTGACGGGTGAAGCCGTTGGTTGTTGGGACGCAACTTTAGTGGCCTTGGCCGGTTTTTTCAGGTGGCATACGGGGGTGTAGCTATGTCCGCAGTCTGGGGGCCATTTGACGACGCGGTTGATGCGCTGACGAATTTGGGCGGGTTCACGGACGAGGTTCTCGATCCGCAATATGGCATTGCGTGGATTGGGGGTGGGACGCTGTACACGTTGCGGGCGCCGCGTTACGACGGCAACGGCGACGGGGAAGTTATCGTGTATGAGCACCGCGACTTGCCGCCTGCGGCGGTGGCGCCGAAGGGGTTGGGCGAGCGGGTTGTGGCGTGGTTCAGCAAGATCATGGCCGAGAACGCGCAGCGAGAGATCGACAACGCGCAGATGCAAATGGCCGCCAGCAAGGCGATGGTGGACGGGGTGACGACGCTGGTGCATCGGGCGTTCGGGTCGCCGGACCGGCGGCTGGACACTGCGGGCGTGGTGATGGACGGGGTGGGGATTGGGTTCTCGTTGGTGCTGATGAGCTTTGGGCCGTTGGAGGTGCTTGGGTTCATTGCGTTGGTGGGCGGGGTGGCGCTGCTGGCGAGCGACGGGCTGGCTTACGTGACGGAGCTGGCGGGGTTGGACGAGACGGCGGATGAGATCAAGTCGGTGACGTTCTACCCGCGGTGCGTGTTCACGCTGATGACGCTGCCGGATGCGGCGTGGGGTGTTGGCAAGGCGGTTCTGGAAAGCGCGGAATTGGGGGCCAAAGCGGTGAAGGCCGGGGTGGCGAGCGACCGGGCGGCACAGGGGCTGGCGCGGACCTCGAAAGCGGCGGCGAGTTCGACGGATAGCGTGTTGGCGTCGCAGAACGCGGCGAAGGCGGCGCGGTATGCGAAAGTGGGCGCGTCGGCGAAGCTGCGGGCGGATGCGGCGCGGCTGAAGCTGGCGAAATACATGGGGGCGCAGGCGGGGTCCCGGTTTTTGATACCGCCCGGGTTGTTGCTGCTGCTGAAAGAGAAGAATGACGGCGAGGAGGCGCGTGCGCGGATGGCTCAGAAAATACGGCAATACGCGTTTCACGTAACGGCGATACACCGGTCATGAGGTTGCCAGACGAGCCTTCACCGCTGCGGATCGGGTTCAAGGAGTCGTTCCGGTCGGCGGTGGGGGTTATCATACCGGTTTATCTGATGAGCTCGGCGTTCCTGATCGGGGTTTCGGAGCTGCTGGGGTTGGGTTTGCTGAAGACGGCGCCTGTGATCTTGATGGTCGGAGTGTTTCTTTTGATTGGGGTGGAGGTGTTGCGGCGGTATGTTTTGACGAGCCGGCGGTCGGGTGGGGGGCAGACGGCGGTTGCGGTTTTGCGGGGGGTGATTTGGGTGCTGGTGGTGGGGGCGGTGCCGTTGGCGGTGTTTTTGGGTGTTGGTGTGTCGATGGGGTGTTTTGGGCGGGCTTGTAGTGATTTGAGTCGGATTATGTTGATTGGGATGTTGGTTTGGGCGTTGGTATCGGTGCCGATGACGATACTAGCGTACTTGCTTTTGAGGCAAGCGGCGTGGCTGCAGAGACGATAATCAGCGTCAGTAGGACGATAATCAGCATTAGTAGCCAGGGCCATGCATTCCCGTCCATGCATTCCCGTTACTCAAATGTTATGATTTTGTATCGTACTTCCTAGATAGCCTAATTGACTTGATCTATCATAGCATTTAGCAATAAATTTCACCAAAAGCGTGTAGCTATGCCAAGGTTCTCGCAATTCTTCAAGATTGGACTCTCCCAACCGGGATTGGACTTCGTTGACGTTCCGTTAGATGCTGACTTACCGGTTTACGTTGATCCATTTGCGATATCTCTTTACGATGACGAACTTAGCCGAGAAAGCAACAACGCTATCGTCGCATTCTTTCAAGCTGCGATCAACGCAATACGATCCGGGAACGAACGCGCAGCCCAAAATATGCTTGGAAGCTTGTCTGAACCTAATGAAACGCGTCTAGGTGTTTCGAGAGGCAGTCCACAAGGGCGCGGAGTAAGTGGTAAACAGGCTCATGACCTATATAAGGCCTTAGCAACAAGTTAAGCTGCCAAATCCGGGTTGGTTTCAGAATTGGCGGAATGTGATTTATTCATCGATTACATTGCTCGAGATAAGATTTCCGATATCACTACAAACATTATCAGGCGAAGTCTTATCGACTACACTCAAGCTCAATGTGACTTGCACGGTATAGTCATTCAGGCTGGCATACCATCGGGAATGATGTGGGACCATAGTCGGCATACTTGGCGTGAGGAATACACACGCTTGCCTACCTACCGAGGCGACAAAATCCTTCTAGTTCCAAAAAACTTCGTACGCAGAGCATTGTCGATAAACAGTCAGGAGTATCTCAACAAACATGTGTTGGAGTACCTCCAAGCTGAACACTTAAGGGCCGGTTCATCCTTGGTGGAGGTGTTGGTAAATGGGAAACGGCGTGTAACCAAGGTGTCGCTGCGGGATCATTATCCCTGTACAAAAACTTGGATGGCGGACTTCTCGGCCGAGCATCCGGAAATTCTGAAAACCTATAAGACGCTCAGGGAGAACATCGCTCGCGTCCAACGTCAATCTGAGGCCGACGCCTTGAACGTGTCTTCAAACGAAGATTATGTGGAGGCCACTTACGCGCAAGCGTTAATAGAGAATCTAATGAGGATACCTGCAGGCAACGATGCAGCAACTGAGTTTCATAATATTACGAAGGGCATTATAGAGTTTTTGTTTTGGCCAAGTTTGATTAACCCAGTCAAGGAATTTGAAATCCATAGTGGTAGAAAACGAATTGATATAATGTGTGACAATACCCCTCAGACTGGGTTTTTTTCACGAATTCTTGCGTCGCCGAAGACTGCTTCTTTGAAGGTTCCGATTGAGTGTAAAAACTACTCTGCTGATCCAAAAAACCCGGAGATTGACCAGCTAGCTGGCCGGTTTTCTCCTAACCGAGGTAGATTGGGTTTTCTGATTTATAGAACTACGCGCGATTACTCTCTTCTGATTGAAAGGTGTAGAGACACTGCAGTTGAGGATAGAGGAATCATCATCCCTCTTGGAGACGTGCAGGTTATCGATATGTTGAATGACATCGTCAAAGGGAAGCGCGCCAACATAGACCAACGACTGAGTCAGTTTTTAGATCGAATCATAAGCTAAACATGCGGATGGGGTCTGGGGCCGACTGGCCCCAGCGGGGTCAAGGGGCAGAGCCCCTTGCCTGTACACACATCAGCGCACCAAAGCCGCCGTCACCCGGCGCGCGAACGCGGCCGGGTCGCTCGGCGCCTCGCCGTCCTGCACGCGGGCGATGTCCAGCAGCGTGGCCGCCGCGTCGGCCAGGTCGTCGCCGGCGTCGGCGCGGGCGGCCAGCGAGGCGATCAGCGGGTGGCTCGGGTTGATCTCCAGCAGCGGCGGGCTGGCCTGGCCCATGCCGGTGCGGCCGGTGCGGCGCATCAGGCGCTGCAATTGCAGGTCGGGGCCTTGCGCGCGGGCGGCGAGGACGACGGCGCTGTCGGTGAGGCGGTCGGTGGTGCGCACGTCGTCCACCTGGTCGCCGAGGGCGGCTTTCAGCGCGGGGACGAGCTTGGTGGTGTCGGCGGCCGGCGCGTCGGTGGCGGTGGAGGTGAAGCGGGAGAGGTCGGCGGCGCCTTGGGTGACGCTGCGGATGGGTTTGCCGTCGTGCTCGGTCATGCGTTCGGGCCAGAAGGCGTCGACGGAGTCCGAGAGGAGGAGGACCTCGATGTTGCGGGCGCGGAAGCCTTCGAGCTGGGGGGAGCGTGCGAGGGCGGCTTCGTCGTCGCCGACCAGGATGTAGATGGCGTCCTGGTTGGGCTGCATGCGGGCGATGTAGTCGGCGAGCGAGGTCAGGGTGGTTTGGGTGGAGCTGCGGAAGCGCATCAGTTCGGCGATGGCGGGGCGGTGTTCGGTGTCGTCCCAGAGGCCTTCCTTGATGATGGGGCCGAAGTTTTCCCAGAACGGGGTGTAGGTTTCGGTGTCTTTCGCGCGGGTTTTCAGTTCGGTGATGACGCGGTTGGTGACGGCGCGGCGGATGCGGGCGAGGACGGGGGTGGCTTGCAGCATTTCGCGGCTGACGTTGAGGGGCAGGTCTTCGGTGTCGACGACGCCTTGGACGAAGCGGAGCCACTCGGGGAGCAGCTTGGCGTCGGCGGTGATGAACATGCGGCGGACGTGGAGGCGAAGGTGGGAGGCGCGGTCGCCTTCGGTGGGGTCGAAGGGGCGGGCGCCGGGGACGAAGAGGAGGGCGTAGAACTCGAGGTTGCCCTCGGCGCGCCATTGGAGGGTGGCCCAGGGGGTGTCGAAGTAGTGGCCGAGGTGGCGGTAGAGCTCGTTGGATTGGTCTTCGGTGACTTCGGATTTGGGTTTGCGCCAGAGGGCGGTGCCTTCGTTGGCGGGGCGGTCCTGGCCGTCGGTGGTGATGGTGATGGGCAGGGCGATGTGGTCGGCCCATTTGCGGATGGCGGTTTCGAGGCGGTGAGGTTCCAGGTACTCGTCGGCGTCGGGTTTGAGGTGGAGGGTGATGGTGGTGCCGGCGGTGTCGCGGGTGGCGGGGGCGAGGGTGAAGTCGCCGTGGCCTTCGCTGGACCAGAGCCAGGCTTCGTCGGTGCCGGCTTTGCGGGAGGTGACGTCCACGCGGTCGGCGACCATGAAGGCGGCGTAGAAGCCGACGCCGAACTGGCCGATGAGGTTGGGTTTTTCGTCCGCGGGGGCGTCGGCGAGGGTGTTGGCGAAGGCGCGGGTGCCGGAGCGGGCGATGGTGCCGAGGTTTTGGGCGAGGTCGTCGTGGGACATGCCGATGCCGTGGTCCTCGATGGTGAGGGTGCGGGCGGGCTTGTCGGGGGTGATGCGGACGGCGGGGGAGTCGGGGGGGGTGAGCGAGGGGTCGGTGAGGGAGAGGAAGCGGCGGCGGTCGGTGGCGTCGGCGGCGTTGGCGACGAGTTCGCGGAGGAAGATCTCGCGTTCGGAGTAGAGGGAGTGGACGACGAGGTCGAGCAGGCGGCCGACTTCGGCGTTGAAGGGGTGGCGTTCGGTGGTTTCGCTCATGGGTGGGGGGTCTCCTTTGAGCGTGAGGTGGGCGGGGCGGGGGCAGGAAGGAAGGCCTTCTTTTTCGAGAAAAAGAAGCAAAAAGCTTTTGGTGCGGCTGTCGCGGTTTTGTCCGGCGAGCGCGCGACAGGGGAGTCAAACGTTTTTTGGTTCTTTTTTCAAAAAAGAACTGCTTGCTGTCTTGCATGGACCATTTGCTGACGGATTTGGCCGGGTTGACGGGCGTGTTTGCGGCGCGGGCGGGGGCGCTGGACGTCGCAGGGGCGTTTCCGGAGGAGAATTTGGCGGATCTGCGGCGGGTGGGGGCGCTGGTGGCGGTGTTGCCGCGGGCGTTGGGCGGGCGCGGGTTCGGGACGGAGGCGGCAGGGGCCGCGGGGGCGGCAGAGATGCTGCGGCTGGTGGGGCGCGGGCATTTGGCGACGGGGCGGCTGTTCGAGGGGTATGTGAACGCGGTGAAGCTGGTGGTGCGGTATGGCGGGCCGGCGGTGGTGGCGCGGGTGGCCGACGTGGCGCGCGCGGGCGGGTTGGTGGGGTTGTGGGTGACGGATGGGGGGGAGGCGTTGCGGGTGTGCGGGGGGGTGTTGGAGGGGGGGAAGGTGTTCTGCTCGGGGGCGGGGCATGTGGGGCACGCGCTGGTGACGGCGGAGGGGGAGGACGGGACGGTGATGGCGTTGGTGGAGGTGGCGGAGGGGCGGGCTCAGGCGGGGGCGATGCGGCTGTCGGGGATGCGGGCGGCGGTGACGGGGCGGGTGGAGTTGTCGGGGGTGGTGGCGGAGGTAGTGGGGGAAGCGGGGGATTATTTGCGGCAGCCGGAGTTCTCGGCGGGGGCGTGGCGGACGAGCGCGGTGACGCTGGGGGGGGTGGAGGCGCTGGTGGCGGTGGCGGTGGGTGAGCTGGTGGGGCGGGGGCGGGCGGGCAATGCGCACCAGGCGGCGCGGATTGGGGGGATGTTGTTGGCGCAGGAGAGTGCGGGGTTGTGGGTGCGCAAGGCGGCTCGGGTGGCGGAGGGTGGAGTGGAGGATGCGGGGGACGTGGCGGGGTATGTGAACCTGGCGCGGCTGGCGGTGGAGCGGGCGGGGTTGGAGGTGATCGGGCTGGTGCAGCGGGGGTTGGGGTTGGGGGCGCTAATGGCGGGGCATCCGGCGGAGCGGCTGATGCGGGATTTGGCAGTGTATTTGCGGCAGCCGGCGCCGGACGAGACGCTGACGGAGGCGGCGGCGTGGTTTTCGGCGAGGGAGTTGCCGGCGTGAGCGGGTCTTGGGGGGAGGAGGTGTTCGAGCGGATCTATGCTCGGGGGGCGGACCCTTGGGAGGTGGAGACGAGCGCTTACGAGATGGGGAAGTATGATGAGACTTTGGGGGTGCTGCCGCGGGAGCGGTTTGCGCGGGGGTTGGAGGTGGGGTGCTCGATCGGGGTGATGACGCAGCGGTTGGCGGGGCGGTGCGATAGGCTGCTGGCGGTGGACATCTCGGGCGAGGCGGTGCGGCGGACGGCGGCGCGGTGTGCGGGGCTGGCGGGCGTGGAGGTGCGGCAGGCGGCCGTGCCGGCGGGGTGGCCGGAGGGGGTATTCGACCTGGTGGTCATTTCGGAGATGTTGTATTTTTTGACGGCGGAGGACGTGGGGATGGTGGCGCGGCTGGCGGCAGACGGGTTGGCGCCAGGCGGGGCGGTGGTGGTGGTGAACTGGACGGGGGAGACGGACACGCCGACGACGGGGGATGCAGCGTCGGAGCTGTTTTTGGCGGGGTGTGCGGGGATTTTGAGCGTGGTGGAGCAGCGGCGGCGGGAGGGGTATCGGGTTGACGTGCTGGTGAGGGAGGCGGGTTAGGGGCGGGCGATTGTCATGGGAGTGGTAGCAGCTTCTGTTGAAGTGGCGTCTTGACGTTACTCGAGGCAAGGCCTGCTTAATTTAAAGAACAGCAAAAAGCTTTTGTCTCTGCTGTGGCGGGCGGTTTTGGCGACGTGTCGCAAGGAAGGCGGGCGGGGCTAGGGTGGCCTTCGGGATCGCAGCTTTTATTGCGTTAGTATGATAGAGTTTGGTTTCTAATACCAACCGGCCTGACGGTTGACCGTTCCGAAGCAAGCAAGGCCTTCTTTTCTGAAGAAAAGAAGCAAAAGACTTTTGTCTCCGCTGTCGCGGTCCTTTCCGGAGAGCGCGCGACAGCGGAGACAAAAGTTTTTGGTCCTTTTTTTTCAAAAAAGGACTGCTTGCTTTCTATGAGAAAGCGTCAACGCCAGTTGGTATAAGAACAACACCTAGTCTCGCCGTCACTGGGTCAGCCATCCGGCTTGGCGGCTGATAGCGATCGACATGAGGTTGCACGCAAAGCAAGCAGTTCTTTTTTGAAAAAAAGAACCAAAAAACTTTTGTTCCTTGGGCGTATGCTGCTGAAACCTTTGTGACAGCAGGACCAGAAGTTATTTACGCCACAGTCACGGTTCCGGGCGGTTTATAGAAGAAACAAGTCCGCCATTTTCGCGAAGCGCCTCGACGTGCCGCGTGTAGATTACGTTGCGGACCGCTTCGCCGCACATCGACGACACGCGCAATACGAAAGGTGTTACGTCGGTGATGCCGCCTTGCACGGCCAGTTCCACGACGCGGTCGCCGGCGGGACGCTTCGCGCGCCAGGCGGCATAGGGGTAGTCGGCGATCGACAGGAACGTGCCGCGCCCGCGGGCGACCGGAAATGGCCGCGTCGCACCGCTGTTGATCGGCGACAAAGTGATCCGCCCGGAATAGGCGGCGACGAGCGCGCGCGTGTCGAGCTCGAGCACGTCGTGCTCGCGCGCGCGATACGGCCGGGCGCACAGCAGCCGGACCAGCCGCTTGCGGGACAGCCAGAGAAACGCGCGGCTGTTGAGGAGGCGATACCAGTCGCGCGGCGCCAAACCGTCCTGCAGGCAGCGGGTCAGGCTCGCATCGTCCATCGGTTTCTGGTCCCGCACCACTGCACGGCCAAGATCGGCGCGCGCCAGGACGACACCCCGCGGACGATGCGCAGCCTCGGTTGCTGCGCGGTCCGCAGCGTCGATTTCATACAGGTCTAAAAGAGCCGACGTGCTCAGCAGGCCATGCCGGCGTATCGAAGCCCAGGCGCCGCTCTCGGCCATGTGGAACGCTACTGGGCAATGCGTGAGCAGCTCGTCTAGGTCGGCGTGAGTCATTTCCGACAGGTAGGGTGGGATGAGCGGTCGTGTAACGGCTACCCTAGGTTGATTTCCGTCGGATGGCGGGCAGAGAAAAAAGCAAGCACTGCTTTTTTGAAAAAAAGCAGCAAAAAACTTTTATCCCTGCTGTCGCGGAGGTTCTGCAGCGTGCACCCAAGAAAACAAAAGTTTTTTGGTTCTTTTTTTCCAAAAAAGAACTGCTTGCCTAGACTCTTACCGTCCTAATCAGAATCGGTTGAGCGTTGAAGCTCAGCTCCCGCCGCGAACGCGTGACCAACGCCGTAGAGCAAAACTCGGTGTTGCCTCCCGGTCTGCAGCATCGGCGCAACGGACGACAGCTTCGCAGCTGGGTATGCCGTAGCGGCGTGGCACGATTCGGTATGACCGGCGCGCGGCATGTTGCATGCAGCCCGCGCTGAACTGTGATTTTGACTACTTTTGATGTCGATTGACTAGCGCTACTGAAGGCCTCTCGAGCATGTCACTCGGCAACAAGCGGAGGCACGAGAAGCCGGCTAGCCCGGCCCGGGTCTGCAATTGCGGTATCGAAGGAGCGCACGATGAGCGTCTATCAGTGGGCCGGTTCGAGCAACGCCGACCTGGGCAACGCCGGCAACTGGGTCAACACGAGCAGCCCCGGCACGGTGGGAACGCCGGGGACGAACGACGTGGCCATCATTGAGGTCGGTCAGGGGCTCTACGGGGTCATCGACGTGGACGCGCTGGACATCGTGCAGGCCAGCGGCGCGCCAACGATATCCATCACCGGGTCGAGCACGCAGATGACTGCGGCATCGGTCGGGATCGGCTACGGGTTCACGCTGGATACCGGCGCCTACCTGCAGGCCGAAACGCTGGGGATCGACGGCGACGGCACCACGGTGACCGTGCAGAACGGTGCTTTCCTCTACGATTTGGCGGGCCAAAACGACGTGTTGACCATCGGCGCGGGCAGCGGCAACGCGTCCCTGCTGGTCACGCGCGGCGGCACGTTCGCATACGACTCGACTGGTGCGAGCGGCACTTTGAATCTGGGTGGCGCGAGCAACAGCGTGGCGACGTTGACGGTGAGCGCCGGCGGCTACGTCGAATCCACGCTCAGCAGCGTCAACATCGGCGCTGCGGCTGGCGCGACCGGGATCCTCGACGTGACCGGCGCCGGCAGCCAAGTGCTGATCGACAATTACGGCTACACGACGATCGGCGACTACGGCGAGCTCGGCGGCAGCTCGCAGGGGACGGTGTCCGTCACCAACGGCGGCTACGCATCGTTAAGTTCGGATGGCGAGGTGGACATCGGCACCAGCGCCGGCATGGCAAAGGTGCTGGTAGCCGGCGCCAACTCCGCGATCGAGGCCGGGCCTTACGTCGAGGTCGGCGTCTACGGAAGCAACATTGCCGGCGAGATCCTGGTGCAGGCCGGCGGCGAGTTCGACACCGCAACCGACACGTACCTTAACAACGGGACCATCTCGGTCACCGGTGGGACCTCGCTGTTCACCGGGCGGATACTCGGTGTGGATAACGGCTCCACCGTCGTGGTTGGCAGCGGCGGGCTGATCCACGTTGCCGACGTCGAGCTGGCCGGCTTGGTGAAACTGTCCGCAGGCACGGTGAACGCGCGTGCCCAGTTCAACCTGTATGGCGGCAGCGAGGTCATCGGCGCGGGTACGATCAGCGCCACGACGATCGCCAATGCCGGGCTTATCGTGGCCAACGGCGGCACGCTGGTGGCCAACGGCTCGGTCACCGGCACCGGAACCGTGCACATCAACAGCGGTGCGTCTCTGCAGCTTGGAGGCAGCGTGGTTTCCAGCCAGACGATCGCGTTCGAGACTGGAGCACACACGCTCAGCCTTGCAGACGCCGCAGGGGTTGGCGCGCGTATCCTGGATTTTGCCACCGGCGACGCGATCGACCTGCTGGGCAGTGCCGCGACCACGCTGAGCTACGCCGGCGGCGCGCTGACGGTTGACGACGGCACAACGAAAGTTGCAAGGCTGGCGATCAGGGGTAGCTACATGACGGCAAGCTTCAAGCTGGCCTCGGACGGCCATGGCGGCTCGCTGATCAGTTACGTTGGCACAGGTGCGAGCGAGCCGCGGCCGATCGGGTTCATGCTGCCGGCGCACCTCTCGAGCTGACTGCAACTTTTGGTCCTCCCGGTGTACGTCGCGAGAGAATCCGCGACAGCAGAGACAAAAGTTTTTTGCTGCTTTTTTTCAAAAAAGCAGGCCTTGCCTTTCTTCGCATACAGCGGAAATCAACTCTCGAAGCCGGCACACGATCGTCTGAGCAAACAACCCGGTGCGATAGCCTGTGCGGTTCAGACGCCCGCGACAGCAAAGACAGCAGCTTTTGCTTTCTCTTGAAAGAGGACGCTTGCTCGACAGGGCGCTTGAGCACCGGCTTTGTATGCAGCAGGCCGAATACTAACGGCTCTGGACGTTGACCCCTCGAGGTCCGGCAGAAAGCAAGGCCTGCTCTTTTGAAAAAAAGCAGCAAAAAACTTTTGGGCGGGCTGTCGCGGAGGTTTCTGCGACGCGCGCTCGAGGGAACAAAAGTTTTTCGGTTCTTTTTTTCAAAAAAGAACCGCTTGCTTCGCGTGTCACCGGTCGAAACCTGAGGCGGTTGAAGTCATCCGCGCGTAGCTGCCTCATTCTGCACCGGCGTGCAGGCTGCGCGCACGCGCCGCGCCCGTGATGAGCCTGCGTGTTGAGGACTTTTTACACCGATTGAGTGGCGCAAACGACCCCTCGCCCTCCACCACGTGCCCCACAGGCAGGCGTATCGGCCGATGGCCTGCCGCGGCTCGGATGTCCGGCCCGCGCACTTGGCAACGAAGGGGCGGATCATGAGCGTTTATCAACGGACCGGTTTGAACGGCAGCAACCTGCGCAGCGGCGGCAAATGTGTCGATACGACAGAGCCAGGCATGGGGCAGCCACCGGGGTCGAACGACGTCGCTGACATACAGACCGGCGAGGGCCATCACGGCACGCTGGACGGGGCGGCACTCGGCCCGGTGCAGGCCAGCTTCGCGCCGACGGTCTCGACCAGCGGCGCGAGCACGCAGGTGATAGCCGCGCCGGTGGAGACCGGTTACGGTTTCACGCTCGATACGCATGCCTTCCTGCTGGCCAGTAACCTGAGGATCGTCGGCGAGGGCACCGCGGCCGCGGGCGAGACCGACGCCTGTCCGTATCGAGCGGCGGGCGAGAACGGCGTGCTCACCAGCGGCGCGGGCGACGGCAGTGCCTCACTGGTGATCAGGCGCGGCGATACGGCCGGCTGCGGTTTGATGGCGACGGGCGATACGTTGAACACGGGCGGCGTCAGATCGCAGGCATTGCCTGCAGCCACCCTGCCTTCGGCCGGTGATGGCCGCCTTGCCGTCCGCGCCTCGTTGGCCGGTGCCGCGCTGGCGCTGGGCCTGTTTGCCGCCGGGCAACCGGCCCGCCTGCACCCGAGCGGTTCCGCGCCGCTGCCGGACGTAGCGCCGATTGTCCTGCAGGACGCTGACGTGACGGTGCTGCGCGACGAGGCCGAGGCAGTTCGCGCGCAACTGCTCGCCCATCCCGGCGTGGCCGCGGTCACGCTCGAGGGACTGCGCCAGCAAGGCGTTGCCATCGACTACGCGCCGCGCCGCCTGGCCGCGCTGGGCATCTCGCCGCAGGCACTTACCGCCGGGCTGCAGGTCGATGCCGGCGAAAGCCGGCCGGGCCACCTGCAGTTGGCAGCTTCGGGGCAGCAGGGCTTGCAGTCGGTGGCAGACCGCCAGATGCACGCCGGCCGGCAGTTCGTGCGGCTGGGGGACGTGGCGCTGGTGTCGCGCATGAAGCTGGACCCGCCGGTCTCCACGTTCCAGGTGAAGGGAGTGCCGGCGGTTCTGGTGAGGGTGACGCCGGTTGAGTGAGCAAGCAGTTCTTTTTGAAGAAACGAACCAAAAAATTTCTGTTGCCTGGGTGCGTGCTGCGGGAGAGTCCGCAACAGTGGAGATTGAGATTTTTGCTGCGTCTTTTCAAGAAACAGGCGTTCTTTCTCTGGCTCAACAGTTGGGTCTAGGGCTGATGGTCGCAGACCAGCAATCCCTCGGTTTTGACTCCCGACGCCCGAGAAGACAGCAAGGCCTTCTTTTCTGAAGAAAAGAAGCAAAAGACTTTTGGTCCTGCTGTCGCGATGGTTCTGCAGCGCATGCGAAGGGAACAAAAGTTTTTTGGTTCTTTTTTTCAAAAAAGAACCGCTGGCTTGCTGTTACAGGTTTAACACTGGGGATCGCTGGTATCAGACGGCTGTCACCCGTAGTCTTGGTGGAGACAGCCGCGACGGCGAGAGCAAAGCTTGTGCTTCTCTGTCTCGAAAGAGAAAGCCTTTTTTTCGCTTGAGAAATTGTGCATTGCCGAATCTTGGGCTCGACGCATGATACCGACACGATGCGTGTTGCGGTCATCAGCCGCGCCGCCTGGCGCGAGCTTGGGCTTCGCGTGGGCCGGCCTGCATCAGCCAGGCGCGCTCCAGCCGCGCGGCCAGGCGTTCGTCGTCGATTTGGGCGAGGCGGACGAGCATGGCGTCGTAGCCGCGGTAATGGTCCGTCTGGAAATAGAGTTGCGGTTCTGCCTGCATCAGCATGGCTTTTTCCTCGATCGGGCAGCGGATCACGAGCGTGTCTTCGTCGAGCAGGCGGCCGAGGAATTTGCCGCGCAGCTTCAGTGACGGCGTGCCGTAGGAGGTGCTGCGTTCAATGCCCGGCAGGTCCGCGCCAGCTGCCAGGTGCAGCAGCCGGTCGATCGCGTCCAAGGTAGCCTAAGGGATGATCGGCGGCGGGTCGTCCGGCCGGTGCAGCGCACGCGTCAGCATCGCCGCAAGCACGGCGCCGGCGATGGGAGCCAGCCAGAACAGCCAGAGCTGTGCCACGTACGGACCGCCGGCGAACAGCGCCTGGCCGGTGCTGCGCGCCGGGTTCACCGAGGTGTTGGTGACCGGGATGGAGATGAGGTGGATGAGTGTGAGTGCCAACCCGATCGGTATCGGCCCGAACCCGTCCGGCACGCGCGAGGATTTTACCCCGAAGATCACCATCAGGAAGAAGAACGTGCATACCATTTCGCAAACGAGGCAGGACAGCAAAGGATATTTGCCGGGGCTGAGGTCGCCGTAGCCGTTGGCAGCGAACCCGCCGAGCACGAAGCCGGGCTTGCCGCTGGCGATGACGTAGAGCACCGCGGCGGCGGCGATGGCTGCGGCTACCTGCACGACCACGTAGAACGGCACGTCGCGGGTGGGGAAGCGCCCGGCGGTCCACAGGCCGATGGTGATTGCCGGGTTGAAATGCGCGCCGGACAGGTAACCCACGCCGTAGGCCATGGTCAGCACGGTCAGGCCGAAGGCGAGGGCGACGCCGGCGAAGCCGATGCCGAGTGCGGGAAAGCCGGCGGCGAGCACGGCACTGCCGCAGCCGCCGAAGACGAGCCAGAAGGTGCCCAGAAACTCGGCAACCAGCCGTTTGGATGTTGTAATTTCCATGGTGGTGTCCCCGCGTGACTTGGGCGGGATGATTTCACAAGAAAGAGGAAGAAAGCAGTTCTTTTTTGAAAAGAACCAAAAAACTTTTGTCTCTTAAGTATATGCTGACGGAAATGTCCGCGACAGCCGGGATAAAAGTTTTTTGCTTCTTTTTCTCGATAAAGAAGCGCCCGCTTTCAACTTACGAGTGATTTGATCGAGAGCTTGCCGAAGTTTTCCCCGGTGAACAGCTTCAGGAACGTCTCCGGAAAGGTCTCGAGCCCGTCGACGATGTCTTCTTTCGTCTTGAGGGATCCGTCCTTCAGCCAGCCGGCCATCGCCTGCATGCCTTCGGCGTAGCGCTGTGCGTAGTCGAACACCACGAAGCCTTCCATACGTGCGTGTTGCACCAGCAGCATCATGTAGTTCTTCGGTCCCTCGACCGCGCTGCTGTTGTATTGCGAGATGGCGCCGCAGATGACGATGCGGGCGTGGCGCGCGATGCGGCCGAGCACCTCGTCGAGTATCTGGCCGCCGACGTTGTCGAAGTAGACGTCGATGCCTTTCGGACAGTGCGTAGACAGGCCTTGCCCGACATCCTCGTTCTTGTAGTCGATGACCGCGTCGAAGCCGAGCGTGTCCTTCACGTAGGCGCATTTCTCGGCGCCGCCGGCCAGGCCCACGACGCGGCAACCCTTGATGCGGGCGATCTGGCCGACGAGCGCGCCCACTGCGCCGGACGCGGCGGAGACTACCACCGTCTCGCCGGCTTTGGGTGCGCCCACGTCCAGCAGGCCGAAATACGCTGTCATGCCGGGCATGCCGAGCGCGCTGAGGTAGAGGGGCAGCGGTGCCGCGTTGGCGTCCACTTTCTGTGCCGTGGCGGCGGAAGCGACGGCGTAGTCCTGCATGCCGAAGGTGCCAACGGCGTAGTCGCCCTCGCGGAACTTCGGGTCGCGGGAGGCCACGACTTCGCCGACGGCGCCGGCGCGCATCACCTCGCCGAGCTTGACGGGCGGGATGTAGCTGCGGCCGTCCCGCATCCAGCCGCGCATCGCCGGGTCGAGCGAGATGTAGTGGGTGCGGACGAGCACTTCGCCGTCCTTGGGTTCGGGCGCGGGCACCGTCTCCCAGGTGAAATCGCTGCGCTTGGGCATGCCTTGCGGGCGGGTGGTGAGCGTCCAGCGGCGGTTCTCGGCCTGGTTCATTTGGGTTTCCTCTTCGTTATTTGTGCGGGTTGTGGGGGCGGTGCGGGTGGTAAGGCAAGCGCTTCTTTTTCGAGAAAAAGAAGCAAAAAGCTTTTATCGCGGCTGTCGCGGCTCTGTCCGGCGAGCGCGCGACAGCGGAGTCAAAAGTTTTTTGGTTCTTTTTTTCAAAAAAGAACTGCTTCCTTGCTTACTGCGCCTTCAGCATCTCCAGCTCCAGCCACCGCTCCTCCGACCGTGCCAGCTCGGTCTCAGCCTGTGACAGCGCCGACGTGGTGGTGTCGAATTTCTTCCTGTCGCGCGTGTAGAGGTTCGCGTCCGTCAGCACGCGTTGGTAGCGCACGATGTCGGATTGCAGCTTGGCGATGGCGTCGGGAAGTTGTTGCAGCTCGTGCGTCTGTTTGAAAGACAGCTTCTTCGGCGCGGCGGGCTTTGACGTTTCGCTGGTGGTGGGGGCGCGTTTGCGCGGTTCGGTGCGCACCAGGGTAGGGGTGCCGCGTTGGGCGAGCATGTCGGAGTAGCCGCCGGCGTATTCCTGCCAGCGTTGCTCGCCTTCGAAGCCGATGGTGGAGGTGACGGTGCGGTCGAGGAAGTCGCGGTCGTGGCTGACGAGCAGGACGGTGCCCTGGTAGTCGGACAGCATCTCCTGCAGCAGGTCGAGGGTTTCGAGGTCGAGGTCGTTGGTGGGCTCGTCGAGGATCATCAGGTTACTGGGGCGTGCCAGCGCCACGGCCAGCATGAGGCGGCCGCGTTCGCCGCCGGAAAGGACGCCCACGGGGGTGCGGGCCTGTTCGGGGCGGAAGAGGAAGTCCTTCATGTAGCCGATGACGTGGCGTTTCTGGCCGGCGACTTCGACCTGGTCGCCGGCGCCGCCGGTGAGGGTTTCCGACAGGGTGGTGGCGGGGTTGAGGCTGTCGCGGGTCTGGTCCAGCGTGACGGCGGACAGGTTGGTGCCAAGTTTTATGCGGCCGCGGTCGGGTTGGATGACGCCGGTGAGCAGCTTGAGGAGGGTGGACTTGCCGGCGCCGTTGGGGCCGACGATGCCGACGCGGTCGCCACGGATGATGCGGGTGGAGAAGTCGCGGATGACGGGGAGCGTGCCGCCGTCCGGCAGAGGGTAGGACTTGAACACGTCTTCGGCGACGGCGACGAGTTTGCCGCTGCCCTCGCCCTCGCTGGCGGCCATGCGGACGCCGCCGGTGGGGCCTACGTGGTCGCGCTTGCGGGCGCGCAGGCCGGCGAGCTCGGCGACGCGGCGGACGTTGCGCTTGCGCCGCGCGGTGACGCCGTAGCGCATCCAGTCCTCCTCGCGGGCGATCTGGCGGGCGAGCTTGTGCTGGTCGCGTTCCTCCTGCTCGAGAATTTCGTCGCGCCACTGCTCGAAGGTGGAGAAGCCGCGATCCACGCGGCGGGTGCGGCCGCGGTCCAGCCAGACGATGCTGCGCGAGACGCTTTCGAGCAGGCGGCGGTCGTGGCTGATGAGCACGATGCCGGCGCGGGAGGCGGCGAGCTCGGATTCGAGCCACTCGATGGCGGGGAGGTCTAGGTGGTTGGTGGGCTCGTCGAGGAGTAGGAGGTCGGGTGCCGGGGCCAGGGCGCGGACGAGGGCGGCGCGGCGGGACTGGCCGCCGGAGAGCTGGCCAGGGTGTTCGTCGCCGGTGAGGCCGACCTGCTCGAGGAGGGCGTGGGCGCGATAGGGGTCGTCGCCGGGGCCCAAGCCCGCTTCGACGTAGGCGAGCACGGTTTGGGCGTCGCCGAACTCGGGTTCCTGGTGGAGGTAGCGGACGGTGGCGCCGGGCTGCATGAAGCGGGGGCCGTCGAAGGTGGTGAGCAGGCCGGCGGCGACCTTGAGCAGGGTGGACTTGCCGGAGCCGTTGCGGCCGACCAGGCAGATGCGCTCGCCGGCGCCGACCGCGAGCTCGGCGCCGGATAGGAGGGGGGAGCTGCCGCCTAAGGTCAGGTGGATGTCTTGCAGGGAAAGGAGGGGGGGAGGCATGCGAGGGGTTGTCTAGGGTGGAGCGTAGGAAGGCAAGGAAGGCCTTCTTTTTCGAGAAAAAGAAGCAAAAAGCTTTTGTTGCGGCTGTCGCGGTTCTGTCCGGTGAGCGCGCGACAGCGGACGTAAAAGTTTTTTGGTTCTTTTTTTCAAAAAAGAACTGCTTGCTTTCTTTTGTTTGACCAAGTTTGGAGGCATTCGAACACTCGAGAGCCCCCGATGAAGCTTCACGACGTCCGCGTCCACCCCGAAACCGACCGCCTGGCGCGGGAGGACCAGCTGGCCTGGAAGATTGCGGCGGTGGCCGCCGACCCGGTGGCGGTGCAGCCGGAGGTGGCCGAGATGATCGTCAACCGGGTGATCGACAACGCGTCGGTGGCGATCGCCTCGATTAACCGGCATCCGATCGTGAGTGCGCGCGACCAGGCGCTGGCGCATCGGCGCGAGGGTGGGGCGACGTTGTTCGGCTGTGCGGCGGACGTGCGGGTGCACGCGGAGTGGGCGGCGTGGGCCAACGGCACCGCGGTGCGCGAGCTGGACTACCACGACACGTTCCTGGCCGCGGAGTACAGCCATCCGGGCGACAACATTCCGCCGATATTGGCGGTGGCGCAGCAGACCGGGCGTGACGGTGCGGCGTTGGTGCGGGCGCTGGCGACCGGTTACGAGATACAGGTGGATCTGGTGAAGTCCATCTGTCTGCACGCGCACAAGATCGACCACGTGGCGCATCTGGGGCCGTCGGCGGCGGCGGGGATCGGCACGCTGCTGGGGCTGCCGACGGAGGTGGTGTACCAGGCGGTGCAGCAGGCGCTGCACGTAACGACGGCGACGCGCCAGAGCCGCAAAGGCGAGATCAGCAGCTGGAAGGCGTTCGCGCCGAGCCACGCGGGCAAGCTGGCGATCGAGTCGGTGGACAGGGCGATGCGTGGGGAGGGTGCGCCAAGCCCGATTTATGAAGGCGAGGACAGCGTGATTGCGTGGATGCTGGACGGCAGGAGCGCGCACTACCAGGTGCCGCTGCCGGAACCTGGCGAGCCGAAGCGGGCGATACTGGATACGTACACCAAGGAGCATTCTGCGGAGTATCAAAGCCAGGCGCTGATCGACCTGGCGTTCCGCATGGGACGGCGCGTGGGTGATTGGGACGACGTGGCGGACATCCTGATCGAGACGAGCCACCATACGCACTACGTGATCGGGACGGGGGCGAACGATCCGCAGAAGGTTGATCCGGAGGCGAGCCGGGAGACGCTGGACCACTCGATCATGTACATCGTTGCGGTGGCCTTGCAGGATGGCGCGTGGCACCACGTGCGCAGCTACGCGCCGGAGCGGGCGCGGCGGCCGGACACGGTGGCGCTGTGGCACAAGATACGTACTGTGGAGGATACGCGGTGGACGGAGCGGTATCACTCGGTGGATCCGGCGGTGAAGGCGTTCGGCGGGCGCGTGGTGATGACGATGAAGGATGGGACGATGATCGCCGACGAGATGGCGGTGGCGAACGCGCACACGCTGGGGGCGACGCCCTGGGGGCGGGCGGATTACATCCGCAAGTTCCGCACGCTGACGGAAGGGTTGCTGGATGCGGCGGAGGTCGCACGGTTTCTGGAGGTGGTGCAGCGGCTGCCGGCTTTGCGGGCGGAGGAGATGTTCGGGTTGACCGTGGCGGTGCCGGCGGGCGGGTTGTTGGTGGGGGAGAGGGGGATTTTCTGAGGCTGGCTTGGGCGAATGGAGGTTGCCCACGAAGGCACGAAGGACACGAAGAAGCAAGCGGGTCGACGGACGGGAGTGCCTGAGTGTCAAGTGAACGGGGGAGGTAGGTTCTCTTCTTTCTTCGTGTCTTTCGTGCCTGGTGGTCAGTCTCCCTTGCCCAAGCCAGCCGAACAACTTGCATGTGCCGAACACGTAGACAGCTTTAGGAGTGCGTAAGATGAGTGAGACCGCTACACCACCAGCCCCGAAGCCGAAGAAAAGCGTGGCGCTCTCAGGCGTGGTCGCCGGCAACACGGCGCTGTGCACGGTCGGCCGCACGGGCAACGACTTGCATTACCGCGGCTACGACATACTCGACGTGGCGGAGACCTGCGAGTTCGAGGAGATCGCGCATCTGCTGGTGCACGGGCACCTGCCGACGGAAGCCGCGCTGCGCGCCTACAAGACCCGGCTGCGCGCGTTGCGCGGCATCCCCGCGGCGCTGCGGCACGTGTTGGAGCAACTGCCTGCGGCGACGCACCCGATGGACGTGATGCGCACTGCGGTGAGCACGCTCGGCTGCCTGCTGCCGGAAAAGGAAGACCACAACGTAGCCGGTGCGCGCGAGATCGCCGACCGGTTGATGGCGTGCCTCGGCTCGGTTCTGCTGTATTGGTGGCACTTCTCGCATAACGGCCGCCGCATCGAGGTGGAGACCGACGACGACAGCATCGCCGCGCATTTCCTGCACCTGTTGCACGGGCGTGAGCCTTCGGCGCTGCACACGCGGGCGATGCACACGAGCCTGGTGCTGTATGCGGAACACGAGTTCAACGCGTCCACCTTTGCCGCGCGCGTGGTGGCGGGGACCGGCTCGGACATGTACTCGGCGATCACCGGCGGCATCGGTGCGCTGCGCGGGCCGAAACACGGCGGCGCCAACGAGGCGGCGCTCGACATCCAGCAACGCTACCTGACACCGGACGCGGCCGAGGCCGACATCCGCGCGCGGGTGGCGAGCAAGGAGGTGGTGATCGGGTTTGGGCATCCGGTCTACACGGTCAGCGATCCGCGCAACGTGGTGATCAAGTCGGTCGCCAAGCAGCTCAGTGAAGATGTAGGCGATAGCGGGCTTTTCTCAGTTGCCGAGCGGCTGGAAAGCGTGATGTGGGAGCTGAAGAAAATGTTTCCCAACCTCGACTGGTTCAGCGCCGTTTCCTACCGGATGATGGGCGTGCCGACGGCGATGTTCACGCCGCTGTTCGTCATCTCGCGCACTTCCGGCTGGGCCGCGCACGTGATCGAGCAGCGCCAGGACGGCAAGATCATCCGGCCGACCGCCAACTATGTCGGGCCGGAGGATCTGACGTTCGTGCCGCTCGCGCAACGCGCGGTGGCCGCGTGACTTACCTGGTCGGTGCGGACTTGCCGGCTGCGCCGGCAGGCGAGCGTTTCCGCACGCTGCTGTTACAGCGTGGCATATTGCGGTTGCCAGGTGCGCATAACGGCCAGGCGGCGTTGCAGGCGCGTGCGGCGGGCTTTGCCGGTGCGTACCTGTCCGGCGCTGCGATGTCGGCGTCGATGGGGCTGCCGGACCTCGGCGTGATCACCATCGAGGACGTGTGTTTCTTCATTCGCCAGGTGGCCCGCGCGTCGATGCTGCCGGTGCTGGTGGACGGCGACACCGGCTACGGCGAAGCGCTGAACGTGATGCACATGGTGCGCAGCTTCGAGGATGCCGGGGCCGCAGCGGTGCACCTGGAAGACCAGTTGCTGCCGAAAAAATGCGGCCACCTGAACGACAAACGCCTGGCAGACCCACGCGACATGGCCGCCAAGGTGGCAGCCGCGGTGCGCGCGCGGCGACACCTGTTCGTCATGGCGCGCACGGATGCCGCGGCCAGCGAGGGGCTGGACGGCGCAGTGGCGCGCGCGAAAATATACGTGGAGGCAGGTGCGGACGCGATCTTTCCCGAAGCGCTGCATTCTGCCGAGATGTTCCGTGCGTTCGCCGCGCGCCTGCCGGGGGTGAAGCTGCTCGCCAACATGACCGAGTTCGGCCGCACGCCGTTCTTCACCGCGGCCGAGTTCGAGGCGATGGGCTACAGCATGGTGATCTGGCCGGTCAGCTCGTTGCGGGTTGCTAACAAGGCGCAGGAGGAACTCTACGCCGCGATCGCGCGCGACGGAGGGACGCAGGGGATGTTGGAGAGGATGCAGACGCGGGCTGAGTTGTACGCGACGATCGACTACGCGGCGTATGAGGCGCTGGACGCGTCGATTGCCAGGACGGTGGTGCCGGTGGGGATGCCGCAGCGATAGGAGAAGAAAGCAAGGCCTGCTTTTTTGAAAAAAAGCAGCAAAAAACTTTTGTCTCGGCTGTCGCGGAGGTTTCTGCAGCGCGCGCTCTTGGGACTTGTTGGTGTTGGTCCGCTTTCGAGAAGAGCGGCTTTGCTGTCTTGTTTGGGACCGCTGATACCAGCGGGCTTGCAGATCGGATGGCGATCGGGAACACGTGGTCGTATAATCTAATATCAACCGGCCTGAGGGATGACCGTTCCGAAGCAAGCAAGGCCTTCTTTTTTGAAAAAAAGAAGCAAAAAACTTTTGGGAACGCTGTCGCGGACTTGTCCGGAGGGGCGCGACAGCGGACTCAAAAGTTTTTTTGGTCCGCGGATTCAACTTTGAAACGCATAAAGGGTAAGCCTTCCCGACCGCCACTAAGGGGCGAAGAAGACCTCGTGTGGGGTCTTGTAGCCGAGGACCTTGCGTGGGCGCGAGTTGAGTTTGTTTTGCACGCGCAGGACGGCGGCCGGGGTGATGGTGGCCAAGCTGGTGCCTTTTGGAAAATATTGGCGGACCAGTCCGTTGGTGTTCTCGTTCAGGCCGCGTTCCCAGGCGTGATACGGCTTGGCGAAGTAGAAGTTGGCCGCCAGCCGGCGCGCGACACGGGCGTGCAGGGCGAATTCCTTGCCGTTGTCGGCGGTGATGGTGTGCACGCGTGCGCTGTGGCGTCGCAGTTTGGCGATGATGGCGCGGCTTGCGGGTTCGGCCTGGGCGGCGTGCAGCTTATGCAGCAGGGTGTAGCGCGAGACGCGGTCCACCAGGCTGAGAATGGCGCCTTGCTGGCGGGCGCCGATGATGGTGTCGACCTCCCAATCGCCGATGCGCACGCGCTGGTCCACGATGGCCGGTCTTTGATCGATGTCGATCCGGCCAGGGATGATGCCGCGCCCGGCCAGCTTGCCGCCCCGCTTGTTGTAGCGCTTGCCAGTGCGCCGCAGCTGCTGGAACAGCGTGCCGCCGGCGCGCTTGTCGGCCCAGATGTGCTGGTAGATGCGCTCGTGGCTGATGCAGGTTTGCTGCGTCTGCGCCAGCCAGGAGCTGATCTGCTGCGGGCTCCATTCCTGCCGCCTCAGCTTGGCTTCGATCAGCTTGACCACCGCCGGCGTCATCTTGCGCGCAAAGCTGCTGGCCGCCGACCGACGCCGCGTTGCCGCGTCCTGCGCCAGCCCGGAGCAGTAAAAGCCGGCACCGCCGTTACGCTGCAACTCGCGGCAGACGGCCGACTGGCTGACGCCGATCCGCATCGCCATCGCCGCCTGCGTCAGACCAGCCTCATGCAACGCCGCCAGCTCACAGCGTTGCTCCGCCGTCAAATGCTTGCCCATCCAGACCCCCTTGCCGGAAGTCTAGACACGCCCCTTAGTGGCGGTCGGGAAGGCTACCCTTTATGCGTTTCAAAGTTGAATCCGCGGTCCTTTTTCAAAAAGGGCTGCTTGCTTTCTGTGAGTCAGCATCCCAGTCGCCCCATTGCGAACGGTTCCGACAAGAGAACCAACAACGGTGCGGATTGCCGCGATCCTGAGGTTGAGCGGTTGCCGTCGCGCCGGGAAAACCTGTTTTCGGGTTATCCGAACGGCTTTTCGTTTGTTCGGAGCAGGAAGTTTAAGGAGAGTGCTGTCGCGGACAGCTGAACGATACGTGTCAACAACGCTCGCCCGAAAGAGACAAAAGTTTTTTTTGGTTCTTTTTTTCAAAAAAGAACTGCTTGCCTTGCCTTCTGCCGAAATTGCCGCAAGCGTAAGAGTAACAGCCTAGGCTTGTTTGGCGGAGGGGATGAGATTCGAACTCACGGTACACCTTTACAGTGTACAACGGTTTAGCAAACCGCCGCCTTCAGCCACTCGGCCACCCCTCCGCCGGGATGCAACACGACGTTTGCCTGGCTGTCTTACGGCCAAGGCCCGGGCGGGTCAAATCATTCGGGTGGTGCAGGCGCGGCTGAGGCCTGGGCTTAGCCGATCTTCGCCTTTAACGCGGTGTTGACCAGTGCCGGGTTACCTTTTCCCGCCATCGCCTTCATCACCTGACCCACGAAGAAGCCGAACAGCTTGTCCTTGCCGCCGCGGTACTCTGCCAGCTTGTCCGGGTTGGCGGCCAGCACCGCGTCCACTGCGGCGTCGATGGCGCCGGTGTCGGTCACTTGGCGCAGGCCGCGCTGCTCGACGATGTCGCCGGGGGCCGCACCGGTCTCCACCATGGCCTCGAACACCTCCTTGGCGATGCGGCCGTTGATGGTGCTGTCGGCCATCAGGTCCAGCAGCGCGCCGAGGTTGGCGGCCGAGACGGGGCTCGTCTCAATGGTGCGGCCGGTGCGGTTGAGGGCGGCGAAGAAGTCGCCGGTGATCCAGTTGGCGGCGAGCCGCGCGTCGCGGCCGCGTGCCACGGTCTCGAAAAAGGCGGCGGTGGTCTGCTCGGCCACCAGCACGCCGGCGTCGTAGGCGGGCAGGCCGTACTCGGCCACGAAGCGGGCGCGTTTGGCGTCCGGCAGTTCCGGGAGTGCGGCGCGTAGGTCTTCCACCCAGGCGGCGTCGAGCACCAGCGGCAGCAGGTCGGGGTCGGGGAAGTAGCGGTAGTCGTGCGCGTCCTCCTTGCTGCGCAGGCTGCGGGTCTCGCCGCGGGCGGGGTCGAACAGGCGGGTTTCCTGGTGCACTTCGCCGCCGCTCTCCCACACTTCCACCTGGCGGCGGGCTTCGGCCTCGATGGCCTGCATGACGAAGCGGACGGAGTTGACGTTCTTCACCTCGCAACGCGTGCGGAAGTCCTCGCCGGCGTGGCGGACGGAGACGTTGACGTCGGCGCGCATGCTGCCCTCGTCCATGTTGCCGTCGCAGGTGCCCAGGTAGCGTAGTACCGTGCGCAGTTTGCGCAGGTAAGCGCCGGCTTCTTCGGGGGTGCGGATGTCGGGTTCGCTGACGATCTCCATCAGCGCCACGCCGGAGCGGTTGAGGTCGATGAAGGAGCGCGCCGGGTCCTGGTCGTGCAGCGACTTGCCGGCGTCCTGCTCGAGGTGGAGGCGGGTGACGCCGATGCTGCGGGTGGAGCCGTCGGCGAGCTCGATCTCGACCTCGCCGCGGCCGACGATGGGGTGTTCGAACTGGCTGATCTGGTAGCCGCTCGGCAGGTCGGCGTAGAAGTAGTTCTTGCGGTCGAAACGGCTGACCAGGTTGATCTGCGCGGCCAGGCCCAGGCCGGTGCGCACTGCCTGCGCCACGCATTCCGCGTTGGGCACCGGCAGCATGCCGGGGAACGCCGCGTCCACGAAGCTCACCTGGCTGTTCGGCGCGCTGCCGAAATCGGTGGCGGCACCCGAGAAAAGTTTGGAGCGGCTGATGACTTGCGCGTGGACTTCCAGGCCGCAAACGACCTCCCACGTGCCGGTGGCGCCTTCGATCGTGTAGCTCATCGGCGTGGCTCCGGGTTGAACATCGCAAGGCAAGCAGTTCTTTTTTGAAAAAAAGAACCAAAAAACTTTTGCTCTCTGTGCGGGTGCCGTGTTGACGCGCGTCGTTCAACAGTCCGCGACAGCGCGCGCAAAAGCTTTTTGCTTCTTTTTCTCGAAGAAGTGCTTGCTTTCTTCACTTCGCCCCCGCCCGGATGCTCGGCATTGCGGAAAACCCTGCCCTGTCCTCGATCGCCCGCGACACGGCGAACACCGTCTCCTCGTCGTATGGCTTGCCGATCACCTGCAGCCCGAGCGGCAACCCCTGCCCGTCCAGCCCCGCGGGCACCGACATCGCGGGCACGCCCGCCATGCTGGCCGGCACGGTGAACACGTCGTTCAGATACATCGCGATCGGGTCGTCCATCTTCTCGCCCTGTGCGAACGCGGCGGATGGTGCTGTGGGCGTCAGTAGCGCGTCGACATGTGCGAAGGCGTCGGTGAAGTCCTTCAGGATCAGCGCGCGCACTTTCTGTGCGCGGAGGTAGTAGGCATCGTAATAGCCGGCGGAGAGCACGTAGGTGCCGATGAAGATGCGGCGTTGCACTTCGGGGCCGAAGCCGGCTGCGCGTGTCTGCTCGTAGAGCTCGGTGAGGTCGTGGCCGGGCTCGCGGTGGCCGAAGCGGACGCCGTCGTAGCGCGCCAGGTTGGAGGACGCCTCGGCCGGCGCCACGATGTAGTAGGTGGCTAGGCCGTATTTCGTGTGCGGCAGGGAGACGTCGACCACGGTCGCACCCGCCTCGCGCAGCCAGTCCAGGCCCTGGCTCCACAGGCGGTCGACGGCTTCGGGCATGCCGTCGGCGCGGTACTCGCGCGGCACGCCGATGCGCAGGCCGGCGACGCCGCGGCGGCAGGCGCTCGCGAAGTCGGGCACCGGGAGCGCCACGCTGGTGCTGTCCTTGGGGTCGAAGCCGGCCATGCTGGCGAGCAGGGTTGCGCAGTCGGCCACCGTGCGGGCGAAAGGCCCAGGCTGGTCCAAGGAACTTGCAAACGCGACGACGCCCCAACGGCTGCAGCGTCCGTAGGTGGGCTTGATGCCGGCCAGGCCGCAGAACGCGGCGGGCTGGCGGATGGAGCCGCCGGTGTCCGTGCCGGTCGCCCCCATGGCGATGCGGGCGGCCACGGAGGCGGCCGATCCGCCGGAGGAGCCGCCGGGCACCAGGATGGCGTCGGGGTCGGCCGCGCGCTTCCACGGGTTTTCAACCGGGCCGTAGGCGGAGGTCATGTTGGACGAGCCCATGGCGAACTCGTCGAGGTTGGCTTTGCCGAGGAACACCGCGCCGTCGCGCAGCAGTTGCGCGCTGACGGTGCTCTCGTAGGGGGGCACGAAGTCGTCAAGGATGCGGCTGCCGGCGGTGGTGCGCACGCCGCTTGTGCAGAACAGGTCCTTGATGGCCAGCGGAATGCCGGCGAGCGGGCCGGCCTGGCCGGCCGCCAGCGCGGTGTCGGCCGCGTCGGCCTGCTGCAGCGCCAGCTCGGGGGTGAGCGTGATAAAGGCGTTCAGGCGCGGGTTCAGCGCGGCGGCGGCGTCCACGTGCGCCTGGGTCAGCTCGCGGGCGGAGACGTCACGGCGGCGCAGGGCGGCGGCGGCCTCGGCGATGGTGAGGTCGGTGAGCACGGCGGTCATCGGACCACTTTCGGGAAGGTGAAAGCGCCTGCCTGGTGCGTGGCGTTGGCCAGCACTGCAGCAGCGACGGCGGCGTGGGTGAGCACGCTGTTCATTCGACCAGGTCCGGCACGGTGAAAGCGCCTGCGCGGGCCGGGGCGTTGGCCAGCACGGCGGCGGCGATGGTGCCGTCGGTGAGCACGCTGTTCATTCGACCACTTTCGGCACGGTGAAAAAGGCGCCGACGCGGTCAGGCGCGTTGGCCAGCACGGCGTCGGCGATGTTGCCGTCGGTGACCGCGTCGGCGCGCAGGCGAAGCGCGATCTGCGCGCCGCCGGTCAGCGGTTCGATGCCGTCCACGTCCACCTCGGAGAGCAGCTCGATCCAGCCGAGTATGTTGTTCAGCTCGCCCTGCAGGCGCGGCACGTCGGCCTCGGCCACCCGTATGCGGGCGAGCTTGGCAATGCGACGGACGGTCGCGGGATCGAGCGACATGGGGCGTGTACCTCTGGCGGCCAGGCAGGCGGCGGACCATAAACGCGGCCATGGCCGTCATCAACATGGCCGCCTTGCGGGCGGGGTTGCGCCCGGGCGAACGGCTGATCGGGCTGGACCCGGGCGCGCGGGCGATCGGGGTCGCGCTGTCGGACGTGGGGCTGATGCTGGCCAGCCCGCACGCCACGCTGCGGCGCGGCAAGCTGGCGGCCAACGCGGCGGAGGTGGGCGCCATCGCGCGGGCGCAGGGTGCGGGCGGGCTGGTGGTGGGGCTACCGCTTTCGATGGACGGCACGCTGGGGCCGGCGGCACAGGCGGCGCGGGACTGGACGCGGGCGCTGTCGGAGGTGAGCGGGCTGCCGGCGGCGCTGTGGGACGAGCGGCTGTCCAGCGCGGCGGTAAACCGGTTCCTGATCGAGGAGGCGGACATGACGCGCAAGCGGCGGGCGGGCGTGGTCGATCGGATGGCGGCGGCTTATATTTTACAGGCGGCTTTGGACGCTTCAAGAAAGCAAGGCCTTCTTTTCTGAAGAAAAGAAGCAAAAGACTTTTGACTCCGCTGTCGCGCGCTCGCGGGAGAATCCCCGACAGGGAGCAAAAGTTTTTTGGTTCTTTTTTTCAAAAAAGAACTGCTTGCCTTGCCCTGCTAGCCACAGGCACGAGACTGCCCAGAATGCTGACCTGAGCCGCCGCCTCGTTCGCGTTGCCCTGACATCGGAGTGAGCCAAGTGACGCAGAACGCACCTGTTCCGGACCCGCGTATTACCTGGCCGTCCGGCCACTTGCCCGCTGCGGCGAGGGTCTTTGCGCACAACGCGGTCGAGATCGCCGCCACGCCGGAGACGGTCTGGTCGCTGTTGATCGACTGTGTCCGTTGGCCGGCCTGGTATAAGCACTGCTCGGACGTATCGATGTTGCGCGGTGGCAAGGTGCTGAGCACAGATTCGAAATTCCGCTTCAAGACGCTCGGTTTTTTCTTCGAACCGGACGTCGTGACGTTCAACCCTTGTCGAATGCTCGTCTGGTCGGCGACGGGGCCTGCCGGGACCAGCGGCGCACATGCCTGGCATATCGAAGCCACCGCGGACGGCTGTTGCGTGATCACGGAGGAAACCCAGACGGGCTTGCTTCTCCGCCTGATTGGAGGGCGCACGCGCAAGACACTGCTCGCCTCGCATGAAGAGTGGCTGCGGGCGTTGAAGGCGCTGGCGGAAGCGAGTTAAGACAAGGCCTCGTTCTTCGAGAAAAAGAAGCAAGCTTTTGTTACGGCTGTCGCGGACCTCCCCGCAGACGAGTCGCCAGGGAACAAAAGTTTTTTGGTTCTTTTTTTCAAAAAAGAACTGCTTGCCTTTGACGCTGGCGGGGCCGGCCAAACATCTCTTCGCATGGAACGCCTCGCCCTCGTCATCGTCGCCGTCTGGGTGCTGCTCTGCGGTGCGGGCTACGTGCTCCGGGGTGTCTGCGGTGTCGGCCGCCACACGGCGTGTATCGGCGTGGGCGCGCTGTACGTCGTGTGCGGGCTGTTCTCGCTGTTGTTTTTCGGGCTGAACGGCACAGGCGTTCTTGGCGCTGCCGGCATGGCGGTGCCGTGCCTGGCCACCATTGCCGGCATCGTCCTGTCGCGTTGACGTGAAATGTGGCGAAGAAAGAAAGCAGTTCTTTTTTGAAAAAAAGAACCAAAAAACTTTTGGTCTCTGGGGTACGCGTTGGCGGAGAGTCCGCGACAGCCGTGATAAAAGCTTTTTGCTTCTTTTTCTCGAAAAAGAAGCGCTTGCCTTACCCTACTTCCCAACGCTCCCCACGTCCGACCGCCCGCCCCTCCCCCGCCAGCTTCTCCAGATGTGCCAGCACGCTACGCCGAGCCGCCGGCACCAGGTGCGCCGCCAGCCCGGCGTACATCGCTGCCACCAGTTCGTCCGGCGTGGCCGCGCCGCGCTGCAGCTGCGAGAGGATGGCCGCCTCCCGCCCTGCCCTGTGGTTCAGCATCGCGCGCACCAGCGGCGCCGGGTTGGGCAGAGGCGGGCCGTGGCCGCACAGGTACAGCGTGTCGGGCCGGGCTAGCAGCAGGCGCAGGCTGGCCATGTAGTCGGCCATGTTGCCGTCCGGCGGGCTGACGATGCTGGTGGACCAGGACATCACGTGGTCGCCGCTGAACAGCACGCCGGTGCCGTGCTGGGCGAAGCAGAGGTGGTCCGAGGCGTGGCCGGGCGTGTGGATGGCGGTCAGGCCGGCGAGCTGCGCGCCGTCCTGCAGGCCAGCGTCCGGGGTGAAGCCTGGGGCCCATGGGCGGTGCCAGGCGTGGATGGGGGCGCCGGTGGCAGCACGCAGGGCGGGCGCGCCGGCCAGGTGGTCCGGGTGGGTGTGGGTCAGCAGGATGCGCGCGACGGGGCCGGCGGCGGCGATGGCGGCGAGGTGGCGTGGGTCGTCCGGGCCGGGGTCGATGACGGTGAGGCCGTCGGGGCTGTCCACCAGCCAGGTGTTGGTGCCGTGGTGGGTCATCGGGCCGGCGTTGGGGGCGACGACGCGGCGGATGCCGGGGGCTGCGGGGAGCGGGACGAAGTGCTCGGGTGCCGGCTCGTCGAGGAAGGCCATGGTGGCTCCGGTGTCACGAAGCGGGCGGCGCGTCCAGCCGTTGCTGGCGTTTGGTTCAGCTTGCGTTCGATCAAGACGGATTGTGGGCGATAGATCGACGTCTGCTTGACGGCCGAAACGAACGTCCAACGGCCTGGACCTTCATCGCGAAACCGGCCACTCCTGTCGCAAAGCGACTCTGGTGACGGCGGAGGACAATCCGTCTGCCCGACGCCACCGGTACATAGAAGCGAACCGCAAGGACGCGGGCAAACCTGCGTCCATCAAGAGTGTTGCTGCCGCAATCGCTCGAAGAGTTCGTAAGCACTTCGCTCGACCCAGCACTCCGCCAGCCTGCCATCCTCAACCCGCCAGATGGCGATGCCCGAAAACTCGATCCGTTCCTGCGTGGCGGGCAAGCCGAACATCCCGTTGTTGTATCCGCGGGTAATCCAACGAGAGACGACCCGATCGCCCGCTGCGTTCGTGATGATTTCGATGTGCTCATTCGTCGCTTGCCGAACCACCTGTTGCATCGAACTCACCCAGGCCTTGAATGCGTTCCGGCCATCGACGACGCTGCCAGCCGTCGTGATGCGGTAGTCCTCGGTCATCAACTCGTCGATCGCGTCCAAGTCATGCGGCGGTGCCCACACGCGACGAAAGAACTCCCGCACCAGGCGTTCCGCGTTCGCCATCATTAGTTCCTCGTCCAGTAGGGCTCCAGAGCGACTGCTCCTCGGGGCGATGGCATGGGACTACGGTGCGCTGCAATCCGGCGGAAATGGCGGTCGTCAGAAACGTCCTGAACGTCCGCTTCTTCACAATTTTGCTGCGACGTGGATCTTCGGCTCTCGGCCAGGCCTGGTTGCGATCCATGCTGACGATCCTCGCGGCCGGCCGCGGCCAAGGCTGGAGGACCCGCCGGCCAGCGCACGTGCCCGGCTAGCCAGGGGCAGCGTCCTGACGCATGGTGCTGCCGCAAACGTCAACCGCCCGCGCATAAGGGCGCTGGCCAGGGAGGATGCGTGAGGGCGATCGTCTGCAACGAGTTCGGGCCGATCGAGCAGCTGAGCCTGGAAGACCGCCCGGACCCGGTGGCCGGCGCCGGCCAGGTGCTGATCGAAATCCACGCCGCCGGGGTGAACTTCCCCGACGGGCTGATGGTCCGCGGCGAGTACCAGGTTAAGCCGCCGCGGCCGTTCACGCCGGGCAGCGAGGTGGCCGGCATCGTACGCGGCGTGGGCGACGGCGTGTCCGGCTTCGCGCCGGGCGACCGGGTGGTGGCGTTGCCGGGCCTGGGCGGGTTCGCCGAGATGGTGGCGGCCCAGGCGGAGCGCACGCTGCACCTGCCGGATGGGATGGACTTCGAGACGGCGGCCGGGTTCATGCTGGTCTACGGCACGTCGCTGCACGGGCTGGCCGATTGCGGGCGCCTGAAGGCGGGCGAGACGCTGCTGGTGCTGGGAGCCGCGGGTGGCGTGGGGCTGGCGGCGGTGGAGATCGGGCGGGCGATGGGCGCGCGCGTGATCGCGGCCGCATCCACCGAGGAGAAGCTGGCGCTGGCGCGTGCGCACGGTGCGGAGATCGGCATCAACTACGTCGAGGCCGACCTGAAGACGGAGCTGAAGCGGATCGCACCCGGCGGCGTGGACGTGGTGTACGACCCGGTGGGCGGTGCGCTGACGGAGGCCGCGGTGCGCGGGCTGGCGTGGGGCGGGCGGCTGCTGGTGGTGGGGTTTGCCGCCGGCGAGATACCTAAGCTGCCGCTGAACCTGCTGCTGCTGCGCGAGGGTGAGGCGAAGGGCGTGTTCTGGGGGACCTGGACACAGCGCGATCCGGCGGCACATGCGAAAGCGGTGGCGCGGCTGTTCGGGTGGGTGCAGGAGGGCAAGCTGAAGCCGCATGTTTCGGGAGCTTATCCGCTGGAACGGACGGGGGAGGCGCTGGCGGAGGTGATGGAGCGTCGGGTACAGGGCAAGGTTGTTTTGACGGCTAATTAGGTAAGGCAAGGGGCTCTGCCCCTTGACCCCGCTGGGGCCCGCGGCCCCAGACCCCGTGGGCTTCGCCCTTTAAGCAATGGGGTCTGGGGCCGACTGACCCCAGCGGGGTTCAGGGGCGTCACGCGAGAGCGTGCTACGCACGACGCCCCTGGCCTTTCTTTCAGGAGAAAGCTATGGATTTCACGTTCAACGACAAAACCCGCGAGTACCAGGAGCGCGTCAGCGCGTTCATGGACGAGCACGTCTACCCCAACGAACACCGCTTCCACGAAGAAGTGGCCAGCGGCGACCGCTGGGTTCCCGTCCAGCTTCTCGAGGAGCTGAAGCCCCGCGCGCGCGACGCCGGGCTGTGGAACCTGTTCCTGCCGGACAGCAACCGCGGCGCCGGGCTGAAGAACATCGAATACGCACCCCTCGCCGAGATCATGGGCCGCGTCGAGTGGGCGTCCGAAGTGTTCAACTGCTCGGCGCCGGACACCGGCAACATGGAAACCATCGAGCGCTACGGCACCGAAGCGCAGAAGCAGGAGTGGCTGGAGCCGCTGCTGGAAGGCAAGATACGCTCGGCGTTCGCGATGACGGAGCCGGGTGTGGCCTCGTCGGACGCCACCAACATCGAGAGCACCATCGAGCGGCAGGGCGACGAATACGTCCTCAACGGCCGCAAGTGGTGGACCAGCGGCGGCGGCGACCCGCGCTGCAAGCTGCTGATCTTCATGGGAAAGACCAACCCGAAGGCGGACCGCCACAGCCAGCAGTCGATGATCCTGGTGCCGCGCGAGACGCCGGGCGTGGACATCATGCGGCCGCTGACGGTGTTCGGCTACGACGACGCGCCGCACGGCCACATGGAGGTGGATTTCCGCAACGTGCGTGTGCCCGTCGGCAACATCCTGCTCGGCGAGGGCCGCGGGTTCGAAATCGCGCAGGGGCGGCTTGGCCCGGGGCGCATCCACCACTGCATGCGGCTGATCGGCAAGGCGGAGCGCGCGCTGGAGTCGATGTGCAAGCGGGCCAAGTCGCGCGTGGCGTTCGGCAAGCCGATCAGCGAGCAGACGGTGACGCTGGAACGCATCGCCGAGGCGCGCTGCATGATCGAGCAGGCGCGGCTGCTGACGCTGAAGGCGGCGCACATGATGGACACTGTGGGCAACAAGGCGGCGCGCACCGAGATCGCGATGATCAAGGTGGTGGCACCATCGATGGCGTGCCAGGTGATCGACTGGGCGATGCAGGTGCATGGCGGCGGCGGCGTCAGCCAGGACTTCCACCTGGCGTATCACTACGCGAGCAGCCGTACACTGCGGTTTGCGGACGGTCCGGACGAGGTGCATCGCAACCAGTTAGGCAAGATGGAACTGAAGAAGTATAACTAGAGCGTCTTCCGACCTCGTCGGATCGGGTGAGCAGCCTGGAAAAAGCTTCGGCGCTTTGTCGTAGCGAGCATCTGCATCATCGTTTGGCCGGATGAAGTTTTAGCAAGCAAGGCCTGCTTTTTTGGAAAAAAGCAGCAAAAAGTTTTTGTCCTCGCTGTCGCGGATCTCTCCGCTCGGCGCGACAGCGGAGGCAGAAGTTTTTTGGTTCTTTCTTTCAAGAAAGAACTGCTTGGCTTCGCTTATATCTGAGCTCGAAACCCCCATTGGGACGAGCAAGGCAAGCGGTTCTTTTTTGAATAACCAAAAAACTTCTGTTCCCTTGGGCGCGTGTTGCAGCAACCTCCGCGGCAGCAGGACCAAAAGTTTTTTGCTTCTTTTCAAAAAAGAAGGCCTTGCTTGTCTATGGCAAACTTCAACGGCTACAAATCGCTGGTCTTATCACCGCGCAACGCGGAAGCGTAGTTCGTTTCGACTTGAGCGTTATCTGAGCTTCGGCTATCGTTTCAGCCTGCAGGTATCGACGGGTCGGACTTCTCTTGCGGACAACAACGGTCAAGTCTCGTTTTAAGCCGCGCGGCGTTGCCAGGTTATGCGTGCTGGGCGTAGCCGGGCTGGCGGGATGCCAGGCCGCACCTGCGGGCACGTGCAGGCTTGGGTTTGCAACCGACATACCGGTCCGCGTCCAGCACCAACACCTGATCGCTGACGCGCTGCTGAACGGGCAGAAGACGGCCATGGTGGTCGACACCGGCGCCGTGGTCACCACCCTCGCGCGGAGCAGCGCGGACCGGCTGCATTTGCGGCTGGAGATGTTGCAAGGCTGGGCCGAGGGGATCGGCGGAGCTCAGACGGTCTACGGGTTTGAGACGCGCAGCTACGAGATCGGCCGGCTGCATGGCGGCCACTTCCGGCTGCTGGCGTCCGACCTCGGGAGTGTCGAGGCCACCGGCGTGGACGGGCTGTTCGGGTCGGACTTCCTTGGCGCCTACGACGTGGACGTCGACCTGCCGGACCGGAAGGTGAAGCTGTTCAAGTCGATGGGCGATTGCACGGGACAACCGGTGCACGTTGCGTTGCCGGGACCGCTCTACGCCGTGCCGATGATTGCGGTGGCGGATGACGGCCGGCCGATCGTGGACGTACAGGTCGGCGGCAAGACGTTGCGCGCGCTGATCGACACCGGGTCTCCCGGCTCGGTGGTGTTCCGCGACAGCGCACGCAGGATCGGCCTGAACCTACAGCTTCTGACGGCCGACCGCCGGTTTCACCTTGGCGGTATCGGCCCTGGCCACCCCGGCGCGGTGTTGCACGTGCTGACGCCGGTCACGATGGGCGAAGTCACCATCTCCAACTTTCCGGTGGCGATCATCGACCAGCGGTCGATGCAGGGCGTGGACATGCTGCTGGGTTTGGACCTGCTCTCGCGGGCACATCCTTGGTTTTCGTTCTCCTCGCACTCGCTGATCTTGCAGGTGCCGCCTTTGGCTTCGCCTCCTAGTCCGGGCTGATAGGAAGAAAGCAAGCAGTTCTTTTTTGAAAAAAAGAACCAAAAAACTCTGACTCCGCTGTCGCGCGCTCGCCGGAAAGGATCGCGACAGCGGAGACAAAAGTCTTTTGCTTCTTTTCTTCAGAAAAGAAGGCCTTGCTTTGCTCACTCGTTGCGGTCTCCGCACCTCGCATGGTAGTTCGGACCTGTTCTGAACAGCTTAAGGCGCGCGCGAATGACCGATCCGAATCAGGCGGCAAAGCCGCGCGAGTGGACGAACGACCCGGCGGTTCGGCTGAGGAACGCGCGGCGGCGCGCTGCCCTGGACGAGATCTACCTACCGCAACCCGCCCCCGTGTGGTTTCCGGCGGGGGGTCGTTTCAACACGCTCTATGCCTTTGCGGCCGAGAAGATCGGCCAGGCCGCCGCGCTCAGCTACCTGGAGTTCGGCGTCTGGCGCGGCGCCAGCCTCAAACGGATGACGGAGTTGTTCACCGCGCCGGAGGCGCGCTTCGTGGGCTTCGACAGTTTCGAGGGCTTGCCGGAGGCGTGGGGCGACAAGGCGGCCGGCACCTTTTCCACACGCGGCGAGATGCCGCGCGTGACCGATCCTCGGGTCAGCCTGGTGAAGGGCTACTTCCAGAACACGCTGCCGGGTTTCCTGGCGGGCCATGCGCACCGGCAGCCTACGCTGGTTCATTTCGACGCGGACCTCTACTCCTCCACGCTGTTTCTGCTGACGACGTTGTGGCACCACGTTGCGGACTACTACTTCATGTTCGACGAGTTTCCCGGCGACGAGGCGGCAGCGCTACACGACTTCGCCAAGGCATATCCCGTGAAGTTCGAGTTCTACGCGTGCACGAAGCGCGACGAGGCGGCTGCTGTGCCGGTGCAGGTGTTCGGGCATATGCGACGGGTAGAGTTCGCGCTTTAGCAACGAAGCAAGCAGTTCTTTTTTGAAAAAAGAACCAAAAAACTTTTGTCTCCGCTGTCGCGAGCTTTTCCGGCGAGCGCGCGACAGCGGAGTCAAAAGTCTTTTGCTTCTTGTAAGTTTGCTGTGTTCCTCGGCGGAGGCCAAGCTCTGGAACTGCGGTGGTGACCTTGCATTGCTTCTCGGGCGATCCTGTAGAAAAGATCCGGGCCCACCGCATCCTGCACCTCTCGGTCGGACAGTATGCGGGGCCTCAGCGCGGCTGGGCAGCCTGATTGCAAGAAAGACCTGTGAGGGGCGCCACCGCTTGCCCAAGGAAGCCTCGCCATGGCCATTCTCGGTCTTGATATCGGTAAAGCAAAAGTCGACGCCCATCTCCTCTACGGCGACAGAGCGGCCGCACTCCACCTGACCAACGATCAGACAGGGTTCGACGAACTGCACGCCTGGCTCGAACGACACATCCCCGGCGGCAGCACCGGCCTGCATGCCTGCATGGAAGCCACCGGCAATTATGGCCTCGATCTCGCCGTCTTCCTGCACGGCCTCGGCATCAAGGTCAGCATCATCAACCCAAAACAAATCAAGGCCTTCGGCCAGGCCGAGCTCCGGCGCAACAAAACCGACAAGCTCGACGCAGCCCTCATCGCGCGCTTCTGCCGCACGCAAAACCCTGCCCCCTGGACGCCGCCGCTGCCGCACCTGCGCGACCTGCGCGAGCTCGTGCGCCGTTGCGCCGCCCTCAAGACGACCCGCACACAGGAACTCAACCGCCAGAAAGCCGGCCTGTGGAGCGCCACCGTGCAGGCCTCCATCGCCCGTAGCCTGGCGTATCTGAACGCAGAGATCGACGCCATCGCCCACGACATCCGCGCGCTGATCGCAGGCGACATGCAGACGCGCCATCAGGCCGAGCTGCTGCGCAGCATCCCGGGCATCGGCGAAGTGACCATGGCAGTGCTGCTCGCAGAGATCCCCAACATTGCCGAGTTCGAGCCCAAAGGTCTGGCCGCGTTCGCAGGCCTCTCGCCGGCCGAGCATAGTTCAGGCGCGCAAACCCGCAGCACCGGCATCAGCCGCATCGGCAACGCCAACCTGCGCAGCGCACTGTATCTCGCGGCACTCAGCGCCAGCCGCCACAACCCGGTCCTGCGGGTCGTGGCACAACGGCTCAAGCAAGCCGGCAAGCCGAACAAGCTCGTTCTGATCGCCATCGCACGCAGGCTGCTCGTCCTAGCCCACGCAGTGATCCGCACGCGCCGCCCGTTCGATCCCCATCATGTCAACGCTAACCCGGCAAACGCCTGATTACCCGTTTTCCAGTTCAGTCAAAGCCGTTTTCCCGCCCCAGCCACACACTCACGCGGCAAGCTGGCGGGGCTTCGTCAAGCCTGGCCAAAGGCCACCGCGCAGCGGCGCGAAGCGGGCTTTACGAAGACACGACAGCTTGCCACCCTCAAACCAAATGGGCGCTTGACCAGCAACACAGTATCTTTTCTTCAGAAGAGAAGGCCTTGCTTGCTTATCCTGCCGAAATCTCCCGCCGCGTCAGCACCTGGTTCGCCACCCCGCAGCCGACCGCCACCGCGGCCGCAATGAGCAGCGCCGGCGTGAATGAGCCCGAGCGCTCCACCAGCGTGCCGGTGACCAGCGGCGCCAGCGAGCCACCCACCGAGCCGCCGATGTTGGCCATGGCTTCCACGGTGGCGATCAGCGCGGATGGTGCCAGCGTCGCGGCCAGCGCCCAGCCGCTGGTGGTGGCCAGGTTGGCGCTGAACAGGGCCGCGGAGATCCACGCGATGGCCACGCCGGCGCTGCCGCTGAGGGCGGCCAGCACGGTGAAGCCGGCCGCGGCGTAGAGGCCCATTGCGAGGGGCAACTGGCGCGCGGCGCGCTCGGTGGTGATGCGGGCCAGGCGGTCCGACAGCCAGCCGCCGCCGATGGCGCCGACGAAGCCGCAGGCTTGCGGCAGGGCGGACCACAAGGCAGCGTTCTCCGCCGACATGTGCCATCGGTCGTGCAGGTAGCCGGGCAGCCAGGTGACGTAGAGCCAGGTCATGTAGACGGTGCCGGCGAAGCCCAGCAGCAGGCCCCAGACGGCGCGCTGCCGCAGCAGCGCCAGCCATTGCGAGGGGCCGGCGATGCGCGTGGCCTCGCCCGCGGGCGCGGCCGGGTTGCGGTAGGCCAGCGCCCAGGCGGCGGCGACCAGGAGGCCGGTGGCGCCGAGGACGACGAAGCTGGCGCGCCAGCCGAGTGCGATCATCAGCGGCGTCAGCACCAGCGGTGCGATGGCCGGACCCAGCGAGGCCGAAGCGTTCAGCAGCCCCAGCGGCAGGGCGCGTTCATTCGGCGCGAAGCGGTCGGCGCAGACCCGGGCGCCGCCGACGAACATCGGCGATTCGCCCATGCCCAGCGCCACGCGGGCAACGATGAAGCCGCTTAGGCCGGTGACCAGGGCGGTGGCCATCTGCACGGCGGACCAGGCGGCCAGGCCGCCGGCAAGTGCGGCGCGGGCGCCGAGGCGGTCCACCAGGCTGCCGGCCGGGAGTTGGGCGAGCGCGTAGCTGCAGGCGAAGGCGGAGAGCAGCAGGCCGGCCTGGCCGGCAGAGAGGTGCAGCTCGTTACGAATTGCCGGCAAGGCGATGGAGACGGCCGAGCGGTCGATGAAGTTGATGCAGCCGGCGAGCACCAGCAGGCCGACGGCGACGTTGCGCAGGCGGCGGTCCGTCACGCTGCGTGGCCGGCCCAGAGCGCGCGTAGGAACTCCGCACCGGGCACCGGGTCGTGTGCGGGCAGGCCGAGCTGCGCGATGTTGCTGGTGGCGGCTGCCAGCTCGGCGGGGTGGCCACGCAGGACGTCATAGGGGGCGCCGCCGGCAGTGGCGCCGATCACCAGCAGGTCGTCGCTCTGGCCGAGGTTGCAGTGGCCGACGCCCGCTGGGATGACCAGCACGTCGCCGGCGTGCAGCGTCAGCTGCCGGCCGGACGGGCCGCCAAGCATGGCGTGCACGTGGCCGGCGGCGATGCCCAGCACCTCGTGCGCGGTGCTGTGGAAGTGGTGGTAGGTGTAGATGCCGTTCCGCCAGGGGTTGAGCCAATCCTGGCGGTCGAAGGCGTGCTCCATGGCGGCGGGGTCGGCGGGCAGGGCCGCGCGATAGAGCAGCGCGGGGTGGGCGGAGTTGGGGAAGCCGGCGGATGGGGGGAGGTGCACAGTCTGGGGGGCGTTCATGCGCGGGGAACGCGGCGAGGAAAGCAAGGCCTTCTTTTTTGAAAAAAAGAAGCAAAAAACTTTTGGTCCGGCTGTCGCGGAGCTTCCCTCAGCGTGTACTCAAGGGAACAAAAGTTTTTTGGTTCTTTTTTGCAAAAAAGAACTGCTTGCTTGCTGCATGACCGACGACATCCCCGACCAGCGCGCCGACCGCACGCAGCTGCAGCAGATCATTGCCGACCTCACCGACGGTGTGGTCATCCTGGAGGGCGACGGCACCATCGCCTGGGCCAACCAGACCGCGCTGGCGCTGCACGGCGTGCGCAAGCTGGCCGAGCTGGGCGGCACGGCGGACGCCTACCGCAGCCGCTTCGCGCTGCGCTACCGCGACAACCAGAAGGTGCCGGCCGCCGAGTACCCGATGCAGCGGCTGATGGCGGGCGAGCGGTTCGACGGGGTGGTCGTGCTGCTGGAGCGCCCCGGCAAGCAGCACCCCTGCGTGCACCAGCTGCGCGGTTTCGCAGTGACCGACCGCAAGGCGCGGCCGGACTGCCTGGTGCTGGTGATCAACGACGAGACCGAGCGGTTCAACGCCGAGGAGCGGTTCGAGCGTGCGTTCGGTGCCAACCCGGCGCCGGCGGTGATCGTGCGGCTGTCGGACATGCGTTTCGTGAAGGTGAACCACGGGTTTTCCGAGATGACCGGCTACCTGCGCGGCGACCTGATCGGCCGCTCGATGCACGAGATCGACCTGCTGCGCGGGGCCGACCACCGCGAGCTGGCGGTGGCCAAGCTGCATGCCGGCCAGACGATCCCGCAAATGGAGGCGCGGCTGGACCTGCCGGACGGCGCGCACAAGACGGTGCTGCTGGGCGGCCAGCCGATCGAGGTGGGCGACGAATCCTGCATGCTGTTCACCTTTGCCGATTTGCACCCGCGCGAACTGGCGCGGCGCGCGCTGGTGCAGAGCGAGGAGCGCTTCTCCAAGGCGTTCCACATGGCGCCGGGGCCGATGGCGATGCTGACGCTGGAGGGGCTGTGCTTCATCGACGTGAACGCGGCCTTCACCGCCGCCTCCGGCTGGCGGCGCGAGGAGGTGGTGGGGCGCAGCCAGTCCGAGCTGGAGGTGTGGGGCGAGGGCGCGCCGCGCGAGAACCTCGAGGCGGACCTGCGGCAGACCGGGTGTTTGCGCAGCGTGGAGGTGCAGTTGCGGTCGCATAACGGCGGCGTGTGCGACTACCTGATGTCTGCGGAGACGGTGGAGATCCATCAGCAGGCGTGCGTGTTGAGCGTGATGCTCGACATCACCGAACGCAAACGTAGCGAGACCGAGCTGCTGGCCGCGGTGGAGGCGGTGATGCAGGACACCTCGTGGCTGGGACAGAAGATCGTCGAGAAGCTGGCCAGCATCACCGGCGCCAAGCAGCCGGGTGGTGCCACCGAAGTGGCGACGCTGCCGGAGCGGGCGCGCGAGGTGCTCGGGCTGATGGCACAGGGGCTGTCGGACGACGATATTGCCGGGCGGCTGAAGATCAGCCGGAACACGGTGCGGAATCACGTCTCTGTCATCTACACCAAATTGGGCATCCGCCGTCGCAGCGCGGTGATCGTCTGGGCGCGCGAGCGTGGGCTGGGCGCTGCGTCCAAGCCACGGACGCCGCAGCGAAAAACCGGGCCGGCGCGCAAGGCCTAGTGCGGAAAGACTGGCCGCCTGGTTGAAAAACACCAGGAAAAACGGTCTAAGCTGTTGAAAAGATTGGCCTGGACATCGGCTGCCCGGTCCCGCACATGCGCATTACCGCTGCCGGCGCCACCGGCCGCGAACCACGGCGACGCATCGCCGCGAAACGGAGTGCGTACGCGGACAGCGGCCATCGGACAGCGCTTCGTGCGCGACCGGGATCTCAACCAGCCAACGAGGGACACGACGATGACAGAGCAGACCATTGCGGCCGTCTACGACACACCGGCCCACGCCGAGCTTGCGGTGCAGGACCTGCTGCGCGCCGGCATCGCGGAGACCGCGATCCATCGCCACACGCAGCAAGGCAGCTACGCCGGGCGCGCGTCCGAGCCGCTGGCACGCACCGGGACCGGCACAGAGGAGCGCGGCTTCTGGGCCAGCCTGTTCGGCGGCGAGCCTGACCACGACACGGCTGTCTACGACCGCAGCGTGGCGTCCGGCGGCACCGCGGTGACGGTGCGCGTGGCCGACGAGCACGCAGCGACGGTGACGCGGATCCTGGAGACACACGCGCCGATCGACATCGACGAGCGCGCCAGCAGCTTCGGGCTGGACCAGACGGTGGTGGCGCGCACGCAGCCGCAAGCCGCACAAACGGGTGCGATGCAGACTGGTGCGATGCAGGCGGGCGCTGGGCGGGTAGGCGCAGTGGCGGCACGCAGCGACCAGGCGCGGGACGGCGAGAGCCTACAGCTTGCGGAAGAAAGGCTCGACATCGGCAAGCGGGTGGTCAACCGCGGCACCACGCGCGTGCGCCGCTTCGTCGTGGAGACGCCGGTGGAGGAACAGGTGAACCTGCGCCGCGAGCGGGTGACGGTGGAACGCCGCCCGGTTACTGGCGGCAGCGTCGTCGCCAACCCGGACTTTGCCGAGAGGACGATCGAGGCGACCGAGATGAGCGAAGAGGCGGTCGTCTCGAAAGTCGCACGCGTGAAGGAGGAAATCACGCTGCGCAAGGAAGCGGCCGACCGCACGGAAACAGTGCGCGAGACGCTGCGCCACGAAGAGGTGGAGATCGAAAAGGTGCCAGGCGTCGACGTGACACCGGGGACCGGATCGCGCTCGAAGGTCTGACGCGACAGACGCATCAGCGTGCCTGGTCGCGGCAGCTTCCAGGCACGTCAACACGCCGTTTTAACATCGGAAGGAACACACAATGTCCATTCTTGGCTGGCTCATCCTTGGACTCATCGCGGGCTTCATCGGCAGCAAGATCGTCAACCGGACGGGCGAAGGCCTGCTGCTCGACATCGTGCTCGGCGTCGTGGGTGCCATGGTCGGCGGCTACGCGTTCACCGTGTTCGGCGCCGCACCGGTGACCGGACTTAACATCTACAGCCTGGTGGTGGCGGTGGTTGGGTCTATCCTGGTGCTGGTGATCTACCACGCGGTTGTCGGCCGGCGCACGATCTGAGCGTAAGCAAGCAAGGCCTTCTTTTTCGAGAAAAGAAGCAAAGCTTTTATCTCGGCTGCCGCGGACTCATCCGCAGATGCGCGGCCCAGACAACAAAAGTTTTTTGCTTCTTTTCAAAAAAGAAGGCCTTGCTTTCTATTGCTGTGACCTGCCGCTTCAGCCAAAAGCAAGCAGTTCTTTTTTGAAAAAAAGAACCAAAAAACTTTTGACTCCGCTGTCGCGCGCTCGCCGGAGAGAACCGCGACAGCCGTCATAAAAGCTTTTTGCTTCTTTTTCTCGAAAAAGAAGCGCTTGCTTCTCTTACCACTTCGTCCAAGTCTTGGTCTCGAAATTGTGGTGCGCCTCGATGTAGCGGATCGTGCCGCTCTTGCTGCGCATGACGATCGAGTGCGTGGTGGCACCGTGGCCGTAGCTGCGCACGCCGCGCAGCATTGCACCGGTGGTCACACCGGTGCCGGCGAACATTACGTCGCCGCGGGCCATCTCCTCTATCTTGTAGACGCGATTGTGGTCGGTGATGCCCATTTCGCGGAAACGCGTGGCCTGAGCTTCGCCTTCGGGGATCAGCCGGCCCTGCATCTGGCCGCCGGTGCAGCGCAGGGCCGCCGCGGCGATGACGCCTTCCGGCGCGCCGCCGATGCCCCAGAAGATGTCGATGTCGCTGTCCGGCAGGCCGGCGGCGATGGCACCGGCGACGTCGCCGTCGGGGATGAGCATGATGCGCACGCCCAGCTCGCGTGAACGGGCGATGATCTCCGCGTGGCGGTCGCGGTCCAGCGTGCACAGCACCAGGTCGGAGACGTCGCGCTTCTTGGCGGCGGCCAGGTTACGCATGTTCTCCTCGACCGAGGCGCCGAGGTTGACCACGTCGGCCGGCAGCCCGCCGCCCACGGCGATCTTGTCCATGTAGCAGTCCGGCGCGTGCAGGAAGTTGCCGGCTTCGGCGAGTGCGATCACCGTCATGGCGTTGGGGCCGCCCTTGGCGGTCAGCGTGGTGCCTTCCAGCGGGTCCACGGCGATGTCCATCTTCGGGCCGCCGGCGCCGACGCGCTCGCCGATGTAGAGCATCGGCGCCTCATCCATCTCGCCCTCGCCGATCACCACGGTGCCCTCGATGGCCACGGTGTCGAACGCGCGGCGCATGGCCTCGGTGGCGGCACCGTCGGCCTCGATCTTGTTGCCGCGGCCCATCCAGCGCGAGGCGGCCAGGGCGGCGGCCTCGGTGACGCGGACGAGGTCGAGGGCGAGGTTGCGGTCCTGGGCCTGGTAGGTGGCGGCTTGGGTGTCGGGCATGGTGGCGGATGCTCCCGTGGCGTTGCGGAGGACTCACCATGGTTGTGGCGGCGGTTGCAAGCCGAACGGGCGGACGGGCGCACCGGTGCCCCGCATTGCCTGCAAACGCCGGCACCTGTCGCAACCGTACACTGCATCGCGCAGTAGCGGACCAGATGCTTCCCGTTCGGCCCGGCGGCTGCGCCAGGAGGTGCATGTTCAGGCACGCAGCTTCTGCAAATACTCGTTTGCGTCTCCGGATACCGCAGCCTATACAGCCGAAAATCAGTTTAGACCATCTCGGTCAAATTTAGACATACGCTAGTCTGCAACTGACGCAGTGTGTGCCTGGCAGGAGACTCAACATGACCGGACCGTGTTCGCCCAAGATCAGCCTGCTCGCCGCGACCGCTATCGTGCTTGCGACCGTTGCGCCGGCCTGTGCGGGCAGCGCCAAGCCGCAAGTCTTGCCGCCACATCATGCGACGCGGCCGCCGATCATCAGCCAATTGCCGGAGTCCGGGCCAGTTGCCAATGCCGCGGCCGGGCTTGCAAAGCTGTATGGTGGCACGCCGGTCGACGTGCTCACCTACCACAACGATGCCGGCCGGACAGGCTGGAACCAGAGCGAGACGGACCTCACGCCTGCCAGCGTCGCGTCTGCCAAATTCGGATTGCTGAAAACGCTGAGGGTCGACGGCAACGTGTTCGCGCAACCGTTGCTGGTTTCCGGTTTCGTGTTGCCGGACGGGTCCAAGCACGACGTGCTGGTGATCGCCACCGGTCATGACAGCGTGTATGCGTACGACGCGCAGACCTACGCACTGCTTTGGCATGTCAGCCTGGGCAAGCCGCAAGCCAGCAACGACGTAGGCTGCAGCGACGTGCAGCCGGAATACGGCATCTCCGGCACGCCGGTGATCCTGCGCAGCGGCACGAGCCACGCCACGATCTACCTCGTTGCGGCGACGGAGCCGAGTTCCTATTCGTTCCACACGCAGTTGCACGCGTTGGATCTGGGCACGGGCCTGGACGCCACGCCGGCCGTGGAGATCTCGCCGAGCGCCACGCTGGCCGACGGATCAACGGTCGGCTTCGATCCGCAGAACCAGTGGAACCGCGTCGGCTTGGCGTCCGGCAGCAACTCGATCTACATCGGCATCGGCTCGCATTGCGACAACAACTCCGGCAACTCCACCGGTTGGCTTCTGCGCTACAGCCCGGGCCTGGCACTGCAGGCCGCTTTCCACACGATCGAGACATCGGGCGGCACCGAGCTTGCCAGCATATGGATGAGCGGCTTTGCGCCCGCGCTCGACCCCTCGGGCGACCTGTTCGTGGTCACCGGCAATGGCAACACGCGGGCAGCAGCGAAGGATTGGGGAGAGAGCGCCATCTCTCTCACGCCGGCCCTCAATAGAGTGAGGGGCCGCTTCACGCCGTCTGCCTACGGCTCGCTCAACACCAACGACCTGGATTTCGGCTCCGGCGGAGTGATGCTGCTGCCGGTGGTGGCGGGGCAGACAGTGCCGCCGCTGGCCGTGGCGATGGGCAAGTCGGCGGTGCTCTATCTGCTGGACCAGGCCAAGCTCGGCGGACTGAAGCCGAACGACGGCGGGGCGCTGCAGGCGACCACGATCAGCACAAGGAGCTTTGCCGGGCTGTGGGGCGGGCCGGCCTATTACGCCGGGGCAAACGGCCCGACGGTGTACGCGCAAACCGACAGCGACGTGTTGCGCGCCTTTGCCGTGGCTACAACCGGCACCGCTGCGCTGACCCAGACGGTAACCGGCACGACGCAGGCGGGGTTTGGTGGCTCGCTGCCCATCGTGTCCTCCAACGGTGCCGCTGCGGCGACAGGTGTGGTTTGGCTGATACGGCGGACCGCGCCGGTGGAGCTGGAGGCCTACAACGCCGACTCGCTGGGGACGCCGATCTTCTCGGCCAACGCCGGCGGGCCATGGTCCAACACCGACAACAACAATCCGTTTCTGACGCCGATGGTGGCCAACGGCCGGGTTTACGCGCCGGCTTACAAGACGGTGAAGGTGTTTGGGTTGACGGAGTGAGTTGCAACCAAAAAACTTTGATTCCTGATGCTCGCTGGTGGGGATTTAGCGACAGGGCGATTTAGACCAGCTTCCCTGAATATTGACTCTTCGACGTTCGGCAGGGAAAGCAAGGCCTTCTTTTCTGAAGAAAAGAAGCAAAAGACTTTTGGTCCGGCTGTCGCGATGGTTCCAACAACGCGCGCCCAAGGAAACAAAAGTTTTTTGCTTCTTTTTTTCAAAAAAGAAGCGCTTGCTTTCTTAAACGTCCAAAACGATCCAGGCCGGCGCATGATCGCTTGCGCCCTCTTGCCCACGCACGGCGCGGCTAACCCCTGCGCCCACCAGACGCGGCGCCAGGCGACGGCTGAGCAGCAGGTGGTCCAGGCGCATGCCGTGGTCGGTGGCCCAGCGGTTGCGCAGGTATCCCCAGAAGGTCCAGAGCGGGCCGTCGGGTTGCAGCGTGCGAAGCGCGTCCGTCCAGCCGGCCGAGAGCAAGCGCTGGAAGGCGGCCCGCGCTTCGGGCTGCAGCAGGGCGTTGGATTGTTCGTGGTGGCCCGGGTAGATGTCGGCTTCGGTGGGCACGACGTTGTAGTCGCCGGCGAGGACCACGGGCAGGTCTTGCGCGGCAAGTGCGGCGGCGTGGCCGGCCAGGCGGTCGAGCCAGCGCAGTTTGTAGTCGAATTTGGGACCGGGCTGGGGGTTGCCGTTCGGCAGGTAGACCGACGCGATCAGGATCCCGTTGACCGCGGCTTCGACGTAGCGGGCCTGGTGGTCGGCGGGCTCGCCGGGCAGACGGCGGCGGGTGAGGATGGGGGTGGCGCCGCGAGCCAGGATGGCAACGCCGTTCCAGGTTCGCTCGCCCTGCCACACGGCGTTGTAGCCGGCGGCGGCGAGTGCGGCGGCGGGGAAGGCGTCGGTGGTGGATTTTAGCTCCTGCAGGCAGGCGACGTCAGGACGCTCGGCTTCCAGCCAGTCCAGGAGGTTGGGCAGACGCTTGTTGATGTTGTTGATGTTGAAGGTGGCGATGCGCACGAGGGTCACTAGAGAAAGGAAGGAAGCGCTTCTTTTTCGAGAAAAAGAAGCAAAAAGCTTTTGTCTCGGCTGTCGCGGAGGTTTCGGCGACGTGCTCGTCAGGGAGCTTTGTGGTTCAGCCGTCCGCGACAGCGCGCGCAAAAGCTTTTTGCTTCTTTTTCTCGAAAAAGAAGCGCTTTCTTCCTTCCCTAAACCTTGCCAAGCTTCGTGACAGCGCCTGCAAGCTTCCGCTCACCCTCGCAGTAATCCTCCCATGCGGTCAGCTTGGCCACCATCGCCGGCACCGTGCGGATAGTGTATTTCTGCGGGTCGAGCCCTTTCTTCACCTGCGCCCAATGCACCGGCATGGACACCGGCGCGCCCGGGCGGCCGCGCGGCGAGAGTGGTGCGACTGCGGTGGCCATGCGGTCGTTGCGCAGGTAGTCGAGAAAGATGCGGCCGGTGCGCTGCTTCTTTGCCATGTTGATCAAATAGCGGTCGGGCGCGTCCGCCGCCATCACCTTGCAGACACCCATGGCGAAGGCCTTGGCGGCGGCCCAGTCCACGCCGGCGCCGTCCAGCGGGGTCACCACGTGCAGGCCCTTGCCGCCGGTTGTCTTGCAGAAGCTCACGAGGCCGAGGCGGTCGAGGCGGTCGCGGATCTCGCGCGCGGCGGCGATCACCTGGTCGAAGGCGACGTCTGGCGCGGGGTCCAGGTCGAACACCAGGCGGCCGGGCTGTTCGGGCAGGTTGGGCTGGTTGTTCCAGGGGTGCAGTTCCAGCGCGCCCACCTGGGCGGCGGCGACGAGGGCTTCGACCCTGTTGAACTGCACGTAGGGTTTGCGGTCGCCCCAGACGGTGACGTCCTCGATCAGGGATGACTGGCCCTTGGCGGCGTGGCGCTGGAAGAAGTTTTGCGCGCCGCCGATGCCGTCCGGCATGCGGATCATCGAGCAGGGGCGGCCGCGGACGTGGCGGATCAGCCAGTCGCCGACGGCCTCGTAGTAGCGGGCGAGGTCGAGCTTGGTGACCGGGCGGTTGTCGTGCGCGTCGGGCCAGAGGGGCTTGTCTGCGTGGGAGATCATCACGCCCATGACGGGCGCCGAGCCGTGCGGCGGCGCGCTGGAGCGCACGGTGCCGGGCGAGGCAAGGCCGGGCGACGCGGTGGCGGGCGACGCGGTCCCGGTATGCGCCAGCCCGGGCGATGCGGGCGCGTGCAACGCGGAGGCGCGCGACGCGGGGGCGGGCGAGCCGAGACTGGACGAGGCGGAGGTGTGCGACGTGGTAGCCGACGGGTGGGCGCGCGAGGATGAGGCCGGCGTGGGGGAAGCGGCGGCAGCGGCCGGCTTGCGGGCGGGCGAGGCTGGGGCGGCCCTGGGCGTGGGCGTGGCGAGCGGCGTGTCGGCCGGCGCGGGGGTTTCGGCCTCCACCTCCTCGGCCGGCTTGTCCTCGCGCAGGCCCTTGAAGGCGGCCTGGCGCAGGTGGCCGTCGCCGGTGAAACCTTCGTACTCGATCTCGGCGACCAGCTCGGGGCGCAGCCAGTGGATGTCGGCGGTTTTGCGTGGGCCGCCGGCGGTGAACGGGCTGGTGTCGGTTTCCATCGCCTGCAGGCGCGGCAGGATGCGCGCCACGGTGTCGCGGCTGAAGCCGGTGCCGATGCGGCCGACATGCACGAGGTGGCCGTCGCGGTTGACGCCGGCGATGAGCGAGCGGAAGGCGCCCTTGGTGGTGGCGTAGCCGCCGAGCACCACCTCGTGGCCGGCGCGGCACTTGGCTTTCGTCCAGGTTTCCACCCGGCCGGACTGGTAGGGGGCGTCCAGGCGCTTGGAGACGATGCCTTCGAGGTGCATGCGGCAGGCCGAGAGCAGCACGGCGTCGCCGCCGGTGACGAAGTGGTCGACGTAGCGGATGTTGGCCGGGGCGTCCTCGATGGTGGCCTGCAGGCGGGCCTTGCGGTCGGTGAGCGGCAGGGGACGCAGGTCTTCCTGGCCGGCGAACATCTGGTCGAAGACGAAGAACACCAGGTTGGCGGTTTTGGCGTCGGAGATGGCGGCCTGCAGGGCGGCGAAGTCGGGCGAGCCGTGGTGGTCGAGGGCGACGACCTCGCCGTCGATGATGCCGTCCGGCAGGTGCGCGCCGGCGGCGACGATCTCGGGGAACTTGGCGGACCAGTCGAGCGCCCTGCGCGAGAGCAGCGTGGCGCGGCCGGCCTGGGTGCGGAGCTGCATGCGGTAGCCGTCGAACTTGATCTCGTGCGCCCAGCCTGGGCCGGCGGGGGGCTTGTCGACGGATCTGGTCAGTTGCGGCTCGATGAAGGGGGGAAGGGCGGCTTTGACCGGCTTGGCGGCGGGGGCGCTGTCCTTCGGCTTGGCGGCTTTCGCGGGCTCGGTGGTCGGGGCGCTCGACTTGGCCGCTTTGGCCGGCCTGGGCGCGGGTGCGTTGGCCGGTGGGGTGGCTGCTTTCGCCGGCTCGGATTTGGACGCGCCGGGTTTCGATTTGCCTGCTGTCACCGGCTCGGGCGAGGGAGGGCTGGGCTTTTCCGTGGCCGGTTTCGCCTGCCCGGATTTGGACGCGCCGGGTTTCGGCTTGGCCGCTTTTGCCGGCTCGGACACGGACGCACTGGCGCCCGGCTTGACCGCTTTTGCGGGCTTGGCGGATGCCTTCTTGGTCGGCGGGGTGACCAGCCCGGCGGGACCGTCGGCATTGCGATTGCTGTGCCAGACGGAGCCGGCCGGCGCGCCGGCTTCGGTCATGAATGGCTTGGCGGGATGGCCGGCGCCGGCGGCGATCTCGGCCATGGTGCGGCCGGAGGCGACGGAGTGGTCGTCGTCGGTGGGACCGCCCAGGTTGCCGGGCACTGCGGCGTCGTCGCGGTGCTTGATGAGGATCCAGTTGGCGCGGCCGCGCTCGTCCCGGCGCGTGCGCACCAGCACCCAGGAGCCGCCCACCCGGTCGCCCTGCATGACGAATTTCAGCTCGCCCTTGGCCAGGGATGCGGCCACGTCCTCGAAGCCCGGTTCCGGCGCCCAGTAGCCGCGGTCCCACAGCATGACGGTGCCGCCGCCGTACTGGCCCTTGGGGATGGTGCCTTCGAAGTCGCCGTAGTCGAGCGGGTGGTCCTCGACCTCCATCGCCAGGCGGCGCTCCTTGGGATCGAGCGACGGGCCTTTCGGCACTGCCCAGGAGGCGAAGGTGCCGTCATGCTCCAGCCGCAGGTCGAAATGCAGGTGGCTGGCGGCGTGTTTCTGGATGACGAAGCGCAGCGCGTCGGAGGCCACGGTGCGGTCGTTGCCGGACGGCTCGGCCGTCTGCCGGAAGTCGCGCTTCTCCTGGTATCTGGCCAGCTTCGTCGTGGGCATGCGGTCTCCGACCCGGCTACTGAGGCGTCAACGATCCAGCGGCGTCAGCGATCCCGGCCGACATGCACGCCAATGAATCCTTTCGGGTTTCAGCGCGTTGAGGCGCGCAGGAGATCACCGATGAGCGACACAGAAGAGACCATGCGACGTTTCAGGGTCCACGCAAGGGACGTCGATCACCATCACGCGCGGATCGTCGAAGAGGTCTCCTTCGAGGCGGCTGCCACCGCCTATCTGGAGCACTACGCGCTGCCGGTGGCGGGCGAGGACGGGCCGGAGATCAGGGTGATCGTGCACGACATCGGCAGCGGGCGTGAGCACTGCTTCAGGATCGACATGGAGTCTGGGGATACGGCGCCGTGCGGGTAGGCAAGCAAGCGGTTCTTTTTTGAAAAAAAGAACCAAAAAACTTTTGCTTCCGTAGGCATACGGTGCTGAGGCGTATGGTTTCAGCTTCCCGCGACAGCCGGACCACAAGCTTTTTGCTTCTTTTTCTCGAAAAAGAAGGCCTTGCTTTCTTGCCTCGGCTCCCGCGCCGAACGAATCGCATCCCGAGTCGTTGGCTTCCCCAGCGATCCGCCCGCAGGGAGTTCACCATGGCTTACCGCCCGACCTGGCAAGGTCACCTGAAGCTCTCGCTCGTCACCTGTCCGGTGGCGCTCTACACCGCCACCAGCGCCGGCGGTGACGTGCACTTCCACCTGATCAACCCGAAGACCAACAACCGGATCAAGATGATCACGACGGACCCGGAGACTGGTCCGATCGAGCGCAAGGACCTGGTGAAGGGTTACGAGGTCTCGAAGGGCGAGTACATCCTGCTGGGCGACGACGAGATAAAGTCGGTGAAGCTGGAGAGCACCAAGACGATCGACATCGAGCGTTTCGTGCCGGGCGACCAGATCGACCGTATCTACTGGGACAACCCGTATTTCATGGCGCCGGACGGCAAGCTGGCGCAGGAGGCGTTCGGCGTTATTCGCACGGCGATGGAGAAGTCCGGGCAGATTGCGCTCGGCCGCATTGTGATGGCGACGCGCGAGCGCATCCTCGCACTCGAGCCGCGCGGCAAGGGCATACTGGCCTACACCATCCGGTCGGACGACGAGGTGCGCCGCCCGGACGAGATATTCGACGCGATCAGCGACGAGCGCGCCAACCCGGCGATGATCTCGATCGCCGAGAAGATCATCGAGCAGCAGCAGGGACCGTTCGACCCCAGCAAGTTCGTCGACCGCTACGAGGAGGCGCTGAAGAGCCTGATCGAGGACAAGAAGAAGGGGCACAAATCGGCGCACGTGGACGAGCCTGAGGACACCAACGTGATCGACCTGATGGCGGCGTTGCGGGCTAGCCTGGCTGGCAAGGAGAAGCCGGGTGCTGATGCGGCGCCGAAGGCGGCGAAGCGTGCGGCTCCGGCGGCAAAGGGGAAAACTCGCAAGGCGGGGTAAGGAAGCAAGCGCTTCTTTTTCGAGAAAAAGAAGCAAAAAGCTTTTGTCCCTGCTGTCGCGGAGGTTTCTGCAGCGCGCGCCCGAGAACAAGAGTTTTTTGGTTCTTTTATTCAAAAAAGAGCTGCTTGCTTGCACGAACAACATCCGCCCTCACTTTCCGCGACAGACCGCTCGAACGGCAGCCCACGCGGCGCCCGTGAAAGCCGCCTCCCCCTCCCGTTTCACGCGCAGTGTCTCAGCCCGGCTCGCCGTCGTCGGATGGTCCGACAGAAACGCCGGCAGTCCGTCGTCCTTGCGGGAGCCTTGCAGCATCAGGAAGAACCGGCTCAGCCCGTCGGCGTGGAGGTTGGCCACGCGCAACGTTTGCAGCGCGCTCGCATCGGCACGCTGTTCGGCCCGCCTGCCGAAGGAGAGCGCGGTCATCTGCCCGGCGAAGTTGCCGCTCCACCCGAGCGAGCGGGCCAGCATGTTGAGCATCAGGCCGCGCAGCATCTCCCGCGTCGGATCGCGCTGTCGCACGTGGCCGAGTTCGTGGGCCAACACGCCGGCCAGTTCGTCGCCGTCTTCCGCACGGTCGAGCAGGCCGCGCAGGATGACGATGCGCCCGTCCGGCAGGGTGAACGCGTTGACGAGCGGGCTGTCGATGACGCTGAACGGCGGCGCGGGCTGCACGCCTGCGGCCTTGGCCAGGCGGTCCACCAGCGCTGCGAGTTGCGCCGTGCCGGCCGGCGCTTCGCACCGGCGTTGCCCGAAGGTGATCGCGGCCTCCGTCGTGTTCGACCAGGCGCGTTCGGCGCCGTGCGGCACCAGCGGCAGCAGCACGGATGGCAGTTCGGCGATCACCAACGCGGCGAGACCGAGGGAGACGAGGATGGCGGCGAACATCGCTGCCCAGCTTCGTGTGGTCCAGCCTGCGCCGCGCGCGCCGGCGACGCAGTGGTGTTCGAGATTTGCCAGCACGGCCGGGTCGGTGATGGTCAGCCGTTCCGGGCCGGAACGCGAGCGGAAGGTGGCGGCGTGGCCGGGTGCGTCGGCATCGGTGCGCCTGAGCGTGCTGAGGGCCCAGACGAGGGATTGCTCGCGGTTGTCAGAACGGAAATGCAGGTCGGTGCCGCGGATTTCCGCCGACCCGGTCAGGCCGGTGGCGGTCTTGCCGTCGAACAGTTGAGAGTTGGATGTCGTCAGCACGTCAAAGCCAGGCCCGTTTTTTTGGCAGAAAGCAGCAACAAACTTTTGTCACGGCTGTCGCAGACTCTCCGCAGCGCGCATCCCAGGAGATTAAAGTCTTTGATTCTTTTTAAGAAACAACTGCTTGCTTCACCACATGGATCAGCGTCCGTTCGAAAACTCGGCCTGATACCAACCGACAGGCCAAGCAAGCGGTTCTTTTTTGAAGAAAAGAACCAAAAGACTTTTCTTCCCTTGCGCGCGCGCCGAGGGAAACTCCGCGACAGCCGCACCAAAAGTCTTTTGCTTCTTTTCTTCAGAAAAGAAGGCTTTGCCTTGCCTGCCGGATATCGAAGGATCAAAGTCCAGTCCCGCCGGTATAATACGTCAGCTGACGCGGCTTCCGAGCCCCGGAGCGCAGAAAACCGCCCAAAGGCGAGCTCTCGAACGGGCCTCAGGTGATGCCGGCGCCGGCATCGAGCACCTGGAACATGCCTTCGCCGAAGCGCGATGTTGTCTGCGGGCTTTGCTCCAGCGTGGCCAGGTCGAGCGTGCCGGTGGCCAGCAGGTTGCCGGTGAAGAAACGCACGCTGCGTTGGGTGACGATGGGCGCGCCCAGCCCGAGCGTGGCCAGCAGGATCAGCGCGTTGCCCAGCACCAGGCTCAGCACCGCGGCCGCCGAGATGGCACTCGAGAAGCGCAGGCCGCCCATCGTGGTATGCGAGGTCACGTGCCGGTAGAACGCCGCCGAGTAGCTGGCCGAGATGAGCGCGGCGCCGATCCCGAACACCAGGTAAGCCGGCACCACGGTCAGAATCAGCTGTCGGGCGAGGCGTGGGTCGGACGGTTGGCCGGCAGGATGGGCGAGCAGGCGCAGCAGGTTCTGGTCCAGCACGAACAGCGTGCCGAACACCACCACGCCGAGCACCAGCACGCCAAGGAACGTCAGCAGGAACCGCCCATACAGGCTCCAGGCGTTGCCGCGGCAGGCGAAGCGCTGGTTGCCGAACGAGCTCGCGTTGATCTTGCGCTCGAGCAGACGAAGGCTGGCCCAGGGCACCAGCTGGTAGAGGGTCAGGACCGACAGAAAGAAGTACAGCAGTGCGTGCAGCCCGTAAGCCAGCATGGACCCGGTCATGCCGCCGCGTATGCCGCGCCACACCGTGTGGCCGAGCCGATAGCGCTGGGCGGAGAACGGCGCGCCCAGGGCCAGCACCAGCACGCACAACTCCAGGGCGAACACCGGCGCCAGGCTGGCAATCGGGCCCTGGTGGCGCAGGAGCAGGCTCGCCCCACCGGCAACGACGGCGAGGCCGCCCAGGATGAGCGCGGCCAGCAGGAAGCCCACGAAAAGCTGGCCGCCGGTGCCGTCATATTCGAAGCGGCTGCCGCCGCTGCTGGTGCGCGACCACACGTAGCGACGCGTGCGGGTGATGCCCCAGAACCGCCAGATGCCGAGCGTGACGATGTTGAGCAGCAGGTTGACCAGGAAGATGCGGTAGAGGTCGCCGATCCGTCCGTCATAGACGAGGAGCGGCTCCGGGCGTTCCGAACCAACTTGCATGGCTGATGGCTTTCGATGCGGCGCGGGATTGATCGCGGATTCTGTGCAGGAAAGCAATCTCTGTTTGTTGCGTCGGCAACAAGACAAGGAAGCAAGCGCTTCTTTTTTCGAGAAAAAGAAGCAAAAAGCTTTTGCTCCTCCGCATTTGCAGCAGTTGGGTATCCCCGGACAAACACGCGCGCTGAAAGGGCGATAGGAAGCAAAAGTTTTTTGCTTCTTTTTTTCAAAAAAGAAGGTCTTGCTTGCTTCCTTAAGAGGCCGCGTAGAATCAAACGATCACGCCGCGTCGTTGCAGCATCCGGATCAGCACCACCGCCACGTTGAACTTGAAGTCGTCGGTGTCGCGTAAAACGTGCACCACGCGCTCGGCAGGCCAGAGCATGAACTCTGCCACCTCGCCGTCCGTGGGCACGGGTCGCACGTCTCCGCCCAGCACGAGTTCGTAGCAGTGCAGGCGGTCGCGGCGCAGGCCCTCGGGACGTTGCATGGCGTAGCTGACCAGGCCGGTGTGGGTGGCACCTGCGACGATGTCTGCCGACAGGCCGGCTTCCTCGGCGCCCTCCTTCACCAGCGTCTCGGCGGGTGTGGAGCCGGCAGCGATGCCGCCGGCGAACAGGTGGTCCAGCTTGCCGGGGTCCATGCGCCGGTTTGCGGCGCGGCGGGCCACCCAGACATGCAGGCCGTCCCGTCGCTCCACCAGGCCGTTCACGTGCACGCCCTCGGCAGCGATGCCGAACCAGGGCAGCGCGCCGCGGTCGACGGTGGCGAGCACCGCGCCCCCGGGTGCGGCGCGCACGTCGAAGGCCTCGTCGCGCCAGGGGAAGCTGCCGGCCTGGGCCAGGGTACGGGCCAGGCCTGGCAGGCGGTCCGCCGCGTCCAGCGTCACGCCGCCCGCGGCCGGCGTGCAATCATGGCGCAGGAGCAGCCGGGCAGCCTCAGGCGTCACCCAGCCCACCTGCGTCCCGGCCAGGCGGAAGGCCAGCCGGTCGCCCGGCAGCTCCACGTTGAGCAAGGCATCCACGTGCCGCATCAAGCCAGTCACAATCCTGCGCTCCTCGTACTGCTCGGCTTCAAAGCCGGATCCAGCTTGCGGCTCCGTTCGGCGCAGCACGTCCGAGTGCAGCAGTCCGGCCAATCCGGCGCTCCTGACGCGTGCCGGCCGTCGAGCCATGCAGCGACACTCGCCCTCCCGGCAGTGCCGCGTGAGCACGCGCGTCCGGCGGCCGCATCGGAGGAGCCACTCCCCGTCACGTGCCTGCCGGTGGACCAACCTGCCCGCCGCGTGGTGCGCCACCGCGCCGTGCCGTGCCGCCACCCTGCCGCATCATACCGGCCACAATCCTGCGCCGCTGTCCGGCCCAACCTTTGAAACGCGACGACCCCATGCCACATCGCGACACATGCGTGTGATGGCTTCCAACCGCCTGGCTTTGCCGGGCCGCCCCCGGACGAGCTCCGAAACAATCCGCTCCCTGCTCGGCTACCTGTGGCCCAAGGGTGACAACCGCACCCGGCTGCGGGTGGTGGTCTCCATGTCGTTCCTGGTGCTGGCCAAGGTGGCCACCGTGTTCGTGCCGATCCTGTACGCCCGCGCGGTGGACGCGCTGTCGCACAAGGGAGGTGCGGCACAGGTGCTGGCCATCCCGGTCGGGCTGATCGTCGGCTACGGCCTGGTGCGGCTGGCCTCTGCCGGCTTCGGCGAGCTGCGTGACGCGGTGTTCGCTGCCGTGCAGCAGCGCACCGTGCGGCGCATCGCATTGCAGACGTTCCAGCACATGCACCGGCTGAGCCTGCGCTTCCACCTCGACCGCCAGACCGGCGGCGTCAGCCGCGCCATCGAACGCGGCAGCGCCGGCATCGAGCAGGTGCTGCGCCTGGCAGTGTTCAACATCGTGCCCACGCTCATCGAACTGGTCATGGTCACCGCCATCATGTGGCGGGTGTTCGACTGGCGGTTCGCGCTGATCACCTTCGGCGCGGTGGGCGCCTACATTGCCTTCACCCTCTCGTTCGCCACCTGGCGCGTGCGCTTCCGCCGCACGATGAACGAGAACGACAGCGCCGCGCAGTCCAAGGCGGTGGACAGCCTGCTGAACTACGAGACGGTGAAGTATTTCGGCAACGAGGCGCACGAGGCGCGCCGGTTCGACGTGGCACTCGCCGGCTACGAGCGCGCCGCGGTGAAGAGCCAGGTGACGCTGAACATGCTCAACATCGGCCAGGCCGGCATCATCGCCGCGGGCCTCGCCGCGATCATGGTGATGGCGGCACAAGGCGTGGTGGCTGGGCACATGAGCGTGGGCAAGTTCGTGCTCGCCAACACCTACCTGGCCCAATTGTATGTGCCGCTGAACTTCCTCGGGTTCGCCTACAACACTATCCAGCAGGGCCTGGTGGACATGGAGCAGATGTTCCGCCTGCTCGACGTGGACCAGGAGGTGCAGGACAGCGCCGGCGCCGTGCAGCTGGCCGGCAGCCTGACGGGGGCGGCACCGTGTTCGGTGACGTTCGACGACGTGCAGTTCGGCTACACGCCGGCGCGCGAGGTCCTCAAGGGCGTCAGCTTCACCGTGCAGGCCGGGCACAAGGTGGCCATCGTCGGGCCGACCGGCGCGGGCAAGTCCACCATTTCCCGGCTGCTGTTCCGCTTCTACGACGTGACGTCCGGCGCTGTGCAGGTTGATGGCCGCGACTTGCGCGACTACACCCAGGCGAGCCTGCGTGCGGCGATCGGCGTGGTGCCGCAGGACACCGTGCTGTTCAACGACACCATCCGCTACAACATCGCCTATGGCCGTCCGGACGCCACGCAGGAGCAGATCGAGCACGCCGCCCGCGTGGCCCAGGTGCACGAGTTCGTGCTGCGCATGCCGGACGGCTACGACACGAAGGTTGGCGAACGCGGCCTGAAACTGTCGGGCGGCGAGAAGCAGCGCGTGGCCATCGCGCGCACCGTGCTGAAGGACCCGCGCATCCTGATCCTCGACGAGGCGACCAGCGCGCTGGACAGCCGCACCGAGCGCGACATCGACGCCGCGTTGCGTGCCGTCTCCGGCGGGCGCACCACGCTGGTGATCGCGCACCGTCTGAGCACCGTGGTGGATGCCGACGAGATCATCGTGCTGGTGGACGGCCGCATCGCCGAGCGCGGCAGCCACCGCGAGCTGGTCAGCCAGGGCGGCGTGTTCGCCCGCATGTGGGAGCTGCAGGCGCAGCAGGCCGAGCCGGAGCTGGAGGAGCAGATGCTGGAAGAGGACCTCGAGGCAGGGCGCGTTTCCGTACAGGCGGGTTAAAACCGGCGCCGCGTGCGCCCACATTCCGGCCAGAGGTGCAAGCATGCAGATGACCACTCAAACGACGCACGACCAGCGGGGCACGCACGACCAGGCGGCAGACCCGGGCCTGATGGGCGAGCTGACCCAGGCCGGGGACGGCGTGGACAGGGCCATTCACAAGATGCTGGAGGCTGGTCTGGGACCCGTGGCCGTGGCCTCCGCGCTGCTGGGCGGCGCGCTGTGCCTGATGTCGCGCACGATGGGTGACGAGGCGGTGCTGCAGTTGCTGCACAACGCCGCGGCGGGCGTGCGCGCCGGCGACCTGCGCCAGTAAGGTGCCGATCATTTGGCCGGAGCGCTACGCCACCGGCCGCACGGCGGTGCATGTCAGCAACCAGATCAGCATCGACGCGGCGCCGGAGGCCGTCTGGCCGTGGCTGGTATGCGCAACTGCCTGGCCGAGCTACTACCCCAACGCGAAAGACGTGCGGATCGACGGCGGAGGTGAGACGCTGGCACAGGGCGCGCACTTCACGTGGAAGACCTTCGGCGTGGCGGTGACTTCCACGGTGTGCGAGTTCGTGTCCGACGAGCGAATTGCGTGGGACGGCACGGCGATGCTGCTGGATGTTTATCACGCCTGGTTGATTGAGAAGCGCGGTTCGGGGTGCTGGGTGCTGACGGAAGAGAACCAGAACGGCCTTGCTGCTCGGGCGCAGGCGTGGCTGATGCCGAGGCGGATGTTTGACGGGCATCAGCTTTGGCTGGAGCGGCTAAAGGCGAAGGCGGAAGGCAAGTAAGCGTTTTTTTTCGAGAAAAAGAAGCAAAAAGCTTTTATTGCGGCTGTCGCGGTTTTCTCCGCCGAGCGCGCGACAGCGGAAGCAAAAGTTTTTTGGTTCTTTTTTTCAAAAAAGAACTGCTTGCTTTCTTTCTTGTTTCTATTTGACGAACATCAAGGCGTGAACATGTCCGACACCAACCAGGGTTCCGACGAGGTAGACACCGGCAAGCACGGCGGTGCGCGTCAGCAGGCAGAAGCGGCAGAGCGCGCCTACGCGGATGGCGACGACACCAAGGCGGCCGACCTGCTCGACGAGGCGATGCGCACTGACCCGGAGGGTCTGGCCAACGCGCTGCAGGATGACGGACCTTCGATGCCGGGCGACGAGGGTGTCGCGACGGACGAGGAGGTTGCCGCGATCAGCCGGCAGGTGAAACCGCATGCGGACGCGCCGTCGCGGGCGGGGATTACGGGGTCCGGGAGTGGCGCGGACGCGATGGGGGAGTAGGCGGAGCACGCGTTGCGCCTTCGACTTTGCAGCAAGCAAGCGGTTCTTTTTTGAAAAAAAGAACCAAAAAACTTTTGTTCCTTTGGCGCACGCTGCAGGACCTTCGCGACAGCAGGGATAAAAGTTTTTTGCTGCTTTTTTTCAAAAAAGCAGGCCTTGCTTGCTCTCGCGAGTTCACGTCGTGATCGATCCTTTCGACCTTGCGCGCTTCCTGGCAGCGCAGTCACCCGTGTTTAGCCAAGTACTGACGGAACTGAGCGCCGGCCGGAAGCGGACGCATTGGATGTGGTTCGTCTTCCCGCAAATTGCTGGCCTCGGGCACAGCGCAATGGCACGGCGCTATGCGATCGCCTCGCTGGAGGAGGCGCGGGCCTATCTTGCGCACCCGGTGCTCGGGAGCCGTCTGGCAACGTGCACGGCAATGGCCAACGCGGTGCAGGAAAAATCTGCGCTGGACGTGTTCGGCGCGCCGGACGACGCCAAGTTCCGCTCGTCGATGACGTTGTTCAAGCACGCCGGCGGTGCAGCGGTGTTCGACGAGGCGCTTGTCAGATATTTTGCAGGACTGGACGACAAGCTTACGATCGAGTTGTTGGTCTGAGTAAAAGCAAGCGGTTTTCAAAAAACGATTGGTTGCAGGGCTTTGTTGACGCCTGGTGGTGCTACGGCATCCGCCAGAGTTTTGGATTCGTCGGGAAAGTTACAGTCGCATATCAGCTTGCGTTGATGCTGACCCGTAGAAAGCAAGCAGTCCTTTTTTGAAAAAAAGGACCAAAAAACTTTTGACTCCGCTGTCGCGCGCTCTCCGGAGAGTCCGCAACAGGGGAGTCGAAAGTTTTTTGCTTCTTTTTTCAAAAAAGAAGGCCTTGCTTGCTTCGGAACGGTCAACCCTCAGGCCGGTTGGTATCACTCTACCGATTGCCGCTCCACGAAGAACCGGCCGGTCGAGTACGAGACCCAGAACCGGCCCCGCTTGAGGAACTCCACCCCGAGCAGCCCGTCGCCGCCCATGTCCACACGCCCGCTGTTGACCACCACGGCGCGCGCATCGCCGAACACCTGGCCGGCGACTTCCAGCCGCGGAAAGATGTGCAGGAAGGCGGAGAACGCCGCGTCGTTCACGCCGTGGCCGCGCAACGGCCGGCTCTCCTCCAGCATTTCCGGCGTGGCGCCGGCGCGTGCCGCAGCCCGGGTGGAGACGACCAGGCCAGGCGAGCCGGTGTCGAGCAGCAGGTTCACGCTGACGCCGTCCAGCTTGACGGGAACGACCACGTGGCGGGACGGCGCCACCGTAATGTCGCTGGAGCTGGTCATACCTCCCCAGTCGGGCTTGACCTCGTCACAGCCGGCAACGTTCCAAAGTCCGAGCTGGCGGTGGTTGATGTCGATGTCCAGGTCGAAATGCGACAGGATGTCCGCACCCACCAGCCCGCCGGCGGCAGACCCGTCGGCCAGCAACTCGCCGAAGGCGGCGATCGGCACCGGCTTGTCGGTCACCTTGACGGCGCCCAGCATCAGCGATTGCGTGTGGGCGATGTAGAGGTGGCTTTCCTTGCCGCCGACGCCGAACACATCCACCGTCTTGTCGAAATCCCGAGGCAAATGCAGGCTTTCTGCCGTCTCCTTCGAGACGGTGGTGACCGCGGCGCCGGTGTCGATGAACATCATCACCGTGGTGCCGTCCACCACGACGGGCACGTAGAGCTTGTCGCGCCACAGCGTGATCGGCAGTTGCGCCACCCGATTCATCAGGCAGTCGGCCCGCGCCTGGCCCGCCGCCAGGGTGACGCAGGCCAGCACCGCCAGGCGCGCAACGCGCGCGAAGATGGCCAGCGCTGGCCTGCGGAGTATCACGGCAGCATCAGGCACGCGCGGCATCGTCTGAACGATCCTGTATCGTTATGACGTGTATGGCGGAAAGCTGGGGTTGGGCCAAGAGGAAAGTTGCGGCGAGTTACCGGCCGAAGCGGCGGTGTCGCTGCTGCGTGACACTCATGACAGTGCCCTAAAGTTTGGAACGTCCAAAGAAAGCAAGCAGTTCTTTTTTGAAAAAAAGAACCAAAAAACTTTTGTTTCCTGAGTACACGCTGCGGGAGACTCCGCGACAGCAGGACCAAAAGTTTTTTGCTGCTTTTTTTCAAAAAAGCAGGCCTTTCTTGCTTTCTGACTGACTGGCTGGCATTCTTTTTTTTTGGAGAAGACGCAAAGAGCATCGTCGGCGCTGTCGCGGGTGGCTGAGACGGTGCGCTTTACCGTGACATGGTTACCGAGAAGAACGTCTTCTGGTTTTCTCCAAAAATGCCTCAGTTATGCTTGCTCACCTGCTGTGCAAACGGCTGCTTCAGCGCCGCGGTGATCACGTCGGCCATGGCCTGCGCGAGGCACGCATAGCCGCGGTTGTTCATGTGGAAGCCGTCCACGGCGATGAAGTCGTCATACGGCGCGCCCTCGGCCGCCCAGTGGTCCATCAGCGTGCCGCGGGAGAACAGGTTTACCTTGCTCTCGACGGCGATCTCGCGCAGCGTGTCGTCGATGACGGAATGTTCCGGCGCGGACAGGATGCGCTGGCTGCGCTGGTTGTCCATCAGCACGACGTCGGCGCCGGCCGCTTTCAGCTTAGCGATGCCTTCTTCCAGCAACTGGCGGAACAGGCGCGGGGATTCGTCGTGCACCGCGCCGTTGGCCCCCACCTGCCAGATCACCAGCTGCGGGCGGACCGCCAGCACGTCGGAATCCAGCCGCGCCAGCTCCTCCGGCGCGTCCTGGCCGCCGATGCCGCGGTTGATGAAGGCGAAGTCGGCGCGCGGCAAATCCTCGTTGAGGTAGCGCTGCAGCAGCGCCGGGTAGGAATGCGCGATGTCGGTGGCCATCCAGCCGCGCGTCGAGCTCGATCCGAGGGCGACCGCCACCAACGGCTGGTTGGTCGCCAGCGCCGCCCGGGTGTGGGGTAGCAGCGGGATCGGCAGGTCGCCTTTCGGCGGGCAGTCCGGCGCGTCTGCCCCGGCCGGCACCGCCCAGGCGAGTACGATCAGGGTGGCCGCCAGACCGAGTGTTCGGCAACACAGAAAGCAAGCAGTTCTTTTTTGAAAAAAAGAACCAAAAAACTTTTGGTCCTTGGCGCGCGTCTGTTGAACGGTCCGCGATAGCCGAGACAAAAGTTTTTTGCTTCTTTTTTTCAAAAAAGAAGGCCTTGCTTTCTTACTACGACAAGCCTGCCGAAAACCCACTCTCACGCGCAGGCCCGACGCGATTATCCAGGCATACCCCAGCGAGCCCACTTCGCTTTCGTGCAGCCGGAAACCCGACCTCAGGTAGCCGTCCCTCCGACCGTCAGTCCCCTGATCTTCAGCGTCGGCTGCCCTACGCCCACCGGCACGCCCTGGCCGTTCTTGCCGCAGGTGCCGATGCCGGGGTCGAGCTCCATGTCGCCGCCGATCATGTCCACCTTGGTCAGGCTGTCCGGGCCGTTGCCGATCAAGGTGGCGCCCTTAACCGGCGCGGTGACCCGGCCGTCCTCGATGAGGTACGCCTCGCTGGCGGAGAAGACGAACTTGCCGGACGTGATGTCCACCTGGCCGCCGCCGAAGTTCACCGCGTAGAGGCCGCGCTTCACCGACGCGATCATCTCGTCCTTGTGGTGGGTGCCGTTCAGCATGACGGTGTTGGTCATGCGCGGCATCGGCGCGTGGGCGAAGCTTTCGCGGCGGCCGTTGCCGGTGGGGCGCACGCCCATCAGGCGGGCGTTGAGGCGGTCCTGCAGGTAGCCGGTCAGGATGCCGTCCTCAATCAGCACGGTGCGGTTGGTGGGCGTGCCCTCGTCGTCGATGGTGAGCGAGCCGCGGCGGTCGGCCAAGGTGCCATCGTCCACCACGGTGACGCCGCGGCTGGCGACCTGCTGGCCCATCAGGCCGGCGAACGCGCTGGTCTTCTTGCGGTTGAAGTCGCCTTCCAGGCCGTGGCCGATCGCCTCGTGCAGCAGGATGCCGGGCCAGCCGTTGCCGAGCACCACCTCCATCTCGCCGGCCGGCGCGGGGACGGAGTCCAGCTTGAGGATCGCCTGGCGCAGCGCCTCGTCCACCGCGGCGCGCCAGGTTGCAGGGGCGAGGAAACGGTCGAAGCCCTCGCGGCCGCCCATGCCGTGGGTGCCGGACTCGCGCTTGCCGTTGCGCTCGACCACCACGCTGACGTTGAGGCGCACCAGCGGACGGAGGTCGGCGGTGCGGCTGCCATCGGCGCGCACGATCTGCACCGCCTGCCACTCGCCGTGCAGCGAGGCCATCACCTGGGCGACGCGGCTGTCCTTGGCGCGGGCGTAGGCGTCGATCTCGGAGAGGATGGCGGCGCGGCCGGCGAAGCCGTCATGGGTGATGGGCGAGGCGTCCGAGTATAGCCGGGCGTTGGTGCCGTTGGGTGCGACCGAGGCGGTGCCGTGGCGGCCGCCGCGCACCGCGCTGACGGTGGAGGACGCGCGGCGCAGGGCGGCGTCCGACAGCTCGCCGGCATGGGCGTAGCCGGTCTCCTCGCCGAGCACGGCGCGGAGGCCGAAGCCCATGGCGGTGTCGTAGTTGGCGGCGCGGATGCGGCCGTCGTCGAGGCTGATGCTCTCGGACTCGCGGTATTCCAGGAACAGCTCGCCGTCGTCTGCACCGGCCAGGGCATCGGCGGTGATACGCTCGGCGGCCGCGCGATCCAGCGTGGCGTCCGCACGGTTGAAGAACAGGTCGTCGGTAGTGGCCAAGGCCGACATCAGGTGATCCTAAGGGAGAGACGTGAACGCGGCGTCAACGCGCGCCGCGCAGGGAGTGGGTGACGGCCAGCGCTGCGGCGAGCAGCAGCACGGCGTTGGCCTGGTGGGCGGCGGCCAGCGGCACCTCCACGTGGGAGAGCAGGGTGGCGACGCCGAGGCCGTACTGGGTCAGGACCAGCGCGCCCATGCAGACGAGTGCGATGCGCGCAGGTTCGGGCAGGCGGGCTTCGGGCAGGCGTGCTTCAGGCAGGCGTGCTCGGGGCAAGCGGGCGCGGTTTGCCGGCAGCAGCAGCCCACAGGCGACGGTGGCCAGCGTCAGCACCGCGGCGAGCGTGGCCAGCAGGCGGTGGTCGAACTGCACTGCGATCACGTTCTCGGTCAGGTTGCGCAGGAAGGGGTGCAGGTCCGCGTAGCCGGCGGGGAACAGGCGGCCGTCCATCAGCGGGAAGCTGTCGTAGACCAGGCCGGCATGGGTGCCGGCGGTGAAGCCGCCCGCCACGATCGCCAAGGCGACGCAGGTGGCGGCGGCGCCCGCTAGGCGGCGGAGGTGACGGCCGCGCGGGATGGAGGGGGCCACCGGCTCCAGCACGCCGAACGCGGTCCACAGCATGCCGGCGAACAGGGTCAGCGCCAGGCAAAGGTGCAGCACCAGACGGTAGGGGGAGACTGCGGTGCTGGCCGCCTCGAAGCCGGACGCCACCATGAACCAGCCGACCGCACCCTGCAGCGCGCCCAGCGCGTAGAGGCCGACCAGGCGCAGGATCAGCGGGCGACGGATGGCGCCGGTGACGGCGAACCAAACGAGCGGGATGAGGAAGACCACGTTCATCAACCGGCCCCAGGCGCGGTGGGTCCACTCGAGCCAGAAGATGCCGCGAAAGCCGGCCAGGTCCATGCCGGGGTGCAGCAGCGCGTATTGCGGGATCTGCTTGTAGAGGGCGAACAGGCGCTCCCACTCGGCGTGGGAGAGCGGCGGCAGGGCACCCGACAGCGGCGCCCACTCCATGATGGACAGGCCGGACCCCGTCAGCCGGGTGGCGCCGCCAAGCACAACCATGCCCCAGATCATGAAGGAGACGACGAACAGCCAGGCGGCCACGCGGTGACGGCGGCGGCGGTCGAGAGCGGCCTCGATGCTGGGGAAACTGCGGTCGTCGAAAGGCATCGTGCGAGGCTACAATCCGGCTGGAGGGGTGCCAAGCCAAATCGCCGGCATGCTATCCCTGCCCGGTTTCAGGTGCTACCGGCGCCCTCCCATGCAAGCCCCAATTCCCCCTGCCCCGGTGTCGGCGGCGCCTGGCTCCGGCGCTGGTGAACCGGGCACTGTCGTCTCCGTCGTGGTGCCGGTGCGTAACGAGGCGGCCAACATCGCGCCGCTGGTCGGCGAGATCCGCGCGGCCTTGGCCGGCACGCCGCACGAGATCGTCTACGTGGACGACGGCAGCACCGACGAGACCGCCGCCGCGTTGCGCGCCGAGGCCCAGGCCGCCCCGCTGACTATCCGCCGCCACCGCACCGGGTGCGGCCAGAGTGCCGCGATCATCACCGGCATCGTTGCCGCGTCCGGCACCTGGGTCGCCACGCTGGACGGCGACGGGCAGAACGACCCGGCGGACATCCCTGCCCTGCTCGCGCGCGCGCAAGAGTTGCCGGCGCTGAGCCTGGTCGCCGGCCACCGCACCACCAGGCGTGACAGCCGGGTCAAGCGGCTGAGCTCGCGCGCGGCCAACGCCATACGCGCCCGGATGCTGGGCGACGCCACGCCGGACACCGGCTGCGGGCTGAAGGTGTTCCGGCGGGCGGACTTCCTGGCCCTGCCGGCGTTCGACCACATGCACCGCTTCCTGCCGGCGCTGTTCATCCGCGCCGGCGGGCAGGTGGTGTCCGTGCCGGTCGGGCACCGGCCGCGCACCCGCGGGGCCAGCAAATACGGCACGCTGGACCGGCTGTGGGTGGGGGTGTTCGACCTGGTGGGCGTGGCGTGGCTGCAGCGGCGCTGGACGCGGCCGGTGCTGGAGCCGGATGGAGCATTCTTGGATGAAAACGGGACTTGATGTGGAGGGTTTGCGGAGCGATGTTGGATTGAGCAACATATCCGGAGGCTGAGACGATGGCCGAGTTCCGCCTGAAAGTCCCTGACGAGCTGCTGTATTCCATGCAGACCAAGCTCGGCGGCGCCAAGATGACCGACATCGCGCGCGACGCACTGGGGCTGCTGAACTGGGCAGTGGACGAACGCCTGCGCGGCCGGGTAGTGCTGTCGGGCACCGAGGACGGCGAAAAACTCACCCGCATCACCCTGCCGAGCCTGGACCGCGTGCAGCCGATCACCTGACGGCGCAGCCCGCCGTGGAGGAGACGCCGGCGCACGTCAGCCTGGCGCGCAGTGCGATCGCGCTGGACACCGAGATTACCGCCGGGCGGCTGCCGCCCGTCGCCGCCGCTGGCGTGCTGCTGACCAAGATCGTGCTGGCCATGGTGATGGCCAGCGTGGTTCTGCTGGCAGCCTACCTGATCTCCGCCGACTTCACCGAGGGCGCGGCGCTTACCCAGGCCACGAACAACCTGCTGAAGCAGCCGGGCGGCGGCGCCGAACAACTGCACCAGCTCTCCGAGATCATCCACCAGCTTGCCGACCAGCGCGCTGCGTTTCGCGCGTTCTGGCTGCAGATGGCGCAACTCATCCTGCTGAACCTGCTTCTGCCGCTGTTGACGGCTTTGCTTGGGTATATTTTCGGGACGACGCGGGCCAGAAGCGAAGAGTAAGCAAGGCCTTCTTTTTTGAAAAAAAGAAGCAAAAAACTTTTGGGCACGCTGTCGCGGGAAGCTGAAACACCACGCTTCACCACGACGCACCCACAGAGACCAAAAGTTTTTTGGTTCTTTTTTTCAAAAAAGAACTGCTTTCTTTCTTGGGGAACCCACTCATGCGCATGAACAAACTAGGCCAAACCGGCATGCTGGTCTCCGAGCTGTGCCTCGGCACAATGACGTTCGGCGGCAGCGAAGGCATGTGGCAGAAAATTGGCGCACTCACGCAGGACGAAGCGGAAAAGCTAGTCGGCCGCGCGATCGACGCGGGCATCAACTTCCTCGACACCGCCGACGTGTATTCGGAGGGGCTGTCCGAGCAGATCACCGGCCAGGCAATCCGCAACCTGAAGATACCGCGGGAGAACGTGGTCGTCGCCACCAAGGCGTTCGGCCAGATGGGGCCTGGGGCGAACAGCCGCGGCAACTCGCGGCTGCATCTGATTGATGCGTGCAAGGCGAGCCTGAAGCGGCTGCAGACGGACCACATCGACCTGTACCAGATCCACGGCTTCGATGCGGTGACGCCGATCGAGGAGACGGTGCGTGCGCTCGACATCCTCGTGCAGCATGGGCATGTGCGCTACGTTGGCGTTTCGAACTGGGCGGCGTGGCAGATCGTCAAGGCGCTGGGGATTGCCGAACGGCACGGCCTGGCACGATTCGAAAGCCTGCAGGCGTACTACACGCTGGCAGGGCGCGACCTGGAGCGCGAGATCGTGCCGATGCTGCGGCACGAGCACGTGGGATTGATGGTGTGGAGCCCGCTCGCCGGCGGCCTGCTCAGCGGGAAGTACACGCGGAACCAGGAGAGTGCGGGCGACGGACGGCGCGCGAACTTCGACTTTCCGCCGGTGGAGCGGGAGCGTGCGTATGCCTGCATCGATGCGATGCGGCCGATTGCAGAAGCGCACAGCGTGTCGGTGGCGCAGGTGGCGCTGGCATGGCTGCTGCATCGGCGCGTGGTCAGCAGCGTGATCATCGGCGCCGAGCGGACGGAGCAGCTGGACGACAACATCGCGGCGACGACGTTGGTGCTGGGTGAACTGGAGTTGGACGCGCTGGACGAGGTGAGTGTGTTGCCGGCCGAGTATCCTGGGTGGATGTTGGAGCGGCAGGGGGTTCGAACGCAGGTTCTGAAGGAGCTTGGACGGGGAAACGCTAGGTAAGAAAGCAAGCAGTTCTTTTTTGAAAAAAAGAACCAAAAAACTTTTGTCTCCGCTGTCGCGGGTCTTTTCGGTGAGCGCGCGACAGCGGACATAAAAGTCTTTTTGCTTCTTTTTCTTCAGAAAAAGAAGTGCTTGCTTCCTTACGGTCCCGTGGAGTCCACCGGCGTCATCACCGTCGCTTCGGTGACCAGGTGATAGAATCGCCCGTCGAACAGTTTCATCACCTCGACTGTGGCCGCGTGTGACTCAGGCCGGATCGGAGACGCCAGGCACGCCTCGATCGCCGCCATGTCCGGGAAGTCCATCTCGAGTATCATCGCGATCGGGCGCGCGTCCTTGTCCGCGGTGCGGGTGCGTTGCACGCGGACCGCGGTCACGTTGGGAAAGCGGCGCCACAGCGGCTCGAGCTCGTTGCGCACGCGGGTGAAAAACTCCTCCTCGCGGCCGGGCTGGATGGTGCCTTCGTAGAGTGCGGTCCTGGTGAGCATGCGGGTGTGTTCCTCCTTCGCTCGGCCGGTGCAGCCACGTTCGCCGGGCACGCGGGCTTTGCGCCGGGGCAGGACGCGCCGTATGTATTGCATTCGGACCGATGAACGCAAGAAGTCGAGGCACGTGACGGTGATTGCCCGAATGCGGATCGACGCCGGCGTGAATTGGTGGCTGGTGTTCTTCCTTGCACTGTCAGCAGTGGCGATACTCCACGAGAGCCGGGCGTTTTACTTCTTCTCCGACGACTACCTGAACTTCATCATTGCGGAAGACATGGGGTTCAGCCGGGCCTACCTCGCACGCGACGTCTTCGGTCAGTTCGTGCCGTTGTATCGCTTCTGCTTTCTGGCGTATTGGCACGTCTTCGGCTTGGCGTTCTGGCCGTTCCGGGTCTGCTCGGTTGCCGTGTGTTGGGCGGTGATCGCAATCACGTGGTCGATCGGACGACACTGGCGGGCTGGTCCAGTTGTGCTTCTGCCGGTCGCCACCGTGCTCGCGTGCTCGCCGGTGTTCGTCACCTGCGTGCAGTGGATGAGCGCTGCACTCAGCGTCAGCGGATCGACGGTTGCAGGCGTGTTGGCACTCGCCGTGGCTACCCGGCGCGGGCCGCTTGGCTGGACGGGACGGATTGCGATCGCGGCGCTGTTGCTGGTGGGAGTGACGCTGTATCCGAAGGCGCTGTTCTCGGTCGTGCTGATCTGGTCGGTGCGCGCGTTCGTCGCTGCCGAGGAGATGGAGTTCGCAACCGGTAGAGCAGCGTTCGCAGCAACGATCGACCTGGTTCCTGCCATGCTCGTGGCGGTCGGTTACGCCGCCGTGGTGCATTTCGGGACCTACACCAACGGCGTTGCGCGCCCTGACGTCGCGACGCTGCTGGCGTTCGTCGGCGCAGGCTGGAACCACGGCATACTGGCTGGCGCGTTCGGCCTGGGCACATCCGTCCTGGCGCTGGTTGTTGGCAACTGCGTTGTTGTTGCGGTGCTGTCGGCATCGGTCGTCAGGTCGAAGCGGCGGGGGATACTCTGGTTGGGTTTTGCCGCCTACGTCGTGGTCAGCATCGGCGTTATCGGCTGGAACCGGGCGGTTCCGTTCGGGCTGGCGGCGGCGCAAAACACCCGCTACTACGCCGACGTGCTGTGCTATGGCCTGGTGTTCGCCACGGTGGCCCTGGCACCTCGCCGCGGGACCCCCGCTAGGCCGATGTCTGCGGGGGCGTGGTCGCTTCTGGGCGTGGTCTGCTTCGTCGGCGCGTCCCACCTCCTCGTTACCGCTTCGCGCGTGCCGCATTTGTGGTATGCCGGCCCGGAGAAGCCTGCCCGTTTCGTGGAAAAGCTCAGCCTGGCGCTTGGGACTCTCGAGCCGGGCGAGACGATCGGCAACGCCGTGGTGCCGGAGTACGTCATGCCAGGCTGGACGTCTCCGCTGAACCAGTATCGAAATTTTCTGCCGGTGTTCCGCTTCTACGGGCGTGTGGTGCCCATGCAGGACGCGACGCAGGCGGTGGCTGAGACGGGCGAGCTGCGGCGTTTGCGCGGGGCGCGGCGGTAGGAAGGCAAGGCAAGCGGTTCTTTTTTGAAAAAAAGAACCAAAAAACTTTTGTCTCCGCTGTCGCGCGCTCGCCGGAGAGGATCGCGACAGCGGAGACGAAAGCTTTTTGCTTCTTTTTCTCGAAAAAGAAGCGCTTGCTTCCTTGCGCTCGCCCCGCGTCGATGCTCTCAGGGCTCCGAACCCACCGGGGCAGCGCGCCATGTCCGACACCACCCTGCAGGCGCGAGGCCCCAACACGGCCAGCGTCCGCCGCCTGCCCAACGGCTTCGACCTGGCCGCCCTGCTGTTCATCGCCGCGGTGCTGATTGCCGTCGCCCACGCCGCCCGCCACACGCTGGCGCCGCTCGCGGGCGTGCCGCAGACCGCCGCCATCCACCTCGACCCCGCCTACCTTCCCGGCTACGCGCTGCGCACGGTGATGCGGATGTTCGCGGCACTCGCGTGCTCGCTGCTGTTCACCCTCACCTACGCCACCTGGGCGGCGAAAAGCCGGCGCGCCGGCCTGGTGCTGGTGCCGATCCTAGACATCCTGCAGTCGCTGCCGATCTTCGGCTTTCTCACCTTCACGGTCACGTTCTTCCTCGGCCTGTTTCCCGGCCAGGTGATCGGCGCCGAACTGGCCGTGGTGTTCGTCATCTTCACCAGCCAGGCCTGGAACATGGCGTTCAGCATGTTCCAGTCGCTGAGCACGCTGCCGTCCGACCTCGACGAGGCGGCGCGCGGCTTCGGCCTGTCGCCCTGGCAGCGGTTCTGGCGGCTGGAGGTGCCGTTCGCGGTGCCCGGCCTGGTGTGGAACATGATGATGTCGATGTCCGGCGGGTGGTTCTTCCTGGTGGCCAGCGAGGCGGTGACGGTGGGCAACACCACGTTCCAGTTGCCCGGCATCGGCAGCTACATCGCGGCCGCGCTGGCCGCGCGCAGCATCCACGCGGTGCTGTACGCCATCGTGGCGATGCTGCTGGTGATCCTGGCCTACGACCAGCTGCTGTTCCGCCCGTTGGTGGCCTGGAGCGGCAAGTTCCGCTTCGAGACGACGCAGGTGGACCAGGGGGAGGACCCGTGGATGCTGGCGCTGCTGCGCCGCACCCGCCTGCTGCGGCTGGGCGGCGACGCGCTGGGCAGCGTGTTCTTTGCCGCCACCGGGCTGCGCCTGGCGCCGCGCATCCGCCAGCGCCGGCGGCGGGACCGCACCGCCTCGCGCGTGACGGACGCGGTGTGGATTGCGGTGCTGGTAGCCGCGGCCGCGTGGGCGCTGTGGCGCGTGGTGCGGTTCTGCGTCGCCGGGCATCTGGGGCTGGACGATGTGGGCACCGCGGTGCTGATGGGCGTCTACACCATGATCCGGGTGATCGTGCTGATGACGCTGGCCACCCTGGTGTGGGTGCCGCTGGGGGTGATGATCGGGCTGCGGCCGAAGCTGGCGCGCGTGATGGGGGGTGCGGCACAGTTCCTCGCCGCGTTCCCGGCGAATTTGTTCTACCCGATCTTCGTGGTGCTGATCGTGCGCTACGCGCTGAACCCGAACATCTGGCTGACGCCGCTGATCGTGCTCGGCACGCAGTGGTACATCGCGTTCAACGTGATTGCCGGTGCGGCGGCGTTTCCCGGCGACTTGCAGGAGGCAGCGAAGAACTTTCGCGTCGGCGGATGGCTGTGGTGGCGGCGGGTGATCCTGCCGGGGATATTTCCGTACTTCGTGACCGGGGCTATCACCGCGTCCGGCGGGTCGTGGAACGCGTCGCTGCTGGCGGAGCTGGCGACCTGGGGCAACACCACGCTGCGCGCGCAGGGGTTGGGCGCCTACATCCAGGAGGCAACGGTGCGCGGAGACACGGCGCGGGTGCTGCTGGGGATGGTGGTGATGGCGGGGTTCGTGCTGACGTTCAACAGGCTGGTGTGGCGGCCGATGTATGCCTATTCCAGCAAGCGCCTACGTCTTTAGTGCTCGTGTTCGTCCAGAAACGCCCGTTGGCGGCCGGCAAGCACGGCATCGCTTGCGGCCTGGTGCTCACGGCCGCTCCGCTCCGGTCGTCGCAATGACGCACTATCTGACTCACCATTGAACGTTTCTGGACTGACACGCAGGCGAGCGGTTCTTTTTTGAAAAAAAGAACCAAAAAACTTTTGTCTCCGCTGTCGCGCGCTCGTCGGACAGAATGGCGACAGCCGATATAAAAGTCTTTTTGCTTCTTTTTCTTCAGAAAAAGAAGGCCTTCCTTTCTTTGTGTGGGTGAAACAATGGACGCAGTCGCAAACCTCCTCGAAGTCCGCAACTGCAAGCAGTCCTACCACAAGGACGCCAGCGCCGACTTCGTGGTGCTCGACAACGTGGACGTCACCATGCGTGCAGGCGAGATCGTGGGCCTGCTCGGCCGGTCCGGCTCCGGCAAGTCCACGTTGCTGCGCATCGTCGCCGGCCTGCTGAAGCCCACGGCCGGCGACGTGATCTGGCGCGGCACGCAGCTGACCGGACCGGCCGAGGGCGTGGCGATGGTGTTCCAGAGTTTCGCGCTGTTCCCCTGGTTGACCGTGCAGGAGAACGTGGAGCTCGGCCTGGAAGCGCAGGGTGTGGCACGCGCGGAGCGCCACAAGCGTGCCGAGGAGGCAATCGACCTGATCGGCCTGGGCGGTTACGAGGACGCCTACCCCAAGGAAATGTCCGGCGGCATGCGACAGCGCGTGGGCCTGGCGCGCGCGCTGGTGGTGCACCCGGACTTGCTGCTGATGGACGAGCCGTTTTCCGCGCTCGACGTGCTGACGGCGGAGACGCTGCGCACCGACCTGATCGATCTGTGGATGGACGGCAAGCTGCCGGTGCGTTCCATCCTGATGGTGACGCACAACATCGAGGAGGCGGTGCTGATGTGCGACCGCATCCTGGTGTTCTCGTCCAACCCCGGGCGGGTGGCGCAGGAGTTGCGCGTACCGTTCCCGCACCCCCGCCGCCGCCACGACGCGGCGTTCCGCAAGTTCGTCGACGACATCTACGCGCTGATGACGCGGCGTGCGACCAGCGTGCCGGCGCCGGCTTCCGGTGCGGCGGCTGGGGCACCGCAAGTGGAGACCGTGCACGCGCTACACCCGGTCAACATCAACCTGATGTCGGGCCTGATCGAGACGCTGGCCGGCGAGCCGTATCGCGGCCGCGCCGACCTGCCGCCGCTAGCGGGCGCGCTGCAGCTGGAACTCGACGAGCTGCTGCCGCTGGGCGAGACGCTGTCTCTGCTGCACTTCGCCGAGCTGGAGGAAGGCGACATCAAGTTGACCGAGCAGGGGCGCCAGTTTGCCAACGCGGACACCGACGAGCGCAAGACGCTGTTCGCCGCCGCGTTGCGCGCTCACGTGAAGCTGGCAGCCACCGTGCGCAGCGTGCTGGACGAACGGTGGAACCACCGCGCCAGCGCGGTGCGGTTCCGCGACGAGCTGGAAGATCATATGTCGCCGGACTACGCGGAAGATACGCTGCGCGCGGTGATCGGGTGGGGGCGTTTCGCCGAGCTGTTCAACTACGACGAGGAGGCGGATCAGTTTTTCCTGGACACTGACGAGTAGAAAGCAAGAAAGCAGTTCTTTTTTGAAAAAAAGAACCAAAAAACTTTTGCTCTCTTGAGTACACGCTGAGGGAGACTCCGCGACAGCGGGACCAAAAGTTTTTTGCTGCTTTTTTTCAAAAAAGCAGGCCTTGCTTTCTTGCCTTGTCACGTATGGAAACAAGCATGTCGTTGAAGCTGATCGGCGCGGGGTTCGGCCGCACCGGTACTCTGTCCACGTTCGCTGCGCTCAACCAGCTCGGCTTTCCCTGTTACCACATGAGGGAAGTCCTGCTGAACAAGGCGAACAGGAAGCACCTCTCCTTCTGGAGCAAGGTCGCGAAAACACCGCCGGGCACACAGCACGACTGGCAGAGAGTGTTCGGCAAGTACACCGCGACGGTGGACTTCCCCGCGTGCAGCGTATGGCGCGAACTGCTCGTCGCCTACCCCGACGCAAAGGTGTTGCTGACGCTGCACCCGCGTGGTGCGGAAGCCTGGTACGACAGCGTGGTCGAGACGATCTACTTCACTGAGACGCTGTGGCAGTTCAAGGTTCTGGACGTGCTGACGATGTTTGGCGAGCGGCTGGGCATCGTCGCGCGCGGATTGTTGTGGGGGCGTGCGCTGAAGGGCGTGATGCACGACAAGGCCATGGCCATGGCGCGCTACAACGCCTACGTCGACGAGGTTAAAGCTGCTGTGCCGGCCGACAAACTTCTCGTCTTCACGGTCACCGATGGGTGGTCGCCGCTGTGTGCGTTCCTCGGCGTCGGCGTGCCGTCCGAGGCGTTCCCGAACCTCAACGACCGGGCGAGCATAAAGAAGTCGATCGAGGGCGTGGTGATCGGCTGCTACATGGCGCTAGGTGTCAGCTTCGCTGCGATCGCAGCTTTGCTCGGCGGCATTTGGGTGATGTTCTGAGATCAGGGGCGCGGAGCGTTGCCTGGTGGAAGGCAAGGCAAGCGGTTCTTTTTTGAAAAAAAGAACCAAAAAACTTTTGACTCCGCTGTCGCGCGCTCTCCGGAAAGGTCCGCGACAGCGGAGTCAAAAGTTTTTTGCTTCTTTTCTTCAAAAAAGAAGGCCTTGCTTGCTTCGGAGCGATCAATCTCCAACCCGATCGATACGAGTCAGCTGGCGTCGTTTTCGAGCACCGGAGCGGAGAAAAACCGCGTCAGATGGACGCCGGGGCGGCTTCTGAAACAGACACTGAAAACAAACCGCTTGCTTACTTGACCGGGGTCACCACCACCAGAACCGCCGGCACCCCCTGCACCTCCAACGTGGAAACCGGTGGGTCCAGCCTCACGCGTGACACCAGCGCGACGTCACCCAGCCGCACGATCTGCCGGCCGGCATGCACCTGCCGGTCAGCCACGGACTGCAAGCCTGGCGCCGCGGCGGCCAGCGCCACGTGGCCCGGCCTGCTTTGGCTGGCGTCGACCTGCAACCCTGCGGTCAGCTCCTGCGGCGAGATGCCGAGTGCCGCCAGGCGGCGCGGCGCGTAGTCGATGGCGACGCCCTGCTGGCGCAAACCCTCCAGGGTGACCGCGGCGACGCCGTGGCGGGCGAGAAGCTGCGCGCGCGTGGCCTCTGCTCGCTCGCGCAGCGCGGTCAGGCTGGTGTCCTGCAACACGATCGGCGCTGCGGCCGATGGTGATGCGAGGTCAGCCTGATCCAGACGGCCGGGCTGGCCGGCGGCGACCAGGCCGAGCGTCAGAACGGCGCCAGCCAGGGAGGCGCAGACGGCCAGGCGGCAGCTGCCGGCGGTAGGAGAAGCGGCTGAGTGCAAAGCTTGGGACAGGAACACGGTCGACCTCCAGAGCGGTGCGTGACGACCAGGATAATGGGTGACCATTGTTAACTTAACAAGGTTTATATTTGTTGCACTGCGAAGATTTTCGGGCTGTGCACGCGGGTGAGCCCGGCTTCGAGCAGGTTCAGCGCCGTCTCGATCAGCAAGTCGGGCGCGGTGTCGAGGTTGTCGCACTGGTCGAGGAGCATGGCGGTGACGCCGTGCAGCGTTGCCCAGATGGCTTCGGCCACTGCGCAGGCATCGCCGGCGGCGACGGTGCCGTCGCGCATCATGTCGATCACCTTGTCCTGCAGGATGGCAAAGGAGCGGTCGGCGATCTCGAGCGCGTGCGTTTTGGCCTCGGCGCGGCGGAACGCCCGGCTCATGAAGGTGAGGCGGTACTCGTCAGGGCGCTCCAGGCCAAAGGCGATGTAGGCGCGCAGGCCGGAGCGCAGGCTTTCGAGCGGCGTCTGACCGGGACTTTCGCTTCGCTCCAGCCGCTCCAGCAGTTCGGAGAACACGTCCTGCGCGATGGCGGCGAGCAGCGCGTCCTTGTCGGCGAAGTGCATGTAGAGCGCGGTGGGCGAGACGCCGACGGCGGCACCGATGCGCCGCATGGTGACGTGGGCGACGCCCTCCTCGGCAAAGAGGTGCTTGGCGGCCTGCAGGATCTCGCCGCGTCGGGAGGCGCCCTGGCCGCGGGGCTTGCGGCCGTGGCAGGCGGCCAGGTGGGAAAGGCGGGTCATGGATTAACAGTGTTCAGGGGAAGGCAAGAAAGCAAGGAAGCAGTTCTTTTTCGAAAAAAAGAACCAAACTTTTGTCTCCGCTGTCGCGCGCTCACCGGAAAAATCCGCGACAGCCGCGATAAAAGCTTTTTGCTTCTTTTTCTCGAAAAAGAAGCGCTTGCTCACTCCCTTAACAATTCATTCACCGCCGTCTTCGCCCGCGTCTGCGCGTCCACCCGCTTGACGATCACCGCGCAGGCAAGCCCCGGCCCCGGCGAGCCGTCCGGCAACGGCCGCCCCGGCAGCGTCCCCGGCACCACCACTGCATAGGCCGGCACCCGGCCGGTATGCACCTCGCCGGTGGTGCGGTCGACGATGCGGGTGGATGCGCCCAGGAACACGCCCATCGAGATGACCGCGCCGCGTTCGACGATGACGCCCTCGGCCACCTCGGAGCGGGCGCCGATGAAGCAGTCGTCCTCGATGATGACCGGGTTGGCCTGCAGGGGCTCCAGCACGCCGCCCAGGCCCACGCCGCCGCTGATGTGGCAGTTCGCCCCCACCTGCGCGCAGCTGCCGACGGTGGACCAGGTGTCGATCATGGTGCCGGCGCCGATATGAGCGCCGACGTTGACGAAGCAGGGCATCAGCACCACGCCCGGGGCCACGTAGGCAGAGCGGCGGACGATGGCGCCGGGCACCATGCGGAAGCCGGCCTGCGCGAAACGTGCCGCGTCCCAGCCGGTGGTCTTGAGCGGCACCTTGTCGTAGGCGGGGGCGCCGGCGGCGTCCGGGGTGGGCGCGCTGTCGCTGAGGCGGAAGGAGAGCAGGACCGCCTGCTTCAGCCAGGGGTGGGTGTGCCACCCGGTGGGCGTGGGCTCGGCCACCCGCAGCCGGCCGCTGCCGAGGGCTTCGAGCGCCTGGTCCACGGGGCGGCGCGCCTCGAGGCCGGCGTTGGCGGAGAGTGTGTCCCGCCGTTGCCACAGGGCGGCGATCTCGGTGCGTAGGTCGTCGTCTGACATGGTTGGCCTTGTTCGTGGGCACGGCCGTGTCGGCAGTGGGCGGCAAGTCTTTCGGGAGGTTCATCCCATTGGGCTACGCTGACGGAGTGTTTGCGGCAGCGGGGTGTCGGCGCGGTGCTAGCGCAGCGAAGGGAAGAAAGGCCTTCTTTTTCGAGAAAAAGAAGCAAAAAGCTTTTGTCTCGGCTGTCGCGGAAAGCTGAAGCGATACGTTTCACCAACGCGTGTCGAAGGGGACAAAAGTTTTTTGGTTCTTTTTTTCAAAAAAGAACTGCTTGCTTTCTATCCAGGCTGCTCCGGCCCGATCCGCACCGTCGCCCCCACCAAACTCGCGAGAACACCCTCCGCCACCCGGATCTGGGCGCTCAGATCCACCCGGGCCACCGGCCGGCGTTCCAGCGTGGGGCTCGTCCGCTCGACCTCTGCCCAGGCGGCGCCGAAGGCCGGCAGCGCCATCCAGCCTTCCAGCTGGCTCTGCGACAGTTGAAGCTCGCGCGCCAAGTGGCCCACCAACGAGCTGCGGCCGACCACGCTGCCCCAGGCCAGGCGCAGCAGGCGCCGCGCGCCGATGCGGCGGACCCTGGCGGCCACCGGCTCCATCGACCCGTCGACGTGAAGGTCCTGCCGCCCGATGCGGCGGCGGATGGTGTCGGCCATGCCGTCGCGGGCGCGGCCGACGATGCGGCCGGAGACGTTCACCCACACGTCGGGCGCATGGCGAATATGCGCGTCGCCCCTGCGCAGCGCGTCGACCAGGGCGCGGTCTTCCCCGGCGCTGACCGGCGGCACGCCGCCGGCGCTGGTGAAGGCTTCGACGCGCACGGCGATGCTGGCGCCGGATTCTTCGGCGTGGCGGGGCCAGGGGTCGGCCGGGTCGGGGTCCAGCAGGCAGGCGATCTGCTCGAGTTGCAGCTGGTAGGTGACTTCGTGCGCATCGTCGTCGTGCAGGTGGCGTGGGATCTGCAGCGCGTCGACGGGATCAATCACCGCGCGGCCGCAGACAACGTCGGCGCCGGCCTCGAAGGCGGCCATGTTGGCCTCCAGCCAGTCGGCCGGCACGCAGCTGTCGGCGTCGGTGGTCATGACGATCCCGCCAGGGCTCGTCAGCATGGCAGCCTTGGACATGGCGAGGCGGCGAGCGTGGCCGGCGCTGGCCTCGGCAGGGGGGAAGCGATGTTCCAGCACGTGAACCGGACAGGGCAGGGTCGGGCGCAGGCCACGCGCGATGTCGGCAGTACCGTCGGAACTGTTATTGACCAGCAGCAGGACTTCAGCACGGTGGCCACCCTGCTGCAGGGCGAGCGCGCGCAGGCAGTCGGGGATGAGGGAAGCTTCGTCACGAACGGGGACGGCGACGACGATGTGCGGCATGTCGGAGGCTCCCCGCCTGCAGGTTCCGACAGCTAACCTGTGCCCTGTGGCACGGTTGCCATCACCCTGTTGCGAGTGCGTCCGCTGCGATCGACTCGTGATGCTGGATGACCTCGCGCACGACGAAGGCGAGGAACTTCTCGGCGAACTCCGGGTCCAGTTTCGCACCTTCGGCGAGCGTGCGCAGGCGTGCCACCTGCTGGGCTTCGCGCGCCTTGTCGGCCGCGGGCAGACCGAGATGCGCCTTGAGGCGGCCGACTTGCTGGGTGCATTTGAAGCGCTCGGCGAGCAGGTAGATCAGGGCAGCGTCGATGTTGTCGATGCTGTCGCGGAGTCTGAGGAGCTCTTCCGGGGTCAAAGCAAGCAGTTCTTTTTTGAAAAAAAGAACCAAAAAACTTTTGGTCCCTTGGTCGTGCCGTGTGGGAGAGTCCGCGACAGCCGCGACAAAAGTCTTTTGCTTCTTTTCTTCAGAAAAGAAGGCCTTGCTTGCTTAGTCCGCATCCGCCCCCGCCATAGTCGTCGCCAGCCTTGGCATCCGCTGCTCCGCCTCCGGAGAGAGCCAATGCGCCAGCGCATCGAGATACAGGTAGATCACCGGCGTGGTATAAAGCGTCAGCGCCTGGCTGACGAGCAGCCCGCCCACCATCGCGTAGCCCAGCGGCTGGCGAAGTTCGGAGCCGGCGCCGTGTTCCAGCATCAGCGGCAGACCGGACAGCAGGGCCGCCATGGTGGTCATCATGATCGGCCGGAAGCGCAGCAGGCAGGCCTGGGTGATCGCTTCGAGCGGGGTGGCGCCGCCCTCGCGTTCGGCGTGGATGGCGAAGTCCACCATCATGATGCCGTTCTTCTTGACGATGCCGATCAGCAGGATGATGCCGACGATGGCGATGACCGAGAGGTCGCGCCCGGCCAGCATCAGCATCAGCAGCGCGCCCACGCCGGCCGACGGCAGGGTGGAAAGGATGGTCAGCGGCAGGATGTAGCTCTCGTACAGGATGCCGAGGATGATGTACACGGCGACCAGGGCCGCGGCGATCAAATAGGGTTCGCTGCTGAGCGAGGACTGGAACGCCGCCGCGTTGCCCTGGAACGAGCCCTGCAGGGAGCCGGGCGCGCCGATCTGCACCCGGGCGGCGTCCACCTGGTTGACCGCCTCGCCCAGCGAAGCGCCGGGCACCAGGTTGAAGCTGATGGTCACCGCGGGAAATTGGCTCTGGTGGTTCACCGCCAGCGGCGAGATCGGGATGGTGGTGCGGTGGACCAAGGCGGAGAGCGGCACCGGCGGGCCGCCCGACGTGCCGCGGACGTAGAGGCGGTCCAGCGTGTGGACGTCGCCTTCGAGCTGGGCGGGCACTTCCTCGATGACGTAGTACGAGTTGAGCTGGGTGAAGTACTGGGTCACCTCGCGCTGGCCGAACGCGTCGTACAGCGTGTCGTCGATCTGCTGCGGCTGGATGCCGAAGCGGGCGGCGGCGTCGCGGTCGATGGCCAGGGTGGCGGTGGTGCCGGCCACCTGCTGGTCGGTGGTGACGTCGCGCAGGATCGGGATGGTGCGCAGGCGGTCCAGCAGCTTCGGCGCCCACTGGTTCAGCTCCGCCGGGTCAGCGTCCTGCAGGGTGTACTGGTAGAGCGTGCGGGCGAGGCGGCCGCCGACGGTGATGTCCTGCGCGGGCTGCATGTAGATGCGGAAGCCCTCGATCGCCTCGGCCTTGGCCGCAAGGCGGGCGATAACCGTGGTGATCGGGTCGCGGGTGCCCCAGGGTTTGAGGTTCATGTAGATGCGGCCGTTGTTGGCCGTCTGCCCGCCGTTTCCGGCGCCGATGAAGGAGGCGAAGCTGGCCACTGCAGGGTCGGCCTGCAGGATGGCGTTCAGCTGCTCCTGCTTCTGATACATCTCCTTGTAGGAGGTGTCCTGGTTGGCCTCCGTAATGGCGATCAGCGTTCCGATGTCCTGCTGCGGGAAGAAGCCTTTCGGGATGATGATGAACAGGTAGCCGGTCAGCGTGACGGTGGCCAGGAACACCATCAGCGTGACGAAGCGGAAGCGCAGGGCGACGGCCAGCGTGCGGCGGTAGAACGCCAGCATGGCGTCGAACACCCATTCCACCGCGCGGTACAGGCGGCCGTGCTCATGTGTTTCGGCCTGCAGGAAGCGCGCGCACATCATCGGCGTGAGCGTGAGAGAGACGAAAGCGGAGATCACCACCGTCATCGACACCACGATGGCGAACTCGCGCAGCAACCGCCCCACGATGCCGCCCATCAGCAGCAGCGGGATGAACACCGCGATCAGCGATACGCTGATGGAGACGATGGTGAAGCCGATCTCGCCGGCGCCCTGCAGCGCGGCCTCGAGCGGCGCCATGCCGTCCTCGATGTGGCGGTAGATGTTCTCAAGCATGACGATGGCGTCGTCGACCACGAAGCCGACCGCGATGGTGAGACCCATCAGCGAGAGGTTATCCAGGCTGTAGCCCATGATGTACATCGCCGCGAAGGTGCCCACCAAGGCCAGCGGCACGGTGACGCTGGGAATGATGGTGGCCCACACGCTGCGCAGGAACAGGAAGATCACCATCACCACGAGCGCGATGGAGAGGATCAGGGTGAACTCCACGTCGGCCACGGAGGCGCGGATGGTCTGCGTGCGGTCGACGATGGTCTGCACGTGGATGGACGGCGGGATGCTTTTCTCCAACCGCGGGAGTGCGGCCTGGATGCGTGCGACGGTGGCGATGACGTTGGCACCGGGCTGCTTGTACATGATCAGCAGCACGCCGCGGCGGGTGCGGCCGTTGGCGTCCTGCCAGGCGGCCAGCTCGTCGTTCTGCGGGCCGCGGATGGCCTGGCCGATGTCGCGGATGCGCACCGGCGCGCCGTTGCGGTAGGCGACGATCAGCTTGCCGTAGTCGGCCGGCTCGGTCAGCTGGTCGTTGGCCTGCACGGTGAAGGACTGGCGGCTGCCGTCGATGCTGCCCTTGGGGCTGTTGACGGTGGCGTTGGTCAGCACCGCGCGCACGTCCTCCATGGTCAGGCCCATCGCGGCGATGCGGGCCGGGTCCACCTGGACGCGGATGGCGGGCTTCTGCTGGCCGCCGACGACCACCTGGCTGACGCCGGTGACCTGGCTGAGCTGCTGGCTCAGCACGTTCTCGGCGTAGTCGTCCACCGTCGTCAGCGGCAGGTCGTTCGACCACACGCTCATCAGGAAGATCGGGCTGTCGGCCGGGTTCACCTTGCGGAAGGTGGGCTGGCTGGGAAGGTTCTTGGGCAGCTGGCCCTGCGCGCCGTTGATCGCTTCGAGCACGTCGGTGGCGGCCGCGTCCACGTTGCGCGAGAGGTCGAACTGCACGGTGATGGTGGAGCTGCCGAGCACGTTGATCGACGTCATCTGGCTCAGCCCGTTGATCTGGCTGAGCTGCGTCTCCAGCGGTTCGGCGACCGAGCTGGCCATCACGTCCGGGCTGGCGCCTGGGTAGCTGGCGCTGACCGAGATGGTGGGGAAGTCCACCGTCGGCAGCGGGGCGACCGGCAGCAGCGGGTAGCTGGCGACGCCGACCAGGAAGATCGCCGCCATCACCAGCGAGGTGGCGATCGGCCGGCGGATGAACGGGGTGGAGATGCTCATGGGCGGGGGCTTAGCTCGCGTCCTGCTGGCGGGGGTCGACCTTGGTGCCCGGCTGCACGCGAAGCTGGCCGGACAGCACCACCGTCTCGCCGGCCTGCAGCCCGTCGCTGATGATCACGTGGCCGGAATCCTGGTAGCCGAGCGTCACCGCGCGGCGGTCGACCGTCTGGTCGGGCTTGACGAGGTAGACGTAGAGGCCGTCCGGGCCGTGCTGGACGGCCTGCGGCGGCAGCGTCACCACGTGATTTGCGGTGCCCAGCAGCAGCCGGCCGGTGACGAACTGGCCGGGCCAGAGCTTGTCGTCGGTGTTGGCGAACTCGGCCTTCAGCTCGATCGTGCCGGTCAGCGTGTCGATGGTGTTGTTGATGGTCAGCAGCTTGCCGCGGCTGAGCACCTGGCCGCCGTCGCCGGCCAGGGCGTCGACTTCCGGGGCGCCGCCGGTCTGCGCCATTGCGGTGCGCACCGAAGCGAGCTGGTCCTGCGGCAGGGTGAACAGTAGGGCGATCGGGTGGACCTGGGTGATGCTGACAATGCCGGTCTGGTCGGTGGCGTGGATGAGGTTGCCGATGTCGACCAGGCGCAGACCGACCATGCCTTCGATGGGCGCGGTGATGCGGCAATAGTTCAGGTTAAGCTCGGCGCTGGCAACGGCGGCCTCGTCGCCCTGCAGGTTGGCGACGTACTGGCCAACCAGCGCCTGCTGGGTGTCGGTCTGCTGGTGCGAGGCCTCGTTGGTGCGGACCAGGTTGGCGTAGCGCACCAGGTCGCGCTTGGCGTTCTCCAGCTGCACCTCGTCGGCGGCGCGCCTGGCCTGCGCCTGGGCGAGTGCGGCAGCGTAGGGGCGCGGGTCGATCTGGGCGAGGAGGTCGCCGGGGTGGATCGTCTGGCCCTCGCGGAAGCCGATGCTGTCCAGGTTACCGTCCACCCGGGCGCGGACCAGCACCGAGCGGTAGGCCTGCACGGTGCCGATGCCGGTGACGTATTCAGGCACGTCCTGGCGGGCGGCGCGCACCACGGTGACCGGGACTGCGTCGCCGGCGGCCTGGGCGTGCGCCTGGCGCGGGCCGGCCAGGGCAGCGAGGCAGGCTGCCGCGACGCAGGCGAGGCGGGCGCTGCGGCCGGCCAGGTGTTGCGAGGCCCGGCCAGGTGTTGGTCCTGTCAAATCGCTGCTCGCCTCTTGTTGACCGGCCGCCCGGGCCGTCACGCTTGCCATGCACCTCAACGGGCATGCCGAGCAAGTGGCCGAACGGCGACGGCGTTCAAGTCAGCGGCGGGCGCGGCAGCTTCAGGCCGGCGGGCATCAGATGGTCCAGCGGACGCACGGCCAGGCGCGTGGGCATCAGCCGGTAGGCGGCAAGGTTGCGCCCGGTCACCCCCGCCGAGCGCATTATCGAGGCAGGTTGCGAGACCATCGCCGCCATCCTGCCGACCGGTGCCATGCCGCCGGGCGGCGCCGCCGGCGCGGCGGCGGCCAGCGCCGTGGCGTCCGCTTCGGGTCTGGGCACCGGCGCCGGTGCGGCGTGCCGCCTGGCCGGCCTCTCGCCGTCTCTGCGGCCGTCCGGCAGCGCCCATTCGGCGAGGACACGGCGCTGGTAATGCTCGCCGAGGGTGGGCATCTGCGAGTGGTAGGCCGCGTCGGCGGCGGGGTCGAAAGCCTGTTCGAGCGAGGCAAAGGCGTCCGGGTGGTGCATCAGGTTGACCTGTATGCAGCCGACGTCCATCGGTCGGACGCCGCGCGCCTGCAGCGCACGAACGGCGGCCACCGCCTCCTGCTTGCTGGCGTAGAAGCTGCCCGCGCCTTCGGCATTCACCGTCCACAGCCAGGGTGCGATGGTGACGGTCAGCGGGTCCGGGCGGCCGGATCCCACGCGCGCGATGGCCTGCAGAAAGGCGTCCGGCACGTGGCGGGACGCCTCAGCCGCAGTGATGGCTGCCCTGGACAGGCTCCCCTGCCCCGGCTCGACAATCGCTTGCACGGCCGCACCTGCAGCGATGGCCGAGAGCGGAAGCCAGGCCCAAGCCAGCACAACCCAGGCGATGCAGGAAAGAAGGCGCATGCCGCAGCATCGCAGGGTCGGCTGAAGGCGGCGTTAACGACCCTGCGAGGAAAATGCTGCATTGCAAAAAAATGCTTGCGCAGCCCGGCCTTGGACCATACTGTATGTGTGCGGTGCTGCTTCGGCACGCCGCATCTTGGACGTTTCCTCCCTAAACTTGGCGGTGCCTCACGGCACCGCCTTTTTTTTGTGCCTGGCCGGACGTCATTAACCCGTTGCTAAACCGACACCACTAGCATTTGCGACGTATATATGTTCTACATGCGCGTCGAATAGTCCGGCACGCTTGGGAAGGTCTGCACGTGCGTCTTATACCAAGTGGCGAGAACACTGACCGGGCAAGAAGAAGCAAAGGCCTTCTTCGAGCAGCAGAAAGCTTTCATTGCGGCTGTCGCGTATTGCTGAAGCGACACGTCCCAACACCGCGCACCTGCAGAGAGCAAACGTTCTCTGGTTCTTTTCAAACAAGAACCACTTGCTTCCTCGCCGACCGCCACGCCGTCACCGCGCTCGAATACGGCATCGTCGCCGCCTTCCTCTGCCTCTCCCTGCTCGGCATCTTCACCAGCTTCGGCAACGTGATCAGCGCGATGTTCTCCCGCGCATCAAGCGGGCTCTGACACGCCGCGCAACTACCGCATCAGTGCAGGCGCCTGGTCTGCGAGCAGCGCGGCCAGGCCGGCCATGTCCTGCTGCACGCGGCCGAAGCCCGGACACTTCTCCAGGCTCGCCTCGTCCATGTACAGCGCGCGGGCGACCTCCACCTGAAGGGCGTGGATGTGGCTGGACGGCTTGCCGTAGTGGCGGGTAATGTAGCCGCCAGCATAGGGGTCGTTGCGGCGCACCACGTAGCCGCACCGCATGAAGTGGTGCTCCACCTCGCGCAGCAGCGCCGGCGCGCAGGCCGCACCGTGGGAGTCGCCCAGCACGATGTCGGGCACCGGCCGGCGGTCCTGGCAGGCATGCGCGGGCATCGAGTGGCAGTCCACCAACAGGCAGGCGCCGAAGCGGTCGCGGGTGTCATTCGTCAAGGCGAGCACGGCGTCGTGGTAGGGCTGCCAGCACTCGGCAACCCGGCGCTCAGCCTCGGCGAAGCGCAGGCGGTCACGGTAGATCGCCTCGCCGGTGGCCACCACGCGGGCGATGGTGCCCAGGCCGGCGCTCACCCGCGCACTGGTGGTGTTGACCCAGGCGGGCAGCGCGTCCTCGAACATGGACGGGTCGAGCTCCCAGGCTTCGCGGTTGGCGTCGCACCAGGCGCGCGGGAAGCTGGCGGCGATCAGCGTGCCTCCGTGATCTGGCACGCCGGCGCAGATCTCTTCCATGAAGCAATCCTCGCTGCGGCGCAGGGCGAGCGCGTCCAGCCTGGCGGCGGCAAGGAAGTCCGGCGCATAGTCGCGGCCGGAATGCGGCGAGGAGAACAGCAGCGGCGCGGCCTGGCCGGCTGGGGCTCGAATGGTGTAGCAGCCGGGCCGGTCGGTCAGCGCGATGTCGGACAAGAGGAGATGGCGCCCAGTAAGGTCAATGTCGGCGCGATCGATGGGTCCCTCGCCAGGAAGCTGGGCTCGGTGGTGGGCGCGACAGGGATTGAACCTGTGACCCCTACCATGTCAAGGTAGTGCACTACCGCTGTGCTACGCGCCCACGCCGCGGAGTGCGGTTCCTACGAAAAATGGGTTGGTCAAGCAAGCCCCTGACGCGAGGCAAGCGAGCGCTTCTTTTTCGAGAAAAAGAAGCAAAAAGCTTTTGGTGCGGCTGTCGCGGCTTTGTCCGGCGAGCGAGCGACAGCGGAGTCAGAAGTTTTTTGCTTCTTTTTTTCAAAAAAGAACCGCTTGCTTTTGTCGGGTGGCCGCCGGGCACGGGGACCGACATGCAACGCCACACAAGGCTTACCGATTGCGCTGTGCTGAGGCGGAACGGCCGCATCCGGTGACCACCGCGCAAGGCGGCGGCGACGCGCGGGTCTGCCGCACCGTCTACCGCTACGGCTCGCTCGCCGGCGGGCATTTCGGCGACCTCGTGCTGCGGCGGGACGGCAGCGTGAGCCACTACCGCCATCCGAACGAGACGGCCTACCAAATCGTTGGCCAAACCCTCGCGTTCTTCGACGCGTCCGGGCGCCCAACCAACACGCTGGCCTTTGCAGCCGAGGTCAACGCGTTCGTCTCCCGCGAGGCAGGGCTGTACCTGCTGCCGGTGATCGAACTGCCGGCCGCCCCCCCGAACCCGCAAGCGGCCCCTGCCCTGCTGATCAACACCGTCCCGAAAAGCGGCACCTACCTGCTGGAAGCCGCCGCCGTGCACGCCGGGATGCACCGCACCCGCCTGCACCTGGGCGCGCAGTTCTGCGACGACTACCGCGAGGTGGCGGACACCGAGATGCACACAGCGCCGGAACAGCACCGCCGCACCGTGCCGGCCGCCGCGGTCGCGCACATCCTGCAGCCGGGCGAGGTGGCGGTGGGCCACATCGACGACCCCGCGCAATTGGACGGCGTGGCCCAGGCCGGCGTCAGGATTGTGCACTGCGTGCGCGACCTGCGCGCGGTGCTCGCCTCGCTCTACAGGTTCAAGCGGCAGGTGGTGCGGCCGCTCTCCCCGGCCGACGCGGTCTGGCGGGCGCTGGGCGCGGCCGACGGGTTCCTCGCCTTTCTCAGTTTCTTCGCGGACCGCGACGTCGCCCACGTGGCGCGTACCGCCGCCTGCATCCTGGAACGCAGCGAGCCGCTGCTGCGCTTCGAGGACCTGGCCGGCGCAAACGACGCGTCGGCCCTGCAGGCACAGCTTGCCGGATGGGACACGGCGGCAGCCGCGGCGTTTGCCGCTGCCGTGGTGCAGATGCGCGGGCAGCCTACGCCGACGCTGCTTTCCGGGAAGCCCAACCCGCAGCCTGTGTGGAGCCCGGCCGCAGAGGAGTTCTTCCAACAGACCGGGCTGGCACGGCTGAACACAAAACTCGGGTATCGTAACGACTGACGAGCCGGCGGTTGACCGGTCGGAGGCAAGGCAACGCGGTTTTTCTTGGAAGGGAACTATCTGTGCATCCTTGAATGCACGCTGCGGACGATCGCGAAGCAGAAAGCAAGGCCTGCTTTTTTGAAAAAAAGAAGGCCTTGCTTGCTTCGGAACGATCAACCTTCAGACCGTTTGGTATTATCCCAAAAAATTAGGTCTGGCTTTCTCGCCGCCTATCGACGTTCCCCAAGCTCTACAGGAGTCGACGTCTCGGCTGCTGTATAACAAGATTTTCTACCTTGCAGGTCCTCGCTCGACATGCCGGCCGCCGGTCTCAGCCCAACGGCACGATCGCAGGCGCGGACACCTGAAACGACGCGTTTCAACAACGCGCATCTCACGGAAACAAAAGTTTTTTGGTTCTTTTTTTCAAAAAAGAACCGCTTGCTTTGTCCCCGACAGCGGACCGCTCGCCTAATCCGGCAGGTGCATCTCCCCACTCGCATAGAGCACTGCCGAACCACGCAGATGAACCCGCTCGCCTGCCAGCCTGCACGTCATCATTCCGCCGCGCGCGCTCGCCTGGTGGCAGACCAGCGTCGTCTTGCGCAGCGTCTCGGCCCAGTACGGCACCACCTGTGTGTGCAGCGAGCCGGTCACCGGGTCCTCGTCGATGCCGTAGCCCGGTGCGAAGTAGCGGCTGGTGATGTCCGCCCCGTCCACGCCGCCGGCGGCGGTGACCGCGACCGCGCCGTCGAAACGCGCGGCGACCGTGGCCAGGTCCGGGCGCAATGCGGCCACCTGCGCGGGGCTCGCCAGCACCGCCACCAGTCTGGCGGACTGAACCACCTCCAGCGGTTCGGCGCCCAGCGCGGCGGCGAGGCCGTCGGGCGTGGCCACCCGCGCGAAGCTGTGGGCAGGGAAGTCCAGCTCGATCTTGGCGCCGGACACGGACGCGGTCAGCACGCCGGAGCGGGTGTGGTAGCGGAACGGGCCGGCCTGGCCGCGTCTGGCGAGCACGAAGCTGGTGGCCAGGGTGGCGTGGCCGCAGAGGTCCACCTCCACGGTGGGGGTGAACCAGCGCAGCCTGTAGCCGTCGGCTTCCGGCACGGCGAACGCGGTCTCGCTGAGATTGTTCTCTGCCGCGATAGTTTGCATCAGGGCGTCCGGCAGGGCGGCCTCCGGCAGCACCACGGCTGCGGGGTTGCCGCTGAAAATGCGGTCGGTAAACGCGTCCACCACCCAGTAAGCCAGCTTCACGCCTCGTCTCCCCTGTCCCATGCGGCGCCGTGGTCCAACGGGCCGGCGCCGGCCCCGAACCCCGGCGCGGTCTTGATGGCCGCCTGCACGTAGGCGCGCGCACGCACCACCGCGTCCTGCAGGCTCATACCTTGCGCCAGGCCGGCGGCGATGGCGCTGGCGAGCGTGCACCCCGTGCCATGCGTGTGGCGCGTGGCCTGCCGTGGCGAAGTGAACCTGACGACGCCCTGTGCCGTGGCCAGCACGTCGGTGACCACCTCCGCTTCCAGGTGCCCGCCCTTCACCAGCACGGCGGGCGCGCCGAGCGTGAGCAGCGCCGCGGCGGCGTGCTCCAGGTCGTCGACGGTCCGAATGGTGGTGCCGCAGAGGGCTTCGGCTTCCGGCACGTTGGGCGTGAGCACGCTCGCCAGCGGCACCAGCAGGCGTTTCAGCGCGGCGACGGCGCCTGGCTCCAGCAGCGCGTGGCCGCCCTTGGCCACCATCACCGGGTCGAGCACGAAGGGCAGCGCGGGGTAGTCAGCCAGCACGCCGGCCACTGCCTCGATGGTGGCGGCGTCGCCCAGCATGCCGGACTTCACCGCGTCGGCGCCGATGTCGTCCAGCACGCGGCGCATCTGCAGGGCCACGAAGCCGGGCGGGATGGTGACCACGCCGTGCACGCCGAGCGTGTCCTGCGCGGTGACCGCGGTGAGCGCAGTCGTGGCGTAGCCGCCGAGCGCCATGATCGTCTTGATGTCGGCCTGGATGCCCGCGCCGCCGCCGGAATCCGACCCGGCAACGACCAGGACGCGGGGGGTCATGCAGACCGGCTTTCAGTTTGAGGGATCGCTGAGTGAAGGCAAGGCAAGGCAAGCGGTTCTTTTTTGAAAAAAAGAACCAAAAAACTTTTGGTCCCGTCGGGTCTGCCGGGTTGAAGCGTGTCGTTCAACCGTCCGCGACAGCCGGGATAAAAGCTTTTTGCTTCTTTTTCTCGAAAAAGAAGCGCTTGCTTCCTTAATCCGCCGCCGCCGTCATAGCAGACGCCCGCTCGATCACCTCGCACAGCTCGGCCACCACTTGGCTTACGACCGCCTCGTCCTCGGCTTCCGCCATCACCCGGATCAGCGGCTCGGTCCCGCTCGGCCGCAGCAGCACCCGGCCATGCCCAGCCAGACGCGCCTCCACGCCGCGCACGGCCTCCTTCACGCGCGGGTCCGACAGCGGCTGGCCGCCGGCGAAGCGGACGTTGCGCAGCAGCTGCGGCAGCGGCGTGAAGCGGCGGCACACCTCGCTGACCGGGCGCGCCTCGGTCATCACGGTGGCCAGCACCTGCAGGGCGGCGACCAGCCCGTCGCCGGTCGTGGCGAAGTCCGACAGGATCATGTGGCCGGACTGCTCGCCGCCCACGTTGATGCCGGTCTCGCGCATGCGCTCGACCACGTAGCGGTCGCCGACCGCGGTGCGCTCCAGGCGTAGGCCTTCGGCGCCGAGGAAGCGTTCCAGGCCTAAGTTGCTCATCACGGTGGCCACCACGCCGCCGCCGCGCAGGCGGCCGTCGCGCGCCCAGGACTGGCCGATCAGGGCGAGGACCTGATCGCCGTCGATCAGGTGGCCGTGCTCGTCGGACAGCAGAACGCGGTCCGCGTCGCCGTCCAGCGCCATGCCGAGGTCGGCGCGGTGCGCCAGCACCTCGGCGCAGAGCTGGGCCGGCTGGGTGCTGCCGCACTCCTTGTTGATGTTGAAGCCGTCCGGGGTGACGCCCAGCGGGATCACCTCGGCGCCCAGCTCGGTCAGCACGGTGGGGGCCACGCGGTAGGCAGCACCGTTGGCGCAGTCCACCACGATGCGCAGGCCGTCCAGCGTCAGGCGGCGGGGGAAGCTCGCCTTCGCACTCTCAATGTAACGGCCGGCAGCGTCCTCCAGCCGCCGGGCGCGGCCGAGCTTGGTGGGTGCGGCCAGCCGGGCAGACAGGTCGGTCTGCATCAGCCGCTCGATCTCCAGCTCGGTCTCGTCGGACAGCTTGAAGCCGTCCGGGCCGAAAAGCTTTATGCCGTTGTCCTCAAAGGAGTTGTGGCTGGCGGAGATCATCACGCCGAGGTCCGCGCGCATGGAGCGGGTGAGCATGGCGATGGCCGGCGTGGGCAGCGGGCCCACCAGCATCACGTCCATCCCCGCGCTGGTGAAGCCGGCGACGAGCGCGGGCTCCAGCATGTAGCCGGACAGGCGGGTGTCCTTGCCGATGATGACCTGGTGGCGGTGCTCGCCCCGGACGAACTGCAGGCCGGCGGCCAGGCCTACGCGGAGCGCGGTCTCCGGGCTCATAGCGCCTACGTTGGCGCGGCCGCGGATGCCGTCTGTGCCGAAGAGCTTGCGGGTCATTGGGGGTCCTCCTGAGGCAAGCAAGGAAGCAGTTCTTTTTTGAAAAAAAGAACCAAAAAACTTTTGCTTCCGCTGTCGCGCGCTCACCGGAACGATCCGCGACAGCCGAGATGAAAGCTTTTTGCTTCTCTTTCTCGAAAAAGAAGGCCTTGCCTTCGCTTAATCGTTACACTCATCTACCTTATCGTAGTCCGACAGTGCTTGCCAAACCCGCAACGCCTGCACGGTCTCGGCCACGTCGTGCACGCGCAGGATGGCAGCGCCCTGCATCGCCGCGAACAGGGCGGCCGCGATGGAGCCGGGCGCGCGGCGCAGCGGGTCCGGCTCGCCGCCGTAGGTGCCGATGAAGCCCTTGCGTGAGGCGCCGACCAGGATGGGCAGGCCCAGCGCGTGGAGCTCGGGCAGGCGGCGGAGCACTTCGAGGCTCTGCGGCGCGGTCTTGGCGAAGCCAAGGCCGGGGTCGATTGTCAGCCGGGCGCGTGCGATGCCGGCGGCTTGCGCGCGGGCTATCGCGGCCGAGAGCTCGCCGATGATTTCGGGCATCAGGTCGGTGTAGACGGCGTGGGACCGCATGGTCTGGGGCGTGCCGCGCATGTGCATCAGGACCACCTGGCAATCGCGGGCGGCCAGCGTGTCGAGGGCACGCGGGTCGTGGCCGAGGGCGGAGACGTCGTTGACGATGGCCGCACCGGCGTCGAGCGCGGCTGCCATGGTGGACGCATTGCGGGTGTCGACGGAGAGGCGGGCGCCGGCTCGGGCGAGGGCGGCGATGACCGGCAGGACGCGGCGCTGCTCTTCGTCGGGGTCGACCGGTTCGGCCCCTGGGCGGGTGCTTTCGCCGCCGACGTCGATGATGTCGGCGCCGGCGTCGCGCAAATGAAGGCCGGCGTCGATGGGGTTACGGTGTAGGCCGCCGTCGCTGAAGCTATCGGGCGTGACGTTCAGCACCCCCATTACCAGGGGGCGGCTCAAGCGCTTCTTTTTTGAAAAAAAGAACCAAAAAACTTTTGACTCCGCTGTCGCGGCTCTTTCCGGCAAGCGCGCGACAGCGGAGACAAAAGTTTTTTGGTTCTTTTTTTCAAAAAAGAACTGCTTGCTTGCTTACCCCGGCTGAGGCGCCGGATCCAACCCAGGCGGCAGCGAAGAAGGCTTGGCGTTGGTCGTCGGGACACTGGCCCGACGCTGCTCCGGCGCCGGCTCGTCGACCACCTTGCGGATGACCGGCTCGCCGCGCAGCACGGTACGGATTTCCTCGCCGGACAGCGTCTCGTATTCCAGCAGGCCGCGCGCCAGGCGGTTCAGTTCTTCCTGGTGCTCGGTCAGCACGCTCTTCGACTTGGCATAGGCGGTATCGATGATCGACTTGATCTCGACGTCGATCCGTTGCGCGGTGTGCTCGGACACGCTCTTGTTCTGCTGCACCGAGTGGCCGAGGAACAGTTCCTGGCTGTTGTCGCCATAGGCGATCATGCCGAGGCTCTCGCTCATGCCCCATTCGGTCACCATACGGCGGGCCATGTCGGTGGCCATCTTGATGTCGCCGGACGCGCCGTTGCTGACCTTGTCGGCGCCGAAGGTGAGTTCCTCGGCGACGCGGCCGCCCATCGCCATGGCGAGCTGGGCCACCATCTTGGCCTTGCTGGTGGAGTAGCGGTCGCCTTCGGGCAGGCTCATCACCATTCCTAGCGCACGGCCTCGCGGGATGATGGTGGCCTTGTGGATCGGGTCGCATTCCGGCTCGTAGAGGCTGCAGATGGCGTGGCCGGCTTCGTGGAAGGCGGTCATCTCCTTTTCGGAGTCGCTCATCACCAGGCTGCGGCGTTCGGCACCCATCATCACCTTGTCCTTGGCAAACTCGAACTCGGCCATCGCGACGACGCGCTTGGACAAACGGGCGGCCAGCAGGGCGGCTTCGTTGACCAGGTTGGCGAGGTCGGCGCCGGAGAAGCCGGGCGTGCCGCGGGCGATGGTCTTGGGGTCGACGTCGCTGGCGAGCGGCACCTTGCGCATGTGCACGCGCAGAATCTTCTCGCGGCCGAGCACGTCGGGGTTCGGCACCACCACTTGGCGGTCGAAGCGGCCGGGGCGCAGCAGGGCCGGGTCCAGCACGTCCGGACGGTTGGTTGCGGCGATAAGGATGACGCCTTCGTTGCTTTCGAAGCCGTCCATCTCGACGAGCATCTGGTTCAGCGTCTGCTCGCGCTCGTCGTTGCCGCCGCCGAGGCCCGCGCCGCGGTGGCGGCCAACGGCGTCGATCTCATCGATGAAGATGATGCAGGGGGCGTTCTTCTTGCCCTGCTCGAACATGTCGCGCACGCGGCTGGCGCCGACGCCTACGAACATCTCCACAAAGTCGGAGCCGGAGATGGTGAAGAACGGCACGTTGGCCTCGCCGGCGATGGCGCGGGCGAGCAGCGTCTTGCCGGTGCCGGGCGGGCCCACCAGCAGCACGCCCTTGGGGATCTTGCCGCCCAGGCGCTGGAACTTCTGCGGGTCCTTGAGGAACTCGACGATCTCCTGCAGCTCGGTCTTCGCCTCGTCGATGCCAGCGACGTCCTCGAAGGTGATACGCCCCTGCTTCTCGGTCAGCATGCGGGCGCGGCTCTTGCCGAAGCCCATGGCGCGGCCGCCGCCGGACTGCATCTGGCGCATGAAGAACACCCACACGCCGATCAGCAGCAGCATCGGGAACCAGGAGAGCAGCGTACGCAGCAGCGGGTTCACGCCGTCGTCGTCGGGCTTGGCGACGACGCGGACGCCTTTGTCGGTCAGGCGCTGGAACAGGCCGGGGTCTTCCGGCGCGTAGGTCTGGAAGCCGTGCCCGTCGTTCAGCGAGCCGGCCACCGTGTGGCCCTGGATGGTGGCTTCACGGACGTGGCCGCTGTTCACCTCGCTGATGAAGTCCGAGTAAGCCATGGCGGTGGCGCCATGCTGTCCGCTGCCCGGCTGGAACAGGTTGAACAGCACCACCAGCAGCAGCGCGATGATGACCCACAAAGCCAGGTTTCGGCCGAAATTGCTCATTGCATCCTAGTCCCAAACGGACCGGCGGTCCGCGTTCAGCTCAAGCGACCCGATCGGCGGGTCCAGACGTGGCGCCGGAGACCGGCGTGAAACACTCGGCGGCTTCAGTCCCGCCGTTGACGAGGAACATGGTGCGCCAGCCCGGTTTGCGCATCCCCCATCCAGGCCGCCCCCGCAGCCGGCTCGCACGGAGAGAGCGTTACCCTAAGCAGGCCGTCTGTCCATCTTTTAGTATGTTTTGCGTCGGTAATGAAGTCGAGATGCGGCACGGCATGGAGGTCGCTGCCAACCCGCAGCGCTGGCAAGGTGCGCAACACCGCTTCGGGCAGGTGCGTCAGGTGGCGGATCCTGCTGACGTCGTCGCCCAAAGCGCCGAGGGACGTGCCGTCCGGCAGCGTGGCGCGCGCGCACAGACGGAACCTGCCGTCCCACAGCGCGCCGTCTTGCGCCGGCACGGGGGCTGCCATGGCGGCTGCCTCGCGCACCAGAAGCAGTACAGTGTCCGGGGCGCCTGGCTGCGGTGACCCGGAGCGGCCGGCCTGATGCTGGCCGTGGCCGGGGGCATGCTGGTCCGACGCGTGGCTCCGCGCGCCCGCTTCATACCGCAGCCGACCGGCCGCCAGAAGCCTGACGCCGCCCAGCGTGGCGGGCCTGGGTGCTCCGGCCAGGCGCGCCAATGCCAAGCTGTTCGGCGGGTACGGCCGCCCGGACAGCGCGCGGATCAGCGCGCGCAGGCAGTCCGGCGGCACCGGGCCGGGAGAGAGCGTCGCAAACCCCTCCGGGTGGATGCAGGCGCGCTCTGCCAAGATGGCGGCGACGGCGTCGTCCGTTTCGGCGCGGTGCCGGCCGTGCAGCGCGGCCTGGCAAAGCAGCCCGGCGATGCCCGCGCCGCTGCCATCGGCGTCGCCGAGTTCGCGTCGCAGGCGGGTGCGCAGCGCCGGGCCCGAATTGTTGGACGGGTCCTCGATCCAACCGATTCCGGCCTGGCGCAGCGTGGCCCGCAGGCGGCCGGGAGCGATGCCCAGCAGCGGCCGGACGAGGCGGAGTGTGCTGCGCTCGGCGAGCAGCGGCATGGCGGCCAGGCCCGCGGGACCGCTGCAGGCACGCTGGCGCATGAGCACGGTCTCCGCCTGGTCGCCGGCGTGGTGGCCCAGCAGCAGGTCGGACAGGCCGAGCTGGGCGGCGGCTTGGGTGAGCGCCGCGTAACGGGCGGTCCGAGCGCGGGCGGCAAGACGCGGGCCGTGCTGCAGGCCATCGAGCGTGAGGACGTGCGAGGGCACGCCGAAACTGGCGAGGCGGCGGGCAGTGATGTGGGCCTCGTCGGTGGAGCCCGGGCGGAGGCGGTGGTCGACGATCAGCGCGGTGGGCTGGCCCCAGGTTTGCGTTAGCCAGGCGAGGCAGAGACTGTCGGCGCCGCCGCTGACGGCTACGGCGACGCGCTTGGCTTTGCCCCACGGGCCGAGAGGGGCCAGGAGGTGGTGGAACTCTTCGGATAGGAGCGGGGCGACTTGGGCTCTCCGCGGTTGGGAGGAAAGCAAGCAGTTCTTTTTTGAAAAAAAGAACCAAAAAACTTTTGTTCTCTAGGGTGCGCCGGGGTGAAACGTGTCGTTTCAGCTGTCCGCGACAGCCGGACCAAAAGCTTTTTGCTTCTTTTTCTCGAAAAAGAAGGCCTTGCTTCCTTACTTCCCGCATCCCGCCCGCTTCCGCGCGCCCGCCACGCTCGCCCTCGCCGCCCCCGGGAACTCCACCGACAGCTTCGACAGCGCCTCGCAGGCGTCCCGGTTGTCGTTCAGCCCAATCAGCGAGTACGACACCCCGAGCAGCGCCACCGGTGCGGAGGGCGATTTCGGCGCCCGATTGTAGGCCTGGTAGTAGTCCGCCGCCGCCGCCTTAAACTCGTGCTGGCCGCCTTCCGCGCGGGCCAGCAGCAGTTGCGCGTCGGTGCCGCGGGCGGAGCGGCTGGCGAGCACCTCGCGGGCGGCGGCTTCGGCGGCGCCGTAGTCGCGCCGGACGAGTGCGGCGTTGCCTTCGCGCAGGGCGAGCTCGGGGGTGCGGCGCACGGGCGGCGCGGCCGGGCGCGGCAGCGGCGGCCGGGAAGCAGGTTCCGCTGCGGCGTCGCTGCCGGCGCCGAGCCCGGCATCGGGCGGGTTGGCCGGCTGGCTGCCGCCTTGGCCGAGCTTGAAGGCGAGGTCGCTGACCTGCTTGGACAAATCGTCGTGCTGGCGCTGGAGCTGGTTGGTGAGGTCGTCCACCCGCCCCTGCAACTGGCGGTTCTGCTCTTCGAGGGCGGAAACGCGGACCACCAGTTCGGCCGCGGTGTCGCCGTATTGGCCGGGCGCGAGGGGCGCGCCCTGGTATTGCGGCGCGGCCTGGGGCGGGCCGCCGACCTGCTGGTTCTGCTGCATGGCCTGCAGTTCCTGCCGCAGCTCGGCGATCTGGTCCTGCAGGGCGATGCCCTCGCGCGTTTCGACCTGCGCCGAGGCCGCCATCGGCAGGCAGGTGGCGGCCGCGAGGAGGGCGGCGGTAAACGGCAGGATCGTCAGCTTCATCTGAGGCACCTTAAAGGCGACGGGAGCGGCGCGCGGCGGGACAAGAACGGGTCCGCAAGCTACCCTCCGGACCCGAAGCTGTCGAACATCAGCTGCAATCCGGCCGTGCCGGCCCGTCGTCTCTTCCCGACGGCTATGAGCCCAACCGCCTTGGGTTTGACCGGTGACAAGCGAAGCAAGCAGTTCTTTTTTGAAAAAAAGAACCAAAAAACTTTTGTTCCCTTGGGCGCGCGTTGCAGAAACCTCCGCGACAGCAAGCCCAAAAGTCTTTTGCTTCTTTTCTTCAGAAAAGAAGGCCTTGCTTTCCTGCCGGACTTCCAAGGGTCAAGATCCAAGCCGTCGGTATGAGACCTGATTCCCTTGAGCCTAGAAGGAAGGCAAGGCCTGCTTTTTCGAAAGCGGCAAAACTCTGGTTGGCGAGAGGGTGGCCGGCATCGGCGACCGACGCAGACAGCCGGCGGGATGCCGCACCGGGCGCTGCACGCGGGCCGCGGGCACCGGCCGGTCCCGCCCCAAGGCGGCCACCGCAGGAACAGCCGAGCGCATACCGCCAGCCCTACGAGCGAGCCGGAGGGGGTACGCACCCGTTGCTGAAAGCCGCGTCGGCCCTGTAGGAGCTTGGACTGGCCCAAATCCTGCTGTGTGCGGGCCACAGGTGCAAGTGCACGCCCGCCCGAACGGAGCTTTGAACCATGCTCGGACACCGTCTTTGTGCCGCAACCATTGCCGGCGTGTTTGCCGCGGCGTGCGCCCCGGCGAAGGCAGGGACGGTCTTTGCGTCGCCGCCTCCCGCAGCACTGGGAACGCAGACCGGCCGCATGGCACCGGCGGCGACGATGCGGCTAGTCCTGGCGCTGAAGCTGGGCGATGCGGTCGGTGCGGACGCCCTGGCCCGCGCGGTGTCCGACCCGCGGAACCCCGCCTACGGCAAGTTCGTCACGCCGGCGCAGTTCGGCGCGCGGTTCGGCGCCCGCGCCGGCGACTACCTCGCGTTGCGCCAATGGGCGCTGGCCAACGGCCTGGCTGTGGGACCGGCCACGCACAGCCGCACCACGCTCAGTGTCGCGGGCCCTGTGGCCACCATCGAGAGGCTGTTCGCCACCCGTATCGCCACGTTCAGGACGCCGTCCGGCCAGGCGGGCTTTGCACCCGCCGTGCCGCCCAGCATGCCCGATGAGATCGCGCCGATGGTGACCGGCGTGATCGGCCTGGCCAGCACGAAACACTTCGCACCGCTGTACCGGCTGCCGGCCGGGCCGCGTCCGCAAGGTGCCTCCGGCACCGGCGTCGATGCCGCCTACGCGCCAGCCGACTTCCGCACCGCCTACAACGTTCCGGTCCTGCAAGGCGCCAAGCCGGAAACCGCGGCCGTGTTCGAGCAGGGCGGCTTCACCCCGCGGGACCTGACGATGTTCGAGCGACGATACGGCCTGCCGAGGGTGCCGGTCACGGTGGAGGGCGTGGACGGCTACGACGGATCGGTCAACGACAACGGCGTCGAACTCGAAGCGGCCCTCGACCTGGAGACGTTGATCGGCATCAACCCGAACCTCGGACAGATCAACGTCTACGAGGATGGCAACGATCCGTTCTCGGTGGCATTGCTGGACAGCCTGACCATGATGGCTGAGGACGACACGGCGCAAACCATCAGCATCTCGTACGGCATCGACGAGGCCACCGCCGGGATCCCTGCCCTGCAGGCCGAGTACAACGTGTTGGTGCAACTCGCAGCCCAGGGCCAGGCGGTGTTCGTCAGCTCCGGCGACGAGGGAGCCTTCGGAGAAGAGGTGCAGAGCACGCTGGACGTGGAGGACCCCGCCTCCCAGCCCTATGCCACGGGCGTCGGCGGGACGACGCTGTTCACCTACAACAACGCGCAGTACAGCCTGGAGACCGCCTGGGGGTTGCTGGCCGAACAGGACGGCGCGTCCGGCGGCGGTGCCAGCAGCTTCTGGAACATCCCTGGCTACCAGATCGCCGAGCTGAACCCCGGCGTGTTCCAGTCGGTGGCTTTGCGTAACGGCGGGTCGGGCACGCTGCGCAACGTGCCGGACCTTGCGGCGGACGCAGCGCCAGTGACCGGCGCTTCGGTCTATTCGGGCATCAACGGCGGATGGCTGGAGATCGGCGGCACCAGCCTTTCGGCACCGTTATGGGCCGGGGCCTACAGCGTGCTGAACGCCGCGCGCAAGGGCACCGGCCTCCCGGCGATCGGGTTCTTCAATCCCCTGGTCTACAACGTCGCGCTGAATAAGCCGGGCACCATACTCGACGTTCTTTCCGGCACGAACGGCTTTCCCGGCAGCGGCCTTCCGGACGGCTACAACGCGGCGTTCTCCTACGACGACGTGACCGGCTGGGGATCGATCCATGATGACGACTTCCTGATCAGCCTCTTCCAGCTTGGCGCCGGCATCGGCAGCCAACCGGCCCAGGCGGGTAGGATACGGGCCGTGCCGGCCGCCACCAGCGTCGAGGTGACCTGGAAGTCCGCACGGCAGGCCACGGGCTACCTCGTTACCGTGACGCTGCAGCAGCCATACAGCCCCGCCTACTTCGTCGCCGAAGCCGTCACCCAGGGCAACGAATTTCAGGTGGCAGGCCTGTCGCCGGACTCCAAGTATCTCGTGTTCGTCACCGCGGTCGGACCCGGCGGGAGCAACATCCCCTACGGGGTGCGGTTCACCACGACCAAGTAGCGTGCGCGTGTCGCGACGTGTCCCGCACTACGCGCCTGATAACAACAGTCTCAGGTTTTGAGCAGCGATAGGCGAAGCAAGCGGTTCTTTTTTGAAAAAAAGAACCAAAAAACTTTGTTCCCTTGGGCGCGCGCTGGAGATAATTCCGCGACAGCCGGACCAAAAGTCTTTTGCTTCTTTTCTTCAGAAAAGAAGGCCTCGCTTTCCTTTCGGATCCAGAAGGATCCCATCCAGAGCCGTTGGTGTTTGAGAGCAAAAGTTGTTGGTTTTCTAAAAAGAACCGCATGCTTGCTCGTCAGAGCCGCCGTCGAGGGTCATCACGCAAGGAGTTTCGACAGACTCAACGTGCACAACAAGGCCGAGCTTGTTGACACGCCTAGCCGGCTGAAGCGGCGCGAGACCGACGAGACGCATGAAGCACGCCCGTCAGTCTGGCGCGCGCTACGACCGTTTCGCGGCGTCCCGCCGGCAACGGGCGCGGTGGCCCGTTTGCCTGGCTGGAGCCTTTCCGGCCGGCGCCTTACGAGACGCCCGGCGTCTTCACCGAGGTGATCGCGTTGCGGTTCTGCGACCAGGCCTGCTCGTCGTCACCCAGCGCGGTGGGGCGGTCCTTGCCGTAGCTGATGGTGGTCAGGCGGCCCGAGGAGACGCCCTTGGCGACAAGGAAGTCCTTGGCGGCGTTGGCGCGGCGCTCGCCGAGCGCGATGTTGAACTCCTCGGTGCCGCGGTCGTCGCAGTTGCCGGCGACCTGGACGGTGACGTTGGGATACTTGGCGAGCCAGTCGGCCTGCTTGGACAGGGTGGTCTGGCCGGCGTCGGTCAGGGTGGACGAGTTCAGCTCGTAGAACACCCGGTCGCCGACGTTGGCCACCAGGTCTTCCTGCGTGCCGCCGGTGATGCCGCCGCCCGACTGGCTCGTCGACGAGCCGAGGCCGGCGGTGTTGCCGGTGGTGGCCGGCTTGTTGTCCGCGCAGGCGGCAAGCAGCGAAACCGCAGCGATGGCGGCGAAGTACTTGATTTTCATGTGAGGATTATCCTGTTCATCGGTGCGTCTATCGTCAACCACGCGAGTAACGAACGGACTCGCACATCGTTGCCGCGGTGTGGCGGAAATACCGTCACAGGGTCGGCACGGTCAAGGGAGCGAAACAAACGCAGCAAGCAAGCGGTTCTTTTTTGAAAAAAAGAACCAAAAAACTTTTGTCTCCCGTAGGTGCGCCGGGGCGAAACGCGTTGTTTCAGCCGTCCGCGACAGCCGGCGTAAAAGCTTTTTGCTTCTTTTTCTCGAAAAAGAAGCGCTTGCTTGCTTAAGCGTTCAACGGCGACCAAGCCGGGTCGGACGCGTTCGTCGGCGTAGGCACCTGGCGTTCGTTAAACCCGGTGATGTCGATCGAGACCAGCCGCGAGGAGAACCCCGATCCGCTGCTGTCGCGCGCCTGGGTCTCGCGCCAAAACATGATGACCCGGCCGTTCGGCGCGAAGGTGGGGCCTTCCACGGCGAAGCTTTCCGAGAGGATGCGCTCGCCGGAGCCGTCGGGCGCCATCACGCCGATGGCGAACGTGCCGCCGTTGAGGCGGGTGAAGGCGATCAGGTCGCCGCGCGGCGACCACACCGGGGTTCCGTAGCGCCCGCGGCCGAAGCTGATGCGCCGCGCACCGCCGCCGCCCGCGCCCATGATGTAGAGCTGCTGGTCGCCGCCGCGGTCCGAGTTGAACACGATCTGGCTGCCGTCCGGCGAGTAGCAGGGGCTGGTGTCGATGCTGCCGGAGCTGGTGAGGCGCCGGGCGGCGTGGCTGCCGGTGTCCACCACGAAGATGTCCGAGCCGCCGCCGCGGGTGACGGAGAGGATGCAGGACGAGCCGTCGGGCGAGAAGCGTGGCGCGAAGCTCATGCCGGCGAACTCGCCGAAAGTGGTCTGGCGGCCGGATTGCAGGTCGAACAGGTACACGCGCGGGCGGTCGTTGGCGTAGCTCATGAAGGCGATCTGGTCGCGGATCGGGTTGAAGCGCGGGGTGAGCACCAGCCAGGAGCCGTCCGTCAGGACGCGGTTGTTGGCGCTGTCCTGGTCCATGATGGCCAGGCGCTTGGTCTGGTGGCCGCGCCCGCCGGTGCCGGCAACATAGACGATGCGGGTGTCGAAGTAGCCCTTCTCGCCCACCAGGCGCTCGTAGACGACGTCGGCGATGATGTGGGCGATGCGGCGCCAGTTGGCGGCCGAGGTGGTGTAGGCGGTGCCCTGGATCTGGGTGCCCTGCAGCACGTCCCACAGGCGGAACTCCACGCGCAGGGGATCCGTGCCGGTTACCTGGCCGGTGACCAGCGCGTGGGCGCCGGTGGACTTCCAGTTGGCGAAGTTGGGTGTGGGCCCGGCGTCGCCGCCGGGGATGAAGCCGGCAGCATCGAGCGGGCGGAACAAGCCGCAGCGGCCGAGGTCGGCGGTGATGACGCCGCCGATGTCCGACGCCCCGCCGCCGGACAGGCCGGTGATGGCGATGGGGATGGGATTCCGCTGGGCGCCGGAGACGTCGATGATCGGCTCGCCGCCGGCCTGCGGACGGGCGCCGCCCGGAGAGGCGAGCGGGGTCTGCGCCAGGACGGGAGACGCCGCGAGCAGGCCGGCGCCACCCGCGAGGAAGCCGCGGCGCAGCAGGCGCGCGCCGGCCTTGATGTCAGTGATCATCGGGTGGTCTCCGTAGTCTGGGTCATCGCGGCGGGGGCGCCGGCAGGAAGGCAAGCGGTTCTTTTTTGAAAAAAAGAACCAAAAAACTTTTGTTCTCTTTGGGTGCGTCGGGTTGAAACGTGTCGTTTCAGCTTCCCGCGACAGCCGGACCAAAAGCTTTTTGCTTCTTTTTCTCGAAAAAGAAGCGCTTGCCTTTCTTGCTGCGTCACGGCCGAAAGCCGAATTTCAAGGTGTTGCTAGGCTGGTTCAGCAGGTTGGCCGGCACCGGCAAATGCGCGCATTGCGGGCTGAGCACGGCGCGGACGGCGCGCTCGGCTAAGGCGCGGAACTGCGGGCTGGCGTTGGCGCGCGCCTGGTAGGCTGGCGTCAGCTCGGCCAGGCGAGCCTCGCCGGTCTGGTCAACGGTTACGGTCATCTCGACATAAAAGCTTGCGTAGTCTTTCGCCGCGGTGTCCTCCGAGTAACAACGCCGTACTGAATCGCCGATCGTCTTGCGCTGGCCCTCGGTGAGGCTGCCGGTGAGGCCGCCGTGCAGCTGGCCGCCGGCGTCGTGGGCGCCGCCGCGCTGCGGGTTGTAGCGGTGGGTCGGCGGCGCGGTCTGCTTCTGGTCGGCCAGCAGCTTGTCGAGCGTGTTGAGCAGGCTGTGGGTGTCGGGCGTCGCCTGTTTGGCCTCGTTGGGCTGGTGGCGGACGGAGTCCAGCGGCTTGGTCTTCTGCGGGTCGAGCACCTTCTGCTTCAGCGGGGTCTGCACCTGGACGGGCTTGGGCGGCGGCTCGGCGGCGGCCACCTTCATCGGCGGCGGCGGTTTCAGCGCGATGGCATCCGGCGTGGGCGGGGACGGTATCAGCTTTTCCGTGCTGAGGGTGGTGGTCACCACCTGCTGCGGCGTGGGCGGCGGCGGAGGCGGCGGGGGTGGCGGCGGCGCGGTCTCGATCGGCTGCTTGGTGGGGGCCTCCAGCGCCGGGTTGTCGGTGGCCGGGGTGTCGGATTCGGCGGGGGCGGCGACGTGGCCCTGGTTCTGCGATTTCTGCGCGGCGGCGGCGGTGCCGTCGAACTCCATTTCCATCGCGTCGTCGGGCGGCGGCGCGGGCGGCGGCGGCGTCGGGATTACCACGATCAGCGCCAGGAGGGCCGCGACGTGCAGCACGCCGGAGATGATGGCGGCACGGCGCATCGGGCTGGCGGCGCGGCGGGGGCGGCCGGGGGGCAGGCGCGGCGCCGGGCTGCGCCGCGAGGGTGCCGCTCGCATCGACGAAGGGGCCGGCACCGACACCATCGCTACTGCTGGGTCTGTTCGGCCAGCAGCGCCACCTTGGTGAAACCGCCCTGGGAGATGGTGGACATCACCTGCACCACCTGGCCGTAGGGGATGGACTTGTCGCCGCGGACGAAGATGCGGCGGGTCATGTCGTTCTGCGCGGCGGCGGAAAGCTTGGCGACCAGGTCGGGCAGCTCGGCGTCCTCGTCGCCGAGGTGGACGTGACCGTCGGCGCTGATGGTGACGGTGATGGGGGTGGCGTCCTGGTTGAGCTGCTGGGCGTTGGCCTTGGGCAGGTCGACGTTGATGCCGGAGGTGAGCAGCGGCGCGGTGACCATGAAGACGATCAGCAGCACGAGCATGACGTCGACCAGCGGGGTGACGTTGATCTCCGACATGGTGCGATAACGGCCACGACCGTTCCGCCCGCCGCCTAACAAGCCGCCGGCCATTAGACGGACTCCTGCGAGCTGGAGGCGAAGGCAAGGCAAGCGGTTCTTTTTTGAAAAAAAGAACCAAAAAACTTTTGTCTCTCGTAGGTGCGCCGGGGTGAAACGCGTCGTTTCAGCTGTCCGCGACAGCCGTCGTAAAAGCTTTTTGCTTCTTTTTCTCGAAAAAGAAGGCCTTCTCTTGCTCCTTGCTGCTCTGTCGCGCTGGTTGGAGAAAGCCGACCTGTCGCGGGCACCGCTAAGAATGACCGACTTGAACCGGCGAGCGCGTTCATCAAGCGCGTTCCTCGCTCTGGCGGCTGAGGATGGCGCCGAACTCGACGCCGAAGCCTTCCAGGCGGGAAGCAAAACGGGACAGCGCGGTGCTGATCTGGTTGTAGGCGAGCACCGCCGGGATGGCGGCGACCAAGCCGATGGCGGTGGCGAACAGCGCCTCGGCGATGCCGGGGGCGACTACCGAGAGGTTGGTGTTGTGCATGGCCGCGATGGCCGAGAAGCTGTGCATGATGCCCCAGACGGTGCCGAACAGGCCGACGAAGGGACCAATGGAGCCGACCGAGGCGAGGAACACCATCCAGCGTTCCAGCCGCTCCATCTCGCGGGTGACGGTGACGTTCATCGCGCGGTCGATGCGGTCGCGCACGCTGCCGCGGGCCATGTCGGCGCCGGCGACGCGGCTGCTGCGGCGCCACTCGCCCATGGCGGCGCCGAACACGGCGGCCATCGGGTGGACGGGGCGGACGCCTTCCTGCTCGTAGAGGTCTTCGAGGCTGCCGCCGGACCAGAAGCGGTCCTCGAAGGCCGACGCCAGGCGGTTGATGCGGCGGAGTGCGGTTATTTTTTCGAAGACGATGGCCCAGACCCAGATGCTGGCGAACAGCAGCAGCAGCATCACCAGCTTGACCACGATGTCGGCTTGCAGGAACAGCGTGAGCAGCGAGAGGTCTGCTCCGCTGGGGGCTGCCAGGTTTGCGGCGTCGACCGTGGTGGGCAATGGGGTCTCCTTCGTCAGAACGCCTGGTCCCGCCAGGGCGGCGGGATGCGGGCGGGTCGGCCGGTGGTGGCGTTCACGCAGGCGAGAAGCACCGTAAGGTTGGCCAGGACCGCGCCCTCGGCGCTGCTGAAAACCTGTGCCAGCGTGATGGTTGCAGCGCGCTGCGCCAGGGTTCGGGTCGTGATTGCCAGCAGATCATCCAGCCGCGCCGGGCGCAGATACTCCACTTCGATGCGGCGCACCATGAAATGACAGTCATGTTCGGCGAGGAGGCGGCTGTGCGGTGTTTCGGCCTCACGCAGCGCCTCGGTGCGGGCGCGCTCGGCGATGGCGAGGTAGGTGGCGTGGTAGACGACGCCGCCTGCGTCGGTGTCGGCGTAGTAGATCCGGGTGGTGTAGGTGTGGGTCAGCACGGCACGAGGTTCGCGGTGGTTGCCGGACCTGGCAAGGCGGTGGTTCGAGGCGCGTCGTGGGGGCCGGAGCGTCGGCCGCCGGTGCGTGCTCGCGAACGCAGGCAGGCCGCCCCGAGCAAGCAGCCTGTCCGACAGACTGTTTCCGCCTCGCCTGCCCCTGCGGGGTGGTCCGCGACAGCCCGAGCGGAAACTTTTTGCTTCTTTTTCTCGAAAAAGAAGGCCTTGCTTGCTTTCTGCCAGGCCTTGGCCAGCACCGGGGCACTGGACGGACAGTCACTGGACACAGCGCCCTTTACGGTCCCGGACCGTACGGCACAGGCGGAGGTCCTCTCGGGCCGCCGCATCGGCACCACCCGAGGTGCTGACACACCCTGGCGGTTCGGTCTCGCCGGATCGCGCTTGCTCAATCGGCCCATGCTGGGATGATCATGCAGTGACAATTGTCTGGTTCATCGTCGCGGTCGGTTTTGATGTCGCTGCCTGGTCGGCGCTTCGGCTGGTATCCGCCCTTGCCGAGAACCCCGGGAGCGCGTCCGCCCTGGCCTTGTGCTGGGTCCATGTCTTCATCCTGCCACCCCTGCTGGCCCGCCCTTGGCGCGGTTTGCTCCGACTGATCTTGACAGCCACCCTCGGCGTTGCCGCGGCGGCGATCGCCCTGGCCGCCGGCTTTCTTTCAGGGCTCCAGGTCGGCACCATGGCGCTCCTGATCGGGTTCGCATTCTACGATCCATACACTGGCGCCTACCACGAGCCACCCGGACCTCTGCTGCAAACCCTGCAGGACGTACTAAGTGACGTCATTCTGTGGAGCGGCTTTGCCGCTGGATCGGCTGTCGCCCTGAGTGCGGCCGTGGGTCTTGCAGGCATCCAACCTGGTTCGCCCCGACCACGCTTGTCATGGTGGCTGGTCACATCCGGTGCCTGGGCCTCGATCGTGTTCCTGCCGGACTGGCTGATCCGGTCGCTTCAAACCCCCTGGCGCGAGCCTATCCTGCTGGCGATAGCGGGAGCACCGAGTATTCTAGTCCTGCTTGGCAGACATGGGATTGTCTCCGCAAAGCCTGGTTAAACGGACGACAAAGGAGGCCGAAATGGGTTCGGGACGCGCAGGGACTGCACTGGCGATGGTGCTGTTGCTCACTCCAATTGGCCGTCAGAGCAGCTTCTTTCGACAGCATCGTCATCGACGACACCATGGGTGGCGCCAAAGGGAACGGCGACTACGCGGTCGGCCAAGGGGCAAGCCGCCAGGAAGCCGAGCGGATCGCGATGAGCAATTGCACCCTGGGCGGCAACAAGGCCTGCAGGGTCAAAGTCACCTATCAGCAGTGCGGCGCATATGCATCCTCGGCTCGTACCAGCGGCACCGGCCTCGGGCCGACCATGGACCAGGCATCGACCGCAGCCATGGCGACATGCCATGACCAAACCTGCCGAATGGTCATAGCTGACTGCGTGGATCGGCCCCTTACCCCACCACGTTGAGGAAGAGGCGTAGCCCCTAGACGGGCCGTCGCTCTGGCGGTCAGCTCCCTCACTGCTGCCGCTGGATCACTCGATGTGAGCGGAGTGGAGCGCCTGCTGGAAGATGGGCTCGCAGGCCTCGTAGCCTATCACAGCAGCAGCTCCTGCGGCCCCTTGGGCGGCGTCAGCCCGAGATGCCGCCACCCCGGCTCGCCCAGCATGCGGCCGCGGCTGGTCCGCAGCATCAGCCCCTCCTGGATAAGGTAGGGCTCGACCACGTCCTCCAGCGTGTCGCGTGCTTCGGCGAGGGCTGCGGCCAGGGTTTCCACGCCGACCGGGCCGCCGCCGTGGTGTTCGGCCATGCGGCGGAGGTAGCGGCGGTCCATCGCGTCCAGGCCTAGCGCGTCGACTTCGAGGCGGAGCAGGGCGGCGTCGGCAACGTCGCGGTCGACGCTGGAACGCCCTTCTACGGCGGCGAAGTCGCGCACGCGGCGCAGCAGGCGGCCGGCGATGCGGGGGGTGCCGCGGGAGCGGCGGGCGATCTCGCGGGCGCCGTCCTGGGTCAGGGCGAAGCCGAGTTTTTCGGCGCCGCGGGCGACGATGAGGGTGAGTTCTTCGGGGGTGTAGAAGATCAGGCGCAGGGGGATGCCGAAGCGGTCGCGCAGGGGGGTGGCCAGCAGGCCGGCGCGGGTGGTGGCACCGACCAGGGTGAAGGGCTGCAGGTCGATGCGGACGGAGCGGGCGGCGGGGCCCTCGCCGATGATCAGGTCGAGCTGGAAGTCCTCCATCGCGGGGTAGAGGATTTCCTCGATGGCGGGCTGCAAGCGGTGGATCTCGTCGATGAAGAGGACGTCGCGGGCTTGCAGGTTGGTCAGGATGGCGGCCAGGTCGCCGGCGCGCTGGATGACCGGGCCGGAGGTGGCGCGGAAGCCTACGCCGAGCTCGCGGGCGACGATCTGGGCGAGCGTGGTCTTGCCCAGGCCCGGCGGGCCGTGGAGGAGGACGTGATCGAGCGCCTCGGCGCGGGTGCGGGCGGCTTCGATGAAGACGGCGAGGTTTTCGCGGCTGGCGCGCTGGCCCACGAACTCGCGCAGGGTCTGCGGGCGCAGCGAGGCTTCGGCCCAGTCGTCCGGGCTGCGCTCGGGGGCGAGCGTGCGGTGGTCTGGGGCGGGGGCGTCGGGCGGCGTCACTGCGATGTGGTAGCAGGCGGGGCGGTGGGGCGGGGCTTAAACTGTCTTAACCGGGACGGGGTGCTGACTGTTCGGGGCGTCATGTGTGCTGGCCCGCCCGTTGGGCGCGCCTGTTCCGCATGCGCACTCATGCTCTGGGCGTCTGACGACGTTGAAGCCGGCAAGCACGGCCCAAACCGCGGCAAACTCTTTCGAGAGATAAAGCTGCGTTTGGTCCGACTCGCGTGCCATGACATCCATTGCTGCCGTTGCCACAGCCTCCATCAGCGCGCCGATAAAGGCCACAGAGGTATCGCCGAGGATACCGCTCGCACTGACCCGCATGACTTGAGTCAGGATGCTGCTTGTATGCTCCGGGCTTGTGGCGCGGCTGGCGCAGTGATCTGATCAGACACGGTGAGCTGCGCGAGCGCGCGATGCTGAGCGGGATGTTCGACACCCCAGGTCGTACAGGCCGTCCACAGCATGAAGGAGCTGCGTTCGCAAGTCGTAGGCTATCAGCAGCGATGCCAGGACGATCGGGGTCAGTTCTTCTTAAAACGACAGAGACTTCAATGAACAAAACGGTCTTGGTCGGAAATAGACAAACAGCGTGCCGCCAGCAAGCCCCGCGGTCTTGGCGATCTTGGCGATGGGAACGCCAAGACCCTGTTCAGCAATGACGATAGCAGCCGCCTCCGGCATCGCGACATACTTCTCCTCGTCTCTGTATCGCACCATCGTTCGCCCCTATGCTGCCAGCTTTCCGGGCTTGGAAAATAGCCTTGAGCCGAAGCAAGCTTGTGATGAGCGCCTAGGCGCTTTCGAGGCGATGTAAGCCAGACTGAGCTACCGAGTTCAGGCAAGTGAGACTGGAGAAAGCCATGGCCGAAGTCTTCGGTGTTACCTTAACAGCGGACGAAGTGCTGCGGAAGTTGGATTTGCAGGGCAAGCGCATCCTCGTCACCGGTGTTTCGGCCGGAATTGGTGTCGAGATTGCTCGCAGCCTGGCCGCTCACGGCGCCCAGGTGATTGGCGCCGCACGGAACGCGACCAAGGCCAAGACAGCGACGGAACAAATTCATGACCAGGCTGCTGAAGGCGGCGGGCTGGAATTGGTGCAACTCGACTTGGCATCGCTGGCGAGCGTGCGCGCCTGCGCTGACGCCCTGATTGCCACTGGCAAGCCGTTTGACCTGGTGATTGCCAATGCCGGGGTGATGGCCGGCCCGAAGCGAATGACCGTGGATGGATTTGAGATGCAGTTCGGGACCAACCATCTCGGGCACTTTGTTCTGGTCAACCGCATCGCGGGCCTTTTGAGGTCTGGCGGGCGCGTTGTCATGGTTGCGTCGGCAGGGCACCGCAGGTCCGACGTCGATCTTGAAGATCCGAACTTCGAGCGAACCCCGTATGAGCAATATACGGCCTATGGCAGGTCGAAAACGGCTACCATCTTGTTTGCGGTTGAATTCGACCGGCGTCATAGTTCCGGGGACATCAGGGCCACGGCTGTCCATCCGGGCGCAATCATGACCGAAACCGTTCAGGAGATGATTGAGGAGCTTGGTGACGCGAAGGATGCGGCTGTCGCAGCCTTCGATTGGAAGACCGTTTCGCAGGGAGCAGCCACGGCTGTGTGGGCTGGGTTGGTCGCCGCCGCAAGCGATGTTGGAGGGCGATATTGCGACGATTGCCAGGTTGCCGAGATCGACGATGACCCGAGCCACAGTGCCGGCGTTCGCTCCTACGCCTTGAGTTCCGACAACGCCCGTGCCTTGTGGGTGAAAAGCGAGCAGATGGTGGGGGAACGTTTCTGACATCGGCCAGCTCCTCCAGCGTTCGGGCAAGCCGGCGGGAATGCTGAGACGGTGATACGTTGTCGATAATGCCAAACCAAACAGCGCCTCTGCTTCGTGAGATCGTCGTGGTGACGGGTGCTTCGACTGGCATCGGCGCTGCCACCGCGCGCGAGCTTGCCAAGCGCGGCTTCCACGTCCTCGCCGGTGTACGCCGGGGCACAGACGCCGACACGCTCCAAGGTACGAACCTCGAACCGGTCCCTCTCGACATCACCAACGAAGCCGAGATCGCGGCTCTCGTGAAGCGCATTACCAACGATCCTGACCGGCGCCCACTGCGCGCTTTGGTCAACAATGCAGGCATCGGGGTCAATGCGCCGGTAGAAGTGCTGCCGCTCTCCGAGTGGCGCCGGCTGTTCGACGTCAATCTTTTTGGCCAAGTCGCGATGATGCAAGCGCTGTTACCCACGCTCATCGAAAGCCGTGGGTCTGTCGTCAACATTTCCTCCGTCGGCGGCAAAGTGGCAATGGCGACCTATGGCCCATACGCCGGCTCGAAGTTCGCCCTCGAAGCGGTTAGCGATGCACTGCGCCGAGAGATGGAGCCGCTGGACGTAAAGGTCATCCTGGTCGAACCGGGCGCTGTCAGGACCGAAATGCTCGGCCGGGTCGCTGTCGCGGGCGAGCGTATCATCAGCGCCATGACCACCGAGCAGCGTGGTCGCTACGCCACCCTCATGCATTCAGTGATCTCGCAGGCTCAGGCGGCTGTCCTCAAGGGAGTGCCTGCCGAGGAAGCAGGCCGGGTCATCGCGGACGCGATCACCACCAGGCGGCCCCGTACCCGCTACACCGTTGGTCGCGACGCAGCGATCATCGTCCGTCTGATCAGGTATCTCTCAGACCGCACGCTCGACAGCCTTCTCGCCCGCAGTCTCAGGCAGCATCTCCCCTAATCTCTGCCGACGACATGGGCCCGCAGACATCCGTAGTTGGCGACACAAATTCCGTGTGCGGATGCTCTTGTACGCAAAGTAGGCCTGAGCTAACGAGGTCAAAGACCGCTAGCGCCAGTCGCTTCGAAAGGAGGGTAGCGACGCGGCGAGCAACCGACGACGGGCCGGACTGCCGTGTCAAAGGCAGTCGAAGCATAGTCATAGCTCCGATCTAGGTCTGTTTGCCGTGTCTTGGCTTGCGAAAGATTCCGATCGGCGAAGAGTAAAGCAAGGGCCTACTCTTTTGAAAAAAGCAGCAAAAGACTTTTGTTTCTGCTGTCGCGGACTCTCCCGCAGCGTACACTCCAGAGATCAAAAGTTTTTTGGTTCTTTTTTCAAAAAAGAACTGCTTGCCTTGCCTGCCACCTGTCACCGATCCGGGCAGCTGGTTCGCCGCTGCATGTCGGGCACCTGCTCACCAGGGCAGCCTCTGGCCCTGGTAGTCGAGGTAGGCGATGCCCGGCTTGCCGGCGCGGCCGGCGACCACGCCCACCATGCCGGCGACGCTGGTGGGGATGTCCAGCGGCGCGTTGTCGCCGCCCATGTCGGTGCGCACCCAGCCGGGGTGCAGCAGCAGCACCGGGTGGGATTTCTGGCGCAGGGCGTAGCAGCTGGCCAGCATGTTGAGTGCCGCCTTGCTGGCGCGGTACATTTCCATGCCGCCGCCGGCGTTGCTGGCGATGCTGCCCATCAGCGAGGTCATGAACACCACGGTGGCGTTCGGCGCCAGGTGGTCCTGCAGGGACTCCGCCAGGGCGATCGGCGCGGTGGCGTTGGTGACGAACATGCGGGCCACCTCCTCGTACGCCACGTCGCGCACCGCGTTAGCGTGCTGGGAGCCGACGCCGGCGACGACGAACAGCACGTCGAGATGGTGGCCGCCGAGGCGGCCGGCCAGGGCGGTGACCGAGGCGGGGTCGGCCACGTCGAGCTGCTCGACGGTCACGCGGCCTTCGTTGCCGGCGCGCAGCCCCTCGAGCTCGGGGGCGCGCTCGGGCGCGCGGGCAGTGGCGATGACCTGCCAGCCCTGCCCCGCATAGGCCTCGGCCAGGCCGAGACCAAGGCCGCGGTTGGCGCCGGCGAGGAGGATGGTCCCGGGCTGGGCATGTGTCGGCATCTGGTGGTCTCCTGGGAAGGCCGGCGCCTGCGGGCAGCCGGCCGGCGAGGCTGTTGCACAGCGTTACCCTATGTCAAACCACGAGCACGCGCAGTGTTCTATATGGGCGCTTGCCGCACTCACGCGGCGCCAGGATGAGGACGCCGCCCATGCGCTTTTCCCATGTTCTCCTGACCACCGCGCTGATCTCCTGCAGCGGCGCGGCCATGGCACAGTCCGGCTGGCACCGTGGCGGCGGGATGGGCATGGAGCTGCTGCACGGATTGAGCCTGTCCGACACGCAGGACGCGCAGGTCAGGACGATCATGGAGACCGCGCGCACGCAGTCCAAGGCGGTCATGCAGCAGGAGCACAGCGCGCGTGAGCAGGAGATGACCACCCTGCTGGGCAGCGGCAGTGTCACCGCCAGCGACCTGGCCAGCTACACCGCGGTCGAGCAGGCTGCGCGCACCCAGCTCGACGCGATCCGGGTGAACACCGAGGTGGCGATCCGCAACGTGCTGACGCCGGCGCAGCTGGCCGAGGCGTCGGCGAAGTTCCAGCAACTGTCCACGCTGCGCGACCAGGAGCACCAGGTGATGCAGTCCTCGGCGACCACCGAGCGCTGACCAAGCGAGGGTACGCCGTAGCGGATGTCTGCACGCGGGGCACCCCAAGCAGCAAAGGTCTTAACTGGCGCCACTTGAGAAGCCGGTGAACGGCTCGGGAATCCCTAGCATGGCGCTCGAGTCGACGGACTGGAGTGCCGGCTTCCCCAGTGAACGGTAATTGCTTCTTTTTTTCAAAAAAGGAGCGCTTGCTGTTTTTCGCTCTGTTACGGGGCCGCCATCTTTTCGAACGAAAGTCGCGCAGCCGCGACCTTCCAGAAAGAATGACGAGCGCATCGAGCCTGGCCGCAACAGTCCGGCAGCACCCAGGGCGCGTCGCGCGGCCACCATCCTCATGTTGGCGGCGGCAAAGGGTCCGGTCTGGTGACATCGGACAGCAGCCAGGCGGGAGAGCACGGCGCAGAACGGGTCGTTGCTGGACGTGATGATTTGAGCGACGCAAGCGCTTCTATTTTCGAAAAAAGAACCGAAACACTTTTACCGCGGCTGTCGCCGTGTCTTCACGAAAGTCCGCAGTATCGGGACGGCGCTTGATGCTGTTCCGAGGAGCGGATTCATCGCGACCTGCGTCGCATGCGGCTACTCTCGTGCGAGTCGCCCACCATCGCCAGATAATGTCCGGCTCGCGCGTGGCCTAAGTCGGCAAGCTTTCGCTTACCAAACTAGAGTCTGTGTAGATGCCGACGCGCGAGATGTGGACGCGCAATTTCTAAAGCTGACGCGCATCTCTCCGCAGCCTCGCGCCACGGGAACAAAAGTTTTTTGGTTCTTTTTTTCAAAAAAGAACTGCTTGCCTTCCTTGTCACTCTCTCGTGAGCAAGCTGCTTAAACGAGATCAGGTGAAACGGTCCAGGCAGACGGACCGAAAAGCTGAAAAGACAACCGGGAGATCGTCCGTGGCTTTCAGCCGCCTTGCCGTTCTGTGCCTGTGGCTCGCCGCCACCGGCTGCGCCGCAGCGCAGGAGCCGGCGCCGCAGGGCACGAGCCTGCAGCAATCCGCAGCGCGCCGGTTTCCGCAGCCGGTGGAGGTCGGCACGTTGCTGCGCCGCGAGGTGATCCAGCCGGTAGAGGCGCAGAACGGTCTCGGCCGGGTGCGCAGCGTGGTCAGGCGCCCTGACGGGCAAGTCGAGCTGGTGATGAGCTACGGCGGAGTCCTCGGCTTCTTCTCGCGGCCGATTGCGGTGCCGATCGACGCGGTGACGCTGCTGGGCCAGGTGGTGGAGGTGATGGATTTCACCCCGGCCCAGCTTGGCAAGTTTCCCACCTTCGCAGCGGCGGACGCGACGCCGCTGCCGCCGGGCGACGTCATCAAAGTGGGGCTGGCAAAGCCGCCGCACTGAGGCGCGGCAGGTTGCACCCCCGCATGCAGGAGAGGCGGACGATGATGGACGCAGCGGCCTTGATGGCCGGACCGGTGCCGGAGGGGGCAGGCCCCGCGGCCGCGACGCGCCGGCTGCACCCGGTGCCGGTGCGGATCATGCACTGGACCAACGCGGCGGTGATGATCGTGATGATCACCTCCGGCTGGGGGATCTACGACGACTCGGTGATCATCCGCGGTCTGCATTTCAGCCCTGCCTTCCGGCTGGGCAACTGGGCGCCGGAGAGCCTGCTGTGGCACTTCGCCGGCATGTGGCTGCTGGCGGTCAACGGGTTGGCCTACCTGACCTACGGTGTGGTGACCGGGCGCTTGCGCGAGCGGCTGCTGCCGATCCGCGTCCGAGACCTGGTGCAGACGGTGCGCGACACATTGCGTTTCCACGTCTCGCACGACGACCTGACCGTGTACAACGCGGTGCAGAAGGTGCTCTACATCGTGGTGATCCTGGCCGGGGTCAGCCAGGTGGTGACCGGGTTGGCGATCTGGAAGCCGGTGCAGTTTGCCGGTTTAGTTTCGCTAATAGGCGGGTTCCAGAGCGCGCGGGTGCTGCACTTCCTGGGCATGTCGGTGATCGTGGGCTTCCTGGTGGTGCACGTGGTACTGTCGCTGCTGGTGCCGCAGACGCTGTGGGCGATGCTGACGGGCGGTCCGCGTGTCGTGCTGCTGCATGGCGACGCGGCGCCAGCCTCGGCGCACGGCGAGGCCGCACCGGACGCGCCGCGCAAAGGGGCCGCACCATGAACTCGCTGTTCCGCCCCGCGGTGCGGCCGGATCGCAGCCTGCTCGACGACAACCGTGCGCTGGTGCGCGGCGTCGAACGGCGCGGGTTGCTGCGCGGCAGCCTCTCGCTGGGCGCGCTGAGCTTGCTGACAGGGTGCGGCCTGAAGACGCCCGACGCGGTGGAGCGCGCGCTGCGCGACGTCTCCGCCTTCAACGACCGCGTGCAGGCGCTGATCTTCGACCCGAACGCACTGGCGCCGACCTACCCTGCCTCGATGGTGCTCAAGCCACCCAAGTTCAACGCGTATTTTCCTATCGAGAAGCTGCGGCCAGTGGACGGCGCCACCTGGCGTCTGGAGCTGTCCGGCATGATCCGCGACAAGGCGCCGTGGACCGCCGCGCAGTTCGAGTCGCTGCCGCAGCAGGAGGAGATCATCCGCCACGTCTGCGTGGAAGGCTGGGACTACATCGGCCAGTGGTCCGGCGTGAGGATGCGCACGTTCCTCGAGCACATCGGCGCGGACCTGCGGGCGAGATACGTGAACTTCCAGACCGCGGACGACTACCCGAGCAGCATCGACATGGCGACCGCGCTGCACCCGCAGACGCTGCTGGCCACGCGTTATGCCGGCGAGACGCTGCCGGCGCCGTTCGGCTACCCGCTGCGGCTGCGGACGTCCACCAAGTTGGGGTATAAGAACCCGAAATGGATCACCTCGGTCGAGGTGACGAATACTTTCAGACCGGGGTATTGGGAGAAGCTTGGGTTTGGCTGGTTTGCGGGGATCTGAGCGAAGCAAGGAAAGCAAAGCCTTCTTTTCGAGAAAAAGAAGCAAAAAGCTTTTGTCACGGCTGTCGCGGACGGCTGAAACGATGCGTCTCAACCCGGCACAACCCACGGAGACAAAAGTTTTTTGGTTCTTTTTTTCAAAAAAGAACCGCTTGCCTAGCCTAAGCCGCTCGCGCAGAAGCCCCCGGGTGTCCAACCTCGTTTTGCAGGCAACCCGGACGTGGCGAGCCGCGCTGCCCGCCGCCGGCTTCCTCCTGCTCGCCGCGTTCCGCTTCGCACTCACCAACCGCGCGTTCCGCAACTCCGACGACAGCGGCAACTTTCTCGCCGGCGTGGAGCTGGCCGAGGGAAACTGGAACCTTCACGGCTGGGTGCTGGCGCCGGACAACTACTACCCCACCGACGTTCTGGCGCAGGCCGTGCTGCGCCTGCTGTTCGGCTACCACCCGGTGTTCATGCAGGTGGCCGAAGGGCTGATCTGGGCGGGGGTGGCGCTACTCGGCACGCGGCTGGCCTGCGTGGGTGCCCCACGGCGCGCGCGGCCGGGCATCGCCGCCCTGGCACTGGCGCTGCTGGCGTTCAACATCTTCGACCACGAGTTCCGCGACGGGTTCCTCTCCAGCATCGCCTCGCACGGCTTCACCATCCTGCTGGTGCTGGCCACCTTCGCGCTGCTGGCCTGGCAGGACGGCCGGCCGTGGCGGCGAGAGGCGGCGGGCGCGGCGGCGCTGTTCGGCCTGGTGCTGGTAGGCAGTTTCTCGGACCCGATCTACATCGTCACCGCGTGCCTGCCGGTGGTGGCGGTGTGCGTGCTGCGGCTGCGCGGACCCGGCGGCAGCGTGCGTCCGGCAGGCCGCATCGCCGCAGTGGCCGGCGGGGTACTGCTGGCGCACCTGCTGGTGCGCGAGATGGGACGTGCCGGCGGGTTCGAGACGCCGCCGCTGTTCGTGATGCTGGCCGCGCTGCAGGACCTGCCGCACAACATCGCGTTCGGGCTGGCCGCGATGGTGCGGCTGCTGGGCGCCGAGTTCTTCGGCCGCCCGGTGGACAGCCGTCTGGTGGGTGGCCCGGCGATCTACCTGCTGCGGCTGCCGCTGGCCCTCGCGGTCGGGATCGCCCTGCTCGACCAGGGGTGGCAGGTGTACCGGCGCGTGTGCGCCTGGCCGGACGCGGCGCGGGCGGCGCCGGACACCGACCTCGGCCACATGCTGTGGTTCAGCGCTGCGTTCTGCTTCGCCAGCGCCACGATGACCGCGGTGATCGTGGACGATTACTGCGCGCGCTTCTTCTATCCGGCGGCGGTGGCCGGCTCGATCCTGGCGGCACGGTTGTTCGGACGCATGGCGTTGCCGTCACTATACGGGGCGGGCTGCCTGGCGGCCTCCGTCCTGGTGGGCGTGCTGGCGCTGCCGCCTGGCTGGCCGGGGAGGTATATCGCCGTGCCGCAGGTGGGCCAGCTCATCGCCACCTTGCGGGCGCATGGGCTCAGCCGTGGCTATGGCGGCTATTGGGAGGGCACGATCGTGACCGCGCTGTCCGGGCGGCAGATCACCAGCCTGCCGCTGATCGAGAGCGATGGGCCGCACGTGGAGCCGATCCGCTGGTTCGACAACATGGACTGGTTCCGCACGGCGGCGCGCGACTGGCACGGGCGGGTGTTCTTCATTGTGGCGCGCGACCCGAGCCGGTTGGAGCTTTCGGAGGCGACGGTGACGCGGCAGTTCGGACGGCCGGCGGAGCGGATCGAGGTGGGGCAGTTCGTGGTCGACGTGATGAATGTGCCGGAGGAGGGGCTGCGGGGGCTGGCGCCGTGAGTGAGCAAGCAAGCGGTGCTTTTTGAAAAAAGAACCAAAAAACTTTTGACTCCGCTGTCGCGCGCTCTCCGTCGGGTGCAGTTTTGCAGGGGTGTTTTGGCGGGTTAGCTTGCGTGGGTTTGTGCATGCAACATGCGAACGCCGCGGCAGATGGCTGTCGGGGACTTTTCTCACGGCTATGCGAGAATAGGCCAGCGGCCAGCACCTTGGCCCTTCGAAGTCCGGCAGAGAAGGCAAGGCCTTCTTTTCTGAAGAAAAGAAGCAAAAGACTTTTGGTCCGGCTGTCGCGGAGTTTCCTTCAGCGCGCGCTCAAGGGAACAAAAGTTTTTTGGTTCTTTTTTTCAAAAAAGAACTGCTTGCTTCGCTTGTCACTGGTCAAAACCTACGACCCCGGTATAAGGCCCTGCAACCGCCCCGGCGTCCGAGCGCTTCATGGACATGCCTGAACATTACGACATCATCGTGGTCGGCAGCGGCCCCGGCGGCGCCTCCCTCGCGCACCGGCTGGCGCCCACCGGCAAGCGCATTCTGATCCTCGAGCGTGGCGGCTATCTGCCGCGCAGCCAGGCCAACTGGGACAGCAAGACAGTGTTCGTGGACGGCGCCTATCAGGCGGCGGAAACGTGGTACGGCCGTGACGGACGGAAATTTCACCCGGGGCTGCACTATTTCGTTGGCGGCAACTCGAAGGTGTACGGCGCGGCGCTGTTCCGCCTTCGCGAGCGCGACTTCGACGAGGTGGTGCACCAGGAAGGCGTCTCGCCGGCCTGGCCGCTGAAATACGACGCGTTCGAGCCGTTCTACACCGAGGCCGAGCAGCTGTACGCCGTGCACGGGCAACGCGGCGAGGACCCGCTGGAGCCGCCGGCGAGCGGCCCCTACCCGCACCCGCCGGTCAGCCACGAGCCACGCATCCAAGGTCTGCACGACAGCCTGACCAAGGAGGGTTTGCGGCCCTACCACCTGCCGCTCGGCATCAAGCTGGACGAGCGTGACGGCAAGCCGACGCCCACCAGCATCTGCATACGTTGCGACGCGTTCGACGGGTTCCCGTGCCTGCTCAACGGCAAGGCGGACGCGCAGGTGATGTGCGTGGACCCGACGCTGGCGGCGCACGCCAACGTGGAGCTGCTGACCGGCGCCTACGTGACGAAATTGGAGACCGGCGCGGACGGCCGCAGCGTGACCGGCGTGTGCGTGGAGCGCGGCGGTGCGCAGGAGACTTACAGCGCCGACATCGTGGTGGTGGCGTGCGGCGCGCTGTCCTCGGCGTTGCTGCTGCTGCGCTCGGCGAGCGACGCGCACCCGCACGGGCTGGCCAACGGGTCCGGCCAGGTCGGGCGCAACTACATGCGGCACAACCAGTCCGTGCTGATGGCGCTGATGCGCGAGCCGAACCACACGGTGTTCCAGAAGACGCTGGCGATTAGCGACTTCTACTTCGGCGCCGACGACTGGGAGTACCCGCTCGGGCTGATCCAGATGTGCGCCAGTTCGCACGCCGACCAGATCAAGGGCGAAGCGCTGCCGTCGTGGCTCGAATGGTTTCCGGAGATGCCGTTCGACAAGATGGCGCTGCACTCGATGGATTTCTGGCTGTCGTCGGAGGACCTGCCAAGACCGCAGAACCGCATCTTCTACAACAACGGCCGCGTGGTGCTCGACGTCGAGGAACAGGGGCAGGAAGCGCATCGCCGGCTGAAGAAGAAGCTGGAGCACTATCTCAGCCGCGTCGGCGCCCACCCGATCCTGCTCGAGCGCAACCTCTATCTCGGCAAAGGCATCCCGGTCAGCGGCACCGCACACCAGGCGGGGACCGTGCGGTTCGGCACGGACCCGACGAGCTCCGTGCTGGATTTGAACTGCCGCGCGCACGAGGTCGACAATCTATACGTGACGGACGCGAGCTTCTTTCCGTCGATCGGTGCCGTAAACCCGACGCTGACGATCATCGCCAACGCATTGCGCGTGGCGGCGCACATCCAGGAACGGATTTGCGCATGACAAGTGCGACGTTCGGCGTGCTGGCAGTCCGCTACCTGCTGGTAGTGCTGTTCTTCCCGTTCAGCGCGCTGGACAAGATGCTGAACTTCCGCGGCGCGGTGGAGCAGGCGCGCGAGATGGTGCCGGGCACCTTGGCGGTGTTGCTGATCGTGGCAGGGCTGTGCGTGGAGATCTTTATGCCGCTTGCGATCCTGACCGGCACGGCGGACCGGCTGGCGGGGTTCGTGATGGCCGGCTATTGCATGGTGACCGCGGTGCTGTGGAAGCAGTTCTGGCGCCCGGGTGACTTCTGGGCCGGTGGCGACAGCAAAGGCCGTGGTCTGTTCTGGGATTTTCTGAAGAATTTTTCGCTGGCAGGCGGTTTCCTGATGCTGGTGGTAGGTGCGCATGGCGGGTTGGGTGCTTTTGCGGCGGATCCGCTGGCGTCGTCGCATCCCTACAGCACGGTTGTCTCACCATGAGCGGAGCAGGTGCAAAACCTACCATCTCGTATTGGCATCTGTGGACCGACGAGCAGGGCATCAGCCACCACGCACGTTGCGAGCTGACGGAGTTCGAGCTGAAAGGCGTGGGGCCCGCCGATCCGCAATGGAACAACAAGCAGGCGCGCAGCGAGGCGACCGCGGTGTTCACCGTGCAGCCGGTGGGTTGGGTGGGAGACTGGCACGAGAACCCGGCGCCGCAATGGATCGTGCCGTTGTCCGGCCGGTGGTGGGTGGAGGCGATGGACGGCACGCGGGTGGAGATGGGGCCTGGGGAGATCTCGCTGGGAGAGGACCAGGGCTGCGTGCGCGACGCTCAGGGGCGGCTGGGGCACCGGTCCGGGGTTGTTGGTGGTGAGCCGGCCCGGCTGATGACGGTGCAGCTTCACGTGGCGCCGGTGCGGCGTGCCTGCCACATTAAGTGAAGCGGTTCTTTTTTGAAAAAAAGAACCAAAAAACTTTTGTCAGCGCTGTCGCGGAGTCTCCTCGAAGCGCACGCCAAGGAGACAAAAGTTTTTTGCTTCTTTTTTTCAAAAAAGAAGAGTCTTCCTGATGTTTGAAGTCCTGGACCCTTCCTTCCACGCGCTCGTGTTGCCAAACGCCCCGTTGCTGACGTTGGGCGAGGGCTTTGCCTGGCTGGAAGGCCCTGTCTGGTGTGCCGATGCCAACCAGCTGCTGGTGAGCGACCTCCCCAACGACCGCATCCTGCGATGGACGGAAGATGCGGGCGTGAGCGTGTTTCGTCAGCCGTCCGGTTTCGCCAACGGGCACACGCGTGACCGGCAGGGGCGCCTTGTCGGCTGTTCCCACCAACATCGTTGCATCGAGCGCACTGAGCTCGACGGCAGCCGGACCGTGCTCGCGGAGTCCTACCAGGGTCGCCGACTAAACGCGCCGAACGACGTGGTGGTGCACAGCGACGGCAGCATCTGGTTCACCGATCCGCTTTACGGGATCAGCACGGATTACGAAGGCGGCAAGCAGCAATCCGAGCTGGGGCCTGCGGTGTACCGGCTGGAGCCGGACAGCGGCGCGTTGCACGTGGTGGCGGATGATTTCGCGGGGCCGAACGGGCTGGCGTTCTCGCCGGACGAACGGCTGCTTTACGTGGTGGAAGCGGGCCTGCAGTTTGCCGCCGATCCTGTGCACCACATCAGGGTTTCCGACGTGCGTGACGGCCGGCTGTCCGGCGGGCGGGTGTTCCACACCATCTCGCCGGGGCACGAGGACGGGTTGCGCTGCGACGAGGACGGCCGCGTTTGGGCGGGCGCCGGGGACGGCGTGCACTGTATCGACGCACACGGCACGTTGCTGGGGAAGATACGCACTGGCTGCGCGGTGTCGAACGTCACGTTTGGCGGGCGGAACAGGTCGCGGCTGTTTATCTGCGCGTCGCACGCGCTGATGGCGATCTACACCAACGTGCGTGGGGCGGAGCGTCCGTGAGCGTGACCTCGCTGCTGCGTGTGGCGTTGAACGTGAGCGACCTGGTGCGGCTGCAGGGCTTCTACGTGGAGGCGCTGGGGTTTGCGGTCAGTTCCGCACCGGCGGCAGACCCGGACCTGGCGCGGATGCTGGATGTGCGTGCGGTGCGGTGCGTGCGGCTGCAGCGCGGCGGGCAGACGATCGAGTTGTGTGCGTGCGATCCGCCGGGAGCGCCCTACCCTGCCGAGCGGCACAGCAGTGATTTGGTGTTCCAACACTTGGCGCTGACGACAGACGACATGGATGGCGATTACCGGCGCCTGTGCGGCACCGCGCACGAAGCGATCTCGCGCGGCGGTCCGCAGTTGCTGCCGGGGGGGACGGTTGCCTACAAGTTCCGTGATCCGGACGGCCATCCTCTCGAACTGATATGTCTGGCGACACCTAACCCAGCGACGCGCGGCGGGATCGACCACACGGCGATCTCGGTGGCGGATACGGAGCGAAGCGTCGCGTTTTACCGCACGCTGGGCTTGAGCGTTGCCGCGTGTCAGCAGAACACCGGGCCGGCGCAGGATGCGCTGGACGGGCTGGACGCAACGGTGGTGGATGTGGTGGCGCTGGCGTTGCCTGAGGGGGCCATGCACGTGGAGTTGCTCGGCTACCGGCATCCGGTCGGGCGCGCGGCGGCGGCGGCGCATCCGGCTGACATTGCGGCGAGCCGGATGGTGGTGGGCGGGGATGCGCGCGCGTTGGTGCGTGATCCGGATGGGCATTTGATAGAGAAGGAAGCGGTTCTTTTTTGAAAAAAAGAATCAAAAAACTTTTGTCTCCGCTGTCGCGCGTTCGCCGGGAAAACCGCGACAGCCGCAATAAAAGCTTTTTGCTTCTTTTTCTCGAAAAAGAAGCGCTTGCTTTCCTTACGCTGCCACCTTCGTCTCGTTCTTGATCAACTCGACGCGCCGCTCGACCTGCTCGACGATGTGATCGATCATCGAGCCGCCCTCCACCGTGTGGTCCTGCCGGCCCGCGGCGTAGACCATGTGGCGGCCGTTGCCGCCGCCGGTGACGCCGAGGTCGGTCATCAGCGCCTCGCCGGGGCCGTTGACCACGCAGCCGATGATGCTGAGCGTGACCGGTGTTTCGATGTGGGCCAGTCGTTCCTCGAGGGTGGCGACGGTGCGGATGACATCGAAGCCCTGGCGGGCGCAGGACGGGCAGGAGATGATCTTCACGCCGCGGTGGCGAATGCCGAGGGATTTGAGGATGTCCCAGCCGACATGGACTTCCTCGGCGGGTTCGGCGGAGAGGGAGACGCGCACGGTGTCGCCGATGCCGGCCCAGAGCAAGCTGCCGAGGCCGATCGAGGATTTGACGGTGCCGGCGCGTTTGCCGCCGGCTTCGGTGATGCCGATGTGGAGCGGGTGGTCGCAGACTTCGGCGAGCTGCTGGTAGGCGGCAACGGCGAGGAAGACGTCGGAGGCTTTCACGCTGATCTTGAACTCGTGGAAGTCGTTGTCCTGCAGGATTTTCGCGTGTTCGAGCGCGGATTCGACCAGGGCGTCCGGGTTGGGTTCGCCGTATTTTTCCAGCAGGTGCCGCTCGAGCGAGCCGGCGTTGACGCCGATGCGCATGGAGCAGTTGTTGTCGCGGGCGGCGCGGATGACCTCGCGGACGCGCTCGGCGCTGCCGATGTTGCCGGGGTTGATGCGCAGGCAGGCGGCGCCGGCCTGGGCGGCCTCGATAGCGCGTTTGTAGTGGAAGTGGATGTCGGCGACGATGGGCACGTTCACTTCGCGGACGATCTCGGCCAGCGCGGCGGTGCTTTCAACGTCCGGGCAGGAGACGCGGACGATGTCGACGCCGGCGATCTCGGACAGGCGGATCTGGGCGATGGTGGCCGCGGCGTCCGAGGTGAGCGTGTTGGTCATGGTCTGCACGGTGACCGGCGAGTCGCCGCCGACGGGAACGCGGCCTACGTGGATCTTCCGGGACTTGCGGCGGTCGATCTGCTGGTAGGAGCGGTAGTTCATGGGTTTGGGTCCCTGGTGGGGGGATGGGCGTGCTGGCTGCATATAGGATGAGGGTGGGGTAGGGTCAAAGATTTGGGTGGAGGGTGAGTGGACTAAGGTGGGCTAAGCTGGTATGAGTTGGTTGATCGGAGGCTCTCATGCAGACCGTCAACGTTCACGCGGCCAAGACGCATTTCTCGCATTTGCTGGAGCAGGTGGAGGCGGGAGAAGAGGTGGTGGTAGCGCGGGCCGGCAAGCCGGTGGCGCGGCTGGTGGCGTTCGGGCAGCCGCGCGGGGGGCGGGTGCTGGGGGTGCTTGGCGGGACGTTACGGATACCGGCGGATTTTGACGCGGCGTTGCCCGACGAGGTGCTGGCGGCGTTCGAAGGCGGCTGAGTGCGGCTGCTGCTGGACACGCACTACCTGCTGTGGGCGCTGGACCGGCCGGAGGTGATGCCGGCGGCGGCGCGGCGGGCTATCGAGGACCAGGGAAACGACGTGCTGTTCAGCGCGGCGAGCGTTTGGGAGTTGGCGATCAAGGCGGCGCTCGGTCGGGCGGATTTTCAGGTGGACCCGGGCAAGGTGGCCGAGGCGGCACGGGAGACGGGGTTTCGGGAGTTGGCGGTGACGGCGGAGCACGCGTGCGTGGTGGCGGGGTTGCCGATGCATCATCGCGATCCGTTCGATCGGCTGCTGGTGGCGCAGGCGCTGGCACTGCCGGCGCGGTTGTTGACCGCGGACGCGGCGTTGCAGCCGTATTCGGAGCTGGTTTGGTTGGCGCCGAGCGGGAGTTAGGCGAAGCAAGCGGTTCTTTTTTGAAAAAAAGAACCAAAAAACTTTTGTCTCCTCCGCTGTGACAGCCGCTGAGCGTCTCGGGATGAGTCGAGGCAGCTGGACCAGCGAAAAGAATAAAAGTTTTTTGCTTCTTTTTTTCAAAAAAGAAGGCCTCGCTTGCTTGCCTTGCCTGCACAAATCCACAACATCCGGTAGCGCGTGTTGTTGATCTGAGCAGGTCATTGTCGTTTGGGCCGGGCCGCGGATGAGCCGCTTGCCGCCAACAATGTTTTTGCCATGCCTGTTACGGTGGGCTGGTGACACAAGGCTACATGCTGTCGGCGGCTTATGGGCCGACTTGCCCCAGCGGGGTCCAGGGCAGAGCTCCTGGCCTTGCCTCAAGCCTGCTTCAGCTCGATCAACGACCGCCTAATCTTCCGCCCCCGCCCGATCCGGTCCTCGATGTAGGCCGCATCCCCCCACCGCACCGCGCGTGCCATCGCCTGCGCGTCCTCGGTGAAGCGCGCGAGCATCTCAAGCAGCGCCTCGCGGTTGTTGAGGAAGACGTCGCGCCACATGTCGGGGTCGCTGGACGCGATGCGAGTGAAGTCGCGGAAGCCGGTGGCGGCGAACTGCAGCACCTGCTGGCGGGTTTCGTCGGCCAGGTCGTCGGCGGTGCCGCAGATGGTGAACGCGATCAGATGCGGCAGGTGGCTGACGATGGCGAGCACGCGGTCGTGGTGGGCCGGCTCCATCGTGTTGGTCATGCTGCCCATGGCGCGCCAGAGGCGGTCGATGCGCTGAGTGGCGTCAGGATCGGTGCCCGGCGGCGGGGTGAGCAGGCACCAGCGGCCTTCGAAGAGGGTCTCGAAGCCGGCGTCGGGCCCCGAGTGTTCGGTGCCGGCGAGCGGGTGGGCAGGCACGAAGTGGGCGTGGGCGGGCACGTGCGGCGAGACGTCGCGGATGACGGAGACTTTGGTGCTGCCGGTGTCCGAGAGGATGGCGCCGTGCGCCAAATGGGGGGCTATGGCGGTGGCGAGGTCCGCATAGGCGCCGACGGGGGTGCAGAGGATGACGCAGTCCGCCCCCTGCACGGCGCGGGCGGGGTAGGTTTCCACGCGGTCGGCCAGAGCGAGCTCGGTGATGCGGGCGGCGTGGGCAGGGTCGCGGTCGCAGACGACGATCTCGGTGGCCAGAAAGCGGGCGCGGACGGCGCGCGCAATGGAGCTGCCGATCAGGCCGCAGCCGATCAGGGCCAACCGCTGGAAGATCGGGCGCTGGACGGCGGGTTCCTCAGTGGCGGGGTCTTTGGCAGCAGGGGGGGTGGCGAGGCCCTCGCGGCCGAGTGCGTCGAGGACGCGTCCCTCGGTGTCCAAAGCCGGTGCGGCAGGGCCCGGCGCTGTCGGGGTCGGTCCGCTCACGGGTTGGCGGCGGCAAAGGCGGTGAGCGCGTCGATGAGGAGGTCGTTCTCCTCGGCCAGTGCGACGGTGATGCGCAGATGGGCGGGCAGGCCGTAGCCGCCGACCCGGCGGACGATCAGGCCGTGAGCGCGCAGGTGGGCATCGGCGGCTTCGGCGCGGGCGGGGGTGCGCAGGTCGGCAAGGACGAAGTTGGCCTCGCTGGGGGTGATGCGGATGCCGGCCTCGTGCAGCGCCTCGGTGAGGCGGGCGCGTTCGGCGGTGTTGTGGGCGCGCGACTGCTCGACCCAGCCGGGGGCCGCGAGCGCTGCGAGGCCGGCCTCGTGGGCGGCGAGCGAGACGTTGAACGGAGAGCGGACGCGGTTGAGCAGGCCAGCAATCGCTGGCGGGGCGTAGGCCCAGCCGAGGCGCAGGCCGCCCAGGCCAAACATCTTGCTGAAGGTGCGGGTCATCACCGTGTTTTGGCCCGCATCGACCAGGGCGGTGCCGGGGTCGTAGTCCGGGCGGTCGACGTACTCGGCGTAGGCGGCGTCGAGCACCAGCAGCACGTGGGCGGGCAGGTTCTCTCGGAGGCGCCGGGTTTCGCTGCTCGGGACGAAGGTGCCGGTGGGGTTGTTGGGGTTGGCGAGGAAGACCATGCGGGTGGCGGGGGAGACGGCGGCGAGGATGGCGTCGATGTCGGCGGTGAGGTTGCGTTCGACCACCTTGACCACGCGGCAGCCGGCGAGCCGGCCGGCGATCTCGTAGATCGAGAAGCCATGGGCGGTCATGATGAGTTCGGCAGCGGCCTCGGGCGGCGGGCCGGCTTCCGGTTCGGGCGCGGGCCGGATTGGTTCTGCAGCGCGCGGGCGGCCATCACTGGCGAACTCGGGCCACTTGGTGTCCGGGTCGAATGCAGGCCGGACATGGCGCGCGTCGGGAGGACTACCTTGGGCAGCGGACTCGGAGGTCCGGGAGGCGTCCGGGTAGGCCGAGGCATCGGCCGCGCGGCCAGCGAGCGGGCCACCATATATGTGGCAGAGCAGAAAGATCAGGTCGTCAGAGCCGGCGCCGCAGACGATCTGGTCCGGGTTCAGGGCAAAGCGTTCGCCGATGGCTTGGCGCAGCACGGTGGCGTCACCGTCGGGGTAGCGGTGCAGCCTGGTGGCCAGTGCCGCGAGCGCTTCGGCGACGCCGGGCGGCGGGCCGAAGGCGCCCTCGTTGGAGGAGAGCTTGACCACCCGGTTCAGGCCTGGAAGTGCGGCGACCCCGGGCGTGTAGGGGTTGATCCGGAGGACGTCCGGGCGCGGGCGGGGAGACATGGAGCGCTTGTTAGGATGGCGGCGGCGCGGCGGCAACACGCGGCGGAACGCGAGGCGCCGGGCCGCGCTGTGCGGGTGAAAGGATTTGCGATGACTGATCCGGAGGACGTGCTGGCCGTGGCCGCCGCCTGGCTGGCGGGCGGCGAGACCGAGGTGGCACTGGCCACGGTGGTGCAGAGCTGGGGCAGTTCGCCGCGGCCGGCCGGCAGCCGCATGGTGGTGACGCGCGGCGGGCGGATGGCAGGCTCGGTGAGCGGCGGCTGCGTCGAGGGCGCGGTGGTTGAGGCGGCGCAGGACATCATGCGCACCGGCGCGCCGCAGCTTCTCACCTTCGGTGTCACCGACGAGCGGGCCTGGGAGGTGGGGCTGGCCTGTGGTGGCAGGATATCGGTCTTCGTCGAGCGGCTGGGGGCGGCGGGATGACGCCCGACACCCTGAAGCTGCTGATCCGGGCCCAGGCCGACGGCCGCTCGGTGGTGCTGGCGACGCGGCTCGACGACGGCACGCAGGCGGTGCTGCCGAGCACGGACGTGCCGCCGGCGGTGTGCGAGGCGGCTACCGTGGCGCTGCTGCGCGGGAAGAGCGCTACCGTGGAGGTGGGCGGGGCGGCCTGGTTCCTGCACGTCCACACGCCGGCGCCACGGCTGGTTCTGGTCGGCGCGGTGCACATCGCGCAGGCGCTGGTGGCGCTGGCCGGCGGCCTGGGGTTGGCGGTGAGCGTGGTGGACCCGCGGGCGCCGTTCAACTCGGCAGAGCGGTTTGCGGGCGCTGCGCGGGTGGTGCGCTGGCCGGACGAGGCGATGGCGGAGCTGGCGCCGGACGCGCAGACGGCGGTGGTGGCGCTGGCGCACGACCCCAAGCTGGACGACCCGGCGCTCGACGCCGCGCTGCGGAGCGAAGCGTTCTACATCGGCGCGCTGGGGTCGCGGAAGTCGCATGCGGCACGGCTGGAGCGGCTGGCGGGGATGGGGCACGCGGCGGCGGCGCTGGCGCGGGTGCGCGGCCCGGTGGGGTTGGCGTTGGGGGCGGTGTCCGCGCCGGAGATCGCTCTGAGCATACTGGCGGAGATCGTGGCGGTTCGCCGCGGCGCGGCGCTGGCGGTGCGGCCAGGGTTGCAGCCGGGGCCGCACGCAGGGTCGCGCCAGGGTTCGCCCGCAGAGCCGGCTCCAGATGCGCTCCAGCGGCCGCCCGCAGAGTTGCTTCGAGGGTCGCGTCAGGGGCCGCTTCCACAATCGGGTCAGACCCGAGGTCAGACTTGAGCCCGGAGCAGCGCCCGCGGCCGCTGGCAAAGCCGGGTCTTGAGCATCGGTCAAGGTCCGGGCAAGAGGCGCTCCCGGCGCCGGACTGGAAGCGGCAGCCGGGGTTGCGGCCAGGGTCTCAGTCATTGTTGCGGCCGGGGTCTCGGTCCTGGTCGCGGCCAGGGTCTCGGTCATCGTCGCGGCCAGGGTCGTGGTCCGTGCCGAGCCACGAGGCACGGCCAGCGCCGGGTCCTGGGCCTTCGGCATGGCCGCGCCCGGAGGCAGCCCCGGTTTGAAGTTCGGCAGCGTGAACCTGGACGATGCGGCGGGCGGCGTGCTGGCGCATACAGCGCGGCTGGGCGGGCGGGTGCTGGCGAAGGGGACGGTGCTCGATGCGGGCACGCTGGGGGCGCTGCGCGAGGCGGGGCGGGACGACGTGGTGGTGGCTCAGCTCGAGTCGGGTGACGTGGGAGAGGACGAGGCGGCGCGGCGCATGGCCGAGGCGCTGGTGCAGCCGGGCCTGGCCTGCGTGCCGGCCGGCACCGGCAGGGTGAACCTGGCGGCGCGGGCGAACGGGCTGTTCCGGGCGGATGCTGCAGGGGTGGACGCGCTGAATGCGCTCGACGAGGGGCTGACGCTCGGCACGCTCGCCGATGCGGCACCGGTGCGCGCGGGCGAGCTGGTGGCGACCATCAAGGTGATCCCGTTCGCCGTGCCCGGTGCGGCGCTGCAACAAGCCGAGGCGCTAGCGCGAGCAGCGCCGGCGTTGCGCCTGCTGCCGTTCCGGGCGCTGCGGGTCGGGCTGGTGCTCAGCACGTTGCCCGGGCTGAAGGAGAGCGTGATCGAGGGGACGATACGGGCGACCGCGAACCGCGTGGGCGCGTTGGGTGGGCGGCTGCTGCCGGCGCGCCGGGTGGCGCACGAGGCGACGGCGATCGCGGCCGCGTTCGCAGCGCTGCTGGACGAGCGGGTGGAGCTGCTGCTGCTGGCAGGCGCGTCGGCGGTGGTGGATCGGGCGGATGTCGGGCCATCGGCGATCGTGGCGGCCGGCGGTGCGGTGGATCATGTCGGCATGCCGGTCGATCCGGGCAATTTGATCTGCCTCGGGCACGTGGGCGCGGTGCCGGCGGTGGTGCTGCCGGGCTGCGCGCGCAGCCCGCGGTTCAACGGCATCGACTTGGTGCTGCGGCGTATTTTCGCCGGCGAGCCCGTCGGGCGTGACGTCATCACCGGCATGGGTGTGGGCGGGTTGTTGAAGGAGGCCGCCGGCCGGCCACAGCCGAGGAGCGGCCGGGTGCCGCCGCCGCCCAGCGTGGCGGCGATCGTGCTGGCGGCGGGTGCGTCCTCGCGCATGGCGCCGCGCAACAAGCTGCTGCTGGCCGATAACGCGGGGATGGCGATGGCCGCCCGGGTGGCGCGCGCGTGCAGCCGCAGCCGGGCCGACCTGGTGGTGGTGGTGACCGGCAACGAGGCGACGCTGGTGGAACAGGCCGTGCGGGCGGCGGTGCCCGGCGGGCGGTGCAGCTTCGTCATCGCTTCGGACTACGCGGACGGGTTGTCGGCCAGCCTGAAGGCCGGGCTGGCGGCGCTGCCCGAGACGGTGACGGCCGCGCTAGTCTGCCTGGGCGACATGCCGCTGGTGAGCGCCGCGGTGATGGACAGGGTGATCGGCGCCTACGATCCCGGCGAGGAGCGGGTGATCGTGGTGCCAGCCTGGCGCGGCAAGCGCGGCAACCCGGTGCTGTGGGACCGGCGGTTCTTCGCCGAGATGGCGGCGCTGACGGGCGATACCGGGGCACGTGGCCTGTTGCGCACCCACGCGGACTTGGTCAGCGAGCTCGAGGTGGACAGCGAGGCGGTGCTGCAGGATTTCGACACGCCGGAGAGCCTGGCCGGGGTGTTTGGCTGAGGCTTATGGCGCGCCGGTGCCGGCGCACCCATGTCGCACGCGATGGCCGATTTCCTTCCCAAGATTCAGGTCGGCGCGGCGCAGGACGGCACGGTGACGTACCTGGTGGACCACCTGCCCGGCGACCTGCCGGCGGTGCGTGGCCGGGACCTGCTGGCAGCTTGGGAGGTGGCGAGGGACGCCGCCAGGCGCTCAGCGTGGAGCGGCGGGCGGGCGTTCCGCTTCCGACGCGAGGACGGCGGCTGGACCGACCTCGCTCTGGAGGATCCTGACGCGCGCTGCTGGGCGGCGGCGGTGGACCGGACACTCGGCATGCAGACCGGCTACGGCCTGTCGGTGTGCCTGCGGCTCCTGGCGTTGGTGGACCTGCTGGCGCGGGCGCCGTGGACGGCCGCGCTGATCCAGCTGGACCGGCGCGGGGCGGAGCTGCACCCGGCGCTGTTACGGCTTGCGGCCGAGACCCGGCTGACCGATGACGCACGCTTCGACGAGACGGGCTTCCGCGCCTGTCTGCACATGCTGCCCAGTTCACCTTCTGCAGGAGCTTGACGTTGACATATACCGGCGGCGCTGAGTGTTGAGTTCTCGTAGGCTGCCGGTGAAGGCAAGGCCTGCTTTTTTAGAAAGCTGCAAAAAACGTTTGGTCCTGCTGTCGCGGAGGTTTCTGCAACGCGCGCTGAAGGGAACAAAAGTTTTTTGGTTGTTTTTTTCAAAAAAGAACTGCTTGGCTTGGCGTTTAACGGCAGCATCGCTGTTGCTGGCGCTGGCCGGATGCGGGTTTCCGCCGCCGGAATCCAAGGCGGACCGGGAGGTGCTGACGAGCTGCCGGCAAGATGCGGACCGGGTGTACAACACCCAGAACCGCTATCAGCTGTCGGAGCAGGGCAGCAGGGATTCGCCGTTCTCGGGCGGCACCCAAGCTGCCACGCCGTCCCAGGGTCTGGCCGACCAGTATTCGCACGAGCAGGCAGTGTCCGATTGCGTGCGGCACGGCAACGCCGGGGCCGAGGCCCTGCCCGACCCGGCGAGCGCGCCTGCGGCCGCACCCGCGTCCGGCAACGCCAACAGGCCCTGAACGGAGAGACCCACATGAGCCGCATCATCCGCACCGAGCCGAGCCCGATCCTGTCGAAAGCCGTGGAGTATCACGGCTTCGTCTACACTCAGGGCGTGGTGACGCGCGACGCCTCGCTCGACATCGGTGGTCAGGTCCGCGACGTGCTCGAGCAGCTCGACGCGATCCTGGAGACGCACGGCACCGACAACAGCCGCATCCTGCAGGCGCAGATCTGGCTCAAGCACATGAGCGATCGCGCGGCCTTGAACGCGGTCTGGTCGGCGTGGCTGCCGGAGGGTCAGGCCCCAGCGCGCGCGGCGGTGCAGGCGGAGCTGGCGGACCCGGCGTGGCTCGTGGAGATCATGGTCGTGACCTGCAAGTAAGCTGTTGTCTGGATGCAACACGCCGGCAAATATGGCACGGTCGGAATAACACACCGTTGCAAAACACCAAACTCCAGGTGGTTTGGGCTTGTCTTCCTATTCTTTTAGGCGGTGCACAGATAAGTTTGTGTTAAGATTGCGCGCTCATCGCTGTGTCGTGATCTAGGCGATTGCCAGTCCTGCGTGTGCATTGTTACCGAGTTTGTCAGCTTAGTGACATTCCCGGAGCGTGTATGAAAGCTCAGAGCCGAACGACCCAAGGTCTAGCTGCCCTGCTGGCAGCATTCATCGGGGCAAGCGGCGGCGTTGCGGCGGCACATGGCCGGCATCGGTCAGGCGGGCTGCATCATCACACGACGTATGCGCGCCGTGTGGCCTATGTCGGGGAAGCTCCAGTGATCCAGTGCGTCGCCTTTGCGAAGCAGGATGCCGGCATCGAAATATCGGGCAACGCGCGAGACTGGTGGTACAACGCTGCCGGAGTGTACCAGCGTGGACAGAAGCCCGAGGCCGGAAGCGTGCTGAGCTTCAGACCTAACCCGCGCATGCCGCTCGGCCACGTCGCGGTGGTCTCGACGATCGAGGACAGCCGCACCATCGTCATCGACCAGTCGCACTGGAACAGCCGTGGCATCACGCGAGATGTCGAAGTCAAGGACGTCTCCGAGGATAACGACTGGAGCGCGGTTCGCGTGCAACTCGGCCGGAGTGCCGATTTCGGCGCGATCTACCCGACACACGGCTTCATCTATCCGCGGGCGGATCAGGACGAGGCGGCACTCGCGTCCGGCCGCAGGTCTAATGTGCTCGTTGTCGCCGGCACCGCCCCGCTGCGGACGCAGCATAGGTCGGCCCGCAGCTTTGAGGTAGCTGAAGCGCCTGACCACGGACCGGGCCTGGATCTGAGCGTTCAGGGACTCACACTGGACGCGCCTAACCGGGCGTTTCGATAGGGGCGGCAACTCTCTTGTTTCTCGAGAGAAAAGCTGAAAACGTTTAGCAGCGCTGTCTCGGACAAGTGAAACGTAAAGCCTGTCCGAGACGAGCCATGAGAAACAAAAGTGTTTGGTTCGTTTTTTAAAAAAGGACCGCTTGCCTAGTGTTAGTAACTGGTAACGCGCCGTCCGAACAACGCGTGATAAATCACCAGAACCACGACTGCGCCCACGACGGCGACGAACATGCTGTAGATGTTGAAACCGGTGATTGGCGTGGCGCCGAGACTGGCGAACAGCCAGCCGCCGACCATTGCGCCGACGATGCCGAGAACGATGTCGAGAAGAAGCCCTGCGCCGGTATGGTTGACGATCTTGCTTGCGATGAAGCCGGAGATCAGCCCGAGAACGAGCCAGGCAAGAATAGACATGAGTTGTTCCTCAAGCGCGTAAAGTGTGGCTTGAAGAACGATGCAGGTCCGTCCGGGTTTCCCAATTTTTTTGCAACGACCCGGTGCCGGTCAGGCTCTGCGGACCGCGTCCGATACGGCATGGCGATGGAGGAAATCAGCCGCTGCCCGGATCGATTGACGTGCTTCGGGCATGAATTGGACGAGCTGCCAGGCATGCGGCACGACGGGCCACACGCGGAGGTCCACCTCTACCCCGGCTTCCCGCGCCTTGTCCGCCAGGCGGGTGCTGTCGTCACGGAGGAGTTCGCGCTCGCCGACATGGATCAGCAAAGGCGGCAGGCCTGCCAAATCGGCGTAGAGGGGCGAGGCAAGAGGGGCTGTCCGCTCGGCATCGGTCACGTAGAAGCCGGCCGCCTCCTTCAGGCCGGGCGCCCAGAACATGGCGTCGCGCTTGAGGTTGCTGGTGGTGGACCGGCCGGTGCAGGCGAGGTCGGTCCAGGGCGAGAACAACGCCGCAGAGGCTGGCATCGGAAGGCCCTTGTCGCGCAGCGAGAGCAGCAGCGCGAGGCTCAGCCCGCCGCCGGCGGACTCGCCGGAGAGGCTGAGCGACCGGGCGGTGTGGCCGAGCTGCAAAAGCCCGTTCCAGACTGCCTCGGCGTCCTCGAGCGCGGCTGGGAATTTGTGTTCCGGGGCAAGGCGGTAGTCCGGGACGAACACCGCGAAGCCGAGCTTGGCGTAGGCAGCGGTGATTGGCCGGTGCGTCTGCGGCGAGCAGGCGAAATAGCCGCCGCCGTGCAAATAGAGGAGCGTGGGCGCGTCAGGCCCGGACTCGGCGCGCACCCACTCGCCGGCCACGCCACCCACGGTGGCAGGCTCGAAGCTGGCGCCTTTGGGCGCCGGCATGGACGCGCCCTGTAGCACGGCACGCGCGGTCGCGAGGTCGGTGATCCCTGCCAGGCGCCGCTTGATCTGGACGCGGAACAGCAGGTCGGTCAGGTGGGCCTGCAGGCTGGCCATGCTAGCCGCCCTGCCCCGGCGGCAGCGGCTCGACGGCGTCACGCGTTCGCCTGCCCAGCCGGGCCCAGTAGCTGGCAGGGAACAGGCGTTGGACCTTGTCTGCCACGAACGCGTCGCTGCCGATGAGCAGGCGCTTCTGCCGCTGCTCGATCGCCTTGGCGATGAGCTCGGCGGCTTCGGCCGGCGGCTTGCGCAGCAGCTTGTTGACATCGCCCATCCGGGCACGCACGGCCTGCGGATCGAGGCCCTGGGGGATGCGCGCGCTGTTGGCGATCTCGGTCTTGATGCCGCCGGGATGCACCACGGTGAGCGAGACGGTGCTGCCCGCCAGCTCGTGCCGCAGCGCCTCGGAGAACCCGCGCAACGCGAACTTCGCCGCGCTGTAGGCGGCCTGGCCGGGCGGCGCTATCAGGCCGAACAGGCTGGACATGTTGACGATGTGGGCGGCCGGCTCACGCTGCAGGGCGCACATGAAGGCCTTTGTCAGCCGCACCGGCGCCCAGAAATTGATCTCGAACAGCCACTCGAAATCGTCGAGCGTCACGTCGGCGAAGGTGCCGGCAAGCGCCACACCGGCGTTGTTGACCAGCACGTTGACCTGGCCGTGCGCGGCCAGCACGGCGTCCGGCAGCGCCTGCAAGGCGTCGCGGTCGGCCACGTCCACCACGTGTTCGCTGACTTGGACGCCGGTGCCGCGCGCGGCCGTGGCCACCGCCTGCAGGCCGGCTTCGTTGCGGTCGGCGAGGGCCAGGTTGGCGCCCCGATGGGCCAGGTTGGCGGACAGGGCGGCACCGATGCCGCTGGCAGCGCCGGTGATGACGGCGGTTGCGCCACGCAGTGGGAAGCTCATGGGACTTGCACCGGTGTTTGGTTTTGCGGCATTTGCGGAGCTCGACCTTTAGGCAGGAAGCAAGGCCTTCTTTTCTGAAGAAAAGAAGCAAAAGACTTTTGGTCCTGCTGTCGCGATGGTTCTGCCGGCGCGCACCCAAGGGAACAAAAGTTTTTTGGTTCTTTTTTTCAAAAAAGAACTGCTTGCTTGTCTTTCATTGCCGAGCGGGTGGCAAGCCCGTCTGTGTCCCACGCAACACATCGATCGGCGAGAGCCCGGCTTCGGTTTCGAAGTGCCAGAAAATCCAGCCGTTGCAGCTCGGCGCGTTCTGCACCGCGGCGCCTACCTGGTGGATGGAGCCGCGCAGCGCACCGCAGGTGAGCGTGCCGTCCGCCATCACCACGGCGGTCACGCGTCGTTGCCGGTCCATCAGGATGGTGCCGGGGATGACCAGCGCGCGTTCGACCAGGCTGCCGAACGAGACCCGCGGCGCGTCGCGGCGGCTCGGGGTGGCTTCCATCGTTTCGGGGGGGGCGGGTTTCTGCCGTAGGATGCGGCCCCAGGCGGCCTCGACGTAGGCGGGGTGGCGCTCGATGCCGACGAAGTGGCGGTGCAGCCGGCGCGCCACCGCGGCCGAGGTGCCGGTGCCCAGGAACGGGTCGAGGATGACGTCGCCGGCCATGGTGCTGGCGAGCAGGATGCGGTGGAGCAGCGCCTCGGGCTTCTGGGTCGGGTGGAGTTTCAGGCCGTGCGCGTTGCGCAACCGCTCCTCCCCGGTGCAGAGCGGGATCAGCCAGTCGCTGCGCATCTGCAGGTCGTCGTTGAGCGCCTTCATGGCGGCGTAGTTGAAGCGGTAGCGGCTGTCCTGCTGGCGCGCCGCCCAGATCAGCGTCTCGTGCGCGTTGGTGAAGCGGCGGCCGCGGAAGTTCGGCATCGGGTTGGATTTGCGCCAGATCACATCGTTGAGGATCCAGAAGCCGAGGTCCTGCAGGATGGCGCCGATGCGGAAGATGTTATGGTAGCTGCCGATCACCCACAGTGTGCCGTCTTTGCGCAGCACGCGGCGGGCCTCGGTCAGCCATAGGCGGGTGAAGGCGTCGTAGGCGGCGAAGTCGGTGAACTGGTCCCAGTCGTCGTCCACACCGTCGACCAGGCTGTCGTCCGGGCGGCGCAGCTCGCCGCGGAGCTGCAGGTTGTAGGGCGGGTCGGCGAAGACGCAGTGCACCGAGGCGCTGGGCAACATGCGCATCATCTCGACGCAGTCGCCGCGCAGTATCTGGTCCAGAGGCAGGTCGCGCGAGATGTCCAAGGCCTTTTGTGGGTCCGGGTCGGAGGGAGGCCGGAGCTTGGAGATGGCCTCGCATGCACGTCAACACGCTCGTCCCCGGTGCCGGGAAGCTACATCATCGGCGCGGTCCGCACGCCGGCGGCATCGGCCAGCACGCAAAGCATGCGCCCGCCGTCGCGTGCCGAGACCAGCATGATGTCGCCGCCGGCCAGCATGTCGCCGGCATCGTTGAAGAAGTCGGGCGTGGCGACGCAGGCCTGGTCCTCCGCGCCGGTCTTGTAGAGCCACAGCGTGAAGCCGTTCGCGTAAGCCAGCACGGACAAGTTGCGCAATGAGAATGCCATCGATCGACCCTCTTCGGAGAACATGCCGCTTCGTTTTGAAGCGGGCGGACATTCGATCTGTCGGACTACCCTTGTACTCAGGCGGTAGAGTAGGAACCTGATGTTGGGCGGTCAAGGAATTAATTCCTGTTTTTCGACGTCGGGAGGCGGTGGTCGAATGAGCCGGGCGAAGCAAAGGCAAGCAGTTCTTTTTTGAAAAAAAGAACCAAAAAACTTTTGTCTCCTGGTGCCCGCTGCAGGAGATTCCGCGACAGCAGGACCAAAAGTTTTTTGCTGCTTTTTTCAAAAAAGCAGGCCTTGCTTTCTGTTTCGACGGATCCGCCCAACCTGAGGCTGTGTAGAACATAACAAGAACAACCTATGCCGGGAAGCTGCCGAGGGCAAGAGCGTTAAACGTACATTCCTATTGTGGGTGGATTTTCCTTCGTGCATGCTCCGGCGCGATGAAGCACGAGGACGTCTGGCGCGCGCTTGACACGCTGGCTGCCGAAAACGGCTTGTCGGCCTCGGGGCTGGCACGGCGCGCTGGGCTTGACCCCACCACGTTCAACGTCTCGAAACGGAAAATGCCGGACGGGCGCGCGCGCTGGCCGGGTACGGAGAGCCTCGCCAAGGTACTGGGTGCGACCGGCGCCAGCTTGGAGATGTTCTCACGCCTGGTTGCAGGCGAGCGCGCCATCGCCTCGCAAGCGCAGGTGCCCAGGCGCATTCCGCTGATCGGCATGGCACAGGCCGGGGGCGAGGGGTATTTCGATGACGGAGGCTACCCGGTCGGCGGCGGCTGGGATGAGGTCGGCATCCCCGACCTGGGAGACCCGCACGCCTACGCGCTGGAGATCTCGGGCGACTCGATGGAGCCCGTGTTCCGCGACGGCGACATGGTCGTGGTCTCGCCCTCCGCCCCGATCCGCAGAGGCGACCGGGTTGTGGTTCGCACTGCGCGGGGAGAAGCCATGGCGAAGCAGCTGGTACGGCAATCCGCAAGGCGGATCGAGTTGCGCAGCCTCAACCCGGAACATCCGGACTACACTTTCCACCTGTCCGAAGTGGCGTGGATGCACCGGATTATCTGGGCCAGCCAGTAGCTTGCCGCCCGTGGCGCGGCGGCGGATCAAACGGCTCCGGCACTGCCAAACTGTCCCATGCGGACACCTTTGGCCTCGCGCCCAAACAGCATCAGCACGATGATCAACACTGCAGCACTTCCTGCAACGCTCACCAGAGGCCAGCGGTAGTCGTGGCCGAGCGCGTCGGCCATGCCGCTTTGGAGCGGCAAGTTGAGGGCAGCGAGGAAGTTGCCGAGCTGGTAAGTCAGTCCGGGGAATGTGCCGCGTATCGATGGAGGCGACAGCTCGTTGAGGTGCACCGGCACGACGCCCCATGCGCCTTGGACGCAGACCTGCATGAGAAAGGCGCCCACCGCGATCCACAACGGCGTCGATGAGAACGCCCACAGCGGCAGCACCGGCAGAGACAGGAGTGCGGCAAGCCCGATCGCCCGACGACGGCCGATACGCTGGGACAAGGAGCCAAACAGCATGCCGCCTGCCATCGCGCCCAGGTTGTAGATGACGACGATGGTGGTGAGGTTGGCACCAACGATATGATGTTGCCGCTGCAGGTAGCGCGGGTAGATGTCCTGGGTGCCGTGACTGAAGAAGTTGAAGCATGCCATGAGCACGGCGGCGTAGAGGGTGAGGCCGGCATGACGCCGGACGACGTCGAGGAGGGGCTCGGTCGCGTGGCCTGGCGCACGGGCCGACCAGTCCGGACTTTCCGGCACGTTGTTGCGGATGTAGAGCACCAGCAAGGCGGGCACTGCCCCCGCCATGAACATCCCGCGCCAGTGCAAGGTGTCGTGCGCCAAATAGAGAAGCGAGGCCAACAGGTAGCCGCTCGGATAACCGGCCTGCAGCAGGCCGCTAACCGGCCCGCGCCAGGCGGCGGGGATGCTCTCCATCGTCAGCGATGCCCCCACCCCCCATTCACCGCCCATTGCGAGGCCGAACAACGCGCGCACGACGAAGAACACCGCGGCGTTCGGCGCCAGCCCGGTACAGAAGCCCAGCACGGAAAACCCAAGCACACTGGCCATCAACGCCGGCCGGCGTCCAAACCTGTCGGCGAGCCGACCAAAGACGAACGCACCCAACGCGCGCATCGCCAGTGTCAGCGTGACGGCGAAGGTGACGCCAGTCTCGCTGATGCCGAACTCGCGGGCGACGTCACCGAAGACGAACACCATGATGAAGAAGTCGAACGCGTCCAGCGTCCACCCGAGGTAACAAGCGGCAACAACATGCCGCTGACGCGCCGTGTCCGACATGCTGGTTCCCATGCTTTGCCGGGCGCCAGAGTCACGCGAGCTTGTTGCTCCGTCAACTCCGGCGGTCCGGCAAAGCAAAACGGGTGGCTGGCGGGGCTACGAGGACTTGGCCGCCGTTGCCTCGTACGTCATCAGCGCGGCCACTGCGGCGGCGGCGGCGGCCTGGTCGGCCGAACTGGTCGACACTTCCCAGGCCGAGACGGCCGCCTGCGCGCTGGCCAGCAGGCGGCCCGCCTCCGCAACCACGCTCGGGTCCGCCGTTGGACGTGCGGCGTAGGCTGCCTCGACCACGGTTGCCATCTCCAGGCCGGCCGAGAGATCAATAGAGACTTGTGGCCGGTTCGCCGTGCAAGCGCCGGCCGCCACCGCCACTCCTGCCAGGCACACCAGAGCAGACGCATGAGCGGACCTCATCGGGCGATGCCTTTGCCAGTGTTGATCTTGGCCACCATCTCCGTGGCGATCTGCTCGGCCTGCCTTTGGGCCACCACGTTGTCCGGCAGGATCATCGAGGTCAAAGCGCCGGTCAGGAGCGGAACCGCCTGCACCCAGCTGAGCTGTTTCAGCAGCAAGGCACTGACGGTTGCGATGCCTGCGGATATACCGGCAACCGTCGTCGGCTGTCGAACCCACTCGCGAAGTCTGTCCATGTCAGTTTCCTTTCCACAACGGTAAGCCAGTCCGGCACGCAGCCGGGTTCAGATCGAAGGAGAACCCGTCAGTGTCGGACAGCGGAGAACATTTTGTTTCGCGTAAAAGGGATGAGTTCCCACAGGGATGGTGCAGCGACCCGGGATCTGCGCGCCAACCATATACCGTCTACGAGGCCGATTCTGTCGCATACCTCTCGCAAAGCATTGCTTATGACTTCAGCGGCGGAGAGATGCCGAGCGACCTCAGCGTCTGTTGAAACTGGCGTTGACAATCCAACCGTAGACCGGCTCAGCCAGCCACAACGCCGCGCTTCCCACCAGTCCGGCACCGAACACCAAGCCTGCCACTCGCGATTTCAGTCCCAAGATGTCGGCGACTGGCTTGCGCAAGTCTTCAACGACACCGACCATGTCGCTGAGCGCGCGCGCATGCTCGTTTGTGCCGGAGCGGATTGCCTCCAGCTCGTACTGCACGATGCTGACGATACACTCGAACTTTTCTTCGAGTTCCCTCTGGTCTCGCCGTAACGTCGCGAGGTCCGCGCGAACGAGTTCGTGCAGCTGTTCGGCCTGCGCTTGCCGTAGATCGTTCATGTCGTGCAACACACGCACACCGGTCAGCACCTCTCCCATCTGTTGAAACAGCAAATGCATGTCGCTTTGCGACATCAAAAACTCCTAAGCTAAACTGATTACGCCAGCATTGTTCCAGACCTGCCCTGAGCCGGAAGCTGGCTTGGACGTAGGCAAGCCCGGCATGAAGAGTCCGCCGGACGGTGACAGGACGAGTGCACCTTTCGGCTGCAGTCCTAAGCCGCCCGTATTGGTCCCGATCAGGCTCAGGTTCGCGGACGTGGCGTTCTGCATGATGACCCAATTCACCGCGCCTGGCGTGTTGACCAGGCTGAGCATGTTACCGCCGCCGCCGCCACCGGCGGCATTGATGAAAAGGCTACCGCCTTTGGTTTGGATGACGCCGCTAACCGTATTGTCCGAACCGTCGAAGCACATGGTGGGTGGGTTGGAGGTGGTGGCAGGCTGATGCCGAATGAAATTGGCTGTCCCGGAGACGTTGTTGATTTGAAAAAGGGTAGCGCCGTTCTGGTTTGAGAACACGTGGTCCTTCGAGCTGCCCAGGCCTGCCGGTGTGGTGGCCGTCGACGGCGTCATGAAGGAGAGGTAATTACCTGAGTTCACCGCAGAATTGTCAACGATAGCAGTCGCGAGCGGAACATTGCCGAGATGCAGGCCATAGGTGGTCAGACCAACCGTCCCATTCGCGCCGTTGATCTGGATGACCGTCGCCATGTTCTCGAAGTGGCAACCCTCGATAATGTTGCTTGATGAGTTGTACGTACTCGAAAAGCTGAACGCGACGTCGGCGCCCGCGCTGCCAACCGGTCCACCGACGAAGTTGCACCCGCTCACATGAAAGTTCGATACGTTGGTAAGATTGAAGAACGTTTGGCTACCGGTCGGCCCACCATCACGCGTGATATCGAGGCCGAAGAAAAACCCATCAGCAACGTTCGCCAGCTTGACCGTACCTAGGTTAGTGTTCAGCTCCCCATGCGAGACCCAAAGTCCCAGGAGCATGTTCCTGCCGACCACGTAACCAGGCCAAGTCGTCTCGCCGGTCTGTACCATCAGGTAGTCTACGCCCACGACCAGCGGGTTGTTGACGTAGATGCCTTCGCAATAGCCGGTTTGCAGCACGACGGCGTTGCCGTAGTAGGCTTGAACGGAGTCGAGCCTTGTGTCGACAGAGTTGTTCAACTCCACGACGGCGGAGCTTGTGCTGCCCGCCGGTGCTGGCGCGCCGAACCAAGAGATATTGCTGACCTGGGTGCTCCAACAGCCGTTGAGGACCAGGCCTCGCAGGAAGGTCTGCGGAAAAGGCGACATCCCATTCGACGCGTTTGGATAGCCGAACAGTTCGATCTCATGTATGATGGTGGAGACGTAACCAAACGACGTCGCCGACGGATAGGTGACCCGTATCCCTGCTGCGGTCTGGCCAGAAGAACTCTCGGCGTAGAGAGACAGTCCGCTGACGACGACCTTGCTCAAAATGTTTCCAGGCGCGATGTCGAATCCTACGCCGGTGTGTTGCAAATGAACCCGAGTCTGGCCGCGTCCGGCACCGCGGATGGCCACTGCCTTGCCGCTGATGGCAACCGCGCTTTGCAACCAGTAATCGCCGGCAGGAATGTACAGCTCGCCACCTGCAGAGGGCAGCACTGCGAGAGCAGCGGTGAATGCCGCCGTACAGTCAGGCCCACCCCGGACCGCACCGTAGTCGAGAACGTTGATGCTGTCGTTTACCCGGTTTACCAACGAGCGGGCCACTCCGGACGGGGACGCCAGAATCGTCCCGGAGCTCGCGTCGCCGGCGATCGCCGCCGTTACCTGACCTGCAGCATTGAGCGTCACAAAACCACTCGGGGGGATTTTTGCACCCAATGCAGCAATGCTGGCCGCAGCCGCAGACACACTCTGGTTCAGCGTCGTAAGGCTGCCGGCTACGCTCGGGTCGGTTGCGGCCGTGATCACGCCATTGACGTCGATTGCGACGTTGGTGCCGCCGGTAAACAGCGCACGCAGGCTGGGCAGCGGCAACCTCCTGGGCGTGCCGCTCGAGTTGATGATTACCTCGTCATCAGCAGAGTAGGCCGTCTCCTGTGCAAAACCAGCATGGTCCCCGCCGTTGGCCTGTATCGACGCATTCCCAATCGTGAGGCCCACTCCAATCGAAAGCGGCTCGGGCCCGCCAGGTCCCAGCGACGCACGACCAAGCAAACTCGGGCTAGGCACCTCGATCACCTGTTGAGTCCCGCTCAGCAGCTCGGCCACGGTCACCGCACGCGTAACGCCGCCCTGGCTTACGGGAAGCTCGTCCTGAAGACCCGCCTCTACCGCGGTCGGCAATTGAGGTATCGTCGGCATAGTTGCCTTTCTCCAGAGCTTATGTAGTTTTCATCAGCTTCAACGTCGATCCTCAACGATCAAGAACGAACGCGAGGAAGGATTGTCTTCGAATAGACAATGAGACGACCTTTCACGACTTAAAGCGCAAGTCTGAAGGGAGTCCTTATAGTTCTCAAGATCAGCAAGACTAGCCGACCTTATACCAGTTGGCGTTGATGCTGACTCGATGAAAGCAAGCAGTCCTTTTTTGAAAAAAAGGACCAAAAAACTTTTGACTCCGCTGTCGCGCGCTCCGCGACAGCTGAGTCAAAAGTTTTTTGCTTCTTTTTTCAAAAAAGAACTCCTTGCTTGCTTGGGACGGTCAACCTTCAGGCCGGCTGGTATTACCCATTCAATAGTCAGAAGGCTGTAGTTCTGCTTCGCGAAAACTCGCTACATCGAACGGCATGAGTCGCAATGGACAGGCTTGCCGGCCAATACATGCCTCGTATGCGCGCTGCAGGGCCGAAAATCGTCCTGCCTGTTTCGCAGAGGCGTAGTCCCGCTCTAGTTTTGAACGGAACGCTAAGCGTTGTTTCGCTACGCTCAGCTCGTGGTAAGCGGAGTATCCGCCTGGTCGGTCAGTGGCGCACCTGTCTGCTCGGTGATTTCGGTCCCGAACGGGGCGGGCGTTGAAAGGGTGAGCACGGGAAGGCCGATCGTGCGTGACAACGTCCGCCCACTATTTGTCGTCACCACGACGGTGACGCCGTACGTCGTGCCAGAAAAGCCTCCGCTCAACCAAACTACCGCGCGATCTCCGTCTACCCGCGTCGAGTCGACAACTAGATCGCCTGTCGCGTTAGGAGAGGTTGCGACATCAAGCGTCGCGATCGTGTCTCCAGTGTCGCCCGCAAGCGCTCTAGAGAAGTCGACGACGTAGTCCAGCGTGTCACCCGGATCTTTCACCGGCCAAGAAAGCGGCGTCGGAAATGTCTGCCACGTTCCTCGAGGAAAGGGACCGAACCCATCCGGTGTCACGACGCGCGCGGTGCTCGACTGCCATACAAACTGCGCCGGCGTTCCCATAGCAACACTCCTCAACCCATCAACAGAAACGCCGGCGCTCCCTCAACCTCCACAAGCTTACCATTCCACGAGCACGAGACCCGGTCCGCCTTGCCCGCCGAGACCGCTTCCAACGCCACCAGAAGCGCCACTGCCCGGCCCCACACCATTTCGTCCGTTGGTGGACGCCGACACGGCGCCGCCGACCTGCGCGCCACCGACGCTGCCCTGCGAGCCGCCGCCCGCCCCGCTTAGAAAAAAGCCGTTGATGTTGACCGCATCGCCGCCGCCGCCGCCGGGCACGACGAGCCCGGACCCTGCGCCCAAGGCGCCACTCGCCCCGCCTACACCCGCCGTGTTCGAGCTGCCGCTCACCCCGCCTGCTCCCCCGCCAGCCGAAGCAACACTGCCGAAACTGGACGTACTCCCTGAGGTGCTGGCGCCAGCGCCTCCGCTCCCGACCGACACCTCTAAAGTCTGGCCCGGAGTCACGTTGTAGAAGCCTTCACTGTAGCCACCACCCGCACCGCCGCCGCCTGCCCCGCCGAACCCGTTGCCACCGGCACCACCTCCGCCCCAGATCCGAAGCTTCACCGCGCCAACACCGGAGGGAACCGTCCAAACACCCTGGTTTGTGGGTTGAAAAACAGCAAGATTGTGCGTGCCAGGCGTGAGTTGCGGCAATTTCCAATTCACGAAGGGTGCCGTTGGAAGTGTCGTGATGTTGGCGGCAGTGACAGCTTGCTGCCCGTAAGTTACGTCAACAACAAACAGCCCTACCCAACCAGCATCCACCGCCGGCACGTTCTGTCCGCCGATCGCCACTGCCGGACCTGGCTTCAGCGCGAGTTGCACCGTCTGCAGCCGCTCGGTCATCTGCACCCCGCCATCATTGCCGAGACCGCTGAACGGCACTGCTGGGTTCTGAGTATTGTAATAGGGTAGGACCGTGGCTCCAGCATCCGCCTCGAGCAGGCTGGCTTCTATCAAGTAGCTTATCACTTGGCCGGAGGCCGTCGGCGCGGACAATGCGAAGCTCGTGCTCTTGGTGTTGACGCCGATCTTCACAAGCGGGTTCGTGGGCAAAGCCGGAAGCGATCCGTAAGCGGTTGCATCTATGACACTGAACTGAGTGATGCTTCCCGGTCCCACGGTGACCGACATAGAAGTCGGCTGTGTCGGTGTGCATGCCAGTCCGTCGACTACGCTCGACGTGCCGAGCACCATTTGCGCCAGGTATCCGAGTGCCACCATGGTGTTGCGTTGTGCGCTCAACAAGTCGGTGTCGAGCGGGATGCTGCCGGGATAGACGATCTGACGATCCATTTGCAATCACAACCTTCTACTTGAAAACGACCGGTTAGGCTATGTGACCAGCCGTGCGCCGTCTAACCCACCACTTGCAGCCAAGCGACGTATCCTGCTGGAAGAACCGACGCTGCCGACGCGTAGATCTCCGCAGTTGATACTTTTGTCGCGACTTCGGAGATGTTGCCGTAGACGACGACGCCGCCAGTGCCGTAGCCGGCAAGGAAAGCTATCCCTTGCCCTTCGGGTACGCGCGCCTTTACGAACGATTGGTAAGGCAAACTCAAGTTTCCCCACCCACCGCCAGAGCCATAACCGACGCCACCAACGTTGTAACCGCCGGTGTCTGCCGGCCGTGTAGGCTCAAAGATCGTGACCGGTTGTCCAGTGAGATCTGTCAGCGCAGACGCGAGTGCCATCCGAGTCCCGCGCGGCCGGAGTAACTCCAGAGAGATACGTGACCTGAAAGAGTCATCGCTTTCGTTACTGCGGCGTGGCAAGCCGGCACCAAAGAAATCTATGCTCACCAAGTCAACAAAGGTCGCAGTGGCTGTCGCAACCCTTGTCTGCGCGCTCACGGTCCGTATCAGCAAGTAAGCCGCCGACCATGCTGTGCTCAGTCCACCAAGAACAGCGTCCGTCACTGGGGCCACGTCGCTGAACCAACGGCGTGGCAGGACCCGTTTCATCCTACCGATAAAGTCGTCCTCATCGCCTGTCATATCAGCTGACCGTCACGCTGGAGGCCATGATGGCACCGTCCACTGGCGCCACGATATCGACTGTGGCCCCGTTTAGAGTGGCACAGGTGACGCTGATGACCGTCGGGTCCGCATCGTGTGCCAACGCCTCGATTTTCGACACAGCCAGCGTTCCTGCTATCGGAAGACCTGCAATCCAGGTCTGCACCGCTGCCTGTATGCTTGAAACGACAGCCGGTTTGGTCACTGGGTTCGATGTTGCCACCGAAATCTGGACTGCCACTGAGAGAACAGTAGGACCAGTCACGAAGTAGCGTGCGCCAATCGGACGTACAGACTCTACCGCGGAGCTTACATTAGCCAAAAGAACCGACGACGGGTTGCCGGAACCGTCGTCGACAACCACCCAGAAACTACCCGGTGAGAACTGGTTTGTCGGGTTGACGTTCTCGAGGACAAGGTAGCGGAGGCCCTGCTGCAGCGAGGCAATCGCTGAGTCCACGGCCAACGGCGTGGCAAGCGACCTACTGTTGATATACAATTGAAACCGAGAACGCAGCGTAATGTCACTTTCTGGATCTGAACCTCCGCTAAAAATTGCCGTATTACTGACAGTGTCGATCCCGGGGATAGGTGTTTTCAGCAGGCCGATCGCACCTGGCTGAACGTTACCTGCCGAACCACGGCTGGTTGCCTGCGCCGGCAGAGTGATGCTCATCACTGCTGGTGCGACATAATACCCGTTATTGCCATTCCAAGCCGAGTTGGCGGGGTCGCTAGCGACCATAAAACTCACAGTGGCATCGTTGGTGCTGACTGTGGTGCCCACTGCTATGATAGCAGCTATACCTGGAGTATAACGCGCAAAGGTAATTTGGCCGGCGCTCGGCGATCCGGCAAGGCGATAGAAGCTGTAGTCTGCCATCCAAGTGTCGAGATCAGCGCCCGTGCTCGTTGCAGCACGTGTAGTGGTCAGGACCTGTAGGATGAGCCATTGCATCCAGAGCGCCACGGCTGCGGACGCTTCCAGCAAAGCGCGAAGAACACTGCCCGATGCGAAGTCAAGCAGCTGTGAGGCACTGCCCTGGACGCTCGCCGTCATGTTCTCTACGAGAGTGGAGAATTTCTGTAAAGGAAGGATCATTCAGGGTGTCGCCGAAAAAGAAAGTACCTGTGTCATCCCGGAACTCGAATCGACGTACCTTATGGATACGTATACGCTCTCAGCCGAGCTACTTTGAACATCGATGAAAGGCTCCGGAAGACGTGCGACCGAAGCCTCTTGGAATATTTGGCTTCGTATCGCAGACCTGATAGCCGCCACGTTGGTCGGACTTCCAACGAATCGCCCGAGGCCAGCGCCATAGCTCAAATCCCAGAGATAATCCCCCGGGCTGGTCAACAATCGCCGTAACACGCGCTGTTGACTCAAGGCGACACCAGTCGATTGCGACAAGTCTCCGGTGTTGCCCGCTGCCAGGTCTCCCCCCCACGTCAGGGCATTGTCTGACATTCTATTGGTTCCTTAGTCGATCGGTTCGGGACCAGCATCCGATGGTGGATGAACATGTTCGTTGTAATGCGCGCGAAGAGCAGAGACAGCGCCGTGCTGATCAAAAACATCGCCGTTCACTCGCAAGTCGCCTTTGTGGGTCCAAGTCTGCGCCGAACTCTCCAATGTGCCGTCGTTGTGCAGCTTGATGAAACTCCCGCTTGCATGAACCAGCCAGAATTCGCCAGGCGGTGCTTGCGGCGGATGAGTGACCGAGGACCAAAGCCGTCCGATTATGATGCCGTGCTCTGCGTCGCCCTCCTGCCAAATGACCAGGACCTGATCTCCTGGTGCCGGCGGACATGCAAGTCCCCAACCCGACCCGACCCATACGGAGGCAATAGGTAGCCAGCCGCTCATGATCGACTCAGGCTGTATCAGGACGCGAGCCGTGAATGTTGCTGGATCAACAGAAGACACGACTGCGAGTCGCGGCTGTGCCCAACCCTGGTCCATCTGTGCGGCATGCGATTTGATTTGATTCAAAAAGCTGTCCAAGCTGGCATCCTCGCTTCAATCGCCTGGGTGAAGCCGTGTTGGAAGCTCAATCGCCGTTCTATACTCGATATGGTCCAAACCCCATCAAAGTCCGTTCCGCTACCTGTAAGCGCTAGTAGGTCTCTGGGGCGAGTGACGACATCTCCGGGCATTTCGATGATCACGCATCGTTCATTCTGCGCCATCTGGGTAAGTAGTCGTTGCGCAATGGTCTGCGCGCCACCAACTGAAAGGTTTGGTTTTACAACGACATATGTCCGAGGTGAATCAGACCCAGTTTTCGAAGTCGCCGTTTGCTCGATCGACATCTGCCCCCTGCAGTCCCAACTCCTAACTCTGACTGCAAGGCCAGCAGACAGGGTAACAAGTCTCTGCAGACGGATTGATGAACAATCCTGCGGAGTCAAAGAGAGCACAGAAGCAGACTGATCGGGAGGAGCGAAGTACAAACTCTGCCCATCTACCCAAACGTCGAAGCCCTCGCCCTCCGCCAGATGAATAAGCAGGTCCCACTCGGTGGTAAGCTTTGTGTGCTGATCCAACGTTACGCGAGAATGGCTGTTCTCGAAATCTCTGCCTACGACGGATGTCGTAGGAGTCACAACCGCCTGCAGACCACGCCGCTGAGCCAACACGTTTGCTATGTCGCTGGCAGTCTGGTTCTCAAACGAGTCTTCAATCCGAGCCTCAATGAAGCGTGATGTCAGATCCCGTCCATCGACACGCACCTCTCCTCGCCCAAGATCGACCTCAACTTGGTCCGTCTGTCCGTATAAGAGACTCGTCCAGGCTCCCGCGACAGCGACCCGTATTTCCAAGTCAAGGATGTCGCCTGCCCACACGTCATACCCGGTAACCGCGAGAGAAGCGGTGACTGAGAAACGGTTCGCTCCCAGGTGGTTGTTGCTTTCTGTTTCTACGTCTATCACTCCGGGCATCGCGGAACCATTGACAAGCACAAGAACTTCCGGTGTTCTAGCGCTACTGATAGCCAACACCGCCTCCGGTGATTACGCCTGAATCCGGCAACCGCAAGGTCGTCAATCCGTATAGCCAAGGGTCTGAAATCTGGTTCAACGCGGCGAGCCTATTCCACTGAGTCGGATCTCCAAGGAATTGAGCTGCGACGTCAAACAAACTAGTGTTTGTAACGGTTACCAATCTTGTCAAGTCAGTAAGTCCTCGCAATTTGCAAGCGATCGGTCAACGTAGCCCGCACCAGTGCATAATTGCGCCACGGAGCCCGACGCACTGACTAAATTCGAAAGATCATTCGACTCTAGTCCGCTTTCCGCGACTGTAATCCTGGGCTCAATAGCATCCCTCAATGTGCTCAGACCCGCGACAAGCGAGGGTAATCCCAACGCGCCAGGCACGAGCGCGCCTGGCAAAGAGGCTGCCGTAAGCAACGGTCCCAAGTCTAAATAGGTCGAAGCCGCTGTAAGATCGGCGAGGATGCTGCCAGCAATGTCTACAGGATTGACTGCCTCCGACTGCGCCAAGTCACTTAAGACGATGCACGCGATCTTGTAAGTAATCCACCAAGGACTGCAAAATTCAAAGGCAAGATCGAGAATGACGACGTCATAGCAGAAGGCATCCCAAGCCAGCGGTAACACAGTACCAGCCACCCGCAGTGCGTCCAACACCCGTGCCCGATCCGAAGCGTTGCTGCCTGACAATACGCCCGACCAACCTAAAGAGTGATCGTCGCGTCCCATCGTGTCGATAGCACGCCCGCCGCCTAAAAGCTTGTGAACAGCGGCACGCTGCGCGCCGCCAAACCTTATGCTTGCAGGAACTTCCAAACCATCGAAGGACACATCGCCTAAAGTCAATAGTGCCATCAGTTCCCCACTGTGGGTCCAGGTAACAATCGGCCCCGCCGGGGGTCGAAGCCAGTCGGGCCAGCGGATGCTCTCCCGATTTGCTGGGTCAAATGTTTTGACATCCAACGGCCGAGGAGTGCGCCATCCAGAAAAACATCACCTTCTGTAGGACTCGCTGATGCAGACGACATCATCGGGGCGACAGGCGCCTGCTTTCGGTCAGCAACTGCGTCTTCACCACCAGCAAAGCTTGCGGCAGGGCCATCAGGCTGGCTCGAAGGCGCAGCCGAATGTAACAACTGCTCATAAGACGCACCGGAACTTTGCTGCCGCGCCGGCAATGCGTCGTAAAACGTAGATGTCGGCGTTATGTCGTCGGTGACAGGGTATTTGATGGTTAGGTCAGGAACGTCCTGGCGTTGCGTCAACCGGGGACTGTCACAGAAGTCTGCTACTTGCGCGGCCTTACTTCTTTCAAACTGTTTAGGTTGCGATGCAAAGTCATTATTCTGGAACGGCTTCTCCAATGACCATGCAGAAGGTAAAGTAGCCGAGGACGTTGAAGTATCGACACTTATTGAAACGGCCTTGCTGCTCGTGCTCCCAGACGGAGGCTGGACGGGTGTAGCAGCCCGCTCTGACTCAACCGCGTTCATTGGACTGAACAGTTCGTCTCGAATCTGCGGCGCCGTCGGACCCTGCTGAGAAAGCTGCGGCTGTTCGGGCGAACCTAGCCTATTCTCGCTGGACTGTCTGGTGACAGTCTCTTGGGTCTCCGCTTCTTCCCAAGACGTCTCATCAGCGTTCTTTTGCATCGGTGATCCCGGGGCACGCCCCGCATCAACCGACTCGCTATCGATTGGCTTTGCCTCGCTGCTGTTTCGGCTCGGCTGGTGTATAAGCTCCGGCCGTCGAGGAACCGACAGTATGTCTGCAGCCGCCGCCCTTAACTGCTGCATGGAGACACCACTGGAGTGCAAGACTTGCTCGAGTCCCGCTATCTCCTTCTTGGTAGATTCGATCGACTCAGACACGCCGTCACTCAGGGCAAGCGTGACCCCAATTTCAAAGGCCTCGCTCATGGATGCTGTTCTCCAGACTGCTTGCAAAGAGGTCGACTACGCCCCGCATTTCGTCACGCGCTACCTCCTCCATTGGTGACTTAGGAGAAGAGCCGCTCGTTCCGTACTCTGCGTCATGCACGTCACGCGACCTACTCACCACCGACACACGAAGACCGTCAACTAGCCAGTTCACGTCCGCCGGAAGTCCGCGCGCCTGAAGTCCTCTGCTCACCGCATCAGCAAGTCGCTCGCCTGCAGCAAGGAGTGCGCCCCTCAAGGCTTCTTCCATCGCCGGGTTCCCCAATCGTAGTCAAATCCCTCAAGTCTACCGATTGCAACAACCCACGCTAACCGCTCGTCAGGCGGTAAGCAAAACGCCACGTCGAGCGGCACCCCGTTCTTGACCAAATAGAGGCAGTCAACTAGATCGGGGTGCCCACTCAGTTTCCCTGTGTGGCACTCCCGATAGCCGTCGGGGTGCCAATCGACAAAGCAAGGGCAACAGCCTCTATACCGACGTTACCTAAGCGTCCGACAAGGGCTTCTAATTGACCTTCTGTAACCGGTGCAGGTACAGGGACAGTGTCAATGGCAACCACCGACGCCGCCAACATGGCCATCCCGAGATAGGCGTTGTTCTGCGACAGTACTGGACCAACCGCCTTGAATAAACGAAGCCGATCCAGCGACGTCATCCGACGAAGCACGATCTCTCGTCCGTCAGCATCGCGCACGACGACGGGGGCAGTCGCTGCCGCGACAATCTGTGCAGTAGGCGTGCTCATCAGATCCGCTGCCGTTGCGTTGCAAAGAATTCCAGCTTTTGCTTGACCGTCGAATCGCCTTTCCATATTCCGGCGTTGACCAACTTGAACACCACACCGCTGAACTGGTAAGTCGATGTTGAACCGTCCACCTCAGTGACGTACTGATAAACAGTACCGGCCGGCAGGGACCCTTGGCTCAGATATGTCTGCTCGGATACCGCGATGAAGTCGTCCACAGCGCTCGTGCCTCGTTCAACCTCGAAGCTGCCTTCCCAGCCTTTCGGCAACTCCGCTCCCATGGGCACACCGTCAAGTCGGTCCAGCCGTACAGATTGCGTCATCTGTCGGCTCTCGAATCCCGTCACATAGGTCAAGTCCACCCGCCCTTGCGGTCCCATAACTACGAGCTGGCAATCTCGCCCAATCGAAAACGAGTTTATCGGCATGCTATTTTCTCTCAGAACGAAACGTTGAAACGTCATCAGCCGCCGAGACTATGATCTACGCCGCCCCACCCGGCAGAACCTGTCGCTGGACCGCCACTGTCTGACCACCTTCGACGTTGACGATGAACTTCTCGTTGATGCTTTGAAATTGCACTTGTGCGTCGCTTTGCACGAAGCCTAGAGATGTACGGCTTGTAGGATTATTCGTCAGGTCGCAAAGAACAGAAAACGGCATCGTCCCGTCTACGCTTCCCAGAACACCCTGCGAGTAAAGAGTTTGAAGAAAGCTGAGCTGTGTTGAGCGGACCTGTTTGAAGAGATTCACATTGATTACCTGGCCCACGAATTGGCCCATTCCAGCCGCCAAGGTCGTCGCAATGTAGTTGGTGAGCCTCGTGTAATTATCTCCATTAATAGCAGGGTTTGAGGACGTGTTGTGCCCACTACGTACACCCCAGTAGGCACCTCCAGGCTGTGGATTGGCAATCACGTCAATACCGCTCTGGAACAGAGTAGCGAGTTCAGCGTCGCTGTAAGTGGACGTTTGCCCGCTTCCCGGCACTCCAGAGCGTTGCGTGCCGATCACGCTGTAGAGCGGCTTGTTCAGACTGGACTGCTCTGGCGACAGGTTGGCAAGCCGCCCCGCGACGAACCCCTGCGGGGAGACTAGCCGAGTAATGTTATTGGCCTGATCGTTCCAGTAGACCCAATCCCCCAACATCAGCTTTGCAGAGTAAGAGTTCAGGCCCGCTTGTTGGATCAGCGTAACCGCTCCTGCGATCGTCTGGCCCGTAGGTCCAGTCAGGATCATGTAAACGCCTTCGGAAAGCCCGAACGCTGCCTGTGTGGACCACGTCGTAGGATCGTCCACATCAGACAGCAGACCGATGCCACAGCCTTGCAACCGCAAAGCGTACATACCGGTTCGCGGTACAGTATCCTGACCGACAATCATCCCCGTAGTTACGCCAGCAGCGCCGTCACTACCGCCCGCGAGACCTTGTGGACCGAATGCCGCAGCTGCAGCCGCCGTCGCCGTACCTATGGACGCCAGAACAATTTGCGACGGCCCCCGGAGCGGGCCGTTCCCCAAGTTGACAGCGTTCACGAGGTTTTGCCAAAACACCGACGGGCTCGGAGCCATGATGTTCGTGTAGACCTCGGGCACCAAGCCCGGCATCGCGATCGTCAGCTGCCAGCTACCAGGGACAGCGGCGGCGCTCAGGGTCAGCGAAACATTGTTGCCGAGCGAGCCAGAGTAGCGCGCGCTGAACAAAACGGAGAAGCTGCCGTTTGCTAGGCCTACGGCATAGCTCGCCGCCGAGTCTGTTCCGTCACTCACCCGGACGCACCGAAACGCCGATGCGCCCTGTTGCACAGCGGTCGCCACTTGCGTAGCCATGTCGTATTTTCGCGCGATGACCGGACCAAACGCGGTTGCGTAATCCGCCATCGTTGAGATCGCCACCGGCTCGCTGATCGGCCCCCATGAGGCAGTCCCGGCAACGCCGATGACATTCGTCGGCACACCATTAAGCACTAAGTTCTGCGGAGCCACGATCTGAACATACAGGTCGGGCACGACCAAAGAGGTCGTGTTCAGCGCCCCCTGCTGATATATCGGCATGCTTCAGATCTCTCCTTGTTTGCTCGTCGAAAACGCTTTTGTTTTCACTCGCACCACGTCGCGCGCGTTCGCACCCTCCGTGACCCTGTGTATTTCCTCAGCCTCGCGAATCACATCTCCAAGCTTATGCGTATCGAAGGGCCGAACCACTACCAGAACGTTCGTCATTCCTGCCGCTCCTCATGCAAACAGCTCCGCACTCGACATCTGCAAGTCTCCGAACAGCATCGAGGGAGCAGATCGAACGTCTGTCGTGGCGTACTCCACGTCGTAGACCAGGTCACGGCGATAGCTCTGCGCGTCCTGCCTATCGTCAAAACTCGACGTGGACCGGTAACGCACAAAACCGCCAGTCCCGTCAGGCAATTCCAGAAAGCGGACTGTTGCGAGCGCCACCGAAAGGGTCCTGCATACGAGATCACGTGAACTCGGGTTTGGGCACCACGCTGAGATTCGAAAACCCTGCTCCTGTCTGGCCCACTCCGTCATCGCTGCACCGTCTGCAACGACCCTGGCGACGATGTTTGGCACCCCGGGCACGCTGACTGTCGTGCCTGACAGCCAACACGCGCGCACCGCGCGCACGCTCTGCGCTAAAACAGCAGCAACCAAGGCGGGCGTGTCGCCAGCCTGCCCTCGGTAGACAAAAGGCTGGTTAGACACCAGCAGCCCAGCCACTTGCGTGGCACCACCCTGTCCGCCAAAACTTGCCGAGTTGCCAGAGACCTGCACCGTCAGTGTGGGAACCGAACTGGTCGTAGTGGTCATCGCGGCCCATCGTGTAGTGTTTCGCGAAGCGGCGGGCACCGCGAAAACACTCACGTTGGCAACGCCGCGCAGCAGATCCGCCTCCAGCGAACCGCTCAAGGGCCAACCTCGGTAAACTCTGAGCGGCTGCCCGGTCACGCTCGCCGCAGTCGGCCCCTCCGGGTAGAGCGCGGCTGTCACAAATGAGACTAGCGCAGCCTCAACGTCAGACACGTCCGCCATTCGGCAGCCCTCCCCAAACATCGCCGGTCACGCGCCGAGTTGTCGGACAGCCAGCCTCCAACCGAGCACGCTCTGCTCAGCGCTGCCGACCGCGTAAACGCCGCCCGCGTCGTCACTGACGACGTCAGCCGCCTGTGGGCAAACCGGCAGTGTCGGCAAAAGCAGGGTCCAGATACCCAGTTTGGTCTCGCCGACCCTGACTTCATCCGCTCGCCCGCCCTCGACGAGCAGGCTCGCCGGCCACTCCGCCAGCACCGTCTCGCCCGGCGTCGAAAAGAACCCGCTATAGCCGCCTTGCGTTGCCGGCGTCGGACGAACGAGAGAGACGATGCGGTTTGTCCTCACGCATTGCACTGGCAAGCCCACTTGCTGACACGCTACGAAATACGTCGTCTCCCGTCCCACCAAGTAGTCACCTGTACGGGTGTAAAGCGCGTCGTAGACACCCCTCCACAAGGGCCGCCCATAATCGGCTCCGCTCTTGCCGTCTGAAACTCCGGGGTAGAACGCGGCGGACAGCTCCAACACCCGATTCTGTGCAGCCAGCGGCTGAACCGCACCGCACGGCCGGTAAATGGTGAACGGCAGACCCGATCTGCGCGCCGCCACCCCCATGCCCTTGCTGATCCGGTTCTGCAGGGTCGGACCATCCATCACACCGTCCAGTTCACGCCGGCAGAGCCCAGGCCTTCGCCTGGTGCCACACCGAAGAATGCACAAAGGCGTCGCCGCCATTCATCCAACAAACGCAAACGGTCCGCCACTTCGTTTGCGTTGTGCTTCCAAGATGAAGCAGCGTCGCTGTCGAGGTTTTCGCTCGCCGCAGGAACAGTCATTTCCAGGCCGCAGAGTGTGCTGAGATAGTTCAGAACAACCGCGACCTCGGCGTCCGAAAGGTTGTTCATCCTGTACTCTAGCAATCCGTAAGCGGTGTAGAACCGCCAACCGATGTTGCCCGCCGGCGATGCCCCATAGGCAGGGTACCCGCAAAAACGTCGGACATCCGTCTTCTGCTGGTCGGTCAGCATTACCCCTCCAGACGCCGCGCCGGCGTGGCAGAAGCTGTCACCAGAACCACGCCGGTCAGCACGACCTCAGCCCATGTGCTCGATCATCACGGCGCGCTTAAAGTTCGCGTTCGTCGAGGTTGGCACCGTCAAGCTGTTGGTCGTCGTGTCGCTCGGCGCACAGAAGCCGCCGATCCAATACCAGGATTGCGCGATGATCTGCTGCAACCGGTCGATCGGCTCACGCGTCACCATACACACGTTGTCCACAAGCGATACGATCGCATCACGCGGCGCCACATCGTCGGCCGCCATACCAGCAAAGTCACCTTCCACCAGTGCACCCTGGCCAACAATGATCGGCCGCCGCACCACAGCGCCTGCAATCGTCGGATGCGGCTGCAGGTAGGCCTCCGTCGTCAACACGAACCGCAGCCCCAGAAACTCGTTGATCACGCCCTGCCCCGGCCGGAATATCTCATTCGCCGAGGTCGAGCCGATGAACAGTCGCTGAAAATCCTGGTCGGCAAACAGCTGCCGTGCGCTGACCGGATCGAGGTAGCAATTGTAAGCGCCGTCGATGTCGGGCACCGCGTTCACCCGCAGTCCCGCGACCGCGTCCAGGATGTTCGTCATCGCCAACGTGTCGCCTGTCGTCAGCGCACCGGTGTTCGTCCTGCCATTCGGCCGCAGGATCAACGACCCTGTTGCCGCTTGTACTGAGTTGCCAGCCGAACCATCGCTCACCGTCACGTTGCCGGACAACGTCAGCACGCCACTCACGCCGCCCGGTGACGTCGAGACGTTCGTCGCGTCCGGCCCGGCACCTACCACCATGTAGATGTCGCCGCCGATCGTCACGGCAAGCGGGTTCGCGGTGCTGACGCTCTGCTGCAATCCGTTCACGAACGCAGTCTGGAAGCCGCGCACGTCGTCAACCGCCACCGTCGGCCCTGCACTCGTCAGTGCGATCCTGATCCGCGTGTTCCCACCGAAATACGCAGCGAACAGTGCATTTCGTGCCAAGTCGTCCAGGCTGCGTGCGGCCTGCTCGCCGTTGACATACGCATTCTGCAGGAATTGGCTGGCGATTCCCACCCGACTCGTCACCATGTTCAAGTCCATGGTCGCCGCATAGTGGTTCAAGGTCAGCGTAAACTGCTCTACGTTCCATGAACCCGGCGTCAGGCCATTGTCCAAGTTGGTGTTTGTCGACGCAGACAGCGGCGTCGTCACCGCAGGCTTCAGTCCCGCCCGCGTCTTCGTCAGCGTCTCGCCGATGCCCACCGCGAAATCCTCACGGTCTGCACACGCGCGGTATCCGATGCGTGACCGCAGCGCCTGCTGAAACTCGCGCTCCAGAAAACCCTGCTGGATGATCGGCTGCAACGCGACCGGAAAGTTGGAAATGCTCATTCACGTCCCCAAAGAAAAAGGGGGCCAAGCCCCCCAATGATCACTCAACCTTAACCGAACCAGGCGTCAGCGACGCCTGATCAGTTCCGCTCTCGCTGCCCGCCACTCTTCAATCGTCATCTCCGTCGCCAGCCGTTTGCGCGCCGGTGCGGCCACCGGTGCACCGCCCGCACTGCTGGAATGCGTTGCTCCGAAAAGCCACGGCTTGTCCCTACGCAGCTTGCCGATCACCTCGCTCGCTGGCGCCTGCGCCGCATCTCTGGCCGGCGACCAGGCGTCCGCGTCCAACAGACGCAACCCGTCCACGTCCACGATCCCGGCCCGCATCGCTTCGGCTTTCAGTTCGGACTGCCTCAACTGCAGCGCCGACCGGTTCTCCGCCTCGTGCAGTTGCCGCTCCAGCAATTCGGCGTGCGCTTTCAGGGCACGGAAGGCCTCTTCCTGGTTCCCGTCCGGCTCAAATTCGCTCATCGTTGCTCCTCGGCTCTTATCCGTTGCATCTCAGCTCCCACGTCTTCAATGTCGTAGTTCGCCGCCAACACCTTCAGCGCCGTCTCCCTTGATATCTGCCTGGCAGAAACAAGGGAGATCAGCGTCTCCGCCGTCCGCTGTCCGTCCAGCGCGTCATCCGGATACCAATCGGGCCAACGCAGGCTGATCGGCGCATCCACAGACAGCGCCTGCAACACGCGCCCATCCACACGAAGCGGATACACCTGACTCGCTCTCACGATCATCCGCGCCAGCGTCACCAATGCACCCTGGCCGTAGCTGATGCGCAAATTGTCGGCCAGCCACAGCAAACCCTGGTTCATCAGCTGCAGCGCACGACCGCTTGCCGGCGTGCTCAACCGGTTCGCTTCCGCCCTGTTACCATGCAAGCTTTCCAACGCCATCTCGCGTAGTATCCGCACGTAGTCGATCACCGCCTGACTGGCCGTGCCGCCAATCTCCAGCAGCTTCGCGTCTCCTTTCTCGCTCACCACCAACGCGTTCGCCGCCCCGCGCACCATGTTGCCGTCCAGACCAGCCGGCTCGCGTATCAGCAGCGTCGGATCGCTGCTGTATTTCAACCCGCGCCCCGCCTGGCTCAACTGGTAATCGATCTCTATGCTGGTATCGATTGCACTGCGGAACGTGCACGCACCATCCGCCCCGACGCCACCGGGCAGGTTGCGTATCCACACGATCGGCACGAAGCCCAGCCCGTGGCGTATCGTGCGTCCAACATCCTCCTCCGCTACCGTGTTGCTGCCCACCGCGATAGGTTCGTACCAGCGCTCGAATTCAGTGTCCCACACGCGCTGAAACCAGTAGGTCGCACTCGGGTCGGCAACCTCGAAGCCCTGCGCCAACAAGCCTGCGCCTCGGACCTTGTAGCGCTCTGTCACCCTGCTCAGCGTATCCGGCGCCTCAGCCGACCACTCCGGCCACAGATAAGGCGTGTCCAGCACGTCGACAAATACCCGCCCTAGCAACACACGCAGCAGCAACGCCGCCGAGCCTATGCTGCCACGCAGCGCCGCCTCCACCATCACTGCGTTCAGCCTTGCATCCCGCACGACGTGCGCCAGCGCGTCGCGCACCACCGGGTCGGGCGAGTCGAACGCCGGAAAATGGCCTTCGCTGAACAGCAGCGCCACGCTGTCCTCAACCACCAGCCGCGCCAACCCGTACCTTACGGAAGGACGCCGCTGCCGCAACGGGATGTACTCGCCCGACGCAGTCCTCTCCTCGTGGAACTCGTAGGGCAGCGAATCATAGAACGTGCCGTCCAGCATCTTCTGATAGACCAGCAGCTGCAGCGTTCGCTCGGAATAATCGCCGTCCGCCGGCATCGTGTCGCAGATCGTGCGGTACAAAACCTACTCCCGTGCCTGATGCCCCGTCACCGTGTCGAAAACGGCAGGTGCGCAAACCGTGCCGGCCCTTGTTGCGTGGCTACCACCGACAGCGCCCGCGCCAGCGCGTCCACCTGGTCGTCCTTGCGCCCCTGCGGAAAGCTCGCAAGCTCATCCAGGAACACCGCGTTCCAACCAGCCCGCCGCATCGCCAACGTCCCTGCCGAGATTTGTGCCGACGCCGGCATCGCCCGCGTCATCTTCGACCCTGTCTCCGGCGTGGCCAACACGCGAAACCCAGCCAGCATCTGCGTCAAAAACATGATCTGACTCTTGCCCGCCTGCCCAGGGTCCTGCGGCAACGCCACGATAACTGCCATGCCATCCATGGCCGCCGTGCCACGTATCCGCTCGGCCACCTCACCCGGCACCGCCCGAAACCGCACCACGTCGTCGATGAACATCAGGCCGGCCGCGTCTCGCACCAGCCGAACCCCCACCGTCCAGTCCGGATCACCCGAACCGTCCGACGTTCCCGCCAGGTCCCACGCCCGCACGCCAACGCCCTCCGGCACGGCGTCCACCATCCGCATCTTGCGAACGTCGAAAACCAACCCGCCTTCGCGCATTGGCGCTTGCTGAAACAGTGCCGCGAAGTGCCGCTCTCCCAGCAGCGCTCGCTTGCTTTCTATTGCCGCCCGATCTTCCCACTCCGGCCACAACGCCTCGCCCGGCTCGCGCCCCAACGGGTCGCCCGCCTCTGCCAAAGCCGGCAATCGCAGCGTCTCCCACCCGCCCTGCTCGATCAGCCGTCCTGCCAGATCGTCGCAGTGCCAGCGCGTCATCACCAGCACCATCCGGCCACGCGGCTTCATCCGCGTCACCAGCTCCGACCTGAACCACTCCCACAAATGCTCGCGCGCCGAAAAACTCTCTGCATCCGCAAAAGACCTGATTGGATCATCTATCAACGCCAGGTCGGCACGCCGCCCCGTCACCGCCCCGTGCACGCCGATGCCGAAGAACTCGCCCCCCTGGCTCGTCACAAACCGCCCTGCGGCCCGCGCGTCCGCCATCACCTGCAAGCCCAGCCTGGTCGAATGCTCCTCCAGCAACCCCCGAACGCCGCGCCCGAAATGCTCCGCCAGCCGCGCGGTGTGACACGCCGCTATCACCGCGCTGCGCGGATGCTTCTGCAACCACCATGCCGGAAACAACCTGCTCGCATACGTGCTCTTCGCCGCACCCGGCGGCAGCAGCACCATCAGCTGCCGTGTCTTCCCGCTCGAAACATCGTCGAGCGCTTCCATCAACTTCAGATGGTGCCGTGCCGGCGCCTGCCCCGCCGGCTCCAGCGCGAACCGCGACCAGCTCTCAAGATTGCTGCGGATCCTCCGCCGCAGCCGACGTTCCTTCAGTGCCTCCTCTACAGAGCGCATCGAGCTCGTCGTCTCCCAGTTCACTCATCATCACCGGCCCGCGCCCGCTCAGCGGCTTTGCATGCACGTAAGGTGCAGCCGCCTTGGCCAGCGCCGCCGCCTCGTCCAAGCACCCTTCCTGCCAGCGCTGGCGCATCGCCTCCAGCAGCACGTCCAACGGCATCGGCACATCCACCCCCAATTTTGCACAGCAAACATCGCTGCACGCGAACCGCGTGTCAGCTACATGATTTTTCAGAAAAGCGCGGGAGCCGGTCGTTCGCTCAAACCGCCATCGTTGAGCAAAATATACTGAAAGTTGGGGTTGCTGGGCAACATGAAATTTCATCGCCGCCAACTTAAAACCTGTTCGTCGTATCACGTGCATGACTAGAAACTTCTTGCTTGCAGCGAGATCAAGCAAGGCAAGCCGTTCTTTTTACAAAAAGACTAAACTTTGTTCTCTCGGTTGCGCGCTGCAGAAAACATTGCGCCCATCCGGATCAATCATTTCGTCGTCCAGTGCCCGTTTGAAAACTCCGCCTGGCGAGTCAGCTGGCGTACTCTTCGGGCGCCGGACCGGAGTGGCCTCTTGTAGCCATTAGCACCGGATTGCCAAAAACCTGCGTAAAATAGCCACCAGGGCTGCTGTCTAAACGGCCACTCAAAAACGCTGGCCAGGCTGTCCCACTGCAACCACGCACATAAACCTGCTACGCCACAGCCATGCGCATGATCCTGCTTTGCCTGCTGCCGCTGTCCGCCTGCCTCGGTGTCAAAACCACCCGCCTCTACGCCGGACCACAGCGCCCGCTCGCCGGCACCTGCGACCCCGCCAGCCGCGCCACCCTGTCCATCCGCGGCAACGCCGTGGTCTTCGCCCCGCAGGACGGCACAACCACCCTCCAAGGCACCGTCGAAGGCACCGCATTGTCCGCCAGCGCGGTTCTCCCCGGGGCCGACCGCAAACCCTACCGTCTGCAGCTCACCGGCCAACTCGCCGGCGACCAGATCGACGCCACCCTCGCGACACCGCGCTGCCGATACGCCCTGTCTTTGACCAGAACCAGCCGTTAGGCCCCATCCTCAGGCCGCCCCGCGCCGCTCGCGCCCGCCATCCGCCCTGGTCAGAAGCGCCGCCACAATCATCTCTATTCCCTGCGCGTGCCACCGCTGCACCGCCTTGTGGTCGGCACCCACTACGCCGCCGAGCCGCCGCCAGGAAAACAGGTGCCGCTCCGTCACCGGGCTCACTAAGCTCCTCGCCCCGACAATCCGCCGCAGCACGGTGCGCTCGCGCGGGATGAGAGCAATCCACCCCAACGCCTCGTCCATGCGCGTGATCCGCGCCGCCGAGGGCACCGGCGGCCGTATCCGCCCACCGCTGTCAGCCGCCGCCTCGCACACCTCACGCACCACGTCGAGGTGGCTCACCTTTAACCGTGTCGAGTAACCAGTGCTCGGCAATGCGAGCAAAGTCACTCCAGCCTCCTCCAATCGTCCCGTGACGAACGCCGCATCAAGCTGCCGCTCGCGCAAGCCTCCAGCCTCCGCGGCCACCATGTCCTGCGCATAATCAAATATGTTCATTGTTTGTTCCTATAGAAATACCGGGTAAGGGTAAGCCTCGCCGTCCAGCAACGTTCCGGCGGTCAGCAAGCCCCAAGTCTCGGGGTGTCCTGCCTGCCGAGGCGCCCTGTCGCGCGGCTCCTCTAACACCACCGGCGCCGCCGGCGGCAGCCGCCGTGCGCCGATCTTCCGGCCTCGCTCAAGCACCGTGTTGCGTCCCAGACCCATATCGGCAGCGATGCCGTCCCAGGTGACCCCGGCCTCTCGCAACCCTCTCAGCCGCCCGTCCAGCTCCGGTGTCCACTGCACATGCGCCCGCATCCAACTGCCCTCCTGCTCACGTCCTAACATTAGGTTAGTTTTGATAACACAGGTCTGTCAACAGGTTTAACTGGATTTGTTAGCATCTCTCGCTTAACCTAAGCGTCATGCAGGATGACACCCCCTCCGTGGGCGCCCGTATCCGCTCCTTGCGGCGCGCCCGCGGCCTGACACAGGACGACCTGGCCACCGCTTGCGGAGTGAGCCGCAGCGCCGTCGCGCAATGGGAAACCGACCGTGCCGGCCAGCTACGCGGCAACATCACCCGTATCGCCGAGGCGCTGGACGCCTCCATCGAGCACCTGCTTCAGGGCGCCCCACCAACCGCGTCGGCCACCGGCGACGAGCTCGCCATGCTCCGCCTATACCGCTCGTGCGACCCCGAAGACCGCGCCTTCCTGTTACGCACCGCCCACAAATTGGCCCGCCACGATTAGAACTCCGCGTCAGCAACCCGCGCCGGCGCACCCGCGGCTCGCTTCTCTGTCTGGAAAGGGCGCTCTCTATGCTTGATCAAAACCGCCCGCCGGGTGCTGTTGATAAGGCAGGCACCAGCGCCGGCTGAAGGTCGCCTCGCCCGCTATCGCCCGTCCCGGATCATCGCCGAGACCAACGCTGCCGCCCCGGTACTGCGTCCCACCGCGCAGCGCGCCGCGTGCAGGACGTGAGCCACGTCCGCCACGCAGGCGTCCAGGTCGTCGTTGACAACCACGTGGTCAAACTCCCCCCAGTGGCCCAGCTCGCCGCACGCCAGCCGCATCCGCCGCCCGATCTCTGTCTCGCTGTCGCTTTGTCGCCCGCGCAGCCGGGCCTCCAACAGCAACAGCGACGGCGGCAGCAGGAACACGCCTACCGCGTCCCGCGGCAGCGCCGCCCTTACCTGACGCCAGCCTTGCCAATCGATGTCCAGCACCACGTCCAGCCCGGCCTCCAGCCGAGCCTTCACAGGCGCGCGCGGCGTGCCGTATCCGCGTCCATATACTATGGCGTGCTCCAGGAGCTCCCCCGCGGCGACGAGCGCGCGGAAGCTGTCATCATCATGAAACAAATACTCGCGCCCGTCGACTTCGCCCGGCCTCGGTGCACGCGTCGTCACACTCACCGATTCGGCCAGCTCGGCCTCACGCGCCAGCAGTCTCCGCACGACCGAGCTTTTCCCCGCACCCGACGGCGCCGCGATCACCAGGCATAAACCTCGTCTCATATCCGCCACACCCAGTATAAAAACAGTAACCCAGGCGTGTATTATCACAACTTTTTCGAAATCAAGCTTGTCAGACCCGCGAATTGCCCGCGGACGCACGCGTAATTGCGACCCAACCTCACTCTGTTCTTCATTGTTGAGTAACAAATAATCCTACTTCTCTGATATGATAAGAAAAAACATTCCGCACAATGCATTTCTTTGTTGTTTCCGCGCCGCCCGTTTGATACAACTTCCCCAGCTGCGCAGAGCAGCATGGTATGTTTTCGTTCGCGTCGACAGGGTGGGATAGACGACCATGGCACAAGTTTCGGTTCCGGGCGCGAACGGGTCGCCAATCGTCTTCACTGTTACGGGGACAAGCGCTACCAACATGGCGGTCGCCTTTGCCAACACCCTCAACCCGCTCAACAGCATGCACGAGTTGCAGATTAACGTGCTGTCAGCGACCGACAAGCCCGGCCCGGGTAGCGTCACGACGGAAGGCAAGCCGGTCGCTATCCTGAATGACATCCTCGCCGCCGGGTCTTACGCGTTGTCGACCGGCGGCCAGTATACCTTCGTGGACACCACCCCCTCCGCGGCCACTGCTTCGGCTGCCGAAGTATCCGCAACGTCGGGCAGCGTGACCGTCACCGGGTCCAGCGCCGGCTCGGACACCGTGCTGGCTGCAAGCTCCACCACCTACCTCGCTGTCGGCAGCGATAACCTGGTGTCGTTCGTTTCCGGAGATGACGTCTATCAGGGCAGCACGGTCGCCGGCGCCACTGGCGACACCGTCACCGCCGGGTCTGGCGCAGACACAATCAACACCAATAGTGGCGACACAACCGTGTTCGGCGGCGGCAACGGCGTGATCGTCCTGAACGACACGACGACGGGCGGAACCGCCTACAACGACGTCGCTTTCCTTGGCGACGGCTCGAACATTGTGCTCGCCAACGGCGCGAACGACCTGGTCTTCGCCGCTCAGAAGGGGCAGGTAATCGTCGGAACGGGCGCTGACTCGACCAGCTTGCTGAGCGTGGTCATCGCCAACCCAACCGACTCCAATAGCTCCCCTTCGATGGACACCATCGTCGCCGGTAGCGATACGACTAACATCTACGACAGCGTGGGTGGCGCGGTCATCTTCGCCGGCTCCGGCACGCTGAACTTCATCGGTGAGTCGCCCCTTACCAGCACTATGCCTGGTTCGCCTAACACCGTCTCTGACACCATCGTCAGCTCCACCGGCACCACGGCAATCTTCGCCACCGCAGGTGACAACCTCACCTTCTCCAGCAACAACACGAGTTCGCCAATTCTTGTCAGCGCCGGCGTCGGCAACGAAACGCTCAACGGCGCTAATGCCATGGGCGGCATGTACTTCTTCGCGAGCCAGGACACCTCGTCGATGGCTGCGGTCCACGACACGATCGTCGGTGGCAGCGGCGCCAACTACTTCCAGACCGGTGCCGGCAACGAGGTCTACGACGGCGGCAGCGGCAGCAACATCTTCGATGTCGCCACCACCCTCGGCCCGAACACTCATGTCACCATCTACGACTTCAACAGCAACGACTTCGTGAACTTTGTCGGCGTGAACAACGTCAACGACCCGTCACAGGCAACCATGACGGTCGGCTCCATCAACAACAACGGCACCAGCGAGCCGACGCTCACCGTCACCTTCGCCGACAAGTCCAGCGTCGAGTTCATCGGCATCTCCAGCCTGCCGCCGGGCCACATTACCTAACGCCACTCACCTCCAACCATCCGCTTACGCAAAAGCCAGTCCTTCGGGACTGGCTTTTTTGTTGTCACAGCCACAATCTCATCGATCACCCAAACCCCGTAATCCCATCACCCCAAGGCCCACACCTCAAAAGCCACGCCCACGCAGCAAACCTCTTCCCCGAAAGATCGCAACCACCCCGCAACGCGCGCCCCCAAACCAAAAGTTTTTTGGTTCTTTTTTCTAAAAAAGAACCGCTTGCCTTACTCACTCACCAACAAACCGCAAATCCGCCCGCCGCAAGCACCCAAACCTCACATCAACCAAAGCCCCTCCCGCGAAGCCAAACTCCGCCTCCTCCCCAACAGACAGTCCGCCTCCTACCGCCCCACCGCCCGATACCGGGTAACGTTCCACTCGTGCTCGGCCAGCGCCCGCGCAAACACGTGCCCGCCCGACCCATCCGCCACAAAATACAGCGCGTCCGTCCGACCAGGATGTGCCACCGCGTCGAGCGACGCCTCCCCCGGGTCGCAAATCGCCCCGCCCGGCAGGCCGCCAACCACGTACGTGTTGTAGGGCGACTCCATCGCCAACTCGTCGCGCCGCAAACCATGCGGCAGCTCGCCCGCGCCGCCGCTCGCCGGATAGATCGCCGTCGGATCGGATTGCAACCGCATTCCCAGGCGCAGCCTGTTGAGAAACACCGCAGCCACCAACGGCCGTTCCGCCGGCAGCCCTGTCTCGCGCTCCACCAGGCTCGCCAGCACCAGCAACTCCTTGCTCGACCGCAGCGGCAACCCAGCATCACGCCCCGCCCAGGCACGCGCCAGCGCACGCGCCAGCGCTGCCTCACCGCGCTGCAGTATCGCCGCAGCACTCGACCCACGCTGATACGCATAGGTCTCCGGCAGGAACCCACCTTCCGGGGGCACCTCAATCGGCCCCCTTACTCCAACTCCAACGGCCAACAGCTCCGCCACTCGCGCCGAGGTCAGCCCCTCCGCCACCGTGAGAAAATGCTGCACCGGGCGCCCCTGCCGCAAAACGGCCAGCACCACCTCCACGCTCGCATGCGCCGGAAACGAAAACTCGGCCGCCCGCACCTTGCCCTGCCACGCCGTCGCCGCCTCGTAGCCGCGCAGCACCCAGGCGCTACCCACTACACCCCGGTCACGCAGCGCCTGGGCCACCGCGTCAAACGGCCCGCGCGGCACAACCACGTCAGTGGGCACCGCAAGCGGTCCTGGCCGCCGGTATTCCGTCAAAGCCAGGTAGCCCAGCCCAGCCCCTAAGGCGGCCAGCACGGACCCGCTTAGTAACCATCTACGCATTTCTTACCAGAACGGTCCGAAGTCTTGGTCGATGGCGAAGGAAGCAAGCAGTTCTTTTTTGAAAAAAAGAATCAAAAAACTTTTGGTCCTCAGGGCGCGCGCTGCGAGAGACGCCGCGACAGCCGGACTAAAAGTTTTTTGCTGCTTTTTTTCAAAAAAGCAGGCCTTGCTTGCCTCAAGCCCGACGGAAAATGATGCTCGCATTCGTCCCGCCGAACCCGAAACTGTTCGACAGCACGCAATCCACCACCCGGTCTTGCGCGGCCATCGCAACACGGTCCAGCACGCTGTCCCGGCTTGGCGCCTCCAGGTTCAGCGTCGGCGGCACCACCCCGTCGCGAATAGCCAGCAGCGAGAAGATCGACTCCACCGCGCCCGCCGCCCCAAGCAAATGCCCAGTGGCCGACTTCGTCGACGACATCGCCAACCCCCGCGCGTGGCCGCCGAAAAACCGCTCCACCGCATCGAGCTCCAGGTCGTCACCCATCGGCGTAGACGTCCCATGCGCGTTCACGTACTGCACGTCGGACGGCACCAGCCCGCCGTTGCGGAACGCCGCCCGCATCGCCCGGAACGCACCCTCATGCCCGTCCGCCGGCGCCGTAATGTGGTGCGCATCGCCCGACAACCCGTAGCCCACCACCTCGCCGTAAACCTTCGCGCCCCGCGCCCGCGCGTGCTCGAACTCTTCGAGCACCACCACGCCGGCGCCCTCGCCCATCACGAACCCGTCCCGATCCTTGTCCCACGGCCGAGACGCCCGCACCGGCTCATCGTTGAACGCTGTGGACAACGCCCGCGCCGCGGCAAACCCGCCGATCCCCAGCTCGCACACCGCCGCCTCGGCGCCGCCCGCCACCATCACGTCCGCGTCGCCCAACTTGATCAGCCGCATCGCGTCGCCGATCGCGTGCACGCCGGTCGCACAAGCCGTCACCGCAGAGTGGTTCGGCCCCTTGAACCCATACTTTATAGAAAGGTGCCCGGACGCCAGGTTGATCAGCGCGGCCGGGATGAAAAACGGCGAGAGCCGCTTCACCTTGCCCTCCACCACCAGCTTGCTGCCCTCGAAAATCGTCTGCAGCCCGCCGATGCCCGACCCGATCATCACCCCGGTGGCTTCCTGCCCCTCGTCGTCCTGCGGCAGCCAGCCGGAATCCTCCACCGCCTCGGTCGCCGCCACCAGGGCCAGGTGGATGAACCGGTCCATCTTCTTCTGGTCCTTCACCGGGATCCACTCGCCCAGCGTCAGCCCACCCTCTGCACGCACCCCCGCCGGCACCTGCCCGGCTATCTTGCACGCCAGGTCGGTCACGTCGAAGGACTGGATCGCCCCGATGCCGGAGTGGCCTTCCACCAGCCGCCGCCAGACGTGCTCCACACCCAGCCCGAGCGGCGAGACGATCCCCATCCCGGTGACCACCACACGACGGTCCGCGCCACTCATCTGCTACGCGCGCTCCCCAACTCTAAGCACCAATGCTCAGGCGGCCTTCTGCTTCTCTATGTAATCGACCGCATCCTTCACGGTGCTGATCTTCTCCGCCGCGTCTTCGGGGATCTCCACGCCGAACGCCTCTTCGAACGCCATCACCAGCTCGACGGTGTCGAGGCTGTCTGCGCCGAGATCGTCGATGAACGAGGCCTCCGGAGTCACCTTGCTCTCTTCCACCCCGAGGTGCTCGACCACGATCTTCTTAACCTTCTCGGCAATCTCACTCATCGTGTCTAACCCTCGTCTGTCGTTTGCTAATAAAAGGAACAGGCTGCGCAGGCGCTGCTCTGACCGGCGTGCCCAGCGCAAGCATAGGCTGAACCGAAGGCGCGCTTAGCACGTCTCCATTTGCCCCGCAAAGCGCCCGCGCGCCTGTGCGGAACGCGCGCGTGGCGAATAAACGACAGTCTTACCAGCGCCTGCGAACCCATCAGATCATCGCCATCCCGCCGTTGACGTGCAGGCTCGCCCCGGTCACCCAGCCCGCCTCGTCGGACACCAGGTACACCACGGCCGCGGCCACGTCCTCCGGCCGTCCCATGCGCCCCAGCGGTATCGAACCCACCAGCCGGGTCCGCTGCGCCTCCGGCAGCGCGTCCGTCATCGCCGTCTCGATGAACCCGGGTGCGACCAGGTTCACCGTGATCCCCCTGCTGCCAACCTCCTGGGCCAGTGCCTTGCTCATCCCCGCCAGCCCCGCTTTCGCCGCCGCGTAGTTCGCCTGCCCCGGGTTGCCGGTGTGCCCCACTACGCTGGACACCTGCACGATCCGTCCGCTGCGCCGCCGCACCATCCCGCGCAGCGCCGCCCGCGCCAGCCGGAACGGCGCGCCCAAATCCACGTCGAGCACCGACGCCCAGTCCTCGTCCTTCATCCGCAGCGCCAGCACGTCCCGGGTGAACCCCGCGTTGTTCACCAGTATGGACAGCGGCCCGGCCGCCGCCTCTGCCGCGGCCACCAGCGCGTCCGCCGCACCCGCCTCGCGCAGGTCCGCCGGACACACATGCGCCCGCTCGCCCAACTCTCCGGCCAGCGCCTCCAGCACGCCCGCTCGCGTGCCGGACAGCACCACGCTCGCTCCCTGCGCGTGCAACGCGCGCGCAATGCCTGCCCCTATCCCGCCCGAAGCGCCGGTCACCAGCGCCACCTTGCCGTCCAGCCTGAACATTACAGCGCCTTCAACATCGTCTCTATCTCGCCGGGCGACCCGGCCGACATAGCCTGCGCATCCGGCGCGATCCGCTTGACCAGCCCGGCCAGCACGCGGCCCGCCCCCAGCTCCACAAACCTGTCCACCCCCATCCCGATGCACGCCGCCACGCTCTCCCGCCAGCGCACCGTCGCCGTCACCTGCTCCACCAGCAACCGCCGTATGTCGTCCGGATCGCTCACCTTGGCCGCCGTCACGTTGGCCACCAGCTTCACGCACGGCGCCGCCAGCGCCACCCCCTCCAGCGCCTCTGCCATCGCCTCGGCGGCCGGAGCCATCAGCGAACAGTGAAACGGTGCCGAGACCGGCAGCAGCATCGCCCGCTTCACCCCCCGCGCCTTGGCCACCTCGATCGCCCGCCCAACCGCCTCCTGGTGGCCCGAAATCACCACCTGCCCGCCGCCGTTGTCGTTGGCCACCTGCACCACCTGCCGCAGCTCCGGCGCACCTTCCCGGCGCCAGACCGCCGCCTCGGCGCAGATCTCGCTTGCTTGCGCCAGCTCCACGCCGAGCAACGCCGCCATCGCCCCGGTGCCCGCCGGCACCGCTGCAGCCATCGCCTGCCCGCGCAGCCGCAACAACCGTGCCGCCTCCCCCAATCCCAACGCCCCTGCCGCCGTCAGCGCGCTGTACTCGCCCAGCGAATGCCCCGCCACCAGCGCCGCCCGCTCACCCACCCGGATGCCGCCCTCGGCTTCCAGCACCCGCACCACCGCGAGCGACATTGCCAGCAGCGCCGGTTGCGTGTTTTCCGTCTTCGTCAGCTCCTCGGACGGCCCCTCGAACATCAGCTTGGACAGCTTCTGCCGCAGCACCTCGTCCACCTCGCCGAACACCTCCCGCGCCGCGGCAAAGGCGGCGGCCAGGTCGCGCCCCATGCCGACCGATTGGCTACCCTGCCCCGGGAAGATAAAAGCTGTGCCAGACATCCACGCATCCAGTGAACCCAAACGCCGCGCGTATCGCCCCCGCCCCCACCCCTGTCAATTCGCCCGCTTTCTCGCAAGCCCGGCGCACGCGCCCCCCTCCCTCACCGAGGCCTCAAGATGTCCCTCATCGAATCCCTGATCGGCAGCGCAGTCACCCGGCCGGACAACAAGCGCATCCTGCCCACCAAGCGCCCGCTGCCGATCCGCCCGCGCGACTTCTTCGAACTCTTCGCCGCCATGGGCACCGAGGCCACCGTGAAAGGCCTCTTCCTCACCACCGACCTGCGCCAGGCCGAACCCCGAACCCTCACCTACGTCACCCTGGGCCGCTGGGTCACCGCCGACGAGCTCGCTGCCGTGCCGCAGCCCTACAAGGTCACCGATCACCTCCACGCCATCCTCAGCGGCCAGGAGTTCCGCGCCAGCATCGTCCGCCGCATCGTCGACGCCTACCCCGAGCGCCCGCGGCTCTGCTTCGTCCGCATCCCGCGTTGCGCCGGCCAGCACTTCCTCACCCTGGCCGAGGCCATGCACCCGATCGTCCCGGACAGCCTCGGCGTTTGGCGTCCGCGCGACGAGAACCGCTTCATCCCCGCGCTCGGCCGCCTGCTCGGCCGCTTCACCCTCACCCGCACGCTCATGGTGGTGCAGTCCACCCTCGCCCCGTTCGTCCAGTCCAACGTCGCCGCCTCGCCAGACCCCGCCTACGCCGCCGCCGGCCTGCAATGGACGCTGAACGCCCCACCCCGCCGCGCCGGCGACCGCCTGTTCACCATCCTGCGCGACCCCCGCGCCATCCTCGTCAGCGAGGTCAACGCCATCATGGACGCCCTCCTGCTTCCCCCCGAAGGCGACACCAGGCCCGTCGCCCGCTGGCGCGCCCGCCTGCCAGCCAACCCCGCCACCGCGGACGAGGCCGGCCGCAAGCACGTCGCTCGCCACATCCTGCGCGCCCTGCGCACCCGCAACCCGATCTGCCACGCCCTGGCCGACGGCACCACGGCAGGCGCCCTGCACGCCGTCCGCCTGCAGGACGTCGAGATGGCCACGCTGGATCGTTACGAGGACTGGATAAAGTACACCTGGGACGTGGAGCCCGGCGAGCCCGCCAACACCTCCACCCCGCATTTGACCGCGTCCGGCCTCGCCGCGGAGGACCGCGCACACCTGGAAAGCTTGGTGGCCGAGGACCTCGCCTTCTACGACCTCGTCGTCAAAGCCTACGAGAAGATCGGCGACCTGAGGTATTCGGTGCGCGGCAGGGAGCTCTAAGCAAGCAGTTCTTTTTTGAAAAAAAGAACCAAAAAACTTTTGTTCTCTTGCGCACCCGTCTCCGGACACTCCACGACAGCCGGACCAAAAGCTTTTTGCTTCTTTTTCTCGAAAAAGAAGCGCTTGCTTTCTTGCCAAGCCTTTGCTCTAAGCCCGCTCCCCTGCCAAGCGCCCGGCCGCGCCTGGCTATGCCCATTTCGGGCTGACCAAAGCCATAGGGACCACACATGCCACTCTACGAATGCGTGCTCATAGCGCGCAACGACGTGACTCAGCAGCAGGTAGAAGCCGTCGCCGACCAAGTCGCGACCCAGCTCGAAACCGACGGCGGCTCCGTCCAGAAGCGCGAATACTGGGGCCTGCGCTCCCTCTCCTACCGCATCAAGAAGAACCGCAAGGGCCACTACATGCTGCTGGGCCTCAACGCCCCGCCGGCATCGGTCAAGGAAATCGAGCGTCAGCTCGGCCTCAACGAGGACGTCCTGCGCTTCATGACCATCCGCGTCGAGGAGATCGACGAGAACCCGTCCGCCATCCTCGCCCGCAAGTCCGACGACCGCGAGCGCAGCTTCCGCGGCCCGAAACCCGCCGGCCGCTTCGAATCCGGCCGCAAGCGCGGCTACGACGACCGCGAAGAGTTCCGCGCCCGCGACCCCAACGAATCCGGCGAGGAGTAATCCGCCATGTCAGACACAAACGACTCCGGTGAAGTCAACGTCGCCGCCCGCCGCGCCGCCGTCGGCGCTCGCCGCCCGTTCTTCCGCCGCCGCAAATCCTGCCCGTTCAGCGGCCCCAACGCGCCGAAGATCGACTACAAGGACGTCCGCCTGCTCAGCCGCTTCCTCAGCGAGCGCGGCAAGATCGTCCCCAGCCGCATCACCGCCGTCTCCGCCAAGAAGCAGCGCGAACTGGCCCAGGCCATCAAGCGCGCCCGCTTCCTCGCCCTTCTCCCCTACATCGTCTCCTGAGGCGCGCGCATCATGGCACAGGTAGAACTCATCCTCCTCCAGCGCGTCGAAAAGCTCGGCCAGATGGGCGACCTCGTGAAGGTCAAGCCCGGCTACGCCCGCAACTTCCTCCTCCCCGGCAAGCGCGCCATCCGCGCCAACAAAGCCAACATGGAGAAGTTCGAGCAGCAGCGCGCCCAGCTCGAAGCACAGAACCTAAAGCGCCGCGAAGAGGCTGAACGCCTCGCCGAACGCGTCGACGGCATGAAAGTCGTCATCATCCGCCAGGCCGGCGAATCCGGCAGCCTCTACGGCAGCGTCAGCGGCCGTGACATCGCCGACGCGTCAACCGCCGGCGGGCTGACCATCAACCGCAGCCAGGTCATCCTCAACAACCCGATCAAGACGCTCGGCCTCACCAAGGTGCAGGTCAGCCTGCACCCAGAAGTGCGCATCGACGTCATCGTCAACGTCGCCCGCAGCACCGAGGAAGCCGAACGCCAGTCCCGCGGCGAAGCCGTCGGCCAAGCGGCCGAGGACGAGGAAGCGGCGCTGGAACCGGCCATGGTGTTCGGCGAGCAGGACCAGCCGGACGTTCCCTGACGCTAAGCAAGCAAGCGCTTCTTTTTTTGAAAAAAAAAGAAGCAAAAAAACTTTTGGCCCCTTGGCTACTCGCTGCAGAACCATCGCGACAGCAGGACCAAAAGTTTTTTGCTGCTTTTTTTTCAAAAAAGCAGGCCTTGCTTTCTCTGCCTGCTTCGAAGCATCAGACAAAATCCCTTCGGACTAGAAGCGCTTCAGCAGCCTGCTCAGCGCGCGAACCGGCCGGGTTATCCGCCACGATGTCGACGCGCGCATCGCAGCCAATTCCTCCCGCAGCATCTGCGCCTGTTGCCGCGATCCCGCCTCGTTGGCTTCCAACCTCCGCACACGCCTGCTGTCATTTGCAGGTTCCAGCACGTATACGGTCGCCCGGCCCGCCTCCGCGAACGGATAAAAATCTACCGTCCAGCCCTTCGTCTCTGCGAGACTCACGAAGTAATCGTGGGTGAAGCCAAGCTCCATCCAGCCGAAGCGCCGTGTGCAGAACACCGAAAGTGCATCCAGGCGCGGACCCCACGCATACGGCACCGCGCCGCACACCTCGCGCACGATCGGCTCCCCACACAGCACGACGCGGCCGCCCGATTTCAGCCGTCCACGCAGTATTACCAGCAACTCGTCGAAATCGAACGCGTGGTGGAACGCCTCGTAAAACAGGATCGCGTCGAAGCTCTGTCCGGCGAACCCGTCGCCGAACACCGCGCATTCTGTCTCCACGGCGAGACGAAGATGCGCAGCCTGCGCCTCGATCGTCCGCAGCGCCCCGGCGTCGATGTCCACACCGCACGCGCGATAGCCCATCCGCGCCGCCATCAACAACACCTGCCCGCTGCCGGGCCCGTATTCGAGCAGCGACCCGCCGGCCGGCAGGCCCAGATGCGTCAGTATGTGCGCCCAGGCGAAAACATGTTCGGCGACCATGCCGGCGTCGCGGAACGACCACGGCACCAGCTCAGTCCACAGATTGTCCGGCAAGGCGCCGGCACACACTTCGTCGCGTGTTGGAACGTACCCCTGATCCGAACGGCCACGCAAATGGAGGTACAGCTCCATCGCGGCGTCCTTGTAGCCTGGCAGGAACGGATCCATCGCAGCCAGCTTGCGCGAAGCCGGCATGTCGAGGATCAGGCCCGACATGCGTTTGTATTGCTCGGCGTCGGGCACTCCGGCGCCGATCAGCTCGAGCAGCGCGTCAAACTCTGCCTGCGCGTTGCTACGCGTCACGAGCTAGACTTGACGTTGGGCGAAAGAAAGCAAGCAGTTCTTTTTTGAAAAAACGAACCAAAAAACTTTTGTTCTCTTGAGCACACGCCTGAGGAAACTCCGCGACAGCCGAACCAAAAGTTTTTTGCTGCTTTTTTTCAAAAAATCAGGCCTTGCTGTCTTGCGCGCATCACTCCCCCAAACTCCGGCTCAACGTCGGCGGCACCGCCGCCCGCCGCCCCTCCACCGCCGCCCCTACCATGTAGTCGCGCGTCAACGGCACCGCGTCCTGCCGCCGCGCCAGCTGCAACTGCCACACCATGTGGTTCAGGTGCCGGAACGAGAACTCGCTTCCTGCCAGATATAGCTCGAACAGCCTGCAGAACCGCTCGTCGTACAATGCGGCTATGGCGTCCCGGTTGGCCTCGAACCGCCGCCGCCAATGCCGGATGGTCAGCGCGTAGTGCAGCCGCAGCACTTCGAGGTCGGTGGCCACCAGGTGCTGCTGCTCCAGCGCGCGGAACACTTCCGACAGCGCCGGCGAATAGCCGCCCGGAAAGATGTGCCGGCTGATCCACGGGTTGGTCACCGACGGCCCGTCGCTGCGCCCGATCGCGTGGATCAGCGCCACCCCGTCCTCGGCCAGCAGGTTGTGCAGCGTGCGGAAGTAGCCGGCGTAATGGGTGATGCCCACGTGCTCGAACATCCCGATCGAGACCACCCGGTCGTAGGTGCCGCCCACGGTTCGGTAGTCCAGCAGCTCGAAGCTGACGCGGTCGGCAACCCCCGCCGCCGCCGCCCGCGCGCGAGACGCCTCCAGCTGCTCGACCGACAGCGTGATGCCGGTCACCCGCGCGCCGAAATCCTGCGCCAGCGTGATCGCCATGCCGCCCCAGCCCGAGCCGATGTCGAGCACGTGCAGCCCCGGCCGGGTCAGGCACAGCTTCTGCGCGATATGCCGCTTCTTCGCCGCCTGCGCCTCCTCCAGCGTCTCCCCGCCGGTGGCAAAGTAGGCGCAGGAGTAGTTGCGGTCCCGGTCCAGGAACAGCGAGTACAACCGCCCGTTCAGATCGTAATGCTGCGCCACGTTGCGCCGCGCGCGCGGGACCGGGTTGTACTGCGCGGCGTGGCGCAGCGCGCGTGCCACCCCGCGGCGCAGCCGCAGCCCGGGGTGCTGCCCGCCGTTGGCGAGGTTGCAGAACAGCAGGTCGAGCACGTCGTCGATGCCGCACTCCAGCGGCACCAGGTCGCCGGCCACGTAGGCCTCGCCGAACACCAGCGCCGGGTTGCTCAGCAGGCCGCGCACCGTGGCCCAGCTGCCGATGCTGGCGCCGGCGGCGGGTGCGGCATCACCCTCCCCAGGTCCCGGCCCGTAGGTGGCGGTGGTGCCGTCCGGGTAGCGCACCGTAAGCCGGCCGGCGGTGACGAAGCGGCGAAGGATGGCATCGATCAGGGCGCGCATCGAGGGTTGCCCCGGCGTGGTGGTTCAACCGGCCTGTAACCCGGAACGGGGGTTTCGGATACCGCCCGCCCGCCCGCGTCGCAAGCTACCCGAGCCGCACATGATACCTGCTGCCCGTAACCTCGACAGTCAGAAAGCAAAGCAAGCAGTTCTTTTTTGAAAAAAAGAACCAAAAAACTTTTATTCCTGGGGTGTACGTTGCGGGAGAGTCCGCGACAGCAGAGACAAAAGTTTTTTGCTGCTTTTTTTCAAAAAAGCAGGCCTTGCTTTCTCTTCGCCCTTCGACATTCCCACCGGGCGTTTCGGCCTGCCGCTGTAAAGCCGGACGACCTTGCGTTTTCCTTGTGATCCGGTAACAAAGGCGTCATTGGCGCGCCGTCCGTATCAGGCCGGCAACGAGGGAGGCTGTCGCTGAACGCAGTGCATGGTGTCCGGCGCAGGTTCGCCCGGGTCTGGCTCGTCACCGCCCTGGCGACAGGCGCGGGGCTCGTCTGGGCGGCAGCCGAGGGCGACAGCTACACGGCCACCGCGCGCATCGTCGTCGCCGCGGGCGAGGACGGCGCCCGCGACCCGGCAAGGCTGGCGCGCACCGAGGTGGAGCTGCTGCGAGATCCGGCGCTGGTGCGCGGTGTCATACCGAGCGCCGGCCCAGCCCAGGCACCGGCCAGCTCCCTGCTCGCCCGCTGCCGGCACGCGATCGCCGCCGGCGGCGCCAAGCTGGCGGCATGGTTCGGATCCACCCCGCCAGGCATGAGCGACGCCGCCGGCGCAGCACGCATTGCCCACGCCCTGCAGGTACGCCAGGCCGGCGACACCGACGTGCTGACCGTCTCTTTCACCTGGAACGACCCCGCAACAGCAACCGCAGCGCTGGGCGCCGTCATGGCGCGCTACGAAACAGCGGCCTCGGCCGGCAGTGAGGCACGCGAAGCGGCGCGCCGGCTGGCCGCCCGTCTGGGCGACACACAGGGCGAACTCGCCGCCATCGACACCAGGCTGGCCGGCGGCACCAACGCGGACGCGCTCAGGGGCGAGCGGGCGCGGCTGCAGACGCGGCTGGACGGCCAGCGGGCTTCGTTCGGCCAGGCGCGGCTGGAGCGCGACCTTGCACAACGCAAGATCGACGGCGTGGACCACGCCTACCGGAGCGGCGGCTGGGTGGACGCCGCCGACGCAGCCGACGGCACGGCCGGGGCCACCCCGCTGGCGGTCGGCTTCGCGGCGCTGCTGGACAAGCGCTCAGCGCTGCTGGCCGCCGGCCGCGCCGACAGCGCCGAGATGCGCGCGCTCGACCGCGAGACCGCCAGGACCCGCGAGCAGACCTACGCCCTCGTCCGGCAGGTCCTCGCAGGTCGCCTGGCCGGGCAGGATGACCGGCTGGCCGCGATGCGGGCGGCCATCGCCGACGGCGAAGCGACGCTGCTGACGCTCGACCGCCGCCTTTCCGAGGCCGAGGTGCTGGAGGCCGAACGCACCACTGCGGCAGCACGGGTGGCCGAAGCCGCGCGCACGCTGGACTCCGCCCGGCTCCGCGCCAGTGCCGCCTGGGTCGGCGCCGGCGACGCGCCGAAAATCGGTGAGGTGACCCCACCCGCGGGACCCGACTGGCCCTCCTCCGCGGCGGTCGTCGGCGTGGCCGCACTGCTGGGTTTGGCCGCCGGAGTGGCCAGCGCCGCCTGGGCGGAAGCCCGGCGCCGGGTCATCGAGCGGCACGTGGACGTCTCGCGCCACCTCGGTCTGGAGGTGCTGGCGTGCCTGGAGGACCTCCACGTGGCCCACGCGTCATGACCCATCTGCCGGACCTGGTGAGAGCCGTGGCAACAACGGCGCCGGCAACACCGCTGCTGCCGCAGGGCGAACTGCCTTACAGCGCCCGCGACGTGACGCAGCCCGGCACCCAGGCCGCGCGCGCCGACCAGGTGGAGCTCCGCCACCTGGCGACGCGTGCCCTGGCGGCGGGTCAGGGCGGCGTCACCGCGGTGGGGGTCGCGGGCCTGCAGCACGGTGACGGCGCCACCACCGTCGCGCGTGGCCTGGCCGTGTGCCTCGCCAGCGCATTCGGCAAGCGCGTGGTGCTGGTCGAAGCCAACCAGCGCAGCCCCTCGCTGCGGCGGCTGCTGGGGCTTGCCAACGGACCGGGGCTGGCGGACGTGCTGGACCGGCGGGCCTCGCTCGGTGGCGCGCTGCAGGCGGCCGGCGAGCACCGTCAGGTTCTGGTCCTGCCGGCCTCGATCCGCCAGCTCGGCGGGGTGACCGCCGCCGGACTGCGCGAGCTGCTGGTAGCCCTGCTGGAATATGTCGACGCAGCCGTGGTGGACCTTGCACCCGCCGTGCCCTACCGCGACACGGGCGTCGTCTGCGCGGCCTTGGACGGCGTGGCGCTCGTGATGCGCGGTGGACACTCGACTGTTCAGGACGGTCGGGCGGGGACTGCGGCGATACGCGGCGGTGATGGGCGGGTATTGGGTGCGGTGCTGAACGGAAGCAGGTAGGAAGCGCTTCTTTTTCGAGAAAAAGAAGCAAAAAGCTTTTGTCCCGGCTGTCGCGGACGGCTGAGACGACACGTCTCACCCCGGCGCACCTACAGGAGACAAAAGTTTTTTGGTTCTTTTTTCAAAAAAGAACCGCTTACTTGCTTACTGAGAAGCCCTCCTCCCCAACCAAGCCTGCACCTGCGGCACCACGCGCTGCCGCAACTCCGCACTCGCCCTGATCCGTTCGGCCATCCGCGCCGCCCAAATGTGCGCCCCGGCCGAACTCTGGCTCGACGGGTCCGCCAGCAGCGCCGTCGCGGTGGTAGGATCGCTCGACCCCGACGCCGCCGCGGCCAGCGGTGACGGGCCCAGCCCATCGGCCGGGATCACCGTCGCTATCTTCGCCGCCACCGGCTTGGTCAGCCGATATACCTGCTCCGCCTGCTCGGAGTCCTGGCTGGCCCCCTCGAGGACGGCGATGATCCTGCCGTTCGGCACCTGGCCGGAGGAAGCGGCGAAGTCGATCGTCTGCGCGACCAGCTTCGGGTCGCTCGCCGCGGCCATGGCGAAGACGTAGCGCAGCTTCTCCTCGGTGCTGCTCGCAGCCACGGCCATGGTGCGCAGGCTGTCGTAGGTCGCCTGGTCCGCGGTGTGGCCGACGATGTCCAGCACCGGCTCGCGCAGCGCCGGCGGCAGGCTGGAGGCCTCGTGCCGGAACGCCTCGAACCGCCGCCGCGCCTCTGCAAGCACGGCCTGGTCCTGGAACGCGCCGAGGCTTTCCACCAGCCTCGGCCGCAGCAGCGAATCAAGGAACGGCTCGCCCGGCTTGGCGTCCCAGCCGAGCCGCGCGAACTCCGGCCGGATCAGCCCCGCGGCAAACGCGGCGAAACGCGGCCGCAACGCCGTCCCGACCAGCGCCTGATCGATGCGCGCGAGGTGGCCGAGCGTGTCCGTCCACACCGCGATGCTGGTCTCGTCGTGCAGGTCCGCCAGCAGGTCCAGGTAGCCGGACAGCGGCGCCCGGTCGGCCACGAACAGGGCAAACTGGTCGCCTAGCAGGTTGGCCCGGTCGGCCGCGTCCAGCTTGAGCAGCCCCTTGGCCAGCGCCTGCAACGAGGCCGCGTCGTATTGGGTGCGGTAGTAGCCGTTCTCGCCCCAGTTCGCCTTCAGCACGCCGTAGCAACTGCCGGCCTGCAGCGTGGCGGGCGCCTCGCCCAGCAGCACATGCTGAACCCCGCCGCCCGGCTCCCCCAGGCTGACCGGGATGCGCCAGGTGAGCGGCTTGGGATGCGGGTCGTGAATGGTGAAGCGGTCCTGCGTCAGCGTCACCTGCGCGTGGCCGTCCGCACAGGCGCGCGCCACGTGCACCAGCGGAATGCCCGGCTGCTCGGTGAAGGTGGAGGCCATGCCGGCCACGTCCTGGTGGGAGACCGCGCCGAGTGCGGCCCACAAATCGGCGCTGGTGGCGTTGCCGTAGGCGTGCGCCTTCATGTAGCGGCGCATGCCGTCGCGGAAGGTGTCCGGCCCGATCCAGTCCTCCACCATGCGGATGATCTGGCTGCCCTTCTGGTAGCTGATCACGTCGAAGGCGGAGTTGGCTTCCGACTCGTCGCGGATCACCTGCTGGATCGGGTGGGTGGTTGGTGCGGCGTCCTGTGCCATCGCCTGCTCGTGGTCGGCATGCTGGCGTGGCCAGGTCTGCCAGGACGGGTTGAAGTGGTCGGTGGCCTTGTTCTCCATCCAGGTGGCAAAACCTTCGTTCAGCCAGATGTTGTCCCACCATCCCATGGTGACCAGGTCGCCCGACCACTGGTGCGCCATCTCATGCGCCACCACGAGGTAGATCAGCTCCCGCGTGGCCGGCGAGGACGTTTTCGGGTCGAACAGCATCGCATTGTCGATGAAGGTGATCGCCCCCCAGTTCTCCATCGCACCCGCCTCGTAGTTGCCGGGCACGGCGATCAGGTCGAGCTTGGGCAGCGGGAAGTTCACGCCGAAATAGTCGTCGTAATACGGCAGGATCGCCGTCTCCGCCTGCAGGGCGTAGCGCCCCTGCTCAGCCTCGCCCGCCGGCGCCCAGGCGGCAAGGTCCGTGCTGCCTGCGTGGCTGCGCACCGCCTGCATGTCCCCGGCCAGCAATGCGAGCAGGTAGGTGGACATGCGCGGCGTGGTGGCGAACGTCACGCGCTGCAGCCCGGGACCGGCGGGCTTCGTCTCGGCCGCCGGCATGTTGGAGACCACTGCCAGCCCGGCCGGCAGGGTGACCGACAGCTGGAACGTCGCCTTGAACGCCGGCTCGTCCCAGCCGGGAAACATCCGCCGCGCGTCCGCCACCTCGAACTGCGTCACCAGCATGCGCTTCTTGGCACCGGCAGCATCGCGGTAATCGTCGTAGTAGATGCCCGAGGGCGTCTGCGGGATCGGGCCGCTATAGGCGATCGCCAGCGTGTGCTTCCCCGCTGCCACTGGCTTGGCGAAGGTGAGCGTCGCCTCCTGCCGCGTCTCGTCCAGCTTGATCGCCGCCGCCGTGCCGTCCTCCAGCTTCGCCGACGCCAGCGTCAGGCCGGCCTGGTTCAGCGTGAAGCTCGGCACCGCACTGCGCACCTCGAGGTCGATCGTCTCCTGGCCGGTCAGGGTCAGCTTCTGCAAGTCGGGGGTGATCTCGATCCGGTAGGCGTCCGGCACCACGGTCTTGGGCAACTTGCCCGGCGCACGGTCGAAATCGAACGGCGCTTCGGCCCGGGCGGCAGAGGCGAGCGCCACCATCGAGGTCGCGAGGAGCAGGGCGTGGCGCATGCTTGTGGGGGTCCTTGCGGTGAGACGCGGTCCCAGCGCTCAGCGGCGGGGAAAGTTGTGGGGGTGGGGGTGCGAACAGGCAGAAAGCAAGCGGTTCTTTTTTGGGAAAAAGAACCAAAAAACTTTTGTTTCCTAGCTCGCAGAAACGCATCGGGCGCCTCAGACGAATCGAGACCGCGGACACAGCCTAGAGAACAAAATTTTTTTGCTTTTTTTTCGAAAAAGAAGGCCTTGCTTGCCTTCGAAACTATCAAGCTCCGCACAGACCAAAGGCTGCTCGTGAAACGCGACCCCAGACTGCACACGACGTAGACCGCTTCGACCGACGCCTTTCCACACCAGCGTCGACAGCCCAAACTCGCCGCGTGCTGAAACTCCGCCTTATCCCCTGCCTCGACGTGGCGAACGGCCGCGTCGTCAAAGGCGTCAACTTCGTCAACCTGCAGGACGCCGGCGACCCCGTCGAACAGGCCGCCATCTACGACGCCGCCGGCGCCGACGAGCTCACCTTTCTCGACATCACCGCCAGCCACGAACAGCGCGACACCATCCTCGACGTGGTCGCCCGCACCGCCGAGCGCATCTTCCTGCCCTTCACCGTGGGCGGCGGCATCCGCTCGGTCGCCGATATGCGCCGCCTGCTGCTGGCCGGCGCCGACAAATGCGGCATCAACTCCGCCGCTGTCGCCCGCCCCGCGCTGGTCGCCGAAGCCGCCAACCAGTTCGGCAGCCAGTGCGTGGTCGCCGCCGTGGACGCCCGCGCCACCGGCCCGGACACCTGGGAGGTGTTCACCCACGGCGGCCGCACGCCCACCGGCCTGGACGCGGTGGCCTGGTGCCGGCAGCTCGAAACACTTGGCGCCGGCGAGATCCTGCTCACCAGCATGGACCGCGACGGCACCCGCACCGGCTTCGACCTGGCTCTGCTGCGCGCCGTCTGCGCCGCCACCCGCCTGCCGGTGATCGCCAGCGGCGGCGTCGGCACCACGGAGCACCTGGTGGAGGGGGCACGTGCTGGAGCGACCGGGTTGTTGGCGGCCAGCATCTTCCACTTCGGTGCGATCACCATCGGTCAGGCCAAGCGCGCGCTGGCAGGGGCGGGGCTGGCGGTGCGGCTGTAAGCAAGCAAGCAGTTCTTTTTTGAAAAAAAGAACCAAAAAACTTTGCTTCTTGGCGTGCGCGGCCGGACATGCCCCGCTTCGCTTGCGACGGATCGAACGACACACATCCGCCGCCGGGCGCCGAGAGACCAAAAGTTTTTTGGTTCTTTTTTTCAAAAAAGAACTGCTTGCTTGCTTCTCCCCATCCCACGCGAAACCGCAATGCTTGGCATTTCCACCGCCCACCAAACCGCCCACGCCACCGGCAGGATCGCCAACACCGCAGCCCACACCGGCAACACCTGCAACACCACCCAGTGCGTCAGGTACAGGCTGTAGGACACCCGGCCAAGCCATTGCACCAGCGGATGCTCCATTGCGGCGCACCGCCAGGCCGCGCCAGACAGCCGCGCACCCGCGCCGAAACAGGCCACGCCGGCCGCGAACGCCATCGGCAGGCCGCTTGGCAGCAGCACCGCACCGGTCAGGCCGCCCGCCACCAGCGCCACCGTGCGCCACCGTCCGCCGTGTCCGGACCAGGCGATCGCCGGCATCAGCGGCGCGGCCCACACTTCCACGAACAGCGTCCAGGCCGGCAAGCACACTTCGAACACCTCGTAGCGCGGGCCCGGCACCCACACATAGGCCTGTGGCGACACCCGCACCCCGAGCATCGCACCCCCTGCCAGCAGGCTGACGGCATACACCGGCCACAATCGCACTGCGCGCCGCACCAGGAACGCGCCCAGGTCGCCGCGCCACCCCGCGGTCAGCACCCATCCCGACAGCACGAAGAACCCCATCACCGCGAGCATGGCAGCCGGCTGCAGCACCCGCGCGCCAGAAACGTGGAACACCACCACGACCATCGCCAGGCAGCCACGCAGCCCATCAATGGCAGGCAGCCTACGCGCACACGTCACAGCCGCCCCGCCCTCCCAGCCGAATCCCGCATCCGGCGCGGAAACAGGTTTGTTTTACTTACGATACGTTCAGGCCTGCGTCCACTGCCGCACGGGCGCCTTGCCGGCGTCCACTCACCGTCGGCACGATCGTCCGTAACCAGGCATGTCGGCCGTCCCCTCGGCCACCGCCAACGAACGCTTGCGTGAAATCTTGCACGGCGACCGCGACCGACACGAAGACCGGCACGCAATTCCGGCACGGCCGCGCCGCGAAACGCCATCCAGCGGCCTTGGCCGTTGGCCCTTTGACATCCAGCAGGAAGGCAAGGCCTTCTTTTCTGAAGAAAAGAAGCAAAAGACTTTTGGTCTGGCTGTCGCGGAGGTTCCTGCAACGCGCGTCCAAAGGAACAAAAGTTTTTTGGGTCTTTTTTTCAAAAAAGAACCGCTTGCTTCGCTTGTCACCGGTCAGAGCCCAAAAGGTTGGTACTACATCAAACTTGCCCACCCACCTTCTCCGTGTCCTTCGTCTCCTCGCGTCCGCACCGAACACCCAACGCCTGTCCAACACCCCAAACCCGCCAGGCACTCCAGGCACTCACCTGCCACACCAGGCCAAGGCCACAAGCGCGAGGCGGTATTGCTTTTCCGCATGGGCATGGTCGGATGATTCGTACACCGCCATTTCAGCGTCGCTGACGCGCCAGGGAGGCCTACCCATTGCCCAAGAAGGCCGAAAAACCCCGCCGCGACTCCGACCGCCCAGCGCCGCCCGTCCCCAACGGCGTCTCCCCCCAGGTTCTCGACCGCTTGTGGGACGTGGTCCAGGCCCGCCGCGGCGCCGACCCGGCGGTCAGCCACTCCGCCCGCCTGCTCTCCCGCGGCACCGCCAAGGTTGCCCAGAAGTTCGGGGAAGAAGCCGTCGAGTGCCTCATCGAGGCGGTCGTCGGCGACTCCCAGGCCGTGGTCGCCGAAAGCGCCGACGTGCTCTACCACCTGCTCGTGCTGTGGGTGTCCGCCGAGGTACACCCGTCCCAGGTCTGGGCCGAACTCGAACGCCGCGAGGGCATCTCCGGCATCGCTGAGAAAGCGGCAAGGCGGACACTGCCGCCAGGGCCGCCGACGCGGAAAATTCCGTAAGAAAGCAGTTCTTTTTTGAAAAAAAGAACCAAAAAACTTTTGTCCCCTCGGCACCCGTCTCCGGAGACTCCGCGACAGCCGTAGCAAAAGCTTTTTGCTTCTTTTTCTCGAAAAAGAAGCGCTTGCTTCCTTCCACCCCCCGGCTCATACCTCGAAGTGTTCCAAACATCCCTCGCGGGAGAGTAGCCAGCGCACGCCGCAGGCCGCCGAAGGCGCAACCGGCCCCCGGAAACGCTCAGGCACCAGGACCGCGAAGGATCGGAACCTCTGGAAAGCCGGCGGGCAACCGCCGCACCGACGGAGTAAGGGCTTACCGCCCGAATCTCTCAGGTTCCGCAGACAGAGGGGGGTCAGCCAACCGGGCAACCGGCGCCTGACCCACCACGCCGGAACCGCACCACGTGTCAGATCCCGTCCGCACCACCCCGCTCGACGCGCTGCACCGTCGCTTCGGCGCCCGCATGGTGGGCTTTGCCGGCTGGTCGCTCCCAGTCTCCTACGCCGGCACGCTGGCCGAGCACGCCCACACCCGCACCCATGCCAGCCTGTTCGACGTCTCCCACATGGGCCAGATCTCGCTGCACGGGCCTGACGCGGCGCAGAACCTCGAGCGCCTGGTGCCGGCCGACATCGTCAACCTCGCCCCCGGCCGCCAGCGCTACACCCTGTTCACCAACGAGCTCGGCGGCATCATTGACGACCTGATGGTCGCCCGCGCGCAGAACCGCCTTTTCGTCGTGCTCAACGCCGCGCGCACCGAGGCCGACCTCACCCACCTCCGCCTGCACGGCTTCGACCCCGAGATCCACGACGACCGCGCGCTGCTCGCTTTGCAGGGCCCGGCCGCCGCCGCCATCATGGCCCGCCTCGCCCCCGAGGCCGCCGCCCTGCCCTTCCTGGGGGTGACCACCTGCGACGTCGCCGGCACCTCCTGCTGGGTCAGCCGCAGCGGCTACACCGGCGAGGACGGCTTCGAGATCTCCGTCCCTGCGGACCACGCCGAAGCGCTGGCCGAGAATCTCCTCGCCGAACCCGAATGCGCGCCGGCCGGCCTTGCCGCCCGCGACACGCTGCGCCTGGAAGCCGGCCTCTGCCTCTACGGCCAGGACATCGACATGCTCACCAGCCCGATCGAGGCGGGCCTGGCCTGGACCATCGCCAAGCGCCGCCGCGCCGAGCTCGACTTCCTCGGTGCGACCACCATCAACGACCACCTCACCCACGGCCCGCACCGCGTCCGCGTCGGCATTCGACCCGACGGTCGGGCGCCTGCCCGCGCCGGCACCACCATCGCCGCCACCGACGCGACCGAGGCCGGCACCATCACCTCCGGCGGCTTCTCCCCCACGCTCGGCGCGCCCATCGCCATGGGCTACGTGCGCCGCGACCTGGCAACCGACGGCACCAAGCTTGCTTTGCTGGTGCGAGGCCAGCACTTGCCGGCCGCGGTGACGAAGCTGCCCTTCGTTGCCCACCGTTTCGCGAAATAAGAGGGGATCATGGCCGAGACACGCTTCACCAAGGACCACGAGTGGGTGCGCCTGGAGGATGACGGCACGCTCACCATCGGCATCACCGACCACGCGCAGGACGCGCTGGGCGACATCGTCTTCATCGAGCTGCCCGCGGTGGACCGCGAAGTGGTCGAAGGCGAGTCGGTCGCCACCGTCGAGAGCACCAAGGCCGCCAACGACGTCTACGCCCCGCTCGGCGGCCGTATCGCCGAGATCAACGACAACGTCGTCGAGGATCCCGGCCTGATCAACCGCGATGCCGCCGGCGAGGGCTGGTTCTGGCGCATGGAGCCCGGCGACGAGGAGAACTTCGAAACCCTGATGGACGAGGAAGCCTACGAGGCCTTCCTGGAGACGCTGTAGCCCATGCAGACCGCCGACGATCTGGACACCCTCTGCGCCCAGGATGCCTTCATCTCCCGCCACATCGGTCCCAGCGAGACCGACATCCTGGCCATGCTCCGGACCGTCGGCGCCACCTCGCTGGACGAGCTGGTGTCTCGCACCATCCCGCCCGGCATCCGTGCCGAGCGCGCGATCGACCTGCCGCCGCCCGCCGACGAGGCCGCGGTGCTGGCCGAACTGGCCGCCCTGGCTGCGCAGAACGACAGCCGCACCAAAAGCCTGATCGGCTGCGGCTACCACAACACCCACACGCCGCCGGTCATCCTGCGCAACGTGCTGGAGAACCCCGGCTGGTACACCGCCTACACCCCCTACCAGGCCGAGATCGCCCAAGGCCGCCTGGAAGCCCTGCTCAACTTCCAGACCGCCATCGCCGACCTCACCGGCCTGCCGATCGCCAACGCCTCCCTGCTGGACGAAGCCACCGCCGCGGCCGAAGCCGTCTCGCTGGCCCACGCCGTCTGCCGCACCGGCTCGACTGCCATCGCGGTGGCAACCGACCTGCACCCGCAGACCCGCGCCGTGCTCGCCACCCGCGCCCGCCCGCTCGGCTGGACCCTGGTGGATGTGGCTCCGAACGACACGGCCGCCATCGGCGCCGCCAACCCGTTCGCCCTGGTCCTGCAATACCCCGGCACCACCGGCGCCATCCGCCCGCTGCACACCGAGATCGCCGCCGCCCACGAGGCAGGTGCGCTGGCCATCGTGGCGGCCGACCCGCTCAGCCTGGCCGTGCTCACCCCGCCCGGCGAGATGGGGGCGGACGTGGTCGTCGGCTCAACCCAGCGCTTCGGCGTGCCGATGGGCTTTGGCGGCCCGCACGCTGCCTTCTTCGCCACCACGGAGGCCCACCGCCGCCAGGTCCCCGGCCGCATCGTCGGCCGCAGCATCGACGCTGCATCCAACCCCGCCCTGCGCTTGGCCCTGCAGACCCGCGAGCAGCACATCCGACGCGAAAAGGCGACCAGCAACATCTGCACCGCCCAGGTGCTGCTCGCGGTCGTTGCCGGCTTCTACGCCGTCTGGCACGGCCCGGCCGGCCTGCTGCGCATCGCCCGCCGCGTGAACCTGATGGCTCGCCTGCTCGCCACCGCCGCCACCGGCGCCGGCTACAAGCTGCGTCACGACGACTTCTTCGACACCATCACTCTCGGTCTTGGCACCGCCGAGATCGACGTCGGCCAAACTGGCGCGTCCCAAGCTGGCGCGGCCCAAGCTGGCGCGGCCCAAGCTGGCACACCTCGGACGGGCACTCACCAAGCCGCCACCAGAACCGACGCCCTGGTGGCCCGCGCGCTCGACGCCGGCTTTAACCTCCGCCGCGTCGACGCGACGTCGGTCGCCATCTCGCTGGACGAGACCGTCACGCGCGACGAACTCACCCGCCTCTGCGCCCTGTTCGACGCAGCGCCCGGCACCGCTGCCCCGTCCATACCCGCCGCTCTCACCCGCGCCAGCCAGTATCTGACCCACCCGGTCTTCACCGCCCACCACGCCGAACACGCGATGCTGCGCTACCTCAAGCGCCTCGAGGACCAGGACGTCGCACTGAACCGCGGCATGATCCCGCTCGGCTCCTGCACCATGAAGCTGAACGCTACCGCCGAGATGCTGCCGATCACCTGGCCGGGCTTCGCCAACATCCACCCTTTCGCCCCGCCCGAGCAGACGCGCGGCTATGCCACCCTGATCGGAAACCTTTCCGCCTGGCTCGCGCGCGTCACCGGCTTTCACAGCGTCAGCCTGCAGCCCAACGCCGGCAGCCAGGGCGAGTACGCCGGCCTGCTCGCCATCCGCGCCTACCACGCGGCACGCGGCGATGCGGACCGCCTGACCTGCCTGATCCCCAGCAGCGCGCACGGCACCAACCCCGCCAGCGCGGCGATGGCCGGCCTGCGCATCGTCGTCGTCGGTTGCGACCGCGAGGGCAACATCGACCTGCCCGACCTGCGCGCCAAAGCCGAAAGACACGCGCACACCCTGGCCGCCCTGATGGTCACCTACCCCAGCACCCACGGCGTCTTCGAGGCCGGCATCGCCGAGATCTGCGACATCGTCCACGCCCATGGCGGCCAGGTCTACATGGACGGCGCCAACCTCAACGCCCAGCTCGGCCTGACCAGCCCAGGCCGCATCGGCGCCGACGTCTGCCACCTCAACCTGCACAAGACTTTCTGCATCCCGCATGGCGGCGGCGGCCCCGGCGTGGGCCCGATCGGGGTGGCCGAACACCTGGCACCCTACCTCCCCAACCACGAGCAACGCACCGACGCAGGCCCCGCCACCGGCATCGGCCCGGTCAGCGCCGCCCCGTTCGGCAGCGCCTCCATCCTGCCGATCAGCTACGCCTACATCCGCCTGATGGGTCCCGCCGGGCTGAGGCGCGCCACCGAGGTGGCCATCCTCAACGCCAACTACATCGCCGCCCGCCTCGCCCCGCACTTCCCCATCCTCTACCGCGGCGAGAACGGCACCGTCGCCCACGAATGCATCCTGGATTGCCGCGGCTTCGTGCAATCCGCCGCCATCCAGGTCGAAGACATCGCCAAGCGCCTGCAGGATTACGGCTTCCACGCGCCCACCATGTCCTGGCCCGTGCCAGGCACGCTGATGGTGGAGCCCACCGAGAGCGAGCCCCGCGCCGAGATCGACCGCTTCTGCGACGCCATGATCGCCGTTCGCGCCGAGATCGCCGCCATCGAATCCGGCACCGCCGACCGCACCGACAACCCGCTCCGCCACGCGCCGCACACGGCGGCCGAGGTCACCGCGTCCACCTGGCGCCACGCCTACACCCGCGAACAGGCGGCATATCCCGCGGGCAGTCACGCGGCGAAGTTCTGGCCGCCGGTCAAGCGCGTGGACAACGCTTACGGTGACCGCAACCTGGCGTGCACGTGCGCGCCGCTGCAGAGCTACGCAGAGGCGGCGGAGTAGACCGCTGTGGGAGTGAGCCTAGCCATTAGGCAGACCTAACCGGCAAGGCGCTGAGACAACCAAGGTGGCTCGGCGTACTGCCCGCATCACGAAACATCACAGAGTGGCCTAAAATACAAAGCGGAGAAAGCGAGGTCTTCTTTTTCGAGTAAAAGAAGCAAAAAGCTTTTGTCCCCCAAGGCTCGTCCAGTTGAACCGTATCGTTCAACCGTCCGCGACAGCAGGTCCAAAAGTTTTGTGCCTCTTTTTTTCAAAAAAGCAGGCCTTCCTTCCTTACGCTTCCTCGTTCTTCAACGACGCCATGTCGATCACATACCGAAACCGCACGTCGCCCTTCACCACTTCCTTGTAGGCGTGGTTGATCTCCTGGATCGGGATCACCTGCACGTCCGGCCCCACGCCGTGCTCGGCGCAGAAATCCAGCACTTCCTGCGTGTCGGCGATGCTGCCGATCAGCGAGCCGGCCACCCGCTTGCGGTGGAACGCCACCTCCTGGTTGTTCACCCCGGCCATCGGCTCCAGCGCGCCGACGATCACCAGCGTGCAGTCACGCTTCAGCAGCTCGACGAACGGGTTCACGTCGTGCTTTTCCGGCACCGTGCTCAGCATGAAGTCGAAGCTGCTCTTCAGCGCCTTCATCGCCGCGGAGTCACTCTCCAGCACCACCGTCACGCCCAGCCGGGCTCCCTCCTCCAGCTTCTCCTTGCTGCGGGTGAACACCGTCACCTCGGCGCCCATCGCGTGCGCCAGCTTGGCGGCCATGTCGCCTAAGCCGCCGAACCCGATGATGCCCACCTTGTCGCCCGCCTTCACGCCCCAGTGCTTCATCGGCGAGTAGGTCGTCACTCCCGCGCACAGGATGGGTGCTGCCACTTCCGGCTTCAGCGTGGAGGGGATCTTCAGCACGAAGTCCTCTGCCACCACCACGGCGGCCGAGTAGCCGCCGAACGTGTTATCCCGTCCGTAGCTGTTCTTGCCGTCGGGCGACTTCTTCGCCGGCACCATCGGGCCGTTGTAGGTAGCAAGCCAGCTGTTCGGCCCCTCGCAGTAGTTCTCCTCGTGCGACGTGCAGGGTTCGCAGTGCCGGCAGCTGTCGATCATGCATCCGACGCCCACCATGTCGCCCACCTTGTGGCGGCTGACGCCGGCGCCGGCGCGCGAGACGCGGCCCACCACCTCGTGCCCCGGCATGCAGGGATACACCGTGTTGCCCCACTCGTTGCGGACCTGGTGGATGTCGGAGTGGCAGACGCCGCAGAACAGTACCTCGATCTCCACCTCGTTGGGGCGCGGGTCCTCGCGCTCGATGGTGGTGTGCTTGAGGTTGCTGAAGGAATGGTTGGCGGCGTAACCGGCGACTGTCGGCATGCTGAGGCTCCTCGTGCGATGGACCAGGTGTCGGGTGAGTGGCCGCCTTACGGGCAGCGCCCTTGCTGGTTGCCAAGGCGCGTGTTCACGCTTGCCGTGCGCCGTCGTGGCGCAGGCCGTAGCGAGGCAAGCCAACCAAAAAACTTTTGTTTCCTGAAGCTCTCGCGCAGAACCATCGCGATAGCAGGGACAAAAGCCTTTTGCTGCTTTGTTTTAAAAAAGCAGGCCTTGCTTTCTGCCCAGACCCCAAGTCAGACGCCCTGACCTCAGGAACTGTCGCGCGTTGGCGGTCAGGGCGTCAGCCTGAGCACCGTCATGCTCCAGGGCTGCAGCGTGACGATGACCGGCAACGATCGCTGGCCAAGCCGCGAATGGCTAGGCCTGGCCCAGACGTTGTTCTGCGACTGGTCGTAGAGCGCCTTGTCGTAGGTATCGATCAGCACCGACGACACGTTCGCCACACCGTCCACGCTGACGGCGACCGGCAACGTGGACGTCTGGTCCAGGTTGAACAGCATCAGCGCCGTGCCCGTCCCGTGTGTCAGCGCATAGGCGCGCAGGTTTGCGCTGCTGCCGCCGAGCGTCGTGCCCAGCACGTGCTCGCCGGTGTCCGCCACGAGTGCCGCGAGCGCGAAGGCACGCGCCGTCGGCAGCGGCGTACCGGCAGGCACCGCGGTCGCGCTCGAGCAGCCGTATTCCGGGGTGCCGTCCGAGAACACCATGTAACCGCCGAAATTCTGCCAGCCGTACAGCGCGGACGAGAAATTGCCGTTGCTCGAATCCGCGCAGCCGCCGAAGCCGAGCCACCAGGTCGCGCGGGCGATCCCGTCGTTCATCATCTCGCCCAGCACCTGACCGGCGAAGAGGGACTGGGTGATGGACGAGGTCTGCTTGCCCGGGTTGTAGGACACCGAGCCAAGCTCGCCGACCATGATCGGCGTGCTGGCGTGCCCGGCCGAGGCGAGCTCGCCCTTCAGCGCGTTGATCTGCGTCGTGAAGTCCTGCGGCGCCTGGGTGAGCAGGTAGCTGTCGCTCTCCTCCCCGGGCTGCTGCGCGTACCAGTGATACTCGACGAAGTCGTATTTCGCCTGGGCGAGCACGGTCGGGTCCCAGGCGGGCTGCCAGCCCGGATTGACGACCACGCCGATCTTTGCCGACGCGTTGGCCGCCTTCATCGCCGGGTAGAACCCCGTGGCGACCGCGCTGGCATAGGTGGTGGCGTCGTGCTCGGCGCTGTGCAGGTCGTACTCCCAGGAGCCGTAAACCTCGTTGCCGACCGTCCAGTGGCTCACGGCGTCGCCCTGGGACTTGGCGTAGGCCACCCAGCCGGCCGCCTCGGACGGATCACCGCCGGCGTTGCACGCGGCGTTTGACCCGTAGTTCACGGTCACCGCCAAGTCGAGCTTGTCGGGCTTGACCACGCTGGCCACGAAACTGGCGAAATCCCCGCCGCTGGCGAGGTATTCGCCGTCGCAGCCGGTGTTGCCCTGCCAGTGGAACTCGTCGGAGGCCGAGCCCCCCGGCCAGCGCACCGCGCGCACGTGCCCCTGCGAGAGGGCGGTAGCTATAACTGTCTGGGTCTGGTCCAGTTGGCCATGTTCATGCCGAGCAGCTTGTTCGTCACGACGGCGCCCGGCTGAGACGGATGGACGGCTATGGACGCAGTCTGTGCGAACGCCCGCGGCGCCACCGCGCACAGGCAAGATGCTAGCCAGGCAACGCGCGTGTTCATCACCGCCAACCTTACAACTTTAAGCTGTATTAAGTTTTCAAGCGATAGAGGGTTTCACGCTGCTCCGGGTATTGCAACATCGGGCGCGGAGCGACGATGGCGAGACGTGGCGCGTCGCAGGATGCTGTAAGCCGGCGCGCGCTGGCGTCCCTCGGCCTGCAGCCTTATGTGTGGCCCCCGCCCGCCACCGGAGCCGCCCACGCATGCGCCACCTGACCACCTTGACCTGGTCCCTGTGCCCGTTGCTGGCGCTGTCAGCCGGCCCCGCCGCCCATGCCGCGCCGCTGGCCGCACACCACGCCGTCTACACCCTCACGCTGGACACCTCCAAGGAACAGAACGTGATGGCCGCCCACGGCACCATGGCCTACGACGTTACCGACACCTGCGCGGCCTGGACCACGTCGCAGCACCTGGTCATCGACATCACCAACAAGGACGGCCAGGACATCCACATGGTCAACGACTACGCGACGTTGGAGACCAAGGACGGCATCCACCTCGACTTCCACACCAAGCAGGTCACCGACCAGGCCGTCACCGAGCAGCTCGACGGCACCGCCACGCTGGAACGCTCCGGCGGCCGCGGCCAGGCGGACTACACCTCGCCGCAGAACAACAAGGTGCCGCTCCCCGAAGGCACCCTGCTGCCGATGGCCCACACCAACGCCCTGCTGGACGCCGCCATGGCCGGCCGCAAATTCCTCTCCGTCCCGCTGTTCGACGGCAGCGGTGCCGACGGCGCCCAGGACACCTTCGTCACCATCGAGACCTGGCACCCACCGGCGCCGCAGAAATGGGCGGCGCTGTCCACCCTGCCGTCCGGCCGGGTGCACATCTCCTTCTTCAACCGCGATACCGCGGCGGAGACCCCGGACTACGAGATCGGCATGACCTACTTCGCCAACGGCGTCGCCGACCAGCTTGCGATGAATTTTGGTGACTTCCAGATGAATGGTAAGCTCGACCAGCTTGACATCCACGGCGCCCCACATTGCTGACATCAAACCATTGCGGTATCGTCATACTCATGCATTGCGCCACCGCCCTGCACCGTGCAGGACGAACGATCTGGTTTTGATGGTATGTCAAACGCGACCTCTTCTCCAGCGGACCAGGAACGCTACAGCCGCAGATTGAGCGACAAGATCCAGGCCGCCTTCGACCACGCCTGCGAGGAGCAGGAGCTGCTGGTGGCAGCCGACCTGCTGACAACGCTGGAGCTGGTCCTGCTGCGCGTCGCCCCCTCCCCGGACCGCCGCGAAGCCATCGTCGCCCCCCTGATGGCCTCCCACGAGCGCCTGTGGCACCTGCGCACCACCCTGCAGCCCAGGCCAGCCCCGGAAGGCGAGCCAGAACCCGAGGCCGAAGCGGAGTAAGCAAGCAGTTCTTTTTTGAAAAAAAGAACCAAAAAACTTTTGTCTCCTAGGCACCCGTCGCCTGAAAGGCGACGACAGCACCTGCAGACAATGTACACGAGGTGCCTGCAAAACTTGGCCTGGTGAGTCGTCTGGCGTGCGTTTGCGAGCACCGGAGCGGAGTGGCCTCTATGGCCATGAGCACCGGAGCACAGCAAACGCACGTCAGACGGCCGCCAGGGCGAGTTTGGCAGGCACCTCGCTGTTTGGCAGGCGCCTGGCCGGGGTGATAAGCGCGGGCGCATGTCGGACGAGACCACCACGCGCGCCATGACGGCTCGGCTCTGGCGCGAGCACGTCGGCCACCACCGCGTCCGCCTGCTGGTCGTCCTGCTGCTGACCGCCGTCATGGCGGGGCTCACCGCCGTCTACCCGGTGGTCATCCAGCGCGCGCTCAGCATGTTCGAGGCGCACGACAGCCGCATCCTCTACCAGATCCCCGCTTTGGTGGTGGCCATCACCACCGCCAAGGCCGCCGCCCAGTACGGCCAGACGGTGATGGTCCAGCAGCTCGTCCTCGTCGTCATCCGCGAGCTGCAGAACCGCATGTTCGCGCAACTGGTGCGCGCCGACCTCGCCCGCCTCGAGCGCGAAGCGCCGGCCGCGCTGGCCGCACGCTTCACCACGGACGCCGCCACCATCCGTGAGGCGCTGATCCGCGCGGTCAACGCGGTGGGCGACGTGGTGACCGTGGTGGGCCTGGTCGGCACCATGGTCTACCTGGATTGGGAGTTCAGCCTGGTGGCCGCCTGCCTCTACCCGCTGGCGGCCCTGCCTATCCAGCGCGTCGGCAAGCGCGTCCGCCGTGCCTCCGGCGGCATGCAGGAGCGGATGGGCGAGACCGCCACGCTCCTACACGAGAGCTTCGCCCAGGCCCGCACCGTGCGCGCCTATCGGCTGGAGGAGGCCGAGAGCGCCCGCGCCGGTGTCATGTTCCAGTCGCTCTACCAGTCGCTGGTGCGGATGAACCGCAGCCGCGCCCGGGTGGACCCGTTCCTCGAGGTCCTCGGCGGCGCCGCGGTGGCCGCCGTGCTGGGCTTCGCCGGCTGGCGCGCGGCGCATGGCGGCGCCACGCTGGGCAATTTCACCGGCTTCGTCGCTGCCCTGCTGCTCGCCTCACGCCCGGTGCGGGCGCTGGGCGCGCTGAACTCGGCGCTGCAGGAAGGCATGGCCGGGCTGGTGCGGGTGTTCTCCGTGATCGACGAAGCCGCCACCATCCTGGACCGAGCGGACGCGCGGACGTTGCCGCCGGGCCGCGGCCACCTCGCGTTCCGCCACGTGGGCTTCGTCTACCCGGACGGCCGTACCGGCCTGGACGGACTGAGCTTCGAGGCGACGCCCGGCCTGACCGTCGCCCTCGTGGGTGCGTCGGGCGCCGGCAAGTCCACCGCCCTGACCCTGATCCCACGCCTGAAGGACGTGACCAGCGGCGCCGTGCTGCTGGACGGTGCGGACGTCCGCAGCGTCACACTCGCCAGCCTGCGCGACGCCATCGCCTATGTCGGCCAGGACGTGCTGCTGTTCGACGACACCGTCGGCGCCAACATCCGCATGGGCCGCCCGCAGGCCATCGAGGCGGAGGTCTGGGACGCCGCCGAGGCCGCCTCTGCCGCCGACTTCATCCGCGCCCTGCCCTCCGGCCTGCACACGCGCGTGGGCACCGGCGGCGCCCTGCTATCGGGCGGCCAGCGCCAGCGCGTGGCCCTGGCGCGCGCCCTGCTGCGCAACCCGCGCATCCTGCTGCTGGACGAAGCCACCAGCGCGCTGGACGCCGAGAGCGAGGCCGCGGTGCAGACGGCACTCGCCCGGCTGCGCGCCGGCCGCACCACCATCATCGTCGCTCACCGCCTGTCCACCGTGCGCGACGCGGACCTCGTGGTCGCCATGGCGGACGGCCAGGCGTTCGAGCAGGGCACGCACGCGGAGCTGATGGCGCAAGACGGGCTTTATGCGCGGCTGGTGCGCACGCAGGCGTTCAGCAACGAGCCGGTGCCGGCGCAGTAAGGAAGAAAGGCCTTCTTTTTCGAGAAAAAGAAGCAAAAAGCTTTTATCACGGCTGTCGCGGACAGCTGAAACACCACGCCTCAAAGGACCGGTCCCACGAGACCAAAAGTTTTTTGGTTCTTTTTTCAAAAAAGAACTGCTTGCTTGCCTTGCCGACGGCGCGAGAAGCCAACCCCACTTGCCCCAGCGCCCGATCCGACTACTCTCAAATCTAGAAACCCGCTGACCGAACCGGTCGGTCAGAAGCCGCGAGACACAGATGGCCGACATCGAGCCCGCTTACGATCAGCCAGATGCCGCCCCGCCGCGGGCGGACCAGGGGGCCCAGCCGCCCAAGCAAGGCAGCCAGGGCCAGTCGAACCAGCAGGACCAGGACAAGCGCCGCCAGGAGGACGCCGACCGCAAGCAGGAGCAGCGGCGCCAGCGCGCCCGGCCGGTCGTGCGGATCGTCATGGTGGTCATCCTGATCGGCCTGATCGCCGGCGGTATCTACTACTGGCAGTCCACCAAGGACATCGAGAACACCGACGACGCCTACACAGATGGCCGGGCCGTCACCATCGCCCCGCGCGTCACCGGCCAGGTCGTCTCGCTCGACGTCAACGACAACCAGTTCGTCCACCGCGGCGACCCGCTGATCCACATCGACCCGCGCCAATACGAGGCGTCGCTGCAGCAGGCGCAGGGTGCCATCGCCGCCAGCCAGGGCCAGTCCGCCGCCGCCGCCCAGGCCTACGCCGTGGCCCAGGTCAACTTCCCCGCCCGGCTGCAGTCGGCACGCGCACAATTGCTGGACGCGCAGGCCAACCTGTTCAAGGCGCAGACCGACTACAAGCGCCAGCAATCCATCCCGCGCGCTGCCACTACCGGCCAGCAGGTGGACTACGCGACCGCGGCCCTGCGCTCGGCCGAAGCCCAGGTCGCCACCGCCCAGGCCGCCGTAGTGCAGGCAACGCCGGTCAAGCCGAACGTCGAGCAGAGCAGCGCCGCCGTAAAACAGTTGCAGGGCTCGCTGACCGAGTCACAAGCCAACCTCAAGCAGGCGCAGCTCAACGTCGAATGGTGCATCGTGCGCGCGCCGCAGGACGGCTGGATTACCCGGCGCAACGTCGAGCAAGGCAACTACGTCACGCCTGGCCAGCAGATCTTCTCCATCGTCTCGCCGGAAGTCTGGATCACCGCGAACTTCAAGGAGAACCAGCTAAACCGCATGCGCCCAGGCCAGCACGTCAAGATCGACATCGACGCCTACCCGTCGCTCAAGCTCACCGGCCACATCGACAGCGTGCAGCTCGGCTCCGGCAGCAAGTTCACCGCGTTCCCGCCGGAGAACGCCACCGGCAACTTCGTCAAGATCGTGCAGCGGGTGCCGGTGAAGATCGACATCGATAGCGGGCTGGATCCGAACTTGCCTTTGCCTCTGGGCATTTCTGTCGAGCCGATTGTCGATCTTAAGTAAGCAAGCAGTTCTTTTTTGAAGAAAAGAACCAAACTTTTGTCTCCTGGGTGCCCGTCCGTGGGAAGGTCCGCGACAGCCGGGATAAAAGCTTTTTGCTTCTTTTTCTCGAAAAAGAAGATCCTTTCTTCCTAGCCGGAGCAACGAAGAATGAGCGGCTCGCAAGGTTGGAAACCAAAGGGCAACCCTTGGCTGATCGCCGTCGTGGTCACCGTGGCCGCGTTCATGGAGGTGCTCGACACCACCATCGTCAACGTCTCCCTGCCGCACATCGCCGGCAGCCTCTCGTCGAGCTACGACGACTCCACCTGGGCGCTGACCAGCTACCTCGTCGCCAACGGCATCGTGCTGACCATCAGCGGCTGGTTGTCGGACGTGTTCGGCCGCAAGCGCTACTTCCTCATCTGCATCGGCATGTTCACCGTCTGCTCGTTCCTCTGCGGCACGTCGCAATCGCTGCCGCAGCTGATCATCTTCCGCCTGGCGCAAGGCTTCTTCGGCGGCGGACTGCAGCCCAACCAGCAATCCATCATCCTCGACACGTTCGAGCCGGCGCAGCGCGGCAAGGCGCTCGGCGTCGTTGCCATCGCCACCATCGTGGCCCCCATCATCGGCCCCACCCTGGGCGGCTACATCACCGACAATTTCAGCTGGCGCTGGATCTTCTTCATCAACGTGCCCATCGGCATGCTTGGCATGTTCGGTGTGGCGACCCTCGTGGAGGACCCGCCCTGGATCAAGAACAGGCGCAGCCGCGGCGTCGACTACATCGGCATCGCGCTGATCACGCTGGGCCTGGGCTGCCTGCAGGTGGCACTCGACCGCGGCGAGGACGAGGACTGGCTCGGCTCGCCGTTCATCCGCGTCATGCTGCTGCTCGCGTTCCTCGGCATCACCGGCGCCGTGGGCTGGCTGCTGACTGCCAAGAAGCCGGTGGTGAACCTGCACGTGATGGGCGACCGCAACTTCGCCCTCGGCGTCACCTTCATCGCGGCGATGGGGTTCATCCTCTACTCGAGCGCCGTCATCATCCCGCAATTCGCGCAGCAGGTGATCGGCTACACGGCCACGCTGGCGGGCCTGATCCTCTCGCCGGGCGGTGTGGTGATCATCGTGCTGATCCCGCTCATCGGCCGGATATTGCCGCTGATGCCCACTAAATGGCTGATCACCGTCGGCTTCACCTTAATGGGCTTCGCGCTGCTGTACTCGAGCCACCTCACGCCGAACCCGACCTTCCTGAACCTGGCCCTCATCCGCGCCTCGCAGACGCTGGGCCTGGCCTTCATGTTCGTACCGATCTCTGTGGTCGCCTACTCCACCCTGCCGCGCGAGCTCAACGGCGACGCCGCGGCACTCTACACTATGTTCCGCAACGTCAGCGGCTCCATCGGCATCTCGGTCGCCACCTCGCTGATCACCACGCGCACGCAGGTGCACACGGCGTATCTCTCGCGCTGGCTGACGCCGCTGAACCAGCCCTACAACGCGCTCCTGCAACAGGACCAGGCCAGCCTGGTCAGCATGGGACACGCTGCCTCCACCACGCGCGACACTGCAGTGGGGCTGGTGTATCAGACGTTGCGCACGCAAGCCTCGGTGATGGCCTACTCGGACGTATTCCAGATCTGCGCGGCGGCGGCGTTCTGCATCGTGCCGTTTACGTTCCTGCTATCGAACGTCCGGCCGGGCAAAGGGGCGAAGCCTAGCGCGGGACACTGAGACAGGAAGCAAGCGGTTCTTTTTTGAAAAAAAGAACCAAAAAACTTTTGTTCCCTTGGGTGCCCGCTGCGGACGTTCAGGTGTCCACCTGTCGATCGCGAGGTGGGCACCTCAGCCGGCGCGTCCAAAGGAGCAAAAGTTTTTTGGTTCTTTTTTTCAAAAAAGAACCACTTGCTTTCTTGGCAGCACATTCTGCCCAAGCACCCACCCCTCCCACGTCATCACCCAAGGATCATCCGGCACCCAATCCGGCCGTGCCCCGCTCACCACGCCCAGCACACACAGCGCGCCCAGCAGGCAATCCATCCTGTCCTCGCCGGCCGCGTCACCGCCGAACCCGTCGGTGATCGCCTCCGCGGCCGCTGCGTCCGCCACGCCGCCCAGCCGCGCGATCGCCGCGTACAGCGCCGGCGCGCACGCTATCCGGTCCGCCCGCCGGCGCTTGCTGCCCACCCTTGCCACGTCGAGGTGCCGCATCGCCTCGGCCGGGTAGGTCTCCGCGATGACGACGGCGCCCGGCCGCAGCAGCGCGTGCAGGCGCCCCTCGAACGGCCACACCCTCGGCGGCGCAGGCCCGCGCAGCGCCGGCCCGATCAGCTCCTGCAACGCCGCGATCGCCGCCTTGCCGGACTGGTTGGCGCCCAGCGTCCAGAATACCGGCGCGCCGGCCGGCCGCTCTGCCGTCGCCATGTCGCAGGCCCGGCACAGGCCGTGCGCGTCCGCCAGTCCCAGCGCCAGCGCGTGTGACAGGCGGGTCATCCCCGCGACCCCGCGTGCCGGGTAGAACGGCCGGTCGGCGGATACCTCGTCAAGATTCGTTGCGACATCGGTGAAGCGCGAACGTGCGCCAAGCCCGCGCAGGAACGCCGGAAAGTCTGCCGCGCGCGCGTGCAGCGCGGCATAGGCGCGCGGCAGCCCGATCGGGCAGTCGATGCCGAACGCCACCGCCGCACCGCCGGCCCTGGCGCGCAGCCTGTCCAGCAACGTGGCCGTATTGCCCACCGGCTCAGGGGCGCCGATGCGCCAGCCGGCGCCGTCCGGACGGATCACCGTCATCCAACGTTTGGCGGCGTGCTTGCTCCAATCGGCGTGGACGATGAGGGTCAAGCAAGCAGTTCTTTTTTGAAAAAAAGAACCAAAAAACTTTATTCCTCAGTTACACGCTGCCGGAGGGAACCGCGACAGCCGAGATAGAAGTCTTTTGCTTCTTTTCTTCAGAAAAGAAGGCCTTGCTTCCTTACTTCCCCTTAAGCGGCTTGTGCCCCCGCTCGATCAACCGCTTCAAGAACCCAGGCGGCTTTGTCGGCTCTGCAGCCTTGCGGGCCTTCACCTCCGCCCGCACCACCTGCTCCGCCTCGCGCTCCTTTAACGTCAGCCACTTTTCCAGCGACATCCCGGCCTTTGCGGCACGTTTCTCCTCGTAGGCCCGCTGTCCGTCGGTCAGTTTTCGCTGTGGCTTCGGCATGGCCTCAACCTATCCCGCATGGGCACAGCGGCAAACCCCTACCCGTAGCGCCGCAGCAGCCGCCGGCTCAGCCAGCCCAGCCCAGCGCTGATCGCCAGCCCTGCGGCTGAGAGCAGCGCCAACGCGGCGAACATCCGCGCCGTCTGCAGCCGGTAGCCCGCCTCCAATATGCGGAAGGCCAGCCCGGAGGCGACCCCGCCAGCCCCGGTCACGAACTCCGCCACCACCGCGCCCACCAGAGCGAGCCCGCCGGAGACCCGCAGCCCCGCCAGGAAGTAAGGCACCGCCGCCGGCAGCCGCAGCAGCCTGATCTCCTGCCAGCGCGAGGCACCGTTCAGTCGGAACAGGTCCAGCAGCTCGCCCGGCGCGGCCGCCAGCCCCGCCGCGGTGTTGGAGTAGACCGGGAAGAACGCGACCACCGTGGCGCACACCACCATGGCTGCAAACGGGTCGCCGATCCACACGATGATCAACGGGGCGACAGCCACCACCGGGGTGACCTGCAGGATCACCGCCCACGGTGCCAGGGCGGCGCGCGCCCAGCGGCTAGCCGACATGGCGGCAGCCATCACAACGCCCACCACGCAGGCGAGCAGCAACGCCGCACCGGCGACCGACAGCGTTGCCAGGAGCGCGCGTAGCAGGTTGGGAGCATCGGTGGTGAAGGCCTGCAGGATGGCTAGCGGCGTGGGGACCAGGTAGACGGGTACCGCTAGTAGCGTCACCAGGATTTGCCACAGGCCAAGTGCGAGAACGAAAGAAACAAAAGCAAGGCCTTCTTTTTTGAAAAAAAGAAGCAAAAAACTTTTGTTTTGCTGTCGCGGACTGTTCAATAGACACCTAAGCAGCCGAGCGGTTGTAAAACGCAGATGGCTAGCTGCTCAATCGATAATTGGGCCGGAGTACTGAATACCCTCGAACAAACTATTTACAAATACGGCGCTCTGGAAGTTTCCTGGGAAAATCCGCCTCGGTATTTTGATACCATGAACGACGCCCGACATCGTCGTCGTAAAGGTGAGACTAAAGAATACGCCCATCGGTGAGTATGATAAGATGTAGATTTGGTGTCGTCCTCCGGGAACATCGGTGATGGTGATCTCATCGAAGATGCCATGCACGCTTAAGCCATTGATTGTAGCTGCAAGGATCGGCGATGGGGTGACGTTCGCCGAACCGCCGCGATAAAGTGCAACACCGTTCTGATATGAGTAAGCAGGGAAGGAAGTGTCGACTGTAATCGAGATTGGCACCACAGTCGGCGGTTGAGGAACATTGCTGTTGCCGCTTGCTGACGAGACTTGGCCATAGAAGAAGTATGTGACAGGCGTTACAGCCGCGAGCGCCGAATAATGCATAAGTGTCAGGGCCAGAAACACGCAAACTGAAAGTAATTTTCGCACGCTGAATCTCCGATGTGAGTATATTACGGTTTCTAACCTTTGTGTCAGCGACTTACCAACTCACGTTTTCAGCCTCCTCACGCAACCCCTGCACCGCCGCGGACAACACCGCCACCCGCGCCGCAAACCCCTCCCCCACCCGCGCCCGCTCGCCAAGTGCTGCGCCTGCAAACTCCGCCGCAATCCGCCCCGGCCGCGGCGACATCAGCACCACCCGCGTGGCCAAATACGCCGCCTCGTACAGCGAGTGCGTGACGAACACCGTGGTGCAGCCGAACTCGGCCACCAGCGCCAGGCACTCGTCCTGCAGCCTGTGCCTGGTGAACTCGTCCAGCGCCGCGAACGGCTCGTCCATCAGCAGCAGCCGCGGCCGCGAGGCCAGCGCCCGCGCGATCGAGACCCGCATCCGCATGCCGCCGGACAGCGTCGCCGGCCGCGCCTGCGCGAACTCCGCCAGTCCCACCTGCTCCAGCGCTTCCAGCGCCACCGCCCTGGCATCCGGCCGCCCACGCAGGCGCAACGGCAGTGCGATGTTGTCCAGCGCCGAGCCCCACGGCATCAGCACCGGGTCCTGGAACACGTAGCCGACCTCGCCTGGATGCGGCTTCTCGCCGGCCCACACCAACTGTCCCGCAGTGGGCGCGTCCAGCCCGGCGATCAGCCGCAGCAGTGTGGACTTGCCGCAGCCGGACGGGCCCAGCAGCACCAGGAAGTCGCCCTGCCCGACACGCAGGTCGATCCCGTCCAGTGCGACCACGCCGCTGGCAAAGCGGCGGCCGACGCCGTGCAAATCCAGCACGCCGGTGCCGGCGGACGCAGCGTCAGGAAGCCAGGCCTTCTTTTTCGAAAAAAAGAAGCAAAGAGCTTTTGCAAGCGCTGCCGCGGGCCGTTGAGACGACACACGTCCACGACGCACACGCGACGGAGACAAAAGTTTTTTGGTTCTTTTTTTCAAAAAAGAACTGCTTGCTTGCTTTCTAAGGCAGCGTAGGCGCAGCAGGCTTAGGCTGGTGCACGAACTGCAGCGTGTAGGCCCGGTGCACGTCCAGGCTGGCCGGATACAACCCCGCCTGCACCAGGGACGCGGCAAAATCCTGCCAGCGCACATCCGTCATCGTGCCGATGCCTCCGGTTTCCGCGTCGCCCGACTCCACGATGCCGTGCGAGCGGATCGCTTCCCGCCCGTAATCCAGCAATGCGTCCGTCATGTCCGGGTTGGCCTGCTTGATCAGCGTGTTGCCCGGCTTGGGGTCGCTCTCCAGGTAGGACTGCCAGCCCTCCGCGGTGGCGTCCACGAAGCGCTGCACGAGCCCCGGGTTGGTGCGCACCAGCGCCTGGCTGGTGGTGATCAGGCTGGCGTAGCCGGAGAAGCCGGCGTCGGACAGCAGCAGCACCACCGGGTCGAAGCCGCCCTGCTGCTTGACCAGGAACGGCTCGCTGCCGAGGTAGCCCTGCTGCACCGCGTCCTTGCTGGCCAGGAAGGGTGCCAAGCTGAAGGCGTAGGGGCGTATCTGGTCGTCGGTGTAGCCGAAGCGGGCCTTCATGAACGCCCACCAGCCCACCCGCGTGTCCGCACCGATCATGATCGGCGCGCCTTTCAGGTCGGCGAAGCTGTCGTGCCCGGTGCCCGGATGGGCGATGATGACCGACGGGTCCTTCTGGAAGATCGCGGCGACCGCTACGAACGGCAGGCCTTCGGTGGCGAAGTTCAGCGCGATGAAGCTGTTGCCGGCGATGGCGAAGTCCAGCCGCCCGCCCATCAGCAGCTGCGCCTGGTTCACCTGCGGGCCGCCCTGGCGGATGGTCACCTCCAGCCCATGCTTAGCGTAGATGCCGTTGGCCACCGCCTGGTAGTAGCCGCCGTACTCCGCCTCGGCGAGCCAGTCGATGCCGAAGGCCACCTTGTCCGCCGCCGCCGCCCTGCCCACCGACAGGATGCAGGCGAGTGCGGCGAGAAAAACGGTGCGGATCAAGACAGCGACCTCGGCAAGTGGGCGGGCATCCCATGTTGCACGCCGCGCCCCCGAATACCAACCGCGCACGGCCACGAAAGTCCGACGACCGACCCGTTCCGCAGTACCCACTCCCCAGGTAGACGTCGGACGACCTCCTCGAGCGACAGACCCTGATCGTGTCGCGAGCGATCGAAGTTGAATTCTATCAAATGGTCCGGCGGCGTGGCGACTGGCACCAGCGGCCCTAGAGGGTGTTATGTACTTTTGCGAAGGCCGGGTGTAATGGAGGGGGATGCCTCCTTCTGCCGCTCGCAAGCCATATCCATCTGACGTCAGCGACGAGGAATGGTCGCTGGTGGCCCCTTATCTGACTCTGATGAACGAAGCAGCCCCGCAGCGAGAACATCCAATGCGGGAGCTGTTCAACGCTCTGCGTTACGTCATCCGCTACGGCATCGCCTGGCGAGCCATGCCGAACGACTTTCCGCCCTGGGCCGCGGTCTACCAGCAGATGCAGCGTTGGATGGCGGCGCAGTGTTTCGAGGCGCTGGCTCAGGACTTGCGCGCCCTGCTGCGTCTGGCCTCCGGACGCAAGGAAGAGCCCACGGCGGCGATCATCGACAGCCGCACGCTGCGCTCGACGCCGGAAAGCGGCCCACGTGCCGGCTATGACGGCGCCAAACGCAAGCGCGGGTCGAAGGTGCACTTGGCGGTCGACACGCTGGGCCACCTGCTCGCATTGCACGTGACGCCGGCCGATGTCGGTGACCGCGCGGCGGTCGCCCGCCTTGCCGCGGACGTTCAAGAAGCAACGGGAGACAACGTCACCCTGGCGTTTGTCGATCAAGGCTACACTGGCGAAGCTGCAGCCGAGGCCGCGAAAGCCGAAGGGATCACCTTGCACGTCGTCAAGCTGCCAGAAGCTAAACGCGGCTTTGTGTTGCTGCCCCGACGCTGGGTGGTGGAGCGATCCTTCGCCTGGGCAACACGATGCCGACGACTGGTCAAAGACTACGAGCGTTACGCCGAAACACTCGCGGGCTTTCACCTTGTCGCATTCATCGGATACATGCTCAAGAACGCAGCCGCCCTGGTTAAGGTGCATAATACCCTCTAGGTTTGGCTCTTGGTGCTCTACAAGAAAGCAAGGCCTGCTTTTTTGAAAAAAAGCAGCAAAAAACTTTTGGTCCTGCTGTCGCGAAGGTTCTGCGAGGCGCGCCGGAGGGAACACAAATTTCTGGTTCTTTTTCCGGTGTCCGTTTGCAAAATCGGCCTGGTGAGTCAGCTGGCGTGGTTTCCCGAGCACCGGAGAGGATCGCCTCGGCGGCGCCATCGGTCCGAACCGCCGGGGCGATCCTGTTATGGTCATGAGCACCGGAGCATCGTGCGAGTGACACGCTGTCGCATGACAAGACCGCGTCGGGTGGCCGTCAGGGCGACTTTTTACACGGACACTCAACAAAGAACGGCTTGGCTTGCCTGTTACAGGTCAACACTGGGGATCGTGGTAGACACCTGACACCATCGGCACCCCAGACATCGAAATTCTGACGGCTGACCCCTAACGACTGACACCTGATACCGTGTTATGTCGTGGCGGCAGAACGACACAGGGATCAGCCAGCCACAATGGGTGCCTTCAAGGACAACGTCTACACCGAACGACAGGCCGCCTCCGCCAACGCGAAAAAGGCGCTGCTCGAGAAGTTCAAGGCAAAGCCGGCGCCGGACGACCCGGCGGTGCAGGCACGCGCCGCCGAACGCCTCGCCATCGCCGAGGCGCGCGAGGTCCGCGCCGTCGAGCGCCGCGCCGCCAAGGAGGAGGAAGCTCGCCGCCAGGCCGCCGAACAGGCAGCGCGCGACGAGGACGCCCGCCGTCTGGCCGCCGAGGAAGCCGTGCGCGCCGCCGAGGCCGCCGCCCGCGCCCTGCAGGTGAAGGCCGAGCAGCAGGCAGCGCGCGACGCCCGCTACGCCGCCCGCAAGGCCCGCACACGATGAGCGCACCATTCGTGCGCCCCGCCGCCAGGAGAACGACCATTCGCCCGATCCTCACCATCACGCTGCTGCTGGCGCTGGCCGCGTGCACCCCGCAAGCCGGCGGGCCCGCCCGGCAGCCCGCCTACACGGTGTTCTTCAGCGAACACTCCTCCCAGCTCGAGCCGCAGGCGGTCGACGTGATCGCCCAGGCGGCCAGCGCCGCGAAGGCCGCGCCGGCCGTTCACGTGATGGTGCTGGGCTACACCGACAGCGCCGGCTCCAAGCCGGACGACGTGGTGCTGTCCAGGCAGCGCGCCCAACGCGTGGCAGACGCGCTGACGGCAGACGGCGTGCCGGCCGGCCGCATCGCACAGCAGGGCCGCGGTCAGACCGGCCAGGACCCGGGCGTGGAAAGCCGCCGCGTCGACATCACCCTGGGCAACTGAACCGGCGCGCCGCATGGCCACGCCGTCCATGAGTCCGGCTTGTCCGCATGATCCTGACTAGCCGGAACATTGGCCGGCACATCGGCTGCCGCAGGTGCTGGTCCTGGTGGGAACCGGACCACACGCGGTGCGGACCTGTTCTACTCCGCAAGCCGGCGGTAGAGGCGCAGCGGACCTGCAAGTCAGCAACCCCCGGCTCAGCCTGCCGCCGGTGATGGACCGCGCGGCTCGTGCCTGGCGGCACGACCATTTCGGCCGCGCGCTGACCCATCCGGACAACCTGGTGCGCCATGCGCAGCCGGGCGGAGGATCTCGCGTTCCCGACGCTGCCGATCTCGGCGCTGGTCCTGGCGGCCATCTTCGCGTGCGGCGCGGCTTCGTGCTGTTCGACCACCTGGTCTGTCCGATGTGGTGGCCACCTTCCAGGGATGCCTGTTCAGCCTGGCCGTGCTGGCTAAAGCGGCTGGCTGAACTGGGCCGCGCCGATCACCTGTTCGCTCACCGGCGCGGCGTTTACGCCACCGGCGTGCCCGGCACGCTGCTGCGCATGGCCGTGCCGCTTGCGACCCCTGCGGTCGCCTTCTGCCTGCTGCTGCTCGGCCTGGTTGTTGTAGGTTTGCAAGGCTTGCGACCCGTCGTCTGACGGCCGGCGCACACCAGCGAACCACCACGCGTCCGTTTCGTTACGGAACTCGGGACCGACTTGGGTCCGCCCGCCATTCCAGGAGACTACCTATGTCGCGTTTGCTCAGTTCCGCCGTCACCGCCGCCCTGCTGCTCGCCAGCGTCACGCTGCTGAGCGCCTGCAACACGGTGGCCGGCGCCGGCCAGGACGTCTCGACCGCCGGCCACGCCGTCACCAACGCGGCCGACACGCCCAAGTGAGTCAGGCTGGCCGGGTTGAGTTCCAACCCGGCCGCTTTGCCTAGTCTGTCAGGGTTATCTGGACGCTTCGAGTGATAGCCCGGATGAACAACCCAAACAGCGTGTTGCTCGTCACCACCCGACAGCGCCGGTAACGGTCAGAGAGCTTCCGACCTGGTGAGATCAGTTAGGAAGCCCGAAAACGCTCTAGCCGTTTTTTTGCGGGCATCTGCATCCCACGAGCGACCCCGCTCGGTCGAATGTTGCTCTAGACGAGAAAATACCACATCAGCAGCAGCAGCACGATGATGCCAATAGCCACGCGCGTGCCGAACTTGGTCACGGTGGCCCAGAAGCTCAGCCTGTCGGCCAGAAAACCTTCCGACGTGCTGGGTGCGGCAGGCCCGCGTTTAATGTTTTCAGCCATTGCTTGCTCCAGGCGCCTCGAACGCGGGCTTACTACGGTGCGGCGGCAGTCGGTAGCAAGTCGGCGCCGAACCAGAAGAAAGCAAGCGCCTTCTTTTTCGAGAAAAAGAAGCAAAAAGCTTTTGTCAGCGCTGTCGCGGACCCTCCCAGAAGGCTTACTTGAGGGGCAGAAAGTTTTTTGGTTCTTTTTTTAGTGTCCGTTTGAAAAGTCGGCCTGCTTAGTCAGCTGGCGTGGTTTTCCGAGCACTGGCGCGGACTGACCTTTATGGTCATGAGCACCGGCGCACAGGAAAACCGCGTCAGATGGCCGCCAGGCCGATCTTTCAAACGGACACTCAAAAAAAGAACCGCTTGCTTTCTTACGCGGCCCAGACCGGATCCTTCAGCCGCGCCACGAACGCCGCGTGCGCCGCCAACTGCGCCTCGCTCGGCTGGAACAGGCGCGGCGTCCGCTCCCCCGACCGCACGTAGGTGTAGAACTGCTCCGCCTGCGTGGCCGCTGCCAACACCAGCCCGCGCTGCCGCCCGCCGGTCAGCTCCACATACACGTCGGCCAGCAGCCGGCAGTCCAGCAGCGCGTTGTGGGTGGTGCGCGCCGAGAGGTCGATGCTGAACCGGTTGCACAGCGCGTTGAGGCTGTTCGGCATGCCGGGAAACCGCGCCTTGGCCAGCGCCAGCGTGTCGATCATCCGCGCCTCGTGCAGCGGCGGCAGGGACAGCCGCGCCAGCTCGGCGTTGACGAAGCCGAAGTCGAACGCCGCGTTGTGCGCCACCAGCGGAGCGTCGCCGAAGAACGCCAGCAGCTCGTCGACCACCTCGGCAAAACGCGGCTTGCCCAGCAGGTCGCCGCGGGTGAAGCCGTGCACGCGGGTGGCCTCGTCGGGCACGTCGCGCTCGGGGTCGATCAGGCGGTGGAAGTGGCGCTGCGTCGGCAGGTCGCGCACCAGCTCGATGGCGGCGATCTCGATGATGCGGTCGCCGGTGGCGGGGTCCAGGCCGGTGGTCTCGGTGTCGAAGAGGATCGAGCGGCTCATGGGGGCTGGCTAGCAGGCGCCGGCCGAGTCGACACCAAGCAAGCAAGCGGTTCTTTTTTGAAAAAAAGAACCAAAAAACTTTTGTTCTCTTGGGTGCGCGCTGAAGGAAGCTCCGCGACAGCAGAGACCAGAGGTCTTCTCTCTGCCGGACGTTGAGGGCCACGACGAGGGACTGTCGGTAGGACAGCAGGGATTCCTCGGATCCGAAACGAAAGGCAAGGCCTGCTTTTTTGAAAGAAAGCAGCAAAAAACTTTCGTCCCTGCTGTCGCGAAGGTTCTGCAGCGCGCGCCCAGGAAACAAAAGTTTTTTGGTTCTTTTTTTCAAAAAAGAACCGCTTGCCTTGCCTGTCTGTCGTCAGCGCTTCGGCTCCCCGGCACGCGCGCTCGCCGCGCGGTCCGCAACACCGGAGACGAAAGCTTTATGCTTTCTTTTCTCGAAAGACGGCCTTGCTTCCTAAAAACCTCCGCACCGCCCGCGTCGCGTGAAACCGCGACAACCCCGTCCGCACCACCACGTCTGCCCGCCGCCGCTTCTCCGCATCCGGCACCTGCAGCCCGATTACCCGCGCGATCTCCGCCTCGCTCATCCGCCGGCGCCGCCGCACCCGCGCCAGCTGCACCGCCCGCGGCGCCGAGACTACCATCACCAGGTCCACGCGCCGTTCGCCGCCGGTCTCGAACAGCAGCGGTATGTCCAGCGCCACTAGGCTTTTTCCGGCGCCGCGCGCGCGCGCCAGGAAGCGTTGCTGCTCGGCGCGCACCAGCGGGTGCAGGATCGCCTCGAGCACCCGCAGCTGCGCGCGGTCGGCCAGCACGCGGGCGCGCAGCGCGGCCCGGTCCAGCACGCCGTCCTGTACGGTGCCGGGAAACGCGCGGGCGATGGCCGGCACGGCCCGGCCGCACGGCGCCTGTAGCCGGTGCACTGCCGCGTCGGCGTCGAACACCGGCACGCCGGCACGCCGCAGCACGCCGGCGGCGAACGACTTGCCCATGCCGATCCCGCCGGTCAGGCCGATCACCTTCATCCGCTCACCCGACCCCGTCGGCGAGCGACTTGCCCATGCCGATCCCACCGGTCAGGCCCACTGTCATGCGCTCACCCAGGCCCGGCGGCGAATTGCTGCCCAGACCGATGCCGCCGGTCAGGCCGACACTCTTCATCCTGTCACCCTGGCGAGCCGGCGAGGTCCGCCGCCAGCAGGTCGTGGCACGCCTGGTCAACTACCGGCACGACGCCGAACCAGGCGGCAAAGCCCGGCACCGCCTGGTGCAGCAGCATGCCCAAGCCCGGCACCACCGCCAGGCCCCGCGCGCGCGCCTGCGCCAGCAGCGGCGTCTCCAGCGGCACGTAGACGATGTCGGCTACCGCAAGGCTTGAAGGCGCGCGCGCCAGCGAGACGTCCAAAGCGCGCTGGCCCGCCATGCCCAGTGATGTGGTGTTCACCAGCAGCGCCTGACCGGCCAGCGCGTCGTCGCGCGCGGCCCAGTCCACCACGCGCAGTCCGGGCAGGGCTTGGGCCAGCACGTCGGCATCCTCGCGCGTGCGGTTGGCGACGCTGACCTCGGCGCCCGCATCCAGCAGGGCGGCGGCGATGGCACGTGCGGCGCCGCCGGCGCCCAGCAGCAGAACCGGACCCCGCGCGTCCACACCGTGCGCCGCGAGGTTCGCCAGGAAGCCTGCGCCGTCGGTATTCGAGCCGGCGATGCCGTGCGCGGTAAACACCAGCGTGTTGACCGCGCCGGCGCGGCGGGCGCACGCGTCCACGGTGTCGCACATCGCGGACGCCGCCTGCTTGTGCGGCACGGTCACGTTCACGCCGGCGAAGCCCGCGGCGCGAAGCCCGTGGATGGCGGCGGCAAAGTTCTCGGGCCGCACCGGGAGCGGAACGTAGGCGCCGTCGATCCTGTGCCGGGCAAGCCAGTGGTTGTGCAGCAGTGGGGAGCGAGAGTGGCTGACGGGCCAGCCCACCACGCCGGCCAGGCGCGTGCGGCCAGTCAACGACAGAGCACGGTGCTCGTCTGGAGTGGAGGACGTGATATCTGACAAACGCGCCCTGGCTGCCTGACGCGCGACTGGCGCCTCGTGACAGCGCTCGCATATGTTGACCGGCTACAGGCAAGCCAAGGCAAGCGGTTCTTTTTTAAAAAAAAGAACCAAAAAACTTTTGTTTCCTTGGGCGCGCGCTGGCAGAACCATCGCGATAGCTGAACAAAAAGTCTCTTGCTTCTTTTCCTCAGAAAAGAAAGCCTTGCTTTCCTCCCTAGCTGCCGGACCGTCGGCACCAGCCACGCCGAGTTTTGTAAGCATCTGAGACCCGGAACGGTGCATCCCGTGTCGGATGCCAGCCGGCGAGCGCGCGACAGCGGAGTCAAAAGTTTTTTTGCTTCTTTTTTTTCAAAAAAAGAAGCGCTTGCCTTCATACTTTCTCTCCCACGAGTTCCGCCGCCACCGCCCGCGGCTGCAAGTTCACCTGCGGCAGCCCCATCAGCTCTCCGAACGTGCCCCGCGCCAGCGGCCCCGCCACGAACAGGTTCCGCCAGGCCGAGCCGTCCGCCCGCAGCACCCGGCTCTGCCCGTCCACCCAGATGCCCAGCGACGCCGGATCCGCCGCCAGCAACCCCGCCTCGCCCAGCCCGCGCAGCAGCGGGTGCGACGCAGTTACCGAGCGGTGGCCCGGCCCGGTGCAATTCACCACCAAGTCGCAGCCGAGCACCTCGGTCACGCCAGGCGCGGCGCCGCGGGGCCGTAGCCGGATTTCGGCGCCATCCGCGCTGTCGGCCTTGCCCGCGCCGCGCGGCCGCAACCGGACCTCGGCGCCATCCGGCGTGTCGGTCACGCCGAGCAGGTGCGCCGCCCGCACGTGCAACGCGCCGCTCGCCTGCGCCGCGGTCAGCGCCGCGTCGATCTGGGGTGCGCACTGGAAGCGGTGCACGTCCCACCAGGTGCGCAGGTGGCGCAGCAGCCGGCGCCGCTCGTTCCAGTTCAGGCTACCCCAGGCCGTGCCCGCCTGCTGGCGCAGCGCGTCGACGATGTTCTCCCACGGGCGGCCTGCTGCTTGTGCGGTTTGCATCGCGTGGCGGACGCGGCGCAGCAGGCCCACCGCTGTGCGCTCCGGCCGTGTGGTGAAGTCGCCCTCCGCCGCCACCGGCAGCGTGGTACGCGGCCGCGGCAGCAGGCCGTGGCGGGAGACGGCGGTGATCGGGCCGCGATGGCCGCGCGCCAGCAGGCTCGCCACCACGTCGCAGGCGGTGAGGCCTGTGCCCACCACCAGCACGCGGGCGGCGGCGGGGATGCGCGCCAGGGCGGCCACGTCCCACGGGTCCGGCAGCACCGCGCCGCAGCCGCGCAACACCCCCGGCAGGTCCGGCTTCGTGTGGGTCACTGCCAGCACCACCAGGTCCGCCCGCAGCTCGCCGCCGCCGGCGAGGCCGATGCAGAACCCGGCACCGTCGCCGTCCAGGCGCACCGCTTCGTCGCGCAGGTGCGCGAACGCCACGCCGGGGCTGGCCGCCACCTGCGCGCGCAGCTGGGCGTCCACGTAGCGGCCGAACACCGCGCGCGACGGATACAGCCGGCCGTCCGGCATGGCACTGGCCGGGTCGCGCGCGGGCTCGCCCTCGGCCAGCAGCCAGTCGTGGAAGTGGGTCGGCTGGTCCGGCAGCACGGACATGCGCGCGGCGGCCACGTTGATGCGGTGCTCGGGCGCAGGGCTGGAGTAGGCGAGGCCGGCGCCCAGCACGGCACGCGGCTCGATGATGGTGAGCTGCAGGCGCAGGCCGGGGTGGTCACGCAGAAGGTGCAGCGCGCAGGCGGCGCCGGCGAAACCGCCGCCGATGATGGCTATGTGCATCCTGTAACCTCGTCGCGTGGTGGCGAGCTCGTCAAGGCAAGCAAGGAAGCAGTTCTTTTTTGAAAAAAAGAACCAAAAAACTTTTGTTCCCTGGGGCGCGCATTGCAGGAAAATACCGCGACAGCAGGACCAAAAGTTTTTTGCTGCTTTTTTTCAAAAAAGCAGGCCTTGCTTTCTTCCGTTCGTCAGCACCGCGTACGCCACCGCCGAGACCACCATCCCGATCAGCCACGCGACATCCACGTCGCCGATCACCGCCGCAAGCGGACCAACGAACACCGGCGTGATCACCATGAACGGGACGCTCGCCAGCAGCCCGGCTGCGTAGGCGCCCAGCCCCGCCGGGTTCCAGCGTCCGTATATCCCGTCGGGCTGGAACAGCGCGGCGACGTCGTAGTCGCCACGGCGGATCAGGAAGTAGTCGATCAGGTTCACCGCCGTCCACGGCGCCAGCAAATAGAGAATGAAGGTCAGCATGCCGTCCACGGCGTCGACCGCGCTGCCGGGCAGCAGCAGCGCCAGCGCCGTGCCGATAACGGCCACCGCGGCGGTCCAGACGATCCGCCGCGCGGGGGAGAGGCCGCCTCCGGTGATGCTGTGCTCGGCGGTGACCAGGGTGAGCGCGCCGGAGTAGGTGTCCAGCCCCAGCACGGCCGCGATTGAGGCCACGCTGTGGATGACCAGCACGGTGCCGAAGCCCGGGAAGACGGCGTTGCCGGATGCGCTGAGTGCCACCAGCGCATCGGACTGGCCCAGGCGGCCGGCGAGCCAGGCGCCGAGTGCCATCAGCCAGATGGCCGAGCCGGACGCGCCGGCGAACACGCTGGCGATCAGCGGCGCCGTGCGCGTGCGGGCGGGCAGATAGCGCGTGTAGTCCGAGACCTGCGGCGCGTAGGTGAGGTTGGAGCTGGCCGCGGCGGTGAACTGCGCTGCGAACGCGACCGTGGACCAGCCCAGATGCGGCACCACGGCGTGCGGCGCCGGCCCGACCACGCCGCAGGCCACCGCCACGGTCAGCCCGCCCACCACGACGATGCCGGCGACGAACAGCACGCGGAAGGCGCGGTGCACCCAGTCGTGCCCCCAGGCGGCCACCGCGAAGGAGACCAGGCCCAGCAGCACGGCCACGGCCGGCCGGTTCCAGCCGAGCAGCGCGCGCAGGCCGTCGGCCACCAGCTTGGTCTGCACGATGTTGTAGCCGGTGCACATCACCAGGGTCGCGGCCAGCGGCACCAGCACGCCGAGGTAGCCGAACTGCGCCCGGCTCTGCACCATCTGCGGCAGGCCGAGATGCGGGCCCTGGCTGGCGTGCAGCGCCATGAACACGGTGCCGAACAGGACGCCCAGCGTGGCGGCGAGCGCGCTCCAACCGACGCCGAGGCCCATCGTGGGGCCGATGAAGCCGATGGCGACGGTGAAGAACTGGAAGTTGCTGGCGAACCAGAACGGGCCCTGGGCGCGGGCGGTGCCGTGGCGGTCTGCATCGGGCACGACGTCGATGGTGTGGCGCTCGATGCGGGCGGGTCGGGGGCGGTGGCTCAGGAGTAGGTCTCTTCCGTGCAGGCGGTGCAGAAGGAAGGCCTTCTTTTTCGAGAAAAAGAAGCAAAAAGCTTTTGTCTCGGCTGTCGCGGACGGCTGATGCGCCACGCCTGATCGGGGAGGGGCTGCTTGGGTGGTGGTTGTGCCAGAGGTCCTAAGGGTCCGTTTAGAAGGTCACCGGGGCGGTCATCCGACGTGCGCTCGCACGGATCGCACAGACAAGCAGGTCCGCTCCGGGTTCGAATACCACGTCAGCTGACCCGCCAGACCGACTTTCGAAGACGGACAAAGGCCTGAGTAATCGAAGCCCCGGCAACGCCTGCTTTTTAAGAAAGCATCGAAGAACGTCGGTGCCTGCTATCGCGGAGGCTTCTGCAACGCGCGCTGCTGAGACCGTTTTGTTCTCGTTCGAGCAGAACCGCTTCGTTGCCTCTGAGCGGTCAAATTCAGGCCGCTGGTGAAACAGCCTCTCCCCGAAACATTATCCGACGGCAGACAACGCGAACCATTCTTTTCTGAAACAAAGAAATCGAAAATATTCGCCCTTCGGGCAAACGGTGCAGGAGAGTCCGCGACAGCAGAGACAAAAGGTTTTTGCTGTTTTTCGAAAAGGCAGGCCTTCTTTCTTTCCGCCTGCAGATCTCACGAGATTTACCGCTCGGGCCGCTGTTGTTACTGCCCGCGCCTACAACAAACGCTTGTATCAGGATACGTCGAAGCGCCTGAAACAGCGCCGGGACAAAAGCTTTTTGCTTCTTTTTCTCGAAGAAAAAGGCTTTTCTTGCCTTCTCTACGATCAGCCTCGACGCGCCTGCACTCAGGCCGCCTCGGACAGCACGACGCGTCGCTTCGTCGCCAGCACGGGAAGTGCTGCGTAGGTGTCCTTCACCGCTTCGGTCAGCGTGACGCCGGCGAGGTCCATGAACAGCGCGCGGCCGACCGACTCCCACACCGGCGCCAGGCGCAGCACCGCGGTCCACGCCGTGGGAGGCGTGTAGAGCGCGGTCTCCCGCCGTTCGGGGCGGAACATGGCGCTGGCCAGCAGGCGGTTGATCTGGCCGGGCGAGTAGGGCTGACCCTGGCCGAACGGCGTGTGGTCCAGGTGTGCCCACAGGCCGGTGCGGTTGGGTGCGACCACGATGATGCGGCCGTCGTCCTTCAGCACGCGCCAGATCTCGCGCAGCAGGCGCGAATCGTGGGCGACGGGTTCGACGCCGTGGATGACCAGGATGCGGTCGAACACCAGGTCCGGGAACGGCAGCCGGGTGGCGTCGGCGGCGCAGGAGCCGGGCGGCGGCGGCTCGTGGTGCGAGGTGGTGGCGTTCAGGCAGCGGTAGGCCTGGTGCGACCAACAGGACAGGAACGGCGCCGGGTAGCCGATGCCCAGCACGGACATGCCGGAGAGGTCGGGCCACAGCAGGCGCAATTGTCGGCGCAGGGAAGCGGCTGCCATTCGTCCGGTCGGGCCCTCGTAGAAGCTCGGCGCGAGGTGACCATCTGAGTGGGCCGGACGTGTCATGGGCGCCTTCGGTGTGCGGCGAAACGCAAAGCGATGATAGGCTTGTTGGATATGAGCGATAGGTGGTGGCTATGAGCGTGACCGTCCAGGCCGTGCCGATGTTTTCCGACAACTACGCCTGGCTGTTGCGCGAGAGCGGCAGCGGTGCGGTCGGCATCGTCGACCCGGCCGACGCGCAGGCCGCCATCGCCGCGGTGGAAGCTGCCGGCGGGCGGCTGGACGTGATTTTCCTGACCCACCACCACGCCGACCACGTGGCCGGCACCGACGAGGTGCGCGCCCGCTACGGCTGCACGGTGGTGGGTGCTGCGGCCGACGCGCACCGGCTGCCCAGGCTCGACGTGGCGGTGGCGGAGGGCGATTTCGTCCCGTTCGGCGGGGCGACGGCGGCAGTGATCGACACGCCGGGCCACACGCGCGGCCACATCGCGTTCTTCATCGCCGATGGTGGCGTGCTGCTGTGCGGGGACACCTTGTTCTCGCTGGGCTGCGGGCGGCTGCTGGAGGGCACGCCGGGGGAGATGTTCGCCTCGCTGGCCAAGCTGGCGCATCTGCCGGGCGAGACGCTGGTCTGCTGCGGCCACGAGTACACCCAGAGCAACGCGCGCTTCGCCGTGACGGTGGAGCCTGACAATACGGCGCTAGCGGCGCGCGCGGCCGAGGTGGCTCGCCTGCGGGGTGCCGGCCAGGCCACGGTGCCGTCCCGCCTGGCCGACGAGCTGGCAGAAAACCCGTTCCTGCGTGCCCCGGTCGCCAGGCGCCTGGGAGAAATCCGGGCCGCCAAGGACAGCTTCTAGATCGGGGGTAGTCCGCGACAGCCGAGACAAAAGCTTTTTGCTTCTTTTTCTCGAAAAAGAAGGCCTTGCTTTCTTCTGAACGTTCCTTGCCCCAATCCCCCACACCCCATAGAAGCTGGCCAACTCTCCTGGGACGTCCCGCATGCGTTTCACCGTCGACCGTCTCGACCACATCGTCATCACCTGCGCCGACATCGAGATAACCGCGGCCTGGTACCAGCGCGTGCTGGGCATGGAGCGCGAGGATTACGGCGCCGAGCGCCGGTGTGCGCTGAAGTTCGGCGGGCAGAAGATCAACGTGCGGCCCGCCGGGGTGCTGGACTGGACCAGCGGGCGCGAGGCGTGTCCTGGCAGCCAGGATTTGTGCTTCGTCATCGCCATGGGGCCGGACGAGGCGGTGGGGCACCTGCATTCGTGCGGCGTGGCCATCGAGGCCGGGCCGGTGAAGCGGACCGGCGCGCTGGGCGAGATCAGCTCGGTCTACTGCCGCGACCCGGACGGCAACCTGATCGAGCTGTCTTCCTACCTCGATTGAGCGTAGGGCGGCCGTTTCGGTTTGGGGTTAGCTCGGGCAAGCAAGCAGTCCTTTTTTGAAGAAAAGGACCAAACTCTTGTCTCCTGGCTCGTGGCAACAGCCGGTCGTTGCGGGAAGAACCCGTTGCGGGGACGCGTCTATGCTCTCTTCTCACGGGAGATGGGCGTTCTTGTTGTTGCGGCTGGCAAGCTCGGCTTGGGGTGGTGATAGCGTTGCGGGATGATGCCACCGGCATGGCGGCGCACCGGAACCCGGCTGCCAGCGGTGTGAGCGCAGCCGTTGACCCGGCCACTGCCGATTTCGACTTCGTCCTGCCGCCGGAACGCATCGCCCAGCATCCGGCCGTGCCGCGCGAGGCCGCCCGCCTGCTGCGCGTGGACGACGCCCTCTGCGACCACCACGTCGGCGACCTGCCCAGCCTGCTGCGCGCCGGCGACCTGCTGGTGGCCAACGACACGCGGGTGATCCCCGCCCAGCTGCACGCACGCCGTGGCGCGGCACGCATCGGCATCACGCTCGACCGCCCGCTGGCAGACGGGACCTGGCACGCGCTGGCCCGCAACGCCCGCCGCCTGCACCAGGGCGACCGGCTGGACTTCGACGGCGCGGACGGCTTCTCCGCCGAGGTGCGCGCCCGCGACGCCGACGGCGGCGTGACGCTGGCGTTCGACCGCAGCGGCGAGGCCTTCGCCCAGGCGCTGCGCCAGGCCGGCGCGCTGGCCCTGCCGCCGTACATCGCCCGCCCGAACGGCCCCACCGCGCAGGACCAGGCCGATTACCAGACGGTGTTCGCCGCCCATGACGGCGCGGTGGCCGCCCCCACCGCCGGGCTGCACTTCACCCCGGCGCTGCTGGACGCGCTGGCGGCGCGCGGCATCGGCCGCGTGACGCTCACCCTGCACGTGGGCGCCGGCACCTTCCTGCCGGTGCGCGCGGACACGCTGGCCGGCCACCGCATCCACGCCGAGTACGGCGCGCTTTCGGTAGACGCTGCCGCAACCATCATGCGCACCCGGGCGCAAGGCGGCCGCATCGTCGCTGTCGGCACCACGAGTTTGCGCCTGCTGGAGACGGCGACGAATGCGGACGGCCGCACCCACCCGTTCGCCGGCGAGACCGACATCTTCATCCGCCCCGGCCACCGCGTGCGCGGCGCGGATTTGTTGCTGACCAACTTTCACCTGCCGCGATCGACGTTGTTCATGCTGGTCTGCGCGTTCGCCGGCACCGCGCGCATGCGGGCGGCTTACGCGCATGCGATCTCGGCGGGGTACCGGTTTTATTCGTATGGGGATGCTACGTTGTTGACGCGGCGGGACGCTTGAGCGGAGGCAAGGCAAGCGGTTCTTTTTTGAAAAAAAGAACCAAAAAACTTTTGTCTCCGTTGGGTGCGCCGTGTGGAGGCTTGGTGTTTCAGCTGTCCGCGACAGCCGAGACAAAAGCTTTTTGCTTCTTTTTCTCGAAAAAGAAGGCCTTGCTTCCTTTCGGCGTCGCGAGATGACCACCTTCGGCTGGACCGCCGCGGCGCAGGACGGCGCCGCGCGCGCCGGCACGCTGCACACCGCCCATGGCGACGTGGAGACCCCGGTGTTCATGCCCGTCGGCACCGCGGCGACTGTCAAGGCGATGACCGCCGACGCGGTGCGCAGCACCGGCGCGCGCATCGTGCTCGGCAACACCTACCACCTGATGCTGCGCCCCGGTGCCGAGCGCGTGGCCAGGCTGGGCGGCCTGCACCGGATGATGGATTGGCCCGGACCGATCCTGACGGATTCAGGCGGCTTCCAGATCATGTCGCTCGACAAGCTGCGCACGCTGGACGCCGACGGGGTGACGTTCCGCTCGCATCTGGACGGCAGCAAGCACCGGCTGACTCCCGAGCGTGCGGTGCAGATCCAGGATTTGCTGGACGCCACCATCACCATGGTGCTCGACGAGTGCACCGCCTTTCCCGCGACCTTTGCCCAAGCCGAGGCGAGCATGGAGCTGTCCATGCGCTGGGCCGCGCGCTGCAAGGCCGCGTTCCGCGCGCGACCCGGTTACGCGCTGTTCGGCATCGTGCAAGGCGGCGTCTACCCCGACCTGCGCCGACGTTCCGCGGAGGCACTGCTGGCGGTGGGGTTCGAGGGATACGCGGTGGGCGGCCTGGCGGTGGGCGAGGGGCAGGCGGCGATGTTCGACACGCTGGAGGCGACCGTGCCCCATTTGCCGGCCGACCGCCCGCGCTACCTGATGGGGGTCGGCACGCCGGACGACCTGGTGGGCGCGGTGGCACGCGGCGTGGACATGTTCGACTGCGTGATGCCGACGCGCGCCGGGCGCACCGGGCGGGCATTCACCTCGCTGGGCGTGCTGAACCTGCGCAACGCTTGCCACAGGGACGATGCGGGGCCGCTGGACCCGGCCTGCACCTGCCCGGCCTGCGCGCGCCATAGCCGCGCTTACCTGCACCATTTGTTTCGCTGCCAGGAGATGCTTGGGCCGATGCTGCTGACCTGGCACAACCTCGCCTACTACCAGTCGCTGATGGCCGGGCTGCGACGCGCCATCTTGAGGGCGGAGTTTACCGGTTTTGCGACTGGCTTACGAGCAGGATGGAGTCGGGAGACACCTCGGTCCTCGGATACCAGCGGGTCCGACGTTTGACTTTCTTGATGTGAAAGAGGAAGGCAAGGCCTGCTTTTTTGAAAAAAAGCAGCAAAAAACTTTTGTCTCTGCTGTCGCGGAGTCTTCTGCAGCGTGCAGCTAAGGGTGAACGGTTTTGATAGTGCCTCAAGGTAATTCCTCGGTGGAGGCGCGCCATTCTGACACGGCGTCGCTGCATTCGTCATAAAAATACAGCGTCAGAGCCGTCTTGAACGATGAGGCCCAGATCACAGCGTCAGCAAGAGAGACGTTCTTTCGACTCGCGAAGTCAGGTAAACGGTAATCAAGCGCGGCTTGATCGGAACCTGGGATGGCATTGTCGTGCCAAGCTGCCTCGATAATTACGTCGACGCGCTCCCAGCGGTAAATGTTCTGTCGCCGATCAATGATATTGAGAATCAAACGTGAGCCCGCTTCTTGTAGGCAGTCGGTCGGTAGCTGCCATATCTACCCGGAATGCTATATAAGCATCGCACGACCTCCGAAGAACCGTTCTGCCGATGCCCGATACACCTCTCCTCACCCAGCTCGGACGACCGACGCCCTGGCCGCAGACGCCGGAAGAGGCGAAGCTTGAGCGCGTGCCCGCACCTGACCCAGGCAAGCTCTACGTCGTCCGCTTCACCGCGCCGGAGTTCACCTCGCTGTGCCCGCTGACCGCGCAGCCGGATTTCGCCCACATCGTCATCGACTACATTCCCGGCCAGTGGCTGGTGGAGAGCAAGTCGCTCAAGCTGTTCCTCGGCAGCTTCCGCAACCACGGCGCCTTTCACGAGGCCTGCACGATGACCATCGCCAACCGCCTGCTGGAGCTGCTTGTCCCCCCCTGGCTGCGCATCGGCACCTACTGGTACCCGCGCGGCGGTATGCCGATCGACGTGTTCTGGCAGACCGGCGCGCCGCCGGAGGGCGCTTGGGTTCCCGACCAGGGGGTGCCAGGCTATCGCGGCCGCGGCTGAGGCGCAGGCCGGACCCTCGCCGGCGCGCACACGAGTGCAGCCGGAGGCGGCGCTGCGTGCAACTGCGCGCGCGGACCCGGGGGCCGCCGCCGCCCGCATCCGCGACCACGCCCTGGGCCTTGGCTTCGACGCCGTCGGGTTCGCCCCCGCCCACCTCTCGGCCGAGGCGCGCGACCGGCTCTCCGCGTTCCTCGCCGCCGGCCGGCACGGCGACATGGGCTGGCTGACAGAGCGTGCCGAGCAGCGCAGCCACCCGCAGGCGCTGTGGCCGCAAGCGTGCAGCGTGGTCGCCCTCGGCCTGTGCTACGCGCCGGAGGGCGACGCGCTGGAGACGCTGGGCCGGCCGGACCGCGGCAACATCAGCGTCTACGCCCGCCACCGCGACTACCACGACGTGATCCGCGGCAAGCTGAAGCACCTGGCACAGTTCATCGTCAGCCGCTTCGGTGGGGACGCGAAAGTGTTTGTCGACACCGCGCCGGTGATGGAAAAACCGCTGGCCGCAGAAGCGGGTTTGGGCTGGCAGGGCAAGCACACCAACCTGGTCTCCCGCGCGCACGGGTCCTGGCTGTTCCTCGGCGAGGTATTCACCACGCTGATGCTGCCACGTTCGGAAAACCCAGGCGGCGCCTGCGGGACTTGCGAGCGGTGCCTCAAGGTATGTCCTACCGACGCGTTCCCCGCAGCCTACCAGCTCGACGCGACGCGCTGTATCTCCTACCTCACCATCGAGCACGCCGGCCCCATTCCGCACGCGCTGCGGCCGCTGATGGGCAACCGCATCTACGGTTGCGACGACTGCCTTGCGGTATGCCCGTGGAACCGCTTCGCGCGTCCCGGGCACGACGAAAAGCTGCTGGCGCGCGCGGATTTGCAGGCGCCGCGTCTGGCGGAGTTGGCGGCGCTGGACGATGCGGGGTTCCGCGCGATGTTCGCCGGCTCGCCGGTCAAGCGCAGCGGGCGCAATCGGTTCGTGCGCAACGTACTCAATGCTATCGGCAATTCGGGTGACGGGAGCTTGATGGTTTCGGCGCAGGCGTTGCTGGGGGATGCGGATCCGGTGGTGGCGGAGGCGGCTTCCTGGGCTGTTGCTAAGTTAAGCAAGCAAGCAGTTCTTTTTTGAAAAAAAGAACCAAAAAACTTTTGGTCCCTGAGGTACACATTGGCGGAGAGGTCCGCGACAGCGCGGATAAAAGTTTTTTTGCTTCTTTTTTTTCAAAAAAAGAAGCGCTTGCTTGAGTCTCATAAAACGCAGCTTCGCGCTGGCCGGCCACCGCACCAGCATAGCGCTTGAGCCCGAGTTCTGGGCTGCCCTGGAGCATGCCGCCACTGCCGACAACACCACCCTGCTCGCCGCCATCGCCGCGGTGGACGCCGCGCGCGCACCGCCGCAGTCGCTGGCGTCCGCCCTGCGGCTGCACGCGTTGGCGCGGGCGACAAACCTGCGCCAGCATTAACCGTTCAGAAAGGCACCGGCGTGCAAAATCCGCTCACCCGAAAACGGGTGCAACAAGTGGAGAAAAACATGGCCATGCTCTCGACCCCGACCCACGCCGACGCCGCTATCGCCGAGGTGGTGAGCCCGCTGATGCTGGCCGACCGCCTGCTGAGCCTGGCCGCCGAGGCGGACCGGTCCGGCCTGCGCCGCCCCGCAGCGCGCCTGCTGCGCCTGGCCTACGCCGTCTATGACGAGAAGCCCGGCCACGCCTGAGCCGCTCCCCACGCCCCGCAGCTCATGGCCGCGTCGCCTCGCGGCCTGCGCCTGTGCAGCGCTCGCGCTTGCCGCTTGTGGCGCGGAGGCGGCACCTCCGCCGCCTGGCCACGCGACCTTGGGCGACAGCGTGTTGCCGCCGCACGTGCCGCCCGCCGCCCGCCGCGCCTGGATGGCGCGGCAGTCCAGCCTTTGCCTGGGCGCCATCGCCGAGGCCGGGGCGCGCCACGGCCTGCCGCCTGGCCTGCTGGGTGCGGTGTCCCGCGTGGAGACCGGGCGCGCGCTACCGGTGACCGGCGACCGTCAGCCCTGGCCCTGGACGGTGAACGCGGACGGCGAATCGCTGTTTTTCGACACGCGCGCCGAGGCTGTGGCCAACACGGCGAAGCGCCTGGCAGGCGGCGCCAGGTTCGTGGACATCGGTTGCATGCAAGTGGACCTGCGCGAGCACGCCGACGCGTTCGCCAGCCTGGCGGAGGCGTTCAACCCGGCGGAGAACGCCGACTACGCGGCACGGCTGCTGGTCTCCTTGCGCACCGGGCGGCACGGGCCGGACCGCGGCTGGGCTCTGGCATCCGGCCTTTATCATTCGGGGACACCAGGACTGACGGAGCCTTACGAGGCGCAGGTAGCGCGGATGCGGGCACAGAAGACCACGCTGGGTTACTGACAAAGTGGTTTGTCGACGCGTGGTCCGAAGGAGCTGACAGGCGGAACCCGCCGGGCATGTTCACAACTCTGTGAGTAACGTGGATAACCTTGTGGTGGATTAACGTTTGGGCTTGGAAATGAGGCGCGCTGGCCGGATGAGCGGGCGGCTTTTTCGAGAATGGGGCACGTTACCCGGCCGGCCGAAGCCATAAGCGACGACAAGCAAGGCAAGCAGTTCTTTTTTGAAAAAAAGAACCAAAAAACTTTTGGGTCCTTGGCACTCGACTGTGGAAAGGTCCGCGACAGCGCTGACAAAAGTTTTTTGCTTCTTTTTTTCAAAAAAGAAGGTCTTGCTTTCTACCCTGATCGTTGGCGATGCGACGAGTTCCGCGCCGCCGAGAGCTGCCCCGCGCCTCAGCGCTTCTGCCGCTTCTTGTCGGCGACGGCGTCTCGCTTCCGCGTCACCGCACCGGCGCGCCAATCCCCGTCCAGCTCCAGCACGGCCGCCGCAGCCCCGCTTGCGCCTGCATCAAGGCCCAGCACGAGCGCCACCGCTCCGTCGGCAGCGCCGATCGTGCCGGAGAGGCTGACCGTGCCGTCGGCCGAGGTGAGCGTCGACGGCCCAACTGCCAGCCGGCCATGCGCGAGGCAGGCGTCCAGCGTGCCGGAGAGGCCGGGCGACTGGCCTTGCGACAGCGCCGCGTCCGCAGCCCCTCTGGCAAGCCGGGTGTGCAGGCCCGCCACCTGGCGGAAGCTGCCGAGGTTGAACCCGCTGAGTTGCGCGCCGTCCAACACGCCGTGAAGGCTGCCGGACACGCCGTCCCAGCCCGGCCCTGCGCTGTCCAGGGTGGCTTCCAGGGCGGCGCGGCCGGCGACGAGGTCGACCGGCCAGGCGGTCAGCGCCCCGCCCAGCGTGGCGCCGCGCACCTGCAGCCGGGCAGCGGCGGCGGGGCGGGTGAGGTCGGCGGCGAACTGGCCGTCGAGCCTGCCGCCCGCGACCTCGGCCGTGACGCCGTCGGCCAGCACCATGCCGGCGCCGAGGGCCAGGTCGGCGGACAGGCCGGTGGCAATCGGGCGCAGCCCGACCGTCACGCGGCGGGCGGAGAGGTGAAGCTGTGCCGCGCCGGCGGCGAGTGCGGCGAGCCTGCCCGCGTCCGGCAAACTGTCCGGCAACGCCAGGGCGTCCGCGTCCACATGTCCGCTGAGAAGCGGGGCGGCGCCGGACCAGTCCTCCTGAAGCTGGCCGGAGAGCCGCAGCGCCGCGGCGTCGAGCTCGAAATCGTCCAGCCTCGCCTGCTGTCCCGAGGCGCGCAGGTGCGCCCGCAGGGTGAGCGCGCCGGTGTCGAGCCAGGAGGCTGCCGCGTCGGCCATTTCGGGCTCGCCCAGCGCTGCGAGTAGCCCGAGGTCGGCCAGCAGCCTGGGTGCGCCGGGATGGCGCACCGTCAGCGTGGCCTCCGACCTGTCGCTCCGGCGGTCCCACAGCGCATCGGTTTCCAGCACCATGTCGTCGACGTCGGCGCGCAGCTGCAGGCCGAGCGCCTCGGCCGGGCCGTCCGCCGCGACCTGAACGCTGGCGGGGCCGCGCCACAGCCCGGGCGCCCAGCGCCACGCCGGGGGGAGTGCGGCGAGCAGCCTGGCAGCGTCGGCGGTGGTGGCGGCGGCGCGCGCGGAGACCCGCCCGTCGGCTGCCGCCGTGCCCGACAGGCTGAGCTGCGCGCCGGCGAGGCTGGCCTGCGCTTGGCCGATCCGCAGCGCGCCGGACTCGGTGGCGGCGTCCAACGCCAGGTCGTCCAGGGTTGTGCCGCGCCAGGTCGCGTGGGCCGCCTTGACGTGGACGCGGCTGTCGAACGCCAGGTGCGTGGCGGCGCCGGCGGGACCCCAACCCTGCGCGACGGCGCCGGTCCAGAACGCCAGGCCAAGCCGGTCCAGGCTCAGCGCTGCGTCCACGCGCGGCCGCCTGCCGAGCAGCACGTGAGCGTCGCCGCTCAGCGCGGTGCCGTCCACCTGGCCGGACAGGCCGGCGGCCAAGGCGCCGGTGCCGGTCAGCGTCAGCATGCCGGCCAGCCTGGCAGCGTGCGGGCCGGCAGCCAGGGCGGCGTCGGCCAGAGACGGCGCGAGCGGCCGCAGCCAGGCCAGCGTGGCCGCCAGGTCCGGCGCGTCCAGCACCGTGTCGCCGGACAGCGAGAGGCCGCCGCTCGCGGTGCCGGTGCCGCCGCTCGCCGTTCTGGTCACGCCGAAGCGTGCGCTACGCGTCCGCAGCGTGGCTGCACCGGGCAGGTCCACCGCTGCGTCGTCCAGCTCAACCTGGCCGTCTCGCGAGACCAGCGTCGCGTGCGGGTGGCCCAGCGTGCCGCCCAGCAGCCTGGCGGTGTCGGCGGAGAGCTGGACGCGAACCGGCAGCGCAGGGCCGCCGGCTCCGTAACCGTTGGTGTCGTGCCCGTTTGCGTTGTGCCCGCTGGTGTCGTGCCCGTTTGTGTCGCGCCCGTCTGCGTCGTCCTGGCCGGCACCGTGCCCGAAGCTGCGGCCCAGCAACCCCACCCATCCGTCCAGGTCCACCGACGCCGCGTGCAGCCGGCCCTGCAGCTGCGCCGGGGCGGCCAGGGTGAGCGACAGCATGCCGTCGGCCGGCGCGCCGCCCAGTGAGAGGCTGATGGCGCTGGCGTCCACCCGGTCGCCGCTGGCGACGAAGGGGGCGTCCACGGACCAGGGTGACGGTGAGGCCGGCATCAGCAGCGAAAGGTCGGGGCCCGACGCACGCAGGCGGCCCTGCACCAGCCCGTCAGTCAGCGTGCCCTGGATGATGCCGCCGGTGCTGCCTGCCGCGCCCTGGCCGTGCACGGCGAGGTCCACGGCGCTGACCCCGTCCGCGTCGGGCGCGCCGAGCGCACCGGTGAAGCGCCAGGTGCGCCCGCCGGCGGCGGCGAACCCTTCCGCGCCGAAGGCCGCGACCGGGGCCGCCTCCGGCGAGAGCACCTCGCGCAGCGTGCCCAGCGTCGGCCCGCCATGGATGGCCGCGCTGATGCCGGTGACCTCGATCTGGCCGATCCGCAGCGTGCCGTTCTCCACCTGGGCGGCAAAGGCTTGCGGCACGAGCGGCCTGGAGGGGTGGGCGAGCGCGTCCGGCAACCGCATCGGCAGGCGCAGCACCGGGGCGGAGAGCACCAGGTCGCGCAAAGCGAGCCGGCCGGTCAGCAGCGGCAGAATGGCCACCTGCAGGCGCAGGGCGGCGACCTGGCCGGAGATGCCGTCGCCCTGGTCGGCGAGCGTCACGTCGGACGCGGTCAGCACCGCTTCGGGCAGCAGGCGCAGGCGCACCTCGCCGCCGATCACCACCGGGCGGCCGAGGTTGCGCGCGGCGATGGCCGCGATGGCGGTGCGGAAGCGGCTCCAGTCCAGCAGCGGCGGCACGACCCAGGCCGCCAGCAGGAGGCCCGCCAAGATGGCCGCCAGGGGTGCCAGCAGGCGCCCCCGCCGTGCGGCAGGAGGCCAGACAGCCACGTAGCGCAGCGTTGGCGGGTCGGAGGCCATTGAGAGCTTGTTTAACGGCGTGTTGGCAAAGCGGAAGCACAGCGAAGGAAGGCAAGCAGTTCTTTTTTGAAAAAAAGAACCAAAAAACTTTTGCTCCCTTGAGTATGCGCCGCCGGAAAGATCCGCGACAGCCGAGACAAAAGCTTTTTGCTTCTTTTTCTCGAAAAAGAAGGCCTTGCTTCCTTCGTTCTCGCTTGGGGATTTCCTGCTATGTTCAACCCATGAGCTACTGGGGCAAACTGCTGGGCGGCATGGCCGGCTTCGCCGTCGGCGGCCCGCTCGGCGCCGTCACCGGCGCCGCCCTGGGCCACGCGGCAGACCGCAACGGCGCGCCCAACCGCCCGCTGCTCGGCCTGTTCACCGCGGACCGCTTCCACCCCGCGCGCATCGCCGCGATGTTCGCGCCGCGCGAACAGGTCTTCGCCATCGGCATCGTGGCGCTGTCGGCCAAGCTGGCCAAGTGCGACGGCCCGGTCAGCCGCGCGGAGATCGACGGCTTCAAGCGCCACTTCCGCATCCCGGCCGAAAGCGCGCGCGAAGTCGGCCGCCTGTTCGACCAGGCGCGCGACACGCCGGAGGGCTTCGAGCCCTACGCCAACCAACTTGGCGAAAGCTTCGCCGACAACCGCGGCGTGCTGGAGGACGTGCTGGCCGGGCTGTTCGGCATCGCGCGCGCGGACGGGCCGGTGAACGCCGCCGAGCTCGACTTCCTGGCCCGCTGCGCCCGCGGCTTCGGCCTGGACGGGGCGGCATGGGAACGCGTCCGCGGCGGCACCGCACGCACCCAGGCGGGCAGCGAGCCGGACCCCTACGGTGTGCTGGGGATTGCGCGGTCAGCCACCGACGACGCGGTGCGGGCGGCGTGGAAGCAGCTGATGCGGGAGAACCACCCGGACGGGCTGGCATCGCGCGGGGTGCCGCCGGAGTTCGTGGCTCGGGCTACCGAGAAGGTGGCTAACATCAATGCGGCCTGGGATCGGGTTAAGCGGGAGCGGGGGTTGTAGGAAGCAAGCAAGCAAGGCCTTCTTTTTTGAAAAAAAGAAGCAAAAACTTTTGTTCCCCACGATCCGGAACGGGAAAACTTGGCTTGATATCTACCGACATCTTCAGCCCGAATAGGGACGAGAGACCCTGTGCGGTCGACATGCTGGTGCTGCACTACACGGGCATGCAGTCGGCGCAGGAGGCCATCTTGCGGCTTTGCGATACGGTGGCACACGTCTCGTCGCACTACGTGGTGGACGAGGATGGCAGCATCGTCCGCATGGTGCCCGAAGAGCTTCGCGCCTTTCACGCGGGACTGTCGTATTGGCGTGGCCGGCGCGCGCTGAACGACCCCTCCATCGGCATCGAGATTGTCAACCCGGGCCACGAATGGGGCTACCGGCCCTTCCCGCCGGCGCAGATGGAAGCGGTGCGCGCGCTGTGCCTGGAAATCCTTTCCCGCCACGCCATCCCGGCCGCCAACGTCGTCGGACACAGCGACATCGCACCCACCCGCAAGCAGGACCCGGGCGAGCTGTTCGACTGGGCAGGCCTGGCGCGCGACGGCATCGGCATCTGGCCCGAGGCGGACGGCAACCCCACCCAGGACCCCGCCGGCACGCTGCAGGCGATTGGTTACGAGTTCGCCGACGAGGCCGACCTGCGCGCGTTCCAGCGCCACTGGCTGCCGCGCGCGATCAGCGGGCAGCCGGACCTGGCGACGCGGGTGCGGGCGCAAGCGGTGGCGAGTGCGATGGAGACGTAAGGCAAGCGCTTCTTTTCGAGAAAAAGAAGCAAAAAGCTTTTGTCTCGGCTGTCGCGGACCTCTCCACACGGCGCGCCCGAGGGAACAAAAGTTTTTTGGTTCTTTTTTTCAAAAAAGAACTGCTTGCTTGCCTTGTCTTCCTGCGCCCGCAGTGGTCAGAGAACGCCAAACCAACCCGGACAACCTCTCATGAGCGACTTACCCCCGATCGGCCTCCCCGAAGCCGCACGCCGCCTCGGCGTTCCCCTGCGGGTGCTGCGCCGCGCCATCCGCAGCGGCAAGATCGCCGCGCCGTCGCATCTGACCGCGACGTCAAACCTGCCGGCCGACTGGCTGGAAGGCGCCATGGCGCAGGTCAAGGCACATCCGGGCACGCTCAAGCGTTCCTCGCGCCAGAAAGTCGCGCCGTTCGCCCGTTACGTGGGCACCTCGGCTTGGCGGAAATACGCCAACCGCGTGCGCGAGTACAACCATTTCCGCGCGGCGGATCGTCCCGCGCATGCTGCGGACGTTGCGACGGCCTGAGTGTGAGACGGACACGCCAATAAATCGATCCGACGCTGAATTTTCGGCAAGCAAGCAAGCGGTTCTTTTTTGAAAAAAAGAACCAAAAAACTTTTGTCTTTGTTGGGCGTGCGTCGCTGAAACGTGTCGTTCAGCTGTCCGCGACAGCCGAGACAAAAGCTTTTTGCTTCTTTTTCTCGAAAAAGAAGGGCTTTCTTTTTTATCTCGAAGTGCGGTTCGACACGCAGCAGGTTGGCGGCTGCCGCTATTCCGCCGTGGCGGCTTGGCCGGGGCTGTCGTGTTGACCAGCCAATCCCTGGATTGATCAACAGCAGGCAAGCGGTTCTCTGTAGAAGAAGGACCTCACCCTTCGCGCCCCTGCGCGCGCGTTGCAGGAAGCTCCGCGACAGCCGAAACAAAAGTTTTTTGGTTCATTTTTTCAAAAAAGAACCGCTTGCTTTCTGCCTCGTCCGCTTGCCCCCGTCGCGCGAAACCGCCAAACCACATTTGCCAGACGGCTGGACGGCCGCTGCAACCCGCGCGAGCGGGGAACAGAGGAAAGTCCGGGCTCCACGGGAATACGGTGCCGGCTAACGGCCGGCGGGGGCGACCCCAGGGAAAGTGCCACAGAAAACAAACCGCCGGAGCGCGCAAGCGGGACGGCAAGGGTGAAACGGTGCGGCAAGAGCGCACCGCGCCCCTGGCGACAGGGGCGGCAGGGTAAACCCCACCGGGAGCAAGACCGAATAGGGGCGGCTGGGCACGGGTCACACCGATGCCCTGGGGTGTTTCCGCCTCGCCGTCCGGGTTGGTCGCGTCAGGCGCGCGGCGACGCGCGTCGCAGAGGAATGGCCGTCCATTGCCGCGAGGCAGGGACAGAACCCGGCTTACAGGCCGTCTGGCAGCCTTCCTGACGCATCTCAGGAGAGTCTTCTTCTCGCGCGGAGCCATGTCCGGCTGTCGCGGACCTCTCCGCAGCGCGCACTCAGAGAACAAAGGCTTTTGGTTCTTTTTTTCCAAAAAAGAACTGCTTTCTTTCTCTCAAAACTTACTCACAGGTTTATCCACAAGAACGGAGCATGAATACTGAATAGGTTCATGAGCTTGCGCCAACCCGCTCACACGAGTTGGCTAAGACACTGTTTTTGAACGATTTCGATCTTGAAAAATCGTTGCTTACCGGCGCAATTCCTTTGACGCCCATGCTGGCCCATGCTATCCCACGCCATCCCAAGCGGTGCAGTCATCCACATTGCGGGGAGACGGAGCAGCTGAAGCGGATGGGGGGTCGGACAGCGCACGCGGATGAGCCACTTCCTTGGCACGCACCTGAACAGGATCGACGCGAAAGGCAGGGTCAGCATCCCCGCGCCGTTCCGGGCCGCCCTGCGTGGGTTGTCTGTGGAAGGGGCAAGCCCGCTCGTGCTACGCCAGTCCCATACATACCCTTGTGTGGAAGGGTGGCCGGCGTCGGTGTTCGAGGAGCTCGCGACGCCGCTCGACCGGCTGGACGTATTCGGCGAGGACCACGAGGATTTGGCGCAGGTGCTGTACTCGGACGCCTACCCTGTCGAATCGGACAAGGAAGGACGCATTGTGTTGCCGGACGTGCTGGTGCAGCACGCGAGCCTGGCGGACGCGGTGGTCTTCATGGGTCTCGGCCGAACCTTTCAGATCTGGGAACCGGCGGCCGCCGAACGGCGCCGTGCGGAGGCGCGCGAGCGTGCGCGGTCCAGGCGGCTGACCCTGCCCGCGGCGACGCAGGCATGAGCCACATCCCCGTGCTGCTGCCCGAAGTGCTCGACGCGCTGTGCGTGCGTAACGGCGGCCGCTATCTGGACGCGACGTTCGGCGGCGGCGGCTACGCGCGCGCCATGCTCGACCGGGCGGCCTGCACACTGTGGGCGATCGACCGTGACCCGGACGCCATCGCCCGTGGTGCGGCCCTGGCGGCCGCCTATCCCGGCCGGCTGCACCTGATCCACGGCGCGTTCGGCGACATGCTCGGGCTGCTGCACGCGGCCGGGGTGGACGCGCTGGACGGCGTGGTGCTGGATTTGGGCGTCTCCAGCTTCCAGATCGACGATCCTGCCCGCGGCTTCAGCTTCCGCGGCGACGGTCCGCTGGACATGCGGATGAGCCGCAGCGGCACGTCGGCCGCCGACCTGGTGGCCGGGCTGAGCGAGGCGGAGCTGGCCGACACACTCTATCAGTTGGGCGAGGAGCGCCTCTCCCGCCGCGTCGCGCGCGCCATCGTCGCGGCGCGCGAAGAGGCGCCGATCGAGACGACCGGCCGGCTGGCATCCGTCATACGCGGCGCGATGCCGGCCTCGCGTGACGGCATTCACCCGGCCACCCGCAGCTTCCAGGCGCTGCGCATCCGGGTGAACGATGAGCTTGGCGAGATCGAGCGCGCGCTGGCGGCGGCGGCGGCGCTGCTGGCCCCGGGCGGGCGGCTGGTTGTGGTCTCGTTTCACTCGCTGGAGGACCGGCTGGTGAAACGGTTCTTTACAAGCGCTGCGGGCCGCGATCCGGCACCCTCGCGTCACGACCCGCGCGGCCTGACCATGCGCGGCGCGGACAGCGCGGCACGGGCGGGGTTCCGCCTGCTGACCACCCGTGCCGTGCGTCCCGGCGAGGCGGAAGAGACGGCCAACCCGCGCGCCCGCAGCGCCCGGCTGCGCGCCTTGCAACGACTGACATCCGGCCCGGAGGCCAGACCATGATCCGCCCCGTCACCTGCCTGTGCCTGCTGGCGGCCTTCGGGTCCGGGCTGTACCTCTACTCGGAAAAGCACCGGACGGAGCTGCTGGACCGCGACATCGGCCGGCAGATCCGTGCGGCCGAGACGGCGCGGGCGCGGACCGGCCTGCTGCGTGCCGAATGGGCGTTGCTGAACGAGCCCGGCAGGCTGCAGGATATGTCCGGCCGTTACCTCGCATTGCACCCCATGGCACCGACCCAGTTCGTGCAGCTCGGCGACCTCGCCAACCACCTGCCCGCACCGGTAGCGCCGCTGCCGGGTGGGAGCAGCGCCGATGACGACGACGCGGCCGCCCCGCCAACAGGCGGCCCGGCGCCGGCGGGCGACCCGGCGCCGGCACCCGTCCCGGCCGTAGTGGCCGACGCGGCGCCGCTGCCCTCGCACCACCCGATGATGCCGCCCGCGAAATCGGACCCGCACGCTGGCACAAGGCTGCTCGCCAAGGCCGACGCCCGGCACGCGCCGCACCACGTGGCGCTGGCCGACCGCGACGAGTTCTCCGGCCATGACGGGTTGCTGGCCCGGTCCAGCCCGCTGCCGCTGGCCAGCCCGCAGCCGGTTGGCGCGCGCGTCTACTCCGCGCTGGCGCGGCCGAGCCGAGCCGCCGAGCCGCGGGCCGCCATCATCCGCGCGGTGCCGAGCTACGCGCCGGTGCTGACCTCGGCGCTGGGTGGTGGCGGAGCCTTGCCGCCGCCGGTGCCCTACGGACGATGACCGCCCGCCCGCCCGACGGCCCGCCGCCCGACCGCCCGAACAGGGCGCCGCCGCCGGCCGACGCGCCGCCGCCGGCGCGCAGGCGCGGCACCGAGGCCGCCCGCATGCGCGGCGCACCCGCCGCCGGGGCCGCCATGCCGCGCATGGAGACGGTGCGCATCACCGCGCCGGACCTCGCCCGCCGCGCCGCGCTGGACCGCACCCGATCCCGCCTGGTGTTCGCCGCCGGCGGGTTCTTCCTGCTGTTCGGCGCGGTGGCCGGCAAGCTGACCAGTGCGACCGTGCTGTTCCCGATGGCGCCGAGCAAGGCCGAGATGCGGCCGCTGGTGCCGGCCGACCCGGGCCCGTCCTCGCCGGACGCGGCGCCGATGGCTGAGGGCGTGCCGCACACGCGCGCCACCATCCTGGACCGCAACGGCGAGATACTGGCGATCTCGCTGCCGACGGCCGCACTGTTCGCCAACCCCAAGGAGATGATCGACACCGCGGAGGCCGCCCACAAGCTGAAGGGCGTGCTGGCACGGCTCGACGAGGCGCAGGCCGCCGCCCGCCTGGCCTCGGCCAAGCAGTTCGTCTACCTCGAGCGCCAGATCACGCCCAACGAGGAGCTGGCGATTAACGCGCTGGGCATCCCGGGCATCTACTTCCAGCCGAGCGAGAAGCGGCGCTACCCGCTGGGCCGGGTGGCCGCCCAGGTGCTGGGCGGCGTGGACGTGGACAGCCACGGTGTGGCCGGCGCCGAGCGCGCCTTTGACAAGCGGCTGGAGGACAACCAGGAGCCGGTACGCCTGTCGATAGACGTGCGCGTGCAGGGCGTGATGCGCGAGGAGCTGGAGCGCTCCAAGGAGGAGTTCCAGGCAATCGGCGCCTGCGGCATCGTGATGGACGTGCGCACCGGCGAGGTGATCGCCATGGTCAGCCTGCCGGACTACGACGCCAACCAGTTCGGCGAGACGCCGCCGGACGACCGCTTCAACCGCGCGGTGACCGGCATGTTCGAGCCGGGCAGCACGTTCAAGCTGCAGACCGCGGCGATGGCAATGGATTTCGGCACCGCGCACATCTGGGACGAGTTCGACGCGGCGCACAACATCCACATCGGCCGCTTCACCATCACCGACTACAAGGGCAAGCACCGGTTCCTGTACTTGCCCGAAGTTCTTGCGTATTCCTCGAACCTTGGTGCGGCGCACGTGGCGTTGGGCGTGGGGCCGTTGCGCCAGCAGACCTGGCTGCAGGCGATGGGCATGTTCCGCAAGGTGGGCGTGGAACTGCCGGAAGCCGGCTTCCCGATCGTGCCGCCACGCAGCAACTGGAAGGAGGCCACCACGATGACGGTGGGCTTCGGCCACGGCATCGCGGTCTCTCCGCTGCACGTGGTGCGCGGCACCGCGGCGCTGGCAAACGGCGGCATCGTGCTGCAGCCGACCATCCTCGCGCACGACGTGAACGATCCGTTGCCGGAAGGGAGGCGGATCATGAACGTCTCCACCTCGAACACCATCCGCAAGATGATGCGGCTGGTGGTGACCGACGGCTACGGCAAGCCGGCCGACATCCCCGGCTACTTCGTCGGCGGCAAGACCGGCACGGCGGAAAAGGTTGGTGCGCACGGCTACAAGAAACATACCAACGTCAGCGCGTTCATGAGCGTGTTCCCGATGAACGCGCCGCGCTACGCAGTGTATTTCATGCTCGACGAGCCGGTGGGCAACAAGGAGACCGCAGGCTACGCGACGGCAGGTGCGGTGAGCGCGCCGGGTGCAGGGCGGGTGATCGCGCGCATCGCGCCGATGCTCGGGTTGTTTCCGGACATCGCAGGCTTGGCAACGGTGCAAGCGACGCTGGCGATTCCGATGCAGCCGGCGCGCGGCAGCGGCGAGCCGACGGGAACCGGCTCGCCGTTGGAGCCGCTGGTGCCGGTGCCGACGGCGCCTGCAGCGGCCACCGTCTCGCTGCCGGCTACGCCCACGCGACGCGACATGTTGGCGTTGCGCCACGAAGCCTCCCTGCGGGTGCCTGCGGAGGCCGGTGGTGCGCTCTCTCGCTGACCTTGCAGCAGGCGCCGGGATGCACGGGGTGGACCCGTGGTACAGCGCGCTGGCGATCACCTGTGTGACGGCAGACAGCCGCTGCGTGCGGCCCGGCGCGCTGTTCGTGGCGCTGCCGGGCGCGCAGGAAGACGGCACGCGCTACATCGCGGACGCCGTCGCGCGCGGTGCCACGGCGGTGCTGGCGCCGGATGGAACCGGTTGGCCTGCTGGCGTGACGATGCGGCCGTTCCTGCGCTGCGCCGAACCGCGCCGCGTGCTGGCCCGCATGGCGGCAGCGCTGGCAGGACGCGCGCCGGACAAGATCGTGGCAATTACTGGCACGAACGGAAAAACCAGCACGGTGGATTTTCTGCGCCAATTGTGGACCGCAGCAGGATTGCGCGCGGCGAGCCTGGGCACGCTGGGCCTGGTTGCACCCGGCCACGCAGGCGGCGGCGGGTTGACGACGCCCGATCCGGTGGCGCTGGCGCAGATGCTGGCGGGGCTGGGGCGTGATGGCGTGCAGCATCTGGCGATGGAAGCGTCCAGCCACGGACTGCATCAGTTCAGACTGGACGGCGTGACGTTGTCCGCCGCGGGGTTCTCCAACCTGACGCGCGACCACCTGGACTACCACGGCAGCGTAGAGGCCTACCGCGCCGCCAAACTGCGGCTGTTCGCCGAGCTGCTGCCGGCGCGCGGCGTGGCGGTGGTCAACGCCGACATGGACGCGGACACGCTGGCTGCGCTGCGCGGCGTGGCTGAGGCGCGGCGGCTGGTAATGCGCAGCGTCGGCGAGCGCGGCGATTGGCTGCGATTGGTTTCGGCCGTGCCGTTGCCGCACGGCCAGGAGCTGCTGATCGAGGCGCAAGGCGCACGCAGGACGGTGCAGGTGGCGCTGCCCGGACGCTTCCAGGCGGACAACGCGCTGATGGCGGCGGCCCTGGCCGAAGCCACCGGCGTGCAGGACGCGGTGGGCTCACTGCCGGGCCTGGCGGGCGTGCGCGGACGCATGGAGCTGGCGGCAACCTTGCCGAACCATGCTGCCGCCTACGTGGATTACGCGCACACGCCGGACGCGCTGCACCGCGTTCTGGAGTCATTGCGGCCGCACGCGCGCGGCCGGCTGGTCTGCGTGTTCGGCGCCGGCGGCGACCGCGACCCCGGCAAACGTGCGTTGATGGGGCGCGAGGTTTCACAACTGGCCGACGTGCCGATCGTCACCGACGACAACCCTCGCCGCGAGGATCCGGCAAAGATACGCGCAGCCATCCTGGCCGCCTGCCCGCACGCGATCGAGATCGGCGACCGCGAGCGCGCGATCGCCGCGGGCCTGGCAGAATTGCGGTCGGGCGACGTGCTGGTGGTGGCCGGCAAGGGACACGAGCAGGGCCAGACCATCGGCACCACTACGATACCGTTCGACGACGCGGCCACCATACGGCGCCTGGCAGCCGCGTGACGTTCCTGTTCTCCGCAGACGATTTGATGGCCGCACTCGGCGGCACAATGACCACGCCGTTCCACGCGACCGGCGTATCCATCGACACGCGCACGCTGCAGCCGGGCGATCTGTTCGTGGCGTTGCAGACCGAAAGCGGCGACGGGCACGCGCACGTGGCCGCCGCACTCGCCAAAGGTGCGGCCGGTGCGATGGTGCACCGCCAGCACGACATGCCGGACGACGCGAACCTGGTGGTGGTGGGCGACACGCTGGCGGGGCTGACTGCGCTGGGTGCGTTCGCGCGGCAGCGTTTCACCGGCGCGGTAGTGGCGGTGACCGGCAGCGTCGGCAAGACGACGACCAAGGAGATGCTGCGAACGGTGCTGGCTGCCAGCGGGCCGACGCATGCCAGCGTCGCCAGCTACAACAACCACTGGGGCGTGCCGCTGAGCCTGGCGCGGATGCCGCCGGACGCCGACTACGCTGTGGTCGAGATCGGCATGAACCACCCCGGCGAGATCGCGCCGCTGGCCGAGCTGGCGGCACCAGACGTGGCGGTGATCACCGGCGTAGAGCCGGCGCACATCGGCAACATGGGTAGCCTGGAGGCGATCGCCAACGAAAAAGCCAGCATCGCACTGGGTGTTCTGCAAGGCGGCACGCTGGTGGTGCCGGCCGGTGCGGCGCTACACGACCGCTTGGTGGCGCATGCGCACGCGCTGCAGGTGGCGGCGTTCGGCGGCGATGATACGCAGATCCTGCACGAGGATGCAGACGGCACCGAAGTGAGCGCGCGCGTCGGCGGGCAGACGCAGCGTTTCCGCATCGGCGCGCCGGGACGCCACATGGTGGATAACGCGCTGGCGGCGCTGACGGCCGCGCACGCGTTGGGCGCCGACGTGGCTGCAGGCGCTGCTGCGCTGGCGGCGTTCCAGCCGGTCGGCGGCCGCGGCGCGCGGCGAGCGATCATGGACGGGGCTGCGCTGCTGCTCGACGAGAGCTACAACGCGTCCGGCGCTTCGGTGCGCGCGGCGCTCGCAGTGCTGAAGCTGATCCCGGCCACGCGGCGTGTGGCGGTGCTGGGCGACATGCTGGAGTTGGGCGACTATAGCAGGGTCGAACACGAGGCCTTGGCCGCACCGGTGCGGCAGGCCGCCGACGTGACGTATAGTTGCGGACCGTGGATGCGCTACATGTTCGACGCGTTGCCGGAAGCGCAGCGCGGCGCGCATGCAGAGGACAGCGCAGCGTTGGCCGGCATCGTCGCTGCTAATGTGCGCGAGGGCGACGTGCTGCTTGTCAAGGGCAGCCTGGGCAGCCGCATGCATCGTGTGGTGGACGCGCTGACCGAACTGCGCGGTGCCGCCGCATGATCTACGCGCTGCACGTCTACGCCGACCGGTTTTCGGTTCTCAACCTGTTCCGCTATCAGACGTTCCGGTCTGCGGCCGCGTGCCTCACGTCGCTGGTGATCTGCTTCTGGCTCGGTCCGCGGGTGATACGCTGGCTGAAATCGGTGCAGCGCGGCGGCCAGCCGATCCGCGAGGACGGACCAGAACGCCATTTGATCGAGAAGAAGGGCACGCCGACGATGGGCGGCGTGCTGATCCTGGCCGCACTCACCACGTCGACGCTGTTGTGGGCGGATCTGCGCAGCGGCTACGTGTGGGCCGTGCTGTTCTGCACGTTGGGTTACGGCGCAGTGGGTTTTGTCGACGACTACCTCAAGCTCTCGCGGCGCAACACGCGCGGCGTCTCCGCACGCGGCAAGCTGGTCGTGCAGCTGGTGATCGGCCTGATCACCGCGTCGTGGCTCGCCTACCTCACCGGCGGAACGCTGGGCACCGCGGTGGCGATCCCGGTGTTCAAGGGCGTGCTGCTGCAACTCGGTTGGCTGTTCCCGGTGTTCGGCATGATCGTGCTCGTCGGCAGCAGCAACGCGGTTAACCTCACCGACGGGCTAGACGGGTTGGCGACGGTGCCCACCATCATCGTGGCCTTTGTATTCGCGCTGATCGCCTACCTTGTCGGCAACCGCATCTTCGCCGACTACCTGCAGCTGAACCACGTGCCCGACGTGGGCGAACTGGCAGTGTTCTGCGCGGCGATCATCGGCGCGGGGATGGGGTTCCTGTGGTTTAACGCGCCGCCGGCAGCCGTGTTCATGGGCGACACCGGCAGCCTCTCGCTCGGTGGCGCGCTCGGCGCGGTTGCTGTCGCCACCAAGCATGAAATCGTCCTGATGATCGCCGGCGGCCTGTTCGTGGTGGAGACGGTCAGCGTCATCGTGCAGGTGTTCTGGTTCAAGCGCACCGGACGGCGCGTGTTCCTGATGGCGCCGCTGCACCACCACTTCGAGAAGAAGGGCTGGGCGGAACCGACGATCGTCATCCGTTTCTGGATCGTCTCGATGATCCTCGCTCTCGTCAGCCTGGCGACGCTGAAGATACGATGAGCACCTATCCCGCACACATCTTCGCCAACCGGCGCTACGCAGTGGTGGGGCTCGGCCGCGCCGGCTTGGCGGCCATGCGCGCGCTGACCGGCATGGGTGCCAGCGTCACCGGGTGGGACGACGCACCGTTCGCGCGCGAGGCCGCGTCACGCGAGGGCTTCATCATCACCGACCCCGCGCCAGACATCGGCGACGTCGACGCCGTCGTGCTCTCGCCCGGCATACCGCATTTGCTGCCGGTGCCACACCGCATCGCCGAAGCCGCACGCGCCGCGCGCCGGCCGATCCTGTCGGATGCAGAGTTGCTGTTCCAGGCCGTGCGCGCGAGCGGCAGCCTGGCAAGGTTTGTGGGCGTCACCGGGACGAACGGAAAGTCCACCACCACGGCGCTGCTGGCACACATGCTGGCCGGCGCCGGCATCCTACATGCCGCCGGTGCCAACCTCGGCCCAGCAGCGCTGAGCCTGCCGATGCTGCCCGACGAGGGGGTGTATGTTCTCGAAATGTCCTCTTACATGTTGGAGCGACTCGCAACGTTACGCTTCGATGCGGCGTGCATGCTCAACCTCAGCCCCGACCACCTCGACCGTCATGGCGACATGGACGGCTACATGGCCGCCAAGCGGCAGGTGTTCGCGCGTCAGCATGCGGGCGACACCGCAGTGGTCGGCATCGACGACGCGCGCAGCCGCAGCTTGGCCGACAGCATGCCGGGCGCGATCCGCGTCTCCGGCCACTCGCCCGCGGACATCTGGTGCAACGGTGCGATGTTGCGCGACGCGTCAGGTTCGATTGCCGACCTGAGCGCCGCGCACGCGCTGCCCGGCACGCACAACGCGCAGAACGCAGCGGCGGCGGCGGCACTGGCGCTCTCGCTCGGCCTCACACGCGCCGAGATCGCCGCCGGGATAGAGAGCTTCCCCGGCCTGGCACACCGGCAGGAGCTGGTCGCGCGCGTGCAGGGCGTGCGTTTCGTCAACGACAGCAAGGCGACCAACGCGGACGCCACGGCGCGCGCGCTGGCCTGCTACGACAATGTCGTATGGATCGCCGGCGGGATCGCCAAGGCCGGTGGCATCGCGTCACTTTCGCCGTTGTTGCCGCGCGTGGCACTGGCCTTGCTGATCGGCCGCGACGCAACCGCTTTTGCCGAGACGCTCGCGCAGGCCGGTGTGGAGTACCGCGTCGTGCAGACGCTGGACCGCGCGGTGCCCGACGCGCTCGAAGCCGCACGCTCGCGCGGCGTGGGCACGGTGCTGCTGTCGCCGGCCTGCGCCAGTTTCGACCAGTTCTCCGGCTTCGAAGCGCGCGGCACGTATTTCGCGCAGCTTGCTCGCAGCCTAGGCGAGGTCGCTTGATGCCGACTCTTTCCCGCGCTGACCAATCGGTTCTCGGCCGCTGGTGGTGGACAGTGGACCGCTGGACGCTGTTCTGCATCGTCGCGTTGGTGGGTTTCGGCTACGTGCTGGTGCTGGCGGCAAGCCCTGCGGTCGCCGAACGCATCCATCAGTCGCGCGACGTGTTCATCGCCAAGCAGGTGGTGTTCCTCGCCCTCGCCGGCGTGCTGATCGTGGCGGTGTCGCTGATGTCGCCGCGCAACGTGCGCAGGCTGGCACTGATCGGCTGCATCGCAGCTATCCTGCTGACCGGGCTTACGCTGGTGCACGGCGTCGAGATCAAGGGTGCGCGGCGCTGGATTGCCGTGCCGTTCATGTCGCTGCAGCCAAGCGAGTTCCTAAAACCGTGTTTCGCGGTGGTGACCGCCTGGCTGTTGAGCGAGGGCAAGCAGATCCGTGGCTTCCCCGGCCGCATCCTCGCCTTTTGCGTGTTCGGCATGATCCTGATGCTGCTGAAGTCCCAGCCTGATATTGGCATGCTGTCGGTGATCACGGCGGTGTTCTTCGCGCAGCTGTTCATCGACGGGATGAACATGGCATTCGTCGGCATCGGCGCTATCGGCATGGCCGGTGCCGCAGTCGGCGCCTACGCGTTTTTCCCACACGTGCGCAGCCGGGTGATGCGTTTCGTGCATCCGGAAAGCGGCGACCACTACCAGGTGGACACCGCGCTGCAGGCGTTCGGCAATGGCGGGCTGCTCGGCCGGGGACCGGGCGAGGGCCGGGTAAAGGATTTGCTGCCCGACGCACATGCGGACTTCGTCTTCGCGGTCGCTGGCGAAGAGTTCGGATTGCTGATCTGTCTCACCATTCTTGGCATATTCGCCTTTATCGTGTTACGCGGCCTGCTGCGGCTGGTGCAGGAGACCGATGAGTTCGTGATCCTGGCATCCTCCGGCCTGATCACCGGCTTCGGCTTGCAGGCGTTCGTCAACATGGCGTCCGCACTTCACCTCATTCCGACTAAGGGCATGACTTTGCCGTTCATCTCGTATGGCGGCAGTTCGGCTTTTTCGGTGGCGCTCGGCATGGGCATGTTGCTCTCGCTGACACGGCGGCGTACGCACGGAGACCCGTTGTGAGAGGCCCCGCCGCACGTCCCATCGTCATCGCTGCCGGCGGCACCGGCGGGCACTTCTTTCCTGCCGAAGCGTTGGCCAGCGCGCTGATCGCACGTGGACACCGCGTCGTGCTGATGACCGATGCACGCGCTGCCGCACGTCCGAGCGCAGTGTTCGCCGGACACGAGCAACACGTGCTGCCCGGCGCCGGCATAGCTGGCCGCGGTGTAGCGCGCGCTGGCCGCGCGCTGCTCTCGCTCACAGCAGGCACGCTGCAGGCGCGGCGCTCGCTGGCCAAGCTTGAGGCCGCTGCGGTCGTCGGGTTCGGCGGCTACCCGTGCGTGCCGCCGATCCTGGCTGCGTGCATGCTGCGTCGCCGTCCGGCGATCGTGCTGCATGAGCAGAACGCCGTGCTTGGGCGCGCTAACCGCTTCCTCGTCGGGCGCGCCGACCTGCTGGCGCTCGGGTTCAAGAACACGTCGGGCGTGCCAAGAGGAAGCGCCACACGGGTGGTCGGAAACCCGGTGCGCGCCGCCATCGCAGCGCTGGCGGGTAAGACAGCACCGATGCCGGCTGCATGCGTCGAGCTCCTGGTTCTCGGCGGTTCGCTGGGGGCCCGCGTGTTCGGCGATGTCGTCCCGGCCGCAGTGGCGATGCTGCCGCATGACGTGCGCGCGCGCTTGCACGTCGTGCAGCAATGCCGCAAGGAGGACATCGATCGGGTTCGCGGCGACTTTGCTTCGGCGGACGTAGCCGCCGATGTCGCACCTTTTTTCGACGACGTCGCGGATAGGCTTGCCGCTGCGCATCTGGTCATCTCACGCGCCGGCGCTTCTACCTGCGCAGAGATCGCCGTGGTTGGACGGGCAGCGATCCTGGTGCCTTTGCCAGGCGCCATCGACGACCACCAGTTGGAAAATGCACGCGCACTCACGGGTGCCAGCATCATTCGCCAAGCGGATTTCACGGCCGAACGCCTGGCTGGTGCATTGCACGAGATGGTCGCTGATCCGGCAAGATTAGCGCATGCCGCACGGCTGGCGGCGAGTGCCGCACAACCGCACGCTGCAGAAACCCTTGCCGACGCGGTTGAACAACTCGTCGCCAACACGGAGACGTCACGATGAGGGCGATGCCACTCAACATCGGCAAGATCCACTTCGTCGGCATCGGCGGCATCGGCATGTCGGGCATTGCCGAGGTGCTACACACGCTCGGCTACGCAGTGCAGGGCAGCGACATCGCCGACAACGCGAACGTCCGTCGCCTGCGCACGCAGGGCATGCAGGTAACCATCGGCCACGACGCAGCCAACCTCGGCGACGCGCAGGTGGTGGTGGTCTCCACCGCCGTGCGTGCGGACAACCCCGAAGTAGTCACCGCACGGCAACGCCTGATACCGGTGGTGCGGCGCGCAGAAATGCTGGCCGAACTGATGCGTCTGCGCTGGTCGATCGCCATCGGCGGCACGCACGGCAAGACCACCACCACCAGCCTGGTCGCCGCCGTGCTGGAAGCAGCGCGCCTTGACCCGACCGTCATCAACGGCGGCATCATCGAAGCTTACGGCAGCAACACCCGCATGGGCGCGGGGGACTGGATGGTGGTCGAGGCCGACGAGAGCGACGGAAGCTTCCTGCGTCTGCCTGCAACGATTGCGGTCGTCACCAACATGGATGCCGAGCACCTCGACCATTGGGGCAGCGCCGAGGCGATGACTGCCGGCTACGACCAGTTCGTCGGCAACATCCCGTTCTACGGTTTCGCCGTGCTCTGCATCGACCACCCGGCGGTCCAGGCGATGATCCCGCGCATCGACCGCCGCATCGTCACCTACGGCTTCTCGCCGCAGGCCGATATCCGCGCGGAGAACCTGCGCGCCGACAAGCTTGGCGCCACCTTCGAAGTGGCAGTGACCGACCGGTTTCGCGGCCGTAGCCGCAGGATGGGCCCGTTCCGCCTGCCGATGCTGGGACAGCACAACGTGCAGAACGCGCTGGCTGCCGTCGCCGTCGGTTTCGAGATGGAGATCGACGACCAGACGTTGAAGAGCGCGTTCGCTGGCTTCCGCGGCGTCAAGCGCCGTTTCACCAGGACCGGCGACGTCGGCGGCATCGTGGTGATCGACGATTACGGCCACCATCCGGTAGAGATTGCAGCCGTACTGAAGGCCGCACGACAGGCCGGCGCACGCGACGTGGTCGCCGTGGTGCAGCCGCACCGCTACTCGCGGCTGGCCTCGCTGTTTACCGAGTTCTGCACCTGCATGAACGACGCAGGCACCGTCATCGTCGCCGACGTCTATGCTGCCGGCGAGCAGCCGATACCGGGCATTAGCCGCGACTCGCTGGTGGACGGCCTGCGCGCGAGCGGACACCGCAGCGTGGTGCCGCTCGACACGCCGGACCATCTTGCAGAGATGGTGCACGCCATCGCCAGGTCCGGCGACTTCGTCGTCTGCCTCGGCGCCGGCAACATCACCACCTGGGCGCACGCGCTGCCGGCGCAGCTCGCCGAGTTGCAGGGTGCGGCAGGACGCGCACGCCGCGCGGGCGGTGCCGCATGATGCCGGCGTCACACGCGCAGCACCTGCTGGACGAGCTGCCGCCGACCGACGGCCGCATCCAGGCGGACGCGGCGCTGGCGGCAAACACCTGGTTTCGCGTGGGTGGCGCTGCGGAAGTCTTGCTGCGTCCGGCTGGAACGGACGATCTATGCCGTTTCCTGCACGCGATGCCGCTGCACCTGCCCGTCACCATCATCGGCGCGGCTTCCAACCTCATCATCCGCGACGGCGGCTTGGCCGGGGTGGTGATCCGTCTCGCACGCGGCTTCAACACCATCGAGCCGGACGGCAACGGCATCGTCGCCGGCGGCGCCGCGCTCGACGCCACGGTTGCAGAACACGCAGCCCAAGCGGGGCTGACCGGATTGGAGTTCCTCTCAGGCATCCCGGGCAGCATCGGCGGTGCGGTGGCGATGAACGCCGGTGCCTATGGGGGCGACGTTGCCAGCACGCTGGACTGGGCAGAGATCGTGACCCGGCAAGGCGAGTTGCGGCGCCTGGCTGCAGGCGAGATCGCCTTTGGCTATCGCCACTCCGGGCTTCCGCCGGAATCTGTCGTGGTGCGCGCACGCTTCAGCGCCAAACCAGGCGACGGCCACGCCGTCGCGACGCGCATGACGGAAATCCGCAACAGCCGCGAAGCCACCCAGCCGGTTCGCGCGCGCACCGGCGGTTCCACCTTCCGCAACCCGGACGGCGGCAAAGCCTGGGAGCTGATCGACGCCGCCGGTTGCCGCGGCCTGGTGCGCGGCGGCGCGCAAATTTCGGAAAAACACTGCAACTTCCTGCTCAACATCGGGGGTGCGACCGCCGCCGACCTCGAAGGTTTGGGCGAGGAAGTACGCCGCCGCGTGCACGCGGCCAGCGGCGTGACGCTCGCCTGGGAGATCAAGCGCATTGGTGTTCCCAGCACACGGCCGGAGGTGCTGTCATGAAGCGCGTCGCCGTTCTCTACGGTGGCATCTCGGCAGAGCGCGAGGTGAGCCTGTCCAGCGGACGCCAGGTGGTCGAGGCGTTGCGCGGCGCTGGCTTCGACGTGACGCCGGTCGAAGTGGGCCGCGACCTGGCCGCCGTGCTTGCCGCACTCGACCCGAAACCGGACGCGGTGTTCAACGCGTTGCATGGGCGTTTCGGCGAGGACGGCGTCATCCAGGGCGTGCTCGACTGGCTCGACATTCCCTACACCCATTCCGGCGTGCGCGCCTCGGCACTCGCGATGGACAAGGCGGCCAGCCGCGCGGTGTTCGCCGCCGCCAACCTGCCGATTGCGCAGGGCTGTGTCGTCACCGTCGAGGACCTCGAACACAGCGACCCGCTGCCGCTTCCTTACGTCATCAAGCCGCTCAACGAGGGCTCGTCTGTCGGCGTCGAGATACTGCAGAAAGGCGACAACCGGCGCCACGCGATCGCGCGCGACTGGCGCTTCGGCCATCAGGCGCTGGTCGAGGAATTCATTCCCGGGCGCGAGCTGACGGTGGGCGTGATGGGCGACCAGGCGCTGACAGTGACAGAGATCTCCGCGGCGCACGCCTTCTACGATTATGAAAGCAAATACGCCGAAGGCGGCTCGCGCCATCAGCTCCCCGCCCGGGTCCACCCGCAGGCACACGCGCAGGCGATGGAGCTCGCCGTTGCCGCACATCGGGCACTCGGCTGCCGCGGTGCGACGCGCGCCGACTTCCGTTACGACGACACTGCGGGCGAGCCCGGCCGCCTTGTGCTGCTGGAAGTCAACACGCAACCGGGCCTGACACCGACGTCTCTGTTGCCGGAGCAGGCGGCGTTCCGCGGCATCGCGTTTCCGGCCCTGTGCACCTGGATGGTGGAGCAAGCAGCATGCCGCGCATGAAACGCGAGATCGCGCGGCCCAGCCGACTCAAACTGCTGATCCGCCGCCAGCGCCGCAACCTCCGCCTGGCTGCGTTCGCCATCAGCGGTTTCGCCATCGTGCTCGCCGGCGTCACCCTCGGCCACTCCGCGCAGACCGGCGGCAGAGTGGCCACGTTCGAACACCGCTTCGGCAAGGCCATCGACCTGCGCGTGCGCGACATCACGATCGACGGCCGCGCCAACACGCCGGAACCGCTGCTGCGTGCAGCACTCGGCGTCAACGTCGGCGATCCCATCCTGGGCTTCTCCGTCGAGGATGCACGCGTGCGCATCGAGAGTCTCGCCTGGGTGCAGCACGTCGCCGTCGAACGCCGCCTGCCCGACACCATCTACGTCGACGTCACCGAACGCCGGCCGTTCGCCATCTGGCAGTACCAGAGCAAGTTCCAGTTGATCGACCGCAGCGGCGACGTGGTGCGCGACGAGGACGTTGCCTCGTTCACCGACCTGCCGCTCGTGGTCGGCCTCGGTGCGCCCGCGCATGCGGCCGACATGCTGGCGGCACTCGCCGCACAACCGGACATCAAGTCGCGCACCGCCGCTATCGTACGCGTCGGCGAACGGCGCTGGAACCTGGTGCTCAACAACAAGGTGACGGTGATGCTGCCGGAGGGACACGAGGAGGCCGCACTCGCCCGGCTGGAAGACCTGCAGGCACGTCAGCAGCTGCTCGACCGCCCGCTGGTGTTCGTGGACATGCGGCTGCCGGACCGCATGGCAGTTCGCGCCCGGCCACAACAGGGCAGCGAATTGGATGGCAAGCCGCTAGACAAGAAGCCGGAAGATGCCAAACCCGCCGGCAACAAGCCGGCCGAGCCTGCGAACAGGAGAGCGACATGAACGATCTCTCCCGGCGCAGTCACCTCGCACTGCCACCAGCAGTGCCGCCGGAGGCACCCGCACGCGCGCGCAACCAGCGCACCGGACCGTTCGGCGTGCTCGACGTTGGCAGCACCAAGATCGCCTGCCTGATCGGCCGCACCGAGTCGGACGGCAGCCTGCGCGCGCTGGGCAGCGGCTTCACCCGGTCGCGCGGCGTGCGCGGCGGCGGCATCACCGACCTCGACGAGGCCGAACGCGCCATCCGCGCGGCCGTGGCACTCGCCGAGGAGATGGCCGACCACCGCCTGCGCACCGTCACGGTGAACCTTTCCTGCGGCCACCCGGAAAGCCGCCTGTTCAACGTGCAGTGGCCGGTCGGCGGCCGCCAGGTGAGCGAGGCAGACGTGCGCCGCGTCATCACCGAGGGCCGCGCACGCGCCACCACCGAGGGCCGCGAGACGATACACTCGCTGCCGGTCAGCTTCTCGGTCGACGAGACCGCAGGTGTAGCAGACCCGCGCGGGCATTTCTGCGACCAGCTCTCCGCCCGGCTGCACGTGGTGGACGCGCTGTCGATGGCGTTGCGCAACCTCGGCGCCGCCGTCGGCCGCTGCGACCTCGAGATAAGCGAGGTGGTCTCCGCACCGTTCGCCGCCGGCCTGTCCAGCCTGATCGACGACGAGCGCGACCTCGGTGCCACGGTCATCGACATGGGCGGCGGCACCACCAGCCTCGCGGTGTTCGGCGAAGGGCAGTTGCTGCACACGGCGCAAGTGCCGATCGGCGGTCAGCACGTGACGCGCGACATCGCCGGCGTGCTGAGCACGCCGATCGACAACGCGGAGCGTCTGAAAACCCTGTACGGCAACGCGCATTCGAGCCCGGATGACGAACGCGAAATCCTTGCCGTGCAGCTGATCGGTGAGGAGGACCACCAGTTCGCGAAGATCCCGCGCAGCATGGTCGTGGGAATCATCAAGCCCCGGCTTGAGGAAACCTTCGAGATGGTGCGCGACCGGCTCGACGGCGCGGGCCTTGGCCGGGCGGCGAGCAGCCGCGTGGTGCTGACGGGCGGTGCGAGCCAACTCGTCGGCGTGCGTGACCTGGCCGCCGGCGTCCTCAACCGGCCCGTGCGGTTGGGACGTCCCGCCGGCATGCGCGGCCTGCCGGAAGCAGCCAGCGGCCCCGCGTTCGCCACCGCCATCGGCCTGCTGTCCTGGGCCGCTGGCGAAGGCCGCTCGCTGCACGACATCGACCTCGACACGCATCGCCGCACCGGCGTGCTGCAGAAATTCGTCGATTTTTTGCGTGAACGACTCTGAGCATACTGTAACAGAGTCGCAAACCCTGCCCCGTTAGTTCGTACACGACATTTTCCGATAAGGGACGCTTCCCATGACTCTCAACCTCACCATCCCGCAGACCCTGCACACCGACTTCACCCCGCGCATCACCGTCATCGGCGTGGGCGGCGGCGGCACCAACGCGGTCGACAACATGATCCAGCTGAATTTGCAGGGCGTGGACTTCGTCGTTGCAAACACCGACGCGCAGCAGCTGATGCACAGCAAGTCCGACCGCCGCATCCAGTTGGGCCCGCACCTCACGCAAGGCCTCGGCGCCGGTGCGAAGCCGGAGATCGGCCGTGCCGCGGCCGAGGAAGCCGGCGACGAGCTGGCGCGCCACCTCGACGGCGCTCACATGGTGTTCATCACCGCCGGCATGGGCGGCGGCACCGGCACCGGTGCAGCACCGGTGATCGCGCGCATGGCACGCGAGCGCGGCATCCTCACCGTCGGCGTGGTGACGAAGCCGTTCACCTTCGAGGGCGTGCGCCGCGCGCGCTCGGCCGATGCCGGCATCGCCGAGCTGCAACAATTCGTCGACACGCTCATCGTCATTCCCAACCAGAACCTCTTCCGGCTGGCCAACGAGAAGACCGGCTGGAAGGAGGCCTTCAAGATGGCCGACCACGTGCTCTACATGGGCGTACGTGGTGTCACCGACCTGATGGTGGCCCCGGGATTGGTGAACCTAGACTTCGCCGACATCCGCACCGTGATGGCGGAGATGGGAAAAGCCATGATGGGCACTGGCGAATCCGAAGGAGAGAACCGCGCCATCCGCGCCGCAGAAGCCGCCATCAGCAACCCGCTGCTGGAAGACACCAGCATGGCCGGCGCGCGCGGCCTGCTGATCAACATCACCGGCGGCGAGGACATGACGCTGTTCGAGGTGGACCAGGCCGCCAACCGCATCCGCGAGGAAGTGGCTGAAGACGCCAACATCATCTTCGGCAGCGCGGTGGACGACAGCCTGTCCGGCCGCATCCGCGTCTCGGTGGTGGCCACCGGCATCGACACGCCGCACGCGCAATCCGCCGAGCCCGCCGCAACCGGCCCGCGCCTAGTGGCAGTCGCCGGCGGCACCGCGCCGGGCGCCCCGTTGCGCGCGGAACGTCCGGGCGCGCCTGTTGCCGCAAGCCTGATCCCGCCGCGCATGCCGATGGGCAACCAGGCCACCGCGGTGGCTTACGTGCAGGAGGAGGAGCAGGCAGAGGCGCAGGCAACCGCACCAACTCAGGCCCAGGCGGCACCGCAGCCGCGGCCGGTGCAGCAGGCGCATCCGCTGTTCACCCAGCTGCCCTCCAGCGTGGAGCCGCCATCCGGCCGCCACAGCCTGTTCGGCAAGGTGACCGGCGCGTTCAAGCGTGGCGCCGCCCCGGCGGAAGCTGCCGACCAGCGCCGGCAGGAGGCCGAGCCGGCACCGCTGGTCCGCCCCGCCCTGTCGGACGCAGAGCCGGCGGGGCTCGACATCCCCGCTTTCCTGCGGCGGCAATCCTCCTGAGTCCAGGTAGCAAGCGAGGCCTTCTTTTTTGGTAAAAAAAGAAGCAAAAAACTTCTACTCCTGCGCTGTTCCAGCCTCGTTTGCCTATTCTTTAAGGCACCCAAGCTGCCGACAGCCAGGAGACAAAAGTTTTTTGGTCCTTTTTTCAAAAAAGGACTGCTTGCTCGCCTGATTTACCCGTCACGCCTGGTGTTCCTGGACGGCCCCTAACACCAGACCGCGCTTGATTGCAGTAGCGACGCAAAATATACTTCATAATCAGCCGTCTACAACGCAACATGCAGAAATAATGATTGACTGGAAGACCGGGGAGAGGCGCGGTAAGTCTCTTTTCGGCCGCGTTTCTGGCCATCTATACGCGTCCTGCATGCCAGTCGTTGCCGGCAGTTCGCGAAGACCCGGGTCCAATCCGGGGTGCAAACCGCGGGGGCTCCGAGACGCACATGGACGGCTTGACGGACATCAAGGTGGAGGCTCTGGCGAGTTGCCAGCACACTCTCCGCTCCGCCATCGGCTGCGTCGGTGTCGGCCTGCATGGCGGCCACCCCGTCCGCCTCACCCTGCTGCCCGCCGGGCCGGACACCGGCATCGTCTTCCGCCGCACCGACCTCGGCATCGACATCCCCGCCAGCCCGGACGCTGTCACCGACACAAGATTGTGCACCCAGGTCTCCCACGCCCAGCACGGCCACGTTTGCGTGCGCACCGTGGAGCACGCGATGGCCGCACTCGCTGGCACCGGCATCGACAACGCCGTGGTGGCGGTGGACGGGCCGGAACTGCCCATCCTGGACGGGTCGGCCGCGCCGTTCGTGTTCCTGATCGACTGCGCCGGGCGCCTGCCGCAGCCCGCCTCCCGCCAGGCCATCGAGATACTCCGCCGGGTGCGCGTCAACATGGGCGAGGCCACCGCCGAGCTGCGCCCGGGCGGTGCCACGCTGGACCTTTCGCTGTCGATCGACTTCCCCGCCGAGGCGATCGGCCAGCAGGCGCTGTCCATCTCGCTGACCGAGCAGGGCTTTCGCAGCGTGCTGGCGCCGGCCCGCACCTTTGCCCTGCTGCACGAAATAGAGGCGCTGCGCCAGGCCGGCCTGGCGCTGGGCGGCAGCCTGGACAACGCAATTGTGGTGGACGGCAGCCGGGTGCTGAACCCGGCCGGCCTGCGCGCGAAGAACGAGTTCGTGCGCCACAAGATGCTCGACGCGGTCGGCGACCTGGCCATGGCGGGCGCGCCCATCCACGGGCGCTTCGTCGCGCACCGCACCGGGCACGCGCTGAACAACAAGCTGCTGCGGGCGCTGTTTGCCGACACGCGGGCTTGGCGGCGGGTGAGCCTGGACGTGCCGGCTTGGTCGCAGGGGCAGTTTTCGACGGCTCGGGCGGCGTAAGAAAGCAAGCAGTTCTTTTTTGAAAAAAAGAACCAAAAAATTTTTATCTCCTGGGTCGTCGATTCCGGAGATTACGACGGCGCTGACTCGGGCTTCTGCTTTGTTTCTTGAAAAAGATGGCTTCCTTAGTTGCTTGCCTGCCACTAGGGTCCCCGCCGCGCGTCGGGAGGCTAAATCTTGCACCTAGTTGTCGGCATCTTCAGCCTTGTCGCAGAACTGCTCTGGCTGTTCTCCTGGGCGCTCATCCTCTCCGCCATCATCAGCACGCTTATCTCCTTCGGCGTGCTGAACACGCGCAACCGCTTCGTCTGGATGATCAGCGACTTCCTCTACCGCGTCACTGAACCGGTGGTCCGCCCGATCCGCGCCGTTCTGCCGAACCTCGGCGGCATCGACCTCAGCCCGCTGATCGTGCTGCTGCTGATCCAATACGTGATCCTGCCGCTGCTGAGCGACCTGGAAGGCGTCGTGCTGGGGAGCATGGCCGGCCAGTCGTGACCGCGCGCATCCTCGACGGCCGCACGCTCGCTGCCGAGCTCCGCGCCGCATTGGCCACGCGCGTCGCCGCTTTGCCCTACCGGCCCGGGCTCGTGGTGGTGCTGGTGGGCGACAACCAGGCCAGCGCCGTCTACGTGCGCGCCAAGGACCGCGCCGCGCGCGAGGCCGGCCTGGACGCACGCACCATCCGGCTGCCGGCGGAGACGCTGCAGTCCGACCTGCTGGACGTGGTGCGCGGGCTGAACGCCGACCCGGAGGTGGACGGCATCCTGGTGCAGTTGCCGCTGCCGCCGCACGTGGAAGCGCGCGCGGTGCTCGAAGCCGTCGACCCGGCGAAGGACGTGGACGGCTTCCACCCGGTCAACGTGGGCCGCCTGGCCGACGGCGCAGCGCTGCTGGCACCCTGCACACCGCGCGGCGTGATGCGGCTGCTGGCGCATGCCGGCGCACAGCTTGCTGGCAGCCGCGCCGTCGTGCTCGGCCGCTCGGGCATCGTCGGCCGGCCGGTGGCGAGCCTGCTGCTGGCGGCCAACGCCACCGTGGTGGTGGCGCACTCGCACACCCGCAACCTGGCCGAGGAGTGCCGCCGCGCCGACGTTGTGGTAGCCGCCACCGGCCGCCCGGAGATGGTGCGCGGCGACTGGATCGCTCCCGGCGCGGTGGTGATCGACGTGGGGATCAACCGCCTCGCGGACGGACGCCTGGTGGGCGACGTGGCTTACGACGAGTGCCTGGGCCACGCAGCGGCGATCACTCCGGTGCCGGGGGGCGTGGGGCCGATGACGATCGCCTGTCTGCTGGAGAACACGGTGTTGGCGGCTGGGGAGAGAAGGCAAGCCGTTCTTTTTTGAAAAAAAGAACCAAAAAACTTTTGTTCGCGGAGACCCTGGCTGCAGAACTTTCGCGACAGCAGGACCAAAAGTTTTTTGCTGCTTTTTTTCAAAAAAGCAGGCCTTGCTTTCTTTGCCTCCCCCAAACGTCGAAACCTCAGATTGCCGGCATCACGTCCTGCTCTTGTCTCGGATAGCCCGAAATTCATTGCCCGGATACCAATCCGGCCACGCGTCACTGTTGGCCAGCGCCGAGCCCATCGCGTAGAGCGCCTTGAGGTCCTGAACCGGCCCCGACAGGTCCCAATGCGGATCGTACTCGTCCGAAGGCTGGTGGTAGTGATGCGCGGTGTAGTCCTCGCTGATGGCGCGTCCCTTCGCAGTGCCGCCGTCCACCAGGTCGAACCCGCCTTTCGGGTCCAGCATCGGGATGCCGATCTTGGCCAGGCTGATGTGGTCCGAGCGGTAGAAGCTGCCCTTCTCCGATTCCGGATCGGGCGAGATCGTCCGGTTCTGCTGCTTCAGCGCGGTGGCCAGCAGATCCTCCATCTGCGAGGCGCCGTTGCCGATCAGCACCAGGTCGTGCGCCGGGCCTTCGGGCAGGTTTGCGTCGATGTTGATGCCGCCGACGATGTGCGACGCCGGCCAGATCGGGTTCTGCGCGAAATACTGTGAGCCGAGCAGGCCCTGTTCCTCGAGCGTCCAGCAGATGATCGCCACCGTCCGCTTGGGCGCCGGCGCGTGCACGAAGGCCTGTGCTATCTCGAGTATGCTGGCGACACCCATGCCGTTGTCGATGGCGCCGTTGTATATCTTGTCGGGCCCAGGCACGTCCGGCTTCACGCCGAGATGGTCCCAGTGCGCGGTGTAGAGCACCACGTCGCCAGGATGCTGGCTGCCGGGCACCATGCCCACCACGTTGCGTGTTTCCAGATGCGCCACGCTGGAGTGCAGCTCGGCTGACATCGTCTCGCCCACCATCGGCACCGGGCGGAAGCCGGGCGTGTTGGCCGCGCGCTTCTCGCGGTCGTAGTCGAGCCCGGCGCGGGCGAACAGATCGCGCGCGGTGGCCAGTTGTATCCAGCCCTGCACCGGCACGGCGGACGCGTTGCCGTCTGCCGCGTCCAGCCACAGCTTGGCCCCCGAGTTGGAGTTGCGCACCACCTGCCAGCCATACGCCGCGGGCACTGTCTCGTGCACGATGATGACGGCGGCGGCACCGTGGCGCGCCGCCTCCTCGTATTTGTAGGTCCAGCGGCCGTAATACGTCATGGCGCGGCCTTTGAAGAAGGCCGGGTCCGGATGCGCATCCTCGTTGCCCGGGTCGTTGACCAGCAGCACCACCGTCTTGCCGTGCACGTCGACGCCGGCGTAGTCGTCCCAGTGGTATTCCGGTGCCACCACGCCGTAGCCGACGAACACCATGGGCGTGTTGCTGAGAGACACGCTGTCCGTCTTGAAGCGCGGCGTCCAATACACCGTGTCGGACGGAAACGCCGGGGTGATGGCGCCATGCGGCGTGGCAAAGGCCAGGTGCGAGCGCGCAGCATCCAGCGTTATCTTCACGCTGGGCACTGGCTGGACATAACTGCCGTGATTGCCGGGCGCCAGGCCGATCCGCTCCATCTCGTCGGCGATCCAGGCGGCAGCGGCCTCCCCGGCCGGCGTGCCCGGGCCGCGGCCCTGGAATGCGTCGTCGGCAATGGCGCGGTCGCGGGCGGCGAGGTCGGCAACATTGATGTCCGGCGAGGTGACGGGATGGCCGGGATATTGGGCCAAAGCGGGCGCGGCAGGCAGGGCGGCGCTCAGCAGCAATGCAACGCGCAGGGCAGGACGGATCATGCGGTGGTTCCTAGGTGCGGTTCTAGCCTTGCAGCTTGGCGGTAGAAGGCAAGGCAAGCGGTTTTTTTTTGAAAAAAAGAACCAAAAAACTTTTGGTCTCGTTCGGTGCGCCGTGTTGAAGCGTATGTTTCAACTGTCCGCGACAGCGCTCGCAAAAGCTCTTTGCTTCTTTTTTTCGAAAAAGAAGGCCGTGCTTACACTGATTCCGAAGTCTTGCGCCTGCAGATACGATGCCGGAAACGCATGCGGGACGCGCCAAGGCTTATTGGGCCATCGAACACCGTTATCCAACAGGCCCGATCGTATACGGGTGACGTTTGGCCGTTCTACCCGACCTGGAAGACGGTGACTTGTTTCGGCTTTGCAAGTACGTGCCCGGGGCGTAGTCTCGCATTCATGACGATCCGCCGCCTGTGCATCGCCGCGCTGCTGACCCTGCTGGCCGCCATGCCCGCGCGCGCCGACCCCGCCCTGTGGGTTGCGCACAGGAACGGCGCCACCGTCTACCTGTTCGGCACCATCCACGTCCTGCCCGCCAAGACGCGCTGGATGGACAGCCGCATCGGTGCGGCACTCGCCCAATCCACCGAGTTGTGGACCGAAGCCGACATCGGCAACCTCGCCGCCAACGTGGCTGCGCTGCGCCACTACGGCCTGGGTGCCGCGCAGAGCACCGAAACCCTGCTGCCCCCCGACTACCGCGGGCGGTTCCGCCGTGACGTGGCGCTTTCCGGCATGCCGCCGTTGCTGTTCGCACGTGCCCGCCCATGGCTGGCCGAGATACTGCTGGACGCCGCAGCGCTGCAGCACGCCGGCCCGGTGGCTATGGGCGCAGAATCCACGTTGCTGGCCTACGCGCATGATCACCACATGGCCACGCCGACCTTCGAGACGTTGGACCAGCAATTTGCCATGCTGGCCGACATGCCGGATGCCGCCCAGATCACCGCGCTGGAACAGGAGATCGACGAGTTCGACGGCGCAGGGCCGGAATTCGCGCAACTGCTCACAGCGTGGCAAGCCGGCGACCAGGATACGCTGGACCGGCTGACCAATCAGGACATGCGCAAGCACCAGGAAGCATCGTGGACGGAGCTGATACTTCGCCGCAACGAAGGTTTTGTGCAGAAGATCGCCGACCGGCTGCAGGGCAGCGGCACCGCGTTCGTAGCGGTCGGGGCGGCGCATCTGTGCGGCTCCACCGGCGTGCCGGCGCTGCTGAAGAACCAGGGCTTCGAGGTGACACGGGCGCAGTGAAGGGCTCTCGCGCGGTGGGTGGTGCCAATTTGCGTGGACTCATAGAAAGCAAGCAGTCCTTTTTTGGAAAAAAAGGACCAAAAAACTTTTGACTCCGCTGTCGCCCGCTCTCCGGAAAGGTCCGCGACAGCGGAGTCAAAGGTTTTTTGCTTCTTTTTTCAGAAGAGAGGGCCTTGCTTGCTTCGGAACGGTCGACCTTCACGATGATGGCGAGGGCGGTGTTCAACCGGAAAGTGCAAGAGCAACCAGAAACGTCTACCGCCCTGCGCGCGCTTTGCAGAAACCTCCGCGACAGCAGGCCCAAAAGTCTTTTGCTTCTTTTCTTCAGAAAAGAAGGTCTTGCTTTCCTCGCCGGAGATCCGACGCGACAAAGGACCGGAAACTTCGTTTATGTCGGCCGGCTTCACGCCAGGATTGAATCCTGACAAGTGGAGTGCAAGCACGCCTGCCCTGTCACCAATCGAAGCTTGACTATCCGCCAAGGCTCCGGTGCAGTCGCGCAATTGCACCCGGCAGGCCGCGCACTTTCAGCACGCGGCCGGTTTCCTCGTAGTCTTCCGACAGCACGCGCGTGCTTTCGTACACGTCGCCGATCATTCCTTGTTTTGCGTAGGGCAACACGAGCACATCCTCCACCATCGCCGCTTCGAAGAAGGCGATGATGGTGTCACGCAGAACGCTGACGTCCTGCGGCACGTGCGCGGAGAGCAGGATCGCCTCGGGGTGTTTCACCATGAGCGCGTGACGCCCAGCTTCGTCCACCCGGTCCGCCTTGTTCAAGATCAGGCGTGACGGAACCACGTCGGCGCCGATCTCGCGCAACACGCTGCGGCTTACGTCCAGCTGTGCCTCGTAGGTCGGGTCCGACGCATCGACCACGAACAGGAGCAACGATGCTTCCAACGCCTCGGCGAGAGTAGAGCGGAACGAGGCGACCAGGTCGTGCGGAAGTTGCTTGATGAAGCCTACGGTGTCCGAGACGAGCACGCGCGGCCGCGTCTCCGGTTGTAGCATGCGGACGGTTGTGTCCAGCGTGGCAAACAACTTGTCCTGCACCAGCACCTCGCTGCCGGTGAGCGCGCGCATCAACGAGGACTTGCCCGCGTTGGTGTATCCGACCAGCGCCACGCGCAGCTGGTCTCGGCGGGCGGAGCGGCGCTGGTCACCGTCACGCTGCACGGCGTCGAGCTGCAGGCGAAGCTCCGCCAATCGGTCGCGTATCTTGCGGCGATCCAGGGCCAGGTTGCTTTCGCCGGCACCCGGGCCCTGCTGACGGCCGCCGCCGCCGCCTGACGATTCCCGCAAGCGGGGTGCGACGTATTTCAGACGCGCCATTTCAACCTGCAGCTTCGCCTCGCGCGTGTTGGCGTGACGATGGAATATTTCGACAATGACGCCGGTGCGGTCCAGCACCTCGGCACCGGTGGCGCGTTCGAGGTTGCGTATCTGGCTGGGCGAGAGCTCGTGGTCGACGATGACGAACTCCGGCTTGCGGGCGCCGTCCGGGTCGGGTTCGGCCTGACCATCAGGCTCGGCGGCACCCTCGAAACGCTGCCGGGCCTTCGACTTCGGTGGGGGCGCCATGGAGCCGACCACACCGGTTCCTCCGGTCAGCGCGGCAAGCTCCGCCAGCTTGCCGCTGCCCAGCAGCAGCCCGGCCCCTGTGCCCTCGCGCTTTTGCGACACCGTGCCGGCCACTTTGTAGCCAAGCGTGTTGACCAGGCGCGCCAGCTCCTCAAGGCTGGCATGATGCGCCACGTCGTCCATGTCCGGAGTTTGGATGCCGACGAGCACGGCGAGCGGGATTGGCTTCTTGGTCTCCATGACGACCTGATAGCACGATGGTGGGAGCGGTTGACAGCGAAGCCATGCCGTCGGTCGGCATCCCGGGATGGGTTGCAGAAGACCTGGCCGACCATGTTGAGTCGTTAGCGTTCGGGACGCACGCGTCGTCTGACGGGAGAAAGCAAGCGTCTTCTTTTTCGAGACAAAGAAGCAAAAAGCTTTTGTCTTCGCTGTCGCGGAAGGCTGAGATAATGTGGTCTCCCGCGGCAAACCGAGCGGAGGTACATCGGACATGACGCACAGTTCACGGTAGGAGTGGGCTGAGACTACTCTCGATGGTGTGCAAGATAGGTCGATGGGTCTGGTCGGCGAGGGCCTTTAGGTTGTATCCGCCTTTTGTTTCCGGGCCTCTAAAACTGCTGGCCGTCACAAATTGTGTCTAGAACGGCATCACGCCTGCGCCTGTGACCCGGTCTGCAAACCAGGCGAGCGCGACTGCCGCGACCGCCCCGGACACGCCGGGCAGGATGCGTTTTGGATAAACCATAGTGTTTCGCATGAGAAAACCGATCGGCAAGACGATCGCTGCGATGCTCACCTGTGCCGCTTCGAGCCCCATGTTGAACGAGATCAACGCCACGCCGAGCGAGACGGGTGGTAACGACATCGGGCCGAGTGCTGTCGCGAACCCCAGCCCATGCACCAGACCGAACGCAAAAGCCAGCGGCCAGCGCCGTCCTGGGATGAAATGAAATATGTTGTCCAACGCGGTGGCGAAAATGGTCAGCGCGATCCCGGCCTCGCTCAGCCACTCCGGCACGTAGACGATGTGCAAAACGGAAAGCGTCAGAGTAGTGCCGTGCGCAAGAGTGAACGCGCTCAATACCTTCAGCGACTCGATGAACATGGCACGAAAGTCGGTGACCGGCAGCAACGTGGCGCCCGGACCCTTATCGTGTTTGCGCCTATAGAACATTGCCGGAACCAGAAGCATCGTCACGAACAGCATGTGGTCGATGCCGGTGAGCAGATGGTCCACGCCGGTGGAGAAAAAGCTGCGCACCGTCTCGCCGTAGCCGGGGGTCACGTCAAAGGTCACGTCCTGTTGCGCGGGCGACAGGGCATACGCGTGGGCCACGCCACCCACCAAGGCCGTCAGCAGACCGCGATGCAGAGGGTCCTGGTCGAACAGCAGTGTGTAATGCACGGACACCCGTGCAGGTGTATCCTCACACACCGCGTCGAACCGCAGCACGGCGTAGGCACCGTCGCTGAGTTGGTCGACGAGGTTGGTAACGGAGCCGGCCTTGCACAGCTTGCCGTCGGCCTGAAGGCGAAGACGCGCCAGAGCATAGGCGTTGATAGCGCCGGCGTGCTGGCGAAGTTCGCCCCAGGTGATCGCACCGTCGCCGTCAGTGTCCAATCCAATAGCATAGTCGAGGTCACGCAGCGCGATGGACCACTGAACGTCCAGCATGCGGCCGTGCACGCCCACGTGCAGGTAGGAACTGCTGGCACTGTGGGCCTGTGCTTGCAGGCAACACAACAAAACCAGCAGGAACGTCACCTTCGTGAGGAAAGAACCAGACAAGTCCCTTACCTGAGTCACGTAGCGCGAAGGAGTCCGCAACAGCCAAGCCGAAAGCTTTTTGACCGTTCTTTTCAAAAGAGAACGCCGTCCTTGCCTTCTCACTTCACCAACGCCGTCAACTTTGCGTCCTGCACGTGATTGTCGCGCAACCAGGCGACCGCCGGCGCAGCCCTGTCGATCTGCCCGGATGCCAGCGCCGCTTCCAGCAGCACCCGCGCGTCCGCAGGCTCGCGCTGCACGTCCCAGTTCGCGCGCGCCAGCTCGACCGCACCCGCCGCATCATGCAGCAGGTCGAGGCAAAACCTCGCCTCTTCGCGACGGTGCACTGTCTCACCGCGTAGCCTGCTCGCTTCGAAGCGCGCCGTCAGGTCGGCCACGTGTCCTCCTAATGCCGGGTCGCCCAGTGCCTGCTCTGCCAAGGCTAAGCGTAGCAGCAGCGGATCGACTCGCGTGTAGCGCCCCAGCAGCGCGGTCACCTCGCGTGGCCGGCCGTGGTCCAGCAACCAGTCCGACCAAGCCGCCAACAAGTAAGGATCGGTCGGATCCAGCGTCATCGCGCGGCCAAACCAATGCTCCGCGGACTTATCGTCCAGACGCTCTGCCGTCTCCGCTGCCAGAGTCAACGCCCACATGGCCACATCAGGCGTGCGCACCGCCTCGACCGCATTGACCTGCAACGACAGACTGACGGCACGCAACGCCATCGGCGCGTGGCCGGTCAGCGACATGGACGACGCAGTACAAACGTCCGGCGCCAAGCCGATCACCGACGCGGCAAATTGGCCGCAATCGGCCAACGCAGCGCCGTACTCCGCCTGTGCCTGATGAATGGCAGCTTGCGTCAGCCAAGCCTGAGCGTTGCCGTGTTGCTTTTGAAGGACATCGGCGAGATCTGCGAGCGCGCCCGAAAAGTCATGATTGCTCTGCTTTATGACGGCGCGCAGCAGTGTGACTGCCGGCGGCGCCGCGCCAGGTGGCCACGGCACCAAAGCAGCCTCTGCGCGCCCCAGATACCGCGGGTCGCCCAGCGCGCGGGCGCGGTCGAGATCGCCGCGCGCGACGTCGAGCGCCAGCTTCAGGTCGTGCGGGTCTTCGGCGAGCGCGCGGTGCCTGGCGCGCAAAGCTCGGGCTGCGCTGTCGCCGGCGTCCGGCAGACGTTCCAACACGGCAGCGTCGTTGCTTGGGATGTACGGCTCGGCTCGCGCCAAGTTCGTGATGAGGAGAAAAGCAAAGCAAGCGGTTCCTTTTCGAAAAAAAGAACCAAAAAACTTTTGCTCCTTTGATTTTGGCTCTTTGGGAAGTTCGCGTTGGTTGAGACGGAGACGGCCTCGCCTTGCCTGACGCAGAGCGCACTCCGCACCAGGCAAGGCGGCACGCATGTTACTGCGGCTCGTGCGGAGGCTGCGGCGAGTCAGACAGCGGCGGCATCACGTAAGGGAACTTCTGCAAGTAGTGCGTATCGTCCGTATATGCGCCGTCGGTGAATTCCAAATTGCCGGACGGTGCGTTGGACGCGCCGCCGAACAAGCCAAGCGCGTAGAGCTTGCCCATCGCCACGCGCAACGTGATGTCGACCACGTCGTCGCCCGGACGGCGACCGTTCGGGTAGCCGGCGTTGTCGCCGCCTATCACGCCGAGACGGCTCTGCGAGCCATAAGGCGTAATGGCGATGCTGGTGTTGAGACGCATCTCCTCTGACGCAGTCTGCAGGTGCGCAGGCGCGTTCAGGCCGGTAACGCCGGTGGCGAACACTGCCACCAGATCCTGACGCGGAAATTGTGTGGGCGCCGGCGTGTTGAACAACGCCTGGATCAACGCAGGCACCGTCGGGTTGGTGACGTATTTGACGAATTGTGCGTCGTCGGCCGGCAGTGACGCGTTGAACTTGTCCTTGTCAGGCAAACCGATAACCAGTTCGTTGACCAGCGGGTTGGCCAGACGGGATACCTGCTTGTAGGTGGTGGTCTTGCCCGTGGTTGTGCCCAGTGAAGACGTGGTCCAGGCGCCAACCACCGGGTCGCCGGTGTTCGTCAGGCATGCGGCCGGCACCTCCCACACGATCGACGTCACGTTCTTCTGTGCAAGATCATCCATCGCGGAGGCGTCGTATTGCTCGCCCACTGGGTTGGCGTAGTTCACGAGGTCGAACGTCTCGCCAAGGTTGACGACGAACGGGTCCTTGCGCTGGCCGACGAATAGCCTGCCCTGGCCGCCGCATCCGGGGATGTTCAGCATGTAAGTGAAACGGGCGGCATACTCGGCGTAGCTGGGGATAGACTTGTCGCCGATGTTGTCGGACGGCTTCACGAAAACGGTCTTGCCGGCGTCGCCGGTCAGCGGGGTCTCCGTCGGCGCGCCGTTTGCCGCGTAGGTGACCAGCGAGACGGTGAAGCGTTGCAGCACGTTCTGCGACGCGTTGTTGCCTGGGGTGATCTGGCCGTCGTTGATCAACGGTATCGCGACCGTCTTGCCGCCAATGTTGAGCGAGAGCCCCCTATCGACCGTGGCGAAGCGGAAGCGGAAGGTGAAGGTCGGCTTGCCGGTCCCGTTGTTGTCCACGTTGATGTCGTAGTAGCCGTTGGTTTCCAGGTTAAAGAAGTTCGGGCCGCCGCCGGGATCCTGCAGCGGAACGTAGTCGGCGATCATCGTCACGAAGTTCTGGCGGCCGGGTTCGTAGCTGCGAAACAGGTAGAAATCCGATGCGTCCAGGCGCGGCATGCCGGCGATCATCGGTGCCTCGCGGTGGCTGGATGCAAGCGCAGGCGTCGCCATGGCAGCAGCCGCAAGCGCGGACGCTGCAAGCAGTGTACGTTTCATGTTTTTCTCCCGAAGCAGGCGAAGTGCGAGACGGCTGGATGCAGCTTTTGTCATCCAATGTATTAACGTCCCGGACACCCGTATCGGATGCGGACCAGTGGTCGATCGCACCATGGCGACAGGTCATTTTTATCACGTCTCCGTGATATCAGACCCTTATGCGAAATGAATGCTATTGCGTGTTCGCAATTCGCTTGGCCGAGTTTCAGACAAGAAAGCAAGCAGTTCTTTTTTGAAAAAAAGAACTCAAAAAACCTTTGCTCTCTTAGGTTTGAAGCAGAGCAGGGTCGTATCAGTTGTCCGCGACAGCCGAACCAAAGCTTTTTTCCCTGGCAAAGCAGGCCCTCATACTTTTCCGAAGCCGAAACGTCAGCTTCGGCCCTGTTCAACCGTTTCCGTCAGAACGCCTGCGTCAGCATGAAGCGTGCGGACAGCGGCTCGAGCGGATGGAACTGCAAGTCATCGCGCTCGCTGGTGATGCCGGCGGCGGGCTCGCCGGGCAGGCGAGAGACGTAATCGTAGTCGAACGCGTCCGCCTTCTGGTTGAAGACATTGTAGATGCTTAGCTGTAGCTTCGTACCCGGCCTTACTTTGTAGCCAAGCTCCAGGTTCACCTCGCTGTAGCCGCTACCGCGCACAACATTGTCCGGATTGAGCGGGTAGGAGCCGAGGATGCGCCATTGCAATCCGCCGTACCAGGGGCCGAGCTCGTCCACCAGCACGCCGAACGATCCAATGAAGTCGGGCGCATCAGGTATGTAGAGCCCGTTCAATCCGTAGGAGGCAGGGTTGCCGGTGGCGAAACGTGCCTTGGTCGCGGCGAGATCGGTGTTGAACTCGATCCATGGGAACGGGCGGTACTGAGCCGAGACCTCCACCCCGCGACGCTTGCTGGGTGCTTCAGCCTGGTCCATGCCCATGTCTTGATCGTAGACCAGTTCGGAGACGAACTCGATCTGGAACAGTGCCGCCTGGATGTGCAGGTTGCGGATTGGGCTGGTGCGCACTCCAACCTCCTCGCCGTCGGCGCGCGCCAGCAGCGGCGTCGGGTGCGAGACGCCGGGGATGCCTTCCAACGGCAAGGTCTGGAACACGCCGCGCGTATCGTCTGAATGAAAGCCGCGTCCGGCGCTGAGGTATAGCTCCGTGCCGCGCCACGGTCCCAGAATCAGGCTGCCCTTCGGCTGCAACAGGGTCTGCGCGCCAGTGCCTTTGAAGCCGGTGATCAGGCTGCGGTCGGTCGCGTTGTAGAACTCCTCGCGCAGGCCGAGCACGGTGCGCAACCAGGGCACCCATCGCGTCGTGTTCTCGAAATACGGTGCAGTGTCGCCCAACTGGATGCGGTCCGCGTTGCAGGCGCCATGGCCCTGCATATAAGGCACGCCCAGCACGTCGCAGTAATCCAGCACCACACGATCCCTGGTGTGGCGCTTGTCGACGTAAGCGTCATCGTAGCGGCCCTGGATGCCGACCGTGGTGTCGCTCTGGATGCCCAGCAGACTGGCGTGATAAACGAAAGCCGCAGCGCCACCGAAGGTGTTTCTGGTCTCGTCCTGCTGTTCCTGATCGCCGTTGACGGGGTCGTTGAGAAAGTGGGTGAAATCGTTCCACAGCACCTGCAGGCTGTGCACGGCATAGGCGTTCGTGGTGAACTGCCAGTTTTCCCCGGATGCAGCGTAGCGGGCGGAAAGGCTTTCGCGCTCGGAAAAGCTGCCGTCGGTCGGATCCAGCGTGCCAAACCGGGAGATCAGGCCTTCCTGCACAGCGCGCTCCGGCTGGTCGGTGCTGAGGCGTCCTTCGCCGCGGTAGTAAAGCGCCGTCAGCGTGAAGCCGTCGGTGGGCGTGCCGTCCACATAGCGCAAGGCTGTGTCCACCTTGCGGAAGTTGTTGCCGGGCCTGAACGGGCCGTCGACGTGGCTGATGTCGGCCGCGGCCAGCAGGCGGTCGCCGCCTCCGAAATGGTAGTCCCCGGTGCCGGCCAGGCGTTCGTCGCCCAACGTGCCGACGCTGCCGATGACCTGGTTCTCCAAATCGTCGGCCAGACGCAGATGTTGTGAAGCGACTGCGCCGAAATCACCGACCGACGCGTAGTATGGGCCCTTGGTGTAGTCCAGTCCTTGCGCCAGCTCGGGAATCAGGAAATTGAGGTCGGAGTAGCCCTGGCCGTGCGCATCGGTCGGGCGGTTGACGGGGACGTCGTCGACAAAATTTGCGAGGTCGGTGCCGTGGTCCAGGTTGAAGCCGCGTGCGAGGTATTGGTAAGCCTTGCCCTCACCCGAATGCACCGAGACGACCAGGCCAGGTATGCTTTCCAGCAGCTGGCCGACGCGATAAGTCGGGCGCAACACCAGTTCCTTCCTGGTGACCGACCCCTGGCTGGCGGTGGTCGCCCGGCCGGTCAGGTCGAGGCGGGACGCGGTGACGACGATCTGCTCGATCGTGCCGTTGACAGCCACGGGTTTCGCCGCAGCGGACGGGAGCGCCGCCTGTGCACAGGCGTGCTCACACGTTACACAACATGCCAGACCGATGATTGCCGGCCAGACGGTTTTGCGCACCCAAATCCCCATGTGTTCGGAGTCCGGCTATTGGACTCACATACCCGTCGGCTGGGTCGGACGGATGCAGCCTGTAACAATTCATGTGAGGTTTTGATCATAATGTCATACTGCGCAGCAACTGGTAGGGAAGCATCGCCGTGCAGCGCGTGACCATAACCATCGACGACGACCTGATGGCGGAACTGGATCGGCTGATCGCGGCGCGCGGCTACAAAGGCCGTTCCGAGGCGATGCGCGACGTTGCCAGGGCGGGCATCCACCAGGCGCTGCTGGACGCCGACGAGGCGCCGGATTGCGTGGCCGCCATCGTCTACGTCTACGAACACGCAGCCCGCGACTTGGCGCGAAAACTTTCCTCGCTGTTCCACGATCACCACGACCTTTCAGTGGCGAACATGCATGTTCCGCTCAACCACGAGAGCGGACTCGAAGTGGCCATCCTGAAAGGCGGCACCGGACAGATCCGCCAGCTTGCACAGTCGGTGCTGGCAGAACGGGGCGTGCGGAACGGCAGGATGATCATCGTCCCGGCAATGATGGAGTTCGACGAGCACAGCCACGCGGCTGCGGCGGACACGCATACGCATGTCAGGACACGGTAGGTAAGGAAGAAAGCGGTTCTTTTTTGAAAAAAAGAACCAAAAAACTTTTATTCCTGCCGTCGCGAAGGTTCTGCAACGCGCCGTAGGATGCAATAATTATTGGTTCTTTTCACAGAAAAGGACTGCTTGGCTTGCGTGCGACGGGTCAACACCAGGGATCGCTATGTGCGACAGTTCGCGCGCCTGTCGCGACTCTGGTCTTCTGAGAGAGCCCTGGACTGCGGCCGGTCACCAATGCTGTGACAACGCGCTGCCTCAATACGCGCCCGGTCACCTGTTGGATAAAAATCGACAAAAGACGTTCGGCAACGCTGTCGCAGAAAGCTGAAACGACACGCATCACCACGGCACACCGACAGGAAGCAAAAGTTTTTTGGTTCTTTTTTTCAAAAAAGAACTGCTTGCTTTTCTTCCTCCCGAGCCAAACCAACTCAAGAATGTGACTACCCGCGTGCCTCGCATACAACCATTCGCTAGGTGATGAAAGGTCCGAGCCTGGCTTGCTCGTCCAGCACGGCCTCGAGATCGGCTGCGTTCAGCGGCCGGCCCAGCAGGAAACCCTGCACCAGGTCGCAGCCGGACGCCCTGAGCGCCTGCAACTGTGCGTCCTCCTCAACGCCCTCGGCCACGACCAACAGGTCCATCGCGTGTCCCAGCCGTATGATTGCCTCGACCACCTCCCTGGTGCGGCGCTGAGTCAGCATGTCGGAGACGAACGTGCGGTCGATCTTCAGCGTGTCGACGGGGTAGCGGCTCAGGTAGGCCAGCGAAGAGTAGCCCGTCCCGAAATCATCCAGCGCGATCCGGACGCCCAACGCCCGCAACCCGTCAAGAATTTCGCCCGTCGTTTCGGGTTGCCGCAGGAACACGCCTTCCGTCACCTCGACTTGCAAGCGCCGCGGGTCGAAGCGCGTTGTGGCGAGGATCTCCTGGATGTCTGCCAGGTATTGGCCGTCGCGCAACTCGTCGGCGGACGCGTTGACGTTCAACTGCAGGTCCAGCGTGGGGTAACGCTCGTGCCAGACGAGCATCTGCGCGCAAGCCTTGCGGAACACCCACTGCCCAAGGTTGCGGATCAGGCCTGCCTTCTCGGCCGCCGGGATCAATTGGGAGGGCGGCACGTCGCCGCGCTCGGCGTGGCGCCAGCGTATCAACGCTTCCACGCCGATGATGCCCGACGTGTCTGCGTCGCAGATCGGCTGGTAGCGCAGCGAGAACTCGCCGCGAGACAGCGCTTGGCGCAGGTCGCTTTCCAGCATCAGCGCTTCGGCGGCCTTGTCCCGCATCGCCGCAGTGAACACGGCGCAGCCGCCGGAGCCGTTCGCCTTCGCCTCGTACATCGCCACGCCGGCGTCGCGGATCAGCTCCTCGTATCTTGAGTGCCCCGCCATCGCGTGCGCCACGCCGATGCTGCACGTGGCGGTCACCTCCCGCGTTCCCACCATGAACGGGCGGCGCAGCGCTTCGTTGATCCGCTCGGCCAGGCGCAGGGCGGCGTCCATACTGTCGAAGCCTTCGACCAAAGCCGCGAACTCGTCGCCGCCGAGCCGCGCCAACGCGGCCTCGCCCTGCGTGCACCCTTGCAGCCTCTGACCAACCTCCGCGAGCAGGGTGTCGCCCGCCGGGTGGCCGAAGCTGTCGTTGATCAGCTTGAAGCGGTCCAGGTCGAGAAACAGCAACGAGCAGGTGGGCGGCGCTCCGTTCGTCCGCAGCGACTGCCTGAACCTTTCCATGAACCAGGCTCGGTTGTGCAGCCCTGTCAGGTTGTCGTGGTAGGCAGCGTGCTGCAGCCGCGTCTCCGCCTGCATGCGCCGACCGACCTCCGCCTCCAACTCCTGCGCGTGACGCTCCGCCTTGTCCAGCAATTCGGCCTGACGAAGCTGCAGGTCCTTGTAGGGTTGTATGTCGGTCGTCGAGCCGAGCCACTCGATGATGCGCCCGGTCTCGTCGCGCAACGGCAGGGACGTGGTATGATGCCACACCCATCTTCCGTCCGCGGCGCGGCGAACCCGGAACTCGACGTCAAGTTCGCCCTTCCCGATCGCTGCCGCCCACGCCTTCAAGGTGTGCGCGCGATCTTCAGGATGCACTACGTCGAGCCAGCCGCGGCCGTGGCTCTCGTCCTGAGTTTGTCCGGTGTAGGTCAGCCACTGCGGGCTGGCCCAGGTCCAAAGTCCCAGGTCGCAGGAGCGCCAGATCAGGTGCGGCACGCCCTCGACCAGCGTCCGGTGCTGGTGCTCAGTCTGCTCGACCGCACCCGGCGCAAACCGCCGTTCGTCCGTGCTGGCGGGAAGACCGGCCTTGGCCGTCACCGCCGCGAGCGTCTCGTCCTGCTTTTCGGTCACTTGGCGCCTTCTTGTGGCCTGCCTCGCACGTCATACCCGGCTTGCCACGATTATTGCCACAACGTGCTGACCGTACACAAGGCGTGCACACAACAGGGCACAGTGGACGGCAAGGCAAGCAGTTCTTTTTTGAAAAAAAGAATCAAAAAACTTTTGCTCTTTTGGGCGTACGCTGAAGGACAATTCGCGACGACCAGACCACAAAGCTTCTGCTGAATACGCCAGTGTCCGTTTCGAAAGTCAGCGTGGTGCATTCACTGGCGTGGCGCGCACCGGAGCCGATCGGCTTGCCTACGCCATCAATTCGAGCGGGCAAGCCGTTCTATAGTCGCCATGACCACCGAAGCGTCGTGCGAGTCGCACGCTGCGGCATGACCGAACCACGACAGATGGCCATCAGGGCGACTTCTCAGGTATATACTCAGGAAGTCGGTTTGCCTCGGCCTCGAGCCTCGCTCGCGAACACCCGGGCCGGACTGCGGCACGCTTACTATCTGTGGTTGTGTCCGGGTCAATTTGTACTGTGGTGCACTCACGCCGGGTTGTCGCCGGCAAGCGCGTCGTTCGGCGGGGGCGCGTGCGGATCGTCCGCCGTGTCCAGCAGGTCCGGCCCGTTGTTCCGCACGTTGTTCACCGCGCGGCTGACCGGCCATAAACGCATTGTGCCAGCCGGCGCCGGCCGCAGGAGCGCGGCGTAGTCGCCGTCCTGCTCGCCCAGCCACACCGGCCAGTCTGCCGGCTCCAGGACCACCGGCATTCGGTTGTGCAGCCGCAGCATGTCCGGGTTGGCGGTGGTGGTGGCAATGGTGAACGTCCGCAGCAGCTCGCCGGCCGGGTCCCGCCAGCTTTCCCACATACCGGCGAAGGCCAGCGGCGCGGTATCCGTCCTGGCGATGGCGTAAGGCTGCCTGCCGTTCGGCACCGCCTGCCACTCGTAGAAGGCATCCGCCGGCACCAGGCAGCGCCGTTCAGCCAGTGCGCTGCGGAACATGCCCGCGCTGGCCATGGTCTCCGCCCTTGCGTTGATTGGTCGCTTGCAGGCCTTCAGGTCTCTGGTGAAGTGCGGCACCAGGCCCCAGCGCAACGCACTCAGCCGTCTCTCCCCTGTTTGTGGATCCCGGCGAACGACAGGCGCGTCCTGGGTTGGTGCGACGTTCCAGGATGGCGGCGTGTTCGGGATTTCACCCAGCACAGCAAAGATGCGGCGCAGCAGCTCGGGCGGCAGTTGGGAGGCGAAGCGGCCGCACATTGGTAGACACTTACAAGTGCGGAACCCGACCTGTCGAGCAACAGCAAAAGTCGTCCTAGTTGTTTTGCCTCGCCCTTGGCGGACACCTGAAGCGACACGTCTCACCAGAGCGCGCCCAAGAAACCGAAAGTTTTTTGGTTCTTTTTTTCAAAAAAGAACTGCTTACCTTGCCCTTCCTACCACCCGAAGCGCGCACTCGCCTCACATCCACCCGTGCTGACGCTGATGTGTCGGTCCGTCACGTGTAGGGCACACGACTGGCCCTGAAAGCATCCATGTCGAGGAGCGCGGAAGCGGTTCATGGAAAACGATGCCCGCACACCATGTCATGTGCAACGTGATGCATGGCGGAGAACCTTGTGCCTCGTACACCCACGCCGCTCACGTCCTCGTCAATTTTGAGGGTGACTCCTCGGCTCGCTGCGGTGCGTCCATACTGCCAAGCCTTATGAGCCAGGTACCGTGCAACGCATGGACTGGAAAATCAGATGGCTGGAACGGTGTGACGCAATCCGCGTGGCCGGAACCGACCCGGAACGAGCAGCCAACCTCTCCGGGTGCCGCAGTTCTATCCAGCGCCGGTCATGGCTTCTTCAGGATCACCTGCACGAAGCCGGAGCCGCCCATCTGCGCGGGATATTTGTTCCGAAGCACCACGTCGGAAGGTGGCCGGCGGCACGTGCCGCACCGCAACCGAGGCACCAGCATCACCAGCGTGCGCTCTGCACCGTAGCGCGCTACCAGGTCGGATACCATCACGATCCGGTCCGCCCGACACGCCCCGCACGATGCCAGCAGTTGCCAACCCACCAGATCGGCGATGGGCAGCCGGATCAGCGTCTCGCGCTGGCGGTTCTGATGGATGCCGTCCGGCATCACGCGGCTCGGCGGTGGCCAGACCACCTCACAGCGTCAATGGCCGGCTTGGAGCAGCCGTCCGCACAACCTGAAACCCGGCCGCATCGAGCGCCGCTGCGAGGTGCCGGCTGCTGGCGGCGATGAGAGCGGGCGGACCGCCAGGCAAGCGGCGCTGCCGCTTCCAGCACGGCGGCGACCTCATCGAAGGGGACAGGATCTGGCGAGGATGAACCAAGGAGCATGGCCGGAGGTTAGCGGTTCGATGCGAACGAATCAAGAACGCCAACAAGTACTCGGGTATGCGGAGCAGGGTTGATCGCGGAAGTCGTTGGGTTACCGGCTAAAACGTTTTCCAACCTTGTTATACCAACCGCCCAATAGGATGACTCGCGATTGTACCCACGCGGCTGATTTTGTGATTCTCTGGTCTGGTCATCCGATTCGGGGGTCAGAAATGAGCAAGCCGGTGCCGGTCACGCGTCTAGACAGATCAGCTTTTGACCTGCGCCGTGAGGCGTCGCGCTGCAATGATGGAGCGGTCGTGCGGCGCTTATTGGCGATTGCGCTCGTGCTGGAAGGGCGGCCGCGGACCGAGGCCGCCGAGGCCTGCGGCATGGACCGGCAGACGCTGCGCGATTGGGTGCACCACTACAACGAGGAAGGCCTAGACGGCCTGGCCAACCGTCGCAGTCCAGGCCGTCCGGCGCAGTTGACGCCTGAGCAGCTCGCGGCGTTCAAGGCGCTGGTGGAGCAAGGTCCCGATCTGGCGCGGGACGGCGTTGTCCGTTGGCGATGCAGCGATCTGCAGGCGCGCCTGCAGTCGGACTTCGCTGTGCACTATCATGAACGCAGCGTCGGCAAGTTGCTGGCCAGGCTGGCGTTCCGCAAGCTGAGCGTACGGCCGTTCCATCCCGAGCAGGACCCGGCCGCCCAGGCGACACACAAAAAAACTTTGCCGACCTGATCGCGGCCGCCCTGCCGCCCCATGCCGCCGGCAAACCGCTCGAGATCTGGTGGCAGGATGAAGCCCGCGTCGGCCAGCAGGGCACGCTGACCCGCGTGTGGGCGCCGCGCGGCAGCAGACCGGCTGCACCGCGCGATCGCCGCTACACCTGGGCCTACCTATTTGGCGCGGTGTGCCCGGCGCGCGGCGTGGGTGCGGGGATCGTCATGCCTTCGGTCAACCTGGAAGCCATGAGCCAGCATCTTGCTGAAGTCAGCCGCCATGTTGCACCTGGCGCCCACTGCCTGATGCAGGTCGACGGCGCCGGCTGGCATCGGCCGTCCGAGCGCCTGATCGTGCCCTCAAACATCACGCTACTGACCTTGCCGCCCTACTCGCCGGAACTCAATCCGGTTGAGAATGTCTGGCAATACCTCCGCAGTAATTGGCTCAGCCATCGCGTGTGGGACAGCTACGAAGAGATTGTCGACGCCTGCTGTGTCGCATGGAACGCATTGATGGCCATGCCAGAACGGCTAACCTCAATCGCCACCCGAGAATGGGCACAGGTCAGCGTTTAGGGCGGTTGGTATTAGAATCGATTAGCACGCCGGAAAACGCTCTAGCTCTTTGTTTGGCGAACATCTGCATTCCACGGTCGACCCCGTCTGGTCGGATGATGCTCGAGGAGGGAAGAAGCAGAAGCTCGTTTCGGATGTCGCGGACGACTGAACGTGGCGCAGCACCGGATGCGACAAGCCTCGATTTCACGAGCCTGCTTACCGCTTCTGTCAATGCTCGGTCATGACCCTGCAACGACTTACGTGTCGACGATGTGCGTCACCACGGTCGCCCGACCGCTCGCTTATACCAGACGGCGTGAAGGTTGACCGTTCCGAAGCAAGCAAAGCCTTCTTTTTTGAAAAAGAGAAGCAAAAAACTTTTGTCTCCGCTATCGCGGGCCTATCCGGAGAGCGCGCGACAGCAATTTTTTGGTCCTTTTTTTCAAAAAAGGACTGCTTGCTTTCTATGGTTAGCATCAACGCCAGTAGTATTACACTCGCCTGACGACGTTACCAACCCGCCATGATGGGCAGATGAACTTTCGCTCGGTAAGTGAGGCAGGCGCGCTTCCCCCGATGAAGATCAGCGATCTCTGCTTGACGGAGACTTTGGAATATACGTTCTGGCAAAAGCAACTTTCTGTTTTCTTTGCAGAACGTATGGTTTGCGCGTCGCTCCTCGAGATATCGCCATAAGCCGAGCAGGTAACATACCAGCTGGAACTCACCCGCATTTGCCAACCAAGACCAGCAAAGAAAGCAGTTCTTTTTTGAAAAGAACCAACAAACTTTTATCTCTCTCGAGGTCTCCGTGACGACACATGTCACTTAGCCGTCCGTGACAGCGCTCATGCGCTTCTTGCTTCCTTTTTTGAAAACACGGCTCTGCTTCACTTCGAACGCTACCCTCCGTCCCGCCTCCGTTGCACGTCGACCAGTGGCTGCTTCCCGCAGCCATGCTGCCGTCAGGTTTCCTGGGCCGGCGGCGGACCGCGTGTCACGTCAAGCCCCTCGGCAGGCGTCATCCTGACGACCGATCCGGATGCGGCGGACTGGTATATCGCCTCCATCACGCGCATGTCCTGAAGCCCCTCTTCGCCAGGCGTGAGAGGAACGCGGTCGTGCGTGATGGACTCGGCAAATGCGTCCATCTCCAACGCAAACTGGCTTTTGGACGACCAGCGACGCTGCTCCAGGCTGCTGCTCTTGCCGACGCGACGGCCGATCTGCATCGTCAGGTTGTCGTAGCTGAAAGCAGGGTCCAGCCCCGCCCAGGCTTCGGCGCCCATCACGCGCAGGAAGCGGTTTTCATGGTAGGAGTAGCCGCTGCTGCAGTTGGCCAACACGCCGGAGGGGAAGCGCAGTGTAAAGCTGCATAAATCCTCGACCTCCTTGAAGCGCGGGTCGTCTTTCGGCTGCACCGTACGCGCGCTGATCTCCACCGGCTCCTCGCCGGTAATGAAGCGGGCCGCGTTCAGGCAGTACAGCCCGACATCTGGCAGAGACCCACCGCCGGACATCGCCTTGTTCAACCGCCACTGGCCGTCATCGGCGTTGTTCTGCCCGTTGGTAGCCTCTATCATCCGCAGCGTACCGAGCGACTTGCCGCGTGCCATGCTGATCAGCGTGCGGTACTCAGGCAGGTATTGGCAGCGGTAGGCGATCATCAACTTCCGCTTGGCCTGCTTGCAGGCATCGACCATGCGCTGCGCATCCTGCACGGACGTGGCCATCGGCTTTTCACACAGCACGTGCTTTCCGGCCTGTGCTGCGCGCACCGTGTACTCGGCGTGCATGGCATTCGGCAGGACGATGTAGATGATGTCGACGTCCGGGTTGTTCTTCAAATCATCGAAGTTGGTGTAGCCGTAGATATTGTTCTCAGGCACCCGGTACTGCGCTGCAATGACGCGCGCCTTTTCGCGCTCGCCGCTGACCAGCGCGGTGACACGAACGTGCTCGCTTTGCGCAAATCCCGGCAGGATCTGCGTCAGAGATAGCCGGCCCAGCCCGACAACGGCTACGCCCAGGCGCTTACCGAACGGGTCGAGTGCCGGTACGCTCGCCGACAGGTCGGCGGCGGTGTCGAGCGGCGGCAGACTGACATGGTCGCCATGCACCGTGCCGCGCAGGCCGGCAGTGTCCCGAGTCGGCTCGGCCGCCGACGCCGAACCGATCAGGCCAAGGCCCGCGAGGCCAGCACCGGTGGACCCGACAAGCGTGCGTCGTGTGATTGGCGGCATGTGAAGATCCCTGAAACCTGACCGGCTCAACGGCGCCGATCACTCACGGTTCGGGACAGCCCGCTCAATTCAAGCCTACCTTGCGTGTCGAAGAAGCAAGCAGCGGTTCCTTTTGAAGAAAGACCGAAAACTCTTAGCCTTCAGATACTCGCTACGGGGTAGTCCGCGACAGCAGAGACAAAAGTTTTTTGCTGCTTTTTTTCAAAAAAAGCAGGCCTTACTTTCCTGATCGCGCTGAGGGAAACATGGCCGGAACGCCCCTCCTTTGGCCGCGCGACGCTTCAGGATGCGCAGTATCCCGACAAGCGCTCCGGCTGAAACACACCCCCCGGCAGTCTGCCGTTCGCGGGCTTCGCGCAGGATGCCTCGGACGCGGCGATAAGCTTCAACACCAGGCCGCCGTCCGCAGGCACAGCCTCGCTTTCCCAGGAAAGCGCCCACTCCTGTACGCACAAGACATGGCTGAGGCCGATGACGTCATCCGGTACGTAGTCCAGCATCCTCAAGTCCTTCTGTGCATCACCCGAGCTAAGTCTACGATGCTGCAGACGCGAAGTTACGACGATAACGCCGCAACCACCCGAAACCTGAAAAGCAATTACAAAGCTAAGATGTAAATTGTAAAAGTCGCGGCGTTCCCCGAAAGCGGCGAGCCAGCGGGAATGCCCGCTCTCTCAACGCTCGGCGACAGAACAGGACAGCATCCTGCTTTTTCCGTGAGAATAACCGTCTTGCTCGCGGCCACCGCGACCAGCCCGCTCAACACGGAGCGGCTTCGTCAAGCTGCGTCTGCACCACCCTGAACCTGGCCGCGTCCCGGATCGGGTCCAGCATCGGATCACCGCCGCCTCCGCCAGGCCGGGGTCACGCAGCGGCGCCGCGGTCTCCAGCCATCCCGGAGCGTCGGCTTTGCGTTCCCATTGCGTGTGCGGGCGAACTGTCCCCAGGCATAGACGCAGAGCGGATCAATCTGGGTGCCGTGCTCCGAGGTCCATGTGGCTCACCGGCGGTTCGACGTTGGCGTGTTTGCCCGCTTTGAAGGGAGTAGAAAGCAAGCAGTTCTTTTTTGAAAAAAAGAACCAAAAAACTTTTGTCTCCGCTGTCGCGCGCTCGCCGGACAGGATGGCGACAGCGGAGACAAAGGCTTTTTGCTTCTTTTTCTCGAAAAAGAAGCGCTTGCTTACACGTCTTTCGCCAGCCGCAGCGCATCGAAAACCGCCGCGTGTATGTTACGGCTAGCCACCGCGTCGCCAATGCGAAACAGCTGGTAGCTCCCCTCCCGGTTTCGCACCACCTCCTGCCTGCGTCCGCCCAGCAACGCCGCGTGGTCCACCTCGCCGCCGTTGCGCGAGTCCGGCTTCAGCGCCTCGTACACCTCGTCGAGCGGTGTCGTCCCGTGCTCCACCACCACTTGGTCCACCCGGCGCTCCTCCTGTTCGGCGCCGTAATCGCTGCCCAGCACCGCGATCAGCCCGTTGCCGTCGCGGCGCACGGACAGCAGCCGCGTGTTCACCGTCACCCGCACGCTGCGGCGGCGAAATATGCGTGCGTAGGCGGCGTGGTTCAGACCGCCGATCTCCGGCGCCAGCATGCGCTCCGGCGTCACCAGCTCCACCTCGGCGCCGGCTTCGGCCAGCACCTCGGCCGCCTGCATGCCGGGATGCGCGCCGTTGTCGTCGTAGACCAGCACCCGCCCTGACAGCGCGGTCGCACCCCCCACCACGTCCCAGCTCGAGACGACCAGGTCGCGGCCAGCCTGCAGTATGTCGGTGTCCGGCACCCCGCCGGTGGCGACGAACACCACGTCGGGTGCCAGCGCCAGCACCTCCTCGGCACCCGCGTACGTGTTGAAGCGCAGCCCGGCGCCCATGCGGGCCAGCTCGGAGACGCGCCAGTCCACGATGCCGATCAGCTCCCGCCGGCGCGGCGTGCGGGCGGCCAGCAGCACCTGGCCGCCGGCGCGCCCGGTGGCCTCCAGCACCGTCACCCGGTGGCCGCGCTCGGCCGCCACGCGCGCGGCTTCCAGCCCGGCGGGGCCGGCGCCCACCACCACCACGTGGCGCCGCGGGCCGTCCGCGCGCGGGATCACGTGCGGCATGCTCGCTTCCCGCCCGGTGGCGGCGTTGTGCACGCACAGCGCCTCGTTGCCCTCGTAGATGCGGTCCAGGCAGTAGGTGGCACCCACGCACGGACGGATGCGGTCCTCGTGGCCAGCCAGCACCTTGGCGACGATGTGCGGCTCGGCGATGTGCGCGCGCGTCATGCCGACCATGTCCAGCTTGCCCTCGGCGATGGCGTGCCTGGCGGTCGCCACGTCGTTGATGCGGGCGGCGTGGAAGGTGGGGAACCCGGTCGCCGCGCGCACCTCGCCGGCGAAGTCCAGGTGTTGCGCGGTGCCCATGCCGTGGATCGGGATCACGTGCGACAGCGCGTTGTCGGTCTCCATGTGGCCGCGGATGATGTTGAGGAAATCCACCACCCCGCCGCCGGCGAAACGCTTGGCGATCTCCACCCCGTCCGTGCGCGTCAGGCCAACATCCCAGTCCTCATCAGCAACCATCCGCACGCCGATCAGGAAGTCCGGCCCCACCGCGTCGCGCATCGCCTGCAGCACGCGCACGGAGAAGCGCATGCGGTTTTCCAGGCTGCCGTTGTACTCGTCGTCGCGGTGGTTGGTGGCCGGCGACCAGAACTGGTCCGGCAGGTGGCCGTAGGCGTCGATCTCGAACCCGTCGAGGCCTGCCGCCTGCATGCGCTGTGCGGCGGCCGCGTAGTCCGCCACGATGCGCTCGATGTCCCACGCCTCCGCCGCCTTGGGAAAACCGCGATGCGCCGCCTCGCGCACCCGCGAGGGTGCGAGCACCGGCAGCCAGTCCGCCTTGTTCCAGGCAGTGCGCCGGCCGAGATGCGTCAGCTGAATCATCACCGCCGAGCCGTGCTCGTGGCACTCGTCGGACAGGCGGCGCAGCCACGGCACGATCTCGTCCTTGTAGGCCAGCAGGTTGCCGAACACCGGCGGACTGTCCGGCGAGACCACGGCGGAGCCGGCCGTCATCGTCAGCGCGATGCCGCCGCGTGCTTTCTCGACGTGATAGAGTCGGTAACGATCCTTTGGCATGCCGTCTTCGGAGTAGCTCGGCTCGTGCGAGGTGCTCATCACCCGGTTACGCAAAGTGAGGTGACGCAGTTGGTAGGGCTGCAGCAGCGGGTCACGGGTGAGTATCGCGTTCATCGGGCGCTCCTGCGGAAGAAAGCAAGGCCTTCTTTTTTGAAAGAAAGAAGCAAAAAACTTTTGCTCCCTGTCGGGGACTTAAGCAGTGAGCGCGCGGCAGCGGAGACAGAGTTTTTGGTCGTTTTTTCCAGGCCTGGTGGGTCAGCGTGCGTGGTTGTCGAGCACCGGAGCCCAGAAAAACCTTGTCATATCAGCAGCCTTTGATCTCGACCGTTCAAAGTCAGGCAAGTAAGGCAAGGCCTTCTTTTCTGAAGAAAAGAAGCAAAAGACTTTTGGTCCTGCTGTCGCGGACTCTCCCTCAGCGTGTACCCGAGGGAACAAAAGTCTTTTGCTTCTTTTCTTCAGAAAAGAAGGCCTTGCTTCCTTGCCGGACGTCGCAGGGTCAAGATTTAAGGCCGCTGCTATCACCCTCATCGCCGCCGCTCGTGATTAGGCGGCAGGCCGAAGCGCCCGCGATAGGCAGCGCTGAACCGCGACGGCGTCGCGTAGCCGCAGGCCGCACCCACCGCGGTCACCTGCATCGCCGTCTCGCGCAGCATCGTGCGCGCCCGCTCCAGCCGCAGCCCCGCCGCGTACGCCGCCGGCGTCTGGCCGAGATGCCGCCGGCACAAACGCTCCAGCTGCCGCGGCGAGAGGCCGACGCTGCGCGCGATGGCGGCCGCCTGCAACGGCCAGGCACCGGAGTCCTGCATCATCCGCACCGCCGCCTCCAGCTTCTCCGGCGCGGCGAGTCCGGCGCTGCGCTGCCGCTCGGTGCCGGCGCGCACCCGCTCGACCAGGAACTGCGCGGCCACGTCGGCGGCCAGCGCCGGGCCAAGCCGCGCCTCTGCCATCGCCAGCATCAGGCTGATCGGGGCGATGCCGCCGGTGCAGGTCACCCGGTCGCGGTCCACGGTGAACAGGTCGCCCGTGAACTCGACGTCGGGAAACTCCTCCTCGATCGCGGTCAGGTTCTCCCAGTGGACGGCGCAGCGCCGGCCGCGCAACAGCCCAGCCTCGGCCAGCGCAAAGGCGCCGGTGCACAGGCTGCCGAGTGGCACCCCCTCGCGCGCCAAGCGGCGCAACGCGGCGGTGACGCCTGTGTCCACCGACGCGCGCACGTCCACGCCGCCGCACGCGAGCAGCAGGTCGGGCGCGTGTGCCAGTGCGGAGATCGCCGTGGTCGGCTGCAGCGTCAGCCCGTTGCTGGCCGCGGCGGGAGCGCCGTCCGGCGTCACCACGTCCCAGACGTAGGCGTCGCGGCCGCTCAGCCTATTGGCCATGCGCAGCACCTCGATGGCGTTGGCGCAGGCGATCATCGAGTAGTTCGGCAGCGTCAGGAACGCCAGGCGGTGCAGGGCGCCGAAATCCACACGCGCCTACCGGTCGATGGTCAGGTCGCTGGTCGGCCGGGCGCAGCACAGCAAAGCGAGGCCGTCGTCGATCTCGCTCTGCAGGATGCCGCCGTCGTGCCGCATCTCCACGCTGCCCGACAGAATCCGGCTCTTGCAGGTGCCGCAGACGCCCTTGCAGCAGGCGAACGGCAGCCGCATCCCGGCGCGGCGGGCGGCCGCGAGCACGGTGGTGCCGCCGCCGCAAACGATGTCCCGGTCCTGCCGGGCGAAGCGGATGGTGAAATTCGCCGTCGTGGCCTCGGGCTGCATCGGTGCCGGCACCGGCGCCTGAAGCAGCGTCACCGCAACCGGCGCGCTCGCCTCGCTGCGGACGTCCAGCCCCGCGCTCATGCGCTCGACGTACCATTGGCAGAAATCGTCCACCAACCCCTCGGTGAACGGCGAGTATGGGCCCGGCTCGTAGGCGGGGCTCGCCACACCCGCCTGGGTCATCTCCACCAGGGCGGCATCCTGCCGGTTGGTCGCCTCCCACACCGCGACCAAATTGGCCGGGTCGTAGTCCACGCCCTCGACGGCGTCCTTGTGGACCAGCCAGGTGGTGCGCAGCAGCGTGCGGCCGGCATCCAGCGGCAGGACGCAGAACGTCACCGCGTGGTCGGCCATGACGTGGTGCCAGGCGTTCGGCTGGGTCCAGAAGGTCAGGCCGCCCAGCCGCGCGTCGGTCAGATGGCCCAGCAGCTTCCGGCAGGCGCTCCGCGTGTCGCCCGTGTGGCTCTCGCCGGCCTGGTCCAGCGGCAGGCGCTCGGTCCGGTAGCCGGTGGCGCGTCCGGTCAGACGCTCGATGCGGCGGGACGGCAGCCCGGCCGTCTCCCACTTGGCGTGCATGTCGGCCACCAGCGCGTCGTAGCGCGCCGCCTGCGCCAGTCCGTGTCCGTCCAGCGACGCCGGCGCGAAACCGAAGCCGTAGGCGAACAGCGGCACCGTCAGCTCGGGGTGGTTGGCCGCGCAGTGGTAGCACTCGCGGTTGTTCTCCATGGTGAGCTTCCAGTTGCCGTGCTCCACCAGGTCCACCTGCCGCGCCACCTTGGCGGCACGCAGCCCGTGCGGCAGCAAATACGGCTCCATCGCCGCCGCCATCGCCGCGATGTCCTCCGGCGGGTCGGCCGCCAGGCAGACGAACAGCAGGCCGGCGACAGAGCGCAGCGCTACCGGACGTAAGCCCCGGCAGGACGCGTCGAAGCCCTCGCCCATGTGGTCGGCGAACAGCAGGGCGCCGTCCAGCCCGTAGGTCCAGCTGTGGTAGCGGCACACCAGGTTGCCGACGCGGCCGCGGCCGTCCGGCACCAGCTGCGCACCGCGGTGGCGGCAGACGTTGTGATAGGCACGCACCTCGCCGGACCTGTCGCGCAGGATCAGGATGGGGGCGCGGCCGATGCGGATGGCCATCACGTCGCCGGGTTCCGGCACGTCGGGCTCGTGGCCGACGAAGATCCAGTGGCGGCCGAAGATCAGGTCCATGTCCGCCTGAAACACCGCCTCGTCGGTGTAGAACCTGGCGTCCAGGCTGTGGCCGGGCCGGCGAGCGGCCAGCTGGCTAGCGATACTGTCGGACACGCGGGCATCCTGCGTTTGCATGCGTCATGCTGCCTGATCGCGGAGGCGGCCGCTAACGGAAAACCGGCACGCGCTACGCATTTTGCGTCACCGTGATGCCGCGTTGCGAAAACGGCTTTCCACGCCGCTCCGCGTCGGTGTTACGCTTTCGGGACAGTTGAGGAGCCCGCAAGCTGGCCGCAGCACCGATGATCGAGACCGAGGGCATACGCTGCGTGTTCGGCGCGCGCGACCGCGAGGCGCTGGCCATGCTGCGCGCCGGCGAGAGCCGCGCCGCCATCATGGAGCGTACCGGCACGGTGGTCGCGCTGAACGACGTGGCGCTGCGGGTGGACGAAGGCGAACTCCTGGTCGTCATGGGCCTGTCCGGCAGCGGCAAGAGCACGCTGCTGCGCTGCCTCAACCGCCTGGTGACACCCTGCGCCGGCGCCATCCGCGTCGCCGGCCAGGACGTGATGGCCATGCGCGGCCAGTCGCTGCGCGACTTCCGCCGCCGCCACTTCGGCATGGTGTTCCAGCACTTCGCCCTGTTCGCCCACCGCACCGTGCTGGAGAACGTGGAGTTCGGCCTGGAGGTCCAGGGTGTCGCCCGTCCGGAGCGCCGCCGCGCCGCGGAACAGGCGCTGGACCTGGTGGGCCTGGCGGGCTGGGAGGACAAGCGTCCCGGCCAGCTCTCCGGCGGCATGAAGCAGCGCGCAGGGCTGGCCCGCGCACTGGCCGCCGACGCCAGCATCCTGCTGATGGACGAGGCGTTCAGCGCGCTAGACCCGCTGATCCGCCACGACATGCAGGCCGAGCTGGTCGCCCTGCAGCGCAGGCTGCGCAAGACCATCGTCTTCGTCAGCCACGATTTGGACGAGGCCGTGGCCCTGGGCGGCCGCATCGTGCTGATGATGGACGGCGCCATCGTCCAGGACGGCACGGCGGAGAGCATCCTCGCCGCGCCAAAGACCCCCTACGTGCGGCGCTTCCTCGAGCACATCGACGTCTCCGCCGTGCTGCGGGTGCGCACGCTCGCCGACCGCAGCGCGCCGCCGCCCGCCGGCTCCTGCCCCGTGCTGCGCGGCGAGATGACTCTGCGCGAGGCGCTGCCGCTGCTCGCCGACGGGCCCGACGGAATGCCCGTGCAGGACGAGGCCGGCCGCCACCTCGGCGTGCTGACCCGCCGCGCCGCACTGGCCGCCCTGGCGCGCCAACCCCTCAGGGAGGAGCCCGCGTGGCCGTCACATTCCCCCGCTTCCCGCTCGACGATCTATGCGACAGCGCCCTCGATTGGCTAACCGCGCACCTGTCCGGCACCACGCAGGTGCTCAGCCACCTCGTCGCCACGTGGGTGACCGGGTTGACCGGCGCGCTGCAGGCGGTGCCGCCGGCGCTGTTCATCGTAGCGGCCGCTCTGCTGGCCTGGCGCGCGGCCGGCTGGCGGCTGGGGCTGCTGACGCTGGCTGGGCTCGCGTTCCTGTGGGACCTCGGCCTGTGGGTGCCGATGGTGACGACGCTAGTGCTGGTGGTGGTCTCCACGATCGCCGCAGTGCTGCTGGGCCTGCCGCTGGGCATCGCCGCGGCGCTGAGCGTGCGCACCTGGCGGCTGGTGGCCCCGTGCCTGGACGTGATGCAGACCATGCCGAGCTTCGTCTACCTGATCCCGGCCATCCCGTTCTTCGGCCTGGGCGCAGTGTCCGCCTGCTTCGCCACGGTGGTGTTCTCCGCCCCGCCGACCATCCGGCTGACGGCGCTGGGCATCCTGCAGGTGCCGCACGAGTTGACCGAGGCGGCCGACGCGTTCGGCTGCACGCCCTGGCAGAAGCTGGTGAAGGTGCAGCTGCCGCAGGCGCTGCCGACCATCATGGCGGGCGTCAACCAGACGATCATGCTGGCGCTGTCGATGGTGGTGATCGCGGCGATGATCGGCGCCGGCGGGCTAGGCCGCGAGGTGTGGAGTGCGATACAGCGGCTGGAAGCCGGGCGCGGGTTCCAGGCCGGGATCGCGATTGCGGTGCTGGCGGTTATATTGGACCGGGTCACCAACGCCATGGCGCGACGGTTGCGTCCGGCGTGACGGGCAGGAAGGAAGGCCTTCTTTTTCAAGAAAAAGAAGCAAAAAGCTTTTGCTCCAGCTGTCGCGGACGGCTGAAACGACACGTTTCACCAACGCGCACCGAACGAGAGCAAAAGTTTTTTGGTTCTTTTTTTCAAAAAAGAACTGCTTGCTTGCTGTGATGAACCGCCGCGACCTCCTCCTAAGCGCCGCCGCCCTCGCCGCCGCGCCTTGTGCCGCCCGAGCTGCAAGCAAAACGCCCGTGCGCATCGCCTGCATCGAGTGGTCGGACGCCGTCGTCGCCAACAACATTCTGGCCGTGGTGCTGCAGGACATGGGCCACGAGGTCACGCTGATCCCGCTGTCCGCCGCTGCGATGTGGCAGGCGGTGGCGTTAGGCGAGGCCGACTGCATGGTTGCGGCCTGGCTGCCCGCGACGCACGCGGCGTACTACGCGAAGCTGAAGGACGAAGTCGACCTGATCGGCCCCAACGTGACCGGCGCGAGGCTCGGCTGGGCCGCGCCGGATTATACGCCGCTGAACTCCATCGCGGACCTCGCGACGCAGGGCGGGCTGGTGGACAACAACGTGATCGGCATCGACGCCGGCGCCGGGGTGATGCGGTTGTCGGAAAAAGCGATCGAGGCTTACGGGCTCAGCAACATCACGTTGGTCGACGGCAGCGACGCGACGATGGTTGGCGCGCTGAAGCAGGCGGTCGCCAACCGTCAAGCGATCGTGGTCACCGCATGGAGCCCGCATTGGATTTTTGCAGCCTACAAGCTAAAATATCTGGCCGATCCGAAGGGCGCACTCGGCGGGGCGGAGACGGTCAACACCGTCGCGCGCCGCGGCTTGAAGGCCGACATGCCGGACGTGTACGGCGTGCTGAGCCGGTTTCGGCTGTCGCTGGATGACGAGCAGGCGGTGATGTTGCAGAACCAGGTGCGCCATGCGGACCCTGCTGCCACGGCGGGCGCGTGGGTGGCAGCGAACCCGGCGGTGGTCAAGGCTTGGCGGGGCTGAGGTGTTGAGAAGAAAGCAAGGCCTTCTTTTTCGAGAAAAAGAAGCAAAAAGCTTTTGTCGCGGCTATCGCGGACAGCTGAAACGACACGTTTCACCACGCGACACCCGAAGAGACCAAAAGTTTTTTGGTTCTTTTTTTCAAAAAAGAACTGCTTGCTTTCTTCTTTGCTCAGCCTGTGGGGTAGCAAAATGATCTTCGACGTGATCGTGGTAGGCGGCGGCGGCATGGGCAGTGCCGCCGCGTGGCAGCTGGCCAAGCGCGGGCAGCGCGTGCTGGTGCTCGAGCGTTACGACATCCCGCACGCCAACGGTTCGTCGCACGGCATCAGCCGCATCATTCGCCTGCCGTATTACGAGAACCCCGCCTACGTCCCGTTGCTGCGCAGGGCTTACGAGTTATGGCGCGAGGCCGAAGCGGCAAGCCGCCGGGAGTTGCTGGTGGTCACCGGGTCGGTGGACGCGAGCCCGGAATGGGACCCGTTGTTCCAGGGCGCGCTCGCCTCGGCCAGGAAGCACGACCTGCAGCACGAGGTGCTGACCGGCGCAGAGGTGAACGAGCGTTTCCCGGGTTACCGCCTGCCGGAGCGCCACCGCGCCGTGTTCCAGCCTGACGGTGGCTTGGTGGCGAGCGAGCGCGCCGTGGTGGCGCACACCGAACTGGCACAGGCAGAAGGTGCGGTGGTGCATGCCCGCGAGCGGGTGCTTGGTTGGGAGGCGGCGGCCAGCGGCGACGGCGTGACCGTCACCACCGGCCGTGACCGCTACGAAGCAAGCCGCCTGGTGCTGACCGCCGGCGCCTGGATGGACGAGCTGGTGCCGCTACTGGCAGGCCGCGCGGTTGCCGAACGCCAGGTGCTTGCGTGGCTGCAGCCGCATCAGCCCGAACTGTTCATGCCGGACCGCTTCCCGGTGTTCAACCTGCAGGTCGAGGAAGGCCGCTACTACGGCCTGCCGATCTACGACGTGCCTGGCTTCAAGTTTGGCCGCTACCACCACCAGGGTGAAACCGGGCGTCCGGAGGCGCTGCTGCTGCACGAACCGGATGCGGCGGACGAGGCGCTGCTGCGCGCGTTCGGCGAGCGCTATTTCCCCGCCGGCGCAGGCCCTGTGGTGGCGTTGCGCGCCTGCATGTTCACCAACACGCCTGACGAGCACTTCATCCTCGATCACCACCCCGCCCATAAGCAGGTGGTGCTCGCCTCGCCGTGCAGCGGTCACGGATACAAGTTCTGCAGCGTTGTCGGCGAGGTATTGGCGGACCTTGCCACCGGCGACGGCACCACCCGGCACGACATCGCCTTCTTGCGGCTGAACCGCCCGAGCCTGGCGCCGGTCGTGGCCTGCGATGCAGCCTAGGATGCACGACAAGCGGTTGTTTCCGGAAAAGACATCAAAACTTTTGTCTCTGGACGTGCCTCGGAGGTGAAACGTTGCGTCCGGCTCTCGACGACAGCGCACGCGAAACATTCGGCGTCTTTGCGCGGCTGGGATTTGTTTTCGCATCCGAGAAGCCCGCCTGATTGCACATGAGGCATATCAGGCAGGCAGTTCGCAATGGCCTCGAATGCCGTTCACCTCGGAGGCACTGGCTCGAGCTCGAGTTCCATGCACTACCTGGGGGCGTGCTGACATCCGCTCGGCAACGCAACCGGCAAGGAGATAAACGCGCGAGGCGCAACCACTTGCGGTAGCATCCAGACCGTCGCTACCGCCGCAAGGGTGTAATGCGCAGGAACAACATCCTGCCTGGCGCGCACCACGCACCTTCATCCGCCTATTTTACTTGCATGCAGCAAACGATTTATTCGCGTCCACCACGATTATGCCGACAAGATATTATCCTATCTTTTTGGGTTATTTCAGTCTGTTGCCAAGTCGCCACATGAACGCAACTGGGCAAGCTTTGTGGTTGCCCTCCGATCGATTCACATGCAATCGTCGCTCGATTGCAATGGCCTGGGTCAGGCAAACCCGCTGAAAGCGTTTTGCGAGTGCAAACGAACCGTGGTGTTGGATTAGAGACGCGTAGACGACAAGGTGGTTGCGTTGCTGGTCTTTATTTTCGGACCCGGACGCGAAGCGCCAACCGGCAAATGCCGTGTCGTTCGTGGGGGACACGTCAGGTGGTTCGATACGACATCAGGTGAGGGGATCTGTAGACATGGCAGGCGGCAGGGGCAGGGATCCGGCGGAAACGATCGGCTGGCGCGGCGCGCGAAAGGTGCTGTTGTGCGGTGCAGCCCTGGGCGTGGTGCTGGCCTGTGCCGGCAACGCCGCCGCACAGTCCGCCGGCACCCAGCCTGATGTCGCCTCGCCCGCGACGACGACGCCGAACAGTTCGAAACCTGCCACGCCAAAGGACGCTGCGCAGAAAAGCGACTCCGTCGAAGTGGTCACCGTCACTGCGCAGCGCCGCGTCGAGAAGCTGCAAGACGTGCCGATCTCGATCCAGGCACTGAGCGGCGCCGAACTGAAGCGCCTCAACGTCGAGAACTTCGACGATCTGGTGGCGCAGCTGCCGAACGTGACGGTCGGCGGCTTCGGCCCAGGCCAGGACAACATCTTCATCCGCGGCCTGAGCGTCGGCGGCGACGAAGGCGGCCAGGGCGGCGGCGGCGTCGGCTCGTTCCCCAACGTTGCCGTGTATCTCGACGACCAATCCGCCCAGATACCGGGCAAAAACCTCGACGTGTATGCCGTCGACCTCAACCGGGTCGAGGTTCTCGAGGGCCCGCAGGGCACGTTGTTCGGCTCCGGCGCGCAGGCCGGCGTGCTGCGCTACATCACCAACAAGCCGAACCTCCAGACGTTCGGTGGCACCATCGACGCCGGTGGCGCCGGCACCGAACACGGCGCGCTGAGCGGCAACACCGACGTCACCCTGAACATCCCGATCATCAAGGACGAACTGGCCGCGAGGCTGGTGCTCTACGACGATAACCGCGGCGGCTACATCAACAACGTTGCCGGCACCTTCGTGCGCCAGCCGACCGACAAGGGCATCCATTACGCCTACTACAACACCGTCGGCGGCAAGCCGCAGTTGCAAGCGCCCAACGCCACCAACTCGATCAACAATTTCGGCCGCACCAAGAACGACATCAACCCGGTCACCTATCAGGGTGTCCGCGGTGAAGTGCTATGGGACTTCGCAGAAGACTGGAGCGCGCTGCTCGCCGAATCCGCGCAACGGCTGAGCGCCGAGGGCGTCTTCTACGAGGAGCCCTACACGTCGGGCGCCAACCCGGTGAAGCTGCCGCCGCTGTCAGTCGAAACCTTCGAGCCGAACTCGAACAAGGACACGTTCGAGAACACCGCACTGACCATCAACGGCCGTGTCGGCTGGCTGAACATCGTCTATGATGGCGCCTACCTGATCCGCAACACGCAGCAAATCCAGGACTACACGAACTACGCGCGCGGACTCTACGCCGACTATTACCAGTGCCAGGCGGCCAACAAGACCAAGGGCCCCGGCCACGCGCAGTGCTACTCGCCAGGTGCGACCTGGGTGGATACCGAGCGCGACACCCATCTCAGTCAGGAACTCCGCCTCAGCACGCCCGACACCTGGCGTCTGCGCGCCATCGGCGGCTTCTACTTCGAAGATTTCAACGTCGGCGACCGGACGGATTTCAACTACCTCACCGCCCCAGGCTTCGTGCCGATTGCCGCCAAGCCGGGCACCACGCTGAACGATCCGAGCCCGCCAGGTCCCAGCACCGGCTTCTTCAACGACCTTACCCGCGGCTACAAGCAATACGCGATCTTCGGTTCCGCCGACTACGACATCATTCCGAAAGTGCTCACCGTCACCGCCGGCACCAGGTGGTTCGAGTTCTACGACTTCCAGAAAGGCACCAAGGTCAGCGGCTTCGGCTGCAACACCTATTACGGCTACGCCGGCGCCAGCCCCTGCACGGCCGGCGCGCTCAACCTCGCCAGCCTGGACCAGCAGAACAGGGCTTACGGCTTCAGAAGCCGTGTCAACGTCACCTACCACGTAACGCCCGACCTTCTGGTCTACTACACGTGGTCGCAGGGCTACCGGCCGGGCGGCTACGACCGCACACCGCCGGAGGAGAAAAGCCACGGCGCCGTCATCTTCCAAGGCAGCGACGCGTATCAATCCGACTCGCTCACCAACAACGAGATCGGCTACAAGACGCAGTTCTTCAATCACCGCCTGACGGTCAACGGCTCGTTTTATGACGAAAGCTGGACGCACGTGCAGGACCGACTGTTTGATCCCGGCGCCTTCGGCAACCTCGCCTTCACCGCCAACGGGCCGAACTTCCGTGTGCTCGGCACGGAGATCCAGGCGTCTGTCCACCCGATGACCGGCCTGACCACGGACGTGAGCGCCTCGTTCAACGACAGCAAGCAGCTCACCTCTCCGGGCCTCACCGGGGTCAACGGCGGCACTTTGCCGAACTCTGCAGGCCTATTCGGCCAGGTCGGCGACACGCTGGCGCAATCGCCGGCGTTCAAGACCGCCTTCCACGTCCGCTACGAGTATCCGATAGAGCAGTTCCTCACCTTCATCCAGCTGGGCGTCACCCATTCCTCGCACACCCACTCGTCCGTGGGCGGGACGCTCATCTCCGTCAGCCCGAACTTCTACAAGAACAACCCGGTTTTCAACTTCTACGAGAGCCCGATCACCAAACTCGACATCTCCGCCGGTGTCCGCCACGACAACTGGTCCTTCACCGCGTATTGCGACAACCTGACGAACGAACGCTCGCCGGAATTCATCAGCGCGGCGCAGTTCGTGCAGTCGGTGGTGGTGGACCGGCCGCTGACGGCGGGGGTGAAGCTGAGTTACAGCTTCTAGGAAGCAAGCAAGCGGTTCTTTTTTAAAAAAAAGAACCGAAAAACTTTTGCTTCCGCTGTCGCGCGCTCGCCGGAAGGAACCGCGACAGCGGAGACAAAAGCTTTTTGCTTCTTTTTCTCGAAAAAGAAGCGCTTGCTTCCACCACACCTCGCACGATAGTTCGGCATGCCGACGTCCGACGTAGAAGCCGAAGTCATCCGCATCCGCGGCCTCATCCAGGCCGCCGACCACCAGTCCGCACTCGCCGCCGCGCAAGCCCTGCGCCAGCGCGTCCCTGAAAACCGTGACGTCGTCTACATGGTCGCCGTCAACCAACGTTACCTCCATCGCGCGCAAGCAGCACTCGACACGCTCTCGGAGCTCGAGGCGTTGCATCCCGCCTACAGCCGGCTTTTCCAGGAACGCGGCCACTGCTACGCGGCGCTCGGCAACCCGGGCGGCGCCCTGCAGGCCTACCTGCACGCCGTCAACATCAACCCGGCTTTGCCGGCAAGCTGGCACGCGCTGTCCATCCTTTATCGCGCTGCCGGCCGCGCCGCGGAAGCCCAAACCGCCGCCAGCCACGTCGCCAAGTTGAAGACCCTTGCACCAGCCGTGGTCACCGCCACCAGCATGTTCGCCGACGGCGAGACCCACGAGGCCGAACGCGTCGTTCGCCAGCACCTCAAGACCAATCCCACGGACGTCGAAGCCATGCGCCTGCTCGCCCGCATCGGCATCAAACTCGACATCCTCGACGATGCCGAGTTCCTACTGGAAAGCGTGCTCGCGTTTTCACTCAATTACCAACTGGCGCGATACGACTATGTGCGCGTGCTGCTGCAGCGGCACCGCAATGCAAAGGCGCTGGAGGAAGCCAAGACATTGCTGCGCGCCGAGCCGTCCAACCGCGACTACCGCGCGGTCTACGCCACGGCCTGCCTCGCGCTGGCCGACTATGACGCGGCCATCGATACCTATCGCGGCCTCATTGCCGAGGCGCCGGACTCTGCCGACCTCCACCTTTCCGTCGGCCATGCTTTGAAAACCCTTGGCCGCCAGCAGGATGCCATCCAATCCTACCGAACCGCCGCCGAAGTCAATCCTGATTTCGGCGACGCCTATTGGAGCCTCGCCAACCTCAAGACCTACCGCTTCACTGCTGATGAAATCTCCCGCATGCGCAACCAGGAAGCGGCGCACACAACCAGCCTCGCCGACCGCTACCACCTCTGCTTCGCCCTCGGCAAAGCATTGGAAGACAGCGGCGACTATGCCGGCTCCTTCGCCCATTACCAACGCGGCAACGCGCTTAAGAAACAGGAAATCACCTACCGCGCCGAGTCCACCGAACAGAACGAGCGTTTGCAGAAAACCACCTTCACGCCAAGGTTTCTCGCCAGCCGGGAAGGTTGCGGCTGCCCGCGCCCTGATCCCGTCTTCATCGTCGGCCTGCCACGCGCCGGGTCCACGCTCATCGAGCAGATACTCGCGTCGCACTCCCAGGTGGAGGGCACCATGGAACTTGCCGAGATTTCCCGCCTCGTGCTGCGCCTGCAAGGCCGCGCCCACACCGACGAGGCGCCGCGCTACCCCGGAATTCTGCCCGGAATAACCGCCGCGCAACTGCAAGGCTTCGGCGAGAAATACCTGACCGACACCAACATATACCGTTCAGGCAAGCCGTTCTTCATCGACAAGAACCCCAACAACTTCCGCCACCTCGGCCTCATCCACCTCATCCTGCCAAACGCGCGCATCATCGACGCACGGCGCGAGCAGATGGCCTGCTGCTTCAGCAACTTCAAGCAACTCTTCGCCGCAGGACAGGAATTCACCTACGACTTCACCGACATTGCCCGCTACTACCGTTCCTACGTCCGCCTGATGGCGCATTGGGATGCCGTGCTGCCGGGCAAAGTCCTGCGCGTGCAACACGAGGACGTCGTGGCAGACCTCGAGACGAACGTCAGGCGCATCCTGGAATTCTGCAACCTGCCGTTCGAGCCGCAGTGCCTCGAGTTCTACAAGACTGAGCGCAGCGTGCGTACTGCCAGCTCCGAGCAGGTGCGCCGGCCTATCTACACCGAGGGGCTTGAGCAGTGGCGTTACTTCGAGCCTTGGCTTGGGCCGCTAAGGGACGCACTCGAAGGAAAGCAAGCATTTCTTTTTTGAAAAACCAAAAAACTTTTGACTCCGCTGTCGCGCGCTCACAGGACAGAACCGCGACAGCGGAGACAAAAGCTTTTTGCTTCTTTTTCTCGAAAAAGAAGCGCTTGCTTCCTTACATCCCAACGACCCGCAAATCCGGCACCGCCGCCGGCCTTATCTGCCGGCTCCGCCGCCCATCGATCGCCACCGGCACGTCGCCCTGTATTGTCACCCGCCGCACCACACGATGCTGCGTCCCGTAGTCGTCGATGGCGTAGTGCTGTGTCGCACGGTTGTCCCAGATCGCTATGTCGCCGGCGCGCCACCCCCAGCGCACCGTGTTCTCGGCCCGCGTGATGTGTCCTTGGAATATTTCGAACAGCCGCCGTGAATCCGACGAGTTCATGCCCACGAACTGCTTGAAGAAGCCGCCCAGCACGATTGCGCGTTCGCCGGTGACGGGGTGTATGCGCACCAGCGGGTGCTCTGCCTCGAACACAATAGAGATGAACTCCGCCTGGTAGGCGTCCAGGTTGCCGTCCTGCTCGGTCATGTTCACCGCGTAGTCGTAATCGTTGCTGTGTACCGCCCACAGATTGTCGGCCAGCGCCTGCAGCGGCTGCGGCAGGCGCTGATAGGCCTCCACCGTGTTGGCCCACATGGTGTCGCCGCCCGCCGGCGGGATCGCCACGGCACGCAGGATGGAAGCGGACGGGTAGGACGCCATGAACGTGACATCGGTGTGCCAGATGTTGGCCTTGCCGCCGTGGCGCGAATCAAGCTCGAGCAAGAAGTCGCCCTTCTGGTCGGGTGCGGTCGGGTGCGTCACCGGCATGCCCCAGCGCTTGCCGAACGCCTGGTGCCCGGCATCGTCGAGGTGCGACTGGTCGCGGAAGAACAGCACCTTGTGCCGCGCCAGCGCAGCACCCAGCGCCGCCATCGTCGCGTCGTCGAGCCCGTGGGCGAGCTTCACGCCGCGCACTTCCGCGCCGATGCGGCCGGCGATCGCCACCACGTCGAGGCTACCATCGGGATCCGGCATGTTGGGAAAACTCTGGGCGGCTTGAGTCACGCTGCACTCCGTTCTGCGAGGGTGAAGTCTTCGGACTCTGTGCTGGGCCGGGCGGCGAGAAGCCAGGCTTTCAGCGCCGCCACGTTGGCCGAGTACGGCCGGCCCGCGTGTTCGGCCACGAAGTAGCCACGCCGGCTGCACAGCGGCTCGGCGGCCAGGCGCACCAGCGACCCGTTGGCGACGAGGTCGTCGATGATCGGCGCCCAGCCGATGCTGACGCCCTGGCCCAGCAGCGTCGCCTGCAACACGAGCTGCGCGTTGTCGAAAGTGAACTCCTGCCGCCCCGAGGCGAGCGCCATGCCGTGCGCGGCGAACCAGTCCGCCCAGCCAAACCAGCGCCGGCCGCTCGTCCCGCGCAGGTGCAGGAGCTTGAGGTGCGAGACCTGCGCTGGGCTCATTGGAACCGGCGCGTGCGCCGCCTCGCCCTGCGGCCGCTGTTGCAACAGCCCCTGCGCCGCCAGGTAGCCCGGCGTGCAGACGGGGTAGACCGCCTCGCGGAACAGCAGGTCCGTGCGGAAGCCGGACCACTCGCCGGTGCCGAACATGATCGACAGGTCGAACGCGGCGTCGGTGGCTTCTAGCTCGGCCTGCGTGGTCGCGACGCAGATCTCCACGCCCGGCAAAAGGTCGCTGAGCGCGCCCAGCCGGCCCATCAGCCAGCCACCGGCAAAGCCGTAATCGGTCAGTATCTGGATCGTCTTTCCGCCGGCGTGGCGCCGTGCCGCGGCCACGCCGTCGGCCAAAGTCTTGAGCCCGAGCTGCACGCTCGGCAGGAACGCGGCACCGCCGGTGGTCAGCTCCACGCCGCGGTGGCGCCGCACGAACAGGGCCACCCCGAGTTCCGCCTCCAACTGTGCCACGTGCTGGCTCACCGCCGCCTGCGTCATCAGCAACTCGTCCGCGGCTGCGGTAAAACGCCCATGGCGCGCCGCCGCCTCGAAAACGGTCAGCGCCCGCAATGGCAGCCTGTTGAACCGCGATGACATTAGTCTGCCTTATCGGAAACGACAGAAACACAGCGGAAAGGCCTTGTTAGACCAGCAAAGGCTGATATTACGGTCCTGTCAAGAAAAAGGCGCGCACGGTGGAAATCCCTCCCGCGACGGTTGCCGATCGAGATGACAGCCCGGCCCGGCCAGACTCCGGCCGCCTGCTGATCGCCATCGGCGCCGCCACTGCCGCCGCCCATATCGGCAACAACTTCACCACCTTCCTCATCGGCGGGCTGATGGACCGGTTCGGCTTCACGCCCCTGCAGATGGGCGCCTGGAGCACGGTCGAGACGCTGTCCTATGCCGGTGCGATGTTCCTGATTGCACCCCGCGTGGCCAGCCTCAGCCCGCGGCTGCTGCTGCTGGCAGCCGGCGTGCTGGTGGTGGCGGCCCAGTCGGCCTCCGCCGTCTCGGCCACCCTGCCGCCGCTGCTCGCCGCCAGGGTCGCCTGCGGCCTGGGCTTCGGCCTGGCCAACACCGCGCTCAACCTGGCCGCGGGACAGACGGCTTACCCGGCGCGCGCCATCTCTGTCGGCATCGCCTGCCAGACCATGCTCTACGCGCTGATCAACCTCGTGCTGCCGATGGTGGGAGAGCGCTACGGCGTCGCCGGCATGTTCGCTGGGCTGGCGCTGCTGTCCGCGGTGTTCACCGCCGCCGCCGTGTGGCTGCCGAACGCGCCGCCGCGCGCCGCACGCCCGCTCGTCCCAGCTCCCCACGCGCCCATCGGGCCGGATGGATGGCGAGTGCTCGCCGCGGTGGCATGCTTCACCTTCGGCAGCCTGGCGATCTGGCAGTTCATCCAGCCCGCGGCGCGGGTCATCGGCGTCTCCGCCGTGGCCTACGGGCGCGACCAGAGCGCCGCCACACTTGCCAGCGCGCTCGGCAACCTCGCACTGGCCGGCGTGGCGGCACGGCTCCGGCGCAGCCTGCCACTCACCCTCGCGCTGCTCGCCTGCGGCCTGTCCGCGGCGGCACTTACCACGGTGTCCAACCACGCGGCCTTTGCCGCCGCCCTGGTGCTGTTCAACACAAGCTGGTTCATCACCTACCCGCTGCTGCTCGGCATCGCCTACGCGGTGGACCCGACCGGCCGGCTGGCTGTGCTGAGCTCGGCGGCGTGGCTGCTGATGGAGTCGGCGGGGTCGCTGGTCACGGGACTGGTGGCCCAGGTGCTTGGCAGCTACACGCCGGTCGGGCCGCTCGGGATGGCCATCTGCATCAGCGCCATCGTCGTCATCCGGCCGCTCGCCCGGCGGTTGGACGTGGCGCGCGCGCCTGGGCGTGTGGCTGACGCATTGCCGAGTGCGGTTTCATCTTAAAAAAGCAAGCAAGCAGTTCTTTTTCGAAAAAAAGAACCAAAAAACTTTTGTCTCCTTGCGTGCGCGCTGCGGGAAACTCCGCGACAGCCGGACCAAAAGTTTTTTGCTGCTTTTTTTCAAAAAAGCAGGCCTTTCTTCCTTTCTTCCGTGCATGAACATCGACGAAACCCACGACCCGGCGCGCGCAAGCTGGGTTCCAAGCGCTGCCGCGCACGCGGATTTCCCGATCCAGAACCTGCCGTTTTGCGTCTTCAGCGCCGGCGCAGACCCGCGCGCCGGCGTGGCGATCGGCGACTGCATCCTGGACCTGCGCGCCGCCGCGCGAGCCGGATTGCTACCGCCGGATCTCGCCGGAGCCCTCGCCGCGCCCACGCTGAACCTGCTGTTCGCGCATCCGGCAGAAGCACGCCGCGCGCTGCGTCGCGCCGTCTCCGCCCTGCTGAGCGAGTCCACTCACCGTAGCGAAACCGAACCGATGCTGCACCCGGCGGGTTCCTGCGCCCTGCACCTGCCGACGGCGATCGGCGACTACACCGACTTCTACGTCGGCATCCACCACGCCACCAACATCGGCCGGCTGTTCCGCCCGGACAGCCCCCTGCTGGAGAACTACAAACACGTGCCGATCGGCTATCACGGCCGCGCCTCCTCCGTGCGTCCGTCAGGGACGCCGGTCATACGCCCGCATGGCCAGACCAGGCCGGCAGGCCACGACACACCCTGCTTCGGCCCGAGCACGCGGCTGGATTACGAGCTGGAGCTGGGCGTCTGGATCGGGCCGGGCAACCGGCCGGGCACCGCCATTCCCATCGGCGAGGCAAGCCGGCACGTGGCCGGGCTGTGCCTGCTGAACGACTGGTCGGCGCGCGACGTGCAAGCCTGGGAGTACCAGCCTCTGGGGCCGTTCCTGGCCAAGAACTTCGCCACCACCGTTTCGCCCTGGGTGGTGACGGCCGAGGCGCTGGCACCGTTCCGCATTCCCCAGCCCGCCCGGCCGCACGGCGACCCGCAGCCCCTGCCCTATCTGTGGGACGATGCCGACCAACGCTCGGGCGCCTACGCCATCGAGCTGCAGGTGCACCTGAGTACCGCGCGCATGCGCCAGGCCGGGCTCGCCGCGCACCGCCTCAGCCGCGGCCACGCGCATCACATGTATTGGACCATCGCCCAGATGGTGGCGCACCACAGCAGCGGCGGCTGCGACCTCAACCCGGGCGACCTGTTCGGCACCGGTACGATATCCGCACCCACGGAGGACGGCTTCGGCAGCCTGATGGAAATGACGCAAGGTGGCACCAGGCCGTTGACGCTGCCTTCCGGCGAACAGCGCACCTTCCTGGAAGACGGCGACGAGGTGGCCCTCTCCGCGCGTGCCTCGGCACCCGGTTACGTCTCCATCGGTTTCGGCGCGTGCAGCGCTCGGGTGCAACAGGCTCGGCGGCTAGAAGCGTAATGGGAAACAAGCGGCTCTCTTTTGAGAGAAGAACGAAAGGCCTCGTAGTGTATTCTCGAGAGAAATGGCACATATTTCGCGGGAATGAGAAACGCTCCAGTCCGAAACACCGGTTTGCATGTGGCTACGTAAAGCCCGTCTCTGAAGCTTCTTTCGGGAAGTGTTTGAACAACTTCGTGCTGCCTTCGAGCCGACGCCGGTCTTAAGGAGTGCAAGGCGTCCTGATGACTTTGCGAGGGTTTGCCGGATTGCCGGCGTGCAAGCCGATGGCATGCGAGGTTAGTCGAAGGGCAGCTTGGTGAACGTGTAAGAAAAGACCTGGTAAGGGCTGGACAGGATCACTCTTTTGTCGAGCCAGTCGAACACCATCGATACCGGGTAGGCGCCGTCCGGTAGTTGGTGTGCCAACGGGACCCATGGTCCCCGGGCCGCGTGGCAGACGATCACGTTTTGTGCACTGTCGAAGCCGAACAGCACCCCGTTGCTGTCCTTCGACGGAGCAAGGACCCAGACCCCATGCTGTGCTCCGTCCGTCTCAGGTATGTAGTCCCAGGTCGAACCGTCATCCAGGCTTCGATACGCGCCGGCATCGGTAGCAACGACCAGAGTGTTTCCCATCCGCACGATGTCGTAACTGATTAGATCGCCCGCAGTCAGGAAGACTTGCTTCCAGGATTGCCCATTGTCCCGGCTTCGAAATAGACCGCGGCCGTCATTCGAAGAGTTCTCGCCGCCAAGGTAAATGTCTCCCATATGCGGGTCGATCTTGGTGAAATACACTATGTCAACGGGAGACCGACCGACCTTCGTCCACCGCCGTCCATGAGAACGCGTGACCCAGACGCTCGCGGTTTTCTGCTTGGCCGACTGGATGGCTGCCACCTGGTGGTCGGGATCGCGTTCATCGATGCCAACCGGCGGCCCATTTTGGGTAAACGCAGTGTGCTCCCCGAAGTCAGTTGCCGGTCCCTGGAATGTCCGGCCACCATCGTGGCTTTCGTAGAGCCCGTTATTTCGGCTTTCGGCACTGAAAAACGCCTCGGTTGCGATCTCGGTGCGCTTTCCATTTGTCATAGCCAGTCCGGCGGCGCCTTGCACCCCGATAAGAGCGGGGAGCAACGTCCAGGTCAGGCCGCCATCGTGCGACTCTCTTATCCAAGGGTCACCGTCAGAAAATATGTCCCTAGGCTGGGTCACGTTCGACTTGAAGCTTGCGGCCTGAAGGCCGGCGATCGTCGTCCAGCTGTCCTGCCCGGCATCAGCGTGGGTTGAAATGTCACTAACTGCGGCCGAAAGAGCGATGACGAGCAACGCCTGTCTTGATGCCGTGCCCACAGAGGTCCCCTCTTCCGACAAACAGCTTTCGACTCAACGCTTTCGCGTCGTCCGGCAATGGTGGTATTCGGCGTAATCAGATTTTGCTTCGACTGTCCGGTCGCTTGTCACGTCCGCGTCCGCGTGTTGGCTGTAGAAGGTGCCGTTGTGGACGGCTCAGCGGAATCCAACTTGCAAAGCGAGTGAACGGCAAGACCTCAGGAGACCGCTTCGTATGTCGATCTCCCGAAAACGTAGCGAACGACACTTCGCCAAGCAATTCTGTTGAAAAGAAAGGACCGAGACTTCTGTTGTTTTTAGGATGGCGTTGACCTGACTAGGGTGTGGACCCATTGAAGCCGGTAGGTGACGGCAGACGCGAGACTTCTGTCCGCTGGCCTCCACCAGCGACAATCATCTGTGTCCACACGTACGCGCCCGAATGAGCGCAGAGAACAGGTCCTTTGATTTTGCGCTAGAGAAGAAAACGTTCTTCCTGTGTCAGACAGCTATAACGGCACGCCTCACCAACGCGCGCCCACGAGAGACGAAAGCTTTTTGGCTCTTTTTTTCCAAAAAGAACCGCTTGCCTTTCCTTTTGCTTGTCTCCTCCGTCACCGATCCGCAGCAGCCAGCTTTCCCCCACCGGTCAGCAGGAACTCCGCCCGCCCACGCAGCGCGGCGAACGCGTCCGTATCAGTCCCGGTCACCAGTACCTGCGCCTCAAGCCGACCCAACTCCGCCCACAAAGCCTCGCGCCGGCCTGCGTCGAGGTGCACTGCCGGCTCGTCCAGCAGCAGCAGCGGCGGCCACCCGCGCTGCTCGCCGATCAATGCGGCGTGTGCCAGCAGCACCCCGATCAGCATCGCCTTGCGCTGTCCGGTGCTGGCCTCGCCGGCGGACAGCCCGCTCGCCGCATCGGTCAGTTGCATGTCCGCCCGGTGCGCGCCCAGCGTACTGGTGCCGGCGGCCGCGTCCGCGGTCCGGCGCGCCTCCAGCTCGCCGCGCAGCCAGGATTCCACCGCCAGTGCCGGCGCCCGGGCCAGCCGGTCGGCCACCGGGTCCGCCAGGTCCAGCCGCGCGCGGGGGAACGCGTCGGGGCCCCAGGGCGCCGCGTTCAGCCGCGTCACGAACGCCGCGCGCGCCGCGGACAACGCCACCGCGTGCCGCGCCATCGCCTCCTCCAGCCCGGCGAGCCAGACCGGATCCGCCCTACGCCCAGCCTGGCGCGCGGCGGCCAGCACGCGCCGCCGCTCGGCCATCGCCGCCTCGTGCGCAGAGGCCTCGCGCGCGTGCCCCGGCTCCAACGCCCACACCAGCCGGTCGAGGAAGCGGCGGCGCCCGCTCGCGCTCTCCTGGAACAGCTGGTCCATCTGCGGGGTCAGCCACACGGTCGCCAGCCTTGCCGCGATTTCGGCCTGGCTGCGCGGCTCGGCGCCGTCCAGCCGGAAGCTGCGCCGCTCGCCGCCGCCCTCGGCCAGCCCAGTGCCGATGTCGGTCTGCACGCCGTCACACAGCAGGCGCCCGGCCACCGCCCAGGTGCCGGGCCCGCCGCGCCGCGCCATCTCCGACAGCCGCGAGCGGTTGAAGCCCCGCCCAGGCCCCAGCAGCGCTACCGCCTCGAGCAGGTTGGTCTTGCCCGACCCGTTCGGCCCGGTCAGCACCACGATGCGCTCGGCCGGACGCCAGGTGAGCGACGCGTAAGTGCGAAAATCGGTCAGGACCAGGCGCGTCAGGGTCAGCACCGCGCGGGTGCTACACCGGATGGCGCGCAGTGTCATACCAACAGGCCGAAGCCTCGACCTGACAAGTAAGCAAGCAGTTCTTTTTTGAAAAAAAGAACCAAAAAACTTTTGTTCCCTTGGGCGCTCGCTGCAGAACCTTCGCGACAGCAGGACCAAAAGTCTTTTGCTTCTTTTCTTCAGAAAAGAAGGCCTTGCTTGCTTGCCGGACGTTGAAGGCAAGGCAAGCGCCTATCTCAGCTGTCGCGGCGGGGCTGAACCACACGCCCGACCTGCAACGGGCTCGCCGGGGCCGACTGCCGCGATGGCTCTGGCGCCGGTTGGCGTTGGGCGGCGCACGCGCGCGCCGTGTCGTTCGCGGCACAATCATTGCTTTGTTCGGAAGGAAACCATTCCGCACCTTGCGCTAACTGCGGAGGCGGTGGGAGGTTCACGGAACGGTAACCGGGGGGTTCTGGGGTGGCAGGCGCAAGAGGACGATGGGTCGGCGCGAGCGTGCTCGCGATCGTGGCGGCGCAGGCGGGCACGCCCACGCATGCGCAGGACGCAGGGCCAGGCTCGAACGGCGGCGTGAAGGGCATCGAGGAAGTCATCGTCACCGCGCAGAAACGCGCGGAAAAGAGCCAGCGCGTGCCGCAAAGCATCCAGGTGCTCGACAGCAAGAAGCTCTCCCAGCTGCAGGTCAACGAATTCCAGGACTACCTGAAGTTCATCCCCAGCCTGACTGCCAACACCGCCGGGCCGAACATGACGGAGATCTACTTCCGCGGCGTCTCCAGCAGCAACGACACCAACCATTCCGGCCCGCTGCCCACCGTCGGCTCGTATTTCGACGAGTTCCCCACCACCACCATCGGCGGCACGCTGGACGTCCACATCTACGACATTGCCCGCATCGAGGCGCTGCCGGGCCCGCAGGGCACGCTGTACGGCGCCAGTTCGGAAGCCGGCACGTTGCGCACCATCAGCAACCCGCCCAACCCGTCCAAGTTCGAAGCCGGCTACGACCTGCAGGGCAACGTGGTGGACCACGGCGGCGAAGGCGGCGTCGCCGAAGGCTTCGTCAACATCCCCATCAACGACCACGTGGCGATCCGCATCGTGGGCTTCGACGAACACGATGCCGGCTACATCGACAACGTGCCCGGCACCCGCACCTTTCCCACGACCGAAGCTCTGTACGGACCGCAAGCCGCGACCGTGAACAACCGCGCGCTGGTCAAGAACAACTTCAACCCCTACGACAGCTTCGGCGGCCGCGCGGCCCTGCGCATCGAGCTGCCGGACGACTGGACCATCACGCCGAACGTCATCGTGCAGGACCAGCGCACCAACGGCATCTTCGCCTACGTGCCGTCCGAGGGCGACCTCAACGTGCAGCGCTTCCAGCCGGACACCAGCCACGACCGCTGGATACAGTCGGGTGCGACGGTCACCGGCAAGTTCGGCATCTTCGACTTCACCTATGCCGGCGGCTTCTTCGTGCGCGACCTGGTCACCCAGAGCGACTACACCGACTACTCCATCGCCTACGACACGGTGTACGGATCAGCCGCCAACTGGCGTAACGCGCAGGGCAACGTTCTGCAGCGGCCGTTGCAGGAGATCCGCGGCAAGGACCACTTCACCAAAGAGAACAACGAGTTTCGCCTGACCTCGCCGGCAGACGCCAAGCTGCGCCTGATCTTCGGCGGCTTCCAGGAGATCCAGCAGCACCAGATCATCCAGCGCTACCAGATCGACGGGTTCGGCCCGCAGATCTCCATCCCTGGCTGGCCTAACACCATCTGGCTGACCGACCAGCTGCGCACCGACCGCGACGAGGCGCTGTTCGGCGAGCTGTCCTACGACGTCCTGCAGAACCTGACAGTCACCGGCGGCGTGCGTCCGTACTGGTACGACAACTCGCTGAAAGGCTTCTTCGGCTTCAGCCAGGGCTACGACCAGGAGACCGGCTTCGGCTCCGGCGAGGGTGCCGACAAGCAGAACTGCATCGCCAACCAGGCCTACAACGCCGCACCCTGCGTGGACCTCAACAAAACCACGTCCGGCAACGGCGAGACGCACAAGATCAACATCACCTACAAGATCGATGCGGACAAGCTGGTCTACTTCACCTACTCGACCGGCTACCGCCCGGGCGGCATCAACCGCAACTCCAATTTCGGTGCCTACCAGGCGGACTCGCTGACCAACTACGAAGTCGGCCTCAAAAGCAGCTGGTTCGGCCAGCGCTTCATCTTCAACACCGCGCTGTTCGACGAGGATTGGAGCCAGTTTCAGTTCTCGTTCCTTGGCCCGAACAGTCTGACCATCATCGAGAACGCGCCGTCCGCCAACATCAAGGGCCTGGAGTTCGAAAGCCAACTGCGGGCGACCAACGACCTCAACTTCTACGGCGGCGCACAACTGGTCGACGCCGAGCTGAACGCAAATTTCTGCGGCACCAACCCCGTCACCAACACGCTGGAGACCAACTGCTCGCGTTCTGCCGCCCAGGCGCCGTCCGGCACACAGCTGCCCTACACGCCGGCCTTCAAGGCCAACCTCACCGCGCGCTACACCTTCCCGGTGCTGGACTGGGACGGCTTCGTGCAGGGCTCGTTCGAGTACCAGACACGCACGCAGGTGGCCTTGCGGCTGTCGGATAAGCTGGCGCTCGGCAGCGAGCCGTCCTACCCGAACTTTGACTTCTCCACGGGCATCTCGAGGAACAAGCTGTCGCTGAGCCTGTTTGCGAAAAACGCGTTCGACGAGCGTGGGCAGCAGAACCGCTACGTCACGTGCACGGTGGGGGTGTGCAATACTGTGTACGTGCTGCCGATCCAGCCGTTGACGGTTGGGATCAAGTTGAGCCAGCGGTTCTGAGGAAGGAAGGAAGCAAGCGCTTCTTTTTCGAGAAAAAGAAGCAAAAAGCTTTTGTGTCGGCTGTCGTGGATCTCTCCGCACCGCGTAACTGCAAGTTGCAGAAGGCCTTGCCCTCGCCTGGCCCGGTGTAGGGAGTTCGGTAGCTGCGGAACCGAAAGTGTATTTACGGCCGAGTCCGGCCGCTGCTTTCAACCCAGAGCGGTCGCTGTGCGTGCTACTTCCTTGATGGATGAGGATCGCCCGCATGGAGATTTCCGGAAGGGAGCGATGTCACCGGTAGAGCAAAACGGCCTCCCTGCCTTTGTCCGGCTGTCGGAAGAAGACGTAACGGCTGTTGCGGACCTATATGTCCGTTGCGACGATTACTTCATGCTGCAAGACGGGGTAAGGGCTGAGCATTCCGACGCCGTCAAACTCTTTCAAGACGTTCCGCCGGACAAGAAAGCCGACGATCTAGCCATCTTCGGACTATCGGGCGACCAAAAACTCGTTGCGGCTGCGGCCTTACTCCGCAACTATCCATCTGCAGGCATTTGGTATCTGCCCTTTTTTGTTGTTGAACCAGAACGACGGGGCCAGGGGTTGGGAAGCGCCTTCTATGCTGCTCTTGAGAAGTGGGCTGTAGAACAAGGAGCAAGTGAGGTTCGCCTCGTTACATTAGAGGTCAATGTGAACGGGGAGCGGTTTTGGCGCTCCCTCGGGTTCAGCGAAATCCGACGAGTTGGCCCACATACCTTGAAGCAGAAGAGCCATCGGCGTATTGAGTTCAGCCGTTGCATTACTCGAGATCACGCCGAAATGCGCTGACGTTCTGCTGGCGACATCCGGTTCCACGCGAAGCGGTCATAGCCCGATTGAGGTAGACCCAAGCGGCACGTTGCTATTGGACATTTTCTTCGTGCCGTTGGATGGTTCAGATTCTGGAACGGCAATATATTCGGGGCCTAGACGCTCATCGAGCAAAGTCGATCCGAAATGCACTTTCGGTTCCGCTACTGTCTAACCCCGTGTAACACGTTCCCATGCAGGCAGCGCCCGACCAAGCCAACCAGATCCACGCGTCCGCTTCCCTGCAACAGGCGCTCGACTTGGCCAACCACCTGCTCGCCAACCGCCCGGACATGGCCGTTCGCCAGGCGGAAGCGATCCTTGAGGCCGTGCCTACCCATCCGCAGGCGCTCCTGATACTGGGCGCCGGTAATCGCCGCACCGGCAACATCGCCGCCGCTGCCGCCACCCTGCGCCCGCTCGCGCGGTCCCAGCCCTCGGCCGCCAACGTGCACCTCGAATGGGGCCTGACCCAGGCCGAGCTCGGTGACCCCGCCGGTGCCATTGCCTCCCTCAGCCACGCCGTCCGGCTTAAACCCGATCTGGCCCAGGCCTGGCGCGCGCTGGGTGACGCGCACACGCTCGCCGGCGACGCCCAGGCGGCCGACGCGGCCTACGCCCGGCACATTCGCGCCGGCGCCCACGACCCCGCACTGATGCAAGCCGCCGCCGCGCTGTGCGACAACGACCTGCCGCTGGCCGAGCACCGCCTGCGCTCCCACCTCCGCGCCCACCCGACGGACGTCGCCGCCCTGCGCATGCTGGCAGAAACGGGCACCCGCCTGGGCCGCTACGCCGACGCCGAACGCGTGCTGGACGCTTGCCTGCACCTGGCGCCCAGCTTCTCGCTCGCCCGCTACAACTACGCGCTGGTGCTGCACCGCCAGGGACGCAGCCAGGACGCCGTGCCGCATTTGCGGCAGCTGCTCGCCGCCGACCCGCGCGACGCCACCGCGCTGAACCTGCTGGCCGCCTGCCTGGCGGTGACCGGCGACACCGAGGAGGCCATAACCGCCTATCAGCAGGTGCTGCAGGTGGCGCCGAACCAGCCGAAGATCTGGCTGAGTTACGGCCACGTGCTCAAGACCGCCGGCCGCCGCGCCGAGACTGTGCACGCCTACCGCACCTGCCTGCAGCTGGCGCCCGGCCTGGGCGAGGCCTGGTGGAGCCTGGCCAACTTGAAGAACGAGCCGTTTTCCGACGCCGACCTGGCCGCAATGCGCAGCCAGCTCCGCGCCATCGACCCGCGCGGTGAGGTCGAGCGTGCCGCCGGCCAACAGGGCGAAGCCGGGTTCGTCGCCGGCCCGGCCGATGCGGCCGGGAAGCAGGGCGGAGACGGCTTCGGCACGCGGCGGGCCGCAAGCGCGCAGGGCCGAGACGGCTTCGGCACGCGGCTATCTACCAGCGTGCAGGGCGAACACAGCTCCGGCGCTCGCCCGACTGGCAGTGCGCAGGGCGGAGACGGCCTTGGCACCCGGCCGGCGGCCAGCGCGCACAGCGAAGCCGGCTTCGGCGCCCGGCCGGCTGCCAGCGCGCTGGGCGGAGACAGCCTCGGAACGCGGCTGGCTGCAAGCGCGCAGGGGGAGGATTGTTTCCACCTGCACTACGCACTCGGCGCCGCGCTGGAGCGGCGGGGCGACTACGCCGCCTCGTTCGCCCACTACGCCGAGGGCGCCCGACTGCGCCGCGCCCAGATCGACTACAGCGCCGAGCGCACCCACGCCCAGCTGCAACGCGCCCGGGCCCTGTTCACCAGCGCGTTCTTCGCCGCGCGCGCCGGCTGGGGGTGCCAGGACGCATCGCCGATCTTCGTGGTGGGGCTGCCGCGCTCCGGCTCCACCCTGATCGAGCAGATCCTCGCCAGCCACAGCCAGGTCGAGGGCACCATGGAGCTGCCGGAGCTGACCAACATCGCCCGCGACCTCCGCCCGGCCGCCGGCGAGGACACCTACCCGGACGTGCTCGCCACGCTGGACGAGGCGGCCTGCGCCGCCCTCGGCCAGCGCTACCTCGACCGCACGCGCGGCTACCGCAAGCTCGGCCGGGCGTTCTTCATCGACAAGATGCCCAACAACTTCGTCCATGCCGGGCTGATCCAGCTAATCCTGCCGCGCGCCAGGATCATCGACGCCAGGCGCGGGCCGATGGCCGCCTGCTTCGCCGCCTTCAAGCAGCATTTTGCCCGCGGCCAGCACTTCTCCTACGACCTGGCCGAGCTCGGCCGCTACTACACCGACTACGCGGCCCTGATGGCGCATGTGGACAAGGTGCTGCCCGGCCGCGTGCACCAGGTCAGCTACGAGGCCATGGTGGACGACACCGAAGCCGAGACGCGCCGCCTGTTGGCCCATTGCGGCCTTGCGTTCGAGCCGGCCTGCCTGCGCTTTCACGAGAACCCCCGCGCGGTGCGCACCGCCAGCTCCGAGCAGGTACGGCGGCCGATTTACCGGGAAGGGCTGGAGCAGTGGCGGCGGTTCGAGGCTATGCTTGCACCGCTCGAAGCGGTTCTTTTTTGAAAAAAAGAACCAAAAAACTTTTGACTCCGCTGTCGCGCGCTCGCCGGAGAGGTTCGCGACAGCGAGGATAAAGCTTTTTGCTTCTTTTTCTCGAAAAAGAAGGCCTTACTTTCTTCGCCGAGCGGCCCTCAGCCGCATTGAATAGAACAGTCGACCATACAATTGCGATCGCGCCACACCATGTTGCGACGCAACAGCCTTCCATCCGGCGCCGTGCGGTCATAATGGAAGCATGCGGACACGGGCGTGATTGCCAGGCCAGTTCGCTGGATTGCAGAAGCTATGAAGGAACTCGCCGATGCAGGACGTGGCATTCGCACCGACTGACGACAGCGCCGCCAGGGCGAGCAACCGACTGCACGAGATCGTCGTCGTCGGCGGCGGTGCGGCGGGCCTGGAGCTGGTCACCAAGCTGGGCGACACGCTGGGCCGCCGCGGCCAGGCGCGCATCACGCTGGTGGAGAAGTCGCGCACCCACATCTGGAAGCCGCTGCTGCACTCCATCGCCGCCGGCGGCCTGCGCCGCTCGCAGCACGAGCTGAACTACCTGGCCCAGGCGCGCTGGCACCACTTCACCTGCCGGCTCGGCGCGCTCTCCGCCATCGACCGCGAGCGCTGCGAGATCCGAATCGACGCCACCATCGACGACGAGGGCCGCGAGGTCACCCCGCCGCGCACCTTCCCGTACGACACGCTGGTCATCGCCGTGGGCTCGGTCACCAACGATTTTGGCACCCCGGGTGCGGCCGAGTTCGCCGTGCCGCTGGAGACGCCGGAGCAGGCCACCCGCTTCAACAAGCGCATGGTCAACGCCTGCCTGCGGGCCAACGCGCAGCCCGAGCCGGTGCGCCCCGGCCAGCTGCACGTGGCCATCATCGGCGCGGGTGCGACCGGCACCGAGCTGGCCGCCGAGCTGCACCGCACGGTGCGCGAAGTGGTGGCCTACGGCATGACCCGCCTGGACCCCGAGCGGGACGTGAAGATCATCCTGATCGAGGCCGCGCCGCGCATCCTGCCGGCGCTGCCCGAGCGCATGTCGGCCGCCACCGCCGAGCTGCTGGGCAGCCTGCACGTGGAGGTCCGCACCAACGCCCGCGTGGCCGAGGTGCGGGCCGACTGCGTGGTGCTCTCGGACGGCGAGGTGATCCCGTCCGAACTGGTGGTGTGGTCGGCCGGCGTGAAGGGACCGGACTTCCTGGCGAAGCTGGGCCTGGAGGTGAACCGCACCAACCAGATCGTGGTGGAGCGCACGCTGCGGACGGTAACCGACCCCGACATCTTCGCCATCGGCGACTGCGCCGCCTGCCCGCGTGAGGGCTTCCCCGCCGGCGTGCCGCCGCGTGCCCAGGCCGCGCACCAGATGTCCGCCCACATGGTCGAACAGATCAACCGCCGGCTGGACGGCAAGCCGCTCACGCCGTTCACCTACCGGGATTTCGGCTCGCTGGTTTCGCTGGGGCGTTACAGCACGGTGGGCAACCTGATGGGGTTCGCCGTCGGGCGGAACATGTTCATCGAGGGCTACTTCGCGCGGATGATGTACCGGTCACTGTATGCGATGCACCAGGCTTCGCTGCACGGGAAGGGATCTACGCTGTGGCGGATGATCACCAGCTTCGTGGCGAGGCGGCCGGAGCCGGGGGTGAAGCTGCACTGAGGCAAGAAGGCAAGCGCTTCTTTTTCGAGAAGAAGAAGCAAAAAGCTTTTGCGTCCGCTGTCGCGGTTTTGTCTGGCGAGCGCGCGACAGCGGAAGCAAAAGTTTTTTGGTTCTTTTTTTCAAAAAAGAACCGCTTGCTTGCTTGCTTACTTCGGCACCCGATCCCGCCTGACGTATAATGGCGGGTTAACGTCAGCGACGTAACTCCGCGCGAGGACATCCTTCAGGCAAGGTATGTAATCCTCCGGCGCGTAGAGGCCCCACACCACCCACTTGTTGTAGACAATCACCGGCGGTGGCCTTGCTTGCAGCTCCTCGCACAGGTCGCGCGTCCGGCCGAACCAGGGATGGCGCGCGTAGTCGGCTTCCCAGGGCAGGTAGGCGTGGAACTTGCGGACCGGCAGGAAGCCGGCCGGCAGGTAGAAATCGGGCATATAGGGGATGACCAGCAGCCTCTCGCCGGGCCGAAGCACCTGTGCGACGCGGGCATAGGTCGGGTCATGCCGGTCCACCTTCAGGAACCGGAGCGGCGCCGCTTCCATCTGCGCGCGCGTTATCCCGAACGGCGAGTTGACGGCCTGCCGGTCCACCATCTCGAAAGACGCGAGCAGGGCGAACAGCAGGAACGTGGTCGCCCATGCCGTGCGGGCACCGGGCGCGGTGGACACGCGGTGCGGCAGCAGCGGCAGCGCAAGCGAGAGCAGCGCCATGCTGCAGACGAGCAGCGTGCCGTCTTGGAATTCGGTCGACCCGCGCGCGTCCGACAGGGCGACGCCAGCCAGGGCCAGCAGCAACCCTGCAGCGCGCCAGCCGGGGCGGCGCGGCGGCGCGCTCATCCTGGCCGTTGCCAGCACGAGGCAAGCGGTGACCAGGGCCACGATCGCACCCGAATGCACGAGCCGCCCGGGGTCGGCGGACGGCACCCCGCCAGACACGAAGCTGCGCCAGCCGAAGCCGATGTAGCGAGCGTAATAGAGCTGGTTGACGATGACGTGGTAGACCAGATAGCCGACGAAATCGGCGTAACGCGCCATCCAGACCGCGACGATGGCCACTCCGGCGAGACATCCCACCGCCGTGGCGATCAGCACCGGGCCGGTCCGCCGCCCGACAGGACCTGACCGGAGCAGAACCGCCGCGCTGGCGAACAGCAATAGGACGGTGGGCAGCAGCGCGTAGGCCGCAGCCGCGATCAGCGCCAGGCTCACCCCTGAAGCGGCCGCCTGCCATCGTGAGACGGGGGCGCCGAGCCACGCCGGCACCACCAGCCACGCCAGCACCACGGTGCACAACAGGCCGCCCAGCAGGTGGTAGTTGACCTCGTTGAGCGCCTGCACCAGCCAGGGCGCGGACAGCAGACCGAAGAACAGCGCCCCGGCCCACAGGCGAGGGGCGGCGCCGCGCAACGCCGGCGAGGTCACGACGCACGCGCCGGCCAGCAGCGTCGCCAGGCAGATCGCCCACCGCGAGTCTAGCGGCTCCTTCCAGCCGAACAGCCAGCCGCCGAGCTGCGCCACCATGAAGGAAAGCGGTCCGTGCGCGTCGATGTAGTCGCGGTACAGGACGTCGCCGGCCCTGATGGCGCGCGCGCCGAGCAGGTGGCCGCTCTCGTCGCCGAACGCCATGAAGTGGATGCCGTGCACGCAGCGGATGGCGAACCAAACGAGCGAGAGGGCCAGCAGCACCGCGGCCGGCAGCGCCGGCCTGCCTGCGAACGCGGCGATGGTGCCGCGTCGCCGGGACAGCGGGCGGTCGAGGGCGGCGCTCACCCCTGCCGTGTCGCGTACAACGCCGCCTGTATCCTGCTGCGCAGGTTCAGCTTGCGCAGGATGGCGGTGACGTGTGCCTTCACCGTGCTCTCCGAGATTGACAGCTCGTAGGCGATGATCTTGTTGGCCTTGCCGGCGGAGATCATCTCCAGCACGCGGCGCTGCTGGGCCGACAGCGAGGCCACCGCGGCTGCACGCTCCGGCACGCCGTCCAGCGGCGCCTCTGCCGGCAGGCTGATCTCGCCGGCCAGCACCGCGCACAGCGCCGCCCGCATGCCGTCGCGCGACAGCGACTTGGGGATGAAGCCGGCCGCACCGCAGCCCATCGCCTGGTCCACCGTGTCGCGGTCCTCGCGGCCGGAGACGATGACCACCGGGGTCGCCGGCGCCGAGTTGCGCAGCGCCAGCAGCCCGGCCATCCCGTTCATGCCAGGCATGTTCACGTCCAGCAGCACCAGCTCGAAATCCTGCCCGGCCAACGCCGCCTGCGCGTCATCCAGGTTGCCGCACTCCACCACGCTGGCGTGCGGCAGGGTGGAGCCCACGATCTGCGCCAGCGCGTCGCGGAACAGCGGGTGGTCGTCGGCGATCAGCACCGCGGCCGGTCCGGACTCGGCCAGATGGGCCGGGGCATCCGTTGCATTTGCCTGCAGGGCGGCATCCTGTCGTGTCATCCGGCCACGCTAGCGTCGGGCGAGGCTGCTCGCCAGAGCCTTTCTACCGGGGGCTGACCGGAGGAAAGCAAGGCAAGCAGTTCTTTTTTGAAAAAAAGAACCAAAAAACTTTTAGTCTCTGAGTACACGCTGAGGGAGAGTCCGCGACAGCAGGACCACAAGTTTTTTGCTGCTTTTTTTCAAAAAAGCAGGCCTTGCTGCCTCGCCGCGATCGAGAATCAAAACGATATAGAACCACAACCGTAGCGTGTCAGAACGATGCGGCGCCGGCGGGGCGGCCTCCATCAAAGCCACACTCGAAGTGTGTCCGAAAAACCTCGTTCGACTAAGGTCTTAGGGGACAGCACCTGGCGTTCGTCCGCAGAGTGCAACGGCCAGATCGGCTGGAACACCTGCCCAGGTACGATTCCACCTCGATACGGGGCGTTTCGAATATAAAACATGGAGGCTGCGGGAAACGCGGCCCCTCGGGGAACGAACGATGAAGATCACCACCGCAACGCTTGTTGCAGTATCGGCAATATTTGTATGCGGCGCCAGCAATGCAATGGCCGACGACTACACCGACCTGCTCGACATCCTGCACGCCCGCGGCAGCCTGTCTGCGAGCGAGTACAAGACGTTGCTGACCAAGCACCTGCACGGCGGCAGCACCCGCGCCGCGCGGCGCCGCGGCACCGCGACGGCGACGACCACCCAGACGACGGAGACCACCGACGCCGAGGCCGAATCCCGTCGCGACGCGCTGGCCGCCGCCGCCAGCGCCGCTTCCGCCCAGGCCTCGATGCAGAAGATGGAGGCGATGCAGCAGCAGGTCGAATCCGACCCCAGCCTGGCGCACGTGCTGCCCTACAAGCCCGGCAAGGGCGTCGACCTGCAGGTGGGCGCGGTGGACTTCAACATCTCCGCCATCATCAACGGCTTCTACACCTACTCCAGCGCCGACAACAAAGCCGCCGGCCCCGGCGGCGGCCTGTCGGACAACAGCGGCTTCGACTCCTCGGCCATCCGCAACGGCCTGCTGCCGGGCGCGCTCATCGTCAGTGCCGCGACCAAGCAGGAAGGCTACGACATCTCCGCCGTCATCGGCGTCTACCCCGGCATCAACTCGGCCTCGGTGGGCGCGCTCAACGCCAACAACGGCGGCAACTCCACCGCGCTGGGCACACCCGGGGCGGACTTTCGCAAGGTATACTTCACGGTCGGCACGCAGAACTACGGCACCATCAAGATCGGCCGCGACATCGACATCTTCGGCGCCGACGCAATCCTTAATGACGCGACGCTGCTGAGCGTGGGTGCCACCGGCGGCAACGCCGACCCGGCCAACACCGCACTGGGCCGCATCGGCTTCGGCTACATCTACACCGACTTCCAGCCGCAGATCAGCTACATCAGCCCGATCTTCGCCGGCTTCCAGGCCACCATCGGCGCGTTCGAACCGCTCAACGAGTTCGACTTCGCCGGCGACGATCCCTACACCAAGCTGCCGCTGTCCGGCAGCGCCACCGCGCACAACGTGCCGGAGTTCGAAGGCAAGGTGACCTACGACAAGAAGACCCCGAACTTCTCGGCGCATCTGTGGACCGGCTTCATGACGCAGCCGGAACAGGGTATCTCGACGACGTCGACGGAAGGCGTCACCGCACAGGGCCGCAGCAGCAAGGTGGCCGCGGCCGGCGAAGTGGGCGGCACGCTCACCTTCGGCCCGGCGGCGTTGACCGCGTACTACTATTACGGCAGCGGCGTGGGCACCACGGGCAAGTTCTTCGACGGCCTCTCGCCGGAGGGCAGGCTGCGCAACTCCGAAGGCGGCTACGTCCAGGGCAGCTTCAACGTGCTGAAGAAGCTGAAGCTGGTCGCCAGCTACGGCGAGAGCTCGCTCTATCAGGCGCCCGGCGAGAACGATCCTAACCTGGTTCGCCGCAACGAAGCGGAAATCGGCGCGGCGTACTACACGCTGACGGACTGGGTGACGCTGGTGGGCGAGTTCTCGCACCAGGAATCCAAGTCGCACGGGCCGTTGGAGACGCAGTCCAACGCGTTCACCGCCGGTGGGATATTGTTCTATTAGAGGAAGCAAGACTGTTCTTTTCTGAAAGAAACAAGCGTCTCTGCTGTCGCGGACATCTCCGCACCGCACGTCTTACGGAACAAGAATTTTTGGTTCTCGTTTCAGTGTTTGTTTCAAACATCGGCTTGGTAAGTCAGCTGGCGTGGTTCCGAGCAACGGAGCGAATCGCCTCGGCGGCGCCATTGGTCCGAGCCGCCGAGGCGATCCTCTTATGGTCAGGAGCACCGGAGCGTCGTGCGAGTAGCACGCTGTCGCATGAGCAAACCGCGTCAGATGGCTGCCAGGGCGACTTTTCAAACGAAAACCTAAAAAAGCACCGCCTCCACTTGCCGTGCCGCCTGCACCCCGTGCACCACGCCTTGGCTGTCCCGCAGGTTCTGCAACCGGCTCTGGCATAGCCTGATCAGGCGCAGCGCCGCCTGCCGGCGCTCCCACGGCATCGGCTGGCCCAGCAGCGCCATGTCCAGCCCCTTCAGCATGCAGGCGGCAACGTCCACCTGGCCCTGCTCGCAGGCCTGGTCGAACGCCTGCTCGATCTTGTCGCTCAGCCGGCGCCTGATCTGCCCCCCATCCATACCCAATACCTGATAGGTATTCATGTCCCGCTCTCCCTGTAAGCGCCTGTGCGCCGCCCCTGCCCCTGGAATATCCGACGTTCGTGAAAATAACGATAACGCAACGTAAGCGTGGTCGTTCGTTCGCTTTCCAGTGCGAAAGCTGCCCTCCGGGCCGACCCGGAAAGACGTACCTGTCATAGGCAAGCAAGCGGTTCTTCTTTAAAAGAGAAACAAAAAACTTTTGGTTCCTTGGGCGCACGCTGCAGAAACCTCCGCGACAGCGGGACCAAAAGTTTTTTGCTGCTTTTTTTCAAAAAAGCAGGCTTTGCCTTCCTCCCTCGGGTATGAGGAGTCACCACACGGGGCCGCAACGCGCGCTCAGCCTTGCCGGAGTGCGCAGCGAAGATGTTTCCCAACCCTACGCCGGCCAGGCCCATATCGCCGGATCCCGTCTGCGCCCTGGTGGTCGACGCGGAGGAGGATTTCGACTGGGACAAGCCGATCGCCCAGACCCGCCACTCCACCGACTGCATGCGCCACGTCACCGACCTGCACGAGGTGGTCGGCGCCTACGGCCTGCGCCCCACTTACCTGCTGACCTACCCGGTGCTCGACGACGACGAGGCGGTGCAGCTGCTGCGCCGCCAGCTCGCTGCCGGGCGGTGCGACGTTGGCGCCCAGCTGCACCCCTGGGTCAACCCGCCGCACGCCGAGGTCGGCGAGACCGACCCGCTCGCCGCCTCCTACTCCGGCAACCTCTCCGGCGGGCTGGAGGACCGCAAGCTGGCCGCCTTGAAGCAGCGCTTTGTCGAGCGGTTCGGCCATCCGCCCACCATCTACCGGGCCGGCCGCTACGGTTTTGGCGCCGGCACCGCCGCATTGCTGGAACGCCACGGCTTCCTGATCGACACCAGCGTGGCGCCCAGCACCAACACCGCCGAGGAAGGCGGCCCCGACTACAGCGGCTACGACTTCGCCCCGTTCTGGTTCGGCTGCGACCGCCGGCTACTGGAGGTGCCGCTGTGCCGCAGCATCGTCGGCTGGGGCGGACGCTGGGCGCCTTGCATCCACCGCCGCCTGTCCGCACCGGCGCTGGCCAGGCTACGCATACCCAGCATCGTCACCCGCATCCGGCTGGCCGAACGCGTCACCCTCTCGCCCGAGGGCAACGACGTGGCGGCCATGCTGCGCCTGGTGCGTCACCTGCGCGCGCGCGGCCAGACCGCCTTCGTGCTGAGCTTCCACAGCTCGTCGCTGGCCCCCGGCCGCAACCCCTACGTCCGCACGCGCGCCGACCTGCACCATTTCTACGACCGGCTGTCCGGCGTGCTGGACGCGATGTCCGGCCGGCTGGGCATCCGCTTCGTCCGCCTGGCCGAGATGCCGGGCCTGCTGGGCGCCGCAGCATCGTGACGGGCGTTCTTACCCGCGCGGCTGGTACCGTAAACCCGAAGCGCTCACCCCTGCACTGGCCGGCAGGGAGAAAGCAAGGCCTTCTTTTTCGAGAAAAAGAAGCAAAAAGCTTTTGTCTCTGCTGTCGCGGACTCTCCCGCAGCGTACGCCCAAGGGAACAAAAGTTTTTTGGTTCTTTCTTTCAAAAAAGAACTGCTTTCTTTCTTTGGAACCGGTCAACGTCTCGGGCCGCTGGCATGAGAGGCGCCGCGTGACCGGCGCCGGCCGCGTGCTGCTGGTGGCCAACAACTTCCCGCCCGTGCGTGGCGGCTCGGCAGCCGTGTACGCCAGCCTGGCGCGCTGCGCCGGCGGACGCATCATCGTGCTGGCGCCAAAGGTCGCCTACGCCGACGGCCTGCCGACCATCGGCTGGCGCGAACACGACCGCCGCGCCGCCTACCGCATCGACCGGCTGCACCTGCTGCGCACGTCGATGCCGCGCATCGTGCCGCGCGGCCTGGACAAGCTCGCCTTCCTGATGCGCGACGCGGCGCTGCGGCTCAGCGTCGCCGCGCACATCGTCGGCACCATCCTGGCCGACGGCGTGCGCACCGTCTGCATCGGCGAGCTCTCCGCTAGCGGCTGGATCGCCCACCTGCTGGCCCCCATCCCGGGCGTGCGCACCGTCACCTACGTGCACGGCGAGGAGATCACCACGGAGGATTTCTACGACAAGGACCACGCCCGCCTGCACCGCGCGCTGGGGCGGACCGACGCCATCGTGGTCGTCAGCAGCTTCACCCAGCGCGCCGTGGCCGAGTTGCTGGGCGGCCAGGCGATCGCCAAGACGGTGCTGATCGAGAACGGCGTGGACAACGCCCGCTTCACGCCAGGCGCCAAGGCGGACGACCTGATCGAGCTGTACGGGCTGCGCGCGCGCTTCGTGTTCGTCTCCGTTTGCCGGCTGCTGGAGAAGAAGGGCGTCGACCACGCGTTGCGCGCCTTCGCCCTGCTCCGCGCCACCGCGCCGGAGTGCCGCTTCCTGGTAGTGGGCACCGGCCCCTACCGCGCCGCGCTGGACGCGCTGGTGGCCGAACTGGACCTGGGCGCGCACGTGGCCTTCGCCGGCCAGGTGGCCGATGCCGACCTGGCCGACCACTACCGGCTGGGCGACGTGTTCGTCATGCCGAACCGCGAACTGCCGGACGGCGACACCGAGGGGTTCGGCCTAGTGTTCCTCGAAGCCAATGGCTGCGGCCTGCCGGTGATCGCCGGGCGGGACGGCGGCAGCACGGACGCGGTCACCGACGGGGTGAACGGGCTGGTGGTGGACGGCCACTCGGTCGCCGCGGTCGCGGCCGCGATGCGGCGGCTGGTGGAAGACGAGGCGCTGCGCGTCACGCTGGGGCGGCAGGGGCTGGACGTGGCGCGGTCGGCGGGTTGGGAAGACAAGACGCGGGCGTTCCTGGCGGTGTGCGACGGATGAGGCCGGTGGACTTCGCCCTTGAAAGTCCGGCAGTGAAGGCAAGGCCTTCTTTTCTGAAGAAAAGAAGCAAAAGACTTTTGGGCCTGCTGTCGCGAAGATTTCTTTAGGACACGCGCAAGGGAACGAAAGTTTTTGGTTCTTCTTTCGAAAAAAAGCCGCTTGCTTCGCTTGTCACCTGTCAAAACCAAAGACGGTTGGTATGAGACCGGTGATGCTGGTTTCGACGTCCTGGTTTAGTCAGCAAGCACGGCCCGCTTTTCAAAAAAGCAGGCCTTGCTTGCTTCCTTTCAATTTTCCCCAACCTGGGCAAGGTGTCACTTTGACGTAGCAGCCGCCAGCACGGGCCCTGTCCGTCCCGCCTGCACCAGTATCGCCGTGCGCAACCCCGCCCGCGGCGGCGCCGGCAGGTCGAAGCTCCGGCTTTGCCCGCTCCACGTGCCCAGGTATGCCACCTGCTGCACCACGTTGCGGTGTGGCAGCGTCTCGCCGGCGTTCTCGCCGCGATGGATTGCCACCTGCACCAGTGCTGGGTCGTAGCGCACCAGCACAACCTGCCCCGATCCGGATCCAGCGCCTATTTCCGCCCGCGTGTCCGACACGCGCACCGCCGGGCCGCCATTGCCGCGCTCACCCTGCCGCATCAGCGCGGCGAGTTCGCCGGACTGCGCGCCCACGCCGTCCACGCGGCCGTTGACCACCACCTGCGGGGTGAACACGCCGTCATGCCCCAGCGACCGCGCGTAGTCGTATTGCCGTTGCGTAAAATCTTGTCTGGCAAATGTGTCTCTCCAACCGAGGTAGTCCCAGTAGGTCACCTCCCAGCTCAGCGCCAGAACGTCGGGCCGGCTCGCCACGGCAAGCACGTTGGCGTTGGCCGGCGGACAGGAGGAGCAGCCCTGGCTCTGGAACAGCTCGACCACCAGCGGATGCGCTGCGTCGGCGGCAAATGCTGCAGGCGCGACGTAGTTAGTAGCCGCGGCGGCAAGACAACTGCAAGCGGCGACGAAGGATGCGTTCACGGTCTCTGATCTCCTGCCGCCGGCATGTCCGGTCGCCAGAACTTTCGCGGCGATGCCGCCGGCGGTTACGAGCCGCCCATATAGTCCGCCTTGCCGAGCTTGACGCCCTGATTACGCAGGATCGCGTAGGTGGCAGTGAGATGGAAATAGAAATTGGGCAGAACGAATGTTGTCAGGTAGTCCGCGCCGGAAAAGTGTATCTCGCGTCCGGGGAATTTCAGCGTGATGTCTCGTGCCTCGCTGTCGTCGAGCTGTTCCTGCGTGACCGTCTCCACGAAGGCGATGGTCTTGTTAATCCGGTCCTGCAACTCGTCGAAGCTGCTTTCGGTGTCCGGGAAGGACGGCACCTCCAGGCCGGCCAAACGGGCGGCAGCATTCTTCACCGTGTCGGACGCTATCTGAACCTGGCGCGAAAGCTTGTGCATGTCCGGCGCCAGCCGGGCCTCCACCAGTATCTCAGGTGCGAACTTCCGTTCGTCCGCATCGGCCCGGGCTTTATCCAGGCAGGCAGCGAGGTTCTTGAGGCCGCGTAAGAAGACCGGGATAGATGCGGAATACATCGAGAACGGCACGGTATTTCTCCTAGTAATGAGGGCGGCGCTTCAGGCAGGCGGCAAAGCGAGCGGTTTTTTTTAAAAGAAAGTCTTTGTTTTTGTGGTGCCGCAGAGGGGGAGTTCGCGATGGCCGAACTAGAAGTGTATTGCTGCTCGTCTTCCCGTGAGAGATAGCAGAATCGCTGCACGATCGGGCCTGTTGAACCCCGTCTAGCGCCGTGTTTTTGGGACAGAACAGAAAGCAAGGCCTTCTTTTTTGCAAAAAAGAAGCAAAAAACTCTTGTCAGCGCTGTCGCGGACCTTTCCACCGGCGAGTACCAAGGGAACAAAAGTTTTTTGGTTCTTTTTTTCAAAAAAGAACCGCTTGCTTCTGTGTCGACAAGATTTTGGGCTGTTCATTAAGAACAGCCCAAAACCCAAGCGATACTTTCATTCATCGAGTCAGAGCTTTTACCCGAGATCTCATTCCTAAGGTTCCAGCTTTCCGACAACGAAGTGAGCGCCTATAACTGCATCAACGTTCCCGATGCAACGTAGCCGGCAGCCTCGTCAGAACGCAGCCTCCTCCAGCTCCATCATGCTCGTCTTGCCCGACTTGATCGCGCTCCACAGCGCGCTGGTCTGCGGCAGCAGGCGATCGGCGAAAAACTGCGCTGTCGTCAGCTTTGCCTTGTAGAAACCGGCATCGCCGTTGGCGTCGGGCAGCTTGGCCTCGGCCACCCTTGCGGACTTCGCCCACATGAAACCGAGGGCCACCAATCCCATCAGCCGCAGGTAGTCGGTCGCCGCAGCGCCGGCCTCTTCCGGGTCCTTCAACGACACGGTTGCCAAGTGCGCAGTCGCCTGCTGCAAGGCCGCGAACGACTTAGCCAGCGGCAGCACCTTCGGGTCCGCCGCGTTCTCCTCGATGAAGGCCTGCACCGGGTGGAAGAACTGGCGCAGGAAACGGCCCATATGCGCCGGCATCTTGCGGCCGACCAGGTCCAGCGCCTGGATGCCGTTGGCGCCCTCGTAGATCATGCAGATGCGTGCGTCACGCACCAGCTGCTCCATGCCGTGGTCGCGGATGTAGCCGTGGCCGCCGTAAACCTGCAGCGCCATGCTGGAAAGTTCGAAACCGAGGTCGGTGAACAGTGCCTTGACCACCGGCGTCATGATGGCGACGAAGTCCTCCGCTTCCTGCCGGCGCTGCGGGTCGTTGGCTTTGCTCTCGAGGTCCAGCGCGGTCGCCACCCAGCCGGACAGCGCGCGGCAACCTTCCACGTAGGCACGCACCGTCATCAGCGTGCGCCGCACGTCCGGATGCACGATGATCGGGTCGGCCGCACGGTCCGGATGCTTGGCGCCGGACAATGCGCGGCCCTGGATGCGGTCCTTCGCGTAGAACGCAGCGCTCTGATACGCCGTCTCCGCCACGCCCAAACCCTGGATGCCGACCGACAGGCGTTCGGCGTTCATCATGGTGAACATCGCCCGCATACCCTTGTTGGGCTCGCCCACCAGCCAGCCGACCGCCTCGTCGAAATATAGCTGTGCGGTGGCCGAACCTTTCAGACCCATCTTGTGCTCGATGGCGGTGCAGGTGACGCCGTTTCGCGCGCCGGGGCGGCCGTCCTCGTTCGGCACGAACTTCGGCACCAGGAACATGCTGACGCCCTTGATGCCGCGCGGGGCGTCCGGCAGGCGAGCGAGCACCAGGTGGATGATGTTCTCCGTCAAGTCGTGCTCGCCGGCGGAGATGAAGATCTTCGCACCGCTGATGCGATAGCTGCCGTCATCCTGCGGCACTGCCTTGGTGCGCATCATGCCGAGATCCGTGCCGCATTGCGGCTCCGTCAGGCACATCGTACCGGACCAGGTGCCGTCTATCATCTTCGGCAGGTAACGCTGTTTCAGCTCGTCACTGCCGTGGCCCTCAAGCGCCAGCGTGGCGCCGTGCGTCAGCCCCGGATACAGGCCGAAGCTGAGGTTGGCGGAGCACTGCATCTCCTCGACCATCTTGCCGAGGATCTCCGGCAGGCCCTGGCCGCCATACGCGGTGGGCGAGGCCAGCCCGCCCCAGCCGCCCTCGCAGAATTTCTTGTAAGCTTCAACGAACCCCGTCGGCGTGCGCACCACGCCGTTCTCCAGCCGGCAGCCTTCCTCGTCGCCGCTAGCGTTGATCGGCAGCAGCACGTCGGTCGCGAACTTGCCTGCTTCCTCGAGGATGCTGTCCATAAGCTCCTCGGTGACGTCGGGCTGGTTGATCTCGGCGACGTGGGCGGCGGAGTTGTGCAGCTCGTGCATCACGAAGCGCATGTCGCGCAGGGGGGCTTTGTAGACTTGCATGTGTGCGTGATCTCCGAAGGAAGAAAGAAAGCAGTTCTTTTTTGAAAAAAAGAACCAAAAAACTTTTGTCTCTGGGGTGCGAGGCAGCTCAGACGCCTCGCCAGAGGGACAAAACGTTTTTTGGTTCTTTTTTTCAAAAAAGAACTGCTTGCCTTCTTAGTTACGTAACGGCTTCCCGGTCTCCAGCATGTGCTCAATCCGCGCCAAAGTTCCAGACGTCTTCAGCAAACGCATGAACGACTCCCGTTCCAGCTCCAGCAGCCGGCTCTCTTTCACCGTGTCGACGATGTCCGTATCCCCGCCGGTCAGCACGCGCGCCAGCTCGCCGGCCACCACCACGTCGTGCGGTGTCGCTACCCCCAGCTTGCGGAAGCCCGCCACCGCCTGGTCCAACAACAGCTTGCCGGACGGTCCCGGCAGCACAATCTCGCGCGGCTCCGGTGCCTTGTAATCAACCGCCAACTCCAGCGCGCGCGCCTTGGCGTCCGCCAGCAACCGGTAGCGGTTCATGCTCACCCGATCGGTCGGCCGCAGGATCAGCATCTCTGCCGCGTCCGCCGCGGAGCGCGCCACCTTGGCCGTGCTCACCATCTCGAACACGCGCATCGGCGCCGGCATCGGCCCCTTGGGCGCTTTCGAGTTTGTTGCCCAGCGGCCCAGCATCTCCTTGCAGCCGCCCCACCCTGGCAGCAGGCCCACGCCGCATTCCACCAGGCCCGCATAGGTCTCCGCGTGCGCCTGCACGGCGTCGCTGTGCAACAGGAACTCGCAGCCGCCACCCAGTGCCATGCCGGCGGGAGCGGCGACTACCGGAAACGGCGCGTATTTCAGCTTCTGCATTACGTCCTGGCCGGTGGCGACCATCGCTTCCACCTGCATCCACGCCGCGATGTTCGCCGCAAAGATCGCCAGGCCCAGATTGGCACCGACGGAGAAGTTCGAGCCCTCGTTGTAGATCACCAGCGCCTTGTATTGTTTCTTGACCAGGGCGATGGTCTTGCCGACCAAGTCCATGATCTGGTCGTCCAGCGCGTTGCTCTTGCTGGTGAACTCGAAGCACACCACGCCGTCGCCGATGTCCCACACGGCGGCGGACGCGTTCTTCAGCACGGGCTTGGACGCGAGCTTCACATCCTCCAGCATCAGCACGCCGTCCGGTCGCATCACGTCGTGATACGCACCGTCCTGCCCGAGGAACTGGCGGCGGCCACCCTCCACTCGGTAGAAGCTCCGCCCGGCGGCACGCTGCAGCGCCGGCGCCACGGTGAAGTTGTCGGCGCGCAGACGCTCGGTCAACCAGTCCACACCCACCATGTCGATCAGCTCGAACGGCCCGTGATGCCAGTTGTAGCCGAGCCGCATTGCCTCATCGATGGCCACGAACTCGTCAGTGGCTTCCGGCACCAGCTTGGCCGCGTAGCCCAGCATGCGGCCCATCACCGTCCAAGCGTAGTCGCCAACCTTGCCAGGCGTACTCATCAGCTTTCGCAAATCGCGCCCGGCTGCGGCCAGCTCCGGCAACTCGGCCGGGCGCTCCGGCCGGAACGCGCCGGTGACGAGGTCCACCGCCTCCTTGATGCGCTTGCCGCCCTGCTTGTTCAGCCGGTAGAAGCCGCCCTTGCCTTTGCGTCCGGTGTAGCCGCTCTCGATCAGCTTCTGCACCACCGGCATGTCGCGGTTGACGCCGTGGAACTCGTCGTCTTGCGGCAGCGCGCCGGCCATGCTGGCGTTGACGTGCGGCGTGAGGTCCAGCCCCACCAGGTCCATCAGCCCGAACACGGCGGTCTTCGGCACGCCGAACGGCCGGCCGAGGATGGCGTCGGCCTCCTCCACCGTCAGCCGCTGCTCCAGCGCCGCCGTCACCGCGCCGGTCATCCAGAAAACACCCAGCCGGTTGGCGATGAATCCGGGACTGTCCTTGCAGGAGACTACGCTCTTGCCCATCGCCACGTCGCAGAAATAACTGACGCGCGCGGCCAGCTTGGCGTCGGTCTGCGGTCCGGTCACCAGCTCCAGCAGCCGCATGTAGCGCGGCGGGTTGAAGAAGTGGGTGATCATGAAGCAGCTTGCAAAGCCGCCGGGCATGCCGCCGATCAGCGTCGCCAGCGGAATGGTGGACGTGTTCGAGGAGACGGGCGTGCCAGGCTTACGCACCGCGTCCAGCTTGCGGTACAGCGCCTGCTTGATGTCGAGCCGCTCGATGACGACCTCGACGATCCAGTCGCACTCGGCCACGCGCGCGAGGTCGTCTTCGATGTTGCCGGTCTCGATCAGCTTGGCCGAAGCAGCCGACATGAAAGGTGCCGGCTCGGTCTTCAGCGCACGTTCAACAGCACCCTCGGCCACCGCGTTGCGGTTGATCCCCTCTTTCGGCACGATGTCCAGCAGCAGCACGCGCACACCCGCGTTGGCGATCTGTGCAGCGATACCGCACCCCATCACCCCGCTGCCGATGACGGCAACCTTGCTGAACAGCGCAGGCGCCGATTTGGCCGGCTCGGCTGCAGCTTCGTTCGGCACGATCGCAGAAACGCTCGCCGACGCCGCAGATGCGGCGAGGCCGGTCGTCGGTGCCGCGTCCAACACGTCCGCCATTACACCGCCTCCAGAACGGTGGCGATCCCCTGGCCGCCGCCGATGCATTGCGTGGCGATCGCATATTTCCCGCCCTCGCGCTTGAGCAGAGACGCCGCCTTGCCGACGATGCGCGCACCGGTCGCCCCCAGCGGGTGACCCAGCGCAATCGCACCACCGTCCAGGTTCACCGTCTCCGGCCTGAAGCCGATCTCCTTCATGCTGGCGAGCGCCTGGCTGGAGAACGCCTCGTTCAGCTCCACCACGTCCATCTCTGCAGCACCCAGTCCCGCGCGCTCCAGCGCCTTGCGTGACGCGCGCACCGGCCCGATGCCCATGATGTCGGGCTCGCAGCCGGACACCGCGATGCTGCGGATGCGTGCCAGCACCGGCAATCTATGCGAGGCGGCGTATTCCTCCGAGCACACCAGCACGGCACTCGCCCCGTCGGTCAACGGCGAGGACGTGCCCGCGGTCACCGTGCCCTCCGCGTCGAACGCCGGCTTCAACCCGGCCAGCGCTTCTGCCGTCGTGTCCGGCCGGATGCAGCCGTCTTTGTCGACAACGCCACCCTTCACGCTGATCGGCACGATCTCGTCGTCGAACTTGCCCGAAGCCGCCGCCGCGGCCGCCTTGCGGTGGCTGGCGACTGCGAACTCCTCCTGCTGGCCGCGGGTGATTTGCCATTTCCGCGCGACGTTCTCCGCCGTCTCGCCCATGCCCATGTAGGCGCCCGGCTGCTTGCCCGCGAGCGTCACGTTGAACAGCGGGTTGTAGCCGCCCATCGGCACACGGCTCATGCTCTCGATGCCGGCGGCGATGAACACCTGGCCTGCGCCCATCTGTATCTGGCCGGCGGCGATGTGCACGCTGCTCATCGAACTGCCGCAGAAGCGGTTCACCGTCATACCGCCCACGCTCAGCGGCAAGTCCGCCAGCAGGCCAATCAGGCGTGCCACGTTCATCCCCTGCTCGCCCTCGGGGAACGCGCTGCCGACGATGATGTCCTCGATGTCCTCGGGTGCCACACCGGTTTTCGCGATCATCCCGCGGATCACCGCGGCCGCCATGTCGTCGCCGCGAACCCGCGCTAGCGCGCCCTTCTTGGCCGGCGTAAACGGCGAACGGGCGTAACCGGCGATGACGACGTTGACCATTGCTACTTCTCCCAAGGTCCGGCCACCAGCCGGCATGTTACGGCAATTACCGGCGCCCTCAACCGGACGCTTTCCTGCGCTGGGCGAGACCGGCATGCGCCGCTTCGGCCTGGCGTTGCACGTCCTCCAGTTCGCCGATCGTCTGCTGCAGCGCGCTCATCTGCTCGCGCAGCGAGGCCAGCCGCGCGGCCACACCCGTACGCAGCAGCCGGAGCTGCTCGGCCTGCGTGTGGTCCACCCCGTACAGATCGAGGTAGTCCCTGATCTCCCGCAGCGAGAACCCCAGCCGCTTGCCGCGCAAAATCAGGATCATCCGCGCCCTGTCACGCGGCATGTACACCCGCGTGTTGCCGGCACGTTGGGGCGAAATCAGCCCCTTGTCCTCGTAAAAGCGGATGGTGCGCGCGGTTATACTCAGCTCGCGCGCCAGTTGCGTCACCGTGCGGAACGCGTCGCCACCCGGCGCAGCAGGCACGCACTGGCTTTGCTCTGCCACACCATGGGCGTCGGGACGGACCACCCTGCTTCCCTATACGTCAACTTGCTAACGCAGATATAGCAGCCGGGACGGTCGATGCAAGCGCTGCCGTGCCGTCACGGCCTGCGAGCTCGGATACCTGAGGATAGGCGGGTTCAGGCGCGGAGCATCGGCGCCGAACAACCCGCCAGGACGGGACACGCGGGGGCGCTGAAACCAGTGTGGTGCGGCGGGGTTCAGAGAAAGAAAGCAAGCAGTTCTTTTTTGAAAAAAAGAACCAAAAAACTTTTGTCTCCTGGCTTGCGTGATGTTGAGACCTGTTGTTCAGCTTTGCGACAGCGTGGACGGAAGCTTTTTGCTTCTTTTTCTCGAAAAAAACGCCTTTCTTCTGCTTGCCGCAGCAGACGCAGAATTGACACGCGTCCGAAACACTGAAACCGTTTGTCGGCAACAACCTCGCCCGGAGACGGAATTGAGCAACAACAAGCTTGCCAACTGGCGCGTGACCCTTTCCGCAGCCGCAGCCCTCGGCACCGCGCACGCCGCCCGCGCCGAAGCACCCAGGCTCGTGGTCGACGCCGTCAGCGACGCCCAGACCGTAACGCTCCCTGGCAACGTCCGGCCCGAAGCCCTCCCCGGCAACGATCGCGGCCGCGTCGCAGACGACCTGGTGCTCGCGCACATGCAGCTGCTCCTGCAACGCCCCGCGCAGACCGACCACGCGCTCGACCGCCTGATGGCCGCTCAGCAGGACCGCTCCTCGCCCCTCTATCACAGCTGGCTGACCGCTGCGCAGTTCGGCGAGCAGTTCGGCCCCGCCTCGGCCGACGTCGCGGTGGTCGTGAGCTGGCTGCAGGCGCACGGTTTCACGGTCAACGGCGTCCAGCCCGGCCGCACCTTCATCGACTTCAGCGGCACTGCCGCCCAGGTGCGCCAAGCCTTCCAGACCGAGATACACGACCTCGACGTGGCCGGCGTGCACCACATCGCCAACATGACCAACCCGCGCATCCCCGCCGCCCTGTCCGGCGTGGTCGCCGGCGTGGTCTCGCTGCACGATTTCCGTCCGCACCCAGACTTCAAGCCGCGCCCGGCCTACACCTTCACCAGCGGCGGCAGCACGTTTGAAGCCGTGGTCCCCACCGACCTCGCCACCATCTACAACTTTAAGCCGCTGTTCGCCGCCGGCATCTCCGGCCAGGGCCAGTCCGTCGTGGTCATCGAGGACACCAACGTCTACAGCACCGCCAACTGGACCACGTTCCGCTCGGTGCTCGGCCTGTCCAGCTACACCGGCGGCAGCTTCACCCAAACGCACCCCACCGGCAGCAGCGCCTGCAGCAACCCCGGCATCGTCTCCGGCAACGAAAGCGAAGCCACGCTGGACGCCGAGTGGGCCAGCGCCGGCGCGCCGTCGGCAGCCATCGTGCTGGCCTCCTGCTCGGACACCAACACCACCTTCGGCGGGCTGATCGCGCTGCAGAACCTGATCAATTCCAGCTCCCCGCCGGCCATCGTCAGCATAAGCTACGGCGAGTGCGAGGCGGAGAACGGTGCCACTGCCAACGCTGCCTTCAACACCGCCTACAAGCAGGCCGCGGCACTCGGCACGTCGGTGTTCGTCTCCGCCGGCGACGAGGGTGCCGCCAGCTGCGACGCCGACCTGACAAAAGCCACGCACGGCATCGCGGTCAGTGGCTTCGCCTCCACGCCGTATAACGTGGCGGTCGGCGGCACCGATTACGGCGACACCTACGCCGGCACCAACAGCACTTATTGGAACACCACCAACACGAGCACGTACGGCTCGGCAAAATCCTACATCCCTGAAATACCCTGGAACGATTCCTGCGCCAGCGTGCTGCTCAGCACCGCCTCCGGCTACAGCACCACCTACGGCACCAGTGGCTTCTGCAACAGCACGACCGGCAAAGCCGACTACCTGACCACCGCCAGCGGCAGCGGCGGGCCCAGCGGCTGTGCCACCGGCACCGCGTCGACCGCAGGCGTGGTCAGCGGCACCTGCAAGGGTTACGCGAAACCGTCCTGGCAGAGCCTGGTCGGCAACCCGGCCGACGGCGTGCGCGACATCCCCGACGTCTCGCTGTTCGCCGCCAACGGCGTGTGGGGCCACTACTACGTCTATTGCGACAGCGACACGCAGGACGGCGGCGTGGCCTGCACCGGCGCGCCCAGCGGCTGGTCCGGCGCCGGCGGCACCTCGTTCGCATCCCCGATCGTGGCCGCAGTGCAGGCGCTGGTCAACCAGAAGCAGGGCGCCAAGCAGGGCAACCCGAACCCCACCTACTACAAGCTCGCTGCCGCCGAGTACGGCAGCAGCGGCAGCACCACCTGCAACTCGAGTAAGGGCAACACCGCCGCTACCAGCTGCACCTTTTACGATGTGACGCTGGGCGACATGGACGTGGACTGCACCGGCACGCACAACTGCTACAAGCCGAGCGGCACCTACGGCGTGCTGTCCACCAGCAACACCACGTACAGCAAGGCTTATGGGACAGCGACGGGCTGGGACTTCTCGACGGGCATCGGCACGCTAAACGCGGCTAACCTGGTGGATAATTGGTAAGCAAGAAAGCAGTTCTTTTTTGAAAAAAAGAACCAAAAAACTTTTGTTCCTTGCTGCCGCGGACGGCTGAAACGACACGCTTCCGCACGCGAAACCTCAGGGAACAAAAGTTTTTTGGTTCTTTTTTTTCAAAAAAGAACTGCTTGCTTTCCTAACTCCTGAAACGACAGCAAGGGCCTACTTTCTTCAAGAAGAAGACTGTTGCGTCCTGCTTGACTGCTCATCTCTTCAGCTAGCCAAAATCACCTGTGCTGAAACACGGCGCTGCGTTTCTCCACGAACGCCGCCATCCCCTCCTTCTGATCCGCCAGCGCGAACGCCGCGTGGAACAGCCGCCGCTCAGCCCGCAGGCCCTCGGCCAGCGTCGTCTCGAACGCCCGGCCCACCGCCTCCTTGACCATCATCGCCACCGGCAGCGACATGCCCGAGATCGTCGCCGCGGTTTGCATCGCGTCCTGCATCAGCGCGGCCGCCGGCACCACGCGCGCCACCAACCCGGCACTCAGCGCCTCTGCCGCGTCGATCGTGCGCCCTGTCAGGCACATCTCCATCGCGCGCGCCTTGCCTACCGCGCGCGTCAGCCGCTGCGAGCCGCCAATGCCCGGGATCACGCCGAGCTTGATCTCCGGCTGGCCGAACTTCGCGGTGTCGGCGGCGAGGATGAAATCGCACATCATCGCCAGTTCGCAGCCGCCGCCCAGCGCCCAGCCGGCCACCGCGGCGACCACCGGCGTGCGCACCCGCGCCACCGCGTCCCAGCCGGCGAACCAGTCCGCAGCGTAAGCCTCCGCTGCCGAGAGGTGCTGCATCTCCTTGATGTCGGCGCCGGCGGCGAACGCGCGGTCGGACCCCGTGAGCACGATGCAGCCGACGCCCTCGTCCGCGTCGAACACGGTAAGTGCCGCGATCACGTCACGCATGACCTGCACGTTAAGCGCGTTCAGCGCGCGCGGCCTGTTAAGGGTGACGATGCCGACGCGGCCCTGCACCTCGGTCAGTATCGTTTCATAGGTGGCCATTCTACGTTCCTTGCGGCCGAACCAGTCAAGAAAGCAAGGCCTTCTTTTCTGAAGAAAAGAAGCAAAAGACTTTTATCCCTGCTGTCGCGAAGGTCTGCAGCACGCACCCAAGAGAACAAAAGTTTTTTGGTTCTTCAAAAAAGAACTACTTGCCTTGCCTGTCACCGGCCAACGATATGCCCTAGCGCATTCAAGCGGAGTTAGAGCGCGCGCGGATGGCGTTGATGACGGCGGAGAAATCCGCGCCGGCATCGCCTTCCTGGTCCAGCGCGGTGTAGATGTCGGCTGCGTGCCGGCCCATCGCGGTGTCCGCGCCACACGCTTCGGCCGCCTGCCGCGCCAGGTTCAAGTCCTTCAGCATCAGCACGGCCGCAAATCCCGCACGGTAGCCGTTGTTCGCCGGACTGGTCGGCACCGGACCAGGCACCGGGCAATTGGTCGTCAGCGCCCAGCACTGCCCTGACGAGGCCGACGCCACGTCGTAGAGCGCCTCGTGCGAGAGGCCGAGTTTCTCGCCCAGCACGAACGCCTCTGACACGCCGATCATCGAGATGCCGAGGATCATGTTGTTGCATATCTTCGCCGCCTGCCCCGCGCCGGCCGCACCGCACTGCACGATCCTACGCCCCATGGCCGAGAGCACCGGCTGCGCCTCGGCGAACGCCGCGTCGTCGCCGCCAACCATGAAGGTCAGCGTGGCCGCCGCGGCACCGCCGGTGCCGCCGGAGACCGGCGCGTCCAGGCTCGCCATGCCCGCCGCCGCCGCCATCCGATGCGCCTCGCGCGCGCTCTCCACGTCGATGGTCGACGAGTCGATGAACAACGTGCCTGGCCGCGCCACAGCGAGCAGATCGCCGTACGCCGCCAGCACGTGGCGGCCCGCAGGCAGCATGGTCACCACCACGTCCGCATCGCGCACCGCCGCGCGCGCGTCCGCTTCGGGCGCGACACCCTTTGCCCGCGCAGCCTGCATCGCCGCGTCCGAGAGGTCGAAGCCGGACACGCTGTGCCCCGCCGCCACCAGGTTGCCCGACATCGGCGTGCCCATGTTGCCGAGACCGATGAATCCAATTCTTGCCATGACTCGTCTCAGGACATCGTCGGGATGACGAAGCTGGAGCCGGCGCCGCCCGCAGCGTTCTTCACGTTGGAAGTCCAGCGCTGCGTCACCGTCTTGGTCTTGGTGTAGAACCGGATCGAGTCCGGCCCGTGCTGGTTGAGGTCACCGAAGCCGGAGCGCTTCCAGCCACCGAAGGTATGATAGGCGATCGGCACCGGTATCGGTACGTTCACCCCCACCATCCCCGCCTGCACGCGGGTCGAAAAATCGCGCGCCGCGTCGCCGTCGCGGGTGAAGATGGCAACGCCGTTGCCATACTCGTGATCGTTGCAAAGCTTGAGCGCACCTTCGTAGTCTGCCGCGCGTGCGATGCTCAGCACCGGGCCAAATATCTCCTCGCGGTAGATGCGCATTTCCGGCGTCACGTGGTCGAACAGGCTGCCGCCGACGAAGAACCCGTCCTCGTAGCCCTGCATGCGGAAGTCGCGGCCGTCCACCAGCAGATGCGCCCCTTCGGCCTGCCCGACGCGCACGTAGTCGTGCACTCGCTGCACCGCCTCGCGCGTCACCATCGGGCCGTAATCGGCCGCCTCGTCGGTCGACGTGCCGATGCGCAATGCTTCCACCCGCGGCACCAGCCGTCGCACCAGCTCGTCTACGGTACCCTCGCCCACCGGCACCGCCACCGAGATCGCCATGCACCGCTCGCCGGCGCTGCCGTAGCCCGCACCCACCAGCGAGTCCACGGCAAGATCCATGTCCGCATCTGGCATGATCACCATGTGGTTCTTCGCACCGCCGAAACACTGCGCGCGCTTGCCGTGCCGCGCCGCAACTTCGTAGATGTAGGCGGCAATCGGCGTGGATCCCACGAAGCCCACCGCGCGTATCCGCGGCTCCTCCAGGATCGCGTCCACCGCCGCGCGGTCGCCGTTGACTACGTTGAAGATGCCGGGCGGCAACCCTGCCTCGATGAACAGCTCGGCCAGGCGCAACGGCACGGACGGGTCACGCTCGGACGGCTTGAGCAGGAACGCGTTGCCGCACGCGATCGCCGGTGCCGCCTTCCACAGCGGGATCATCGCCGGGAAGTTGAACGGCGTGATGCCGGCCACCACGCCCAGCGGCTGGCGCATGGAATACACGTCGATGCCGGTGCCCGCCGCCTCGGTGTACTCGCCCTTCAGCAGATGCGGTATGCCGATGGCGAACTCGGCCACCTCCAGTCCGCGCTGCACGTCGCCGCGGGAGTCCGGGATCGTCTTGCCGTGCTCGGCGCTGAGCAGCCGCGCCAGCTCGTCCATGTGCACGTTGAGCAGCTCGACAAACCGCATCAGCACGCGCGCGCGGCGCTGCGGATTGGTCGCCGCCCAGCCCGGCTGCGCCGCTTCAGCGTTGCTGACGGCCTGCTTTACTTCCTCGGCCGAGGCCAGTGGCACTCGCGCCTGCACCTGCCCAGTGTTGGGGTCGAACACGTCGGCGAACCGGTCCGACACGCCGGCCACGTGCCGCCCGCCGATGAAATGCGTCAGCTCCCGCATCACGTCTCTCCCGTTGTTCTTGCGCTCGTTCAAAGCACGGCATGGGCTCGCCGGCCAGGACCGGGGGTGTTTCAGCGCTGGCGGGAGGCAGGAGAAAGAAAGCGCTTCTTTTTGAAAAAAGAAGCAAAAACTTTTGGCTCTGCTGTCGCGGAGGGTCCTGCTAGGTGCGTTTTTCGGGACAGAGTTTCGGGCTCTGCCGTCGAGAGGTGACTGCTTGGCTTGGCTGTCACTGATCGACGTCTGAGGCTGCTGAAGGGGAACCGAGCGGGCTTACTGACGAGTCTTGTAGCCCCAAAAGATTCTCGACCAGAACCGCCTTGCTCAGCGCCGGACAGGCTCGCGCTATTGCGAAAGGACGGAGGCGTCAGCGTCCCGGCCTGCATCCCGCTCGCCGCGCGGCATCGGACGTGTCGAGAGCACACGCATAGCCTCAGCGGACACGCACAGCTGCCCTCGCGTCCGGGCTCGAGGGGGACGCGACCAGCATTGCCTTGGAAAACCTGTCCTCTGTGCTGCGCGCCAACTGAACGGTCCGCGACAGCCGAGACAAAAGCTTTTTGCTTCTTTTTCTCGAAAAAGAAGGCCTTCCTTTCTTCTGCAGCCCCCGCCAAAATTCCCCCAAAAGGGGGCACCACCATGCCGGAAGAACTCGTCTTCTACACCAACCCGATGTCGCGCGGCCGCATAGTCCGCTGGATGCTCGAGGAGGTGGGCGAGCCCTACCACACCGAGATCCTGGAGTTCGGCGCCGCCATGAAGTCGCCGGAGTTCCTCGCCGTCAACCCGATGGGCAAGGTCCCGACGCTCCGGCACGGAAAGGTGGTCGTCACCGAGTGCGCCGCCATCTGCGCCTACCTCGCCGACGCGTTTCCTGCCCACAGTCTCGCACCCGGCGCCACCGATGCGCAGCGCGGGCCATACTACCGGTGGCTGTTCTTTGGTGCGGGGCCGCTGGAAGCCGCCACCACCAACAAGACCCTGCGTTTGGAGGTGCCGGAAGGCCGCCAGGGCATGGCCGGCTACGGCACGCTGGCCCAGGTGCTGGACACGCTGGAGACTGCGTTGACTGTGCAGGACTACCTCGTCGGCAACCGTTTCTCGGCCGCCGACGTGTACGTTGGCTCGCAGATCGTGTTCGGACTGATGTTCGGCACGATGGACAGGCGCCCCGCCTTCGAAGCCTACGTCGCGCGCTTCAACGACCGGCCGGCAGCCGTCCGCGCCCGCGCCATCGACGACAAGCTGATTGCCGAGAAGCAGGCCGCCCAGGCCGCCGCCGCACAGGTCTCGTGACCGGGGCTGCGCGAACGACACTCCTCGTGCCACGTTTGCCCGCCAGCAAGCAGGAGCATCGTTCATGGCCAGCATCTTCCCGTATATCGGCACCGCGGTTGCCATCGCCGGCGGCGACAAGCTCGCCGGCGATAAATCCTACCTCGGCCTGTTCCGCCACCTCGGCTGGTCGCGCGGCGACATGAAGCTGGCCGCCGGCGCCGAACTGGCCGGCGGTCTGATGATGACCATCAAACCGACTCGCCGGATGGGCAGCGCGCTGGTGGCGGCGGCTTCGGCCTGCGTGCTGTACAGCGAGCTTCGGCATGGGGATTCGAAGCTGGCGACGTCGCGCGCGCTGGTGCTGCTGGCGGCGTTGTCGGGGTTGTAGAAAGCAAGCAAGCAAGGCCTTCTTTTTCGAGAAAAAGAAGCAAAAAGCTTTTGTCACGGCTGTCGCGGACTCTCCCACACGACGCGCCCAAGGGAACAAAAGTTTTTTGGTTCTTTTTTTCAAAAAAGAACCGCTTGCCTTGCTTGACGCACGTCAACATTGGAGTCCGACGGTGTCAAAGCGCCGCCTCGCCGAGCTCCCCGGTCCGTATCCGCACCGCCCGCCCCAGATCCACCACGAATATCTTGCCGTCGCCGATCTTGCCGGTATGTGCCGAGCGGGCGATCGCCTCGACCACCGCGTCCACCTGGTCCGACGGCACCGCCACCTCGATCTTCACCTTCGGCAGGAAGCTCACGTGGTATTCCGCCCCGCGATAGATTTCCGTCTGGCCCTTTTGCCGGCCGAAGCCCTTCACCTCCGTCACCGTGAGGCCCTGCACGCCGAGCGGAGTCAGGGACTCGCGCACGTCGTCCAGCTTGAAGGGTTTGACGATGGCGATCACCAGCTTCATCTCGGCATCCTCAAGTTGGGCGGCACGCCGGACGCCGGGTGCGGCAGGAATCGTTGCCCTCCAAGAAACGTGCCGTGGTTGTGGGCGGCGTCGGGCCTCGCGGACTGGTGGTGTATGCCCATGTTTTGGGCAGTGGAAGTGGAGGGTCGCCGGAATGCTGGACGTGTGTGTGGTGGGAGCGGGCCCGGTCGGCGGTGCGCTCGCGTGCCGGCTGGCACAGGCCGGGTTGCAGGTGGCGGTGGTGGACCGCGCCGCGTTGCCACCGATGGAGCACCCCAGCTTCGACGGCCGCGCCTACGCCATCGCATCCGGCTCGCGCGGCCTGCTGGAGGAGGCCGGCATCTGGGCCGCGCTGCCGCTGCCCACCGGCCCGATCGAGCAGATCCGAGTTTCCGACGGCAAGCCCGGCCGACCGCCAAGCCCGCTGCACCTGCATTTCGACGCGCGCGACGTGGGCGACACCCCGCTCGGCTGGATGGTCGAAGCCCGCAGCATGCGCGTGGCGCTGAACCGCCGGCTGCACGCGACACCCAACCTCGCCGTGCACGCCCCGGCCGAGGCGCAGGTTACCCGTCACCCTCGCCACGCCACGATCAGCCTGGGCGACGGCACCAGCTTCGACGCCCGACTGGTGGTGGCTGCCGAGGGACGCGGCTCGCCGCTGCGCCGCCAGGCCGGGCTGACCGCTTCGCGGTGGTCCTACCCGCAATCCGGCATCGTCTGCGCCATCTCCCACGAGCGCCCGCACCACCGCACTGCGCTAGAGCACTTCCTGCCCGCCGGCCCGTTCGCCCAGTTGCCGATGGCGCCCAGCGAAGCCGGCGAGAACATCTCTGCCATCGTGTGGACCGAGCGCGCGGCCATGGCGCCCAAGCTGATGGCGCTGGACGACGCGGCGTTCGGCGCAGAAGTGGCACTCCGCCTGGGCGACCACCTCGGCGCCGTCCATCCAGTGGGGCAGCGCTGGGTCTACCCGCTCTCGGCCATGTACGTGCACCGGGTGGTGGCGGACCGGCTGGCCGTGGTGGGCGACGCGGCGCACGGCATTCATCCGATTGCCGGCCAAGGCCTCAACCTCGGCCTGCGGGACGCGCTCGCGCTGAGCCGCCTGGTGATCGGCGCGCACGAAGCCGGCGAGGACGTCGGCGCGGCAGGGTTGCTGGCGAGCTACCAGCGCGCGCGGCGGGCGGACAACTTGTCCATGCTGCTGGCCACCGATGGGCTGGACCGGCTGTTCAGCACGGACAACCCGGTGGTGCGGACGGCGCGCGACCTCGGCATCGCGGCGGTGCACCGGATGCCGGCGCTGAAGCGGGCGTTCATGCGGCAGGCGATGGGACGAGGGGAGTAGGAAGCAAGCAGTTCTTTTTTGAAAAAAAGAACCAAAAAACTTTTGTTCCTTGGGTATCCGTCGGCTGAGATGTCCGCGACAGCAGAGATAAAAGTTTTTTGCTTCTTTTTTTCAAAAAAGAAGGCCTTGCTTGCTTCGCCACACGTCAAGTCACATGCAGACCCTGCCGAGCTCAGCCTGCTTTCGAACCAACCAGCTTGATCGCAACCTTGCCGGAAGCCAGCCGCTCCAGCCGCCGTGCCGCCGCGTCCTCTGGCGCCAGCCGCAGCGCCGCCTCGGCGTGCGGCAGCGCCTGCCGCAGGTCGCCCTCCTCCACGAACAGCTCGCCAAGCCGCAGCCGCGCGGCCAGCAGGTCCGGCGCGAACTTCACCGCCCGCACCAGGCAGCTCCGCATCGCCGCCCTGTCCTTCAGCCGCCGGTTCAGCCGGAACTGCGCCATCGCCGCCAGCGCCTCGCGCCGGGCGCTGGCCTCCATCTCGTGCAGCAGCGCGTCGATGGCCGCGTCCACCACGATGCTGCCGGGCGGAGGCGCCGCCGCCTCCGGCAAGTCGGTGACGGAGCTGTCGAACAGGCCGGCCTGGCCGGGGAAGAAACGGGCGCGGGCACGCTCGTTGGTCGCCTCGAAGCGCGCCAGGAAGGCGCGTGCCTCCGCCCGGGTGGGCCGCCAGCCGCGGCCCGGTAGGGATTCGGTGGTGGATTCCGCCAGCCGGCGCCAGGCCGGCGTGTCGCGCCAGACGGTGTCGCCGGCGCGCGCCTGCATGCGCCGGCCCGCCGCCAGCAGCAGCGCCTGGCCCGCCACGCTGACGGACGGGTTGCTCTGCCGTTTCTCGTTGCCCTCCAGCGCCGGCAATGTCAGCCCCGCCAGGGCGAGGAAGTCGGCCACCACGTCGCCGTCGCGCAGGCTCTCGCGGGCGAAGATGCGCGGCACCATGGCGGCCTCGCCGAACGCGCCGGCCCAGCGGTCCAGCAGCGCGCCGTAATCGTATTCCGGGTGGCGCTCCGGGCCGCCTTCGGGCAGGCCGGGCTCGCGCAGCACGCCGCTGCGCAGCCACTCGCTGTAGGCGCTGGTGGCGTGCTGGTCCTGCCGGCGCAGGTACACCACCACCTCGATCGGGTCGAAATGCGGGCGCAACAGCGCCGCCAGCCGCGCCAGCTCCTCGGGATGCCGCAGCACGCCGCCGAGCTGTTCGGCGGTGATCACCACGCGGCGCGCCTTCGCCGGCAGGCTCGCCACTTCGGCGGCGAACTCGTCGCGAAAGCGGGCGATGCGCACCGGCGGGGTCAACCCCTCCCAGGTGCCCGGGTGGTAGCCCCACAATATCTTCAGGTCGTCCACGCAGGCGGCCGGCAGCAGCGCGTGGTTGGCCCATCCGGGGCTGCGCGGCATGTAGAAACCCTGTGCCAGCAGCGCCGGACGCTGCTCTGCCAGCACGCGCTGGATCGACGAGCTGCCCGTCTTGGACAGCCCGATATGCAGGATCAGGTGGCGTTTCATCGCAGCAAGCCTAGCTACACTCGAACCAATGCGCCACGCCCCGACCCTGCCGCCCCGCCTTGCCACGTCACACCTTGCCCCGCCGCGTCCTGCGCTGCCCCGCCCTGCGTTGCCACACCCTGCGCCGCCCCGTCTTGCCCCACCCCGCCTTGCCGCGCCTCGCCTCACGCTGCCCCGTTACGGGGACCGGCGGCGGATGCGCATCGGCCTGCTCGGTGGCAGCTTCAATCCGGCCCATGCGGGCCACCTGCACATCGCCCGCGTGGCATTGCAGCGGCTGCGGCTGGACCAGGTCTGGCTGCTGGTCTCGCCCGGCAACCCGCTCAAGCACCCGTCCGGCCTGGCCAGCCTTGCGCAGCGGCTGGCCTCCGCCCGCGCGCTGGCGGAGGCGGCACCACGCCGCATCGTCGCCACCGACATCGAGCGGCACCTCCACACGCGTTTCACGCTAGACACCCTGCGCGCGCTGAAACTCCGTTTCCCGCGCGTGCGCTTCGTCTGGCTGATGGGTGCCGACAACCTGACACAGTTTCCGCGCTGGCGTGGCTGGACCGCCATCGCGCGCGCAGTTCCCTTTGCGGTCCTGCCGCGCCCCCCATACACTCACGCAGCGCTCGCGTCCCGGGCTGCGCGGCGCCTGTCGCACGCCAGGCACGCCGCACGCCAAGGGCCGTTGCTGGCCAACCTGCCAGCACCAGCCTGGGTTTTTCTCGCCGCACGCGAGCACGCACTATCGGCCACCGCCATACGCGCCGCCGCAACAGGAGAAGACCGATCGCCAGGAAGCCCGCACCGCCCGCCACCTCCGGTCCCAACGAGCCCAAGCGGCGCGCGCCCAAACCGCCCGCCACGCTGAAGGAAGCGGCCAAGTCGCCGGGCACCGCGCGCAAGAAGGCGGTGGCGGCGGGCCCGCGCGGCAAGCGCGACGAACCGGCCGACGCGGCATTGCTGGGCCGGCTGCAGGCGGTGATCGTCGACAGCCTGGAGGGCGACAAGGCCGAAGCGGTGGTTGCCATCGACCTGGCCGGCCGCGCCAGCTTCGCCGACCGCATGGTGATCGCCACCGGCCTGGCGGACCGGCAGATCACCGCGATGGCGACACATCTGGAGGAACGGCTGGCGGAAGCCGGGGTCAAACGGGTGCGCATCGAAGGTGCCGGCGGGTCGGACTGGGTGTTGATCGATGCGGGGGACATCGTCATCCATTTGTTCAAGCCTGATGCTCGGGCTTTGTACGCGCTGGAGAAGATGTGGGGGGCGGAGTTCGATGAGGCGGCGGCGCAGAACATGTGAGGCAAGCAAGGCCTTCTTTTCTGAAGAAAAGAAGCAAAAGACTTTTGTTCCCTTGGGTGCGCTTTGAGCTGGCAGCCGCTTCTCGCGGCACCTTCGCTGTATCAGGTGCATGCGTTTCTTGCGCTGGCGGCCTTGGCGCTGGGGATCGTGCAGTTCGCGGCACCGAAAGGTACGTTGCCGCATCGTACTCTGGGTTACGTCTGGGTTTTCATGATGGCGGCGATCGCGCTCAGCTCGTTCGGCATACAGGGGCTGCGGCCGGGACGCTTCAGCTTCGTGCACGTCATCTCCATCGTCACGCTTGCCGTCATTCCGATTGCCGTCCTGCACGCGCGGCGTCACCGTGTGCGGCGGCACGCCATCGCCATGGTGTCGCTGTTCGCCGGCTCGCTGGTCATCGCCGGCGGCTTCACACTGGTGCCCGGGCGGATCATGCACCAGGTGGTGTTCTCCGCGCCGCGGCACTGATGCGGCTGATCGCCGTGGGACGGCTGCGCGCCGGCCCCGAAGCCGCCTTGTTCGAGCGCTACAACACGCGGCTGCGCCCGCGCCTGGCCGTCACCGAGCTTCCGGACGGGCACGGCGCGCCGGCCGAGATCAAGCGGCGCGAGGGCGAGGCGATGCTGGCGGCACTGCCGGCGGGCGGCTTCGGCATCGCACTCGACATGGGCGGCCCGCCGCTCTCCAGCGAGGCCTTCGCGCGCAAGCTGGAAGCCTGGCGCGCAACCGGCCACACGCCGGTCTTCCTGATCGGCGGCGCCGAAGGCCTGCCGCAGGCCGTCATCGCCCGCGTCCAGGCAACCGTCTCGCTCGGACCGATGACCTGGCCGCATTTGCTGGTGCGGGCACTGCTTGCCGAGCAGCTGTATCGGGCGCAGTCGATACTGGCCGGCCACCCATACCACCGCAGCGCAAGACCGGAAGACTAGAAAGTCAGGGTCCAGTAACATACCCTGCACGTTGCAGCCGGTGACAGAAGAACGAAAGCTTTTTTCGTTTTCTCGAAAAGAAAGCCTGTCTTCTTTCCTTTGAGCGCCCGTCTAAAGCGAGCCCGCCGCGGCCTCCGCCTGGGCCAGCGCGCGCGCCATCGCGCTGAGCGCTTCCTGGTGCTTGAGGTTGTCGATCATCGCGAAGTTGCGCGCGAGTTCGAGGCACATGCGTTGCCGCGGGCTTATCTCGGCGGCGGCCGGCTCCACGGAAATGCCTTCGAAGAACCAGGAAATCGGCACGCTCAGCACGTTGGCGATGTCGTACAGCCGTCCCGCGGAGATCCGGTTCAGTCCGCGCTCGTATTTGTGGGCCTGCTGGTAGGTGACGCCGATCATCACCGCCAGCTGCTGCTGCGAGAGCCCCAGCATGATGCGGCGCTCGCGGATGCGGGCACCGACGTGGCGGTCGGCGTTGTTGGCGCGTGGCGTGTGGCGGGCGCCTTCCGGCTCGTGACAGGTGTCCGAGGATGCGTCCGCTTCAGCGGAGATGTCGCCGTAGTCGGTGTCGGTCATCTTAGCCTCCAGCTTTTCGCCGGCACCAATCGGTAATTCACCGATCCCTGCAGGCTGCTATCGCCGTCCCGCCAAAAGGCGCATCGCGCCTAAGCGAGCTTCACAGAGCATACTTAACGCTTCTTCAACGAAACAAGATAGCATGAAATCAGTGACATTAAATCAAAGGCCGTGTCGTTCCAAATAGCTATACTACCTTATAGTCGCCTTGCATGCAGTTGTAACAACAATCAAGTTTCCGGCATGCCGGACTTCCGCCGTATCTTCTCGGCAGCCTGATGCGGTGGTTCTGCAGGCAGCTTCTGTTCGGACTGGGACGCGAGAAGCTGCCGCAGTTGTTCAACCTCGCGCTGTAACGCGTCTATCTGCAGCTGCGCGAGAGTGTCAACGGGGTCGTGCGGTGCAGCTTCGGCGGGACCCGCAGCCTCTCCGCCCGCCGGACGGTAGAACGGCGTGAACAGGCTCATCGCGCGCTCCATCATGGCGATGTTCTGCCGGCGCATCTCCTCCAGGCCAGGCGGCAGCAGGTTGCCCATCGTCGTCTGCATCGCAGCCCGCATCTGTTCCTGCTGGCGGGCGATGGCGCTCATCGTATGTTCGAGGTAGCGCGGCACCATGCCGCCGAGGCTGTCGCCGTAGAAGCCGATCAACTGGCGCAGGAAGGTGGTGGGCAGCAGGGCGCGGCCCTTGCTCTCCTCCTCGACGATGATCTGGGTCAGCACGGAGCGGGTGATGTCGTCGCCGCTGCGCGCGTCGTAGACGACAAAGTCGCGGCCCACGCGCACCATGTCGGCGAGGTTGTCGAGCGTAATGTAGCTGGAACTCTCGGTGTTGTAGAGGCGGCGGTTGGCGTATTTCTTCACCACCACCGGCGGCAGGGAGACCTCCTCGCCGGCAGCGGGCGGTCCGTCCAGTTGGGTCATCTTGGGTCTCCGCCTGCCCTGGCGTGCGCGGGCGCGCGCAGGGGGCCGATGTTGAAGCGCATCGCCGGACGCTAGCATGTGCACAGCAGCGCTCCAACCGCCGCTCCGGACGTGCGGCGGGTCCGTGCAGCGGGGCCGTGCAGCGGGTCCGCGCGGGCCGCCCGCGCGGCGGCCGCGCCGGGCGAAGATCATGCCAGCGGCCTCGCGCGGGCGCTATTTCGCGCCGGCCGGCGCGTCTATACCGGCGTGCACGAGGACGATCGGGAATGGGTGATGACAGGCGGACCCGGCAGCCCGCGCTCCAGCACGCCCGGGTGGGTGCGGGACTGGGTTGCGATCTGGCAGAGCGAGTGCCACGCGCTCGCCTGCGACCAGGAGCTGGCCGAGACAAATGCAGCGCTGCTGATCCTGTGGGCGCAGGGGCTGCAGGCTGGGATGGCGTGCGCCGGGCTGGCCGCATCGCCGGCGCCGCATCCGGGCGGCACCGCCGCGGCCGGGCCGCATGAGCGGGCGGACGGACGCACCGGGGCCCAACCGCCGGCGGGGTCCGCGGCCGCTGCTGTTCCACCTCTCGCAGGCGATGCTGACGAGGCAGCCGGGCACGGGCACGCAACAGGCGGGCACGCCGCAGACAGGGGCGCAGCAGACGGGCGCGCAGCAGGCGGGGGCGCAGCAGGCGGGGGCGCAGCAGATGGGCGCCAACCAGACGGGCGCGCAGCAGGAGGGCATGCAGCAGGCGGGCGCGCGTCGGACGGACACGCAGACCGGCACCCACCCGGCGGGCCGGCAGCAGACCAGCGCTCAGCCGACGGGCACCCACCAGGCGGACGGCTCGAGCGCCTGGCCGCCCGTGTGGACGAGCTGGAGCGAGAGCTTGCGCGGCTTCGCAGCCTTGGACCAGCCGGCGGCGGCAGGCTCTGACCCGCCGCCGCCGATGCCGGACGCGGCCCTGCTGGCCGGCATCGCCGCCTATCGCCGCCACCCCTTCGAGCGGCGCGTGGCCGAGCCGCCCTGCATCTGGCAGGAGGGCTGCTCGCGCCTGCTGGATTACGGCACCGCCGGCGCGCCGCCGGTGCTGTTCGTGCCAAGCCTGGTCAACCGCGCCTACGTGCTGGACCTCGACGAGCGGCACTCGATGCTGCGCTTCCTGGCCGCACGCGGCGTGCGGCCGCTGCTGCTCGACTGGGGCTGGCCGGACGCGGCGGCACGCAGCTTCACCCTCACCGACTACATCGCCGGGCGGCTGGAGCGCGCGCTGGCCGCGGTCGGCACGCGGGTGACACTGGCCGGCTACTGCATGGGCGGGCTGATGGCCGTGGCCGCCGCCACCCGCCGGCCGGACCTGGTCAGCCGCCTGGTCCTGCTCGCGACCCCGTGGGATTTCTGGGCCGGGGATGCCGCGGCGGGAGATGCCGCGTTGGGCGACGTTGCGGCGGGGGATGTCGCGCCGGAAAAAGACGCGGCAGACAACGGCGCGGCAGATGGCGGGGCGGCAGGTAGCGGGGCGGCAGACGGCGGGGCCGGCGCCCGCCGCCTGGGCGCCTGGCTGCCGCTGCTGGAACCGGTGCTGAGCCTGGGCACCCTGCCGGTGGACGCGCTGCAGTTGCTGTTCAGCCTCGCCGAGCCGGGCAGCGTCGCCGCCAAGTACCGCGCGTTCGGCGCCCAGGACCAGAACAGCGTCCGCGCGGAGATGTTCGTGGCCATCGAGGACTGGCTCAGCGACGGCGTGCCGCTGGCCGCCCCGGTGGCGCGCGAGGTGCTCGGCGGTTGGTACGGCGCCAACACGCCGGCGCGTGGCGCCTGGCACTGCGCCGGCCTGCCGGTGTGCCCGCCGCGCCTGCCCAGCTTCATCGCCGTGCCCGGCCGCGACCGCATCGTGCCGCCCGGCAGCGCGCTGGCCCTGGCCGCCGCCATGCCGCACCCGGTGGTGGTGCGGCCGCAGGCGGGGCATATCGGCATGGTCGCCGGATCACACGCCCGTACTGCGTTGTGGGAGCCCCTGCTGGCCTGGCTGCGCGAATGAGCGCATGATGGCGGGCAGCGCCTGGCCCCGGCCCGAGACCAATCCACCTTGCGCGCCACCTCTTCGTTGCCACGGAAACGCTCGTGCTGCCCTTCTATGCAAGGCTGACTCCGAGGCCGCACTCCACGGGTGTGCTCCGCCTGCTGCTCGCCGCCATCTGGCTGCTGCCCGCCTGCCTGTTTGTCGTCGTCTCCTACAGCAGTCTCCGCCACACGCTGGCCGACGCGCGGCGCGAGCTGCAGCGCACCAGCGAAGTGGCGCGCGAGCAGGCCGAGCGGGTGTTCGACGGCCAGAGCCAGGTGGCAGAACGGGTCGCCGACCTGGTGGGCGGCATGGACGCGCCGTCCATCCGCGCCGGCCAGGCGGCGCTGCACCAGCGCATGGCCGAGATCCTGGCGCGCCTGCCGCAGCTGCAGGGCGTGCTGGTGGTCGACAAGACCGGCCAGCCGCTGGTCAGCGCCAGCACCTACCCGGTGCCGCAAGGCGTGAACCTTTCCGGCCGGGACTTCTTCCGCGCGATCATGGGCGGCTACGACGGGGTCTACGTCAGCAGCCTGCAGCGCTCCGCCATCACCGGCCGGATGGTGTTCGGCCTCGCCCGGCCGTGGCGCGTGAACGCCACGCTGGAGGGCGTCATCAACGTGGCCCTCTCGCCGGGCTTCTTCGAGGATTTCTACCGCGTGCTGGTGGGCGAGGGCGGGACCGGGCCGCAGGGCAAGGTGCTGTCCCTGATCAGGCAAGATGGGCAGATGCTGGTCCGCTACCCGCCATTGTCCGGGCTGCCGCTTGTGGCGCCGGCCAACGCCCCGTTCTACGCCGCCATCCGTGCCAACCGGGAGGCCGGCACCTTCCAGGCGCGCTCCATCGTCGACCCCGACGCCCCCGTCCGGTTCTACGCCTATAGCAAGGTGGCGGGCTACCCGCTCTACGTCGTGGCCGGGCGCAGCCGCAGGGTCGTCATTGGACTCTGGTGGCGCAGCATGCGCGACCAGCTGGAGTGGGGCCTGCCGGCGCTGGCCGCGCTGCTGGTGATGACCCGGCTGGCGCTGCGCACCGCCCGGCGCGAGGAGGCCGCACTCGGGCTGGCGCATGCCGAGATCGACCGCCGGCAGCTGGCCGAGGCGGCGCTGCTGCAGGCGCAGCGGCTCGAAGCGGTGGGCCAGCTCACCGGCGGCGTCGCGCACGACTTCAACAACCTGCTCACCGTGGTGCTGGGCCGGGCGGAGGCGCTGGAGCGCGAGTGCGCCGACATGCCGCGCGCGCGGCAGCTGGCCGAACAAATCGGCCAGGCCGCCCGGCACGGCAGCGCGGTCACCCAGCAGCTGCTGACCTTCTCCCGCCAGCAGATGCTGAACCCGGTGCTGGTGGACCTCAACGCAAGGCTGCAGGCGTTCAGGCCGCTGCTCGAACAGGCCGCCGGCGTCGCCTGCCAGGTGGAGCTGGCGCTGGACCCCGAGCTGGGCGCGGTGCGGCTGGACCCCAGCCACTTCGAGGCGGCGATCCTGAACCTGGTCGGCAACGCGCGCGACGCCATGCCGCAGGGCGGCCGCATCGTAGTGCGCACTCGCAACCTGGCCGCCGGTCCGGACACGGCTGCTGGCGCGGCCGGGGAGTTCGAAGCGGGCGCGGCGGGGGACCCACCCGGCCGGCCTTCCGGCCATCACCCACAGCCCTGGGTGTGCGTCTGCGTGGCCGACAGCGGGCTCGGCATGGACGCCCTGACAGCCGCCCGCGCCTTCGAGCCGTTCTTCACCACCAAGGACGTGGGACGCGGCACCGGGCTCGGGCTGAGCCAGGTCTACGGTTTCGCCAAGCAGGCCGGCGGCGAGGCGCGCATCCTCTCGCATCCGGGCCAGGGCACCAGGGTGGAGCTGCTGCTGCCCAGCGCCGGCGTCAGGCTGGACCCCGAGCCGGCAGCCGAGGCGGGCGAGGTGCCGCCAGGCTGGTCGGGGGACAGCCTGACGGTGCTGGTGGTCGAGGACGACCGCGACCTGCGCGAGACGGTGGTCGACAGCCTCGCCGAGATGGGCTTTGCGGTGCTGACCGCCGCCCACGCCGAGGCAGCGCTGACGCAGCTCGCCGCACCAGGCAGGATCGACCTGCTGTTCTCCGACGTGATCATGCCCGGCGGCACCAACGGCGTGGAGCTAGCGCGGCGGGCCAGGGCGCTGCGGCCGGACATCCGGGTGCTGCTGACCTCCGGGTTTGCCGGCGAGCAGGGCGTCGACTTGCCGCTACTGGCCAAGCCTTATGACAGGGCGGGGTTGGCCGCCGGGTTGCGGGGGGCGCTGAAGGGGTAGCCCGGTTGGGAGACAGGTAAGGCAAGCGGTTCTTTTTTTGAAAAAAAGAACCAAAAAACTTTTGTTCCCTGGAGTAGTCGCTGAAGGAAACTCCGCGACAGCAGGACCAAAAGTCTTTTGCTTCTTTTCTTCAGAAAAGAAGGCCTTGCCTTGCTTGCCCGCCGACGCGGCTTCACTCCTCCGCCGCCGCCCACTCCGCCACTCGCGCCAGCCGCGCATAGTCGGAAAAACGCGGCGCCGCCCCCGGCGACGGCTGCGACAGATATGCCCGCCCCGCCTCGTCGAACGCGGCCACCAGCGCGTGCAAGCTGTCGCGCGCCGTTGCCGCCACGCCCGAGGTCCTCTCCGGCTTGCCGGCGAACAGGCTGACAACGCGGCCCGGCTCGTAACCGCCGGAGATCTGCCAGAACACCAGCTCGCCCACTTCGTAGCACAACTCCGGGCCGAAGGCGCCGGCCTGCGCCATCGCCGCCTCCAGCGGCAATTGCGGGAACAGGCCCGCCTCGACCTGTCTGGCGGTGGGGGGTGTGCCGGTCTTGTAGTCCAGGATGGCGACCGAGCCGTCGGCGCGGCGTTCGATACGGTCGGCACGCCCGTGCAAGGTGAACGGGCCGGCCGGCGCGTCGAGCACCCAGTCGCCTTTTATCTCGGGCCTGATGACCAGCGGGCGGCCGGCGCCGCGGCGGTCGGCCTCGGCGCGCGCCACCCATACGGCGATGCGGCGCAGGCGCGGGCGCCACCAGGCGGCGAGTGCCGGGCGCATGTCCGCCTCGTCCAGTGCCGCGTCCATGTCGGCGACGAGGCGCGCCTCGGCATCCGCCGGCCACGCCAGGCCGGTGCGCGCGAAGAAACGGGCCAGCCCGGCATGCACGATGGTGCCGTAATCCGCGGCGTCGGCGGATTGCTCGAGCGGATCGAGCGCACGCAGGCGCAGCACGTGGCGGGCGTAGATGGCGTAGGGGTCGCGCAGCCAGGTCTCCACCTCGGTGACGCTGAGGCGGCGCGGGCGCAGTGCAACCGGCGGCGCGGGTGCGGGGGGGCTCACCGGGCGCGGCGGGCCGTCCGGCCGGTCCAGCACGCGCACCCAGGCGGCAGCGTCGTGCGTGCCCAGCCGGGCGCGGCCGTCCAGCAGCGCGTCCAGCCGCACCAGCCAGCGCGCCGGCACTGCGGGGGCCGCGTCCTTGCGGCGCGGCGCGCACAGCACCGCGCGCGGCGCCGCACAGCTCGCCATGACGAAGTCGTGCGCGGACAGGCCGATGCGCTCCTCCGGCGAGGGCAGCCCGACCGCCGCCCGCATCGCCCGGTTCATCCACGGGCCGGACTCGGCGGTCTGCGGCCACACGCCCTCGGTCAGCCCGCCCAGCACGACGACGTCGGCGGTCTGCAGCCGCGCTTCCAGCAGTCCCCAGATGAACACGCGGGGGTGTTCGGTACCGTCCCGGCCGCGCAGGCTGCGGCGGCTGCGCACGGCGGCGCCGGCGAGCGTGGCGTCCAGCAGGCCCGGCAGGTTGGCCAGGCGCTGCGGCGGCAGGATCGGCAGCGCCTCGGCCAGGGCGGAGAGGTGGGCGGCGACGGCCTCGCCGTCCTCGCCGGCCCACAGGCGGGTGGCGCCACCAGCCTCGTCGGTGGTCGCCAGCGCCTCTGCCGCCTGCAGCAGCGCGGTCAGCGCCAGGTCGGGCGTGGCGTCGGGCGCGTCCACCAGGGTGAGCAGCGGCCGCAGGCAGCCGGCCAGCCGGTCGAGGAAGCCGCTGTGGCCGCCGCCAGCGGGCAGGCCGCCGGCGTCCCGGCCGTCAGCTGCACGCGCACGCCGCTCGTCGCTGTGCTTGGCGCGGGCACGCAGGCCGTCGATGCCCGGGCCGGGGCGGGGGCCGCGCAGGCACGTGCGTTCCAACCGCCGCGCGGACTGGCGGCACTCGGCCGGGGCCAGGCCGGCGGCGCAGAGCGGGTGCTTGAGCAGGCAGAGCAGCGGCACCGGGCGCAAATCCTCGGCCACCGCCTCGGCCAGCAGGCGCAGGAACACCGCGGCCGGCGTCTCGGCGAGCGGTTCGCCGGCGCTGTCGTCGGCCACCACGCCGAACCGCAGCAGCTCGGCGGCGACGCGGCGGGCCAGCTGGCGGTCCGGCGTAACAAGAGCCGCGCGGGCGTGCGGCTGCTCCAGCGCCTCGCGCAGCACCAGGGCGATCGCCTGCGCCTCCTCCTGCTGGTCGGCCGGCGCCAGGCGCTGCAGCCCGGCCACGTCGAACTCCGGCGGCGACTGCCAGGCGGACAGCGAGGCCGCCGGCAGCAGCGCCACCCGCCAGGCGTCCACCCGCCCGGCGGGGCAGGACGGCGTGACGGCCTCCCGCGCGCTGACGCCGGCAGGTCCGGCCGCGATTTGTTCGCCGCCGCTGGCAGCAGGCCGGTCGCCGCCGCTGGCGGCAGGCCGTTCGCCGCCGCTGGCGGTAGGCCACGCGCCGCCACCGGCAGCAGACCCGTCGCGGCCGGTCACCGCAGGCCGCGCCCTCCCCTCAGAATGCGCGGCTGCGGCAGCGGACACTTCCGGCCAGTCCTGCACGTCGTCGCGGCGCGCCTGCAGGGCAGCCAGCAGCGCGCGCAGGCTGGCCTGCGGGTGGCTGTGCTCCAGCGCGTCCCAGCTCGCCTCGTCGAGCGTGCGGTCCAGCCCGGGCAGCACCACCATGCCGCCCGGCAGGTGGGCCACCAGCCGCAGCAGCCGCGCCACCGCAGGGATGGCGCCCGTGGTCCCCGCGGCGATCACCGGCACCGCGGGCGGCCGCTCCCGCCACGCCTCGGTCTGCGCGTCCAGCAGGGCGATCTGCCGTGCCGCCACGTCGGAGTATCCCTGTTCGGCCAGCCAGGCCGGCCACTCCCGCGTGACGATGCCGAGGAACTGCAGCGTCACCTGCCAGTGCACGGCGAACGCCTCGCCCACCGCGCCGGGCAGCGCGCCGGCCAGGTCCACCTCGGCGCGCGCCGCCTCGTCGAGCAGGCTGGCCAGCTCCTCGGCCAGCACCCAGGCGCGGTCGGCCTCGGTGGGCGCGCCGTTCTCGCCGTGCATCGCCAGGATGAACAGGCTCAGCACCGCCAGCCGGCGGGCGGGCGGCACGGCGGGCGGGATGTCGAGCGCGCCCTGCATTGCCAGCGGCGCCTCGTCCAGCCCGCCCAACGCCAGGATGCGCGGGGTGAGCAGCGGCCGTCCGCCGCCGGCACGCAAAAACGCCTCGGCGAGGCCGCGGGCAGCGCGCCGCGTCGGCACCAGGAAGATGCCGTCCGCGGCCGCCATCGGGTCGCCGCCTGCACGGTCCAGCCACCAGGCGGCCAGCGAGTCCAGGAATGGCAGGTTCGGCTCGATCGTGGTCAGGCAGGGCCGCAGCGAGAGGCTCACGTGGTGGGACCTGTCAGTTGCGCGGCCAGCGCGTACTCGGCCTCGTCCAGGTCGGAGGGCCGGGTCAGGTGGAACCACAGCCCGTCATGCACCACGGCGGCGAGGCGGCGCGCGGCGATCGCCCGGTCCCACACCGCGTTCATCGACACCGCACCCGCCGGCCAGCCGGCGAACAGGCTGGGGCGGGCGAGCGTGACGCCCGCGTAGATGTAGGGGGCCACCTCGCGCTCGCCGCGGCGGCGCGGCACGCCCCAGGGGTCGAGGAAGAAATCGCCGTAGCCCACGTCGGCGTGGATCTGGAAGGTGCGGTGCACCAGGATCGCCGCCTCGGTGCGTGACGTCAGCGCGTCGGCCACCCGGTCCATCGCCGGCATCGGGCCGTCCAGCCAGACGGTGTCGCCGTTGACCACGTAGAACGGCGCGTCGGCGGCGCCCAGCAGGCCGTCGGCCAGCGCGGCCATCACCGCGCCGCCGGTGTCGAGCAGGGTGGCCTCCTCCCGCAGCACGGTCTGCGGCGGCTGCGTGCGGGCCTGCAGGTGGGCGCGCAACTGGCCGGCCTGCCAGTGCGCGTTGACCACCACGCGGGCCACGCCGGCATCGGCCAGGCGGTCGAGCGCACGGTCCAGCAAGGCTCGGCCGCCCAGCTGCAGCAGGGATTTGGGCGTGGTTTCGGTGAGCGGGCGCATGCGGGTGCCGAAGCCGGCGGCTAGGAGGATGGCGTCCATCTGGCTGCGTTGTAGCAAGGGGAAAGGAAGCAAGACTCTTCTTTTTCGAGAAAAAGAAGCAAAAAGCTTTTGGTGCGGCTGTCGCGGACCGTTCTGCAGGCGGGTTACCTGCAGACAGAGGTGTTTCGTCGCGTTTCAGGTGAGACGGCGGCGAGTGGGACGGCGAAAGCTACGCGCACCCGAAGAACACCGTGGCGAGAGCATGTGCAGCGCCATGGCTGGCCAGAAGACGCCGGGCCGGGTGCGGCGATCACCCGACACAGCATTACTAGCAACAGGATTCGCATGGTAACTTCTGACACCGTCGACCCGACGTCCTGACCGAAGGGCAAGCCAAGCGGTTCTTTTTTGAAAAAAAGAACCAAAAAACTTCTGTTCCCTTAAGCGCGCGTTGCAGAAACCTCCGCGACAGCCTGACCAAAAGTCTTTTGCTTCTTTTCTTCAGAAAAGAAGGCCTTGCTTTCTCTTGGTTGCCGGAGAAATCCGGACTGTCGTCGCTGGCATGAGAACCTGGGCCTGTACGTCGCTCGTCATACAGAGCCGCAGAATTTCTGCAGAACAGCGACCAATTCCATCCCAAGTTCCAGGCCTTCTTTCAAGGAAGAACCGCTTGCCTGCCGTCCAGGATGGCAACGCGACGATGCATCTCGCCCGCCGGTGCGAACGTCACCTGCAGCGCGTCCGCGGGCGCAAGGCCGCCCAGCCGGTCCGGCCACTCCACGATGACCACGCCCGCCCGTGCGTCGTCCCAGCCGAGCTCGGCCAGGCCGTCCGGCCCGTCCAGCCGCCACAGGTCGAAGTGGTGCAGCACCATTCCGGGTGCCGTGTAGCTCTGCACCAGCGTGTAGCTCGGGCTGGGCACCTCCATGCCGGCGTCGGCGCACGCCGCGCGCAGCAGGGCGCGGGCGAAGGTGGTCTTGCCCGCCCCCAGCGGACCGCTCAGCAGCACCGCGTGGCCGGGGCGCATCGTGCGGGCCAGCTCGGCGGCCAGGCGCTCCAGCCCACTCTGGTCGTAAAGGGGCTGGTCGTAGCGGGCCTGGTCACAAGGCGCGTTCTCGTCGAGCGCCTGGTTGCAGGCGTCCTCTTGCACACATCTCTCCTGCATGGCTTCTGTCCCGACGATAAACCGCACCAGGCAAGCATGATCCACACCGACGTCGCCATCATCGGCGCGGGCCCTGTCGGCCTGTTCGCCGCTTTCGAATGCGGCATGCTCAAACTCGACACCGTGCTGATCGACGCGCTGGACGAGGTGGGCGGCCAGTGCGCCGCGCTTTACCCGGAAAAGCCGATCTTCGACATCCCCGCCCACCCGGCCATCGCCGCCGGCGCGCTGATCGGCCAGCTCGAGGCGCAGATCGCCCCCTTCGCGCCGCCGCGCCTGCTCGGCCGCACCGTGGTCTCGCTCGCGGGCGAACCAGGCGCCTTCACCCTGCGCACCGACAAGGGTGACACGGTAGGTGCGCGCGCCGTGCTGATTGCCGCCGGCGCCGGCGCGTTCGGCCCCAACCGCCCGCCGCTGGACAACCTGGCCGGCTTTGAAGCTACCGGCGCGGTGCAATACTACGTCCGCCGGCGCGAGGATTTCCGCGGCCGCACCGTGGTGATCGCCGGCGGCGGCGACTCTGCTGTGGACTGGGCGCTGCAGCTGAAGGACGTCGCCGCAAAAGTGTACGTGATACACCGCCGCGCCAAGTTCCGCGCCGCCCCGGAGACCGCAGCCCAGCTGGACGCGGCGGCCGCGCGCGGCGAGGTGGAGATGGTGATCCCCTACCAGTTGCACGCCCTGCACGGCACCGACGGCAGCCTGAGCGCCGTGGAAGTGGCGAACCTGGACGGCGCTACCCGCCACATCGAAGCCGACCGGCTGCTGCCGTTCTTCGGTCTTTCGATGGATCTGGGCCCGATCGCCGAGTGGGGGCTGGGGTTGGAGCTGAGCCACGTGGCGGTCACCGCGGCCACCTGCGAGACGTCGGTGCCGGGCATCTTCGCCGTCGGCGACGTGGCGACCTACCCGGGAAAGCTGAAGCTTATCCTGCAGGGCTTCTCCGAGGCGGCGATGGCGGCGCACGCGATCCACCCGATCGCGAGGCCAGGGACGGCGCTGCATTTCGAGTACAGCACCAGCAAGGGCGTGCCGGCTTAAATGTCTGTTTGAAAAGCCGCCCTGGCCGCTTTCTGGCGCGCTTCTCCGATCCGGTGCTCAGAGAACCACGCCAGCTGGCTCACTTGGTCGACGTTTGAAAGCAGAAAGAAAGAGTCTTCTTTTTCGAGAAAAAGAAGCAAAAAGCTTTTGTTCCGGCTGTCGCGGTTTCGCCCGGCGAGCGCGCGACAGCGGAGACAAAAGTTTTTTGCTTCTTTTTTTCAAAAAAGAACTGCTTGCTTCCTTTGTTTTTGGACCCATCCGTGCCCCTCCCCCGCCGCGCCCTCTGCCTAGCCCTCCTGTCGTTCCCCGTCGCTGCGAAAGCCCAGACGCATGCCGCCGTGATGTCGGATGCCGACGAGGCTTCGCTCACCAAGGTGGCCGCCTACCTGAACGGCCTGCGTGCGCTGAAGGCCCGCTTCCTGCAGGTCGGCCCGGACGGGGCCACCACAACCGGCACGCTGTGGCTGGAGCGTCCCGGCCGCATGCGCTTCCAGTACGACCCGCCAAGCCCGCTGCTGCTGGTCGCCGGCGGCGGCACCGTGGTGTTCCACGATTCCAAGCTGGACCAGACCACCAATATCCCGGTGAACCAGACGCCGCTGGGGCTGCTGCTGGCCGACACCATCCGCCTGTCCGGCGACGTGACCGTCACCGCGTTCGACCGGCCGGAGGGCCAGCTGCTGATTACGCTGGTGCGCACGAAGACGCCGGCCGACGGCAGCCTGACGCTGGCGCTGAACGCGGCGCCGCTGGCGCTGGTCGGCTGGTCGGTGGTCGACGCGCAAGGGCGCGAGACGCGGCTGCGCATGTCCGGCGTGCAGCCGGGGGGGCCTTTTGATCCTAAGCTGTTTACCTTTGTGGATACTGACGCGGACAAGTAAGCAAGAAAGCAGTCCTTTTTTGAAAAAAAGGACCAAAAAACTTTTGTTTCCTGAGCTGCTGCCATGGCCGCGCATCGCAGGAGAAGTGAGGGCGGCTGGACGAGCGCAGGAACAAAAGTTTTTTGCTTCTTTTTTTCAAAAAAGAAGGCCTTGCTTGCTGCACGCATGCCGCCTCACAATTTCTCAAGCTTGGGAAACAATCCCGTCACGTTTGGCGTCTATCTCCGCACTATGAGACACACGCCATCCCGTCTTGCCCTCCGCCTAGCAGCGATCGCCGCGCTCGCGGGGGCCACCCTGATCCCTGCTCCCGCCCGTGCCTGGGTAAGCTTCGGCTTTGCCCTGCCGCCCGTCGTGGTGGCGCCGCCCGTGGCACCCTACCCGTACGCCTATCCCTATCCGTACTACCCGCCGGCCTACCCGGCACCCGCGCCGGGCTACTACCCGCCCGCCGCGCCGCCGGCGCAGAGCCCGGCGCCGCAGCTCTCGCAGGACCAGCGGCCGTATGGAAGCATTTGCGCTGCCGGCTTCTACACCTGCGCTGCCGTGCCGCAGAGCAAGGTGGGCGACGGCTGCACCTGCGCCGGGTTGGGCGCACCCTCCTACGGCTCGGTTCGCTGAGCTGAGCGGAGTGCTGCACTGCGGCAGGCAAACAACACAGCCCCGGTCTTCTCGGCCGGGGCCATTTTGTTGTTCAAACGATCACGTTCGTTCTGCACACTGCGTGGAATGAAACCGTTCGTCGGCATCTCCTGCTGCAGCAAGTCGTTCGGCCCGAACGGCATTCCCAACCATGCCGCATCCGATTTCTGCGTGCGCGCCGTCGCCGCCTACGCCGACGCCATCCCCGTGCTGCTGCCTGCTTTGGGCAGCCTGGCAGATCCCGAATCGCTGCTCGACCGGCTCGACGGCGTGCTGTTGACCGGCAGCAAGTCCAACGTGGCGCCCGAGCTCTACGGCGAGCCCATCCGCATGCCGAGCAGGCTTGCCGACCACGGCCGCGACGCGACAACGCTGCCGCTGATCAGGGCGGCACTGCGCCGGCGCACGCCCGTCCTGGCAATCTGCCGCGGTCTGCAGGAGCTCAACGTCGCCCTTGGCGGCAGCCTGCACCGCCAGCTCGACCGCGTGCCCGGCCGCGTGGCCCACGCCTGCGCGTCGCCTGAGGACGCCCAGCGCCGCGCTGCGCCGGCGCATGCAGTCACGCTCCCGCCCGGCGGCCGGCTCGCCGGCATCACCGGCAGGCTGGCGTTCGAGGTAAACTCGCTGCACCACCAGGGGATCGACCGCCTCGGCGAGGGACTGCTCGTCGAGGCTATGGCGCCGGACGGGACGATCGAGGCGGTGAGCTACGCCAGCGCGCCGTTCGTGGTGGGCGTGCAGTGGCACCCGGAGTTCGACCCCGACTGCAACGCGGTGTCGGCGTCGATCTTCCGCGGGTTCGGGGCGGCTTTGTACCGGTCGCTTGGCGGGGAGCGGTTGGCGGCGGATTGAGGCAAGCAGGAAGGCCTTCTTTTTCGAGAAAAAGAAGCAAAAAGCTTTTGTTCCTGGAGAGCACGCTGCGGGAGAGTTCGCGACAGCAGAAACAAAAGTTTTTTGCTGCTTTTTTTCAAAAAAGCAGGCCTTGCTTTCTCTTCCGGTCAGGTCGCGAGCCCGCTCCTATGCGCCTCGGCACGCTGCGCTTCGACGAAGATGCGCCGCATCTCCGGGTGCGAGCGTTGGATGCGCTGCTCTATGTCGGTCACCATGTCCTGCACCGTGCCGGAGGAGAGGTGGTCTTCGAACTCCAGGCTGAGCGCCAGCAGCACCTCGGCCGGGCCGAAATGCATCGACATGACGTCGTTCACCCGTCTCACACCCGGCTGGGCCGCCAGCGCCCGCACGCTGCGGCACACTTCCGGCGCCGCCGCCTCGCCTGTGAGCAGGCCGTGGCATTCCGAGGCGAGGAACCAGGCCGCCGCCGCCAGCAACGCGCCCACCCCCACCGAGGCGATGCCGTCCCACACCGGCGCGTGCAGCACCTGCGCCAGCACCAGTCCGCCCAGCGCCAACGCCAGCCCCAGCAGGGCGGCGGAGTCCTCCAGCACCACGGTGAACACCGAGGGGTCCTTGCTGTGCCGCAACGCCTCGAACCAGCCGCGCCGGCCCTTCGACCTGCGGAACTCCCGCAGCCCGACCACGAGCGTGGTGGACTCGATCGCCATCGCGCAGCCCAGCACCAGGTAGTTCACCCAAACGTCGTGCACTTCGCGCGGCGCCATGATCTTCTGCACGCCCTCCAGCACCGAGACGCCGGCGCCCAGGCCGAACACCAGCATGGCGACGATGAAGCTCCAGAAATACAGCCGCAGCCCGTGGCCGAACGGGTGGCCGGCGTTGGGGCGCTGCGCCGCCTGCCGCATGCCCAGCAGCAGCAGGCCCTGGTTGCCGGTGTCGACGAAGGAATGCACCGCCTCGCTCAGCATCGCCGTGCTGCCGGTGTAGGCGGCCGCAGCCACCTTGACCGCAGCCACACCCACGTTCCCAGCCAGCGCGGCGAACACCACCAACCGCTTGCGCCTGGCCGCGGGATCGGGTGCGCGGGAAACGTCTGGCACGCGGGTCGGCGGGGCGGGTTTGCGCATCGGCGAGGAGGTCGGGAGGGGCGCGTAAAGGGACCATGTGGGACGCAAGGCAAGGCCTTCTTTTCTGAAGAAAAGAAGCAAAAGACTTTTGGTCCTGCTGTCGCGAAGGTTCTGCAGCGCGCGCCTATGGGAACATAAGTCTGCTGGATTTTCGGTGTCCGTTTTGCAGTCGGCACTGTCAGTCGGCTTGCGAAATCTTCTCCGCACCGCAGCGAAGCGGTTTGCCTGCGCTATTCATCCGAGCGGGCAAGCCGATCCTTTTGCGGCCATGGATACGGCGAGTGACGCGACGGCGCATGTCAAACGCCGTTGAAAGTGACCCTGGCAGAAAGCAAGCAGTCCTTTTTTGAAAAAAAGGACCAAAAAACTTTTGTCCCTCCGCATTTGCAGCGGTTGGTAATCCCCAGGACAAACACGCGTGCTGAAAATGCGAGGGAAGCAAAAGTTTTTTGCTTCTTTTTTTCAAAAAAGAAGGCCTTGCTTGCTTCCGCCACGGTCCCCTCCGAGTCCTGCTGGTATCACATGCCCATCCGGGCAACTTTTCAAAAAAGAACCGCTTCCCTCGCCACGCGCGCCAGCACCTCCGGATACAGCGTGTGCTCGCGCGCCAGCACCCGCGCCGCCAGCGACGCCTCGTTGTCCCCCGGCAGCACCGGCACGTGCGCCTGCCCCAGGATGGGGCCGGCATCCATCCCCTCGGTGACCAGGTGCACGGTGCAGCCGTGGTCGCGCCGCCCGCAGGCCAGCGCGCGGGCGTGGGTGTCGAGGCCGGGAAGGTCCGGCAGCAGGCTCGGGTGGATGTTCAGCATGCGCCCTTGCCAGCGTCCTACCAGGAATGGCGTGAGCAGCCGCATGTAGCCGGCCAGGCAAACCAGTTCTGCGCCGTGTGCCCGCAGCGCCGTGTCGACCGCCAGCTCGTGCGCCGCGCGGTCGCGTCCGTAGGCGCGGTGGTCGATGGCCAGGATCGGCACGCCGGCCGCCTGTGCCGCCGCGAGGCCCGGCGCGTCCGGGTTGTTGGAGACCACCAGGCACACGCTGGCCGGATAGTCCGCGGCCGCGGCGGCGCCGATGAGCGCGGCCATGTTGCTGCCCCGGCCGCTGATCAGGATGGCGACGGGCAGGCGCCGGGTGGCCGAGCCCGGCGTCACCCAGGCCAGCCGGCCGGCAGGTCGAAGCGGACGCATGCCGGGCCGTCGCACGCCTCGACGTGGCCGATCGGGAACGCGGTCTCGCCCAACTCGCCCAGCGTGGCGGTGGCTTCCTGCGGGTTGGCCACCACCAGCACCATGCCGATGCCGCAGTTGAACACCCGCAGCAGCTCGTCCTCGGCCACCTTGCCGGCGCGCGCCAGCCAGGCGAACACCGGCGGCACCGGCCACGGGCGGTCGACCACCGCGCGGGTGCCGGCCGGCAGCGCGCGCGGCAGGTTGCCGGGCAGGCCGCCGCCGGTGATGTGGGCGGCCGCGCCCAGCAGGCCGGCGCGGTGCAGCGCGAGCACCTGCTTCACGTAGAGCCGCGTCGGCGCCATCAGAGCGGCCGCCGCCGTCTCGCCCGGCGACCACGGTGCCGGGTCGCCCCACCCCAGCCGGGCGATGCCGCAGATCCGCCGCACCAGCGAGAACCCGTTGGAGTGCACGCCGCTGGCCGGCAGGCCGAGCAGCGTGTCGCCGGGCCGCACCGTGCCGGGCAGCAGCGCGCTGCGCTCGGCGGCACCCACCGCGAAGCCGGCCAGGTCGTAATGGCCGGCGGCGTACAGGCCGGGCATCTCCGCGGTCTCGCCGCCTACCAGCGCGCAGCCGGACAGGCGGCAGCCCTCGGCGATGCCGCTTATCACCCGGGCCGCGTCGTCCACCGCCAGCTTGCCGGTGGCGAAGTAGTCGAGGAAGAACAGCGGCTCTGCGCCCTGCACCACCAGGTCGTTGACGCACATGGCCACCAGGTCCTGGCCCACGCGGTCGTGCAGGCCGCTCTCGATGGCCACCATCAGCTTGGTGCCAACGCCGTCGGTGCAGCTGACCAGCACCGGGTCGGTAAAGCCGGCGGCGCGCAGGTCGAACAGCGCGCCGAAGCCGCCCAGGCCCCCCATCACGCCGGGGCGCGCGGTGGCGGCGGCGGCGGGCTTGATCGCGTCCACCAGCGCGTCGCCGGCTTCGATGTCCACGCCGGCATCGCGGTAGGTGGTCACGCGGTATGCTCTCCTCAAAAGCTCGCAACTGCGGCTGGATAGGGTAGAATGACGGCATGGGGAACAGTTTCGCGCGCAGGGCTGGAGATGCCTGACACCGGTCTCGCCCCCCCGCCGGAACCCGGGCAGGCGCCGCCTGCGGCCGGCCAGGCGCTTGCAACGGGAAACAGCGACGCGCGCGCGCCTAAAACCGGCCAGGCGACTCAGCCGGGGACCGGCCACGCACCCTCGCTTGGAACCAGCGACGCGCTTGCGCCGGAAACTGGTCACGCGATCCCGCCGGAGACCGGCCAAGCGCATCTGCCCCGGGCTACCCAAGCGTCCTCGCTGCGAACCGCCCAGGAGCTCCCGCCGCGGACCAGCCAGACGCCCGAGCCGGGGCACGCCATCTTCACCCTGCCCAACGTCATCAGCTTCGCGCGGCTGTGCGTCGTGCCGCTGGCCATCTGGCTCGTGCTGCACCAGCGCTTCGCCGCCGCTTTTGCCTGCTTCGTGGCCGCAGGCATCTCCGACGCCATCGACGGCTGGCTGGCCCGGCGCCGCGGCGGCACTGCGCTCGGCGCGGTGCTCGACCCGCTGGCCGACAAGGCGCTGATGATCGGCATGTTCGTGACCCTCGCGGCCACCGCGCAGTTGCCGGACTGGCTGGCCATCCTGGTGGTGTTCCGCGACATGGTCATCGTCGGCGGCGTGGCGCTGCTCTGGATCACCAGCCACCCCGTGGCCATCCGGCCGCTGCGCATCTCCAAGCTCAACACCGGCCTGCAGATCGGCCTGGTGGCGCTGGTGCTGGGGCTGAACGCGCTGGGGCTGGGCCTGCCGTCCCTGCGCTGGGCTGCCGTAATTCTGGTCACCGCCAGCACGCTGGCCTCGGGCGCCGCCTACGTCGTCCGCACCGCGAGGCCCGCATGAACCACGACCCGCGCACCGGCCTGGCTACGTCAGTCCCCCTGCAGCAGCCACGCCCAGGTGCCACCCGCACCCAGCGCATCGCCCTGCTGGTGGGCGTGCTGGTGGTGGTCTGGCTGGTGCTGCAGCTGTTCGCCAGCATCCTGCTGCCCTTCGTGGCCGCCTGCGGCATCGCCTACGCCATGGACCCCGCCTGCACCCGCCTGACCCGCGCCCTCGTGCCGCGCAGCCTGGCCGCCCTGCTGATCATCGTCGGCCTGATCCTGGCCCTGCTGCTGTTCGCGCTGCTGCTGTACCCGCTGATCGTCGACCAGATCGGCCTGCTGATCACTCACATCCCGGACTACGTGCACGGCCTGTCCGCCTTTGCCGGGCGCGGCATCGTCTGGCTGCAGCAGAAATTCGGCCCCGAGATCGTCGACGCCAAGTTCGAGGAGCTCGTCAGCGGCCAGGCCGGCGACATGGTCACCTTCTTCGCCGGCGCGCTGCGCCAGGTGGTGGGCGGCGGCTACGCCATCTTCAACGTCGCCTCGCTGGCGGTGGTGACCCCGGTGGTCAGCTTCTACCTGCTGCGCGACTGGCCGGACGTGGTCGCCATGGTCGATCGCTGGCTGCCGCGGCGCTACCAGGGCGTGCTGCGGGCGCAGGCGCGCGAAGTGGACCGCATCCTCTCCGCCTGGGTGCGCGGCCAGGCGATGTGCTGCCTGATCCTGGCCCTGTTCTATGCGCTGGGCCTGTCGTTGATGGGGCTGGAGCTCGGCCTGGTCGTGGGGCTGACGGCAGGCTTCCTCAGCTTCATCCCCTATGTCGGCACCATCACCGGGGCGGTGGTCTCCATCGGGCTGGCGTTCGCGCAATTCCCCACCTACGCCGGCGTGCTGCGGATCGCCGGCGTGTTCGTGGTGGGGCAGATCCTGGAAGGCTACGTGATCTACCCGCGGTTCCTCGGCGACCGGGTGGAGCTGCCGGCGGTGTGGGTGATCTTCGCGCTGTTCGCCGGCGGCGCGGCGTTCGGGTTCGTCGGCGTGATGCTGGCGGTGCCGGTGGCCGCCACAATGGGCGTGCTGACGCGGTTCTGGCTGCGGCGGTACCTGGCCAGCCCGTTGTACCTGGATCCGCCGCTCGTGGATGAGGCGGGTGGGCCGGGGCCGGGGCTGCTGACGTGACGGGAGCAAGCAAGCGGTTCTTTTTTTGAAAAAAAGAACCAAAAAACTTTTGCTCCCTGTCGCTGACGGGGGCGGGTCAGCTAAATTGAAACCGGTTTTCAGGTGGCCAGCAGCCGGTATCTGGGCAGTTGTGGACAGACGGGTTGTTGATGTTTCCGGTCTGGCACCGCTTTCCCGATAGAACCCACGCCGTACCGGCAACATGCAGGGGATTGTTCTTGCTGATGACGATCATGGCGGTGCCAACTTGGGCCACGGCAACGGCGGTCGACGTCGCGTTACGCTACCTTATGCGACCTCGTGGTTCATGATCGGCAACCCCGACTGTCGGCCGCTGACAACCTGGCGAGCATGCTTGTTGAAAGACGATAGACTTTTGCATCCTTAAACGCACGATGCAGAAACCTCCGCGACAGCCGAGACAAAAGTTTTTTGCTGCTTTTTTTCAAAAAAGCAGGCCTTGCTTTCCTTCCTGACCGACAAGTCACGACGCAAAACCGTCGGTGAGTCCACCACCGTTCGAACCCGAGCGTTGCAAGCAGCTTGGAGTCCATCCATGACACGATCTGATCGAACCAGCGTGTGGGCATCTGTGCCTGCGTGCCTCGCCGTCTCGCTCTCCGCTGCCGCGCAAACCCCTGCGGCCGCCCAAACCGCGTCAGGCCCCGTGAAGCACGACTACCACCTCCACCGCTTCACCACCGAAGGCGGCGCCGTCCTGCCGGATGCTGTCATCGTCTACGGCACCTACGGAACGCTGAACGCCAACCGCGACAACGCCGTGCTGCTGCCGTCGCACTACATGGCCGACATGACCGGTTACGACTGGCTGATCGGCCCCGGCAAGGCGCTCGACCCCACCAAGCTCTTCCTGGTCACCAGCGAATGTTCGGCAACGGCCGCTCATCCTCGCCAAGCAACACGCCGGCGCCGTTCCACGGTCCGCACTTCCCCGCCATCACCATCCGCGACAACGTCAATGCCGTCCACACGCTCCTTACCGACGAGCTGCACGTGCGACACCTGCGCGCGGTGATCGGTTTCTCCATGGGCGCGCAACAAAGCCTGCAATGGGCCGTCAGCTACCCGGACTTCATGGACCGCATCGTCGCCACCTCGGGCACCGCCAAGACGTACGGACACGGCATCGTCCGGCTGGAAAGCCAGATCGCCGCGATCGAAACCGACCCGGTGTTCGACAACGGCAACTACGCCACCGAGCCGAAACGCGGCATCGAGGCGACCTCGCTGGTGTGGCTCGCCTGGCTGTACTCGCAGGAATGGTGGCGCGACGAGCTGTGGCGCGGCGACAACCCGCCGGGCACCACGTTCCAGCAGGCCGTCGACCGCTACAAGACCGAGTTTTTCGCAGGCGCCGACGCGAACGACCTCATTCTGCAGATGCGCGCGTGGGAATCCAACGATGTCGGTCATACCGCACCCTTTCACGGCGACGTGCAGGCGGCGCTGCGGTCGATCAAGGTGCCGGTCCTGTACATGCCGTCGGCGACGGACCTGTATTTTCCGGTGGAGGACGCGAAGTGGGAATCGCAGTTCATCGACCGTTGCACGTTCATGCCGATCCCCTCGCTGTGGGGGCACCCGGCGGGCGCAGGCGCCAGCCCGGCCGATGCAAAGTTCATCAACGAGCACGTGGCGGCATTCATGGCCGGCGAGGCAAGGAAGTAATACCAAACGGTGTGAAGGTGACCGTTCCAAAAGCAAGCAAGGCCTTCTTTTTTGAAAAAAGAAGCAAAAAACTTTTGACTCCGCTGTCGCGGACTTCTCCGGAGAGCGCGCGACAGCGGAGTCAAAAGTTTTTTGGTCCTTTTTTTCAAAAAAGGACTGCTTGCTTTCTATGAGAAAGCATCATCGCCAGTTGGTATAAAGCCTTCTTTTTCGAAAAGCTTTTGTCTCCGCTGTCGCGCGCTCGCCGGTGAGCACGCGACCCTGGAAGAAAATTCTTTGTCAGTGTCCGTTTGAAAAGTCGGCTTGGTGAGTCAGCTGGCGTGGTTTATCGAGCACCGGAGCGCAGAGAAACCGCGTCAGATGGCCGCCAGGGCGACTTTTCAGACGGACACTGATGACCCGCCAGCTCCCCCTCCCGCTCGGCCCGATCTTCCACTTCACCAGCGCCGGCCTGGTGGAGGGAAACGCCAACCGCCAGGCCCTCGCCTGGCTTGCCGACCCGGCCGGCTGGCCGCTGCACCGCCTCGCCGTCTGGGGCCTCGAGGGCGCCGGCAAGACGCACCTGCTGCACGCGTTTGCCGAGCGCACCGGCGGCGTGCTGCTGCCCGGCGGCGCCATGCGCCTCCTGGTGGACCTGCCCGCCTCCGGCACCGTCGCGGTCGACGACGCCGACGAAGCCGCCGAGGCTGAATCCCTGCTGCACCTGCTCAACGCCGCCGCGGAGGCAGGCTTGCCCGTCCTGCTCGCCGGCCGCACGCCGCCGTCGCGCTGGCCCTCGCCGCTGCCAGACCTCACCAGCCGCTTGCGGGCGACCACCGCGGTGGGGCTGGACCTGCCGGACGACGAGATGCTGGCCGACCTGCTCGCCCGGCTGCTGGCAGAGCGGCAGCTTCGCGTGGAGCCGCACGTGCAGGCCTACCTGTTGGCCCGCCTGCCGCGCACCGGCGGCGCGCTGCGCGAGGCGGCCTGCCGGCTGGACCGCGCTTCACTGGCGGACGGGCGGCGCGTGACACGGGCCCTGGCGGCCGAAACGCTCGCCTCGATGGACGTGGGCGCGGACGGCTCCGATGGTCCGGCTCAGGGTGAGCCGTTGCTGTTTTGAGACGGTTGGACACCCGAAAGAAAGCGAGCGCTTCTTTTTCGAGAAAAAGAAGCAAAAAGCTTTTGTCACGGCTGTCGCGGACTTTTCCACACGACGCGCCCAAGGGAACAAAAGTTTTTTGCTTCTTTTTTTCAAAAAAGAAGGCCTTGCTTGCTTCGATTATGTCCCGCGCCCCACGCTGCTATAGACTACTTCCATGCCCAGATCCTCCACCCGCGCCCAGCACCTCCGCCCCGTGCCGACGGACGCCGCGCCGGTCCAGGCCATGTCGCCCGGCGACCCCAACCGCTTCATCAACCGCGAGCTGAGCTGGCTGGACTTCAACACTCGCGTCGTCGAGGAGGCCGAGAACACTCGCCACCCCCTGCTCGAGCGCCTGCGCTTCGTCAGCATCAGTGCGGCCAACCTCGACGAGTTCTTCTCCGTCCGCATCGCAGGGCTGATCGGCCAGGCGCGCGCCGGGCTGACCCGCACGTCGCCGGATGGCCGCACCCCCGCCCAGCAGCTCACCGCCGTGAACGAGCGCGCCAAGGCGCTGCTCGACCGCCAGCAGACCGTCTGGCTGGAGCTGCGCCACGCGCTGCAGTCTGCCGGGCTGGAAGTCTGCGACACCGCCCACATCAGCGAGGCCGAGCGCAACTGGCTCGATTCCTGGTTCATGGAGCGCGTCTTCCCGGTGCTGACCCCACTGGCCATCGACCCGGCGCACCCGTTCCCCTTCATCCCCAACATGGGCCTGGTGATGGCGTTGCAGCTGCAGCGCGAGGAGGAGCCGGCCGCCAGCCAGCATGGCGGCCAGCACATGCGCGGTCTGATCCCGCTGCCCAGCCAGGTGGACCGCTTCATCCGCCTGCCTGCCGGCGAGCAGCCCGGCCAGATCCGCTTCGTCATGCTGGAGGACGTGGTGGTGATGTTCCTGCAGCGCGTCTTCCCCGGGTTCGCCATCACCGGGCAGGGCCTATTCCGCCTGATCCGCGACACCGACATCGAGTTCGAGGAGGAGGCCGAGGACCTGGTGCGCATGTATGAGACGGCGTTAAAACGCCGCCGCCGCGGCAGCGTCATCCACCTCGCGGTGGACGCCGGAATGCCCGAACCGCTGGTCGACCTGGTCGCCGACAGCGTGGACGTCCAACGCGACGAGATCAGCGTGCAGGCCGGCCTGATCGGGGTCGTGGACCTCAAACAGCTCATCGTGGACGACCGGCCGGACCTGCTGTTCACCCCCTACACGCCGCGCTTCCCCGAACGCATCCGTGATTTCGGCGGTGATTGTTTTGCCGCCATCCGTGCCAAGGACATCATCGTCCACCACCCGTTCGAGAGCTTCGACGTGGTGGTGCAGTTCCTGCGCCAGGCTGCCTCCGATCCCAACGTCGTGGCCATCAAGCAGACGCTGTACCGCACCAGCCGCGACAGCCCGATCGTAAAGGCGCTGATAGAGGCTGCAGAATCCGGCAAGTCGGTCACCGCCATGGTGGAGTTGCGCGCGCGCTTCGACGAGGAGGCCAACATCCGCCTGGCGCGCTCGCTGGAAGCCGCCGGCGTGCAGGTGGTGTTCGGGTTCGCCGAGCTGAAAACGCACGCCAAGATCAGCCTGGTGGTGCGGCGCGAGGGTGCGTCCATGCGCAGCTACGCGCATTACGGCACCGGCAACTACCACCCGATCACCGCGCGCGTGTACACCGACCTCAGCTTCTTCACCGCCGACCCCGACCTCACGCGCGACGCGATGCGGCTGTTCAACTACATGACCGGCTATGCGCAGCCCGAACGCATGGACGCGCTGGCGTTCTCGCCGCTGACGCTGCGCACCACGCTGTGCGAGCTGGTGGACCAGGAAATCGCCTCTGCTCGCGAGGGCAAGCCTGCTTCGATCTGGCTGAAGCTGAACAGCCTGGTGGACCCGCGGCTGATCGACAAGCTGTACGAGGCGTCCAACGCCGGCGTGCACGTGATGGCGGTGGTGCGCGGCATCTGCTGCCTGCGGCCCGGCGTTTCGGGATTGTCCGAAAACATCCGCGTCAAATCCATCGTCGGCCGCTTCCTCGAACACGGGCGCATCTGCGTGTTCGGCAACGGCCACCGGCTGCCCAGCCGGCACGCGCTGGTGTTCATCAGCTCGGCCGACTGGATGGAGCGCAACATGGACTGGCGGGTGGAGACCTTCGTGCCGATCCGCAACGCCACCGTGCACGCGCAGGTGCTCGACCAGATCATGGTGACCAACCTGAAGGACACGCTGCAATCGTGGGAGCTGAAACCGTCCGGCGAGTGGGAGCGTGTGCCGCCAGGGGGCAAACCCGTGTCTGCGCATGAGTATTTCATGACCAACCCGTCGCTGTCCGGGCGCGGGTCGGCGCTGCATGGGCCGGTGGTGCCGCTGCCGCGGCCTCGGCCGATGCGGCCGGATCGGGTGTTGCAGGATTGAGCAAGCAAGCGGTTCTTTTTTGAAAAAAAGAACCAAAAAACTTTTGTTCTCTTAAGGGGGCGGTGTTGAGGCGTGTTGTTCCAGGTGGCGGCGTCGGCAAAGTTGAGCCGTGACGACACCTGATGCAGTGGGGCTGTTTGGAGTGGCGCTGTACGTCGGCGCGTATGGAGGCTTGCAGCTTGGCAGGCTGAGATTGGCAGGTGCAAGCTATACCGCCTTGAACGTAGCCGGCGGTCTGGCGGTGATCTTTTCGCTGCTGTGGAGTTTCAACCTCGCATCGTTCGTCACACAGGTTCTGTGGTTGGTATTCTCGGTGGTCGGGTACCTGCGCGTTCGAAGGACCGGATCAAACAGCACAAGCAGCGGCGCCGGCTTGAGCCATGCATCCTTGGCGAATGACGATGTTGTCTGAGTATGCTCTCGTTTGTCTTGTCTCGAGCCGCGCGGAGCATTGAAAGTCTCGAGGCAAGCAGTCCTTTTTTGAAAAGAGAACCAAAAACCTTTGACTCCGCTGTCGCGCGCTCCCGGAAAAGGTCCGCGACAGCCGAGTCAAAAGTTTTTTGCTTCTTTTTTCCAAAAAAGAAGGCTTGCTTGTTTTGGAATGGTCAACCTTGAAGCCGCTTGATATCAGAGTCAAAAGTCCCTGGACCACACCGGAAAGACGCCCGACACCTACATTCTGAGCGAGCACGACCTTGAAATGAAACCAAAGGCTTCCTGATTGGCTACCAAATGGCTCGAGCTTACAGCCGACTCTACGCAGACATAACTCAATAAAGGTTTGCTGGTTAGCCATAAAAACGCGCCCCACGGCAACACGCACAGACGATACCGCGACAGCCGCAACAAAAGCTTTTTGCTCCTTTCTCTCGAAAAAGAAGGACTTTTCTTTTGCCTTTTTCGCGGCTAAGGCCGCAACCACCCACTCCGGCCGAGCCTCCTCGCACGTGCAAGCTATCCCCGGCCTAATCCTGCTCGCGATCCTAGCCTGGGCGCTTTCCGAAGACCGCCGCGCCATCCCCTGGCGCACCGTCGCCTGCGGCTTCGCGCTACAGGCCGCCCTGGCCGTGCTGATGCTGCACGCCGCCCCGGCGCGCGCGGCCGTCCTGCTGGTCAGCAACCTGGTCACCGCCCTGCAGGACGCCACCGACGCAGGTGCCAGCTTCGTCTTCGGCTACCTCGCCGGCGGCCCCGCTCCCTTCGCCACCACCAACCCGCCGGCCGGCTTCGTCCTCGCCTTCAAGGTGCTGCCGCTGGTGCTGGTGATCAGCGCGCTCAGCTCGCTGCTGTTCTACTGGGGCCTCCTGCAGCGCATCACCGCCGCGTTCGCCTGGGTGCTGCGCCGCACCCTGGGCCTGTCCGGCGCGCTGGCCCTGGGTGCTGCCACCCACATCTTCCTCGGCATGATCGAGGCGCCGCTGCTGATCCGCCCCTACCTCGCCGGCCTCTCCCGCGGCGAGTTGTTCGCGCTGATGAGCGCCGGCATGGCAGGCGTTGCGGGCACGGTGATGGCAATCTACGCCGCCATCCTCACGCCGGTGCTGCCGGATGCCCTCGCCGCCATCCTGACCGCCTCCGTCGTCAGCACGCCGGCGGCCCTGGCCATCGCCGCGCTGATGATCCCGTTCGCGCCCGGCGACACCGAGACGGTCTCGCCCGACTACCACCCGGCGGCCAGCACGTTGGACGCCATCACGCGCGGCACCGCGGAGGGCGTGGTCCCGCTGGTCGGCATCGCTACCACGCTGCTGGTGACAGTGGCCCTCGTGGCGCTCGTCAACATGGGTCTCGGCCACATCCCGCACAGCGGCGCCGCACCCTGGAGCATCCAGGCGATGCTCGCTTTGCCGCTGCGCCCGGTTCTGTGGTTGATCGGCATACCGTGGGCGCAAACGCCGGCGGCATCGTTGCTGATGGCCACGAAGACGATACTGAACGAGCTGGTCGCCTACGTGAACATGGCCGGGTTGCGGCCCGAAGCGCTCTCGGCGCGATCGAAGCAGATCATGGTGTTCGCGCTGTGCGGTTTTGCCAATTTGGGTAGTGCCGGGATCATGGTCGGCGGAATCGGTGCCATGGTGCCGGCACGGCGGGCGGAGGTCGCGAACTTGGGTTTGCGGTCGATTCTGTCGGGAAGCTTGGCGACGTTGATGAGCGGGGCTTGGGCGGGGTTGCTGGCTTAGGCAAGTAAGCAAGCAGTTCTTTTTTGAAAAAAAGAACCAACAAACTTTTGTCTTCGCTGTCGCGCGCTCGTCGGAGAGGGTCGCGACAGCGGCTCGAAGAAAACCGCTGGCTTGCTTAAGAACTCCCGATCAGCACTCCACATGCCAGAACCAGCGCCCCGCCAAACATCACCTGGAACGCCGCGGTCGCGAAGTTGCTCTCCATGTAGCGCCAGCGAATCCATGAAATGGCCGCCAGCTCCACCACCACCACCGCGCCGGCCGCGTAGGTCGCCGTCCAGAACGCCGGGATCAGATACGGCAAAGTGTGGCCGATGCCGCCCAGCGTCGTCATCGCACCGCAGATCAGCCCGCGCAGGATCGGCGCCCCGCGGCCGGAGATCTTGCCGTCGTCGCTGAGCGCCTCGGCAAACCCCATGGAGATGCCGGCGCCGATGCTGGCCGCCAAGCCCACCAGAAACGCGTTCCAGCTTTGATGGGTGGCGAACGCCGCAGCAAACACCGGCGCCAGCGTGGAGACCGAGCCGTCCATCAGCCCCACCAACCCGGGCTGCACAATCTGCAGCACGAAGCGGCGGCGGGCGTCGTCCTCCTCGCGGGTGCCGCGGCCGTCCGAGAGGTGCTGCTCGGTCAGATGCCCGGCCTGCCGCTCGTGGCCGTCCTCAATCTCGGCCAAGTCGCCGAGCAGCTTGCGGATGGACGTGTCCGTGCTGCGAGCGGCAGCCGCGCGGTAGAAGCGGCTGGCCTGGGCCTCCATGTCGCGCGCAGCCTTGCGCACCGTCTCGATGTTGAGCGCAGGCAGGTGCCAGTATTGCCGGCTGGGGGAGAAGCCGCGCACGTCCTGGCGCCGGATGAGCGGGATGTGCTGGCCGAACTTGTCGGCGTACAGGTCGATCAGGCTGCGGCGATGGTCGTTCTCCTCGACCGACATGTCCTGGAAAATGCGCGCGCTGTCGGGGAAGTCCTGGCGCAGACGCTCGGCAAAGTCGGCGTAGATGCGGCCGTCCTCTTCTTCCGAGCTGATCGCCAGGGCCAGTATCTCGCGTTCGGTCAGCGTGTTGAGTTCGCGCATCCGGCTTACCTAGCCTTGAGGTGGGCTTAGTCAAGCTCGTTGCGGTTGCCTGCAAATGCTTCGCAGTTGCTGATTGACGCAAGCACTTCTTTTTCGAGAAAAAGAAGCAAAAAGCTTTTGTCTCGGCTGTCGCGGATTTGTCCTGCGGCGTGTACTCGCGTGAACTAGTGCCAGTGTTCCCGAGTGTTGACCTGTTGCAGGCGAGCCAAGCGGTTCTTTCCTAGAAAAAATAACCAAGAAACTTTCGTTCCATTTGGCGCACCTTGCAGGACCCTGCGTGACAATTGGATAAGGTTTTTGCTGCTCAATTTCAAAAAAGCAGGCCTTGTATTCCTTCCCAGCGCCGCATCGAGAGTCAAACCCGCGGCTCGCCGATCAAGGTTCTGGTCAGGGTCTTCTGCCGGACTGCTCGCCTCCGCAAGCTTCCTAGGCCGTGATTACTGGGTAATGCTGTCGCGGAGTTTCCCTCAGCATGCACCCAGGAGACAAAAGTTTTTTGGTTCTTTTTTTCAAAAAAGAACCGCTTGCTTACTTTCTCAACAGCAGCCGGTTCAGCGCCTCCATCGCGGGAAACAGCGCGTCCCAGGCCCGTTCGAACTCCCGTGCCGGAAACGGCTCGGCGATCTCAGCCAGCGTGCGCCTGCCATCGATGCGGCGCAGGATAGCGGCGGCCAAGTGCGGCAGCGGGATCGGCACGCTCAGCGCGTTGAACTGGGCGGGCAGCGTGCCGTCCGGGCGGATGCGGGCGGCGAAGTCGGCCATCGGCGTCTCGCGCGCGACGGGCACGCAGGCGGGGTCTCGGTGGTCGCGCGCCGGCAGCGGCGTCTCGGCGCGGACGCAGTAGACGATGTGGGTGGACATGTTGCCGGCCAGCGCCTCGGCCAGCGCGGCGCGGCCGATCGCGTCCAGGCTGGCGATGCGGGCGCGCAGGCGGGGGTCGGGCAGCAGTAGCGCGGGGTCGTAGGCGGCGGGCTCGACCAGGCAGGCGATCTTCAGGCCGTTCGCGTGCAGCAGGCCAGCAAAGGCGTCGATGGTGGTGGCGCGGTCGCGCGGGTTGAGCAGCAGGTCGTAGAGGCCGGCATCGCCGCCGGTGGTGATGTCGGTGAAGTTGGGGTTGGCGGCGAGCCAGGCGGTACGCGGCAGGTGGCGCAGCACGCGGCGCGCGACCTCCAGCCGGGCGGCGGTGGGCTCGGCCGGCGGGGCCAGGCGGGCGAGCGCGTCCTGCACCATATATACGCCTGTGCGGCCGTGCGGGGCATACACCATCAGGCCCAGCGCGCCGCCGGGGGCGAGCACGGACAGCAGGGCGCGCAGGCCGGCCTCGGGGTCGGGCAGGTGGTGCAGCACGCCGCAGCAATCGATGTAGTCGAACGGGCCGAGGCCGGATCCGGGAAGGTCGAGGATGGACCGCAGCTCGAAGGAGATGTTGGTGAGATGGCGTGCCTCGGCGCGGCCTTGCGCAATGCGGCGCGCGGCCTCGCTGCGGTCCAGCCAGGTGACGTGGCCGGGCCGGCCGGCCCAGGCGAGCTGCTGGGCCAGCATGATGGCGCCGTCGCCGGTGCCGCCGCCGGCGAACAGCGCGCGGCCGGGATGGGCGGAGGCGGGCAGCCAATGGTCGAGCTCGCGCAGGTGGCTGGGGCTGCCGATCCACAGGTGCCTGGTCTCGGTGCGCGGGTCGCGGGCGGGGTAGGGCAGCGCCTCGTACTGGGCGGCGAGCAGCGCGTCTGTCGGGTCGGTCATGCTTGGCGTATTAGCCGCGGGATGCAGACCCCACCACCGCGCGGCTATTTCGGCATCGGCGCCGAGGGCGTGTCCAAATCGGCCAACATGGGCGCGCTGCTGCGCACGGCGCACGCCTTCGGGGCGGCATTCTGCTTCTCGGTGGGGGCCGGCTGGGACTCGCGCGCCGGGCGGCAGTCCGACACCGCGGACACGCCGGCGCACGTGCCGTTCTACCGCTTCGGCACGCTGGACGAGATGCTGCTGCCGGGCGGCTGCACGCTGGTGGGCGTGGAGCTGCTGGAGAATGCCGCCGACCTGCCGAGCTTCCGCCACCCGACACGGGCGGCCTACGTGCTGGGGCCGGAGCGGGCCGGGCTGTCGCCGGCGATGCTGGCGCGCTGCCGCCACGTGGTGCGCATCCCTACGCGGTTCGCGCTGAACCTGTCGGTCGCCGGGGCGCTGGTGCTGTACGACCGGCTGATCCAGCAGGGGCGTTTTGCGGAGCGGCCGGTGGGCAGCGGGGGTGCTGCACCGCGCGAAGCGCAGGGGCGGCACGGCGACCCGGTGTTCCGGCGCACGCTGCCGGATTGGAAGAAAGACGTTGCTGGTTGAGAAGCGCAATCGGCGGCTTGAAGCCTTGACCGCTCGGCTTCCGGCAAGGAAGGCAAGGCCTTCTTTTCTGAAGAAAAGAAGCAAAAGACTTTTGGTCCGGCTGTCGCGGACTCTCCTTCAGCGCGCAGCCAAGGGAACAAAAGTTTTTTGCTTCTTTTTTCCAAAAAAGAAGGCCTTACTTCCTTACCCGACTGATCGTATCTCTTCCCGATGCGAGCCGCCCTCCCCGCCGTGCTGCTGTCTCTGGCAGCCCCTGCCCTGGCCCAGCCGCACGGTTTCCCGCCCCAAGCCATCGGCAAGTTTGGCCAGTGGGTGGCCGCCATCCACCCCGAACCAGGCGGCACCACCTGCTTCGCCTTCACCCGCGCCGAGGCTGGCGGCCAGCGCATGCCCGGCCGCGGCGACGTGGTGCTGAGCGTGACCCGCCGCCCGCGCAGCCACGACGTGGTGGCGATCAGCGCCGGCATGGCGCTGGCCGGCCACGAGGACGCGCAAGTGCAGGCCGGCACCACGCTGATGTTGTTCTACATTGCCGGCCGGTCCGCCTTCGCCCGCGACAACGCCGCCGTGCTGGCCACCTTCGGGCATGAGAGCAGCGTGGCCGCCCGCCTGGTGGGCGGACCGCACGGTGCGGTGGCGACCGATCATTTCAGCCTGGCGGGCTTCTCCAGCGCGCTCTCGGCGATGCAGAAGGCGTGCCCGGCATGAACGTGACGCTGCGCGCCCCACCTTCTGCCAACGTGCCTTCTACCAAGGTGTGTGCTGTCAACGTAAGCGACGCCGACGCGCTGACCGAGGCCGAGCGCGCGCGCGTGCTGGCCAAGTCCGCGCTGTTCAACCCACCGCCGCACGTGTTGCCGGACGGGCGGCGCGACATCGTCGGCCTCAGCCGCGAGCAGCTGGCAGACGAGGTTGCCGCCATCGGAGAGGCGAAGTTCCGCGTCAAGCAGATCTGGCACTGGGTGTACCACCAGGGGGTGACGGATTTCGCGGCGATGAGCTCTATCGCGCGGCCGCTGCAGGCCAAGCTCGCCGAGCGCTTCGTCATCGGCCGGCCGGTGGCCGCCACCGTGCAGACGAGCGCCGACGAGACGCGAAAATTCCTGTTCCGCTTCCGCGACGGGCAGGAGGCCGAGACCGTCTACATCCCCGACCGCCAGCAGGACCGCGGCGCGGTGTGCATCAGCAGCCAGGTAGGCTGCACGCTGTCCTGCCGCTTCTGCCACACCGGCACGCAGAAGCTGGTGCGCAACCTCGGCCCGGCGGAGATCGTCGGCCAGTTCATGGCCGCGCGCGACAGCTACGCAGAGTGGCCCAGCCCGCAAGGCGAGACGCCGCGGCTGCTCAGCACCATCGTGCTGATGGGCATGGGTGAGCCGCTATACAATTACGAGAACGTGGCCACCGCCATGCGCATCGTCATGGACGGCGAGGGCATCGGCCTCTCACGCCGGCGCATCACCCTGTCCACCTCGGGCGTGGTGCCGATGATGGACCGCGCCGGCGCGGAGCTGGGCGTGGGACTGGCCGTCTCGCTGCACGCGGTGCGCGACGACCTGCGCGACGAGCTGGTGCCGCTGAACCGCAAATATCCGATTGCCGAGCTGCTGGCGGCGTGCCGGCGCTACCCGGGGGCGACCAACGCACGACGCATCACATTTGAATACGTGATGCTGCGCGGCATCAACGACAGCGAGGCGGACGCGCGCGAACTGGTGCGGCTGATCGCTGGCATTCCGGCAAAGGTGAACCTGATCCCGTTCAATCCTTGGCCGGGCAGCAGCTATGAGCCGAGCAGCGGGAATGCGCTGCACCGGTTTGCGAAGATCGTGATGGATGCGGGGTTTGCGTCGCCGATACGGACGCCGCGGGGGCAGGATATTCTGGCGGCTTGCGGGCAGTTGAAGACGGAGAGTGAGAAAGAAAGGAAGAAAGTTCTTTTTTGAAAAAAAGAACCAAAAAACTTTTGTTTCCTGCGCTGGGGGACGCACTCCCTCGCGTTTTACGCAAACGAAGCGCGCGGTGCGAGGCGAAACCGCGACAGCCGCAATAAAAGCTTTTTGCTTCTTTTTCTCGAAAAAGAAGCGCTTTCTTCCTTATCTTGGGTTCCCCTCCGCATCCGTCTGGGTCGCCTGCGTGTCGAACCGCACGAACAGCGCCACAGTCTCACCGCCCGTGTAGCGGATGAACAGCGCACCATCGCCATGAGTCGTGTTGTCGCGCTCGAAGCTGCCAGAATTACCCTGCATCATGTGGATGTCATGGATGCCCTGCTCGGGCGAGAAGCCGAACGTGCTGTCGCGCGAGGTGGTGCCGCCGTCGCGGAAATACGTCCCGAACACGATGGCGACCGCGCCGGGATCCGCCTTAGCGCGTTCGACCTGCGCGTCCAGCAGGTTGCCGAGGCTGACGCTGCTGCCGGTGTCCGGAACCGGTTCCATGCTGCTGACGTCGAGGAGGTTGTCACGCAGGTAGTCCAGGCCGGTGCCGTCAGGCCCGGTCTGCAGCGCGGTGAAACCCTGCGTACCGCCAGCGAGTGCCGCCAGGTCCAGCGCCGGCGACGTCGTGGTGTAGGCAGGGTCGTAGTGCACGAGCACCTCGCTGCCATCGACGGATTGCACGTTGACGGCCATGCGGAAGTCCTGGCCGGCACCTTGTATCCAGATCTCGTAGTGCGGTGATTTGCCGGTATCCAGGCTGCCGTCGCGCACGGTGCCGACCAGCATGCCGTAACGCGACGTGCTGGCGTCGTACTGCTTCGGCCGGCTGCGCTCGAAATAACGTGCTTGGGACATCGGTCTGGCTCCAGGTCGATACGCTTCGCGCGGCTGGCGAACTCCCAGGATCGGCTACGAGCAGGCCGGGCGCAATCGTCGGACGGACGGCGTTGTGTGAAGCTTCGAAGTCGGTGCGGAAACGGCTGGTTGTCACGTCGAAGATCACCGTTGATCAGCGGCTCGGGGCGGTGACTGAGTGGCAGAAAGCAAGCGGTTCTTTTTTGAAAAAAAGAACCAAAAAACTTTTGTTCTCCTGAGTATACGCTGCGGGAGACTCGGCGACAGCCGGACCAAAGTTTTGTCCAGCTTGTCGTTCGACGGGCATCTTTGTTCACGAGCGGCCCTGTTTGGTGGGAGGACGCCCTAAACTCCGGCACGCTTGCGGCGCGGTGGGGCGGTCTACCGACACCCAAGCTCTCCGCTACTTTTTCAGCAAAAGAAGGCTTTCTCCTCTCCATGATCGACCCGGTCTCCCCCGCGCCGCGCCTTGCCTGGAAGGACCATGCGTTCACCCAAGGCGACCGCCTGCTGGCCGAGGAGACCGCAATCGCCATCACCTACAACCGCGTCACCCACGCGGTAATGATGGCGACACCCGCCGACCTGCAGGACTTCGCCGTAGGCTTCAGCCTGTCCGAGGAGATCGTGCCCGATGCAGGGTCGATCGAGGACTTCACCATCATCGAGGCGGACGGCGGCATCGAGCTGCGCATGTGGATACCGCCCGCGCACATGGCGGCACTGGAGAAGCGGCGCCGGCGGCTGGCAGGTGCGACCGGCTGCGGCATGTGCGGGCTGGAAAGCCTGCAGGAAGCATTGCGCCCGGTGCCGCACGTGCCCGCGGGGCGCCATTTCGACGCCGCCGCCATCGACCGTGCCGCCGCCAGCCTCTACGCCGCCCAGCCGCTCAACCAGGCGACCCGCGCGGTGCACGGCGCCGGGTTCTGGACCGAGGCGGGCGGGCTGTTCGCGGTGCGCGAGGACGTCGGCCGGCACAACGCGCTGGACAAGCTGGGCGGCGCCCTGGCGCGGGCTGGCGCCTCGGTGGCCGACGGCATCCTGCTGCTGACCAGCCGCATCTCGATCGAGCTGGTGCAGAAGGCCGCACGGATGGGTGTGCCGGTGCTGGTCGCGGTTTCTGCGCCGACTGCGCTGGCCAACCGCGCGGCAGAGGCGGCGGGGATGACGCTGATCGGGGTGGCGCGTAGCGACGGGTTCGAGGTGTTCGCGGGAGGTCACCGAGTCAAGTAAGCCAGTAGAAAGCAAGCAAGCAGTTCTTTTTTGAAAAAAGAACCAAAAAACTTTTGTTCCTTAGGCACGCGCTGCAGAACCATCGCGACAGCAGGACCAAAAGTCTTTTGCTTCTTTTCTTCAGAAAGAAGGCCTTGCCTTCCTTGCCTTCGCCACACTTCGTCACTGCGGGTAACCCTCCCCGCTGCTATATCCCGTGCATGGACAACGCCGCCTTCGTCGCCCTGAACCGCTTCGGCTTCGGCCGCCGGCCCACCGACGCGCTGCCGGACGACCCGCGCGCCTGGCTGCGCAACCAGCTCTCCGGCCCGGACACAGCAAGCGTGGCGGGCCTGCCGAACACGTCCGACGCGCTCGCCGTGGTGGCCGAGCAATACGCCATGGGTGCCGCGGGAAAGCAGGCCGGCATGGCCCAGCCCGCAGCCGCCGGGGCAGCGGCACCGCCGCAGGACCAGCCCAAGCCCGCCCGCCCGGTCGCCAAGCTGGCCACCGAGGAACGCCGCGCCATGCTCGACCAGGCGCTGATGACGGAGGCGCCCTACCGCGAGCGCCTGGTGTGGTTCTGGGCCAACCACTTCACCATCGCCGACCGCTCGCTGCCCACCGCAGGCACCAGCGGCGCCTATGTGCGCGAGGCAATCCGCCCGCACGTCACCGGCCGCTTCTCCGACATGCTGCTGGCGGTGATGCGCCACCCGGCGATGCTCACCTACCTCAACAACTCCAACTCCGCCGGCCCCGACAGCCCGGCCGGCGTACGCCGCCACCTGGGGCTGAACGAGAACCTGGCGCGCGAGTGCCTTGAGCTGCACACCGTCACCCCTGCGTCCGGCTACACCCAAGCCGACGTCACCAACTTCGCCCGCGTGCTGACCGGCTGGTCCGTCGAGATGCACCAGCCGCCGCTCGGCTACCGCTTCCGCCCCAACCTCCACGAGCCTGGCGAGATCGAGGTGATGGGCCGTACCTGGCCCGCCGGCGAGGAGGGCGGCGTGGAGCTGCTCGGCTGGCTCGGCACCAACCCGGCCACCTACCACCACCTCGCCACCAAGCTGGTCGGCCATTTCGTCGCCGACGTCCCGCCGGGCCACGACGTCTCTCGCATCGAGACGGTGCTGCGCGACACCCAGGGCGATTTGGGCGCCGCCGCGCTCGCGCTGATCGAGCTGCCCGGCGCCTGGGTGCCAGCCACCAAGCTGCGCACGCCGCAGGACTACGTGCTGGGCTGCCTGCGCGCCGTAGGCGCCACGCCGGACAGCGTGCCCAACATCATGTCCATGCCCGCCGGGCTGGGCCAGGGCGTGTTCGAGGCGCCGTTCCCGATCGGCTGGCCGGACCGCGCGGCGGATTGGGCCGGCCCGGAAGCCATGCTGCAGCGAGTGGACTTCGCCTACGGCCTGTCCGCGCACGTGGCCAACACGACCGACCCCGAGCAGCTCGGCCACGCGCTGCTCGGCCCGTTGCTGACGGCAGAGACGCTGGGCCAGATCCGCGCCGCCGGCTCGCGCCGCGACGGGCTGACCCTGCTGCTGGCCTCCCCCGAATTCCAGAGGCGCTAGAGAGATGACCACCCTGTGTCCCGACGGATACCGCCTGTCCCGCCGCCAGGCGCTGCTGGGCCTGGCCGCGGCGTTCACCCTCGGCCGCACCTCGGTGGCGCTGGCCGCCCCGCAGACCGAGCAGCGCTTCGTGGTGATCCTGCTGCGCGGTGCGATGGACGGCATGTCCGCCGTGCAGCCCTACGGCGACCCGGCGTTTGCCGGGCTGCGCGGCCCGCTCGCCTTGCCGATGCCCGGCCAGCCAGGCGGCATCCTCGACCTCGGCGGCACGTTCGGCCTGCACCCGTCGCTGGCCCAGCTGCACACGATGTACGCGGCCAACGACGCGCTGCTGATCCACGCGGTCGCCGGACACTACCGCAGCCGCAGCCACTTCGAGGCGCAGGACTACCTCGAAGCCGGCGCCGAGCAGCGGCTGAACAGCGGTTGGCTGAACCGCGCCGTCGGCCTGATGCCCAGCAACGGCCGCGAGCTGGGGCTGACCGTCGGCCTGTCCGCCCCGCTGCTGATGCGCGGCCCGGCGGTGGTGGAGGCCTACGCGCCCGACCATTTCGCCCAGCCCACCGCGGACCTCTACCAGCGCCTGCTCACCATCACCGCGCGCGACCCGGTGGTGGGCCCGGCGATGGCCGAGGGGCTCAAGCAGCGCGGCTTCGCCGCCTCGGCACTCAGCGGCCAGGCCGCCGACCCCAAGCACGACCGCAGCTTCGAGATGCTGGCCGGTGCCGCCGGCCGCCTGCTGGCGCAGGAGAACGGGCCGCGCGTGGCCGCACTCGAGATCGGCGGGTGGGACACCCACGCCGCCCAGGACCGAAGGCTGGCCGAGACGCTGGGGCAGCTCGACGCAGGGCTCGCCGCGCTGCGAGCCGGGCTGGGCGAGGCATGGAGCCGCACCGTGGTGCTGGCGGTGACCGAGTTCGGCCGCACCGCGCGCATCAACGGCACCGGCGGTACGGACCACGGCACCGCGGGAGCGGCGATGCTGGTGGGCGGTGCGGTCGCCGGCGGGCGGGTGCGGGCGGACTGGCCTGGTCTTGCGGACGGCAAGCTGTTCGAAAACCGCGACCTGGCGCCGACGACGGACGTACGCAGCGTGATCATGGGCGTGCTGATCGACCACATGCACATGTCTGCGGGTAGCATGGGGCGGGTGCTGCCGGGGAGCGATGGGGTGCAGGCGATGCGGGGGTTGGTGCGGGCGTGACGCAAGAAAGCAGTTCTTTTTTGAAAAAAAGAACCAAAAAACTTTTGCGCGCGCTGTCGCGGGAGGCTGAAACACCTCGCCTCAGCTTCGAGCACCCGATGGAACAAAAGTTTTTTGGTTCTTTTTTTCAAAAAAGAACCGCTTGCTTTCTTCCTGCTGCAAACAAGGAGTCCATCATTGGCCGTCAGCATTCGTAGCGTTGCGATCGGCCATGCGCGCCTGTTCGTCGCCGTCGTGTTCGGCGCTGCGTCGCTTGCGGTGATACCGGCCGGCTGGACGCACCTGACGCGCGGGATCGCCGCCTGGGACGTGGGCACGTGTGCGTATCTTGTGCTGATGCTGGTGCTGTTCGCGCGGACGCCCGTCAGCCGCATGCCGGCGCGGGCCGAGGCGCAGCAGGACGGCGAGTGGACGCTGTTTTTCCTGGTACTCGCGGCGATTGGCATAAGCTTCGCCGCCATCATCGGCGAGTTCGGCAGCATGAAGGCGGCGGCTGGGGCCAAGGAGCTGAAGGTGGCGCTTGTCGCGGCTACGCTCGTGCTGTCGTGGCTGCTGGCGCAGGCGGTGTTCGCGCTGCGTTATGCGCACGAGTTCTACCAGGTCTCGCCCGGCTGCCACGGCGTGGATGGCGGGCTCGCCTTTCCTGGCGAGAACGAGCCGGATTACTGGGATTTCCTGTATTTCTCAGTGGTGCTCGGCATGACGTTCCAGGTGTCCGACGTGCAGATCACCGCGCGCAAGCTGCGGCGGCTGGCGACGCTGCACGGGTTGCTGGGGTTCGTGTTCAACACGGTGATCATCGCGCTGTCGGTGAACCTGGCATCGGGGTTGCTGTAGGCGGAACTGCGGTTTCACGACGCCACGAGAGGTCCCGTCAGACCAGCGGCCATCAGGTAAGCAAGGCAGGGCCTTCTTTTCTGAAGAAAAGAAGCAAAAGACTTTTGGTCTTGCTGTCGCGATGGTTCTGCAGCGCGCGCCCAGGGAAACAAAGGTTTTTTGCTTCTTTTTTCGAAAAAGAACTGCTTGCTTCGCTTGCCACCGGTCGAGGTCTGCGACGGTTGAGATTACTCGGCAACCACCTGCACTTTGCCCATCATGCCATTATCCTCATGCTCGAGGATGTGGCAGTGGAACACCGTCTCGCCGATGTCGGCCCTGGTGAAGGTCATGCGTAGCTTCACCCATCCCGGCGCGCTTGGCCGTCCTGTGGCAACGTCGCCGACGAGCGGTGCCGCGGGCACGTTGATGGTGTCGAGCACGGGCTGCAGGTCGGGGTTCGCGCTGTCGGACGTGACGTCGCGGAAATGCACCTGGTGAGTGTGAAAGTCATGCACCTCCAGGGTGGAGTTCTCGACCAGCCACTCCTCGGTGACACTCTGTTTGCCGTGCAGGTGAACGACGACCTGCGGCGCTGATGCATGCGTGAACGGTTTGACCGCCGTCGCCGCAGGGTCGACCTCGCCGTCATCCGACGCCACTTCGGTCAGGAAGAAATCCGTCGCGTTGGGGTCGAATTGCGACGCTGTCGGCGTCTGCACCAACCACTTGGTCTGGCCGTAGGTGAAATCGCGCGTGTATTCGGACAGCACGAAAGTCCTGTGCACGCTCGCGGTGTCCGACAGCGTAGCCAGGTATGGGGCGAGCGATGGTTCTCCGACCAGAAGGTCGCTGTCGTCAGCTGCATCCGGATCGACAGGCGAGCCGGACGGCGTGATCAGGAGCAGCCGCCGCGCCGGGTAGGCGTTGCCGCCGCAGCCGGGGTCTACTGCCTGGCTCTGCAGGTACAGCTCTGCGCCAGGCGGCGGCGCGTGCACCACGAACTCGACGCGCGAGGCCGGCGGCAGGATCAAGGGTGTCTTACCGACATCGAAGTTGGTGAAATGCCGGTTTCCCTGCGCGTCTGCGAGGCCCACGCCATCACGTGCGAAGACCTCGAGCGGTTGCGTGGTCAGCACGCCATTCTGCGACAGCACCAGCTCGGGCGAGACGTAGGAGTCGGCCGACGCGTTGACCATCCGGAATATCTGCCGCTGCCCCCGCTGCATCGCCTTGGCAAGCAGCTCGTTGTCGCCTGGGAAACCGCCCGACTGCTCCAGCACCGGGGCGCCGTTCAGCTTCAGCGCCCACAGCTCGGTGCCGCCCGCTTCGCCTGTGCCGGAAGCGCCCGTCGCGCACTCGCCGGCCTGGTCCGCCTGATCGATCCGCGGGTCGAGAACCGGACCTCCCGCCGCGGTCCTGGCCGGGCTGCTGTGCTGCGCGATCTGTCGCGCCGCCTTGCGGTCCGCCTGCCTGGTGGTGCGCGACAGGCCCGGCCTCGGCCGGTCGGTGACGACCAGGACCTCGTCGCTCACGCCGATCGAACTGCGGTAGGCGTCGCCCGCATCTTCGACGACGATAGCGCCCGCCAGGCCCATCTGCGTTTCCTGCTCGGATTCACCGTGGATGTGCGTGTGATACCAGTACAGCCCGGCCGGGTGATACGCCGGCAGCGCGTAAGTGTAGTCGAGCGTGTTCGGTGCGGTCTGGCAGGACGGCAACGGATGCACGGGTCCTGCCCAGTTTGCCGGGTAGATGTTGCTGTTGAGCACCTCGTCGCTGCACGGCTTGGGAGAGACGAACAGGCCGTGGACGTGCAGGTTGGCGTTGCCGTGTGCGACGTACGCTTCGGTTGCCATGATAGGGTAGTAGCTGCCGTTCGCGCCGGGGATCTCCGGAAACACCGGTCTTGGTCCGCACTGGCCTTCGAAGCCGAAAATCTCGATCGGGCAGTTGGTCGTGTTTCTCGCGCCGGTATCGAGCAACTGGTTGGAGACCTGGATCTGCAGCGTGTGTCCGACGCCGACGCGCAACACGGGTGCATCCGGCAGCCCGTTGACGGCAAAACACAGGCGGTTGGATAGCGGATCGTAGCCGATCTGCAGACTGACGCTCGTGTCCCCCCCGGTGCCGACGCTGCCGATCGGCTGGTATCGGGACGGCTGCGCCTGGCAGGTGACCACAGGGGTTTCGGCTGGGGCGAGCGACTGCGCGGCGCTCGCGTAATCGGAATCCGACACGCTGCAGATCTTGCCCCAGAAATCATCGGTGCCTGCGCGCACCGGCAGGCTGACCGCCAACACTGCGAAGGCCGGGGTGGCGACACGCCACAAGATTACGCAAGCCGGCATCTTCGGCAACTCCATGATTTTATATCCGCGGTCCGAGATGTTGACCGGTACTAAAGGAAGAAAGCAGTTCTTTTTTGAAAAAAAGAACCAAAAAACTTTTGTTCCCTTGGGTGTACGCTGCGGGAGAGTCCGCGACAGCAGGGACAACAGCTTTTTGCTTCTTTTTCTCGAAGTACTACGTGATAAACGAGCAGGTCTTGCAGCGAGCGTTCGCTGCAAGACCTGGGCGTCCGTCAGTCCGGTCGCGTCAGGGCTTGACGGTCACGGCCACCGGAGACGACGCGAAGCCACTCGCAACGACGAAGAGCCGGCTTGCACCGGTCTCGACGCCAGCAGGCAGCGTGAAGCTGGCCGTGGAACGCGCCGCTGGCGTCACCGTCATCGCGCTGAAGTTAGACGTGCGGGCGTAAAAGACGTGCCCGGTAGCGTTGTTGGTGATGCGCACGATCGGGTAGTTCGTCGCACTCTGGTAGTCGTCACCATACGAAGCGCCCTGCGTCACGCCGCCAAGCTGCGCGCCCCGCAGCGTGTAGGTGGAGCCGGCTTTGAGCGTTGCCGGCACGCTGACGTTCGTGGGCGCGGCGCCGGCCACTGGCGCCGCAGGGTCGGTGTAGATCTCGACGTCGCCGCTCTGGTCCGTCAGCAGGACCTGACCGGTCGGCAGCAGGAGCATGTTGCCCTGGTAGTCCGACTCGGTCGGTGCGTTGGGCGTGTCATCGGTCTGCGTGAAGCTGGTGCCGTCATAAACAAAGAAATGTGCCGTCGTCTGCGCGTAGCCAGGGCCGCCCATCGCTAGGATGCGGCCACTCGGCAGCACCGTGGCAGGCGCGTCCGCCATGCCGTATTGTTTTGAGTCGACGATGGGCATGTCGGGGCCGGCCGTCCAGACGCCGCTCTTGCTGTAGGTGGCCGTGTGGCCTGGCGTGGACGCAAAGGCGAAGACGTCTCCGTTCAGCATGGTCACCTGAGGACCGATCTCGCCATTTTCGTCCCAGAGCTGTACAGGCGGCGCGCCGATACGGGCCCAGTAGCCGTTCTTGTAGTTGTAAAGCGCGGCCTGCGTCTTCTTCTTCGAGTTGTCGTAGGCCGCAGTGGTCAGAACACGGCCGTTCTGCAGCAGTGATTGGCTCGCCTCGTCGCTACCGATGACATTATTCGTGCCTGACGCAGTCCAGGACAAGGTCGATGCGTTGAAAAGTTGCTGAGCACCAGATGGCGGCGTGTACACCGGAGTGAGCATGAACGTGCCGTTGTCCAGCACAATGCCGTTGGCGTCGCCGATTGAACTAGTCTGACCCATGCCGGCCGGTGGCGACACGGGAGTCCAGGTGTTGGCAACGGGATCATACAGTGAGCCCTGCCCGCTCCACACGCCGTCACCGTTATTGTACTCACCACCTTCGATGATGACACGGCCGTCGGGCAGGATAGCCGACGCGACATAAAGCGGCTCATAGCCGGCCTGCATGTCGGCGAGGCGAGTTCAGGTGCCGTTGACGTAGCTGCCGTTGATGTCGGGGGTCAGCTTGAACCAGCTCGTGCCGGTTCCGCCGTCTGCCGAACCATTTACGTCACCGACCAGCACCGTGCCATCTGTCAGCAGCAAAGGGCACATCGCGCCGAAACTGGGCTGGTTGGTCAAAGGCTGCCAGACGCTGCCGCTGGGCCGTTTGCCAGGCGCGTGCGCGGCGACCATGTGGGCGTGCGTCAGAGTCTGCAGAAGCTCCGGATTTGCGGCCTTGAGCTGCTCGTAATGCATCCTGGAGATCGGCGCCGGGTGGACCAGAGTCATCGTCTGAGCCGACAGGGCACTCATGGATGACAGCAAAGCAATTGCCGAACAAGCCGTCAGACAAGTGCTACTCTTCAAAACGCGCAACATGGTATTCCCTTTGATGGATGAGACGAGGCGGTGCGCGAGTACTATCGTGTAAAGTCAAACAGACGCGCCGTCGCCGCAGCATTAGCGGTTAACTGGAAAAAGTTATTTGACGGATCGTGCATGATTTGTAACACCCGCAGAATAGGGCGGTATCTGCAAATGTCTTCCGAAATGCCGTTGTCGTGTGGTCGGCAGCGTGTAGGCTTCCTCGCGCTGCTTCCGACGCTGCTGCGCCGCCTCGGCGCCGATGCGGGTGATGCGTTGATGCAAGCCGGCCTCGCTCCGGACTCGCTCGACGACCCCACGAAGTTCGTGCCGTTCAAGTCTGCAGCGGAGTTGCTGGTTGCCTCGGCACGGCTGACGGATTGTCAGCAGTTCGGCTTCATGCTCGGCGAGCAGATACGCCCGCAGATGCTCGGGTTGGCGGGCGAACTGATGTGCAACGCGCCCACACTGGGCGCCGCCCTGCGCGACTTCAACAGCATGCAATACACGAACTCCACGAGCAGCGTCTCGTACCTGATCGTGACAGGCGGACAGGCGGACAGGCGATGCTGGGCTTCAGCGTTGTCGAAAGAGACGTCGAGGGTGTTGCATACATCTACGACACGGCCGCCGTCGCGGCTCTCAACATCGTCTGCTCCCTGACCGGCGCGGACCAGTCGCACGCGACGCTGTCGATCTCTCACGACGAGCCGCGGGACTTGACAGAGCTTCGGCATAAATTCACCGGCCCGGTGATCTTCGACGCCGACGCGACCGGCGTCATGTTTCCTGCGTCGTGGCTGACGCTGCCAGTCCGCGGCGCCGATGTCTCTCAACGAAAGGGGTTGCAAGACCGCGTCAACGCAACCCGGCGTTCAGATGTCCTCGGCCCCCTCGCACATTTCAGGCGCGAGGTCTGGGTGGCGCTGATGTGCGGGAACTTCCACGCAAGCGAGGTCGCAGAGAGGATGGGCTACAGCAAACGTTTGCTGCAGCGCCACCTCCATGAGGCCGGGACCACGTATTCAGAGGTGTTGGACCAGACGCGTTGCGAAATGGCGAGCCAGTTGCTGACGAACACCATGATAAGCTTCAGCAGCATCTCGCTCCTGCTGCGCTACTCAGAACAAAGCGTATTCTCACGTTCGTTCCGTCTCTGGACCGGCGTGACACCGCTGGAGTTCCGAAGACGGCGGCTCGTGCTGAACAGCGAGAGACAATACGTACGGGCGCGCGCGTACGACCTCGTTGCTGCGCACTGACCCTGAATGAGAGCGAGCCTGGTTCACCGAGCGCGATCCACGCCGCCCCGGGAAGACGCCTATCCCGGCATCCCGAGACGCGCCGCGCCGGCGGCCACACCCGGCGTTGCAGCCGTCCGCAATTGGCGGCGGAGCCGGCCACGGGGCGGCGGCATCGAACGGCGCGCTGGTGACCAAGCTAGGCTGTCCTGCATGCCCCCATGCTGATGCGCCAGTGCTGGTGCGTGCGTGCTGATGCGTGGTTCGCTTCCACCACCGCCTGTTCAGCTTGCGCCCGGACCACGCCCCACACTCCCCTTTGACTTGACGCCACCCTCGCCCGCGCCTCCTATGGCGCCATTCCGGGGGGAGCCCTGACAAGGGGCTGAGAGTCAGCTGCGCCGGCAATGCCGGCAGCGCGGTGACCCCGACCAACCTGATCCGGGTCATGCCGGCGGAGGGACGGAGCCTTGGCACACAGCGCCACTCGTCCGCGCCGCGCATTCCGGCCCCGCAGGGGGAAAAAGGAGCGGCCATGAACGAACAGACCCGCGTAGCCCCCGCCTCCGTCACCACCGGCGCCATCACCGGCTCGCGAAAAACCTACTCCAGCCCCGCCGGACGCCCCGACATCGAGGTGCCGTTCCGCGAGGTCACGCTCGCGCCGGAGGCGCGCGAGGCGCCGCTGCTGCTGGCCGACACGTCGGGCCCCTACACCGACCCTGCCGTCAGGATCGACCTCGAAGCCGGCCTGCCGCCGGTGCGCGCGCCCTGGCTTGCCAAACGCGGCTTTGCTGCGGCCGAAATCCGCGCGGTGAAGCCCGAGGACAACGGCTTCGCGTCCGGCGACCGCCTGGTGCCGCCCTGCCCCGCCACGCCCAGCGTGCTCACCGCGCGCGCCGGCCAGATGGTCACCCAGCTCGAATTCGCCCGCGCCGGCATCGTCACCGAGGAGATGGTCTACATCGCCCACCGCGAGAACCTCGGCCGCGCGGCACTCGCCGAGGATGCCGGCGGCCGCCGCGCCGACGGCGAGGATTTCGGCGCCGAGATCCCCGCCTTCATCACCCCCGAATTCGTCCGCAGCGAGGTCGCCCGCGGCCGCGCAGTCATCCCGGCCAACATCAACCACCCCGAGCTCGAGCCCACCATCATCGGCCGCAACTTCCTGGTGAAGATCAACGCCAACATCGGCAACTCCGCCGTCACCTCCTCGGCCGCGGAAGAAGTCGAAAAGCTGGTCTGGGCCACCCGCTGGGGGGCCGACACGGTGATGGACCTCTCCACGGGGCGCAACATCCACAACATCCGCGGCTGGATCATCCGCAACTCGCCTGTGCCTATCGGCACCGTGCCGATCTACCAGGCACTGGAAAAGGTCGGCGGCGATCCGGACAAGCTATCGTGGGAGGTGTTCCGCGACACGCTGGTCGAGCAGGCCGAACAGGGCGTCGACTACTTCACCATCCACGCCGGCGTTCGCCTGGCCCACGTGCCGCTGACCGCGAAACGTGTCACCGGCATCGTCTCGCGCGGCGGCTCCATCATGGCGCGCTGGTGCCTCAGCCACCACCGCGAGAGCTTCCTCTACGAGCATTTCGCCGACATCTGCGACATCATGCGCGCCTACGACGTGAGCTTCTCGCTGGGCGACGGCCTGCGCCCCGGCTCGATCGCCGACGCCAACGACGCGGCACAGTTCGCCGAGCTGACCACGCTGGGCGAGCTGACCAAGATCGCCTGGGATCGCGGCTGCCAGGTGATGATCGAGGGCCCCGGCCACGTGCCGATGCACAAGATCAAGGTGAACATGGAGAAGCAGCTCGCCGAATGCGGCGAGGCGCCGTTCTACACGCTCGGGCCTTTGACCACGGACATCGCACCCGGCTACGACCACATCACGTCGGCCATCGGTGCGGCGATGATCGGCTGGTTCGGCACCGCCATGCTCTGCTACGTGACGCCGAAGGAACACCTCGGTCTGCCCAACCGCGACGACGTGAAAACCGGCGTGATCACCTACAAGATCGCCGCCCACGCTGCCGACCTCGCCAAGGGACACCCTGCGGCGAAGCTGCGCGACGACGCGGTGAGCCGCGCGCGCTTCAGCTTCCGCTGGGAGGACCAGTTCAACCTCTCGCTGGATCCGGACACCGCACGTCTGTATCACGACGAGACGCTGCCAAAGGACGCGCACAAGACGGCGCATTTCTGTTCCATGTGCGGGCCGAAGTTCTGCTCCATGCAGATCACCCAGGATTTGCGCGCGGAGGCCGAACGGCTGGCCGGGCTGGATGCCAAAAGCGAGGAGTTCATCGAGTCCGGCGGCACTCTTTACGTGGCGGATCCGCTGCTCGGATGAGAAGCTGCACACTGCCATGATTGATACCGGCTGTCGGAGACTTCGACCGGCGGGAGGCAAGGCAAGCAGTTCTTTTTTGAAAAAAAGAACCAAAAAACTTTTGTTCCCTGGAGTACACGCTGCGGGAGACTCCGCGACAGCAGGACCAAAAGTTTTTTGCTGCTTTTTTTCAAAAAAGCAGGCCTTGCTTTCTCTCCTGCTGGCGGCGCTGCTGCCGCCGGCAGCCTGCGCCGCCGACGCGCCTGTCACCGCCCTGATAGGCGGCACCGTCATCGACGTCTCGCATGGCGGCACCAGCACGCACGACGTGGCCGGCGCGGTGGTGCTTATGCAGGGCACGCAGATCACCGCAATGGGGGCAGCCGGCCAGGTCGCGATCCCGCCTAGTGCCACCGTGGTGCACATCGACGGCAAGTTCGTCATCCCCGGCCTGGTGGACGGCTTCACCGGCATGCAGAACCAGGCGGAAGCCAACGCCGAGCTCTACGAAGGTGTCACCACGATCGGCGCCTCGGGCGACGACCGGCGCGGTGCCATCGACTTCGCCGCCGACCCCAGCCCGCACGTCTACCCGGTGGACAGCGCCGGCACCACCGACGATTGGAGCCTGCTGCGCCCCGACCCCGCCTGGCGCGACCGCCTGGCCGACGCCGGCGCGCCGCACGAGACGGTCCCGGCCGAGACCGCGGCGCAGGTGGACGAGACGATCCGCCGCGGTGCGAAGATCATCTGGATCGGCCACAACATCACCCAGGCCAACGCCGCCGCCATCATCGCCCAGGCACGCGCGCACCACGTGGCCACCTACGGCGAGTTCGTGGCCACCCCCTACCAGGCCGGCATCACCGCCGGCGTCAACGTGCTGCTGCACATGTCGCGCCTGGAGCTGGGCCTGGCACCTGCGGACCTGCTGGCCCGTGCGCAGGCCGACCCGGACGGGCGCGGCGCCAGCCCCGCCTACCTCTCGATCAACGGCGTGGACCCTGCCGGACCGGAGGTTGCCGCCTACGCCGAGCTGATCGCGGCCCACCACGTGGCGCTGATGCCCACCTTCAGCCTGGCCTACGCGGTGATGCCCAGCCATCGCAACCTGTGGCACGAGCCGGCCGCCGCCCTGCTGGACCCCAAGACGATGATCTACGCCGCCGACCCGAAAACCGGCGAGGTGCCGTTCCCGTCCCTCAGCGTGCGCGCCTCGATGACCAGCACGGCGATGCACAGCTTCGCCATCGACACGATCATGATCGGCCACCACGTCCCCGTCCTGGCCGCCAGCGGTGCGAGCTGGGAAGGCACGCTGCCCGGGATTTCCATGCACACCGAGCTGGAGCTGCTGACCGACGCGGGGCTGGACGCGCGCCAGGCGCTGGCGGCGGCCACCGGCAACTACGCCGAACTGCTCGGCTGGTCCGAACTGGGGGCGGTGGAGGCAGGGCGGCGGGCGGACCTGGTGGTGCTGAACCGCGACCCGCGGCAGGACGTGCGCAACGTGGACGCGATCAATGCGGTCTATCTGTCCGGGGCTCGGGTGGACCGGGAGGGGATGGTCAGGGGGAAGGGCGGGTAGGAAAGGAAGCGCTTCTTTTTCGAGAAAAAGAAGGAAAAAGCTTTTGGGAGCGCTGTCGCGTGAAGCTGAAACACTATTCCTAAACGGCGATGCCAAGAAAGCTGCCCAAGTCCGCGTGTCGCAAAGGTTTCCGCAACGCGCGCCCAAAGGAACAAAAGTTTTTTGGTTCTTTTTTTCAAAAAAGAACCGCTTCCTTTCTTCCGCTCAGGATGCTCACGCGCCAGCCAGTGTTACTGATGCGCGCCCGGGCGTCCCCCTTTGGAGCTCTTAGTCGCCATGTCCACGCTCCAGGTGTGGGCGCGCCTGTCGCGCCGGTAATTGCGGATGTCGCCACGCAGGTACCAGTAGTTCGCCAGGACCCACAGGCTGAGCGAGATCAACCCCATCAGAAGCAGCCGGTGAGCAGATATCAGCAGGGCAATATGGGCCACCGGACTCTCCTGCTGTGGGCACGGTTGCAGAGATGGCGGAGATTACCCGGGCAGGCAAGGGATTGCCAAAGCATCGGGCCCGACAAATCTCCTTGCCATGGACACCACCGAACCAACTCATCCCGAGGCCGAGGCAAAGCCCGCCGCTGCCAAGCTGCCCAAGGAGATCGGCGGTCCGAAGGGACCCGAGCCCACCCGCTATGGCGACTGGGAGGTCAAAGGCCGCTGCACCGACTTCTGACACGCCGGCCACTCAAGATGCAGAGTGTCCCCAAGCGGGAGGTCCGAGAGCAAAAGTTTTTTGGTTCTTTTTTTCAAAAAAGAACCGCTTTCTTTTGACCTCCCTGGTCATCGGCGCTACCGGCGGCCTAGGTGCCGCCCTGGTCGCCGCCCTGCACGGCACCCCCGTCCACGCCCTCGGCCGAAGCAGCGACCCTCCCCTGGACCTCACCGACGAGGCTAGCATCGCCGCCGCCGCCGCACGTCTGCTGGCGCATGCGCCGTTCTCGCGCATCGTGGTCGCCACCGGTGCGCTGAGCATCGGCGGAACCGGGCCGGAAAAGCGCCTGGCGGACCTGGACCCTGCGGTGATGGCGCGCGCTTTCGCCATCAACACCATCGGGCCGGCGCTGCTGATCAAGCACTTCTCGGCGCTGCTGCCGCGTGAGGGTCGGTCGGTGCTGGCCGTGCTCTCGGCGCGGGTGGGCAGCATCGGCGACAACCGGCTGGGCGGCTGGTACTCCTACCGCGCGTCGAAGGCGGCGCTGAACCAGGTGGTGCGCACGGCCGCGGTGGAAGTGGCGCGCCGGCGGCCGGATGCGGTGCTGCTGGCGCTGCACCCGGGCACCGTGCGCACCGGGCTGTCGGCGCCGTTCACTGCGGCGGACCAGGGAATGACGGCGGCGGAGGCAGCGCGGTTGTTGTTGCTGGTCATGGATCAGGCGACGGAGAGTGGGGTGTTTCTCGACTATGGGGGGGCTGTGGTGGCCTGGTAAGCAAGCGCTTCTTTTTCGAGAAAAAGAAGCAAAAAGCTTTTGTTACAGCTGTCGCGGGCTCTCCTCAGACGAGCGCCCAAGAGAACAAAAGTTTTTGGCTTCTTTTTTTCAAAAAAGAAGGCCTTGCTACTTGCCTAACCAGGCGCGCAACCGCTCCGCCGAGTCCGCCACCACCGCCTCGAACGTCAGCGCCTCCGCGAACGCCCGGCCCGCCTGCCCAATCGCCTGCGCGTCGGTATCGTGCGCCTCCAGCCAGGCGACGAGCTCGTCGAGGTCCGACAGGTCCTCCTCGACTGGAACGAAGTGAACCCAGGGTTTCAGCCGGTCGTAGTACCACTGCTTGAACCCTTTCGGCGAGGCCACCTTCAGCACGCAGGAGCCGCTGAGCAGGCCAGCGAACAGTGCGCTCCAGGCGTTCGAGTTGCCGTCGATCACCAGCAGCCATTTGTGGCCGAAAAACGCGCTGCGCGGCACCCGCCCGCGCATCAGCCCGGAGGCCTCGATGCGCGCGACCAGATGCGGCTCGTTGATTTGCACGATGTTGGAAATGCCGACATCGTAGCGATCGGCGATGGGCGACCGTGCGACGCGCGCGCACAAATCCAGCCGCGGCAGCCACGTGAGGTCGTCGGGCGCCTCCGGGCCTGGCGGCGCGTGGCGATGCTGGCCGGTAGTGGCACCGCGCCAGAAGACACGCGGCACGCGCTTCTGCCAGGGCCGGTCGTGCAGCGCGGCCTCGCGCCGCAGGTCCTCGTAGCCGCCGGAGCCGATGAAGTCCTGGTCGGGCAGCAGGCAGGCGCCCGGCCGGGCCGAGCAGAAGCAGGCGCTGCGCTCGGCGTAGCCGGTGTCGTCCACTTCCAGAACGAAGCTCGTGTCGGGCACCGGGCCGTCCGTCAGCAGCGCGTTCATCACGTAGACCGCCGCGAGCGCACGTTGCAGCCAGTACCGAACCCGGTCCGGCTCGGCCAAGCCAACCTGCAGCCTTGCCCGGTTGCCGGCAAAGGTCACCAGCAGGGTGCCGCCGCCAAGCCTGGCGCGGGCCTGCCCGGGATCGAACGCGCTAAACTCGAACCGCCGCGCCAGGCCGGCGCGGCTGAGGAAGCGGTGCAGCGCCATGTTGCCGAGGTGGACGACCGGCGGCACTACGCCGCTTGCCGGCGGCTTGACGTGCTCGGACGCCTCCTTGCCGAACCGGTGGTAGGCGCCGTGCAAGGCCGCACGGTGCCGTGTGGCGGCGGCCTTGGCCGTGTTGGCGAGGCTGGCGTGGGCACGCACCAGCCTCGCGAGCGACAGCTCGTCTGCCGTGTCCTCGAAACGTTCGCCCCAGAGCTGCGAGACCGGCCGCATCGTGTACTGCACGTGCGCGCCGTGGCGGGCGGTGACGTCCAGCAAGGCAAACAGCCGCCGCCTGTCCGGCGCGTCCACCAGCACCTGCAGCAGCACACCCTCGGGCATCGCGGCGTCCAGCAGCCGCGCTGTCTCGCCGAACTCGGCAGCCTGGTCGGTGCCGCGGAGCTGCACGAACAGCTTCGGGCCCGGCTGCGCCGCCAGGTCGCGGAAGCGGTCCAGGCAGGCGTGCAGGTAGCGCAGCCCCCCCGGCCGCGTCGGATCGCTATGGTTGAACACGCGGCCGACGCCGTAGGCATCACGGTAGGCGAGGTGGTCGGCGCCTTCGTCGGGTTCGCCGTGGTTGCCCTGGCCGGTCAGACCGACATGCTGGGCGGGGTCCGCCAGCAAGGCGAAGTCCGTCTCGATGCAGTGCCGCACCATCGCCGGCGTGGTGGACAGCCAGTCGAACGGCATCGGCACCTGGCTAACGCCGCACCTGCGCAGCACAGTGGCGACGATGCAGGTAGTGCCGAGGCTCACCACCGGGCAGAGCGGTCCGGCCTCTGCCGCGGCTAGCCTTGCTGCCTCAAGCTGGCTGGCGCGGGCCAGGGCCACCTGACGCTCCAGCAGATCCTCCAGTGCCGCCGGGCCGCCGTGGTCCAGCAGGAACGCCACGTCTCGGTCGAAGGTGGGCTGGCTGGGCTCGTGGCCGTGCACCCCGCGGTGGGCGGCCAGCGCCAGCATCTCCGCCACACGGCGGGCGCGCACCGGCCAGATTTCGGTCGCCAGCAAGGCGCTGCTGCGCGGCCCGGCGGCCACCAGTTCCACGGTTGCGTCCTCGCCGGGGATGCTGAAGGCGTTCGACGGCGCCGCGAGGCCTGGGTCGGGTGTCGGGTCGGCTTGCCGGCCGAGCGGCATGAAGCGCAGCAGGTCCAGCCGGGCGTCACCCCAGTGCAGCACGAAGCCGTCAGCCAGGCGCACGCTGTCGCGCGGGACCACGCGCCTGGTGTCGCGCACCAGCCAGCGCCGGCCGACGATGTGGGACAGGTCGCCGGCCTGGCGTGGCGTCATCGGCAGGAAGCTCTCCCACTGGTTGACCTCCTGCCGGTTGAACAGCGCCTCCGTGCGGCCGCGCTCGGCGCAGAGGCAGTCCGCGGCGCGCGACAGCGAGACGCCGCGCCCGAGGCGGGCGGGGCGAATAAGCAGCGTGCCGAGTTCGCCGGCGTCCACAGGGACGCCGTCGGCCGGCAGGTCACGCCAGTCGTACGGCACGGCAAGGTCGAGGGGGGTGCACTGCAAGTCGGTGATCGGCAGGGGCATGTGCACGAGGCCGCCGTCGGCGCGGAGGCAGACGATTGTGCCGTGCCAGGTCAGGAGCAGCATGGCGCCGTTAAGGCCTTCTTTTTTGAAAAAATGAAGCAAAAAACTTTCGTCGCGACTGTCGCGGCCCCCCCCGCCCCACGCGCCCAAAGAAACAAAAGTTTTTTGGTTCTTTTTTTCAAAAAAGAACCGCTTCCTTGCTTGCTTTTTGGCTGTTACCGCACCCCCAACCAGGAGCGAACCCCATGAGCGCCATCACCGACATCGTCGCCCGCGAGATCCTAGACAGCCGCGGCAACCCGACCGTGGAAGTGGACGTGGTGCTGGAGAGCGGTGCGATCGGCCGCGCCGCGGTGCCGTCCGGTGCCTCGACCGGCGCCCACGAGGCGGCCGAGCTGCGCGACGGCGACGCGGCGCGCTACGGCGGCAAGGGTGTGCAGCAGGCGGTGGAGAACGTGCAGGGCGAGATCTTCGACGCGATCGGCGGCATGGACCCGACCCAGCAGATCCGCATCGACGCGCTGATGGTCGAGCTGGACGGCACCGAGAACAAGAGCCGCCTGGGCGCCAACGCCATACTGGCCGTCTCGCTCGGCATCGCCAAGGCGGCGGCCGCCGAGCTGGGCCTGCCGCTGTATCGCTACGTGGGCGGCGTGTTCGCCCGCACCCTGCCGGTGCCGATGATGAACATCGTCAACGGCGGCCAGCACGCCGACAACCCGATCGACATCCAGGAATTCATGATCCAGCCGGTCTCCGCCGAGACGATGGCCGACGCGGTGCGGGTGGGCTCCGAAGTGTTCGCGGCGCTGAAGCGCGGCCTGAAGGAGGCCGGCCACAACACCAACGTGGGCGACGAGGGCGGCTTCGCGCCCAACCTCGCCTCGGCCGACGAGGCGCTGTCCTTCCTGTCCCGCGCTGTGGAGGCCGCCGGCTATACGCTTGGCGAGGACGTGACCTTCGCGCTCGACTGCGCCAGCACCGAGTTCTACCGCGACGGCCAGTACGTGCTGTCCGGCGAGGGCCGCACGTTGGACGCTGGCGGCATGGTGGCCTACCTGGAGGAGTTGTGCAGCCGTTACCCGATCACCTCGATCGAGGACGGCTGCGCCGAGGACGACTGGGAGGGCTGGCGCTTCCTCACTGAGCGGCTGGGCGCCCGCGTGCAGCTGGTGGGCGACGACCTGTTCGTCACCAACCCCAAGCGCCTGGCCCGCGGCATCGCCGAGGGCACGGCCAACTCCATCCTGGTGAAGGTGAACCAGATCGGCACGCTGTCTGAGACGCTGGAGGCGGTCGAGCTGGCGCAGCGCGCCGGCTACACCGCGGTGATGAGCCACCGCTCCGGCGAGACGGAGGACTCCACCATCGCCGATTTGGCGGTGGCCACGAACTGCGGACAGATCAAGACCGGCTCGCTCTCGCGCAGCGACCGCACGGCTAAGTACAACCAGCTGATCCGGATCGAGGCGGAGCTGGGATCGGCCGCAATCTACGCGGGGCGGTCCATCCTGCGTGCTTAGTCGTACAGGTTGCAACCGTGTGGGCGGCCGCTCGTTATCTCGGACAGGACATCAACGAGGAGGACCACATGGTTGACGAGAACCGCGTTTCCGGTGCGCTGAACCAGGCCGGTGGCGCCATCAAGGAAGGCTTCGGCAAGCTGACCGGCGACAAGAAGACCGAGGCTGAAGGCGCAGCCCAAAAGACCGGCGGCAAGGTCGAGAACGCAGTCGGCGGCGCAAAGGATTCGGTCCGCGACGCATTGGACAAGTAAGTCCGGCCTTCAAAGATAGGGCCTCCCTGGTGACGGGGAGGCCCTTTTTGTTTGGTGGCTGCGCTTTGTTGATCTGTGGCGAAGCAAGGCCTTCTTTTTCGAGAAAAAGAAGCAAGAAGCTTTTGTCCCGGCTGTCGCGGACCGCTGAAACACTACGTCGCCCCACGGCAAAGCTCACGAGAACGAAAGTTTTTTGGTTCTTTTTTTCAAAAAAGAACTGCTTGCCTTGCCCTCCCGCGTCCGCCATATGCCAAGCGTCGGCGCTAAGCCGGCAAATTCACACGCGGGGCACTTTCCTGGGGTTCCACCCCAAGCAAGCCGGTGCCGAGAGGCGACCCCCGCGGAGGCTCAACCGGACTTACAAGGAAAGGACCGCCAACCATGGCGATGCCCGATTTTTCTCTGCGACAGCTCCTCGAGGCCGGCGTGCATTTCGGCCACCACACCCGCCGCTGGAACCCGCGCATGTCGCCGTACCTGTTCGGCATACGCAACCAGGTCCACATCATCGACCTGCAGCAGACCGTGCCGATGCTGGACCGTGCGCTGCGTGCGGTGCGCGACAGCACGGCGGCCGGCGGCCGCGTGCTGTTCGTCGGCACCAAGCGGGCAGCCGCGGAATACGTGGCCGACTCCGCCAAGAAGTGCGGCCAGTACTACGTCAACCACCGCTGGCTGGGCGGCATGCTGACCAACTGGAAGACCATCACCGGCAGCATCAAGCGCCTGCGCCAGATCGACGAGATGCTGGGCGGCGACATCCAGGGCCTCACCAAGAAAGAGGTGCTCGAGATGACGCGCGACCGCGACAAGCTGGAGCGCTCGCTGGGCGGCATCAAGGAGATGGGCGGGCTGCCGGACATCCTGTTCATCATCGACACCAACAAGGAGAAGCTGGCGGTCGAGGAGGCCAACAAGCTGGGCATCCCGGTCATCGCCGTGCTGGACAGCAACTCCGACCCCGAGGGCATTACCTTTCCGATCCCCGGCAACGACGACGCCATCCGCGCCATCACGCTGTATTGCGACCTGATCGCCGGCGCCGTGCTCGACGGCATCAGCGCCGAGATGCAGGCCAGCGGCCAGGACCTCGGCGCCATTGAGGAGCTGCCGGAGGCGCTGCTGCCGACGCCAGTCTCGCCGAGCCACGAGCCGGCACCGCATCACGGTCTGGCCGAGGCTGAGGCCGAGCCGGACATCGCGTTGCCGGAGCTTGAGGCGGCGATGTCGGGTGCGGAGCCGGCGCAGCAGGCGGTCGAGAGCACCTAAATCAAGCAAGGCCTTCTTTTTTGAAAAAAAGAAGCAAAAAACTTTTGGTCCTTGGCTGTTCCAGGTGTCTCGCTTTTTCCTGAGACGCACCGCTGTTGCCGAGAGCCAGGGAATAAAAGTTTTTTGGTCCTTTTTTTCAAAAAAGGACTGCTTGCTTTGCTTGCCTGACCGCCGCCGTAAGCGCTGTCTTTTGAATTGTAACCGATAGGAGCCGGGCGTTAAGCCACCCCGGACCCGCGACCACCGGAGACCACCGAAATGGCCGAGATCACCGCCAGCCTCGTGAAGACTCTGCGCGAGCAGACCGGCGCCGGCATGATGGACTGCAAGCGCGCGCTGACCGAGACGGACGGCGACCTGGACGGCGCGGTGGACTGGCTGCGCAAGAAGGGGCTGAGCCAGGCGGCCAAGAAGTCCGGCCGCGTCGCCGCCGAGGGGCTGGTGGGCGTGCACTCGGCGAAGAACCGCGCCGCCATGGTGGAGGTGAACGCAGAAACCGACTTCGTCGCCCGCAACGAGACGTTCCAGGCCTTTGTCGAGACGCTGTGCCGCGTGGCACTCGACGTGGGCGAGGACGTGGACACCCTGCGCGCGGCGCCGTTTCCCGGCGGCACGCGCAACGTCGGCGAGGAGCTGACCCACATGGTCGCCACCATCGGCGAGAACATGACAATCCGCCGTGCCCGCGTGCTGCACGTGCCGTCCGGCGTGGTGGCCACCTACATGCACAATGCGTTGAAGCCCGGCCTGGGCAAGATTGGCGTGCTGGTGGCGCTGGAAGCTGACAACGAGCTGGACGCGCTGGAAGTGCTGGGCCGGCAGATCGGCATGCACGTGGCGGCGACCCGCCCGGACGCCTTGGACGTGGACGCGGTGGACCCGGCGGCGCTGGACCGCGAGCGCGCCGTGCTGAGCGACCAGGCGCGCGCGTCCGGCAAGCCGGAGCCGATCATCGAGAAGATGGTGGAAGGCCGCATCCGCAAGTACTACGAGGAAGTGGTGCTGCTGGAGCAGGTGTGGGTGCATGACGGCGAGAGCCGGGTGCGCGCCGTGGTGTCCAAGGCCGGCGGCAAGCTGGCGGCGTTCGAGCGTTTCGCGCTGGGCGAAGGCATCGACAAGCCGACCGGCGGGGATTTTGCAGCGGAAGTTGCGGCGGTGGCTGGGGTTTAGGCGGAGAAAGTTAGCGTCGACCACGAAGGCATAGAGGGCACAAAGAAGGTCTTCATACTGGACTTCTTGGTCGATTACCGGTGCTGTTTGATGACGTGGGCAAGCAGGTAATACCAACCGCCTGGAGGATGACCGGTCCGAAGCAAGCAAGGCCTTCTTTTTTGAAAAAAAGAAGCAAAAAACTTTTGTCTCCGCTGTCGCGGGCCTATCCGGAGAGCGCGCGACAGCGGAGTCAAAAGTTTTTTGGTCCTTTTTTTCAAAAAAGGACTGCTTGCTTTCTGTAAGTGAGCATACCAGCCAGCTGGTATAAATTACTGAGCGCTCGCGGCACGGCTAGCAAAGTGACCGCTTGGGTCTCTGGCTGCCATGCGGGTCGCCGCTGCCGTGTAAAGAGAGTGCCCCCGACGCCCGGACTGGTGTGCAACGGTCGACACTCTCAAACGAGGACTCCCTCCTCCTTCGTGCCTTCGTGGTCAATCGTCCTTTGCTAAGCCGCAACGAGGCTTGCAACCGCCAGCCGCACGACAACCCCTTCCCCGAACCCGCCTCACCTCGTAGGTTCCGCGCGCCCCATGGACGGACCCGCCATGACAACCGCCCACAAGCGCGTGCTGCTGAAAATCTCCGGCGAGGCCCTGATGGGCAAGCGCGAGTACGGCCTGGACACCGAGATGGTCGGCCGCATCGCAGTCGACGTGGGCGACGTGGTGCGCATGGGCGTGGAAGTCTGCCTGGTCATCGGCGGCGGCAACATCTTCCGCGGCGTCTCTGCTGCGGCCAGCGGCATGGACCGCGCGCAGGCCGACCACATGGGCATGCTGGCCACCGTGATGAACGCGCTCGCCATGCAGACCGCACTTGAGAAGCGCGCCACCCCCACCCGCGTACAGTCCGCCATCCCCATGGCCAGCGTCTGCGAGCCCTACATCCGCCGCCGCGCCGAACGCCACATGGAAAAAGGCCGCGTGGTGATATTCGCCGCCGGCACGGGCAACCCGTTCTTCACCACCGACACCGCCGCCGCCCTGCGCGCCGCCGAGATGGGCTGCGACGCCCTGCTGAAAGGCACCCAGGTGGACGGCGTGTACTCCGCCGACCCCAGGCGCGACCCCGATGCCCGCCGCTACGACGAGCTGACCTACCTCGAAGTGCTCTCCCGCGACCTGGGCGTGATGGACGCTGCCGCCATTTCGCTGGCGCGCGAGAACAACCTGCCGATCATCGTCTTCAACATCCACGCGCCCGGCGCCTTTGCCGCGGTGATGCGTGGGGAGGGCGTGTTCACCCGTATCGTCGAGCCGGCGTGAGAGGCTAGGCAAGCGGTTCTTTTTTGAAAAAAAGAACCAAAAAACTTTTGTTACCCGTAGGTGCGCCGGGTTGGATTGTGTCGTTTCAGCCGTCCGCGACAGCCACAACAAAAGCTTTTTGCTTCTTTTTCTCGAAAAAGAAGGCCTTGCTTCCTGCCTTTTCGCCAACCGCCCATGCCGCCCGCTGTCCCCGGATTGACGTGCAGGTTGTTACAGACCGAAACTGCCATCGTCGCCCGCCACCAGTTCGAACTCGCACCTCTGACGACCGACGCCTGACGCCCGGAGACTGATCAAGTGGCCGACCTCAACGCCCTCAAGGAAGACCTCACCCGCCGGATGGACGGCGCGCTGGAGACGCTGCGCCGCGACTTCGCCGGCCTGCGCACCGGCCGCGCCAGCCCCGGCCTGCTCGAGCCGGTGAAGGTTGAGGCCTACGGCAGCGAGGTCCCGATCACCCAGGTGGGCACCATCGGCGTGCCGGAGCCGCGCATGCTGACGGTGCAGGTGTGGGACCGCAGCCTGGTGGGCGCCGTCGAACGCGCCATCCGCGACTCCGGCCTCGGCCTGAACCCCGGCGCGGACGGCCAGGTCGTGCGCGTACCCATCCCGCAGCTGACCGCCGAACGCCGTGTGGAGCTGGCCAAGGCAGCCGGCCGCTACGGCGAGAGCGCGCGCATCGCCGTGCGCGGCGTGCGGCGGGACGGCATGGACCAGACCAAGGCGGCCGAGAAGAAGCACGAGATCAGCGAGGACGACGTGAAGGGCTGGTCCGACGAGGTGCAGAAGCTCACCGACAGCTACATCAAGCGCATCGACGACCAGCTCGCCGACAAAGAGCGCGAAATCAAGCAGGTCTGAGGCAAAGTGGGCCTGCTGAAAACCGGGCCTGCCATCGCGGCACTTGCGCCGGGTGCAGCGGCCGCGCCCGGCGTCCGGCCGCGCCACGTCGCCATCATCATGGACGGCAACGGCCGCTGGGCCGCAGCGAGGCACCTGCCGCGGGTGGCCGGCCACCGCGCCGGCGCCCAGGCCGTCCGCCGCACTATCGAGGCGGCCATCCGCAACGACGTCGGCTGGCTGACCCTCTACGCCTTCAGCAGCGAGAACTGGCAGCGGCCGGAAGACGAGGTCACCGACCTCACCGGCCTGCTGCGCCACTACCTGCGCCACGAGGTGGCCGAACTGCACCGCGAACGCGTCCGCCTGCGCGGCATCGGCGACCGCGCCCGCTTCGGCCCGGACATCGCCGGCGAGCTGGCCGAGGCGGAGCGCCTGACCGCCGGCAACACCCGGCTGAACCTGACGGTGGCACTGTCCTACGGCGGGCGCTCGGAAATCGTGGCGGCCGCGCGCGCCGTGGCCCAGGCGGCGGCGGCCGGAATGCTGGACCCGATGGCGCTGACCGAAAGCGCGTTCAGCAGCTTCCTCTTCACCGCCGGCATGCCGGACCCGGACCTGGTGATCCGCACCAGCGGTGAGCGGCGCGTGTCGAACTTCCTGCTGTGGCAGGCGGCCTACGCGGAGTACCTGTTTCCGGAGGTGCTGTGGCCGGACTTTAACGCGGCGCATTTCGAGAGCGCGCTGGCGGATTACGCGGGGCGGGACAGGCGGTACGGGGCGCGGCCTGAGTAGGCAAGAAGATTGACCACGGAGGCACGAAGGGCACGAAGAAGAAAGGCGGTGGGTTGCTAGGCGATCAGCGTGGCTGCTTGGTGTTATTCGTGCCTTGAATCGGACCGCTGCGAAGCAAGGCAAGCAGTTCTTTTTTGAAAAAAAGAACCAAAAAACTTTTGTTCCCTCGGGTGCGTGCTGCGGGTGAGTCCGCGACAGCAGAACCGAAAGATTGCTGCGTCAACTCTTCGTCGATCGTTTCGGAAACTTGACGAGATAGTTGCCAGTGTTACAGGCACGGCGTGTTTTTTGAAAGAAAGCAGTTCGGTATTGCTGTCGCGGAGTTTCCTCAGGCGTGCACCCAAGTGAATAAAAGTTTTTTGGTTCTTTTTTTCAAAAAAGAACCGCTTGCTTCCTTTCTCTCCGCTCAACGCCGCCCATGACCGACAACAGATGGCGAGACCTAGGCGTCCGCTTCGCCTCCGCCCTGGTTCTGCTGCCGATCGGCGTAGGCTCCATCTACGCCGGCGGCCTGGTGTGGACGCTGTGCCTGTCTGCCGTCATCGCCGCGCTCTGTGTCGAGTGGGTGCTGCTGTGGCGCGCACGCACGCCGCGTCAGGCTGCGGGCGGCGCCACGCTGGGCGCCGGCCTGGCCTATATCGGCGCCACCTACGTCGCGCTGTGGATGCTGCGCGGCGGGCCGGCGGGCATGCTCAACGTGTTGTTCGTCATGGTGGTGGTCTGGGCCGGCGACATCGGCGCCTACGTGGCGGGCCGGGCGCTGGGCGGGAAGCGGCTGGCGCCGGCGATCTCGCCGGGCAAGACCTGGTCGGGGGCGGTGGGCGGCACGCTCTGCGCGGTGGCGTGCGGGCTCGCCGTGGGCTACAGCCGGCCGGTGCACGCGGCGGTACTGGCACTGGTGCTGAGCGTGGTGGCGCAACTGGGCGATCTGCTGGAGAGTGCGGTCAAGCGCCGGTTCGGTGCGAAGGATTCCGGGCGCATCATCCCCGGCCATGGCGGCCTGCTGGACCGGCTGGACGGGGTGCTTGCCGCCAGCCCGGCGGCGCTGCTGTGGTGGCTGGCGGCGGGGCAGGGCCCTTTGTGGGGTGCGGGTTGAGGGATACGAGCGGCATGAAGACGGTCAGTGTGCTGGGCAGCACCGGCAGCATCGGCAAGAGCACGGTGGACCTGCTGGCGGCCAACCCAGGGCGCTACCGCGTGCTCGCTCTGGTGGCCAACAGCTCCGCCGAGGCACTGGCCGCGCAGGCCATTGCATTGCGCGCCGAGCTGGCGGTCTGCAGCGACCCCGCGATGCACAGGACGCTCGCTGCGGCGCTGCACGGCACCGGCATCCGCATGGCGTGCGGGCCGGACGCGGTGCTGGACGCGGCCCGCCTGGGGGCGGACTGGACCATGGCGGCGATCACCGGGGTTGCCGGCCTGGCACCCACCTTGGCCGCGGCGGAGCGCGGCGGCGCCATCGCACTGGCCAACAAGGAAGCCATCGTCTCGGCCGGCGACGTGATGCTGCGCGCCGTACGCGAAGCGGGTGCCACCCTGCTGCCGGTGGATTCCGAGCACAACGCCATCTTCCAGGCGCTGGCCGGCAGCGACCGCAGCGCGCTGGAAAAGATCATTTTGACCGCGTCCGGCGGCCCGTTCCGCCTGGCCAGCACCGAGGAGATGGCGCGGGCCACGCCGGAGACGGCTTTGCGCCACCCGGTTTGGTCGATGGGCGCCAAGATCAGCATCGATTCGGCCACGTTGTTCAACAAGGGGCTCGAGGTGATCGAGGCGGCGCGCCTGTTCGCGCTCGCGCCGGACGAGATCGAGGTGCTGGTCCACCCGCAATCCGTCGTGCACGGCATGGTCTGCTACAAGGACGGCAGCGTGCTGGCGCAGATGGGGGCACCCGACATGCGCATCCCCATCGCGCACACGCTGGCATGGCCGGAGCGGCTGGCCACCACCTCGCCGCGGCTGGACCTGGCCGCCATCGGCCGGCTGGAGTTCTCGCCGCCGGACGAGGCGCGTTTCCCTGCGCTGCGCCTGGCGCGAGCGGCGCTGCGCGCCGGCGGCGGGGCGCCCACCATCCTCAATGCGGCCAACGAGGTGGCGGTGGCGGCCTTTCTGAGCCGGCGGATCGGGTTCCTCGACATCGCCGCGGTGGTGGAGGCGACGCTGGAGCGGCTCGGCACGTGCCTCGCCGATACACTGGAGCACGTGCTGGAGCTGGACGCGCGGGCGCGGCGGTGTGCGGAAACACTGAGCCAGGACAGGGCGTTTTGCGCGGCGTGACAGAAAGCAAGCGCTTCTTTTTCGAGAAAAAGAAACAAAAAGCTTTTATCGCGGCTGTCGCGGTTTTGTCCGGCGAGCGCGCGACAGCGGAGTCAAAAGTTTTTTGGTTCTTTTTTTCAAAAAAGAACTGCTTGCTTGCCTGCCTAGCCCCATTTCAGCTTTGGGAGAAACCATGTCGTCCATCCTAAGCATCCTGCAGGCGATCGCCAGCCGCGCGCTGGTTCTCGGCGTGCTCGTCTTCATCCACGAGATGGGCCACTACCTCGCCGCCCGCTGGCGCGGCATCCACGTCGAGGCGTTCTCCATTGGCTTCGGGCCCAAGCTGGTGTCCTGGACGGACCGCCATGAGACGATCTGGAAGCTGTGCGCCCTGCCCCTCGGCGGCTTCGTGAAGATGCACGGCATGTCCGTCGACATCGCCAACGAACAGCCCACCGACCACGAGGCCATCCGCCATGGGCACGCCTTCTTCGAGAAGTCGGTGCTATCGCGCACCATCGTGGTGGCCGCCGGCCCGATCGCCAACTTCCTGCTGGCGGCCGTGCTGTATTCGGGGCTCTACGCCACCATCGGCCGGCCGGTGGCCAACCCCAACGCGCCGGCCATCGTGGGCGAGGTCGCGCCAAACAGTTCCGCCGCGGCGGCCGGCCTGCGTCCGGGCGACGCGATCCGCGCGGTGGACGCCACCAAGATCGCCGCGTTCGAGGATCTGCGCCGGATCGTCTCGGCCAATGTCGGCCACACGCTGACGCTGCAGGTCCACCGCGGCACCCAGGACCTCACCGTGCAGGCGCTGATCAAGCCGAAGCCGGGCGACGCCGCGGTGGGCCAGCTCGGCATCAGCGCCGGCGTAGAGGCTATCAACGAGCGTCTGGGGCCGCTGGAAGCGGTCGTCGCCGGGGTGCGCAACACGGCTTTCGTGCTGTGGCAGACGCTGAGCGGGCTGGTGCACATCATCACCACCGGCCAGGGCGTGCACGATTTGGCCGGCCCGATCGGCGTGGTGGTGATCTCCGGCCAGGTCGCCAAGCTGGGGCTGGCGGCGGTGATCACGTTTACCGCGTTCCTCTCGATCAACCTGGGCCTGGTAAACCTGCTGCCCATCCCGGTGCTCGACGGCGGCCACCTGATGTTCTACGCGGCCGAGGCGCTGCGCGGCCGTCCGCTGCCGCAGCGTGCGCTGGAATACGGCTACCGGCTCGGTTTCGCCTTCATCGCATCGTTCTTCCTGTTCATCAGCTGGAACGACCTGGTGCATACGGGCGCTGTCCGCTGGGTGACGCACCTGATCGGTTGAACCTGCGCGGAGGCAGCCAGCTAAGCAGTCCTTTTTGAAAAGACTTTTGCTTTCCGGGGCATGCCGCACGGACGTATTCGCGACAGCGGAGACAAAAGTCGTTGCTGCTTTTCTCAAAAAAGCAGGCCTTCGTTTCTACTTTTAGTTTAAATCGAAACCGCTGACGTCATCGGTCCGCCAGCGTTTACACGCTATTGCGCGAGACCGGACCAGAGAGCCGGTGGAGCCCACATCGTTTGAACTCCCCGTTACATAAAGTAGACACAACAGCGGGGAACTTGCATGCCGTTACACACTTGTTTCGTTGGATATAGCGAGAGCACACTGTCGCGCTCTCGAATTGACCATACCGTTGTACGTTTTAGCATTGCATATGCATACCTGACATAGCTTGGTTGCTATGGAACCTGTCCACGCGTGCTGATTGAGCCGTGGTGGCGAGCCATCTGTAATCTGAGCTGGATCGCACACTCACCTAGAGTTTCGCGCGTCCTATCACTGCTCGCCGATGCCGGCCGCCTGGGAAGAGAATCGTTCTCTCCCACGTTTTCTATTGGAATGTTCCGGCTATGACGGTCCGAACGACGGATTTCCGCAACAGCCTGCTGGCGGCACTTCCGGAGAGCGAGATCGACGTGCTGGAGCCACAGCTTCGCCCGGTCAGCCTGGTGCTGCATCAGGTGCTGCATGAGCGTGGCAACCCGGTCGAGGACGTCTACTTCATCGAGAGCGGCGTGGTGTCGCTGACCGCCGACACCGGCGACGTGGCGCTGGTGGAAGTCGGCATGACCGGCCGGGAGGGGCTGGTGGGCACGTCCGCCGTGCTGACCGAAAAGGCGCTGTCGATCCATCGCGGCCTGGTGCAGCAGCCGGGCACCGCGCACCGGATCGGGGCGGCGGCGTTCCGGGCCGCAGCAGAGTCGCTGCCGCAGTTCCGCCGGCGCTGCTTCTGCCACGTCCACCTCACGATGATGCAGACCGCGCAATCGGCCGCCTGCAACGCCCGCCACGAGCTGCCGCAACGCCTGGCACGCTGGCTGCTAATGAGCCACGACCGTGCGGAGAGCGACGACCTGCCGATGACGCAGGAGTTCCTCTCCTACATGCTGGGCGTTCGCCGGGCGGGCGTCTCGGTGGTCACCAACACGCTGCAGACTGCCGGCATCATCCGCCAGTCCAGGGGGAAGCTGACGATCCTGGACCGGGGCAGGCTGGAGGCGCAGGCGTGCTCCTGCTATCGGCTGGTGGAGGATAGCAGGCTGCACCTCATGTCCTGACGCGCCGGGTTGGGCACCTTAAGGAAGGCAAGGCCTTCTTTTCTGAAGAAAAGAAGCAAAGGACTTTTGGTCCGGCTGTCGCGGCGTTTCCCTCAGCGTGTACTTTTGGGAACAAAAGTTTTTTGGTTCTTTTTTCAAAAAAGAACCGCTTGCTTGCTTCTCTTGCAACACACCGCAACGAGCCCACCGGCCGCATGGACACGCATCACAATCTCGGGTAGCCCGCTCCGACCGCGGCGGGGCCTTGCCGCCGCGCCCCGCTGACGCCTGGCGGGCGCTCACCTGGGGGTCTTCTGTTGCACCGTTCCCGCGCCGCCCTGCTTGCCAGCCTCTGCGTCCTGTCCGTCGCCGCTCCCTGCACCGCCGGCGCACAGGAGGCGGCACCCCCCGCGCAGCCGCAGGACCAGGCTGCACCGTCTGACCAGGCGCCCCAGGCGGCTGCCAAGCCACGCCGCCACAAGGTGGCCCAGCAGCGCCCCAGCCGGCCGCTGAGGCCGCAGGACAAGTCGGACTTGATCCAGACCATCCGCATCGTCGGCAACCAGCGCATCGAGGAGGGCACCATCCTCTCCTACATGCTGGTGCAGCCCGGCGACGCTTTCGGCAGCGAGCGGGTGGACCGCAGCTTGCGCACGCTCTACGCCACCGGGCTGTTCAGCGACGTGAGCATCACCCGCGACGACAGCTCCCTGGTGGTGCACGTCCACGAGAACCCGCTGGTCAACAACATCACCTTCGAGGGCAACCACAACATCAAGGAAGACGACCTGCGCAAGGCGCTGGAGCTACGTCCGCGCGCGGTGTTCACCACGCGGATGGCCCAGCAGGACCGCACCAAGCTGCTGGGCGTCTACGCCGGCAAGGGCCGCTTCGCCGCCACCGTGGAGCCTTACATCCAGCGCCTGCCGCAGAACCGGGTGAACGTGATCTTCAAGGTCGTCGAGGGCCCGGAGACCAAGATCAGCCGCATCGTCTTCGTCGGCAATCACGCATTCTCGGAGAACGACCTCAAGGGCGTCATCGACAGCCGCGAGGAGCGGTTCTGGCGCTTCTTCTCCAGCAGCGACCAGTTCAACCCCGAGCGGGTGAACTTCGACCGCGAGCTGATCCGCCGCTTCTACCTCGAGCACGGCTACGCCGACATCCAGGTGACCAACACGGTGGCCGAGCTCTCGCCGGAGCGGCGCGCCTTCTTCCTGACCTTCCAGGTGGTCGAGGGCGAGCGCTACCGCGTCGGCCAGATCACCGTGAAGAGCACTGTGCCCAAGGTCTCCGCCGCCCACTACGTGGACCTGGTCAAGGAACAGAAGGGCGGCTTCTACAACGGCGACGCGGTGGAAAAGAGCAGCGACGCCATCCAGGCCGCCGTCCGCCTGGCCAACGCCAACCCGTTTTTGCTGGTCAACCCGCGCATCTCGCGCGACCGCAAGAAGCACGTGGTGGATTTGGAGTTCGACATCGCCCAGGGGCCGCGCACCTATGTCGAGCGGATCGACATCTCCGGCAACACGGTCACGCGGGACAAGGTGATCCGCCGCGAGTTCCGCTTCGCCGAAGGCGACCCCAACGACCCCAACCTGGTCCGGCTGACCAAGCAGCGGCTGACCGACCTCGGCTATTTCGGCGACGTGAAGGTGACGCCCACGCCCGGCTCCGCCCCGGACCGCGTGGTGGTCAACACCGAGCTGACGGAAAAGGCCACCGGCGAGCTCTCGCTGGGCGGCGGCTACTCCACCACGTCGGGCATATTGGGCCAGGCCGGGCTGCGCCAGCACAACCTGATCGGCACCGGCATCGACGCCGGCATCAACGGAACCCTGGCCGCACGCGAGAGCCAGGTGGACATCTCGGCCACCGACCCGTACTTCCTCGACCGCAACCTGGTGGCCGGCGGCGACCTCTTCTACTTGACCAACAACAACCAGTTCGTCTCGGACTACAGCGAGACGCGCTACGGCTTCTCAGCGAGGCTCGGCTTCGCCTATAACGACCATATCAGCCAGGCCTTCAACTACACGATCAGCGACCGTAGCGTGAACAACATCAGCCAGTTCGCCAGCGTGTTCGTGCAGGACGAGGCCGGCTCGACTCTGCTCTCGCAGCTGGGCCAGACGCTGTCGTTCGACTACCGCGACAGCCGGGTGGCGCCGCATAGCGGCTTCGTCGTGCGCATCGGCAACGATTTGGCGGGATTTGGCGGCGACGAGCATTATTTGCGCTCGAAGGCCGACAGCACCTACTTCGTGCCGCTGGACTACTTCACCGGCAACTCGCTGTGGGGCATCTCGCTCAGCCAGGGTGCCGGCTACCTCTACAACCTGCAGAGCAAGGAGCTGATCATCGACCGCTTCTTCCTCGGCGGCGACAACCTGCGCGGCTTCCTCGACCAGGGCGTGGGCCCGCACTCGGTGGCCTACACCAGCTGCACGACCACCGTGGCCCAGAACATCGCCGCCAACGGCAACGGCAGTGGCGCCTGCCCGGCCGCCGACCAGTTCTACCACGGCAGCGACAGCATCGGCGGCAACTTCATCTACACCCAGAGCACCGAGCTGCACTTCCCGCTGCCGGTGCCGGCCGATTTCGGGCTGACCGGCCGCACCTTCGTTGATTCCGGCGGGCTGTCGGGGCTGAACGTGCCGCCGAACGCCACCAGCGAGTGCCTGCCCACCTCGAAGCACATCGGCAACCGCATCGTCGACGACCACGGCGACACGATCAACAAGTGCTACTACGACAGCAGCTCGATCCGTGCGTCGATCGGCGTCGGCATCTCGTGGAAGAGCCCGTTCGGGCTGATCAACATCGACCTGGGCATCCCGATCAAGAAGGAGCCCTACGACCAAACCCAGGTGTTCAAATTCGGTTTCGGAACGAGGTTCCAATGAGTCGCCCACATCATCGCGTAACCCTGGCCGGCGCAGCCGCGCTGGCATCCCTGCTCGTGCTGGCGCCGTCCGTCACGCCGGCCTTTGCACAGGCCAACCCCGGCTACTTCATACCGCCGCAGGCCGCGGCGCCGCGGGCCCCTGCCGCGCGCAGCGCACCCGCCCAGCACGCCCCGCGCGCCGCGCGCCAGGTGCCGGTGGCCGCCGCCCCGCTGCCGCCGGAGCCCGACGCCGGCGTGGACGAACAGGCCCAGCAGCAGCAGCAGCCGATGCCGCCCTTGCCGCAGCCGCCGGTGCCGAACCTGCCGGCGCTGCCGAAAGGTACCGCACCGCCGCCGGTGGTGATCGGCGTGCTGGGCGTGCCGGATGTGATGCGCCAGTGCAACGCGGCGCAGATTACCCAGCGCATCATCGGCGCGCGCAAGGCAAAGCTGCAGGCCGACGTGGAGCGCGACCAGGCAGCCTGGCGGGAGCTGGAGCAGAGCCTGCAGGCCGACGCGCCGAAGCTGACGCCAGACCAGGGCCACCAGCGCGAGCGCGCGCTGCGCGAGCGCGTCAACAACGACCGCCGGCAGCTGCAGGAGCGCAACCGCGTGATCTCCGAGGCCGGCCAGGTGGCGCTGAACCAGATCGAGAGCACGCTGCTGGCGGTGATCAAGCAGGTGGCCGAAGCGCGCGGCATGAACGTGGTGCTGCACCGCAGCCAGGTGGCGCTGAACCAGCCGCAATTCGACATCACCGACGAGGTGGTGGGCCAGCTGAACAAGCTGCTGCCGACGGTGCAGATTCCCGACGAGGGCGTGGATCCGGCCAAGCTGCCGAAGACCTGGGCGGACGCGTCGGTGACCGCGGCCTCGGTGGCGGCGTCCGCCTCGGCCAGCGCCGCGCCGAGTCACTAGCGATGGCGGCCGAGCCGGCCCACACGCCCCATTCGCAGGACGCGGGTCAGGCTGCCGCCTCGCCCGCGAGCCGGGTGGGCGAGCCGGCCGGCGAGGAAGTTGCCGCTCTCTCGGCAGGGCTGCCTGGCGCGTCCGCGGCGGATCAGGCTGCCGCAGCCGCGGCGGGGCAGCCTGCCATGTTTGCGGCGGGGCAATTTGCCGCTCTCTCGGCGGGACAGACTGCCGCGTCCGCGACGGATCAGGCTGCCGGAGCCGCGGCTGGGCAACCTGCCGCGTCCGCGACTGGTCAAGTCGCCGCGTCGGCGGCTGGTCAGACCTCCGCCTCGGAGGCTGGACAGGCTTCCACCCACGTTGCGGGGCGGGACGACGCGAGCCGGGCGCCCGGCGGCAAACACGGCGAAGCGGCGGCGGGCCGGGACGATGCGGCCGGCTCGGTGCTCGGCGACCCGCGTTTCTTCGAGCGTGCCGGCCCGTTCTCGCTGGACGACCTGGCGGGCGCAACCGGCGGCCGGCTGGAGCGGCCGGACCGCGCGGCCGGTGCCGTTCTGGTGGGCGTGGCCGCGCTGCAGACCGCGGCGGCGGACCAGGTGGCGGTGCTGCACAACCCGAAATACGGCGTGGCGGCCGAAGCCAGCTTGGCCGGCGTGGTGATCGTCAGCGAGGCGCTGGCCGCCCGCGTGCCGGCATCCAGCGCGGCATTGGTAGTGGCCGACCCGCATCTGGCCTGGGCGCAGGTGTGCCGGCTGTTCCACCCGGCCGCCGCCGCGGTGGCCGGCATCCATCCCACCGCGGTGGTCGACCCCACGGCGGAAGTGGACGCCACCGCATGCATCGGGCCCTACGCGGTTGTGGGGCCGCGGGCGGTGGTCGGCGCGGGCTGCGAAGTGGGGCCGCACGCGGTGGTCGCCGGCGGCGTCGTCATGGGTCCGGGCTGCCGGATCGGGGCGGGGGCCAGCATCAGCCACGCGCTGCTCGGCGCGCGGGTCTACGTCTATCCCGGCGCGCGGGTCGGCCAGGAGGGGTTCGGCTTCGCCATCACCGCCGCGGGCTTCGTCAGCGTGCCGCAGCTTGGCCGGGTGATCCTGCACGACGACGTCGAGATCGGCGCCAACTCCACCGTGGACCGCGGCGCGTCGCACGACACGGTGATCGGCGCCGGCTCGCGCATCGACAACCTGGTCCAGATTGGGCACAACTGCCAGCTGGGCCGGGGCTGCGTCATGGCGGGCCAGTCCGGCCTGGCAGGATCATGCACGCTGGAAGATTTCGCTCAGATGGGCGCGCAGGCGGGACTTGCCGGCCACCTGACGGTGGGGGCCAAGGCGCGGATCGGCGCGCAGGCCGGCGTCATGTCGGATGTGCCGGCGGGGTCGGCGGTGATCGGCAGCCCGGCCCTGCCGATACGCGAGTTCTTCCGCAACGTGGCAGCGCTGCGGCGGCTGGCGCGGCGCGGTGCTTCCGGGCGTGACGGTGCCGGACGGGAAGAGGCCGGACGCGAGGGTGCTGGGCGAGAGGGTGTCGGGTGAGAGTGCCGGGTGAGGTGAAGCCGGACGCGCGGCTGCGACACAAACTGGCAGGCGCGCAGCTGCGACACGGAGTAGCAGGCGCGCAGCTGCGCGACGGACTGGCCGGCGCACGCCAGGCGCTGCGGTCCGGTCGGAGTGTTGCGGCCGGTCAGGATGAACCCTCGCCCTCGGGCAGCGATGGCGTGGATGGCGGCGTGACCTAGCGCACCAGGCGTTGGACGGGACGGCACGGCTCGGCGATCGGCCCAGCTGACTGGCACATATGCGCAGACACAGGACGAACCCTCGCCGGCGGCGAGCGATGGCATAGGCGGAAGCGGGAAGTAACGGACCAGGCGATGGACGGGACGGCACAGGACAGCAAGGTGGACCAGCTTCTGGCACACGAGACCCAAGGGATGGCCGAGCCTGAGATCGGCCGGATCGACGTGCTGGACATCAACGCCATCATGCACGCGATCCCGCATCGCTTCCCGATGCTGCTACTGGACCGCATGGTGGACGTGATCCCCCACGTCTCGGCCATCGGCATCAAGAACGTCACCGCCAACGAGCCGTTCTTCCAGGGTCACTTCCCCGGCCACCCGGTGATGCCCGGCGTGCTGATCATCGAGAGCATGGCGCAGACGGCCGCCGTGCTGGTGGTGCAGTCGCTGGGCCCGCAGGCCGCCGGCAAGGTGGTCTATTTCATGACGATCGAGAGTGCGAAGTTCCGCCGCCCTGTGGTGCCGGGCGACCAGTTGCGCATCCACGTGACGCGCGAGCGCCGGCGCGGCAATGTGTGGAAGTTCTCCGGCGTCGCCCGAGTCGACGGCGTGTCGGTGGCAGAGGCCACCTACTCCGCGATGATAATGGACCACACTCCTGGCGGGGCGCCTGACGGGGAATGAGGGTGCGTCACGCGGAAGGTGCCTGGCGGGATGATGGATAGCATGACCGACCACCTGGTCGAAGCCCCGCCGTCGAGCGCGCGCTCGCCCGGGCACGTGCACCCGACCGCGATCGTGGCCGAAGGCGCGCGCGTGGCCCCGGACGCCGAGATCGGGCCGTTCTGCACCGTGGGCGCCGGCGTGGTCATCGAAGCCGGCGCGCGGCTGGTCAGCCACGTGGTGGTCGACGGCGACACCACGATCGGCGCCGGCGTGGTGCTCTATCCGTTTTGCAGCGTAGGGCTGCCGCCGCAGGACCTGAAATACCGCGGCGAGCCCACCCGCACGCTGGTCGGCCCGCGCACCCAGATCCGCGAGCACTGCACCATCCACCGCGGCACGGTCACCGGCACCGGAGTGACCCGCGTGGGTGCGGACTGCCTGCTGATGGCGGTGGTGCACGTGGCGCATGATTGCGAGCTGGGCGACGGGGTGATCGTAGCCAACAACGTGGTGATGGGCGGCCACGTCAGCATCGGCGCCGGCGCGGTGATCGGCGGGGCCACCGCGCTGCACCAGTTCGTGCGCATCGGCCGCGCGGCGATGGTGGGCGGCGCGTCCGGCGTGGAGGCGGACGTGATCCCGTTCGGCACGGTGCTGGGCAACCGGGCGAGGCTGACCGGGCTGAACGTGGTTGGCCTGCGCCGCCGCGGGGTGGACCGGGCCGGGCTGCACCGGCTGCGGGCGGCGTTCCGGCTGCTGTTCGTCGCCGACCAGGAGGGCGGGGCGACGTTTGCCGCCAGGCTGGCGGAGGCGCGTGGCATGGCGGCGGAAGACGAGCTGGTGGCGGAGATGCTGGCGTTCGTGGACGTGCCGAGCCGGCGGGGGCTGGTCAGGAGCAACGCCAAATTAGACGAGGACACGGGGTGAAGACGCGGCGCCGGGGAGCCGAGGTGCCTGTCAACCTCGCGCAGGCGGCCGGCTGAACCGCGTCTGCTGCGGCGAGGTGACGACACCGCGCGCCAGCCAGACCAGCGGGCCAAGTCTCGCATCCGTCGCGGCGCTGCCGCAGCGTCTCCGAAGACGGATACCCAGGCCCAAAGGTTTTTTGGTTCTTCTTTTCAAAAAGAACTGCTCGCCTTCTCAGTGCAGGACCGGCTGCGCCACCTCATCCATGCCGCTTTCGGTAGCCGCCATCTCCAGCGCTTCCTCGATGGCCGAAAGCGTCCGCAGCAGCTTCAGCGACGCCGCCTCTGCGGCCAGCAGTTTGAGGCATTGCAGGATACCCGTGGCACTTGGTGTCAGGCCTATTTCCAGCTCGTCCACTGCAAAACTCCCTTTGCTCACGGTTTCGTGAGCTCGCGCGTAGTCCTACGGAACAACCCGCCGGAACACAATGGGAAAGGCTGTTATTTTGGAACGGAGTTCGAAAAAACTGGTTTAGCAATGATGGTGTCGGAAAACCTGCGGTCCGGTCCGCCAGGCATTCGCCCGGCTTGTGGCCGGCCTTGACCGGCGCGCTGGGCATCCTGGCCGGCGGCGGCCCGTTTCCCGGCCAGGTTGCGGCAGCGGCCAGGGCAGCGGGCCGCGAGGTGTTCATCATCGCGTTCGAGGATTTCGCCGAGGCCCAGGTGGTGGCGAGTTACCCGCACGCGGTGGTCCGCCTGGGTGCTGCCGGCAGGATGCTGCACCTGCTGCGGGCCAATGGCTGCCGCGACCTGGTTCTGGTCGGGCCGGTGCGGCGCCCCTCGCTGCTGGACTTACGGCCGGACGCGGAGGGGGCGCGCATCATGGCGCGAATCGGGCGCGCCGCATTCGCCGGCGACGACGGGCTGCTGGCCGCCGTGGTGCGCGTGCTGGCCGAGGAGGGTTTCCGGATACTGGGCGCGCACGAGGTGCTGACGTCCGCGCTCGGGCCACGCGGCCAGGCCGGACGCGTGGCCGCGGATTCGGAGGCGCTGGCCGACATCGAACGCGGCATCGCCGTGGTGCGCGCCCTGGGCGCAGCCGACGTGGGACAGGCCTGCGTGGTGCAGCAGGGCTGCGTGCTGGCGGTGGAAGCCATCGAGGGCACCGACCGGATGATCTCGCGCGCCGCCGAGCTGCGCCGGCCGGGCCTGGGCGGGGTGCTGGTGAAGCTGGTCAAGCCGGGGCAGGACCGGCGCGCGGACCTGCCGACGATCGGGCCGCGCACTGTGGAGGCGGCCGCGGCTGCCGGGCTGCGCGGGGTGGCGTTCGAGGCGGGCGGCACGCTGGTGACTGATCTTGCGGCCTGCACGGCGGCAGCCGACCGGGCGGGGCTGTTCCTGCTCGGTGTGGATGCGGGCTGAGGCCAGGCCAGCAAGCGCCTCTCATCGACGTCGGGCAAGGAAGGCAAGGCCTTCTTTTCTGAAGAAAAGAAGCAAAAGACTTTTGGTCCGGCTGTCGCGGAGGTTTCTGCAACGCATGCCCAAGGTTCTTGGTTATTTTTTCAGAAAACAAATGCTTGCGTCGGTTGCCACTGATCAAGGTCTGCAACGGTTGGTTCAAGGCCAGCCAGCAAAGGCAAGTAATTTCAGACATCCTGCTGAAAGCTAATCAATCGTTCGACCTCCATGGAATAGAAGCTTCGCCGTCGTCGTCCTTATCTTTGTCAGGCCCCGCGGCATTGGCATCGCGGCGGCCGCTTCCGGCCGCAGCGGACGCGAAAGGATGTAATGCGATGACCCAAACGACCATCAAATCCGGACAGGCCGTCTCCTCCGGGACATCGTTCAAACGACAATCTCAGGAAAGAGGTGTGCAGATGCATGGCCGTTTGCTGAAGCTATCGTTGATTGCGCTCAGCTTTCCAATGTCGGCATGGGGCCAGGCTGTCCCAACCCTGCAACAGTACATCCAGACCAACATCGTCTCGGACTCGCCGGCAACTGCCACCGCGAAGACGTACGACCCGAACTCGGGCAGTTCATGGGGCATCGCCCGGTCCTCGGCCGGTCCCTGGGCAGTGGCCAACGCGGCAAAGGGAACCATCACGGTATACTCCGCCTCTGGAACAATCGAGCACGACGCCGTGGTGGTCCCGTCTGGCAATCCGGCCAAGGCACCCGCCGGAAGTCCGACCGGGATCGTGTTCAATCCGTCGTCGGAGTTCACGCTGTCCAACGGAAAGCCGGCGCAGTTCCTGGCCGCGACGCTTGATGGAATTATCGTCGGCTGGAACGACGCCTTACCGGGCCACACCTCGCTGTCCGTCGTCGATCAGGCCGGAACCTCGGCGTTCGACGGTCTCGGCATTGCGTCGGCAAAGGTGGACGGCGTCGCCGCCACGTATCTTTACGCGCCCGACTTCAAGAACGCCCGCATCGAAGTCTTCGACGGAGGTTTCAAGCACGTTCAGGTCCTTGAGCGGGCGATGGCCAAGATCGTTGACCCGGTCTATCGGCTGGCCGGGCTGTCACCGTTGAACGTCCAGGACGTTGGCGGCAACCTATACATCAGTTTCGCCCAGCCCGATGCCGCGCTCGGCGGCATTTTGCCTGTCGTCAAAACCGGCTCCGGCCTCGTGATCAGCATCAGTCCCGAGGGCAAGCGCCTTCAAGTCCTCCAGAGAGGGCAGTTCCTGAACAGCCCTTGGGCCGTGGCGCTGGCGCCGGGCAATTTCGGGCTTTACAGCCACGACCTTCTCGTCGGCAACAACGGCAATGGCGCGATCAACGTGTTCAACCCAGTCACGGGCGACTTCATCGCTCAGATCAAGGACTCGTCCAACCAACCCCTCAAGATCAGCGGTCTTTGGGCGCTGTCCTTCGGCGGTGACACAGCGAGGGCAGGACCGGCAACGTCGCTCTACTTCGCAGCGTCGGCAGGCCCTACCTTCTCTGGCGGACTGTTCGGAGAGTTGGTTCCGATCCAAAATACGGCAGGTAGCAGCAACTAGCGCCGCACCGCCAAGCACCGGCGCCTGAGGGATGGCGTGGTCCCGACCAGCCACGCAGTCCCTGGAAAGACGGGAGTCTGGCCGCATGCGTCCGCACAAGCCTGACTTGGGATCAGGGCGGCCTTGAAGGCCGCCCAGCACCGCTTACGATTGACTTTACGTTTGCTATAGGAGGCGACGCCTCTCCTTAATCTTCAGACTTTCGCAGCGGCTTTGTATCAGCGCACACCTTAATAGAAGGTGCGACGAACCCTTCCCTAAGCAAGGTAACAAACCGATACGATGGTCGGGGCTTAGTCTTATTATAAGTAAAAGCGTCCGGGCGCGCCGCCGCTGAAAACCGAAACGGCACGCCTCCTCCGCCGCGAACCTACGAGAGCAAAAGTTTTTTGGTTCTTTTTTTCAAAAAAGAACTGCTTGCCTTGCCTTTCTTCCTTCATCCCGAGCGTAAAAGCCAAGTCAGAATCAGGAGCCCACCATGAGCGCTTTCCTCCACACGATGCTGCGCGTCCGGGACCTCGACAAAAGCGTGGCGTTCTACCGCGACCTGCTTGGCATGCGGGAGTTGCGCCGCACCGAGGTGCCGGCCGGGCGCTACACGCTGGTGTTCATGGGCTACGGCACCAACGCCGAGGGCGCGGCAGAGCTGGAGCTGACCCACAACTGGGACCAGCAGGGTCCTTACGATCTCGGCAGTGCCTTCGGGCACCTCGCGGTGGGTGTGCCGGACGTGGCGTCAGCGTGCGAAGTGGTGCGCACCGGCGGCGGCAAGGTTGTGCGTGAGGCCGGGCCGGTGAAGCACGGCACGACGGTGATCGCGTTCGTGGAAGATCCTGACAACTACAAGATCGAGCTCATTCAGCGAAAGTGACAATAGCGGCTACGGGGTTCAAGCAAGGAAAGCGGTTCTTTTTTGAAAAAAAGAACCAAAAAACTTTTGGTCCTGCTGTCGCGAAATGTCCGCGACGCGCGCGCAAGGAAACAAAAGTTTTTTGCTTCTTTTTTTCAAAAAAGAAACGCTTGCCTTTTACTTCTTAAGGGTCAGTGCTTCAGGTTTCGGTAAATCGGCGCCCGAGCTAGGCAAGAAAAAACGCCATCATCGCACCCGACGCATCCGGCCCGGCCGGCTCCGTGAAGCTGCCTTGCGAGCTGCCGCCTGACCAGGCGTGCCCCGCCTCGTGCACCAGCCAGCGTTCCAGCACCGGCCGGCCGATGCGGTCGCGCTGCACAGTCCGCGTGTAGCCGAGCCCGCCGGCGGAGACGCCCTGTTCGGTCTGCACCGGCCCGTCGGCCTCCACCTGGTTCGCCACCGCGTCGGCGTTGCGCGGGCTGACGGTCGAGTCCCGGTCACCGTGGAAGACGATCGTGCGGGTGCGGTGCCGCCCCTGGCCGGCATGGCCCTGGCGCATGGCCTGGAACGCGCTGGTCACGTCGCGGGCCGCGCCGCACGCCAGGCCGGAATGGATGCCGGCGGCGGCGAACAGTTCCGGGTAGGTGGCCGCCAGGATGGCCGCCTGCGCGCCGCCGGCGGACAGGCCGGCCACGAACACGCGCGCCGCGTCGATCTGGTGCGCCTCCATCACCGCGCGCGTCATGCCTGCAATCAGCGCGGCCTCGCCGCCGTCGCGGGCCTGGTCGGCCGGGTTGAACCAGTTCCAGCAGCGTTGCGCGTTGGCTGACGGCACCTGGACCGGGTACAGCACGTAGGCGCCGTGGGCTTCGGCCACCTCGTTCATCCGTGTGCCGGTGGCAAAGTCGGCTGCCGTCTGGGTGCAGCCGTGCAGCATGACCACGAGAGGGGCCGGCTGACCCGGCTGGGCGGGGACGTACAACTGATACGGCCGCGTGCCGGCAGGACCGGTGTAGCTGGCAGTGTGGAAGGCGGCACCTGGCGGCAGCTCGGTTGCGCCTGCCGCGCCACCCGGCGGCCTTGGGGCAAGCGCGCCGGCCAACGCGGCCGGCAACGCGCCGTCCAGCACACGCCCGATCAACTCGGTGACCGCCGGCTTGCCGCCGGGCGCCGCCTGACCGGCAGCGGCGGCGAACGCCTTTTGCGCGGCGCTGGCGGACCTCACCAGGCTGGCCAGCCGGCCACCGAGCAGGCGCGTGTTGAATGGGTTCGTCACCGTCCCGGACCGCTTTGGCGCAGGGGGGCGACCAGCCTTTCCCCCGCCGGGCGCGTCCGCACGGCGGCTGGCTTGGTGTGGTCCGTCGACGTGCGGCGCCGGTGCTGCCTTGGCACCGCGTCCGACTTGGGCGCCGCGGTCAGGCTGGAACCGGCGGCGTGACGGCGTGGAGCAATCGGGGGAGCCTTCGTCACCATCGGCACTGGTCGGTTACTCCATGGCGGTCGCGGCGTCGCGCAGTGTGCAACATGGTGCAGTGCAGCGTAGATTGCACCTGTAAACGTGTGCTCGGGTGGCAAACGGTCAGGACAGGTTGCGAGGCCTTCTTTTTCGAGGATACGCAAAAAGCGTTGTCTCGGCTGTCGCGAAATCCTGACAGGGTGCGCTCGCCAGCGTGCGGCGACCTGATGACCGTTCCGAAGCAAGCAAGGCCTTCTTTTTTGGAAAAAAGAAGCAAAAAACTTTTGACTCCGCTGTCGCGGACCTCTCCGGAGAGCGCGCGACAGCGGAGTCAAAAGTTTTTTGGTCCTTTTTTCCAAAAAAGGACTGCTTGCTTTCTGTGCGCTAGCATCACGCCAGTTGGTATCAGAGCGTAGGTCTGCACGGCTGTGCGCGCCGTGCCCTCGCCCCCATGTTCCGTGATCACCCGGAGAACACCGCCATGGCCGAGACCACCGACTACACGCCGCCCAAGATCTGGACGCCCGGCAAGCCGAACGGCGGCCAGTTCGCCAGCACCAACCGGCCGGTCTCCGGCGCTACCCACGAGAAGGAGCTGCCGCGCGGCCGCCACCCCTTCCAGCTCTACTCGATGGCCACGCCCAACGGCGTGAAGGTGACGACGATGTTCGAGGAACTGCTCGAGGCCGGCCACACCGGCGCCGAGTACGACGCGTGGCTGATCCGCATCAACGAGGGCGACCAGTTCGGCAGCGGCTTCGTGGCGGTCAACCCGAATTCCAAGATACCCGCCCTGGTCGACCACAGCGAGCCCAGCCCGGTGCGCGTCTTTGAGTCCGGTGCCATCCTGATGTACCTGGCAGAAAAGTTCGGCGCCTTCCTGCCCACTGAACGCGCGCGCCGCGCCGAGTGCCTCTCCTGGCTGTTCTGGCAGATGGGCAGCGGACCCTATATCGGCGGCGGCTTCGGCCACTTCTACGCCTATGCGCCCACCAAGATCGAATACGCCATCGACCGGTTTGCGATGGAAGCCAAGCGCCAGCTCGACGTGCTGGACCGCCGCCTGGCGGAGAACACCTACCTGGCCGGCGAGGAGTACACGATCGCCGACATCGCAACATATCCGTGGTATGGCGGGCTGGTGAAAGGCTTCCTCTACGAGGCGGGCGAGTTCCTGCAGGTGCAGGACTACAAGAACGTGCTGCGCTGGTCGGACATGATCGCGCAACGTCCGGCCGCCAAGCGGGGCCGCATGGTCAACCGGGTGAACGGTGATGCGTCGGAGCAGCTGCGCGAACGGCATGATTCCGGGGATTTTGCAACGAAGACGCAGGACAAGATGGCGGCGGAGTGAAGCAAGGCTAAGCAAGCAGTTCTTTTTTGGAAAAAAGAACCAAAAAACTTTTGTTCCCTTGGTGCACGCGGCGGACACGTCGCGACAGCAGGACCAGAAGTTTCTTGCTGCTTTTTTTCAACAAAGCAGGCTTTGCCTAGCCTTTCAACACCGCCCGTATCAGCATCGCCACCACGCCGACAGCCGCCACACCGCCGACATACAGCCCGAAGAACCACCCCAGCCGCGACCGCGTGCTCAATGATAGCTCGTATGCGCGCCGACCTTGCCGCGGAACACCCAGTAGCTGTAGCCGGTATAGGCCAGGATAATCGGGATGAGCACCGACGCGCCCACCAGCAGGAACATCTGGCTGGAGGGTGGGGCGGCGGCGTCCCAGATGGTAATCCCCGGCGGCACCAGCAGCGGCCACAGGCTGATCCCCAGCCCGGCGAAACACAGCACGAACCAGCCGATCACGCACAGGAACGGTGTCGCGTGGTGCTCGTGCAGGATGCCCACCCAAAAGCGCCAGGTCAGCAACGCGAGCAGGATCGGCACCGGCGCGGTGATGGCAACCCCCGGCCAGTCGAACCAGCGGTGGTAGAACACCGGGTTGAGGAACGGGGTCCACAGGCTGACAAGTCCGATGCAGGCCAGCACGACGAAACTCAGGATCTCCGCGTAGCGGCGCATCTGCTGCTGCATGTGGCCCTCGGTGCGCCAGACCAGGTAGGTCGCACCCAGCAGCGCGTAGCCGGCCACCACGGCGCCGCCGCACAGCAGGGTGAAGCCGTCCAGCCAGTCCCACCAGCCGCCGGCATAGGCGCGGCCGTGCACGTGGATGCCTTGCAACAGCCCGCCAAGTGTCAGGCCCTGCGCGAAGGCGGCCAGCGTGGAGCCGGCGAAGAACGCCACGTCCCACCAGTTGCGCCCGGTGCGCGTCTCGGCGCGGAAGCGGAACTCGAAGGCTACGCCGCGGAAGATCAGCGCCAGCAGCATGGAGATGATGGTGGGATACATCGCCGGCATGATGATGGCGTAGGCGAGCGGGAAGACGGCGAACAGGCCGCCGCCGCCTAAGACCAGCCAGGTCTCGTTGCCGTCCCACATCGGCGCGATGGCGTTCACCATGACGCTGCGGTCCTCATAGTCGTGCTCGATGCTGAACAGGATGCCGACGCCCAGGTCAAAGCCGTCGAGGACTACGTAGGCGAGTACCGCGAAGGCTATGAGGCCGGCCCAGATCATTGGTAGCAGGTGCGCTTCGGTCATCAGGTGCCTGCCAGACTCGCCCGGGTGGCCGTCTGACGCGCGCTTGTCATGCGACGGCATGTTGCACGCACGACGCTTAGGCCCTCACGTGCTTCGGTCATGAAGAAAGGAAGGAAGGCCTTCTTTTTCGAGAAAAAGAAGCAAAAAGCTTTTGTTCCGGCTGTCGCGGGCCGTTCTGCCGATGTGTAATCCGGTAGCTTGACTGCGAGTGCTGGCGAGGCTCGGCGGGGTGAGGAGGTTTGCATATTCTTGCGCACGCCGAAGCAAAGCGGCCTCTTGTGGCCGTGAGCACCGGATCGTCGCGCGCGTAGCACGCTGCCGCATGACGAACGCGCGTCAGACGGCCGCCAGGGCAAGTTTGGCAGGCACATCGCAGTCATTCGGCCGGGACCGGGCCGCCGTGCAAGCCCTGCATCGGCGCTTCCGGTGCGGCACCTGCCGGACCTGGCGTGATGCCGGCCGTGCGGATCGGCTGGCCGGCCGGATGGTCGGCCTCGCCGCGCACCGGCGGCCGGCTCATCAGCTTCAGCAGGAAACCGATCCCCGCGGCGTATACCACGGCATAGACCAGCACGAAGGCCACCAGAGAAGCCGCCACCCCCGGCAGGCCGATCGGCGACATGCTGTCCGCCGTGCGCATCATCCCGTATACGGTAAACGGCTGCCGCCCGACCTCCGTGGTGATCCAGCCGAGGATGACGGCGGCGAATCCGGACGGACCCATCACCAGCACGGCGCGGTGCAGCCACGGGTTGCCGAACAGGTCGCGTCGCCAGCGCTGGTACAGGCTCCACAGCCCCACGGCGAACATCGCAAAGCCAATGGCGATCATCCCGCGGAAAGTGAAGAAGATGATTGCCGCGTTCGGCCGGTCGGCGCGCGGGAAGTCCTTCAACCCCGGCACCCGCCCGTCCAGGCTGTGCGTGAGGATCAGCGAGCCGGCGAAGGGCAGCTCCAACTTGTAGCGGGTCACCTCGTTTTCCATGTCGGGGATGCCGAACAGGATCTCCGGCGCGCCGCGCTGGCCGTCCCAGTCGCCTTCCATCGCGGCGATCTTCGCCGGCTGGTAGTGCAGCGTGTTCAGGCCGTGGATGTCGCCCATCAGGATCTGCGCGGGTGCGACGATCGCCGCCATCCACATCGCCATCGAGAACATGGTGCGCACCGCTTCGTTGCCCGGGCCGCCGGCGCGCAGGTGCAGCGCACGCTCGCGCAGCAGGTGGTAGGCGGCCACCGCGCCCACCACGAACGCCACGCTGAGGTAGCTGGCCAGCACCATGTGCGGCAGCCGCACGGAAAACGACGGGTTGAAGATGATCGCCCACCAGTCTGCCGGCAGGAAGCGGCCGTCCGGCCCGATGGTGTAGCCGCGCGGTGTCTGCATCCAGGAGTTCACCGACAGGATCCAGGTGGCCGAGATCAGCGTGCCGGCGGCAACCAGGCAGGTGGCGGCAAAGTGCAGCCGTGGCCCCACTTTCTGCATGCCGAACAGCATCACCCCGAGGAAACCGGCCTCGAGGAAAAAGGCGGTCAGCACCTCGTAGCCCATCAGCGGCCCGATCACCGGGCCGGCGCGGTCCGAGAAGGCGCCCCAGTTGGTGCCGAACTGGTACGACATCACCAGGCCGGAGACCACGCCCATGGCGAAGCCGATGGAGAATATCTTTACCCAGTAGCGAAACAAATCGAGGTAGACCGGCTGGCCGGTGCGCAGCCACATCGCCTCCAGCACGGCGAGGTAGCTCGCCAGCCCGATGGAGAACGCCGGAAACACGATGTGGAACACCAGCGTGAAGGCGAACTGCGCCCGCGCCAGGTGGAAGGCATCCAGAGCAAACATCGGCGATCCTCGTGGCGGACGAACCTGGCCTGGGTAATAGCAGGCAGGTTACGGTCGTTATGTTAACAGCTAGGCAAGCGGTTCTTTTTTGAAAAAAGAACCAAAAAACTTTTGTTCCCTTGGGCGCGTGCTGCAGAACCTTCGCGACAGCAGGGACAAAGTCTTTTGCTTCTTTTCTTCAGAAAAGAAGGCCTTGCTTCCTTGCCCAGTTCGTCATCTGCCCGGAGCACGCCGCCAGGCGATCGCGCCAAGCTGGACGATAGGTATCTGCGCCACGCTCAACGTGGACTGCCGCAGCCGGAACGGCAAGTGCAACGTCTCCTGCCCGGCCAGCGCGCCCGAGGTGCCGGTCGTTGCCGGCATCAGCGCCAGCACAACTTTCGCCGTGGCGGCGACCCCTGGCGGCAACACGCCGCCTACCGCCAGCGCGTCCAGTGCCGCGCCGGCGCCGGCTACGTCCGCGCTGCCGGTCCCCTCCGGCTGCAGCTGCGCGTCGAGGCCCAGCCTCGCCTCCGCCGCCACGGCCAGCGGCCCCCAGCGCAGCGTCAGCCCCTGCCCGACCAGCACGCCGCCGCCGTCTCGCCAGGCGCGGGCCTGGTCTTGCGGGTCGGTGGTGGCGGCGCTGCCGTCGTGCCGGCCGCCCAGCGGCGGCGAGGTCAGCAGCAGCGTGCCCCCGACGCCGGCGATGCTGGCGCTCAGCGGCCATCGGCCGGTATCGGGCAGGCCGAGCCCGGCCGCCTGCGCGTCGAGCCGGGCGGAGATCGATCCGTCGGCGCCGGTCTGGCCGGAAAACCTCGCCCGCAGGCTGGCAAGCTGGACGTCGTCGGGGTGGCGGGAGCCGGCGATGCCGCCCTGCACTCCGCCGGCCTCCAGCGTCGCGATGCCGCCATCCACCCCGGTCAGCGGCACCGAGGTGCGCAGCCTGGCGGCGGTGAACACCAGCGGCGGCGCGTGCGACAGGCGCAGGTGCTGCGGGCCGGAGGTGCTCAGCACCAGGGTGGCCGGGTGCAGCATGGCCACTTCCAGCTTCAGCCGGTCGGCGCGCCAGGCCAGCCCGCCCGGCATCAGCCTGGCACCACCGTCGAGCCCTACGCCGGCCACGCTCAGCTCAGCCCTGAACGGGAAGCCGCCACGCGTGCGGGCGCCGGCGCTCACCGCCCAGCCGGACGCGCGCGCCTGCACCGCCCAGCGGTCCAGCCCGGCCTGCAACTGGCTCACCGCCACCCACCACAGCAGCGCATCGGCAAGCACCAGCACGGCCAGCGCAGCGGGCACGTATAGCCATTTCCGCACCCTCAACCTCCTTCGGCAGGGGCGGGCCGCCCGACAATCATCCACATCCGCAGCATCGCCCGGGCAGAGGCGTAACGGCCCGGTGCGGCATCGCAACATAGTCCAGGACTCACGGTTTCGTGCACAACAGCACACCTAAACGATGTGAATGGGTTAGCTTAGTTGGTCCACAATCCAGGGTTGTTGCCGCGCCTGCCCACAGCGGTGTACACGGCAGAAAAAAACCATTGCTAAGAATGATTTAGCGGTGCCGGGCGGCACCGGCGCGCGGCGGCGCGGACGCATCATCCACAATGTTATCCACAGCCCCGAACGCGCTGTCTTCCATCAGGCGCCAGAATGCCTCGATGCGGTCGAGCATCTCCGCGCGCCCGGTCTCGGCGGGGATCGGCGACCCGATGGACACGTGGATCGGGCCACCCCTGCGGGCCAGCACGCGGCGCTGCCAGCACACCCCCGAATCGGTGGCGACGGGCAGCACCGGCAACCCGGTATAGGCGGACACCGCGGCTACCCCGGGCTGCAGCTTGCTGCGCTGGCCTGGCGGCAGGCGGGTGCCCTCGGGGAATATGACGATTTGCCGGCCGGCGGCGGCGGCGGCCTTGGTGTCGGTCAACAGCTTGCGCAGCGCGGCGGCACCCGCCGTGCGGTCCACCGGGATCATGCCGGCCGGCACCAGCATCGGCCCGACCAGGGGGACGCTCACCAGCTCCAGCTTGGTCACGTAAGCCGGGAACGGCAGCAGGGTCATCCAGACCAGCGTGTCGTATTCGGACTGGTGCTGGCACGCCAGCAGGGCGGGACCGCTGGTGGGCAGGTGCTCGGTGCCGCTCAGCACCAGCCGCGCGCCGAGCAGCGGCCGCAGCCCGGCCAGCGCCGCGCGCGCCCAGGCCTGAGACAGGTCCAGCGAGCGGTGGGCGGCCACGCGCCGCACCAGCACGCCGGCCAGGCCGAACGCCACCGTCATGCCGTAGAACCAGACCGCGTAGGCGGCGGCACGCAGCCTGACGATCACGCCCGGCCGCCCTGGGTGCCCGCGGCACCCAGCCTGCGCTCGGCGCCGAGCCGGCCGAGCCACAGCTCCGCGGCCAGCCACTTGCTGTACTCGCCGGCCAGCAGGCGCACGGTGGACAGCCCGGCGTGGCGCAAGGCGGGCGGCCGCACCGGCATCGGGATCAGCTTCATATCGGGCAGGCTCCTCTGCAGCTCGGTCAGCGCGCGCCGCATGTGGTAGCTGGCGGTCACCACCAGCAGCGAGTGCAGCCCCTGCGCGTGCACCCAGTCGGCCGTCTCGTCGGCGTTGCCCGCCGTGGTGGTGGCCGCGTGGCCGAGCGTCACGTAGGGGGCGAGCGGCGCCGGGTCCGTGCCGGTGCCGCGCAGCAGGTCGGACAGGTCCGCGCCGTGGCCGACGCCGGAGATCAGCAGCACGCGCCCGCGGCCCTGCTGCAGCAGGCGTACGCCGGCAGCAATCCGGTCCGCCCCGCCGGTCAGCACCACGATCCCGTCCGCCCTGGCCAGGCTGGCCTCGGCGCGCACCGCCTCGGCGGCGAACCAGGCGAACCCGGCCAGCCAGGCCAGCACCGCGACGCCAAGCACCGCAGCGGCGGCGGCCAGGGCCGGCTTGATGGTGCGGCGCTGTGCGGTCATGGCAGCCGCCTTCTTGACCGTTCGATGTCAGGCAAGGAAGGCAAGGCCTGCTTTTTTGAAAAAAAGCAGCAAAAAACTTTTGGTCCTGCTGTCGCGGAGTTTCCGTCAGTGAGTACTCCAGGGAACAAAAGTTTTTTGGTTCTTTTTTTCAAAAAAGAACCGCTTGCTTCGCCTGTCTCGAACGCCTGCGGCACGTTGCGGCCTAGCGCGGTCACGCCAGCCGCCTCAGCCAGGCGCGCACGCTCGCGTGTGCGGCAACCCAGCCGATGCCGCAGGCGGTGGGCGGCAACATCGCCAACAGAAGCCACAAATCCGGCGGCAGGCCGGTCCCCGTGCCGAACGGCGCCGTCAGCCCGGCCAGCGCCAGCAGCAGCGGCACCGCGGCCAGCGCGCCGGCCGCCGCGCCGGCCAGCACCAGCAGCGCCATTCGGCCGGCAAGGCGTCCGGCGATCATCGCGTCCGTCGCACCCAGCCCGTGCACGATTTCCACTGCGTCCCGCCGCGCCGCCAGCCCGGCTTGCGTGGCGATGGCCACCACGGCCGCGGCAACGCCGCCCACCACGGCGAGCACCAGCCAGAAACACGCGACCAGACTTCGGGCGAGCGTCAGCAGGGCCGCCTGCCACTCGGCCCCGCGCGAGACGAGCGTGCCCGGCGCGGCCTGGTCCAGCCTCGCCTCGCTCCCTGCCGGCAACGCGCCCTGCACCGCGAACACCGCCGGCAGGCCGGTGCCCAGCCGCCCGGCATCCGCGCCGAGCCACGGACGCAGCCGCGCCTCCACCTCCGCCTGGGACAGCAGCCGGGCGCCCGTCCCGAGCAGCCCGGCCACCGCGGCTTCCCTGGTGGTGCCGCCCGCCTGCTCCGCCGGCCGCGGCACCTGCACGATGGTCGCCTGCGCGGCGGCGCCCCGCCAGCGCCCGGCCAGGGCGGAGGCGGCCAGCGTGCCCGCGACAGCCAGGGCCGCCAGGAACACCATCCCCGCCGCCACGGCAGCCACCGGCCGTGCCGGGGCCGCCTGCAAGCCCAGGTGGTCCGCCCGGTCCAGACGCGGCCACGCCATCAGCCACGCCCCGGCGCGCCGGCAGACGCCCGGCCGTCGCGAACGCCGGCAACCCCACCGCCGGCGTTCGCGCCAGTGATCGTCTGCAAGGGGTTCACGCCGGTGACGCTTGAGCCGGCGTCCGCACCGGCGACGTTTGCAGGGGCGTTCGCGTGAACGAGGCTTGCGTCGGCGTCCGCGTGGATGACGCTCGCGCCGGCGTCCGCGTGGACGACGCTCGCGCCGCCATGCGCCCAGCCGGCAACCTCGGCACCGCCAGCCTCGTGCAGCCGCCCCGCCTGCAGCAGCAACGCGGGCGCCGGATGGCGTGCCGCCAGCGACGCGTTGTGGGTGGCCACCACCACGCTGGTGCCGAGCCGGTTCAGCTCGGCCAGCAGCTGCATCAGACGCCCGGCCTGCACGTCGTCAAGGTTGCCGGTCGGCTCGTCGGCCAGCAGCAGCGCGGGACGTGCGACGACCGCGCGGGCGATGGCCACGCGCTGCTGCTCGCCGCCGGACAGCGCGGCCGGCAACGCGTCCGCCCGCCCGGCCAAGCCGACCCAGTGCAGCATCTCGGCCACATCGGCGCGCGCCTGGCGCTCCGGACGGCCGGCCAGGCGCAGCGGCAGCGCCACGTTGTCGAACGCGCTCAGCTGCGGCAGCAGGCGGAAATCCTGGAACACCATGCCGATCCGCCGGCGCAGCGCCGGCAGGTCCCGCCGACTCGCGCTGTCTAACCGCACACCCAGCACGCTGAGGCGGCCGGAGCTGGGGCGAACGGCCAGGGTGAGCAGACGCAGCAGGCTGGTCTTGCCGGCGCCGGACGGGCCGAGCAGCCAACGGAACGCGCCCTGGGGCAAGTCGAAGGTCACGGCTTGCAGGGCTGGCGGGCCGTTGCCGTAGCGCAGGCTGACCTGGTGCAGGCTCAGCATGTCGGGCGGTGGATGCGCGGAAGGCAGGCAGGGCCGGCTTTTTCGAAAAGCAGCAAAAAACTTTTGCGTCCGCCGTCGCACAAGGCTGCGGCGTGCGCGGTGACGGCACAGCTACGCCCGACGGCCTTGTGGAGGTATGATGTCTGCAACCAACGACTCCGCCTGCAGGAAACACGATGCGTATCGTCTGCCCGTCCTGTCACGCCGCCTACGACGTGCCCGACCAGGTCGTCGCCCGGCGGCGCAAGCTACGCTGCGCCCGCTGCGCCGCAGACTTCACCGGTGCGGGCAGCGAACCGGCTGTACAACCGCGCCCCGCACCGGTGCAAACGCCCGAGGCCCCGCGCGTGCTCGCGGCGGAGCCGCCGCCGGCAGCGATCATGGACACTGCGAAGCAGCCTGCGCCGGACAAGCCCCCCGCCGCTTCACAGCCCGGGCCAGCTTGGTGGCAGGGTTGGTCGGCGGCGACCTGGCGCGCGCCGATCACGCGGGCTTGGCCGGCGTCTGCGCGGGTGTACGCGGCTTTGAGGTATGCGAAGTAAGCAAGCGGTTCTTTTTTGAAAAACCAAAAAACTTCTCGTCCTGGGTACCCGTCTCCGGAAAGGTCCGCGACAGCAGGCACAAAAGTCTTTTGCTTCTTTCCTTCAGAAAAGAAGGCCTTGCTTACCCTGTCCTGACGCCGTCGAGCCCGCTCCCCAGCATGCGCACCAGATCCGCCAGCGCCATCGCCAGGCACCCCTCCGTCGGCTGAAAATCGGCGCTCGCCACGTGGAGGAAGATCGCCGAGCCGCGACCTCGCTCCACCGGCTGGTCGTTCCAGCCAAGCACGCCCACCAGGTCGTAGAGCCCGTCGCGCCGCCACATCTCCTCGTGCCGTCCCTCGTAGGGCAGCCGCACCATGCGGTTGTAGGCGCGGTCGGCCGGGTCGTCGCACCAGCCGTCCTCCGGCGCGATCGGTTCGACCGGCATCGCGGCGTGCGGCCGGGCCAGACGGTCGGCGCGGTAGAGCACCCGGCGCAACGCCAGCGTGCCGATCGGCGTGGCGCCGTCGCCCTCCTGCTTGTGCGGCGTGAGGCCGGCGCGGCCGATCGCCACCCGTACCCTGTCGCGGCCGAAGCGCAGCGTGCCGTCAGGGGCGAGTTCCGCCAGGCTCACCCGAGCAGGTGGCCGAAGCGGCGCGCCTTGGTCTCGAGGTAGGAGTCGTTCTCGCCGTTGGCGGCGATGGCATGGCTGAGCCGGCTGGCGACCTCGATGCCGTAGGCGGACAGGCCGGCGACCTTGGCCGGGTTGTTGGTCAACAGCCGGATGCGGGCGATGCCAAGCTGGCGCAGCATGGCGGCGGCGGCGGCAAAGCTGCGCTCGTCGGCGCCGTAGCCCAGGGCGCGGTTGGCATCCAGCGTGTCCAGCCGGGTATGGCCGCCCATACCGTCCTGCAGGGTGTAGGCGCGCAGCTTGTTGACCAAGCCGATGCCCCGCCCCTCCTGCGCCATATAGAGCAGCACGCCGGCGCCCTCTGCCGCCATGCGGCGGATCGCCTGGTGCAGCTGCGGCCCGCAGTCGCAGCGGCGGCTGCCGAGGATGTCGCCGGTGAAGCACTCGGAATGCACGCGCACCAGCGGGGCCGCGGCGGCCTCTGGTTGGCCGATCAGGATGGCCAGGTGCTCGTCGCCGCCGTCCTCGGGGCGGAAGGCCACCACGCGGGCGTCCTCGGCCTCCTCAAGCGGCACGCGGGCGTCGGCGACGCGGACCAGCGTCTCGGCGGCCTCGTGCGGGTAGGCCAGCACGTCGACGGCACGCACGGCGAGCAGCGCCTCGGTCGCCGTGCCCGCGGACGCCATCAGCACGGCCGGCAGCAGGCGGGCGATCTTGGCGAGCATCAGCCCAGCCGAGGACAGCTCCGACGGCAGGTCGGCCGCCTGCGCCGCCGCGGTGTCGCCCGGTGGCGGCGCGGTCGGATCGGCCAGAGCGCGCAGGCCGTCGGCACCCAGCCGGGCCGCATCCACCGGCAGTGACACTGCCAGCGGCAGGTCGCCGTCCGCCACCTCGGTGACGCCCAGGCCGAGGCCGGCGGCGCGCGTGGCGGCCAGCAGCAGCACCGGCACGCCGCCGGCCGCGGCCAGGTATTCCTCCAATGTCGCCTGGGTGGCTGTCTCCGCAGGCAGCGCCACGAAGCGTCGGCCGGCCTCGTCGACGATCACTACGGGCACGCCGCGCCGCATCTCGCCCACGGCGCGGTTGACGGCGCGGGCGGCCAGCTCGACGGGGCGGAAAGGAGCGTGGTTCATCTCGGGACGGAGGCCGCCTGCGCTGTGCATCGTGGCCCATTAGGTCGGCGCCCGGCTTGCGTAAACAAGAAGCCGGCCCATCCTGGGCGCTCGTCACCCAGGACCCGACGGCTGAATCCGGCGGCCTGGCTGCCCGAGCCTTGGCGTGGCGACGGTCGGCGCCGGCCATCTCGGCCTGGCGTCCCTAGCCAAGGACCGAGTGGCGACCGGGCCCGGCCGGCTTATACCAACCGGCCTGAAATCTGACTGCTCCAAAGCAAGCAAGGCCTTCTTTTTTGAAAAAAAGAAGCAAAAAACTTTTGACTCCGCTGTCGCGGACCTTTCCGGAGAGCGCGCGACAGCGGAGTCAAAAGTTTTTTGGTCCTTTTTTTCAAAAAAGGACTGCTTGCTTTCTATGAGTCAGCTTCAACGCCAGTTGATATTTGTCCGGACATCCTCTATCCGGAACGAGTTTGACAAGCGGCCAAGTTAGGCAACGCGCACGTGATAGGGACAGAAGTTGTTTGGTTCCTTTTTGAAAGAGAACCGCTTGCCTTACGCCGCCAGCAGCTTCTCAGCTAGCGCAGTGTGCTTCTGGTCGGCTTCCTTTGCTTCGTCGGCCGACTGCTTCATGTTCTGCGCCGTTTGCGTCAGGTTCAGGTTCGCCGCGTAGTTCGCCATCGTGCCGAACGCGGCAATCCAGTAGTGCAGCGCCATCTGTCCGGCCGCGACGATGCCGAGGTCGCGTGACGTGGCGTCAGGGGCCTTTTGGCGAATCTTCTTGCTGACGTCGAAGTGGGCTTGGAGCACCTCATTGGGAGTGTGCTCGGCACTGCCGGCTTCGGCGATGGCCTGGTCGATACGCTGTGCCCATTCCGCCGCTTTTTTGTTGCCGGTTGCCAGAGTGGATTTCAGCTCCGGGTGGCTTGCGTCTTTCTCGATGTCGGCGGTGGCCATCTTGGCGACGTCGCTGCCTGCCTTCATCGCCTGGAGACCTTGCGTCACCAGTGTCTTGAGTTGCTGATCTGCCATGTGATTTCCTTTGTTGGCGCTTTGCGCTGCGCCGGTGCGGAACGGGGCGTTGCGCGGCGCAGTTCCGGGTTGATGCACAAGCGGACAACACTTCGGCGAGACAGCAAGCAAGGCCTTCTTTTTCGAGAAAAAGAAGCAAAAAGCTTTTGCGCCTGCTGTCGCGGACAACTGAAACACAACGCCTCAACACCGCACACCCAACGGAGACAAAAGTTTTTTGGTTCTTTTTTCAAAAAAGAACTGCTTGCCTTGCCTTCAGGCCCGCCGCCCCCGCGCCACCAGCACAGCAAACCCCAACACCAAGCAGACCAATGCAGACACCCAGGCCGTGCGGTCGGACTGCGTCATCAGCCAGACGCACAGTGCGGTGGACGCCACCGCAATCCACAGCCCGCCCGGCAGCGCTAGCGGGTGCGGCTGCTCGGTGATGCCGCGCCGGCGCAGCACCACGAGCGAGGCGGTGGTGAGCGCGTACAGCATCAGCCGCGTCAGCGTGCTGGCGGTGAGCGCGCCGAGGAACGTGCTGCCCACCGTCAGCCCCCAGGCCAGCAGCGTGTGGGCGAGCACGGCCGCCACCGGGGTTCCGAAGCGCGGGTGCACGCGCGCCAGGAATGCGGGCATCTGACCGCCCTCGGCCATGGCGAAGACCAGCCGCGGGCCGATGAACAGGATGGTGAACAGCGTGCCGGACATCGAAACCACCGCGCCCACCGCCACCACCGTGCCCGCGCGGCCGCCCAGCATGGCCACCGCGCCGTCGAACAGCGGGCGGGTGGAGGCGGCGAGGTTCGGCACCACCCCGGCGCAGACCAGCAGGATGGCGGAGTAGAGCACGACCACGGCGAGCATGCCGACGGCCAGGCCGAAGGGGACGTCGCGCTGCGGGTTGCGCATCTCGGCACCGTTGACGACCGTGCTGTCCATGCCGATCAGGCCGAACAGCAGCAGCACCACGGCCGGCGCCCAGTGCGCCACGGGCGGGGCGGGCGGCAGGGCGCCGGGGTGCAGCGGCCAGAGGAACGCGACGCCTGTGGCCACGAAGCCGCCCAGCAACGTCAGCTTGGCCAGGGTGAAGGCGCCGTTGGCCCGCGCGGACAGTGCCACGCCGGAGGCGATGATGCCGCCCAGCCCCCAGGTAAGCAGGGTGATGGCCATGATGCGCCAGGCCGGGTGGGCAAGTGCGGGCAGCACGCCGGAGGCGTAGCCCACGGCCAGGTTGGTGATGCTGGCGTAGGCGAGCAGCCTGGTCACCACCGCCAGCCAGCCGGTGACGAAGGCGGTGCGCGGCCCGAACGCCGCGTTGGTGTAGAGGTAGGAGCCGCCGGTGCCGGGCAGCCGGCTCGCTGCCTCGGCGTAGCAGGCGGCGACCAGGCCCATCAAGATGCCGCCGGCCAGGCAGGCCAGCACGCTGTAGGGGCCCACCAGCGCGTAGACCCGGCCCGGCAGGCCGAGTATGCCGGCGCCGATGGTGCTGTTGATGGTGATGGCAGTGAGGTCCCAGCGGCCGAGCGCCCTGGTGAGCTGGGGGGTTGCGTTGTCCAGGGTTCTGCCCTCGCGTGCTGTGTTGATGTGCGAGATGAGCGGCTTGGGTGCGGGCTGGCAAATTCAGGAAGAAGCAAGGCCTTCTTTTTCGAGAAAAAGAAGCAAAAAGCTTTTGCGCCGGCTGTCGCGGACGGCTGAAACGACACGCCTCACCAACGCACACCAACGAGAGCAAAAGTTTTTTGGTTCTTTTTTTCAAAAAAGAACCGCTTGCCTTGTCTTGCTCTGACGCCTGACCCGTGGCCGTCTACACCGACGTCTCTGACGAGGCGCTGACCACTTTCCTGGCCGACTACGACATCGGCGCGCTGGTGGCGTTCCGCGGCATCGCCGAGGGCGTGGAGAACAGCAACTTCTCGCTGCGCACCACACAGGGCGACTTCATCCTGACGCTGTACGAGCGGCGGGTGGACCCGGCCGACCTGCCCTGGTTCCTCGGCCTGATGCAGCACCTCTCGGCAAACGGCATCACCTGCCCGCTGCCGGTCGGCGGGCAGGACGGCGCGGCGCTGCGCATGCTGTGCGGCCGGCACGCGGCGATCACCACCTTCCTGCCCGGCGTGTGGCCGCGCCGGGTGCAGGTGGCGCATTGCGCGGCGCTCGGGCGGGCGTTGGCGCAGTTGCACCTAGCCGGCGCGGGGTTCGCGCCCGTGCGGGCCAACGGGCTGGGGCCGCACGCCTGGGCGCCGCTGCTGGAGCGCTGCCAGGCACGCGCCGGCGAGGTGCAGGCGGGGCTGGCGGCCGAGCTGGAGGCGGCGGCGGCGCGCATCCTGGGCGCCTGGCCGCAGGGTTTGCCAGTGGGGCACATCCACGCCGATCTGTTCCCGGACAACGTGTTCTTCCTCGGCGGCGCGATCTCCGGGCTGATCGATTTCTACTTCGCCTGTACGGATATGCTCGCCTACGATTTGGCGGTGTGCCTGAACGCGTGGTGCTTCGAGCCGGATTTCAGCTTCAACGTGACGCGGGCGCGGGCGCTGCTGCGCGGCTACGGCGTGGTGCGGACGCTAACGGACGGCGAGGCGGCGGCGCTGCCGGTGCTGGCGCAGGGGGCGGCGCTGCGCTTCCTGCTGACCCGGCTGTTCGACTGGCTGAACACGCCGGCGGGCGCCCTGGTGGTCCGCAAGGACCCGCTGGACTATCTGCGGCGGTTGCGTTTTCACCTGGCCGCACGGGGGTGTCATGACTACGGACTCTGAGGCGGCGGGCGACACGGACTCGGTGCAGATCTGGACCGACGGCGGCTGCAAGCCCAACCCCGGGCCCGGTGGCTGGGGTGCTGTGCTGGTGTTCCGCGGCCGCGAGCGCGAGCTGTCCGGTGCGGACCCTGCCACCACCAACAACCGCATGGAGCTGACCGCGGCCGCCAGCGCGCTGGAGGCACTGACACGACCGAGCCGCGTGGTGGTGCGCACCGACAGCGAGTACGTGCGCAACGGCATCACCCGTTGGCACACCGGCTGGGTGCGGAAGAACTGGCGCACCGCCAACGGCGACCCGGTGGCCAACATGGATCTGTGGCGGCGGCTGCTGGACGCGGCCAAACCGCACCAGGTGGAGTGGCTGTGGGTGCGCGGGCACGCCGGCGACGTGATGAACGAGCGGGTGGACGCGCTGGCGACGGCGGCAAGGGTGGCGGCAGCCAAGTAATACCGACTGGCGTTGATGCTGACTTGTAGAAATCAAGCAGTCCTTTTTTGAAAAAAAGGACCAAAAAACTTTTGACTCCGCTGTCGCGCGCTCTCCGGAAAGGTCGGCGATAGCGGAGTCAAAAATTTTTGCTTCTTTTTTTCAAAAAAGCAGGCCTTTCTTCCTGCCCGCAGGCCCGCACGAATCCGTATTATAACCAATCGTAGAGACGCGGCCATGATCCTCTACGACCACCCACTTTCGACCTACGCCCAAAAAGTGAAGATCGCCCTCCGCGAAAAGTGCGTCGCCTTCAAGCGCGCGCTGCCGGAAGAGTTCGGCACCGGCCGGCGTGACACTGCGTTTGCCGCTGCCAACCCGCGCCGAAGTGCAATCACCGGCCGGAGTGGATGATCCGGTCGGGATGAATCGAGGTTGTGACAGATGGATTAAGCCAGGATACGATTCGGTTCTGGTGGCCGGGATAAGAAAGCAAGCAGTTCTTTTTTGAAAAAAAGAACCAAAAAACTTTTGTTCCCTCAGGTATGCGGTGCGGGAAACTCCGCGACAGCCGGGACAAAAGTCTTTTGCTTCTTTTCTTCAGAAAAGAAGGCCTCGCCTTGCTTACCCGTGATGCGACAGCACCAACCAGTCCCGCGACGCCACCTCCGCCGGAAAGCTGCTCGACGCAGCGGGTAACGCCGATGCGCTCTGCGCCACGATGTCGATCGTCAGCCCCGCGACGTTGGCAAAATCGCTGGTCAGGTGGATCGCCTCGTTGCTGATGGCGCCGCCTTTGTAGTTGATCACGTAGGTGCCGCTTGCGCTGCCCGCGGCGATCGGCCCGAAATTGCCGGCGGTGACGCCGCTGCCGGACAGGTCGCGCCCGTTGATGGTGCCGCCCCCCACCGTCGTCTGCAGCGCGCCGCGCAGCGCCGCGGAGCCGGCCGCGCCGGTGTTCTCTACCTCGAAGTAGGCGGCGTGGCCGGCGGCCACCGCGATGGTCAGCGTGCCGTTGACGTCCTGAATGGTGGTGCCATTCACGCCGACCACACCGAGCTGCGTGCCCTGCCCGTCGATGGTGCCGGTGACGCTGGCGAACGCATTGTAGGTGTTGCCGGTGCCGGCGGCCGTGTTGACGTAGTCGCCGGTCACCGTGAGCGTGGTCGAGCTGGTGTTCAGCGTCCCGCCGCCGACGGTGAGCGTGGAGAGCGTGCTGTTGGCCGCACCGCTGGCGCTTGCCAGCACGGCGGAGCTGCCCCGCGCACCGATGGTCAGCGCGCCGCCGGTCAGCGCCGCGGTGTCGGTGAAGCCGCCGTTGTCCAGCACCAGGCCGGTGTTGGCCAGGCCGCCAGTGAACGCGAGCGTGCCGCCGCTGACCGTCGCGATGGTGCCGCTGTTGGCGAACGGGTCGGCGATGCTGCCGGTCCCCCTGCCGGTCTGTTCGAACAGGCCGCTGCTGGTGAAGGTGCCGGTGCCGGTGCCGGTAAGCGAGGACACGCCAACAATGTCGAAGGTGCCTGCGTAGGTAATGGAGTCCGAGATGGCCAGCGAGGCCCGGTTGATCAGCGCAATCTCGCTGACGGTGATGGGCGCGGTGTCGGCCAGGGTGAAGCGGTTATCGTCGAGGCAGAGCGTGCCGGTGCCGGTAACGGTGCCGGTGATGCTGTCGCGGCCGGTCAGGTCCAGCGTGCCGCCGGTCGCACTCAGCGTGCCGGCGCTGGCCAACCCGCCGGCAAGGGTTCCAAAGCCGGAGAGCAGCGAAGTGGCCCGGTCGGAGAGCAGCTTTGAGGTGAAGTCGCCGCCACCGAGCAGGATGGTGCCGCTGTTGGAGATGCCGAGCGTGGTGGTGTAGGAGCGCTCGCCCAGCACCTGCAGCTGCGCGCGTGCGGCGATGGCGGTCAGGCTCGCCTCTATTGCCGTGCCGCCGAAGCTCACATTCGAGCCGGCGCCGGACAGGATCAGGTCGGCGGACAGCGTCTTTACCGCGGCGCCGCTCACGCTCAGCGTGGCGCCGTTGCCACTGGCGGCCGCCTCGTAGGTGCCGCCGGTGAGCACGCCGGCGCTGCTGTCGTTGGTCAGGGTGGCGTTGCTGCTGAAAGTCACGGCGCTGCCGTTCTCCGCCTCGATCAGCCCGGCGTTGCTGTAGGTGCCGTTCTGGACGGACAGCCCGCCGGTGCCTACGCCGAGCAGCTTGCCGGTGGCGGTGTTGGTGCCGGTACTGCCGAGGCTGATGGTGAGCCCGCTGGTGCCGGTCGACGAGATGGTGCCGGCGTTGATCAGGGTGAGCTGGCCGGCGCCGAGCTGGCCGGAGCCTTCGATGGTGTTGTTGACGTTGTCGAGGACGTCGGCCGCCGAGGCGCCGTATATGCGGTCGGCGGTGTTGCTGTCGCTCAGTGCCACGATGCCGCCGCCGTTCAGCGTCAGCGTCGGGCTGTTGATGATCAGGTCGCTGTTGTAGGCGGTGGAGTTCAGCCCGATCGTGCCGCTGTTGGTGATGGTGCCGAGCACCGTCATCGTGCTGCCGGTCGCCACCTCCAGAGCGCCCTTCAGGATGATCGCGTGGGCCGATCCGTCCAGCGTCGTCTGGCCGTTGGCGCTGAAGTCGCCGATACCGGTGCTCAGCAGCAGGCCGCCCTGCACGTCGCCGCCGTTGAGGTAGATCGTGCTGCCGGCGGCCAGGATGGTGCCGGTGGCGTTGCTGACGGTGCTCTGCAGCGCCAGGCCGGCTGCACCCGTCGACTCGATCAGTCCGCCGTTCGTCACCAGCTCGCCGGTGCTGATGGTCAGCTGGTTGCTGGCGCCGGTGGCGTCGATCACGCCGGCCGCGCCGTTGACGAGGGTCAGCTGGCCGGCGCCAAGCTGGCCAGAACCTTCGATGATGTTGTTGACGTTGTCGAGCACGTTGGTGGCGGCTGAGCCGTAGATGCGGTCGGCGGTGTTGTTGTCGGAGAGCAGGATCGTGCCGCCGCCGTTCAGCGTGACGGTTGGGCTGCCGACGATAAGGTCGCTGTTGTAGGCGGTGGAGTTCAGCCCGATCGTGCCGTCGTTGGTGATGGTGCCGAGCACCGTCATCGTGTTGCCGGTGGCAACCTCGAGCACGCCCTTAAGCGTGACCGCGCTGGCCGATCCGTCCAGCGTCGTCTGGCCATTGGCACTGAAGCTGCCGGTGCCGCTGCTGGCCAGCAGGCCGCCCTGCACGTCGCCGCCGTTGAGGTAGATCGTGCTGCCGGCGGCCAGGATGGTGCCGGTGGCGTTGCTGACGGTGCTCTGCAAGGCCAGGCCGGCAGCACCCGTCGATTCAATCAGGCCGTCATTGGTCACCAGCTCGCCGGTGCTGATGGTCAGCTGGTTGCTGGCGCCGGTGGCGTCGATCACGCCGGCCGCGCCGTTGACGAGGGTCAGCTGGCCGGCGCCAAGCTGGCCAGAACCTTCGATGGTGTTGTTGACGTTGTCGAGCACGTTGGCGGCCAACGAGCCGTAGATGCGGTCGGCAGTGTTGTTGTCGGAGAGCAGGATCGTGCCGCCGCCGTTCAGCGTGACGGTCGGGCTGCCGACGATGAGGTCGCTGTTGTAGGCGGTGGAGTTCAGCCCGATCGTGCCGCTGCTGGTGATGGTGCCGAGCAGGGTCAGCGTCTCGCCGGTGTTGACCTCGACGGTGCCGAAATTGCTCAGGTTCTGCAACGTGCCCTGGCTGGTGACCGCGAAGGAGCCGCCGCCGCTGCTCTCCAGCATGCCGCCGGTGATGGTGGCACCGTTGAGCTGCACGGTCCCGCCAGCCGAGAGGATGGTGGCGGTGCCGGCGTCGTTAATCACCGATTGCAGGATCAGCCCCTGGGTGCCGACCGCCTCCATCAGCCCGTTGTTCAGTAGCGAGTTGGTCTGGATGTAGAGCGCGTTGGCGCTGCCGGTGGCGCTGATCGTGCCGTCGTTGACAAGGTTGAGCTGGCCGGCGCCGATGGTGCCGCTGCCGGAGATGGTGTTGTTGAGGTTGACCAGCGTGTCGCCGGCGTTGCCGCCATACAGCCGGTCGGCGGCGTCCGCGTCGCCCAGCACGATGGAGCCGCCGCCGGTCAGCGTCACCGTGCTGGTCAGCGTATCGGTGGTGCCGAACACCACGTCGCTGTTGTAGGCGGTGGATTGCAGCGACAGCACGCCGGTGTTGTTCAGCGTGCCCAGAACGCTCAGCGTCTCGCCGGTGTTGACGACCAGGCTGCCGGCGTTGGTCACCGCGTGCGCGGTTCCGTCCAGCCCCGAACTCGTTTCCACCTGGACGGAGGATCCGGCGGTGCTGCTGAGCGTGCCGCCCAGTATAGTGGCGCCGTTGAGCAGAACGTTGCCGCCGCTCGCCTCTATCTTGCCGGTGGTGCCGTCGTTGATGGCGGTCTGCAGCACCAGCCCGCCGCTGCCCTTGGTCGCCTCGAATATGCCGGCGTTGCTGGCAGTCAGCGAGCCGGTGTTGATGATGAGCTGGTTGCTGGCGCTGGCGTCCACCACGCCGCCGGCATCGTTGACAAAGGCGAGCGCGCTGCCGGCGCCGATCTGCCCGGCGCCGACAATCTTGTCGTTCACGTTGACGAACTGGTCGCCCGCGGTGCCGGCCACGATGATGTTGCTGTCGTCGGCGTTGCCCAGCAGGATGGTGCCGGCGCCGTTCAGCGTGACCGTCGGGCCGCCGATGACCAGCGCGCTGTTGTAGGCGGTGGAGTTCAGCGACAGCGTGCCGGCGATGGACAGCGTGCTCGCTGCGGACGAGCCGATTGTCAGCGTCTCGCCCGTGCTTACGGCCAGCGTGTCCAGCTTGCCGAGGGTGAGCGCCTGCACAGCGTCGCCGGTGGCGACAGTGATGGTGGATGCCGCATTGGTGTTGATGGTGACGGTGTCCGCAGCGCCGGGAACGCCGTTCGGCGACCAGTTCGCAGCCGTGTTGAAACTGCCGTCTCCGGCCGCGCCAGTCCAGGTATATGCGGTCACTGTGGTTTACTCCGGAACGTCACCGATGCGGCTCGTTTCGAGGCTGAGTAGACCCATGACGTAAGCGTCACCATCAATCAGGGGTTGTTATTTTATCGGCTGATTTTTGGTCAGTCATTCACGGGGCGGCGAGAGTATCCGATGTACTGTTTAACATTGGAAAGATGCTGGTGTTTCGCGTCTGCAACAGGTTCAGGCGGCGAGGGCTGGTTGGCCGAGATAGAAAGCAAGCAGTTCTTTTTTGAAAAAAAGAACCAAAAAATTTTTGTTTCTTGGTCGCGCGCTGAGGGAGACTCCGCGACAGCAGGACCAAAAGTTTTTTGCTGCCTTTTTTCAAAAAAGCAGGCCTTGCTTTTTGGCTGGCTCTGAGACGACTGCAGCGGTTTGATCGTATTATCTTAATAAATACGCGCTAGAGTGTAGTGATCAACCTAATATTTAAACAAGACAGTAATAAAGGTCGTCACTTCGCACCCGCAGCAAACGCTAGAACACTCCCCACCTCTACCGCTAGCACTCAGGCGACCAACGAGTGTGCGGCGTGAACGCGACGCACCGGGGCGCACGGCTGCCACGGGACAGTGCGACTCAACCTGTACGGAACTACGCCATGAACACAAACACACTGTCGCTCGCGCTTACCGGAGCCCTCCTGCTTGGCTCCTTTCCCGCATTGGCTGCAAGCCCGACATTGGCTGCAAGCACAACAGGCAAGCCTGCCGCGGCCTCCAGCTTCGCCGCTGGCCACACGCCCGGCGGCGCCGACGTGCAGAGCTCGAAGCAGGTCACGAGCTGGGTTGCCTCCAGCAGCAGCTTCCCGCAATGGCTGGTGATCGACCTGGGCGCAATCTACAAGCTCGCCAGCGTCAAGCAGATATTCGCCAAGGCCGACCTCTGGTCCTACAAGATCGAGGGTTCGAACGACGATTACGAAGACGACGCCTGGTGGACCACGCTCGCCGACAACACGTCGGGCGCACTCGGCCAGGCCTTCACCAGCACGGTGAACGGCAGCTTCCGCTACGTGCGGCTCTACGTCACCGGATCGAAGGCGAGCCCGGCAAGCAGTATCGGCCTCACTGTCAACGGCACGCTGGTGTCGCAAAGCTCCGCGTCGGTGCCGACGCCCAAGCCGGCCGCAACCGGCAGCTACTTCGTTGGCGCGCAGGCGTGCAACCTGTGGGCCAACAAGATGGATTGGCAGAGCCTTAACGGTTACCCGGACCGTATATCGATCATGGGGACCTACAACGAGGCGTACGACGTCGCTACCGACTGGCAGATCAAGATGGCCGTCGAACACGGGATCTCGTTCCTGCAGCCGTGCTGGTATCGCCTTGCCGGCAACGAGGGCGCCAGCACCGTCATGGCGAGCTACGATCAACTGCTGCAATCGATCGCTAACTCGGCGAAGTATCGCAACTCTATCAGGTTCGCCATCGACTGGATCAACGTCGGCTCGGAGCTCGGCGGCGTGTCAGGTGTCGCGGATTTCGTGAACAACATGGTACCTTACTGGATCAACACGTATTTCTCCAAGTCGAACTACCTCAAATTCAACGGCAAGCCGGTGCTGGCGATCTACGATTTCGAAACCTTCATCACCCAGATGGGCGGTCTGGCCAACGCGCAGTCCGGCATAAACTCGTTCCGGCAAGCGGCCCTGAAGGCAGGTTTCGCCGGCCTGGTCCTAGAAACTCAGCAGTCGGGATCGACCACGCCGGCCAACCATTGGGTGGTGGGTAACGACCCGCGCGGCGTCGACGTGAAGTTCGGCAACTACTACACGAAGGACTACGCGCATACGAACGCCGACGCTGCAGCTGCCGGCTTCGATTACGTCTTCGCCTACCACCTGCCTAGCTTCACCGACCTGCTGGTGACGCAGACCCCGACGGATGCACAAGCTGCCGGCGAGCAACAGCAGGCCTGGAGCAACTGGCTGCAATATTCCGCTCTGCCGACCATCGTGACGGCATCGATGGGCTGGAATGCCGCCCCCTGGGCCGAGAACAAGATCAGCTGGAAGCTGACACCAGCCGACTACCAGTCGCTGCTGGTGTCGGCTAAGTCGGCGATGGCCGCGCGGCCCAGCGGCCTGCCTGCCAACATGATCCTACTCGACAACTGGAACGAGTATGGCGAAGGCCACTATATCGCACCGACGAAAGGTGACGCCTACACGTACCTCGATGCGGTTGGCGCCGTCTTCTCGCCGAACTGGCCGTCGATCGTCCCGTCGAGCATCGACGAGATGCCGAGCCTGTCGGCCATCCCGCAGGTCGTGATGCCGAGCAGCTCGAACTAGCGAGCCAGTCCGCCGCTTCTGGGGGGGGATGCCGGATCAGGGGCGTAGCGCCACGTCCGGTGCCCCCCGGAGCAGCCGATCACCTGGCGCGTTTGTCGCTTGGCTGGGGGACCTGGACTCTAGGCCACCGACATCAGCCGCTGAGAACGCGGAAAAAACGCCGCGTAAGAAGTGTGGGTACTACAGTCCGCGCCTACGAAGCAAGGGCGCTCTGTTCATCAGGCAAACCGCCTGGAGCTGGGCCGGAACCCGCAGCAGCCTCGTCCACCACCGTGAACTCTCCGCCAACACTACGAACGAGATCACCTGTCTCCAGGTGCCGGCCGCTGCCGGACCAGCATCCCTCTTCCGAGGACCGCTTCCCCCCAAGTTTCAAAAGCTTATTGCTGACAGCGGGACGGAGCCCGTTCGGAAAACGCGCTGTCCAACTCGACGCAGGTGACTCGACAGGACTCGAAGGCGTCTCACCGACTGCAGGCGGCAGATCACTCACAGACAGCTTGTCCACCTCGGCTTCCGGCTTCTCCACCTCGCTCATTGGAGTGGTGGGCAAGATCGGATCGGTCGGCAAGCCCGTGGTAGCCGCGTCCTTCCCCTTATCTAGCTCGAAGTGAACCATGTCGGCGGAACAGATGGGCAGCCCCGACTTCTCCACCGTGGAGGCAGCGAGGCGGATACGCGCCTTGCACACCGGACAGGCAGCGGCGAGCATCCTGGTGCCCTGCTTCCCAACCTTCTCCGACGTCACATCAAGCCGCGCATGCGGGAACGGCCCGAGCTCCTCCCTCAGCGCCAACAGCCGATCGCGAAGTGCCGGTCCGCAGGCTGGCTCTCGCCTCGTTCCCCGCAAGCCGACATCCGCAGCGATAGACTTGTAGGTGACATTTCCGTCGGGTTTGGTCGGCGTGAGGCAGGTGACGAGGCACCCAGTCAAAGCCGTCAACACGTCGAAGGGATCGTCGACTGTCGGAGCATGGAAAATCTCCGTAGTTCGGTCCCCCGACTTCTCGGCGCGCCAAACTTCCGCAGACTTCTTCGCGCTCTTGCCCGCGCCCGTGAAGCCGACCGAGCATCGGATCCTTGTCGGGAGAGGATGCCCAGCTTCAGTGAAATACAGCGCCAGCTTCTCTACTGCAGCCTGCAGCCAAGCTTCACGGTTTACGTGCTGGTTGGAATTGTGGGGAGTCGAACCTGCGTCCTTGCGGGCCATCTGCAACAGTCCTTGAGATGATTCGCGGCGAAATTGCCGACGGTCAAGGAGTCCAGAGCCAAGCTCTTCTTGCAAGTACTAATAGTTATAACGATATCGAGCGAATCACTTGCTTCGCCGCTCGAAGCAGTATTGACTGTTACTTCGGAAGATTACGGAGGCGGCAAGCCATGCGCGGTATAACCGCGCGGCTTGCCAGGGCGGGCTCTGCCCTCCCGTGGACCCTCCCGGCCGGGTGCCTCGAAACACGAGGAAAGAGTGAGGAAGCAGCAAGATGACCAAGGCAAGCGGCTCCGAGACCAGGTCGAGGACCCATATCGTTGCCGTCCGGGTCTTGCCGGAGGAGGCCGCCATCATCGCCGAAGCTGCGGACAGAGCAGGACTCGCCGTGGGAGCTTACGTCCGTCGTATGGCTCTCGGTGACGCCGGGCCCCGCGCCATGCGGCGCCCCCAGGTCGACAAGGCGGAGCTTGCGCGCCTTCTGGGGACGCTTGGCCGTATAGGTTCGAATGTCAATCAGATGGCGCGTGTCGCTAACAGCGTGGGTGTGGCCGGACCGCTCGGCGCTCTGCAGACCATGCAGAAGGATCTTCGGGAAGTCCGCGACGCCATTCTCCGCGCTCTCGAGCGTCGGATATGATCATCAAGGGTGGTGCGCGCCAGGGCACCGCGTCCGGCATTACCCGGATGAGCGCGCACCTGCTCCGGCAAGACACCAATGCCGTCGTCACGCTCCGTGAGATCAGAGGCGCCGTCGCCGATGATCTCGAAGGTGCCCTCAGGGAGTTTGCCGCTCATGGCGTAGTCACCCGAAGTTCGCGTGTCCTTTATGCGGCGGTGATCAGTTCTTCGCCCGAGGAGCCGCTGCTCGACGCCGAGCAGAAGGAGTTGGCCGTGGATCGCCTGGAAAGGGAACTTGGACTGGTCGGGCATCCACGAGCAGTCATCGAGCATCTGAAGGATACGAGATGGCACCTGCACGTGGTCTGGAGCCGTGTCGACGTTGACACTGGCAAGATGGCGCATGACGGCAGAAACTTCCTGCGCCACGAAATCGTGGCGCGTGATCTCGAAAGGATCTTTGGCCATGAGCGCGTTCAAGGCCCGCTTTTCGACCGAGTAGATCAGGCGCGCCCGACGCGCGCGCCGTTCGACTTTGAACACCGTCAGGCAGAGCGGACCGGTATCAAGCCCGAGATCGAGAACGCGACGATAACGGCCATCTGGAACAGGAGCCATGACGGGGCGTCGTTCATGGCGGCAGTAAACGCCTGTGGCACCATTCTCGCACAGGGCGACAGACGTGACTTCGTGCTCATCGACATCGACGGCGAGGTGCACAGCTTAGGTAGGCGCATCGATGGCGTCCGCGCAAAGGACATACGCGAGCGGATGTCCGATCTCAGCCGTGGCGATTTGCCAAGCGTAGTGGATGCCAAACTGCTGGCAGAAAAGCGTCGCAACAGCATCAAGGAAGTCTTTCAGCAGGAAATGTCTCGCCGTTTTGCTGAAGCTGCCGACGCCACCCTGGTCCAGGCAGCCGCAGTTGCGGGGTCGGGCACGTCCGCATCAAATCAATCGGACCGACGGGCATGGGGAGGTCTACCCGTCAAGAAGTCGGCAGAAAAGCGACCTTCACCAACGCCAAGTCGCGCTCGGGTTCATGCGCCTGCTCAGCCCGAAGCCGGCGAAGTGCCGACTATTACGCAGACGGAGGCTGACGCAGCTTCTCGCCGAGATCCGAAGCGCGAGGCCTGCTCTGAAAAACAACCAGGAACCCAGCAGCAGCGGAACACTCCGATCCTACCCAAGACGCTCCGTAACGGCGAGACCTCACTCAAACTTGGCGTTGGGCCGGCAGCGCCCACTCCGGTCGTTGTCCGTCGAAATAAGTCGCGCGGTCGTCGACGTTGACTTCTTCCAGAACGTCGGAATCTCGACGCGAAGACCTCTCGAGGAGAAGCATTCCTCAAAGAAATTAGATGGTGGTGGAAGGGTGAAGAGGGTCTACCTCCTCCCCAGTGAAGATTGAGACCGTGAGTGCCGTTCCCAGACGGAACGCGCCGTCCTGAACCTGGGCGCTTTTACCAGGAGAAGTCATGGTTCACGATCAATCAACACGACGACGCGCCATCGCGCGTTTAGCGAACGTCGTTGCAAGCGGTGCTGACACAGCATTGGTCGCAGCCGCCGCCGCGATGCGCGAAGCCCTGCAGTCGAACACGTCTGAGCACGTTTTCGATGTAGCTCATGCTGCGCTTGCCGAAGAGGTATCCGCGCTGCCTTACGTTTTCGGGATCCAGTTAGATTTCCTTCGTGTGCTCGGTGGAAAGGATGCCCATTGGTCGCAGCATCGTCTTCGTAACCTCGGCGCGATCCTACGTGAAAAGACTGCCCGCCTGGAGCGTCCGCTGACAGAGGCGGACTTCCCGGTGGGTCATCCCCTGCCACTGTTCGCGCTGTGCTACTGGGGCGGCGTCGAGGCCTGGTCGGCTGGCTCGCCGGGCCGTGCCCAGTGCCCAAAGGGTTACTGGTCTGATCGGCGCAACCAGATCGCCGCCATGCAAGCGCTCGCGGTTCAGCATCCCAACACGTCGGTCACCCACGCGCTGCTGCACGTCGCCGGGCTGCACCGACTCGCGGTGATCCTCGACGCCGCCGAGCTGCAGATCCTGGCGGACGAGGCGGGCGTGAATCGCCGGCTCCTGTATCGGCCGCGTGGCTGGTGGACGGCGGAGCGCACGATCGATGCCTATGCCGCGGCATCCCGGCGAGCCGGCATCACGCTGTCCACGGCGGCACTGGCCGCCATCGGTGGCGAAGCCTCATCGCTGAGGAGCCACGCCCAGGCGCACTTCGCATCATTCCCTGCCTTCCAGCGGGCCGTGTTGGCCAAACACCCTGACATCAAGCCGCCCAATCGTCCTACGGCGGCGGACGGCACGAGGCTAGATTCCTGGTCGGAGGTGGTCGTCTACAACGCGCTGCGCATTGCGATGCCGGACGTCCGCATCCAGCCGCATGTCATCCTGCCCAGCGAAACGAAACGATCGACGGATTTCGTCATCGACGGTCGCGTACATGTTGAGGTGCTGCGTATCGCGTGCGCCGCCATGGTCACGCCGACCAGCAAGCCTCGCGCGAAATATGCGCGGCAGTGGGCGGCCAAGAGTTCCCAATATCAGGCTCTCGGCATCGCCCCCTTGCTGGTGGAACCGGCCGATATCCATGACAAGGCGCGTCTGACGGCCCGCATCGCTGAAATCGCAATCAGGCTGCGGCGCGAAGCGCCGCCGCTGCCCCAACCTAGCAGCGGCGGATGCACGCGCGCAAAGGGGACGTGGACATTTGAGTTCTTGTGTCAGGTCATCGAGGAAGTAGCGTGCGGCGGCGCGATACCGACCTTCACGGCGTTGGCGAAGGCGGGCTACGGACACGCCTGCGAGCTGCTCAAGCAGCCCGGCATGCGCCAGCGCGTCACCGTCGCACTCGGGCTGCGGGATGAGAGTCGCAAGGATGTCTGGACACGTGAGCGCGTGGTCGCCGAACTGGCGCAATGGGTGCGCGGACACGGAGTCTATCCCACAGAAGCTGAGCTCAGACAGGCCGGGCTTCACGCACTCGGCAGTGCACGCTCCCGTCTTTGGGCTGGCCGAGGGGATGCTCTACGCAAAGCGGTCGGCGACGCGGCAGGAATTGCCGCGCCGCGCCGGCGCGCACAAGATCGCAGCTACACGACGATAGAGCAGGTCGCGGCCGCGCTGGCTCCGCTTGCGAAACAGCTCGGCCGCATGCCGACGGGCGACGAGGCGACAGCGGCCGGGCTCGGCACGGCCTGGGCGCATGCCAGCCGGCGCGGCGGTGTCCTGAGCATGTCTGAGCGGATCGGCGTGCCGTGCCAGACGCGGCGTGACCGCAGCCGGCCGGCGATGCTCGCGGCAGTCTCCGACCTCGCGACATCGCTGGGAGATGTCCGGCTCACCACGACGCTGATCCGGAGGCATCTCGGCCCAGGCGGCCTCGCTTGGGTCCGTAAATTCGGCGGCATGGCCGCGGTGCGGACCGCAATTGCCGACATGACAGGCAGTGGGAGTTCCACAGGGTAGTCGCAAGAGGGGATCGAGTTTCCCCAGGAAGATCGCTTCCTGAGCAGCGCGCCAGAGCAGCTGCCGCACCAAACCTGACGAGGATATCATGATGACTAATGACAACGATTCCGGCTTCGGCCGGACGTTTACGCATGTGCGCGCCGTCGCCTTCGACGCGGCTCCCCTGCCGACTCCCGAAATCCGCGCACTGGCGCGCATAGACATCGAGGTGCATGCCAACGCCGTGGCGTATTGTCCGCCCACTGCCCGGCGCTTCGCCACGCTGACGGACGAGAGGACAGCCCGCTTCGTCCCCTGCACGCCCGCTATCTTGGCGCAGACAATTTGGACGGAGAACGTTCCGGCTGCGCTCATCGGCTGGGGTGCGGCGACCTGGGACATTTTTTGCCCGGCCTTTACCCGCGGCATTCCACGAATCGACCTGCTGAAGATCGCGCGCCTGGCGTGGCCGGACGATGACGTCCGCGATCCCGTTGCGTTGGCAACGCGAACCGGTTTCCGCCGTCCGCCGGCGGAGGTCGGCCAGACCGTCGCCCGCCGCACCGCAGACCGTGTGCAAGCGATCGCTGACCTGTTCGGCGCCGTCGTGACGCTGGTCGGCGATAGCATGGTCGCCAGGGCTGTGGCGGTCGGCGACCACGGCACGCAGCCTCCGCCGACCGCCGCGTTCGGTAAATTGCGAGGCGACGCCCGCCTGGAGGCGCTGGTCCGGCTGAGCTCCGAGCCCATGGCGCCGCACGGCTATCTGCCTGGACCGTGGGACGACGCCTCGATCTGGTTCGCGATGGCTAGCGAGGACTTGGCCTGGTTCGCAAGCTCCAAGCCTGGTGACGCAAACTTTGACTTCTATGCATCCGACGAGGCCCGCGCCGAACTCGCGCGGCGGCACGCTCGCGACGCCGCCCTGCTGCGCCCGCGCAGCCTGCTGCAACAGCCCTCGCGGGACTGACGACCAACAGCCGCCGACTAGCTCCAGCGTGCATCACGCGGCCTGAAGGGCTGCAATACCAGGAACAAAATCATGTCCGAGACCAGTCCCGGCACACGCCGCCGGGTCACCGTCGCGCGCGCCTATGCCGCGGCCACCCGCATCCTTAAGGGAAGCGCGCGGTTATCTGAACAACCCACCCATCCCGACGCCGCCTTGCTGACCGCGTGCGTCGCGTATGGCCGTATCAGGCGGCAGGTCGATCGACTTGCCAGGGCGGACACGCGAACGATGAGCGAGGAGGCGCTCGAGCAGGCCCATGCCGATCTTCATTCGGCTGGCTCATCATCGCTGGCCCAGGTGGCCGCATACAGAGCCGTCACGCTCGACGGTCACCGTGCACGGGCCGCTGCCTTTCTGGCCTGGGACGAGGGCGAACTGGTCGGCCTCGTCGATCGATATGGCATCCTCCAAGACCGCTTCCTGCTGGCCCTTCTGACTGACCTGGTCGGCTTGTGAGAGCTCCTCCAAGGCGAATGCATCCCTGGGTCAGCTCGGCACCGCCTTCCTGCTGCGGCCGCGCTTCGGCTTGGCGACCAGCGCCGCATGACGGCGGTCCAGCTCAAAAAGGATGTCGTGAGCCGAGCAGCCCAGAGCCTCGACCACCTCCAGGAACTCGACCACATCGATCCGGCGCTCACCGTTCTCGACCTTGCTTACCCACGACTGCGGCCTGCGCAGCCGAGCCGCCAGCTCGACCTGGGTCACGCCGGCGGCGTCGCGCTGGCTTGCGAGGATCTCCCGAAGCAGATCATGGCGAGGTGATCGGCGGATAGGCATTGGGTAGCGACCGGTTGTTGCATGAAGAGCGTGACAGCCGCTTGCCGCTAACCCGTATTCGGATATATCCTCGAATCGGTTAGGCGGCCCTGCCGCTTCCTGCCTGACCCGACTGGAAGGCAATCATCATGACCAGCCGAATCGAGACGACACTGCGTGCAGCCATCGTGGCGGCGTTCAGCCTGCCAGTCATTGCCAGCTTCATGCGCGCGGTGGAGGCACCATCCGAACATGCGGCCAACCCAGCCCGGCCGTCCGGCCTCGACCACGACGATCCTGTCCTGAGCTGGGAGGGCCGGGGCTACCGCTCGACCCAAAGGTGCGACGATGGGAGGGCCCGCTGATGGAGGACGTCTGCACCCGTTACGGTCTTGCCAGGCCCGACCCCTTGGAGGGCTGCGAGGTGGCGTTCTCGGTGCGGCTCGGCAGTGCGGGTGCCGAGAACCATTCCATGCGGCTGCGCTTCGGGCCGGCCGGCTACGACGGAACGGTCGCGGGCCACCTGCTGTGCGACATCGGCACGAGCCGCCACGTCGTGCACGACGCCGTGGTCTGGGACCACGCGCTGGACGACTTCGTGCTGGGGGACGTGGCGGCGCTCAACCGCCTGACCGAGCTCCTCGACCTGACCACGAGCCTGTTCGGCGGCACTGGTCGCTTTCTCGAAGGCACGGTGGAGATTGTGCTGGATGTGCTGCGCGGGCTGCTGACGCCTGGCTTCCTGGTCATCGGCGGTATCGGCGCGGTCTTCCTGTTCTACAGCTTCTACTACCTGCTGCTGGCCGCACTGGCTCAGTGGGCCTTCTGGTGGGTCGTCGTGCCAAGCCTGGTCGGCATGGCCGTGTGCCTCGGCATCCACCGCGCCCGCCTCTCCCGCCTGCACGACGCCGTGCTCGCGGCTGCCCGCTCGGCACTCGCTGCCTCATCCCCGACACCATGGAGCCAAACATGACCCCTCGCGCCCTCGCCGTGCCTGTCGGCATGTGCGTGCTTCTCTCCGCCTGCGCACAGCCTCTCGGGCCGACGGTCCAGGTCATGCCCGGCCAGGGTCACAGCTTCGAAGCCTTCCAGGCGGACCAGCGGGTCTGCTCGCTCGCAGCGGATGCCCAGACCAAGCCCATGGTGGACCGCGCGTCCGCCATGCAGCTCGGCACCGCCGTGATCGGCACCGCTCTCGGGGCCGGCCTGGGTGCCGCCGTCGGCGGCGGTCGCGGTGCGGCGATTGGCGCAGGCCTTGGCACCATCGGAGGAACCGGCGCCGCCGCCGACCAGGGTAACGCCTATGCCGGTCCTATCCAGGCGACATATGACAACACGTATGCCGCTTGCATGGCCTCGCACGGCGATCAGGTCGTCCAGCCCGCGGCGCCCTCCGTCGTCATCCAGCAAGCTCCGGTCCTTGTTCAGCCCGCACCCTACTATGTGCAGCCGACGCCCTACGTCGTGCTGCCCGCGCCGGCGGCGCAGCCATGAGCGCCCCAACTGAGTCCGACATCGTCAACGCCCTGCTGGCGGTCGCCTTCGTCTTCGCATGGCAGAGTCGCCGGGCGCCGTCAGTGGCCATGCTGCTGCTGTGCGCGCTAACTTGGCGCATGCTGCCGTACTACACCAATGAGGCCGTTACGGGGGTGCTGCTACTCTTGGGAGGCGCGGCGGCGCGGCGGCGGATGGCGCGGCGCGGAGAACAGCAGTAAATGGCCGTAAGCGGACGGCCTGCTTCTGGACCAGCTATCAGAGAAAGCGGACCTCGCACATCCTGAAGTAGACGTAAGGTCAATCAACGCCTTGTGGTCCAACGCATTGCATCGGCTATTCTCCTGGCTGCCACCACGTCGCCATGAAAAGCCAACGTGGGGAATGCTGCGCTGTTTATCTAAATCGGGTTCAAGGAGGGGAAAGGGACAAGCCTGCTGGACGCTGACGCCCGCCGACCTTGTCGTGCGCAACACGTCACCGCCCGGAGCCGAGGCAGCAGCGCCGTCCCGAGAGGAGCCGACGGGACTTGATCAAGGATAACTTCGCTCTCCGCCTCTACACCCGCGTCGCGCGTCTCGGCAGCTTTTCGGCCGCGGCGCGGGAATGCGGCCTGTCGCAGTCACAGGCGTCAAGGATTGTGGCGGAGCTGGAGACCGAGTTGGGCGTCAGGCTGCTGTCGCGCACCACCCGGGCCGTTGTGACCACGCAGGCCGGGGGTGAATTCCTTGCCCGGATTGAGCCGGTCCTTGCGGCGCTGGAAGAGGCCGAGCATAGCGTGCGCGAGGGCGGCGAGCTGCGCGGGCTCCTGCGCATGAGCATGCCCACCAGCTTCGGTATCCGCGACGTCATCCCGCGCCTAGCCTCCTTCGCCGAGCGGCATCCGGCTCTGCACATCCAGCTCCAGCTCGCCGATCAGCGGCAGGACCTCGTGCGCAACGCCGTCGATGTCGCCATCCGCCTCGGCCAGCTGGCCGACGCCACGGCCACAGCCAAACGCATAGCCACGATCCCGCGCGTGATCGTGGCGGCGCCCGACTATCTAGCCCGGCACGGCACGCCCGAGGCACCTGTCGATCTCGTCCTGCACCGCATTGTCGGCGGGACCGCCGCCGCCGTGCCGACAGCCTGGCGGTTCGAAAGACATGGCGAGGAATCAGCCATCAAGCCCGAATTTCATTTCTCGACCGATGAGAACGAAGGTGCCATCGCCGCCGCGGTTGCGGGATTCGGCATCACCTCGACAAGCGGCTGGGCCTGCCGCCGCGAACTGGAGGATGGCACGCTGGTGCGCCTGCTCCCCGAGTGGACGTTGGCCGGCATACCGGTGCACGCCTATTTCCCGATGGGCCGGGCGACGCGGGCGGCCGCACGCGCCGCGATCGACCATCTTGTGGCGGCTTTCGAGCGCAGCCCATCGGTCGTTCCCGGCTGAATAGCCACGATATGGGAAGCCGCGGCCTTGACGCGCAGACAGCCCGTCCATTGTTGCGGTCCGTGCATAGAAATTAGCCGAACTGCGCCGCTACCGGGCGGGGCCTCCGCAGACGATGTTCGCTCTCAGCAACCATCCTTGCGAGGGCTTTGCATCATGACCCGTTCCATCCGCATCCACGAATTCGGCGACGCGAGCGTCCTGCGCATCGAAAATGTCGAGATCGGCGAACCGGGAAATGGCGAAGTCCGTCTGCGTATCCAGGCGATCGGCCTGAACCGCACGGAGATCACGCTCCGCTCCGGCCGCTCGCCCGCAAAGCCGCCACTGCCGACCGGCCTGGGCTTCGAGGCGGCCGGCGTGATCGAGGCACTCGGCCCGGACGTCACCGGATTTGCGGTGGGCGACCGCGTCGCTCTCGTCCCGGCCTATGGCGCGGCGGAATACGCGCTCTATGGCGAAGCGGCCATTGCTCCGGCGCGCGCGCTGGTCGCCATACCGGATCATGTGAGCGCCACGGAAGCCGCCGCCACCTGGGCCGCCTACGGCACGGCCTGGGGCGGCCTGGTGGAAGTGGGCGCACTCAGGCTAGGCCAGAGCGTGCTCATCAATGCGGCCTCCAGCAGCGTCGGCCTGGCGGCCATCCAGACCGCGCGACGGCTCGGCGCGCACCCGCTCGCCCTCACGCGCAGTGCCGCCAAGGCAGAAAGCCTGCGCCACCTCGGTGCGTCCGCGGTCATCGTCACCACGGCGCAGGACGTTGTGGCAGAAATCCGTGCCGTCACCGGTGGCCGCGGAGCCGAACTGGTCTTCGATCCGGTCGGCGGCCCGGACTTCGCAACCCTCACCCAGGCCACCGCAGCGGGCGGCACGCTGGTGCTCTACGGCGCGCTCGATCCCCGGCCGACGATTGTGCCGCCCTTTGAAATCCTAGCGCGCGATCTGACCATTCGCGGACTCGCACTCACCGCACTCACTCGCAATGACGGGCAACTCGCGGCGCTGAAGCAGTTCGTCGGCAGCGGCCTCGCCGAAGGCGCCCTTCGCCCGACCGTCGCGCGCATTTTCGCCTTCGATCGGATCGCCGAAGCACACCGGTTCATGGAAGCCGGCGAGCAGGTCGGTAAGATCGTCGTCACCGTCTGATTTATTGCCTTGCAAAGGAGATTTCCCATGACAACCGAACCCCTGTTCACCCCCTATCACATGGGCGACCTGGCACTCCCGAACCGTATCGTCATGGCGCCGCTCACGCGTATGCGGGCGGGACCTGACGATCATGTGCCAACCGCGCTGCAGGCCACGTATTACGCGCAGCGTGCGCAGGCCGGCCTGATCGTGGCCGAGGCGACTGCCATCAGTCCGGACGGGTTCGGCTGGGCAGACACGCCTGGCCTGTGGACCGCCGCTCAGCAGCGCGGCTGGCGCCACGTAACCGACGCCGTCCATGCTGCTGGCGGACGCATCGTGGCACAGCTTTGGCACACCGGCGCCATCTCCCACCCTAATCTGCGCGGCGGCGCGCGCCCGCTATCAGCCTCCGATGTCGATCCGGGACAAATATCCGTCACCGCCGCCGGTCGTGTGCCAACCGTGGCACCACGGGCGATGACGCGTGACGAGATCCACCGGACGGCCGCCGACTATGCCCGCGCCGCCCGAAACGCGATGGAGGCCGGTTTCGACGGCGTGCAGATTCTCGCCAACTATCTCTATCTTCTCGCACAGTTCATGAACAAGGCAACCAATCTCCGAACCGACGAGTATGGCGGCGGGATCGAGGACCGCGCCCGTATCCTGTTCGAAGTCGTCGAGGCCGTGCTCGGCGTTATTGAGCCGTCGCGGGTGGGGGTGAAACTCAGCCCGATGCACGAAAGCGGCGTGTTCGCTGCGAATGACGACACGCTGCCGATGGCGGAATACGCAGTCCGCGAACTTGACGGCTATGGTCTGTCCCATCTCCTGCTGATGGGAGCCACCACCGATTTCACCGACACGCCGCTCGAACCGCTTATGGGTGATGGCATGTTCCGCCACTTCCGCCCGATCTTCAAAGGGACGCTCATTGCCAATGTCCAGATGGACGCCCTGCGCGGCAACCGTCTGATCGGTGCGGGACTGGCCGACCTTATCGCGTTCGGCCGGCCCTTCATTGCCAATCCCGACCTGGTCGAGCGTCTGAAAACCGGCGCGCCGCTCGCCGAGCCGGACTGGATGACCGTCTATGCGTTCGGCCCCCGGGGCTATTCCGACTATCCGGCCCTCCAGCCGGCCACCGTCTGACCGCCGTACAATCGAACACCGGAAGAGCGCGAACATGTTCCGTTGGCGACTTACACTGAACAACAGGCCGCTTCACCTGATCCGCGCCCCTCCCGATTGACTGTGCCACATACATCAACGCCACCGCGCCGCCTTTCTGCCTGAAACACATAATCATCCACCCCATGTCTGGAGAACCCCCATGAAAATGACCGGCAATACGATCTTCATCACCGGCGGCACGTCGGGCATCGGCCGCGCGCTGGCCGAAGCGTTTCATAAGCTTGGCAACAAGGTGATCATTTCTGGACGCAGACGCGCCAATCTCGACGAGATCATCGCCGCCAACCCCGGCATGGCCGCCATCGAACTCGACATCGCCGATCCGGCCAGCATCGAAGCCGCCGCGGCCAGGCTGATCGCCGAACATCCCGATCTCAACGTGCTCATCAACAATGCTGGCATCATGCTGCCCGACCAGGCTGCCGGCCGGATCGACGATAAGCAGATGCTCGACACCATCGGCACAAATTTCGCCGGCCCCATACGCATGACCAGCGCGCTGGTGGGTCATCTCAAGGGCAAGGAAGGTGCCGTCATAGCCTATACGAGTTCCGTTCTTGGCTTCGTGCCGATGGCACTGACGGCGGTATACTCCGCAACCAAGGCAGCACTGCATTCCTATGCGTTGTCGCAGCGCTTCCTTCTCAAAAGCGCCGGCGTGCGGGTGATCGAGATTGCGCCACCCTGGGTGCGTACCGACCTGATGAACAGCCGCGAGGCCGAGCAGGCCATGCCGCTCGACCAGTTCATCAGCGAGACCATGGAACTGCTCGGCACCGATGCAGACGAGATCGTCGTCGAGTCCGCACGGCCGCTGCGCGACAACGCCGGTCCGCATGAACATGCGCTCGTTGACGGCTTCAACCAGCAGCTCGTGGCCTTGTTCAGCCAGGCCTGATCTTCGGGGCGCCAGCGTGCGGCGCGGCGTGCGCGCCGCACCGCATGTCGGTGTCACCGATGCCCGCTCAGCCGGGTCGCTGGAACTTCAGCTCGCCGATCCGCGGCACCACCGTCTTCAACACAGGCGAGGCATTGGTCTCGCTATACCCAAGCGACAGGTCGATGACCGGCGCCACGCCCGCGAGTGGCCTGCTGATCACCGTCGGCGGGAGCAGGTTGCGCGCATAGAGCGGCATCAGCGCCACGCCTCCCGTCGAGGCCACCAGTGACACTGCCATCGAAAGATTATCCACCAGGTGATCGGGCGTGAGGTCGATCCCGATCCGTGCCGCGTAGGCATCGGTGATGGCACGGAGCGCCGGGGATTTGTCGTGCGGAACCCCCACCAGCGCCTGCCCGGCAATATCCTGCGGCGTGATGGCGTCGCGCTCGGCCAGCCGGTGATCGGCCGTCATCAACACGATCAGCGGCTCCTCGGTCAGTCTCGTGAACACGATGCCGGGCGCATTTCGCTCCCTCCGCATGAACGCAAGATCGACCTTGCCGCGAACCAGTCCGTCCGCCAGTTCGGGAGATGACAGGCTGAGTATGACGATTTCCGTGTTGGGCAGCCCGTTGCGCAGGATGCGCAGGACCGGCGTCAGCCATTCGAATTCATATCCCGTCAGAAAACCGATCACGAAGGTCGCCTTAGCCGGTGCCGCGGCTCGCCGCGTCGCTTCCTTCGCCGCCTCGATCTGCAACAGCACTACGCGCGCATGATCCAGAAATACCCGGCCGGCCGCGGTCAACGCGATCCCCTTGGACGTACGCGTCATCAGTGCGCAGCCAAGCTCGGCCTCCAGATCGTGCATTTGCCGGCTGAGCGATGGCTGGGCGGTATGCAGCCGCTTCTCGGCCGCCACGGTCAGGCTGCCTTCCTCCGCGACCGCGATGAAATAGCGAAGATGACGAATATCCACCGCCATACTTTATGGGCATCACGACCAACCAACAAAGTCTTTTTCGAACGGCACGGCAACGCACAGATCAAGGCCAGCGGAAGACAACACCACGCCGATCCCCGTGCCGAACAGCAGCCCGGCCCGACGGATTGGCATGACGCCCCCCGCGGTCACGAAAGGATTTCAAAATGAATACCCCCGTAGTCCTGATCACCGGCGCGCTCACCGGTATCGCGCGCGCCACCGCTTTCCTCTACGCCGGCAGGGGCGCCCATCTCGTCGTCTCCGGACGTCGCGAGGACGCTGGCGCGGCGCTTGTGGAAGAGTTGCGAGCCACGGGTGCACAGGCCGAGTTCGTGCGCGCCGATGTGCGCAGTGATGCCGATGTCAGCGCATTGGTTGATACCGCCGTTGCGCGCTTCGGCCGTCTCGACATCGCCATCAACACCGCCGGCACCGAGGGACAGCCTGGCCCCGCCACCGACCAGACCGCCGAGAGCTACGCAGCCACGTTCGACACAAACGTCCTGGGCACCATACTCAGCATGAAGCACGAGCTGCGCGTCATGCTGGCGCAGGGCAAAGGCAGCATCGTCAACATCTCCTCGACCTTCGGCCATGAAGGCGGTGCGGGCGCTTCGATCTATTCGGCGAGCAAACATGCCGTCGAGGGCCTGACCAAATCCGTGGCGCTCGAAGTCGGTGACAAGGGTGTCCGCGTCAATGCCGTGGCACCAGGACCGATCCAGACCGGCATGCTCGACCGGTTCACCGGCGGCAGCGCGGACGTCAAGGCCTACCTCGCGACGCTCAATGCGCAGAAGCGGGTCGGCCAGCCCGATGAGATTGCGCATGCAATTGTCTATGTCGCCTCGGACGAAGCCAGCTTCCTCACCGGCCACATCCTGACCGTCGACGGCGGAAAGTCTGCAGGCTGACAACGCAGGGCCGGGCATCGCCCGGCCCGTCCGTCAAACCACCAAAATTTTTGCAAAGGTTCCCGCCATGTCATCCGACATGCTGAAGCTGTATGAGTCTACGGGCTCGCCCAATTCGCGGCGGGTCCGCATCTTCCTGGCCGAGAAAGGCATATGCGCAGCACGCGTGCCCGTGGATCTGGGTGCGAAAGAACAATTCTCCGATGCGTATGTCCGCATCAATCCCCGGCGCGTCGTTCCCACGCTCGTCATCGAGGACGGCACCGCGATCGGCGAAGTGCCGGCGATCTTGCGTTATCTGGAGGAGACTCATCCAGGCACGCCATTGCTTGGCGCATCGGCCAAGGAAAAAACGCTGGTGACGATGTGGGAGCGCCGGATGGAGCAGGAAGGTTTTGCCGTCGTCATGGAAACCGTCCGCAACCAGGCCGCCGGTCTGAAAGGCCGCGCCATCGCCGGGCCACATGATTATGAACAGATCCCAGCACTGGTCGAACGCGGCCACCAGCGGATCGCGACTTTCTATGCCGATCTAGAAGCTCGCCTGAAGGAAGCTGCTTTCGTCGCCGGTGAGCGGTTCAGTGTCGCCGACATCACCGCCGTCGTCGCAATCGACTTCGCGACCAAGGCGCTGGATTTGCCAATCCCCGAGGCAAATGCCGCGACATCTCGCTGGTATGCGAGCATCGCCGAGCGGCCCAGCTTCGCTGCCTGATCCAATCCAACCAAAAACTGGAGAACCAAAATGAGTGCCCATGTCGTAGTCGAGCTGACCGTCAAGAATGCCGAAGCCAAGGATCGATATTCCGCCGCCGCCGGCCCCGTCCTCAAAAAGTTCGGTGGCGAGTTTATCGCCGGTGGCGCCTGGCATGTTCTGACCGGCGAGCCGGCCTTCACCAACGGCGCCATCATCCGTTTCGCGGATCGCGATACTGCCCTCTCCTGGTACGACTCGCCTGAATACCAGGCGACATTCGGCGATCGCGCCATCGGAATCGACTGCCGCTTTCGACTGATCGGGTAGCCGGCCAACGCGCCCCACCGATCCGTCAATCTCCCTCTATCGAACACACATCGGAGACTTTCGATGACCTACACGCATGACACCGCCCCGACCCAGTATGTCGAAGCCCGCGGCATCCGCTTTGCCTACCGCCGCTTCGGCAAGGCCGGCGGCGTGCCCATCGTCTTCAACCAGCATTTCATCGGCACGATGGATCACTGGGACCCAGCCGTGACCGACGGGCTTGCCGAAACCCGCGAAGTCATCCTGTTCAACAATGCCGGCGTCTCCAGCTCGTCCGGCGAGACGCCAGACAACTTCCAGGACATGGGCGCCAACGCTATCGCCTTCATCCGCGCGCTCGGCCTCAAACAGGTGGATGTGCTCGGCATATCGATTGGCGGTTTCGTGGCGCAGGAGATCGCGCTGCAAAGCGGCGATCTCGTCCGCAAGATCATCCTCGTCGGCACCGGTCATCGTGGTCAGGACATGACAGCCAGCCGCTCAGCTGAGTTCTTCGCGGCGAGCTACGATCCGCCTGAGCATCTCTGGCTGGCGGTGCATTTCAAGCCGACCGAGACCAGCCGGAAAGCCGGCCTGGCGTTCCTCGACCGCAAACTCCGCCGCCAGGATCGGGACCCGGCCGCCACACAGCAAACCACGGCAGCGCAGGGTGCCGCGGTCGGCAAGTGGATCGCGCCGCAAAAGGATGGTCTCGCCTATCTGCATTCGATCAGGCAGCCCACGCTCGTCGTGCAGGGCAGCGACGACGCGATTATCCCGACCATCCACTCGCTGACGCTCCAGCACGAACTACCGGATGCGCAGCTCATCATCTACCCGGACTCGGGTCATGGATCGATCTACCAATATCCTGAGTTGTTCGTGACCCACGCGACGCTTTTTCTTGATGCCTGAGGGAAGAAGCAAGGAAGGCCTTCTTTTCTGAAGAAAAGAAGCAAAAGACTTTTGCTCCTGGCGCTGCCTAAGCAAGTATCTCGCTACTGCAGACGCGCGTTGGCAAAAGTCCCCGGCTCTCCCTCGATCTTACACGGCACCCACTTCACGGAGATTGACCATGCCCACCAAATACGCACTCGTCACCGGCGGTTCGCGCGGCATCGGCCGGGCGGCCGCCGTAGCACTCGCCGAGGCCGGGGTGCATGTCCTCGTACACTACGGCGCGTCGGCCGATGACGCGCGCACGGTCGCCGAACAGATCCGCGCGAAGGGCGGCAAGGCCGACGCTGTCGGCGCCGATCTCGCTCAGGCCGACGGGCCGGCAAAGCTCGCCGCGGCGGTTCGGCAGATCGTCGGCGACCGGCTCGACATACTCGTCGCCAACGCCGGCATTTCGCGCGCCAAGACCATCGAGGAGACCAGCATCGAGGATTTCGACGCGCTCTTCGCAGTCAATGTCCGCGCACCCTATTTCCTCGTCCAGCAATTACTGCCGGTCCTGGCGGAAGGCTCCAGCGTCATCTTCATCTCCTCGCTCGCTGCACGTTCGGCCGTGGGCAACCTTTCCGCCTACGCCGCAACGAAGGGCGCGATCGACACGCTGGTGAGGCACTTCGCCTTCATCCTTGGTCCCAGGGGTATCCGCGTGAATGCGGTGGCACCAGGCGTCGTGGAAACCGACATGTCCAGCTTCGCCAAGACCGATGCGGGCCGCGAATTCACGCTCGGCATACAGGCGCTCAGGCGCATCGCGCAGCCTGACGATATCGCCGGCGCCATCGCCTTCCTCGCATCGGATGCAGGGTGCTGGGTGAGCGGCGACACGCTGCGCGTCGACGGTGGCTCGAAACTATAACCAAGGAGATTGCAATGTCCGAGAATAACAAGACGCTGGTGCTGGAAGCCTTCGACACCCTGTTCAACAAGCGTGATTACACCGCGGCCGCACGCTTCTGGTCGCCGGATTATATCCAGCACAGTGCCCATATCGCGCCCGGCCGCCAGGGCCTGTTCGACCTCATACGCACCACGCCCGCCACGCTGCGCTACGAGCACGGCCTGATCCTGGCCGAAGGCGACCACGTCATGGTCCACGGCCGCTTTTCCGGCACAGGGCGTCCGTCGCCGTGGATCGCCGTCGACATCCTGCGCATCGAGCACGGTCTGCTCGCCGAACACTGGGACGTGCTGCAGGACGAGGCGACAAGTGCGAGTTCCGTCAGCGGCCTGCCGATGTTCGGCGCCGCCTTTTCCGCCTGACAACAGGAGACTTTCCATGCCAGACCGCGCCGTCAAAATTCCCGGCCCCGATCACCCCATCACCATCGAGCCCAACACCCACCGCATCGTCGTGCGCCTTGGCAACAAGGCCATCGCCGACACCACGCGCGCGCTAACGCTGCACGAGGCGCACTACCCCGCGGTCCACTACATCCCGCGCAGCGACGTCGATATGTCGTTGCTTGAGCGCACCGAGCAGACAACGTATTGTCCGTTCAAGGGAGACGCCGCCTATTACAGCATCCCGAGCGGAGGCGAGCGATCCGCCAACGCGATCTGGACCTACGAGGCGCCGTTCGATGCCGTCGCCAGGATCAAGGACCATCTGGCCTTCTACCCGGACCGCATCGACGCGATCGAGGAGCTATAAGTAACCATCGGCCAGGCGGCGCCGACGCGGCGCGCTTGGCTGCACGCTATCCTCCCCCGCCATCATCGGCCAGTATCCGGCGCCGGGCCGTTCTGTTCCACGGCAATGGGGAGGCGACAATGAAGCGCGCGGCAGAGTTCGACATCGTCGTCCACGGCGCGACCGGATACACCGGTCAGCTCGTCGTCGAACACCTGCTCGGCCGCTATGGCACCGCCGGCCCACTCTCCTGGGCGATCTCCGGCCGAAGCCTGGAGAAGCTGGAAGCGGTGCGTGATGCGGCCGGTGCGCCCGCCGGCCTGGCCCTCATCGAGGCGGACGCCACGGACCCGGGCTCATTGCGCGCGATGGCGGGCCGCACGCGCGCCGTCATCACCACGGTCGGGCCCTACCAGCTCCATGGCGAAGCCCTCGTGGCTGCCTGCGCGGAGACGGGAACGGACTACCTGGATTTGTGCGGCGAACCGCCCTGGATGCGGCGAATGATCGACGCCTACCACGAGCGCGCTTGCGCCACCGGCGCACGCATCCTGTTCTCCTGCGGGTTCGACTCAATCCCGTTCGAACTCGGCGTGCTCAAGGTGCAGGCCGAAGCGCGCCGGGCGTTTGGTGCGCCCGCGCCGCGCGTAATCGGCCGCGTGCAGAAGATGCAGGGCGGCTTCTCCGGCGGCACCGCCGCAAGCCTCTCCGCCACCCTGGCCGCCGCATCCGCCGATTCCACGGTCGCCGCTTTGCTGGCGGACCCGTTCGCGCTCACGCCCGGCTTCCGCGGCCCAGACCAACCCGGCGGATCGGCACCGGCCTATGACGAGCGTCTCGGCAGCTGGGCTACGCCGTTCATCATGGCGTCGATCAACACGCGCAACATCCACCGTTCGAACCTGCTGCAGGGCCACGCCTATGGCACCGGGTTCATCTACGACGAGATGATGTCCACCGGCCCCGGCGAGAGCGGCCGCGCTCTGGCTGAAGCGATCGCATCCGCACCCTCTCCGCTCGCCGCCGAAACAGCGCCCAAGCCCGGGCAGGGCCCGAGCCGCGCCGAACGCGAGGCCGGGTTCTACGAGGTGCTGTTCCTGGCGGAAGATGGTGCCGGCGGTGAGCTCCGCGTGCTCGTCACGGGCGATCGCGATCCTGGCTATGGCTCCACGTCGAAGGTCATCGCCGAGACGGCCATCTGCCTGCTCGAAGCCGCGTCACCACCCAGCGGCGGCATATGGACACCTGGCGCCGCCCTCGGTGAAAAGCTGATCGACCGGCTGACCGACCATGCCGGCATGACGTTCGAGCGTCAGGCGGCCGCCGCGTAAACCACAGCGCGGTTTCTTCAGACGGAAACCGCAACGAGATACAGCTCGTGCCGGTTCGCACCATGCCTGAGAGGTATACCGGTCAGGCCTACAAAGTCTTTTTCGGAATGACGATGCACGACTACGTTGTGCTGCAGCTGGCAAATAGGCGAGTGTCGCAGGGCTTCGCAAGCCGTTCTGCCTCGTTTTCCAAAAAGCCCTTGTAGTGCAGAGGAGATCGTGATGAACGCGTCGACCGTATTGATCACTGGCGCGCTGACCGGAATTGGTCGCGCCACAGCGTTGAATTTCGCCAGGCAGGGCTACAATGTCGTGATTTCCGGGCGGCGGTCCGATGCCGGCCAGGCATTGGCGGACGATCTGCGCAAGTTCGGACCAGAAGCCGAGTTCATGCAAGCGGATGTTCGTCACGAGGAGGATATACGCCGACTTGTCGACGGAACGATCGAGCGCTTCTCTCGTCTCGATGTCGCCGTGAACAACGCGGGCGCTGAGGGTGTGTCCGGCCCTATCACCGACCAGACCCCCGAAAGCTACGCCGCGACCTTCGACACCAATGTCCTGGGAGTCCTGCTCAGCCTCAAGCACGAGCTAAGGGTCATGCAGCCGCAGGGCTTCGGCAGCATCGTCAATATCTCCTCGACGATGGGGGAACGTGGCGCCGCCAACATGGCGCTCTACGTCGGCAGCAAGCACGCGGTCGAGGGATTTACAAAATCCGCCGCTATCGAGGCCGCAGCGTTCGGGGTTCGCGTGAACGCCGTGGCACCAGGGCCGACGGAAACCGCCATGCTCGATCGCCTGACCGGCTCCCCCGAGCGGAAGGCGGCATTCTTCGCCGCCCTGCCGATGAAACGCGGTGGCACGCCCGAGGAGATCGCAGAGGTCATCAGCTTCGCCGCCTCCGACAAGGCCAGCTACCTCACAGGGCAGATAATCCGCGTCAACGGCGGAAAAACGGCGAGCTGAGCTGAGCTGCCTCCAGAAAGGATACAGGACATGTCGATCCCTCTCGATTCGCTGCCCGAAATCATGCGGACGGTCCGCACAAAACCCCTCTTCGTCATGCGGCTCAGTGTCCGTCCGCTGCAGGTCATCGGTGCCACGCCCGGCGCGTTCCGACGGATCGGCGTGGTGCCGGGTGGAACATTCGAAGGCGAGCGCCTGTCGGGCGAGGTGCTCGAAGGGGCCAACGACTGGCAGAACGTTCGCGCGGATGGCAGCACGACGCTCGACGTGAGGCTGGTCCTCAAAACGACGGATGACACGCTGATCGGAATGACCTACCGGGGGATCCGGCAAGGTCCCGCCGACGCCATCGCCCGCCTGGAAAAGGGGGAGGTGATCGATCCCGCCAGCTACTATTTTCGGATCGCCCCGTTCTTCGAGACGCAGGCGCCGCAATACGCCTGGATGAACAATCTGATCGCTATCGGCATCGGGCATCGCTTCGCCGAAGGTCCAGTCTACAGCGTTTTCGGAGTCTCGTAACGAAAGCTTTCTACGGATTACATTAGGCGACATGCGCTTTCCTCAGTCAGTAAGGTGCTCACGCCAGTCGTCTTGAAGCAAACACCACGTTGTTGTGCTTGAGGAATGAGGCGCAGAAGGGCTTGTTCACGCCTTCGCTCGCCTTAGAGCGTTGCCGGGCGGAGCGCTGGACAAGATATGAGCCCATGTCTGGGCGGGCACGCCGCCTGCTTTCTTTACAGTTCTTGGTGCTCGTGCAGCGCAGTCAGGAACGGTGCAGCGCCCTATTTCAACAATGGTGCTGTTCATGAAGCTGTCGAGACACGCGCGAGCTTGCATTATGCCACCTCCGCTCATTGTAGCGCTCGTAACTTTGGCGGCGCGCACCGTCGAGCCAATTTCCATCTTCGACGCCTGCCTAATGAAGAAGGCTCTGCTAAGCGGCTGCAGTAGCAGCGCAGTTGACGGTTCCTCCCAGGATGCCTCGTCCGGCTAGAATGAATAATGCCCGCTTTCAGGAAGTTGCCTGATCCGGCTCGATGTCCAAGTTTGGCGACTACTACCTGGGGTGCGTCAGAGGGCTGATTACCCCTGGCACGTTCAGTGCCATTATGAGTGCTTCTCATCAACCGTCAGTTAGTCGGTCCTCATAGGCCGAGCGACTGGAAAGGTGCCCGGCGTATCAAACCTCGGTCCCCTCGGACAGCGTAAGCGCGTCCTCGGCATCGACGCCCAGGTAGCGCACCGTGCTCTCAAGTTTGGTGTGACCAAGCAGAATTTGCACTGCCCGCAGATTGCCGGTCCGCTTGTATATCAGGGCAACTTTGGTGCGACGAAGGCTATGCGTGCCGTAGCCGGATCGGCCCAGCCCGATGCTCTCAACCCAGTCGCCCACCAGACGTGCATATTGCCGCGTGCTGATGTGGCCGTTCACATCCGTCCGGCTGGGGAACACAAAGTCCTGCAGCCCGCCTCCGCGATGCGTCAGCCAGGTAATCAGGCTCTCCCGAGTTTGTTGCGTCAACTCAAACTGCACCGGCTTTCCAGTCTTCTGCTGCACAATGGTCGCACGATGCCGGGCTGCGGCGTTGATGACGAGTTGGCCGATGCGCAACTGAACGAGGTCACAGCCGCGCAGCTTGCTGTCGATGGCAAGGTCAAATAGTGCCAAGTCGCGAATGCGGCCCTCGCGCTGAAGGGTGAGGCGGATTGACCAGACCTGTTTGGGTTTGAGGGGCGGCTTGGGTCCGACAAAGGCGCCCTTGTTCCAAGGCGCCACGGATTGGATTGTCGGAGCTACGGGTTTCGGCTTCGAGGATTGCATGATGTTCTCCTGAACCGCGGAAGGGCGGCAGGAAATTGATCACTGGGCCTCATGACTGCGGTCCAGCCCTGCTGTGGCAGATGGCTGAATCTACGTCCGCTTTCAGGATTGCGCCGTGAACGTCTGAATGGCCGAGATGGGCGCAAAGCTGTCTGACCCGCATTTGCGCAGATTGGCCGATTGCGGCCTATCCGCATTTGGGTGGGCGCGCGGTGGAAGCATTGGCGCGGGAATAAGGAGGAACGACCGCTACTGGCTCCTGTCTGCTGTTGTGAATGTCCACTGATTGGTGCCTCGTCAGCCAACGCGCGCGGTTATCTGAACAACCCACCCATCCCGACGCCGCCTTGCTGACCGCGTGCGTCGCCTATGGCCGCATCAGGCGGCGGGTCGATCGACTTGCCAGGGCAGACCCGAGAACGATGAGCAAGGGGCGCTCGAGCAGGCCCATGCCGATCTTCATTAGGCTGGCTCATGATCGCTGGCCCAGGTGGCCGCATACAGAGCCGTCACGCTCGACGGTCACCGTGCACGGGCCGCTGCCTGGGACGAGGGCGAACTGGTCGGCCTCGTCGATCGATGTGGCATCCTCCAGGACTGCTTCCTGCTGGCCCTTCTGACTGACCTGGTCGGCTTGTGAGGGATCCTCCAAGGCGAACGCATCCCTGTCTTCGCGCAAGCAGACCAAAGCGATGGTCGAAGACATGGCTCAGCAGCGGCCGCCCGCATCTTCGCCCTACACCGCTCCGACAAAGGCGGACGATCCTTTCTTCTAGGCGGGTGCCGATGTCCCTCGGCTTAATCGGCACAGCGCCCCTTGAACCCTTCAGCCGACCCCCCAGCTATCTCACGTGAGATATATGAGCAATATGATATGATAGTTCTCGACATGAATGCGCTTGGGGGGGGCGAGGTTCTGGCCGGCGCCGTCAACGGCCGACTGGCCCTGGGTCGTCTGCTGGCGGCAGTGAGCGCAGAGCCCGCGGCGCCAGAGGCGATGTTCCTGGACTTCGCCCATGTGGAAGTGGCGACGGCCAGCTTCTTGCGCGAAAGCGTTCTGGCCTTCCGGGACGCTGTTCGCGGCCGGCGATCGCGCCTTTACCCTGTGGTGGCGAATGCGAACGATACGGTCCGTGACGAGCTGGGCGAACTCGTAGGGCCGCGTGGGGACGTGCTGATGGCCTGCACCCGGGATGCGGCCGGCACGGTGACGAACGCGATGCCGATCGGCGAACTCGACCCGAAACAACGTCTCACGTTCGATCTGGTCCGCGAGCATGGCGAGACCGACGCCGGCGCTCTTATGCGGGCCTACGGGGAAGGTGAAGGCACGAAGCACACAACGGCGTGGAACAACAGATTGTCGGCTCTGGCCGCGCTGGGCCTGGTCGTCGAGATCAGCCAAGGCCGGGCGAAGCGCTACAAGCCTTTGTTTGAAGAGGTCTGACCGATGGGAGCCGATTTCATCGAGAAGGCGGCACCATCTTTCAAGAAAAGCTGGGACCGCGAGCGGGTGGCGCTCGCCACAGCCGACCTGTTCACCAAGCAGCCGGCGAGCCTGGTGCGCACCGTGCCAGCAGAGATCGTCGACGGGGCCAGCCTCAAAGCAGGCGAGTTGCTCGTCGTCGAGGCAGACAGCTCAGGTTTGGCGGCGAGGCGGGGCAACGTGGTCGTGGCGCGCATCGGCGCGTGCAGGCCGGAGTTAATGGCCGCCGTCGAGGCGTCCTGCGGCATCGCAAGGGCGCTTGTGGAACAGGTTCACGATGTCGCCGGCACAGTGGAGATTTCGTTGTGCTGACCGATCCGGCTCCTAACCTCCCGGCGTCGCCCCGCATTCCCCGCAAGGAGCGCAGGCTGTGGCACGACGGCGTGCGAAACCCGTCTTGCCTCGGCTGTTCAGGGTGCCCGGAATTCAGCGTCTGCGGCGGATTGAGGTTGAATCTCCGTTCGTTCGACTGCCTGGACTTTTGTTGCAAGAACCCGTCAACGTGCGATCGAGTGTGTCGGAACAATCCCGATTATGTCGATCGCGTGAGAGAGGTCGGGGGGTTCGATCTGGAGCGAGTGCCGCGAGCGCAGCCCCTAATCCCGCCGGGATTGCCGTTGGTCGTTCCCGTGCTCTTCCACGGCAGCGCCCGGATCGGTTGTATCGCGGCCCCGGCGGCGGCGTTGTCCCTCTACCAGGTCTTCGATCGCCGCACCGGCGAGCCCCGGCACGCCTCGCACGACGCCGTCTGCACGGCCTACGGGATCGCGCCTGGAACGAAGCTGGTGCTCACGGGCACAGGCCGTGACCGCCCGCTCGAACGCTGGTGGGGTCTTGGCACCGTGCGCCGACGTGCCGTCGTCCGCGCGGCGAAGGCGGTCGGTGTCGTCCTTACGACAACCCCGAATTTCAGCCTGTTCCTCGACAGACCCCGGTGGGACGACCTGCATGCCATGATGCGGATCGCCCTCGTGCAACATGAATTCATGGAGGAAGGGCTGCCTGCTGCCCTTCATGTCAACGGCAGGACGGAAACGGATTTCGAGCGATGGGCGGCTTATCTCGCGAGCCGACCCGAGATCACCCACGTGGCCTATGAGTTCGCGACCGGGACCGCACGCCGACGGGTGCAGCACGCGGCCTGGCTGGCAGATCTCGCGCGGAGCGTCGGGCGGCCGCTGGACCTTGTGATGCGAGGCGGAGCGGACGTGCTGCCGTTGCTCGCATCGGTCTACGCGGGCGTGACCGTGCTCGAGACCAACGTGTTCATGAAAACCATGATGAGGCAGCGGGCGGTTCCCGGGGGCGCTGGTATGCCGCCGGTCTGGCAGCCGTCGCCCACCCAGCTTGGCGTCCCTCTTGACGGGCTGATGGCGGACAACCTAGCCGCGGTCGAGGCATGGTTGACCGGCATCGCCCCCGGGCTACGGCGGATGCGCGCCCAAGCGCGTGCGGCGTGAAGGCGCTTGATTTCGCGACCTTGGACGGATTGGCCTTTGCAGCAGAGCGGGGGCGACTGGGCGGCACGGTGCTGGATCCGGTGGTCGCCCGCGATCTCGGTCCGCTGATTGAGATGTCGCATCTCGCGTCGGCCGGCCTGCTGCCACGGCCGGGGGAGGCGCCTTGGCTGGAGCTGGACGGCGTGGGGGATTTCCGCCGTGCTCTGGCGAGCGGGCAGGTTCGCTGGGTATGCCCCTTCAATCGGAACATCGGGTTCCTGCGAACGGCGGCGGCCTATGACGAGATCGCCTGGACCAATTTCGGCCTGGCTGCTCAGCAGGCTGCTATCGCCGCAGGGTTTGCGAAGCGCGTCGCCACCCAGCTCGTTGGGGCGATCGGCGAGATATACAGCAACATCTACGATCACTCCGAAGCCCCGAAGACCGGCCTGATCGCCTTTATGGCTCGCAGTGGGTCCTTCGAGTTCGTTTCGACGGACCGGGGAATAGGAGTCCTCGATAGCCTACGGGCCTGCCCCGAATACGGCAGCCTCGACGACCATGGAGAGGCTTTGCGGCTGACGCTCACAGACGGAGTATCTCGACATGGCGGCGGCTCCGGCCATGGCAGGGGCTTCCGCCCGCTGTTTATCGGGATCGCCAACCTGAACGGCTTTCTGCGCTTCCGCTCGGGCGACCACGCCCTCGTCATCGACGGGCACAATCCCTCGCTCATGGGAGCGAGGCTGGCCGAAAAGCCTGGAATCAAGGGGTTCTTCACCTCAGTGAAGTGCCTGGTGACTGGGGGGTGATTGCCCCGGCGAGGTAGGGCGTTTGCTCCTTCCCCGGTCATCAATGTCTTCGAGGTCCTGGTTGAAACCGACGCCCGGTTCGCGATATAAGGTTGCAGCGGGGTGACGGACTGGCTGAGGTAGCACCCCCCGGCGGAGCTTCAGGGTTCCGTGCTCGCGCAAGGCGGGCCGAGGCGCAAGCCGAGCGGTTGCCGGATAGCGACTACCAAGGGCGCCCGACGGGCGCCCTTTCGCGTTCAGCGGCGGGTTGTAACCACCTCTCCGAGATACAGGCTGCCGGCCAGCAACGCGAACCGGACAGGGCCGAGGATGTTCGGCTCCGGCCGGCTTGGGTCAGCCGGGTATGCGCTCTCTACGACCATATCAAGGTCCTGCAGGCGCCGTAGCTCGGGTGCGCCGCAGCTCGAAGAAGATCTGGTATCGCGTGCCCGCGACCGGCACCTCGACGAGGGCCGCGTGCATCCAGTTCCGACGGGCGGCGGTTTCGTGGACGCGCGCAGCGGGGTCCGTCAGGCCACGGATCAGCTCGGGCAGGCGCGGCGACAAGTCATAGCGGTCAGGGCAGAAGGCACGCCTTCTTTGGCCGTCGGTAATGACCGGCTCGTCGGCCGTGTGCTTGGAAGCATCGAACGCCTCCGAAAAGCAATGGTTGGTAAAACGAACGTTGATGCGCAGCGGCCGAGGCACCTTGGCGCTGGACACCTCGAACTGGAATGGGTGCAGGTGCGAGAGGTCGTAGATTTGCCCGCGGATGCACAGCGGCGGGTGGTAGTGTTGGGCCGGTACAACGGGCGCGTTCACGACGATGCGGCCGTCCCGGTCTGGCGGGGCGCTCCGGCGGCTAGTGGCGCGCGCGGCTTCACGCCGCGCGCGGTCGCCGTGCGAATGCGTTGGCGGCTCTCTGCGAAAGCCTGCGCCACTTCCGGCTCGATTCGCTTGAGGGCGGCCACCAGGCCGTCGAACTCGTAGAAGTTGCTGAGCTGGCCGCGGTTGACGGCCTTCCGCTCGCGCCGGCGGACGTAGCCCGCCTTTTCAAGGGCAGCGATGTGCCGCTGCACCTGGCGCGCGCTCAAATCGAGGCGGTGCGCGATCGTCTCCTTGCTCGGGTACGGCGCGCGCTCGGCCTCCCACCAGTGCTCCAGGATTTGCAGCAGCACCGCCATCTGCATGGCGGTAATGTTCAGCTTGCGCTGCGCGCGGAAGAGCAGGGAAGGTAGCAGGCACCAACCGTGCCGCAGCACGTCGTGGCCCCACTTTTTCTCGCTCGCCTTGAGCGCCGTCTTGGGCTGGAACGGCACCACCTTCGGCTCGGCATCGGGCTCTTTCTCGTCGCTCACGTCATGCGCTCCAACCTGTCCGTCCTTGAAATAGGCAGGTTCGATAAGCGTCTCAATAGCACCCCGACGACGTTCATGACGCGGGGGAGGAGATGCCACTGACGTGGGGGCCCGGGTCGCTAATGTCCTACAAAGAAGGAGGCAACGCTACTCAGGATGCCAAACAAGCTAGATGCAGAAGCAGTCAGCCACCCCCGGGCATGGATGACGCCCCGTCAACGTTCGGACTCCGAGGCGCCGTTCCGCCTTCGCCAAACCGCGCCTGGATGTCGCCCGGCAAATTCTCCGGTGGTCCCGGGCAAGCAGGCATACGCCGTAGTCGTCTCCGAGGAAGTCGAGCGCCATCTGGGTCGAGCCGCCAGCGCTTATGCATGAACGCCTCGACATATGGCTTCGCCTCCGGCGTCTCCCTCCATCGCTAGAAGGCCGGGCTCCAGCCGAACCAGCCAGACCTCGAACATCACGATTTCGGCGGCATCGCTCATGCGCCGCTCCTGCCCCGCAGATCGTCGCGCCAACTCCCGCAAGGCCAGCGTGCAATCGACCAGCAGCGGCGGCGGCTTCAGACGCCACATCAGGCGCTCGCCCAGGAGGGGGTGCGCGCGTCGCGCGATTACCGGTCTCGCCCCATCGGCCCGAGAATAGCCGGCCTTGGCTAACGCACCATTCCCTGCAGCCGGTTGATACAGCGCAGCCATCGCGTATCATCCTTTGGAGGCGTAGTTCTCAGGAGCGTTTAATGCCGACTTTTATCGTCCGCGTTGTCCTGCATGGTGCCAAAGAACCCGAAGGCTACGTCGATCTGCACGAAACCATGGAGCAGAACCGGTATTACCGGACCGTCCAGGCAAGTGACGGCGTAGTCTACGATTTGCCGCCAGCGACGTATCGAGCAAGCGGCGATAACTGGACCGCCGCAATGATACGCGATGAGGTTCGCGGTATCGCAGATGGAACCGGCTACAAGAACTCGGTTTTCGTGACCGCCAGCAGCAGCACGGCTTGGTCGGGCCTAAAGCGAACCGAGTAGATTACTTGGCATTCCGTGCCTTCATGTGCTCTGGGAAGATCGCCGGAAGCGTTTGTCTTGCTGAAGCCCGGGCGCGTGCTCGTGACACCTTCTCTTTCCATTTTAACCTTAGTGAGGAACGGTATAGCGCCTCACTGTCGCCGACGGCGGCACTCGGCGGAACGGGAGCAAAGACGTGAGGTGCTTTCGTGCCCAAGGCCATGCGCGATGCTGACATCGGCATTCTGGTTTCGCAACATTCACAGGGTGGTTCTTCCCTCAAAACGGCCGTTTTCCGAGGGGCTTGGGGAGGGCACCTTCCGTGCCGGAAACCCTGGTTTATCGAACGGTAGGTGAAGCCGGGGCGCCTCGGCGTCTCGAAAGGCTCTAGACTCATGCTCGCGTCGGTCTCGATCCCTCGAGCGACCCACGCGAGAGGCGGCACGACTGCGGCATGACGTCTCGGGCCGCCGTCTCGCTCGGGTTTACCTCAATGAGGCAACGCCTCATGGCTGTCATCGTCTTTGAGAAGGATTACATCCTCAGTCGATCCGCCAACCGGACATCCTATGCGACACCGTGACATGTCACGCCAGTCTTGACCGATAAGAACATTTCATGAATCTTGGTATCCTGCCGATTCGCAGGCAGTGTTCGGGGTGAGGTCGCGAATCGGGCGTCGCTGCATATGAACGGAACATGACGGTAAAAACGTTTGAGATACGCTGCCCGGTCTATGGCTTCATCTCCCTAGACCCGTGGGAGCGGGAGATCATTGAGCAGCCCGCGTTCCAGCGGCTGCGTCGGATCAGGCAACTGGGATGGACCGATGCCGTCTACCCTGGGGCAATGCATACGAGATTCGAGCACTCGCTCGGCGTCATGCACATGGCCTCGCTTCTCTACAACGGCGTCCAGGAGAGATGCGGCGACATCCTGAAAACCGAATACCAGTATGATGAGGCAGGCATAAGTCGCTATCGACGTTTGGTCCGCCTCGCAGCGCTCCTACACGACGTGGGCCATGGCCCCTTCTCACATGCTGTCGAGGAGCTTGCCCCTTACAATGGCAACGACGAAGGACGTCGCCGGTATCGCCACGAGGAATATTCAACTGCCATCATCCGGAAGCATTTTCGCGACGTAATCGAAAACCATCCGGCGAACGCTAACTACCGTTTTACAGTCGATGATGTGTGCGGATTGATAGAAGGCAAGGCTGCGGCGGGAAGTGCCGCAATCTGGCAGGAACTTATTTCTAGTCAGCTTGACGCTGATCGAATGGATTACCTACTTCGTGACTCGTTTCATTCTGGCGTCGAGTATGGACGCTACGACTGGCGGCGGCTCGTCAATTCCGTTGAACTCGTTCCTGATTCAGAAAGCGATTCCTGGCGGCTGGGCGTCTCCGACGGCGGGCGGCACGTGGCCGAGGGGCTGATCATCGCGCGATATATGATGTTCAGCCAAGTGTACTTCCATAAAGCTCGGGTGATACTGGACTATCATCTCCACCATGCCGTCGAGGCTCTCCTTCCTCAAGGCGAGTTCCCCGCTCCCGTGGGTGACGAACTCGATAAATACATCGCGTGGGACGATTGGCGCGTTCTCGGCCTATTTTCGGAAGGTTACGGTGGAGAACATGCTCGCGTCTAAAGGATCGCGACTTCTTCCGACTTGTATATGAAACGTCCGAGATTCCAAGCGTGGAGGATGAGGCACAGCTTGCGGCCGCATTTCTATGTCTGGACGGGTTAAATCCCGTACGGCGAGAGGCCAGGAAGTCCTGGTACAAAATCGGCTCTGATGACCTGCCCGTCGCGGCATCAAACGCGGGAGGCAGGACAATGCTGCTTTCAGAGTGCTCCTCAATCGTGCGTCAAATGGCGCCGTCACGCAGCGTCCGTCTGTATGTGTCGCAAGAGGACCGTTCTGTAGCCAAACAGCGCGTGGCAGCGCTGCCAAAAGAGAGGACCCCATTATGAATACTCAAGAGCCGCGCGCCGATCTGCGCCTCGCTACGATCTCTGCGCTCGTCAAGCAGGCCGCTCCGCATTCGCTCGGACGGACCGCGGTCATGAAACTCGTCTATTTCCTTCAGGTCCTACACAAAGTGCCGCTCGGCTACGACTTCAGGATTTACACCTACGGTCCATACGATGGCCAGGTTCTCGAAGATCTGAAGGTGGCGGAGTTGAAGGGCGCGGTGAAGTCGTCGGCTGTTGGATATGCAGTGGGAACTGGTTACTCAATCACGCCTGGTTCCGAGGCTGACGCAGTGGTCGCTCGCAGCCCTTCTATTTCCGAGTTCATGCCCAAGATTGGCTCAGTCGTCGACGAATTCGGAAATAGGTCTGCGACCGATCTGGAGATGGCCAGCACACTCGTGTTTGTCGATCGTACAGAGATGTCGTCTGGACGAACAATAACTATTGCTGACGCCGTTCAGAAAGTGAAAGAAATGAAGCCTCGCTTAGAACCCTTTAAAATTTCGCAAGAGGCCACAAGCCTTAAGGGAAAAGGATATATAGCCGCAGCTTAATTATGTCTTTTTTGGAAATGACCAATGGCAGGATCGAAAGCCAGACCCTGCGGCGCTTGGCCTCAAGCAAACAAGGACCGTCCGTGGTCTTGAACCTGAAGGTGGCCAAGCTGCGCAAGGCGAACTCGCGCCGCGTCAGCAGAAGTTCGAAATTCTCTCCGAACCGAATTGATTAGAGCGACACCATGTTCGCTGGCCGCGACGACAGGGCCGAACAGGCCATGCTCCTCTTGGTAGGTCGCGATCAAGCGGCGGAGTTGTGTGATCGGGATGAGCAGGGCACCGCAGACATAACCTGCCTGCCACTCCATCCAATCAGTTTTGCGAGCATTGATGATACCGTCGCGTTTGCACACTTGTTCGCCGCCACGGCCCGCCGGACCAGAGCCGAAGAGGTCGCCCGCGCGCGGCTCCGTGGCGAATAGATGTGCGTGAAAATGGACGTGGCCGTATTCATGGGTAAGCGTGGTTCGGTATCGATTCTGCCGTATATCGTCGTATGCAAGCTGCGCGACGATGCGCACTTTAGGCTTCCGATTGGGCAAAAATTCTGTCACGCCCTCAACGTCGGAACCATAATGGCTTAAGTCGGCACCAGGATCGAAGTCTGACGTATCGCGTTCGATTAACCGAGCCAGATCGTCGGTAGCGATCGGCATTGGGATCTGGCCGCCGAAGAAGGCTGACAGAATCTTTTCGCATTCCCTGTCGAGTTCGGCAGGCTCATAATGAGGCCGCTGTGAAAAACGGCCCGTCGTATCACGCACATAGCGCAAGGTCTTAGCGTTTCCGGTCGGGCGGCACGGTGCGCCTGAAAGCCGCAAAACTCTTCTCCACCACGTCAGGTTGGAGGTTGGCCCGACGCACATCCGCTGGAAAGCGACCAGCCAGATAGTAAAGGTAATCGGCTCCCACCATCAGAACTCGCGCAAACTGCTGAATAAGATGGTCTGAAGATGGATTTCTCCGATCATGTTCAATATCGTTTAAGTATTGCGGCGAGATGGGACCGCCTTCTTCCCGCTCAACTAGCTCCGCCAACTGTTTCTGGCTTAGGCCCATCTTCTTCCGAACTTCGCTAACATACATTCCAAATGTCTGCCGTTCGTCGGTCATGGCCTCCCTCCCCTAATCCGCAGATCAGCGTAGCATAGTGGGTTGGCCGACTCTAGCCCGGAGGAGCCGATGCGCCGGGCGGCCTACTCTGCCAGCACGCTTGACTCCCATCAGAGCCCGGTCGCAATATGCCGATACGCGGATCAGCGGATTCGCGGTTACTCTTGGCGGGGATTCCCGCCAAGTTCAGGAGCTTTCTCGTTATGACCGCACAATCCTATTCTCTCGTATTCGATGGATATTGGCTTGAGTCCAAGGCCGGTGGGCTTCCGGCGAAGTCTGGCATCTACGGCGTCTATGCCACCACGTACAACTCGACCGCCGGCACGGTCTCTCTCAACCGCCTCATCTACATCGGCGAAGCTGCCGATGTTCGCGCGCGGGTCAGCAGCCATGATCGCTGGACCGACTGGAAGCGGCAGCTCAAACAGGGCGAGGTGCTGTCCTTCAACGCGGCGCTGATCAGTCCGGAGGCGGCCCGGCAGCGCGCTGAGGCAGCAATGATCTTCAAGCACAAGCCACTCTGCAACACTGAGTACCTGGAGAACTTCCCGTTTGATACCACGACGGTAACGACAGCCGAAAAGAATGCGCTGATGCACAACGCCTTCACTGTCACCCGCACCGAGAAAGCTGCCGCGCTCGGGTTTGGCCGCCGCTGGTGACAAGGAACCGGCCCTCCGTGGGCGGGAGGGCCGGTTCTTCGTCATGCCGTTAGCACCTCCGCACTTTCGGCGGTATCTGTTGCTCCGTTCTCAGGATCAACGGCTGGCACGCTAAACGAAGCGGCGAGACCTGCTAGGCTGGCGCTCTCGGTCATTCGATCGTGCGGGACAAGGAGATACCGCCACGGCTTTCCGCCGTTGGCGGCAGCGTGGCGGTTGGCGTAGCCGATCCAGGTGGAGACCGCCTTGCTCTTCGCTTGCACGGTCTCGGTCTCCAGGTCACGCCGAGCCTTGATCTCGACGATCAGCTTCTCGGTCACGGTCTCGACGACGAAGTCCGGCTCGTGGGACTGGCCCCGGCGGTATTCGATTCGGAACTGGCCGGCACCCGGCTTTACCCAGCGGGACACGCCGGCCTCGTGCAGGTCGATCAGCACGGCGAAGCGCCGTTCGTCGTCGGACTGGAACGCCTGATAGGGGAAAACGCAATTCTTGAACCCGCCAAACACCTGGCGCCTGGTGTCCGCGAGCGGGGTGACCGGGCGGCGGAAGTCCCGCACCGTCTTCGCGTCACTCACCTTGAAGTTCACGGGCTTCAGAAGCTGGAAGCCGCGCGACACGCGGCCGATGTAGCGGGTCGGCGTCTCGACGTAATGTTGCATCATCTGACGGAACACGAACTCCGCCAGCGGCTTACCGTGGGCAAGGAGCACGTTCTCAACGTCCTCCTCGTCGGGCAGGTAGGCCCGCAGCCGCGCCACAACCTGGCCGGCCAGCTTGTAGAGCAGGTCGGCCGTGGTGTCGTAGTCGATGGCGTCTTCGTCGATCAGGTGGCTGACCAGGTAGTCCTCGGGCCGATCCTGGCGGCGGTCTGCGACCAGCACAGCGATTGACCGTCGGCGCTCCGTCCGCAGCTCGTGCAGGGTGATCTCGCTGGCAAGCGGCTGGTAGTTCAGGCGCTCCAGCCCATCCAAGTCGAAGTCCTCGAACCGGAACGTCACATCGCTCGTCGGCAGCACGACGATCTCGGGGATCTCGATAGTCTGCTCGGCGACATGAGCCGTCACAGCCGCGACGATGCTAGCCACGTCGGGAATCGGCGCAATTCCGGTGAGCTCGCCTTGTACGGGCTGCGTGATCGCGCTGACGCGGGCAGAGATGCGGGCTTGCACCTCCGGGGTATTCAGCGCCCCGAGGTTGGGCAGCTCGCGCTCCATCTGCCGGATGACGGTGAGCGTCACCGCCGCAGCAGCCTGGGCGGCCGGCCCGACGAAGAGTGGGGCCGGTGCCTGTTCGTCCGACATGCCGCCCGCGCGCCCGGTGATCGCGGCCTCCAGGTAGGAGGGCGCCTGCAACACCTCCGCCCCGCCGGTGGGAATGTCGCCACCCGGGCCGATCAGCACCTGCTTGTGGACTAGTGAGCCGGGCTCACGCGCCCGCTGGATCACCTCGTCGAAGCGGTCATGGGCTATGATGGTCAGGGTATCGACTGCGTCCACGCCCGTGCGCGTCCCGTAGGGCAGGCGCAGCCCTCGGCCGAGCGTCTGCTCGGTCAGGATGTCCGAGGCGGAGGCCCGGAGCGGGACGATGGTGTAAAGGTTCGTGACGTCCCAGCCTTCCTTCAGCTTGTTGACGTGGATCACGATCTCCGTCGTGCTGTCCGTCTCCACGGAGACCAGGCGCGCCATGGCGTCGTCGTTCTCCTCGCCGCGTAGCGCGGAGTGAACCTCGATCACATGGCCTTGGTAGCGCCCGCCGAAGAAGTCGTCGGCCTCGATCATCCGCCGCAGGTCGCCGGCATGGGTGGTGTCCTGGGCCACGACCAGCATGAAGGGATGCACCAACGGCCGCCCGGATTGGCGGGCATACAGGTCCAGTTCCACTTTCACGTTCTCATGGGCGTGGATACCGTCCTCCAGCTTGATGCGCTCCAGCTCGGCGGCGGTGACGGAGGCCGGGTCGAAGTCCTTCCGGGTGGCGACGGCCGGCTCCTTGATGAAGCCGTCCTCCATCGCTTCGGCCAGGCCGTAGCGGAAGATGACGTTGCGAAACTCCTGCGACCCGGCGCCCACGCTCTTGGGCGTGGCGGTCAACTCCAGCCCGAGGATGGGGCGCAGCTCGGCGACGGCGCGCATGCCGGCCTTGGCCCGGTAGCGGTGCGCCTCGTCCATCAGCAGCACCAAGTCGGGCAAGCCGGCGAGATACTCGAAGTAGCTCTCGCCGATGTACTCGTGCAGCTTCCTGATCCGCCCCACGTCGCGGTTGATCTTGTCGACGTTGAAGATGTTGATGATCGCCGCGCCGCCGAACAGGTCGCCGCCCGCACCGCGGATGCCGCGGCCCTGGTCCCACGTCTCGCCGGTCACCAGCACCGGCGGGATCGCCGCGAACTCGGCGATGCCCTTGAACACGTATTTCGTACCCGTAGGCGAAAAGTCGGCCACCAGCTTCTCGTAGATGGTCGTGTTCGGGGCCAGGACGAAGAAGTGCCGGGACCGGCCGGACAGGGTCAAATACGCGATGAACGCCCCCATAAGCCGGGTCTTACCGACGCCCGTCGCGAGCGCGAAGCAGAGAGATGGAAAATCCCGCTCGAACTCGGCCACCGTCGGGTAGGCGGCTTGGATCGCCGCAAGCGCCGCCGCGAGATCGGCATTCTTGGCCAGCGTGGTTCGGGCCAGCACGTCCGCGAGGATGCCGAGCGATTGCTCCTGCGGTCGGCGCAGAGAGAGCCGGGCACTGATCTGGCGCAGTAGTCGGTCGTCCGTCACTTGCCCGCGCCCTTCGCGTCCATGGCCGAGAAGAGCGATGGTTCCTTATTTGCGGCCGCAGCGCGCCGTCCACGCTTAGGCGCGGCAGCCTCCAGGGTGGCGGGAGGCGCGGTATCCTCGGGCGGGGGCGGTGCCTCGGCGATGCGGAGGCTGTAGTCGTCGCGGCCCCATTCGCAGCGGGAGAGCACGGCCTGCGGTATCTTCTTGACCGTCAGGTTCTCGAAGGCATCGGCGCGCGCGTTAAACGCCTTGCAGCAGACCAGTAGCGTCCGCTCCGGGCCGACGTCTTCGGAGATGGCGCGGAGCTGGTCGTGCGTGACGTTGGCCGTGGTGACGAAAATGAAGTCACGTTCGCTGGAGTAGCCATGACGCCAGTATTCCGCCGGGTCCTGGCTGGGCGCGTAGGTGAAGCCCATGTGCTTGCACATCGCTTCGGCCAGCATGGCGGCGTTGTAGCTTCGGGCGATGACCCAGTTGCCCCAACGGTCTTTCTCAAGCAGCGATGGCGCCAGGCGAAAGTACTGGAAGCCTCCCCCACCTTGCCAGCCAACTGACTCGCTAATACCGCCTTTGTCCTCACCATCTACAACCCGCCTAACTCTTGGTAGGATGTGTGTGTGGCAATGCTCCCCGAGTTCAATCATAATCCACCGGCGGCCCATTTTTTGAGCTACAGCACCTGTAGTTCCAGACCCTGCAAAGGAGTCGAGTACTAGGTCACCTGGCCGAGAAAAGTGTTGTAAGATAATCTGGATTAGGTGTTCTGGCTTTTTTCCACCCCTAAAGTCGACACCGCCCTCAGACCGGCAATTCCCAAAGTTTCCAGCCAGGTCATAGAAGTTCGGTATTGGCTTCGCCTTGTCGGAGTTTCCGCGCCTAAGTGCTTCGAGTGTTTTTAGCGGTATTCCTGAATAGAACTTACCCTTGGTCGCCGAGTCCTTTTTCGGGCCAGTCATATACCGGTAACCTAATCCATCTTCGCCGATTCCATGGACTTTGTATAAACAGGACAGGCCATCAACACTCCGCCTTGGTGCCAGGTACGTGTCCAGAAACTCTCCAGAACTTCCAGACTGCCTTACTAGAGATCCTGTTGCCCACGTCTCTTTCAGAGCACCAAGATGTGGCTCAACTCGCACGATCTTATACTGACCCGGCCTGAAACATTCCACGCGCTTGTTGCCCACGTTAAAGGGGGTTCCAGGCACAAGCTCTTGGATCTCCCACTCAAACTTTTCGACCTTGTAAGCCTCAAGAGACTTCACGGGGCGGCACTGCCTTCTGTCCTTTGCGTAGACAAAGCATTGTTCAACTACCTTCTGATAGTCGTTATCCTCTGCTAATGTCTTATTGCCGTACCTAACCTGGATGTAGAATGTAGTTAGATAATTGGCCCGGCCAAAAATCTCATCCAAGACAACCTTTAAGTATGCACCCTCACCGTCATCGATTTGGCAGCAGAGAAATCCATCTTCTGAAAGCAAACGATAAAGGATTTCGATGCGGTCGCGTAGCAGTGACAGCCAGAGAGAATGCTCAAGGCTATCATCATAATTTTCGAATGCATTGCCGGTGTTGTACGGTGGATCGATGTACACACACTTTACTTTTCCAATGAAATCTGCCTCAAGAGCCTTTAGTGCAAGAAGATTGTCGCCAAAGATTAGGCGGTTATCGAAAATGTTGCCTTCACCGATGTGGCTCGCATAGGACAATTCGGGATCAGCAAGCAGAATGCGCGGCTCCAGCTTTGGCCGCTCGTCCTTACCGATCCACGTTAGCTCCAGCCGCTGCTTCTTCCCGCTCACGCAACCTCCCAACGAATCGTAAACACCGGCTCGACCGTCGGCGCGATCGCCAAACTCGCTTGCACCTGATCGAGGATGTCCTCGATCTCCCTCTGCAATGCCCGTTTCCGCTCGAATCGGGCAAGCATCAGTTCGTCCCTGCGCCCCTCCAGCTTCTTGATCGCCCGCTGCTCCTCTACCTTCGCCGCTACTGTGAGACCGCCAGCCACGCGCAGCGCCTTCCGCCGCGCCTTGACCTCAGCTTCCAATGACCTGATTTCGGCGTCGGCCGCCCGCTCCATATCCTCGGCATAGGCGTCGAGCTTCCCCGTCTCCTGGTCCATCCAAGTGCCGTTTGCGGTTTCGACCTCTGCGAGCCGTTCGTCCCGCAGCGCACCGGCCGCCTTCTCCAGCGCCTCGGTCGGCGGTTCCGCTCCCAGCTCCAGGCGGGTTGTTCCGGGGACGAGAAACATTCGGTCGAGCGTCGCCTCCGGGAGGGCGTGGCCGGTGTCAGCGATCGCGGCCAGCAGAAGATGGGTGGCCGTCTCGCCAGCCGCTTTCACGGTCAGCCGGGTGACGCGCAGCCACCCGGCCTGTCCGCGGAGGGCCTCCACATCGGACAGCCGGCCGCCCGTGTAGGCCTGCATATCGAAGCGGATCGTGGCCAGGGGCAGGTTGCGCGCCCGCGCGGCTTCTACGAGTTGGGTCGCTAGATTGCCCTCGGCGAGTCGGAAAAACTGCCAGTTCTGCTCGTCGGCCAGGGGCCATTCCGTTGTCCAGGTACGGCCATCATGGTCGAACCGTCGGGGCGCATCGGGATGGAAGCGCGCGCCGGGCAGCTCGGCCCGGGCGACGGTCAGCAGCCGCTGCTCGAACGCGCCCACGACATCGGCGAGCGTGCCCTTCCGCGTCTTCAGCCGCCGCACCACGTCCTCGTCCACGCGGTCCAGCAGTCGCTTACGAGCATCGAGCACGGCGGTGTCGATGTCGGTCTGCAAGTCCGTCTGTAGCCGGTCGAACTCCTCGTTGATCTCGGTCTCTGAGCGGGCGGATTGCACGATCTCCAGCACCCGGCGCTCGAAATCGACGCCGCTCTCGATTGCGCCCAACACCTCGTCGCTGGCACCGAACACGCCGTCGAACAGCCGGAATTTCTGGTCGAGGAGCTGGAAGATGCGCCGCTCGGCCTGGTTCTTGTCGTTGATGAAATTCACGACGGTCACGTCGATCTTTTGGCCGTAACGATGGCAGCGGCCAATGCGCTGCTCGACGCGCTGGGGATTCCAAGGAAGATCGAAGTTCACTATCAGCGAGCAGAATTGCAGGTTGATGCCCTCGGCGCCGGACTCGGTCGCGATCAGGATGCACTTGCGGTGCCTGAAGGCATCGACGATCGCGGCCTTCATGTCCGAGCTCGGCGAGCCGGACACCGCGTCCGTCCCCTGATGCCGGGTTAACCAGTCCGCATAGATGGCTTGGCTCTCAGCGTCCTTGTTCGAGCCGTTCAGCAAGGAGATCTGGCCGGCATAGCCGCGAGCGGCCAGCAGCTCGGCGAGGTAGCCCTGGGTGCGGACGGATTCGGTGAAGATCACGGCCTTACGGTCACCGCCGCGCTCGACGATCTGCTCCAGCATCTCCGGCAGCTTGGCGATCAGGTTCTCGCCCTTGGCGTTGACGGGGATGCGAAGCGCCAGGTCGCGATAGCCGGTCAGTTCCTCGACTTCTGCCTTCAGTTTCTTAGGATCGATGGGCGCGTCTGCTTCGTCGTCAGCATCCTCGCCGTCCCACTCCTCGGCATCTTCCTCGGCGGTGTCGAGGTCGGCCACATCGTCGAGGGTTGGCAGCTCTATTCGATCCAGCCGCTCGATGATCTTGGTGAGTGTCTGAGCAACCGCGAAGGTCGAGGACCCAAGGATTTTGCGCACGATCAGGGTGACAAGCTGATTTGGCCGGCCGCCGAACGCAATGGTGTCCTTCCGCTGCAGATAGGCGGACAGCCCCGTGTACAGACGGAACTCGTCGTCGCTCGGCTCGAAGCGGAACGTCGCCGGTATGCGCCTCGTGAAGTTAATTAGCCCGGCTTCCTGGACCGTCCGCCGGAGCGTGCGATGACACACCGGCTTGAGCCGTTGCCGAAGGATAAGCAGGTTGTCCGGGCTAGGGGCGGCGCCGCCATACAGCGTGCGGAAGCTAGCCTCATCGCCGAACAGGCGTTCGTCGATGATGGAGGCGAGGCCAAACAGCTCCATTAACGAGTTCTGGAGTGGGGTCGCCGTCAGCAGCAGCTTGAACCGGCCGCGCACCGCATCACGCAGCGCCTTCGCCCGTGCCGCCGTTCCCTTGCGATAGACGTTGCGGAGACGGTGCGCTTCGTCAAAGACTATCAGATCCCAGCCGATGCGCTTGATCTCGTCGGCCCGCCTAGCTGCGAACTCGTAGGAGGTGATGACGATCCGGTCCGTGGTGTCCAGTGGCTCCCGTCGCCCGGCCTTGACCTGTTCGCGGTAGGATTTCGCCTCAATGATGATGGCCGGGAGGGAGAACTTGTCTTGCAGCTCCTGCGACCATTGTTTCCGTAAGCTGGCCGGAACGATTAGCAGGATGCGCCGGCGGTGTTCCGCCCAACGCTGGGCAATGACCAGGCTGGCCTCGATCGTCTTACCGAGGCCGACCTCATCGGCAAGGATCACCCCCTTGGAGATTGGCGACGCGAGCGCGAACAAGGCGGCATCGACCTGGTGAGGATTGAGATCGACCCGCGCCGTCGAAAGGGACTTCGCGAAGGCGTCGTCGGTGGCGCCCTCAAGGGTCAGGCGGTGCGCCAGATATTGGCTGTGATAGGGGGTAAAAGTCGTCACCTGGTCCTGATCTGAGGCCGCGCGGCCGCGAATCGCCAGCCGATGGGCGTTCATACCACATTGAACAAAAAAGAGGCGGCCCTGAACTCAGGCGCGCCGCGGGTGACGAACGATGGATGCCGGACGGGGTCCCATTGAAGGCTGCGGACCGGTTGATTCTGGCCGACATGCCGAAGTGCTCCAGGCGGCCCGCCACTTAACGGCCGCTTCCGGCATCGAACCAGGAGCAGGGTGGGATGCTGCCCGTTATCGGCTGAGCGCTGGTCGCTAGCGCATGGACGACCACCCTTCCAGGCCAGGCAACGTTCGAGGTATCCTACGAGGGCTAGCTATAACGGCTCGTTCAGGCTGAAGAGAGTCCGGAGTCGTTTAAACGACCGCGCTATGCTCAGGGACAGGGTCCTATCACTGCGTCTCAGGCCCGGTCTCCCTCCCATTAGGAAGAGCCGACCCGCTGCTTCTCCAGGGCGATAACGATGAGTGAAATGTCGGCCTGATAATCGATGCGACAGATCGCCTCGAACTTGGACCTGATAGGGAGATAGGAGCTGTAGTGTTCGGCACCGACCGATCCCGGCTTGTGTCCGACGATCTGGTCGACCAGCGTATCCGCACCGGGGAGGCGCGACTTCAGCTCGGTCTCGAAGCTATGCCGGAAAGCGTGGAACGGTGTCCGCGTGCTGTCGAGGCCTATGCTGCGGCGCCAGCGCGTAAACCACTTCGATATGTTCGCCGCCCGCTGGTCTGTGGACACGCTCATCTTCGTAGCGGGAAAGAGTCTCTTGGCGTTTACACGCTTCGCTTCCTCCACAAAGAAAGGTAGCTTCAACGCGATGAGGTGCGGGTGCAGCGGGATCTTCCGATCGCCTGCCTCTGACTTGAACTGCCGCGTGGCGTCGCTCACCAAGTCGATGATGTGCACACCGTCTTCGATACGAAAGTCACGAGGCATGAGCATAGAGATCTCGCCAAGCCGGAGGCCCGTGTAAAGTCCGATCAGGATAGACCAGAACTTTGCTTGCTGCAGTTGCACATCCGCGTCGTTGCTGGGCAGAAGCGACGGTGGTTCCAGCATCAGGGAGCTGCTGAACATAACGCGCAGGTCTTCGGGCGTGTAAACGGTGCGCGCCCTGCCCGCCTGGTTCGACTCCTTCTTGATTGCGCTCTTCGAATAAGCCTTGCCTGCAAAAGGACACTTGCCACGGTGCAGCAGCAAGCTGCGCTCGTCGCCGGCGACCATCCACGCGCCCCAGGTTGTGAAAACGCTGAGGTACTTGTTGATCGTCTTCATGGTGAGCTGCGCCGCATACATATCGGCCTGCTTGCGCGAAAGGCTCTTCTTCCCCCAGGGGATGGTCTCCCCCGAGTCGTTCAGAGCGGTCCGCAGACGTTCCGCGGTCGTGCGTGCTTGTGCCGGCGTCATGCCAGCATAGATGCCGACGCCGCGTTTCGGAGGCAGCTGCCGCATTCGGTCGCGGAAGGCCTCGGCGACTTCGCCAGTTATCTTGGAAACCGGCAGGTCGCCCATGAGGGACAGAAAGACTGCCAGTGCGTCAGCCGCATGCTTGCGATAATCGGCCTTCCATCCCGCTTGCGAACGCACAAACGGCTCGAACAATTCGCTGAGCGGCTTGCCACTCGCTGGCGGACTGGACGGCGGCAAGTCGGTCACTGATGCCGCAGCTGACCGCCTCCTGGCCGGCATTGGTGAGGCAGGCTCGATCGAACCCGGAAGCTCGCTGGCGGGAACACCTGCCGTCTGTGGCCAACCGTCGGCATAATCGCCCCACTCGCGACGCGCGTTGATGGAATGAGCGTGCGCGGCGACGATGAGGGAGAGCCGGCACAGATGCCGGCCGGCTGGGGTGTCGAGCGCCTGGTCGAGGTCGCGCGCACGAAGCGCGTCGATGACCATGGGGAGTACATCCTCGACGGTGTTCGTCATCACGGCGTGGCGCCACTCGGCGATCCACTCCTCCGGCGGGTAATCCACGTCGTTCCACTGCTCCGGCTCAAGACCCTCGTAGCGCGGGTCCGTGGCCGGATCCGGAAGCCACTCGGGTGGACCGGCCGCACGCTCGGCGCGTGTGCGTTCGCCGTCCTGCAGGACGCGGCGGAAGATGTCATCGAGGACGCCCACGAGGTCCTCGCGGGTAGGCGAAACCTTGTTCATGAGGCCGAGAATGCCACAGTCGAATGCAGCTGAGCAGGCCCGTGCCAGCCGGCGCGCCAATAGCGGATCGGTGGTCAACAGGGAGCGGGCCACGCGACGAGGGCCATCGACTGAAAGCCCGACAGGGAGGCGCCGCTGCCACCAGTAGACAGCGCCGCGCCGGTAGAGGTGGTCGACGGATGTGCCCAGCGCCGCGCTTCCCGCAAGTGGCTGGGAGTCCGTGGCGTACACCTCTGTACGACACGGACCCGCCGGCACGTTGGTGCGGCGCTATTCCTGTGCGTTCTCAGCGGCTTGGTGCCTATGTGGCTGGGGGACCTGGATTCGAACCAAGGCTTTCCGAGTCAGAGTCGGAAGTTCTACCGCTAAACTATCCCCCACCAGAGGCCAGGCCACGCGGCCCCGGTGCGCGGCAGGCAGCTAACACGCCTCCTCCCCCCGGCGCAACCGACACCACCCGCCATCACCCGCCCGGCGCGCGGCTTGCAAACGGCCTTGCACTGGCGCGCCTAGGTGCTTGCATTGGCGCGCCTAAGTGGTTGAGACTGCCTCCTTACAGGACATTAAGGCATACCCCCTGTGGTCACCGCCACCGCACCGCAGCCGCACCATCCGCGCCCGGCCCAGCTGCCGCCGCGCGCGGATGTGTCCGCCTTTGCGGCGCTGGACCTCGGCACCAACAACTGCCGCCTGCTGATCGGTGCGCCCACCGCCGACGGCTTCCGCGTGCTCGACAGCTTTTCCCGCATCGTGCGTCTGGGCGAGGGGCTGCAGGCCTCCGGCGTGCTCAGCGAGGCCGCGATGGACCGCACGGTCGCTGCCGTGCACGCCTGCGCCGCGCGCCTGGCCCGCCGCCCGGTGCGCGCCATCCGCGCCATCGCCACCGAAGCCTGCCGGCGCGCGGTCAACGGCGGCGCCTTCCTGGGCCGCATCCGCGCGGAAACCGGGCTCGCGTTTTCCGTCATCTCCACCCGCGAGGAGGCCGAGCTCGCCGTCGAGAGCTGTGCGCCCCTGCTGCGCGGCCCCGGCCGGCGCGCCTTGCTGTTCGACATCGGCGGCGGCTCCACCGAGCTCGCCTGGGTGCGGCTCTCCCCCGGCCTGGAGCCGGACGTGATCGGCTACGACAGCCTGCCCGTCGGTGTCGTGACCCTGGCCGAGCGCTTCGGCCACCAGGGCTTCGAGGCGGCCGGCTACCAGGCCATGGTGGACCACGTGGCAGCGCGCCTGGCCGCCTTCGAGCGGATCCACTGCATCGACCACGAGATTAGGTCGGGCGGCGTGCGCATGCTCGGCACCAGCGGCACCGTCACCACGCTGGCTGGCGTGGCGCTGAACTTGCAGCGATACCGGCGCCCGATGGTGGACGGCATCCAGCTCTCGGCGGAGGCGGCTGAGGCGGCGCTGTCGCTGTTGCGGGGGTTGGGCCGCGACGGGCTGGAACGCCACGCCTGCGTGGGGCCGGACCGGGCCGATTTCGTGCTGCCGGGCTGCGCCATCTTCGAGGCGATCAGCCGGGTCTGGCCCACCGCCGAGGTGACAGTGGCCGACCGCGGCCTGCGCGAAGGCATGCTGCTGCGGATGATGCGCCAGAGCATCGACCGGCGCGCACAGGGAAGAGCGGCGCCATCGCTGGCTGCACGCTTCTAGAGGGTGTTATGCACCTTAACCAGGGCGGCGCGTTCTTGAGCATGTATCCGATGAATGCGACAAGGTGAAAGCCCGCGAGTGTTTCGGCGTAACGCTCGTAGTCTTTGACCAGTCGTCGGCATCGTGTTGCCCAGGCGAAGGATCGCTCCACCACCCAGCGTCGGGGCAGCAACACAAAGCCGCGTTTAGCTTCTGGCAGCTTGACGACGTGCAAGGTGATCCCTTCGGCTTTCGCGGGCTCGGCTGCAGATTCGCCAGTGTAGCCTTGATCGACAAACGCCAGGGTGACGTTGTCTCCCGTTGCTTCTTGAACGTCCGCGGCAAGGCGGGCGACCGCCGCGCGGTCACCGACATCGGCCGGCGTCACGTGCAATGCGAGCAGGTGGCCCAGCGTGTCGACCGCCAAGTGCACCTTCGACCCGCGCTTGCGTTTGGCGCCGTCATAGCCGGCACGTGGGCCGCTTTCCGGCGTCGAGCGCAGCGTGCGGCTGTCGATGATCGCCGCCGTGGGCTCTTCCTTGCGTCCGGAGGCCAGACGCAGCAGGGCGCGCAAGTCCTGAGCCAGCGCCTCGAAACACTGCGCCGCCATCCAACGCTGCATCTGCTGGTAGACCGCGGCCCAGGGCGGAAAGTCGTTCGGCATGGCTCGCCAGGCGATGCCGTAGCGGATGACGTAACGCAGAGCGTTGAACAGCTCCCGCATTGGATGTTCTCGCTGCGGGGCTGCTTGGTTCATCAGAGTCAGATAAGGGGCCACCAGCGACCATTCCTCGTCGCTGACGTCAGATGGATATGGCTTGCGAGCGGCAGAAGGAGGCATCCCCCTCCATTAGACCCGGCCTTCGCAAAAGTACATAACACCCTCTAGCAAACAGCAGTTCTTCTAAAAAGCAATCGTTTCTTAAACGCACGCTTCGAAAGACTCCGCGACAGCGGGGACAAAAGCTTTTTGCTTCTTTTTCTCGAAAAAGAAGGCCTTCCTTCACTCCGTTTAGCCAGCCCACGCCTTTGGCGATTTTTCGTCACGATCCAACGTGCTTGACTCCCGCAGAAAACATATCTTAAGATGCATTCTATGATACAGATTGCTTCGCATGCACCCTAGTGACCTCTTTCACGCCATCGGCCGCCACCGCGGCCGAGGTGGCCAAGGCCAACCCGGCTTCGGCCGCGGCTTCATGGGCGGCGACGGCGTCCCGGGCGGCCGCAAGCTGGGCGCCGCCGACCTGCAACTCGTGCTGCTCGCCCTGCTTGCCGAACAGCCGGCGCATGGCTACGAGCTCATCCGCATGCTCGAGGAACGCTCGGGCGGCTTCTACGCGCCAAGCCCCGGCATGGTGTACCCCGCGCTTACCTATCTCGAGGAGATCGGGTACGCCGCCGTCACCCCCGAAGGCAACCGCAAACTGTACACGCTGACCGAGGCCGGGCGCGCCCACCTCACCGCCAACTTCGAACAAGCCGACCTGATGCTGGACATGCTGGCGCGCATCGGCCAGCGCATGTCGCAGGTGCGCGAAGCCTTCGCCGGCCTGGACGCAGCTGACCCGCAGGCGGCTGATCAATTGAACCAGGCGCGCCACGCCCTCAAGCACGCCCTGATGCGCAAGCGCGACTGCGCACCGCACGAGGCTCAGCGGATCACCCAGATCCTCGAGCGTGCCACGGCAGAGATACTCGGCAAGGCTGCGCCCTCAGGGTGAGAACCGGCGCCTGGAAGGCAAGCAAGCGGTTCTTTTTTGAAAAAAAAACCAAAAAACTTTTGTTTTCGGCAGGTTTACGTTGGCGAGGCGGGTCGTTCCACTCGGCATCCTGGTCGCTTGCGCTTACGCGCCATTTTGGAGATGTCCATGAACCACGTCAGTCGCGAGCCTGTACGCGTGCGTCACCCGCTTAGGCTGCGTCTGGTGCAGGTGCGCCTCGTGGAGCAGCTTTCGCCCCGCATGCGCCGTGTCACTTTCACCGGCCCCGATCTCGACGGCTTCGTTTCGCTCGCCGCAGACGACCACGTGAAGCTGTTCTTTCCCGCTCCTGGCCAGGACCGGCCGGTGCTGCCCCTGCCCGGCGGCGGAGCTGCCTATCCGGACGGCGCCGTTCCCCCTGCTGTCCGCGACTACACGCCACGGCGCTACGATCCGGCTCGCCAGGAACTCGTCGTCGAGTTCGTCCTGCACGGCGCAGGACCGGCCACGACATGGGCGGCGCAAGCCGCACCGGGGCAGTGGATCGGCGTGGGCGGCCCAAAAGGGTCCCGCCTGGTGCCCGAGGCCTACGACACGTTCCTGCTGGCCGGCGACGAGACCGCGCTGCCAGCCATCGCCCGGCACCTGGAGGAGATGCGGCCCGGCGTCCGCGCCCTGGTCGTCATCGAAGTGGCGGACGCGCGGGAAGAGCGTCACCTGCCCACTGCGGCGAACGCCTCGATCGTATGGCTATACCGCGGCGGAGCACCAGCCGGAACGTCTCGCCTGCTGGAGCAGGCGCTGCGCGAGCTATCCTTGCCCGCCGGCGACACCTACGCGTGGGTCGCGGCCGAAATCGAGGTCGCCCGACGCCTGCGCCTATACCTGATCGAGGAGGAGGGCCTGACTCGCAGCCAGATACGGGCGGCAGGATATTGGCGAACCGGAGACGCCGCCGTCCACGCCACCCTCGAAGACTGAACAAGCCGTTGTGTTTGCAAAAGCAAAGCCAAAAACCTGGTTCTCCTGCGAAGCGCTGAAGGAAAACTCCGCGACAGCAGAGATAAAAGTTTTTTGCTGCTTTTTTTCAAAAAAGCAGGCCTTGCTTTCCTTTCTTAAGCGTCACCAATTGCCATGACCGCCTGGCTCAACGGCCACCTGCTCGACCCTGGTGCCGCCTGCATAAACCCCGCGGACCGCGGCTTCCTCCTCGGCGACGGCATCTTCGAGACGATCCGCGCCACGGCAGGCCGGCCGCACCACCTGGCGCACCACCTCGCCAGGCTGCGCCGCGGGGCAGCGACGCTCGCCATCCCGGCGATGTTTTCGGATGAGGCGCTCGCCGCCGCCATCGCCCAGGTGGCAGGCGGCATTGCGGAGGCGGCCGTGCGCGTGACCCTCTCGCGCGGGCCGGGCGGTCGCGGCGTCTCTCCGCCGCCCGACGCCCGCCCCACGCTGCTCATCACCGCCGCCCCGGCGCCGCCGCCGGGAGGTCCGTTGCATGCCGTAATCGCCACAAGCACCCGCCGCAACGAGCATTCGCCGCTCAGCCGGATCAAGTCGCTGAACTACCTCGACAGCATCCTCGCGCGCGCCGAGGCGGTCCGGGCGGGGGCCGACGAGGCGATCCTGCTCAACACTGCCGGCCGGGTGGCCGAGGCCGCCGCGGGCAATCTGTTCGTGCTTCATGCCGGCGCCTGGTGCACCCCGCCGGTGGCCGAGGGTGCGCTGCCCGGCATCGCGCGCCTGCTGCTGCTGGCGGCCGGGCTGGCGGCCGAAGCGACGCTGGCTGCTGACACGTTGCTGGCAGCCGATGCGGCCTTTGTCTCCAGCAGCCTCGGCCTCCGGCCGATCGGCCGGCTGGGCGGCCGCCAACTGGCGCTGCCGGACTTGGCCGCTTTCCGATTCATACTCGATGACGGGGGACCAGACTGATACCAACGGCCTTGCCCTCGACCCGTCGAAGTCCGGCAGGGAAAGCAAAGGCCTTCTTTTCTGAAGAAAAGAAGCAAAAGACTTTTGGGCCTGCTGTCGCGGAGATTTCTTGAGCACGCGCGCAAGAGAACAAAGTCTGTTGCGTTTCTTAAAAGAAGCGCTTGCTTCGCTTGATTCCGGTCAAATCCTCAAACGGTTGGTATGAGCCGTCCGGTCATTTCCCATTCGCCGCAAAGCTTTCCAGGCGTCAACCGTATCTGACCCGGAGAGGAAGGCAGAGCCCGTGAGGCATCTCGGTCATGGCGGCCGACTGGTTCAAAGTCGCTCGCAACCACAAAGATGCCGAGGTGTAGCAAGCAAGCGGTTCTTTTTTGAAAAAAAGAACCAAAAAACTTTTGTTTCCTTGGGCGCGCGCTGAAGGAAACTCCGCGACAGCCGGACCAAAAGTCTTTTGCTTCTTTTCTTCAGAAAAGAAGGCCTTGCCTTCCCTCCCCAGCCGTTAAGACTTCACACCTAGGCTTCCTGGTGTCAGGTGTTGACTGGATGCCCTTCCGTTCACGCGCTTATAGAAAAGTGCCGCTTTCTACTGCATCAGCCGCCGCACATCCGGCTCGATCGCCTCCGCCATCCGCTCCTGCGTCTGCGCGCTCGGATGCAACGGCGGATCCGGCGGCGAGAGGTGCGGATCTAGAAACGCGCCCGCATCCACGTGGCCATCTTTCATGAACAGCGCAGTCAGGTCTCGGAACACCAGCTCGCGCCCGTCGCTGTAACGCTTCGCCAGCGCGTCGTTCAGCTCGGCCGTGTTGCGGTCCACCCAGGCGTTGCGAATGCTCGGCAGCACGCCCAGCAGCAGGATTTTCGTCTCCGGCAGACGCTGGTGCAACTGCGCCACGATCGTCTCGATGCCGAGCAGCGTCGGCTGCGCGGCCCAGTGCAGATGCCCGAAATTGTTAGCGCCGATTAGCATGATCGCGAGCTTCGGGTGGATGCCGTCGGTCTCGCCCTGCTCGATGCGCCACAACAGATGCGCGGTGGCGTCGCCCTTGAAGCCGAGGTTGACCGCGCGGCGCGGCGCGTAGAAGCGGTCCCAGATTGGCTTGAAGTTGCGCCACGGCTCGGGGCCGGCGTGCTCGAAATCCGCGGTGATGCTGTCGCCGAGCCAGATCAGGTCCACCGGCCCGCGCTGCAGTTCAGCCTGCTTTTCGGTGAAGCGGGCGTGCCACCAGGGGAGGTCCATGCGTGAGTAGGGTATGGCGGCGGGAGGGAGAGCGGCGGCCGCGAGGGCAGACAAGGCCAGGCAAGCAAGGCCTTCTTTTTTGAAAAAAAGAAGCAAAAAACTTTTGCGCGCGCTGTCGCGGACGCGTGAAACGACGAGTCTCAACATCACCAAAACCCCGGGGACAAAAGTTTTTTGGTTCTTTTTTTCAAAAAAGAACTGCTTGCTTACCCAACGTAAAAGAAAATCAAGCAGGCTCCACCAGCCAGGATGCAATAATACCCGAACGGATCCAGCGCCCACTTATCGTTGCTGCGGAAGTAGCGCATCAGGAACGCGGTGCTCGCCAGCGCAGTCAACCCTGCTACCACCGCGGCCACGCTGGCCACCTGGAACGTGCCGGCCGGCACGTTGGCGTGCAGCAGGCTGGGCACTTCGCGCACCGTCGCCGCCAGGATGATCGGCAGCGCGATCAGGAAGGAAAAGTGCGCGGAGGCCGCGTGATCGATGCCGCGCAACAAACCGCCGGTGATCGTGGCCCCCGATCGGGAGAGTCCCGGCAGCAGCGCCAGGCACTGCCAGACGCCGATCACCAGCGCGTCCACCACGGTGAGCGTGGCGAGCGGCCGCACGGGCGCCTGGCCGGCTCCGACGGCGCGGCGGCGCAGGTGCTCGCCGGCGATCAGCAGCACGCCGTTGGCGGCCAGGAACGCGGCGACAGGTATCGGCGCGCCGAACAGCATGCGGAGCCTATGTTCCAGTGCCGCGCCCACCAGCACGGCGGGGATAGTGGCCACGACAAGAAGCAGCAGGATGTGCCGGCTCTCCTTGGCCAGCGCGGGGCCTGACACGCCGAGGACGCCGGTGGCCAACGCCCACCAGTCCCGCCAGAAATAGCCCAGCAGCGCCGCTGCGGTGCCGAAATGCAGCAGCACCAGGAACGGCAGGAACACCGGCGCGTGCTGGTCGAACTGCCAGCCGAGCAGTGCCGGCACCAGCACTGCGTGGCCCAGCGAGCTGACCGGGAACAGCTCCGTCGCCCCCTGCAGGACGGCGATCAGCAAGGCGTGCAGGTAAGTCATCGGTCAGCCCCGGTGTTGACGCAGGCAGGACGGACCCGCCTGCGCCACCGGTCTAGACCGTGCCGCGGTATCGGGGGAAGTCGGTGTAGCCCTTCTCGCGGCCGCCGTACCAGGTCTCCTTCGGTGCTTCGGGTGCCAGTGCCACGCCGTCGCGCAGCCGCTCGACCAGGTCTGGGTTGGACAGGTAGGGGCGGCCGAAACACAGCAGGTCGGCGGCGTCCGTCCGGCGCAGCTCCTCGGCCAGATCCAGCGTCAGCGCGTTGTTGGCCATGTAGAGGCCGCTGAAGGCGCGGCGCAGCGCCTTGAAGTCGAAGCCGGGGATGGCGTCGCGCGGGCCCTGCGTCTGGCCCTCGATGACGTGGATGTAGCCGAGCTTCGCGCGGTCCATCAGGCCGACCGCGTAGCCGAAGGTGGCTTGCGGGTCCGCGTCGGAGATGTCGTTGGCGGCGCTGGATGGGCCGAAGCGCACGCCCACGCGGCCCGGCTCCCACACCTTCAGCACCGCCTCGGTCACCTCGGCCAGCAGGCGGGCGCGGTTCTCGATCGTACCGCCGTACTGGTCGGTGCGGTGGTTGGTGGAGCTGCGCAGGAACTGGTCGATCAGGTAGCCATTGGCGGCGTGGATCTCGACGCCGTCGAAGCCGGCGCGCTTGGCGCACTCGGCCGCGTGCGCGTAGTCCGCGACGATGCCGGGCATCTCGTCCGTCCGCAACGCGCGGGGCGTGGGGATCGGCTGCAGCCCGGCCTCGGTGAACGCCTTGACGCCGGTCGGACGGATAGCGGACGGCGCCACCGGCAGCGCCTGATCGATCTGCAGGTCCGGGTGGCTGATCCGGCCGACATGCCAGAGCTGGCAGAAGATGCGGCCGCCGGCCTGGTGCACCGCGTCGGTCACGATGCGCCAGCCAGCCACCTGCGCCTGGCTGAAGATGCCCGGGGTGAACGCGTAGCCGCGGCCCTGCGGCGAGATGTTGGTCGCCTCGCTGACGATCAGCCCGGCGCTGGCGCGCTGCGCGTAGTAGGTCGCGTTCAGTTCGCCCTGCACGCCGCCGGCCTGGGCGCGGCTGCGGGTGAGCGGCGCCATGACGATGCGGTTGGCAAGCTGAATCGGGCCGAGTTGGACAGGGGAGAACAGGTCGGTGCTGGCGGTGACGTTGGTGTCCACGATGGTCTCCGGCGGGGTTGGGAGTAATCAGGGAGGCTCGGGGGCCGTAGACAAGTCCAAGCAAGGCAAGCAGTTCTTTTTTGAAAAAAAGAACCAAAAAACTTTTGCGCCCGTCAGGTGCGCCAAGTCGAAACGTGTCGTTTCAGCCGTCCGCGACAGCCGGAACAAAAGCTTTTTGCTTCTTTTTCCCGAAAAAGAAGGCGCTTGCTTCTGCTTCCCAGGCCGCCCGCCCCGGTGCATCAAGCACAGCCAGCCCCACCTATGTAGCAACATCAACCCGCACTCTAGGGCCAAGAATGACCGACGCCGCGGCGCTGCATCGCGCCATCCTGACTCTGGACAGCCACATCGACATCCCCTGGCCGCACTCCCCCGACCCTTTCGGCCCTACCCAGCGCCACGTCGACCTGCCCAAGATGCACGCCGGCGGCCTGGACGCCGGCTGCTTCGCCGCCTTCGTGCCGCAGACCGCCCGCACGGCGGCCTTGTGCGACGAGGCGTGGGCGCGCGCTACCGCCATGCTGGAGACCATCCGCGCGATGGGTGCGACCAGGCTCGGCATCACCGCGCGGGTGTGCACCACCGCCGCCGAGATCGAGCAGGCGCACGCGGACGGCGCCCTGGCCATCATCCCTGCAGTGGAGAACGGCCACGCCATCGGCGAGGACCTCTCCCGCCTGGCCAGGCTGCGCGAGCTGGGCGTGGTCTACGTCACCGTCTCGCATAACGGCCACAACCTGCTGGCAGACAGCGCCAACCCGCGGCGCGACCTGGGCGACGCGGAGACGCTGCATGGCGGCCTCTCCCCGCTGGGCCGCGAGGCGGTGACCGAGATGAACCGGCTGGGCATATTAGTGGACGTCTCCCACCTGTCGCGCCAGTCCATGTTGCAGGCGCTACAGCTCTCCACCAGGCCGGTGGTGGCCACGCATTCCTGCGCCTCCGCGCTGTGCGACCACCCGCGCAACCTCGACGACATGCAGCTCGACGCGCTGCGCGACACCGAGGGGCTGGTGCAGATCACCGCCATGCCGCCGTTCCTGCGCGCCAAGGGCCGCTCCGACACCACCGGCGTTGGCGATTTCTGCAACCACGTCGACTACGTCGTCAAACGCATCGGGCTGGCACATTGCGGCATCAGCTCGGATTTCGACGGCGGCGGCGCGATCACCGGCTGGGCGGACGCGAGCGAGTCGCCGAACATCACGGCGGAACTGGTGCGGCGTGGGTACGGGCACTCGGAGATTGCGGCGTTGTGGGGCGGAAATTTTCTTCGGGTGATGCGGGCGGCTGAGGTTTGCTGAACCGGAGCTTTTTGCTCTGAAACGGTTCAGAGCGGGTGCCAGCACCTCACCGGGCTTAGGCGTGTGTGCAAACCTCTCGAACTCGACGTAAACTGTCACTCGAAGCGAAATGTTTTCCCAAACCGTATACACGACGTTTAGCCGACTACGCAGGGACGCCTCACAGACAAGACCGACAGCCGATCAAGCGAGCGTGTTGTTGGAGTGTTGGTATGTCATCGACCGATGGCGTCCTTTACGATAAGGAAGTATTAAGGGTAGCTGCTGGGTTGCCGTTGAGCTGTCACGGTAAAGGGAACGGAACGATGATGGTACGTCTTGGCTGCCTGGCCGCGTCCGGGTTCTCGGCTCTCTGCATCGCGCTAAGCACAGCAGCGACGGCAGCAGGATACCAGTTTACCCCCATCGCGGTGCCAGGCAGCACCAACGATTATGCTCTATCTGTCAACGATAACGACACCGTTGTCGGCTATTCCGATAGTGGAACCGCCAGCAGTGGAACCCGGACGGGTTATGTGCTGCGCAAGGGGGTCGTGACGGAACTCCCTGCCAGCTACGGTTACACCGCTCTAACAAGCATAAATGACCGCGGCATAGCAGTTGGTTATCAGGCCCCCGGCGGCTATAACCCGACAAACGGCTTGTACTACGACATCAGGACGAACACGTTGTCGCTGCTAGACTTCAATTACGATCATCAGAAGACCAATCTCTCATCGCCAGGGACCATCAACCAGAGCAGGATGATCGTCGGGGTCGCTAGAAGCGCCTCTCAAGCTTACAGCACTGCGTTTCTAATTGGACCCGGATCTACAACTGTTTTGGAAGCGCTCCACGCGACACCTGGATCGACCGCTCCGGCCATTGTCAACAAAGCCGGCATGGTGGCCGGGACCTACACCGGACCGCAGGGTGACACCAACACGTTTACTTACTCGAAAGGGACTTACGCCAGGGTCAATCCACCAGGAGCCTTCGAGACTTACGTTTCTGCACTGAGCGATGCCGGAGTGGTTGGGGGCTCCTACTCTGACAGTCACAGGACTACTGCGTTGCACGGCTTTACCTGGGACGGGACATCGTATCGGACTTTTGACTTCCCGGGCAGTTCGTCAACGACGATTTCAGCTTTTGGCGCAAACGGTGAAGTTTTCGGCGCCTACAAAGATGCAAGCGGTGCGTCTCACGGGTTCGGCCTGATTGGCGCAAACTATTTTACCTTGGATTATCCGGGAGGGTCTTCCACAGTCGTAACCAGCGCAAACGCTGTCGGGACAGTCGCAGGATTCTTCTACATGTCCGGGGTATCGCGCTCGTTTTTGGCAACTTGCCCTCTCCAGCAGCGTCCCTGCAGCCAGTAGAAAACATAGAGGTTATCCGGATCGCCCCGGAATGGGGCTTATTGGTAGAAAACGCTCAGCGTTGCTGATTTGCAAACGGAATGTTGCATTGCAGGCCCATGCGGCCGGCATGGGTAAGGAAGGCCTTCTTTTTTGAAAAAAGAAGCGAAAAACTTTCGCCTCCGCTCTCGCGCGCTCCAGGAGAACGACCCGACAGGGAGCAAAAGTTTTTTGGTTCGCGGATTCAACTTTGAAACGCATAAAGGGTAGCCTTCCCGACCGCCACTAGGGGGCGTGTCTAGACTTCCGGCAAGGGGGTCTGGATGGGCAAGCATTTGACGGCGGAGCAACGCTGTGAGCTGGCGGCGTTGCATGAGGCTGGTCTGACGCAGGCGGCGATGGCGATGCGGATCGGCGTCAGCCAGTCGGCCGTCTGCCGCGAGTTGCAGCGCAACGGCGGTGCCGGCTTTTACTGCTCCGGGCTGGCGCAGGACGCGGCAACGCGGCGTCGGTCGGCGGCCAGCAGCTTTGCGCGCAAGATGACGCCGGCGGTGGTCAAGCTGATCGAAGCCAAGCTGAGGCGGCAGGAATGGAGCCCGCAGCAGATCAGCTCCTGGCTGGCGCAGACGCAGCAAACCTGCATCAGCCACGAGCGCATCTACCAGCACATCTGGGCCGACAAGCGCGCCGGCGGCACGCTGTTCCAGCAGCTGCGGCGCACTGGCAAGCGCTACAACAAGCGGGGCGGCAAGCTGGCCGGGCGCGGCATCATCCCTGGCCGGATCGACATCGATCAAAGACCGGCCATCGTGGACCAGCGCGTGCGCATCGGCGATTGGGAGGTCGACACCATCATCGGCGCCCGCCAGCAAGGCGCCATTCTCAGCCTGGTGGACCGCGTCTCGCGCTACACCCTGCTGCATAAGCTGCACGCCGCCCAGGCCGAACCCGCAAGCCGCGCCATCATCGCCAAACTGCGACGCCACAGCGCACGCGTGCACACCATCACCGCCGACAACGGCAAGGAATTCGCCCTGCACGCCCGTGTCGCGCGCCGGCTGGCGGCCAACTTCTACTTCGCCAAGCCGTATCACGCCTGGGAACGCGGCCTGAACGAGAACACCAACGGACTGGTCCGCCAATATTTTCCAAAAGGCACCAGCTTGGCCACCATCACCCCGGCCGCCGTCCTGCGCGTGCAAAACAAACTCAACTCGCGCCCACGCAAGGTCCTCGGCTACAAGACCCCACACGAGGTCTTCTTCGCCCCTTAGTGGCGGTCGGGAAGGCTTACCCTTTATGCGTTTCAAAGTTGAATCCGCGGTTCTTTTTTTCAAAAAAGAACCGCTTGCTGTCTTGGCTCAGTAAGGCAGCGCAAACGTCGACCCGTCGGCATCAGCGTTGAACAAGGTTGTGCCAATCGTAAAAATCGAGTTGCCCGACTGCGAATCGACGCTCGCCAGCGCACTGCCCTGGTTCTGGATCAGCAGGAAGTCGTCGAAGCTTTCCAGGATGTCGGACGTCGAGAACGCGTTGAACACGGCGTTGTTGACGAACGCCGGAGCACTGCCGGGCGACGTCACCAGGAGGTTCTCGAACCCGCTCGTGGCCGCGTCGGACGGCAGCATCTTGAACGCCGACTGCCCCGGCGTGAAAGATTGTGCGCCGGCGCTGGTGTCGAGGAACAGCGTGTAGGGGGCCACGTGCAGCACTGCCATCGCGTAGATCTGCGCCCGCCCGCCTGCAGGCGAATTCGGCTGGATCACGAAGAGGAACCAGTTCGCACCGTTGTCGGTCGACGTCCAAAGCCCGCTGGTCAGGGCGGCATACATCCGTCCGGCCCCGGCCGACCCTGCTGGCGCGTTCGTCTGCACGACCGGTTGGGAGATCTGGAAGCTGTCGCCGGTGCCGCCCACGCGCACCGCTGCCCAGTTCAGCCCCTTGTTGGTGGAGGTGTAGAGCGTCTGCGCGTTGTCGGTGACGTAGACGCGGCCGGTCCTGTCGGTCAGCAGCCCGGAGACGAACAGGCCGTCGCCGATCGGCGGTGCCAACACGGACCACGACGCACCGGCGTTGGTGGACCGCGCGAGCCTGTCCAGCCCGGCCACGTAGACCGGCTTGTCGGCGTCGCTTAGGTTGACCGCCATGAGGGCGACGTCGTGCGAGACCGGCAGCGGCGCGGTGGGCGCCCAGGTGGCACCGTTGTCGGCCGAGCGGTACAGGCCGCCCGCAGTGCCGGCGTAGAGGCCGCCCGGCGTGCCGGCGCCGGCCATGGACAGGATGGCGTTGTTGGCGAACCCCTTGTTGCTGGCCACCCAGCCGGTGCCGCCGTTGGTGGACACGGCGATGTCGGGTTCTCCCACGAACACCGCGGCCGGGTAGCCAGGTGCTGCGGGACGCGCGGCGGCCACGAAGCCGCTATTCTGCGGCAGCGACTTGCCGATCGGCACCCAGTGGTTGCCGCTGTCCGCCGAGCGGTACAGGCCGCCGCCGTCCGGTGTGGACGCGTTGCCGTTGGTCGTCAGATAGATCGTGGACGGGGTGGCGGGGTCGAACACGATCCCGCCCGCAGCACTGCCGGCCAGGAAATGCGGCAGCAGACCGGTGTTGACCGGAGCCCAGGTGACGCCGCCATCCGTGCTGCGGGCCACGCCGGCCAGCGCGTTGCCGGTGGTGGCGCTGGTGGCCTCGTACGTTGCGAACACCGTGCCGGTGCCGGGCTGGATGGCGATGGCCAGCGTGGTCGGATAGGAGCCCACGTTCAGCGCCGCCGGCGTGGCGGTGGTCCAGGTGGCGCCGAAATCGGCCGACCTGAAGATGGAAGCATGCTGGGCGCCGCTGGCATCGAGGCTGTAGCCCGCCGCCAGCAGGGTGCCCGGGGTTTGCGGGTCTTGCGCCAGGCCGTACGGCCGGCTTTGCGGGTAGGGGAGCGGCGTGGTCCAGGTCTGCCCGCCGTCCGTGGTGCGGTAGATGCCGCCGTAATGGTCGCTGAGCACGATGGTCTGGCCGCCCGGTGCTATGGCGATCCCCCGGCCGAGCCCGCGGGCAAAGCCCTGCGTTGCCGGCGGCTGGTTGGCCAGCGCGGCCCAGGTCACCCCGTCGTCGCGGCTGGCGTAGATCAGGCCGCTGGCGCCGGACGGGCTGTTGCCGGTGCTGACGGCGTAGAAGACGCCGGTTTGGGTGGTGCTCTGCCCGATGATGCGGAACTCCTCGTTCGCGCCGCCGACCGTGATCCTGGTCCAGGACGCGCCGCCATCGGTGCTGCGGTAGATCAGGCCGCCGCTGGAGCCCGCCAGCGCCACACCGAGGGTGTTCGCGTCGAACACAAAACACGCCGCGTCGCCGCCCGGCGGGCTGGAGATCTGCGTCCAATTGCCGAGCGGCGAGGCAGCTCTCGCCAGACTGGCGCAGAGACATGCTGCGGCAAGTAAAAGGTATCGCATCGCCGTCTACTCCAGCACAGACGCGGAACTTAGCCGCGGGGTTCAGGAAGTCGTTGCGTAACGATACCTGCACGGCAACACAACACCTCCATGAGGTTTGCGGCACGTCCACAGGCCTGCTCCAGCTTGCCGCGCCATTTGCCTCCCGCCTGACGCTCGGCTATCCAAACCGGCCATTGTCGCGACGGAACGCCCCGTGCCGCCACCCGCCCGCCAGATGCCCGCCCAGATGCGCGACCGCCTGATCCTCGCCCTCGACGTTCCCACCGTCGCGGAGGCGCGCGCGCTCGTCGCCGAGCTCGACGGCGTCGTGACCTTCTACAAGATCGGCATGTGGCTGCTGTTCCAGCCCGGCACCGACAAGCTGATCGACGACCTGGTCGCCGCCGGCAAGCAGGTGTTCCTCGACTACAAGATGTACGACATCGGCGAGACGGTGAAACGCGGCATCCAGTCCGCCGCCAACCGCGGCATCGCGTTCGCCACCGTGCACGGCGACGCAGCGATCATCCGCGCCGCGGTGCAGGGCCGCGGCGAGGGCACGCTCAAGCTGCTCGCCATCACCGTGCTCACCAGCCTCGACGACCAGGCGTTGGCGGAGATGGGATACCGGCTGGGCGTGGACGAGTTGATCGCGCAGCGCGTGCGCACGGCGATGGAGTGCGGCTGCGACGGCATCGTCGCCTCCGCGCACGACAACCCGGACAAGCTACGCGCGGCGTCCGGGGCCGGGGAGCTGCTGGTGGTGACGCCGGGCGTGCGCATGGCGGACGGGCGCCTGGACGACCATCGGCGCAGCGCGGACCCGGCGACGGCGATTGGGAACGGGGCGGATTATTTGGTGGTGGGACGGCCCATCCTGCAGGCGGAGGATCGGGTGGCGATGGTGGAGGCGATTTTGGCGGAGATGGAGAAAGGCAAGCGGTTCTTTTTTGAAAAAAAGAACCAAAAAACTTTTATCACTTGAGTGCGCGCTGCCGGAAAATCCGCGACAGCCGAGACAAAAGCTTTTTGCTTCTTTTTCTCGAAAAAGAAGGCCTTCCTTTCTTGTCAGTCCACCAAGATACGCACCGCTGCCACCAACGACTCCCCAGGTTGCAGAACCACCAGGCCGTTGTCCGACACGACGTCCATCCGGTTCACCGCGTCAGGCATGCTGCTGACCGGCTCCAACCCGATGTACTCCTTGCCCGCCGGCGTGTAGAGCTGCAGGTGGTCCATCGGCGGTCCGGACTTCAGCGTCAGCGTCAGCCCGCTCTGCGGCAGGCTCAGCGCCGCCGAGCCGCCCCAGCCGGCGTAGCAGGTGTCGATGACCTCCTGGGTCAGGACGTGGCCGTCGTCGAACTCCCAGCGACCGTGAGCGGCCTCGCGGTCTGCCGGAAGGCCGTCCTTGTCCGTGGTCCAGAAGCTGTCCGCCTCAAAGCGCAGGGTGCTGCCGTCCTCGCGCGCCACGTAGGGATGCAGGCCGAGACCGGCCGGTGCCGGACGCGTATCGGTGTTGTGCAGGCGCAGCATCACCTGCAGCGCGTTTGCGGCGAGTTCAAAGCTTTGCTCGGCGCGGTAGGCGAACGGCCATTCTGCCGCCAGGCCGGCTTGCGGCTTGAAGTCGAGCGCCAGGGTTGCGCTTTGCGGGCCCGATTGGGTGATCGTCCAGGGGTGCATCCAGGCGTTACCGTGGATGGTGTGCGGCTCGTCGCCGAAATTGGGCGCCAGCTGGAACGCCTGGCCGCCGAAGCTGAACCGCCCGAAGCCCAGCCGGTTGGCGAACGGGATGAGCGGGTAGCCGGCTACCGCGCGGCCGTGCTGGGCACGCAGGCGGGCGTCGCTGACCGGGCGCAGCAGCGCGGTGCGCCCGTGGGTGAAGGCGGCGATGGCGCCGCCGGTGTCCGGGTCCAGAACCAGGCGCAGGTCGCCGGCCGCGAGCTCGATGGTCATGCCAGGCTCAGCGCCGGGCGCGCAGCGCGGTTGCCAGGGTGCCGTCGTCCAGCACGTCCAGCGCGCCGCCGATCGGCACGCCTTGTGCGACGCGGGTGACGCGCACGCGGCTGGCGGCGAGGCGGTCGGTGAGCCAGTGCGAGGTGGCCGCGCCGTCCACCGTGGCGCTCAGCGCGAGGATCACCTCGCCCACGTTGCTCTCGGCCAGCCGTGCGAGCAGCGGCGAGAGGTTGAGGTCCTCCGGCCCGGTGCCGGACAGGGCCGAGAGCGTGCCGCCGAGCACGTGGTAGAGGCCCTGGTAGACGCGGGAGCGCTCCAGCGCCCACAGGTCGCCGACCGTTTCGACCACGCATACCATGCTGCGGTCGCGCTCGGGGTCCGCACAGATGCTGCACGGGTCTGTGCTGTCGAGGTTGCCGCACTGGCTGCAGTTGCGCACCGCGCGGGCGGCGGCGTCCAGCGCGCGCGCCAGAGGGAGCATGCGGGCTTCCGGGGATTGCAACAGTTTCAGCACGAGACGGCGGGCGCTGCGCTGGCCGAGGCCTGGCATGCGGGCGAACATCTGGATGAGAGCGTCTAGCTCTGGGCCGCCCATTGATGGGGAACGTTCCTGAAGGAAGCAAGGACTCTTCTTTTTTAAGAAGAAGCAAAACTTTTTAGGCGGGCTGTCGCGGAGTGGGGCGGCTTGATGCTTCAGCTTGCGGCGTGTCGTGGTTGAGCTTGGTTTGGTCTTGGGAGTCAGGTTGTCTACAAAGAGAAGAAAACCACAAAGTATAGAGAAGAGCGCGCGTTACGGCCTCGATGTTCGGACTATGGGAAGGCGAATTATGTCTTAGAAAGTGCTCGCAAACAGAATTTCGTGGTGCTGTCGCGCACCTCTCCGCCGACGACTACCCAAGAGACAAAATTTTTTGGTTCTTTTTTTCTAAAAGAACCGCTTGCTTTGCTTCTTGTCGGCCGACGTTCGAGTCACCCGCAGCAAAGTTGCGCAAGTGCCGAGGTCTGCCCAGGGTGGTGGGGGTCTTCGTGGTTAAATCCTGACGTTCAGCAACGAGACCTCTCAACAGTTCAGAACGGCAGCTTCAGCCCAGCCGGCAGTTCCAGCCCGCCGGTCACCTTGGCCATCTCCTCGGACATCAGCGCTTCCAGCTTGCGGCGCGCGTCCGTGTGGGCGGAGACGATGAGGTCTTCCAGCATCTCCGCTTCCGCCGGGTCGATCAGCTTGGGGTCGATCGTCACGCGGCGCATCTCGCCCTTGCCGGCCAGGGTGACCTTCACCATGCCGGCGCCGGCCTCGCCGGAGACCTCCATCGCCTCCACCTTGGCCTGCATCTCGGCCATGCGGGCCTGCATCTGCGAGGCCTTTTTCATCATCTCGGCCATGTTCTTCATTGCGAAGGCTCCCTCACCGCTGCGTCTCGACGAGGAAACGCGGCTCCATCTCGATCGGTGCGTCCATCAGCTCGGGCGGTTCCACCAGCTCGTCGTCGTCGGTGTAGCCCTGGGTGGCGGTCTCGCCCAGGGGGGTGGATGGCGCCTGCATCGGCAGGCCGTAGGCGTCGGCGTCCGGGTCGCGCACCGCCTCGATCCGGGCGCCGGGAAAGGCGTCCAGGATGGCGCGCACCAGCGGGTGGTCGGCGGCGCTGGCGCGGCGGACTTGGTCGGCGGCGGTTCCTTGCTCGGCCAGGGTGGGCTCGCCGGGCTGCGTGCTGAGGGCGATGGTCCAGCGGGTGCCGGTGACCCGCTGCAGCAGCGCGCCGAGCTTGGGTGCCAGGTCGCGCGGGGCGTCGGCGTGCGGGCGCAGCTCGATGACGGGGGGCGCCCAGCGGACCAGGTGGACGGAGTGCAGCAGGTGGCCGTGCAGCACCACCTCGCGCTCGGCGGCGGCGAGCGTCAGCACGTCGCGGAACGTGGCCAGGCGCGGCGCCGGCATCAGGTCCGGTGCCGCGGCCTGCGCCGCATGGCCTGGCTGTGCGGCGTAGCCCGGCTGTGCGGCGTAGGCGGCGTGGCCCGGTTGTAGAACTTGGTCCGCTTGGCCCGGCTGCGGCGCAGGCGTCGCGTAGCCCGACCGCAACGCCTGGATGGCGCCTCCCGGCTGAGAGGGGTGAATGGTGTAACCCGGTTGCGCCACCTGCGTGGCCTGGCCGTCCTGCGACACCGTGCCGTGCTGCGGGGGGTGCCTCGCCTGCGTGGCCGGCCGGGCGAGCGCCATCGCGCCATCGCCTGCCGTCGCGCGCGCACCGTCGCCGCCCGCCCCGGACGACGCGGCCGCACCCGCGCCGCCCTGCGGCTGGGCCTGCAGCTTGCGGACCAGCTCGCCGGGCGTGGGCAGGTCGGCCACGTGGCACAGCCGGATCAGCACCATCTCAGCCGCCGCGCGGCGGTCCGGCGACTGCTCCACCTCGGCGGCACCCTTGAGCAGCATCTGCCAGGCGCGGGCCAGCACCGGGACGGACAGTAGGTCCGCCAGCGCGCCGCCGCGCACCCGCTCGACCTCCGGCAGGTCTTGCGACTGGCGCAGCTCCGGCACGGTCTTCAGGCGAGACAGCGTGTGGGTCAGCTCCATCAGGTCGCCCAGCAGAACGCCGAGGTCGGCGCCCAGCGCGTAGGCGCGGTCGGTGATCGCCAGCACGTCCGCGGCGCGGCCGGCCATAGCGGCTTCCATCAGGTCGAACACCACGCCGCGGTCGGCGATGCCCAGCATGTCGGCGACCGCGGCGGCGGAGATGGCGGTGCCCGAGCCCTGCGCGGCCCCGGCCTGCGGATCGCCGCCCTCGCTGCCGACACCCGGCGCGCCCAAGCCTTGCGCGCCCAAGCCTTGCGCGCCCAAGCCGGGCGCGCCAAGGCCCGGCGCGCTTGCGCTGTGCCCGCTCACACCCTGCGCGATTGCCTGGTCCAGCAGGCTCAGGCCGTCGCGCACGGAGCCGTCGGCAGCGCGCGCGATGGCGGCCAGCGCTTCCGGCTCGATGGCAACCTGCTCGGCGGCGGCGATGCGGGCGTAGTGCGCGGCGAGCATAGAGAGCGGGATACGGCGCAGGTCGAAGCGCTGGCAACGGGACAGCACGGTCACCGGCACCTTGCGGATCTCGGTCGTCGCGAAGACGAATTTTACGTGCGGTGGGGGCTCTTCGAGGGTTTTCAGCAGCGCGTTGAAGGCGTTGCGCGACAGCATGTGGACCTCGTCCACGATGAACACCTTGGTGCGCGCCTGCATGGGGCGGAAGCGGGTGGCGTCGATGATCTCGCGCACGTCGTCCACGCCGGTGCGGGAGGCGGCGTCCATCTCGACCACGTCGGGGTGGCGGTCGGCCAGGATGCCGCGGCAGTTGGCGCAGACGCCGCAGGGGTCGGGCGTGGGGCCGCCGGTGCCGTCCGGCCCCACGCAGTTCAGCGCGCGCGCGATGATGCGGGCGGTGGTGGTTTTGCCCACGCCGCGCACGCCGGTGAGCATGAAGGCGTGGGCGATACGGTTCAGCGCGAAGGCGTTGCGCAAGATGCGCACCATCGCGTCCTGGCCGATGAGGTCGTCGAAGGTGGTCGGGCGATACTTGCGGGCCAGCACGCGGTAGGGCGCGGCCTCGACCGGTGCGGCGGGCGGGGCGGAGGGGGCAGAGGCGGAACCTGCCTTGGAGATTGGGCTGGCTGGAGCCGGATCGCCGAACAGGCCGGGGCCATCGGGCACCGGCGGCGGCAACAGGTCCTGGTCCAGATCGTCAGACATCAACGCCGGCAGGCCCCTCTCCGCCAACGCGGCTTGGTCTTGGGTGGGAGGCCAACAAACGACCCGTGCGTTGACCCACTGCGGCTGCTTCCTTCCGGACCTGACCGGGTTGGCAGGGCGCCCGTCCGCCGCTGACCTCCCGGTGGGATTATCAACCTGGGCGGGCGTGGGTGCAAGGGTGAAGGCAAGGCCAAGGGCTCTGCCCCTGGACCCCGCTGGGGACTCGTCCCCAGACCCCGGCTTCGCCCAACAGGTTTTAAGGACGACTGTCCTTAGCGGGGGGCAAGGGGGCAGAGCCCCCTGGCCTTGCCTTCAACACCGCGCGCCGCCGTGCAACGGCCTCCCCCAAGCGAGCGTGCATCGCCGGATCACGCCACAGCAGCAACACTGTCCCCAGCAACCCGCCATGCAGCAGCAGCGCACCCAGACGGAGGTACGACATATTCCAGATCAGGCCCGGGCCGGCCGCCATGGCGGCACAGGCCACGCCGTAGCCAGCCAGCCGGAGCCAGCTGACCGGGGCCGCAAGACGCCATAGCACGGCGGCCACCAGGCCGGCGGCGGCGAGCGCCTTCATGCCGGCCATCGCGCGCAGCAGGCGGGTGAGGTCCGGGCCGGCCTGGCCAACCGCCAACTGCGCAGCCGCCCCGTCGGTGAGCACGAAGCCGGTTACAGCACCGGCCACCACGCATGCGAGCAATAGGGTTCGGCCCGGGGCCGGAGCGAGCGGTGCAGCCTGCCTGGCCGGGCTCTGGCCGACGGACGGGTCAGCAAGGGGAGCTTCGCCGAAATACGCCATGTCGCGCGTCCTTCTGTGCCGCGTGGGCGCCGCACTGGGCGCGGGCTGCTGGCCAAAGATTTTGACCGGCGGAGACAGAAGGCAAGCGGTTCTTTTTTGAAAAAAAGAACCAAAAAACTTTTGTTCCCTCGGGTACACGCTGAGGGAAGCTCCGCGACAGCAGGACCAAAAGTTTTTTGCTGCTTTTTTTTAAAAAAGCAGGCCTTGCTTTCTGCCTTAAGCGCGCCGTACCGAGCCAGCCTGCTAGATGAACTGCCCGCGCAGGAAGCCCAAGGCCGGCAGCGGCCGCCAGGCCTTGGGCAGGTCCGCGCGGCGGATCGGCGCCACGCTGTAGCGCGGCACCGGCTGGCGGCTGCCGCGCAGGAAACCGGCATAGGCGCTGACCTGCTGCTCCCGCCAGATGCGGTCAGCCAGGGCGGCAGTGCGGTTGGGATAGATGTCCGCGATGCGCTCGGTCTTGCCCAGCGAGGCGACCACGGCCCAGAGCGTGTCATCGCGCGTGGCGGGCAACCGTATGATGTCGGTCATGCGGCCTGCGCGCCTGCGCGCGAAGCGCCGTTCCGGCCGGCGATGGGCATCGGGCGGATCAGGCTGTGACCTCCTCGCAGACCGGTGTGTCGCAAGGGGGAGCGTCGTTGGGGACCGGCTCACCGGAGGCTGCGCGCTGCTCCTGGGCGCGCAGGCGCATGCGCGCCAGGCAGGCGGCCGTGGTGGCGAAATTGTCGGCGCCCATGTCGGCGCAGAGCGACTGCGCCATGTCGCTCAGCTGCACGTCGATCTCGCCCAGCAGGGGGCGCGCGGCCTCCGTCAGGTGCAGCCGCCAGCAGCGGCGGTCGCCGGGGTCGGCGCGGCGTTCGACCATGCCGCGGGCTTCCAGGCGGTCCACCAGGCGGGCCACGGTGATCGGCTCCACCTCGAGGATCTCGGCCAACTCCTTCTGCAGCAGGCCGGGGTGGGATTCCAGGCGGATCAGCAGCGTCCACTGCGCGCGCGTCATGCCGTGGGCGCGCGCACGCCGGTCAGCCTCGGTCCGGATCAGCCGGGCGAGGATGACGATGTTGGTCAGCAGGTCGCGCGTGCGTTTCATTGTTGATTGTAGATTAGGAAAGTGGGCCCGGTTTTATCAAGAAGTGAGGGATCAACCTTCCCGGCGTAAAAGCAGAAAGACGCCGGAGGCCTCGTCGTTGATAAAGGCAGCGTGTGCGGCGCCCGGGAGAAGCCCCCCGCGTGTCCGACGTTCCGACACGAGGGAGGCAGCGCTACACCAAAGACGCTTTACCTGGCGGCCGGCAAGCAAGGCCTTCTTTTCTGAAGAAAAGAAGCAAAAGACTTTTAGTCCTGCTGTCGCGGAGGTTTCTGCAGCGCGCGCCCAAGGGAACAAAAGTTTTTTGGTTCTTTTTTTCAAAAAAGAACTGCTTGCCTTTCTTGGCAGACAGACTCGCGACGGCTCGAATGAAGCTCGGCTTTCCTTTTCCAAAGACAGGGCCTCCGTTATCACTCTGCCAATGCGAATAGGCGTAGCAGGCATCGCCGGCCGGATGGGCCGCCTGGTAGCCGACGAGATCCCCCGCACCGGCGCCACGCTGTCCGGCGGCCTGGCACGTGGCGAAGACGCCGCCGCGCTCGCCCGCGCCAGCGAGGTGGTGGTCGACTTCACCTCGCCCGAGACCGTGCTGGCTCACGCCGAGGCGATAGCCGGCGCCGGGGCGGCCTGGGTGCTTGGCACCACCGGCCTGCCGCAGGACGCGCGCGCCGCCATCCTTGACGCCTCGCGCCGCATCCCCGTCGTCTGCGCCGCCAACTTCTCCACCGGCGTGACCCTGTTGCTGGCGCTGGCCGAACGCCTGGCCGCCGCCTTGCCGGCCGAGGCGTACGACGCCGAAATCCTGGAGATGCACCACCGTGGCAAGCGCGACGCCCCCTCCGGCACCGCGCTGGCGCTGGGCGAAGCGGTGGCCGCCGGCCGCGGCGTCAGCCTTGCCGGCCACGCGGTGCGCGCGCGGGACGGCGACACCGGCCCGCGCCCGCCCGGCACCATCGGGTTTGCAACCATGCGCGGCGGTCAGGTGGTTGGCGAGCACACCCTGCTTTTCGCCGGCCCTACGGAGCATATCTCTATCAGCCACGCGGCGCTGGACCGGCGCGTGTTCGCCCAGGGCGCCGTGCGCGCGGCGCTGTGGACGGCCGGCCGCGCGCCGGGGCTGTACGGCATGAAAGACGTCCTCGGCCTGTGATCTTAGGCCGGCATTTTCGAAAGCAGGCTCCCCGATGAACTTTGCCAGCGACAACACCGCCCCCCTCTCGCCGGAGATCCTGGCAGCGCTCGCCGCGGTCAACACCGGCGCGGTGCCCTCCTACGGCGCCGACCCGGCCACCACGCGCCTGGCCGCGATGATGCGCGACGTCTTCGAGACCGACCTGGCCGTCTATCCGGTGGCCACCGGCACCGCTGCCAACGCGCTGGCCCTGGCCACCCTGGTGCGCCCCTACGGCGCGGTGATCTGCCACGAGGAGGCGCACATCGCCACCGACGAGTGCGGCGCGCCGGAGTTCTACATGGGCGGCGCCAAGCTGGTCACCGTGCCGGCGCCGGACGGCCGCATCACCGCCATGCAGGTGGAACGCGCAATGGCGCGCGCAGTGGATGGCGGCGTGCACCACGTGGTGCCAGAAGCCGTCAGCATCACCCAGGCCACCGAGTGGGGCACCGTGTACGAAGCCGCTGAGGTCGCCGAGATCGCCAGCGCCTGCCGGCGCCGCGGGCTGCACCTGCACATGGACGGCGCCCGCTTCGGCAACGCGCTGGCCCATCTGGGCTGCACGCCGGCGGAGATGACGTGGAAGGCGGGCGTGGACGTGCTCTCCTTCGGCGCCACCAAGAACGGCGCCCTGGCGGCCGAGGCGGTTGTGTTCTTTAACCCTGCGCTGGCCGCAGGCTTCGAGCGCCGCCGCAAGCGCGCCGGCCAGCTTTGGTCGAAGATGCGGTTCCTCTCCGCCCAATTGACCGCCTACCTGGAGGACGATCTGTGGATGCGCAACGCGCGCCACGCCAACGCCATGGCGCAGGCGCTCAGCGCTGGCCTGTCGCGCCTGCCAGGCGTGCGGCTGATGGCGCCGGTGCAGGCCAACGAACTGTTCGTGGCGATGCCGGACGAACTGATCGACGTGCTGCAGGGAGCGGGCGCGGTGTTCTACCGGTGGATCGACGTGCCAGGAGAGAGCCTGCCGGTGGTGCGCCTGGTGACCAGCTTTGCCACCACCGAAGCGGAGGTGGGGCGGTTCCTGGGCGTGTGCGAGACGCAGTGGGCTCTGCAGGCTGCGTGAGGCAAGGCAAGCGGTTCTTTTTTGAAAAAAAGAACCAAAAAACTTTTGAGTCCGCTGTCGCGCGCTCGCTGGAGAGAACCGCGACAGCGGAGACAAAAGCTGGCTTCTTTGCCTTCGCTTGGACCAGCGGACTGAAGCGCTGACTTCTGCGATAGCTGGCGGCAAGACAGCAAAGGCTTCGTTTCGAGAAAAAGAAGCAAAAAGCTTTTGCCCCTGCTGTCGCGGACTCTACCGCAGCGTACACCAAGAAAATAAAAGTTTTTTGGTTCTTTTTTTCAAAAAAGAACTGCTTTCTTTCTGACATCAGTCAATGTTTCGGGCAGTTGATCACCGGTCTCAGACTTGTGGGCGGGCCTGCCTGTGCGCTGGCCAAAGACGGCGCTGTCGCAACCGCGGCCAGCGACGCTACGGCAACGATCCGATCCCGCGTGGTTTTCGTCATCTGCGCTCTCCCAAGGCGCACGGCGCGCACCTGCGACGCGGTGTGCGCCGGATGAACGTTTCGGACACGCGAGGGTCGCGTGACTGTGGGGCGGAGAAGCGGCGCATCGGAGGTCGAATTGCTTGCGCGCGGGCGGAAAGCGACTGGTTGCCGCAGCGATGTGTGCGACGCAGCGGGCAGTATGGTCCGGCTTGTATCGCTGCGCGGCCTCGGATGCGGATGCGGCTGACGCCGCCCCTCCGCGGCGGCGCAGTTTGCAGCATCGTCCGGCTTGTTGGCCAGGGCAAGCAAGGCGCAGGACGCGCCGTCTCGCCGTGCAGCGAGCATCCGCGTCAGGCGGGTGAGCTTTGGCGGGTTGGTGTTCTCGTGGCGGCTGCAGCCATCTTCTGCTGGAAGGCAGATCGTTGATCGCCGGGTGACGAAAAAGCTTGCCTGTATCGGGCTATCCACCAGCACACGGCTTGGGAGATGGCGGCGCGCGACACTGCCGGCCCACTCACATCGAGACTACTTCGCTCCTGAAAGGAGGAAACAAAACGGGCCCGGCAATCTGCGTGAACAGCGTTCGTTTTGATAAGGCTTTTACAACGGCTCGTGAACATCCACAGAAATCCGTATCAATTCGTGATCTCTGGTTGCATCACATCACGCGTCTGTGTAAACAAGCGTTGCGGCAACGCAGCCGGTTTTTTCGCCGGCTTCTGTGAGAGGTTATTTAATATGCGAATTAACGGGAATCCTGTCGTAAAAAACAGGGATGTTTCAAAGCGATCCCAGCTTGGCACTATGTCCGGCGGAATGGCCACTGCAACATTTCTGACATGTTTGGCCCTTGCGCCGGTGTCGGCGGTGGCAGCCGCGCCGTTTGCCATCGGCGCCTATATCGGCGGCCCGAATAGTTCCAACGCCGGAGCGGAAGCGACGGTGGACGCCAATTTCGCCAGCTTCAAGTCGGCACTCGGGGCGGCACCTACACTCATCGACGTCTACACCGACTACACGCAAACGGTCGGCTACTGGCAGTCCAACGCCTCCTGGCAGGCGTACTCGAACAGCGTCTCGCCCGTGGCAAAGAACCTCGTCCCCGTCGTTGGTTTTCCGATGCAGTCCCTTGCGGCAGGTTCGCCGAGCACCGATCAGCAATACCAGCTGTTTGCCAATGGCCAGTATGACTGGGTGATACAGCAGGTCGTCAACGCCTGGATTTCACAGGGCTTCCGCACGCTGATCTTCCGTGTCGGCTGGGAGATGAACCTGAGCTACCAGCCGAACTACGCCGGAGACGATTCGCGGACGCAGTCGGATTGGGTGGCTGCGTTCCGCCACATCTCGACGATCATGCACCAGACGGCCAACGCCGCCGGCGTGTCGCTGCAGGTGGTCTGGAACCCGAGTGCGACCAACTACAGCAACGCCGAAGCCACCAACAGTCTCTACCCCGGCGACGATGTCGTCGACATCATCGGGATCGACATCTACGCCGGCATGTACCCGTTCTATGACGGCAGCGGCGTGCAGATCCACGACTGGGTGACCGGGGGCGAAGACTATTCCTTATCCGCCTTCATGGCTCGTCCGTACAACAGGGAGCACTACTGGACGTACCCGGCAGCGACGGAGTGGTCGCTCGACGGCAGCAACGGCCACAGTCAGAGCTTCACCAGCGTGATGAATTTTGCCATACAGCACAACAAGCCGTTCGCAGTGCCCGAGTGCGGCTCGGGTTCGTCCGACTCCGGCGCCGACGTGGCCGACGACGGCGCGTTCCCATATTGGCTGGCCAAAACCATCCAGAGCGGACAAGCCAACGGCCTGAAGATGTCCTTCGTCAACATCTGGGACACCAACGACGACGGTAACTACCAATTTTCCTACACGTCGGACGACAAGCCGCGTACGTTGCGGAACTGGGGCCGCTTCTTAGGGCCGCTTGTGAAGCAATAGAAGAGCTGCCCGGCCCGTCTTCGGCCGGCTTGTACACCCGCGAACGCGCCTGGCCCACGAACCGGTTGATTGCCGTCCGTGTGCCAGGTTAGCTCTTTTGAACCCGAGAACTGAACGGGCTTCGACAACGCTGAGGAGCGGGACGTAAGCTAAGCAAGCGGTTTTTGAAAAAGAACCAAAAACTCTTGTCTCTGTCTGGTCGCGGCGGTGAAACGTGTTGTTTCAGCTTGCCGCGACAGCGTGCCAAAAGTTTTTTGGTTCTTTTCTTCAAAAAAGAACCACTTACTTTCTTCCTGTGCCCCTCACCGACAACCAACTCCTGCTGCCAGACGGCCGAATCCTCAGCTACGCCATCACCGGCGACCCGACCGCCCCGCCGGCGTTCTACTTCCACGGCTGGCCCGCCTCCCGTCTCGAAGCGGCCGTCGTGGACGACGTCAAGCTGCGGCTGATCGCGATAGACCGTCCTGGCTACGGTTACTCCTCAGCGCAACCGCGCCGCCGCCTGCTCGACTGGCCTACCGACGTCACGGCGCTGGCCGATCACCTCGGCTTGGAGCGCTTTTACGTGGTCGGCGTCTCCGGCGGCGCGCCCTACGCAGTCGTCTGCACGCACGTGCTGGACCGGGTGGCGGGCACGGCGCTGATCAGCCCGCTGCCGCCGCTGGCGCCTGGTGCCGCCCCGGCCGACGCGGTGCTCGGGCAAGGCCTGCGCCGGTTGCAATGGCTGGGGCAACACCCACGGTCGGCCTACGCCCTGATGGCGTCTATCCGGCAGGGCGTCCGCGTCGGCCTGTTCGACCCGCGCCGCGTGCTGGAGGGTGCGAGCACCCCGGCCGACGTCGCGTGCCTGTCGGAAGCGCGCCGCGCCGGCCTGATCGGCGCCTGGGCTGAGGGCCTGCGGCAAGGCGTCGCCGGCGCTGCTTCGGACGCAATCATCTACGTCAACGACTGGGGTTTCGACCTGGCCAGCATGCGCGCGCCGGTCGGCATCTGGCACGGCACGGCGGACATCGTGGTGCCGCATGCGACGCTGAGTGCTTACGCGGCTTTGCCGGCGACTATCAGGTTGGTGGAAGGCGAGGGACACTACTCGCTGGCGTTGACGCGCTCGGCGGAGATACTCGACGTTCTCGTCAGAAAGTAAGCAAGGCCTTCTTTTTTGAAAAAAAGAAGCAAAAAACTTTTGTCCCTGCTGTCGCGGACTTCTCAGCCGGCATGTACCCCAGGGAACAAAAGTTTTTTGGTTCTTTTTTTCAAAAAAGAACTGCTTTCTTGCCTACCAGATCTTCACACGATCCTCAGGCTTCAAATACTGCGCATTCCCCGGCTTAACGTCGAAAGCCGAGTACCAGGCATCGATGTTCTGCACCGGGCCGTTCACCCGCGCCACCGGCGGCGAGTGCGGGTCCACGACAAGCCGCTGCCGCGCCGCGTCCGGCCGCACCTTGGCGCGCCACACCTGCGCCCAGCCGAGGAACACCCGCTGGTCGCCGGTCATGCCGTCCACCACCGGCGCCGGCTGGCCGTGCAGCGAAGCGTGGTAGGCGTCCAGCGCCAGCGTCAGCCCGCCGAGGTCGGCGATGTTCTCGCCCATCGTCAGCGCCGGGTTGATGTGCGCGCCCGGCATGATGTCCATCGCCGCGTATTCGGCGCCGAAGCGCTTGCCCAGCGCGTCGAAATGCTTGGCGTCCTCCGCGGTCCACCAATCATGCAGCCGGCCTTGCGCGTCGAACTTGCGGCCTTCGTCGTCGAAGCCGTGCGTCATCTCGTGGCCGATCACGCCGCCGATGGCGCCGTAGTTGATCGCCGGGTCTGCCTTCTCATCGAAGAACGGCGGCTGCAGGATGGCGGCCGGGAACACCACCTCGTTGAAGACGGGGTTGTTGTAGGCGTTCACCGTTTGCGGCGTCATGTCCCACTGGTCCTTGTCCACCTTGTGGCCAAGGTGCTGCAGCCAGAACGCCCATTCGAACGCGGTGCCGCGCTCCACGTCGCCGTACAAGTCGTGCGCGTCGATGTGCAAGGACGTGTAGTCACGCCACTTCTTGGGCTTGCCGATCTGGAAGTCGAACGCGTCCAGCTTGGCAACCGCCAGCTCGCGGGTCTGTGGCTGCATCCAGCTGTTGTGCTGCAGGCGCACGCGGAAGGCGGCGCGCAGATCGTGCGTCAGCGCTTCCATCTTCGTCTGCGCTTCCGGCGGGTAGTAACGCTGCACGTAGGTCTCGCCTACGGCTTCACCCAGCGCCGCCTCGGTCGCTACCACGGCGCGCTTCCAGCGCGGTCGCTGCTGCGGCTGGCCCTGCAGTTCGTGGTTGTTGAACTCGAATGCTGCGGTCACGAAGTTCGCCGACAGCACCGGCGCAGCGTTGGTCGTCAGGTGAAAGGCGGCCCAGGCCTGCAACGTGTCCATCGGCGTGGCGCCAACGATGGCCGCGATCTTCTCCACCGCGGTGTTCTCCGCGACGACCACCCGATCCGGCGTGCCGAGCTGCGCCGCCTTGAAGAACACCGGCCAGTCGAAACCGGGCGCGTTGTGTGCCAGCTCGGCCGGCGTCATCGGGTTGTACACCTTGTCCGGGTCGCGCTCGTCCGCACGTGCCCAGCTGGCTTCGGCAATCTTCTGCTCGAAGGCGACAACCTTGGCGGCACTGCCGGACGGATCGGCCCAGCCGCCCAGCGTCAGCATCTTCATTACGAAGGCAGCGTATTTGGCTTTCTTGTCGGCGAACTGAGCGGAGATGTAATAGTCGCGGTCTGGCATGCCGAGCCCGGCCTGGCCCAAATTGACCGAATACTTGGTGGGGTCTTTCGCGTCAGGCTCGATGTCCATCGAGAACAGCGAACCCTGGAACGTGGTCTGCGCACGCCCCTGCAAGGCGGCGAAATCCGCCGGCGTCTTCAGCGCGGTGATCTCTGCCAGTTCGGACTTGAGCGGTGCGGCGCCAAGCTTCTCGATCGCGGCCTCGTCCATGAAAGCCTTGAACATGGCGCCGCCTTTGCCGATCGCGTCCGTCGGCTGGTCGGCCACGTGGGCGGAGGCTTCGTTCAGGATGGCGTGGACGCGCTGCTCGGAGAGGTCCGCGAGTGCGATGAACGCGCCGAAATTTGTGCGGTCCGGCGGGATGACGATGCCGGCGACCGCGGTGCCATCGGCGAACTCGAAGAAGTTATTGCCGGGGGTCACCTTGCGGTTCATGCCCGAGAGGTCAAAGCCCCAGGTGCCGGTCGGGAAGGTCTGCGTGGTCTCGGCCGCGGTGGCGGCGACGCTCAGCAGACTGAAAGCGGCGCCGGCCGCCAGGATGCGTCTGTTCATGCATGTTGCCCTCAGGTGGAGGCGGCATGGGGACGGAGGTGGGCGGCGGAGTCAAGGCAAGGCCAGGGCTCTGCCCCTGGACCCCGCTAAGGACAGTCGTCCTTAGAACCTGTTGCTTAAGGGGCGAAGCCGGGGTCTGGGGCCGACTGGCCCCAACGAGGGTCCAGGGGGCAGAGCCCCCTGGCCTTACCTAGTCGGCCGCCAGCGCCATCGTCTTCCGCGCCTGCACCTTCTTCACGTAATCCTCGGTCGCCTCGCCCACCTGCTCGGCGTGGTGGGCAAACACGTGGTCGGCGCCTGCGAAGATCCGGTAATCCACCGTCACGTTCTTCTGCGTGTTCAGCTTGTCGACCAGCTTCCGCACCGTCGGCTCCGGCACCAGCTCGTCGGAATCGCCGTGCACCAGCAACCCGCCGCACGGGCAGGGGGCGAGGAACCCGAAATCATAGTGGCTGGCCGGCGGCGCCACCGAGATCCAGCCAGACACTTCCGGCCGGCGCATCAGCAGCTGCATGCCGACGAACGCGCCGAACGAGTAGCCGGCGATCCACAGTCCGCCATGGCTCGGGTTGACCATTTGCATCCAATCCAGTGCCGCCGCCGCGTCACCGATCTCGCCGATGCCGCCGTCGTAACGGCCCTGGCTGCGGCCCACACCACGAAAGTTGAACCGCATCACGCTGAAGCCGAGCTTCTGGAAGCTCTGATACATCGTGTAGGTGATGCGGTTGTTCATGGTGCCGCCGTGCAACGGATGCGGGTGCATGATCAGCGCCAGCGGGGCCGCCGTTTCCTTGCTGTGGTGGTAGCGACCCTCCAGGCGGCCATCGGGGCCGGCGAACATCACCTCGGGCATGGTTTCTTCGTTCTTCCACAGGCCTCGCCAGAGCAGGGCGGATACCTCAAGTGGTAACGGACATTTCCGCCCGGGCACTGCCTTGCCCAATGCGGACGCTTGCTTATGAGAACGGGCGCCGTACTTTCCTGCCTGGCGCCTAGCCGGGCCGGTCACGGCCAGCCCCAAATATAGGCAGACGACGGCTCAGGTTAACACTGAAATCGACAGCACCCTTCATGTTGCCCGTGCATGGGTCCACATCTTTTGGCCGTGCCATATTAAGTTCTGCGATGACCTACCTGGACGCAAACGCCACCGAGAGACTTCGGCCGCAAGCGCGCGACGCGGTGCTGCGCGCGCTCGACCTGGTGGGCAATCCCTCGTCCGTACACAGCGCCGGCCGTGCTGCACGGCGAGTTCTGGAAGACGCGCGCGGCATAATCGGCGCGTTTGTAGGCGCTGCACCAGCCGGCATCGTGTTCACGTCCGGCGGCACGGAAGCCAACGCGCTGGCCATCGCCGGGCTGTCGGACGGACGCCGAATCATCACCTGCGCCACGGAACACGATGCTGTGAGGTCGGCTGCGCCGCGTGCCAACGTGCTGCCGGTGGACGTGAACGGGCATGCCGACCTGGCTTGCCTCGCCGGGATGCTGACGCACGGGCCTGCGCTGGTATGCCTGATGCTGGCCAACAACGAGACCGGGGTGATCCACCCTGTTGCCGAGGCGGCCGCCATCTGTCGTGCGCACGGGGCGCTGCTGCACGTGGACGCGGTGCAGGCGGCGGGGCGGATCGCGGTCTGCCTGCCTGCTTTGGGTGCCAACAGCCTTGCACTCTCCGGCCACAAGCTGGGCGGGCCCAAGGGTGGGGGTGCCCTGGTGCTGGCGCCGGGGCGGCAGCTGGCGGCACAGATCGCGGGCGGCGGTCAGGAACGCGGACGGCGCGGCGGCACGCAGGCGCTGCCGGCCATCGCCGGTTTCGCTGCCGCCGCCGCTGCGTCCACCGGGGCCGAACACCTGCGCACGCTGCGTGACCGGGCGGAGGCCGCCGCGGTCGCCTGCGGCGCGGTGGTGTGCGGCGGTGGGCCGCGCCTGCCCAACACCACGTGCCTGGCGCGGCCCGGCCTGCGCGCGGACCTGCAGGTGATGGCGCTGGACCTGGCCGGCATCGCGGTCTCTGCCGGGGCGGCCTGCAGCTCGGGCAAGGTGGCGCGCAGCCACGTGCTCGACGCGATGGGCCTGGGCGGGCTCGCCGGCTGCGCCATCCGCGTCTCGCTGCCGTGGGACGCGACGGAGGCCGACATCGACCGCTTCGCCGACGCCTACGCCGCATTGCCCGCCGGGCGTGCCATGGTGGACGCATGATCTACCTCGACAACCAGGCCACCACGCCGTGCGACCCGGCGGTGGTGGCCGCCATGCTGCCCTGGTTCACCGAGGATTTCGGCAACCCGCACAGCGCCGAGCATGCAGCAGGCCAGCGCGCCGCCGCAGCCGTGGAGGCGGCGCGCGCGGAAGTGGCCGCCCTGCTCGGCGCCGAGCCGCGCGAAATGGTGCTGACCTCCGGCGCCACGGAAGCCAACAACCTGGCCATCAAGGGCGCCGCACGGCAGGCAGGCACTGCCGGCCCGCGCCGCATCGTCACGCTGGCCACCGAGCACAAATGCGTGCTGGAGAGCGTGCGCGACCTGGCACACGAGGGCTTCGAGCCGGTGGTGCTGCCGGTGGAACGCAGCGGCCTGCTTGACCTGGACCGGCTCGCTTACGCGCTGCGCACGCCCACGCTGCTGGTCAGCGTGATGGCCGTGAACAACGAGACGGGCGTGGTCCAGGACCTGGCGTCCATCGCTGCCCTGGCCCGCGCGGCCGGCGCGCTGGTGCATTCGGACCTGGCGCAGGCGGCCGGCAAGATGGCGGTGGACGTGGACGCGCTCGGGCTACACCTGGCCTCGCTCAGCGCGCACAAGGTGTACGGGCCCAAGGGGGTGGGCGCGCTGTATGTCCGCCGGCGGCCGCGGGTGCGGCTGGCCCCGCTGTTCTCCGGCGGCGGGCAGGAACGCGGCCTGCGCTCCGGCACCCTGCCCACGCCGCTGGTGGTGGGGTTCGGGCTCGCGTGCCGGCTGGCGCAGGCGGGGCTGGCCGAGGAAGCCGCCCGCATCGGCGCGCTGCGCGACCGGATGGCCACTAGGCTGCAGGCGGGCATCCCCGGCCTGGTGCACAACACTTCCGGTGCGCCGCGCGTGGCCGGCAACCTCAACCTGCGCCTGCCCGGCCTGCGCTCGCTGGACCTGATTGCGGCGGTGCCGTCGGTCTGCGTCTCCACCGGGTCGGCCTGCAGCTCGGCCGAGGTGACGCCCAGCGCCGTGCTGACCGCCATCGGGCTGACCCGCGAGGAAGCCGCCCGCAGCTTGCGCATAGGTATCGGACGATTTACCTCGGCCGCCGACATCGACACAGCCGCGGACGCGCTGGCCGGCGCCCACGCGCGCCTGTCCGCCCGTGCGGCCCACACCCCGGAACACGCAGAGGCCTGACGCACATGCCCAAGATGACCTTCGTCGAGCGCGACGGCACCGCACGCGAGGTGGACGCGCCGCTCGGCCTGTCGGTGCTGGAGGTGGCGCACAAATTCGGCGTGGACATCGAGGGCGCCTGCGAGGGCTCGCTGGCCTGCTCCACCTGCCACGTGGTGGTGGACCCGGCCTGGTATGGCAAGTTGGCCAAGGCGACGGAGGACGAGGAGGACATGCTCGACCTCGCCTTCGGCCTGCAGGCGACCAGCCGGCTCGGCTGCCAGATCGTCATGACGCCGGAGCTCGACGGGCTGACCGTCCGCCTGCCGGCCGGCACCCGCAACGCGCAGAAATAGCCGTGCCGTTCACCGCACGCCCGGTGCCCGCCCTGCTCGAGGACGCGGTGCGCGACTTCCCGACCAGGCCGGCGATCGACTTCATGGGCCGGCGCTGGACCTACCGGCAGCTCGATGCGGCGGTGACGCGGGCGGCGCGCGGCCTGCAGGACATCGGCGTGGCACCCGGCACGCGCGTGGGGCTGTGCCTGCCCAACACGCCCTACTCGGTGGTGTTCTTCTTCGCCGTGCTGCGCGCCGGCGGCATCGTGGTGAACTTCAACCCGCTCTACGTCGAGCGCGAACTGGCCAGCCAGATCACCGATTCGGGCACCGAGGTGATGGTCACCATCGACCTCAAGGCGATCTACCCGAAGGTGGCGGCGGTTGCCGCACGCGCCGGCCTGCGCCGGATCGTCGTCTGCTCCCTGGCCGAGGCACTGCCCTGGCTGAAGGGCCAGGCGTTCCGCATCGCCAAGCGGGCGGAGATCGCGTCCGTGCCGGACGACGGCGTCTCGGTTCGCGCGCGCGCGGTCATGCGCAGCGCCGTCCCGCCCGATGCCGTGACCATCGACCCGGCCGGCGTGGCGGTGCTGCAATATACCGGCGGCACCACCGGCGTGCCGAAGGGCGCAGAGCTGACACACGCCAACCTCACCGCCAACGCCATGCAGACCTGGATGGCAATCGGCAGCCGGCCGCGCGGGGCCGACATCATCCTCGGCGTGCTGCCGCTGTTCCACGTCTTCGCGCTGACCTCGGTGATGCTGGCCGGCGTGCAAAGCGCCGCCGCCCTGGTGCTGCTGCCGCGCTTCGAACTGGCGCAGGTGCTGGCCACCATCGCGCGCTGCCGGCCGAGCATCCTGCCCGCCGTGCCCACCATCTTCGGCGCGCTGACGGAAGCCGCGCAGAAGGCGAACCTGGACCTCAGCTGCGTGCAGGTCTGCTGCTCGGGCGGCGCGCCGCTGCCGATGGAGCTGCGCAGCCGCTTCATGGCGCTGACCGGTTGCTGGCTGATGGAGGGCTACGGCCTGTCGGAGACCTCGCCCTCGGTCAGCGTGACGCCACCGGGGCGCACCTACAAGGACGGCTCGGCCGGCCTGGCGATGGCGGAGACCACCATCGAGATCCGCGGGCTGGACGACCCGTCCTGCCTGATGCCGCAGGGCGAACGCGGCGAGATCTGCATCCGCGGCCCGCAGGTGATGCGCGGCTACTGGAACCGGCCGGACGAGACGGCAAACGTGATGATCGACGGGAGCCTGCGCACCGGCGACGTCGGCTACCTCGACGAGGACGGCTACCTGTTCATCGTCGACCGCATCAAGGACCTGATCATCTGCGGCGGCTACAACGTATACCCGCGCGTGCTGGAGGAAGCGCTGTACCAGCACCCTGCAGTGCGCGAAGCCACCGTGATCGGCGTGCCGGACGCGTATCGCGGCCAGGCGCCGAAAGCGTTCGTCACATTGAAGGAGAACGCGACTGTCACGCCCGCGGAGCTGCGGACGTTCCTGGGTGATTACGTCAGCAAGATCGAGATGCCGCGGGAGGTGGAGATACGCGACGAGCTGCCCAAGACGATGATTGGCAAACTGTCCAAGAAAGAGTTGGTGGCGGAGGAGGCTGGCAAGGCGTAAGCAAGCGCTTCTTTTTCAAGAAAAAGAAGCAAAAAGCTTTTGTCTCGGCTGCCGCGGACCTCCCTGCAGCGCGCACTTCTACGGTGATCTCTGGGTTGGCGGACGAATACGCAATGCGACGCGCTTAGCCAACCATGCAGTCCAGTTCGGAAGAGACACCCGCAATATTCGTGGATGATGCGAACCAGGCGGTGCAGGACTCGCAAGGCAAGCCGATGTTGCGGCCGGCTTGCCTCACTCCGTACGTCTTCGTCAATCAGGGTGCGCTGGACAGGCGTTCCCACGAAATCCTGGTGCGGCACAGCAGCGGCGACGGCCCGACCATCCTGGAGCATACAGCTGCCAGGCTCGCGCGCTTCAGGCAGGGCTGTGCGTGGGACGCACAACGCCTCGGTGGTCATTTTCACGCCGAGTTCGTCGACTACGCGACCGTTGCGATCGGGCTCTACGCGGCGGCGTCGGGTATAACGCGTAACGAGATCCTCGGCATCCAGGATCGCTACGCCGCAAGATACAGCCGATTTGCGGCCGGCACGCTAATGCACCGGACCTACACGCACCTGCCGGCGCGCAACGTCGCCAACACCGAAGCCGGGTTCAAGCTGATCGAAACAGGGCGGATCAAGCCCACTATCTCTTGATGCGGCTTTTGCAAGCTTCGTTGACAATCGTTGGACTTTGCACATTCGCGATGTTGTCCCAGGCAGCGCAGGCCAAAGACGGGTGCACGCACCCGATTGTCGCCCGCGTTGCAAAGCCGTCCGGCCAGCTTCAGGCCATGGTGGACGAAGCAGTGTGCGGCGGCGACTATGGTTCGAACGTAACGGCCACGGTCAGGCTGGTCGGACCGGACACGACGCGTGATAGCGTGCCCGTGCTCGGCGTGGAAACGGGAGGGCACGCGGAGGGATGTTAGCTCTGGCGCCGGACTGATGGCGCGCGCGGCAGTAGGAGTAATGATAATACCAACCGGCCTGAAGGTTGACCGTTCCGAAGCAAGCAAGGCCTTCTTTTCTGAAGAAAAGATACTGTGTTGCTGGTCAAGCGCCCATTTGGTTTGAGGGTGGCAAGCTGTCGTGTCTTCGTAAAGCCCGCTTCGCGCCGCTGCGCGGTGGCCTTTGGCCAGGCTTGACGAAGCCCCGCCAGCTTGCCGCGTGAGTGTGTGGCTGGGGCGGGAAAACGGCTTTGACTGAACTGGAAAACGGGTAATCAGGCGTTTGCCGGGTTAGCGTTGACATGATGGGGATCGAACGGGCGGCGCGTGCGGATCACTGCGTGGGCTAGGACGAGCAGCCTGCGTGCGATGGCGATCAGAACGAGCTTGTTCGGCTTGCCGGCTTGCTTGAGCCGTTGTGCCACGACCCGCAGGACCGGGTTGTGGCGGCTGGCGCTGAGTGCCGCGAGATACAGTGCGCTGCGCAGGTTGGCGTTGCCGATGCGGCTGATGCCGGTGCTGCGGGTTTGCGCGCCTGAACTATGCTCGGCCGGCGAGAGGCCTGCGAACGCGGCCAGACCTTTGGGCTCGAACTCGGCAATGTTGGGGATCTCTGCGAGCAGCACTGCCATGGTCACTTCGCCGATGCCCGGGATGCTGCGCAGCAGCTCGGCCTGATGGCGCGTCTGCATGTCGCCTGCGATCAGCGCGCGGATGTCGTGGGCGATGGCGTCGATCTCTGCGTTCAGATACGCCAGGCTACGGGCGATGGAGGCCTGCACGGTGGCGCTCCACAGGCCGGCTTTCTGGCGGTTGAGTTCCTGTGTGCGGGTCGTCTTGAGGGCGGCGCAACGGCGCACGAGCTCGCGCAGGTCGCGCAGGTGCGGCAGCGGCGGCGTCCAGGGGGCAGGGTTTTGCGTGCGGCAGAAGCGCGCGATGAGGGCTGCGTCGAGCTTGTTGGTTTTGTTGCGCCGGAGCTCGGCCTGGCCGAAGGCCTTGATTTGTTTTGGGTTGATGATGCTGACCTTGATGCCGAGGCCGTGCAGGAAGACGGCGAGATCGAGGCCATAATTGCCGGTGGCTTCCATGCAGGCATGCAGGCCGGTGCTGCCGCCGGGGATGTGTCGTTCGAGCCAGGCGTGCAGTTCGTCGAACCCTGTCTGATCGTTGGTCAGGTGGAGTGCGGCCGCTCTGTCGCCGTAGAGGAGATGGGCGTCGACTTTTGCTTTACCGATATCAAGACCGAGAATGGCCATGGCGAGGCTTCCTTGGGCAAGCGGTGGCGCCCCTCACAGGTCTTTCTTGCAATCAGGCTGCCCAGCCGCGCTGAGGCCCCGCATACTGTCCGACCGAGAGGTGCAGGATGCGGTGGGCCCGGATCTTTTCTACAGGATCGCCCGAGAAGCAATGCAAGGTCACCACCGCAGTTCCAGAGCTTGGCCTCCGCCGAGGAACACAGCAAACTTACAAGAAGCAAAAGACTTTTGTCTCCGCTGTCGCGGTTCTTTCCGGAGAGCGCGCGACAGCGGAGTCAAAAGTTTTTTGGTTCTTTTTTTCAAAAAAGAACTGCTTGCTTTCTGTTCTGGCTATCGGCCCCAAACGGCGACAGTCAAATCAGCCCAAGCGGGTTCTTTCCAAAGAGAACCGAGACCGCTGCGAAAAACTCCGCGATAACGGGACAAAAAGTCGTTGCTGCGCCCTCAAGCATGCGGGTCTTGCCCGCGTTCGAGTAGCCTGACTGTGCGCTCGGCAACGTCTGCTTCGCTGAACCTTGCTGCTGCCGTCAGACGTGCTGCAGATCCAAAGCGCGCACGCGTGTTCGGCTCGCCCGCCAGCCGCGTGAGGGCGGATGCGAGCGCGCTCGCGCAAGCCGGGGGCACCAGCAGCCCCGTCTCGCCGTGCTGCACCTGCTCGCGCGGGCCGCGTATGTTGGTGGCGACCACCGGCAACCCGCACAGCATCGCCTCGATCACCGACATCGGCAGGCCTTCGAAGTGGCTGGGCAGCACGAAGATGTCGGATGCCGCCAGGATCGCGGCCACGTCGGTGCGGTAGCCGAGACGGCGCAGCCGAGCGCCCAGGCCGCAGGACGCGAAATACGGTTCCATGTCTTCGCCGTGGTCGGACGGCAGGCGCTCGCCTACCACCCACAACTCTGCCTTTACGTCCGCCATCGCGCGCAGCAGTTCCGGGTATCCCTTGTGCCGGACGAGGCGCGACACCGCGGTGACCACGACACGGTCTTCCGGCACGCCGAGTTCCGCACGCACCCGCGCGCGCGCATCCGCATCAGGGCGGAACAGCGCGGGATCACGGCCGTTGCCTACCGCCACCGGGTGCGCGTGGATGTGCAGCCGTCGGGCGTCGGCCGCTTCTTCGGTGGAGACGGTCATGAACACGTCGGTCACGCGTCCGGCCAGCCACTCCATCACCAGCGACGCAGCACGCCGCGGCCACGGCCCTGGTTGGTTGAACAGGAAGCCGTGGCAGGTGTACGCCACGCGCGGCACGCCGGCGGCGCGCGCTGCGAGACGGGCGAGGAACCCGCTGATCGGCATGTGCGCGTGCACCAAATCAGGTTTTTCCCTGTGGAACAGACGATACAACGCGAGGAACGCGCGCGCCTGCGCGATCGGCGAGAGGCTGCGCGCCAACGGCAGCGCGTCCACCACGAAACCTTCGGCGCGCACGTCGGCGAGCAGCACGCCGTCGGCGCACACGCCGGTGACGACGTGGCCGTTGTCTCGCAGCGTGCGCATCAGCGGCAGCAGGAAGTGGCGCAGCGAGAAGTCGACATTGGTGACTTCGATTATGCGCAAGGCAAGCGGTTCTTTTTTGAAAAAAAGAACCAAAAAACTTTTGCTCTCGTCGGGTGTACCAGGTTGAGACACCTCGTTTCAGCCGTCCGCGACAGCCGTGACAAAAGTTTTTTACTTCTTTTTTTCAAAAAAGAAGGCCTTTCTTCCTACCCAACCTTCGTAATCGCCCACTTCACATGCTGCGGCCCATCCTGCGGCCCGTTCAGCACCACCTGCTCACTCTTCCGAGGCTCCGCCCCGCCCAAATAGATACTCTCCTCCAGCGACAGCTTTGCCCCCTCCGCACGCAGCCGCCAACCGCCGCTGGGCAGCCGCAGCAGCACCGCCTCGCCGTCCTGCTGCAGGCTGGCGATCACCGCCGGGTGCAGGTGGAAGCGGATCGCGTAGGGCTGCGGGGTGGCGGCCTCGATCACGTCCTCGCCGCGGATGTCCTCGCCGCTTTCTGCCATGTAGAGCCGCCGCCGGTGCACCGCGCCGAACGGCTTGCGGTAGCCGTCCTGGCTCGCCTCCAGCCAATGCGCGCCGTTGGCCTCCTGCCGCTCCACGCTGACGCGTTCCGGCCGCCGTCCCAGCCCGCCCGGCTTCAGCTCGGAACTGCTGGTGTCGGCGATCACCAGGGTGGAGTGCGCCGCGGTGGCGCGCGCCGCGTCCGTCCAGGCGGCGCCGCCGATGGGGGCGGCGCCGCAGTTCACGATCAGCCGCTCACGCCCGGTGGACAGCTCGAAGCTGAGCGTGCCGGCATGCGCCATGCGGTCCAGCCCGGGTGAGGCCGGCGCGCCGGCGTCGGCGATCAGCACGGTGCGGCCGGCTTGCAGGCGCTGGAAGCCGGTGTCGGGCAGCGCCATCGGCGCGCGGCCAGGGCGGCCGGCCTGACCTAGCACCAGCTCGATCAGGGTGGCCGGCTCGTCGCGCGTGCCGTTGAACAAAGCGAGCCCGCCGTCGCCGTGGCGCAGCGTGCGCAGCGCAAGTGAGAGGCGGTCCAGCGCCGAACCCAGGGCCGCGGGCGCGTCGGCGCCGGCCACGTGCAGCAGGGCGCGTATCTCGATCAAGTCGCGCAGGGCCACCAGATGGGCGGCGGGGCTGCGTTCGATGTGGCCGCCGTCGGGCAGCACCTGGCGGCCGATCTCCTGCGGCAGGAAGCGCAGCGCGCGGTGGAGGTAGGGCGCGTGGTCGGGCATGGCGATGGACGCGGCGATCAGCCCGCGCAGGGCGGTCAGCGCGCGGCCGTCCTGCTCCTCGGCCGGCAGGGCGGCGGACAGCACGCGTGAATCGGTGACCAGCCGGCCCATCAGGCGGCGGCGGAACTCGTCGTCGGCGGATGCTGCGAAGAAGTCGTAGTGGCCCAGCCAGGCGGCGATTCGGCTGCCGGCGACGTCCGGCCGCTGGGCGAGCGGGTCGGCGTCGCCGCCGGCGATCCAGTCGCCCACCAGGGCGCGGGCGCGCATGCGGGCGGCGTCGGTGCCGATCACGCGGAGGTCGCGCAGCCAGGTGAAGCCGTGCGCGTGGGCGCGCATGACCGGGTGGCCGCCGGCATCCGGCCAGCCGCCGGGCTTGAGCACGCGCATCGCACCCGACAGGGTCAGCTCGCCCTTCAGCAGCCGTGCGCCGCGGGCCGGGTCGCCCGGCCACGGGTCGCGCACCGGCACCGCGGGCGCGTCCGGCACGCTCATCCGCAGGGTCGGCAGCCTGGCCAGGCGCAGCCGCAGCGTGCGCAGCGAGCGGGAGACCGTCATGAAGCCGACGTCACGAAGCTTGGGTGCCGCGGATGGAGGCGATGGACGCGGCATAGTCGGGGGTGGCGAACACGGCGGTGCCGGCCACGAAGGTGTCGGCCCCCGCGGCGATGCAGAGCGGCGCGGTGTGCGCGTCCACCCCGCCATCGACCTCAAGCCGGATGTCGCGGCCGCTGGCGTCGATCATCCGGCGCAGGGCGGCAATCTTGGGTAGCTGGCTGTGCAGGAACTTTTGGCCGCCGAAGCCGGGGTTCACCGTCATCACCAGGATGATGTCCACCATGTCCAGCACCGCCTCGGCGTGGGCGGCGGGGGTGGCGGGGTTCAGCACCAGGCCGGCCTTGCAGCCCAGCCCGGCGATCGCCTGCAGCGAGCGGTGGGCGTGCGGGCCGGCCTCTGCGTGCACCAGGATGTGATCGGCGCCGGCCTCGGCAAAGGCGGCGAAATAAGGGTCGGCCGGGGCAATCATCAGGTGCACGTCGAACGGCAGGCGGGTGAGGCTGCGGAGCGCGCGCAGGACGACCGGGCCGAAGCTGATGTTGGGGACGAAGTGGCCGTCCATCACGTCGAGGTGCAGCCAGTCGGCGCCGGCGGCCTCGATCGCGGCCACCTCGTCGGCCAGGCGCGCGAAGTCGGCGGCGAGCAGGCTGGGGGCGACGAGGATGGGGCGGGGCGGCATCGGGGGGTTCTAGTCGGGGGGTCGGCGCTGCGGCAAGCGAAAGGCAAGCGGTTCCTTTTTTGAAAAAAAGAACCAAAAAACTTTTGTTCCCTCGGGTGCACGCTGCCGGAAAATACCGCGACAGCCGGACCAAAAGTTTTTTGCTGCTTTTTTTCAAAAAAGCAGGCCTTGCTTTCTTGCCTACGCCTTCACGAACCGCGCGCAGAAAAACCCGTCCATCCCCCCCCGCTCCGCCCACATCGCCGGCGTGGTCCGCAGATATCCCTCGGCCGTTTGCGCCTCTGGCAGCCAAGCCAGCTCCTCCGCGCTGAACGGGTCCGCGCGCAGCCCCGCCCGCAGCGCCGTCTGAACGCGGCCCGCGCCCTCCTCCGGCTGCAGCGAGCACACCGCGTAGATCAGCCGCCCGCCCAGCCGCAGGATCTTTGCCGCCGCCTCGATCAGCCTGTCCTGCCCCTCGGTCAGGCCGGCCAGGTCGGCCGCGCGCTTGATGTGCGGCAGGTCGGGGTGGCGGCGGATGGTGCCGGTGGCCGAGCACGGCGCGTCCAGCAGCACCGCGTCCAGTAGGTCGGGCGGGCGCCAAGTGGTGGCGTCGGCGTGCACAATCTCGGCGGCCAGGCCCAGCCGCTGCAAGTTCTCTCGCAGGCGGGGCAGGCGGGCCTCGCTGGCGTCCACCGCGGTGACGGCGGCGCCGGCGGCGGCTATCTGAGCGGTCTTGCCGCCGGGGGATGCGCACAGATCGGCGACGCGCTCGCCGGGCCGGGCGGCCAGCAGGCGGGCGGGCAGCGCGGCGGCGGCGTCCTGCACCCAGAAGTGGCCCGCCGCCAATCCAGGCAGGTCCACCACGCGGGTGCCCGCCGGCAGGCGCACCGACCCGGTTGGCAGCAGGGTGCCGCCGTCCGGCGGGGGGGCGCCGGGCAGCATGGTCAGGTCCAGCGGCGCCTCGGTCTGGTGCGCGGTGGCGATGGCGCGGGCCTGCGCGCCCCAGGACGCCCACAGCCACGGCGGAGTGTCCAGCCGCGGGCCGTCCAGCTCGGTCAGCGCCGCGGCGCCGCCCACCGCCACCCGGCGCAGCACTGCGTTCACCAGGCCGGCGAACGGCGCCAGCTTTTGCGCACGGGCCAGCTCGACCGAGGTGGCCACGGCGGCGTGCGGCGGCGTGTCCAGCAGCAGCAATTGTGCCGCGCCGAGGCGCAGGATCAGCCGCACGGCGTCTGGCGGGGCGCGGCGCAAATGGGGTTCCAGCACGGCGTCCAGCGTGCCGGCGCGCCGCAGCACGGCGGCGGCCAGGCGGTGGGCGGCGGCGCGGTCGCGCGGCTCCCCGTGCAGACGGTCCAGCGCTTCGTCGAGCGAGCGGTGCTGGTCGGTGACGGCGCGCAGCAGTTGCAGCGCGAACAGGCGGGTTGGGTCCATAGTGTTGGCTAAATGGCGCAGACCTGCCCGGCATGATACCCCGCGGGCTACGATGAGTATGCACGCAGGGGTCCGGTTCGGTGTTGAGGCAGCGAAAGGAAGCAAGCGCCTTCTTTTTCGAGAAAAAGAAGCAAAAAGCTTTTATCGCGGCTGTCGCGGACAGCTGAAACGACGCGCCTCACCACGGCGCACCCGAGAGAGACAAAAGTTTTTTGGTTCTTTTTTTCAAAAAAGAACCGCTTGCCTTGCCTGTGTCTCCGACCGCCAAGGGTATGTCGCAAGGTCAAACGTGTCCGGGATACCAACGAGGTCCGGCCCATGAAGCAGCCGCAGCCGGGCGCAGACGCGAACGGGCAGACGGTCGTGAACGACGGGGTCGAGCTCGGCGCTGACGATGACAGCCCGGCACGCGGTCCGCACAGTGCGCCGCCGAGCCTAGAGGGCGACGCGTCGACATCTTTGCGGCCCGGCGTTGCACACACAGCGTCCGTCGCTCTGCCGGATGGCAAGCCGGTGGCCCTGCCGTCCGGACCCGCGCCTCGCCCAATGGAGATCGAGCCACCGGAGGCTCCATTTACATTCACGGCCAGCATGCCCGGCCGGCTGCTCGTCCTCACGTACGGCCGCGAGCGCCTGTGCCTGGTGCTGCTCTGCCTCGCCCTCTGGCTCCCCGGGTTCTTTGCCCTGCCGCCCGGCGACCGCGACGAGAGCCGCTTCGCCCAGGCCAGCAAGCAGATGAACGAGACCGGCGACTACGTGCGCATCATGAACGGCACCACACCCCGCCTGCGCAAGCCGATCGGCATCTACTGGCTGCAGGCGCCGGCGGCAGCACTGGCCGGGCGGGGCCTGGCCAACCCGATCTGGCCGTACCGCATCCCCTCGCTGCTGGGCGGGCTGGCCGCGGTGCTGGCGACGTTCCAGGCCGGACTGCTGCTGACCCCCGGCCGGCGCAGCGCGGCCGCGGCCGGCGCCATGCTGGCCGGCTGCGTGATCCTCACCGTCGAGACGCACGTGGCCAAGACCGACGCGGCGCTGCTCGGGCTGACCACCGTGGCGATGGCGGTGCTGGCGCGCGCCTGGCTGGCCCGGAGGGTGGCAGCTTGGCAGGCGGCGGCGTTCTGGCTGGCGATGGGGGCCGGCATCCTGGTCAAGGGCCCGATCACGCCAATGGTGGCCGGCCTGGCCGCGCTGACGCTGTGCGTGTGGGGGCGGCGGGCGCGCTGGCTGGTCGCACTGCGGCCGGGCTGGGGCGTGCCGCTGATGTTGGCGGTGACGGCGCCCTGGTTCGTCGCCATCAGCCGGGCCACGCACGGCGCGTTCTTCGCCCAGTCGGTGGGTGGCGACCTGGGCGGCAAGCTCGCCGGCGGGTCGGAGACGCATGGCGGCTTGCCTGGCCTGCACCTGCTGCTGCTGCCGCTGCTGGCGTTTCCCGCCACCCTGCCGGTGTTGGCCGCCCTGCCCGCCGCCTGGAGAGGCCGGCGGGACGAGGCCACGCGGTTCCTGATCGCCTGGGCGCTGCCGGCCTGGCTGGTGTTCGAGGCGGTGCCGACGAAGCTGCCGCACTACACCCTGCCCCTGTATCCGGCGCTGTTCCTGCTGGCCGCCAAATGGCTGGGCGCATCCGGCCCGGCCGGCGGCGGCTCCGGACGCAGCGTCCAGACTGGCCGCGCAGCGTTGGGGGTGGCTGCCTGCCGCTCCGGACGCAGCGTCGTGATCGGCCGCGCGGCTTTGGCGGCGGCTGCCTGCGCGCTGGCGGGCGCGGCCCTTGCCCTGCCGCCGTTGCTGGGGGGTTCGTGGTGGCTTGGCCTGCCCGCCTGCGCGTGCGTCGCCTTAGTGGCCACGCTCGCCTGGCGGGGGCGCCTGGCATGGGCGCTGCTCGGCTGCATCCCGCTCTACGCCGCCATCCTGCAGGTTGAGCTGCCCGGCCTGGCCCCGCTATGGATTGCACCCCGGGTGGAGGCGGCGCTGCGCCGCGACTGGCCCGGATGGAACCCGTCCGGCGACCGCCTGGCGGTGGCCGGCTACGCCGAGCCTAGCCTGGTGTTCCTGGCCGGCACGCACACGCAGTTGCTGCCCAACGGCCGCTCCGCAGCCGACGCGCTGCACGCCGGCACAGCCGGGCTGGTGCTGGTGACGGACAAGGAGGCGGCCGGCTTCACGCGCGAGGCGCAACGCCTGGGGATGGCCACCCGCACGCTGGAGACGGTGCGCGGCTTCAACTACTCCCGCGGGCGGTGGGTGAGCCTAGGCCTGCTGGTCCGGTGACTGGCCCTTGCCGGCGGCGCGAACGTCGGCGATCGCGCGCAGCAGGGCTGGCGTGGTGAACGGCTTGGGCAGGAAGCGCTCGTAGGGCGCCATGCCGCGCAGCTCGGCGTAGCGGCCGCTGATGAAAACCACCGGCAAGGCGGGGAACACCTCGCGTGCGGCGCGGATGAACGCCAACCCGTCCATGCCGGGGCCGAGGTTGATGTCGGTTACAACCGCACCGGGTGGCTCGTCAGGCTTCAGCATGGTCAATGCGACCTCGGCAGAGCCACTGTTCTCCGTGCGTAGTCCGGCCTCCTGCAGCGCCTCGTGCAGACAATCGCGCACCAAGTCGTCATCCTCGACGAGCAATATGTCCAAAAAAGTGCTCCCGACACGTCCGAAGTCTACAATGCGGTACGCATTAGCGAAATAGACTTCACGACAAAGCGATCAACGGCAAGTAGATTACGTTCGTCAGTTTGACGATAGAATCTTACCAACCCGTGACGGATTTACAACTCAGGGCTGCGCCGGAATGGTTCGCCTGGGGGGGGATTGCTGGTGCACGGCGGTGGTGGAGCTGAGGGGAATCGAACCCCTGACCTCCTCATTGCGAACGAGGCGCTCTCCCAACTGAGCTACAGCCCCGCCGTGCAGGCGCCGGAAAATGCTGGAGGGGCAGCAAGGCGTCAAGTGAGGCGGGCAAGCAGTTCTACTGAAAAGACGGGCCGCAGGGATTTTGTATCCTAGCGTACACTGTCCGGCGTGCTGCGCGGCGGCCGGCAGGTGAGCTTTTTGCTTGTATTGCGCGAAGCTGACGGGCGTTTTGCTACGCGTTCATGTCCGCCACCGCAGCTTGCCCCTTACAAAAAACCGGGCCTAGTGTGCGCCACCCTTCAGGATGCCCCCGCTTGAGACTGAACGCCCTGTTACTGGCCGCGTCCGTCGCAGCCACCGTACCCTTGCTGGCTGCAGCCCAGGACGACCCGGCGCCACCCCACAAGACCGACGCGCCCGCCAAGCCGGCCGACGTTGCGCAGAAGCCGGACGATGCCGGCGCCTTCCATCCCGAGGCGGTCAGCTCCGACGGCTCGGTCAGCATCGGCGGCCACAAGATCGACTACCAGGCAGTGGCCGGCACGCTGGTGGTGCACCCGAAGGGCTGGGACGACGCGGTGCACGGCGACGCGGCCGCCCAGAAGGAGGCGCACAACCCGCGCGCCGAGGCCTCGATGTTCTACGTGGCCTACTTCGCCAAGAACCCCACCGGCCCGCGCCCGGTCACCTTCATCTACAACGGCGGCCCCGGCTCCTCGACCGTGTGGCTGCACATGGGCGCCTTCGGGCCCCGCCGCGTGGTGACCGCCGACGACAGCCACACGCCGCCCGCACCCTACCAGCTGGTCAACAACGACCAGAGCCTGCTCGACGCCAGCGACCTGGTGTTCATTGACATGCCCGGCGCCGGCTTCAGCCGCGTCGCCGGGCCGGACAAGGAAAAAGCGTTCTGGGGCATCGACGCCGACGCCCACGCGTTCGCCGAGTTCATCACCCAGTTCCTCGGCAAGTACGGCCGCTGGAACTCGCCGAAATACCTGTTCGGAGAGAGCTACGGCACCACCCGCTCGGCGGTGCTCGCCTGGCTGCTGGAGAGCGAGTACGACGTTGACCTGAACGGCGTGATGCTGCTCAGCCAGATACTCGCCTTCGACCTGAGTGCCGACCGGGTGGAGAACAACCCCGGCGTGGACCTCGCCTACGAGCTGGCCCTGCCCACCTACGCGGCGACCGCGATGTATCACCACAAGCTGCCCGGCAACCCGCCGGCCGACCTGCCCAGCTTCCTGCACCAGGTGGAGCACTTCGCACTCAGCGACTACGCCTACGCGCTGGCGCAGGGCGCGCTGCTGCCGAAAGCCGACCACGACGCGATCGTGGCCAAGCTGCACGAATACACCGGCCTGCCCGCCGCCTACATCGCCAAGGCCAACCTTCGTGTCGACGGCAGCGAGTTCGAGAAAACGCTGCAGACCGACGACGGGCTGACCACCGGCCGGCTGGACACCCGTTTCTCCGGCCCGGAAATGGACCCGCTGAGCAAGGGCAGCGAGTACGACCCGCAATCGGCGGCGCTGAGTTCGGCCTACATCGCGAGCTTCAACGACTATGCCCGCCACGTGCTGCACTACGGCGACGGCCAGGCGTTCAAGCCGAGCATCCGCGTCTACCGCAGCTGGGATTCGATGCACCAGCCGCCCGGTGCCAACACCGCGCTGCCGCAGACTGCCAACGTGATACCTGACCTGGCGGCGGCGATGAAGATGAACCCGACGCTGCACGTGCAGCTCAACACCGGGTACTATGATATGGCGACGCCTTATTTCGAGGGCGAGTACGAGCTGCGGCATCTGCCGATGCCGGCGAAGCTGCAGGACAACATCGAGATCAAGACGTATCAGTCCGGGCACATGGTGTATGCGCATGCGAGCGCGCTGGCGCAGTTGCACGACAATGCAGCGGACTTCATCAAACGGACAGAGAAGTAAGCAAGCGGTTCTTTTTTGAAAAAAAGAACCAAAAAACTTTTACTCACGCTGTCGCGGACAGCTGAAACAACACGCTTCACCACGACGCACCCACAGAGACCAAAAGTTTTTTGGTTCTTTTTTTCAAAAAAGAACCGCTTCCTTTCTTGATGAGGTTCCCCCAATGCTGAGATCCATCCTGCTCGCCACCACGCTCGCCTGGGCGCTACCCGCGCTCGCCGCAGACGCGCCCAAGCCGCACGACGCGCCGAAGTCTCAGCCCGACATGAAGGCGGACGCCAAGAGCAGCGACGGCAGCGTGACCATCGGCGGCAAGCCCGTCGCCTACCAGGCGGTGGCCGGCACGCTGGTGGTGCACCCGAAGGGCTGGGACGATGCTGCCAAGCCGGAGAAGGACGACAAGGACGGGGACGCCAAGGATGCGGACGACCACAACCCGACCGCGGAAGCCTCGATGTTCTACGTCGCCTACTTCGCCCATGGCGCGCCGGCCGAGGGCCGCCCGATCACCTTCTTCTTCAACGGCGGCCCTGGTTCCTCGACCGTATGGCTGCACATGGGCGCCTTCGGGCCGCGCCGCGTGGTGACGCTGGACGACAGCCACACGCCGGCCGCCCCCTACCAGGTGGTCGATAACGGCCAGAGCCTGCTCGACGCGACCGACGAGGTGTTCATCGACGCGCCGGGCACCGGCTTCAGCCGCGTCTCCGGCAAGGACAAGGAGAAAGCGTTCTACGGCATCGACCAGGATGCGCATGCCTTTGCCGAGTTCATCACCGCCTTCCTGTCGAAATACGGCCGCTGGAACTCGCCGAAATACATCTTCGGCGAGAGCTACGGCACCACGCGGTCCGCCGTGCTGTCCAATTTGTTGCAGTCGGATTACGCGACGGACCTCAACGGCGTCATCCTGCTGAGCCAGATCCTCAGCTTCGACGACAGCGCCGACCTGCCGGAGCTCAACCCGGGCGTGGACATGGCCTACCCGCTGGCGCTGCCCACTTACGCCGCCACCGCCTTCTACCACCACAAGCTCGGTTCCAACCCGCCTGCCAGCCTGCCCGCCTTCCTGGGCGAGGTGGAGCACTTCGCCATGAACGACTACGTGCTCGCGTTGGCGGCGGGCGCGGCCCTGGACCCTGCCAAGCGCGACGCCGTCGCCGGCAAGCTGCACGACTACACCGGCCTGCCGGTCGCCTACATCAAGAAGGCCAACCTGCGCATCAGCGGCGGCGAGTTCGAAAAGACGCTGCAGGACGACAGCGACACCACCACCGGACGGCTGGATACCCGCTTCTCCGGCCCCACGATGGACCCGCTGAGCAAGGAGGCCGACTACGACCCGCAATCGGCCGCGATCTCGTCTGCCTACGTCTCCACCTTCAACGACTACGTCCGCCGCGTGCTGCATTACGGCGAGGGGAAGACCTACAAGCCGGAGATCGAGAACGATCACTGGGATTTCCAGCACCAGCCGCCCGGCGCGCCCGAGGCGCTGCCGATCTCGGCCAACGTGATGCCGGACATCGCCGCGGCGCTGAAGACCAACCCGACGCTGAAAGTCATGCTCAACGCCGGCTACTACGACCTGGCGACTCCGTTCTACCAGGGCATCTATGAGATGCAGCATTTGCCGATCCCGCAAAAGCTGCAGGCCAACATCGAGTTCAAGCAGTACGAGTCCGGCCACATGGTGTATGCGCACCAGGCGGCGTTGCAGCAGCTGCACGACAACGTGGCGGGGTTTATCGGGCGTACGCACAAGTAAGATAAGGCAAGCGGTTCTTTTTTGAAAAAAAGAACCAAAAAACTTTTGGTCTCGTGGGGTTGGGAAGCTGAGGCGTGGTGTTCAGCTTGCCGCGACAGCCGGCGTAAAAGCTTTTTGCTTCTATTTCTCGAAGAAGTCCTTGCTTCTGCTGAACCTGTCGGGCTCGACGCCCCTAGTGCACATCTGCAACAACGGCCAGGATTATGCTAGCGCGGCTCCGCGGCAGCGCCCGGCTGTGATAACGCTACCGTTACAAGCGTGCGCGCTGGGCTGACGGAGGGCGGAAGCTGATGGTTGCCGAAACGACGATACGGCGTGGTCGCTGCAACAATGTCGGGATGTGCGAGAACGCTGTCTTCCAGCGCCCGATCACCGTGCCCGAGGGCGAGCCGTTCGTCTGCCCGCAATGCCTGGGCGAGCTGACCGACGTGCGCGACCGCAAGACGGCACGCAAACCCTCCCAGGTGGTGGTCCCGCTGGTGGCGCTCTGCCTGGCGGTGGCCGTGGCCGGTTACGCTGCCTGGCGCCAATACGGTGCGCCGCACGCGGCGGCACCCCCGTTATCCCAGGCGAGCCTGGCGCCGGCCGTGCCGATCGGGGCAGGTCCCGCACCGGCTTCACCGGCCACGGCGGGCGACCCGGCGCCGGCCATGCCGGCCGGGACACAAACCAAGACGATGGCATCCTCCGGACCGTCGGGTTCACCCGCCGCGCCGGCATCGGCAGCGCCCGCGTCGCCCGCTTTGGACACGCCCGCCGGGCCAGCCGTGGCGTCCTCGGCAGCCGCACCGGCCTCACCCTCCGCAGGCGCGCCGCCCGCATCGGTCCATGCCGAGACCGCACCCGCCTCCGGCAGCGTGGCGGCCGCGCCTGGCCCGGTCACCCCGCAATCGCCACCGCAGCCGCCGGCCGCGGCCGCGCCTGTGGGCGGCCCGATGCCCGGTACGGCTACGGCGCTCGCTGCGCCTCCGGCCACCGAGCCTGCCGCCACGCCATCCGGAGCCGCGGCCCAGGCTGAAGCCGGCCCAGCGCCAGCCGGCGCGGTGCAGGCGGCACCGCAGGCGGTGCGCGACTTCCTCGGCGAGGCCAAACCGGTCCCGGTCGCCTTCCACTTCAAGCCCAACTCGGCGCTGCTGAACAGCCACGGCGACCGCGACGTCGCTCACCTGGTCGCCTACCTCGCCGCCCACCACGCGAGCGGCGCGCAGCTGTACCTGGCAGGCTTCACCGACAACCTTGGCAGCTCGGCAGGCAACCTGGAGTTCGCCAGGCGTCGCGTGGCGACCGTGGTGGCGGCACTGGCGGCGGCGGGGGTGAAGCCGGCACACGTTGCAAGCTTCGGGGCGGAGATGCCGGTGGCAGACAACGCGACGGCGCGGGGACGCGAGGAGAACCGGCGAGTGGAGGTGTACCTGGGGCAGTGATGGGAGCAAGGCCTGCTTTCTTGACGGGCGGCGAGCGTTTGTCCCCGTTGCCGCCACGCGGCGGTGACTAAAGGTCTGCAACTTCAATCATCGTCGCAGGCCGGCCTGCAAACTGAACGCGTGAGGCTCTCGCGATGGGCAAGCTGATCGGCAACGCACTACCGATACTCACGGTGCTGCTTGCAATCGTTGCGTTGCTTCCATGGATGAGGCCCCGCCGTCCCTGGTGGCTTGCCGTCGCCATCTTGTATCTTCTACTCGACGAAGCCGTTACCATTGAACCACCGCATATTCTTGGAACGCACTGGAACTGGCTCGGCAAGGCGGCGTCGATCCTGCTCGCGCTCGTCATCCTGGCATTGCTACGTCCCGGACGCGACGAGACTGCGCTGCGCTGGCCTGCCCCTCCCGGCGAGTGGTGGTGGTCCGTCGCCGGCATCCTGGGCGCGGTCCTGTTTGCCGGGGTGGTGAACTTCGCCTTTCGGGACCACAAGAGTCCAGGCGCGGAGGACTTTCTCTACCAAGCCACGATGCCGGGGTTTGCCGAGGAACTCTCCTGGCGATGCCTTCTATTCCTGCTGGTCGGGCGGGCGTACATGCATCATGATGGTCGACCGAACCTGCTGGCAGCGTCGATCGTCAGCACGCTCACCTTCGGGCTCGGTCACGGCTTCAGCTTCGAGGCTGGAGTTGTCGGTTTCGCGTGGCTGCCGTTCGCCTACGCCACCGTGGTCGGCGCCTGGCTCGCGCTGATCAGGCTGCGTTCGCGCAGCGTCGCGGCCTCGATCTTGTGTCACAACGCCGCAAACGTTTGCGGCGCCTTGGTGAGCGGGTTGTCTTAAGGCCCTACACTAGCCGGCGGGGATGCCGATTAGCAGAAAGCAAGCAGTCCTTTTTTGAAAAAAAGGACCAAAAAACTTTTGACTCTGCTGTCGCGCGCTCTCTCGGATAGGTCCGCGACAGCTTCGAGCAAACTACCGTCATTTTCCAGGCGTCTTGCTACTATGCCAGCGGCCCTGGCCCTTGACCTTTGAGGTTCGACAGGAAAAGCCTTCTTTTTTGAAGAAAAGAAGCAAAAGACTTTTGGTCTTGCTGTCGCGATGGTTCTGCAGCGCGCACCCAAGGAAACAAAAGTTTTTTGGTTCTTTTTTTCTAAAAAAGAACTGCTTGCTTCGCTGGCCGCCCTACTCCGCCGCCAGCTTGATCTTCTGTCCGCCGTTCTTGCGCGAGTAGCTTTTATAATACGTCGGGAACGTCGCCACGATCTCGTCGGCCAGCGGCACGCGACCGTGTTCCTGCACGAACGCCATCAGGAACGCGATGTAGATGCGCCCGAGCGTCAGCGTCAGGCTGCCGGCCACACCCGCGTTCAGCGCGCCGCCGATCAGCGAGCCCGGTCCAGGGATCAGTTTCAACGCCGTGCCAACCGCCCAGCGCCCGGCCACCGAGAGGGCCACGCAGCCAAGCACGGTGGTCAGCAGCTGCAGCACCGCGGTGCGGTCCAGTTCCAGCCCGAAGGCTGCGGACACGCCCACCAGCATGCCGGTCTGGATCGGCGCCAGCGACAGCGCGTCGGCTAGCGGGATGGGGATCACCGCGGCGGCCGCAGCGGCGGCTGCGGCCGCGTTGACGTAGTCGTTCGCGGTTTCGCGGTTCAGATCCAGGCTTACCTTCTGCGCGGCGGCAAACGCGGCGCGGTGGGCCAGCGGCAGGGCGCGGAACGTCGCCATCACCAGGTCGGACAAGCCGTGCGCCGGCCGGTTCGGTTTGTTCAGCGCGCGCACCGGAACGATGGCGTAGCGCGGGATGTTGTGCGCGGTCAGGATGCCGTCGACGATCTCGGCGAATTCCTCGTCGTCGTCATATTTCGTCAGCACCACGATCGCCGGCACGTTGTAGGCGGCCAGCACGCGCAGCACGTCCAGCTCGCAATCCTGCACGCGGCTGCTCGGCTGCGAGATGCACAGCCAGCCAATATGCAGCTGGTCGCGCGCGTCCTTCATCGAGCGGCACTGCTCGATGGAGGTGCGCAGGTCGCTCACCGTGTTTTCGTAGTCCTTCGCCTCCAGCCCCTTGGTGTCGAGGATGCGCAGCGGGATCTTTGTCGAGCTGAACCATTCGGCGCGCTGGGTGACCGGCTGGCCGGCCGCGGTTTTAGCGAATTGCTCGCCGAACACCGCGTTGACCAGCGAGCTCTTGCCGACGCCGGTCTGTCCGGCCACCAGGATGTTCACGTGGCCGATGCTGCGCAAATGCTTCGACGTCTCACGCAGCAACGGCGTGATCATGTCCTGCTCTTCGCCCTCGGCCGCACCCTCCTCGGGCACCATCACCTCTTCACCCGGCAGCAGCCGCAACAGGTTGTTCAGCGACTGAGTAACGTTCTGCGAGGTGAGCGGCGAGCCGCCCAGCTCGATCCCCTCGACGAAGGAAAGCAGGCTGTGATCGATGCCGAGCGTCGGGCTGGTGCGTATCTTGTCCGACGAGAGCTGCACCACCAGGCTGGGGGCGATCGTCGCGGGCGGTGCGCGGCGCGGCTCAAACGGGATCAGAAAGTCGTCCATATCCGACGAGTTCAACGCGCCTTCGAACTCACCCATGCCGTGCCCCGCCTAACAAGATCGTTGCGCTGATAAAATCATGAGTAGCCTATAATATATTTCGGCCACAAGCCACCAAGTTCGTTAGGTTAACGTTTGGTTCCGGTGGCGAGCAGAAGCAGGTCCATCTTTTTCGAGAAAAAAAAGCAAAAAGCGGCTGTCGCGGACAGCTGAAACGACACGTCTCAACCCGGCACAACCCACGGAGACAAAAGTTATTTGGTTCTTTTTCAAAAAAGAACCGCTTGCTTTTCTGCCCTAGCAGGCCTCCAGCGCCTCTTCCGCCGCCAGCCACTCCGCCTCCGCTGCCACGGTCTCGCGCGTGATCGCCGCCAGCCGCGTGTTGGCCGCCGTCACCTCGGCCGCCCGCCCCGCCGCGTACATCTTCGGGTCGGCGAGCCTCGCCTCGATCGTTGCGCGCTCGGCGGCCAGCTTCGCCATCAGCGACTCGGCGGCTTTCGCCCGCTTGCGCAACGGGGCCACGTTCTGGCGTGCCTCGGCCCGGTCGCGCCGGTCGTCCCGCCGGCTGGGCGCGGCGTCTGCACGCACCGGCCGCGCCCGCTCGGCCAGCAACGCGCGGTAATCGTCCATGTCGCCGTCGTAGGGGCGCACGGTGCCCTCGCCGACGATCCAGAGGCGATCGCTGACCAGCTCGACCAGGTCCGGGTCGTGGGTGATCAGCAGCACCGCACCCTGGTAGTCGCCGAGTGCGCGCACCAGCGCGTCGCGCGCGTCGATGTCGAGGTGGTTGGTCGGCTCGTCCAGGATCAGCAGCTGCGGTGCCTCGCGCGTGGCCAGCGCCAGCAGCAGCCGGGCGCGCTCGCCGCCCGAAAGGTTCTGCGTCGGCGTGTCCGCCCGGTCCGCGTCCAGGCCGAAGCGGGCGAGCTGGGCACGCACCTGGGTGGGCGCCGCCTGGGGCAGCGCGCGCGCCATGTGCGCCACCGGCGTCTCCGCCCCCACCAGCTCGGCCTCCTGGTGCTGCGCGAAGTAGCCCACCCGCAACTTGCCCGAGCGGCGCATTTCGCCGGCGATCGGCGCCAGGCGGCCGGCCACCAGCTTGGCCAGCGTGGACTTGCCGTTGCCGTTGGCCCCCAGCAGGGCGATGCGGTCGTCCATCCCCACGGTCAACGACAGGCCGCGCAGCACCGCTACCCCGTCGTAGCCGACGCTGACGCGGTCCAACGCCAGGATCGGCGGGGCGAGCTGCGCCGGTTCGGGGAAGCTGAAGCGTGTGGGTGCCGCCTCGATCACCGTCTCGATCATCGGCAGGCGCTCCAGCGCCTTGATGCGCGCCTGGGCCTGCCGCGCTTTGGTAGCACTGGCGCGGAAGCGGTCGACGAACTTCTGCATGTGCGCGCGCTGGGCGGCGATGCGCTCGGCGGCGCGGCCCAGCTGCATCGCCTGCTCGGTGCGGATGCGGACGAACTCGGTGTAGCAGCCCGGGGTCAGGCTCAGCTTCTGCCGGTCCAGATGCGCGATGCTGTCCACCGCGCGGTCCAGCAGCCCGCGGTCGTGGCTGACCACCACGGCGGCACCGGGGAACTTGGCGAGCCAGCCCTCCAGCCACAGCGTCGCCTCGAGGTCCAAATGGTTGGTCGGCTCGTCCAGCAGCAGCAGGTCGGGGGCGGCAAACAGGGCGGTGGCCAACGCCACGCGCATGCGCCAGCCGCCGGAGTAGCTATCCACCGGGCGAGCCTGCGCCGCCGCGTCAAAGCCCAGGCCGGAGAGAATGGCGGCCGCGCGCGCCGGGGCAGAGTCGGCACCGATGGTGCGCAGGCGCTCGTGGATGTCGGCCAGGCGGGCGGGCTCGGCGGTCTCCAGCTCGGCCAGCAGGGCCAGACGCTCGGGATCGCCCTCGAGCACGGTGTCGAGCAGGGATTGCGGGCCGGAGGGCGCAGTCTGGCGCACCTGCGCCATGCGGGCGCGGGAGGAGAGGCGGATCTCGCCGCCGTCAGCGCTGAGCTCGCCGCTGATGGCGCGCAGCAGGGTGGACTTGCCTGCGCCGTTGCGGCCGACCAGGCCAATGCGGCGGCCTGGGTCTACGGTGAGGTCGGCGCGGTCCAGCAGGGTGCGGCCGGCCATGCGCAGGGTCAGGCCGGTGATGGTGAGCAGGCTCATAGGGAAGAAAGAAAGGCCTTCTTTTTTGAAAAAAAGAAGCAAAAAACTTTTGTCTCCGCTGTCGCGCGCTCGTGGGAGAGTCCCCGACAGGGAGCAAAAGTTTTTTGGTTCTTTTTTTCAAAAAAAGAACTGCTTGCTTAGCTCGGGTCGATCAGCTGCTTCCAGAACCCGCAGTGATGGTCCGTCGCAAACGTGGTCTCAGGCGCCGGGTGCGGCGGCGCCAGCGACTGGAACACGTCGGACCCGTTCTCGTACGGCAGCCAGGACGGCACACCGCGCGTGTCCGGCGAGGACAGGGCGGCGAAGTTCGTCCAGTAGCTCGACATCGTCTTCGACAGCGTCTGCTCGGCCGTGGTGAGCTTCGGCGTGCCGGGCAGCACCGGCGTCACCCAGATGAACTGGATCTCGGTGGCGTGCGCCGCGCCGTAGGGATAGCCGAAGTTCGGCAGCGAGTCCTCCGGCGCGTTCTCGTCGTTGAATTCGTAGGCGTAGGTTGGCACGTAGGGGGCCAGCCAACGGTCCACCTGGCGCGCGGTGCAGGCGAACACCTCGTCGCCGATCACCGCGGCCAGGGTCAGCACCGGCTGCGGATAGGTGTTCACCGGATACAGCTTTAGTATCTCTGGTGTCAGGGTGGAGCCGAACACGCTGGCCACCGCGGCGGGATACTGCGCTGCCGTCAGCCCGGCCTCGGCGGGCAGGAACAGACGGTACTCGTCGTGGTTGGACCCGTTGAGCACCGGCACTCGGTTGAACTGGCCGGCCTTGAGCGCCGTGTTGATCGACAGCGGCAGCGTGGTGCCGTCGACGATGGTGGTGACGCTCAGCCCGGCGTTGGCCTCCGTTGCCAGCACGTTCTGCACGCTGGCGGACCGCAGGCAGGCCGTGTCGGTGACCGCACAGCCCAGAGCGGCGGCGACGGCTGCCCCGCCCGTCTCGGCCTGCGACAGCGTCGGCAGGGTTAAGGAGTAGGCGCCGCTCTCCACGATGGCGCGGTTGAACAGGCCGTAGGCGCTGGGCGAGACCAGGTTGGACAGCACGCTCAAGCCGCCGGCGGACTCGCCGAAGACGGTGACCTGGTTGGCATCGCCGCCGAAGCCGGCGATGTTGCGGCGGACCCAGTCCAGCGCGAACTGCTGGTCCTGCAGGCCGTAATTGGCCGCGACGTGGCCCTCCGCGTCCAGCCCCGCTTCGGCCAGGAAGCCCAGGTAGCCGAGCCGGTAGTTGATAGTGACGATGATGACGTTGCCGGAATTGACCAGCTTGACCGGATCGTAGTCGTCGCTCTCACCCACCAGCAGCGCGCCGCCGTGGATCCACACCATCACCGGCAGCTTCTTCGCGTTGGCGGCCCGCTTGGCCGCCGGCGTGTAGACGTTGAGATAGAGGCAGTCCTCCGACGTGCTGGCGAAGCCGAAGCTGGACGCCAGCTGCGCGCAATGCGGGCCGAAGGCAGTGGCGGTGTGGGTGGCCATGCTCTCTGCCACCGGCTGCGGCGGCATCCAGCGCAGCGCGCCCACCGGCGGGGCGGCGTAGCGTATGCCCAGGAACTCGTGCATGCCCTGGGCATCCTTGCCGGTGACCTGGCCGTTCTGGGTGGTGGCGGTGGGTGCCGCGGCCGCGGTGCCAGCCAGAGCCGTGCCGGCCAGCATGAGCGCGCACGCGTGCAGCCGCGTTCTTCTTCTATAAGACATCGACGTTGCTTCCCTGAAGGCCGCCCCGGCCCGTTGATCGTTCCGGTGGCGCCGGTTACAGGGTAGACACCCAAGACGCAGACCGCCAAACCCTGGCTTGTTCACAAGATCGAGAACCGGGAGAAACCTTGTGGCGAAGAAGGCGAGGCAAGCGGTTCTTTTTTGAAAAAAAGAACCAAAAAACTTTTGTTCCCTTGGGTGCGCGCTGAAGGAAAATACCGCGACAGCCGGACCAAGAGTTTTTGCTGCTTTTTTTAAAAAAGCAGGCCTTGCTTCCTTGTCATCACTGAACCGGCCTGCCCCGACCGGCCCTTGCCTACTTCCGGCCTTGCCGTTATGGCGCGCGCAACATCCAGGACCGCACGCAGATGGCAACCGAACGTACGCTCTCCATCATCAAGCCGGACGCCACGCGCCGGAACCTGACGGGCAAGATCAACACCAAGTTCGAGGATGCAGGCCTGCGCATCGTCGCCCAGCGCCGCGTCCACCTCACCAAGACCCAGGCTGAAGAGTTCTACGGCGTGCACCGCGAGCGGCCGTTTTTCAGCGGGCTGGTGGCGTTCATGACCAGCGGTCCGGTCGTGCTGCAGGTGCTCGAAGGCGAGGACGCGGTGGCCGCCAACCGGCGCATCATGGGTGCCACCAACCCGGCAAACGCCGAGCCGGGCACGATCCGCAAGGAGTTCGCCGAGGACATCGAGGCAAACTCGGTGCACGGTAGCGACAGCGCAGACAACGCGGCCACGGAGATCGCATTCTTCTTCAAGCCTGACGAGATCGTGGGCTAGAGCATCGGAGCCTCAGCAAGGCAAACCGTTCTATTCGAAGTCATACTAACCGGCCTGAAGGTTGACCGCTCCGAAACAAGCAAAGGCCTTCTTTTTCGAGAAAGAAGCCGAAAACTTTTGACTCCGCTGTCGCAGTTTTTTCCGGAGAGCACGCGACAGCGGAGTAAAAGTTTTTGGTCCTTTTTTTAAAAAAGGACTGCTTGCTGTCTATGTTTCAGCATCCGTGCAAGTTGGTACATACCATCCGTCTTCGATCTTGACCGTCGACAAGCGAAGCAAGCGGTTCTTTTTTGAAAAAAAGAACCAAGAAGTTTGTTCCCTTGGGCGCGCGCTAAAGGAAACTCCGCGACAGCCGAACCAAAAGTCTTTTGCTTCTTTTCTTCAGAAAAGAAGGCCTTGCCTTCTCTGCCGAACTTAGCAAAAAACCTTCGGTCCTGCTGTTGCGGTGTCTTCCGCGGCGTGCGCGCAAGGGAGCTGACTTTCCTCGGTTCTCTGATCAACAAAGACTTGCGTGGCTAACGTCCTTTTCTGACCAGCTTGGCGCCGCCTGGGACTTCCGCCTGCCGGGCCGCGTTGTCCAGCAACTCCTCCTGCGTCGTCGAGCACACGCATAAGGCGGTCGCAGCGTCGCAGCCTTCGGCCAGGACGTAGGCGTGGCCCATCCTGCTATCGATGTAGACCGCCTCTCCGCGTGAGATCGTCACCGGGTCGTAGAACTCGGTATGAACCACCACCGCGCCGTCCACGACGTAGATGAACTCCTGCCCGTCGTGCCTGACCATGTCACCAAACTCTTCCAGCGAGCGTGCTTTCACCCGTGAGACGATGGGGATCATTTCCTTGCGGCGCAGTTCGGGTGAGAAGTAATAGTAGTCGTAGTTCGGCGTGGTGACGCACAGCGCGCTGCTCAGGGTGGCAACGCTGCGCCGGCTGTTGGCCACCGCTTGTGCCGCGCCCTCCTGTTCGGCGAATAGTTCGGACATGCGTATGCCAAGGCGGTCGCTGATCGTCTGCAGCTTGTCGTAGGTGAGCGTCAGACGATCGTGTTCGACCTTCGAAAGGGTGGAGAACGCGATGCCGGTCCGCTCGCTCATCTGCTTCAGCGTCAGGCCGTGCCGCGCTCGCAGGGCACGCATCAGGGAGCCGAGTGTAGGTTTGTTCGCCTGCGCCATCTCTTCTCGGTGTTCCTAGACCGGCTTGGGGAGAGTGAACAGGGTCGCGGCTGGCTTTTCAACGATCGCTGTGCGTGCGGCCTGTAGGGCAAGGCAAGCAGTTTTTTTCTGAGCAACAGAACCAATACCCCGCTCACTCGAGAAGCCCGCACTCCAATCCGTCGCCATGCGCGTCATGCTCATCACTTCCGAGCCATTCGCCGGCTTCTCAAGTGACGCCAGTAACGACACTTTTGTCTCCGGGACACACGCCGGTTGAACGGTCCGCGACAGCCGGGACTAGCTTGCGTCTTTTTCTCGGGAAAGAAGGCCTTCCTTCGCCCGCACAGGACGACACTCCCGCATGCCGGCCCAGCGTTGACACGATCCCAGCTAGGACTGTAGCGTCCCGGTCAGGCGAGTTGGTGCATTCGGTTGCTTGCACGCGAAGCCGGCCGGGGAGAAATCCATGCAGCGCGTCACCGTCCGTCCGCGCGTCGTCGCGGCACTTGCCTCCTTTGCCGCTGCATCCGCCGCCGCGCAGACGCCGGCCGCGGCACCTCCTGCCGTGCTGCCGTCTGCCAACTCGCCGAACCAGAAGCTCGCCAGTCCGCCAAACGCCAACGCCGTGGAGCAGATCATCGTCACCGCCAACAAACGGCGCGAGCTGCAGCGCCAGGTGGCCAACAGCGTCACCGCCATCTCCGGCCGCGACCTCGCGCGCCGCCAGGAAGTCAGCCTGCAGGACCTGGCCAGCCAGGTGCCCGGCCTATCGCTCGAAGCCGACGACAAGACGGCCGGGCGCATCATCCTGCGCGGGCTCAACACCGGCAGCCCGGGCGCCACGGTCGCCACCGTAATCGACGACGTGCCGACAAACGCCACCGGCGGGCAGACCAACGCGGCTCTCAACTCACCGAATTACGACACTTATGACCTGCAGAGGATAGAGGTGCTGCGCGGCCCACAGAGCTCGCTTTACGGGGCAACGGCCGAAGGCGGACTGGTCAAATACGTGACCAACGCGCCCGATCCGACGGCGTATTCCGGGTCGCTGGAAGCCGGCATCGAAGGCAACACCGACGGCGGCATAGGCGGCGCGCTGCGCGGTTACGGCAACTTCCCGTTGCTGGACGGCAAGGCCGCGCTACGCATCAGCGCGTGGAACGACTGGTTCCCTGGCTACGTGGACGACCCCGAGCGCGACAAGACCAACGTGAACAGCGCCCAGCAATATGGCTGGCGCGCCTCGCTGCTGGTGACGCCCACCGCCGACCTGTCGATCCGACTGACCGCGGAACGCCAGACGCTGATCAGCAACGGCGCTGACGACATCGAGGTGGCCGGCGCCGCACTCACGCCGCTGACGCCGCCGGCCAACCAGCTCAACATCCTGCACGGCCTGGTCAACAACACTGCACTGCCGCAGCCGAGCCAAAACGAATCCGGCGTGTACTACGGCAACGTCAATTACGATTTCGGCTGGGCGAGCCTCACCTCGCTGACCAGCTACGCGTTCAACAACTTTCGCAGCCTGTTCGACTACTCGAACCTCAACCTCGCACCCGGCACGACTTACGCAGACTACCTGCAGCAAGCCGCCTACGGCGTGCCGCTCTACCTTGGCGAACGGCAGAACTCGAACGGCGACAAGTTCAACCAGGAAGTGCGCCTCGCCTCCGACCCTGGGTTGGAGGTGCTGGGGCGCGACCTGAACTGGCTCGGCGGCTTCTACTACACGCACGAGAACACGTCGTTCCTGCAAGGCTACGACGCGCACGACGCGGCCGACATCAGCAACATCCTTACCCAGCCGATACCCGGCGGACAGATCGCGCAGTACAGCTCGTTGTCGGAATGGGCGGTGTTCGGCCAGGTGGACTACACCATCCTGCCGCGGTTCGACGTGGCACTCGGCGGGCGGTTCAGCGGCACCGCGCAGCGTGCACAGACGATCGACTTCACCGGCGCGCTGAGCGGTGCGGCGAAGGTGAACCCTGAACTCGGCTCCAACGACCACGACGCGCTGTACTCGGTGGCGCCGCGCTGGCGTCCGACCGACGACACGCTGCTCTACGCCCGCCTCGCCACCGGCTACCGGCCCGGCGGCCCGAACATCCTCATCCCCGGCCTGTCCACCGAGCCGCCCGCCTTCAAGCCGGACCACACGGTGAACTACGAGCTCGGCTGGCGGCAGGATTTGTTCAACAAGTCGGTCACCGTCGACCTCACCGGCTTCTATATCAACTGGCGCAACGTTCAGATCACCTCCGAATTCACCACGCCGGAGGGAGTTTTTAGCGTGGACGGTAACGCCGGCGCTGCCGTCAGCAAGGGTGTCGAGTGGAGCTTCAATTGGGTGCCGTTGCCCGGCCTGAAGCTGAACGCGGTGGGCGACTACACCGACGCGCGGCTGACGGTGAACGCGCCCGGGCTGGGCGGCGTGGCGGGCGACTACCTGCCCTACGTGCCCAACATCAGCAGCAGCGTGAACGTGGAGTACAGCTGGGCCGCCTTTGCCGACTACGACGCCTACGTGTCCGGCACGTGGAGCTACACCGGCGAGCGCTACACCGGGTTCTCCGCCACGCCGTCCGTCTCCGTCTCGCACGCGCAACTGCCCGGCTACAACACCGGGGCACTGCGGGCCGGACTGGAAAACCGCCGCTACAGCCTGGAGGCGTTCATCAACAACATCAGCGACGAACGCGGCATCACCTTCTACCAGAGCTACGGTGGCGCCAACCAGACGGGCCAGGCGACGATCATCCAGCCGCGTATCGTCGGCCTGACGGCGCGGGTGAAGTTCTAAGCCGTAGACTGGGAGGACCGGACGTGTTCATGTCAGCAAGCAAGGCAAGCAGTTCTTTTTTGAAAAAAAGAACCAAAAAACTTTTGTCTCCTGGGTACCCGTCTGTTGAACGGTCCGCGACAGCCGAAACAAAAGTCTTTTGCTTCTTTTCTTCAGAAAAGAAGGCCTTGCTTTCCGTCCCGGGTTCCCACGCACCAGTACCTCGCGCGTGGTCAACCCTCGCAGCATGCGCGCTGCTCCTGGGTGCGCTGGTGCGCCCCGGCTTCGCCCAGCAGAGTCCCAGCCTCACGCCGCAGTTGCCAACCTCGCCGCCATCCGTCTCTGCCGCGGTGCCGCCGCAACCGGCCTCCACGCTGACGAAGCAGGACGTGGAATCCTGGCTAGACGGCTACATGCCCTATGCCTTGGCACGCGGCGACGTGGCCGGTGCGGTGATCGTCGTGGTGAAAGACGGCCAGGTGCTCACCGAGAAGGGCTACGGCTACGCCGACGTTGCCGCGCACACGCCTGTCGATCCGGAAACCACCCTGTTCCGGCCTGGATCGGTATCGAAGCTGTTCACGTGGACGGCGGTGATGCAGATGCTCGAGGCCGGCAAGGTGAGCCTCGACCAGGACGTCAACAGTTACATCGACTTCAAGATACCGCCCTACCAGGGCCAGCCGGTGACGTTGCGCAACCTGATGACGCACACGCCAGGTTTCGAGGAAACCAACAAGGACCTCATTTTCGAGGAGCCGACGCCGGAGCCGAAGCTCGACGCCTACCTGAAGACCCACTTGCCGGCACGGATTTTCCCGCCTGGCCAGATTCCGGCGTACTCCAACTACGGTGCCACGCTGGCCGGCTACATCGTGCAGCGCCTCTCCGGCGAGACGTTCGACGACTACGTCGAGCACCACATCTTCTCGCCGCTCGGCATGCAGCACGCCACCTTCCGCCAGCCGCTGCCGGCCGCGTTAAAGGCGTCGATGAGCAAGGGCTACGAAAAGGCCGACGGCCCGGCCAAGACGCAGGAGGTTGTGGGGCCCGCACCGGCCGGCAGTTCGGCCATCTCCGGCGGCGACATGGGGCACTTCATGATCGCGCATTTGCAGGATGGCGCGTATAACGGGCAGCGCATCCTGCAGGCGTCCACGGCGCAGATGATGCACAGTACGGCGTTGAACAACCTGCCGCCGCTGAACAGCATGCTGCTCGGCTTCTACCAGATGAACCGCAACGGCCACCGCATCATCGGCCATGGCGGCGACACGCAGTGGTTCCATAGCGAGCTCTCGCTGTTCCTCGACGACCATGTCGGCCTGTTCGTGTCGATGAACAGCATCGGCGTGGACGGTGCTGTCGGCCCGATTCGCCAGGCGCTGCGCGAGTCTTTCGCCGATCGCTATTTTCCAGGACCGGCCCCGCAGGGACAAGGGTCTGGGCCGCAGGGCCAGCTCGACGCGGCAGGCGCGCGCGCCAACGGCGCGAAGCTCGCCGGCACTTACATCACCTCGCGTCGCGAGGACTCAAGCGTGTTCTCGCTGCTGTACTACCTGCTGGAAACCTCTCCGGTCAGCGTGGGCGATGACGGGTTGCTGACGGTCGGCGGAGAGAAAGGCCTGTCCGGCCAGCCGCAGCCTTTCGATGCAATTACGCCACTGGTCTGGCGCGCGGCGGGCGAGAAGACGCGCCTGGCCGCCAAGCTCGTAGGCGGCAACGTTGCCTTCTGGGGCGACGACAACACGCCGTTCGAGGTGGCAACACCGGTGCCGTTCGCCAAGGATGCGGTGTGGCTGAAACCGGCACTGATCGCCTCGGTCGTGGCGTTGCTGCTGACCGCATTGTTCTGGCCGGTGACCGCGCTGTACCGCCGGCGTTACGGCGCAGAGCTGACGTTGCGCGGCGCGCAGGCGGCCAGCTACCGGCTGACGCGGGTGGCAGCCCTGCTCGACGCGGTGCTGATGATCGCCTGGCCAATCGTCGTCTTCGTGATGCTGCAAACGTTCGCGCTGAACGGCACGTTCGACCCGCTCCTCACCGTGCTGCACTGGGCCACCATCGTGGTTTTCCCGTTGGCGCTGCTGGTATTTCTGTGGAACGCCACCGTGGTGTGGACGACGCGGCCGGGAGTACGCGGCCTGTTTGCGCGGTTGTGGAGCGTGGTGCTGGTGGCCTCCGGCCTGGTGCTGGTGTGGACCGGCGCGATGTTCCACCTGATCGGCACCAGCCTCACCTACTGAGCGGCCGCACCACTCAACTGCGATAGGAAGCCGGGCGGCCGCATGACATTCCTGCAGACCACCACGCGCACGGGCCTGTCGCTGCCGGGACCGTACCTGCTGTTCCTCGGCGACACCACGGAGGCCAGCTTCGCCAAGACGGCGTTCGGGCTGCGGGACTGGGCGCCGGAGCGGTGCGTGGCGGAGTTCGCGTTGCCGCAAGCCACCGTCACCACCGGGCTGCCGGCACTCTCGCCGGCGCAGGCCTACGGCGCGGGCGCGCGGTCGCTGGTGATCGGGGTGGCCAACGCCGGCGGCTACGTGCCGGCATCCTGGCTGCCGGCGCTGGTGGCGGCGCTGGAAGCGGGGCTCGACATCGTCAGCGGGATGCACACGATGCTCGGCAACATACCGGAACTGCGGGATGCGGCGTCGCGGTTTGGCCGAAGCCTGCACGACGTGCGCGTGCCGCCTGCGAACATCCCTGTCGCCACCGGGCGCAAGCGCTCCGGCATGCGGCTGCTCACCGTCGGCACGGATTGCGCGCTGGGCAAAAAATATACGGCTCTGGCGCTGGCCCGCGCGTTCGCCGCGCGCGGTGTGGCAGCAGATTTCCGTGCCACCGGGCAGACCGGCATCATGATCGCCGGCGGCGGCATCCCGATGGACGCGGTGGTGTCCGACTTCGAGGCGGGGGCTGCGGAGATGCTGAGCCCGGACGCGGCGCCGGACCACTGGGACGTGATCGAAGGACAGGGCTCGCTCTTCCACCCGTCGTTCGCCGCCGTATCGCTGGGCCTGTTGCACGGCAGCCAGCCGGACGTGGTCGTGGTCTGCCACCAGCCCGGCCGGACCACGATGGCGGGGATGCCAGGCTACGACGTGCCGAGCCTGCAGGAGACGATCGAGCTGACGATGCGTCTCGGCGGCCGCACCAACAAGGCGATACGCTGCGGCGGCATCAGCCTCAACACCGCTCATTTCCACGCCGAAGCGAGCGCGCGCGTGCTGCAAGAGGCGGCCGATGCAACCGGCCTGCCGGCGGCAGACCCGATCCGCCAAGGCCCGGCATTCGAGCGTCTGGTGGTGAGTTGCTTGGGCCAGCCTGAGTGATTCGGCAGGGCACCAAGTTGCGGCGTCGGCTGCGGGCGACCGGCCCGGTCCGCCAACACCCGGTGCTCGGCCAAGCGGTGGCGAGCCGGCTGGGCCTGTGCGCATGACGCGGTCGAGCACCTGGTTTCAGCGGTTCGTGCTGCCGGCGCTCGCGTTCAAGGCGGTGGTGATCGGCGGCGGCTACGCCACCGGCCGCGAGCTGGCGGAGTATTTCCTGCCCAGCGGACCGCGCGGCGGATTGCTCGGCATGGCGTTGGCAACCTGCGTGTGGAGCCTGGTCTGCGTCGTCACCTTCCTCTTCGCGCGCGCCACTGGAAGTGCCGACTACAACAGCTTCTTTCGCCATCTGCTCGGCCGCTTCGGCGTCAGTTTCGAGGTGGCCTACTTCCTGTTCCTGATCGTTTTGCTGGCGGTGTTCGGCGCCGCTTCCGGTGCCATCGGTTCGGCGGTGTTCGGCGCGCCACCGATCGCCGGCACGTTGCTGCTGATGGTGCTGATCGCCGTTGTCGCCGCCTACGGCAACAGCGCTGTTGAAGGCCTGTTCAAATACGTTTCGATCCTGCTGTACGCCACCTACGCGGTGTTCCTGCTGCTGTGCGTCGGCAGTTTCGGCGGTGCCATCGCCCACGCTTACACCGGCCACCCGGATATCGGCACCGGCTGGGCGGTCGGCGGCGTCACCTACGCCGGCTACAACGTGATCGGCGCGGTGATCATCCTGCCGGTGGTGCGCCACATGACCAGCGACCGCGACGCGGTCATCGCCGGGCTGCTGTGCGGGCCGATGGCGATGCTGCCGGCGGCGTTGTTCTTCGTCTGCATGGCGGCATTTTATCCTGACATCGCGCAGGCGACGCTGCCGTCCGACGTGCTGCTGCAGCACCTGCACGCGCCGCTGTTCCGCATCGCGTTCCAGGCGATGATCTTCGCGGCGCTGCTGGAATGCGGCACCGGCATGGTGCACGCGGTCAACGAGCGCATTGCCAAGCAGTGGCAGCACGGCGGCAAGGGCCTGCGGCTGGCGACCACGCTGGCGCTGCTGGTGGTGTCGATCTTTCTCGCGGGACAGTTCGGTTTGGTGACGCTGATCGGCCGGTTCTATCGCGTGCTGGCCTGGGTTTTTCTGGGAATCTATGTGGTGCCGGTGCTGACGATCGGCGTTTGGCGGAGGGTATCTGATGCAAGAAAGCAAGCAGTTCTTTTTTGAAAAAAAGAACCAAAAAACTTTTGCTCCCTGTCGGGGATTTTTCCGGCGAGCGCGCGACAGCGGAAGCAAAAGTCTTTTGCTCCTTTTGTTCAGAAAAGAAGGCCTTGCTTTCTTCCTTTTGCCTGCCCTCGCCCACGCCCAACCCGCCCACGACTTCACCCTGCAGCAGGTCCTCAGCGCCCCCTTCCCCAGCGACCTGACCGCCGCCCCGCAGGGTGGCCGCGTCGCCTGGGTGTTCAACGACCAGGGCGTGCGCAACATCTGGGTCGCCGGCAACGGCCCCGCCCACGCGATTACCAGCTACACCGGTGACGACGGCGAGGATGCCGGCGACATCGCCTGGGCCGCGTCCGGCGACCAGCTGTTCTACACGCGCGGCGGCAACCTCGAGGGCGGCCCGCCCACCAACCCGATGAGCCTGGTGGACGGCCCGCCACCGCAGGCGGTGTGGACGGTGGGCCTGTCCGGCGCCGCGCCGCGCGAGGTGGGGCCGGGCCACGCGCCGGCCGCCTCGCCCAGGGGCGGCCACGTCGCCTACCTCTCCGGCGGGCAGATCTGGATGGCCGGCGTGGACGGCGGCGCGGCTGCCCAGGCGGTGCACGACCGCGGCGAGGACAGCGCGCTCACCTGGTCGCCGGACGGCAGCAAGCTGGCGTTCGTCAGCGTGCGCACGGACCACAGCCTGGTGGGCGTCTACGACCTCGGCACCCAGCGAGTCACCTGGATGCAGCCCGGCGTGGACCAGGACCAGGCGCCGGAGTGGTCGCCGGACGGCAAGCACCTGGCGTTCGTCCGGGTGCCGGCGGGGGTGCAGGTGGATTTCCTGGCCGACCGGCAGGACACGCCGTGGTCGATCTGGGTGGCGAGTCCGGCGAGCGGCCAGGGGCAGCGCGTGTGGGTGGCCGACCCGGGCGCGGGCAGCGTGTTCCACAACGTGCTGAACGGCCGCGCGCTGGTGTGGGCGCCGGGCGGCAGGCTGGTGTTCCCGTGGGAGAAGACCGGCTGGGTGCATCTCTACGCCCTGCCGGTGGCGGGCGGTGCGCCGCAGGAGCTGACCACCAGCGGCAACTACGAGGTGTTCGACATCGCGCCGTCGGCCGACGGCGCGCGCATCGCCTACTCGGCCAACGAGGGCGATGTGGACCACTGGCACCTGTGGGAGGTGTCCGCCTCCGGCGGCGCCCCGCGGCCGCTCACCAGCGGCGGCGGCAACGAGGACTACCCGGTGATCACCAGCGACGGTGCGGTGGTGGCGCTGCACGGCGACGCCCGCAACCCGCTGCGCCCGGTCTCGGTGACGAACGGCGCGATGGCGGACCTCGCACCCGGTGCTATCCCGGCGGACTTCCCGGTGGGCAAGCTGGTGCAGCCGCAGGCGGTGGTGTTCAGCGCGCCGGACGGCCTACGGGTGCACGGCCAGCTGTTCCTGCCGCCGCCAGGTCGCCGCAAGCCCGGCCCGGCGGTGCTGTTCTTCCACGGCGGGCCGTACCGGCAAATGCTGCTCGGTTGGCACCCGATGGGCGCCTACACCTACATGTACGGGCTGAACCAGTACCTCGCCAACGAGGGCTACGTGGTGCTGTCGGTGAACTACCGCGGCGGCATCGGCTACGGGCTGGACTTCCGCGAGCCGCCGAGCTTCGGCGCCGGCGGTGCCAGCGAGTTCGAGGACATCCTCGGCGGAGCCAACTATCTGCGCGGGCGGGCGGACGTGGACCCGCATCGCATCGGCATCTGGGGCGGCAGCTATGGCGGGCTGATGACCGCGCTGGGCCTGTCGCGCGCGTCCGACCTGCTGGCGGCCGGGGTGGACTACGCCGGCGTGCATGACTGGCGGGCGCTGGAGCCGGAGCTCGCCGGCCCCAACATGCCGGCCGGCGCGCTACAGCGTGCCTTCGCCTCCTCGGCGATGGCCACGGTGGACAAGTGGCGCTCGCCGGTGCTGATCGTGCACGCGGACGACGACCGCGACGTGGCGTTCGACCAGTCCGTCGAGCTGGCGCAGGCACTGCGAAAGCGCGGCGTGGAGGTGGAGCAGCTGGTGCTGCCCGACGAGATCCACGTGATGCAGCGCGCGCGGTCCTGGCTCGCGTTCTTCAGCGCGGCGGACGACTTCTTTGCCCGCCACCTGATGGCATCGGCACCCGCCGCAGGTCCGTCAGCACCCCCGCGGCCGGATGCGCCATCGGCGGCCGCGTCGCACGCCGTGCCCGTGCCCGCATCCCCTGCGGCTCCCTCACCGGCCGCCGCCCCGGCGGCCCCGCCACGATGAGGCTGACCCTGGGCGTGGCGGCGGAGGCCTGGCCCGCTCCGTCATCAGCCGCCGCCCCGGCGGCCTCGCCACGATGAGGCTGACCCTGGAGGTAGCAACGGAGGACTGGCCGCTGGCCCAGCCGTTCCGCATCACCGGCCACGTCTTCACCGCGTCGCGCGTGGTGGTGGCCCGCCTGTCGGACGGCACGCATGAGGGGCGCGGCGAGGCGTCCGGCGTCTACTACCAGGGCGACACGCCGGAGCGCATGGCGGCCGAGATCGACGCGGTGCGCCCGCATGTCGAAGCCGGGCTGGACGGCGCGGCGCTGGCCGCACTGCTGCCGCCCGGCGGGGCGCGCAACGCGCTGGACTGCGCGCTGTGGGATTTGCGCGCGCGCCAGGCGGGGTGTCCGGCGTGGAAGCTGGCTGGGCTGCCATCCGTGCGCCCGTTGCTGACCACCTGCACCCTCAGCGCCGACGCGCCGGACGAGATGGCACGCGGCGCGCTGGCCTACGACAGCGCGCGTGCGATCAAGCTGAAGCTGACCGGCGACGGCGCGGACGAGGCGCGGGTGCGTGCAGTGCGACAGGCGCGCCCGGACGTGTTCCTGGCGGTGGACGCCAACCAGGGCTTCACCCGCCAGACGCTGGACGCGCTGTGGCCGGCGCTGCTGGCGTGCCGCGTGGCCCTGGTGGAGCAGCCGTTCCGCGTGGGCGAGGAGCACCTGCTGGCCGGCTACGACCGGCCGATCCCGATCGCGGCGGACGAATCCGTGCAGGCGCTGGCGGACCTGCCGGCGCTGGCCGGCCGTTTCGACGTGGTGAACCTCAAGCTGGACAAGAGCGGCGGGCTGACCGAAGGGCTGCGCATGGCGCGCCGGGCCAAGGAGCTGGGCCTGCAGGTGATGGTGGGCAACATGGTGGGCACGTCGCTGGCCATGGCGCCGGCGTTTGTTCTAGGCCAGCTGTGCGACGTTGTGGATCTGGATGGGCCGCTGTTTCTGGCGGAGGACCGGCGGCCGGGGGTTCGGTACGTGGACGGGATGGTGGGGTTGCCGGAGGCGTTTTGGGGTGGGGTCACGGCGTAGAAAGCAAGCGGTTCTTTTTTGAAAAAAAGAACCAAAAAGCTTTTGTCAGCGCTGTCGCGGGAAGCTGAAACACCACGCCTCAACCCGGCGCACCGAACGGAAACAAAAGTTTTTTGCTTCTTTTTTTCAAAAAAGAAGGCCTTGCTTACAGCGCTTTCAGCAACGGCCTAACCTTCACCATCATCTCCTCATATTCCGCCGCCGGATCGCTATCTGCAACAATCCCGCCTCCCGCGTTCACCCGCACCTCGTCCGGCGTCACGCAAGCCGTCCTGATCGCGATCGAGGCGTCCATCGCGCCGTCCCAGCCCATCCACAGCACCGACCCGCAATACGGCCCCCGCGCCGCCTCTTCCAGCTCCGCGATCACCTGCATCGCCCGTATTTTCGGCGCCCCGGTGACCGAGCCGCCGGGGAACACCGCCCGCAGCAGGTCCGCGGCCGTTGCGTCCGCCCGCAGCTGCGCCCGCACCGAGGAGACCAGATGGTGCACGCGGGCGAAGCTCTCCGCCACTGCGAGCTCGGGCACCCGTACGCTGCCGAACGCGGCCACGCGGGAGAGGTCGTTTCGCAGCAGGTCCACGATCATCAGGTTCTCCGCCCGGTCTTTCGGGCTGGCCAGCAGCTCGGCCAGCAGGGCTGCGTCGGTGGCAGGGTCGGCGTGGCGCGGGCGGGTGCCCTTGATCGGCCGCGCCTCGATGCTGCCGTTGGCGTCCAGCCGCACCAGGCGCTCGGGCGAGACGCTGGCGACGGCGCAGCCCGGGCCGGCGGCGACGTAGGCGCTGAACGGCGCGGGGTTGGCGTGGCGCAGCGCCAGATAAATATCGGCGGCGGCGAGCCCGGGCGGCCGGGCGGCGCTGAACGCGGCCGTGATGTTGGCCTGGTAGACGTCGCCGGCCTCGATGTAGGCGACGGCCCGCGCCACCCTGGCCTCGTGCAGCGCGCGCGGCGTCTCCGCCCGCCACGCGAGGCGCACGCGCGGCGGTACGCGTGGCCGCGCGCCTGCCAGGCGCGCCAGCACGGCGTACGCCCGTCGTCGCGCCCGGGCCGCGCCTGCAGCACCCTGTTCCGGCAGGCCGGAGGAGATCAGCCAGCCGGACCCGTCGGTGCGGTCCCACGCCAGCACCAGGTCGTAGAGGCCGATGCTGAACGCCGGCATGCCGGCCGGACCGGGATGAGCGGGCACGCCGGCCAGCGCCGCGCCGGCCTCGTAGCCGATGAAGCCCACCGCTCCGCCGGCGAACGGTGCGGGTGCGCCTCCGAACGGTCCGGGTTCGCGTGCAGGCACGCCGGCGAGCGATGCCGGTCCACGCGCAGGTGCGCCGGCGAACAATGCGGGTACGCCGGCGAACGGTGCGGATTCGCGTGCAGACGCGTCGGCGTACGATGCAGGTTCGCGTGCGGGGCCGGCGAAGCGCCGCATGGCCTGCGCCAACCCGTCGAACGGGTCGCCCTCGATCAGCGCGAACGGCTCGACGGCCAGGTAACTCCAGCGGCTGCGCTCCCCCAACGGTCCGTTGCTGTCCAGCCAGGCCGTGTGGGCCGCGTCCGCCCAGCAGGCAAAGGCGGCGTCCGGCGTGGCCTCCACCGGCACGACGAGGCAAGGGCCAGCCGCCCCAGCCGCGCCCGGCAGCGTGTCAGGCACCCATGGCTTCCAGCCGCTGCGCCATCTCTGCCGGCGCCACGCTGTCGTCCAGCAGGCCCACAAAGCGGCCGTCCGGCCCCATCACGTAGATGATCGAGCTGTGGTCCATGGCGTAGTCGCCGCCGCGCAGTTCGTGGCGCCTGGCGTAGACGTGGAACTCCGCCTCCACCGGGGCCAGCGCCGCCGGCGTGCCGGTCAGGCCCACGAACTCCGGGCCGAAGGCGCGCGCGTAGTCGCCCACCACGGAGGGCGTGTCGCGCGCCGGGTCCACGGTGACGAACAGCACGCGCGTCCTGGCGCGGGCGGCGGCGGGCAGATGGTCCAGCATGGCGGCCAGGTTGCTCAGCGTGGTGGGGCAGGCGTCCGGGCAGTGCGTGTAGCCGAAATACATCAGCCGCCAGGAGCCCTCGTAGCTCGCCTGGGTGACCGGATGGCCCGTGCCGTCGGTCAGCGCGAACGGGCCGCCCAGCTGCGGCGCGCCACTTCGCTCGGTGCCGTCCTGCACGGAGCCGCGCCAGCGCTGCACCGCCACGCCGGTGCACAACGCCGCCGCCACGCCGAGCGCGGCCACTGCGGGGAGAAGTCGCCGGTCCATGCGCCTAGCCCGGCGGCGGCGCGGCGCCGAGCGGCTGCACCGGCGCCGTCACGTGCACTACGCCGGCACGGGTGAAGGTGAGGTCCAGCCGGACGCTGTCGCCGGCCTTGAGCGGGTGTTTCAGGCCCATCAGCATCACGTGGTTGCCGCCTGGCGCGAACCGCACGGTGCCGCCGGCCGGAATGCGCAGCTGGGCCATGTCCGCCATGCCGCTCATGTCGCCTTGGCGGGTAGTCTGGTGCAGCATGGCTGCCGCGGCGTCCGGGCTGGAGGCGCCGGTCAGCGTGTCGCCGGCGGGCGCGGTGATGGACAGGTAGACCACGCCTGAATCCTGGTGCGGCGCGGTGGCGCGCGACCAGGCGCGGCTCACCAGCACCGGCTGGGCCGCGTGGCCGTCCGTGCGCGCGGCGGCCACGTCCGAGGACATCGACTGCCCGGATGGTGGCTGGGCGGCTGCCGCCTCAGCGCGCAACGCCGGCCAAACCGGTTGCGCCAGCAGGGCGCTCGCGACGGCAACCGACAACGGTATTTTCCGCCACCCGCCTGTTGCGCTAGAAGACATGCCGACATCCTCGTTCCAGGGCACCACCCGACTTGGCGCTGGATCATGTATGGTGTCGCTGAGCGCTGCCAGGAAGCCGTCCCATGATTCGCAGCAACGCGCTGCCAGACTCCGTCTTCGTCTATGGTGTCGCCGAGCCTTGCCAGGAAGCCGTCCCATGATCCGCAGCGACTCGCTGCCAGACTTCGTCTTCGTCGCCGCCGACGGGTCCGGGCAAACGCTCCGCCTGTCCGCCGAGACGGCACGCATCCGCGCCATCGCCGCGCGCGTGGCCGAGGCGGTGCCCCCAGGCGCGCCGGTGGGGCTGATGTATCCGTCCGGCCCGGAGCTGGTGCTGGCCTGGCTCGGCTGCGTGCTGGCCGGCGCCCAGCCGCTGGTGATGCAGTATCCCACTCGTAAACAAACGCGCCTTTACTGGGAGGCGTCGATCTCCCACGCCGTGGACGCCACCGGGCTGGCCCTGGCGTTGTGCGACCGGGCCAGCGCCGAGGCGGGGTTGGGCCGCTTCGTGCGCGTGCTCGAGCTGTCCTCCAAGGGTCTGCCGGCGGAGGCGCCTGGCCCGCAGGCTGCGTCCCCTGCCGGCCCGCAGGCCCCGTCCCCTGCCGGCCCGCAGGCCGCGTTCCCTGCCGAACCGCCGGCAGTCTCCGCCGCGATGCCGGCCGACGCGCCCGACGGCAGGCAGGCCGGCGGCGGCGCCGCCGACACGTTCGAGGTGGCCGACTTCGCCATCCTGCAGATGTCGTCCGGCACCACCGGCCACCGCAAGGCGATGCGCTTCTCTGCCGCCGACCTGCACCGGCACGCCCACGACTTCAACCAGGTGCTGGGACTGAGCCAGGCCGACCGCATCGTCAGCTGGCTGCCGCTGTACCACGACATGGGCTACCTCGCCTGCTTCGTCATGCCGCTGCTGCTGGGCGTAAGCGTGGTGATGATGGACCCGGTCGCCTGGGTGCAGACGCCCGCCCTGCTCACCGACGCCATCGCGCGGCACGCCGGCACCGTCTGCTACATGCCCAATTTCGGCTTCGAGGTGATGGCGCGCGAACCGGCGCGGGCCACGCCTTCGATGCGGCTGTGGGTCAGCTGCTCCGAGCCGGTCTCGCCGGCCACCGCCCGCCGCTTCGTGGCGCATCTGGGCCTGCAACCGGCGCAGTTCGCTGCCTGCTACGCGATGGCGGAGAACGTGTTCGCCGTCAGCCTGGCGCGCGGCATCACCACGCGCGTGGTGGACGGCACCGAGGTGATCTCCTGCGGCGCGCCGATCCCCGGCGTCGAGGTCAAGTGCGTGGACGGCGAGCTGTGGGTGCGCAGCCCCACCGGCATTGCTGGCTACCTGAACGGCCCGGACATCAGCGACGCCGACGGCTTCTACCCCACCGGCGACCTGGGCGAGCTGCATGACGGTGCGCTGTACGTCACCGGCCGCCGCGGCGACCTGCTGATCCAGGCCGGCCGCAAGTTCATGCTGTCCGACATCGACCTGGCGCTGAACCGGCTCTACCCGGAGGTGCGGGGGCGTGCGGCCGCACTCGCCCGCACCGATGCCAAGCTCGGCACCCAGGTGGCCGTCGTGCTGATCGAGGCGGCCGACTTCTTCACCCGCACGGACCAGGACGCGATCGCCGAGGCGCTGCGGGCTGAAATCGGGCTCGACCAAATCGAGGTGGCGTTCGTGCCGCCGCGCTTTCTCACCAAGACCTCGTCCGGCAAGATCAACCGAAAACTGTCCGGCGCGCACTGGCAGGCGGTGCTGGACCAGCGCGGGGCGATGCCGGGTGCGACCGACCCGGTGGCCGAACTGCGCGCCGCCTTTCCGCGCCTGCCGCGCGACTCTGCGGTGGGCGAGGCGCTCGACTCGCTCTCGCTCACCGTGCTGCGCCTGATCCTGGCCGGCGCCGGCGTGGCCTACGACCCGGCGCAGACGCTCGCCGGCCTAGAGGCAGCGCTGGCAGAGGCGGCACCGGCGGCGGCCACGGCGGAGGCCGGACTGCGCATCGTCTCGCTTGCCGACCGGCACACCATTGCGCTCACCGCCGAGCACCACCTCGACACGCTCGCCGCGCGGCTGGGCTGCCGGGTCACGCTGGAGCACGTCTGCCTGCCGCCATCGCCGGTGCTGCTGTCCGACCTGATCTTCGCCGACTACTTCGCCCCGCGGCTGGACCCGGCGGCGACGGTTGCCGTGCAGTCCGCCCTGGCCCGGCTGCGCGGCGCCAGCGTCGTCCTGACCGACGACGTGGCAGAGCTGCGCATCCCGCCCAACCAGGCCTACGGCGTGCTGTCGCACAATCTGGAGCGCGACCCGCGCAGCGACCTGATCGCCGTGCGCTGGCAGAGCTACCCGCGCCTGCACCACATGCTGCCCACCAGCTTCGTCAGCGGCCGCGACCTGCCGCTGGAGGACCGCGCGCTGACCCTGCGCCAGCTCGCGCAATACCTCGGCAAGCCGCTGTTCCGCATCGCCACCTTTCCGGGCCTCTCCACCTACACCGAGGGCTGGGAGTACCGCACGCTGCCCGACGTCGCCGAGACGCCGAACCAGCCGGGGCTGGTGGACCCTGGCCGGATGCTGGCGGCCCTCGCCGACTGGATGGCGGCACTGCCCTCCCCGCCCGAGCGGGTGAGCCTGACCGCCGGGCCGGCACTGGAGATGAACGACCTGGGGCATTTCTGCTCGCACTTCGCCCACCAGGCGCATGTGGACCGCATCCTCGCCGCGCATGACAGCTTCTGCCTGGCCGGGCAGGACTCCTCGCTCGCCTACGTGGACCGCGTGCTGTCAGCGTCCGGCAAGCGCTTCGTCCGGGTGCCCAGCTACGCGCCCGAGATCCTATCCTCCGCCGACAGCTTCGACTGCCTGCTGCTGTGCGGCGCCTGGGGCGAGGCGCCGGCCGGGGTGAAGGCCGCCTCGCTGATGTTCCCCTTCCACGGCGCGCCCAGCACCTTCAACATCGACGACCCCGAGCAGACCGCGCTGGTGTTCAAGCGCAACTCGCGCCACGACCCGCCTTCCGGCACCGACTGGTTCCACAGCTTCACGCTGAACCGCGACTGGAAGCTGGACGTCTGGGCGGAAGACCGCAAGGCCGGTGCAGGGGCCAGGGCGCCGCAGCCGCAGGCGTCTGCGGAGGACCTGCTGGCACTCGGCAAAGCAGCCCGGGCAGACGGCGAACTGGCCGAAGCGCGCGCGCTGGCCGAGCGCGCGGTCGCCGAACGCCCGAGGCGTGCAAGCGGCTACCGGCTGCTGGCGGCGGTCGCCTCGGACATGGACGACACCGCGCTGCTCGAGGACGTACTGCGGCGGGCGCGGGCGCACCTGGCTCCGGCCGACGAGACGCTGGCGGCGATCGCCGAACGGCTGGAGCGGCGGCAGAGGGCGCAGCGGCGGCCGGTTCGGGTGCGGCAGTAAGGCCAAGGCAAGCGGTTTTTTTTGAAAAAAGAACCAAAAAACTTTTGTTCCCTTGGGCGCGCGTTGCACAACTTTCGCGACAGCAGGACCAAAAGTTTTTTGCTGCTTTTTTTCAAAAAAGCAGGCCTTGCTTTCTTCCTTGTATTTTGGCTTCGAAACATACTGCGCAAGGCGTTATCACGTTCTCCAATTCAGGAAAACCGGGGAAAACTTTGGTTCTTCTGTCGCCGAGTTTCTTCAGCTCGCACCAAGGGAACAAAAGTTTTTTGGTTCTTTTTTTCAAAAAAGAACCGCTTGCCTTGCCTACTAGCGGTCAGGATTCGGGTCGGCCGGTGTGGGAAGGCTAAAACGTCCTATCAAGTCCCGCTCGGATCAGGTCGCGGCGGAGTTTCCGCTGTCTTGTTCAGGCATGAGCGCTTCTTCCGTATGTTCTCCCAACACCGGCGGCGGCAACCGGTACGTCACCGGAGTGGCCGACATCCGGATCGGATTGGCAACCAGTGCCAGCTCCGCACCGCTTGCGTGCGTCATGGCGATCTGCATCTTCCGCGTCTGCACCTGCGGGTCTGCGAACACATCGGCCAGCGTGTTGATCGGCCCGCACGGCACGCCGGCGCTTTCCAGCAGCGCAATCCAGTCCGCGGTGCTGCGCGTGCACGTCACCGATGCCAGCGCCGGCACCAGCACTGCGCGGTTGGCCACGCGCGCCGCGTTGGTGGCGTAACGCGGGTCCGCCGCCCAGCCCGGCTGCCCGCACGCGTGCGCCAGCCTGGCGAACTGGCCGTCGTTGCCCACCGCCAGGATCATGTGACCGTCCAGGGTGGGGAAGTCCTGGTAGGGCACGATGTTGGGGTGTGCGTTGCCCATGCGCGCGGGCGATTGCCCGGAGACCAGGTAGTTCATCGTCTGGTTGGCGAGGCTGGCCACCTGCACGTCCAGCAGAGCGAGGTCGATGTGCTGGCCCATGCCGGTGCGGTCGCGGTGGATCAGCGCCGCCATGATGGCGCTGGCGGCATACAGGCCGGTCAGCACGTCGGTCAGCGCCACGCCCACCTTCTGCGGGCCGCCGCCGGGCTCGCCGTCGGGGCGTCCGGTGACGCTCATCAGCCCGCCCATGCCCTGCATCAGGAAGTCGTAGCCGGCCCGCGCGGCGTAGGGGCCGGTCTGGCCGAAGCCGGTGATCGAGCAGGTGATCAGACGCGGGTTCAGCGCGCTGAGGCTCGCGTGGTCAAGGCCGTACTGCGCCAGGCCGCCGACCTTGAAGTTCTCGATCATCACGTCGCTCGCCGTGGCCAGCCGGCGCACCGCGTCCTGACCCTCCTCCTCGGTGAAGTCGATCGCCACAGATCGCTTGTTGCGGTTGGCGCAGAGGAAATAGGCGGCGTCGCCGGTGCCGGGCAGGTTTGGCGGGCCCCAGCTCCTAGTGTCGTCGCCGGTGCCGGGGCGCTCCACCTTGATCACGTCGGCGCCGAGGTCGCCCAGCAACTGGCTCGCCCAGGGGCCGGCGAGCACGCGGCTGAGGTCGAGCACGCGGATGTGGGAAAGGGCGCCGGCCGGATGTTCCATGAGCTCAGGCCTTCTCGAATATGGCTGCTTCAGCGGTCCGCCTCATTCCTCAACTTGAAGGAAGGGCCTGGTTGATTATGGGACGGAAAGTCTCACGGACCATCCGGATACGCGGTTCTGTAAGACTGCCGTCGGTTCGTATACTGCGTGTAGACGGACCCGCACTGACAATCGAACCTGCCCGTCAAGGTCGAGTTCGACTTACAATAGTCTATTTTCGCAACTGGTACGGGAGTCGCGTATGTCGCCAATGGGTCCAAACAGGGCCAAGGACCTGGGCCGATGCTTGGTTCGAGCGTGCAACTTCCTCCAAGATCAAACCTGTGTGGGTGTGACACGCAGGATCGTAGACGGCGTGCGTCTTGACAGTAAGTCTCCAAACTTAAATCCCGCAGATGCCGTCATCAGCGAGGAATGACGGGCACTTACTTCTAATATCAGCGGCCCTAGACCTTGACCCTTCGAAGTCTGGCAGGAAAGGCAAGGCCTTCTTTTCTGAAGAAAAGAAGCAGAAGACTTTTGGTCCGGCTGTCGCGGAGCTTCCCTCAACGCGCGCCCAAGGGAACAAAAGTTTTTTGGTTCTTTTTTACAAAAAAGAACCGCTTGCTTCATCTGGCACCGGTCAAACCCTGAGACGGCTGGTATAAAAGGGTCAAGCTTTAGGATCTCTTTCTCCAAAGTTCCCCCTCAAGACCTTTAGACCGGAATCATCCGCTACGATTTGCCTCACGCGCATCTGCCTGAAGCAGTGCAATGCTTCGAAGGGTGATAAGATGTCATGTGGCGAGTCAGACACGCGCATGCGGTGGTTTGATGATACGCGGCCGGTGTGCCCTTCTGCGTAGCATTGGCCTCGCAAGCCACTTGTTTCCACATCACACCTGCATCAATCCGTAATCATACGCACAGAGGGAACGTCTTGGGAGGCAGAAGACGTGTTAGTCGCGCACTGGCTGGGTTTTTCGCGCTCGAAGCAAGTTCCTGCCTGCCTGCGAGCGCTGAATGCCGTTCGATCCGCATCGTTGCCACCTGCCGGACCAGCTTGCCGAGACCGCGCTGACGAAACCTGGGCCCGCATCACCTACCAAGCATGTCCGCCTCGATCGCCTCGATCTCCGCGTCGGACAACCCGAGATGGTGCGCTATCTCGTGCACCAGAACGCTGCCCACCAGCCGGGTCAAATCCTCGCCGGTCTCGATCCACTCGATCAGGATCGGGTCGCGGTACAGCATGATGGTGTCTGGCAGGCGCCCGCTATCGGTGACGCTGCGTTCGGTCAGCGGCACGCCGCGGTACAGGCCGGTCAGCTCCCAAGGATGCTCCACCTCCAGCGAAGCCAGCGTTTCCTCGTCGGCCATGTCTTCGACCAGGATCGCCACGCCCTCCACGTGACGTGACAGGCGCGGCGGCAATGCGGCAAGTGCTGCCTCGGCCATCGCCAGTATGTCGTCCTCGCCGGGCGGGGTGGTGTAGGCTGGCATCTCTCACCTCGACGTATTCGCAGGAGACGCACCATGGTGGCAAAGCTCACCGACGCGCAACGCGCGGACCTCGCCACGACCCTGCCGGACTGGGCCGCCATATCCGGCCGCGACGCGATGAACCGCACCGTCAAGCTGCGCGACTTCAGCGCCGCCTGGGGCTTCATGTCCCGCGTGGCACTGCTGGCGGAAGCGCAGGACCACCACCCGGAATGGGAGAACGTCTACAACCGGGTCAGCATCACGCTGACCACCCACGACGCCGGCGGCCTGTCCGAACGCGACCTCAAGCTGGCCCGCGCCATCGACGCCCTGCTCGCCCCCTGATGCAGCTGGCGGCCCTTCGCCCGGACGCGCACGCAGCCGCACCGCACGCCGCGGGCTATCGGCCGGACATCGACGGCCTCCGCGCGCTCGCCGTGCTGGCCGTGCTGGCCTACCACGCGTTTCCGGCCGTGCTGCCCGGCGGCTTCGTCGGCGTGGACGTCTTCTTCGTCATCTCGGGCTATCTAATCTCCGGCATCTTGGCCGGCGAGCTGGATGCAGGCCGCTTCAGCCTGGCCCGCTTCTACGGGCGCCGGGTACGCCGCATCTTCCCGGCGCTCTGCCTGGTGCTGGCAAGCTGCCTCGCCTACGGATGCGTGGTGCTGCTGCCATCCGAGCTCTCTCGCCTGGGCAAGCACGTGGCGGGCGGCGCCGGCTTCGTCGCCAACCTGATGTTCTGGCGCGAGGCCGGCTATTTCGACCGTGCGGCCGCCGCCAAGCCGCTGCTGCACCTGTGGTCGCTGGGCGTGGAGGAACAGTTCTACCTCGCCTGGCCGCTGCTGCTGTGGGGCGCGCACCGTGTGCGGCTGCACCGGACGGCCTGCATACTGGCGCTCGCCGGCGCTTCTTTTACGCTCAACCTGGTTGCTGCCGGGCACGACCCGGCGGGGGATTTTTACGCGCCGGCGACGCGGATGTGGGAGCTGGCGGTTGGCGCGTTGGTAGGCGAAGAAAGCAGTTCTTTTTTGAAAAAAAGAACCAAAAAACTTTTGCTCCTTGGGTACACGTCGGTTGAAAGATCCGCGACAGCGAGAGCAAAAGCTTTTTGCTTCTTTTTCTCGAAAAAGAAGGCCTTGCTTGCTTCCCTTTTGGGCTTGCTATTGATCCTTGCCGCCGCAGTGTTGCTCAACGCCAACACGATCTTCCCCGGCTGGCTCGCCATGCTTCCAGTCGGCGGCGCGGCCCTGCTGATCGCCGCGGGTTCAAACGCGCCCGTCAACCGCTGGCTCAGCCGCCCTGCCGCCGTGTCCGTAGGCCTGATCAGCTACCCGCTCTATCTCTGGCACTGGCCGCTACTCTCCTACGCCACCATCCTGCGGCGCGGCCGGCCGCCAACGCCGCTGATGGCGGCCGGCCTGCTTTGCGTCTCGGCCGGCCTGGCCTGGCTGACCTGGCGTTACCTGGAGACGCCCATTCGCCGCCCCGGCGCGCGGGCGCGCAAGACCGTCGGCCTCGCCGTGCTCATGGCGGCTATCGGCACGGCCGGGCTCGGCGTCTGGATCAGCACCGCAACCCTGCAAGGCGGCCACGGCCTGCCGGGCCTCGACGTCGCGAAGATAGACGCGGCCATCCGCGAGGGCATCTTCCGCCCGACACGTGACATGCAGGTGCATCGGGAAGACGGCATCACCGTGGCGCGCATCGGCGACGGCGCGCAGAGCGTGCTGTTCACCGGCGACAGCCTGATGTTCCACTACGGCCCGCGCGTGCAGGCGCTGTATGAGCAGCACCGTCTGGCGAAGGCGGTGTATTTCGTGGTGGGCCCGAGCTGCTCCCCGGTGCCCGGTATCCGCAAGCCAGACCTGCTGGCCCAGTGCAGCAAGATGCCCGCCATTGCAGAAAGGCTTGTCGCCGCTCAGAATATCGGCACGGTCGTGTTTGGCGCCTATTGGCCCGGCAACCATGGCCCGGAGATCACCGTCACGCGCGGCGGACAACACCTGCCGCTCACCTCGGCCGCGGCAGACGCGATGATGGCCGCCAACTTCGAGGACGAGGTGCGGCGGCTGACGGCCACCGGCCACAAGGTGTTCATCGTGTTGTCCTCGCCATGGGGTGACAAGTTCGATCCGGAGGCGATGATCGCGCGCTCGCTCACCGGCTACCGGGTGGACCCGGATTTGCTGGCGGGCGTGCCGAATGCGTCGCTGGACCTGTCGGAAAATACGTGGTTGCGCCAGGTCGCACGACGGGCGGGTGCCGCGACACTCGATCCGGTGCCGGACATCTGCGGCACCGGCACAAACTGCAAGCTGTTCTACGACGACGGCGAGCCGGTGTTCGCCGATGAGAAGCACCTGCGGCCGGGATTTGTGCGTGGACACATACGTGTATTCGATGATGTACTGACGAAGTAGAGGCGGACGGTTTAGGCAAGCGCTTCTTTTTCGAGAAAAAGAAGCAAAAAGCTTTTGTCTCGGCTGTCGTGGACGGCTGAAGCGACACGTCTCACCACGACGTACCCGAAGAGAACAAAAGTTTTTCGGTTCTTTTTTTCAAAAAAGAACCCCTTGCTTTCCCCTAAGGGACCCAACCCATGAGCAAACACACCGTTGCCGACCTACTCGTGCAGGCCCTGAAGCAGGCAAACGTGAAACGCGTCTACGGCATCGCCGGCGACAGCCTGAACGCGCTGACCGAAAGCATCCGGCACGACGGCAGCATCGCCTGGGTGCACACGCGCCACGAGGAGGTTGCCGCCTTTGCCGCGGGCGGGGAGGCGCACCTCACCGGCTCGCTCGCCGTGTGCGCCGGCAGTTGCGGACCGGGCAACCTGCACCTGATCAACGGGCTGTATGACTGCCACCGCTCGCGCATGCCGGTGCTGGCGATCGCCGCACAAATCCCCAGCGCGGAGATCGGTCGCGGCTACTTCCAGGAAACCCATCCGCAGAACCTGTTTGGCGAGTGCAGCCACTATTGCGAACTGGTCAGCAGCCCGGAGCAGCTTCCAGGCGTGTTCGAGACGGCGATCCGCACCGCAGTGGGCAAGCGCGGCGTGTCCGTCATCGTGCTGCCAGGCGACGTCGCCAACACGGTGATGGGCAAGCTGCCGCCGCTCTCGCCGGCGCTGCTTCCCGTTGCCGCCGTGTGCCGGCCGCACGATGCGCAGCTCGACGAATTGGCCGCGCTGCTCGACAGCGCGAAACGCATCACCCTGCTGTGCGGGCGCGGCTGCTACGGTGCGCACGCGAAGCTGATGCAGTTGGCCGAAGCGTTGAAGTCGCCGATCGTGCACGCGCTCGGCGGCAAGGAAGGTATCGAGTACGACAACCCCTATGACGTCGGGATGACCGGGCTGATCGGCTTCAGCTCCGGCTACCACGCGATGATGGATTGCGACACGCTGCTGATGTTGGGGACCGATTTCCCATACCGCCAGTTCTACCCGACTGACTCCAAGATCGCGCAGGTCGACCTGCGTGCGGAAAACCTCGGCCGCCGCTGCCGGATCGATGTGGGCCTGGTCGGCGATATCGGCGCCACGATCGAGGCGCTGCTGCCGCGCCTGGCGCCGAAGACCGACCGCGCGCATCTCGACGGCAGCCTGGCCAACTATCGCGCCGCGCGCGAGGGATTGGACGAACTCGCCGTCGGCAAGAAAGGCGGCCTGATGCACCCGCAATTCGTCGCTCGCACGTTGAGCGAGGTGGCGAGCGAAGACGCCGTCATCACCTACGACGTTGGCACGCCGACGATCTGGGTGGCGCGCTACGTGCGGATGAACGGCAAGCGCCGGCTGATCGGCTCGCTCAACCACGGGTCGATGGCCAACGCCATGCCGCAGGCGATCGGCGCGCAGGCGGCGTTTCCCGGCCGGCAGGTGATTTCGTTCTCCGGCGATGGCGGGTTCACCATGCTGATGGGCGACCTGCTGACGCTGGTGCAGGAGAAGCTTCCGGTGAAGATCGTCGTGCTTAACAACGGCACGCTCGGCTTCGTGGAAATGGAGATGATGGCCGGCGGTTACCTCGACACCGGGGTCAAGCTCACGAACCCGGACTTTGCGGCGATGGCGCGCGGCGCAGGCATCTTCGCCATACGCGTGGAAGACCCGGGCGAACTCGCCGGTGCACTGCGTGAGGTGCTGGCGCATGACGGCCCGGCTCTGCTGGACGTGGTCTCTGCCAGGATGGAGCTGGCGATGCCGCCGAAGGTCGGGCTCCAGCAGGCGACGGGGTTCGGGTTGTGGTTGGCGCGGGCGGTGATCAACGGGCGCGGCACGGAGGTTGTGGACGTGGCGCGGACGAACCTGAAGCGGTAGGAAGGAAGCAGTTCTTTTTTGAAAAAAAGAACCAAAAAACTTTTGTTCCCTGGGTACAAGCTGCAGAAGCTGCGCGTCAGCAGGGATAAAAGTTTTTTGCTGCTTTTTTCAAAAAAGCAGGCCTTGCTTACTTGCTTTAGAATATTCCCAGGAAGCTGGATTTCGGCTTGTCCGGCACCGCCGGCGTATCGCCGTTGGTCACCGGCTGGCCTAACGCTGCGTTCTCCCGCAGGCGCTGGCTCTCCTTGCCGGGATCGATCACCGTGCCGGGCGGGCCGCTCGGCTGCCAGAACATCAGCCGGTCGGCCAGGGTGCGCGGCGCATGGTCGAGGGCGACTTCAGAGTCCACCCGTCTGCGGATGTCGGCAGGCGCGGGGGCACCGGCCTGCGAGACCAGCGCCTGCTGGCCGGCCGTGGTGGGCCCCGGCGGCGTCGTGGCGCCCAGCGCGGTGTCGGGTGCGATGGCGGCCTCGGCCGCCTGGTCGCTGCTGACCTCCTGCGGGCGGGTGGCACCGGGGGACGGCGGGCGCAGCTGGAAGTCGGGCGGGATGGACAGCGGCGCGCGGGTCTCGACGGTGAACTCGTCCGGCGCGTCGTGCACCAGGCCGAAGGTGCGTTCCACGTCGCCGCAGCCGGCCAGGCACAGCGCGGCCAGCGCACCGGCGGCGGCAAGGGGGCGGGCTGGTCTGGACATGGCTGGAACCTCGTCTGCGCGGCCCGGAGTGTGCTGGCCGGGAAGGCCGATGTTTACGCTTTCGGGGGCGGCGGCTGCAAGCGCACCCGGGCCGGCAGCACGCTTTCCAGCAGCAGCACGCCGACGCCCACCACGATGGCCGAGTCGCCCAGGTTGAAGACGAAGGGGAACGGGTCCCAGGCGCCCCAGTGAACGTGCACGAAGTCGACCACCATGCCGAAGCGGGCGCGGTCGGCCACGTTGCCCAGCGCGCCGCCGGCGATGGCGCCGATGGCGCAGGCGGTGGGCACGGTGTCGGCCGCGCGCAGCCACCACAGCAGGCCGGCCACCACGGCCACGGCGACGCCAGCCAGGATCAGCTGGCCGCGGAAGCTGCCGGCCTGTAGCAGGCCAAAGGTGACGCCGTGGTTCCACACCATGGCGAAGTCCAGCGCCGGCGGGGCGATGGGCACGTCGCCGCGGGCCGGCAGGTTCAGCACGTGCAAGATGGCCCACTTGCTGGCCTGGTCGGCGGCCAGCACGAGGACGGCGATGACCACGCCGAGCAGGGTGCGGGCGCGCTGGTTCATGAGGCGGTGCTCGGGTGGGCAGCGCCGGCGTACGCCTGGGCAGACGCTTTTCCCGCTTGTCGCACCTGCGCGCGGTCGATTGCGCCGGTGCGACGCAGGTTCGCGCATGCGGCGGCGATGCCGCCGGCCTCAGACAAGACAGGCAGATTGCGGGCGCTTGCGTGACGAGGGGGCTGGTCGTGCGGCAGCGGCGGCGCGGCGAGAACCGTCCAAGCAACGATGGGGACGCACTTGGTCATGGCGTGGCGCCGGCTTGGGTGCCAGGCTGCCGCTGCATAGCCTCGACCACGCCGGTGCAGCGTAGGCACAGCGTCGGATGGGCTCCGACGCTGCCGACTTCGGACAGGACACGCCAGCAGCGTGCGCATTTGCTGCCGGGGGCACGGCTGACATGGACGTGACTTGCCCTCTGAGTGTCCATAGCCACGTTCGGATGTCCGTTCCGGGACGCGTCGGCGCGTACGTGGTCAGAACTGGTGTTCTCTCGGCGTGTGTTTTCTCGGCGTATGTTTTCTGGACGTATGTTTTTTGGGTCTGCGTGTTGCGGGCGCGTGTCTGAGCCCGCGTTCTCAGCGCCAGCGTTTTCTCTATCGTACCCGACGACGGTTGGCCGGTCTGCGGGTATCGCTGGTTCCGCCGCCTTGCCAACGCCGGCTGCGATGTCCGGCGCAGCGAGCGCGGCCAGCGTCAGCTGCGAGACGATCGCCACTTCTTCCCAGGCCTCTTTCGTCAGCAGGGCCGCATCATCCTGCGGCAGGCGCAACTCCACGGCCGCCTCAAGCGAGGACTTCACCAGCCCGGCCGTCCGTTGCACCTCGATGGCGGTGGTCACCTCGCGGCGCACATCGCGGATGCGCGCCCACTTTGCCGCCAGCGCCGCATCGTGCCAGCCGCGCGGCGCGTCCGGGAAAGTCTGCAGGTGCACGCTGTCGGCTTCGCCGAAGCGCGCGGCCCAGGCTTCCTCGGCGGTGAAGCACAGCACCGGCGCCAGCCAGGTGCACAGGCAGCGATGCAGGTGGTCCAGCACGGTGCGCGCGGCGCGGCGGCGCAGGCTGGACGGATGGTCGCAGTAGATCGCGTCCTTTCGGATGTCGAAGTAAAACGCGCTGAGGTCTGCGCTGCAGAAGCTGTGCAGCTCCGGGTACACGCCGGTCCACTCGTGGCTGTCCACCGCGTGACGCAGCCGCGCGTCCAGCTCCGCCAGCCGGTGCAGCACGTAGCGCTCCAGCTCGGGCATGTCCGCGGTGTCGACGCGCTCGGCTTCGGTGAAGCCGGCCAGCGAGCCCAGCAGCCAGCGTAGCGTGTTGCGCAACCGGCGGTATGTTTCCGCCGTCTGTTTCAGGATCTCCTTGCCGATGCGCTGGTCTTCGGTGGCGTCCGCGTTCATCACCCACAGGCGCAGTATGTCAGCGCCGTACTCGTCGATCACCGTCTGCGGCGCCGTCACGTTGCCCAGCGACTTGCTCTGCTTGCGGCCCTGCTCGTCCAGGGTGAAGCCGTGCGTCAGCAACGCGCGGAACGGTGCGGCGCCACGGCTGCCGATGCCCACCAGCAGCGAGGACTGGAACCAGCCGCGATGCTGGTCCGAGCCTTCAGAGTACAAGTCCGCCGGCCAGGGCAGCCCGCGATCCAGCAGGGTGAACACGTTGGTGCAGCCGGATTCGAACCACACGTCGACGATGTCGCGCACCTGCTCGTAATCGTCGGCGTCGTACTCGTTGCCGAGGAAGCGCGCCGGCGGCGACGCGTACCACGCGTCCGCCCCCTCTTCGGCGAAAGCCTGTCTTACACGCTGCATCACCGCCGGGTCACGCAGCAGTTCGCCGCTGCGGCGCTCGACGAACACCGCAATCGGCACGCCCCAGGCGCGCTGCCGGCTGACGCACCAATCCGGCCGGCCGGCCACCATGCTGGACAGCCGCGTGCGGCCGCCTTCCGGCACGAAGCGCGTCAGCCCGATGGCCTCCAGAGCACGCGCGCGGATCGCCTCGGGCCCGTCCATGCGGATGAACCATTGCGGCGTGGCGCGGAAGATCAGCGGCGCCTTGGACCGCCAGGAATGCGGGTAGGAGTGCACCAGCGTGCCCTGCTTCACCAGCCCGCCTTGGGCGATCAGCGCCTCGCACACCGGCCGGGCCGCCTTGAACACGTGCACGCCGGCGAACAGCGGTATCCAGGAGAAATACGTGCCGTCGTCGGCCACCGTTTCCGGCACCGCGATGCCGTATTCGCGGCACAGGATGAAGTCGTCCTCGCCATGGCCGGGCGCCATGTGCACGAAGCCGGTGCCCTGGTCGGTGGTGACGAAGTCGCCGGCCAGCAGCGGCACGTCGTAGGCGTAGTCCTCGCCGTGCCTCAGCGGATGCGCGCAGACGACACCGTCGAGTTCGCTGCCTCGAAAAACGTGCAGCACGTGATGCTGAGCGATGCCGACTTCGGCGGCGAACCGGTCCAGCAACGCCAGTGCCACCAGAAGCCGCTCGCCCATAACGCAGAGGCTGTCGTCAGTAACCGCATCGACGGCGATTTCGGCGTATTCGATTTCCGGCCCGAACGCGATCGCCCGGTTGCCGGGCATGGTCCACGGCGTCGTCGTCCAGATAACGACAGAGACAGGCGACGCAGCGTCCGACAGCAGCCTTTCCGCCGGGTGCGACGCACCCGGACTGGCGTTGGGCACCGTTTTTATAAAAAACCGCACCCAGATCGTCGTGCTGGTGTGCTCGGCGTACTCAACCTCCGCCTCGGCCAGCGCGGTCTTTTCCACCACGCTCCACATCACCGGCCGCAGGCCGCGGTACAGCGCGCCGTTCGCGGCAAAGCGATGTATCTCGCCGGCAATAGCCGCCTCGGCGGAAAAGTCCATCGTCGCGTAGCGGTTGTCCCAGTCGCCGGCAACGCCGAGCCGCTTGAACTCCGCCGCCTGCACGCTGATCCACTTGGCCGCGTGCTCGCGACACTCGGCGCGGAACTGCAGCACCGGCACCTGGTCCTTGTCGCGGCCGGACTTGCGATACTTTTCCTCGATCTGCCACTCGATCGGCAGGCCGTGGCAGTCCCAACCCGGCACGTAGTACGCGTCCTGGCCGGACATCTGGTGGGCGCGGTTGATCACGTCCTTGAGGATCTTGTCGAGCGCGTGGCCGATGTGGATGTTGCCGTTGGCATAAGGCGGGCCGTCATGCAGCACGAACTTGTCGGCACGCGTGGCACCTTGCGCGCGCAGCTTTGCGTAGAGCCCGGTATCTTCCCAATGCTGCAGCATCGCCGGCTCGCGGCGAGGCAGGTCGCCGCGCATCGGGAACGAGGTGGCGGGGAGGAAGACGGTGTCGCGGTAGTCGCGGTCGGTCATGATAACGTCTCGGACAAGCAAGGAAGCAAGAAAGTTCTTTTTTGAAAAAAAGAACCAAAAAACTTTTGGTCCTTTAGGTGCGTCGGGTCGAAACGCATTGTTTCACGCGTCGGCGACAGCTGGAACAAAGGTTTTTTGCTTCTTTTTTTCAAAAAAGAAGGCCTTTCTTTTGCTCCTCGATGCGTAAACACCGTAGTCACGACGACGCGCCTGCCATCACGTCAACGCCTGATCGAGCAGCGTCCGGGCCGCGTCCGCGTCCAGCGCAATCTGCGTACGTAGCGCGTCGAAGCTGGGGAACTTCTGTTCCGCGCGCAGGAAGCCGTGCAGCGCCACGGATATTTCACACCCGTACAGGTCGCCGTCGAAGTCGAACAGGTGCACCTCTAGCCGGCTCTCCACGCCGTCGGCCACAGTCGGGCGCCGGCCGATATTGGCCACGCCGCGGCAGGCGGCGCCGTCCGGCAGATGTACGACGACCGCATAGACGCCGCGTGCCGGTTCCAAATGGCGGCCGAGTGCCACGTTGGCGGTGGGGAAGCCGATCGTGCGGCCGCGCTTGTCGCCGTGCGCCACCACGCCGCGGATCGCCCACGGGCGGCCCAGCTCGGCGGTGGCGCGCTCCGGGTAGCCGTCCTGCAGCGCGCGGCGGATGCGGGTGGAGCTGACCGGGCCCTCGGCATCGGCCAACGGCGGCACCACGGTCAGGCCCATGCCCAGCTCCTCGGCGCGCGCGGACAGCAGGGTGACGCCGCCGCCGCGCCGGTGGCCGAAGGCGAAGTCCGGCCCGCAACATACGTGCGCCGCGCCCAGGCCGCCAAGCAGCACGTCGGTGATGAACTGCTCGGCGGAAAGTTGGGAAAAGCCGGGGGTGAAGCCCAGCTCGTAGACGGTGCGCACGCCCAAGGGGGCCAGGGCGGCGGTGCGCTCCGCGGACAGCGATAGGCGGAACGGCGGGTCGTCCGGGCGGAACAGCTCGCGCGGGTGCGGCTCGAAGGTCAGCACGGCCAAGGTGAGGTCCGGGCGGGCGCCGTGGGCGGCGCGGATCAGGTGCGCGTGGCCGAGGTGCACGCCGTCGAAATTGCCCAGGGCCACGGTCGCCCCGCGCGCGCTCGCGGGTACTGCGGTCCAGTCCGTGAAAACCTGCATAGGGCCGCGTTGTCAGGCATAGGGGCGGCAAACGCAACCGGAGGTGCCCTGCCATGACCGACCACGAGATTGCCCGTGCCCTGCTCGCCGCCCGCGCCGGCACGCCTGCCCCGGCCGGCACCGTGCCCGCCGACGAGGCGCAGGCCTACCGCGTGCAGGCGCTGGTGATGGCCGAGCTGGGCGAGATCGGCGGCTGGAAGGTGGGGGCTACCAGCCCGGACGCGCCGATCGTCTGCGCGCCGATGCCCGCCGCCGGCCTGTTCGACGCCCCGCACGGCTTCGCCGCCGCCGACCTGCCGCAGCGCGAGGTCGAATCCGAAATTTGCTTCCGCCTGGCGGCTGACCTGCCGTCGCGTACCACGCCATACACGCGCGACGAGGTAGATGCCGCGCTGGCCACCTGCCATCCCGGAATCGAGATCCTGCAGTCCCGCCTGCCCGAGCCGGACACCGGCAACCCGCTCGCCTTGCTGGCGGACTTCATCCAGACCGGCGCCTATGTGGCCGGCGCCGCCATCCCCGGCTGGCGCGAGGTGGACTTCGCCACCGTCGCCGTCACCCAGACCATCACCGGCGCCGCCACGAGGACGGCCGTCGGCAACCCGGCCGGCGAGATGATCCGCCTGGTCGTGTGGCTGGCTAACACGGGTGCCGTCTGGGCGGGCGGCCTGCGCGCCGGCCAGGTGGTCACCTGCGGATCCTGGACCGGCAAGACCTTCGCACCACCCGGCGCTACGGCCACCGCCGTGTTTGCCGTCGCCCAACCCGTGGTTGTCGAGTTCTCTCGCTTTTGACGCTCTGTCGGGTTTCAGAGCTTGCAGCCTGGGAACAGCACGTCGGAAAGACTCCGATGCTAGCTGCATATTGGTGGCAGCGGTGCCGGGATGAGGCGTGTCGTCTCATCCCAGCGGCTCTGGACCTTGACCTTTCGAAGCCCGGTAGGGAGGCATGGCCTTCTTTTCTGAGGAAAAAAAGCAAAAGACTTTTGGTCCGGCTGTCGCGGAGGTTTCTGCAACATGTGCCCAAAGGAATAAAAGTTTTGCTTGCTTCGCCTGTCACCGGCCAAAGCCTGAGACGGTTAGTATCAGCCGTCCACGACAGCGCTCGCGAAAGCTTTCTGCTTCTTTTTCTCGAAAACGAAGACGCTCTCTTCTGCTCAACCGACCGGAACCTCTGCTTCCACGCTGTCTTAGGCTAATATGGACACCATATCGCACTCCGGCTCCCGCGCGTTGCCGACAAAACCGCTCGGCCGAACCGGCATGGACATCACCCGCGTGGGCTTCGGCGCCTGGGCGATCGGCGGCGGCGAGTGGTCGTTCGGCTGGGGCGGCCAGGACGACGAGGACAGCGTTGCCGCCATCCACGCAGCTCTCGAGCAGGGCGTGAACTGGATCGATACCGCGGCAGTCTACGGTATTGGCCATAGTGAAGAAGTGGTCGCCCGGGCGTTGCGCGGCATCGCCCGCAGCGCGCGCCCCTACGTGTTCACCAAGTGCGGCCTGGTCGGCGACCCGGCCAACCCCACCGGCCCGCTACGCCGCGCCGGCGCGCGCGGTAGCATTCGCAGCGAGTGCGAGGCTTCGCTGCGGCGTCTGGATGTGGAGCGCATCGACCTGTATCAGATGCACTGGCCGGCCGAGGACGTGAAGCTGGACGAGTATTGGCAGGCGTTGCTCGACCTCAAGCGTGAGGGAAAAATCCGCGCCGCCGGCCTGTCCAACCACAGCACCGCGCAGTTGGAGGTTGCCGAAGCGATCGGCCACGTGGACACGCTGCAGCCGCCTTTCTCCGCAATCAAGCGCTCGGTGGCCGAGTCCGAACTGCCCTGGTGCGCGGCGCACGACACCGGGGTGATTGTCTACAGTCCGATGCAGGCCGGGTTGCTGACCGGTGCGTTTTCCGAGGCGCGCGCGGCATCGTTGCCCGAGAACGACTGGCGGTCCCGCAACAGCGATTTCACCGGCGACGGGTTACGCCGCAACCTGCAACTGACCGAGGCCCTGCGTCCGGTGGCCGAGCGGCACGGTGCCAGCGTGGCTGCCGTTGCCGTGGCGTGGACGCTGGCGTTTCCGGCCGTAACCGCGGCGATCGTGGGTGCGCGCTCGCCGGGGCAGATCGAGGGGTGGATCGGGGCGGCGTCGCTGCGGCTGACGGGTGAGGACATGCGGGAGATCGGCGCGGCGATCGGGCGAAGCGGGGCGGGCGCTGGGCCGGCACTGCCGGAGTAAGGAAGCAAGCGCTTCTTTTTCGAGAAAAAGAAGCAAAAAGCTTTTGCGTCCGCTGTCGCGGTTCTGTCTGGCGAGCGCGCGACAGCGGAAGCAAAAGTTTTTTGGTTCTTTTTTTCAAAAAAGAACTGCTTGCTTGCCTTCCGCCTTGAAGTGCGGATTCCGATAATCCGCCTTGCCATAGCTTAATCGCTCGCCATCAAGCAGCGTCACACGCCCGCCCGCCGCGCGCAGCACGGCGTGGCCCGCGGCGATGTCCCACTCCATCGTTGTGCCCAGGCGCGGATAAAGATCCGCCTCACCCTGCGCGATGAGGCACAGCTTGAGCGAGCTTCCCGCGGCGCGGAAGTTGGCCACCTTGCGGCCGTCGAGGAATGCCTCCATTGCGGCAGCGTCCCCGTGACTGCGTGAGCCGACGACGGTGAGGCCGCATTCCGGCGGGCAGCGTGCGCTGATGGCGCGTTCGCCGTGTGCGTCGGCCAGCGTGGCCGTGCCTGGCGCGGCGCCGGCGTAGGTCTGGCCGAGTGCGGGGACGACGACGACGCCCAGCACCGGCTCCCCGTGCTCGATCAGCGCGATGTTGACGGTGAACTCGCCGTTGCCGTTGAGGAACTCCTTCGTGCCGTCCAGCGGGTCTACCAACCAGAACCGCGTGCCGGTCACGTCGGGGGAGAGGCCCTTGGAGGCTTCCTCCTCGGAGACGACGGGGATGTCCGGCGTGAGGTGGCGAAGTGCCGGCAGGATGACGTCTTCCGCGGCCTGGTCGGCCGCGGTGACGGGGCTGCCGTCGGCTTTCGCCATCGAGTCGGTCAGGCCGTAGAAGCGCATGGTGGCGCGGCCGGCTTCCTCGGCGATCGGGCGTATGGCGGCGAGCAGGGCGGCGTGGTCGAGCGGCTCGCTCATGCGTGGTCACCCCGCAGCAGGCCGCGGTCTTCGAGCTGCGCCACGATGAGCTCCGCTGCCTGTTCGGCAGACAATTTCGTGGTGTCGATGCGCAGTTCTGGCTTTTCCGGTTCTTCGTATGGGCTGGAGATGCCGGTGAAGTGCTTGATCTCGCCGCGGCGGGCTTTTTTGTAGAGACCCTTCACGTCGCGTTTCTCGGCGTCGACCAGCGGCGTGTCGATGAATACTTCGAGGAACTCGCCGTCGGGGAGTAAGTCGCGAGCCATCTGGCGTTCCGAGCGGAACGGCGAGATGAACGACACCAGAACGATCAAACCGGAATCCGCCATCAGGCGCGCGACTTCGCCAACGCGGCGGATGTTTTCCACGCGGTCGGTGTCGGTGAAACCCAGGTCGCGGTTGAGGCCGTGGCGGACGTTGTCGCCGTCCAGCAGGGCGGTGTGCCGGCCGAGCGCGAACAGGCGCTTTTCCACCAGGTTGGCGATGGTGGACTTGCCGGCGCCGGACAGGCCGGTGAACCAAAGCACGCAGGCGCGCTGGCCTTTCTGCGCGGCACGCGCGGCGCGGCTGAGGTCGACCGCCTGCCAGTGGATGTTCTGCGCGCGGCGCAGCGCGAAGTGGATCAGGCCGGCGGCCATCGTCTCGTGGCTGATGCGGTCGATCAGGATGAAACCGCCGGTGTCGCGGTTCTCGGTGTAGGGGTCGAAGGCGACGGGCTGGTCGAGGCTGATGTTGCACAGGCCGATCTCGTTGAGTTCGAGCTGGCGTGCGGCCATCTGCTCCAGCGTGTTGACGTTCACCTTGTGCTTCAGCGTGGTGACCGAGCCGGTGACCGTTTTGGTGCCGATCTTCATGACGTAGCTGCGGCCGGGCAGCATCGGTTGCTCGGACATCCACACCAGCGTGGTTTCGAACTGGTCGGAGACTTCGGCGGGCGACTCGGCGCCGCAGATCACGTCGCCGCGCGAGCAATCCACCTCGTCTTCCAGCGTGACGGTGATGGATTGTCCTGCGGTGGCGTAGGGCAGCTCACCGTCGATCAGCACGCGCGCCACGCGGCTTTGCCGTGCAGATGGCATGATTTTCACCAGGTCGCCGGGATGCACGGTGCCGGACGAGACCAGGCCGGAGAAGCCGCGGAAGTCCAGGTTCGGGCGGTTCACCCACTGCACCGGCATGCGGAACGGCGCGGTGCGCGATGCTGCCGCCACCTCGACGTTTTCCAGATGGCCCATCAGCGTTGGGCCGTGATACCAGGGCGTGTTGCCGCTGGGTTCGGTGATGTTGTCGCCGGCGAGGGCGGAGATCGGGATCGGCACGATCTTGTCGATGTCGAGCTGTGCGGCGAACGCGGTGTAGTCGCCGAGGATGCGGTCGAACACCTCACGGGAGTAGTTCACCAGGTCCATCTTGTTGATCGCCAGGATGACCTGCTTGATGCCGATAAGCGAGACCAGGTAGCTGTGCCTGCGCGTCTGCGTCAGCACGCCGCGGCGCGCGTCGATCAGGATGATGGCGAGGTCGGCAGTGGACGCGCCGGTGATCATGTTGCGGGTGTACTGCTCGTGGCCGGGCGTGTCGGCGACGATGAACTTGCGTTTGTCCGTCGAGAAGAAGCGGTAGGCGACGTCGATGGTGATGCCCTGCTCGCGCTCTGCGGCCAGGCCGTCCACCAGCAGGGCGAAGTCGATGTTCTGGCCCTGGGTGCCCATCTTCTTGGAGTCGGCTTCCAGCGCGGCGAGTTGGTCCTCGAAGATCATCTTGCTGTCGTAGAGCAGCCGGCCGATCAGGGTGGACTTGCCGTCGTCCACGCTGCCGCAGGTGATGAAGCGGAGCAGGGATTTTGTTTCGTGCTGCTTGAGGTAGGCGTTGATGTCGGTGGCGATCAGGTCGCTGACGTGGGCCATGTGCGGGATGCTCCTTTTAGGTCAGCGCTGTGTCGAAGAAGGAATATTTAAACACGAAGAACACCAAGAGACCTACCTTATCGTTGCAATAACCGCGTGCCTTAGCGCGGAACGAGATGTCGTGGTGTTCTCGGTGTCTCGTTCGGGCAAAGCTTCCGGGATCTTAGTGCGAAAACCGACACCGCTTACGGCCAAGTGTGACTTAGCTAGTTTGCTAGGTGGCTTGATGACCGGAACGTATGTGAACACATACTCCCGCAAGATACTCACAATCGAACCTAGCTCCTGCTTGTGGTGGCTGTGATAAACAATCGCCAAGAAGGTTTTGGCTGCTGCTTCGCTAGGAGCAGTTTGGCTTCCAGCGCAACCGGACTGGGTAACGGTAAGGCATTCCAGGTCATTCGGCCATCATCGTAGATGCTGATGTAGACGTCCGCATGGAAGCTCACGCGAACATCGTAGATGAGGTCTTCTGCTAATGCGGCCGGACCTAGCAGAAGCGCGATACAAAGGGTGATACGGGCGAGCATGACCCAGACGCTTGCTCTCAAACGTGCACGGTTGGCGTGTTCACTGAAAATGCGCTTCGGCATCATCTCGGACGAAGAAAGGGCTATGTTTCATGGCGACGAAATCCTCTGTCTCCACCTAGAAATACCCCTCCTGCTTCTTCTTCTCCATGCTAGCGGCCGCATCGTGGTCGATCGCCCGCCCCTGCCGCTCGCTCGTCGTCGTCAGCAGCATCTCCTGGATGATGTCCGGCAGCGTTGCCGCCTCGCTCTCCACGGCACCGGTCAGCGGGTAGCACCCCAGCGTGCGAAAGCGGATATGCTTCATCAGCGGCACCTGCCCGTCCGGGATGCGCATCCGCGCGTCGTCCACCATGATCGTCATGCCGTTATACGTCACCACCGGCCGCTCGGCGGAAAAGTATAGCGGCACGATCGGGATGTTCTCCAGGTGAATGTACTGCCAGATGTCGAGCTCGGTCCAGTTCGACAACGGAAACGCCCGGATGCTCTCGCCGCGGCCCTTGCGCGCGTTGTACAGATGCCAAAGCTCCGGCCGCTGCTTCTTCGGGTCCCACCGGTGCTGCACCGAACGGAACGAGAAGATGCGTTCCTTGGCCCGGCTTTTCTCCTCGTCACGCCGCGCGCCGCCGAACGCCACGTCGAAGCCGTAATGGTCCAGCGCCGCCTTCAGCGCCTCGGTCTTCATGATGTCGGTGTAGGCCGGGTGGTCGAACGGGTTAATCCCCCGCGCGATGCCGTCCTGGTTGACCCATTCCAGCAGCTCCAGCCCTAGTTCCTTCACCCGCTGGTCGCGGAAGGCGATCATGCCGGAGAACTTCCACGTCGTGTTCACGTGCAGCAGCGGGAACGGCGGCTTGCCCGGCGCGAACGCTTTCATCGCCAAATGCAGCATTACCGCGCTGTCCTTGCCGACGGAGTACAGCATCACCGGCCGCTCGGCCTCGGCGGCCACCTCGCGCATGATGTGGATGCTCTCGGCTTCCAGGCGCTGCAGGTGGGTCAGCTCCGGCGCGGTCACGGCCGGGTCGGAATTCGGCATTCTATTCTCCCAAAGGTCGGGCCGCAGGCGGTGGCGGGGGATGCCGGTCACCTCCTCCACCGTCAGCACCAGGTCGGCCGGTATCTCCCGCTCGCCGTTCACCCACTGGCTCACCGCGCCCTCGCTGCGGCCCACCGCCTCGGCGATGTCGCGTTGACGCTTGCCGGACGCCCGTATCAGCTGCTTGAGGGTTGCCACGACTAAACTTTAGCTCAACTAAACTCGGTTCTGCAACCGAAAGCGTGGGGCCGCGTCAAGTGCCGGGCGTCACAACACGAACATGTCGGCCGCCATTCCCTTTCAAAACGCCGGCGCCGGGGCTACATACGTTGCTCTGTTAACTCACGACTGCTCTTGGCCCACTCGCAGGCCATGCCGGCCGGCGCCGCCGCCGCCCTGTTTCGCAGCCACAGAAGAAGGCATCCGCAATGACAGACGAGACCGCCGCCAGCTTGCCCTCCGTCGAGTCCGTCCGCGAGGACGCCAACACCGACCGTTTCGCCTCCAAGCTGCAGCAGGACCTCCGCTCCTGGAGCGCCCGCGACAACGACGCTGAAGACCGCGCCGCCGACGCCACCCTGGCCGCTGCGGCCAAGGCAGCGAAGGCAGCCACCACCCGCAAGCGCACCAAGGCCGCCCCCAAGGCGCCGGCGCCAGTGGAGAGCACCAAGGGCCGCCCGTTCTCCATGAGCTACGAAGGTGTCAGCAACGCGCAGTACCTCGCCGGCCGCATCGCCCGCGGCGCACGCTGATTGTGACGTCCCGCCCTTGCGCTAGCCCGTCTACCCTCCGCACCAGCACCGCCGCATGAGCTATCAGGCAATTGCCGAGCGGCTGCCCGGCGTGGGCGGCAAGCGCGTGTGCGTGTCCTGCGCCACGCGGTTCTACGACCTGGCACGCACCCCGCCCGTTTGCCCGAAATGCGGCGCGGAGCAGCCGCCCGACGTGCCGCGAGCGCCGCTCGTCAGGCGTGCACCGACACGCCACCGTATGGTAAAGGCCGCCTCGATCACCCGCGAGCCGGACGAGGACGCCGCACCCGTGCTCGACCCGGACGAGGAAGCCGAGGAAGATGACGACGCCGAGACGGATGCCGTGGAGGACGAGGACGAGGTCGACGCCGCAGAGGACCCCAAGGCGGACGACCACGAGCGCTAGCCCGGAGGCGAGTAAGGCAAGCAGTTCTTTTTTGAAAAAAAGAACCAAAAAACTTTTGTTCCCTTGGATGCGCGCCGGCAGAACCATCGCGACAGCAGGACCAAAAGTCTTTTGCTTCTTTTCTTCAGAAAAGAAGGTCTTGCCTTCCTTCGACGTCACCAAGCCTTCCGCCGCAGCAGCCCCTCGCCGCTGAATGGCCAGCCCGGTCGCCTATCCCACCGCCCACCTGGCCCAGCTAGCAGCCTCCGACCCGCACGCCTCCGCCTTCGTCTCCGCCCATGCCGGCACCGGCAAGACCAAGCTGCTGATCGACCGGCTGCTGCGCCTCATGCTGGCCGGGGCCGATCCCGCGCGGATCCTTTGCCTCACCTACACCAAGGCCGCGGCCGCCGAGATGGCCATCCGCCTGCAGACGCGCCTGGGAAGCTGGGTCGCCTTGCCGGACGCTGCGCTGGACACTGAGCTCGCCGACCTGGAGGTGGTCGCCGCCGAGGCCAGCCGCCGCGCCGCCCGCGCCCTGTTCGCCCGTGTGCTGGACTTGCCGGGCGGCATGCGCATCGGCACCATCCACGCTTTCTGCCAGTCGCTGCTGAAGCGGTTCCCGCTGGAGGCGCGCATCTCGCCGCATTTCCAGCTGGTCGACGAGTCCGACGCCCGCGCCGCCCTCGAACAGGCGCGCGAGGCGGCCCTGGCGCGGGCGGACCCCGCGCTGCTCGAGGCGCTGGCCGGCCTGGCCAGCGCGGAGGGGTTCGCTGTCCTGGTCGCCGCACTCGAGCGGAACCGTCACCGCCTGACCGCCGCCCTCGCGTTGCCGGAGGCGGCGCTGCTCGCCGCCTACCGCCGGGCCGCCGGCGCGCCGCATGGCGAGGAGGCCGCCATCCTGGCCGACGCCGTCGCCTGGCCGGACGAGGCGCCGCTGCGGCAAGCGATGGAACTCGCCGCCGCCCGCGGCAGCGACACGGTGCGCGCCAAGGCGGCCGAGATGCTGGGCTGGCTCGGCATGGCGGGCGCCCTGCGGGTGGAGCACTGGCCGGAGTGGGTGCGCCACTTCCTGCTCGACGACGGCAAGCCGCGCGGGCTGTCGATCTTCGCCAACAAGAAGCTGTCCGGGGAGCACCCGCACATCATCCCCGCCTGTGAGGCCGAGCAGGCGCGCATCGACGCGGTGCAGGACAGCATCCGCGCCCTTCGCATGGCGCGCGCGTCGGCCGCCCTGCTGCGCCTGGCCGCGCCCATCCTGGCCAGCTACGCCCAGGCCAAGGAGCGCCGCGCCCTGCTGGACTACGACGACCTGATCGGGCGCACCGCCGGCCTGCTGGAAGACAGCGGCGCCGCCTGGGTGCTGTTCAAGCTGGATGGCGGTCTGGACCACCTGCTGCTCGACGAGGTGCAGGACACCGCCGCCGCACAATGGCTGATTGCCGACCGCCTGACGGGCGACTTTTTTGTCGGCAGCGGCGCGCGCGAGGACGCCAGGCCCACAACCGGCACGTCCGACACCGGCACTTTCAGGACCGGCACGACGAGGGCTGGCACGACAAGGGCTGGCACGACAAGGGCTGGCTCGACAAGGACTGGCTCGTTTGAGGCCAGCGGGCGCGAAGACGGCGGGTCCACAACCGGCAAGTCCCATACCGGCATGCCGCAGACGGCAGCGCTGGCCCGCACGATGTTCGCGGTGGGCGACCGCAAGCAATCCATCTACTCGTTTCAAGGTGCGGACCCGGCCGAGTTCGACCGCTGGCGCGACGTCTACGGACGCCGGGTGACGCAGGCCGAGCTCGCGTGGCGGCCGGTGATGCTGGACGTCTCGTTCCGCTCCACCACCCCGGTGCTGCGGCTGGTGGACGCCGTCATCGCCGCACTCGGCCCGCAGGGCGGGGTGGGCCAGCCGGGTGAGACGCCGCACACCCCGCACCGCGCCCGCGCACCGGGCCGGGTGGAGCTGTGGCCGCTCACCCCGCGCCCGGAGGCGGCCGAACACACGCCGTGGATCATCCCGCAGGCCAACCTCGCCCAGGTCTCGGCACCGCAGACGCTGGTCAACCGCCTGTCTGCCTGGATCGCCGAGCAGGTGGCGTCCGGCACGCGCCCGGGTGACATCCTGGTGCTGGTGCGCCGCCGCGGCGATTTCGACCGCGCCCTGGTGCGCGCGCTGAAAGCCCTCGGCGTGCCGGTGGCGGGGCTGGACCGCATGGTGCTGACCGACCAGCCGGCCGTACAGGACCTGATCGCCCTGTGCCGGGCGCTGCTGCTGCCGCAGGACGACCTCACCTTCGCCGAGATGCTGGTGAGCCCCCTGGGCGGCCTGTCCGACGACGCGCTGATGCAGCTGGCCGCCACCCGCCAGGGCTCGCTGTGGGAGGCGCTGCGCACACGCGCCGCCGAACGGCCGGACTGGCAGGCGGCGGCCAGCTTCTTCGCCGGCCTGCTGCGCCGGGTGGACTACGCGCCGCCCTACGCGCTGCTGTCCGAGGCGCTGGGGCCGCTGGGCGGCCGCGCCCGGCTGTTCGCGCGGCTGGGCCCCGAGGCCGCCGAGCCGGTGGACGAGCTGCTGGCCGCCGCCCTGCTCTACGAGGCCGGCCACCCGCCGTCGCTACAGGGCTTCCTGCATTGGCTGTGCCTGTCGGCCGCCGAGGTGAAGCGCGAGGCCGACGCCGCCGGCGACTCGGTGCGGGTGATGACGGTGCACGGCGCCAAGGGCCTGGAAGCCGGCCTGGTGATCCTGCCCGACACCACCGGCTTGCCGCCGGACGAACGCGGCCTGTGCTGGGCCACCGACCCCGGCACCGGCGCTGAGCTGCCGTTGTGGCAGCCGCACCGCGACCTGCGCTGCGCCGCCATCGACCAGTTGCGCCAATCCGGCGAGCTGGCCCGGCTGCGCGAGTACAACCGGCTGCTCTACGTGGCGCTGACCCGCGCGCGCGACCGCCTGCTGGTCTGCGGCTGGGAGGCGCACCACCCCAAGCCGGGCACCTGGTACGAGCAGGTCGCGCTGGCGATGCGGTCGCTGGACGCGGTGGCGTCGGCCTTCGGCACTTGGCCGGGCGAGGTGCTGTTCTTGCAGGCGGGTGGAGCAGAGTCCGGCGCTCCGGCGGCCAACGCCGAGGCGGCCCAGGCGAGCATCGCAGACGCAGGCGCCACGGATCAGGCGGAGAGGCGCCCCGGCCAGGCGCCGCCCGACCCCGTCCCCAGCTGGGCCGGCGCCGCGCCCGACTGGCGGCCGGCACCCCTGCCGCCCGAGCCGCCGATGCCGCGGCCGCTGGCACCCAGCCGGCCGGAGGGGGTGGAGTTCGGCCCTGTGCCGCCGGCGCGCTCGCCGCTTGCCTTAGCCGGCAAGCACGGCCGGTTCGGGCGCGGCCTGGCCATGCACGCGTTGCTGCAGCACCTGCCCAACTTCCCGCAATCAGCCTGGGCGGATGCGGCCCTGCACTACGCCAGCCAGCCCGCGCACGGCCTCGACGACCCGGAGGCCTGCGCGCGCGAGGCGCTCGCCATCCTGGCCCACTCCGAGCTCGCACCGCTGTTCGCCCCCGGCAGCCGCGCCGAGCAGCCGGTTTGCGGCGTGGTTGGCGGGCGCGTGATCTCCGGCCAGGTGGACCGGCTGGCCGTCACCGCAGACCGCGTGCTGATCGCCGACTACAAGACGAATCGCGCGCCGCCGGAGACGGAAGATGCAGTGCCGGTCATGTACCTGCGCCAGATGGCCGCCTACCGCGACGTGCTGGCCCAGCTGTACCCCGGCCGCGACGTCGCCTGTTGGCTGGTCTGGACCGACGGCCCGCTGGTGATGAAGCTGCCGCCCGCCCTCCTCGACGCGCAGCGGCCAGGGCTGCCAGTCCAGGCGGACGCTTGATAGAACGTGCCGCCCCGACCACCTGAACGGTCGACGAACAGGAGAGTGCATACCATGAGTGCCAACACCCACGCCGCCACCGACGACACGTTCGAGACCGACGTGCTGAAGGCGTCCGGCCCGGTCCTGGTGGATTTCTGGGCAGAGTGGTGCGGCCCCTGCAAGATGATCGCGCCGGCGCTGGAAGAGATCGGCGCGGAGTACGCCGGTCGCGTGCGCGTGGTGAAGGTGAACATCGACGAGAACCCGCAGACGCCGAACAACTACGGCGTGCGCGGCATTCCCACGCTGATCATGTTCAAGGACGGCAAGCCGGCGGCGACCAAGGTTGGCGCGGCGCCGAAGAGCCAGTTGAAGGAGTGGGTGGCCAGCAGCCTATGACGGCCAAGGCTTCGCAGATTCTTCTTTTTTGAAAAAAAGAAGCAAAAAACTTTTATCTCGGCTGTCGCAGTTCGCTGAAACAACACGTTTCACCAACGCGCGCCCACCGGGACCAAAAGTTTTTTGGTTCTTTTTTTCAAAAAAGAACTGCTTTCTTTCGGCGATTATGCACTTCGCAAACACGGCGCATAGCTTAGGATCGGATTCCTTAGCTACTTGTCGTTAGGGCAAGGATTCATCGCCTGATCCCAGGTATAGGATTTGGCGTCCTTCGGCGCGGGGACAAAGTTTGAATGGGCGCTCATAAATGCAACGCAGGCGGCGTCCCGATTTCGGAGGGCTGCCGGCTGCGTGAAAAAGCGATCCCATCCTATACCAATCACAAGAACTATCACCGCAAGAGCGGCAACCACTAAAACTCCCCGGAAGGCATATCGCCAAAACGCACCAAGCAGTACCAACAGGGCAAGCAACGAGAGTGCGGCAAACACCCCTCGTCAATTCTCGTTTGGTGGCTCGGAAGGTGTCTTCACCTTCTGCCGCGCGATCACCGCCAGCTTCTCCTTGAACGCGGCCTCGTCCTCGTCACAGCCTAGCTGGCGGGCGGTTTCCTTGAATCGAGAAATCTGCTTATCGTTGTCTGGTTGTGCTTTCACCATCCTCAAGCCCCTTTGTCATAAGACGCAGTTCGCCCTCTTTGAGCGAACTAACCGACGTATATGTTGACGAGAGTAGCCAGACACAACACCGTTACCTCGCGCTGGGTGCGCTGATGGTTCCCACCCAGCAGATTGCAGAACTGAACTCGGCAATAAGCGCCGCTCGCTTGCCTGAGTTACCGAATGGCGAAATGAAATGGTCTAAAGTTTCTGCTGCAAAGCTGCCAGCCTACAAACGCGTTGTGGACGTGTTTTTCAAATTCAGTAGGCCTCCGCACAGAACTGAGTTTCACAGCCTGTTTGTTGATACGAGCCGAATACTGGACAAAAAGTTTAACGAAGGCTCACGAGAAATAGGCTTCAATAAAGAAGTATTCCAAATAGTTCGGAAATGCGCTTTGATGCACAACAAGCGCTTGTTGAATGTTTATTTGGATTACCGAGACACGGAAAGCACGCCTGAAAAACTTCGGTATATTCTGAACTGTCATTTGAAAAAGATTGGCGACAAACGTGACTGGCCATTTCGGCGCATCCACTTTCGGGACTCAAAAGAAAGCCAGTGTCTCCAACTCGTTGATGTGCTTCTCGGTTCGGTAGCTTTCCAGCTGAACGGCCATGGCTCAAGGCCGGGCGCATCTGTGTCTAAGGTCGAACTAGCAGAATATATTCGTGCCCGCGCGTTTTATAATTCCGCCCTACTTGGCACGTCCCGATCAGGCAAGTTTACAATATGGGAACGAAAATTACAGAAATGAGGGGCGTTCCGTGATCCTAGACGCTTGCGCGCCACCGTCTTGAACGGGTCCACTGCCTGGGCAGTGGCTTCAGATCACGGAAGTCTGACTGATATAGTAAACTGGTCGAGTCAGTACAAGTGGCAAAATTGTCACATCCGCGTTTTACGCGTTAGGCCCCTTATACATCAAGCGCTTGCCCACGATGCCCTGCAACGCGGTGTTCGTGCGCTGGGCATCGTCCACACCCAGCTTCACCCGGTTGTTATAGCGGAAATCAAACTCGGCCACGTAGCGGTGCAGGTGCTTCTCAGAGCAATGCTGGTAAACACCCTTCATGCCGCGCTTGAACACGCTGTAGAAGCCTTCCACCGTGTTGCTATGAACCCGCCCACGCACATACTCGCCAGCGCTGTGCGTCGTGAAGTCATGGGCGGCGAAAAACTTGTTGAGCTTGGAATACTGCTTCGCTTCGTCTGTCATGACGTGCGTGCCGGGAAGCACATTCGCCTTGATGATCGGCAGGAGGTCAGCTGCGTTGGTGCCGTCCACGTGGAAAGAACGTGCAGAATGTCCGCGCTGGACCAAAGTCAGAACTGCGTGCTTGTGACGATAACCGCGACGAACAGGAACGCCCTTCTTCTTGCCAATGAAGGTTTCGTCAATCTCGACAGTGCGGCCCTCGCCACCAAGCGGCGGAAGCTTTCCGGCCACCATCGCCTCGCGGATGCGATGCGTCATGAACCACGCCGTCTTATATTGAACGTCCAAGATGCGCATAAGCTGGTGAGAACTGATGCCCTTCTTGCTGCTGCACATCAGATAGACAACCTGGAGCCACAGGTTCAGCGGAACGTGGCTGCTTTCAAACACGGTGCCCACGGTGACGGTGAACTGGCGCTTGCAGGGGCCGCAGCGGCGCAGGCCCATGCGGCCACCCTTAACCGTCGTGATCCGGTCCATGCCGCCGCAACGCGGGCACACCGGGCCGTGCGGCCAAAGGGTTGCCTCAAGCTCCGCAAAGGCGGCAGCTTCGTCGTGGAAGTAGAGGGCGGAAAGGGCGGAAGCCATGGTCTATCTCCTTGACCATATTCCTAGCCCTCGCCGCCGTGTTTGTCAACTACATAATCGCCTTCTCTTTCTCTTGTCGCGACTTGCACCTGCTGCGCCGTCTCAGGCACTTTGGCCTCCATGCCTGCAAGAGTCGGACAGACACCTTTGAACAATACGGCATTCGCGTTGCTTTGCCTGTTCGCAGCCACGCGTGCTCTAGCCGCCCCTGACGGCGCAGTGCATTGTGCGCACCTGCTCGACGTGCGCTCCGGCCAGATGCTGTCCGACCAGACCGTGCAGTTCCACGACGGCCGCGTCACGTTGATCACCGCGGGCGCACCGCCCGCCGGCAGCGCCGCGACCGACCTCGGCGCGCTCACCTGCCTACCTGGGCTGATTGACGCGCACGTGCATTTAACGGGCGACCCGGACGAGTCCGGCTACCCCGGCCTGGCCGTGTCCGTGCCGCGCTCCGTCGTCATCGGTGTGCGCAACGCCGGGCGCACGCTGCGCGCCGGCTTCACCACCGTGCGCAACGTCGGCGCGGAAGGCTTCTCCGACGTGGCTTTGCGTGACGGCATCAACGCCGGCGACGTGGACGGACCGCGCATGCTGGTCAGCGGCCCGCCGCTCAGCATCACCGGCGGCCACGCCGACAACGACCTGCTGCCGCCGGAGTACCATGCGGTGGCCGACGGCGTGGCGGACGGCCCCTGGGAAGCCCGCCACAAGGTGCGCGAGAACGTCAAATACGGCGCCGACCTCATCAAGATCATGGCGTCCGGCGGCGTGCTTTCGAAGGGCGACCAGCCGGGTGCCGAGCAGTACACGCCGGAGGAGATGACGGCGATCGTCTCCGAGGCGCACCGGCTGGGCCGCCGCGTGGCCGCGCACGCGCACGGCACCCAGGCGATCAAGGACGCCATCATCGCCGGCGTGGATTCTATAGAGCACGCCAGCCTGATCGACGACGAGGGCATCCGCCTGGCGCGCGAACACCACACTTACCTGGTGATGGACATCTACGACGACGACTACATCCTGGCCACCGGCTCGGCCGGCGGCGGCATGCTGCCGGAGTCGATCGCCAAGGAACGCGCACTCGGCCGCACGCAGCGGGAGAATTTCCGCCGCGCGCATGCAGCCGGCGCGCTGATGGCGTTCGGCACCGACGCCGGCGTCTACCCGCACGGCGACAACGCCAAGCAATTCGCCAAGATGGTGCAGTGGGGCATGACGCCGACCGAGGCGATCCAGGCGGCGACCGTCGAGGCGGCTAAGCTGCTGGGGTGGCCGGACAGGGTGGGTAGCCTGGAGCCGGGGCATTATGCCGACCTGATCGCGGTGGATGGGGATCCCACCAAGGATGTGACCGTGCTGGAGCACGTGCGGTTTGTCATGCAGGGGGGCGCGGTGAAGCGGGCGATGTAGGCAAGCAAAAAGCAAGCGGTTCTTTTTTGAAAAAAAGAACCAAAAAACTTTTGCTCCCTTGGGCGCGCCGTGTGGAAAGGTCCGCGACAGCCGAGACAAAAGCTTTTTGCTTCTTTTTCTCGGAAAAGAAGGCCTTGCTTGCTTCCCTGATTTGCGCGATTCCCCCACAGCGTTAGATTGCTCTCGAGCGGCGCCCGGATTCGGCGGGCAGCCACCGAGGATCGCAAGATGAAGCTCAAGGCCGACCGCGCCACGCTGCTCAAGGCGCTGGCCCACATCCAGAGCGTCGCCGAGAAGCGCAACACGATCCCCATCCTGGCCAACGTGCTGATCGCCGTGCGTGACGGGCGGCTGAGCTTCACCGCCACCGACATGGAGATCGCCGTCGTCGAGGACGTGGCCGCCAACACCACGCGCAACGGTGCGACCACCGCGCCGGCGGCCACCATCTACGACATCGTCCGCAAGCTGCCGGACGGCGCCGAGGTGGAGCTGGACCACCCGGGTGGCGACGCGCAACTGGCACTGCGCGCCGGCCGGTTCGCCACTTCCCTGCTGGTGCTTCCCGTGGAAGACTTTCCGGCGATGACCGCGGGCCAGCTGCCGCACCGCTTCCACCTGCCCGCTCTGGTGCTGCGCGGCCTGATCGACCGCACGCGCTTCGCCATCAGCACGGAGGAGACGCGGTACTACCTCAACGGCATCTACCTGCACGCCGTCGAGTCGGACGGGCAGCGCCGCCTGCGCGCGGTGGCGACCGACGGACACCGCCTGGCGCGCGTGGAAGAGGACCTGCCGGAAGGTGCGGGCTCGATGCCCGGCGTCATCATACCGCGAAAGACGGTGGCAGAGCTGCGCAAGCTGCTGGACGAGGAAAGCGGCAGCATCGAGGTGGCGCTGTCCGACACCCGCATTCAGTTCACCGTCGGCGCCATCACGCTGACCAGCAAGCTGATCGACGGCACCTTCCCCGAATACGACCGGGTGATCCCGCGCGACAACGACAAGGTGCTGCGTGTCGGCAAGAAGGATTTTTCCGACGCGGTGGCGCGCGTTGCCGCCATCAGCAACGAGCGGTCACGGCCGGTGAAGCTCGCCTTGCAGAAGGACGTGCTGACGCTGTCCGCGGCCAGTCCGGACCAGGGCACCGCGGTCGAGGAACTCGACGGCGACCACGTGCAGTATTCAGCCGGCCCGCTGGAGATCGGCTTCCAGGCGCGCTACCTGAACGACATCACCGACCAGATCGCCGATCAGGTGGAGTTCCGATTTGCCGACGGGTCGGCGCCGACGATCGTTTGCGATTCGGCCGACGGGTCTGCGCTCTACGTGCTCATGCCGATGCGGGTGTAGGAGCTACCACAAGTGATTTTGCAAACGAGCGCGCGCGTTGCGGTGCCGGATCAGGTGCTTGTTTCGGCGAAAAGCGGATGCCCGTTTTGATCGATGCGTTAAGCGCTCGTGATGTGACGAGGCCGCCGCAGCGCGCAAGGTGAGCGGCAATCGAGGGCTGGCGTCAGGCCGAGGCGACGCAACGCTTCGTCCAGCCTAGCTCTTGGCCGGACGAGGTCTACCCGTGTGACTTGCTCGGGTTTGGCACCGGCACTGGATTAATCACTGACGAGAGAAAGAAAGCAGTTCTTTTTTGAGAAAAAGAACCAAAAAACTTTTGCTCTCGTGTACTCGCCATTTGAGCCGCCTGGTTCAGCTGGCGGCAACTGTTTTCGTCGCGAATGCCTGATTGGCCAATCCGCCAGGAATAAACCTACTTTTAATCTGTTGGCGGTCAGTGTGCCGGAGGACGCCGCTGATCCGCCCGAAACACACGCGAGCGCTGCAGATCAGTTGTTGCCCGCTCGGCTCTCCGCATGGGTATAACGGCCCGAACCATGGTCGGTTGCCGCCGGTCCCTGAGCCTTGCCCCGCCTCTCGTCTTCAAGCCTGAAAGCGATCTGCAGCGCGAGCTCGATGTTGCCGTCCTTGCGCGCATGCACGTAGGTCTGGGTCAGCGAATCGATCTGGAATGATGTCTCAATATCCATTGAGATTGGATGACATGGCTGGACGGCGATTTCAAGTAAATCGTGCTGTGTCGAAAAACAGATAGAACAACAACCAAGGATTGTGTGGACAACTCTGGGGATGGAAAGTGTGCAAGAGGTGCAAATCGTCACACGTCCTGACTAGACGTTCGATGCGAACCTGCAATACTTCCGGTTGTCTGATAATCGGAGCTACCACCGTGATGCAAGTTGCACGACCCGTTACGCAGTTGGCGCCTTGCCGGCGCACGCAAAGCAGCTCGCCTCACTCAGATGTCCACCCGGGTTGATGCAGTGTCCCACGCAAACTGAAAACCCTGGCGTGCACGCCTGCCTGCAGTCTGCACCGCAGGGTTGGACTTTTTGCGTCACCGGCAACCACGTTCCACCTTCGTTCTGGGAAAGCGTTTCTCAAAAGTTACAGTTATGCGTGCATGCACAAAAGACGGCGGTGGCGGTAACGGTTCAGCTTGCAATCATGACGCGTAGGTGTAGGTGTTCGAGTCGCAGGCTTGCAGAAGGTGCGCAGCGTGGCGAGGCGTTCGATCCATCCCGACCTCACGGTCGAATACCTGTTGCAGGAACTCGAGCGGCAAGGTGTGGACGCGGCAATCATCGCGGCGTTCGCCTTTCGCGCAGCCAAGCGCCGGAAAGGCCAGGCAGCGTCTCGCCTCGCCGGCACAGGTCCCGCCGTGACGTCTGGGGAGTGCCCGGTGCCAGAGGGCGTCAGCCACGGAGACTACACGCCGCAGTTTCGGACGGCGTAAGCCGGACAATCGTGCCGCCGCGGATCGTACGAGCCGCGCTGGACGTCACCCGGCCGCGCTGTCGAGCCTGCGTGCCGCATCATGCAATGGCAACACGTCAGTTCTCCGGACGATCACGAAAAAGCGCGCGCGTCCCGTCAGGTTGAGCGTGCGGCTGGCGCAAGGTCGGCGTGCTGACCCGGGAACACGGACCGGCGGATACGGTAAGAAAGCAAGGCCTGCTTTTTTGAAAAAAAGCAGCAAAAAACTTTTGGTCCGGCTGTCGTGGAGTCTTCTGCAGCGTGCACCTGGTAACGGCTCTGTTGACCGTCAGTGCGAGGTCTCGGTGGAAGACCAGAAAACCTTTGTTCCCTTGGGCGCGCGCTGCAGAACCATCGCGACAGCAGGCCCAAAAGTCTTTTGCTTCTTTTCTTCAGAAAAGAAGGCCTTGCCTTCCTCGCCAGGCCAAGCCTCAAAGCCACTTGCACGAAGGAACAAACCTTCCCACTCGTCGCGTTAGCAGAACGCGGACAACTCGACGGCCAACTTCTCCTTGCAGACCACAGGTGTCGCCAACTCGCAAGCCGGCATACGCGTGGCACAGGCCAACATCGCGGCACAGGCAGCCACCGTGCCGCGGCTGCAGGCACTGGTGGATTTCGAGCGCGTCATCGCCCCGTTCGACGGCGTGATCACCGCGGGCAACGTCGTACCGTCGGCCTGGTCAGCGCCGACCAGAACGGCGGCACGTCGCTGTTCAGCATCGACCGCACCGACCTCCTGCGCGTGCAGGTCTACGTGCCGCAAAGTGCTGCGATCGGCCTGCATAATGGGCTGGACGCCGAGGTGCACGTGCCGGAGCTTGCCGGCCGCGCCTTTGGCGGCAAGATAGCGCGCAATTCGGTGTCGCTGACGCAGAGCGAGCGGACGATGCTGGTGGAAGTGGACGTTGTGAACACGGACGGCACGCTGCGCTCCGGCCTCTACGCCGACGTCATCTTCCACGTGCCGCGCCAGCAGCCCGGCGTGGTGATCCCCGACGAACCGATGGTGTTCGACGAGACCGGCCTGCACGTGCTCGTCGTGCAGGACGGCCGCGTGCACGCCAAGCCGATCAACATCGACCGCGACTTCGGCACGACGGCCGAGTTGCGTGAGGGGCTGTCGGGCGGGGAGGAACTGGTGGTGAACCCACCGGCGGATCTGGACGAGGGCGCAAGGTCAAGGTGGATGCGCCAGGAAAGACGAGTTGACGAAGCGCCTCTACTTCCGAAGGAAGTAAGCAAGACCTTCTTTTTTGAATAAAAGACGCAAGAAATTTTGTCTCCGCTGTCGCGGTCATGTCCGGAGAGCGCGCGACAGCGGAGTCAAAAGTTTTTTGGTCCTTTTTTTCAAAAAAGGACTGCTTGCTTTCTATGACCCAGCATCCAGGCCATTTTATATTTTAGAAAACTCCGCGACAGCCGAGACCAAGTTTTGCTGCTTTTTTCAGAAAAAAGCAGGCCTCGTTTTCCTGCCTGGCGTCAAAGGAAAGTCATACCAGCGGCCTTTCGTGACGCGCGAGAGGCGGCCATCAAGGAGCAAGAAAGCAAGGACTGCTTTTTTGAAAAAAAGCAGCAAAGAACTTTTGGTCTCTGCTGTCGCGGAGTCTTCTGCAGCGTGAGGCCATCGTCGGGCTGTGGGTGTCAAGCCGGCTTCTCGTGAGAAGCGTTCGTCTCGGCGGCCCATGGCTGGGGCGGGAGGATTCGAACCTCCGCATGGCGGAATCAAAATCCGCTGCCTTACCGCTTGGCGACGCCCCAAAGCTGCCCCGTCATAAGGTGGCGGCGGCCTCCCCGTAAAGTGCCCCGCCCCAACACCACCAGCCCGGCCGCGCCAAACCCGCCGCAGCGCGCGCCGCGGCCTCCGCCGAAGCGAACAGCCCGAAGCACGTCGCCCCCGAGCCGCTCATTCGCGCCAGCTCGCATCCGCACACCCCGGCCAGCGCGGTCAGCACCTCGCCCACCGCGGGGCACAGCGCCACGGCGGCCGCCTGCAGGTCGTTCGTGCAATCCGCAAGCCCGGCGGCCATGGACGCCGCGTCCGGCCAGCTATCCGGCCAGCGCGCCGGCCGGGAAAAACCGCCGGTGCGGGCGCGGAACACCGCCTGCGTCGCCAGCGCCTGCCCGGGGTTGACCAGGACCAAACCGCAGCCCGGCAACAGCGGCGCAGGCCGCAGCACCTCGCCCACCCCCTGCATCACCCGCGGCGTTCGGTCCAGGCAGACCGGCACGTCCGCGCCCAGCCTTGCCGCGATGTCGCGCATCGCCTCGGGCCGGACCTCCACCCCCCACAACCTGGCCAGCACGCGCAGCGTCGCGGCGGCGTCCGACGACCCGCCGCCGATGCCGGACGCGACAGGCAGGTGCTTCTCCAGCCGCAGCGCCGCACGCGGCGCCATACTGCACGAAGCGGCCAGCGCACGCGCGGCACGCAGCACCAGGTTGTCGGGGTCGGTGGACAGCGCGGCGGCGAACGGGCCGGCCAGTTCCAGGGACAGCGTGTCGGCAGCGTGCGCGGACACCAGGTCGTGGGCGCCGGCGAACACCACCAGGCTGTCGAGCAGGTGGTAGCCGTCGGTGCGGCGGCCGGTGACGTGAAGGGTGAGGTTGACCTTGGCGGGGGCGCACTCGGTGGGCATGCGGGGGGCAGTCGCGCACCAAGAGTAGGAAGGCAAGGCCTTCTTTTTCGAGAAAAAGAAGCAAAAAGCTTTTCTCACGGCTGTCGCGGACGGCTGAAACGACACGTCTCACCACGGCGCATTCACAGAGAACAAAAGTTTTTTGGTTCTTTTTTTCAAAAAAGAACTGATTGCTTACTGCTCCCGGAACACGCCTGCCGGGTAGCCCTGCACGAACAGCAACGCGCGCAGGTCCGCGTAGTCCACCCGGTTGGCCACCTCCGCCGCCACCACCGGCTTGGCCCGGAACGCCACGCCCAGCCCCGCCTCGCGCAGCATCGCAAGGTCGTTCGCCCCGTCGCCCACCGCCAGCGTCGTCTGCCGGCGCAACCCGCCGGCGCGCGCCAGCTCGCGCATCGTGGCGAGCTTGGCGTCGCGGTCCAGGATCGGTTCGGCCACCTCGCCGGTCAGCACGCGGCCGTCGTCCAGCAGCACGTTGGCGCGGTGGTGGTCGAAGCCGCACAGCTCGGCCACCCGCGCAGTGAAGAAGCTGAACCCGCCGGAGACCAACGCGGTGGTGGCCCCGAACGCGCGCATGGTGGCCACCAGCGTCCGCGCGCCGGCAGTCAGCTGCACGTCTCGCCAGGTTGCCTCCAGTGCGGCCAGCTCCAGCCCGCGCAGCATCGCCACGCGCTGGCGCAGGGCCTCGCGGAAATTGATCTGCCCGTTCATGCTGCGGGTTGTGATCTCCGCCACGCGCTCCTTCAGCCCGGCATGCGCGGCCAGCTCGTCCAGCGTCTCGCCGGTCACCATCGTGCTGTCCATGTCGGCCACCAGCAGGCGGCGGGCGCGGCCACGGGCGCGGCTGACCAGCACGTCCACCGGCGCGCCCTCCAGCGCGGCGCGAGCGGCGGCCAGGTCGTCTGTGGGCACGTCCGGGATGTCGGCCGCCTCGCCCGGCGAGAGAATCAGCGGCGTCCGCCCGCCGCCGGCGGCGTCCCGTATGCGGTCGACCATCGCCTGCGTCAGGCTCACTGCCTCGCGTTGCGCGACCAGGGTCAGGACGTAGCTCATGGTGCCCTCTGCAACGCGCGGGTGGCCGGGGACACCTGTCACAAGGCCGCGCGCCGAACGCCGGCCGCGCTGTACGCCATGAGCGTGGCACCGGACAAGGCGCCGGCCGCCGCGGGCACGCGCGCGACGGTGGAGGTGGCGCAGGCCAGCGCCGTCAGCAGCGCCATGTTGGACAAGGCACGGACCGGCCGGCGGCAGGCGCTGGTGGTGGCCGGCCCCACCTGCAGCGGCAAGTCGGCGCTCGCTTTGGCGGTGGCGCAGCGCCTGGGCGGCACGGTCGTCAACGCGGACTCCATGCAGCTCTACGCCGAGCTGCGCGTGCTGACCGCGCGGCCCACGCCGGCCGAGGAAGCGTTGGCGCCGCACGCGCTCTACGGCGTGCTGCCGGCCGCGCGCGCCGGCACCGTCGCGTGGTGGCGGCAGGCCGCACTCGCCGCGATGGAGGAGGCGCACGCCCAGGGCCGCCTGCCGATCCTGTGCGGCGGCACCGGCCTCTATCTCGCAGCGCTCTCGCAGGGCCTGGCCGACATCCCCGATCCCGGCGCGCCCGCGCGGGCGGAGGCGCGCGACCTGCTGCACACCATTGGTCCGGCAGCGCTGCACGCGCGCCTCGCCCAGGCCGACCCGGCGACCGCCGCCACGCTCCGCCCGACCGACGGCCAGCGCCTGGCCCGCGCCTGGGAGGTGTGGCGCGGCACCGGCACCGGCCTGTCCACCTGGCAGTCCCGGCAGCCGGCGCCCGACTTCACCTGGGACCTGCACGCCATCATCCTGGACCCGCCGCGGGCGGAGCTGCGGGCCGCCATCGCCACCCGCTTCTGCGCCATGCTGGACCAGGGCGCGCTGGACGAAGTGCGCGTGCTGCTGGCGCAGGGGCTGGATCCGGCGCTGCCGGCGATGCGCGCGCACGGCGTGCCGGAGCTGGCCGCCCACCTGCGCGGCGAGGTAACGCTGGCCGACGCCGCCCAGCGCGCCATCCTGGCGACCGGCCAGTACATCAAGCGGCAGGCCACCTGGTTTCGGCACCGGCGCATCGCAGCCGACACAGCCACGCATAGGTTCGTTGCGCGATACAGCTCTCAGACGCAAGATTACGAAAGTTTTCTGCGCTCAAACTTATCTGATATTGTCCAACGTTATTGACGCGCTGCACGCTCTGCGGGTAGAACCGCCGCATGAACGCGCTCGTCCAGCCGGCCCGTCCGGATCCCGACACCTCGCAGCAATCCGGCGCCACCGCCAGCGGCGCCGAGATCCTGCTGCGTGTCCTCCGCGACCAGGGCGTGGACGTGGTCTTCGGCTATCCCGGCGGCGCCGTGCTGCCGATCTACGACGCGCTGTTCCAGCAGGACGCCATCCGGCACATCCTGGTGCGCCACGAGCAGGCCGCCGTGCACGCTGCCGAGGGTTACGCGCGCAGCACCGGCCGCGTGGGCGTGGTGCTGGTCACCAGCGGGCCGGGTGCCACCAACGCGGTGACTGGCCTGCTGGACGCGCTGATGGACAGCGTCCCCGTCGTCTGCCTGACCGGCCAGGTGCCCACCCACCTGATCGGCAATGACGCCTTCCAGGAAGCCGACACCACCGGCATCACCCGGCCCGTCACCAAGCACAACTACCTGGTCAAGCAGAGCTGCGACCTGGCGCGCACGGTGCACGACGCCTTCTACGTCGCCCGCAGCGGCCGCCCCGGCCCGGTCGTGGTGGACCTGCCGAAGGACATCCTGATCGCGCCGGCGCCGTACGTTGCCGCGTCGACCAAGCCGCACCGCAGCTACCGCCCCATCACGCAGCCCGACCCCGCCGCCATCCGCACCGCGGTGCGCGCGCTAAAGGCTGCCCGCCGCCCGGTGGTCTACGCCGGCGGCGGCGTCATCAACGCCGGCCCCGAAGCCTCCTGTCTGCTCGCCGAGCTGGTGCGGCTGGCCGACCTGCCCGCTACCCTCACGCTGATGGGCCTCGGCTGCTTCCCGGCGTCGGACCGGCACTTCCTCGGCATGCTGGGCATGCACGGCACCTACGAGGCCAATTTGGCCATGCACGGCTGCGACGTGCTGCTCAACATCGGCGCGCGTTTCGACGACCGGGTCACCGGCCGGCTGTCCGCCTTCAGCCCGGACAGCTTCAAGATCCACGCCGACATCGACCCGTCCAACATCAACAAGAACGTCGCGGTGGACGTGCCCATCGTGGGCGACGCGGCGCTGACACTGCGCGCGCTGATCGACGCCTGGCATGACGAGCCGGTGCCGCAGAACACCGCCGCCCTGGCCGCATGGTGGCGCGAGATCGCCGGCTGGCGCAGCATCGATAGCCTGCGCTTCACCCAGGCGCCGGAGCCGGACGCAGTCATCAAGCCGCAATACGCGGTGCAGCGCCTCGCACAACTCTGCGCGGCGAGCGGGCGCGACACTTTCATCACCACCGAGGTCGGCCAGCACCAGATGTGGGCCGCGCAGCACTTTCCGTTCGACAAGCCGAACCGCTGGATGACCAGCGGCGGCCTCGGCACCATGGGCTACGGATTGCCGGCAGCCTCCGGCGTGCAGGTGGCCCACCCGGACGCGCTGGTGATCGACATCGCCGGCGAGGCCAGCATCCTGATGAACATCCAGGAGATGGGCACGTTGGCGCAGTACCGCCTGCCGGTGAAGATCTTCATCCTGAACAACGAGTACATGGGCATGGTGCGCCAGTGGCAGGAGCTGCTGCACGGCTCGCGCTATTCGGAAAGCTACAGCGCAGCGCTGCCGGATTTCGTGAAGCTCGCGGAGAGCTTCCACGCCACCGGCCTGCGCGCGCGCAATGTGGGCGAGCTCGACGACGTAATCGAGCGCATGCTGGCCGAACCCGGCCCGGTGATCGCCGACATCTGCGTCGACAAGCTGGAGAACTGCTACCCGATGATCCCCTCGGGCGCCGCGCACAACGAGATGATCCTCGGCCCGGAGCACGCCGGCCGCACCGCCAGCATCACCAACGAAGGCATGATGCTGGTCTGATGTCGCAGACCCTTGCCGGCACCGCGCGCGAGGAACGCATGCGCACGGCCACGATTTCGGTGCTGGTTGACAACGAATCCGGCGTGCTGGCGCGCGTCATTGGCCTGTTCTCCGGCCGCGGCTACAACATCGACAGCCTGACGGTGGCCGCGGTGGACGACGACCGCGGGCGCAGCCGCATCAACGTGGTCACCACCGGTACCGAGATGGTGATAGAGCAGATCAAGGCGCAGCTGGACCGCCTGGTGCCGGTGCACCGCGTGGCCGACCTCACCAAGGACGGCCCGCACGTCGCGCGCGAGATGGCGCTGATAAAGGTGGTCGCCACCGGCGAGAACCGCGTGGAGTCGCTGCGCATCGCCGGCGCGTTCCGCGCGCGCACGGTGGACACCACGACGGGGAGTTTCGTGTTCGAGCTGACGGGCTCGATCGACAAGGTCGACGCGTTTATCGAGCTGATGCGGCCGATCGGGCTTGCGGAAGTGTCGCGCACGGGCATCGCGGCGATCGCGCGTGGGGCGGAAACGTTGTAAGCAAGCGCTTCTTTTTCGAGAAAAGAAGCAAAAGCTTTTACTACGGCTGTCGCGGACTTTTCCGGCGAGCGCGCGACAGCGGAGTCAAAAGTTTTTTGGTTCTTTTTTTAAAAAAAGAACTGCTTGCTTTCTTGCCTAACTCTGGGGACTAAAAATGCGCGTTTACTACGACCGAGACGCCGACGTGAACCTGATCAAAGGCGCCCGCGTCGCGGTGATCGGCTACGGCAGCCAGGGCCACGCCCACGCGCGCAACCTGGCGGACAGCGGCGTGAAAGACGTGGCCGTGGGCCTGCGTCCCGTCTCGGCCGGCGTCGCCAAGGCGCAGGCCGCCGGCTTGCAGGTGATGGGCCCGTCGGAGGCCGCCGCCTGGGCCGACGTGGTGATGGTGCTCACCCCGGACGAAGGCCAGGGAGAGCTGTACCGCGACCACCTCGGCCCCAACATGCGCGAGGGCACGGCGCTGGCTTTTGCGCACGGACTGAACATCCACTTCAACCTGATCGACGCGCGGCCGGACATCGACGTGTTCATGGTGGCGCCCAAAGGCCCCGGCCACACTGTCCGCTCCGAGTACGAGCGTGGCGGCGGCGTGCCCTGCCTGGTGGCTGTGCAGCAGAACCCCACCGGTCGCGCGCTGGAGATGGCACTCAGCTACGCTAGTGCGATTGGCGGCGGCCGTGCCGGCATCATCGAGACCTCCTTCAAGGAGGAGTGCGAGACCGACCTGTTCGGCGAGCAGGCGGTGCTGTGCGGCGGCTTGGTGGAGCTGATCAAGGCAGGATTCGAGACGCTGACGGAGGCCGGCTACGCGCCGGAGATGGCGTATTTCGAGTGCCTGCACGAGGTGAAGCTGATCGTCGACCTGATCTACGAGGGCGGCATCGCCAACATGAACTATTCGATCAGCAACACCGCCGAGTATGGAGAATACGTCACCGGTCCGCGCATCATCACCGCGGAGACGAAGGCGGAGATGAAGCGGGTGCTGGAAGACATACAATCCGGACGTTTCACCCGCGACTGGATCCTGGAAAACCGCGTCAACCAGGCGAGCTTCCGCGCCACGCGCCGGCGCAACGCCGACCACCCGATCGAAAAAGTAGGCGAGCGGTTGCGAGGAATGATGCCGTGGATCGGCAAGAACGCGCTGGTGGACAAGTCTCGCAACTAGAGCATCATCCGACCAAACGAGGTTGCCCGCCCGATACAGACGCTCGTCGACGTATAGAACTAGAGTGTTTTTCGGCCTGCCTACCCGGTTCAACGAGGCTGGAAGACGCTCTGGAGCGTTCTCCTCAGCTCGGCACTGGCGTTCGCATCCACCTGGCCACCTACGACAGCATGACGTTCGGGTAGAAGATGCGGGCGACGTCCACCTTGGCAGTGCCACGCTCTTCCGAAGCGTTGACCGATGCAGGGCAAGGCAAGCAGTTCTTTTTTGAAAAAAGAACCAAAAGACTTTTGTTCCCATGGATACACGCTGCGGGAGAGTCCGCGACAGCAGAGACAAAAGCTTTTTGCTTCTTTTTCTCGAAAAAGAAGGCCTTGCTTCCTTGCTGCCGGCTGATGTTCAGCGAACCCCGTCCGGGCTGACGGTCTCGGCTTGCCGGTGAAGCCGCCGGCCGCAGCTTTCCGCCGCCTAGCTGCGCATTCATCCGTTACGTCGCCTCATTACGGAAAAAAAAGCTGACGACTCCGGTGTTTCGTGGCCATAGGAGCATGCGTTTACGAAATGCTGCCACGAAACCGTGTGTGGCGGACGCGCAATCCTTCCCACCCCGTGTTTTGAGAGTTTGGAGACCCTATGAAGCTCCCCCTGATGAGCGCCGCCTTCGTCGCCACCGCCCTGTTCGCAGCCCCCGTGCTGGCGCAGACCCCGACCACTCCGGCTCCGGACGCCTCCGCACCGCCGGCTGCGAGCACCACGACCACGACGCCGCCGGATTCAACGACGACGACCACGACCACCACGCACAAGCACCATCACAGCCACAGCCACCACCACCACGCCCACAAAGCGGCGGCGGCTGCGGACAGCTCGGCGCCGGCGCCTGACGCCTCGGCCCCGGCTCCCGACGCGCCGAAGTAAGGCAAACCTGCTTTTTTGAAAAAAAGCAGCAAAAAACTTTTATCCCTGCTGTCGCGGACTCTCCGGCAGCGTGCTCCAGGGAACAAAAGTTTTTGGTTCTTTTGTTCAAAAAAGAATTGCTTGCCTTGCCTGCTTTCGGCCGTGCCTCAAGGCCGTTGATACAAGGCAGCGCCGCGGCCCCGCACCGTCAGACATCGTCTGGCGTTGGGGGGCCGCGGATCGGGCGCGCGACCGCCGCCGCTTTCTTGTCCGCTTAGTTTTTTAAGGCCATACTGGCTGCCATGTTGACGGCGGCAGATCATCCGGCCTCGCCTGCGTCGCTCCCGGCGGCCTGCGCCTCTGCGTCCGCCCTCCTCGGCCTCCGACTTATCGTCCCCTGAGCGGGATGCCGGCTGACCGCCGGCTCGTTCAGGGGCCACCCGGTGCCAAGCGCCGGCCACGATCTCGATGCCGAGGACCTGAGCCATGCCCATAGACCACCCGAGTTTCGGCCGCCTGGACGACGACCGCGTCGTCATCTTCGACACCACGCTGCGCGACGGCGAGCAGTCGCCCGGCTTCTCTATGAACCTCGAGGAGAAGCTGCGCCTCGCCCACGCGCTGGCCGAGCTGGGCGCCGACGTGATCGAGGCGGGGTTTCCGATCGCCTCGCCGGGCGACTTCGAGAGCGTCGAAGCCATCGCGCGCGCTGTCCGCAAGCCGGTGATCTGCGGCCTGGCCCGCTCCGCCCCTGGCGACATCCTGCGTGCCGCCGAAGCCGTGCGCCATGCCGAGCGCCCGCGCATCCACACCTTCATCAGCACCAGCAAGCTGCACATGAAGTATAAGCTGCGGATGGAGCCGGACGCGGTGCTCGAGGCGGTCACCGCCTCGGTCACGCTGGCCCGCCAGCACACCGCCGACGTGGAGTGGTCCGCCGAGGACGGCAGCCGCACCGAACCCGACTTCCTGGCGCGCTGCGTGGAAGCCGCCATCGCCGCGGGTGCGACCACCATCAACATCCCCGACACCGTCGGCTACGCGCTGCCGGAGGACCTCACCCGCATCTTCACCTCGCTGCGTGAGCGCGTGCCGGGAGCCGACAGGGTGGTGTTCTCCGCCCACAACCACAACGACCTCGGCCTGGCGGTGGCCAACACGGTCGCCGCCCTGCGCGCCGGCGCCCGTCAGGTGGAGTGCACCATCAACGGCATTGGCGAGCGCGCCGGCAACGCGGCGCTGGAGGAGATCGTCATGGCGCTGCGCACCCGCCAGGACGCGGTTCCCTTGCGCACCGGGATCACCAGCGAACAAATCCTGCGCACCTCCCGCCTGCTGTCCACCATCACCGGTTTCGACGTGCAGCCCAACAAGGCGATCGTCGGCCGCAACGCGTTCGCGCACGAGAGCGGCATCCACCAGGACGGCATGCTGAAGAACGCGCAAACCTATGAGATCATGACGCCGGAAAGCGTCGGCTGGACCAAGACCAACCTGGTGATGGGCAAGCACTCCGGCCGCGCTGCCTTCCGCGACAAGCTACAGGCGCTCGGCTACGCGAACATCGGCGACAACGCGCTGAACGACGCGTTCCGCCGCTTCAAGGACATCGCCGACCGCAAGAAGATCGTCTACGACGAGGACATCGTTGCCCTGGTGGACGACGAGGTGGTGCGCGGCCACAACCGCATCCGCTTCGTCGAGCTCGAACTGCGCGCCGGCTCGCGCGGACCCGCTTTGGCCGAACTGACGCTGGAGGTGGACGGCACCCGCCACAGCGCGGCGGAGACCGGCGACGGGCCGGTGGACGCCACCTTCCGCGCCATCCGCGCCATCTTCCCGCACGAGGCGACGCTGGTGCTGTTCTCGGTGGGCGCGGTGACCGAGGGCACGGACGCCCAGGCGAAGACCACGGTGCGGCTGAGCGAGGGCGGCAAGATGGTGGACGGGCAGGGTGCCGACACCGACACCATCGTGGCGAGCGCGCGGGCCTACGTGCACGCGTTGAACAAGCTGATGGTGAAGCGGCTGAGGACGGAGCCGGAGGCGATGCGGCAGACGGGGTAAGCAAGCAAGCGGTTCTTTTTTGAAAAAAGAACCAAAAAATTTTTGACTCCGCTGTCGCGCGCTCTCCGGAAAGATCCGCGACAGCGGAGTCAAAAGTTTTTTGCTTCTTTTCAAAAAAGAAGGCCTTGCTTGCTCCGGAACGGTCAACCTTCCGGCCGGTTGGTTTTAAAGCTCTTTGTTTCGGCGAGCATCTGTATCCGACAGGTAACCCCGTCTGGTCGAATGATGCTCTAGCCTTGCCGCCGTTTTGACCAACCAAAAACAGAAGGGCAGCCCTCCATCAGGAGAACTGCCCTTCTGCTTGAACGACCGGGTGGTGCCAAGCCGTCCGCGCTCAGTAGCCGCTATAGCCGGGCGGCGGGCCTTGCGGCGGCGGCGGCGGATACCCGGGCTGCTGCTGATAGCCCTGCTGCTGGTAGCCCTGTTGCGGATAACCCTGCTGCGGATAACCCTGCTGCGGATAGCCCTGCTGCGGCGCATAGCCTTGCTGCTGATAGCCCGGCTGCTGGTAGTAGCCAGGCGGCGGCGGCGGCGGGGGCGTTGGCGTCGTCGCCGCGCCGCCAGCCGCGCCGAGCGCACCGCCAGCGAGCGCGCCGATGGCAGCGCCGCGGCCACCGCCGGCGATCCCGCCCAGTGCTGCGCCGGTACCGGCACCCAGAAGGCCGCCGCCGACAGCGCGCTGGCCCGGGTCGTAGGGGTTGGTGCAGCCGGCTAGCCCCATAAGCCCGACCAGGCCGAGGGTGAGTGCAGTTGTACGCATGATGACTTTCTAGCTCCTGTCGCGTCTTAGTTATGCGGCGTCGTCGCGTAGCCCGTCGCAGCACCTGCTGCACCACCGAGAACAGCGCCGGCAGCCGGGTTGCCGCCGATGAGCGCGCCGCCGGCTGCGCCCGCACCCGCGCCGATGCCGGCGCCGGTCAGTGCGCGCGTGCCGGGGTCGTCGCCGCAGCCTGCCAAAGTAGCCAGTAAAAGTGTCGGTAGTATGACTCGCATCAGCATCTTATAGGTCTCCTGTGTCGCGATAACGCGCGGATAGGCGTCGTGGGCTACACTTACAAAATGAAATGTCGGGGTTAACGCGGGGTTCCCTGCGGCTTGGCGGCTTGCTGCCGGGGGGGCGGGGGGGTAATACGCGGCGCTTGATTTAAGCGTCAGGGGCTCTGCCCCTGGACCCCGCTGGGGCCAGTCGGCCCCAAACCCCTGGCTTCGCCCCTTTAGGTTACGGGGTCTGGGGCCGACTGGCGCCAGCGGGGTCAAGGGGCGTGATGCGTTAGCGTGTATCGCACGACGCCCCTTGCCTTTCTTAATGTAGGGTTCCGCATGTTCAGCCGCCTCCTGGGCGCCATGTCCGCCGACATGGCCATCGACCTCGGCACAGCCAACACCCTCGTCTACGTCAAGGGCCGCGGCATCGTGCTCGCCGAGCCAAGCGTGGTGGCCATCGCCGACGTGCGCGGCAAGAAGCAGGTCCTCGCCGTCGGCGAAGAGGCCAAAATGATGCTGGGCCGCACCCCCGGAAACATCCAGGCGATCCGCCCCATGCGCGACGGCGTCATCGCCGACTTCGAAGTCGCCGAGGAGATGATCAAGCATTTCATCCGCAAGGTGCATAACCGCCGCAGCTTCGCCTCCCCCATCATCATCGTCTGCGTGCCCTCCGGCTCCACCGCCGTCGAACGCCGCGCCATCCAGGAGAGTGCCGAATCGGCCGGCGCACGCCGTGTGCTGCTGATCGAGGAGCCGATGGCGGCCGCCATCGGTGCCGGCCTGCCGGTCACCGAGCCGTCCGGCAGCATGATCGTCGACATCGGCGGCGGCACCACGGAGGTCGCCGTCATCTCGCTCGGCGGCATCGTCTACTCGCGCAGCGTGCGCGTGGGCGGCGACAAGATGGACGAAGCCATCATCAGCTACATACGCCGCAATCACAATCTGCTGATCGGCGAGAGCTCCGCCGAGCGGATCAAGATCGGCCTGGGCGCCGCGCGCCCGGCGGAAAACGGCGACGAGGGCCCTTGGCTGGAGGTCCGCGGCCGCGACATGATCAACGGAGTGCCGCGCGAGGTGCTGGTCAGCCAGGCGCAGATATCGGAAAGCCTGGCAGAGCCGGTGTTCCAAATTGTCGAGGCGGTGAAGGTGGCTTTGGAGAACACGCCACCGGAACTGGCCGCCGACATCGTCGACAAAGGCATCGTGCTGACAGGCGGCGGCGCGCTGCTCAACCGGCTGGATCAGGTGCTGCGCGAAGCCACCGGGTTGCCGGTGCTGGTGGCAGAGGACGCGCTGTCCTGCGTGGTGCTGGGGACAGGACGGGCGCTGGAGGAGCTGAAGCGTCTGCGGAATGTGTTGACCACGATGTATTGAAGTCTGAGCATCCGGGCAGGGAGTTTGCGATGGCGACCTGCGAGGAAGCAAGCAAGCGGTTCTTTTTTGAAAAAAAGAACCAAAAAACTTTTCTCTCCTGTCGCAAGCTGAAAGCGGGTGTTTCAGCCGTCCGCGACAGCAAGGACAAAAGTTTTTTGCTTCTTTTTTTCCGAAAAAGAAGGCCTTGCTTTAGGCTGCTCCCGTGATCCGCCTCTCCATCCAGGCCCGCCAGGCGCTCGCCCGCCTGACCCTCCCCATCCTGATCGTGGCCTCCCTGGCCATCATGCTGCTGGGCCGCGCCACCCCGCTGGTGCCAGAACGCGCACGCATCTCCCTGTCGGACGCGCTCGCCCCGCTCTACGCCGTGGTGGACGTGCCATGGCGCTCGGTGCGTGCCGGCGTGCGCTCGGTGCGCGAGACTTTCCTGCTGCGCTCGGAGAACGAGCGGCTGCGCGTCGAGAACGAACGCCTGCGCCACTGGTACGACGTGGCGATGGCGCTGGACGCTGAGAACGCCACGCTGAAAGACAACCTGCACTGGCTGCCGGACCCCAAGCTCAGCTACGTCACCGCCCGCGTGGTGGCCGATGCCGGCGGCGTCTACGCCCGCTCGGTGCTGCTCTCGGTCGGCCCGCATAACGGAATCCGCCACGGCGAGATCGCGCTGGACGCCAACGGCCTGGTCGGCCGTGTTACCGAGGTGGGCCAGCGCAGCGCCCGCGTGCTGCTGATCACCGACATGAACAGCCGCATCCCGGTGCTGCTGGAACGCAGCCGCGCGCGCGCCATCCTGGCCGGCGGCAACGCACCAAGCCCGAAGCTGCTGTACGTGCAGGACGGCGTGCGCCCTGAGGAAGGTGAGCGTGTGGTGACCTCGGCCGAGGCCGGTGCGTTTCCGTCCGGCTTGCTGATCGGCACGGTGCATTACGGCACAGCGGAACGGCTGGAGGTGACGCCGGCGGCCGACCTCAACAGGCTCGAGGTCGTGCGCATCTTCGACTACGGGCTGGGCGGCATCGTGCCTCCCGAGGCGCCTGGTCACACGGCGGCCAAGCCCTGATACCTACGATTCGATGTCTGACCTCTGACACGCAGCAAGCCAAGCGGTTCTTTTTTGAAAAAAAGAACCAAAAAACTTTGTTTGCTTGAGTACATGATGGGGGGAGACGCCGCGACAGCATAACCAGAAGTTTTTTGCTGCTTCTCTGCAAAGACGCAGGCCTTGCTGCTCTCCAGGCTGCGGGGGTCTGGACTGCTAGTCGCACGTCGCTCCGACCTCATGGCCACAATAAGGTCGGCTTGCCTTCTCGGATCGATGCCGCAGGCGGGCGGACCCGCTCCGGTGCTCGAAACCATGCCGGGTGAGCACCAACTCGCTTGGATGCTGACTCACAGCGAGCAAGCAGTTCTTTGGTGGAGAAAAGGACCAAAGAATTTTTGCCCCCGCTGTCGCGGTCCTTCGCACCGATCCGCGACAGGGTTCGCAACGTTTTTGCTTCTTCTTCCAAAGAGAAGGCCATGCTTGCTTCGCTTCGGCCGACCTTCAAGCCTGTTGGTTTTACCAGGCCGGCGTTCGAACAGACATCGAGGTCGCCTGTGCGTCGGCCCGTCTCCACCAGGTTCAACACACCCGCGTATTGGGGTCTGATGTGGAGAGTCCCCGTCTCCGCAAACAAAACCTTGCGTCTACCCCGGCCGCAGCCGTAGCGCTGGGCCTAACGACATGAGCGACCGTCACCCAGGCATACGCCCGCATCCCGGCCTCTGGCTGTCGCTGGACACGGCTGCGCGTTACGCGCTGCCCGGGGCGCAAACGATCGCCGTGCTGCTGCTGCTGTCTGCGCCGTTCGGCATTCCCGGGCAGGCGCAGTTGCAGCCGGCCTGGGCCACTGCGTGCGTGTTCTTCTGGTCGCTGTACCGGCCCACTTCGCTGCCGGCGCTGCTGGTGTTCGCGATTGGGCTGCTGCTGGACCTGCTGGCGCAGGGCCCCATCGGCGTCCAGGTGTTCATCCTGCTGCTGGTCCACGCGGCCGCGTTGCGGCTGCGACGTACGCTGACGCGCAGCGGTTTCGCCACCGTCTGGCTGATGTTCTGCTTGGTGGCCGCCGCCTCCGCCGCGGGCGAGTGGCTGCTTGTCAGCCTGTTCAACTGGCGCTTGCCGCCGCCCTGGCCGGGCATGTTCGAGTTCGGCATCGCCGCGGGGTTCTATCCGTTTCTGGCCTATTATCTGATCGCGTTGCACCGCAGCGTCGCGGCGCCGGAAAGGGCAGGCTAAGAATGTTCTTTTTTGAAAAAAAGCATCAAAAAACGTCTGTTTTCCTGGGCGCGCCGTGTGGAACGGTCCGCGACAGCCGCACAAAAGTCTTTTTGCTTCTTTTTCTTCAGAAAAAGAAGGCCTTGCTTCCTTGAAACAGGAAGGCAGACGCAACGGCGTCTTCACCAGACGCGCCCTGGTCCTGATGGCCGGCCAGACTGCCGCCCTAAGCGCGTTGGCGGTGAAGCTCTACCGCGTCCAAGTCGAGCAGGGCGCCAAATATGCCACGCTCGCCGAGAGCAACCGCGTCAGCGCTCGCCTGATCGCCGCCCCCCGCGGCCGCATCATCGACCGTTTCGGCCAGGTGCTCGCCGGCAACAACCTCAACTGGCGCGCTTTGCTGCTGGCCGAGGAGACCACCGACGTCGCCGCCACGCTGGCCGCCTTCGACCGCCTTGTGCCGCTGGAGGACCACGACCACGCCCGCATCGAGCGCGAGCTGAAGCACAACCGCCGTTTCATCCCGGTCACCGTCAAGGAGTTCCTGGACTGGGACCAGATGGCCCGCATCGAGGTGAACGCGCCTGACCTGCCGGGCGTGATCGTCGACGTCGGCACCACGCGTCACTACCCGTTCGGCCCGGACCTGGCCCACATCGTGGGCTACGTGGCCCCCCCCAGCGAGGCGGACCTCGGCGACGATCCCGTGCTTGCCTTGCCAGGCGTCCGCGTCGGGCGCGCGGGGGTGGAGATGTTCCACGAGGAGGATCTGCGCGGCGACGCCGGCGAGGTGCAGATGGAGGTGAACTCCGTCGGCCGGATCATCCGCGAGCTGGACCGCAAGGACGGCACGCCGGGCGACGAGATGGGCCTGACCATCGACATGGAGCTGCAGCGCAGCATCCTGGCCCGCCTGGGCGACATGGCGGCCAGCGCCGTGGTGATGGACTGCACCAACGGCGAGGTACTGGCGATGACCACCACGCCGAGCTTCGACCCCGCGTTGTTCGACAGCGGCCTGTCCGAGAAGCAATGGGTGGAGTGGACGTCCGACCGCAAGACGCCGCTGATCAACAAGGCGACCGCCGGCGTGTATCCCCCAGGTTCCACCTTCAAGGTCGCCGTGGGGCTGGCGGGCCTGCGCGCCGGCACCATCACCGAGACCGACCGGATCAACTGCCCCGGCTACATCGATCTCGGCGACACCCGCTTCCACTGCTGGCGCAAGCACGGCCACGGCAGCCTCGACCTGCGCAACGCGCTGAAGCACAGCTGCGACGTGTTCTTCTACGAGACCGCGCGCCGCACCGGCATCGACGCGGTGGCGCAGACCGCCAACCAGTTCAGCTTCGGCGTGGACCCAGGCGTGGACCTGCCCGGTGCGCGAAAAGGCCTGATGCCGACGCAGGCCTGGCGACGCCGCCATGGCCACGCCTGGAACATCGGCGACACCATCAGCTGCGGCATCGGCCAGGGCTACGTGCTGGCCACACCGCTGCAGCTGGCGACCTATTGCAGCCGCATCGCAACCGGCCGCGCCGTGGTGCCGCACGTGACACGGCGGATCTCCGGCACCGGCCAGACCGGCGCCAAACCGGAAGACTGGCCGCTGATGGACGTGCCGGAGGACGCGCTGGCCACCGTGCGCGCCGGCATGTTCGCGGTGGTGAACGAGGCCGGCGGCACCGCACCACACGCACGGCTGGGCCTGCCGGGCATGCAGCTGGCGGGCAAGACCGGGTCCAGCCAAGTGCGCCGCGTCAGCCGGTGGGCGCGCGAGCACGGGCACTTCAACAGCGCCAGCCTGCCGTGGGAATTCCGACCGCACGCGCTGTTCATCTGCTTCGCGCCGTACGACGCGCCGCGCTACGCGGTGGCGGTGGTGGTAGAACATGGCAACGCCGGCGCTGACGTGGCGGCGCCGCTGGCGCGGGACATCATGCGGGATACGATATTGCGGGATCCGGCGCGGCGGGTGGTCGCACCTGGTCAGGTGGCGGCGGCGCAGTGAAGCAAGCAAGGCCTTCTTTTTTGAAAAAGAAGCAAAAAACTTTTGTCTCCGCTGTCGCGCGCAAGTTGAAACGGCACGCCTCCGCGACGTAGATCCCCAAGTCGCAAAAGTTTTTTGCTTCTTTTTTTCAAAAAAGAAGGCCTTGCTTGCTTTCCTGTTGACCGAACCGTTCAGTCAGTTATGGTCGTTAACCAACGCCACAGGGTATGCAGCGTGGACGACCATTCGGCATCGCTGATCAAGCTAGACCAACCGGTCACCGGGAAGGGCGGCAGCTGGGCCAAGCGGCTGGTCGGAGTGCTCGTGGTAGCCGGCATCGTCACCGCCGGCGTGCTCTACTGGCTGGACGCGCGGCACTTTGAGACCACCGACGACGCGTTCGTCGACGCCCACGTCTCGCAGGTTTCCGCCCAGATCAGCGGCCGGGTGGTCAAGCTGCTGGTGGACGACAACCAGGTGGTCGCCGCCGGCCAGGTGCTGGCAGAGATCGACCCGCGCGACACCCAGGTCCGGCTGGACCAACTCGTCGCACAGCGCGACCAGGCCGAGGCGCAGCTGTTGCAGGCACGCGCCACGCTGCCGGCGCGCCAGGCCGACGTGGCGCAGTATGCCGCCCAGGTGCGCGTGCAGCAGGCCGAGCTGGACCAGAGCCAGCGCGACCTGGGCCGCTACACGCGCATCAACCCGCGCGCCATCACCGCGCAGACGCTGGACCAGGCGCACGCCACGTCCGACAGCGCGCACGCCCGGCTGGACGCCGCCCGCAGCACCGAAACCGGTGCACGCGCGCAATACACCATCGCGCGCGCGCAGGTGACCGCGGCCGAGGCGGCGTTGCGCACCGCGGACGCCAACGTGGAACAGGCGAAGCTGCAGCTGAGCTACACGCGCATCGTGGCACCCGCGCCGGGCAGCGTGGCGCGGCGCACGCTGGAAGTGGGCAACTACGTCAACGCCGGGCAGTCGCTGCTGGCCGTGGTGCAGCCGGCCTGCTGGGTGACGGCAAACCTTAAGGAAAGCCAGCTCGCGGATCTGCATCAGGGTCAGCACGCGCGCGTCGCCGTGGACGCGTTTGCCGGTGCGCCGCTCGCGGCACATGTGGACAGCGTGCAGAGCGGCACCGGCGCGCAGTTCAGCAGCCTGCCGGCGGAGAACGCGACGGGCAACTACGTGAAGGTGGTGCAGCGGGTGCCGGTGAAGCTGGTGTTCGACGATGCGGGCGTGTGCGGGCGGCTGCATCTTTCGCCGGGGATGTCGGTGGAACCGAGGATTGAGGTGAGATGACGCGTTCGGCGAACGTTGGGATTACGTGCAAGTGTCAAGGACCGTTGCGGTTAGGTTCTGGCTCCTGACCCGCAGGAAGGAAAGCAAGGCCTTCTTTTCTGAAGAAAAGAAGCAAAAGACTTTTGGTCCTGCTGTCGCGATGGTTCTGCCGGCGCACGGCCAAGGGAACAAAAGTTTTTTGGTTCTTTTTTTCAAAAAAGAACCGCTTGCCTTGCCTGCCACGGGATCGCTGGCATGACCGACGACCTCCCCTACTCCGCCGCCGGCGGCCGCAGCCCGTGGCTGATCGCGGTCGTGGTCTCCATCGCCACCTTCATGGAAGTGCTCGACACCACCATCGCCAACGTCAGCCTGCGCCACATCGCCGGCAGCCTGGCCGCCAGCCAGGACGAGAGCACCTACATCATCACCAGCTACCTGGTCAGCAACGCCATCGTGGTGCCGATCAGCGGCTGGCTGGCCAACGTCATCGGTCGCAAGCGTTTCTACATGATCTGCGTTGCGCTGTTCACAATCAGCTCGCTGCTGTGCGCCACCGCCACCACGCTGCCGTTAATGATCCTGTGGCGGGTAATGCAAGGCATCGGCGGCGGCGGGCTGGCGCCGGTGGAACAGTCCATCTTCGCGGATTCGTTTCCGCTGCGGCTGCGCGCGGCGAGTTTCGCGCTGTACGGCCTGACCGTGGTGATGGCGCCGGCGATCGGCCCGGTGCTCGGCGGCTGGCTCACCGACAACTACTCCTGGCACTGGGTGTTCCTGATCAACCTGCCGTTCGGCTGCCTGAGCCTGCTGCTGGTCGGCCTGTTCGTGGTGGATTCACCGGCGACCCAGGCGCGACGCCGCAAGCTGCTCGCCGACGGGTTGCGCGTGGACTACATCGGCTTCGCGCTGGTCGCACTCGGCTTCGGCACGCTGCAGATCGTGCTCGACCGGTTCGAACGCGAGGGCGGCTGGGGCACGCCGTTCGTGAACGTCTGGGGCTCGCTCTGTGTGGTTTCGCTGGCGGTGCTGTTCGTGTGGGAGTGGAACCACCGCCAGCCGGTGATGAACATCCGGCTGTTGCGCATCCCGTCCTTTGCCATCAGCAACGTGCTGATGTTCGCGCTGGGCTTCGTGCTGATCTCGACGACGCAGCTGCTGCCGCAGATGACGCAGGAGATACTCGGCTACGACGCCAGCACCGCGGGGCTGACGCTGGGTGCGGCCGGCATCGTTACCATCGTGGTGATGCCGCTGTCCGGCATCATCACCGGCCGCTACGTGCAGGCGAAATACCTCATCTGCATAGCGTTCGCCGGCACCGCGTTCTCCATGTGGCAGGCGACGCACCTGGACCAGCTGGTGGGGTTCTGGGACATCTCGTGCGTGCGCGCGCTGCAGGCGATGTGGCTGCCGTTCCTGTTCATTCCGATCAACTCGATAGCACTGGTGGGCGTGCCGCCGGACCGCAACAACGAGGCCTCGGCGCTGATCAACCTGATGCGCAACCTCGGCGGCAGCGTCGGCATCAGCTACACGACAACGCTGCTGGCCTACCGCGAGCAGTTCCACCACGCGCGGCTCGCCGAGCACGTCACACCCTATAACGGATACGGCGCCGGCGTGGACCTGCACGCCATGTCGCAGAGCGTGCAGCTGCAGGCGACAACGCTGAGCTATCTGGACCTGTTCTACGCGCTGATGGTGTGCGCCCTGTTGGCGGTGCCGCTAGCGGCGATGCTGCCGAAGATGACAAAAGGCGAGACCGCGGCGGCGCACTAGCGAAGCTTGCAACTGCGTTTTGGCTGCGGCAGATGGCCAATCCGAGGGGGGGAGGTAGGCAGACAACGACGATGCAGGTTGGTCGATCGGTAGCAAGCAAGGCCTTCTTTTTTGAAAAAAAGAAGCAAAAAACTTTTGCTCCTTTCGCGGTTCAAACGCCTCGGCATTTCCTCGCAGGTGCGCGCCGTTGCAGCGAACGAACGGAACGAAAGTTTTTTGCTTTTTCTTCCAACACAACTGAACAACTCGAACCATTGCCGGACGTGCGCAGATCAAGTCCAGGAGCGGCCGGACCTCTAACGCACGGAGATGCCGGCAGGCACCTTCCTTATCTTTCCTCATTCAAGGGCTACGCTGCCGTCGACCCGATGCTCATCATTCGACGCGACGGCACCGGCATGCATCAGGGCCCAGTCGAGGGCGGCTGAAGGCGAGACTGTCAGGGGCTGGCGGCTTCCGGCTGTCGCGGAGGTTTCTGCAGCGAGTACCTAGGGAACAAAAGTTTTTTGGTTCTTTTTTTCAAAAAAGAACCTCTTGACTTCCTTGTTGCAGGTTGACGCAGAGCCCGGTCGCGCAAACCATCGAGATCGCCGAGACTGCGAGTTCCTTCCGGCGCACGTCTGTTCACGGATGCGTTAGCCTCGCATCCGGTTCGTTCCCCGCCCCGTTTCTTCGTTTGGAGCATATGACCCATGCATTTTTCAAGGAGCTACGCTGGATGAGCAATTCACGCCATCACCTGATGATGTCCGCTGCGCTGGGCTGCGTCTTGGCCGGCGGCGCCCTGCGTGGTGCTTGCGCCCAATCGACGGGCTTCGTGGCGACTGCAACACAGGGCGTGCCGGTATCGGCGCTGCTGGGCGCCACCGACCTCGGCGCCGTGCCGAGAAGCCAGGCGGTCACCTTGCGCCTGGGCTTGCAGATGCAGAACGCATCGGCGCTGAAGCAGTTGGTGGCGGCACAGGCAAACCCGGCCAGCCCGTCCTACGGACAGTTCCTCACGCCCGCGCAGTTCGTGCAAGGCTTCGCACCCGGCACGGCCCAGGTTGACAGCGTTGTTGCGTTCCTGAAGGGGGCGGGCTTCCACCACGTCGTCGTCGAGCAGGACGGGTTGCTGGTCAGCGCGGACGGCAACGCGGCTCAGGCAGAGGCCGCCTTCAACACCAAGCTCGAGCAGGTGCTGGTCGGCGGCAAGCCGCTGTTCGTCAACACCTTGCCGGCGCAGGTGCCCGCAGCACTCGGCGGCCTGGTCACCGCCGTGCTGGGCCTGAACACGGTGGGCCACATGTCCGCTCCTCTGGCGCTGCCCAGCCCGCCGCAATACCTGGTCAGCTACAACCCGACCCAGTTCCAGGTCATCTACAACGCCAACACCGTCAAACCGGCGACCCGCGCCAGCATCGCCATCATGGCAGAGGGCGACCTCACCGGCGTGCTCACCGACCTTCGCACCGAGGAGACCGCGTTCGGGCTGCCGCAGGTGAAGGTGATCGTCCGCCCGGTGGGCGTGGCCAGCACCGACGTCAGCGGCGCCGACGAGTGGGATCTCGACACGCAGTACTCCTCCGGCATGGCGCAGAGCCTGCGCGTGCTCTACGCCTACGACACCACGTCGCTGTCGGATTCCGACACCGCGCTGGAGTTCGCGCGCTGGGCCAGCGACGACCGCGCGAAAGGCGGCAGCGCGTCCTTCGGCGAGTGCGAGATATTCCCCTACATCGACGGTGCGATGACCGTCGACGACCAGATCTTCCTCGAAGCCGCCGCCCAGGGCCAGACGATGTTCGCCTCTGCCGGCGACACCGGCTCGTTCTGCCCGGTGGGCCCGGCCGGCGTGAACGGCGTGCCGCTGGGCGCGCCGCTGGTGAACTACCCGGCCGCCAGCCCCTACGTGGTGGGCGTCGGCGGCACCACGCTGCTGACCAACGCGGACGGCAGCTACGACACCGAGGTCGCCTGGAACACCGGCGGCGGCGGCATCTCGCAGTTCGAAACCGCACCTTCGTGGCAGGAAGCCGCCGTCAGCGTGCTGTCCACCACAGGTACCCGCGGCGTGCCGGACGTGGCGATGGACGCCGACCCGAACTCCGGTGCCACCGTCTACGTGGGCGGCGCGCCGGAGACGGTGGGCGGCACCAGCCTGTCCTCGCCGTTGGCGCTGGGCGTGTTCGCGCGCGTGGTGTCGATCAACCCCAAGCTCGGCTTCGCCGCGCCGCGCTACTACGGGCTCTACAACCCGACAGGCGGCACCGGCGGCGTGCTGCCGAGCTACCCGAAAGGCGGGTTTCACGACATCATCGTCGGCAACAACGGACTCTACGTGTCGGGACCTGGTTACGACCTGATCACCGGGCTTGGCACGTTCATCGTTTCACAGTTGACGGCGGACCTGGCGAAGTAAGCAAGCGGTTCTTTTTTGAAAAAAAGAACAAAAAAACTTTGTTCCCTTGGCGCGCGCTGGCCGGCGAGCGCGCGACAGCGGAGACAAAAGTTTTTTGGTTCTTTTTTTCAAAAAAGAACCGCTTGCTTACTTGTATCGCGCCACCGTCAAATCCGCATGCTCGATATTCGGCCGCCGCCCGCTTATCAGATCCGCCAGCAGCGCGCCGGACCCGCAGGACATCGTCCACCCCAGCGTGCCATGCCCGGTGTTCAGCCATAAATTGGCGATCTTGGTCGGCCCGATCACCGGGGGTCCGTCCGGCGTCATCGGCCGCAGCCCGGTCCAGAACTGCGCCCGCGCGGTGTCGCCGCCATGCGGGAACAGGTCGCAGACGGAATGCAGCAGGGTGCGCCGCCGCGGCTCGCGCAGCGTGTTGCTGTATCCGGCGAGCTCCGCAGTGCCGCCCACGCGGATGCGGTCGCCCAGGCGGGTGATGGCCACCTTGAACGTCTCGTCCATCACCGTGCTGCGCGGGGCCTCGTCCTCGCGCGCCACCGGCATGGTGATGGAGTATCCCTTCACCGGGTAGACCGGCAAATTGATGCCGGCCGCGCGCAGCAGGGCGGGCGTGTAGCTGCCCAGGGCGGCGACGTAGCTGTCCGCGGTAAGCGTGCCCGACGGCGTGACCACGCCGGTGATGCGGCCGGCTTGCACCACCAGGCGTTCGACCGGCGTGTCGTAGCGGAACACCACGCCGGCGGCCTCGGCCATGGCGGCCAGGCGGGTGGTGAACAGGTGCGCGTCGCCGGTCTCGTCGCCGGGCAGGCGCAGGCCGCCCACGAACTTGGCGCTGACGGCAGACAGTGCGGGTTCCTGGCCGATGCAGCCGGCGCGGTCCAGAATGGTGTAGGGCACGCCCAGGCGGTCGAGCACCGCAGTGTCGTCGTGTACGTGGTCGGCCTGCGTCTGGGTGCGGAACAGCTGCAGCAGCCCGTGCTGGCGGTCGTCGTAGGTGATGCCGGTGAGCGTGCGCAGGTCGCGCAGGCGGTCGCGGCTGTACTCCGCCAGGCGCACCATGACGGCCTTGTTGCGGGCGTAGGCGGACGCGTTGCATGCGCCCAGGAAACGGGTCACCCAGTCGCGCAACTGGCGGTCCGGCACCGGCCAGAACACGAACGGGCGGTGGCGCATCATCAGCCAAAGCACCGCCTTGCGCGGCGTGTCCGGCCCGGCCCAGGGGGCGGACAGGCCGGGCGAAACCTGGCCGGCGTTGGCGAAGCTGGTCTCCATCCCGGCGCCCGGCTGGCGGTCGATGACAGTGACCTCGTGGCCGGCCTGGGCGAGGTACCAGGCGCTGGTGACGCCGACGACGCCACTGCCGAGGACGAGGATCTTCATCTGTGGTTTCCTATGGCACGGCCGCTAGCCGGGCATCTGCCAGCTTCCGCGATGGCGTATATGGCGATGCAGATACGGGCCGAAACCTGGCAGGGCCGGACGGTCGGGCCAAGAAAGCAAGCACTGCTTTTTTGGAAAAAAAGCAGCAAAAAACTTTTGGTCTCGCTGTCGCGGAGTCTCCTTCAGCGTACACCCCAGGGAACAAAAGTTTTTTGGTTCTTTTTTTCAAAAAAGAACCGCTTGCTTGCCTACTCCGCAAACACGCCATCCGCGTTCAGCACCGTCAGCACCCCCGTCCGTATCGCGAACCAGGCCCCGTGCAGCAACAGCTTTCCGGCCGCCTCCCGCTCGGCAATCCAGGGAAAACTGCGCAGGTTGGCCAGCGAAATGCGCACCACCTCGTGCTCACAGGCGAGCTGGCGCGCGTCTTGGTCCATGCAGCCCTGTGTGGCCAGGCGCGCCGGTTCGGCGAGCGACATCCATTGCGCCACGAAGTCGCCGGCCGCCTCCGGCGCCCCGTGCAACAGTGCCTGCACGCCGCCGCACTGGCCGTGGCCCAGCACGATCAGGTGCGGGATCTCCAGCACGCGCACGCCGAACTCCAGCGCGGCGCTGGTGCCGTGGTAGGCGGCGTCCGGCGCGTAGGGCGGCACCAGGTTGGCCACGTTGCGGATGGTCAGCAACTGCCCCGGCGCGGTGTCGAAGATGACGGCCGGGTCCACCCGGCTGTCCACGCAGGCCACCACCATCGCCTGCGGGCGCTGCCCGTTGTCGGACAGTGCCTCGAAGGTGGCGCGGCGTTCCGGCCAGCCGCGGGCGCGGAACCGGCGGTAGCCGGCGAGCAGTTGGTCCATGCCGCACACCTAGCGCGGCCTCGTGGGGCCGCCAAACCCGCTCGCAGGCAACCAGGCACGCCACCTGGCCGTTTCCTGCGGCAGAGGAGAACACCATGGTAGAGACCATCCGCCTGGAGCCGCACGACCCTATCCCGGACGAGGGCCGCCACGTTCTGGTGTTCCGGCACATGGGTGAGGACGACCCCGGTGCCGTGGTCACCGAGCTCGTGACGTACGGCAAAGCCGGCGCAAGTGCCGCTGCCGTGGGACCGGACGGCCACGCGTTGAACCTGGAACAGGCGATGCAGGCGGCACACGCTCTGGCAGAGCGCCACGAGCTGACGCGCGTGTATGTACTGGACCGGACCGCGGGCAAGCTGGAGCAGGAAGCGCTGCACGACCATGGAGCGCGGGCGTTCGCGAACGACGTGCTGGAAGACAGCGATCCAGAAGATGGCGAGCAGGGCTCGGACGTTCGGGATCGGCCGCATGATGCTGGGTACGTGAAGTAAGCGGTTTTTTGTCGATAAGAACCAAAACGCTTTTGTTCGGATGTGGCGGTCTTGTCTTGATATCAGACGGTCACTGCGGCAACTCGGATTGTGCGGTCACGGGTCTGGTCGGACAGGATGAACGTCCATTATCGGGCGTGCGCGACACTGACCGGTGCCGAAGAAAGAAAGCAGTTCTTTTTTGAAAAAAAGAACCAAAAAACTTTTGTTCCCTCGGCGTACGCTGCGGGAGAGTCCGCGACAGCAGGGATAAAAGCTTTTTGCTTCTTTTTCTCGAAAAAGAAGGCCTTGCTTTTCGAAAGCAGCCGACGAAGAGCCGGTGTTCAAGGATGCGAGCATAAGCGGGTTCGTTCAGCGATGTCCGCGACAGCAGGCCCAAAGTTTTTGCTGCTTGTTCAGAAAAGCAGGTCTTGCTTTCTCTCCTGCCGCCAGACGGCTAACATTACATCGCCGGCGCGGGCTCCCCGAGCGGCGGAAGATCGATGTCTGACCCGCCTGGTCCCGGCAGGTCGGTGCCCGGCGGTGCCGGGGGTGGTGGCGACGGCATGGGTGGCGTGACCGGTTCTGGTGCAGTCTGAGCGTACATCATCCGTTGATCACCGAGCCTCCGTTTGGGTGTAGCACTTGCCCCGTCATGTAGGACGCGTCGCTCGAGGCAAGGAATATGTAGCTGGGCGCGATCTCGTCCGGCTGACCGGGGCGCTCCATCGGAACTGACTCGCCGTGTTGCGCGGTCTTCTCAGCCGGGTAGCTGGCGGGGATCAGAGGTGTCCAGACAGGCCCAGGTGCCACCGCGTTGACGCGTATTTTGCGAGTCACCAGTTGCATCGCCAGGCTGCGGGTGAACGCCACGATGGCTCCCTTGGTGGCTGCGTAATCCACCTGGCTGGGGCTGCCCTTGTAGGCAGTCACTGACGTGGAGTTGATGATCGCGCTACCCTCGCCCATATGCGGCAATGCGGCCTTGGTCAGCCAGAACTGGCCGAGAATGTTGGTGCGGAACGTGCGCTCGACCAGGTCGTCCTGGATCTCCTCGAAGTTCTCGCACAGATGTTGTTCGGCGGCGTTGTTGACCAGGATGTCGATGCGGCCCCAAAGGCCCACCACCTGGCGCACCAGATGCGGCGCGAAGTCCTGGTTGCCGATGTCGCCCGGGATGCTGAGCGCGCGCCGGCCTTCGGCTTCGATCAGCGCCACCGTCTCGGCAGCGTCCTCGTGCTCGTTCAGCCAGGTGATGGCGACGTCGGCGCCTTCTTTGGCAAAACCGATAGCGACCGCGCGGCCGATGCCGGAATCACCGCCGCTGATGAGTGCGATCTTGCCTGCCAGCTTGTCGCTGCCGCGGTAGTTGGTCATCTGCGACTGCGGGCGCGGTTCCATGGCCGCTTCGCTGCCGGGCTGGGCGTCCTGCGACTGCGGCTTGGGTGTCAGGTCGTCGTCCTCTGGCATGGTCTCGCTCATGCGGCGGAGAACGAAACGTCGGCGTGAGGGTTCTTCAGCGCGGTGGCGGCGGCGCGCACGACGTCGCGACCGTGCACGCGCTCCAGCCGCCGTATGGTGAAGTGTGCGGCGGCGAGGTTGCGGTAGTGGTCGAGGAACGCGGCGTTCAGCGAGGCGCCGGCTACTGCACCCATGATGGGCACGGCCTGCAGGCTGAACTTCTCGCCGAGCACCACGCCGTAGCGGGCGGCCACCTCGGAGATCAGCCTGGTGAACGGGCGGCCCTGGAAGACCATGCGGGCGGAGAAGTAGCCGAGCTCGCTCTCGTCGGCGTCGGCCTGGCTGCGGAAGGCGAACACCTCCAGGCACGCGCGGCGGGCATCTTCGCTGGACAGGTCCTCGCCCTGCACCATGGCGGCGCGCGCGATGTCGCGCATGATGGTCAGTGTGGTGAAGGTGGCGTCCGGGATGAAGCCGGCGAGACCTGTGAAGCCGCTGACCGCGCCGGACGCGATGACTGCCGCGCGGGTGAGGTTGCTGCGCGCGCGCTGCACCTGGTCGTCCTCCCGGTTCAGGCCCAGGACGGCCACGTCGTAGGCGCGCGCCAGCGCCGCTTCCGCCACGAAGCTGAACCTGGACTGCACGCCGCGGCTCATGCCCATGCGCGCCAGGCCGAAGCGGCTGGCCATGTTGACCGCACCACCGAGCAGGTCCGCCATCCGCACGATCAGGCCGCGGCCGCGGTCCAACCGCTTGAGCGCGTCGGCAAGTTCGGCGTGAGCCGAGTCGTCCAGCGCGATCGTGGCCATACCCTGGCGCTCAAGTGTCTGTAATGACGTGTCGCTCACGAAGCACCCCCAGGTTCCACAGATACTCACAGGCGCAAACGCTGCGCCCGCCCTTTGGGTGCGCTAAGACGTGGCGCGATGACGAATATCGATTCTCCGCTCCTCGGCCTCAGCCAACGCCTGCCCCCTTCCAACCTGGCCGCCGAGCAGGCGCTGCTGGGCGCGCTGCTTTCCAACAACCGCGCCTACGACCGCGTTTCGGAGTTCCTGCAACCGGACCACTTCGCCGACGCGGTGCACGCGCGCATCTACCAGGCGATCTCGCGCCGCATCGAGGCGAGCCAGATCGCCGACCCGGTGACGCTGCGCGCCGAGTTTGAGCATTCCGGCGTGCTCGAGGAAGTGGGCGGCACTGCCTACCTGGCACAGTTGCTGACCGCGATGGTCGGCATCATCAACGCGCGCGACTACGGCCAGGCTATCTACGATTCCTGGATACGCCGCCAGCTGATCGACATCGGCGAGACAGTGGTCAACCAGGCCTTCGCGCCAGAGCTCGAGATGGACGGGCCGAAGCAGATCGAGCTGGCCGAGCAGTCGCTGTTCGACCTGGCCACCCACGGCACCTCAGACACCAAGATGATGGTGTTCAGCACTGCGCTGGCCCACGCCATCACCAACGCCGAGCGCGCGTTCCAGAACTCCGGCCACGTGTCCGGCTTGTCCACCGGCCTGCGCGACCTGGACAAGAAGACCGGCGGCCTGCACCCGTCCGACCTGCTGATCCTGGCCGGCCGCCCCGGCATGGGCAAGACGGCGCTGGCCACCAAGATCGCCTTTGGTGCAGCCGAAAGCATGCTGGCCAACGCGCGGGCGGCGGCGGACGACCTCTCGGAAGGCGGCGCGCAGAGTGCGGTGCCGAAGAACTCGGTGGTGATCTTCTCGCTGGAAATGAGCGCCGAGCAGCTGGCCAACCGCCTGCTGTCCGAGGAGTCACGCGTCTCCAGCGACCGCATCCGCCGTGGCGAAATCGGGGAGCGGGACTTCGCCAAGTTCGTCAGTGTGTCGAAGAAGCTGCAGAACCTGCCGCTCTACATCGACGACACGCCGGCGATCACGCTGTCCGCGCTGCGCACCCGCTGCCGGCGCCTGCAGCGCACCCGCGGGCTGGGGTTGATCGTGATCGACTACCTGCAGCTGATGCGCCCCTCGGCCGGTGTGCGGGCGGAAAGCCGCGTGCTGGAGATCAGCATGATCACCCAGGGGCTGAAAGCGCTGGCCAAGGAGCTGAAACTGCCGGTGATGGCGCTGTCCCAGCTGTCGCGCGCGGTGGAGAGCCGCGAGGACAAGCGGCCACAACTCTCGGATCTGCGTGAGTCGGGCTCGATCGAGCAGGATGCCGACGCGGTGATGTTCGTCTATCGGGACGAGTACTACCTGCAGCAGCGCGCGCCGAAGCAGATGGCGTTCGACAACGAGGAAAAGTTCCAGAACGCGCTGGAGAAATGGCAGCGCGACATGGAGCTGGTGCACAACAAGGCTGAGTTGCTGCTGGAGAAGCAGCGGCATGGGCCAACCGGGAAGATAGATCTGTTTTTCGAAGGCGAGTTCACGCGGTTTGCGGATCTGGATGTCGTGCACCATTAGGAAGAAAGTGGTTCTTTTTTGAAAAAAAGAACCAAAAAACTTTTGTTTCCGCTGTCGCGCGCTCGCCGGAGAGAGCCGCGACAGCCGCGATAAAAGCTTTTTGCTTCTTTTTCTCGAAAAAGAAGCGCTTACTCAGCTTAAATGCTGAGCCAGGTACTTGTTCATTTCGAACATCGTCACCTTCGGCCGCCCGAACACCTTTTCCAGCTTCTCGTCCGCCAGGATTTCCCGCCCGTCCTCAGGGTTCTGCAGCTTGTTGGCCTTGATGTATTCCCACACCTTGCTGACCACCTCGCCGCGCGCCATGGTGCCTGCGCCGACCACGGCAGCCAGCGCCTCGGACGGCTGCAGCGGCTGCTGCAATGCGTTCGGCTTGGCGCCGGCCTTTGGCTTGTCCACTTTCGTACCCTTTGGCGGCGCCTTGACTGCGGCGGCCTTTTTCGGCTTCTCCGTGGACGTCGCGTTGACTGCCTCAGCCTCTGCCTCGGCCTTCTTGGACTTCGCCTTCTGGGTCGGCTTGGCAGTGGCCGCCGGTGTTTTCGCCATGTGTGTCTCCAGCTTACACGTCTTCCTCTCCCGAGAATGGCCCGGAAGTCAAGAAACCGTAACGGCGCCGCGTGCACCCGGTTTCTGCATGTCTCGCGAAACAGCCAGAGGGCGCCGCTAAACAGCGGAAACTACGTCGTTTGCGGCACGACGGACAGGGCGCCTGGCTCGCCCACAGGCCGGTCCAGGCCGGACCCGCGCCGAGCCGCAAGCCGATGAACGGGCATAGAGTGCTGGCCGCGCAGCCGATTCGCAGGCCTTCACGCGCACATGCTGCCGTGGCGACCAGGCAGCACACGGCACGGCCGAGCCGCCCGTTGTCCGCCCTTGCGGCGCGCCGGCGCCGCGGCGAGACTTCCCACCCCGCCTTGAAAGAACTGCGGCCATGAAAATCAACACGACCGGAGGTGCGATCACCGACCAGGAGCTGGGCCGCACGTTGGTCCACGAGCACGTGCTGGCCGGCTACCCCGGCTGGTACATGGACACCCGCCTGCCGCCGTTCCGCCGCGCTGACGCGCTCGACCGCGTGGTGGACGCCTTCGCCCGCCTGCACGCCTACGGGGTGCGCACCGTCATCGACCCCTGCCCCAGCGACCTCGGCCGCGACGTGGCGTTCTGCGCCGAAGTCAGCCAGCGCAGCGGCATCGCGCTGATATGCACCACCGGCGTCTACACCGAGGCGTTCGGCATCCCCTACACCTTCCGCCACCTCGAGACCGCCGCCATCGAGGAGATCTACATACGCGAGATCGAGGACGGCATCGGCGCCTCCGGCATCAAGGCCGGACTGATCAAGATCGCCACCGGCGACGGCGTGGTCAGCGACTACGAACGCCGCATGCTGACCGCCGCCACCAACGCGGCCAAAGCCACCGGTGTGCCGCTGATCTCGCACACCGAAAACTGCAGTTGCGGCCACGACCAGATCGACATCGTCACCGGCTGCGGCGTGCCGGCGCACCGGCTGCTGGTGGGCCACTCCGACGGCCGCGACGACCACCCCTACCAGGCGTCGCTCGCCGCGCGCGGCGCCTATGTCGGCTTCGACCGCTTTGGCCTGGAAGTGTTCAACAGCGACGCCAACCGCATGCGCAACGTGGCCCAGATGATCGAGGCCGGCTACCGCGACCAGGTGATGCTGAGCCAGGACCACGTGAATTGCTGGCTGGGCAACATCCCCGGCGTGGGCACGCCGGAAGACATCGCGCGCATCCTGCCGAACTGGTCGATGACGCATCTGTTCGAGCGCATTTTTCCGGAGATGCTGCGCATGGGCGTGGCACAGGCGGACATCGACGCGATGATGGTCGATAATCCGCGAAGGTTCTTTGTTGGGGAAGCAAAGGAAGCAAGCGCTTCTTTTTGAAAAAAGAAGCAAAAACTTTCGTCTCCGCTGTCGCGCGCTCGCCGGTAAACGCGCGACAGCGGAGTCAAAAGTTTTTTGGTTCTTTTTTTCAAAAAAGAGCCGCTTGCTTGCCCGCTACCGGTGACCCGGAATCGGGCCCGTGCGAAGCTGGCCAGAAAGCAAGGCCTGCTTTTTTGAAAAAAAGCAGCAAAAAACTTTTGGTCCGGCTGTCGCGGACTCTCCCTCGGCGTGCACCCAAGGGAATTAGGGTTTCTGGTAGTATTTCAGAAAGAAGCGCTACTTTCTGACGTTGCAATCTCAGCATGTTTGACGGAGCCTGCAGTCGGAGTTACGGCTACACCACCCGAAAACCACAACATACCGCGCGCTCAAAAAGCGTGGATGCAGGGAGGCGCCGGATGCAGGCAACCGAGACGAAGACGGCCGGCGAGATCGGCCGCTACGTCGAGCAACCCTTCGGATTGTTCGCCGAACTGTTCGGGTTGCAGGCGCGCGCCAATCCGGAGCGGCTCGCGGTCATCTGCGGCCAGGAGGCCGTCACCTACAAGGATTTCGACGCCCTGGCGGACCGCATCGCCGCCGGCCTCCAGCAGGCGGGCGTGGGCGGCGGCAGCGTGGTCGCCATATGTGCGGCCGCCAGCATTGCCTACGTCGCCACCTTCATCGGCGTGCTGCGGACCGGCGCCGCCGCCTCGCCGCTGTCGCCCTCGTCCACGCCGGACCAGCTGCTCGGCATGCTGCGCGACAGCGGCGCCAGCCACATCTTCACCGACGCACTGGGTGCCGACGCGTTCGGCGCCGCGCTGGACACAATGGGCGTGCACGCCGTCTCAATGCAGCCGGGCGGCCACGGCCAGGCCCTGGCGGACTGGCTGCCGCCAGCCGGTGCCCGGCCCGCACCCGTCACCATCGCACCGGACCAGCCGTTCAACATCATCTACTCCTCCGGCACCACTGGCACGCCGAAAGGCATCGTCCAGCCGCACGCCATGCGCTGGCCGCAGCTCAAACTGACGGAGCCGCCGGGATACGGGCCGGACGCGGTCACCCTGCTGTCCACCCCGCTCTACTCCAACACCACGCTGGTGTGCCTGCTGCCGACGCTGGCCGGCGGCGGCACGGTGGTGTTGATGCCCAAGTTCGACGCGCGGAGCTTCCTCGAGCTCAGCCAGCGCCACCGCGTCACGGAAGCGATGCTCGTGCCGGTGCAATACCGCCGCATCCTCGAGGTGCCCGACTTCGACAGCTTCGACCTGTCCAGCTACCGGATGAAGTTTGCCACCTCGGCACCCTTCGCGGCCGAGCTGAAGGCCGCCGTCCTCGCCCGCTGGCCAGGCGGCCTGACCGAGTATTTCGGCATGACCGAGGGCGGCGGCAGCTTCGTCCTCGCCGCCCACGACCACCCGGACAAGCTGCACACCGTGGGCCAGCCGATCCCCGGCCACGAGCTGCTGGTGATCGACGAGCAGGGCACACCGCTGCCGCACGGACAGGCCGGCGAGGTGGTCGGCCGTTCGGCCACGATGATGCTCGGCTACCACAACCAGCCCGCCAAGACCGCGGAAGCCGAGTGGTACAGCCCCGAAGGCCTGCGCTACATCCGCACCGGCGACATCGGCCGCTTCGACGCCGACGGCTTCTTCACCCTGATCGGGCGCAAGAAGGACATGATCATCTCCGGCGGCATCAACATCTATCCGGTGGACCTCGAAAGCGTGCTGCGCGAGCACCCCGCCGTGCTCGAGGCCGCCGTGGTGGGCGCGCCGTCCGACCGCTGGGGCGAGACGCCGGTTGGCTTCGTCACGCTGCGCACCGGGGTGCACGAAACGGGAGACGCGCTGCGGGACTGGGCGAACGGGAGGCTGGGCAAGATGCAACGGCTGGCTGAAGTGCGGGTGATCGAGGAACTGCCACGGAACGCGATCGGGAAGGTACTGAAACGAGAACTTCGGGCTGAGAGGGTGAGGTGAGTCTTTACCCTTTCAACAAGAAGCAAGGAAGGCAAGGCCTTCTTTTCTGAAGAAAAGAAGCAAAAGACTTCTGATACGGCTGTCGCGGAGAATTTTGCAACGTGCGCGCTGGCGAATGAGCTTTTGATGCTTTTTCAAGCAGGGGGCCGCTTGGCTTATACAAATGAACCTCAGTGCTCAACTGTAACGGGCGAGCCACGTGGTTCTCTTTCAATGTACATCTGAAGAGTCGTCCTGGTGGCGGTATGACGCGGTTTTTTCATGCGACAACGTGCTACTCGCACGGTGTCTCGATGCTCATGGCCACGAGAGGCCACTCCGCTCCGGTGCTCGAAAACCACGTCAGCTGACCCACCAAGCCAATTGTGGAAACGGACACTGACGCAGAAAACTTTCGTCTCCGCTGTCGCGCGCTCGCAGGACAGGATCGCGACAGCCGCAGTAAAAGCTTTTTGCTTCTTTTTCTCGAAAAAGAAGGCCTTGCTTACCTTGCTTGTTCTCCGTCCAAAAACATCCGCTGCCGAATGAGAGACTGCGGTAGTGGAGCGGCCCTGAGTACCGGACCGCAGTGTTGGCTGACCGTCAGCGGCTACCTATGGCTGGACACCTAGTCCTCCACCAGCCCGAACACCTCCAGCGCCTGCGCCTCCCCCACCAGCTCCGCGGTCCTGCGCCACTCCTCCAGCCACAGCGTCGCGCACTCCCCGTCGTAGGCGGCGCTCCACGGCTTCGGCCGGTCCAGGTAGTGCAGCACCGCGACACCCTGCGGCAGGTCGGCAACCCGGGTGCGCTCGCCGACAGGCGTGTTCCACTCGGCGCCCATGCGATGGAAGCGGTCGCGGAAGCCCAGGTTCAGCGCGCACTGATCGTGGAACAGCAGCGTCACGTCCTCATCGGCGATCGCGGCCACGGCGCCGTCCAGCGCCGTTGTCAGCTCGGCATGCGCCAGGTCGAACAGCAGCACGCCGGAGTTGAAGTAGAGGTCGCCCTGCAGGCCGTGCAGGGCGATGGCTCGGCTGACTTCCGGGCGCGGCGTCTCCACGCGGGCGGCCAGCGGGTGGCCGGCCAGGTCGGCGGCGAACAGGCTGTCGAGCGGGGTGCGCACCAGCACGTCGCTGTCGATGTAGACCGCGCGGTCGTAGCGTCCGGTGCGCTGCAGGTGGCGGGCGAAGAAGATGCGGTAGTAGGCGGCAGAGGCCAGCAGGTGCCCGCTGGTGAACAGCCCGTAGGCGGCATAGAGGCGGCTTGCACCCTGCACCACCTCGCTGGCGGGTACCACCGTCACGCTGAAGCCGCGGTCGCGGAACGGCTGCACCACGCGGGCGGTCAGCTCGGCCATCGCATCGTCGATGATGACGAAGCAGTCTTCCCGCCCCGGCGCGCTGTGGGCCAGCGCGCTGTGCAGGGCCACGATGGTGGCGCACAGGTAGTTGGCGTTGCTGCACAGGAACAGCGCGCGCCGGCCGCCGCCGCCTTCTGCGCGTGCCGCGAGCAGGCGCTGGGTTGCCATGCGCTGCGCCATCGCCGGGCTGAGCCCGCCGCTGGCCTGGGCGAGCACCTGCTCCATCTGCGCCAGGCCGGAGGCAGCGTCCCAGGCCAGCGCGGTGTGCAGGCGGGCCAGGCCGGGAAGCAGCCGCCAGCCGTCCACGGCTTCGATGGCGGCGAGGAACTGCGCGTGACGGCCGGTGCGCTTGGCGGCGCGGAACAGCACGTAGCCGATCTGGTCGTAGCGGAAATCCGCGCCCAGCCAGGCGCAAGCCTGGTCGGCGAGCTCGTCCCAGCGCTGCTGCTCGGCGAGGAAGCGCAGCATGGGCAGGGTGAACTGGCGCGAGGGCAGCTCCGCCTGCATCAGCCGCACGCGCAGCGCCTCGGCCTCTGCGGTCTCGCCCATGAAGCAGCGGTATTCGAACCACTTCAGCAGCACCTCCGCCCGGTCGGCATGCGCTGTCGGCACGGCGCGCAAGGCTTCGCCCGCCGCCGCCCAGTCCTGCTGGCGCAAAGCCACGTCGGTGCGCAACAGGACGGGCGACACCTCGTCGGGCGCAGCGTCGATCAGGCGGGCGGCGAGGGCGGATGCCAGCCCAGGGTCGCCGGCGTCCAGCGCAGCGTACGCGGCCTCGATGGCCGCATAGAACAGGCGGGTGCCAGGGCGCAGCTCGGCCTCGGCCAGCAGTGCGGCGGCGCGCGACACCTGCCCGCGCGCGACCTGCAGCCGCGCCGACAGCTCCAGCCGTGCCTCAGCCGAGAGCCATGCGCCGGGCCGGTCGAGCGCGTCGGCCCAGCGTGCCGGGTCGCGGCTCAGCACCAGCACGTTGAGGTAGGTGTCGGCGAAGCCGCGGTCGTCCGGCCGCTCGGCGGTGACCTGCTCGGCCAGGCGCAGCGCCGTCTCGTGCTGGCCGGCCTGGCTTTCGCAATGCGCCAGCGCCCGCATGCCCCAGGCGTCGAGCTTGCCGGCGGCGTGCAGGGGCCGCAGCATGGCCAGCGCCTGGCCGGCCTCGCCCGCCGAGATCAGCGACTCCGCCAGGCGGACGGCCGCCCTGTGGTCCTCGGCACCGAACTGGCGGAGGAAGGCGTAGATCGGGCCGGCGCGGCCCCGCTCGCCCGCCTCGAAAAGGAAGTCGGCGAGCTGTGCCAGGGTGGCGAGCTCCTCCGGCGCGTGCGGTTTGACGCCGAAGCTGACGAAGCGCGCCGCCTGCTCGGCGGCTTCCTGGTGCTGCGAGGTGGCCGCCAGCGCGCGGGCGCGGCCCATCCAGTTGAAGGGGAACTCAGGCGCCGCCTCGGTGCCCCAGCAGAACAGCTCGGCCGCCTTGTCCGGGTTGCCGGCGGCAAGCTCCAGCCGGCCGAGCTTGTAGTAGGCCAGGTGCACCTTCTGCGGCATCTGCACGGCGCGGGCCAGCGCCTCGCGCGCGGTCTCCACGTTCTTCGCGCGGAGCGAGAGGTCGGCGAGTGCCAGCAGCTGGTCGGTGCTGCAGGCTGCGATGCTGTAGGTGCGCGAGAAGCGGCCGAGGATGTCGGCGGCCTCCTCGGGGCGCAGGCGCGGCGCGCCGCCGGCCAGCCGAGCGTCGCGGAAGAAGGCGGCAACCGAGTTGGAGGGGGCTTGGGTGTTCAATGGTACTCCGGAACGGGCTGGTGCCGGCTGACAGGTTAACGTTGTGTTTGTGCGCTTATAACGGATCATTGCCCGGCTGGCGCGCGCTTCTGTGGTCATGACGGATGTCTTGTGATTGTCTTGCGTCCGCCCGAGGAAGCAAGGCCTGCTTTTTTGAAAAAAAGCAGCAAAAAACTTTTGGTCCTGCTGTCGCGGATTCTCCCTCAGCGTGTACCCAGGGAACAAAAGTTTTTTGGTTCTTTTTTTCAAAAAAGAACCGCTTGCTTTCTTCGGACCGGAGTCCCCCCGCATGCAAACCAGGCACATCACCCTCGCCACCGGCCGCAGCCTGGATTTCGAGGTCGCGTCCACCGACCAGCCGGACGCCTACTTCGTGCTCGGCATACGCAAGTGTGGCAGCTCCATCCTGAACTCCATGCTGACCGACCTCGGCCGTCTGAACGGCCATCCGTTCGTCGACGTCGGCGGCCGCTTCTTCGCCGCCGACGTCCCCGAGCAGGACTGGCGCACCGACCCCGCGGTGCTGGACGCGCTGGCCGGCGGCACGGTGTATGGCGGCTTCCGCTCCATGCCGCTGGTGTTCGCCGAAAGCCCGCTCTACCGGCGGTCGCGCAAGATCCTGCTGGTGCGCGACCCGCGCGACGCGCTGGTGAGCGAGTACTTCTCCATCGCCCACAGCCACGGCCTGCCGGACGCGGCCGAGACGGCGGGCGGCGCGCGCGAGGAGTTCCTGGCATTGCGGCAGGAGGCGCAGGTGACCGGCATCGAGGAGATGGTGCTGCAGCGTGCGCCGCCGATGTGCGACGCGTTCGTGGAGTACGCCGGCGCCGCGTCCGACCCGCTCACCCGGACCTACCGCTACGAGGACGTGATTCTGGACAAGCGGCCGTGGCTGCGCAGCATGGCCGACCATTTCGGCTGGGACGGCGGCTCGCCGGGGTTCGTGGACGGCATGATGGGCTGGGCGGACAAGGTGCCGGCAGAGGAACAGAACCGGGAGTTCATCCGGCGCGTGGTGCCGGGGGACCATCGCAACAAGCTGGGTGCCCGGGTAATCGGGCAGCTAGGCGAGGTGCTTCGGCCGGCGATGGAGCTGTTTGGCTATAAGTGACATCAAACGGACTGAAGGTTGACCGTTCAGAAGCAAGCAAGGCCTTCTTTTTTGAAAAGAAGCAAAAAACTTTTGTTCTCGCTGTCGCGGTCCTGTCCGGAGAGCGCGCGACAGCGGAGTCAAAAGTTTTTTGGTCCTTTTTTTCAAAAAAGGACTGCTTGCTTTCTATGAGAAAGCATCAACGCCAGTCGATATAAGCAAGGCCTTCTTTTTTGAATAAAAGAAGCAAAAAACGTTCGGGCCGGCTGTCGCGGGGTGGGGCCGGCGCGCGCGCTCCGGCCCCATGACCTAGGTTACGGCGCGCCCTTCTTGCAGAGAATGTTGAAGGTGATCAGCGAGCCGGCCTGGGCGCCTTCAGTGTTCCAGCGGAAGTTCCAGGCGTACTCGTTGTAGTTGGCCGGCGAGATGTCCAGCCGGGGGCCGCTGCCGCTGAGCAGGAAGCCGCGGCCCTGCGTGGTGCTGTTCGCCTGGAAACCGCCGTTCTGCACCGAGTAGCCGGTCGGGCAGTCGTAGTGGAAGAACAGGTCGGTCTCGCCGGTCGGCACGGTGTAGGTGTAAGGCGCCTGCCAGCCGGCGCCGCCGGTGGCCGCATGCGCTGGCCTGGTCGGGGCAACCACGCCGGCGAGCACGCCAAGTGCGAGGGTGCCTGCAGCCGCCTTAAGAATGGTTTTCATCGTTTGTCTCCTGCCTCATGTCTCCGGGTTTTCCGGAGGCGGCCGACACGGTGTCGCCGCGGGACGGAGAAAGGCAGGACGGCGGCGTTTAGGCTTCTCAAGCGTGCTCAATCGGGGTCAACGCGCAGGAAGCAAGGCCTTCTTCGAGAAAAAGAAGCAAAAAGCTTTTGTCGCGGCTGTCGCGGACGGCTGAAACGACACGCCTCACCAACGCGCACCTACAAGAGACAAAAGTTTTTTGGTTTCTTTTTGCAAAAAAGAACCGCTTGCCTTGCCTTGCTTGCCGGGCCTGGCTTGCGAGCCTAGTCTCGTAACAACCTCACAGAGCAGGCTGAGCGATGGCAAAGCCCCTGTACCGGTTCGGCGCGTTCGAGCTCGACCTGGATCGCCGCTCGCTGCAGCGCGCCGGCGAACCGGTCCCCGTCAGCCCGCGCGGGTTCGACATCCTCGCCGCCCTGGTCGAGGAGCGTGACCAGGTGCTCAGCCGGGCGGAGATCATGGCCCGCGTCTGGCCGGGCATCTCGGTCGAGGAGCACAACCTTTCGGTGCAGATGTCCAAGCTGCGCCGTGCGCTGGGCGACACCGGCGACGACGGTCAGGTGATCGCCACCGTACCGGGCCGCGGCTACCGTTTCGTGGCCGCGCTGGACGAGCCGGAGGCGGACCTGCCTCTACCCGCGGTGCCGGAGGCGGCGGTGACGCGCTGGCCACGCCGGCCGCGCGTGGCTGCTGCCGGTGCCGCCGTGCTCGCGTGCGTGGTTGGCTGGGCCGTGCTGCGGCCGGCAGTGCGCCCGGCCCCGCCGCTGTCCATCGTGGTGATGCCGCTGCGCGACCTCGGCGGCGGCCCGGACCAGGCCTATTTGGCGGATGCGATCAGCGACGACCTGACCACCGACCTGGCACAGATCCCCGGCAGCACGGTGATCGCGCGCGAGACGGCCGACAGCTACAAGGGACGCGCGGTTCCGGTGGGCGAGGTGGGCCGGGCGCTGGGCGTGCGCTACCTGCTGGAAGGCAGCCTGCGGGCCGAGGGGGGATCGCTGCACATCAACGCGCAGCTGATCGACACCGGGTCCGGCGCGCATTTGTGGGCGCAGCGTTTCGACATCGCGCGCGCCGGGCTGGGCGAGGCGCGCGACACCATCGTGCGGCGGATCGCCTCGGCGCTGAACGTGGAGCTGGTGGCCGCGGAGAGTGCGCGGTCGTTGCACGACCGGCCGGACGACCCCACCGCGCTCGACCTGTTCTTCCGGGCGCGGTCGATCCTGGACCACGACGACACGCTGCACGGCTTCCAGGCGGCGCAGAAGCTGCTGGAGCAGTCGGTGGAAAAGCAGCCCGGCTTCGGCGACGCGCTGGCCGAGCTGGGGGCGATGCTGCTGCGCAAGATACAGAGCGTGGACGACCCCGACGACCAGGCGGATTTCGCCGAGGCGACGACGATGATCGCGCGCGCGCGCGCGGTCTCGCCGCGCAACGCGCGGGCGTTGGCGGCCCATGCGCAGGCGATGGTGATCCAAGGAAGATATGCCGAGGCCGCCTACGCAGCGCGTGAGGCGCTGGGCGGCGATCCTTCGGACGTGGTAGCACTCGGCGCGTTGGCCAAGTCGGCTTTTCAGCAAGGAATGCTCGACGAGGCGGGGCGTGCCTGGGAGACGCTGCTGCGGATCAACCCGGGCGCGCGATCGGATCGGTCGCGGCTGCTCGGCCTTGGCTACGTCCGGCTGCTCCAGGGGCGCACGGACGCCGCGGTCGACCTGATCCAGCGCGCTGTCGCCGGAGACCCGGAACTGCATCCGGGCGCCGACAACTGGGGCCGGGCGGAGGGCGCGCGCATGCTGCTGACGGCAGCAGCCGCCATGCGTGGCGACGTGGCCGAGGCACACCGGCGCTACGTTGCGTACGACGGTCTGTGGCCGCACCGGAGCGTGTGGCGCATTGCCGCGAGCGCATCGCGCAAGGTCGCCGCCCTGCCCGGTTTTTCGGCGCTGCTGGCTGCCCTGCGCCAGGCCGGCATGCCGGACTTCACCGACGAGCACGCGGATTTCGGGGTGGCGCCCTCGGCCGCGCCGCTTCCGCTGGAGACGTTCACACCCACGCCGCTGAGCGTGCCTGGTGCCATGACGATCGACACCGCCGGTCTGGTGAGGATGCTGCAGCAACCTCAGACGATGCTGATCGACCTTGGGGCTGGCGTCAGTGTGCCGCCGGGCGCGGTGTGGGAGGACGAAGACGCTCAAACAGGCGACAACCTGGCCTTCGTCGAGGCGAGTGTGCAGCGCGCCGGCGGCTGGTCCCGCCAAGTGGTCGTCATGTCGCGAGGGCCCTGCGAGAGCGCTTCCTACAACGTGGTTCTGCGGCTGGTCTCTGCCGGCAGACAAGTCGTGTGGTACAGGGGCGGAGAGGAAGCCTGGGCCAAGGCGGGACTTGCGTCCATCGATCATCGCGCTTGATTCATGGACGAAGCTGCGTCGTTATGATCTCGCTCGAAAACACTCCGAAAGGAAAGGCAGATGAGCGGCACACAAGCGGACATAGACAGCGATCTGAAGCTGAACGGCGCATTGTTCCTAGACGTGTCATTCGGCTTCGAGAAGAAGTGGCTCATCGGCCCGGACGGCCAATTGTCCAAGTTCCCGCCCGGCGTAGGCGACGGCGGAGCGACCGTGGCGATCGGGCCTGTCAACCTGAAGGGTTTGTCCCAGGCGCAGGTCGCCGAGGCTGTCGCCAAGCGCGCCAGCGACATGGCGCTGGTTGCTACGGCAGTTGCAGTTGCAGACAGGCAGTTTGCCGATGCGCTGTTCGCGGCGGGTTACGGCACGACGGCGAGCTAAGGGAGCAAGCGCTTCTTTTTTGAAAAAAAGAAGCAAAAAACTTTTATCCCTGCTGTCGCGGAGGCTTCTGCAGCGTGCACCAAGGGGACAAAAGTTTTTTGGTTCTTTTTTTCAAAAAAGAACAGCTTGCTTACTGCGGTATCAGCTTCACTCGCCCTGACGGCACAACAAACGTCGCCAACTCGCTCAGCGTCGACGTCGGCGCCTTCACCGTGCTGGGCGTCTTGAACGTGCAAACCATCCGCTCCGGCGTCATCGTCAGGATGCCGTAGCCCCAGGTGCTGCCGTTCCAGAACACCATGTGCGGGTTATATTTCAGGATGTACGGCTCGAGCGAGTCCTGCGGCAAGCCTGCTGCGGCCAGGCGTTTTGCGGCAGCCGGGGACGAGGCGGGCGCCGGCGTGTCGACGCCGGCGTCGAGGTAGTTGCCGGAGCTGATGGCACCCACCATCAGTTCCACGCCCACCGGCTCGGCATGCAGGTCGTTGTAGTCGGCCTTCAAATACGAGGCCATGAACAGGTGTGCGTCGCCGGAGATGGCGACGAAGTTCTCCACGTTGGCGGCCTGGATGGTGCTGAGGATCTCGGCGCGTTCGTCCGGGTAGCCGTCCCACTGGTCGAGGTCGAAGTAGATCAGCTCGGGTGAGAGCGGCGGGCCGAACTTGTACTGCGCGAGCATCACCTCGTTGGCCCAGATCTTCCACGTCGCCTTAGACTGGGTGACCTGTTCGAGGAACCACTCCTTCTGCGTGGCGCCGAGCATGGAACGCGCCGGGTCGAACTGCGCCGGGCAGCCGAGCGTCTCGTAGCGCTCGCCGATGTCGACGTCGCCACAGGGCGGGCCGTCGCGATACAGCCGCTCGTCGGTGACGACCAGCTGCATCATCGTGCCGAAGTTGAAGTTGCGATAGACGGTGATCTGCTTCTCCCAGTTCAGACTGGGGTTGTACGGCACCGCGGCGAGCGAATACTCCGACCACGCCTTGGTGGCGGCGGCGCGCAAGGCGGGCTGCGGCGTGGTGGCGGACTTGCCGGACGGGTTGGTGTCCTCGTGGTAGTCCTGGTGGCAATCGTTGAAGAACTCGTGGTCGTCCCACAGCAGGATGAAGGTGAACTGCTCGTGCGCGGCCTGGATCTGCGGGTCGGCGCGGTAGGTCTGCCAGAGGTGGCGGTAGTCGGCCAGGCCCTGCGGATACTGGCCGCCCAGCGGGTAGGGCGGCACCACGCGCACCGGGCCGTTGTTCGGGCCGCCGACGCCGTCGTCGAGGTACTCGTAGATGTAGTCGCCGAGGAAGACGACCACGTCGACGTCCTCCTGCGCCAGGAAGCCGTAGGCGTTGTAGAAGCCGTTGCTGTAGTCCTGGCAGACAACGAAGGCGACGTTGAGCTTGGCGAGCGAGTCGCCGGGCAGCGGCAAGGTCTTCAGCCGGCCGACATTGGTTGCGATGTTGTCGAACACGAAGCGGTAGTAGTACGCCGTGAACGGCTGCAGTACGGCGTTCTGGATCGGCAGGGAGACGGTGTTGTCCAGCTCCGCCTGCACGGTGGCGGTGCCTTCCAGCAGCACGCTGTTGCCGTCGAAGTCCGGCGTGGTGCCGATCTGCCAGGCGATGGCGTTGGTGCCGGCCCGCCTGGTCGCGTTCGGGTCGACACGCGTCCAGATGACGGCGCCGTTCGGGTTGGGGTCGCCGGACGCCAGGCTCTGCGGGAAGGTCGTGGCGGTGTCGAGCGGGGTGCTGGCGGAGTTGACGGCGAAGATGCTGCGGTCGGTGGCCGCGTCGGCCGTCGCGATGAAGGGGACCGGATGGGCGTAGGCCGGGGTGATGTCGCCCGATGCCGCGCCGCGCATGCCGCCGGCAACCCAGCCCACCGAGCCAGCCGCCAGGCCGGTCAGAAACCCACGACGCTGCATGCGATGCTCCGATCGTTAATACCTGACGGCAAACTGACATCGGGGCGGGGTGGCGTCTGTTAAGTTCGAGTGACAGTTTTGGGACTGGGCCGATGCCCGCGGGCGTTCGGCCACTTTCCGTCGAGAGGCGGGAGCGGACGCCGTTGTTTCACGTTTTGACCGGTGACAGGCAAGCAAGCAGTTCTTTTTTGAAAAAAAGAACCAAAAAACTTTTGTCCCCTGGGTACACGCTGCAGGAGACTCCGCGACAGCAGGACCAAAAGTCTTTTGCTTCGTAATTGCTCACCCCGGGTCTCAAGGTGTTCAGCCGGGCTTGGGTGAGGGATCTGTTTGACACGCCTACGGGCGAGTCGATTCAAGCTGTGTGTGCCGCCCGACATTGATCTAATACCAACCGCCCTAAACGCTGACCTGTGCCCATTCTCGGGTGGCGATTGAGGTTAGCCGTTCTGGCATGGCCATCAATGCGTTCCATGCGACACAGCAGGCGTCGACAATCTCTTCGTAGCTGTCCCACACGCGATGGCTGAGCCAATTACTGCGGAGGTATTGCCAGACATTCTCAACCGGATTGAGTTCCGGCGAGTAGGGCGGCAGGGTCAGTAGCGTGATGTTTGAGGGCACGATCAGGCGCTCGGACGGCCGATGCCAGCCGGCGCCGTCGACCTGCATCAGGCAGTGGGCGCCAGGTGCAACATGGCGGCTGACTTCAGCAAGATGCTGGCTCATGGCTTCCAGGTTGACCGAAGGCATGACGATCCCCGCACCCACGCCGCGCGCCGGGCACACCGCGCCAAATAGGTAGGCCCAGGTGTAGCGGCGATCGCGCGGTGCAGCCGGTCTGCTGCCGCGCGGCGCCCACACGCGGGTCAGCGTGCCCTGCTGGCCGACGCGGGCTTCATCCTGCCACCAGATCTCGAGCGGTTTGCCGGCGGCATGGGGCGGCAGGGCGGCCGCGATCAGGTCGGCAAAGTTTTTTTGTGTGTCGCCTGGGCGGCCGGGTCCTGCTCGGGATGGAACGGCCGTACGCTCAGCTTGCGGAACGCCAGCCTGGCCAGCAACTTGCCGACGCTGCGTTCATGATAGTGCACAGCGAAGTCCGACTGCAGGCGCGCCTGCAGATCGCTGCATCGCCAACGGACAACGCCGTCCCGCGCCAGATCGGGACCTTGCTCCACCAGCGCCTTGAACGCCGCGAGCTGCTCAGGCGTCAACTGCGCCGGACGGCCTGGACTGCGACGGTTGGCCAGGCCGTCGAGGCCTTCCTCGTTGTAGTGGTGCACCCAATCGCGCAGCGTCTGCCGGTCCATGCCGCAGGCCTCGGCGGCCTCGGTCCGCGGCCGCCCTTCCAGCACGAGCGCAATCGCCAATAAGCGCCGCACGACCGCTCCATCATTGCAGCGCGACGCCTCACGGCGCAGGTCAAAAGCTGATCTGTCTAGACGCGTGACCGGCACCGGCTTGCTCATTTCTGACCCCCGAATCGGATGACCAGACCAGAGAATCACAAAATCAGCCGCGTGGGTACAATCGCGAGTCATCCTATTGGGCGGTTGGTATAAGCAAGCTGAGCCACGTCGAGAAGGACGACCTGATCCGGACGCTGTTGCCGTTGGCGGGCCGGTTGGAAGTCGCGCTCGTGCGCATCGCCGAGCTCGAGAAGCGTCTGGCCAGATACGAGCGGCCGAAGAGGACGCCTGACAACTCCTCCATGCCCCCGTCCAAGGGCCAGAAGGCCGACAGCCCCGATGCCGGCAAGCCGCACCGCCGCGGCCGTCCCGGCGTGGGCCGGATGCTGGAGCCCGATCCCGACCGCGTCGTGGACGCCAAGCTGCAGGCCTGTCCGCATTGTGCCACCAGCTTCCCCGCCGGCGAGCAGACCCCGCAGGAAGTCTATGACCGCATCGAGATCCCGCCGATCAAGCCCGATGTCACCCGGGTGCGGCTGTTCGGCGGCCAATGCACCTGCTGCGGCCAGCGTGTTACGGCTGAAGCACCGCCTGGCCTGGAACCTGGCTCGCCGTTTGGCCAGTCGGTCTGCGCGCTGGTGGTCTACCTGCATTACGCCCACGCCATCGGCTTCGAACGGCTGGCAGCGCTGCTGGGCGAGGTTTTCGGCCTGCGCATCAGCGAAGGTGCGATCAGCAACATGCTGCAGCGCGCGTCCAAACCGTTGCTGGCCGCACAGAGCGCGATCCAGACGGCGGTGACCGCTGCCCCCGTGGTGTGCTGCGACGAGACGTCGGCCCGGGTGTGCGGCCGCAACTGGTGGGAATGGGTGTTCGTCACCTCGCTGGCGGTGCTGCACGTGATCCGGCCCAGCCGCGGCCGCGCTGTGGTGGCCGGCGTGTTCGGCGACACCCAGCCGGCAGTCTGGGTGTCGGACATGTTCGGCGCCCAGCGTGGCCACGGCCTGCTTTGGCAGGTCTGCCTGGCGCATCTGCTACGCGACGCGCAGTTCGCCATCGAGAGCGGCGACGATGCCTTCAGCGCCCCGTTCAAGCTGTTGCTGCTGCGGGCGGTCGCCATCGGCCGACGACGAGAGCGGCTGGCCGACACCACGCTTGCACGCTATGCAGCCGACCTGGACCGCAGGCTCGACCGCATCGTCGCCGCCGTGCCCGTGGGTGCTGACGGCGTCAAGCTGCGCAAACGCATCCTCGCCAATCGCGGCGCCCTGTTCGTGTTCGTCACTCATCGCGATGTGCCCGCCACGAACAACATCTCTGAACGCAACCTCCGCCCCAGCGTCATCTTCCGCAAAATCACCAACGGCTTCCGCTGCGAATGGGGCGCAGACACCTACGCCGCCTTCCGCTCCGTGGTCAGCACCGCTAAAGCAAAGAACATGGCCGTGCTGGGAGCAGTCCGAGACGCTCTGGAGATGAAAATCACGCCAGCCCCGGGGTGAGCAATTACTTTGCTTCTTTTCTTCAGAAAAGAAGGCCTTGCTTGCTTTCCCGCCAAGGCATCAAGGCTCCACGATCCGCCCGCCAGCCAGCGCACGCGGCACGCCGGTCGTCCCTGGCAGGCTCAGCGGCAAACCGCGTTTCACCCGCGCCGCCAGCAGGCCGAAACACTGCGCCTCAAGCGCGTCGCCGTCCCAGCCCACCGTCTCCACCGCGTCCACCGGCACGCGCATCGCGTCTGCCAGCGCCGACATGATGGCCGTGTTGTGCCGTCCGCCGCCGGTGACCAGCACGCGTCGCGGCGCGGCCGGCAGCGGAGCGGCGGCGATGGCGCGCGCGGTGAAGGCGGCCAGGGTTGCGGCGCCGTCCTCGGTCGACAGGTGCGCCACCTGGCCCAGGGCGGAGGCGAAGTGCTGCCGATCGAGCGATTTCGGCGCAGGCAGCGCGAAGAACGGGTCGGCGAGCAGGCCGGACAGCGCGGCTTCGTCGGGGGTGCCGGCGCGGGCGGTGCGGCCGCCCTCGTCCATGGCGGCGCCGGTGCGCTGCGCCATCCAGTCGTCCAGCAGGGCGCCGCCGGGGCCGGTGTCGCAGGCCAGCAGGGCGCCGTCCGCGCCGATGTAGGTGAGGTTGGCGACGCCGCCGATGTTGACCACAAGCAGGGGTTTCTCCAGCGCGTGCGCCATGGCGGCGTGGAACAGCGGGGCCAGCGGGGCGCCCTGGCCGCCTGCGGCCACGTCTGCCAGGCGGAAGTCGCAGGCAACGGGGGTGGTGGTGAGCTGAGCCAGCAGCACCGGGTCGCCGATCTGGCGGGTGAGGCGCCGGGCCGGTGCGTGCAGGATGGTCTGGCCGTGGAAGCCCAGCAGCTCGGCGGGCTGGCCCAGCTCGGCGACGGCTTGGGCGTGCACGAAGGTGAGCTTGGCGGCGGCTTCGGCCAACAGGTCGGGGGGTGCTGCTTCGCCCACCTCGATCAGCTCGCGCAACAGCGCGCGCAGCGCCGCCGCATAGGGGATGGTCAGGCTGGGGCCGAGCGACTGCACGGTCTGCCCGTCGGTCTCCAGGAAAGCCGCGTCCACCCCGTCCAGCGAGGTGCCGCTCATCAACCCGATCACCCGCATGCCTTCCGCTCCCGCAGCGTCCTTGGTAGGTGTCCGTCCAAGAAGCCGCTCCGGCGGCTGCCTGGCGCGGTTTGCCCGGCACCGTTGCGCCTGGCCATGACGGGCCATCGCGCTCCGGTCCTGGGAAACCATGCCAGTCGGCTCACCAACCGGTTTTCAAACGGACACCAGGCAACGGCCTATGGCACGCAACGCGTTTCTCGACGAGGCTGAAGCTCGCGGCTTCCTCCATCAATGCACGGATGCCGACGCGCTGGCGGACGCGCTGAACGCCGGCGTGGTTTCGGCCTACGTGGGTTACGACTGCACCGCGGACAGCCTGCACGTGGGCAGCCTGGTCAGCATCATGCTGATGCGGCTGCTGCAGCGCCACGGTCACCGGCCGGTCCCGCTGCTGGGCGGCGGCACCACCAAGATCGGCGACCCGTCGGGCAAGGACGAGAGCCGCCAGTTGCTGACGGACGCCACCATTGCCGACAACATGGCCGGCATTGCGCGCAACTTCGCCCCCTTCCTGCGGTTCGGCGCGGCTGCCACCGACGCGTTCGTGGTCAACAACGCCGGCTGGCTCGATCAGCTCGGCTACATCCCGCTGCTGCGCGAGGTGGGCGTGCACTTCACCATCAACCGCATGCTGACGATGGACAGCGTGCGGCTGCGCCTGGACCGCGAGCAGCCGCTGACGTTCCTCGAGTTCAACTACATGATCCTGCAGAGTTACGATTTCCGCGAGCTGCACCGCCGCCACGGCGTGCGGCTGCAGATGGGCGGGTCGGACCAGTGGGGCAACATCGTCTCCGGCGTGGACCTGGTGCGGCGGACGGAGGGCGCGCAGGTGTTCGGCCTGACGGTGCCGCTGATCACCACCGCGTCCGGGGCGAAGATGGGCAAGTCGGCAAAGGGCGCCGTGTGGCTGAGTGCCGACCGGCTGAGCCCCTACGATTACTGGCAGTTCTGGCGCAACGTGGAGGATGGCGACGTGGGCCGCTTCCTGCGGCTGTTCACCGACCTGCCGTTGGACGAGATTGGCCGGCTGGAAGCGCTTGGCGGGGCGGAGATCAACGAGGCGAAGAAGCGTCTGGCCACCGAGGCGACCGCGCTGCTGCACGGGCGGGATGCGGCAGCACAGGCGGCTGAGACGGCGCGGTCCACCTTTGAGGCGGGTGCGGCGGCCGATACGCTGCCGACGCACCTGGTTTCGACGGCCGAGTTGGCGGCCGGCATTCCGGTGTGGCGGCTGCTGGCCGAAGCGGGCCTGGCGGCGAGCAACGGCGAGGCAAGGCGGCTGATCCGCGGCGGCGGCGCGCGGGTGAACGATACGGTGGTGGCCGAGGAGGGGCGGCTGGTGGGCGAGGCGGACGTGCGGGACGGGGCGGTGAAGCTGTCTGCGGGCAGGAAGCAGCACCGGCTGATCAGGGCGAAGTGAAGAAAGCAAGGCCTGCTTTTTTGAAAAAAAGCAGCAAAAAACTTTTGTCTCGGCTGTCGCGGAGGTTTCTGCAGCGAGCTCGCAAGGGAACAGAAGTTTGTTGCTCGGCTGTCGCTGGTCGGGATTTTCAGTGCCCACAGCCGCCCGGACTCTTTGTTGCTAGAGTGCACGCGTCCGGAGACGTCCGCGACAGCCGACATAAAAGCTTTTTGCTTCTTTTTCTCGAAAAAGAAGGCCTTGCTTGCCTTCGTGCTGTTTCCGCCGCACCCACTGTGCCTTTTGGATTCAATCGTTGATATTGCCCCTCCACAAAGGGCAATGTTCGTATGCGATGAAACGCTCGGTCACGCGCTGGCTGCCGCTGGTTCTGTTATGTCTGCTGTCGGCGTGCGGCGGCGGGCGGCGGGCGGTCGTCACCAGCAACGCCGGGCAGGGCAACTATGCGCCGCCCGGCTCGCCGGAAGACCCGTGGGGCCCCTACATAGTCGAGGCGTCCGGCCGGTTCAGCGTGCCGCAGGCCTGGATCCGCGCGGTGATGCGCCAGGAGTCCGGCGGGCACCAATACCTGCACGGCCAGCTTGTCACCTCGGACGCCGGCGCGCTGGGGCTGATGCAGCTGATCCCGGCGACGTACGCCGAGATGAGCAACCGCTACGGCCTGGGCTCGGACCCTTACGACCCGCACGACAACATCATGGCCGGCACGGGCTACATCCACGAGCTCTACAACAAGTATGGCTCGCCGAACTTCCTGGTCGCCTACAACGCCGGTCCGCGGCGGCTGGAGACATACCTGGCCGGGCAAAGCATCCTGCCGAACGAGACGGTGAACTACGTGGCCTCCATCGCGCCCAGCCTGGGCGACGAGAAGCCGCTGAGCGGTCCGTTGGCCAGGTTCGCGCTGGCTGGCGGGCCGCGTCCCGGGCCGGTGCCGCACGATTTCGTCCGCACGCCGGCCGGCTGCTGGCAGGACCCGGACGCGGCGTACGACCCGGACGCGCCGTGCCGGACCGCGCCGCCGGTGCGGGTGGCCCGTGCCAACCCGCCGCGGCCGGGCGGCGGCGCTGCGCATTGCTGGCAAGACCCGGACGCCGCGTACGACCCGACGGCGCCGTGCCGCGCGGCGCCGACCCCGGTGCAGGTGGCCGCGGCGGCGCCCATGGCCGCCGAGCCGGCCATGCAGGTTCAGCAGGCGGCGGCGTTGCCTATCGTGGAGCCGGCCGCGCCACCGGCCTCTGCCGTGCGGCTGGCCGAGGCGGTGCCGGCGCCGGTGCCTTACGGGCAGGCTGCGCCGCAGCAGGCGGGCTACCTGGTGCCGCCTGCTGCGCGCCGGGCCGGTTGCTGGCAGGACCCGACCGCGGCCTACGACCCGGCGGCGCCATGCCGGGCCCGCCCGGCGGTTCAGGTCCAGCCGACGCAGACGCGCCTGGCCCAAGCCGGCGGGCGCAGCGAGGCAGGCTGGGGACAGGGCCAGGCCGGCGGGCCGGTGGCGCGACGCAGCTTCGCTAGCACCTACCTGATCCCGTCGGCGGCGGCGGCCACCGTCCGGCCGGCGCTGGCGGCGGGGCGCTGGTCCGTTCAGGTGGGCGCGTTCGCGAACGCCGACCAAGCCAGGCGTGCGGCAGAACGGGTGCGCGACCTCTCGCCGCGCGAGCTGGGAAGCGCCCGGGTGGGGCTGGGGACGACGAGCCCGTTCGGCGGCCAGCGCCTGTATCAGGCGCGGCTGCTAGGGCTCTCGGCGCAGACGGCCGCCTTGGCGTGCGACAACCTGCAGGCGCACGCGCAAGCGTGCTTGCGGGTGCCGCCAGGGGGCTGAGGCGACGAGCGGTGCCGGGTCGGCGGGTGGGCAAGGCAGCAAGGCCTGCTTTTTTGAAAAAAAGCAGCAAAAAACCTTTGGTCCTGCTGTCGCGGAGTTTCCTGAAGCGTGTACTCCAGGGAACAAAAGTTTTTTGGTTCTTTTTTTCAAAAAAGAACTGCTTGCTTGCTTTCGCTTTCTGCCGCGAGTCTGAACCTACGGCTTGAAACGAAAAAGCTGGCTACGCTCGACGCCAGAACCCTGCCAGGCTTTCATCTGTGGAATGTGCGAGCAGGTCACGTAGATTGAACCGTCCGCTCCCTCCGCCATGCTGTCGGGCCAGTTGAACCGGCTGTCCTTGGCCACCACCGAGAACGAGCGGTCCGGGTTCATCCGCCTGACGGTGTTGTCCGCGCAGCTCGTCACATACAGGTGGCCGCTACGGGACATCCAGTAACCGTCGGCGATGAAGGTGTGGGTGAACATCTCCACTGCCGCGCCCTGCTGCTCTTTGCTCAGCTTTTCATCAAACAGGGTCTTCAGCGGCGCGCGATACATCGTGGTCCCGGTCGTTGCCTGCCAATAGACGTAGTCGCCGGCTGTGTCGATTGCGATACCATCGGCGGCGAACTCGGCCGTCTGGCCGTCCAGGCGGCGTAGCGGCTTGCCCTCGACCGTCATCACCAGTCCGGGCTGGAACTGCGTGCTGGGATGCCCGTCGAGCACCCGGCGAGCACGGCCCGAGGCGACATTCAGCACCACCAGGCAACCGGGCTGTCCGGAGTTGGTCAGCACGGCACGCTGTCCGTCCGGCGTGAAGCGGATGTCGTTCAGGTAAGACCCTTGCGGCGCCACGCGATCATCGAACGTGTAGGTGCGCGACACCTGGTTTCGCGTGAGGTCGATCCGCACCAGTTTGGGACCACCGGTGACCTCGAGCGCCAGCCCGGGCGCTGCGGGGTCGAGCACCCAGAGGTTGCCCTGCGGGTCGCAGGTGACGCTTTGCACGCAGACGAACCGCTGCCCTGGCTGGGCGGGTTCGGCGGCGCGGAAGCTGTTCCACGACGCATCAGGATAGGGGGTCAGCTTGCCGCTCTTGCTGACCTCGGCGACGGAGATGGAAACATCCTGCTCCCAGCGCGGAAAATTCACGAACACGCGGCCGTCGGGTGCCACGGCCACGCCGGTCACCTGATGCGGTTCGGTGAACGTGGCGACCAGCTCGACGGATCCGGACTCGGCGGAGCGCGCCCGCGGCACCGATATCGCCGCGGCTGCCGTCGCCGTGGCGAGCAGCGTGCGGCGGGTCATCTGAGAATACAGCATCGGAGGAGCTCCCTTGGTCACTCCGTCAACTCCAGCCTGCCCGCCGGGTTTGTCTGCCGCACACACATGCGTCCGATGAATTCGCAAATGCGTAGCCAGCCGCGCGCCTGACGGCCACCGGCGGTGATGCTGCGGCCGAGCTGCGCTGCGTCCCATGACCGACGCACCCGGCGTGTGCAGCACCCGATGCTGGTGTGCGCTGACATGGCGCAGCGCGGTCAACCTGAATTACTTCATCCGGTCCGGCCTGTCGTTGAAAGCTGCTTGAGCGACACGAACTCCTGATGGTCCGGGTGCCGATTTCGGACCACCCAGACAGTGGCCATGAACACTCTATGCACCTTACATCCTAGGACAGAACTTCCCAGAACAGTTCAACCATCTGCCGCCACCCCAGGCTGCAACTGCCGCAGCTTTTCCGCCAGCTGGTGCAGGCTGATGTCGCCCTTGCTCAGCACCTGGTTGGCACCGCGCAGCCGACGCCGGTCGTCATTCGTCAGGTCCCGAGCGGTGAGCACCACGACGGGGACTTCGCCGCAATCCGGACGCTCCCGAAAGGCGGACAGGAAGTCGAAACCGTCCATGACCGGCATGTTCAAGTCCAGCAGCACGACGTTGGGAACGGCATGCGTCACTTTCTGCAGCGCGTCCTCGCCGTTTGTCGCTTCACTGACACGCCAGCCGCCCTTCTCCAGTATCTGGCGCATGCGATCCCTGGTATCGGCATCGTCGTCCACCACGAGCACGCTGCTTCCCGTCTCCCGAAACCGCTCCATGACCGCACGCAGCCGTTCCCAGTCGACAGGCTTGACGATGTAGTCCGCCGCGCCGAGGGAGGTCGCCAATGCGCGCTCGGCCACGAACGTCACCATGACGACCGGGATGTCGGCGAGCTCCGGATCGGCCTTGAGCGCGCTCAGCACAGACCATCCGTCCATGCCCGGCATCGTCACGTCCAGCAGGATGGCCCTCGGCCGCAGCCGCCGCGCCTGTGCCAGGCCGGCCGAACCGTCAGAAGCAGTGCGTGCAACGAAACCCTCGCGCGCCAGGAAGCGGCTCATCAGGTGAAGCTGCGTCTCGTCGTCATCAACCACCAGCACCACGTCACCGGAGCCGACCGCCTCGTCCTCTCCGGCGCTTGAAGCGCTCTGCTTCGCTGTCTCGGGCTCGGGCTCGGGCAGCACTACGGGCAGCGTCACGGTGAAGGTGCTGCCGCTCCCCGGTCTGCTCTGCACGTGCACGTCGCCGCCGAGCATGGCCGCGAACGCCTTTGTCAGCGCCAGGCCCAAACCCGTGCCGCCGAACTGCCGTGTGGTGGAGGCATCGGCCTGCTGGAAGCGCTGGAACAGCTTTGCAACCTGCTCCGCCGTCATCCCGATCCCGGTATCGGACACCGAGAGCTGCACGCGGTCCATGCCGCCAGGCCCACTGACGCGCGAGACCGCCAGGGTGATCGCGCCGCGTTCGGTAAACTTCGCAGCGTTGCTCAACAGGTTCAGCAATATCTGGCGGATGCGCGTGATGTCGGAGTGCATGGTGCCAAGCCCGGCGCCCGCCTGCAGCACAAGCTGGTTGGACTTCTTTTCCATCAGCGCGCTCACCGTCGCGGCCACGTCGCGGATCATGCCGGCCACATCGAAAGTTTCGGCGTAGGCGTCCATCTTGCCACTCTCGATCTTGGACAGGTCGAGCACGTCGTTGATGAGGCCAAGCAGATGACGCGCGTTGCCTTCGATCTTCTTCACGTCGCGTGCGAGATCTTTGGGCGGCGTGCCGTCCTCGATCTCCTCGCCCAGCATCTCCGCATAGCCGATGATCGCGGAGAGCGGCGTGCGCAGCTCATGGCTCATGTTGGCGATGAACGTACTTTTCGCCCGGTTGGCCTCTTCGGCCTCGTCGCGCGCCGCAAGCAGCGTCACTTCGGCTTCACGCATGTCGGTGACGTCGGTGTTGGTGCCGAACCACCCCAGGATGCGGCCGTCCGGGCACGTGGCGTCGGGTTCCTCGCGGATCGGCAGGGCGCGCGAGAGGAACCAGCGGTACTGGCCATCTTTCCCGCGCAGCGGAAACGTGTCTTCCCAATCCTTGCTGGCGGCGAAATTCTCCTGCAGGCGCTTCTCCACGCGCTCAAGGTGGTCGGGGTGATGCACACTCTTCCAGCCCCAGCCGGCCATCTCGGCAAAGCTGGTGCCGGTGTAGTCGTACCAGCGCTGGTTGTACCAGGTGATCGCACCCGCCGGATCGGTGACCCAGATCATCTGCGGAATGGCGTTGGCGATCGTGCGGAAGCGCGCCTCGCTCTCACGCAGACGCTGCTGCTCGAGCTTACGGGCTGAAATGTCGCGGAGGTGGATGGTGAACAGCGGACGCGGCTCGCGAGCGACCCGTGTCACAGACAGCTCGATGGGGAAGCGCCTGCCGGACACATCGATCGCATCGACTTCGACACGCCCGCCGAGCATGCTGTCCTCGCCGCCGGCAGCACGGGCAAAAAAACGGCGGTGGACGTCCAACGTCTCGGGAGGGAAGATCAGGGGGCCGAGTTCCTGGCCGATAACGGAGTCTGCACTGCGGCCGAAGACGCGTTGGGCAGCGTCGTTGAATTCCAGGATGATGCCGTGCGCGTCCAGCGTGATCACGCCGTCCGGCGAGGCGGCCAGGATGGCGCCTTTCAGCCGCTCGCTTTCCACCAGCGCGCCGGCCACGCGCTTGCGTTCCATCGTCAGGCCGATCTGGTGGCCGAGCGTGGAGACGGAGTCCAACAGGCTTTCGTCCAGACCGATCCGGCGGCGGCTGTAGAACTCGACGGCACCCACGACGGTGCCGCCGTCCATCAGCGGAAAGGCGAGCGCGCTGGTCAGGCCCAGCCGCGCGGCGTCCGCGCTGCGCAGGCTGTCGGTGACCGCGGACAGGTCGGCGACGTGAATGGCGGCCTCCGTTGCCCACACCTTGCCTGGCAGCCCGGCCGCGAATTCGAGCGCCGAGCCCACCCGGTCGCGAGCGAAGTCGGCGAGGCGTCCGGCATCGCGCGACCGCCAATCGGCGACGCAGTGCAGCACGTCGTGGCCCGGCGAGGACTCCTCGCGCCGCCAGAACGTGCCCACGTCCCAGGCGAGCCCGGTGCCAATTGCTTCTAGCAGCCGTGCCGGCATGTCGCCGTCCGCGCTGGTTCCGGAGAGCACCTGGCTGACGGCGTACTGCACCGCCAGGCGCTGCTGGGCATCCTGGCGGACGCTCACGTCGCTGAACGTTATGATGCTGCCGACGATGGTACCGCCGCTCATGACCGGAGATGAGGAATACTCGGCGAAGAACGGCGTCCCGTCGCGGCGCCACAGCATCTCGTTGTCCATCCTGACCGACAGTCCGCTGGTGAGGGTGTGCAACAGGGGGCACTCGGATTGCGGGAACGGCGAGCCATCCGGCCGCGTGTGGTGGATGGCAACGTGCATGTTGAGGCCAAGCAGGTCCGCAGGCCGGTCGTAGCCGAGCGTGGTCAGCGCGGACGTGTTAATGAACAGGCAGCTGCCCGCGGTGTCGACGACGTACACTCCGTCGCTCAGCGCGTCGATACACTGCCATTGCGTGAACGCCGAAGCTGGCTCAGTGGTCTCGTGATCAGCCATTCCGGCTCCGGGCAGGCCGTGCTGCCCGCGTTACAAGCACCTGCGTTTATTCTCAACGCGACCGGAGGTTTGCGGTTCTGCTGTATGGGTCGCCCCCGCCGCCGGACGGCTGGGTCGACGCGTCAGGGTACGACCGGACCTGCCCAGAGTGAACCGGTCCGACCGCGCCGCCTGTGCACGGAAGCACCCTCCGGCACGCATCGGCTTTCATCGTCGGTCTCCGCCGGCCGGCAGCACAGGCGAGCCGCATCCTCGCCGGTTGGCGCCAAGCCGGGCATCAGCCGCGCCAGCCGCGGGACGGACATCCTCCCAACTGCCTGCAGAACTGCTGCGTGCGGTCACTCCAACTCCTTTTCCACATCATGTTATGCGCAATCGGAATGACTCAACCGGGCGCAACACCGACGGCAGCCTGTCTTGGCAGCTTTATTGACACTCGCTCGAAGGTGACGTGACACTTCACGCTAAGTGGACTTGATGCGCAACATAGTGCATTATTTGCCATATCTGAGCGCGCGTTTTGCGGTCACGTCCGTGAAATAACTTGGTCTAAATGTATTCAGACATAAGGCCCGCTCGGAGAATAGAAGGACGAAATGGTCGGAGCAGAGAACTCGCTTTCCAGCTTTGGGCACGCCTATATCGAGGCCAGAAATCTGTTCAGGCAAGCAGCGCACGCCGCAGGATGTGAACTTGAACACCGAGTTTGCCCCGGCACGGGGCCTTCCGACGAGGAGTTGACCGTTGATATCGCGTGGCTGGGTCGGCGAGACGCGAGCAAAGTCCTCGTCCTTCTTTCCGGCGTTCATGGCGCGGAGGGGCTTTTTGGGTCAGGAGTTCAAGTTGACTTCCTGGCTCGTTGCGGCGCAGCGAAGCTGACGGTTGGGACGGCTGCGCTGATCGTCCACGGAATCAATCCTCACGGCTTCGCCTGGATGCGGCGGACTACTCAAGAAAATGTGGACCTGAACCGCAATTGGGTCAACTTTTCCGGACCGCTTCCAACAAACGAAGGGTACGACACACTCGCAAACGCAATCGTTCCCTCCGAATGGACGCCGGAAGCCCAGTCTGCCAGTCGCGAAGTGCTCCAAACCTATGCCGATAAGTTCGGGTTCAAAGCTTTGCAGCGTGCCGTGCATGGAGGTCAGTACCGGCATCCTTCTGGGATTTTTTTCGGCGGCTTTGAGCCCTGCTGGTCTCGCATCGTCTTAACCGATATCTTTGAACGTTACCTCCGTGATGCAGTTAGGGTAGGACTGATCGACTTCCACACCGGCATCGGCTCATGGGGCGAAGCAGTGCGGATGAACGTCGCTCCGGCTGGCAGTTCGGCGTCGGAGCGCACCCTCCGCTGGTTCGGATTGGACGCGGTCAGCCCGTTCGATGATACCTCGCCTTCCACGCGAAAAAGCGGCGGCTGCTCGGAAGCCTCTATTGATTTGTTGAAACATGCCGAGGTGACGACATTGACTCTCGAGATCGGTACCGTGCCTTTGATAGATGTGGTGATGGCCTTGCGCGAGGACGCTTGGATTTATGAGAATGGCCTCGCTCTTTCGCCGGCCGGCGAAGCAGCGCGTGTGCGAATGCGTGCTGTGTATTTCGATGATGATCCCACATGGCAGAGCATGGCTCTTGCGGCGTCGCGGCTGACCATCCGGCAAGCCATTGCGGGCCTAGCTGCTGACGGGTGAACTCAACGGGCGAAGAATTGCCTGAACTCCTTTACCATTTGATCGGGCGCCTCCCGCAACCGCCGGCTGGCTGAATCAGCCTGACGGACGTGCTAAACGGATCCGCGCGAAACACGCCTCAGCACGGAGATGCCCCATGCCGTCCGCCACGCGACTTCTGTTCCTGCTGACCTTTGTCGCCATGCCCACCTTGCACGCACAGAGCCTGGCAGAGCGCCTTGCCAAGCAGCACCCCCAATCGGCGGAGATCACCGTTCGCGTCGCGGCCGGCGTCAAGACGAAAGGCAACTACGCCCAGGTGGTCCCCATCCTCGCCCAGCAGCTCGCCGGCACCAGCGTCACCCTCGTGCCCGACGAGAGCACCGGCTCGTTCATGTCCGCCACCGGTGTCTGCCTGGGCCTCGACGAAGCTGCCATCGTGCAGCGTGACGCCGCGAGCGATCGGGCCCACACGTCGGACGCCAATGCGGCAAGCTGCGCCGGCAGGTACGTCTCGCTTGGCCGCCCGCTCTATCCGTATTACGGCTTTTGGGTGGTGCGCGCCGATACGCCCTACACGCGCGTCTCCGGCCAGATCGACCACGCGGCCGCCGGCCAGGTGCTCAACGTCGCTGCCGGAGAGGATGGTTCGGGCGGACAGATCACGCTGAGAAACCTGCTCAACGCAGACCCGCGCTGGCACTCCGCAGTGCACCCCACCACGGACGGCGGCACCGCTGCCCTGCGCATGCTGCGTGACAAGAACATCGACGCCTTTTTTCTGATGGACGACCGCAACTCGGACATGATCGAGCAGTCGATCAAGGCCCAGGTCGACGAACGCGGACGACCGATCTTCAAGTTCCTCGCCATCAACGCGCCGGCAAAGTTCTTCGAGCAGGCAGACTGGACGGGCAAGAAGATGTATCAACCCGAAGCGCTCAGCCATGGCTGGTTCGGCGGCGTGAACACGATCAGCGTCGATGCCGTCCTCATCGTCGGAAAATCCTGGTGGCGTAAGGACGCGTCCACACGCGCCGCCGTGGAACAGATCGGCAAGGCGATCGACACGGCCGCCCCTGCGATACGCGCCGCCACGCACACACCTGCGGATTGGGTTCCGGCTTCGGAGCAGAAGCAGTAGGCACCTGGCGCGCGGAGTTTCGTGCAGAAGAAAGCAAGCAGTTCTTTTTTGAAAAAAAGAACCAAAAAACTTTTGTTCCCTCGGGCGCACGCTGCAGAACCTTCGCGACAGCAGGGACAAAAGTCTTTTGCTTCTTTTCTTCAGAAAAGAAGGCCTCGCCTCCTTGCTGAACCAAGGGCCGCCGACATGACAACAAGGATTGCCGATTGCCTATCAAACCCGAACGTCGCGACGGCGTGCTGCCCCTGGAACTCTACGGCGCACTCGGCGACGGACGCAGCGTTGCACTGCTCGGCGCGGATGGTGCGATCGACTGGCTGTGCCTGCCCAGCCTCGACAGCGTGCCGTTCCTGGACCGTCTCGTCGCCGGCCCGTCTGGCGGCCGCTTCGCCATCACGCCGTCCGGTCCGTTCACCGTGGAGCGCGCCTACCGCGAAGACAGCAACGTCCTCGAACAGATCTTCTCCACTGCGAGCGGGCGTGTTCGCGTCACGTCGTCGTTGAACAGCGGCATTTCCGGCCGGCTGCCGTGGACAGAACTGGCGCAGCGCATCGAGGGGCTCGAGGGAGAAATGCAGCTCGACGTCGAGCTGCTTCTCGGCCGGCGCCGCCAACGCACGACGCCGTGGCGCGAGACCAGTCCGAACGGAGACGTGGTTCACGTGGACGGACTCCTGTGCGCGTTCCGCGCCTCCGCGGACGTGCGGCGGATCGTGGAGGCGGACGACCGGCTCGTCGCCACCGTGCAGACTGGCCACGGTTCGCGCAGTATCGTCGCCTTGCTCGCGTCGGATGATGAGCCTCTGATACTGCCGCCGCTCGCCACGATCGACGCGCGTATCGACCGCTCGGACCAGGCCTGGCGGGAATGGGCGAACAACCTCGACGTGGAAAGGCCCTACACCGCCGTGCTGCGGCGAAGTGCGCTGGCGTTGAAGCTGCTGCTGTTCTCGCCGACCGGCGCGATCGCTGCAGCAGCCACCAACGGCCTGCCGGAACGCATCGGCGGCGCCAAGAACTACGACTACCGTTATAGCTGGATCCGCGACGCCGCCTACACCATCAAGGCGTTCCTGCGCGTGGGGGCCGTGGAAGAAGCCAAGGCGGCGTTTTCCTGGATGACGGCAACGATCGAGCGGCACGACGGGCTGCACATCATGTACAGCCTCGACGGCAACCTGGCACCGGACCAGGAGGAGGTGGACGTGCCCGGCTATCGCGGCAGCACGCCCGTGCTGCACGGCAACCTGGCGCGGAAGCAGCTGCAGCTCGGCGTCTACGGCGACATCCTGGAGACGGCCGCGCTGTTCGTCGAGCAAGGCCACGTGCTCGACCTCGTCACGCGGCGTCTGCTGGCCGACCTCGCCGACGAATGCGCGGACCAATGGGGCCGCAAGGATGCGGGGATCTGGGAGCTCGAGCAGCAAGAGCACTACACCATGTCGAAGCTCGGCTGCTGGACCGCACTCGACCGCGCCATGCGGCTCGCGACCGCCGGCCAGATCGACGCCAGACGCTGCGAACGCTGGCGCCGACAGCGTGACCACATCCGTGACTGGGTCGACGCCCATTGCTGGTCCGAAAGCCGGCAGGCGTACACGATGTATGCCGGCACGGAAAAGCTCGACGCTGCCCTGTTGCTGGCCACGCGGTTCGGCTTCGAGCGCACCGACCGGCTGGCCGCAACGCGCGAGGCGATCCGCTCGGAACTCAGCGCCGGACCGCTGCTGTATCGCTACTCCGGCATGCAGGCGGAGGAAGGTGGTTTCCTGGCCTGCTCCTTCTGGCTGGTCGAGGCCTACGCGCTGCTCGGGGACGTCACCACGGCGAAGGCGCAACTCGACCTGTTGCTGGCCTTTACTGGGAATAATCTGGGCTTGCTGAATGAGCAGCAGGATCCAAGCAGCGGGGCTATGCTGGGCAACATGCCGCAGGCACTTAGCCACCTGGCATTGATACATGCTGTGTTGTCGCTGAATGATTGAGACTGGGTAATACAAACCCGCTTGGATGCTGACTCATAGGAAGCAAGCAGTCCTTTTTTGAAAAAAAGGACCAAAAAACTTTTGATTCCGCTGTCGCGGGCCCTCCGGACAGAACCGCGACAGCTTCGAGCAAAAGTTTTTTGCCTCTTTTTTTCAAAAAGAAGGCCTTGCTTCGGCCAGGGGCGCTGCCCCTGGACCCCGCTGGGGTTGGGAACCCCAGACCGCCAAAATCAGGCTAGGCCGGTGCCTCCGGTGGCGCCGTAGGTTTCGCCGGTGACGTAGCTCGCTTCCTGGGAAGCCAGGAACACGTAGATCGGCGCGATCTCTACCGGCTGGCCGGGGCGGCCCAGCGGCACGGAGCTTCCGAACTTCTCCACCGCGTCCTGCGGCTGCCCACCGGAAGGCTGCAGCGGAGTCCAGAAAGGTCCGGGTGCGACGGCGTTCACGCGGATGCCCTTTTCGATGAGCTGCTTGGCCAATACCTTCGTGAACGTGATGATGCCGGCTTTCGTCGTCGAGTAATCCAGGAGGATCTCCGGCGCCTTGTAGGCGACAACGGACGCGGTGTTGATGATCGACGCACCCGGCGGCATGTGCGGCACGGCCGCCTTGGTGATCCAGAACATGGCGTAAAGGTTCGTCTTCAGCGTGCGATCGAACTGTTCTGCAGTAATCTCGGAAATGTCGGACTGGTTGGTCTGCTTGCCCGCGTTGTTCACGAGGATGTCGAGGCCGCCCAGCTCGCTCGCAGCCTGTTTGACGAGGCGCTCGCAGAATGTCTGGTCGGTGATGTCGCCCGGGATCAGGACCGCCTTGCGGCCGTCTGCCTCTATCAGCTTTGCCACCGCCTTGGCGTCGGCTTCCTCTTCGGGAAGATAGTTCAGCGCCACGTCGGCGCCCTCGCGGGCAAACGCGATGCACGCTGCGCGGCCGATGCCGGAATCGGCACCCGTCACCAAAGCGTGCCGGCCTGCGAGACGCTGGTGACCGACATAGCTCGTCTCACCGTGGTTGGGTTTCGGGTCCATCTCCGACGCCAGCCCCGGTGCGCTTTGCGGCTGACGGGGAAACGGCGGCTCGGGATATTGATGACGCGGATCCTGCATCTGCAGGCGCTGGGTGTCTGAAATGCTCACGGGCTTTCCTTCAAGATCAGGGAAACGACAACCTCCGTTCGGCAGGTTGGTTCCAAGCGACACCCGCGCCGCCGCGGGGCAGAAAGCAAGCAGTCCTTTTTTGAAAAAAGGACCAAAAAACTTTTGTTCCTCCGCATCTGCAGCAGTCGGAGGTCCCCGAACAAACACGCGTGCTGAAAATGCGAGAGAGCAAAAGTTTTTTGCTTCTTTCTTTCAAAAAAGAAGGCCTTGCTTGCTTTCGCAACGCTCACTTACCGGACCAGTTGATATTATTTCGCTCTCGCCAGCACTCGAGGTTCGCGCGTCAGCAACCAGACTGCGACCAGCGGCGTGAGGCCGCCGGCGAGCACGAGGACAGGGGGAAGTCCGACGCAGCACGCCAGCAGAGGCACGCCGAGGATGGCGTCGTCCGGGTCGAACGGCCTGTCTGCAGGCACGTCCTTCGGCCGCTGTGACGAGCGGTTGAGCTGCCAGAACACGACCGCGGTGCTCAGCGCGCCCGACATGCCCAGGACAGGTGCCCACCAGCCGAGCCAGGTGCGCGTTGCACCCAGGCCGATCGCCAGCATGGCCAGTGCGTCCGCGCTGCAGTCACCTGCGAGGTCCAGCACATGTCCCCAGTTGCTGAAACACCCGGTCTGTCGCGCCAACTCGCCGTCCGCGCGGTCCAGCAGGGCGGAGACGACGAACAGGGCGGACCCGATCCGGATCGCCTGCACCGATCCGGCCGAGAACGCCGCCGCGGCCGCTACCGCAGTAACGAGGCGCAGGGCGGTCAGGTGGTTCGGCCTGATCCCGGTCGTGGCGACGCGTGCGACGACGGGCCGGATCAGGCGGTGGAGAACGGTGTTGTGGCTCATGACGGCCACACGGGCGGCGTGGATGGCAGTACAGCCGCAGCCCGCCGGCACGGCATCCCGCCGACGCTAGACGCCGCGCACGGTGCCCCGGTGTTGGTGTGATCGCATGTGGACGAGCGCCGGCGGCGTGTCATCGTGGATCAATCAACCAACAGCAATGGGCAAAACCTAAGGTAAGAGCAAACATCTTTCGCCGTCCGCGGCAGCGCTCGCAAAAGCTTCTTGCTTCTTCTCGAAAGAGAACACCTTTGCTTTCTTCCAGACCCGGCCAGCGTGCCAAGCGCAAGCTCAACCGGTAAGTTCCTGCCCCCTGCAGCCATGTTCCGCTACGCGCGGTTTCGTCGGGAAACCCATGCCAGCAGCGCAGGTTCGAACGTCAGGCTTGATGCCAGCGTACAAGCCAGGCTCACCAGCAGCAGCGCGCCCATGCTTGCCGTGCCAGGATGTTTCGAGAGGGCGAGCGAGCCGAACGCTGTCGCCGTGGTCAGCGCAGAAAACAGTACCGCGCGCGCGGTGGGCGAGCTCAGCGGCATCGTCAGGCCGGCGCGCCAGTTCATCACGAAGTAGACGTTGAACGACACGCCGACGCCCAGCAGCAGCGGCAATGCGATGATGTTGGCGAAGTTGAGCGGCAGCGGCAGCAGCACTGCCGCGATCACCGTCAGCAAGGTGGACAGCACGAGCGGCGCCAGCACCAGTGCTGCGTCCAGCAGACCGCGCAGGGCCACCAGCAGGATCAGCGTGATCGCCGCCATGGCGCCGATGGCGGCCAGGCGGAAGGCGGCCACGATGGTGTCCGCACTGCGCACGATGGCCACCGCCGCCCCGCTCGCTTCCGGTGCGACGGAGGTCACCTGCGCCACGAAGCGGTGCAGCCCGGCGCTGTCCTGCGACGCGGCCCGGTTGGGCAGCACCTGCAGCTTGGCGCGTCCGTCCGGGGCGACCCAGCCGGCGGCCAGGTCCGCGGGGATGTCGGCACGCGTCACCGGGCCGGCACCCAGCACGGTCTGCAGCTGGGCAAGCTGCGCCGGCAGGAAGCGCGTCAGCGCGGCGTCGGCGGCGAGCAGCCGCGCGTCGCTGGCCGATTGCAGCCGCTCCAGGTCGGCGGTGACCAGGGCGTAGGGCGCGTCCGGCGGCATGGTCCGCGCGGCGTCCTGCATCGCCGGCAAGGCGCGGCGCAGTCCGGCGCGCAGGCTGGCCGCGTCCGGCGCCGGCCTGGCCTGCACCGCCAAGGTGGGCAGCAGCAGGGAAGCGGCGTCGGCGATCATCGGCAGCTTGGCGGCCTGGTCGGCGGGCACCAGGCTGTCCAGGCTGACGGTGCCCTCCACGGTCGGCAGCTTTTGCAGGCGGGCGGCAACCTCGGCCACGTCGCCGATCGAGGGTTCCAGCATCTCGATGCTGTAGGGGTTGGTGATCGGGTCCGCGGCGAGGTCGGCCAGCGTGGTGACCGACTCGCTCGACTGGTTCTTGGTGTGCAGCGGGTCGCCGTCGAACTGCAGCCACGGGGCCAGGCCCACCCCCAGCAAGGCCAGCAGGCCGGCGCCTGCCAGGATCAGCCGGTGCCGCCGCACGATGGCCGCATCGATCGGCCGGGCCCAGGCGAAGCCCACCTCGCCCGCCTCTGGCACCGGCCGGCACAGCGCGATCAATCCCGGCAGCACGCTCAGCGTGCAGGCGAACGCGATCAGCATGCCGGTCCCGGCGATCAGCCCCAGCTGCGCCACGCCGGCGAACGAGGTGGGGGTGAAGGCGAAGAACCCCGCCGAGGTGGACAGCGATGCCACCAGTATCTGCGCGCCGCTGCGCTGTCCTGCCGCACCCAGCGCCGAGGCGGTGTCGGGATGCGTGGTGCTGGCCTCGCGGAAGCGCACGGTGAACTGGATGGCGAAGTCCACCGCCAGCCCCACGAACAGCACGGCAAAGGCGACGGAGACCAGGTTCAGGGTGCCCACCGCCAGCGCCGCGAACGCCGCGGTGAGGTCCAGCCCCAGCAGAAGCGTGCCCAGGATGGGCAGGATCAGCCGCCAGGACCGCACCGCGATCCACAGCCACAGCGTCACCAGCACCAGGCTGGCCGCCAGCCCGCCCGCGGCCCCGTGGGCGACGGTGGCGAACTCGTCGTCGTCCAGCGCCACCGGGCCGGTGATGCGCACGCGCGCGCTGCCGTCGCGCACGAACGGCAGGGAAGCGGCGGCAAGCCGGATCGCCGCGGTCGCCTTGGCACCCGGCTGCAGGGCGCCGTAATCCTGGTGCGGCTTGATCAGCACGAAGCGATAGCGCCCCGCCAGCGAGGCGACCTGGCCGGCCAGCAGGCTCTGCCAGGACAGGGTTTTGGCCTGCGTGCCCGCCGCCAGCGCCGCGTGGAAGCCCATCAGCGCCGGGGCGAACGCGGCCAGGTCGGCGTGCTGGCGCACCACGCCGATGCCGATCAGCGACAGCGCGCCGGCCAGCCCGTCCAGGCTTGGGTCCAAAGCGAGCTGGCCGAGAAACGGCTGCGCGTCGACGGTGCGGTCCAGCAGGTCCGCAAGCTGTTTGGTACCGAGGTAGAGCAGCCCGTTGCGATGCAGGAAGGGCGAGGCGGTGGGCTGGACGACGGAGATGAAATGCGTGGTGTCGCCCTGCAGTGCTGCGGCCAGGGCGTCTGCCGTGGCGTCGGCCTCCTCGGGGATGGCGGCGTCGATCACAGCGACGAGGATGCTCTTGGTCTGCGGAAAGGCGTCGCGCAGCGCGTTCTGCCGTTGCTTCCACGGCAGGCTCGCCGAGAACAGCGTGCCGGTGTCGGTGCTAACGCCGAGGTCGGCGCGGATTGTCAGCACGCCCACCACCGCCAGCACCGCGGCCGCTGCCGCCACCAGGCGGGGCCGCGCGCCGCACCAGGCGGTCAGGCGCCCCAGCAGTGCCGGCAGGTTCGGCATCAGCTCGCCGCCGGCAGGCGCTGCAGGCGCCAGGCCGTCAGCAGCATGATGGCGGTGGCACCGATGGCGGCGCCGATCAGCACCGGGCCGAGCCAGCCCAGCCAGGCGAGCGGCGCCATCAGGTACAGCGCGTCCTCCGGGTCGAAGCCCCAGCGGCCGGAATACGCCTTGGTGCCCGGCGGGCTGCGCAGTTCCAGCCGGTGCGAGAAGATGCTGCCGAGCAGCAGCGAGAGCCCTGCGACCAGCCCCAGCGGTATCGCCCAGCCGCCCAGCCACGAATGGCGCAGACCCACGCCGATGGCCATGAATAGCAGCGCGTTCACCGTGATGTCGACGTAGGTGTCGTAGAGGTGCCCGGCCGGGCTGGTGAGCTTGCCCAGCCGGGCCAGCTCGCCGTCCGCGCGGTCGAGAAAGGCGCTGAGGATCCACAGCCAGCCGCCCCACCAGGTGCCCCCGCGCGTGCCGAGCGCCAGGCCGGCGCAGGCGGCCAGCCCGGTCAGCAGGCGCAGGGTGGTGAGGTGGTTCGGCCGGATCGGCGTGCCGATCATCGGCCGCACCAGGGGGCGCGCGATCACGTGGCTCCAGGAGCTGCCGCTCACCGCGGGGCGTCCCCGGCCAGGCGCACCAGCGGGCGCGCGACCATGTGGCTCCATGAGGTGCCGGTCACGCCGCGTCCTCTCTGACGCGCCGGCGCACGCGCGGCGCGCGGCGTTCTAGCCTGTGCCAGAGCGCCAGGGCGGGCAGGCCCAACGCCACCTCGCGCAGCCGTTTGACCAGGGAGAGCGCGATGCCGACCTCCGGCGAAAGCTGGAATAATCCGCACAGCACGATGTAGCCGCCCTCCTGCACGCCCAGCGCGCCGGGCACCGCGAAGCCCGCCGCCTTCAGCGCCTGGCCGAGACTCTCTATCACCATTCCGGCGCCGAGGCCGACATCGTGCCCCAGGCAGTGCAGCGCCAGGCACACCTCCGCCCCGCCGAGCAGCCATGAGGCCATGTGCCAGGCGGCCCCCTCCAGCACCGGGCGCGGCCGGGCGTAGCAGCTGCGTAGCGCGTCGTGCAGGCCGGCCACCTGGCCGCTGCCTGCCCAGCCGAGCAGGCCGCCCAGCCGCAGCATGCCGGCTTCGGCCACCCTGCCCAGGCCGAACCATTGCGCGCCGACGAAGCCGGCCGCAACACCGCAGGCGGCCAGCAGGCCGGTCACCACGTAACCGGCGACCCCGCCGCCACCCACCAGCACCAGCAGCAGCCCGAGCCCGAACAGGGTGAACAGGATCTGGGTGAGCATCTCCAGCGTCAGGTCGGCCACCGTGGTGGCGACGGCTTGCGGCAGCTTCATGCCGCCGCGCTGGAGCAGGCGGGCGGCCACCACCGGCCCGCCGATCTGTGCGACCGGCAGCAGGTTGTTCACCCCCTCGCGCACCAGGCGCAGCACGCCGTAGGCCGTCATCCCGGGCCGCCGGGCCGCCGAGGCGGAGATGCTGCGCCAGCCGGCGGCGGACGCGGCCACCTGCAGCAGGTGGAGTGTGACCACCGCGAGGAGCCCGAGCCACCCCGCCCGGCCGAGCAACGCGACCACCTGGCCGAACCCGTAGGTGCGCAGCAGCCAGGCCGCCAGGCATAACCCGGCCACCCCGGCAATGGCTGGCACGACCCTCACGCGCGGTCCTCCGCCTGCCGCCGTAGCCGGCCATGGACCACTCCGCCAAGCCGGCCGTGGTTCTGCCGCTGGCGCCCCCCATGGTCACACCGACGCAGCCGGCCATGGTTTTGCCCAGGCGGCCCGTCAGGGTCACCCTGGCACGGCAGGCCATGGTTCCGTCGACACGGCCGGTCATGCTGCCACCGGCCCATCTCACAATGCTCCCCGTAAAGCCGGCCGCGGTCCCGCCCGCCTTGCCGGGCACGAGTCTGCCAGCATTGCGGGCCAGGCCCCCGCCGGGCTACGCGCCCGGCATGCCCGACACCGATGCCGACCAGCCGCAGCTGCTGCTTACCCCCGGCCCGCTGACCACGTCTGCCCGCACCCGCGCCGCACTCGGGCGGGACTGGGGGTCGCGCGACGCCGCCTTCATCGCACTCAGCGAAAGCGTGCGCGCCAGGCTGGCCGGCCTGGTCGGCGGCACCGGCAGCCACGTGGCCGTGCCGATCCAGGGCGCCGGCACCTTCGCGGTGGAAGCCGCCGTGCAGAGCCTGGTGCCACGGGGCGGCAGGCTGCTGGTTCTGGTCAACGGCGCGTATGGCCGCCGCATCGCCGAGATGGCGCGCAGGCTCGGCCGGCTGGGCCGCGTGCTGAAGGTGGCCGAAGACCGGCCGATCCCGCCAGACGCCGTGCGCGCCGCGCTGGCCGAAGACGTCGCGATCACCGACGTGGCGTTGGTCCACTGCGAGACCACCAGCGGCATCCTCAACCCGCTCGCCCCCATCGCCGGGATCGTGCAGGCCGCCGGACGGCGGCTGCTGCTGGACGCAATGAGCTCGTTCGGCGCGATACCGATCGACCTGCGCGCCACGCCCTGCGCCGCGGTGGTCGGCTCGGCCAACAAGGGACTGGAAGGCGTGCCAGGGCTGGGCATCGTCGTTGCCGAACTGGCGCACCTGGCCGGCTGCGCAGAGGCCGCCGTCAGCCTCAGCCTGGACCTGCACGCCCAGTGGCGCGGCTTCGAGGCCAACCAGCAATGGCGCTTCACCCCGCCGGTGCAGGTGGTGGCCGCATTGGCCGCGGCGCTGGACCAGCTGGAGGAGGAAGGCGGCGTGCCCGCCAGGCACGCCCGCTACCAGGCCAACTGCGCAATGCTGACCGCCGGCATGCGCGCGCACGGCTTTGCCACCTACATCGACGACGCCCACCAGGCGCCGGTGATCGTGACGTTCCGCATCCCGCCCGGCGGCTGGTTCGACTTCGACCGCTTCTACAATTTCCTGGCCGCGCGCGGGGTGGTGATCTACCCGGGCAAGCTGACGCAGGAACCCAGCTTCCGCATCGGCTGCATCGGCGCCGTCGGGCGAGCGGAGATGGCGCGGGCTTTGGCGGCGGTGGATGCGTTCATGGTTGCGCGCTGAGGAGGCAAGACGAGGGAAGGCAAGGCCTTCTTCGAGAAAAAGAAGCAAAAAGCTTTTGCGCGCGCTGTCGCGGACGGCTGAAACGATACGCATCAGTGACGTCCGCTCGAATTAGAAAAGCTTCTCTGGTTATTTGAATTGCGCTGCTGGGGATTTTCAGCAACACGGCAATCAGGGTTTAACACCAAGCGCACCAAGGCGCTTTGTTTAGAGAACAACGCAGCTGAACTTTCAATTTGCTGAAGCAAATCTGGGGGCGGGCGGTTCAAAAGCGGTCGGGTATCTTGGTGCCCTTGGTGGTGAAACTCTTCTCGATCCACAGGTGTGTGCCAGGTGTTTTGCGAGCTAGGCCCGGCATCCCAAGATCCTGCCTGTCCGCTTCCCGGCAAGAACGGTAAGGCGTGCTTACGTGAGAGATAACAACAGAAAACTTTTAGTCCTGCTGTCGCGGAGGTCCCTGCAACGCGCGCCCAAGGGAACAAAAGTTTTTTGGTTCTTTTTTTCAAAAAAGAACCGCTTGCCTCGCCTATCACCGGTCAACACTCCAGGTCATCGTCGTGAGTCGACGACCCGCGTTGCGCAGACGCCTTTTCCTCGTCAACGAGACGCTCGCCGATCTTCACTCACGCCGCCTGGAGCAGGAAATCGCGGAACCGCCGCGCCACCTCGTGCGGCGCGATCGTCGGGCGGCCCAGCCTCTCCATCGATCCCGGCCGGATGCGCACGTGCAGCAACACCGGCCCTGCCAGTCCGAGCGCATCGGCAAACGCCCGCACAAAACCAGTCTCGGTGTCGCAGCTGAACGCGTGGGCATAGCCGCAGGACAGCGCAACGCCGGCGAAGTCCACGCTGGCGGACACTGTCGCCTGGCCGCCAGTGGAATCGTGCACGCCATTGTCCAGCAGCACGTGCAGCAGGCCCGGCGGCTGGTAGGCGCCGATGGTGGCCATGGCACCCAGCTTCATCAGCGCGGCGCCGTCGCCGTCCAGCACGATGGTGCGGCGGCCGGTGACCAGCGCCAGGCCCAGGCCCATCGGCGCGGCACACCCCATCGAGCCCACCTGGTAGAGGTGCTGCGCACGGTCCTGCAGGGTGAACAGCTCGCGGCCGGTCTTGCCGGTGGTGGCGATGATGGGCGCCTCGGCCGGGGCCAAGGCGAGCACGCGCTCGAGGATCTCGACCCGGCTCGGGCGGGGGCCATGCTCGCACAAATCGGTGCGGCTGCCGGTGCCGGGATGCGGGCGGGCAGGCTCGTCGAGCGCCTCGTCGGCCAGGTCGCCCTTTTGCATGACGAGGGCGAACGGCAGCGAGGTGCGCTCCATCTCCGCCTGCGCGTGCGCGAAAGTCGGACCCAGCGCCTCCCGCGTCTGCGGAAACGGCGCGTGGCCCAGACGCATGACGGCGAGCAGGTCCTGGGTGATCTCGCCCATCAGCGCGTGCTGCGGCTCGTCGGCGAGGCCCGGCTGGCCGCGCCAGGTGACGACCAGCAGCGTCGGGATGCGGAACGGCGTATTGAGCGAGGTGAGCGGGTTCACCGCGTTGCCCAGGCCCGAGTTCTGGCACATCACCACCGTCTGCCGCCCGCCGAGCCACGCGCCGGCCGCGATGGCCACCGCCTCGCCCTCGCTGGCGCCGCCCACGTAGCGCAGCGTGCGGTCGCTGGCCACGCGGTTGATCAGCGGGGTGAGGAAGCTGCACGGCACGCCGGTGTAGAGGCTGAACCCGGCGGCGGACGCCGCGGCCAGCACAGCGCTTGCTTCCAGGGTCATGCGAAATGCATGCGGCGTTGACAGGGGAAAGAGAAAGCAAGCGGTTCTTTTTTGAAAAAAAGAACCAAAAAACTTTTGTTCCTAGGGTGCACGCTGAAAGAGACTCCGCGACAGCCGAACCAAAAGTTTTTTGCTGTTTTTTTCAAAAAAGCAGGCCTTGCCTTCCTTTGCCGTTGCCCGACACCCACGATCACAGTCCGAGACGGCACTTGCTGCCTGCGTAAATCAATGGCGACCTCGCTCGTCGGAAACAACATCTTCTCAGTCTGGCAACAAGCCGATGTTTCCGGGTGCACACTCAGGAGAAGTTCCGCGCGTCTGCCAGGTCGGTCAGCGTGTCCACGTCCAGCCAATGGCCGGCAATGTAGTGCACCGCCACGTCGCAGCGCGCGCGCAAACGGTCCATCACCGACAGCAGGTCGGCTTGCTGCAGCGTGGCGTCTGCCTGCATGGCGGCTAGCTCCTCGCGCAGCAGCTCGGTGCCGCGCGCGCTGGTATGCATCAGCCCGATCCACTCGCCGGCAGCCTGGTCCCGCGTCGCGGCCACGCCGGTCAGGCGCGCCGGCACGTCGTCCAGGTAGGCGGCGGTGTTGCGTCGGTCGGCGGCCACTAGGTCGCGCGGGTTGGCTTGCGCACGCAACGACGAATCGGCCACCACGGTGATGTCGGCCGTGGAAGCGACCAGGCCGTCCAGCACGTAGCGGCGGAACAGCACGTCGCCGTAGGAGATAACGAGCTCGCCGTGCAGTTGCGGCATGGCGCAGGCAAGCGACGCCGCCTCGCCGGTTCCGGCGAAGTCCGCATTGTCGACGACGTCGAAACCGTCGGGCACGATCGCGTCGCGCGCGTAGCCGCGCACCACGGTGACGTCGTGCACGCCGCCCTCGCCGAGCGTCTCCAGCAAGCGGTGCAGCAACGTCTTGCCGCGGATGTCCACCAGGCATTTCGGCAAGCTGGCGGTGACCTCGCCCAACGCCGTGCCGCGCGAGGCGGCCAGCACCACGCCGTGGATGCTGCGGCTGAGCGGCAGGTAACGGCGCTGCGCCTCCTCCAGCTCGTCGTTGCCGGTGAGCCGGAAGACGTCGCGCACGCTGGCAATGCGGTCCTCGACCTCGACGAGCGACTCCGACCGCGCGATGATACGTGCAGTCTCGCGCATCGCGGTGATCGACGAGCGCACCAGGTGGTTCGCCCAGATTACCGTCGAGATGCCGATGGCGCGCAGCGTGGCCGTGGGCGTCGCGTAGTACATCGTCGGCACGACGACGATCGGGCAGCGCTTGTCCCAGCGTTGCATGAAGGCCGCGATCTCGCTCACGTCGGACCGCTTGGAGTGCACCAGGATCGCGTCGGCTCCGGCCGCGTGGTAGGCCTCGGCGCGGCGCAGCGCCTCCTCCATCGGATGGCCGGAAATCAGCGCCTCGGTGCGCGCGACGATGCAGAAATCATCATCCGTCTGCGCGTCCTTGCCGGCGCGGATGCGGCCGCAGAACTCGTCGGTGTCGGCCAGCAATTGGCGTTCGCCGAGAAAGGAGTTCGTCTTGGGGAACAGCTTGTCCTCGAGGCAGACGCCGGCGACGCCGCGCTCGCCAAGTTTCCTGACCAGACGACGCACGTTGTTGAAGTTGCCGTAGCCGGTATCGCCGTCGACGAGCATGGGCAGCGAGCTTGCGTCCGCCATGAACTCGAGCACGTCGAGCACCTGGGTCCAGGACGCCTCGTTGCTGTCACGCAAGCCGAGCGACGCAGAGATCGACAGGCCGGACGCCCAGATGCCGGCAAACCCCGCCTCCTCGACGATCTTCGCCGACAGGCCGCTATGCGCTTCCATCAGGAACGACGTGGCCGGCGAGACGAGCAACGAGCGGAGTTCGGCCGGGCGGGACAGGCCACGGAGGTAAGTGCGGTTCAGCGGTGCTTGATCAGGCATTCGTTGATCTCGGTGCGACTGGGTTTGACCGAACGGTCAGAGGGCGTACATAATCCTTGCCCTGAGGTGTTACAATGCATTTCCATGACAGAAAGCTGACAGGAACGTTGCCTGTCACGCAAGGGCTACATGCCGTGATACTGGCGGCAGGCGTGGGACGCAGGCTTGGCTTCGCGGCTGCTGACGGCACACCCAAACCCAAGATATTGCTCGATCTTGGTGGACGCAGCCTGCTCTCGCGCCACCTCGCGCTGCTCGAACAGGCCGGTATTGCCCGGGTGACGATCGTGGTCGGCCATGGCGCGGCACAGGTTAAGGCGGCCCTGGCCGGCACGGCCACCGGGCTGGACGTCGCCACGGTGGACAACCCCGACTACAGGGAGGGCAGCGTGGTGTCGCTGTGGACCGTGCGCGACCTGCTGCGGTGCACAGGGCCGATCCTGCTGATGGATGCCGACGTGCTGTACGACCGGCGACTCCTGGAACGCCTCGTGCAAAGCCGGCAGGCCGATTGCCTGCTGCTGGACCGGAACATCGAGCCCGGCGACGAGCCGGTGAAGCTGTGCGTGCGCGACAGTACGATCGTAGATTTCAGCAAGCTCCCCACCGAACCGCATGACTGGCACGGCGAATCGGTGGGTTTCTTCCGTTTCTCGGCGGCGGCAGCATGCGAGTTGGCGGACCGCGTGCAGGGCTACATCGACACCGGGCGGCGGTCCAAAGAATACGAGGAGCCGATACGCGACATGATCCAGGCCAGCGACCCGCACCGTTTCGGCTTCGAGGACGTTAGCTCGCTGCCCTGGACCGAAATCGATTTTCCCGAAGACGTGGTGAAAGCGCGCACGCTGTTGCCGGAGTTGGCAGCGTGAGCGCGGCGCTGATGGACGCAGGCGTGGCCGCGTCCAGGTTGCCGACGTCGCGCGAGGTGACCAGGATGCAGGACGACGGCTTCCTGGTGGTGCCGCAGTTCTTCGGCCCGCAGCAGATGGCGGAGTTGCTGCGCTGGACAGAAGACTTGCAGCACGCGCCCGAAGCACCCGGGCAGCACTGGGTGTATCACGAGCACAGCCTTACCGAACCAGGACGCCGGGTGATCCAGCGGATAGAGAATTTCTGTCCCTACCATGCCGGGCTGGACGAGCTGGTGCGTCACGGCAGCCTGCAGGCTTGGACGGCGGCGTTGATGGGCGGCCCCGTGGTGCTGTTCAAGGACAAGATCAACTTCAAGATGCCGGGCGGGCCGGGGTTCAAGGCGCACCAGGACCAGCAGGCCGGCTGGGGGATCTATGCCAATTTGTTCGTGACAGCGCTGGTCACCATCGACGCGGCCACGTTGGAGAACGGTTGTCTGGAGATGGTCGCAGGCCGTCACCGCGACGGGCTGATCGGCGAGGAATGGAACCCGCTGGATGAGAGCGGACTGGCGCTGCAGGCGGTGCCGACGATGCCAGGCGACGTTATCTTCTTCGACAGCTACGCGCCGCACGCCTCCAAGCCGAACTTCACCTCGCAGCCTCGGCGTTTGCTGTATTTGACGTATAACCTGCTGTCGGCTGGAGATCACCGTGCGATATACTACAAGGACAAGCACGCGGCGTTTCCGCCGGATATCGAGCGTGAGGTAGGATCGACCTACGTGTTCCGCGTTTGAGGCGCGCCAGGAAGCAGTCGGTCCTGGAAGAAGGTAAACGCTGTCAATAAATACCGAGACACCACGCTTCAGCTCCGAAACACTTACGGAACCAAAAGTTTTGGTTCTTTTTTTCAAAAAAGAACTGCTTGCTTCTATCCTGACCTGAGCGCCCGGCTGCCTCGCAACCGACAACCCAAAGCAAGCACTATTGTGAAAGAACCAGCAGAAAACTCTTGGCCCCGCTGTCGCGAACTCTCCCATCATGCGTGCCAGGAACCAAAAGTTTCTCGCTTCTCTTTTGCCAGAAAGGCCCGCTCGCTTACCGAGTGGCCGCCGCTGCAGCCTCGATGAACGACAGGCCGTTCGGCACGCCGTAACCCGTGGCGTTGTCCCAACCAGGCAGCGCCAGCAACGAGGAATCCGAACCGAAGCTGAGGTCGATCTTGGCGCCGATCGCAACACTGGGCGCGGTGATCTGCACCGCGGTGCCGACGAAGCCGTTCGGCTGCGTCGCCGTCAGCCCGAGCAGCGCCGCCGCACCATAATAGGCGGACTGGTTCAGAGTGCCGATCGTGCCGGACAGGTTGTTCAGCGCGGCCGGCACCGGCACGATGTCACGCAGGCTGCCGGCCGGCATCGTGGCAATGATCGGCGCCGCCTGGCCCAGCCTGGCCCCGGCTGCCTGGTCAGCCAGGGCCCAGATGCCGGAAAACACCGGGCTGGACAGGCTGGTGCCGCCGATGACCTCGATCAGGGTCTGCGTGCCGTCGCCGCTCGGCGTGACGATGATGCCACCGGTGAACGGATCGGCCACTGCCGAGACGTCGGGCAGCTGGCGCCCGGTGCCTGGCAGGGCATGCTGCCAGTGCGGCTTCTCCAAGTAGGCACTCTCGCCGCCGCCGCCGCCCTGATCGAAGCCGCCAGGCACCGGCGGCACGGAGATGCCGTTGATGTCGCCCAGGAATGTCTGGTCGGTGCCCCAGGCGCTCTCGACCGGGCCGTTATCGCTGGGCACGCCCAGGCTGGTGCCACCCACGCCGGTGGCAAACGGCGAGTCGGCAGGGATGGAGGCGGCGCCAGACGGCGTGCCCAACCCGTTGTCGCCGCTGTCGCCGGTCGAGACGTTCACCGCTATGCCCTGCGCGGCGGCTTGCGCGATGACGGTGTTGAACGCGCGCGCGGTGGCCGGACCGAAATCGGCTTCCGGGTAGCCATAGCTGTTGGAGATCACCTCGCCCAGGCCGTGGCTGACGGCGTAGTGCAGCGCGTAGGCCAGCTCGTCCGCATCGTCGCTGGGTGCGACCACCAGCACAATCTTTGCGTCCGGTGCCATCGCATGCGCCCACTCCACGTCCAGCGATATCTCCACCGGCCAGCCAGTCGGGTACGGATTGGCGATCGGCGGGCCGTCCGGATAGACGGTCTGAAAGTTTGCGTCAGTCAGCGGCGGCAGACCCATCGTGCTGGCGAACAGGTTCGCATCCGACTGGATGGTTGGCGAGCCGTAAGCATCCACCAGCACGATTGTCTGGCCCTGGCCCCTGTAGCCGGCTTTGTAGGCCGCCGGCAGGCCGTAATGGGCGGCGACGGCGTGCGCGGTGTAGCCGCAGGTCGCTTTAGCCGGGTACAGGCCGGTCGCGATGTAGCCGGGTCCTCTCAAATCGGCATGCTCGGTGCCGCCGTTCGGCACAAAATGCCCAAACACGAGGTGTTCACGCTGTTTGAAACATTGCGTGGTGAAGACCTCTGCCGGGTTGACGGCGTTGGCAGCCATTTGCACCGGCTTGCCGGTTGCCAGGTTGATCTGCTGCAGGACGTAGGGGCGCATCGGCACCGTGGACAGCCCGGTCACGCCGGCCACCAGTTCTCCACCGGCGCCGGCAAACCGCGGCTCCGTCTGTGCCACCCTGTATCGGCCGGACGCTCCCTGGACGTCGCGCAGCGTGGTGGCGAACGCCGCTTCCATGCGGCTCGCCGGTCCCGTCACCCGCAGCGCGTCGCCTTGGGTGCCGCGCGGTGCCACAGCCAGCCCCGCCGCCTTCAGCGACTCTACCAGCCTGGCAACATCCGGCCCGGACGGCGCGGCCGCGGCCACGTCGGCCTGCGTCATCCAGTGGTGGTAATCGGCCGAGCCCTTGGTCGTCCGGCTGACAGCGGCAGCCTGAAACGCCGCTTCGTCGCGCGGCTTCAGCCACAGTGTCGCGGCCACCTGCGTCTGCGGGTCTGTCCGGCCGACATCCTGCATGCCTGCCACAGCTCGGGCAGGGGCGGCCTGCGCGGCCGAGGCCAGCAAGGCGGCCGCGGACGCGAGCATGGTGGTACGCAGTGCGAACCGTGTCGATCCAGTCAATTCCGCAATCCCCGAAAGTCAGATCTCTACAAACCAGCAAAGCAAGCGGTGCGTCAACGCGGCGATGCAGAAAGGGCGTACCTGCTTGGACGATGGTAATCCGAGAGCGCCTCCACAACAGCCCGGATCGCTGCTGCAAATACGCGAGCGTTGCTCGTTGTCGGGTGAAGGCGATACGGTTTTTGACGAGGCGGGAGACTGACTGCGGTGGCAGGAAGCAAGGCCTTCTTTTTTGAAAAAAAGAAGCAAAAAACTTTTGTTCTCTGCGCTGCGGAAGTGCCTCGCCAGGTACAGGAGGCACACCGGCGTTGATAGAGCGAAGGAACAAAAGTTTTTTGCTTCTTTTTTTCAAAAAAGAAGGCCTTGCTTGCTAACGCTCATGAACATTTCGACCAACCGCAATGCATGCAGCTCAAGCACCCGGCCTCCTTCACTAAACCAGGCTGGCTGCACTTCGGACATAACGGCCCAAGCGCGCCGGCCGAAGCGCTCGTGCTCGGCGCAGCCACCGGCAGGTCGGCCGCCGCCAGGAAGCCGGTCTCGCGCATGTGGCGCTCCAGCACTTCGCCGATCGCGGCCACCAGCGACGGCACGTAGCGGCCGTTGCTCCACTGGCCGCCGCGCGGGTCGAACACCTGCTTCAACTCCTCGGCCACGAACGCGACCTCGCCGCCGCGGCGGAACACCGCACTGATCATGCGGGTGAGTGCCACCACCCAGGCGTAATGCTCGAGGTTCTTGCTGTTGACGAACACCTCGAACGGGCGCCGCATCCCGTCCAGCTCGATGTCGTTCACCGTCACGTACATCGCGTGCTCGCTGTCCGGCCAACGAAGCTTGTATGTGACGCCTACCATCTTCTCCGGCCGCAACATCAGGTCGGTGGTTCCGGCACCCGGCGGCGGCACCGCCTCGGCCGCCACCGCCGGTGCAGGCTCCGCCGGCTTGACTTCGAGCACGGACCCGGTGATGGCGTTCGGCCGATAGGTCGTGCAGCCCTTGCAGCCGGACCTGTAGGCATCGAGGTAGACCGCCTGGAACGCCTCGAAGCTGATGTCCTCCGGAACGTTCACCGTCTTGCTGATCGCGCTGTCCACGTAGCGCTGCACGGCCGCCTGCATGCGGACGTGCTCGGCTGGCGTCAGGTCCTGGGCGGTCACGAAATGCGCCGGCAGCGGGGCCGCCTCGCCGCGCAGCGCGCGGAACCGGCGCAGCGCGTAGTCGGACACCTCCTCCTCGGTCCTCGACCCGTCGGGCTGCAGAACCTTGCGCGTGTAGGCCAGCGCGAACACCGGCTCGACGCCGGAGGACACGTTGTCGGCCACCAGCGAGATGGTGCCCGTGGGTGCCACCGAGGTGAGCAGGGCGTTGCGGATGCCGTGTGCCGCGATCTCGGCGCGCACGTCCTCGTCGAGTTCGCCGATGGTCTGCCCGGCGAGGTAGGCGTCGCGGTCGAACAGCGGGAAACAACCCTTCTCCTGCGCCAGACGCGCCGATGTGCTGTAGGCGGCGCGACTGATCTGCCGGGCCCACTCTCCTGCCCGCTCAGCTGCCTCGGGCGACCCGTAGCGCAGCCCGACCATCATCAGCGCGTCGGCCAGCCCGGTCATCCCGAGCCCGATCCGCCGCTTGGCCACAGCCTCCTGCCGCTGCGACTCCAGAGGGAAGCCGGAGGCGTCGATAGTGTTGTCCATCATCCGGATCGCCACCGCGACCAGGTCAGTGAGCTCGGCCTCGTCGAGGCGGGCATCGGGGGTGAACGGGGAGCGCACCAGGCGGGCGAGGTTGACCGAGCCCAGCAGGCAGGCGCCGTAGGGCGGCAGCGGTTGCTCACCGCACGGGTTGGTGGAGTGGATCGTCTCGCAATAGGCCAGGTTGTTGCGGGCGTTGATGCGGTCGATGAAGATCACGCCGGGTTCGGCGTAGTCATAGGTGGCGCGGGTGATGGCCCCGAACAGCGCGCGAGCGGGCAGCGTCTTGTAGGTGCGGCCGCCGAACACCAGCGGCCAGTCGGCATCAGACTGCACCGCGGCCATGAACGGGTCGGTCGCCAGCACGGACAGGTTGAAGTTGCGCAGCCGGCCGGCCTGGCGCTTGGCGGCGATGAAGGCTTCGATGTCGGGGTGGTCGCAGCGCATGGTCGCCATCATGGCGCCGCGGCGGGCGCCGGCGGACATGATGGTGCGGCACATCGCGTCCCACACGTCCATGAAGGACAGCGGCCCGGACGCGTCGGCGCCGACGCCCTGCACCGGAGCGCCCTTCGGCCGCAGGGTGGAGAAGTCGTAGCCGATCCCGCCGCCCTGCTGCATGGTCAGCGCGGCCTCGCGCAGATGGTCGAAGATGCTGCCGAGGTCGTCGCCGATGTCGCCCATGACGAAGCAGTTGAACAGGGTAACGCGCCGGTCGGTGCCCGAGCCGGACAGGATGCGGCCTGCCGGCAGGAACCTAAAATCCTGCAGCGCCTCGTAGAACGGCTTCTCCCAGCGCTCGGGCTGGGCTTCCACGGCGGCCAAGGCACGGGCGACTCGGCGCCAGCTGTCCTCGATGGTGACGTCCACCGGCGTGCCGTCCGCCGCCTTCAGCCGGTATTTGGCGTCCCAGATTTGCCGGGAGATGGGCGCGATCCTGTCGTGCATCGGCGGCTGCGGCAGTTCGATCATCGTGTCCATGACTCTTCCCTCTTGTTAGTCTCGCCCTCCGGCGTGCCCAGCCGCGGCGCGGCAACCCGGCAGGGCTAGCAGTTGGCGACGTTCACCTGTTCTGACAGGCTGATGGCAGCGGCACATAGGTTCGCGCTTTGCCCCCGCGCGGAAGGCAAGGCAAAAAACGCTCAGTCCTGCTGTCGCGACACTTCCTGCGCCGCTTACTTACGGAGACAAAAGTTTTTTGGTTCTTTTTTTCAAAAAAGAACCGCTTGCTTACTCTTGCCACCGCCCAGAACTGCGCATACCCAAACTCAGGCTAACAGCGTCGAGACGGCTACCGGGCCGGAACGGATTTCGGGAGAAACCAGCGACGTTTGATGCAGGGGCTTGTCGACAAAAGGCAAGGCAAGCGGTTCTTTTTTGAAAAAAAGAACCAAAAAACTTTTGGTTCCTCGGGTGCGCGGTGCGGGACGTTTCACGACTGCTGCTGCCTATCTCCCGTAAGAGTCTTGCATTTCTGCTTTGGCATCGGCGCTTCATGACATCGCGTCTACACTACCATTAACACCGTCGGGCTAAGTCAAGTCTGGCTGGGCAGTGTCAGCGGCGGCGTCTGCTGGTGCTGGACCACACGCCATTTGTCGTGCTCGAGACGGCGATACACGGTCGTGCAATGCGCTTCGTATGCCTGCTCGCCTGCCCGCTCTGCTTGCGCCGTGTAGGCGATGACGATCAGGCCTTCCTGCGGCCGGGCAACCTGCCGGTCCGTCAACGTGACGTGGGTCCAGCGCGGCGTGCTGGACACCGCCTCGGCCGCTTGTCGCCCGGTCACGATGAAGGGCTTGGCTGGCAACACCATGAGACATTGCTCATCAATCGTGGCACGATAATTGTCCGCGTCGCCTGTCCAGAGACCTTCTTCCGAGCCCCAGATCCGATCGTCGTCCATCCGCATCTCCTTGTGTTGGTTCGCGCTAGAGCGCGGCAGGCCTTGGATCGTTCACCATGTTCATCTCAAGGCCCGCGCCGCATCGGCAAGCAAGGCAAGCAGTTCTTTTTTGAAAAAAAGAACAAAACTTTCGTCCTAAGAACTTTGATGCAAACATCTTGACATATGCACGTATCGCACCGGTCGATCCGATCCGAGCAGGATTGATGCTTTGCCGAAGCGGAGTTTGGCTGCTCGGATCGATACCAGCTGAGCTACAGGTCCAGGATGAGCATCAGCTTGCCGTGCGCGCGTCCGGTCAGGCTTAAGTTCATTGCGGATCGCCAATCCGTGAGAGGAAAACTGCGCGCGACCGGCACCTTGAACCGGCCTTCGGCCGCAAGCTTGGCGAACTCGCCCAGCGCACCATAGGCCAGCGCCCCCTCAAAGCTGTTTTTCACGCCCAGGGCTTCGGCAGCGGGGCCGTGATTGCTGACCGTCACGATACGCCTGGCATCATCGGCGACCTTGACGAGGTCCGGCAGCACGTCGCTAACCGGACCGGCATCGAAAACCAGGTCGGGCGTGCCGCCGGCAACGTTTCGCACCCGTTCCACCATGCCGGCACCATAGGGCGTTACGTCAGCGCCGAGTGCGCGAAGCTGCCCTGAAAAGGTATCGCCCGCGGCGGCGATCACACGCGCGCCACGCAGCCGTGCAATCTGGACAGCGGCAAAACCGATCATCGTGCCTGCGCCGTAAACAAAGAGCGTGTGGCCGGCAGCGACGCCGAGGATGTCGAGGCAACGGGATGAGGTTTCGATAGCCATCGGCAGCGCCGCAGCATGGACGAAATCGAGCCCAACGGGCACGGCCGTCCAGACCGCCAGGACGGCATGGTCCGCAGCACCGGCGCTGGAATAGTCCTGATAGGCAGGGACACCGAGAACTTGGTCGCCGATCGCCACATCTGCAACGCCCTCGCCGATCGCATCCACCGCTCCCGAAACATCGAGGCCAATGCCCCGGGGGAGGTCGCCAGGGAACAAGCCGCGACATAGCGCCCAATCCGCCGGGTTGAGCCCGCAGGCATGAACTTTGACCCGCACGTGCCCGGCCTTGGGTTCTGGGATGTCGGCCTTGTCGAGACGCAGCACGTTTCCCGGCTCGCCATATCGATTGAAACGAAGCGTCCTCATTTAAGTCTCCCATGTTAAAGTCAGCCACAGACATATCACGTAGTGTCAGTGACTGACAATAAGTTGGAAGAGTGAAATGCCGCGGAGCGGAAAAGAGGCGCGTCGCCGCTTGCAACAGGCGACCCTGGAGCTGTTCCAGCAGCAGGGCTATGACGCGACCACCACGGCCGAGATCGCCGAGCGGGCTGGCGTCACTGAGCGAACATTCTTCCGGCATTTCGCCGATAAGCGAGAGGCGCTGTTCGACGGCGAGGAAGCGTTCCGCGACAGCCTAGCGGAGGCCGTCGTCGCGGCACCGCAGGACATGCTTCCCATGGAGGCGCTGTTTCACGCTTTTAGATCGGTCGAACCGCTTCTCCAGCGGAACCGCCCTTTCACCGAGCCCCGGCAAAAGGTCATTGCCAAGAACCCGGCCTTGCAAGAGCGCGTCCTGTCCAAGACAGCGAAACTGACCGTCGGCTTATCGGACGCGCTGCGTCAACGCGGCGTGGAAGAAGGCATGGCCGGGTTTGCCGCGCAAATCGGGATGGCGATACTCGCTCACGCTACGAGCGCCTGGCTGGCTGATCCGACGACGGACTTAAGCGCACACCTTGCAAAATCCCATACGGAACTGCGGCAGCTTTCGACATAAATCAGCCCGAAGCGCATGGCGCACTAGTCTTGAGTTTCGGGCCGCGCGTATCGTAGGACGTCCTCATCATCGCTTCGCGCGTGTTGGCATACTGAAGACTTTGCGACTGCAGTAACGTGCGTAGCGCGTTTTGTGAGTTCAGCATCAGAGTCAGAATTCCTACACACTAATACCAGCGGCCCAAATGGCTGACTCGGATAGTACCCAACCGGCTTATTTTGTGATTCTCTCACCTGGTCGCTCGATTCGGAGACTAGATATGAGCAAGCCGGTGCCGGTAACGCGTTTGGACAGATCGGCCATGGAGCTGCGTCGGGAAGCGTCTCGCTGTAGTGATGGCGCGGTGGTCCGGCGCCTGTTGGCGATTGCTCTAGTGCTGGAGGGGCTTCCGCGGACCGAGGCCGCCGAGGCGTGTGGCATGGACCGGCAGACACTGCGCGACTGGGTGCACCACTACAACGAGGAAGGCATTGACGGCCTCTCCAACCGCCGCAGTCCCGGCCGTCCGGCGCAATTGACGCCCGCGCAATTGGCGGCGTTCAAGGCGTTGGTGGAGCAGGGTCCCGATCCTGCACGTGACGGCGTTGTTCGTTGGCGGTGCAGCGATCTTCAGGCGCGCCTGCAATCGGACTTTGCTGTGCAATATCATGAACGCAGCGTCGGCAAGTTGCTGGCCAAGCTGGCTTTCCGCAAGATGACCGCGCGGCCGTTCCACCCCGAACAGGACGCTGCAGCCCAGGAGACACACAAAAAAACTTCGCTGCCCTGATCGCGGCCGCTTTGCCGCCCCATGCTGCCGGCAAACCGCTTGAAATCTGGTGGCAGGATGAAGCTCGCGTCGGTCAGCAGGGCACGCTCACCCGAGTGTGGGCCACGCGCGGCAGCAGACCGGCTGCACCACGCGATCGTCGCTATACCTGGGCCTATGTGTTCGGCGCGGTATGCCCGTCGCGGGGTGTGGGTGCTGGGATCGTCATGCCTTCAGTCAATCTTGAAGCGATGAGCGAGCATCTTCGTGAGGTCAGCCGCAACGTCGCACCTGGCGCGCATTGCGTGATGCAGGTTGATGGCGCCGGTTGGCACCGGCCGTCCGAGCGCCTGATCGTTCCCTCGAACATCACCCTGCTGACCCTGCCGCCCTATTCGCCAGAACTCAATCCGGTCGAAAATGTCTGGCAATATCTCCGAAGTAACTGGCTCAGCCACCGTGTGTGGGAAAGCTATGAGGAAATCGTCGATGCCTGCTGCGCTGCCTGGAACGCGCTAATGGCCATGCCAGAGCGCATTACCTCAATCGCTACAAGACACTGGGCACAGGTCAGCCATTAGGGCGGTTGGTATAAGTAACGGTCGTTATCTATCGGAACGGACACTGGCTCAGGGGCGGTTGCGCGTTGGTTGCAAGCACGCGTGCCGCAGCCCCGCGGCGGTGACTTGAACAAAAGTCAGCAAGTTGGTTGCGCAGATCCTGCACAGGGATCGGGCTGAGCTTCTGGTCGACGCCCAAGGAGACGATCCCGTGCATGGCCGAAAACAGGGTTCGCGCAGCCAGGGCGCGTTCGGCAGCATCAAGGCTGGGGCACGGGGCGGGCAACGGTGCCTTTACATACGAGAGATGGGCATGGTGGCGCGATACTGGTCCGGCACGCTCTGGCCCGGCGGCAGACTGTGATTGAACACGGCGGCCCATAGCCGCGGATGCGTCAGCGCGTAGTTTAGGGTAGGCACAGGACAGCAGGCCAGTTGCCGCCCGGTATCTGCTTCGGAGGGCGGAGCAGCCTCGCAGTCGAGGCTGGCGCAGATGGCAGCGTCGATCGCCGTCGGTGTCCCGTTGCTAAGAAACGGATGCATCTCCTTCCGTTCGCCCGCGATCGCAACCCGGCGCTCGTCAAAATTAATCTCCAGCTGACGGCCAGACGGCCATCGCGGGTTCCAGCAGAAAACGGATATTGACAATGACGGCACCGACTGAAAGTAGCGGACAGCGATCGAGCCTCTTAATCCATATCGGCCGCAACAAGGCCGGATCGACGACTTTGCAGACCTACTTGGAACGAAATGCCGCCCGGTTGCGAGCTTTCGGTGTGGACTACGCGCTCTTCGGTCAGCCGGCTTCCCCGGACGGCTCGCTGCCGAGCTTCTCCACACACCGAGACATTGCAGCTTTCGCCCGCGTCCGTGCCGGCCGTTCAGTGCTGGTGTCCCACGAGGGCTTATGCTGCTTTCCGCTCGACCTCACGCGCGTCATGGCGACCGATTTCGCGGAACTTGACACGCAGGTGATCTTCTATGTCAGGCCATACAGCGAGTGGGTGTTGTCGTCCTACAATTTCGCCGTGCGGACTGGCTGCAATGCTAAGGACATCGACGCTTACCTGTCGGATATAAGCCGCGACGTCAGTTTCTGGCCGATGCTCGACATCTGGGGCGAGACGCTGGGCTGGGAACGGATACGCGTTCGCTCACTCCAGCCTGCGGACCTGAAAGACGGCGACCTTGTCGCCGACTTTCTGGCCGCTCTCAGACTGGACCCCACACCGGAACCGCTTGCGGAACGCGCCAACGTATCGCCAAGTTGGTGGGTAATAGAGATGCTCCGTCTCGTCGCGCAGCCCGGGCCCGCCACGGGCTGGACGCAGGCGGGGCGCGCGGTGGCTGAAGAGCTCCACCGTCTCACCGACTTGGCCACCGTGCGCGCCGGCCTGTCCTGTCCGCCGGCTTGCTATCTCTCGTCTGCGCAGACGCAGGGCCTGCAGATGCTCTACAATAGCGATCTTGCCAGGGTGGCAAACAAGACCGGCACGCAACTTCAGCTCGACCGGCCCGGTTGCTCGGCAGAACGCTCCTTCGTTCCCTCCGCAAAGGAGGTGCCTCGTTCCTTGCTACGGACAATACGCGCCCTTGCGACCGAGACGGAGAACGCACGCCTGCATCCCGAAGCTGCAGCATTCGTCCTTTCGAACAGCTTTCAGGAAGTCTGTGACGGAGGCTAAAAGACAGACTGTTGCGGGCTGTCGTCCGGTTGCAGGAGAGCCGGGCAAAACCACCGCGCCGCTGTAACGGGCATGCGCATCCGGCCCGATCGTGGGCGCCGGCCTGGTTCTGCCGGCGTACGCAGGCACTCCGGTGATGTCTGGCGCGCTGGTGCTCGGGCTGATAGATGCCTGCAATGACCAACGCCGCGGCCAACCTTGCGAGTGACAATGAAACGTCGCATCCGGCTTCTGCCGTCGCGGACGCTCCGTGCGCCTGCGGGCAGGCACAACGGTGACTGAGGACGTCTCAGCCTGGCGTAGCGCCATCATACGCCGGCTCGTAGGCCTGGTGTCGCCACGTCATATCCTGCTCGCCGGTGCGCGTGACGAAGCGTTGTGCCGTGCCCTGGCCGAAGCTGCCTGCGATTGCCAGGCAACTTTGCACGTGTCCGCGCGCGTTGTGCCAGCCTGGCTGAGAGCTCTCATGGCCGAAGCCGGCAACCACCTGATGGTTCATGCCGCCCCCTCTGTCGACGCGGTCAGCGTGCTCCCGACGCCGGAGCTCGCCTGGATCGACGAAGACCGCAACTGGCCGACCGTGCACCAGGTGCTGAGCGCTGTGCTGGACCAGGCCCGACGGCTCGGCAAGCCGTTCCCGGTTACGCTGGTCTCCGGCACCGGCGGGCAGCTCGCCACGCGTGACCTGTATGACCCCGACCCAAGCCAACCCTGCCGCAACAGGGACGACACGTCTCCGGACGGTGCCGGTCCTGGCGGGCGGACAGGTCGCTCCGTCCCCGTAGCTGAGAAGACTGCGCCAGCGGCCGAGAAAGCCGCTCCGCGCCGCGGCGTGCTGGCCGCAGTGGAGGATTTCGCCTTCGCCCAGGACGGGCAACTGCGTCTGGCGCTGCTGCCCGGTTTTGGCGGCTTTGGTGCAATCACGCCTGCCACCGGCCGAGGTGCGGAGGCGTTTTCACCCGCGGGGCTCGTTGCTGACCTCACTGCGCTGGCCAACGGCTTGGAGGCGGCACGGCTGCAGGGCGAAGCAGCCGCCGCTTTCAGCGCATCGGCGATACCCGACGAGGAGCACCAGTCGAGCGGCGGCGCCCCGACGCCCCCACGAATGGCCAGCGTGCCGTCTTACCAAGGCAGCCCGGCGACCGAGGCCGAAGCGCCCAGTCTCGCCCGGTTGTGCGCCTCGCCAGTGTTCGACGCCGCCTGGTACGTCGCGAGGAATGCCGACGTATCGGAAAGCCGTCTCGATCCAGCCCTGCACTACCTTCGCCACGGCGCGGCGGAGCGACGGGACCCGAACCCCTTCTTCTCCAGCAGTTACTACCTCGATGCCTATCCGGACGTTGCCGGCGCCGGGATGAACCCGGTGTTGCACTATCTCAGCAATGGCGCCGCCGAGGGCCGCAACCCTGGCCCCCGCTTCGCAACGCGGCTCTACGTCGAAGCCCATCCGGAGGTGACCGCCGCCGGCGTGAACGCGCTGGAGCATTTTCTGACTGCAGGCTTGCGCGCTGGCTGGCAGGCTCCCCCAGTGCCGAAGTAGCGCCAGACTCAGCACGCCGCGACGCCGAACCAAAGCTTTTGATACCAGTCGGCTTGAAGGTTGATCGTTCCAAAGCAAGCAAGGCCTTCTTTTTTGAAAAAAAGAAGCAAAAAACTTTTGACTCCGCTGTCGCGGACCTGTCCGGAGAGCGCGCGACAGCGGAGTCAAAGTTTTTTGGTCCTATTTCTTAAAAAGAACTGCTTGCTTTCTATGAGTCAGCATTCAGGCCCGTCGGTATGATGCCGGCGACGCCAAGTTTCAACCATAACTGAGAAGCTGTTCGTTCCGGAAAAGAAACTAAATAACATTTGTTTCCTTGCGCGCACGCTGAAGCAGACTCCGCGACAGCAGGCGAGAAAAGTCTTTTGCTTCTTTTCTTCAGAAAAGAAGGCCTTGCTTTCTTTGCCAGACCTCAAAAACAAGCCTTGCCTACCCCGGATCTAAAGCCTCCTCCTCGCAAAGCACCGCCACACCAAGCCGCGCCCGCTCGAAATAATCCTCCGTGACCCCCGCCGGTGCGCGGCCCTGACCCTCCGTGGCATGCTGCAGGAACAGCCGCATCACGTGGTCAACGCCCTCCTGCGTCACCGACCGCCGGTCGGTTGCGAAATACGCGGCACCCGCCCCGGTCACCACCTCGTAGGACGGGAAATAGGCAACCGCATCGTCCTCCGCCAGCATCTCGGCCGCTACCCGCAGCACCGACTTCGAGTAGACGGTGGACACCAGCACGTGCCGGTCCAGCGCGGTTGCCGCCAGCGCCACCGGCGAGACGGTCAGGATGGTGCGCAAGCCAGGGTTCACCGCGCGGACCTCGGAGAGGACCATGCGCAGGTCGGCCACGACCTCTTCGACGCCGAAGTTGAGCAGCCCATGCCGCGCCGGATCGAACCGTCCAGCAACGGTGCCCGGGCAGACCGGGTAGACGCAGCCATCCTCCAGGCTGGCCCAGCACTCGGTCAGCCCCAGCGTGAAGACGAGCACGTCCATGCTGCGGAAGGCGGCGCGCACCGCGGCGAGGTGCTGCGCGCGGTCCAGCTCGTACTCCCGGCGCGTGGCAAAGCCGCCTGGCTGTATGGCCGGGCGGAACGGATCGTAGAGGCGGCCGTCCTCGCCCTGCCAAACGTCGTCGCGCGGGCGCAGCGTGCCCTCCGCGCGGCGCCACAGCTGCAGCAGCTGGCGGGCGGTGTAGATGTTACCGGTGCGTGCGGAGTAGGTGGCGTACCCGAACCGCGCGGCCAGGTCCGGCGGCAGCAGCGGGTGCGCGGTCTCGGTGTCCAGGAAGCCGAAGCCGGCCTGGCGCAGTGCGCGCGCGATATGCTGCGCGAAGCAGCTACCGAAGGTCGCCACCCGGTCCGTGGGCGTGATCCGGAACTTGGTCCGCACCACCGGGTCGACGTTGCCGGGTGCTACCTGGCTCATCGCCTGGCGCCAGCTTCGGTAGGGGGCTGCGTGGCTGTACGGGTGGCCGGACATGTGCCTACCTGGCGCACCTCGCGCGATGCCGCAACAGCCTGTATGGCTGGCGTTCAGTGATGAGTCGGAACACCAACCTGTCGAGCAGGAAGCAAGGCCTTCTTTTTCGAGAAAAAGAAGCAAAAAGCTTTTGTTGCGGCTGTCGCGGTTGTGTCCTGTGAGCGCGCGACAGCGGAGACAAAAGTTTTTTGGTTCTTTTTTTCAAAAAAGAACCGCTTGCCTTGCTTACGTTCAGCCAAGACTCAGAGCTCGCCGGCGTAAGGGTCGAGCGCGTTTCGTCCTGGCCCTCGTCGTGGCGTATCTGTTCGGCGTCAGCACACTTCTTGCAAACTCCAGAACGGTCGGGTTTGAACGGGTAAAGGTGCCGGACGCCGGTGACGTGGTTCTCGAAGGCGCGTTCTGGTATCCGAGCGACGCCGCCGCTGCACCGATGAACATCGGCAACACGCGGCAGACCGTGGCAAGCGATGCGCCGTTGGCCGGCGATCACCTGCCGCTCATCGTTCTCTCGCACGGCGCGTTCGGCACGTGGGCCGACCACGCCGACCTTGCGGTGGCGCTCGCGAAAGCCGGCTTCGTCGTGGTGGCCGCGTCCTACGACCAGTTTTCGCCCAAGCTGGTCTTGCAGACGACAGCCTGGGTTTCAGGGATCCACCACGCGATCGACTACGCCTTGCAGCGCTGGCCCAGGCATGCGCGCATCGACCCGCGCCGTATCGGCGCTTTCGGGTTTTCACTCGGAGGAACCGCGACGCTGATCGTTGCAGGCGCGCGGCCTGACCCGAGCCTGGCCGGGCCCCATTGCAAAGCTGCGCCGCAGGACTGGTCCTGCACCCACGCAACGAAGATCGACCTCATGTTAAGCCCGCCACCCCCGGCAACCGCCTGGGTCACGGACGAACGTGTAAAGGCAGTGGTCCTGGCCGTTCCAGCAATGGGCTTCATCTTTGGCCGATCCGGCCTGTCCGGTGTTAACGTTCCGGTCCAGCTCTGGGAGGCCGGCAAGGACCAGGTGCTGGACCCGCGTTGGAACTCCCGGCCGATCGTGGCCAACTTGCCGCAACCTCCGGACGTCCGGATCGCGGCGATGGCAGATCATCCCGATTTCGTGACGCCCTGCCTGGCGAACGTGAAGGCGCGTTGGTCCGGGCCGTGCCGCGACGCGTGGGATTTCGACCGTGCGAAGTTTCATACGTATTTGAACGACACGATCGTCGCGTTTTTTCGTGGTGCCTTGGGGGGTGTTCGCTGAGGTCAGCAGGAGAAAGGCAAGCAGTTCTTTTTTGAAAAAAAGAACCAAAAAACTTTTGTTCCCTGGGTACCCGATTCCGGAGACTCCGCGACAGCCGGACCAAAAGTTTTTTGCTGCTTTTTTTCAAAAAAGCAGGCCTTGCTTTCTGGCTGCGTTGCCCCCGCACAGCCCCCGCGATAGCGAAGCCCGCATGGACCACCTCGCAACCGCCGAACGCCTCGTGGTGATCGGCCACAGCCACTCGGCCAACGTCGCCGACGCCGCCTCCGCCGCCGGCGTGGCCCTGGAGCACCTCAATTTCTGGCACCTCAAGGATGCCCTGCTCACCGAGGGCGGCATGGTCCGCCTGGCGCCGCACGTGGCCGCTCGCCTGCGCGGACCTGCCCGCTCGCCGGTGTTCTCCATGGTTGGCGGCGCTGTGCACCAGGACGTAGGGCTGATGCAGCACCCGCGCCCGTTCGACTTCGTCTGGCCGGAGAGCCCGGACCTGCCGCTCACGCCGGGCGCCGAGATCATCCCGTTCGCGGCCCTGCACGCCGCCATGCTGGCCCGGACGCAATACTTCCTCGACGTGACGTCCGCGGTGCAGGACGCGGCGGACGGCCCTGTCCTGCATATCGAGTCGCCGCCCACCTACTGGGCAGAGGCGCTGCCCGACAACGACCCGGGATTCTACCTGTATTTCGGTGCCAACCCGGTGTTCTCGCCGCCGTGGTTGAGGTGGAAGCTGTGGCGGGTGCACTCGGCCATCGTTGCCTCCCACGCCGCCGCGCGCGGCATCGGCTTCATCCCGCACCCGCCCTGCTCGCTCGACGCCGAGGGATTCCTGGCGGAAGCGTTCCACGGCACCGCGGCGCACGCCAACGCCGCCTACGGCGCGCTCGTGCTGGGCCAGATGCAGGCGGCAATGGCAGAACACCGTCTTGCCTTGGCACCGCCGGCTGGCCAGATTTCCATCCCAACAGGAAAGGCTGCCCGTCCGATGCAGACCGACACCGCTACGCGTAACCCAGCCTCGGATGCCGCTCCGCGGCAGGCCGCCTCGGACACCGCTCCGCGGCCCGCAGCCTCGGATGCCGCTCCGCGCCGGGCCCCCTCGGACGCTGCCAGGCGGGCCCAGGCCTTGGCGCAGCACGGCGACTACCGCGGCGCCATCGACCTGGCCTGCGAGGCGCTGCGTGCGGCGCCGGATGCGGACCTGGCGCACCGGCTGATCGGCTGGCGGCGCGAGGGTTTTGCCGCCCAGGACCACGCGCCGGGCCGCACGCCCTGGCCACCCAGCCTGCCAGACCCGTTTCCGGGCCACCGCGGCATCCCCACCGTCGAACGGTCCGAGCTGACCGGCGACCTGCTGGGCGGCGCCATCCAGCACCACGGCTCGCTACGGGTGAACGGCCTGGTCTCCCCCGAAGCCGCCGAGCAGCTGCGCCAGGGCATCGACACGGCGCTCGCCGGGCGGGACGCCGCGCGGGCCGGCGGCAGCGACCACGCCGGCCAGTTCGTGCCGGTGCCGGACCAGCGCCTGGCCGAGGTCCGCGGCTACGTCGAGCCCGGCGGATCCTGGGCGGCGGATTGCCCGCCGATGCATTTCGAGATGGTTCGCACCATGGCCGAGTGCGGCGTCATCGACCACATCGAGCACTATCTGGGCGAGCGGCCCAGCCTGTCGGTGATGAAGTCCACCCTGCGCCGCCAGGCGGCCATCAAGAGCGCCGACTGGCACCAGGACGGCGCCTTCCTCGGCGGCCAGACCCGCTCGGTCAACGTCTGGCTGGCGCTGTCGCCTTGCGGCGTGGACGCCGCCGCGCTCGACGTGGTGGCACGCCGCCTGCCCTACGTGGTGCAGACCGGCACGCACGGCGCGCAACTGTCCTGGACCGTGGGTCCGGGCGTGGTGGACGTGCTGGCCGAGGGCGGTGCGCCGGTGGAAAGCCCCGTCTTCGCCCCCGGCGACGCGCTGCTGTTCGACCACTTCATGCTGCACCGGACCGGCGCCCGCCCGGAGATGACCCAGACGCGCTGGGCCATCGAGTGCTGGTTCTTCGCCCCTAGCTTCTACCCGATGGACCAGGTGCCCCTGCTCGTGTGAGCCCGGGCGGCAGCCGTGCGGCGAGCGGCCCGACCGCAGACTTCACGGCCCGCTTTGCCCGCGCCGTGAGGTCTTTCGAACGCGCCACCACGGCTGCGGGAACGCGGGCGGCTGCTTTTCGCACCGCGAGTGCGGTCGCAGGCACATCGCTTTCTGCGATAACTTGCTGCGCCCTCACCAGCGCGTCCGTGCTGCGGGTCAGGTGCATCTGTGTCACCGCCAGCTCCACCCGCAACTTGTTGATGTCGGTCTCCAGCTCCTCCACCGTCTCGATCAGCGCGGCCGGGGTGAAGAAGCCGTCCACCGTCGCCTGCAGCGCCGGCGTCAGCCGCTCGGCCGGGATCAATACGCCCAGACCGTTGAGGAACGGCAGCCGGCGGAACAGCACGTCCATGCCGGACGCCTCGAGGTAGTCCTCCACCGCCGTCAGCACGCCGTTGCGCGGACCACCCTCTTGCAGCGCGTTGTCGAACGCGGCGTTGGCGCCCAGCTCGCTAAGCCCTGCCTCGCCGGGGATGATGCCGCGCCGCGCGTGGGGCTGACGCTCCAGTTCCGGAATGCTGCGCGCGTCGTAGTACATGTCGCGCCGCGCATACGGCCAGGCGAGGTCGTGCATCAACAGGATCGGCGGCTTGCGTCCCTGTGCCGCGGCACGTGCGAACAGCTGGCTGAGCTCGTTGTAGACGGTGTGCCAGTTGTGGTCCCCGTCCAGCAGGACGAAATCCGCCGGCTCGATCTCGCCGATCGCGTCGAGGCTGCGCGCTTCGTGGAACGCGTAGGCGCCGTCGTAGCCGGCGAGGGTTCTGTAGAAAACCTCGTGCGGCGCGGGGTCGATGATGTCGAGGAAGAAACCATGCTCGCGGCCGAGTGCCAGCAGGCGCTCGGTGTTCCAGCCGAACTCGGCGCCGATCTCCAGCACGCGCTCGGGCGCGGCGGCGAGGAGGAGGGGCAGGATGAAGCGGGTCCAGAAGCGGTGCATGGAATCGTCCTAACAGGAAGCAAGCGGTTCTTTTTTGAAAAAAAGAACCAAAAAACTTTTGACTCCGCTGTCGCGCGCTCGCCGGACAGAACCGCGACAGCCGTAATAAAAGCTTTTTGCTTCTTTTTCTCGAAAAAGAAGGTCTTCCTAACTCACCCCGACCAGATCACCACCGCTCAAAATAGGCCCGATCCGCTGCAAGAACCCGCACGGGCACGACGTCACGAAATGCTCCGTGCGCGCGCGGTCCACGGTGAACGGCGCCTCCCGCAGGAACGCGTCGAGCGCGGACTTTACCCACCGGTCCGAGTAGCCGAGCCAGGGCTGCCCCCACGCCGTGCCGATGCACACCAGGTAGGACCGCAACGAGACGAACGCCGCGCACGCGCGCAAGCCCTCGAGCGGCGCCCCGGCGCCCGGGTCGTACAGCACCAGCGTCTCGGTTTCCGCCCCCACCGCCCGGCGCACCGCCCTGGCCACCGCCGGGTCGGTCAGCTCGGCACCGGCGCCGCCCAACCCGCCCTCGCCCACCACGACGAACCGCGCGTCGCCGCCCTCCAGTCCCAGCGCATCCCGCAGGAACGCCAGCAACCCGGGCGGCACGTTCACCGCCACGATCCGGCTCGGCCGCGCCTCGTGCAATATTGCGGCCATCGCGAACGCGTCGGGCGGTGCCACGCCCAGCGCCGCGCCGCGCCAGCTGGCCCGCCGATGCAGGCCGGCCTCGGCGTAGACCGAGACGAGGTAGTCTCCCGCAGCCTCGTCGAAGTGCAGCGGCAGCTCCGCCGAGCGCACCGCGCCGGTGACCGCGAGCCCGGCCGGCGAGAGCGGCCGCTGCCGGTTGACCAGCGCGTCGCGCGTCTGCAGCCGGCCGCGCAGACGCAGCCTGTCCGCCTTCACCGGCGTCCACGGTTTGCCGCGCAAGCGCATGTACTTCACCTCGTAGGCGCGGCACTTGCGGTCCTTGGCGTCGTTGTCCACGTTGGTCGTGGTGCCGTCGTGGAACTGATGGAACGTCGCCTCACCCAGCAGCGCCACCACGTCGCCGCCATTGGCCTCCGTGGCACGCACGAACAGGTCAAGGTTGGCGTAGCCTGCCCCAGGTTCGTCGAACGCCTCGTCGAGGCCGCCGATCTGCGCGTAGAGCTGGGCCGGGACGAACAGGCAGTTGCTCTCGCCCATCGCGTCCACCCAATGGTTCGGGCTCTCCCACACCGGCGTGGCGATGGAGAACAGCTGGTAGCCGTCCTGCGGCCAGGCGATGCGGTCGAACAGGATGTCCTCCCGCGCGCCGGTCCAGGCCTGGCGCGAGAGGAAGCGCTGGTCGCCGCCCACGAACCACTGCCGCAGGCCGACGACGACGCCCGGCGCCTCGGCGATGGCGTCCGCCGCCTCTCTGAGCGCGCCGGGCGAGAGCACGTGCGCGCCGTCGATCATGACCGCGATGTGGTGGCCGCGCGCCGTGCGGGCCGCCGCGTTCATCGCCGCCACGGGAGAGGCGGCCGGCCGGTCAGGGCGCACCAGCCGGAACTCCGGCCCGAACGCCGACACCCAGTCCGAGTCCAGCGGCGGGTCCGAGCCGTTGTCGATGCAGATCACCTCGTAGCCGATGCCGTCCGCCCCGCGCTGGTAGGCGCGGGAGAGGGAGGTGAGCGTGCGGGCCGCCTCCCGCCGCATGTTGTAGAACACCACGACGAAGCTCACGAGCACGTCCACCCCCGCCAGGGCCGGCGGAGCGGACGACCTGGCCGGCGCCGGCGCCGCGTGCCGTGGCTTGGTGCCGGGCACGTACGCCACGTTCGGGTCGAAACGCACCAGCACCGGGCCGGGCAGCAGCGCCGTGCCGTCCGTCAGCCGCAACTCGACGTGGTGCGTGCGGCCATCCGCCAGCGCCGCTGGCATCGGAGCAGAAAAACCCCAACGCCCGTCGCCGCCGCGGCTATCCGCCACGTCCGGCCGCCAGATGTCGGCCACGAGTTGACCCACCAACCCGCCATTCTCCACCAGGTGAATACGGACGGGCGGCGAGGGGGCAGCCAGGCGGGTGATCCAGCCCTCGAAGCCGGCGGGGCCGGCCTGGTCGAGGAAGCCTTGCACGCCGGCTAGGGCAAGGAAGCGTGCCGGCAAGGGGACCGCGCCCAGACGAGGTTGCAGCATGACGGCAGAATCGGTGTCGTTCAGCAATGCTCGGTCCTGGATCAAAGGTTTACGTAATACCAACAGCCCGAAACACTGACTCCTGCGATGGCCGACGGCGCGACGGCAAGGCCTTCTTTTTCGAGAAGAGGAAGCAAACAGCTTTTGTCACTGCTGTCGCGGACTCTCCGACAGCGTACGCCCAAGGAGCAAAAGTTTTTTGGTTCTTTTTTTCAAAAAAGAACTGCTTGCCTTGCTTGCACCGGTCAACGTCTCGAGCGGCTAGTATGAGAACAACGCGTTGTTTTTTACTGGCAGTGCGCTCCTAGCCTTCGTCCTGGAAAGCTGTGAGTTCGAGCTTACGAAACATCGACTGCGCCCAAGCGGCGCTGCGTCACCTTGATCGTAGAGGTGGCCGAAAAGGTGTGGGCATAGGCCAACAGGCGCAGCTGCTGCGCACCATCGCCCGCCACTGGGTAAAGGTGGAGCCGGACACCGTCGAGCGGCTTCGCAGGATGGTGGCCGGTCTCACTCCGAAAAAGGCGGGCATGGTGGCCGAGAACCACGAACGCCTCCGCCGGTTCGGCCTCGACGCCAACATCGAGGTTCACGTCCCGCCAGCCCCAACGCTGTCGAGTGCTGCCGGCACCGGCGGCAGCCTGCCGTGCGGGATAGGCGCCTGGCTGGCCGCGCCCGGCGCCTCCCATCCCCCGCCCAAGGCGCGGTAGAGGCCGACCACGTCGTTGGCCAGCGTCATGTCCTCCTGCACCAGTTGCTGGCGTGCGTCCTCCACCGTGCGCTGCGCGTCGAGCACCTGCAGGTAGTCCGACAGGCCGTGTGCGTAGCGGTTGCTCGCCAAATAGAGCGTGTCCTCGCCGGACCGCAGCACCGCCGCCAGCCGGTCCCGTTCGACGCGGTCGGCGCGGAAGGACACCAGCCCGTCCTCCACCTCGCGCAGCGCGTTCAGCACGGTGGCGCGGTAGCGCAGCCCGGCTTCGGCGGCCTGCGCCCGGTTCAGGCGCAAATTCGCCGTCAGCTGGCCGCCCTGGAAGATCGGCAGAGAAAAGCTCGGCCCGGCCGAGTAGAAGTGGCTGGCCCAGCGCGTCAGGTAGCTCGCGTCCACCGCGCGGATGCCCAAATTGCCGGTCAGCGAGACGTCCGGGTAGAAGCTGGCCACCGCCACGCCCACGCCGGCGGTGGCGGCATGCAGCTGCGCCTCCGCCTCCCGGATGTCCGGCCGGCGCCTGGCCAGCGTGGACGGCACGCCTATGCCCACCGCCGCCGGCAGGCTGGGCAACGGCGCCGGCTGCAGCAACCGCGCTTCCAGCGTGCCCGGCGGCTTGCCGATCAGCACGTTCAGTCGGTCGACCGCCTGGCGCTCCTGCTTCTCGTATTCCGGCAACTGACGCTGCAGGGTCAGCAACTGCGTGCGCGCCTGGTCCACGTCCAGATCGGTGGACAGCCGGACCGCCCGGCGGTTCTGCGTCAGCGCGAGCGAGTCCTGCGCCGAACGGACGTTGTCGTCCTGGCTCGCCCGCAGCGCCTGTGCGCCGCGCAGCTGCACGTAGGCCTGCGCGACCTCGCTCTCCAGGCTGGTCAGCGCGTCGTTGGCGGCTTCGGCCTGCACCTGGCTTTGCGCCCGCGCCTGCTCGACGGAGCGGCGCACCCGCCCGAACAGGTCCAGCTCCCACGAGGCGCTCAGCCCGTATTGGAACAGGTTCACCGGCTGGGTAATCTGGTTGAGCAGCGAGTTGGTGCTGACGCCGCTCGACGCGGCGCCGGCAGCCGGCGACGTGGCGGCAGCCCCGGACGCCTGATCCGCCAGCTGGTTGAGGTTCTTGTACACGCCTTGGGATTCGAGGATGCCCTTGGCGCCGAGCTGCTCGCGCATGTAGCTGGCGGTGCCGCTTAGGTTGGGCAGCCCTGCGGCCGCGGCGGTCACGATCGCCTGGCGCGACTCGACCACCCGTAGCACCGCCTGCTGCACGTCGAGGTTGTCGCGTATGGCGGTCTGTATCAGCTCCGTCAGCACCGGGTCGCCGAACGCGGCCCACCAGCGCGGGTCGGGGTCGGTGGTCAGGCTGACGGCCGCATCGGCAGCGTCGCCGTTGCGCCAGGCGGCGACGTGGGGCGGCGCCGGCGGCGTGTAGTTCGGCCCGACCGTGCAGCCGGTGGCCAACACCACCAACACCGCAGACGCGGCGCGCACCGGACTCATCCCCCGCCCCCCGCGCCGGCACCCGGCGTGACGTTCGACATGAACACCGCCGCCACCGTGATGCTGAGCGACATCAGCGCGATGATGAAGAACACGTCCGTGTAGGCCAGCGTGGAGACCTGCTCCTGCAGCATCTGGAACACTTGGCCGGGTGCCGACATCACCGCCGCCTGCATCGAGCTGCCATAAGTCACCGCGGCCTGTTGCACGTGCTGCAGCAGGTCGTTGTAGGGCTGGTTCGTCTGGTCGAGGTATTTCACCAAATGCGCCTGCCTGATCTGCAGATGGTCGGTGACCAGCGCGGTGCCGACGGAGATGCCCACGCCGCCGTAGACGTTGCGCGCCATGGTGAACAGGCTGGCCGCGTCCGATTTCAGCTCCGGTGGGATCGTCGAGTAGGCGCTGGAGCTCAGCGGCACGAACAGCAGGGCCAGCGCGGCCGTCTGCGCCGCCCGGTAGAGGGCGACGTGGTAGAAGTCGAGGTCCGGGACAAGGTTCATCGAGTAGTACAGCGAGGCTGCCAACGCCAGGCCGCCGGTGGCGATGACCCATTTCACCGGCACCACATTGAGCACCTGGCTGACGATGGGGATCAGCACGCAGAGCACGAACGCGCCCGGCGCCAGCACCCAGCCCGCCAGCACCGAGTTGTAGCCAAGCACGTTCTGCGAGAACAGCGGCATGATGATGGCGCTGGCGTAGAGTGCGAAGCCCATGACCGCCATCGACCACCAGGACAGCGCGAAGTTGCGGTCCCTGAACACGGCGAGGTTGACGACGGGGTTCTTGACCGCGGTGAGGTAGACCACGCCGCCGAGGTAGCCGAAGATCGACAGCCCGAACATTAGCCGGATGAAGCCCGACGACAGCCAGTCGTAGTCCTCCCCGCGGTCCGCGCCCAACTCCATGCAGCCGAGCGCCAGCGTGATCAGCCCGGTGCCGATCCAGTCGAAGCGCGGCGCCTTACGCTTCTGCTCCGCCATCTCCGGCGGGTCCTCGAGCAGCTGCACGACGCCGAAGATGGTCAGCAGGCCGATGGGCACGTTGATCAGGAAGATCCAGTGCCAGGAGTAGTTGAAGGTGAGATAGCCGCCGACCAACGGTCCCACTACGGGGGCGATGATGGTGGCCACCGCCGTGATGGAGAGCGCCGCCTGCCGCTTCTCCGGCGGAAAGGTGTCGAGCACGATGTCCTGCTGCATCGGCTGCAGCCCGCCGCCGAAGAAACCCTGCAGCGCGCGAAACAGCAGGATCTCGCCGAAACTGGTGGACAGCCCGCACGCCAGCGAGCAGGCGGTGAAGCCGGCGATCGAGATCAGGAAGTAGCGTTTGCGGCCTAAATGGCGCGCCAGGGAGGCCGAGATGGTCAGTGTCACGCCGTTGGCGACGAGGTAGGTGGTGAGCGTCCAGGCCGCGTTGTCGGTGCTGACGCCGAGGTCGCCGGCGATGTAGGGCAGCGACACGTTGACGATGGTGGTGTCCACCACTTCCATGAACGCCGCGAGCGTGACCACCATGGCGAGGAGGTAGGGGTTGGATTTGCCCCCGCCGCCGCTCACTTCAGCTCCACAGTCGGCTCGACGGAGAGGCCGAGTGGCAGGCCCTGGCGCGGGTCGATTCCGTCGTCGATGGTGATCTTGACCGGCACGCGGCGGACGATCTTGACGAAGTTGCCGGTCGCGTTCTCGGACGGAAAGGCGGTGAAGCGTGCGCCTGCGCCCTCCTGGATACTTTCGATGTGGCCGTGCAGTTTCAGCATGGGATAGGCGTCCACCTTGATGGTGACGTGCTGGCCGAGCCGCATGCGGTTCAGCTGGGTTTCCTTGAAATTGGCCACCACCCAGGTCTGCGTCGCCACCACGTAGAACACCTGCTGGCCGGCCTGCGCGTAGGTGCCGACGTCGACGTTGCGCCGCGTCACCCTGCCCCCCTGCGGCGCGCGTATCTCGGTGTAGGAGAGGTTCAGCTCGGCCTGCGCCAGGCTGGCCTGCGCCTGCGCCACCTGCGCCTGGCGCTGCTTGAGCGTGCTGCTGGTGGTCGCGATGTTCTGCGGCACGAGGGAGGCGACGCGGAGCTGCGCCTGCATCTGCTCGGCAGTGGCCGTGGTGGATTCGAACTGCGTCGTCGCCTGGTCGACCGTCGTCTGCGTGGTGGCGCGCTGGTCAACGGCGTGCTGCCGCTTGTACTCTCGCCGTGCATCGGCCTGGTTGGCGAGCGCCTGCGCCAGTTGCGCCTGTGCCTGCACGCGGTCGGACGGGTAGCGCACGCGCGAGATCTCGAGGTCGATCTGCGCGCTGCGCAGCTGCGCCTGCGCCAGTGCGAGGTTGGCCGCCGCCTGGTCCCGCGCGGTGATGTAGTCGCGCGGGTCGATCCGCAGCATCAGGTCGCCGGGGTGGACGAAGGTGTTATCGTCGACCAGCCGCTCGACGACGTAGCCGGAGACTTTCGGCGCGATGCTCACAGCGTTGCCTTCGGTGTAGGCGTCGTCGGTGTCTTCCTCGTTGCGCGTCAGGTACCAGTAGAGCGTGCCGCCGGCCACGGCGAGGATGAGGACGAGGACGAGCACGACGATGGGCCAGCGCCGCTTCTTGCCGCCTTGCTGGTCGTCCTCCCCCTTGTTCTTGCCGTCGTCGTCGTCGCCGTCCTTGTTAGCGTCTGCTGTGCGGCCGTCCTCTTTCGCGTCCTTGCCTTTCTTTTCCTTGCTACTTCCGCCTTCGTCTTTCCCCTTTTGCTTGCGATCGTCGTGCTGCCCGTCGTCGTTGTCGTCACCGTTCTTGGACACATCGTCCTCGTCACCGCCAAGGCGGCGTTCTCTCGTCCCTTGTTGCGATTGCCGTTCTGTGTTCGAGGCGTGTACCGGTGTGTCGCGGCGCATGAGCAGACCAAAACCGGTGTCAGGCATCAGCGCCTTGATCTGCGGTTCGTGAAGAGTTCCGTCCAAATTCATGCTGACCTTCCCTGACGAAAACGAACAGCGGTGAGCCGCCTTGTCGCGATAAGATTCTGGTATAACGCCGCGTCGGCCCAGCTTGGAAGAGCAGGCAAGCGCTGCATTGCGCACAGGACTTCCTAGCCCAGCGCTTGACGATACAGCGCTTGACGGTACAGCGCTTGACGGTCCAGCGCAGTCCTGTGTTCAGCGTGACCGGGTTGAGCCGATCAAGCCCGCGCCTGATCCCGTCCGCACGATGCGGTAGAGGGCGTTCTCGACATCGGCCGCGACATAGATCCCGCCGTCGGCACCGACGGCGACCCCGCCCGAGCGCGGGTAGGGGAGCCGCAGGTAGCCGACCGGCAACCCGCTCGCGATCAGGGTGACGTGGCCGTCGCCGAGGTCGACGGAAAGCAGCCGTCCGTCAGTCGCGTCGAGGACCAGTGCCTTGCCGCCACCGGCCATCGCGATCGCGCGGCATCCGCCAAGATCGCTCGCCAGCGTCGTGGTCGTGCCGTCCGCCAGGGCGACGCGCAGCAGCCTGCCGCTCCCGCTTTCCGCCACCAGCACCGAGCCGTCGCCGGCGTCGACGAGCGCGGCCGGATGATGGAGCCCATCAACGATTGTGCGGCGATCATTGCCCGCGATGCGGAGAAGGCGTCCCGCCAGCGGCTCGGCGACGACCAGGTCGCCGTCGGCGAGCTCGATCGCGGCGGACGGCTTGTCCAGCTTGCCGATGTCGCGGACGTGCTGCCCCTCTCGGTCGTACAGCTGCACCACGCCCAGCCCCTCGCCGGTGAGGACGACATGGATCGGGCCCACGCTGACAGAACTCGGGAACTGCAGGGGTGTCGCGACCGCGCGCGCGACATCGCGCACCGCACCGGTACGCGCGTTGACAACGCGGTAAGCGCCGCTGTCGGCGACGTGGATCTCCTCACCTTCCGGCCCCCTCGCCAACGCTATCGCCCGCGGGAAGGCGAGCGCGCCGGACACGACGGTGCGCACCGCGCCGGTTTTCGGATCGACCGCGTCGATGCCGTTGTCGGCCATGTTGCTGACGTAGATCAGCCCGTCCGCGCCCATCGCCATGTTGTCGGTCGCCGTGGCGAGACGGGCGATGAAACGCTTGCGCCACGTGTCACCGTCACGATCGAGCGCCCAGAGTTCGCCGCTCTCGTCGTCGAGCACGTAAAGCTGGTCGGCCGCGTCGAAGCGGACCGCACCCGGCCTGTGGAAGCCGTTCGCCAGCACCGTGGTCGCACCGCTCTCCGGATCGATCCGCACCACCTGTCCGCGGAACCACGATGGCGCATAGATCATCCCGTCGGGCCCGAAGTGAAAGGCGTTCAGCCCTCCCGTGTCGCCGGTCACGAGACGCGGCGGCGCGAACCCGGCGAGGTCGATTTCCCACAGCCCGTCGCCCAGGAAGACCTGGCCGGCGAACAGCCGTTTGCCGTCGCGGGTCAGCGCGATCGAGTTGATCCCGGGCAGCCCGGTGGCGAGGTCGGTCGCGCTGCCATCCGCCTTGTGCAGGCGCACTGCGCCCTCGATGAATGCGGTCGAGATGACGTCGCCGTCCGGCGCGAACAGCAGGTCGTCGCATTCGCCCGAGAAGGGCCCGACCTCAACCGTGATTGCGCCGGTGGCGATGTCGAGCGCGAAAATGCTCTCGCCCGACACGCTCGCGACGTAGAGCCGACCGTCCGGTCCGAAGGCGACGCCGTTGGCAGTGTGGAAGCCCGAGCCAGCGACAATCTGCTCGATCGAATAGCCGGGCTCGATCCTATAGGTGGGTTGCTCAGCAGACATTGGCCGGCTCCTCGAAGATTAATACTAAACGGCCTAAAGGTTGACCGTTCCGAAGCAAGCAAGGCCTTCTTTTCTGAAGAAAAGAAGCAAAAGACTTTTGTCTCCGCTGTCGTTGTCCTTTCCGGAAAACGCGCGACAGCGGAGACAAAAGTTTTTTGGTCCTTTTTTTCAAAAAAGGACTGCTTGCTTTCTATGAGTCAGCATCAACGCCATTTGGTATAAGTTCAGGATGGCGTTGGCGATGGCGTCGGTCTCAGGCTTCATCCCTGCTGCGTAGGCGATCGGGAGAGTCCGAGAGATCGCATGGGCATCAGTTTGGCGAGCCGCTCACCTCGAAGCCCAAGAGACTCCTTCTTGGCCGTGGCTTCGGCGCTGGCGATGGGATCCGCCTCGGCCGCGCCCGTCAGCAGCGGCTCGGGCCACCACATCGTGTCCAGGATCAGCTTGGTGCGCTGCCACTCGCAGAGCGGCTTCCCCGCTGCCGGTTCGGTGTCGGCCGCCTTGTAGCGTGAGAAGGCCGACCCGAGCGCGTCGTTGCGCTTTTCAGTCTCCGGACTAGGCAGCGTCTGGTCGGCGAGGATGAGCCGGTCGACGTCAGGCCGATCTGCGGCAATCGCGGCCGCGACCTTGTTGCCGGTGTGCATGCCGAACAGATGCGCACGCTGGATCCCAGCGCGTTGAGCGCGTCGGCGACACACGTCGCGGTAGCCTCCACGGACAAGGGTTCGGGCGATGTAAGCGCTTTCAAGCCCGGGCAGGTCGAATGCAATGGCGCGGACACGCCGGGCAAGAAACGGCAGGACCGGAGTGAAGACGCGGGAGCTGCGCGGCATTTTGCCGACCAGCACGAGCGGCGGACTCTCCCCCATCTCGGCATGGTGCATCCACCCACGCGAGGTCGTGTCGTAGCCTTTGCGGATGCACACCACTCGTCCCTCCAACAAAGTAGGATGTGGACCCTTGATCAGCGGTGATTAGAGACGCATAGACAGGATCATCCGCCACTCAGAGTGTCGAATGATCGATCGACTGACCAGCATGGCGGTTTTCGTGAAAGTGGCCGACCTCGGCTCGTTCGCTGCAGCGGCGGGCGCCCTGAAGATGTCGCCACAGATGGTGGCGAAGCATGTGGCTGAACTTGAACGGCGCCTCGGCGGTCTGTTGCTCGCCCGCACGACAAGAAGTCAGCGCATGACGGCGCTCGGCTGCAGCTTTTATGAGCGTTGCCGCATCATCCTCACAGATGTTGAAGCTGCCGAGACACTGATGCCGAACGCAGGTGCCTCACCCTCAGGACAGTTACGGATCAGCGCCCCGGTCACGTTTGGTGCTCATGGCCTCATACCGCTCCTGACGCGCTATCTCGCAGGCTATCCGGAGGTCAAGATCGACCTTGTACTGACTGATCGATTTGTAGACCTTGTTGAGGAAGGGTTTGAAGCTGTGTTCCGGGTCGGAGAACTTGCCGATTCGGCCCTCGTGCAGCGGCCACTCGCCCGGTATCGGCTCGTGGCATGCGCCTCGCCGGCCTATCTGCGCGCGCGCGGAACGCTGAGCACGCCCGCCGATCTCGTGCACCATGATTGCCTCGGTTACGCCTACAGCACCCGTGCCGCTGAACGGACTTGGCGGTTTACGCGCAACGGTGAAAGCTATGCGGTAGAAGTGAAATACCGTTTGGAGGCAAACGGCGGTACGCCGCTCAAAGCGGCCGCTATCGCAGGAGCCGGCGTTCTGATCGCCGCCGAAGATACACTTCGTGGTGCGATCGAGGATGGTCGCCTCGTGAGGGTTCTGCCGGATTACGAGCCACCGTCCCGGCCGTTTCATCTTCTCTACCCTCGCGATAATCGGCAAACGCCCAAGCTCGCTCGGTTCATTGCCTTAGCAGTCGCCGTTTTTGGCCCAGACCGCAAAGCAATCTCATGACCCGCAAGTCAGCTGCTATATCCCAGGCCGACGGCGAAACTCTACGCCGCCGCCACACCGCCCGACGACATCGGTCTCAGGATCGGGACGCGGGTGCATGAGTTGATCGGGCGCGTCGCCGACGAATAAACGATGCTGGTTATCGAAGTCTTGGGCGAGCACGGCGGGCTACGCTTCACCCGCTTGAACGAGTGAGAGTCCGGCATCAGCCTGAAACGCCTTCGCCTCCGAAAATTAGCCGGTGTTCCGTAACAGCTTCGCTGCGATGGTTACGCATGCGCTCTATCAGGTGTTCAGCCTACGCTTTTCGGGATGTCAGGTGATTCGGCATAGTAAAAGTGCTCTGCCTCAATCTCGGTGCAGGTCGAGGCTCAGGCCGTACTCGGGACGACGAGGCGTGCCCGGAGGAGATCAAGGCGAGTGCGGCCATACATCTGGCGTTCGACGAGTTTCACCTTCGTGATCTGACCCTCGGTCTGGCCGTTCGACCATGGCTCCGTCAGGGCCCCTTTTGCGTGCCGATCGACACTATGTACGGACAGCGCAGGTGTTCGGCCTAGCGCGCTCGTCTAGCATACCCACACGAAGCCTTTGCTGCCAGTCAGGCCATTGGCTGAAGCTTTCAGTGTGCCCGTGGCAGACTCGCATCGAGACCTGCCGCGGGTTGAGGCCGGTCGGATCGGTGACCCACAGGTCGAGGCGGTGGGACGGCCCGCGGTCCGACAGGAAGTAGAGGCGGTTTCGCCACCACATCGGCGCCGTGTCGGTGCCGACCCAGTGCGTGACCTGCGTCTGCTGACCCGACTTCGCATCATAAACGAAGATGTCCGGGGCTTGCCCGCCGACATAGCACTTCCAGCGATCGCCGCCGGAGGTTCGGAACGTTCGGTCGGAGGCAAAGCCTTTGCCGTCTGCCGCTTCGCTCAACAAGCCGGACGTCTCCATTGGGAGCTTGCGTGCCAGACCGCCCGCGGCCGGCACCGCAAAGGCCGCGACGTCTCGCTTTGGTATCAAAAAACTTTTGGTCCTGCTGTCGCGGAGGTTTCTGCAACGCGCGCCCAGGGAAACAAAAGTTTTTTGGTTCTTTTTTTCAAAAAAGAACCGCTTGCTTTGCCTGTCACCAGTCAACCCGAGACGATTGGTATCATGTCCAGTGCGTGGCCGGCTCGGGCCGCGGTGATGTCGGTAGCCGAGCCCGACCCGCTGATAAAACCCGGCGACGCGGAACGCAGGCCGCGCCGGGCGTTACCAAGCAGCGCAGCTGGAGGACCACCGGTAGGCGTTCTGGTGGTCCCACTCGATGCCCACGGAATGGGCGCCAAGGCGCGTCCGCAGCCCTGCTCCGCAGGAGGAAACAGTGATGGAACATCCTGGCAGTCCGACTGGCAGATCCGGCCTCCTGACGCCTGGAAAAATCGCCGAGCAACTTCCGAGCAAGCCCGTCCTGACCAGCGTCGCGGCCGCGGGGCTAGGCATGGTCCTGCAGCGCTATCGTCATCCGCCGAGCACCATCGATGTTCCGGGCCTGCGTGACGCATTGCTGGTGGCCCACCTGGCCGGGCCGGTGCTGGTGGAGGAGGCTGGGCGAGACGGCAGGGTCGAGCGGCGGTGGACGGGCCCCGGACAGGTCACGCTGACACCTGCGGGCCAGCCAATCCGCCGTGTCCTGAAAGGGCGGCCGGATGTGGCCCTCCTGTATGTCGCGCCGGACGTCATCTCCGGCGTCGCCCAGGAGGCTTACGGCGTGGAGGCGGGCCGCGTGGAACTCGTCGCCTGCCTGGGCCGGCCGGACGAGACCGCCGAGCGGCTGGTGAGGCTGATGCTGCTGGAGGCGGAGCGGCCGGAAACTGGGACGATGCTCATGATGCAAAGCCTGACGCGAGCACTTTGCGTCCACTTGCTGCGCGTGCACTCCAACCTCGCTTCCCAGCCGCCAAACGCACCGCCAAGCCTACCGGCGCCGCGTTTGCGTCGCGTCATCGACCAGATGCGGTCCAGCCTGGATGAGGACCTTTCGCTCGACCGCCTTGCCGAAACGAGCGGGTTGAGCCCGTCCCAGTTCGTGCGCGCCTTTCGCGCCGCCACGGGTCAGCCGCCGCATCGCTACCTGGTCGGCCTGCGGGTGGAAAAAGCGCGCGCGTTACTCGAGCGGACCGACATGACGGTGACCTTGATCGGTCTGCGCTGCGGCTTCGAGCAACCAAGCCATTTCGCGACGAGTTTTCGCGCACGGACGGGCTTCAGTCCCCGGGCGTGGCGGCAGGCGCGCCGATCCTGACGTCGATGCCCGCCCTCGGCTCGGCGGCACGCCTGGAAATCGAAACTGCTGTCGGTTTTCCGAAAGTCGTGCTGCGCCCCAGTCCCCAAATGGCGTGCAGCCAAGGAGGACACCATGACGAGTTCATCAGATTTCGGCACGTTCGGACGCTACGTTGAGACCCCGGTCGGCAAGATGCAAGCTGACATGAGGGCGGCCTACGAACACACCGTTGAGTTGCGCGGCCAGGTGCCGGGTCCCCACAAGATATGGTTGGCGAACCCGGCCCTGTCGCGGACAGTCGTCCCGGTCGGCGCCTACTACCAGACGCGATCGACGCTGACCAAGGCCGAGATCGAGATCGCGACGAACCTTGTGAACGCACGCTGGCTGGCGGCCTATTCCAACTACGAGCACGAGATGATCGGCGAGGAGAAGGGCGGCCTGGCGCCAGAGAAGGTCGAGGCGATGATCGCCGGGCTGCCCACCAGCTTCGATGATGCGCGCCAGCAGGTGGTGTACGAGCTGGCCTCGGCGCTCGTCGCACCGCGGGTCGTGCCGAAGGGCCTCTATCGCCGGGCAAAGGCGCTGCTGGGCGACGCGGGCATCGTGGACGTGGCCATGCTGCTCGGCTGGTTCACCGGCGTATCGCTCACGCTCAACGCCTTCGACGTTCCTTCCAACGCCGTGGGGTTGGACCAGTGAAGGAGACGACGCACGTGGACGCAACGCATTTGGGCGGTCGCCTGCGGCTGCTTGACCCGGCTTGTCTCACCGACAGCCAGACCGCGGTGTACGACCGCCTGCGGGCCACCATGATCCGGTGGGCAGATCAGTCCGGTTTCAAAAGCATGACGGACGACGGACGGCTGATCGGGCCGTTCAACCCCGTCATGCTCAGCCCCGGCATGGCGCCTGCCTTCCTGGACCTGCAAGACGCCGAACAGGCCAATACTTCGCTGAGCGAGCGGGTGCGGCAGGTCGTCATCCTCGCAGTCGGTGCTGTTTGGCGGGCCGATTACGAATTGTATGCCCATGCCGCCGTCGCCCACAAAGCCGGCCTGCAGGACGACATCATACGTGGTTTGGCGGCCGGCGCCTTGCCGGAAGGATTGAACGACCAGGAGAAGGTTGCAGGCCGTTTCGCGCGGCAACTGGCGGCCGAGCGTCGGGTCGATGCCGAGCTGTATCGCACCGCCGAGACGGCCTTCGGGACGCAAGGCTTGGCGGACATCACTTTCCTGGTCGGCATCTACCAACTCGTCTGCGGCCTGCTGACCGCGTTCGAGGTTCCGGCTCCTGCGGGGGGTCTCCTGGATCAGTCCTCGCAGCCGGACCGGGCCGATGGCTTGCACCAGGCGACGCTGACGACCGCCGCCGTGTTTGCGGCCAAATCGTTCCTGGAAAACCTCGTCGTTCGCCACGACAACTCCGTTCTCGTGACCTGCGTCACTACCAGAGAGCTGTTCTACGTTCCGCCGTGGCCTGGAACGGGCGCCGTGGAGCCGCTAGGTCTGCACCGCTTCGAACAGTTGCCGACCGGAGTAATAGAGGTCGAGCCGGACATCTTCCTGATCTGCACGGGCAACCTTTACACGACCCATGAGTCGTTCATCTATCGGCTCGATCTACGGCAATGGCAGCCTGGCTTGCCGGCTACACCCGAGTTGGTGTTCCGCTTCCCGGAGGCTGCCAAAGCACCGAACGGCATGTGCCTGCTGGCACCCGGCGTAGCCCTGGTCGCGGACTGCTTCGCGAGCCTGATCTGGCGCGTGGACGTGCAGCCTGGCGGCCGGGACATGCAGGCGCGGGTTTGGCTCGAACACGAGAGCATGGGATATTTTCCGGGTAAGCTGAAGCCCGAGCAGCCCGGGGTGAATGGCGTCCGCTATGCCGCCCGCACCAACCACTTGTATTACACCGCGACAGCCAAAAAACTGCTCATGCGCGTGCCAGTCTCTCCTGATACGCTAGACCCGGCAGGCCCGCCGGAACTGGTCGTCGCAGGACTAATGTTCGACGATTTCTGCATCGACGAGGATGCGGGCGTGCTCTATTTAACCACCCATCGGCAGAACACCATCGACCGCGTCTCGATGAACCCAGGCGAGAACAGCGGCTTTACGCAAAGTGTTGCCGGCGACCCGTTCACCGAGGAACTGATCGGGCCATCGAGCGCGGCGTGGAGTCGCCGCCCCGGGGATTACGGCAAAGCAGCGTATTTCATCTGTGACGGCGGTACAGCGTCTCCGCCGCCGGGCGGTCCACAGCCTGCGAAGCTGCTCTGGATAGAATTCGAGCGTTTGCCTACCTCGTTTGCTTAACGTCACCGGCGGGTGTGCCAAACAAGCTGGCGCGCCCGCGATGCGTCATGCCATCCGGCACTGTCGGACCTGGTGGTGCTATCGCGGGCTTACCGGCTCGCCCACAGCAGCACGTGCGCCTGGTCGGGTGTGCAATCACTGCTGACATTCTGGTGTCAGCGGCGCTAGACGTTGAGCTTTCGAAGTTCGGCAGGGTAAGCAAGGCCTTCTTTCCGAAGACAAGACGCAAAAGACTTTTTAGTTCAGTTATGGCAATGGTTCTGCAGCGCGCGCCCAAAAGAACAAAGTTTTTTGGTTCTTTTTTTCAAAGAAGAACCGCTTGATTTGCCTGCCGGCAAGCCTTGCTGCCCGATCTCTGTCGTCTCCAAAGCCACGCGCCAGCTGCTTGGCAGCCTGACACGCGGTGACACGTGCCTCGATCATGCCATGGCCTGAGCAATCGTACCGGAGGCGGTCGACATGCGAGAGGCGCCAGCTTCTGGCACCTTTGGCAGCCGGGCCCACCTGCTGCATGGACAGGAGGTCGGCATGGGCGGAGTAGCAGTCGTTACCGGAGGCAGCGCGGGCATCGGCCGGGCGGCGGCCCAGGCGTTCGCGCGCGAGGGCTATGCGGTCGGGTTGATCGCGCGCGGCCGCGCGCGCCTGGACGCGGCGCGCGCCGAACTGGCCGCGTTGGGCGCCCGAGTGCACACGGTCGTGGCGGACGTCGCCGACGCCGAGGCGCTCGAGGCCGCGGCCGACGAGATCACAGCTTCGCTCGGCCCCATCACCGTCTGGGTCAACAACGCGATGGCGACGGTCTACTCGCCCATACGCGGCATGGACCAGTCGGAGGTCCGCCGGGTGACGGAGGTGACCTACCTAGGTTCGGTCAACGGCACCATGACCGCGCTTCGGCGCATGCAGTCGGGTACGATCGTGCAGGTGAGTTCCGTGCTGGCGTGGCGCGCCATCCCCGTGCAGGGCGCCTATTGCGGTGCCAAATTCGCCCTGCGCGGCTTCACCGAGGCGCTGCGCTCCGAGCTGATCCACGACCGCAGCGCCGTTCACCTGACCATGGTGCATTTGCCCGCTGTAAATACCCCGCAGTTCGACTGGGCGCGCAACAAGACGGGCCAGAGGCCAAAGGCGCCCGCGCCATACCAGCCCGAGGTCGCCGCCGACGCAATCCTGTTCGCCGCCACGCACAGGCGCCGCGACGTCTTCGTCGGCAGGTCGACCCCGCCCACCATCCTGGCCGCCCGGCTGGCGCCCGGCATGGTGGACAAGGCGCTCGCCACACGCGGCTACGCCGCCCAGCTCGACGCGGCTACCGTGGCAGTGAGCGACGGCAACCTGTTCGAGCCGGCGCCGGGTGCCACGCAGGCCGCGCGCGGCCGCTTCGACGCCGAGGCGCGCACGGGGCGGGACATCTACACGAGCCGGCAGGCCGACGCGGTGGCGGCGGGCGTGCTGTTCCTGGGCGCGGTCGGGATACAAGCGGCCCTCGGGGCCGCGCTGGCGCTGCAAGCTCGCGCTTCGGCGAGGCCATCGCCTCCGGCGGTCTTGGCGAAGGGCTTGCTGAGACTGACTGGCCGTCTCGCAGCTCGTCGGTTCGCTCTCTAGATTTGTTGCGGCACACTGCTGCCGGCTCGTTTCTGCGGTCAGGCAACCCGGGCCGGGTTGCCTGACCGCCGGCTGTCCAAAGCTGCGAGGCAAGGGTGCAGCAGGTTAAGCGGCAAAGTCGCGCCTCGTCTCATACTCACCGTCCTAGTCATTGACCGCTGCAAAATGTCGACCCCGATGAGGGCAATTCGAGCCGGGTCGACGTCGTTAAGGCCAAATGCGTCCGCCGATCTCTCGAAGTATCCACTCGATGTCATCTGTGGCGTAATCGAGGTTGAAAATTGTCCAGCATCCTTTAAAATTCATTGCTTGTCTACTCGACAAGCAATGAGACTTGCTCAGGAACTAATATCAACCGGCCTGGGTGCTGACTCACAGAAAGCAAGCAGTTCATTTTTGAAAAAAGGGACCAAAAAACTTTTGACTCCGCTGTCGCGCGCTCTCCGGACAGGTCCGCGACCGCGGAGTCAAAAGTTTTTTGCTTCTTTTCTTCAAAAAAGAAGGCCTTGCTTGCTTTGGAACGGTCAACCTTTAAGCCGACTGGTATATTTCTAGAGAGTCCCTTAAGAAACACCGGCGCGATCAGCAATCTGAGAAATGCTTGCGCCAACATAGCCCACTTCCGAAAGACACCGGCGGCGCCATGAAGATGTAGAATCGCTTTTCTGGGCAAAGAACAAACGCCTCGGGAGCTCTGGTACGCGTTTCACATCATCTCGCGACGATACCGTCATCGACTTGCGTTTTCGGCAACCTCGTCGACGGTCCTAGCCGGGAGGTTGTGACCGAGCAGGCGCAGTACCTCCCCCGCCGCCTCAACAAGGTTGGTGCCTGGCCCGAAGATCGCCATCACCCCGGCACGCCGCAGGACAGCATGATCTTTTACCGGAATGATTCCCCCAGCGATGACCTTTATGTCTAGACGGTCCGCCGCACGTAGGTGATCAATCAGTTCGGGTATCAGCGTCATGTGCCCGGCTGCGAGACTGGACGTGCCGACGATATCGACGTCCTCTCGCAACGCCAGGGCGGCAGCCTCTGCGGGCGTCTGGAACAGTGGTCCGGGGACGATCACGAAGCCAAGATCGCCGAAAGCGGAGGAGACCAGGTTGGCACCCCGGTCGTGTCCGTCCTGCCCCATCTTGGCGACCAGCATGCGGGGCGCGCGGCCGGTGCGGCGTGCAATGGCCGCGACGCCGTCCGCCAGCGTGCGCCAGCGCGTGTCCTGGCCGAACGCGCCGCCATACACGCCGGAGACCGGCGTGGGCGTCGTGCTGAACCGCCCGAACACGTCCTCGAGCGCCAGGCTGATCTCGCCCAGCGTGGCGCGCGCCCGGGCGCAGGCGACCGCGAGTGCCAGCAGGTTGGTCCCGTCCCTCGCTCCCGCGCGGAGCGCCTGCAGCGCGGCCTCGGTCTTGGCAGCGTCCCGCGTCGCGCGCACGCGCGCGATCCGGGCGATCTGGCCGGCGCGGACCGCCTCGTTGTCGATGTCTAGCGTGGCGATCTCGTCCTGCTCGGGAAGGGCGTATTTGTTGACGCCGACGATCACGTCCTCGCACCGATCGGCGCGTGCCGCACGCACAGCGGACGCCTGCTCGATCATGGCTTTCGGCCAGCCTGCCGCGACGGCGTTTGCCATGCCGCCCTCCGCGGTGACGCGGGCGATGACCTCAAGGGCGCGATCGTGCAGCTCCTGCGTCAGCGCCTCAACGTAGTAGCTGCCGCCCAGCGGATCGACCACCTTCGTGATGCCGGTCTCTTCCTGCAGCACGAGCTGGGTGTTGCGCGCGATCCGGGCGGAGAATTCGGTGGGCAACGCGATCGCCTCGTCGAGCGCGTTGGTGTGCAGGCTTTGCGTTCCGCCCAGCACGGCCGCGAGTGCCTCCACCGTGGTGCGGATGACGTTGTTGGTGGGGTCCTGCTCGGTCAGGCTCACGCCGCTCGTCTGGCAATGCGTGCGCAGCATCTTCGAGCGTTCGTCCTTGGCGCCGAGCTCCGTCATGATCCCGTGCCACAGCTTGCGCGCGGCGCGCAGCTTGGCCACTTCCATGAAGAAGTTCATGCCGATGGCGAAGAAGAACGAGAGCCGTCCGGCAAAAGCGTCGATGTCGAGCCCGGCCGCCATTGCGGCTTTGGCGTATTCCTTGCCGTCCGCCACGGTGAAGGCGAGTTCCTGCACAGCGGTGGCACCGGCTTCCTGCATGTGGTAACCGGAAATCGAGATCGAGTTGAATTTCGGCATGTTGGCCGACGTGTAGGCGATAATGTCCGCCACGATCCGCATGCTTGGCGCCGGCGGATAGATGTATGTGTTGCGGACCATGAACTCCTTGAGGATGTCGTTCTGGATGGTGCCGTCGAGCTGGGCCTGGGCCACGCCCTGTTCCTCGCCGGCAACGATGAAGAAAGCCAGGATCGGAATGACCGCTCCGTTCATCGTCATGCTGACCGACATCTTGTCGAGCGGGATGCCGTCGAACAGGACCCGCATGTCCTCGACCGTGTCGATTGCCACGCCGGCCTTGCCCACTTCGCCCGCCACGCGCGGGTGATCGCTGTCGTAACCGCGATGGGTGGCGAGGTCGAACGCAACGGAGAGGCCTTTCTGGCCCGCCGCAAGGTTGCGGCGATAGAAGGCGTTGGACTCCTCGGCGGTCGAGAAGCCCGCGTATTGCCGGATGGTCCAGGGGCGTCCGGCATACATCGACGCCCGCACGCCCCTGGTGAAGGGGGCGAAGCCGGGCAGGCCAGGCGCAATCCCGGCGACGTCTTCCGCCGTGTATAGCGGCTTGACCGGGATGTTTTCCGAGGTGTGCCAGGTCAGGTCGCGCTCTCTGGTCTCCTTTGCCGCCAGCGCGGCCCAGTCAGCGACAGTGGGGATGTCAGACATGGAGGGAGTCCGGTGCGAGCCGCAGCGTCGTGGCCACCTGGCGCGCTACCCCTGCCGGCAGCTCATCAATGCACCCCGCTGAGCGAGCTTGGCGCCAGGCGATCGATCGCCGCGATGCCGCCGAACGCATGCGGGTCCAGCCCTGCCAGCAGGCGTCCGTAGTTTTCCGACAGCGCTTCCAGGTTCAGCGCACCGTGCAGCGTGACGACGCGCGCGTCGCGCCACGCACGCTGGATCGGCTCGGCCTCCATGATCGCCGTCGAGCCTGAGTTGCGTTGCAGGGTTTCGATCGCCTCCGCGCACCATTTTGCCGCGTAGGCGGTCTCCACCAGCACGCGCCCGTTGAACTCCTGCAGCTCGCGCGGGTCGATGGAGCCGCCGGCGGCGATGATGATGCCGTAGCGGTCGGTCTGCTCGGCGTTGGCGCGCGCGAGGAGTTCCGCGGACCGTATCTTGGCGTGTATTTCCGAGAGCAGCAGGTGCGTCATCGGCGCGGCAAGCTGGTCCTTGTACGTGGTGCCGCGGATGGCGCGACCGGCCGAGCGTTCGAGGAAGCGCGCGAGTGCGCCCTTGGCTATGCCGATCGACAGGCCTCCCATGAGGCTGAATGCCCAACCCAGCGTCGGCGCCTGCCAGATCGAGCCTTTGAGGCCGTGCGGGCGTGTGTTGGCGATGATTTCGCTGAACGGGACGCAGCGGTGATCGGGAACGAACAGCTCGCCCTTGGCAAGCACGATGGAGTTGCTGCCGGACCCTTTCATGCCGACCACGCGCCAGTCATCAAGGAAACTCAGTTCCTCGAACGGCACCTGTACGCTCAGCAGGTAAGGCTTCTCGCCATCGTCAGCCATGCAGCCGAGGTTCGTCCAGGCCGACCAAAGCCCGTTGCTGCCGAACGTCCAGGGCCCGCCCGAGATGAGCCACCCGCCCTCGGCGCGTACGGCACGGCCGCGCGTGGCGGGAAAGTGGCTTGACCCGGCGACGCGAGGGCCGGTCCACGCATGGCCATACACCTCTTCCACCACGCTCCTGCCTGATCGGACCGCGAGCCAGTTAATCGTCGCACCCACCCAACTGGACCAGCCGCACGAGCCATCCCACTTCGAGACTTCGATGATGACGTCAAGCTGTTCGGCCACGGAAAGCTCAAAGCCACCGTACTCCGCAGGTGTGCCGATCTTGTAGACGCCGGCGCGATCCAGATCATCGACCGTTTCCCGGGAAAGCCTGCGTTCATGCTCGGCCGTCACTGCCCGTTCACGCAGTTTCGGCCCGATGCCGCGTATGTTGGCAAGCACCTGGCTCACCTGGTTTGGCCTTTCCATGACGTTCTGGTCCATCTCGGCTACTCCTAAGCTGGTTGGCGCCGTGTCGCGAGAGCGGCAGTCTGAAACGCTCAGCACACGGCACGGCGTGAGCTTCATGGTTGCGTCAGATAACAGGTATGATCGGCAGCTGGACGTAGCAGGGATGATCCGGTCCCGTGTAGATCACGTTCTGCGCACCGGTGTGATAGCTTGAGTCGTACGTGCGGCCGGTCACGCCGGGCCCTGGAAAAGGCTGGACGTCGAGACGAAGCCGGTGGCCTTTTTTTATCAGCGCGGTGCTTGGCATGAGGCCGACCTCGATCGAGACGATCTCGTCGGCGGCGAGCGGAGCGTAGTCGGCTTTCGTGTGCGTGTGGACTGGCCAGAAATCCGTCGTGCGCGCCGCGTCAATCTTGCGGTGCGACACTTTGAGCAATCCGTAGCCGACCGGAAAGGGAACTCCGGGTTCGTTGAGGTTCATCCTGGCATAGTTGATTTCACGGTCGTGCTCGTCATACACGCGCAGCACGACGTGAACGTCCATGTCACTGCTCGTCGAGGAGACCCAGAGGCCCAGCTTCATATAACCCGCAAGAAGGATGGCCTCGGGCAACGGATCTGAAACGAACGACACCCCCGTCGACCATTTCGGCGTGCCGCCGACCCAGCCCAGAGGCAGCAGCACCTGCTTGCCCGGATCGACCTCTGCCGTGTAACGCGCGGTATGCTCCGCGACGGGCGGGGTGGGCGTGAGCCGCAGGAAGTCGCGGCGTCGCCCGTCGCCCTGCCAGTCCGACGCGGCCGCGTCCAGGTACATCCGCTGATATGTCGTTCCGGCAACCGGGAATGCGTCCTCGTAACGTCTGTAATAGCCACCATTCCCTGTCCGGACGTCAACCCGGATTCGCGGGTCGTCCATGATGCCGTTCTGTTCGCCCTTCAGCCAGTGGTCGAAGAACCGCATGTGCTCGGCGACACACTCACCGGTGTAGCTGTAGTAGAACCAGTCCTCGATCAGATCGAGCTTCTTGTCGCGGACCCCGGTCGAGCGGACAAACGTCTCCACACTGCCGATCTGGTGGATGACGCCGGTCGAGAGCGAGCCGATGATCCACATCGGCGCCAAGGCTTTCTCAACGTCGGGGCTGATGATGGCACGGCCCCGCGGGCCGTAGATGTCAGGATCGTTGAACGGGTTGGACATCATCAGCTGGCACCAATCCGTCGTCCGTCTTTCGCCGCAGGCGTTGCGTCCGGCAAAGCCGTTCCACCACCAGTTCCACCAGCCTTCGGCCATCAGGCCGCCGGTGTAGATGTACTCGTTGTAGGAATCGGAGTCCGTGCCGATCGCGACCATCGCCTTGAGGTGCGGCGGTTGCAGGCAGGCGGCGTTGTGCTGCACCATGGCGTAGTACGACATGCCCCAAAGGCCGACGTTGCCGTTCGACCATGGCTGCGTGCCGCCCCACTCGATCGCGTCGTAGAAGTCCTCGGACTCCTGCAAACTGAAGGGAGCCTGACGTCCGGGACTTCTGCAAACCCCTCGCCCGTCGATGCGGACGACCGCGTAACCGTTCGGGACCCAGTCCACCGTGTTGACCGTCTCGTGAACCTCGTAGGGCAGGCCGTCAGGGTTGCCGGCGAAGTAGCGGTCCTCCAGTTCCTCCTTCTTGCGCGCGTCGTCCGCGTTGCAGACGCACTCGTGATAGAAGCTCTTGCCGTAGGCGCCCATGTTCATGATCACCGGGTAGGCGCCCTTGGCGGCCGGCAGGAACACGTCGGCATAAACGAAAGACCCGTCGCGAAGCGGTATCTTCACGTCGGTCATCTTCACGATGCCCAGGATGTTGCGGCGGACCTCGTTACGCGCTGCCGCCGGCGCCACCAGCGCGCGCGGCGTATGTGCGGTGAACACGCCTGGCGTGTCGTTCAGCTTCTCCAGCAACCCCAGCACGGTGGGGTCCATGGCAAAATTGCCCCGTTGCGCGGTGAGCACGTCAACGAGCTCCGGGTCGATCTCAGCCTGGTTGAAGTTGATGACCGTAGCGCCGACGATGTCATGTATTTCGGGCGCTATCTTCACGCCGTTTTCGACCACGCCATCCTGATCAAGCGTGTGCAGCAGGCGCGCCAGGTTGGTGATCAACGGGTCGGCCAACTTGGCTGGGTTGCCGCTCACGCGGGTGGCCAGTTGCGCCAGGTTCACGCGCTGCGCACCCATGACGGTGCCCAGCGCAATCTTGCCAAGAAAGAAGGTGACCGCCTCGCCTGGCCGGTACGAAAACTCACCGTTCTCGCCGGTAAAACCCGACAAGGTCGAGGTGCTGAACCTCAGGCCGGTTATCGGACCGGCAAACACGCCGGTGAGGGGAGCATCGGCGTCGCGCGGCGCTGCACTCATGGTGTGTTGTCTCGCTTACCGACGCGCGCCGCGGGCGTGGTAAGCACGCACGACACTGTTTCATATCGCCTAAGTATCTTGAGAGACAATTTAATCACCTGGTGACTTACAGACCTCACCCATACTCGATGCCGCTACCCAACGTCAGGCGACCGGCTTGCGATGTCGGCAGCGGCATTCCGGACCGAGAAGCCCGTGTGAAAAGGCAGCATCCAAACGGTCGGCCGCCTCTGATCACCTCGCATGAGCGGAGCTAGTCGCGCCTACTTCGCCATAAGCGCCTTGAGCAGCCCTATGTCGCCTGTCTGGCCGGATTTGCGCAGTACGTTGGTCCGCATGTCCGGAGTCTGACCCTGGTTGGGCTCGGGCACGGCCGGGTTGCCGCTCCACGACACCAGCCGGCAAATGCGGCGCTTGATTCGCCAGCCTACACTGCTCCGCACGAATTCATCATCATACCAGCCCGTTCCAAGCCAGGACGAACCTCCGACGGCCGCCTCGCGAACGAGGAGCCAATTACCATAGGCGAAGGCATGAGCCTTGTCGCCATCAACCTGCACCAGATGACCCATCATCGTGTGCTGGTAATTATCCAGCGTCGCGTGGAACGCGGCGAAAGCGCGCTTGAAGTTCGCGAGATCCGACCAGACGGCGCTGGCTGGGCCGAAATCTGCGTAGACGTCCTCGGTGAAGATACGATCGAACAGATCCCACTGCGCGCTGTCGAGCGCGAAAGCGTAGAGGTTCATGACTTCGATAATGGCTGCTTTATCGTGTTCGACCATGCTTGCGTTCCTACCCACCAAACGCCGGAAGGGTACGTCCCTTCGCAGACTGATCTTCTTATTTGTTTGCCTACGTGTCAGACGAACGACACGTAATGCTTATTATAATTGAGAGCTATCTCAGTCTGATAGGACTGTCAACGTCACCGTGAGGGCCAATCGCATTTGGCGGAAGCAGGGAGGGAAGGCCCTCCTTTTAAAAGACTGCCTGTCTTGCCTTTCTTTCTCAAACGTCACGGCTACCCGAGGCTCTCGCCGGCGTGCCTGAACAGCGCCTTGGCGACCAGCCTCTGCACGCAGTCGGACAGCGAGCCGGTCTGTGAGGGCGGGATGATGGCTGCCACGTGGCCGTCTGGACGAACCAGGACCGCCGCGCCGCCGGCCAGATCGGCGAAACGCCGAAGCGCACCGTGTGGATCGTCGAAATCGACGCCCTCGATCACCATCTTGACGGGTGCGCTTGAGAAAAGGCCAGCGTGGTCCAGCCGGCTTGCCCGGTCCTGCCCTAACAGCAGGGTGAAACGCCTGTCGTCGAGCAGGTCCAGCAGGGGGACAGTCGTTCCGTCCCGCTCCAGCCAGGCGTGCGGCATACGGCCGCCGACGACAAGCTGCGGCCTGAAGTCGGAGACGTCGACGATGTCGGTGCCGTCCGGGCCATAGACGAAGCCAAGTTGCAGGGCGAGGCTGTCGAAATGCTCGCGCTGGTTGGCGACCTGCGCCTGGATGTCCGCCTGCGCCACGGGATCAGCAAGCCGCCGCCGCAGCGCACCGGCATCGTCCGCGTCGCCGGATTTGAGCGCCAGCTGCAGCTTGAGGATACGCTGGGCATTCTTGTAACTCTGCGCCGAGTTGGTCACCGCCACGGCATGCCGCTCGGTATGGTAGCTGTCGAGCAGCGCATCGGACGCACGCCCCTGCTCCACGGCGGCAATCTTCCAGGCAAGATTGTGCGCGTCCTGCAGCCCGGTGTTCAGTCCCAGGCCGCCCGTCGGTGGGAAGCGGTGCGCCGCATCGCCGACCAGGAACACCTGCCCCGAGCGGTAACGGACCGCGACCTGCGACATCAGCGCCCACGGAAGCACGTGCTTGATGTCGATGTCGTGCTCCCCGCCGCCGATCGCGTGTCGCAGGATCTGCTCGCACATCTCGGGCGTGAAACTGTCCCGCGGCGTCACCGAAGGGTCGTGCGGGTAGAGCATGCACCAGTTGTGCTCGATGTCGTAGGCGATCAGCACGCCGGTATGTGGCGGCTGCATGATCCAGTACAGGATGCCTGGCCGGCTGCCCACCACATCACGCAGGTTGGCCGCGAAGTGGATGGTGATGAAGGCCTGCGACGCACTGTCACCGACCATCTCGACGCCAAGCGCGCGCCGTACGGCGCTGCCCGCCCCGTCAGCTCCGATGACGTAGCGTGTCGCCACGCGGGTCCGCTCCTGCGTCTCGGTGTCCTCGAGCAGCGACGTCACCGCCTCGCCTTCCTGCTCGCAACCAACCCAGCCCAAGCCGCGCCGCAGCTCGATCAGCGGAGACCGGGCAACTTCGGCAAGCAGGAAATCCTCGAACAGAGGCTGGGCCAGGTTGATGAGCGGCGTCGGTGTCACCTCCCGCACCTGCTCGTCCTGACGCTCGTAAGGCATCACGCCGATCTCCTCGCCGGCGAGAGTGGTGACGAAGCGCACCCAGCCGCCATCCCCGGCCGGCGTGGCGCGGCACTTGAGCGCCTCCATGTCGAAGCCCATGGAGCGGCAGATCTCCAGCGTGCGCGGGTTCAGCGCGTGCGCTTTCGGCGCACCGTGCCTAGTCTTGAAGCGTTCGATGATCACCGAACGGAGGCCTTGCCGTGCAAGCAAGACCGCGGTCATCAGGCCAACCGGGCCCGCGCCGACAATGAGTGCAGCCGGACGGTCGCCCGTGTCCTCTCGCATTCCTGTTGGTCCGTTCCGGTGTCTTCTGGAAGTGAGAGCTATCTCAGCAAAACAGAGCCGTCAATTTACCGGCCGGCCGGCTCGTTCAATCCACGTCAGGCTTCCGCCACGGACGGGGAAAAGCTGCCGTAGGCGCCGCGCAGGAAGAGTAACGGAGGGTGCGGATGCTCGACATCGAGCGCGCGAACCAGACCGATGGCGATGTAGTGGTCTCCCGCCTCGTGGACCGCGTGAAGCTCGCAATCGATCCAGGCGACCACGCCGTCGAGGATCGGGCTGCCTGCATCCGTCAGCCGGTGAGCGAGTGTCTCGAACTTGTTATCGGCTTTTGACGACAGCGCCCGCGAGACGTTCTGTTGCCGCTCCGCCAGGATGTTGACGCAGAAACGTCCGGCTTCCTCGATCAAGGGCCAGCTCCTGGATTTCCGGTCAGGCAGGAAAGCGACGAGCGGCGGATCGAGCGAGACGGACGTGAAGGAGCCGACGATCATCCCGACGGGCCGGCCCCCGCTCACGGCCGTGATCGCGCAAACGCCCGTGGGGTAGTGCCCGAGTATCCGGCGAAACTCCCGGCTTTCCAGTGCAACCTTCATCTTCTCGTTCCTCTCCCGCCGGCCTTACCTGTTCGCCTTGCAAGAGTTCAGCATGGGTTACTACTGCGTGCCGCATCGGCCCAGGGCGATTGCATTTGGCGGAGGCGAGAAGGCCTGCTTTATCGAAAGAAGAAGCAAAACGTTTTCTCCCTGCTGGCGGCTTAGAAAACAGCCGAGGACAGAAAGTGCGATCGCCCTGGCGTCCGGCCAAGGCAAGGGTTGACGAGGCCTGTACGAGAAAAGTAAGTGACCTGGTGAGTGTGTCAACGCACGGTCGTCAAATCGAATGGCTCGTCCGCTAGCAAGCCGTGTATCTTTGACGGCCGGGGCGCCGCTTTGGGAATGACGATGAACATCGTAAGATTCGACGACGCCCCTGCTTATACCGCGCCGAACCACGAAGATGTTGAGGCGCGCAGGCTTCAAGGCGGCGAGGCGAGTAGCGCGGATTTTGTCCTTGTTGGGCATTCGTTACTTTTGCACGGCGCGATAGTTCCCATGGAAGCTGGTCCGACCGGCAAGATCTACGTGGTCACGCAAGGCGCCATCACCATTGAGCAAGCGGACGGGGTCCGCCACGTGCTGCTGCCGTGCGACAGCGTATTCATTCCTGCCGGCGAGGCACGCGCGGTCCTGAACGAAAGCGGCGCTCCCGCGGCGATGATCGTTATAGTCCCGCCACCAACCGAATAGCGCGCGCGCCACTGGCGGACGTGACGATGATCCTCACCGCTATCAATCGGCCGCTCTTTGCTGAAGTTGGAGATAGGACGCGTAGCGGCCGCCCGTGTGTATTACGTGCCGGCCATGGTTGTCCGGTGTCACGTTGTCCACGCCCGGCATCACGCCGCCCAGCAAATGGTGGCCGCTGACGACAAGCCGCAACTGCTCGCCGGCGTTCAGCGCCAGGCCGATCGGGAAAAGGTCGATTTCCACTTGGACGATCTCTCCTAATGCCAGCTTCTCCACCCGGTCGAAGCTATGGGCCGGCACGGTCGGGGTCGAGAGCGCCGCATCGAGGTGCCGCATGGACACGCGTAGCCGGCCGTTGGATCCCTTATATTTCAGGATCGCCGCCCCGTTCCGCGTCAGCGCCTGCATCTTCGGACCGTGGTTGGGGATGTTGAACTGCTCAAGCTGCGCGCCGCCGGCGTCCAGCTTCTGCAGGAACACGAAGAGGTCCATGTCGTCCGAGCCGTCCGCCTCCACCCACAGGCATAGTTTAGGATAGCCCACGAACTCCGTGCGCCGGTCGAACAGGATGCTGAAAGATACGCCGTCCTGCTCAGCCTGCGCATCGTAACGCGCAGCGGCGTTTGCGGCTGGAGCATCCATCCGTAGCGTGCTGGATCCGGCATCTAGGTAATACCTGACCTCGCTCGCGTCTTCTGGCGGGAACGCGCCCGCCGGCTGGTTGATCTGATCGTTGCCGGTAAGGTCAAGCACCGCGTAGCGCACACGCGGCGTCTCCTGCCAGCCGTTATCGATTCCCTTCAGATAGTGGTCGAAGAAGCGGCGCTGGTCGTCGAGGTAGACCTCCTCGTAGTAGTCCGGCCACTCCATGGTGTTATGGATACGCAACCACTTGTCCGCCGAGGCGATCCTGCGCCAGCCGCGGAACGTGCCGGGCGTGTGGATCATGTTGGAGTAGCTCGCCACGATGTAGGCGGGCACCGTGATCTTTTCGAATTGCGGGATTTTCGACTCCCAGAAATTGTCCATCAACGGATGCTGCTCGGCCTCGGCGACGAGATCCTCGCGGAGGTTCTTGCCGACGAAACTCGTTGCGAGCTGGCGCGGAAAGGGGAAGTCGGGTATCCCACCGCGCGCCATCAGGTCGCGGTAGATGTCGCTCATGCCCTCCCACGGCGCGATCGCCGCGAGGTGCGGCGGTTGCTCGGCCGCGGCGAACCATTGCGAGATCGCGAGGTAGGAGTTGCCGCTGGTGCCGACCTTTCCGTTGCACCAATCCTGCACGCCAAGCCACTCGATAACGTCGTGGTAATCCTGTCCCTCCTGCCGGCTCCACACGCGGATGTCGCCTTCGGAATTAAAGGAGCCACGCGGGTCGGGGTTGCATACGGCGTAGCCATGGGCGCACCAGAAAGCCGGGTCAGGGCCCTCGAACTTCATCAGGCCGGAAAGCGTGCTGGTCTCCATGCCCAGAAGGCCGAACAGGTTGACGTATCTCGGGGCATTGCCTCGGCTTTTGCCGTAAGGACTCCACGCAACGATTACGGGAACCTTATCGGTTCCGGCTGGACGAAGCACGTCCACGTAGATCGTGACGCCGTCTCGCAAGGTGACGGCGACATCCTTTTCCAGCACGATGTCCACGGGCAGCTTCAGGAAGATCGGCTGTACCTGGAAGCCCGCTTGCAGGGTTCGCGTGCCCGGTTCGAAGCGGCTGAAGTACCCCTCCTCGCTGCTCTCGTCGTAGGCGTAGGCGGGGACCATTACTGGTTGATCATCAGGCATTTACGTCCCTTCCGGCTTTTTTTGCGGCTGGTTTATCCGCAGATTGGCCGCTCCCCGGCGCGGCGGTGGTGTGAGGCACGTTGAACGATGACGCTAGCGGCTCGCTGCCCGGCGATCGGTTTGGATCGTCTGTCTCGAAGGCATAAAGCTTGCCATGACCTTGCTTAAGCCGGAGCTATCTGAAAATGAGAGAGCCGTCAATCTTGCTTTCAACGATGCGGTTGTCTCACCCGGAAAGGGTGGCTTGACTCGAGGAAAGAAAGCAGTCCTTTTCGAAAAGACGACCAAAAAGCTTTTTACTTTCCCGCATCTTCACAAGCCGGATGCTGCAGAGAAACACCGAAGCGCCGAAGCAGCGAGGGAGCAAAAGTTTTTTGCTTCTTTTTTTCAAAAAAGAAGGCCTTGCTTGCTGTCGTAACGACCAGCTGGTGAGGCCGGCGCTCCACAGCAGGCATTCGTCGCCCTGATTGTCAGAAGGAAACCCTCATGCTCCTGACAGGAATCTTCGCCGGACCGGTTGCCGGCCTCAAATACCAGACCCCCAGTTGCTCGGGTATCACGAATGAAATCGGCGCGTTCGACTATCGTGCAGGTGAGCGCGTGGCCTTCCTGGTGGGCGAGACCGCCATCGGTTACGTAACCGGCGCTCCCCGGATCAACCTCGCGCAGATCGTCAGCCGCGTAGATGGCAACATCGATAAATTATGCGACGCAGGACTCACCAACGTCGCCCGTTTCCTGTGCAGCCTGGATTGGGACGGCAACCTCGATGGCGGCATCGTGCTTGCGCCAGAGGTGCACGAGATAATTGGCAGGCGGCCGATCAATTTTCGCCGCGACGTGTCGTTTGCCGGCCCGAAAGCGGATCACGTCCGCGGGTTCGAGGGAGACCCGCTGATCGCTGACCTGCTCGAGGAATGCGGGCGCCGCGGCGCCTTCACCGATCGCACGCCGCGCCGTCTGTGCTCGGCCGCCGCCGCGCGCAACGAGGTCCGGCGCCACGTGCTGGGCATCCGGCGTTTCAGGGACGTGAGAATCCCGTTGCAGAACGGCTCGCACGTCTATGCGGATGTGTTCCGGCCGGACAAGGAAGGACGGTTTCCGGTCATCATGAATTGCGGCGTTTACGGCCGCGCCTTCCACCACAACTCGATCTGCGGTGAGGATGATGTCGAGGCGCATGAGCAAGAGGAAGAGCGCTACTTCCTGGGCAACCCTGACGGCCTGATTTTCGAGAACCATGAGACGGTGAACACGGCCGACTGGGTGCCGCACGACTACGTGGTGGTGCGGGTTGACGGGCCCGGCACGGGCAAGAGTCCGGGCAGGCTGGCGCCCTGGGGTTTTGCCACGGCGGAAGCCTTCCGCGACTCGATCGAATGGGCGGGCGCGCAGCCCTGGTCGAACGGGAACGTCGGGTTGTGGGGCATGTCCTACTACGCAATGACCCAGCATGCGGCGGCCAGCCTGCAGCCCTCACACCTCAAGGCGATGATCGCGATTGGAACCGACGTCGATCTCTACGAAGAGGTGGCTTACACCGGCGGCATCCTGAACGCGGAGTTCTTCCCTTTCTGGTTTAAGGCGGGCGTCCTGCCCGCCGTGTGCGGCCAACCCGATGTTGTCGATTTCATGGCGCTCGCGCGTGCCGCGCCGTTCAAGGATTCCGACCTCCCGGCGATCTTCGGGCCGCGGTCCGAGGTGCTGATGAGTCCGGACATGAGCAAGGTGAGCATTCCGTTGTGGACCGTCGCCTGCACCACGCATCCGGCACACTTCCACCAGCTTGGAAGCAGCGAGGCTTACCTTGCCACGAACACGAAAGACAAGAAGATCGACTTTTGGGAGGACTGGTTCACGAGGTCCTACTCCGCGCAAGCTGTCGCGGATCACCGGGCGTTCTTCGACCATTGGTTGAAGGGGATCGACAACGGCATCATGGAACGCCCGCCTGTCCGGCTCGACATTCGCGCCGGCAACGGCTGTTCGTACATCATGCAAGCCGGCGAGTGGCCAATCGCCGACACGGACTATCTGAAGTTCTACCTCGACGCCTCGCCCTCAAGTTGGGGAGGCGACGAGTGGCGGCAGGATTTCTGCCGTTTGTCGCTCGTTGCAGCTGGCGAGGAGCGCCGCGCGGACTACGCCGCGGAAATACCGCTGGAGAGCCGGACCGGACCGTCTTCAGCCTTGTTGCCCGTCGCGCCGCCGGCGGCGTTGCTGGCCTGGAAAACAGGATTGTCTTTTGTCAGCGATCCTGTGGCCGAGGACATGGTGTTCGCAGGCTATAGCAGGGCCAAGCTGTGGGTTTCATCGACGAGCGCGGACATGGACGTCTTTCTGTCGCTGCGCATCATCGACGAACAGGACCGGGAAGTCGATTACGCCGGCCCGGCCACGATGGGCATGTCCACAAAGCATTTTCCATTGGCGAAAGGCTGGCTAAAGGTGTCGCATCGCAAAGTGGATGCGCAACGCTCGACCAGCTATACGGTCAAGCATACCCACCTGAAGGCCGACCACGCCCCGCTCCGGCGTGGCGAGATCGTGCAGGTGGAGGTCGAGATCATTCCCAGCACCGCGCTGATCAGGAAAGGCCATCGCATCCGCCTGGACATCCAGCCGTTCGACGGCTTCGAACACGGCAGCCGCCACGCATACGACGCGAGCTACCACGACGGCGCACGCAACACGATCTACACCGGTCCGGACCACCAGAGTTACGTCCAACTGCCGATCGTGCCTCGAAGCTGACTTTCGAAGGCAATCCGTCCTTTCGGCAAAGGACCAATACTGGTGCCACGTGAAGCCGGCGGATCGCCGGAAAGTCACCAGCAGAACGCGCCAGTCGACCGACCGGACTGCCGGGTTCTCAAGTGGACGGAGTAATACAACTTTCATCTGGTCGCGTGCGTGTTGGTGAGACGTGACGCTTCAGGTGTCCGGACCAGTGCGAGTGAAAGCTTCTCGCCGAGACAAAGGCCTTTCTTTCTTCCGAAACAGTCAGCGCCAAAGCCATGGCTGAAGGAGTGAACAAGCATGACAGCCCAGGACGCTGCAACCGACGGGGTCTCGCTGTCTCTGCAAGGAAACGTGGCCAAGATCGTCATCGACGCCGACGGCAAGCATAACGCCATACACTCGACCACCTGGCGCGCGCTGCCCGGGCTCGTCGAAGCTGCCGAGCGCGCGCCGGACGTGGGTGTCATCATCGTGCGAGGGGCACGCGGCAATTTCGGCGCGGGCAACGACATCACCGAACTGCGGGGCCTCGTAGGCAATCCAGCCGCGGCGGAGGCCTATGCGCAATCGATGGCCGACGCGATGCAAGCCGTTGAGGCGGCCTCGAAACCGGTAGTGATGGCGATTGAGGGGCTGTGCTACGGCGCTTCGGTTGCCCTGACCCTTACCGGAGATCTGCGGATCGCCGCCGATGACGCGACGTTCGCGATCACACCCGCCAAGCTCGGCGCCACGTATTTGCAAAGCGACCTGCATCGTCTCGTGGCCGCCATCGGCGCTGGCCAGAGCAGGAAGATGATCTATACTGGCGAGCCGATCGGCACTGAACAGGCTCTCAGCATCGGGCTTGTGGACATGCTGCTGCCGTCAGGCGGCTTTGAGCAGGGCTTGCAGGAGTTGACTGACCAACTCCTGCGTGGATCGTCATTCACTCTGCGCCAAACCAAGCAGATGCTTCGCCTCGTCGGCCAGGTGCGCACCCCAACGGAGACGAAAGAAAGCCTCGCCTGGTTCGTTCGTGCTACGCAGGGCCCGGATTTTAAGGAAGGCCTGGACGCTTTCCTGACGAAACGGCGGCCGCGCTTCCGCTAGCGCCGTGGTAGCGGCGCGTGTCCTTACGACTCCAGGGCAGCGGCCTTGCGCTCGTTGGCGCGGCGGATGCGCCGACTCTCAGCGACGCTCAAGCCCAGTACGCGCAGTTGGTACTCCGCCGCGCGCGCCGCCACGTCAGCGCCTGCTCCGGCAAGCCTTGCGCTGACGCCCGCACGCAGGATTGCAAGGTGGACGTCGATTACGAACTCGTCGAACGGTTCGTTAAAGCGACCCTGCTCGATCCCGAGTGCCACGTCGAGACGCATGTAGCGTGAGACGTCCTCCTTGATGGCCTCGAACTCGTGGAACGCGGCAACCAGCAGCCGGCCCCAGACAGGTTCGGCTGCAGCGATCTCGATGAACTGCTGGGTGCCGAACGCCACGCGAGCCGCACCATCCTCCAATGATAGCCGCGCGCTGCTCATCTCGTTGTGCATCGCCAGCGTGACCGCCTGGCAGACGACGGCTACGATCTCCGACTTGTCACGAAAGTAGAGGTAGAACGTTCCGTTGGCGAGTTCGGCCGCCGCCGCGATCTCGCTGACCGAGGTGGCGTTAATGCCGCGCTCTGACATGAGGCGCATGGCCGCCTCCGTCAATCGCCCACGTGTCCGGCCCCGCTTGCCATCCTGGCCCTGCAGGTCGAGCGACCGTCTCTTCATGTCCGTGCCTTAACCGAGCGACGCCGGCACGGCAAGATTGCCGTGATCCTCATGATGAGATATCTCTCAGTTTCAGGCTGACCGACGCGCTACGCCTGGGGAGAGAATAGGGCGGGGAAGGGAACATGGTAACACACGTCGTGATCTTTTCCTGGATCTCCGGGGTCACGCGCGAGCAGGTCGAGCAGTTTCGGCAGGCACTCGATCAGCTAGCATCGGATCTGAGTGCGATCGTGGTGATGAAACACGGTCCGGACCTGCAGTTCCGAGGCGGCAACGGGGATTACGCGCTCGTCGCGAGCTTTGCCGACAGGGCGGCCTGGGACACCTACCAGGCCCATCCGCAGCACAAGGCGTTCGTGCGAGATGTCGTGGCGCCAATCCAGGCTAGCCGTCTCACGATCCAATTTTAGACGGAGTTGGCAGATGACCGAGTCGAACAGCGGCGGCAACACGGCGAGTGGGAACGTCTTTGCCTTGTTCGAGGCCGCAGCTCTCACGAACCCGGAACGTCCTTTCCTGCTCGTCGAGGATGGACCGTTGCTGACCTACGGCGCCATGCTGACCGAGACGGCGCGCGCTGCCGCGTGGCTCAGGTCGGTCGGTGTGCGGCTTGGCGACCGCGCTCTCGTCCAGGTGCACAAATCGCCTGCCGCCGTCGTCCTCTATCTCGCTTGTCTGCGGGCCGGCGCCGTCTTCATCCCGCTTAACACTGCCTACCAGGCAAGCGAAGTTGCCTACTTCCTCTCCGACGCCGAGCCGGCGCTGCTTGCCGCCAGCCCAGGCCTGGCCGGCGAGGCCGCCGTGTTCGGTGGTACGCGGGTGCTCATCGCCGGCGATCTCGGAACGGCACCGTGGGCCGCGACGCAGGAGCACCTGCGTGTGGCTGATCTCTCGCACGGCGATGCCGCCGCGATCCTGTACACCTCGGGTACGACAGGAAGGTCCAAGGGCGCGGTCCTCACTCACGGCAACCTGTCGTCCAACGCCAAGGTCCTGAGCGAGGCCTGGCGGTGGCGTGACGACGACGTGCTGCTGCACGCGCTGCCCATCTTCCACGCGCACGGCCTGTTCGTGGCGCTGCACTGCGCGTTGCTGCATGCCTCGCCGGTCCTGTTCCACGAACGCTTCGACGCAAAGGCAGTGCTCCGCGACCTGCCTCGCGCCACGGTGTTCATGGGCGTGCCCACCTTCTACACCCGCCTGCTGGCCGAGCTGGCGTTCGATCAGCCGCTCTGCGCCAAGGTCAGGGTGTTCATCAGCGGGTCCGCGCCGCTTCTCGACGCGACGTTCGAGGAGTTCAGGCGGCGCAGCGGACACACGATCCTCGAACGCTACGGCATGACCGAAGCGCTGATGGTGACGTCCAACCCTTATGACGGCCCGCGCATCGCCGGCAGCGTGGGCACGGCACTTGCGGGCGTCTCGATACGCGTCGTAGCCGAGGGCGGCGGGCCGACAGCGTCGGGTGAACCTGGCATGCTGGAAATACAAGGGCCGAACCTGTTCGCCGGATATTGGCGCAACCCCGAGAAGACAGCGCAGGACCACACGGCGGACGGCTACTTCATCACCGGTGACATCGCCACGGAAGACGCGCACGGCTACATCCGCATCGTCGGCCGGGCGAAGGACTTGGTGATTTCGGGTGGCTACAACGTCTATCCGAAGGAGATCGAGGTGGCGATCGACGCGCTGGAAGGCGTGCTGGAAAGCGCGGTGATCGGCGTCGCACACCCGGATTTTGGCGAAGCCGTGCTGGCCGTGGTGGCGCGTGCGCCCGGCGCGCATCTTGAGTCGGATGACATCTCCGGAGCTCTCATACCCATACTCGCCGCGTTCAAGCGCCCGAAAAAAGTCGTCATCGTCGATGCGCTTCCCCGCAACACTATGGGCAAGGTCCAAAAGGCCGAGCTACGCCGCATGCATGTAAACTCGTTCATCGCCGCGCCGTCTGACGTCGCCGATTCTGTGGAGACCGCCCATGCAACTTCCTGAACCGGTGTACAAGCCGCCGTTCCTGATCACGCGGGCCAGCCATCTGGTCGCCCGCGTACGGGACCTTGTAGCGAGCCGCGCGTTCTACTGCGACCTGCTGGGCTTGGTGGTGAGCGACGCGGATGCCAACACGCTGTGGTTGCGCGGGCTGGAGGAGGCCTGCCACCACAGCATCGTGCTTAAACTCGGTGAGCCGGCCGTGGAACGTGTGGGCATGCGCGTGCTGACCGAGGAGGATCTCGATCTGGTTCAGGCGCACTTCGCGGCTGCGGGCTTCCCGACGGAATGGGCCGAAGTCGCGTTTCAGGGGCGTACCCTGCGCACCACGGATCCGGCTGGAACCCCGCTGGAGTTCTGCGCCACAATGCAAACGCGCGAGCGTCTCTTCGCACACGTGGACCGCTACCGCGGAGCCTGCGTCTTGCGGCTCGATCACTTCCAGATCGTGACGCCGCATGTGCGCGAGTGCCTGGAGTTCTACAACACGATGGGCTTTCGGCTGTCGGAATACGTCATGAAGGGCGAGAGTCTGGAGATGATCTTCCTGCAACGTAAAGGCAATCCTCACGACATCGTTTTCGCCAACCGCGAGGGACCGCGTTTCCACCACTGCGCTCTTCAAGTGCCAGAGACGCACCACCTGATGCACGTCTGTGACCTGCTCGTGATCGGCGATAAGGAAGGCCAGGTGGAGTTCGGGCCAGCGAGGCATTTCAGCCCGGGACTCGCACGGTTCCTGTACTTGCGCGACCCCGACGGGCATCGGATCGAGCTGTTCCCGAGTCACTATCACACGGTCGACATCGAGGACGAGCCGATCAAATGGGAGGCACCGGCCTTCAAGGTGGGCGGCTGGACCGTCCCCCCCGACACGTGGTGGAACGACACCATACCGTTTGCCGGCGCTAAATCATCTGAGGCAGGCTAGATCTCATATGTTGCGAGACCGGTTGTGCTGCGTTCGAACCATCCTGCGTCAGTGCTGGTGACGTGATCCATAGGAGTCCAACATGCGGATCATAACGTTCTCATGGAACGGCCGGGTGCATTACGGCACTCGGGCAGGCGACCACGTGCAGGTTCATCCGACGGCAGGCTCGGCGACTGACTTGGCCATGAACCCCGCCGGCCATCCCGCGCGAGAAGAAGTTGCAGTTTCACAGGTGGAGTTGCTGGCACCTGTGCCGCGGCCGGGCAAGATAATCTGCATCGGGCTCAACTACCGCGCGCACGCCGTGGAGGGCGGCAATCCGATCCCGGACTACCCGGCCGTTTTCCTGCGAGGCGCCACCTCGCTCGTCGGTCCGCAGGCCGACATGATCCTTCCTGCATGTTCGGACAAGTTCGACTTCGAGGCGGAACTGGCGATCGTTATCGGAAAGACCGCCACCAATGTCGGGGCCGACGCGTTGGATCACGTCGCTGGGTATTCCTGCTTCAACGACGGCTCGGTCCGCGACTACCAGCGCAAATCCAGCCAGTGGACGATGGGTAAGAACTTCGATCGCACCGGCGGCTTTGGCCCGGAGCTGGTGACGCCCGATGAACTTCCCGCGGGAGCGTCCGGGCTGCGTATCGTCTCCCGTCTCAACGGTCAGATTATGCAGGACGGCAACACGAACGACATGATTTTCGACGCCGCAGCCCTGATCGCCACGTTGTCGGAAGCAATGACGCTGGAACCAGGCGACGTCATCGCGACGGGCACACCCGCAGGCGTGGGCTACGCCCGCAAGCCGCCCGTCTTCCTGCACGCGGGCGACAGGATCGAAATCGAAATTGAACGAATCGGGACGTTGACGAACGTGGTCGCCCCACGTGAGACGGCCGAGCCATGACGACCGGATCGGAGCCGGCGCATACGGCGCGGCCACGCCACAACCTTCTTGGGATTTCGGGAAGTCTTCGCGCCGGCGCGTTCTCATCGACGATACTGAAGAGCTTAGCCGAAGCAGTAGCGCAAGAGGCCGACGTCGCCTACGCGGACATCGGCGCGATGCCGCACTTCAACCAGGACCTCTGTATTGACCCGCTGCCTTTGGGGGTGACGCGGTTTCGCGACCAGGTGGAAGCTGCCGACGCGCTGGTGATCTCGTCGCCTGAGTACAATCACGGTATTCCCGGCGTGCTGAAAAACGCGCTCGATTGGGCTTCCCGGCCACATAACCGTTCACCGCTGAGGAACAAGCCGTTCCTGATCGTGACCTGCTCGCTCGCGTTTACCGGTGGGGTTCGGGCACAGTATCAGATACGTGAGTCCCTGGTTTCAGCGTTGGCGCGGCCGGTCAGCACCCCCGAAATCGTGATTGGGGAGGTCGGGAAGAAGATCGCCGGCGCCCGTCTTGAGGACGCCGCGACCATACGTTTTGCGTTGGACGGTTTCGCCGCGTTGTTCGATGAGATCGTGCAGCGAGCGCGGACAATTGCAGCGTAGCCAGACGCGGTTCATGCGCGCACTGACGTGCGGTTCGTCGAGTGCTGCGAAAGCAAGCAAGGCCTTCTTTTCTGAAGAAGAGAAGCAGACGACTTTAGTCTCCCCGCGCTCAGGCCCCTGGTGCTTTCTGAGATAGGCGGCTACTGCAAGCGCGGGAAAGCGAAAGTCTTTTGCTCCTTTTTTCTAAAAACAGGACCGCTTCGGCTAAAATCCAGAGCGCACACCGCCTGATGGAAACAACATTCCGAAAGCGAGCAAAGGATATAGCTGAACCTGTCTCGAAAACCTGGCCCCGCTTCGTGTTCGACTACCACAAGCAGGACGGGCCGATAGAGATTGGCTCAGAACTTGTAGGTCCCTTCGAAGAAAAACATGCGCGGCTGACCGGGCTGGACGCTGTTGAAGCCTAGCGCGGGTCCGGAAGGTATTCCGCCCGTGTAGTAGGGATGATCAAACGCGTTGCGCACATAGCCGGCAAGCGAGAAACCGGAGTTCTTGATGTTGTCCAAAGCAACCCGAAAATTAACGAGCCCGTAGCCTGGGATAGCCGTTCCGGGTGATACGGTGTTGTTGAGGTTGCTGTAGTAAAACTTGGACTCTGCAAAGACGTCAGTGCGAAAGGACGCGCGCCCATAATCTCGCGGCAAGTCTTCTGACAGCTCTGCAAAGACGGAACCGGACCATCTCGGGGTGTCGGCATAGGGGCCAAACTCTGTCGGCTTGCCGAAAACCTCTGTCGCCCCATTCGTGAAACGCGCATCGGTGTAGGTGACGCTCAGGCCAAGGTCGAGCCATCTTGCCGGCCGGATTTCGCCGTTTGCCTCGAAGCCGGTTATCTCCGCCTGCGGAACGTTGACGGTAAGACCGGTCACGGATTGGGTTGTTGGATCCAGAATGTATTCGATGCGCTGCGCGTTGCTGACCCACTGATTGAACCCGTCGCCGTTTAGGCGGAACGGGACGGACGCAAGCTGCCCTTCGTATTTCGCACCGATCTCGACGTCGGTCGTGGTCTCAGGCTCAAAGCCGGGCCCGCCCGTGTTGGCATTGCCCACTGTTGGCGGCACGGTGGGGTTGAACCCGCCGCTTCTGAAGCTGTGCCTGGAGACGACATACAGAAGCAAGTGCGAGTTCAGTTGCTCCTGTAAGCCGAACTGCCAGCTCAGCTTGGTATTGGACTGCGATAAATGGTTTGACAATCCAGGCAACCCGTACACCGCCGAGCCGGGCAGCTCGGTTTCGCTGTAATCCTGGTCGGTGTAGCGAAGCCCCGCGGTGAAGCCCAATCCTTGCAGGCCCGTAAACCGGCTCAGATCGTAAGTGCCCTGGGCATACCCGGCATAGGACGTGCTCGGCAGGTTGTAGAAGTAAAGCGTGTTTGTTGTCGGGATGAACGGTTGCACGCCGAGAACGCTCAGGCCCACGCCGCCGTAGTTGGTGGACGAAAGATAGTAGAAGCCTGTCACGTAAGTGAGCTGGTCGTCCAAGGTTTTACCCAGCAACTGGACCTCATCAGAAAAGTCCGTAAAGTCCGAGTTCAGACCTTCGTGCAACGTCAACTCGAGCAGGTAGGGCGCTCCTCCGGCATCGGTGTAATCAACTGCACTGGAACGCTCAAAGCCGAATATGTTCTTCAGCGTCGTCCCGCCGCCGAGATCGACCGTGGTAACGTTTGACACGATCGTGTTGTCTGAGCGGTGCAAGTAACTGCCCGGCGCATCGGCCCAGTTCGGGCCGTGCCGCTTTTGCTGCAGCACCGAGTCCCCGATCCCCAACGGGTCAGCTTTCGGATTGGCCGCAAGATAAAGGTCGTACGCCTGCGGAAAACCAAACAACTTATTCAAGAACGGACTGTAGAACTCCGAGGCGGTAGCCGCGAGCGGAATGCCATTGTTCGTGCTGCCCGGTGCGTAGGCGTTATAGATCTCGGACGGCGTGTCGGTCCCACCAGAATGGATGTAATCGATCACGGTGGTGTTCTGCAGCCAGTCTGTCGGCTTGACCTCGAGAGTGATCCGCCCTGCCTCGTGCAAGACAGTTCCGGGCGTCGTGTTGGAGTACACGTCATGCACGTAGCCGTCGCGGTGCTCGTAGTCGCCTGCGATCCGGAGCAGGACCTTGTCGTTGACGATCGGGATGTTCAGCGCGCCCAAGGTTTCCGTGTAACCGTAATCGCCGGCGCGTGTCGTGATGAAGCCGCTCACGTCGTTCGTCGGTTTGGCGCTCGTGATCAGGACGGCGCCACCGGTGTCGTTACGGCCGAACAGCGTTCCCTGCGGGCCCTTGAGGACCTGGATCGATTGCAGATCATAGAAGGCGGACGCGGAACGGTTGTCGTCCTGCACCTCATCGAAATAGGGCAACACGCCGGGCTGCGAATTGCTGAATACGTCGATCGACTGACCGCGGATCGCGTAGTTGAGCTGGTTCGAGCTGGTTCCTTGCCTGACCAGCAACCCAGACGTGGCACTCTGAAGATCGGTCTCAGTGGTGATCGCCTGCTTCGTCAACGCGGTGGATGTGAGCGCGGTTACCGCAACGGGCGTCCTCTCGAGCTTTTCGCTGCGCCGTTGCGCGGTGACCACGATCTGTTCGAGTTGACCTTTGCCGGCGCCCGGTGACGGAGGTTGCGCCGCAGCGCCGGTTGCAGTCGCCGTCGTTGCAGGTGTTGCCTGCTGGGCGGTCGGAGTCTGCGCGTGCGCAGCAAAGATCGGGAGACTGGCAAAAGTCGTAATCCCAACCAGGCGGCCGACTCTCCCGCATCCGATGCTAATGGCAAGACTTGAAAGGCCGCTGGCCCTTGGCTTCCTCGTCATAGTTTCCCCCAATTTCCAATCTCGGTTGATCCGAGTTCTGGTCTATTGCGTAGTGGCGGACTCAGGCAGTCAGTAGGTAAGGCCGGATCTGTGTTGGCAGAGACGTCGTTCCGCGCAACCTACAGATGCAACGACGAAGCTAAATCTCTGTCACGTCGTCGCACGCGCACCTGTCACCTGGTGGTCTGAAAGCACCCGCCCTTCGCCACCCGCACGTGCCTTGGCAGATTGTAGATCGACATTCCGGACAGGGAACTCCTCTCCTTGAAATCTTGCGCCCGTAACAACCGGTGTCATCTGAGAGCTATCTCAGTATGAGAGGTCCGTCAATAACGTCTCGTTCCCGTCCGAGGCCGCCATGCTCGATCGAACCACGACGCGAACAGTCGTGGGGAGCGGCGCCGGAACGGCTATGGGTCAAGCGGCGCGGCGGCAATTGCGCCAGCAGCCTCATTGCCCGGTTTTCAGGTCGCAAGACCTTCCCACTGCCCTTTGCGGCCGCTATAGATGGAGCCCACCCTCCGTCAGCTCTTTGCTGAAAACGCCTGCAATGATTGAGCAATTGGCATGAGGGACCGAACACAGCGGACGTTACAGACTGGCTCAGGGCCGGAGCGGCCGCGTAGGCGCCGCGTCAAGATCGTTGACGAAATCATCGAAACCTTGCGGCTAGAAATCGTCACGCGCCGGCTGCCGCACGGCGCGCGTCTGCCAAGCGAGAAGGAGTTGTCCGAGCGGTTCGAGGTCAGTCAGCCGACGGTGCGTGAGGCAATCCGCTCTCTTGAGACGATCGGCCTGGTGGAGGTGCTGCATGGGAACGGCTCCTTCGTGCGGAGCCAGGGAAACTACGCGCTTGCGTCGGCCCTGCAGACGCTGCTTCAGCTGGAAAGTGTGAGCATCCTGGACGTGCTCGACGTGAGGCAAGGGCTGGGCCGCCACTCGATCGAGGCCGCAGCGGTGAGGGCCACGGCGGAGGATATGAGCGCGATCGCGGCGGCAATCGGCCGCTTCGACCGCTTCAGCGACGTGAAGGACATCGAGCAGGTTATCGCCTGTATCGTTGACTTCCAGCGAGCGCTCTCAGCAGCCTCGCACAACCCAATCCTGCACTCCCTTGAGACGTTTCTTCTGGCTCTGCTGCATGAGGTGCAAGTCAAATCGCTGACCGGGCGGGGATTACGGTTCTGGCGCATGAGAGCTCTACAGTTTCAGCCCCACCGCGCCGCCATCCTTGAAGGGCTCAAGTCGGGCGATCCCAAAATCGCTCGGGAAGCGATGGACCTTTACTTCGAGGCGCAGCGAGCGCGTTTCGAACAGGACGAAACCTTGCGCTCGCTCAACCTGGGCAGCCCAAAACTTGTCACCATCGTCTCGGATATGGTGCGCCAATCCAGGGAGTGACGATTACGCAGCCGCAGGTCTGCCGCCGAAACCAGCGACTCGCCTGAGGCTTGGATCTGTTCCGTCGCGCCGGGCCGAGGCGTCAGGATGGTCGTCAAACCAGCCCTCCAGCGGGTATTTGTACATCCAATCGACGAGCAACTCCCGGCGGGCAATCAGCCACACCCCGTCACGCTGTTCGAACCTGTCGAGGTACCTCGCCCACAGCTTAACGAAGCTGCCTGTCCAGTGGTGCTGGTCCGACCCCTGGTGATCGGCATGGAGGTATGTTTCCACATACGCGAGGTCCGGGCCGTCGAACTCGATGAGGCTGTTGCCCAGGAAATGCTGAGTACGCACGAATCTGGGCATCTCGTTCGTGAGGAACTCGAAAAAACCCTCGGCCGTTCCGACGTGCAGGCTCTTAGGGAACTGTATCCAGGCATCCTTATGGAAGGCGCCGCGGACCAGATCCATGTCCACACGGTCAAGGCCACGGCAGTAGCGTAGAAGCACGTCGTGGATTTGTACACGTGCGCTTAGTTCTTCGATTTTCATGGCGTCCCTTTCCTTTATTATTTCGGCCCACACCAGTGGACTCAGGCTTTTACCCAAGAAAGAACATGTCTTTTCTGAAAAATGACAAAAGACCTTTGGCTCCCCCCGCACTTGCATCAGCCGAGTGCGGTGGGGAACACCGAAGCAGCAAACGCGGGCAGACAAGGTTTTTGCCTTTTTTCAAAAAAGCTTGCTTGCTTTCGCAACGATCGCTCTCGTAGCTGCTTGTTACAACAAATCGAGGTACTCCGGACAGGACGTGCGTCCTGAGCAGCAGGCTGGTCCGTAGCGCTTGCACAGCTTGACGGACTGGAGGTCAGATGACTTTTAACCCGCGCGCTCCATCACGTTCCCCGACGTAAGCTTGGCGGAAACGCCACACAACGCGCGCCCGTAATTTTCCATGCACGTCTGGATGTTGTGGGCGGCGTGGAGGCTGCCGGCGCGGCAGTTGCGTGCCACAAGCTGCAGCGGCTGCTTTCGGGCTATGGCAGACGCGCCTGAGGCCTTGAACAGCGTCTCGGTTGCGGTGGCGCACGACTCCCAGACGAAGGCGGCATCAGCGTGAAAGCGGACGGTGTCGGCTGTGGTCACGTCCCCGCCACCCTCATGCAGAGCGTCCAGATCGTCAAGCGCAGCCTCGGCGACGCGACGGGCCGCCTTGATCTGCATCTGAACATAGCCGACGTTCAGATGCGTGACAGGCGCGTCGGCCTGCCGGGCGTAAGGCGAGTAAGCTATAGGCCTCTTGCCGATCCCTTGAAGGAAAATCTCGAGCGCATGCTCGGCCATTCCCAATGCGTTACCGGTGCCCACCATGACGGAGCGGCCGAGGCCTCCCGGCCGGAGCCCAAATCCCTGTTCTTTGAGTTTTGCGAGCCGCTCCAGCAGGATTTGCGGCGAACTGAACCGGGCATCGGGGATGTACAACTCCTCCTTGATCACGATAGTGGCGCTGCCCGTGGCGGCCAGCCCAATCGTGTCCCAATCGTCTAGTCGAACGTAATCCTCGCTTGGCACCAGAACCATGCCGACCTTGGTGTCGTCCCTCTCGTCGAGGTACACCGCCAGGTAAGCGTGCGACGCGTGGGCGCTTCCCGTGGCGAAAAACCAAGCTCCCTTCACCATCCAGCCGCCTTCGACTTTCCGCGCCGTCCCGGCGAGGCGCCGCGTGCTGCCCCCCACGGCGCACGTACGGTTGCCGACCCAGGCGCTCTGGTAGATCGGCCCGACAACGGACTCGGGAAACGCCGCACTCCATAGATTGCCCCCGGTGGCGGCCCACACCGTCCATGACGTGGCGCCGCATCCGGACCCCAGGGCCTCGTAGATGCGGAACAAATCCCTCGCTGAAAAATCAGCGCCGCCCCACCGCGCGGGCGTCGTCAGGCCATAGACCCCGATCGCGTCCAGGCGCTCGACCGTCTCCGCTGGAACGCGGCGTTGCCGCTCCGCCTCGCCTTGCATGTCACGCAACCACGGGCGCAGGGCGACGAGTTCCTGCACGAGGCCGTCGACCGTCAACCCTGACGGACGCTCCGTGGTCTCGACCAGCGCCAGCCCGTGAGGTTTGGGCATGCAGGGTGCCTTTCTATAAGCTCGATCCGGCGACGTGCCCGTATAAGCGCCGCATTGACGCAACATGCATCACCTGTGTGACGATGTAAACAACTCACCAAGACACCAAGCGACTTTTGGCTGCTACCTCCCGATGCGCCCGCGTGTCGTGCCAGCGGATCTGGGCATTGGCCCAAGAAAGGAAGCAGTCCTTTGGTAGACCGGAAGCCTCGCCCTCGCATTTGCATCACCGGGATGCCGCAGAACACAACGGAGCGCCGCAGCAGCGGGGGATTTAGATTTGTTACGCCCTTTTCTAAAAAGCGGCCTTAGCTTGCGTTCGTGTCGGTTGCTTTCAGCGTCGCCCAGTATCACACGAACGATAACTGTTAACGACCAATGTGGCCGCCAGCGTCTCGGCATTGTTCACGGACGGCAGCAAGCTTCCGTTCAACACTTACCGCTCCCGCACACAGTAACACCGCGGGGGAAACCGTTGGCCGCCATCACCGCCCGTCCAGCTTGCATGCTCGGCCGCAGCACCACCTACCCCGCAACGGCCTCGGACGTGCCTGCTGGCGGCACGCCTGACGCCGCAAAGCAGATCAAGCAGCTGAAAACCGTCTTGCTCAGGGGCATACGCTCGGATCTGCACCTCAGCCCAGCGATGGCAAGTGGGATGGCAAACGCATAGCAAACGCATGGCATTTGCTATCGCAGGGGAGACTGAGCCCGGCGCTACCTTCGAGCTAACGCGTCGTCGTGAGGTGATCGGAGGCTTCCGAAGCCCCATTGCAGCCCCGTTCAGATTGTACGTTGCTGGTTGCGCAACAAAATTCACGCTAAGTCTATGTTTTAATTGAAATGTCCCCGGCGGGATTCGAACCCACGGCCCCAGGATTAGGAATCCTGTGCTCTATCCTGCTGAGCTACGGAGACATACACGCCAACACATAACCGAAGAGCGGACATGTGTCAGCCCCTTCACGGCGGGCCGGCGATCGTCCAGGCGGAGACGAGAAGCAAGCAGTTCTTTTTTGAAAAAAAGAACCAAAAAACTTTTGTGCTCTTAGGATCGTGCTGTGGATACGTTACGATAGCTCGACAAGAGCTTTTGCTTCCTCTTGGAACCGAAGCGCTTATTTCAATTCCAGCCGCCACTTGGCATCCCCCGGTAGCAACGGCGCCGGTGTGCCGAATTGCCAATCCCGCTGCCCCGCGAGGTAGTACGGGCTCAAGGGGTTGTCGGACTGCCCAACCGGCATTTCGAACAACGCGCTGGCCTCATGCCCAGGGCTTACCACCAGCCGTTCGGACGCGCCCTCGCCTGGCACCTGCACGCGCGGCACCACGGTGTCGCCGGCTTCGGGCAGGTCTGGCGGGTCGGTCACCAGGCCCAATAGCGGCACGAAGCGGGCCAGCATGTGGTGGATGCCGGTGTGGTTCACCTGCCCCCAGGTGAAGGCGGCCAGCCCTCCCGGGTCTGCGTCCACCGCCGCCTCCAATTTGCCCAGCACGGCGCCGGTGACCTCGTCCCAGCTTTTGTAGGGCGGCGGCACAAGGGCCGCCGGCCGCTCCGTCAGCAGCCGCTGCACCGGCCAGGCAGACCGCCCGGGCACCGGCAACTCGTCATCGCCCATCTCGGCCGAAACCTTCTGCATCAGCCCGCCAAACACCGTGCGGATGCACAGCGCACGGAACGCGTGCACCAGCCGGTAGCCGACCGAATCCGGCGCCGCGTATCCGCCCCATCCTTCCACGGCGCCGCGCATCGCGGCCGCCTTGCGGTCGCCCGCATGCGCACTGATCGCCGCCAGCAGCAGCTTCTGCCAATCCTCGAGCACCACCGCATGGTCGTCGGTCTGGACCGCCAGCAGGTCCGGTTCGGCGAAGTGGTCGCGGGCGCGCAGGTCGTTGCGGATGCGCTCGGCACGCAGGCCCTCGGCGTAGCCGCCGTCGCCCAGCTTCTCCAGCGCGTCGCCGCCCACCACGCGCGCGTTGGCCGTCCACAGCCGCCCGTCCGGCGGGTCGACGATCTCCGGCACCTCGTCCGGCCGCAGGTAGCCGTGCCAGCCATGCGTGCCGTCGGCCCAGGGATGCGGCACCTCGTCGTCCAGGCCGGTGCGGCGCGGAATCTGGCCGATGATCGTCCAGGCCAGGTGCCCGGCGCTGTCGCCGACCACCATGTTCTGCTGCGGAATGCCGGTCCGGTGCGCCGCGTCCAGCGCCTGGCGCACGTTCGTCGCGCGCTCCAGCAACGCGATGGCGTCGTTGTTGACCGCACTGGGGTCGTGCGCGGTCCAGGCCCATACGATCGCATGGCCGGCGCCGTCATGCGCCACCACCGGCCCCCAGATCGTCTCGTCCACCGTCAACGTTTCGCAACCGCCGTGCGCCGGGCAGAGCTTTTCGGAAAAGTGCTGCATCGGCCTGGGCCCGTCCGGCGTCATGTACTGGCCGGCTTCATTTGGCACCGGGTCGACAATAACCGCGTCGCCGCTCTCGATGTAGCCGTCGGTGAAGCCCCACGCGACGTGCGTGTTGCTGCCCACCACCAAATAGGGCACGCCCGGCAGCGTCACGCCCACCAGGTCCAACGGACCGTCCGGCCCGCCGGCGACGCGCATGCGCGCGCGATACCAGATGTTGGGCACGTTCAGGCCGAGGTGCATGTCGTTGGCCACCATCGCCGCACCCGTGGCGGTCAGCCGGCCGCCGACGGCGAAGTTGTTGGACCCGTGCTCCGGCGGCGTCTCGCCGGCCTGGCCGGCACCGCCCGCGGCCAAGCTCGCCGGCACCGGCACGTCTGGCAGCACGGAGCCGTCCAGCGGCGCGTCGTGCGGGGTTCCGTGCGGCAGCAGGAAGGCAGCCGCCGCCGGGCCCAGCAGGCGCTGCGTTGCCGCACGCATCATCTGGTGGGTGGCGTCGCTGTCCTGCAGGTCGAAATACATCGCGTAAGCCACGAGCGAGGTGTCGGCCTCCGTCCAGGGAAGCGGGGAGACGCGCAGCAGCGTGTACTCCCACGGCGTATGGCCCAGCGCCGCCAGGCCGGCGTTCACCCCTGCGGTGTAGGCCGCCACCACCGCGCGCTGCGCCGGCGTTTGCGTTGCCAGCACTTTATCGACCCGCTCGCGGAAGCGGTGCAGCCGAAGCTTGCGGTCCACCGGCAGCGCAGCCGGGCCCACCAGCCCGCTGAGCTCGCCGGCTCCGTCGCGGCGCAGCAGGTCCATCTGGAAGAATCGCTCCTGGCCGTGCAGGAAACCGAGCGCACGGGCGAGGTCGGCGCGGTTGGCGGCGTCTATGGTGGGAACGCCGCTGGCATCGCGGGCGATCTGCACCGGCGCGGACAGGCCGGCCAGGTGCAACGTGCCGTCGAGCGTCGGACGGCTGCGCACCAGCACGGACGCGCCGTAGGCGAGAACGCCGCCCACCAGAACCACGAGGACCGCGAGCAGGATACCGATCGCACGCAGGAATTTCATGCGGTGCATGGTGCCTGGTCTGAAAGGAAAGGCAAGAATGTTCTTTTAACAATTCCCTGGCCAGCGCTGTCGCACGGCAGCGCGGGGCATCGTCGTTTGTGTGCAGCAGGAGGACGCGCTTATTTTGAGAGATGAAGCAAACAGCTTCTGCGCGCGCTGTCGCGGACGGCTGAAACACCAAGCTTCAGCTACGTATGCCACCAGGAACAAAAGTTTTGGTTTTTTTTACAAAAAAGAACTGCTTAGCTTGCTTGCCCATTCTACCGCCAACGCAATTAGTCCCCACGATCCAGCTCCGGGTAATGCCGAAAAACGCCGTTCTCATTGAACGCCAGCCGCCGGTCTGAAGCGAGGTATCGCGCGATGTTCGGGCGTGCGCGCACCGCCTCGTGCACCGCCCAGACCGCAGGAGAGCGCTCGGGCAAACTGGCCGTCGCGCGCGGAAAGGCGTAACGCAGGCCGGCAACAACCTGGAACAGCGAGAGGTCGACATAGCTCAGCGCACTGCCTACGCAATGCCTGTTGCCGTCGGGGTTTTGCGTGAGCACGCGTTCGAAGTAGCCGAGGAATTTCGGCAGGCGTTTCCGCCGGAAGTCTGCCGAGCGGGCAAGCGCGGCGTCCGTCTGGTCCTCGTAGTAGTCGCCACTGGCGATCGGGTGGTGCGTGTCGTGTGCTTCGGCTACCAGGTCGGTGATGGTCAGCTGCAAGCCATTTGCCCAGAAGCGGGCGCCTTCATCGCGCGGCGCAAGCCCGAGTTTCGGTCCCAAGTACATCAGGATGTTGGCGACGTGGGAGATGAGGACGTCGCCGTCGCGCAGGATCGGTGGTGCGAACGGCGGGTGCGGTTCGGTCTCGCTTTGTAGCAAGCTCATGATTGCCGGCATGCCGTGCGGCTCACGAACGATGTCGGCGTACGCGGCGCCGGCCTCCTCCAGCGCCAGTCGGACAAACTCGCCGCGACCCTGCAACCCATTCCAATATAAAAGCTCGTACATCGTAAGCCCTCGAACCAAAGAGACAAAAGTTTTTTGCTTCTTTTTTTTAAAAAAGAAGGCCTTCCTTGCTTGTGGTATTGACCACCAAAACCCGCATCTCGGCATTGCAAAGCGTCATGGTCGTGCAAGAAGCCGGCGAGATCTCGATCCGCTGCATCAGGTCGATCGGGCTACCCAGAACGTAAGCCAGCATCGCCTTGATCACGTCCGCATGGCTGACCAGCACGAACGACTCGCCAGTCGACTGCGCATGCAGGCGTTGCAGCACTTGGATCGCGCGCGACTGTGCCTGCAGCATCGTCTCGCCGCCCGGGCTTGCGGCAAGGCTGCGCAGGCTGTTCCAGGTGTGCCAGTCGGGCTTGGGTTGCAGGGCGGCGAAGCTCTGGCCGGTCCAGTCGCCGAAGTCGATCTCGTCCAGCCCGGCTTCCGTCAGCACCGGCACGCCGGCCTGCCCGGCGATGGCCGACGCGGTCTGCTGGGCGCGCAGGCGCGGGCTGCTGAGCACGCCGGCGGGCGGACGGCCGCAGAAGCGGTGCGCCAGCTCGGCGGCTTCCGCCACGCCCTGAGCGTTCAGACCATGGCCAGGCGCGCGGCCGGCCAGCAAGCGGCCCACGGCATCGGTGCTGGCGTGCCGGACGAGGTGGAAGCGGGTTGCCCCCGCCATGGTCAGCTGTGCGGCCGGCCAGCGACGAAGGCTTCGGTGCGCAGCCGGGCCTCGTGGTCGTCGAACTGCTCCGGCGGGCTCTTCATGAAGTAGCTGGACGGGCCGGTCAGCGCGCCGCCGACGCCGCGGTCCAGGGCGAGCTTCACGCAGCGTATAGCGTCGATCACCACGCCGGCAGAGTTGGGCGAGTCCCACACTTCCAGCTTCAGCTCGCAGTTCAGCGGCACGTTGCCGAACGTGGTGCCTTCGATGCGAATGTGGCACCATTTGCGGTCTTCCAGCCACGGCACGTAGTCGCTGGGGCCGACATGCGTGTCGCGTTCGGGCAGCACGTCGCCCAGCTGGCTGGTGACAGCCCGGGTTTTCGACAGCTTCTTCGATTCGAGCCTGTCACGCTCGAGCATGTTGAGGAAGTCGGTGTTGCCGCCGAAGTTGAGCTGGTAGGTGCGGTCCACCCGCACGCCGCGCTCGCGGAACAGGTTGGCCAGCACGCGGTGCACGATGGTGGCGCCCACCTGACTCTTGATGTCGTCGCCCAGCACCGGCAGGCCGGCCTGTTCGAATCGCGCGGCCCAGGCCGGGTCGGACGCGATGAAGGCGGGGATGCAGTTGACGAAGCCGCAGCCGGCTTGCAGCGCCTGCTCGGCGTAGTAGCGTGTGGCCTGCTCGGCCCCCACCGGCAGGTAGGAGACCACAACCTCAGCGCCGGCGCGGCGCAGGCAGGCGGCCACGTCCACCGGGCCGGCCTCGCTCTCTGCCACCACGTCACGCAGGTAGCGGCCCAGCCCGTCCAGCGTCGGGCCGCGCTGCACCACCACGCCGGCCGGCTTCACGTCGGCGAACACGCGGGTGTTGTTGGGCGCCGCCAGGATCGCCTGGGCGAGGTCCGTCCCCACCTTGGCTGCGGCCACATCGAAGGCGGCCACCACCTCTATGTCGCCCACGTGGTAGCCACCCAGCACCACGTTCATCAGCCCCGGCACCCGGCCGTCCGCCGGCGCCTCCGCGTAGAACTGCACACCCTGGACCAGTGACGATGCGCAGTTCCCCACCCCGATCAACGCCACGCGAACCTTGGCCAATGCTGCGTCCCATCCCGCCCGAAATAATCGCCGCTCGGTTAGAGCGGCAGAGTGAAACGGTCCTGCAAGGTAAGAAGTTGCTGTCCGGCCACGACCGCGCGAGCGCTGCAACCACATGCGCGACGGTTGGTTACGGGCGTGCACACGTGAAAGGAGCCAGCCTCATGAGCGACGCCAAGCCGACCGAGACCACCAGCGAGCCCGCTTTGTCAGACACCGCCGACGAGGCACGCGCCCTGGCCCGCGAAGGGCTGGAGGAGATGCACGGCGGCAACAAGGAAGAGGGCAAGTTCCTCATCGACGAGGCACGCAGCCTGGACAAGACGGCAGCAGACGAGGTCGTCAAGCACGACAAGTAAGCAAGGCCTTCTTTTTCGAGAAAAAGAAGGAAAAAGCTTTCGGTCTCGCTGTCGCGCACTTTGCTTCATGACGCGTCGCGCAAGGCAACCAAAGTTTTTTGGTTCTTTTCCTCGAAAAAGAACTTACTTGCTGGTCCATGACAAGCTCCAACACACGCACATCCGACTACCCCATCGACCCGATGTTCCTCGACCGCTGGTCGCCTCGGGCCTTTACCGGTGAGGCAATATCGGAAGCGGACTTGCTGACGATGCTGGAGGCGGGGCGCTGGGCCGCATCCTCCTACAACTCGCAGCCGTGGCGCTTTCTCTACGCGCGCCGTGACACCGCGCACTGGGACAAGTTCTTCAACCTGCTGGTGGAGTTCAACCAGGGCTGGTGCAAGAGCGCCTCCGCCCTGATGTACCTGGTCTCGAACTCGCTGATGCGGCCGCCCGGCGCGGAGAAGGACGTGCCGTCCTACAGCCACTCGCTGGATGCCGGCACCGCGTCCGGCTACGTCGCCCTGCAGGCGACGAAGATGGGTTGGCAGCTGCACGGCATGGTCGGCTTCGACAAGGAACGCGCGTTCGCCGAGCTGAGCCTGCCGCAGGGCTACCGGGTGGAGGCCGCCTACGCCGTCGGCAAGATCGGCGACAAAGCGACGCTCCCGGACGCGCTGCGCGAGCGTGAGAAGCCGAGCGAGCGGGTGCCGTTGTCTCAGCTGGCGTTTGAGGGTGGATTTCCGGAGTAGAAAGCAAGCGGTTCTTTTTTGAAAAAAAGAACCAAAAAACTTTTTGCTTCTTCGGGTGCGCGTTGGTGAGACGCTTCGTTTCAGCCGTCCGCGACAGCAGGCGTAAAAGTTTTTGCTTCTTTTTTCAAAAAAGAAGGCGTTCTTTTTGGATAAGCTGGCCCTCTACATCCACTGGCCGTTCTGCCTGCAGAAATGCCCGTACTGCGACTTCAACAGCCACGTCCGTGACGTCGTCCCCCAGGCGCGCTTCGCCGCCGCCCTGCGCCGCGAGCTCGCCTGGGAGGCCGCCAGGCTTGGCCGGCGTCCGCTCGCCTCCATCTTCTTCGGCGGCGGCACGCCCAGCCTGATGGCGCCGGACACGGTGGCCGCGCTGGTCGCCGACGCGCGAGCCCTGTTCGACGCCGCACCGGACCTCGAGGTCACGCTGGAGGCCAACCCCACCAGCGTCGAGCTCTCCCGGCTGGCCGGCTTTCGCGATGCCGGCGTCAACCGCCTGTCGCTCGGCGTGCAGGCGCTGGACGACGCGGCGCTGGCCGGGCTCGGCCGCGCCCACAGCGCCGCGCAGGCGATCGCCGCGCTCGAGCACGCGCGCGCCAGCTTCCCGCGCCTGTCGTTCGACCTGATCTACGCCCGCCCCGGCCAGGACCTGCCTGCCTGGCGGCGCGAGCTGCGCCGCGCGCTGTCGCTGGCGGCCGACCACCTCTCGCTCTACCAGCTCACCATCGAGCCGGGCACCGCCTATGAGGGCGCGCACCGGCGCGGCGAGATCGTGCTGCCGGACGACGACCTGGCCGAGGCGCTCTACATGGCAACCGCGGAGGAGGCCGCCCGCTTCGGGCTGCAGGCCTACGAGGTGTCCAACTACGCGCGGCCGGGTGCCGAGAGCCGGCACAACATGGCCTACTGGCGCTACGGCGACTATGCCGGCATCGGTCCCGGCGCGCATGGCCGCCTGATGTTCGGCGACACGCTTCGCGCCACGCGGCGCCACCGCGCGCCGGAGGTATGGGCCGAACGGGTGGAGCGGGACGGCCACGGCAGCACGGAGGAGACGGACGTGGCACCCCGCGAGCGGGCGCGCGAGGCGCTGCTGATGGGCTTGCGGCTGGCGGAGGGGATCGATGCCGACCGGTTCGCGCGCCGCACCGGCATGGAGCTCGGCGCCGCGCTGGACCCGGTCATCCTGCAGGCAAGCATCGAGGCGGGTTACGTCGCGTTGGGCAACGGGCGGTTGGTAGCGACTGCCGCCGGACGCCGATTGCTGGACGCGCTCTTGCCGCGCCTGGTGGTGTAGACCAGCCGGCTAGAGGGCGGCTGTTGCGGAAGCAAGCAAGGCCTTCTTTTTGGAAAACAAAGCATAAAACTTTTGCTCCCCCTGCATTGTCAGCACGCGTGTTTGTCCGGAAATACACGACTGCTGCAAATGCAGAGGAACAAAAGTTTTTTGGTCCTTTTTTTCAAAAAAGGACTGCTTGCTTTCTAAGCGTGTCAACGCGAAAGACGGTTCGCCTCCGCTGTCGAGACCGCTCAACACGGCCCGACAGCGGAGGTGAAGTTTTCTCGGTCTTCCGACGAAGAACCGCTTGCCTAGTTCGGCTCGTGACTCGTCGGGTTGGCAACGAGCCCGTACCAGGCGGAGATTTCCTGCACCACCATGGTCCAGCCGTCCGCCATGCCGTCGTTCTCGGTGACCGTGCTGGCGCCGGGCAGCCACAGCGGCACTGCCTGGTTGCCGATGATCAGGTGCATCGCCTGTTGCTGCCAGCTTTGGGTGTTGGTGTCCCAGTACCACGGCGCCTGTGCGTATTCCATGTAGGAGGACGCGACCATCTTGCCGTCGACGAACATGTAGATGGTGTTGGCGCTGCCGTCCCACGACATCACCAGGTTGTGGAAGCCGAACGTCGTGTTGGTCGGCAACGCCTCGAACTCGGGCCCGGCGTTCGGGAAGAACGAGTAGCCGCTCGTGCTGGCGCCGTAGATCTGGTAGGGCGCGGTGTTCCACTGCACGCCGTAGTTATTGGGCGTGAGGTAGTCCAGCGCGTAGCCGACCGGGATTGACGGGTTGTTGTTCCAGCGCGGATAGTTGTCGTTCAGGTCGATCTCGAAATCATGGGCGTAGGTCGGCAGCTGCACCCGCGTGCAGGCCGTGCCGGTGTTGGGCGAGCAGGCGGTGTTGAAGTTGGCGTAGGGATTGCCGCCCGGGCCGGGGGAGGTCTCCGATCCGGAGAACATCCATATCGGCGCCCAGGCGTGCGGCGCCCTCGGGCTTCTGTAGCGGACCTTGACCGTCATGCCGGGACGGATCTCGAACGGCACACGCACCATGGCGCCGTACACGTTGCCGGTGGTGCAGTTGGTGTGGTTGCTCGAACAGATCGCCCGCAGCGCCATGCCCCAGGGGCGCATGACGTGCAGGTCGTTCGGGTCGCCCACGTTGTAGTGGCGAGCGACCGCAGCGAAGGGCGGGTTGGATCCCTGGCCGGTGTCCTGCGGCGAGCCGATTGCCGCCTGCAAATTGCCGACCAAGTAGTTCAGGTAGAAATCGTTGCGGATCGACTGGCCGGTGACGACGTTCGCACCGGGCGTCAGGGTGCCCATCAGTAGCGAGAACGCGTTCGTCGCGCCCGACTGCAGGACAAGCCCGTCGCCCGGCGTGGCGGTGGCACGCGTCGGCAGCGGCGTGGTTGACGGTTCGTTGGCATAGGTGAGGAAGGTCTGTGTCAGGTCGGCTGCATGCACGCCGCCTGACAAAAACGTCGCTGCGATGATGACGCTCTGCTTCAACATGAGGGGGCTCGCGAAAATGTGATGACCCACGCACACTATTGTGAAGCCGGAACGAACGCAAGTCCAAACGGATTGGTAATCAAACATAACCGGTTGCCGGCGATTGCAGGTCTGTTTCATGACTTGCGTCTACTAAGCGAGATGTTCTGGTCTGTTTATTGAGAAGACAGTCGTGTTTCGGAACACTTGAACGGCTGTTGGTCAAGTGGTGCTTGGAGGTCGGGTCAGCGCCGGCCGAACAGCCGCTCGATCTCTGCCCGGCTCAGCCGCAGGAAGGTCGGCCGCCCATGGCTGCAGGTTGCTGCCCGCGGGGTGGCTTCCATGCGGCGCAACAGCGCGTCCATCTCGGCCAGGCTCAGGCGCCGCCCGGCGCGGATGCTGCCGTGGCAGGCCATGCGCGCCACTACTGCGTCCAGGCGTTGCTCCAGCCCGACGCTCTCGCCGCTGTCGGCCAGCTCGTCGGCGATGTCGCGCACCAGCGCCTGGCAATCCGCCGCGCCCAGGGCCGCTGGCAACGCGCGCACCAGCACCGCGCCCGGACCGAACGCCTCCAGTTCCAGCCCAAGCCGTGCCAGCGTCGCGGCGGCCTCGGCCAGTCGCGCCGCCTGGGCAGGCGCCAGGTCTACCACGGCGGGCAGCAGCAACGATTGGGCCGCCACGCCGCCCTGCAGCATCTGCGCCCGCAGCGTCTCGTGGGTCAGCCGCTCGTGGGCTGCGTGCTGGTCCACCAGCACCATCGCGTGGTCGGACGTTACCGCCACGATGTAGGTGTCGAGCACCTGGGCAAGGGCGGCGCCCAGCGGGTGCTCGGCCGCGTCCGGCAGCACCCTCGGCGCGGACGCGGCGAAGTCCCTGCCGGCCAGCGGTGCCCAGCCGGCCTGCGCCTCGGCGAAGCCGGGCTGGGCAGCCGCCTGCCCCCCCGCCCAGCCCTGGGCGGCCAACTGCCCCGCCGCCCAGCCCTGGGCGGACTGGCCGCCCGTGTGTCCGCCACCGTACGAGGACAGCCGCAGCGCCGGACGCGGCGCAGCCAGCCCGGCGCCGCCGCTCAGCGTGCGCTGCAGGGCCCCGATCACCAGGCTGCGCACCGCGTCCGCTTGACGGAAGCGCAGCTCGGTCTTCGCCGGGTGCACGTTGACGTCGAGTTCCTCCGGAGGCACCTCCAGCCACAGCGCCACCACCGCGTGGCGCCCGGCGGCGATCACGTCGCGATAGGCGACGCGCACGGCCACCCGCAGCACCGGGTCGGTCACCGGCCTGCCGTTGACCACCAGCGACTGGCCGGACGGCGTGGGCCGGCTGACCATCGGCGCGCAGGCGTGGCCGGTCAGCACCATGCCGAACCGTTCGGCGGCGACCTCCAGCAGCGCGCCGGCGGCGTCCTGGCCGAGCAGCGCCGCTAGTCGCGCGGCGCGGTCCTGCGCCGGCAGGTCAAACACCAGCCGCCCATCTAGACTGAACCGGAACGCGGTGGCCGGGGCGGCCAGTGCCAGCCGGGTCACCGCCGCCTCCGCGTGCTCGGCCTCCGTGCGGGGGGATTTAAGGAACTTGCGCCGTGCCGGGGTGGCGAAGAACAGATCCTCCACCGTCACCCGCGTGCCTGCCGCCCCCGGCGCCGGCGCCACCGCGCCCACCACGCCGCCATCCACACAGATCCGGTGCGCGTGCGCGGCCCCCGGCTGGCGCGAGACGATGGCCAGCCGCGCCGCCGCCCCAATGCTGGGCAGCGCCTCGCCGCGGAACCCCAGCGTGGCGATGCGCACCAGGTCGCCGTCCGCCAGCTTGCTAGTGCAGTGGCGCTGCACCGCCAGCTCTAGGCAGTCGGACGCCATGCCGCACCCGTCATCGGTCACCTCGATGCGCTCGATGCCGCCGCCGGTCAGCGCCACGGCGATCCTGGTGGCGCCGGAGTCCAGCGCGTTCTCCACCAGTTCCTTCACCGCGGCGGCAGGGCGCTCGATCACCTCGCCGGCGGCGATGCGGTTGACCAGCATCTCCGGCAGGCGGCGCACCGTCGCGGGCAGGGTCAGGGAAGCCGGGCTTGTCACCTGAGCATGGTAGCACATCCGCCACCTCGGCGGGTTGCCGGCAATGGCGCCAACGTCCACCCCAATAGCCCGCTCGGGCCGTGGGCACGGCCGGCGCCCTTATCAGCTCCGTGCACCGAAGTCGGCCCAATCGAGCGGCCGACATGGCCGGCCCGTCGCCAGCTGCGCACCCAACGTTAGTCCGATCGAGCCGCAAAGATGGCCGGCGCTGTCACTGGCTCCGCACCCAACGTCAGCCCGCTCAAGCCTCAACAAACGCGCGCTCGCGATGCAAGATGAGCAGATTGCCCGCGCTGCCCGGTGCGGCGGTGTCGGCCGTCTTCGGTCCAGCATGACCGCGGGTAAGCCGCCGGAACGAGACGCTGTCCGGTCAGCGCCCCGACACGTGATCCGAAGCCTGCCCATAGGTCGTCAGCGTCACCCCGTCCGGCACGCATGCCTGCATCAGCGCCGCGAACTCCGCCTCGTGCTGGTAGGCCGGCATCAGCCGGTCCAGCGTCGCGTCCCGCCGCGCCGCCGGGTGAAAATACATCTCCGTCAGCCCCTCCGGCAGCCTGTCCAGCACGCGCTGGGTGCGCACCAGAGTCATCCGGCCCGTCCAGCCCAGCCCGGCGATCCGGTCGTTGGTCAGCATCCCGGCCCGCAGCACCTGACGGCGGAGCAGCCCGCACCAGGCCCGCAACGCATGGTCGCCGAGCCCCTGCGCAGCGCCACCCGGCCAGGCGGGTTCCGCCGGCACGCGCACGGCGCGCAACCCATATTCCCGGCCGATGTCGATCATCATCCGGCCGACCGTCGGGTGCAGATGCATGTGCTTGTGCGCGTTGGCGTGGTCCAGCACCAGCCCGGTGGCCCGAAACGCCTCGAACTGCGCGCGTATCTCGGCGGCAAGCTGCCGGCGTATACGCGGCTGAAAGAAATAGTCCACGCCCAGGCGGAGCTGGTCGGACGGGAACCGCCCGGCCGCATCGACCAGGTCGGGCACCGCCGCGGGCGGCAGCGTCGGCGTGCCCTCGATCACCACGAGGTGCAGCCCAACGGCCAAGCGCGGCGTCGTGCGCGCGACGGCGTCCGCGGCAGCCGGACCGGACACCATCAGGCTGGCGCTGGTGAGGATGCCGTGTGTGGCGGCCTGGATGACGGCGTCGTTGACGGCAAGGCTTAGGCCGAAATCATCGGCGGTGGTGATGAGGGACCTCAAGAAAGCAAGCAAGGCCTTCTTTTTTGAAAAAAAGAAGCAAAAAACTTTTGTTTCTCAGGTACACGTCGCCAGAAAAGACCGCGACAGCCGCACAAAAGTTTTTTGGTTCTTTTTTTCAAAAAAGAACCGCTTACGCTTCCACTTTGTGTCGGTCACGCAGGAACTGAAAGAACTCCACGCCCTCGCGCAGACGACGCACCATCATCTGCCGGCTCGTCACCATCTCGCCGACGATCGATGCGATCTTCGGCGCACGGAAGTAGAACTTCTTGTAGAACGTCTCGACGTTGTCGAAGATTTCGGTGTGCGCCAGATGCGGATACGTCAGCGGTGCTATCTGGATGCCGTGGTCGTCGATCAGCTCGGCGTTCTTCACGTCCAGCCAGCCGTTCTCCATCGCCTGCTTGTAGAGGAACGTGCCGGGATACGGGGCCGCCAGCGATACCTGGATGGTGTGCGGGTTAATGTCGGTGGCAAACTTGATGGTCTCCTGGATGGTCTCCTGGCTTTCGCCCGGCAGGCCCAGGATGAAAGTGCCGTGTATCTTGATGCCCAGCTCGTGGCAGTCCTTGGTGAAGCGGCGCGCCACGTCGATGCGCATGCCCTTCTTGATGTTGTAGAGGATCTGCTGGTTGCCGCTTTCGTAGCCCACCAGCAGCAATCGCAGCCCGTTGTCCTTCAGCACCTTCAAGGTGTCGCGCGGCACGTTGGCCTTCGCGTTGCAGGACCAGGTGACACCGAGGCGGCCCAGCTCGCGCGCGATCGCCTCTGCGCGCGGCAGGTCGTCGGTGAAGGTGTCATCGTCGAAGAAGTACTCGCGCACCTGCGGGAACATCTTCATGCACTGCGCGATCTCTGCGGCCACGTTCTGCGGGCTGCGCACGCGGTAGCGGTGGCCGCCCACCGTCTGCGGCCACAGGCAGAACGTGCAGTGCGACTTGCAGCCGCGGCCGGTGTAGAAACTGACGTACGGGTGCAGCAGGTAGCCGATGAAGTAGTCCTCGATGTGCAGGTCGCGCTTATACACGTCGGTGACGAACGGGAGGCTGTCCATGTTCTCCAGCGTCGCGCGTTCCGGGTTGTGCACCAGCGCGCCGTTGGCATCGCGCCAGGTGATGCCGGTGATGCCGGCCCATGGGCGATCCTCGGCGACCTCCTTGATGGTGAAGTCGAACTCGTTGCGCGCCACAAAGTCGATGATGCCGGCGCTGGCCTCCATGCTCTCCCGCGGCTGCACCGCCACCTTCGCGCCGACCATGCCGATCTTCAGCGACGGCTTGGCCGCCTTCAACGCGGCGGCCACCTTCACGTCGGAGGCGAAGCTCGGCGTGGACGTGTGCATCACCACCAAGTCGTGCTCGCGCGCGGCGGCGGTCACCGTCTCCAGCGAGATGCGTGCCGGCGGGCTGTCGATCAGCTTGCTGCCCGGCACCAGGGCGGCGGGCTGCGCCAGCCAGGTGGGGTACCAGAAACTCTTTATCTCGCGCTTGGCCTGGTAGCGAGAGCCGGCGCCGCCGTCGAACCCGTCGAAGGAGGGCGGCTGCAGGAACAGGGTCTTCATCATCGCGGTCTATCCTCGAGGGCGGGCCAGAAGCACGCGGCCGCTCGCAAAACGGGTGGTGTCTTCGTCGGTGCGCAGCACGTGTCCACGCCAGGCAACCTCGCCCCCCATATAGGCCACCAGCAGCACCGACATAGAGAGTACGTCGCGCAAGGCAGGCAGCCAAAGGGGCGTACGCCGTGCCCCCATGGTGCGTTCGATGCGGCGGCCGAGCACGCCGCGCCAGGCGATGGCGGCCACCCATAGCCAGGCGGCCCAGAGAGCGCCGCCCGACATCACCAGCGTCGCCAGCGCCCAGAACGCCGGAAACTGGATTGCCGAGACCGCGTAGCCCAGCGGCTCGACGGCGCGGATGGTGCGCGCCCAGCGCAGCTCGTGGCGGAACAGGGCGATGATGGACACCTCGCCCACCGTGGTGGCGGGCACCGTTGCGGCAAGCCCCACCATTTGCCCGAGCGCGCGCACCTTCGCACCCAGCACCGCGTCGTCGGCCACGAACGGGGAGAGCGCGGGCAGCCCGCCAATGCGCATCAGCGTCTCCCGCGTCAGCGCCATGGTCGCCCCCATGCAATCCTGCCGGCCCAGCGCGCGCGCCATCAGCGCGCCGGCGGCGAAGCTCTGGGTGATGTAGGCAGCCCCCAGCGCGCCGGTCAGGCCGCCTTGCGCCGGCAGGCCGGTGTACAGCGTGGTGACCAGGCCGGTGCCGGGCACGCTTAGCGCGTCGGCCACCCGTGCCAGGTAGTCGGGTGCTGCATGCATGTCGCTGTCGGAGACCACCAGCAAATTGTGGCGGGCGGACGGAAACATGTTGATCAGGTTGGCGATCTTGCGGTTGGTGCCGTGCGGGGTGGGGTCGACCACCAGCTCCATGTCCAGCGCCGGAAACCGCGCGCGCAGCCGTTCGACCACCACCACGGCGCTGTCGTCGGCCGATTGCACGCCGAAGACGATCTGCAACGGCCCGTAATCCTGCGCGCAGAAGCTGGCGAGCGCCTCTTCCAGCAACGGCTCGTTGCCGTTCAACGGCTTGAGCACCGTCACCGGCGGCCGGCTGCCGGGTGTCGGCTGGCACACGCGGAAGCGGCGCACCGCCGCCCAGCCGGCCGCAGCTTGCACGAAGCCGGCCAAGGTCAGCGCGGCAGTCACCAGAACCGGAACGCAAGGCAAGTCCACAGTCACGGTTTAATGGTGCCGCCGGACATCGTGTCGATCTTGGACTGCAGGCTGGTGATCAGCTTGTCCGCACCTCCGGCCAGGAGGCTGCGGAAATCCGACCGCTGCACCGCCACCTGGCTGATGCTGCCCTGCTCCAGCACGTCCACCGCCTGCCAGCCGGCCGCACCCTGGTGCATCACGTAGTCGATCCGGGTCGGGTCGCCGGAACTCGGCGAGATCTGGGTTTCCACCACGCGGTCCGATCCCACGGTGCGAGTCTCCGGTAGCACCTTGATCGTGGTGCCGGAGCCGCTGTTGAAGTTGCTGACATAGGAGCTGATCGTGTAGGAGCGGAAGGTGGCCAGCAACTTCTGCTGCTGTGGCACCGGAATGCCGCTCCAGCGCAGGCCGACCACGGTCTGCAGGATCTGCTGCAGGTTGAAAGCGTGGTCCACCGCTGGCGCAAGTGCGGCGTAGCGGGTGGGGAATGGCTGTTTGCCGGTCTTCAACGCAGTCAGCAGGCCGTCGTCAAGTGCCACGATCGGAGCGGCAACGGCATCGCCTGCCTGCGCGCGCGCAGGTTGGGCAGCGTCCACCGAGATGCCGACGAGGCCAACCAGCAGGCCGATGATGGCGGGTGCGCGCAGCAGAGCAGGCGCAGTCGACGGATACTTCACAGGTTCACAGCCTCACGTACGTCACGTCCCAGCGCGCCCAGCACCATCCGCACGATGGACTTCGCGTCGAGACCAGCCTCCACGATCTGGGCCGCCGGGCTCGCATGGTCGATGAAGCGGTCCGGCAGCACGATCGGCCGGTAGCGAAGGCCACCGTCGAGCAGGCCGTTCACCGCGAGGTGGTGGCCGACTGCCGCGGAAAAACCCCCGATCGAGGCTTCTTCAACGGTGATGAGCACCTCGTGATGCCGGGCCAGCTGCTCGAGCAGCGCGGTGTCGATCGGCTTGGCGAAGCGCGCGTCGGCCACCGTGGTGGACAGGCCGCGTGCAGCCAGCGAGTCCGCAGCCGTCATCGCCTCGCCCAGGCGCGTGCCCAGGCTGAGGATGGCGACGCGGGCGCCCTCCCGCATGATCCGGCCGCGCCCGATCTGCAACACCTCGCCGCGCGCCGGCAGCACCACGCCGGTGCCCTCGCCGCGCGGGTAGCGGAAGGCGGACGGCCGGTCGCCGATCGACGCCGAGGTGGCCACCATGTGCACCAGCTCCGCCTCATCGGCCGGCGCCATCAGCACGATGCCGGGCAGGCAGCCGAGGTAGGAGAGGTCGAAGCTGCCGGCGTGGGTCGCACCGTCGTTGCCCACCAGGCCGGCACGGTCGATGGCGAAGCGCACCGGCAGGTTTTGCAGCGCGACGTCGTGCACCACCTGGTCGTAGGCGCGCTGCAGGAAGGTCGAGTAGATGGCGGCGAACGGGACCATGCCCTCGGCAGCCATGGCGGCGGCGAAGGTGACGGCGTGCTGCTCGGCGATGCCGACGTCGAAGAAGCGCTCGGGGAAGCGCTTCTCGAAGCGGTCTAGCCCGGTGCCGGACGGCATCGCCGCAGTGATGGCGACCACCCGATCGTCGTGCTCGGCCTCGGCGACCAGCGCGTCGGCGAACACCTTGGTGTAAGTGGGCGCGCCCGGCTGCGCCTTGACCTGCTCGCCGGTGACCACGTTGAACTTGGCGACCGCGTGCAGCTTGTCGGCGGTGGCCTCGGCCGGCGCGTAGCCGTGGCCCTTGCGGGTGATGACGTGCAGCAGGATCGGGCCGTTCGGGTCCGCGTCGCGCAGGTTGCGCAGCACGGGCAGCAGATGGTCCATGTTGTGGCCGTCGATCGGGCCGACGTAGTAGAAGCCCAGCTCCTCGAACAGCGTGCCGCCGGTGAGCAGGCCGCGGGCGTACTCTTCCGCGCGCTTGACGGTGCGGTCCAGCCCCCAGGGGAAGTGCTTGGTGATCTTGCCGGCTACCTCGCGCAGCGAGAGGAAGCTGCGCGTGCTGAGCAGGCGCGAGAGATAGGCGCTCATCGCCCCCACCGGGGCGGCGATCGACATCTCGTTGTCGTTCAGCACCACCAGCAGCCGGCTCTTGCGGGCGCCGGCGTTGTTCATCGCCTCGTAGGCCATGCCCGCGCTGATGGCGCCGTCGCCGATCACCGCGACCACGTGGCGTTCGGGGTGGCCCTGCAGCTCGTTGGCCACCGCGAAGCCAAGGCCCGCGGAGATGGAGGTGGAGCTGTGCGCGGCGCCGAACGGGTCGTAGTCGCTCTCGCTGCGGCGGGTGAAGCCGGACAGCCCATTGGCCTGGCGCAGGGTGCGGATGCGCGACCGCCGGCCGGTGAGGATCTTGTGCGGGTAGGCCTGGTGGCCGACGTCCCAGATGATCTTGTCGGCCGGCGCGTCGAACACGGCGTGCAGCGCCACGGTCAGCTCGACCACGCCGAGCGAGGCGCCGAGATGGCCGCCGGTGGTGGACACCGCGTCAACCGTCTCGGCGCGCAGCTCGTCGGCCAACTGGCGCAGCTGCTCGTCGGAAAAATTGCGCATGTCGGCGGGCAAGGTCACGCGGTCCAGCAGGGGGGTTGCCGGGCGTCCTGACACGATGCGGGGTTCTGCGGTCATAATTGCTCCTGCACGCACAAAGAAAGGCCTTCTTTTTTTAGAAAAAAAAGAAGCAAAAAAACTTTTCTCAGCGCTGTCGCGGACTCTCCCGCAGGCGTGCACCCAAGAGACAAAAGTTCTTTGGTTCTTTCTTTCAAAAAAGAACGCCTTTCTTCCTTAACTACGGCGCGACACAACCCAGGACGCCAGCGCACGCAACCGGTCCGCCTCCGGCCCGAAATGCTCCAGATGGGCTCTGGATTGCTCACACAACATCCGAGCCTGTGCTTCGGCGCGCTCGACTCCGAGAATTGATACCACTGTGGCTTTTCCGGCAGCCTGGTCCTTGCCCGCCGTCTTGCCGATCTGTTCGGCGGTGCCCACCGCGTCCAGCACGTCGTCGGCGATCTGGAAGGCGCTGCCGATGTCGCGCCCGAAGGCGGCGATCTGGGTGCGCACCTGCCAGGGCGCCCGGCCGAGGATGGCGCCGGCTTCCGCGGCGTACTGGATCAGCCGCCCGGTTTTCAGCGCCTGCAGGCGGGAGACCTCGCCGATCGACAACGCACGGCCCTCGGACTCCATGTCGATCATCTGGCCGCCGGCCATGCCGCGCGCGCCCGACGCGAGTGCGAGTGCACAGACCAGCTCGCAGCGGGCCAACGGGTCGGAGTGGGTGTCCTCCTCTGCCAGCACCTCGAAGGCGCGGGCCTGCAACGCGTCGCCGGCCAGGATGGCAGTGGCCTCGTCGAAAGCGCGGTGGGTGCTGGGCTTGCCGCGGCGCAGGTCGTCGTCGTCCATCGCCGGCAGGTCGTCATGCACCAGGGAGTAGGCGTGCAGCATTTCGACGGAGGCGGCCACCCGAGCGGCACAGGCCGGTGCTACCTTGAACAGGGAGGCCACCTCCATCACCAGGAAGCCGCGCAGCCGCTTGCCGCCGCCCAGCACGGCGTAGCGCATCGCCTCGATCAGGCGCGCCTCCAGCCCGGCCTCGAGCGGCAGGAGGTTGTCCAGGCAGGCCTCGATCTGGGCGGCGCGGTCGGTGAGCGCCGCAGTCAGACCGGCGCCGGTCTCCCCGTGCAGGCCGACCTCCATGCTGTCGGTGGTCATGCCGGCTCCACGGCCTTCAGCGCGAGGACACCGTCGGCGCGCTCGACGATGGCCTGCACGCGGGCCTCGGCCTCTGCCAGCTTGGCCTCGCAGTGGCGGCGCAGCGCGGTGCCACGCTCGTAGCAGGTGATGGCGTCTTCGAGCTTCTGCTGTCCGCCCTCCAGGCCGCGCACGATGCGCTCCAATTCGGCCAGGGCGTCCTCGAAAGAGAGGCCGGAGATGGGTTCCGACATGATCTGGGCACCGTTAGCGTCAAAGATGGGCGAAAGGAAGGCGCGGCGGCCGGGCGCCTCGCGGCCAGCGGGGCAAGCAATAAACCACAAAGGCACGACGAACACGAAGGAGGATTGCAGAGCTGTGGTGCCGAAGACACACGGCCGGCCCGCGTCTTCGGGTTACTCTTTCTTGCACACGGCTCCAGTGTCCTTTCGCAAAGCGTGCACCCCCAGCCCCGGTCCTCGGCTCTGGGCGCTGCATCTTCGACCGCGTCAGCGAAGGAAGCGGTTCTTTTTTGAAAAAAGAACCAAAAAAGGTTTGACTCCGCTGTCGCGCGCTCGCCGCAGAGGTCCGCGACAGCCGCGATAAAAGCTTTTTGCTTCTTTTTCTCGAAAAAGAAGGCCTTGCTTCTGCGCGACACTCAGAAATCAAGGTCCGCGTAGTGCAACGGCGGGTCCACGCCGGCCACCCGGTCCGTCAACAGCGGCCGGAAGCTGGGGCGGGACTTGATGCGCGAGTACCAGTCCCGGGCGGGCGGCGAGATGGACCAGTCCACCTCGCCGGCGAAATCCAGCGCGGATAGGTGGCCGGCGGCGGCGAAGTCGGCCAGGCTAAGCTCGTTGCCGGCCAGCCAGCGGCGCTGCTCGGCCAGCCAGCCGACATACTCCAGGTGGCCGCGCAAATTGGCGTAGCCGGCGCGGATGGCGGTGACGTCCGGCTGGCCGCGGCTGAACATCCGCTTCATGTGCTTCTCGCCCAGCAGGTTGCGCGTGACCTCGGACGCGAACTTGCCGTCGAACCAGGCGACCAGGCGGCGCACCTCCACGCTCTCTCCCAGCGTGCGGCCCAGCAGCGCGGTGTCCGGGTAGGCTTCCTCGAGGTACTCGCAGATCACGCCGCTGTCGGGAATGACCAGGCCGTTGGCTTCCACCAGCACCGGCACCGTGCCGGCCGCGTTCATCGCCAGGAACTCCGTGCGGCGCTCCCATACGCGCTCGACCTTCAGCTCGAACGGCAGCCGGCGCTCGGAAAGGACCAGGCGGACTTTCCGCGCGTAGGGCGACATGGGAAGGTGGTAAAGGATACGCATGGGACGGCGTTATGACACATGCGCTGCGCCGGGAGAACGGCGCGATGCTGCGGTTCGAGAGGATGCGACGATGAGTGCCGACAAGCTCGTGACGATGCTCAACCAGATCGCCACGTTCTACCGCCGTAAGCCGGCCGACCAGGCGGCAAGCGAGGTTGCGCTGCACGTGGAACGCTTCTGGGAACCCCGAATGCGCCAGCAGGCCTACGCGCACCTGGATTCGGGCGGAGCAGGGCTGGAGACAAACGCGGCGGCGGCGCTGGCGCTGCTGCGCGGGCGCGAGCGGGGGCAGGTGGCGTTCGACCCGGCGGACAAGGCGGAGTTGAGCTCGCCGTTGGAGGCTTGAGGCCGGGAGGCGCGTTATCTCGGTGCGGCAGAGGTCGTTGTCGACTGGGCTTGAGCGTTTGCAAGGAAGGAAGGCCTGCTTTTTTGAAAAAAAGCAGCAAAAAACTTTTGTATCTGCTGTCGCGGATCAACCTGCGTCGCATACCCCGGCAACAAAGGTTTTTCTGTCCGGAGAAACTGATCGCCTTGGCTGTGACGGCCGCGACTTGAAGGCTTGGATTTTCTGCAAGCAACCGTTCATTTCTAGTTTGATACCAACGGTCGCAGAGCTGACGGGTGACAGGCGAAGCAGATAAAACCGAAGCACTTCTTGGACGCTTGCTGCAGAAACTTCCGCGACAGCGGGGATAAAAGTCTTTGCTTCTTTCCTTCAGAAAATAGGCCTTTGTCTTGCCGGGCGCCGAAAGGTCGAGGTCCAAAACCGCTGACACAATTAGGTATCTCGGCCCAGCCACAGCTTCCCGAAAAAGCTCCCTGCTTCTGCTCGAAACGGAGGCTTCTGCTTCTGTTCCGGCAACACTGCAGTTTTACACTAACCGGTCTGAAGGTTGACCATTCCAAAGTAAACAAGCCTTCTTTTTTGTCCAAAGTAAACAAGCCTTCTTTTTTGGAAAAAGAAGCAAAAAACTTTTGACTCCGCTGTCGCGGACCTTTCCGGAGAGCGCGCGACAGCGGAGTCAAAAGTTTTTTGGTCCTTTTTTCCAAAAAAGGACTGCTTGCTTTCTATGAGAAGCATCAGCGCCAGTTGGCATTCCACCAACGGCACCGCGTCATGACCTTTCGAAATCCGGAAAGGATTCGAGGTTTGTTGAGCAGCAGCACAACCTTTGGTCCTGCTTCGCGAGGGTTTCAGCATCGCGCGCTTAAAGAACAAAAATTTCTGGTCCTTTTTTTCAAGAAAGAACTGCTTGCCTTTCTCTCACCAATCAAATTACCGGACCGCCGGCACAACCATCCTGTCTTCCTCCGCCGTGAGCGGCACAGGCAGGTACCTCACGAACTCCTTCGGCACTACCTGCCAAAAATGCGCACGTTCCTGTTCCCAATCGTGCAGCAGCATGGCGGCGTAGCGGCTGTTGGTCTCCAGCGCGTGCTCTTCGACCAGGCGCCGCAGTGTGTCCTCCCAATGCGGTGAGGCGAGGCGCTGCCAGGTGAGCGTGTCAGGGTTCACGCGCTGCTCGAACATGGCGGCGGGGTCGTAGACAAAGGCCATGCCGCCGGTGAAGCCCGCGCCGAAATTGTCGCCGACCTCACCCAGGATCAAGATCGTGCCGCCGGTCATGTACTCGCAACCGTTGCTGCCGCAACCTTCGACGATGCCGAGCGCGCCGGAGTTGCGCACGGCGAAGCGCTCGCCGGCCTGACCCGCGGCGAACAGCTTGCCCGAGGTGGCACCGTAGAGGACGGTGTTGCCGAGGATGGTGTTGTTCTGGCTTAGCAGTTCGGAACTGGGTGACGGGCGCACGATGATGGTCGCACCCGACAGGCCCTTGCCGACGTAGTCGTTGGCGTCACCCATCACCTCGATGCGCAAACCCTGCACGGCGAACGCGCCGAGCGACTGTCCGGCGCTGCCGCGCAGGCGTGCGGTGATGTGGCCGGGTGCCAGACCGGTCATGCCGAAGCGGCGCACGATGCGCGAGCTGAGCCGTGTGCCGATGGCGCGGTGCGTGTTGCGGATGCCGTATTGCAGCTGCATCTTCTCGCCGCGGTCGAAAAGCGCCTGCGCGTCGGTGATCATCTGCGCGTCCAGCGTGTCGGGCACCTCGTTGCGGCCCTCGCGGGTGCAGAACTTGGCGTGCGGGCCGGCGTCGGCCTGTGCCAGGATCGGGTTGAGGTCGAGGTCGTCGAGCAGGTCCGAGCCGCGGCTGACCTGGGCGAGCAGGTCGCTGCGGCCGATGATGTCTTCCAGCTTGCGGAAGCCGAGCTCTGCGAGAATGCCGCGCACGTCCTCGGCGATGAAGCTGAACAGGTTGATGACCTTCTCGGGCGAGCCTTCGAACTTCTCACGCAACGCCTCGTCCTGGGTGCACACGCCGACCGGGCAGGTGTTGGAGTGGCATTGGCGCACCATGATGCAACCCATCGCCACGAGCGACGCGGTGCCGATGCCGAACTCCTCGGCGCCGAGCATGGCTGCGATGACGACGTCGCGTCCGGTCTTGATGCCGCCGTCCGCGCGCAGCTTCACGCGGTGGCGCAGGCGGTTGAGCATCAGCACCTGGTGGGCTTCGGACAGGCCCATTTCCCAGGGCAGGCCCGCGTACTTCACCGAACTCTGCGGTGAGGCGCCGGTGCCGCCGACGTGGCCGCTGATCAGGATGCTATCCGCGCGTGCCTTGGCCACGCCTGCGGCGATCGTGCCGATGCCTGACCGCGCCACGAGCTTCACGCAAACGGTGGCGTCCGGGTTGATCTGCTTCAGGTCGTAGATGAGTTGGGCGAGATCCTCGATGGAGTAGATGTCGTGGTGCGGCGGCGGGCTGATCAGGGTCACGCCCGGGGTGGCGTGGCGCAGCCGCGCAATCAGTTCCGTCACCTTGAAGCCGGGCAACTGGCCGCCTTCGCCGGGCTTGGCCCCCTGCGCCATCTTGATCTCGATCTCGCGGCAGGAATTTAGATACTCGGCGGTGACGCCGAAGCGGCCGGACGCGATCTGCTTGATGGCCGAAGACGCGTTGTCGCCGTTGGCGCGCGGCCGGTTGCGGGCGGGGTCCTCGCCGCCCTCGCCGGAATCCGAGCGCGCGCCGATGCGGTTCATCGCGATCGACAGCGTCTCGTGCGCCTCGGGGCTGAGTGCGCCCAGCGAGATGCCAGGTGCCAGCAGGCGTTTGCGGATCTCGGTGATGCTCTCGACCTGGTCCACCGAGATCGGCGTCACGCGGTCGTGGCGGAAGTCCAGCAGGTCGCGGAGCGCCACTGCCGGCATGCGGCGCACACCGTCGGCGTAGCGGCGATAGAGCTGGTAGCTGTCGGTGGCCACCGCCGTCTGCAGCATGTGGATCAGGCCGCCGTCGAAGGCGTGCGTCTCGCCGCGGCGGCGGAGTTTGTAGAGCCCGCCGACCGGAAGCGTGACGAACTCGGCGTTCCACGCGGCGCGGTGCAGCGAGAGCAGGCGGCGGGCGATGCCGGACAGCCCGATGCCGGAGATGCGCGACTGCATGCCGGGAAAGAACTCGCCGACCAGCGCGCGGGACAGCCCGATCGCTTCGAAATTGTAGCCGCCGCGGTACGACGAGATCACCGAGATGCCCATCTTGGACATCGTCTTCAGCAGACCCTTGTCGATGGCTTTCTTGTAGCGGCCGACGGCCTCCTTGAGGGACATCTGGCCGAACAGCTGGCGTCGGTGGCGGTCGGCAATGCTTTCCTGGGCCAGATAGGCGTTCACCGTGGTGGCACCGACGCCGATCAGGACTGCGAAGTTGTGTATGTCCATGCACTCGGCGGCGCGCACGTTCAGGCTGGTGAAGGTGCGCAGGCTGGAGCGCACCAGGTGGGTGTGCACCGCGCCGGTGGCCAGGATCATCGGTATCGGCACGCGGGCCGCACCCTGGTGCTCGTCGGTCAGCACCACGTGGGTGCAGCCGCGGCGGACGCCTTCCTCGGCCTCACGCTGCACGCGGGTGATCGCCTGGCGCAGGCCGGCCTCGCCGTCCTCTACCGAAAAGGTGCAGTCCACCACGATGGCGGACTCGCCCATCATGCGCAGCATCGCCTCGAACTCGGCGTTGGTGAGCACGGGCGTTTCCAATTGCAGCAGGTCGCATTGGCTGCTGTCCTGGTCGAGCACGTTGCCGAGGTTGCCGAGCCGCGTCTTCAGGCTCATCACCCGGGTCTCGCGCAGGCTGTCGATCGGCGGGTTGGTGACCTGCGCGAAGTTCTGGCGGAAGTAGTGGTGCAGGCCGCGGTACTGCTCGCTCAGCACGGCGATCGGCGTGTCGTCGCCCATGCTGCCGGTGGCTTCCACGCCGTCTTCCACCATCGGGTGCAGGATGCTTTCGAGCTCCTCCAGTGTCATGCCCACGGCGAGTTGGCGGCGGCGCAGCGTCTCGCCCTGGAAGTAGGCGGGCTCGGGCGCGTCGGTCTTGACGATGTGGTCGATTTTCTTGACGCGCGCAGTCCACGCGCCGTAGGCGTGGCGGGCGGCCAGCATGTCGTTGATCGCCTCGTCCTTGAGGAAGCGGCCGGTGTCGAGGTCGACGCCCACCATCTCGCCCGGGCCGATGCGGCCTTTCTCCACGATCTGGCTTTCTTCCAGCGGCACCATGCCGGTTTCCGAACCCAGGATCAGCATGTTGTCCGTCGTGACGGAGTAGCGCAGCGGACGCAGGCCGTTGCGGTCCAGCCCGGCAATCGCCCAACGGCCGTCCGTGGCGCACAGCGCGGCAGGGCCGTCCCACGGTTCCATCACCGCGTTGCAGTAGAGGAACATGTCGCGGTGGGCCGGCTTCATCGTGGCGTCGTTGCCGATGCTGGCCGGTATCATCAGCGCCTTTGCCATCGGCGCGTCGCGGCCGGCGTGGATCAGCAGCTCGAAGACGTTGTCCAGCACGGCGGTGTCGCTGCCGCTCGCCTGGATAACGGGCTTGACGTCTTCGATGAAGCCTTCGAGTTCGCCCGCCTCCAGCCGCGTCTCGTGGCTCTTCATCCAGTTAGTGTTGCCGGATACCGTGTTGATCTCGCCGTTATGCGCCAGCGTACGGAACGGCTGTGCAAGTTTCCACGTGGGAAACGTGTTGGTGGAGTAGCGCTGGTGGTAGATGGCGAAGCGGGAGACGAAGCGCGCATCGGTGAGGTCAGGATAGAACGTTGCGAGATGTTCGGCGAGGAACATGCCCTTGTAGATGATCGAACGGCAGGATAGCGAGCAGATGTAAAGCTCGGGTATCTGCGCGGCGATGGCGGCCTTTTCGATCCGGCGACGGATGACGTAGAGGTCGCGTTCGAACACCTCCGGCGCGCTGCGCTTCGTGTTGCGCACCATGATCTGTTCGATCTCTGGCCGCGTGGCGTTGGCCTTTTCGCCGATGACGCGCACGTCGATCGGCACCTGGCGCCAGCCGTAGATCTGATAGCCGAACAGCAGGATCTCGGTTTCCACGATCTGCCGGCAGCGTTCCTGCGCGGAAAAATCCGTCTTCGGCAGGAACACCTGGCCGACGGCGATCTGTCCGTCCTGGGCGCGCTCGCCACCGCGCTCGATGGCCTCGGCGAAAAAATCCTGCGGGATTTCGATGTGGATGCCGGCCCCGTCGCCGGTCTTGCCGTCCGCGTCCACCGCGCCGCGGTGCCACAGCGCGCTCAGCGCGTCGATGCCGGCTTGCACGACCGCACGGCGCGGCTTTCCGTCCAGCGATGCGATCAGCCCCACGCCGCAGGCATCGTGTTCCTGCGCGGGCGAGTAGGTGTGTTCGAGGCGCGCGACGTTGGCGTGCCAGTCAGCTATGACAAAGGGCGTTTCGCCACTTTGCGCATCGACGTTACCCAACCGGTCCGCGCGTTCTAACATCTTGGCAAGCCCCTTAGGTAGACGGGTTTCGCCAGCGCGGTCTCGTAATCAGCCTGCGAGCAGAAGGGCCAGTATTCACCGCGTTCTTTGCGGTGACGGTAGCCATTCCAAAGGCACCGCAACCAGAGGAGTCCAACGGCAGCGACCACTCCTACTTCCAACAAGTCGGTTTGCCAGCCAATGACTACGGGTGTAACCAGCCAGAGCATCGACCATTTTAGACCTGTCCTAAGAGGTCCTCTGTAGGGTTGGTCTGAGCGTAAGAACAAGATGATCCGGGCCATGAATGCCTTGCCCTCACTGCTCAGCGCCCAACGGCCTTCCAGTTTATGGGTAAAAAGATCGTCGTAGAAAGGCCACACGCCCCAAATCGCTATCTCGCGGATGGCTTTGTCTTTCGTCGTCATACCCCGTCTTAAAAACTCGTCGTTCGTGATTTGGCCACATGCAAGATGGCGAATGGCTTCAGCAAACTTGCGCCGCGCAGCCGGGTCGACGGCGGTCTCATGATCGACGTTCATGCAATCTCCAAGCAAATCAGGAACGTTCTCGGAGATGGCTTTCACTCCGCCGCGGCCAGCATCGCCGCCCGCGCCGTCGGCTGCAGGTACGCATGTATCCGCGCCGCCGCGTCCCGCCCGTCGCGTATCGCCCACACCACCAGGCTCGCCCCGCGCACGATGTCGCCCGCCGCGAACACGCCGGGCAGGCTCGTCTGGAACGACGTAAAATTCACCTTCAGTGTTCCCCAGCGCGTCACCTCCAGCGCCTCCTGCCCCCACAGGCTCGGCAACGGCTCCGGGTCGAACCCCAGCGCCTTGATCACCAAATCCGCCTGCAGCGGGAAGTGGCTGCCATCTACCTCCTCCACCGACTGCCGCCCGGATGCGTCCGGCAGTCCCAGCCGCATGCGCACCGCGCGCACCGCGCTCACGTGGTTGTCGCCCAGGAACGCCTCCGGCGCGCTCAGCCAGACGAAGCGCACGCCCTCCTCCTCGGCGTTCTTCACCTCGCGCAGGCTGCCGGGCATGTTGGCGCGGTCCCGCCGGTACACGCAGCTCACCGACGCCGCGCCCTGCCGGATGGAGGTGCGCACGCAATCCATCGCGGTGTCGCCGCCGCCGATCACCACCACGTGCTTGCCGGCCGCGTCCAGCAGCCCGCTGTCGAAATCCGGCACCTCGTCGCCCAGCCCCTTGCGGTTCGACGCGATCAGGAAGTCCAGCGCCGGCACGATGCCCGGCAGCCCCGAACCGGGCCCGCCGATGTCGCGCGCCTGATACACGCCGGTGGCCAGCAGCACCGCGTCGTGGCGCGCGCGCAGCTCGGCGAAATCCACGTCGCGGCCCACCTCGCAGCCCAGGTGGAACACGATGCCCCCCTCCTCGAGCAGCCGCCAGCGCCTGACCACCACGTCCTTCTCCAGCTTGAAGCCGGGAATGCCGTAGATCATCAGCCCACCCACCCGGTCATGCCGGTCGTAGACGTGCACCTGGTAGCCGCGCCGGCGCAGTTCCTCGGCCGCCGCCATGCCGCCCGGCCCGGCGCCGACGATACCCACCGACTGCGCCAGTTCGGTCCGCGGCCGCACCGGCTTCACCCACCCCTGGGCGAAGGCGTGGTCGGTGACAAACTTCTCCACCGCGCCGATGGTCACGCTCTCGAAGCCGCGCTCGATGACACAGTTGCCCTCGCACAGCCTGTCCTGCGGGCAGATGCGGCCGCATATTTCCGGAAAGTTGTTGGTGGCCGCACTCACCTCGTAGGCTTCGTCCAGGCGTCCCTCGGCGGTCAGCTTCAGCCAGTCGGGGATGTTGTTGTTCAGCGGGCAGTGCACCTGACAGAACGGCACGCCGCACTGGCTGCAGCGGCTGGACTGCGCGCGCGCCTGCGGCACGGCGAACTCGCGGTAGATCTCGGCAAAGTCGGTGCGGCGTGTCTCCACGTCGCGCTTGCCGGGCTGCCGCTGTGGCAGGTTGGTGAACTGCAGCATGCGATCGGCCACGGCGCGCTCCCTCAGCGTGGCAGCCGGGCGCCTCCCGGTCTGTTCAGCACAGCATTATGGAAGCTATTCGCCCGTTGCGAGCCATAAAAAGCTGAAGCGACAGTAATGCTGGCCTATAAGAGGCGTGTTTGCCGGTCGTGCAGGTCAGCCCTGCGACAGCCGCACGGTTTTCAGGTCCGGTCCGGACCTATTGATGCTGTCTCCACCTGCATGCCACCCCGCCTGAACCGCGCGAGGTAACCCGGCACGATCAGGTCGATCGGGGTCGGCGTGATGCCCAGCGCCGCCAGCCCGGGCATGTCGGGGGAAGCGACGTTGTCCCGCTGCAGCATCAGCAGCTGGTCGCTGGTCAGCCCGCTGAACGGAATGTGGGCCATCAGCCGGGCCGCGGCGTCCGGCATCGCCACCAGCGGCCGGTGGCGGCGGATTTGTGCGAGGATCCAGCCGAGTATCTCACGGAAGGTCATCACCTTGGGCCCGGCCAGCTCGTATGTTTTGCCCGCGGCGTCCGGCCGGGTCAGCGCCGCCATCACCGCGTCGGCCACGTCGCCCACATAAACCGGCTGGAACCGGCTGGCGCCGGCGATCACCGGCATCACCGGGCTGACCAGCGCCAAGCCCGCGAAGCGGTTGAAGAACTTGTCCTCCGGCCCGAACACCAGGGAGGGCCGCAGGATGGTCGCACTTGGGAAATACTGCCGCACCAGCGCCTCGCCCTCAGCCTTGGTACGCGCGTATTGCGCGGGGCTGGCCGGGTCCGCGCCGATGGCGGATATCTGCACCAGGTGCTTCACCCCTGCCGCGGCAGACAGGCGCGCGACGCGGCCCGCACCTTCTGCCTGCATGCGGATGAAGTCGCCCTTGGCGCGCTCGGCCAGGATGCCCACCAGGTTCACCACAGCGTCGGCGCCCTCCACGGCGCGGGCCAGCGTGTTGTCCGCGGTGATGTTGGCGTAGAGCGGCACCACCTGGCCCACGCGGCCCATCGATTTGAGGAACAGCGCGGTCTCCGGGTCGCGCACCGCCACGCGCACCACGTGGCCGGCGGCGGCCAGGCGCTTGACCACGTAGCGGCCCAGGAAGCCGGAGCCGCCGATGACGGTGGCGACGCTGCGTGTTTCCATGAGAGCTCTCCGAGGCGGTGGAGATACTTAAGGCAAGCAAGCAAGAAAGTTCTTTTTTGAAAAAAAGAACCAAAAAACTTTTGTCTCCGCTGTCGCGCGCTCGCGGGAGAGTCCCCGACAGGGAGCAAAAGCTTTTTGCTTCTTTTTCTCGAAAAAGAAGCGCTTGCCTAAGCTAACCCCGCCCGCAGCAGATCATGGATGTGCACCAGCCCCACCGGCCGTGTCCCGTCCACCACGAACACGCAGGTGATCCGCGCCTCGTTCATCAACGCCAGCGCCTGCACCGCCAGCGCGTCGGCTGCCAGCGTGTATGGCCGTCGGCCCATCGCGTCGCGCACCGGCTGGTCCACGAAGCCGGCGCGGAACGCCCGGCGCAGGTCGCCGTCGGTCAGCGCGCCGATCAGGTCACCGGTCGCGTCCACCACGCCGGCGATGCCGAAACGCTTCGACGTCATCTCCACGATGGCGTCCGACAGGGTGGCGTCGGCGCGCACCACCGGCAAAGCCTCGCCGGTGTGCATCAGCGCGCCCACCTGCTTCAGCCGAGCGCCCAGCTTGCCGCCGGGATGAAACTGCTGGAAATCGCGGGCGGAAAAGCCGCGCTGCTCCAGCAGCAGGATCGCCAGCGCGTCGCCGGCGACCATCTGCATGGTGGTGGACGTGGTCGGCGCCAGCCCGTTCGGGCAGGCCTCCTGGCTCAGCGGCAACGTCAGGCAGACGTCGGCCGCGGCACCCAAGGCGCTCTCCGCCCGCGAGGTGATGGCGATCAGCGGCAGTTTGTAGCGCCGGGTGTAGGTGACGATGTCGGCGAGTTCCGGCGCGTCGCCGGACCAGGACAGCGCCAGCACCACGTCGGTCTCGCGGATCATGCCCAGGTCGCCGTGGCTGGCCTCGGCCGGGTGCACGAAGTGGCTGGGCGTGCCGGTGGAGGCGAGGGTCGCGGCGATCTTGCGCCCCACGTGTCCGGACTTGCCCATGCCGGTGACGATCACAGTGCCCGTCGCGCCGCGGATTACCTCGGCGGCCCGCCCGAAACTGTCGGCCAGGCCCGATTGCAGCGCGCCGGACAACGTGGCCAGGCCACGCTGTTCCAGCTCGATGGTCCGGAACAGGCTGTCGGCGACGGTTTGGGCGGGCAAGCGGCGCCTCCGAGGAGAAAACCCTACTTGCCCGCCTTCAGTCCGTCCCGGCAACCTGCCCGACCGTCCCTGCCAGGCTGAAACCCGCCGGAGGAAGACGGCCTGCCTACCTGATGTGCACGTATATTCCCGGGCTATAGACCACCGGCGGCGGCGCGTAATAGCGAACCGGCGGGGGTGCAACGACAACCGGCGGCGGGTAGTAGCCGCCAGCGTAGCCGTGCCAGTGATGGTGCCAGGGCCGGCCGCGGTAGTAGCCGTGCCACTCGGCGAATGCCGGGGCAGCGAGTAGTCCGGCGGCACAGGTGGCCAGGATCGCGGTCCTGCACACCCGGCCGGCGGAGGCGCCGAGTTCAAAGCGAAACATGATGCACTCCCTAGTTTGTAGGACGGCGCTGTGACGGATTAGCCGTTCTGCTGCCGTTGCGACTTGTCGAACACCTGGTCGGCCAGCTTCTTCTGCGACTGCGGCATGGCGTCGTAGAGAGTCTGGAACGAGGCCACGAGCTTCTTCAGGCCGTCCACATGCGCCTGCGCGAACTGCTCGTATGTCTGCAGGTCGTCCACGGCCGTCATCTCCGTCTGCGACTGGCTTGCCTTGTCGCTCGCGAGCTTCTCCATCGAGGCCGCGTTGTCGCGCATCACCTGTGCCACGGCCTGCCACTTCGTCTCCTCGGCCGGCGTGATCTTCAGCTGGGTGTGCAGGGTGGTGATCCTCTGCTCGATAGTTTCTCCGCGCTGTTCCGCGCGGTCGGCATGCTCCGCCGCACGTGACCCGTCACCGGCCTGGGTGCTGTGCGGGCTCATCATGCTCTGCGCCTGCACAGGAGCCAGCGGCACCAGCGCCAGAACGGCACCGACGGCCACCGCAACCCGCAGCGACGCGCTGAACGATCCTGTAGACAACGTGAACTTCCGGAAATCTGTCATGTCGGTTCCTTTCGCGTTCCACGACCGTGGGTGGGTCTTGTGCGCTCAAAACGCGACGCCGAAAACGTGGTTGCCCGGCTTACCACCGCAACACACGTATGTTGCAATTCGCAAGGAAAGGCCTGCTTTTTTGAAAAGGAGCAGCAAAAATTTTCAACACGGCTGTCGCGGACTCTCCCACACGGCGCGCCTCAGGAAACAAAAGTTTTTTGGTTCTTTTTTTCAAAAAAGAACCGCTTGCTTACGTCCGCCCCAGCATCTCCCGCGCCCGATCCAAATCCGCCGGCGTATCCACGCCCAACGGCACGTCGTCCACCAGCGCCGCGTCGATGCGCATGCCAGCCTCCAGCGCGCGCAACTGCTCGAGCTTTTCGCGCTGTTCCAGCGGCGAGGGCGGCAGCGCCACAAACCTCTCCAGCGCAGCCCGCCGCCACACGTAAAGCCCGACGTGATGATACAGCGGCCCCTCCCCCCAAGGCGCCCGCGCGCGGGTGAAATACAGCGCGCGGAACCGTGCGGGGCCGACCGCACTGCCCACCATCTTCACTACGCTGGCAGCCTCCGCCTCGCCGTCACCCGTGATCGGCGCCACCGCCGTGCCGATCGCCACCTCGGGGTCGTCCAGCAGCGCCAGCGTCTGCCGCACCACGCGCGGCGCCAGCGTCGGCAGGTCGCCCTGCAGGTTCACCACCAGGCCGTGCGCGCGCCCGGGGTCCACGCGTGCCAAGGCCTCGGCGATGCGGTCGGTGCCAGAGGGGTGGTCCGGCCGGGTCAGCACCGCGCGGCCGCCGAGGCGCGTGACCGCTTCGGCGATGTGGGCGTGGTCGGCGGCTACGATGACGTCACCAACGTCGGCTTCGACAGCGCGGCGCCAGACGTGGGCGATCATCGGTTCGCCGGCGATGTCGGCGAGCGGCTTGCCGGGAAGGCGGGTGGCGGCGAGGCGGGCGGGGATCAAAACAAGTGTCAAAGCAAGAATCTTCTTTTTCTGAAGAAGAAGAAGCAAAAAGACTTTTGTTCGGCTGTCGCGGACGTCTCCGGAGACGGATACCCAGGAAACAAAAGTTTTTTGGTTCTTTCTTTCAAAAAAGAACCGCTTTCTTCTTCGTCACCGCATCGTATTCCATCAATCTCCGCATCAACGGCTCGAAATCCCGCAGCGCGATCATGTTCGGCCCGTCGGACGGCGCGCGGTCCGGGTCCGGGTGCGCCTCGATGAACAGCCCGGCCACCCCCACGGCCACCGCGGCCCGCGCCAGCACGGAGACGAACTCCCGCTGCCCGCCGGACGAGCTCCCCTGCCCGCCCGGCTGCTGCACCGAGTGCGTCGCGTCGAAGATCACCGGCGCGCCGAACGCCGCCATGACCGGCAGGGCGCGGAAGTCGGAGACCAGCGTGTTGTAGCCGAAGCTCGTACCCCGCTCGGTCACCAGCACGCGGCTGTTGCCGGCACCGGTCACCTTCCCGATCACGTTCTGCATGTCCCACGGGGCGAGGAACTGCCCCTTTTTCACGTTCACCGCCCGGCCGGTGCGCGCGGCGGCCACGATCAGGTCGGTCTGCCGGCACAGGAACGCCGGGATCTGCAGGATGTCGGCCACCTCGGCCACCGGCGCGCAGTGCTCCCGCTCGTGCACGTCGGTCAGCACAGGGACGCCCATGCCTGCGCGTATGTCGGCGAATATCTGCAGCGCGGCGGCCATGCCGACGCCGCGGGCGCCCGCCGCACTGGTGCGGTTGGCCTTGTCGTAGCTGCTCTTGAAGACGAAGCCCACGCTCAGCCTGGCGCACATCTCCGCCAACGCCTGGGCGCATTCGTGAGCGTGCGCGGCACTCTCCACCTGGCACGGCCCGGCGATCACGCAGAGCGGCGCGTCGTTGGCGAACACCACGCTGCCGGCGGTGACGCGCTTGTCTGGTGGCAGGTCCGGCAAGGTGAAGGCCCCAACTCTGTGTCAGCGGACGGACGCTTGGGCCACGCGAGGCGCGTGGTGTCCGGCCCGTGGTTGCCCAGTTGGCCTCTCTACACCATACCTTCGTGCAGAGAAGCCGCCGATGACCACAGCGCACGTCACCAACGACCAGGACCCTCGCCTGCTGCAAGGCCGCCGCGAACGCCTGGCCATGGCAGCCGGTGCGCTCATCATGATCGTCATCGTCGGCGTCAGCATCCTCATCGCCCAGCGCACCAGCGCCGACGCGGCCGACCTCAAGCGCTCGCTGCTCGTCCGTTCGGAAATACACGGCCTGATGAACGCGGTCACCAACGCGGAAACCGGCCAGCGCGGCTTTCTGCTGACCGGCCGGCCTGCCTACCTGGCCCCCTACACCCAGGCCACCCACCAGGTGCCCGACCTGCTCGCCAGCCTGGACCAGGCACTGGGCGCCATCCCGGACATGCAGAGGTGGCATGCAGTCGTGCAAACCAAGATGGCCGAACTGGCCGAGGCCGTGCGGCTGGAGCAGGCCGGCCGCCACGACGACGCTATCGCCCTGCTCAAGACCGACCGCGGCCGCCTGGACATGGTCGAGGCGCGCGAGATCTCCGGCCGGCTGGTCAGCAAGCAGGCGGTCATCGTCTCGGAAGACCTCGCCCACAGCGAAGCCGGGGCGAAGCTGCTGGTGATCGTCGACGCCGTGGCACTGGTCCAGCTGCTGCTGCTGGCTGGCTTCGTCGCCCGCAGCCTGCAGGGCTCGATCCGCGCGCTGAACCTAAGCCGGCGGCAGGTGCTGGCCGCCAACACCGAGCTGCAGGCCGGCCGGGACCGCCTCGAGCTCGCCGTCGCCGAACGGACCAGCGAGCTGCTCGACGCCAACGCCGAGGTGCAGCGCTTCGCCTACATCGTCAGCCACGACCTGCGCGCGCCGCTGCTCAACATCATCGGCTTCACCGCCGAGCTGCAGGACGCCACCAACCGGCTGAACCGCTTCGTCTCCGACCATCTCGAGCCGGCCGGCATCACCGTGCCGCGCGAGGTGCGCGAGGCCAGCCAGGACGACCTGCCGGAAGCGATCCGCTTCATCCAGACCAGCACCGCCAAGATGGACCGGCTGATCTCCGCCATCCTGCGCCTCTCCCGCGAGGGCCGCCGGGTGCTGACTCCCGAGCGGCTGGACATGGCGGCCTTGCTGGGCAGTGTGGCCGACAGCGTCCGCCAGATTGCCGAGGACGCCGGCGCCGAGATCAGCCTGGGCGCGCTGCCGCCGCTGGTCTCCGACCGCATCGCCATCGAGCAGGTGTTCTCCAACATCGTCGAGAACGCGCTGAAATACGCTGCCCCCGGCCGTCCGGGCCGCATCCGCGTCAGCGGCGGCAAGGAGGGCGCCTGGATGCGCTACGACGTGGCAGACAACGGCCGCGGCGTGGCCGAGCGCGACCTCGAGCGCATCTTCGAGCTGTTCCGGCGCGCCGGCAGCCAGGACAAGCCCGGCGAGGGGATCGGCCTGGCCCACGTCCGCGCCCTTCTCAGGCGCCTCGGCGGCACTATCGTTTGCGAAAGCACGCCCGGTGTGGGATCAATTTTCATCGTACGACTGCCGCCGCAGTTGGCGCACGCTGCCGAAGGAACGGAATGAACGCGGTGCCAGTCACCATCCTGCTGATCGAGGACGACCCCGGGCATGCCCGGCTGATCGAGAAGAACGTGCGCCGGGCTGGGGTGGCCAACGAGATCACCCACAAGCTGGACGGCACCACCGCGCTCGACTTCCTGTTCAATCGAGGCGAGACGGTGAAGTCCGACCCGATGCTGGTCCTGCTGGACCTCAACCTGCCGGACATGAGCGGCACCGACATCCTGGCGCGTTTAAAGGCGGACCCGGTGCTCAAGCGCATGCCGGTGATCGTGCTGACCACCACCGACGACAAGACCGAGATCCAGCGCTGCTACGACCTGGGCTGCAACGTCTACATCACCAAGCCGGTGGAGTACGAAGGGTTCGCCAGCGCCATCCGCCAGCTCGGCCTGTTCCTGACCGTGATGCAAGTGCCTGAGCCCGCCTGACCGGCAGCCAAGCCGCCGGATGGAAGACAGAGTTGATGGCTGACGCGCAGGCCAACCCGCATGTCCTCTACATCGACGACGACCCCGGCATCGCCCGGCTGGTGCAGCGCCACATGCAGCGTGCCGGCTTCACCGTGACGCTCGCCGCCAACGGCGCGGAAGGCCTGGCACTGGCCGCCACCGGCCGGTTCGACGCGATCGGGCTGGACCATTACATGCCCGGCCAGGACGGGCTCGAGGTGCTCGACGCGCTGCGCGCGATGCTCGACATGCCGCCGGTGATCTTCGTGACCGGCGCCGAGGAGCCGCGCATCGCGGTAACCGCGCTTAAGAACGGTGCGGCCGACTACGTGGTCAAGGACGTGCACGGCACGTTCATCGAGCTGCTGGGCGCCAGCGTGTCCCAGGAGATCACCCGTGCCAGGTGGCAGCGCGAACGCGCCGCCGCCGAGCGCGAGGTGCATGAGAGCCGCGACCGGCTGGCGGCACTCGCGGCCCAACAGGCCGTGCTGCTGCGCGAGGTCAACCACCGCGTCGCCAACTCGCTGCAGCTGATCACCTCGCTGATCGAGATGCAGGCGCGCCGGGTGGCCGACCCCGCGGCCCGCCTGATGCTGCGCCAGGCGGCCGAGCGGGTGGAAGCCGTGACCCTGGTGCACCGCCGCCTCTACACCGGCGACGACGTCGAGTTCGTGGAGATGGACGCCTACCTAACGGGCCTGGTCGACGAGCTGGAACGCGCGACACTCGGGGCCGAGGCAGGTGCCGCAGCACCCGGCCAGCGCCGGATAGAGCTCACCGCCGACCCGATCCGGGTAGAGACGGACAAGGCGGTGCCGATCGGCCTGATGGTCAACGAGCTGGTGACCAACGCGCTGAAATACGCCTACCCGAAGGAGCTGCCGGGCCAGGTGCGCGTGCAGCTCCGGCGTGACTCGGCCGGACTGCGCCTGGTGGTGGAGGATGACGGGGTGGGCTACCCGGACCAGGAGGCGGCGCCGAAGGGGAGCGGGCTGGGATCGCTGATCGTGGGCTCGATGGCGCAGAGTCTGCGGGCGACGGTGGAGCTGGACCGGGCGCATCGGGGGACGCGGTTTGTCGTGCAGCTCGGAGTGTGAGATGCCTGCCAAACTTGCCCTGGCGGCCGTCTGGCGCGCGTTTGCTGCGCTCCGGTGCTCACGGCCATCAAGGCCGCTCCGCTCCGGTACTCGCAAACGCACGCCAGCCGACTCACCAAGCCAAGTTTTGCAGGCATCTCATGCTGCAAAAAAGTAAGAACATTGTTATGTCTGAGCACCGGTCAGCAGGACGGTTCGCGACAGCCGGAACAAAGTCTTTTTGCTTCTTTTTCTTCAGAAAAAGAAGGCCCTGCTTGCCTTGATCGACCCAGTCCTGCTCTGCCAGGCCCTGCTCCGCTACCCCTCCGTCACCCCCGCCGACCACGGCCTGCAAGCCATGCTGGCCGACCAGCTGGAAGCGCTAGGCTTCCAGGTCCGGCACCTCCCCTTCGGCGACGTGCGCAACCTGTTTGCCCGCAGAGGCACCGCCGCGCCGCACGTCTGCTTCGCCGGCCACACCGACGTGGTCCCCCCTGGCCCCGGCTGGCGGCACGACCCGTTCGGCGCAGACCTGCACGACGGCCGCCTCTACGGCCGCGGCGCCTGCGACATGAAGGGCGCCATCGCCGCGTTCGTGGCCGCGGCCGCGCGCCACGGCGAGCCAAACGGGTCGGTCAGCCTGCTGATCACCGGCGACGAGGAGGGCCCCGCCACCGACGGCACCGTGCGCGTGCTCGCGTGGATGGCCGAGCACGGCCACGTGCCGGATGCCTGTGTCGTAGGCGAGCCCACCAACCCCGCGCACCTGGGCGAGATGGTCAAGATCGGCCGCCGCGGCAGCCTCAACGCCACCATCACCGTGCGCGGGGTGCAGGGCCACGTGGCCTACCCGCACCGTGCCGCCAACCCGATCCATCTGCTGGTTGCGGCATTGGCGGAGCTGACGAGCCACACCCTGGATGGCGGTACGCCGCAGTTCGAGCCGTCCTGCCTGCAGGTCACCTCGGTGGACGTGGGCAATCCTGCCCGCAACGTGATCCCCGCCGAGGCCATCGCGCGCCTCAACATCCGCTTCAACGACCGCCACACCGGCGCTGACCTCGCCGCCTGGGTGGCCGAGGTGGCCGCCCGCCACAGCGCCCACGCCGCGGTGGAGACGGCCATCAGCGGCGAGGCGTTCCTGACCGGCGGCGCGCTCGGCGCCAGGCTGGCCGGCATCGTCGCCCGCCTCACCGGCCGCACCCCCGCTTTGGACACCGGCGGCGGCACCTCGGACGCGCGCTTCATCGCCCGCTACGCGCCGGTGGCCGAGTTCGGGCTGGTGGGAGCCACCATGCACCAGGCCGACGAGCACGTGGCGGTGGCAGACCTGCTCGCGCTCACCGATATCTATGCCGCGATGCTGAAGGATCTGCTGCCATGAGCGAAAAGGCGACCGCCCAGCCGGGGCGTCCGAGACGGCCCAACGGCCGCGTGGTGCTGGGCCTGCTGCTGATCGGCACCGGCCGCACCGCCGGCTTCGCCCAGTTCGGCGCCAGCACGGAGGCGTTCCTGGCCAGCCTGGCACCCTGCCTCGGCCTGCTGATCGTGCTCGCCGGCACGCTGGCCTGGGCGGGGCACCCCGGCAGGGGGCTTGCTTTGTTCCTTTACACGCTGTGCAACCTGCTCGCCCCCTGCGTTATCGGCGACCTGTTCTGCCGCCTGTGGGACCGCCGGCAGAACTGGGCGCTGTATGCCAACGTGCTCAACTGCGCGCAGTGGCTGATGCTGGCGGTGCTGATCCTGCTGATATCGGCGGCAAGCTTCGCGGTCAGGCTCGGCGTCTCGCCGCAGCAGGCGGCCGGCATCGCCGCACCGATACTGGCGGTCTACGTCGCGTGGTTCCACTGGTTCGCGGCCCGCCACGCGCTGCAGGTCTCCAGGGCGCGCGCGCTGGCCGTCATGCTGGCCGTGGTGTTCGGCACCACCGCACTGCTCTATGGTCCCGAGTACGTCGCCGGCGACAAAAGCTCGGACCTGTTCGCCGGCCCACGGACGGCGCAGCCCGCAGGCACGCACTGACGTCGCATCCGTCCCCGCGCGGCAATACGTCAAGCCCCGGCCAAGGGAATTTGAGAACGCGTAAAGCGGCAACCACGGCGCGGACGAAATCGCTACCGGCACGCACGATACGACGTGCTGTTCAAAGGGAGCAGGCAATGCCGCAATTCGACGCGACCATCAAGCACATCAAAGACGGCGTGAAGAGCATGACCGTGAGCGCCGCGGTGAAGAACATCGAAGGCTGGGAAGCAACGCTCGAGAAGGTCGAGGCACCCGGTGCCAAGGCCATCGTCAAGGACCTGGAGTCGCTGAAAAAGCACCTGCATGCCAAGGAACTCGACGGCGAGGCGATCCGCAAGCTGGTCATCAAGCTCGGCAAGGAAACCACGGCTCTGGCCGGCAAGGCCGAAGGCAAGAACAGCGAGAAGGTTCGCGCGCTTGGCGAGGCACTGACTGAGGCTGCTGAGAAAGAGGAAGTCGACGCGAAGTAAGCAAGCGGTTCTTTTTTGAAAAAAAGAACCAAAACACTTTTGTTTTCTTCGGTGCGGGCTGGTTGAAGGGTCCGTCGCAGCGGAGACAGAAGTTCGCTCTTCGTTTGAGTGCCTGTTTCGAAAGTCGGCCTGGCAAGTCATCCGACGTGGTGTTTGATCACCGCGTCAGATGGCCGCCGGGCGGATTTTCGGAAGACACTCAGAAAAAGGGCCTTCCTTCCATTTTCCTGCCGCTTTGTCGTCCGCTGCCCGAGCCTCCACCCAGACATCCTCGCCGTTCGCCAGGTGCTCCTTTTTCCAGAACGGCGCATCGGTTTTCAGCCAGTCGATCAGAAACGCGGTGCCATCGAGCGCCGCCTGCCGGTGTGATGCGGCAGTCACGACCAGCACGATCCCCTCTCCAGGAGCCAGCGTTCCGAACCGGTGTATGACGCTGCATCCCAGCAGCCCGAATCGCGTCACCGCGTCCTGTGCGATGCGCTCCAGCGCAGCTTGCGTCATGCCAGGGTAGTGTTCCAGGGTCAGCGCGGTGATCGGCCGCTGCTCGTTACTACGTACCACGCCGACGAAGTTGGCCAGCGCTCCGGCGCCGGCGCAGCCGTTAAGCAACCTCTCATATTCGCCGCCGACGTCGAAAGGTTCTGCCTGCACCAGGACCCGCAGCATGTCAGCCTCCCGTCACCGGCGGGAAGAATGCAACCTCGTCGCCGGGCGCCACCGGCATGTCCTGCGTTGCAAAAACCTGGTTGACGGCGGCACGCACCAGCCCCGGTGCGGCGAACGCCTCCCGGTGCCGCGGGCTGCGTGCCGACAGCAGCGTGCGCAGGCCGCCGACCGTGCGAACGCCATCTGGAAGCACAAGGCTTTCTTCGGCCACGCCGGTGCGTTCGCGGAGCCAGGCGAAGTAGAGGATGGTGACCGGCTTCTGCTGCATGCGGGGGAGATGGGAGCAGGAGCTAGGCAAGGCCTCCTCTCTTCGAGGAAAGATACAAAAAAACTTCTGGGCTGGCTGTCGCGGGAGTACCCGGCCGGCGGGTCACAGGGTGTAGAGAGGCGGCATGCGGTATGCCGATGTTGCCTTGTTCATGATACCTGCGGGGCTGTTGCTGGCCTGGCTGCTCGGGGTGCGCGGGCTCAGCCGGCGCGGGGTGCTCGCCATTCTGCTGTTGCTGGCGGGGCTTGGCGGCACGCTGCTGCTGCTTGGCAACGAACGCAGCTTCAACGGCCGCTACGTGCCGGCGCACCTCCAGGGTGACAGCGTTGTGTCAGGGCACGCGACTTGAGTCAGCGGAGAGCTCGCGTGTGTCGAGAAGCCAAAACCTTCTTTTCTGAAGAAAAGCGAAAGACTTTTGGTCCTGCTGTCGCCGAACTTCCCACAGCGCGCGCCCAAGGGAACAAAAGTTTTTTGGTTCTTTTTTTCAAAAAAGAACTGCTTGCCTTCCCTCACCACCCTTCAAATTCCGAAACGGACATGACTTACGCCGAGGCATCCGTCGCGGATCGTGCTGGCGTCTCGTTTTTGCCAGACCACGCCAGTTGACAGCGTTGCGGCACCTGCTGGCCGACCCCGCGCTGGCCCCCGTCCTGACCGCATTGCCGCACGCCCGCCTGGTCGGTGGCTGCGTGCGCGACACGCTCGCCGGCCTGCCGGTCGCCGACATCGACCTCGCCACCCCGGACCCGCCGGAGCAGGCTTTGCGCGCGCTGCAGGCCGCCGGGCTTCGGGTGATCCCCACCGGCCTGGCCCACGGCACGCTCACCGCCATCAGCGGCGGCCGCCCCTTCGAAGTCACCACGCTGCGCCGCGACGAGGAGACCGACGGCCGCCACGCCCGCGTCGCCTGGACCGACAGCTTCGAGGAGGACGCCGCCCGCCGCGACTTCACCATCAACGCCATGTCGCTGGACCAAGGCGGCACGCTGCACGACCCGTTCGGCGGCCAGGCCGACCTTGCAGCCCGCCGCGTCCGCTTCGTGGGCGAGGCGTCCAGGCGCATTGCCGAGGATTACCTGCGCATCCTGCGCTTTTTCCGCTTCTACGCCCGCTACGCTGGCGGCCCGCCCGACGCAGAGGCCGCCGCCGCCATCGCTGCCGGCACGCACGGTCTGGCGCGTCTCTCCGCCGAACGCGTGTGGAGCGAGCTCAAGCGCATCCTCGTCACCCAGCAGCCAATCGAGGCCGTCACACTCATGCACCGCCTTGGCGTGCTAGCAGCCGTGCTGCCGGACGCCTGCAACACCGCCCGGCTCGGCCGCCTGCTGGCCGCTGGCGCACCGCCCGACCCCATCCTGCGCCTGGCCGCCCTGCTGACCGCCGGCCCCGTGGCGTTGGCCGACCGCCTCCGCCTATCCACGGCAGAGCGCGAGCTTCTGCAGGCGCTCACGCAACCACCCACGCCACACCCGGGGGACAACGACGCGACACTGCGGCGCCTGCTGGCCGACACGCCGCACGAGGTGCTGACCGGCCGCATCTGGCTCGATGGCGGCCCCGAGCCCTTGCGTCGACGACTCGAAAACCAGAGGCGCCCGGTGTTCCCGCTGCAAGGCAAGCACGCGCTCTCGCTCGGCGCTCAACCGGGACCGCTGGTGGGTGAGGCGCTGCGGAGCGTACGCGACTGGTGGTTGCAGGGCGGGTGCGTTGCCGACGAGGCGGCGTGCCTGGCGAGACTGGGAGAGGTGCTTGGCGGCTAAGGAAAGAAAGCAAGCGGTTCTTTTTTGAAAAAAAGAACCAAAAAACTTTTATTTCCTTGGGTACTCGCCGGTTGCACGGTCCGCGACAGCCGGAACAAAAGCTTTTTGCTTCTTTTTCTCGAAAAAGAAGACTCTTGCTTCCTTGCTTGCCACACCGCTCACGAAATCGTTTCCGCCCGCTAGTTTCGCCCCTGCCTTGCCTGTATGACGCGCAAGGGTATTCGGTCCGGAGAACAACGTCTTGCGCATCGCGATGATTGGCGGCGGCTATGTCGGTCTCGTCTCTGGCGCCTGCTTTGCGGAGCTGGGGAACGAGGTCGCCATCGTCGAGGTGGACGCGGCCAAGCTCGCCAGCCTGCGTGAGGGCGGCATCCCCATCTACGAGCCCGGCCTGCAACCGCTGGTAGCCGACAACGTCCGCACCGGCCGCCTCACCTTTGGCGACGACATTGCCGCCGCGGTGGCCGGCGCGGACGCGGTGTTCATCGCCGTCGGCACGCCCACCCGCCGGGGCGACGGCCATGCCGACCTGTCCTACGTGTTCGCCGCCGTCGAGCAGGTAGCGCGCGTGCTGACCGGCTACACGCTCGTCGTCACCAAATCGACGGTGCCGGTGGGCACCGGCCGCCGCATCAAGGAGATTCTGGCCAGCGTGCGGCCGGACCTGACGGTGGACGTGGCGTCGAACCCCGAATTTCTGCGCGAAGGCAGCGCCATCCCCGACTTCATGCGGCCCGACCGCGTGGTGATCGGCGTCGAGACCGACCGGGCGCGCGAGGTGCTGCGCCAGCTCTACCGCCCGCTCTACCTGATCGAGGCGCCGATCCTGTTCACCAACCTCGAGACCGCCGAGTTGGTGAAGTACGCGGCGAACTCCTTCCTGGCGATGAAGGTCACCTTCATCAACGAGATGGCCGACATCTGCGAGCGCGCCGGCGCCGACGTGCACGACGTGGCGCGCGGCATCGGCCTGGACGGCCGCATCGGCCGCAAATTCCTCCACCCCGGCCCCGGCTTCGGCGGCTCCTGCTTCCCCAAGGACACGCTGGCGATGGTGCGCATCGCCCAGGACCACGGCACGCCGTCACGGCTGATCGAGGCGGTGGTCGCCGTCAACGACGCTCGCAAGGCCAGCATGGCGGCGCGCATCATCGCGGCCGCCGGCGGGTCCGTGCGCGGCCGCACCGTCGCCATCTTCGGCCTGACCTTCAAGCCGGAGACTGACGACATGCGCGACGCGCCGAGCATCCCCATCGTCGGCCGCCTGGCCGAGGACGGCGCCCAGATCCGCGCCTTCGACCCCGCCGGCATGGAGCAGGCGCGCCCGATGCTGCCGCCTGGCGTCATCTACTGCCGAAACGCGATGGACGCAGCCCAGGGGGCCGACCTGCTGGTGGTGGTCACCGAGTGGAACGAGTTCCGCGCCATCGCTCCAGAACGCCTGCGCGAGGCGATGCGCGGCGACCTGGTCGTCGACCTGCGCAACATGTACGAAAAGGCCAGCATGATCGCCGCCGGTTTCCGCTACCAGAGCATCGGCCGACCCTGATGGCCTCTGGCTTGCTACGCGTGCTCGCCCGGCTTGCCTGCCTTCTCGCCTGCCTCGCTGCCGCCGCCGGGCCGGCGCGCGCCCAGGCGGTCATGCCGCATTACGGCACGCTGGCGGCCGAGCCGGACCCGCGCGACTTTGTCAGCCGGGTGGACACGCAGCTGAACCTGCTGGGCGACCTGCTGCGGTTCGGCGGCGTGGACGTCGCCTGGCTCGGGCTGCGGCAGGACGGCCAGGGCGCGCCGCGCCGGCCGACGCCCTACGAGGTGCGCGACGCGCTGGCCACCGCTAACGCCATGGGTGCGACCGTCGTCAGGCTGCCTGGCCTGGCGTCCACCGCCGGCTGCCCGCTCTGCCTGGAGACCTCGCCCGGCCAGTTCAACCCCGACGTCTTCGCGCAGATCGACCTGGTGCTGGACGCGGCGCGCGACCTCGGCCTGAAGGTCATCATACCGCTTGCCGATAACGGGGCGGATTGCGAAGGCGCCGGCGCCGGCGGGGTGATCTGCGCCGTGGGCAGCACGCGCAATGCGGCTGGCCGCGCGGCGTTCTTCACCGATGCCGGGCTGCGCGCGGCCTATACAAAGCGGGTACTGACCATCGTCGGCCACGCCAACGCCACCACCGGCACACCGTATCGCGACGACCCGACGATCCTCGCCTGGGAGGATTGCGACGCCTGCGCAACAGGCGGCAACGACCGCGCGGTGTCCGCCTGGTCGGAGGAGCTTGGCCAGGCGATCAAGGGCGAGGACACGCGGCACATCTACGAGACCGGCGCCTTTGCCGGCCGGATCGGCCGCGCCGCACGCGCGCCCGTCGACCCGTCGCTGTACGCCACGCCGCACGTCGACATCGTCGGCGACCGGCTGGCCGTAACCGGCGACGCCGCCGCGTCGCGCACCCTGGTTGCCGAGACCGTGGCGTTGGTGGGCAAGGCGGGGCGCGCCTACGTGCTCGACAGCTTCGGCTGGTCGCCCTCGCTGTGGAAGACCGAGGCCGATTTCGACGGCTGGCTCGATGACCTGGCCAGAACGCGCGACATGGCCGGCGCCATCGTCTGCTGCCTGCAGTCGCACGCCGACCAGGGCGGGTTCCTGCTGCCGCAGCCGCCGGCGGCACCCGGGCAGGCCGCGCTGTACTTCCCCGGCCTGACCACCGCCGACGCCAACCTCGAGACCATGCGCCTGCGCGACCGTGCCCTGCGCCGCTTCAACTTCGCCATGGCGGAGGTGACGCTGGCGCCGTCCTACCTGATGCCGCCGCAGCCGGAGATCCTGGCCGTCACGCACGGACGCGTGGCCTGGCGGGGTGCTGCCGGCGCTGCGGACTACACGATAGAGCGTGCGACGGATCCTGGCTCGCTGGGCGGCTGGACCTCGGTGTGCCCGGCCGACTGCGACAAATCCGGCGCCGGCGTATGGCAGGACCCGAACCCGGTCTCAGGCCAGGTCTGGTACCGGGTGATGCCGCTGAACATCAACGGGCACCACGCCTACCCGTCGGAGCCGGTTCAGCAGAAGTGAAGTCAGAACTTTAGTGCCTTGGTCCCTGAAGTCGGACTCATACCAACCGTCGTTGTTTCAACCGGTGACAAGCGAAGCAAGCGGTTCTTTTTTGAAAAAAAGAACCAAAAAACTTTTGTTCCCTTGGGCGCGCGCTGTGGGAAGCTCCGCGACAGCCGGACCAAAAGTCTTTTGCTTCTTTTCTTCAGAAAAGAAGGCCTTGGCTTCCCTGCCGGACTTCGAAGGGTCAAGATCCAGGGCCGCTGGTATCCTCAAAGAACCGCGGCAGCCGCCCAAAAACCCGGTTTTTCCTCGATAAGGAAGCACGAGCGTCCTCAATAGATAGACAAACTCCCCAGGGCATTGGTCGCGCCAAGCGTCTCCACCCGCTGCAACAGCGCCCGGCGCGCCTTGGCAGCATCCCCCGACAACTGCACCAGGCTGCCAATCTGCCCAGGCCGCAGCAGAATTGAGCCGATCAGGCGCAACACCCCGATCCCTCCCGACCGGTCCAGCGCTGCCACCGCCGCCGGCGGCAACGCCCGGTCTGCCGGGTCGCACACCGCACGCAGCACGCCGTAGGGCACCACCGCGCGGCCGGCTGCGCTTGCCACCGCGCCGCTCTCCAGGTCCACCGCCTCTGCCCGCGTGCCGGCCCAGCGCTCCGCCTTGCCGGCCACGGAGGCCACCACCGCGTCGCCGGCCAGCAGCGCGTCGCAGGTGGCGCCGCCAAGTGCCGCGGAGATTGACGCGTTGGTGGGAATGCGCCGTCCGTGCAGAAGCACGTTCGCCGGCACCACGATGTCGCCCGCCGCAAGCGCCGGCGACAGCCCGCCTGCCAGGCCGAAGCTGATCAGCGCGGAGGCACCGGCGTCCAGCGCGCGGTCGGCGGCCAGGGCAGCGCCGCGGGCGTCGCCGCCGCCGATGAAAACGCGGACACCCAGGGGGCGGAGAAGCTTTGCTTCGGCTTTCAGGCCGACGATGAAGGCTAGCAAGGCAAGCAGTTCTTTTTTGAAAAAAACAACCAAAAAACTTTTGTTCCCTGGGTATGCGTCTGTGGGAGAGTCCGCGACAGCCGTGCCAAAGGTTTTTTGCTTCTTTTCAAAAAAGACGGCCTTGCCTTTAGATCCCCCAATCCACCCGCCGCTGGTTGCCACGCTGCAGGTTCCGGAAGCGCGACATCGCCAGCAACGGAAAGAACAGGCGGTAGCCGTGATACTTCAGGTAGAACACCCGCGGGAAGCCGACTGCGGTGTATGGCGCCTCGTCCCACTCGCCGTCCGGCTTTTGCGCCGCCGCCAGCCAGGCGATACCGCGCGCGGCGGCCGGGTGGTCCGCTTGGCCTGCACCCATCAGCGCCAGCACCGCCCAGGCGGTCTGTGAGGGCGTGCTCTCGGTGTAGCGGCCGTGCGGGGCGTCGGCGTAGCTTTCCTCGTCCTCGCCCCAGCCGCCGTCCTCGCGCTGCACGGAAACCAGCCAATCGCAGGCGCGCACCATCGCCGGGTCGTCCGCCGGGATGCCAGCCGCGTTCAGCCCGTTGATCACCGACCAGGTGCCGTAGATGTAGTTGGTGCCCCAGCGGCCGAACCAGCTGCCGTCGGTCTCCTGCTCGCGCCTTAGATAGGTGATGGCGCGCGCCACCACCGGGTGGTCGGCCCCCATGCCGATCTGTGCGAGGAACCCCAGGCAGCGGCCGGTCACGTCGGCGGTCGGCGGGTCGAGCAACGCGCCGTGGTCGGCGAACGGGATGTGGTTGAGGTAGGAGTGGGTGTTCTCCGGCTCGAAAGCGCCCCAGCCGCCGTCGCTGCTCTGCATGCCGATGACCCAGTCGCGCGCCCGGGCGATCGCCTCGTCGTGCGCCGGGTCGCCGTTGCGGGCCAGCAGCATGCCCACCAGGGCCGTGTCATCCACGTCCGGGTAGTGGTCGTTTGCGTATTGGAACGCCCAGCCGCCGGGGGCCACGTCGGGCCGGCGCACCGCCCAGTCGCCCTTCACGTCGAGGATCTGCCGGGCCGCCAGCCAGTCGCTGGCCGCCTCCACCGGGGCGCGGCCGCCAGTGTCGTACAGGTCGCAGCCGTAGCCGGCCTCTGCCATCGCAACGCCGGCAAGTCCGGTGTCCCAGATCGGCGAGACGCAGGGCTGCACGTAGGCGCGCTCGCCGTCGTCGACGATCAGCTTGCGGACCGACAGCCAGGCCAGCGCGGCGTCCGGGTGGGCCGCCTCGTAGCCGAGAGCGGCGAACATCATCACGCTGTTGGCCATGGCGGGGTAAATGGCGCCCAGCCCGTCCTCCCCGTTCAGCCGCTCGGTGACGAACGCCACCGCCTGCTCGATGGCGCGCGCCCGCACCTTGGCGGGGAAGAAGCGTCCGCCGCGCTTGAGTGCGATGTCGAGTGCCTTGAACGCGTGGCCCCAGTAGCTGCGGTAGGGCCCACGGATGTAGTCGCGGATGTGCTCGGGCGGGCGGGTGAACAGCTCGCGGATGTGCACGCCGCGCGGGTTGGCAGCGCGCGGCTGCAGCGTCATCAGCACCAGCAGCGGCACGATCACCGTGCGCGACCAGTAGGACACCTTGGAGAGGTGGAAGAAGAACCACTCCGGCAGCAGCATGATCTCCACCGGCATGGTGGGGATCGCACCCCACGGCACCTGGCCGAACAGGGCCAGCTGGATGCGGGTGAACACGTTGGTCCGCTCAGCGCCGCCGGCCGCCAGGATTGCCGTTCGCGCCCGCGCCATGTGCGCAGCTTCTGGGCTGTGGCCGAGGCATTTCAGCGCGAAATAGGCCTTCACGCTGGCGGACAGGTCGAAGGCGCCGTCGTGGAACAGCGGCCAGCCGCCGTGCTCGCCCTGTATTTCCAGCAGGTAGACGGCGATGCGCGCCTGCAACGCCGGATCGATCCGGTCGAGGTAGTGCTCGAGGAGGATGTACTCGGCCGGAATGGTGGCGTCGGCTTCCAGCTCGAATCGCCAGTGACCATCCGCGTTCTGCCGCCGGCACAACGCGTTTGCCGCACGCTCGATCCCGGCCTGCAAAGCCTCGTCGTGCAGCCTGGTCGGAGCGTCGGATGCGGCCGATTTGGTCAGTGTCTGGCTATGCATACTCATTCTTAAAAGTTACGCACCAGAACGGCCCTCTATCACGTGATGCGCCGCAGCAAAGCCGGACCTGATCGCACCTTCGATGGTGGCCGGCAAGCCAGTGTCCGTCCAATCACCCGCCAGCACCAGATTCTGCAACCCTGTTGTGGCCTGTGGGCGACGCCTGTGTTGCTCCGGAGTTGCAGCAAAGGTGGCCCGCTTCTCGCGAATGAGCCGCCAAGGTGGCATCGGCGCCACGATGTCCAGCGCGGTGCACACCTCCGCCCAGATCGCCGGCACCAGCTCCTCGCTCGGCCGGTCGGCCAGACGGTTTGCCGCCGAGATCGTTACCGAGACTACCTCTGGCTTGGTGAACACCCACTCCGCCATGCCGCCCACCAGGCCCACGAACCCAGCCTCGCCGGGCGGCACGCTCAGCTTGAAGTGAAGGTTTAGAATCGCCTCGTGCGCGTCCGGCACGCTCAACTCCGGCAACAAGCTGCCGGCAATCGGCGCCGGGGTCGCCAATACGACCCAATCCTCGGCATCGATTGGCAGGCTGCCCTCCGGCCCAGTCAGGCTCGCCACGCGGCCCTGCTCCGCCTTCAACGCGGAGATGCGGTGGCCAGTCCGAACCTGTCCGCCCAGCGCCTCGATCCGCGTCACCGCCGGATCCACGAAGCTCTCCGACAGCCCCTCGCTGGGGAAGTGCGGCACGCAGTTTGCCCCGCCGCGCGCCAGCGACTCCGCAACGATCGCCCAGAACAGCCTGGCACTGCCCGAGGCAGCCGGCGTGTTAAGCGCCGAGACGGCCAATGGCTCGATCAGGTTGGCGTACAGCGCGTTGTGCGGCAGCGTACCGGCAACCGTGGCATCCGCGCCGGCGGTGCGCAGGCGGAGCAGCCCGGCATAGTCGCGCAGCCTCGCACCCGGCACGCCGCGGCCGGGCAGCAACACCCACCAGGGCAACAGGCCGACGTTGGGCCGCAGGCACCAGCGCTGGCCGGTGGCCAGGTTGACGAACGGGAACACCGGTGCGCCAGGGCCGCCCAGCGTGTCGCGCGTGCCCAGCACGTCCAGGTAGCGCATCGCCGCGCGGTTGCCGGACAGCAGCAGGTGGTTGCCGTTGTCGATCCGGCAGCCCAGTTCGCGGTCGAAGTAGGACCGACAGCGGCCACCGCAGGCGGGGCCGGATTCGTAGACTACGACGTGTCGGCCGGTGCCGGCGAGGTCGAGCGCGGCGGCTAGGCCGGCTAGGCCGGCGCCTATGATGTGAACTACGCTCAAACGGAGGGATCCTAAGGAAGCGGTTCTTTTTTGAAAAAAAGAACCAAAAAACTTTTGCTTCTCGGGGCGTGCCGGAATCTGAGACTTCTCGCTTCAACGCACGGCGACAGCCAGGACGAGAGTTTTTTGCTGCTTTTTTTCAAAAAAGGAGAATCGAGAAGCGCATCAGGATGAAGAGCTTCTCCCATGCCGGTACAGAAACGCGCTGGTCGGGCTTGCTCCACCCCCGCCGCTCCAGCCTCTCCAGCACGGCCTGGTAGGTGGCACCCATCAGGCGGGCCGGCCGCATCGCCCGCCTGTCGCACCTGGCCATCGCCGCGTGCGCCGAGGCGAAATGCCCCCGCGCCTGGCGCACGGCGCGCTCGCACACCTCCGGCAGGCGCGGGCTGGCCAGGGCGGCGGCCGCTTCCGGCGGCACGCCGGCCATCGCCAGCCACTCGCGCGCGAGGTAGAGGCGGCCGCGCCAAGCGTCCTCGCTGAGGTCGCGCAGGATGTTGGTCAGCTGCAACGCGCGGCCCAGGTGGTGCGCCACCTCGTCGGCCGCCGGCGAAGCGTCGCCGAACGCGCGCACCGACAGGCGGCCCACCGCGGAGGCTACCCGGTCGCAGTACAGGTCCAGCCTCTCGGCCGTGGGCGCCACGATCGGCTGCTCGGCGTCCATCTGCATGCCGTCGATGACGGAGAGGAAGTCGGCCCGCCGCAGCCCGAAACGCTCGGTGGCGAGCTGCAGCACGCGGGCCACCGCCGCATCGTCGCCCGACCCGCCGGGATCCATGCGGCCCGGCGCCTGGCCGGTGCAGACCGCGTCCACGCGCGCGCGCCAGGCGTCCAGCCCAGCGCGCTTCTCGTCCATCGGTGCGGATACGTCGGCGATGTCGTCCACCAGGCGGCAGAACGCGTAGACGGCGTACATCGCCACCCGGCGGTCCGGCGGCAGTATGCGCATGCCGCGGTAGAACGAGGTGCCGGACGCGCGCACCAGCCGCGTCACCACGGCCAGGTCCGCCTCGGCGGCGCCCAACGGTGCCGTCATGCGCGCCTGCCCGCCAGATAGGGCGCGAGGCCGGCTTGCAGGCGGCAGAACATGTATGCGGCGTGCATCGCGACTCGGCGGTCCGGCGGCAGGATGCGCGTGCCGCGGTGGGAAAAGGTGCCGGACGGGCGCACCAACCGCGTCACCACGGCGAGGTCGCCCTCGGCGGCACCCAGTGGCGCCGTCACGCGCGCCTGCCGGCCAGATAGGGCGCGGCGGCGGCCAGGCTGGCGGCCACGTCGGCCGGGCGCAGCTTCACCCGCGTGGCGAGCGGGTCGCCGTGGCGCAAGCGGCGGGCGAGGCGGCGCGAAAGGCCCAGGATCACCGCCGTCTCCAGCCGCAGCCGGCGGTCGCGCACGCGGCGGGGCAGGGCGGCCGCCTCCTCGTTCAGCGCGTCGCAGCGGTCCAGCAGCCGGCCGATCACCTGCCGCAGGCCGGGCGTCTCGGCCGGTCCGCGCACTGCGTCGACGGAGCTGCCGGCGGCGTCCAGCCAGTCCTGCGGCAGGTAGCAGCGGTCCAGCCCGGCCAGGTCGCGCGCCATGTCCTGCAGGTGGTTGAGCACCTGCAGTGCGGCCGACAGCGCGTCGGACGGCGGCGTGCAATCCGCCGCCTCGCCGTGCAGGGCGAGGACGTGCCGGCCGACCGGCATGGCGGAGTAGCGGCAGTAGTCCAGCAACTCGTCCCAGCTGGCGTAGCGCGTTTTGCCGGCGTCCTGGCGAAAGGCACGCAGCAGGTCCTGCGCGTGGGCGGCGGTCACCCCCGTCTCGGCCAGGCTGGCGCGCAGGCCGAGTGCCGAGGGCGACCCCTGGCCGACGCGTCCGAGCAGCACCGCCTCCATCATGTCCAGCCGTGCGACCTTGTCGGCCGGCGCAAGCTCCGGGCTGTCGGCGATGTCGTCGGCGTTGCGGGCAAAGGCGTAGAACACGTGCACGTGGCGGCGCAGCGCCGGCCGCACCAGCACGGAGCCGACGGGGAAGTTCTCCTGCCCGCGGTGCTTGCCGGACCAGGCCTCCACGTTGCCGTCGTCGGCCACCAAGCTATCGGCCACCCCGCTCATCGACGCCATCTCATCGGCGAACCCTCATCCGCGATACGCCCGCTGCTTCCAGATCACGCCACGCCCCGGTCGTGGTCCAGCGCCGAGTCGAGCGTTCGTGCTGCCGGCCACCCTGCTCATCGACGCCAGCCCATCGGCGAAACCCTCATCCGTGATACGCCCGTTGCTTCCAGATCACGCCACGCCCCCGGTCGTGGTCCAGCGCCGAGCCGAGCGTTCGTGCTGCCGGCCACCCTGCTCATCGACGCCACCCCATCGGCGAAACCCTCATCCGTGATACGCCCGTTGCTTCCAGATCACGCCACGCCCCCGGTAGTGGTCCAGCGCCGAGCCCAGCGTCGCCGCCGTGTAGAAGACGGCCGCACCCGGCAGGCAGGCCGCCCACCACGGGCTCAGGCCGAACCGCTTGAGCGTCGGAATATAGGACGCCGTCATCGCCGCCCAGCCCAGCAGGCCGAGCGCGCGTGCCCAGCCGTCGCCGAAGACCGCGGCGAGCGGCGGCACCAGCCAGATCAGCACCATGCCGGCCAGCGTGCCGGCGAGCAGCCAGGGCGAGTGGTCCAGCTGCACGTAGGCGCAGCGGGCCACCATGCGCCACACCTCGTTCGCGGTCTTGTAGGGGCGGATGCTGGTGGCCAGCCGGCTGTGGCCGAGCCAGATCCGCCCGGCCGCCTTCACGCGGCGGGCCAGCGTCACGTCGTCGATCAGCGCGCCGCGCATCGCCTCCAGCCCGCCCACGCGTGCCAGGGCGGCGGCGCGGATCAGCACCGTGCCGCCGGCAGCCGCGGCCATGCTGTTGCCGTCATCGTTCACCCACTCGAACGGGTAGAGCAGCTGGAAGAAGAACACGAAGGGCGGCACCAGCGCGTGCTCGATGGCGCTGTCCACGTGCAGCGCCACCATCTCAGAGGCCATGTCCAGGCGCCCGTCCTCCAGCTTGGCCACCAGGCTGGCCAGGTGCAGCGGCTGATGCACGATGTCGGCGTCCGTCAGCAGCAGCAGCTCGGCACGGCCGGCGGCCGCGATGCCCTGGGACAGCGCCCACAGCTTGCCGCTCCAGCCAGGCGGGTGGGCGGCGCCGCGCAGCACGGTCAGGCGCGGGTCGGCGATGGCGTCGGCCAGGCGGCCGGTGCCGTCGCTGCTGAGGTCGTCCACCAGAATCACCCGCAGCGTGCCGTCGTAGTCCTGGGCCAGCAGGCTGCGCAGGCAGGCGGTGATGCTGGCGGCCTCGTTGCGCGCCGGCACCACGATGGTGACCGGCGGCATCGGGCGGCGCGGTGTGAGCGCGGGCGAGGGCAGGCTGGGGCCGGCCTGCCAGAAGCGGCCGTGGCCGGCGAGCAGGTAGATCCAGATTGCCAACGCGCTGGCGGCGAGCCAGGTCAGGAGCAAGGCAAGCAAGGCCTTCTTTTTTGAAAAAAAGAAGCAAAAAACTTTTGTCCTGGCGCTGTCGCAGGCGCCTTGGTTTGTCCGGCGATGGTTGGCTTCGGGGCCGGCAAGGAAGCAAAAGTTTTTTGGTTCTTTTTTTCAAAAAAGAACTGCTTGCTTGCCTTGCCTTGCCTCAAGCCGCGAACCACGCCACCGCGTCCTCAATCGCCTGCACCGCCGGCCGAGGCGCATACCCCAGCTTCGCGCGCGCCTTGGCACTGGAAAAGAACATCTTCTTGCGCGCCATCGCCAGCGTCTCCCGCGTCACAACCGGTTCGATGCCGAAGCGGGCCAGCGCCTCGCAGGCCAGCGCCAGCGGGTAGAGCGGGGCAATTGGCAGCCGCACCCGCGGCGGGGTGCGGCCGGCGGCGCGGGCGACGGCTGCGAACAAGGCGCCGAGGGAGAAGTCCTCGCCGCCAAGGATGTATTTCTCGCCCACCACGCCGCGTTCGAGCGCGAGCGCGTGGCCCTCGGCGACGTCGTCCACGTGGACGATGTTCAGCCCGGTTTCCACATAGGCGGGCATGCGGCCGGTAGCGGCGTCGCGGATCATCTTGCCGGTGGGGGTGGGTTTGATGTCGCGCGGGCCCACCGGGGTGGACGGGTTGACGATGACCACCGGCATCGCGTGGTCGCGCACCAGCGCCAGCACCGCCTGTTCGGCGTGGTATTTGGACTGCTTGTAGTGGCCGACGATCTTCTCCGGATGCACCTCGGTGGTCTCGTCGGCTATCGTGCCGTCACCCACCAGGCCGAGTGCGGCCACGCTGCTGCAGTAGACGATGCGTTCGACGCCCTGGGCCTGGGCGGCCAGCAACAGGGCGCGGGTGCCCGCGACGTTGGCCTGCATCATGCGGTCCGGGTCGGGCACCCACAGCCGGTAGTCGGCGGCGACGTGGAACAGGTAGCGGCAGCCTTCGGCGGCGCGGGCGAGAGAGGCGGGGTCGGTCAGGTCGCCGAGGGCGAGCTCGGCCGGCAGGTCCGCGATGTTGCTGCGGTCGCTGCCCGGGCGGACCAGCAGGCGCAACGTGTGACCGCGCGCCAGCAGCGTGCGGGCAACGGCGGAGCCGACGAACCCCGTAGCGCCGGTGACAAGTGTAGGGGGGGATGACATGCCGGCGTTCCTAGCCGATCAGCAGCCCAAGCCCAACAAGTCGGAGGAAGCGCATCAGGCGACGAGCCCAAGGGAACAAAAGTTTTTTGGTTCTTTTTTTCAAAAAAGAACTGCTTGCTTTCTTCTTGCCAGAGAGATCCATGCGCCCCCTCCTAGCCGCTCTAGTGCTTGTCCCGCTAACTGCCCAGGCCGAAGCGCCGGCCGGCTACTACAGCTTCCAGAAGGTCGTCTATCAGAACGACGGCGGCTGGCCCGACGACCACGCCTACTTCACGCGTCTGTTGCGCAACCTGACCAACCATCTCAACGCGGTAGACGGCCGCGCGCAGATTGACGTGGTGGATTTCGGCGCCGGGGTGAAGCTGTTCCAGATGGCCAACACGGACCAGTCGCTTGCCGCAAGCATCGACGCGTTGCGCGGCCGCGGCGTGCGATTCCTGATGTGCCACAATACGCTGGAGGGCCTGGGGCTGACGCCGGCCGCGCTCTATAAGGTGGGCGCCGGCGACGTGGTGCCGAGCGGGGTGGCGGAGCTGGCGCGGCTGCAGGGGCTGGGGTTCGTCTACCTGCACCCGTGACGGGGGCGGTGCGCGGTTTCCGGAAGGGGCGGCTTTCTTGCTGCTTTCTTGCTATAGGCTGCGGATGCCAGGCAAGAAGACCAGCAACCCGCGCAACCTCGCGGTCACCCTGCGCACCTCGCGCGGCCGCAGCCCGGCGCAGCAGCGCTGGCTGGCGCGCCAGCTCAACGACCCCTACGTGGCCGCGGCGCGTGCCCAGGGATACAGGTCGCGCGCGGCGTTCAAGCTGATCGAGCTGGACGAGCGGTTCCATCTGATCACCCGCTTCTGCCGGGTGCTGGATTTGGGTGCGGCACCTGGCGGGTGGACGCAGGTGGCGTTGCAGCGCGGAGCAGGGTCCGTGGTGGGGGTGGACCTGCTGCCGGTCGAACCCGTCTCCGGTGCCACGCTGATCCAGGGCGACTTCGACGACCCGGACATGCCGGCGCGGCTGAGGGAGCTGATGGGCGGGCCGGCCGACCTGGTGCTGTCCGACATGGCGCCGAACACCACCGGGCACGCCGGCACCGACCACATCCGCATCATGGGGCTTGCCGAACTGGCGCTGCACTTCGCGTGCTCGGTGCTGAACCCGGGCGGGGCGTTCGTGGCCAAGGTGTTCCAGGGCGGGTCCGAGCGGGACATGCTGGTGCCGATGAAGCAGCGTTTCGCGACGGTGAAACACGCCAAGCCGCCGGCTAGCCGGAAGGAGAGCAGCGAGCTTTATGTGGTGGCCCAGGGGTTCAAGGGTTTGGGGTGACACGCGGGGGGCATTGCAGAGGAAAGGAAGGCAAGCGCTTCTTTTTCGAGAAAAAGAAGCAAAAAGCTTTTATCTCGGCTGTCGCGGACGGCTGAGACGACGCGGTCCGCCGTGACGTGACCCCGGGGAACGAAAGTCAACGCTTCAGTTGTTTGACGAACTGCTTGCCTGGCCCGCGAGCACCAGTGTGGCCCTGATATGGCAGCGGCCCTGCGGCTTGGCTCCCAGAACCCGGCGAGGAAAGGGCCAGCTTCGCGGAAGATAGCGATGTGTCCTCTGCTGTCGCCGAGATCTCGCAGCGCGCGCTCCGCAACAGAAACGGTTAGTTTTTCTTGAAGCGCTTGGCTGCGTGTCATCGGCCTGCGGCTGCCGGTGCCTGAGAGACTGCAAGGTAGCACTGTCTAAACATTTGGCTTGCATAATGGCCGTTGGCTCACTAAGCCGTGAGCTGGAGGCTGAGCATACAATGTTTGTCGGTCGTTCCTTGCCACAACAGATCGACCGATTTGCGCACGCCCCGAAGCTCGCCTACATCGATGCACTGCGCGGATATGCGGTATTGCTGGTGATCACCGCGCACGTCGGCGGGATGCTGGCGCAGCTTCCCTACCCGTTAAAAAAGCTGACGAACTACGGCGTGACCGGGGTGCAGCTGTTCTTCCTGCTCAGCTGCGTCACCTTGCTGCTGTCCTGGCAGGCCGACAAACACCGAAACACCGTCAACCTGAAACGTTTTTGGCTTCGCCGCCTGTTCCGCATTGCACCGATGTATTACCTCGCGGCCGCCTTCTATTTCTGGGCCGAGCCGCCAGCCGGCGGCTTCGACCCTGGCCGCCTGCTGGCAAGCCTGCTGTTTGTAAACGCCTGGCACCCTGCGCTGACGAACCTTCTGGCCGGCAACTGGCAGGTCGTCCCGGGTGGCTGGAGTATCGGCGTGGAGATGAACTTCTACCTTCTCTTTCCGCTGATTGCAGCCCAGGTACGATCGATGCGAACGGCGCTGGCCTTCGCGACGCTTGCTCTGCTGGTGGGTTCCGCCGCCAACATCCTGACGGCGGGCTTGCTACCGGTATCCTACGCACAAGATAGCTGTGAGAGGTTCCTATACTTCTGGTTGCCGAACCAGATCGTCGTCTTCGCGCTCGGCACCGTGCTTTACCAAGCACTCGATCTTCTGATGACGCCCCGCTTCTCCGGTGTGGCCAGCTTCCTGCAACGGCGAAGCACGCTGGTCGTGCTGGCTTGCATCGCCGCGAGCATCGTGGCTGCCAATTTGCCGTGGCCGCACCGCCTGCCGGTAGCGCTGCCATTGCTGCTGCCGACCCACGTAATGGCGTCGCTGATCTACATGGTGCTGGTGGCCACGCTGGCGAACGCGCCGGCCAGCCCGTTCGTCAACGACGTAGCCTGCTCCTTCGGCAAAGTCAGCTTCAGCGCCTACCTCCTGCACTTCTTCGTGCTGCATAAGCTTTGCCTGCTGATGCCAGCGGTGTTCGACCGGTCTGCTACCGGCTGGCACGCGATCCTGGTGTATGCGGCGCTTTGGGCAACGACCGTGCCGATCACCTACGGCCTGTCGAAGATCGCGTTCCAGTTTGTCGAGCAGCCCTGTCTCTCGTGGGGACAACGTATCTTGCGAAACCGGCCGTCCAGACCGACGCAGTCGAGAAACCTGGAAGTGCAACAAGCTGCTCCGTCACTTATGTCGCACACCGCGTAATAAAAATATGCAGGCATCAGCCGACGTAGCCCAGGTTCATACGGGGAGAGCCGCGCCATAGCAGATCTCTTCCAAATCTATCGATTGGAAATCGTATTTTATGGTCTGAAGCTTTGACCGGTGACAGGGAAAGCAAGCAGTTCTTTTTTGAAAAAAAGAACCAAAAAACTTTTATTCCCTTAGGCGCGCGCTGAAGGAAACTCCGCGACAGCCGGACCAAAAGTCTTTTGCTTCTTTTCTTCAGAAAAGAAGGCCTTGCTTCGCTGCCGCCACGAACGCGCCAATGAGAGCAGGATCCTTCACCCCAGGCGCGCTTTCCACCCCCGAAGAGACATCCACCGCCGCAGCATCACTCCGCGCGATCGCCTGCCGAACGTTGGCGGCGGTCAGGCCTCCGGCCAGAAGCCAGCCGAAAGACGGCGCGTAGCCGGACAGCAACCCCCAATCCACCGTCACCGCGTTGCCGCCAGGGCGGTCCGCGCCGGCGGGCGGCTTGGCTTCGATGACCAGCCGGGACGCCTTGCCCGACTCGGCCGGCAGGTCTGCCCGTGCGGACACGCCAACAGACCGCCAGACCGGAACGCCGAACCTCTGGCTGATCTCGTCCACCCGAGGCGCCGGCGCGTAGAGCTGCAGCGCGTCGAGCGCGACGGCGTCCAACACTCGGGCGATCGCGTCGTCCGCGGGATCGACGAACAGGCCGACGCGCAGCGGGCCCCCGGCCAGCCGCGACGACAGGGCGGCTGCCTGGGCGGCGCTGACGCAGCGGGGCGAGCGGTCGAAGAACACGAAGCCGACCCAATCGGCGCCGGCCTGCGCGGCAGCATCGAAGGCGGCCGGGCTGTTCACGCCGCAGATCTTCACCTGCACCACGACTGGAGGTGAGGCTATTTCGGCCCGGCGAGCGCGGGGCGAACCGGCTGGGTGCGGGCGAAACGCGAGGCAGGCGTGGGGTCGTGCGCCTTCAGGGCGGCTTCCAACGCCGTGGCCCGCCGCTCGGCGCGACGGTGGCGGGCACGTGCCGCGACGGTGCCGAACCAGACGAACAGCGCGCCGAGAAAGAAGAACAGCCCCGACGCGGCCAGGATGGCGATGGACACTGGCACTTCGATGCTGAGGTCGGTCGGCCAGAGCCCGAGCGGCACCGGCTGCGGGTTCGACAAAGCGAACACCACCAACAGGATCAGAAACGGCAACAGGACCAGAACACGCAGCATGATGTGTTGTGCATAGGCCAAGAGCCCAGGAGACAAAAGTTATTTGGTTCTTTTTTCAAAAAAGAACCGCTTGCTTTCTAAGCCGAAGCCCGAGCTCGAGGCTTCTCCGCGACCGCCCGATTGACCCGTTCCCGCAAATCCTTGCCGGCCTTGAAGAACGGCACCGCCTTCTCGTCCACCGGCACGGCTTCCCCGGTGCGCGGGTTGCGCCCGGTGCGCGCGTCCCGCCGCTTGATGGTAAAAGCGCCGAAGCCGCGCAGCTCGACGCGTTCCCCGCGGGTCAGTGCGGCGGAGATTTCATCGAACACGGTGCCGACGATCAGCTCAACGTCAGGCGCGCGCAAATGCGGGTTCGCTGCCGCGAGCTCTGCGATCAGTTCCGACCTGGTCATCGGCACGTGCCGGCAGGCGCCTCGCCGGGCCCAGCCGCTCCCCCTAGTTCCGCACCAGCGAAGGCTGCCAGAGCGCGTAGAACCCGTCAACGCGCAGTGCCTGGCCGACCACCGATCCCAGCGCCGAGTGCTCGCCCAGCAGCAGGCCGAGCAGGCTGGTGGGCGCAAACTGCTGATACCAGTTGCCTCTCACCACGTCGCTGACCGGCAGGCTGGCGTCCAGGCCGCGCGTCTTCTGCATCCAGCGCAGCGCCTGCTGTTCGCCGCCGAGCTCGTCGACCAGGCCGAGGCCGAGCGCCTGGCGGCCGGTATAAGCGCGGCCGTCGGCGAGCTGCTTCACGCGCGCCTTGTCCATGTGGCGGCCGGCGACGACGATGTCGACGAACTGGTCGTAGAGCTCGGCGACCAACCCCTGCAGGTAGGTGCGCCCGGCCGGCGAGAGCGGCTGGGTGAAGCTGGGTTGACCCTTCAGCGGGCCGGAGACCAGCGGGTCGGCACGCACGCCGAGATGGTCGAGCAGGCCGGAGACGTCGCCGGTCTCCAGGATGACGCCGATGGACCCGGTGAGCGTGCTCTCGCGGGCGACGATGTGGGGGGCGGCAACGGAAATCATGTAGCCGGCCGAGGCGGCGGTGCCGTCCATGACGGCGACCACCGGCTTGGCGCCGGCGAGCTGTGCCACCGCGTCGTGGATGCCCTCGCCGCCGCCGACGTCGCCGCCCGGCGTGTCGAGGTGGAGCAGCACGCCGCGGACGGAGGGGTCCAGCCGAAGCTTGTCGAGCGCTTCGACCTGCTCGCGCCCGTCGCCGATGAGGCCGTTGATGGCGTAGCGGGTAACATGGGGGCCGCCGAGCGAGGTACGCTTCGGGGCGGCGAAGATGGCGGCCAGGACCAGTGCTGCGACGGCGAGGACGCGCCAGAAGGTGAGGCGGCGCTTGAGGCGCTGGCGGTCTATGAGGGCGTCGGCGTCGAGAGGCATCTGCGAGTCCTTGTGGCGGGACGAAGGTGACGGTTCCGCTCTGGCTCCGGACCATAAAGCAAGGCCTGCCAGCAGCAAAAAACTTTCGGGACGGCTGCCGCGGAGGGTTCTGCAACGTGCAGCTCGGAGGAGATTAGGTTTGTCGCCGGGCGGGCTCATGTGACCGGCGGCCCTACAGCATGATCTCTGGCGTATGGGAAGGAAGGCAAGGCCTTCTTTTCTGAAGAAAAGAAGCAAAAGACTTTTGGTCCTGCTGTCGCGGAGGTTTCTGCAACGCGCGCTCTTAGGACCTCACGGAGGAACCGCCTGGTCTGGCTGTTCTACCAACGATCCCGAGTGCAGACCTGGAGCAAGCAGCCAAGCAGCTCTCTTTGTCGAAAATTTTTGTTCCCTTGGACGTGCGTTGCAGGAGACCCCGCGACAGCAGGACCAAAAGTCTTTTGCTTCTTTTCTTCAGAAAAGAAGGCCTTGCTTCCCGGGCTCCAAACAATCTGCGTTCCTCATGTGGCAGCCTGCCCGGTGTCCACTGCGCCGCCTCGCTTCCCAGCACATCAGATGACCGCCTACGCTGCAGGCATCTCGATCGCAATCCGGATCAACATGCCGAACGTGGACAGGTCGGGTTCGACATCGCCTCAGGCTTAGGAGTCCTGCAGTGGCTGCCCATGCGACAGGAACGTGTTTGCCTGCTCTGTGCACTAGAACTTCACACGCACACCGCCGAAGAACCCGAGCGGCGCCGCAAGGCTGTAGCTGCGCGGATTGGTTGCGTTCGGCGCCTGCGAGAGAAACACGGACGTGGTCGGCGCGAACGTACCGTACGTCGAGTAGCGTCGGTCGAGCAGGTTCTGGACGTTGAAGAACACTTGCAGCCGTTTCGTCACGTCGTAGGTGCTGTGCAGGTTCATGACGTAGAACCCGGGCAGGCGCGGCGTCAGGTTTGCTTCGTCGCCGAACAAGTACTGTCCGCTTTGATACTGGCCGTCGATGCCCGCGTGCCACGCCGGCGTCAGCACGCCGTCCACGCCGAACTTGAACACGTTGCGCGGCACGCCGGGTAGTTGGTCGCCCGGCCGGATGGTGACGTTGCCGTTCGCGTCCTGATCCGGGTTGCTGCCGCCGGACTCCACGTAGCCAGTCTGGAACGTGGCGTCGGTGAACGTGTAAGCGACGTAGCCGGAGATGCGGCCCAGGTGCAGGTCGACCCGCGCCGAACCGCCCTCTCGCCTGGTCTGGCCGATGTTGGCGAAAAAGGCCCGGTTCAAGGTGACGCTGTTGATGAAGGCGATGTCGTCGTCCGAATCGGTGCGGAACAGGCTGAGGTCGTAGCCGAGCCGCGCGCCTGACGCCACTTCGGCATGGCCGCGCAATCCGGCTTCCACCGTGTGCGCGACCACCTGCTTGAGGTCGGGGTCGCCCACGAAGAAATTGGCTAAGCTACAAGAATTTTCCGGACCGGCGCAGGAAAGCTCGGCCGGCGTTGGTGCCCGGTTGGCCTCCGAATAGCCGGCATAGACGGTCAGCGCCGGGGAGACCTCGTAGGTGAGGCCGGCGGCCGGGTTGAAGCGCGCGTAGGCGTGGTTGCCGGTGAGGTCGCCGCCGCCCTGGTCGCGCAGGTCGATCTCCGCAAAGTTGAAGCGGCCGGAAACGGTGGCGGCCAGCGCGTCCGTCAGGTTCAGCGTGTCCGACGCAAAGCCGCCTGCGTAGAAGTCGGTGATTGCCACACGGACGGGAACGTTGTTGCCCGGCTCGTCGATCACCACGCCCGGCCCGACATACACGCGGGTGACCGGCGTTACCCCGCCGATGAACGCAGTGGCGGAGAACTCCGTCTGTGCACCGTCGAACGAGGCGCCGGCAATCAGGTGGTTCTTCAAACCGAACAGGTTGCCGGTGTCCGTCAGCTGGGAAGCGGCGCCATAGGCATTTGTGTTGGTCGTGTTGACGTCGAGTTCGTTATACGCAGCGTTGTTGCCGAGGTAGGCGGGGATGGCGGCACCGTGGCGAGTGGTGCTCAGCATGCCCGGGCCTTGACACAGCAGGTTGCTGCCGTCGTCGCACGGCGTGTCGTTCGGCGAGTTGCCGTTCACCACGTGCTGCTGGAAGTAGTCGTAATACGCCTGCGCCTGCACGGACAGCACGTCGCTGACCTCGATGTTGATACGAAACGCCGCCTGGATGGTGCGGTTGTCGATACCATTCGGCGCGGTGAACTGCGCCTGCGAGTCGACCGCCAGAAGCTGCACGGGCGCGGTGCCGGGGCCGTTGATGACCGAGTTGGCGGCGCTCAGGTCGAAGTGCATCTCGACGCCGTTGGTCTTTACCCCGTAATCGCCGAAGACGTTCTGGATGTCGGTCGATTGCAGGTCACGCCAGCCATCCTGATGAACGACGCTGCCGGCGACGTACAATGCCTGGTTGCCGCTTTGCACGCCGTACTGGACGTCACCCTGCACCGTACCGACCGCGCCGCCGGATAAGTCCGCCTGGCCGCCCGCGTAGGTGAATCCGTCCTTCAGTGCCACGTTGAAGGAACCGCCGAGCGCGTTCAGGCCGAACAACGGGTTCGACCCCTCCACGTTGATCTTGGAGATGGCCACGTCGGGGATCAGGTCCCAGTTCACCGTGTCGCCGAACGCCTGGTTGAAGCGCGTGCCATTTACGTACACCGCAACGCCCTGCGAGGTTCCTTGCAGCGGAGACACCTCGAAACCGTTATAGAACAGTGACGGCTGATACGGATTGCCCGACGCGCTGTCGAGGTTGATGCCGGCAACCTGCGTGTTCAGCGCTTGCAGAACGTCAGGTGCGCCTTCGCGGGTGATGTTCGCGCTGTCGAGCACCTGCGTGTTCACCGGGATGCTGTTACGGTCCACGCCACTGCCGAGCAATGGGCTGGTGCCGACCACGGTGATCTCCTCGACCGGACTGGCACTCGCCGGCGTGCTGGGAACCGTCGCCGGAACAGCGGATGGCGGCACAGTCTGAGCCGAGACGCGATACGCAGTAAGCGCGGGCAGCGCAGCCGCCGTCATCAACATCAGCCGATACCGGACTCGCATCTCGACGCCCCCCCCCGCTCCTCTTGCCGCATTTGTGCGCATGAAGCAGGCGCGATGACAAAGGTCGGACGTCCCGAGAAACGCCGCCTACTATTTTCAATTCCTGCTTTGTGCTGATGCCAACATCCAAGTCAATCCGAATTAGACGGCGCTCGACGGGAGACCAGCAATACTAAAGCGCCAGGTAGCGCGGTGCCGCTTCACGGCTTTGCAACATAGTCGAGCGTGGTCGTGATATGCGTTTGGTAGGAGGCTTTCTCAATCGCGCCGGTATTGTTCAGACCTGCCGTTGCCACCAAAAGAAAGCAGCGACTGCACTTTGTTTCCTGGCCATGAAGCGCAGTGAACTCGACCAACGTGGCTTTTCATGCCGCACTGCAGAAGTCACCGTCGAAAAACGCTAAGAAAGCAAGGCCGGCTTTTTTGAAAAAAGCAGCAAAAAACTTTTATCCCTGCTGTCGCGGAGGTTTCTGCAGCTTGTAACCAAGGAACAAAAGTTTTTTGGTTCTTTTTTTCAAAAAAGAATCGCTTCGCTTGCTGTAAATTGATCGAGATACCGGCATTGCGGAACATTGTAGCAGTAACGGTAACGGCGAGCCGATCGACCACAAGATCGGTCAGCGCCAGCAGCATGACTATACACTAAAACTCGCGAGCGCTCACGCCGTCTAACCAGGTGCGGCTGCCTCGAACGCGACGCAGCAGGTCCTGTCGAAAAATGCGCACCGGGCTTGTAAACTCTGGAAGCGGGGTTGTTCATCGATCGATTTCTGAACATCCCGAGGATTCTGTGGGTCTCTTCTACGGCTTCGCCGAGTCTTGCAAAGCCGGTTCCATCGGCACAGGCGCACCAGCAGCGGGCGCGCTGCATTCACTGTGCCGAAGCACGCCCGTGTGGAACGGGCCAGGAGCACAGCCCCTGACCCGTCATCTCTTACTCTGACTGCTGGTTACGCCGGCGGATCGCCGCACCCAGGATGTCGCCCAGCGAGGCGCCGCTGTCGGTCGTGCCGAACTCGGCCATCGCCTGCTTGTCTTCCTCGACCTCACGGCCCTTGATCGTCAGCGACAGCTTGCGTGCCGCACGGTCGATGGCGGTGATCTTGGCGTCCACCTTCTCGCCCACTGCAAAGCGGTCCGGCCGCTGGTCGCTCTTCTCGCGCGACAGCTCGGCGCGGCGAATGAAGCCGGTCAGCACGTCGTCGACGCGCACTTCGATGCCGTTCGCCTGCACGGCGGTCACGATGCAGGTGACCACCTCGCCCTTCTTCACCTTGGACATGCTCTCGGCGAACGGGTCTTCCTGCAGCTGCTTCACGCCGAGCGAGATGCGCTCCTTTTCGGCGTCCACGTCCAGCACGCGGGCGGTGACCATGCCGCCCTTCTCGTAGGCGTTGATCGCCGTCTCGCCTGCCTCGTCCCAGGACAGGTCGGACATGTGCACCATGCCGTCGATCTCGGGTGCGAGGCCCACGAACAGCCCGAACTCGGTGATGTTGCGGATCTCGCCCTCGACGGTGCTGCCCACCGGGTGCTCCTCGGCGAACTGCTCCCACGGGTTGCGCTGCACCTGCTTAAGGCCAAGGCTGATGCGGCGCTTGGACGCGTCCACGTCCAGCACCAGCACATCCACTTCCTGCGAGGTGGCGACAATCTTGCCGGGGTGCACGTTCTTCTTGGTCCAGCTCATCTCGCTGACGTGGACCAGGCCTTCCACGCCCGCCTCCAGCTCGACAAAGGCGCCGTAGTCGGTGATGTTGGTGACGCGGCCGCTGAACTTGCCGTTCGGCGGATATTTTTCGGTGACGCCGTCCCACGGGTCGGCCTCGAGCTGCTTCATGCCCAGGCTGATGCGCTGCGTGTCCGCATTAAAGCGGATGACCTGCACGCGCACCTGCTGGCCGATGGTCAGCGCCTCGGCCGGGTGGTTGATGCGGCGCCAGGCGATGTCGGTCACGTGCAGCAGGCCGTCCACGCCGCCGAGGTCCACGAAGGCGCCGTAATCGGTGATGTTCTTGACCACGCCGTCGAGGATCATGCCCTCCTTCAGGCCCTGGATCAGCTCGCTGCGCTGTTCGGCGCGCGTCTCTTCCAGCACGGCACGGCGGCTGACCACGATGTTGCCGCGGGCGCGGTCCATCTTGAGGATCTGGAACGGCTGCGGCACGCCCATCAGCGGCCCCACGTCGCGCACCGGGCGGATGTCCACCTGGCTGCCGGGCAGGAAGGCCACCGCGCCGCCGAGGTCGACGGTGAAGCCGCCCTTCACCCGCCCGTAGATGGTGCCGTTGACGCGGGTGTTGGCCTCAAACTGCCGCTCGAGCAGCGTCCAGGCTTCCTCGCGGCGGGCCTTTTCGCGCGACAGCACGATGGAGCCGTCGCGGTCCTCGTAACGCTCGACGAAGAGCTCGATCATGTCGCCGGGCTTGATCTCGGGCTTCTGGCCTGGCGGCGTGAACTCCTTCAGCGCCACGCGCCCCTCGGACTTCAGGCCGACATCGACGATGGCGAACTCGTCGGTCAGGCGGACGACGCGGCCGGTGACGACGGAGCCGTCGAAGCCGGTGTCGCGGCCGAGGGTCTCGTCGAGCAGGGAGGCAAAATCCTCCTCCGGGCGCGAGGAGGGGACGTGGGAGGTAGTCGGACGTTCGAGAACGCGTGCAGCGCTGGAAGCCATGTGGGTGGAATGTTCCTGTCGTGAGCGTCCCGGCTGGCCGGGCTCGGTCAGTGGTGTGCGCCTGGCCGGGAGACCGGTGTCAGACGGCGTGCCTGCGACGCAGGCCGGGTGAACGAAAACAGGCCCGAAGCCTGTAGGCCGGACCGTACGTGACGGGACATAATACAACAGTTTGGTAAGTCAACATAAAACGAGCCCTCGAGTGCGTGCTGCATCGTGGCCCGCCTTGGCCGGCGCGTGACAACGGCCGCGCTGCTGGCCAGACACCGCAACTGCAGGTTGAAAGAGCGGCTGCCCGACAATTGCCGCCGCGGATCTCTCCTGTTTGAGGGCCGGTTTCGCAAAGCGACCAGGGCGACACCAGTTTCGAGTCATCCTCGGCAGCTTTGTAAGCGAACACCGGCCGACGCCCTCGCTTCGCTCAGTCAGCTCGTGGCCGTGCTGCCGCCGCATGGCTTGGCCGCAGAAAAGCCGTTGTATGTTACAAACGTCTGCGCCACATTCAATCCTGGGTTGAGACATTAGCGAAAAAGAAACGCCATGGCACGAGTCTACCTGGGTGTCGTCTGGAACGGCCCAGACCGGCCGACCATACTGACCGGCTTCAAGGGCACTATAGAGTGGGTGTCAACGATCGGCGGCTCCATACTTCCTGAAACCGGCGAGGACGTGCCGGATACGCTGGTCGACGGCCAGGGCCGCTGCCTGGCGCGCCCGGCTGAGCCTTTAGGGGACCACCGGGCTCGGTGACCTCGGATTGATTACTTGAACGGACGTTTGTTCGGGCGAGGAAGTAAGCAAGCAGTTCTTTTTTGAAAGAAAGAACCAAAAAACTTTTGCTCCGTCCGGTGTATCGTTTGAGGCGTGCTGTTTCAGCTTTCGGCGACAGCACTGCCAGAAGCTTTTTGCTTCTTTTTCTTGAAGAAGGGTTTGCTTCTACGCCGCCGCGCGTCCGGCAGGTTCGCCGGTTGAGAAAACCGGAAGCTGATCTCCGGCCGTGCCGCGGACGACGCCCCCGCTTCCATGATCGAGACGCGCAGCAGCAGGCTGCCCCCCAGCATCGCCAACGAGGCAAGCCGGCTGCTCCTGCTGCCGAACGCCAGGCTCGCCAGCTTGAGCCCCAGCGGCAGCGCAGCGCCCAACCCGGTGGCTCCCACCGCTTCCACCGCGCCCCAGCCGCCGTGCAACGCCTCTTCGACGCCCGTCTCCCGGTAGCTGCGGTGCGAGCGGACCGTGGCGGCAAGCTCGATCGCCAGGGCCGCCACGCTGAGCGCGTCCAACGCCCGCCGAGAGCGCGCCGAGCACCTGCCGAGCGAGAGCGCCGCCGCAGCCGAGGCGACGGACGAGCTGCCGAACCTTATGGCCATGGATTGCGGCGCCGCCGCCCATAGCGGCGTGCTGGTGGCGGCGAGCAGTGACGCGGTGTAGGTGGACAGCCCGGCGCCGGCCAGGGCTGCCGGCAGTTGCGCCACCCGCGCCAGCCGCCACGGCCAGCCCCAGCGGGGGCGCAGGTCGGCCACCGCCTGCGCACCGGCGGCCAGGAACGCCGGGCCCATGAACGCGGTCAGGATCCAGGTGCCGATCGACATCGGCGAGGTGCCCTTGGCAACCCGCCACATGTTGTAGAAGCGCTGCGGCGTGTGCAGGTCCCAGACCAGCAGCGCCGAGCCGAGCGTAGGCGCCAGCAGCCCGAGGTAGCGCGAGCGCCTGCCGAGCGGTCGCGCCGCGTGCCCCTGCATCGCCTCGGCCGCAGCACCGATGATGGCGGCGCTGCCCGACAGTCCGGCCAGCATCACGTAGCCGCCCACCACCCAGTTGTTGAACGGCGCCGGCTTGAGTTGCGAGCGGCCGTAATAGGTGGGCCCGTCCCACTTGCCGGGCCGGCGGATCGTGTCGTGGGCGTCGCGTCCCACCTCGGGTTTTTCGTCCGGATCGTAGGCGGCGGGCGTGCGCGAATGGCGCGGCGGCAGGATTTTCATGAGCGGCACCTTTGCTCGGCGTTTACGAGTCGTATCCTCCGCCGGTCCAACCGGCTACGCCGGGCGGCTCGCCGCGCAGGGCGCAGGACTCCGGCAACTGAGCACCGGCGTGGCGGGTCGCAGACTCGCTCGATGACGCCTTGGCTAAGTTGTGTTCACTGGTCGTGTCCTCTGCCGACGCTACCGGCTACGCCGGCGCGGCGGGCGGCTGGCCCGCACGGCGCGGGACGCCGGCAGCCGGGCGTCGGCATGGCGGATATCAGAACCGCCAACAGACGCCTCGGCCGCGAACAGGGTCAGCGCGGTCAGCGCCAGCGTGGCCACCGCGGCGAGCCCGGCGGCCAGCGCCGGCATCACACGGTTGGACGCGCGGGTGGGTGCGACCGGCAGGTTGTAGCGCTCCGGCCGGTCAGTCAGCAGGAAGAACGCGTTGAGGTGGCCCAGGCCGCCGGTAGCGCCCGGCGCGCCGGGCGTGCCGTAGAGGTAGGCGCTGCCCACGCCCAGCCCGTGCAGCGTCTCGACGCGGGCGGCGGCGCGCTGTTGCAGGTCGGTGATCTCGCCGAACTGGATGCTGTCGGTGGGGCAGGATTTCGCACAGGCCGGTTCCAGCCCGCCCTTCAGCCGGTCGTAGCACAGCGTGCATTTGTGCGCCTTGCCGTCGGCGGTCGAGAGCTCCACCACGCCGAACGGGCAGGCCGGCACGCAGTAGCCGCAGCCGTTGCAGATGTCCTGCTGCACCACGATCGTGTCGAACTCGGTCCGGAACAGCGCGCCGGTGGGGCAGGCTTCCAGGCAGGGCGCGTTGTGGCAGTGCTTGCACACGTCGCTCATCATCAGCCAGCCGCTCTGGAAGGCGGCCTGGTCGTTGCCGCGCACGCCGCCCGCCGCCTGCGCGTCGCTCCCGTGCGCGTGCCCCGCTTGCGCGTGCCCTGGCTGCGCGTGCCCACCGCAGCCGCTCGCCTGCTCCGTCGCGCGCATGTCCGGCTGCTCGACGAACGCCACGTGGCGCCAGGTGTTGGCCGACAGCGACCCGGTGTTGTCGAAACTCTGACCGGTCAGCCCGATGTTGTCCGCCGGCAGGCTGTTCCACTCCTTGCACGCCACCTCGCAGGCCTTGCAGCCGATGCACACGGTGGTGTCGGTGAAGAAGCCGTAGGATTTGCCTGGCTCGATCAGGACGTGCGCGGTCAGTTCCGACTCGTTGGGGATCATTCCCGGCATCTGCGAGAGGGCGTGGTCGGGGGCGCGGGCATGCATGTCCATGCGCGTCAGACCGGCAAGGCGAGCGAGTGGGCGATGTTGCCGATCATGTTCCGTCCGACGCTGTAGGAGACGCGCACGCGCGACTGGTTGGCCTGCAGGGCCGGCAGTTGCCGCGGCTCCGTGCCGCAGAGGTAATCGAGTATGAACAGGTGGCCCACGCCGTCGTCGTCGGTGAGCTGGAAGCGGCTTTCCTGCACGATGGTAACGACACCCTCCATAAACTTCGACATGTTTTGCGTATCCCGGCTGACGGCACTTAGGACGAAAGGCAAGGCAAGCGGTTCTTTTTTGAAAAAAAGAACCAAAAAACTTTTGTTTCCGTCGGGCGTGCCGTGGTGAAACTTGTCGTTTCAGCCGTCCGCGACAGCTTACGAAAAGCTTTTTGCTTCTTTTTCTCGAAAAAGAAGGCCTTGCTTTCTTGTTTTCACGAGTTCGTGGATTGCCGCCAGGCCAGCCGTCAGCAAGTGATCCCTAGCCGCCAGGAGTCCGCTTTGAAGAAGCCAACCCGCCGCACGCCGAAATACCGCAACATGCGCGAGAGCGTGGCCAGCCGCGTCGCCGGCTTCGTGCATGACTGGTCGCTGCCGCGGCAGCTCGCCGGCCAGAGCGTGCGCGACAAGGCGGCCGAAAGCGAGACGTCGCGCCAGCTTCGGCCGCGGCTGGAGCAGGCCGACACGGTGGGCACCAGCATCTGCCCGTTCTGCGCGGTGGGCTGCGGGCAGCTTATCTACGCCAAGGGCGGCAGGCCGCTGCACATCGAGGGCGACCCGCGCAGCCCGATCAATCAGGGCACGCTATGCCCGAAGGGGTCCAGCACGCTCGGCGTGCTGCTCTCGCCGCAGCGGATCAACAAGGTGCTCTACCGTGCGCCCTTCGCCACCGAGTGGGAGGAGCGGCCGCTGGAGTGGGCGATGGAGCGCGTGGCACAGCTGACCAAGGACGCGCGCGACGACACCTTCGTCGAGGCGCTTCCTGACGGACGGGTCGTAAATCACGCGCTGGGCGTGGGCTCGCTCGGCGGCGCCACGCTGGACAACGAAGAGAACTACCTGATCAAGAAGCTGTTCAGCGGAGGGTTGGGACTGGTCAACGTCGAGAACCAGGCGCGCATCTGACACTCTTCATCGGTGCCCAGTTTGGGCACCTCCTTCGGACGCGGCGCCGCCACCATGGCGCTCTGGGATTTGGAAAACAGCGACGTCGTTGTCGTCATGGGTTCCAACATGGCCGAGAACCATCCGATCGCCTTCCGCTTCGTGGTGGAGGCCAAGCGGCGCGGTGCGACCATCATCCACGTGGACCCGCGCTTCACCCGCACCTCCGCGCTGGCCGACGTGCACGCGCCCATCCGCTCGGGCACCGACATCGCGTTCCTCGGCGGCATCATCCACCACCTGCTGGAACACGATCTGTGGTTCCGCGACTACGCTATGGCGTACACCAACATCGCGCACGTCATCGAGGGCAGCTTCGAAGACGCCGAGCAGAACGACGGGCTGTTCTCCGGCTTCAACGCGGAGACCGCGAGCTACCAGCACGACAGCTGGCAGTACACCGGCAAGACGATGCCGTCATCCGTCTCCGAACATCGCGTGCAGACGCAGGAGGGCAGCGGCGACGACTACGAAAGCATGACCGAGGGGCCGCCGCAGACGGACCCCACGCTGACCCACCCGAACTGCGTCTACCAGATCATGAAGCGTCACTACGCGCGCTACACCCCGGAGATGGTCGAGCGCGTCACCGGCTGCCCGGCCGCCACCTTCCTGCGCGTGGCCAACGCGCTGGCGCACAATTCCGGCCGTGAGCGCACCGGCGCGTTCTGCTACGCGGTAGGCTGGACGCACCATTCCGTTGGGGTGCAGATCATCCGCGCCGCTAGCATCGTGCAAGGACTGCTCGGCAACATGGGACGTCCCGGCGGCGGCATCATGGCGCTGCGCGGACACGCCAGCATCCAGGGCAGCACGGACATCCCGACGCTGTACAACATGCTGCCCACCTACTTGCCGCAGCCCAACGTGTTCCACGACCACGCAACGCTGGCGGAGTACCTGCACGCGGAAACGCCAACGACCGGCTGGTGGGCGAACTTCCCGAAATACATGGTGAGCCTGCTGAAGGCCTGGTATGGCCCGCACGCGACCGCGGAGAACGAGTGGGGCTACCAGAACATCCCCAAGCTGACCGGCGACCTTTCGCAGCAACCGATGACGATGGCGATGTGCGACGGCGTGATGCACGGCCAGTTCATCATGGGCCAGAACCCCGTGGTGGGCGCGGTGAACTCCGACTTGGTCGAACGCGGCCTGATGCGGCTGAAATGGCTGGTGGTGCGCGACATGGCCATCACCGAGACGGCAAACTTCTGGCAGAAGGGCCGCCAGATCCAGCGCGGCGACTGCAAGGCCGAAGACATCGGCACCGAAGTGTTCTTTTTCCCGATCGCCCTATCCGGCGAAAAGGACGGCACGGTCACCAACACCAGCCGCCTGGTGCAGTGGCACGACAAGGTGCTGGAAGCGCCCGGGGACAGCCGTTCGGACCTGTCGTTCATCTACCACCTCGGCAAGCGGCTGAAAAAACTCTACGCCGGCAGCACGGAAAAACGGGACACCGCCATCCAGGCGCTGACCTGGGAGTACCCCGAAAACGGCCAGCACGCCGATCCGGACGCCGAGGCCGTATTGCGCGAGATCAACGGCTACACGGTGGCCGACCGCAAGCAGGTCGTACAATACCAGGACCTGAAGGACGACGGCAGCACCGCATGCGGCGGCTGGATGTATTGCGGTATCTACCCGCGCGACGGCCACAACGTGGCGCGCGGCCGCACGGCGGACAAACCCGACGGCCCCGGCAGCCATCTCGGCTGGGCGTTCTCCTGGCCGGCCAACCGGCGCACGCTATACAACCGCGCGTCCGCCGACCCGGCAGGCAAGCCGTGGTCGGAACGCAAGAAGCTGCTGTGGTGGGACGAGACCGCGGCGAAGTGGGACGGCAACGACGTGCCGGACTACGTGGCGACCACGCGGCCGGACTACCGCCCGGACTGGTCCCGCCACCCGCACGGCATGGACGCGCTGGGCGGCGACAAGCCGTTCATCATGCAGGCCGACGGCAACATTCAGTTGTTCGTGCCGAGCGGGTTGAAGGACGGCCCGTTGCCGGTGCATTACGAGCCGGTGGAGAGTCCGGTTGGCAACCCGATGTACTCCACACAATCCAACCCGACCGCGCACGTCTGGAAGCGGCCCGGCAACGTGGTGCACGCGCCGTCGGACCCGCGTTTTCCCTACGTGTTCACCACCTACCGGCTGACGGAGCTGCATTGCGGCGGCATCATGGGCCGCGTGGCACCGCACACGGCGGAACTGCAGCCCGAAGCCTTCGTAGAAATACCGCCAGAACTGGCCAGCGAACTCGGCATCAAGCACCTCGGCTGGACGGTGCTCTCCACCCTGCGCGGCGAGATCGAGGTGCGCGCGATGGTCACCCAACGCGTCCGCCCGTTTCAGATCGACGGCCGCACCATCTACCAAATCGGCATGCCGTGGGTGTTCGGCTGGGAAGGCTACGCGCGCGGCGACATCGCCAACGTGCTGCTGGCCATCACCGGGGACGCCAACACCTCCATCCACAGCACCAAAGCGGTTACGGTGAACCTTCGCGCAGGCCGGCTGACGCGGCCGGGCGGTGTCGGTCATGGTCAGTAGGCGCCCGGGCGAAGTGGCGCTGGAATCGCTGGACACGATACTGGCGCATGAGCCAGTACCGGATCAGGACCTGTTCTCCAAGGCGACGCATTGCCTGAGCGTATACCGTGACTCGCTCATCGCGACGTATCGGCCCGGACCTGCGCCGGCTGAGATGCGTACGCGGCTGGAACACGTCAACGCGGTGATCAGCCTGCTGATGGCTGGACATTTCCCGTTGGGCGAGCTGCCTTGGGGTGAGTTGCACAAGGCACGAGGCTGGCTGGAGAACGCGATCAAGTAGTGTGGCGAGTCGACGTCTTGGCCGTCGGGCAAGGAAGCAAGCAGTTCTTTTTTGAAAAAAAGAACCAAAAAACTTTTGTTCTTTTGTGCGCGCGTTGCAGGAACCGTCGCGACGTCATAACGAAAGTTTTTTGCTTTTATGCTAATCGGCTTGAAAGTTGACCGTTCCGAAGCAAGCAAGGCCTTCTTTTCTGAAGAAAAGAAGCAAAAGACTTTTGTCTCCGCTGCCGCGGACCTTTCCGGAGAGTCCGCGACAGCCGAGACAAAAGCTTTTTGGTTCTTTTTCTCGAAAAAGAACTGCTTTCTTCCTTACCCTTCCGGCGTGAAATCCACCAACGCCGCTAATCCCTCCTCCGTCCCGAACGCCAACCATCCGCCATCCGGGCTCCACGCCAGCGCGCTCACCGGCGAACCACTACGCTCCGCCACGCTCAGCACGCGCTTGCTGGCGATCTCCGCCAGCACCACCGTGCCGTCTGCGTAGCCCGCCGCCACCAGGTCCTGTGCCGGGTGACACGCCACACGCGTGCAGATCACGTTCTCGATCTGCCCCAGCTCGATCGGCGGCTTGCCCATCGGCCCGCCGCCGAAGAACGGCCACACCACGATCGCGTCGGCGCCCGAGCTCGCCAGGTATTTTCCGTTGCGCGTGAAGCCGAGCGACTCCGGCTTGGCCGGGTAGCCGCTCATGCGCATGTCGTGGCCGTCCGGCAGGCGCCAGCCGTGCAACGCGTTCTCCTGCATGGCGCTGACCACCGCTTCGGCGGCCGGGTGCACGGCTACGCCGGTGTGGCTGCCCTTCCACTCCAGCCGGCGCGCCGCCGCGTTGGCGCTGGCCACGAACCACAGCGAGGTGCCGTTGTAGTGCGAGGCGGCCACGCGCTTGCCGCGGCCGTCGAACGCGATGCCGGTGACGGTGGACGGGTGCTCGAGCGATTTCAGTTTCTGCCCGGCGGCATCGAACAAATGCACGAACTTGCCGGCGGCGCAGGCGACCACGCCGGCCTTGCCGTCGCCGAAGCTCGCAACCTGTTCCACCCACTTGCTACCGAATGTCGCAATCTCCCGTGCAGCGCCATCCGCACCGACGCGCACCAGCCGGCCGTCATCGCCGCCGCTTAGAAAACCAGTCGACTTCGCGTCGGCAGCCAGCGCCAGTGCGCCGCCGTCGTGTGCTGCAACGCTGGCCCAGTCGCCGCCGGAAAGCGTGGCCACGCGCAGCGTCCCATCGCCCAGCGCCCACGCCGCCTGCGCTCCCGAGCGGTCGAACGCGGCCGCCACCACGTAGGCGCCGAGCGAGCGCGCCTGCCCACGCATCTGCAGCACCGATGCTGCGTCGGACGCGCTCACGCAGCGACCGCTGCAGCCGCGCCGCGCATCTGAAGCAGCGACGCCGCGTCGGAGGCACTCACGCGACCACCGCCGCAGGGGCGTCAAGCGGCCGCGTCGGCGTTTGCCGCATCGACGCGTCGTCAGCAGCGTCGCTCATGCCGCAACCTGGCAAGCCTCGAAGCCACGGCGCAGTTGCGGGCGGTTGAGGTCGCGGCCGATGAACACCAGGCGGGACTTGCGCGCAGCACCCTCCGGAAACGGCGCGATGAAGTCGCCGTCGGCGATCATGTGCACCGCCTGGAAGGCGTATCGCCGCTGCTCGCCGTGATGCGCCAGGATGCCCTTGGTGCGCAGCAGGTCCTGCCCCTTCTCCTGCAGCAGCGTGCCCATCCATTGCTGGAACTTGTGCGGGTCGATCTCGCGCGAAACCTCGAAGCTGACGCTGTTCACGCCCTCGGTGTGGCTGTGCGACTCCGCTTCCAGAAAATCCGGATCGACGTCGAGTATGCGCGCCAGGTCGAACGCGCCGATGTCGAGAATGTCGGTGACCGGCACCTCGCTGCGCGTCGCATGGTGGATGCGCGCGAACCGGTTGATGCCGCGGATGCGCGTTTCCACGGCGCCGACCTCCTCAGCCGACACCAGGTCCAGCTTGTTGAGCACGATCACGTCGGCAAACGCGATCTGCGCCGCAGCCTCCTCGCTGTCTGCCAGGCGGGCCGGCAGGTTCTTCGCATCCACCACGGTCACGATCGCGTCCAGCCGCGCCTTGGCGCGCACGCCGTCGTCGACGAAGAAGGTCTGTGCCACGGGTGCGGGGTTGGCCAGGCCGGTGGTCTCGATGATGATGCCGTCGAACTTCTTCGCGCGCTTCATCAGCCCATTGACGATGCGGATCAGGTCGCCGCGCACGGTGCAGCAGATGCAGCCGTTGTTCATCTCAAAGACTTCCTCGTCGGCATCGACCACCAGGTCGTTGTCCACGCCCAGCTCGCCGAACTCGTTGATCACGACCGCGTAGCGGCGGCCGTGGTCCTGGGTGAGAATGCGGTTGAGCAGCGTGGTCTTCCCGGCGCCCAGGAAACCGGTGAGGACCGTGACGGGGACGCGGGTGTCGGCGGACATTGAAAAACTCCAAGAAAGGAAGCGGTTCTTTTTTGAAAAAAGTACCAAAAAACTTTTGACTCCGCTACCGCGCGCTCACCGGAGAGGACCGCGACAGCCGCGATAAAAGCTTTTTGCTTCTTTTTCTCGAAAAAGAAGGCCTTGCTTCCTGCTATAAAGTATCAAGCAGCCGGCGACGCAACTCCACCAGCCGCGCCCGCGCCGCCGGCGCGTCGAACTGCGCCGCCCGCGCCAGCCCGGCTGCCGCCAGCCGCGCCCGCAGCCCCGCATCTCCGGCCAGTCGGGCAATCGCCGCCTCCAGCGCCCCCGGCTCGTCCGGCCCGGCGTACAGCGCCGCCTCGCCCGCCACCTCCGGCAGCCCGCCGCGGTCGCTGCAGACCAGTGCGGCGCCGCTGGCCATGGCTTCCAGCGCGGTCAGCCCGAACGGCTCCTCCCACCTACTGGGCACCACCACCACCGCTGCCGCCGCCATCGCCGCCAGCACGTCGGCATGCGGCACGTAGCCGCGGCAGACGATTCCGGCCGCCTTTGCCGAGGCGGCCAGCTTGCGCTGGAACGGGGTCTCCGCACTGCCGGCCCAGAAGCGGTCCGCACCGATCATTTCCGCCCGCCAGCCGGGCAGGCCCGGCAACACCGCAGCACAGGCCCGCACGAATGCATCCGCCCCCTTGTCGGCCACCACGCGGCCGACGAACAGCAAGGTGGCCTCGCGCTCGCCCGCGGCGCGCGCCGGCGGCAGGTCCGCCAGCTCGATCGCGTTGGGCAGCACCACCGGCGCGCCGCAGCGCGCGGACTCCACCGCCATGCCGCCTGCAGCCTCGCCACCCGTGCCGCCGCTTACATCCTCGACACCTATGCCGCCGCGGGCATCGCCCGACGCGCCGTAAGCTGCATCCACGCCCTCCATGAAGCGCGCCTGCATCGCGCGCGAAACGCACACCACGGTCATCTGCCGCAGCAACCCCGCCCGATCCGCAGCGGTGCGCGCGCCGCGCATCGCCTGCGGGTCGTTGTGCACGAACAGCACGACACGCGCGCGCGGCAGCGCGCGCGCCACACGCGCGGCCAGGTTCGCGCGGTTGTGCACCTCCACCAGGCCGGGGCGCAGCCGCCGCAGCGTGCGCACCACGCCGGCCATATAGCGCTCGGTCCGGCCGAACGGCGGCCAAAGCGGCGTGGCAGCAGCAACGAAGCGCCGCCCCGGAAAGCCCGGCACCCGGCCCGCCTGCCCCACGATCACGTCGCCAGGTGCCGCCAGCCGGTTCACCAGCAGCCCAATAGCGCCCACCGCCTGCGGCCCGAAGCCCTCGCGCGGCGGCAGCACCGTGGCAACCAGGCGCGCCGCCGGGCCTACGGCGCCAGGCCCTCGTATTTCTGCAGCATCCACTCGGCCGGCTCAGCCGCCGCGGCATCGTACCAGGCCCGCATCAGCGGATGCAGCCGCACTGCCCCGCAGTACGCCCGCGACGCGTCCGACATCTCCGGCGCGTAGGTCAGCAGCCGGGCCACTACGGGGGCGAACATCACGTCCGCCGCGGTAAGGTCGGCACCGAAAAGGAACGGGCCGCCACTTCCGAACGCCGCCTGCGTCTGCGCCCACACCGCCTCGATGCGCGCGATGTCGGCCAGCGCGTCCGGCGTGCGGCCCAGTCCCGCGTAGTCGTCGCGCCCCAAATTCATCGGCATCGCCGTGCGCAGACCGCGGAAGCCGGCATGCATCTCGGCCGCCAGCGAACGCGCCTGCGCCCGGGCGCGCCTCTCGGCCGGCCACAACGCCGGCGCGTGCTCGGCGCAGTACTCGCAGATCGCCAGGCTCTCCCACACGCGGGCACCGTCGTGCTCCAGGTAGGGCACCAGCCCGGCCGGGGTCAGCGCCTGGAACGCCGCCGTGGTGCCCGCCTGCATCGGGACTACAACCACCTCCACGTCCAGCCCGGCCAGCTGCACCGCCAGCCAGCCGCGCAGCGACCAGGAGGAATAGCGGCGGTTGCCGATGATGAGCTGGCCCATGACACGGGTTCTCTGACGAGAGAAAGAAAGAAAGCAAGCGGTTCTTTTTTGAAAAAAAGAACCAAAAAACTTTTGCTCCCTGTCGGGGAGTCTCCGGCGAGCGCGCGACAGCGAAGACAAAAGTTTTTTGCTTCTTTTTTTCAAAAAAGAAGGCCTTGCTTGCTTGGTGTCTCCCTCGCTCTGCCGCGACTGCTCCCTGCTCGGCGCCACCGCCCCGTGCCCCGCCTGCGGCTCGGTGCGCGTCCTGCGCCACGCCGAGCTGTTCACCCTCGCCGTCGCCCATGTTGACTGCGACGCCTTCTACGCCAGCGTGGAAAAGGCGCGGCACCCGGAGCTCGCGGACCGGCCGCTGATCGTGGGCGGCGGCACCCGCGGCGTGGTCACCACCGCCTGCTACATCGCGCGGCTGTCCGGCGTGCGCAGCGCCATGCCGATGTTCAAGGCCCGCCGCCTGTGCCCGGACGCGGTGGTCATCCGGCCGGACATGGCCGCGTACGCGCGGGTGGGCCGACGCATCCGCACCATGATGCGCACGCTGACCCCGCTGGTGCAGCCGCTCTCCATCGACGAGGCGGCGCTCGACCTCTCCGGCACGCAGAAGCTGCACGGCGCCCCGCCGGCGGCCGTGCTGGCCCGTTTCGCCCGCGAGGTGGAGGCCGAGCTGGGAGTGACCGTCAGCATCGGCCTGGCGCGCAACCGGCTGCTGGCCAAACTTGCCGCCGGGCGCGACAAGCCGCGCGGGTTCGAGGTGCTGGGCGCGGAGGCCGCCGGCGTGCTGGCGGACGAACCGGTGGGCATCCTGCCCGGCGTGGGCCCGGCGCTGGAGCGGCGGCTGGCCGCACTCGGCCTGACTCGCGTGGGCCAGTTGCAGCGCCTGACCGACCGCGAAGCGCGCCAGATGCTGGGCGACGAGGGCGTGTTCCTCGCCGCGCGCGCCCGCGGCGAGGACGCCCGCAGCGTGGAGCCGGTGAGCGTCGCCAAGTCGATCAGCGCCGAGACCACCTTCTCCGAGGACCTGACCGAGCGCGCGGCCCTCGAACGCCACCTCTGGCGCCTGACCGAGCGCCTGGCCGACCGGCTGCGTGCCGGCGAGGTTGCCGCCTGCGGCGTGGTGCTGAAATTGAAGACCGCACGGTTCGCCAGCCGCACCCGCACGCAGCGCCTGCCGCAGCCCAGCGCGCTGCCGGACACGCTGTTCGCGGCGGCCAGCACGCTTCTGGCGCGCGAGGCCGACGGCACCGCGTTCCGGCTGATCGGCATCGGCGCGTCCGGGCTGGCGCCGTTGAGTGCTGCCGACGCGGGCGACCTGGCCGACCCGGATGCGGCACGAAGGCGGGCGCGGCAGGGGGCGGTGGACGCGCTGCGGGGGCGCTTCGGTGCGGCGGTGATCGGGCGGGGACGGGGATTGTAGCGGCGTGCGGGACCTGTCTGGAGGTCGAGGTCAGCAGCGCCTTTGTCCTGAGTAAGCGTTTGAAAAGTCGCCCTGCTGGACCTGGCTTGCCGCCCGGACAGATGGCGCAGGCAAGCTGATTCCGGCAGCCCGAAACAGTAGCTCCTGCGATGGGCTGCGGCGAGGAAGCAAGGCCTTCTTTTTCGAGAAAAAGAAGCAAAAAGCTTTTATTGCGGCTGTCGCGGTCTTTTCCGGCGAGCGCGCGAAAACGGAGTCAAAAGTTTTTTGGTTCTTTATCCCAAAAAAGAACTGCTCTCTATACTTGGCACCAATCAGTACCTCGAGCAGGCGCAGTGGCGCGGGGGGAACCAAAAAACTTTTGTTCCCTCGAGCACGCGCTGCCGGAAAGTTCCGCGACAGCCGGGACAAAAGCTTTTTGCTTCTTTTTCTCGAAAAAGAAGGCCTTCCTTCCCTTCCCGGTGCGCTAGAACTCCCCCTCCCGCCCCAGGACGCCCGAAGATGACCCTGCGCACACGCTTCACCGACGAGATGAAGGCGTCCATGCGCGCCGGCGACGCGCCGCGCACGTCGACCATCCGCATGATCATGGCCAAGCTGAAGGACACCGACATCGCCGCCCGCCCCGCCGGCCGCGACCCGGTGCCGGACGACGAGGTGGTCGGCATGTTGCGCAGCATGGTCAAGCAGCGGCGCGAGGCGGCCGAGCTCTTCGCCCAGGGCCACCGGCCGGAGCTCCAGGCCAAGGAGGAAGCCGAGATCAAGGTGATCGAGGCCTTCCTGCCGCAACAGATGGACGAGGCGGCCATGGCACAAGCCGTGGACCAGGCGGTGGCAGAAACGGGTGCCACAACCGCCAAGGAGATGGGCCGGGTGATGGCCGCGCTGCGCGCCGCCCACGGCTCCGCGCTCGACATGGGCCGCATCGGCCCGCTGGTAAAGGCGCGCCTCTCCTGAAGCTGCCGGACTCTTTTCTGGAGGAGTTGCGGGCACGTACCCCGCTGGCCGCCCTGGTCAGCCGCCGCGTCAAGCTGTCGCGTTCCGGCCGGCAGATGAAGGGCTGCTGCCCGTTCCACGGCGAGAAGACTCCCAGCTTCTACGTCTACGAGGACGGTTACCACTGCTTCGGCTGCGGCGCGCATGGCGACGCGATCAGCTTCGTCATGCAGACGGCCGGCGCCAGCTTCATGGAGGCGGTTCAATCCCTCGCCGGCGAGGCGGGGCTCGAACTGCCCAAAGCCAGCCCCACCGCCGAGGCCGCCGAGCGCCAACGCCTGGACCTGCACGGCGTGCTCGATGCGGCACAGCGCCATTACGCAAGCGCCCTGGCCAGCCCCGCAGGTGCCGCGGCACTCGCCTACCTGTACCAACGCGGGCTGACCGACGAGACCATCGGCCGCTTCGGCCTCGGCTGGGCCGGCGAGGGGCGCGGCGCGCTGGCCGCCGCACTCGCACCGGGCGGCATTACCCAGCCGCAACTGCTGGAAGCCGGACTGCTGCGCGCCGACGAGAACGGCGCCATCCGCGGCGAGCTGTTCTTTAACCGGGTGATGTTCCCCATCCGCGACCGCGCCGGCCGGATGATCAGCTTCGGCGGCCGCATCATGGGCCAGGGCCAGCCGAAATACGTCAACGGCCCGGAGACGCCGCTGTTTTCCAAGCGCCGCACCCTCTACGGCCTGAACCTGGCGCGCGAGGCGAGCCGCCACGGCCAGATTGTGGTGGCGGTGGAGGGCTACATGGACGTCATCGCCCTCCACCAGGCAGGGTTCACCGCCGCCGTCGCCCCGCTCGGCACCGCGCTCACCGCCGAGCAGCTTGAGGAACTCTGGCGCCTCTCGCCCGCCCCGGTGCTGTGCTTCGACGGTGACGCCGCCGGCGCCCGCGCCGCCGCCCGCGCGGCACAGACCGCCCTGCCGCTGCTCGCCCCGGACCGCACTATCCTGCTGGCCACCCTGCCTTCAGGTGAAGATCCCGACACGCTGGTCCGCCGCCGCGGCCAGGCCGCCTTTGCCGCCGTGCTGGACGCCGCCCGCCCGCTGAACGAGGCGCTGTTCGACCTGCTGCGCAGCGCCGCCCCGGACACCACGCCCGAACAGCGCAGCGCCTTTCGCGCCCGCCTCGAAGCCGCCGCCGCCGCGATCAAGGATCGCAGCCTGGCCGGCGAATACCGCCGCGCTCTGCTCGACCGCTTCTTTGCCGCAACACGCCGCGGCGCCCCCAAGCCGGCCGGACTGCGCCCGCCCCGCCCCACTTTGCAGGCCGACGCGGCCGATACGATACGCGCCTTCAAGCTGACCGCCATCCTGCTGCACCACCCGGCCCTCGCGCGCGACCTGGAAGAGGCCTACGCGTCCCTGCCGCTGCCGTCCGAACTGCAACCTTTGCGCGAGGCCATGCTCGGCTACTTCGCGCGTGACTTTAATGACTCACACACGCTTGACTCTGCCGGACTCGTGAACCACCTGCGTTCTCTCGGTTTATCGATGGATTTGGCGCGTGCCCTGGACGAGACCCCGTCCTGCGGTCGGCCGGACGCTCAGCCGGCGGAAGCCGAGGCGGGATGGTGGCACTTTTATGGGCTCATGCACCGTGACGGCTTGCACGACGCAGTCGAAGCCGCCCGCCACCACTACATCGCCAACCCTGAGGACGAGGCGGCGCTCGCTAGGTTCAACGCGTTGTGCCTGGCCGCCTTCCGGCTGCGGCGGGGTGAACAGGCGGGCGAGGACGAGGACGCGTTGGCTTACGACGAGCGGGTGTAAGGCGCTGCCGCGGGCCTTCTTTTCTGAAGAAAAGAAGCAAAAGACTTTTGTCGAGGCTGTCGCGGACCGTTCGACCGGCGTGTACCTAAGGACCAAAAGTTTTTTGGTTCTTTTTTTCAAAAAAGAACTGCTTTCTTCCTTCCTTCTGCGGAGCAACTGAATGGCAACCAAACAGGCCACCAACGGTGAGACCGCAACCGCCGAAGCCGACGCCGACACCTCGCTGCTCGACACGCAATCCGCCGCCTTCAAGCGGCTGATCGCGAAAGGCCGTGAGCGCGGCTACATCACCTTCGAGGAGCTGAACGCCGCCCTGCCGCAGGAGCAGATGAGCTCCGAGCAGATCGAGGACATCATGTCCCTGCTCAGCGAGCTCGGCATCCAGGTCGTCGAGAACGAAGACAACGAGGACGGCGAGACCGCCGCCAAGCCGGAAAAGGCCGAGGGCGAGGGCGAAGAGGCTGGCGAGACCGCCGGCAACGTCGACGAGGAGAGCCTCGGCCGCACCGACGACCCGGTGCGCATGTACCTGCGCGAGATGGGCAGCGTCGAGTTGCTCTCCCGCGAGGGCGAGATCGCCATCGCCAAGCGCATCGAGGCCGGCCGCGACATGATGATCGGCGGCCTGTGCGAGAGCCCGCTGACCTTCCGCGCCATCATCAGCTGGCACGACGCGCTGAAAGCCGGCCGCATGCTGCTGCGCGACATCGTCGACCTCGAGGCGACCCAAGGCGCCGGCGCCGCGGTGGAAGCCGAAGCCAACGGCGCCGCCGCCCCGGCAGAGGGCGAGCCCGCCTTTGTCGAGCCGCCGGCGCCGGACGACGCCGAGGACGGCGAGGAAGGCGAGGGCGCCGGCCTGTCGCTCTCCGCGTTGGAGGAGAAGCTGAAGCCGGAGGTGCTCGAAACCTTCGAGGAGATCGAGAACCTCTACAAGAAGCTGCAGAAGATGCAGTCCAAGCGGCTGGACACGCTGACCAGCGGCGAGGAGATGAACGCCAAGTCCGAGAAGGGCTACGAGAAGCTGCGCGAGGAGCTGGTCGGCCGCGTCCAGCAGGTGCGCCTGCACAACAACCGCATCGAGGAACTGGTCACCCAGCTCAAGCAGCTCACCCAGCGGCTGAACGGGCTCGAAGGCCAACTGTTGCGCTTCGCCGAGACCAGCAAGGTGGCGCGCGACGACTTCCTCGCCCGCTACCGTGGCCACGAGCTCGACCCGCACTGGATGGAGACGGTCGCTGGCCTGACGGCCAAGGGTTGGAAGGCGTTCGCCAGCAAGTACTTCGCCCAGGTAGCCGACGTGCGCAACCAGATCGGCGCCATCGCCAACGACGCCGGCCTGCCGATCGGCGAGTTCCGCCGCGTCTACGCCACCGTCAGTCGTGGCGAGCGTGATTCCGCGCGCGCCAAGAAGGAGATGATCGAGGCGAATTTGCGCCTGGTGATCTCGATCGCCAAGAAATACACCAACCGCGGGCTGCAATTCCTCGATCTGATCCAGGAAGGCAACATCGGCCTGATGAAGGCGGTGGACAAGTTCGAGTACCGCCGCGGTTACAAGTTCAGCACCTACGCCACCTGGTGGATTCGCCAGGCGATCACCCGCTCCATCGCCGACCAGGCGCGCACCATCCGCATCCCGGTGCACATGATCGAGACGATCAACAAGCTGGTCCGCACCAGCCGGCAGATGCTGCACGAGATCGGCCGCGAACCCGCACCCGAGGAGCTGGCCGAGAAGCTCGGCATGCCGCTGGAAAAGGTGCGCAAGGTCCTCAAGATCGCCAAGGAGCCGATCAGCCTCGAGACGCCGATCGGCGACGAGGAAGACAGCCACCTGGGCGACTTCATCGAGGACAAGGGCGCCGTCATCCCGCTGGATGCCGCCATCCAGGCCAACCTGCGCGAGGCGACCACGCGCGTGCTGTCCAGCCTGACGCCGCGCGAGGAACGCGTGCTGCGCATGCGCTTCGGCATCGGCATGAACACCGACCACACGCTGGAGGAAGTGGGCCAGCAGTTCAACGTGACCCGCGAGCGCATTAGGCAGATCGAGGCCAAGGCGTTAAGAAAGCTGAAGCATCCCAGCCGCAGCCGGAAACTCCGAAGCTTTCTCGACGACTAGGCCCGGGACGTCGCGCCAAGCGCTGTCGCGGTCACACCCGGTCGCGCGCGAGCGTTGCAATGGCACGTTACGTCCAAACGGTGTCGCCGCACGTTCTGTCAGAGCGCGCGGCCGCACATCGCCTCAAAGGGTGCAGCCGCACGTCATCTCTAAACGTGCAGCAGCACGTCCAGTCGAACGGTGCAGCCGCACGTCACGTAGAAGCGTGCGGCTGGATACAAGTCGAAGCGTGCAGGGCACGACGGCTAGAAGCGTGCAGGGCACGACGGCTAGAAGCGTGCAGGGCACGACGGCTAAAAGCGTGCAGGGCACGACGGCGCCCAGCCGGCCACCGAACCCATTTGCAAAGGGGCGATAAGTTGCGGGCTCAGGACAACACCATCTGGGGCTTCAGGCCGCCCGAGGAAACGACCCGCATCGCGGTGCTCGTCACCTTCCTGCGCCAGGACACCCCGCCCCCGGCAGGCCCCATCGACCTGCCGACACACGCCTCAATCCTGCGCGCCACCCAGCCCACCACCGGCTTCTACCGCTACCTCTACGACACCGTCGGCGCCCCCTACGTCTGGTGGCTGCGCCGCACCATGCCGGAAGCCCAGCTCGCCACCCTGCTCGGCTCGCCCGGGGTCTCGCTTCACGTGCTCTACCGTCACGCCGAACCGGCCGGCTTCTTCGAACTCGACGCCCGTGCCGTCCACACCGTCAACATCAGCTATTTCGGACTGCTGCCGCACGCCATCGGCCAGGGCATGGGCAACACCCTGCTGCGCCTGGCCATGGCCACCGCCTGGGCCCACAAGCCACGCGCGGTCACGGTGAACACCTGTACCGCCGACCACCCGCGCGCCCTGCCCAACTACCTGCGCGCCGGCTTCACTCCCATGCGCACCGCACGCGAAATCTGGGACGTGCCGAACCGGCTCGGCTTGGTCATCCCCGATCACCTCCGGGTGTGACACGCGGGCCGCCGACTACGGACGTCTGACAAAACTTGTCCTGCCTTGTCTGTCGAACGGGTGAACAAGATCATCAAGGCAAGGCAAGCAGTTCTTTTTTGAAAAAAAGAACCAAAAAACTTTTGATCTCTTGGGATGCGCCGTGGTGGAACGTGTCGTTTAGGCGTCCGCGACAGGGCTTCCGAAAGCTTGGTTCTCGTTCGGAAAAGACGTCGTTGCCTTGCTCGGCATGTCAGCGTTTTCGCCGGGTCCAGATCAATCATCCTGGTAGCCCAGTGGTTAGTCTCGGACAGCCTGCGGGACTGTTGAATGTCGCGGACGAAACGAACTGCTCGCCATGCTGTCGCGCCCGCTGGCGTAACGCGTGAGCGCATCTCTTACGGAGCACGACGAACGCGCGGCATTTCAATAAAGTAAATGCCTGCTCTTCTAAATGTCAGCAGGAAAAACGCTCGTCCTGCTGTCGCAAAGCCTCCTCAGCACGAACCCGAGGGAACAAAAGTTTTTTGGTTCTTTTTTTCAAAAAAGAACTGCTTGCTTGCCTTCCCTCCCACCATCACTCGAAATGCTTGACCTTCGCCCACAGCACGTCCCTAGGCAGGGTCAGCCCGCGGCACAGGACGATCTGCAACCCTGCCTCGTGCGGCATCACGTAGTCGGCGTCGAACACGCCGGCCAGCTCCGCCGAACTGCTTATCTTGCGGTCGTCCTCCAGCTTGCCGCCGACGTCGATCAGCAGCTTGCCGTTCTCGTCGCCAGGTCCCCACACCCAGTACTGGTTGTGACCGCTGAGCGTGCGGGGCAGCGCGCCGCGCGGGGCGAGCACGTCGATGGCTGCGGCCTCGCCATAGTTGGCGGTGAAGACGCGCAAGTCGGCACGCTCCGCGGCGGGCAGGGCACCTGCGACGGCGGCGACCTGGTCGGCGAGGTGCTGCCAGCCATGCATGTCCGCGTAGACCTGGCCCAAGGGTGACGAGCGGTGCCGCTCGTTCTCCATCGGCACGATCCCGACCTTGGCGAGCGCCCGGGTGTAGGCGAGCATCGCGGGTTCGGGCAAAACCGGCAGGCTGGTGGGCACCAGCGCCGCGCCGGACACCAGCGCCACGGCCAGCACCGCCGGGCGCAGCCGCCAGGAGGCCGCACTGATCCGCTCGACCGCCACGCCGCCGGCCGCGAACAGCGCCGGGTAGACCGCCGCGCCGTAGTAGGATTTGCCGTGCAGGACGATCATCATGGCGAGCAGCGCGCAGGCGCCCACGCCGAGCCAGCGCATCGCCGGCCGCGCCAGGCACCACAGCAGGCCGGCGATCCAGACCGGCGCCAGGACCGGGTTGGTGAGCGTCACCTGTTGCCACAGGAACTCTGCAGGCGAGAGCAGCACGTTCTTCCCGGCCCGGCCGGCATGCAGCACCTCGGCCATCGGCAGGCCGCGGTCCCGCTGCCAGACCAGGTTCGGCAGCAGCACGACCGCGGCGACCGCCAGCCCGCCGGCCAGGAAAGGCGTGGCGAGCGCGCGCCAGCGGCCGGTGCAGACGATGCCGAACAGCAGGGCGGCGGCCAGCATCACCGCGCTGTATTTCGCCTCGCCCGCCACCCCCAGCACGAGCCCCGCGGCAAGCCACCACGCCGGATCGCGGTCCAGCGCGCGGGTGACGCAGAGGATGCCGAGCGGCCAGCACAACAGCTGCACCGAGTCGGGGCAGAGGAGCATGCCGAAGGTCATCAGCACCGGCGCCAGGGCGCTGGACAGCGCGGCCAGGCGCACGGCGAAGCGGCTGCCGCCGAACTGCACCGCCAGCAGGCAGACGACGTAGGTGGTGGCACCGGCAAGCAACGCCGGGACAGCGCGCAGCAGCGTCAGTGACAGGCCCGCGGCCTGGGAAGCGGCGGCTAGCAGCGGCACCACCGGCGGCTGGTCCACGTAACCCCACGCCGGATGACGGCCGCAGGCGATGAAGTAAAGCTCGTCGCGGAAGAAGCCGTAATGCGGGTTCGCCGCCAGGTGGACGACGAAGGTCAGCAGGGCATAGACGATGCCCTCCCGCAGAGCGGAAGGTTCCGGATTGGGATTGGCTACGGGCATTTGGCGCGACGGTGGCACGGGCAAAGAAAGCAAGCAGTTTTTTTTGAAAAAAGAACCAAAAAACTTTTGAGTCCTGGGGTACACGTCGGTTGAACGGTCCGCGACAGCCGAGCCACGGCCCTGCCAATCGCCGCCATTCCCGCCTAAGACTAACTCCATGAAAACACCGGCGCTCGCCCTGTTGCTCCTAACCACCCCCGCTTTGGCGGACGAGGCGGCCAACCTGTGCCGCGGCAACCCGGCCTACTCGCAACCGGTGATGCTGGCGGTGATCCGCGAGCAGTTGGCGCACGACCACGACCCCGGGCTCGACGCGGACACGCCGGAGAAGCTGGCCGACGAGGCCGTCGAGCAAGGCGTTGCGGAGTGTGCGGCCGAGTTGCGCAGCGATCCCACGCTGACCGTCGCACTCTCCGGCCTGACAAAGGAGGACAGCTCGGTCGGCTGGGACGCCTACAATACTGCCTGCGCGGACCACAAGACGAGCAAGGGCCAGTGTGTGCAAGCCGAGATCGGCTCGGCCAAGGCGCTGAAGCACCTGATGGGCCGCGGCGCCGCGCCGGGCACCAAGACGCTGGTGCAAGCGTGCCAGCTGGTGATGGCCGAAGACCCGGCGATGGTGGAGTGGCGGACCTGCGTGGACACCGCGCTCGCGGTGCGCCCCACCGAGGCACGCGCGCAACAGTGCAAGCTTTCGGCCAACTGGCACGTGGCCAAGACCGGCGCGGAAGCCGGGGCGCTGATCGCGGCGTGCCTGAGGGGGAGTTGAGCGCTCGCTGCCGAGTGGGAAGCAAGCGCTTCTTTTTCGAAAAAAGAAGCAAAAAGCTTTTGTTCTCGCTGTCGCGGAAAGCTGACACGACACGCTTCCCCGCGTCGAGCCGCAGAGAACAAAGTTTTTTGGTTCTTTTTTTCAAAAAAGAACCGCTTGCTTACTTTATCCTTCGCAACAACACCCGCGTGCTCCCCGGATTAGCCGGATGCGGATGCGTCGCCGCCAGCACCAGCGGCCGCAGCCGCGGCAGATTCAGCCACATTGGCAGCTCGCGTTTGATGACGCCCCCCGTCTCGCCGGACCCCCGACCGGTGATGACCTCCACGCAGCGCAGCTGTTCGGCGTGGGCGCTGACCAGGAAACGCTCCAGCGCGTGAAAGGCGGCCTGTGCGGTCTTGCCGTGCAGGTCCAGCGTCCGCGCCGGCGCCAGCTTGCCGCCGCGCAGCCGGTTCCAGGTGGCGTTGTCCAGCCCGGCCGGCTGCAGCCCGGTGGTGATCGGTAGTGGCGGGGCTGCCGGTCGGGCCCGCTGCCTGGACGGGGCTGGCGGCAGGGTCGGCGGGGGGACGGAGCCTACCGCCGGTTTCGGCTGGGAAGCGGCCTCGGCCGCCGGCGCTGGCCGGCCGGCCAGCGCGCGCACGTGCCGGATGTAGGCGGTCCAGGCCTCGCGGTCGTGCTGGGTGAGTGGTCGGGGACGCGGCGCCATGTCCACCAATGTAGCGCAGCCGCCCTGGCATGCACGGCGAGTTTGCTTGAGCCCGGCCGGTGGTTGAGGATCATCGTAGGCTTTTTGGGGTGATGCCGTGGGCAGATTTCACGCAAGTTTCCGCAACGCACCCGAGGCGGCGACGCGCGTCAGCGACGTGGACCCGGATGACGAGGTGCAGGTCACCGTGGTGCTGAAGCCGGCCGCACCGCTGGACGCGGCCACCCATGCCGGCGGACCGGGGATCAGCCGCGAGGCCTACCGCGCGCTGCACGGCACCCCGGAGGCCAGCATCCGGCGCGTCCGCGACGTGGCCGAGAAGTTCGGCCTGACGGTGGTCGAGGAGGATGCCGGCGCCCACCTGGTTAAGCTGCGCGGCACCTACGCCCAGGTGATGGCCGCCTTCCGGCCGGAGCACATCGGCGTCTACACCGAGGCCGGCCGCACCTTCGTGGCACGCTCCGGCCACATCGACGTGCCCGACGAGATCACCGCCGACGTGCTGGCCGTGATGGGCCTGGACCAGCGCCAGGTCGCCAAGGCGCATTTCCGCGCAGCCCCTGCAGCCGCGACGGCGGCCTCCTACACGCCGGCGCAGGTGGCCGCCGCCTACCAGTTCCCCACCGGCGTGGACGGCACCGGCGAGACGGTCGGCATCATCGAGCTCGGCGGCGGCTACGCGGCCTCCGACGTGACCGCGTATTTCTCCTCGGTGGGCGTGACCCGGACCGGCACGCTGACCTCGGTGGGCGTGGACGGGGCCACCAACGCGGGCGAGGGCGACCCCGACGGCGCGGACGGCGAGGTGCAGCTCGACATCGAGGTGGTGGGCTCGGTGGCCCCGGGTGCCAACATCGTGGTGTATTTCGGCCCCAACCAGGGCAGCGGCTTCCACGACGCGATCAGCCAGGCGGTCAACGACACCGCCAACGCCATTTCGGTGATCTCCATCAGCTGGGGCGGTCCGGAGAGCACCTACGCGGCGCAGGACGTTACCGCCTTCGAGCAGGTGCTGGCCCAGGCGGCCACGCTGGGCATCACCGTGTGCGTGGCCTCCGGCGACAGCGGCTCCTCCGACGGGCTGACCGACGGTGGGAACCACGTGGACTACCCCGCCTCCAGCGTCAGCGTGCTGGCCTGCGGCGGCACCAGCCTGCCGCACGGAGGGCCGGAGGTGGCGTGGAACGACGGCGCCCAAGGTGCAAATTCGGGCGGCGCCTCGGGCGGCGGCTACTCGGCGCAGTTCGCGCTGCCGTCATGGCAGAGAGGCACGGTGCAGAACACCAAGCGCGGGGTGCCGGACGTGGCCGGCGACGCGGACCCCCAGACCGGCTACCAGGTGAGCGTGGACGGCACCTCCACGGTGATCGGCGGCACCAGCGCGGTGGCACCGCTGTGGGCGGGGCTGGCGGCGCTGATCAACCAGTCGCTCGGCCGCAAGGTCGGGTTCATCAACCCGGTGCTGTATGCAACCCCGGCGGCGTTGACGGACATCATTTCGGGCAATAACGGTGCCTACCAGGCGGGGCCCGGCTGGGACCCGGTCACCGGTCTGGGGTCACCTTTGGGAACGCAGGTTCTGGCGGCGTTGCAGGCTTCGGCGGCAACCAGTTGAGGCGGACTGCCCACAAGCGTGCGGGCCGCATGCGACCTGCACGGCACAAGGGGACGCACGCGGCATCGGGGCAGGCAGCGTGCGGCCGGGAGGCGCCGGGGCGTGCAACACCCTGGCCGGGCGTCGTCAAAGCATGCAGCTTCGGAGCGAGCAGCATTTGGGCGCGCAGCGTCGGCGCAAACCATATTTTCGGAGCAGCGTCGGGCCTAGCAGAACCGGGACACGCCATGTCCAAGCAAGCAGCGTCGAATAAGGCAGCTTCGGAGCAACCGGTATCTGGACGCAGAGCGTCGGCGCGAGAAGCACCAGGCCAAGCAGCATGGCGCCGAACAGCATCGAGGCGAGCAGCGATAGGGCGAACAGCGACAGGGCGAACAGCGACGCAGCGAACAGCGATGGGGCGGGAAGCATCGGAGCGAGCAGCGCGGGCAGGTGGTTCGGCGATGAGCAGCGCAGCGCCTTTCGGCAGGGCGCTGCACGTCAAGCAGGCAGCGTGACACGTCTGGCCGGGCTGGTCTCGGCGCGGCCAGGCGCCACCGCACTGGCGCTGATCCTGCTGGTGACCGGCCTGCTCTGGCAGAACCAGCGCGCCCAGAAACTGAACGTGTTCGACCAGCCGTTCTACCTCGGCATCGCCTACGACCTGGTCCACCACGGCCGCTTCTCCGACGGTTACATGTTCGCTGAGCCCGGGCCGGACGGCGTGCGGCCGGCGGGGATGCGCTTCTCGCCGCTGTGGCCGGGGTTGGTGGCTGCCGCCGCCGAACTGGACGGAAGGTTGCGCGCCGGCATGGACTGCGTGGTCGGCAGCGCCGGCAAGGATGACACCTGCCCGTCGGCCGCGCCCAGCCTGCGCCTGTTGCAGTTCGCCGAGCTTGCGGGGTTCTTCTGGCTGGTCTGGTGGATGGGCAACACGGTCGGCGGCGGCGCTGTCGGCTGGCTCAGCCTGCTGCTCGCGCTGGTGACCAGCCCGCTGCTGCTGCGCTCGGTGGACTACCTGATGACGGAGATGACCTGCCTGTTCCTCTCCACCGCCGCGACCGCCGCCGGCGTGCGCGCGCTTGTAGCGGACTGTGCCGATCCGGCTGCGGGCGGACCGACCCGCCTGGGCACCGTGTCGCGCAGCTGCCTGGGCTGGGCCTGTGCATCGGGCGCGCTGCTTGGCCTCGCCGCGCTGACCCGGCCGGCGTTCCTCTACCTGGTGCCGATGACGCTGCTGGCCTTGGCGCTGGCCGCACGCAGGCGCGCCCTGCTGCCGGGCGCCGCCTTTCTGGCTGGCGCGGTGGCCACGCTGGCCCCCTGGATCGCGCGCAACGCGGCGGTGCTGGGACACCCGGCGCTGACCTACGGCTACGACAGCCACACCCTGGTGCAGCGCATCGCCTTCGACACCATGACCTGGCGCGAGTACGCCCACGCCTACCTGTGCTGGCTGCCGGACGGCACCGCGCTGGGCCGCGACTTCCTCGGCCCGCATGGCTGCGACCGTTTCGCCTGGGACAACCAGCCCAGCTCGTTCTACGTGCTCGGCTTGCGGCACATGCTGCCGGAAACGCTGGCGGCGGCCGGCGGCTACGACCACCACCTGCGCTACCTGCTCACCCATTACCTCTTCCGCATGCCGGTCTGGCACGTGCTGGTCTCCATCCCGCTGGCGCTGCGCGGGGCCTACGTGGCGCATTGGTGGGGTTTCATCCTGCTGCCCGCCGCGCTGGTCTGCACCGTGCTGGCGCTGCGCCGTGCCTGGCGCGGCGGGCAAAGCGGCTGGAGCGCGGCCGCCTTCCTGGTCATGGCCCTGCCGGCCTGGTTCATGCTGGCGCTGAACGCCGGCGTGGCGGTCAACCAGGTGCGCTACAACCTGCTGCTGATCCTGCCCTATGCGGTCGCCGGCGGGCTCGGCCTGCGCGTCCTGTGGTTGCGGGCCGGCCTGCGCTTGCCGGTGCCGGAAAACGCCGCCGCGTCGTGACCCAGGCCCCCCATCCTTTCGTGCTGGACGGTGTGGTCGCCCGGCTTTATCCCGGCCCCGCGCGGTCCCTCGCCCTCGGGCCCGGCCGGCTCGGGCGTGAAGGTGCGGCCGGCACCGTGCTGTGGCAGGCCAGCGACGGCATCTACGACCTGGATCTGTTCGCTGCCTTCTGGGCGTATGAGGCAGGGCAGATCGACTGGCTGAGCGGTTTCCTGTGCGACACGGCGACGAGCGAGATGTTCCTGCGGCTTGCAGAGCCGGCAGCGGACGAGGAAGAGCCCGAGGAGATCTACGCGCGGGCGTCGATGAACACGCTGGAGAGCGATTTGCAGGATGAGTATTCTTGAGGGAAAGAAAGCAAGCAGTTCTTTTTTGAAAAAAAGAACCAAAAAACTTTTGTTCCCTGGGTACCCGTCTGTGGAACGGTCCGCGACAGCCGTGATAAAAGTTTTTTGCTTCTTTTTTTCCAAAAAAGAAGCGCTTCCTTGAGCTTGCTTTCCAACGTAGGCGGCACCCTCCAGAACCTGGCCTACACCGGCGTCCAGGCCTGGCCGTTCTCCACCACCACTATCCGCATCGGCGTCACCGGCCTCTCGCGCGCCGGCAAGACCGCCTTCATCACCTCGGTCGCCGCCAACCTGATGGCGCGCCGCTGGGTGCTGGCACCTTCGGGCGCCGGCGACGTGCCGCGCTTCGACCAGGCACGCCACCTTGCCCGCCTCGCCGCCGACCCGCCCACCTGGCCGGAGCGCACGGACGCCGCCTCTCTGCTGGCGCTGACCACCAGCCTACCGCGCGGCCTGCTGCCGGCCCGCCACGTGCGTCTGGAGTTCCTCGACTATCCGGGCGAGTGGCTGATCGACCTGCCGATGCTGCGCCAGACCTACGCCGAGTGGTCGGACGCCACGCTGCGCCGGCTGGAATCCGCGTCCGTGGCGCCGGTGGCCGCCCCGTTCCTCGCCTTCATCGGCGGCATCTCCGCCCGCGCGGCCGCCGACGAGGCGCTGGCCCATGCCGGCACCCGTCTGTATCGCGAGGTGCTGGGCAAGCTGCGTGACAAAGGCCTCGCCTTTCTGCAGCCCGGCCGTCACGTGATGCCGGCGCCCGGCCCGGAAGCGCCGTGGATGAGCTTCTTCCCGCTACGCTCGCAGGGAGGGCTGGCGTCACTGCTGACTGACCGCTACGCCGCCTACCTCGGCGCGGTGCGGCGCGACCTCGCCTCGCCGCTGTTCGCCAACGTGGACCGCCTGGTGATCCTGGCCGACGTGCTGAGCGCGCTGCACGCCGGACGCGACGCGTTCGCCGACATGCGGGCGGCACTCTCGGCCGCAGCCGGGTCGCTGCGCTGGCAGTTCGACTGGTGGGAGGCGCTGGGCGCGCTGACCGAGCTGCGCCTGCCGCCGCGCATCATCAACCGCGTGGCGTTTGCCGCCACCAAGTCGGACCACGTGGCCGAACGCCAGCGCGGCAACCTCGCCGCGCTTATGCGCTCACTGGCGCAGGTGCCGGCCACCGGGGTGCGCAGCACCCACGCCGCCATCGCCTCGGTCCGCTGCACGGAGGATTTCGTCTGGACGCTGGACGGCCGGCCGGTCTCCGCCGTGCGCGGCCGCGTGCTGGGCCAGCAGGTGATGACGCGCTCCTACCCCGGCGAGGTGCCGGACCAGCCGCCCGGCGACGACTTCTGGGAGCACCCGTTCCTGGCCCTGCCGCAGTTCGAGCCGATGCGCCTGCCGGACGGCGGCCGTCTCGGCGTGCCCAACGTCGGGCTGGACGCGTTGCTGGCGTTCCTGCTGGAGGATTTGACGTGAGCGACACCCGCCCCGGCGAGCCCCGGCCCCGGCCGCGCATCGAGACGGAGGCGCTGCCTCGTGCTGATGATGTTGCCGGCGCGCGCGGCCGGGGCGCAGCCCGTCCGGAGGAGCGCCAGACATCGCCCCGTCCGCATATGGACGAGCTTTCCGCGACTGCCGTGCCCGGGGAGGGCCGAGACGTCTCCGAGACCCTGCCGCGTGAGCGCCCGCCGCGTCCCCGCATCGAGACGGAGGACCTGCCCGCCTCCCGCCTGGAATCCGCGCTGCCGGTCATCGAGCTGGCCGTTCCGACGCGTCGGCAATGGGGCATGCCGGCGCTGGTGTTCGGCGGCGCGTCCGTGCTGGTGCTGGGTGCGGCCGGGCTGCAGACGTTCCAGCTGGTGGCCGAGACGTTCGCGCGGTCCGGCTTTCTGGGCGGCGCGGCAGCGGGCGTAGCCGGCGTGGGCTTCGGCATGATCGGGCTGGGGTTCTGGCGCGAGTGGGCGGCGCTGTCCGCCCTGCGCGGCGTGGACCGGCTGCGCGCAGCGCTGTCCGGTCAGGACGCGGTGGCGCGGGCGCGCGCCGCGCGGGAGTGGCTGCGCGAGCTGCCCGAAGGACCCGCGCTGCTGCCCGCGGTGAACGCGGTCAACGACCCGGACGCCATCCTCGCACTGCTGCGCGCCGGGCCGGTGGCCAGCCTGCGCGGCCAGGCCGACGCGCTGGGACGCGCCGCGGCGTTGCAGTCCGTGGCGGGCATCGCGGCGATGCCGTCGCCGGGGCTGGCCGCGTTGTTCGTGGCGTGGCGCGGGTTGCGCCTGGTACGGCAGGTGGCCCAGCTGCACGGGTTGCGTCCCGGCGCGCTCGCCACGCTGGGGCTGCTGCGTAGGACGGCGTTGTCCGCTGGTGCTGTGGCTGGTGTGGAGGTGGCGACGAACACCGCGGCGCACGCGCTGCTATCCAGCCCGTTGCTGACGCACGTGGCGGGCGAGATGGCAGGCGCGGGGGTGGCGGCGCGGCGGATGCTGGTGCTGGCCCGGGCGGCGAGCGTTGCGTGCTCGCCGGTGCCGCCGGAGTAAGGCAAGGCAAGCGCTTCTTTTTTGAAAAAAAGAAGCAAAAAACTTTTGTCTCCGCTGTCGCGTGCTCGCCGGACAGGTCGCCGACAGGGAGCAAAAGTTTTTTGTTCTTTTTTTCAAAAAAGAACTGCTTCCTTCCTACCCGAACTGGTTCATCGTGTTGTGCGCCCCGCCCGCCTTCAGCGCCGCCTCACCAGCAAAATACTCCTTGTGGTCGTCGCCCACGTCGGAGCCGGCCATGTTCTGGTGCTTCACGCAGGCGATGCCCTGGCGCAGTTCCTGACGCTGCACGCCCAGCACGTAACCCAGCATGCCCTGGTCGCCGAAATACGTCTTCGACAGGTTGTCCGCCGACAGCGCGGCCGTGTGGTAGGTCGGCAGCGTGATCAGATGGTGGAAGATGCCGGCGCGCTTTGCCGCGTCCGCCTGGAAGGTGCGGATGCGCTCGTCGGCTTCCTTGGCCAGCGCGGTCTCGTCGTAGTCCACGCTCATCAGCTTGGCACGATCGTAGGCGGAGACGTCGTGACCCTCGCCCTTCCACGCGTCGTAGACCTGCTGGCGGAAGTTCAGCGTCCAGTTGAAGCTGGGCGAGTTGTTGTAGGCGAGCTTGGCGTTCGGGATCACCGCGCGGATGCGGTCCATCATGCCGGCGATCTGGCTCACCTGCGGCTTTTCCGTCTCGATCCACAGCAGGTCGGCGCCGTTCTGCAGCGAGGTGATGCTGTCGAGCACGCAGCGGTCCTCGCCGGTGCCGGCGCGGAACTGGAACAGGTTGCTGGGCAGGCGTTTCGGCCGCAGCATCTTTCCGTTGCGGTTGATGATGACGTCGCCGTTGCGGGCGTCACCGGGGGCAACCTCTTCGCAATCGAGGAAGCTGTTGTATTGGTCACCCAGGTCACCGGGCGTGTGGCTGACGGCGATCTGCTTGGTGAGGCCGGCGCCGAGCGAGTCCGTGCGGGTGACGATGATGCCGTCGTCCACGCCGAGCTCGAGGAAGGCGTAGCGGCAGGCGCGCACCTTGGCGATGAAGTCCTCGTGCGGCACGGTGACCTTGCCGTCCTGGTGGCCGCACTGCTTCTCGTCGGACACCTGGTTCTCGATCTGCAGCGCGCAGGCGCCGGCTTCGATCATCTTCTTGGCCAGCAGATAGGTGGCCTCCGCGTTGCCGAAGCCGGCGTCGATGTCGGCGATGATCGGCACCACGTGGGTCTCGTAATTGTCCACGCGGGCCATCAGCTCGGCCTCACGCGCGGCGTCGCCGGACTTGCGGGCGGCGTCGATCTCGCGGAACATGCCGCCCAGCTCGCGCGCGTCGGCCTGGCGCAGGAAGGTGTAGATCTCCTCGATCAGCTTGGGCACGGTGGTCTTCTCGTGCATCGACTGGTCAGGCAGCGGGCCGAAATCGCTGCGCAGGGCGGCGACCATCCAGCCGGAGAGGTAGATGTAACGGCGCTTGGTGGTGCCGAAATGCTTCTTCACCGCGATCATCTGCTGCTGGGCGATGAAGCCGTGCCAGGCGCCGAGCGACTGGGTGTAGAGCGAGGAGTCCGCGTCGTAGGCCGCCATGTCGGCGCGCATGATGGCGGCCGTGTAGCGGGCAACGTCCAGTCCGGTCTGGAAGCGGTTCTGCAGGCGCATGCGCGCCACGGACTCAGGGTTGATACCGTTCCAGTTCGACCGCGCCTCGATCAGGTCGGCCGCCTGCGCCTGGTGCTCCTGATAGGCGGACGGACGGCCGCTGGCGGCGGACAACGAACCGGTCGAACCTTCGGGGGCAAACAGGGGGACTGGCTTGTTCATGGGGGCAAATAACCTTATGTCGTAACGACTGTCTATCCATATCGGCTCAAGCGACACAGGAAGATAGCTCGCGGGTGCAGCATAAGCCATTTTTTCGTCACTGCGGCGACAGGTAGGGTAGTAAAGTTGTAAAGCTTGTAAAAGCCCGAGCCAGTTTGAGACGCACGACTCAGTCGGCACTGGTAGCGTTCGCGTAAAGGAGGCAGCCTGCAAAGTTACCGGAGGTATAATCAGGCGGGTGGGGCGAGAGCCGCGTCAGATAGACTCGGGGATACTTGGGACGTACATACCGACAGGCCGCGGGGGCCGACCTTAGTGAAGAAAGCAAGGCCTTCTTTTTTGGAAAAAAAGAAGCAAAAAACTTTTGGTCTGGCTGTCGCGGAGTTTCCGGCAGCGCGCGCCAAGGGAATAAAAGTTTTTTGGTTCTTTTTTTCAAAAAAGAACCGCTTGCCTTGCCTGCTTTCGGCAAACACCCAGAAAAGCTGACGACATGGCACGGCCACTCATCGGGCGCACGGTTCGCAGGCTGCGGACCGAGCAGAACCTCTCGCAGCAGGCGCTCGCCGCCAAGCTGGGCATCTCGCCCAGCTACCTGAACCTCATCGAGCACGACCAGCGCAACGTCACCGCCAGCCTGGTCATCAAGCTGGCCGAGATGCTGCGGGTGGACCTTGCGGCCCTGTCCGGCGCGCAGGAGCGCGAGCTCGAGTTTGGCCTGCGCGAGGTGTTCTCCGACCCGCTTCTCGGCACCGAAGCCATCCCGGACGCCGAGCTGGAAGGCGTGGCCAGCAACCCCAACGCGGCGCGCGCCGTGCTCGCCCTCTACCGTGCCTGGCGGGTGGCGCGCGAGGACGCCTCCGGCCTGGCTCTGCCCTCCGGCCGGCGCATCCTGCTGCCCAACGAGGAGGCGCGCGACGTCTTCCACGAACGCGGCAACTATTTCGCCGAACTGGAATCCGCGGCCGAAGGCATCGCCAACCAGCTGAACGTGACGCCGGCGGAGACCAACCACGCCATCGCCGAACGCCTGCGCCGCCTGCACCAGGTGAGCGTGCGCGTCAGCCCAATGGAAGACGCGCTGCGCCGCTACGAGCCGGAAACCCGCACGCTCACGCTGTCAGAACAATTACCGCGCGAGAGCCGCGGCTTCCACATGGCGTTCCAGATCATCCTGCTGGAAGCACGCGACATGGTCGAAGCGCTGCTCACCCGCATCGCACCCAGCTCGCCGGAAGCCGCCAGCCTGATCCGCATCGGGTTGCTGAACTACGCGGCCGCCGCGCTGCTGATGCCGTACACCGCGTTCCTCGACTCATCGCGTCTGCTGCGGCACGACGTGGACGCGCTCGCCGCCCGTTTCTGCGTCAGTTTCGAACAGGCCTGCCACCGCCTCAGTACTTTGCAGAAATCCGGCGCGCGCGGCATCCCGTTCTTCTTCCTGCGCGTGGACCCGGCCGGCAACGTCAGCAAACGTTTCTCCGCCGGCGGCTTTCCGTTCGCGCGCTACGGCGGCAGCTGCCCGCGCTGGGTGGTGCACGCGGCGTTCGCGACACCCGGCACGCTGCGCGTGCAGGTCGCACAACTGACGGATGGTGCCACGTTCCTCTGCTTCGCCCGTTGCATCGAAGGACCGGCTGCCGCCTGGGGCGAGCCGCCGCCCACGCACGTGATCGCCATGGGCTGCGACGTGGCGCATGCTGGCGAGGTGGTCTACGGCGACGGGCTGGCACTGGAACAGGCGGCGGTGGGAATCGGGCTCTCGTGCCGCCTGTGCGACCGGCAGAACTGCCGCAGCCGGGCGTTTCCGCCGCTGGAACATCGGTTGGCACTGGATCCGAACTTGGAGAGTGATAGTCCTTATCGGTTCGAGCCGGTGGGACGGAAGTAAGCAAGGCCTTCTTTTCTGAAGAAAAGAAGCAAAAGACTTTTGGTCCTGCTGTCGCGAAGTTTCTGCAACGCGCGCTTAAGGGAACAAAAGTTTTTTGGTTCTTTTTTTCAAAAAAGAACCGCTTGCCTTTACTATCACTGGTCGAGATTTCGGGCGATTAATCGATCCCCGCCAGCACCGCCAACTTCCCGCGCACCTCTGCAAGCACCACCGCCGGCACCGCGCCACCCGCCCAGCTCACCGGCCGCGCCATCGTGTCCACGCTGCGCACGTGGCTCGTCAGCACCTCGCCGGCCACCGCCAGCCCTGACGGCAACACCACGCTCGTCCCAAACGGACGCACGCGCGACGCGATCGGGCAGACGATCGCCAACCGCGTCGCCTGCCAGAACGGCCGGGGAGAGATCACCAAAGCAGGCCGCCGGCCGCTCTGTTCACGGCCGATGCGCGGGTCGAAATCCAGCCAGATCAGGTCGCCGGCGTTTGGCTCGTAGCCAGGGTCAGTCAACCGCTTCCCGGCCCTGGTCGTCACCCCAGTCGAACGCGTCCGACATGGCTGCCGGCGTCAGGCCAGCCAGCATCTCCGACAGCTCGGAGCGCACCGGCATGGAGATGACGATGTGGTCGCCCTCGGCCTGCATCTCCACGCGCGCGCCTTCGGTCAGGCGAAAACGCCCCGCGAGGTCCTTCGGGATGCGCAAGCCAAGGCTGTTGCCCAGCGTGTCAGGTGAACTTGCATAACTAAAAGATGGCCGGAACGGGACTTCCACGCAAGCGCGTCCTCGCGGTGGCGAAGGCAAGGCAAGCGGTTCTTTTTTGAAAAAAAGAACCAAAAAACTTTTGGTCTCGTAGGGCGCGGTTTGTTGAAACGTGTCGTTCAGCAGTCTGCGACAGCCGAGATAAAAGCTTTTTGCTTCTTTTTCTCGAAAAAGAAGCGCTTGCTTTGCCTCACCTTACGACCGCTTCCCCTCCACAATCTCCCGCGCCGCGTCCAACCGCGCGCTATACGCATCCAGCGCCGCCGCCGTCGCGTGCGCATATTTGTCAGCGTCCGCCCAGCGGCGTTCCTCGACCGCCTCGCGCACCGCCGGCAGCGTCTTCGCCGCGTAGCCGGTAAAGCGTCCCGGCGCGAAGATCAGGTTCTTGTACCAAGGCCGCCCAGGCAGGCCGGCCTCTGGCGCCAGCGTCTGGTCGATCGTCAGCATCGCCTGCTGCAGTTTCGCGAGGCGGTCCGGCGGCAGGCTGGCGCCATCATGGGCCAGCGCCGTGTCGTAGGCGTGCGCGCTCTGCTTCAGCTTGGTCACCGCGTCGTCGAGCACGGCGAGCTCCACCGCCGGCACCGGACCCAGCGCCTCGGGCGGCGCGCTCGTCCGCGTCGGGTCGGCGGCCAGCGTGTAGTCGTGCTCGCGCAGCAGGGAGGCCTGCGTCTCGGCGGTCTGCCGCGCGGTCTCGAGCTGCTTTTTCAGATCCGTCAGGTAGCCCGCCACCGCATCGGCGAAGTCGCCGGCGCGCTGCTGCGGCAGGGCGGCGTCGGCGATGCGCAGCACCGCGCGGCCGACCGTCTTGGCCAGCAGCGCGTCGTAGACGAAGCTTGGGTCGACGAAGCGGCTGTGGTGTTCCCAGGTGTCGTAGGCGGAGTGGTAGACGCCGCCGGCCTCGCCCTCGCCGCCGTAGCCGAAGTTCAGCGCCGGCAGGCCGAGATGCTGCAGGAAGCTGGAGAAGTCCGACCCCGACCCGAGAGCTGCAACCGGGATGTCGCGGCCCGGGTCGGCGAGCTCGCGGGCGTCGGCCAGCTCGCGCGGTGTCGCACCCGGCTCGGTGGCGCCCACCCGGACGGCGGCGCGCAGGCGATGGGCCACCGAGACGTGGGTTTCCGGGTCGGTGACGTCGGCGGCCACCCCGCTTACGAAGTGGCGGAAATCCGGGCTGCCGCCGGCGTCGAGCAGGCCGCGGGCGTTCTCGTCGGAGTTGATGTAGATGACCGCGTGCTTCTTCAGGTCGTCGGCGTGGGTCTCGGCCCACTCGGTCGAGCCGATCAGGCCCGGCTCCTCGGCGTCCCAGCTGGCGTAGATGATGGTGCGCTTCGGCTTGTAGCCGGCGTGGACCAGACGGCCGATCGCCTGCGCCTCGGCCAGCAGGGCGGACTGGCCGCTCAGCGGGTCGCTGGCGCCGAACACCCAGCCGTCGTGGTGGTTGCCGCGCACCACCCATTGGTCCGGCAGCTCGGCGCCGCGCATGGTGGCGATCACGTCGTAGATCGTCTTCTGGCTCCAGTCGGACTTCACCGCCAGGTGCACCGGTGCCGGGCCGGGGCCCACGCGGTAGGTGATCGGCATGGTGCCGCGCCAGTCCGCCGGCACCGGCTGGCCGCCCATCGTCGCGAGCAGATGGATGGCGTCGGCGTACGAGATGGGCAGCGCCGGTATCTTCAGGATCACCGGCGCGTCTGCGCGGTCGATCCGGTGGGCCTCGGCGGTGGCACCCACGCCGGGGGTGAGCGGGTCGCCGGGGTAGAGCGGCATGTCGGCCACCGAGCCGCGCTGGATGCCCTGCGGCGGCCGCATCGGGCCGTTCGGGTAGACGCGGTCCATGCTGTAGCCGTCCTGCGCGGGGTCCGAGTAGATGATGCAGCCGATGGCGCCGTGGTCCTGTGCCAGCTTCGGCTTCAGGCCGCGCCAGCCGTGGCCGTAGCGGGTGATGACGATCTTGCCGCGCACGTCGACGCCCAGCCGCTCGAGCTGTTTGTAGTCGTCCTGCATGCCGAAGTTGACGTAGACGAGCGGGGCGGTGACGTCGCCGTCGCCCTGGTAGGCCAGGTAGGCGGGCAGCGCGTCTGCTGTGCGGGCGGAGGTGGCGTCGCCGGGGACGGCGCGTTCCTGCAAGGTGGCGCGGAACGGGGTAGGAGCGGTGGTCTCCAGCACCTCGGAAAGGGGCGTGGGGTAGAGCACCTGGAAAGTCTCAATGTGGGCGTCCCAACCCCATTGCTGGAACAAATGCAGCTCGAACTCGGCGTTCGCCTTGTCGTGCGCGGAGCCCACCTGGTTGGGCTCGCTGGCCATCTGCTTCAGCCAGCCGCCGATCTCGTCGGGTTTGATCTCCGCGTCGAAGCGCTGCTCTAGCGTGGCCTGGTCGGCCTGCGGCTGGGCGTGCAGCAGCACCGGGGCGGCGAGTGCGATGGTGGCGAGGAGGGCGGTTCGGCGGCGCATGCGGCGTGGCTCCGGGGTGGCTGGGCGGAGCCAAGCAGGATTGCGGGGGGCGCGCTACCCGTTAGGGAAGCAAGCAAGGCCTTCTTTTTTGAAAAAAAGAAGCAAAAAACTTTTGATTTCTGGGCTTGGTTGACTTGCAGGGGTGCGCGGGGATAACAGGCGCCGCTCTGGCGGATGGCGACGTAGCTCAGCGGTAGAGCAGGGGAATCATAATCCCTTGGTCGGGTGTTCAAGTCACCCCGTCGCTACCATCGGATTTTCGACTGTTCTCAAGCAAGCAAGCGGTTCTTTTTTGAAAAGAGAACCAAAAACTTTGTTTCCTGGGTAGCCGCTGCCGGGGGTTGCGCGACAGCAGGGAAAGAGTTTTCGCCGCTATTTTCGGAAACGCATGCCTTGCCCTCTTCGCTAGGAACTGAGGAAATCGTATCCAGGTTACCTGGTGTCATCTCGCTCGCCGACCGGGACTGAACAGGCAACGCACAAGCCCTGCCAAGCCAAGGACGCCCACCATGAGGATACTCGCCGCCGGACTGCTTCTCGCATGCCTCGCCGTCCACCCGCAGCAGGCCGCAGCCACCACCGGCCTCGTCGTGCAGGGCGACAACGCCGGCTTCAAATACGTCCCCGCCCCCGCCTCCCTGCCCAAGGGCACCCAGGTCAGCAACCTGCTCGGCGACCCCTCCCAGCCCGGCCCCTTCGTGCTACGGCTGATCTTCCCGCCGTACACCGACATTAAGCCGCACACCCACTCCAAGCCGGAAACCGTTACAATCCTGTCCGGCTCGATCTACCACGGGCACGGCGCCACGCTGGTCCGCGCGAACGGCACCGAGCTGACCGCCGGCGGCTTCGTCTACCTGCCGCAAGGCATGCCCCACTCGCTCTGGACCACGGACCAGCAGGCCGTGATCCAGGTTTCCGGCACCGGCCCGTTCGGCCTGCAATACGTCAACCCAGCCGACGATCCGAGCCGCGCGAAGTAGCGCCCACCGCGCTCACTGCACGGGCAGCAAGGTCTCTCCGTCGTGCGGCGTCTGACCCATCCAAGCAGGCTCGCCTTGTCAGCCCCCGGCGCACACCGGGTGAAGCGGGTGGTTCGTCTCGGCTTGCCGAGAGCGGTTGAGCTTGCAGGCAACGTTGTCTCTGCCGCTCTCGCCGGGGCGGCGCGTCGGCGGGTGGGTGTTCCCAGCATCTAACGACCTGCCCAAGCCCAGGTCCGGACCTGCACGCCGCGGCGCTGCGGTCCGTCAAGGTTGCAACCGGCCGCGTCCAGCAGCCGGTCTGACGCAGCAGGCCCTGACCGCCCACCCTGGCCTGCCGATGCGCACACCAACATGCTATCAGCGCCCACAGGCGCGGCACCGCCGCCCTCCCAGGAACCCGCCCGCTTCTGTGCAAACGCGCTTTCCGCCCCAGTTTCCGAGACAACGCTCACAAGGGTAGCCATGCACCACAAGGCTCACGGCCAAGCCTACCTGCAGCCCCGTTCGCCGGGTCAGCCCCGCCGATGAACGACCTCGCCGGCGTCGCCCAGGCCTTTCAGGACAGCCTGCCCCGCGGTGCCGAGGTGATCGTCTCGCGCATCGACAGCCTGGACCGCATCGGCGTCCCCGTGGTCCAGGCCGTGCTGCTGGGCCCCGACAGCCCTGCGCTGTCCGGCTACGGCTACGGCGTGACCGAGCTGGAGGCACGCGTCGGCGCACTCGGCGAGCTGTGCGAGGAAGCCCATGTCGGCGCCACCATCGCCGCCGCCCCGCAGACCCTCGCCAGCTATGCAGCCCTGGCCGCGCGCCTGGGCGAACACGCGGTGCTCGACCCGCTGACGCTGTGCCTGCCGGCCGGCTCGGCCTACACGCCCGACATGCCGCTCTCCTGGGTCGCCGGCCAGCGCTGGCCGGACGCAGCACCGGTGATGGTGCCGGCCGAGTGGGTGGCGGCGCACCCCTACCAGCTCGCCGCGCCGGCGCGGCTGATCACGCCCATCACCAACGGCCTGGGCGCCGGCTTCGACCTGCCACACGCTTTGGCGCACGCCTTGATGGAGCTGCTGCAGCGCGACGGCAACAGCCTCACCTACCGCGCGCTGGACCAGGGCGTGGTGGTCGACCTGCCGCAAGGCGCGCTCGGCGACGTCGACGACCTGCTGGCTCGCCTGCACGCGCTCGGCATCCGCCCGGTCGTCAAGCTGGCCGACACCAGCTTCGGACTCTCCAACCTCTATGTCATGGGCGATGATGACGGCCCGGCCCACTTCACCCTGCAGCTCAGCGCCTGCGGCGAGGCGTCCCATCCGGACCGCGCCCGGGCCCTGCGCAAGGCGCTGCTGGAATACATCGGCTCGCGCTCCCGCAAAGCGGCGACGCACGGTCCGGTGGAGACGGCGCGGCGCGTGCTGCCGCCGGCCTACCTGGCCCGCCTGCTCGCCGTCCCGCCGGCCGCCGAAGAGCCGCGCGCGCTGCAGGCGATGGCCGAGTGGCTGGGGCTGGACGCGGCAGCCTTGCGCCAGCTGCTGGCCGGCCCGGTGCAGCGCCGCACGCGCGGCATCTCGTTTGCCGACCTGCCCGACGCACCGGCGGCCGACGTCGCCACCTCCTCCGCCCGGCTCGACTATCTGGCGACCCGGCTGGCGGAAGCCGGGCTCGGCATCGTCTGGGTGGATTGCTCGCCGGCAGACGGGCCGGTGCGCGTGGTGCGCGCCATCGTGCCGGGACTGGAGAGCGAAACCATGAGCTACCACCGCCTCGGCCGGCGCGGGGTCGCCAGGCTGCGCGCCCGCCGCGACCCGCTGCTGCTCGACGCACCTCGCGACGGCGCCCTGCGCGTGCGCCTGCGCCCCGAGGACGAGGCAGCCTGCGGCGGGCCAGCCTGGTTCGACGCGGCACTCGCAGCACGGCTGACCGATCCGCTCTACCCGCTGTATCGTGAATGCGGGCCGTTCGCCGCACAGCGGCTGCTGGCCGGAAGCCGGCTTCATCGGGCGGATGCTGAAGCTGCGTGCTAGGGGCGTTCGGCTTGCAGTGGCTTCGACCAGGCAAGGCAAGCAGTTCTTTTTTGAAAAAAAGAACCAAAAAACTTTTGTCTCTCTCGGGTGTGCCGTGGTGAGACGCCTTGTTTCAGCCGTCCGCGACAGCGCGCCCAAAAGCTTTTTGCTTCTTTTTCTCGAAAAAGAAGGCGCTTGCTTTCTACTGAGGCGGCGGTCGCAATTGAGAGCGTCTTTCGACTTGCCCGCCCAGTGCACCCATGTCGCGTGACGTTCTGAAGCGCCCGCCGGCGCACGGCCAGGATGGTGCGGACGGACATCGTCGGCATCGTTCAGCCCATCCGGGTGAGCGCGAACTGGCCGAGCGTGTGGGCTTGCGCCGGGCCGTGCTGCTTGCGCTGATGCTGGGGGTGGCCGCTTGCCTCGTCTGGCTGGGCGCCGCCGTGCTGGCCCCAGGCGGCTGGACCGCCCTGAAGCTGGCGCTGCTGCTGTGCCTGGCAGCAAACGCGCCGTGGCTGGGCCTGTCGGCGGCAACTGGGCTGATCGGCTTCTGCGTGCGCATCGGCGCGCGCGACTCCGCCTGCGCGGTGTTCCCGGCGCTGCGCCTGGTGCGGCCGGACCAGGCGGTCACGTTGCGGACCGCAATCGCCGTCTGCGTGCGCGACGAGGCGGTTGCACCCGTTTTCGCCAGGCTGGCGCAACTCGGCGCCGATATCGACCATGCCGGGCTGTCCGGCCGCTTCTCGCTGTGCGTGCTGTCCGACACCGCAAGCGACGCGCTGGCGGAGTCGGAGACCCGCGAAGCCGCTTGCCTGCGCGCTGCGTGCGCCACGCCCGTTCTGTACCGCCGGCGTGCGGCCAACACCGGCTTCAAGGCCGGCAACGTGATGTCCTTCCTGGACGAGCACGCGGGCGCCTTCGACCTGCTGGTCTGCCTGGACGCCGACAGCGAGATGACCGCACCCGCCATCCTGCGCCTGGTGCGGGTGATGCAGGCCGACCCGCGTCTGGCCATCGTGCAGGCCACCTTCCACGGCCAGCCGGCCAGCGCCCTGTTCCCCCGCCTATTCCAGTTCGGCCAGTTGCAGGGCCTGCGCATCTGGGCGGTGGGGCAGGCCTGGTGGCAGGCCGATAGCGGCCCTTACTGGGGGCACAACGCCGTCGTCCGCGTGGCACCGTTCCGTGCGCATTGCCGGCTATCCCCGTTGCCGGACGGTGCGGCCATCATGTCGCACGACCACGTGGAGGCCGCGCTGCTGCAGGGTGCCGGCTGGCGCCTGCGCGTGCTGGCCTGCGACGAGGGCTCGTCCGAAGCCCAGCCGCCGACGCTGCCCGACTACCTCGTCCGCGACCGCCGCTGGGCCGCCGGCAACCTGCAGTATCGCTTCCTGCTGCGCCGGCGCGAACTCGGCCGTCTGGGCCGGCTGCAGATGCTTCAGGCAATCCTGCACTATGCGCTGACGCCACTGTGGTTCGCGATGCTGCCGTTGGCGGCGTTAAACGCCGCCACTGGGGGCGCGGCCCAACTCCGCTGGGGGCGCCTGCTGACCCTGCTGGCGTTCGGCTGGCTGACGCTGCACGCGCCCAAGCTGCTCGGCATGCTGGAACTGCTGTTGCGCCCCGCGGTCGCCTCGCGTTTTGGCGGCCGGGCTTGCGTGTTGCGCCTGGCCGCGTCCGAGCTGGTGTTCGCCCAGCTGTTCGATCCCATCATCGCGCTGCACAAGACAGCCGGCGTGCTGCGCCTGGCCGCCGGAGCACCCGGCAGCTGGACCGGGCAGACCCGCGACGAGCACGCGATCGGCTGGTCGCGCGCTGCAGGGATGTTCTGGCCGCATACGTTGGCGGGCATCGCGCTCGCGGCGGTGTTCGCGGCCGCATCACCTGCGGCATTGCTGGTTTGTCTGCCGGCGGTGGCGGGATTGATGCTCGCCATACCGTTTGCGGTGTTTTCATCGAAGCAAAGCAAGGCTCTCTTTTTCGAAAAAAAGAAGCAAAAAACGTTTGGCCGCGCTGTCGCGGACGGCTGAGACAGCCCGCAACCCAGAGAACAAAAGTCTTTTGCTTCTTTTTTTTCAAAAAAGAAGGCCTTGCCTTACTTTACTAGCGTTTCCGTGAGCGGCAGCCTCCCGGGTTTACACCGCGATGCCGAACCCCATGTGGCCCACACCCGGGCGGTCGGCGTCCGGGCGGGTTAGGGATGAAAACGCATGCCGGATTTGGGCGTCAGCGAGTCCAACGCAGGACGCCGCCTTGGCGTGCTCGTGGTCGGCGTGGGCGGCGCGGTCGCCACCACGGCGGTCGCCGGCATCGAGCTACTACGCCGTGGGTCGAACGACTTCGCCGGACTGCCGTTGGCCGACGCCGACGTGCCTGGCCTAGCCGCCTACCGCAACATGCATTTCGCCGGCTGGGACCTCAACGCCGACGACCTGAGCCACGCAGCCCAGGGCCACCGGGTGCTGGAAGCCGAGCAGGCGAGCCTGGTGGCCGGCGAGCTCTCGCGCATCCGGCCGTGGCCCGCCGTCGGCAGCACCGATTTTTGCGCCAACGTGGACGGCGCCAACAAGGTGGTCGCCGGCAGCCACCGCGGCGCCGTCGAGCGCATCCGTCAGGACATCCGCGACTACAAGCAATCCACCGGCATCAGCGACGTGGTGATGATCAACCTCGCCTCCGTGGAACGCTGGCCGGCCGACACCGCCGTGCTGGAGGAGGTCGAAGCCTTCGAGCGCGGGCTGGACGACAACAACCCCTCGATCAGCCCGGCGATGCTGTACGCCTACGCGTCGATCACCGAGGGCGTGCCCTACGGCAACTTCACCCCGAGCCTGGCCGCCGACATCCCCGCGCTGGTCGCACTCTCCGCCGAGCGCAACGTGCCGGTAGCCGGCAAGGACGGCAAGACGGGGCAGACGTTCCTCAAGACCGTGCTGGCGCCAGCGCTGCGCGCGCGCTCGCTGTTCGTGGAAGGCTGGTTCAGCACCAACATCCTTGGAAACCGCGACGGCCTGGCGCTGGACAACGCCGCCAGCCTGCAGAGCAAGCTCGCCACCAAGGGGTCCGTGCTGGACAACATCCTCGGCTACAAGGTGGAAAACCACCTGGTGAACATCCAGTACTACAAGCCGCGCGGCGACAACAAGGAAGCCTGGGACAACATCGACATCGTCGGCTTCCTCGGCCAGAAGATGCAGATCAAGCTGAACTTCCTTTGCCGCGACAGCATCCTGGCCGCCCCGCTGGTGATCGAGATCGCCCGTGTCCTGGACCTCGCACGCCGCCGCGGCCATGGCGGCATCCAGGAGCAGCTCGGCCTGTTCTTCAAGGCGCCGATGACGCCGGCCGGGTGTCGCGAGGAGCACTCCTTCCCCGTGCAGCAGCAGGTCCTGCTCGACTGGCTGGTGGCCGCCTAGGCGCGGTCCGGCCGATGGACAGCCTGCCACCGGTACGGTCAGCGGAGCCCGCCGACCTTGCCGGGATTGCCTCGCTGGCGGCCGAGCTGGCGACGCTGAAGCGCATCCGCGACGCGCGATCCCCCGAAAGCCTCGCCTCGCTGATGTTTCGGCGCGCCTGGGTAGCGCTTTGTGCCGGTGTGGCGGTGCGCGACGTGGCGCTGTCCGTCTCCGCCGAGGCGCTGGTCGCGCTTCGCTTGGGCGGCATTGACCGTGCGGTGCTGGTCACGTCCGGGCTATCGGCCGACGAGGCAGCCGAGGTGCAGACGGCCTCGTTCGACCAGGTGACTGGGAGTATCCTGGCCGGCCAGGATAGGGGTGCGACGGCCGCCAGCCTGGTCGACGAACTGCGTCGGCGCGTCGGTGGTGAGCAGAGTCGACCCGTCGCTACCGAGCAAGTTCAGCGCGTCCACGCCGAGGACGATCGGCATCTCGGCGCCGGGCAAGATCAGCGCGGCGGCGCCGAGCAAGCTGCAGCGGCCCCTGTACCCGCCTTTGTCGAAGCGCTGATCCGCCAGCCGCGCGCCGGCGCCACCTGCCCCGGCAAGCCGCGCCTGATCCTGGAGCCGCCGGAGGGCCACGGCGACCACTGCCTCGCCGTCGCCGTGCTGGGCGTCGTGCTGTGCGCCGAGTACGGCGCCGACCCCGCGCCCGTATTCCTCGCCGGCCTCGCTCACCACCTGCACAACGCCACCCTGCCCGACGCCGGGTTCGCCGGCGAGGTGCTGCTCGGCACCCACCTGATCCCGGTCCTGCGCCGCCTGACCGACCAGGCCCTGGCCACCCTGCCGGCCGGGCTTGCCGCCCACACGCGCGACGCGCTCGCCCTGGCGGCCGATGCCGGGACGCCGGAGGGGCGCGCCTTCAACGCCGCCGACGTGATCGACCGCATCATGGAGGTGCGCCACTTCGCCGCCGTCGCCGGCTTCACCGAGGCGCAGGCGACTGACGACATGGAGCTGGTCCACGCCGGCCCGCTGCAGGATTTCCACTACCAGGTGATGCGCCGCGCAGGGCTGCTACCGGCGTGACCAGCCCGCCCCCAAACCTGCGCAGCCCGGCAACCGGCGCCGTGCTCACCGCCGGACCGCACGACCTGCACGCCGCCGGCGAGCGCTGGCCGGTGGTGGACGGCATCGCCTTCCTGCGCGCCGACCGCCGCGCGCTGGCCGACGCGGCACTGGCCGCGCTGGATGCCGGCGACGCCGAGACCGCCTGTGTCATCCTGCTGGCGGACCAGGACGGCTGGGCCAGCACGCCACCGCCGGACGAAGCCGCCCGCCGCTTCGCGGTGCGCGAGCGCGCCGCGCTCAGCTTCCGCGCCGCCATGGATGTGCTGGCGTTCGGGCCGGTGGCCACCTACTTCGCGCACCGCTGGTCCGACCCCACCTTCCTCTCCGGCCTGGCTTTGGCCGAGGCGCACTGGCACGCGCCGGACCGCATCGTCGAGCTGGCCTGCGGTGCCGGCCACTACCTGCGCGAGTTCGCCCGCGTGCGGCCGCAGGCCGAGATCACCGGCGGCGACCTGGTGTTCGCCAAGCTGTGGCTGGCGCGGCACTTCGTGGCACCGCAGGCAAAGCTGCTGTGCTTCGACGCGGCGCAGCCCTGGCCGTTACCGGACGCGTCGGCTGACCTCGTGTTCTGCCACGATGCTTTCTATTTTCTGCCGGATAAGCAGCGTGTGGCGGGGGAGATGCTGCGGGTGGCCGGCGGGCAGGAAGCAAGCGCTTCTTTTTCGAGAAAAAGAAGCAAAAAGCTTTTGTCTCGGCTATCGCGGACGGCTGAAACGACACGCCTTCCCAACGCGCACCCCCAGGAGCAAAAGTTTTTTGGTTCTTTTTTTCAAAAAAGAACTGCTTGCCTTGCTTCCGGCCGCATCCTCGTCGGACACGCCCACAACGCCGCCGTGGAAAACCTTTCCCACGGCGCGCCCCTGCTCCCCGAAGACTACGCAGCGCTATTTGGGCAGGCATTGCTGTACGACGACCGCGAACTGACCACCGCGCTCGCCGAAGCACGCGCCCCGCACCCGGCAGACGCCGCCAACCTGCAACAGGCGCCAGCCGTGGCGCTGGCGGCCGGTGCGGCTGCAGCCGACGTGCCACGCATGCTGACCGGCGGGCTGGCGATGCCGCAGCCGGGGCGGCAGCTGATGCGCAACCCGCTCTATGCCGAAGGCGCGGGCACGTTGCGCTTCCCCTCGCCGCGCTACGAGGCGGAATATGCGTCCCTGGCCACCTATCGCCCAACCACCGACGCGCCCGCCCGCGCAGTGGCCGGCGACCCGGCGCTGGAGGGCGCCATCCGCCGGCGCGAGCTTCTCGACCTGCCGGCCGAATGGTGAGCACCGGCGCGCGCCTGGGCTGGGGCATTGCCGGGTGCGGCTGGGTGGCGCGCGACTACGCGGTGCCGGCCATCCGCAAGTCCTCCAACGGCACCCTGCTGGCGGTGCACGACCAATCCGACGCGGCGCTGGACCGGGCACGGCGGGAATTGGTCGGTGTCGCCTGCCACGCCAGCCTGGACGACTTTCTGGCTACGCCCGGCCTGCAGGCGGTCTACGTCGCCACGCCCAACCACGCCCACCGCGCGCTGGCCGAACGCGTCGCCGCCGCCGGCCTCGCCGTGCTGTGCGAGAAGCCGATGGCCACCACGCTGGCGGAGGCTACCCGCATGGTGCGTGCCTGCACCGATGCCGGGGTGCGCTACGCCACCGCCTTCGACCAGCGCTTCCACCCGGCGCATCGCCACCTGGCGCGCCTGGTGGCGGACGGCGCCATCGGGCGGCCGACCGCCATCCGCATCGTCTACGCCTGCTGGGTGGACGATTGTTGGGCGCCCGACGCGGTGAGCACCGACAACTGGCGCACCGACCCGGAGCGTGCCGGCGGCGGCGCGCTGTTCGACCTGGCGCCGCACGGGCTGGACCTCGCCGCGATGATCCTGGGCGAGCGCATCGAGGCCGTCGCCGCCATGGGCCAGTCGCGCGTGCACGGCTACGCCTCGCGCGGGGTGGAGGGGCGCGGCGTGGAAGATGGGGCGCTGCTGATGGCGCGCTCGGCCTCCGGCGTGCTGCTGCAGATGCACGTGGCCTACAACTGCCCGGAGACGCTGCCGCGCCGCCGGCTGGAAGTGCTGGGAACGGCGGGGCAGATCGTCGCTACGGACACGATGGGGCAGACGCCGGGCGGCACTTTGGTTTTAACGGATGCGGCGGACGGCGTGGCCCGTCAGGTGGACGTGCCGGACGCGGAGCGGGCGCCGTTTCTCGGCCAGATGGAGGCGTTTGCCGCCTGCGTGCTGGAGGGTGCGGCGTTTGCGTTCACACCGGAGCATGATTTGCACACGATGGCGCTTCTGGAGCGTGCGCAGGCAATGGTGGTGGCGACGTTAAAGCGACTGTTTGTCTGAAACAAAAGAAACAATGCCACGTTCACTCCAAAATCCGGCAATCCAGTCCGTCGACTTGCGAGTCATGCTGATGACCTCCGGGCCATCCGCCGGCTTCTCAAGTGACGCCCGTAAAGAAAGCTATTGGTGGCGCTATCGCGGAGTTTCCGGCAGCGCGCGCCCAAGAGAACAAAAGTTTTTTGGTTCTTTTTTTCAAAAAAGAACCGCTTGCTTCCTTCGGGTCAGTTCATGCCCCTAACCCCCTTTGCCTGCAGCAACTGCGGCCACTGGCAGCGCTACTTCGCCACCCCGCCGCTCTGCCCTATCTGTTCCGACGTGCGCAACGATTTGCCGGAGGACGGCTGGGACTTTCGCACGCCGGAGCAGCTGATCCCCACGTTGCAGTTCCACTGGCGCGAGGCGATCCCCGGCGTGTGGGAGTTCTGGTCCACGCCGCGGTTCGGCCTGGACAGCCACGGCTGGCTGCTGTTGCACGAGTTGGGCAACGTCGCGTTCGAGGCAGCGCCGATCTACAACGATGCCCAACTGGCGCAGATACGCGCGCTCGGCGGCATACGGTTTCTGGCGGCGTCGCATCCGCACGGTTACGGCGCGCTGTTCCAGTTGCAGGAGGTGTTCCAGCCGGAAGCGTTGCTGATCCAGAAGGACGACCTGGACTGGACCAAGGCGTTCCGGGTGACGCTGCCTTACGACGAGACGTTCGAGATCTATACAGGCCTGACCTTGCACCACGTTGGCGGCCACTATGCCGGGCAGGCGGTGTTGCACGACGCGGAGCGGCGCGCGGTGTTCGCCGGCGACAGCCTGAAGATCGATTTCGATGCGGCGGGCGAGGCGCAAGGCATTTCCTGCCACAAGGCTTACCACAAGCAGATCCCGCTCTCGCGCGACGAGGCGCGCCGTTACCGCAGCGTCTACGAGCGGCTGGACTTCACGTCGGTGTTCACCCCGTTCGAGATGGCGACCGACACCGGCACGGCGGCCGCAGTAGCGCTGCTCGACCAGGTGATCGAAGGCCCGCCGTCCACCAAGCCGATCCCGATCCGCCGATGACCCGCGCGATGCCCGAGGCCGCCCGCGCCTACCTCGATTCCATGCCGGCGGGGAGCGTGGACCTGTTCCCGCTGACCCCGCTGGACCGCACCGGCGTGCCCTGCTGGAACGCGGTGTTCCACGACGCGGCCGCGCAGGCCTGGGTGGGCGTCGCACCGCATGGCGTCGGCTACGGCAGCACCGACGATGAGGCGATCGTGGGGACCACCGGCGAGCTGGCCGAGGCCATCCACTCGGCGGCGGGCATCTGGCGGCTGGAGCGGCGGCGGGGCAGCACCACGGACCTGGTGCGCAGCCTGGGTGCCGACGCGGTGGCCGACCCGCTGACCCTGTGCCTGCCGGCCGGGTGCGCGGTGGATGCGGACACCGCGCTGGAGTGGGTGCCGACGCGCCGCTACCGCGATGGCGCGACGGTCTGGCTGCCGATCGACATCGCGGCGTGTTCCTACGGCGACCTCTCGCCCGGCTACACGGCGTTCACCAGCCCGATCACCAACGGGCTGGGTGCAGGGCCGAGCCTGGACTTCGCCATCGGCCACGGGTTGTGCGAGCTGTTCCAGCGCGACGGCAACGGGCTGGGCTTCCGCGCCATGGACCGCGGCATCCTGCTGGAGTTCGGCCCCGATTTTCCGCGCGACCCGCGCACCCGCGCGCTGCTGGCGCATCTGCGCAGTCTGGGCATCGAGGTGCTGGCCAAGTTCGCCGACGACGCGTTCGGCATCGCCAACGTCTACTGCGTCGGCGGCGAGACGGACCGGTCTGCCGCAGCACCCATCATGGTCACCGCCGCCGGCGAGGCCGCCTCGCCCGACCGCGAGCACGCGCTGCGCAAGGCGGTGCTGGAGTTCGCCGCCGCGCGCGCCCGCAAGGCGTTCAGCCACGGCGCGCTGGCCGAAGCCGCCCGCGTGGCGCCGGCGCGCTACCTCGAAAGTTTCCGCGCCCGCCAGACGCTGGACGGCGAGGAGGACCGCACGATGGCGGCGATGCGCGACTGGCTCGGCCGCGACCAGGCCAGCCTGCGCGCCCTGCTGGCAGACAGCGCGCTGTCCCGCCGCGAGACCAAGCGCTTCGACGAGCTGCCGCAATGGGACGGCGCACTGTCCGGCACAGCGCTGGTAGCCGAACTGCACCGCCGCCTGGCCGCGCACGGGATGGACGTGCTGGTGCTGGACTACTCCCCGCCGGACCACCCGGACGTGCACGTGGTGAAAGTGGTGGTGCCAGGGCTGGAGGTAGAGACGATGAGCTATCACCGCATCGGCGAGCGTGGCGTGCGCAAGCTGCTGGACCGCGGATCGGACCTGGTGGGTTTCGGCCCGCCGCCGCCGGGCGCGCTGCCGGTGCGCCTGCCCGCCGGTGCGGCCGAGCGGCTGGGCGGCGTGCCGTGGCTCGACGTGGCCGGGGTGGACCGCATCGTGGGCCCGCTCTACCCGCTCTACCGCGAGCCCGAGGTGCACGCGGCGCAGATTGCCCTGGAGGCGGTAGCGTGAGGTTCGCCCGGCGGCCCGTGTTGACGAGTAGCAAGCAAGGCAAGCAGTTCTTTTTTGAAAAAAAGAACCAAAAAACTTTTGTTCCCTTGGGTGCGCGTTGCAGGAAACTCCGCGACAGCAGGGATAAAAGTTTTTTGCTGCTTTTTTTCAAAAAAGCAGGCCTTCCCTTTCTTCTAGAGCATCAACCAACCTTACGGGGCTGCCCGTCGGATGCAGATGCTCGTCAACGGAGGGCGCTGCCGCGTTTTCCGGTCTGCTTGTCCAATTCAACGAGGTCAGAAAACACTCTAGCGTGTCGGCTTGCCGCGGAGGCATGGGCTTGAGGTTCGCCTACAACACCAACGGCACCGCCAACCACCGGCTGGACGAGGCGATCGCGCTGATCGCCGACGCCGGCTACGACGGCGTGGCGCTGACTCTCGACATCCACCACCTCGACCCGTTCGCGGGCTTTCGCGCCGAGCTGCGCCGCGTCGCCGCTCTTCTGCGCGCCCATAGCCTAGGCTGCGTCATCGAGACCGGCGCGCGCTTCCTGCTCGACCCGCGGCAAAAGCACGAGCCTACCCTGGTGACCGCGGACAGTGAGGGCCGCGCGCGCCGCGTGGCTTTCCTGACCCGCGCGCTGGAAGCGGCCGCTGAGACCGGCGCCGAGGCGATGTCTTTCTGGGCCGGCGTGCCGAAACCGGGCGTGACCGCGGCGCAGGCGCGCGATTGGGTGGCCGAGGGCGCGGCCGAAATTGCCCGGCGTGCCGAACAGCTCGGGACTGTCGCCGCGCTTGAGCCGGAACCGGGCATGGCGATCGAGACCGCGGCAGACTGGCAGGCGCTGGCGATCCCCGGCCTGCGCCTGGCGCTGGACACCGGGCACTGCCTGGTCACCGGCGAGATGGACCCCGCGGACGCGGTGCGCCAGTACGCAAGCGACCTCGGCACCGTGTCGATCGAGGACATGGCGCGCGGCGTGCACGTGCATTTGCCGTTCGGCGAGGGGGACATGGACCTGCCTGGCGTGCTCGCGGCGTTGCATGAGGTGCGCTTCACCGGCCTGGTCTGCGTGGAGCTGTCGCGGGAGAGCCACCGGGCGGACACGATGGTGCCGGGTGCGTTGGCGTGGCTGCGGGATCGGGTGGCGTCCTGATGCGAAGCAAGACCTTCTTTTCTGAAGAAAAGAAGCAAAAGACTTTTGCTTCCGCTGTCGCGGACTCTCCCACGAGCGCGCGGCAGCGGAAACAAAAGTTTTTTGGTTCTTTTTTTCAAAAAAGAACTGCTTGCCTGCCTTCATGAGGATCTGTTTCGTCAGCCGCCGCTACTTCCCGGCGATCTCCGGCATGAGCGTCTACGCGCAGAACCTGCTCCGCGAACTCGCCAGCGCCGGCCACGACGTAACGATGATCAGCCAATACCGCGGCGACGATTACGGCCGCGCCGTCTACGGCGGCGGCCCGCCCCCCGCGGTGCCCGGCGTGCGCGTCTTCGGCCTGGAGCAGCTCGGCGAGCAGTCGACCGGCGACTTCGAGCGTGACGTCGCCGTGATGGTGGAGGCGATCTGCGCCGAACACACGCGCGCGCCGTTCGACGTGCTGCACGCGCAATACGGCTACCCGACCGGCTGGGCGGTCATGCTGGCGGCCCGGCGGCTGGGGCTGCCGAGCGTGGTCTCCATCCAGGGCGGCGACGGGCACTGGGTGGGCTCGTGTTGCGAGACGCACCGCCTGGCGATGATACGCGTGCTGGACCACGCGGGCGCGGTGCTGATCGGCTGCCGCTCGTTTGCAGAGGAGGTGTGCGGGCGGCTGGGCACCGATCCTGGACGCTTCACCATCGTGCCGGGCGCGGTGGAGACCGACCGATTCACCCCGGCCGCCCGGCCGGTGGGCGCCGCGCCGGTGCTGCTGTATCACGGCCGGATCGACGCGCGGAAAGGTGCGCTGGACCTGCTGGACGCGGCCAGGCTGCTCGCCGACGAGGGCGCGGCCTTTTCACTGGTGTATTCGGGCATCGGCCCGGATCACGGGCGCGTCGCGGCGCGCATCACCGAACTGGGCCTGGGCGGGCGCGTGCGGATGACCGGCTACGTCAACTACGCGGACGTGCCGGCGGTGTATCACCAGGCGGACGTGTTCGTTTCGCCCACCTATGCCGAGGGGTTCTCCAACACCATCCTCGAAGCGATGGCATCCGGCCTGGCCTGCGTCTCCTGCCGCGTCGTGGGCGTCATGGACTGCCTGCGGGACGGCGAGAACGGGCTGCTGAACGAGCCGGGCGACATACCCGCCTTGGCCGCCTCGCTGCGCCGGCTGCTGGCTGAGCCGGACCTGCGGCGCCGGCTGGCGCAGGCGGGGCTGGAGGAGTGCCGGCGCCTCTACTCGTGGCCGGCGGTCGGGCGGCAGATCATGCAGGTCTACGCCGACACGGTGCGGCGAGCGCCGGACCTGGGCTTCTCCACCGAGCTGCCGATGACGCCGTGCCGTTTCCGGGCGGACCCGCACCTCCTGTGACGCGCACGGCGCTGTTCCTCTCGCCGCACCTGGACGACGTAGTGTTTTCCTGCGGCGGCCTGGCCGCGGTGCTGCACGACCGCGGCTGGCGCACGGTGCTGGCGACCGCGTTCACCGCGACCGTGACGCCCGTCACCGGCTTCGCGCTCGCCTGCCAGCTCGACAAGGGGTTGCCCGCGGAGACCGATTACATGGCCCTGCGCCGCGCCGAAGACCACGCGGCCGCGGCCATCCTTGGGTTCACCGACGTGCGCCACCTCGGCCTGCCCGAAGCACCGCATCGTGGTTACGACAGCGCGCGCGCCCTGTTCGGCGGCGTCCGCGACGACGACATCATCGTGCAGGCGCTCGCGGCACACCTGACGGCGCTGCAAAGCGAATTCGCGCCGAACCTTGTGCTGGCTCCACAGGGTTTGGGCAGCCACGTCGACCACCGGCAGGTGGTGCGCGCAATCACCGAAACGGTGGACGCGCCGCTCGCCTGGTACCGCGACACGCCTTACGCGATGCGCCACCAGGACGCGCCGCCGCCGCACGTGGCTCGGCTTGCGGAGATGCGGTTTCCGGTCGGCAGCGCGTTGGACCGCAAGCTGCGTGCCGCCTGCGCCTACGTCAGCCAAGTCGGTTTCCAGTTCGGCGGGCCCGAACAGACACAAACCGCATTGCGCGCGTTCGCTGCCGCTGAAGCCGGAGGTGGCGGGTTTGCAGAACGACTGGCCGTGTCGGTCGGGGCGGACGGTTCACTTTGAGCCGGTTGGTTGGTTTGACTGTTTGTGTTGATCGGGGAGCAAGGTAAGCAGTTCTTTTTTGAAAAAAAGAACCAAAAAACTTTTGCTCCCGTACAGTGCGTGCTGATGGAAAGGTGTCGTTTAATCAGTGGCGGCGCGCACGTGCGCATTTGGCGCGCACGCAGATCTCTAATGCTTTGCAGCATGGTGTAGCAGCGGCGCAGGTCTGACCTTGCAAGTGCAGCAAACGCAATGCCTGCATAAAAACGTCTGTCCCTGCTGTCGCGCTAGCTCCAACAACGCGCACCTGAGGGAACAAAAGTTTTTTGGTTCTTTTTCTCAAAAAAGAACCGCTTGCCTTGCTTGTCACCGGTCGCGATCTCGCCCCACTGACGTCAGGCGACGACACGCGCCAGCATTGGCCCCAGCGGCCCCCCGCCGAAGATATGGACGTGGAAGTGCGGCACCTCCTGATGTGCATCGTGTCCCATGTTGGCCAGGATGCGGTAGCCTGGGTCTTCAAGCCCCAGGTCGCGCGCGACCGCAGCGACCGCGCGGAAGAAGCCCGCAACCGTTTCAGGCGGCGCATGCGCGGCGAAGTCCGCCAGCGACACGTGCCGTGTCTTCGGGATCACCAGCACGTGCACCGGCGCCTGCGGGTTGATGTCGTGGAACGCGAGCGCGTGCTCGTCCTCATACACACGCCGGCTCGGGATTTCGCCGCGCAGGATGCGCGCGAAGATGTTGGAGTCGTCGTAAGGACCTAGACCCGGGACAGGCATTGCTCAGCTCCTACAGGGACCATTACAAATCTTCTTTTGCACGCTTGGGCCTTAGAGTGCGGGCCGGCTTTGACTCGCTTTCGGACAAGAGAAAGCAAGGCAAGCAGTTCTTTTTGAAAAAAAGAACCAAAAAACTTTTGTTCCCTTGGGGCGCGCGTTGGTGAGACGTGTCGTTTCAGCCGCCCGCGACAACCGGGACAAAAGCTTTTTGCTTCTTTTTCTCGAAAAAGAAGGCCTTGCTTCTACTCGCTAAAAAACAACCAAGCATGCCCAGGCTCTCACCTGCACGCGCTCAACGGCCACACGTCCACTGCAAGCCAGTGCAACCGTGACTCTGCCTCCAACCGCGTTCCGTGCAGCGCGAACACCACCACGCAGCCCACCAGCAGAACCCACGGCGACGCCGGCCGCGCCTGCCTTACTCCCGCCAGGCGTCGCATCAGCACCGCGCCGGCCACGCCGACGACGGCGCCGATCAGCACGTCGCCCACCGTGTGCACGTGGAGCATCAGCCGCGTCAGCCCCACCACCGCCGCGAACGCCCCGCCCAGGCAGGCCGCCACCAGCGTGCCGGCGGTCGAGCGCGTTGCCAGCAGCGCGAGCAGCCCGCCGTACACCACGGCGGCCGTGGCCGTGTGGCCGCTTGGGCTGACCACGCCCGTCCAGGCCAGCTGCGACGCGCAGGCAAAGGCCACCAGCTTCAGCACCAGCATGACGCCCAGCACGCCGGCGACGGCAGCCCCCCAGGCCAGCGCGCCGCGTCGCCAGCCCAGCCCGGCCAGCACCAGCAGCACGTAGGCGGCCAACGGCAGGACCACCGCTTGGTCGGCAAAATCCGTCAGGAACTGCACCTGCTTCACAGCGCGGCAGGTTGCCGGTAACCGCCCGATCCCCCAGGGTGCGGCCGGTTAACGCCTACGCGCAGTGGAGACCACCTGTGAGCGCCCCCGCGGAACCCGGCTTCGGTTATGACTACCCCCTGATCATCAAGAACCTGCTGGTGACACCGCTTCGGCAGTGTCCCAACCAGGAGATCGTCTACCGCGACCTGCGCCGCTTCACCTACCGCCATTTTGGAGAGCGCCTGGCCCGCTTCGGCAGCGCGCTCGCACGGCTGGGCGTGCGCCACGGCGACGTGGTTGGCGTAATGGATTGGGACAGCCACCGCTACCTGGAGAGCTTCTTCGCCATCCCGATGTCGGGTGCCACGCTGCTGACGGTCAACGTGCGCCTGTCTGCCGAACAGATCCTCTACACGCTGAACCACGCGCAGGCGCGGGTGATCCTGTGCAACGCGGAGTTCTTCTCCGTGCTGCAGACGTTGCGGCCGTTGCTGACGCATGCGGAGATCTTCGTCTGCCTCAGCGAGGACGGTGTCCTCCCCGGCGCGCATGTGAACAGCGCATCCGCGCCAGACGCGCATGCGGACAGCTCGTTCGCCTGGGATGGCGAGTACGAGGCGCTGCTGGCAGCCGCCGACCCGGCGCACGAGTTCCCCGACTTCGACGAGCGCACCACGGCCACCACCTTCTACACCACCGGTACCACCGGCAACCCGAAGGGCGTCTACTACTCGCACCGGCAGGTGGTGCTGCACACGCTGTCCGGCCTGGGCAACATGGAGTTCAGAGCGGACGACGTCTACATGCCGATCACCCCGATGTTCCACGTGCACGGCTGGGGCAACCCATTCAACGCCACCGCGCGCGGGCTCAAGCAGGTCTACCCCGGGCGCTACCAGCCGGACACCCTGGTCGAGCTGTTCGTGCGCGAGGGCGTCACCTTTTCGCATTGCGTGCCGACCATCCTGCAGATGTTCCTCGACGCGGCCGAGGGCGTCGACCTGAGCAAATGGCGGGTGATCATCGGCGGCTCGCAGATGCCGCGCGCGCTCGCCCGCGCGGCGCTGGACCGCGGCGTGGACGTCTACTCCGGTTACGGCATGTCGGAGACCGGGCCGATCGTGACGCTCGCCCGCGTCCCGCCGGAGCTGCGCGACGGCGGGCAGGGCGAGCTCACCTACCGCTGCCGCGCCGGCCGCCCGGTGCCGCTGTGCGATGTGCGCATCATGGACCCCGAGATGCGTGAGCTGCCGCATGACGGCGTGTCGACCGGCGAAGTGGTGATGCGCTCGCCGTGGCTGACGCAAGGCTATCTCGGCAACGCGGAGGCGAGCCGCGCGCTGTGGCACGGCGGCTGGCTGCACACCGGCGACATCGGCTTCATCGACCCGCACGGCTTCCTGCAGATCACCGACCGAATCAAGGACGTGGTGAAGACCGGTGGCGAGTGGGTCAGCAGCCTGCAGCTCGAGGACATCATCGCCGAGCACCCGAGCGTGGGCGAGGTCGCGGTGATCGGGGTTGCCGACGAACGCTGGGGCGAACGGCCGCTGGCGATCATCGTGCCGAAGCAAGGTGTCGCACCAGACGAAGCCGGCCTGCGCGCGCACGTGATGACGCGCGTGGAACAGGGCATCATTTCGAAGTTCGCCGTGCCGGACAGGATGGAGTTCGTGGACCACATCGCCAGGACCAGCGTCGGCAAGCTGGACAAGAAGGCATTGCGCGCGCAGTTCGGGCCATGAACGCGACACACTGGTTCCTGCACCACCTGCTGGACGCGGTCCTGATGTCGGCAAGCATGTTTTGGGACGTCGCCTGGAGCCTAGTGCTGGGTTTCGTCATCTCCGGCCTGCTGCAGGTGGTGGTCTCGCAAGAGCGGCTGCAGCGCGCGCTGGGCGGCAATGGGTTGCGGCAGGTGGCCCTTGCCACCGGCTTCGGCGCCGCGAGCTCGAGCTGCTCCTACGCGTCGGCCGCCATCAGCCGCACGCTGTTCAGCGGTGGCGCCGGGCTGGTGCCGTCGCTGGCGTTCCTGATGGCGTCTACCAACCTGGTGGTCGAGCTCGGCGTGGTGCTGTGGCTGCTGATGGGGTGGCAGTTCACCGCGGCCGAGTGGCTGGGCGGTCTGGTGCTGATCGGCATCATGTGGGCGCTGGTGCGGCTGACCTACCCGGCCGCCCTGGCCGAGCAGGCGCGGGCGCACGCCGCCGGCGCCGGCGGCCACGGCCATGCCGGCCCACCAGTGCCGGGCGACACGCTGTGGCAGAAGCTGCGGCAACCGCAAACGCCGGTGCGGGTGGCGCAAAGCGTGGTGATGGACGCGCGCATGTTGTGGAAGGACCTGGCTATCGGCTTCGTGGTGGCCGGCGTGCTCGCCGCGTTCGTGCCGCCGGAGGTTTGGTCGCACCTGTTCCTGCACCACAGCGCGCCCTGGGTGCGAGTGCTGGGCAACGCGGTGATCGGGCCGCTGCTGGCCATCGTCACCTTCGTCTGCTCGATCGGCAACGTGCCAATGGCGGCCATCCTGTGGGCCGGCGGCGCAGGCTTCGGCGGCGTGCTGTCGTTCCTCTACGCGGACCTGATCGTGCTGCCGTTGCTCGACGTCTACCGCCGCTACTACGGCTGGCGGTTCGCCGCCTACATCTTCTGCGTGTTCTTCGTCGCCATGGCGGCCAGCGGCGTGGTGATGGACCTGGTGTTCCACGCGGCGGGGCTGGTGCCGCACGCGCGGCCGGACATCCGGGCGCATGTCGAGCATTTCTCGTTGAACTATACGTTCTGGCTGAACGTGGTGTTCGGGGCGCTGGCTGTGTGGTTGTGGCGGAAGGCTCGCGTCGGCGAGATGGCGCAGCGTTGTTGCCATTGAGACCAGACGTAGGCGCAAAGTAAGCAAGGCCTTCTTTTTTGAAAAAAAGAAGCAAAAAACTTTTGGTCCGGCTGTCGCGGAGTTTTCTGCAGCCCGCGTGCAGATTGCTACGGTCTTTTCAAAACCTGTTTGCCTGCCTTCATCAGTCAGGATCTCGGGGCTTGTACATTGTTGTACCAACAGCCCGAAACACTGACTCCTGCGATGGCCGACGGCGCGACGGCAAGGCCTTCTTTCGAGAAAAGGAAGCAAAGAGCTTTTGTCACTGCTGTCGCGGACTCTCCGACAGCGTACGCCCAAGGAGCAAAAGTTTTTTGGTTCTTTTTTTCAAAAAAGAACTGCTTGCCTTGCTTGCACCGGTCAACGTCTCGGGCGGCTAGTATTAGTACGCGCATTCGTTCTGCGATAGCATGCCACGCGCCCTGTCGCGGTCGCATTAAGCAACACGCTTCAACAACGCGCACCAACGAGAGCACAGGTTTTTTGGTTCTTTTTCTTCAAAAAAGAACCGTTTGCCTTCACGCCCGCTGCCGCAGCGCCACGCTCACCTGCTCCAGCACCGGCGCCCACTCCGTCGGCTTAGACTGCCGGAACAGGCGCAGGCTCGGATACCAAGGGTTGTCCGCACGATCGAGCAGCCAGCGCCAATCGGCGGGCTCCGGCACCAGCACCCAGGCCTCTCGGCCGAGTGCTCCGGCCAGGTGCACGACAGCGGTGTCCACCGCGATGACGAGGTCCAGGTTTTCCATGGCAGCGCCGGTCTCCGCAAAATCGGTGAGTTCCTGCGAGAGGTCGGTGAAGTGCGGCTGGGAGGCGGCGAACGCGCGGTCCTCGTCCGGGAATGGCTTCTGCAGGCCGAAGAAGTCCACCCCTGGCACCGCGAGGATCGGTGCGAGCGTCGACATACGGGTGGAGCGGCGCAAGTTGTTGGGGTGCGTCGGGCGGCCGGACCAGGCCAGGCCCACGCGCAGGCGGCGTTGCGGCTGGAGCTGCTCCAGGCGTTGCCGCCAATGGACCACGCGGTTGGGGTTGACGGTGACGTAGGGAATGGACGCCGGGATGCTGGAGAGCTCGGTGCCGAAGATCTGCGGCAGGCTGGAGAGCAGCACGTAGGCGTCGTGCGGCGGGGCGTCGGCCCAGCGGTCAAAACAGAGATCGACGTCCGGGTGGTGGCCGAGCAGGGCGGTCACCTCCGGGCCCCAGCCGATGGCGAGTTTAGGCACACGCTGTTTCACCCAGGGGATGTATCGGGCGAACTGGATCATGTCGCCGAAGCCCTGGTCGGCCACCAGCACCAGCGTGCCGCCCGGCAGGTGCATGCCGTTCCACTGCGCCGCGGTCATCTTGGGCAGGGTGCCGCGCGCCTGGTCCAGCTTGTTGCGCCAGGCGTATTCCAGCCAGCCGGGCTGGTATTCGCCGGTGGACAGGAGCAGCTCGCCCAATCCCATGTGGGCCGGCGCACTTTCCGGCTCGCGCGCCATTGCCTCGCGGTAGCGCAGCGAGGCGAGGTCGCGTTCGCCGCGGGTCAGGTGGGTCAGTGCCAGCTCCACCCGGTGGGCGGCGGTGTCCGGGCTGGTGCGCACCGCTTCCAGGCCGGAGGCGAGCGCCTCGTCGAGCATGTTCTTGCCGCGGTAGAGGGCGCACAGGTTGAGGTGCCAGTTGCCGACGTTGGGCTGCTTGGCGAGCGCGGATTTCAGGTGCTCGATCGCCTCATCGGCACGACCTTCCTGGCCAAGGATGCCGCCGAGCAGGCCCAGCGCGCCGGGCAGGTCGGGCTGGGCGGCCAACAGGTCGCGGCAGATGCCGATGGCCTCGTTGATTCGGCGCAGCTTGGCGGCCTGGAGTGCGCGGGTCAGCGCCTGGTCGGGCGTCTCCTTCTGCGCCGTACTGTCTGACATGGGCTGGGCTGGTCCTTGTTGGCGACGCGAACCGTTCTAGCCAGGAGCTATGCGAAACGAAAGTGGCTCGGCGGAACCACAGCGAAGCAAGCGCTTCTTCTCGAAGAAGGAAGCTCAAACTTTTGATCCCTCGGTGGCGTCGTTGACGCATGCGATTTTGTATTTGTTGCTGTTTGTGGCTGCGCTGTTTGCCGGGGCGCAGAACGCACAAGCCGGCAGCGGGTCGTTCATTACGTTCCGGCACTACTGCTGGCCGGCTTGGGCGCGCGCGCGGCCAACATCACCTCGTCGGTTTGCGCTGTTTCCGGGGCAGTTGACGGCGCAGCCTTGTTCGCCGGACCGAAGAAGCGAGCGTGCGCTCCCTCGTGCTGACCAGCCTGATAGGCAGCGACCTCGGCGCGCTGCTGCTTCTGCTTCTGCTGCTGCTGCTGCTGGCGACGCCGGACAGCTTCTTTCAGCCGGTGCCGTTCCTCGTGTTGTTGCGCCAGGAGTGTGCGCCCAGAGAAACGTTTTGCGGCGGAATAGCGCGGGTGCCGCGCATCGATCGCCCCGGGGCGCCGCGTTTGCCCAGTTCGGCATTGCGATCTATGGCGGATTTGGCGGCTGGATCGGGATGCTGATGCTCGCTGCGTTGACGCTGGCCGGGTGGCCGGCAGCCCCGGCTGCGGCGACGAAGGAACGTGCTTGCCGGCGTGACGAACGCCTCTGCGGTGTTGATTTTTGCTTTCTTACGGGACGTGCGTTGGGCGGCCGACCTGGCCGTCATCCTCGGTGCGATCATCGGCGGACGGGCGGGCGCGTGGATGGTGTTGCGAGTGAGCGAAAGCTGCGCGCGGGGGATGTTGTGCTGGACGTGGCGTCACGATCGGGCTGTTTGTCCAACAAGAGCTTCTTCTTTGGAGAAGAAAGCGGTGCAGGTCCCGGCGCGGCCGCCTTCTTCGCTGCGACCCGACGACGGCTGCATTCTCCGGCTTTCTTCGATGTCGGCTTTTCGTTCGGCCGTTCGGCCTGCTCAAGGCTTGCGCAGCGACCGCCGCAGGCGGCTCGGCCTTGAACAGGCTGGACGGCCGAGCGACGATCGCGAGTCGAAGGGAGCTTCCACGTGGGTCAAGACGCGCCCAACGTGGGCTCGGATCCGCCGCTCAAAACATTTGTGTGCTTGCTCTTGCAAACCCATCCGGAGACGGATGCCAAAAAGACCGAAGCTATGTTAGTTCTTGCTCCAGATACCAACCATTTGCCTCACGGCACCAGCACAGTGCTCCCTGTGGTCTGCCGCGCCTCCAGCGCCGCGTGGGCGGCAGCTGCGTCGTTTAACGGGAACGTCTGGCTCGCGCCGGCCTTTACCGCGCCGCTGGCGATCACGGCGAACAGGTCGGCCGCCATGCGCTCGAGGTCTGAGCGTTTGGCGGTGTAGGTCGCCAAGCTCGGCCGGGTGATGAAAAGGCTGCCCTTTGCCGCCAGCATGCTGGGCTCGATCGGCGGCACCGAGCCGGACGAGGACCCGAAAGTGACCATCAGCCCGAGCGGCGCCAGACAATCCATGCTCGCCTGAAAGCTATCCTTGCCGACGCTGTCGTAGACGACGGGGACCATGGCGCCGCCGGTCAGCCGCTTGACCTCGGCTGCCAGAGACTGGTGACCGACGACCACATGCGCGGCGCCATGCCGGGCGGCGAGTTCGGCCTTGGCTTCGGTGGAGACCACGCCGATGACGGTAGCACCGATGTGCTTCGCCCATTGGCAGAGCAGCAAGCCCACGCCGCCTGCTGCCGCATGCACGACGATCGTCTCGCCTCTCTGCAGGTGATGCGTCCGGTGCAGGAGATACTGTGCCGTGAGGCCCTGCAGCATCACCGAAGCTGCGGTGTTGAAGTCGATGCTGTCCGGCAAACAGATCAGGCGGTCGGCCTGGATAACGCGGTTAGTGGCGTAGGCGCCGAGCGGCCCGGCGTAGGCAACGCGGTCGCCGACCGCGATGCTGTCCACACCGGAGCCGATCGCGGTGACGACGCCAGCACCTTCCTGGCCGATGACGGCGGGAAAACCGGGTACCTTGTAGTGGCCGGTGCGGAAGTAGACGTCGATGTAGTTGAGACCGATCGCGTGCTGCTGCACCAGCGCCTCGCCCGGGCCGGGATCCGGCAGGGGCACGTCATCCCAGCGAAGCACGTCCGGCCCGCCATAGCTGTGGATGCGGATTGCTTTGCTCATTGGACCTCCAGGTGCGCAGCCAACGGCAGCGGACCTTGCTCAAGCGTCAGTAGCCACCGTTTAGTTTCGAAACCGTCACCGCCCGAGTAGCCGCCGAGGCCGGTCTTGCCAACGACGCGGTGGCACGGGATGATGATGGGGATCGGGTTGGCAGCGTTGGCGCTACCGACCGAGCGCGCCGAGCCGCCGGCGCGTGCCATTAGGCCGGTGTAGGACACCGTCTGGCCGTAAGGAATGTCTTGCAAGGCCTGCCACACGGCGCGGCGATAGGTGCTGCCACCTGGCGCCAGCGGAAGGTCGAAGCTGCGGCGCTCTCCGTCGAAGTAGGCTTGCAGCTGGTCCCGGCCGCGCATCAGGAGCGCCGTCGCTGCCTGGTCCCGGCCGAAGCCCCAATCGAGGGACACGATGGCGCCATCCTCCTCAGACAAGGTCAACGCGCCAAGCGGCGTGTGGAACGAGAGCTGCGGCATGGCGGATGACTACGCCCGGCAGGCGTGCCGCGCCAGGGGCTTTGACGCCTTGTGCCACTCCGGCGCGGCCACAACATCGAACCCTCCAAGCGGGAACCCTGCCATGGCCACACGCCTCGCCAACGATCCGGAGCTGACCTTCACTTTCCACGTCTTCGTTTGCACGAACCGGCGGCCGGAGGGACACGCGCGGGGAAGCTGCGCCGCCAAGGGCGCCGAGCGGTTGCGCGACTACATGAAGGCGCGGGCCAAGGAGTTGGGCTTGCCGGACACGCGCATCAACACGGCCGGGTGTCTCGACCGCTGCGAACTCGGCCCGTGCATCGTAGTCTACCCGGACGGTATTTGGTACAGCGTAGCGACCACTGCGGATGTGGATGCGGTTCTGGCCGAGCACCTGCAGGCAGGCGGGCGGGCGCGCGCTTTGATGCTGGACCAATGACCGGCGGGCGGTCTGACCGTGACACGATCTTCGCCTTGGCGACCGGCGCAGGGCGCAGCGCGGTCGCGATCATGCGTTTGTCCGGAGAAGCGTCAGCGCGCATCACTGCCGCGATGTGCGGCAGCGTGCCGCCTGCCCGCCGGGCAACGTTGCGGCCCGTATATGGGCCGGGCGGGGCCTTGCTGGACCGGGGGCTGGTCCTGTGGATGCCGGGGCCGGCCAGCTATACGGGGGAGGACACGGCGGAGCTCCACCTTCACGGGAGCATCGCTGTTACAAACGCAGTGGCGCGGGCGTTAGTGGAACTCGGTGCACGGCCTGCCGAGCCGGGCGAGTTCACGCGACGCGCCTTCCTGGCAGGACGGATGGACTTGCTGGAAGCCGAAGCGGTTGCCGACCTGGTTGCGGCGGACACCGAGACGCAACGCGTGCAGGCGCTTGGCCGCATGGGCGGCGCGGCGGGAGGACTGGTGCATGACTGGTCGGACCGGCTGACCCGGTGCCTTGCCTTTCAGGAAGCAACCATCGACTTTCCCGACGAGGCGTCGGAGCAGCCCGGGCAGCGCACCGCCGACGAGATCGGGGCGCTGGCCGAGGAGATCACGGGCCACCTGGCGCACGCACCTGTAAGCGAGCGTGTGCGGCACGGCGTGGTGGTCGCTATCTCGGGCGAGCCTAACGTGGGCAAGTCCTCGTTGTTCAACGCGCTCGCCGAACGTGAGGCGGCGATCGTCTCGCCGATGCCTGGTACCACGCGTGACGTGCTGGAGGTGGCACTCGACCTGGGCGGCGTTGCGGTGACGCTGGTCGATACGGCCGGGCTGCGCGAGACGAGCGATCCGCTCGAGGCGGAGGGCGTGCGGCGGGCCAGGGCACGCGCCGCCTCGGCACACCTGGTTCTGGAAGTGGTCCAAGCCGGGACGACCTGCGCCGCTTCGGTGGCGGCTGCGGACGTGATCAGAATTGCCAGCAAAATCGACCTCGCGGCGGCGCCGGACGGCGTTCTTGGCGTCAGCGTGGTGACGGGTGAAGGTCTGGACGTGCTGAAATCCCGCCTGTTGGAGCACGCATCCCGGCTGACCGGACGTGGTGAGGCAGCGCTGTTCGCGCGCGCGCGCCAGGTCGCAGCGTTGCGGGAGGTGTCAGACGGGCTGCAGGCGGCGACGGTGGCTTTGATGCCCGAGTTGCGGGCGGAGGAATTGCGGACAGCGCTGGCTGCGCTGGGCCGCCTGGCTGGCCGCATCGATACCGAAGCCGTGCTCGATGTGGTATTCGGTGCGTTTTGCATCGGCAAGTAGGATCGGTGATGCCGGACGAGGCTGATTTCGACGTGGTTGTCGTAGGGGGCGGGCACGCGGGGACGGAGGCTGCGGCCGTAGCGGCTCGGATGGGCCCGCGCACGTTGCTGGTGACGCAGCAGCTTGGCCGCATCGGGGAGTTGTCGTGCAACCCCTCGATTGGGGGCATCGGCAAGGGGCACCTCGTCCGGGAGATCGACGCGCTGGACGGCATCATGGGCCGGGCGGCCGACGAGGCCGGTATCCACTTCAAAATGCTCAACCGCAGCAAGGGCGCTGCGGTGCGCGGAATGCGCGCGCAGGTGGACCGGGCCGCCTACCGTCTGGCGGTGCAGCGCCTGCTGAGCGAGACGCGCGGGCTCGTGCAGGAGGAAGATCAGGTTGTCGGCCTGGTCATCAAGCGCGGGCGGATCACCGGTGTCGTCCTGGGCTCAGGCAAGACGCTCACCTGCCGCGCTGTGGTAGTCACCACGGGGACGTTCCTGAACGGCGTGATCCATGTCGGTCATGCGCAAAGTCCGGCCGGACGCATGGGAGAGCCACCGTCGACCCGACTGGCAGAAAGCTTCCGGCAACTGGGGCTGCCGATGGGCCGGCTAAAAACCGGCACGCCGCCTAGGCTCGACCGCCGCTCCATCGACTGGGACGCATTGCCGGAAGATTGGGGCGATGCCGTGCCGGAGCTGTTCAGCGTGCTCAGCCGCGGCCTGGTTCAGCCACAAATCGAGTGTCGCGTCACCCGCACCACACCGGCTACGCACGCCTTGATCCGTGCCAACCTGACCGCATCGGCGATGTATGGTGGCGCAATCAGCGGCAAGGGGCCCCGCTACTGTCCGTCCATTGAGGACAAGGTCGTCCGGTTCGGCGACCGCGACGGTCACCAGATTTTTCTCGAACCTGAAGGATTGCCGGGATCGGCCGACGGCGAGGTTGTCTATCCGAACGGACTCTCGACCAGCTTGCCCGCGTTGCTTCAGGCAGACATGCTGTCCACTGTGCCGGGACTGGAACGCGCCCGCATGGTCCGGCCCGGCTATGCCGTGGAATACGACTACGTCGATCCGACGTGTCTGCAACCTAGCCTGCAGACCAAAGCGGTCGCAGGCTTGCTCCTGGCGGGGCAGATCAACGGCACCACCGGATACGAAGAGGCGGCTGCGCAAGGCGTGTTGGCCGGCATCAACGCGGCTCGGCTCGCGGCGGGGCTCGATGTGATCTTGCTCGACCGGGCCTCGAGCTACATTGGCGTCATGGTCGATGACCTGACATCCCAGGGCGTCTCCGAACCATATCGGATGCTTACCTCCCGGGCGGAGTATCGCTTGTCCATACGTTGTGACAACGCCGATCTCCGACTAACTCCGCTGGGAATGACGATCGGCTGCGTCGGCGACACGCGGGCGCGCAGCTACTTGGCATTTGAGGCCGAGTTGAGCGTCGCCCGCGGCCGAGCCGAGCAGGATACGCTCACGCCGTCGGAGCTGGGGCGGGTGGGTATCAATGTCTCACAGGACGGCATTGCAAAGCGGCTGCAGGATGCGCTGGTCAAAACCGACGACATCGCCCTGATCGGCCGGGCTTTCCCATGGTTCGCGGCGATGTCTGCGCGCGTCCGGGATCAGATGGTCACGACCGCTCTGTATGAGGGCTACATAGCAAGGCAAGACGCTCAAATTCGTCAGTTCCGCAGGTCGGAGACGGCCAGCATCCCTGCAGATTTGGACTACAACGTCATCCCTGCGCTCGGAACTGAAGCGTGCGAACGCTTGAGTAAAGCGCGACCTAAGTCGATCGGCGCGCTGACGAGAGTTCCGGGCCTGACACCATCAGCTTCACTGGCAGTGATGGCTTATGTTAGGAGGTCAGCCGAGTGAGTGTTTCACGTGAAACACTCGTCGAGGCGCCCAATGTTTCACGTGAAACACGAGAGAGACTTGAGGTGCTGGAGCGCCTAATCCGCTTATGGAATCGTAGGATCAACCTCATCAGCCGCACGGACGAGCCCGTTCTCTGGAAACGCCACATCAGCGATTCGCTGCAGTTGACACAGTTCATACCGCCTGAAACCACCTCCGCAATCGACATTGGCTCAGGCGCCGGGTTTCCCGGCCTGGTACTTGCCATAGCTACCAACATCCCGTTTATCCTCGTCGACTCCGACGCTCGAAAAGCCGCCTTCCTTGTCGAAGCATCACGCGTAACATCCGCGCCGGCACGCGTTGTCAACGCCCGGATTGAAACCGCTTGCCTTGTCCCCGCTTCCCTCGTCACCGCTCGTGCGCTTGCACCACTGTCTCAAATCCTTCCCTGGGCCGCGCCGAACCTGACAGAAGGCGGAACCCTCCTCCTTCTGAAAGGCAAATCGGTCAAACGGGAGGTTGAGGAGGCGTCTGCCGCATGGACCATGCACGTCGACCACCGTATAAGCGCCACCGGAGACGGCGTCATGTTGCGGATCACTAGGATTGCTCGTGCCTGAAGATGACAGCCGACAAACCAGGATCCTGGCCATCGCCAACCAGAAGGGCGGCGTTGGTAAGACAACAACGGCGATCAACGTAGCAACCGGCTTTGCACAGAACCGCCAGCGCGTCCTGCTGCTTGATCTTGATCCGCAAGGCAACGCCTCGACTGGGCTTGGGTTAGATCGCGCGAGCCGAGGGGCAGGCACTTACGCCATGCTGCTGGAGGGCCGAACTGCCCTGTCGCTTATCCAACCGACGCTGATCCCAAACCTCGACATCATCTCGGCGGACCCAGACCTCGCAGGCGCCGAGGTTGAGCTAGTGTCAATGGATCAACGCGAGTACCGGCTTGCCCAATCGCTTCGCGACGTCAGCGGCTACACCCACATCATCATCGACTGCCCGCCCAGCCTGAGCCTGCTGACCCTCAACGGCCTGGTTGCAGCTACCTCGGTGGTGGTGCCGCTGCAATGCGAGTTCTTCGCGCTTGAAGGAATCAGCCAACTGGTCAAAACGATTGAGCTAGTCAAGCGCAGCCTCAACCCGAGGTTGACACTACAGGGCATCGTGCTGACCATGTTTGACCGCCGGAACAACCTCTCCGACCTGGTTGCAGCAGACGCGCGCAGCTTCTTCGGCGACAGGGTATACGACACCATGATCCCTCGGAACATCCGCATCTCCGAAGCCCCGAGCCACGGCAAGCCAGTGCTCATCTACGACCGCAATTCGGCCGGCGCGCTCGCCTACAGCAAGCTCGCCACCGAGATGCTCGCGCGCGAAGAAGCGACGGTCCGATGAGCGGCAATCCACGTCTCGGCAAAGGCCTGGCGGCCCTGATGGGCGACATGCCAGCGCGTGCGGAAGCAGTGCCGCCGCAAACTGGTATTCGCAGCCTCGCCATCGAGGCGCTCGAACCCGGTCCGTTTCAGCCGCGCAGCAGCTTCAACGCGGAAAGCCTTGCAGAACTGGTCGATTCGGTGCGGGCGCAGGGGGTTCTCCAGCCGCTCCTGGCTCGCAGCAACCCCGCTAAGCCGGGCCAATACCAGATCATCGCCGGCGAACGCCGCTGGCGAGCGGCGCAACAGGCTGGCCTGCACGAGGTGCCGGTGCTGCTGAGGGAACTGTCCGACGCCGACGCAATGGCAGCTTCCCTGGTGGAAAACCTGCAACGGCAGGACCTCAATCCGATCGAGGAGGCTGAAGGCTTCCGGCGCCTGCAGGACGAGTTCGGCCTGACACAGGAAGAACTCGGGCAGGCAGTCGGCAAATCTCGCAGCCACGTGGCCAACATCTTGCGCCTGCTGCAGCTTCCCCCCAGCGTGCGACGCGACGTCCAGGATGGCCGGTTAACATCCGGACACGCGCGCGCCCTGCTCGCCCACCCCGACCCGGAGCAAGCTGCGAGACAGGTCATCTCCCGCGGGCTGAACGTGCGCCAGACGGAAGCCCTTGCGGCAAGCCGCCCGGCAGAGATGCCTGCGCCTAAAGAGCGTGTTCGGGATCCTGAGACCGAAGCTTTGCAACGCGACCTGTCCGAACGGCTGGGCTTGACCGTGCAGATCAGCTTCGACGGCAAGGGTGGAACAGTCAGCTTGAAATACAAGAACCTCGATCAGCTTGATGGACTAATTGCTTTGTTGACGCCGAGCTAAGGCAAGCAAGGCCTTCTTTTTCGAGAAAAAGAAGCAAAAAGCTTTTGTCCTCGCTGTCGCAGACGGTTGAACGAAGTGCTTTAACGCGGCACACAACGAATCCTGATTCTGTATTGAACGCCAAGTAGATTGTATGAACCATCGGCGATTGTGACTCGTGGCAGAAAGCAAGCAGTCCGTTTTTGAACAGAAGGACCAAAAAACTTTTGTTCCTCCGCGCTTGCAGCAGTCGAGTATCCCCGGGCAAAAGCGCGTGCTGAAAATGCGAAGAGAAGCAAAAGTTTTTTGCTTCTTTTTTTCAAAAAAGAAGGCCTTGCTTGCTTCTACTACTCGGCTTGTACTACGGTCTACCTCGGCGAGCCAGAATAGCCACCAGCCGCCTCGCAATCAACTCCGGCCGGCTTCCCGTACGTTTGCACGCCAACTCCGCCTGCCGCACGTCCTCAATTGCCCGTAGCAACCCTGCGCCGGACCATCGCGACAGGCTGGACGTGGTCTCTGCAACAGCCCGGTAGTAAACCGGCGGCCGCATCGTCCGGACAGCGTCGGCAGCTGACATTCCTGCCTCCATCCGTAGCCGCGCCTGATGATACTTCTGCAGTTGTCCGAGCAGCATGCGGAGCACCGCCACCCCGTTCAGGCCGTCCAGCATCGCCGCTTCCAGCGCCGCGTCGGCAGCCACCGGGTCGCCGCGCAACGCCGCTTGCAGACTGTCTTCAGCGCTGCCGGCGCCACCCTCGCCAGTGCAGGCACGCGCGTCTTCGAGGCTCACCTCGCCGCCTTCGCCGGCAAATAGGGCCAGCTTCTCCACACCGGCGCGTGTCTGTGCCCTGTCGCCACCTAGTACTTGGCCCAGCCACGCCAGCGCGTCCGTGTCGATGGTCACGCGCGACTGGGCCAGGCCCGCCTTGATCACGTCGGCCAAACCCCTGCCCTCGTCTGGGTAGCAGCCAATCGCCACGGCGTCCGGCGCCGCCTCAGCAAAGCTGCGGAGTTTGCCCCGTCCCAGCCCGGCCGCCTCCAATACTAGCAGCGCACCCCCTGGCCCCTTCAGTGCGTTGCTTGCGTGCGGCAAGATAGCATCGGCCGCGTCACGCACCACGATCACGCGCCGCCCGCCGATCATTGACAACGCGGCCATCTCCCCCGGTACCTGCGCCCAGCCTTCACGGGTCAGTTCGGACACTAAAAACGGATCGCTGAGGCTTCCCGCAACCTTCCGTGTCAGCGCTTGAGAGCGCTCACGGATCAACCCCTCGTCATCGCCATAGAGGAGCGCCAGCCGGCAGGCCCCCGGGTTTGCCAGGAATCCCGCAACCTGCCGTGCATCCAGCTTCACCCCGGAGCCTTCGCCCCTGCCGTCCGGTCGAAATACACGCCGAGGGCCAGCGCAATCTGATTAGCCAGCGCCTCGGCCTGACGCCGCTGCGTCTCTTCCTGCTCCAGGGTTGCGTAGAAGAACTGCTCGTCGAGGATGTTGTAGCCGTCCAGGCTACGGGCGGTTCCGCTCGCCAGTGTCGCGGCGGGATTGTCCACCAGGTGCAGCGACCAGGTAGCGGTGCTGATGTCCCGGTTGCGAGTGGTTGAGTTGTCGGCCTGCACGTTCAAGCCCTGCACGCTTTCTGCGAAGCCCACGCTCAGGCTGTACCGCTTCGGCGTATCGGCCGACGATCCCTCCAAGCGAGCCTGCAGCGCCTGCCGCAACAATTGGCCCGGCCGGTTTGGAATCAGGCCGACATAGACTTCCGCCAGCCTTGCCTGGCCGGCGCCGGCGCTGACAGTCCCGTAGACCGGGTGGAAACCGCAGGCGGACGTCGCTGCAGCACAACCGATCACCAAGACGCGCCGGGTTATCATCCGGCGACCACGAAGTTGACGATCTTGTCGGGCACGTGGATGCGTTTGACGATCCGCCGCCCCTCGAGCTGCCGCGCAACGTTCGGCTCGGCCTCTGCCGCGGCGATCACTTCGGCGGCCGGCGCGCCGGGTGCCGCCTCGATCGTGCCGCGCAGCTTGCCCATGATCTGCACCGCGATCGTCACCGCCTGTAACGCCAGCAGCGCGGGCTCAGCCTTAGGCCAGGGCTGGACCGCCAGCAATCCGGCCCCGCCCAGTCGCGCGAAAATCTCTTCGGCCAGATGCGGCATCATCGGGTAGACTAGCCGTGCGGCCACTTCGCTCGCTTCCCGGCGGGCAAACGCCATGCCGTCTGCCTCGGCAGTCCGGTCGGACTCCGCAATAGCGCCGGCCAGCTCGTAGATGCGCGCGACCGCCACGTTGAAGGTGAACCCCTCCAGCGCGTGCGTCACCGCGGCGATGGTCCGATGCGTCGTACGCCGTAGGGCCGTCGCCTCGGGCGCGCACGTCTCAGGCACCTCCGGCCGAACGCCGCAGGAGGGCTCCGCCAGGCGATACAGCCGCTGGACAAAACGATAGGCGCCGACCACGCCGGCTTCCGTCCACTCGATGTCGCGTTCCGGCGGGTTGTCGGACAGGATGAACCAACGGGCCGTGTCGGCCCCGTAACGGTCTATGATGCCGCCAGGGTCTACGGTGTTGCGCTTGGACTTGCTCATCGCCTCCACGCGCCCCACCACCACGGGGCGGCCGCTCGCACGCTCCACCGCTGCGCCGTGGCTCTGCTCCACCTCGTCCGGATACAGCCAGCGCCCGTCCTCGCTCTTGTAGCTGGCGTGGGTCACCATGCCTTGAGTGAACAGCCCGGCAAACGGTTCGGCTTGTGCCACGTAGCCGCTCGCCCGCATCGCGCGGGTGAAGAAGCGAGCGTAGAGCAGGTGCAGGATCGCGTGCTCGATCCCGCCGATATACTGGTCCACCGGCAACCAGCCATCCACCGCCGCGCGCACCGTCGGCGTCGCCGCCCCCGGGCTGCAGAACCGCGCGAAGTACCACGAGCTGTCAACGAAGGTGTCGAACGTGTCCGTCTCGCGGGTCGCTGCCGCACCGCAGGCCGGGCACGCCACGTGCTTCCAGGTCGGGTGGTGGTCCAGCGGGTTGCCTGGCCGGTCGAACGTCACGTCCTCCGGCAGGCGTAGCGGCAGCTGGTCGTCGGGCACCGGCACCACGCCGCAGGACCCGCAGTGGATCACCGGGATCGGGCAGCCCCAGTAGCGCTGCCGGCTGACACCCCAGTCGCGCAGGCGCCAATTCACCACGCTCTCGCCCCAGCCCATTTCCGTCAGCCGGCCGATCGCTGCTTGTTTGGCGTCCTCGATCGTCCTCCCGTCGAGGAACCCAGAGTTAGCGATCCGCCCGGCGCCGTCGAACGCCCGCTCGCCCACCTGGAAGGCGGCCGGGTCCTCGCCGTCCGGCACCACCACCACCGGCACTTCCAGCCCATATTTGCGGGCGAAATCCAGGTCGCGCTGGTCGTGCGCCGGGCAGCCGTAAATGGCGCCGGTGCCATATTCCATCAGCACGAAGTTGGCGATCCAGACGGGGAAGGACTGGTCCGGCAGAAACGGGTGCCGCACACACAACCCGGTGTCGTAGCCGCGCTTCTCGGCCTGTTCCAGCGCCACCTCGCTGGTGCCCAAGCCGCGGCACTCCGCCACGAACGCCGCTGCCCCCGCGTCGCGCGCTGCCACCGCCAGCGCCAGCGGGTGCTCGGCCGCCAGGGCGACGAACGACATGCCGAACAGCGTGTCCGGCCGGGTGGTGAACACCTCCACCTCGGCAATCCCCGCCTCCTCGGCCGCGAGCGGAAACCGCAGCCTCGCCCCCTCGCTGCGGCCGATCCACTTGGCCTGCATGGTGCGCACCCGCTCGGGCCAGCGGTCCAGCCCGTCCAGCGCGGCCAGCAGCTCCGGCGCGAACTTGGTGATCCGCATCGACCACTGGGCTAGCTTCTTCTTCTCGACCAGCGCGCCGGACCGCCAGCCACGCCCGTCGATCACCTGCTCGTTGGCCAGCACCGTCCCGTCCACCGGGTCCCAGTTGACGAACGACTCGCGGCGTTCCGCCAGCCCCGCCGCCAGGAACGCCAGAAACAGCCGCTGCTGCTGGCCGTAATACTCCGGGTCGCAGGTGGCGAACTCGCGCCGCCAGTCGATCGACAGCCCCATCCGCTTCAGCTCGGCCCGCATTGCCGCGATGTTGGCCCGCGTCCACTCGCCGGGATGCACCCCACGCTCCCGCGCCGCGTTCTCCGCCGGCAGGCCGAACGCGTCCCACCCCATCGGATGCAGCACCTGGTAGCCACGCGCCCGCTTGTAGCGCGCCACCACGTCGCCCAGCGTGTAGTTGCGCACGTGGCCCATGTGGATCTTGCCGCTGGGATAAGGAAACATCTCCAGCACGTAGTATTTAGGGCGGTCGCTCGCGGGGATGTCGTCCACCGCGAAACAGCCGGCTTCGTTCCAGGCGTGCTGCCATTGCGGCTCGGCGCTGGCAAAATCGTAGACCGCTGGGGGAGAGGCTTCGTTCATCGACGGAGACCTACCAGAAGGGAGCGCTGCTTTTTTGAAAAAAAGCAAAAAACGTTTGCTACTGAGTGCCTTGGGCCCGCAGCTCGCGGGCGTGGGCGAGGATCTTGCTCTCGATGTCGGTGGCAGTGGCGGGGTTGACGGGTGCGTCTTCCCATTGGCCGCCGGCTTCCCTGGTCTGGCGGAAGATCGTCACCCGCAAGCCGTCCGAGCGCAGCTCGCGGCCCAGGACGTACGCCATCGCCTTGAAGCGTTCGTTGCTGGTCGTGGGCGGCTGATACCAGTCGGTCACTATCACGCCGCCGAACGGGTCCGTCGAGGCGAAGGGCATGAACCGCAGCGTGTCCAGCGCGCCGCGCCAGAGATACTTGTTCACCTGCAGGCCGCTATTGGCCTCCTGCTGCGCGTTGCTCTGGCCGCGCCCGGGCACGATCGGCGGCGGCAGCCCGTTCGGGTCTGCGAACTCCGCGTTGGCCAGCGGCTTGGCCGAACCCTTGTTGCTGTCGCCCCCACAGCCGGAAACGGCCAAGGCCAATACGAGAACGACGAAACTCGGCGAACGAAAAGGGGCGCGGGGCATGGTGTCCTGATGGTCACACGCCGGCGCGTCTCGCCGGCAGGGTGCTTCTGTAACCTTTGCGGGTTGGGGCGCCAAGCAGGGAAGGCAAGAAGTTCGTTTTCGAAGACAGCGGGTTCAAGTTCCGAAGCGAACACCCTGGCGAGAAGCTGTGTGACGCGCGCGCCTGCGACGCGCGCCGGTCGTCTGTCCAGATGGCCTGTTCAAGGCGAGGCCGCCTCTGACTGCCCTCGGCGGCGGCTCAAGCGAGCCCTGAGCAGCCTTTCGGACAGCCAAGCTGCTGACATCGGAGAAAACCTCGGAGCGCGACCAGGGTGGGGCAGAGGTATTGGCCAAGAAACTCGAGCTCGCCGAACCAAAAACTTTAGTCCCCTTGCGCATCCGCCGGCTGAACGGTCCGCGACAGCCGAAACAAAAGTTTTTTGCTTCTTTTTTTCAAAAAAGAAACGCTTCGACACCTCCCACGCCAACCAGCACTGCCCCAGGCAACCGCCTCACATTCCGCCCGCTGACACCCCCCAGCGCCAGCACCGCCCCCTCCTGCCCGCGCACCATGCCTGCCCAGCGCAGCGGCCCCAGAGACCGCGCTCCAGGATGGCTCACTGTCGGGAACACCGGCGAGAGAAACACCAGCGCCCCGGCGGCCAGCCCCGCGCGCAACTCACGCGCGCCGTGCGCGGATGCGGTGGTCAGCCGGCCAGGAAGCGGGCGCACCCGGCCAGGCCGGCCGCCTCTCAGGTGCTGCCCGGCGGCAACCGAAGCGGCCAGACGCGGGTCACCTGCCACCGTGAGCGCGATCCGCCGCGCCCGGCACAGCGCTGCCACCCGCCGGGCCAGTGCTGCGCGTCCCTCTACCCCGTCATGGCGGAACACCACGCCGCACAGCCCCGGCGGCAAGCGTGCGATGGCCGGCAACGGGTCCGGCAGCCGTGCAGCGTCGGTGAACAGCCACAGCACCGGCGTGGTGAGCCGCCTGCGCGCCTTGACCGCACGCGCCCACGCAACCAGCCTAACATCCATGGACGCAGCTCCTCCCGCCCAGGATCATCCCGTCCTGCTCCGCCCCGCGCTCGAGGCCGTGCGTGCCCGTATCGACGCCGCCGCACGCGCGGTTGGCCGGCAGCCAAGCGAGGTCACCCTGGTTGCCGTCTCCAAGACGCATCCTGCAGAGCTCGTCCAGCAAGCCCTGGACTGCGGCCAACTCGCGTTCGGCGAGAACCGCGTGCAGGAGGCGGCTGCCAAGTTCGCCGGCCTGCGTGACGCCAACCCCGGGCTGCGCCTGCACCTGATCGGCGGGTTGCAGACCAACAAGGCGGCCGACGCGGTGCGCGTCGCCGACGTGATCGAGAGCCTCGACCGGCCGCGCCTCGCCGACGCGATCGCCGCAGCCGCCGAACGCGCCGGGCGTTGCCCCGACCTGCTGGTGCAGGTGAACATCGGCGACGAGCCGCAAAAATCCGGCATTCCGCGTGACCAGGCCAGCGCCTTCATCGGCCACTGCCGCAGCCGCTTCGGCGCCGCCCTGCGCGGACTGATGTGCATCCCGCCCGCAGGCGAGGACCCGGCACCGCATTTCCGCAGGCTCGCCGCCTTGCAGGCCGACCACGGCCTGGAGGTGCTCTCCATGGGCATGTCGGGCGATTTCGAAACCGCCATCGCCTGCGGCGCCACGCTGGTGCGCGTGGGATCGGCCATCTTCGGCATGCGCGGTTAACCATATCCATGTTGCACCGCCAGGCGCATCCATCGTAGAGCGGCGCCCGTGCAGACCGCCCATATCACAAGCCGCCTGCACGTGCGGCCAAACCGGGCGCGCGCATGCCTGGGCAGCCCTGACCAGAGTTGATCCATGTCCGCCACCGCCCAGCTGTCCCACGCCGACACAGCAAAACTCCAGCGCGGCCTGCCGAAGATGGGCGCGCTGCTCGGCGTGCTGGGCGTGGTCTACGGCGACATCGGCACCAGCCCGCTCTACGCGCTCAAGGCGACGGTGGCCCTGTTCAACCCGCTCAAGATCAGTGACGGCGAGATCCTCGGCTGCCTTTCGCTGATCTTCTGGTCGCTGATCCTCATCGTCACGGTGAAATACGTGATGCTGGTGATGCGGGCCGACAACCGCGGCGAAGGCGGCATTCTCGCACTGATGGCGCTGGCCCAGCGCGTGGTGACCACGCCCAGGCTGCACCGCATCGTGGCGCTGATCGGCATCGGCGGCGCCTGCCTGATCTTCGGCGACGGCGTGATCACGCCTGCCGTCTCCGTGCTCGGCGCCATCGAGGGGCTCGAGGTCACCATCCCGCAGGCGAGCTCGCTCGTCCTGCCGCTCTCCATCGCCATCATCCTCGCCCTGTTCGCGGTGCAGTCGCGCGGCACCGGCGCGGTCGGGCGCATCTTCGGGCCGGTGATGGTGGTCTGGTTCGCCACCATCGGCGTGCTGGGTGCGCTCGAGATCGCGCGCGAGCCCTTCGTGTTGCAGGCCATGCTGCCGCAGCAGGGCATCATCTTCATCATCCACCACGGCTTGTTCGCCTTCGTGGCGCTGGGCGCCGTGGTGCTGGCGGTGACCGGTGCGGAGGCGCTGTACGCCGACATGGGCCATTTCGGCGCCAGCCCCATCCGCTACGCCTGGCTGTTCTTCGTGCTGCCGTGCCTGCTGCTCAACTATTTCGGCCAGGGCGCGCTGATCATCTCCAACCGCGCGGCCGCCGAGAACCCGTTCTTCCTGCTCGGCCCGCTGTGGCTGCGCCTGCCGCTGCTGATCCTGGCCGCTATGGCATCGGTCATCGCCAGCCAGGCGCTGATCTCCGGCGGCTACTCCATCGCGCGGCAATGCATGCAGATGGGATTCCTGCCTCGGATGGCGGTGCGCCACACCAGCACCACCGAGGAAGGCCAGATCTACCTGCCGCAGGTGAACAACGCATTGCTCGTCGGCGTGCTGATCCTGGTGCTGGCGTTCCGCAGCAGTGACGCGCTGGCCTCGGCCTACGGCATCGCGGTGACCGGCACGTTCCTGTGCACCTGCGTGCTGGCCACCATCGTCTTCCGCCGGCAATTCGGCTGGCCGCGCTGGGCCGCGCTGGGCGTGTGGGGCGGCTTCTTCCTGATCGACTTCGTGTTCTTCTCCGCCAACTCGCTGAAGGTGATCGAAGGCGGCTGGGTGCCGCTGGTGCTCGGCATCGCCCTGATGGCGATGATGACTACCTGGAAGGCCGGCCGCGACCTGATGTTGAGCCGCTGGAAGCAGGACAGCCTGCCATTGGCGAGCTTCCTCGCCCGCCTGCCGCAGTCGCGCACCATCCGCGTGCCTGGCCTGGCCGTGTTCCTGACCGGCAACCCGGACTACGTGCCCGCCGCCCTGCTGCACAACCTCAAGCACAACAAGGTACTGCACGAGCGCGTGCTGTTCGTCACCGTCTCCACGCTGGACGAACCCGAAGCCGGCGCCGCGCGGCGCACCGAGGTGACCGAACTCGCACCCGGTATCCACCGCGTGCAGCTGCGCTACGGCTTCATGGAAAGCCCCAACGTGCCGCGCGCGCTGGAGGACCTGAAGTCCCGCGGGGTGGACTACGACGCGATGCAGGTGAGCTACTTCCTCGGCCGCGAAGTGTTGGTGCGCGCGATGGCGCCGAAGATGTCGACTTGGCGGACCTGGCTGTTCCTGCTGATGGCACGCAATGCGGTGCCGGCTACGGAGTTCTTCAGGATACCGAGCGATCGGGTGGTGGAGCTCGGGGTGAGAGTCGCGATTTAGGCAAGGAAGCAAGCGGTTCTTTTTTGAAAAAAAGAACCAAAAAACTTTTGTTCCCTTGAGTACTCGCTGAAGGAAACTCCGCGACAGCCGGACCAAAAGTTTTTTGCTGCTTTTTTTCAAAAAAGCAGGCCTTGCTTTCTGCCCCGAACGCGGCCCGCCCGCATCGTGCGGCGGCCTTCAACGAGCGAGGAGACCACCCCTATATCGCCCGAGAAAAATGATCGCGTTGGCCAACAAACTTGGCACTTGGCGCAAATCAACGTCGGTCGGCTCGTGGTACCTCGGGGCCATCCGGGCGTGGCACCCTTCTTCGACGCGCTGGACCGGATCAACGCGCTCGCCGACGCCTCGCAAGGTCTGATCTGGCGGCTGCAGGACGAAAGCGGCAACGCGACCGGCCTGCAGACGACCGCCGACCCGTTGTTCATCGTCAACATGTCGGTCTGGGCGGATGCCGAGCAGCTCTTTGCGTTCGTCTACCGCAGCGCGCACGCACCGGAGATGGCCCGCCGCCGCGAGTATTTCGAACGTTTCGAGGGTGCGTACCAGGCATTGTGGTGGGTGCCTGCAAGCCACCGCCCGACGATCGACGAAGGCCTCGCGCGGCTTTGGCGCCTCGACCGTTACGGGCCTACACCGCAGGCTTTCACCTTCAAGTCACGCTTCCCCCACCCGGATGCGGAAGGTGCGCCGGTCGACATGCAGCCTGATCCCTGGTGCGTCGGGCGGGCGTGACCGGCACGCCGATTTAGCAGAAGCAAGGCCTTCTTCTTCGAAAGAAAGAAGCAATAGGCTTTTGTGCGCGCTGTCGCGGACAGCTGAAACGACACGCCTCCGCACAGCACAGGCGACGGAGACAAGACTTTGTGGTTCTTTTTTCAAGAAGAACCGCTTGCTTGTCTGAGGTCCGGCAAAACCTGCAAACACCCGCTCTCATACCAACCGCCCAATAGGATGACTCGCGATTGTACCCACGCGGCTGATTTTGTGATTCTCTGGTCTGGTCATCCGATTCGGGGGTCAGAAATGAGCAAGCCGGTGCCGGTCACGCGTCTAGACAGATCAGCTTTTGACCTGCGCCGTGAGGCGTCGCGCTGCAATGATGGAGCGGTCGTGCGGCGCTTATTGGCGATTGCGCTCGTGCTGGAAGGGCGGCCGCGGACCGAGGCCGCCGAGGCCTGCGGCATGGACCGGCAGACGCTGCGCGATTGGGTGCACCACTACAACGAGGAAGGCCTCGACGGCCTGGCCAACCGTCGCAGTCCAGGCCGTCCGGCGCAGTTGACGCCTGAGCAGCTCGCGGCGTTCAAGGCGCTGGTGGAGCAAGGTCCCGATCTGGCGCGGGACGGCGTTGTCCGTTGGCGATGCAGCGATCTGCAGGCGCGCCTGCAGTCGGACTTCGCTGTGCACTATCATGAACGCAGCGTCGGCAAGTTGCTGGCCAGGCTGGCGTTCCGCAAGCTGAGCGTACGGCCGTTCCATCCCGAGCAGGACCCGGCCGCCCAGGCGACACACAAAAAAACTTTGCCGACCTGATCGCGGCCGCCCTGCCGCCCCATGCCGCCGGCAAACCGCTCGAGATCTGGTGGCAGGATGAAGCCCGCGTCGGCCAGCAGGGCACGCTGACCCGCGTGTGGGCGCCGCGCGGCAGCAGACCGGCTGCACCGCGCGATCGCCGCTACACCTGGGCCTACCTATTTGGCGCGGTGTGCCCGGCGCGCGGCGTGGGTGCGGGGATCGTCATGCCTTCGGTCAACCTGGAAGCCATGAGCCAGCATCTTGCTGAAGTCAGCCGCCATGTTGCACCTGGCGCCCACTGCCTGATGCAGGTCGACGGCGCCGGCTGGCATCGGCCGTCCGAGCGCCTGATCGTGCCCTCAAACATCACGCTACTGACCTTGCCGCCCTACTCGCCGGAACTCAATCCGGTTGAGAATGTCTGGCAATACCTCCGCAGTAATTGGCTCAGCCATCGCGTGTGGGACAGCTACGAAGAGATTGTCGACGCCTGCTGTGTCGCATGGAACGCATTGATGGCCATGCCAGAACGGCTAACCTCAATCGCCACCCGAGAATGGGCACAGGTCAGCGTTTAGGGCGGTTGGTATTACATCGCTTGTGTAATGCCAATAGGCCTGAAGGTTGACCGTTTCAAAGCAAGCAAGGCTTCTTTTTTGAAAAAAAGAAGCAAAAAACTTTTGACTCCGCTGTCGCGGACCTGTCCGGAGAGCGCGCGACAGCGGAGTCAAAAGTTTTTTGGTCCTTTTTTTCAAAAAAGGACTGCTTGCTTCTATCATAAAAGCATCGACGCCAACTGGTACTAGGCTTGCTTTTCTGCAAGTCGCCGCGCTGCGCGCTCGACGTAAGTGCGGTCGACATCGACCCCGATCCCGGAACATCCCAGCTGCTCGGCCGCCAGCAGCGTCGTGCCGGTCCCCATGAACGGGTCCAGCACCAGCGCGTCCGCTTTGCCGTGCAGCATGATGCAGCGTTCCGGCAGCGACACCGGAAACCCCGCCGGGTGGTCGAACTTCTCCGTGCGCGACTGCACCGTTTTGTAGGGCAGGAACCAGACGTTGCCGGCGCACCGGCGGTCCCGCGCGTGCCCCCAGCGTGCGATGTTGGATTTGTGCTTGAACGGCACACCGACGGCGAGGCGGTCGATCGCCGTCCGGCCGGATTTGGTGAAGTGGAAGATGGCCTCGTGGTTGTTGTTGAGGAAGCGCGCGCTGTTGATCGGCTTGAAGTGCCCGAACGTGTCCTCACCCACGCTGACCGACTTCACCCAGACGATCTGGTTCTGCAACGTGAGCGCGCGCCTGAACTGTGACGCAACTTCCATGGCGATCCACGGGTCCACGTTCGTGCTGCCGACGTTGAGAAACAGCGCGCCGTCATCCCGCAGCACGCGCGCGATCTCGGCGGCGACGCAGCCCATCCAGTCCAGGTAGGCGGCTTTCGGCATCCTATCGTCATGCGTGGAGTAGGCGACGCCGATGTTGTACGGCGGCGAGGTAACGCAGACGTCCACGCACCCGACGTCAAGCCGGCGCAAGTGTTCCAGGCAGTCGCCCAGGTGAAGCGTCTGCCGGCCCACCGACCAGCAAGTCGCGCCGAGTGTGGTGTCGCGCCGCGCTGCCCGGGCTGCTTCGATGCGCATTGGTCCCGGCCATCCTCATGTGCGACCAGGCAAAGTCCACACCGCATGCCCGCGCCGCAAGCCCCCTCATGCAGAACCAAACCGCGACAGCCGTCCCAAAAGCTTTTTGCTTCTTTTTCTCGAAAAAGAAGGCCTTGCTTGCTTGCCTCTTACTGCGCCACGAAAACAAACACCCGATGCCCCACCTTCAGCATCGTCCCTGGAAACTGCCGCGCCAGCAACCGCCTCAGCGCCGCGTCGAACCGCTCCAGCTCCCCCTTGTCCATCGCCGGCGCCCCGCGCTGGCTGGCCCGCACGCGCCCGCGCCAGGCGCCCGGCGTGTAGGACAATTCGGCGGTGAACCCGAACACCTCCCAGCGCGTGAACCCGGCCAGCACCAGCTCCTCCGTCCAGTCCGGAAAGACGAAGCTGCTGGGCCCGTCCTCGCCGGGGCCGTAGCGGTCCAGCAGGCGCAGCGTGGCGGCCCCGACGGACCCTGGTGCCGCGTGCCAGTCCAGGTGTGCCACCACCAGCCGCCCGCCTGGCCGCAGCAGCCGCCGCGCTTCCCGTGCGGCGGCCGGCCGGTTGAACAGGTGCCAGGCGGTGCCGGCCGCAACCACGTCGAAGCTGGTGTCGGGCAACTTCGTCGCCTCCGCCCGAACCCGCACGTAGGTGGGGCGCACCACCTCGCCGGCGTTGGCCCGCTCGGCCACCGCGAGCAGGCGAGCGGAGAAGTCCACGCCGGTCACCAGGCAGCCGCGCCGGGCGAACTCGCGCGCCAGCAGGCCGGTGCCGGTGCCCATGTCCAGCAAGCGCTGGCCGGGCAAGCCGATCTGCATGGCGTGCAGGCGGCGGAAGAACTCGGGCGGGAAGCCCTGGCGGTGGGCGGCGTAGTCTTCCGCGGCCAGGCCGTAATCGATCGGGGTGTCGTATGGCCTTGGCATGAGAAAGGAAGGAAGGCCTTCTTTTTCGAGGAAAGAAGCAGAAAGCTTTTGTTGCGGCTGTCGCGGACCGGTCTGCACAGGTGTACTCAGGAAACAAAAGTTACGCGGTTCTTCAAAAAGAACATCCTTCCTCCTGCAAAGTCAGCCCATGCCCGACCCAGCCCCAGGCGCCAGCCTTCTTTTCCTGCGCGAGGAGCAGGTGCGACAGGCACAGGATCTGCTGTTCCTGGCCTGGCGCGACCTATCCGCCAGCGTGGACCCCGTGCTGCAGGAGCTGGGGCTGGGCCGCGCCCACCACCGCGTGCTGCACATGGTCGGCCGCGCGCCGGGCCTGACCGTCACCGACCTGCTCGACGTACTCGGCATCACCAAGCAGAGCCTCTCGCGCGTGCTCGTGCCGCTACAGGACCAGGGCCTCATCAGCCAGACGCCCGGCCGCGCCGACCGCCGCCAGCGCCTGCTTCGCCTGACACCGGCCGGCGAGGCGCTGGAACGCCGCTTGTTCGAGTGCCAGCGCGAACGCCTGCTCGCCGCCTACCGGGAAGCCGGCGGTCCGGCGGTGGACGGCTTCCGCCGCGTGCTGCGGGCGATGATCGGCCGGCCTGGCCAGGCGTGGCTCGACGAAACGGGTGATGCGGGGCGCGGGACGCGTGCTAGGGTTTAGGAAGTAAGAAAGGCGTTCTTTTTTGAAAAAAAGAACCAAAAAACTTTTATCACCTGGCGCGCGCGTTGCGGGAGACTCCGCGACAGCGCGGGACAAACGTTTTTTGCTTCTTTTTTTCACAAAAGAAGAATCTGCCGGGCCTCTCCGATGACCGAAGACTCCCACATCCTGGTCGTCGACGACGACTCCCGCCTGCGCACCCTCCTCAGCCGCTACCTCGCCGAAAACGGCTTCCGCGTCAGCACCGCCAGCACCGCCGGCGACGCGCGCGACAAGATGCGCTTCCTGGCCCCCGACGCCCTCGTGCTCGACGTGATGATGCCCGGCGAAACCGGCCTCGCGCTGACCGCCTCGCTGCGCGCCGAACGCGCCGGCGTACCCATCCTGCTGCTGACCGCCCGCGGGGCCCCGGAAGACCGCATCGCCGGCTTCGAAAGCGGCGCCGACGACTACCTCGGCAAACCCTTCGAGCCGCGCGAACTCGTCCTGCGCCTGCGCGCCATGCTGCGCCGCTCCGCCGCCGCCCCGGCCGAGCCCAGCACCGGCCCGCTTCGCCTAGGCCCGCTCAGCTTCGACCAGGCGCGCGCCGAACTCTCCGGCCCGGACGGCCCGATGCACCTCACCGGCGGCGAGAGCGCGCTGCTCGCCGCCCTGGCCGCCAAGCCCAACGAGGTGCTCTCCCGCGAAGACATCGCCGCGGCGCTGGCCATGGACGAAACCGGCGAACGCGCCATCGACGTGCAGGTGACCCGCCTGCGCCGCAAGATCGAGGCCGACCCGCGTGAGCCGCGCTTCCTGCACACGGTGCGCGGGCGTGGCTACACACTCAAGCCAGGGATTTGACGGGGTATGCCGAAAGTCCGAGGCAAGTTAAGGCAAGGCAAGCAGTTCTTTTTTGAAAAAAAGAACCAAAAAACTTTTGCTTTTTTAGGGCGCGCGCTGGTGCGGCTTGCGGTTTCGGCTTTCACCGACCGGCCGGCTCGACCGTCAGGAATGGGCCGCCCCACCCGCCCATCAGGTCAGTGGGCGTTCCTCAAGCCGTCATCCAAACGAACTTGGCGTCACCTGCCCGAAACCTGTTGGACCATACCCGCAGCCCGAGACGCTAAGTCATTCAGGCCTGCGAGGATCTCGGCCGACGGAGAAAAGGCAAGGCCTGCTTCTTTAAAGATAAGCAGCAAAAAACTTTTGCTCCTGCTGTCGCGGACTCTCCCCCACCATGCTCTCCAAGAAACAAAAGTTTTTTGGTTCTCTTTTTCAAAAAAGAACCGCTTGCCTTGCTTTCCACCGCTCAATGTTTCGGGACCTCGGGCATGACGCTGCCCTTAGGCAAGCGTCGGCCGTCATTACGGGCTCGGCCACTCACGCATGGCCGCGCCTGACATGCCCGACACCTCGCCCGCCTCACCAGCGCCCCAGCACAACGTCGCCAGCCAGACGCTGACCAAGCGCGCCCGCAGCCGCCTCTCCGCCACCTGGGAACGCCCAGCCCGCAAGATCCTCCCGCGCAGCCTGCTCGGCCGCTCGCTGCTGATCATCCTGATCCCGCTCCTCGCCGTGCAGGCGATCGCGCTGCTCATCTTCTACGGCAGCCACCTGAACCTCATCTCCCGCCGCCTGTCCGGCGCCGTCGCGGGCGAGATCGCCCAGACCATCCGCCTGCTGGCCTCCACCGACGATGCCGGCGACCAGGCCTGGATCCTGCGCACCAGCCTGCGCGACTTCGACCTGCGCATGCACGTCCGCCCCGGCGCTCACCTGGTCCCCCACACCCACGTCAACATCCTCGGCCCGATGGACGACGACCTGGCCGTGGCCCTGAAGGAACGCGTGGTGCTCCCCTTCGCCATGGACTGGACGCACGACCCCAGCTCCGTGCTGATCGACGTGCAGCTCCCCCCCACCATCATGCACGGTGGCGTGCTGCACGTGGAGGCGCCGCGCAAGCGCCTCTACACCAGCATGATCTACGTCTACGTGCTGTGGCTCGGCGGCTCCTCCATCCTGCTGTTCAGCATCGCCGCGCTGTTCATGCGCAACCAGGTGCGCGCCATCCGCCGCCTGGCCGCCGCCGCCGAGAATTTCGGCCTCGGCCGCGACACCGGCGCCATCCGCCCGGAAGGAGCCACCGAAGTCCGCAAGGCCGCTACCGCCTTCAACCGCATGCAGGAACGCATCCGCCGCTTCCTCACCCAGCGCACCGAAATGCTGGCCGGCGTCAGCCACGACCTGCGCACCCCGCTCACCCGCCTGCGCCTGGCACTGGCCATGCTGCCGGCCGAAGGCGAGCTGGCCGCCGAAGCCGCCGAGATGACCGCCGACGTGGAGGAGATGGAGCGGATGATCAGCGGCTACCTCGCCTTTGCCCGCGGCGAGCAGGCCGAACAGGCCCAGCCGGTGAACCTGCCCCTGATGCTGGAGGACGTCGCCGCCAATGCCCGCCGCGCCGGCGCCGAAGTGGGCGTGGACGTGCCCGAACCGCTCATTGTGCAGCTGCGCCAGGACGCCATGCGCCGCGCGCTCACCAACCTGGTCGACAACGCCCGCCGCTACGCTGGGCGCATCAGCCTCTCTGCGCTGGCCGTCGGCCGGTCCGTGCTGGTGATGGTGGACGACAACGGGCCGGGCATTCCGCTGGATCGGCGGGAGAGCGTGTTCCGGCCGTTCGAGAGCGGGGCTGCCGGTGGGACGGGGCTTGGGCTCACCATCGCGCGGGACATCGTGCGCGCGCATGGGGGGGATATTACGCTGGAGGACAGTCCGCTCGGGGGGCTTAGGGCGAGGGTGCGGTTGCCGGTTTAGAAGGCAAGCAAGGCCTTCTTTTTCGAGAGAAAGAAGCAAAAAGCTTTTATTACGGCTGTCGCGGACAACTGAACGACGAGTCTCAACCCGGCACACCCCACGGAGACAAAAGTTTTTTGGTTCTTTTTTTCAAAAAAGAACTGCTTGCTTGCTTCCCTCCGCGCGCCCGTGGCGCTTTAACACGTTGAGCAACTTACCATATCGGTCAGCATGGCCGCAGACCCGTACACCACGCTGGGCGTCAAGCGCGACGCGACCGCAGCACAGCTCAAATCCGCCTACCTCAAGCTCGCCAAGAAGCACCACCCGGACCTCAACCCCGGTGACAAGAAGGCCGAGGAGCGCTTCAAGTCGATCAGCGCCGCGCACGACCTGCTGAGCGACGCGGAGAAGCGTGCCCGCTTCGACTCCGGCGAGATCGACGCCACGGGCCAGCCGCAAGGTCCGCGCGGCGGCGGCGAACGCAGCTTCTACCGCGGGTTCGCCGACGGCGAGCAGGGTGCCCGCTACCAGGCCGGCCCCGGTTTCGGCGGCAATTTCGGCGGCGGCCAGGAAGGCCTGCACGACATCTTTGCCGACCTGTTCGCCAACGCACGCCGCGGCGGCGGCCAGACAAGGGACGACCCGATGCGCGGCCAGGACCAGCGCTACCAGCTCAGCGTCTCGTTCGTTGAGGCAGCCCTCGGCGCCAGCCGCCGCCTCACCCTGCCGGATGGCCGCACGCTGGACGTGACCGTGCCGCCCGGGCTGGAGGATGGCCAGACCCTGCGCCTGCGTGGCCAGGGCTCGGCCGGCTGGAACGGAGGCCAGCCCGGCGACGCGATGATCGAGGTCAGCGTTCTCGCCCACCCGTTCTTCCGACGCGAGGGGACGGACATCCACCTCGACCTGCCGATCACCGCCGCCGAAGCCGCCCTCGGCGCCAAGGTGGCGGTGCCCACGCCGGCCGGCCCGGTGCAGATGAGCATCCCGCGCCACTCCGATGCCGGCCGCCAGCTGCGCCTGCGCGGGCGGGGCATCGCGGCGCACGGCGGCAAGCCGGCGGGCGACCTGTACGTCACGCTGAAGCTGGTTCTCGGCACGCCGGACCAGGCGCTGGAAGACGCGCTGGCCGCCTTCTACGAACGCCACCCGATCGACCCACGCGCCCACATGAGCGAGGCCGCATGATCACCATCCAGACCGTCTGCCAGGTCGTTCCCGGCCTGTCCGAGGAGACGCTGCGCTACTGGCTCGACCAGGATTGGGTGCGCCCGGTCCAGGAAAGCGGCGAGCCGGAGTTCGGCGAGATCGACGTGGCGCGGATCAGGCTAATCCTGGAGTTGCACACCGAGCTGGAGGTGGACGAGCCTACCTTGCCGCTGGTGCTTTCGTTGCTGGACCAGCTTTATACCACGCGGCGGCAGCTGCGGCTGGTGCTGGATAGTTTGGAGGCGCCGGTTCGGGAGAGTTTGGCGGAGCAACTAAGCAAGAGGTAAAAGCAAGGCATTCTTTTTCGAGAAAAAGAAGCAAAAAGCTTTTGTTGCGGCTGTCGCGGACGGCTGAAACGACACGTTTCACCCCGGCGTATCCGACGACAGCAGACGTTTTTTCTGGTGCCACTTGAGACGCCGGCGAACGGCCCGGACGTCACCAGCCCAACGCGCGAGTCGACCGACGGGTGTGCCGGGTTCTCGGCTGGACGGAGTATTGGTTCTTTTTCAAAAGAGAACCGCTTGCTTGCGCCTTGCCATCGCGACCGATCACGGCAAGTCTGGCCTATGGTGTCCATCATCCTCGCTGCGGCCGCTTTCGCTGCCATCCACCTCGGCGTCTCCGGTACGTCGCTGCGCAACCGGATCGTCGCCGCGATTGGCCTGACCCCTTACATGGTGGTGTTCTCGGTGGCCTCGGTCGCTACGATCATTTGGCTGGTCGGCGCCTACAACAGCGCGCCATACGTGGCCACCTGGGGCCAGCTGCAGTGGTGGAAGCCGTTCGCCATCGCGCTGATGCTGCCGGCGTTCCTGCTGGTGGTGGTGGGGCTGACCACGCCAAACCTCACTTCCGTGGCGCAGGACAAGCTTGCTGCCGAGGAGCCGCGCGGCATCGTGCGGATTACCCGGCATCCGTTCCTGATCGGCACTGCGCTGTGGGCGACGATCCACCTGATCGGCAACGGCGACGTGGCCTCGCTGCTGTTCTTCGCCTCGCTGCTGCTCGTGTGCCTGGCCGGCACCGTTTCGATCGATGCAAAGCGGGCGCGCGCGCTGGGTGAGGAGTGGCAGGGTTTTGCGCGGCGCACGTCCATCCTGCCGTTCGCTGCCATCGCCGCCGGCCGCAACGCGTGGCGCCCGGGTGAGCTCGGCTGGTGGCGGCCCGCCGCGGGCCTCGGCGCCTATGCGCTAATGCTGGGCGGGCACGCGCACATCGTAGGCGTGTCTCCCTGGCCCGTGTGAAAGCTGTTCCGTTCGTGTCAGGAAAACGATCTTTTTGTCCGCCGCCAAGTCGTGCGGGCTAGTCCGCGATAGCCGGACCAAAAGCTTTTTGCTTCTTTTTCTCGAAAAAGAAGCGCTTTCTTCTCCGGAATTTTCATGCGCGCCCTGATCTCAGTCTCCGACAAGACCGGCCTGATCCCGTTCGCCCGGTCTCTAGCCACGCTCGGCATCGAGCTCATTTCCACCGGCGGCTCGGCGCGCGCTCTGCGTGACGCCGACATCGCTGTCACCGACGTGAGCGCTTACACCGGTTTTCCGGAAATCCTGGACGGACGCGTAAAGACGCTGGTGCCGCAGATCCACGGCGGCATCCTCGGCCGGCGCGACCTGCCCGAGCATGTGGCACAGATGCAGGCGCACGACATCGCCGCGATCGACCTGGTGATCGTCAACCTCTACCCGTTCGAGGCGAGGGTGGCCGCCGGCGCCGCCTGGGACGAGTGTGTGGAGAACATCGATATCGGCGGGCCCGCGCTGATCCGTGCTGCGGCGAAGAACCACGACTTCGTCACCGTGCTGACAGACCCTGCACAATACGACGAGGTGCTGGCCGAACTGCAGGCGGACGGCGATACGGGCCAGGCACTGCGCCGCCGCCTGGCCGCTGCGGCGTACGCGCGGACTGCCGCCTACGACGCCGCCATTGCCGCGTGGTTCGCCGTGCAATCCGGCGAGAGCTTTCCGCAACGCCTCACCATCGCCGCCACGCTGACGCAGACTCTGCGTTACGGTGAGAACCCGCATCAGCAGGCAGCGCTTTACACGACGGCAGCGCGCGCCGGCGTGGCGCAGGCCGAGCAGGTGCAGGGCAAGGAGTTGTCTTACAACAACATCAACGATACCGACGCTGCCTTCGAATGCGTGGCGGAGTTCGAAGCGCCGGCCATCGTCATCGTCAAGCACGCCAACCCGTGCGGTGTGGCGGTGGCGCAAGACTTGGCGGCTGCATGGGAAGCGGCGTTGCGGTGCGACCCGACCTCGGCGTTCGGCGGCATCGTCGCCGCCAACCGCACGCTGGACGCGGAGACGGCGAGCAGGATTGCGCAGATCTTCACCGAGGTGATCGTGGCGCCGGACGCGACGCCAGACGCACGCGCCGTGTTGGCGAAGAAGAAGAATTTGCGCCTGCTGCTGACAGGCGGTTTAGCTAATGCAGGGGCGCCTGGCCTGACCTGTCGCAGCATTGCCGGCGGCCTGCTCGTGCAGTCGCGAGACACGGGCCGCGTCACCCGCGCACAGCTACGTGTTGCAACGAAGCGGGCACCCACCGAGGCTGAGTACGCCGACCTCATCTTCGCCTTTACCGTCTGCAAGCACGTCAAGAGTAACGCCATCGTCTACGCCAAGGACGGTGCCACTGTGGGGATCGGCGCCGGTCAGATGAGCCGTGTGGACAGCGCGCGCATCGCAGCGTGGAAAGCTCAGGCCGCCGGCAACGGCACCTCGCTGGCAAGACAAAGTGTTGTAGCGTCAGACGCGTTCTTTCCCTTTGCCGACGGTCTGGAAGCGGCGATCGAAGCGGGTGCGACTGCGGTCATCCAGCCCGGCGGCAGCATGCGCGATGCCGAGGTGGTTGCGGCTGCGGACAAGGCGGACGTGGCAATGGTGATGACGGGAATGCGGCACTTCAGGCACTGAATGTTTCGTCTGAACCGACGCCCAGGCGGACATCCCACGCGAGGTTGCAGGCGGCGGCGTGCTGCTCGCATGGCGACAACGCGTTTTCCGGCCTCGTTGGATCAGACCGGAAAACGCTCTAACCTTTTTTCGTGGCGGACATCTGTATCTGATGGGCCACCCCGTTTGGCGGATGATGCTTTGGTGCTCGGGAACTACGTCGACGCTGTACTCAGCCGGTATCTCGAACGGACACACAGAAAGCAAGCAGTTCTTTTTTGAAAAAAAACCAAAAAACTTTTGGTCTCTGGGGTACACGCCGGTTGAACGGTCCGCGACAGCCGGAATGAAAGCTTTTTGCTTCTTTTTCTCGAAAAAGAAGCGCTTGCTTTACGTATTCATCGCGTCAAAGAAGTCCTGATTGGACTTGCTGTATTTCAACTTGTCCAACAGGAAGTCCATCGCGTCCGAAGCACCCATCGGGTTGAGGATGCGTCGCAGCACCCACATCTTGGACAGCGTCGGCTTGTCCACCAGCAGCTCTTCCTTGCGAGTGCCGCTCTTGGTGATGTCGATCGCCGGGAAAGTGCGCTTGTCGGACAACTTGCGGTCCAGGATGATCTCGGAGTTGCCGGTGCCCTTGAACTCCTCGAAGATCACCTCGTCCATGCGGCTGCCGGTGTCGATCAGCGCGGTGGCGATGATGGTGAGCGAACCGCCTTCCTCAATGTTGCGCGCCGCGCCGAAGAAGCGTTTCGGCCGCTGCAGCGCGTTGGCGTCCACGCCGCCGGTTAGCACCTTGCCGGACGACGGCACCACCGTGTTGTAGGCGCGCGCAAGCCGCGTGATGGAATCGAGCAGGATCACCACGTCGCGTTTATGCTCGACCAGGCGCTTGGCTTTCTCGAGCACCATCTCGGTCACCTGCACGTGGCGGGTGGCCGGCTCGTCAAAGGTGCTGGCGACGACTTCGCCTTTTACCGTGCGCGCCATGTCGGTAACCTCCTCCGGCCGCTCGTCGATCAGCAGAACGATCAGGAAGACTTCAGGGTGGTTGGTGGAGATGGCGGTGGCGATGCTCTGCAGCATGACCGTCTTGCCGGTGCGCGGCGGCGCCACGATCAGCGCGCGCTGGCCCATGCCGATGGGTGCCACCAGGTCGATCACCCGCGGCGTGTTGTCCTTCTGCGCGCCTTTGACCGTGCTCTGCGGCAGGTCCATTTCCATCTTCAGGCGGCGTTCGGGATACAGCGGAGTGAGGTTGTCGAAGTTGATGCGGTGCCGGACAGCTTCGGGGTTTTCGAAGTTCACGTTGTCTAGCTTGGACAAAGCAAAGTAGCGTTCGCCGTCGCGCGGTGCGCGGATCTGGCCGTCCACCGTGTCGCCGTTGCGCAGGCCGTAGCGGCGCACTTGGTTGGGGCTGACGTAGATGTCGTCAGGGCCCGGCAGGTAGTTGCTCTCGGGGCTGCGCAGGAAGCCGAAGCCGTCAGGCAGGATTTCAAGCGTGCCGTCGCCGTAGATGGCCTGGTCGCTTTCGGCCAGGTTCTTCAGGATGGTGAACATCATGTCCTGCTTGCGCAAGCTAGACGCGTTCTCGATCTGCAAGGATTCGGCGAAGCTCAGCAGGTCGGCCGGTGACTTGGCCTTGAGTTCTGCGAGATGCATGTAGGGATGGCCTCGGGATTTTCGGTCGGGAATGGATCAGGCCCGGACGCGCGGATTGCACGTCGGCAGGAAGATTTGAGGTAAGGTTACCCACGGCGCGGCGCGCGAGCCTGCGGATTGTCTGGAGGGCCTTGGCGCTTCATCAGCGCCCGGCCAACGGACCATAAGCACAGTCGGCCCCCGGTTTCAAGGGGATGGTGCCTGGCGCATCGGCTTTGACCCACAGCAGGCGAGAAGAGTCACCGCGAAGGCACGCAACGCGCTTGGAGAAGCGATGTCCGACTTCGCCCGGTCTCGCCAAGCCTGTGGCCGAGCTGGCATTTGTCTTTCGTGACAACGCTTCGCCTATTCGTTGACGCGAAGCTCAACGTACTGGCCAGCCAGGCTGGGATGCGTCGGTCTCGAAACGATCAATCGAGAAGAGAAAGAAAGCGTCCTCTTTTTCGAAAAAAAGAAGCAAGAAGCTTTTGCGAGCGCTGTTGCGGACGGCTGAAACGACACGTCTCAGCCCGACGCACCTACAGAGAACAAAAGTTTTTTGGTTCTTTTTTTCAAAAAAGAACCGCTTGCCTTGCCTTACTTCCTACCGGCCGCCGTCAAAACGGCTGAACCACCACCATCACCACTGCAACCAACATCAGCACCGTCGGCACCTCGTTAGCAATCCGAAAGAAGCGCTGCGGTCGCCGGTTGCGGTCTTCCATAAAATCCTTGCGCCACTTGTTCATCGCGCCGTGCACGCCGGCCAGCAGGATCACCGCCACCAGCTTCACGTAGAACCACCCGGCATGCCAATCGACCAGGCCTGGCGTCAGCGCCAGGATGATGCCGAAGGTGAAAGTGGCCAGCATGGCCGGCGTCATGATCAGCTTGTACAGCCGCCGTTCCATCACCTTGAACGTCTCGCTGCCCTCGGTGCCGGGCGCCGCCTCGCAGTGGTAGACGAACAGGCGCGGCAGGTACAACAGCCCGGCCATCCAGGCGATCAGCGCCACGATGTGCACCGCCTTGGTCCACGGGTAGAGGTACAGAAAGGCCGGCACCATCAGGCGGCGCGCTCCAGCATGGCTGCGCGGAACACTGCCGGCAGTTCGGCAAGCTGCCGCACCACGTAGTCAGGCTTGCGCACCAGGCCGTTATGCAGCCCGTCCGGTGCAAAGGCGACAGCCCGCATGCCGGCAGCAGCGGCGGCCTGCAGGCCGGGGATGCTGTCCTCCACCACCAGGCAGTCGGCCGGTGCTACCCCCTCGGCCGCGGCGGCAGCGAGGAACAGGTCCGGCGCCGGCTTGCCACGCGCCACGTCCCGCGCGCTGTGCACGCGGCCGGCCACCAAATCAGTCAGGCCGGTGTGGCCGAACTTGGTCGCCATCTCCTGGTGCGAGGAGTTGGACGCCACCCGGTAGGCCAGGCCCATCGCCGCGGTTGCCTCCAGCAGCGCGCGTGCGCCCTCCATCGCCGGCACGCCCTGCGCCATGATGGCGATCAGCCGGTCCTGCAGTTGCGAGGGCCAGTCTGCCGGCAGATGGCGCCCGATCGCCGCCTCGTAGATGGGCTGGATGGCGGACCAGGTGAGGCCGGTGAAACGACGTGCGTCGTCCGGCTGCATGGGCCAGCCTAGGGCGGTTGCTTCGTCGGCGAGGAGGCGGCGGGAGACGGGCTCGCTGTCGATGAGCACGCCGTCGCAGTCGAATATCACGAGCAAGGCAAGCAGTTCTTTTTTGAAAAAAAGAACCAAAAAACTTTTGTTCCCTGGAGACCCGTCTGCGGGAAGGTCCGCGACAGCCGTGACAAAAGCTTTTTGCTTCTTTTTCTCGAAAAAGAAGACGCTTTCACTTTTGCATCCGCATCGGACAATCGGTGTGCCGGCCCGGGCAGGCCCTAGCCCCCGCAAAACTGCACGTGCCCACCCCGCGGGCCCGCGCCGTGTGCACGGCCTCCGCCATCGCAGTGATGAATGCCGGGTCGCTGTTCTGCGCCGGCGCGCGGTAGTAGCCCGGCACGCCCATCTTCTCGGCCAACTCGCGGTACTCCACGTCGAGCTCCACCAGCGTCTCGGAATGCTCGGACACAAAGGCGATCGGCACCACCAGCACGGCCACCTGATCGCGGGCCGCGTGCTCGATGGCTTCCTCGGTGGACGGGTCCAGCCATTTCTGCGGCGTCGCACGGGACTGGTAGCAGACCTGCCAGTCCAGCCCCGGAATGCCCATGCGGTCCACCACCGCCTGCACGGTTGACTCGATCTGGAACTGGTACGGGTCGCCCTTGTCCACGATGGTCTGCGGCAGTCCGTGAGCGGAGAACAGCACGCGCACCGGTGCTGCCGAGGCCGCGCGTGCCTGCTCCAGGCTGCGCTGCACGATGGCGGCGGTGGCCGAGACGAAGCCGCCGTCGCGGAACCAGCAGCAAAGCGTGGTCACCGGCCGCGCCAGGCCCACGCGGGCGGCGGCGTCCCGCCAGGCGGTCAGCGAGCTGCCGGTGGTGGTGGTGGAAAAGTGCGGATAGAGCGGCAGCAGGAACACCTCGTCGGCACCCCAGGCGCGCACCTCGGCAGCCGTCTGCAGGCTGAACGGGTGCCAGTAGCGCATGGCAACGAAGCAGCGCGCGTCGATCTCCGGCGTGTTCAGCACCGTCTCCAGCGCGCGGGCCTGCTGTTGCGTCAGTTCGAGCAAAGGGGACTTGCCGCCGAGGATGGCGTAGTTCTCGGTCGCTGGCTTCACCCGCGCGGTGGCAATGATCTGCGCCAGCAGCGGGCGGACGAAGAACGGCACGCGCAGGATAGCCGGGTCGCGGAACAGGTTCAGCAGAAACGGGCGGATGGCTTCCGGCCGGTCCGGGCCGCCCAGGTTGAACAGCACCACCGCCAGCTTGCGGCGTGGACGCTCGTTGGGCGGGGCGGCGTCGACGACGGACGCAGCGAACGCCGTCTGAAGCTTGCCCGGCTCCTCGGTCAGCAGTTGCGCAGAAATTCGACCAGCTCCGCCACGTGATCAGGGTTGGTCTGCGGCAGAATGCCGTGACCCAGGTTGAAGATATGCGGCCGCCCGCGAAGCGCACCCACTATCGACGAAGTTTCCTGCCGCATGGCAGCCCCGCCGGCCAGCAGCGCGATCGGGTCGAGGTTGCCCTGCACCGCCACGCTGTCCGGCACGGCGGCGGCCGCCCGTGCGGGGTCGGTGCCGGTGTCCAGGGCCACGCAATCCACGCCGGTGCGCTCGGCATACAGCCCGGCATACATGCCGGCCAGCCTTGGGAAGCCGATGACCGGCACGCCCGGGTGGCGTGCGTTCAGCGCTTCGACGATGCGCGCGGCGGGGGCCACCACGTAGCGGCGGAACTGGGTGGGCGAGAGCATGCCCGCCCAGGTGTCGAACAGCATCACAGCTTCGGCGCCGGCGGTGATCTGGGCGGAAAGGTAGTCAGTGGTGGTGCGGACCAGCAGCTCGATCAGCCGATCGAACAGCTCAGGATTGCCGTAGGCCATGGCACGCGTCTCGGCGAAGTCGCGCGAGCCGCCGCCCTCGACCATGTAGCAGGCGACCGTGAACGGCGCGCCGCAGAAGCCGATCAGCGTGCAGGCTTCCGGCAGAGTCGTGCGCAGGCGGCCGATGGTCTCCAGCACCGGCGCGGTGGCGTCGGCCACCCGGGCCGCCGACAGCGCGTCCACACCGCCGGCATCGCGGATCGGCGCCAGCACGGGACCTACGCCGTCCTTGAAGGCGACGTCCTGGCCCAACGCCCAGGGCAGAATCAGGATGTCGCTGAACAGGATGGCGGCGTCCATGCCGAACCGGCGGATCGGCTGCAGGGTGATCTCGGTCGCCAGGTCCGGGTTCATGCAGCGGGCGATGAAGCCGCCGGAACTGTCCTTGATGGCGCGGTACTCGGGCAGATACCGGCCGGCCTGGCGCATCAGCCACACCGGCGGCGGCCACACATCGTCGCCTGCCAGCACGCGCAGGATGGGCTTCTGGATCATCGTGGTCCCGTTCGTTCGTCCATTCTTCCTAAACTCTAAGAAGCCTTAAGAGTAGATGTGGTTGTAGAGAGTGGCTGTGGATAACGGGGTACCCGGGTCCGCCGGCGTCCCTTCTGGTCTGTCCACACGCACCAAAGCCGCGAAAGGCTTGTTCCTGCGACTTTTCCCGGTGCCATCCCTGGCTGGGGGCAGAGTTGCTGCGGGCTGCCTACCCCCAGTGCGTTTGTAACCGTCGTCCCCGGGTTTCTTTCGGGTGGTTAACACAACAGGCGCCAGGGGTGGTTATCCCCGATATCCTCGTTTTTCGACGGTCACGTAGGAGAGGAAGCAAGCGGTTCTTTTTTGAAAAAAAGAACCAAAAAACTTTTGTCTCCGGTGGGTGCGCCGTGGTGAGGCGTGTTGTTTCAGCTTCCTGCGACAGCCGGATCAAAAGCTTTTTGCTTCTTTTTCTCGAAAAAGAAGGCCTTTGCTTCGACTTGCCGTGTCGGTCTAGCGTTCCTCCAGCACCATGACCCAGGACCGCATCAACCTTCACCTCGTATCCGACGCTACCGGCGAGACGCTGAACTCGATCGCGCGCGCGACCGTCGCCCAGTTCGACCAATCCAACATCATCTACCACCGCTGGAGCCTGATCCGGACGCGGTTCCAGCTGCACCGCGTGCTGGAGGGCATCGAGGCAGAGCCGGGCCCGGTGCTCTCCACCGTGGTGGACAAGGCGCTGCGCAACGACCTGGAGAGCACCTGCGACCGCCTCGGCCTGCCGGTGGTCAACGTGCTGGACCCGGTGCTGGCCGTGCTGGCCGACCAGATCGGCAGCCAGGCCACCGCGCGCCCGGGCCGGCAATACGTGCTGGACGCCGACTACTTCCGCCGGATCGACGCCATTCACTTCGTGCTCGCCCACGACGACGGCCAGGCGCAGGCCGGCATCGCCGAGGCCGACGTGATCCTGGTCGGCGTCTCCCGCAGCTCCAAGACGCCCACCAGCTTCTACCTGGCCAACCGCGGGGTGAAGGCGGCCAACGTGCCGCTGGTGCCGGGCCTGGCCGACCCACCGGGCCTGGAGACGCCGCACTGTCCGGTGATCGGGCTGACGCTGGACGCACAGTCGCTGATCGAAATACGGCGCCACCGACTGAAGCTGATCGCACAGGGACAAGGGGCGGTGCACGTCAAGCAGGACAGGGGCGAGTATATCGACCTGGAGTCAGTGCGCGCCGAGTTGCTGTGGGCACGGCGCCTGTGCACGCGCCGCGGCTGGCCGGTGGTGGACGTGACACGGCGTTCGATAGAGGAGACAGCGGCGACCGTGCTGCAGCTGATGGAGGCGTGGCATATGCGGCGGGACCGCAAGGCGGTTGATCCTTTGCCGTTGGCTGTGACGGAGTCGTAAGGCAAGCGGTTCTTTTTTGAAAAAAAGAACCAAAACTTTTGTTCTTTTCGCTGGGGCAACGCGGTGAATCTTTGCCGAAACGAGGCGCCTGCAGCAGCGTCAGGAACAAAAGTTTTTTGCTTCTTTTTTTCAAAAAAGAAGGCCTTGCTTGCTACCTAAACCCCGCCAACCGCTCCGCTGCCTCGCGCATGTCTTCCACCTTCCCGCAATAGCTCATGCGCATGAAGTGCGTGCCGTTTGCCGCATCGAAATCGACACCCGGCGTCGTGGCAACGCCGGCCTGCCGCAGCAGCCGATCGCAGAACGCGACGCTGTCGTTGGTTCGGTGCGAGACGTCTGCGTAGAGATAGAACGCACCTTCCGCCGGCGTAAGGCGGGCGAAGCCGGCGTGGGACAACGTGTCCACCAGGTACGCGCGCGACGCCTTGTAGTGCAGCAGGTTTTGCTGGAGTTCCTCGTGGCAGTCGAATGCTGCCTCGGCCGCAACCTGGCTGACATGCGGCGCGCAGATGGCGAAGTTCTGCAGCAGGCGTTCGATCGGCTGGACCATGTCCGGCGGCAGCACCACCCAGCCGACGCGCCAGCCGGTCATGCAGAAGTATTTCGAGAAGCTGTTGACGACGATCGCACCGTCGACGTCGGCGGCAGTGCTGAGCGGCACGTCCCAGTTGAGGCCGTGGTAGATCTCGTCGGAGATCAGCCGGGTGCCGGCGTGCGCGCACCAGGCGGCGAGGGCTGCAAACTCGTCAGGATGCAGCATGGTGCCGGCCGGGTTGCCGGGGCTCGCGACGATCAGCCCGTCCGGCGGCGGGTCGAGTTGGTCCAGTAGGGCCGGCGTCGGCTGGAAGCGTGCTTCGGCGCTGGCCTGCAGGATTACCGGCACCAAGCCCAACGCGCGCAGGATGGTGACGTAGGGCGGGTAGTAGGGCGCGGCGAGTGCGATGCGGTCGCCCGGGTTGAAGGCAGCGAGGAACACCAGCGGAAACGCGCCGGACGCGCCGGCGGTGATCGCGATGCGTGCGGGGTCGACGCTGATGCCATACCAATCCTGGTAGTGTGCAGCGATGCGCTCGCGCAACGCTGGCCGGCCGAGCGCGTCCGTGTAGCCCATGGCGTCCTGTGTGAGCAGCGCCGTGGCGACGGCACGCCGCGTGCCGAGCGGTGCGGCGTTGCCGGGCTGGCCCACTTCCATGCGGAGAATGCGCGGTGCGCCCGGCGGTAGTGCTGCTTGCAGGCGGTTCGCCGTGGTGACGACGTTCATTGCCAGAAAAGCGGGGAGGTTAGCGGCTTGTCCGTTCTTCAACATGGCGCGGGTGTCTTTTGAGGAAGCGGGTTGCGGTGTGGCTGGCTCTTGTCACTGTAGTAAGGGAGCAAGCAGTCCTTTTTTGAAAAAAAGGACCAAAAAACTTTTGTTCTCTTGTCTGTGGCTATGGCCGTGAGTCTCGGGATGCGCGGAGACGCGTAAAACAGCGAAAAGGTAATGTTTCCTTTCCAATCATAACACGGGCGGGAATTTCGGTAACAGGTGATGCAATCAGTTTTGTGAGAAGGATATCCAAAACCTCTTGTGCCCTAGGCGCGCGCTGCAGCAACCTCCGCGACAGCAGGGGCAAAAGTTTTTTGCTGCTTTTTTTCAAAAAAGCAGGCCTTGCTTCCTTGCCGGACGTTGAAGCATCAGTGACTTGTGCCGCTGGTATGAGAAGGCTTTGCATGTTGTGGCGCAAGGTGACGTAACCGGGCAGTATGCAAGAGCACGGTAGCATCATGTCTTACCAGCTGTGGAAAAATGCGGGTTCGTTCTGCGTCTTACGTGCCTGCGCAGCTACGTGTATGGCCAAGCCAAGCCTGGTCAAACGAGCGCACACTGATTGCACAGGCATTGCGCACACTATAGCAACGAGTCCGCGACAGCGCTGGCAAAAGTTTTTTGCTTCTTTTCAAAAAAGAAGGCCTTTCTTGCTGCGGCTGAGAAAAGTCCCTTCGCTACCCTTGGTCAGCATAGGGATTAGTCGTCCCCCGCCCCTGTATCCGGATCGGCGTCCCCGGCAACGCAAAGCTCTCGCGCAGGCTGTTCACCAGATACCGGTGGTAGTCCTCCGGCATCTGCTCCGCGCGCGTGCCGAACACCAGGAACGTTGGCGGCCGCGCCTTGGCCTGGGTGATGTAGCGCAGCTTCAACCGGCGGCCTTCCACCAGCGGCGGCGGGTGGCGTTCGAGCGCGTGTTCGAACCAGCGGTTCAGCGCGCCGGTGGCCACTCGCGTGTTCCATACGGCCGAGGCCGCGCGCACCGCGGGCAGGAACTTCTGCACGCCGGCGCCGGTTGCCGCCGCCAGCGTGACCACCGGGATGCCGCGCATCTGCGTCATGCTGAACTCGAGACGGTCGCTGATCGCCTTGCGGGTCTTGTCGCGGTCTTCCACCGCGTCCCACTTGTTGAGCACCACGATGCAGGCGCGGCCCTCGCGCTCGACCAGGCGGGCGATCTGCAGGTCCTGTTCGTGCAGGCCGAGCGACGCGTCCACCACCAGCGCCACCACCTCGGCCATCTTCAGCGCCTCGATGCTGGCGCTGACCGACATCTTTTCCAGCGCCTCCTCGATTCGGGCGCGGCGGCGCAGGCCGGCGGTGTCCACTAGCTCGATGTCACCGTCGGGGTCGTGCAGGATGGTGGAGACCGCGTCGCGCGTCAGCCCCGGCTCGGGGCCGGTGATCATGCGTTCCTCGCCCACCAGTCGGTTCAGCAGCGTGGACTTGCCGGCGTTGGGCCGGCCGACGATGGCGAGCTTCAGCGGGCGGGTGCCTTCCTCGGCCGCGTCGCCGTCGGGCTCGGGCGGCAGCGCTTCGGCAATCTCGCGCATCAGGTCTGCGATGCCCTCGTTGTGCTCGGCGGAGATGGCCAGCGGGTCGCCCAGGCCCAGGCTGTAGGCTTCCAGCGCGTTGGCAAGTCCCATGCGCCCCTCTGCCTTGTTGGCGACCAGCAGCACCGGGCGGTTCTGCCGGCGCAACCAGTTGGCGAAGTGTTCGTCGGCGGGCGTGATGCCGATGCGCGCGTCGATGACGAAGACGATCAGGTCGGCGTGGGAGACGGCGGCCTCGCTGCTGGCGCGCATGCGGCCGTAGATCGCTTCGGGGTCGGATTCCTCCAGGCCAGCGGTGTCCACCAGGCGGACGTTGCGGCCGCGCAGCATGGCCTCGGCGTCCTTGCTGTCGCGAGTGACGCCGGGCGTGTCGGCGACGATGGCCGAACGCCGGCCGGCCAGGCGGTTGAAGAGCGTGGACTTGCCGACGTTCGGGCGGCCGGCGATGACGACCGTGGGGAGCATCGGGTCAGGCCGGGTGGGGGTTGGAGTGGATTCCGGGCCGGGCCGAAACCGTTGTGCTGGTGTGCGCGGCCGTCGGGAGGGAGTTCGCGTCGGACGCAGGAGAGGTTAACCACGAAGGGCACGAAGAAGACGAATCAGACAGAGAAGAAAACGAATAAGACAGAGAGGTAGAGAAAATAGCTCTAGTCTGTTCCGTGTGGCTCGCCGTTCCGCCGTGGGGCCAACAGGGCGAGCGATCTTCTTGAGCGCAAAACAACGACTTTGAATATGGCTGCGTGGCGCACGCCATCAGTTTGCTGGCGTCAACCAGATGATCGGTCAGCTGAGGAAAGGCCAAGGCCGACGCTGCGCCTGCATGGTTTTCAGAACCGGCGTGTGCCCGCGCCCACCCGCACGCACACGCTTTGTCTGCGTCCCTTCCTTCGTGTTCTTCGTGTCCTTCGTGGTTAAACCGGGATTTTGGCCAACCGGCGGCGCTCCCAGGATGAACGCCGTCCCTGCCACGGCCCGCCACCCGGCGCAGATCTCTCGCGACGCAACACCCCACCCGCGTCACTTGTAGGCCGTCAGCTTCGCGTCGTCGGTCAGCACCAGCACGGTGCCCTGCGCCACGCTGGCCGGGGTGGATGCGGTCTCGCTGAGGTCGCTGCTGGTCACCAGCGCGCCGGTGGTGGCGTCCACCACCGCCATCTTGGCGTGGTCGCTGACCAGGATCAGCTTGCCGCCGACCAGGGTGGGGCCGAACCATGTGATCAGCCCCTTGGTCTTCTTCGGGTTCTGGAAGCGCGGCAGGTCGGTCACCCAGTGCACGCTGCCGTCGTCCTTGCTGATGGCGGCGAGTTTCTGGTCGGTGCTGACGACGAACATGAACCCGCCGGCGATCCACGGCGTGTTGGCACCCGGCACGTCGCGCTGCCAGACGCGGCGGCCGGAGCGGATGTCGAGTGCCGCCATCAGCCCGCCCAGCCCGATGGCGTAGACCAGCCCGTTGTCTATCACCGGCGCGCCGCGGACGGAGCCGAAATCCGACAGCGTCTCCTGGCCTTTCTGGCCGCCCATGTTGTCGGTCCAAACCAGCGTGCCGCTGTCTGTGCGCAGCGCCGCCAGGTCGCCCGATTCGAAGCCGGCGACCAGCACGCCGCCTGCCGCCGCCGGGGCGGCCTGGCCGATGGTGCCGGTGTTGGCCGCGGTCGCCTGGTAGGCCCACAGGAACTTGCCGTCCGCCAGCGAGAACGCCTGCAGCTCCTGGTCGATGCTGACGACGTAGAGCGCGCCGTCGGCCACCAACGGCGCGCTGCGGGCCGGCGAGGTGAGGTCGGCGTGCCAGACGATGTGGCCGCTCTCTAGGTCCATCGCGAGGACCTGCGCGCGGCCGGTGACCGCATATAGACGGTTGCCGACGATGGCTATGCCGCCGCCGATGTTGCTGTTGCGGGCCTTTTTCGGCTTGGTGACAGTGGACCAGGCGCGGTGGCCGGTAGCGACGTCGAAGGCGGCGACGACGGCGTCGGTGTCCATGGTGTAGACGCGCGCGCCAGCCACCAGCGGCTGGGCGGTGAGGCGGGCGCGGTAGTTGCCGCCCTGCCCGATCTCCACGCTCCAGACCTTGGTCAGGCCGCCGGCGAAGTTGGCGCCGACGTGGTCCTCCGATCCGGCGTATTGCAGCCAGTCGGCATTGCGCACCACCGGCGGCAGGGTGACCGGCTCGACGCTGTCGATGGTCAGGCCGCGCACCGAGGCGAGCACCGGTTCGCGGTTGCCCGACAGCGGCTTTTTCGCCTCGTCGGTGAGCGAGTCGAGCAGGCTGCAGGCCGACGCGGCCAGCGGCAGCAGCAGGGCCGCGCGCCGTGTGACGACGGCGCGACGTGGGGCTGCCGTCACGGCGCCGGGCATGACGACGGCACGGCGAGGTGAGGCGAGGCGCAGGCCGGTTCTGGCGGACTCGGCGCCGTTTGGACCGGCATCGGGTTGGTTATGAGTAGCCCGGGGCGCGGTCGGCAGGTCTGCGATGGCCAGGTGCGCGATGGGCAGGTCTGCGGCGGGCAGGTCTGCGGTGGCCGGGTCTGCTGCGGGCAAGCCTGAAGCGGTGAGATTTGCGACGGGCAAGTTTGCATCGGGCAAGTCTGCGGCGGGCAACTCGGCAATGGTTGAGTCTGCGGTGACTCGGCCCGCGGCAACCGGTCCTAAAGCGCCAGGGCCGGCATAGGCTACGTCCGCAGCGGCTGACTGCACGGTGGGTAGGTCAACGGTGAGCAGGCTGTTGTTGGGCAGGTCGGCGCCGGGCTGTGCTGAGGTCACGCGGTGGTCATCCATGCGCTGGTGTCTTCGCGGTCGACGGTGGCGCCGTGATGCCGGGTGGCTGGGCTTTGGGCGGGGTGGCGTCAGGCGGGGTGGCGTCAGGCGGGGTGGCGTCAGGCGGGGTGGCGTCAGGCGGGGCGTGAGGTGGTGAGGCGTTCGGCGGGGTGCTGCCGGTTGCGGCCGCGTGCGTGGCCGAGGCCGGCGTGGCACCCTGGCGTTCGCCCGTCCCGACCGGCTTGGGCGGGGCCAGCGCGTCGGGCGGCAGGGTGGTCAGCAGGTCGCCGGCCATCTGGCGCATGTCCTGTGGCGCAGTCGGGTCCAGCGTGATGCGCTGGATCAGCGTCGCGGCCTCGTGCAGGTGGCCGGTGCGGATGTCCAGCAGCGCGATCACCTGCTGGGCCATCGGGCGCCACGGGTTGTCCTGCGAGGTGAGCACCTCCAGGCGCTGCTTGAGCAGGACCGGGTCGCCGCTGTCGAGCTGGTGCTGGGCGCTGGTCAGCGTGGCGAGGTCGCGCAGCAGCCGGGGCGCGGCGCTGTCGTCGGCGACGGACTGCCAGGTGGCCACCGCGTCCGGATGATGGCCGGTCTGCCACTGCAGGCTGGCCAGGCGCAGGCGCGCCAGCACACGGTAGCCGGCGGGGCCGCGCGCAGCGATGCCGGAGAGCGTCTGCTCGGCGGGTGCCACGGCAGCGTCGTCCGGCGCTCCGGGGTGGGCGGTGGCGTGGTCGGCCTGCGTCGCCGCGGTGATGAAGCGGTCGGCCACGGCGTTTGCCGCTTCGGTGCGGTTCTGCTGCCAGGCGACGTAGCCGCCGGTGCCGGCCAGGATCAGCACCAGGGCCGCGATGCCGAGGCCGGCGTAGCGCCGCCCCAGCGCGCGGGCGCGTTCGGCGCGGAGGTCCTCCTCCACCTCATCGAAAATATCGGGCAACGCGGTCTGGTCCTCGGTGACGTCTTAGGGGTGTGCGGCGGCTGGACCATAGCGGCGGGTGGCTGGGGGGGGAACCCCTTGGCAGTCGTCAGGGGTCAGGGGTCGGTCGTCGGAGGAGGTTCATGTTTGCGGCGTAAGGTGGGGGAATGCGGTGGATCTCTTCGCCGACCCCGGCGCGTTGCCGGATCGGCCGGCGGAGCTGGCGGACACGCCGTAAGCGAAGCAAGGCCTTCTTTTTCGAGAAAAGAAGCAAAAAGCTTTTGCTCCTGCTGTCGCGGACAGCTGAAACGACACCTCTCACCACGGCACGCCTACAAGAGACAAAAGCTTTTTGCTTCTTTTTCTCGAAAAAGAAGCGCTTGCTTTCTTAACTCACTGCGGCGCCGCCAAGATCGGATACTTAGGCCGATACCCCACCGGCACCTCCGACGACGCCCCCAGCCCAGGCGCCACGGTCACGCTAGCCTCATACAGCAGCTCCATCACCGCAATCCCGCCCGCCTGCGTTGCTTCAGGGCCGCTCAGCCCCTCCGTCGTCTGATACGCACGCACCAGCTCGGCGGCAGCCGGCCGCAGCAGGGCAAACGCGCGGTCGAACAGCGCCTTGTTGGCGGGCGACTTGCCCGACCAGGCGAACAGCGCGTCCAGCACCTCGTCGTGACGGTGGCGCAGGTAGGCGACCCAACCACCGGTCGCCTGGGCACGGGCGAGAAGCGGCATATGCAGCAGGACGAAGTTGGTGTCGGCCGTCAGCTGGCCCTGGTCGCGCAGGAAGCCGATGCCCAGCGACAGCGCGTCGGCGTCGCGGACCTGCGCGAGCACGTCGCGCCAGGCGGCAAAGTTTTGCAGCGTGTCGAACGGGCCGGGCTCGGCGGGACGGGTGTAGGTGTCGAACAGGCACAGCGGGACGGCGGCCCCGGTTGTCAGGTCCCACACGCCGGCATGCGCGGCCTCCCCGGGTGAGGCGGGCGTGGTGCTGCCCCACGGGTCGGCGGCCAACGCCAGCAGGCGCGCGCCGGCGCGGAACACGTCGATGCTGCCGTAGTCGCCGGTCTGGCTGGCGAAGCTGGAAAAGCGGCCGCCCTGGTTGGCGGTGCTCTGCGCCTCCGCCAGCTGGGTCAGCGAGACGGGCGTGATCACCGGCGCGGCGCCGAGTGCAACGCTGCGGGCACGGCGCTGGAACAGCGCGAACACGTTGGCGTCGTAGAGGTCCACGCGGACCGGCGGGGCAGCCTCCGGGCCGTGCGTGCCGGCCACTTCCGCGTAGCCCATCGCAGCAGGATCGAGCGTGCCGGTGCGCTGCAACGCCGCGTTGGCGTGCCGGGTGAAGTCGGCGCAGAAGGCCGGGTCCGGCTGGCTGGCGGCACCGGCCGGCGGGCGGAGCATGACGTATTGCGCGACCGCATCCGGGCCAGCCGGCCGCGCCGGCCAGGCGCGCAAGGCCGCGGTCTGGTCGGACAATGCGGCTTGCAGGCACGCCGCCGCGCTGGCGTTTGGCAGGTGGCACGTTTCGGGCAGCGCCAGCGTCCAGGCACGCTGGTCAGCGAGCAGCGCGTCGCGGCCGAAGATGGTGGTGCCGCGCAGGTCGGCGTGCAGCGCCTGGATCATCGCGCGGTTGTCGGCGACCAGCGCGGGGGCGGCGCAGATGGCGGTCTCGGCTGGCGTGCTGGCTTCGGTGCAGTTGGCGCTCGCGTCGGCGGCGTCAGCGGTTTGCGGGGCGTTGGTGGTGTCGGGGACGTAGGGGGTGGCTTGGTGGATTGCGCAAGACGACAGGAGAAGGAAAGCAAGCGCTTCTTTTTTTGAAAAAAAAGAAGAAAAAAAACTTTTGGCCGGCTGTCGCGGACTTTTCAACAACACGCACCTCGAGGGGACAGAAGTTTTTGGTTCTTTTTTGAAAAAAGAACGGCTTGTTTTACGGGTGAAATATCAAGCTTCCATGCACCTCGTAGCTGCTGGCGCCCAGGTCCGGCGGCGCGGGCAGGCTTGCGTGGGCGATCGCGTCGCGCGCCGCCTGGTTGATCTCCGGCACTGCGCAGGGATCGATCGCGTAGCCGGCCAGGCCGCCGCCGCGCGCGACGCTCACGCGGTAGTTCACCACGCAGGTATTGCGGCGGTCCCAGGCCAAGGTGGGCTGCCGCTTGCCGGCGAGCACGCGGGCGCGGACGGCCGCCTCGAACCCGGCCAGCGTGCCGCGCGTGCCGGCGCCGCCGCCCGACACGGTGGCGACATCCAGGCCGAGCCCGCTATCCGTGGCGGCTCCGAAGTGGCTGGCTTGCGGCGTGGGAGCGGCCCGGGTGAGGGCGCGCGGTGCCGCGGGCGGCGGGGTGAGCCTGATCTCGGGCAGCGCCAGCGCCGGCGCGGGTGGCGCTTCGAGCGCGGGTTGCAGGCGCGGCGGTGGTGGCGGCGGTGGCGCGGGTGGTGCGACGACGCGGATCGGCAGCACGGCGGGACGCAGTGGCGGGACGAGGCCGGTGGAGGTGAGGAGGGCGAAAATCAGCACGTGCAGGAGGACGACGGCGCCGATGGCCACGACCCGGCCGGTGGCGGAGCCGTGCCTGTGCCAGGATGAAAGACTTTCGTTTCGAGTGTCCGTTTGCAAAGTCGCTTGGCCGCCATTTGACGTGGTTTTGTCATGCGCAGCGTGCTGCTCTCACGACGCTTCGGTGCTCGTGGCCACAAGATGATCGACTTGCCCGCCGGACCATAGCACGAGGCCCAAACGCCAACCCGGCTTTTCAAATGATGCAAAAAGCCACCCTCTGAGCGTGCACTCCGTAGAAAGCTCCGCGACAGCCGCAACAAAAGTTTTTTGGTTCTTTTTTTCAAAAAAGAACCGCTTGCTTTCTTGCTTTCAGGAGCACCCCCCATGTCCCCCGACCCCATCGTCATCGTAGGCGCCCGCCGCACCCCGATGGGCGCCTTTCAGGGCGCACTCTCCGCCATCCCCGCCCCCAAGCTCGGCGGCCACGCCATCGCCGCCGCCCTGGCCCAGTCCGGCGTGGCCCCGTCCGACGTGTCCGAAGTGGTGATGGGCTGCGTGTTGCCGGCCGGCCTGGGCCAGGCGCCGGCCAGGCAGGCGGCGTTCGCCGGCGGGCTCGGCGATGGCGTGCCCGCCACCACCGTGAACAAGATGTGCGGCTCCGGCATGAAGGCGGTGATGCTGGCGCACGACCAGATCGCCGCCGGTGGTGCCGCCATCATGGTGGCCGGCGGCATGGAGAGCATGAGCCGCGCGCCCTACCTGCTGGACCGTGCGCGCGACGGCTACCGGCTGGGCCACGGCCGCGTGCTGGACCACATGTTCCTCGACGGGCTGGAGGACGCTTACGAGGGCGGCCGCCTGATGGGCAGCTTTGCCGAGGACACCGCCGAGAAGCTGCAATTCACCCGCGCGGCGCAGGATGCGTTCGCTTTGCGCTCGCTGGAGCGCGCCCGGGCGGCCACCGCGGAGGGGCGCTTCCGCGGCGAGATCGTGGCCGTTCCCGGCAGGACGGAGGTGGCCGACGACGAGACGCCCACCAAGGCGCGCCCGGACAAGATCCCCACGCTGAAGCCCGCCTTCCGCCCGGACGGCACGGTGACGGCGGCCAACTCCAGCTCCATCTCGGATGGTGCCGCCGCGCTGGTGCTGATGCGGCTGTCCGACGCGGCGGCGCGCGGGATCACCCCGCTGGCCGCCATCCGTGGCCACGCGACGCACGCGCAGGCGCCTGCCTGGTTCACCACGGCGCCGGTGGGTGCGATGGCCAAGCTGCTGGGCCGCGTCGGATGGTCGAAGGACGAGGTGGACCTCTACGAGATCAACGAGGCGTTCGCCGTGGTGACGATGGCGGCGATGCGGGAGATGGACCTCGACGCGGACCGGGTGAACGTGAACGGCGGCGCCTGCGCGCTGGGGCACCCGATCGGGGCTTCGGGGGCGCGGATATTGGTGACTTTGCTGGCGGCGCTGCGGGAGCGGGGGGGCAAACGCGGGGTGGCTTCGCTGTGTATCGGGGGTGGAGAGGCGACGGCGGTGGCTGTGGAGATGATGTAACCAATCGGTCTCAAGACTGACTGTTCCAAAGCAAGCAAGGCCTTCTTTTTTGAAAAAAAGAAGCAAAAAACTTTTGACTCCGCTGTCGCGCGCTGTCCGGAAAGGTCCGCGACAGCGGAGTCAGAAGTTTTTTGGTCCTTTTTTTCAAAAAAGGACTGCTTGCTTTTTATAAGTCAGCAACAGCGGCAGTTTGTATAAGCAAGCAAGCGGTTCTTTTTTGAAGAAAAGAACCAAACTTTTGACTCCGCTATCGCGCGCTCCGGCGGAGGCACCTACCCGTGGTAGCTCAGCAACGTCCCGCCGTGCTGGTCGGAGGACAGGGTGAAGTTGGTGCTGGTCAGCGTGCCGGCGAAATGCTCGGTGCCGAGCGAGGCGTGCGAGCTGTCGAACAGGCTGAGCGTGCCGTGTGCGTAGCTGAACGTCGCGATGGCGGAGCCCAGGAAGTCGATCGCGTCGTGGGGCTGCCAGCCGGAAATGGTGCCGGCCAGGTCGGCCACCGACGGCGTGACGATGGTGCCGGCGCTGCCGAACACCACACCGACACCGGCCGCCTCCGCCTGTTGCAGGATCAGCGTGCCCGCCGTCGCCGACAGGGCGCCGCCTCCACCGATCGGTGCACCGATGGTCAGAGTACCGCCTGTGGCGACGATGCGGCCGCGGTCGGTGATGCTGCCTTGGTCGTCCGTGCTGGTGTTCAGGAAACCCGATCCGGTGATCGTCGACCCTGCGGCCACGTTGAGTGCGTAGCCGTCGAACAGCGCCTGGCCGCCCAGCGTGAGGACGCCGTGGATGGTTGCGACGGAGCTGACGAGGGTGCCGTCGGTGATCGACATCGTTCCAGGTGCCGCGGCACTGCCGACCACCAGCGTGCCGGTGACGATCTCGGCGGCAATGCCTGAAAGGCTGATGCTGGCGGCAGAGATGCCGGTCTGGCCCGCCGCAAGCGTGCCCCCGCTAACCACCGTGTCCGTTTGAGCGGTCTCCACAAACGCCTGGTGGTAGCCTGAAACGAGGTCGAGCGTGCGGCTGATCGCCCAGGTGCCGCCGGCCGTGTTGACGTCGGCCTCGTTGTCGCCTGTGCCGCCGATTTGCACGCTGCCGTTGACGGTCCAGTCCGCGCCGGCGAGTTTTACCAACCCGTCGTCCAGCCAGACCGCCGGCCCCGACGTTGCTGCGGCCGTGCTCGTGAGTGTCGACCCTGCGCCGGCGCTGAGGAAACCCCCCGTCGAAAACAATCCGTTCGAGACGCCGGCGAAGAGGAACTCGCCCACCGTGTTCAGGACGCCGGATTGCAACGCAAGGCTGCCGGCACCGGACACCGTCAGCGCCGGGCTGGTCCCGGCCACAGCGGTCAGCGTCGCCGAGTCGACCTCGAGCTGACTGGAGCCGGTGACCAGGATGCCGCCCTTGGCGGTCAGCACCGAGCCGGCTTCCACGTCGGCGACGCCGGCCCGCACCAGGCTCAGCGCCGGGCCGGACGTCGCGGTCAGGTTGGCGATGCCGCTGTCCAGTAGCAGGGTTGCCTCCGAACTGCTGGTGGAGGCCACGGCGATGTTGCCCAGCGCCGTCAGCGTGGCACCCTGCCGGAGCGAGAGGCTACCCAGCACCGACGCCGCGGTGCCGGAGGCCGAGCTGCCGAGCTGCAGCGTGGCGCCGAACACCTGCGCGCCGTCGTTCCTGCCGAGCTCGAGGAAGCCGGCGACCATGTCGGCGCCGCTGCCGACGACGAGCTGGTTGCCGCCGCTGCTGGCCGGACTGTCCATCAGCTCGACCAGCCGGCCGGCCGCGTTCCACGTGGAGCCGACGATGGTGAGGCCGTTGGCGCCCGCCGCGCCGAGCACCGTCTCTCCGGTGATGGTGACCGGGTTGCCGCCCGCCGACACGACGCCTGACCCGGTGCCCTGGCCGATCAGCAGCGCGCCGTGAATGGTGGCCATGCCGAAGCCGCCAAACGGCTCGAGCGAGAGGACGCCCTGGCCGTCATTGCCGACGACGACGTTGCCGTTGTCCGTCCAGTCCGCGAAGAGCAGCGCGAGCGAGCCCTGCGAGGAAGCGTCGTCGCCGAGGACCAGCCCCGTCTCGGTGGTCAGGATCGTGTCGGTCAGCGAAACCGATCCCTGGCCGGCCTCGCCGATCTCGGCCAGCCCGTCCAGGGTGATCCGGCTGCCCTGGTCCTGCAGCGTGCCGGAACTGGCGCTGGCGTTGCTGCCGTCCCGCCCGGCAACGAGCAGCGCCACGCCGGCGCCCGAGCCGAAGCTGAGCGTGTTGCGGAAACTGTCGTTGGTGCTGTCGAGGATCGCCTGCCCGGTCCCCGAGTAGCCGAGCACCAGCTCGCCGGCGGTGATCGTCGCGTCGGAGCTGGGCGCACCCAGTATGCCCGTCCCGCCGTCCTGGCCGAAGATCAGCTGGGACGCGGTGCCGCCCAGGATGGACCCGTCATCGACGTGCACGTCGCCCGCCTGGCCGGCACCCACGCCGGCACGCAGCACGCCGTTGCCGAGCGCGAGGCCGCCGCTGGCGTGCGCGGCCGGGGCCTCGTCCAGCACCAGTTGCGAGGCGCCCTGGCCGGTGCCGCCGGACGAGACGGTGAGGTCGAGACCGCTGCCGGCCGCCTCCAGCACGCCGGATATGTCGAGGTTGCCCGCCATCCCTGCGTTTCCGATACTGACGGTGCCGGCCAGCAGCTCGCTGCCGGCGGCGAGCTGCAAGCCGCCGAGGATGCTGACCGATCCGCTGACCAGCGTGCCGGCCAGGGTGAACTCGATGGGGCTGGTCACGTCGGTGACCGCCACGGTGCCGGTGCCGCTGAGGGTGCCGCTGTTGGACAGGTCGATGGTGTCGGCGGCGCCCGGAACGCCGGAGGGCAGCCCGGTCGTCTGGTTGATCCAGTTTGCGCCGATGTCGAAGACGGTCGAGGTCGTACCTGTCCAGGTGTACGTGGTCATCGGCCGCCTGCCCGCTGCTGTCTGGGTTCGGTATGTTCAAGCAACGGAAGAAAGGCAAGCGGTTGTTTGCTGAAAACGGCGGCAAGACAGGTTCGTGCCCTACATCTTACAAGACACGGTCGTGCCCGACGTGTTGCAGGTTGCGACAACACGATCCGACCGCCGCTTCAGGTCCGCTCCGGAGCCGCGTTCCGCCTCCACCGAGACATCCGTGCCGTCGGTTGTCTCGGGACGCGGCCCCCCCGGATGCGCGCTGTCGATTGCGTGATTGTGCAATCCGGACGGCATGCGTTGCGATACCACCCCGACATCCTTGAGGAGGCGATCACATGACCCGACCAGCGCTTGGACAAACGGCAGGCAAACAGGTCAGGCAGGCTAGCCGGGCGCAGGCCGGGCAAGACAGCCCGCCAGGAGCGGCGCTGTGACCGGGCGGCTGGCCGGCAAGGTGGCCGTGGTGACCGGCGCGTCACGCGGCATCGGGCGCGCCACGGCGGTGGCGATGGCACGCGAGGGCGCCGACGTGGTGGGCATCGACATCGGCGGCCCGGTCAGCGCCACGCTGGACGTGACCCCGGCCACGCAGGGCGAGCTGGAGGAGACGGGACGCCTGGTGCGCGAGGCCGGGCAGGAATGGCTCACCATAACGCTCGACCAGCGCGACCTGCCGGCGCTGCGCCGTGCCGCCGACCAGGTGCGTACCGAGTTCGGCGGCATGGACATCCTGTTCGCCAACGCCGGCATCCAGGGCTTCAGGCCGATCCTGGAGATGGAGGACGCCGACTGGCACGACCAGATCGACGTGAACCTGACCGGCACCGCCAACGCGGTGCGTGCGTTCGCGCCGCTGCTGGTGGCGCGCGGCGGCGGCCGCATCATCCTGACGTCGAGCACGCAAGGGCGGCACGGCACCAAGAACGGCTCGGCCTACTCGGCGACGAAGTGGGGCATCATCGGGCTGATGAAGTCCGTCGCCCTCGAGCTCGGGTCGCACAACATCACGGTGAACGCGGTGATCCCCGGGCTGGTCGACACGCCGCTCACGCGCCACGAGGAACGCTACGTGGCCGCTTTGCTGGAGAGCGGCCAGCAGCCGAGCGGCGACGAGGCGAAAGACGAGAAGACGGTGAGCGAGGCGCAGACTAAAAAGACGCCGCTGGGCGTACCGTGGATTGCGCCGGAGGACGTCGCACCGGCCGTGGTGTTCCTGGCGTCGGACGAGGCGAAGATGATCAGCGGGGCGACGCTGGACGTGACGGGTGGCGACAGCGCGCATTACACGTAGCAAGAAAGCAAGCAGTTCTTTTTTGAAAAAAAGAACCAAAAAACTTTTGTTCTCTGTAGGTGCGCGTTGTTGAAGCGTGTCGTTCAGCAGTCCGCGACAGCGGGAGCAAAAGCTTTTTGCTTCTTTTTCTCGAAAAAGAAGGCCTTGCTTGCTTATCCCACCTTCCGCATCACAAACATCGCCTGCTCGCCAAACACGTTCGCCAACCACAGCGACTTCCGCCAGGGCGACTTCCGCCCGTCGTCGTCGACCGCCAGCCACTGCTCCACCGCGTAGCCCTCCTGCGCGCAGAGTTCGCGAAAATCCAGTATGGTGCAGGGATGTATGTTGGGCGTCTCGTACCAGGGGCGGCTCCAGGTGCTCGTCATCGGCATGCGGCCGGTGCGCAGCAGCTGCAGGCGCACCTGCCAGTGGCCGAAATTGGGGAAGCTGACCAGCGCGCGGGTGCCGATGCGCAGCATCTGCCGCAGCACCTCGCGCGGGCGTTCCACGGCCTGCAACGTGCGGGTCAGCACCACGTAGTCGAACGCGCCGTCGGGATATTGTGCGAGGTCGTTGTCGGCGTCGCCGTGCATCACCGGCAGGCCGTGGGCGACGGCGTGGGTGACTTCGGCCATGTCGATCTCGATGCCGCGCGCGTCGCAGCCGCGGGTGCGGAAGAGGTGCTCGATCAGGGTGCCGTCGCCGCTGCCGATGTCGAGCACGCGTGAGCCGGGCTCTATCAGGCTGGCGATGAGTTTCAGGTCTACGCGCATGGGCAACAAAAGGAAGTAAGGCCTTCTTTTTCGAGAAAAAGAAGCAAAAAGCTTTTGCGCGCGCTGTCGCGGACGGCTGGAACGACATGTTTCATCCTGCGACACCCGAGGAGAACAAAAGTTTTTTGGTTCTTTTTTTCAAAAAAGAACTGCTTGCCTTACGCAATCCCCGCATGCTCCGCGCACCCGGACAAAAACCCCGCCAGCGTGCGGTGAAAATCCGGCTCGTCCAGAAGAAACGCGTCGTGGCCACGATCCGTCTCGATCTCCACGAAGCTCACGTTGGCCGCCGCGCGGTTCAGCGCGCGCGCCACCGCACGCGACCGCGCGGTCGGGAACAGCCAGTCCGACGTGAACGACACCAGGCAGAACCGCGTCTTCGTGCCGGCGAACGCGGCGGAGAGGTCGCCGTCGTGTTCGGCGGCCAGGTCGAACCAGTCCATCGCGCGCGTCACCGTCAGGTAGGAGTTGGCGTCGAACCGACGCACGAAGCTGCTGCCCTGGTGGCGCAGGTAGCTCTCCACCTCGAACACGTCGCCGAAGAAGCTTGCCGCCTCGCCCTCGGCCGGCACGCTGGCCGCGTCCCGTCGCGTCTTGCGGCCGAACTTGCGTCCCAGCGCCTCTTCGGAGAGGTAGGTGATGTGCGCCATCATCCGTGCCACCGCCAGGCCCCGCGCCGGCGTGCGTCCCTCCGCCCAATATCGGCCGCCCATGAAGTCCGGGTCGGCCGCAATCGCCTGCCGGCTGACCTCGTTGAAGGCGATGTTCTGCGCCGAGTGGTAGGCGGCCGTGGCAATCGGCACCGCGGCGAACACCATCTCCGGGAAGCTCGCCGCCCATTGCAGCACCTGCATGCCGCCCATCGAGCCGCCGACCACGGCGAACAGCCGCGCGATGCCCAGCCGGCGCACCAGCATCTGCTGCGCGCGCACCATGTCGCCGATGGTGATCGGCGGGAAGTCCGTGCCCCAGACCTGGCCGTCGGGTCCGCGGTCGCGTGGGCCGGTGCTACCCATGCAGCCGCCCAGCACGTTGCTGCAGATGACGTAGTAGCGGTCGGTATCGATCGTCAGGCCGGGGCCCACCAGGCTGTCCCACCAGCCGGGCTTGCCGGTCAGCGGCTGAGTTTCGGCGGCGTACTGGTCGCCGGTCAGCGCGTGGCACAGCAGGATGGCGTTGGATGCGCTGGCGTTCAGCGCGCCGTAGGTGCGGTAGGCGATGTCGAATGCGTCGAGCGTGCGGCCGCATTCGAGCGCTAGCCCCTCGGGGAAGTGCGCGGCCTGGTGGGTCACCTGTTCCAGGATGGGGGCGGTGTCCATCGCGGTGTTGCACAGGCTGGGGAAATGCTAGTCAAGCGGTTCTTTTTTGAAAAAAAGAACCAAAAAACTTTTGCTCCCTGTCGGGGACCTATCCGGCGAGCGCGCGACAGCGGAAGTAAAAGTCTTTTGCTTCTTTTTTTCAGAAAAGAAGGCCTTGCTTGCTTCTACGACACGTTCCGCAAGATCGCCCGCGCCATCACCGTCTCGCTCGCCCCGGCCGGGATCGGCGCCACGAAACGCCCATCCGGCGCCATCAGGTAGATCACCGAGCTATGATCCATCGCGTAACCCGCTACGCCGCTCTCCTGGTGCAGCACGCTGGTCACCTGGTACTCGTCTTCGACCTGCCGCAGCGCGCCGGGCGGCCCTGTCAGCCCCACCAGCGAGGGCATGAACGCCTGGACGTAGTGGTGCACCACCGCCCGCGTGTCGCGCAGCGGGTCGACGGTGATGAACAGCGGCTGCACCCGCGCCGCCGCAGCGCCAAGCCGCCCTACCGCGCCTGCCAGCACGCTGAGCGTTTGCGGGCACACGTCCCTGCAGGTGGTGTAGCCGAAATACACCAACAGGTACTTCTCCGGGAAGCTACGCTCGGTCACGGTCCTGCCGTCGTCGGCGAGCAGGCGGAACGGGCCGCCGACCTGGTCGTCCTGCCCGCCGGTCCGGCCCTGGCCCGCGCCGGCCCAAACCACCAGCCCGGCTGCCAGCAAGGCGCAGGCAACGCCCGCCAACGCCAGGCCGGCGCGGTGGCGGCGCTGCGCCGGGGCGGCTTGGTGACGGCGCGCCGGGGCGGCGTGGTGGGGTAGCTGCGCCGGCGCGCTGGGCTTGGTCCTGACCTTCGCCATCACATCGGCATCTTTATGTTCATCTTTATGTCCATGTCCAGGTGGTCCATGGTCGGGCTCCCCGCAGCGGCCACCGGGTGCATGCGCAGCCCGTCGATCTCTGCGCGCAGGGATTTCGGGTCGTCCCAGCCGGCCCCGCCTTGCGTCCGCTGTGCCGCACGCAGCCATCCCCCAGCGTCGATGATGAACTGCGTGCCGTCCAGCTCTCCCGGTTGCACGCCGGCGACGATGGCGTAGGCCGCGGCCACGCTTTCGTCGCGCACCACGCACGTGCCGGGCGGTGCCGCGCCGGACGCCACCACGGTCGTGGCCCCGCCGGCGTCGGTCGGCACCGAGGCCAGCGTGCCGAACACCAGGCGCACGAAGCGGCCGCGCAGGTCGGCCGATTGCGTTGTGTCGGCTCCGCAGCGCGCGGAGAAGCCAGGTGCGTGCACCGGCACCGGCCAGCGTCCGGTCGCGTGGAACGCCACGCCGGCGTTGTGCGCCCGGACGTAGTCGATCAGCGCCCAGCGCTGGTCGTCGTCCAGCTTGCCGGCGAAGCCAGGCATCGCCTGTCTGCCTTCCGGCGTGCGGATGCCGTGCGCCAGCCACCAGAATAGTTCGCCGTCGCTGTGCATCCAAAGATGCGATGCGGTCAGGTCGGTCGGCGGCACCGGCAGGGTGTTTGCCAGCACGCCGTCCCCCGCCCCGCCGGCGCCGTGGCAGGCGACGCAGTTCTGCGCGAACAGCGTGCCGCCCTCGGCGATGGTCTCCGAGGAGAAGCCGGTCGGCGAGTGGTAGAAGCTGGTGGGGTATGCGTCGGCCAGCAGCAGGCCGAAATGCGGCACCGCGAACCAGGCAGCCACCGCCACCACGGCCGCCGCCGGCAGGCGACGGCGGCGGCACGCAAAGGCGGCCGCCAGCAGCGCCAGCCCGGCGCCCAGCGCCAGGGCAGCCTCGATCACCTCACGACGGAAATCCGGGTCCTCGCGCACCGCCTCGAAGCTGATTGTCTTGGCAAACGGCCACAGCGCCTGCAGGTGCATCGCCGGCGGCAGCCCGCTCAGCACCTCGGCGGCGAACAGGACGGCCAACGCGGCGCCGGTCTGCAGGACGATGCTGCGCAGGAGCACACGGCGTGCGTGCGCCGGCTCGGCGCCCAGCAGGGCCGGCGCGAAACGATAGCGGTTGGCCAGCGCGAAGCCGATCAGCACGGCGAACAGCAACAGCTTGACGATGATCATCCAGCCATAGGCGGTGCCGACCAGGCCGGGGATGCTCGCCACCAGCACCCAGCTCTGCACCAGCGCGGTTGCGGCCAGGGCGGCGACGCACGCCTTGCCCATCGGCGAGAACCAGCGTGCGGCCGCGGCGGCCGTCTTCGCCGGCGCGGTGAGGATCACCATCAGCAACGGCGCCAGCCCGCCGAGCCAGGCGCCCGAGGCGATGAGGTGCACCGCGTCGCACCACAGCAGCACGCTCGGCCCCTGGTACATGGAGGCGGCGTGGCTGTGCCCGGCCTCCAGGCACACCGCCACCGTGGCGGCCGCGAACGCCGCGCGCTGGCGTGGCAGGCTGTCACGCCAGCCGAGTGCCAGACCGGTCGCCAGCAACGCCAGCAGCTGCAACGCCACCACGTGCCCGAACGCCGTCTTCGCCAGCACCGTCGGCACCGCGGCGAGCACGTCGGCCAGCGACCCCGCATCCGACATGGTGGCGGACTGCGCCAGCAGCCACACGGCCAGGCCCAGCACGGCGGCGGCGAGGCTAAGCTGCGTGATCCGCATCAGCCGCCGCGTGGTGTCCGCGGCAACGCTGGCCGGCGCATGCGCCAGCGCAGGCGGTGCAACCACGACGCGGAAGGTCAGCGCACCAAACACCGAGAGCAGGCCAGTGACCGCCGCGTCGCGCGCAACGGCCAGCGCCAAGCCGCCCTGCAGGTCGAACGGGGGCACCACGCCCCGCTACTTCCCCACGGTGAAGGAGAACTTGCCCTGCGTCTTGTGGGTGTCTACCGAGGTGACGTGCCAGATCACCGTATACTTGCCCGGCGCGAGCTTCCTCACCGGCACGGCAAACTTCGTGGCGTCGCCCGTTGCAGCGTGGGCAGTGCCGGCCGCCACGCTGGCGCCAAAGGAATCCTGCACCTGCAGGCGGGAGAAATCCGGCTCGATCCCCTGCGTGAAGGTCAGCTGCACCTCTACGGGCGGCGTGGGTACGGTGCTGCCGACACGCGGCAACGCGCCCTCCAGGAACGCGTGGGCGGATGCGGAGCCCGCGGCGGCGAGCGCGCAGGCGACGATGATGGCTCTGTTCAATGTCAGATTTCCTGGGTGATCAAGGTGAAGGCAAGGCAAGCGGTTCTTTTTTGAAAAAAAGAACCAAAAAACTTTTGTCTCTCGTGGGTGTGCCGTGGTGAGACGTGTTGTTTCAGCTGTCCGCGACAGCGCGCGGAAAAGCTTTTTGCTTCTTTCTCTCGAAAAAGAAGGGCTTGCTCTCACTGCAACCACCGCACCAGCGGCGCCCCGATCGAGTTGGGATACAGATCATCGAGAAACACGTGCAGCTGCACGGTGAACCCGACATTCGTGCCGGCCGCCTTGTTCAGCGGTATCAGCGCTTCCAGCCCCACCTGATACCAGGTGCGCAGGTAGATCACCCCCGGCGCCGCAGTCCAGGACGTCGACACGTTGCTGGGCGAGTTGGTGGAGGACACGTAGCCGAACTCCACCAGCGGAATCAGGTGCGCGAGCGGTTCCGGCAGGCCGTAATCCTTTATCTGCGCCTGCAAAAAGGGAATGCTGTACTGTATAGACAACCCGCCGATCACCTCGTTCGGGTTGCCGCTGTTGAACTGCATCGACTGCAGCTGGGACTGCGGCGACGTGCCGCTCGTCACGCCCTGCACCGGTGCCAGCTGAGACTTCAGGCTCTTGTCCGCGATCGCGTAGCTCAGCTCGCCGGTGAACGCGACCGGCTGCAGCAGCGGGATCGGCACCTCCTCGAGGTCTTTGCCGAAATACACAGTGGGTGCAGTGTTGCCGTAAGCGTCGGCGCCGGTGTGCGTGGTGCCGGTGTGGCCGAACTCGCGGATGACGCCGAACGCCAGGATGAAGTCGTGGTCGGGGCTGAGGCATTTGGCCCATTTGCTGGTGACCACCAGGTCGTCCCAGCCGTACTGCGTCTTGGCGTGCTCGGTCTGGTTGACGGTCCAGTCGTCGTTGAACGCGAAGCCGATCTCGTCTGTCAGCCGCTTGTCGTATTCGAACTGGAAGCTGGTGTCGTGGCTTGGGCCTGGTCCGCCATCGGCACCCTCGCGGGTGGTGACCACCTGCGGCAGCGTGATCTCGTCGGCAACACCAGGGTCGTCCAGCGTGAGGGTGACGGGGTAGACGCGGCTGCCGCACACCGCGTGGCAGGCGGCCGGAGAGGTGGCCAGCAGACCGCTGGCGCACAGCAGCGCCGCGGGGAGAGTCCGGAACATGCGAGATCCTGCCTTGAGCGGCGGCGGGAGCGGGCAGAAAGCAAGGCCTGCTTTTTTGAAAAAAAGCAGCTAAAAACTTTTGGTCCGGCTGTCGCGGAACCTCCCTCAGCGTGTACTCAAGGGAACAAAAGTTTTTTGGTTCTCTTTTTCAAAAAAGAACTGCTTGCTTGCCTGTCGCCGGCCTGCACCGCTGACGTAAAAACAACGGTGTGCAGCTTCGCACCAAGCGCCGCTGCACACGAGAATCAGTCTTCAGGCGAAAGCAGGTGGTCCGGTCGCCGGCGGTGTAGTGACCAGGCGCGCAGGCGGCGCGCGTGCCGGGTGCGCGCAACCGGCGCGAGCCAGGCGCTGCGACGCTACGGGCAGCACAGGATGAGGAGCGAGTACCGCCAGGTCGTGCGCGAGTGAGGCGGCCGGCTGCATGATGGCGGGATCGGCCACGTGCTGCCGTAGCGGTGGGGATTGGTCGTGCCCTGGCTGGCCCGCGTGACAGAAGACGGTGGCCGCTTCCAGCGCCGACATTGTTGCGCGTTGCCGAACGGATGCGTCGGCACAGATGCTGCCGCAGACTTGACCGGCGAGCACCAGCGCCACCGCCAGCCAACGGCAGAGCCGGGCACCGCCGCCGGACGACCATGCAGAGCGAAGAAGCATCGTAGTGCTGATTAGCAGTGTTTCCGCCGACCGACAACGCGTGCGGGCTGGGAAGTTGGTTTCCCGGCCAATACAACGAGTGATACCGACCGTCTTGGGTTTTGACCGGTGACAAGCGAGCAAAAAACATTGTTCCCTTAGGCGCGCGATGCAGAAACCTCCGCGACAGCCGAACCAAAAGTCTTTTGCTTCTTTTCTTCAGAAAAGAAGGCCTTGCCTTCCTTGCCGGACTTCGATTAGCCAAGGCGTGCCAGTTCTGTAGATGTGGCGCGGACGAGTGCACGGTGCGTGCCTAGCCGCGCGCAGAGCGCTCCCTGCCAGGTCACCACCGGGACGCAGGGCGCCATCCGCACGGCCAGCCTGGGTCACCCGTGTGAACCGCTTGTCCGGCGCTCGATAGCCGAAGGCGCACTCGATGAAGCTGCGGCAAGCGCCGCCGTCGCGCGCTCGCCAGTGAGCGCGCGACAGCGAAGTCAAACGCTTTTTGCGACTTCTTCTCGAAAAAGAGGGCCTATTCTTCTACCAGACCCAGCAGCGCGGCGGCCGCGCCCCGTAAGGCCCGATCACCCCCGGCCGGCAGGCGCAAGCGCCGATAGAGGAGACGACACCAAGCAGGATCAACGTGGCAAACACACGGCGCATTGGGAAAAACCTTTCGGCACTGGGATTGAGGCGCATCTGCACTTGTCCATGTGTCCGGATGACGGCGGCAACATCACGGAGTGCAACAGCCGGCGTCCCGGTTGGACGCCGGCACACCCCTAGGTTACAGGCGCCGCCTGTTTGGAGTCTCGGCCCGACGATGCGCATGTTCAGCACGCTGCCCCTGCTTCTGTCCCTCGCCTGCGCGGCTCCGGCCGCCGCCCACGCCATCTTGGTGGACAGCACGCCGGCGCCGCTGGCCCACGTAAAGGCCGGCCAGCTGACGATTGATTTCCGCTACAACAGCCGAGTGGATGCGGGCCGCTCCAAGCTGGTGCTGCTGCACGGTGACGACGAAACCCGCCTCACCCAGCAGGACGCCACCAGCCCGGACCACCTGCGTGCCGCGCTGACGCTGGCCCCCGGCGACTACACCATCGCCTGGCAGGTGCTAGCGACGGACGGCCACATCACCCGTGGCCGCGTGCCCTTCACCGTGGACCCCGCCGCCCCCACGACCGCGAGCGCCAGATAGGGTGAGCCACCTTGTCGACCTGATCGGCTACCTGGGCATCCTGCTGCACGGGCTGGTGATCGTCAGCCAGTCGATGGCGCTGGGCGGCATGCTGTTCCTGGTGGCCCTCGCACGGCCGTTCGCAGCGCAGATCGGCCCGGACGTGCTGCGCCGGACAGCCTGGATCGCCGCCTGGAGCGCGGCCGCCCTGGTTACGATCGAAGTGGTCAACGTCGGCCTGCAGACGGCGGTGCTGGTGGTGACCGTGGACCTGCCGGTAAGCAACGTGCTGCAGGCCAACTTCGCCCTCGCCGGCATTATCAAGACGGTGGCGGCCGCCTGTCTCGCGCTGCTGCTGTGGCGCGGGGCGCGGGCGCGGTGGCTGCTGGCGGCCGGTGCGGTGGAGCTGGTGGCCGCCACGCTGACCACCCACGCGATGGCGCGGCTGACCGATAGCTGGCTGCTGCTGGGCGTGGAAGCCCTGCACCAGTTGGGTGCCGCGATCTGGATCGGCGGCATACCCTGCTTCGTCATGGCGCTGGCGCGGCTGCACGACGGCACTTCGCTGCGCGTGGTGGGCGGCCGGTTCTCCCGCATGTCGATGGCCGGGGTGGCGTGCATCCTGGCGTCGGGTGTCACGATGTCGCTGTTCTACATCGGCTCCTGGCCGGCGATGTACGGCACCGCCTACGGCGTGATGGTGGGTGCGAAGATCGCCATGTTCGCCATGCTGCTGTGCCTGGGCGCCGGCAACTTCCTGGTGACCGAACGGCTGCGGCGCGACCCGGCAACACCGGTGCTGCGCATGCGCCGCTTCGCCGAGGTGGAGATCGGCATCGGCTTCACCGTGTTCTTCGCCGCCGCATCGCTCACCTCCGTGCCGCCGGCCGTCGACCTCACCACCGACCGCGCCACCTGGTCCGAGATCGTGGCGCGCGATCTCACACCGCACTGGCCGCGCCTGCACTCGCCGGACCACGCTGGCCTGGCCATCCCCGCGCTGCAGGCGCAGCTCGACGCGCAGGCCCGCGCGCGTGCCGCCGAACCGCGCGCCGCCTTCGTGGAAGGCTCGGGCGAGATACCGCCGCGCAACGCGGACGACATCGCCTGGTCGGAATACAACCACCACTGGGCCGGGCTGTTCGTGCTGGCGATCGGCCTCCTCGCGTTGATCAACCAGGCCGGCGTGCGCTGGGCGCGCAATTGGCCGCTGGTGTTCCTCGGCCTGTCGGTGTTCCTGCTGCTGCGCTCGGACCCGGAAGTCTGGCCGCTCGGCAACATCGGGCTGATCGTCTCGCTGCGCGACCCCGAGGTGGTGCAGCACCGCATCTTCGCGCTGCTGCCACTGATGTTCGGCATCTTCGAGTGGTGCGTGCGCACCGGCCGCCTGCGTGGCCGTGCGGCCGCACAGGTGTTCCCGCTGGTGTGCGCCGGCGGCGGCGCGCTGCTGCTGACGCATAACCACACGATCGCCAACGTGAAGGACGCGCTGCTGATCGAGTTCACCCACACGCCGCTGGCTCTGACGTCGATCGTCGCAGGCTGGTCGCGCTGGGTGGAGATACGCAGCCCGGGGGCGAAGGTGACAGGTTGGGTGTGGCCTGTGTGCTTCGTGCTGATCGGGTTGATGTTGTTCTTCTACAGGGAAGCCTGAAGGCCTTCCTTTTCGAGAAAAAGTGCCGTGTTCTGTCGCGGAGTCTGCCGCAGCAGGCTCCCGGAAAACAAAAAGCTTTTTCGTTCTCTTCTCAACAAACGTTTGCTTACATCATCGGCCTTGGACGTGGACGCTTTGAAGTCAGGCAAGGCCTTCTTTTCTGAAGAAAAGAAGCAAAAGACTTTTGGTCCGGCTGTCGCGGCGTTTTCCTCAACGCGCGCCCAAGGGAACAAAAGTTTTTTGGTTCTTTTTTTCAAAAAAGAACCGCTTGCTTCGCCCGTCACCGCTCAAAGCCTGAGACGATTCATATTACATCATCAGCAGCCCGTGCAGTCAGGCCGCGATCAACGGCGAGCCGTTGAACAGGAACAAGCAGGGTTCGGATCGTCTGAGGCCGTCATGCACGGTGTAGGTGCGGACGTGGCCGGTGCGGTCGCCACGCCAAAGCGATACGCAGGCGTAGGCGCCATCCTTTCGCAACACGTAGTAGACGATCTCGACGAAGCGAAGCGCCGCCATGTCGTTCTTGTAGCAATCCGCGACGCGCCGCAGGGCGTCCATCCCGGCATCTTCCGGCGGCATGCCGCTCCGCATGCTCTGCACGATCGAATGTGCGCCGCCGATCCTGATGTTCGCCTCGGCGTTGCCGCTCGCGCCGGCCGCGCCGACCGCCGGGTCCAGGTAACAGCCGGCACCGAGCATGGCCACGTCACTGACGGCGCCTGGCATCCTCCAGGGCAAGCCGCTGGTGGTCGCGGCGCACGACATCTCATTCTTCGCGTTCAAGGCCGCGGCAAACAGCGGCGTCGCCGAGGGAAACAGCGCGTCGAACGCCGCACGCCACGTCCATTGCGGCTCCAGCCCAGCGGCCTTTGCAAGCACCGCGACCTTGTTGACGAGCGTGTCGAGCGACGCCTGGGATGCCGGCAGGAAGTGCGCTTGCCTGTCCTGGGCGGGCCAGTTCGGGTCGTAGACACCAGGCGCCACCGGCCCGGGCAGCGCCCGCACCTGCTTCCACAACGACCACATCTTGTCCGTGCGGTCGTTCGACGGCGCCTCGGCCGGCAACCCTTGCGCGATGCCGAACAGCCGCGCGCCTTCGCCCGCCAGCAGGTTGTACCCGGTCTTCTGCAGGACGGCCTGCGCCAGCAGGGACACGTTGCGCAGTCCGCCCACGCCCGCGACAGCGGCGCTCCGGCCGGTCGGCCCATGAAAGCAGCACGCGTCGAGCCGCACCGCGCCGTCCGCGTCGGGCAGGCCGCCGACACCGGTGGTGAAATCGTTCGGGTCGTCCTCCTGGGTCCGGGTAACCTTCAGCGCGGCGTCCAGCGTGTCGCTGCCCTGCTGCAGCATGCCGTAGGCGGCATCGATCCCGAGCGTGTCGGACGTCCGGCACAGGATCACCGGAAGCCGCGGAACATCGGGGCGTTTCGGCTTCGGGTGGGTCATGTTCATGTGGTCGGCCATCGGCATCGGCGGGGCGGCGCGGCCGGCCGCGCCGAACGCCATCGACGTCGAGGAGAGGACGGCACTCGCCAGTATGCTCCTGCGGGGAATGCTCATCGGGCTCCTACGAAGGTGGGCGACAGGCCAAGCTTCGCGCCCTGCCGCGGGGACGAGGCTGCCGGCATTTAATTGGAGGCGGTGAACTGCCATTGCTGCCAGGCATGGCCCTGGTAGGGATACTGGTCCAGCGGGTTCTGCGGCTTCTCCTGCGCGCCGTCGACGTCGAGCACCTGGCCGCTGGCCCGATTGACCAGCTCGTAGGATCCGCCGCCGACCGAGACGACGGTCCATTGCTGCCACATGCCGCCCTGGTAGAGGTTCTGGTCGACAAGCGTGCTGTTGTTGTCAGAACCTCCCCTGACCTCGAGCACCTGGCCGCTGGCGCCGTTCGTCAGAGTGACGACGTTGCCGCCGAGGTTGGTCACCGTCCACTGCTGGTTGGCGCCCTTGTTGACCGTGTACTGCTCGATGCCTTGACCCTGCGCCGTCGAGTATGCCGGGTCGTCGATCGCCTGACCGTCGTAGGCGCTGGTGACGATGTATGTTCCGTTCGGGATCAAGCCTGTCGCCGCGACCGAGCCGCCCGATAACAGGCCGTAGACGCAGACCTGTCCGCTTTGTGTCTGCGCGGTGCCGAAGCTCGGAAGATACACCTTGCCGTTGGCGATGGTCGGGTCGGTAAACTTCGCATAGTAGTTGCAATCGTCACGCGCCCCGTTTTGCTCGTTCGTCCAGAGCAGCGACATGTTGGCGGTGTTGTAGGCGTAGAGTATGCCCGGCAGCGTCGTGTGCCAGGCGCCGGCGCCATCCGGCGCGTTCTTGGAGTTGGTGGCCGCCCAGAGGATGCCGTTGTTGGGGCCGTTCGACGAGATCGACAACGACCCGCCGGGATGGTTGAACGCCTGCACGCTGCCGGTGAACGTTGGCGTCGTGTCGAACGACGAGCCGGTGAAGTTGAAGACCCTTAGATAGTCGCTCTGTCCCCAAAGATAGAGGTTCGAGTTGAAGTAGGTCATCGAGTGGATGTGCGACGACGTCGCCTGCCAGTTCTGCGTGGCGGTGTTGTCGCCCAGGTGGCCCATGTCCTGCGTGTTAACCAGCGTCAGCACGCCGGCCTTGCCGCCGCCCACCAGCAGGTTGGTTTTCATCATCAGCAACGGGCCGGAGGCGGTCAAATCCGCATCGCCCTCATCTAGCGACGAGTAGTCGGACGGCGTATGCCAGTCTTGCAGGCCAAGCGTGGCGTTCGCCTTCAGCATCGTCTCGCTGAAGTTGGTCTCGCCGTCCCAGCCGCCGTTGCCGGTCACCCAATAGACGTTGCCGGTGGGGTCGGCGGCCGCGCCGTTGCCGGACTGCCAGATGCCGTTGCCGTTGTCGGACGGCGAGGCGTCGAACACGCCTACCTGCGACAGGTTCGACTGGCTGTAGGCGAATGTCAGCCCTTTCCAGGAATTCTGGTCGCAATGCGAGGCGAACGAGAAGTACACGTTGCCGTTCGCCGACAACAGGCCGGGACGCTGCAACTCGTAGACGGAGTCGAAGTCGGAATGCTGTATCCGCACCGGACTGCCCGCCTGGTCCGCCCCCGTAGACAGGTTGAGCGAGTGAAGGCTATGCGTGGACGTTGCGTTCACGTAGGTTTGCGCCACGACGAACAGGCTGTTGTTCGAGATCACCGGCGTGCTCATGATGCCGGACGAGCCCAGCGTGTCGTTGCAATCCCAGTTGGCGAGTGCCTTTGTGATCGGCGGTCCGAAATTGGCGTGCCAATACATCGTGCCGCTGTTGGCGTCGAACGCATAGACGCTGTTGTTCGCGGTTGCGACGTACAGCACGCTGTGCGTGCCGCCCGCGATGTTGACGCGGGCAACGACCAGCGGCTGGGCGAACACCTGATCGTCCACCGCCACCTTGAACAGCAGGCCGAACTGGCTCTTGTTCACGTTCGATGGCGTCAGGATCGTCTCGCCCGCGTTCACGCCGTCGCGGAAGTTGTCGTTGTGCTGCGTCAGAACGTTCACCTGCGCCCGTGCGGCCGGACCCTCGGCCAGCAACGCGATTGCGACGAAGCTCGATGTCGCGAGAAGTCGTGCGGTCAGACCAAAGCGTTCCAACATGATGCCTCCAGCTACTTGCCGTAATGAAACCGACACGTTGAGCACTCGTGATCGACGCGTAACGTTTACGTACGTGCCTTAACAGGCCGGTGTGTCTGGCCGCCCGAAGTATCTGCTCGAGCGCGATAGGTAATCGACGCAACAAGCGGGGTGCATGTCGCCATCGCGTAGGAAGCGACGCCGGTCGGAACGCGCTGCCCATTAGTCTGGGAAGCTTGTCGTTCTTGACACCGGCAATAACACTCTTTGTCACGGCAGTGCAAGCGGACACGTACAGCAAGTCGAGACGACGCCAGATTGTCATAACCAAACTATGTCGATAGCGTCATGACTTATTTTATTGCATGTGTTCTGTCCGAACGAACAGGTTGTCGACAAAAATCCGGTCGTTTCTGGCTGTCGAGGCTCGTCGTTAAGGAGCGGCCCTCCTCCGGCTACGCCCCAAGCCTCGTGGACGATCCGTTGCGATGAATTGTTTGCGCGGCTGGCGGCGGACCGGTCCGCAGCTTCGACGCATTATTTCGCTGCGCGGGTCGGCTCGCTGGCGAGGCGCCTGGTCAATCGTGTTCAGCCTGCCATCGATCCTGCGAGGTCGGAAGCGTCAGGCCTTGATGAAATCCACGAACGCGCGCAACGGCGCCGGCATCAGTCGCCTTCCTGGATAGTAGAGAAACGGACCGGGGAAGCTTTGCCACCACGGCTCCAGCACCGGTTCCAGCCGGCCGGCGTCCAGATGCGGCCGCAGCCAGTCCTCGAAGAGGAAGATGATGCCCGTCCCGGCCAGTGCCGCGTCCACGGCCAGGTCCGTGCCGCCGCCGATCCGCACGATCAGCGGTCCTGTCGGCTCCACGCGCACCACCTCGCCGTCGCGTTCGAACTCCCACGGCAGCATGGTGCCGCTGGGAAAGCGGCCGCGCAGGCAGGCGTGGCCCAGCAGATCGCGCGGATGCTCCGGCCGGCCGTATCGTGCGAGGTAGGCGGGCGAGGCCGCCGCGGCGGAGCGTTGCACGCGCGGCCCGATGGGCACGGCCACCATGTCCTGCTCCAGCCGCTCGTCGTAGCGTATGCCGGCGTCGCAGCCGGCTTCCAGCACGTCGACGAAGCTCTCCTCGGCGATCACCGTCAACTGGATTTCCGGGTAGGCGGCGAGGAAGGGCGGCACGATGGCCGGCAGCACCAGGCGCGCGGCGCTGACCGGCACGTTCAGCCGCAGCGACCCGGCCGGCCTGTCGCGGAAGCCGTTCAGCGAGTCCAGCGCGCCTTCCACCTCGCCCAGTGCGGGTCCCAGCCGCTCCAGCAGCCGCGCGCCGGCTTCGGTGGGCGCCACGCTGCGGGTGGTGCGGTGGAGCAGGCGCACGCCGAGCTGCCCCTCCAGCCGGCGCACCGCCTCGCTAAGGCCGGACGCGCTGCCGCCGTGCGCGCGGGCGCCGTCGCGGAAGCCGCGGGCACGGGCGACGGCCACGAAGGCGTCGAGGTCGGCCAGGTCCACTTTCATTGTTCGGAGATCCGCACAGCCTGTGCGGATTGTGGGCGGTTATCGGGCGCGGGCTCAAGGGCTAGGTGAAGGCAAGCAAGCAGTTCTTTTATGAAAAAGAACCAAAAACTTTTGACTCCGCTGTCGCGCGCTCGCAGGAAAAAACCGCGACAGCCGCAATAAAAGCTTTTTGCTTCTTTTTCTCGAAAAAGAAGGCCTTGCTTCACTTCGAACGGAGGCATCCATGTCCAGCATCGACCAAGCCGGGACCTTTAAGCTCGGCGACCGCGCGGTGAACCGCCTCGGCTACGGCGCCATGCAGCTCGCCGGCCCAGGCGTGTACGGGCCGCCCAAGGACCACGCAGCGGCGCTCGCCGTGCTGCGCGAAGCCGTCGCCAGCGGCGTGAACCACATCGATACCAGCGACTTCTACGGCCCGCACGTCACCAACCAGCTGATCCGCGAGGCGCTGCACCCCTACGCGGACGGGCTGGTGATCGTCACCAAGATCGGCGCCCGCCGCGGCGAAGACAAATCGTGGAACCCCGCGTTCTCGCCTGAGGAACTGACGCAGGCTGTGCACGACAACCTCAGCCGCCTCGGCGTGGATGCGCTCGACGTGGTCAACTTGCGTGCGATGTTCGCGCATCACCCGGCGGAGGGCTCGATCGAGGCGCCGCTGAGCGTGCTGGCGGATTTGCAGCGCCGCGGCCTGGTGCGCCACATCGGGTTGTCCAACGTCACGCCGACGCAGGTCGCCGAAGGACGCCGCATCTGCGAGGTCGTCTGCGTGCAGAACCTCTACAACCTGGCGCACCGCGAGGACGACGCGATGATCGACGACCTCGCCCGCGACGGCATCGCCTACGTGCCGTTCTTCCCGCTCGGCGGCTTCACGCCGCTGCAGTCGAACGTGTTGTCCGAGGTGGCGGCGCGCCTCGGCGCCACGCCGTTGCAGGTGGCGCTGGCCTGGCTTCTGCACCGTTCGCCGAACATCCTGCTGATACCGGGAACGTCGTCGGTCGCGCACCTGCGGGAGAACCTGGCGGCGGCTTCGCTTGTGTTGCCGGATGGTGTGATTCGGGAACTCGACACGGTGGGGCGGGCGAAGGCGGCGTAAGGGAAAGGCAAGGCAAGCGGTTCTTTTTTGAAAAAAAGAACCAAAATACTTTTGATCCCTTGTGTGCGCGCTGACGGAAGCTCCGCGACAGTGGGACCAAAGGTTTTCTGCTGCTTCTTGAAGAAGCGGAGCTTGCTTTCCTGTTCAGGCGCCAGGACTTGAAAAGTCGTTGCATTCTGAGAACTACGTCGTTTGACGATTGCACGAGGCTTCGATGCTCGCGGCCAATATCGATCGGCTTGCTGCTCGTCCGCGGCGCGGGCAAGCCGTTCCGGTGCTTACCCTGGTCAAGCCATCAACTTCAGACGTTACTCAAACCAGCGACCCTAAATTTGACATCTCGCGCTCGGAAGGCAAGCAACGCCTCCTTTCTGAACGTAGCGGCAGAAACTTTTGTTCGTGCTGTCGCGGAGTTCTTTGCAACGCGCGCTCGAGACCGCAGCTGTTTCAGTCTTTAAAAGAAAGGACTGCTTTATTCGCTTCCTAACCCAACTGACGTCGATGCTAGCTCATAGAAAGCAAGCAGTCCTTTTTTGAAAAAAAGGACCAAAAAACTTTTGACTCCGCTGTCGCGCGCTCTCCGGAAAGGTCCGCGACAGCGGAGTCAAAGGTTTTCCTGATTACGCATGAACTTCAGCCAACTTCAGCAGCCTGTAAGGCATCGGCGGGGTTCGTGTGGCGGCCCAGGTCAGGCGCGGGATCATGGCGGCAAGATCGTATCGCCTGTTGAAGCGGTATTCGAACTCGGCCAGGTAGCGCGGCACGTGCTTGGTGTTGATCGAACGGTAGGTGCCGGTGATCGCAGCCTTGATGTTGCCGAGCGCCGTGTTGACCCACTTGAACGAAGCCGATTGCGCCGCCGCCGGCCCCGAGCCGGTGATCATCACGTCGTGGATGCATCCTGCCTCTCTCACCGCGCCGAAGCAGCGCAGGCCGTCGCTGACAACGACGCAACCAGGATCAAGGCTGGTGCGGGCAAACGCCTCGATCGAGCGGCTGCAGAAACTGCCGACTCGGCGCAGCTTGAGGCGGCTCGGCTTGCCGTCCGGCGTGGTCTCGACGGCGGCGACGAACGGCGTCTTGCCGGGCGCGCCGCGTCCGCGCTTGCCGCCGCCGCGTTGCCCGCCGACATAGGCGTCGTCGATCTCGACGCGGCCAGACAGGTGTTTGGCTGCATCGCGTTCGAGCATCACCTGCTTGAGCTTGTGCTTCATCTTCCAGGCCGTGGTCTGCGTGACACCGAGCCGGCGGCCGAGTTCGATGCTGGAGATGCCCTGCTTGGTCTGGGTCATGTGGTAGATCGCCCGAAACCAGGTCCGCAGCGGCAGTTTGCTCGATGCAAAGATGGTCCCGGCGATTGCCGAGGTCTGCAGCCGGCACGTGCTGCACTGGAACAGCTGACGGGTCGCGACCTCGCTGTGCTTGGCGCCACCGCATCCCGGGCACCGGAAGCCGTCGGGCCAACGCGACGCTATCACCGCCGTGCGGCATTGCTCCTCGGTGCCATACTGCCGCTCAAACGCCGGCTCACTGAGGCCTTTCTGAAACTGCACCTTGTTGCGCGCCACCGAAAACCCCTTCAACTCAGCTACTTGACCGAGTCGAACACGTGCGCCGTTGGCTGAGCAAGATGCGTAACCAGGAAGGTTTTTGCTACTTTTGAAAAGAGGGCCTTGCTTGCTTCGGGATGGTCAACCTTCAGGCCGGTTGGTAACCGCGAGCGCGCGACAGCGGAATCAAAAGTTTTTTGGTTCTTTTTTTCAAAAAAGAACCGCTTGCTTAGGCGAACAAGCCTTTCCCAATGCTCTCCCCAGGCCCGACCCCAGGCGGCACCGCAAACAGCCCGCTTCCCGTATGCGTCGCATACTGGTTCAGCATGTCGAGCTTAGCCATCTTGTCGAAAATCTTGCTGAACTGCGCCCGCGGGTCTTTCTGATACGCCAGGAACAGCAGCCCCGAATCGTATTCCATCGCCTGGCGCCACGGCGGCCAGCGTTCCGCGGTGAAGCTCACCCCGTCGTTGTAGCTGTAGCCGCGGCGGAAGATGCGTGCCCCGCTGGCGGCCACGCTCGCCAGCCGCACATGCGCGTTCTCGGCGATGATCGGGTTGCCGTCGGCGTCGGTGGCGTCGAGGTTGGCCGGGTCGTGCTCGGCGTGTGCCCCAATCGGCGCGCCCTGCACCTTGGTGCGTCCCATCGTCTGTTCCTGGAAGCTGACCGGCGTGCGGTCCCAGTGTTCCAGGGCGATGCGGATGCGGCGGGCCACCAGGTAGGTGCCGCCGCGCATCCAGTCGGGGCCCTCGTCGCCGGCCCACACTACCGAGTTCATGTCGGTGGCGTTGGCCGGATCGGGGTTGTTGCTGCCGTCACGGAAGCCCATCAGGTTGCGCGGCGTCTGCGCAATAGGCTGCGGGATAAAGCCGGCCTGCACCCAGCGTATGTCCGCCGCTCCGTAGGCCAGGCGGGCGAGCTGGCGCACGGCGTGAAAGGCGGTCTGCGGGTCCTCGGCGCAGGCCTGCACGGACAGGTCGCCGTCGCAGCGCGCCGGCTGAAGCTGGTCGCCCACGAAGCGCTGCAGGTCCGCCAGTGCCGCCGGCCGGCGTGCGGCCAGGCCGTAGCGGTCGTGGCCGTCCTTGGTGAACAGCGTGGGCCCGAAGCCGAAGGTCAGCGTCAGCCGGGCCGGCGGCATGCCGGCCACGTCCCCAGAATCCGTGGGGTCGGCGGGCTGGCCAGCGCAGAGGCGGGCGGCCGCCTCGGTCCAGCGTGCCAGCAGGGCCTGCACGTCTTCCCGCTTCGCCGCGGTCAGGTCGAAGGCGGCCAGGTAGGTGTGCGCCTGCTGCGGCGTGGCGATGCCGGCCTGGTGCTGGCCGTGGAAGGGAACCAGCGGGTCCGGCGTGGGCACGGTGGTACTCTGCGCCGCAGCCGGCCGCGCTACAGCGGCAGCCGCCAGCCCGGCCGAGACGCCGAGGAAGCCGCGCCGCGACGCCATCGGGCAGCCGCTCACCGGCCGCTCTCCAACCGCAGCGTGCCGACGTTGCCGACGCGGACGCCGCCCAGCGATCCTTTTGAAAGCAAGCTCGCAAAAAGCCCGCGTGCGCCGGCACGGCTGCCGTCGACGCCACGCAAGCTGTGCCGGAGACTCATCGGGCGTCCACTCACCGCGAGCCGGCCCGCATCAGCGTGTTGACGTCGTCCATGACGTAGTAGAACCCCTTGTTGTCGGGCGTCATCGCGATGCCGAACAGGTTGCCGTTGCCCGGCGGCGACTGCGCCTGGTCGGTGTTGATCCATTGCGCATAGATTTGCTTTCCCGCCGCAGGGTCAACCTCCACCAGCCGCCCATCCTTGCCGTTGCACACCAGCAGGTGCCCCTGCGGCGAGAACACCATCGCCAGCGGCCATGACAGCAGCCCGCCCTGTGTCACCACCCGGCCGGTGCCGGCGCTGTCCGTGCGGGTCAGCGCGTTGGGGATCGCCACGATCAGATTGTCCAGCCCGTCGGTCACGTACAGCGTACCATCGATCGCCAATGCCAGCCCGGTGGGGCCGAGCAGGAAGTTGTCGCGGTCCGCGCGCTGGGCGAAGCCGGACCCCACCACCGTGCGGCTGGCGATGACCGGCGGCAGGCCCGGTGCCACCGTCAGGTCCAGCCGCAGCACGCTGGCCTTGTGCACCACCACCGGCAGGCTGGTCGCCGGGTCCAGCACGGCCGGCGACGGCAACCCGAGCCCCGCCATGCTGACGAACAGCGTGGCCGTGGCGCCGCGGTCCACCACCGCCATGTTCCCCCAAGGGTCGGTGATGCCGGGGCCGGACCAGGCGGCGACGAACTTGCCCTGGCTGTCCAGCACCAGCAGGCAGCCGTCACCCTTGGTGGCGGTGGTGCCGTCGCGGCTTGGCGTGCTGCCGACGATCACCCAGCCGGTCTGCAGCACGGCCATCGCGGTGGTCAGGCCGACGCCGCCCGGGCACTGCGGCAAATGCTGCGGCAGGCGCGCGAACAGGTAGGTGTCGCGGGTGGACGGCCGGAAGCCCACGATGGTGGTGCCGGTCCCTTGCAGGTTGGAGATGTTGTTGAAGTTGTCGACCAGCACGTCGTCTTTCTGGAACTTGCCGGCGGACACGGGGGCTACGACGACGGCGTAGGGGTTGATGTCGCCGTTGTCGGTGACGGTGGACGTCATCGTGGCGTGGCGGTGCACCGTCTCCAGGAAGCCTGCTGGCTCGGCCTGCGCACTGCCGGCGAGGCAGAGGAAGGCAAGGCAAGCGGTTCTTTTTTGAAAAAAAGAACCAAAAAACTTTTGTTCCCTGGCGCTGGTGACCGGTGTCGTTTCAGCTTTCGACGACGGGGCGCGCGAGAGCCTGCTTCTTTTCGAAAAAGAAGAATCTCCTAGCATCTTCAGAAGCTCCTTCGGTTCAGAACAATATGTTGGTGCGCACGCCGAGCACGAACTCGTCGCCTACGCGCCGTGTGGGGTCACTCGGATAGGTGATGCCGCCGCCTGGGTTGAAGATATACTGCAGGTCCGGCTGCACCTGCCACCAGGGATGCACCGAGTATTGATAGGTGGCCTCGATGTAGGTCTCGCTGGTGCGGATGGCTGTGTAGACGCCCGGTGCCAAGTTCGCCGCGTCGTGGTCCAGCGCGGTGACAGCGTGGCTGACATGCGCGTAGCCCAGGCCGAAACCCACCAAATCGTCCGGCCGGCGGATGAACGGCTGGTGGAACACCACGCCGGCGTTCAGCCCTAGGTCGGCTACGTTACGGTCCGCCTGAGGTGCGACCACGATGCGGCCGAACACGCTGACCGAGCGGTTGGGGTTGGACCCTTGCCGCCAGACCATCTGGTCGGCCACGCCGTAGATGCCGAGGTCGCCGCGATGCTGCAACGGCTGGCCGGTGGACAACGGCGAGGCCAGGCTGCGGCCGGCGGTGTCAAACCGCTGGTCGCCAAACGTGTCTGTGTCGTAGAACACGCCCAACCGGTAGGTGCGGCCGAGCGGCGCCCCCTCGCCCGGATAGACCAGGCTGCCCACGGCCGGGTAGGCGTACTGTATCTCGGCCAGCGCCAGCGTGCCGCCGTCCAGCGGGAAGATGGTGCCGGACGCGTCGTTCTGCTGCGAGTCGCCCAGCGTGTTGGTGGCCGGGTTGCCGTTGAACACGCCCACTAGCAGGGTGATCGGGTTGATCGGCCGGTAGCGCAGCCGCACGCCGAGGTCCGACAGCGGGTAGGCTGGCCCGCCGCCGGGCAGGTCCACCGAGGGCACCAGCGGCCAGCCGAACGAGGTGTTGACGAAGTAGGCGCCGTTCGGGCTGTAGATGAACTCCTGGTCGATGCTCTGCTGGCCCACCTTGATGTCGGCGCGGTCCTCGTCGAGGAACTTCTGGTCGTACCAGGCCTCCCACAGCCGCGTCGCGCGGTCCGCCTCGATGCCGGACTGTGTCTGCAGGGTGCCCAAATTGTCGGCGCTGAGGTTGCGGCCGTGGATCTGCAGCGCGCTGATGTTGAACAGGCCGCCGTACCAGCCAAAGGCGCGCGCGGTGTCGAGCTGCAGGATTGCCTGGGTCAGGCCGTCGTAGTCCAAGCCGCGCCGATAGCCGCCGGTGGGGTTGCCCAGCACCTCGCTGGTCTCCTGCACGGCGAGCGATATGCCGTATTTCGCCAGCACGGTGCGGATGCCGAACAGGTCGCCGAGCAGGAAGTTGGTGCGCTGCAGGTCGCCGAGGAAGCCGTTGTAGCCCTGGGTGCCGTCGGGGTTCTCCGCACCGCTGCTGGACACGGCGAGCGGGGGCGGGGCGGCCAGAGCCGTGGTGGAGGCGGCCAGGCCGGCGGCGAGGCTGCAAATGCGAATTACTCTCATTTGCAAAGTAGATAGGCGGCAGTCGGCGGGGTGTCAACGCCGGAATGGCGGGCAGCAAGCAAGGCCTTCTTTTTCGAGAAAAAGAAGCAAAAAGCTTTTGTCTCGGCTGTCGCGGACGGCTGAAACCGCAAGCTCTCGCCCAGTGTCCGGCAGCAAGCATGAGTCCTGTTGTCGCGAGGTTCTCCACCACGCGCCTACGGGAACAAAAGTTTTTGGTTCTTTCAAAAAAGAACCGCTTGCCTTCCCCTTCTCCGGATGCGCCCGCCAGGACCGGAGCGCCTGCCCCGCTACCCCACCCTAACCTGCGCCCTCATCATGCAGGGGCCTGGCAATGACCGACACCACCGAGGCGCTTGCCCGCGCCTTTCACCATGCCGTCGACTACCTCGACACGCTGGACCACCGTCCGGTCACGGCGACGGCGACCCTGGCGGAGCTCCGCGCGCGGCTTCGGCTCCGGCTGGCCGACGCGCCGACGCCGGCCTCGACAGTCATCGACGACCTCGTTGCGGCGACGGCCGGTGGACAGCTTGGCTCCGCAGGGGGCCGTTTCTTCGCGTGGGTGATCGGCGGCGCGTTGCCCGCTGCCCTGGCCGCAGACTGGCTGGCCGCCGCCTGGGACGTCAACGCTGCCCTCTACGCCTGCGGGCCGGCCGCCGCGGTTGTCGAGGAGGTGGCGGGCGAGTGGGTCAAGGAGGTGCTCGACCTGCCGCGCGAGGCGTCCTTCGCGTTCACCACCGGCTGCCAGTCCGCGCACATGACCTGCCTGGCCGCCGCCCGGCATGGCTTGCTTGCCCGGCGCGGTTGGGACGTGGAGGCCGACGGTCTCGCCGGTGCGCCCCGCCTGCGCGTGCTCGCCACCGAGCAACACCACGGGTCGGTCAACCGGGCGCTGCGTTTTCTCGGCATCGGCACACATGCGCTGCGGACGCTGGCGACGGACGCGGACGGCAGGCTGCGGCCGGCTACGCTGGCCGCCGCGCTGGCGGCGTCCGACGGCCCGACGATCGTGGTTCTGGACGCCGCCGACCTCAACATCGGCGCCTGCGATCCTTTCGCCGAACTGATCCCACTGGCGCACGCGGCCGGCGCCTGGGTCCATGTCGATGGCGCGTTCGGCCTGTGGGCGCGCGCCAGTCCCCGCTACCGCCACCTGGTCGACGGCGTCGACGGTGCGGATTCCTGGGCCACCGACGCGCATAAATGGCTGAACACGCCGCAGGACAACGGCATCGCCATCGTTCGCAACCGGGAAGCGCACCGCGCCGCCATGACGATCAGCGCGGACTACCTGGTTGCGGGCGGCGATGCGCGCGATGCGATCGACTGGACTCCGGAATGGACGCGGCGCGCGCGCGGCTACCCGGTCTACGCGGCGCTGCGCGAGCTGGGCAGGGACGGCCTGGCTTGCCTGATCGAGCGTTGCTGCGAGAGTTGCCAGGCGCTCACGCTGGGGATCGCCGGGCTGGACGGTGCCGAGCTGGTGGCGGCGCCGAGTCTCAACCAGGGGCTCGTGCGCTTCCTGGCGGCAGACGGCGAGCATGACCGGCACACGGACGCGACGATCGCGGCGATCAACGCTGAGGGGACCGCCTACTTCAGCGGCACCACGTTCCGGGGACGGCGCGCGATGCGCATCAGCGTTGTCAACTGGCGCACGCGAGAGCCGGACGTGCGACGCACGGTCGAGGCGGTGGCAAGGGTTGTGGGCCGGGTCACGTGTAATACACGGTCGTGACTCTCGGCGCTCAAGAAGAAAGCAAGGCCTGCTTTTTTGAAAAAAAGCAGCAAAAAACTTTTGTCTCGGCTGTCGCGGAGGTTTCTGCAGCGCGCGCGCAAGGGAATACACGTCTTTCAGTTCGCTTGGGACGAACCGCTTGGCTAGTTCTGATACGACAAGCCGACACTGCAGGACCGTTGGTGGATGCGAGAACCAGGATGGTCTGTCTGTCTGTCTCGGCCTGCCGGGTTGAAGCGTGCCGTTCAGCCGTCCGCGACAGCCGAAGCAAAAGCTTTTTGCTTCTTTTTCTCGAAAAAGAAGCGCTTGCTTTCTTCCTACCCCGGCGCCCCAGCCCGGCTAACCGCCTTGCGAGAGTGCAGCAGGTCCACCTCAGGCGCAGGCAGCGTGTCCGCATATGCGGTGCCGTTCCAAACCCAGCGGTCTTTCCCGTGCACCAGCAGGTCGTACATCCCGTGATGCGACCGGCGCGACACCTGGATCGGCCCGCTGATCGAGTCGAGCACTTTGGTCCAGGTCTCGCCGTGCTTGAGGTAGGCCGAGGTGGAGCACCCGGCCGAGCCGCAGAACGAGGCCGACTGCACCTGCACGAACAGCGCCGCCGCGGCCGGCCGCACGGACAGCCGCGCCGAGCCCACCAGCATCACCGGCGGGTCACCCGCCTTTTGCGACTGCCGCAGGTCGGCGGCGGTCAGCTTGATCGCGGTCGCTTCCAGCGCGCTGCCGGGCTGGGTGGTCAGCTCGATGGTGCCCGGCGTGCCGGCCTTGGGCGGCGCTGCGGCGGCCAGCAGCGGCAGGCACAGGACGAGGGCGGCAGCGCGGCGGCGGGACGGTTCAGGCATGGTGCTCATAGGCTTCGGAACGCATGGCGATCTCTTCCAGCCGCAATTCGTTCCGCTTGACGAACCTGAGTACGGCGATCACTCCGGCGACGGTGGCGATCGCAAGCACCCACTGGAAGCGGCCGGACATCCGCCGCGCCGCGTCGCCCAGCGCGTAGGCGAACAGCCCGTGCGCGCAGGGCCACACGACGCCGCCGGCCAGCGTCCAGGCGAGAAACGCCCGCCACGGCATGGCGCTGGCGCCGGCCAGCGGCGCGTTGAAGCTGCGCAGCACGCTGACGAAACGGCTGAAGAAGACCACCTTGCCGCCATGCATGCGGAACAGGTAGCGGAACAGCGCCAGACGCCGCCCGGTCAGCCCCACCCGCGCGCCGTGCCGCACCAGCAGCGTCGAACCCAGCACGCGGCCGATGGCAAAACCTACCAGGTTGCCCAGCACGGCACCGGCAATGGCCGCGGCGATGACCCAGGCGATGTCCAGCCGGTGCGTGGTGGATGCGTAGATGGCGGCGCCGAAGAAGATGGTCTCGCCAGGGAACAGCAGGCCCGCACACTCGACGGCGAGCCCGGCGGTGATGACGCCGTAGCCGTATTCGCGCAGCAGGTGGTCGGCGAAATGCATCATCGGGAAGGGCGAGCTTACAGGATCGTTCCCGGTTGCCAAGCAAAAGCAAGGCCTTCTTTTTTGAAAAAAAGAAGCAGAAAACTTTTGTCGCGGCTGTCGCCCGACCTCTCCTGACTGCCTCGAGTTTCAGAACTTCGGCGTTCTGTCGAAGACGGGGCTTGGGTGCTAGCGCGTCGCCATGTCTCCGCTCGCCATGTAGCCGGACGGAAACTCGAGCACGAACGTCGAGCGGCCGAAGCCGCTCGTGTCGATCTTGTCGGGGATCGCCAGGGACGTGACCGTACCCGGCGAAGTGGTCGTGAAGGTCGCCATGAACGTCGTGCCGACCTCCTGCAGGAAGTTCTGCACCGTGATCGAGGAGACGCCGCTGGCGTTCTGCTGGATGGTGACCTGGTCGCAGGCGCCCGGCCCGAGATATGGAAACGTAACCGTGCCGAACGTGGCGGTGACCGACGCGATCGGCGACGGGTTTGGGCCGCACGCGTAGCCGCCCCGGTAGGTCGCGGTGTTCGCCGTGAACGTGCCGGTCAGCGTCTTGTTCAGCTTCAAGGTGATGATGCCGACCGATCCCAGCGATTGGTCCATCGGCGCCGTTCCCGGTCCGCCCGCCCCGTATTCGACAAGCACCTTGAACCGGTAGCTGGCATAGTCGCCAGCATGCGCCGGCCCGGCGATAGCGGCAAAGCCTATGACAGGAGCTGCGAAGATGCGTCTCATCCGTGAAGCTCCGGAGGCGGCCTATCACTGATATGTAGCCGATACGCGGAGACAATGGTCATCACCAGAGCGTGAACCCAAATGTAACGTCAGCTTCCCATGGCTCCAACTTTTCGACGTCCGGTAAGGAAGCAAGGCCTGCTTTTTTGAAAAAGCAGCAAAAAACTTTTGTCCCTGCTGTCGCGATGACTCTGCAGCGCGCGACAGCGGAGACAAAAGTTTTTTGGTTCTTTTTTTCAAAAAAGAACTGCTTGCTTATGCTGTAGCCGGTCGAGGCTCCGGCTCGTTCATACAACGAGCGTAGGATTTGGCAGGCCACTTCTGCCGCTCGTCAGGGCAAGGCCGGTCTACCAAGCCGGTAGATGCTTGTCCGCCGCACCGCCCGGTCCTCCAGCTCCACGCTGGTCGGCACGTCGAACGTGGCCATTAGCGACAGCCCGTGCTCCGGCAGGTAGGCGCGCCCCGGGTCGGCGATCCACACGCTGGCACCCGATGCTGCCATGCTGCCGAGCCACGGCAGGATGTGGCGCGTCATCGGCGCCTCGTAGCACACGTCACCGCAGAGGATCAGGTCCCAGCGGCACGCAGCACCCACCACGTCGCCGGCCAGCGTGTGCACGCAGACGCCCGCTGCCGCCGCGTTCAGCCCGATGGCGGCGATGGCCAGCGTGTCGATCTCTGCGGCCTCCACACGGGCGGCACCCGCGCGCGCGGCCGCCAGGGCGGCCAGCCCGCTTCCGGCGGCGAAGTCCAGCACGCGGCGGCCGGCGGCAAAGCCGGGCGCGTCCAGCAGGGTGCGGGCGATGGCCTGCGCGCCGGGCCAGGCAAACGCCCAGAACGGCGGGGCGACGTTGCGCTGCGCCAGCCAATCCTCGGTGGCCTGCCAGATCGGCGTGATCTCGGTGGCCAGGCGCAGGGTGAACTCGGGCACCAGCGGCGCACAAGCGGGCTGCGTGTTGGCCAGGATGAAGGCGTTCGCTTCGTTCTGCTTGGCGCTGCCGCCTGTCATCGGGTGCGCTCCTGATCGGGCTGTCTGTGCGCTTTGGAGCCAAAAGAGAAAGGCAAGGCCTTCTTTTCTGAAGAAAAGAAGCAAAAGACTTTTGGTCCGGCTGTCGCGGCGTCTCCCTCAGCGTGTACTTTTGGGAACAAAAGTTTTTTGGTTCTTTTTTCCAAAAAAGAACCGCTTGCTTGCTGCGCCTCACCGGCGGCCGGCGGCCAGCGCCAAGGCCACAGCCAGGCCGGTGGCGCCGTTGAGCTTGAACAGCCCCAGGCAACGCCGCGGGTCGCGGATGTCGAGCTGGCCCACCTGCCAGGCCAGCAGCCCGGCCGGCACCAGCAGGCACGCCAGGAACAGCGGCGACAGGCCGCCCAGCGCGCCGGCGGCAGACAAACCCAGCATGGCCCCGGCATAGGCGAAGGCCACGAACCGGCGCGGCATATGGGCAAAGCGGCGCGAGGTGCTCTTCACGCCGACCACGGCGTCGTCCTCGATGTCCTGGAAGCCGTAGATCGTGTCGAAGCCCAAATCCCACAGGATGGCGGCGGCGTAGATCGCCAGCCCCGCCTCGTCCATCTGCCCGGAGGCCGCAGCGTAGCCGACCGGCGCGCCCACGCCGAAGGTGAACCCCATCACCAGTTGCGGCCACCAGGTGAACCGCTTGGCCAGCGGGTAGATTGCCACCAGCAGCAGCGAGGCCGCGCCCAGCACCTGCGCCAGCGTGTTGAGCTGCAGCAGCACGGCCAGGCCCGCCAGCAGCAGCGCCGCCAGGAAGGCCGCCGCCTGGCGCAGGCCCAACGCACCGCTGGCCAACGGGCGCGCCGCAGTGCGCGTGACCTGCCTGTCCAGGTCGCGGTCCCACATGTCGTTGACCACGCAGCCGGCCGCGCGCATCACCACGGCGCCGGCGGCGAACAGGGCCAGCAGCCGCAGCGTGTGGCGCCAGTCCGCACCGCCCAGCAGGATGCCCCACGCACCGGGCAGGAACAGCAGCCAGATGCCGGTGGGCCTGTCCAGCCTTGCCAGCAGAATATAGGGGCGGATGGCCGCGGGCATGCGGGCTACCCAGCCGTGTGCCGCGATGTCGGTGTAGGAGGGAGTGGGCACACCCGTTATGTGATTGGTGCCTGGGCAGAAAGAAAGGCCTTCTTTTTCGAGAAAAAGAAGCAAAAAGCTTTTGCGCTCGCTGCCGCGGACAGCCGAAACACCAAGCCTTGCCCGCAGCGTGCGCCAGGGAAACAGAAGTTTTTGGTTCTTTTTTTCAAAAAAGAACCGCTTGCTTGCTTTCTAGGAGCCCGCGTTGCAACGCCTGTTCGTCGAGCCCCGCTTCACCCTCGGCCTGGAGATCATCCCCACCGAAGCGCAGGCGCATTATCTGGCCAACGTCATGCGCCTGGGCCCGGGCGCCCCGGTGGTCTTGTTCAACGGGCAGGACGGCGAGTGGCTGGCCAGGATCAGCACGCTGCGGCGCGGCCGGGCCACGCTCATCCTGGACCGCGAGCTGCGCCCGCAGCTGCCCAGCCCCGACCTCTGGCTGGTGTTCGCACCGCTCAAGCGCGACGCCACGGACCTGGTGGTGCGCCAGGCCACCGAGATGGGCGTCTCGGTGATCGTGCCGGTGGCCACCGTGCGGACCAACACGGCGCGCATCAACGAGGACCGCCTGGCCGCCATCGCGCGCGAGGCCGCCGAGCAGTGCGAGCGCCTGGACATCCCCGAGATACGCCAGCTGGCCGACCTGGCCTCCGTGCTGGCCGGCTGGCCGCCCCACCGCACCCTGGCCGCGGCGCTGGAGCGCGGCCGTCCCGCCAGGCTGCCCACCCAGGCGGGCGCCCTGCTGATCGGCCCGGAAGGCGGGTTCGCCGCGGCGGAGCTTGACGCGCTGGGCCGCGCCAGCTTTGTGGAGCCCGTCTACCTGGGCCCGATGGTGCTGCGGGCGGAGACGGCCGTGGTGGCCGGCCTGGCCCTCTTGCAGTCGCGGGGCTGGTCAACCAGTTGAGCGCGGCCGGAATGGTCGTCATGCGCCGGGCGCCCCTGCCCCTTCGAGGTCGTCTAGGAGATCCATGTCCAACCCCGGTGAGGAAGACGCAACCCCGATCGGGCACGTGCGCGAGCTGGCCGCCTACCTGGCGCAAGGCTGCAAGCCGGCCAGTCAGTTCCGCATCGGCACCGAACACGAAAAGTTCGGCTTCCGCCTCCCCGGCGCCGGCGAGAGGCCGGACGGCGACCACGCGGCCGATGCAGGCGTGGGCGATGCAGGTCGCACCGGTGCGACCGCTGGCAGCCAGGGCAAGAGCGCCAAAGCCGGGCGGCAAGCCCCGGGCTCCGAGGCGCTGGGCGGCACAGGCGGGGGCGGCACAGGCGGGGGCGGGACACATGCTGGCGCCGAGGGCCGGGACGCGACCGGTCGCGGCGACTGGTCATCCCCCGCCTACGTGCCGCGCGGCATCCTGGCCATGCTGCAGGGCATCGCCGGCCGCGGCTGGGAGGAGATACGCGACCAGGACTACCTGATCGGCCTGAAAAAGAACGGCGAGAGCGTCTCGCTGGAGCCGGCCGGTCAGTTCGAGCTGTCCGGCGCTCCGCTGGCCGACCTGCACCAGACACGCGCCGAGCTGGACCGCCACTTCGCCGACGTGCGCGCGGTGGGCGAACCGTTGGGCCTCGGCTTCGCGCCCCTGGGTTTTCACCCGACCGCGCGCCGGGAGGACCAGCCGTTCATGCCGAAGAGCCGCTACGGCATCATGCGGCGTTACATGCCGCTGGTGGGCAGCCTGGGGCTCGACATGATGCTGCGCACCTGCACGGTGCAGGTGAACCTCGATTTCGCCTCCGAAGCCGACATGGTGCGCAAGCTGCGCGTGGGCCTGCTGCTGCAGCCGGTGGCCACCGCCCTGTTCGCCAACTCGCCGTTCACCGAGGGGCGCCCGAACGGCTTCCAGAGCGCGCGCGCCAACGTGTGGACCGACACCGACCCGGACCGCACCGGCATCCCAGCGGTGTTCTTCGAGGACGGCTTCGGCTTCGAACGCTACGCCGACTGGCTGCTGGACGTGCCGATGTACTTCGTCGCCCGCGAGGGCCGCCTGATCGACGTGGCCGGCCAGTCCTTCCGCGACTTCATGGCGGGGCGGGTGCCGGCGCTGGCCGGGATCACCGCGACCCTGGGCGATTTCGCCGACCACTTCACCACCGTGTTTACCGAGGTGCGGCTGAAGCGCTTCCTGGAGATGCGCGGGGCCGACGCCGGCAGCCCGGCGATGATGCTGGCGCAATCCGCGTTCTGGGTCGGGCTGCTGTACGACGGCGCGGCGCTGGAGGCCGCCGTCAAGCTGGTGGGCGGCTACGACTGGCGCGCGCTGGCGGCGATCCGCGCCGACGTGCCGCGGCACGGGCTGGGCGCTCCCTTCGCGAACGCCACGGTGCGCGAGCTGGCGCGCGCGGCACTGGCCATCTCGCGCGACGGGTTGCGGGCGCGGGGGCTGGGCGAGGCGGCTTACCTCGATCCGCTGGACGCAATCGTGGCCGGCGCGCCGAACCAGGCGGAGTATTGGCTGGAGCGGTATCATGGTGTCTGGGGCGGCGACGTGACGCGGATTTTTCTGGAAGCGCGGGTTTGAGGAGCAGTTCTTTTTTGAAAAGAGGTAGACAACTTCTGGTCTCCTGGCGTCCGTCCTGGTGAGGCGTGGTGTTTTATCCGGCGGTTGGCATTCGCCCTGATAGGCCGTTACGGACTTGAACTGCGTGCTGGAGTGCCGGCCGACGCCCCGATGGTTGCGGAACTTCTGGCCGGGGCCGGCCTGCACGTCGCGCCACCGATCCTGGCCGCGCGGCTGGATGCGATCAGACGCGATGCGGGGACCATCCTGATTGCGGTCGAATGGGGACCGCCGAGCGGGCTGGTTGCGCTGCACTGGCACCCGGTGCTGGACGCTGATGGCCTGACGGCGCAGATCACCATGCTGCTGGTGGCCGAGGAGGCGCGCCGGCGTGGGATAGGGCGGCTGCTGGTGAAGGCGGCGGCACAGTCTGCCCGCGTCGCCGGGTGCGACAGGCTGCTCGTGTCCACGCACGATGCGCGAGAGGACGTGGCTGCGTTCTGCCGGGCGACCGGGTTCGCCGACGGGCCGGTGCAGTTCTCACGGACCTTGCGCAAGGTCAGGTGATTCGAGAACTCATCGTCCTGGACCCGTGACAGGCAAGCAGTTCTATTGACAAAGGACCGAAGATTTCTGTTCCCGAGTGCACGCTGCAGAAGATTCCGCGCCAGCAGGGATAAGGTTCTTGCCGCCTTTTGAGAAAAGGTAGGCCTGCCCCAGGGCTGACGGCAATTTCGGCACCTGCGCGCTTGTGACGATGATCACCGACGCCGCCGCGCCGAGGCGCTACGGTCGCCAAGGCGCTAACAGTTTGGCATAACCGTCGCTCGGGCTTGCCGGACGTCATCTCGCCGTAACTGCATCGACCGCTTCGGCCTGTACTGCGCCGCAACGATACTGCCGTCTGCGCCCGCGACGTCGCCGCCCCGGTCACGTCAAACAAGGGAGGACTCGCGTGAGCCGTCTTGTCCAGATGCTCGAACAGTTGATTGCCCAGCACGTCAACGGTGTCATTGCCGACGTCGCCAGCACGCCTGGCTTGAGCGAGGTGATCAACGCGGCGGCGATATCCCACGTGGTGGGCGTGACCGCACCGCGGCCGCTGCCCTTTACGTTGTGGACGGGACGGCCCGTGGGCGTGCCGTACGGTGGTGCGGGGCCGGAGGTCCCGTCGGACTACGTGACCTGGACAGGGCTGGTGGACCGGCGTTTCACCGGGCGCCACCTGCCGCCGGCCGATGCGGCCTACATGTCGCGTCTGCCGAAGATCGAGGACCTGCTGCCGCTGTTCAGGCGGCGCGCGTTCGTCGCTTCCACCAACACGTCCACGCTGCTCTGCTACTTCGCGCAGTGGTTTACCGACAGTTTCCTGCGCACCTCGCCGGGCGACACGCGGCTGAACACGTCCAACCACGAGATCGATCTGTGCCAGATCTATGGGCTGGATGCTGAGACGGCCGCCCTGCTGCGCACGCGGCAGGACGGCACGTTGCGCACCTGCGCGCAAGGCCTCTACCCGGCGCATCTGTTCGACGTGCACGGCGCGCTGAACCCGCAATTTGCGACACTGCCGTATCTGCAGGCGCTGCCCGACGGCACCACGCTCGAAGACGTCGTGCTGGGCAGCCTCAACGTGCCGGCGGACGAGATGGCGGTGCGCAAACGCGGCCTGTATGCGACCGGGCTGGAGCGCGGAAACTCGACGATCCTCTATACCGCCATTAGCAGCATCTTCATCCGCGAGCACAATCGGCTGTGCGGGCTGCTATCGGCCGCGCATCCTGCGTGGGACGACGACCGCCTGTTCCAGACGGCGCGCAACATCAACATCGTGCTGCTGCTGAAGCTGACGATCGAGGAGTACATCAACCACCTGGCCGGGGCGCCGATCAAGCTGTCGCTGCAACGCGGGTTCGCCGAGCACACCGGCTGGTATCGCACCAACCGGATCGCCATCGAGTTCGACCTGCTGTACCGCTGGCACTCCCTGGTGCCCGACGCGATCGAGGTGGAAGGGGTCACCTACACGCCTGCCGAGTACAGGTTCAACAACGCGTTGCTGGAGAAGCACGGCGCCGAAGCGCTGATCGCCGCCGCGTCGCGCCAGCCGGCAGGTCGGTTGGGCATGGGCAACACGCCCGGGTTCCTGCAGGGCGCAGAGATCGCCGCGCATACCTTGTCGCGCGCGCACCGGCTGCAACCATTCACCGCCTACCAGGCGTGTTTCGGCGAGCCCCCGGTCACCAGCTTCGAGGAGCTGACCGGCGACGAGCAGTTGGCAGCGAGCCTGGCGGACCTGTACCGGACAGTGGACGACGTGGAGTTCGCGGTGGGCCTGTTCGCGCAGCACCATGACGAGTCCGACGTGCTACCGAATACGCTGAACGCGATGGTGGCGGTGGACGCGTTCTCGCAGATACTGACGAATCCGCTGCTGGCCTCGAACATCTATGGTCCGGCGGCATTCTCTGCCGAGGGCGAGGCGGTGATCGAGTCGACGCGGTCGTTGCAGGAGGTGGTGCTGCGGAACTGCGCGCCGGGGACGGCGGACAAGGTGTTTGCCAGCTTTGCGTTGAAGTGAAGGCCTTCTTTCTCGAGAAAGCGGGAAAGGCGGACAGCACCAGCGCCCAAAGTCTTGGCCGGCGACAAGCAAGGCAAGCACTTCTTTTGAAAGAAGAACCAAAGACTTTCTTATCATGAGCACACCTTGCAGGAGGTTCGGCGACAGCGGAGATGAAAGCTTGCGCTCTCATTCTCAAAAAGAACCGCGTGCCTAAACCAAACGCACCAGCTGCGTCGTCCACCCCTGTAGCGCGTCGCCCACGCCCGCTACCTCATCCACCAGCCGCCCGTGCTGCGTCGCCAGCTCCTCCGCGAACACTGCAAGGTTGCGCACCGCCTTCATCTGCCAGTCGCAGCGTCGCGTGTAGCGCAGCGCGCCGCCGAAATACCTGATCGGGTCCACCACGAGCGGCTCGCTGCCACCGGAGCACGCCAGGAAGTGCGCATCGGCCAACAGGCTGGCCGGCCGCTCCCGCAGCACCTGCAGCATGGATTCGTAGTGGATGCCGTGCTGCGCCTCCAGCACCGCGCGGCCGCCGGCCAGCCCCTTCAGCCGCCCGATCACCGCCTTGCTTACCTGCTGCCAGGGCGAGCGCCGCGGATAGTGCGCGATACGCAACGACTCCTCGGATTCCGGCACCACGATCTCCCCGTCCAGCCGCGCGTTGTGGCAACCGGGGTCGACATACATGCGCGGCGAGTCTGCCCCGCCGCGCACCAGTAGCTTGAAGTGCGCACGCAAGGCGGCTTCGCGCTGGGTCAGGCGCGCGGGCACCACTAGTTCGTCGGCATCCTGGCCAGGCATGTGCGGATAGTGGATCACCCGCAGCCGCAACGCGTGCGCCTCTGCGTCTGCCAGGCGCGCACGCAGGTGGTTCGGACCCACGCGGGTGTCGAGGAACTCGTCGGCGTCCAAATGCACCACCCAGTCCGCGGCGAACGCGCCGGCAGCGTAGCGGTGCAGCACGGTCAGGTGCACTGCTTCCTGGAACGAGGCAGAGTGGCACTGCAACACCGCCACCGGCAGTCCCTCGTCGTGCAGCGCGCGCAGGATCTCGACGCTGCGGTCGGTGCTGCCGTTGTCGAGGAACAGCAGCTGGTCCACCATCGGCGCGTGGTGGCGGGCGAACGCCTCTATCACGTCGTCCTCGTTGAGGACGCGGGTGGCCAGCACCAGCCTCATCGCGCGCGGCGGCCCACCACCACCCGGCGCAGGATCGCCAGCAGGATCAGCGCCACCAGCCCAACCGGTATCCACGGCACCGCGGCGATCCCGAAGGCCAGCGCGTCGGCCGCGTTCTGCCGCAGCACGTCCTGCGAGCCGTCGAGCACCCTGGTGACCGGGTCCACCTGGGCGGTCCGCGGCTGCTGCGGCTGGAAGTCGACGTCCAGCTCCTCGGTGTCCACCTGCAGCGCCAGGGTGCGCTGCTGTGCCTGTGCGGTCTCGATCTCGGTCTGCGCCTGCGCCGTCTCGCTGGCGATCTTGACCAGGTCGCTGACGCTGATGGTCAGCCTGGCGCCCAGCGCTTTCAGGCTGGCCAGGTATTGCGACAACTGGGCCACGCGCTGCGCCACGTCGGCCACCGGCCGGCCCAGATCCTCCGCCGTGGTGGATTGCCGCAGCACGCGAACCAGGCCCGGCGCCTCGCCAGCCAGCGGTGCGGTCAGCGCGTTGGCATAGGCGCCCACCTGGTCGTGCGGCAGGCGCACGCGCAGGGCGGCCGAGACTTCCAACCTCTGGTCATAGCCGCCGCCGGTGCCGAGTTCGGCGTGCAGCAGCAGGCAGTGCAGCGCCGCGTCGGTCAGGCAGCGGTCGCGCGCAGCGGTGAAGTGCGCCGGTAGGGCGCTGCCGGCCACCTCCAGCGTGACAGCATGGGTGTAGGCCATGTGCATGTCCGCGCCCTGCTGCGGGGCGGGCGTGAACCATGGCTGGCGCGCCTGCGCCTCGGGCGCTGCGGCCGGCGGAGGGGCTGCGGCCTGGGCGGCCATGGCAGGCACCGGCGGGGCCACGCGGCGCTCGCAGCCGGCCAGCGCGCACAGCAGCAGGCTCGCCCGGACTGCCTGCCCCAGCAACATCTTCATCCAGCCCGGCCCTTCCAGTAGCCCCCGGCGCATGGTGCCCAGCGCTTGCGCGGCCGGCAACCCGAGGCCGGTGCGGACCGCGGGTTGTATCACCTGGCGCGATCGCTGATCAGAAGAAAGCAAGCAGTCCTTTTTTGAAAAAAGGACCAAAAAACTTTTGACTCCGCTGTCGCGCGCTCTCCGGAAAGGTCCGCGACAGCGGAGGCAAAAGTTTTTTGCTTCTTTTTTTCAAAAAAGAAGGCCTTGCTTGCTTCAGAGCGGGCAAATCCTGAGGCTGATAAGTGTTACGCACGCACACATACCGCCCCAATTCCGCCTGTTTTGCACCACGCGCGCAGCACCGGCCCGGCCCAGCTTGCGGCCATGGATCATGGTTTGGTGCAGACCCTCTTGGAGTGGTTGATGGAGCTGGCGCGGAACGCCGTGCTGGTCTGGCTGGCCGCCACATGCGTGGCTTTGCTGGTGCTGGCGGCCTGCCGGCTGATGGCCGGCCGAGTGCGGATAGCGCGCCGTGTGCGCAGGCGCATGCTGTCGGCACGGCGAGGCCGACGCAGGAAGCGGGAGAGGCTTTCTGCGGCACGAGGCAGCAAACGCCTGCTGCGGTGGCGGGGCTCGGTCAGCGATGCGCGCGCGAAGTAGAAAGAAAGGCCTTCTTTTCTGAAGAAAAGATACTGTGTTGCTGGTCAAGCGCCCATTTGGTTTGAGGGTGGCAAGCTGTCGTGTCTTCGTAAAGCCCGCTTCGCGCCGCTGCGCGGTGGCCTTTGGCCAGGCTTGACGAAGCCCCGCCAGCTTGCCGCGTGAGTGTGTGGCTGGGGCGGGAAAACGGCTTTGACTGAACTGGAAAACGGGTAATCAGGCGTTTGCCGGGTTGGCGTTGACATGATGGGGATCGAACGGGCGGCGCGTGCGGATCACTGCGTGGGCCAGGACGAGCAGCCTGCGTGCGATGGCGATCAGAACGAGCTTGTTCGGCTTGCCGGCTTGCTTGAGCCGTTGTGCCACGACCCGCAGGACCGGGTGGCGGCTGGCGCTGAGTGCCGCGAGGTAGAGTGCGCTGCGCAGGTTGGCGTTGCCGATGCGGCTGATGCCGGTGCTGCGGGTTTGCGCGCCTGAACTATGCTCGGCCGGCGAGAGGCCTGCGAACGCGGCCAGACCTTTGGGCTCGAACTCGGCAATGTTGGGGATCTCTGCGAGCAGCACTGCCATGGTCACTTCGCCGATGCCCGGGATGCTGCGCAGCAGCTCGGCCTGATGGCGCGTCTGCATGTCGCCTGCGATCAGCGCGCGGATGTCGTGGGCGATGGCGTCGATCTCTGCGTTCAGATACGCCAGGCTACGGGCGATGGAGGCCTGCACGGTGGCGCTCCACAGGCCGGCTTTCTGGCGGTTGAGTTCCTGTGTGCGGGTCGTCTTGAGGGCGGCGCAACGGCGCACGAGCTCGCGCAGGTCGCGCAGGTGCGGCAGCGGCGGCGTCCAGGGGGCAGGGTTTTGCGTGCGGCAGAAGCGCGCGATGAGGGCTGCGTCGAGCTTGTTGGTTTTGTTGCGCCGGAGCTCGGCCTGGCCGAAGGCCTTGATTTGTTTTGGGTTGATGATGCTGACCTTGATGCCGAGGCCGTGCAGGAAGACGGCGAGATCGAGGCCATAATTGCCGGTGGCTTCCATGCAGGCATGCAGGCCGGTGCTGCCGCCGGGGATGTGTCGTTCGAGCCAGGCGTGCAGTTCGTCGAACCCTGTCTGATCGTTGGTCAGGTGGAGTGCGGCCGCTCTGTCGCCGTAGAGGAGATGGGCGTCGACTTTTGCTTTACCGATATCAAGACCGAGAATGGCCATGGCGAGGCTTCCTTGGGCAAGCGGTGGCGCCCCTCACAGGTCTTTCTTGCAATCAGGCTGCCCAGCCGCGCTGAGGCCCCGCATACTGTCCGACCGAGAGGTGCAGGATGCGGTGGGCCCGGATCTTTTCTACAGGATCGCCCGAGAAGCAATGCAAGGTCACCACCGCAGTTCCAGAGCTTGGCCTCCGCCGAGGAACACAGCAAACTTACAAGAAGCAAAAGGCTCTTGTACGGCTGTCGCGGACTCTCCCGCACGGCACAACCCAGGACCAAAAGTTTTTTGGTTCTTTTTTTCAAAAAAGAACTGCTTTCTTCCTACCTGTTCTCACGCAGCATCGCCTGTGCCACAGCCTGATCCAACTCTACCCCCTGCCGATGTGCCTGCGCCTCCATGGCGTCGGCCGTGCCCCCGCACGCGACGATCTGCCGTGTGACGTCGGCGTCCGCATCGTCCTGGTCGGTCTGTGTCGCGAGGTCGCGCCGCTGGTCGATCCAGACGCGATACAGCGTCTCCACCGTGCCCGCGCCGGCCCGCCTGGCAACGCAGTCCAGCTCGGGCTGCGGCGGATTCTGCAGCAGGGTCTGGCGCACGGCCGCACGGTTGTGCTCGAGGCTGAGCTGCAGGCTGGGGTCGAGGCTGGGGTGGCCACTCTGCAGCTTGGTCAGCACGAGGATCACTGCGAGCAGGGCGACCGTGGCGGCGATGGCTTTCCACATGGGAGAATCCTGCGAGCGATGTTTGTAGTAAAGGCAAGCAAGCGGTTCTTTTTTGAAAAAAAGAACCAAAAAACTTTTGGTCTCGTCGGGTGTGCCGGGTTGAGGCGTGTCGTTTCAGCTGTCCGCGATAGCCGAGACAAAAGCTTTTTGCTTCTTTTTCCGGAAAAGAAGGCCTTGCTTTCTTTCAGTCCGGCAACCGCAAAGGCGCCAACTCCGCAAATACATCCCCCGGCCCCGGATTATCCGTCCCGCACGCGCCGCCCAGATGATGCACAATCCCCCACACCGCGTTCAGCGCCGTGGTGATCGCCCCTTCCGCCCAGGCCGGCGTCCAGGAGATGCCGTCTCCCGCCAGGAACAGGCCGCGTTCGGCCGGTGGCATGCCGTCCTGCATGAAGTGGCAGTACATGCGGTGGTTGTAGCGGTAGTGCCCCGGCAGCGCGCCCTTGAAGGCGCCGAGGAAGTTCGGGTCGCTTTCCCACGACACGGTGATCGGGTTGCCGATGACGTGGCTGGCGATGTTCACGTCCGGGTACACCTTGCCGAGTGCCCGCAGCATCAGCGACACGCGCTGGTCCACCGGCAGCGGCAGCACCTTCAGCGCGTCGCCCATCCAGGAATACGAAAGGCAGATGCTGGCTGGCCGACCTTCGCCCTCGTCGAACAGGTAGGTGCCGCGCGTCAGCCGGTCGGTCAGCGTCATGCTCATGGAGTAGCGGCCGGTGCGCGGGTCGCGGTCGCGCCAGAACGGCCTGTCCACCATCACGAAGGTTTTCGACGACTGCATGTAGCGCGTGCGGTCCAGCGCCATCCACAGCGGGTGCGAGAGCAGGCTCTCGTCGGTGTCGATATGCGTGGTCAGCAGCCAGGACTGGCAGGTGACCAGGGCGGCGTCGTAGCTGCGCGTGCCGCCCCAGCGGTCGGTGATCGCCAGCCTGCCGGCAGCGTCGCGCGCGATGCGGTTGACACCTGGCCGCGGCGAGCCCTGGTGCAGCGTGCTCAGCGACGTGCCGGCCGGCCAGTGCACGCAGGCTTCGGGCGCGTGCGCCCACAGCCGGCGCGGCAGCTGCTCCACGCCGCCCACCACCATGCGCTGGTCCTCGTCGAGGTTGGTGAGTGCGACGCGAAGTATCTCCAGCATGGAATTGGGGAAGTCGCTGTCCCAGCCGCCGGTGCCGAAGCCCACCTGGCCGAAGATCTCCCGGTGGCGGAACGGATGTTTCTGGAACGCCTTCGAGCCAGCCACGAAGTCGTAGAACGTGCGCTCGTCCCACAGCGGCACCAGGCGGTTCCACAGCGTCTTCAGCGCGGGCACGTCTCGGTTGCGGATGGCGGACTGGATGGCGCTGAAATCCGCCTGGTCTTCCAGCGCGTCGCGCCACGCCTCGGAGATCTCGCGCAGCACCGGCGGCAGGTTGGCGTCGCCCTCGACGTAGACCTGGTCGCCTTCCAGGTCGAGCAGCGTGCTCGGCGTTCCAGGGTCCAGCGGGTTGGGGAACGGCACCGTGCGCAGGCCAACCAGGTCGAGATAGTGGTAGAAACAGACAGAAGATCTTGGAAAGCGCATGCCGCCCAGTTCGGCGATGATGCCGCTGTCGCCCTCGAACGGTTCGGAGCGCAGCCGGCCGCCGATGCGCTGGGATTCGTAGAGCACCGGCCGCAGCCCGAGCTTCATCAGCTCGTAGGCCGCGACGATGCCGGCCAGGCCACCGCCCACGATCGCCACCTCCGCCCCATGACGATGAGCCGGCAGCCGCCCAAGCCCGGCCGGGTGGTGCAGCCAATCGTCGAAGGCGAAGGGGAAGTCCGGGCCGAAGGTGGTGATCCGGCGGCGCGCGGCCACGGTTTCCTGCGTCCGCGGATGCAGCACGCTCATGCTGGCGTCTCCAACCGGGTGTGATGCTGCGGCGGCGGTCGGTGATGCGTGGTGGTGCCCGGCGCACGCGGGCGCGCCACCGCGCCGGCAGCCCGTGCGGATGACAGGTGCAGCGCGCTCATGCGGGCACATTCATGCCGCAGCGACGCTTCTGCATGGTGATCGTGCACGTGCTCGTTCCGCGCAAGCGGGCGCGCCGTTGCGCCGGTGCACCGTGCGGATGACAGGTGCAGCGCGCTCATGCGGGCACATTCATGCCGCAGCGACGCTTCTGCATGGTGATCGTGCACGTGCTCGTTCCGCGCAAGCGGGCGCGCCGTTGCGCCGGTGCACCGTGCGGATGACAGGTGCAGCGCGCTCATGCGGGCACATTCATGCCGCAGCGACGCTTCTGCATGGTGATCGTGCACGTGCTCGTTCCGCGCAAGCGGGCGCGCCGTTGCGCCGGTGCACCGTGCGGATGACAGGTGCAGCGCGCTCATGCGGGCACATTCATGCCGCAGCGACGCTGCTGCATGGTGATCGTGCACGTGCTCGTTCCGCGCAAGCGGGCGCGCCGTTGCGCCGGTGCACCGTGCGGATGACAAACGCGGCACACTCACAGCGGCGTCTCCGCGCCGTCATAGTGGGCCGGCAGACGGTCGCGAAGATAGGTGTTCAGCGCACGAGAGTCCGCCATCGCTCCGGTGTCGAGCTTCGCCACCAGCAGCGCCTCGCCTGCCGTCGCGCGCGCCAGAACGTCGCCGCCGGGTGACACGATGCAGCTCTCCCCGACATAGGTCAGCGTGCCCTCTTCGCCGCAGCGGTTGGCGTAGATCAGGAACACCTGGTTTTCGAACGCGCGGCTGCGCACCATCACCTGCGGCACGAAATCATAGGGCCGCATCAGCGCCGTCGGCACCGCCACCAGGTCGGCACCGCGCAGCGCCAGGCCGCGCACCATCTCGGGGAACTCCACGTCGTAGCAGACCAGTATGCCCACGCGCAGGCCGCCCAGCTCCGCCAGAACGAACGGCACGTGCCCGGGCGTGAACACGGTGCGCTCCATGTCGCCGAACAGGTGGGTCTTGCGATAGTTGGCCAGACGCGTGCCGTCCGGCCCTACCAGCAGCGCACTATTGTAGAGCTGCCCGTCCGACGCGCGTTCAGGGTAGCCGTAGAGCAGCGCCAGCCCGCTGTCCCGTGCGATGAAGGCGGCCGCCTGCGCGGATGGCCCGTCTTGCGCCTCGCCCGCAGCCTGCAGCGCGTCCGCGCCGATGTTGTAGCCGGTCAGGAACAGCTCCGGCAGCACAAGCAGCCCGGCCTCCTGTCCGGCTGCGCTGCGCGCCGTCCGCGCCATGACGGCCAGGTTGTCGGACACCGAGCCCGGCATGGCAGGTCCCTGGAACAAGGCAGCGCGCATGCGGGCTCCGTTGCGGGTTGACGCGCCGCCGTGGCTTGAAGCGGCCGGCGCGTCAAGAGAGCAGTGTTGAGGCGGGCCGGCCTGGGTTGAGCGATCAGGCAGAAGGACGGCATGCTTCGCGGAAAACTAGCAAGAAGCTTTCGGTGGTGCTGTCGCGGACGGCTGCCACACCGGGTTTGGCTGCGCTACGCCCGACGCGCACGGTCCTCGCGTCTCATGTCGCGCAGCGCCTTGAACGACAAGGTCGCCAAGCCGCCCAACGCCGCGCCGGAGCTGAAATGGATCCACGCCAGCAGTGGCAGGTAGAGCAGGATCACCTGCGGTCTCCCATGCCACGCACCACGGCGCGCAGGGCGAGCGCCGCCGAGACCGCCGCCGCGCCGAACATCACGCCACTGACCACCGACGTGGCGACCACCAGCCCGGTCAGCAGGCCGGGGCGTGGGAGGAGTCTGATCATGGAATGGCCTCCGAGGGGTTTGGCGGAGATGGCCACCTCGAAAGGCAAGGCAAGCGGTTCTTTTTTGAAAAAAAGAACCAAAAAACTTTTGTTCCCTTGGGCGCGCGTTGTCGAAATTCCGCGACAGCCGGACCAAAAGTTTTTTGCTGCTTTTTTTCAAAAAAGCAGGCCTTGCTTTCTTCTCGATCTCGGAAAGTCAACTGGTATCAGCCCCCGCGACAGCGCACCTTTCTGGCAAGTCGGTCCCAGGCCAACGCTACTGCAGAAACCGCAAGACAGGTCCCAGGCTTTCCTCCGGCGCTTCCTCGAAGGGAACGTGGCCGAGCGTGGGCAAGGCGGCCAGCGTGGCATGCGGCAGCGCGCGCAGGTAGTCCGCGCTGTTGCTGAACGGGATCATCGCATCGCGCTCGCCCCACAGCAGCAGGGTGGGCGCTTGCAGATGTTGCAGCACCGGCACGGGATCTTCCAGCACCGACTGCGACATCCTCGCCAGGATGGCGCCACGTACGCCCGGCGCCAGCATCATGTCGCGATACCGGGTGACGACCGCCGGCGTCAGGCGCCCTGTGTCGGCGTAGGCCGGCGCGATGCTGGCCCGCAGCATGAAGCGCGGCAGCGTGTAGGGCAGCGCACGCATCAACAGCGGCACGTCCGGCGCCCGGCCGTAGGCGAAGCCGGGGCTGGCGAAGCCGTCCGGCGAGATCAGCACCAGCCTGTCCACCCGCGCCGGTTCGGCCGCCGCGAAAACCCAGGCGATCCGGCCGCCCAGCGAGTTGCCGACCACGCTCGCGCGGGCCACGCCAAGCTGGTCCATCAGCCCGGCGATGAGGGCGACTGCCCGGCGGTCCGAGTAGTCGCCGGACGGGTCTGGCCCGGTCAGTCCGAAGCCCGGCAGGTCGAAACGGATGACCCGATGCGTGGCGGACAGCCTGGCCGCCCAGGCGTCCCACGTCTCCAGGCTGGAGCCGAACCCGTGCAGCAGGATCACCGCCGGCGCGATGCGGGGTCCCTCGTCGCGCACGTGCAGGCGCAGGCCGGCGACGACACGGTAGTCGTTGGCGGCAACGTGGTAGGTGATGTTCAGGTAGGCACGGCTACGGTCCGGCGTGTAGAGCCAGGCAACGCCAAACACGAGCAAGGCGAACGTCGCCAGAAGGACCAGGCGGAGCCAGGTCATGAGAAGGCAAGCAGTTCTTTTTTGAGAAAAAGAACCAAAAAACTTTTGTCCCTGGGGTACACGCCGGTTGAACGGTCCGCGACAGCGAGAGATAAAAGCTTTTTGCTTCTTTTTCTCGAAAAAGAAGGCTTTGCCGTCACTTAGGCGACAGCACCATCACCATCTGCCGCATTTCCATCCGCGGCATCTGCTCCACCTTGGTGGCCACCTCCAGGTCAGCCCGGATGCGCTCGAGCACCTTCACGCCGATGTCCTGGTGCGCCATCTCGCGGCCGCGGAAACGCAGCGTGACCTTCACCTTGTCACCCTCCTCGATGAAGCTCTTCATCGAGCGCAGCTTCACCTGGTAGTCGTTCTCGTCGATGTTCGGACGGACCTTGACTTCCTTGATCTCGATGACGCGCTGCTTCTTCTTGGCCTCGTTCTTCTTCTTCTGCAGCTCGTATTTGTACTTGCCGAAGTCGAGGATCTTGCACACCGGCGGGTCGGCGTTCGGGCTGATCTCGAGCAGGTCCAGGCCCACCGCGTACGCGCGCAACAAGGCGTCGCGGGCGGACATTACGCCCTGCATCTCGCCGTCCTGGTCGATCAGACGCACTTGCGGTACGCGTATGTCCTCGTTCACACGTGGCCCGTCGCGGGATGGGGCGGCAGGCATCGGTCCTCGGGCTATCGTACTCTCCTATGGCAGTTTCAGGGTCGGCGTCCGTGTTCTGGCCCCGCGCGGGCGGGCAGGCAAGCCGGACTGGCAGCGGGTTCTACCCCACCTAGTCCCGCGCGGACATCACTTTCAGCATCTCGTAGCCGTATTGGACGGCCTCGTCGAAGGCCTGCACCAAAATCCGCTCGTCGCGCGCGTGGGCCCGGCTATCTTCGATGAAGATGGTTGACGAAACGTAGCTCGGCAAGCCCGCCAGCCGCGCATACACCGAATCCGACGCGCCGGGCGACATCTCGGGCACCACGACGCTGCCGGGCCAGACGCGGTCAGCGGCCTGTTTGTAGCGCGCCAGCAGGCTGGCGTCTGGCGGCGTCTCCCCGCTGGGGTCGATCGGGCCGTCCACGCTGATGGCGACACCCGGGTCGGCTACCACCCGGCGCAGGGTGGCCAGCACCTGTTCTGGCGTCTCGCCCGGCATCAGCCGGCATTGCACCGTGGCGTGCGCGCGGTTTGGCAGCGCGCTCTCCCCCTGGCCGCCCTTGATCATGGTGGCGACGCACGTGGTGCGCAGCAACGCGTTCATCATCGGGTCCGTGCTGAGCCGCGCGGCGGCCGCCTCGTCCGGCGCCCGGCCGCCCATCCTGGCCATGTCGGCGCCAGTGGGCCCGCCCACCAGCCGGCCAACCGCCGGGAAGAACTGCCGTGTGGTGTCCGTCATGTGGGTCGGAAAGCTATAGGCGGCCAGATGCTGCAGCGCCGCGGTCAGCTGGTAGATGGCGTTGTCCGGCCGCGGCAGAGAGCTGTGGCCGCCGGGGTTGGCGGTGGACAGCTCGTAGGTGGCGTAGAGCTTCTCGCTGGTCTCCACGCCGATGTACAGCCGGTGGCCGTCACGGAGCTGGCCGCCGATGTCGTCGACGTTCAGCACCAGGCCGGCTTCGATCAGGTCGCGGTGGTGGGCGAAGAGGAACTGCGCGCCGTTGGCGTCGCCGCCCGCCTCCTCGTCGGCGGTGAACGCGACGATGACGTCGCGGTCCGGCACGAAGCCTTCCTGGCGCAGGCGGATCAGCGCAGTCAGCAGCACCGCGTCCTCGCCCTTCATGTCCTCCACGCCGCGGCCGTAGAAGTAGCCGTCGCGCTCGGTCAGGCGGAACGGATCGCTGCTCCAGGCGCGGGCGTCCACCTCGACCACGTCCAGGTGGCCGATGAACAGGACCGGCTTGCCTAAGCCCCGGCCGTGCAGGCGGATCACCACGTTGCCCTTGGTCGGGTGGTCGGGCGGGGCGAGCACGGTGACGTCGGCCGGCGCGAAGCCGGCGGCCAGCGCACGCGCGGCCACCGCCTGCGCCGCGCCGAGCGAGCCGTGCGCGTGGGTGGAGTCGATGGCGACGAGCTGGGCGAGGATGTCGCGCGCCATGGTGCGGTATTGCGGCGGAGGCTGGACGCCGGGGGGAGTGATCGGCGTCTGCGCACGGGCGGCGGCCGGGGTGACCATCAGCATCAACGCAGTCAGGCTGTTACGTAATTGCAAAGCTCCCCCCCGTCAGTTTTGAGCGCTCGCTCTCGCGACATTTGGCAAGCAAGGCAAGCAGTTCTTTTTTCGAAAAAAAGAACCAAAAAACTTTTGTTCCCTTAAGCGCGCGCTGCCGGAAACTCCGCGACAGCCGAGACAAAAGTTTTTTGCTGCTTTTTCTCAAAAAAGCAGGCCTTGCTTTCTGTCCCCGGTCATCGCGTTGTCGCAAGCTCCAGCCGCCACGTCTCCCCCTGCACCGCCACGCCAAACGTCCTATGCGTCTCCCTGTGCACCAGCGTGAAACCCTGCGCTGCGTAGATCCGTCGCGCCGGCGCCAATATCGTGTGCGTCCAAAGCGTCATCTCCGTGTAGCCCACCTCGCGCGCGAACTGAACGCAGGTGCGCACCAGCAACGAGCCGATGCCGCGCCCCTGCGCTGCCGGCTCGACATGCAGCAAGCGAAGCCGTGCCACGCCGTCGCCCTCGTCGGTCAACAGCACCGCGCCGACCATCTCCCCATGAAGTTCGGCCACCCAGCATTGCTCGCGCCCCGGCTTGAAGCGGCGCAGGAATGCGGTGGTGGTCTCGCCGACGTTGATCTCCAGCCCGCGGCCCCAGCCCTGCGTCTCGGCATACAGGATCGCCTGGCGCGCGCAGATCATCCCCATGTCGCCGGTGCGGAACGTTCTAAGGATAACGTCGTCTGCGCCAGTTGTGGACACGATTGCTTCCTCTCGCGTTTTAGCGCTTTGTCGCCCGGCAACATCGAAGGCAAGGCAAGCGGTTCTTTTTTGAAAAAAAGAACCAAGAAACTTTTGCGTTCTGTAGGTGCGCGTTGTTGAGACGTGTTGTTTCAGCCGTCCGCGACAGCGCTCGCAAAAGCTTTTTGCTTCTTTTTCTCGAAAAAGAAGGCCTTCCTTGCTTCGCTATGAGACCGCGGTGTCCACACGACGCACGTCCGGCGCCTCTGCCTCGCGTGCCAACATTGCCAGCGCGTCCTCAAGCCCCAGCACCTCCTGCGCGTCGCTACCCAGCCGGCGCAGCGCCACGCTCCGCTGCTCTGCCTCGCGCCGGCCCACCACAGCAAGCACCGGCACGTGCGCCAGGCTGTGCTCGCGCACTTTGGCGTTGATCTTCTCGTTGCGCGTGTCCGCCTGCGCCTCCAGCCCGCACGCGCGCAGTGCGGCCGCCACTTCCTCGGCATACGCGGACGCGTCCGACACGATGGAGGCCACCACAACCTGCACCGGTGCCAGCCATAGCGGGAAGCGGCCGGCATACTGCTCGATCAATATGCCCAGGAAGCGCTCGAAGCTGCCCAGGATCGCGCGGTGCAGCATGACCGGCCGGTGCCGCGCGCTGTCCTCGCCCACGTACTCGGCGTCCAGCCGGTCCGGCAGCACGAAATCAACCTGCAGCGTGCCGCATTGCCAGTCCCGCCCGATCGCGTCGCGCAGCACGAACTCCAGCTTCGGCCCGTAGAATGCGCCCTCGCCCGGGTTCAGCTCGTACTCCACGCCGGCTATCGCACAGGCCTCGCGCAGCGCGCCCTCTGCCCGCTCCCACACCGCATCGTTGCCCGCGCGCGTCTCCGGCCTGTCGGAGAACTTCACCCGGAACGTGTCGTAGCCGAAGTCTTCGTAGACCGACCGCAGCAGCTCCACGAACCGCGCCGTCTCCGGGGCAATCTGCGCCTCCGTGCAGAAAATGTGCGCGTCGTCCTGGGTGAAACCGCGCACCCGCATGATTCCGTGCAGCGCGCCCGACGGCTCGTAGCGGTGACAGGCGCCGAACTCCGCCATGCGCAGCGGCAGCTCGCGGTAGCTGCGCAGGCCGTGTCGGAAGATCTGCACGTGGCACGGACAATTCATCGGCTTCAGCGCGTAGGTCCGCTCCTCGTCCTCCACGTGGGCGATGAACATGTTCTCGCGGAACTTCTCCCAGTGCCCGCTGCGCTCCCACAACGAGCGGTCCACCAGCTGCGGCGTGCGCACCTCCTGGTAGCCGGCCGCATCCAGCCGCCGGCGCATGTAAGCCTCGACGGTGCGGTATAATTTCCAGCCCTTCTGGTGCCAGAAAATGCTACCCACCGCTTCTTCCTGGATGTGGAACAGATCCATCTCGCGGCCGATGCGCCGGTGGTCGCGCCGCTCCGCCTCTTCCAGCTGGTGAAGGTGGGCGTCCAGCTCCTTCTGGTCACGCCAGGCGGTGCCGTAGATGCGCGTCAGCATCGCGTTGCGGTGGTCGCCGCGCCAGTAGGCGCCGGCAACCTTCATCAGCTTGAACGCGGTGCCGATGTCGCCGGTGCCGCGCATGTGCGGGCCGCGGCACAAATCCAGCCACTCGCCCTGGCGGTAGATGCTGATCGTCTCGGTGTCCGGCAGGTCACGGATCAGCTCGGCCTTGTAACGCTCGCCACGATTCTCGAAAAATGCAATCGCGTCGTCGCGGTCCCACTCCTCCCGCACGAACGCAGCGTTGCGGGCCACGATCTCGCGCATCCGCGCCTCGATCGCCGGGAAGTCCTCTGGCCGGAACGGCTCGTTGCGCGCGAAGTCGTAGTAGAAACCGTTCTCGATCGGCGGCCCGATCGTCACCTGCGTGCCGGGGTGCAGCGACTGCACCGCCTCTGCCAGCACGTGGGCTGCGTCGTGGCGGATCATCTCCAGCGCGTCCGGATCGCGCCGGGTCACGAACACCACGGACGCGTCGTGGTTAATGCTGCGAGAGAGGTCCGCCAGCTTGCCGTCCACCTTCATCGCCAGCGCCGCGCGTGCCAGGCCCGGGCCGATTGCTGCGGCGATGTCGGTGCCGGTCACCGCGGCCTCGAAGCGGCGAACCTGGCCGTCGGGCAGGGTGATGGCGGGCATGGGTCGTCTCCGAAAAGGGGGAGACTTCTATGGCGGTGGCACCAAAAGAAAGGAAGGCCTTCTTTTTTGGAAAAAAAGAAGCAAAAAACTTTTGTCTCCGCTGTCGCGCGCTCCAGGACAGGCACCCGACAGGGAGCAAAGTTTTTTGGTTCTTTTTTTCAAAAAAGAACCGCTTGCTTTCTTAACTTAGGTTTTATCCCAGCATGACCGCACTGATCGAAGGCCACTGCGACCCCGCCTGGCAGGCCGTCGCCGACGCCTTTCGCGCCAACTTCACCGAGCGTCGGGAGGTCGGCGCCAGCCTGTGCGTCATGCAGCACGGCCGCCCCGTCGTGGACCTCTGGGGCGGCCTGGCGGACCCGAAGACCGGCCGCGCGTGGGAGCGCGACACCATCGGCATCGTGTTCTCCTGCACCAAGGGTGCGACCGCGCTGTGCGCCCACATGCTGGCTGAGCGCGGCCAACTGGACCTACACGCGGACGTGGCCGGGCTGTGGCCGGACTTCGCCCAGGGCGGCAAGGCCGGCACCACCACGGCGATGATGCTGGCCCACACCGCACCCGTTCCGCATGTGCGCGCCACCATCAAGGCCGGCGGCATGACCGACTGGGACAGCATGGTGGAGATGGTCGCCGCCGAGCCGGCCTGGTGGGAGCCCGGCACGCGGCAGGGCTACCAAGGTCTCACCTACGCCTGGACCGTCGGCAACATGGTCCGCCTGGCGGCCGGCCAGACGCTGGGCGCGTATTTCCAGCAGCACGTGGCCGGCCCGCTCGGCCTGGACTTCCACATCGGCCTGCCTGAGCCCGAGGAGCACCGGGTGGCGCCGATGATCGCGTCGGACCCGGCCGAGGCGAACCTGGCCTCGAAGTTCCTGCTCGCCGTCATGCGCGAGCCGGGCAGCCTGTCGCAGCTTTTCGTCACCAACACCGGGCGCGCCGACTTCAACACGCGGGCGATGCATGCGGCCGAGCTGGGCAGCGCCAACGGCATCACCAACGCCCGCGGCCTGGCAGGGATGTACGCGCCGCTCGCCATCGGTGGCGGCGGCTTGTTGCAGCCGGACACGGTCGCGCGCATGGGCCGCGCGTCCGCCGCCACCCACATGGACGCGATGCTGCTGCAGCCGATGCGCTTCGGCCTGGGCTACATGATCAGCACCGACAACCGCGCGGTCGGCGGCGACAGCCTGCTGCTGGGCGAACACGCGTTCGGCCACGTCGGCATGGGCGGCAGCATCGGGTTCGCCGACCCGGCCCTGGGGCTCTCGTTCGGCTACACGATGAACCGGATGGGGGCGGGCATACTGCTGAACGAGCGCGGGCAGTCGCTGGTGGACGCGGCCTACCGGGCGGCGGGGCTGTCGGGCAACAGCAGCGGGGCTTGGCGCTAGCGAACGGTTGGGACGCCAAGCCTGATACCAATAGCCCGCTTGTAGAGCATGCGGGCAGTCGCTCGGCGGCGAAAAAGCAAGGCCTGCTTTTTTGAAAAAAGCAGCAAAAAACTTTTGTCTCGGCTGTCGTGGAATCTCCCGCAGCGTTCACTTCAGACTGAGTTTTTGTTTTTTCAGAACTGCTTTCTTGGCAGAGGACTGAACAATCTCTCAGCCAAAAGTTCGCATTAGCAGAGCTGACGACTTGTCCTTGTTGCAGGCCCTATCAAAACTTCCTGATATAATACCAACCGCCCTAATGGCTGACCTGTGCCCAGTGTCTTGTAGCGATTGAGGTAATGCGCTCTGGCATGGCCATTAGCGCGTTCCAGGCAGCGCAGCAGGCATCGACGATTTCCTCATAGCTTTCCCACACACGGTGGCTGAGCCAGTTACTTCGGAGATATTGCCAGACATTTTCGACCGGATTGAGTTCTGGCGAATAGGGCGGCAGGGTCAGCAGGGTGATGTTCGAGGGAACGATCAGGCGCTCGGACGGCCGGTGCCAACCGGCGCCATCAACCTGCATCACGCAATGCGCGCCAGGTGCGACGTTGCGGCTGACCTCACGAAGATGCTCGCTCATCGCTTCAAGATTGACTGAAGGCATGACGATCCCAGCACCCACACCCCGCGACGGGCATACCGCGCCGAACACATAGGCCCAGGTATAGCGACGATCGCGTGGTGCAGCCGGTCTGCTGCCGCGCGTGGCCCACACTCGGGTGAGCGTGCCCTGCTGACCGACGCGAGCTTCATCCTGCCACCAGATTTCAAGCGGTTTGCCGGCAGCATGGGGCGGCAAAGCGGCCGCGATCAGGGCAGCGAAGTTTTTTTGTGTGTCTCCTGGGCTGCAGCGTCCTGTTCGGGGTGGAACGGCCGCGCGGTCATCTTGCGGAAAGCCAGCTTGGCCAGCAACTTGCCGACGCTGCGTTCATGATATTGCACAGCAAAGTCCGATTGCAGGCGCGCCTGAAGATCGCTGCACCGCCAACGAACAACGCCGTCACGTGCAGGATCGGGACCCTGCTCCACCAACGCCTTGAACGCCGCCAATTGCGCGGGCGTCAATTGCGCCGGACGGCCGGGACTGCGGCGGTTGGAGAGGCCGTCAATGCCTTCCTCGTTGTAGTGGTGCACCCAGTCGCGCAGTGTCTGCCGGTCCATGCCACACGCCTCGGCGGCCTCGGTCCGCGGAAGCCCCTCCAGCACTAGAGCAATCGCCAACAGGCGCCGGACCACCGCGCCATCACTACAGCGAGACGCTTCCCGACGCAGCTCCATGGCCGATCTGTCCAAACGCGTTACCGGCACCGGCTTGCTCATATCTAGTCTCCGAATCGAGCGACCAGGTGAGAGAATCACAAAATAAGCCGGTTGGGTACTATCCGAGTCAGCCATTTGGGCCGCTGGTATAAGCATTCCCTCTTTCCACCACCCGCCCGCACCAAATTGGATAGTCCCCCGGATTGTCGATTTGACTCAAAAGCACGGTGCCGTCTTAATTAGGGGATGGTAGTAGTTCAGCGTTCCGAAATTACCAAATACTGGATGCAGGCAGCAGAGGTTCTGCTGAAGCTATCCCAGAAAAAGGCAGGTCTCTAACCGACAGAAACACCGGACCCAGATGGTGTCGGAAACCGACCAGCTAAAGTGTATTTGAGAGAATGCCTGCTTTCTGCATCTGCCAAAAACGAGCGGGACGTCCTCTGGCGTTGCAAAAAAGGTCTTTGAAGTCCTTCTGGTATCACACCAACCAGCCTGAACGTTGACCGTTCCGAAGCAAGCAAGGCCTTCTTTTCTGAAGAAAAGAAGCAAAAGACTTTTGTCTCCGCTGTCGCGGTCCTTTCCGGAGAGCGCGCGACAGCGGAGTCAAAAGTTTTTTGGTCCTTTTTTTCAAAAAAGGACTGCTTGCTTTCTATGAGTCAGCATCAACGTCAATTAGTATCAGTAGCGGAAGTTCCAGATCGAGCACGCACTCGACGCTGCCGCTGCTCTTCTCACGTTTAGCGTTATCCTGTCAGAGAGAGCATGTCGATGTTTACACCCGTTGGACATCCCAACGAAACGCGTTGTTTCAGCCATCCGCGATAGCCGAGACAAAAGCTTTTTGCTTCTTTTTCTCGAAAAAGAAGGCCTTGCCTTCTTGCTTACCTCACCTGCCTTCCGGCCGAAACGCCAGGTCCTGATAATCCCAACTGAAATCCGCCAGCGGCGAGACGGCGGCCATCTTCACGCCGCCCACCTTGCCGCCCGCAACGTTGAACGTCACGTAAGCGTTCTCGATTGTCGGGTCTGTCCAGGCAGTCCGAAAAACGTTTCCCGAGACAACGGAAAGCTCGCCTTCCATGCCCGGCGAGCGGTCGAACCGGATGTGCAGCTTGCCGTTCTGCGGGGCCGAGACGGTCATAGCGCCGTACCATGGATCGACATAGGTGCCCGCGTAGTCAGCTGCCGCCAGCGGCGGCGCGCCCTTGTTCGTCGCTTGTGTCGACGGTAAAGCCCTGAGCAGCGCTTCAGCTTTGGCGACCGAGGCGTCCTGCGCGTGGCGGATGGCGGCGATCCAGTCGGCGGGTGGCAGGCCGAGGTAGTGGTCCAGCAGGTGGAACATGACGGCACGGCGCGCGCCGGCATCCTCCGAGTTGATGTCGACCGCGAGGCCGACATCGGCGTCGGGGATGAGGTAGAGCATGGAGACGCCGCCGAGCACGCCGCCGGCGTGCTCGACGAGCAGGTGGCCGTGATAGGTTTCCACGAACCAGCCGAGTGCGTAGTCTTCCAGCGCTGGCTGCATCGCTTCCAGGCCGGGGGGCAGCTTCAGCTCGGTGCCGGGCACGACGACGACGGGCGTCCACATCTGTGCCGCCTGTTGCGCGCTGAAGATGCGCGTGCCGTCGGCGGCCTGGCCGTGCGCGAGCTGCAGGCGCATCCACTGCGCGAGGTCGGCCGCGCTGGCGTTGATGCCGCCGGCCGGCGCGGTGGTGGGCGCGTCGAGCCCTCTGGCCAGCACCCCCTGCGCGCCGACGCCGCGGATCTGCCCGGCGGTGCGGGCGTGCAACGCCACCGCGTTGGCGGCGGCCGCGTTGTAGGACGGGTGCGCGTCCCGCATGCCGGCCGGCTTCAGGACGTGTTCGGTGACGTAGGACTCCCAGCTTTGTCCGGAAACCGCCTCGATAAGCAGGCCGGCGACCACGTAGAGGATGTTGTCGTAGGCGAAGCCTTCGCGGAAGCCGGTGGCCGGTTTGAGGTAGCGCAGTGCGTGCAGCATCTCGGCGCGGCTGCGGTTGGTGGTGGGCAGGAACAGCAGGTCGCCCTCGCCGAGCCCCAGGCCGCTGCGGTGGGTGAGCAGGTCGCGCACCGTCATGTGCGCGGTCGCGTAAGGATCGTGCATCTGGAAGCCGGGCAGCTTGTCCACGACGCGGTCGTCCCAGGAGAGCTTGTGCTGGTCGACAAGGATGGCCAGGCAGGCGGCGGTGAACGCCTTGGTCTCCGAGCCGATCGGGAAGGCGGTGTGCTCGTCCACAGGTGCGCCCGTGCGGATGTCGCGCACGCCGAACCCGCGGGCAAACGTGGTGCGGCCGCCCTCCACGATGGCGACAGACATGCCGGGTACGCCGAAGGCTTGCATCGCCTGGGCGACGTAACGTTCGGTGTCGGCCGGCGGCGCGGCAGTCGCGCGTTGAAGGCTTCCAGCCAGGGCCGCGAACATGGCGAGAAGCGTCAAGCTGCGCGCAAGACCGTACAGCTGTTTCATGCCAACAGGTTTTCTCCCGGCGGGGAGAATGTCAAGCCAATCCAGGCCGTAAGCATCCAAATCAGGTCCATGATGGCCGGATCGGGCCATCTACGCCCTGCCTGTGTCGTTCGGAGCGGGTGGCCGGAGACGATCCTGCCAACGGCCGGAGGCTTCTGCCAGCGATCCCTGGTTTGGCTCCGACGACGAAGAAAGAAAGCAAGGCCTGCTTTTTTGAAAAAAAGCAGCAAAAAACTTTTGGTCCTGCTGTCGCGGAGGTTTCTGCCAGGCGCGCTTAGGGAACAAAAGTTTTTTGGTTTTTTTCAAAAAAGAACTGCTTGCTTGCTGTGAGTCAACACGGTGCCCGCCAAGGCCACATCTTGCGACGCAAAAAGAACGTATGGGCCTGCCTTTTCGAAAAGCAGCAAACACGTTTGTCTCGGCTGTCGCGGAGTGGGGCTTACCTCGCTGGCACCGCTCGATACTCCTGGCGCTGGCAGCGGCGTCTTCTTCCGGCGAGCGCTCTTTCAAACCGCTTGCTTCGCCGGAAACACTCCGGCACGTCCCAACATCGCCGGCACCTGATGGCCAAGCCTGCCCTCGAGCCAGCACGCAGCGTCGATCAGCGCCTGCAAATCGATGCCGCCCGCGCTGCCCATCCGCTGCAGCATGTAGGCCAAGTCCTCTGTCGGGATGTTGCCTGTCGCAGCCGAGGCAAACGGACAGCCGCCGATGCCGCCGATGCTCGCGTCCAGCACGTTTACGCCGCTCAGGATCGCCGCGTATGCGTTGGCCAGGCCGGTGTTGCGCGTGTTGTGGAAATGCGCACGCAGCCGCACGCCCGGCGCCGCACGGGCAGCGCCTGCGAAACGCCGCGTGACGTCGGCCGGGGAAGCAACGCCGATCGTGTCGGCGAGAGCGATCTCGTCAGGCGCGGCGGCAGCCGCCTCGCACACCAGCGCGTCAACCCGGGCGGGATCCACCTCGCCCTCGAACGGGCAGCCGAACGCGGTGGCGACCACGACGCTGACGCCCAGGCCAGCCTGACGCGTGATGGCTGCAACTTCCGCCCACACGCGCAGCAGTTCGGCGGCCGGCGCACCCTGGTTGCGCTGCGCGAAGGTGTCGGACGCAGACAGCACGTAGTTCACCTCGTCCACGCCGGCGCGCAACGCGCGGTCCAGCCCGCGGCGGTTCAGCACCAGGCCGATGCGGCGCAGGCCCGGGCGGTCACGCAACTGCTCCAGCACGGCTTCCGCGTCGGCCATCTGCGGCACGCGCGCGGGGTTGACGAAACTCGCCACCTCGATGCGGCGCAGGCCGGCAGCCAGCGCACGGTCGATGAGCGCTACCTTGTCAGCGGTGGAGAGGGCGACGGCCTCGTTCTGCAAGCCGTCCCGGGCGGAGACTTCGACGAGTTCGATCATTCTGTGGGCAGAAGCTTTCTGGGTTTGAGGGGAGCGGCCGGCGGTAAGAAGCAAGCAGTTCTTTTTTGAAAAAAAGAACCAAAAAACTTTTGCTTTCGTTTGGTGTGCTTCATGGACGCGTATCGTTCAGATATCCGCGATGACGCTGTCGGCACGGCCAGGAAGGGAAGCAAGGCTTGCTTTTTTGAAAAAAAGCAGCAAAAAACTTTTGGTCCTGCTGTCGCGGAGGTTTTCTGCAGCGTGCGTCCGTGAGCAAAGCAAGTCTGGCGTGATGTTCCCTGCGGAACGTCAGCCCGATGGTCGAACGTGTCTGAACGCTCCGAAATGCATTTGGTAAGGCCGTCGCGGACGCTTCAACCAACAAGCACCCAAGAGAACAAAAGTTTTTTGGTTCTTTTTTTCAAAAAAGAACCGTTTTCTTACTCCACCAACTCCGCCTCCCGCGCCACCACGCCGGCCTTCATCCCCAGCAACTCACGCCAGGCCGCCTCGCTGGTGAAGTCCGCATGTGCGTCGTGCCACGCCTGCACCACCGGCGCCGCGTGGCGGAACCGCAGGCCAAGTTTCACCGTGTGCACCAGCAGCGTGCGGAACGTGGCGCGCGAGCGCCGGTACAGCGGCTCGTCGATCTCCCAGTCCTCCCGCACCACCACGGCGTCAGCGCGGCGCACGCGGAACCACAGGTGGTCGCGCGGCTCCACGGCGATCACGTTCCGGCCGCTGTCCGGCCTGAACCATTCCGAGGTGAGTGCGACGGCCAGTTGCACCAGGAACGCTGCCCGGGTGCGTGGACCCACTACCGGATGCGGGCGGCGCACCACCATCTCGCGCCGTGCGCGTTCCACCTCGTAGCTTTGCCGCAGCTCGGCCAGCGAGGCGTGCACCTGGCGTGGGTTGCGGGCGTAGATGCCGGGGCCGCCCAGGAAGTCTTCGGTGGCGCGGATCAGCAGGGCGGCGCGCTGGTACCGGAACATCAGCAACTCGGCCACGATCCACTTGATCGCGATGAACCCGATCTTGCCCGCGGGCTTGGGCAGGTGCCGGGCTGCGAGCACGAACATGTTGCGGAATTCGTAGTACACGTGCCAGCTGCCGAGCTTGGCGTAGAACGGTTCGTGCCAGATGCCGATGCCGGGGCTGGACACGAGGGGCACGCCGGCATCGTGCAGCCGGCGGCCGAACTCCACGTCGTCGCCGCGGATGAAGCACGGCATGGGGTAGCCCACCCGGTCCAGCAGGCTCAGCTTCAGGCCCATGAACCACCAGCCGTTGTAGTGCATCGGCGTCTCGTCGTGAAAGCGGTCCAGGCTGCCGGGGTGGGACAGCTCGGCGCCCAGATGCAGCGGCATGGTGGCGAGCTTGGTGTCGTTCAGCGTCGCACCCGCCTCGTAGAGGTGGGTGGGGCGGAACAGGTCGAGCATGTGGCCGGCCACCACCAGGTCCTCGCTGGCCAGCGCGTAAATGCGCACGGTCCGCAGCACCGCCTCGGGCTCCACGACCACGTCGTCGTCCATCAGGATGACGTGGGTCGCACCCAGCGCGCGCGCCTCCAGCAGGCCGCGGGTGAAGCCGCCGGCGCCGCCGACATTGTCCTGCTCGACGATGTGCAGCAGCCCAGCCAGCCCTGGCACGGTGCGGCTGGCCTGCAGCCGGGAGGGCAGCCCGGGGGAGCCGTTGTTGACGACCACCACGCCGGCGATGGCCGCCAGCACGTCGGCATCCTGCTCCAGCCGGGTCAGCACGTCGGCGAGCGGCCCGTCGCGGTCGAAGGTGCAGATCACCGGCATCAGCCGGACCGGCGAGAGCGGCGTCGTGGTGGTCCATGCGCCCGCGACCAGCCGGGCGGCGGGTTGCTGGGCGCTGCTGTCGGCCACGATGCGCAGCGCCAGCCGGCCAGCCGCCCTGGGATGCGGCAGGATCGGCACGTCGAGCACCACGTCCTGTACGTCGCCCTCGCCCGACGTCCGGGCTTCGGCCACCAGCACCCCGGGCGCGTAACGGCTGTGCCGCCACAGCTCCACCCGGACCGCGCCGGTCACGCGCAGCGTGCAGCGCAGCTCGCCCAGCACCGTGTGTCGGCGCCAGACTGTCTCGTCGAAGCTGTTGAAGTAGGTGTCCAGGTCCAGCACGCCGCCGGGGAGAATGGACGCGCTGGTGCGGCTGCTCTGGCCGTCCTGCTTGTCGTGATGGCGCCAATACAGCCCGGCGACCTCCGCCGAAGCGGGCCGTACCAGCCGTTGCAGCGTCACGCCCGCTTCGCCGCTCGCGGGGGGGACGGTGCTCGGCGCCTGGCGGCCTGTGGAGGGGTGTATGGCGCCTGGTGCCCGGCTGCCTGTGGGGAGGGTCACAGTGCCTGGGCTGGTTCGGCCAGGTGGTGCAGGTCGATCAACCCTGTCTCCGGCGCCGCGTCCAGCCGGCCGGCCACGCCGGACCAGGTGGCCCGCAGCCAGTCCCCGTAGCCGGACGGGTCCCGCGCGGTGCCCAGGTAGTAGCAGGCGTAGCGCACGTGGTCCGCCGCCAGCCACCCCCATTTGCCGTAGCGCGCAAACACCCAGCCGCGGTTGCGGAACTGGTAGTGCCGCTTGAACGGCGAGCACGGCACCACCGCGTAGAAAGTACCGCCCAGGATCGGATGGATCTCGGCCGCCGAGGAAGGGTGCAGGAAGCCGGTCTGGGTGTCGGTCACCACGCGCAGCCCGGCGCGCTTGGCACGCAGCAGGAACTCCACCTCGTCACCGCGGATGACCAGCGTTCGCTCCGGCAGGCCGATGCGGGCGAAGGTGGACGCGGTGATCAGCGCGCCGTTGAACAGGTGGGCGAAGCCTTCGATCAGTGGGCGGCGCCTCAGGGTCGCGACCGTGAAGCGGGTCCAGCCGTGCTGGCGAATGGGAAATGCCAGCAGCGCCGGGTCGGCCACGTCGCGCACCAGCGGGCAGGTCAGCGCGCTGCCGGCCAACGCCGCGGTGGTCAGCAGGCGGGCCAGGCAGGTGGGCTCGGCTGGCCGGCCGTCGTCATCCATCAGCCAGACATGCGTGGCATGCGCCGCCAAGGCCGCCTCGATGCCGGCAGAGAACCCCGCCGCAGGGCCGATGTTCGTAGGCAGGGCGACGACGCGCGCACCGGGAAAGGCAGCTTCGACCGACACGCGGACCGGCGTCTGGCTGGCGTTGTCCACTACGATCACCCGGTCCGGCAGGCGGACCTGGGATGCCAGCGCGGCGAGGCAACGCGAGAGCATGGCGGGACGGTCATGCGTGAGCACGACGGCGACGACAGTGGCACCGCCCGACGGTCGTGCGAAACTGGGCGATGGAACGCTGCAGCGAGACACGGCGCGACTAGCCGTCGCGGTCTGCCTGGCGGCAAGACACGTCCTAGCTATCGCTATCACAAGCAGGGTAGCAGCATGGTGGCGGACGCTTGCCGGGATGGGCGTCGGGCAAGCAAGCGGTTCTTTTTTGAAAAAAAGAACCAAAAAACTTTTGTCTCCGGGGGGTTCGCCGTGGTGAGGCGCGTTGTCCAGCGTCGGCGACTTTGGGGGCCGGAAGCTTTTTGCTTCCTTTTCTCGACGAGGGCCTGGCTTCTGCATTAATTTTCAGCCGGGACTGCACTCTCGGTCACGTGCCACAGCACGCCGCACGGGTCGTAGACGAACCCGACGCGTGAACCCCACGCCTGCCTCGCAGGCGCTATCGGCGTCTTCATGCCGAACCTTGCTTCTAGTCTCTCCCACTCCCGCGCCGCCCACCAGGCATCCAGGTTGCGCACCACCAGCTGCAACATGCAGTTCTCCGCGAACTGCTCCACGTAGAGGTTCTGCAGGAAGAAGCTGAACGCGCCGGCGTTGAAGCTGGTGATGCTGGCGTCCGAGTAGTCCTCGGTGAAACCGAGCGCGGCGTAGAAGGCCTTCGACGCTTCGTAGTCTTTCGAAGGCACGAACGGCCGAAGTGCGAGTACTTCTTCCATGCAGCGTCACTCTCCAGTGGTTAGTTTTGTATCAACAACATTAACGGGCAGGCGACGAGGCCTGCGTCGAAGCGCAGACCTATACCGACTGGCGTTGATGCTGACTCATAGAAAGCAAGCAGTCCTTTTTTGAAAAAAAGGACCAAAAAACTTTTGACTCCGCTGTCGCGCGCTCTCCGGAAAGGACCGCGAAAGCGGAGACAAAAGTCTTTTGCTTCTTTTCTTCAGAAAAGAAGGCCTTGCTTGCTTCGGGACGGTCAACCTTCAGGCGGATAAGTATTACGTGTCACTATAGCGGCGTTCTCCCGCAGCACCTACCCAGATCGTAACGGTCATCGGTTAACTTTCGATAAAAAACGGAGGTGGTGACGGCGCCGTGCGGGTCACATCTTCAGCCCGGCCAGGTAGCTCTCCAGCGCCCTCTGCCCTGCATCCGCCTTTGCCTGCGCGGCCTGGACCTGCTTGCGCAGGTCTGCCACCCCGTCCTCGTCGGACTGCATCATCGCGAGGTACTCGCGGTGCAGCGCGCTGTTCGGCGGCACGCTGGCCAGGTTGGTGCGCACCCGGTCCTGGTCGGCCTCGGTCTCCGTGATCCGGCCGTTCGATGCGGCCAGCGCGGCCTGGTCGCGGCTCACCTCCTGCTGCAGCTCGGCGGCGTGCCGGATGGCGGCGCGCATCGGCTCTGGCAGGTCGGTGTTGCTGGTGGCCAGCAGCGCGGAGTCGGCGTCCTCGCCGGCCAGAGCGTGAGTTTCGTCCAGCGTGCGCTCGAAGACCAGCTCGATGTCCTGCGGGGTCCCGGCAGCCACGTCGCGCGTCACGCGGTATACTTCCGGCGTGGTGGCGACCCCGGCGCCGTGCGGCTCGACGAGCGGGAAGCCCGGGTCCCGCGGCGCCTCGATGACCAGCGTTCGGCCGGACCCCTTGGGCGTGGTGACGCGGTAGGTGGTATCCGCACGCTCCTTCTGCGTCAGCGTCAGCACGCCTGCCGCGATGGTGCCGCCGGTCACCACCTGGCTGGTGTGGTGCTGCACGTCCACACTCACCGCCTGGTCCAGCGCGAAGCTGGCCAGGCGCTGCTCGCCCGGCTCGATGGCCGGCAGGCGCGCGTCGCCGACGTAGCCGGTCCGGCCGTCGGCGTGGGTGTCGAACAGGGTGACTACGCCGGGCGGCAGGGCGCCGGCGGTGTCGTTGGTGATCTGCAGCGCCACCAGCGGGTGCACCGGGTCGGCGGCCTGCTGGAACAGCGCCAAGCGGCGGGCCGGCACGTCGCGGTCGATGATCGGCAGCAGCATGGACTGGCCGGACGCGGCGGTGACGGGGGTTGCGAGGTGGAACTCCACCTGGGCCACGGACTGGGCGACCTCGGAGGGCGGCGGCGCGGGGATGATGCCGCGCTCCACCGGCGCTCCGGCACCGACGGCGCGCCTGCCGAAGCTCGGCGAGACGCCGATGTCCGGCGTTGGGATGAACGGCGGGGGCGGCGCCGCTATCTCGGGCGGCGGAGGCCGATACGCCTGCGCGCTTGGCGACTGCCGCGTCAGACTCTGGATCCGAGGACCCTTCGCAGTCGGTGTGAGCGGATTGCTGTCCGCCGCGTACTCGTCGACACGCGGCGCCAAGCCGCCGGCCTCTGCTACCGGCGCCTCCGGCCGCGCGGAGAACAGGGGCTGATACAGCGGCGTGTGAAACAGCACCGGGCGTCCCGACGTCAGCGTCACCGACACGCCGTTCCAGTCGCGCCCGCTGAGGTTCTCCACCACCGCAAATGCCTGTAGCCGCGCGGGCTGGTCCGCCGCAGCCGGCTGGGTTGCGGCGGATGCTCCGTGTGCCGGCTCAGCCGGCGCCGGCTGAGCTTTTGCCGAGCCTTGCTGTGTTGGCGGCTGTTTTCCCGGCGCATGGTCTGTCGACCCCGGCGCTGCGGGCTCCGATGCTGCCGGTCCTGGTGCTCGGGATCTCAATGCTGCGGACCCCGGTGTTGCCGGCCCCCGTGCTCCTGGCCCCGGTGCTCCTTGCCCGGTTGGCGCCGGCGCCGGCGCTGCCGGCAGCGTCAGCCGGTAGCTGGTCTTCCACACCGGAACCGCCACCACGTAGCCGAACCGCACGTGTCGCACCCCGCCCGGCGCCAGCGTCAGCACCAGCGTGCGGCGGTCCTGCACCCGCTGCGACGCGATCGCCGCCAGCGCCGCGGCGATCTGCCCGCGCAACGCCTCCGACGTGAAGGCCACGTCCGGCGTGTCCTCCAGCACCGCGCTGGCGATGCCGTCCTGCGTCGCGATGGTCAGCCGGTGCCGGGTCACGCTGGCCTGGCCGGCCGCACCCGGCACCTCGAAGGGGCTCACTGCCAGGATCGCGCCGCTTGCCCCGATGGCTGGGATGCGCACCGTCTCGCCCACCAGGCTGGCCAGCAGCGCCTCGGCCGAGGCAAACGCGTCCGGCTTGAACGGCAGGGTGCGGAAGCTTTCCGCCAGCGGCTGCTGGCCGGGCAGGCGCACGCCGGCGGACGGGCCGGCAGGGTCGTCCACCACCAGGCTCTTCAGCACGTCGTCCACCTGGTCGAGGGGCACGTCCAGCTTCAGCACGGCGGCACCGTCCACGTCGCCCTCGAACTCGAACTGGCCGACGCCGCCCGAGGACAGCACGACACGGGTGAGCACCGGTTCGGCGGCGGCGGTCTGGGTTAGAAGCAGGGAGAGAAGGATGGTTCGCATAAGCAAGGAAGGCCTTCTTTTTTGAAAAAAAGAAGCAAAAAACTTTTGTTCCCATGGCGACACGCTGCCGGAGAAATCCGCGACAGCCGGACCAAAAGCTTTTTGCTACTTTTTCTCGAAAAAGAAGCGCTTGCTTTCTTCCGTCAGTCGTTCAGCGGGTACGACGCCATCAACCGAAGCTGATTCTGCCACTCGCGAAACATCACCACGCCACCGCTCGTCCTCGCCCCACCTCGCCGCAGCTCCGCCGCGATCGCGAACGCCGCACCGTAATGCCGCAACTGCGACGCGTACACTTCAAGCAGCGTCGTGTCCGGGTCCCAGATGTGCGTCGCCTCCGAGCCCACGCCGTTCACCTCGATGATGGTGAAGTCGCGTCCTTCGCGCAGCGCGTCCAGGCTGCGGTAGCGCACGTCGATGCGGCCGAAATGAAACTCCGGCATCGCGCGCGCGATCGCCTCCACCCGGGCCGCCAGCGCCGGCGTGATCTCGTCTGCGCCGTTGCGGAAAACCGAGCCGCGGCAGTGGTTGCCGGCGAACACCAGGCGCACGCGCTCGCCCCAGGCCGGCACGCTGTCGAGCTTGCCGCCCAGCCGCGCGAGATAGAGGTGCTGCAGCTTGCCGTGCCGCGGGTCCGCCTTGATCAGTGCGCGCAGGGTGGAGGTGCCGTCGCCGCGCACGCTGGGCGCATGTTTCAGGGTCAGTGAGGTGACCTGCCCCACCGCTTCGCGTGGCCGGCGGACGTAGAAGATGCCCGCCTCGCCCTCGTAGGGGATCAGCTTCTGCAGAACGAGTGTGACACCGCGCGGAAAGGCGGCCAGTCCGCGGGCGAGCGCTGCCTCGTCCTCGACCAGGCGCACGCCGGCGCCGTTGCAGCCGATGTCGGGTTTGAGCACCAGCGGCATCGCCAGGCCGGCGGCCGAGGCCGCGGCCTGCGCGCGGGCCAGGTCGTCCGTGCCGGTCACCATGGTGGTGTAGGGGGCGATCCAGTCGCGCGCGTCGCCCGCCACCAGGTCGAGGATCGCCGTCTTGCTCTCGCCGCACAGGCCGCCGGTGCTGATGCGCGGGTTGGCGGCGGTGGGCAGGCTGAAGTCGCGGTGCCAGAGTCCCAGCCCGATCCACTGCGCCACCACGGGGAAGTAGGTGAGCCAGCCGGGCAGGAACTCGAACGGCGAGACGTCGCGCCGGCGGGCTGCCGGGGCGGGGTGGGCTGCGTCCAGCACCGAACTGTCGAAACCACCCGGCGTCAGCGCGTCCAAGCAAACCCACCTTTCATAACACCTTGCCTTCTTCCGAGCCGGCCTGGGCGCGCACGGCCAACCTGCCCACCAGCAGGATGCCGAGCAGGAACGCCGCGAAGCCAAGCCAGCGCCACTGGCCAAGATGCTCCACCAGCAGCTTGCCCACCCGCAGCGACAGGACGAACAACGCCGAAGTCCAGATCAAGGTCGCACCGACGGCGGCGGAGACGAATTTACGGAAGTTTGCGCCCAGAAAGCCACAGGCGGTGTAGGTCGGCAGCCGCACGCCGGGCAGGAAGCGGCTGATGAACACCACCTTGAAGACGTGGCGTTCCAGCCAGGCGCGCCCGTGGTCCTGGCGCTGCGGCGGGATCAGCCGGCGCGCCCAGGGCACGTGTGCGGCCAGCCGCCCCAGCCCGTACAGCCCGATGTCGCCCAGCACGATGCCGATGTACAACGAGCCCAGCGCCACCGGCATCGCCACGCCGCCGCTCTGCACCGCCAGCGCCGCGGCGGCCGTGGCGGCATCCTCCAGGATGAAGGTGCCCAGCACGATGGCCACGCCCTGCAGCACTTCGGAGTGGCCGGCGATGGCCAGCAGGTGGCTGACGGAGAAGTCCACGCTCAGGTCCCGGCCGCTTCGGTGGGGCGGCTCAACGGGCGGCTCACTGGGTCAGGCGGTCCACGAGGCGCGCGCGGCCGTCCGCATCGAGCGCCATCTCGCGGGCCAGGTAGGCGTCCACGGACCCGTACTCGGCGCGGATGGCGTCGAACGCCGCCAGCAGCAGCGGCGCGTGGGCGCCGAGCAGCACCTCCTTCACGTCAGGCGGCAGGTCGAACTTGCTGGCGATCTCGCGCTTCCACTGCGTGTTGGTGGCCAGGTAGTCGCGCATCACGTCCGGCCAAGCCACGCCGAGCGCGGTCAGGATCAGCGCAGAGCCGAAGCCGGTGCGGTCCTTGCCGGCCGAGCAGTGCAGCAGCAGCGGCAGGCCGTCTTCGGCCAGCAGGCACGCGAACAGCGCGCGGTACTGCGGCGTGCTCTGCAGCGCGTAGGCGCGGTAGGCGTCCCGTAGCAGGTCCAGCATGTCGTCCGGCGACATGTGGCCGCTCACCTGGCCGGTGTGCAGAATGTCCTTCAGGCCGGCACCGACCGAAGGCTCGATCGGCAGGCTGCGGACCGCGGCACCGGCAATGTGCACAGGGTTATGGGCGGCCTCGCGCACGCCGCGCAGGTCGCAGACGGTGCGAAGGCCCAGGCGGGCGATGGTGGCTTCGTCGGCCGGCGAGAGGTTGACCAAAGCGGGGGCGCGGAAGATCAGGCCGGTGCGGACCTGGCGGCCGGACGTCGTGAGCCAGCCGCCTAGGTCGCGCAGGTTGGAGGCGTGCTCTAGCGGGATCATGGCGCGCTTCTTTCAGAAGCGCCGGGGAAAGGAAAGGCAAGCAAGAAGTTCTTTTTTGAAAAAAAGAACCGAAAAACTTTTGTCTCCTGGGTATCCGTCTGTGGGGAGGTCCGCGACAGCCGTGATAAAAGCTTTTTGCTTCTTTTTCTCGAAAAAGAAGATCTTACTTGTGCGCGTGCCGCAAGCTCGGCGCCGGTGCCCGCAGCTTCTGCCGAATGGTCGCCTCCGCCACTGGGCAGGCGTTATCCTTGCCTACGCCGAATTGGATCGTCGGCAGCAACGCACCCAGAGGCGTCAGCACGATCCCAAGCCCCACCGCGGCGCCGGCCCGGGCAACCACCTCCTCGCCTGGCCGGATCGAGGGGCTGGTGATCGGCCCTGTCAGGTCGATCGGGCCGGGCAGCGAGCCGATGGAGAAGCCTTTCGAGCGCGTAGTCAGCGCGTAGTTCATGGTCTGGTTACGTAGGTCGATAGTCCCGTTGCCGGTCACCCGTGCCTCATTGGTGTCGAGCAGGAAGGTCTTGGTGTCCACCACGCCCTGGCGCAACTGCCAGTCGAGGTCGAAGCAGTCGATCTTGGCGCGGTTCGGCACGCCGATGGCGGAGAGCACGGCGTTGCCGAATTCCAGCCCGGCGATGTCCACCAGCAGGGCGGAGACGTCGCCGGCGCTGACCAGCACCAGCTTCAGCTCGCCGTTGCCCTGGCCCATCATGCTGGCCAGCGAGTTGCCGTTGGTGTCGATGCGCGCTTCGCCGCCGATGATGCCTCGGCCCTTGAAGCTGTGCGTGGCAGCCATCAGCCTAGACAGGTTGATGTGCTGGAAGCCGATGTCGGCGTTGGCGTGCACAAGGTCGTGCGCGTCCGGGCTCAGCTCGATGACGCTGACGATGTTGCCGTCGCCGACCACGAAGTCGAGCGGGTGCAGGCTGATCTTGCCGTCCACGATGTCCAGCGTGACCAGCAGCTTGTCGAACGGGGTGAACTTGTTTTCGATGTGCTCGGCGCGGTATTTCAGGTGGATGTCGGCCGCGCGGATCTTCGGCAGGCTGATCGGCGTGCTGGGGAACAGCGACTTGCTCGCCTTTGCCTTCGCCTGCTCATGGCGTTCGGTGGCATTCTGCCCGGCCACGTTCGCCTTGCCGGCCGGAGTGCCGATGAAGCCGCCGAGGTCGGCCAGGTCCACCCGGCGGGAGGCCAGGTCCATCGTCACGTCCGGCGGCGCGTCTCGGCGCGGCTCGCCGGTGATGGTGCCTTCGAGGTCGGAGCTACCGACGCGGCCCTCGAAGTTGGTGAAGCGGATGCGCGGCGGCGCGTAGTCCAAATTGCCGGAGATGGCGAAGGGCGGGGTCTGCGGAATGGGGATGCCGGTCAGCGAATACAGCTGCGCCATGTCCGGGCCGGAGAAGGACAGCTTCAGCTTTGCACCGGCGAAGTTCAGCGGGTTCTGCACGGTGCCAACCAGCGACGCCTTGGTTTGGCCGTTCGCCACATGCAGGTCGATCGGGTAGGGGTGCTGGGCGTCGCGCAGGCTGAGCAGCGCGCCCCCTACGAAGCGGCTGGTGATCGGCTGGGCGGCGTAGGTACCGTGGGAGTCCACTACGATGGCCGCCGGCTCGTTACCGGACGCGGGGCGGGTGGAGATGGCGGCGGTGAAGTTGGACTTCGCTTTCGGGTCCACGATGTGGGCGGTGCCGTCGTTGATCTGCAGGTCGCCGATCTGCGGCGGCGGCGTGGGCTTCGCACCCGGTTTGGCCGCCGGCAGCTTGATGGTGAAGTTGTTGGACCCGTCCGCCAGCGCGGTGGCGTGGATGTCCGGGTGGTCCACGGTGATGCCCGGCAGCACGATGGCGCGGTGGTTGATGTACTCCATCACGTTGGCCACGATGGTCAGCCGGCCGACGCGCGCCAGCGGATCCGGGCTCGCGAAGCCGTCCGGGTTGGCAACCACCACGTTGTCGGCGGCCACCGTGGTGGTCCGGCCGAGTCGGACGTGCAGGTGGTCCATGGTGACGCGGCGGCCGATGGCGGCCGACGCCTGGCGGTCCACCAGGGGGATGAACCAGTCCCAGTTCCACAGCAAGATCAGCACGACGATGCCGAGGATGAGGGCGCCGAATATGCCGCCGGCGATCTTGAGGCCGAGGTGGCGACGGCGTGGGCGCGCGGTAGTTGCCGGCTGAGTGGTCGACTGGTCCATGGTCGGCGAACGTTCGGGTTGCGGGGCAGGTTTCGGGGAGGAAGCGAGCGGTTCTTTTTTGAAAAAAAAGAAGCAAAAAACTTTTGTTTCCTTGGGCGCGTGCTGCAGAAACCTCCGCGACAGCCGGACCAAAAGTCTTTTGCTTCTTTTCTTCAGAAAAGAAGGCCTTGCCTTTCTGCCGAACCTCGAAGGTCCAGACCCGCTGGCATCAGAAAGGCTGTCGCACCGTGCCCTCCAGCGCGCCCAAGAGAATAAAATTTTTTCGGTTCTTTTTTTCAAAAAAGAACTGCTTGCTTGCTTGCTTGCTATCCCGTCTCCGGTTTGCCGGAATCACCTGACAGGCGGCGTGAACGACGCCGCGTTGCCCGGGTGTTCGCTCACCTCCACCATCTCGCAGAAAACCCGCGCCCCTGTTTCGCGGGTCAGGAAGTCGCTCGTCCAGGCTTGCGCCAAGGCGGCAAACGCCTCGCAGCCGACGGCGCTCACCACCCGCAGCTGCGCCAGGCCCTGTGCCTCCAGCGCGTGGAATGCGGCGAGGTCAGGGTCGTCCTGCGCCGCCAGCAGGGTGTGGTCGAACATCGATTGCAGCCAGGCGCGCAGCGGTTTCAGCCCGCCGAAGTCGATGCACCAGCCGCGGTCGTCCAGCGTGTCCGCCACGAACACGAAGCGGAAGCCGAGCGCGTAGCCGTGCAGGAAGCGGCAATGCGAGTGGCTGGCCTGCCACTGCCGAAACACGCAGGACAGGCCCTGGTCCTGGCCGTACGTCTTGGTCACGCGCCAGCGTCCCGACTGGATGGATAGTGGGGTCATGGTGCGCAGGTAGGTCCGGCGCCGGGCAGGGTCAAACAGCTTGCCTTAACCACACAAGCCGCTCGTGTAATCCCTACGAACTGACTCCGCTTTGCGTGTTGTGCATCTCAGGTTCAACGCAACACGGGCGTTGAACCTTCCATATGCACTTCTGCGACGGGCAGATTTGCTGTTGTCTGGCCGCATTGGAGAGAGCGCGATGTTCGACTGCATGACGTTCGATCGCCCGGCCGACCTGCTGCCCGACGCCGCTCCGCTACTGGCGCCGCACGTGGCCGACAGCCTGGACCAGCTGTGCCAGGCGATCCGGCACGACCACCCAGGGCGCGTCGCCGTCGTCTCCTCCTTCGGTGCGGAGTCCGCGGTGCTGCTGGCGCTGGTGGCCGAAATCGACCCCGCGACGCCGGTGATCTTCGTGGAGACGCGCCAGCACTTCGCCGAGACGCTCGCCTACCGCGACGCGCTGGTGGCCCATCTCGGCCTGACCGGCGTGCGCAGCGTCGGCCCGACCGACGCCGAGGTGGCCGACATCGACCCGACTGCCGAACTGTGGCGCTACGACCCCGACGCCTGCTGCGCCTTCCGCAAAGTGACGCCGCTGGAGCGCGCGCTGGCCCCGTTCGAGGCGTGGATCAGCGGCCGCAAGCGGCACCAGACGCTGACCCGCCGCGCGCTGCCGCTGCGCGAAGAGGTGGACGGCAAGATCAAGTTTAACCCGCTGGCCGCCTGGACGGCCGAGCAGATCGAGGCGGAGATGGTGGCGCGCGACCTGCCGCGGCACGCGCTGAGCCTGGCGGAATACCAGTCGATCGGGTGCGCCACCTGCACGCGGGCCGTGGCGGCCGGCGAGGACCCGCGCAGCGGTCGCTGGGCAGGGACCGGCAAGGTGGAGTGCGGCATTCACCGGGACGCCGGGGCTAATATTTAGCCTGTTCTTGGGCTGGGCTGCCGGTAGGAAGAGAAGAAAGCAAGGCCTGCTTTTTTGAAAAAAAGCAGCAAAAAACTTTTGGTTCGGCTGTCGCGGAGTGTTCTGCAAAGTGAAGCTGAGGAACAGAGTTTGTATCGGCGTAGCTCTGGTAAAGTGGCTGCCAGTTGCCGTTGCGGTGGTACAGCCGGAGCCGTTGGGTGTGAGGCTTGCCTAACGGCGACAGCCTCGCGCCGGCAAGGCGAACGCCTGGTCGTGATCGATGCGAAAGGCTGGGTGGACGTACATTGGTGATACCGAACGGGTTTGGGCGTTAGCAAGGAGAGCAAGGCAAGCAGTTCTTTTTTGAAAAAAAGAACCAAAAAACTTTTGTTCCCGTTGGGTGTACCAGGATGAAAGCTGTCGTTTCAGCCGTCCGCGACAGCCGGAACAAAAGCTTTTTGCTTCTTTTCGAAAAGGAAGACTCTTCCTTTCTCTACAGGCTAGGTGAAAACCATGGACCAAGCCTGGCATTTCTGGATCGACCGCGGCGGCACCTTCACCGACGTCGTCGCACTCTCGCCGCAAGGTGAGCTGCGCACGCGCAAGCTGCTCTCCGCGCACCCCGAGCGCACCGAGGACGCCGCCATCCAGGGCATACGCGACGTTCTCGGCCTGCAGCCGGGCGAGCCGATCCCCGCCGCCCGCCTCGCCAGCGTCAAGATGGGCACCACGGTTGCCACCAACGCGCTGCTGGAACGCCGGGGCGAGGCGGTGGTGCTCGTCATGACCGAGGGTTTTGCCGACCTGCTGCGCATCGGCACCCAGACCCGGCCGAGGCTGTTCGACCGCCACATACGCCTGCCAGACCGGCTGGAACGCTGCGTGGTCGAAGCGCGCGAGCGGGTGGACGTGCACGGCCAGGTGCTCATCCCGCTCGACGGGGACCACATCCGCGCCGGGCTGCTCAGGGCGCGCGAGGCGGGTTGCACCGCGGTCGCCATCGCGCTGATGCACGGCTACCGCTACCCCGCGCACGAGGAGGCGGTGGCGGCCATCGCCGAGGCGCTCGGGTTTGCCCAGGTCTCGGTCAGCAACCGTGTCAGCCCGCTGATGAAGATCGTCAGCCGCGGCGACACCACCCTGGTGGACGCCTACCTCTCGCCGGTGCTCGGGCGCTACGTGCGCCAGGTCAGCGATGCGCTAGGGGGCGCGGTGCCGCTGGCCTTCATGCAGTCCAACGGCGGGCTGATCGGGGCGGCCAACTTCCGCGGCCGCAACGCCATCCTCTCGGGGCCGGCCGGCGGCATCGTCGGCATGGTGGAGACGGCCCGCGCGGCGGGGTTCGCGCGGGTGATCGGCTTCGACATGGGCGGCACGTCCACCGACGTGTCGCACTACGCCGGCAGCTTCGAGCGCTCGGCCGAGACGGTGGTGGCCGGCGTGCGGCTGCAGGTCCCGATGCTGGCGATCAACACGATCGCGGCCGGCGGCGGCTCGGTCTGCCGGTTCGACGGCACGCGGCTGCGCGTGGGGCCGGATTCGGCCGGCGCCAACCCTGGTCCGGCCTGCTACCGCCGCGGCGGCCCGCTCACCATCACCGACTGCAACGTGATGCTGGGCAAGCTGCAGCCGGACTGCTTCCCCCGCCTGTTCGGCCCTACCGGCGACCAGCCGATCGATACCGCAGTGGTGAGCGCGAAGTTCGCGGCGCTGGCGGCGGAGATGGCTGCCGTCGGCTTGCCGCCCACCACGCCGGAGATGCTGGCGGAGGGCTTCGTCGCCATTGCCAACGACAGCATGGCCAACGCAATCAAGAAGATCTCCGTGGCCCAGGGGCACGACGTGACCGGCTACGTGCTGGCCTGCTTCGGCGGTGCCGCCGGCCAGCATGCGTGCCTGGTGGCCGGCGCGTTGGGCATGCGCAGCGTGATGGTGCACCGGCTGGCCGGCGTGCTCTCGGCCTACGGCATCGGGCTGGCCGACCAGCGCATCCTACGCCGGCGCTCGGTGGAGCTGCCGCTCTCGGCGGCGTCACTGGCGCAGGCCGGCGCCGAGCTGGACCGCTTGCAGGACGAGTGCCGCGCCCAGGTCAGCCCGGACGGGTTCGACGTGGCGGCCGCCAGCTTCCGGCGCAGCCTGCTGGTGCGCTACGGCGGCAGCGACACCGCCATCGAGGTGGACGAAGCCGACCTGGCCGGCGTCACCGCAGCGTTCGAAGCCGCGCATCGGCAGCGCTTCACCTTCGTCACCCCCGAGACGCCGCTGGTGGTGGAGGCGTCCGCCGTGGAGCTGGTGGTGCCCTCGTCCAAGCCGGGTGCTGCGCAGTCGGCTGGCAAGGCGGAGGCGCGGGCCGAGCAGGCCGCAAACGTGTTCATGGACGGCGCCAGGCGGCCGGCGCGCGTGCTGGACCGCGCCGGCCTGGCCGAGGGCGCATCCGTCGCCGGGCCGGCGATCATCCACGACACCACCTGCACGGTTGTCGTCGAGCCCGGCTGGACCGCGCAGGTCAGCGCGCAAGGCGACCTGATCCTGCGCGGCGAGGCGTCCGCGCCCGTGGCCGTCGGCACCGCGCTCGACCCGGTGCGGCTGGAGATCTTCAACAACCTGTTCATGGCGGTGGCCGAGCAGATGGGCCAGGCGCTGCAGAACACCGCGCTGTCGGTCAACATCAAGGAGCGGCTGGACTTCTCCTGCGCGGTGTTCGACGCCGGCGGCGCGCTGGTCGCCAACGCGCCGCACGTGCCGGTGCACCTGGGCTCGATGGGCGACAGCGTGCGCGCGGTGCGCGACGCGGCGCAGGACAGCGGACGCGGCCTGCGCGCCGGCGATGCCTGGCTGGTGAACAACCCCTATAACGGCGGCACCCACCTGCCGGACCTCACGCTGGTGGTCCCGGTGTTCGACACAACCGGCACCTGCGCCTGCTTCGTCGCTGCCCGCGGGCACCACGCCGACGTCGGCGGCCGCACCCCCGGCTCGATGCCGCCGGACAGCATTACGCTCGACGAGGAGGGCGTGCTGTTCGACTGCTTCCAGCTGGTGGACGGCGGCCGCTTCCGCGAGGCCGCGTTCCGCGCCGTGCTCGCCTCCGGCCGCTACCCGGCGCGTAACCCGGACCGCAACGTCGGCGACGTACGCGCGCAGATTGCCGCTTGCGCGCGCGGTGCTTCGGAGATGCTGCGCGCCATCTCGCAGTACGGGCGCGACGTGGTGCTCGCCTACATGCGCTACGTGCAGGACAACGCCGGCGAAGCGGTGCGCCGCGTGCTCTCGCGGTTGCACGAAGGAGCGTTCACCTACGCGATGGACAGCGGCGCGCAGGTGTCGGTGCGCATCACCGTGGACCGCGCCGCCCGCCGTGCACGCGTCGATTTCACCGGCAGCAGCGCGCAGCAGGCCACCAACTTCAACGCGCCGCCGGCGATCTGCCGCGCCGCCGTGCTCTACGTGATGCGCACGCTGGTCGACGAGGACATCCCGATGAACGACGGCTGCCTGGAGCCGGTGGAGATCGTCATCCCCGCAGGCTCCATGCTGCGGCCGAGCTACCCGGCTGCGGTGGTGGCGGGCAACGTCGAGGTGAGCCAGGTGGTAACCGACGCGCTGTATGGCGCCACGCAAACCATGGCGGCGGCGCAAGGCACGATGAACAACTTCACCTTCGGCGACGACGAACACCAATACTACGAGACCATCTGCGGCGGCGCCGGCGCGGGCCCGGGCTTCGACGGCGCGTCGGCCGTGCACACCAACATGACCAACAGCCGGCTGACCGATCCGGAAGTGCTGGAGTGGCGCTTCCCCGTGCTGCTGGAAAGCTTCGGCATCCGCAGCGGGTCCGGCGGCGCGGGGCGGTTCCGCGGCGGCGACGGCGTGGTGCGCCGGGTGCGCTTCCTGCGGCCGATGACGGCGACCATCCTGTCCAACCGGCGGGTTGTGCCACCGTTCGGCATGGCGGGCGGCGAGCCGGGGCAGCCGGGACGCAACAGCGTGCGGCGCGCGGACGGGAGAGTGGAGGTGCTGGGCTCGACGCAGAGCGTGGCGATGGAGGTGGGGGATACGTTCGTGATCGAGACGCCGGGAGGCGGGGGTTACGGGGGCTAGGAAGACAGCAAGGCCTTCTTTTCTGAAGAAAAGAAGCAAAAGACTTTTGTCACGGCTGTCGCGGACTCCTCCGCACGGCACAACCCAGGGACCAAAAGTTTTTTGGTTTTTTTTTTCAAAAAAGAACCGCTTGCCTTGCCTTCCTGCTTCACTGCTCCGCCGCGGCCGCCATGAACGAGAGCCGCCGTTTCGGCTCCGGCCGGCCGAACAGGTAGCCCTGCGCGTGCGTGCATCCTTCCGCCCGCAATATGGCCACTTGCTCCGCGCTCTCCACGCCCTCGGCCGTCACCGGAATGTTCAGGCTGCGGCCAAGGCCCAGAATGGTGCGGGTGATACTTGCCGCGTCCTCCTGCTTGCAGATATCGGAGACGAAGGAGCGGTCGATCTTGATGCGGTCGAACTGGAACCAGCGCAGGTAGCTGAGCGAAGAGAACCCGGTGCCGAAATCGTCGAGCGCGATCTTCACCCCGCAGGCGCGTATCTGGCGGAGCGTGAACAGCGCGGCGTCGTCGTCGAGCAGCATCGTCGTCTCGGTCACCTCGACCTCCACCCGGCGCGGGTCGATGCCGGTTTCGCCCAGCGCCTCCTGCAGCCGCTCGAGCAGCTCGCCGGAGCGGAACTGCATTGGCGAGACGTTGATCGCGACCGTAAGGTTGTCCGGCCAGTGCGCCGCGTCAGCACAGGCACGCTTCAGCGTCCAGGCGCCAAGCCTGTCGATGCTGCCGCTGCTCTCCGACAGCTTGACGAACTCGCCCGGCATGACGAGCCCGCGCGTCGGGTGGTTCCACCGCAGCAGCGCTTCGTAGCCGACGAGTGCCGGCGGGGCGGGCGGCCTGTCGTGCTCGGCTGCGGCGCTGTGGGGGCGCTGGATGCGGACGACCGGCTGATAGAACAGCTCCATCTCCCGGTCGGGGTCGACCCGCCGCAGGTCCGCCGTCAGTGCCACGGCGCGCGCCTTGCCTTCGCCGGAGACGCTTCTGCCGGGCCGGGCACGGCGCTTGAGGCCGCGGCCAGCTCCGCCCTCCGGTGCCGCGCGGGTGAGGTCCGCCTGACGGCTTCTCACGATCCGGTCCCGCCCGGACGCCTTGGCCTCGTAAAGTGCGTCGTCTGCGCGGCCGACCAGGGACTCCCAGTCGTCGCCGCACACTGCTGCAGCCAGGCCGATCGAGCAGGTGACGTGGATGGTGTGGTCCGAACCGGTTTCGAACACCTCGTCGCGGAACATGTCGTGGAACGCCGTCACCCGCTCGGCGCCGCTGCGGTCGTGGTCTTCGATGACGATGAGGATCTCCTCGCCGCCGTAGCGCCCGACGCTATCGCCTGGCCTGGCGACCGTGCGGACGAGCTCGCCCACCCGGCGAAGCACCTGGTCGCCATCGAGGTGGCCATACTCGTCGTTCACCCGCTTGAAGTGGTCGATGTCGATCAGTGCCACGAGCAGCTCGTTGTCGGCCATGACCCGCGACAGCTTGCCGGCCAGCCGGCTCTCGATCTCCGAGCGGTTCAGCAGGCCGGTCAGGCTGTCATGCGCGGCCTGGTGCTGCAGCTGGCGCGTGGCGTCGTCGACCATGCGCCGCAGGGTCGCCTGGCGGGCGAGGATGCGCTCGAAATTCAGGCGGACCGCACCGTAGAGGAGGGCGATCGCACAGATCAGCCACAGGCACTCCGCCCACCAGTGCCGCCACCAGGGGTAGCCGATGTCGATGGGCAGGGTCGCCGGCGGCGAGGCGCGGTGGGTGAGCTCGTCGTAGGCGACTACACTGAGCATGTGGTGGCCGGGCGGCACGAACGGGTAGCGGACGAGCCCGGACTGTGTTTCCGCCCAGCCGGCATCCACGCCGGACAACCTGTAGCGGAACGTCACGGAGTTCTCCGCCCCGTAGCTGGAGGTGCCGAACTGCACGGCGATGGCGTCCTGGGTGAACGGCAGCGAGCGGCCCAGCACCGGGCGGCCGCCGACCGTCTCCCCGCTGACGAACGCGTGCAGCTCGCGGTCGGCGAACAGCCAGCCCGGGTCGAGCAGGTGCGACAGCCCCTGGCTGGTCACGATCCAGACCGAGCCGTCGGGGTCCTCGCGGAGGCCAAGCTGGTCCACGTCGTCCGACGCGAGCCCCGAATCGGCGTCCACCGACACCCAGCGCTGGCCGTCGAACACCGATACGCCGAGCGCGGTGCCTGCCCAGACCCAGCCCCTGTGGTCCACGATCACCGCGATGATGCTGTTGGTGCGCGTGTCCGACGTCCGGACCGGCGCGTAAGAGAGCACCGTCTGTCCGGACAGCTCCAGGCAATACAGGCCGCCGGCGCCGCCGACCCACATGGCGTGTCCACGGCCGCGCGCCAAAGCGAGCGGCTCGAACCCGCCGCTCGGCCAGGCACCCAGCACCGCCACGTCGGTCCCGTCGGCGCGGCGCCAGCGCATGTGGGCGTCGGCGACGTAGTACACGCCGCCTGCCCCGTCGCCCTCCATGCTGACGACGGGGACGCGGGGCCCTTGGTCCAGGCTGGGACGCAGCTTTGCGCCCGGGTGGTCCTCGACCCGGAACAGCCCGCCAAGCGTGCCGACCCAGACCGTCTCGTCCGCGCCGGCGAGGATGGCGTTGACCGGCGGGACGTGCAGCTCGGTCGTCTCGTCCGAGAGCGGGTCAAGCACTTTGATGCCGTCGTCGGCGGAGCTGCGCCACAGCCTGCCCCGCGGCCCGATGGCGAGGGCGAAGGACGATCCGGGCAGCACGCGGCCGATACGCAGGGCGCCGGACCGCCGGACCACTTCGTCCACACCGGTGTCGGTTGAGACCCATAACGAGGTCTCCGCCCCCTTGCCTACCGCGCCGCGGGCCGTCTGCCACGCCAGGCCATCCGACAGGCCGTCCGCCTTCTCCACCGTCTCCCAGTGGCTGAAGCCGAGCCAGCGGACGAGGCCCCGCCCTAGTACCTGAAACCACAGCTGTCCAGTGCTGTCCGTCAGCATGCTGACGATGATGCCGGACGGCGCACCGTCATCGACGCTGAGCTCGTGCCAGCCGTCCTGGCGCATGACTGCCAGTCCGTGGTCTGCCTGGGTGAGGAGCGTGCCGTCCGGCGCCCTGAACAGGCCAAGCTTCGTCGTGTAGTTCACGTAACGGCCGCCCTGGTCGGGCAGGTCGACAACGTTGGCCTGGCCGGACGCGGGGTCGAGGTCTGCGACGGCGGTCGACGACCTGGCGAAGACGTGGCCGGCCCGCCCGGCGGTGACGTCCAGCCAGGCGCCACGCTGTGCCCCGCCCGGTCTGTAACACCTTACGGAGCCAGGGTCGGCCGTGCAGATCCGTCCGTCCTCGAAGGTTTCCCACAACCGGCCGGCAACGGAGAACACCGCCTTGGCGCCGCGCAGAAGGTCGGCTTCCTTCGGTCCGTAGGCCATCGGCTCGGTATGCGGCGTGCCCGCGTCAGGCAAGACGATTCGCTGCGTGGTGTCGGACACCAAAAGCACCAGCCCGTCGCGCCAGCGGGTGAGGCGTCGGACGCCTTCGCTGTAGAAGTTTTGTGCCGGATGCCTCACCGGCTGGAAGCTGAGCGCTTCGGGCGAATGTGACGAACCGGCCGGCCGGTCCGAGACGAACACCTCGTCCGCGTATCCCACCGCGACGCGCCCCTCCTGGGTCAGCGCGATGCTGTAGACCGGGTTGCCCTGACGTAGGCCCTGATCCGGACCAAGATTGAAGAATCGTCTACCGTCGTAAGCAAAGACACCGTGTTCAGTGCACACGAGTATGAATCCGGACGGGTCCTGCAACATACAGGAGCCGCCCAAGCTCATTAGACCCTGGTTTATATTGTAGAGTTGGAAATTTGACCGTTCGGCGCGCGCGTTGGTCAACCAGAAAAGGCCGATGGCGCAACTGACGAGTATTATCGTCCGGATTGCGCTCACCGGTAATCGTATGACGGCCTGTGCACACGCCATGCCCGGGTTCACAGACCTCTAGAGTCGCAAACCGAGAACTGTTCTGGGCCGGACGACCGCAGGCTAGCTATTTGGAGGAAAAAAACAACCCCTGCGTGCTAGCTGCGGCCATCTCTAACAACAATAATGAATAGTCTTGGCGCTTTGCCTCGATACACGCCCGAGTTTGCCGCTGGCGATCACGGGTAGTGATGCATAACGCCTGGAAGTGTATCGCCATCCAGGCCGGCAACACGCGACTGGCTGCTGGGTTCAGCACTGGAGGACGTAAGCACGGCGTTGCCGGCGACCTGGGGAACAGCCGCATTGGACTGGAAAGGAATTGCGACCGACGCAATCACCAAGGAGGCCAGAGCCAGTCCGGACCGGCGTGAAATAAAGCCCTGCGAACGAATGACCATCGGGGTTACTCCGCTTCGCCGGACGAAATATCCGGCATACCAGCATAATAACGAGGCCATCGACTTTTGCAACAAGTAAAACGAGAGAATACGAAAATTATGTGAGCCATCTGAGTATGTAGAAAAAATTAGCTGATAGTATATCTTTTTTGGAGTGCCGTGTTGGTAATTGGATCTGCTTTGTCTATACTATAACTTTTCTCGTCTGAATGGACGAAGACTGATGAAACTCGTGCGAAAATACGATCGAATGCTCAGGTTACGTGACCGGGCGCCTTACAGATGCGCAGCGCGGCGCACCTGACGTGAGGCAAATGACATCCAACGTGGTCGTTCCGGTTGGGACACGCCTCCCTCGGAGCCGGAGCATTTCGTTCTTCGTCCGAAGAAACTTGAGGCGGGTTCCACTTACGGAACCAACGTCGCCTCGTGCGACGATCGCTGCCTAGACGCGCAATCGTCGGCCGAGCGGCCTGTTCAAGGCCGAGCCGCCTGCGGCGGTCGCTTCGCGCAACCTTGAGCCAGCCGGCCACAGAAAGGGCTGACATCTAAGAAAGCCGACAGCTTCAGCGATCCACCCCCAGCAAGGCGGTGCCTGGAGGTGTCACTCAGGATTTGCGTTCGCCAAGCCAAACAACGCTGGGCCCTCCCGTGTTCGTCGGCTGAGAGGCCCGCAGAAGCGGTGTCTTACTTCGGCACGATCCAGGTGAAGACGTACTGTTGTAGCAACACCAGCCCGCCCAGCAACGCGGTCAGGATGATGCTGTGCTTGAACGTGCGCGCGAACACCAGGCCCTCCTGGCCCTTCAGGTCCGTTATCGACACGCCGGTGGCAATGTTCTGCGGCGAGATCATCTTGCCCATCACCCCGCCGGACGAGTTGGTGGCCGCAATCAGCACCGGGTTCAGCCCGAGCTGGTTCGCAGCGACCACCTGCAAATTGCCGAACAGCGCGTTGCCCGACGTGTCGCTGCCGGAGAGGAAGACTGCCACCCAGCCGAGGAAGGGCGAGAGCAGCGGGAACAACGCGCCCGTCTTCGAGGCGCCGAGGCCGAGCGTGTACGTCATGCCCGAGTAGTTCATCAGGTAGGCGAGTGCTATGATCAGCATCACCGTCAGGATGGCGATGCGCGCCTGCCGCCAGGTGGCCACGGCCGCACGCACCAGGCCGGCCGGCCCCATGCCGACCAGCGCCGCGGTGATCAGGGCTGCAACCAGGATCGCGGTGCCGGACGCCAGCGGTTCGAACTTGTAGAGGGCGGCGTAAGGCTTGTCGTGGTACAGGGTAATGCCGATTGCCTTGTCCAGGCCCGGCCAGGGTATCGACTGCGCACCGATCGCGTTGATCTTGAAGTGCGTCCACACGATGACGACCACGCTGACGATGATCCACGGTGTCCACCCCTGCCACGGTGCGACGGTCCGGGTGGCCATCTGCTGGGCGTCGGGGCGGACGCTGAGTGCGAACGCCGGGTCGTGCACCGGCTGCCAGACGCGCAGGAACGCCACCGTCATGATCAGCGCGGTCAGCGAGGACAGCACGTCGGTCAGCGCGTAATCCAGCAGGTTGGAGCTGACGAACTGCGCGACCGCGAAGCTGCCGCCGGCCACCAGCAGCACCGGCCACAGCGCGCGCAGGCTGCGCAGGCCGCCATACAGCGCCACCACGTAGAACGGCAGCAGCACGGCGATGAACGGCAATTGCCGGCCTACCATGGCACCCAGGGTCACCGGGGACAGCCCGGTCACCTGGCCCAGCACGGTGATCGGCACGCCCAGCGCGCCGAAGGCCACCGGCGCGGTGTCGAAGATCAGCGTGAAGGTCAGCGCCTCGATGGCCGGAAAACCCACCAGGATCAGCAGCGCACTGGTGATGGCGATGGGCGTGCCGAAGCCGGAGATGCCCTCCAGCAGGCAGCCGAAGCAGAAGCCGATGACCACCAGAACCACGCGGCGGTCGTTGGGCAGGTGGTCCAGCACCCAGTCGCGGAAGGCGTCGAAACGGCCGCTGGCCACGGCGATGTTGTAGAGCAGCAGCGCGTTGACCACGATCCACATGATTGGCCACAGGGCGAACACCCCGCCGGCGGCGACACTGTCCAGCGCCAGGCCGGGCGGCACCTGCCAGACGCCAACGGCTATGGCGAAGGCTACCACCAGGCCGGCGAGCGAGGCCTGCCAGGCCGGGCGCCGCAACACGCCGAGCAGGACCAGCACGACCAGGATCGGCAAGGCGGCAACCAGGACGGAAAGGACGAGGTTGCCGGCAACCGGCGTCAGTAGCTGGTGGAACACCGTTCATCCCTGTTTTGGTTTGGTTACCCTACCGCCTGGAGCCTTGGGCGAGGAAAGGCAAGCAAGCAGTTCTTTTTTGAAAAAAAGAACCAAAAAACTTTTGCTTCCGCTGTCGCGATTCTGTCCGGCGAGCGCGCGACAGCGGAGACAAAAGTTTTTTGCTTCTTTTTTTCAAAAAAGAAGGCCTTCCTTTTTCCCTTGCTTAGGCTAGAACCCGCCCCCTAGCGCTGGCACCCCTGGAGGCCGGCGTTCTACGTGTTTGGAGCACACCATGGCCAATTTCGTAACCATCGAGGCCGAGGCGCGTGCGCGAGCCGGTAAGGGGGCGGCGCGTGCGACCCGGCGGGCAGGCCGCGTGCCTGCCGTCATCTACGGTGCCAAGCAGGAGCCGACGCTGATCGCGCTGGACCCTAAGACGGTGCTGGCTGAGCTCAAGCGCGGCGGCTGGCGCTCGCGCCTGTTCGAACTGAAGCACAACGGCACCACCGAGCGTGCGCTGATGCGCGAGGTGCAGTTCCACCCGGTGACCGACGTGGCCCGCCACGTGGACTTTCAGCGCCTCGCACCTGGCGAGCAGATCCGCGTCTCCGTCGCCGTGCACTATGCCAACGAGGCGACCAGCCCCGGCCTGAAGAAGGGCGGCGTGCTGAACGTGGTGCGTCATACCGTCGAAGTCTGGGCCGACCCGGAGCAGGTGCCGGCGTTCTTCGAGGCCGACCTCGGCGAGCTGGACATCAACGACAACATCCGCTGGCACAACCTGAAAGGCACCGGCGAGGCGCGTCCGACGATCGCCGACCGCGACTTCGTCATCGCGACCGTGGCCCCGCCGACCCGCTCGGCGGAGGCCGCTGAACCCGCGGCAGCCGCGGCCGCAGCACCGGCACCTGCCAAGGGCAAGGCGCCGGCCAAGGGTGCCGCACCGGCCAAGGCGGCCCCGGCGGCGGCCAAGCCGGCCGCGAAGAAGAAGTAAGGCCGCCCGCGCCGGAGGCTTCGGTTGTGCTGTTGTGGGTGGGGCTCGGCAACCCCGAGCCGAACATGGCCCGTCAGCGGCACAACATCGGCTTCATGGCGCTGGACCGGATTGCGCAGCGCCACGGGTTCGGCCCGTGGCGCCAGCGGTTCCGCGGCCTGACCGCCGAGGGTAACGTCGGCGGCGAGCGGGTGATCGCACTTAAGCCGCTTACCTACATGAACGACAGCGGTGCCAGCGTTCAGCCGGCTGCCGCCTTTTTTAAGCTGCCGACCGACGCGATCACCGCCTTCCACGACGAGCTGGACCTGATCCCCGGCAAGGTGCGCGTGAAGCGCGCCGGCGGTGCGGCCGGGCATAACGGGCTGCGCAGCATGGACCGCGTGCTGGGCTCGCCCGATTACTGGCGGGTGCGGCTGGGCATCGGCCACCCTGGCGACAAGGCGCGCGTGCTGGGCTGGGTGCTGGGCGACTTCGCCAAGTCGGATGCCGAGTGGCTGAACCGGCTGCTGGACGCGGTGGCCGATGCTGCGCCGTTGCTGGCCGACGGCAAGCCGGAGGAGTTCATGTCGCGGGTTTCGGTGTTGTCGGCGGAGACTTAGGCAAGGCAAGCAAGCAGTTCTTTTTTGAAAAAAAGAACCAAAAAACTTTTGTTCCCTGCAGGTGTCGTTCGTTGACGCGCGTCGTTTCAGCTTTCCGCGACAGCCGAGACAAAAGCTTTTTGCTTCTTTTTCTCGAAAAAGAAGGCCTTTCTTTCTTTCCGGGGTCAGGACAAACGTAGATGGGTTTCAACTGCGGCATCGTCGGCCTGCCAAACGTGGGCAAGTCCACCCTGTTCAACGCGCTGACCGCCACCGCCGCGGCGCAGGCGGCGAACTATCCGTTCTGCACCATCGAGCCCAACGTCGGCCGCGTCGCCGTACCGGACCCGCGCCTGGCTGCGCTGGCGGAGATCGGCCGCTCGCAGAAGATCATCCCAACCAGCCTGGAGGTTGTCGACATCGCCGGCCTGGTGCGTGGTGCGAGCCGTGGCGAGGGCTTGGGCAACAAGTTCCTCGGCAACATCCGCGAGGTGGACGCCATCATCCACGTGCTGCGCTGCTTCGAGGACCCGGACGTGACGCACGTGGAGGGCTCGATCGATCCGATCCGCGACGCCGAGACGATCGAGACCGAGCTGATGCTGGCCGACCTCGACAGCCTCGAACGCCGCGTGGTGCCGCTGCAGAAAAAGGCCCGCGGCAACGACCGCGAGGCGGCCGCGATGGTGGCGTTGATGGAGCCGATCATCGCTGCCTTGCAGGCCGGGAGGCCGGCGCGCAGCGCCATCCCGCCGGGCGAGGAATTAGCGGTTGGTCGGTTGCAGCTGATGACCAGCAAGCCCGTGCTCTACGTCTGCAACGTGGAGGAGGCGGCGGCAGCCACCGGCAACGCGCAATCCGAGCGCGTGGCGGCGCTGGCCAAGACCGAGCGTGCCGCCTGCGTGGTGGTGTCCGCCGCTATCGAGGCCGAGGTGAGCACGCTGCCCGAGGAGGACCGCGCCGAGTTCCTGGGCGGGCTCGGCCTGGAGGACAGCGGCCTCGACCGGGTGATCCGCGCCGGCTACGGGCTGCTCGGTCTGGTCACCTACTTCACCTGCGGGCCGAAGGAGGCGCGTGCCTGGACCATTATTCGCGGCACCAAGGCGCCGCAGGCGGCCGCCGTGATCCACAACGATTTCGAACGCGGGTTCATTGCGTGCGAGACGATCGCGTATGACGACTACGTGGCGCTGCGCGGCGAGGCGGGTGCGAAGGAAGCGGGAAGGATGCGGGTGGAGGGGCGTGAGTACGTGGTGAAGGATGGGGACGTGCTGGAGTTCAGGTTCAACGTTTAAGGAGAGGCTTCACGCCTGCACTAAGCAGTTCGCCAGTTGCTCGTATGTCCGAAACCGGCGGAACAAAACGCTGTTAGTGAAACGTTGTACGGAGCTCCGGCCGATGTTCTGCCAATTTCGCCTACCAACCATCAACATCACGCGGGCATTCGAGGCGTCCACTTGGGGAGTCGGTTCGACATCCGGCGGGATGGTGGGGATTGCACCGGTCGCTGAAGGCCCAACCGTTGATGGCGGGCGACTTACCATTCCGCTGCGCCGCGCAGACGACAAGGGTAACGTGGTCGAGCGCGCTGTCGCCCGAGGTTGGGGTGTTGGTGTGGGTATGTCAGGCGGCATCCAAATACCGTTTGTCGACTTTCACAACGCCAAAATGCCGTTAAAGAATGCTCCGATAGGCGGTTCGGGCAGCACGACTCAAATGCCTGGAGTTGGAAGTCCAATCTTCTCCGGCCTTGGATCGAAGAACACGATGCAGGCGAAGGACTGGGACGGTGCCTGCATCGTTGTGTCGGGCTCGGCCGCATTCATGGGAGCCTCTGCTGGCCCTTCAGTGATCGTTTTCATGTCCAGGTCCTGCCTGTCCCTGACGCTGCCACCTCCAGCACAACTGGCTCTCATCCGCGGCATCGCCTTCACTTTTAGCACCGGCTTGGCGGCTGCACTGGCGAGCGCTGGTGTCGACGCGCTCATTTACGACCTGCACGTCAAGTCAGAGGCAGCACCTCGTCCAATGGACCCTGTCCGACGCATTACTTTTCAGGATTGGGACGTTCCTAGGTTGACCTTCCACAATTGGGATCTGCGGAAGGCGGGAGGCCAGTGACCGGCCTACTAAGCCGGCTTGCTCTCTTGCCAATGGTTTTGACTTGGCACGTTTCGATGGCGGCAACGGAGACATCTTGGGTTGACGCGCTGGCAGATCGCCTGAGTGACAAGAGGGCGGAACGGCTGGACGATAAACAGGTGAGCGGGTATTTCGAAGGGCTTTTGCGAGTGTCAGAGGTATTTCCGGACACGTGCAATCCGCTACTCTCAATAAAGTCGGACCACGTTCCGTTACTGGGAGCCATCGGAGCTCTCGGACACGTTGCGACGTGCCAGCAAGTCAAACCGCTTATCTTCGTGCGGTTGCAAGTTGCCGCTCCGTTGTTCGACAGCATGAAGCAGGCTTTGACCTTGAAGCTACCAAGGCCGTGTTTTTCCGTTCAGGGTTCCAAAGACAAGCCGGCAATGACTGTCTGGGCGGACACGTCCCGTTTTGTAGGAGTAACAAGCGGTCGTACTCCGTCGGATGGGTTTACCGTGTTTTTTGAATCTCGGGCCACTGGGCCTAGTGCAGATCCCGAAGGAGAGGCTGCACTCCGTCAAGACATTGAAGCCGACATACCGACGTCGTGCAAATAAGCTCGTTCGGTATGCGCTCCACTGTTGTTGTATTGGCAAGTGCAGGCTCACTATGCATTATCGCGGGCCTGGTAGTCGCAGTCTCCTCAGCTCGCCTCGTTGAAACGGGCGTGAAAGCTTCCGGACGAGTGCTCGGATCATCCAGGGGCGACAGGCATCCAATGGTAAGCGTGAGAGTTGACGACACTCTGATAATCCGGGAGTTGGGAGGGTTTGCAGCCCACCCGCCCGGCACCGATGTCGTCGTGATCTACGCTCGCGATGATGTCAGGCAAATGCAAATCGATGACGTAGCGGATATTTGGGGCGGCAGCGCCGGGATATTTCTTGTCGGCATCTCCCTCATAAGCGTTGCCGCGGCGCGCCATCACTGGGCGGCCGCAGCGTGATGTAGGCCCCTAAAGCCGGTCATGTGATCAGGCCGCAGGGCGCCTGCACCTGTTGTGCCGATGCCAACTGCCAAAGCGTCAAACCCTCGCGGTCGCGAAAACATCAATTAACGACAGGAAGCAAAGCTTGCCTTTCTAAGAGTTAGCAGCAAAGTAATTCTGATCCGCTATCGCGACGTTTCTCTCAGCACGTAATCAGGGGAACAAAAGTCTTTTGGTTCTCTTTTTAAAAAAGAACTGCTTGCCTTGCCTTCGACGGTAAAGCTTCCGCCGGCTGGCACAATAAGCAGTGTGATAAAGACACGCTGAGGTAAGATCGACGATAAGCTAAGCCTCCAAGCTCCCCGGCGCACGATTACCAACCATCGCCAGCAGCTCGCGCCGCGTCGTCGGGTCGTCGCGGAACGCGCCGAGCATGCGGCTGGTCACCATGGTGACGCCAGGCTTGTGCACGCCACGCGTTGTCATGCACTCGTGTGCCGCCTCGATGATGACGGCGGTTCCCAGCGGCGCCAGCACCTCGTTGATCGTGTTGGCGATCTGCGCGGTCAGCTTCTCCTGGATCTGCAGGCGGTGCGCGTAGGCGTCCACCACGCGCGCCAGCTTGGAGATGCCCACGACGCGGCGATGCGGCAGGTAGGCCACGTGCGCGCGGCCGATGATCGGCAGCATGTGGTGTTCGCAATGACTCTCCAGGCGGATGTCGCGCAGCAGAACGATCTCGTCGTAGCCCTCCACCTCCTCGAAGGTGCGTTCGAGCATGGCGACAGGGTCCTCGTCGTAGCCGCGGAAGAACTCGAGGTAGGATTTGGCCACGCGGCGCGGGGTGTCGCGCAGGCCCTCGCGCGCGGGGTCGTCGCCGGCCCAGCGGATCAGGGTGCGGACTGCGGTCTCCGCGTCCTCGGTGGTGGGGCGGGCCTGGCTGGCGTGCGGGGCGGCCGCGGGCTTGGGCGGGCTGGACTCGTTCAAGGTCTGACGCTTCCCGGGTGGTGCGAAAGGAAGAAAGGCCTTCTTTTTTTGAAAAAAAAGAAGCAAAAAAGTTTGTCTCGGCTGTCGCGGACCGTTCAACAGACGCGCGCCCAAGAGAGCAAAAGTTTTTTGGTTCTTTTTTTCAAAAAAGAACTGCTTGCTTTCTTAATGCACGCGCCCCGCCCCATGCGGCGAGTCCAAGCTGAACGCGGGGATCGCCACGTCGAACATCTCGGCGTCCTCCGACCTCACCAGCGCCACCGCCGGCCCCGCCCCATGAGTGATCATGTGGTACTGCCCCGTCATGAAGCCGGACGGCGTCTCAAGCGGCGTGCCCGAGGTGTATTCGAACGCCTCCCCGGGCTCGAGCACCGGCTGCTCGCCCACCACGCCCTCGCCCTGCACCAGGAAGGTGCGGCCGCGGGCGTCGGTGATGCGCCAGGTGCGGCGCAGCAGCTGCACGGTGGTCTCGCCACGGTTCTCGATGGTGACCCGGTAGGCCCAGACGTAGCGGCCCTCGTCCGGCTCGGACTGGTCCTCCAGGTAGAAAGCCGCCACGCGCACGTGGATGGCGCGGGTGACGGCGGCGTATTCGCGCGAGCGGTCGCTCATTCGGCGGCCTGGCGCAGGCTGGCGGCGGCAAGCGCGCGCCCTAGATCGTCCTTGAGGTCGGCCAGGTCTTCCAAGCCCACGGAGAGGCGGACGGTGCCGTCGGTGATGCCGAGGCGGGCGCGTTCCTCGGCGCCGATGCGCATGTGAGTGGTGGTGGCCGGGTGGGTGACCATGCTGCGGGAATCACCCAGGTTGTTGCTGATGGCGACCAGGCGCAGCGCGTTGCAGAAGCGGAAGGCGGCATGCTTGCCGCCGGCCAGCTCGAAGGTGACCAGCGTGCCGCCGACGGTCATCTGCCGCATCGCCAGCGCGTGCTGCGGGTGGTCCGCGCGGGCTGGGTACCAGACACGGGAGATCTGCGGCGCGTTGGCAAGAAAGTCGGCCAGGGCGGCCGCACGGGTGCAGGCGGCGTCGACCCGCAGGCTGAGCGTCTCCATGCCCTTCAGCAGCGTCCAGGCGTTGAACGGCGACATCGAGGGGCCGGTGTTGCGCACGAACGGCTGCAGCGTGTCCTCGATCCAGGCCTTTGTGCCGAGCACGGCGCCACCGAGCACGCGGCCCTGGCCGTCGATGTGCTTGGTGGCGGAGTAGACCACCACGTCGGCGCCGAGCTCCAGCGGGCGCTGCAGCAAGGGCGTGGCGAACACGTTGTCCACCACGACGATGGCGCCGGCCGCGTGGGCGAGGTCGGCGACGGCCTGCAGGTCGACAATCTCCAGCATCGGGTTCGACGGGGATTCAAGCAGCACGAGGTTGGCGGGGCGGGAGAGGGCTTCGCGCCAGGCATCCATGTCGCCGGCATCGACGAATTCGTGGGCGATGCCCAGGCGCGGCAGCAGGGTGGAGACGATCCAGTGGCAGGAGCCGAACAGCGCGCGGCTGGCCACCACGCGGTCGCCGGTGCGCAGGTGTGCGAGCATGGTGGCGTTGACGGCGGCCATGCCGGTGGCCGTAGCGCGGCACTCCTCGGCACCTTCCAGCAGGGCCAGGCGGCGCTCGAAGGCGGCCACCGTGGGGTTGCCGAAGCGGCTGTACTGATAGTGGGTCTGGGTGCCGGCGAAGGTGGCCTCGGCCTGCTCGGCACTGTCGTAGACAAAGCCGGAGGTGAGGAACATCGCCTCGCTGGTCTCGCCATGCGGGGTGCGCTCGACGGCGCCGTGCAGGAGCGTTGTGGCGGGGCGGTAGCTGTTCGTCATGCTTGCTGGGGCTCCTGGCGTCGGGGCCCGACCTTTGATAGCCGGCACACGCCTATATGGGTGCGCCGGGCCTCTTTAGCGCGATTGTTTAAACTCGCCGCAAGCCGGCCGGACAAATCCACGAGGGAAAGGAGAGCTAGGCGGACGGCGGGGTGGCGGTCAAGGCGTCAGGGTAGGAAGCAAGCGTCTTCTTTTTCGAGAAAAAGAAGCAAAAAGCTTTTGTTGCGGCTGTCGCGGACAGCTGAAACGACACGCCTCAACCCGGTGCACCCGACGAGAGCAAGAGTTTTTGGTTCTTTTTTTCAAAAAAGAACTTCTTGCTTCCTGTTTTCGATGCGAAACTGCATCGCATGCACGCACTCCAGATCGCCGGCTTGCGCAAGAGCTTCGTCCGCCCCGCGGTTGACGGCCTGGACCTCGCCGTAGCGCCCGGCGAGTTCTTCGCGCTGCTCGGCCCAAACGGCGCCGGTAAGACCACCACGTTGCGCATGGTCGCCGGCCTGCTGCGGCCGGACGCAGGCAGCATTAGCATCTTCGGCATCGATGCGCTGGCCCACACCATCGAGGCAAAGCGCATGGTCGCCTGGCTGCCGGAGGAGCCGCTGCTCTACGAGCTGCTGACCCCGCTGGAGTACCTGGAGTTCGTCGCCGGGCTGTGGAGCGTGGAGCCGGCGCTGGCCCGCCGGCGTGCGCAGGAGTTGCTGGAGTGGCTGGGCCTGTGGGCGCACCGGCGGGACCGTTGCGGCGGGTTCTCGCGCGGCATGCGGCAGAAGACGGTGCTGGCCGCAGCACTGATCCACGAGCCGAAGCTGCTGATCCTCGACGAGCCGCTGACCGGGCTGGACGCGGCCGCCGCGCGCGACGTGAAGGACCTGCTGACTGCACGCGTGGCGGCGGGGGCGAGCATCATCCTGACCACGCACATCCTTGAGGTGGCAGAGCGCCTGGCGGACCGGATCGGCATCATTGCCGAGGGGCGCCTGCTGGCGCTGGGCTCGCTGGCAGATTTGCGGCGCTCGGCGGAGGCGCGGGATAAGCGCGGCTCGGTAGACGGCGAGACGCTGGAGGATCTGTTCCTCCGCCTGGTGGGCAAGACGGCGTCGATCACCGCGGCGCTGGAGCCGGCGTGAGCAAGGAAGGCAAGGCCTTCTTTTCTGAAGAAAAGAAGCAAAAGACTTTTAGTCCTGCTGTCGCGCTGGTTCTGCCGGCGCGCGCCCAAGGGAACAAAAGTTTTTTGGTTCTTTTCAAAAAAGAACCGCTTGCCTTGCTTGCCGCCGGTGCTGCTTGAGCGCGCTAGGCCTGTTGCTGCGCCACGAGGCTCGGCTGATCTGGCGCGGCAGCCTGTTCGGCGGCAAGCACGGACTGGTGCTGATGCTGGTGCTGGCGGTGCTGCTGCACGCGATCGGGCTGGGCGTGGCCTACGGCTTCACCAGGGTCCACCTGCCGCCCGCCGACCAGACGCTGGCCGCCACGCTGGCCCTGCTGTTCGTGGGCGGGCTGATGCTGAGCCAGGTGGTGCAGCGCGCGTCCGAGCTGCTGGACGACCGCACCGACCTCGGCTGGCTGCTCTCCACCCCGGTCTCGCCGCGGCACATCCTGACGGTGCGGCTGCTGGCGGTGGCCGGCGCCGTGTCGCTTTACTGGCTGCTGCTGCTGGTGCCGCTGGCCGACGGCATGGCGCTGCTGGGACGGCGCGACCTGGTTGGCATCTACCCGATGCTGGTGGTGCTCGCCTTACTGGTGACCTCGCTGGGGTTCGCGGTGACGTTCGGGCTGCTGCGGCTGACCGACGTGCGGCGCACGCGGGCGCTGGCCAACGCGCTGGCGACGCTGATCGGGGCCGGCGTGTTCCTGGCCGGGCAGTCGCGCAGCCTGCTGCCTCCGGGTGCCAGCGACCGGTTCTGGGGGTCGTTCGCACCGAGCCCGCAGGCGGCTTCGCACGGGCTGGCGTGGTTGCCGGCGCGCGCGCTGCTGGGCGGGGTAGGGCCGATGCTGGCGCTGCTGGCGGTGGCCGCGGGTGCGGCGCTGCTGACGAGCTGGGGGCTGCAGCTGTGGTTTGCGCGCGGGGCGCAGGCGGTGGTGGCGGGTGTGTCCAGCGCCGCGGCCGCTGGGCGAGCCGACCGGCGGGCGTTCCGCGCCGGCAGCAACGCCAGCCTACTGACCAAGGAGATACGGCTGCTGCGCCGCTACCCGGGCCTGACCGGGCTGGCCGCCTACTACCTGATCTACCTGGTGCCGGCGGTGGCCGCGATCTGGCGCAGCACCGGGGAAGCCGGCGATGCGCGGCTGCTCGGCGCCGCCCCGGTGCTGAGCGCCGGGGAGCTGGCGCGGCTGTTCGTCTCCGTCACCATGATGGGCGACGAGGCGGCCGAACTGGTGCGCACCGCGCCGGTGACCGCCTGGGCGGCGCAGCGCGCCAAGCTGGCGGCCGCCGGGCTGGGGGTGTTCGCGATCCTGGTGCTACCGGTGGGCGGGCTGGGGTTGAGCGTGCCCAGCGTGGTGCCGGCGATGGCCGTGGGACTGGCCGGCAACGTCGGCTGCAACCTGCTGCTGGGGCTGTGGCGGCCGGCGCCGATCCGCAGGACCGATTTGCGCCGCAACCACAAGGGGTGGGGCGGGCTGGTGAACGTGGCGGGGTTTTTCTTCAGCGCGTCGTGGTCGGTGGCGACGTGGGAGATGCTGAAGGGGAGCGCCTGGGCGGTGGTGCCGATGGTGGGGGCGGGGGTGGCGCTGGTGCTGTGTAAGCCTCGGAGGACCGAGTAGAAAGGCAAGGCAAGCGGTTCTTTGAAAAAAGAACCAAAAAACTTTTGTTTCCGTACGGTGCGCCGGGGGAGGCGTGTCGTTTTAACTTCCTGCGACAGCGCTCGCTTGAGCTAGCTTTTGGAGCTGCGAATTCCAACGGCTTGACCGGCAACAGGGTCAAACCAGACTTAAGTGGTCGGTTTCTGGCGTAGCTGTCAGACCCGCATACTTCTCCAGAGTCACGCCCTACTTCGACGCTTTTGCGGGTGCGGGCGTCCATCCGGTCGCGGCAGGCGGCAAGTAGGTGAACGTCGCCGGACCCGCGATCATGAGGTTACTGGGCAGCGGATTGAGTGTCGACCCGTCGAACTGGACGGCTTGAACGTGCAGGTTCCGATCCGAGCCAGGTGCGACGTAAAGATCGTTGAGATAGTTCACCACGATACTGTGCATTGCGGCAGCTCCACCCCAGTTGCCGGTCAGCGTAACCGTCTGTTGCGCGCCCGCGATTTTGGAAGCCGTCACGGCCTGCGTCTGCAACACGGCACCGTCGACGCTGATCTGCGCCATGGCGTCACCCTGGTAGGCGTCCTCGGACATCGCGATTGTGAGCGTATCGGCTTCTTGCACCGGCGTCTGCAACTGAACCGTAGCCGGGCTGGCGACCAAGGCTGCGCTGTTCGGCACAGCCAGGCCATCATAGCTGAGGCCATCTATCGACAGGGTTGTCGGGCTTGCGGTGGAACCGGAAGGAGGCGTGTTCACCACGGCTACCTGTATCGTGTGCGCCGCGGGGCCGAAACTGCCGGCCACCGTCACCTGCTGGGTCTGACCGTCATTGTGCAGGGCGGGGGCTGCGACCCTCGAGACGAGAAGCCGGCCGTCGATGAGGATGCTGTAGTGGGCATTCTGAGTGACAGGCACCTGGCTGATCCCGAAGACGAAGCTGTCTGGACCGGTGCCGTAGGTAGCCGGTGCGGCGGCAACGTTCCAGAAGTTGAAGCTTTGTGACCCGTCACCGAGGAGAGCCAGGCTGACATTGCTGATCGGCTTGCCATTGATGCTGGCGCCGGTGAGATAGAGGCTGCGATTACCGGACGGGCCGCTCGCACTGTTGAGGAAATCGACGGCGACAGCGTGCTTCAACGTGCCGAACCGGCCATGCACGGTGAACGGCTGCACCTGGTTTTGCGAGTGGTTCGCCGTCGCCGTCTGCGTGCCGCCGACTTGTGTGCCGTCGACGCTGATGGTGAATTTTGCGTTGCTCACATCGGCCGCCTCCGACATCAGCAGGATCAGCGTATCCGGTCCCTGGCCGATTGCCCTTGGCGTTACAGGGTCGGGCGGAACCAGCACTGGCGTGGTGTCCACTCCGTCCGGCGATGAGATCGGTTGCTGGGCCACGGCGGGCATCGCCGGATCGTTGGAGAATGCGCGGATATAGTCGATGCTGTAGCTGGACGAGGCGCCCGGCAGGGTAGGACCTGGCCAGCTTCCCTTGCCACCGACGGCAAGGTTGGCAATCAAGTACATTTGTAGGCCCATCAGGCCAGCCGGTTCGGGTTGCGGGCGGCCGACGATCGACCCGTCGAACACGTACTCGATGATACCGTTATTCTGCCAGAGGAAACCATAGGTGTGGTAACCCTGGAACACGTTCACTCCGGTGTTGATGACGCCGCCGTTGTTGACGGGGTAGACACTCGTATGTGTCCAGTAATCGGTGTTGGTGCCGCTGTTGTTCGGCTGCTCGATGATGTCGATCTCAGGGTAGTAAGTGGCCGGCAACAGCCAGAACGCTGGCCAGAAACCTTGCCCTGCCGGCGTCGCCGCGCGTACCTCGAAATAACCAGTACTCTGCTGGAAGATGCCGTAGGTCTCGACCATCCCAGAGGTGTAGGGCAGGTTACCCGCCTCTACCGGCGTTGCGTTGAACGTCAGCGCGCCGTTCGCAAAGACGTAGGGCTGGGCGGGGTTGGTGACGTCGAAGGGGACGTAGTTCTCCGCTTCGTAGTTGCCTCCTAACGTCGTGTCGCCGTTCTCGAACGTGTTGATAAACTGAGACATGTCCGATTGCGTGGTCATCTCCGCATCGAACGTCAGGTGATAGCCGAGCAGCGACAACCCGGCAAACAAAGCGAACGGAACCATGTCGACGGGCCAGTCTGCTAGGAATAGACAGCAATCGGTGCTGCGACGGCACTGATACACTCGGCACGGCAGATGAGCGAAGACTTTATTAGGCAGATTGGAAACTCAAAGAAAAAACGTTGTCACGTTCCCGAGAGTTGGCGTCGGCCTTGACGCAGCGTTGCGTGGTGTATTGCCTGCTCACCGCTCGCAACAAAGATCGGCGTTGCTGCCTGGAGTGTAGACTTGCATACGTGAGCACAACTGATTTGCCGATGGTCCCGTCACGTCAAAACTCTTCGCGCGGTAAGCGCGAGGATTCGTCGGGGCCGCGCTGCGAGGGCTGTCTTGAGATTAAGCAGGTGCGTGGAAGTACGGACGCGTGCTCAGCTGTGGAATAATGTTTGTAGGCCCGCCCGAACGACAGGCCGAGCCCAGCATTCGGTGCGCGCAGGCCCGCTCCGCATACAAGGCGCCGTCTGCATGAACGTCGGTCTGACCCGGGCGGTAGGGACCGGGACCATCGGCCGAACGTTCTTTGGCGCTCACTCGTATCGGATTTCGCTGCCGCTGTCCGGGATGTTGCACTGCGTCGCCACGCTGAACCGGCGAGGATTGTCCTATTATTCTGAGGTCGACGTGAGGATCGTGGAAGGATCATTCCCGACACCAGAAGGCTATGCAGCCGGACCTGGTGGGATCCTCGAAGAGCGCCGAAGCCCAACATCCCGAGTGTTCATCTGGCATTACGCATGCGCATGTCGTGTTGCAGTGCTCTCGGCCGCTATGCGTTGTCACCGCCGCGGTTTAAGACGTGGCACCCGGACGATGCTGTGTGCCTTGTATCACGAACCGGCCGACTGACCCGATCCGAAAAGCTTCGGCATGGCACCACGAAGTCATGCACACACTCGGAGGCTTGAGCTTCCACAAAGCGCCATTGCCGCCAGGCCATGGGTGATCGCTTGCTTTCCTACGCCGGCCAAAGCCAGGCCGCCCCGCGCACCCCCGAGCTATCCCCATGCAGGTTGCGCAACACCGGCGTGTTCGCCCCATGCGCGTTCACGTGCCGTTGCATCAGCGCGGGTACCACGTCGTAGAGGTGCGTCATGTTGGACAGCCCGCCGCCGATGACGATCGCGTCTGGGTCGAGGATGTTGACGATCAGCGCGAAGCCCCGCGCGGTCCTGTCCGCGTGCCGAGCCAGCGCGGCGATGGCGGCCGGGTCGCCGGCGGCGGCGCGCGCGGGGATGGCGCTCGCGTCGTGGTGGCCCGGGCCATCGCAGTCGGCGGCTAGCGAGGGGCCGGCGATGTAGCGTTCGATGCAGCCGGTGTTGACGCAGAAGCAGGGCGGGTATGGCAGGTCCTCTTGCGTGGGCCAGGGCAGCGGGGTGTGGCCCCACTCGCCGCAGATGCGGTGGCGGCCGGGCAGCACTGCGCCGTCCACTACGATGGCGCCGCCGCAGCCGGTGCCCAGGATGACGCCGAACACGGTGTGATAACCAGCGGCCGCACCGTCGGAGGCTTCGGAGAGGGCGAAGCAGTTGGCGTCGTTCTCGACGCGGACCTCGCGGCCGAGCACAGCGCCCAGGTCGCGGTCGAACGGGTGGTCGTTCATCCAGACGGAGTTGGCGTTCAGCATCAGGCCGGTGGCCGGGCTGATGGCGCCGGGGATGCCCACGCCCACCGTGGCGCGGTGGCCGAGTTCGGCCTCGGCGGTGCTGACCAGGTCGTGCACGGCCTGCAGCGCGGCCTGGTAGGTGCGCGGGTTGGGCACCCGGCGGCGCAGCAGCGGCGCGTTGTCCGGGTCCAGCGCGATGATCTCGATCTTGGTGCCGCCGAAATCGATGCCGATCCGGATGTTGTGCATGGCGCGCGGGCTCGCATGAAGGACGGGGGCAGGAAGGGCGAGGGAGCAGAGTGCCTGATATCAACCTGCATCGGGGCCGACAAAGGCAGCGCGAGCAGTCTTTGGAAAAACGGAGTCCCTCGTAGTTTGGAGGAAGGCAAGGCCTGCTTTTTTGAAAAAAAGCAGCAAAAAACTTTTGGTCCTGCTGTCGCGGAGGTTTCTGCAGCGCGCGCTCTCGGGACCAGGAGTCTGCGGTTGTCTTTCAAAACGGCCTGTTACCAATCAACACCAGGGTCAATGGCCTCAGGATACATGGAGGCCTCTGCAACAGCGACAGGACAAAAGTTCTTTGCTTCTTTTTTTCAAAAAAGAGGGCTTGCTTGCCTTCCTACGCCCCGGGGATGGCACAAACCGCACTAGCTTCCTATTGCTAGGTGCATGACAGCCTATCAGCGCCTGACTGGCCGGTTCGCCCGGATCGCCACCCTGTCCGAAGCCGGCGAGGTGCTGGGCTGGGACGCCAACACGATGATGCCGGCGGGCGGTGCCGCGGCGCGCGGCGACCAGCTGGCCGTGCTGGCCGGCGTGGCGCACGGGATGCTGACCGCGCCGGAGGTGGCCGACGACCTGGCTGCGGCGGCCGCCGAAGCAGACGGCGGAAGCGGGGCGGAGGCTCGAGAGGGGCTGCACGCGAGCCGGGGCGCACGCGCCGAAGCCGCGCCGGCCAACTGGGAGGCGGCGAACCTGGCCCTGATGCGGCAGGCGCACGTGCGCGCCACCGCCCTGCCCGCCGACCTGGTCGAGGCGGAGACGCGCGCCAATCTTGCCTGCGAGACGGTGTGGCGCGAGGCGCGCGCTGCCGCCGATTTCGCCCGCGTGGCGCCCTACCTGGACGAGGTGGTGCGGCTGTCGCGTGCCCGCGCGCAAGCCCTGTCCGACCGGCTCGGCCTCTCGCCCTACGACGCGCTGATGGACGGCTACCAGCGCGGCATCACCGCCGCAGAGGTGGAGCCGGTATTCGCCCGGCTGCAGGCGTTCCTCGCCGACGCGCTGCCCCGGGCCGAGGCGTTGCAGGCCAGCCGCCCCGCGCCGCTGCAGCTGCAGGGCTCCTTCCCGGAGGCCGCGCAGGAGGCGCTGTGCCGCCGGCTGGCCAGCCTCGCCGGGCTGGATTTCGGCCACGCGCGGCTGGACCGCTCGACGCACCCGTTTTGCGGCGGCACGCCGACGGACGTGCGCATCACCACGCGCTACAACGAGGCGGACCCGGCGCAGGCCATCATGGGCGTGCTGCACGAGACCGGCCACGCGCTGTACGAGCGCGGGCTGCCGGCAGACTGGGCGCGCCAGCCGGTGGGCACGGCGTCCGGCATGGCGGCGCATGAGAGCCAGTCGCTGATCATCGAGATGCAGGCGGCGCGCTCGGACGCCTATCTTGGCTGGCTGTCGGGCGAGCTGGCTGGCGCGTTCGGCGCCGCCGGCCCGGCCACCACGCCGGCGAACCTTGCGCGTCTGTGGCGGCGGGTGGAGCGCGGCTTCATCCGCGTGGACGCGGATGAGCTGACCTACCCGGCGCACGTCATCATGCGCTTTCGCCTGGAACGCGCGCTGATCGCCGGCGAGCTCGCAGTGGCCGACCTGCCGGGCGCTTGGAACGACGGGCTGCGCGCGATGCTGGGGATCACACCGCCAGACGACCGGCTCGGCTGCCTGCAGGACATCCACTGGTACGAAGGGCTGTTCGGCTACTTCCCGTCCTACACGCTGGGTGCGATGGCCGCCGCACAACTGATGGCGGCCGCACGCGCGGCGGTGCCGGAGCTGGATGCGGGGCTTGCGCGCGGCGACCTCTCGCCGCTGGTAGGCTGGCTGGGGCGGAACGTGCACGCGCATGGCAGCCGGCTTGGTTTTTCGGAGATGTTGCTCGCGGCGACAGGGAAGACGCTGGATGCTGCGGATTTCGAACAGCATTTGACGGCACGGTATCTAGGGTGAGACGGGCAAGCCTGCCCTTTTGAAAATAGGCAGCGAAAAACTTCTATCCCTGCTGTCGCGAAGGTTGCTGCAGCAAGCTCCCAGGAAACAAAAGTTTTTTGGTTCTTTTTTTCAAAAAAGAACCGCTTGGCTTGCCTTTGGGCGCTGTGCCGCTCGCGTTGAGTTCGCACCGAAGAAGCAAGCAAGCGGTTCTTTTTTGGAAAAAAGAACCAAAAAACTTTTGGTTCTCGGGGTATGCCGTGTGGATAGGGTCGCGACAGCGGGATTGGATCACACACATGACACTCGTCATTCCCGTCCTGCTCGGGTCCGTGCGGCGAGACCGCCTCGGCCTGCGCGCGGCGCGCTTCGTCGTCGACGCGGTGGCCGCGCGCGGGCACGAGGCGGTGCTCGTCGACCCGATGGAGCTGCAGCTTCCGTTGCTCGACCGGATGTACAAGGAACACGAGCCGGGCGAGGCGCCGGAGCATCTCGAGCGCCTGGCGCAGCTCTATCGGCGGTCCGATGGTTTCCTGGTGGTCAGCGCGGAGTACAACAACGGCATTCCGCCGGCGTTGAAGAACCTGCTGGACTACTTCCTAGAGGAGTATTTCTGGCGGCCGTCGGGAATCGTCTGTTACTCGGCCGGGCAGTTCGGCGGCGTGCGCGCGGCGATGCAGCTGCGGATGGTGCTTGCCGAGCTGGGCATGCCGAGCGTGCCAAGCCTGCTGCCGATCCCGTGCGCGCAGCAGGTCCTCGACGAAGCCGGCCATCCCACCCAGGACGGTGCCTGGATCGATAAAGCCTGGGGAAAGTTCATCGGGGAGTTTACGTGGTACGCCGAAGCTTTTCGCGCCCGCCGCACCACGGGCGTGCCCTACTGACGTTGTAACAGCAGCCCGAAACGGTGACTCCAGCAAGATCTGGCGGCAAGAAAGCAAGGCCTTCTTTTTTGAAAAAAAAGCAAAAAACTTTTATGATGGCTGTCGCGCCGGGTTGAACGAAGCGCCTCGACAACACGCAACCAAAAGTAGACAAAAGTTTTTTGGTTCTTTTTTTCAAAAAAGAACTGCTTGCTTTACGTTGTTTCCCAGCATGCACGCGTATCTGATAGACGTTTTGCTGTTGTTCCTCGCAACGGTCCGCCTTGAGGCCAGACGCATCCAGTGTCAACTCGCGAGCTGCGCGGCGATCCTGTCGGCCAGGCGGCGGGCCACTTCCTGCTTCGGCAGATGAGGCCAGTGTTCCGCGCCGTCGGCGGTGATCAGGTGCACCTGGTTGCTGGTGCCGCCCATGATGCCGGTCTCGGCGCGCACGTCGTTGGCCACGATCCAGTCGCAGCCTTTGGCCGCGCGCTTGGCGGTGGCGTAGGCCAGCACGTCGTCGGTCTCCGCGGCGAAGCCCACGGCCAGGCGCGGGCGCAGCGGGCCGGGGCGGCACAGCGCGGCGAGGATGTCCGGGTTGGGCACCAGGTTCAGCGCGGGGGCGCCGGCGGATTTCTTCAGCTTGGCTGTCGAGGCACCGGCAGGGCGCCAGTCGGCCACCGCGGCGGCGAACACGGCGGCGTCGGCCGGCAATGCCTGCTCGCAGGCGGCCAGCATCTGCACGCCGGTCTGTACGCGGTGGGTGGCCACGCCCGGCGGGTCGGGCAGGGCGGTCGGGCCGCTGACCAGCGTCACGCGCGCGCCGAGTGCGGCGGCGGCCGCCGCGATGGCGTAGCCCTGCCGGCCGCTGCTGTGGTTGGCAATGTAGCGGACCGCGTCGATGGGCTCCTGCGTCGGGCCGGCGGTGACCAGCACATGGCGGCCGGCGAGCGTGCGGGCCGCGGCGAAGAAAGCCTCGATGGCGGCGAAGATGTCCGCGGGTTCGGCCAGCCGGCCGGGGCCGAACTCGTGGCAGGCCATCTCGCCTTCGGTGGGGCCCACGAAGCGGACGCCGCGGGTGGCCAGCGTGGCCACGTTGGCCTGGGTGGCCGGGTGCAGCCACATGCGCACGTTCATCGCAGGCGCCGCCAGCACGGGCTTGTCGGTGGCGAGCAGCACCGTGGTGGCGAGGTCGGGGCAGTGTCCGCCGGCGTGGCGCGCCAGGATGTCGGCCGAGGCAGGGGCGACTACAATCAGGTCGGCGGCGCGGGACAGCTCGATGTGGCCCATGCGGCTCTCGTCGGTCAGCGACCACATGTCGGTGTAGACGTGGTTCTCGGTGAGCGCCTGCAGCGAGAGGGGGGTGACGAAGCGCGCGCCGGCCTCGGTCAGCACGGCGGTGACCTCGATGCCGGCGCGACGGCACAGACGCACCAATTCGAGCGACTTGAAGGCGGCGATGCCTCCCGCGACGATGAGCAGAATGCGCCGTGGGTTCAGAGCCGGCATTCCGAATATATGCGTTTTGGTGTCAAAGCCGCCACCCCGAATAGATGGATTTTCGGTGTCAAAGCCGCCGTCCCGAGTGGATGCATCTCAGTGTCAGAGCCGCCATCCCGAGTGGATGCATTTCGGTGTCAGAGCCGCCATCCCGAGTGGATGGCGGCGATACCGCCCGACAGGTTCTCGTAGGCGACCCGTTCCAGCCCGGCCTGCGCCATCATCGACGCCAGGCTCTCCTGGTCGGGAAAGGTGCGGATGCTCTCTGCGAGGTAGCGGTAGCTCTCGCTGTCGCCGGCGACCAGCTTGCCCACGCGCGGCAGCACGTCGAACGACCAGCGGTCGTAGAGCGGGTCCAGCACGGCCACCTGCAGGCGGGAGAACTCCAGGCAGAAGAAGCGGCCGCCTGGCTTGAGCACGCGGCGGGCCTCGCGCAGCACGGCCGGCTTGTCGGTGCAGTTGCGCAGGCCGAAGGCGATGCTGACGGTATCCACGCAGCCGTTAGGGAAGGGCAGCATCTCGGCATCGGCCACGGTGTAGGTGAAGGGGGCGACGATGCCGCGGCCGATGGCGCGGTCCCGCCCCCCGGACAGCATGGCGGCGTTGATGTCGGTGAGGAACACCGGGCCGCCGCCGCGGCGCAGCCAGCTGGTGGCGATGTCGCCGGTGCCGGACGCGAGGTCAAGCAGGGTCTTGGCAGGCGACGGGCGCATGCGGGTGGCGAAGATGGACTTCCAGACGCGGTGGATGCCGAGCGACATCAGGTCGTTCATCACGTCGTATCTCGGCGCCACGCTGTCGAACACGGCGCGCACCATCGGCTTCTTCGCTGCGGCCGGCACGCGGCGGTAGCCGAAATCGGTCTCCGGCCCGGACGCTTGCGGGCTGGGGACAGCGCCTAGGGAGGGCTGGATAGCGGGCTGGTCGGTCTGGTTGTCGGTCACGGCTGGTGTATAGCCTGCGGTCGCACGATGCCGGAACTCCCTGAAGTAGAAACCGTGATGCGCGGGCTGGCGGCCCGGCTGGACGGCCACGTGATCGCGAGCGCCGAGCTGCGCCGGCCGGATTTGCGCTGGGCGGTGCCCGGCGGATTCGCGGCGCGGCTGACCGGCGCGCGAGTGGCGGGCTTCCGCCGGCGTGGCAAATACATCCTGATGCGGCTCTCCGGTGGCGACAGTGTGGTGCTGCATCTGGGCATGTCCGGCCGGATGAACATCACTGTGGGACAGGCAAACGCGCCCGCGCTGCCGGTGCTGCACGAACACCTGGTGCTGACCACCGACGAGGGCTGCCGCATCGCCTTCGTGGACCCGCGCCGCTTCGGCAGCCTGGACCTGGTGGCGACCGATGCCGAAGAGAGCCACCGGCTGCTGGCCGGACTAGGCCCGGAGCCGCTGGAGCCGGGCTTCGACGCGGCCTACCTGTCGTCCATGCTGGCGGGGCGGCGCACGCCGATCAAGGCGGCGCTGCTGGACCAGGCCGTGGTGGCGGGACTGGGCAACATCTACGTGTGCGAGGCGCTGTTCCGCGCGTCCATCTCGCCGCGGCGGCTGGCGGCCAGCGTGGCCGGCGCGCGGGCGGCGCGGCTGGTGCCGCAGATCAAGGCGACGCTGCAGGACGCGATCGCGGCAGGCGGGTCGTCTTTGCGGGACTACGTGCAGCCGAGCGGGGAGCTTGGGTACTTCCAGCATGCCTGGCGGGTGTACGCGCGGGAGGGACAGCCGTGCGAGCGGTGCCCGGGAGCGCCGGCGTGTGCGGGGGTGCGGCGGATCGTGCAGTCGGGGCGGAGCACGTTTTTCTGTGCGCTGACGCAAAGGTAGAAAGCGGTTCTTTTTTGAAAAAAAGAACCAAAAAACTTTGTTCCCTTGAGTACATGCTGAGGGAGACTCCGCGACAGCAGGACCAAAAGTCTTTTGCTTCTTTTCTTCAGAAAAGAAGGCCTTGCCTTTCTTGCCGAACGTCGGAGGGTCACGTTGTAGGGCCGTCCGTCTTACTTTCCCCTCGGCCGGCCGGTTTATACGTGTGGCACCGTTGCGAAGGAGAACAGAGATGACCCGCGTAGAGACGCCACCCTCGCCGGACGGGGTGATCGCCTACCTGACCGTGACCGACGGCGAGGCGGCAATCGCCTTCTATCGCGCGGCCTTCAACGCCGAAGAGGTCTTCCGCAACCCGGCCGATGACGGCAAGCGCCTGCTGCACGCGCGGCTGGCCATCAACAACGGCATGATCATGCTGTCGGACGATTTTCCCGAGTACCGGGGCGGCCAGTCCAGGGCGGCCGCGCCGGGACAGCCGACAGGCGTCATGCTGGCCATGTCAGTGCCGGATGTCGACCTGCTGTTCAACAGCGCCGTGGCTGCCGGGGCGACGCCGCTGATGCCGCCGGCGGACATGTTCTGGGGCGAGCGGTTCTGCCAGTTGCGCGACCCGTTCGGGCATGAGTGGGCGTTGAACGGGCCAGTTAAAGCGTGAAGCAAGCAGTTCTTTTTTGAAAAAAAGAACCAAAAATTTTTGGTCTCTTGGGCGCGTGTGGTCGGAACGGTCGCGACTACGCTGGTAGAGTTCCTTACTTTCTTACTCGACACCGCCTCCCTTGTTACAAAAGAGCCGACACTTCGCCCCGTCTGCCTTGCACCGCCTCCATGATGGTCCGCACCGCGTCCTGAAGCTGCTCCAGAAGCACGTCTGCCTGTTCGACATCCAGTTCGGAGATGATCGTCTGTTCGGGCAGGTCGTGGATCAAGACGACCCGGTCGAACATCGTGCGTGCTTGGAGAGTGCTCATGCGGATGATCTGCGCATGAAAGCTTCTTGGGCTCAAGGAAAAGTGATGCCGATACCATAACGAGCCTCACCTGTGGTAAATCTGCCGGATGCCCCCAAGCTCTCGGCATGATCACACGTCGCCGCGTAGCAGATTTCCCGCGTCCGCCTGCCCTGGAGCGTGTGACGCAGCCGGTGCGCATCGTGCTGGCGGGCCAGACGGTGGCGCAGACCGACCAGGCCTGGCGCATCCTGGAGACCACGCACCCGCCCACCTACTACCTGCCCATGGGTGCCTTTGCGCCCGGCGTGCTGACCCCCCGGCCACGCACCAGCTTCTGCGAGTGGAAGGGCGTGGCGTGCTACCTGAGCGTGGCCGCCGGCGGGCGGGCGGAGCAGGACGCCGCCTGGACCTACCCTGACCCGTCGGCCGCCTACGCGGCGTTGCGCGACCACGTGGCCGTCTATGCCGGGCGGATGGACGCGTGCTTCGTGGGCGACGAGCAGGTGACGCCGCAGCCGGGCGGGTTCTACGGCGGGTGGATCACCAGCGGGTTCGAAGGTCCGTTCAAGGGAGCGCCGGGAACGGAGTACTGGTAGGTGGAAGCGTTGCTAGAAATAACATAATACTCTTGTTCCCTGCGCGCGCGTCGCAGAAACCTCCGCGACAGCAGGGACCAAAAGTTTTTTGTGCTTTTTCAAAAAAGCAGGCCTTCTTTTTTTTCCGGCATGCGGAGTGAGCACGCTCGCTAGTGTTGAGCTTGCGAGAACCTCGATCAATTGAGAGAAAGCAAGGCCTGCTTTTTTGAAAAAAAGCAGCAAAAAACTTTTGTCTCGGCTGTCGCTGACTCTCCAACAGCGCGCGCAAGGGATAAAGTTTTTTGGTTCTTTTTTTCAAAAAAGAACCGCTTGCTTTTTGCGTCCGAAAACCCTCGGTCTCACCTCTGCGGCAACGGATACGCCGCCACCCCCACGCGCCCCGCCGCGTCCACCGCGCGCACGCCGAATATCCAGTCGTCTTTGGAGAACGGCAGCGTCACGCTGGTGCCAGCACCCGCATCGCTCACCGTCATCCAGTCCGCGTCCGTGGTCAGCCGGCGCACAACTTGGTAGCGGGCGGCACCCGGCACCGGCGTCCAGCCCAGCGTGGTGTCGTTGGTCAGCGCCTTTGTCAGAACCCAGGTTTTTTGCGGCCGGCCCGGCCCTGAAGCGAGCGAGGCCAGCACGGCAAGGTTGATGCGCGTCACCTGCGCCAGGTAGGCGAAATCCTCGTACTGCAGCAGGTCGCCGTACTGCACGCCGCCCTCCACGCGCACGTCCTGGTGCTGATGCGCGAAGGTCTCCACCGGTTCGGTGAAGCGGATGGCGGGAAAGCCGGCCTTGTTAAAGGATTCGTGGTCGCCGCCGCGCAGGAAACGGTCGGCGCGGAACACCATGCGGGCGTCGAAGCCGGGCAGGTAAGCGTCACTTGTCTCGTGCGTGTAGCGCGCCAGCTCGCGCGACGGCGAGTCGTTCTCGTTGCCCAGCACGTTGACGCGCGTGGGGTCCGCGCCGGCCTGTAGCGCCTCGGAGAAGATGCGGACGTAGTCCGGGTTTTTCTGGCCGCGGTCGCCGACGGAGGCGCCGATGATGTCGTTGTTGAGGTCGCCCTGCACGTCGGCGCCGGCGGCGCGCAGGGTCTGCGCGTGGTGCGCGGAGCCGAACAGCCCCTGCTCCTCGGCGTCGTAGGCCGCGAAGATGACTGTGGCATGCAGCGGAACATTGGCGAGCAGGCGTGCCACTTCGAGCACGGCGGCCACGGACGAGGCGTTGTCGTCGGCACCCGGGGCGTCGCGCGTGCCGTCGCTGTCGTCGGTGTTGCGAGAGTCGTAGTGACTGGACATCACGTAGGTGCGTCCGCCCGGTTCGTCGCCGTGCAGGGTGGCCACCACGCTGCTGATGGTCACGTCGCGCGGCACGCGCTTGCCGTCGGCCTTCTGCAGGTATTCGTCGAGTGAGACGCTCATCCGCCCGCCGCTGGACGCGGCGACCTGGCGGAACTGCGCGGCGATCCAGTCGCGCGCGGCGAAGGCGCCGCGGCCGGGCGGGGCAGCTTCGGAGAAGGTGCTGCGTGTGCCAAAGGCGACCAGGTGCGCGTCGGTCTCGCGCAGGCGTTCCGGCGAGACGAGCGGCAACAGACGCGCGATTGCCGGGTCGGGCGGCGGTTGCACGCCGATCGGGGAAGCGGGGGCGATCGGAGCAGCAGGCGCGGCAAGCACCGCGGGCGCGACCAGCGTGGCGAGGAGGCAGGCAGCGGAGAGGCGCATGGCGGTAACTTTCGTGGAGCGCGGGACGGTGCCCGCACTCCACGGGGGAACCGCCGGCTGGTCAACCGGCCCTGGCAGCTTTATGTTGGTTACGATCTGATTGGCGAGAGGAAGCGCCCATGTTGCAGCGCCTGTTGATCGCGTCGGTATGCGCGCTGGCCGGGGTGGCGACGGCACGTGCCGACTGCACCCTGCCCGCCACGGATGCCGAGCGCGCCCAGTGCGTCGGCAGCGACCTCCGCCGCTCGGACACGGTGATCAACGACGAATACACGCATTTGCGCAACCTGCTCGACACGCAGGGCCAGGCCGAGCTGAAGCACCAGGAGATCGCCTGGATCAAGCAGCGAGCGGCCACCTGCCACGTGGATCTGCGCGAGCCGGACCGCGAGCGCTGGTTCAACGATTTGCTGCACGACTACAGCAAGACGGTGTGCGTGGTGCGCTTCACCGACCGCCGGGTGGCCGAGCTGCAGGCTCAGACGGCGGCGCTGAAACAGCCGCAGGCGGCGACCGGTCAACCGGCAGCCCCCGCCGCTCTGCCGGCCCTGGCCCCGCAGGCTGCGAGCGGCGCGGAGGTGTACGACGTGGTGGCGCGCAACCAGCCCGCGAACGGCAAATGGTATTTCGAGGTGCATCTCGACGAGAGCGCCATCGCCCAGGCGGGCTCAGCCACCATCTTCATCGGCGTGCACGGGCAGGACGTCGGCAACGTCGGCACGCTGCAGGCCATCCGCAAGCGCAACATCGGCCAGCCGCCGAGCACCATCGGTCTCGCGGTCGACCTCGATGGAGGCAAGATTTACGTACGTTTTAACGGTGCGTGGCGGGAGGCGCCGGGCAGCGCCGGCGGGCTGGACGTCAAACTTGGCCGTTCGTATCAGGCAAAACTGTCGTCGAGCATCCCGCTTGGGCAGCTGCTCGACGGTGGTCAGGTGGACGTCGATTTCGGCCAGCACCCGTTTGCCTATGCGATTCCGGATGGCTACGTGCCGCTCGACACACAGGGGCCGCAGCGGGTTTCGGAGCAGTAATACCAATCGGCCTGAAGGTTGACCGTCCGAAGCAAGCAACGCCTTCTTTTTTGAAAAAAAGAAGCAAAAAACTTTTGACTCCGCTGTCGCGGACCTTTCCGGAGAGCGCGCGACAGCGGAGTCAAAAGTTTTTTGGTCCTTTTTTTCAAAAAAGGACTGCTTGCTTTCTGTGAGAAAGCATCAACACCTGTTGGTATAAGGCAAGCGGTTCTTTTTTGAAAAAAAGAACCAAAAAAACTTTTGCTCTCTGTCGGTGCGCGTTGTTGAAACGTGTCGTGTCGGCGGGCCGAGACAGCGCTTGTGAAGCGAACTGTTTGCCGCCTAGGTCATTCGAGAGGTAGAGTGAAGACGTGTTGCCCTTCGACATGCTGGCTATGGCAGGCGTTCTTCAGGTCGACATGTCGCTGTATGTCTATCTGCCGTCGCAGCCTCAGACCGAGTACGTCGCCGAGGATGTGCTCATCGACTGACTAACAGCAATCGCGAGCGTGCCGGCGGACGCTGCTTGCGCAAGCACCTTAGTAAAAGTTTTGACCTATGTGAGCAGCTTGGTATCGGGCAAGAAAGGCAACCCTGCTTTTTTGAAAAAAAGCAGCAAAAAACTTTTGGTCCTGCTGTCGCGGAGGTTTCTGCAGCACGCACTCAAGGGAACAAAAGTTTTTTGGTTCTTTTTTCCAAAAAAGAACCGCTTGCCTTGCCTAAGTCAAATGTCCGGGCTGCCAGCGATCAATACCGATAAAGCTCGTGCTTGAACGGCCCGTTCACGCTAGCCAGGTCCAAATACTCCGCCTGCTTGTTGGAAAGCTTTGTAAGCTTAGCTCCAACTTTGGCCAGATGCAGCGCCGCCACCTTCTCGTCCAGATGCTTCGGTAGCGTGTACACCTTGCGCTCGTACTGCCCAGGCTTGGCCTGCCACAGTTCCAGCTGTGCGAGCACCTGGTTGGTGAAGCTCGCCGACATCACGAAGCTCGGGTGCCCGGTGCCGTTGCCCAAATTCACCAGGCGCCCTTCGGAGAGCACGATCAGCCGCTTGCCGTCGGGGAACACCACCTCGTCCACCTGCGGCTTGACGTTCTCCCAGCGGTAGTTGCGCAGGCTCTCGATCTGTATCTCGCTGTCGAAATGGCCGATGTTGCAGACGATCGCGCGGTGCTTCATCGCCCGCATGTGGTCGGCCGTGATCACGTCCACGTTGCCGGTGGCGGTGACGAAGATGTCGCCGCGTGAGGCGGCGTCGTCCATCGTGTCCACCTCGTAGCCTTCCATTGCCGCCTGCAGCGCGCAGATCGGGTCGATCTCGGTCACCACCACGCGGCAGCCGGCGTTGCGCAGCGAGGCGGCAGATCCCTTGCCCACGTCGCCGAAGCCGGCCACCACGGCCACCTTGCCCGCCATCATCACGTCGGTGCCGCGGCGGATGCCGTCCACCAGGCTCTCGCGGCAGCCATAGAGGTTGTCGAACTTGGACTTCGTCACGCTGTCATTGACGTTGATCGCGGGCGTCAGCAGCTTGCCGGCCTTCATCATCTCCCACAGCCGGTGCACGCCGGTGGTGGTCTCCTCGGAGATGCCGCGCACGTCGGCCAGCATCTCGGGGTAGCTGTTGTGCATCAGCAGCGTCAGGTCGCCGCCGTCATCGAGGATCATGTTTGGCGCCCAGCCGCCCGGACCGCGGACGGTCTGCTCGATGCACCAGTTAAACTCCTCCTCGTTCATGCCCTTCCAGGCGAACACCGGCACGCCGGCGGCGGCCACCGCGGCGGCCGCGTGGTCCTGCGTGGAGAAGATGTTGCAGGAGGACCAGCGCACCGTGGCACCCAGCGCGGTCAGCGTCTCGATCAGCACCGCGGTCTGGATCGTCATGTGCAGGCACCCGGCGATGCGCGCGCCGGCCAGCGGCTTGGACGCGCCGTACTCCTCGCGCAGCGCCATCAGCCCGGGCATCTCGTCCTCGGCCATCGAGATCTCCTTGCGGCCCCACTCGGCCAGGGAGAAATCGCGGACCTTGTAGTCTTCCTGCGTCACGTGGGTGTCGGGCATCTCGGGGGCTCCTTGCTTGCGGTTCGTATGCGCAAAGGGGGCTGCGTATTGCAAGCGTGCCGGACGAAAGGCAGGAAGGAAGCAAGACTTCTTTTTGAAAAAAGAAGCAAAAACTTTGCTCCCGGGGGCTGGACTGCTGACCGGCCACGTCCCCCGGCACTGGTCTTCCGTCTGGGGGCTTGTAGGATCGAGCTACACCGACACCAGGGTAGATGTATGCGTAGGTCGTTGCTGCTGCTTGCCTCGCTCGCGACAATGGGGGCGGCACCGACCGACGAGACGTCCCCGCAACCCGTCTCGGTAGCGCTCGCCGCCGGCCCGGCGCACGACGCAGTGCTCTCGACGCTCCTTCGCCCTTACGCAGACGCCACCGCGACTGCGCTCGCCACCCCGCCCTGGGACAGTTCGGCTGACGGCTTGCGCAAGCTGCTGGCCGGCCACGGCGCCGACCTGCTGCTGCTCGACGGCGCGCTGCTCGCCCAGCTCTGCCGCACCCAGCTGCTGGAAAAACTGGACTGGACCGCGCTGGGCGCCGCAGGCCTGCCACGCGAGCGCTTCGCCGCCGGCGCCAGCAGCGATTGCGGCCTGGGCGCCTACGTCTCGGCCACCGTGCTCGCCTGGGACCGCCAGAAGCTTGTCGGCTGGCCGGGCTGGCCGGATTTCTGGGACGTGGCCAAGCACCCCGGCCGGCGCGCCCTCCACCGCGGCGCGCGCGGCAACCTGGAAGTGGCCCTGATGGCCGACGGCGTGGCCATGGCGGACGTCTACCGCACCTTGCGCTCGGCCGACGGCGTGGACCGCGCCTTCCGCAAGCTCGACCAGCTGAAACCCTACGTCCTGTGGTGGGACAAGCCGGACCAGCCGGCCCAGCTTCTCGCCACGTCCAAGGTGCTGCTGACCACCGCACCGGCCGACAGCCTGCCGGACGGCCCGGCTGCCCATACCGGCGTGCAGTGGGCCGGCAGCCTGCAGGAGGTGACGAGCTGGGCGCGGCCAGCGGATGCCCCCCATAGGCGCGGCGCGCTGGCCGCCTTGGTTACCGCGCTGGATCCGGCGCGGGCCGCCATCTTCGCGCGCGCAACCCGGCTGGTCCCGGCGACCAAGGCGGCGGTCGCCATGCTGCCGGCGAGGGATGAGCAGGGAGCGTTGGCGATCGACGAGGGGTTCTGGGCGGATAATGGGGACAAGCTGGAGGCGCGCTTTGCGGGCTGGGTCAGCAAGTAAGGAAGGATTTCTTTTTTGAAAAAAAGAAACAAAAAACTTTTGTCACGGCTGTCGCGGACCTCTCCGGCAGCGCGTACCCAGGGAACAAAAGTTTTTTGGTTCTTTTTTTCAAAAAAGAACTGCTTGCCTTGAGAGTCCTGGCCACATCCACATTGAACTTCGCAATCGACGAAGCCGGCGACGGCCCCAACATCGCCCTCTGCCTGCACGGATTTCCGGAGAGCCGCTACTCCTGGCGGCACCAGCTGCCGTTCCTCGCCCAGCGCGGCTGGCACGCTGTGGCACCAGACCTGCGCGGCTACGGCGGCACCACCCGCCCGCTGGGCCGCAGCGCCTATCGGATGGAGCACCTGGTCGAGGACGCCGCGGCGCTGTTCGACGCGCTGGGCGCCCGCCGCCGGCTGCTGATAGCGCATGATTGGGGCGCGCTGATCGCCTGGCAGTTCGCCATCCAGCGCACCCGTCCGCTCGACGGACTGATTGTCATGAACGTGCCCCACCCGGCCGTCTTCCGCCGGGTTATTCGCAGCTCGCCGCGCCAGCTTGCCCGGTCCTGGTACGTATTCTTCTTCCAGGTGCCGGTGCTGCCCGAGCGCCTGCTGGCCGCCCGGGGTGCGGCCGCCATCGGCCGCGCGTTCTCGGAAATGGCGGTGGACAAGACCGCCTTTCCGCCGGAGGTGCTGGACCACTATCGCCACGCGGCCCAGCAGCCGGGCGCGCTGACCGCCATGATCAACTACTACCGGGCGAACCTCCTCTCGCTGACCGCGCCGGCCAAGTACCCGATGGTGGAGACGCCGACCCTGATGGTGTGGGGCGAACAGGATAGCGCCCTCGGCCTCGAGCTGACCGAGGGCTACGGGCCGTGGGTCAGGGACTTTACCCTGCGACGGCTGCCCGGCGTGTCGCACTGGGTGCAGCAGGAAGCGCCGGACCAGGTGAACGCGGCGATGGCAAGCTGGCTCGATGCGAACCGGATCGTCGCCCAGGCGTAATCACCCCCATCTTGTTAGGGAGGGGTTCCGTGTTTCTGATCATCGTGATCGTGCTGCTGGTGCTGGCGTTTGGCGGATTCGGCCACAGCGGCTACCAGCGTGGCTGGTATGGCCGCGACCCATACTACGCAGCACCAGCGAGCGCCGGGTTTGGCGGCGGCGGGCTAGGGTTGGTGCTTCTGCTGGTGGTGCTGTTCCTGTTGTTCTCGCACAGGCATTATTGACGCTAGCCGGCCAAGGGGGTGACTGCTGCGGAAGCAAGCAAGGCCTTCTTTTTTGAAAAAAAGAAGCAAAAAACTTTTGCTTTCTCCGCATTTTCGGCAGGCGTGTTTGTCTAGGGATGCCCGGCGGCTGCGAGTGCGGAGGAACGAAAGCTTCTCGATCCTCTTTTCGACAAGGGCTGCTTACGTTCTGCCACGACTACGGTAACGGCAGCCGGTTAATGCGAGGCGTTTCCTATGGAGGCAGAGGCAAAAAGCTTTTGTTCCCATACGCCGCCGGATTAAACGCAGCCTTTCAACCCGGCGCACCCAGAAGAGACAAAAGTTTTTTGGTTCTTTTTTTCAAAAAAGAACCGCTTGCTTGCTCTGTCTCGCGGAAGCGAGGCGGCAGCACATAGAAACTGCCCCCCTCGCAAGTCGCGCACTATTCAGCCGCTGCGCGCTCGTTCATCAGGATTGGGTGGCTAGTCAGGTCCGTGGTGACCAGTTTCGTGGTGGCCACCACGGCGAACAGCCCGTAGGCAACCTTGGAGACGAGGTCCAGCACCGCGATGGAGGCGACGCTGGGCGTGTCGCCCAGCAGGCCGAGCCCATCCGGACAGACTGCCAGGATCAACGGGTAGATCAGCCACAGCACCGACAGGATGATCGCATTGGTGCGGTAGTCGGATTGCGCCTGCGGGGCTTCGCGCCGGTTCTCACGCAGCATCGGGCCCCAGATGACGTAGTAGACGCCGAGGAAGGCGACGCAGGAGACGGCGAACCACGTCCACTTGATCCAGATCACCTCGGACGCGCCGAAGAAGAACGACGTCAGGATCATGATCACGTCGGAGATCAGCATGCCGGCGACCATGCCGGACTTGCGCATGCCCGAGTGCATGGCGGTGTAGGCAAGCGAGAGCAGCAGCAGAGGCGTGGTGAAGGTCCAATCGACGTAGCGCGCGTAGTAGAACAGCCGGGCGGGGTTGCCGGAGACGTCGTTGTGCAACGTCATGAGGCCCTGGCCCACGGCCATGGCAAAATACGAGCTGGCGGCGATGATCGGGACGATGCCGTGGTAGATTGTGTGTGATTGTTCACCGGCCGTGCGCTGCTTGCCGATCGCAAGGATCACCAAGCCGCCGACCACCATCAGGATGGTGTCGAGCCAAAGCCAGAACTGCGAATCCACGGGGCCTCCGGTGATGTGCTGCGATGCAGTCGTCAATGGCGACGGATGACATCATGGAAAGCCTGGGGCACTCAGACGTGAACAAAGCGATTTGGTGAAAAGCGCTGCAAACCGTTGCCTCGTATCGGATGATCATTCCTGCGACGCAAGACGGCAGCCAGGAACTCCCAATGCCGTCGCGAAATTTCCTCCAGCGCGCACCCAAAGAGAACAAAAGTTTTTTGGTTCTTTTTTTCAAAAAAGAACCGCTTGCCTTGCCTAAATCAACCGGTTCCCCTGCGCTACCCACCCCGATACCGCATGAGCTGCCCATGCTGCGTCCAGTCGGCCGCGCACAGTTCCACCAGCGTGCGCGCCACGTCCGCAGGCGTAGGCAGGGTGTTCGGGTCTTCGCCGGGAAACGCCTGTGCGCGCATGCGCGTCGCGGTGCGGCCGGGATCGTACAGGTTTACCCGCAGCGCGGTGTTCTCCACCTCGTCGGCCCAGCTTAGCACCAGGTTCTCCATCCCCGCCTTGGTAGCGCCGTAGGCGCCCCAGAAGGCGCGCGGGGACCGTGCCACGCTGCTGGTGACGAACACGGCGCGGCCGGCATCCGACGCGGCCAGCAGCGGCGCGCAGGTGCGGATCAGCCGGTAGGTGGCGGCCAGGTTCACCGCCACGCACTCCGCGAAGTCCTTAGGCGTGATGTGGCCGGCGGGCGTCAGCTTGCCCAGCGCGCCGGCGTTGTGCACCAGGATGTCCAGCCGCCCGAACCGCGCGTGCAGCGAAGGGCCGAGCGGGTCTATCTTGTCGGCGTCGCGCAAATCCATCGGCAGCAGCGTAGCGTGGCCGCCTGCTTCGCGTATCTCGTCATCGGCCTCTTCCAGCGCGCCCTGTGTGCGGCCCACCAGCACCACATGCGCGCCGGCTTGCGCCAGCTGCAGGGAGGCAGCACGGCCGATGCCGCGGCTTGCACCGGTGACGAGGGCTATGCGGCCCTGGAGAGTCACGAAAAATGCTTTTTTCTGGGGATGGGAGCAGGAAGACTGCTGGTCATGGCGCCTTTGTTAAGCCGGGGTGTTGGCGTTCGTAAGGCAAGAAAGCAGTTCTTTTTTGAAAAAAAGAACCAAAAAACTTTTGTTTCCTTGGGCGCGCGCTGCAGAAACCTCCGCGACAGCAGGGATAAAAGTCTTTTGCTTCTTTTCTTCAGAAAAGAAGGCCTTGCTTTCTTCGCTTAGCCGACCGCCAGGCTCAACTGCCGGTTCGCGCGCTCGTCCATGTCGGGCAGCGACACCGGGTACTCTCCCGTGAAGCACGCGTCGCAGTAATGCGGCGCGGCGTCGTCCCGGCCGGGACGCCCGAGCGCACGGTACAATCCGTCGATGGAGATGAAGGCCAGGCTGTCGGCGCCGATCAGCGCTGCCATCTCGCGCACGTCGTGGTGGGCGGCGAGCAGCTTGCTGCGCTCCGGCGTGTCGATGCCGTAGAAACAGGAATGCGTCGTCGGCGGCGAGGAGATGCGCATGTGCACCTCGCGCGCGCCGGCGGAGCGGACCATCTCCACGATCTTCTTGCTGGTGGTGCCGCGCACGATACTGTCGTCCACCAGGACCACCCGCTTGCCCTCCAGCGTGGCACGGTTGGCGGAGTGCTTGAGCTTTACGCCGAGGTTGCGGATGTGGTCGGTGGGCTCGATGAAGGTGCGGCCGACATAGTGGTTGCGGATGATGCCGAGCTCGAACGGCACGCCGCTTTCCGTCGCATAACCCATGGCGGACGGCACGCCGGAATCCGGCACGGGTACCACGATGTCCGCTTCGACGTGGCTTTCGCGGGCGAGCTCCGCGCCGATGCGTTTGCGCGCGTCGTAGACCGGCATGCCCTCCATCACCGAGTCAGGCCTCGCGAAGTAGACGTATTCGAACACGCAGAACCGCTCGCGGTGTGGCCCGAACGGGCGGATGCTGCGCACGCCGGCGTTGTTGATCACCACGATCTCGCCGGGTTCCACGTCGCGCACGAACTCGGCGCCGACGATGTCCAGCGCGCAGGTCTCGCTGGCCAGCACCCAGCCTCCGTTGGCGTGCGGGCCGCCCAAGCCTGCGCTGCCCAGCCCTGCGCCACCATGGCCGGCGCCGCCTGGCCCGCCGGTGGCGCCCGCTCCGCCTGCGCCGGCTTGCGGGATGCGGCCGAGGATCAGCGGGCGGACGCCCAGCGGGTCGCGCACGCCGATCAGCGCCTCATTGGACAGTGCCACCAGCGAGTAGGCGCCCACCACCTGCTTCAGCGCGTCAATCAGGCGGTCCACCACGGTGGAGTACAGGCTGATGGCGATCAGGTGGACGAACACCTCGCTGTCCGTGGTGCTCTGGAATAGGCAGCCGCGGCGGACCAGGGTCTTGCGCAGGGCCACCGCGTTGGTGAGGTTGCCGTTGTGGCCGACCGCGAAGCCGCCGAACTCGAAGTCGGCATACAGCGGCTGGACGTTGCGCAGGATGGTCTCGCCGGTGGTGGCGTAGCGGTTGTGGCCGATGGCCGAGGTGCCGGGCAGCGAGGCGATCACCCGCGCGTCGCCGAAATTGTCGCCGACGAGGCCCAAGCCCCGCTGCTGGTGAAATCGGGTGCCGTCGTAGCTGACGATGCCGGTGGCTTCCTGGCCGCGGTGTTGCAGGGCGTGCAGCCCGAGTGCCGTGACGGCGGCGGCGTCCACCACGTTCCAGACGCCGAAGACGCCGCACTCCTCGTGCAGCGTGTCGTCGTCTTCGGTTGCGGGTTCCGGCAGAACCGTGAGCCGATGCTGCCCGGCCGTGCCTGCCTGATGTGCCGCGCCCCGCTTCGTGCTGGCAAGGTGTCCGCCTGCTTCCTGTGCAGCTCCCTGTTGCGAGCCCGCCTGCCGCGTGCCGAACTGCCGTGCGCCCGGCTGCAGTGGTCCCGCCTGCTCTAGCAACGTGGCGGAGGCATCGGTGGGGGCTGCTTGCGGGGCCATGCACGATTCTCCAGGACGCGGCGCCTGCCTAGCGCATGCAGCCGCGCGCGTCACTCAACTGTCACGCGATGACAGCTAGGGTCGGGCCGGCGCCGGGCCAAGCGCGCGGCCCTCAGGGGTGGCATGCAGCAGGTCGGCCTCGGTGGTTTGCGGGCCGGTGGGCGGCGGCGGTATCTTCGGCTGGAAACCCTGCGGCAGGTTGTTCGACGCCCAGACGGAGCCGTCGTAAATCCACGGCAGTGAGCGTGCGTGCAGCATCACCTCCGGCCAGCGTTCCGGCGGCAGCATCAGCGCCAGCGGTATGTAGGCCGCCACCAGCACGGCAGCCCCGCGGGCGATGCCGAACACCAGGCCCAGCGTCTTGTCCAGCCCGCCCAGGGCAGAGACGCGCACCGCGCGGCCGATCAGGTTGGCAACCAGCGAGAGGACGATGAGCAGGACCACGAAGACGACGATGTAGGCGGCCGGCTCGGCGATGTCCGGGTTGCCGATGGCCTGCTGGGCAGCGGGCACGGCTTCGGGGCCATACAGGTAGGCGCCGTAGCCGGCCAGAACCCAGCTCCCCAGGCCGAGCAGCTCGCGCACCAGGCCGCGGGAGAGGCCCAGCAGCGCCGAGACGAAGATGATTGCGCAAACGCCCAGGTCGACCAGGTTCATGGCACAGGCTTATCGGCTACGCGCGCGTGTCGGCCAAGGAAGGAAGCGGTTCTTTTTTGAAAAAAAGAACCAAAAAACTTTTGACTCCGCTGTCGCGCGCTCGCCGGACAAAACCGCGACAGCCGCAACAAAGCTTTTTGCTTCTTTTTCTCGAAAAAGAAGCGCTTGCTTACCGTGCCCGCCAAATCTCCGACGCATACTCTCGGATCGCCCGGTCCGAAGAAAACCACCCGACATGCGCGGTGTTGAGAATGCTCGTCCGCCACCACCGATCCGGCGTGCGCCATAGCGCCGCGACTTCATCCTGTTTGGCGACGTAGCTGTCGAAATCGGCGGTGACCAGGAAGCGGTCGAAGCGCAGCAGTGTGTCGACCAGTTCGCGGTAGCGGTCCGGCTCGTCCGGCGAGAACACGCCGGACGCGATCGCCTGGATCGCCTGTGCCAGCGCGTGCGAGGCCTCGACGGCGGCGTAGCCCGACATGTCGCCGCGCCGGCGGCCGGCGACCTCCTCTGCGGTGAGCCCGAAGATGAAGATGTTGTCGGCGCCGACGTGCTGGCGGATTTCCACGTTGGCGCCGTCCAGCGTGCCGATGGTGAGCGCGCCGTTCAGCGCCAGCTTCATGTTGCCGGTGCCCGACGCCTCCATGCCGGCCGTGGATATCTGTTCGGACAGGTCGGCAGCGGGGATGATGCGTTCGGCGAGGCTGACGTTGTAATTCGGCAGGAAGACGAGTTTCAGCCGCTCGCCGATGGTGGGGTCGTTGTTGATGGCGTGGCCCACGTCGTGCGCCAGGCGGATGATCTGCTTGGCGGTTTTGTAGCCTGGCGCGGCCTTGCCGGCGAATATCTTGACGCAGGGTGCACGGTCGGTCATCGGCTGGGCACGTATGGTGTTGTACAGCGCCACCGTCTGCAGGATGTTGAGCAGCTGGCGCTTGTACTCGTGCATGCGCTTGATGTGCACGTCGAACATCGCGCCGGGGTCGACGCCGATGCCGAGTTTCTCACGGATGAGCCGTGCCAGCGCCTGCTTGGCGACGCGGCGTTGCGTAGCCACAGCCTGCTGCACGCCGGCGTCGTTCGCGTGGGCGGCGAAGTCCGCCAGCCGTTCAGGATCGGTGAGGAACGCGGGTCCGATCGTGTCGGTCAGCACGCGGGTCAGCCCCGGGTTGGCGCGGTGCAGCCAGCGGCGGAAGGTGATGCCGTTGGTCTTGTTGCTGATGCGGCCTGGGTAGACGCCGTGCAGGTCGGCGAACACGGTCTGCCGCATCAGGTCCGTGTGCAGGGCGGAGACGCCGTTGATCGCGTGGCTGCCGACGAACGCCAGGTGGCCCATGCGCAGGCGGCGGCCATGCCTCTCGTCGATCAGGGAGAGGTTGGCGAGCAGCGCGTCGCTTGCGTTGTGCTCGCGGCGCGCGCGTTCGAGGTGCTGCGCGTTGAGCATGTAGATGATCTGCATGTGCCGCGGCAGCAGGCGTTCGATCAGCGGCACCGGCCAGGTCTCCAGCGCCTCGGGCAGCAAAGTATGGTTGGTGTAGCTGAAGGTTGCGACAGAGATGCGCCAGGCGTCCGCCCAGTCCATGCCGTGCAGGTCGACGAGCAGGCGCATCATCTCGGCGGTGGCGATGGCCGGATGCGTGTCGTTCATCTGGATGGCGGCGCAGTCGGCCAGATTGGTGAGGTCCGGGTGCTGGTCTAGGTGGCGAGCGATGAGGTCCTGCAGCGAGGCCGACGCGAAGAAAAACTCCTGGCGCAGGCGCAGCTCCTGGCCGGCCTCGGAATCGTCGCCGGGGTAGAGCACGCGGGAGACGGATTCGGTGCGCACGCGGTCACGCAAGGCGCCGACGTGGTCGCCGCGGTTGAACTCGTCGAGGTGCAGCTTCTCGATGGCACGGGCGGACCACAGGCGCAACGTGTTGGCGTGGTCGCCGCCCCCGCCCATCACCGGCGTGTCGTAGGCGACGGCTGAGAGGGTTTCTGCCGGGTTCCAGGCAAGGGCGGTGCGGCCGTGGTTGTCGAACATCGGCCGGCCGAGTTCGTCGTGGCGGGCGACGACGGCGCCGCCGAAGCCCACGATGTAGGCGACCTGCGGGCGTTCGAACTCCCACGGGTTGCCGACGCTGAGCCAGTCCTCCGGCAGTTCGCGCTGCACGCCGCCGGAGATTTCCTGTCGGAACAGGCCGTATTCGTAGCGTATGCCGTAGCCGAAGGCGGGGATGCGCAGGGTGGCCATGCTCTCCATGAAGCAGGCGGCCAGGCGGCCAAGGCCGCCGTTGCCCAGCGCCGCGTCGGCCTCCTGTTCGCGCAGCACCTCGATGTCCACGCCGAGCGAGGCCAGGGCGGCGCGCGCGGGTTCCAGCAGGCCGAGGTTGCCGGCGGCGTCGAACAGCAGCCGGCCGATGAGGAACTCCAGCGAGAGATAGTAGACGCGCTTGCCGGCAGGTTTTCCGGACTGACCGCTCTCCAGCCAGCATTCGACGACGAAGTCGCGGATGGCGTGGGCGGTGGCGGCGAACCAGTCGCGCTGGGTGGCCTCTTCCGGCGAGCGGCCGACCTGGAAGGTGAGCTTGTCGAGGATGCGGGCACGCAGCGCCTGCTGGTCGCGGGCGCCGTCGGGCAGGCGCGGGGCAGGCTGGGCCTGGGCGGGGCTGGGCGGTGCGGCCATCTCGTTCATGCGCGGGATCATATCAGAGAGGGGACGAAACCGGCAGGGTTTCCTGGGAGGTGCCTGGCGAGGGTTAAGGTAGCAGCAGAAAGCAAGCGCTTCTTTTTCGAGAAAAAGAAGCAAAAAGCTTTTGTCTCGGCTGGCGCGGACGGTTGGAACGACGCGTCTTATCCTGGTACACCCGATCTAGACAAAGTTTTTTGTGTCTGTTTGAAGTGGGGCTGGTCAATTACCTGGCGTGGCTTCGAGCACCGGAGCGTCATGCGAGTAGCACGCTGTCGCATGACAGAACCGCGTTAGGTAACCGTCAGGGCGGCTTTTCAGACGGAAACTCAAGGACGAGCCGTTATACCAACCATCTCAGGCTCTGACCGGTGGCAACGAAGCAAGCGGTTCTTTTTTGAAAAAGAACCAAAAAACTTTTGTTACCTTGGGCGCGCGTTGCAGACCCTTCGCGACAGCAGGACCAAAAGTTTTTTGGTTCTTTTTTTCAAAAAAGAACTGCTTGCTTTCTGCCTGGACTCACCGCCAACGGCGATTGGGATCACTTGCCCGCCTGCTCCGCCTTCCACCGCATCGCCGTAACTATGCGCGTTCGCCCGCTCGGGTGATCGTAGAACACGAACTCCTCCAGCGGCGAAGGGTCGAGCTTGCGGTAGGTGGACAGCTTCAGCGCCACCTGCGCGAACGCGTCCGGACGCCGTGCCAGGTTCAGCCCGAATATGTCCGCCTGCATCTCCTGCTGACGGGTGAGCGTGTTGAGCACCGGCGTCAGCACGAACAGGTAGGCGGTGAACGCGATGACCAGCACCGGCAGGCCGGCCGGGTCGTCGATGCCGCGCACGCCGCCTGCGCCGAAGCGGCTGGCCAGCCAGGTGAAGCTCCAGCGCGCGAAGGCGAAGCTGCCGGCAAAGATAACCGTGAGCACCAGCAAGAAGCTGAACACGTGCCCCATGACGTAGTGGCCCATCTCGTGGCCCAATACGGCCAGCACCTGGTCGGGCGTGCACTGCTTGAGCAGGTTGTCCGTCAGCGAGATCTGCGTGGTGCCGAACAGGCCCGAGACGTGGGCGCTGATGCGGCTGGTCTGCCGGGAGCTGTCGTAGACCAGCACGTCGTGCGCCGGCACGCCGTCCGAGCGCGCCAGCGAGAGGATCTGGTCGCGCAACGTGCCGTCCGGCAAGGGCGTGAAATGGTTCAACAGCGGCTCGAGGAAGACCGGCCCGACGACGACCGCCAAGGCGACGAACAGCATGGTGACCCCGGTCGCCCACAGCCACCAGCTTGCAGGCGCCGCACGGATGACCGCGTAGATGATCGGCAGCACGATTGCTGCAGAGACGATGTTGACCGCGAGCCCGATCAACGTGTCGCCGAGCCAGCCGGAAAACGACTGGTTGGACAGGCCGTAGGCGTGCTCACGGATGAAGCCCTGGTAGATGTCGAACGGCAGGGTCAGCAACGCGGTGACGATCATGAACATAACGGCGAAAAGCGCCACGCTGGGCCAGCGCCATTTGCAGATGCGTAAGGCCAGGTCACGCAACCTTGCGGACAGTCCGGTGGCGAGCAACAGGACCGACACGCCGATAGTGTAGGCGGCGTTCCACAGGATCAGCCAGTAGCCGCCCTCGAAATACGCGTCGGATTTCAGCTTGTCTGCGACTGGGACGCTTTTCAGGTAGGCTTCGGTGGCAGCTTGCGGGTCGAAGGCTAGGGCGCAGGCGGGCGCCAGCATTAGGCAGAGAAAAAGCAAGACTTCTTTTTTGAAAGGAAGCAAAAAACTTTTGTCACGGCTGTCGCGGACCTCTCCGCTGGCGCGTACCCCAGAGCGCAAAAGTTTTTTGGTTCTTTTTTTCAAAAAAGAACTGCTTGCTTTTGCAACAGACCGCCGCCCGCCGAACCGGTTGATAGACGCCTGCTGGCGGAGGTGCGCGCTCATGCCGGCAAGCCTAGCACATCCGTGACAGCACGGAACGACTCAAAGGCTTGACCCTTCTCGCCCACGAGAACAAAGTGCGAACATGAGCCATCCTCCACCAGGCGCCCAGTCCACCCAGGTCACCGACCTGGACGCGCTGCGCCGCCGCATCCGCCTGCTGGAACGCCCAGCCGCCCGGCCCGCCAACGCGCTGGCCTTCGGCGTGGCGGAGATCGACTCCCACCTGCCGGATGGCGGCCTGGCCCACGGCACCCTGCACGAGCTGGCCGGCGGCGGGCCTGACGCCAGCCACGCTGCCTCCGCCACGCTGTTCGCCGCCGGCATACTGGCACGCCTGCCGCACAGCGTCCTGTGGTGCACCACCGCGTCCGACCTGTTCGCCCCCGGCCTGGCCTGCGCCGGCCTGCACCCGGACCGGGTAATCCACGTGCGCGCGCCGGACGAGGCCGCCGTGCTGCTGGTGATGGAGGAGGCGCTGCGCCACCCTGGCCTGTCCGCCGTGCTGGGCGAGCTGCACCGCCTGACGATGACGCAGTCCCGCCGCCTGGTGCTGGCCGCCGAGAAGACCGGCGCCGTGGCGCTGGCCCTGCGCCGCCGCCGCGAAGGCAGGGCAGAGGATGACGGGCTGACCGCCGCGGCCACGCGCTGGCAGGTCACGCCCGCGCCCTCCGCACCGCTGCCGGTGCCCGGCATCGGCCGCGCGCGCTGGCAGCTGGACCTTACGCGCTGCCGCAACGGGGCGCCGCAAACCTGGATGATGGAGGCATGTGATGCGCAGGGTCGTCTCTCTCTACCTGCCGAGCTGGCCCACCGACCGGCTGCAGCGCGACACGCCGGATTCGGGGCCGCACCACGAGACGCCGGAGGCGCGGCCGCACCACAACACGCCGGGCGCGCGGCTGCGCCACGACACGCCGGGCGCGCGGCTGCGCCACGACACGCCGGGCGCGCCGCGTGACCAGGGCGACGCGGGGTTGCGCCACCAGACGCCGAATGCACAGCTGCACCACAGCCCGCCAGACGCGCCGCGTGACCAGCGTGCTTCGCCTGTGCCTGGCACCCCAGGCCGGCCGCAGCCCCACCCGCCTGGTCTCCCCTCCAGGCTGAGTGAGGCCTCGCCTGCGCCGCCGCTGCTGACAGCGTCCCGTCAGGGATCGCGCCGGCTGGTGATGGCGGTGGACGCGCATGCCGCCTCGCTTGGCCTGCGCCCCGGCATGGCAGTGGCCCACGCCCAGGCCATGGTGCCCGGCCTGCGCATCGAGGAGGCGCAGCCGGAGCAGGACGCCGCCGCCCTGCACCGCCTGACCGCCTGGTGCCTGCGCCAGTTCAGCCCGCTGTCCGCCGCCTGCCCGCCGGACGGCATCTGGATCGACGTGACCGGCTGCACCCATTTGTTCGCGGACGCTGCCTACTGCCGCGACGACACGGCCGATGGCACCCGCGACGGCTCCGCCGATCCGTGCAAGCAGAGCGCCGCCGGAGGCGTCCACGCCGTGGCCGCCGGCGCCCGGGACGGGTCCACCAACGTGCCGGAGGACGGCACCGAAGGTGTCCGCGGCACCGCCCGCGACGACGGGTCCACCGACATGACCGGCCATGGCGCAACGGAGGGCGTCCGCGCTGCCGGCCCCCGGGACGGGTTCACCAGCATGCCGGAGGAAAGCGCCAAACGTGTCCGCGGCACCCCGACTTGGCACACCGACAAGCAAGGCAATAGCGCCACGGACGTCCATGGCGCGGCCGGCGGATGGGACGGCGAGGCTGGCCTGCTGCACGCGCTCACCACCCGCCTGGCAGAGGCCGGCATCGTCAGCCGTGCCGCCATGGCCGACACGCCCGGTGCCGCCTACGCGCTGGCCCGCTACGGACAGCTGCCTCCCCGCCCCACTCCGGCCAGCCCCACTCCGGCCCCTACCACTCTGGCCCCCACTCTGGCCCGACCCGCCCCTGCTCGCTCGAAACCGGATCGCTCCACCTCAGCCCATCCTACGACCCGCTCCACTCCAGCCTGCCCCACCCCTGGCCGCCCCGCCCCGCCGTGCGCCGCTCCGGACCGGCCAGAGACCGTAGCGGCAGGCTACGCGCCCGACTTACCGATCATCGCCCCGCCCGGCGGCGTCTCCCGGCAAGAGAACGCTGCGGCAGGCTGCACACCGGACGCGCCGATCATCGCCCCGCCCGGCTGCACAAGGGCAGCTTTGTCTCACCTGCCCGTCGCCGGCCTGCGCCTGGCCGAGGAGACCGTGCTCGCCCTGCGCACCCTGGGCTTCGACACCATCGGCCAGCTGATGGCCGCCCCGCGCGCGCCGCTGGCCAAACGCTTCGGCGCCGACGTGCTGCGCCGCCTGGACCAGGCCACCGGCGCCGTCTTCGAGCCGATCGAACCCGCCCCTTCGCCGGAGACGCCGCGCACCCGCCAAGGCTTCCCCGAACCCATCTCCACGCCCGACGACCTGGCGCGGGCAGCCGCCCTGCTCACCGACCGGCTATGCGAGAAGCTCGCGCAAAAGGGCCTCGGCGCGTCCCGCCTGGACCTGGTGTTCCAGCGCGTGGACGGCGCGCAACAGGCCATCCGCATCGGCACCGCCGCGGCCACGCGGGACCCTGGCCACCTGACCCGCCTGCTGGCGGCACAGATCGAGACCATCGACCCCGGCTTCGGCATCGAGAGCGTGATGCTCGCCGCCCCGCTGACCGCGCGGCTGGGCGCACGCCAGACCCTCTCCGAACTGTGCGCCACGCGCCACAGCCCGGACCTCGCTGACCTGGTCGACACGCTGTCCAACCGGCTGGGCACTGGCCCGCTGTGCGAGGCGCGGCTGTTCCGCGCGGCGCCGGTGCAGAGCGACGTGCCGGAACGCTCGGTGCGCGCGTTGCCGCCGCTGGCGCCCGCCGAAGGTGCGGACTGGCCCGACCGCCTGCCGCGCCCCGCCCGCCTGTTCACCCCGCCGCGCCGCATCGAGGCAGTGGCCCTGCTGCCGGACCGCGCGCCGGCCGCCTTTACCTGGTGCCGCCGGGTGCGCCGCGTGCGCCGCGCGGACGGGCCGGAACGCATTTTCGGCGAGTGGTGGCGCGAGGAGGGCGAGACCTGGGCGGTGCGCGACTACTTCGCCGTGGAGGACGAGGCGGGGCAGCGATTCTGGCTGTTCCGGCGAGGGGATGGGGAGTGCGCGGCTACGGGTGATTTGCAGTGGTTTCTGCATGGGGTGTTTGGGTGAGGCAAGGCGTTCTCTGAAAAAAAAGCAAAAAACTTCTGTTCCCTTGAGCGCGCGCTGCAGAAACCTCCGCGACAGCAGAAACAAAAGTTTTTTGGTTCTTTTTTTCAAAAAAGAACCGCTTGCCTAGCCTCAACCCAACCACCGGCTGGTCCCCAGAATGCCCTACATAGAACTGCAAACAACCACGAACTACTCCTTCCTCCGCGGCGCCTCGCACGTCGAAGAGCTGCTCGCCCAGGCCAAGTTGTTCGGCTACGACGCCATCGCCATCACCGACCGCAACAGCCTGGCCGGCATCGCGCGCGCCGACCAGCGCGCCATCGAGGCGGAGATGCGCCTGATCATCGGTTGCCGGCTCGACCTTGCCTGCGGCACTTCTCTGCTGGTCTTTCCGACAGACCGCGCGGCCTATGCGCGCCTGTGCCGCATGCTCAGCATCGGCAAAGGCCGCGCCGGCAAGGGTGCCTGCCAATTGGAGTGGAGCGACGTTGCCGCCCAAGCCAACGGCCTGATCGCCATCCTGCTGGCCGACCAGGCGGACGCAACGCTACAGGCAAACCTGCAGCGTATAACAGTAGCTTTTGGCAGGAACGCCTACCTCGCGCTCACCCTGCACCGCCGTCCAGGCGACGCCACCCGCCTGCACGCGCTTGCCCAGATGGCGCACGCCGCGCGCGTGCCCACGGTGGCCACCAACGACGTGCTGTACCACGACCCGCGCCGGCGCATCCTGCACGACGTGGTCACCTGCATACGCGAGGGCTGCACCATCGACGATGCCGGCTTCCGCCGCACGCGCGCGCCCGAACGCCACCTCAAGCCGCCCGAGGAGATGGCGCGGTTGTTTGCCGCGTACCCGGACGCTGTCGCCCGCACGCAGGAGATTGCCGAACGCTGCCGCTTCAGCCTGCGCGAACTGTGCTACCAGTATCCGCACGAAACCGAACCCGGCAGCACCGCGCAACAGACACTCGAACGCCTGACCTGGGAAGGTGCCGCGCGCCGTTTCGCCAACGGTGTGCCGGACGACATAACCACCCAGCTCAGCTACGAGCTCGAGCTGATCGCGAAGATGCAGTACGCGCCGTACTTCCTGACCGTCAACAACATCGTCCGTTTCGCCGTCTCGCGCGGCATTCTCTGCCAGGGCCGCGGCAGCGCGGCGAACTCCGCGGTCTGCTACGTGCTCGGTATCACCGCGATCGACCCAGTAGAGAGCAACCTGCTGTTCGAACGCTTCCTCAGCACCGACCGACACGAACCGCCCGACATCGACGTCGATTTCGAGCACGAGCGGCGCGAAGAAGTCATCCAGTGGATATATAAGACCTACGGCCGTGACCGTGCGGCGCTGTGCGCCACTGTGGCACGCTACCGCTCCCGTGGCGCGGTGCGCGAAGTCGGCAAAGTGCTCGGCCTGACCGAGGACGTCACCGCATCGCTCGCCGGCCAGGTGTGGGGCTGGAGCAGCGACGGCGTCGACGAGGAACACGCCGAAGCGCTGAACCTGAACCTGTCGGACCGCCGGCTGCGCCTGACGCTGGACATCGCGCGCGATCTGATCGGCTTCCCGCGCCACCTCTCGCAGCACCCCGGCGGCTTCGTGCTGACGCAGGACCGGCTGGACACGCTGGTGCCGATCGAGCCCGCGTCGATGGCCGATCGCCAGGTGATCGAGTGGGACAAGGACGACATCGACCACATGCGTTTCATGAAGGTGGATGTGCTGGGCCTGGGCATGCTCGGCTGCATGCGCCGCGCCTTCGACCTGCTCGCCGAGCATCGTGGCCTGGACTACAACACCATCGCCGACGTGCCGACGGAAGACGCCGCCACCTACCGGATGATCCAGCGCGCCGACACCATCGGTGTGTTCCAGATCGAAAGCCGCGCGCAGATGTCCATGCTGCCGCGGATGAAGCCGACGAAGCTCTACGACCTGACGATCGAGGTGGCGATCGTTCGCCCCGGTCCCATCCAGGGCGACATGGTGCATCCCTACCTGCGCCGGCGCGACGGCCTGGAACAGCCGGAGTACCCCACGCCGGAACTCAAACGCGTGCTCGGCAAGACGCTCGGCGTGCCGCTGTTCCAGGAACAGGCGATGCAGGTGGCCATCGTCTGCGCAGGATTCACGCCGACGCGCGCCGACCAGCTGCGCCGCGCCATGGCAACCTTCAAGGTGACAGGCGGCGTCAACAAGTTCCAGGCCGAGCTGATCGAAGGCATGGTGGCCAACGGCTACAAGCGCGAGTTCGCCGAGCGCACCTTCAAGCAGATCGAAGGCTTCGGCAGCTACGGTTTTCCGGAAAGCCACGCCGCCAGCTTCGCGCTGATCGCCTACGCCAGCTCGTGGATGAAATGCCATCACCCGGACGTGTTCGCCTGCGCGCTGCTCAACGCTCAGCCGATGGGCTTTTACGCACCGGCGCAGATCGTGCGCGACGCGCGCCAGCACGGCGTGGCGGTGCACCCCGCCAGCATCAACGACAGCCGCTGGGACTGCACGCTGGAACCGGCGCATCACCCGGCCACGTTGGACCATTCACCGGCCGAAGACGCCCGGCACCGAGACGGCCTGCAGAGTCCGGCCGGTCGTGCCGCCTCAGCCACCGCAAATGCCGCCGCCGGGCGCGCGCCCCTGCGTCTCGGCCTGCGCATGGTCAAGGGGCTGCCTGAAAAGGACGCAGTGCAGCTCATCAACAACCGCCACGCGCCGTACGACGGCATCGCCGACCTGCACCGCCGCACGCACATCGCCATCGCCAGCCTGGAACGCTTGGCCGAAGCCGACGCGTTTTCCTGCCTCGGCCTGGACCGCCGCGAAGCACTCTGGCAGGTGCGCGCGCTCGCACCGGCAGACCTGCCGCTGTTCGCCGGACGCGAGGATTTCACCGAGGCGCCAACAGCCATCTCACCGATGCGGCCGGGCCGCGAGGTGGTGGAGGATTACCGCAGCTTCGGCCTCACGCTGCGCCGCCACCCGGTCAGCTTCCTCCGCGACGAGCTCGCTGGGTCCGGCAACATCCGCGCAGCCGAGCTCGCCCACACGCGCGACGGCAAGCGCGTGTCCATCGCCGGCATCGTATTGGTGCGCCAGAAGCCCGGCAGCGCCAAAGGCACCATGTTCATCACCATCGAGGACGAGACCGGCCACGCAAACCTCATTATCTGGCCTGCGATCTTCGCCAAACAGCGGCGGTTGATCCTGTCCGCCGGCATGATCGCCTGCCACGGCAAGCTGCAGCGCGAAGGCAGCGTGACTCACGTAGTTGCCGACCGGCTTGAGGACCTCTCCGATATGCTGCGCAGCATCGGCCACCGCGACGAGGCATTTCCGTTCCATACCGGGCGTGGGGACGAGGCCAAGCATGGCGGCGCGCCGGACTTGCGGGGGATCAAGGTGAGCACTCGGGATTTTAGGTAGAAAGCAAGCGCTTCTTTTTTGGAAAAGAAGCAAAAAACTTTTGGTCCGGCTGTCGCGGCGCGTCCTTCAGCGTGTACCCAAGAGAACAAAAGTTTTTTGGTTCTTTTTTTCAAAAAAGAACTGCTTGCCTTGCCTTCAGTCGCTCCCCCCATCCGCCGTCAACCCAGCCGCCTCAATCCCCGCAATCGCAGCACGCTCGTCATTGTCACCAATGTCGCCGCTGATGCCGACCGCGCCGATGATCGCGCCCGCGGCGTCGCGCACCAGCACGCCCCCAGGCCCTGCGACCAGGCCGCCGGCGACCACCGTGCTGAGCGAGGCGAAGAAGCTGGGCGCCTCACGCGCGCGCTTGGCCAGCGTGCGCGATCCGAGGCCCATGGCGAGCGCGCCGTTGGCTTTGCCGTGCGCAATGTCCCAGCGGCTGCGGCTGGCGCCGTCCTCGGCCAGACAGACCTTGGGCGCTGCGCGCGAGTCGAGCACCAGCACCAGCAAGGGCAACAGCTTTTCCGAGCGTGCGTAGGCAAGCGCGCCGGCGACGATGGCCTGGGCCTGTTGCAAGGTGATGTCCGTCATTGCGGGCTCCATGGTTGAGACGGGTGCAACGCAAGCAAGCGGTCCTTTTTCGAAAGAGGACCCAAAAAACTTTTTAGACTTGAGGTACGTGATGCGGAGAGATCCGCGACAGCCGGGACAAAAGCTTTTTGCTTCTTTTTCTCGAAAAAGAAGGCCTTGCTTGCCTTCCTAATGGCAGCCCCTGGCCCAAAAGAACCGCTTCCTCACGCCTCCTCTAGAGCCGCCACCGCACGCCCCCGCGCGCACACCGCGCGCGTCAGCGCCACCAGCTCGCCCAGCGAGAGTACGATCGTCTCCTCGTTGCCCTGGCTGCGCAGCGTGGCCAGCGTCTCGCTGTCGCCGTGCGCGTGCCACAGGCACACCACCACGGCCGCCTGCGGCATTTGCCGCTCGATCCGGCGCAGCAGGTAGCGCATCGCCGCCGGCGAGCTGCCCTGTTCCAGGGCGGACAGGCAGACCAGCCGCGCCCCGCTCAGCATCTCCGGCGCAGCCTGCCGGGCGCCGAGGACCAGGTTGGTCTCCGCCCGCGCGCCGAAGCCGGCCTGGCGCAGCACCTGCACGGCCATCTGTGCGCCCAGATCGTCCAGCTGGCCGCGGCTGGGGATGCAGAGCACTGCCCCATCTGCCCGCCAGTCGTCCGGCACGCCGGGCGCGTCCGCGCCGGACAGCACCAGCCCCGCGGTGTACAACGAGGCCAGCAGATGCTCGATCTGCTGGTGGATCGCTTCCAGCCGCTCGAAGGCCAGCGCGTCGCGTGCCAGGTCCGCCTGCGCCAGCGCCAGGCCGCGCAGGGCAACGCGGTCGTAGTACTCGGCCAATGAGGTGCGGTCGACCGCGATGCGGGCCTGCGCGGCCAGCACGCGGGCGTTGCCCTCCAGCGCGCGCTGGTAGAACGTCTCCTCGGCGTCGAGCGGCGGGGAGTCGCCCAGCATTACCTCGAGGAAGCTGAGGCTTTCCACGTGGCGGCCGATCACTACCAGGCAGACGGTCAGCGGGGTGGCCAGCAACAGGCCCACGGGTCCCCACAGGAATGCCCAGAAAGTAGCCGCCATGATCACCGCCAGCGGCGAGAGGCCGGTGCTGTGGCCGTACAGCAGGGGTTCGACCACCTGGCCCATCACCAGCTCGCTCAGCGCGTAGAGCAGCAGAACGACCAGCGCGAGGCTCCAGCCGGGCGAGACGGCCAGCGCCAGCAGCAGCGGCGGCGCCAGCGCGATGTAGGTGCCGATGAACGGCACGAAGCGCATCATGCCGGCTAGGATGCCCCACAGCACCGGGTTTGGCAGGCCGGAGAGGGCCAGCCCGGCGCCGATCCAGGTGCCGAAGCCAGCGTTGATAGCCACCTGGATCAGGAAAAAGCGGGACAGGCGGCGCGCCGCGTCGTTCATCGCCAGGATGGTGCGGTGCAGGTCGGCCCGGCCAACCAGGCGCACCAGGCGGTCGCGCAGATCCTCGCGGAACAGCAGCACGAAGATGACGAAGATCAGCACTACGCCGAAGGTGGCCAGGATGGGCAGCAGCGGCGTCACCACGGTGCGCACGATCACCAGGGCGGAGGAGCCCTGGGCGTCCGCGGCGCCGGCCTGGCCGTGGCCGCCGGAGGGCGTGACCACGGCCACGCTGGTGCGGCCACCGGCGGCTTTGGTCAACCCGGGCGAGGCGGAGCCCAGCACGCTGTCCAGCGAGGCGGACAACTGCTCGCTCAGGTCGTGGCCCAGCGGCAGGGTGGTCAGCTTGTGGCGGATCGTCGCCTCGTAGCTGGGCAGGCCTTGCGCTAGCGTGGTCAGCTGCCGGCCGACCACCATGCCGACGCTGCCGATCAGCGCAAAGGCGAGCAGCACGGTGATCATCACCGGCAGGGTGCGGCCCAGCCGGGCGCGCTGCAGCACGCTCACGGCTGGCGCCAGCACGAATGCCAGCAACACCGCCAGCACGAACGGCACCAGCAGTTCCTGCCCGAAATACAGGCCGGCCACGACGACGGGGCCGATGATCCAGGGCTTGAGGCTGGCTGGCGTGGCCTGGATGGGTTCGGACATTGGGAGGGGTTCCGGATAGGAAGAAAGGCAAGGCCTTCTTTTTTGAAAAAAAGAAGCAAAAAACTTTTGTCTCGGCTGTCGCGGACCGTTCAACCAACGCGCGCCCAAGGGAACAAAAGTTTTTTGGTTCTTTTTTTCAAAAAAGAACAGCTTGCTTGCTTCCTACCAGGAGAGACTCAATGACCAAGATCCTGCTCGTGGAGGACCACGAGGAATTGTGGGACTTCCTCTCCCGCCGCCTGCGCCGGCACGGCTTCGAGGTGGCGCTGGCCCATGACGGCCAACAGGCGCTGGACCAGACGCAGGCCGAACAGCCCGACGTGGTGCTGCTGGACATGGACCTGCCGGTGATGGACGGCTGGACCGTGGCCCGCCGTCTGCGCCAGGACCCCACGCACGCGCGCACCGCCATCATCGCGCTGACCGCCCACGCCATGGCCGGCGACCGCGCCCGCGCGCTGGAGGCCGGCTGCGACGACTACCACTCCAAGCCGGTCGACTTCCCCGCCCTGCTGCTGCAGATCGACGACGTGCTGCTGCGGCGCGAGGAGGAGGATGCCTGACGCTACGCTTTCGGCGCCGGCCGGGTCAGGCGCTCAGGTTGGGTGACCCAGCGTCGCATGAGCTTGGGTGACCCAGCGTCGCATGAGCGTAGTCACCGTGCCCCTTGCAAACTGACACCAGCGGCCCTGGACCCTTCGAAATTTGGCAGGGAAGGCAAGGCCTTCTTTTCTGAAGAAAAGAAGCAAAAGACTTTTGGGCCTGCTGTCGCGCAGTTTCCTTCAGCGCGCGCAAGGGAACAAATGTTTTTTGGTTCTTTTTTTCAAAAAAGAACCGCTTGCTTCGCTTGTCACCGGTCGAAACCAAGACGGTGGTATGACACGGCGGTTTTGCTGTCCGGATCGATAGCCTGCGATGGTGACCAGGTCGTTCCGATCTGGTAGTTTCCTGCGTTGCCGAGGCTGCGTTGAACCTACACGAAGGCGCGCCCGGCGGGAAAGGTTGTGATGGATTACGTAGAGCGCACGATCGAGGCCGCCGAACTGCGGATCGCCGAGCTGGAGCATCTCATCTCCAACGTCAGGCACGACGTGAACGGGGCGCTGACGCCGGCGTTGATGGTGGCCGACCGGCTGGCGTCTAACGCGGACCCGGCGCTGCGGCGGTCCGGGGAGAAGATTGGCGAATCTATTTTGCGGGTGACGAAGATGTTGAAGGCGACGCGGGACTTGGTGCCGTCGAAGAGAAGATGAGCCGGTAACGAACCGCGCGAGCACGACGGACGGACGCCATAACGACCTGGGACCTTTGAAGTCCGGCAGGAAAGGCAAGGTCTTCTTTTCTGAAGAAAAGAAGCAAAAGACTTTTGGTCCTGCTGTCGCGATGGTTCTGCCGGCGCGCATCCAAGGGGACAAAAGTTTTTTGGTTCTTTTTTTCAAAAAAGAACTGCTTGCTTTCCTACTGGCAGCCCGTAGCGCCCCCATCCAGCGGAACGACCACTCCGGTGATGTACGCAGACGCCGGCGAACACAGAAACCCCGCCAACCCGAGCATGTCCGCAGGCTGCCCGATGCGGCCCTGCGGAATGGAACGCTCGATCTCCGCACGATGCTCTTCGTCGTCCAGCGCGTAGGCCATCATCTTCGTTGCGAACGGGCCAGGTGCGATCGCATTGACGTTGACGTGGTCGGCCGCCAGCCGCGCGGCGAGCGTGCGCGTCAGGTGGTGCAGCGCGGCCTTGCTGGCGTTGTAGGAGAACGTCGTGCCGCTGCCGTAAGCGTGCAGCCCGGCGACCGAGCCGATGTTGACCACCCGTGCGGGATCCTCCGCAGTGCCGGCGGCGCGCAGCAGCGGCAGCAATTGCTGGGTGAGGAAGAAGACGGACTTCACGTTTAAATCCATCACACGGTCCCAGCCGATTTCGGGAAAGTCTTCGATCGGCGCGCCCCAGGTGGCACCGGCGTTGTTGACCAGTATGTCCAGCTTTGCCTCCCGCGCGCGCAGCTCGCTGGCCAGGCGCAGCACCTCGTCGTGGCGCGAGAGGTCGGCCGGCAGGCTGACGCACTCGCCATGTTGCGAGAGTTCGGCTGCAACCTTGTCGCACACCTCCGCCTTGCGCGAGGAGATGTATACCTTCACGCCGGCGCGCACGAAGCCGTCGGCGACGAACAGCCCGAGCCCTCGCGAGCCGCCGGTGACCAGCGCGGTCTTGCCGGCGATGCGGAACAGCGCGTCGAGCTGCATCAGAAAATCTCGAACAGGCCGGCCGCACCCATGCCGCCGCCGATGCACATCGTCACCACACCGAGCTTTGCCCCGCGGCGCTTGCCCTCCATCAGCACGTGGCTGATGCAGCGCGCGCCGGTCATCCCGTAGGGATGGCCGACGGAGATGGACCCGCCGGAGACGTTGTACTTGTCAGGGTCGATGCCGAGGCGGTCGCGGCAGTACAGGCATTGCGACGCGAACGCCTCGTTCAGCTCCCACATGTCGATGTCGTCCACGCTCAGCCCGTGACGCTCCAGCAGCCGCGGCACGGCGAACACCGGGCCGATGCCCATCTCGTCCGGATCGCAGCCGGCGATCGCCATCCCACGATACGCACCGAGCGGCTGCAAACCGCGACGTTCCGCCTCGCCGCGCTCCATCATCACCATCGCGGCCGCACCGTCGGACAGCTGCGACGCGTTGCCGGCGGTGACGTACTTCCCCTGCTTGACGGTCTGGCCGTCCTTGAACACCGGCTGCAGCTTCTCGAGGTCGGCCAGCGTGGTCTGCGGCCGGTTGCCCTCGTCGGCCGCCAGCGTCACCTCCCGCTCGCTGGTCTCGCCGCTGGCCTTGTCCACCACCATCATCGTCGCCGTCACCGGCACGATTTCGCGGTCGAACCGCCCCTCGGACTGCGCCTGCGCGGTGCGCTGCTGCGACTGCAGCGCGTAGGCGTCCTGGTACTCGCGGCTGACGTTGTAGCGTTCGGCCACGATCTCAGCCGTCTCCAGCATCGTCATGTAGAGTTGCGGCACGTGCTCGCGCAGCCACGGGTCGCCGGCGCGGTAACGGTTCGCCTTGTCGTTCTGCACCAGCGAGATCGATTCCACGCCGCCGCCAACAACGATCTTCATCTGGTCGTCGATGATCTGCTTGGCCGCGGTGGCAACACCCATCAGGCCCGACGAACACGCGCGCTGCACCGTCATCCCCGCAACACTTTTCGGCAACCCGGCGCGCAAGGCCGCCTGGCGCGCGACGTTGCCGCCGGTCGAACCCTCCGGCATGCCGCAGCCCAGCACCACGTCCTCGATCTCGGCCGGGTCCACACCGGCGCGACGCACCGCCTCGCCCACCGCATACGCCGCCAGCGAGGCACCGTTGGTGTTGTTGAACGCGCCCTTGTAGGCACGCCCGATCGGGGTGCGGGCGACCGATACGATGACGGCTTCGCGCATGATTGTAGGTCCTGACTGGGTTTTATCGTAAAAAGCAAAGCAAGCAGTTCTTTTTTGAAAAAAAGAACCAAAAAACTTTTGTTCCCTGTGTTGTGCCGTGTGGGAGAGTCCGCGACAGCCGTGACAAAAGCTTTTTGTTTCTTTTTTTCGAAAAAGAAGTGCTTTGTTCCTGTTTGTTTGCACAGGCAACACCGGCGTTTCCGAGCACCGGAGCGTGGGAAATTATGTTATGACCGCGATTTTCGGCTTTGGCTCCTCACGCCTCGGAAGGAAACCAAAGCCTGCTTTTTCGAAGCAAAGCAGCAAGAAACCTTTAGTTTGGCTGTCGCGAATGTTTCCGCACCGCGCACCCAAGGAAACAAAAGTTTTTTGGTTTTTTTTTCAAAAAAGAACCGCTTGGCTTGTCTTTCGCTCGTCAAAACGCAAAATCTCTGGTGTCTGATGCGTTGCAAGCCGACGCTTACGCTCCCGCAACCGTCATCCCATCCACCCGGATCGTCGGCGCGTCCGTTCCACGCCTGAACACCAGGTCGTTGGCCGGCCGCAGCGCCAGGAACATGTCGTTCAGATTGCCCGCGATGGTGATCTCCGCCACCGGCTCGGCCAACGCGCCGCGGCGGATCATGAACCCTGCGGCGCCGCGGCTGTAATCGCCAGTCATCCCGTTGATGCCTGAGCCGATCAGCTCGGTGACGTAGACGCCCTCCTCGATGTCGGCCATCAGCTCGGCCGGCGTCACCGCTCCGGCCGCCATGTACAGGTTGGTGGCCGATGGCCCGGGCGGCCCGCCGGTGCCGCGGCTGGCGTGGCCGGTGGTGCGCAGACCCAACTGGCGGGCGCTGCGGCTGTCCAGCAGCCAGGTGGTCAGCATGCCGTCCTCGATCAGGGCGCGCTTCTGGGTGGCCACGCCCTCCGCGTCGAACGTGCCGGAGCGCCCGCCGCGGACCCGAAGCGGATCATCGTGGATGTGCACGCCGGCGGCGAACAGGCGCTGCCCCATGCGGTCCTTCAGGAAGCTGGTGCCGCGCGCCACGCTGCCGCCGTTGATCGCACCCGACAGGTGGCTGACCAGGCTGCCGGACGTGCGCGGGTCATAGACCACCGGCATCCGCCCGGTCTTGGGCCGTGTCGGGTTGAGGCGGGAGACGGCGCGCTCGCCGGCGCTGTGGCCGATCTCGCCAGGGTCCTTCAGGTCAGCCAGGTGCACGGCGCCGTGGTAGTCGTAGTCGCGCTGCATGCCGGTGCCGGCGCCGGCGATGACGCTGGCCGAGTGCGAGTGGTAGCTGCGTGTGTAGGTGCCGGCGAACCCGGCCGACGTCGCCAGGAACATCTCGGTGCGCCCGAACCCGGCGCTGCCACCCTCCGAGTTGGTGACCCCATGCACGGCGAGTGCGGCCGCCTCCGCCGTCTCGGCGCGCGCGATCAGCGCCGCCACGTCGGGCTCCACAGGGTCGACCAGGTCGAGGAAGCGCGCGTCCGCCGGGCTCACCGCTTCGGCGCACAAATCGGCAAGCGGGTCGTCCGGCACCACGCGCGCCATTGCAACCGCGCGCTCGGCCAGTGCTGCGAACCGCGCAGGATCGACGCTGGTGGCCGACACGATGGCGCTCTTGGCGCCGCAGAACACCCGCAATCCCAGGTCGCGGGATTCCGAGCGCTCCAGCGTCTCGGTCTGGCCGAGGCGGCGCTCCACGCTGAGCGAGGTGCGGCCGACCAGGATGGCGTCGGCCCGCTCGGCGCCGGCTTTGCGGGCGCTGGCGAGGAGGGAGTCTAGGAGGTTGAGGCTCATGAGGGCACCAGGAGAAAGCAAGCAGTTCTTTTTTGAAAAAAAGAACCAAAAAACTTTTGGTCTCTGTGGGTGTGCCGGGTCGAGACGTGTCGTTTCAGCCGTCCGCGACAGCCGGAGTAAAAGCTTTTTGCTTCTTTTTCTCGAAAAAGAAGGCCTTCGCTTCCTTCCTTCACGCCGCTAACCGCATGCTGATGTCCGACAGACTAGGCACGCTCTGCGCCGGACCCATCGCCGCCAGCGTCGGCGTCCCGCGGAAAATGCGCGCGGCCGCTCGGCGGACATCCTCCACCGTCACCGCGTCCAGCTTGGCCACCGTCTCGGCGGTCGGGATGATGCGGCCGAACACCTGCATTTGGCGGGAAAGCTGTTCGCAGCGGCTGCCGGTGCTCTCCATGCTCATCAGCAGGCTCGCCTTCACCTGCGCCCTGGCGCGGCGCAGTTCGGGCTCGTTGGCGTCGAGCTGCACGCGGTGCAGCTCCTCCAGCGTCACGGGAACCAGCTCGGCGGCCTCGGACTCGCCGGTGCCGGCGTAGATGCCGAAGAGGCCGGTTTCCATGTACGGCGCGGCGAAGGAGTAGATCGAGTAGACCAGCCCGCGCTTCTCGCGGATTTCCTGGAACAGCCGGCTCGACATGCCGCCGCCGAGCAGGCCGGACAGCAGCAGCGCCGGGTAGTAGTCCGGGTCCTTGTAGCCGACCGAGGGGAAGCCCAGCACGATGTGCACCTGGTCCAGGTCGCGCTCCTCGCGGAACTCGCCGCCGCCGTAGTGCCCGGTCTCGACCGGCGCGGGCATCTCGGAGGGCAGGTCGGCGAAGTGGCGGGCGACCAGGTCCACCACCCGGTCGTGCTCCAGCTTGCCGGCGGCGGCGACTACCACGTTGCCGGCGGCGTAGTGGCGGCGCATGTAGCCGGAGATCTCGGCGCGGCTCATGTTGCGGATGATCTCCTCGGTGCCCAGCACCGGGCGGCCCATCGGCTGGGACGGGTAGGCGGCTTCCTGGAAGTGGTCGAAGATGATGTCGTCCGGCGTGTCGTTCGCCTGGCCGATCTCCTGCAGGATCACCCCGCGCTCGCGCTCCACCTCCTCGGGCGCGAAGGTGGAGTGGGTGAGGATGTCGCCGATGATGTCGGCGCCGAGATCCAGGTCCTCCTTCAGCATCTTCACGTAGTAGGCGGTCTGCTCGCGCGCGGTGTAGGCGTTGATGTGGCCGCCGACGTTCTCGACCTCTTCGGCGATCTGCGCCGCGGTCCGCCGCTCGGTGCCCTTGAAGGCCATGTGCTCGAGGAAGTGGCTGACGCCGTTCTGTGCCGCCTCCTCGTTGCGGGTGCCGCTGGCGACGTAGGCGCCGAGCGAGATGGTCTCCACCCGGTCCATCTGTTCGGTGACCACGGTGAGGCCGGAGGGCAGGGTGGTGACGCGAATGGCGCCGGCTTCGGTCGGTGACTCGGTCATCAATGGTTCCTTGCGACGAAAGCGCGGATGGCGGCCTGCACCTGGCCCAGGTCGTTCGGCAGGTTGGAGAAGTGTTCCTGCCTTTCATATAGGTCCGCAAGATGCCGTGGCAGAGGGGGCCGTGCGCCGGTGGCCTGCGCCATCGCGTCGGGGAATTTCGCCGGGTGGGCGGTGGCCACCGCGATGGTGGGCAGGTGGGCGCAGGGGTGGGCGCGCGCGGCGGCGATGCCGATGGCGGTGTGCGGGTCGGCCAGGTAGCCGCATTCGGTGTGCAGGCGGGCGATCTCGGCGCTGGTGCCGGCATCGTCCAGCCGGAAGCCCTGGAACAGGGTTTTCGCGCGCGCCAGGCACTCGGGCGGCACCTGCATGCGGCCGGTGGCGCGGAAGCCGGTCATCGTGGCCGCGGTGAGCGGGGCGTCACGGCCGAGCATCTCGAACAGCAGGCGTTCGAAGTTGCTGCTCACCGCGATGTCCATGCTGGGCGAGAGGCTGGGTTCCACGGCGCGCACCGACATGTCGCCGCGGTCGAAGAAGCGGGCGAGTATGTCGTTACGGTTGCTGGCCACCGTCAGCCGGACGATCGGCACGCCCATCCTCCGCGCGGCCCAGGCGGCGAGCACGTTGCCGAAATTGCCGGTGGGCACGGCGAACGCCACCTCGCGTTCCGGCGCGCCCAGGGCCAGGGCGGCGGCCACGTAGTACGGGATCTGGGCGGTGATACGCGCCCAGTTGATGGAGTTCACCGCCGAGAGGTGCATGGACTCGCGGAAGGGGATGTCGGCGAACATGGCTTTGACCAGGTCCTGGCAGTCGTCGAACGTGCCGTCGATCGCGATGTTGGCAACGTTGGGCGCGTCCACCGTGGTCATTTGCCGGCGTTGCACCTCGCTGGTGCGCCCGGCCGGATGCAGGATGACGATGTCGATGCGCGCGCGGCCGCGGCACGCCTCGATCGCGGCCGAGCCGGTGTCGCCGGACGTGGCACCCACGATGGTGACGCGCTGGTCGCGCTCGGCCAGCGCGTGGTCGAACAGCCGGCCTAACGGCTGCATCGCCAGGTCCTTGAACGCCAGCGTGGGGCCGTGGAACAGCTCGAGCGACCACAGGCCGGGTGCCAACTGCACCAGCGGGATGGTCGCCGGGTGGCGGAAGCCAGCGTAGCTGTCGCGGCAGATTGCTTGAAGGGCGCTGAACGGGACGGTGGCGCCGGTGAACAGGGCGATGACGCGCGCGGCGAGCTCGGCGTAGGGCAGGCCACGTAACGCGCGGAGGTCGGCGTGGGAGAGGTGCGGCCAGGTCTCGGGCATGAACAGGCCGCCGTCCTCGGCCAGGCCGGCCAATAATACACCAGAGAAGTCGCGGTGGGGGGCGTGGCCTCGTGTGGAGACGTAGTTCATGGAGACACGAGCCTAAGTGAAGAAAGCAAGCGGTTCTTTTTTGAAAAAAAGAACCAAAAAACTTTTGAGTCTTGAGGTGCGCCGTGTGGAGAGATCCGCGACAGCCGTGACAAAAGTTTTTGCTTCTTTTCTTCAAAAAAGAAGGCCTTCCTTACTTACTGCGGTGCCACCTTGGCCGGCGTCCGCGCGAGCGACTTGATCGCCGGTCGCGGTTTGCCGGACGCCTCGCCGATCTCGCGGTCCTGTGCCTCGATGAAGATGCGTGCCGGCGCGTCGCCGTCCAGCCCGCCCAGCTCGGTGTATGGCACCCGGCGGTTGGAGCTGCGGGTGCCGTCCTCGTACATCACGTCGAAGGCGATGAAGCTGCTGAGGATTTTGCGCTTAGGCGGCATCGGGGGCGTCCGGCTCGGGGGCGTCCGGGGTGGGCTCGGGCTCGGGCTCGCCGGCGGCGGCGCGGCGCTTGGCTTCGGCCTTTTCCAGGCGCTTGGCCTCGGCCTTGGCTTCTTTCGCGCGCTCGCGTTCGGCGCGTTGGAAATTGTAGTTTGGTTTGAAGACCATCTGGGGTTCCTCAGGGCTCGCGCGTGCGCGGTTGGCCGCGGTGTATGGCAGGAAGATGGCGCGGGGGCCACCTCGGGGCAACATCGCGCCGGGCCCGCCGGCCGGGCCGTGCGCTCCGCGGCCGTGGTAATCCTGCGGACCGAGGCGCCAGGAGGCCGGCCGGACGCGCCGGGCAGCGGCAACCATAGATTGCAAGCCAACAGTCATGACGGACTATTAGTAATGGTTGTGCAACTATTCTCAATTACACTCTTTAGAAGAAAACTCGTTCCGGCACTCTACTGTTAAGCTAATGCATCCGGATACGCACCGTTTCACACGAATGAGTACTTCGTAAATGCAGATGCACATTGCGTTAACCTAACAATCTATTTATTCAGGAAATCCTCAGGATTACCTAATGGATTGGCGGTGCGACCCGTGTTCACCAGAGCCAGAAAACCGTTCTGCCGGCCGTGCAGGCGCAGCACGCACGTCGAAAGCCGAGTTTGCGGAAAGCTGCGTCGGCCAGGCTTGCGGGCCGACCGGAACGCCGCCGCGGCGCTGGAGTTCGCCATCGCCTCGGTCCCGTTTCTTGCTTTGCTGCTCTTCTTCTTCGAGATCGGGCTGGACTACTACTACCAGACTGCGCTCGACTACGGCATAGCCAAAAGCGCGCGCCAGGTACAGATAGGCAATGCGCAGGGTATCTACACGGCGCAGGATTTCAAGTCCAAGCTGCTGTGTCCCGCGCTGGTCGGGCTGCTCGACTGCGACACGATCAACGTGGCCTCGGTGACCATCGCCGGCGCACCGGATTACTACTACGCGACGCTGCCCAGCCCGACACAGGGCGGAACGATCTCGCTGTCCGGATACTCGGCCGGCTTCACCACCGGCAACCAGAACTCGCCGATGTACCTGCAGGCGGTGATGCAGAGCCCAAGCCTGGTCGCCGGCCTGATCCCCGGTTTCGCCACGCCCACCGGGACGGGCCGGGTACGCCTGACCGTCTCGTCGACCGCCTTCATCAACGAGAACTACGCCAATGCGTCGCCTTCGATCTGACCGCTTCGCCGCGGGCGTGGCCGGCGCTGGCTGCATGCGCCGCGACCGGCGCGGCGTGGCCGCGATGGAGTTCGCGCTGATCGCGCCGGTGCTGGGCGTGCTCGTCATGGGCATGATCGACGTGGAGCAGGCGCTGGTCACCCAGAAGCGGGTGGCGGACGTCGCCCACCAGATCGCGATGATGGCGACCGAGCAGGCGGTGGAGTACCAGACCAACCACAGCCTGGTCATCAATCCGGCCGAGGCGCAGGTGTCGCTGAGCGCCATCTATGCGATGATGCCGGAACTGCGCCATCCGTCCGCCGGCACGCGCTACAACGTCACGCTGTCGAGCATCGCCTTCCCTGAAAATGCACAGGGCGCGTTCATTCCTGCTGTGGCCTGGAGCGTTGCGATGAGCAACCTCAACGGCAAGACCGCGGACACGCTGATCAACAATGCTCCTGCGGCGCCATTCCAGCGCGTGTGCAACGTGGCACCGGTGGAGGTTGCCGCCAACCAGCCGGTGACTCTGCAGAACCTGCCGATCGCCAACATGGTGGCACTGGCGCCGATCCTGGTGGTGGACTTTACCTACACTTACACGCCGATCTTCGGCCGGTTCGTCCATCCCGCCACCGGCACCATCACGTTCAGCCGCACGGCGATGCTGATGCCGCGGACGTTCCAGCCGCAGTCGCAATGGGCGCTGCCGTTTCCGCTTCCGCCAGGACTGGCCAAGAAGGGCTGGGGCGCCGGACCGCAGAGCCAGAGCGCGATCTACTACAACGATCCGACCACGCTCACACCGGACGCAGTGTGCCCCGGCTACTACTACTCGCAGTCCAGCTGACCGATACGCCAAGGGATCAACGCACGTGACGACCTCCGCCAGACACGCATCCTGCCTGCGAGACTCCGCAGGCGGCACAGTCACCATCATCTTTGCCGCAGCCGCCGTACCAATCGTGCTGCTGACCGGCCTGGCCTTCAGCTTCGGCCTGCTCACGGTTGCCAAGGAGCAGCTCGACCTCGCATCCGATACCGCGGCCCTGGCGGCGGCGAGCACCGCTGCCAGAAGCTTCACCGCCGGGCAGACCGACTACATCAACCAGGGCGATGCGGCCGGCGACCAGTGGTTCCAGAACCAGTCGGCGGTGATCCTGGGCTCGCTCAGCGCGCCGACCGACACCGTCAACGTCACGCAGTCCGGCGGGTCGTTCTCGGCGACGGTCAGCTACACCGCCAGCATCGCCACCGTCTTGGGCAACTGGTTCGGCACCTCGGGCGTGATCAGCGCGCAGGGCGCGTCGCGGCAGCAGGTGTACGGCTACGGCCTGGTCAACACCTCGTCGGTGACGATCACCACCAACGCTTTCGTCAACGTGGACTTCCTGCTGGACAACTCGTCCTCGATGATGATCGGCGCCACCGAGACCGACATCCAGCGCCTCGGCGCCATGCTCTACCAGATACGGGGCGTGAACCTGCCGCCGAGCGCTGCCGGGCTGCAGAACTACCACTGCGCTTTTGCCTGCCACTGGACCCAGACGGGCGCCGGCACGGACTACTACGCCGTGGCGCGCGCGGCCAACCCGCCGATCACGCTGCGCTGGGACGTATTGCAAAGCGCCATGCAGACTGCGATCAGCCAGATGCAGACGCAGGAGGTCATTCCCAACCAGTTCCAGATCGGCATCTACAGCTTCGGCGACCCGGCCTTGGCACCGCTGAAGACCATCTTCCCCGACAACACCAACATCAATGCCGCCAAGGCGGTGGTCGCGGCCAACACCTCGCCGGTGGTGATCGACGCGGCCAATACCGACTTCCCGTCGGCAATGTCGGCGTTCGCCACCCTGGCCACGCCGGCCGGCGACGGCTCGACGCAGCTGGTCCCGAAAAAGGCGCTGATCATCGTCACCGACGGCATCGCCGATTACGGGTCGCGCTCCATCCCCACCAGCGAAGGCCCGATGGACCCGGCCGACTGCGCCGCCATCAAGGCCAAGGGATACCAGGTGTTCGTGCTCTACACGACGTACTCGACCGACTACCCGCTGGTGTTGCTGAACAACCAGAACCTCTCGACTTACATCAACGGCACTGGTCCGGGCAGCCTGGTCGGCAACCTGCAAGCCTGCGCCTCAGGGAGTCAGAACTTCATCCAGGCGAGCAGCCCGGCCGACATCCAGGCAGGGTTGACGCAGCTGCTGTCCGTGGCGGTGGGGAGTGCCGCGAAATACGTCCAGTGATGCCAGGCGGCTGGACTCATCGATGAGAAGAAAGCGAAGGCCTTCTTTTTCGAGAAAAAGAAGCAAAAAGCTTTTGGGAGCGCTGTCGCGGACGGCTGAAACGATACGCCTCACCGCAGCATGGCCGACGGGGATAAACGTCTCGGTTTCTTTCAGTGTCCGTTTCACTAGTTGGCATGCAAGTCGGCTGGCGTGGTTTCCGAGCACCGGAGCGGAGCGGCTTGTCTGCGCCATCGGTCCGAGCGGGCAAGCTGATGTCGGTGAGCACCGGAGCGTCGTGCGAGTAGCACGCTGCCGTAATCGTGCGAGTAGCACGCTGCCGTAATCGTGCGAGTAGCCGCCGCCGCACAACTACGTCAGACGGCCACCAGGGCGGCTTGGCAACCGGACATTGAAACAAGCACTGCTTGCTTTTCCACCTCCGCCGCGTGCCCCTCAACCTTCACCTTGGGCCATGCCCGCTTCACCGTCCCGTCCCCGCCGACAAGGAACGTCGACCGCTCGATCCCCATGTACTTCTTGCCGTACATGGATTTCTCCACCCACACACCGTACGCCTCGCTCAGTGCGCCCGCCTCGTCCGACGCCAGCGCAAACGTCAGCCCGTATTTGGCGGCGAACTTGTCCAGCGCGCGTACCGGGTCGCGTGAGACGCCGATCACGTCGAGGCCCAGTCTGCCAAGTTGCGGCAAGGCTTCCTGGAAGGCGCAGGCCTCCTTGGTGCAGCCGGAGGTGTCGGCCTTGGGGTAGAAATACAGCACGTAGGGCCTGCCCTGCAGGGCGGCGGAGCTGACGGTGCGGCCCTGGCTGGCCGGCAGGCTGAACGCAGGCGCGGTGGCACCCTCGGCGAGGCTCATTGTCAGGTCTCTCCCACGATGCGCCGGAAGGCGGCGGACACGTCATCTGCCACGGGCTGCACGCGCGCGGCTAGAGCAGGATCCGGCCTGGCTGGGTGAGGCAAGCGGGCTGCGGCCGTCGGCCCCATGCCTTGGGCAGCTTGCGCCGGCGCCTGGCTCCGTACGGCAGGATGTGGCTCCGGACCGGTGCGTGGCGCCGTGTCCGACGCGTGACCCGGGCCAGCGGAATGCTGCTCCGCACCGCCGGGTCCCGCGGTGCCCAGCACGTGGTCGAGCGCGCGGTGCAGCTTCGCCACCGCAGCATCCGGGACGGCGTCGGGCACCGCGCGGCCGAGGGTGATCCGCAGCAGGCCCTGGATCGCGCGCCACATCGCGTCCGCCCGGATCAGCAACCGCGCGTCGTCCTGTGCCAGCAGACCCGCCTGCGCCAGCCTGGCCAACGCCACGCGGGTGACGGGCGAGCGGGCGCCGGCGCGTGGCCCGCACAGCTGCAGCGCCTGGGCGATGAACTCCACCTCGATCAGCCCGCCGCGCCGGTGCTTGACGTCCCACGCGCCCGGATGCGGCGTCTCTGCCAGCAGCCGCCGGCGCATGGCCAGGGTGTCGGGCAGCACGGCCGCCGGGTCGCCTTGCGCCAGCGCGGTGGCGATGGCGCCGGCCACCCGGGCGCGCAGCCTGGCAGGCCCCGCCACCACCCGCGCGCGGGTCAGCGCCAGGCGCTCCCAGGTCCAGGCGCTCTCGCGGTGGTAGCGCTCGAAGGCGGACAGCGAGACGGCGACCGGGCCTTTGCCGCCGGACGGGCGCAGCCGCATGTCCACCTCGTAGAGCTTGCCGTCGCGCGTGGGCACGGTGAGTGCGGCCACCAGCGCCTGCGCCGCGCGGGCGAAATACTGGCTGGGCGCCTGGCGCACCGGCCCGCTGCTCTCCTGCGCGCCGTCCGGGTGATCGTAGACCAGCATCAGGTCGAGGTCCGAGCCGGCCATCATCTCGCGGCTGCCCGCCTTGCCCAGCGCGACCACCACCATGCCGCTGCCGGCCAGCTTGCCGTAGCGGCGCGCGTGGTCACGCAACACCAGCGGCAGGATCTGGCCGATGGCTGCTTCGGCGAGCGCGGTGCGGGCGGCGCCGGCCGCGTCCTGGTCGATGCGTCCGTCGAGCTCGGCCACCGCCAGGCGGAACTCCTCGCCGCGCACGAAGCGGCTGGCGATGGCCAGCGCCTCGTCCGGCGCGCGTGCGTCGTGCAGCTGGGCGGCCAGCGCGCGGCCGGGTGCGGGGTCGACGTCCTGCGGCGCCATCAGCCCATCCAGCGCGGCCGGCACGCTGGCCAGGTGGTCGGCGAGCGAGGGCGCCGCACCCAGCACGTCGCCCAGCCGGTCCAGCAGCGCCGGGTTGTGGCGCAGCAGGGAGAAGACCTGCACGCCGGCTGGCAGGCGATAGACGAACTCGTCGAGCCTGGCCCAGGCGGCGTGCGGGCTGGGCTGGCGGTCGATCACCTCCCCCAGCGCCGGCAGCAGGTCGCGCAGCAGGTCGCGGGCACGCTGGGTGCGCAGCGCGCGCGGCCGCCCGGCGAGCCAGGATTGCCAGACCGGCGCGGCCTCGCCTGCCAGGTGGGTCGCGGCGGGCGGCGCCCGCGAGGCGGCCGGCTCCGCGGTGTCCGGCACCGCTTCGGGCTGGGCGAGCACGCCGGCAAAGATTGCGTGCACCCGGTCCATGTGGCCCGCCAGCGCGGCGGCGAAGCTGTTGGTCTTCAACGCGCCAGGCCCCGGCTGGCCGGGCTTCGGCGCGGCAAGCTCCGACGCGCCAGGCTTCGGCGCGCCAGGCTTCGGCGCGTCAGGCTCCGGCGCGCCAGGCTTCGGCGCGCCGAGCCTCGACCCTTCAGGCTTCGACGCCTGCGGCTCACCCGCCGCGTCCGCGCCGGCCCCATCTGTGCTGGGTCCGGCCATGAAGGCGGCGAACTGCGCCAGGCCCTCCGTCGTGTCCGGCAGGCTGTGGGTCTGGCGGTCGTGCACCATCTGCAGCCGGTGCTCGGTCCGGCGCAGCAGGGCGTAGGCGCCGGCCAGCGTGGCTGCGGTCTCCGCCGGCAGGTGGCCGGCGGCGGTGAGTGCCGCCAGGGCGTCGCAGGTGGCAGCGCAGCGCAGCGCCGGGTTGCGGCCGCCCCACACCAGCTGCAGCGTCTGGGCGCAGAACTCCACCTCGCGGATGCCGCCCTGCCCCAGCTTGAGGTCGCGGCCCAGCAGAAGTCCGGCCGGCGTGCCGCAAGCGGGCGCCGGCCTGGCCTCGTCCATGCGGCGCTTCATCGCGCGGATGTCGGCGATGGCGGCGAAGTCCAGGTGGCGGCGCCAGACGAACGGGCGGATCGCGTCGAGGAACCGCCGCCCGAGTGCGAGGTCGCCGGCAACCGGCCGCGCCTTGATCATCGCCGCACGCTCCCAGGTCTGTGCCGCCCCCTCGTAATAGCCGAGTGCCGCCGGCAGCGAGACGGCAGGCGGCGTGGACGCTGGGTCCGGGCGCAACCGGAGGTCGATGCGGAAGACGTAGCCGCCAGCGTCGCGCGTCTGCATCAGGCCGACAAGGTCGCGCGCCAGCCGGGCGAAGGTGGCGGAGAGCGCGTCGGCGTTATAGGCATGCGGTTCGGGGTCGAAGACGAGGATGAGGTCCACATCGCTGGAATAATTGAGCTCCCGCGCGCCCAGCTTGCCCATCGCCAGCACGGTGAAGCCGGAGCCGCGCGAGGGTGCCGCAAGGTGGCGCAGGCGCAGCTCGCCGCGGTCGTGCGCGGAGCGCAGCAGGTGCGACACCGCCACGCGCAACGCCCCCTCCGCCAGGTCGGACAGGGCGCCGGTCACCTGAGCCAGCGACCACTCGCCCGAGATGTCGGCGACCGCCGTGGCAAGCGCCACGCGGCGCTTGGCGGTGCGCAGCACCGCGGCAGTCTGTGCGCGGCCGAGCGTGGGCGGGACGTCCGTCAGCGTGCCCAACGCCAGGTCGCATACCGCGTCGGGGCCGTGGGAGAGGATGGCGGCCAGGGTGGCCGGTTCGTGCTGCGCCAGGTCGGCGAGGTAGGGGCTGTGGGCGCGCAGGAAGGCAAGCATGAGAAAGAAAGCAGTTCTTTTTTGAAAAAAAGAACCAAAAAACGTTTGCTCCGCTGTCGCGGGAGTCTCATGCATGTTCCGCGACAGCCGCAACAAAAGCTTTTTGCTTCTTTTTCTCGAAGAAGTGCTTGCCTTTGCTGAAGCTGCTTCACTTCGTCGGCGAGTTCATCCTCGGCGTCCTCCTCGTCGCCGCCCTGGCCGCCTGCCTGCTCGCCTGGCGCCTGTCGCAGGGCCCGATCGACGTGACGTCACTGGTCCGCAGCGCCCAGTCGCGCATCGCCACCCCCGGCCTGCATTTGGCGGTCGGCGAGGCAGCGCTGTCCTGGGCCGGCTGGCAGGCGACGGGCGCACCGCTGGTGATGGTCGCCCACAACGTGGTCGCCGGCAGCGCGGACGGCAGCACGTCGGCGAACCTGCGCCAGGCAAAGGTTGCCGTGTCGGTCTCGCAGCTGCTGCTGGCGCGCGTTGTCCCGCGCAGCGTCTCGGTGGACGGGGCCGTCGTGGTGGTGCGATTGGGCCCGGACGGCCAGCTGCCGGGCTTGTCGCCCCGGCAGGGCGCGGGCGACCTGACGCAGCAGGAAGCGGGCGATCCTCCCCGGCTGGGCGCGGGTAGACCATCCGGTCAAGGCGCGGCACCGCCCTGGCTCGCGGGGTTGCGCAGCCTGGTGGTGCACGACGCGACGGTGACGCTGCTCGGCGCGCTGCCCGGCAACGTGGTGCTGGCCAAGGGCCTGGACGTGGACGTGACGCGCCAGGCGGACGGCGCAGTTGCCGGCAGCGCGCACGTGGTCCTGCAGACCGGCGCGGTGCAGGACACTGTGGACGTGCACGCGGCGACGCAGGAGGGCGGCACACGGGTGATGCTGACCACCGGCGCCGTCTCGCCGGCGGCGCTGGCCGGCCTGGCGCCGGGCCTGGCCACGCTGAGCATGCTGGACGCCCCGGTGCGGCTGACCGCCGAGGCCGAGCTCGGTCCCTCGCTGCAGTTCACCGGCGGGCGGGTGAATCTGGCGGCAAATGCGGGGGTGCTGCGGGCGGGACAGGGCAGCGTGGCGCTGGCCAGCCTGGCGGCCACGCTCACCATGCGGCCGGACGAGGCCAGGCTGGAGTCGCTGCGGCTCGCTTTGGCGCCAGCCAGCGGCCCGGGCACCACCGGCATGAAGCCGCCGGTGCTGACCGCCAGCGCCACCGCCACGCGCCAGGCCGGAAAGCTGCACGCCAGCTTCACCGCGGCGATCGACGAAGCGGCGCTGGCCGACCTGCCCTACTACTGGCCGGAGGGCACCGGCGGCGGCGCGCGGTCCTGGCTGGTGCAGAACCTGCCCGCCGGCCAGGCGCACGGCGCCCAGGTGGCCGGCACGCTGGACGGCGCGGCGGACGGCACTGCCCTGGTGCTGACCGCGCTGTCCGGCGGGCTGGACGCCGATGACGTGACGCTGTTCTGGCTGCGGCCGGTCCCCCCGCTGGAACACGGCCGCGCCCACCTGGTGCTGCAAGGGCCCGACGCCCTGCTGGTGACCATGGACCGCGGTGGCCAGGACAACCTCGAGCTGACCCCGGGCTCGTCGATCCGCATCACCGGCCTGTCGCAGCCGCACCAGTTCGGCGACATCGATGTGGGCCTCTCCGGACCCCTGCCGGACGCGCTGGGCCTGCTGAACAACCCGCGGCTAGGGCTGATCGCGCGCAGCGGCATAGACGTGGCGGGTGCCACCGGGGCTGCGTCCGCGCACCTGACGATGCGGGTGCCGCTGGAGGACCGGGTGACGATGGACCAGATTGGCGTCGGCGCCACCGTCAAGCTGACCGGCGTGCACCTTGGCCGCATCGCCGCCGGCCACGACCTGGACGACGCCGACATGTCGCTGAAGGTCACCAGCGACAGCCTGACGGCGGCCGGCACCGGCGAGGTGGCGGGCATCCCCGCCAAGATAGGCCTGATGCTGGACTTCCGCGCGGGCAAGCCGGACCAGGTCCTGCAGCACGTCACCGCGAACGGCACGGCCACGCCCGCGCAGCTGAGTGCGGCAGGCCTGCCGCTGGGTGTCGTCCACGTGCTGACCGGCGGACAGGCGGGCCTGTCGGTGGACTACCAGGGGCTGCGGGACGGCACCGCCACGCTGCAGGTGGACGCCGACCTCGGCCAAGCCGGCGTGGCGCTGCCGCTCGGCTGGTCCAAGCCCGCCGGCCAGGCCGCCTCCATCGGCGGGCGGGTGATGCTGGACCACGGGCGCCTGTCCGGCGTGGACGACCTGCACGCCAACGGGCCGAACCTGGCCGTCGTCAGCCGGGCGGAGCTCTCGCCGCAGGGCCGCACGCTGCACTTGGACCAGCTGGAGTTCGGCCGCACCCAGGCGCACGGCCAGGTGAGTTTCCCTGCCGACCCGCACGCGCCGCTGCAAGTGAGCCTGTCGGGGCCGCTGCTGGACCTCTCGCCGCTGCTCGACCCGCCGCCGAAGGCCGCGGCCGCGAAGGCTGCACAGCCGGCGACGGCGCCCGCGCAGCCCGAGAAGCCGGGCCAGCCCTGGGCGGCCAGGCTGAGCTTCGACCAGGTGCAGCTCTCGCGCGGCAGGAGCGTGGCGCCGTTCAGCCTGGACGCCGCCGATGACGGGCTGCGCATCCTGCATGGCCAGGTGCACGCCGGCACCGCCGGCGAGCTGGTGGCCAGCATCACGCCGAGGCCGGGCGGCCGCGACGTCTCCATCCAGGCGGCCGATGCCGGGCTGGTGCTGCACGCGCTGGGCGTGGCCGACAACCTGGCCGGCGGCAAGCTGCAGATGACCGGCGCCTACGACGACACCAAACCCGGCTCGCCGCTCACCGGCACCACCACGCTGTCCGAGTTCAACATGCGCGACGCACCCGCGATCGGCCGGCTTCTGCAGGGCATGACGCTGTACGGCCTGGTGGACCTGCTGCACGGCCCGGGGCTGCACTTCTCCAAGCTGATCGCACCGTTCCGCTGGCAGGACGACGACCTGGGGCTGACCAACGCGCGCGCGTTCTCCCCGTCGCTGGGGTTGACGGCCAAGGGCGACATCGACCTGCGCCGGCGGGTGGCCAACATCAGCGGCACGGTGGTGCCGGCCTACTTCTTTAACCAGCTCCTGGCGGACCTGCCGGTGATCGGGCGGGTGTTCTCGCCGGAGAAGGGCGGCGGGGTGTTCGCGGCGCGGTATTGGGTGCGGGGGCCGTTGAGCGATCCGCATGTGGGGGTGAACCCGTTGTCTGCGTTGACGCCTGGGTTCTTGCGGGAGGGGTTTGGGGTATTTGCGCCGAAGGCGGCGAAGTGACCCCAGTGGTCTGATACCAACCGGCCTGAAGGTTGACCGTTCCGAGCAAGCAAGGCCTTCTTCTGACTCCGCTGTCGCGAACCTTCCCGGAAAGCGCGCGACAGCGGAGTCAAAAGTTTTTTGGTCCTTTTTTTCAAAAAAGGACTGCTTGCTTTCTACGAGAAAGCATCAACGCCACTTGGTATGACACCGCAAAAGTAAGGCAAAAAACTTTTGTTCTCCTGGGTGCGCGCTGCAGAAACCTCCGCGACGGCATGACCAAAGTTGTTGCGGTCTATGAGGAGGCGCATGTTTGAGGACTAATCTGCGACAGCCGAAACAAAAGCTTTTTGCTTCTTTTTCTCGAAAAAGAAGGCCTTGCCTTCGCGTCCTACTGCGGTTGCGCTATCCGCGACGTGTTGATCGCCTTGAACCGGATGCCGGCGCCGCTCCAGGTCGCGTACTCGCTGACGGACTGGGCGGGTTGCGACGCGGGCGGGTCGTAGCTCGGCGCCGTGTCGCCCTGGGCGCCGGTTCCCTGCACGTTGAGCGGCGCACCTCTGAACGCCCAGTAGTCGTTGCGGGTGATCAGCGTGTTGCCGATCATGCCTGTCAAGTCGGCGAACCCGGGGTCGTGCGACGCGTCGCTTTCCGTCGCGTAGATGTTGCCCGACACCACGTTGTTCTGCAGCTGCTGGAAGCTGCCTTGCGGCATCTGGTCGGCCTCGTCCTGCTGGAACAGCCCGTCATCGGTGTCGCCGGTGCCGAGGTCGAAGATGTTGGCTGAGAAGCTATTGTTGCTGCCGCCGTGTATCTCGAAGACGTCCGACATCGTGGGCGTGGCCTGGATGATGTTACGGCTGACGGTGATGCCGGATGCGTTGTCGTCGAGGTAGATGCCCACGGCGTGCGTGGCGGACGAGGAGCCCACGCCCATGACGAGGTTCATGCTGATGGTGATGCCGGTACTTGGAGTCTGGCTGCGGCCAAGCACGTAGATGGCGCCGCTGTCCTCGCTCATCGCGTCGGTTCCGATCAGCCCGTTATAAGCGATGGTGGCGTTGTCGTTCTGCGTGTCCGTGCTGCCGGGCGGGTCGAAATCCGCGAGGCTGATGCCGGCGCCGGCGGTGTTCATGACCACGTTGTCTTCGATGATGCTGGCCGAGGTGCCGTGCAGCCAAATGGCACCCAGCGTGCCCATTGCCATGCAGCCGTCGATGACTGTGTAGGTGACGCTATCGTTGGCAGCACCGTCTTTGACTTCGATGGCGCTGTTGGTGGCGTTAGTGATCGTGCTGCGCGTGACGGTGCTGAGGCTGGTGCCGTCCAACAGGACAGCCTGGCCTACGCCGGTGAACCTGTTTTCGATGATCCTGACCTGTGTGCTGTTGAGCAGGGAGACCGCGACGCTGCTGCCGTCGCCCTGGAACGCCAGGCCGGATAGCGTAATCGACGACGCATTCGTCACGCTGAACGAGCCCACCACCGTGGCGCTGCCGGGGCGGGCAGCGATCGTCAGCCCGTTGTCGGCCGGGCCAAGCGTGTCGGTTTCCGTGTAGGTGCCCGGCTCGACGTTCACGCGGTGCGACCCGGCCGCCTCGGCCGCGGAGATGCCTTGCGCGATGGTGGCGTAGCGGCTGTTGCCGCCGACACGGATGGCCGGCGCGCCAGCGGCCGCGTCCACCTCGGCGGCCGCCGTGCCGGATACCGTTGCCGCAAAGGCCGCAACGCATACGATGGCAGACGCCAAGATGCCTGAAGGGACTTTTGCCAATATTGCGGCCCTGGCCATCAACAACTCCATAGCGCGCCGTCCGCGGCAGGCCGGGCTCGCCTGGGCAAAGCATGGCTGAGTCTGCTCGTCCCGACGATGACGCCTTCGGTCAAGCAGAAGACAATTAAGGCCTAGCCCGGTCGTTCTCAAGTCGGCATCGTAACAAATAACTACTTGCCGTATGCAACCCGAAGTGATTATTTGACGAATCTATCACCTCCAGGTTGAAATGATGCGGCCGCTCTTCGCCTTTTTGTCCGTGCCGGTTCTTATCGCCCCCTCGTCTGCCGCCGCGCAGACGCCCACTTTCTTCGTCGCCCCGAACGGCGCCGATGGCAACACCGGCACCACCTACGCCACACCGTTCCAGACCCTGGAGCGTGCCCAGACGGCGATGCAGCAGGCAGGCACTGGCCCGGCGATCACCTACCTCGAAGGTGGCACCTACCCCAGGAGCCAGGCGTTGAACCTGTCCGGCTACTACGACCAGAACAAGTCCTGGCTCGCCTACCCCGGCCAGCACCCGTTGCTGGAGGGCAGCGGCACCACCGCCCAGGCCGTGGTGATCGACGGCTTCCCGGGCATCACCATCCAGGGCCTGACCATCGACCGGTTCACCACCAGCGGCATCTTCGCCCAGTACGCCAGCGCCCTGGTGATCACCGGCAACACCATCCAGAACGTCACCTCGCCGGACTGGCGGACCAACACGCTGGGTGCCAGCATCTTCCTGCTCAACGTGCAGAACTCGCAGGTCACCAACAACACGGTACTCAACAACACCTACACCGGCATCCAGGTGAACGCCGGCGGGGCTGGGCAGACCAACTCCAACACCGTGGTGGAGGGCAACACCGTCACCAACGTCTGCACCGCGGTGGTCGATTGCGGGGCGATCTACCTGCGCGACGTGGGCCACCAGAGCACCGGCGAGGTGGTGAGCGGCAACACCGTCAATGGCTTCGGCCCAGCTGCCAACTCGACCAAAGGCATCTACCTCGACGACGAACAGTCCAACGTGATGGTGACGCGCAACACCGTCTTCGGCTCAGGGACCTACGCGTTCCAGGTCCACGGCGGCGACGGCAACATGTTCGTCAACAACATCTTCGACCTCACCGCTCTGCTGAAGCTGGCGCTCTACCAGGACGATGTCACCTCCGGCTTTCCGAACTACGGCATGAACGGCAACGTCTTCACCAGAAACATCGTCTACTCGGCCGCCACGCCGCCGGGCACGCTGTGGGACTACCTTAACGGGTCGGGCGGATCGATCGCGCTGCCCGCCGTGTCGCAGAACATCTACCACGACGCGCCGCACGCGCTGGTCAACGCCGGCACGATCGTCGACGCCGCGCCGCTGTTCGAACGTCCGATGTTCTACAGCCCGGCTTTGCACAAATACCAGCTGAAGGCGGCGTCTCCGGCGCTGGCGCTCGGGTTTCTGCAGAGCCAGTGATCAGACTGCGGCTGTTCGACGTGCTGAACAGTGATGAGCAAGGCAAGCGGTTCTTTTTTGAAAAAAAGAACCAAAAAACTTTTGTTCATTTGGGCACACACTGCGGGAGACGTCGCGATAGCAGGACCAAAAGTCGTTTGCCGCTTTGTTCAGAAAAGCAGGCCTTTCTGGTATAAAAACCCCACGTGTCTACTCGGCACACCTGAGAGAGACAAAAGTTTTTTGCTGCTTTTTTTCAAAAAAGCAGGCCTTGCTTTCCTTCCCTACCGCCGCAGCGCGTAAGCCAGCTCCGCCTCCCCCCAAGCCGGCTCCATCCGAACCCGCGGCAACGCCCACGGATCCGCACCGAAAGCGGCCCGGCAGGCGAACGTCGTCAGGAACGATTGGTAACCGGCAGTACGCGCCAGGGCACAATCGCGGTGCGGGTCGTAGTCCAGCACGGGCTGGCCCCACGGGCAGGCGAAGTGCAGGCAGGGCCGGCCCAACTCGGACTCGATGCGCGCACGCGACGCAGCGAACTCGGCGTGGGCGTCCGCGTCGTCGAGCGTGCTGAGGCGGCGATGGCTAAGGCTGTGCGACCCAACTTCCATGCCGGCCTGTGCCAGGCTGCGGCATTCCTGCCACCCGATGCTGCCCGGCTGCTTCTCGTCCAGCCAGCGCGGGACCACGAAGAAGGCGGCGGGGACGCCGCGCTCTGCGAGCACCGGAAAGGCGTGGTCGTAAGCGCCGCGGTCGCCATCGTCGAAGGTGAGGCAGATGCGCCGCTCGCCGGACGCGGGGCCGGCCAGGAAAGCGATCGCGTCGCCCAGCGCGGTCAGGTCGCCGAACCCGCGCAGCCGGCTGACCTGGCGGTTGAAGGCGGTGCGCTGGCGGGCGGCAACACCGTGGTAGAACAGGAAGGTGACGCCGCCGGCCGCCACCTTCGGGCGTGCCAGCAGGCGGACCCGGATGGCGGCTTGCCGCGCCGGCCCGAACTCCCGCAGGACGCGGCGCAGCGCGCCTGGCTGTCCGGGCGTCAACGCGGGCGGGCGGCCGAGAGAACCTCGCGCGCCGCAGCCACGATGCGGTCCGCCGCACCTTCCACCGAGACCTCCAGGCCACGACGGCGCGCCGCCGCGCGCATGGTGGCGAGGCGGTCCTCGCCCGTGGTCAGGAAACGGTGCAGGGCGTGCTGCAGGCTGTCCGGCACTGTGGGGTCGAACAGCCAACCGGTGTCCCCGTCCCCGACCAGCACCTCGACCGCCTGGCTGAAGACGGACCCCAGCACCGGCAGGCCGCTGGCCAGCGCCTCGTTGACGACCAGGCCCCATTCGTCGAACAGCGTCGGCAGGACGAGGGCGCCGCTGGCGGCGTACAGCCTGGCCAGCGCGGGGTAGTCCAGGTGGCCGGTGAAACGCTGGTGCAGGTTGGGCGGCAGCTGGGTGGCCTGCAGGGCGGCGCGCGCCTCGCCGTCGCCGGCCCAGGTGATGTCGATGCGCTCGCCCGGGTGGCCGGCGGCGCGCCGGGCGAGGCCCTGCTGCAGCTCGAAGACGCCCTTCTGGGCGATCAGGCGGCCCGAGAAGACCAGGCGCCGCCCGTCCTCCGGGCGGCGGCGCAGGGGCGCTGCGGCGAACGGCCCGGACGCCACCGCCTGGTGCACCACGTGCGTCGGCATGCCGGGCGAGAGGCTGTGGATGTAGCGCGCGCCGCTGGGACCGTTGACCAGGACGGCGTCGACCGATCCCAGGATCGCACGCCTCAGGGCACGGCGGGCCGGGCCCCAATCTTTCTCCGTGTGCTCGGACAGCGTGGCCCACAGGATCAGCCGCGAGCGTGGGCGCAGCCGGCGGTAGAGCACGGCCAGCAGCGAGCGCGCGCCCATCTCGCCGGTGATCACCAGGTCGGGACGGTAGGCCAGCAGCACCGCCAGCGTGTCCCAGGGAACGTGCAGGAACAGGCGCTGGCTGATGCCGCCGGGCCGGCGGTGGCTGTCGTTGAAGGTGAGGGTGCGCTGCACGACAACGTCCAGGGTACCGTGCTGCGGCTGCCAGGCCCTGTCGGGTTCCATGCGTGTGGACACGAACACTCGCAACCGGCCCAACCGTGCGGCAAGCGCTTCAAGCAGCCCGATCCGGTACGGCGCCACGAAGTTGGTCAGCAGCGCCACTGTTGCGCGTTCCAGGCGGCCGCTGGCCGCGCCGGCCGGTGCCTGCGGGCAGGCGCGCGCGGCGGCGGGCGCAGGCGGCCCAGGCGCCGTGGGGGTGCGCCGCAAGATGGTGACGGACCGGCCAGCTTGGGGACAGATGCCGAGCGGCGCCGTGACCGGCCTCACCGCACCAGCCGGTTGACCGTCTCGGCCATGTCGCTCGCCAGCGTCTGGTAGCCGTAATCGGTGAGGTGGATGCCGTCCGAAATGTACACGTTCGGGTTGCGCCAGGCTTCCGCCACGCCCAGCACCGGGTCGGCCGCAAGGTCGACGAGGCCGTCGGCGAAGTCCCGCCAGCCGGATTGCAGCATCGCGTTCAGGCGCTGCCGCTCTGCCTCGGTGGCCGGGGTGAAGGACTGCCGCGGCAGCACCGTGCAGACCACCAGGCGGAAGCCGGCGCGGTGGGCCTCGACCGCGTATTGCCGCATCAGGTCGAACACCTGGCGGCCGGTCCTGCCGTTCTGCAGATCGTTGGTGCCGGCCAGCACGGAGAGGACGTTGTGGCGGGCGTGCGGGTTGTAGAGTTTGGCGGTGAACCCGGCGAAACGATCCACCAGCCCGTCCTTGCCGTCCAGCGTCTTGCCGGCCCAGGCGGCGTTGTAGAGCACGAGGTCGGGCGGCAACAGCCGCTCCATGTCGCGCTGGTAGCTTTGCAGGTACAGGCTGGCGATACCCTGAGTCATCGAATCGCCGTCCACCACGTAGGTGTCCTGCTGCTGCTGCGGGATGGCGAAGGTCTCGCTCAGCGCCTGCACGCCGTAGAACCGGTCCCCGGGCGAGAACGGGCGGTTGTAGAGCACCAGGCTGGAGAGCTCCATCATCGCGAACTGCCGGAACGCGGCGGTCTTGCCGATGAAGCCGCCGGCATGGGTGGCCGAGGCCAGCCGGCCCACCTGCAGCAGGTGGTTGCGGTAGCTGGTGGTCACCCCGTCGCTGCCGGCGGAGATCAGGCCGACCGCGGCCGTCGTGGTCGCGTGGCCCGGCAACTCGCCCACGTGCTTGGCGTCGCCGATGTAGAAATCGCCGTGGGCGTCCCAGAAGCCGAAGCCGAACGGATCCTCGTCGGTGCCGAGCTCGACCAGCGGCGAGACCATCGACGCGTTGTGGAATCGGCCGGTCCACAGGATGCCCATGCTGCCGCTGTCGAGCGAGACGGCCTCCGGCAGCACCAGGAAGCGCGGCGGGGAGCCGCCCGTCGTCTCGTAGTCCCAGATCACCGAGACGGCGTTGCCGACCCGGTGCGACAGGCGGATGGCGGGCCGCGCGGCAGCGTCGTCCTGCGTCGCGTCGTTGCCGTGTCCGGACTGGTCGTACCAGCGGGCCACGCGGCACTCGGCGAGCGCGCAGAACGCCGAGAGCAGCATCTCGTCCAGCCCGCCCGACTGGGTGAAGCCGATGTCGAGCGCCGCACCGTCGGTGGCGCGCACCACGCCCAGCGCAGGGCCGGCATAGGCCGCGGTCAGCCGCCTGGTGCCGTAGGCGGCCACCGGGCGCTGGCCGCCGATCTCGTCGAGCGGCGGGCCGGCCGGCTCCTGGAACAGCCACATCGCGCGGCCGCCGCCCTGGTCGCGCATGGACCAGCTATGGCCGTCGCCGTCGAGCCAGTGCTCGTCCTGCGCGTAGGTCGGCAGCCCGTCAGCCGGCGTCGGCCGCCGGCCGATCACGCTCGGCACCGGCGGCGCGGCAGGCGGGGCCTGCTGGACCGGCGCCACCGCCACCGCCTGGGTGGCCACCGCGAGGACTTGACGGCGTGCGGACGCCGCGCGCGGACCGGCGGCCGGCACCAGGAGAGATAAGCCGATCACCGCGCACGTCATCGTGCCGCCAACATGGATCGCCATTGGTCACCGCGTGTTTGTCCGGAGCGAAAATTAGCATGCGCGGCTAGACGGGTCGGAGCGTGCAAAGGGAGTAGCGGGAAGAAAGAAAGCAGTTCTTTTTTGAAAAAAAGAACCAAAAAACTTTTGTTTTCCTGAGTGCGCGGTGAAGGAAACGCCGCGACAGCACCTCGGCAACAGCCGTCACGTGTCAGACGTCATCCCTCGCGTTGCAGCAGCGCCAGAGAGCAAAAGTTTTTTGGTCCTTTTTTCCAAAAAAGGACTGCTTGCTTCCTTGCCATACGTCCCGATCACGTAACCAAGCGTCGCCGCCATCCCCGCCTCAACGCCGACGTCCGGATAAAAACCAAGCAGGCGCTCCGCCTTGGCCGTGCTGACGCGGCACCGCGCCTCGTAAAGCGCGCGCTTGGCACCCTCCGCGCGCAGCGCCTTCCGGCCAAGCAGCCTGGAGCGCAGGTCTTGCACCATGAAGTGAACCCGGCTGCGTCCGGCCGCACCCAGCCGGCCCAGCAGCATCTGTTTCAGACGCTGCCGGGACGCTGCCGGCGGCGGTGCTGCCGGCGCCGGGTCGAAGCCGCGGCCTGGCGGCTCGAAGCGCAGCGAATCCGTGCCGAGCATCGTCTGGTAGGCGCCGAGGAACGCCGCCCAGGTGACCGGGGCAGGGCCGCTGATCAGCAGGCGCTCGCCGGAGGCAAGCCCGGCCGTGCAGGCGGCCATCGCGGCGCGGCAGACATCGTCCACGTGGACGGCATTGCACAGCCCGCGTCCTGCGTCCGGCAGCCAGACCTCGCCGGTCAGCAGCTCGCGCACCGGGCTGTCTGTCCAGGCGCCGCCCGCCGGGCCGTAGACGATGGTGGGCTGCAGGACAAAGAGGTCGAGCCTGCGCGTGCGGACCAGGTCCAGCAGGCAGCGCTCGATCGCCAGCTTGGCCGCCTTATAGGCGGTGCCCGGCGCGTTGGTGGGGGCGGCTTCGGTCAGCACGCCGTCCGGCAGCGGCTCGTAGACCGCAGCTGTGCTGAGGTGGACGAGCCTGGTGCCGGACGTGGCGCAGACATGCCCCAGCGTCTCCGCCATGCGCAGGTTGGCGGCCTCGTCGTAGGCGTCGTAGGCGCAGTGCACCACTGCGGTGCAGCCGGACAGGGCGCCGGCGAGCCGGGACGCGTCGTCGAGCGGCGTGGTCCGGCGGGTGAGGCGCCGCACCTCGGCGCCGGACTGCTCCAGCATCTCGGCGAGGCGGCGGCCGATGAAACCGCCGGCGCCGGTGACCGCGACCCGCCGCGCCGGCGCTCGCGTGCTCATTGGTCCACCAGCACGGCGAGCGTTGCCAGGGCCGCGCTGGCCAGCAGGGTGACGGCGAGCAGGGCCGCCGCGTGGCGCGCGCGCAGGATGCGGGCGTGGCACAGCACGCCGAGCTGCATGGCGACCAGCGGCAGCGCACTGACGGTGGAGGCCCACGCCGCGCCGGCGCTGCCGGCGACGCCGAACAGCCACCGCTCCGAGATGCCGAGCAGGAGGGTGGCCAGCGGAAAGACGACCAGGCCATCGATCCACGGCTTGTGGCCGTTCGACAGCGAGACGGGCATCAGCCAGGAGGCCAGCACCAGCGGCGGCACGGCAACCAGCATGATCCGCGCGGTGGGCACGCCGAGCCGGTACTGCGGGTAGGCCAGGCCCACCAGCCAGCCGGCCAGCACGATGCCGGCCGCCATCAGCAGCGCCAGGCCGGTGACGAGCTTGCCGCAGTCCTGCCCCAGCCGGCCTGACAGGGCGTAGGCGCCGCCGCTGGCAATGCCCTGCGACAGGCGGGGGTAGTACAGCGCGCTGAAGCCGCCGGCAGCACCCACCAGCAGCGAGAAGATGTTGGCGGCGAACGCGAACTGTCCGAAGGCGTCGCGCGGCAGCAGCCCGGCGGCGAACCAGCGGTTGCCGGTCACGTAGAACGCCCAGATGATCGAGGTGGCGAAGAACGGCAGCCCGCGCAGCAGCAGCGCCGCACCGCGTGACGCGGAGGGTAGCAGGGCCAGGCGCGGGGTGAGCCGGGCGTGGAACAGCAGGGCGAAGCCGGCATACCAGGCGAGCAATGCGGCGAAACAGCCGGCGATGCCGCCCGCCAGCAACCCGCCGGGCCGAGCCACCGTCAGGCCGGCGGACAGCACGACCACCGACAGCGCGTAGTCCCGCCGCGCCGCGTGCGCCCGGTAGAGGCAGGCGGGGCCGAGGGAGATCATGTAGGCGATGCCGGCGGCCGCCGCGAGCGCACCGATGCCCGGCTGGAACGGCAGCGCGCCGAACGAGGCCGCCGCGAACAGCCCGGGCACCAGCACCGCCAGGGTGAGGGCGGCCACCGCCAGGCGCAGCCAGAGCAGCTGCTGGCCGATCCGGTCCGCGTCCTCCGGCTGGCCGCGTCCGAGGCAGGCGGGGATCATCCGGTCCGCCAGTTGCGAGGCGCCGAGGTCGAAGATCAGCCCGTACTGGAACAGCGTCACCACCAGGGCGTAGGTGCCGAACTCGCTGGGCGGCATCAGCTTGGGCAGCGCCATGCCGACCAGCGCGTTGAGGATGGTGACCACCGGCATCAAACCGCCGAACACCGCGGGGCGGGACAGCACGGCGCGCAGCCGGTCCGCTGCCCCGCCCGGCCGGCGGGATGCTGGCGCGAAGTCGAGCTCCACCCGCGCCTGTGCCGGCGCGCTCACGCCGGCGACTGCTCGAGCGGGCTGGGCTGCGCCGCTACGCCTCGCCGGAGTGTGGACGGCCGGCGTGAAGCCGCCTCATCGGAGAGCGTCTGCCGCAAATGGTCCGCCAGGCGCAGTGCCATGGCGGCGATGGTGAGCGTCGGGTTGGCGGCACCCGAGGTGGGGAACACGGCGCTGCCGGCGACGTACAGGCCGCCCACGCCGAACACCTGGCAGTCGCTGTCCACCACGCCGGAAGCGGGGTCGGCCGACATGCGCGCGGTGCCGGCCGGGTGATACGAGTCGACGATGGCGGACCGGCACGGCAGCGCGTCGTCCAGCCAGGAGGCCGTGTCCAGCCGGCCGAGGCCGAGCCGCTCGAACTCGCGCCCGACCAGCCGGGTGAAGCCGGCCAGCGTGCGCGCGGTCAGCTGGTCCAGCCGCCAGTCGACGTGCACCTGGCGCAGCCCGAACGCGTCCGTGGCGGCGGTCAGCGTGACACGGCTGTCAGGGTCCGGCGTCTGCTCGCTGAACACCTCGAGGTGGATCTGGCGGGGCTTGGGCGCCGGCGAGAGGCCGCGGGCACGGACCCGCCACAGGCTGCGGGCAATGTCCGGCAGGCCGGACGCAGCGTGGCCGAGCCGGGCGGCCAGGGCGCGCGGCCGGCGCTCGCCGCGCCATTCCGCCAGCAGGCCGAGCAGCGCCCGCGTGCCGTCCGTCTCGTCGTAGTCGTAGGACAGGCGGCCGACACAGTTGAGCAGCCCTTCGCCGCGCTGTGCCGCCTCGGTGAAAGCGAGCTTCGGCATGTAGCGCGCGGCCGAGCCGTACAACATGTTCCAGTGGTCCTGCAGCACGCGCGGCACTTCCGTCTGCACGGTGGCGGTGCGCCCGCACGGATGGTCCTGCAGGTAGCGCCCGACCAGGCCGTGCGCGTTGCCCAGGCCGGCCGGGTTGACCGAGTCCGACAGCAGCAGCAGCCGGGCGTTCTCGATGGCGCCGGCACACAGCACCACGCGGCGGGCCCGCACGCTGGCGCGCCGCCCGCTCAGGCTGGCCACACTAACCTCGGAGACGATGGTGCCGAAGGCGTCCGTGCGCAGGTGCTGTGCGGTGGCGTGCAGCAGGACCCGCACGCGCGGGGCCGCACGCAGTTCGTCGCGGAAGCGGCGGCCGAGGTCCGGGCGGCGGATGAACACGCCGTGCACGGTGCGCAGCGCGGCCGGGTCCAACGCGATCTGCTTCACGCCGAAGCGCGTCCAGGCCGGCACCTCCCGGTCGGCTTCGGTGATCTCGAGCGCCGCCTCGGCCGCTTCGTAGTGCGGCACCAGGTCGTCGTAGGCGATCGGCCAGCCGCTGTGCGGCACCCAGGCGCGGCGTTCGAAGTCGATCGGGTCGAGCCGGATGCACTGGCCGCCCCATAGCGTGGTAGTACCGCCGAACACGCGCGACCGCCCGGCCTGCAGGCCGCGGAACGTGCCCGGCGCGCTGTGGCCGTCGGAGAGCTGGCTGGTGGGGTGGTCCGCCGCCCAGCCGCCGCTCTCCAGCAGCACGATGCGCGCGCCGGTCCTGGCGAGCGCGCGGGCGATGAGCAGCCCGGCGGCGCCCGCACCGACGATGCACACGTCGGCCTCGAGGATGCTTTCGTCTTGCAGCGAGTCGAGGTGCTCGATCACCAGCGTGCCGTCTTTCGTCTGTTGTATGCGGCGCAACGTATGATGCTGGCGTGGCGGCTGAAACGACTATTCCGGCTAGGTGCGCGATACCGTATTGCCGGACCATACCGCTTCGCGCGCGGCTAGGTTGCGCGCATGGACACGCATTTTGCTCAGGCCGCGCCTGTCGCCCCCGCCGCCGCCGACTTAAGGCTGCTGGTCTCGGCACATTTCGTCTACGCGGGGCGAGTCGGCGGCGCCGAGCAGATGCTTTACAACCTGGTGCGCGGCTTGTCCGGACTCGACGTTGCGACGACGGTGCTGTGCGCAGAGAAGAACAACCTCGCCGCCGGCTTTCGCGAGGAGATCGAGGACTCTCCTTTGCTGCGGCTGCAAGAAACCGGCGGGCGCGGGCCGCGCTTCCTGGACGAACAACGCGCCTGCCTGGACCGCTCGCTGCGCGCGGACGCCATCCTGTTCCCCAACTACTTCCTGCCGCCGCTGGTGCCAGGCCGCCTCGGGCGGTCCGGCGTGGTGCTGCACGACCTGCAATACCGGCACTTCCCCAGCTACTTCACGGCCAAGAAGCGGGCTTGGCTGCGTGCCGCGCAGGAATTTGCCGTGCGCTGCGCAGACCGCATTTTCGTCATCTCCGACTTCGTCAGACAAGACGTGTTGCGCAGCTTCGGCAAGCGTCACGCACACAAGCTGGTCGTGGCACCCAACCCGATCTCGTGGTCGCGCTTCGGCACCGGCGAGCCGGGGGAGACGCCGCCGTGCGAGCGGCCCTACATCCTGTCGGTCGCCGCGCAGTATCCGCACAAGAACCTCGCCACGCTGGTTCGCGGATTCGCCGAAGTGGCGCGGCGGGACAGTGAGGTTCAGCTCGTACTGTGCGGGCAGGACTACGAGGGGCTGCGCGGCGTGGGCGGCGCGAAGGTGGGCCTGCGGACGCTGATCGACGAACTTGGCCTTGCCGACCGGGTGAAGCTGACCGGCTACCTGGACGACGCGGCGCTCGGGCGCTGGTACCGCCACGCGGCGCTGTTCGCGTTCCCCTCGGTGTTCGAGGGCTTCGGCATGCCGCCGGTCGAAGCGCTGGGCTTCGGCCTGCCGGTGCTCACGACGAACCTGACCGCGCTGCCGGAGACGACGCTCGGGCTGGGGCGCGTGGTGGAAGCGGCAGAGGATCCGTCGGCTTGGGCCTCGCACATGCTGGAGGTGCTGCGCGCCGGCAGCGCGGCGCGGCTCGCGGCACACGACGTGGCGCGGGTGCGGCAGACGTATAGCCCGGGAACTTGCGCGGGGCGTTACCTAGAGGGGTTAAGCAAGTAAGCAAGGTCTTCTTTTTCGAGAAAAAGAAGCAAAAAGCTTTTGTCTCCGCTGTCGCGGTTCTGTCCGGCGAGCGCGCGACAGCGGAAGCAAAAGTTTTTTGGTTCTTTTTTTCAAAAAAGAACTGCTTGCTTTCTTACGTCACCAACGGCGGCCGATACACCCCAATCGCCTGCAACGTAGCCAGCAGCACGAATTTCGGGTTGCTCGACAAATAGCGCTTCCAAAGCCGGCGCGGCTCCTTCACCAGCCGGTAGGTCCACTCGAAGCCGGTGCGCCGCAGGAACATCGGTGCGCGCTTGACCAACCCGGCCTCCATGTCGAAAGCGGCGCCGACGCCGACCAAGGCTGGCGCGTCCAGCCGGCTGCGATGCGCCGCCATCCAGCGTTCCTGTTTGGGCGTGCTGAGCCCGACCCAGACGATGTCCGGCCTGGCAGCGTTGATCGCGGCCACCATCGCCTCGTCCTCGGCGTCCGTCAGCGCCCGATACGGCGGCGAGATGGCGCCGGCGATGCACACCCCTGGGGCCATGGCGCGCACGCGGTCCTGCAACGCGGCGATCGCCGCCTCCGATCCGCCGTAGAAGAAGTGGCGGTCACCGCGGGCGACCGAATCCTGGATGAAACGCGGCATCAGTTCGGGGCCGCAGACACGGTCTGCCGAGGCACATCCTGCAAGCTTCAGAAGCCACACCAGCGGCATGCCGTCCGGCACCACCAGGCCAGCGTTGTTGTGGATGGCCTGCAGCGCGGACGAGCGCCGGCTTTCCATGACGCCGTGCACGCCGGTGACACAGACGTAGGCGCGCGTCCGCTGGTCGATCCAGCTTTTCAGTTGCGCCAAGGCCTGGTCCATGTTGACGGCGCTCACGCCGATGCCGAGCACGTTTACACGGGTGGTCATGGTTTTCTCCTTGTAAGAAAGCAAGGCCTTCTTTTTCGAGAAAAAGAAGCAAAAAGCTTTTGTCTTCGCTGTCGCGGTTCTTTCCGGTGAGCGCGCGACAGCGGAAGCAAATGTTTTTTGGTTCTTTTTTTCAAAAAAGAACCGCTTGCTTGCTTAATCCGCCGCCAGCTCGCGCTCCACCGACGCGCCGGCGAGCATCGAGTCGTAGATCCAGCTATACGTGCGTTCCAACCCGCTCCGCAGCGAGATGCTGGGCTCCCAGCCGAGCACTTCCTGAATCAGCGTGTTGTCGCTGTTGCGGCCACGGACACCTTTCGGCGCGTCCAGCTTGTACTCGCGCCGGCAGGTGATGCCGGCGATGTCCTCGACGATGCTGACGAGCTGGTTGATCGAGACGAGCTCGCTGCTGCCGATGTTGATCGGCTGCTCGACGCCGCTGGCCATCAGGCGCTGCGAACCCTGCACGCAATCGTCGATGTACATGAAGCTGCGGGTCTGCTCGCCGTCGCCCCAGATCTCGACCGTGTGGCGGCCGGACAGCTTGGCCTCGATCACCTTGCGGCAGATGGCGGACGGCGCCTTTTCCCGGCCGCCGTCATAGGTGCCGTTCGGGCCGTAGACGTTGTGGTAGCGTGCCACGCGCGTGACCATGCCGTAGTCTTCGGAAAAGTGCCGGCACATGCGTTCGCTGAACAGCTTCTCCCAGCCGTAGCCGTCTTCCGGCATCGCCGGGTAGGCGTCCGCCTCGCGCAATGCGGTCACCGCGGCGTCGGTCTGCTTGTCGGCTGCATACACGCAGGCCGACGAGCTGAAGAAATAACGTGACACACCCTCGTCGCGTGCAGCGGCGAGCATGTTCGTGTTGATCAGCACGGAGAGCATGCACTCTGCCTTGTGGGTCTCGATGAACCCCATGCCGCCCATGTCCGCGGCAAGATTATAGACCTGGTCGACATCTTCCACGACGGCGCGGCAGACGACCGGGTCCGAGACGTCGCCCTGCCGGCTGTCCACGCCGTCCACCACCTGATACCACTCAGACAGCTTCTTGCGGTCGACGGCCCGGACCGCGTGGCCGGCGCGCTTGAGGTCGGCCACCAGGTGTCCGCCGATGAAGCCGCCGCCACCTGTGACCAGAACCAGTCCGCCGGTCGGGCCGGGACGAGCGTCCGACCGGGTTGTTTCGAAGAACACAGACATACCAACCAACCTCCTGCAAGTCGCGACCGCACTGCCGGCTGCGACGGCCTGCCGGCCGAGCGCTTCGTCGCGTCGGTGGGCAGTCTTGCTCGGATCGTGTTGTTTGCTGCATTGCGCAAAAGGAGACGGCGCGGTGCATTTTGGGTGCGGCACGCTTGCCCGCGGCCGTCCGCGCCATAGCGGATTAATCCCGGCGGTAGATTGAAAAATCACTCCGGTGCGGCGCATGTGCGTCGCGCGTGCCGGCCTGCGTTGCTGCCGAATTTGTACTCTGCCTATCGGGGGTAATGCCACTGAAGCGGCACCTGTTTGCTGCGCTGCATGGTAACCATGGGCAAGCGGCTTGCGTCCTGTTCGGCGAGGCTGTTCCTGGGAGTGTGCGATGCGTATGGTTGCGACGACCTCCGATGACGCGCCGGATCCTGCCGTGTTGGAACAAGATAGTCCCTGCAACGACTGGTCGCCATTGTGCGGCCTGGATCCTGCACTGGATCCTGCAACGGACCGGTTTGCCGACGTGTCGCGGCAGGCGCCGCCAGCCGTCGTTGCAGGACTCAACGCGTCTGCCGTGCTGCCGGCAGCCTTGCGCCGCCTGTTCCGCTCGCGCACGCAGCTGCTGGTGTGGGCCGACGAGGCGCCGCGGTTCTGGCAGCTCGCACGCCGCCTGGCGCTGCACGTGGCCGACGCGGTGCTGGTCGGCGACGAGGTGGCCGAAGCGGCGGTGACGCGGGCGGGCAAGCCGGCCGATGCGGTGTTCAACGTGCCGGGCCCCTACGCCATCGACACGTTCCTGCGCCAACCGCCCGGCCGCGCCGGGCAGGCCGCACGCCGCCTGGTGGTCTGTGGCGGGCTGGCGCCGGACGGCGACGGCCTCAGCATCCTCGCCAGCGCTGCCGCCTGGGCGGAGCGCGACGCCAGCCGCCATCTGGAGCTGTGCTGGGTGGGGAGTGGCGACCTTCGCGGCGTGCTGGCCGCCCAATCACTGCCCGACAACCTGGTGCAGTGCTTCTCCGGCGCGCAGGACCCGGCAGGAACGGCGGCAGAGTTCCTGCAATCGGGCGTGCTGGTCGCCGGCGCAGCGTCCCACACGGACCTGGCCTGCCGCGGCGAGATGCTGGCGCAGGCGATGGCGAGCGGCCTCGTCGTGCTGTTCGACCGCGATTGCCCGGTGGCCGGCCGCCTGGTGCGGCACGGGGTGAGCGGGATCGGCTACCAGGCCAGCCGGCCCGGCAGCCTGCTCGCCGCGCTGGGCGAGGTGTTGGACGCGTCCGTATCCACCCTGGACCAGTTGCGGGACGCAGCGCGCATGCGCGTGCTGCCGATGAGCCCCCAGGGCTTCGAGGACCGCCTCGGGCGGGCGATGGAGAGCGTCACGCGCCGTGCTGCAGCAGGCCGGCCGGGTGGCCGCAGCTTCGCGCCGGCGCCCGTCCTGCAGGCGCGGTGAGCGCCGACAGCGCCGCCGCCGCCCGCGCGCCGCGCGCCGCGGCGGGCCCGGCACAGCGTCACGCCGCGCCGCAGCGGCGGCGCGGCGCCGAGTGGCTGGAGGCGCAGGCGGACGCGCGCGCGCTGTCGTCCTCGCTCGACCCGCACCGCTTCGTGGCAGGGCTGCTGGTGGTGGCGGACGGCGCGGTCATCCTCGCCGCGGCAGGGCTGGCGCTCCTGCTGCGCTACGGTCCGGTGGCGCCGCCGAGCCAGCTCGTCGTGGCGACGGGCCTGGCGTTGATCATCATGCTCAACGCGACGCGGCAGGATGCCGACGCCCGCAAGCTCGCCGAGGCGCTGCCGGCACAGCTGGTGCACGTGCTGCGCCGCTGGGCGTTGACGATGGTAGCGCTGCTGGTGGGCGCCTACCTGACCAAGACGTCCGACGACTACGGGCGCCTATGGGCCGCCTACTGGTTCGTGATCGGCATGGCCGGGTTGGGCCTGGTGCGGCTCACCCTGGTGCGCCGCCTGCGCAGCTGGCGCCGGCAGGGACGTTTGGCCCGCATGGTGGCCATCGTGGACCTCGACGGCACCGGCCGCGTGCTGGCCCGCCGGTTGCAAACCAGGTCGGCCAATTTGGGGCCGGTCGACAGCTTGCCGGCAGACGACGGCCTGGGCGAGGAGGTGCGCCTGATGGGCGTCTTCGCGCCCGCGCGGGAGCCGGGCGCGCCGGCGGCACAGCGCAGCTCCACCATCGACGACCTGCTCGCCCTGGCGCAGCTGTTCCGCATCGACGACGTGCTTGTCACGATCTCCTGGCCCGGCAACCCGGCGACCCAGAGCGTGCTGCGCCGCCTGTCCACCATGCCAACCACGGTGCGCCTGTGCCCGGTGCTGCCGACCGCCCTGGCAGCACCGCGCTGCCAGCCGGAGATGCTGCTGGGCAACCCGACGCTGATCGTATGCCGGCGCCCGCTGCCCGGGTGGCACGTGGTCCTCAAACGTGCGGAAGACCTGCTGCTCGGCAGCGTGTTCCTGGTGATGCTCTCGCCGGTGATGCTGGCCGTGGGCACCGCCGTACGGCTGGACAGCCAGGGGCCGGCGCTGTTCCGGCAGCGGCGGCTCGGGTTCAACAACAACCCGATCACCGTCTACAAATTCCGCAGCATGACGCACCGGCCGCTGCAATCGGACTCGACCGTCATGCAGGCTTCGCGCGAGGATCCGCGGGTGACCCGCGTCGGCCGCTTCATCCGGCGCACCAGCCTCGACGAGCTGCCTCAACTGCTGAACGTGCTGCGCGGCGAGATGTCGCTCGTGGGACCCCGGCCGCACGCGATCGCGCACAACGAACAATACTCCGCGCTGATCGACGACTACCTCGGCCGCCATCGGGTGCAGCCTGGCATCACCGGCTGGGCCCAGGTGAACGGCCTGCGCGGGGAGACGGACACGCTGGAGAAGATGCAGAAGCGGGTAGAGTTCGACCTCGCCTACATCGAACGGTGGTCCATCGCCTTCGACCTGCGGATCATCGCACAGACCGCGTTGGGCGTGCTGTTCCATCAGGCTTACTGACGCCGGCGAGGAAGCAAGCAGTTCTTTTCTGAAAAAAGAACCAATAGCCATCTTTCGTGGGCTCGCCGTTTCAGCTTCTCGCGGCAGCAAGAGACGAAAAAGTAGGCTCCGCTTTGCTCGTTGTGAAACTTGTCACTTCCTTCGAAGAGAAAACGCGTTATTCTTTGCCACTCGGGTTGCCCGTGCGGGCGATCTACGTCTGTTAGTTGTCTTCTGGAAGCCTGGAGAGACAAGCAAAGCCTGCTTTTTTGAAAAAAAAGCAGCAAAAAACTTTTGGTCCTGCTGTCGCGGAATCTCCCTCGGCGTGTACTCCAGGGAACAAAAGTTTTTTGGTTCTTTTTTTCAAAAAAGAACCGCTTGGCTTGCCTGCCAGCTGCCAGCACTAGAGGTCGTGCAAATGACAGGAGGGTGGTCCGCCGTACGACGTGGCTTTTGTGGAGAACGGCCGCGTGGCCGGCCCGGCAACAAGGTTCAGATCGGATAAATGCGTCCAACGTCGCTCATGGCAACGCCAACCCCTTTGCGGAAGCCGCATTTCGGCGGCGGACCGAACGGATTGCAGACGACGAGTTGGTCGCCGAGCACGCGCCCGTCCTGGGCCATGCTCGAGAGAAGGCGTGAGCAGCCCGCCATCAAGGCAGACGCGGCGATCAGCGCGTCCTGGAACACCAGCGATTCCTGGTCGGCGAGTTCCAGCGCCCGCTCGTAGGTGGAGAGCTCGACGGTGATCGGTTTCGGACAGAGCACGCTGAATATCGAGAGCGCCTCGCGCACGTCCGGCCAGCTCAGGCCGAGTTGGCCGTAGGCAATCGCGGTGAACTCGCTGAGCACCTGCCGGCTGGTGACACCACCGGCCGCGAGCGCCTGCATGGCGGCGGCGCAGCGCCTGTCGTTCGGAGCCGTGGCGTAGAGCAGCACGCCGGTGTCGAGGAACGTGTCAGCCCTCACCGAAGCCGCCTGCGTCGCGGCGGACATCCAGTCCGGACGGTAAGGTCCAGTCCAGCCGTCTCAGCCGTTGCAGCGCCAGCCTGCGAACCTGGTCACGTGCGCTGCGGACGCCGCCGATCTCGATCGACACCTCGTCGCCTTCCTGCAGCCCAAGCCGTTTGACGACCGATGCCGGCAACCTCACAGCCAGACTCTTTCCCCATCTGCCAACCTGCATTGCACGTCTCCGAACAGTGCCCACGCTGCGCAGTCTTGCGCCTGGCCTGGTTATCTAGTCCGCCACATCAGTCGGCCAGGAGACAAAGGTTCTAACCCCAATGCGTGTCGACGATCAGCAAAGTCCGGTGCGCGTTAAGCCAGCTCGACAGGCTTGGTTGCTCTCGTGAGACGAGCGGCCACTTCCCGGCCGTCTCGCCCTGCGATTACTCGGACGCAGCCGAACGTTTCTGAGTAAACCTGGGCAACCATCCGCAACTACGTCGGTCAGATCAGCAACAAGCGCGCCCTGGCAGCCGGTCGACTGGTTCGTGCGACGCGCGCTACACGAGATTTGATGTGCAGGCGCAAGAAAAATTTCGGATTACCTCATCTTCCGGCAGGCGTGTCAGCGTCTCTTTAAATTTTTGCCGGCTGAAGCCGATGGTGTGCAGATGCCGGCCGGCAACCACCAATCCGTGCTTCTACAAGGCTTTTTGTGAACCTCAGCAATACTTTGCTTGTTTCACCTACGACCTCACGATTCGCGTGTTGCGCGCACGAGTTGTCTTCGTTTGTTTCAGACCACTGCAGCGCGAACACGATCGTCTTGGTTGCGGATTTCAAACCTGAAAGAGGCGATGCATCCGCAACCCGAAGTTGGTGGTAAGTCCTAGGTAAATGAACGCTTTCTGTCACGATGCTAGCTGTGTTCAGAATAGTACAGGGGCCATCATATGGACTTGCTTCATGACATAAGAGGGCCCTCTCGGGCTGCAGGCGACGTCCGGCAAGACCGGCATAGGGTCGTTGTTGTTGATACCTGCACGTTGTTTCGCGAGGGGCTGGTCAAGATACTCCAGGCCTCCAGCTTCGACGTTCTGGCCTCTGCGGAGAACATCGTCGACGTACTGGCGCATGTCGATCAGGGTGATACGCAGGCGATCGACCTGCTGATCTGCAGCCTGGACCCGCAACGCGGCATCGAGCCGCAACTGGCGGCGATCCGTGCCATGCGGGCCCGCGACGCCCGCATCAAGACGGCGCTGCTGATGCCGAGTTGCACGGCGGAGGACCTGCTGGCCGCCCTGATGTGCGGCGTCGACGGCGTGGTGCTGAAGGATATCTCCGGCGAGAAGCTGAACGCCGTGCTCGACCTCATCATCCACGGTCAACACGTGCTGCCGATCGGCATCGCGTTGCAGGTGTTCAGGGATTTGCGGCCGGCTTTTGCCGAGGTGGACCAGCGGCAGGGCCGTGAGCCGGCAAGGGAGGCCGAGCAGGCCACGCTGGGCCGTGCCGGGCTGGGTGCCGGCCAGGTCGCGCCTCCGCCCGTCGAAGCAGCAGCGCAGCCCAGCGTGTTCGAATCCGCCGACGCGGCCGGCCTGCGCGAACGCGCGCCGCAGAAAACCACCCGCGGGCTCGGCCTGTCGGAGCGGGAAACGCAGATCCTGCAATGTCTCATCGAGGGTTACGCCAACAAGCTGATCGCACGGCGGCTGGACATCGCCGAGGCGACGGTCAAGGTGCACATCAAGGGCCTGCTCCGGAAGATCAACGTGAGCAACCGCACGCAGGCGGCGATCTGGGCGCTGAACCAAAGCTTCACCGCACAGCAGACGCACGCCGATCCGCTGCGCGACCGCGGACCGGAACACACCTTTGCCCAGCGGGTGAGCGTCCCCGACGACCCGCTGCTGTCCGACGTGGTGGCCGTGCTCTCCCCGGTCATCAGCGGTGCTGCGACGCACACTCACATCTGACCCCTCCAGCGTTCGGAGAACACGCATGCAGCGTGCACGCCTGATCAGCCTGTCGCTCGCAGCGATGCTCGGCGGCTGCGCGTCGTTCCTCTCGCAAAGCGGGCCGAGCCGTTCGGTGGTGCTGGACCGCGCCGCCCCAGGCAGCGCAGCACCGGCCCAGAAGCTCAGCTACGCCGTGGTGCCGCTCGACGCAGCCATCGTCTCCAGCCTCGGCGGCGACGACCCGGTGCCGGTGTTCTCCGCCGCGCTGACCGCAGGCGTTGCGTCCGGCGGCGTGCTCGGCATCGGCGACACCGTCTCACTCACCGTCTTCGAGTCCGGCGCCGGCGGGCTGTTCATTCCGAGCGACCCGGGCACCCGCAGCGGCAATTACGTGACGCTGCCGGCCCAGCAGATCGATTCCAGCGGCGACATCTCGGTGCCGTTCGCCGGCAGGATACACGCGGCCGGCCGGGCTACGTCGGACGTGGAGCGCGAGGTCGACCGGCGCCTGGCCAGCCGCGCGCTGGACCCGCAGGCCATCGTGACGGTGACCGACAGGCGGGCGGGTGCGATCAGCATCACCGGCGAGGTCGGCAACGCCGCGCACTTCTCGCTGGAGCCCGGCGGCGAGACCGTGCTGGGCGCCATCGCGCGCGCCGGCGGCCCGCGCTTCCCCGCCTACGAGACGACGGTGACCCTGCAACGCGGCGGCCGCACGGAACGCGCGCTGCTGGCCGTGGTGATGGCCGACCCGCAGCAGAACGTGGCGTTGCAGCCCGGCGACGGCATCTACCTCGGCCACACGCCGCGCTACTTCCTGGCGTTCGGCGCCACCGGCCCGGGCCAGTCGATCGGCCTGGTCAACCGCCGCTTCACCTTCGACGACACGCATCTCAGCCTGGCCGACGCCCTGGCCAAAGCCGGCGGTCTGGAAGACGACCGCGCCAACGCGCAGGCGATCTTCGTCTACCGGTCTGCACAAGCGGACCAGCCTGCGCCGTCCGGCCCGGCGGCGACCCCGACCGTGTATTTACTCAACCTTACCGACCCGGCCGGCTACTTTTACGCCAACAAGTTCCGGATACATAACGAAGACACTCTGTTCGTCTCTAACTCGCCGTCCACGGATTTAGCAAAGTTCCTCGCATTGGTCTTGCCTGCCGCGTACTCTGCGTCCGGCTTTCGGTCTGGTTTTTGAAGTTGTTGAAGTGCGGATGCGAAAAAAGGCAAGCAGTTCTTTTTTGAAAAAAAGAACCAAAAAACTTTTGTTCCCTTGAGTGGTCGCTGAAGGATACTCCGCGACAGCAGGACCAAAAGTTTTTTGCTGCTTTTTTTCAAAAAAGCAGGCCTTGCCTTCCCTGCCGGACGTCAGGAGTCAAAACCTGATGTCGTCGACAAAACCCCGCTTGGCGAGTCAAGGAAGGCAACGCGCGCCGTTTCGCAACACTTGTGGTCCTGCTGTCGCGGGATCTCCCGCAGCGAGTACCCACGAACAAAAGCTTTTTGGTCTTTTTCAAAAAGGAAGCGCTTGGCTTGCCCTTCGACTGGTCGCCGTCCCGACCCGCAGGGCGCCTAGCCGTGCAGGCTCTGCGACAGTCCCGCTACGTCAAGCCCGATGACATGCAGCTCGTAGCCCGGCGAGAGCGTCAGCATGGAACCTCCAGCGCCGTCGTCCGACACTGCAGGGGCGACCGTACCTTGCGGCAGCAGGATGCAAAGACCCGGGCCCGCCGTGATGGTCACGTCGGTCGCAAGCGATGCGATGTCGAGCGTCAGGCCGGACGAGGTGTCCACGATGTTCGTCTGGCCGCCGCTCAGCGTGACCGTTGCATCGGCGCCGCCGATGAACAACGCGAGTTGCCCGCCACCGCCCACCAACGTATTGCCAGGGCCGGACAGCGCCACGGTGTCCGCGCCGTTGCCAAGCCGGATCGTGTTTGCGCCGCCGCCCAGGCAGACGATATCGTCGCCGTTGCCGACCGTCACGCCGGCGAGCCCGGTGCCGCCCGCCAGGCTGTCGTTGCCGTCGCCCAGGCGGACCAGCGCGCCACTGCCTGACCCGAGGCCCACCTGGTCGTCTCCGTCGCCTAGCATAACCGCATTGTTGTTGCCGCCGAGCGCCACGGTGTCGCTGCCGGCGCCGAGCGTCAGGCTGACCAGGCCGGTGCCGCCCGACACGCTGTCGTTCCCGTTGCCGCCGGCAACCAGGTGACCGGTGCCGCTGCCCAGCGCCACGTCGTCGTTCCCGTCGCCGAACCGCAACGTGTTGTTGTTGCCGCCGAGGGCGATGCTGTCCTGGCCGTCGCCGAGCGTGAGGCTGACCAGGCCGGTGCCGCCAGACACGCAGTCTGCCCCGTCGCCGAGCTGCACGAGGTGGCCGGTGCCGCTGCCCAGGTTGACCGCGTCCGCGCCGTTGCCGAGACGGATGGTGTTGTTGTTGCCGCCGAGGGCGACGCTGTCCTGGCCGTCGCCGAGCGTAAGGCTGACGAGGCCGGTGCCGCCGGCGACGCAATCATTCCCGTCGCCGAGCTGTACGAGGTGTCCGGTGCCGCTGCCGAGGTTGACCACGTCTGCGCCGTTGCCGAGGCGAATGGTGTTGTTGTTGCCGCCGAGGGCGACGCTGTCTGCGCCGTCGCCGAGCGTGAGGCCGACCAAGCCGGTGCCGCCGGCCACGCAATCGGCACCGTCCGTTGCCGACACCAGGTTGCCGGTGCCGTGGCCGAGCAGGACCGTATCCTGACCACCACCGAGTTGGACGGCGTTGTTGTTGCCACCGACCGAGACGCCGTCGTTGCCGCCGCCGAGGCTAACGTTCGCGAGGCCGCTGCCGCCGACCAGCGTGTCGTTGCCGTCGCCAGCGCCGACAAAGGCGCCGGTGCCCGCGCCGAGGTCGACGGCGTCGGCGCCGTTGCCGAGTGCGAGGTAGACGTCGCTGCCGGTCATCGCAACGCTGTCTCGGCCGTTACCCAGCGTGATGCCGGACAGGCTGCCGACGTTCTCGAGCGCCACGTCGCCGTCGCCAGCGGAGACGAGGTCGCTGGTGCCGCCGGACAGGTCCAGCAGGACGCTTGCTTCGGCCAGCACGAGGTAGAGGCCGTTGCCGGTGAGCGTTGCGGTGTCAGGCATTGTAGGTCAGCCGAGCGGAGTCAGTTAAGGGCAAGCAAGCAGTTCTTTTCTGAAAAAAAGAACCAAAAAACTTTTGTTCCCTGGGGCGCGTGGTGCAGAACCTTCGCGACAGCAGCAGCAAAAGTTTTTTGCTGCTTTTTTTCAAAAAAGCAGGCCTTGCTTTCCTGCCTTGGCGCGCTTCAAGCCGTCGCATTCGGCGCAAGCTCGACAGTCAATGAGGACGCAGCCCGGCGCCTGCCCAGCACGCGCCGTGCAAGGCGCTGGCACGGTAATTCAAACCAGCGCTGCAAGGCGGCTGCAGCAAGAATGCAGGCGGCAGCAACCGCCAGCAGGCAGGCGACGCGGACCCAGAGCGGGCTTTCCGCCAGTCTGCTCCCGTAAGCCCACAGCGAGAGCCGCAGCGGCGTGTAGTGGATGAGGTAGAACGAGAACGAGATGCGGCCGAGGAACATGGCTGGCGCGCTCGCCAGCACGGCGTTCACCGGGCCGCGCTGGTAGGCGAGGCCGAGGATGAGTCCGCCGAAGCCCAGAACGGCCAGCAGGTTCAGCGGCCGCCACGTCAGGCACAGCAGGATCCAGTCCAGCGACGCCACCGTCAGGAGGCAAGCCCAGCCTTCGCCGGCCGGCCAGAACCGAAAGCAGCGTTGCAGCGCGATGCCGGCGACGAAGCAGAACCCCATGCGGACCAGGCCGAAGGCCGCCGTCGGGTTGTCGGTCGCGTGCCCGAAGGCCAGCATCGCGCAGATCAGCAACAGCAGGCTCAGCGCGGCGCCCGCGGCCGCCAGCACCGCCGATCGACACCGGTACGCCGCCCAGGCGAGCAGCGGGAACAGCGCGTAGCCGAACACCTCGGCGCTCAGGCTCCAGGCGGGACCGTTCCACAGTCCCGGTTTGATCAACGACCAGGTCTGCGCCAGCAACAGCGACTGCACGAAGCCGAGCCCGGAGAAGTCGTGGTCGTGATAAGCGATGGGCGCGCCGTCCAGGAACCGGGTCCAGGCGACGAAGCCTGGCAGGCCGAGTGCGACGGGAACGAGCGCGAGCAGGACCAGCGTGTTGAGCGGGTAGACCCGGAAGAAGCGCAGCACGTAGAAGCGCCAGGCCGCGTCGCGGCGGATCGACACGAAGTCTGTCTCGTGCGCGTGCATCAGGATGAAGCCGGACAGCACGAAGAACAGGTCCACGCCGCGGAAGCCGTTGTACATGAAGCCGTTCTGGTTGATCGCGGGCGCATTCAGGTAGGTGGCGAGAACGATCTGTGCGTGCGTCAGACAGACGTAAAGCGCCGCTATCCCGCGTATGCCGGTCAGGCTGGGAATGGCGTTGCCGGCACGGCGCGGCAACGCGCGCGTTGGAAGGCTCTCCTGCATCTCGTTGCTCCTGCCGCTGGAGCGAATGTAACAACTGCCGCACCGGTTGTCGTAGGACGCATCGGTATTACGCGGCGGCTGAGTGTCTGGGCTTTTCGGCGCTGGCAGGAAAGCAAGGCCTTCTTTTCTGAAGAAAAGAAGCAAAAGACTTTTGGTCTGGCTGTCGCGAAATCTCCTTCGACACGGGCCCAAGGGAACAAAAGTTTGGTTTTTTCAAAAAAGAGCCGCTTGGCTTCTCTCCAAATGCCGCGCCAGTGATGTCCAAGCGCAAAGCGAACTTTTGTTCCCATGGGCGCGCTATGCCGGATAGGTCCGCGACAGCAGTGACAAAAGCTTTTTGCTTCTTCTCGAAAAAGAAGCGCTTGGCTTGCTTGCTCCCCCTGGTGGTAATCCTGCTGCCACCATCGCCCGAGCAAGCAGCCAGGCTACTCTGCATGCACCGCGGAGGGCAGGTCTTGCGACAGCATCGTGCATCAGGTCGAGTATGACGCTGCGTACGTCGACTTCGTTGCTCGGTCCGGGTGAGATACGTTGCCTGACCGGCTTGCGCGGCTGCGCGGCGCTCCTGGTGATGGTCTACCACTTCACCCTGGCGCTGCCGGCATGCACGATGCCGCTGCAACGCGTGTTCGCCAACGGCTATCTGTGGGTGGACCTGTTCTTCGTGCTCAGCGGTTTTGTTTTGGCCTACGGGCAGCAAGGCCTGTTCACCGGCGCCTACAGCATGCCCGCACACGCGTGGTTCCTGCTCTCGCGCCTGGCGCGCGTCTATCCGCTCTACGGCGTGGTGATCCTCGAGAGCGCCGTGCTGCTCGCGGTGCGCGCCGGGCATGTCGGCGCCGGCACGCTCGGGCTCAACCTCGCCATGCTGCAGGGCTGGGGGCTGGCGCCCAGCCTGGAGGGCGCCGCATGGTCGGTCAGCACGGAGTGGGCGGCCTACCTGCTGTTCCCGCTGCTGCTCGGCGCCACGGTGCTGGGTGCGCGCTGGCTTGCCGTGGTGACCGGATTGGCCGCCGCGGCCGTCCTCGCCCACCTGGCACAGGCTGCTGGGCCGTTCACCCTGCCTGACCAGGGACGGCACGGGCCGCTCGACCTCTACAGCTCGGCGACGATAGCACCTCTGTGGCGCTGCCTGGCCGAGTTCAGCCTCGGCCTGCTGTCCTATCGCGTCGCCAACCACCTGGCCGGGCTTCTGCGCCGGGGCGTGTGGCGGCCCGGCACGGCCGGCGCGCTGGCCGTGGCGGTGGCCGGGCTGATCGTCGCGCTGCTGTCTCTGCACGGCTGGGATCTGACGGTCGTCGCGTTGTTCTGCGCCCTGGTCGTCGTGCTGTCGCAGCAACGGGGCCGGCTGGCGGCGATGCTGGCCGCGCCGGCGCCCTACCAGCTCGGCCGCTGGTCGTATTCGATCTACCTGATCCACGACAAGTTCACCCACCCCGCCCAGCAGTTGCGCGGCGTGCTGGCGGCGCGTGTGCCGTTCGCGTCGGGTCTCACCGTGCTGCTGGTCGGCTCGGCCGTGGTGGGCTGCAGCGCACTGACCTTCACCTTCGTGGAACAGCCGCTGCGCCGGGCGGTGATGCAGCTGCTGCGGCGTGTGCCCGCACCCCGCCGTCCGCCCGCCGCGTTGCCGCCCGCCGCCTTGCCGCCCGTCTCGCTGTCCGGCCTGGAAGCCGAAGCGTGATGATGCGGGCAGGCGCCGTTGCGGACCAGCAACGCAGGAACCGGGCGTGGCGCGACTTGCGGTTGGTGGTGCCGGTGCTGTTGGCCTCCTGCGCGTGCGTGGTCGCCTGCGTGATGCTGTCGGCAACGGCCCCGTGGGCTCCGTTCATCCCGCTCGGCCTCGTGGTCGCCGGACTGGCCGCCTGGCTGGTGCTGGCCGCCGCCTGCGGCTCTCCCGCCGCCATCATGCTCTATGGCGGCGTGCTGATGTTCCTGACCAACGCGCAGTTTCGCGTGCGCGGCGCCGGCGACATCCAGGGCGACTGGCAGAGCGCGCTGAAGTTCCTCGTCTGGTTGGGTGCGGGAGTCATCGGCGCGCCGCACATGCCGTCGTTCCGGCGCCTGGTGAGCCAGCCGGGCAGCGCGTTGTGGCTCGCCTACATTCTAATCGCACTGGTCTCCAGCCTGTACTCGCCGGCGGCCGGCTACAGCTTCGGCTGCGCGCTGGCGCTGCTCTGCCTGTTTGCGTTTTCCTTCGCGCTGACCACGCGGTTGTCGCAGTCGCAGCTGCTCTGGACCGTCGCCATCGCGCTCACCGTGTTCAACATCGGCGGCTGGCTGGTGTTCTTCGCCAACCCGGACCTCGGCGTGTCCGCCGCCTGGACCACGTCGGGGCTGAAGATGCGCATGTGCGGCCTGGCCGGGCAGGCGACCAACCTGGGCGCGGTCTGCGCGGTGGGCGTCGGCGCGGTGTTCGTGCTGTGGTACGAGGCGCGCTGCAGCACGCTCGCCGCCCTCACGCTGGGCGGTTTCGCTTTTGCAACGCTGATGAAGAGCGACGCCCGCACGACGGAGATCGCGACCATCGCCGGTGTCGGCCTGGTGCTGGCATCGCGCCGCGCCGGGCTGGTGGTGGCCGGCGCGCTGGCGGCCACCGGTGCGGTGGTGCTGCTGCAGGTGTTCCCCAAGCTGCCCGGCCTGCTGGGCGCGCAGTTCAGCCGCTCCGGCGACCCCACCGAAGTGTTCACGCTCACCGGCCGGCTGGAGATCTGGGACTTCGCCTGGCAGCAGATCCTGCTGAGCCCGATCCTCGGCTACGGCTACAACTCGAGCAAGGTGGTCCTCGGCAGCCATATCGGGTTCGAGAACGGGCTGATGGTCGATTCCGCCCACAACATGTACCTGCAGAACCTTCTTTCGGTGGGTGTGCTCGGCCTGGTGCCGCTGGTCGGCCTGCTGGCCTACCTGCTCTACACCTGCTTCCGGCGGCCGATCCCCATCGTGCTCTACACGCTGGTTATCGTGCTGGTCTCCAGCATCTCCGACACCGACGCGATCGGCACTACGCCGACGCTGGTGACGGTGCTGCTGTTCGCCGTCTCGGTCTGGCCGGGACTTGGCGGGTCTGCGGCCGCCGGCGCCGGGCAGCCGGCCCCCCTTACCGCCTCGGCCGGGCTCAGGATCACGCCGCGCCGCGCGGCCTATTCAGGAGAAAACGCATGAGAGACGTGCACGTGCTCGACCGGGCTGCCGGGCTGTCGGACCAGGCATCATTGCCCAAGGCTGCGAGTATGCAGGTGGTGCCGGTCATCCTGTCGGGCGGGTCCGGCACCCGGCTTTGGCCGGTGTCGCGCGGCAGCTTCCCCAAGCAGTTCTGGCCGCTGGTCTCCGAGCAGACGCTGGTGCAGGAGACCGCGCGGCGTGCCGTGGCCACAGGCTTCGCGCCGCCGCTGGTGGTCTGCAACCAGGACCATCGCTTCCTGGTCGCCGAGCAGTTGCGCGAGGCGGGGATCGGCGGCGCGCGCATCGTGCTGGAGCCGTGCGGACGCAACTCCGCGCCGGCGATCACCGCGGCGGCGCTGATCGTGGCCGAGCAGGACTCCGACGCGGTGGTCTGGATGATGCCGGCCGATGCAGCCATCACCCGGACCGAGGCGCTGGGCGAGGCGATGGACCGCGCCGTGGCCGCCGCCCGGGCGGGGCGGATCGTCACCTTCGGCATGACGCCGCGCTCGGCGGAGACCGGCTACGGCTACATCGAGGCCGGCGCCGAGCTGGCTGACGCGCCCGGCGTGCACGAGGTGGTGCGGTTCGTGGAGAAGCCCGGCGCCGCCGCGGCCGCGCAGTTCGCAGCTGACGGCCGGCATTTCTGGAACTCCGGCATGTTCGTCTTCCAGGCGGCCACGCTGTTGCAGGAGATGGAGCGGTTCGCGCCCGAGCTGGTGAGTGCCGTCCGCCGCGCGCTGGCCACCCGCACGGCAGACCTCGACTTCATCCGGCTGGGCGTCGAAGCGTTCGCCGGCTGCCCGAACATCAGCCTCGACTACGCGGTGGCCGAACGCACCAGCCTGGCCGCCGTGGTGGCCGCCGATTTCGGCTGGTCGGACGTGGGTAGCTGGAACGCGCTGTGGGAGCTGGGCGAGAAGGACGCCGACGGCAACGTGGCGTTGGGCGACGTGCTGCTGGAGGGGGCGTCCGGCTGCTACGCGCGCAGCGACGGCATGCTGACCGCGGTAGTGGGCCTGCAGGACGCCGTTGTGGTGACCACGGGCGACGCCGTGCTGGCTATGCACCGCGACCGCGCGCAGGACGTGGGCGCCATCGTCGAGCGGCTGCGCGCGGCGGGGCGGCACGAGGCGGCCTCGCACGACCGCTGCTACCGGCCGTGGGGGTTCTACGAATCGCTGATCAACGGCGCGCGGTTCCAGGTCAAGCGCATCGTCGTCAAGCCGGCGGAGCGGCTGTCGTTGCAGAAGCATTTCCACCGGGCGGAGCATTGGGTGGTGGTCGCCGGCACCGCACTGGTGACGCGGGACGCCGACGAAGTGCTGCTGCGGGAGAACGAGAGCATCTACCTGCCGCTCGGCTGCGTCCACCGGCTGGAGAACCCCGGCAAGATACCGCTGGAACTCATCGAGGTGCAGTCCGGCGGCTACCTCGGTGAGGACGACATCGTGCGCTTCGAGGACGTCTATGGGCGCGCGTAGGGCGGTGCGCCGGGCGGCGGCTCGCCTCGCCGGGGTGTGCGTGGCTGCGGCGGCGGCCGTGGTGCTGGGCGCGGCAAGTCCGCAAGCCGACATCGGCCAAGGCCTGATGGATTGGCAGCTCGGCCGTCCCGCCGAGGCGTTCGGGCATTGGCGGCAGGCGGCGCTCGCGGGCGATGCGCGCGGCGCGCTCTACATCGGCACGCTGTTCGACACCGGGAACGGCGTGGCGCCGGATTGCCGCCAGGCGATGGCCTGGTACGCCAGGGCGGCCGAGCTTGGCAGCGCGCCCGGCGCCTTCAACGTGGGCGTGCTTTACGATTCCGGCCAGTGCGGGCCTGAAAACTTGCCGGCCGCGGCGTCCTGGTACGCGCGGGCGGCGGCGGGCGGCTTCGGCCGCGGCGCCTACAACCTGGCCTTGCTGTACGAAGCGGGCAGCGGCGTGCCTGTGGACCGTGCGCGCGCGGCGGCGCTATTCAGGACCGCAGCCGAGCATGGGATCACCGCCGCCCGCGGCCACCTCGTCTCGTTCGGGCGGCCAGTCATCCGCGCCGTACGGCCACAGGAAAACCCGGCGGCGCAGGCCTTTGCGCAGGCGCAGGCCGTGCTGCTCAGCCGCGGCCCGGCAGACGCGGCGCGCATGGTGGCCCTGCTCCGGCAAGCCGCCGAGCAGCACGACCCGCTCGCCGAGTACGACCTCGGCTACTGCTACCAGCGTGGCATGGGGCTGCCAGCGAATGCCTTGCAGGCAATGACGTTCTACAGGCGTGCGGTGGCGGATGCGTCCGACGACTCCGTGCGCGCGATCGCGCAGTCCGGTATCGGCAGCTTGAAGACGGGTGCGGGCGGGTAAGAAAAGCAAGGCCTGCTTTTTTGAAAAAAAGCAGCAAAAAACTTTTGGTCCTGCTGTCGCGGAGCTTCCCTCAGCGTGTACTCAGGGAACAAAAGTTTTTTGGTTCTTTTTCAAAAAAGAACCGCTTGCTTGCCTACCTGGACGACCAGCCATGAGGCGGTTCCGGAAAAATAACCAATCCTCCCGGCCGCAGAGGCGAGCGGTTGACGGCCAGGACAGCGGGAAACGGCGGCGGCGTCACGCCGCGATACACCTTGTCGTAAAGCATGCGCATGTCGTCGCCGGCCGCGGCGACGAGGACGAGGCCAGGTCCCGCCCGTTCGGCATCCTCATTAGCAGGTTCAACGAAATTCGCCAACACGGTTTGGGCTGGCAGCTGCGCAAGGGAAGTGTAGGCCGCCGTTTGAGCAGGCGGCATGCGCGCGGCGGACAATAGCCGGAGCGAGCCCGGCGCTTGATCCTGACCGAAGCTCACGTGCGGCGGTGCGATAGCGCTGGCCGCAAGCGCCACCGTCAGTGCAGCCGTGACCGTGAGCGCGAAGGCGATGGCGGGCCGGCGCGGTGTCCAGCGCGCGCGGACGGGGTCGCCGGTCGGCCGCTTTGCCGGCACGGCGCCGCGCTTGCGCAGCTTTTCGGTCTGAACCTGCGCGTCAAAGACCAGCGCGTCCAGAACCGCCGGCACGCCGTGCGACTGGCCGACCAGGTGGCGCAGGGCCCTTCGGTCCATCACCCGCCGCCAGTCCGCGCTCCCAAGCTTGTGGCGCCCGAGCTTGTGGCGCCCAAGCTTGTGGCAGACGTAGGCGGCCGCGTCGTCGTCCTCGAACGGGACGAGGATGTAGCACGACGTGGTGGCCTCCCGCAGGTCCTCCAGGCCGGGCTCGTTCAGTCCCGGCCAGGGCCCGACGTCGCCGAGCAGAACGACCTGGGTCGGCGGGACACCGGCGCGCCGTAAGGCGACGAGCGACCAGAGATAGGTGAACAGCGCGGCCGGGCACGCCTTTGCGTCGTCTACGAGCAGGGCCACAGGCTGCTTGCTGTCTGCCTGCGCGAGGAGGCTTTGCACCTGGGCGGCAGAGTGCACGGCACCGCTGGCGCAGACGACCGCGTAGCCGTGCGCACGCAACAGCGCTACAAGGTGGCGGCCGATGTGAGTTTTGCCGACGCCGCGGCATCCCCTGATGGTCAGCAGGTTGCAACCGGCGAACACTTCGCCGGCTACCTGGCCGATCAGGCTGGCGCGTGATTTCGTCTGGAAGGAATCGAGGGGTTCGGCTGCTGACCAGTCGAATTCGTAGAAGCGTTGCAGTTCGTTTTGCATCTTCTCGTCCTGCTTGGGTCAGCGAGAGAAAGGAAGAAAGGCCTTCTTTTTCGAGAAAAAGAAGCAAAAAGCTTTTGTCTCGGCTGTCGCGGACCTTTCCACACGGCGCGCCCAAGGAAACAAAAGTTTTTTGGTTCTTTTTTTCAAAAAAGAACTGCTTGCTTCGCTTCAAGCGCATCAGCAATCCGCGTCGCAGCGCTCTCCGGCGTCAGGCGCGCAATACGCCGGCGCGCCAGCGCACGCATCGCCACCATCCTGTCCACCGGCGTGTTCAGTGCGCGCTCAATGGCGCGATGCATCGCGGCAGGGTCGGAGGGGTCGAACGTCCAGCCGGTCTGGCCGTCCTCCACCAGCTCGGTGACCGCCTGGGCCAGCACGCTGCCCAGCACCGGCAGGCCGGCCGCCATCGCCTCGTTGACCACCAGCCCCCACTCGTCGAGCAGGCTCGGAAACGCGAGCAGGTCGCACTGGGCGTAGTAAGCCGGCATGTCGTCGTAGGGCACGGCACCGCAGAAACGCTGCGTCAGGTTGCGGGGTAGAATCTGGGCGGCGAGTTCGCCGGCAAGCTCGCCGTCGCCCAGCCACCAGATCTCGACCTGGCGGTCCGGATTGGCCCGCGCCCAGGCCATGACGGCTTGGACGAACGGCACCAGTCCCTTGCGCGCGGTCAGCGTGCCGGCACACAGCAGGCGGCAGGCCAGTCCCTCGTCGCGGGTGCGCGGCACGGCGGCAAAACGGCTGACGTCGACCGGCTGGTTGATGCGGTGGATGGCGTGGTCCGGCACGCCAAAGCGGGCGACGTAGCGGGCGCCGCTCTCGCCGTTGACCAGCACCGCGTCGGCGTGGCCCAGGATGTAGCGCCGCAGTGCGGTGCGTACGCGTCCCCAGTTGCGCTCGCTGTGTTCGGACAGCTTGCACCAGATCAGCAGGCGCACGCGCGGCCGCAGCTTCTTGTAGAGCACCGCCTGTAGGCTGCGGGCGCCAAGCTCGACAGAGATCACCGCGTCCGGACGGAAATGCAGCAGGCGCGGAATGGTGTCGTACGGCACGTGCAGCTGCAGCACGCGCGAGAAGCCGAGGCTGTCGCGGTAGGGCCGATGCAGCGTCAGGTTGCGTTGCACGGCCACGTCCAGCGTGCCCCATTCGACCGCCCAGTTGCGGTCGCTCTCCATCGGCGTGGAGACGAACACGCGGAACGCGCCGACCTTGGCGGCGAGCCGCTCGTAGAAAAGGACCCTGTAGGGCGCTACGAAGTTCTGCAGCAACGCGACGCGCATCGTGCCTCTCATACCGCTTGTCTCAGGTTTTGACCGGTGACAAGCAAAGCAAGCGGTTCTTTTTTGAAAAAAAGAACCAAAAAACTTTTGTTCCCTGGAGTACTGGCTGAAGGAAACTCCGCGACAGCCGGACCAAAAGTCTTTTGCTTCTTTTCTTCAGAAAAGAAGGCCTTGCCTTGCTTGCTAAACTCCGAAGGGTTCGAGGCCGAAGGCATCATTGGGTTAGATAGAGGCCGATGCGGCGCTGGGTGACGCCCAGCGTCGAATATCGGCTGTACTGGTCCAGGTCGACCATCGACAGCAGCAGGCCGCCGACGCGCCCGCCGGCGCTGACCACCTGGCGCAGGGCGGCCGCGGCGGCCTGGCAGCGCGTCTCCTGCCAGCGCACGATGAACACGGTCTGGTCGGCGAGCCTGCACAGGTGGCGCGTGTCGGACACCGCGAGCACCGGCGCGCAGTCCAGCACGACGAGGTCGTAGAGGTCCGACAGCTGGCCCACCAGACGGCGCATGGCGGGCGAGGCGAACAGGTCCGGCGCCGTGTTGCCGAGTGTTCCGGCCGGCAGCACGTGCATGCCGGAGAGCGGGTCGCCGACCAGCACGTCTTCGAGTTCGGCGCTCCTCTTCAGGCAGTCGGTCAGGCCCGGGCCGCGTGGCGTGTTCAGCGCCTTGTGCAGCGAGGGGCGCCGCAGGTCGCAATCCACGATCACCACCCGCTTGCCGCAGCTTGCCATCATCCGCGCCATCGACAGCGACACCGCCGTCTTGCCTTCGCCGGGCAGCGCGGAGGTCATCAGGATCACCTTCGGCGCCCGCTCGATCCCGGTCAGCATCAGGCCGGTATGGAGGTTGCGGATCGCCTCGCCGAACGGCGAGTTCGGCCGGTCCAGCACGTGGCGCTCCGGCGCGCGCCGGCGTGCCTCTCGACGCTTGAGCAGCGGGATGAGGCCGAGTGCCGGGAAGCCCAGCGCGGCTTCAAGCTGTTCGAGCGTGCTGAAGCCCTGATCCAGGCTTTCCACAGCCAGCACGAGCAGGGCGGCCACCAGGCAGCTGGCGACGAAGACTGCCGGCAGGATCACGCTTTTTTTGGGAAAGGAGGGCGCCTGCGGCCACTCTGCGCGCGAGACGATCTTGGCGTCGGCCTGCTGCAGCCCGCTCTGGATGTGCGTTTCCTTGGCACGTGCCAGCAGGCGGTCGTACAGCGCGCGGTCGGCGTCGGCTTCCTGCTGCAGCGCGCGCAGTTCGATCTCGCTCTCGGTGCCGGTGCTGCTTTGCGCCCGCAACGCGTCGAGGTTGCGCGAGAGGGAACGCTCCTTGGCTTCCGCGGCGCGCATGTCCTGCTGCAGGCCGAGCGCGTTCGGGTTGATGGAGGCCGCCGCGTCCAGCCGCGCGCGGGCGACGGCGACCGCCTCCTGCGCGTGGATCACCTCGTTGCCGAGCTCGCTCATCTGCTCGGTCAGCAGCGAGGTCTCGCGCCCCTGCACCAGGCCGGTCTTGCGCCGGTAGGCGGCCACCGCGGTGTCGGCGTCCACCGTCTGCTGGCGCAGCTCCGTCACCCGCTGGTCCAGCCAGACATGCGCCTGGATGGTGGCGTCCGTCTTGGCCTTGAGCTGGTTGGCGATGTAGGCGTCGGCCACCGCGTTGGCCAGTCCTGCAGCCAGCACCGGGCTGGTGCTGGTGAAGCTGACGCCGATCACCCGCGAGCGGCCCTTGGCGGCGACGTCGAGGTCCTGCAGGAAGCTGTCGACGGGGACGGAGAGCGGGTCGCGCGGCATGCTGAGCGGGTCGGTGGACAGGTCGGGTTGTTGGGCCTGCGTCAGCGGCAGCAGGCCAGGCTCGGCCGCGTGCACCGGCGCCGGTGGTGCTGCGTGTGGGCTGACCAGCTTCAGCAGGGCCGCGTACTGCGCGCCGGCGAAATCGGCGACTCCGGCGAGCAGGCCGGGCGGCTGCAGCGACGGGTTGAACTGCGCGCGATGGTCCAGCTTAAAACGTTGCACGATGCTGCGGGCGATGTCGCGCGAGCGCAGCACCTGGATCTCGCTCTCGATCACGTCGCTGTCGCCGGACAGGCCGGAGAGCACCGCCTTCAGGTCGACCACCTGTTCCTCGCGCGGGCCGACGATCAGGTCGGCTTCGGCGGTGAACCGCGGCTTGAGCTGGCCGACTGCGGCGATCGCGACGGCGTTCAGCACGACGACGGTGAGCAAGGCGAGGCGGCTGCGGCGCAGGAAGCTTTGGCCGAGACTACGCAGCTTCGCGCGTGCCGCGGTGCCGGACGCGCGGTCGCCGATGATCCAGGCGGGCTCGGTCGGGTGCGCCGGCTCCTGCCGGTAGGCGGCGGCGACTGCGAGGGGCTGGAGCGGCGCCATGGTGGTCCTCGAAACTCAGTGCTCCGGCTGATGGTCCGGCGGCTTCGAGGAGTTAGGTAGCAGGATGGACCCTGCGGTGTTTCGGTGTAAGTGGATTAACCCGTTCGGCGGCCGGATGCTGGTTCGCGGCTCATCACGGTGAGGCTGGACTGCTCCCCTGGACAGACGGAGCGTTGCGGCTGCTGACAGCTTGTCATCTCCCCCGTCGTCGTTGCCATGCCGGCATACAGTCGGCATCCACGCCTCTACGTGCCAGTAGATCGCTCGCCTCGGGCGCTCAGCGGTTCGAGATGATCGAAGCCTTCGATACGCAAGAAAGAAAGCAAGGCCTGCTTTTTTGAAAAAAAGCAGCAAAAACTTTTATCCCTGCTGTCGTGGAGGTTTCTGCAGCGCGCGCCCAAGGAAACAAAAGTTTTTTGGTTCTTTTTTTAAAAAAGAACCGCTTGCTTTCTCGTTACAGGTGAACGCTGGGGACCAATGCTGAACGCCTGCCCGCAGTTCGTTACGACAACGTCACGTTTCTTCTGATGTGTCCACATAGAAGTTCCGGACTCCACCCGTAGGCCTCGTTCCGGTTCAGCATTGACAAGCTCGGTGGCCTCCTTATCCGTCCATCCAATCGCCGCATGCTCCGCTGAGGGCTGACAAAGGTGACAACAAGCCCACGTATGCGACCGCTCAGTGGAGAAGTGTGAGTGCACCCGCATTCCAGCGTTCAGGCTTTACCTATGAGCCACCGATTTTACGCTTGGCGGAACTGCATCACGAATGCCCGAATCAGACCCTCGTCCCTTTCACGGCACGACCGTGTTCTGCCTTCATTTCCTCGGCGGGAGCGGCCGTGGCTGGCGGTGGGTCGCCGAACGCCTTCCGCCGACGATGCGCTGCACGACGGTCGATGTCCCCGGGTTTGGAGATGCGTCGACCGCGTCCGGCTACAGCGTGGAGGAGATGGCGCAATACGTCATGCAGACGATACGCCAGGCGCGGCCGGCGCGCTGGATGCTGGTCGGGCACAGCATGGGCGCCAAGCTGGCCGCCATCGTGGCGCGCCACGCCGAAGACGGCGAACCCGGGCTTGGCGGACTTGAGCAGCTGGTTTTGCTGGCCGGGTCGCCGCCGGGGCCCGAACCGATGCAGGAGAGCCAGCGCCAGACGATGTCGGGCTGGTTCGCCGGCGACGACTCGTCGCGGCGTGCCGAGGCGGACGGGTTCGTCACCCAGAACATCGGTAGTGCGCTGCACCCGGAGCGTCATGCCCTGGCGGTCGAGGACGTCTTGCGCGCCGCTCGTCCGGCGTGGCTCGCCTGGCTTGATGGCGGCAGCCGGGAGGACTGGGCGGACCGGGTTGGCGTGCTGCGGACACCGGCGATGATCGTCGCCGGCGCCGAGGACGGCGCGCTCGGCCCCGACGCACAGGCGAGGTTCATGGCGCCGCATTTCGCGCAGCATCGGCTGGTGACGCTCGACGGCGCCGGGCACCTACTGCCGCTCGAGCGGGCCGAGGAGGTCGCGCGCCTGATCATCGAGCAGGCGGGTTCCGTCGGCTCCGCCGAGGCAGCGGGTTCCGTCGCCTCCGCCAACGCGGCGGCGGCGGTCGGCGAGACGTACTGGGCTCTGCTGCAGTCCGGGCGCGTCAGCAGCCGGACCCGTGCGGTGCTGCTCGCGCGCGCGGAGCCGGACCGTGCGGAGGCCGGACCGGCCGTGCTGACAGTAGCACAGCTCGCCACCTTGCATGCGCTGATGGCGCGGGTGCTGCCGCAGGCGGCCGGGCGGGAGATCGACCTGGCGCTCCGGACCGACGCGGCGCTCGCCGAGGGAAGCGGTGACGGCTGGCGGTTTGCCGACCTCCCGTCCGATGCCGACGCCTACCGCGCCGGGTTGCGCACGCTCGACGTGGCGGCAGGAGAGGTTGGCTTCGCTTGCCTCGATGCCGCCGCGCAGGACGCGCTGCTCGAACGTGCTGCGTCCGGCACGTTCCCGGTCGCAGCGTCGGTCGGTCTGTTGAGCCCGTCGCAGATGAAGCTCTGGTTCGAAGACGTGCGCTTCGCGGCGGTACGGCTCTACGTCGCCCACCCCGCAACCCTGGCCCGGATCGGCTACAGCGGCATCGCCTATGGCGGCGACGGTCCGCGCAAGAGCGGCTTCGTCGATTTCGGCATCGGCCGGCGCGAGCCCTGGGAACCGCTGCCGCGCCTGCCGGAGCCGGCACCATGAAGCTCGACCGGATGAAGCGGCACGGGCTCGACACCGTGGTCGATGCCGTCATCGTCGGCACCGGCGCTGGCGGTGCGCCACTGCTGGCGCGGCTGGCCCAGGCCGGGCTCGCGGTTGTGGCGCTGGAGGCCGGCCGCAACCACGACCCGAACGAATTCACCGCCGACGAGGTCGCTGCCAGCGAGATCTACTGGATGGCGGAGCGTCTGAGTGCCGGGGAGACGCCGGAAGCGTTCGGCGGCAACAACAGCGGGACCGGCGTCGGCGGCTCCACTTTGCACTGGGGCGCCTTCTGTCCGCGCGCCGACCAGCGCGACCTCAAGCTCAGAACCGAATGCGGACAAGGGGCAGACTGGCCGGTCGACTACGCCACGCTGCTGCCGTTCTACCAGGAGGCCGAGCAGTTCCTCGGCGTCTCCGGTCCGGCCGAGTATCCGTGGGATCCCGACAGGCACTATCCGCTGCCGCCGGTGCCGCGCAACGCCTCGGCGCAGCTGATGCAGTCGGCCTGCGACAAGCTCGGCGTGCGCGCCACCGACGCACCGGCGGCCGTGGTCTCGCGCGACTTCGAGCAGGCAGACGGGCCGACGCGACAGGCCTGCATCAACTGCGGCTACTGCCACCAGGGCTGCCGGGTCGGTGCCAAGACCAGCATGGACGTGACCTACCTGCCGGTGGCGGTGGCGGCCGGGGCGGAGATCCGGCCGGAGAGCTTCGTCCACACGATCGAGCGGAACGCGGCCGGCCAGGTCTGCGCCGTCGTCTACCGGCAGCACGGCGTCGACCATCGCCAGCGCTGCCGTGCGCTGTTCCTCTGCGCCGGCGCAATAGAGACGCCGCGGCTGCTGCTCCACAACGAAATATGCAATTCGAGCGGGCAGGTCGGCCGAAACTACATGGCGCACGTGGCAACCCAGGTCTGGGGCACCTTTGCCGACGAGATGCGGATGAACAAGGGCTATCCCTCCTCGCTGATCAGCGAGGACATGACCCGGCCGAACGGTGCCGACTTCGTCGGCGGCTACCTGGTGCAGAGCCTGGGCGTGGTGCCCGTGACGTGGGCGAGCGGCGTCGCGCGTGGCCGCCTGCTGTGGGGACAGAAGCTGGTCGACTACATCGACCGCTACAACCACGTGGCAGGGCTCGGCATCAACGGCGAATGCCTGCCGCAGCCTGGCAACTTCCTGGAGCTGTCCGACGAGACGGACGCCACCGGGCTGCGGAAGCCGCTGGTGCATTTCAGCTACGGTCCGAACGAGCGGGCGATCGACCGCCACGCCGTAGCGCTGATGACCGCGCTGTGGGAGGCCGCCGGCGCCAGCGACATCTGGTCGCTGCAGCGCTCGGCGCACACGATCGGCACCTGCCGCATGGGGACGCAGCGCGACAGTGCAGTGGTGGATCCGGTGGGCCGCAGCTTCGACATTGCGAACCTGTGGATCTGCGACAACTCGGTTTTTCCGAGCTCGCTTGCGGCCAACCCGGCGCTGACCATCATGGCGTTGAGCCTGCGTACGGCTGGAGCTTTTCTGAAGGACGGTGTTTAGTCGAGCAGAGAAAGCAAGGCCTTCTTTTTTGAAAAAAAAAGCAAAAAACTTTTGTTTCCCTTTGCACCTTCAGCATGCGGGTTTGTCCGGAGATAGCGGGCTGCTGCAGATACGGAACGACAAAAGTCTCTTGCTTTTTTTTCAAAAAAGGACCGCTTGCTTTCTCCCAAGCATCACCGTCAACGTCGATTATTGTTACTGGCGCCGCCGCGGACGACTGAAACAACACGCTTCAACGACGCCCACCGACAGGGAACAAAAGTTTTTTGGTTCTTTTTTTCAAAAAAGAACCGTTTGCCTTGCCTTGCTCGGGTGTTCAGTGAGCGACGGCGTTCATGTCCTCTCCGGGGAGGGTGCGCGGTTCCCGTGCAGCAACTGCGGCCACCGCGAGTGTGGACGCGACGACGAACAGCTCGATCGCGTGGCCGAGGCCGACCGCGCGGCCGGTTGCCGGGACGACGTAGGTGGCCACGCCTTGGGCACCGGCGGCGATCGCGTAGGCAAGGCCCATGCCCAGCGAACGGACGGCGTTGGCGAAGCGCAGCGAGAGGTAGTGCGGGACCATCGCGAACACGCCGCTGCTCGACCCGCCGATGGCGAAGGCGGCGGCGAGCAGCACGGCGGTGCTGCCGCCGGCGACGAAGGGGCCGAGCAGTGCGAGGGTGACGGCGAGGCAGCCGAGGATGACCGCGCGGTCGCCGAAGCGGGTGGCGAGCGCGCCGGTGCTCAGCTTGCCGATGATGGAGCCGGTTGAGTAGAACGCGATGGCGGCAAACACGCTCGCCGGGCTGTAGTGGTGCACCGTCTTCAGCAGCGTCGGGTAGAAGGCGTAGAGCGAGGCGGTCTGGAACTGCAGCGCCAGCATGAACGCGCAGGCCTGGATGGTTGGCAGGCTCCATGGGATGGAGGCGGCGCGGGCGCGTCGCCCGGGCTCGGCGGAGCGGCCGCGCTCCTGCTGCGTTTGCAGCCAGACCGGGCTTTCCTTGATCCCGACGCGTATGAAGATGGCGAGCAGGGCGGGCAGCAGGCCGACGAGGAACAGTGCGCGCCAGCCGAAGCGGGGCAGCAGGATGGCCTGTGCGCCGGCTGCGGCGAAGAAGCCGAACTCGTAGCCGGCCATCATCAACGATGAGGCCACCGATTTCGCGCGTTCGGGAACGCTTTCCATCAGCAACGCGGCCGATGCTGTCCACTCGCCGCCGAACCCGACGCCGAACATCAACTGGATGACCAGCAGCGCGGTGTAGCTCCAGGCAAGGCCTGACAGACCAGAGAAGGCGGCGAACCAGACGACGCCGGCCATGAAGGTGAGCTTGCGCCCGTAACGGTCGGCCAGCCATCCCCAGCCGATGTTGCCGAAGATGCGCCCGACGCTCTGGGCCGTGATGACCAGGCCCATGGCGGTCAGGCTGACGCCAAAATGCTGGCCGATCTCCGGCAGCAGCAGGATCAGGATCACCTGGTCGAACGCGTCCAGGAACCAGCCGAGGAAGCAGGCGAACACGAGGCGCCATTGCGGACGAAGGAGGGCTAGAGATTGCATGGGACGACAATGTGGGGCGGGAGGAGCTCTGACCAGTGGGGTTGTCCGGGGCTGCATGCTTCGAGCCATCGGGATCGTCTACTGGAGATCAGCCCGGCCAGGACGGGCGGGACGGCGCCGGGTGGATCGACCGGATCTCTGTGTCTGCAGGATCACACAGCGTGAGTGGCCGACAACCAAAGATCAAGGCCGTGTGTCGCCAGGAGGTCGTGATGCTGGCTTGAGCCAGGATCGATCCGGGTGCCCTCATCCGAGCTTGGCGCGAGCGTGATGAACACGCCGCCCATGCCGTCGCCGGTGAACTGAAACGCGCCGGCGCCGAGGCTGGAGGTTTGGAACTCGAGCGTCGCCTTGTGCCCGGCGGCGTTGGTCAGGTCGAGCAGGCCAGTCGCCTCCGAAAAGGAGGTTTGAAGTCCGTTGATGCCGAAACCTTTGACGTCGATGGTAGCGCCAGAGAAGTTTGTGAGGATCGGTCCGACGTAGTTGTGACGCGGGAGTCTTTGGCCGAACTCACGCGGGTGATCGATGATCAGCTCGCTGCCGCCGGCAAAGGCGATGCGGCCCTGGTAGGCAAGCGTCGACGCGATCTCCAGCGTGGAGGCGCCGACAAGCTGGAACACGCCGGCGCTGCCGAAATCCGCCGATTGCGTCACCGCGAGGCTGCCCGAGATGTCGAGAACGCCGTTGTCCAGCACCGTGCCGATCGTGTTGAAGCCGTTCAGCTGCCATGTGCCTCCGTCATCGGCAACAAGCGTTGCGAACCCGTTGTAGAGGCCGCCGCCGATTGCGCTGACCTGTCCGGTGCCGGGGGCCAGTTCGATCGTGCCGCTGTAGTCGGTGTTGTCCACGACACCGGTAAAAACGCTGCCCGGATCGATGACGAGCCGGTTCTCCGTCGTGCCCGCATCGAACATGATGCTGATCGGGCCTCCTGAAATGGTGCCTGCGTTGGTGACGGTGCCTCCGGCGACTTCGACGCAGGCGTCGGAAAAGGACAGTGGGCCGTAAATCTCGCCTTCATTCGTGAGCACACCGCCAGCGGCAAGTCTGACGGCAGTTCCGCCGTCGCCGCCACCATTCGCCGATATCGCACCCTGGTTGAGGACGCTGCCAGAACCGCCGGATATCTGGACACTTGCCAGGGATGCATGAGCAGAGTTCGTTACCTGGCCGCCGTTGAGGAGAGTGACACCGGCATCATAGCCAGTTATCGCTCCCTGGTTGATAACCGCGCCTGCCTGGCCACCAATCACGACGCCGAGCTTTGCCGCGAAGATCAAGCCGCCTGCGAGGTTGGTAACGACGCCTCCATCGTCCAGATACACCGAGGCCGAATTTAAAGCGACGCCAATCCGACCCTGGTTCGTGACGATGCCAGCACTTCCGTCGACGAAGACGCCATCAGCGTCGCCATAGATATAGCCGCCTCTATCATTTGTGACCTCGCCGCTGCCTGTTATGTCGACGCCAAATTCACCAAACCCGGTGATCGAGCCGCTGTTCGTGACCTCGCCGCCACCGTTAAGGGACACGCCGTTGCTGTTGTAGCCGGCGCCATCTATCGTTCCCTGGTTGAACACCCGGGCCGGCCCGCCGGCTGAGAAACCATCCGCCGTGGCAGCGACGCCGTCCAAAACGTTGGTTCCGCCAGCGATGAAGCCGGAGTTCCTCAACATGCCGCCGCCTGCCAGCGCGATGCCCGATGCAGTCGCCGACGCCACCGTGCCCTGATTGGTGATGACCCAGGCGGTGCCAGCCGGCCCGAAGATGCCGTCGATCCCGGGTGGCGGTGTATCGCCCGATCCAGTACTGATGACGGAACCCTGGCTGGTAATCGTCAGCTGGTTGTCCGAACCGTCGGAGGCGAGCGGATCGGTCAGGCTGAGCGTCAACGAGCCTGCAATTGCGGTGCTGATCGACCTTGACATGATCCGTTGCTCCTCGACGATGCCGGTTCGTAAGGCGGCTGCGTGGACGCTTCGCTGAACAGCAGCGGAGCAGGGTTGGGGTTTAGCCTTCCTCGCCACGCAAGCCGGCGTCAACGCAAGCCGGACTTACCGCTTGCAGTGACAATCATGAGAAGCCTCGGTTGGAGGCAATGACGCCCCCGAGCACACCATTGTTTCTGAAGCGTTTTTTCTGTTTCAGACGACGCGGGTCTGCAATTTCACCGTTAGAGCTGGCGCTTGGACTACATGGTTTACCCCGCAAGAGCAGGGCCACTCCACTTCGGCCTGATAGGCGAACAACGCTATCTCGGGGCGCCTACCGGCTGGATGCCTCCCACGCGAGCTGAGGCCGACCACCTGTGTGGATAGGAGTCAGTCTTTGAGCCCTACCCGTCCCGGCAGAATGCACAGAGGTTATATGCTGCGTCTGCCGTTTCAACGACGACGTCGTTCCGATAGCGCGGCTAACCATAGCGTTGTGCAGATTGATCCTCGAGCTGATCGCGATTGCGCTTCGAGCGAAACGCTTGTGACATCTGACGCATCTCATACCAGCAGCCCGAGACCTCGACCGGTGATCAGCAAGGCAAGCAGTTCTTTTTTGAAAAAAAGAACCAAAAAAACTTTTGTCCCCTTTTGGCGCGCGCTGCAGAAATCTCCGCGACAGCAGGACCAAAAGTTTTTTGCTACTTTTTTCAAAAAAGCAGGCCTTGCCTTGCTGGACTTCGAACGGTCAAGAGTTAGGGCCGTCGGTATCAGAACGCGACCTTCTCCACCCCACCGGCCGACGGTGCGTTCTCCGGTCGTGTAAGGTCAAATGTCTCGCCAGCAGCCTCGCACTGCACCCCGCTTCAGCGGCGCCGCAATCAGGCGTCAGAAGAGGCGTCGCGACAGCACAAGAGAAAGTTCCGCCTCTCTCTCAAAATAGGTTCTTGTGGGATTGGCGAACGATATCTTGGAGAAAGTAAGGCCTGCTTTTTGACAAAAAAGGCGGCAAAAAAGTTTTGTCTTTGCTGTCGCAGATGCTCCAGGGCAAGAGGTCGGCGCCGAGTTGAAGCGTCACGCATGATTGCAACGTTTGCACGAACGCTCAGCCTGTTTTCAGCATGTAGGCTGAGTGCCTTGGCCTTTGCATGATGGGCAGCGCCAGGCTGAGCAGACACTTGCTGCAAACATCCCCTGACTCACCTGCGCACCCAGCCTCCACTCGTGCCGGCTCGTCAATACGCAGGGTCAGCCCCAAATTTTTGCTGCTTTTCTTAAAAAAGCAGGCCGTGCTTTCTCCTCCAGGCGGCCGCGTGTGTCGGCACGGAGCACAGGCTTGTCGATCGTCCGGCTCAGAGGTATCCTAGCATGTCAGTAGGGAATGCACCGACATGCAGGACGTCTCGCCAGGACCATCAGCCCTCCGGGTCAGCCCGCCTTCAGCGTGGCGTACTGACGACGCCTGGGCGATCGCCGCCGGCCTCGGCTTGATCCTCGTCGGCACCGCCCTCACCCTGGGCGGACCCGGCTTCGGCTGGATCGCCGTCACGCCGCCGAAATGGACGCATTTTCCGGAGCTGGCCGTGCACTTCGCCAAGGACTGGCCGCGCTACGTGGCGCAGTTCGTGTTGTGGTCGGCGCTCATCGGCGTCGCTCTGCGTGCGCTCGGCTACCGCCCCGGTCGCGTCCTGCCGGCCTTTTCGCTCATCTACGCGCTGTCCGTCGTCATCTTTCTGCGCCGGACAATGGGCCAGCGCGGTCAAGTACAACCTCGAACCGCCGCTCCTGGCGCTCGCCGCGGGGCTGATCCTGGCAAACCTGCGCGTCCTGCCGCAATGGTTGGATGACGGCTTGCGCGTGGAGTTCTACATCAAGCTCGGCGTCGTGCTGTTGGGCGCCACGCTGCCCTTGAGCCTCATCGCCTGGGCCGGACCTGTGGCGTTGCTGCAGGCCTTCATCGTCTCCGTGGTTACCTTCGGCGTCATCTTCGCCGTCGCGCGCGTGCTTGGCGTCGAAAACCGGTTCGCCGCAGTCCTCGGGGCTGGAGGAGCGGTCTGCGGCGTCTCTGCCGCCATCGCCATCGGCGCCTCGGTCGGCGCCCGCCGGCAGGACGTGGCCACCGTCATCTCCATCGTCGTGCTCTGGGCCGTGGTGATGATCTTCGTGCTGCCCTATGCCGCAGCCGGGCTCGGGTTGCCGGCGGGCGTCGGCGGCGCCTGGATCGGCACGTCGGAGTTCGCCGACGCTGCCGGCTTCGCAGCCGCCCAGGCCTATGGCGGCATCGCCGCGCACGTGCCAGGCGCCCCGCCGGGCGCTGCCGAACAATCGGTCGCCGCCTTCACCCTGATGAAGGTGGTCGGCCGCGACATGTGGATCGGCGTCTGGGCCGTCGTCCTGTCGTTGGTGGCCACCACGCGCTGGGCTGACACCGGCATACGCAGCAGCGCGCGCGTGTCCGATGTCTGGCGGCGGTTTCCGAAGTTCGTGCTGGGCTTCCTCGCCGCCTCCGTGCTCATCACGCTCGTGGCGCAACATGCGGGTCACGACGCCTTCACCAAGACAGTCACCCCGGCGCTCGTCACACCGATCAAGAACCTCCGCAGCTGGGCCTTCGAGTTCGGCTTCCTCAGCATCGGTCTGACCACACGCGGACGGGACCTGGCCGGCATCGCCGGACGCCCGTTCGCCGCGTTTGCCGCCGGCGCCGCCGTCAACGTCGTGCTCGGCCTCGTGCTCTCCGCCGGCGTGTTCGGCGCTTACTGGGCGCGCCTCGGCCATGAACGTTTCGTGCTGCGCCACGTGCTGCAGCTTTGATCCCGATCACGCCCGCCTGGAGCACACCTTTGCAGGTCTGGCCGCACTCAGTTCCGCCCATGCTGCAACCCGCGCGCAGGACGGCCACTGCACGCATCACCAGCGCCTCGTCACGCGTGAGGCTGCCTGTTGCGAGCACACGAAAAAGTAAGGCAAGCGGTTCTTTGAAAAAAAGAACCAAAAAACTTTTGTTCCTTCACGCGCACGCTGCAGAGCCATCGCGACAGCAGGACCAAAAGTCTTTTGCTTCTTTTCTTCAGAAAAGAAGGCCTTGCCTTCCTTCACTCTGTCCCCGATTCGGCACGACATGACACGCATCATCGACATGCGGCTTCGCCCGCCGTTCCTGCACCCGTTCTTCGGCGCTGCGGCGGGTACGCCGGAATCGGCACTCGTGCGCTGGGTGAACCGTCGCGTGGGGGCAGCCGATCCGGACCACTTCACCCGCTACCACGACATGGCCGACGTGCTCGCCGGCATGGACGAGGCCGGCATCGGCCTGGGCGTGACCGTTGGCCGCAGCACGCCCACGGTGCGCATCGCCAACGACGACGTCGCCGCACTGGCCGCGCAATCCGGTGGCCGTCTCATCGGCGTGGCGTCTATCGACCCGCTGGTGCTCGGCCGCGAGGCGGCGGTCGCCGAAGCCCGGCGCGCCACCGCAGAACTGGGGCTGCGCGCGATCAACCTGGACGCCGGCTTCTACGAGACGCCGCTGAGGGCAGACGACGACCGGTTGATGCCGCTCTACGAGGCCTGCGTCTCGTTGGGCGTGCCGGCCTTTGTCATGTCGGGCCCGACGACGCCCGACCTCGCGTTCAACGACCCGCTGAGCATCGACACCGTCGCCAGAACGTTCCCGCAACTGCCGGTCGTCGTCTGCCACGGCTGCTACCCGAACATAGATTCGATGATCGGCGTGGCGTTCCGTCACGAGAACGTCTTCGTCTCGCCGGACATGTACCTCTTTGCACCCGGTGGACGGCGTTACGCCGAAGCGGCCTCGGGCTTCCTGCGCAACCAGCTGCTGTTCGGCTCGTCGTTTCCGTTCCGGCCGATGCTGCAGAGCGTGCAGGACGTGCGCACGCTCGGCTTGGACGAGGACGCCCTCGCCAGGGTGCTCGGTGGCAACGCCGCCACTCTGTTCGGCCTCGACGCCGCATCGACTCCAACGGCCTAGGTCGTTGCAGCCGCCTGGTCCTGCCCGGTGGGCATCGTGAGCATGCCGGCGGCGACGCTGGCCGCGGCGGGCGCGCGTGCGACCGGGCTGGTGCTCTCTGGCGTGGGCAAGGTGTTCGACGCCGGCGCCGGCGCCTTCGCAGCGGTGCAGGACGTGTCGCTCGACGTCGAGGCGGGCGCCTTTGTCGCCATCGTCGGCGCGAGCGGTTGCGGCAAATCAACCCTGTTGCGCATGATCGCCGGGCTCGAGCGGCCGGACAGCGGCGAGATCCGGGCGGTCGGGCGGGCGGTCACCGGCACCGGGCTGGACTGCGGCCTGGTGTTCCAGGAAGCCAGGCTGCTGCCCTGGCTGACCGCCGAGCAGAGCGTTGCACTCGCCCTGCACAACGCGCCGCTGCCGGCGGCGGTCAAGGCCCAGCGCGTCAGCGCCCACCTGGCCCTCGTCGGCCTGTCCAATTTTGCCCGCGCCTACCCTGACCAGCTTTCCGGCGGCATGGCGCAGCGCGTGGCCATCGCCCGCGGCCTGGTGGCGCGCCCGGGCATCCTGCTGCTCGACGAGCCGTTCGGGGCGCTGGACGCGCTCACCCGGCTGCGCATGCAGGCCGAGCTGGAAGCCATCTGGCAGGCGGAACGCACGACGATGCTGCTCGTCACCCACGACGTGGAGGAGGCAGTGGTCCTGGCCGACCGTGTCGTCGTCATGTCGCCGCGGCCGGGGCGGATCAGCGCGATCGAAGACGTGGCGTTTGGCCGGCCGCGCGACCGCGGCGATGCCGGCCTGATGGCGCTCAGGAAACGCCTGCTCGCCGCTCTCGAAGACGGGTGAGCCGCATGATTTATATCATTGTTGACGAGTAGGATATGTAGTCCCTACGCAAGCCGCTCGGCCTCCGGTCCTCCGACATTTAATGAGTCCAGCATCAGAGTGAGAATTCCCACAAATTAAGGGTTGTTGCCTACCGGAACGGGCGCTGGCTCAGGGGCGGTTGCGCGTTGGTTGCAAGCACGCGTGGCGCAGCCCCGCGGCGGTGACTTGAACAAAGTCAGCAAGTTGGTTGCGCAGATCCTGCACAGGAATCGGGCTGAGCTTCTGGTCGACGCCCAAGGAGACGATCCCGTGCACGGCCGAAAACAGGGTTCGCGCAGCCAGGGCGCGTTCGGCAGCCTCAAGGCTGGGGCACAAGACGGACAACGGTGCCTCTACATACGAAAAGAGATGTGCCTGGTGGGCGCGATACTCGTCCGGCACGCTCTCGCCCGGCGACAGAGTGTGATTGAACAAGGCGGCCCATAGCCGCGGATGCGCCAACGCGTAGTCCAGGTAGGCACAGGACAGAACAACAAGTTGCCGCCCGGGATCTGTTTCGGAGGGAGCAGCATCCTCGCAGTCGAGGCTGGCGCAGATGGCAGCATCGATCGCCGACAGTGTCCTGTCGTTGACCGCCAATATCAAAGCGTCGAGATCCGGGAAGACGAGGTAGATTGCGCCTAGCGCGCAGCCGGCCGCGCGGGCGACCTCGCGCGCTTTCAGGCCGGCCAAGCCGTGCGTGGCCACTGTGGCCTGCGCAATGGCAATCAAGCTCTCCCGTAAGGCGAGATGACGGTCGGCCTTACTCATCCAATCTCCTGAACATTGTTCAAATTAAGTCTTGAACGGTGTTCACGCCAGTGCTAGCTGTGAACGGTGTTCATATAGGGAGAAGGCCAGCATGAGAAGTCAGTTTCCTGCCGCGTCAGTCGTCAGGCGACGCACGGTGATCGCTGGCGCCGCAGCTTGCGTCGCCGGGCCAGCCTTGCTGGCGGGCTGCCGCAAGCCGTCGCCGGAAAGCGCGCAGGCAGCGCCTGCCCTGGTCATCGATGATGCGAGCCGGATGAACGCCACGCGTGTGGCCCGCCATGTCGTTCTTCGGGACGACGGCGAGGCGGCGTTGCTGGCGGCCTTGCGTTCTGAACTGCGCGAAGCCAAAGCCGCGGGCCGGCCGGTCGCACTCGGCGTTGCGCGTCATTCCATGGGGGCGCAAAGCCTGGCACGCGAGGGCACCGCACTCAGCTTCACGGCGCCAAACTGCGTGATCGACAGGGGCGCGGGCATCTGTCGGGCCGGCGCGGGCACGCGCTGGCGTGACGTGATCGCCGCGCTCGACCCGGCCGGACTCTCGCCGCTCGTCATGCAATCCAACAACGATTTCGGCGTCGCCAGCACGTTCTCCGTCAATGCCCACGGCTGGGCGGTGCCGCACGGGCCGTTCGGCACGACCGTGCACCGGCTCCGGCTGATGCTGGCCGACGGCACGCTGGTCACCTGCTCGCGGCAGGAGAACCCCGAGTTGTTCGGGCTGGCGATGGGCGGCTACGGCCTGGCGGGGATCATCGTCGACATCGACACCGCGGCCACCGCGAACCGGCTGCTGGTCCCGGATTTCACGGTGATGCCGGCTACGGATTTCGGTCCGAAATTTGCTGCGCTGTGCGCGGACCCCGGCGTCTCCATGGCTTACGGACGGCTGGACGTCTCCAAGCACGATTTCTTCAGGCAGGCCCTGATGGTGGGCTACCGCGCGGCGCCCAGCCAGCCCGAGACGTTGCCGGCAGCCGGCACCGGCGGCGGCGCCATGGGTGCGTTCTTCCGCGGCATCTACCGGGCGCAAGCCGGATGGGACTGGGGCAAACGGGCACGCTGGTTCATGGAGACGGAGATCGCTCCGGGTCAGCTGGAACATACGGCCACGCGCAACGCCCTGCTGAACGAACCTGTCGCCAACCTGGCAGGGAGCGATCACAGGCGGACGGACATTCTGCACGAATATTTTGTAGCACCGGATCGGTTTGACGGCTTCCTGGAGGCCTGCCGCGCGGTGATCCCTCGCTACCGGCAGGACCTGCTGAACGTGACGCTGCGGTTCGTGGAACTCGACGAGGCAAGCCTGCTGGCCTACGCGCCCACGAGGCGGATCGCCGCGGTGATGTCCTTCACCCAGACGATGGACGCGGCGGCGGAGGCGGACATGCGCGCCATGACGCGCGACTTGGCTGAGCGCGTGATCGACCTCGGCGGCAGCTTCTACCTGCCCTACCGCCTGCATGCGTCGGCGGCACAGATGCACCGTGCCTACCCGCGTGCGGCCGAGTTTGCGGCGCTGAAACGCCGTTACGACCCCGGGCTGCTGTTCCGCAACGCGCTGTGGGACACTTGGCTGTCACCTGCTGCCGGCGGGAGGGCAGCATGATGCGGCGCCTCGCCTGGGCCTACGCGGCCGCGCTGACCGGCGTGACCGTTCTCGGCTGGCTGCCCTGGTTGGCAGACCCGAGCGGACGCCTGTTCGGCGTGTTCCGACTGACCTGGTACAACGATGCGCTGCATCTTGCCTCGGCCGCCTGGGCGGCCGGCGCCGCCCTGTCAGGCGTGCGATCCTCTCGCCTGTTCCTGCGGGTTTTCGGCGGCCTGTACCTGCTCGACGGGGTCATGGGGCTGGCGATCGGCTCCGGCTACCTCGACCTCGGCGTGCTGATCAACGGGGTGCAGCACCTTGCCTGGCGTTTCAAGCTGGAAGCTAACGCGCCGCACCTGTTCCTGGGCACCGTGGCGCTGGCGGCAGGGCTCGCCTGGCGCCCGCGGCGGCGCCACGCTGCTGCGGCGGCGCTGCTGATGCTTGCCGCCTGTCCGCACCGACTGCAGGCCGCGCCCGCCCAGCGTACGCCGGACACGCAATACCGCCGGCCGGAAAGCAATACCTACCTCTCCTATACTGAGTGGTCGATCGTGTACGCCTACGAGGATTTCGCGGTCGTTGCCGCCAAGCGCGGGGAGAGCCGTTTCGACTACTTGGGCAGCATCGGCGCGTTCTGGAGCAGCTTGCACCGCGTGAGCCAGGTTGCGGCCGCCCATGGGGCGGCACCGCTGGATGAGCGGGCAATGCTGGCCATCATCGGCGTGAGCTTCACCGGCGAGATGCTGGCCAAGGGCGCCTATGAGACAACACTCGGGCGTTTTGCAGAGAGCCTGCGCGGTCCGGTGCCTATCGCCGAGGATGTCTACGCACAGCACATGGCAAGCGACTACGCGCGGTTCCTGCACCAGGTGCCCTGGTATCGCTATCCATTCCTCTCCAGAGTGCGCGGTTTGTGGCAGGTGCCGTTCACCGCGGACAAACCCATTCGTGCTGCAGAGCGGCGCCTGGCGCTGACGCTGGAGTGGACGTTCAAGTCGGTCTACGCGCAGGCGATGCAGGCGGCGGCTGGTCTGTCCCCGGCAGACCTGCGCACCCAGACGATCGTGCGCGGCCTGGACGCGCAAGACTTGGCGTCGGACACGAACGTGCACGTCATACGCGCGCTTGGCGGCGGCGTGTCTCTGGTGGAGACGCCGCGTTACGAAGCCTACACCGCCATCTTGGCCAGACTGTCGGCGCAGGGCTGCGATTTCGTCGAGATCGCCGGCAACCGGTCCGTGCTGGTGACGGTGCTGGCGCCGCGCGCAGTGCCGGACCTGCCGGGCGTGCACACGATCTTCTCGACGAACGTGCAAACCCGGCCGGGTTGGCGGCGTGTCGGGTTAGACGTTGCGGTGCCTAACCTGGCCGCTCTGGTTCGCCACCTGCCGTCCAACTTCGTGTTCGAACATGTCTACGACTACTGAGCGCCGCGGCGGGCACCTAGCGACCGCCGCCGTCGCCCTCGCGCTCTGGTTTGGCACGCTCGCTTTGTGGACGGCAGCGTCGGATCCCGGGAGGGTGCTGGTGCTCGCGCCACGTCGCGCAGCGATCACCGCAGCGCTCCGCGCCGATGCAAGGTTGCTGGCCGTGGACGGCGTTGTGTCGATCGTCTCGGCGAAGGCGGATGGCGGACAGAGGCGCGGTTTCGTCGGCGACCTTTATGCAGGGGGTGCCTGGCTTGTGCTGCCCGGGGTTGCCGGCGGTTGCGTGACGGTCGGAGAGGAGCAGTGAAGGGCCTGTTTCATATCGAAGAGGGGGATATACGACAATCGAACCCGCCGGCGAGAACGCCCAAGCCGAGAGAGCGAGCGGTCGTGCCGCGACGGCCGAAGCGCGGCACGTCAAGGACGATAGCCTCGTAAGGGCCGAAGAACAGGTCGCCGACTGCCGAGCGACGTCGATAGGTGATCCAGCGCTGCGCGAGATGATAAGGCCGGTCGTGCAGCATGTGGCAGCGCTGACATAGGCTCTTCAGGTTGATCAGCCTGTTGTTCTCGGGATTGCTGTCGAGGTGCGCGGCAGCGAGCACGACGCGGGTCGTGCGCATCCGCGTCACCTCCAGCAGGTCTGGCCAGCGTGCCAGCTTGCCGCGCCGACCGCGCCAGGTCGAGGTAGCCGAATAGTGCGACGGGAACCTGAGTCTCTATGCTGCGCAGCGTGCGATTGCGGAGGACTGGACGGCCATCTACGCCCGGTATGTTGAAGGCGTTGGAGGGTAGCGTCATGTGCGGCCGCTTCGCCTCTCAGCTTCCGCCTGGGCTACTCCGCCGAGCTTTCGCGGTCCTCGTCGACATCCCGAACACGCCGCCTTCCTGGAACGTCGCACCACCCAGGCCGCGCTTGTCGTGCGCCGGCACCCCGAGACAGGGGAGCGGCGCCTGGACGCGCTCCGCTGGGGCTTGGTGCCGCACGTCACCAAAGACCTGAAGGCCTGCAAGCGGCCAATCAACGCCCGCTCAGAAACGATCGCCAGCTCTGGCATGTTCCGCGGCGCATTGGCAGCCAGGCGCTGCCTGGTGCCGGCGAACGCCTTCTACGAATGGAAGGCCATGCCGGACGGGAAGCAGCCCTATGCCATCCCCGGGCCAACGGTGCGCCGCTGGCGTTCGCCGGCCTGTGGGAGGGCTGGCGCGATCAAGCCGGCGAGGTATTCCGGACGTTCACGGTCGCCACCACGTCCGCGAACGACGACATGGCGCCTCTGCACGACCGGATGCCGGTGATCCTGGATCCGGATGACTGGCCCGTATGGCTGGGCGAGGAACCGGCGAGCCCGCGGAGCCACTGCGCCCCGCCTCGCCTGGCACTGTGCGGCTGTGGCCCGTCAGTCGGCGGTGAACAGCGTCCGGAACAACGGGCAGGAACTGCTGAACGAAGCGACCGACGTGGCGCCGCTGACACCTGCGGAAGCTTTGGTCGACATCAATCCAGCCTGACTAATTGCGTCCAGCTCACCACGGACGCCCGCAAAACGTATTTGGACGCCGTTGACCACAGGTTCGGCAGCGGCTTAGACATGAGGGAGCAATCGAACATTCCGATGAGAAACGAGCGACATCCTAACGATCTAGTTGTTCCAAATCGGCATGTACGGAGCGGCATGTTCGTCGTTGCTCTGCTGAGTCACCCAGTCCAGGGCGCCACTGCCGGTCTACATTCCGTCCAACTGACCGACCTCGGGAAAACCTGTGTTGCGGCGCCTGCGCAGCGCGACGAATGGGGCGATCTCGACAAGACCGATGATTGTCACGTGGTGCGTTCCGGTCCGGTTGCCGGAAGCAATCCGCCTCTTTACTTCCAGATGCAGGCCTACCTCCAGCCGGGTCAGCAATCGGATACGCGGATCACGCAATTTACTTGGGGACGCGAGTTCAGCGTTGGCAGTCCCGATAATGACGGCGCAGGTGTCGCATTACTCAAGCCTGTCGGCGACCGACAGCAACTCGAGCTGCTTCAGGGCTGGAGCGGTGCAGACGCGGTCATCACGGACGTGCCGCGCGTTGTTCGCACGCCGCACGGCCCGATCCTGGTGGTTCGGATGGATGCGATAGTTTCCTCCGTGCCACAGCAAGACGTTGTATTGCGTTCTGCCGCCGGGCATTGGCGGGTGCTCGATACAGATCAGTGGATGAGTGCGATCACCGTGCCGCGAGGCACGGCCCAGCGTCATGGTTCAGCGATGGATTGGCCGACGCTGCGCGCATTCGGCGCGTTCTGGCGCCCAAAGGACTCCGAATGCTGTCCGACGGGCGGCTCCTACATTGCGCAGCTCGATATCAAAGGGGTGAGCTTGCGTGTGAGGCGCGTCCGATACTGGAAAGGTGAGCATTCCTTTCCTTGAAAGCGTGATCCTCATCCGCAGGGAGGGAAACGAGGCAGTGGAGATGAGGTGAAATCGTCGATGGGCAGGCACAACGCAACAAGAAAATCTAATGACCTACGGACCTGTGAACCGGTTGAAGGGCGACGCATGTCCGAGGCCGGTTTATCAGGCAAATAGCAGCTTATTGCTATGGATCGCGCCGGTCGTATAGAGCCTACCGCTCTCGACATACATGTTGTCGAGGGAAAGATTGAACGACAGAAGCAGCGAATCGCTTCCTTGGATGGACGGGGATTGTCGCTGCGGTGGCTGCCATGCGCCGGCCCCGTCTTGCCGTGCGGCCAGTCGAGGGCCGGCTGGAGAGGGTCACGCGCGCGGTCGCTGGCATGGCGGTTCCGGCGACCTGGACTGATCCGGGCACCGACGCGGACTTATCCAAAGCTTCCTTGACGGAGGAAGAGAGGCTGGTAGGTGCCTACGCTGCCGCCCTGGCGATCCCGGCGATGGCGGAGCCGGCGGCGGCGGCCCTGGCCGAGGCGCACGGGCTGTGCTGTCACCTGACCAACCTTGTGCTGGTGGACGAGGCAGGTGAGGCGCAGCAGGGCTTGCCGGCCCAGCGCAAGGTGGCGTTGTCCCTACCCCGGGCGCTGGCAGCGCCCGCGGGAATGGCAGCGAAGCCGATGCTCGCCAGGCGGCGCGCCCCGGCCGGCCCCTCCGGGATGGATCGCGCGGTGTTTGCCGCCGGCCGGGACCGCGGTTCGACGGCGCTTCGCGATGTTCTTGGGCAAATGGACTGGTCCGATCCGGAGCGGCTACGGCGCGGCGACCTGAGCGGCCTTGACCCGGCGGCCGCCGCTGCCCTGCGCTGGGCCACGCAGACGCCGGAAGTGCGGGCGCTCGCGGCGGCGATTGGGCTGGATCCGCTGTTGGTTGCGGTAGCTTTGCTGGCTTGCGCAGCGGCGCCGGCGCAGCGGGACGCGGCCCGTCTGTTCCGCGCCTTGCTTGGCGCGGCCGATCCCGGCTCGGTCGAGGCGGCGCGCCGTGCCGTCGGTTTGTGACGTTGGATGGGTCCAGCGGCGTCGGTAGCGCCATCACCCGGCACCCGCTGGGCGCCGCCTTGCCGTTGTGCAAAACCAATCTCGGCGCGCGTATGCGTCAGTCAGCGGCATTGCTTAGGAATGCGGAGCCGGCTGCTCGATATCGGGGGCCGCGCTGACGCAGGGCTATGTCGTAGGCCGCCGAGTTCGTCATTGCCCAGCCGCTCATCTGATGTCTGCTTCCTACGAGCTGCCTTCCCAGAGCAGACAGGCCGCTATCGGCCACCCTCAACCAGGATCGATCTTTTGCGGTGGAAGGCTGACTTCTTGCATTGGGGATGGTGTGTGCGACGTGGCTCTGCTGGAGCAGTGTGCATGAGAGTGATGGCCTTGCGTAACCGGCTAGGGTTCATGGCGATCCTAGCCGCGGGCTGGCCGGTACCGGAGCGATGGCGCAGGATTCCGCCGGAACCCCGGTTTCCGATCCTGCTCCACAAGGTGTTCAGCTCGATCTGGCGAAGACATTCCACACGCGTTCAGCTGTGTCCCCCCGCCGAGGGTCGCCTTGCGCGGGTGAAGTGCTGATTGCGAGTCTGCGCTCTTAAGGAGGTCCTTATGAGCACGCTTAGCAGCACAGCATGGCCCAGATAACCTTGCTGACGGGGCCTGAGCGTCGGCGCCGGTGGAGCGACGAGGAGCGGGAGCAGATTTTAGCGGCCGCATTTGCACCGGGTGCTGTCGTTGCGAACATTTCTCGCCAATTCGAGGTTTCCACAGCCTGATCTACAAATGGCGGGAGCAGGCCTTGGCGGCGGGCCAGTTTGGGGCGGCCTTTGCGCTGGCTGTTCTGGCTGGAGAACCGGTGCTCATGAAAGAGCCGGAGCAGGAGCCTGCGGCGATCCTCGTCGAATTGGCCAACGGGTCACGGGTGAAGATCAGCCGCCACGCTTCGTCCGAACTGGTTACGTCTGTCCTGCGGGCGTTGCGATGATCCCGATCGGCAGCGGGGTGCGCATCTGGATCGCGACCGGGCACACCGACATGCGCCGCGGCTTGAACGGCCTGGCGCGGCAAGTGCAGGAGGGCCTCGGGCGGGATCCGTTTGCGGGCGACGTGTTCGTGTTCCGCGGCCGCAGCGGTTCTCTGATCAAGGCGCTGTGGCATGATGGGATCGGGTTGTGGCTGTATGCCAAGCGGCTTGACCGCGGCCGCTTTGTCTGGCCGCAGACGGTGGACGGCGTGGTTGCGCTGACCGCAGGTCAGATGAGCTATCTTCTGGAAGCGATCGACTGGCGCAACCCGCAGCACACCTGGCGCCCGGAGCTTGCCCTTATGGCGGCTACGGCAAGCTGTAGAGGCCGGCCGAAGTCCCGGCGTCATTCTGGAAGCAGGGTGTTGGGCGCACGCGCGCCGCAAGTTCTTTGTGCTGGCCGACATTGGATCGGCTGCGCGACGCAAGGCGCAAAGTAGTACCACTGAGCAGTTTTTTTGACTCATGCGGCTGATTGGGGATTCCGGCGCGGGCTGATCCTGTGATTCTGTGGTGATCCATCTGTTTTGGAGGATCCGATGTCAGGCCGCGCTCTCGACATTTGCATTGACCGGTCGGCTGACGAGCTGCGCCGGCTAGCACGTAGGCAGGCTGATCCGGCGGCGTCGGCGCGGATGTATGCGATCGCCAACGCGTTGGACGGCATGTCGCGGGCCGAGGCGGCGCGGCTGGCCGGGATGGAGCGCCAGGCGTTGCGTGATGCGGTCGTGCGATACAATGCTGAAGGTCTCGACGGCTTGCACGACCGGCCGCGATCGGGCCGCAAGCCGCGGCTGACCGAGGCCGAGCGGGCCGAATTGTCAAAGCTCATCGCCGATGGTCCCGATGTCGAGGCGAGCGGCCTGTCGGCATGGACGCTGGCCGATCTGTGCGCCGAGATAAAGCAGCGCTGGGCGAAGACGCTGCATCCGGCCAGCCTGTCGCGCGTGGTCCGCAAGCTGGGCTTCTCCCGGCAGAAGGCCAGGCAGGTGCATCCGCAAAGCAACAAGGAAGCACAGGAAGCTTTCCAAAAAGGGGGCTTCAGGCGGCGGTCGATGCAGCACGCGCCGCTCAGTCAGACAAGCGTCTGACGCTCTGGTTCGAGGATGAAGCCCGCGTTGGCCAGAAAGGGCGCACCTGCCACCGCTGGTGGACGCGCGGCCAGCGGCCACCGGGCTTGTGCGACCAGCGCTACACCTGGGTGCACATGCTGGCCGCGGTCCAGCCTGCAACCGGCGAGGATTTCTGCCTCGTCATGCCGGAAATCTCGACTGAGGTCATGAACACCTTTCTCGCCGGGTTCAGCGCCACGCGTGCGGCCGACGAACACGCACTGATGGTCATGGACGGCGCCGGCTGGCATCGATCCGGCGAACTCGACGTGCCCGACAATGTCAGCCTAGTGATCCTGCCTGCCTACAGCCCGGAGCTGAACCCGATCGAACGAGTCTGGCTATATCTGCGCGAGCGGCATCTCTCGCATCGCTTGCTCGACAGCTATCATGACATCGTCAGCGCCTGCTGCACGGCATGGAACAAACTTACCGCAGAACGCCTACAGTCGCTGACGAGCTACCCCTACCTGGAACAGATCAAGTGTTAGGCTCAGTGGTATAAGCCAATGTGTGATATCGCCGCTTTGCTTGCAAGCGGTTCAGCGCATCGACAGACTGTTCGAAATCGAGCGTGACATCAACGGATGTAGTGCGGAACGGCGCCAAAGCGTGCGCGAGGAGTTTAGCAAGCCTCTGGTGGCCGACCTGCACAGCTGAATGATTGCCGAACGCAAAAAGCCGTCGAGCGGCAACGACGTTACAAAAGCGATGGACTACATGCTGAAGCGTTGGGCGGTGTTTGCCCGGTTCCTCGATAATGGACGCGCCCGAATGCGGCCTGCGCGGCATTGCCCTCGGCCGCAAGTCCTGGCTGTTCGCCGGATCCGATCGAGGTGGCCAGAGAGCCGCGCTGATGTACAGCCTGGTCGTCAGCGCCAAGATGAACGACATCGACCCGCAAGCCTGGCTGGCCCATGTTCTGGCCAACATCGCACAGCATCCGGTCAGCCGGCTGGATGAACTCCTGCCTTGGAACTGGCGCGCGCCCGATGCCCTGACGCAAAAGGCCGCCTGACCAGCGCCGCGGTGCTCACCGGATGGATAACCCTGTCATAGAAGGTGGATTGCGACAGGCCCATCAGCTGGCAGCCTTTGCTGACGGAGATGCCGCAGGGCCGGTGACGACGCAGGTGCTCCCGCCTGTCGGCCGGGGACCATGCTTCAAAGCCCCTTTTATATTAGAAGCTCAATCTCCAGTGCCTGTCGGCCAACCATCCGCTCGAGTGCCGCGATCTTGGCCTCATACTCCTGCAGCAGATCAGTCGCCTGCACATCGTCATCGAGCGCGCCGGCCTCGAACTTGCCAACCCATATGCGGATCAGCTGGCGGGAGATGTCGTGCCGCTGCGACAATGCATGCAGCGTCTCGCCAGCAAGATACTCCTCGGCAACCTGGCGCTTGAACGCGGCGCTGTGTGAGCGATGCTTCGTCATGGCTTCCATCCTCCGGAAGCCCAGCAAGGGGGCTCAATTCAAATCGTCCGATCTGTCCACTTCCAGGGGCGCACTCCACTTTCCGGAGAGCACGCGACAGCGGAGTAAAAAGTTTTTTGGTCCTTTTTTTCAAACAGGACTGCTTCCTTTCCACGAGCCAGCATCCACGCCCGTTGGCCGATCATCGCAGTCTCTCGCCGCTCTGGCGGTGCTTCAAGCGTGGGCCGCAACACGATCGCGAAGCCGGGCTGCGAAGGTCGCGCGCTCCTCGTCGAAATGCCGCTTGGCCTTGGGGCTTAGCCGGTCACTGGTCCAGATAGGCAGGTGCTCAATGACGATGCGCACCTCTCGCACGTCCCGAAGCGCGCCGACCCCTTCGACGATCGCGTTGGTGATGCGGAACTCGAACAGGCAGGTGGGGTCGGTAAAGGTCAGCGACACGTGGGCCACGTCCTCCTGCATCACCGCGTAGTTGACGATCCCCATGTCGACGATCGACAGGCCCTTGCCGGCCAAGCACATGCACGGGTCTTCAACCAGCATCAGGACCGCGTGCACCGCCGCTTCGGCTGCATTGCGCGCGGGCGTCATGCCGGGCCTCGGCTCGCCGTCCACGGCCGTCGCAGCCCATGTTCCGCCCGGTAGCGCGAGAAGCGGTCGTCGGCGATCGCGATCCGTCGTCCGGGGATGTCGATGCCGTGAAGGCGGGCGAAATTGCCGCCCATGATCGCATCCCGGTCGGCTTGGGTCAGCGTGAAGCTGGGGTCGGTGCCCGAAAAGGGCGTGTGGCGCTCGAACGCCTCGATGACCCAGCGCGGGTGCGGGCCGGTGGCGGCGGAAGAATACATCAGCCGGTCGACACCCACGTTGGTCATAAGCGTGTAGAGGAAGGAGTCGAACCGCGGCGGATCAATGATGGCCCAAAGCATAGGTCCTTCCAGCACGGCCGTGACGTTGGGGTACTCGCGCATCAGCAGCACGGTGTTCTCTACCAGCGCCCAGCCCGCATGCACGAGATGAAAGGTCAAGTCCGGATAGCGCTTGGCGGCACCGGCGATATCGTTGATGCCGTAGTAGGACTTTTCCTTGAGCGGTTCGTCGTCATACTCCAGGAGCTTGTGGACCGCGACATGCTTGACGCCCAGATCGCGCAGATGGTCGATGATCGGGAAGGCGACCTTCTGATCATCCATGTGCCAGCCGGTGACCTTTTTCGTCGTCTGGTTCAGACCCCTCGGGTACAGCTTGATGCCGTCCGCACCTTGCGCCACGACGTCGTTGGCGAGCGCGATGACCTGCTCGCGCGATTGGCTCAGATCCAGGCCAGCATACCAGATGACCCGATCAGGATAATGTTTCTTGAGGTACGCTCCCTTGGCATTGGTGACGAGCCCGTCCCGCGTAAAATCGGTCAGGATCACCGAGTGCATGCAGACGAGGTCGGTCGTGCTTTCCAGGAGCATTGTGTCGATGAACTCCTCGGGCTGCCAATCATGCGCCCATTGTTCCACCGTCAGCCGATGCTCGGGCGGATTGCATATGAGATGGTAATTGTAGGCGCCGGCGATCGGCGACGCTCGGTTGTAATAATTGTTAAGATCGAAGTTATAGGCGTGCGCCACCGCATCGATGATGAAGCCGGACGGCGGCTTGCTTGGCTGTCGCGTCTGCGCCGCAACGGTCGCGCCCGTGGCAACGAGCGGCGCCGCGGCAAAGCCGCCAAGAACGGCACGTCGGGATGGCATCAGGGCTTCGTCCATGGATCATCTCCTGTTGTCGGTGCCTTTAGGGAGCGGGAATGGTGCCGATCGCCTCGATCTGCACGCGAGCGGTCGGCAGCGGTCCCGGCCCATGAACCGCGACGAACTCCGCTGCGGGTAGCGTAGGACCGGGTAGAAACCAGCGGCGAACGGCCTCGAAGACCGCGATGTCCGCCTCATCGCCGACGTAGACCGTCATCTTGACGAGGGCGTCCAGCGATGAACCCGCGGCGCGAGCCGCCTCGTCAAGTCGCGAGAAGGCCGCATAGCTTTGCGCCGCCATGCCGGGAACGCGCTGCGAGGCCTCCAAGGCAGCGATCGAAGCCCGCGCCTGTTCGGGCAGATCCGCGCTCGAGCGGACGAGATTGCCGTGAGGATCGTGCCCCAGCATCCCCGAGAAGAACACCAACGGGCCAACCACCACCCCCGCGGGCGCGGCGAACGGCGCCGTGCCGCTCCAACCAATCGGCCGCATGGCCAGACCATGAGTCGGATCAAGCACCGTGAGCTCAATCTCGATCCGGCAACCGCGATGTCCCACCTCGTCGAAGGCCGACACCGCCAGCGCGGGCTCGTGCCTCGCGAACGCCTCGCGGTGGACGCGGTGAAAGATCGCAAAGTCCCTGACGTCAGCTAGGTAGACCGTCGACAGCACCACGTCGTCGAACGTCAATCCCGTGCTTTCGAGCAGCTCGCGAAGCTGAGCGTACACGTACCAGGTCTGGGCCGCGATCGGCCCGTCGCGGCTGTCAGGATGGCTGCGGCCAGTCGCCAGGCTGCGGCCCTCCGGCGGAACATCGTCGAAACCCTGCACGACGGGCTTGCCCGGCGCGGAGGTCTTGATCGGGATGTGACCGGCGGTGAAGACGAGCGGTCCGGAGCGCACCGCCTGCGAGTAGTGCGACGCCGACGGCAGCCGCGACAGGTCGACCGCGGCGACCACTTCGCGGGGGCCGAACAGTGCGTCCGCACCCGGCGCGACCGCGATCGCATCGAGTCCGATCCATTCCTCGCGCGGGCCAGGAATCGCGGTCACGCCAAGCCCGCTGGAGGGCGAAGGCACTGGCTGCCAGTGTCGGCGAACCTGCTCGTAACAGGGAAAGAACCGCTTGTCCTTCTGCCAGACATGCTGGCGCAGGATCTGGCTGTTGTCGCTTCCCGCCCTGACCAGCACGTCCTCGAGCCACTGATGAGCGCCCCAGGCGCTGGCGGTCACCAGCCCTTCATAGGCATCGACCAGGGGATAGCCCTGCCGCTTGACCTGCCCTTCGGGTTGCAACCCGCCGAACCCGGCGCCAGCCCGTGCCGACCGTGCGCCGGACGTGAACACCAGTCCGCCCGCGATCACAGCGTCCGGATAGCGACCTGCGCTCGCCGACTCGTCCAGGTAGATCGCCCGGCGCTCGATGCCCTGTTCACGCGCTTGTATCTTGGTTGTCATGTGCTGCCTCGCTCGATCGGCATGCCCCTGCGCGGAAGCGAAAAGGCGAGAGTCGTCGTCAGTTCATCATCTCCACCGCGTTGCTCGCACGAGCGAAACGGCCTGGATCGGCTTGTTCGGGGTCGGGTCGCGCGATCGCCAGGTCGGCCAGTCTCCGCTCCTCCACGGCAATCCCCAGGCCGGGACCGGCCAGCACGGCTCCTGAACCGGCAAGCGGCAATGGTTCGGCGACGGCGTCCTCGTCGAGATAAGGCGCGGTGAGACTTACGCCCCAGCGGGGCGATGCCATGGCGCTGGCAACGTGCAGCGTGCTGGCGTTGGCAATGCTGGTCTCGCCGACCTTGCCCGACAGGTTGACCGCCAGACCGAGCCCGGCGGCCAAGGCACCCGCATCGCGCAGGGGCGTCACTCCGCCAGCCTTGATGAGCTTCAGGCTCACCCCGCGGGCAGTTTCGTCTGTGGCACAGCGCACGATGTCCGCCGGACCCCGGATCGCCTCGTCTGCGCCCCATGGCACGTCGCAAGCAGCGGCAAGTGCCGCAGCCTGCGATGCCTGCCCTGGCGGTAACGGCTGCTCCAGGAACAGCATCGGCGTGCCGGCGAGTCCCGCGCAGAAGCTCTCCGCCTGGTGCGCCGACCACCCCGCGTTCGCATCCGCCGCGACCAGCGCGCGGCCGGCGACCTCCGCGGCAAGGACACGGACGCAGTGCAGCTCCTCCTCCACCGAGGCGTTCGCGACCTTCACCTTTATCAACTGCGCTCCCTGCGCCAGCCACCGCCGACAGTCGCCGATCCAGTCCGGGCTGGCGAAGTCGATCAGGGCGATGATCGGTGCATCCAGCCTTTCGCTGCCGCCCAACAGCCGTGACACCGAGATACCCAGCGAGCGGGCAACGACATCATGCAATGCCATGTCCACCGCCGCGCGGGCGGACGACGCCGCAGGTGCCAATCCGGCCATGGCCTCGGCCAGGCGACGCAGGTCGCGCGCATCGCAGCCTCGCAGGTGCTCGCCCAGCCGAGCGAGCACGTCCAGGATGTCGTTCGCCGTCTCTCCCGTGAGCAGGGTCGCGACGTTGGCTTCGCCCCAGCCCGGCGCCCGCGCCTCCGTCACCAGCCGAACGACGACCGTCTCCGACGACGCGATGGTCCGCCCGGCCATTTGCAAGGGATGGCGGAGCGCGATAGCGAGGTGAAACGTCTCGAGGCGCAGGATTTTCACCGATCGACGTCAGTGCTGCTTGGCGGCTTCTGGCGAGGCGTCGAGCCCGGCCAGATACTCGTCCACGACGGCCTTGTTGCGAACCCGGAACTGGTTGAAGTCGGGGCGCCGCTTCTCGCGGAAGGCGTTCATCCCCTCCATACCCTCCTCGGAGCCCCAGACATGCGCGAGAAGCTCCACGCCCGCAGTCCAGGACGCATAGAGGTTGTCCGACTCATGATTGAGCGAACGCTTGGTCATCCGGATCGTCTGGCTGCTATGGCTCTTGATCGTCTCGCACAACTCCAGCGTCCTGGCTTTGAGTTGGTCGAGCGGCACCGCATGATTGGCGAGCCCGAGCTGGACCGCCTCGGCCGCGGACAGCCGGCGCGCGCAGAAGATCATCTCGCGGGCGATCCGCTCGCCGACGATGCGCGGAAGGTATTGCGTGGCGCCTACGGTCGGGCACGCACCCACCTTGGCCCCGGTTTGCCCGAAAACGGCGTTGTCGGACGCGACCACGATGTCGCACCACAGAGCAAGTTCATTGCCGCCGCCCATGCACCAGCCATTGACCATCGCGATCACCGGAATGGTGAGGTTGCGGATCGTCATCGCGCAACCCTGCATCCGGTCGTTCCAGTGGCTGGCGTTGACCCAGTTGAGCCGCATCATCGATCCGAAATCGCCGCCCGAGCAGAACGCCTCCTCGCCCGCGCCCGTAATCACCGCGCAGGCGATGGTCGGGTCGTTGCGCGTCGTGCGCAGCGCATGCACGATCTCGTCGAGCGTCAATTCACGGATCGCGTTCAACACATGCGGCCGGTCGATCGTGATCCAGGCAATCTGGTCGACCACCTCGAAGATGATATCCGTGTAACTGCCGTCCGAGGCGACAAGACTGGGGTGGTGCGTATCGAGCGGAGCTTGCATGTCGTGTGATCCGTTCATCGGGTGGAAAAAATCAGCCGCCGGTCGTGATCGGCGGGAAAACCCTTGGTCAGCGCTGTCAGGATCCAGTCCGCGATCGCCGGGTAGATGTCGGCCGCGACTTCCCCCATCGGGTGGAACACATCCTCATAGAGCCACAGCTCCCTGGGGCAGCTCAGGCTGTCGATGAACGCGCGGACGTCCTCGGGCGGGCACAGTTCGTCCATGTCACCACCGACGAGAAGGTAGGGCACGTCCAGCGCACTGCTCACGCGTTCGAAGTTGTCGTGCATCTCGCCAACGAGCCGGTCGAAAGCGGGCTCGTCGTACTCGTTGGTCATGTACATGTGGATGCGCTTGAAGTTCGGCTGCGCCTGCTCGAAGATCACGTCCAGCGGGCCGACACAGGGCATCTGCCCCACCACCGCTTTCACGCGCTTGTCGTGCGATCCGATCTCAACGCCGTAGCGGGTGCCCATGCTGGTCCCGAACACCCCGATCCGGTCCGCGTCGACGTCGTCGCGTGTCAGCAGGTAGTCGATCGCGGCGCTGCCCGCCCGGGCATAGTTGCCGACCTTCAGCCACACGCCGTTGATGTTGCTTTCGCCTTGGCCGGGGCCGTCAATCACGAGCACGTTCATGCCGCGGCGGGCGAAGTCGTTGTTGAACGGGTTGGGAAAGTCCTCCTTGGTCGCGTCCATGCCCGGAACGTAGAGCACCGTTGGCTTGGCTCCGTCCCCCGGCGCCTTGTGGAACAGGCCGGTGATGGCCTGCCCGTCCCCGATCTCAATGCGGTGGCGCGAAACTGCGCCGTCGAGGAGCTCGATCAGCCGGTCGTAGCAACGCAGCTCGGCGGCGTGGTTGGCCATCTTGACCGGATTGCGATGCGCCGGGATCAAGTGCTGCGCGCGCCCCCAGTAGAGCGCTGCACGGTGGTAATGCTGGCTTGCGGTAACACGATGTCCCGCGTCGTACGCCGCGGCAGCGAGCGCCTGCTGTTGTTTCGCCACGCGAGCCCATTCGCGGGGTAGCGCGCGGCGGCCGGAGAGCCGCGAGAAGACCCGCTCGATGTCCGGCAGCTTGAAGCCACGCTCCAGCCGCACGCCCAGGATGCCGGGGTGCAGCACATCCTCGTTGTCGGTCAGCTTGATGAAGTTGTCGAAAATCCAGTTCTGGCCAGCGCGCGGCTGCTGTCGCCGCATGGTCCCGGTCGGCCGGCTGGAAGCGTCGTTCATGACCTATCTCCCGATTGCTCGGCCAGCTCCGCACGACGGACGCGCTCGCGTGCCGGTCTGATGCGCAGGCCGTGGCCGAGCGCTTCGATCGCGTCCGGATTTAGCAGCGCGACAAGATCACCCGGGGGCTCGCCGAGCAGCGCGGCCCGGATCACACGGCGCATGATCTTCTGGTTGCGCGTGCGGGGCAGCAAGTCGACGAAGACGAAGAAGGCGGGGCGGAACGGGGCGCCCGCCGACGCCGCCAGCAGGTCCGAGAGATCTCGAGCGGCGCGCTCCGGCGACGGCGCATCGTCGGCCAGCACGGCGGCGCAGGCGAGTTGCGCGCCGGCGATCGGGTCGGGGATGCCGACGACCGCCGCCTCGACGAGGAGGCCGCTTTCGACCAGGATCGATTCCAGTTCCGCAGGCCCGGTTCGCTTGCCGGCAATCTTGATGGTGTCGTCGGAGCGGCCGAGCAGGAACCACAGGCCATCCGGATCACGCCTGGCAAAGTCGCCTTGGACCCAGCAGCCGGGAATAGCGCGCCAGTAACTGTCGATAAAGCGCTCCGGCGACTGCCACAGGCCGCGCGTGATGCCGATCGAGGGTGCGCGCAGGACCAGTTCGCCCGCCTCGCCGTCCGGGAGCGAATGCCCCTCCGGATCGACGATGTCCGCGCCAACGCCCGGCACCGCGCCACCAAAGGCGCAGGGCCGAACCGGATCGTGCAGGGTGCCGATCAGGATGGCGCCGCCGATCTCGGTTCCGCCGGCATAATTGAGGATCGGAATGCGTTCCCGGCAGACGTGACGGAAGAACCACAGCCACGAATCCTCGTTCCAAGGCTCGCCGCTCGACACCGTCGCGCGAAGGCTCGACAGATCGTAGCCGGAGATGACCTCCGGACCGAAGCGCATCATCTGCCGCACGACCGTTGGCACGATCCCGCAGATCGTCACCCGGTGGTCCTGGACGAGCCGGCCGATACGGCCGGGCTCCGGCCAGTCAGGCGCCCCTTCCGCAATGGCGAGGGTGGCACCCGCCAGCAGGGTGCCGATGATCGATTTCGGCCCGATCACCCAGCCCATATCGGTCATCCACAGCAGCCGGTCGTCGGCGTTCAGATCGAGGCACAGCAACACGTCGAGCGTGTTCTTGCCCATCAATCCGCAATGCGTGTGGACCGTGCCCTTCGGCGCTCCCGAGGTGCCGGACGTGTAGACCAGCATCGCCGGGGCGTCCGCGTCGACGATCGTCGCGGCACGGGTCGCCGGCATCAGCGCCGCCTCCCGTGCCCAATCGACATCACGCCCGCCTGTGAGATCCATCGGCTGACCACGCGTGAGCACGATGATGGTCTCGAGGTCAGCGCCGAGTTCCACGGCCGCGTCGATGACCGCCTTCATCGGCGACGGCGCTCCGCGTCGGAACGCGACGCTGACGGTCGCCACCGCGCGGGCTCCCGCGGCGCGAAGCCGCTCGGCCACGGAGCCTGAGCCGTAACCGGAGAATAACGGCAACACGATCGCGCCGACCCGAATGATCGCCATGAAAGCGACCACCGCCTCGGGCAGCATCGGCATGAACAGACCCACAACGTCGCCCGGCTTAATGCCGCGCGCATCCAGCAGTGCCGCGAAACGCTGCACCTGCTCATCCAACGCGCCGTAGGTCACCGATCGTGTCGCGCCGTCCTCCGCGCTCCAGACGATCGCTATCTTGTCTGGCGAGGTATGTTGGCGGTGACGGTCAATGCAGGAGAGCGTTAAGTTCGTACGCCCGCCCACGCACCACCTTGGATGCTCGATCCCGTCTTCCAGCAAGAGAACCTGTTCGTAGGGCTGATCGAACGCCAGGCCGAAATACTCGAATATCGCGTTCCAGAACCACGCCGGATCGGCGTCGGCCTTGCTCCGCAAGCTCGGGAGGTCCGGCAGGCCGTAGGTGGCGAGAAAGGCGGTCATCCGGCTTGCGCTCTTGACGGCGTCGCTCACTCGCCAAGGGAACTGCTCGGTCATCCTGTTACCCGCCGCGCGCCTGGTTGAGCGCTATGGGCTCGACCCTAGCTCTGGGTCAGTCGCCAGGCAAAAGCGGATTTCTTATATATCCTATGCTCGTTTCGTGTAGGCGTTTGCGTCACGCCGGTGCGAAGGGGATGTCGCGGGCGTGCTGTGTGACAAGCGAGCGCACCGTCTTCATGGCCGAAGTCACCGGGCGTTTGGAGTTGGTCGCGATAACCAAATTTCGTACCAGCTTCGGATTTCTGATAGACCGCACGTTGAGCTTTCCCGCAAAGGCTTCTTGTTGGACCAGTGCGTAGGGAAGTATGGTCGCGAACGTGCCGCGTGCGAGCATCTCCTTGATCAACCCGATACTGTCGAGCTCGAGCGCGTAGGTAAGCTGGAGCCCGGCTTCCCCAACCAGCCGGTCAATAAGACCACGAAACCCGTGCGTGATGATGAGCTGAAGCGATGCAATCTGGAGAACAGAAACCGGCTCGGGCGACGCCTCGACGGTCGATGCTCCTCCAACCAGCACCATCTCCTCGCTCACGAGCAGCTTGCGGTTTATCGTCGGATGCTCGCCCAGGTCGGTCAGCACGGCCATGTCGATGCGACCTAGACTAAGCCATTCTTCAAGGAAAATGCTCAGTCCTTCCATGATGTGCAACGTCACGTCCGGCGCCAAGCGTCGGCACTCATCGATCAGAGACGCTGCGAGGATCGGGGAGAGAGAGGGAGGCAAACCGACGATGACCTGGCCCGTGGCTTTCTCCGGAGCACGCGCCACCGCCTCGCGCAATCGCTCTGCGTCGTCCAACAGGTTCCCGCCCATCGTCAGCAGCGTTGCTCCGGCTTCGGTGAGCACCACCCCCCTCGCCGTGCGGAACAGGAGCTGCGTCCGTAGCTCCTCCTCCAGAGACTGCACGTGCCGGCTCACGGCTGGCTGCGCGATGTTGAGCGCGCGCGCCGCCTTGCTGAAGCTGCGCAGGTTCGCGACGTAGATGAAAGTCCGGATCTGCTTCAGGTCCATCGATGCATCCCGCGCGAATATTAATTATTTATGGAACCACCTTTTCACCTTTATCCATGTTTATTTTTTGTCGCGAACCCGGTCCCTACGGCTGACGGCCTCCTGTCCTGGCCGGACGCGATCACCTATGTACCCCTGCCTCGCCCGCGCCGATGAAGCGTTCGACCCGGGCGAACGCATTTTGTCGGATGTTGGCGTAGAAGAGGTCGATCTCGTTGTAATGCAGGCTGCCGGCGGGCAGACGATGCAGGTAGAACCCCGGGGCTGCCGGCTCGTCGATCATCAGGATGCCGTCGTCGCATCGTGCCCCCAAGGCCGCTCGTATCAATGAAGGCAGCTGACCTTGGCTCGGCCTACCGGGTAGTGCGCCGAGGTTGGCGCTTGCGGAGGCGGCAGGCCGACCGGTGTCGAACGTCAACGGATTGACGCACAGCGTGGTCGCGTCCCCGGCTAGGTGTCTTGACTGGTACTTCGCTTCGGCCGCGTGCCGGTACGAAGCGGGATCACCCTTCGCCTCGAAGCCGTTCCAGCTTGCAATGCAACCGATGTCGGTCGGCTTGGCGCATGGTTTGATCGACGTGTAGCGCTCTCCGAACTCTCCCAGCGCGACCGGGATGCCGGGCGTGTAGGCGGCCACGAACTGCCGTTGCAGGAGTTTACCGTCGACCAGCTCTTCGAGCAGCCTGTAGATGTGCAGCGATCCCTGGCTATGTCCGGCGATGATGAAAGGCCGGCCATGGTTGTAATGGGCAAGGTAGAACAGAAAGGCCCTCCTGACGTCCCCGTATGCCAAGTCGAACGCCTTCTGCCCGCTCCCGTCCGTCGAGGTCACCGATCCTGGCGCGGCCTGCCGGTAGCGTGGCGCATAGATGCGGCAACAGGCGCTGAAGACGCTGGCCTGGCGCGCGACGACGCTGCTGTCGGTCCAGTCGTTCGTCACGGCATCGGTCAAGTCCTGATTCCAGTGCGCCTTCGACAATTCGGTCGTAGGATGGACGTAGAAGACGTCCGCTTGCGCCAGTTGCGGGTCGACGGCGGGTTTAGATGCGTTTGGCGGCGCCTGGGCGGCGGCGTTCGGCCGATCGGGCAATGCGGCCCAGGCGGACCGGTCTCGATAATCCGGCGCTTTTGGATGTGCGTCAGCGTCAAACGTCGGTCTGTTCTCGGGAAGCGGGGCCGCCGCCGCCAGCAACATGGCACACGCCAGCAAGAACGCTCGGATCATGTCAGGTACACCCGTGGGCGGGCATGCGGCCTGCCCTAACGTATCGGCGCGATCGAGGCACTGCCCGGGTGGTCGAGCGCTCGACCGAGAAGCTGGTTCGCGCCGACGTGTGAGGTCGTCGCCGCGCGGCAAGTCGGCCCAGTCACGTCGGCGCATCGCTGAACGCCGTCGCGGAGGAAAACGCTCAGGCGGCATTCGCGATTTCCCGGTCGCGTGCGCGCGTACGTGCGAGGTCGGCCGGCAGGTGACGACCGCCCAGGAAAAAATGCAACGCGGCCCAGAGTCCAAACAGCAGCACGACTCCGATCAGCGCGTAACGGAGCGACTCTTTCCCAAAGGCCGGCCGCAGCAGGTCGCTCGCCGTGCCGACCACCGTCGGTCCCAGACCGAGTCCGATCAGGGCCGAGATGAACAACGAGATAGCCGCAAACGTGCCGCGCATCCGCACGCTGGCCAGACTCTGCTGGATGGCGGCGTAACATGGCAGGTTCAGCGGGCACAGAACGAACGGAACGGTGATGAGCGCCACCGACAGAGCCGATGAATGGGACACGAAGGACAGAGAACCGACCAGCGAACCCAGCCCGGTTGCGCAGGCCGGGACCCAGGCCATCCACCGCTTGTCGTCGGTGCTGACACGCGACGCGAACCAGCCGCCAGCCATCGTCCCGACCACCCCGCCAAGCCCTACGCCCGGCGACAGCCATGCCCCGATCTGGATCGAGCTCATGCCGTAGGACCGCGACAGAAACGACGGTCCCCAGGTCTGGATTGAATTATAGACGACGCTGGTGAACGACGTGCCGAGCAGACAGTGCCGGAAGCTCGGGATGCTGAACAGCGTCCGGAGCACGACCGTGAAAGGCGGCATCGCGCCCGGATCTCGCACGCCGTCAGCGTCACCCCGCACTGGCTCTTTGACCGTGAACAGAACGAGCAGGGCAAGTGCCAGCCCGGGAATGCCGAGCAGAATGAATGCGGTCCGCCACCCGCTGACCTGGTTGAGCCAGCCACCCAGCAGGAAGGCGACAAAGACGCCGAAGGGAATGCCGGCAGTATAGATGCCCAGCGCGGCGGCCCGCTTATCGGGGGCATAGACGTCCGAGATCAGCGAGTAAGTGCAGGGTGTAAGGCCCGCCTCGCCGATGCCGACCCCGAACCGCGCAATGGCCATCTGTACGAAGTTCGTGGCCAGACCGGTCACCGCGGTCATGACGCCCCATAATGCGATGCATACCGCGAGCAGGCTCCGCCTGTTCAGGCGGTCCGCCATCCGGCCGAGCATGAGCCCGACGGTGGCATAGAAAATGGCGAATGCTGCGCCCGTGATCAAGCCGAGCTGCGAGTCGGTGAGGCTCATTTCCTTCTTGATGCTCGGCAGCAGGATCGAGGGGAGGACACGATCGATATAGTTGAAGGTCAGGCAGGCCATCAGCAGCCACAGCACGTAGCGACGGTAAGCCGGTGAAGGCTGCACGGCTGGCATCGCGTTCAACGCTTCGGTCTCCTCATGGCAGGGCTGCGACCGCGTCTACCTGCAGCAGACACGCCGCATGGGGTCCGGGATGCGGCACGACGAGCGCCTCGACCGCTGGCAGGCCGGCCGCGATGAAACAGGCACGGACGTCTTCAAACAGCGGCCAATGCTTCGGGTCAGAAATGAAGACGGTGATCTTCACGAGACGGTCCAAAGATGATCCGGAACGCTCGAGCGCGACCTTCAGGTTCGACCAGACCTGCCAGGATTGCGCGGCAAATGCCTCGTCGCCGCGGATCGCGATCGCTCGCAAGGCCGGTGCATCACCAGCGCCGAGGTCGCTGATCGACTCGATTAAGCCACCTTCGTCGGTGATGGGAAGCGCACCGGAAACGAAGACCAGCCGTCCCGCGCTGCGCGAGAGCGGGGCCGAGAGCGGCGGCCGTCCCGACCACGCGGTCGACGCGCTCTCGCCAAGATAGATCGTGGGCTCGACGTATATCCGCGATTCGCGGTGCCCGACCTCGCTGGTCCCAATGATCGTCAGCGCCGGCCCTTCGGTGCCGAACAGGTCGTGGTGGACGCGATGGAACATCGCCAGGTCGCGCAGATCCCGCAGGCAAACCAGGCAGTGCACAACATCACGCAGGCCGCCGCCGATCCGCTCCAGATGACTGCGGACCTTGTCGTAGACATACCAGGTCTGGGCGGCGATCGGGCCATCGCGGCTATCGGTGTGGCTTCTCCCCGTCGCAAAGCGCCTGCCCGCCTCGGGGACGTCGTCGAATGATAACACGGTCGGAAAGCCGGGCTGCTGCTTGACGGGGGTCAGGGCGGCCATGAACGCATATTGCCCATATTGCGTAACGGCGGTGTGGCGTTCGACGGCTGGTCTGTCGTCACCGGTCCGGACATCGCGCGTGAGCGCCCCGTCACGTGCGACCGCTATACCGTCGAGGCCGATGCTCCTGCCGTTGATGCCGAGGCGCGGATCGGCGGAATGGCCGCTACTCGACGACGGCCGGGGCTGCCGGACTGCTCGGACGCGCTCATAAGCAGGAAAGCTTCGCTTGTCGCGCTGCCAGATACGCAGGCGCAAAAGGTCGTGCTCGGTCGAGCCTGCGGCCGCAAGCACCCGGTCAAGAGCATCATGAGCATTCCAGCCGTCGATGGCGACCTGTTCTTCCGCCGCGTCGGCAAGCCAGAACCCCTGCCGCCCGAAATCTTTGCCCTTGGGCAGGTCATCGAAATTACGTGGACACTCAGCCCATGTCACTCCCCGCAGACCGGAAAGGAATAAGAGCCCGTCCGCTACAACACCAGACGGATAACCGGGAAAAGCTACCGCCTCGGGAACGACAACACGCCCCAAGTGCGGCACGATGTCGTTCCCGATGGTTCCCCTGCTATCCATCGCAAGTCGCGCGGTCGCACCTGATCAATACGGAGTCGCTCATACCGCGCCCCAGTCGACGACATACACCCGCGACAAACTGGGTGGCAGTCAACATCACTGACTTGCGCCAGCAGCCGTTTTGGCAGGTGCGCGTAACGTTCGAACATATTGTACGACCGCCCGGATCTGGTCATCGCTCAGCCGGTCGCTCCACGATTCCATGAAAAAGTCTGGCGGAACCCCATCGTGGACGACCGATATTAGCTGCGCGTCGGTTTTGGAAGCCTGGAAAGCGGGCTGCGTGAGATCTCTTGCTGGCTTGCCACCCTCGGGCGCCGGGCCGCCTCGACCTGTCGGTCCGTGACAAGCCGAGCAGTAATGCGCGAACGTCTCCTTGCCGGACGCCAACGCTTCGGCGGACGGTACGGCCTGAGCAACACCATCTACGCCCTGTCGCCCGACCATCCCCGCATCCGAAACCGAGGGGGGCGACTGTGCGTCTGCCTGAGCAGCCTTCAGAAAACCACATGAGACGGCAGCGGCGGCCGCCAACGCTAGGCCAAATTTATTCACAGTCTTAATCCTCAACTACATTGCCAAAGCACGATCTATCTTCGACGTCGGAAGGCGATTTTCCCGGCGATACCACGATTGATTCAGTCCAGAGCATCATCTGACCAAACTGGGTCGCCCGTCGTATACAGATGCTCGCCAAGAGAAAGACCTAGCGCGTTTTCCGGCCTGCTTATCCGTCCATAAAGGTCGGAAAACCCTCTAGTCGGCAAGCGGATTTGGACGTAGCTGAAACTTGACCGTGGTTCCCAGGGTGCCCTTGCCGGTCTCCTCGTGCCACAGCGTCATGTTCCCGGTGTTGGTCCACAATCCTCTCCCTTTCCAGCCAGCCGCCGGATCATCGATCCGCCAGTTGAGAATGCGAGAGTAGAACCCGTTCGGGAAAGGCATGCGCAAGACTAGAAACTTCTCGGTATCGGGCAAAAAGATCAACACTGAATCCGACATCGTACCGGGCAGGATGACGGTGTTCGTGCCGAGTCCCATGATATTATGGACGTCGACTTTTGCCAGGTAAGGCCATTCCGTGCTTCCGCCGTTCTGAACGCCCTTGAAGTTAGGTCCAGGCAGCTTGTAGATCGTCCAGCCGGCTTTGCAGCGCTGAAAGTTCAGCAATTCCTTGCCGCGAACTTCAGGACATTTGCTGGGATCGAAGCGCCCAAGATGACCGCTCCCCGTGAAAGGGACCCACACAATCCCGCTTGCCGGATCCACATCCGGACCACGCGGGCCGAACACATGCGGGTCAGGGATCTGGTAGACTTCGGTCAGGCAGGAGTCCGGCTTCATCGACCCTAGTTGGACACGCACGAGAGCGCCCGGCTTGCTTCCAAAATAGTTGAGCCAGACCGTCCTGTGAGCATTGTCGATCGAGAGGTGATATTGCGACCCGTCATACCGGCGATCCAGCGTCGGATCGAACGGCTCGTCGGGGTTGGTCCATTTGCCGACCTTGCCGTCACCATTTGTGTCCATCACCAGCGGACACCATCCGATTGCCTTTCGTTCGTCGTGAGTCCGGTCGAATTCACCCGTGTTGAACCACCAGAGCAGGCGATTGGCGCCGCTCGTCGCCAACACCGTACTCACCATCGTGTCGTCCTGGTCCTCCATGAACCGGAAGTGATCGGGAGAGATGCACGTCTCGACGAACGAAAACTTATTGGTTTTAGGATCATAATAAGAGAGTTGGGGAAATCCCGTGGCGCCGGTGATCTTGAGCGGGAAGAACTTGGATGACGGAATGCTGCCGTCGCTGCACCACGACGGGCTTTCGCCGAGCCTTATGGTCGACGTCGCCCAGACGCGTCCCTTGCTGTCCATCTCGGACCCGACAGGGTTGGCGGGGCTAAAAAAGATCCGTTCGTTTCCCCAATACGCCGATGGCTGGAGAGGATTGCGCCCGGCCTTTCCGAACCACTCCTCCGGATTTGGCTTGTCGCGCGTGGGATAGGGGATTGCCCCGGTAGTACTGGTATTCGGATCGATCCAGGTCAGATAATCATGATACTCGTTCAGCCCCCAGACGCGTCCGTTGGCATTGACCGTGGGGTGGCGTTCATCGCTGGCAACGCTATCGTGCATCACGGTTTTGTCGTCGCCCCAATCCCACGAAGTTAGGACGGCGTTGCGCTCGAGTCCTGCAGGCCTGGGAGGAGCCTCGGCCGGTAGCTCTCCCGCCGCGATACGGTCGGTCCAGCTCGCAAACATGTCGAGCGCGTAGGAGCGGCCCAGACCCGACATGTTGCGGCTCATCCACGAGCCGTATTGCCCGGACTGAACGCGCCGGTCCCATTTCGCATGCGAGGTCGGAAGATTGTCGAAGGCATGAGGCATTGTGCGTGTACCGACGGTGCCCAGCTGATGACAGATCAGGCAACCTTCCTTGATATTCTGGAGAAAATCGGCCTGCGTCACCTGCGCAGGTCCAATCTTGTTGCCTTTCGCACCCGTCCCAGGAAAATCGGCCTCCGACGGCGGCTTAAGCACCGAATACCAGTAATTCGCAGGATAAGTCTGGGCGGCCGCCGCCGGACTGGCCGCCGGCGTCGCGGTGAGATCTACTTGCTTTCCAGGCGCGGACATCACCGCCGGGACGTCGGCCAAGCCGTACCCACGCGCCCAGACCTTGTATTGGGCGGCCGGCAGCTGAGGCAGCAGAAAACGCCCCTGGTCGTCCGTGACAACGACCTTCATCATGCGCGTGGGTAGATCAAGGCTTTCCGCAATAACCCAGACGCCGGCTTCCGGTCCAGCCTTGCTGCCCACCACTCCCGAAATCGCGTCCTGCGCGATCCGTTGCTGTTGCGCGCCTGGATCGGCAGACGCTGCGGTCGCGCCTAGAACGACAAGTGCGCCTGCGAGCGCTGCTGTGGTCGGAATACCTGCGGAAAATACGAAGCTGCGCATTGGTTTTTCCAATTCAAACATCCGCGTGGACCAAGCCAAAAGCCAATGCCGCCCTTGATCTTTCACATCCCGGCCGCTGTTTCTGCACCTTCAGGGTATTGCGCCCCAGCTCGTCGTTATCGCCGGTATCGACTGCCGCGCTGGTACCTGGCGTTGGTGACTCGCACGTCCCCGACTGCTTGCGCAACCTATCTCGACGTCCCGCCGCTGGCCTGAACCCAAGGGGATCACAACGTGTATCGCACGCGCAGGCGATGTCACGGGGCTAGGCATCATGACACCGGCATGACCAGTCTCGACCGTGTCAAGGCGGTACCGCATTCGTGGCGTGAAATCTGAAAGAACCAGACCACCGACCTCTGTCTCGAGGCCGACCGCCTGCCACCCGATCAGCTCCGTCATCTCGAGTTCCATCGACCGGCCGCGATCATAGCGCGTAGCGGACCCGCACGCCTGCGTAGCCAGGCTCGCTGATGTAGTCGGCCGCGCCTCCCGCAAACGGGACGTAAATGCGGAACGTGCAATTCGTGCATTCGGCGCCGACGGTCCAAGGGCTGTTGCTGGGCCGGTAGGTGAGCGACATGTTGAGGTTTGCCGTCACCTGGCTGTCGGTCGAGGTCGTCGCCGCGCCGGCATTGTAGGCGGGCACGTATTGGAATGTCCCGTTGAAGATGAAGTTGCCGCGCGCCCAGGCCAGCTCGTCCGTGCGGTAGGTGACACCGACGTTCCACGTCAGCGGCGGCGAGAACGGTACCGGCGAGTTGAGCGTCAGACCGGTTGAGGCGACGCCGGCGGCAAGCTCGGTGAACTTGGCCTCCTGCAGGCCGAGGCCGCCATTCAAAGTCAGGTGCCGGGTAAGGGCGGCTTCGGAGTCGAGCTGGATGCCGCGCACCTGCGAATTGCCGGCATTGGTGAAGATCTCGGTGTTCTCGCCGTTGATCGTTTCGGCGCTGGCGAGCTGCAGACCATTATAATTCACCCAGAAGAACGTGCCATTGAAGCGCAGGCGCCGGTCGAACAGCTCCGACCGCCACCCGAGTTCCCACGACTGCGCTTTCTCCACGCCGAAGCTGGTAAACTCGGCGGCAGTGCTGGCACGTCCGTTCCAGCCGCCGGCCTGGAAGCCGTCGACATAGGAGCCGTAGACCATGAAATCGGGCACGAACTGGTAGCTGACCGCGACCTTCGGCGTGAAGCGGTGAGCCGAGAGCACAGGCTGCCCGATAATCTGCGCCGTGTCGTAGATCGGCGCGTTGCCCGCCGCCGGATCGCGCGTGTTGACCTCGACCTGCTCGCGCTCGTGCGTGTAGCGGATGCCAGTTGTGAGCGTGAGCTTGTCTGTAAGGTGGGTGTCCGTCTGCAGATAGGCGGCCTCGCTCACCGTGCCGTTGCGGATGTACTCGTGGAATAGATCGCTCCGGGCTGACGCCGGCGCGTGCAGGGCCGTGCCGAAGCGAAAGAACTCGTCGAGGTTGGTCTCGTCCCACTCGTTGAAGGCGTAGAGGCCGCCGACATAGTTGATGAAGCCGTTGAAGAGCCGGCCGCTGGCCTTGATCTCCTGCGAGAACTGCTCAAACAGCGAGCTGTTGGCGAGCACCAGGTCCTTCAAATTAGAATATGGCGAGTCGAAGCCGACATCCAGCGTGTAGTCCTGGGTCGCGCGTCGGAGGCCGGTAATGAACTCGACGTTCAGGTTGGGCCCGGCGAACCATTTCAGGTTGGATGTCACGCCCTGGTTCGTGGTGATGCTGCCGGAGCAGTTGTTGCGTTCCCAATCGATCACGGACGCACCCTTGGTGCAATCATTGAGATCGGTGGTGAGCGCCGTGTAGGAGCCGCCGAGGATGCCGATCGGCTGGGTAAACTGGTTGGGGTAATTCGGATTGGTGCCGGCGTCGTAGCGCTGGCCGTCGAGATGCGAAAAGTCGTAAGCGACGTTCCAGTCGATCGTGTCGCTGAGCATGTAGCGCAGAGCGCCGCGTACGCCCCAGTTCGTCTGACCGCCATAGCCACTCTGACCGGTGTTGACGTCGTTCTGATAGCCGTCGTTGTGAAACACGAAGGCGGTAGCCCGGCCGTCCAGGCCCGGCAGCAGGTTGCCGTTGATCATGAACCGGCTGTCGCTCTGCTCGTGCGTTCCGAACGCGGTTTCTGCGCTGGCGTGGAACGTGTCGGTCGGCTTCTTGGAATAGAGCAGCACGGCGCCGCCGGGCGTATTCGAGCCGAACGTGGTGCCCTGCGGCCCCTGCAGCACCTCGACGCGGTCGAGATCGAGAAGCTCCGAACTAGCGCCGCCAAGGCGGCTCACCACAACATCATCTATGTAGGTGGCGACCGCGGAGTTGAACGTCTGAAAGCCGTCGTTCTCGCCGATGCCGCGGAAATAGTAGTCCGCCTGGCTGTAACCAGAGCCGCTGAAGGCCACGACGTTCGGAACGTTGGCCAGTACGTCGGCGGTTGTGACCACCTGTCGCGCGAGCAGCTGGCTGGAGGTGAAAACGTTGTCGGTCACCGGGACGCTCTGCAGGCTCTGGCTGCGGCGCTGCGCGGTCACGATGACGGCCTCGACCTGCGGCCCGGTCTTGGCGCCGTCAGAGGCGGGCTTTCCGGTATTTGTCGGTCGCGCATTCTGCACGGCAACGGTGTCGTCAGGTGCTGCGAGTGATGCCGTACTGGAAAGTGCTGTTGTAATCAGGCAGGCCAGCAGAAAGCTTCGCGGTCCAGAACGTAAATAAATCATGGCTTGGCTGTCCCCCCAGGACACTTGATCAGGCGGCCAAAGGCCGAAAGTCACTCCCGAAACATAGCAGCTGCGCGGCCGAGCTCGTCCTGGAGTTTTGCAACAGCTGAGTGAATACGGTGGGGGTGACCAACGCCCCTTGCGCAACCACGTCGAGGCATAGAATGGCGCAATACTTCACTATGGCGCTCTCCCCTCAGCTACTCAGTATTCGGGTTTTGAGTTAACCTCCGCACCGTTTCCACAGCAAATACGTATTTCGCATATATGCTATCCCGCTTAGGGTTGGATAGCGGGTGTAATTGCCTGCTGAAGGTCAACCGGCAGCTGCAGTCGACTCGTTCATGATCCCCGCGCTGGGCCAGGCCTCATCACCCATGTAGGTGATCCACGTCACCGCACACTGTGCTGGAACCGTGCCGCCGGTCTGCTGGCAAAGCGACGCCTGGAGTTCGGGCGTAATGCAAGCCGGGATCGGCAACGCCGCGTTCAGCTTTGCTACGAGGCGATCGACTGTTTCGAGGGTGTCGATCTAGAGCACTTTCCTATCGACGCGACTCAGCAGGGGATTCTCAAATCGGCTAGCTTGTGATGCAAGCTACATGCTGGCGAGGAGGCCGGCATGTATGGGCAAACCGATATCCGTCGATCTCCGTCAGCGCGTCTGCCAAGCCGTCCGGGAAGGCCTGTCCTGCCGCCAGGCAGCAACGCGGTTTAAGATCAGCGCGTCCAGCGCGATCCGCTGGGTCTCGCTGCTGAACGCAGAAGGCTCGTTTGCCCCCCGTCCGCAAGGCGGTGACCGAAAGTCTGGCCGCATCGAGGCGGAAGCAGGCTTCATCCTCGCACGCATAGCCGAGACGCCGGACATCACGCTGGCCGAGCTGCAGACGCTCCTCTCTGCCCGCGGCCTCGATGTTGGGATCGGCACGTTATGGCGTTTTTTCAATCGCCGGCAGATCAGCTTCAAAAAAAACAGCGCACGCCGCCGAGCAGGAGCGGGCCGACGTCGCGGCCGCACGCGAAGCTTGGTTTGCGGCACAGATCGATCTTGATCCCGAGACACTCGTCTTTATCGATGAGACCGGTGCCAACACCAAGATGACCAGGCTGCGCGGCCGTGCAGCGCGTGGCGAGCGCTGCCGTGCGCCGGTGCCCTTCGGGCATTGGAATACCACCACCTTCACTGCGGGCTTGCGCATGAGCGGCCTATCAGCACCGATGCTGCTGGAAGGCCCGATGGATGGCGACACCTTCCTCGCCTACATCGAGCAAGTGTTGGTGCCTACACTCACCGTGGGCGACACCGTCATCATGGACAATCTGTCCGCACACAAGATGGCCGGCGTGCGACTGGCGATCGAAGCAACAGGTGCCAACCTGCTTTATCTCCCACCCTACTCGCCGGACTTTAACCCGATCGAGATGGCGCTCTCCAAGCTCAAGGCCATCCTACGCGCCGCTGCACAACGCAGCTTCGATGGCCTCTGGGACACTATCAAACAGGCGATCGAGCGCTTCACACCGTTTGAATGCGCAAACTACTTCGCAGCGGCAGGCTATGATGCCACGTGATTGGAAATTGCTTTGATGTTGGCTGAAGCCGCCTGCTTGATCAATCACAGCACAGTCTGAAGCTGGAGGGACCCCTCGGTCTGCTCTCCTCACTCTATTGCCCCTCACCCTTCACTAACGCCTCTAGTTCCTCGACTAGAGCGCGCAGTTCCATCACCTTGAGATTATAGGCGTCCCACAAGGAGGGCGGAGCTGCCATAAGGCTGTCTACTACCTCGGCGTCGCTCGGCCAATCGATTGTTGCGACGGAGCCCTCGCGGCTGATTCCAAGCTCCGCCATGATAAGGTTCCGCTCCGCCTTTAAGTTGCGCGATTCCCGCACGAGTTTTTGTAGAACTTCGCGACCCGGTGCCGGAGCAGGGCGCGAGTCGAGTAACCGAGAAAGTCTTTGCAGAGCTTCGCGAGCACTAGCTTCCATGGCCGGAAAACTATCATCGCTCGAGTCGAGCAACTCTCTAACGATCATTTGCAATGTTTCAAGATCTACGTTCCTCAGTGTGGCAGCCAGGTCTTTCCCAAATCCAATGGCAATTTCGACATCATAAATCCTTCACATACATGACGGTCGCAGTGAAGAGTCTAGCGGGCTTTACAAACGCTGCAACACCCAGCGCAATCATGAATTTCGACGACGACGAGCTTCGACAGTCCAGGCCGCGGCATGCGGATTTAACTTTGAAACGCATAAAGGGTAGCTTGCTCGGCCGCCGCTAGGGGGCGGATCTAGACTTCCGCCGAGGAGGTCTGGATGGGCAAGCATCTGACGTTTGAGGAGCGCTGCCAGCTTGCGGCGCTTCATGAGGCGGGACACACGCATTTGGCCATTGCGGCGCAGATTGGCGTCAGCCAAGCGGCCGTCTGCCGCGAGCTGCGACGCAACACGGCGCGGCTACGTGTGCGGGCCGGCGCAAGAAGCGGCAAAGGCTTGCAGGTCGACCGCCAGCAGCAGCCCGCGCAAGTTGACGCCGCAGGTGATCGAGTTGATCGAGGCCATGCTGCGCAACGAGGATCGGAGCCCGCAACAGATTAGCTGCCGGCTGGCGTTGGTGGGCCAGATCAGCATCAGCCACAAGCGCATCTACCAGCATATCTGGGCTGAGAAGCAGCGGTTGACCGCATTCGCACCAACTTGGTGGGCCTGCACATGCCGCACGCCCTGGAGACACTTGACCACATCGTCCAGCAACTCGAACGTTGCCAGATCGGCGCCATTGAGGCGATCGACGTAATGCTGGCTGAAGAGATCACCATCCGCGAGAGCCGGCGCATCAAGGGCAGTTCTGCAGATGGCACGCCTGGCCACCATCAAGACGCTGTCCGGCTTCGACTTCTCTTTCCAGCCCTCGCTCGACCGTAATCGCGTGCTGGCACTCGCACAGCTGGACTTCATCGATCGCCACGAGGTCGTACAATCTATCGGCCAGTCCGGCACAGGCAAAAGTCACCTCGCCGTGGCACTCGGCGTGGAAGCCGTGCGCGCCGGGCGCAGCGTCTACTTCTCGCCGCTTGCTTATATCATCGACAGCTTGGTCAAGGCCGAACGCGAAGGCTGGTTGCGCGAACGCATCCGCTATCTCTGCCGCGCCTGGCTGTTGATCATCGGCGAGATCGGCTATCTGACCGTCGGTGCCGGCGTCGGCAACCTGTTCTTCCAGCTGGTCAACGCACGCTACGTGAGAGGCGCTATGATCCTCACCTCCTATCGCGGATTTGCCGAATGGGGCAAGGTCTTTGGCAATCCAGTCGTGGCGACCGCGTTGCTGGACAGGCTGTTGCACCATGCAGCCGTCGTGCAGATCGAGGGTGCCAGCTACCGCCTGCGCCAGCACGCCGACCTGATGTTGGACGGGTTCCCAAGCAGTTCGGCCGCGCCGTCCACTGAGGCGCCTCGCTGCCGCCCCGGTCGGCCGCCGCGGCAGCACAAGCCGGAGCCTCTGACCTAACGCTGCAACAACGCGCTCTGAGCACCAGCCCTTTGTTCGCACCGTCAGAGCCGGGGCGAAGGGCAAGACGCCCTTTGCCCCGACACCAACCGGAAGCCTCGGCGCGCAGGAGCGGTCAAGGGATGAAACCGCTTGCGGCGCGCGCTTGCGCGCGTCTCTTGACCGCTCCGAGCACCGTGGCATCCCGCGCCGCCACAACAGAGCGCCTACGCAACGAGGTGAGGAATTTTCGACCGCCACTACTGAGGAGATTTCGACCGGCGTTGAAACCAGGAGTGTAGGAAGGCCTCGGTCGCGCAATAGGTGGGATAGATGGCCTTAGGCACGGAGGCGAGGTTCGAGGTCGTGACGATGATCGACGCATCCGGCCGCTGCTTGGGGTCGGGCAGAAACCGGCGCGAGTGGACCCGCAAGGTGGCAGGTTGAACACTCGCTTTCTGTCCAAGGCACCCGGCACCAACGTGGCAGGGCCCGCGCGGACGCTGCGAGTGATCGAGGTCTGGCGACCCTTCTGGCCCAACTGAACGCAACGGCTAGCGATCGACGTTCTCATCCGAACTCCCCGGCTCGTGTGGAAACGTCTGTTTGTCTCGACCATACCGAAGAAGGCATCACAACCTACTTGCGCACACTGAAAAGTGATATTACAACTCGGCGTTGAGTGAACCGTTTCCGTAACAAGCGGTCAAATTCTTGGGTGAAGTTCATGGACCTCAGTGCCGACGGATACAGAGGTCCGGTTCCGACCCGTGTCATGGCCCCGCCCCGCTATAGAAGGCTCGCCTGGACTATAATATCGCTCGTCGTGCTTATGGCCATCGCGGAAACTGCTTGCTTCCTCGCGATATCAAAACATCGGGCGGAGGAGAATGAAGTCAGAACTGAAAATTGGGGCACCAGGCAGCTGCTCCAATATCTCGTAGATGCTGAGACTGGGCTGCGGGGCTTCCTGCTCACACATAAGCCTCAATTCCTGGAGCCGTATTACTCCGGTGTACGCGCAATAGACATGCTGCCGCCTGAGCGGCTCCTTGAATTGGATTCGGCTACTAGCCAGCGCGGAATGAATGTCCGGCCGTTCGTCGAAACGTTCCGCCGTCTCCGCGATCTCTGGGTGACCGAGATCGACGAGGTGAGTGATGGCGGCAATGAGGCTTTATCGACGGAACGACCTCTTGCCGACGGCAAGCGGCTTATGGACATGTTGCGCGTCCGCATCGCCGCCCTGATGGACACTAGAGACGCCCGCATAGCCGAGCTGGACGAGCGCATAAGGTCGGAACGCACTGCGAACCTGATACTCATCCTGTTCGGAACGGTAACCGCCATCGCCGCGGTTAAGTATGCCTTTGATCGCTCGATCCGCGACGTGCTCCGGCGCGACCGTGCCGTCCAGGTCGGCGCGGAGGCGAGTCGACGCACGCGGCTCCTCTCGACGATGGCGGAGATGCTTCAGAGCGCAGTCGACCGAGATGACGCCAATGAGGTGCTCCAGGCTAGCGCGACGCAATTGTTGCCCGGCGTGACAGGAGCGCTTTACGTGTTCAACAACTCCCGCGACAGATTGGACCTGTCCACCCGGTGGCCAGGGAGTGACGAAGGCAGCCTGCTAAGTCCTGCCACCCCGATCCATATTGCGCCTTCCGGGTGTTGGGCTCTAAAGCGCGGGAAGCCCCACCGCAACGGCGTTTCCGCGGGCGCGTTGCGGTGCACGCATTGCATGTCCAGTGACCCCAGCCTGGAAATTCCGATGACTGCGAGGGGAGAACTATACGGGCTGTTGCAGCTGACGGCCACTGGGGAAGATGCCGACCTGCGCCTTGACGGGGTTTTGGAAGTGGCCGGGGCGATTGCAGACGGCATGTCACTCGCGCTCTCAAGCATCGCCTTGCGCGAGCAGCTACGCAACCAGGCACTTCGCGACCCGCTGACGGGCCTCTACAATAGACGCTTCATGGAAGAGATGCTTGAGCGCTTCACGCAGGATGCCGAGCGGAAGCGGCTGCCGACATCCGTGGTCATGATCGATCTCGACCACTTCAAGGTTCTGAACGATCGTTACGGGCACCCAGTCGGCGATGTCGTCCTGAGACAGGTTGCGAATACCATAACCAGCCTGATCAGGGGACCTGACATCGCTTGTAGGATAGGCGGCGAGGAGCTGATGATCTTGATGCCGGACTGTGGGTTGCGCGACGCGGAGGCGAAAGCCGAGCAGCTGCGGTCGGCCATCGAGGCGCTCTCGACAGACGGAAGCGTGCCCCCAGTCACTGCGTCTTTCGGCGTAGCCTCGCGTCCCGAGACGACTGCCAGGGCGGAGGACTTGCTCTCCCATGCGGATGACGCCCTTTATGCCGCGAAGAGACAGGGCCGGAACGCGGTCATCTCGTGTTCCCTCCGGCAGAACGTCCCAACGCTGGTCGCTGCCGAAGGAAGGTAGGTGTCCTGCCATCCTCGCCCAAAAGCCGCATTGTTCTAAAATTTGCTACTTTATGTCAGTCATTTCGTCGCCGCCTACGACTATGCTCGGCGGCTCAAAACGCTCAAGGGCCTTACACCATACAAATTCATCTGCAAAACCTGGCAATCTGAGCCAAAACGATCCACATTCGACCCGCTCACCAAAATGCCGCAACTAAACAACTAGTCGGACGAGAATGCTGGCAACTTGTGCGCGTTCCGACAATTGCAGCCTTTGATACCGATCGAAGCCAGCCACATGTTCCAATCTAAGCCAGCCGGGCATTCCGATTGCCAACCGGCACACAGAAGGTAACTCTTTCATGGAGTTCGCCTTTTGGGGGTCGGACTCCAAACAGAAGTCCTTTATGCCGTATGGCGACGAAGTTTTCGTATGGCCGGATTAATCGTGGACCGCAGTAGCAACCAGGCTAAAGGATAGCCTGCCGCCGCTGCGCAAAAGCTGGGCTGCAGGCCGTATACCGGCAGCAGCCTTCCCGCCGCGTAAAGGCTGAGCGCGCCACCGCAATTGCCCGCGAACGCACCTAGCCCGATTGCCGAGCCGACGCGCGACGCGGGAAACACCGCCGCCGCAATGCCGAAGATGTTCGTGGCGAACCCTTGATGGCCGGCCAGCGCCAATCCTACCAGGAAAACGCTCGCCCACAGCCCACCGACATGGAGGATGAAGATGATCGGCGAGACGCACGCGGCGAACATCACCATCGCGGCCCAGAGTGCGGTGTCGCGCGATAGGCCGGCACGCGCCAGCAGGGCGGGCAAGGCACCGCCGGAAAGCGAGCCCAGCGCCGCCATCGCGTACACGGCTGCTACCGGCGATCCGATGTCGCGCATGTCGAGGTGGAAGCGACGATGGAAAAAATCCGGTAGCCAGAACAGCATGAACCACCATGCCTGGTCAGTGAGAAACTTGGCGCCGGCCAACGCCCAAGCCGTGCGGTCGCGAAGGACAGGTCTTGCAGACTCGCGGAACAGCAGCACAGTTTCGCCACTCACGTCGGTCATGCGCGCGAGCGGCAAGGCAAGCCAGAAGCCAAGGCACACCAGACCGGCGGCGCCCAGCGTCACGATGGTACCTTGCCAGCCGATGCGGACGTAAAGGGCTGAGACGATCAGCGGCGTCAGCATGGCGGCAATGTTGGGCGCCATGTTGCCGACGCCGATGACGAGCGTGCGTTCAGCTGGACGGAAGAAGGTGGCCACCGCTTTCATGCCAGCCGGTGTTCCTACCGCCTCGAACACACCGAGCGCCACACGGGCGGCGATGAATTGCGGGACCGTGCGCGCCGCAGCGTGCAGGATGGACGCGATGCTCCAGCCGCCCAGGCCGGTGGCGAACCCCCACCGCAGGCCGGCGCGGTCCATGAACCAGCCGGCACCCAGGAGCGCGGCCGCGATGGCGACCTGGAACGCGGTGGTCATCGCGCCGTAATCAGCACCGGTCCAGCCAAAGCGCTGATCTAGAACAGGCTTGAGCAAGCCGAGGACCTGCCGATCGGCGTAGCCGACCATCGTCACCGCAAAGGTGAGGACCAGGAAAACCCAGCGAAGCCAGCCTACCCGGTTGTTGCCGCCGGACGCCGGCACGTGCGATGCCTCCGTGTCAGAAATCCTTGTGCAGCTCGATGCCGAAATACCGACGGTAGTCACGCGGAACGTATCGCACGGTGCCGCCGAGCGCACCGTTCAGGTTGCCGTCCACCAAATAGGACGAGTAGTTCGTGTCGAGTATGTTGCGCACGAGGCCGGTGACCCGCCAGTTGTAGTCGAGGTCTGCCAGGCCGATACTGGCGTTCCAGATGCCGTAGGCTTTCTGCACCGTGTTCGTCGTTTCGGTGAGCTGGTACTGCGTGGCGGTCTGCCAGTTGAAATCGGTGTTCAGGCCGAGGTCATACCTATCGCTGAGCGGGATGGTGTAATGCGCGCGCGCGTCAAGCTTCCACTTCGGTGCGAAGGGCAGCGGTTCGCCGTTGATGTCGCAACTGGTGGCAGCGTTCGCCGGGCAGGCGAACTTGTCGACAGTGGCTTCGGTGTAGGCGAACAGTCCGGTCAGGTCCAAATTGCCGACCGGCCGCGCGGTGATGTCGCCTTCCACGCCTTTGGTCGACACGCTGCCGGCGTTGATCAGACGGGTGACCAGCGCACCGGCGACGTCGGACGCAAAGTTGGCCTGGTAGTCGGTAAAATCCTGGATGAAGCCGTCGAGGTTTGCCTGCACGCGGTCGTGCAGGAAGCGCGATTTCAGGCCGACCTCGTAGGCGTTCGAGGTCTCCGGCTTCAGCGCGTTGGTCTGCAACGCGGTCTCGTTGAAGAACACGTTGTAGGCCGGGCCCTTGTAGCCGCGCGAGTAGGTGAAGTAGGCCATGCTCTGCGGCGTCAGGTCGTATTGCAGGCCGAGCCGGTCGGAGTAGGCGGGCACGTCCGTGCTGCCCATGCTGTGGAACGACGGCGCGATACCGGTGAGCGTTACGTCGGAGCTGGAGACGCGGCCCTGCTGATAGGCGAGCGTGTCCACAACCCCGCGCACGCCGACCACGCCCCTGAAACGGTCGGTGAAGTGCAGGTTTGCCTCGCCGAACAGGGCCACGTCGTTGCCGTCGGTGCTGTATTGTGCCTGGCCGACGTTGGCCACCTGCCTGGTGCCCGCCAGTTGCAGGATGTCGCGGCCGTACTGCTCGCTGTCCACGGCGAGCGCGTAGAACAGGCCGACCTGGTAGTCGATGAAGCCGCCTTTCGACGAGGCGAAACGCACTTCCTGGGTGAACTGGTTGAACAGCAGGTAGCCGGTATCGGCCAGTTGCGGGTATTTCGCCTCCAGGATCGACGTCTGGTCGTAATCCTGGTGCTGCGTGTTGTGCCAGATACGGTAGGCGGTGATCGAGGTCAGCGTGTAGTCGTTGAACTGCTTGTCCACCCGCAGCGAGATGCCGCCGTTGTCGTCGTTCGCCGTGCTCGTGAAGTTGTTGTTGATCGTGGTGTTACCGTTGCCTGCGACCACGCCGGATCTGGCCAGGTCCTGCGCCAGCAACGGGCTTTGCGTGATCAGCCCGGACGGGTAGGCCGCCTGCGCCGTGCTGGAGAACACGCCGTTCGGCACCGTGTCGTGCGATTTCAGGTAGTCGAACTCGAGCCGGACCTTCAGGTCGTCGGACGGCTGGTACTCGAGCTTCGTGCGGAAGCCGTCATGCGTGTAGCCGTTCACCTCCTTGTCGTTGTAGACGTTCTTCACGTCGCCGCCGAAGCCGCCTGCAAGGATCGAGGTGACAGCCGTGAGGTTCGGCGCCAGCGTGCCCGACACTCCGCCTTCCAGCCGGTACTCGCCGCCGCCGGAGTAGCCGGCAGCGTCGGCGTAGGCGTGAAAGTCGGACGTGGGCTCCCGGGTGGTGATGTTGACCACGCCGGCCGACGCGTTCTTGCCGAACAGCGTGCCTTGCGGCCCGCGCAGCACTTCCACCTGGTCCAGGCCGGACAGGTCCAGCGTGGACTGGCCGGCGCGCAGCAGCACCACGTCGTCCAGCACGGTCGATACGGAAGGCTCCACGCCCGGTGACGTGGAGATCGTGCCGATGCCGCGGATGAAGATGGTGCGGTCCTTGTTGGACGAGCTGGTGCGGAAGTCTGCGCTGGGCACCTGGGTCAGGATGTCCTGGACGTTATTTAGGTTGTCGCGCTTGAGCTGTGCCGCGCTGAGGACGGTGATGGCGACAGGGACTTTCTGTAACGGCTCGGACCGCCTGCGCGCGGTGACGACGATGTTCTCCAATCCCTGCCCACCCGCTTGCGCTGGTGGGTTGCTCGCCGTGCCAGAAATTTTGGCCGGGGTCTGCGCCTGCGCGGTCGTCGCGATCAAGGCAGCAATCAGCAGCAAACACGCGCGTAAGCTTCCGGAACGCGCCGGTGACAGGACTAGCCGATGCATGATTTGCTCCCCCCGCGACTGTTAAAGCGCGACGCGTTTTCCGCTGTTACACACCTTCCTAGTAGGATACGTCAAGCGGCCGGTGCTGCAGGCGTGGCAGCACGTGGCGGGCGAACAGGTCGCACTCGGCGGCGTGGGGGTAGCCGGAGAGGATGAAGGCGTCGATCCCCGCCTGGCGGTACTCTTCGAGCTTGGCCAGCACCTGGTCCGGATCACCGACGATGGCCGCCCCGCAGCCAGAGCGCGCCCGGCCGATGCCGGTCCACAAATTGGCCTCGGCGTAGCCGTCGTCGTCTGCGGTTTCGCGCAGTTCGGCCTGCCGCCCGACGCCGAGCGAGTTGCTGTCCAGCGAGCGGGCACGGATGCGCGCGCCTTCCGCGTCGTTCAGGCGCGAGAGCAGACGCTGCGCGGCCAGCCTGGCGTGGGCCTCGGTCTCCCTGACAACCACGTGCACACGGTAGCCGAACCGCAGGCGGCGGCCGTGCGCGGCGGCGCGTGACGTGAGGTCGGCCACGACCTCGCGCACCGCAGCCAGGCGGTCCGGCCACATCAGATACACGTCCGCCTGGCGCGCGGCGGTCTCGCGCGCGGCTTCCGACAGTCCGCCAAAATAGAACAACGGCGCCCGGCCGGCAGTCATACGCAGACGCGGGGGAGCAATCTTCAACTTGTAGAATTCGCCGTCGAAATTGACGTCGTTGCCATCGAGCAGGTCGCGCAGTATCGTCATCGCCTCCAGCGTGCGGCGGTAGCGCGGCGCGCTGTCCAGCACTTCGCCGGGGATGTCGCTGGAGATGATGTTGACGCGCAGGCGGCCGCCCAGCATCTGGTCGATCGTCGCGAGCTGGCGGGCCTGTTGCGGCAGCCACATCTCGCCGACCCGCAAGGCGGCCAGCAGGTGGATGCGGCGTGTCAGCGGCGCCATCGCGGCGGCAAAGGCCATGGTGTCGAGGCCGAGCGCGTAGCCGGACGGCAGCAGCACGTTGTCCATGCCGGCGGTCTCCGCTGCGAGCACGATGTCGCGGCAATGCTCGAAGCTGGATTGCAGCCGCTTGTCAGGCACGCCGAGGAACTCGTAGTCATCGTCGCAAAGGGCCGAGAACCAGGCGACCTCGCAGGAACCGGTCATGGCAGTGGCGCACCGCGCGCAGCGGCGTAGACGGCATACCACTCGGCACGGGTCATCTGTACGTCCAGCGCGTGGGCTGACTCCCGGATACGCTCCGGCGTCTGCGACCCGACGATCGGGACCGGTGCGGCGGGATGCGCCAACACCCAGGCATAGGCGGCCGCGGTGCGCGAGACGCCGCATCTCTGCGCCACGCTGTCCAGGCCAGCGGCCACCGCGCTTGTGCGTGGGTCGGCCGCATCGTGGGCCAGCCGTCCGCCGCCCAGAGGCGACCAGGCGAGCACGCCAAGCCGCTCGCGCATTGCCAGGTCCAGCGTGCCGTCCTCGATCGGCCCGATGGCGAGGGCCGAGAGCTCGGGCTGGGTCGCGGCGAGCGGGAACGGCATGAAGCGCACCAGCGCCTCGGTCTGCGCCGGCGTGTAGTTGGACACGCCGGCGGCTTCGATCTTGCCCGCTTGGCGCAGCCGGTCGAAGGCGCCGGCCACCTCCTCCGGATGGGCCAGAACGTCGGGACGATGGATCTGGTACAGCTCGACGCGCTCCGTGCCGAGGCGCCGCAGCGAGGCCTCGCAGGCGGCCACCAGGTAGGCCGCACTCGAGTCGTACGGGACGCCCATGGAGATGCCGCCCTTGGTCGCCAGCACGATCCGGCTGCGCAAGCCGGGCTCGGCCTGCAACACGCGACCCAGCAGCGCCTCGGCCGCGCCGAACGGCTCGCCGTTATCGGGGCCATAGATGTCGGCCGTGTCGAACAGCGTGATGCCGGACTCAAGCGCCGCGTGGACCAGGGACGCCGCTTGCCGCACGTCGCCGCCCTTGAAGCGCCACATGCCCCAGGCCAGGGCCGACATCTCGATCCCAGACCGGCCGAGTTGGCGTGTGCGGGCAGGAAGGGGAAGGTTCATGGGGCTCCGTGCTAACCGTGTCTGAGCGCATCTGCTAACTTGGCGCCGCCCCGCCGCGCAAGGCTGCGGAGAAACGGACGGAGAAGATGTCGCCCATGCGTTTCGGACTGATCGGCACAGGATTGATGGCCCAGGAACACATCCGCAACTTGCGCCTTGTGGAAGGGTGCGAGGTGGTGGCTCTGGTGGATCCGCAGCAGAGCTCGCTTGATTGGGCACGCGCGACCTTGGGCGACCACGCCGGTCGCGTCACATGCTTTGCCGACGTGCCGGCCATGCTCTCGCAGGTCCGGCCGGATGCGGTGATCGTCGCATCGCCAAACCATACCCATCACGCCGTGCTGGGCCCGCTGTTCGGCACCGGCATCCACATCCTGTGCGAGAAGCCGCTTGCCACCACCATCGCCGATGCGCGCGATGTCGCCGCACGCGCGGCCAGCCATGACGGCGTGTTCTGGGTCGGCATGGAGTACCGCTACATGCCGCCGGTGAGCCGCTTCATCGAGCAGGTTCATGCCGGGCGCGCCGGGCGCCTGGTGCGGCTTTCAATTGCCGAGCACCGCTTTCCGTTCCTGCCAAAAGTCGGGGACTGGAACCGGTTCAACCGGAATACCGGCGGCACGATGGTGGAGAAGTGCTGCCACTTCTTCGATCTCATGCGTTTCATCGTCGGTGATGAGCCCGTGCACATATTCTGCTCGGGTGGGGCGGATGTGAACCACCGCGACGAACGCTTCGACGGCGCGATCCCCGACATCATCGACAACAGCTACACCACCATCGAGTTTGCCAACGGGACGCGAGCGATGCTGGACCTTTGCATGTTCGCCGAGGGTTCCGAGGAACAAGAGGTGCTCGTCGCTATCGGTGCTGCCGGCAAACTCGAGGTGGGTGTACCCAGCGGGGTCATAACGCATAGCCCACGTGAGGCGTTCAGGAATCCAGGACAGGTTTCGCGCGAGTCCGTCGGGGTGGATGCGGCCGTGCTTGCCGCCGGCCATCATCATGGTGCAACCTATTTTCAATTGCGAGCGTTCCTGGACGCGGCCGTTCGGCAAGGCAAGGTTGCGGTTACAGCGTCAGACGGCGTGGCAGCTGTCGCAATGGGCTTAGCCGCAGAGCGGAGCGCCGTTGAGCACAGAACTTTCAGGATGGAGGAGATTGGCTAATCGCTAATCGCTAATCGCGAACTGCTGCCGGACACCGAGCTTTCCGAGCGCCGCTATCTAGACAATCGAGCGGAGAACTCGCATCGGCCGACCCGGCGGCGAGAGCAGCAATGCAGCGGTTCAAATCGACGCGCCAAGCCCAGCGTTTCTATCCGCTCGCGCCTTCATCCCCGGCACAGCCGCCCACGGCGCCATCGTATAACAGCCAGTCGTTAGCGCGTGTTGCGTGCCAAAGTATGCAAGACGTGGAAACAAGAGACCTGCGCCCGCAGCGCCGGATGAGAACTCCCGCTTGACTGTGCTCAGCCTTTTGCTGAGCTCTACCAGTCAACGTGACAATGCCTCCGCGACAGCTAGGTAGGGTTTTTTGCCGCTTCTTTGAAAAGCAGGCCTTGTTTTCTTTCCCAGGCGGCCGCGTGTGTCGGAACGGAGCACAGGCTTGTCGATCGCACGGCTCAGAGGTACTCTAGCATGTCAGGCATGTCGTTCGACGTTGAGGCGGGCGCCTTTGTCGCCATCGTCGGCGCGAGCGGTTGCGGCAAATCGACTCTGTTGCGCATGATCGCCGGGCTCGAGCGGCCGGACAGCGGCGAGATCCGGGCGGTCGGGCGGGCGGTCACCGGCACCGGGCTGGACTGCGGCCTGGTGTTCCAGGAAGCCAGGCTGCTGCCCTGGCTGACCGCCGAGCAGAGCGTTGCACTCGCCCTGCACAACGCGCCGCTGCCGGCGGCGGTCAAGGCCCAGCGCGTCAGCGCCCACCTGGCCCTCGTCGGCCTGTCCAATTTTGCCCGCGCCTACCCTGACCAGCTTTCCGGCGGCATGGCGCAGCGCGTGGCCATCGCCCGCGGCCTGGTGGCGCGCCCGGGCATCCTGCTGCTCGACGAGCCGTTCGGGGCGCTGGACGCGCTCACCCGGCTGCGCATGCAGGCCGAGCTGGAAGCCATCTGGCAGGCGGAACGCACGACGATGCTGCTCGTCACCCACGACGTGGAGGAGGCAGTGGTCCTGGCCGACCGTGTCGTCGTCATGTCGCCGCGGCCGGGGCGGATCAGCGCGATCGAAGACGTGGCGTTTGGCCGGCCGCGCGACCGCGGCGATGCCGGCCTGATGGCGCTCAGGAAACGCCTGCTCGCCGCTCTCGAAGACGGGTGAGCCGCATGATTTATATCATTGTTGCATACGCACAACCGGCCCCTGCGTCAACAGGCGGATCGAAAAGCCTAACATATTCAACAACTTGGTCGGAGTGAGAGGATTCGAACCTCCGGCCCCTGCGTCCCGAACACAGTGCTCTACCAGGCTGAGCTACACTCCGGCCAAGACGCGGGCTATACCCCCCGTCCGCGCCTGCCGCAAGATCACGCTTGACGACATGGCCGGCAATCACCTCCTATGGTGTCGCAACTTACTGAAAGGAGGTGATCCAGTGTCTCATTGTGTCATGCAGCAGAGGCTAGCCGCGACCTGGACCCACACTGCCGGAGCCTCCCGCGCGGGTTGATCCAGTTCTAGCGGCCACGCTCGGCCGTCACACAATGCGAAGGCTCCGGGCACCCCCCGGAGCCTTCGTTGTTTTGAGGGCAGGCAAGGCAAGCGGTTCTTTTTTGAAAAAAAGAACTAAAAAACTTTTGTTCCTCGGGGACCCGTCTCCGGAGACTCCGCGAGAGCAGGGACAAAAGTCTTTTGCTTCTTGTAAGTTTGCTGTGTTCCTCGGCGGAGGCCAAGCTCTGGAACTGCGGTGGTGACCTTGCATTGCTTCTCGGGCGATCCTGTAGAAAAGATCCGGGCCCACCGCATCCTGCACCTCTCGGTCGGACAGTATGCGGGGCCTCAGCGCGGCTGGGCAGCCTGATTGCAAGAAAGACCTGTGAGGGGCGCCACCGCTTGCCCAAGGAAGCCTCGCCATGGCCATTCTCGGTCTTGATATCGGTAAAGCAAAAGTCGGCGCCCATCTCCTCTACGGCGACAGAGCGGCCGCACTCCACCTGACCAACGATCAGACAGGGTTCGACGAACTGCACGCCTGGCTCGAACGACACATCCCCGGCGGCAGCACCGGCCTGCATGCCTGCATGGAAGCCACCGGCAATTATGGCCTCGATCTCGCCGTCTTCCTGCACGGCCTCGGCATCAAGGTCAGCATCATCAACCCAAAACAAATCAAGGCCTTCGGCCAGGCCGAGCTCCGGCGCAACAAAACCGACAAGCTCGACGCAGCCCTCATCGCGCGCTTCTGCCGCACGCAAAACCCTGCCCCCTGGACGCCGCCGCTGCCGCACCTGCGCGACCTGCGCGAGCTCGTGCGCCGTTGCGCCGCCCTCAAGACGACCCGCACACAGGAACTCAACCGCCAGAAAGCCGGCCTGTGGAGCGCCACCGTGCAGGCCTCCATCGCCCGTAGCCTGGCGTATCTGAACGCAGAGATCGACGCCATCGCCCACGACATCCGCGCGCTGATCGCAGGCGACATGCAGACGCGCCATCAGGCCGAGCTGCTGCGCAGCATCCCGGGCATCGGCGAAGTGACCATGGCAGTGCTGCTCGCAGAGATCCCCAACATTGCCGAGTTCGAGCCCAAAGGTCTGGCCGCGTTCGCAGGCCTCTCGCCGGCCGAGCATAGTTCAGGCGCGCAAACCCGCAGCACCGGCATCAGCCGCATCGGCAACGCCAACCTGCGCAGCGCACTGTACCTCGCGGCACTCAGCGCCAGCCGCCACAACCCGGTCCTGCGGGTCGTGGCACAACGGCTCAAGCAAGCCGGCAAGCCGAACAAGCTCGTTCTGATCGCCATCGCACGCAGGCTGCTCGTCCTAGCCCACGCAGTGATCCGCACGCGCCGCCCGTTCGATCCCCATCATGTCAACGCTAACCCGGCAAACGCCTGATTACCCGTTTTCCAGTTCAGTCAAAGCCGTTTTCCCGCCCCAGCCACACACTCACGCGGCAAGCTGGCGGGGCTTCGTCAAGCCTGGCCAAAGGCCACCGCGCAGCGGCGCGAAGCGGGCTTTACGAAGACACGACAGCTTGCCACCCTCAAACCAAATGGGCGCTTGACCAGCAACACAGTATCTTTTCTTCAGAAAAGAAGGCCTTGCTTGCCTTGCTTACAGCCGCTCCGAGGCCGCCGGCGCTCCGTCAGGCAGGCCCTCCAGCCGCACCAGCACCGCGGGCACGTCCGGCAGCACCTCGTAGAACGAGCGGGTGACAGGCTCGGCGAAGCCGTCCCGCACCGCCTGGTCGAAGGCGGCCAGTAGAGCGTCCGCCCAGCCGGCCACGTTGCAGACCAGCACCGGCTTGGCGTGCAGGCGGAGCTGGCGCCAGGTGACGATCTCCACCGTCTCATCCAGCGTGCCCAGCCCCCCCGGCAGGGTGACGAACGCGTCCGCCAGGTCGAACATGCGGCGCTTTCGGCTGTGCATGCTGTCGGTGACCTCCAGCACGCTCAGCCCGCCATGGGCCACCTCCCACTCGGTAAGGAACGCCGGGATCACACCCAGCACCTCCCCGCCGGCGGCCAGGGCCGCGTCGGCCACCGCCCCCATCAGCCCCACGCGGCCGCCGCCATAGACCAGGCGCGTGCCGCCCTGCGCCAGCCCCCGCCCCAGCGCGGTGGCAGCCTGCAGCCAGGCAGGATTGTGGCCGGCACGCGAGCCGCAGAACACGACGACGGATTTCGGCAAGGGAGTGGGTCCTTTTGGATGGTCAGACGATGCGGCCATCGAAGGGGGGGAGATAATCCGGCGAGTCGAACTCCACCACCCACAGGTCCGGGTCGCGCGCCACCTGGCGGTCCACGTAGGCGTCGGCCACCTCCTGGGCGACCGGGTCGGCACCGGTGGCGCGCATCCAGGACTCCCCGCCGTCATGGGCGCTGACGCGGCTGAGCACGCTGAGGCCCTCGCGGCCGCGCAGCACGATGAGGATGCCGCCTGCGTCGGCGTCGCCACGGCGCAGCACGGCGCCGCCGCTGCCCTCGTTGAAGGCCAGGCGGAGGGCTGCGGAGACCCACATGCCGGCTTTGATACGTGGTTCTGACATAGGGCGAAGAAAGGCCTGCTTTTTCGAAAAGAAGCAAAAAACTTTATTGCGGCTGTCGCGGACATCTCCGGCGAGCGCGCGACAGCGGAGACAAAAGTTTTTTGGTTCTTTTTTTCAAAAAAGAACTGCTTGCTTGCTCAGAGATATTTTCTGACCCTAGCATAAATGATGCGCCGCGCCCCGTCTTGCGGCTCGAACACGCCGACCCCCTTGCTCAGGCTGCCCGTGCGCGTCGTGTCCATGCTGCCCGTGCAGGCAAAGATCGAGCCTATCTTCGCTGTCTCGATCAGCAAACTCTTGAAACTATATCGGTGCCCTTTGCGTCGGTTGACTGCTCATTTGACAAACTTCTATACCGTACGGTATAGTGGCGCACATGGACTCCCGTTCGGCTCTTCTCCGCGCAGCTCTCCGTTTATTTGCCAGCCGAGGCTACGAGGCTGTTGGCGTCCAGGAAATTGCCTCGGCGACCGGGCTGACGAAGCCAACGCTGTATCACTTCTTCGGAAGCAAGCAGGGCCTATTAGACGCACTGTTTTCCGAATACGCGGCCCAATTGGATCGCGAGATCGCCGAGGCCGCAGTGTACGAGGGTGACCTGCAACATACGCTTGATCGTGTCGCGGCAACCTACATAGATTTCGCTGCCAGGGAGCCAGAAGGTTATGGACTCGAACTGGCACTTTACTTCGCCCCGCGGCAAAGTCCGGCTCGTGCTGTTGCCGCCCAACACTATGCGCGCCGGCAGTCCTTGCTCGAACGCGTGTTTACGGCGGCGGTCAACGAGCATGGCAACCTACGTGGCCGGCAAAAGCGCTACGCCGTGTCGCTGGTCGGCGTTCTGAACAGCTACATCGCGCTCACGCTCGACGGCGAGGTTATCATCACCGACCGACTGCGGCACGACATCGTCCATCAGTTCAGTCACGGCATCTACTCCTGAGCAAGCGAGCTCGATAAAAAGACCCGACTAGCTTCTTAATATACTTACCGGTAGGACTATAGCATGGCGGATATTTCTTGGCCGAGAAACGCGGTCTTCTACCACCTCTTCCCGCTTGGATGTTTGGATGCTCCGTCTCGGCAGCTTCCGGGCGAAGACGTAACGCATCGTCTCCGCGATCTTCAAGGTTGGCTGGACTATCTAGAGGAACTCGGCGTCGATGCGCTACTGCTCGGCCCCGTCATGCAATCCTTGTCGCATGGCTACGACATTGCCGACTACCGCCGAATCGATCGTCGCCTCGGCGATGAAGAGGATTTTGCAGCCTTTAGCCGTGCCTTGCACGGTCGCGGAATGCGCCTCGTGCTGGACGCCGTGTTCCATCACACCGGGCGGGACTTTCCCGCCTTCCAAGATGTACTCAGACACGGCGAAGCCTCAGCCTTTTGCGGGTGGTACCACCTCGACTTCTCGCGCCGCAGCCCCCTCGGCGACGCGTTCTATTACGAGGGTTGGGCAGGGCACTACGACCTCGTGAAGCTGAACCTCAGCAACGCAGAGGTCAGGAAACACCTGTTTGACGCAGTTGACTACTGGGTTGAGCGGTTCGACGTTGACGGCCTGCGCCTTGATGCGGCCGACCGACTGGACCCTGCCTTCAGGGCCGAGCTTGCAGCGCACTGCCAAGCTTCACGGCCGGGTTTTTGGCTGATGGGTGAGGTGGTTCATGGCGATTACCGGCAATGGGCCGGTCCCGAAGCTCTGTCCTCCACTACGAACTACGAGGCCTACAAGGGGCTCTGGTCCAGTCACAATGACAAGAACTACTTCGAGATCGCCTATACGCTGAACCGGCAGTTCGGTCCGGATGGGATCTACCGCGCGCTCGATCTATACAATTTCGCAGATAATCACGACGTCGATCGTGTCGCGAGCAGTCTGGCCGACCCCGCGTGCCTATACCCGCTTTACATCCTGCTGATGACCATGCCCGGTCTTCCTTCAATCTACTACGGCAGCGAGTGGGGTGCTGCCGGGCGGCGGACGCAAACATCAGATGCTGCGTTGCGTCCCGCGTTGCGCCCCGAGATCATGCGTACGGCAGCGGCACACCCGGAACTGTTCCGCGTACTGCAGGAACTGATCAGGATACGGCATCAGCACGAGGCGCTCCGGTCAGGACGGTATGCACAGCTCCACGTCGCGTCGCAGCAGTTCAGTTTCATTCGCGGCCGTGGACCTGGCGCGGTCGTCGTGGTGGTGAACGCCTCGGAAACGGAGGCGCAGGTCACACTCGAGATCCCTGAGACGATGCAGGCAACTGACGTCCTGAACGCAGGCGCTACCTTCGGGGTCTCGACCGGCCAATGCGCGATCGCCATTCCGCCGCGGTGGGGCCGTATCCTCGTCATGGCCTGAGTCCGTGGCGTTCGCTTCCACTCCTCGAGGCGGCGGCCGACATCCTGCGCCTGCTCGGCCATAACCAGCCGCCGGCGGACATGGCGAAGCCGGCGGACCAAACTGCTTGACGATGTCCACGTACATCGACCGCGCGCTGCGTCGGTCCAATTAAATCCGCACGTCATCGAAATCACGAACTACGCGCGCGAAGACAGGCGAGCCGCACCGGGTATTGACCTGTGCAGGCAAGGCAAGCGGTTCTTTTTTGAAAAAAAGAACCGAAAAACTTTTGTTCCCTGGGGTACTAACTGCAGAAACCTCCGCGACAGCAGGGACAAAAGTTTTTTGCTGCTTTTTTTCAAAAAAGCAGGCCTTGCTTTCTTTCGGCCTCGGAAGTCAGAACCGAAGATCGCTGGTGTCACTCAGACGCATGGCGGCGTCCAACGCAGTAAACCTTACCCGGGCGTGACTTCCACGCGCCGGTAGCCGGCGAGCGTCGCCCGGCTGTCCTGAACTGCCGCGCCGGTTTCGCCCTGCCCACATTTGACGCCGTCAGGGCGCCTGCATCTCGCGTGGAGCAGCGTCGAACCGCTGGCGGGCATCGCGGATGGCGGCGTAGCTTTCGTCGGCCCACCCGACCAGGGCAGCCAGCGGTTTCAGCACGGACAGCCCGAGCGGCGACAGGCTGTATTGCACCTTAGGCGGCTTGGTCGGGAACACCTGCCGGTCCGCCAACCCGTCGCGCTCCAGGTCGCGCAGGGTCTGGGTTAGCATGCGCTTGGAGATGTCCGGGATCGCGCGGTGGAGTTCGCTGAAGCGCCGCGGGCGAGACGCCAGCGCGACCAATGCCAGCAGCGTCCACTTGTCGCCAATACGGTTGAGCACGTTGCGCACCGGACAGGCTGCCGCGTCGAAGCCCGCGTCCTGCCAGGCGTCGAAGACCGAACCAAGAGGCAGCCCGTCGCTCGGAGAGGGCACTTCCAGGTCACCTGGAGCGGAAATCATGCCTCCTTACATCGCACAATGGCGGTCCTTAATCAATACCTCGTCTCTGAAGAGACCCAATGGGGAACCCGCCATGTCCGTATCAACTTCGCCTCGCCTCCTCGTCACCGGCGCCACCGGCCAGCTCGGCAGCCTCGTCATCGAAGCGCTGCTCAAGACCACCCAAGCTGCCGAGATCGCCGGCCTAGTTCGCAAGGGCGTGGACGGCCCTCAAGCGAAGGCGAGGCGGCTGGAGGAGCGGGGCGTCCAGACGCGCAGCGCCGACTACGACGATCCCGCTTCGCTGAGGGCAGCGTTCGCCGGTGTCGAACGGCTGCTGTTCATCTCCTCCAGCGCCATGGAGGGCCGAGTGACGCAACACCGCAACGTGGTCGAGGCGGCCAGGGCGGCCGGCGTGTCGCTGATCGCCTACACCAGCATCCTGCACGCTGACCGCTCGCCGCTGAGTCTGGCGGAGGATCATCGCCAGACCGAGGCCCTGCTGGCCCGGTCAGGCGTCCCCTTCGTCCTGCTCCGCAACAGCTGGTACACCGAGAACTACATGGCCAGCCTTCCCGCGGCTCTCGCACACGACGCCTTGCTGGGGGCGGCGGGAGAGGGGCGCATCGCGTCGGCCGCCCGTGCCGATTACGCCGCCGCGGCCGCCGCTGTGCTGGTGTCGGAGACCGAGCAGGCCGGCCGAACCTACGAGCTCGCCGGGGACACAGCCTACACCCTGGCAGAGCTTGCGGCGGAGGTGTCGCGTCAGACGGGCCTGGCGATCAGCTACAAGAACCTGCCGGAGGCCGACTTCAAGGCCGCGCTCCTGGGCGCCGGCCTGCCTCCAGGTCTGGCGGCCCTGCTCTCCGACAGCGACGCGGGCGCGGCCAAAGGCGCCCTGTTCGACGACAGCCGCGATCTGAGCCGCCTGATTGGGCGCCCCACCATTCCCCTGGCCGAAAGCATCCGCAAGGCGCTCCAGGCGGCGTGATGCGGGCCCAAACCTCCGCGAGGGCGGCGCGCGGCCGTCCCAGCGCGCGACGCACAAGAAAAGGAGCTTCCCGATGGCAAGACCCATCCTGCATTACGTCTACGATCCGCTCTGCGGTTGGTGCTACGCGGCCGAGCCGCTGATCCAGGCGGCCGCTGCTGCCGGTATCCCGATCATGCTGCATGGCGGCGGGCTATGGGAGCGGCCTGTCCATGCGCCCGAAGCCAAGCGCCGCATGATGCGCTCCACTGACGGCCGCATCGCCGAACTCACCGGCCAAGTGTTCGGGGCCGCCTACCTGGACGGCCTCCTCGTCGACCCAGCAACGATCTGGCATTCACGGCCGACCATTGCGGCCGTCCTCGCGGCGGATCAGCTTCAGAGTGGGCAGGGCCTGGCGCTGATGTCCGCCATCCAGCGGGCGCACTACGTGGACGGACGCCGGGTCGTTCAGGATCAGGTCCTGACTGACCTTGCGGGTTCAATCGGCCTTGATGCCACCGCGTTCGCTGCTGCGCTGCAGCATGTGGCCGTCGATCAGCATGTCCAGCACACGCGTGGGCTCATGGACGAGTTTGATCTTCATGGCTTCCCAGCGTTTCTGGTGCAGCACGTCGAGACCTACGCGCGCTTGCCGCACGAGAGGTTTTACGGTCAGCCTGATACCTTCCTGGCAACATTGAAGGCAGGGTCCGTTGCATGACATGGCGCCGTCAGTTGACGGGACTGGACTGCGTCGGCCGCGTCCTCGCGGCGCTTGCCTTGGCGCAACGAGGGTGACAGCATCCGCATGGTCGAGCGGTTTGCAGCGACATTGTCGGCTCACGACTTATACCAACTGGCGTCTATGCTGATTCACAGATAGCAAGCAGTCTTTTTTGAAAAAAAGTACCAAAAAACTTTTCACTCCGCTGTCGCGCGCTCTCCGGAAAGGTTCGCGACAGCGGAGTCAAAAGTTTTTTGTTTCTTCCTTCAAAAAGAAGGCTTCGCTTGCTTCGGAACGGTCAACCTTCAGGCTGGTTGGTATTACCAGCCTTTGCCGCGCTGTTTGCCGCAGACTCTATCAATCAACGAGCTAGCGCCATCCTGGCTCCGGATGGCGTCGGCGCAAGGCAGGCATCGTCGACTTGTTCGCTAGTCCTCTGCGCGCCATGCCTGATATATGTGTAACGATCGGGACTGCGCCGACCGCGCCGCCGCCAGCGTTGTCTACATCGACACACAGACCGCTCCTTATCTCCGCGTTCCGGCAACAGGCGCGTACTGCGCTTCACGTCGCGCGATATTCCCACCGTGAAAGGTGGCCTATCAGTGAGCACTGGGGCATGGGCGACATCGCTGGCATATTGGCCTAACTTAGATAGGCGTAGGCCGCAACGGAGGCTTTGACATTGCACAAGCCTGGTGACCGACCGCCACGATGATGGTTCATTGCCGATGGACACTTGCCAGACGTTCGCACACGGTCTGCCTGGTTTGCGGCACATAGCTGATGGTGCGTCATGTGGGAGAGTCCGCGACAGCGCGGACAAAGTTTTTGCTTCTTCTTCTTCAAAAAAAGAAGTGCTTGCTTTCTTTCTTGGGAGTTCCTCATGCCGATTGATCTAACTGGCCGCGTGGCCATCGTAACAGGCGCAGGCGGCGGCCTGGGCCGCGCGCACGCGAAGCTGCTGGCGAAGCGTGGTGCGAAGGTGGTGGTGAACGATCTGGGCGGCGCGGTGACAGGCGCCGGCGGGTCCATCTCCGCGGCGCAGGGCGTGGCAGACGAGATTGCGGCGGCCGGCGGCGAGGCGATGGCCAACGGCGCGTCGGTGGCCGATCAGGCGCAGGTGCAGGAGATGGTGCAGGCGGCGATGCAGCGTTGGGGCCGGGTGGACATATTGGTGAACAATGCCGGCATATTGCGCGACAAGTCGTTCGCCAAGATGGACATGGACGATTTCCGCCTGGTGGTGGACGTGCATTTGATGGGCGCGGCGTACTGTACGAAGGCGGTGTGGGACATCATGCGCGCGCAGAATTACGGGCGGGTGGTGATGACGACCTCGTCCAGCGGGTTGTACGGCAATTTCGGTCAGGCGAACTACAGTGCGGCGAAGATGGCGCTGGTGGGGTTGATGCAGACGCTCGCAATCGAGGGGCAGAAGAACGGCATACGGGTGAACTGCCTGGCGCCGACGGCGGCGACGCGGATGATGGAGGGGGTGATACCGGCGGAGTTGCTGGGCAGACTGACGCCGGAGTCGGTGAGCCCGGGCGTGCTGGCGCTGGTGGCAGAGGACGCGCCGACGCGGACAATTCTGTGTGCTGGTGCGGGCAGCTTCGAACAGGCGCATGTGACGCTGACGCGTGGGATCTACATTGGGATTGGGGAGGACGCGGCGGAGATTGTGGCGGCGCGGATGGTGGAGATTGGAGGCGTGGACGGGTCAGTGGTGCCGGAGAACTCTTGGGCGCAGGGGAAGAGTGAGTTGGAGAAGGCGGGGTAGGCAAGGAAGCAAGCGCTTCTTTTTCGAGAGAAAGAAGCAAATAGCTTTTGTTGCGGCTGTCGCGGTTCTTTCCGGTGAGCGCGCGACAGCGGAGTCAAAAGTCTTTTGGTTCTTTTCTTCAGGAAAGAACTGCTTGCTTACCTTGTCTGCCCGCTGCCCACGACCTGATACCGGAAACACGTCAACTGCTCCGGCCCCACCGGCCCGCGCGCGTGGATGCGGCCGGTGGCGATGCCGACCTCCGCGCCGAAGCCGAACTCGCCGCCGTCGCAGAACTGGGTGGACGCGTTCCACATCGTTACCGCGCTGTCCACGCCGGAGAGGAAGGCGGCAGCCGCGTCGGCATCTTCGGTGATGATGGCGTCCGTGTGTGCGCTGCCGAAGCGGACTATGTGGGTGAGTGCTGCGGGTAAATCGTCCACCACGGCGATTGACAGCACGCTGTCCAGCCACTCGGTGGCGAAGTCTGCATCGGTGGCGGGCGGCAAATGCGGCAACAGGGCGCGGGCGCGGGAGTCGGCGCGGAAGCCGCAGCCGAGCGCTGCGAGGTCGGCGACCAGGTGCGGCAACAGGGTGGGGGCGACGGCGGCGTCGATCAGCAGGGTTTCGGTGGCGCCGCAGATGCCGGTGCGGCGCATCTTGGCGTTGGCGAGGATGCGGCGCGCCATGTCGTGGTTGGCGGCGGCGTGGACGTAGGTGTGGCAGAGTCCGTCGGCGTGTGCCAGGACGGGCACCTGCGCTTCGCCCTGCACGCGGGTGACGAGCGAGCGGCCGCCGCGGGGGATGATGAGGTCGATGCCGCCGCTGGCGGCCAGCATGTCGGCCACCAGCGCGCGGTCGGTGCCGGGGACGATCTGCACACAGTCTGCCGGCAGGCCGGCGGCGGCCAGACCCTCGGTGATGGCGGCGTGGATGGCGCCGGCGCTGGCGAAACTGTCCGAGCCGCCGCGCAGGATGACGGCGTTGCCGGATTTGAGGCAGATGCCGGCGGCGTCCGCGCCCACGTTGGGGCGGCTTTCGTAGATCATGCCGATGACGCCGATGGGGGTGGGCACGCGGCGGATGTGCAGGCCGTTGGGGCGGGTCCACTCGGCGAGCACGCGGTCGAGCGGGTCGGGCAGATCGGCGAGTTGCTCCAGCCCGGCGGCCATCGCGTCCAGGCGCGCGGGGTTGAGCGTGAGGCGGTCGCGGAAGGCTTCGCCGGCGGAGGCGGCTGCGAGGTCGGACGCGTTGGCGGCCAGGATGGCCGGCGCTTGGCGGCGCAAGGCGGCGGCGGCCTGGCGGAGGGCTGCGTCGCGGCGGGCGCCGGGTGTTGCGGCGAGCGTGCGAGCGGCGGCGCGGGCCTGGCGCGTGAGGCGGTCCATGCAGGACGGGGCGGCGGCGTGCGTGTCCATCGCGCGAGGTTTACGCCGGACGGTGAAAGTGGCAACCGTTGTCGTGTTGCGTGGCAGCATTGCTGTGGCTCGCCACGTCCGCCCCGGCCAATCCGGCCCCGGTCTCGGGAGATCGCCCATGACGAAACGCCTCGCCGCCCCCGCGCTGGCCATCGCAGCGCTGCTGCTGCCGTGCTGCGCGCAGATCCTGCAGGCCGCGACCACGCCGCCGACGCACGACGCGTCGAAGGTCAAGGCCGGCACTTACAGCGTCGATCCGAACCACACGCAGGTCATCTTCGATGTGCTGCATTTGGGCTTCACGCAGTACTACGGCAACTTCTCCGGGGTGTCCGGCAACCTGTCGGTGGTGCCGAAGAACCCGGCTAGCATGGCGGTGACGATCAGCGTGCCGGTGGCATCCGTGATGACGACCAGCGCCAAGCTGAACGACGAGCTGAAGAGTGCCGACTGGCTGGACGTGGCGCACTACCCGACGATGCTGTTCCGCTCGGAAAAGGTGACGCCGACCGGCCCGGGGACCGCGGACGTGACCGGCACGCTGACGCTGCACGGCTACGCCAAGCCGGTGACGCTGCACGCGACGTTCGTCGGCGCCGGGGTGAACCCGCTGGACCGCAAGCAGACGGTGGGCTTCCAGTTGAGCGGCACGCTGAAGCGGAGCGATTTCGGGGTGACGAAATACGTGCCGCTGGTGAGCGACGAGGTGACGCTGACGATTGCGGCGGCGTTCGAGAAGAGCTGAGAAGCAAGCAAGCAGTTCTTTTTTGAAAAAAAGAACCAAAAAACTTTTAGTTCCTGGGCGCTCGCTGAGGGAGACTCCGCGAATCCAGGGGGCGCGAGGTCTCCGGAGACGACTACCCAGGGGACAAAAGTTTTTTGGTTCTTTTTTTCAAAAAAGAACTGCTTGCTTGCTCGCCATGGCCTCGAACCCAGCAGCCCCCTGCTCCCGCGCCACCTCTACCGCCTGCCGCAGCGCCGCCTGGGCCGCCTCCCCGTCCAGCATGCGCGCCCGCCGCCGGTGCAACGTGGAGAGGTAGTAGCGTTCGCCTGACCGGCAGGCGTCGGCGATGGCGGCATCGATGGTGGCCAGCGCCGCGTCGCGGTCGCCCACCAGCATGTGCAGGCAGGCGATTTCCGCCAGGCAGAAGCTGCGGAAGTTGCAGGCGCCGACGCGGTCCAGCTCGGCCACGTAGTCGAGCGCCGTGGCCAGGCCGCGATCCCGCTCGCCCAGATGCGCGCGCGCCACGCTTCGGTAGAAGCCGGCGAACGCGCCCCACAGCCGGTAGTGATGCGTCTCGCACAGCGCCAGCGCCGCCTCGGCGAAGGTCAGGGCACGCGGGTAGTTCTCCAGCGTCAGCTCGTGCGAGGCGCGGAAGCACAGGCCGTAGACGGGGTCGAAGCTGCGGTCGAGGCCGGCCATGTGCACGCCCAGCGCCTGGTCGGCGTCGGCGGCGGCGGCGTCCTCGCCCTGCGCGTGCAGCACGTAGACCAGGGCGGAGAGGCTGCCGACCAGCGGGTCCTGCGGGCTGGGAAAGCGCAGCTGCGCACCGTCATGGGCGTCATACAGGGCGACGGCGCGTTCGAGGTGGGTGCGCGCGGTGGCCAGCTCGCCGCGGCTGAACTTGATGTAGCCGAAGGCGTAGTCCGCCTCGATTGCGTGCTCGGGCTGGCCGGTGCGGGCCGCGATGGCCAGGCAGCGGCGCGCCATGTCTTCGGCGGCGTCGAGCTGGGAGCTGACGATGAAGAAGCTGCAGATGCCGCGCAGCACGGCGAACAGGCCGCCAACGTTGCCCAGCGCGTCGCAGATGGCGCGCGCCTCGGCCAGCACGGCGCCCAGTTCCGGGGCGGAGTAGCCGCGCGAGGCGGCCAGGCTGACCGCCAGGCCGAGCAGGAGCTGCAGTTCGGTGGCGGCCAGGGGGGCGGGGTCGGGCAGGCCGCGCAGCAGGCTCAGCGCGGCCTGGAAGTGGGCCACCGCTTCGACGTGGGCGGCCGAGGCGGCCGCGCGTTCGCCGGCGTGGGCCCACAGCGGGATGGCCTCGGACGCAGCGCCGCTGGCCGCCAGGTGGTAGGCCAGCAATGCGGGCTCCACCTGCACCGTCTCGGGAAACTGCTCGCGCAGGGCGGCAGCGATGCGGCCGTGCAGGGATGCCCGCTCACGCGTGAGCAGGGATTCGTAGGCGGCGTCGCGGATCAGCGCGTGCTTGAACTGGTAGGCGCTGGACAGGCCGGGGCCCACTCCGTCGACCAGCCCGGAGTGCACGAGGGTGGCCAGCGCCTGGTCCAGCTCGGCGGCGGCCAGCCCCGACACCTCGGCGAGCAGCCCGTAGGAGAAGCGCCGGCCGATGGCGGCAGCCAGGCAGGCGACCCGGCGCGCCGGCCCCAGGCGGTCCAGGCGCGCCATGAGCGAGTCCTGCAGGGTGTCGGGCACCCGGACCAGGTCCGGCGCGGCCAGCGCGGGGGCGGCCTGCATCGCCTCGAGCACCGACTTGGTCATCTCCTCGACGAAGAGCGGGATGCCGTCGCAGCGCTGCAGGATCTGGCGCACCACCGGCGCGGGCAGGCTGGCGGCGGGGTCGAGGTAGGCGCAGATCCGCTCGGCGTCGGTGCCGGCGAGGCGGGCGAGCTGGAGGTGGGTCACGTGTTGCTGGCCGAGCCAGGGCGGCGCGAAGTCCGGCCGCGCGGTCACTACCACCAGCCAGCCCTGCCCCGCGGCGGCGGCGACGATCTGGTCGAGCAGGTCCAGCGTGGTGCTGTCGCTCCACTGCGCGTCTTCGAGCACCAGCAGCAGCTGCCTGCCGCCCGGGTGCTGCCGCAGCAGCTCGAGCAGGCCGCCCAGCAGGCGCGCGCGGTGCCATTCCGGGGTCTGCCCGGGCTCGGCGGCCTCGCCCACGCCCAGCAGGCGCGCCAGTTCCGAGCGCGCGACGGGAGAGTGGAGCGCGTGGTCGTCCAGCAGCCGGTCCAGCCGCTCGCGCCGGGCCTGCCGGGTGTCGCCGCGCTGGAAGCCGGCGGCGCGGGCGACCTGGTAGGCCACCGGCTGCAGCGCCGTGTCGCCGTGGGTGGGCCCGCAATACCAGGCCACCTGCGCCCCGCCGGCTGAAGCGGCGTGGCGGCGAAGCTCGGCCACCAGGCGCGACTTGCCGATCCCCGGCTCGCCCTGCAGCAGCACCGCCTGGCCGGACCCTGCCTGGGCGGCGAACCAGCCGGCGAGCAGCTGCGCCAGCTCCGGCTGCCGGCCGACCAGCGGCACGCCCGACTGTTGCCGGATGGCAACCGGCGCCGGCTCCAGCGCCTCGAACACCTCGATGAGGCCGGCGAAACCCTTGAGCTTGTGGCAGCCCATCGTGCGGTAGGCCACGGCGCCGCTGGTGATGCGCTGGGTGGTGTGGCTGACCACCACGCTGTCCGGCGCGGCCACCCCGAGCAGCCGGGCGGCAAGGTTCGGGGTCTCGCCGACGATGCTCGCCCGCAGGCCTCCGGCGGCCGAGAGCTCGCCCACCACGACCAGACCGGTGGCGATGCCCACCCGGAGCTGCAGCGGGGCGGCCGCCAGCTCCAGCCGGGTGACCGCGTCACGCAAAGCGAGGCCGGCGCGCACGGCGCGGGCGGCGTCGTCCTCGCCGGCACGGGGGACGCCGAAATAGGCGAGCACACCGTCGCCCATATACTGCACGATGGTGCCGCCATGCGCGGCGATGACGCGCTCGCAGGTGTCGAGGTAGGCGGCCACCACCGCCATCATGTCCTCAGGTCCCAGGCGGACCGTCATCGCCACGGAATCCACCATGTCGCAGAACAGCGCGGTGACCTGGCGGCGTTCGCCGCTGTGGCTGGTCGCGACCTGATGGAGCGGCAGAACGAGAGTCGTCATCGGCAACGACCACAACCTGGGATGTGTCTCATCGCGCAGAACTCACACGCGCAGATTGTCTTCTCCAGCGAGACGCGCGGCTGTTGTGACGAATGACACAGTCAGATGGGTTTGTAACGTGCCTTGCTTATTTTGTTACGTAAAAACAGTTTTTTTACCGGCGAACGGCGGAGCGGAGGTGCCCTGGGCGGTCGTGCTGATGTCGAGGCGCGGGTCGCCGAGCGCAGGAAGAAAGCAAGGCCTGCTTTTTTGAAAAAAAGCAGCAAAAAACTTTTATCTCTGCTGTCGCGGAGGTTTCTGCAGCGCGCGCCCATGGGAACAAAAGTTTTTTGGTTCTTTTTTCAAAAAAGAACTGCTTGCCTTGCCTGTGTCGGGGCCAACCGGGCCGAAGAAAGTGTGAGACGACAGGTCACTGCTGGGTCCGACGGTTGGGTGTTTTCTGCGAAACCTGAGCAAGCCGGCCATCTGCGCTGCGGAGATGCCCGTGACAGGGTTGGCGCCGGCGCGGCTTAAGGCGGGCCCTCAGCTTTCGCGGTCTTCGGTCACCATGCGCTGCATACGGCCGGTATCGAGCAGGGCGATGGCGCCGCGGCGGCGTGCGATCAGGCCGGCGCGCTCCAGGGCGCTGAGCTGGCGGGTGACCGCCTCGCGGTGGCTGCTGACGCGCTGGGCGAGTTCGGCGTGGGTGGGCGGCGGCGTGACCACGTGGGAGTCCGACGGCGGCGCCGCGGGGCGGGACAGGCGCAGCAGTTCGGCCACCAGGCGCTGCTTCATCGTCAGGCCGGTGTGCTCGTTGGCGCGGTTGGCCAGCATGCGCACCTGGCCGACCAGCACGGCCATCACCTGGTCGCAGACGTCGGGGTGTTCGTGCACGGCGAGGCGGAAGACCGGCGCGGGCATGCGCGCCAGCAGGCAGTCGGCGACGGCCTGGATGCCGGCGGCGCGCGGCTGGTTGTCCAGCGCGGCCAGCTCGCCGAAGAACGCGCCCTCGCGGATGTCGCGCAGGATGGTGTCGCGGCCGGAGGCGGAGACCACCACGCGCACGTGACCGTGCAGCACGAAGAACACGTCGGTGTCGTGCGAGTGGGCGTCGACCACCCACGCCTTGGCTTCCGCGCGGCACCAGGAGCACGCGGCGTCCAGTCGTGCCAGGGCCGCCGCGTCCAGCGTGCGGAACAAGCTGTGGCGTGCAAGCGTGTGCGGAACCGGCGTCATTACAACCTGGAGTTAGTGCACGCGCTCGAACGAGCGTGCGCGGACAAGAAAACCTTCTTTTCCTGAAAATAGAAGGAAAAACGTCGTGTCTTCCGCGAGCAGATGTTGGTAGCCCGCGTGCTCGCCCGCCACCGTGCCGCGTGAATCTGCGCCGCGCGAGCCCGATTGCATGCTGGCACAGGATGGTTTGCGTCCGCACCGGAGCTAGCCGCCGAGGCACCGCAAGCGTTTCCCCAACGCGGACCCGAGGAGACAAAAGTTTTTTGGTTCTTTTTTTCAAAAAAGAACCGCTTGCCTTGCCTTGCCTTGCGCGATCGCAGCCCGCGAACGGCTTCCAAGCGGCACAGCCAAGATGGCGCCGCCACCCGCGCGCCGGCCGTCCTGCCGCGCGTTTGCGTCCCGGTACACCCGCCCGATCCGCCCAGCCTTGACCCCGCCCGGCCGGTCGGGGAGGGTCCGGCCATGCGGTTGTTTGTTGGACTCGACCTGCCGTGGGGGTTGCGCGTGCAGCTCTCCGCCCTGGCGCTGGGGCTGGCGGGTGTGCGCTGGGTGCCGCCGGAGAACTACCACATCACGCTGCGTTTCATCGGCGAGGTGCCCGGCCATCGGGCCGAGGAGATCGACCTGGCGTTGTGTGCGCTGCGTGGCCGCGGCTTCGAGCTGGTGTTGTCCGGCGTCGGCACGATGGAGAAGTCCGGGCGGGTGACGGCGCTGTGGGCGGGGGTGGCGCGCAACCCGGCGCTGGATCATTTGCGCGGCAAGGTGGAGACGGCGTTGCAGCGCACCGGCCTGGAGCCGGAGCGGCGCCGGTTCAGTCCGCACGTGACGCTGGCCAGGCTGGGCGAGGCTGCGGCCGAGCCGAGGCTGGCCGGCTGGGTGCAGGCGCACAACCTGTTCCGTTCGGCGCCGATTCCGGTGTCGCACTTCACGCTGTTCAGCTCGCAGCTCGGGCGCGAGCAGTCGGTGTACACCGCCGAGGCGGACTACGCGCTGGCATGAGGGGACGGATGCTGAAAGCTCGGCTGGTGGAGGACGAGATGTCCGGGGCAGAGCCGGTCGAGAGAGGGCCGATCGGGGGTCAGCCGATCGGGGCTCAGCCGATCGGGGCTCAGCCGATCGGGGCTCAGCCGATCGGGGCTCAGCCGATCGGGGCCGAGCCGATCGGGGCGCTGCTGGCGAAGGTGCGCGCCTGCACGGCGTGCGCGGCGCACCTGCCGCTGGGGCCGCGGCCGGTGGTGCACGCCTCGGCCACTGCGCGGCTGCTGATCGCCAGCCAGGCGCCGGGCACCAAGGTGCACCACGCCGGGATCAGCTTCTGGGACAACAGCGGGACGCGGCTGCGCGACTGGCTGGGGATCGACAAGGCAGTGTTCTACGACGAGCGGCTGGTGGCGATCCTGCCGGTGGGGATGTGCTACCCGGGCCGGCTGCCGAACGGTGGCGACGCGCCGCCGCGGCCGGAATGCGCACCGTTGTGGCGGGCGCGGCTGCTGGCGGCGATGCCCGCGCTGCGGCTGGTGCTGCTGGTGGGCAGTTACGCGCAGGTGGTCACCGCGAAGCAGGAAGGCTGGGCGCCGGCGAGCATGACCGAGCGGGTGCGGGGTTTCCGGACCTACCTGCCGCGGTATTTCCCGCTGCCGCACCCGTCGTGGCGGACGGGGGTTTGGGAACGCAAGAACCCGTGGTTCGGCGAGGAGGTTTTGCCGGCGTTGCGTGAGCGGGTGGCGGAGGTTCTTACACCGGCGATCCGCAGTGTTGACCTGTAGCAGCAAGCCAAGCGGTTTTTTTTTGAAAAAAAAACCAAAAAACTTTTGTTCCCTTGGATACACGCTGCGGGAGACTCCGCGACAGCAGGACCAAAAGTCTTTTGCTTCTTTTCTTCAGAAAAGAAGGCCTTGCTTTCTTCCAAGGCGCCGGACCCGCAAAACTTGCGCGCAGATACGTGCGCGTCGCTACCCAGCGGCTTGATGCAGGCCGAACCGAACGCCTCCGCGGTCTTGATCGTGGGCATCTGGAACTAGGCGTCATCGTGACACGGCCATTCGAACACCGCGGCGAAGAATCTGCGAGTCGCAGCAAGATTGGCTGACCCGATCTCGATGAACGACACGCCGGGCGCCAGGTCGGCCGTGGCGAGACTCCTGCTGGTTGCGTGTTGGCGCCCGTGTCGGAGTGAGCCATCCGGAACGGCCAAATCGATGTGCCGGCAGTATAGTCCGCGACAGCCGGACCAAAAGTTTTTTGCTTCTTTTTTCCAAAAAAGAAGGCTTTCTTCCTGCGATGTCTGAAGCTCCCAACCGCGACGCCGGCCTGCGCCGCCTCATCGGCCCCTGGGCGATGGGTGCTGCGATCGTCAACGGCGTCGTTGGCGCCGGCATATTCTCGCTGCCCGCGGCGATGGCGCAGGCTGCCGGCGCGCGCGCGCCGTTGGCCTATCTGTTGTGCGCGGTGGCGATGAGCTTCGTTGTGGTGTGCTTCGCCGAGGCGGGCAGCCGGCTGCCGACCAGCGGCGGCGTGTATGGCACGGTCACCACCGCGTTCGGGCCGATGGCGGGGTTCGTGTGCGGCATTCTCACCTGGATGGCGAGCGTGCTGGCGTGCGGCGGGATCGCCGGCGCGTTTGCGGCGACGGTGGGCACCGTGGTGCCGGCGGTGGCGGCCGGGCCGGGGCGCGCGGTGGTGATACTGGCGGCGATCGGCGGGATTGCGCTGGTGAACTTGCGCGGGGTGCGGGCGGCGGCGTGGGCGGTGTCGGCGGCGACCGCGGTGAAGCTGGTGCCGCTGCTGCTGTTCGTGCTGGCGGGCGGGGCGGCGTTGCTGGCGGGCGAGCTGCAGCCGCCGCCGGCGCTGGCTCCCGGCGCGCCGTCCGGGCTGGCGCAGGCGGTGATATTGGGCGTGTTTGCGTTCAGCGGCATGGAGACGCCGCTGGCGGCCAGCGGCGAGGTGGCCGACGGGCACCGCAACCTGCCCCGCGCGCTGTTCGGGGCGATGGGGTTCGTGCTGGTGCTGTACGTGGGCATCCAGCTGGTGGCGCAGTTGCTGCTGGGAGCGGATCTGGGCGGCCAGGCGGCGCCGTTGGCGGCGGCGGCGTCGCGCCTGGGGGCCGGGTGGCGGGTGCTGCTGGTGGCGGGCGCGGGGCTGTCCATGCTGGTGTGGATCGGCAGCGACATACTGGGGGCGCCGCGGATCCTGTTCGCGTTCGGGCGCGACGGGCTGCTGCCGCGTGCGCTGGGGCGCGCCAGCCCGCGCACCGCGGCGCCGGACGTAGCGATCGTGACGCACGCGGCGATTGCGGCGGCGCTGGCGCTGTCAGGCAGTTTTACCTGGCTGGTGGTGGCCAGCACGCTGAACACGGCGGGGCTGTATTTTCTGGGGTGCGGGGCGGCTTGGGTGCTGCACCGGCGGGGCACGCAGAGTGTGGGGCGGCCGGTGAGCTTTGCGGTGCTGCCGGCGGCTGCGGCGGCGGGGATGCTGGCGATGGTGGTGCTGGTGTGCGTAGCGCCCTGGGACGAGATTGCGGGGCTGGTGGCGGTGGTGGTGGGGAGCTTGGGGATCTATGCGGGGGTGCGGGTGGTTCGATGAAGGAGATAAAAGCAAGCGGTTCTTTTTTGAAAAAAAGAACCAAAAAACTTTTGTTCCCTTGGGCGCGCGTTGCAGAAACCTCCGCGACAGCAGGACCAAAAGTCTTTTGCTTCTTTTCTTCAGAAAAGAAGGCCTTGCCTTCCTGCCGGACTCCGAACGGTCAGGAGTTAGGACCGTTGGTATGAGTTTCGCGACAGCACTGGCTGCGGCTGGTTGAGAGAATCGCGGTCGGTTGCGGGTTGATGGATTGCGCGAACTGACGTGTCCGGCACTCAGGTTTTTGCGACGGGCCGGATGTATTGCCTGGTGGTGTCGTCCTGCACCCAGCGTAGGTACCGCTCGATCATCACGTCAGGCATCAATGCCTTTTCTTCGTAGTGATACAGTTCGAAGTCGCCGGTCAGCGGCTTCCAGTTGCCGACGACCTTGATGTCAACTTTCTGCTCCCGCGAGACGCAGTTCAGATAGTGGATTTCGCCTCCCACCGTCACCGGCACGTTCTCGTAGGTCTGGCGCTCCTTGTGCTCCAGCCTGTCGATCTCGACAGTGCGGCGGACCACGTTGATCTGCACCGCGAGCTGTTGCTTCTGCGCGTGCTCCAGGGCGCGTTTCTCTCCGGTGGCGGCCTTGTTAAGAATGGTGCTGTGGTCCATCAGCATCCAGCTGCTGAGCCGGACGGTCTGGTCGGCCTGGTAGCGCCTGATGGCAGCGTCGATCGACGTCTTCTTGGAAAGGTTTGGCGCCTGCAGCAGGTGGTCGCCGGTGAACTTCGTCGCCATGCTCATTTTGAGCGGGTAGTTGCTGATGTAGAGCGCGCGGGCTACGTCGGCTGTCAGTCTCTTTTCGACTTCCGGCATCTGGCTGGTCTCGTCTTTGCTTCTGTGCGGCGTGACTAGCGCTGATGTCCGACGGGCTGCAAGGGAAGCAAGCAAGGCCTTCTTTTTCGAGAAAAAGAAGCAAAAAGCTTTTGTCCCGGCTGTCGCGGACGGCTGAACGACACGTCTCGTCAACACGCAGCTAAGGGAGCAAAAGTTTTTTGGTTCTTTTTTTTAAAAAAGAACTGCTTGCTTGCTTCGCCCGCGAGTGACGCGCGCCGGCATTCACGCTACGCTCGCCCGGCAACAGACCCGGAACGCGCGCACCATGTCCACCCGCTCGCTGATGATCGCGCCCGCGTTGCTGGCTGGCGGGCTGGCTGGGGCTCAGGCAGCGCCGGGCGACAACCCGTTGCTGGCGCCCAGCACGCTGCCTTACCAGGCGCCGCCGTTCGATCGCATCCACGACGCCGACTACGCGCCCGCGATCGGCGCTGCGTTGCGCGCGCATGACGCCGAGATCGCGGCGATCGCCGGCAGTCAGGAGCCGGCGGGTTTCGACAACACCATCGTGGCGCTGGAGCGGTCCGGGGCGATGCTGACGCGCGTGGTGCAGATTTTCGAGAACATCACGCAATCCAACACCGATGCGGCGCTGGACGCGGCCAAGCAGCAGATCGACCCGGAGCTGCAGGCGCATGAGGACGGCATACGGTTGAACCCGTTGCTGTTTGCGCGCGTGAGGGCCGTGTATGACGCGCGCGCGTCGCTGCGTCTGGACGCGAAATCCATCTACCTTGTTGAGCAGACCTACAAGGAGTTCGTGCATGCCGGCGCGGCGCTTGCGCCGGCGGACCAGGTGCGGTTGCGCACGCTGAACCAGCAGATCACCCGCTTGCAGACTAGCTTTCAGCAGAAGCTGCTGGCGGCGACCGCAGGCGGAGCGGTGGTGGTGGACGACCCCGGCGAACTGGCAGGGCTGGATCCGACGGAGGTGGGTGCGGCCGCGGAGGCTGGCAAGCTGCGCGGGCATGCCGGGAAATACGTACTGCCGTTGCGCAACACCACGCAGCAGCCGTCGCTGGCCAAGCTGACGGACCGCGACCTGCGCGCGCGCATCATGGCCGCCTCCGAGCATCGCGGCGACGCACCCGGGCCGAACGACGAGCGCGACCTGATCGCGCAGCTCGCCAGGCTGCGCGCGGAAAAGGCGCAGCTGATGGGATTCCCGAACTTCGCGTCCTACGCTCTGGAAAACCAGATGGCGAAGACGCCGCAGGCGGCGATGAAGCTGCTGGACAGCCTGGTGCCTGGTGCCACCGCCAAAGCGCGCGGCGAGGCGGCAGACATGCAGGCGATTATAGACAAGGCGGGCATCGACAAGAAGGGCGCAGACGGGAAAGCTGCGGGTTTCAAGCTCGCTTCCTACGATTGGAACTTCTACTCCGAGCAGGTGCGCCACGCGAAATACGACCTCGACGAGGCGCAGACGCGGCCGTATTTCGAGCTGGACCGGGTGCTGCACGACGGCGTGTTCTTCGCCGCCAACAAGCTATACGGAGTGACGTTCAAGGAACGCCACGACGTTCCGGTCTATCAGCCGGACGTGCGCACCTTCGAGGTGTTCGACGCGGACGGCACGCCGATCGCGCTGTTCTATGCCGACTACTACGCGCGGCCGAACAAGCAGGGCGGCGCCTGGTGCGACGAGCTGGTGCAGCCGAGCGGGCTGCTCGGCCTCAAGCCGGTGGTGGTGAACGTCGCGAGCTTCAGCAAGCCGGCGCCGGGCCAGCCGGCGCTGATCGCATTCGACGACGTGACCACCATGTTTCACGAGTTCGGCCACGCGCTGCACGCGATCTTCAGCAACCAGCACTTTCCCAGCCAGAACGGCTTTTCGGTGCCGCGCGACGTGGTGGAATTCCCCTCGCAGTTCAACGAGCATTGGGCGCTGGATTCCACAGTGTTCGCCAGCTACGCGCGGCACTACCAGACGGGTGCGGCGATGCCGGCCGAGATGGTCGAGAAGATCAGGCGCGCGCGGACCTTCAACCAGGGCTACATGCTGACCGAATACCTGGCAGCGGCGCTGCTGGACCTGGAGTGGCATAGCCTGCCGGCGAACACGCCGTTGCAGACGCCAGACACGTTCGAGGCGGCCGCGCTGAAGAAACACGCGATCGATCTGGACACGGTGCCGCCACGCTACCGCAGCACTTATTTCAGCCACATCTGGGCCGGCGGTTACGCGGCCGGCTACTACGCCTATCTGTGGGGCGAGGTGCTGGACGACGACGCCTACGCCTGGTTCACCGAGCATGGCGGGTTGACCCGCGCCAACGGCCAGCGCTTTCGCGACATGATGCTGTCGACGGGGCACACGGCAGATCCGATGGAGCTGTACCGCGCGTTTCGCGGGCATGATCCGGATACGGCGCCTTTGCTGCGGCAGCGGGGGTTGGATTCGAAGAGCTAAAGCAAGCAAGCTGTTCTTTTTTGGAGAAAAGAACCAAACTTTTGTCTCTCGCAGGTGTGCCGTGGTGAAGCCCGTTGTTTCAGCTTCCCGCGACAGCCGGAACAAAAGCTTTTTGCTTCTTTTTCTCGAAAAGGAAGCGCTTGCTTAACACCGTCCAACAGCTCCGTGCCGCCCGTTCAACACGCTCCCGTACGCCCGGCCCCGAAAGTACTCGCAACGGCAGGGATGACGCTCGGGTGAGCAATCACCTCAGGGCTTGACTCCAGTTATGCTCATAGCCAGCATAAGGTGAGAGGGGAAGGCCACGAGGCCTCTCTCGTTTGCGCATGTAATGCTCTTGTTGAGCATAATAGGGCGGCGAAGCCCGTGGGAGCGTTCGATGGCTGCGACTGCGCTGCTGACCAGGTCCGCATTGTATGAGCGTGTGCAGCGGGTGATACCGCCGATGGAGTGGCCGACGTTCGAGCCGGACATCGAGGCGATCCTGCGGCTGAAGCGCGAACGGAACGCAGTGATCCTGGCGCACAACTACATGACGCCGGAGATTTTCCACTGCGTGTCTGACATCGTGGGCGACAGCCTGCTGCTGGCGCGCGAGGCGCAGCACGTGGACGCCGACGTGATCGTGATGGCGGGCGTGCACTTCATGGCCGAGACGGCGAAGATGCTGAATCCGTCGAAGACGGTGCTGATTCCTGATTTGCGGGCGGGGTGTTCGCTGGCGGAGTCGATCACCGCCGAGGACGTGCGGGTGTTGCGCAAGCTGCACCCCGGCGTGCCGGTGGTGACCTACGTGAACACCTCGGCCGAGGTGAAGGCGGAGAGCGACATCTGCTGCACGAGTGGCAACGCCAAGCGCGTGGTCGAAAGCCTGGGCGTGCCCGAGGTGATCATGATCCCGGACCAGTATCTGGCGGCGAACGTGGCGCGCGAGACCGGCGTGCGCATCATCTCGTGGGCCGGTGCGTGCGAAGTGCACGAGCGGTTCACGCCCGGCCAGATCCGCGAGCTGCGGGCGGAGAATCCGGGCCTGGTGGTGCTGGCGCATCCGGAGTGCCCGCCGGGCGTGGTGGACGAGGCGGATTTCGCCGGGTCCACCGCGGCGATGGCGGATTACGTGACGGAGCACCAGCCGGGCCGGGTGGCGCTGATCACCGAGTGCTCGATGGCGGACAACATCGCCGTGCTGCACCCGAAGGTGGAGTTCGTGCGGCCGTGCAATTTGTGCCCGCACATGAAGCGGATCACGCTGCCGGGGCTGCGGCGCGCGCTGGAGACGATGACGCATGAGGTGGTGATCGATCCGGCGGTGGCGGTGCGGGCTCGGGCGGCGGTGGAGCGGATGTTGGCGGTTAAGTAAGTCAGCAAGCGCTTCTTTTCGAGAAAAAGAAGCAAAAAGCTTTTGTCTCGGCTGTCGCGGACGGCTGAGACGACACGTTTCACCTTTGCATACCCTTAAGAGACAAAAGTTTTTTGGTTCTTTTCTTCAAAAAAGAACCGCTTTCTTTTGGAGTTCTCTTCGATGTCGTTCCTCCCCGTTGCGGACGGTTGCCCGGTCATCATCGGCGCCGGCCTGGCCGGACTGATGGCGGCGCTGCACCTGGCGCCGGAGCCGGTGCTGGTGCTCTCTGCGGCGCCCTTGGGCGAGCAGGCGGCGAGCGGCTGGGCGCAGGGCGGCCTGGCCGCGGCAGTGGGCGCGGACGACAGCGTGGAGCTGCATCTGGCCGACACGCTGGCGGCCGGCGACGGGGTCTGCGACGCGGACGTGGCGCGGCGGATCGTGGCGGACGGTGCGTCACTGGTCGACGAGCTGGGCCGGCTGGGCGCGCGGTTCGACCACGACGGGTCGGGACGGATCGGGCTGGGGCTGGAGGCGGGGCATAGCCGGCGGCGGATCGTGCACGCGCAGGGGGATGCGAGCGGGCGGGAGATCCTGCGGGCGGTGGTGGCGGCGGTGCGGCGGACGCCGTCGGTGGTGGTGTGGGAGGGTGTGCGGGCGACGCGGCTGGTGATGCGCGACGGGGCGGTGGCCGGCGTGGTGGTGCGCGCGGCGGACGGCGCGGCGCGGGTGGTGCGCAGCAACCGGGTGGTGGTGGCGACCGGCGGGTCCGGCGGGTTGTTCGAGCATTCCACCAACCCGGCCGGTGCGCTGGGTGGCGGGCTGATGCTGGCGGCGCGGGCCGGGGCGGCGCTGGCGGACCTGGAGTTCGTGCAGTTCCATCCGACGGCTCTGGACGTGGTGCCTGCCGCGGACCTGGTGGGCGTGGCCGCCGGGCGAGGCCAGGCCGCGGCCGATGGGGTTGCGGCAGATGAGCGGGGGGCAGATGGGAGTGCGGCAAATCGGCGCGCTGCAGGCGGGGGTGCTGCAGACGGGGGTGCTGCAGACGGGGGCGCTGCAGGTCCGCACGCGGCAGACGGGCGCGCTTCAGGTCGGCATGCGGCAGACATGGGTGCTGCTGGTCGACGCGCGGCAAACGTGGGGGGGCGGAGTGCACACGCGCCTATGCAGCTGGTGAGCGAGGCGGTGCGGGGCGAAGGCGCCGTGCTGGTCGACGAGACCGGGGTGCGGTTCATGGCCGGGGTGGATGCGTGGCCGCGGGCCGAGCTGGAGCCCCGCGACGTGGTGAGCCGGGCGGTGTGGGCGCGGATGCAGGCAGGGCATCGGGTGTTCCTGGACGCTACAGCGTGCCTGGGGGCACGGTTTGCCACCCGGTTTCCGAGCATTGCCGCGATGTGCCTGGCGGCGGGGGTGGACCCGGCGGTGCAGCCGATCCCGATCCGGCCGGCGGCGCACTACCACATGGGCGGCATCGCGGTGGACGCGGAGGGGCGGAGCAGCGTGGCCGGGCTGTGGGCGGCCGGCGAGGCGGCGTGCACCGGGCTGCACGGGGCGAACCGGCTGGCGAGCAACTCGCTGCTGGAGGCGGCGGTGACGGGGCGGCTGGTGGCGCGCAGCGTAGCCGGCGTGACGGCCGGGCGGGTGGCGGCCGTGGCGTCCGTGGAGGCGGCGCCGGAGGGCGATCTCGCGGTGGTGCGGGCGGTCATGTCGCGGCATGCGGGCGTGCTGCGTGACGAGGCAGGGCTGAACGAGGCGGTGTCGGTGCTGGCGCCGATGGAGGGGGACGCGGCGGCGCTGGGGCTGATGATGTGCGTGGCCATGCGGCGGCGGACGGAAAGCCGCGGCGGGCACTGGCGGACAGACTACCCGGCGCGGTCGGGCGCGTGGGCACGGCGGGCGACGCTGACGCTGGACGAGGCGCGGGTGCTGGCGCGGGAGAGCGTGCCGGTAGAGCGGGCAAGGTCGGCAAACTGATGCGGGTGCTGCAACGTGGGCAGGGTTCGCCTTCCTTGCGTGCTGAGTGACGCGACGTTTCGGGTCTTGGCTTAGGCGAGAAGGAAGGCAAGGCCTTCTTTTCTGAAGAAAAGAAGCAAAAGACTTTTGATCCTGCTGTCGCGGAGGTTTCTGCAGCGGGTACTCCAGAGAACAAAAAGTTTTTTGGTTCTTTTTTCAAAAAAGAACCGCTTGCCTTGCCTCTCCTCGGTGCAGCTTGTGGGCTGCCCCGGCGAGGTAAAGGCGAGGTCAATCGCGTGGCGGAGAGAGGGCACATGGTAAGCCGGTTGCCGACGGTGCTGATCGAGCCGCTTGTACGGGCGGCGCTGGTGGAGGATTTGGGGCGCGCGGGTGACATCACCACGGACGCGCTGGTGCCCGAGGGCGTGCTGGCCGAGGGCGTGCTGGTGGCCCGGCAGGCTGGCGTGGTGGCCGGGCTGGACCTGGCGGCGCTGGCGTTCCGGCTGGTGGACCCTGCGGTATCGTTCGTGGTGGAGCGCGGCGATGGAGTGCCGGTGGCTCCGGGTGACCTGGTCGCGCGGGTGAGCGGGCCGGCGCGCGGGATACTGACCGGCGAGCGGGTGGCGCTGAACTTCATCGGGCATTTAAGCGGGGTGGCCACGGTAACGGCGTCGATGGTGGCGGTGGTGGCGCACACGCGGGCGCGGGTTGTCTGCACGCGGAAGACCACGCCGGGGCTGCGGGGTGTGGAGAAATACGCGGTGCGGTGCGGGGGTGGGGCGAACCACCGGTTCGGGCTGGATGATGCGATGCTGATCAAGGACAACCACATCGCCATTGCCGGCGGGGTTGGCGCGGCGTTGGCACGGGCGAAGGCCGCGGCGGGGCACCTGGTGAAGATCGAGATCGAGGTGGACACGCTGGGGCAGCTGGAGGAGGCGCTGGGACTAGGGGTGGACGCGGTGCTGCTGGACAACATGTCGCTGGGCGAACTGCGGCAGGCGGTGGCGATGGTTGCGGGACGGGCGGTGACGGAGGCGTCCGGCCGGGTGGACCTGGAGACCGCGGGGGCGATTGCGGAGACGGGGGTGGACATGATTTCGGCGGGTTGGCTGACGCATAGCGCGCGGGTGCTGGATCTAGGGTTGGATTTCTGAGGCGAAGGAAGGCCTTCTTCGAGAAAAGAAGCAAATAGCTTTAGCTCTCGCCGTGGCGGACGGCTGAAACGACATGCCTCCCGCGCCCCACACCCCGGAAACAAAAGTTTTTTGGTTCTTTTTTTCAAAAAGGAACCGCTTGCTTGCCTTCTACCTCCGACAAAGCACGGCAACATCAAGATTGCCGACAGCACAAGGAATGATCTCGAGTATCTCGAAGTGCCGGGACCAGTTTTCCCGGACGTGTGCATGCGTCTGTGCGACGTTGCGGTAGTATCCCGGGTCCTCGATCTTGCCGGCGAGAGCGGTATCGGGCGCGTCGGCGTGGATGCCGTGGCACTGCCACTTGCTGAAATACGCGCGGTTGTTCCAGACGGAGGACCAGGCGACGGCTCCGGGCCCGCCGAAGCTCATCAGGGCGATTGCTTTGGGGCGCAGGAGGCGGGCGAGTTCGGCCAGCCAAAGCTGCTGGATGTCTGGGGCAAGATGGGTCATGACTGAGATGGAGAACAGGGCGTCCAGGCAGCCATCGGGAAGCGGACAGGGGGGCAGCAGCGGAGAGACCACGAACTTTCCCGGTGCCAGTGTTGCGGCGGCCCAGTTCGCGTTCTCCGCGTCCACATCCATGCCGACGATCTGCGAGAGCGGCCATTCGCGGATGAAGTGTCTGGTGACGCGCCCGTGGCCGCATCCCCAATCCATCAGGGTGGTCCCGACCGGCTTGACGTTGTAACGGTGCAGCAACGCCGCGACCGCCCGGTAGACGTTGTATCCTGTGAGCGTGACGCTGCGTGAATCCGACCACGTCTGCACCCTTGTCAACTGGCTCGGGTCTGTCGGAAAACCGATGACCGCGCCGAGGTCCTTGGGAATCCATACCCTGCCGTGCGGTTCGGGCAGATCACGGCCGGCGCCTTTCGCGCATTTGAAGCGGAACGTGAACGGATCGGAGCCCAGCTCGCTTTCGGCAAGGTCGATGATGATCTGGAAGTCGGAAAAGCGGGCGTTCGGCCAGTACCAGAAATGCCGCTCCCAGTCAGGCGTGTACATCCCGCGGAGGAACTTGTAGGAGACGCCGGGACCGAACTCCACGTCCAGGGCGGAGGGGTCGCCGCCCGGCGGGAGGTGGGAGCCGGTGATGGTGATCCTTGCGCCGTCGAACGACCAGTACAGGACGGCACTGAAGGGGCGGTCGTAGATGCGCTGGATCTCCGACGGCAGCATGCCGTCGGCGTTCCGCTTGGGCAGGCGGTCCGTCACCCGCATCGATGCCAGGTGTTCTCCGTTCGCGTCGACGATGCAGACGTCAGCATCCTCCGGCACGTCGGAGGCGACGTTCGGAAGGTCGCAGGTGAACGACTTGCCGGCGCCCCCGATGGCTGGTCGCAACGGAACGCTCGCCCAGTCCTCGCCGTTGTAGAGCACCTTGACGTCGGTCTGCAGCACCGCAGTGCGATAGTTGCCTTGCAGCACGCCTTGGTCATCGATCGAAATGGAGACGTGTTCCGATACGAGATCTGTCACGGCGAAGGTTCCTTGTCGCGAAGCTGCGTTTACAGAGTGGGAACCTATCATCTCTGTGCTGAGTTGATATTTCGTGAAGACTGGTGGCTGGTCGATGCACGGTAGAGCATCATCCGACCGAACGGGGCCGACGGTCGGTTACAGTTGCTTGCCAACACAAAAAGTTAGTGCGTTTTCCGGCCTGCTTATCGATCTGACGAGGCCGGAACGGTCTAGCATTTGAAAACATCAAATGGCTTTGTCTCAGGCGGGGGCGCGTTCTGCCGTTCGCGGCAACGCTCGCCAGCTTGTGCGACACGAAGGCAAGGCCTGCTTTTTTGAGTGTCCGTTTGGAAAATCGTCCTGGCGGCCATCTGACGCGATTTGTCATGCGACAGCGTGCTACTCGCACGACACGCGAAGAGCGTGCTACTCGCACGACACGCAAAGAGCGTGCTTCGCACGACACTCCGGTGTTCATGGCCACAGGAGGATCGGCCTGCCTGCTCGGATCTACGGCGCAGACAAGCCGGTCCGCTCCGGTGCGCGAAAAACTACGCCAGCTGACCCATACCAACTGGCGTTGATGCTGACTCATAGAAAGCAAGCGGTTCTTTTTTGAAAAAGAGTACCAAAAAATTTTTGACTCTGCTGTCGCGCGCCCTCCAGAAAGGTCCGCGACAGCGGAGTCAAAAGTTTTTTGCTTCTTTTTTTCAAAAAAGAAGAGCTTGCTTGCTTTCGAACGATCAACCTTCAGGCCAGTTGGTATCGCAAGCCGACTTTGAGACGGACACAAAAAAGCAGCAAAAAAATTTTGTTACGGCTGTCGCGAACTCTCCCGTAACGCGCGCGCGGCGGACCGGGCGGGCTCAGCGAGCTCCGGGGCGCGCCTTGTCGAGCATGAACTCGCCCAGGGCTGGTTCGCCGTCCGGCTTGCCGGCATCGGACACCACGCTCAGCGCGGGACGGCCACGGAGCTCGTTATACATGCGGATGAAGTCATCCAGCCGGCGCGCTTCGGCGAGCGCTGCGTCGCGGCGGGACAGGGCTTCGCGGAGGACGAGTTCTTCTTCCATGCGCAGGACCATGACGCCAGGCAAGTTGTTGCGCAAGCAAATTGTATTGCCAGGTGCACGGCACGGCGCCGCTGTTGATCGGGTGCAACACTGCACGCGCGGGCTGGCCTGGCGCGCCGGGCGGGCTATGGTGGGCGGGCATGATGCCGAACCTGCCCAACCTGCTGACGCTCTCGCGCATCGCGGCGATCCCGGTGCTGGTGGCGCTGGTGGCGTGGCGGCAGCCAAGCGCCGACGTGGCGGCGTGTGCCGTCTTCGCGCTGGCCGGCATCACCGACTGGCTCGACGGGCGGATCGCGCGGCAGCGGCAGTTGCACTCGGATCTGGGGCGCATGCTGGACCCGATTGCCGACAAGCTGCTGGTGGGGGCCACGCTGATGGTGCTGGCGGGCCAGGGGCGGCTGCCGGACCACGGGCTGTACCCCGCCATCGTCATCATGTGCCGCGAGATCCTGGTGAGCGGGCTGCGCGAGTACCTGGCCGGGCTGTCGGTGGGGCTGCCGGTGACCAGGCTGGCGAAGTGGAAGACCGGGCTGCAGATGGCCGCGCTCGGCACGCTGCTGGCCGGCGACAGCGGGGCGGCGGTGCTGGGGCTCGGCTGGCTGCCGGTGGGTGCGATCGGCACGGCGATGCTGTGGGCGGCGGCACTGCTGACTCTGGTGACCGGGTGGGACTACCTGCTGGCGGGGCTGCACCATGTGCGGCCGGGCCGCGCCGCGGCCCGGGAGGCCGCGAGGGCAGCGGCCAAGACCACCAACGAGGCAGCACGGGGCGAGGCGGCGCGGGCCGACGCAGCGCGCGCCGAGGCGGCACGTGTCGAGGCGGCGCGCGGCCAAGCTGGGGTACCAGGACGGGTGGCGGAGCGGCGGCCGGAGAGCGGGCCAGACCGGGCGCCGGAGCGGGCGTTCGAGCGCGCGCCGGAGGGCGGGCCAACGAGTGAGCCCGACAGCGGGCAGATGGCGAAGAGCGCGCCGGCGGTGCCGCGCTGAAGCTGCTGGGCGTGGTCGGCTGGTCCGGCAGCGGCAAGACGACCCTGGTGGTGGCCCTGCTGCCGCTGCTGCGGGCAGCGGGCCTGCGCGTCTCCACCATCAAGCATGCGCATCACGGCATGGATCTGGACCGGCCGGGCAAGGACAGCTTCCGGCACCGGCAAGCCGGCGCGGAGGAGGTGCTGGTAGTGGGCGGGCAGCGCTGGGCGCTGATGCGGGAGACCGACGCGGTGCCTGACCTGGCCGTGTTGGCAGGGCGGCTGGCCCCGGTGGACCTGGTGCTGGTGGAGGGGTTCAAAGCTTATCCGTTCCCGAAGCTGGAGGTGTTCCGGGCGGCGCTGGGCAAGGCAGCCCTGTGGCCGGAGCTGGGGGGCGTGGTGGCAGTGGCGTCGGACGGGGCGGTCGGATGTCCGTACCCGTTGCTCCCGCTCAACGATCCCGCGGAAATCGCGCGCTGGGTGTGTGGTTTCGCGGCCACCGGTGCATCGGGCGCTTGAGCGCAAGGCGGGGTTGGAGGCATTGTGCGCCCGCGTCGCAGGAAAGTGTTGTGGTGATGAGATTGAGTGTCCGCCCACGGGCGGCCGGTGCGCTGGTGGCGGCGGGGCTGCTGGGCGGGTGTGCGGGGTCGGGGTACTACTCGTATTTGGGCGACACGTTCACCGTGCCGTTCCATAGCAACCCGAACCTGCCGCCGGGCAACAGCGAGACCTACACCAAGGTGCGCGCACAGAACGTGCAGTCGCCGCCGCAGATCCTCTATGAGGAGGGAGACGTGTGGCCGCCGCCGCCGAAAGCGCCGCCGACGCTGAAGGATTTGCAGGTGCAGCAGAACCAGGAACTGTCGAACGGCGCCTCGGTGACGGGCAAGTACACGCCGCTGCAGCCGCTGCCGCAGCTGCCGGGCTACGAGGTGCCACAGCAGCAGTCACACGCGGCGGCGCCGAACGCCAGCTTCCCGAAAGGCGTGGTGCCGGGGTCCGGCGTGTCCGTGCAAGGCGGGCGCGAGCTGAACTCGCCTAAGGGGAGCGGCAGCATCGTGGTGCCGAACGGGAACGGGACGAGCACGGTGATTGGGCCGGATGGGTCGGTGACGACGGTGCCGACGCAGGGGAAGTGAAGGAAGGAAGCGCTTCTTTTTCGAGAGAAAGAAGCAAAAAGCTTTTGATACCGCTGTCGCGCGCTCGCCGGTTGGCGCGCGGGGGCGGAGACAAAAGTTTTTTCTCGAAAACGAACTGCTTGCTCTTATGACGGCCCTTCGAAGTTCGGCGGGAAAGCAGCAAAAGCTGTTGTAGTGCTGTCGCGAAGATGCCGCAGCGCGCGCCCAAGGGAACAAAAGTTTTTTGGTTCTTTTTATCAAAAAAGACCGCTTGCTTACTCCCGTCTGAAGGTCGCCACGAGCACGTCCCTGTAAGCCGGTGCGTCCAGCACGATCGGCGCGATGGCGGTGACGCCGTGATACACGCGGCTGTCGTCCACCAGGGCCGCCTCTATCGGCGTGGTCAGCGTGAAGCTGCCGAGCGGGCGCTTCTGCAGGTCGTGGATGGTGGTCTGGCCGCTGGCGACGTTCTCGCGGCGGATCAGCAGGACCAGGACCCAGTCGACGCCGTCGCGGTGCAGGCCTTCCGGGGTGGGTTGGCCCTGCTCGCCCGGGCGCGCCTCGATGCGGAACTGGTGCAGCTCGACGTGCCAGGAGGCGGGGCGCAGCGGCGCCTCCGTGCAGGCGGTGAAGATGGTGTGGCAGGTGCGCAGGATGGCGCGCAGCGCTGGGTGGTCGGCGATGGCGGGCTTGACCGGCTCGAACCATCGGGCGAGGCCGCCATTGAGCGCGTTGTAGTCGCGGCTCTGGTAGTGCGGCTGGTGGGGTTTGCGGCGGATGGCGTGGGCGTCGACGGAAAAGGCGGCGTGGCGGCGGCGTCTGTAGCGGCCGCCGTCGGCCATGTAGGTGTCCAGGCCTAGGTCGTTCCAGCTGTCGGCGAAGGTTTGCCAGTTGGAGAGGCCGGCTTGTTCTAGGACGGCGTGGAAGTCCGGGGCTTCGACGTGGGCGAAGCCGGTTTTGTGGAGGGTGGATCCGATCATTTGCACGTTGAGCATGGGCAAGAAAGTAAGCGGTTCTTTTTTGAAAAAAAGAACCAAAAAACTTTTGCTCTCAGCTGTCGCGTGCTCGCCGGAAACAACCGCGACAGCCGCAACAAAAGCTTTTTGCTTCTTTTTCTCGAAGAAGCGCTTGCTTCCTGCGCGCGCGGTTCAGTCCGACGACTGAGTGATCTTGAAGGCGATACCGTCGCTCACATCGTTCGTGACCACGCCGCCGATCGCGGTGCCATACACCGTGTTGGCTTTGGTAATCACCATCGGCGCGCCTGCTATAAAGCCTCCCGTTCTGCCTCCCGGATTCGATGGAGTCTGGAAGGTGTAGAGCGCGGTTTCTGTCCAGGCGATGCTGCCCGAAACGGGCGGAGTCAGCCGGTAGATCGTGCTGTTGGAGTTGTTGGTGCGTAACGCTGGAGCGATAGCGCCGTAGATGGAACCGTCAGGTCCGAGCGAGAGGATGTCGCTTTCGACGAAAACAATGTCGTCGTCGTAGCCGAGCAGCGGGCGCCCGAGCGGGTCGGTGGAAAAGTCGTGGATGATCGTTTCAGTCCACTGCCCTCCCGCGGTGGACGGCGTGAGCTTGAAGACGGCACAGCTGCCAGCGGGGCACGCGGCACTAGCCGACCCGGTGGTGCCAAGGACAGCGCCGGTTTTCGACAACGCGATCTGGCCGACGTGCAGGTTCGGATCGAACGATTTGACTATCGTGCCAACCCACTTGCCACCGGCCTTGGACGGTGGCGTGACCTTGTAGACGATGTCGTGGCTTGTTGCCGCGGACGGCAGCGTGTGCGCCACGCCGAACAGCGCACCGTCGTTGTCGATCACCAGCCCGCCGAGCCCCGCGTAGTTTGCGTCGGAGAAGATCACCGTCGTGATGTATGGGCCCGTGCCGGACTCGGGCGGAGACAGCTGCAGGATCGAGCCCTGGCTGGAGACGTAGAGGCTACCAGTCTTGCCGATCGCGACCTTTCCGCGTGGTCCCACATAATCCTGATATGTGTAGATCGTCTGGCCGGACCCTGCCTCCACCGCACCGCAGGCGGGAGAACGCGTACACTCGATCGACCCGTTGGCGATCAGGTTGACGTAGAGGTTGCCGTTCCTGTCGGACGCGAGCTCCGCCGGCTGCCCGACATAGGGGTTGTTGCTGAACACGTTGATCAGTTTGACTGCCCAGGCGGAACCGGCCGTTGATGGCGGAACGAGCGCGTAGGTGGTTCCTGCGCCGCTGACGCCCGTTTCCGATACGCCGGTGAGCTCGCCCTTGTTCAGGATGAGCCCGTCCGGGTCCGAGGGCAGGCCGTCGTAGATCGTCTGCTCCTTTGCCGCTGCCTCCGCTGACTGCATCGGCGCTGCAGCGAGGCCGGCCAGGGCGCAGCACGCAAGAAGCTTCGAACGGCTTGGCATTCTGTCACTTCCTGTCACGACGTCTCGCATTGTTCTACATTGGATGTGCAGCGGGTTCTGCATCACATTCCTGATACGAACGTGGCATCCAAAGCAGAAGCAAGAGTCTTTTCTCTCGAGAAAGAGAAGGCGGTTCAGGTTCGGAGCGAGCACCTCAGTCGAAACGGAAGCTGCCTTCGACGCGCGATCATCGTTCGGCCTGTTCAAGGCCAAGCCGCCTCCGGCGGCGGCTCGCGCAAGCCTTGAGCAAGCCGAAAGACCGAACGAAGCGCCGACATGGAAGAATGTAATGCAATGCAGCCGTCTAGCAGCAGTGCGTAGGCGCTGAAGGTGTTCGCTCCAGAACCTGCATTCGCCGAAGCATAAAGCTTTTGCGAGCGCTGTCGCGGACGGCTGAAACAACACGTCCCACCAACGCGCACCAACGGAGGAAAAAGTTTTGTAATTGCTCACCCCGGGGCTGGCGTGATTTTCATCTCCAGAGCGTCTCGGACTGCTCCCAGCACGGCCATGTTCTTTGATTTAGCGGTGCTGACCACGGAGCGGAAGGCGGCGTAGGTGTCTGCGCCCCATTCGCAGCGGAAGCCGTTGGTGATTTTGCGGAAGATGACGCTGGGGCGGAGGTTGCGTTCAGAGATGTTGTTCGTGGCGGGCACATCGCGATGAGTGACGAACACGAACAGGGCGCCGCGATTGGCGAGGATGCGTTTGCGCAGCTTGACGCCGTCAGCACTCACGGGCACGGCGGCGACGATGCGGTCGAGCCTGCGGTCCAGGTCGGCTGCATAGCGTGCAAGCGTGGTGTCGGCCAGCCGCTCTCGTCGTCGGCCGATGGCGACCGCCCGCAGCAGCAACAGCTTGAACGGGGCGCTGAAGGCATCGTCGCCGCTCTCGATGGCGAACTGCGCGTCGCGTAGCAGATGCGCCAGGCAGACCTGCCAAAGCAGGCCGTGGCCACGCTGGGCGCCGAACATGTCCGACACCCAGACTGCCGGCTGGGTGTCGCCGAACACGCCGGCCACCACAGCGCGGCCGCGGCTGGGCCGGATCACGTGCAGCACCGCCAGCGAGGTGACGAACACCCATTCCCACCAGTTGCGGCCGCACACCCGGGCCGACGTCTCGTCGCAGCACACCACGGGGGCAGCGGTCACCGCCGTCTGGATCGCGCTCTGTGCGGCCAGCAACGGTTTGGACGCGCGCTGCAGCATGTTGCTGATCGCACCTTCGCTGATGCGCAGGCCGAAAACCTCGCCCAGCAGCGCTGCCAGCCGTTCGAAGCCGATGGCGTGGGCGTAATGCAGGTAGACCACCAGCGCGCAGACCGACTGGCCAAACGGCGAGCCAGGTTCCAGGCCAGGCGGTGCTTCAGCCGTAACACGCTGGCCGCAGCAGGTGCATTGGCCGCCGAACAGCCGCACCCGGGTGACATCGGGCTTGATCGGCGGGATCTCGATGCGGTCATAGACTTCCTGCGGGGTCTGCTCGCCGGCGGGGAAGCTGGTGGCACAATGCGGACAGGCCTGCAGCTTGGCGTCCACGACGCGGTCGGGATCGGGCTCCAGCATCCGGCCCACGCCGGGACGGCCGCGGCGGTGCGGCTTGCCGGCATCGGGGCTGTCGGCCTTCTGGCCCTTGGACGGGGGCATGGAGGAGTTGTCAGGCGTCCTCTTCGGCCGCTCGTATCTGGCCAGACGCTTCTCGAGCTTGGCGATGCGCACGAGCGCGACTTCCAACCGGCCCGCCAACGGCAACAGCGTCCGGATCAGGTCGTCCTTCTCGACGTGGCTCAGCTTGCTTAGATCAATGTCGGGCGGCACACACAGCTTGAATCGACTCGCCCGTAGGCGTGTCAAACAGATCCCTCACCCAAGCCCGGCTGAACACCTCGGGACCCGGGGTGAGCAATTACAAAGTTTTTTCCTTCTTTCAAAAAAGAAGCGCTTGCCTTGCCTTTCCTTAAGCAGTGTTCCCCAAAGCCGCCGGCGGCGGGCTCTCACGCATCTGCCCGCTCGGCGCATCCACCAGCGACTGCGTCGTGCTCACCCGCCCGGCCCGTCCCGCGTCCAGGTTCACCACCGTCGTCACCGGCGTTGCGATGCGTAACCCCAGTTCCTTGAAGCGTATCGACATGCGCCGGTTGAACTCGCGCTGCACCGCCCAGCGGCCGGCGTCGGTGCAGACGATCTGGCCCACGATGGTGACGATGCCGGACTCCACCTTATCGACGCCCCAGAGCTGGAAGTCGCTGCGCATCATCTCGGCGAAGCGCGCCTCGCCGCGCATGTGGCGTGCGACGTCGGTAAGGACTTCACTGACCTGGTCGCTGTCTTCGTCGATCGGGATGGACACGCTCACCGCCGCGTTGCCGATGCCGCGGTTGACGTTCGTGACCGTGCTGACCGAGCTGAACGGGATGATGTGCACGCTGCCGTCGCCGGCGCGCAGGCGCATGGTGCGGATGGACAGGTTCTCCACCGAGCCGGACAGGCCCGCCACCGTCACCCAGTCGCCCACCTGCATGGCGTTCTCCAGCAGCAGGAAGATGCCGGTGATGAAGTCCTGCACCAGCTTCTGCGAGCCGAAGCCGATGGCGACGCCGAGGATGCCGGCGCCGGCCAGCAAGGGTGCGATGTTGACGCCGATCTCGGAGAGTGCGGTCAGGCCGAAGACGATGCCGAGTGCCGTCAGCAGCATGGTGCGCAGTATGGGCATCAGCGTGCGCAGCCGCGCGGCGCGGGCGAACTGCATGTGCTTGTTGAGCGCCGCGAGCTGGTTATCCATCGAGGCGTTGACGCCTTCCCACACCACGATGGCCACGGCGGCGGCCACCACGATGGTGAGTGCCGCCGACAGCAGCTTGCCGCCCAGCGCGCGGGTCTCGAACCAGGCGACGGTGTTGACACCCCAGGCCTGCAGCAGTGCCAGCCCGGTAAGGGTGACGAGCACGCCGGAGGCGGCGCGGCGCAGCAGCGGGTAGTAGCGGTTGGCGCGCTGCTCCAGCCCGGGGTAGCGGGCTTGCGAGTCCGGCGAGACGCGGAAGGCGCGGTCCAGCGCGCCGAGCACCACGATGCTGACCAGGCGGGCGGCGACCAGCACGCCGGCGGTGATGAGGAAGACGTGCCAGATCCGCAGGTAGCCGTTGCGGATGGAGGCGGCCCAGACCAGCCACAGGCCGATGATGTAGAAGATGGCCACCAGGTGCCAGACCGAGGCCAGCCGGTTGCGGATGCGCGCGCCCACGCCCGGGTTGGGCTTGCGGGAGCGGATCATGCCGGCGACCGTGGCGCGGCACTGCAGGACGACGACGACCAGGCAGAGGTGCACCACCAGGAAGATGGCCTTGAGGAACGCGTCGTTGGCCGCGGTGGGCAGGCCGAAGAGCTGGCCGATCTGCGAGGCGGCGAAGCCCAGTGCGGCGATGGTGAAGATGCGGCGCACCCAGACGACGGCGTAGTCCGCGCCCTCGTCGGTGAGGTGGACCAGGCGCAGCGTGGGCAGGCCGGGTGCTGCGATCATGCGGGTGAGCGAGGTGGCGACCCGGCAGGTGGCGTAGGCCAGGATGGCCACCTGCAGTACGGCGGCGCTCTGCGGCTCGGCGAACAGGGTGCCGGCGTAGCCCACGCCGACGAACGCGCCGAGCGGTACCAGGTCCAGCACGAAGCAGAGCAGCACGAAGGGTGTCCGCTGGAGCGCGCGCATGGTGCGGGCGAAGCGGCGGCGGCGCAGGACGTGCTCGACGGCGGCGGCCTCGTGCACCTCTTCCGCGGTGGCGGGGGGTTCGCCCGGATCGGGGTCCTCGCCGGGCACGCTGGCGTCGGGGCGTTCGGCCGCGTCGGCTTCGGCTTGCACGCGGGCGGACGCGGCGAGGTTTGCGTCGGCGAGGGGTTCGGCCGGCAGGCTGCCGGGGGCAGCGCGGGCGATGGCGCGGACCGGGCGGCGCAGCAGGCGGTAGAGGCCCCACTCCAGCAGCAGGGCGACGGCCAGCACGGCGGCGGCGCGCCAGGCGGCGTCCACCGCGCGGGCGCGCAGGATCGGGTTCTCTGCCGTGCGGACCGAGAAGGCCCAGATGCTGGGCAGGCCGCGCAGGGCACGGCCGAGGCTGACCGCCTGCGCAGACAGGCCGGAAATCCAGGTGGTGCTCTCGCGCAGCAGTTCGGCGCCGACGCTGTCCGGCGCGAGCTTCACCGGGGTGTCGGCCGGCTTGGGCGGGTTCGCCACGGTGATCGCCTTGGACAGCGTCTCCAGCGTGGCGGTGAAGGCGGCGCGCTTCTGCGGGTCGTTCAGCAGGTCGATCATCTGCCTGGTTTCCGCCGGGGTCAGATGGGGCGCTTCCGGCGGCTTGGCGGCAGCGGCAGGCGGATGAGCGAGGCCGGGCAGGGCGGGCTGGGCGCGGGCGGCGTGCGCTGCCGCCAGGGTCAGCAGCAGGAGCGCGCCGAGGGGGTGCACAAGGCGGATGGCTCGCTTATGTCGGTCCGATGACATCGATCCTGTTCGTCCTCTTGATCCTGACGATGCTCGCCGTGGTGGTGGTGCTGGGCCTGGGGATGGTCGGCGTTGGCCGCGGCGGCGACCCGAGGCGGTCGAACGCGCTGATGCGCGCGCGTGTCATGCTGCAGGGGGTGGCGTTGGCGTTGATGGCGGCGTTGCTTTTGCTGCGGCACTCGTAAGGCAAGCAAGGCCTTCTTTTTCGAGAAATAGAAGCAAAAAGCTTTTGTCGCGGCTGTCGCGGCCAGCTGAAACCGGGTGTTTCAACCCGCGAGGCCCCAGGGACCAGAAGTTTTTTGGTTCTTTTTTTCAAAAAAGAACCGCTTGCCTTGCCTTTTCTCGGGCCCCATCACCCCGCCATGCACCGCGTCCTCTCCGGCATCCAGCCTTCCGGCATTCCCACGCTCGGCAACTACCTGGGAGCGTTACGCCAGTGGGTCGCACTGCAGGACACCCACGAGTGCCTGTACTGCGTGGTTGACCTTCACGCGCTGACCACCTTCCAGGAGCCCGCGGCTTTGCGCCGGCAAGTGCTGGAGATGACGGCCACCGTGCTGGCCTGCGGCGTGGACCCGGTGCGCAGCGTGCTGTTCGCGCAGTCGGCGGTGAGCGCGCACGCGCGGCTCGCGTGGATATTCAACTGCGTGGCCAGGCTCGGCTGGCTGAACCGGATGACGCAGTTCAAGGACAAGGCGGGCAAGGATCGGGAGGCGGCGTCGGCCGGACTGTACGTGTATCCGAACCTGATGGCGGCCGACATCGCCGCCTACCACGCGACGCGCGTGCCGGTAGGTGACGACCAGCGGCAGCACCTGGAGCTGGCCAACGACATATCGGAGAAATTCAACCACGATTACGGGGTGGATTTCTTCCCGCGCATCGAGCCGCTGATCCTGGGCGAGGCGGCGCGCGTGATGAGCCTGCGCGACGGCACGCGAAAGATGAGCAAGTCCGACCCGTCCGACCAGAGCCGCATCAACCTGACCGACGACGCCGAGACGATCGCGCTGAAGATACGCCGCGCGAAGACGGACCCCGAGCCGCTGCCGAGCGAGCCGGCCGGGCTGGACGGGCGGGCCGAGGCGCGCAACCTGGTGGGCATCTACGCGGCGATGGCGGGGACGGACGCCGCGGCAGTGCTGGCGGAGCATGGCGGGCGGGGGTTCGGCGGGTTCAAGGACGCGCTGGCGGAGCTGCTGGTGACTAAGCTGGCGCCGATTGCGGGGGAGACGCGGCGGTTGCTGGGAGATGAGGGGCATTTACGGGAGGTGCTGAAGGCGGGGGCCGAACGGGCGGGGGCGCTGGCGGAGCCGATCGTGGCGGAGGCGGAGCGCCTTGTGGGGCTGTGACGTAAGCAAGCAAGCGGTTCTTTTTTGAAAAAAAGAACCAAAAAACTTTTGGTCTCTTGGGTGCGCGCTGCAGGAAACTCCGCGACAGCAGGGACAAAAGTTTTTTGCTGCTTTTTTTCAAAAAAGCAGGCCTTGCTTGCTTGCTGAACTCTTTACAGCTTTCGCGTTGATCTCCGATGCGACGGTATGGTCCGGCGCCGTATGCGAGGATCGCCGCCATACCAGACATGTTCGTTTCAGACGCCGCCGTCGCGGAGCGCGCACCCGGTCGCGGACGCTTCAACAGCGGCCGGCTGCACATGCTGATCGCCGGCAGCCGGGTGGTGCGGTCGCTCTCCATCGGGCTGCTGGCGCGGCTGGAACTGGCGTTCCTGGCCGGGCACAAGCAGCGCCACGTGTTGGCGGCGATCAAGGCGGCGCGCAGCGGGCGGGAGTCGCTGCTGAGCGGAAACGAGGCGTTCACCGTGTTCTCGCTGGCGCAGGCGCAGAGCGCGCTGGGCGGCGAGATGGCGGAAGTGGGCGTCTATCAGGGATGCTCGGCGCGGATGATCAGCCTGGCGAGCAACGGCGCGCCGTTGCACCTGTTCGACACGTTCTCGGGGCTGCCCGCGCCGGATGCCGACGAGCATGGGCGGATGCGGCAGGGGCACTACGCGGCGTCGCTGGAAGGTGTGCAGGCCTACCTCGCCGACCGGCCGCACGTCGAGTTTCACCGCGGGATGTTTCCGGAAACGGCGGCGCCGGTGGCCGACAGACGATTTTCCTTCGTGCACCTGGACGTGGATTTGAAGTCCAGCACGCGCGGCTGCCTGGAGTTCTTCTACCCACGCATGCTGCCGGGCGGAATCATCCTGACGCACGACTATTCCTACCTCGACGGCGTGCGCGAGGCTTTTGACGAGTATCTGGCCGGCCGGCCGGAGCGCGCGATCGAGTTGCCGACGTCGCAGGCGATGCTGGTGAAGCAGGCTTAGTGTACTCCGGCGGGCACGTCGGGTTAGGCGCTAGGCAAGCGGTTCTTTTTTGAAAAAAAGAACCAAAAAACTTTTGTTGCGGCTGTCGCGGTATTTTCCTGAAAGAACCGCGACAGCCGGAGTTAAAGCTTTTTGCTTCTTTTTCTCGAAAAAGAAGGCCTTTGCTTGCCTTCCTTGCCCCGCCAGTATGGCCCGTCCGCGGAGCAAGCACATGACCCGTCCCATCTTACTCGCGTGCATGATCGCATGCGGCACAATTCACGTCGCCGGTGCGGCGGAGATCACGCTGGTGCAGGCAGGCACGGTGATGGCGGTGCCAGGTGCGCCGGTGCGGCACACCGCGACGATCGTGGTGCGTGAAGGCAAGATTGCAGACATACGCGATGGTTTCGTCGATGCCAATGCGGCGGGCGCGGGTCCTGCGGACCACGTGCACGTGGTGGATTTGCGGACGAGCTACGTGTTGCCGGGGCTGATCGACGCGCACGTGCACCTGACCGGCCAGGGCAGCCGCAACAACCAGCTGGAGCGGGTGACGCAGACCGAGGAGGACGGCGTGGCCGACGGCGTGCTTTACGCCGCGCGCACGCTGGACGCGGGCTTCACCACGGTGCGCGACTGCGGCGGGGACCTGAGCGCCATCCTGGCACTGCGCGACGGGATCCGGCGCGGCGAGATCAAGGGGCCGCGCGTGGTCTCGGCCGGCGAACCGCTATCGTCCACCGGTGGCCACGCGGACGACAACGGCTACCGGCCGGGGCTGTTCGCGCATCAGGGCATCGGCATCTGCGACAGCGCGGACGAGTGCCGCAAGGCGGTGCGATACGAGGTGAAATACCGCGTGGACCTGATCAAGATCATGGCGACCGGCGGCGTGCTGGACGACAGCGCGGCCGGCACTGACCAGCAGTTCACCGACGACGAGCTGCGCGCCATCGTGCAGACGGCGCACACGCTTGGCCGCAAGGTGGCGGCACACGCGCACGGGCTGAAGGGGATACGCGCCGCGGTGCTGGCCGGCGTGGATTCGATCGAGCACGGGACCTACCTGGACGACGACACCGCGCGGCTGATGCACCAGCGGGGCACCTATCTGGTGCCGACGATCATGGCCGGGCAGGAAGTGGCGAACCTGGCCAAGACGGACGGGTATTTTCCGCCTTTGGTGCGGGCCAAGGCGCTGACGATCGGCACCATCATGGGGCCGCACCTGCGGCGCGCGCACGATGCTGGGGTGAAGATCGCGTTCGGCACCGATAGCGCAGTGAGCCCGCACGGATGGAACGCGCGGGAGTTCACGCTGATGGTGCAGAATGGCCTCTCGCCGACCGAGGCGATCGAGGCGGCCACGGTGAACGCGGCGGATCTGCTGGGCGTGCGCGCGGAAGTGGGCACGCTGGAGGCGGGCAAGTCGGCCGACATGGTGGCAGTGGCTGGCGACCCGACGCAGGACGTGACTCGGTTGGAGCACGTCGCGTTCGTGATGAAGGGCGGCGCCATCTATCGGTCTGCTGCGGTGGGTGAGGCGACGGGGTGGATGCCGAGCGCGCCGGCAGAAAGGTAAGGCAAGCGCTTCTTTTTCGAGAAAAAGAAGCAAAAAGCTTTTGTCGCGGCTGTCGCGGTTCTTTCCCGTGAGCGCGCGACAGCGGAGACAAAAGCTTTTTGGTTCTTTTTCTCGAAAAAGAACCGCTTGCTTCCTGCGACAAATGGAAACACGCGAGCCGGTTGCGCTGCACCGTTGGCAATGCTCCAGTAGTGCCATGGAGAGAATGGTGCCGGTTGCGGCGTCCGAGCGGATGGTGCACGCGAGCGGAGGTTTGTCCGCCGTGCGCGGCATGGTCTACGTGGTGCTGAGCGCGGCGCTGCTGGCGGGCGGATGGGGGCGCTACGGCACCCAGGTTGCGGCCATGATGCCGGGCAGCACGGCGCAGCCTGCCGAACCGGCGCGTGTCGGTGCCATGGAAGTCGCGATGATACCGCGCGCCGGCGAGCAGCAGGCGGTGGCCGGGATGGGGCTGTCGGCGGCGGACAGCGCGGCGTTGGGCCTGGCGCTGAAGCGCGGGCAGCTTCGCCTGGCCAGGCTGGGCCTGTTCGACGCGACTGCCGCGGCGCCGGAGACCGACCAGGCCGGGCACCGGATAGAGCTGGTGGTGGGCGGCTACACCACCGCGGTGATGCTGGCGCGCCAGGCGCAGGCGGTGGTGGTGCCGGTGGGGCCGGCGGCCACGGTGTCGGTTCGCAATGTGGACGGCGCGGACGCCGAGGTGGGGCTGCTGACGTTGTCGGGGCCGATGCAGACGCAGGCGCTGGAACCTGGACAGGCCGAACAGGTGGGCGTGGTGGCCGAATGAAGGGGCTCATTCCAGCGGCGCAGAAGCTGATGCCGCTGATGATGGTCGTCTTTCTCGGGTTGATGATCCTGCAGCTGGTGCTGTCGATGCATCTCTCTGCAGGGCAGCTGCTGCACCGGGTGCTGGGCTGGCTGGCGCAGGGCGGCACGGTGTACGCGGCGCTGGGTGCGGCGCTGTTTGCCTTGGTGCTGGCCGGCGTGGTGTACGAGTGGCGCGCGGAGGCAGCGGCGCGCAAGGTGAAGGCGAGCGGGCGCCGGGCGCGGCCGCAGAAGCGAGGGTGGCTCATGGATGTGTTGGCGCGACTGACCAACCGTGCGGCGTTGGAAGACCTGCTGGCCAAGCAGGACAAGGTGATAGTGATCGACGCGGTGGCGTTGGCGACGACGCTGAAGTCCCAGGTGATCGGGCAGGACGCGGTGTGCGAGGACATTGCCGGCCAGCTGCGCCGGCGCCTGGCGCTGCAGGTGCGCGGCAAACCGGTGGGCATCTTCCTGCTCGCCGGCCCGCCCGGGACGGGGAAGACCTACCTGGCGAAGAAGCTGGCCTCGGCGCTCGGCCGCAAGCTGCTGCACTTCGACATGACGCAGTTCGAGCGATCGGATGCGTCGTCGCAGATGTTCGGGACGCCGAAGGGCTATGTCGGCTCGGAGACCTACGGCAAGCTGACGAGCGGCCTGAAGGAGACGCCGGACGCGCTGGTCCTGCTCGACGAGATCGAGAAGTCGCACCCTCTGGTGCTGAAGAAGTTCCTGACCGCTTGGAACGACGGGCACGTGACGGAGGCGTCCGACAGTTCGCAGATCGGCACCACGCGGGCGATCTTCGTGCTGACGTCCAACATCGCCACCGAGGCGCTCGGCGAACTTGCCGAAAGGTTCGCGGACGACCCGGACGGCATGCGTGGCGCGTCGGTCGAGGTGCTGAAGCAGGCGGGGTTCGCGCCGGAGGTGTTGAACCGGCTGGACCGGATATTCGTCTTCAAGCAGCTCGTCGGGCTGGACGTGGCACGGGTGGCGGCGCTCGAGATTGAGGCGATGATCGGCAGCTACGGGCTGGAGATCGCCGATGGCGGGATAGACCCGCATCTGCTGCTGGACGTGATGCAGAAGCAGGACCGGCTGGGCCAGGGGGCGAGCGCGCGCGACCTGGTGCGATCGATCGAGGAGATGGTGAGCGACGGTCTGATCGAGGCGCACCAGCAGGGGGCGCGCTGCGTGAGTTTGGAGAAGGGTCCGGGCGGCATCGTCACCCGCATCGCCGACTTGCGCGGTAGCCGCAAGATGCTGCCGGTGCGGGATGCTTTGGTGCCGGAGGTGCCGGCGCCCGAGGTGCCGGGGCGCGAGGCGCGGGTGCCGCTGGCGGCACGGATAGACCGCTGAGGTGTCGGCGGCCGGGCGGCTGTGGCGCCGGGCGCCGGCATGGCGGTTCTGCCTGGTCTCGGCGCTGGGCCTGGTCGCACTGACGGCACTGTTCCCGCCGGCGGGGCTGAAACATCTGCGGGTTGGCGCGCTGGCCGGCGGCGTGGCGGCGCTCGGCAAGGCGCCGGGGCCAGCTCCTGCCACGGCGCGCTTCGTGCCGCCGGGCGATAGCCTGCCGGCCTCTCCGCTCGGCGCCACCGCGCCGCCGCCGGGGCCCGGGCGGACCGGCACCATCCCGTTTGCCGGGCGGCAACTGCCGCTGCCCCCCGGCGAGTGGCAGACGCTGGTGGTGGCGCGGACCGGCACGCCGGACTACGCGCAGGCGTCGTCGCTGGCGCGGATCGAGGCGGGGCAGGTGACGGGGCTGGTGCGGGTGCTGGCGTCCGACCCGCTGGCGCACGCGATGCTGCCGCCCGGGCGGCAGGCGGCGTGCTACGACCCCGCGGTGCTTGCCAGCGACGTCTCGCCGCGCACGGCAGAGCAGAGCCCGGAGACCATAGAGTGTTGGACGGTGGGACGCTTCAAGGCGCCTGCCTCGGCCGACCGGCGGCAGAAGCTGGACGGGGCGCTGGGCATCGGGCTCGACCGCCTGGACTCAATGGGAGTGCACATGCCGGGCGCGATGCTGGCGATGAACTACCTGCGGGCGGACGAGACAGGGTGGTTCGACGTGGTGGCGATGACGCCGGAGAAGGGCGCGGACGCGGAGCGTAAGATGCTGGCGTTTGCTCGGGTGTATGCGGGGGAGTTGCATCGGGGGTTTGCGGCGGGGAAGTAAGCAAGGCCTTCTTTTTCGAGAAAAAGAAGCAAAAAGCTTTTGTGCGGCTGTCGCGGCTCTTTCCGGCGACGTGTACTCAAGAGACAAAAGTCTTTTGCTTCTTTTCTTCAGAAAAGAAGGCCTTGCTTTCTTGCCTAAGCCTTTGGCAACCGCACCACGAACCGTGCCCCCAGCACCTGCCCCTCCCCGTCCCGCCGGTTCTCCGCGCTGATCCGCCCGTGCAGCGCCTCGACGATCTGCCGGCTGATCGACAGCCCCAGCCCGGAATGCCGCCCGAATTTCTCGCCGGCCGGGCGCTCGGAGTAGAACCGGTCGAACACGTGCTCGAGGTTGCTGTCCGGGATGCCGGGCCCCTCGTCCTCCACGGACAATTCCACCATGCCGCCGGTCTCACGACCGCGCAGCCGGATGGTGCCGCCCGCGGGTGAGAAGCTTTGCGCATTGCCGATCAGGTTGCGCAGCACCTGCACCAGGCGGCCCTCCACCGCGTTGACCACCAGCGGGCCGGGCGGCATGTCGACGCTGAGCTGCGCGTCGCCATCCGCCTTGGTGGCGTCGGCGATCTCGCCGAGGGTGGCCATGATCGGCACCACGTCCACCGGTTCGGTGGCGGTGCGCGAGAGCTCGGCGTCCACCCGGCTCGCGTCGCTGATGTCGCTGATCAACCGGTCCAGGCGGATCACGTCTTCCTGGATGATGGCCAGCAGGCGGGCCTGCAGCGGCGCCTCGCGGACGCGGCGCAGCGTGTCGATGGCGCTGCGGATGGAGCTGAGCGGGTTCTTGATCTCGTGCGCCACGTCGGCGGCGAAGCGTTCGATGGCGTCCATCCGGCCCCACAGTGCCGCCGCCGAGCCGGACAGCGCGCGGCCCAGCTCACCGATCTCGTCGCGCCGGCGCAGCAGCGGGGCGGGCACGGCGCCGGCGCGGCCGTGGCCCTCCTGCATGTCGCGGGCGGCGTCGGCCAGCTTTAGGATCGGCCGTGCGAGCGTGAGCGAGAGGTACCAGGACAGCAGCACGGTCAGGATCAGCGCGCCGAAGAACAGGCCGAGGATGGAGATGCGGACGGCGAACAGGCTGCGGTCCACCTCGATCGCGTCGCGGGTCAGCAGCACGATGCCGACCGTGTGGCGGTCGCGCTCGACCGGCTCGGCGACGGTGATAAGCAGCTGGTTCTGCCGCGTTCGGCGGATGTTGGGCGGCATCTCGTGGCTGTCGTCGCTGCTGGTCAGGCGCAGCTCCTCGCGCACGTCCGGCTGCCAGTCGGGGCCGGGCGCGTTGGGGCTCAGCTCTACCGTGGTGGCGCGGGTGTGCGGCAGGACGGCGAGCACGTCGTCGTAGACGCGGCTGACGATGCCCAGCACCGGGCTGCGAACGGTGGCCGGCGGCAGCGGCTCGGTGCTGACGGCGCCGCCGGCACCCAGGCGCACGCGGCTGTCGGCGATCAGCGTGCCGTCGGGGGCGTAGATCTTGGCACCGGCGTTGGGCGTGGGATCGGTCAGGCGGCGCAGCAGCGGGCGGGCAAGGTCGGGCACCAGGACCGGGTTGTTGGGGTCGGAGACGCGCACCGCGCTCTCGCCCAGGGCGCCGGCGTAGATGCGCGCCTGTTCGCGCAGCGCGTTCACCTCGGCTTCCAGCAGGCCGTCCTGGTACTGGTCCAGGTACAGCAGCGCGCCCAGCAGCAGCGCCAGCGGCACGAAGTTGACCAGCAGGACGCGGCGCATAAGCGGGGAGACCCAGCGGGCGCGGTGCGGATGGGGCAGGTCGGCCTGGCGCGCGGACTCGCTCGTGCGGGTGGGGAAGTCTAGCAACGCGGCACCGCCGTCTTGACGACGCCGGCGGCCTGGGGGGCGGCGATTTCAAAGGTTTTCACAGGCGGGAAGATAGCAAAGGCAAGCAGTTCTTTTTTGAAAAAAAGAACCAAAAAACTTTTGACTCCGCTGTCGCGCGCTCGCCGGTGAGCGCGCGACAGCGGAGACAAAAGTCTTTTGCTTCTTTTCTTCAGAAAAGAAGGCCTTGCTTGCCTTACGCGGCGTCCACCATCACCAACTCCGCATCCTCCAGCGCCGTCACAAGCAGCACGGCTTCGTCGGCGATCGCCGCACCGTCACGCGTGCCGACACGCACGCCGTTCACCTCGACCGCGCCCTGCGACGGCACCAGGTAGGCGTAGCGCTCTGCCCCTAGCGCGTACTCCGCCGTCTCGCCGGCCTTCAGCGTGGCGCCGAGCACGCGGGCGTTGGCGCGGATGGGCAGCGCGTCGCCCTCCGGCGCCGGGCCGGCGGCCAGGGCGACGAACCGGCCGGCGCGGGCGTCACGCGGGAACGGCCGCGCACCCCAGGAGGGGGCGCCGCCGTTGCCGTCGGGGATGATCCACAGCTGGAACAGCTTGGTGACGCCCGGCTCGGCGTTCCACTCGGCGTGGCGGATGCCGGAGCCGGCGCTCATCACCTGCACGTCGCCGGCTTCGGTGCGGCCGGTGTTGCCCAGGCTGTCTTTGTGGGTGATGGCACCTTCGCGGACGTAGGTGATGATCTCCATGTCGGCGTGCGGGTGGGCGGGGAAGCCGCTGTCCGGCGCGATCTCGTCGTCGTTCCACACGCGCAGGCGGCCCCAGTGCAGGCGGGCGGGGTCCTGGTAGCCGGCAAAGGAGAAGTGGAAGCGCGAGTCCAGCCAGCCGTGGTTGGCGGCGCCGAGGGCGGTATACGGGCGGAGTTCGATCATTTCGGAAAGCTCCAAAGGAAGTAAGGCCTTCTTCTGAAGAAAAAGAAGCAAAAAGACTTTTATCCGGCTGTCGCGGACCGTTCCACACGACGCGCCCAAGGGAACAAAAGTTTTTTGGTTCTTTTTTTCAAAAAAGAACTGCTTGCTTCCTTAATTAGGGCGCCACGACCTCGTCCGCATCGACGCCCCACATATCGCTGCGTTGCAGCCAGCCGCGGTAGTCCTGCACTTGCACCTGGCACCAGGGCTTACCAGCGTCGCAGGACCGTATCCGCCCGACCACGCCAGGCTTGAGCACCGCCACCGCGTCGGCGGTCTCGCTCGCGTCGGCGCGGATGGTGCGGTCCGTAGTGCCGGTGATGACGAAGGTACGCCGGCCGGTGAGCGTGGCCTGGTGCACCCAGCCCTTCACGCCGTCCATGTCCTCGACCAGGCGCCAGATGTCGAACTCGCGCTCGATGCGCACCGGCAGCTCGCGGCGCTTGTAGGTCCAGATCACCGGGTAGCGCTCGGCGGGGCCCACGCGCATGTTGACCTCGTCGCTCTTCAGCGAGGCGTAGCGCGGCAGGTGCAGGCCGGTGTTGGTGCCGACGTCGGCCGGCACCGGCGGGGGAGCCGGCTTCTGCGCCGCTTCTGGGGCGGGGACAGGTGCCGCCGGCGCGGGCGGCTCCTTTTTCACCACCAGCTTTTTCGACGTGGCGGACGTGGCGCGCCGGGGTGGACCCGGGCGGCGCGGTGCGACGACGGGCACGTGCCTGGCGGCCGGCTTGGCCGGCGTGGTGTGCCGGGACTTGCTTGTGGTGTGGGTCGTCGTGCGGATGGTGGTGGTCGTGGTGGTCTGGGCGGAGAGCCGGCCGGCAGTTGCGAAGGCTGCGAGCACGGCGAGCACGAAAAGGCGTCTGGTCACAGCGAGATCATCTGTCCTTTGCCGACGGCTTCGAGGAATGTGGCGACGCCGGCCACTTCTACACCCTCCTGCAGGGAGGCGGGGTCGATGCCCTCGGCGGTCAGCCCGGCCTCGCAGGCGATCATCCGCACGCCCAGCTCGCGGGCCGCGTCGCGCAGCTCGCCCAGGCCGGCCACACCGCGGCGGCGGATCACCGCGTCGCGGCCCACGTCGTCCAGGTCCGACCAGTCCTCACGCAAAGCGCGGCAGCCGTGGTTGGTGGCGAACAGCACTACCGGGCGGCCGAGGGAGGCGGCGGCGGAGGCCACCAGGAAAGCGTATTGCGCGCGCTCGTGGGTGCCGGCGATCAGGAGGATGCCGAGCGGAGAAGCCGTGCCGTTGGTCGTTTCGTCCACCATGGGTTGGGTTCTCCTGACAGGTGTTCACGCTCAACGGGTTGGCCGGTTGCGCAGGCCCGCGTCAAGGGGAGGGTGCGTCACGTTTGCGGAACGTCGCGCGGCGTCCCGCAGCACGGGCAAGCCGGGTCCGCCGGCAGGCGCACGGTGCGGAAGCGCACGGTGAGCGCGTCCCAGACCAGCAGGCGACCGGCCAGGCCCTCGCCGATGCCGAGCAGCTCCTTCAGCACCTCGGTGGCCTGCAGCGTGCCCATCACGCCGGTGACGGGGCCCAGCACGCCGGCCTCCGCGCAGCTCGGCACCAGGCCGGGCGGCGGCGGGGCGGGGTAGAGGCAGCGGTAGCAGGGGTTGGGCGCGCCGTCCGCGCCGGTGCCGGGGCGGAAGGTGGAGAGCTGGCCCTCGTAGCGCAGCACAGCGGCCGAGATTAGCGTCTTGCCGGCGCGCCAGGCGGCGTCGGCCAGCAGGAAGCGGGCGGGGAAGTTGTCGGTGCCGTCGCAGACGATGCCGTAGGGGGCGATCAGCGCGGCCACGTTGTCCTGGTCCACGCGGAGGGCGTGGGCGTGCACCTGGACCAGGGGGTTCAGCGCGGCCATGGCGGCGGCGGCGGAAGCGACCTTCGGCGTGCCGACGCGGGCCTCGGTGTGGGCCACCTGGCGCTGCAGGTTGGAGAGGTCGACCAGGTCGTGGTCGGCGATGCCGATGGTGCCCACGCCGGCTGCCGCCAGATAGAGGGCAAGCGGGCTGCCCAGGCCGCCGGCGCCGACGATCAGCACGCTTGCGTCGCGCAGGCGGGCCTGGCCGGTGCCGCCCACGTCGGCGAGCAGGATGTGGCGGGCGTAGCGCTGGATTTCGGCTTCGGAGAAGTGCAGGTCCATCGGGCTCAGATGGGAGGGGCGAGGCACGTGGGCAAAGGCAGGCAAGCAAGCGGTTCTTTTTTGAAAAAAAGAACCAAAAAACTTTTATTTCTGGGGTGGGCGCTCTCCCGCGAGTGCGCGACAGCGGAAACAAAAGCTTTTTGCTTCTTCCTCTCGAAGAAGGCGCTTTCTTGATGCTTGTTTTGCTGTCCGGCGGCCAGGACTCCACCACCTGCCTCGCCTGGGCGCTGGAGCGCGCCGACCACGTGGAGACGCTTGGTTTCGACTACGGCCAGCGCCACCGCGTGGAGCTCGACTGCCGCGCGCCGATCCGCGCTGCCCTGGCCGAACGCTGGCCTGGCCGGCTGGGTCCGGACCATGTGGTCGACCTGCGGGCCAGCATGGCGGCGTTGGGGCAGACCGCGCTGACCAGCGAGGCGGCGATCACCATGGGTGCGGAGGGACTGCCCACCACCTTCGTGCCCGGCCGCAACCTGCTGTTCCTGACCTACGCGGCGGCGCTGGCCTACCGGCGCGGCCTGCGGCGAATCGTGGCCGGCATGTGCGAGACGGACTACTCCGGCTACCCGGACTGCCGCGACGACACCATCAAGGCGCTGCAGGTGGCGCTGAACCTGGGCATGGCGCGGCGCTTCGTGCTGGAGACGCCGCTGATGTGGGTGGACAAGGCGGCGACCTGGACGATGGCGGACCGGCTGGGGATTTTGGACGTGGTAGTTGGGCTGACCCACACCTGTTACCTGGGCGAGCGGCGGGTATTGCATGAGTGGGGGTATGGGTGTGGGGCGTGCCCAGCCTGCGAGCTGCGAGCGGATGGATACAGAAGGTGGAAGGAAGGGTAAGCAAAGCCGCCTTTTTCGAGAAAAAAAAGCAAAAAGCTTTTGTCTCCGCTATCGCGCGCTCGGGCGGGCATTTGACGGCGGTTGGCGGCGAGCGTGGAGCATCATCCGATCACAGCGTCGGAGCGGCACAACAAAAAGGCAGAGCGTCTTCCGGCCTGCTTATCTGATCCAACAAGTTCGGACGCCAATCTCAGACAGCTATAATATCAGCGGCCTTGGATCTAGACCCTTCGAAGGCCGGCAGGGAAGGCAAGGCCTTCTTTTCTGAAGAAAAGAAGCAAAAGACTTTTGGTCGGCTGTCGCAGAGGTTTCTGCAACGCGCGCCGAAGGGAACAAAAGTTTTTTGGTTCTTTTTTTCAAAAAAGAACCGCTTGCTTCGCCTGTCACCGGTCAAGACCTACGACGGTTGGTATAAAACCAGACTTTCTTCGATGTCAGCCCTTCGTTCGGCCGTCCGGCCTGCTCAAAGCTCGCGTAAGCGACCGTCGAAGCGGCTTGGCCTTGAACAGGCCGGACAGTCGAACGAAAATCGCGGATCGAAAACAGCTTCGGCCCACGCGGAGAAGTCGCGAACCCGCCGGCTTGCTTCAAACACGCCCAAAAGAAAGGCCAGCCTCCTCGCGGAGACTGGCCTTTTCCGTAGGCAGCGGCCCTGGCTGTCAGGCGGCCTGTTGGACTGCGATGCCGGCGCGCTCTGCCAGGCGGGCGCGGATGGCGGCGGGAACCTGGCGGGCGGACTTGGCGCGCGGGTAGTCCATTGCCACGATTTCGGCGTCGGTGCCGACGAGCGCCTCGTGCTCCGCCCAGTTATCGAACGCCATGCGATCGATGTTGTCGATGAAGGTTTCGGCCGGCATGCCGTCGGCAAGGATCAGCGCGTGGTCGGCGAGCTCGACGTGGTAGTAGGTGAACGTCTCCGGCATCGTCGTCTCGCGGACGATCGACGTGCCGTTTATCAGCGCACCGGCCTGCACCAGCACGCCGTCCACCAGCACCGCGTGGCAGGGCGAGAGCAGGCTGTCACGCACCGGGACGTTTTCGGGGAGCGCGCCGGCGCGGATGCGGACGGGCATCGCGCTGATCGGGTCGGCGAAGCGGGTGGCCACCGCACGCCGGCCGATCCAGAGGACGAACTTCACGTCGCCAGCGGCGGTCAGCACCACGTCGCCGGCCGAGAGGGTTTCCACGGCCACGTCGCCGTCCGGCGTGGTGACCATCGTGCCGGCGCAGAAGCAGGGGGCGTCGGTGGACACCACCGTGACGGGGTCGACGTTGTAGCCGCCGGGCACGGTGTTATCGAGGGAAAAGGTGCCGTTCGTCGAGAACAGGTCGTACTCGGTGCCGTTCACCGTAAAATCCAGGCCAGCATTGTCGATGCCGTGGGAACTGCCGTCGATGCCTTCGGCGTTGCCGGTGAAGATGGCATTGTCATAGCTGAGCCCACCGGGGCCCTCGTTGACGTATGTGCCGCCGCCGGTGATCGTGTCGTTGAAGCTGACGCCGTCGATGCGGCCGCGGATGTCGGTCACCGCGTAGCTCAGGCCCGCGCCAGTGCTGTTGGTCGCGTCGAGCGAGGTGCTGACGACGACGCGGTCGAAGCCCGTCGGCGACTGCGAGTCGGCGATCCGATACTCGAAGTTCTGGAAACCACGCCCGAAGGTCACTACCGGCGCTGCCGAGCTGGAATCCGCATGGCTGTCGGACGCTGTGTTGTCAGCCGCCAGGTGGTTGGTCGCCTTATCGGACGCGATCTTATCGGACATTCTACGGCCTTCTTGAAAACGGTTGGATCAGAAACGCTCCAACGTGGTTTCTGCCTGACAACAACACTGATTACAAAGGTGCTTGCAAAGCCGGCGATCAAGTTTGTGCGATACCGGCCGAGCCGTCTCATGGTCCCACCGCGTCCCCGGCGAGCATGGCCTTGTCGGATCGCCGCCGCCTGGAGGCTGCCGCGTTGCTCCAGTGGCGCTCGGTCGATTTGTAGCCGGTCAGGCAATGGATCGCCACGGCGCGGAACAGCGCGCGCCGGCTGAGCACGGCGACCCTGTCGAGGCGCTCGCGCCAGTCGCCGCCGCGTGCGGCCAGGTATTGCGCCAAAGCGCGGGTCAGCAGCGCCGGGCCGGTGGAGAGCCACACCGTCTCGGCGTCGCCGCGGGCGACCGACGCCATCGCCTGGCGAAGCGCCAGCAGCACCACAGGGTGGCGCGGCACGCAGGCGATGAAGTTGTTGCCGATGGAGCCGAAATCCTCCTGGTAGAGCACCAGCTCCGCCCGGTCCGGCAGCACGGTGTGCAGGGGGGCATGGCAGCGGTCGTCGCTGTCGGCGTAGGTCCCGCCATGGACCGCGAGGTAGGCCAGCCGGAACACATCGGCCTTCTGCGCCGGCCCGGAGATGCGGCCGTAGATGTTGCCGGCGACGGCGCCGAGGTGGGCGGCGATGAAGGCGCGCGCGGCGGCGTCATCGAACAGTTCGACCAGGTGGTCGGGGTGGTGATCCCGCCAGCTTTGCATCATGGCGCGCACGTCGGCGGGCACGTCCGGCGTGTCCCAGAACTGGACGATGCGCTTGGGGATCGGCGTTGCAGGGGCCGTGACGGAACCCGGCTGGACGGCCGCGCCGTGGCCGCGCATGCCGGGGGGGACCACCGATCCGTGCGCGCGCAGGGCGTGGAGCAGGGCCACCGCGGCGGCGGTGCTGTGCGGGTGGGCGGCGACCACGCGCAGCACGGCCTCGACCTGGCCATGCAGCCCAGCGTGGCGGAGCGCCGGCAGGTGGTCCGCCATCGCCTGGTCCAGCGCGTACTCGTCGATGACCTGGCCAAAATGCGTCTGGCCGGCGTGGCGCGACTGGCCGCGCAGCCGCAGGCTCGCCGCGTTGAGGCGCATGTAGCCACGCAACGCCGCGCGCCCGCCCGGCAGGTCCAGCGTGGAGAGGCAGAACCGGGCGTGCATGAAGTGCGTCTCCGCGGCATGCGGGTCCAGCGCCTCGGCCGCCCGGTAGCCGTCCTCGGCTGTGGCCCAGTCGCCGCGGTCCTGCATCACGCCGGCGCGCATGCGGGCGAGGCGGGCGCGGTCGCGCGCGGTGGCGGCCGGAGCCTGCGCCAGGCAGTGGTCGATGTCGGCGTCGGTGCCGAGGCAGAGTTCGCAGGACAGGCGCTCCATCCAGCAGCCGGCATCGTGCGGGGCGTCGGCCGTGGCCTGCCGCGCCAGTGCCAGCGCCGCGTGCCAGTGGCCGCAGCGGCGCAGCAGCCCGGCACGCCTGATCCGCACCACCGCTGCCTGGCCGGATGCGGCCTCGGCCGCCGCGAGCCGGGCCAGGGCCTCGTCCGTGCGGCCGAGCAGGGCCAGCGCCTCGGCCAGGCCCAGATGCAGCCCGAGGTGGAACGGTGTCCGCGCCACCGCGGCGGCATAGAGCGCGTGCATGCGCGGCACGTCCTGGGCCATGCGGGCCTGCTCGGCCTGCTGCACCAGGGCGGCCGGGTTGTCCGGCTCCAGCGCCAGGGCACGGGCGAGCAGCGCGTCGGAGGCTACCTGGCGGCCGAGCGCGTGCTCCGCCTGTGCCATCTGCAGCAGCGGTTCGGCCCGGCCGGGCTGCCGGGCATGGGCGCAGGCGAAGGCGGCCAGCGCCTCGGCATGCCGGCCGCCGGCGCGTTCGGTAAGGCCGAGGCTGAGCCAGGCGGCGTCCTGGCCGGGGTCTGCCGCCAGCGCCGCGTGGGCGAGTTGCCGCGCAGCCTCGATGGCGCCGAGCTCGCGTTCGTCGGCGGCGAGCTCGAGCAGGGCGGAGGCTTGGCCGGGTGCTGCGGCCACCAGGCGGCGCAAGGCGTCGCGCGCGGCCTGGCGGCGGCCGGCGGCACGTTCGAGCTGCGCCAGGCCCAGCAGCGCCGGCGCGCTATTGGGCTGCTGCGCCAGCACCGCGGAGATCACGTCGCGCGCGTCGTCGAACCGGCCCAGCCCGCGCAGGTCCACCGCGCACTCCAGCCGGCACCAATCGTTGGCGGGGTCGGCATCGGCGGCCTGGCGGTGCCAGGACAGTGCCGCCGCCCGGTCGCCGCGCCGGCGGGCGCATTGGCCCAGGCCGAGCAGCGCCGCGCTGCTCTGCGGCGTGCTGGCCAGCAGGTGGCGGTACTCGGCCTCCGCGGCGTCGAGGCGGTCCAGCCGGCACAGATCCGACGCGGCTTGCAGCCGCGCCCAGGCGTGGGCGGGGTCGGCGTCCAGCACGCTCCGGTGCAGCTCCAGCGAGGCCTGCAGGTCGCCGCGCCTGCGGGCGCAGGTGGCCAAGCCGAGCATGGCGGCCGGCAGCCCGGGCGTGTGTGCCAGCACTGCCCGGTAGAGTGCCTCGGACTCCTCAAGCCGGCCCAGGTGGCACAGTTCTGCCGCCGCTTCCACGCCGGCACCGACGTGCACGGGGTCGGCGTTCCAGGCCGCCTGGAAGTGGGCGAGCGCTGCGCCGCGGTCGCCGCACCGGCGGGCGGCGTAGCCCAGGCCGGCATGGGCGCCGGGGTGCCCAGGGTTCAGCGAGAGTACTGCCTGGTACTCGGCTTCCGCCTCCTCGGTCCGGCCCAGGGCGATCAGGTCGGCGGCCGCCTCCGTGCGCAGGCCATGATGCGCCGGCTGCAGGCGAGCGGCGGCCTGGAACCACGCGAGCGACGCTGCGCGCTGCCCGGCCTGGCGCGCGGCCCTGGCCGCCGCGACCATGCCGGGAACGTCGCGCGGCGGTGCCGCATCGGCGATGGGCTCCACGTTTCTGGCTCTCCGGCACCTTAGTTAGGAAGCAAGGCCTTCTTTTCTGAAGAAAAGAAGCAAAAGACTTTTGGTCCCGCTGTCGCGATGGTTCTGCCGGCGCGCGCCCAAGGGAACAAAAGTTTTTTGGTTCTTTTTTTCAAAAAAGAACTGCTTGCTTGCCTTGCCTAGCTGCCGGCCGGATCGATCCAGCCGATGTTACCATCGGTGCGGCGGTATATGACATTCAGCTCGCCGGTAGCCGAGTTGCGGAACATCAGCACCGGCTGGTCTGCCAGGTCCATCCGCATCACCGCGTCGCCGACCGACAGGCTGGTGATCTCGGTGACCGTCTCGGCGATCACCGTGGCGAACGTGGGAGCGACCGCGGCCGCTGCCTCCGGCGCGTCCGCTTCGCCGTTCGCATGGCCGGGGCCAGTGTCGGGCTCGGCGCGCAACACGTAGGCGCGCGCGGTCTGCGGGCGCTCGCGGCCGGCCAGCGCGCGGTGGTGCTCGTTCACCCGGCGGCGGTAGCGGCGCAGGCGGGTGGCGATGTGCTCGGCGGCGTCGTCGAAGGCGGCGTTGGCGTCGCCCGCCTCGCCCTCGCCGCGCAGGGTCAGGCCGCGGCCGGCATGCACGTTGATGTCGCAGGTGAAGAAGCTGCGGGCACGACCGAAGGTGACGCTGGCCTCCATGGCGTGGTCGAAATATTTGGACGCGATCACGTCGAGGCTGGAGGCGACGCGGGTTCGCAGCGAGTCAGACAGGTCCACCTGCTTGCCCGAGACGTTGATCTGCATGCGTCCACCTCCGTGCCCAGCCCTAGGTTCGGCGGCCGGCGGCAGGTTGCCCCGTACCACCCTCTGGTGGCATGCGCTTTGGCCTTGCCGCCCTGCGGCAGCACGCGCTCAGCCCTGTGCCGCCTTCTCCCGCTTGCGCTGCACGGAACTGGGGATGCGCAGCGCGTCGCGGTATTTGGCCACCGTTCTGCGCGCGATGTCTACGCCCTCGCGTCGTAGTGTAGCCACGATAGCGTCGTCCGACAGGATGTCGGCGGCGGTCTCGGCTGCAACCATGGCGCGTATGCGGTGGCGCACCGCCTCGGCCGAGTGGGTCTCGCCGCCGGCGCCGGCGATGGCGGTGGTGAAGAAATATTTCAGCTCGTAGATGCCGCGCGGGGTGGCGATGTACTTGTTGGCGGTGACCCGGCTGACGGTGCTCTCGTGCAGGGTCACCACCTCGGCGATGTCGCGCAGGATCAGCGGCCGCAGGTGGGAGACGCCGTGGCGGAAGAAGCCGTCCTGGCGGCGGACGATCTCGCTGGCCACCTTCAGGATGGTCTGCGCGCGCTGGGCGAGGGATTTGACCAGCCAGTTGGCCGTGGCCATGCGCTCGCCGATGAACTGCTTGGCGTCGCGGTCGGCGTTCTGGCTGATGCGGGCGTAGAAGCTCTCGTTGACCAGCACGCGCGGCATGGTGTCGGGGTTGAGCTCCAGCAGCCAGTCGCCGGCGGGTGCGGCGCGCATCAGCACGTCGGGGATCACCGGCGGCAGGGGGGTGGCGTCCCAGTTGGCACCGGGCTTCGGGTCCAGCGCGCGGATTTCGGCGATCATCTCGGAGAGGTCCTCCATGTCCACCTGGCAGACGGCCAGCAGGGTGCGCAGGTCTCGGCGGCCGAGTGCGTCGAGGTTGTCCAGCAGCGCCTGCATCGCCGGGTCCAGCCGGTTGGCCTCGCGCAACTGGGCGGCCAGGCACTCGGCCAGCGAGCGGGCGAACATGCCGGCCGGGTCGAAACCCATCATGCGGGCGCGCACCGCCTCCACCTGGGCGAGCTCCGTGCCCAGCGCGTGGGCGACCTCCGCCGGGTCGGCGGCGAGCCGGCCGGAGGGTTCGAGCAAGGCGATCAGGTGGGCGCCGATCAGCCGGTCGGCGCGGTCGGCAAACGCCAGGCGGAGCTGTTCGCCCAAGTGGTCGCGCAGGGTTTCGTGCGTCTCCAGCGTCTCGTCCAGGCCGCGGTCGTCGGAGTCGAAGCTTTGCGAGCCGCCTGAACCGGACAGCGTGGTGGGCATTGACAGGCCGTCGGCGGGGCCGAGCGCCTCGTAGCCGTCGAACTCGTGGTCGATCGGGTTCTGCGCCTCGTCCGGCATGGTGGCGCTGGCGACCAGGTCGGCGCTGTCGGCGGTCTCCGCGGGTCGGTCGGGCTGGTCCGGCGTGGGGCGCTCGCCGATCTGCTCGGCCCGCTCGTCACGCTCGAGCAGCGGGTTGCGCTCGAGCTCCTCCTCGACGAAGGCGGCGACCTCGAGGTTGGAGAACTGCAGCAGCTTGATGGCCTGACGCAGCTGGGGCGTCATCACCAGGGACTGGGACTGCCGGAACTCGAGGCGGGGGCCTAGGGACATCGTGGCGCGAGTGTTAGCGCGGCGGGGAGCAGAAGGAAGGGCTTCTTTTCCGGGGACGTGGGCGGAGCTTGGGCAAGGCAAGCGGTTCTTTTTTGAAAAAAAGACCCAAAAAACTTTTGGTCCTCGGCTACGCGCTGCGGAAGGTTCGCGACAGCAGAACCATTTCGTCGATGTGACGGGCCGCTGACCGACGTCTCAAAGCCGTCGAGGCCTCCCACCAGACGGGTGCCCAAGAGAGCAAAAGTTTTTTGGTTCTTTTTTTCAAAAAAGAACCGCTTGCTTGCCTACCCTTCCGCGTCCTCCATCACCAGGCTCTCAAACGGCTGCTCCTGCTCGGCGTCAGGCGGCCGTGTATACCGCTCGTAATTCGTCCGTGCCTTGTCCGCGCGGAACGTCAACTGGCGCAGGATATCGATTAGCGCGTCGTGGGCATCCACCGTCATGCGGTCGAGGCTCTGGCCCGGCGCCGGCACGCTCACCGAGAGTTCGGCCACCGACAGCATCGAGTTGGTGACGACGAAGGTGAACTGAGCGCCGCCGTGCGGAGAGAGCTCCATGCGCGCGAGCAGCACGTTGTAGTTGTTCAGCCCGTCGCGCGGAACCAGCCGCTCCTCTACCTCGGCCATCGGACCGCCCTTCCGCAATTTGTTGCGGTATCATTCTGACTGGTCGCGCCGGGATTGCCTAGATGGCGCGGGTTGAATTGGGTGACTGGGACCGAAAAAGCTTCAGGACAGCGGCGGATAGGTCACGCCCGTCAGCTCCTCGGACGCCGTCCACAGCCTGGACCAGACCTCGCGGTCCTGCGCCTGCGTGGCGATCTGCGCCAGCGCCGGCTTGCCGCGCACCTCCATCAGGCCGTCCGGGCCCCAGTACTGGCCGCCGACCACGTCGCCCATGGTGGCCGCATACAGGCCCGGCAGCGCGCCGCGCACCGCGTTCTGGCCCAGCACGCTGATGCCGGCGTTGACCACGCGGCCGAGCAGCGCCGGCATGCCGGTGGACACGATGAAGTTGGTGGTGGCAACGCCAGGATGGGCGGCAACGCTGACCAGGCGCGAGCTGACGGCCCGGGCGCGGCGGTCCAGCTCGAGCGCGAACATCAGGTTGGCGAGCTTGGACTGCCCGTAGGCGACGCGGCCGTTGTAGGGGCGCTCGGTTTGCAGGTCGTCGAACGCGATGCGGCCGCGGCGGTGGGCGATGCTGGAGATGGTGACCACGCGCGGGTGCGGCGCCTGCAGCAGGGTGGGCACCAGCAGGCCGGTCAGCGCGAAGTGGCCGAGGTGGTTGGTGGCGAACTGCCGTTCGAACCCGTCGGACGTCAGCGCGCGCTTGTTCTGCAGGCCGAGGCCGGCGTTGTTGAGCAGGATGTCGATGCGCGGCAACGCCTGGGCGGTGCGTTCGGCAAACATGCGCACGGAGGACAGGCTGGCGAGGTCCAGCGCGCTTACGGAGACTTTTGCCTGGGGGTGGGCCGCGCGGATGCGGGCGGCGCAGGCCTCGCCGCGGACGGTGTCGCGCACGGCGAGGGTGACGTCCGCGCCGTTGGCGGCGAGCACCAGCGCGGCCTCGTAGCCGATGCCGCTGGTGGCGCCGGTGACGATGGCGGTGCGGCCGGTCAGGTCTGGGGTGTTCATCGGGAGTTACCCTTTAAGGAAGAAAACAGTTCTTTTTTGAAAAAAAGAACCAAAAAACTTTTGTCTCTTAGGTATCCGTCGGTTGAACGTTCCGCGACAGCAGGCCCAAAAGTCTTTTGCTTCTTGTAAGTTTGCTGTGTTCCTCGGCGGAGGCCAAGCTCTGGAACTGCGGTGGTGACCTTGCATTGCTTCTCGGGCGATCCTGTAGAAAAGATCCGGGCCCACCGCATCCTGCACCTCTCGGTCGGACAGTATGCGGGGCCTCAGCGCGGCTGGGCAGCCTGATTGCAAGAAAGACCTGTGAGGGGCGCCACCGCTTGCCCAAGGAAGCCTCGCCATGGCCATTCTCGGTCTTGATATCGGTAAAGCAAAAGTCGACGCCCATCTCCTCTACGGCGACAGAGCGGCCGCACTCCACCTGACCAACGATCAGACAGGGTTCGACGAACTGCACGCCTGGCTCGAACGACACATCCCCGGCGGCAGCACCGGCCTGCATGCCTGCATGGAAGCCACCGGCAATTATGGCCTCGATCTCGCCGTCTTCCTGCACGGCCTCGGCATCAAGGTCAGCATCATCAACCCAAAACAAATCAAGGCCTTCGGCCAGGCCGAGCTCCGGCGCAACAAAACCAACAAGCTCGACGCAGCCCTCATCGCGCGCTTCTGCCGCACGCAAAACCCTGCCCCCTGGACGCCGCCGCTGCCGCACCTGCGCGACCTGCGCGAGCTCGTGCGCCGTTGCGCCGCCCTCAAGACGACCCGCACACAGGAACTCAACCGCCAGAAAGCCGGCCTGTGGAGCGCCACCGTGCAGGCCTCCATCGCCCGTAGCCTGGCGTATCTGAACGCAGAGATCGACGCCATCGCCCACGACATCCGCGCGCTGATCGCAGGCGACATGCAGACGCGCCATCAGGCCGAGCTGCTGCGCAGCATCCCGGGCATCGGCGAAGTGACCATGGCAGTGCTGCTCGCAGAGATCCCCAACATTGCCGAGTTCGAGCCCAAAGGTCTGGCCGCGTTCGCAGGCCTCTCGCCGGCCGAGCATAGTTCAGGCGCGCAAACCCGCAGCACCGGCATCAGCCGCATCGGCAACGCCAACCTGCGCAGCGCACTCTACCTCGCGGCACTCAGCGCCAGCCGCCACCCGGTCCTGCGGGTCGTGGCACAACGGCTCAAGCAAGCCGGCAAGCCGAACAAGCTCGTTCTGATCGCCATCGCACGCAGGCTGCTCGTCCTGGCCCACGCAGTGATCCGCACGCGCCGCCCGTTCGATCCCCATCATGTCAACGCCAACCCGGCAAACGCCTGATTACCCGTTTTCCAGTTCAGTCAAAGCCGTTTTCCCGCCCCAGCCACACACTCACGCGGCAAGCTGGCGGGGCTTCGTCAAGCCTGGCCAAAGGCCACCGCGCAGCGGCGCGAAGCGGGCTTTACGAAGACACGACAGCTTGCCACGCTCAAAACAAATGGGCGCTTGACCAGCAACACAGTATCTTTTCTTCAGAAAAGAAGGCCTTGCTTTCTTGCTTCTAGCTGCCGCTCGCCCGCAGCCGAAGGTCCGGCAGCCCCACCGCCACCACGAACGCCGCCACGACCAGCGCCGCGCAGCCGCCGAACGCCACGTGGAACCCGGCCGACAGCGCCACGCGCCCCGCCGCCATCGCCTGCGGACCCAGCGCTGCCAGCGCACCGCCCGGCCGCAGCGCGCCCAGATCGTGCGCCTGTCGGTAGCCCGCGGCGGCCAAAGACGCGGCGAAGGTGGAGGTGAGCAGGGCACCGGCCAGGGTGCTGCCGAACGCGCTGCCCATCGAGCGCAGGAACAGGAAGGTCCCGGTGGCAGTACCCACGTCCCGTCGTTCCGCCGCGTTCTGCACCGTCAGCAACACGTTGGGCATACACACGCCGATGCCGACGCCGACGACGGCCATGAACGCGATCACCAGGGGCTGCGGCGTCGCCTGCCCCACGGCGGCCAGGCCCGCGAACCCGGCCGCAGCACACGCCAATCCGCCGACGATGATCGGCTTGGTACGGCCGATGCGCCGGCTGGCCTGACCGCCGGAGAACGCGCCCACCACGTTGAACAGCAGGAACGGCGTCAGCACCAGGCCGGAGTCCGAGGCGTCCAGTCCGCGGTCCAGCTGGAAGTATAGCGGCAGCAGGAAGGTGGTGCCGAGCAGCACCAGCGAGCTGAGGAACGCCAGCGTGACGCTGCGGCTGAACACCGAGGCGGCGAACAGGCGCGGCGGCAGGATGGGATTGGCGCATCGGCGTTCGTGCAGGATGAGGCCAACGCTCAGCAGGACTGCAGCGGTGAGCAGGCCCAGCACCGGACCCGACGACCAGCCCGGCGGCGCGCTGCCCCAGCTCAGCGCCATCAGCAGGGCGGTCACCGCGGAGGTCAGCAGGGCGGCACCCAGGTAGTCGATGCGGCCGCCGGCGCGGCGCACCGGCAGCTCGCGCAGCGCACGCTCGCACAGCCAGGTGGCGGCCAGGCCGAGCGGCAGGTTGATCCAGAAGACGAAGGTCCAGGACAGGTGGTCCGTCGCCCAGCCGCCCAGCACCGGGCCGCCGACGGAGGCGACACCCCACATGGCCGCGAGGTAGCCCTGGTAGCGGCCGCGCTCGGCAGGGGCCACCACGTCGGCGATCACCGCCTGTGCCATCGCCATCAGCCCGCCGCCGCCGATGCCCTGCACCGCGCGCGCGGCGATGAGCTGCGGAAACGACTGCGCCAGCGCACACAGCACAGAGGCGGCGATGAACACCGCGAGCGCGATCAGCAGCAGCATGCGCCGGCCGTACATGTCGGACAGCTTGCCGTAGATGGGCGTGGCCGAGGTGGAGGTGAGCAGGTAGGCGGTGACGATCCAGGACAGGTGGCGGAAGCCGCCGAGCTGGGCGGCGATGGCGGGGACGGCGGGGACGACGACCGTCTGGTCGAGCGCGGCAAGCAGCACGCACAGCATGATGCCGGTGATGACGCGGACGATCTGCTGGTGGGTGTAGGCGGGGAGCAGGGTGGCGGTTTGGGAGGATTGCATCTCGGATCCGGACGAAAGAAAGAAAGGCCTTCTTTTTTGAAAAAAAGAAGCAAAAAACTTTTGGCACGGCTGTCGCGGAGTCTCCCGCAGCGCGCACCCAAGGGAACAAAAGTTTTTTGGTTCTTTTTTTCAAAAAAGAACCGCTTGCTTTGCTGCTACCCAACAACCCCAGGTGAGACTACGCGCCAGGCGGTGAAGGCCGCAACCAACGCGACGACAGGCAGCGCGGCGAGCGTCACGGACTGGTGCGCGTGCAGGCCAAACGTGGCGGCGACCGCGCCGGCGAACAGGCCGAGCCAGGGAACCGCCTGCAGCAGCCAGTCGGCGTTCTCGGCCTGGCCGATGGCGAGCATTCCCAGGCCGCGGCCGAGCTTGACCAGCGTGCCGGTGACGTAGGTGACGCTGACGGAGACGGGGCCGGCCTGCTGCATGGACGCGTTCAGCATGCCCATCGCGAACGTCAGGGCCACCGCCTCGCCGTGCCGGGTGAAGCTGGGCAGGGCGAGCAGCGGCGCGATGAGTGCCAGGATGACGGACAGGCGATGCCGCCCGGCCAGGGTGGCCGCGACGGTTCCGAACGCGGCGCCGCCGACAAAGGCCGACAGGATGAGGGCGATCAGGCCGGCGCGCGCCAGGTTGCCCTCGGCGATGGCGGCGCCGAGCGATGTCGTGTTGCCGCTCATGAACGAGACGTAGAGGTCGTGCAGAAGGGACAGGCCGCACGCGTCCACTGCGCCGGCGAGTGCGGCGAGGCAGCAGACGGTGGCAAGGCCGAGCTTTGCGTCAGGGACAGGCAAGGACGTGGTGCTTTTTGAATGTTGGTATGGGAAGTCGCCTTGGGGGCCGCAGGATACCAGCCGGTCTGGACATTGAGTGATATCAAGAAAAGAAAGAAAGCAGTTCTTTTTTGAAAAAAAGAACCAAAAAACTTTTGTTCCCTTGGGTGTAGGCTGAGGGAGAGTCCGCGACAGCGCTGACAAAAGCTTTTTGCTTCTTTTTCTCGAAAAAGAAGGCCTTGCTTTCTTGCTACCAGTGATTGCTGAAATCACTGTTTCGGCTGCTGCTCCAACGCGGGTCAGTCATACTCCAGCACGCTACTTGCAAGACGCTCTGGTGCTCATGCCGCACGAAGATCGGCTTGCCCGTTCGGATCGATGGCGCAGGCAAGCCGAGCCGCCCGCGCGGCCGAAAAACCACGCTGCCTGGCTACCCGGGCTGTCTCCTCAAACAGAAGCGGCATAACAGAACATCTGTTTCCTGGAATACGCGCTGCATGCAACTCCGCGACAGCCGCACCCAAAATCTTTTTCTGCTTTCTTAAAAAAAAAGCAGGCCTTGCTGGCATTCTTTCAAAACGCCGCGCTCACGACGTGAGCCCGCCTCAACGCGTCCAGGGCAAGCGCCACCGTCGTTTCAAGCTCGTCATTCACACGCACGATAATGGGATGCTCGTCCGCGCCCGGTTCCTGCAACGTGTGCAACTGGCTTTCCAGCAACGAGGCCGGCATGAAGTGGCCGGTGCGCCGTTCCAGCCTCGCCTCGAGCACCTTGGGGTCGGCTTTAAGGTAGAGCAGGCGCACCTGCCGGCGGCCGTCCACGAGGCCGTCGCGGTAGCTGCGTTTGAGTGCGGAACAGGTGACCAGGCCAGGTTCACCGGCGGCGATGCGGGCGTCGATCCAGGCTTTCACCGCGCGCAGCCAGGGTGCCCTGTCCTCGTCGGTGAGCGGTATCTCGGCGTGCATCTTCTGCACGTTGCCTGGCGGGTGCAGCGCGTCACCTTCCTGGAACGGCCAGCGCAGGTGCGTGTTGATGTGTTCGGCAATGGTGGATTTGCCGCTGCCGGAGACGCCCATCACGACCAGAACGGAGTCTCCGGCCGCTGGTGCGGCTGGTCTGTTCATCTGTCCGTAGGCGTGGGCACCGCCTTGTTCGGCGTGAACCTGGTGACCCCATCGTCGCCGGCGACGAGTGCGAGCTCCGCCATGCCGACGAACAGGCCGGTTTCCACCACGCCGACCACCTGCTGCACGCGCCGGTTCAGCGCGCCCGCATCTTCGATGGCCCCGAAGCTGCAGTCGAGGATGTAGTTGCCGCCGTCCGTGAGGTACGGCTGGCCGTCCGGCAACGTGCGGCGCGCGGCGGATTGCGCGAGCGCGGCAAGGCGTGACTGCGTCAGCTCCCAGCCGAAGCGTGTCACTTCCACCGGCACCGGCGCGGTGGTGCCGAGCCAGTCGACCAGCTTGGCGCCGTCTGCGATGATGACGAGGCGCTTGGCCGCGCTGGCCACGAGTTTTTCGCGCAGCAAGGCACCGCCCATGCCTTTGACGAGGTCGAGCGTGTCGCGCTTGATCTCGTCGGCGCCGTCCACGCAGATGTCGATGCTGGTGTGGTGGGCGAAGTCGGTGAGCTTCAGGCCGCCGGCGCGCGCCTGGGTGGCGCTGCGTTCCGAGGTGGGGATGCACAGGATGTCCGGTGCGCGGGCGATCAGCACGTCGATGAAAAAGGTTGCGGTGGAGCCGGTGCCGAGGCCTACGATCATGCCCGGTTGGACGAGGTCGGCGGCTTGCTCGGCGGCTTGGCGCTTCAGAGCGTCCCTATCGGGCATGGAAGCAAGGCCTTCTTTTTCGAGAAAAAGAAGCAAGAAGCTTTTGTCTCGGCTGTCGCGGAGTTTTTCGGCGGCGTGTGTGTTGGGGAACAAGAAGGTCCGGGTTCTTCTCGGAAAGGAACATGCTTACTTCCCTTGCGCTGCGTCGTCGGTGAACCACAGCAGATCGCCGGCAGCGCTCACCCGCGCGGCGGGTTGCGTCCTGTCACCTGCGAGCACTCGTTTCAGCACGTCGGCTTTTCCTTTGCCGGCAACAAGAAACACCACGTGCCGGCTACAGGCGATAGCCGGATAGGTCAGCGTCAACCGCGTCTGCGGCACGCCGGTGGTGACCGGTACCACCCAACGCAACGTCTCCTCCAGCGCCGGCGTGCCGGGAAACAACGACGCGGTGTGGCCGTTCTCGCCGAGCCCCAGCAACATCACATCGAACAGCGGCCGCGTCATGTCCAGCGACTCGGCTTCGTAATAGGCCTGCAGGACGGCCTGGTACTCCCGCGCGGCCGCATCAGGGTCGCCGGAGGTCGGCATCGGGTGCAGCTGTCCGGGCGGCACCTGCACGTGGTCCAGCAATGCCAGCCTGGTCATGCGGAAGTTGCTGTCAGGGTGGTCGGGCGGGACGAAGCGCTCGTCGCCCCAGAACAGGTGCGTGCGCGACCAGGGAAAGCGCGCCGCGAACGCTGGCTCGGCCAATATCTCGAACAGGCGTTTCGGGGTGGAGCCGCCCGACAGCGCGATCGAGAAACGGCCCGGTGCGGCAAGGGCCTGCTCGGTCAGCCAGTCGGCCGCGTAGCGGGCGAGCGCTTCGGGGTCCGCCAGTGAGGTGACGTGATGGTCAGGCATTCTCTGCACCCAGGATGAAGCGCTCCACCGCGCGGGCGAACCCTTCCTCCTCGGAAGAGCTCGTGACGTGGGTTGCAAGTTTCCGCACCGCCTCGCTGGCGTTGCCCATGGCAATCGACATGCCGCTCTCGCGGAACATCAACGTGTCGTTCGGCTGGTCGCCTATGGTGGCGATCTGCCTGGTGTCCAGGCCGAGGCGCTTGGCCAGGAACGAGAGTGCCGCCCCCTTGTTGGCTTGCGGATGGGTGATGTCGAGGTAGTAGGGCTGCGAGCGCGCGGCCGACGCCGACGCGCCCAACGCGTCCTGCACCTGCTTTTCGGTCTGCTCCATCAGCCCGAGATCGTCGCTGACGCCCACGATCTTCACCGCGCTGTCGAGCGCGCTGCCGAAATCGCCCGTCTCCCTGGGCTCGAACTTCACCGTCCACGCCTCGCGCGAGACGTGCGGTGCGTCCTTCTTGTGCACCAGCCACTCCTCGCCGCTGTACACCCACGCGTCCAGTCCTGCGTCGGTCAGCATCTTGACGCTGCGGTCGGCGACGTCTCGCGGCACGTTACGCGCTTCGATCTGCGAAAGGTCCGGGTTCACCCAGAGCCCGCCGTTGAAACCGGCAATCGGCGTGTCGATGGCGAGCGGTCCAAACAGCATCGTCATGCCGCGCGGCGGCCGGCCGCTGGTGATGGCAAAGGCGATGCCGCGCTGCCGTAGCGCGCGCACCGCGGCGACGGCGCGGTCGGTGAGCTGCTTGTCCTTGGTGACGAGCGTGCCGTCCACGTCCGCCAGCAGAAGCTTGATGTCCGGCATGGGGTCTATCCTTTGCCCGGCGAGGCGTTTGGAATGACGAAAGCGGTCACCGCCTTTGCCCAGCCGCTGTCCTGGTTGCTGTCGGTGACGTAGTCCGCACGCGCCTGCATTTCCTTCGGCGCGTTCCCCATCGCGATGCTGTAGGCGGCGACGCCGAACATCGGCAGGTCGTTCGGCATGTCACCGATGCAGGCGGTCTCTGCCAAGTCCACGTTCAGCAGTCGGGCGGCCTCGCGCACCGCTTCGCCCTTGTTGGCGTTCGGATGGGTGATGTCGAGGTAGTAGTCCTGGCTGAGATGCACCGAGGCGCGGCCCTGGAGACGCTGCTGCAGTTCAGTCTCGCAGGTCGCAAGCTTGGCGAAATCCTTCGACGCCGCCATGATCTTGCCGGCATGGGTGGCGTAGGGTGCCAGGTCCGGCACGGTGCGCGGCTGCATCTTCACCGTGTGCTGTTCCCAATCCACGTAGTCGCCATCAGGATCGGTTAGCAGCCACTCCTGCGTGGTGAACAGCCAGGGCGTGATGGCCTGTGCGCGGAGGTAGGCGATCGCCTCGCGTGCCGCGTCTTCGGCCAGCAGGTCGGCGTGCAGCACCGTGCCGTCCGGCGCCGTGAACGTGCCGCCGTTGAACGCCGCGCGCGGGGTGTCGAGATGCAACGCCTCGGCGAACAACGCGACCCCGTGCGGCGGCCGGCTGCTGACGAGCACGAGTTTCACCCCATGCTCCGCAAGCTGGCCGGCGGCTTGCCGGACCTGCGTGGTGAGTTCCTTGTCCTTCGTGACCAGCGTGCCGTCGATGTCGGAAACCAGCAGGCTTATCATCGTCCAATGCCAACCCAGCGGCGATGGTCGTGGCGCAACAGCTCGTCGGCTTCGTCAGGGCCTTCGCTGCCGGCCGCGTAGGGGTGCACGTGGATGTGGCCGGCGTCCCACGCGTCGAGCGCGGGTTGCACGATGCACCAGCCGGCCTCCACGTTGTCGGCACGCTGGAACAGCGTCGCGTCGCCCACGAGGCAATCATACAGCAGGGTTTCGTAGCCGGTGCTGGGGCCTTCGTGGAAGTAATCGGCGTAGTTGAAGTTCATGCTGACGCCGCCGAGTTTCACGCGCGGGCCCGGCACTTTCGCGCTGAACTGCAGCGTCACGCCTTCCGTCGGCTGAATGTGCATGTACATGATGTTGGGCGTGAGCTTCTCGACCGGCGTGTCGCGGAACAGCGCGAACGGCGCCTGTTTGAAGTGGATGGAGATCTCGGTGCGGCGGCGTGCCAGGCGCTTGCCGGTGCGGATGTAGAACGGCACGCCGGCCCAGCGCCAGTTGTCGATGGCGAGTTTCATGGCGATGTAGGTCTCGGTGCTCGAGTTGACGTCCACGTCCGGCTCCTGCCGGTAGCCCTGCACCTGGTCCGATCCGTAGCTGCCGCCGCGGTACTGGCCGCGCACCACGTCGCGCACCGCGTTGCGGCCGGCGAGCGGGTGGATCGCCTGTATCACCTTGGCTTTTTCCGTGCGCACCGCATCCGCGTCGAACGAGGTGGGCGCTTCCATCGCCACCATGGAGAGAAGCTGGAAGATGTGGTTCGGCACCATGTCGCGCATCGCACCGGTGCCCTCGTAGAACTTGCCCCGCTGTTCCACGCCCACCGTCTCGGCCGCGGTGATCTGCACGTGGTCGATGTTGTCGCGCTTCCAGATCGGCTCGAAGATGCCGTTGGAAAAGCGCAGCGCCATGATGTTCTGGACGGTCTCCTTGCCCAGATAGTGGTCGATCCGGTAGATCTGGCTTTCGTCCATCACCGACAGAAGCGAGGCGTTCAGCGCCCGGGCGCTGGCCAGGTCGTGCCCGAACGGCTTCTCCACCACGATGCGCCGGAAGCAACCGGCCTGTTCGCGCAGCAGCCCGGCCTTGCTGAGTTGCTGTGCCACCACGTCGAAGAAACGCGCGGCCGTGGCGCAGTAGAACACCACGTTGTCGCTCTCGGCGAGCCTGGATTTCAGCGTCTCGAACGTCGCGTCGTTGGCGAAGTCGCCGGACAGGTAGCTGAGCCTGGTGCGCATCCAGCCCCACGCAGTCTCGTCGAGCTTCGCCGTCAGCTCGCCGCGCCGCTCGGTGACGAAATGCGTCATCGCGTCGCCGAGGTGGTCGCGGAACGTGTCGTCATCCATGTCGCGGGCGTCGACGCCGATGATCTCGAAGGCGTCGTCGAGCAGGTTCGCCAGGCGCAGATTATACAGCGCCGGCATCAGCAGCCGGCGCGTGAGGTCGCCGCCGGCGCCGAAGATCACGAAGTGGCAGGGTGGTGCCCCGGCCGCGCGTGACAGCACGGCCGGGTCGCTCGGGCTTGGCCGGGCGCTGCCGGTGTCCATCAATTTGCGCCCCGCCTACGCATGCGGCTCTACGTGGCCGCCGAACTTGTTGCGCATTGCGCTCAACAGCTTCTCGCCGAACGTGTTGCCGGAGCGTGAGCGGAACCGCGCGTAAAGCGAGGTCGAGAGCACCGGCACCGGCACCGCCTCCTCGATGGCGGCCTCCACCGTCCAGCGTCCCTCGCCGGAATCGCTGACGTGGCCGGTAAACTCGGTCAGCGTCGGGTTGTCCGCCAACGCCGACGCGGTCAGGTCCAGCAGCCAGGACGAGATGACACTGCCGCGCCGCCACACTTCGGCGATGTCTGGCAGGTCGAGCGTGAAGCGCTGATCTTCCGGCAGGTCGGCCGACGCCTTTCCCTGCAGCACGTCGAAACCTTCTGCGTAGGCCTGCATCAAACCATACTCGATGCCGTTGTGCACCATCTTGACGAAGTGGCCGGAGCCGGCCGGGCCGCAATACATGTAGCCCTGCTCCGGCCGTGAATCGCGGTCGTGCCGCTCCTTGGTGCGCCCGACGTCGCCCATCCCGGGTGCAAGCGTGTTGAAGATGGGGTCCAGGCGCTGCACCACCTCGGCTGGTCCGCCGATCATCATGCAGTAGCCACGCTCCAAGCCCCAGACGCCGCCGGACGTGCCGACATCGACGTAGTTGACGCCCTTCTCGCGCAGCTTGGCGGCGCGGCGGATGTCGTCCTTGTAGAACGTGTTGCCGCCATCGATGATGGTGTCGCCGGACTCCATGTGTTCGGCCAGAGTGTTGACGGTGTCTTCGGTGATCTCGCCGGCCGGCAGCATCACCCATACGGCGCGCGGCTTTTCCAGGCCACGTAGCAGGTCAGCCAGGTCTGAGGCGCCCACGGCGCCTTCTCCGGCGACGCGCTTCACTGCGTCGGGGCTGTGGTCGTACACGACGCAGTGGTGGCCGGCACGCATCAGGCGCACGCTGATGTTTCCGCCCATCCGGCCTAGGCCGATTACGCCTAATTGCATGACATGCTCCTGATAAGAAGGCCAGGGACGCTGTCCCTGGACCCTGCTGGGGCCAGTCGGCTCCAGACCCCGCTTACGCTAACGCTGCTGATATGGCCTTGGTCAATGCTGCCAGACCGGCTGAGACGTCGGGGCCCAGGTGTACTCGCAGGGCGCGGCGGTCGCGCTCGGCGAGCACGCCGAAATCACCGCGGGCCTGCGCCGCTTTCACCACGCTGAACGTGTAACCCTCGCCGGGCACCTGCAAGTCTGTACGGTCGTCCGCGGTGATCTGCAGGAACACGCCGCTGTTCGGGCCGCCCTTGTAGGCCTGGCCGGTCGAGTGCAGGAACCTTGGGCCGAACTCCGCCGCCACCGCCAGCTTCGTGAGGTCCCTGATCAGCAGCCGCAGCTCCTGCACCAGCGCAATGTGCTCGGGGTTGCGTTCGACATACGCGAGCACGCCGACGTAGTCGCCCGCATGCGCGCGTGCGAAATGCGCGCGCAGTAGTTCGACCAGGCTGCCGCCTTTCAGCGCGGCTGCATTCTTCTCATCGGCAAACAGCTTGACGCCGTCGAAACTGGCAAACGGCGTCTCGTCCGGCAAGTGGCCGGATTTGCCAGCAGCATCCGTCAACTCGCGCGTCTTGATCTTGCTCGCTTCCACGTCCGGCTGGTCGAACGCGTCGATGCCGATGATGCTACCGGCAACCGCCGTCGCAAACTCCCACAGGAAGAACTGCTGGCCGAGCTCCTGGTGTCCGTTCAGCGCCACCCGCACGACCGGCTGACCCGCCTTTTCCAGCGCAGCCACGGCGGCATCCTGCGTCGCGTCGGCAGCGTCGTCGGCATGCAGGTACGCGAACAGCCTGTCGTTGCCATACATCGTGGGCGCAGCAGGCGTCTCGCCGTCGATCGGGACCAGGCCGCGGCCCAACTTGCCGGTGCTCTCTGCAATCAATTGCTCCAGCCAGGCGCCCAGGTCGGCGATGCCCGGCGAGGCGACGATCGTCACCTTGTCGTGGCCCGCTTTCTGCGCCTCTCCCATGATGGCGCCGAGCACCACGCCGGGGTTGGCTTCCGGCGGCGTGCCGGCTGAACACGAATGCACCATGCGCATCGTCGCCTGCAGGAAGCCGCGCACGCCGAGGCCGATTGCGGCCGCGGGCACCATGCCGAAATTCGATAATACCGAGTAACGGCCGCCGATCTCAGGGTTGCCGTAGAAGATCTTACGGAAGCCGTCGGCCTCGGCAACCTTTTGCATGTGACTGCCGGGATCGGTGATCGCGACGAAATGCTGGCCGGCCTTATCACTGCCCACCGCCTCCTGCATGCGCGCCCAGAAATACGCTTTCAGGATGTTGGGCTCCAGCGTGCCGCCGGATTTACTCGACACGATCACCAAGGTTTTCAGTAAGTCGACCGCGTTCTGAAACGTCTTGATCTGCTGCGGATCGGTGCTGTCCAGCACGTGCAGTTTCGGCCAGCCGGCGCGCTGGCCGAACGTCATGCCGAATACTTCCGGACCGAGGCTGGACCCGCCCATGCCGAGCAGCAGCACGTGCTCGAACTTCGCCTCCTGCACGTCGCGCGCGAAGGCTTCCAGCTCGTCTACGTGGGCCAGGCGGTCGTCAACGATGTCAAGCCACGCAAGCCATTTACTTTCCGGCCCGCCGGTCCACAGCGATGAGTCGCGCGCCCACAGCCTGCGAACCGAGCCGTCCTTGCGCCAGCCCTCGAGCCTCGCCTCCACCGCCTTGTCCAGCGATTCCGGCAGGCTGTAGTGCAGGCTCGCGACGCTACTCCCCAGCAACGTGGCGCGCTTCTTGGCGACCGCCAGCAGCAACGCGTCGGCCGCATCGGCGAACAGCTTCACGCCGTCTTCCACGAGATGCTTGGTGACGCCTGGAAGATCGAGCCCCAGCCGCTCCACCTCCGCCATGACGTGGCGCGCCTCGTCGAGGTTCTCCGTCAGCGAGGCGCGCACGTGGCCGTGGTCGCGGAACGCGTCCATCGTGGCCGGCGGGATGGTGTCGACCGTGTCACGGCCGATCAGTTCCTCGACGTAGAGCACGTCGCTATAGGCTTTGTCCTTCACGCCGGTGCTCGCCCATAGCAGGCGTTGCGGGTTGGCACCTGCCGCGGCGAGCTTCTTCCAGCGCTCGCTGGCGACCATCTCCTGATACCAGATGTAGGCCATCTTGGCGTTGGCGATCGCCACCTTGCCGCGAAGTGCGCGCAGCGCATCGGCATCCTTGTCGCCGGCGGCTACGCGCTCGTCGATCTTCTTGTCGATTTGCGCGTCGATGCGGCTGACGAAGAAGCTCGCGACGCTGGAGAGGTGGCTGATGTCCTCGCCCTTCGCGTGCCGGTCTTCCAGGCCCGCGATGTAGGCTTCGGCTACCGCCTTGTACGCGTCCTGCGAGAACAGCAGCGTGACGTTGATGTTGATGCCTTCGGAGATGAGCGTGCGGATGGCAGGCACGCATTCCGGCGTGCCGGGCACCTTCACCATCAGGTTCGGCCGGTCCACCCATTTGTGCAGGCGCCGCGCTTCGGTCACCGTGTCCTCTTCGCGCAAGGCCAGATAAGGCGAAACCTCCAGGCTGACGAATCCGTCCAGCCCCTGCGTGCGCTCGAATACCGGCTTCAGCACGTCAGCCACGTGCTGGATGTCGGCCACGGCCATCGTTTCGTAGATGTCCTGCGCGTCGTGTTCGCCGCCGGCGGCGAGCTGCTTGAACTGCTCGTCGTAGTCGGTGCCGGAACCCATCGCCTTTTCGAAGATCGACGGATTCGAGGTGACGCCGCCTAGGCCGTCTGATTCGACCAGCTTCTGCAGGCTGCCGTCGAGGATGAAGCTGCGGCGCACGAAGTCCAGCCAGGGGGACTGGCCTTCCTTCAGCAGCTGCTTCACCGGGTTTGCCTGGGTGTGCGTCGAGGGATTGGCGACCGTGTCCATGGCTGAAACTCCTCAAAGAAAGCGGTTCCTTTTTTGAAAAAAAGAACCAAAAAGCTTTTGTCTCCTGGGTACCCGTCTGTGGAACGGCCCGCGACAGCGAGAGCAAAAGCTTTTTGCTTCTTTTTCTCGAAGAAGCGCTTGCTTACTTCCCGTGCCGCGCCTGCTTCCGAGCCGCCTCAGCCACCGCATCCGGCGTAAACCCGAACTTCTTCAGCAACGCAGCCAGCGGCGCCGAAGCACCGAACGTGTGCATGCCGATCGCAGCCCCGGTCGGCCCGACGTAGCGGTCCCATCCAATGGTCGAACCCTGCTCCACCGAAACCCGCGCCGTGATGTGCGGCGGCAGCACGGCGTTCCGGTATTCTGCAGACTGATCCTCGAACAGTTCCCAGCTCGGGAAGCTCACCACGCGCGCGCGGATGCCCTCAGCGGTCAGCGTCTCGTAGGCGCCCACCACGAGGCTGAGCTCGGTGCCGGTGGCCATCAGGATCACTTCCGGCTCGCCACCTTGCGGCGGGTCGGCCATGACGTAGGCGCCGTATCTCGCCCCGGACGCCGGCGCGTATTTCGTACGGTCGATGGTGGGCATCGCCTGTCGAGACAGCGCCAGGCAGGCGGGCTGCTCCTTCAGCGTCATGACGTGGCGCCAGACTTCGGCCACCTCGTTGGCGTCGCCAGGGCGCAGCACGATCATGCCGGGGATGGAGCGGAGCGAGACGAGCTGCTCGATCGGCTGGTGGGTGGGGCCGTCCTCGCCCACGCCAATGCTGTCGTGAGTGAAGATGTAGACGACCGGCAGCTCCATGATGGCGGAGAGCCGGATCGGCGGCTTCATGTAGTCGGAAAATATCAGGAAGCCGGAGCCGTAGGAGCGCAGCGCGGACAAAGCGAGGCCGTTGCAGATGCTGCCCATGGCGTGCTCGCGGATGCCGAAATGCAGGTTTCGGCCGCCGTAATTGTCGGCTTCGAAGCTGCCGGCGCCGTCGAACGTCATGTTGCTCTTGGTGGACGGGGCGAGGTCCGCCGCACCGCCGATCATCCACGGCACGTGGGGGGCGATGGCGTTGAGCACCTTCTGCGAGGAGTCGCGCGAGGCCAGGCCCTTCGCGTCGGCGGGGAAGGTCGGGATGTCGCGGTCCCAGCCGTCCGGCAGGGTGTGCTGGTTCATCATCTCCAGCTCGGCGGCGAGCTCGGGAAAGTCTTGCCTATAGCTCCCGAGCAGCTTCACCCAGGCGGCATGCATGTCACCGCCGCGCTTGCCGATTCCGGCGCTGAAATGTTCGTAGACGCCGTCGGGCACCAGGAACGAGGAGTCTTCCGGCCAGCCATAGGCACGCTTGGCGCCGCGGATCTCCTCCTCGCCCAGCGGCTCGCCGTGCGCCTTGTTGGTGCCGGCCTTTTTCGGCGCGCCGTAGCCGATGATGCTGTGTACCTGGATGAAGCTCGGCCGGTCGGTAGTCGCCTTCGCCTCGGTCAGCGCGTGGGTCATCGCCTCGAGGTCGTTGGCGTCTTCCACGTGCTGCACGTGCCAGCCATAGGCGGCGAAGCGAGCGGCGACGTCCTCGTCGAAGGCGAGGTCGGTGCCGCCCTCGATGGTGATGTGATTACTATCGTAGATCCAGGTGAGATTGCCCAGGCGCAAATGCGCGGCCATGGATGCGGCCTCGCTGCTAACGCCCTCCATCATGTCGCCGTCGCCGGCCAGCACGTAGACGTGGTGGTTGAACAGCTCGTAGCCGGGCTTGTTGTAGCGATGGGCCAGGTATTTCTCGGCCATCGCCAAGCCGACGGAGTTGCCGCAGCCCTGGCCGAGCGGGCCGGTGGTGGTCTCCACGCCCGAGGTCATGCGGTACTCGGGATGGCCAGGCGTCTTGCTGTCCATCTGGCGGAACTGCTTGAGGTCGTCGAGCGTGAGCGCGGGGGCGTTGCGGTCCTCGTGCTCGTTGACGGCGCGGGTGCCGGTCAGGTGGATCAGCGAGTACAGCAGCATCGAGGCGTGGCCGACGGAGAGCACGAAGCGGTCGCGGTTGGGCCAGGATGGCTCTGCCGGGTCGAAGTTCAGGAAGTGCTGCCACAGCGTGTAGGCCACCGGGGCCAGTGCCATCGGCGTGCCGGGGTGGCCGGAGTTGGCCTTCTGCACCGCATCCATCGCGAGCGTGCGCATGGTGTTGATGCAGAGGAGGTCGATGTCCCCCGGCTTCTGCGAGGCTTCCATCGTGGCAGATTCTGACATGGTTGACCTTCCCCTGACTGCCGCGCCTTACCGACGCGCCTGCCTCTGCGCAGTTCCCGGTAGGGCTGCGCTGCTCTGGCGGAGGGAGATGAGGCGTTGACTCCCGGCGGGCCAATACAGCATCGAAAGAAGGCGGTGCCAACCTGGCGTAAGGAAGCAAGGAAGCGGTTCTTTTTTGAAAAAAAGAACCAAAAACTTTTGTCTCCTTAGCGAGGCTCTCAAAACTACGGCGCGACAGCGGGCCCAAAAGTTTTTTGCTTCTTTTTTTCAAAAAAGAAGATTCTTGCTTGCTTTTAGAACAACGAAAGCTGCGGCAACGTATGCGCAGGCGCCCCCGGCACACAGAAATGCCGCGTCTCAAGTCCGCTACGCTCCTCGAACCCCAGCTTGCGCGCCGCGCGTTCGAACCGCTTGCCCAGCAGCTCGGCGTAAGGGCCCTGCCCGTTGAAGCGCTGGCCGTAGGTGCTGTCGTTCAGCGCGCCGCCGCGGGTCTCGCGGATCAGGCTCAGCACGTGGCGGGCACGGTTCGGGTAGTGGGCAGCGAGCCAGGACTCGAACATTCCGCGGAGCTCGTGCGGCAGGCGCAGCAGCACGTAGCCGGCGTGGCGCGCGCCGGCGCGGGCGGCGCGTTCAAGGATGCGCTCCAGCTCGGTGTCGTTGAGGCCCGGGATCATCGGCGCGGCCAGCACGGCGGCCGGCACGCCGGCCTGGCTGAGTGCCGCCACCGCGGCCAGGCGGCGCTCGGGTGTTGCCGCGCGCGGCTCCATGCGGCGGGCCAGGGTCGCGTCCAGCGTGGTGACCGAGAGGAACACGCGCACCAGGTTGCGGGCGGCCAGGCGCTGCAGCACGTCGAGGTCGCGCAGCACGCCGGCCGACTTGGTGACGATGCTGACCGGGTGGCCGAAACGCTCCAGCACCTCGAGCACCGAGCGGGTGAGCTTCAGCGTGCGCTCCACTGGCTGGTAGGGGTCGGTGTTGGAGCCGAGCGCCATCGGCTTGCAGACGTAGGCGGGCTTGCGCAACTCACGCTCCAGCAGGCTGGCGACGTCCGGCTTGAAGGTCAGCCTGGTCTCGAAGTCCAGCCCGGCGGAGTAGCCGAGATAGGCGTGCGTAGGCCTGGCGTAGCAGTAAACGCAGCCGTGCTCGCAGCCGCGGTAGGGGTTTACCGCACGGTCGAAGCCGATGTCCGGCGAGGTGTTCCAGGAGATGACCGAACGGCTGGTGTCGCGCGTCAGCGTGGTGGGCAGCGGCGGCAGGTCGGCGAGCCCGTCGAGCGTGGCCCAGCCGTCGTCGAACGGCTCGACGTCGCGCGCCTCGAACCGGTTGGCGGGGTTGGAGAGCGCGCCGCGGCCACGCAGGGTGCCGGACAGGCGCGCGTTGGTGAGGGGGGCGGAGGTGCTGATGTTGACGGCGCGGTCCGGCGACGGGCGTGCTGCAAGCTGCATCTCGGGTTCTCGCTTCGTTCCTGCGCAGATTGGGTGCGGGGGCGCGGCAAGTCAAGAACGAAATGGGAACTTTTTGCGTGGTGAAAGGCAAGGCAAGCGGTTCTTTTTTGAAAAAAAGAACCAAAAAACTTTTGTTTTCTTGGGCGCGCGCTGCGGAAATGCCGCGACAGTAGGGCGCCACGGCCTCGGTGCTGGTGGTGTGTGCAAGGTCTGCTTTTGGTTGTCCGTCAGGGAGTAACCCTGGCGGCTAAACAACACGGCTTGTCCTGCGGCGGCATGCTGTTCGCGCGACGCAACGCTGGCATGGCCATAATACGATCGGCTTGCGCGATGCGCCGATTGCACAGGCGAGCCGATCCGCTTCCTTGTTCGTAAACACGGCTGATACTAGGTCGTGAACCCACATCCAGTTATGGGATGATGGCGACGTTGGGCTGGATGCGAGCAGCGGCATCGCGCAGCGCAGGCTCGTTATCGCTCATAAGGGTCAGGTAGCTCAGGGAATGCTCGTAGTAGATCCGCAACGGCACCGCCCCGAACTGTAGGGCGCCTTCGATGAAGTCCTCGTTCGCTTCGTAGGCTGGTAGCTGAAGGTCGGTCGTCGCGTCCTGCCCGAGGGCACCTGCGATGTCAGCAAGCATAGTTCGGAACGACGTCGCGTAATTGAACGCATCCAAGACCCAAAGCGTGAGCTGCCACCCGCCTTGCGGATGAGCTTGTATATCCAACGGGGAGCGGACTTCAATCACAGCTTGATATTCAACGCTTCCCCCATCGAGGGAAAGCTGATTCAGCGTCGGCATGAGCCGATATGACCTGATCGACTTCAAGTGGCGCGTGATCGAGCCGCTGCTGCCCAACAAGCCGAGGGGCGTGCCCCGTGTGGATGACCGGCGCGTGCTGAACGGCATCTTCTGGGTGCTGCGTTCCGGGGCGCCGTGGCGTGACTTACCCGAGCGCTATGGACCGCGCACCACCTGCTACAACCGCTTTGTGCGATGGCGAAAGGCAGGCGTGTGGGACCGGCTGATGGATGCCATCAGCGCAGCACACGACGGCGAAATCCAAATGATCGACAGCACTTCGATCCGGGCGCACCAGCAGGCTGCGACGGCAAAAAGGGGGGTCCAGATCATTGTCTCGGTCGCTTCCGAGGCGGGCTCACGACCAAGATCCACGTCGTCGTCGACCCGCAGGGGCTCCCGATCCGGCTCGCCCTCACCGCAGGCCAGACGCACGACGGCAGATCGTAGACCACCTGCTCGATCACCTCGGCCCGCACACCATCGTGCTGGCGGACAAAGCCTACGACGCGGACCGCATTCGCGAGCTGATCCAGGACCAAGGTGCCACGCCCAACATCCCGCCCAAGAGCAACCGCAAGTGGAAGCCGTGCTTCAGCAAGCGGCTCTATCGCGAACGCAACCTGATCGAGCGGTTCTTCTCCAAGCTAAAGCACTTCCGCCGCGTCGCCACCCGCTACGACAAGCTGGCCGCCAACTTCCTCGCCATGGTCCAGCTCGCATCAATGCGGCTGTGGTTCCGTGCTTATGAGTCTACGGCCTAACCGCCCTGGATCCTGACACTTCGAAATCAAGCAAGAAAGGCAAGGCCTGCTTTTTTGAAAAAAAGCAGCAAAAAACTTTTGGTCCTGCTGTCGCGAAGGTTCTGCAACGCGCGCCCAAGGGAACAAAAGTTTTTTGGTTCTTTTTTCAAAAAAGAACTGCTTGCCTTGCCTTTCGTCCCCTCGGGCGGCCCTCACGCAGGCAAATACGCCGACCCATCCTCCGCCCGCGCCGGATGGCCCACGTAGACGCCTCGCGCAGGCACGGCCACGGTGTCGAACTCCGCCGCCAGCCGCGATAGTCCGTCGCGCAGCGCCCTACCTTGCATAGCGCGGCCGTGGCCGGTCACTGCGAGCTCCGGCTGCAGCGCCGTCAGCATCTGCACGGAGGAGCGTGCCGCCTGCCAATCGGGGGTGAAGTATTTCGGCGGCCCGTGCAGTTCGGGCGCCTGGGTGATGGCGGCGTAGGCGGATTCCTGCGCCGTGGTGACAAAGGCGTCGCCGGCCACCAGCGTGCGGTCCGCGTCGCGGAACAGCGAGACGTGGCCGGCCGCGTGCCCCGGCGTGTGCAGCCAGCGCCAGCCCGGCATGGCGGGAATGCTGCCGTCCTCGGGCAGCGCGTGCAGGCGCCGCTTCACGTTGACCGGGGTGCGGCGGAACAGCGGGGAGAGCGCCGCCAGCAGGCCGCCGCCCACATGCGGGTCCGGCGGCGGGTAGGACGAGGTGCCGTTCAGGTACGGCAGCTCATGCGGGTGCGCGTAGACCGGCACGTCCCAGTGCCCGGCCAGGGCTTCGAGGGCGCCGACGTGGTCGACATGGCCGTGGGTCAGCACGATGGCTTCGGGGCGGGACGCGCCGAAGCGCCGGCGGGCGGCGCGCTCGATGACCCCGCGCGTGCCCGGCAGGCCGGCGTCGATCAGCACCCAGGGCCCGCCCGGGGCGCCGGCGAAGACGACGTTGACGATGGCAATGCGCTTGTAGGCCAGGTCGGGTGCCAGCTCGATGACGCCGCCGCCCACGGCACGTCCGGCGATGGCGGCCGAATCTATGGCGATCTGCTGGGCCATCACGCGCCGCCCCAATGCATTGTCAGCCCGCCGTCCATCGTCCAGGTCTGGCCGGTGACGTAGTCGCCGGTGTCGGCGGCGAGGAACAGCGCTAGGCCAGCGATCTCCTCCGGCCGGCCGGGGCGGCTCCAGGGGATGGCCTGCATGCTCTTCTCACGCTTCTTCGGGTCGTCGAGGCGGGACTGCGTCATCGGCGTGGCGATCAGCCCGGGGGCGATAGCGTTCACGTTGATGTGGTCGGGTGCGACTTCGACCGAGAGCGAGCGGACCAGCGAGTTCACGCCCGCCTTGGCCATGCCGTAAGGCGCGCTGTTCGGCGTTGGCAGGTGACCGGCGACGGAGCCGATGATGATCAGGCGTCCGTAGCCGCCGTGCTTGCGGCGCTGGCGGACAAAGGCGCGGGCGCAGAACAGCGGGCCCTTGAGGTCGGTGTTGAGAATGAGGTCGAGCTTCTCGTCGTCCATCTCGACGACCTGGAGCTGCTCACCCATGGCGACGCCGGCGTTGGCGACCAGCAGGTCCGGCACGCCGAGGTCGGCGGCCACGGCCGCGAAGAACACCTCCACGGCTGCGGCGTCGCCGACGTCCAGCTTGTAGACGGTTGCCTTGCGGCCGGCTTGTTCGACCATCTGCTGCGTAGTGCGGGCACCGTCCTGGTCGGTGTGGTAGGTGATGGCGACGTCGGCACCCGCTTCGGCGAACAACCGGGCGGTGGCCTGGCCGATGCCGGAATCCGCGCCGGTGACGATCGCGGTCTTGCCTGCGAGCTGCATGGGATCGTGTCCTGAGAGTTGTGCGGGAGGAAGTGCGCGTGCCGGGTGCGGTTTGGTGGCGCGCTGTGTTTTGAAGACACGAAGCGGAGCCTGCTGTCCTTGGAGACTTGCCACGAACCCCGCATGGTGCGGTTGTCGTGCGAGAACATGCTACTCGCAACCGGTTCGGCGCTGGCAGGACAGAAAGGAAAGCCTTCTTTTTCGAGAAAAAGAAGCAAAAAGCTTTTGTCAGCGCTGTCGCGGAGATCTCAGGAGACGTGCACCTGAGAGACAAAAGTTTTTTGGTTCTTTTTTTCAAAAAAGAACTGCTTGCTTCTGAGCACGTGCGTGTGAAACCCGTCTGTTTTATTCGCGCGCCGCGTGTATTCGCCTTGCCAGCGGCTGAAACCTGCTGGCATATACCCCGCTCCGTCGCCGATCGCCCTTTGCGTGAGCACGTCAACCCCTTACCGGGGCCATGCCTGTTGGTGCCGGCAGGCTTCAGGAGTGTCTCCCGTGTCTCAGCCGTCGTTGCGAATCACTCACTTCGAGGCACGCCAGCCGCCGGCCGATTACGTCTTCGACGTGTGGAACCCGCTCGAGAACAGCTACGAGAACGTCGGGAGCTTCGAGGACGGCATGGAGCGCGTGCAGCGCCTGGCACAGACGGTTCGCGAGATGTGGGTGTCAAAGGACGCGGCACTCGGGTCGCTGCAGAGCCCGCCGGCGCCCGAGCCCAACACGGAGTTCGCCGAGTTCCGGGTGACCGCGCAGGCGCAGCGCAGCTACGACATCCGCAGCTTCGACAGTCCCGAGTGGAGCCACTTCCGCGGCTACATCAGCCAGGCTGCCGAGCGCATCAGCGGCGAAGTCGGCTTCGTGTTGGCCCCCTCCCTGATCCCGGCACCCCCCGCCCCGAGAACCCAGTCGAAATCGGCGTAAGACGGAACCGCGACAGCCGCGCCAAAAGCTTTTTGCTTCTTTTTCTCGAAAAAGAAGCGCTTGCTTCCTACCCTTGCCGTGCCGGCGTCCGCACCACCAACCCGTCCAGCGCCTCGGTCACGGTCACCTGACAAGACAGCCGGGAGTTCGGCCCAGGGTCAGTCACCAGGTCCATCGTGTCCAGCTCCATCGCGGCCGGTGCCGGCAGCTTGCTCGCCCATGCATCGTCGACGATCACGTGGCAGGTGCCGCAAGCGCAGGCCCCGCCGCACTCCGCGTCGATGCCCGGCACGTCGTTGGTCACCGCGGCCCGCATCACGGACATGCCAACGGCGGCGTTCACCGTCATGGACGAGCCGGTGGACGAGATGTAGGTGATCTTCGGCATCGTGCGGGCTCCGGGGGCGCGGCGGTGGTGCTTGGACATCGCTACAGTGTCAAGACAGGTCCGCCGGAGCGACGCAGCAGGAGCGGGCCCACGAACGATGCGTCTGGTTTTTCTGCCCGAGCGGACCACCTGCCTGCCATGAGCGAACCAGCCACGCCCCCGCGCCCCGAGGCTGGCGGGCCGGTCCAGACACTGCCCAGCAGCCGGGTTGCCCGCCCGGCGGATTTCGACGGCATGGCGTTCCGCCGCGCGCTGGGCACCTTTGTCACCGGCGTCACCATCGTGACGACGCTGGACGCGTTTGGCCGGCCGGCCGGGCTGACGGCCAACAGCTTCAACTCCGTCTCGCTGGACCCGCCAATGGTGCTGTGGAGCCTGGCGCTGGACAGCACTAGCCTGCCGGCCTTCCGCCACGCGGAGTGGTGGGCGGTGCACGTGCTGGCCGCCGACCAGGAGGTGCTGTCCAACCGCTTCGCCCGGCGCGACAACGCCAAGTTCGACGGTCTGCCCACCCAGCCGGGGCCGGGCGGCATACCGCTGCTGGACGGTTGCGCCGCCCGCTTCGTCTGCCGCGCCGCGTTCGAATACGAGGGCGGCGACCACGCGATCTTCCTGGGCGAGGTCAGCGACTTTTTGCAGACCGACCGCACGCCGCTGGTCTACCACCAGGGGCGCTACGGCGGGGTGTTCCCGGCGGCAGAGGCGCAGCCGGGGGGGACGTCGCTGCTGGCGCTGGAGCGGCGGGGGCTGGTGGAACACGCGAAGGCGGGGCCGTTGCTGACGGAGGCGGGGCGCGAGGTGGCGCGGGGGCTGCTGGCGTTGGCTGAGACGTCGCAGGAGAGCCTGACGCAGTACGAGCGGGCGGCGCTGCGGCATTTGTTGCCGAGGCTTTAAGCAAGGAAGCAGTTCTTTTTTGAAAAAAAGAACCAAAAAACTTTTATCTCCTGGGTACACGCTGAGGGAGACTCCGCGACAGCAGGACCAAAAGTTTTTTGCTTCTTTTCTTCAGAAAAGAAGGCTTTGCTTGCTTTGTTAAGCGTCGTCACCGGCGCCACCAGCGGCATCGGCCCCTGGATCGCTCTCGGCCTGGCGCAAGCCGGCCACGACCTCGTCCTGATCGGCCGCAACGCCGAGGCCTGCGCCGGCACGCGCGACTGGCTGACGCGCCAGGCCCCCACCTGCCACGTCCAGATCGAGCTCGCCGACCTCTCCCTGCTGGCCGAGACGCGGGCCGCCGCCGCCCACATCACCCGGCCGGTGGACGTGCTGGTCAACAACGCCGGCGCCTACGCCGCCCGCCGCGAGGAGACGCCGGAGGGCCACGAGCGCGTGCTGGCCACCAACCACCTCTCCCCCTTCGTGCTGACACAGGCGTTGCTGCCTCGGCTGCAGGACGCGGCGAGGCAGTCCGGCGGCGCGCGCATCGTCCACGTGGGCTCGTCGACGTCGGAGCGGGCGCGGATCGACCCGGACGATCTGGAGGGACGGCGCCGCTGGGGCCTGACGCACACCTACGCGCAGTCCAAGCTGGCCCTGCTGATCGCCAGCAACCACTGGGCGCGCCTGCTGTCCGGCACAGGCGTCGTCAGCAACACCGTGCACCCCGGCGCGGTGGCCACCAGGCTGGTGCGCGAGCGCGGCGTCATCGGCCTGGCCTGGCGCGCGATGGCGCCGTTCCTGCTCACCGAGGCTCAGGGCGCCGAGACGCCGCTGCACGTGGCACTCGACCCGGGGTTCGCCGCCGTCACGGGCTCGTATGTGAAGGCTCGGCAGGTGGCACGGCAGAACCCCCGCGCGCTGGATGCGGCGCTGGCAGCGCGCGTTCTGGCAGCGACAGAGCGCCTGACCGGTTCTCCAGCGGTGCCGACAGCGCCCGCCGCCACGCCAGGTGCAGGCTCCAGCCGCGTGCCTGGCGGTTGAAAGCGCCGCGCACGGGGGAGGCTTCGGCGGACGGCGAGAACAGCGTGGGGTCGGCCAGGCGCGCGGCTTCGGGGTCGCGGGAGAGCTGGGCGTCGAAGCCCAGCTGGGTCATGCACCAGGCGATCAGCCAGGGGGCCGCGCGGGTGGCCAGGCCGAATACGGCCGCGGTGCCGCTGATCGTCTCCTCGGCGCCGCCCTTCAGGGCCGCGTGGTAGATGCCGGCGGCCACCACTTCGGGCTGGTAAACCGGCGGCGCCGGCCGCGCCGGCCAGTTCATGTGGGAGACCGCGTGCGAGAAGAACGGCGTGTTGACCGCCGGCGGGAACACGGTGACCACGCGCACGGAGCTGCCGGCCATGCGCAGTTCGGCCCGCAGCGCCTGGGCGAAGCCGCGCACTGCCGCCTTGGCACCGGCGTAGGAGGTCATCATCGGCAGGCCGTGGAAGGCGGCCGCCGAGCACACGTTAAGGATGGTGCCGCGCCCTGACGGCGCCATCAGCGACAGCGCCGTGCGGCAGCCGTTCACGGTGCCGGAGTAGGTAACGGCGGTGACGCGGTCGAACTCCTCTGCCGGCACCGTCGCGAAGCGGCCGTAGACGCCGTTGCCGGCGCAGTTGATCCAGACGTCGGGCGGCCCGAGTTCGGCGGCGACCTCGACGGCGGCGGCCTGCAGCGCCGCGCGGTCGGACACGTCTGCACAGCGCGTGCATACCGCGGCGCCTGCACTCCTGACGTCGCCCGCCGCTTCGGCGAGCCCAGCCTGCCCGCGGGCGATCAGTCCCACCCGCCAGCCGCGCCTGGCGAACAGCCCGGCGGTGCAGCGCCCGATGCCCGAGGAGCCGCCGGTGATCACCACCACGGGCGTCCTGTCCGGCGAGGTCATGCCTTGCCGGCCCGTGCCGCGTCTGTGAGATGGTGAAGCATGGTCGGCATACTGACATCTCCGGCGGGCGGACGTGACGTGTCTTTGAACCGTGTTACAACTGAGGCGCGCAACCAGGTTTCCAACCGCCGGAGCCGGCGCGCAAGGGAGCGCCAGCACGAATGTCTGACGACGCCTTCGACGAGGAAACGTTCCCGGAAGAAGCCTATCTCACCGCGTTCCTCGATGTTCGTCAGGCGGTCATCGCCGGCGCGTTCGCCAGCGGATACCAGCACTACCTCACCTTCGGCCGGGTGGAAATCGACACCGGCGTCAGGCACTCGCCGTTCCTGGGTGGCCCGCCGGGGCTGGCGCGCTCGGTGGTGCCGCCGGCCGACGACGAGCCGGTGCCGGTCTCGCCCACGCTCACGCCGCTGCCCGCCTCTGCCGGGGCGATTCCCTACGCGGCACCGCCCGACCAGGGGCCGCCGCCCAGAGGCAAGGCGTTCAGCGAGGACCTCTACCTCGCGCTGAACCCGGACGTGGACGCGCTGGTGCAGGAGGGCAGCTTTCCCAGCGGCCACGCGCACTGGCAGGCGGCGGGGCAGGCGGAGGAGCGTGCCGGCAGGCGGCCGTCCATCACCCACGACTCACTGTACGCCGATGCGCTGCCGCCGGGCACCGGGTGCGAGGTGGAGACCGGCGACTTCGACGCCGAGAGCTACTTCCTGCTCTACCCCGACGTCCGCCAGGCGATGGGCAACGACCCGGAGGGCGCGCGCCACCACTGGGTGCATCACGGCCGCTTCGAGGGCCGGGTTGGCACCGGCATCGCACCCTACCGCACCTGGCAGGCGCGCCCGGCCGGCGTGCTGGCCAAGCCGTTCGGCATCAACGTGTTCGGACCCTTCGCGGCCACCTCCGGCCTGGGGACCGCGGCGCGCGGCATCCTGCGCGCCGTGCAGAGCGTCGGCATCGCCACCGAGCTGCACCCCTTCGACGTGAGCCGCGGCGCGCCGCGCGTGACGCAAGCCGAGCGCGCGCGCACGCCCACCTACCGCTGCAACCTGCTGCTGGCCAACGCCGACCAGATCGCCCGCCTGACCGCGCTGTACCCCGCCGGCCATTTCGACGACGCCTACAACATCGCCGTCTGGGCCTGGGAACTCGCCGCCTTCCGCGCCGACTGGCACACCAGCTTCGCGCCGCTCGACGAAGTCTGGACCAACAGCGAGTTCGAGCTGGACAGCATCGGCGCGGTGGCACCGGTGCCGGTGCACAAGATACGCCTGCCGGTGGAGGTGACGCCCGCCTCGGCCGCGGAAGGCCGCGAGATGTTCGGCATACCGCACGACCGGCTGGTGTTCCTGGTGGCCTTCGACGTCGGCAGCACCAGCGCGCGCAAGAACCCCGGCATGGTGATCGAGGCGTTCCGCGAGGCGTTCGCCGCCGACGAAAACGTGTTCCTGGTGATCAAATTCCACTCCACCGCCATCGAGCCGGCAATCACCCGGCAGCTGACGCGCGCGCTGCGCGGGGCGGAGAACGTGCTGATCATCGCCGACCTGCTGCCGGACGGCGAGATGGCGCTGCTGCGCGCGGCCTGCGACGTGCTGGTGAGCGCACACCGCAGCGAAGGCTTCGGCCTCAACATTGCCGAGTTCATGGCGCTCGGCAAACCGGTGGTGGCGACCAACTACTCCGGAAACCTGGAGTTCTTCGACGCGAGCGTGGGTTTTCCCATCGACTACACGCTGACCGAGGTGGCGGCCGCCGCCGGTCCCTACATGCCGCATTACGTGTGGGCGGACCCGCTGCGTGCCTCGCTGGTGGAGCAGTTGCGCCTCGTCTACCACGACCAGGCGGCGGCCTGGGCGCGCGGCGCGCGTGCCGCCGAGCGGATGGCCGAGCAGTTCAGCGCCGTGCAGATCGGCCACGAGATACGCCGCCGCCTGCACGCGATCGGGCTGGCCGCCGAACTGCCGCCGTTCCTCGGCTGGCTCGGCCGCGCGCGCGGGCTGGTGGGCTCCTCGCCGGTGGGCGGGCTCGACGCGTTCCAGCGCCAGGCGATCGCGGCACTCGGCATGCGCCGGCCGGTGATCAGCCTGGTGGTGCCGGTCTACAACGTTGCCGCCGCCTGGCTGGAGGCGTGCGTGGCCTCTGTGCAGGCGCAGAGCTACCCGTTCTGGGAGCTGTGCCTGTGCGACGACGCCAGCACCGAGCCGGGCACGCACGCGGTGCTGGCGCGCCTGCAGGGCAGCGACCCGCGCATCAGGATACGCCGGCTGGCCAGCAACCGCGGCATCGCTGCGGCCTCCAACCTGGCCGCCGAAATGGCCACCGGCGAGTTCGTCGCCATGCTCGACAACGACGACGCGTTGCACCCGGACGCGCTGCTGGAAGTGGCGCGCGCGCTGTTCGCCGATCCCGAGATCGACGTGATCTACACAGACGAGGACAAGATCGACGAGCACGGCGCGCTGGTCGACACCTACCACAAGCCGGACTGGTCGCCCGAACACCTCGAATCGGTGATGTACGTCCTGCACATGCTGGTGGTGCGCAAACGCCTGTTCCTCGAGCTCGGCGGTTTCCGCGACGCGTATTCCGGAGCGCAGGACTACGACCTGATGCTGCGCCTCTCGCGTTGCACCCAGCGCGTGCACCACATCGCGCGCGCGCTGTACCATTGGCGCGCGATCGAGGGCTCATCGGCCGCGGTGGTGGACGCCAAACCCTACGCGCTGCGCGCCGGCTTCCGCGCGCTGGCGGACCACGTGGCCGAAAAGCACGCCGGCCGCGCCTGGGTGGAGGACGGGCTGCTGCCCGGCACGTTCCGGGTGCGCCGCCGCATCCTCGGCCGGCCGCGCGTCTCGCTGCTGATCCTGACCAACAACGGCGAGCTGGAACTGCCCGGCCGCGGCAGCTTCCACATGGTGGACAACCTGGTGGACTCGATCCTGCGCCGCACCAGCTACCGCAACTACGAGATCGTTGTCGTCGATAACAGCCGGCTTTCAGACGAGCAGGTGGCGCGCTTCCGCGCGCTCGGCGTGCGGGTGGAGAACTTCACCGGCACGGTGGTGCCGTTCAACTACGCGGCCAAGGCCAACTTCGCGCTGCGGACCTGCCGCACCGAGCACCTGGTGATGCTCAACGACGACATGGAGATCATCAACGAAGACTGGCTGACCTCGATGCTGGAACTGAGCCAGGAGCCGGAAGTGGGCGCCGTAGGGGCCAAGCTGCTGCACGCGGACGGCACCATCCAGCACGTCGGCTGCGTCATCGGCGTGAACAACGGCGCAGCCCACGTCTACCACTCGTTCCCCGGCGACTTCGTCGGCTACAACGGCTTCACCCACCTGATCCGCAACTACTCCGCCGTCACCGGCGCCTGCTTTGCCACACGCAAGAGCGTGATGCTGCAGGTGGGCGGGCTGGACGAAAGCTTCGCCGTGGACTTCAACGACATCGATTTATGCCTGAAGATCGTCGAGAGCGGTTATCGGATCGTCTACACGCCGTACGCGTCGCTGTTCCACTTCGAGGGCGCGTCGGCCAAGCGGATCACGCAGAACCCGGAGGAGCGGCGGCGTTTCGTGGCGCGGTGGGCGCGCTACATGGAGAACGATCCGTACTTCAATCCGAATTTTCTGAAGAGCAGGTTTGATTTTACGGTGGCGTAAGGAAGCAAGCAGTTCTTTTTTGAAAAAAAGAACCAAAAAACTTTTGGTCCGGCTGTCGCGGCGTTTCCTTCATCGCGCGCGCAAGGAGACAAAAGTTTTTGGTTTTTTCAAAAAAGAACTGCTTGCCTTGCACCCGCCCGCCGTCACTCCTCGCCCTGCCGAAACGGCGACAGCTCCATCAGCGCCTCCATCTCCGCCACCACGGCCGGCCGTTCCCGCTCGAGGTGACTGGCGATGGCGCCGCGCAGTCCCGGATGTGCGATGAAGTGGGCCGAGTAGGTCGCCGACGGCAGGTAGCCGCGCTGTATCTTGTGCTCCCCCTGCGCGCCGGCCTCCACCGTCTTCAGCTTGTGCTCGATGGCGAAGTCGATGGCGCGGTAGTAGCAGAGTTCGAAGTGCAGGAACGGGAAGTCGCCCAGGCAGCCCCAGTTGCGGCCGAACAGCGTGTCGGTGCCGGCGAGGTTCAGCGCGCCTGCGACCAGCTTGCCCTTGTGTTCGGCCAGCATCAGCACGACGCGGTCGCCCAGGTATTGCGAGAGCAGCGGGAAGAACTTCGCCGTCAAATACGCGCTGCCCCATTTGCGGTCCACGGTGCTCTCGTAGAACCGATAGAACGCCTTCCAGTGCGCCGGCGTGATCTCGCTGCCGCGCAGGGTGTGGAATACCAGGCCGCAGGCGTTGGCGTCGCGCCGTTCCCGCCGCAGCGACTTGCGCTTGCGCGAGTTCAGCGCGGCCAGGAAGTCGTCGAAGCTGGCGTAGCCGTCGTTGTGCCAATGATATTGCACGCCGAGGCGCTGCAGCCAGCCGTCTTCGCCCAGCGCCGCCCATTCGTCGGGCGTGCAGAACGTCGCGTGCACCGAGCTGAGCTTCAGCTCGCGGCAGGCTTGCACCAGGCCCGACGCGAGCGCCGCCTGCCCCAGCGGGTTGCCCGGCCGCACCAGCAGGCGCGGTCCGGTCACCGGGCTGAACGGGGCGGCCACCTGCAGTTTCGGATAGTAGTCGCCGCCGGCCTGTTCGTAGGCGCGCGCCCAGCCGTGATCGAAGACGTACTCGCCGTAGCTGTGGCCTTTCGCGTACATCGGTGCGCAGGCGACCACCCTCTCGCACGGGTCGCGCAGCACGGCGTGGCGCGGCAGCCAGCCGGTGCGTGCGTTGGCCGAGCCGCTGTCCTCGACGGCGGCCAGGAAGGCGTGGCTGACGAAGGGGTTGTCCGGGCCGGCGCAGAGGTCCCAATCGCCCGGATCGACCTCGTGGATGGAGCCGTGCAGGCTGAGGGCGAGGCTTGGCGAGCTGTCTGGCATTGCCACGAATATAGCGGCACAGGCGGCTGATTGAAGGCGTAAGGGGCCGCTTGCACTGGCCCGGACATCTGGCCGGTCGAAGGCAAGGCAAGCAGTTCTTTTTTGAAAAAAAGAACCAAAAAACTTTTATTCCCTTGGGCGCGCGTTGCAGAACCTTCGCGACAGCATGACCAAAAGTCTTTTGCTTCTTTTCTTCAGAAAAGAAGGCCTTGCTTTCTTCGCTCAGCCCGCTCTGACGAAACGCGCGAACGCCTCCAGCGTCGCCGGCGAGACGTGGTGCTCGATACCTTCCGCGTCGTTCTCCGCGTCCTCGCGCGAGACGCCGACGGCCAGCAGCAGGTCCACCACCAGGCGGTGCCGCGCGCGCACCCGGGCGGCCAGCGCCTCGCCGGCCTCCGTCAGGAACACGCCGCGATAGGGCCGCGCGGTGGCGAGCCCGAGGCATTTCAGCCGGCTGATCGCCTTGACCACGGTGACGTGGCTGACGCCCAGGCGCCGCGCGATGTCGGTCGGGCGGGCCTCGCCGCAGGCGCCCAGCAGGTCGGCGATCAGCTCGGCGTAGTCCTCGATGAGGGCGGCCTGCTGCGCCACGCGGGCACGGCCGAACCGCCTCGCCTGGGTCGCTTCCTGAAGGTCGAGCCCGGATGTCTTGTCCAACACGCACCCAAGTTGCAGGCGTTCACCGAAGCCGGGCGTCTATACCGAGTTCGAGCACTGCATGAAATGGTAGCCCATTGCCCGATGTGTAGCCCAGACTACATGATGGTTACATGAACCTGAGCGAGACGACGACCTGGGCGATCCGCGAGGTACTGGACGGCCGCCGCCGCGGCCTGCGCGCCGTCCTGCCGTTCGCCGGGCCCGCCGTGGTGGCCAGCGTCGCCTATATCGACCCGGGCAACTTTGCCACCAACATCCAGGCCGGCGCGCGCTACGGCTACAGCCTGCTGTGGGTGGTGCTGCTGGCGAACTTGGTGGCCATGCTGTTCCAATCGCTGTCGGCCAGGCTGGGCATCGTCACCAACCGCAACCTGGCCGAACTGTGCCGCGCGCATTTCCCGCGCCCCGTGGTGCTGGCGATGTGGGCGGTCAGCGAGGTGGCGGCCATGGCCACCGACCTGGCGGAGTTCCTGGGTGGTGCGATCGGCCTGTCGCTGCTGCTGCACCTGCCGCTATTTGCCGGCATGATGGCCACCGCCATCATCACCTACGCCATCCTGCTGCTGGACAGGCGCGGGTTCCGGCCGCTGGAGCTGGTGATCGGCGGGCTCGTGGGGGTGATCGGCGCCTGCTACGTGGTGGAGCTGGTAGTGGCGCCGCCCGACTGGCGGGCCGCCGGCCTGGGCACCATGGTGCCGCACCTGGCCGACCACGGTGCGATGGTGCTGGCAGTGGGCATCGTCGGCGCCACGGTGATGCCGCACGCCATCTACCTGCATTCCGGGCTAACGCAGAACCGCGCGCCGGCGCGCAGTTTGCGCGAGCGGATCCAACTGGTGCGCTACTCCAACCGCGAGGTGGTGGCGGCACTGACGCTGGCCGGCATCGTCAACGCGGCGATGGTGATGATGGCCGCGCGCGCCTTCCATGCCGGCCACAGCGAGGTGGCCGAGATCGGTGCCGCCTACCACACGCTGGTGCCGCTGTTCGGCGCCGCCGCGGCGGGTATCTTCCTGGTTTCGCTGATGGCGTCAGGCATCTCCAGCTCAGTGGTGGGCACGATGGCGGGGCAGGTGATCATGCAGGGCTTCGTCGGCTTTCGCATCCCCGTGTGGGTGCGCCGCGCGGTGACGATGATCCCGGCCTTCGTCGTGGTGGGCGCCGGCTTCGACGCGACCAGCAGCCTGGTGATCAGCCAGGTGGTCCTGAGCCTGGTGCTGCCGGTGCCGATGGTCGCATTGCTGCTGCTGACGCGGCGCGCGGACGTGATGGGGGAGATGGTGACCGGGCCATGGGTATTGGCATTCGCCTGGATGGCGACGTTGGCGACGCTCGCGCTGAATGGCGTGCTGCTGGTGGGGTTGGGCGGCTAGTCGCCCTGGTTCAGGGGGGCAGGATAGAAACCAAGGCCTTCTTTTTTGAAAAAAAGAAGCGAAAAACTTTGGTTCCTTCGCATTTGCAGCAGTCGGTCTCCCAGGACAAACACGCGTGCTGAAAGTGCGAGGGAAGCAAATTCTGCTCTTCTTTTCAAAAAGAAGGCCGTCATAACGGTGACCTGAAGCCTGCGCTCCTGCTCGCGGCGGGCGAGATACTGCGCGACGCGGGCCTGCCCGCCCTGACGTTGCGTGCGATCGCCCGCCGCGCCGGCGTCTCCCACATGGCGCCAGCCCCGCATTCGGCGACCACTCGGGCCTGCTCAGCGAGCTCGCCGCCGCAGGCTACCGGATGTTCAGCGACGCTGGTCCGGGCGCAGGACAACCCCGGCGCGCGCAGCATCCCCAATGCCACCGCGCACGCCTATGTCAGCTTCGCGCGTGCGGAGACCGCCATGTTCCTGCTGATGTTCCGGTCCGAGCGGCTGGATTTCACCCGGCCCGCCTTCGCCGAAGCCGCGGGTGCTGCGTCACGCAGCCTGATGCGCAGCGCCGGTGCGGCCGGCGCAGCGCCGCTTCCCGCCACGCACCTCGCCGGCTTGGGCCGGGCCGTTGGCCAGTGGTCCGTCGTGCACGGCTTTTGCCATGCTGCTCATCGAAGGGCGGCTCGACGGCGTCCTCGCCAGCCCGGATTGCGGTGGTGACGTCGCTGGCCTGCTCGATCTGGCACTTGCGGGTTGATAGCGCCGGCTTGATAGCAAGAAAAGGCAAGCAGTTCTTTTTTGAAAAAAAGAACCTAAAAACTTTTGTTCCTGGTGTACTCGCTGCGGAGAGGTCCGCGACAGCGCTGACAAAAGTTTTTTGCTTCTTTTTTTCAAAAAAGAAGGCCTTGCTTTCTTGCTACCGGGCCACGTCCCACGATTGCGCCCGCCCGGCACCGCCCCTAGCTTCCGGCCATGCCTGCCTCCCCGGAGACCCTGCGTATTGCGCTCGCCCAGCTGAACCCGCACGAGGGCCAGATCGACGCCAACCTGCGCGCGCTGCGTGCCGCCCGCGCCCGCGCCGCCGGGATGGGCGCCGACCTGCTGGTCACGCCGGAGTTCTCCATCGCCGGCTATCCGCCTGAAGACCTGGTGCGCAAGGCCGCCTTCGTCGCCGATTGCGAGGCGGCGCTGGACGAATTGGCGCGCGACACCGCGGACGGCGGCCCCGGCCTGATCGTCGGCGGCCCGTGGCGCGAACGAGACCGCATCTACAACGCAGGTTTCGTGATGGATGGCGGCGAGATCACCGCCCGGCGCGCCAAGCACGAGCTGCCCAATTACGGCGTGTTCGACGACAAGCGCGTGTTCGACGCCGGCCCCGAACCCGGTCCGGTGGTGTTCCGCGGCTTCCGCCTGGGCCTGATGATCTGCGAGGATTGGTGGTTCCCGGCCGTCTCCGAGACGCTGGCGGAGACCGGGGCGGAGATGCTGCTGTCAATCAACGGCTCGCCGTTCGAGGCCGACAAGTCCGGCCGCCGCGTGCAGCTCGCCGTGGCCCGCGTGGTGGAGACGCGGCTGGCGTTCGTGTTCCTCAACCAGGTGTGCGGCCAGGACGAGCTGGTCTTCGAGGGGGCCAGCTTCGTGCTGAACCCGGACCGCAGCCTGGCCTGCGTGCTACCCTCCTTCGAGGAGACCGTCACGCTGACCGAGTGGCGCCGGCAGGACGACCGCCTGGTTTGCGTGCCACAGACGCTGCCGCCCGAGCCGTGCCAGGAGGAGAAAATCTACCGCGGCCTGTGCCTGGGCCTGTCGGACTACGTGCGCAAGAACGGCTTCCCCGGCATCCTGTTGGGCTTGTCGGGCGGCATCGACAGCGCGCTGTCCGCCGCCATCGCGGTGGACGCGCTGGGTGCCGAGCGCGTGCGCGCGGTGATGCTGCCCAGTCCCTATACCAGCCAGCACAGCCTCGACGACGCGGCGGAATGCGCGCGCCTGCTGGGCATACGTATCGACACGGTGGCAATCACCCCGGCCATCACGGCGGCGAACGACGCGCTGGCGCCGGTGTTTGCCGGGCTGCCGGACGACATCACCGAGGAAAACATCCAGTCCCGTGCGCGAGGGTTGCTGCTGATGGCGATAAGCAACAAGCTCGGCTCGATGCTGCTGACCACCGGCAACAAGAGCGAGATGTCGGTCGGCTACTCCACGCTGTACGGCGACATGTGCGGCGGCTACTCGGTGCTCAAGGACGTCTACAAGACGTCGGTGTTCGCGCTCAGCCGGTGGCGCAACGCGCATCGGCCGGCCGGCGCGCTGGGCCCGGACGACGCGGTGATGCCGGAGCGGGTGATCACCAAGGCACCGAGCGCCGAGCTGAAGCACGACCAGACCGACCAGGACAGCCTGCCGCCATACGACGAGCTCGATGCGATTTTGGAAGGGCTGGTGGAAGGCGAGCAATCGGTCGACGACATGGTGGGCCAGGGTTTCGCGCGCGCGACGGTGGTGCGGGTTTGGAAGATGCTTGACCGCGCCGAATATAAACGCCGGCAGGCGCCTCCGGGGGTGAAGATAACGTCGCGCGCGTTTGGGCGCGATAGGAGATATCCTATTACTAATGGCTATACGGGGCTTTTGAAGTGAAGCAAGCAAGCGCTTCTTTTTTGAAAAAAAGAAGCAAAAAACTTTTGACTCCGCTGTCGCGCGCTCCAGGACAGACACCCGACAGGGAGCAAAAGTTTTTTGCTTCTTTTTTTCAAAAAAGAAGGCCTTTCTTTCTATGAGCGGCCTGTTCGCCCCAGAAGGCGGCTGGCGAGTCCGCATCCTCGACATGTCCGGCGGCGCCGAAGACCGCATCGTTGAAGACGTGAAAGGCTTCCCCACCCTGATGCAGGCCAACGCTTTTGCCCGCGCCTACGTGCGCGACAGCGTGGAGCTGTGCCGCGCCGCGGGCCTGGCGCCGCGCGAGGTGCTGGAAGCCTGGTTCGCGTTCGGCGAGGATGCCGAAGTGCTCGACGCGCCTGAGGATGGCTGGCGCAGCGCCAACGAACTGGCGGGCTTTTCCGAGACGCCGGCTCGGGGCGAAGAGCGCGATTGGCGCGCGCTCGACCCGCGTCGGGAGGACGAGTGATGCGTCTTGTCAGCGAGCAAGCAAGGCCTGCTTTTTTGAAAAAAAGCAGCAAAAAACTTCAATTACGGCTGTCGCGGACTCTCCCGCAGCGAGTACCGAGGAAACAAAAGTTTTTTGGTTCTTTTTTTCAAAAAAGAACCGCTTGCCTTGCTGCCTGGTGTGCCGCCTGATGCGGGTCCGTTTCGCACCGAGCCCCACCGGCTTCCTGCACGTGGGCAACGCGCGCATTGCGCTGGCCAACACGCTGTTCGCGCGGCGCCACGATGCGGCGTTCCTGTTGCGCATCGACGACACCGACCTCGAACGCTCCCGCCCCGAATACGAGGCGGCGATCGAGCAGGACCTGCGCTGGCTGGGTGTCGCGTGGTCCGAAACCTTCAAGCAGACGACACGCATTTCCGCCTACGACGCGGCCGCCGACCGGCTGCGCGCGTCGGGCCGCCTTTACCCGTGCTTCGAAAGCGAGGAGGAGCTGCGCTTCAAACGCGAGCAGCGGATGAAGCGCGGCCTCGCACCGGTCTACGACCGCGCGATGCTGAAGATGACGCCGGAGCAGCGCGCGCAGGCCGAGGCGAACGGCAAATCGCCATACTGGCGCTTCAAGCTGTCTGATGCCACCATCGAGTGGACAGACCTGGTGCTCGGCCGGCGGCAGGTGAAACTGCAATCCGTGTCGGACCCGGTGCTGGTGCGCGCCGACGGCAGCTACCTCTACACCTTCACCAGCGTGGTGGACGACATCGACCACGCCGTCAGCCACGTGATCCGCGGCGAGGACCACGTCACCAACACCGGCGTGCAGCTCGACATTATCTCCGCACTTGGCGCCAACCCCACGCGGTTCACTTTTGGCCACCTGCCACTGCTGATCGATTCCGATGGCGGCAAACTGTCCAAGCGGCTGGAAGGGCTCTCGCTACGCGCGCTGCGGCAGGATGGCGTGGAACCCGAAGCGATCACCGCCTACCTCGCCCGCCTCGGCACCAGCGACTCGCCGGAGATCGCGGCACTCGACGACCTCGCACAGGGCTTCGACCTCTCGCGCGTCTCGCGCTCGCCGGCGCGCTTCGACGTGCGTCAATTGCTGGCGCTGAACCGGCGCGTGCTGCACGCGGCGTCCTTCGACCAGGTGCGCGCCCGTCTGCCTGATGCGGCCACTCCGGCGTTCTGGGACGTCGTGCGCGGCAACCTCGATTTGTTGAGCGAGGCGCGGCGGTGGTGGACGGTCGTCTCGGGCGAGCTGGTTCCGCCGGTGCTGGACGGGCAGGGCGACTTCTTCCGCGACGCGTTGGCGCACCTGCCGCAGGAGCCGTGGGACGCGACGACGTGGCACGACTGGACGGAGACGCTGAAGACGCTGACCGGCCGTAAGGGACGCGCGCTGTTCATGCCGCTGCGCATGGCGCTGACGGGCGAAGATCACGGGCCGGAGCTGGCCAGCCTGCTGCCTTTGATAGGGCGGGAAAGGGTGGCCATGCGGTTGAGACTTAGCCTCATCTAAGTAAGCCAAGGTCCTTTTGTTCGAGAACAGGGACCAAAAAGCTCTGCGTGCGCTGTCGTATGTTGTTGGAACACTTCCTGAAAAGCTGACGAATTCTCGCAGTTGCGAAACGTTGCTGGCAGCGCAACGGGTTTTTTGCTCTTTATTGTAGAGATCGTTTGAGCCCGAACGTGCATGCTGCTATGCTGCAAGTGCGAAGTGCTTCCGCCGAGGATTTGCAAGCCGGTTTTTCACTCGTTCGTTTTAACGCCAAGTTGTCTCGGAGGGATTTTTGAGGACGCTATTTGCAGCTTCCGCCATGCTGATGCTCGCCACCGTGGCGCATGCACAAACCTACCCGCCCAACTGCTCGCCGCAACAGCAGGGCGACGATGCGACAACCACTTTCTGCACGACGGAATACTATCCGAACCCGGCGCGTGCGATGCTGCCAAACCCGAACGCGGCGCTCGGCTACCACCTGCCGAGCGCCAGGTTGACGAACCTGACCGATTACGTGTTTGCCAGCGCCGAGAGCGGCGGCAACATCACCTCGATCCAGGACGTCTACGAGACGTTCTTTCCGCGCTCCATTTCCGGCGACGTGGCAAACGCTGCTTATGCGGCGCCGAACTACGGGCCCGCTGACGACAACGGCAACTACTTCCAGTTCGGCGCCTTCCGCACCTACGCGGCGGGCGATCCCAATCAGACCCTCGTCATGAACCCGACCGGCGGGCTGCACTTCCGCAGCATATGCTCCAACAACGGCCTGACCTGCACTCAGGGCCACATCTGGACGGCGATGATCCGCCCGCAATTCGTCTTCCGCCCGGGGCAGACGTTGAAGTTCGTCTTCACCAGCCCGGCCGGCTGCAAGCACTGGTTCGCGATGTGGGAGTTCTCCGGGGAGGAGGTGTCGGGCTACAACACGCAGCTCAACCAAATATACAACGCGGTCAACAACGCCTCAGGCACCCACCTCAGCTACGAGTTCGACACGCCCGACAACTTCTCGACCTGCTACAACAATCCTGCGAGCGGTCCGGGACAGGGAATCGTCGACGGGTTCCCCTACGAGGCCGGCGGCGCGAGCTTCTCCACCTTCTGGCCCAACGGCAACAACTGGGCCTACGAGAACGTTCCGGGCTTCGAACCCTGGGAACTGATGCCCAGCACACAGACGATCTCGGCCGGCAAGCACGTCTACGTCGTCTCCTGGGACAACACAAACCCGCAGCAAAGCGTGATATCGTCGTTCCTGGACGGCAGCCTCGTGCACCAGCACCAGTTCGACTGGTCGCTGAACGCTGGCAACCCGCAGGTCAACGGGCAGGAACTCGGCATGCACGTGATCGTGTCGCAGCAGACCTTTGCCTCCTTTACCAGCGCCGGCCTGCCGCTCAAGCAAAGCGAGCTACACGACGGTGTCCTCTACGAACTGGCGCAGTTCAGCGGCTTTATCCCTAAGCAGGTCGCGTTGAAGTTTGCTCCATTGGGTACTTACGACGGATGCAACGGGAGCTGCCCATGATTTTGGAATGCGGCGCATGGCTCACACAAGTAGCAATTGAATGGGACTGTAGTCGCTCGTGTCATCTAGCTGAACGGCTGCTCAGGTTGCGATGCACGATTAGGTGGAAAAGGTATGCTACGGAGAAGTGACGTAGACTGCGGAGCGTTGGGGAATGATTGAAGCCCTCGCGGCACGTTTTTCTACGTTGAATGGTCCGTCACTAGGAGGCTAGGTGACTTGGCTTACCTAGCATCACGCCAGCGCTGTGGACGTCGAAGTGGCACGCGTTCGTTGGTTTACAGAACTGCTGTTCTGGATCATAGCCCAACCCGGTCAAGCGGGAGGCTGCTATTTCGAACAGGGAGCGCGTGCTGCAGTCCGAAGTTGACGCTGCCCTAAGTGGACTTTCAGAGCCCTGCGTAAGCCAAGCGCCACGCGCCCGACTCTCGCCACGCCTGGCCGCTGGGCTGGACACCGCGCGCGCATTTGCCGCGTTCTATGTCGTTTGCCACCACGTCGCCGTTGCGCGTGGCTGGCAAACCATCCCGCACTGGGGAGTCCTCTTTAAATTCGGCCAGGAGGCGGTCATCGCCTTCTTCCTGCTCAGCGGTGTCGTCATCTTCGCCAACGAGCGCACGCGTGCGATCCGCCCGATGGGCTACGCGCTGCGCCGCCTGCGCCGCATCTATCCCGGCCTCATCTGCGCGCTCGTCATCTCGACCCTGGTCGCACTCGACAATCACTCTCTCGGCACATCCTTCCACGTGACCGAACTCGCCGGCACGCTGCTGAACCTTCAGGACCTGCCTGGGCTAAAACCTGGCGTCATAGTCGCCCCCTACCTCGACAACGACCCGCTCTGGTCGCTTTCCTACGAGTTTGCCTTCTACGCTGCCTTTCCGTTTGTCCTGCGCTCGTGGCGGCGCGCGCCTCGCCTCACGAACCACGCTGTAGGGGCTGTCTGCTGCCTGGCCTATGTGGCCTACGTGGCCCATCCCAACCACTGGTGTCTGGTCACGGCCTACTTCCTGACCTGGTGGGCAGGTGCGATGGCCGTCAACGCCTACCTGTCCGGCAAGACAAACTTTCTGGCCATGGGTCCGACCCTGCCCTGGCTCGTTGCGCTGGCCGGGATCGCTGCAGTTGCCATCCCCATCGTGGGCAGCGGCAGCCTGTATGAGTATCCGGTCCTGCCGCTGCGCCACTTCGGTGTCGCCCTGGTCGCCCTGGTCACGCTGTTCGGCCCGGCAGGCCGTGTCCTGGTCGGGGTTTGCGCGCGACTTGCCCCTGCGGCTGCGGCCGCGGCTTCCGTCTCCTACGGCGTCTACATCCTTCACAAGCCGTTGCTGGTGCAGTCCCGGCACGCCGCGACACTGCCTGGGCTGGGCGGCATGCTCCTGGTCCTGCTGGTTCTGGCGACCCTCGTCGATGCCGGGCTTAACCGCGTGCTCCCGCGGGCGCCCCGGGACTGAAACAAGCAAGCGCCATCAGTCCAGATGTCGCGAAGGCTTCCACAACGCGCGCCCGAAGAACCAAAAATTTTTTGGTTCTTTTTGTCAAAAAAGAACCGCTTGCTTCCTTCACACAAGTTGGCCGCCTTAGCCACCCAGTGGTGTCCCCAGCCACTCCGGCCCAAGGCAAACGCCTGAAAACGCCCAGGCTGACGGTGTGGCACAGCGGGTGCTAAACCCTGCAGGGCAAGCGTGCGAGCGCGCACGCCTCCGAGGCGGGAAGACGGGCATGAACTGGGACCTCGTTGTGATCTTCACTTTCGTCATCGTGCTGATTGCCGTCCGCGGGCACTACCGCGGGCGCGGATCGGGTGCGGTCGGGCTGGCCGACGCCGACCAGACGGCTTTGGACCGGGCGATGGACTCGGCGCGCCGGCTGGAACAGCGGGTGGAGACGCTGGAGCGGGTGCTCGACGAGGACGCGCCCGGCTGGCGCGCCCGGGTGCGGGCATGACGGCCATGCGCCGGACCGTCCCGCTCGCTGGCCTGTGCGGCCTGGCATCCTGCCTGTTCGCGCAACCTGCCGCGGCCGACACCAGGTTCGTCCCCGCCAGCCAGCTGGTGCTGACCCACACGATGTCGGAAGACGTGGTGATCAACACGGACACCTCGTTGTCAGGCCAGGTCAGGGTCACCATGGACGGCTCGCTGTCCTGCCTGTCGGTGGCCGGGCCCGGACCGGCGGTGATCGGCACGTCGGGCTGCTCGGGCGACGACGGGCAGCTGCACATCGACGTGCCGCCGGACATGCCGGTGATCATCACGTCGGACAGCAGCGGCGACATCCGCGTCGGCGACCTGCACGGCCGGCTGGTGGTCACGCTCAACGACGGGGGGGACCTCACCGCCGGCAACGTGGGAATGCTCGCGGCCACCATACACGGCAGCGGCGACCTGACCGTGGGCGACGTGGCCGGCCCCGCCACCCTTACGGTTGCCGGTAGCGGCACGACCCGGCTGCGCAGCTTGCACGGGCCTCTCTCTGTGCAGCAGATGGGATCCGGCGACATCACCGTCGGCAGCATCGAGACCGACTCCGCCTCCATCGACGCGCATGGATCCGGCGACATGGCGATCGGCCCGGGCCACATCGGCTCGTTGCACGCGCGCCTGGCCGGGTCCAACGACCTGGCCGTCGCCGCCGTCGTGCGCGACGCCGACGTGGAGGCGCGCGGCGGCGGCGACGTGAAGCTCGCCCAGGTCACCGGCGCCTTGCGTCGGGACGCGTCGGGCGGCAGCGACGTCACTGTGGGCGGCTCGTCCAAGACTGCGAGCCATGCGAGGGGCCGGCACGTCAACATCGTCATCGGCAACGGGTCGTCGGTGGTCACGCACGTGCTGACGGGCGCGTTCCTGGTGCTGGTTGCGTTCATCTGCTGGCGGATCATCCGGCGCGGGCGGCGAGGCGCTGCGCAGCGTTCGGCAGACGGCGCGCCGACGAACACGGCGGTGCTGGCGCTGTGCGAAACGATGACCAGGCTGGATCAGCGGCTGGGCAAGATGGAGAGCTACGTGACGACGCGGGAGTTCGATCTGAACAGGAAGTTTCGGGAATTAGGAAGGTAAGCAAGGCCTTCTTTTTGAGTGTCGGTTTGAAAAGCCGCCCTGGCGGCTATCGGACGCGGTTCTTCTGTGCTCCGGTGCTCGAACAACCACGCCTGCTGACTCACCAGGCCGACTTTCAAAACGGACACTGAAAAAAGAAGCAAAGAACTTTTGTTCCCTTGCGACCCGTCTGCGGATAGGTCCGCGACAGCCGAGACAAAAGCTTTTTGCTTCTTTTTCTCGAAAAAGAAGCGCTGGCTTGCCTAAACCAACCCCGCCCCCGAAAGCCCCCCATAAACCCCCAACGCCGTGGTCAGCACCGAGACCACGATCACCAACCACATGTACCATCCCCGCAGCCGGTGCGCCGGCGGCAGGCTGAACACCGCCAGCGCGATGAGAAACCCCAGCACCAGCGGCAGCAGCAGCGCGTTCATCACCTGCACGCCGACGTTCAGCGACACCAGGTTCGGCCACACGCCCACCAGCACCGCGCCGGCCACCACGCAAGCCGCGTACACCCCGTAGAACCAGCGCGCCTGCAGCGGCCGCAGCTCCAGCGAGCGACGGTAGCCGGCAACCTCGCCCACCCCCCAGGCCAGCGCCAGCGAGGCGACGATGGCAGCCACCAGCCCCGCGCCGAGCACGCCCAGCGAGAACACCAGCTTGCCCGCGGCCTGGCCCATAAACGGGGTCAGCGCCTGGCTCATCTCGCCCACCGTGTTCAGCGGCGCGTTGGAGGTGTGCGCGCCGATGGTGGCCGCGCAGGCGATCAGCACCGCGGCCATCACCAGCTGCGTCAGCACCGCGCCCACCGCCGTGTCCACGCGGGCGGCGTTGTAGTGTTCGGGCAGGAGCTTCTTATCGGCGATGGCGGATTGCTGGTAGAACACCATCCACGGCATGATCACCGCGCCGATGTTGGCCGCCGACAAGTATAGGTAGCCCGGGTCGCGCCAGGGGATGCTGACGGCGCCGTGCGCGATCTGCGAGATGGACGGGTGCGCCGCCCAGGCGACGTAGAAAAACGCGAACTCGAACAGGCCGACGGCGATCGCCGCCCGCTCCACCCGCCGGTAGCCGCCGGTCAGCACCACGCTCAGCAGCGCGGCCGCCGCGATGGCCAGGCTGACGCCGCGCGGCACGCCGTAAAGCTCGCCCACGCCGGCCACGCCGGAGAACTCGGTCAGCAGCGCGCCGGCGGTGGCCACCGCCAGGCCGATGGCGGAGACCCAACCCCAGAGGCGGCCGAAGCTCTCGGCGATCAGCTCGCCGTGGCCGCGGCCGGTGAAGATGCCGAGGCGCACCGTCAGTTCCTGCACCATGTAGAGGATCGGGATCAGGATGAGCTGCTGCAGCAGCAGGCGATAGCCGTACTGCACGCCGCTCTGGCCCGCGGTGATCACGCTGCCGACGTCCGTGTCGGCCAGCATGACCACCAGGCCCGGTCCGAACACGGCGATGGCACGGGCGATCCGCGTGGGCGCCAAAGGCGGGACTTGGGTCTCGACGGTCTGGTCCGGCACTTGGGCTCCTGCGCATCTTGCAAGATGCGAATGGTTCGCATTTGAAGGTAGAGGGTGGGGGTGGGGGTGTCAATCGAAGGCAAGGAAGCGGTTCTTTTTTGAAAAAAAGAACCAAAAAACTTTTGTCACTGGGGTTTGGGGCTGTGGAGGCGCTTGGGGTTTGCGGGACGCAATTGCGTGGGGGGCGGTTTTTCCGCAGAAGCAGCACCCATGCCAGCGCTCTTCTTACATAATAGCCAAACGCGGAAACGCGAACTGTTCACCCCGGCCGATCCGGGCCACGTGCGCATGTATGTCTGCGGGCCGACCGTCTACGACCTGCCGCATCTGGGCAACGTGCGCTCAACCGTGGTGTTCGACGTGGTCGCACGGCTGCTGCGCGCACTCTACCCCCGCGTCACCTACGTCCGAAACATCACCGACGTGGACGATAAAATCTCCGCACGCGCCGCCGACGCCGGCGAGACCATCGGCGCGCTGACCGCCCGCACCACAGCCGATTTCCACGCCGACATGGCTGCCATCGGCAACGCAGCACCCGACGTCGAGCCGCGCGCCACCGCCCACGTGCCGGAAATGGTCGCGGTCATCGAAAAACTGATCGCCGGCGGCCACGCCTACGCCGCGGACGGCCACGTGCTTTTCGCGGTGGCCAGCTTCGCGCAGTACGGCGCACTGTCCGGCCGCAGCCCGGACGACCTGATCGCCGGCGCCCGCGTGGACGTGGCCCCCTACAAGCGCGACCCCGGCGACTTCGTGCTGTGGAAGCCCAGCACGCCGGACCTGCCCGGCTGGGACAGCCCGTGGGGACGCGGCCGCCCGGGCTGGCACATCGAGTGCAGTGCCATGGCCTGGCGCTACCTCGGCGAAGACTTCGACATCCACGGCGGCGGCACCGACCTGCTGTTCCCGCACCACGAGAACGAACGCGCGCAAAGCCTGTGCGCCTTTCCCGGTGCGCATTTCGCCCGCGTCTGGCTGCACAACGGCATGCTGCAGGTCGGCGGCGAGAAGATGTCGAAAAGCCTCGGCAACTTCGCCACCCTGCGCGACGTGCTGGCCCGCGCGCCGGCTGAGGCGATACGCCTGCTGATCCTGCGCACCCACTACCGCGCACTGCTCGACTTCACAGATGCGTCCCTGACCGAAGCACGCCGCGAGATGGACCGCTTCTACCGCGCGCTGGAGCACGCCCCCGCCGGCGCGGGCGAGGTGCCGGCAACGGTGCTCGACGCGCTGTGCGACGACCTGAACACCGCCGGTGCCATTGCCGCGATGCGCAGCCTGGCCGACGAGGCGATCGCAGGGGACGCGCGAGCGGCGGCGGCCTTGCGCGCGTCCGGCGCGCTGCTCGGCATCCTGCAGGGCTCCGCGGAAGAATGGTTCCGCGGCGGCGGTGCGGACGCGGTGGTGGAGGCGGCCATCGCGGAACGCTTGCAGGCTCGCCGTGCGCGTGACTTCGCGCGGGCGGACGCGATCCGGCGGGAATTGGCCGAGCAAGGCGTGGTGCTGGAGGACAAGGCCGAGGGCACGACTTGGCGCAGAGCTTGATGGCAGGGCTCGTCGAAGCAGCAAGGAAGGCCTTCTTTTTTGGAAAAAAAGAAGCAAAAAACTTTTGTCCCTGCGCTGTTCCAGGCCCCTCACTTTTTCCCGGGATGCACGCAAGCTGCCCTAAGCGAAGGAGACAAAAGTTTTTTGGTTCTTTTTTTCAAAAAAGAACTGCTTGCTTGCCTGAGTCAGCCTCAAGGCGCCGGTCGGCTTCGCGAACAACGAAGAAAAAAGCAAGGCCTGCTTTTTTGAAAAAAAGCAGCAAAAAACTTTTGTTCCTGCTGTCGCGGAGGTTTCTGCAAAGCGCGCGCAAGGAAACAAAAGTTTTTTGGTTCTTTTTTTCAAAAAAGAACCGCTTGGCTTGCTTTTTCCCGGTCAAGATCGCTGACGATCGGTCTCGCCCAACCAGGCTCTGCCAGCACCTAGAGGCGTCAGATCTGTGTTTCTTTCGCCGCGCGTCGGGGACGCGTGTTGCCTCGACCGTCCGCGACAGCCGAGGCAAAAGTTCTTTGGTTCTTTTCAAAAAAGAACTGCTTTCTTCATGACAGGCAAAGACGAAGGCGCCGACCTTCATCCGATCGGCAACAGCCCTGTGGTCATCCTGGTGCGTCCGCAGCTCGCCGACAACATCGGCGCGGTCGCCCGCGCCATGGCCAATGGCGGCCTGTTCCATTTGCGCCTGGTGGCACCGCGCGACGGTTGGCCGCAGCCGGCCGCATGGCGCAACGCATCCGGTGCGCAGCGCCTGCTCGAAGCGCTCACCTTGCACGACACCGTGGCCGACGCCGTGGCCGACCTGCACCGCGTGTTCGCCACTTGTCCGCGGCCGCGCCACATCGTCAAGCCGGTGATGACGGCGCGGGGCGCTGCGGCCGAGTTGCGTGCGGTCTGTGACCGCGGGCTGCGCTGCGGCCTGCTGTTCGGGCCGGAGCGTGCAGGGCTGGACAACGACGACATGGCGCAGGCCGACACGCTGGTCCGCTACCCGATGAACCCGGCCTTCACCTCGTTGAACCTGGCGCAGGCGGTGATGGTGATGGCTTACGAGTGGTGGCAGACGGTGGACGAGACGCCGCCGCGGGCGCTGATGACGAACGAGACGCACGTGGCGGCGAAGGGTACGCTGGAAAACTTCCTGGTCCACCTGATCGACCAGTTGGACGCGTGCGGCTTCCTGCGCAACGTGCCGAAACGGCCGGGCATGGTGCGCAACCTGCGTCACCTGTTTCAGCGCGGCGAGGTGACGGAGCAGGAGCTGCGCACGCTGCACGGCGTGGTGACGGAGCTGGCGGTCGGCCGCCGGCAGAGGGGACGGCTGGAGAAGGACATGGTGGAGGAGGGTTGAGGCCAGCGTGCCCAGGCTTCGATTCCAGGGGAGGCAAAGCAAGGCCTGCTTTTTTGAAAAAAGCAGCAAAAAACTTTTGTTCCTGCTGTCGCGGAGGTTTCTGCAGCGTGCATCAGGGGAACAGAAGCTAGCGACGAAGCGCTCGGCTTCTGACGGGTCAACAGTTGTACCCGAAAACCCGAATCTTGGCTCCCCCGGTACACGCCAGCCGACCGGTCCGCGACAGCCGCAACAAAAGCTTTTTGCTCTTTTTCTCGAAAAAGAAGGCCTTGCTTTTGCTTTCCCTTCCCCGCCGAACCAGGCGTCTATACTTGCTCATGTTGTCCGTAGCCGCCCACCGGCGGACCGCTCCGCACCACGGAACGAAATCCGGAGAGATGCCCGATTTCGCTGGCCAGACCAGGGCCGGATGGACGAAAGTCGGCCCAGTGAGCTTGGGTGGACCGCCGCCCCGGGCCGAGACGACGCCGGCGAGATGTTCCAAGCGAACCGAGGAGGACATTCATGAGATCAGCCGTCTCTGCCGGCCTGCTGGCGATCTGCCTGGCCTCTGCCGCCCACGCGGCCAACGCCGACCATCCTTACAGCAACGTCAACCCGCAAAACGACGCCGGGAACGACACCGGGGATGCCCGTGTGGACGCGCTGAACCAGGCGCAGTTGAACGGCGGCTACCGGGTCGGGCCGCGTGCCCCGTCCGGTCCGGGCTATGGCATTCCCGGCTACGGCGGGGCGGATCCGCGCGCCAGCTACGCCGCACCGGGCTACGGGTACGCGCCACCGGGCTACGGCGCCGCGCGGCCTGCCTACGCGCGGCCCTATTATCCGCAAGCCTATCCGTATCCGCCGGCCTATCCATACCCGCCGCCGTACTACCGGCCGCCGGTATATGCGCCACCCGCCTACGCGCCGCCGCCAGGATATTACCCGCCCTACTGAGGCGGCAGCGGCCGGCTGGGGACGATCCCAACCGGCCTCACGCCACTAGCGGGGGACCGAGGCTTCCGAGGCGGCTGCATCGGCGGCGTGCGAGGCGACCGCGGCCTTGTGGTAGTTGCCGTGACGCGCCGCCCTGCGTGCCACCTTGCGGTCGTGGTGGGCGATGGCGGCGTTGGTGGCAGGGTTCGCCTCCGGACCTGCAGGCGGTGCCACCGGCTGGGCTAAAGCGGGCAGCGCGATCACGCCGGCAATCATCGCGGCGATCAGTGTGGTCTTCATGGTGAGCGTCCTTTAAGCAGTTTGCGGGTTGCGGGCACAATTGGCAGTCGACCACGCAATCGAGGCGTCCAGGCACCACCGACGGCGAAAGTGTTGCAGCGTAGTAAGGAACTTGCAAGCCTGTCGCACTGCCTGGGACGTCTGTGCCGGGCCAAGTAACGAAGCGTAAGCGCGCGTGTCTGGCCAGGCGAACGGGCCCACATCAGCATGAGATGTTTCTGCTTACCTGGAGGATTTGTATGTCGAGGATGCCGTTGTTGGGACTGCTGGGGGGCATACTGGCGTTGGGCGGCTGCGCGGCTGCTGTGACGCCCGTCGTGGCCCTGCCGTCGCCCACCAAGGATCCGCAGGCGTTCCGTGCCGACGAGACGGAGTGCAGGAGAGAGGCCGCGACGGCGGCAAACCCGGGCGCTGCGCAGGCTGGCGCTGCACAGACGGCACCGAGCATGGGCAACACCAACGCGCAATGGCAGCGCTACTTCGCCAGCTACACGCAGTGCGAGGCGGCGCGCGGCAACGCTGTGCAGCCGGTGCCGTGGACCGGCGCCTACGCGACGTATCTCGGATACCCGGCGACCGTCGGCTACGGTTTTGGCTACGGAGGCGGATACGGCTACGGCTCTCCGTATGGGTTCGGCGGCGGGTATGGGTTCGGCGGCTATGGGTTCGGGTACGACTACCCGTTCTTCTACCCCGGTTTCGTCGGATTCTATGGCGCCGGGTTCGGCTACGGCCGCTTCGGTGGTGGCTTCGGTCATTACGGCGGCGGGTTTGGCGGCGGCGGCCACTTCGGTGGTGGTGGTGGTGGCGGTGGCGGCGGACATTTCGGCGGTGGCAGCTTCCACCACTGACGCGCACAGCGAACCTGCCGGGTGGGCCATCTGTCTTTGGACAGATGGTGGGCGCGACAGGGATTGAACCTGTGACCCCCGCCGTGTGAAGGCGATGCTCTACCGCTGAGCTACGCGCCCGGCCTGGTCGGAGCGGGTGTTTAGCTAGGCAAGAGCAAGGAAGGCAAGGCCTTCTTTTTTTGAAAAAAAAGAAGCAAAAAAACTTTGACTGCGCTGTCGCGTGATCACCGGCGAGCGCGCGACGGCGGAAGTAAAAGTCTTTTTGGTTCTTTTTCTCAAAAAAGAACCGCTTGCTTCTGTGTCAGACGCGCTCGATCAGCATGGCAATCCCCTGCCCCACCCCGATGCACATCGTGGCCACCGCCCGCTTTGCCCCGCGTGTCTCCAGCGCGTTCACCGCCGTCATTGCCAGGCGCGCCCCGGACATGCCGAGCGGATGGCCCAGCGCAATGGCGCCGCCCTGCGGGTTCACGTGCTCGGCGAAGTCGGGCAGGCCGAGCAAGCGGGTGACGGCCAAGGCCTGCGCGGCGAACGCCTCGTTCAACTCGATCACATCGATGTCGGTGATCTTCAGCCCGGTCAGGGCGAGCAGCTTCTCGGTTGCCGGCGCCGGGCCGATGCCCATGATGCGCGGCGGCACGCCGGCGGTCGCCATGCTGACGATGCGCGCGCGGGGCGAGAGGCCGTGACGGGCCGCCTGCGCTTCGGACGCGATGATCAGCGCCGCCGCGCCGTCGTTCACGCCGGACGCGTTGCCGGCGGTGACCGTGCCGGGCGTGCGGAAAGCGGCGCGCAACTTGGCCAAGCCTTCCAGCGTGGTGTCGCCGCGCGGATGCTCGTCGGTGTCGACCACCGTCTCGCCGCGCTTGCCGGGAATGCTCACCGGCACGATCTCGCGCGCGAAGAAGCCACTCTCCTGCGCCGCCTTGGTGCGCATCTGGCTAAGGAAGGCGAATTGGTCCTGGTCGGCGCGGGAGACGTTGTACTCGGCGGCAACGTTCTCCGCCGTCTCCGGCATCGAGTCGATGCCGTACTGCGCCTTCATCAGCGGGTTGACGAAGCGCCAGCCGATGGTGGTGTCCTCCACCTGCGCGTGGCGGGAGAACGCCTCGCTGGCTTTCGGCATGACGAACGGCGCGCGGGTCATGCTCTCCACGCCGCCGGCCAGCACCAGGCCGGCATCGCCGGCGCGGATCATGCGCGCCGCCGTGCCCACCGCGTCCAGGCCGGAGCCGCACAGCCGGTTGATGGTGGCCGCCGGCACGCTGGACGGAATGCCGGCCAGCAGCACCGCCATGCGGGCGACGTTGCGGTTGTCCTCGCCGGCCTGGTTGGCGCAGCCGAAGTAGCACTCCTCGACGGCGCCCCAATCCAGGTTCGGGTGGCGCGTCACCAGGGCGCGCAGCGGGATGGCGGCCAGGTCGTCCGCGCGCACGTCGCGCAACGCACCGCCGAAACGGCCGATCGGCGTGCGCGCGAAATCGCAGATAAAGGCGTCGGCCATGCGTGATCCTAGCGCGGCATGGTCCGGGCGAGCTGCTTGGAGAACGGCTTGCGGCCGCGCTTCTTGCCGCCGGGAATATCGAGCACTTCCTCGGCCTGCGGTTCGGCCGCACGGCCGGGGAACTTGGCAAACACCGAGGCGGCGGTGTGCTCTGCGCGGCGGCTCTTCTCGCGCGGCTCGCGCGCCTGCACCGGCTCGGCTGCTGCTTCGGGCAGCGCTTCCTCGACGACCTCCTCCTCCTCAACGGCCTCTTCGGCCTGCTTGCGGCCCAGCCCGAGCTGCTTGGCCAGGCGAGACCGATGCTCGGCGTAGTTCGGCGCAACCATCGGGTAGTCGGCCGGCAGTCCCCATTTTTCCCTGTATTGGTCTGGCGACAAGCCGAACGTGGAGCGGAGGTGGCGCTTGAGCGTCTTCAGCTTGCGGCCATCCTCGAGACAGATGATGTAGTCGGGAAAGATCGAGCGCTTGGCGGAGACGAACGGCTGCTGCTTCTCGACCGGCGCGGGCGCCGGTTCCTGGCCCACGGCCTTGAGCGCGCCGTAGACCTGTTCGATGAGGCTGGACAGGCTGGCGGATTGCACCTGGTTCTTGCCGACATGAGCGGAAACGATCTGGGTGGTGAGTTCAAGCAGTGTCTTGTTCTGAACTTCGGTCGACATGGTTTTCTTCACTAGTCTTACGCGAAGACAGTAGTCCCGATTCTCATTAAAGCACAAGTGCTGCAGCAGCGTAGAGGACTTCCGCCGGGCGTGAAACTACCGTAAGCCAGTAGCAAAACCGGAGCTGAAATGCCAAGCAACGCGATGCCCACCCTGGAATTCGACCTGGGCGAGACGGCCGACATGCTGCGTCACGCAGTCGCCGGTTTCGCCGCAGACGAGATTGCGCCGCGCGCCGCGAGCATCGACCGCGACAACGACTTTCCAGCCGATCTGTGGCGCAAGATGGGCGATTTGGGCGTGCTTGGCGTGACAGTCGACGCCGAGTACGGCGGCGCCGGCATGGGCTACCTCGAACACGTCATCGCGATGGAGGAGATCAGCCGGGCCAGCGCTTCGGTTGGCTTGAGCTACGGTGCGCACAGCAACCTTTGCGTCAACCAGATCTTCCGCAACGGCACGCCGGCGCAGAAGCAGACCTACCTTCCCAAGCTGATCGCCGGCGAGCACGTGGGCGCGTTGGCGATGAGCGAGCCTGGCGCCGGGTCCGACGTGATCAGCATGACGTTGCGTGCCGAACGGCGCGGCGACCGCTTCGTGCTGAACGGCAGCAAGATGTGGATCACCAACGGTCCGGAAGCAGACGTGCTGGTGGTGTACGCCAAGACCGACCCGGCCGCCGGCTCGCGCGGGGTGACGGCTTTCCTGGTCGAGCGCGGCATGGAAGGCTACTCGGTGGCGCAGAAGCTGGACAAGCTGGGCATGCGCGGCAGCAACACCGGCGAGCTGGTGTTTGCCGATTGCGAGGTGCCGGAAGAGAACATCCTTGGCGGCCTGGGAGCTGGCGCGCGCGTGCTGATGAGCGGGCTGGATTACGAGCGCGCGGTGCTGGCTGCCGGGCCACTCGGCATCATGCAGGCCTGCATGGACGTGGTGCTGCCCTACGTGCACGAGCGCAAACAGTTCGGCCAGGCGATCGGCGAGTTCCAGCTTATGCAAGGCAAGCTTGCCGACATGTACGTGACGATGAACGCAGCGCGCGCCTACGTGTATGCGGTGGCCAAGGCGTGCGACCGCGGCCAGACCAGCCGCAAGGATGCGGCCGGCGCGATCCTGTACGCCGCCGAGCGCGCCACCTGGATGGCGCTGGAAGCGATCCAATGCCTGGGCGGCAACGGCTACATCAACGACTATCCGACCGGACGCCTGCTGCGCGACGCGAAGCTGTACGAGATCGGCGCCGGCACGAGCGAGATCCGCCGCATGCTGATCGGCCGCGAGTTGTTTGCGGAGTCCGCGTGAAGCAAGGCCGCTTTGTTGAAAAAAGCAGCAAAAAACGTTTGTCCCTGCTGTCGCGGAAGTTCCTCCAGCGCCCGCCCAAAGAAACAAAAGTTTTTTGGTTCTTTTTTTCAAAAAAGAACCGCTTTCTTTCTCCGGACACCTGTAAATGCCGCAACTAGACACAGCGATCAACAGCGCCTCGCCAAGCTTCAAGGCAGGTCAGGCGGCCATGCAAGCGCTGGTAGCGGACTTGCGCACCTTAGCCGCCAAGGTGTGCGAAGGCGGCGGCGAGGTGTCACGCCGCCGGCACGTCGGCCGCGGCAAGTTGCTGCCGCGCGACCGCGTCTACACGCTGCTCGATCCCGGCACGCCGTTCCTCGAGGTGGGACAGCTCGCAGCCCATGGCATGTATGGCGGCGAGGTTCCATCGGCCGGTGTGATTAGCGGGGTGGGCCAGGTGTCCGGCCGGCAATGCATGGTGGTGGCCAACGACGCCACGGTGAAAGGCGGCACCTACTATCCGCTGACAGTAAAGAAGCACTTGCGCGCGCAGGAGATTGCCGCGGCAAACCGGCTGCCCTGCGTCTACCTGGTGGACAGCGGCGGCGCCAACTTGCCAAACCAGGACGAGGTTTTCCCCGACCGCGACCATTTCGGCCGCATCTTCTACAACCAGGCGCAGATGTCTGCCGCCGGCATCGCACAGATCGCTGTGGTGATGGGGTCGTGCACCGCAGGCGGCGCCTACGTGCCGGCAATGTGCGACGAGAGCATCATCGTGCGCAACCAGGGCACCATCTTCCTCGCCGGCCCGCCGCTGGTGCGTGCGGCCACCGGCGAGGTTGTCAGCGCGGAGGATCTGGGCGGCGGCGACCTGCACAGCCGCACCTCCGGCGTCACCGACCACCTGGCAGAGAACGACCACCACGCGTTGGGCATCGCGCGGCGCATCGTGGGCAACCTCAACACCAGCAAACCCGCGCAGATGGATTTGCGCGCGCCGGTTCCACCCCTGTACGACGCGCGCGAGCTGTACGGCGTGGTCCCGGCAGACCGCCGCACACCGTTCGACATACGCGAGGTGATCGCGCGCATCGTCGACGGATCGGTGCTCGACGAGTTCAAGCAACTCTACGGGCCCACGCTGGTGACCGGCTTCGCACGCGTCTGCGGCTACCCCGTGGGCATCGTGGCCAACAACGGCATCCTGTTCGGGCAGAGCGCACAAAAGGGGGCACATTTCATCGAGCTATGCGCGCAACGGCGCATACCTCTGGTGTTCCTGCAAAACATCACCGGCTTCATGGTGGGGCAGAAATACGAGGCTGCGGGCATCGCAAAGGACGGCGCCAAGATGGTCACCGCGGTGGCCACTGCCAACGTGCCGAAGTTCACCGTCGTGGTGGGCGGCAGCTTCGGTGCCGGCAATTACGGCATGTGCGGGCGGGCCTACTCGCCGCGCTTCCTGTGGATGTGGCCAAACGCGCGCATCTCGGTGATGGGCGGCACACAGGCGGCGAGCGTGCTGGCACAGGTGCGGCGCGACGCGATAGAAGCGCGCGGCGAGACGTGGGCGGCCGCCGACGAGGCAGCCTTCCGCGCGCTGATCGAGGCGCAGTACGAGACGCAAGGGCACCCTTATTACGCCAGCGCGCGGCTTTGGGATGACGGCATCATAGATCCAGTGGACACAAGGCGTGTTTTGGGGCTGGCGATCTCGGCGAGCTTGAACGCGCCGCAGGAGGACACGCGGTTTGGCGTGTTTCGGATGTGAAAGAAAGCAAGCAGTTCTTTTGCGAAAAAAAGAACCAAAAAACTTTTGTCCTCTGGGGGTATGGGCTGGTGACACGTGTTGTTCCAGCTGTCCGCGACAGCGCAGAGCAAAGTTTTTTTGCTTCTTTTTTTTCAAAAAAAGAAGTGCTTGCTTAGCCCATGTTCAACCGCATCCTCATCGCCAACCGCGGCGAGATCGCCTGCCGAGTCATGCTCACCTGCCGCCGCCTGGGCATCAGCAGCGTCGCCGTGTTCTCCGACGCAGACGCCAGTGCACGCCATACGGACATGGCCGACGCGGCCGTGCGCATAGGCCCGGCACCGGCCAGCCAAAGCTACCTTTCCATCCCGGCGATCATCGCCGCCGCACGGCAGGCCGGCGCGCAGGCGATCCACCCCGGTTACGGATTCCTCTCGGAGAACGCAGACTTCGCCGATGCCTGCGCGCAAGCCGGCATCGTGCTGATCGGCCCGCCGGCATCCGCGATGCGAGCCATGGGGTCGAAGGCGGCGGCAAAGGCGTTGATGGCACAGGCCGGCGTGCCGTTGGTCCCCGGATACCACGCCGCTGCACAAGATAGCGCAACGCTGCAGGCCGCAGCGCAGGAAATCGGTTTCCCGGTGCTGGTCAAGGCGTCGGCCGGCGGCGGCGGGCGCGGCATGCGTGTGGTGGAGGAGGCGGCCGCATTGCCGGCGGCCATAGAGGGTGCGGCGCGCGAGGCGGAAGCCTCGTTCGGCGACGGGCGCCTGCTGATCGAGACGTATCTGACCAGGCCACGCCACGTTGAAATACAGGTGTTCGCCGACATGCACGGCAACACCGTCTCGCTGTTCGAGCGCGACTGCTCCATTCAGCGCCGCCACCAGAAGGTGATCGAAGAAGCACCAGCACCCGGCTGGAGTCCGGCCCAGCGCGCGCAGATGGGCGAGGCGGCAATCTCGGCCGCGCGTGCGGTGGGCTACGTGGGCGCCGGCACGGTCGAGTTCATCGTGCAGGACGGTGCGTTCTACTTCATGGAGATGAACACCCGCCTGCAAGTGGAACACCCGGTCACCGAGATGATCACCGGCCAGGACCTGGTCGAGTGGCAGTTGCGCGTCGCCGCCGGCGAGCGCCTGCCGTTGCTGCAGCACGAGCTCGCGCTATCGGGTCACGCGATCGAGGCGCGCATCTACGCCGAGGACCCGGAACGCAACTTCCTGCCGTCCATCGGCAAGCTGACACACCTGCGCACGCCGCAGGAGAGCGCGCACGTCCGCGTCGACAGCGGCGTGCGCGAGGGCGACGAGATCACGCCGTATTACGACGCGATGATCGCCAAGCTGATCGTGCACGGGGCTGACCGCATGTCGGCGCTGCGTCACTTGCGCGCGGCCTTGCGCGACTACGAAATTGCCGGCGTGCGCACCAACCTCGGCCTGCTGCGCGGCATCACCGACGCACCGGATTTCGCTGCGGCCGCACTGGACACCGGCTTCATCGCACGCCACCCCGCGCTGCTGGCACCGCCGGCACCGGCCGGCGCAACCGTTTGGGCAGCCGCCGCGCTGGCCGCGCGTGCGGACCGTAACCTCGCCGCACGGCGCGATGCGGCCGACCCGTGGTCGCCTTGGCTGGCCGACGATGCGTGGCGAATGAACACCGACGGCGTGGAGTTGCTGCTGCTGGGGCACGGTGCGGACTCTGCAAACGTGCCGGTCCACACAGCGCCCGATGGTTCACTGCTGCTCGGCCTGCAAGGCGGCAGCGTGCGCGTCTCCGGCGCCGAGGCGCCGCGCGGGTCCATGCGGTTGCGGTTGGACGGCGTGCCAGCGTCCGCCAGCATCGTGCGCCACGGCAACGGCCTGACGGTGATCATGCATGGTGCCAACTACGATTTCCAGGTGCTGGACCCGCTCGCGCCGCCGCCGGCCGCCGATGCGGGCAGCGGCAAGCTGACGGCTCCCATACCCGCGCGCGTCACCCGCGTGCTGGTCGCTGCCGGCGACCACGTCGCCCGCGGTGCGGCGCTGGTGGTGCTTGAAGCGATGAAGATGGAACTGACGATCTCGGCCCCGGCAGACGGCGTTGTGGCAGCGGTAAAGCACGGCGTGGACGAGATGGTGCAGGAAGGCGCGGAACTGGTGACGTTCGAGGCGACCTGACGTCGGTGGTCTTTGAATGACTCGGAAACGTAGCAAGCAGTTCTTTTTTGAGAAAAGAGAACCAAAAAACTTTTGTCGCTTGGGTTGTACGCTGCGGGAGAGTCTGCGGCACATAGGCCAATGCGCGGACTTTCGTTAAGCCCTACATCTTGTCTGTGGCCTCGCCTCGACGTCTTTGAGTCATCATACAAACGGCCCAAGCGCTTGGCTCCTTTGAAGCCGGCGAGAAAGCAAGGCCTTCTTTTCTGAAGAAAAGAAGCAAAAGACTTTTGTCCCTGCTGTCGCGGAGGTTTCTGCAGCGCGCGCCCAAGGGAACAAAAGTTTTTTGGTTCTTTTTTTCAAAAAAGAACCGCTTGCCTTGCCTTCACTTCGCCGCCGCCGCCCGCTGCAGCCGGTCGTTGATCGCCACCCCCAGCCCGTGCGCCGGCACGCACATCGTCGCAATCCCGGCCAGCCCCAGCGCCGCCCCTTCGGCGTCCAGCCAACGCAGGCCTCCGAAAAGCCGCGCGGCCGCCTCCGCCAGGTCGCCCGACTCGCTCAGGTTCCACGCCAGCCGTGCCGGCGGCGCGTCCGGGCCGAAGGACAGCAGCGCCTCGCCGGGACCGGCGGACGTGGCCTCCAGCCGCAGGCGCAGCGCCGGCGCGTAGTGGGAGACCAGCAGGCCGGGCGAGCGCAGGTTGCGCGTGGCCTCCGCCTGAGCCGGCGTCAGGCCGCGCCCGATCGAACCCACCAGCGCCTCGATTGCCTCGGCGGTGATGCCCCCGGGGCGCAGCAGGAAGGGCTGCGCGCCGGTCAGGTCCAGAACCGTGCTCTCGATGCCGACCGGCGAGGGCCCGCAATCGAGCACCGCTGCTATCCTGCCGCCGAGGTCGGCCAGCACGTGGGCGGCGCTGGTGGGGCTGACGCCGCCGGAGCGGTTGGCCGAGGGCGCGGCGATGGGCCGGCCCGCACGCTGCACCAGCGCGCGCGCGGCAGGGTGGCCGGGCACGCGCACCGCCAGCGTGTCCAGGCCGGCGCCGGCCAGCAGGTCAACCGGGCAGGTGACACGGCGTTTCAACACCATGGTCAGCGGGCCAGGCCAGAACGCGGCGGCCAGCGCCTCGGCCAGCGCGTTGGCGTGCACGTGGGCGAAGGCGTCGGCGGCGCAGGCGTAGTGGCAGATCAGCGGGTTGAAGTGCGGGCGGCCTTTTGCGGCGAAGATGGCGGCGACCGCGCGTCCCTGGGTCGCGTCGCCGCCCAGGCCGTAGACCGTCTCGGTGCCAAAGGCGACCAGGGCGCCGGCGCGTAGCAGGGCCGCCGCGCGGGCGAGGCCTGCTTCGTCGGGGTGCAGCGTCTCGGTCACGCCCGGCCGCGGCAGATGAAGGGCGGGTTGGCCCAGTCCGGCTTCTCGTAGGCGAGCACGCCGCCGTCCAGCGTGCGCAGCGTGCCGCCGGCGGCCTCCAGCACGGCCTGCGGGCCGGCGGTGTCCCATTCCATGGTGCGGCCGAGGCGGACGTAGGCGTCGGCCGCACCCTCGGACAGGCGGCAGAACTTCACCGCCGAGCCCAAGTGGGTGATGCTGGCGACCGCCTCGCCGGGCAACGCTGCGCGCAACGCATCGTCGTCGGCGCTGTGGCGCGAGGACAGCACGTGCAGCCCGTCGGCCGGCACGTGGCGGGCGTGGACCGCCTGCCGGCCGGCGCCGCCCTCCCGCCAGGCGCCCTGGCCGACGATGCCGCCGAACAGCTCCGCACTGGCCGGCACGGCCACTACGCCCAGAACCGGACGGCCGAAGCGGACCAGGCCGATGTTGACGGTGAAGCCGTCGCGCAACGCCACGAAGTCGCGGGTGCCGTCCAGCGGGTCCACCATCCAGTAGGCGTCCGACCTGGCGGGGACGTGGCCGGCGGAGACCTCCTCCTCTGCGACCACCTCTATGTCGGGGGTGGCCAGGCGCAGGCCGGCGACGATGACGCGCTCGGCGGCGCGGTCGGCTTCGGTGACGGGGGAGTGGTCGGGCTTGGTCTCGGTGGCGCAGCCGCGGGCGCGCAGGGCGAGGATGACGCCGGACGCCTCCCAGGCGAGCTGGGCGGCCAGGTCGAGCAGGGCGGCGTCGGTCTGCACAGGGCGGCTCCTGACATGAAGGAAGGCCAGGGGCTCTGCCCCTGGACCCCGCTGGGGCCAGTCGGCCCCAGACCCCGGCTTCGCCTAAAGGGTTTTCAGAGAGGGGCCAACGAGGCTGAGGCCACAACGCGTGCGGACCCTCTCTGAAAACCCCTTAAACAAACAGGTTCTAAGCGGTATTAGGTAGCACCCGCCACCATGGCAAAGGCGCGCTTGCCGGCTTAGCTGGGATAAACTCCCCAGCATGGGAGACAGCTTCGCAATCCACGCCCTGCACCGCAAGCGGGCACACCTAGCCGGTATGATACAGTCCGCCGAGCGGGCACTAGGAAAACAGCGAGACACCTTGGCAACTCTAGATGCGGTCATCCGCATGTTTGAACCGGCCAGCAACCCGGAGCTGATTCCGGCCATTCGTCCCGTCTCCATGCGGTGCCTCTACTTCCGGCATGGCGAGCAAAAGCGGTTGGTCCTTACGGCCTTGCGAGAGGCCAACAAGCCGGTCTCCTGCCGCTACGTGGTGGAATACGCGCTCGCGGCAAAGGGGCTGGACCTACCCCCGCGCGCCAAGGCCAACGTCACCGAACGTGTGCGGGCTACGCTGGCGAATCTGGCCGAGCAAAGCCTGGTGCGAAAGCTGGTGAACTGGCCGGATACGTGGTGGGAGCTGGCGGTTTAACTTCAGCGGCTAAAAGAGAATCGGTGCTGGAACGACTCAAAATTAAGTCTCAAGAACAATATTTTCTAAAATGTAGGAACTTGTCTCTTGTGGCGACTCTGCTCTGCGCCGCAGGCTACCCCAGTAGGAGATGAGAATCCGGCCTGCCGCTGACTTTGCGGGAAAACGGCAGGCCGGCCTCTCTGGCGGGCGTAGCTCAGTGGTAGAGCGGGTCCCTCGTAAGTTCCGCGTCGCCGGTTCGATTCCGGTCGCTCGCCCCTACCTCGCTTCGCCCGGCACCTACTGTGCGCCGATTCCTTTTGAATTGGAATCCCGGACAGAGGATTAAGCGCAGAAATCTGCGATCAGCACGCCCGCTGCCAATACCCGCAGAAATCCACGCTCGGCTTAGCCTTCATCGCCAAAGCCACCACGCCTGTAACCTGCGCTCCGTTTGTCACCCGGCGGGTATCCTCGCGCCACGCGCTCTCCTGGGCGTAGCGGCCAAGGTAGACGCCGCTGATGTGGTGGTGATGGCCTTGTTCGGCCCGGCGCATCCGGCTGAAAAAGCTCTCAGCGCCGTTCGTGCAAGCGCCGTCCAGGCTGTAGGCCACCTGATGGTTGATCGTCTTCACCACGTAGCGGGCGCTCAGGTCATTCCAGGCCGAGCTTTCGTCCACCATGACCTCGGTCTCGCGGGCCACCCGGTTGCGGATGAAAGAGATCGCGTCACCCTCTGACCGGAAAGCGGCGGGCAACACATGGCCGTCACGCTGGCGGATCACGACCACGCACTGGCGCTTGCCGTTCTGGTTCTTGGCCAGCCGGCGGTCGATCCGGTCCTCTTTTTTGTTGGCGGGCTTGATGTAGCCGCCGAAGTAGCCGCCATCAATCTCCACCACCTTGCCGGGGCCGCCGAGCTGGTGGCCGCGCACTTCGGTTGACATGGCCTCCCGCAGCTTGTGAGCCAGCACGAAGGCCGTCTTGTACTGCACGTCCAGGTCGCGGCTCAGGGCCAGGGCGGACTTGCCCTTAACCTCGTTGCAGAAGATCACGATAGCCGCGAGGTAGGTGCGGAGGGGCATCTTGTGGAAGGCGAACAGGGTGCCGCTGGTCAGGCTGAAATCCTTGCGGCAGGCCTTGCAGCGGAAGCGCAGAGCGCCGTTCGGGCGGCGAGCCTCGTAGCAGGTCGGGCAACCGCAGTGCGGGCATACGGCCTTGCCGGCGGTCTCTGTCCAGCGGATCGCGGCAAACATCGTCTCGGCCTGCTCGTCCGTCATACGCATCACGGCCCCGATGGAAAGGGTCCGGGCCTTGGCGCTGAGGAGGAAATGCTGGGCCATCTTGTCGCATCCGGTAGCTTGTTCCCGGATGTGATAGCTTCCCTGCCTACTCTTGGCAAGAGGAAATTATCGGATATGATAGCTTTTTATCGTGGTTAGGAGTTTCCTATGGGACTAGCAGAGACAGAAAAGGAACTTGCTGGCAAAACTGCACGCTTTCTCAAGGCTGAGATGAAGCGGGCTGGCGTGACCTATGCCCAGCTTGCTAAGCGGCTAGAGGCGCATGGATTGCGGGAGACAGAGGCATCGATAGCAAACAAGTTCAGCCGGGGGACAGTAGCAGCAACCCTGCTACTGGCCACGTTGGCGGCGCTAGAGATGGAGGGGATTCGACTCGAAGACTTGTAGGAGTCCTCTGGGAGCGCTACTGGCGCGCTGGGTGTATTTGGTCATTTGTCTTTGTTGTTTTCGTTTTTGCCGGGCTTGCCGTAAACAAGTCCCGCCAGCCCCATAGCCACCAGAAAGCTCATGGGGCCGGCGACGATAAGCAGCCAGAAGAAACCATTGGGGACCCCACGACTTGGGCGCCGATAACCATCTTCACTTTGGCTTTGGTAGTTGTCGGATTCGGTCAGGGCGGTCTGTTTTTTTGGCAACTCGGCTATTTGGACTCTTCTGATAAAACTGCTCAGAGGGCCGCTGAGGCCGCTACGAAGGCTGCAATCGCAGCCGCCGAAGCTCCATTCGTTGAAAGAGCTTGGCTTTCTCCCGAAGGCGTTCGCCATACTCAAGTCAGCAACGCCGAAATTGATGGCGTGATTTATAGTCCAGCTTACGGCTTTAGTATCACTTGGAAGAACTCTGGTAGAACCCCAGCCATCAACGCTAATGTTTTTATTAGCTACAATATCGTTCCGTTCGACGATCCCGTTCCGGAATTTGTAGGACTCATCAAAGAAGAGACGTTCGGTGTTATAGGGCCCGGAATGGTACGGTACACCAATACTAAAGCTATAACTATGAATGACTTTCAAGCTCTCGCAGCGAAGCGCAAAGACTTGTACATCTATAGTTCTGTAACATACCAAGATGTTTTTCAGAAAGATGTTACTCGACTTTCCGAGTTGGTTTATCGGGTTAGAATTGGCGCTACGATTCGTCATCCAAACGGCAGTTTGGAAATTGAAGTCCAAGGTGCTCCCTTGGGTGCACAGAACGTTTGCACCTAAACCAAGAAGCACAGTGAGCAGTTTAGCCGCCCGCACCTATTTACACCTCACCACCCTCCCGTCGTTCGGGGAGGTTCACCTTTCGGTGATGTAAGTGGCGGCTGAGTGCGTCTGTATGTAGACCGACCATGGTGGCGGGTGCTACATAATACCGGTTCTAAGGACGACTGTCCTTAGCGGGGGCCAGGGGCGTCACGCGTTCGCGTGCGTTCGCACGACGCCCCTGGCCTTGCCCTATCCCAGCAGCCCGCCCCTGGCAAAGCGCGGCATCGCTGCTACAGTCTCTGCCTTCCCGAGCAAGCCATTTCCAAGGACTTTTGCATGATCGACGTGACCTTCGCCGACGCTGCCCTGCCGCACACCGGCGCGCTCGGGCTGCTTGTGGGCGAGGGCGCCGGCGCCTCCGGCCTATGGCACGCCGCCGACGAGGCGACCGGCGGCGCCATAACCCGCGCCTTTGCCGCCGCCGAGTTCACCGGCAAGGAAGGCCAGAGCTGCGTCGTCCTGGCGCCCGGCGCCGGCCTGTCGCGCGTGGTCGCCGCCGGCTTGGGCAAGGAGGGCGAGCTCACGCCGCGCCGGGTGGAGGAGGCCGCCGGCACGCTGGCCGCCCACCTGTCGCGCGAGGCGGTGGCCGCCATCGCCGCCGACGGGCTGGACGGCGCACACGCTGCCGCCGCGGCGCTGGGCGCGGTGTTGCGGGCGTATCGTTTCGACGTCTACCGCACCAAGCAGAAGGCAGAGGACAAGCCGAAGCTGGCCGCGCTCACCGTGCTGACCGGCGAGCGGGCGGCCGCCGAGGCTGCGTGGCCGGCGCAGCGTGCCATCGCGCACGGCGTGTTCGTCACCCGCGACCTGGTCAGCGAGCCGGCCAACATCCTCACCCCGCCGGAGTTCGCCACGCGCATCGAGAAGCTGTCCGAGCTGGGGCTGAAGATCGAGGTGTTCGGCCAGACCGAGCTGGAGGAGCTGGGGTTCGGCTCGCTGCTGGGTGTGAGCCAGGGCAGCGCGCAGCCGCCGCGCATGGTGGTGATGCAGTGGCATGGCGGCGGGCAGGAGAAGCCGGTCGCGTTCATCGGCAAGGGCGTCACGTTCGACACCGGCGGCATCAGCATCAAGCCCGCGGCCGGCATGGAGGACATGAAGTGGGACATGGCCGGCGCCGGTACCGTGGTGGGGCTGATGGCGGCACTCGCCGGCCGCCGCGCAAAGGTGAACGCGGTTGGTTTGGTGGGGCTGGTGGAGAACATGCCCTCGGCCACCGCGCAGCGGCCGGGCGACGTGGTGAAGAGTTACTCCGGCCAGACGATCGAGGTGCTCAACACCGACGCGGAGGGCCGCCTCGTGCTGGCCGACGTGCTTTGGTACGCGCAGCAGAAGTTCGACCCGCGTTTCATGGTGGATTTGGCGACGCTGACGGGTGCGATCATCGTGGCGTTGGGCCACGAGCATGCCGGGCTGTTCAGCAACGATGACGATCTGTCCAGCAAGCTACTGGCCGTGGGCACCGCCACCGGCGAGAAGCTGTGGCGCATGCCGATGGGCCGCGACTACGACAAGCAGCTGAAGAGCGACATCGCCGACATGAAGAACATCACCGGCCGGCCGGGCAGCTCCATCACCGCGGCGCAGTTCCTGGCGCGCTTCGTCAACGACAAGCCGTGGGCGCATCTCGACATTGCCGGCACGGCGTGGGCGTCGAAGGACGCCGCCGTGGTGCCAAAGGGTGCGACAGCGTTCGGCGTGCGGTTGCTCGACCGGCTGGTGGCGGCGCATTTCGAAGTCTGATGCATTGGCAGAAAGGCCTTCTTTTTTGAAAAAAAGAAGCAAAAAACTTTTGTCTCTGCTGTCGCGGATTCTCCGGAGACGGATGCTCAGGGAACAAGAGTTTTTTGGTTCTTATTTTCAAAAAAGAACTGCTTGCCTTCCTTGCTAACCGTCCGCGTCACGGCAGTGCTGGACGCGGGCCTGCCGGTCATCCGCCCAGTCTCCACGCCGACCGAGCACTTTGACGCAGCGCCTGACAGCGCCGCGCTCGTCGGCGACGTCGTGTTCACCACGCTGAGCAAAGATGCAGAGTCTACCGGCGCGCTTGGTGTTATGCCGCTGCTCCGGCGCGCGCGCGTAGCCATCGATGCGCGCGGTTTTCCTGCTGGCGTTGCAGCCGGGCTTGCGGCCGGCGCGTGCCTGCGGGCGTGGCGCTACGAGCACCTGCGCACGCGCGCGCGGGAAGATGCGCCGCTGCTGGAAGCGATCGACCTGGTCTGCGACGACGCGCAGACGGCGCAGGCCTGGGCGGCGACGTCGGCCGGCGTGGAGGCGGCGATGTTCGCGCGCGACCTGGTGGCCGAGCCGTCGAACACGCTGACGCCGGCCGGTTTCGTCGAGCGCCTCGGCGTCCTGGCGGCGGCGGGCGTGGCTGTCGAGGTGATCGAGGCCGACGCGTTGCGGGCGCGGGGGTTCGGCGGCTTGCTGGCGGTGGGCGGCGGGTCGGTGCATGCGCCGCTTCTTGTGGTGCTGCGCTGGGCGGGCGAGGGTGCGCCGGTGGCGTTCGTCGGCAAGGGCATCACGTTCGACACCGGCGGGATCAGCATCAAGCCGGCGGACCGCATGTGGGAGATGCGCGCGGACATGGCGGGTGCGGCGGCGTGCGCGGGTGCGATGCTGGCACTGGCGCGGCGTGGCTCGACGGCGGCCGCGATGGCCGTGCTGCCGCTGGCGGAGAACGCGACGGGTGCGGCCAGCTATCGCCCCGGCGACGTGCTGCGGATGTTCGACGGCAGCACGGTGGCGGTGGTGGACACCGACGCGGAAGGCCGCCTGGTGCTGGCCGACGCGCTGGCCTACGCGGTGACGCAGCGTCCGCGCGCCATCATCGACCTCGCGACGTTGACCGGGAGCATCGTGGTCGCCCTCGGGCACCACATGGCCGGCGCGTTCGGCACCAACGCGGCGCTGCTGGCGGCGGCGCAGGCCGCGGGCGAAGCAGTGGGCGAGCGGGTCTGGCCGATGCCGCTGGCCGAGGCATACCGCCGCGCGCTGGACAGCGACATCGCCGACATCCGCCATTGCGTGGACGGGTCCGGCCACCCCGATGCCTGCCAGGCTGCGGCGTTTTTGCGCGAGTTTGTGGGCGAGATACCGTGGCTGCACCTCGACATCGCCGGCGTGGAGTCGCACGCCGAGGCCAGCGAGCGCCACGCGGCAGGGCCAACCGGCTTCGGCGTGCGTCTGCTGGACCGGCTGGTGGGCGAGCACTACGAGTCGCATGGCTGAGATCGGCTTCTACCACCTGACCCGCACCGGCGCCGACCAGGCGCTGCCGCCGCTGCTCGGCCGCACGCTCAAGGCCGGCCACCGCGCCGTGGTGTTGCTGGGCAGCGAGGCGCGCGTGGCCGCGCTGGACGCCGCGCTGTGGGCGTGCACGGACCCGGACTGGCTGCCGCACGGAACGCCGGCCACGGGCGATGCGGACATGCAGCCGATCTGGCTCACGCATCGCGACGAGGCGCCGAACGGGGCGCGCTACGCGTTCCTGCTGGACGGGACGACAAGCGCGGCGCTGGGGGCGTTCGAGCGGGTGTTCGATCTGTTCGACGGCGGCGACGAGGCGGCGGTGGCGGCGGCACGCGGGCGCTGGTCGGCGGCAAAGGCGGGGGGGCATGGGCTGACGTATTGGCAGCAGGGGGTGCGGGGGTGGGAGAAGAAGTAAAGCGAGCAAGCAAGGCCTGCTTTTTTGAAAAAAAGCAGCAAAAAACTTTTGTCTCGGCTGTCGTGGATTTTTCCGGCGGCGTGTAATCGATGAGACAGAGGTTTGCCACGAGTACACTGTCTTTTGTGTCGCAAGTCGGACGAAGATCGGTGCTGCTGCAACTGGCGGACGACTGGAGTGACTGCCTTCTACGCAGCTCCAACGCGTGCTCGCGAAAGCAATTGCCCCGCGGTCGTATCGCAACGGCCATTCGAGATGTTGACCTGCGAACAAGCGAGCTAAGCGGTTCTTATACCAGCGGCCCTGGATCTTGACCCTTCGAAGTCCGGCAGGGAAGGCAAGGCCTTCTTTTCTGAAGAAAAGAAGCAAAAGACTTTTGGTCCGGCTGTCGCGGACGTTTCTGCAAAGCGCGCCCAAGGGAACAAAAGTTTTTGGGTTCTTTTTTTCAAAAAAGAACCGCTTGCTTTGCTTGTCACCGGTCAAAACTTAAGGCGATTGGTATTTTACCTGCGGCCCGAGACCTTAACCGGTGACCAGCAAGGCAAGCAGTTCTTTTTTAGAAAAAGAACCAAAAAACTTTTGTTCCTTTTGGACGCGCGCTGCAGAAACCTCCGCGACAGCAGGACCAAGAGTTTTTTGCTGCTTTTTTTCAAAAAAGCAGGCCTTGCTTACTTCCCGCACGCCGGAGCTAAAAATACCATCGCTGATACGATTGCTCATGGTCTTGCCGCCCAACGGGCTTTGTCACAGGCCGTTTGAACATGCTTCTGTGCAGTCCCAGGCAGCAGCCGATGTCAGTGGGCGGATCACGTGCGCAACGGACATCGGCCGGGTCGGCACCGTCGCCACCTTCAGCGTTCAAGTGCGACAATGAAACGTTTGTAATCCGCCTACGAGGCTAGTGCGCTGTCCCAATTCTCGTTGCGGCACGCACCCAAATTTGGACCTACCGCGACTGCTGGATCGCCGAGAGCACCCAGCGTGCACCCGACGCGCGCAGAAACGTCCACACCTCGGTGACCGTCACGCGCTCGTTGGGGCTGCCGTCCACCACGCGGCCGGTTGCGTCCCGCGTGACGTCGATCATCGAGAAGCGCATCGCTACGGTTGCATATTCGCGCGCGCCCTCCGACCAGGCTTCGGACAGGTCGCCCTGTTGCAGGCGGACGTCGGTGACGGTGTTGCGCACACCGCGGCTGGCAAGTTCGGAGAGCTGCTCGCTGAAGAAGCTGACCATCTCCGGCGTGGCCATGGTGTTCATGCCGGCCAAGTCCTGTGCGGACCACGCTTTCTGGATGCCGTGCAGCAGCTGGTCGAAGCTTTGGTAGTCGCCCTGGACGAGGGCGAGCGGCCGGGTGGCGCGGGTGCTGCCGCCGAACAGGTTGCCGGGACGCGCGGGTCCGCCGGTGGGGCGAGCTGACCCGGGGTTCATCATGCGGGCGAAGCGGCCGCCGCCTGCCATGGCCAGGTTGCCGGCGAAGAAGCGGCGGTAGATCCAACTCGCCAGCAGATAGAGCAGGAACATCTGCAGAAGCAGGCCGATCAGGCTGCCGCCGCCGCTCATGCCGCCGAAGAAGCCGCGGCCGAACAGCAGCCCACCGATACCGGCGCCGAGGAAACCGCCGAGCAGGCCGGCCGCGAACGGCGAGCGCGCGCGCTGGCCGAAGCCGCCGTTGCCGTAGCCGCTGTTGCCGTAGCCGGAACCGAAGGTCGACCCGTTGCCGTTATTGGGCGTGTAACTGCGCTGGATGGGTGCGGCGCCGTTCGACAGCCCGTTGCCGGCGGGTGCCGAGTAGGTCCGGCCGCCGCGACTGCCGAACGAGCCGCCGAGGCCCGGGCGCGCGTCGGCCAGGGCGGGGGCGAGTGCCAGGAGAAGGGCGAGAAGCCAAGGGGTGAGGCGGCGCATGATGGGACCTGAGGTTCTTGGGGCAATGTGGGAGCGGTGAAGGCGAAAATGGAGTGCACAGGCGAAGCAAGGAAGCGGTTCTTTTTCGAAAAAAAGAACCAAAAAACTTTTGTCTCCGCTGTCGCGCGCTCGCCGGCCAGCGTTCGTCAGGGAATAAAAGTTTTTTGGTTCTTTTTTTCAAAAAAGAACCGCTTGCCTTCTTCTACGCCAGTTCCGGCAGCCTCGCCCAACCAGGCACATGGTGCGTGATCTCCTGCCCGTCCGCCACAAGCCCGCCCGCACTGAGCGCGTCCAGCCGCAGCACCGCCAGCCCCTGCGCGCCGTTGCTGGACCGCATGGTGCCGACCTCCCTACCCGCAGCGAAGATAGGCGTGCCCGCCGGCCGAAGCGGGCCCTGTCCGCTGACCGGCAGCAGGCGCCGTTTCACCAAGCCGCGGTAGCGGGTGCGGGCGGTCAGCTCCTGGCCCATGTAGCAGCCCTTGGTCCAGGAGACGCCGTTCAGCTCGTCAAAGCCGGCCTCGAGCAGGATGGTCTTCTCCGGTTCCAGGTCGCGCGTGCCGTCCGGCAGGCCGAGGCCGAGCCGGTGCAGGTCGTAGGCATCGGCGTCCGCGTTGGCGGCCAGCCCGGAGGCCAGGAGGCGATAGCCGGCGCCGGGGTGGCGCGGGTCCGGCGCGGCAATGGCTGCGGCCGCGGGCGGGTCGCCGTCCCATGCGGCGTGCACCTGCAGCGGGTCGGGCGCGATGGCCACGTCGGCACGCAGGCGGTAGCGGGACAGGTGCTGGACAAGCATGGCGGTCTGGGCGGCCTCGCAGTCGAGCAGCAGGCGGCCGGCGTCCGCGAAAACGAAGAAGTCGGCCAGGTATTTGCCCTGCGCGGTCAGCAGCGCGGCCCAGACGGCACGGGCGGGTGCGGCCAGCGCCACGTCGTTGGAGACGAGGCCGTTGAGGAAGCTCACCCGGTCCGCACCGGTGACGGAGAGGACGGCGCGGGCGGGGAGGTGGATGAGCTGTGTCATGACAGGCAAGTGGCAAGCCACGCGACGGAAGAAAAGCCGGGCGTCGGCGCATGAGCACGACAGCTTTCTGGGTCCTGCGACCCCAGTGAAGGAAGCAAGGCCTGCTTTTTTGAAAAAAAGCAGCAAAAAACTTTTATCCCTGCTGTCGCGGAGTCTCCCGCAGCTTGTACCTGGGAACAAAAGTTTTTTGGTTCTTTTTTTCAAAAAAGAACCGGTTGCCTTGCCTGTCTCCGGTCACACGCCTCGAACGCGCGTCAAACACCCACCCGCCGCCGTGGCTGGCCTAGGCGGAACGTGCCAGAGTTGTTCGTCCCCAGGGAGCGTGCCACATCGTAACCATGCGTCTGATCCTGCCCGCGTTGCTGGCTCTCGCCGTCTCGGCCCCGATCGGCCGGGCGCAGCCGCTGGTGCAGACCGGGCCGCTGACCTTTGCGCCACTGGTCCGCCGTGTGGTGCCTGCCGTGGTCAACATTGCCGTGCGGGTGAGCGTGGCCGACCCGGCCGCGGCGACCGGGGTGCCGCCGGAGCTGCGCGGCACGCCGTTCGAGAAGACCTTCCGCGACAAGCTGAAGGGACGCCGCGAGCAGATGATCGGCGCCGGCTCCGGCTTCGTGCTGGACCCGTCCGGCATCATCGTGACCAACAACCACGTGGTGGGCGAGGCGGACAAGATCCTGGTCAGCTTCACCGACGGAAGCGAGCTACCGGCCCACATCATCGGCACCGATGAGCTGACCGACATCGCGGTGATCAAGGTGGATGCCGACCACAAGCTGCCGGCGGTGCCCTGGGGCGACAGCCGTGCGGTTCAGGTGGGCGACTGGGTGATGGCGGCTGGCAACCCGTTCGGCCTGGGCGGGTCGGTGACGGCCGGCATCGTGAGTGCGCGCGGGCGCGACATCGGCGCCGGGCCGTTCGACGACTTCTTCCAGCTCGACGCGCCGATCAACCCGGGCAACTCGGGTGGGCCCAGCTTCAACATGTCCGGCCAGGTGATTGCGCTCAACACCGCCATCGTCTCGCCCACTGGCGGCTCGGTCGGCATCGGCTTCGCCATCCCCTCGGAGATCGCCCAGCGCATCGTCGACGAGCTGCTGGAGAAGGGGCACGTGGACCGCGGCTGGCTGGGCGTGGAGCTGGACACGTCGGGCACGCACAAGCACGTGGGTGCCGCCATCGCCTCGGTGAACCACGGCGGGCCGGCGGCGCATGGCGGCCTGCGCGCCGGCGACCTGGTGATGGCGATCAACGGCGAGCGGGTGGACAGCACGCGCGAGCTGATCCGCGACGTCTCCGCGGTGAACCCGGGGGCGGTCGCACATCTGCGGGTGCGGCGGGGTGCGGCCACGATGGATCTGGACGTGGTGGTGGGCCGCCGGCCGCCGGAACCCGAACCCGAAGAGACGGTGCAATGAGCCAGGCGCCAGTTGTCAGCCCGCAGTCGCCAGACCGGCGCACCGCGGCAGATCGCCTGTCCGACCACCGACAGCTGAAGGCTGATGACTGAATCATGCGCATACTGATTGTCGAAGACGACCCGACCGTCGCCCAGTTCGTGGTGAAGGGGCTGCGCGAGGCGGGGCATGTTGTGGAGCATGCCGATAACGGCCGCGACGGGCTGTTCATGGCCGCCAGCGAGGCGTTCGACACCATCATCCTCGACCGCATGTTGCCGGGCGGCATCGACGGGATACGCCTGCTGGAGACGCTGCGCTCGCAGAACAACGCGACGCCGGTGCTGCTGCTGTCCGCGTTGGCGCAGGTGGACGAGCGGGTGGCCGGGTTGAAAGCGGGCGGCGACGACTATTTGACCAAGCCGTTCGCGTTTTCCGAGCTGCTGGCGCGGGTCGAAGCGCTGACCCGGCGCGGCAAGTCCGACGGTCCGCAGACCAAGCTGCTGGTGGGCGACCTGGAGATGGATTTGCTGTCGCGCACGGTGCGCCGTGCGGCTCAGAAGATCGACCTGCAGCCGCGCGAGTTCCGGCTGCTGGAGTACCTGATGCGCCACGCCGGCCAGGTGGTGACGCGCACGATGCTGTTGGAAGGCGTGTGGGACTACCATTTCGACCCGCAGACGAACGTGATCGACGTGCATGTAAGCCGGCTGCGGCAGAAGATCGACAAGCCGTTTCCGACCGGGCTGATCCATACGATCCGCAACGCAGGGTACATGCTGCGGCCGGAATAGCGATGTTACTTTGCACCCGCGTAAGTGTCGTAGACGGGCCGCAACCAGCAAAGCTGGCTGAGACATAGGGCAACGCTGCAATGACGCGCTTTGGAGCCATATTGTCGAACGTGCCTGGATCGCTCTTGCGATCTTGGCAGGTGGACAAGCGATGGGTGCCGTGAACCCGGTGTTTGAGTCCGGAAGCGTGCTCGAGCGCTCACAAAGCAGTCCCAGGCCGCTTGATACTGAGAGTTTGCAGGCCGTTTCGCTGTGGTTTGAGCGGCAACAATCCGACTGGCGCCCCAATGGTGCCACGCCGCCCTTGCCGCTTTTGCGGGCCACTCTCGATGGATCGAGCAAGCAAGGACAGATCTGCCTTCTTCTCTGGCCTGGGCCGACCCGACCAGGATGGAGCCAAGCAGTGCTCATGGAGGGGCCGGCAGGTCACCCGGTCGGGGTAACAAAGCTTACGGACGACGAGTTCATGTCATCCCTCAAGCACTCAAAAGATAGCTCAATGCTCCGATGGGCATCAAAACGAGCGAACCCGCGAGAGCGTTGTCGAACTGACAACGACAGAGGCGTCCAAGCATTTTGCAAATCTGACCCGGGCGAGACACGACCGGCCTTTTTGTTCACCTTGGGCGCGCCGTATTGAAGAGTCCGCGACAGCCAGAACCAAAGTTTTTTCGCTCCTTTTTTCTCAGAAAAAGAAGGCCTTGCTTTTGATCCGCTCCGCCGGCCTGCGCTTTGCCGTCATCTTCGGCATCGTCTTCGCGCTGTCCGCGTTGGCGTTGGTCTTCTTCCTGTGGCTGTCCACCGCGAACCTTCTGGACCGCCAGGTGGAAGCCGCCATCAACGCCGACGCGCAGGGCCTAGTGGAACGCTGGTCGGAAGGCGGCATCCCGGCGCTGCTGCTCACCATCCAGGAGCGGCTCGGCGAGAACGTGGACGACGACGCAATCTACGAGGTGACCGACCCGGCGCAGCAATGGGTGGCCGGCAACCTGGGAAGCTGGCCGGCCAGCGTGCTGAACCCCGGCGTGTTCTACGAGCTGCAGGTGACCCGCGCGGGTGCGAAAAGCCTGGCCGACGTGCGGCGCTACGACCTGCCCGGCGGCTTTCGGCTGCTGGTGGGGCGCGACGTGCGCGGCCGGGTGGAGCTGCGCAGGCTGCTGACCAACGCGCTGTTCTCCAGCATGCTGGTGATCGCCGCGCTGGGGGCCGCGGGCGCGTTCGTCATCCGCAAGCTGTTCCGGCGCATGGTGGCCGAGGTGTCGGCCACCGCGGACGCGATCGCCGGCGGCGACCTGACCCCGCGCGTGCGGCGGTCCGGCCGCGGCGACGAGTTCGACCGGCTGGCGGAATCGATCAACACCATGCTGGAGCGCATCGCCAAGCTGATGGACGGCGTGCGCCAGGTGAGCAACGCCATCGCGCACGACCTGCGCACGCCGATCACCCGAGCGCGGGCGAGGCTGGAGGACGCGGTGCTGCACGCGGGCAGCGAGAGCGAGCTGCGCACCGGGGTGGAGCGCGCGGTGGCCGACCTCGACAACGTAACGGCGGTGTTCCACGCGCTGATGCGCATCGCCGAGATCGAGGTGGGCGCGCGGCGCTCGGCCTTTGCGGAGGTGGATTTGGGGCCGATGCTGGCGGATCTGGCCGAGCTGTACGGCGCGGTGGCCGAGGAACACGGGCTGGCCCTGCGCCTGGCGGTGCCGGACACGCTCAGCATCCTCGGCGACCGCGACATGCTGCAGCAGGCAGTGGCAAACCTGCTGGACAACGCGATCAAGTTCTCGCCCGACGGTGGGGTGATCCGGCTGCAGGCGTCGCGCGCGGACCGGCAGGTGCGCATCAGCGTGGCCGACGAGGGGCCCGGCATCCCCGAGGCGGACCGGCCGCGGGCCACCGAGCGGTTCTTCCGCGGCGAGACCGCGCGCAGCACGCCAGGGTCCGGGCTGGGCCTGGCGCTGGTGCAGGCGGTGGCGATGCTGCACGAGGGCAACCTGCTGCTGGAGGACGCGCGGCCCGGGCTGTTGGCCACGATCGCCGTGCCGGCAATGTTGCATGTCGGCCACATGAACGTCCCTTCATCCGGGCCCCACGTGGCGGAGAGCGGAACGGTGGCATCACCCGCCTATAGATGACGATGTGCCGGGCCACTCCGCTGCTGATGCTGCTCGCCGCATCGCCGTGCTTCGCCGCCGATCCGCCGAGCTTCGCACTGACGAGCGACACGGCGCCGTATTGCGCGCAGTTGGCTAAACAGGTGGCGGACCGGCACAGCACGTCGTTGGACGTGCAACGGCTGCTGGCCGAGGGGCGGGACATGTGTGACCGGGGGCAGGTGCGCGGGGGCATACGGCGGCTGCGGCGGGCTTTGGTTATGCTGCATCATCGGGAGCCGGTGGCGCAGTGAAACAAGGCCTTCTTTTTTGAAAAGAAGCAAAAAACTTTTGTCTCTGCGCGGGTGCCGACTCTTCGATTTGCACTGTCATACAGACGTTGCAGCAGGCGAAGAAATAAACGTCTTTTCTGGCAGCTAGCGGAACCAAAAACTTTTATTTGTTGCGTGCACGCTGCAGAAGGCTCCGCGACAGCCGAACCAAAAGTTTTTTGCTGCTTTTTTCAAAAAAGCAGGCCTTGCTTGCTTCTTCGGCACACAGAATCGAACTCCGGGCTTTTTCTTTCAAAAAAGAAGCTTCCTTGCCATAACCCAGACGTCCCGCCGTTCGTCGCGACGCAGATAGAACGCAACTGCGACCACTACGAAAACTCCGAACACCGCAGCGTCCAACGCCAGCCTCACCCAGGCCGCGTGCGGCGCCACCGCCTCGCGCGCATACAGGCACGCCGCCGACAGGCCGAGCATGCCGGCAAGCGGCCACGGGTGCATCGCCACGCGGTGGGTGCTCCAGGCGGCCACCCAGCAGATGGCGCAGTACACCGCCCAGGTGCCGAACGTGGCCCAGGCTGCGCCCCAGATGCCGTAGGGCGGGATCAGCACCGCGTTCAACGCGAGGTTCAGCACCGCGCCGACCACCGCGATGCGGCCGACCGCGCCGGAGCCGCCGCCGATCAGCAGCATCGAGTTGAAGAAGTCACCGACCTCGCGCAGGAAGTAGCCGAACACCAGCAGCGGCAGCAGCAGCATCGGCGGGTCGTAGCTGGGCGGCACCATCATCACCAGCACGTCGCGCCCGAACAGCGAGATGCCGATCGCACCCGCGCCCAGCACGAACACCAGCCAGCGGCCGACAACCACGAAGCGGTCCTGCCAACCGGCGCCTGACGCCAGGCTGTAGAACGACACGCCCCAGCTCTTGCTGAAGCTGTCGCCGATGATGACGCTGAGCACGAAGGCGAAGGTGTAGGCCAGCGAGTAGACGCCCACCTCGGCGCGGCTGACATGGGCGAGGAACAGCCGGTCGGAGAAGTGGATGGCGAAGTAGCAGCCGCCGGATACGATCAGCGGGCCGGCGAAGCGCGCCAGCGCGCCGGCGATGGCCGCGTGCCAGTGCGTGCCCACGCGGCCCAGCACGCCGGCCAGCAGAAAGGCGCTGCCGCCGCCGGCCACGGCGAGCTTGCTGTAGACGAAGCCCCACACGCCCAGGTGCCACCAGCCGATCAGCGCGATGTTGAGGCCGAGGTTGGCCACCATCGTGACCATCGTGTAGCCGAAGTAGAACCACACGCGGTCCTGCATGCGCGGATAGATCATCGCCACTTCGGCGATGCTGCTGAAGAACATCGCCACGAACGCCAGCCGCAGCAGCGCGGCCGAGCCTTCCAGGCTGGTGGCCTCCGCGATGGGGCCGGCAAAGGCGACGCCGAACAGGGTGACCAGGCCGGCGAGTGCCATGGTTGCGAACATCGCGGTGGAAACGACGGAGAGGCGGTCCGCCTCGCTCGTCTGGTCGTTGTAGATGCGTGTCAGTGCCTGGCCGAGGCTTTGCAGGCCGAAGGTGATGGCGACGACCTGGGTTGCCAGTTCCAGCAGGTTGAGCACGCCGTACTGGTCGGTGCTCAGGTAGCTCGCGTAGAACGGGATCATCACGAAGCCGACGATCTTCGACGCGATGTTGGTGGCGAGGTACAGCGACGAGCCGCGCAGCAGGCGGGAGAGGCCCTGCGGCGCGGGGGCCGCCATGTCTGCGATTTGCGCGTCCATCCGGTCCTCCTCCTGCCTCGCGTCCCGCATTGCTCGCCTGGTCCGCCTGATTGTTTCCATAGCCTCGGCCACGCAACTTCGCGCTGGCGCGGGCAAGCCACCCAGGATAGATGCCACAATGGACCCGGTGGCGCAAAGAACAACCGGCAGCCACGCGGCAGGCTGGAGGGGCGACGTTGCAGATGCGTGAAGAGGGCGCGGCCAGCTACGATGCGAGCGTCACCGTGCTCTGCCAGAACGAAGCGGCCAGGATCGGCGCCTGCGTGGCCAGCATCGCCGGCGCGGCGGAAGGTTACCGCATCCACCTCGCGGTCATCGCCAATGGCAGCAGCGACGACAGCGCTGCCCTGGCGCTGCAGGCGGCCCGGCAGGTGCGTCTGCCGGCGCGGATTTATACAATCACCTTCGGCGACAAGGCCAACGCCATCAACCAGGCGCTTGCCATGCTGCCGCCGGCGCGGCTGCACGTCTTCACCGACGGTTACGCGGTGGTGGCGAAGCAGACGCTGACCGGCTTCTTCCGCGTGCTGGACGCCAACTCGCGCGCGGTGGCTGCCACCGGTGTCGCCGGCAACGGGCGGACGATGGCGCGCGCCACCGCGGAGACGCTGCAACAGGGCGGCCGGCTGCACGGCCAGCTGCACGCGCTCACCCCCGGCTTCGTGGCGCGCATGCAACAGGCCGGCCTGCGCCTGCCGGTGGGGCTGTACCGCGGCGACGGGCTGCTCGGCTCGATGGCGAGCCACGACCTCGATGCGCTGGAAAAACCGTGGGACGGCCAGCTGATCGCCGGCGCCGCCGAGGCGGTCTACCTGATCCCGCCGCTCTCGCCGTGGCGCCGGGCGGACTGGCAGCGGCAGTTCCGCCGCAAGGTGCGGCAGATGCGCGGGCGGCTGGAAAATGCGGCGATCCAGTCGGTGATCTACCGCGAGGGCTACGCAGGCCTGCCAGCGTTCGCCGACGACATGATCGCGGCGTGGCTGGATGCCGGCGGGCAGCCGCAGGCGGGCCTGGCGGACAGGCCGTTCATGGCGCTGGCGCTGCGGCAGCACAGACGGTTCATGCGTCCTGATGCACGACTGCTCGCACCGAGACTGTTTGGCGCGGCGGGAGCGCAAGATGTTGGTTGAGCAGAGGGGGGAGTAAAATCTGTCCGCTGACCGCGGTTGACGCAGCAAGGCAAGGAAGCAAGCGGTTCTTTTTTGAAAAAAAGAACCAAAAAACTTTTGTTCCCGTCGGTCGCGTCGTGTGAAGCGTGTCGTTTCAGCTGTCCGCGACAGCGGAGACAAAAGCTTTTTGCTTCTTTTTCTCGAAAAAGAAGACGCTTGCTTCTTCCTGCCTTGGCATCTTTCGACCCGGTCCATGTACGGCCAACAGCCTGAAGCTCGCCCCGGCGAGGCGCAGCCATTGTTGGAACGGAACCGACGAACTGATGGTCTCAAGAGCGCGTGTCGCAGAGCGGAAGACTAGTTGCTTAATCGGGAAGAAAGCAGAACTCGCCGATCCTCGTGCAGACACACCTCTGGTGTAAAACGCAACGATCAGCCAAGCTGTGACGAGGCGGCCAGACGTGCCGAGACGACAGGTGGCGGAAAGGCAGCAGCGAACACATGAAAATCCGGATTCCCCCGTTCGACACACTGGCCGGGAAGATCAGCGGTCACGCGCGGCTACTGCGTGACGACCCTGAACGTTTTGCCCGCAACATGCTGCAGTTCACCCGCCCTGGGCTGTTCGAGCGGCGCCTGGTCGACGTGTTGGGCACCACGCCGATGCACGTGCGCTACGACGCCGGGGCGCCGTCGGCGCTCAGGCTGAACGTGCTCGACAACGCATGGACCAAGACCGGCATGACCGGCGGCCCGAACACCATTATAAACCTGGTCTGCCGGGTGGCGCAGCACGGCGTGGCGGTGCGGCTCGTCTCCACAAGTACGCCCGTTGCGGTGGAGCCAGCCTGGTTCCGCGCCCATGCCGAAAGCCTGCTCGGCAGCAGCAAATTTCCTGAAGTGGACGTGGTGTCCGCGGCCAGTCAGGCGGCGCCGCTCGGCCTGGGTCCGGGCGACGTGTTCCTCGTCAGCCACTGGTCCACCGCGCAACAGCTGAAGGCGGTGCTGCCGACGCTGCCGGTGCGGCAGTTCTTCTACATGCTGCAGGAGTTCGAGCCGGGGTTCTACCCGTGGTCCAGCAACTTCGCCCTGGCACTGGAAACCTACGGGATGGATTTCTGGCCGGTCATCAACGAGGCCACCCTGGCCGACTTCCTGCTCTCGCAACCCTATGGCCGGCTGGCCGACCCGGTGACGCGCCAGCGCGCCCTGGTGTTCGAACCGGCCGTCGACAGCGCGCTGTTCTTCCCCGCCGCACAACGCGACCCCGCCCGCAAGCCGCGCCTGCTGTTCTACGCCCGCCCCAGCAACACGCGGAACATGTTCGGCATGGGCCTGTTGGCGTTGCGCGAGGCGGCAGCCGACCCGGCCTTCGCCGGCTGGGAGTTCCTAGCCATCGGCGGCCGCGGCAGCGTGCCGGAACTGGCGCTGGGCGGCGGCCACGTGTTGCGCGCGGCGCCCTGGACCACCTACGCCGGCTATGGCGACCTGCTGCGCAGCGCCGACATAATGCTGTGCCCGATGCTCTCGCCTCACACCAGCTACCCGGTGCTGGAGATGGTGGCTTGCGGCGGCCTGTCGGTTACCAACACCTTTGCCACCAAGACGCGCGCCGTGTTCGCGGCGATCTCGCCCAGCATCATCGCGGCAGAGCCGACGGTGCAGGCGCTGGCCGCAGCGCTGGTGCACGGGGCCGGACGCATTGCGGAGGGCACGCCACGCGATGCACGGATCGGCATGCCGGGGAACTGGGGCGACGTGCTGGAGCCGTTGGCGGGGCGTATGGCGGCAGTCATGCGCGAGCTGGTGGCCAAGTAAGTAAGGCAAGCGGTTCTTTTTCGAAAAAAAGAACCAAAAAACTTTTGGTCTCGTCAGGTGCGCCGTGGTGAGGCGTGTCGTTTCAGCTGTCCGCGGCAGAAGGCGGTGCTAAATTGATATTGGACGATTTGATGCATTCGTGCGGGTCATGATGTTGAGGCACGTCGTCAACAAACACAGCGCGTATCGAACAGAAATGCAAAACACTTGTTATGCTTTCGCGTAATCTCCCCAGCGCGCGCCCTAGAGACCAAAAGTTTTTTAGTTCTTTTTTTCAAAAAAGAACTGCTTGCCTTCCTTGCCAACCCCCAGCTGAGCAAGCCAAGTCACAACTGCCCCAACAACCCGCTCAGATCGCTCACCGGCCGCGCCCCGTAATGCGAGATCACCTCCGCCGCCGCCAGGCTCGCAAGCCGCCCGCATGCGGCGAGCTTGCGGCCTGCCGTGTACGCCGCCAGGAACCCGGCCGCGTAGGCGTCGCCGGCGCCGGTGGTGTCCACCACGCTTACCGGTTCAGCGGGCACGTCAACGCGCTCGGTGCCGTGCAGAATGACGCTGCCGGCTTCGCCCAGCGTCACCACAGCCAAAGCCACGTCCGCCTGCACGGCGGTGAGCGCGTCGTCCAGCTTGTTTGCCTCGTAGAGGCTGGCCAGCTCGGCTTCGTTGCAGAACAGGATGTCCACGTCGGCGAGCAGGGTGCGGAAGGCGGCCCGGTGGCGGTCCACGCAAAACGCGTCCGACAGCGAGAGCGCCACCTGGCGGCCGGCCTCGCGCGCGGCACGGGCGGCGACGCGGAACGCGGCCTGTGCCGCCGGCGGGTCGAACAGGTAGCCTTCGAGGTAGAGCACGCCGGCATCACCGATCAGGGCTGCGTCCAGATCGTCAGGGCCGAACGCCACCGAGGCGCCGAGAAAGGTGTTCATCGTGCGCTGGCCGTCGGCGGTGACCAGGATCAGGCAGCGCGCGGTGGGCGCGCCTTCGGCCAGCGCAGCGGTGGGGAAGTGCACCCCGGCGGCGGTGATGTCGCGGCGGAAGGTCTCGCCGAGCGGGTCGGCCGCCACCTTGCCGATGTAGGCGACGCGAGCGCCCAAGGCTGCCGCCACCGCGCAGGTGTTGGCCGCCGAGCCGCCGCTGCTCTCGCGGCCGGCCGGCATTGCGGCGTACAGCGCCTCTGCCTGCTCGGCGTCGATCAGCGCCATGCCGCCGGGATGCATGCCGTGTTTGGAGAGGAAGGCGTGGCCGGTGGGGGAGACCACGTCCACGATGGCGTTGCCGATGCCGACGATGTCGAAGCGGGGTGCGTTCATGCCGGGCGTCTTCCCTGAAATGCCGTCCGGGCACAAGGTAAGCCGATGCTCAAACCAATCCTGCGGGCGCTCGAACAGCTCGACGACCCGGCGATCCTGCGCGTGCTGTGCCAAAGCCTGCTGCTGTCGGCCGCCTGCTTTCTGGGCCTGTGCGCCGGCAGCGTGTACGGCCTGCACCACGCGCTGGTGCATACGGGGTGGATCGCGTGGCTTGCGGGCGTACTCGGCGGGTTCGCCGCCGTGCTGGCCGCGCTGTGGCTGTTCCTGCCGCTGGCGGTGGTGATCGCCTCGTTGTTCATGGAGCCGGTCTGCCGCGCGGTGGAACGGCGCTGGTACCCGGCGCTGCCGCCGCCCTCGTCCGGCGCCGCGTTCGCGGCACAGATCTGGGACAGCGCGGTGGTGGGCGCGCTGGTGCTGGCGCTGAGTGTGCTCTCGCTGGTGCTGGCGCTGCTGCTGCCGGGGGTAGGCCTGGTGCTGGGCTGGGCGATTACCGCCTGGGCGCTGGGGCGCGGGCTGTTCGTGGCGGTGGCCATGCGGCGGATGGGCCGGGCGGCGGCCAACGCGCTCTATGTGCGGCATCGGGGGTCGGTGCTGCTGCAGGGGGCGGCGCTGGCGCTGGCGGGATACGTGCCGGTGCTGAACCTGCTGGTGCCGGTGGTGGGCACGGCTTGCATGGTACACGTGTTGATGGAGCGGTCCGAAAGGTAGGCAAGCGGTTATTTCTTGAAGACGAGAACCAGAACTTGAGTACGACTGTCCGGGCGCGTTCGCGACAGCGGAGACAGAAGCTTTTTGCTTCTTTATTCTCGAAGAAGGCCTTGCTTCGGCGCCGCCGCGTGATGTTTGGTTTAAGCGAAACCTGGGGTTAAGCCACCCGTGCCGGGTTGTTTCCCGCAAACAGCGTGTGTTAGGCCAACATCTTCGCGTATCAGCCGGTCGGGTTCATCTCCACGGACACAGCCGGTCCAGATCAACGGGGGCCGCCCTTGTTTAAACGCCGCAAGCCCGAAGACGAGCCGGAGCCCAACATGGAAACCAGCCAAAGCGCACCCGACCCCCAGGCGGAGCCGACTCCGCCGGATACCGGCCTCGGCGTGCCGCCACGTCCGCCAGCGCCGACACAAGCCGCCTCGGCTCCTCCTTTCAAGGACATGACCATGGGACGCCCGCCTTTTGCCTCGCCTACGCCGCCCAACGGCGCCAACCCGCCGATGCCGCCCTCCACGCCGCCCCGCCCGCCCGGGCCGCCAGTGGCGCGTGCAGGCGGGCCAGAGCGGCCCGTGGCCGCACCCGAGCGGCGGACCTTGGTGGTCGGCCGCGGCATCAGCGTGCAGGGCATGGTGCAGGATGCCGAGCGCCTGGTGGTGGAAGGCACCGTCGAAGCCAGCATGATCCACGCGGCCGAGTTGTCGGTCTCGCAGGGCGGCGTGTTCAAGGGCGAGGTCGAGGTGGAGAGCGCGGAAGTCGCCGGCACCATCGATGGCACCGTCATTGCGCGGGCCAACCTGATCGTGCGCGCTACCGGCGTGGTGCTGGGCACCGCGCGTTGCCGCCGCCTGCAGGTAGAGGATGGCGGTCAGATCACCGGGCGGATCGAAATGCTGAACGACACGCCGCGCGTACCCGCCGCATCGCCCTCCTCAGCCAGACCAGACGCCTCCCCCGCAGAAGTCAACAGAGCGGTCATGAGTTACGAAAGCTAAGCCTTCGGAACGAATTCCTTAAACGTCTCCGAAGCGGCTGCCGCACAATAAAACCGCGACAGCCGCAGCAAACGTTTTTTGCTGCTTTTTTTCAAAAAAGCAGTGCTTGCTTCCTTCGTGTCAGGAAATCGGGTCGTTAGGCCCGCCTATGCCGGACTGCTTGCCCTGCTGGCTGCGCTTCGTGGAGATCTTGCTCCACCCAAGAAAGCCAAGAAAAAGTACGAAGGTGACAAACACCAGCAAGAATAGGGGATGACCGCTCATTTTTCTCGGACCTTCCGGGTTTCCTCTCAGAGCAAGCAGGCTTTGCCAGCTGGGTTTGCCCCCGTCGCGGCGAAGTGACGTGGTTCAGGCGGCCAGCGCGGCTTCCAGCATACGCAAGCCCTCATCCAAGACGCCGTCTTCCACGGTGAGCGGGACGAGCACGCGGATGGTGTTCGCGAACACGCCGCAGGACAGCAGCACCAGGCCGTGATCGAGTGCCGCGGTGGTGACGCGCTTGGTTGCCTCGGCGTCGGGCTCGGTGCCGCCGCGGTCGCGGAAAATCTCGAAGCCGATCATCGCACCCGGGCCGCGGATGGCGCCGATGGGCAGCGTGTCGTTGCGCTGCGCCAGCGTGGCGAGGCGCTGCTTGATGCGGGCGCCGATGGTCTCTGCGCGAGCGAGCAGGCCTTCGTCGGCGATGATGTCGAGCACGGCGAGCGCCGCGGCGCAGGCGATCGGGTTACCGGCGTAGGTGCCGCCCAGGCCCCCCGGCTCGGCGGCCTGCATGACGTGCTCGCGGCCGATGACGCCGGAGAGCGGGAAGCCGCCGGCGAGCGATTTCGCCACGGTCACCAGGTCGGGCTGCACGCCGCTATGCTCGATACCGAACATGCGGCCGGTGCGCGCGAAGCCGGACTGCACCTCGTCGGCGATCAGCAGGATGGAGTGTTTGTCGCAGATGCGGCGGAGCTCGTGCAGCAGTTCGTGCGGCGCCTCGTAGAAGCCGCCTTCGCCCTGCACCGGCTCGATGATGATGGCGGCGACGCGGGACGGCTCGATGTCGGCGCGGAACAGGAACTCGAGCGCGCGCAGCGAATCCGCCGTGGTGGTGCCGTGGTGCTCGATGGGGAAGGGGAGGTGGTAGATCTCCGGCGGGAACGGGCCGAAGCCGCGCTTGTAGGGGAGGGTCTTGCCGGTCATCGCCGTGGTCATGATGGTGCGGCCGTGAAAGGCGCCGGAGAACGCGATGATGCCGGAGCGGCCGGTGGCCACGCGCGCGATCTTCACCGCGTTCTCCACCGCCTCCGCACCGGTGGTGAAGAAGATGGTGCGCGCCGGGCCGGAAAACGGGGCGAGCGCGTTGAGGCGCTCGGCCAGCTCAACGTAGGGCTCGTAGGCGAGCACCTGCACGCAGGTGTGGGTGAAGCGGTTCATCTGTTCGGTGGCGGCGGCGATGATGCGCGGGTGGCAGTGGCCGGTGTTGAGCACGGCGATGCCGCCGGCGAAATCCACGTAGCGGCGGCCTTCCACGTCCCAGATCTCGGCGTTGCGCGCGTGGTGGGCGTAGACGGAGGTTGCGTGCGACAGGGCGCGCGGGATGGCGGCGTTGCGGCGGGCGAGCAAGGTTTGGTTGGACACGCGGCGGGCCTTTTGGGGTGCTTGCAAGAAGGTAGGCCTTCTTTTTCGAGAAAAAGAAGCAAAAAGCTTTTGTCACGGCTGTCGCGGACGGCTGAAACGGCACGTCTCATACCGGCCGCCCGAGACAATGACCGGTGGAGAAAGGAAAGCAGTTCTTTTTTGAAAAAAAAAGAACCAAGAAACTTTTGTTCCCTCGGGCGTACGCCGCGGGAGAGTCCGCGACAGCAGTGACAAAAGCTTTTTGCTTCGCCTTGCTTTCTCGTCGGCGGCGATCACAGGAGTGAGTGTTTCGAGCTGTTGGTATCAGTGTCCGTTTGAAACGTTCGCCCTGGTGGTCATCCGGCGCGTTTTTGTCGCACGGCCTCGGGCCACTCGCACGCCGCTTCCTGCGCGAAAAGCCACGCCAGCCGATTGTTGAGACGGACACTCAGCAACACGCGCGCCGAGAGAACAAAAGTTTTTTGGTTCTTTTTTTCAAAAAAGAACTGCTTGCTTGCTTTCTACCATTTCGGAGCCTCGCCATGACAAACACCACCGCGCGCGTTGCCTGGATCACCGGCGCATCCTCCGGCATCGGCGAGGCGCTCGCCCACGCGCTGGGCCGCGAAGGCTGGTCGCTCATCCTGTCCGGCCGCCGCGTGGCCGCCCTGCAGGCGGTGGCCGACGCCGCTGGCGCGCCCGCGCTGGTGCTGCCGTTCGAGGCGACAGACTACGACGCCCTGCCCGCCGTGGTGGCCGAGGCGGTCGCCTGGCGCGGCGGCGTGGACATGCTGGTCAACAACGCCGGCATCAGCCAGCGCAGCCTGGCGCTGGACACCGGCTTCGAGGTGTACCGCGCGCTTATGGAGGCCGACTTCTTCGCGCCGCTGCGCCTGACCCAGCTGGTGCTGCCGCACATGGTGGCGCGGCGGTCCGGACGCCTGGTGGCCATCAGCTCGCTGGCCGGTCGCACCGGCTCGCCGCTGCGCACCGGCTACTGTGCGGCCAAGCACGCGCTGCTGGGCTACTACGAGGCGCTGCGGGCGGAAGTGGAGGCGGCCTACGGCGTATCGGTCACCTCGGTGATGCCGGGCTCGGTGCGCACCGCCATCGCGACGAACGCGCTGCAGGGCGACGGGAGCGTGCGCGGGGTGTCCGACACCAACATCGATGCCGGCATGGACCCGGCCGAGGCGGCCCGCATCATCGTGGACGCGATCGGGCGGAACCAGCGGGAGATCGTGGTGGCGCAGGGTGCGGAACTGCACGGCTTCGGGCTGCGGGCGAGCGACCCGGAACGGCTGTTCGACTACATGGCGCAGGAAGGGGCGCGGCTGGCGGCGGCACGGGCGGCGGCGGTGGGGGCTTTCCGGCCGGAGCCTGGGAAGGTGATGACCTAGAAAGCAAGGCCTTCTTTTCTGAAGAAAAAAAGCAAAAGACTTTTGTCTCCGCTGTCGCGGTCCTCTCCGGAGAGCGCGCGACAGCGGAGTCAAAAGTTTTTTGGTCCTTTTTTCAAAAAAGGACTGCTTGCTTTCTATGAGTCAGCATCAACGCAGTTGGTATCAGTCCGTCGGCTCTGGCGACCGTATCAGCTTCACCCGCTTGCCCGCGACGCCCAGCGCAATGCGCCCCTGCTTCAACGCCAGTGCGTCCTCGCCGAACACGCCCAGCCGCCAGCCGTGCAAGGCCGGCACGTCCGGCGCCTCCTCGGTCGCTAGCCGGTCGATGTCGTCGGACGATGCCAGTAGCTTCGGCGCCACGTCGTGGCTCTCGGCCTTCTCCGCCAGCAGCACCTTCAATAAGGCGACCAGCGCCGGCGAGGGCCGTGCGCCGTCGCGGGCGGCGCGGGCTTCGGGCAACGCGTCGTCCGGCAGGGCCTGGCTCTCGGCGAGTGCGGCGAGCAGCGTCTGACCGGCGGCCCCCTCGGCAAAGCCGCGGGTGACGCCGCGGATGCGGGCCAGTGCGTCGGCGTCGGCCGGCATGGTGGCGGCCACCTCCAGCAGGCTCTCGTCGCGCACCAGGCGCTGGCGGGGGATGTTGATGCGCTGCGCCTCGCGCTCGCGCCAAGCGGCCGCCGCGCGCAGGGCGGCGAGCATGCGGCGGTTGCTGGTGCGCGGGCGCAGGCGCTCCCACATGGTGTCCGGGTCGGGGCGGTAGGTGGCGGGTTCGGCCAGGGCGGCCATCTCCTCGGCGACCCAGGGGGTGCGGCCTTCGCGGTCCAGCCGGGCGGTCAGGCGTTCGTAGACGGTGCGCAGGTGGGTGACGTCGGCCGCGGCGTAGGCGACCTGGGCGGGGCTGAGCGGGCGCGCGGACCAGTCCGAGAAGCGGTGCGCCTTGTCGATGCTGCCGCCGGCTAGGCCGGCCACCAAGCTGTCGTAGCCGACCTGGTCGCCAAAGCCGGCCACCATGGCGGCGACCTGGGTGTCGAACAGCGGGATGGGGACGGCGCCGAACAGCTGGAGGAAGATCTCCACGTCCTGCCGGGCGGCATGAAAAACCTTCACCACGGCCTGATTGGCCATCAGGCGGCCGAGCGGAGCCAGGTCCAGTCCGGGGGCCAGAGCGTCCACCACGGCGACGTCTGCCACACCACCGAGCTGCACCACGCAGAGCTCGGGCCAGTAGGTGCGCTCTCGCATGAATTCGGTGTCCACCGTGACGTAGGGCTCGGCGGAGAGCCGTTCGCAGAGGGCGGCGAGCGCGTCGGTGCCGGTGATGAGGACTGGGTGCGCGAAGGTGTCGCGCGCGGGGCGGGGCATCGGCGTTTCTACTACGGTCGTATGGGTTGGCAAGAGGGTTGCGTTGGCGGGTGAGCGGAGTGGCCCGGCGCGGGGCTGTTCTCTGGCACTGCGGACCTGTTGCGGTCGTGAGCGCGTGGGGTCGAGTTGCGATGCTGCCGGACGTTCGGGCAGAGGAAGGCAAGCGGTTCTTTTGAAAAAAAGAACCAAAAAACTTTTGTTCCCTATGGGTGCGCCGTGGTGAGGCGTGGTGTTTCAGCTTTCCGCGACAGCGCTCGCAAAAGCTTTTTGCTTCTTTTTCTCGAAAAAGAAGGCCTTGCTTTCTTTCGTCAGGTCAACCGCCACGCCACTCAGCAGTAGAGCCGGCTGCGATACCGAGGATGCGGCGATCTCGCAGGACCAAACCCGCAACCAACGCGCGAACTTGCCCGCGGACGCACCACAGGTCCCTTGACCCCGGCAGGCTCCCGGGGCCAAGCGTGCAGCCAGCCAGCGCACCACGCGCTTGCCCGACTTACTCCCCGAGGCCCCGCCGATGCATCCCTACCGGACCCACACCTGCGGCGCTCTGCGCGCCACCGACGCGGGCAGCCAGGCGCGCCTGTCCGGCTGGATCCACAGCAAACGCGACCATGGTGGCCTGTTGTTCGTCGATTTGCGCGACCATTACGGCCTGACGCAGATCGTCTTCCCAAACGGCTCGCCGGCGATGGCGACCGCCGACGGCCTGCGGGTGGAAAGCGTGATCACGGTGACCGGCGACGTGGTGGCGCGTGCGGAGGCCACCCGCAACCCGCGCCTGCCCACCGGCGACGTGGAGCTGGTGGCGCGCGAGATCGCCGTGCAGTCCACCGCCGACGTGCTGCCGATGCAGGTGGCCGGCGGTGAGAGCTTCTCCGACGAGACGCGGCTGGCACACCGCTACATCGACCTGCGGCGCGAGCGCGTGCACGCCAACATGATGTTGCGCGCCCAGGTGATCGCGTCGATCCGCCGGCGCATGGTGGAGCAGGGTTTCACCGAGTTCCAGACGCCGATTCTGACCGCCAGCTCGCCGGAAGGTGCGCGCGACTTCCTGGTGCCGGCGCGCAACCATCCAGGCAAGTTCTACGCCTTGCCGCAGGCGCCACAGCAGTTCAAGCAGTTGCTGATGGTGGCCGGGTTCGACCGTTACTTCCAGATCGCGCCGTGTTTCCGCGACGAAGCCAGCCGTGCCGACCGCAGCCCGGGCGAGTTCTACCAGCTCGACCTCGAGATGAGCTACGTGACGCAGGACGACGTGTTCGACGCGGTGGCCCCGGTGATCGCCGGCACGTTCGAGGAGTTCGCCCGCGGCCGCGCGGTGGACAAGCCGCCGTTCGTTCGCATTCCATACGACGAGGCGCTGCTGCGCTACGGCTCGGACAAGCCGGATCTGCGCAACCCGCTGCGCATCACCGACGTCACCGCACACTTCGCCGGCAGCGGCTTCGGCCTGTTCGCCAAGATCGCAGCGTCCGGCGGCATCGTTCGCGCCATACCCGCGCCTGGCGCAGGCCCGCGGCCGCGCGGCTTCTTCGACAAGCTGAACGAGTGGGCGCGCGCGGAAGGTGCCGGCGGCCTCGGCTACATCATCTGCGAGGCCGACGGTGCCAAAGGCCCGATCGCGAAGAACCTTGAGCCGGACAGGCTGGAAGCGATCCGCGCCGCCTGCAGCTTGCAGCCTGGCGACGCAGTGTTCTTCGCCGCCGGCAAGCACGAGGACGCGCAGAAATTCGCCGGTGCCGTGCGCAACCGCATCGGCCAGGAGCTCGACCTTTACGAAAAGGACGCGTTCCGCTTCTGCTGGGTGGTGGACTTCCCGATGTACGAGCTGAACGAGGAGACCGGGCAGATCGACTTCTCGCACAACCCGTTCAGCATGCCACAGGGCGGGATGGAGGCGCTGCGGAACCAGGACCCGCTCACCATCAAGGCCTACCAGTACGACATCGTCTGCAACGGCATCGAGCTGTCGTCGGGCGCCATCCGCAACCACCGGCCGGACGTGATGATCCGCGCATTCGAAATCGCCGGCTACACGCAGGCGGACGTGGAGGCGCGCTTCGGCGGCATGCTGAACGCGTTCCGCTACGGCGCGCCGCCGCATGGCGGGTCGGCGCCGGGCATCGACAGGATGGTGATGCTGCTGGCCGACGAGCCGAACATCCGCGAGGTGATCCTGTTTCCGCTCAACCAGCAGGGCGAGGATTTGCTGATGGGGGCGCCGGCGGAGGTGCCTGGGGCACGGTTGAAGGAGCTGTCGCTGAAGCTGGACTTGCCGCCGAAGGTCGTCAAAGGCTGAGGCAAACTGCAACGCTGCCGATCGGCAGCAGTGCAAGCTACCAGCCAGCCAAGTGCGATGCGCACGCCCGCGCATAGGTCGCGCATGGTGAGGAGCAACAACCGTTGTTGCACCTTCGAGCCTTCGCCTCGACGACGCGCGGCCCGGATCGTACGATAATAGCCTGACAGGGCGGATGTCCGGATGATAGAAGATGGTAGCCATCTCATAAGGTTGCCGAGCCCATGCTGACACGTGCATTTCTCGTCCTGACTGCCGGAGCCATTGCTGCCATCGCGGCACCGGCGCACGCTACAACGCCGTTCATGGCTTCCGTGTCGGACACGAATTGCAACGGGAAGACCACCTGCACGCTGGCCTTCCCCGCTGTGGTGTCCGGCAAAAAGCTGACCATCCAGCACCTGTCGTGCAGCATCGTCACCAAGGGTGAGACGGGTTCGGTGTCGAGCTTCGTGCTGTCCACTGCGGGAAGCGGCATCGGCACGCCAGGCGACGTGTTTCCGGGTGCGCCGCTGGTGGAGGGCAGCAATATCGACACGTCGACTGCGGGTTCGACGCTGTTCTACGTCAGCGCCAGCGACCAGCCTGTCGTGGCCATCACCTCCGGCGCGGCAATCCTGGGCGCTGCCGGCAACGGCTGCTTCATCAGTGGAACCACGACGCCCTGAGTCGGGCCGGGCGAAGAAAGCAAGGCCTGCTTTTTTGAAAAAAAGCAGCAGAAAACTTTTATCTCGGCTGTCGCGGACTCTCCCACAGCGAGCACTCAGGATACAAAAGTTTTTTGGTTCTTTTTTTCAAAAAAGAACCGCTTGCTTTCTTGCACGTCGCGCTGGACTAGACGTCGAGGTTCGCCACCTTCAGCGCGTTGCCAACGATGAAGTCCCGCCGGGGCTCCACCACGTCGCCCATCAGCGTCGAGAACACCTGGCCGGCATCCTCGATGTCGCCCACGCGCACCTGCAGCAGCGTGCGCGCCGTGGGGTCCAGCGTCGTCTTCCACAACTGGTCCGCGTTCATCTCGCCCAGGCCCTTGAACCGCTGCAGGGCCAGGCCGCGGCGGCCCTGCTGCAGCATGCGTTCGAAGGCGCTGGCAGGGCCGGCCACGGCCACCTCCTGGCTGTCCAGCTTCAGCGTTGCCGGCGTGGCGAACGCCTTCTGCAGCCGCTCCACCCGCTCTGCCAGCCAGCGCGCCTCGGCACTGCGCAGTGCCGAGGCGTCGAAGCTGTAGCGTTCGGCGACCCCACGCACCACGCGCGCGATCTGCAGGCTCTGGCCGTCCGCCACCACCTTCCAGCCGCGCTCGTTGGGCAGGGCGATCGAGTCGAGCCGCGCTGCCAGGTCCTGCGCGCCGGCCTGCGCCCGCGCGGTGTCCGGCGTCAGCACGCCGGCGATGGCCGCCTGCTCCAGCAGCGGCAGCGGCACCGCGTTCTCCGCCAGCCGCTTGAGTTGCGCGTGCGCCTCGCGCAGCCAGCGCGAATCCGCGGCGAGTTCCGGCCCTTCCAGCCGCGTGCCGTCGGCCAGGATTAGCGCGGCGCTGCCCAGCGCCTTGTCGAGAAGATAGTCGTCCAGGGCTGCATCGTTCTTTAGGTAGCGCTCGTCGTTGCCGCGCTTGGCGCGGTATAGCGGCGGCTGGGCGATGTAGAGGTGGCCGCGTTCGATCAGCTGCGGCATCTGGCGGTAGAAGAAGGTCAGCAGCAGCGTGCGGATGTGCGAGCCGTCCACGTCGGCGTCCGTCATGATGACGATGCGGTGGTAGCGCAGCTTGGTCACGTCGAAGCCACCCTGCTCCGGCTCGCCGCGGCCGATGCCGGTGCCAAGCGCGGTGATCAGCGTGCCGATCTCCGCACTGCCGAGCATGCGGTCGAACCGCGCACGCTCCACGTTGAGTATCTTGCCTTTCAGCGGCAGGATCGCCTGGGTTTTGCGGTCGCGCCCACCCTTGGCGGACCCGCCGGCGCTGTCACCCTCGACGAGGAAAATCTCGCTCTTCGCCGGGTCGCGTTCCTGGCAGTCGGCCAGCTTGCCGGGTAGCGTGGAGATGTCCAGCACGCCCTTGCGGCGCGTCAGCTCGCGCGCCTTGCGTGCGGCCTCGCGTGCGGAGGCCGCGTCCATCACCTTCTGGATGATGCCGCGCGCTTCCTTTGGGTGCGTCTCGAACCAGTGGGAGACGGCGTCGGCGACGGCGGCCTGCACCACCGGCTGCACCTCGCTGCTGACCAGCTTGTCCTTGGTCTGGCTGGAGAATTTCGGATCGGGCACCTTCACGGACAGCACCGAAGTCATGCCCTCGCGCATGTCGTCGCCCACCAAGGCGAGCTGTTCCTTCTTGCCCATCCCGTCGGCGTATTTGCTGACGATGCGGGTCAGCGCCTGGCGGAAACCGGCCAGATGCGCGCCGCCGTCGCGCTGCGGGATGTTGTTGGTGAAGCACAACATCGTCTCGTGGAAGCTGTCGTTCCAGGACAGCGCGAACTCCACGCGTATGCCGGAGGCGGCATCGTCGGTGATCGAGCTGATGCAGGGCGTGAACACCGGCACCTTGGCGCGGTCGAGGTACTCCACGAACGCGCGCAAGCCGCCCTCGTAGAACAAATCCACATGGGCCGCCGGCGCGTGGCGCTCGTCGCGCACCACGATGCGCAGGCCGGAATTGAGGAACGCCAGCTCGCGCAGCCGGCGCTCGAGGATGGCGAAGTCGTACTCCACCTTGGTGAAGGTGCCGGAGCTGGGCTTGAACGTCACCTCGGTGCCCTGCGGCTTGCCGGACGGCCCCACCACCACGAGCGGCCCCACCGCGTCGCCGTGTTCGAACCGGATGAAGTGCTCCAGCCCGCTGCGCCAGATGCGCACCTCCATCCATTCCGACAGCGCGTTGACCACGGCCGCGCCCACGCCGTGCAGGCCGCCGGACACCTTGTAGGAGTTCTGGTTGAACTTGCCGCCGGCGTGCAACCGCGTCAGCACCACCTCGGCGGCGGAGACGCCTTCCTCGGCGTGCATGTCGGTGGGGATGCCGCGGCCGTCGTCGCGCACTGTCACGCTGCCGTCGCCGTTCAGCACGAGCGAGACGTTCTTGGCGTATCCGGCCTGGGCTTCGTCCACCGCGTTATCGATGATCTCGAAGGCCATGTGGTGCAGGCCGCTGCCGTCGTCGGTGTCGCCGATATACATGCCCGGGCGTTTGCGCACCGCGTCCAGGCCGCGCAGGACCGAGATGGAGGCCGCATCGTAATCCTGCGCCGAGTGGTCGTCGTTGGGCACAGGCGCGGCGGTGTCGGACATGCCGAGGAGTCACTCCGGGAGGGGTTGCGGGAGACTCAGCAATATAGCCATTCCACCGGCCGGACGCCAGCCGCAACCCGGCTTGCCGGGTTCTGGTCCTGATCACGCGCCAGGAAGCAAGGCCTGCTTTTTCGAAAAAAAGCAGCAAAAAACTTTTATCACGGCTGTCGCGGAGTTTCCCTCAGCGTGTACTCGAGGGAACAAAAGTTTTTTGGTTCTTTTTTTCAAAAAAGAACCGCTTGCCTTGACTTGCCTTCCTTCGCCCGTTACCAGCCGCCCTCCGTTGTTGCACCTGCCCCGGTGGCGGAATTGGTAGACGCGCAGGTTTCAGGTATCTGTGACCGCAAGGTCGTGGAAGTTCGAGTCTTCTCCGGGGCACCAACAACGGCTTTTCCAGGCGCCGCATGACCGTCCAGTTCAACTCGTCCGGCCCGATCCACCTCTACCGCGACGACCTGCCCGAGGGCCTCGACCTCGGCCCGGTCGTCGCCGTGGACACCGAGACGATGGGCCTGAACCCGCATCGCGACCGGCTGTGCCTGGTGCAGCTCTCGTCCGGCGACGGCAGCGCGCACCTGGTGCAGGTGGTGCCCGAAGCGCTGGGCGGCCGCGGCTACGACTGCCCCAACCTCAAGCGCCTGCTGTCGGACACGGGCGTGGTCAAGCTGATGCACTTCGCCCGGTTCGACGTCGGCGTGCTGCAGCACTGCCTCGGCATCACGGTCGCCCCCATCCGCTGCACTAAAATCGCGGCCAAGCTGGTGCGCACCTTCACCGACCGCCACGGCCTGCGCGATTTGTGCCGCGAGCTGCTGGGCGTGGAGATCTCCAAGCAGCAGCAGACGTCGGACTGGGGCGCGGCCGAGCTCACGCCCGAGCAGCTCAGCTATGCGGCATCCGACGTGCTGCACCTGCACGCGCTGTGGTCCCGCCTTGAGGCCCTGCTGGTGCGCGAAGGCCGGCACGAGCTGGCCGAGGCGTGTTTCACCTTCATGCCAGCCCGCACGCGGCTGGACCTGCTGGGCTACGAAGAGCCGGACATTTTTGCTCACCGGGCGTGACAATCGCCACCCCGGTAGCGTTCGGTGACACGCGTCTGATTGACCGGGCTTGGCTCGCTCCCATACTGGGAAGGGCATGACGACGTTGAACGCGCTGCCTCCCGCTTCGCTACCCGGGTCGTTGCCAGGGGCGCTGCAGGTGGCCTCGCCGGTCACGGCCTCCTGGTCCGGCGAGCGACGCGCCAGCCGGGCGCATCGGCGGGCCACGGTGCGGATTGCCAAGTACATCCTGCCGCTGTTTGCCCTGGCGCTGCTGTCCAGCATCGCCCTATGGCCGGAGCTCTCGCGCACCGTCGCCCAGGGGCGTGTCACCTGGCGGCGCCTTACCGCCATCAGCGCCACCGCCGGGCAGATGCTGCGCCCCCGCTACCACGGGCTGGACGAGCACGGGCATCCCTACACCGTGTCGTCGGACACCGCCGACCGGGTCGGGCCGCTGCGGGTGAACCTCGCCAAGCCGGTGGGCGACATCACGATGGAGAACGGCACCTGGCTGCTGCTGAAGTCCAAAACGGGCGTGTTCATCGAGCACGCCAACGAGCTGGACCTGGAGCACGCGGTGGTACTCTATCGCCAGGACGGCACGACGATGACGTCGGAGACCGCCACGATGAACCTCAAGCAGGGGGCGGCCACCAGCAACGACTACACCCATGCCGAGGGGCCGTTCGGCGTGCTGGACGCGCAGGGCTTCACCATCGTGGACCGCGGCGGGGTGGTGCAGTTCCACGGCCCGTCGCACCTGGTGATGAATGCGGCACACTGAGCGCGTGTCACTCGGGCGCCGCGTCGGACGCTGCCTCGTCGCCGCTCCTGCTACCAAGCGTGGCCTGCCCGCTCGCCCGATCGCCACTCTCCCCGTCGTCGAGTGCGTCTCGCCCAATTCCTGTTTGAACCGACGCGGCCTGCTTCGCCTCGAGCGCGCCGCGCTCGGCTTTGCTGGGCCCGAGCGCGCCGCGCTCGGCTATGCTGAACCCGAGCGCGCCGCGCTCGGCTTTGCCGGATACGAGCGCGCCGAGACCGGCTGTTACGGCCAGCCCGGCTTGCGCGCCGTTTCCGCCGTTCAGCGCTACCTGCCCGCCCTCCATGTCGAATATGTGCCCGGCTCCTGTTTGAGCGGCCGGGACCTGCCCGCCCGTCGCCTCACGCGCGGTCTGCTGGCGCACCGTCTCGCCGGCAGCGCGCTTGCCGTCTGCCTGCTGGTGCCGGCGCTGGCCTGGGCGCAGGCGATCGACCTGTCGCATGGCGGCCCAGTGAACGTGACGGCGCTGGGCGGCATCGACTGGGATCAGGGTGCACAGACCGTGACCGCGCACGAGGACGCGCGTGCGGTCCGCGGCACCGCGACGGTGACCGCCGACGTGCTGGTCGCCCACTACCGCAAGAAGGCGGGTGCTGCGGGTGCCGCAGGTCCGGGCGCACCGCCACCTGGCGGGGTGCAAAAGGCGGCCGCCACCGCGCCGACGGCCGCCCCGGCTGATGCGGTCGCCCCGACCACCGAGGGCGACACCGGCAACAACGAGATCTACCGGCTGAACGCCGAGGGCCACGTGCACATCTACACCCAGACCGACCAGGCCTGGGGCGACCACGCCGTGTACGACATCGACCAGTCGGTGCTGGTGCTGACCGGCCACGGCCTGAAGCTGACCACACCCAGCGACCTGCTGACCGCGCGTGACGCCATGGAGTACTGGTCGGCCAAGCACATGGCGGTGGCGCGCGGCGACGCCTCGGCCACCAGCAACGACGGCCGCCGCATCACCGGCGACGTGCTGGTGGGCTACACCGCCGACCCTAACGCGCCGCCGGCCGGCAAGGGCGTACCCACCCCGCCGCCGGCGAAGAAGCCGGCCGCCGCCGGCACCAACCCTGACTCGCCGGGCAAGCTGCAGCGGGTGGAAGCATACGGCCACGTGAAGGTGCGCACGCAGACGGAGATCGTCACCGGCGACCGCGGCGTCTACCTGCCCGACACCGGGCTGGCCCACGTGATCGGCAACGTCCACATCACCCGCGGCGAGAACCAGCTGAACGGTGCGGCCGCGGTGGTGAACATGAAAACCGGCCTGGCGACGCTGACCCAGGTGCCCGGCACCCGGGTGGAGGGCTTGGTGGTGCCCAACGGATCGCCGTCGTCCTCACCCGCCGCCGGCCGGCCGGCCGGCCCGGGTGCCGCGGCCAAGCCTGGCAAATCCAAAACGTCACAGGCCAAGCCGCCACGAGCCAAGCCGGGTGACAGCGCCGGGTCTGCCGGCCGGGGGAGCCCATGACCGTCGATACAAGGCCCGTCTCCGCCCGCACCGCCGCACCCGCCACCACCCGCAGCACCGATCCGGCCCAAGCCGATACCGGCCGCGACGGGCTACGCATGGTGCCGGGCAGCGCCGGGCTGATCGCCACCGGCGTGGGCAAGACCTACAAGAAGCGCCCCGTCGTGCGGAACGTCTCCGTGCAGGTCCGCCGCGGCGAGGCGGTGGGGCTGCTGGGCCCGAACGGCGCCGGCAAGACCACCACCTTCTACATGATCGTGGGCTTGGTGCGGCCGGACACCGGCTCGATCACGCTGGACGGCGCCGACATCACCATGCTGCCGATGTACCGCCGCGCGCGCATGGGCATCGGCTACCTGCCCCAGGAGGCCAGCGTATTTCGTGGCCTCAACGTGGAGCAGAACATCCACGCGGCGCTGGAGGTGGTCGAACCCGACCCGGACGTGCGCGACCAGGCCTGCGACGCGCTGCTGGGCGAGTTCGGCATCGGCCACCTGCGCCGCACTCCGGCGCTGGCACTCTCCGGAGGCGAGCGGCGCCGGGTGGAGATCGCCCGCGCGCTGGCCACCCAGCCCAGCTACATCCTGCTCGACGAGCCGCTGGCCGGCATCGACCCGATCGCAGTGGGCGAAATACGCGACCTGGTGCGGCACCTGAAGCACCGCGGGCTCGGCGTGCTGATCACCGACCACAACGTGCGCGAGACGCTGGAAATCATCGACCGGGCCTACATCATGCACGACGGGCAGGTGCTGATGGAGGGTGTGCCGCAGGAGGTGGTGGCGCATGCGGACGTGCGACGGGTTTATCTTGGCGAGAAGTTTTCGATGTAAAAAAGCAAGCAAGCAGTTCTTTTTTGAAAAAAGGACCAAAAAACTTTTGGTCCCTAGGACCCGCGTTGTGGGAGAGTCCGCGACAGCCGTGATAAAAGTTTTTTGCTTCTTTTTTTCCAAAAAAGAAGGCCTTTATGACGGACATGCGCATTCGAGCTAACCGTTGGACCACTGCTGCCCTGTTCTTCGGCGTTGTGGCCGTGATGGGTGGAATTACCTCCTACTCCGTCACCCTCTACCGCCTGTTCTGCCAGGTGACAGGCGCGAACGGCACCACGCAGCGCGTTGCCGCCAACACCAGCAAGGCCAGCGACCGCATCGTCACCGTGTATTTCGACACGTCGGTGGCGCCGGGCATGCCGTGGCGGTTCGAGCCGTCGCAGCGCAGCGTGCGCGTGCATCTCGGCCAGGACGCGATGGCCTTCTTTGACGCCACCAACACGGCTGACCACGACGTGGTTGGTCACGCCACGTTCAACGTGACGCCGGAAAAGGTTGGCCTGTATTTCAAGAAGGTTCAGTGCTTCTGCTTCACGGAGGAGCGGCTGCATCCCGGTGAGCACGAGCAGATGCCGGTGACGTTCTTCGTCGATCCGAAGCTGGCGACGGACCCAAGCACTGCGGACGTGCACGAGATCACGCTCAGCTACACGTTCTTCGTGTCCAAGCGGCCGGGCGATGCGTTGGACGTGTCGAGGTTTGCGAAGAAAAGCTAAGCGGTTCTTTTTTGAAAAAAAGAACCAAAAAACTTTTGGTCCTCTCGGTAGGGCCGTGTTGAAACTCTCGTTTCAACAGCCCGCGACAGCGATCCCAAAAGCTTTTTGCTTCTTTTTCTCGAAAAAGAAGGCCTTGCTTTCTTCCTAGCTTCTAATTGTTTCAGACCAGACCAGGCTGCCTGATCGTCCAGCCCAGCCCGTCCGCCAACGAAACGTCCGCGTTCACCCCCAACATCTCCCGCGCCCGCGCCGCCGAGCCGACGGAGCGGCGTATGTCTCCCGCCCGTGCCGGCCCGTGGTTGATACCGGCCGGCGTGCCGCAAACTCGGCCGAGCGTCTCCGCAAGTTGCAGGATCGACGTCTCCCGCCCGGTGCACACGTTGCTGACGTGGGCGCCCGGCGTGCTTACGAGGTAGGCCATGGCGGCGACCAGGTGCGCCACTACGTCGGCCACGTAGACGAAGTCCCGCGTCTGGCCGCCGTCGCCGTGCACGCTGACGCGCGCGCCGCGGCCGATGCGGTCGGCGAAGATGGAGATGACGCCGCTGTAGGGCGAGTTCGGATCCTGCCGCGGGCCGTAGACGTTGAAGAACCGCAACCCGAAGCTGGGCACGCCGTGCACGCCCCAGCCGACCGCGGCGTGCTGTTCGGAGCCGAGCTTGTCGGCGCCGTAGGCGGTCTGCGGGGCGCAGCGCAGGTCCTCGTGGGCCACCGCGTCGCCGATGTTGCCGTAAGTGGCCGCCGAGGAGGCGTAGACCACCGGCAGGTGCGCGATGCGGCAGGCATCCAGCACGGCGATGCTGCCGGTGAGGTTCACCCGGTGGGTGCCGGCCCAGTCCTCGTTGCCGCGGGCGACCGACGCGATGGCGGCCAGGTGGTAGCAGCCGGCGGCACCCTCCAGCGCGCGGCGCAGGGCGGCGGCGTCGCAGATGTCGGCCTGGGTCAGCTCGGCGCGCGGGTCGAGGTTGCGGCGATAGCCGGTGGAGAGGTCGTCGATGACCCTCACGGCATGACCGGCGGCGAGCAGCGCGTCGGTCAGGTGGGAACCGATGAACCCGGCGCCGCCGGTGACCACGAAGACGGCCATCTCAACCTCCTGGTTAGGCAGCGGCCGGTGGTCCGGAGTGGCGGGCCGGCGCGTCAGCTGGACAAAGATGCCACGAAACAGGCCGCAATCAAATGTGCGGTAGGAATCTTGTTCCCGTCCCGGTAGAACCCGGCCATGTCACTCGCCTCGTCCGCCCCGGAAAGTTGTGCCGTGATCCTTGCGGCGGGGCTCGGCACGCGCATGAAGTCGGCGACACCCAAGGCGGCGCACGCGATCGCCGGGCGGCCGATGCTGCGCCACCTGCTGGACTCGGCGGGCACGGTGTTCGAGCGGATGGCGGTGGTGGTGGGACCAGAGATGGACCAGCTGGCGGCGATGGCAGCACCGCACCCCTGCATGGTTCAGCACGACCGTTTGGGTACCGCGCACGCGGCGCTGTGCGCGGCCGACGCGTTCGGCGAGGGCGAGGTGGCTATCCTGTTCGCCGACAACCCGCTGATCCGGCCCGAGACGCTGGCTCGCCTGATGGCGGCGCGGCAGGAGAGCGGCGCCGGCCTGGCGCTGATGGCGATGCGCCCCGCCGACCCGGCCCGCTACGGCCGCCTGGTGCAGGACGCGGCCGGGCGGGTCACGCGCATCGTCGAATGGGCGGACGCGAGCGAGGCCGAGCGCGCCATCGGCCTGTGCAACGCCGGCGCGCTGTGCGGCCCGGCGCCGCGCGTGCTGGCGTGGCTGCGCGAGATACGGCCGGACAACGCCAAGGGCGAATACTACCTGACGGATCTGGTGCGCCTCGCGGTGCGCGACGGCGTCGGCGTGGTGGCGGTGGAGGCCGACGAAGCGGAGCTGCGCGGCATCAACTCGCGCGCCGAGCTGGCAGCGGCCGAGGCAGTGGTGCAGATGCGCCTGCGTGCGGCCGCGATGGACGCAGGTGCCACGCTGACCGCGCCGGAGACGGTGTTCTTCAGCGCGGATACCGTGCTGGCCGCGGACACCGTGGTGGGTCCGCACGTGGTGTTCGGCACCGGCGTGGTGGTGGCGGGTGCCGCCGAGATACGCGCGTTCAGCCACCTCGAAGGCTGCCGGGTGGAGGCGGGCGCGGTGGTGGGGCCGTACGCGCGGCTGCGGCCGGGCACGGTGGTGGGGCCAGGCGCGCATGTCGGCAACTTCGTGGAGCTGAAGGCGGTCAGCCTGGGGGCAGGGGCGAAGGCCAACCACCTGACCTATCTGGGCGACGCGTCCGTGGGCGCCGGCACAAACATCGGCGCGGGCACGATTACTTGCAACTATGACGGCTACGCCAAGCATCGCACCGTCATCGGCGAGCGGGTGTTCGTCGGGTCCGATTCGGTGCTGGTGGCGCCGGTGAGTGTGCAGGACGGCGCGTTCGTGACGGCGGGCAGCGTGATCACCGAGGACGTGGGCGCGGACGCGATGGCGTTCGGGCGGGCGCGGCAGGTGAATTTAGCAGGGCGGGCGGCGGAGTTTCGGGAGAAGCGAAGCAAGTGAGCAAGGCAAGCAGTTCTTTTTTGAAAAAAAGAACCAAAAAACTTTTGTTCCGCTGTCGCGCGCCTGCGGGAGAGTCCGCGACAGCGGAGCCAAAAGTCTTTTTGCTTCTTTTTCTTCAGAAAAAGAAGGCCTTGCTTGCCTCCAGGAGTGACCTTCCATGTGCGGCATAGTTGGCGTCATCGGCCGGGCGCAGGCAGCGCCGCTTCTTCTGGAAGGCCTGCGACGCCTGGAGTACCGCGGCTACGACAGCGCCGGCATCGCGACCCTCACCGACGGCCACATCGAGCGCCGCCGCGCGCAGGGCAAGCTGGTGAACCTGGCGCACGTGCTCGAGGGCGACCCGTTGCCGGGCACCACTGGCATCGGCCACACGCGCTGGGCGACGCACGGCGCGCCGACGGAGAGCAACGCGCACCCGCACGGCACTGCGCGCGTGTCCGTGGTGCACAACGGCATCATCGAGAACCATGCAGAGCTGCGCGCGGAACTTGAGCGCAGTGGCCAGGCGTTCAGCACCGAGACCGACACCGAGACGGTGGCGCAACTGGTGGACTTCCTGCTGGCACGCGGGCTGGAGCCGGCCGACGCGGCGCAGGCGGCGTTTGCGCGGTTGGAGGGTGCTTACGCCTTGGCGCTGCTGTTCGCCGGACATCCCGAGCTGATCATTGCGGCGCAGCACGGGGCACCGCTCGCGGTTGGCTACGGCGAGGGCGAAATGTACGTGGGGTCGGACGCGTTGGCGCTGGCACCGATGACCAGTCAGATCGCCTACTTGCGTGATGGCGACTGGACCGTTGTCACCCGCGAGGGTGCGGCGTTCTACGACACTGCCGGCCGCAAGGTGGCGCGCGAGGTGAAGCGGACCGCGCTGTCGGGCGCCTCCATCGGCAAGGGCGCGTTCCGCCACTTCATGGAAAAGGAACTGCACGAGCACCCGGCGGTGATCGGCGACAGCCTGCACCGCATGGTGGACCCCGGCACGCGCGCGGTAGTGTTGCCGGACCTCGGCTTCGACCTCGCCCGCGTGCCGCGGCTGACGATGACGGCCTGCGGCTCGGCGTATTACGCGGGGCTGGTGGGGCGCAACTGGATCGAGTCGCTGGCGCGCATTCCGGTAGATGCAGACGTGGCCAGCGAATTTCGCTACCGCGAGCCGCCGATGACGCCAGGCGGCGCCGGCCTGCTGATCAGCCAGTCCGGCGAGACGGCCGACACGCTGGCGGCGCTGCGCACCATGCGCGCCGGCGGGCAGACGATATTGTCCGTGCTGAACGTGCCGGAAAGCACGATGGCGCGCGAGAGCGACGCGGTGCTGGACACCGTGGCGGGCCCGGAGATCGGTGTTGCCAGCACCAAGGCGTTCACCGCGCAACTGGCCGTGCTGGCGTGCCTGTCGATCGCTTTGGCGCGCGCGCGCGGCACGATCGATGCGGCGCAGGAGGCGGCGCTGACCGACGCGCTGCTGCGCGTGCCGGGCCATGCCGCGGAGATACTGGCGGAGGGCGACGCGGCCGTGCAGCGCATCGCGGCGATCGTGGCAGAGGCGCGCGACGTGCTGTACCTCGGCCGCGGCGGCTGCTACCCGGTGGCGATGGAAGGCGCGCTGAAGCTGAAGGAGATCAGCTACATCCACGCCGAAGGCTACGCCGCCGGCGAGATGAAGCACGGCCCGATTGCGCTGATCGACCGCAGCGTGCCGATCATCGGCATAGCACCCAGCGGCCCGCTGTTCGAGAAGACGGCGAGCAACCTGCAGGAAGCGCACGCGCGTGGCGGGCAGATCATCCTGCTGAGCGACGCGGCGGGCGTGGCGAAGTTGCGCCACATCGCGGTGGACACGCTGACCTTGCCGGACGTGCACGCGTTCGCGGCGCCGATCCTCTACAGCATTCCGGTGCAGTTGCTGGCTTATCACGTGGCGGTAATGCGGGGTACGGACGTGGATCAGCCTCGCAACCTGGCTAAGTCGGTGACTGTGGAGTGAGGAAGCAAGCAGTTCTTATTCGAAATTCGAAGCTTGGTAGAGCCCTTTGAAATCAGCAAGACTCAGCGGGCCCACGCGACGAAGCTTGCCCGTGCAAGCAAACGAAATCGATAGGTAAGACGCTAATCTTTCGGTGAGACAGGTGAAAGATCATGGCGCAGAGCTGACGCAACATACAGCCAACCGCAGCTGCAACGTCAGCGCGGGGTGAGTCGTGTCAACATCGGAGCCAGAATACCGACGCCGCCTATTCACGCGTGGCTTCCTTGCTGACCGACCCTGGCCTCGTCCTGAAACCAGATTTCTAATAGCGTGCTTGCCGTCGTGCCGGCGAGCGCCGCGCGCACCAAGCTCGTGAGGTTTGCCGCGACGCCGGTGCCGTGGCACTGCCGGCCGAGGCCGCCACGCTCGCCGCCTACCTGACCGCCGTGTCGGCATGGCTCAGCCCGGGTGCCATCGCCCGCCGCCTGGCGGCCATCACCGACCAGCATCGGTGAAGGGGGCGAACAGAAGAATTGCTTGTGTTCTTACCTGGCCATCAACGGCGACTCGTGATCACCCCTGGCGTTCAATCTGCAGATTATCAGCTACGTCTCCTTTAGCTGTTCATGAAAATCGGAGTTGTACCAACTGGCGTTGATGCTTTCTCATAGAAAGCAAGCAGTCCTTTTTTGAAAAAAGGACAAAAAACTTTTGACTCCGCTGTCGCGCGCTCTCCTGAAAGGTCCGCGACAGCGGAGTCAAAAGTTTTTTGCTTCTTTTTTTTCAAAAAAGAATGCCTTGCTTGCTTCGGAACGGTCAACCTTCGGGCCGGTTGGTATTACACACTGAATAAAGCGATCTCGCGGACCGGGCAGTTGACGGGGCGGCCGGGCAAGAGCTGGCCGACACGCTGCACGGGCGGCCTTCCGGCCACCCCGTGCACCCGCTTATCGTGGCGACTCCGTTCGGACCTGGACGGTGGCGCTTGGGCTAGATTTGCTGGCGCCGGTGGGTTGCCGGGCAGGCCGTCGTCGTAAGAGCTGCTCATGCTGGTGACCCAGCACGCTCCTATAGAAAGCGTTCGGGCATCTGGCGTGAGCGCTGACAGAATCGACGCCCACCTATGCCGCCGGGTCCATTGTCTTGACTGGCCGTTTGGAGGTCTTGTCAGGAGGGATTCATTTTTAGACCGACAGCTAGGCTTGCCGTTCGACCTGGCGCGTCAGCTAAACGGCTACTCGGTCTTTCAGTGCATCTGCTATGATCTCCAGCGCGTGCCGGCATTCTTCGCGTGTGGCGCTTCCGCCAAGCCCGACACGCACGCGGTCCGGCGGCTGTCCAGCGACGGTGAACGTGTCGGACAGGACCACGCCCACGCCCATCGTGCGCAGATGCGCCGCGAAATCCACACGGCTCCAGGTTGGTGGCACTTCGAGCCACAGGTGGAACGCGTCCGGCTTGCTGGTGTATCGGGCGCCGGTCCCGGGCCGCAGCACCTCGGCTGCCAGCTTCTGCCGGTCGCGGCACTCCTGCCGCATTGCGCGCACGGCAATCGGCAACGTGCCATCGTCGATGAAGCGTGTGGCCAGGCGCATCATGAATGGCGAGGTCATGATGACTGTAGTGCGCAACGCAGCGGAGACGCGCGCGGTGTAGCGCACGTTGGGCGTGGCGATGTAGCCGATGCGCAGGCCGGCACCCAGGATTTTGGCAAAGCCCGTGACGTAGAACGTGAGTTCGGGCGCCAGCGAAGCCAGGCTGCGCGGGCGCCTGGCCGGCAGGCTTGCATAGGCGTCATCCTCGATGATCGGAACGCTGTAGCGGCGTGCAATCTCCACGACCGCCTCACGTCGCGCAATCGACATGACAGCGGTCGTGGGGTTGAGCAGCGTGGGGTTGCAGTAGAGCGCACGCGGCGGGTCGGCGGCGCACAGCACGGCGAACGCGTCAGGGTCGATGCCCTCGTCGTCGGCAGGCAGGCCCACCAGGCGGATGCCAAGCTGGGCGGCCAACCCCCTGATCCCTGGGTAGGTGACCGCCTCACAGGCGATGCTGTCGCCGGCGCGGGCCAACGCCGTGAACAGGCCGGCAAGCCCGCTCTGCACGCCTGGACAGACTACGATGCGGCCTGCGGTCACGCCCGGCACGAACTCCGACAGCCAGGCAGCCCCAGCCTCGCAGTCATGCGGTGTGCCGCCGAACTCCTGGTAGCGTAACAGGCCGTGCACGTCGTCGTCCGCCAGGCTGGCAAGACCTTCTCTCAGCCGCTGCTCCAGCACGCGGTCGGCGGGCTCTGGCGGCATGTTCATCGTCATGTCGATCGGTGCCGCAGCGATCGGCCGACGCACCGGTCCAGACAGCACGACCTCGCGCACGAACGTGCCGCGGCCCGGCCGGGCATCGACGAAGCCCTGGCGCTGCGCCTCCGCATACCCGCGGGCGACAGTGGTGAAGTTGAGTTTCAGCGCGCCGGCGAGCGTGCGCAGAGGAGGCAGGAACTGGTGGGCGGCCAGTCGGCCAGTCTGCACGTCTTCGGCGATGATGTCGGCCAGCGCGAGGTAGGCAGGCTTGTCGCTACGACGAAGCGCCTGCGCCCAGCGTGTGCTGGGGTTGGACATGAAACCTACCTCCCGGACCGTCATCCGGCAACACCGGCCAGACAGGAAACGCTGCATATCCGATCTTCTGCTTGAAAACCAGGCAGCACCTCATAACGGTGAGCTCTCGTCCTGAGCGGTCGACGTGACTTGGTGATCATCGTGCCGGGGCTCCGCGCGCCATGAAAGTTAACGCCATCAGAGATGTAGCACGTTGATCGCATGATGATCGGTTGCATGCAATCACTGTTGGCACGTTCGATGCTTTTCAGAGTGTCGGGAGTTTTGGGAGGATACAACAATGCCTGCAGTCACAGCCGAGGTCCATAAACCCGGCGACGCACTCGTCGACTACGAAGAGAAAGTCTTCGAGGACGTAAAGGCGAAACCCGGAGAAAAGGCCCTTGTGGCATTTCATACTGTCGCGTTCGAGGGGTCGATCGGCTTGGTCAACCTGCTGCAAGCGACGCGACTGCAGCGTAAGGGTTTCGAGACGTCCATCCTGTTCTACGGACCTGGTATCACGCTGGCCGTGCACCGCGGTTTTCCACGGCTCGGCGACGAGGCCTTTCCAGGCAACCAGAATTTCAACAAGCAGATCGTCAAGTTCATGGAGGAGGGCGGCAAGGTCTACTGCTGCCGCTTCTCGCTGCAGGCGCTGTACGGGCACGGTGAAGGTTCGTTGATCCCCGGCATCAAGCCGATTGCGCCGCAGGACGTGCTCGACATCATGCTGATCCACAAGCGCGAGAACGCCTTCATCCTCGATACCTGGACGCTTTAGCCAATGTCCGTCCAGCATCTGCGCGTGGCTGCCGCCCAGCTAAGCCCGGTGCTGGACGACGGCTGCGGCACGCTGGACAAGGTGCTGGACACGGTGGCGCAGGCCGCACGGGACAACGTCCGCCTGATCGTGTTTCCCGAGACCTTCGTGCCGTACTACCCGTATTTTTCGTTCGTGCACCCGCCGGTGTCGATCGGGCCCGAGCACATGCGGCTCTATCGCAACGCACCTGCAGTGCCGGGGCCGCAGATGGATGCCGTGTCTGCCTGCGCGCGTCAGCACAAGATGGTTGTGGTGCTTGGCATTAACGAGCGAGACCACGGGTCGCTCTACAACGCGCAATTGATCTTTGACGCGGACGGCAGCATCGCGCTGAAACGGCGCAAGATCACGCCGACGTTTCACGAGCGGATGATCTGGGGCCAGGGCGACGGCGCCGGCCTGCGTGCGGTCGACACCGCGGTCGGCCGCGTCGGCGCGCTGGCGTGCTGGGAACACTACAACCCGCTCGCTCGCTACGCGCTGATGGCAGACCACGAGGAAATCCATTGCAGCCAATTCCCCGGCTCGCTCGTTGGGCCCATTTTCGCCGAGCAGATGGAGGCGACGCTGCGCCACCACGCGCTGGAATCCGGCTGCTTCGTGGTCAACGCCACCGGCTGGCTGACCGAAGACCAGATCGCGCGCATCGCGCCCGCTCCAGAAATGCAGAAGGGCCTGCGTGGTGGCTGCTGCACTGCCATCATCAGCCCGGAAGGCAAACACCTCGCACCACCACTGCATGAAGGCGAGGGCTTGGTGGTAGCCGAGCTCGACATGTCGCTGATCGTCAAACGCAAACGCATGATGGACAGTGTCGGCCATTACGCCAGGCACGACCTGTTCAACCTCCACCTGCACGACAGCCCGTTCGACGCGATCGAGCGTGATGCTGCCCCCCGAAGGACCGAGGCCGATGGATCTACAAACCGAGAGCCAGAACAGCCCGCGCGACTTGATCACCGACCTGCAATCGTTCGGACTGCGTCTGGCTGACAGCACCGTCGCCGCACCTGGCCGGCGGGGTGGAGCAGGCCCGTCCGACCATCGGGCTGTTACCGTCGGCGCACGCACGATCATGGTTCCTGTCTATACGGGTAGCGCTACCCTCTCGCCGTTCACCGCCGCACAGCCCGACGCACAGGGACGGGCAGTGCTGACGCGGGACGGCGTCGATCTCGCGCGTATCTCGTTTCCGCGAGCACCGCGTTTCTACGCTCATGAGACGTTCGATGGTGTGCCATACTGGAAGATTGCCCAACTCCACAGCCGGGACGTGCTGGCGACCACGGTGCTGCAGACCTGCATCCGCTTTGCCGACCGCGCAACATCGTGCCAGTTCTGCGCCATCGGCCAGTCGCTGGAAGCCGGACGCACCATCGCGCGCAAGACCCCCGAACAGCTCGCCGAGGTGGCGCGCATGGCGGTCCTGCTCGACGGCGTGCGCCACATGGTGATGACGACGGGCACGCCCAACGTCGTGGACCGCGGCGCGTCCGTGCTGTGCGACAGTGCGTTCGCGGTGAAAGCGGCGATCGACCTGCCCATTCAAGGCCAGTGCGAACCGCCGCGCGACGATGCCTGGTTCGCCCGCATGCGCGCCGCCGGCATCGACACGCTGGGCATGCACCTCGAAGCCGTGTCGCCGGACGTGCGCGCGCGCATCATGCCGGGCAAGGCGACGGTGTCGATCGATCGATACCTGCGCGCCTTCGCCGCCGCCGTCCCGGTGTTCGGCCGCGGACAGGTGAGCACCTACATCCTGGCGGGCCTGGGCGACGAGCCGCGCGCCATACTGGACATGTGCGCGCAGCTCGTCGCCCTGGGCGTCTACCCGTTCGTCGTGCCCTTCGTACCCATCAGTGGCACGCCGCTCGCAAACCACCCGTCTCCCACGCCGGATTTCATGCGCGGCATTCTGGTGCCGCTCGGCCGCATGTTGAAGGATGCGAACCTTCGTTCGCAGGACAGCAAGGCGGGCTGCGGCAAATGCGGTGCCTGTTCACCGCTGGCGAGCTACGAATGACGACGTTCGCGACCTGCGGCGGGCAGGCGACATTCCAGGTGAGGCTTGCCGGGCCGCGCGACGTTGCCGGTGCCCGCGCCATTCGCCACGAGGTCTTCTGCACGGAGCAGGCGTTGTTCGCGTGCGACCTGGACGGCATCGACGAGCATGCCACCACCATCGTCGCCGTGTCTGCCGCCAACGATGTCGTCGGCACCGTGCGCATCCATGATCCGGAACCATCGCTGTGGTTCGGTTCGCGCCTTGCCGTTTCGCTTTCCTGGCGCCGCCGCGCCGGCCTGGGTGCGGCACTCATACGGCTGGCTGTCGGCACCGCCCACGCGCGCGGATGCAGCCGCTTCCTGGCCCATGTGCAGGCGCAGAACGCGACCATGTTCGAGGCGCTGCATTGGCAGCGTGTGGAAGAATGCATGTTGCACGGCGTGCCGCACTGGTTGATGCAGGCCGACCTCGAGCAGTATCCGCCAGTGCCTGCCGTGTTTGCTATCACGCGGGATGCTGCGTGAGCACGCTGACCGACACGCTCCGTGCCGGCCGCGGCCTGGCTCACAAGGCCGACCTGCAGGCGTTGCTGCCGCATCTGAACGATGGCCAAGTCCGGATCGGCGATGATTGCGCGGCCATCCCCGACGGCGACGGGTTTCTTCTGTTCGCCATTGAGGGCTTCGTTGAGGATTTCGTCGCCGCCGATCCGTATTTCGCAGGCTATTGCGGCGTGATGGTCAACGCGAGCGATGTCTATGCCATGGGCGGCCGGCCGGTCGCGGTGGTCGACGCGGTGTGGAGCCGGGGCGACGCCACGGCCTCCCCGGTCATGCGGGGGCTCACCGACGCGGCTTCGGTCTACGGCATCCCTGTCGTCGGCGGGCACAGCAACCTTCGTGCCGGGAGCGGGCAGCTTGCCGTAGCGATTCTCGGCAGGGCGACGAAGCTCCTCACGAGCTTCGACGCCATGCCTGGCGACGCGCTCGTCGCCGCAATCGATCTACGCGGCGCGTTCCGGCCGGAGACACCTTACTGGGACGCGAGCACCGGCCGCCCCGGCCATGATCTGCGTGCCGCCCTCGACGTACTGCCCATGCTGTCGGAAACCGGACTGTGCCGCGCGGGCAAGGACATCAGCATGGCCGGGCTGGTAGGCACGGCGCTCATGTTGGCAGAGGCGTCGGACATCGGCATCGCCATCCAACTCGAGGCCATTCCGCGGCCGCCCGGAACCGAACAGGCGGCGTGGCTGACGGCATTTCCGAGCTACGGCTTTCTGCTGGCCGTTGGTCCTGCGCATCTCCGCAACGTGCTCGCAGCCTTCGACAACGTCGGGGTTGCGGCGGCGCAGGTTGGCACCTGCAGCGACACAAGACGGCTGACGCTGATAGATACGGACGGCGAGCATCTGTTCTGGGACCTTGCAACCGATAGCTTCATGCGGTTGCACCAGCATGCCTGAGCTTACGTTCGTCGTGCACTGGCCGGACGGCACGCCCATGTCGTGCTACTCTCCATCGACAATCGTGCGTCGTCACCTGGCCGGCGGCAGCTACCACCTTAAAGACTTCCTCGAGCGCGCCAGACAAGGCTTCACAGCCGCCAGCGAGCGTGTGCGTCTTGTCCACGGTCATCCCTGCTCGCAAGCCGCAGCACAGCTTCGCGCCATCGAAGCTGCCGGCAAACGGTTCGAAGCCCTGGCCAATCCCCGCGTAACCGTCGACCCGTATTGAGGAGGCAGCGCCATGAGCATGCAACGACGCGGACACGTGCAGGCGATCGTCATCGGCGGTGGACAGGCAGGGCTGTCGGCAAGCTACCTGCTCAAGGAACACGGCGTCGAACACGTCGTCTTCGAACGGCACACTATCGCCCACGCCTGGCAGACGCAGCGCTGGGACAGTTTTTGCCTGGTCACGCCGAATTGGCAGTGTCAGCTGCCGGGCTTTCCATACGCGGGCGACGAGCCGTTCGGCTTCATGCCACGCACCGACATCGTCAGCTACATCGAAGACTACGCGCAGTCCTTCGCCGCGCCGATCCACACCGGTGTGACGGTCGAGCGCGTGCACCAAACGGGGGACACCTTCGTGGTGCGGACGAGCGAGGGCGAGTGGACCACAAACTCGGTCATCTGCGCCATCGGCGCGTATCACCGACCACGCATCCCGGCACTATCAGCGCAGTTTCCGGGATCCATCCTGCAGATACATTCGAGCGAGTACAAGAATGCGGCGGCCCTCCCGCCAGGGGCGGTGCTGGTCGTCGGCACTGGACAATCCGGCTGTCAGATCGCTGAGGACCTGCACATCGAAAAGCGGGTCGTGCATTTGTGCACCGGCAGCGCGTCGCGTGTCGCGCGACGCTACCGCGGTCGCGACGTGGTCGAGTGGCTTAACGACATGGGCCACTACGACTTGCCCGTTGAACAGCATCCGCAGGGCGAGCGCGTGCGCCTGAAATCCAACCATTACGTCACCGGGCGCGATGGCGGGCATGACATCGACCTACGCCGGTTCGCACTCGAAGGCATGCAGCTGCACGGCCGGTTGCGCGACGTCGCCGGCTCCATGCTGTTGCTTGGCGACGATCTTGAAGCCAACCTGGACCGCGCGGATGCGAGTGCGGAGGCCATCAAAGACCAGATCGACGGCTGGATCGACACCCAAAAGCTCGACGCACCGAGCGAGGCACGTTACGTCCCGGTCTGGCGTCCCGAAGAGTCGCTGAACGAGATCGATCTCACGACATCGGGCGTCTCGACAGTGATATGGTCGACCGGATTTCAATCCGATTTCAGTTGGATCGAGATGCCGGTGTTCGACGCGTCAGGCTACCCTCGGCACAAGCGCGGCGTCACACCGCAGCGGGGCCTGTATTTCCTTGGCCTACCCTGGATGCACAGTTGGGGTTCTGGACGCTTCTCCGGCGTCGCCCGTGACGCAGCATTCATCGTTTCCGATCTTACGCGGACCGCGCTGCACTCGGCCGCCGCCTAAGACCGCTCAGGAGTCAACCTGTCACACGGAGCAGAGACATGTCGAAGCACATTAAAACGATGATCCAGTCGTACAGCCTAGCAAAGCCAACCGCCGCGTTCCTTTTCTCCGTCTGCGTCACCAACATCGCTTGTGCGCAGGAAGCGGCGCGTCCTCCGGCCAGCCCCGGCTTTATGGATGGCTTCTCCCTGGGACACCCGTTCGTGGGTGTCGCTGGCGGCCCGGCGCTGTTGCAGGACATCGGCGTCAACCCGGTGGATGGCCCATACGGTCCCGGTCCTGCGAAGGAGCGCTACAACGTCGGCTTCATCGGCGCCGGCGCGGCTGGCTATGCCTTCTCCAACGGGCTGCAAATCGACGTTCTCGGCGCCTATGAATACAACAACGTAAACAACCTCGTCCCCGTGCCCGTGCCCGGTAAGCAGACCGGGCACCAGGAGACGTACGGCAGCTTCCTCGAAGCGGCCTACGCCTTCAAAATGACCGATCTCGGCATCCCGATCAGCTTCTTCAGCCCTTACATCGGCATCGGTTCAGGCGCGCTTTGGACCCATCATAATACACCCGAATATTTGTCCAACGGCGACATCCACCGCATCGGCGGCACCACCGGTGCGAACTTCGCCTACGAAGGCATTGTAGGAGCGGCGTTCCCCATCACGTCGGTCCCCGGCCTGGCACTGACGGCGGATTACCGCATCGTCGGGATCCACGACGCCGGCGATCTGTACAGCACCTTTTACAACGTGCCAGCCAACAAGGCCGTCACTGGCCGGATCGGTTTGCAGAAGGACATCTTCGTGCATGTCCTGACGTTCGGTGTCGCTTACGCGTTCGGTGTGCATGCCCCGCCTGCGCCGGAAAACGCCGCCCCGCCGCCGATGGCGGCACCGAGCACGATGCCGGCCCGGACCTACCTCGTGTTTTTCGACTGGGACCGTTTCGACCTCACAGCACGCGCCAGACAGATCGTAGCCGAGGCCGCCACTGCAAGCGGCCATGTTCAGACGACGCGAATCTCGGTTAACGGTTACACCGATCTTTCCGGCACGCAGCGCTACAATCAGGTTCTCTCGGTCCGCCGCGCCAAAGCAGTCGAGACAGAACTGATACGAGACGGGGTCCAGCGTTCCGAGATAGCCATCCAAGGTTTCGGCGAGAGCAACCCTCTCGTGCAAACCGCTGCCGGCGTTCGCGAGCCTCAAAACCGTCGTGTTGAGATCATTTTAAAATAGGATTGCCCTATGTCACGCACCCGTCATGTTTCGGCGGCGATCATGACGGGACCTGATGACGGAGCACTCTTCCAAGGGAATCTAAAAGTGTCCAGCGCCATCCAATTTGGGGGCATGACCAGCCGCTGACAACTCGGTCGCGGCCGTTCACCTGGCTTTCGCCGATCTTGCTTAGCGCAAGCCCGCTTTCTAGCCAGGCAGTGTCAAGCCGCGTGGCCTGCCTGCTGCGTATCACCCTGTGTCGGAGGCCACCAAGTAGGCGCAAAGGACCTCAAGTGCCGAACGGAAGATGGGCAGCGCGCCCAGACCTTGTGCAAGGCGTTGTCGAAATCATGAGTTCGTAGTGTGTTTTCAAGAAGTAGGCCTGCCTTAAGCCGCCACCAACACCACCCCAGATGGCAGTAGTGCGTTCTCCGGCACAGGCCGCGCCAGGTAATACCCCTGCAACTCGTCCACGCCCGCGCGCAGCAGGTAGTCGCGCTGCTCTTCCGTCTCCACGCCTTCGGCCGTCACCTCCAGCCCCACGGCGTGGCCCATGTCGATGACCGCCTTGATGATGGCCGCGGCCTCCGGACTGTCCGAGAGGCCGAGCACGAAGGACCTGTCGATCTTTAGCCGGTCAATCCGGAAACAACGCAGATGGCTGAGCGAGGAATAGCCCGTGCCGAAATCGTCCAGGGCGATCCGCAACCCCGCCGCGCGCAGCGCTGCGATCGTTCCTGCCGGGTCGTGCCCTTCCTCGAGTAGGGCCGTCTCGGTGATCTCCAGCTCGATCTGCCCGGGCTGTATCGGCGCGGTGCGTAAGGCAGCCAGCGTCTCGGCCAGGAAGCCCGGCGCACGCATTTGTGCGGGCGAGATGTTTATCGCGACGGTCATCTCCGGCCAGCGGCGTGCAAAGGCGAGCGCTTCCTGCAGCACCCACGCGCCAAGCGGCAGGATCAGGCCGCTCTCTTCTGCCATGCCGATGAAGCGGGCGGGCGGGATCAGCCCCAGCCGCGGGTGCTGCCACCGGACCAGCGCCTCCACGCCTGTCGGCATGCCCCCGCGTCCGAACTTCATCTGGTAATGCAGCACCAGTTCGCCCGTAGTGTTCAGCGCCGCGGCCAGTTCGGCGCCCAGCCGCGTGTCGTCACGCAAGGACGCATCCAGCCCGTCGTCGAACAGGCGGTAGCCGTTCCGGCCCTGGGCCTTGACGGCATACAGCGCCACGTCCGCGCAGCGCAGCACTTCGTCCAGGCAGGACTGGCTACGGATCGAGGCGGCGCCCACGGAGGCGCTGACATAGGCGACACCCTCGGCCAGCCTGAGCGGCACCCGTGCGGACGCCACGATGGCCTCGCACACGCGCGCCACGTCGTCGGCCGACATGCCGCAATCCAGCAACACGGCAAACTCGTCGCCACCCAGCCGGGCTGCCGCCGCGCCATCTCCCACGGCGCTGGCGAGGCGGCCGGCAAAAGCGCGCAGCAGCGCGTCGCCTGCCAGATGTCCCATCGTGTCGTTCACCAGCTTGAAGCGATCCAGGTCGATGAGCAGGACCGCGCTTCCCGCCGCAGACGCCAGCGCGCCTGACACAAGCCGCCGGAACGCCGCACGGTTCAGCAACCCGGTCATCGCATCGAAGTTCGCGTCGTTCTCTATGGCGGCTTTCAGGCGCTGCAGCCGTTGCACGGCGCGGTTCTTCTCGCCCAGCGCGTTGTTGGCCGGGATCGCCGCCAGAAACAGTGACACCAAATAAGGTTCCATCATGTCCTGCGTGAGCAGACGGCCGTGTTGCAGTACAACGAGCGGACCGTAGCCATGCGACGTCATCGCCGATGCGATCAGGCTGGTCATCAGCACGGTGCCTAGCACCCAGGCGGGCCCGGCGCGGAAAGCGGTCAGGATCAGCAGCGGATAGACGAGCAGGAAGAGCGGGCTGCCGCCGAAGATGAACCCGGCGAAATCGAGCGCCAGCGTGGCAGCAAGCAGGAACAGCCGTTCACACAACGCCGCGTCACAGACCACGTAGGCTTGGGCTGCTCTGGCAGCCAGCAGGATCGCCGGCGTTGCCAGCAGCAGGCCCAGCCCATCGCACAGGGTCCACTGGAACCAGTCGGCCAACCCGCCTGCAAATTGTGCTGCCGGCTCCACGAGGGTGCCGGCCAAGGCTTCTGCCCCCGCCGACAGAAAGCAGATGCAGGCGAACACGAACAGCCGCCGGAACCGCGTGAGGTCTATGGCAGCGCCACAAAGCGACCTGGTCAGGAACGCGGCCAGCAGGCTCACCCCTAGGTTCAGGCCTGAGAACAACAGGTTATCGGCCGGCAAGTAAGCGGTAGCCTCGTTGACGCAGAGGTTCGATGCAAAGCAGGCCAGGCAGGTGAGCCAGCCCAGCCTGCGGGGCAGCACGAGCAAAGCGACCACCATGGCAGCGTTGGCGGGCCAGAATGCCGAATTATTGTGCTCGTCCAGGCACAGCAGCCGCGTGACGAAAGCCAGCAGGACGAAAGTCACCACGAGGGCGCCCGCTGTCCCCAAAGATCGTTTAGGCTCGACGCTCCTGTAAAGGTACCAACGGTGAGCCATGGCTTCCATCATGCCGGTGACACGGAAGAATAGAAGCCGAATTGTTGACAAACCGTAAGTGGTTGCCAGGCGCAAGGCTGCACGATTAGCCTTTGAGCGAAGCACGATCTCGCCGATGTTAATACCAGCGGCCCTGGATTTCTGACCCTTCGAAGTCCGGCAGGGAAGGCAAGGCCTTCTTTTCTGAAGAAAAGAAGCAAAAGACTTTTGGTCCCCGCTTTCGCGGACGTTTCTGCAAAGCGCGCCCAAGGGAACAAAAGTTTTTTGGTTCTTTTTTCCAAAAAAGAACCGCTTGCTTTGCTTGTCACCGGTCAAAACTTAAGACGGTTAGTATAAGATCGTCAGGTTGTTCGATTGCGTAAGCGATAGCTCTCGCCACGGCTTTTGGATCCATCGCGAACTTGGCTGCGGCCTCTTCCATCTGCAACCGCAGCGCATCGTCCCGAACATGCCCGAGAAAGTTCGGGTCCGTGAAGCCCGGCCAAATGACAGTGACGCGCAGCTTGCCTGCGAACTCCTGTCGCAAACCGTCGGAGAGGGCCTGGACCGCGGCCTTGACGCGCCCGGCGCCTCTTGCCGTCAAGGCGACCAGACGGGTCAGCGTGGCGTCGACGCCAAGACAGCTCGGCTGAGGGAGCAGAGCGTCGGTTCTCCACCGCCGTATTCGCACTGATACGACACCGCGATCACAACCAGAGCTCTGGATTGTAAAGTTTCGGGCCTATCATTCAGACATGCGACGGGCAGACCGTTTTAGCTAGTCGGCGCATTGTCCGCCTAGGCTTGGTCCGACGGACATGGCGGTAGGGCCGTCCGGTCACGGGTATTTTGGCGGATAGGCCTGGAGTAAGGGTTTCAGTAGCAATGAAGCCGAGAGTTTGATTGGAGCCAGGGCCTGGCGACCTGTGCTATAGCTTGTGCGGTAGGCCGGTCGTGTCTGCGCGCTGTTCCGCGGCTTGAGGTATCGATTGTCGTACCACAATTCTCCAGAAGCGTGAGGCTTACGATCTCAACAGACACCTCGGCAAGTTCGCCCACTCAAATACGAGGAGTCTTCGATGTTTCCTAAGGTCCATCTGTTAAACCCAGGCTCGGACTATTTAGCGTCTTCTCGCCGCCGTGCGTTGACTTGGGCATCGCTACTCGGCTCGGGGCTGATAGCTAATTTGGCGTCGGCGGCTCCGACCAACACGCCACACGGTGCTGGCGATGACGGAACCAAGCCAATAGTCGATGCCCATGAAGACATTCGGACAAAGCAGCAAGTCGCAACCGACTCGAGCGCTGTCACCGACGTCATCATGCGCGAGCGTTTCGCCCGGGAGACCCACGACTGGGCGGAAGACGCAGCGTGCTTTCATTCCGACGCAATCGTCGAAGTCTCGTGGTTCAAGGGCAGCGGCGCTAAATTCGTCGAAGCAGGGAAAAATAACCCCGACACGGAAACCGTGCATTTCGATTCGATGAGCCCTGGCGTCGTCCGGCTCAAGGGCGAGCACGCGATTGCCGACACAGCCTGTGCGGTCCACACCTTCTCGCTACTGGAGGGGATCGAGGTCAGCACGACGAGCTACACGCGCCTGTTATGGCGAGTTCAGCGGTCAGAGGGGCAGTGGCTCATCCGTGGCCTTCGCGGCATCTACATTCGCGATACGCTGATCCCGCGCGATCCGAACAAGGTCCCAAAATTGGACGAAGAGAAGCTCCGGGGGTTTCGCCCCTCCTACCGCTACCTCAGCTACATCCTTACTGCAGGGGGAAGCCCCGCCCACAACGACCTTCCAGGCGTGGACCAGCCCGAGGGTGTCGCCGCGTTGAGAGCCGCGGAGCGCGAATGGCTGCAACAGGGCTGAGGGTTCACCATCAGCGCTGAACGACAGCATCCTTTCAGGAGCCGACAAAAAAGGATCATCACTGTCGAGGAACACATTGTCGATCCTGTCATCGAGAGGGCGACGCACGCGGCTCTGGCGGCGGAAGCCGGGTACCTGGCCGACTTGGGAGCCAGCGTCGATGACAAGCCCACGCTCGGTCACGCAAAAGGCCTTTGGGTAGCGTCTCAGTCTGGACGTGGGGCTCCAGTGGTTCGCTCTGGTCCCGCTGTCAGACGGCGGACCTGGGCAGGCGGACACCCACGCCCAAGTCTTGCGACGGGCAAGGCTTGGGGGTGAGCCTTGGGTGCCGATATTCTACGCGGCGGCAGCGCGCTCGATCGCGGGTCCGACGCTCGCGATGAACCCATCCATCGTCTGTTCGCCCAAATCCACCACCTTTGCCCCACCGCCCGCGACGACCGTAACATCGGTGATGCCGATGACGTTGAGGATGAGGCGGAGGTATTGGGTTGCGATGTCGCGGTCGCGGATCGGCGAGCCCTCAGTGTAGATACCACCCGAGGCGAGCATCACCGTTGCTTTCTTACCCTTCACCAAGCCGCTGCCATCAAAGCCGAGCGTCAGCCCCTTACGGACGATGTGATCCACCCACGCCTTCAGCGCGGCGGGTACGTTGTAGTTGTAGACCGGCGTGGCGATGACGATGTGGTCGGCAGCGAGAACCTCCGCCACCAGCTCGTCGGAAAGGCGCAGCGCCTCCTTCATCTCCGGCGAGTGCTGCTGAGGAGGCGTGAAATAGGCTTGGAGCCACGGCGCGGTTACGAATGGCAGGTGAGTTTCCATGAGGTCGCGATCGATCACCTCGCCGCCCGGGTGTGCGGCTTGCCAGCCGGATACGAAACGACGGGTCATGTTGCGTGAGATGGAGTAGTCACCGCGCGGGCTGGTCTCGACCACGAGAAGCTTGGTCATGGAAGGTCTCCTTAAAAAATCATCCGAAGCGGAAGCCGGAGATCGGCTTGCCGAGCGCGTGCCCGTGGAAGGCGGTGTGGCCCGGCTCGCCGGACGCAGCGCCGGCAGCCACCATCAGCGGCAGCAGGTGATCCTCGTGCGGCTGCGCTTGACGGGCTCCGGGCGCCTGCTCCCACGCGATCAGCGACTCGTCTCGCGTTGTGCTGTCGGCTATCGCCTTGCGCAGCCACGTGTCGAAAGCTTCGGCGGCCGGGTCCACACCACCGCTCCCGCTCATGAAGCCGCGCATGTTGTGGTATGTCTGGCCACTGCCGACGATCAGCACGCCCTCCTTGCGTAGCGGCTTGAGCGCGGCGCCGACGGCGAGGTGCGTCGCGGGATCGAGCCCGTTCTGGAGTGACAATTGTACGGTCGCAATGTCGGCTCGGGGAAACATGACCTTCATCGGCACGAACACGCCGTGGTCCCAACCGCGCGACGTGTCCGAAGCACATTGCATCCCCGCCGCGCCGAGCAGGGAGCGGACCCGAGCCGCCAAGTCCGGTGCGCCGGGTGCAGGCCACGTCAGCTGGTACGTGTGCGCGGGAAAACCGCCATAGTCGAACAGTAGCGGCGGCGCGGTTCCGGCGTTGACCGTCAGACGCGCCTCTTCCCAGTGTCCGGAAACGACGAGTATCGCACGCGGTTGTTTGTCGAGCGCCTTGGCGAAGCCGCGAAGATAGGCTTCCAGCTCGCTCCACACGTCCCGCATCGGACCTGGATCGAGGAAAAAGCAAGGGCCGCCGCCGTGATTGATGAAGTAGGTTGGTTGCATGTGCCCGATCTAGGTGCCGTGACTTCCTTGTTGAAGAGATTAAATTATGATCGTCTCCATCGGCGGGAATGATGGGTGTGATCGGAAACCTCAGCTTCGACCAGTTGCGCGTGCTGGTCGCAATCGCGGACACGGGCAGCTTCTCCGCCGCCGGGCGAAAGCTTGGACGCGTCCAATCCGCAATCAGCCAGGCGATTGCGACGCTGGAAGCGGTACATGGCGTCGTGCTGTTTGACCGCAGCGGTCATCGGCCGCAGCTTACCGAGGTCGGGCGTGTACTCGTCGATCAGGCAAGGCTGGTGCTCGCCAGCGCCGCACGCTTCGAAGCTGTGGCAGCCGGGACGCGAGAGGGGCTGGAAGCCGAGCTAGCGCTGGCGATCGACCCGCTGGTACCAACCGCGCCGTTCATCGACAGCCTGCTCGCGCTGAGCGAGAGCTTCCCCAACCTTCCGGTCAGCTTTTCGACCGAGGGGTTGGGCGGCTCGCTGCGGCGGTTGCGCAGCGGCTCGGTGGCGCTCGCGATCTGTCTGCTGCTGCCGGACGTTCCCGAGGACATTATCGCCTACAAGCTACTGCGAGTCGCCATGCAGCCCGTGGTGGCGCCCGGCCATCCTTTGGCGTCGCTTGGGCGCCCTGCCACGCGCGGCGACCTCGAACCCCATGTCCAACTCGTCCTGTCCGATCCGGTCGATCCTGCGGGCGCGGCCTATGGTCTTTTGAGCGCACGGTTGTGGCGCTTTGTGGATCTTGGCCGGCGGCTCGATTTCTTGCTTGCCGGATTTGGGTGGTGCCGGATGCCGGAACACCTCACTGCGGCGCCGATGTCTGAAGCAAAGTTGGTTGCGCTCAGGATCGCCGACGATCCGGCGCCCGGCGAAGGGCTAGTCATATACGCAGCACATCGGCGAGACCGCGCGCTGGGGCCTGCCGGTCGTTGGCTGCTCGACAGGCTGCGGCAGCGTTTCGCAACCCCCTGAGCTCGTAACGGATACTAACGGATGGCCGGTCGGTCCGCGAGCCGTCCAGGAGACAGCCTGGTGGCGGTAGGTCATATTATACCAACTGGCGTTAATATTGACTCATAGAAAGCAAGCAGTCCTTTTTTGAAAAAAAGGACCAAAAAACTTTTGACTCCGCTGTCGCGCGCTCTCCGGACAGGTTCGCGACAGCGGAGTCAAAAGTTTTTTGCTTCTTTTTTTCAAAAAAGAAGGCCTTGCTTGCTTCGGAACGGTCAACCTTAAGGCCGGTTGGTATTAGGTTGTAACTCCCGCGGCCGGAACAGAAAGCAAGGCCTGCTTTTTTGAAAAAAAGCAGCAAAAAACTTTTGTCCCTGCTGTCGCGGAGGTTTCTGCAGCGGGTACTCCAGGAAACAAAAGTTTTTTGGTTCTTTTTTTCAAAAAAGAACTGCTTGCCTTTGCCTGTCACAGGGCGGCCGGAGGCTTGCGTCACCCGTGCGACCGGGAAGCTCGACGTGCCTAGGCAGCTCGGTTTCGCGCGGCCGATTGATAACGCGAAGCGGGGATGCCCGTCTGGGTGGCGCCAAACAATGCGGCACGGGCAGCATCGTAAGCTTTCCACAGATTGCCGTCATGGACGGATGGCAGCGTGACGGCCTCACCCTGGTCGAAGCCGGCAAGTGCGGCGTCAACCATGTTTTCCGTGGTCATGACAGCTGCCGGGTCGAACGCCGAAAGTGGTATGCCTGCCTGGTCATAAAACTCCGTTGCCACGCCTGCCGGAAGCACGACCTGCAGCTTCACGCCGGTGCCTGCAAGCTCCTCCTGCAGGCCGCGGCTGAAGTTCAGCACAAAGCCCTTGGTGCCGCTGTAGAGCGAAGTGATGGCGAGCGAGTGCAGAGCCATGACCGAGGAGATGTTGATGATCGCGCCCGCGTTTCGCGAGAGGAACGCCGGCAGGACCGCACGGGTGAGGCGTGTCAGCGCGGTGATGTTGAGCGCGATCGTGGAAGCCGCCTCTTCGGCGGACATGTCCACTGTGGCGCCGAGCTTGCCGTTGCCGGCGTTGTTCACGAGCATGGCGACGCGGGGGTTGGTGGCAAGGACGCCCTCGACCCGCTCCAGGTCGGCCTCCTTCGTCAGGTCGGCATCGATCACTTCGACCTTGGCGCCATGAGCCTGCGACACCTTTGCCGAAAGGGTGTGCAGGCGTTCGGCGCGTCGGGCCACGAGAACAAGGTCAAAGCCGCGTGAAGCGAGGCGTTCGGCGTACACCGCGCCAATGCCCGAGGACGCTCCGGTGACGACGGCGACCGGCTTGTTGCTTGAACTGGATGACACGGCGGCATTCCCGATTGATTGAGTGCTCAACCAGTTAGCGTCGCATTACCCTCTTTGCAATGGTGAGGCGCTCAACTATTTTGTTGGAATGGCAAAAGCGAAGGCGTTGCGAACGGCCGAAGCTGATGCCCGGTCTGACCAGAAAACTCTCCTGGCGCCGGCCGACCTCGTTTGTACCCACACGTCCCTCCGGCGCGCTGCGCGGCGGCTTGGCCAGCTGTATGACGAGGCGATCGCCCCGACCGGCCTGACGTCGTCGCAAGCCCTCCTGTTGGCGCAGATCGACGCGCTGAGTGCGTTCTATGGCGAGGGTGGACCAACCTTGGGGGTTCTGGCCGACAGGTTGGCAATCCGGATTTCAGCCCTGACACACGCCCTGCGCCCCCTGGCCCGCGATGGCCTTGTCGAGGTTCGCCAGGATGATCAGGACCGGCGGGCGAAGCGCAGCGTCATGACCGCGCTGGGCAAAGCGCGGCACAAGCAGATGCTCGGGTTGTGGATGGACGCCAACAGTCGAGTTGAAGCGGCGCTCGGCGTTGCCTCGACGGAGAAACTCAGGGGCTTGGCCGATAGGATTGCTTCAGAAGACTTCCTTGATGCTTATACAGCGGGTGGAAGCCACGCCGGCACAAGAGCCGCGGCAACGCGCGGATGACCCAGGCCCGGGAAAGCCCGGCCGTTCTCACTCGCGCGCTTGCATACGCTTCCGTTCCGTTATTCCCCAGACCCTAAAGCTGAAATGTCTGGATTATGGCACGATAAGCAGTCGCGTGCTCTGCCCTGGCTTGCACTCTGTGGTGCAGTAGCAAGCGGCATCAGGGCCCCAGCCAGGGGCGACACTGAAAACCCAGCTCCCTCCGCTACTCTGACGCCTCGGCCATGGCCGGTGCGGGGCGTCGCCTTGAGCAGTCGCGGGCGGTGCTCTCGCGCCGCCGGTAGCTGTCGCCGCGGGTGGTCAGCACGTGGCTGTGGTGCAGCAGCGGAACCACTCTCCTCCGGGAAGAAAAGCTTGATGTGATCGTTCGCCGAGAGGCTGGCGACCTCGTGAAGGTCGTGCGCCGTGAAGCTGATCCGCAGCATGTTCGCGGGCAGCTTCGTGGCCGTCTCGCTGCTCAGGGTGCGGCGCCGGGTATCGTGACGATCCGCTCAAGCTGGTGCAGCGCCATCATGTCAGGCTCCCGCGTGGGACGCGTCGGCAATGTCGGCGAGCAGCCCCGGACCATGCGGGTGCCAATCCAGCCGCTGCTGCGTGAGTTCGCTCGATGCTGACATGTCGTTTCCCACGAACGCCGACAGCCAGGTGAAGTGGGAAGCCGCCTCGTCCGGCGTCATGGATCGGACCGGCACGCCGACGCGGCGGCCGACTGCTTCGGCGATGTCGCGGAACGGGATCGCGCCTTCGGCCGTGGCATGATAGCGGGCGCCTGGTTGCCGTCGCTCCAGCGCGAGCCGGAACAGGTGGGCTGTGTCGGACACATGCGTTCCGGACCAGCAGTTCAGGCCCTCGCCGACATAGGCAGAGACACCCTTCTTGCGAGCGAGCTCGATCACCTCGGTCACAAGGCCCTGCTTCCGGGTGTCGTGGATCTGGGAAAGCCGCACCACCGACACGTTGACGCCACGCTCGGACAGCGCACGTCCGGCCAACTCGGATGCGACGCGCGGATTTACGTGGTCGGGATTGAAGAAATCCTCTGTCGCCGGCTCTCCCAACTTGGCCGTCCCCATGGCGGTGCCCGACGCGATGACGATCGGCCGCTGCGAGCCTTCCACAGCCGACCCCAGTGCCTCGATGGCCCGCTTGTCCTTCTGGCAGTTCTCCATGAAATGCGTGAAATCGTGGTCGAAGGCGGTGTGGATGATAGCATCGCAGCCGGCCGCTCCACGCCGCAGGCTTTCGAGGTCTTCGATGTCGCCGCGATGGGCTTCGGCGCCGGCAGCGCCGAGCGCCCTCATGCCGAAATCTGAGCGTGTCAGTCCGACGACCTGATGCCCGGCAGCGATCAATTCGGCAAGGATGGCGGACCCGATAAAGCCAGTCGAGCCGGTCAGAAAGACGCGCATTTGCAAGTACTCCGGTGTTGTTGCCCGGCTCTATCGCCCCTACCATCATACGGTGAAGTAGTGATCTTATCGTATTATAATCACCAACAGGATCAGCATGGAACTCAGGTCTGACAACCCGCTGGGCGACTACCTGCGGGACCGCCGCACCCGTCTTGATCCATCGGCTTTCGGTTTCTCGGTCAAACGTCGCCGGACCTCCGGCTTGCGCCGGGAAGAGGTGGCGCAGCGCGCCAACATCAGTCCGACCTGGTACACCTGGCTTGAGCAGGGCCGGGGAGGCGCCCCATCGCCCGATGTGTTGAACCGCATCGCCAGCGGCTTGATGCTGACCGACACCGAGCGCGAACACCTCTTCATGCTCGGCCTGGGTCGTCCACCGGAGGTCCGTTACAAGGCCGCCGAGGGTGTAACGCCGCGTTTGCAACGGCTGCTGGACACGCTTGAGGTCAGTCCCGCGATCATCAAGACCGCGACCTGGGACGTTGTCGCATGGAACCGTGCGGCGACACTCGTGCTCACAGACTACGGCAAGCTCCCCCCGCAGCAGCGAAACATCCTCAGGCTTATGTTCGGCAATTCCCATGTTCGAGCCGCACAGGAGGATTGGGAAGGCGTAGCCCAATTCGTGGTAGCAGCATTCAGGGCGGATGCGGCGCGCGCCGGCGCGGTGTCCGAAGTCAGCGAGCTGGTAGCGGAGCTTTGCGCGACAAGCCCCGAGTTCGAAGCCCTGTGGCGCGACAACGACGTTCGTGTTCACGGCGAGGGCACCAAGCGGCTACGGCACGCGACTCTCGGCGCCATCGAACTGGAATACTCCGGATTTGCCGTCGATGGCCGGCCTGACCTGGGCATGATCGTATACAACCCGGTTGATCGCTCTGTCGCTGAGCGTATCCGTTCGCTCTCGCGGTCATAACCACGGCAGTGAACTGTCCTGCGGCAGGTGCGGTTCAAACAAGTTTGTCTCGCAACATGTAACGTCGTGGATGGGCCGGAGGTAAGGCCTTGTGCCGCCGCTAACCTGGCTGACATGTATCTTCGGTTCCGCTGCTTGCGGACCTTGTCGTCCTGCGTGGCGTAGAACACCTTGCTCTGCTGGCCCAACCGAACAGAGTACCCGTCAAGCCCGCCTTTTTGCCAAGATGGAGTGACTTCGCCCGGCAAGGCCGGCCACGATCGATCGAATCACGCTCCGGTGCAACGCTTCCTCGGCCGCGCAGAACCAACCTCCAGAAATCATCGCAGCGACTCGGCGGCCATCGCGTCGGGCCCGAACGCGTCGGCGGGGTGCATTGCCGTCAGCTTGTATTGTCCGGGTGTGAAAACGAAATCGTAGCAGTATCCGCCTTGAATGAGGTCGTAGAAGAACTCGCTGCCGCCGATCACCGCCGGAACACCCGGCATCGCCATCATCGTCGCTTGGGCAAACTTCCAGAGTTTGCCGTCCTCGTCCCAGCCCTCGCTGTACACGGCTAGCCAGGTATCCTCGTCCAGGTAGAAGCGCCGCCGGGGTGCGACGTGGTGCCGGCCGGGCGCCAGCGTGCCCTCGACCACCCAGACGCGATGCAGCTCGTAACGCAACTCGTCCTGGTTGGCGTGCGCCGGCCCCATCGCTCGCGCGGCCGGGACGAGCGCCAGCCGATTGTTGTTGTAGGGCACGAACATCTCGCGCTTGCCAAGCAGGCGGAACACGTAACGGTCCTGCCCGCCGAAGAACAGGTAGTAGTCGTCCATCGACTCGTAGCCGGCGGCGTTCGGGTCCGGCGTGTCGTAGGAAAACGAGGGTGCGCGGCGCACCCGGTGTTCGCCGGGATGGTTCAGCCAGGCGACAAAGGGCGATGCGGACACGTCGAGCGGCTGCCAGCCGATGTAGCCCTGGCCGACAAGGGTCGCGGGGGCGTCCATCAACCGGCGGGTCTTGAAGTAATACTTGCCGACGCTCTCCGGCGTGGCGCCCGGCGCGTAGTAGGGAAAGTCGGTGATCTCGTCGTAGCCGGCGGTCAGCTCGGTGGTGCCGTCCCCCGGGGCTACGTAGGTGCGTATGTGCGCCTCACGGGCCGCACCCCAGAACGCGAGAAGATGGTTCCACATCGCCTCGGCGCCGTTGCCAGGGATCGGGAACGGAATGCCGCCGGCCGCACCTGCGACGCCCTGGGCGATGCCGGACGCCGCGGCGTGGGCACGCACCGCGTTGCGCGCGACGGCCGCGTAGACCGACGGCGGAAAGGCCGCGGTGCGGCGTGTCGCGAAGACATGCATGCGGTAGTCGGGGTAACGTCGAAACAGCGCCAGCGCCCCCTCGGGAAGCCGGTCGGCCTGTGCCTGGACGTTGGAGGGGTCGATCGTAAACAGCTCCCGGTCGCGGGCGAACGGGTCAGTCCAGGGCAGGCCGGTGGGCGAGGGCGGTCCGACCAGGCCGCCAGTCCAGGGCGGGATGGTGCCGGCCTGGTTGCCGGCCCGCTCGGCGCCCAGTGGGGTCAGGCGGCCCTGCAGCGCCGCCGCCGCTTCGGGCGTCACCGCGGCGTGCGCGCCGGCCGCACCAAACGCCAATGTGCCAGCCGCCAGCATGCGCCGCGTTCTCGTGCTCATGCGGCCGACATCGCACGCCGCGCCGTGGCCCGAAAGCCCGCGTGCGGAGGCCCGGTGACAAGCGAAGCAAGCGGTTCTTTTTTGAAAAAAAGAACCAAAAAACTTGTGTTCCCGTGCGCGCGCGCTGCAAGAAACTCCGCGACAGCCGGACCAAAAGTCTTTTGCTTCTTTTCTTCAGAAAAGAAGGTCTTGCCTTCCCTGCCCAAAGCGGCCGCCCTGGCCTGTAGTGTCCTCTGCGGCCTAACCGGTCCCGCCGCTGCCGCCGACCTGGGCACGATCGGCGGTTTCGACGTGCGCCTGGACACCGGGCTGGGCGTGTCGCTCGGCCTGCGCGTCGCCCCGCAAGACCCTGCCCTGCTGGACGCGGTTAACGCCGACGACGGCGACCGCGCCTTCGGCCAAGGCCCCATCTCCGAACGCCTGGACGTGTCGGAAACGCTGGACGCCACGAGCGGTGCGTTCGGCGTGGAGGTCGGCGCCGATGGCTGGTACGACGCGGCGTATCACGGCACGGACGCCAACCGTTCGCCCGCTACCTTCAACCCCGTCACCGCCGCCCACGATACGTTCCCAGCCGACGTGCGCCGCCTGATGGGCGGCACGGTCGAACTCGGGCCCGCCTACGTCCGCTACAAGTTCGACCTGGACGGCTTGCCCGTCAGCCTCAGGGTCGGGCGGCAGACCCTGCTATGGGGCGAGAGCCTGTTCTTCGCGCAGGACGGCATCGCCGGCGCGCAGGCCCCGTTGGACCTGATCAAGGCGGCGAGTCAGCCTTTGGCTCCGGCCCATGACCTATACCTGCCCGTGGCACAGGCCGACCTCCGGGTGCAACTGCCCTTGGGCCTGTCTCTGGAGGCATACGACCAGGCGGAGTGGCGGCGGGACCGTATCCCGGGGGTCGCCAGCTATTTCAGCACCAGCGACGTGCTGGACACCGGCGGCCAGCGCCTGTTCACCGCCGGCGGCGGCGCCCTGTTCCGGGCGCAGGACGACACCCCGCCGGCCGCCGGACTGGGCCAGTTCGGGGTCGCGTTGCTGCGCGACGGCGGCACGCTCGGCCTCGGGCTATACGCGCTGCGCTATGACGCGAAGTCGCCGGCCACCGAGCTGGGCGCGGCGCAGGGCACCTACCGGTTGGCGTTCCCGCAGGGCATCGACCTGCTTGGGGCCAGCGTCAGCACCTACGCGGGTGACGCCACGCTGGCCGGCGAGGTGTCGTTCCGGCGCAACCTGCCGCTGGTCAGCCGTTTCCAACCGCTGGCGCCGAGCCTGTTGCCGACGGCGACCGCAGTGCAGGCCCTGCCGCCGCCGCTGCAGGCAGGTTTTGCCACCGGCCAGACCCTCACCGGCCTTGCGTCCTACGAACGCCTGCTGCCGCCTGGACGGCTGTGGGACACGGCGAACCTGCAAGCCGAGGCGGCCGCGACGCAGCTGGTGTCCGTGCAGACCAACCCCGGTAACCGCCTGCCGGGCTCCACCGCCTTTAGCTCGGCCCTGCAGGTAGTGCTGACACCCACCTGGTACAATGTGCGCCGGGACCTTAACATGTCGCTGCCGACCGGGTTCAGGATCGGCCTGGCCGGCAAATCGAGCGTCGATGCCGGCGAGGACGCGGGTACCGGCACCTTCACGCTCGGCGTCTCGGCCACGTACCGGACGGTGTGGCAGGCCGGCCTGTCGTACACTCGCTACCTCGGCGGGCCCCGCCTGCAGCCGTTAGCGGACCGCGATTTCGTGTTGCTCTCCCTTGTCAGGACGTTCTAGCGCAGGCCAAACAAGGCAAGACGAGCCGTTATTTTTGCGGCAGGACTGGAGGCTACCCTCAAGCGCGCGTCTGGCTTGTAGCGTGGCACCTCAGCCTTGCGCGACGGCGCTGGCGGGCCAACCGGCGTAAAGGTTGACCGTTCCACAGCAAGCAAGGCCTTCTTTTTTGAAAAAAAGAAGCAAAAAACTTTTGACTCCGCTGTCGCGCGCTCTCCGGAGAAGTCCGCGACAACGGAGTCAAAAATTTTTTGGTTTTTTTTCAAAAAAGAACCGCTTGGCTTCCTGCTACCAGCTCTTCCCGGAACAATCCGTGGCAACCCGCGGAATAAAACGTCGCGTTGCCGCGTCTTAGGATGGCGTAACGCGCAGAGGGTGGATGTGCATGCAAGCGTGTTGGCGCCCTTCGGTGCGCAGGACGACCAAGCCGGGGCTGCGTCCGCGGAGCCAAGCGGATGAGCGAGCGCGCCGGGCGGCTCGGCGCCGCCATGGTGGCCCAGTTGCCGGCCCTGCGCCGCTACGCGCTTGGGCTGACCGGCCAGCACGCGTCGGCCGACGACCTCGTGCAGGACTGCATCGAACGCGCCTTGCGCCGGCTGGCATCCCTGGAAGATGAAGACAGGATCGGCGCCTGGCTGCGCACTATTTTGTTCAACGCCTTCGTCGACGACCGGCGGCAGCTTCGCCATCGGGTCGAAACCGTGGAGACCGAGTTCCTGGAGACTCTGCCTGACCTAGGCCACGATCCGCGGAGGCGGCTAGAGTTGCAGCAGGTGCTGCGCGTCGCGTCCACGCTCACGCCGCAGCATCGCCAGGTGCTTCTCCTGGTGGGCGTGGAAGGGTTGAGCTACCGCGAAGTAGCCGAGGAGATCGGCGTTCCCGTGGGCACCGTCATGTCGCGCCTGGCACGCGCGCGCGACCAGTTGCGGGTTGCGCTGGACACCGGCGCACGCCAAGCCGGCGCGGCAGCCACAGGATGAGCCCCATCCAGCCGGTCAACGAGGACGAGTTGCACGCCTTCGTGGACGGCGCGCTACAGACCGCGCGCCAGGACGAGGTGGCCGCCATCCTGCGCGCGGACCCGGCGCTCGCCGCCAGAGTGGCCGGCTATGCGCGCGACCGCGACCTTCTGCGTGAGGCGGCAACGCACCTGTCAGCAGGTCCGCTTCCGTCGGGGTGGGCCGCGCAGATCGAAGCGGCAACCGCGCGCCGACGTCCGGTGCGTTTGGGCCGGCGCTACGCCATCGCCGCCAGCGTGGCCGTGGCAGTCGGAGCTGCGGCGGCCGTAAGGTGGTGGCCCGGCGGAGACACGATCCTGACGGATGCTTTGGCAGTCAGAGATGGCGCCGCTGCCGGAGGCCGCGCACTGCCGGCGGCTCTGCTGGCGGACGCCGCCGCGCGTGACGCGCAGTTGGCCTCGGCGATCGGGCTGCCCGTACATGCGCCCGACCTGCAGCGTTTCGGCTTCCAATTGACAGCCATGCACATGTTCACGCACGGGGCGCAGTTGCGCTACGCCGACCGCGGCCGACGCGACCTTACCATCTACGTGCGGCCGTCAGACGGAACGGTCAGGTTCGACATGCTGCGGCAAGGGGCACAGCGGATCTGCATCTGGCAGGACAACGTTGTTGGTGCCGTCATCGTGGCGCCGCTATCGGCAGGCGAGATGATGCGGGTGGCGAGCAAGGCTTACGGGGATCTCGACCTTTGATGGACGTGTTGGAGTCGTAGTGCGATTCGTTGGACTCCAGGAAGAAAGCAAGCCGTGCCCATTTGAAAAAGATCCGTAAGAACCTCGGTCTTTCCGCACCTGCGGTGTCCGGGTGCTCGCGGCCAAACCTGCAGATGAGGATGCCGGTAGGCAAATAGTTTCTGGTCCGAGTCGGGTGAGTCGAGACACGTCTGCGTCTCGGCGCTCACTGAAGCAACCTCCGCAACGGCGAGATCAACGATTGCGGCTTGTCGTTTTATACCAGTTGGCGTTGATGCTGACTCGTAGAAAGCAAGCAGTCCTTTTTTGAAAAAAAGGTCCGCGGATTCAACTTTGAAACGCATAAAGGGTAGCCTTCCCGACCGCCACTAAGGGGCGTGTCTAGACTTCCGGCAAGGGGGTCTGGATGGGCAAGCATTTGACGGCGGAGCAACGCTGTGAGCTGGCGGCGTTGCATGAGGCTGGTCTGACGCAGGCGGCGATGGCGATGCGGATCGGCGTCAGCCAGTCGGCCGTCTGCCGCGAGTTGCAGCGTAACGGCGGTGCCGGCTTTTACTGCTCCGGGCTGGCGCAGGACGCGGCAACGCGGCGTCGGTCGGCGGCCAGCAGCTTTGCGCGCAAGATGACGCCGGCGGTGGTCAAGCTGATCGAAGCCAAGCTGAGGCGGCAGGAATGGAGCCCGCAGCAGATCAGCTCCTGGCTGGCGCAGACGCAGCAAACCTGCATCAGCCACGAGCGCATCTACCAGCACATCTGGGCCGACAAGCGCGCCGGCGGCACGCTGTTCCAGCAGCTGCGGCGCACTGGCAAGCGCTACAACAAGCGGGGCGGCAAGCTGGCCGGGCGCGGCATCATCCCTGGCCGGATCGACATCGATCAAAGACCGGCCATCGTGGACCAGCGCGTGCGCATCGGCGATTGGGAGGTCGACACCATCATCGGCGCCCGCCAGCAAGGCGCCATTCTCAGCCTGGTGGACCGCGTCTCGCGCTACACCCTGCTGCATAAGCTGCACGCCGCCCAGGCCGAACCCGCAAGCCGCGCCATCATCGCCAAACTGCGACGCCACAGCGCACGCGTGCACACCATCACCGCCGACAACGGCAAGGAATTCGCCCTGCACGCCCGTGTCGCGCGCCGGCTGGCGGCCAACTTCTACTTCGCCAAGCCGTATCACGCCTGGGAACGCGGCCTGAACGAGAACACCAACGGACTGGTCCGCCAATATTTTCCAAAAGGCACCAGCTTGGCCACCATCACCCCGGCCGCCGTCCTGCGCGTGCAAAACAAACTCAACTCGCGCCCACGCAAGGTCCTCGGCTACAAGACCCCACACGAGGTCTTCTTCGCCCCTTAGTGGCGGTCGGGAAGGCTTACCCTTTATGCGTTTCAAAGTTGAATCCGCGGACCAAAAAACTTTTGACTCCGCTGTCGCGCGCTCTCCGGAGAGGTCCGCGACAGCGGAGTCAAAAGTTTTTTGCTTCTTTTTTTCAAAAAAGAAGGCCTTGCTTGCTTGGGACGGTCACCCTCAAGCCGGGTGGTATGAGAGAGCAGGTTTGCTTGAAGAAAATTCCGACGACATGGAATAAGAGCCGGCGTGCTTCGTCCTGGTAACGCGAGGCGACGGAAAGGTCTCTTCAGCAACTGGAGGCGATGTCACATGGTAGTCGGCAAAACATCCGCGCTGGCAGCAGCGCTCTACACACTCGTCGCCGGAGCGGCCTCGGCCGGGAGCGTGACGGGCGTCCACACGTTCACCGGAAGCGACGGCTTTCCAACCGGCCAGCTCGCTGTCTTCAACGGCCTGCTCTATGGTACGAGCGAGGAGGGGCCCAACACCGTCGGCACCCTCTTCAGCATCGATCCCAAGACCGATACGGAACACGACGTCTACACGTTCTTTTTGCCAAGAGACAACCCGAAAGACGGCTACGTGCCGACCGGCGGTCTCACCAGGCTCGGCAAATTGCTGTATGGCACAACCGCCGAGGGTAGCGGCACGCAGACCACCAACACTCCCTATCACGGCTACGGCACGGTCTTCTCGTTCGACCCGACAACCGGCACCGAGACGCCGATACACGATTTCGACGGTTCGGATGGCGGCCAGCCCAGCCTGCTGCATGACCCGCTCGTCGCCTACAAGGGCGCGCTTTACGGCACTGCCTACTACAACGGGCCAAACGGCAGAGGCGACATCTACAAGATAACGCCCTCCGGCCGCTTCTCCGTGGTCTACGGCTTTCCCAGCAACAACAGCGGCTGCAACCCCACCGGCATACTCATCGTCAACGGCACGTTGTACGGCACGGCGGCCGGGTGCGGGAAAGACGACGGCGGGGTCGTCTTCGCACTCGACCTCGCGACGGGCACTCAAACAATCTTGTATAGTTTCACCAGTGGGTCTGTGCCGATCGGACAACTCCTCGACTATAACGGGGCGCTGCTCGGGGTGACGCAAACGTCCGGTGTCGATCATGCCGGCAGCGTCTACAAGATAGACCTGACGAGCGGCGCCTACACTCTGCTGCACACGTTCACGGCAGCGGGCAACGACGGCGATCAGCCTTCCGCCGGGCTGACGCTGTTCAAAGGCATCATATACGGCGTCACCGAATTCGGTCCCGGCCAGGACTTCGAAGGTACGATATTCACCATCGATCCCAACACCGGCGCGCAAGCCACGGTGGGTACTTTCACGGTGGACACCGGCTACGCACCGCTCGGACCGTTGCTGCCGTTCGGAAACGCGCTCTATGGTGTGACGGTCGACCTCGAGGACGAGAGCACCTTGCAGCAGGGCTCGGTGTTCAGGTTCAGGCCCTGATGTGCCGGTGCGACGCGCGAACGCTCGCCCGCGTGTCGCAGCAGCGCGATCCTCGTCATAGAAAGCAAGCAGTCCTTTTCTGAAAAAAAGGACCAAAAAACTTTTGACTCCGCTGTCGCGCGCTCTCCGGAAAGGTTCGCGACAGCGGAGTCAAAAGTTTTTTGCTTCTTTTTTTCAAAAAAAAAGGCCTTGCTTGCTTCGGAACGGTCAACCTTTAGGCCGGTTTGGTATGATACCCCTCCAGGCTACAGCCTGCAAAGTAGTTTCCTTCGGCGTAGAAGAGGGGCAAAGTCCACCGCGGGAACAGGAACTTGGCGCGTAATTTCCTATTTTCGACACCATAACGGTTCAAAGTGCATGGAACAAGCTCACCGCAAGGGCTAGTGTCGCTGATGAACTGTCCGGATCTGGGACCGGTTGATTGTTAAGCTTAGCGGTATGACTCCGTGCAAGCATTCCGACCGCCTGACTGTCATCCGAGAGCGCCGCGGGCTGGTAGCACACAGAGATGAGGGATGGGCGATAGAACAATAACATGGAGCGCGCCTAAACAGAAATGATCCGAGCTGCGACATGCTGCCGTTTTGCAACCTCGACGGCCCATCTTGACTGGTTTACCACTTGGGACGTGCGCCCATCTAGGAAGAAGTCTTGCGACGGTGGGGTGGCGTTTTGATTGCATGTGTCATGAGATCGAGTGCCCGCCTCTGAGCAGTCGTAAATGCCTTTATCAGCGTCTTGTTCTGTTCGATCAAACACGAAAGGTCTTGCTTGACAGCATACGAGATCACCTCGCCCTGGTTGCTGCGCCAGGCAGACGCTAAGGCATCCGCGACACCAAACTTCACCGAAAGCAAATTCCCGGCCCTGGCAAAGTCCATCGATGCGAGCGCCGCATTCTCCTCCTTCAAGACAGCAATTATGCGTTGCACCAATACTGCCTGATTTTGCTTAGCGTGACGTTCTGCCTGGTCCAACAACAAACTGATCTCCGGATTTCGAGTTGAGCATTTTACCTTGTCGTGCTGATTGCATGTTCAGATGCAAGGTCACGCTTAGTCGACGAGCTTCATCTATCGACTATACCTCTCGGTGTGAGTAGCAACTGAGGGTCATATTCCTCGCGGCCTTTTGCATCAGTTTGATTGGCCGCCGCGTCATAAGCGAGCTCCCTGCTGTCGGCTGCAACCAACCGACGACGTGAGTAAAGTGTTCCACCAGGCTGCCAAGCGAGACGAGGTGACCATGCACACTGGCGCGGCTTGCGCGAGGTGGCGGGTGGGCAGCGTCAGGCGGCAGTCTGGAAGAGGCTTCGCAACGAAGATGGCTGCCATCACTTCTTATCGTGGCGCCATGAGGATCGCATCATCGGACTTAGCTGGCTTGCACAGGGCACTGCCTCCCCCTGCCGTGCCGTCTGCCGGACCGGCATTGGTTCGAATTCAAAAAGCACCAGCGCAATGAGGCCGCGGGGCGGGTGAGGGAGGCATGCTTCGTAGCGGCGTATGTCATCGGTGTCCGAGCCCTGTTGGTCAGCCTGTATACAAAGGCGTGCGGGCGCCGGAAAACCCGTCATCGTTCGCGGAATTATTTTTGACTTGTAGGCCGATCCGCGTCACCTTTGATGGTCGAAACCGCGGTAGGCAGACCGACTTGGCGCATGACGGCATGGACGCCCTGTGGGGCGGCTTCGCGCGCGGGGAGGACGCCGCCCGCGAAAGCCTGCTGGCGTTGCACTACCAGGAGTTCCGCGCGGTCGCCCGGCGAGTACTGCGCGACGACGGCGGGCGGCTGGCGATGCAACCGACTGACCTCGCGCACGAGGCGGCCCTGCGCATCCTGAAGCTGGCGCGTATCGATTGGCAAGACCGCGGCCACTTCCTGGCCCTGTCCGCCCGGGTCATGCGGCAAACCCTGATCGACGAAGTGCGCCGCATCAAGGCCGCCAAGCGGCAGATGCCCGACGTAACAACCTGGCTGGACGGGCCGGAGCCGCAGCACCTGCTGCCGATCGACCGGCTGGACGACGCGCTGACAGCTTTGTTTGCGATCGACGCGGATCGCGCGCGCGTGGTGGAACTGCGGTTCTATGGCGGCCTGACGATTGCGGAGATCGCGCGGGAAATCGGCCAATCGGAGAGCACGGTGGAGCGGCGGTGGCGGTCGGCCCGCGCCTGGCTTCTGGCGGAGCTGGCCGATGATGCGTGACGACGCGGCCCGGCTGCGCGAGCGCCGTGCGCTGGACGTGTTCGAGGACGCCCTATCCTGGCCCGAGGCGGAACGCTCGGCGAGGCTGCGAACGATGTTCGCCGGTGACCCCGCTTTCATTGGCTCGGTAGAACGGCTGTTCGCCGCTCAACGCGACGCTCACCTGATGCGCACCTGCCTGCCCGAGCCCGGGGCACTGCCGAGCCTCGCAACATTGCCTGAACGCGTTGGCGCCTACCGGCTTGCCGGGGAGATCGGCTCTGGCGGCATGGGCAGCGTGCATCGCGCCGAGCGTGTCGAAGGTGGGTTCGAGCAGGTCGTCGCCATCAAGCTGATCCGTGGTGGGTTGTTCTCCCGCGCGGCGGCCGAGCGGTTCGCCCAGGAACGCGAAATCCTCGCGCGCCTGCACCATCCGCATGTGACACGGCTGTACGACGGCGGCGTGACCCCAGACGGCCAGAGCTACATCGTGATGGAGTTGTTGGACGGGCTCTGCATCGACGAACACGCCAACCAGTCGGGACTCGACCTGCGCGCGCGGCTGGAGCTGTTTTGCGACGTGTGCGACGCGGCTGGCTACGCGCACCAGCAAGGCGTGGTGCACGCCGACATCAAACCCAGCAACATCCTGATCGATGCCACGCACGGCGTGAAGCTTCTCGATTTCGGCATCTCCGCGCTGGCTGCCGCCGAGCATCCGTCCGCGGCCGCCTGCACGGACGCCTATGCAAGCCCTCAGCAACGGCACGGCGCTCGACCGACGCCGGCCGACGATGTCTTCGCGCTCGGCTGCCTGCTTGCGGCGCTGACGCAAGCCTGCCCCAAGCGCGCGGCAAAGGCGGAATTGCGCGCGGTCGTCGGCAAGGCGCGGGCGGCCGACGCACGCGATCGGTATACCTCGTGCGGAGCCCTGTCCGAGGACGTCGGCAGGCTGAGAGACTTCTTTCCCGTGCGCGCGCGGCCCGCCACGCGATGGCGCGGGCTGTCGTTCTTCTGGCGCCGGCACCGGCTGGCCAGCTCGGCGGCTATGGCGGCAGCTTGCGGTCTGGCGGTGGCCGTTGTTGTGGCCACGGCTCTGGAGATACGTGCCGAGTCCGCCCTCGTACAGGCTGATCAGCGCTTTGCCGAAGTGCGTACGCTGTCGCGGTACCTGCTGGACGACGTGACCGACCAGCTGCAGGCCTTCCCCGGCACATCAGCGCTGCGGCGCGACATCGCCACGCGCTCGCGCGCCTACCTGGAGAAACTGAGCAGGGTGCCGGGTGCCGCTCCGGACATCGGGCTGGAGGTGGCAAAGGGCTACACCAAGACAGGCCGTATCCTGGGCCTGCCGGACGTGCAGGGCATGGGCGATGACGCCGCGGCCAAGCAGGACCTCGCAAAAGCCGAGGCAGCGTTGCGCGCGCTGGCGGGTGCCCCGTCCGGCATGACCGCACGCGCCGGGACGCCGGCGGCCATCGCCACCGCCCTGGCACAGACGCTGTCCGCGCGGGCCGCCATCGCGCGCACGGTCGACAACGATACTGGCTTGTCCCGGCGGCTGTATGAGGAGGCTGCGCGGCTCACGGCGCCGAAGCAGATGGCCGGCTTCCCGGTTGAGCAGCGCCTGACGCAGGCGCGCGCGTTGATCGGGGTCGCCGAACTGCTCAACGACGGTGGCCGGCCTGCCGAGATGCTGGCCCCGCTGGACTCGGCCTCTGCCGACCTGCGCGGCCTGCCGTCCGAGCCAGACCGCGTGGGCATGGCGATCACCAAAGCCGCGCTGCTCAACCTGCGCGGGGACGCCGCCTATTTCCTGGGCCACGTCGCGGAGTCGTTGGCCTTCTACCAGCAGGCAGCTGCGAGCCTGGACGCTGCACGGGACAACATGCCGGACATGCGCCTGCTGGAACGCAGCGCGTTCACCTCCTGGAACGTGGCCTCGGTGCTCGACGAACTGGGCCGCCACGCCGAGGGCCTCGCGGTGATCGATCGCGGCGTCGCCGACGCCGAGATGATGCGTCTGTTCGAGAACAGCACCCGCGCGCGGCACGTGGTGGACGTGGTGCATTGCCAGCGAGCGCAGGCGCTGGCGTCCGTAGGCCGTTTCGAGGACGCGATCGCGCAGGCCCGCGCCGAGCTGGCCGATGTTCGCGCCACCGAAGCTGCCTCGCCGGGCAGTTTCGAGGCAGCGCGGGCAGTGCCGGTCGTGCTGCGTCCGGTGGGCGAAGTCTACCTGGCTGCCGGACGGCAGGCGGAGGCCTGTGCCGCCTTCACCGAAGCCCGCGAGGCCTGGCGGACCCTGCGCAGCAGGACGGGCTTGATCGGTTATGATACCGCGACAGAGCTGCCGATACTCGACCGTGAGCTCAAGCAGTGCCCTCATCAGGGTTGAGCACTGGCTTGGCAAAGAACGTCTGACCGGAAGGATCGCATCGGCAAACGGCTGTATGGGCGAACGCCTGTTGCACTGCAGCTTCCTAGCTCTCGGCCAGCCTCAATGAGCCGTGCTTCGAACACGGCGACCCTTAGGGGCAAAGGAACCGCGGCTTGCGCCATGTGCAAGCAGACCCAGGAAAGGTCTGCCAGCCGGGGAATGCGGGCTGTCCGAAGCGTTGGCGCTCACCGCCGACCAGGTCGGGATTTGCCATGGAACGCGCAGGTAGCACGGTGCGCAGAACGGGCCGGGAACATCGTCGTGGTGGCTGTCAGGCGATAGCGCAGCGTCCCGCCTGTTCGTGGCGCCACGAGGTACGATATGCTGTGCAGCATCGATCGGCAGGTTGTCATGGCCCCACACAGCTCACGGGCGATAGAGAAGCAGCTGGACGCGGCGTCCTCCGCCTGCACGCGCTTGAACACACAGCTGACGGAGCTGCGGCGCAGCGTGCTGGGGTTGGTGCTGCAGGCCGAACGCCCGCTGACCGCCTATCAGCTGCTGGACCGGCTGCGGGAGACCCGCAGCGGCGCGGTGCCGCCCACAATCTACCGGGCACTGGACTTCCTGCTCGAGAACAAGCTGATCCACAAGATAGAACGTCTGAGCGCCTACGTGGCCTGCGAGGCCGGCCACCACGAACACGCGGTGCAGTTTCTGATCTGCGGCGCGTGCGGCCAGGTGACCGAGCTGGAGGACCGCTCGGCCGCGCGCGCGCTGGAGCGGGCGGCGCGGGCCAAAGGGTTTGCGCCGGCGGGGATGATCGTGGAGATCGAGGGGCTTTGCGAGGCGTGCGCTGCGGCGTAAAGGCAAGGCCTTCTTTTCTGAAGAAAAGAAGCAAAAGACTTTTGCTTCCGCTGTCGCGGCCTCTCCACGAGCGCGCGACAGCGGAGACAAAAGTTTTTTGGTTCTTTTTTTCAAAAAAGAACTGCTTGCTTGCTTCCCTCCGGAGTCCCCCGCACATGCCAGGCCGCCCACTGCTCCTGCTCGCGTTGCTGGCCGCCGCGCCCGCTGCCGCCGCGCCGTTGGACCCGCTGGTTGCCTTCGCCCCGCTCACCTTGCCCACGCCGCCCGGCACCACCCGTTCCGCCGGCGGCATGCCGGGCCCTGCGTATTGGCAAAACCGTGCCGACTATAGCATCCAGGCGCGCATCGAGCCCGCCACGCACGCGCTGACGGCAACCGAAACCATCACCTACACCAACAACAGCCCCGACGCGCTCGACGTGCTGTGGGTGCAGCTCGACCAGAACATCTACCGGCGCGACGCAAGGGCCGCCGCCATGCCGCGTTACGAGAAGCGCGCGCCTGACGAGTTCACCGACGGCACCAAGCTAGGCGCCATCAGCGTGGAGATGGACGGCCGCGTCACCACGCCGCAGCGCATCGTCACCGATACACGCCTGCAACTGCGTCTGGCTGCCAAGCTGGCGCATGGCGCACGCGCGCGCATCAGCATCGCCTACAGCTACACCGTGCCTGGCGTCTGGGGCGGTCGCACCGCGGTCACCAGCACGCCGCACGGCGACATCTACGAGATTGCCCAGTGGTTTCCGCGCATGGCGGTGTACGACGACCTGCGCGGCTGGGACACCGCGCCGTACCTCGGCAGCGAGTTCTACCTGGAATACGGCGACATCGACTACGCGGTGACCGTGCCGTGGGACTACATCGTGGCCGGTTCGGGCGCGTTGCAAAACCCCGCCGAAGTGCTGACGCAAGCGCAGCGCGACCGCCTGGCACAGGCCGCCGGCAGCGACGACACCGTGATGATCCGCACGCCGGCCGAAGTCGGCACTGCGGACAGCCGGCCCACGCAGACCGGCGAGCAGACCTGGCGCTTTCACATGGACCACACGCGCGACGTGGCGTTCACCGCCTCGCCGGCGTTCGTGTGGGACGCGGCACGCATCAACCTGCCGGATGGCGGCCATGCGTTGGCGATGTCGGTCTACCCGCCGGAATCGGCGGGACCCGAACGATGGGGCCGCTCCACCGAGTACGTGAAGTTCGCCATCGAGCATTTCTCCGCGCGCTGGTTCACCTATCCCTGGCCGGTGATGGTCAACCTCGGCGGCCACGGCGCCGGCATGGAGTATCCCGGCATCGTCTTCGACGACAAGGCGGATGCCGGCCGTGACCTGTTCTGGATCACCACGCACGAGGTGGGCCACAGCTGGTTCCCGATGATCGTCGGTAGTAACGAACGCCGCGACGCCTGGATGGACGAGGGCTTCAACACCTTCATCGACGTCTACGCCTCGGATGCGTTCCACCACGGCGAGTACGCGCCCAAGCGCGATCCGGAATACGCCGAGCAAGGCGGCAATCCTGTGGACGACATACTGCCGACGCTGGCCGACCCGCACGCGCCCACCATCATGGCGCCGGCCGACCTGATCAGCGAGAAATACCGCCACCCGGTCAGCTACTTCAAGCCGGCGCTGGGCCTGGTGCTGTTGCGCGAACAGATCCTGGGTCCGCAGCGCTTCGACCCGGCGTTCCGCGCCTACATTGCTGCCTGGGCCTACAAACATCCGGACCCGTCGGATTTCTTCCGCTTCATGGCCAGCGAAGCCGGCGAGGACCTCTCCTGGTGGTGGCGCGCCTGGTACTTCGAAAACGAGGCGTTGGACCTGGCAGTGAGCAAGGTTGCCTACGCACCCGGCGGGCCGCGCCACGGACTGCACGTGGAGGTGACCGCGCGCGACAAGCTGGTGATGCCCGCCATGCTGGAAGTGCGCTTCCAGGACGGCACGTCCGAACGCATGCGTCTGCCTGTGGAAGCCTTCTTCAAAGGTGCCACTGCAACGCTGGAATTGCCGACGACGGTGCCGGTGCAGGACGTGACGGTCGATCCGGATCACGTGTTGCCGGATACGGACCGTGGCAACAACCAGAAAGCACCGGAGTAGGCACCGTTCATCTTTCGGACGGTGAAATATAGATCGGACGCGAAGCAGCTTTCGCGTGGGCGACGTCGAAAGAAAGCAAGCGGTTCTTTTTTGAAAAAAAGAACCAAAAAACTTTTGTCTCTCGCCGGCGCGCTTTGGTGAGGGGCGTTGTATCAGCTTCCCGAGACAGCGGCAGGAGTGGCTTCAACCGCTTTTGCGAAAACGGCTTTGCGTCTGCGCGAGGGGACGGTCCCGTGTCGGTTGGATGACATGCAGTGCTGCGTTTAGGAGGCTTGCAGCCTCCTTGCTCACGCGCTCGCATGCAACCTGAAGCCACCTGCGCGCACGTCCATGGAAAATCCGCGATAGCAGAACCAAAAGTTTTTTGGTTCTTTTTTTCAAAAAAGAACCGCTTGCTTTCTTCCAACATCCCTTGACGCCGCCCTGCTACCTTATATCGTCCGCCGCGCCACATCCGGGACGAAGCTGCCGTGACGTTTTCTCGCCTGACCAAAGCAGCGCTGCTCGCCACCTTCTGCTACGCGGGCTCCGCCGCGGCCGCTCTGCCGCGCTTCCCGCAGCCGATGGGCGACAAGGTGGTGTTCGTCGCCGACGGCAACATCTGGATGGTGCCCAAGGCCGACGGCACGGCAATTCGTCTGACCAGTGCTGCGGGACAGGACATGTTCCCGCGCGTCTCGCCCGACGGCAAGTGGATCGCCTACACCGAGGCGAGCAACGCCGGCACCGACGTGTGGGTGATCCCGGCCGCCGGCGGGCAGGCGCGGCGCCTGTCCTACCACCCGACGGTGGAGGCCGGCACCGGCGGCCGCCACGCACCGGACAACATGGTGGTCACCTGGACGCCTGATTCCAGCGCGGTGGTGTTCCTCTCCAAGCGCGACCAGTGGAACGGCTGGATCGACTACGCCTACCAGGTGCCGGTTGCCGGCGGCCTGCCGACCAAGCTGCCGCTGGACAGTGCGGTCGGGCTGCTGACTTACGGCCCGAGCGGCCACGAGATCGCCTACAACCGCATCCTGCGCAACTTCCGCACCTGGAAGCGCTACAACGGCGGCCTGGCGCAGCAGGTGTTCACCTACGACCTGCAGTCCCGCCATCTGACGCAGGTCACCGACTGGTCCGGCACCAACACATCGCCGATGTGGGTCGGCCGCAAGATCTACTACCTGTCCGACCAGGACGAACACCGCCGCGCCAACATCTGGTGCTACGACCTCGACGCGAAAAAGACCCGCGAGGTCACGCACTTCAGAGACTACGACATCGACTTTCCCGCCTACGGCAGCAACGCAATTGCTTTCCAGCAGGGCGGCAAGTTGTACGTGCTCGACCTGCCTGACGAGAAGCTGCACGAGGTCGCCGTCTCCGTGCCGGACGACAACCCGCGCACCCGCCCGCACGTGGCCGACGCGAAAGACATGATCCGCGAGCAGGACATGGCGCAGCAGGTGGATTTCGCGCTCTCGCCGAACGGCAAGCGCACGCTGTTCTCCGCCCGCGGCGACATCTTCAGCGTGCCCACCGAGGATGGTGCCACGCGCAACCTGACCAACACGCAGAACGCGGACGAGGACCATCCTGCCTGGTCGCCCGACGGCAAGACCGTCGCCTACACCACCGACAGTAGCGGCAGCCAGCAGATAGCCACGCGGCCGTCCGAGGGTGGGCCTGAGAAGTTGCTGACCAGCTTCAAGGAGGGCTACCTGTACGGCCCGATCTGGTCGCCCGACGGCAAGACGCTCGCTTTTTCCGACAGCGCCCACAGACTGTGGACGGTGAGTGCGGACGGCGGTGCACCAAAGCAGGTGGCGCAGGACAAGCTGGCCGAGATACACGACCAGGCGTTCTCGCCGGATGGCCGCTGGCTCGCCTTCAGCATGGCGTTCAGCGACCACCGGCAACGACGCGATCTGTATTTGTGTGAGCTGGCCGCAGGTAAATCGACCCGCATCGGCGCGGGCGACAGCACGGATAGCAGCCCGGTGTGGTCGCCCGACGGCAAGTACCTCTACTTCCAGTCGAACCGCAACGAGAACACCATCGTCTCCGACGAGGAGTTCGACTTCGCGGTGCTGAAGTCGACCGGCATCTACGCCATTCCATTGGCAGCCGACACCGTCTCGCCGCTGGCGCCAAGGTCGGACGAAGCGGTGGGCGAGGACGCCGGCAAGGCAGACTCAAACAAGGCGCACGCGGACAAGAAGCCCGGCGGCGACAGGCAGGCGGGCGACAACAAGGCGGAGCACGCGCCGGGCAAGCCAATCGCACCCATCCGCGTCGACCTCGACGCGATGATGGACCGCGCGGTGGCGGTCCCGGTGGAGCCCGCCAACATCGCCCAGATGGACGCGACGGGCGACAAGCTGGTCTACCTCACGCAGCCGATCTCGCTGATCGAGGGCAACCTGCCGGGCGAGAAATCGGTTCTGCACGTCTACGACTTTACCAAACGCAAGGACGCGGTGGTGGCCGAGGACGTCGACAGCTACGCGATGGCCGCCGGCGGCAAGCGCGTGCTGATCCGGCACGAGAAAGACTACACCGTGCTGGACGTCAAGCCAGACGCGGAGAAGGATCACGACAGCGCAAACAAGCTGAACCTCGGCCACCTGCGCATGGTGGTCGACCCCAAAACCGAGTGGGCGGAGATGTTCGACAACGCCTGGCGGCTGGAGCGCGACTTCTTCTTCTCTCCCGTGATGAACGGGCAGAACTGGCAGTCGGTCCACGACAACTACGTCAGGCTGGTGCCGACGCTCGGCTCGCGCGAGGACCTCAACTGGCTGATCGGTCAGGTGAACGGCGAGATCGGCAACTCGCACACCTACGTGGGTGGCGGCGACGACGGCGACACCACGCCGAAGATCAAACCGGCGCTGCTGGGCGTGGACTGGGCGCTCGACCCGGCCTCCGGCCGCTACAAGCTCGCCACCATCTATCCGGGCGACAACACGCGTGACGAGTACCGCAGCCCGCTCGCCGAACCCGGCCTGGCGGTAAAGGCCGGCGACACCGTGCTGGCGATCAACGGCGCCAACCTGCACGCGCCCACCGACCCGGACAGCCTGCTGCAACTGACCGACCCCGGCCAGCCGGTCGAACTGAGCGTGGCCGACAGCCCGACGGGCACGCCGCGCCACATCCTGGTCAAGCCCGTCGCCTCCGAGCTGAGCCTGCGCGAGCGTGCGCAGATCGCGCACAACCAAGCGGTGGTCGACAAACTCTCCAACGGCCGCGTCGGCTACGTCTACATGTCGGACATGGAACAACTCGGCCTGCAGCAATTCGTGCGGCAGTTCTACCGCCAGCTGGACCGGCAGGCGCTGATCATGGACGACCGCTGGAACGGCGGCGGCTTCGTGGCGCCGATGGCGCTGGAACGGCTGCGGCGCACGCTGGTCTCGCTCGGCGTCAACCGCGAATCCGTCGTCACCACCGAGCCGAACGAGGTGATCAACGGCCCGAAGATCGCGCTGCTGAACCACTGGTCCGCGTCCGACGGCGACATCTTCCCCTGGCTGTTCAAACGCTACGGCCTAGGCCAGTTGCTCGGCACGCGAAGCTGGGGCGGCGTGCGCGGCATCCGCGGCAATTGGAAGATGATGGACGGCGGATACGTCACCATCCCCGAGGACGCACTGTTCACCCAGGACGGCCAGTGGGCCGTGGAAAACCACGGCGTGGACCCGGACGTCACCGTGGAGAACGAGCCGGCAGATTTGCTGGCAGGGCACGACACGCAGCTGGAGACGGCGGTGGGCCTGATGATGAAGGCGATTGCGGGCAAGCCGGCGGGGCTGCCGAAGCCACCGCCGTTGTTGCCGCCTTACCCGGAGTCAGGGATGGTGAAGCCGCAGCCGTAAGTAAGGAAGCAAGGCATGCTTTTTCGAGAAAAAGCAGCAAAAAGCTTTTGTTCCTGAGTACACGCTGCGGGAGACTCCGCGACAGCAGGGACAAAAGTTTTTTGCTGCTTTTTTTCAAAAAAGCAGGCCTTGCTTTCTGGCCGTCGCCGGCTCAGCCCTTAAGCTTGCGAGCACCTGAGAAGCCCGGGCGAACACCCATGTGCGCCGTCACATCCCGCCGCTCAGGCCGCCGTTCCAGCTCTTGCCAGATCCCGGCATCGCGCTGGTAGAAATCCGGGCGAAATTGCAGCATGCCAGTCGCGTCCAAAAAAACCGTGTCGTAGACGACAAACACCGGCACCGGCGTTGGCAGGTCGTGTCGCGTGGTGCTGCCGATCGCGATCCCCTGGTCAATCCGAGTGATCGGTTGCTGTAGCAGCAAGGCGGCCAGTTCGCGCGGGTTCTGTACCCGGATGCATCCGTGGCTGATGCGGCGATCGTCGCGGTTAAAGATGTACCTGTCCGGCGTGTCGTGCAGGAAGACGTCGAACCGGTTCGGCATGTCGAACATGACCAGGCCGAGCCCGGCATCGGGTCCGGGCAGTTGCTCCGCCTCGCCGCCGGCCAGCAGGATCATGTGGTTCCGCGCAAGGTAGTTCGGATCGCGACTGATCTTCGGCAGGATCTCGGCGGTAACGATGTCTGCCGGCACGACCCAGGGCGGATCGAGAAAACTGGCGTCGATCGTGGCGCGAAACTCAGGTGTCTGGTTGCGCCTGACGTCCTCACCGACGACCACGCGCGCCGAAAAGATCGGCCGGCCGGCATGGTAGAGTGCTAATTGCTGTGCGGCCACGTTCACCCAGACCCGGTCCGCCGGCAACGGCCGCGGCAGCCAGCGCTGGCGTTCGAGGCCTACCTCGATCGTTCGCAGACGGGCCGTCGCAACCTTGTTGCCGGAAGCCGCAACCGGGCGATACGCCCTCAACGCCCGGCGGAGCGCCAGGTATGTTGGCGTATGCGGCGCCAGGGCATCGATGCTCGCTCCCGGATCCGGGCTGTCGGTCGCGGCATCGAGCGCGGCCGCCACGTCGATCGGCTCCGGCACCAGAACCTCGTCGCCGCCGCGGCGCTCAACCGGCACCGCGCCGCGGGACAGCGCGTCCGCGTAGGTCAGGAAAGCGTCGGACAACACCAGTTCGCGGTCGAGCGACGGCAACGTTGCTGCATGCCGCAGCAGGTCTGCATGAAACAGGCTTGGCTCGAGTCCCTGATCGCTCGCGCGCATCACCGCATCCACCAGCGACTGCGTTTGTGTAGGCCGGCTCGTCCAGACCGGCTCAAAACCGTGGCGTGCGTAAAAACGCTGCAGCAAAACAACGTTCAATCGGACGCCGGCAACAGCCAACTCCGGCGCCCCGTCGAGCCGCGTGCGGAGTTCCGTGTCGGCTTGCTGCTGAGGCGCAAGGCTCGTTTCAGGATCCGAAACCATGTCGCACGCGCTGAGCGAACATGCGGCGAGGAGAGCGATCAGGGGGCCTGTGATCCTCGTGTGTCGGCACGGCCGGGCGGACCTGGAAGGCGTCTGGCCGCCGAAGCTGGTCTCCCGCCAAAGCGTGTACACTCGTATCATTACCTCAACCTTCGGCTACGCCATAACTAACCATTTGACTTTACGTTCAGAACCGCCCTTACATCAGCCTCCTGACGATAGCTCGGGTAGGAGTAGCGGATGGTCGCGGTTTCTGACACAACACTTCGTCGCAAGTTGTTCCGTGGTGCGGCAATAGTTGCCGTTATCGTGCCAGTGGCGCTGCTTGGGGCCTGTGCGGACAACCCGCCGCCACCGCCTCCGCCCCCACCGGCGCAGCCGGCGCCGCCGCCTCCTCCGCCACCCCCGCCGCCTACGCCTGTCCCACCTGCCCGGGGCTAGCGTCCGGTCTCCGAAACTTTCCGGTTTCGGATCCGTAAAGCAAACAGCCTAAACGGTAGTTTATATTGGGCCCTTGGAATGCGGTAACGCACTCCGAGGGTTTTATTATGGTTGAATGTCCATCGTCAGCTAACTGGCCGATTGCCGTGGTCCAGAAGACAAGGCGATTATGCACTTCGCAAACACGGCGCATAGCTTAGGATCGGATTCCTTAGCTACTTGTCGTTAGGGCAAGGATTCATCGCCTGATCCCAGGTATAGGATTTGGCGTCCTTCGGCGCGGGGACAAAGTTTGAATGGGCGCTCATAAATGCAACGCAGGCGGCGTCCCGATTTCGGAGGGCTGCCGGCTGCGTGAAAAAGCGATCCCATCCTATACCAATCACAAGAACTATCACCGCAAGAGCGGCAACCACTAAAACTCCCCGGAAGGCATATCGCCAAAACGCACCAAGCAGTACCAACAGGGCAAGCAACGAGAGTGCGGCAAACACCCCTCGTCAATTCTCGTTTGGTGGCTCGGAAGGTGTCTTCACCTTCTGCCGCGCGATCACCGCCAGCTTCTCCTTGAACGCGGCCTCGTCCTCGTCACAGCCTAGCTGGCGGGCGGTTTCCTTGAATCGAGAAATCTGCTTATCGTTGTCTGGTTGTGCTTTCACCATCCTCAAGCCCCTTTGTCATAAGACGCAGTTCGCCCTCTTTGAGCGAACTAACCGACGTATATGTTGACGAGAGTAGCCAGACACAACACCGTTACCTCGCGCTGGGTGCGCTGATGGTTCCCACCCAGCAGATTGCAGAACTGAACTCGGCAATAAGCGCCGCTCGCTTGCCTGAGTTACCGAATGGCGAAATGAAATGGTCTAAAGTTTCTGCTGCAAAGCTGCCAGCCTACAAACGCGTTGTGGACGTGTTTTTCAAATTCAGTAGGCCTCCGCACAGAACTGAGTTTCACAGCCTGTTTGTTGATACGAGCCGAATACTGGACAAAAAGTTTAACGAAGGCTCACGAGAAATAGGCTTCAATAAAGAAGTATTCCAAATAGTTCGGAAATGCGCTTTGATGCACAACAAGCGCTTGTTGAATGTTTATTTGGATTACCGAGACACGGAAAGCACGCCTGAAAAACTTCGGTATATTCTGAACTGTCATTTGAAAAAGATTGGCGACAAACGTGACTGGCCATTTCGGCGCATCCACTTTCGGGACTCAAAAGAAAGCCAGTGTCTCCAACTCGTTGATGTGCTTCTCGGTTCGGTAGCTTTCCAGCTGAACGGCCATGGCTCAAGGCCGGGCGCATCTGTGTCTAAGGTCGAACTAGCAGAATATATTCGTGCCCGCGCGTTTTATAATTCCGCCCTACTTGGCACGTCCCGATCAGGCAAGTTTACAATATGGGAACGAAAATTACAGAAATGAGGGGCGTTCCGTGATCCTAGACGCTTGCGCGCCACCGTCTTGAACGGGTCCACTGCCTGGGCAGTGGCTTCAGATCACGGAAGTCTGACTGATATAGTAAACTGGTCGAGTCAGTACAAGTGGCAAAATTGTCACATCCGCGTTTTACGCGTTAGGCCCCTTATACATCAAGCGCTTGCCCACGATGCCCTGCAACGCGGTGTTCGTGCGCTGGGCATCGTCCACACCCAGCTTCACCCGGTTGTTATAGCGGAAATCAAACTCGGCCACGTAGCGGTGCAGGTGCTTCTCAGAGCAATGCTGGTAAACACCCTTCATGCCGCGCTTGAACACGCTGTAGAAGCCTTCCACCGTGTTGCTATGAACCCGCCCACGCACATACTCGCCAGCGCTGTGCGTCGTGAAGTCATGGGCGGCGAAAAACTTGTTGAGCTTGGAATACTGCTTCGCTTCGTCGGTCATGACGTGCGTGCCGGGAAGCACATTCGCCTTGATGATCGGCAGGAGGTCAGCTGCGTTGGTGCCGTCCACGTGGAAAGAACGTGCAGAATGTCCGCGCTGGACCAAAGTCAGAACTGCGTGCTTGTGACGATAACCGCGACGAACAGGAACGCCCTTCTTCTTGCCAATGAAGGTTTCGTCAATCTCGACAGTGCGGCCCTCGCCACCAAGCGGCGGAAGCTTTCCGGCCACCATCGCCTCGCGGATGCGATGCGTCATGAACCACGCCGTCTTATATTGAACGTCCAAGATGCGCATAAGCTGGTGAGAACTGATGCCCTTCTTGCTGCTGCACATCAGATAGACAACCTGGAGCCACAAGTTCAGCGGAACGTCGCTGCTTTCAAACACGGTGCCCACGGTGACGGTGAACTGGCGCTTGCAGGGGCCGCAGCGGCGCAGGCCCATGCGGCCACCCTTAACCGTCGTGATCCGGTCCATGCCGCCGCAACGCGGGCACACCGGGCCGTGCGGCCAAAGGGTTGCCTCAAGCTCCGCAAAGGCGGCAGCTTCGTCGTGGAAGTAGAGGGCGGAAAGGGCGGAAGCCATGGTCTATCTCCTTGACCATATTCCTAGCCCTCGCCGCCGTGTTTGTCAACTACATAATCGCCGAAGACAAGTCAGCAAGCGGTTCTTTTTTGAAAAAAAGAACCAAAAAACTTTTGTTCCCTTGGGCGTGCGCTGCAGAACCTTCGCGACAGCAGGACCAAAAGTCTTTTGCTTCTTTTCTTCAGAAAAGAAGGCCTTGCTTTTCTTTCTGAGCTCCACGAGGCAACCGCAGCGCGGCTCGGGTAATTCGGCCTTTACAGCAAGACCGCTTGCTTCATCCCCATCGCCTGCCGCTCGAACAACCGCCGATACACGCCGCCCGCTCGTGTCACCAACGCGTCGTGCGGGCCTTCCTCCACGATGCGCCCGCGGTCGAACACCAGTATTCTGTCCATCGCACGCACCGTGGACAGGCGATGCGCGATGATGATCGCCGTGCGGCCCTCGATCAGCGTCTCCATCGCCGCCTGGATCGCCGCCTCGCTCTCCGAATCGAGGCTGGATGTGGCCTCGTCCAGGATGAGGATCGGCGCGTCGGCCAGAAAGGCCCGCGCGATGGCCACGCGCTGGCGCTCGCCGCCGGACAGCTTGATGCCCCGCTCGCCTACCAGCGTCGCGTAGCCCTTCGGCTGGCGCGCGATGAACTCGTGCGCGTGCGCCAGCCGGGCCGCCCGCTCAGTCTCGGCGGCCGAGGCACCAGGCCGCCCGTAGGCGATGTTCTCCGCCAGCGTGCGGTGGAACAGCGTGGGCTCCTGCGGCACCACGGCGATCTGCCGGCGCAAACTTGCCTGCTGCACGCCGGCGATGTCCTGCCCGTCGATGCGGATCAGGCCGCCCTGCACATCGTGCAACCGCTGGATCAGCCGCACGAAGCTGGACTTGCCCGAACCCGACGAGCCCACCAGGCCCACCCGCTCACCAGCGCGTATGGTGACCGACAACCCGTCGAACAGCGCAGTACTGTGTGCGCCGTAGGCGAAGCGCACGCGATCGAACTCGATCCGCCCGGCGGTCACGCGCAGCTTGCCGGCGCCGGGGCGGTCCGTCACCTCCGGCTGCGCACGATGCAGGGCCACCAACTCCGCCATGTCGTTGACGCCGCGCTGCACCTCGCGGACCGTCTGGCCCATGGTGCGCAGGTAGCCGTGCAGCACGAAGTACATCGTCAGCACGGTGGCCACGTCGCCGGCGCCCGCCTGGCCGCGCCGCCACAGCCAGGTGATGGTGCCGATGATCAGCAACTGCAGCGCCAGCAGTGCGAGCCCCTGCAGGGAGAAGCTGCCCACGCCGCGCATCCACGTCCGGTCGGTGCGCCGCGCCCACTTGCCCAGCACGCCGTCCAGCCGGTCCTCCTCGCGCAACTCGGCGCCGAACGCCTTGACCGACGCGTTGCAGGTGATAGCGTCGGCCAGCGCGCCGGACACCCGCGTGTCCCAGGCGTTGGAGAGCTGTGCCGCCGGCGACACCCAGCTGACGGAGAGCCACACCGTCAAAGCCAGGTAGGTAGCGCAGCCCGCGCCGACGGCGATGCCCATCGCCGGCCAGCGCAGGCCCAGCAGCAACGAGGCGCCGACCAGCACGGTAACCCCCGGCAACAACGAGAACGCCACCACGTCGTTCAGCGCGTCCACCGCGCCGGCGCCGCGCAGCACCTGACGCACCACCGCGCCGGAAAAACTCTCCGCGTGCCAGGAGGCGGAGAAGGCCTGCACGCGGGCGAAGGCCTCCGCCTTGACGTCCTGCATCATCCGCAGGGTCAGCCGCACGATGCCCCACAGCGCCAACTGCCGCACGGCGAGCATGAAGCCGCCGAGCACGCCGATCATCACCAGCGCGCGCCAGGCGGCGTCGTGCTGGCCGCCGCCCACCGCGTCCACCAGGCGGCCGGCGAAGACCGGGGTGGCAATGTCGGCCAGGGTGGCGGCCGTCATGCCGAGCAGCACCACGGCGGCCAGGGTGCGCTGGCGCAGCCAAAGGCTTAGCAGGAAGGCGGGGACGTGCTTCATAGGCAAGGATATAGGCAAGCGGTTCTTTTGTGAAAAAAAGAACCAAAAAACTTTTGTTCCCTGTCGGGGACCTTTCCGGCGAGCGTGCGACAGCGGAGTCAAAAGTCTTTTGCTTCTTTTCTTCAGAAAAGAAGGCCTTGCTTGCTTTTGGAGGTCCCATGACCGAACGCGTCCTAGTCACCCAAGCCGCAGCAAACGTGATCGACCGCCTGCGCGCCCAGCACGGCGACCTGCTGTTCCACCAATCCGGCGGCTGCTGCGATGGCAGCACGCCCATGTGCTATCCGCGGGCCGAGTTCCGCGTCGGCGCGCAGGACGTGCGGCTGGGCAGCATCGAAGGCCAGCCGGTCTACATCGGTGCCGCGCAATTCGAGTTCTGGGCGCACACCCAGCTGATCATCGACGTGGTGCCGGGCCGCGGCGGCGGCTTCTCGCTGGAGGCGCCGGAGGGCGTGCGCTTCCTCACCCGCAGCCGCGTCTTCACCGACGAAGAGGTGGCCGGCCTGGCCCCGGTGCGTACCGGGGCGGACATGGCCGCCTGAGGTTGGTCCGAGCTGCCGGGATGCTCATACCGACGGCCCGAAAACCCTGTCGGTGAGAACGAAGACAAGCGGTTCTTTCTTGAAAAACCAAAAGGGCAGCGTGCCGGAGACCAGTGCGTGGTCGATCGTCAGTTGGCGGGTCTAACGCGTTCCTGGTCAAGGTATCAGGGCACAGGGTGGCAACAGAGACAGGTACGACTCAAGGCTTCAGCGGAGAAACGTCGAACCGATTTAGCCGGCTCGCCTTGCCGTTGCCGCCATAAGACGGCCAGGCGCAACCACCCATGCAGGTGTCGGGCACGATCTGGCTCAGAAACAGCCCTCAGGTCTTGCTCGATCGTGCTGGAAGGGTTCAGGCAGCAGCGGTCACCTGATAGGAGAAAAACGGTCCCATCATACCTGGCCGTTTCGCAGGATGACTTCGCCGGCCCGAAGACAAACGACAGGCGCCTCCTCGATCACGTCACTGGGCCGCTCCCGCCAGGTTGAGTCCCTGGCGACGCTGCGCAGCGTCATCTGGCCAAGCAAGGGTGTAGCCGAATGCGGATAACCAGATCGGAACCGACTTTGCGGAGAGCGTGGAAAGCGTGGCTGAAGCAGCCCTGCGGCTTTACGCGCTTACGGCCTAGGCGACGCCGCGCGATCGATATTAGGACCGTGTAAATGGTCTCGCCGTACAATAACCAAGTGCTTGCGATAGAGTGGGGCAAACCGTCGAATGGGCGAGTGCCCTCAGATATTGTCAGATTTTTATCGCAATCGTGACACGTTGGCCAGCGCGAGTTGAGGTTCTTGACCGAAATGCACACACTGACGCGCTATCTGCTTCTTGATGGCGAGAACGCAACCGAGCAGCAGCGTCGACAGCTCGTGACATCGTTGTTCCGCCAGCCCGGTTCACTGGCGTCGAGCGGCATTGGCACTCTCGTCGCGGCATATGTTTGCTGGAGGTATACGGGAAGCGGTTGGTATGTGGCTTGGGGCTTGTCAAGCTTCCTGGTGCTAGGACTTCGCCTTGCGCTCGCCCTCGCTTTCCATCGAAACAGAACTCGCTTGAAAGCCCAGGCTTGGGCGTGGTTGTTTCTCGCCGGAGCCATCACCACAGCAATCATAGCAGGTGTTGGCGCAGGCCTTGCCGTCCTCCGCGCGGACAACCTTGTCGCAATCCTGTACATGGCAACCAACGTCCTTTCCTTTGCCGGAGGCGCAGCCGTGAGGAATAGCGTTTCGCCGCTGGCCGCCGCTAGCCAGACGACAATCGTGTTGGGAGTAACGGGCATTGCCTGCCTCGTCAGCGGGACGCTTTACCTCCAAGTTTTCGCGGCCCTCATCCTACTCCATCTTGTCGCTCAATTCGAGATTATACGTTCCCTCTGTCGGACCACTCGGTCGCTCATTTTTGCTGAGCGCCGGCAAGCGTCGTTGAACGAGCGTTTATCGGATTTCTGCGACCATCTCGAGGGAGCGAACCGCACGTTGACTGAGCTCAGCTCCACAGATGGCTTAACCGGATTACTAAACCGCCGAGCCTTCGATGCAGAACTCGCCATGCAGTGGAGCATCGCTTCTCGCGATCAGACCTATCTTGCGATCTTGATGATCGATGCGGACCATTTCAAGCGGTTCAATGATCGGTTCGGACATCTTGCAGGCGACGAAGCGCTCCGCTGGCTGGCCCAGGTACTCCGAGCAACCCTGCATCGTCCGTCCGATATCGTTGGTCGTTTCGGTGGCGAGGAGTTTGCTGTGTTGTTGCCAGAAACAGATATCGGGGCAGCGGTGACCGCCGCGGAGAGGATACGAAAGGCTTTGGCTCAAGGACCGATGCCCAGCGCAATGCCCGCTTCTTGGAGGCTGACCGTAACCATTGGGGCGGCAGCGATGCAGCCAAAGAGCGAAGAAAGCTGCCTGACGTTGGTCGAATGGGCGGATCAAGCTCTCTACGCCGCAAAAAGAGATGGACGCGACCGTGTGGGGACACTGCGCACAGATGCACTCGCCGATGCCCGGTCGGCGGCAGCAGCCAGGAGTGGATTTTTAACGGATGCGGCACCGCTCGTTCGATAAGCCGGTGTCACAGACAGACTTCAGACTCCCGCCGATGGCTGGAACGGTCTGCCGGAGGCGAACGTGGTAGCGCCAAGCGCAGGCGCGAGCCGCCTCAACAGGCCGCGCGGGACCGGGCAAGTGCAGCCAACGGCCAGATCTCTCTGCTGCATGGCAACCATCTCATGCGAGCACTCGACCACCGGCCTAAGCGGCTCTGCCACCAGGTGATCGCGACTGCACTCTCGCTCTTGCCAGCCGTAGAACTGCGTGGTGTTTGCGGCCGCGTTGTTACCGCTTTCCGGCAACGCCTGAGGGAGAACACGACCTGCGCCGGTTGTTTGTTCGCCAGACCGTTGCGTGTCATTGTCTTACGCGATAGCTGCGGACATGACTGTTTTTCGCACCGGCTTGATACATCTCACCTTTTGGATGCCGCTGGCGCTCGCTGCGCCGGCGCAGGCCGAGGAAGCCCCTAGCTCCCCGATCGAATCGATCGAAGTCACGGCGACGCGAACGCCAGAACCGGTCGCGTCGGTTCCGGCATCCGTCACCGTCATCTCGGGGCAGGAGCTGAGGGACCGCAACGTGACCGATCTCGCCGGCGTGGTGGCACTGGTCAACGGCGTCGAAGCCCCTCCTGGCGGTGATGCTGGTCCTGCCAGCGCCGTGCCCTCGCTGCTGGGCCTGCACGAGTTCGACGCGTTCCTCCTGGTGGTGGACGGGGTGCCCTGGGGCGGCGCCTTCAACCCGTCCATTCCCACGTTGGACCTGACCGACGTGGACCGGGTGGAGGTGTTGAAAGGCTCCGCCCCGGTCGCCTACGGCGCCACATCCTTCGTCGGCGTGATCCAGGTGATCCACTATCCGGCCGGACAGTCCGAGGACCGTGTGCTGTTCGGCTACGGTACCGATGGCGAGGCCCTGGGCAGCCTGTCGACCGCTCTGCCGAGCCTTGGCGGCTGGCGGCAATCGCTCAGTCTGCAGGGCGCCTCCCAGGGCTTTGCCGACCCGCGCGAACAGGTCAGCGACGGCAAACTGCTGTATCGCGGCGCCGGCGACCTGGCAGGCGGCACGCTGCAGCTCGATCTCGATCTCACCTACGACCGCACCACGCCGCCCAGCCCGGTGATCCGCAGCGGCCTCGGACTGACGACGCTGACGCCGCTCAACGCCAATTACAACCCGTCGGACGCGCGCATCGACGACGACCGTTACCAGGGCGTGCTGCGCTACACGCGCAACGTCGGCTTCGGCACGTGGGAGACAACCGCGTCCTACGCGTTCGACGAGATCTCCGACATCCGCGGCTTCCTGCGCCCGGACCTGACCAATGACGGGTCGCAGAACGCCGATTCGCAGAACCAGCGGCGCCGCATCGACGACGGGTATTTCGACAGCCACGTCAGCAGCACGCTGCCGGCGCACCTGACGCTGCTGTATGGCATGGACGTGCTGTACGGGCTGGGCAAGCAGGACAGCATCAACGGCGCCTATTACGCGCCGCTCTCCGGGCTTGGCAGGCTGCCGGCCACCACCGCGCTGCACGTCGATGAGGTCAACAGCCTGTCGGACCTGCGGGAGTTCCTGGGGCAGTACGTGCAGGCGGACTGGAAACCGTTACCCCGCCTGGACGTGATCGCGGGCTTGCGAATCAACGAGACGTTCGAGCGACAGCTCTCTAGGCATGTCGACGGTTTCGATGCCGGCAACGACCTCGACGGCCGCTCGGATCGCCAAGTGGTGCGCCCAAGCTTCGTGGTCGGCGCCAGCTACGCGGTCTGGGAACAGGGTGGCGACCGTGTCTCGCCCTATCTGGACTACCGCAACACCTTCAAGCCGTCCGCGATCGATTTCGGCCCCGACTTCACGCCGGACGTGTTGAAGCCGGAGACCGCCGACGACATCGAAGGCGGCATCAAGGGCGGCCTGCTCGGGACCAAGCTCGATTTTGACGTCGACGCGTTCTACGTCGACTTCAAAAACCTTGTCGTGGCGACCACGGATGCTGACGGCAATCCGATCCTGCAGAACGCCGGCGGCCAGCATCTGCGCGGCGTTGAGGGGGAACTGCGCACCCACCTGGCAGAGGACCTCACGCTATCGCTGAACGCCAGCTACCACGATGCCACCTTCACGAACTACATCGCGACCGAGGACGGGGCGAACGTCAACGCGGCCGGCAAGCAACTGTCGCTGGCGCCGCACTACCTGGCCTCGGCAGGCCTGCTCTACGCGCCGTCCCAGGGCGTCTTCGGCTCTGCGATCGTCAACTACGTGGGGCGGCGATACCTCGACCTCGCGAACGCCGCGCCAATCGACGGCTACACCATCGTGGCGGCAAGCGCGGGGTACCGGTTCCGACGCTACGAACTGCTGGTGAGCGGGACCAACCTAAGCGATCAGCGTCCGCCGGTGACCGAGAGCGAGTTCGGCGACTCGTCGTACTACCTGCTGCCGGGCCGAAGCGTGCTGGTGACGCTGTCGGCAAGACTCTGATACCTCGACCGGTAGCAGGCAAGGCAAGCGGTTCTTTTTTGAAAAAAAGAACCAAAAACTTTCCTGGTTACGCATCTTGCTCAGCCAACGGCGCACGTGTTCGACTCGGTCAAGTAGCTGAGTTGAAGGGGTTTTCGGTGGCGCGCAACAAGGTGCAGTTTCAGAAAGGCCTCAGTGAGCCGGCGTTTGAGCGGCAGTATGGCACCGAGGAGCAATGCCGCACGGCGGTGATAGCGTCGCGTTGGCCCGACGGCTTCCGGTGCCCGGGATGCGGTGGCGCCAAGCACAGCGAGGTCGCGACCCGTCAGCTGTTCCAGTGCAGCACGTGCCGGCTGCAGACCTCGGCAATCGCCGGGACCATCTTTGCATCGAGCAAACTGCCGCTGCGGACCTGGTTTCGGGCGATCTACCACATGACCCAGACCAAGCAGGGCATCTCCAGCATCGAACTCGGCCGCCGGCTCGGTGTCACGCAGACCACGGCCTGGAAGATGAAGCACAAGCTCAAGCAGGTGATGCTCGAACGCGATGCAGCCAAACACCTGTCTGGCCGCGTCGAGATCGACGACGCCTATGTCGGCGGGCAACGCGGCGGCGGCAAGCGCGGACGCGGCGCGCCCGGCAAGACGCCGTTCGTCGCCGCCGTCGAGACCACGCCGGACGGCAAGCCGAGCCGCCTCAAGCTGCGCCGAGTCGGCAGTTTCTGCAGCCGCTCGATCGAGGCGTTTGCCCGCACCAGCCTTGATCCTGGTTGCGTCGTTGTCAGCGACGGCCTGCGCTGCTTCGGCGCGGTGAGAGAGGCAGGATGCATCCACGACGTGATGATCACCGGCTCGGGGCCGGCGGCGGCGCAATCGGCTTCGTTCAAGTGGGTCAACACGGCGCTCGGCAACATCAAGGCTGCGATCACCGGCACCTACCGTTCGATCAACACCAAGCACGTGCCGCGCTACCTGGCCGAGTTCGAATACCGCTTCAACAGGCGATACGATCTTGCCGCCATGATCCCGCGCCTGACCTGGGCCGCCACACGAACCCCGCCGATGCCTTACAGGCTGCTGAAGTTGGCTGAAGTTCATGCGTAATCAGGAAAACTTTTGTTCCCTGGGGTACGCGCTGAGGGAAACTTCGCGACAGCAGAGACAAAAGTTTTTTGCTGCTTTTTTTCAAAAAAGCAGGCCTTGCTTTCTCTCCGCTCACGAACCCCCCATCTCGAAACAGCCTTCCGATTGCCTGATACCGACGGCCCTAATTCTTGACCGTTCGAATCCAGCAAGAAAGGCAAGGCCTGCTTTTTTGAAAAAAAGCAGCAAAAAACTTTTGGTCCTGCTGTCGCGGAGGTTTCTGCAGCGCGCGCCCAAAGGGAACAAAAGTTTTTTGGTTCTTTTTTCCAAAAAAGAACTGCTTGCCTTGCTTATCACCGGCGAGGTCCCGGGCCGCTGGTATCATTGACCACTCCCAACAGGGCACACCCCGTTTTGCTTCAGTTGCGCGTCGAACGAAGCGAGGTCGCCCGACTTTACCCGCTGCCAGGCGGCGAGCGTCGTCTCCAGGCGCTTGTGCAGCGCATCGAACATCGCCTGGTGCTGCGCCGTGACCGGCGTGTCGGCGTCACCGAGCGTCAACTGGAACGTGGCGTATTGCTCATTCAGCATGCCGGGAAACGCGAGGTTGGCTTCGGAGCCCTTCATGTTCACCTGCATCAGCGTCTGTTCCAGACCGCCGAGCGCGCCGCCGAGCTTGTCTGCCGCAGCAGTCAAGCTCTGGCCGGCGGCGCAGCGTCCCGCGGCGGACCTGACACGCATAAGCCCGGCTTGCGCAGCGCGGACGTCGTTCACCGTCTGGTGCAGCACGCTGATGTCCTGCGTGGTCGCGACCGCGAGCTGGGTCTTGGCGTCGATCGCCGGGACGGCGGCATCGCCCACGCGCGGGTCCACCAGCACGCGGAGAGCCACCGTCCGGCTTTGGCCGCCGGCCGTCAGCTTCACCTGGTATTGGCCGGGAGCGACGATCGGGCCCCGCGGCGCCTGGTCCGAGTAGAACGCGCCCGGGATCTGCACCGGGTCGTCCATGCGCAGGTCCCAGACCAGCCGGTTCATCCCCGCCTTGGCCGGGATCAGCCCGGTCTCCACGATGCGGTCCGGCCACTCCGGCGGCTGGGCTTCCTTGTCGCTGTGGGTGCTCGACATGTGGCGGAGCGTCTTGCCGCCGGCATCGAGGATGTCGACGGTCAGCTCGCCGGCCGGCGCGGTCCGCAGCCCGTAGTCGATCAGCGCGCCGGCAGGCGGGTTCTGGCCGACAGGGTGACGGGAATCCACGTCGTCCGGATAGTACAACCGGACCGCCGGCTCCGGCGTATACAGCACCATGTCTGCAGTCGCCGCGTGGGGACGCAATTGCCGCAGCGGCGTGATGTCGTCGAGGATCCAGAACCCGCGGCCATGCGTCGCGATCGCCAGGTCGTCGCCGCGCACCATCAGGTCGTGCACCGGGCTGACGGGCAGGTTCAGCTGCAGGCTCTGCCAGTGCGCGCCGTCGTCGAACGAGACGAAGACCCCGCGTTCGGTGCCGGCGTATAGCAGGCCGCGCTGCGTCGGGTCCTCGCGGACCGCATGCACCACCGCGCCGTCCGGCAGGCCGGTGGTGATCGGCAGCCAGCTCCGGCCGCCGTCCGTGGTCTTGAACGCGTAGGGCTTGATGTCGTCCAGCTTGTGCCGGTCCACGGCCACGTAGGCGGTGGCTGCGTCGTAGTGCGAGGGCTCGATCGTGCTGATCGCGCTCCATTGCAGTGGCGCGCCCGGCTTCGTCGCGTCCGGCGTCACGTCGTTCCAGTGGGCGCCGTCATCGGGCGAGACGTGGATCAGCCCGTCATCGGATCCGGCCCAGAGCATGCCCTTGGCGATCGGGCTTTCGGCCAGCGCGAACACCGTGTCGTAGTACTCCACGCTGGTGATGTCCTTGGTCAGCGGTCCGCCGGAGGCCGTCTGCTTGGACTTGTCGTTGCGCGTGAGGTCGGGGCTGATGATGGCCCAGCTATGGCCGTGGTCGGTGGTCTTCCACACCACCTCGGACCCCACGTAGATCGCGTCCGGATCATGCGGCGAACGCATCATCGGTGAGGTCCAGTTGAACCGGTGGACCAGCTCGTCCGCCGGGTGGCCGGAATTGTCCACCGGCCACGCACTGATGTCCTGTGCCTGCTGTGTGTGGCGGTCGTAGCGGCTGATCGAGTTCTCCGAATCGCTGACGATGACCTGGGCGTCGCGCGGGTCGGGCAGCACGAAGCCGCATTCGCCGCCGCCGGCCGGATACCAGTTGGACGGCCCGATCACGCCGGAATCGCTGTAGCTGGCGATGGCGAGGTTGGAGTTGTCCTGCTGCGCGCCGTACAGCCAGTAGGGAAACCGGGTGTCGGCGGCGATGTGGTAGATCGCCGCCGTCGGCTGGTTGTCCTGGCTGGACCAGGTCAGGCCACCATCCAGCGAGATGCTGGCACCGCCGTCGTTGGTGTCGATCATGCGCTTGGGGTCGGTGGGATCGATCCACAGGAAGTGGTGGTCGCCGTGGGTGGCGTTCACGAGGTCGAAGCTCTTGCCGCCGTCGGTCGATTTCAGCAGCCCGGTGTTGACCGTGAACACCGTGTCCACCGCCTTGGGATCGGCGAAGATCTTGGAGAAATACCAGGCGCGCTGGCGGATGCGGCCGTCCTGGCTGACCAGCTTCCAGTGGCCGCCGTGGTCGTCCGAGCGGTAAAGCCCGCCGTCCTTGGCCTCGATCATCGCGTAGACGCGCGCGGGGTTGGCCGCGGAGACAGAGACGTCGATCCGCCCGAGGATGCCGCCGGGCAGTCCGTTGCCCTTGAGCTCGGTCCAGGTGACCCCGCCGTCGCTGGAGCGGAACAGCCCGCTGCCCGGCCCGCCGGAGGAGAAGTGCCAGGGCTCCCGCCGCACCTGCCAGAGTGCGGCATAGACGATCTTCGGGTTGGACGGATCGAAGGTCACGTCTATGGCGCCGGTCTGGTCGTCGCGGTACAGCACCCGCGTCCAGGTCTTGCCGCCATCCGTGGTGCGGTAGACGCCGCGCATCGGGTTGGGGCCGAAGGCGTGGCCGATCGCCGCCACCAGCACGATGTTCGGATCGTGCGGGTCGACGATCATCGCGCCGATCTGCCGGCTGTCCGCGAGCCCGACATGCGTCCAGCTCCGGCCGGCATCGGTCGATTTGTAGACGCCGTTGCCGTAGGTGATGTCGCCGCGCAGCGCGCCCTCGCCGGTGCCGACATAGATGGTCGTGGGATCGGACGGTGCGGCGGCGATGGCACCGATGGAGCCGATGTCCTGGCTGTCGAAGATCGGCTGCCAGGTGGTGCCGAAATCGATGCTCTTCCATACGCCGCCGGCCGCAGCGCCGAAGTAGTAAAGGCCGGGCACGCTGGGTACGCCGATGCCGGCGAGCGCGCGGCCGCCGCGGAACGGCCCCACGTCGCGCCAGCGCATGGCGCCGAACAACGACGGGTCCACCATGGCCGCCGGCGGCGCCACCTGGCCGGGGGGCACCATGCTGGTGGTGTGGCCGGCTGGCGCGGTGGTGGCCGGTGGCGACATGGCGGAGGTGGCGCCGGTCTGAGTGGTGCGGGCCGACGGTTCCGGCCCGGTGGCTTGCGCCAGCGCCGGCGGCCGCAGCGTCAGCAGGGCAGTAAGCGCGCAGCCGCAGGACAAGGCCAAGCGCACGGCAGGTCGGTTCGGCATCATGGCGGCTGCTGCTCCTGCGGGCGAGATGCTGCCCGAGGCGAGCATCGGCAATCGCGCGGCAGTGTGCAACGGCGGCGGTTTGCATGAAAGGCTGGTGGGTACCCGACCGTAACGGCAGGGCGCGCCCACCTTCTCGCCCGGCAAGACGCGCCATGGCAGAACACGCCCGCGCCGTTGCTTCACCCGGCTATCCTATCGAGACGCACGGGTGACACGTATGGATGTTTACCGTGAAAGGCCCGGTCTGCGCAGGATCTTGCTCAAGCCTGGTGGGACGCATGAGATTTGGCCGGCCATGCGCGCAGTGTCTGCTCCGCAATGGCGAGCAACGCCGCCCGAGCCGTGCCGTCGCGCGCCAAGACCGACATACCTTGAATAACGGCCATGATGACGCCGGCGAGAGCGACGGCGTTCGTCCCGGGCGGAAGGACGTTAGCCGATACGTCGCGTTCGATCCTGGCGCGCAAACATGCCTCGATCCGCTGGCGGATGTTGGCGACGGCGCGTTGCACCTCGGCCGAGCTGGCTGAGCCGCTCGCCGTCGCGCTGGCAAGCAGGCATCCCTTTGGAGTCGTATCGCCCGTATAGGCGGTCGCCGCGGCCGTCAGCATCTCCCGCGCGGCATCGTAGGCCGCCGGGGCGCCCTCGATTGCCCGCGCTATTATCTCGGGGTCACCGGCGTAACGGTGCGCCGCTTCAAGGAACAGGCGTTTCTTGTCGCCGAACGCCGTGTACAGGCTGGGCGCTGTCACCCTCATCGCCGTCGTCAGGTCAACGATCGATGTCGTCTCGTAACCATGGCGCCAGAACGTCAGCATCGCCTGTTGGAGGGCAGCATCGCGGTCGAACGAGAGCGGACGGCCGGTCTTGCGACGCGATCTGGAGCCGGCCTCGGTAGATTCCATAGTGTACGCTCTGAAACACGTTGACAGCTGCCGATCGGCATAGCATGGCTGCATATCGAACGCTATGAAAGTAATGTGCCATGTCCCTCGCCGATTTTCGAACGCTTGGCCGCTCCGGACTTGTCGTCAGCCCGCTTACCCTGGGGACGATGACCTTTGGTCCGGGCGGATGGGGGGCGGATGAGGCAACATCTCGCGCGATCTTCGATGCTTATCGTGGCGCCGGCGGCAACTGCGTGGACACAGCCGACATCTATTCCGGCGGCGAGAGCGAGAAGCTCGTCGGCAAGTTCATCGCCGAGAGCAGCGCACGCGACGAGATCGTCCTTGCCACCAAGTTCGCCTTCAACGGCTCAGCGAACCCGTTGGCCGCGAAGCAGGTCGGCGGCGGCAACCCGAACGCGGGTGGGGCCGGCGCCAAGAACATCCATCGCGCGCTCAATGCCTCGCTCAAGCGGTTGAGCACAGACTACATCGACCTCTACTGGATGCACATTTGGGACGGCGTCACTCCGATCGAGGAGATCATCCAGACGCTCGGCGACCTCGTGCGTGCCGGCAAAATCCGGTATTTCGGCCTGTCCGACATGCCGGCTTGGCTGGCGATGAAGGCCGCGACCATCGCGGCCGAGCGGCGCGTACCGGGGCCCATCGCGATGCAGCTCGAATATTCTCTGGTAGCACGCGACGTGGAAAGCGAGCATTTTCCGGTGGCGCGAGAGGGCGGCATGGGCGTGATGCCATGGAGCCCCTTGGCGGGCGGCTTCCTGTCTGGAAAATACCAGCGCGGGAACACTGCCGACACGGGCCGGCTCAGCGGCGCCAACCCGTTTGGCAACAGCAAGTTCGTCGACCGGAATTGGGACGTTCTCGAGGTGCTGAAGCTGGTGTCAGCCGAACTCGATCGGCCAATGGCACAAGTCGCACTCGCCTGGACCCTGAAGCGGAGCGGCGTCGCATCGACCTTGATCGGTGCGAGCAAGGTGTCGCAGATCGAAAGCAACATCGCCGCAACAGAGATCCGATTGAGCGACGATCAGATGAAGCGTCTCGACGAGGCGAGCGCGCCGTCGCCAGGGTTCACGTCCGGGCTGGCGGCGCCTTTCATCCGGCGTATGGTCTTCGGCGGCCAAAATGTGGTTGGCTGGGCCGAGTGAGCTCCACATCTTGGTTTAGGACTAGCGTCTGCTCGTCCCAAGCACGCCTTCCATAAGTTGCTGCTGCATCAGAGCACTCACTGCCCTTCCATCGGCACTGAGGTATAACTTTTGCCGCACGCCAGACTGCCTCGGCAACCTAATATCAACCGCCCAATACCGCCTGCACGAGCGCCGCGCCTTTCGCGTAGGGCGGATAGAACGTCTCGATCATGTCGCCCTCGCCACGGACAAAAACGCCGCGCGGGTTCGAGAACTCGCGGAAGCCTTCGATGCCGTGATGGCGGCCCATGCCGCTGTTGCCGGAGCCGCCGAATCCCATCGAAGGCAGCGCGCTCTGCATGGCGCAGGTGTTTACCGCCGCGCCGCCGGAGCTGGTGTGGTCAAGCACATGGTCGGTGACAGCCTGGTCGTCGCTGAAGACGTACAAACCGAGCGGCCGCTCGCCGGCGTTGATAGAGGCCACCGCGGAGGCCAAGTCGTCGTAAGCGACAACGGGCAGGATCGGACCGAAAATCTCCTCGTGCATGATGCGCAGGTCTGGCGCGGGATCGATGACCAACGATATGGGCATGCGGCGGCCGTCGCGGTCGACCGAGTCGTTCTGCTCGAGCGTGATGATGGTGCTCTGGCGCTCGCGGGCCTCGTCCAGCAGACCCTCCAAACGGTCGAGATGCCGGTCAGATATGATGCCGGTGCACTCGCTGCCGCGGGCGTAGTCAGGCGCTGCTTCGGCCATGAAAGCACGTGCATGCTCAACGAAGCTTTGCAACTCGGGGCGGGCGACCATGGCGTAGTCGACGGACACGCACATCTGCCCGCCCTTGATCATCTTGGTGCCCAGCACGGATTCCACGTTGCGCCGCGTAACCGAGCCCGGCGTGAGCACGGCAGGGCATTTGCCGCCGAGCTCCAGGGTAACGGGGGTCAGGTTCTGGGCCGCGGCAGCCATTACCAGGCGGCCGACCTCCGGATTGCCAGTATAGAGCAGGTGGTCCCACGGCAGGGCCGAGAACGCGCGGGCGAGATCGAGCCCGCCTTCGGCCACGGTTACGAGCGTCGGGTCGAACGCCGCGGCAACCATCTCGGCCAGTAGCGCGGCACAGGCCGGCGTGTACTCGGATGGCTTGACGATCACGCGGTTGCCGGCGGCCAGCATCTCCACCATCGGTCCGACGGAGAGGTCGAACGGAAAGTTCCACGGCACCATGTTGCCGATGACGCCCTTCGGCTGGTTCTGCACGTAGGCGCGCGCGGTGCCGAGCAGGCCAGGGTCCGTGTCGCGCGGCTGCGGCGCCATCCACGCCTCAAGATGTTCGGAGACGTATTGCGCCCGACCGAGCGGGCCGAGCACCTCGATCAGGTCCGAGGCGGGCACAGGATGCGTGCCGAAATCCTGCGCCAAAGCGACGCTGATGCGTTCGCGGTTGGCCGCCAGCATGCCCATCAGCACGGCAAGGCGGTTGCGGCGCTCTGCAAGCGACGGATTGCGATCGGCGGCAAAAGCGCTCCGTTGCGCCTGGAACGCGGCTTGGAGCTTCGTTATCGCAGCGGCATCGTTGGCCATGTTCGGCTCCCTTGGAAAAGCACGTTTTTCTTGGAAAACCAGTGTGTGTAGCTCTGTTCAGCGAGCGTTGCCGCAAAACTGCGGCAAAGCGAAAGGCATGACCAGGCCTCTTATTTAAAAAAGAAGCAAACAGCTTGCTTTCTCGCTGCCGCCGCGCTCCGGCGCAACGCGGGTCGCCAGCTGGTGCAAATGCAAGGTCGCAAACCTGTTTCAGCCGGCGGACTCAAGTCTGGGAGCGAACACCTCTTCCATCGGGTCGCACTCCGCGGTTTTCTTCGTTGTCAGCAGCTTGGCTGTCCAGATGGCCTGCTCAGGGCTCGCGAAGCGACCGCCGAAGGCGGCTTGCCTTGAACAGGCCATCTGGACAGCCGACCATCGCGCATCGAAGGCGAGCCAGTTACATAGCGGCTCGGCAGGGTGTTCGTTCCCAAACTTGAATTCGCCGTCCTTTTCCTAGAAGAAGACTGCCTACTTTCTATGGCTCACCCTCAACGCGGACTTAGCCTCACCCTTTCATCATCGCCAGCAGCGGCGTCCGTTCCTCGCGTACCGCCTCCGGCTCCTGCACCGCCTGAAGGTCGAACTGCTTCAGCTCTTCCGGCACGTACCAGTGCAGCTTGTCCTCGTGATAGGCGCGCCACACCGTCGCGGCAATTTCCGCCGGTTGCACCAGGCGCCACATGCCGTCCGGTGGCGCCATGGTGCGCATGGTGTCCGACAGGATGGGCGTGTTGATCAGGCCAGGCAACAGGTCCGACGCGCGGACTCCGAATCGCTTGAACTCGATCGACAGCGCTTCCGTCAGGCCGCGCACCGCGTGCTTGGTGGCGGAGTACACCGCGATACCGGCGGTGCCGAAGATGGAGGACGACGACGAGTTGATCAGGCACAGCGCGCCCGGTGTGACGCGCAGCAACGGCACGGCCGCGCGCGTGCCGATCATAACGCCAAGGAAGTTGACGCTCACGATCTTCATGATGTCGGCCCATGCCATCTCATCGAACAGGCCGCCCATGGCGATGCCGGCGTTGCTGAACATCAAATCCAACGTGCCTCCGGTGGCTTCCCCGAAGCCCTCCATGGCAGCGGCGAAGGCCGCCGGATCGGTCACGTCCAGCGTGGCGAAGATGCCATTGGGCTCGCCGATCTCGGCTTTCAAGCTGTCCAGACCTGCCTGGTTCACGTCATAGGCGCCGACGAACCAGCCGTGGGACGAGAACAGCCTGGCGGTGGCAAGCCCCATGCCGCTAGCGGCACCGGTCACGAATATCGACTTGCGGCCGTTTGATTGGCTCATGATCCTACGCGTCCTGTTTCTGACGGACGACTTTGCCGTCGAGTTCGAGGCCGGCAAAATCGCCAACCTCACGCCATTTGGCCAGCAGCTCAACAAACGCGACCGGACCTGCGCCGTAAGGGAAGCCGCTGGCGGCGGCATCCGACATGCCCCGGCCCTCATTGTTGTAGTAACCCGGCGTGCAGGTCTCGAGAAACTGGCGCCGGCCTTCGCCCATCTTCAGGATGGTCTGCACCCACTCCCGCTCGGCGGCCTCGCTCGTCTCCACCGTGCGTATGCCGTGCTGCACGCTGTAGCCCACGATGTGCGCGACGTGCTTGGCCTGCTCGCTGAGCATGTGCGGGAAGTTCGGCGACATGCCCGACTGCGCCTGGCTGATGACGAAGCAGTTGGGAAACCGCCGGCTGTGCATCCCGTGCAGCGTGGACAGGCCGGCAGACCATTTCTCGGTCAGCGACATGCCATCCACGCCGCGCATCTCGAAGCCGGAGCGCTTGGAGTAATCCGTGCTGACCTCAAATCCGGTGGCAAAGATCAGGCAGTCCAGCTCGTATTCCTGTCCGGCGACGACGACGCCGCGCTCGGAGATGCGCTCCACGCCGCGGCCGGCCGTATCGACCAGCGTCACGTTTGGCCGGTTGAACACGTCGAGGTATTCGTCATGGAAACAGGGCCGCTTGCAGAACAGGCTGAACCAGGGCTTCAACGCCTCCGCCGTGGCTGGATCGTGCACCAGGCTGTCCATGCGGGCACGTATCTCCTCCATCTTCTCCACGTCGGCCTGTGCTAGCAGCGCCATGAAATCCGCGCGGCTGGAGCCCTCCGCCAGTTTCTCTCGCACCTTGCGGGCAAGTACCGTCCAGCCGTCCGCCACCTCGTCGGGGTCCTGCAGGTGGCCCGCCATCTGTTCGGTGAAGTTGGCCATGCGGCGTGCCTGCCATCCCGGCTTCAGGCTGGCAGCCCATTCCGGGTCGGTCGGCGCGTTGTTGCGGGCGTCGACTGAGGAGGGCGTGCGCTGGAACACGTAGAGGTGCTTGGCCGCGCGCGCCAGCGGCGGCACGCATTGTATGGCGGTCGCACCGGTGCCGATGATGCCGACGCGCTTGTCGGCCAGGCCGGTCATCGGCTCGGTGGCGGACCCGCCGGTGTAGGCGTAGTCCCACCGGCTGGTGTGGAAGTTGTGGCCGCGGAAGCTGCCGAGGCCGGGGATGGCGGCGAGCTTCGGCTTGTTCAGCGGGCCGGTGGCCAGAACCACGAAGCGGGCGCGCATGTGGTCGCCGCGGTCGGTGCGGACCTGCCAGACGGCGGCATCCGCATCCCAGTCGAACGAGGTGACCTGGGTGGATAACAGCGCGTCCTCGTAGAGGCCGAAATGATTGGCAATGCGGCGGCAATGCTCGCGGATTTCTGGCGCCTTGCTGTAGCGCTCCTTCGGCATGTAGCCGGTCTCTTCCAACAGCGGGAAGTAGATGTAGGATTCGATGTCGCAGGCCGCACCCGGGTAGCGGTTCCAATACCAAGTGCCGCCTACGTCGCCACCGGCTTCCACGATGCGTATGCGGCCGGCTCCGGCCTCGCGCAAGCGGGCGGCGGCGAGCAGGCCGCCGAAGCCGCCACCGACGACCAGGACGTCCACGCTGTCGTGCACCGGCGCGCGCTCAGTCGGGGCCGTGTACGGGTCGGCGAGGAGGTGCGAGAAGCCGTCCTTCATGTCCTGGTATTTGCGGCCGTCCATGTTCTCCGCGCGACGTTCGCGCTCGGTGCGGTAGCGGTCGCGCAGCGCGTCCAGGGAAGGGTTTTCGGACATCTTTGTAGTTCTCTCACCCGTTTGGTTAAGGGTATTTGACATGAGTTCATGTCAGATGCAAGGTTAGCCTTGAGTAACAGGTCCTTGTTTAAAGCTCGTCAGCAGCCTGGGTGCCGCATTGGATGATCAAAGCTGCTGAACAACGTCAGATGCAATGTTTTTGCTTCTTCCATGAAAAAGCACGCCTCGCTTTCACGATCCGCCTTGAAGCAGCGCTACGTATCTGAGGGCTCGGAGATTGGCACAAGCAGAAAGGCGATGGGGTGACAGGACGGCAGACGAGCGCCGTGCCGAGCGGCGCGTGCAGATCATGCAAGCTGCACTTGGCGTCTACGGGGTCACCGGCTTCCGGACGGCCAGCGTCAAGGCGATCTGCCAAAAGGCAGGCCTGACTGAGCGGTACTTCTATGAGTCGTTCGCGAACGGCGAGGACCTGCTGAAACACTGCTTTCTGGAGGTCAACCGGGCGCTGATCGCCCGCATGCGCGAGGCGGCCGTGCAGGATGGGCGGGCGCCGTTGGATCGCATACGCTCGGCGTTGCTGGTCTACTTCCAGCAGATCAAGGACAACCCTGCGGGCGCGCGGGTTTTCCTGCTCGAGATGGCCAGTGTGAGTGCCGCGACGGAGGGGCTGGTATCGCAAAGCCTCGATGAGTTCGGCTCGTTGCTGATGGACGTGTTCGCCATCGACGGCGCGTCGCAGCCGTTGCTGTTGCACGGCGTGATCGGCGGCGGCTTGCACGTGGCGCGCGCTTGGATTGCCACGGGCTACGCGGAGAGCCCGGAAAGCGTGGCTGACGCAGCGTTGCGGCTCTACGCGCTCATGGCGCCAAGTTGAAGCTGGCGGCCTGGTTCGGCTTCACCGTGAACCAAGCTTTCATGGGCTATAACAGAGTGAGACCTGGTATCAACTGGCGTTGATGCCTCGTCATAAAAGGCAAGCAGTCCTTTTTTGAAAAAAAGGACCAAAAAACTTTTGACTCCGCTGTCGCGCGCTCTCCGGAACAATCCGCGACAGCGAAGTCAAAAGTTTTTTGCTTCTTTTTTTCAAAAAAGAAGGCTTGCTTGCTTTGGAACGGTCAACCGTGCACGGCACTACGAACCCTCTGAGGTCACGCAAGAGAGGAGGGATGCGGAGCGTCACCCTCAAACTCGTGGGAGCTGGTCTTCGCATAGCGCGACAATTCGAGCGCCAGGTGATCGAAGATCAACCTGATACGGCGATCGCCGCGCAGGTCGCGATGCATCGCGAGCCAGACGTCCATGGAGAACATCAGCTCGGCATGGAGCACGGGGACGAGGCTTCGGTCTCTTCTCGCAATGCCCAGTTGGCTGGCACCTATTCCGCAACCCGCGCGCAACGCCGCGAGCTGCGCGAGGTCGCTGTCGGAGCGGAACGCGAACGCGTCGCGGGTCAACGGCACTCCTATCTTCTCGATCATCTGCGCGTAGGCCGGGTTGCGGTCGTATCCGATCAGCGCGTGCTGACTCAGGTCCAGCAGGCTCCGCGGCATCGTGCGCCCTTCCAGGTAGCGCCGATGGCCGTAGAGCCCGCAGTCGATGCGCCCGATCCGCCTCGCGACGAGTCCGTCCTGGGTCGGCCGAACCATCCGGACAGCAATGTCGGCGTCGCCGCGCAGCAGATCCTCGTTGCGGTTCGACAGTGCGAGTTCCACCGAAATCCGGGCGTGCAGAGCGTGAAAGTCGGCCAGGATCGAAGGCAGGACTTCACCTCCAATGACCTCGCTCGCCGTAATGCGAACGGTCCCACGCTCCTCATCGACATCGCCGGATGCCGACCGCAGCGCTGCCTCGGCGGCAGCTTCCATGGCTTCCACCGATGGGACCAACCGCAGGCCCGCTTCGGTCAGTGCCAGGCCGTCGATTGATCGCGTGAACAGCCTGGCCCCCAGCGACGCTTCGAGGGCGGCCACCTGGCGGCCCATGGTGGGCTGTGTCGCGCCCAGCATGCGTGCAGCACTCGACAGGCTTCCCTCGCGAACGACCGCGAGAAACGCCCTGAACAGGTGCCAGTCCGGTACTCGGGCGGCCATACATAAACGTATGGACGATGTGCGACATTCGTCAATCTACGTTTGGGCGGCGACGGCCTAAGGTGGGGGATCGATCCACCTACGGAGCCTCCCCCATGACGACGACCTTCACGGTGCCGGCCCAGCTCGATGCAGGAGCGGCGACCGCCACCGCCTCCCGCCCTCACAGGCAGGCGGGAGGCTCGGCCGCGTCGGAGACGCGCTTCCTGGCGGTCGATGGCGGCCTGGTCGCCTATGACGACACGGGCGGGAACGGTCCGCTGATCCTCGCGATCCCGGGGATGGGCGATCTGCGGTCCGAGTATCGGCTGTTGCGTCCGGCACTGGAGGGGGCGGGCTGTCGCGTCGTGACCATGGACGTGCGCGGTTTCGGCGCGACATCGGCCCGCTGGGACGACTACTCGGCGCATGCGGTCGGACGTGATGCGCTGGCCCTGATCGAACACTTCGAGGCCCCTTCGGCGATCATTCTCGGCAACTCGTTCGCCGCGGGATCGGCGCTGTGGGCTGCTCACGAAAGGCCTGACCGCGTGGGCGGGGTGGTGCTGCTGGGTCCCATCGTGCGCGATCAGGAGCCGTCCAGGTTTCAGAAGCTTGCCTTGAGGATCGGCTTCGCGGGGCCATGGCGGGTCTGGTTCTGGACCACCTACTGGAACAGCCTTTTCCCGACGTGCAAGCCCGCGGACCATGACCTCGTCAAGGCTGCGTTGACGCAGAACCTGCGTGAGCCGGGGCGTATGGCCGCGCTCCTCGCGATGCTTGGCCTGTCCAAGGCGGACACCGCAGCCATGATACCGGCCAGCCGGGTGCCGGCCCTCGTCGTCATGGGTAGCCGTGATCCGGACTTCCCCGACGCGGGCGCCGAAGCTCGGTGGCTCGCGACGCAGCTTGGTGCCCACAGCCTGATCGTTGACGGGGCAGGGCACTATCCGCATGCCGAGATGCCGGAGCGCGTGGTGCCCGAGTTACTGTCCTTCATCGCACAGGTGCATGGCTGACGTCAGACGCGCCAGCTTGGCGGTACCGGCACGAACCCAGGAAACCAAAGTTTTTGGTTCTGTTTTCAAAAGAGAACCGCTTACTTCCTTTCCGCCCGCGCAAGATACTCCTGCGCCATGCTCGCCGCCAGCACGCCCTCGCGCGTGTACACCGCCCCATGCGAAAACCCGCGTCCCTCGGCCAGCGACACGGCCAGCCGCGTGTGCAGCAGCCAATCGTTGGCAGAAACCTCGCGGTGCAGCCAGATGGCGTGGTCCAGGCTCGCCACCTGCAGCTTCCTGGCCTCGCCGGCCGCTACCACCGTCTGCACGCCCGTCATCGCCAGCGCCGTGTCGGAGGCGAAACCGATCGCCGCCTGGTGGATCACCGCCGCACCTGCAATCGCCACGCGCGGCCGCATCCACATTGCCCGCAGCCCATCGGCAAGATCCGGCACCATGCGGATGTCCAGCATCTCGTTTACCAGGAAGCGCTTGGCCGTCCTGCCGGCCGCCTCCGCCTTCCTGCTGCGCGCCACCGCCTGATCCTCCAACGCCTCCGGCAGCGGCACGTCCGGCATCCCCCGCTGGTAGGCCGGCCCGTCATCGCCGTCGTGGTGCGACGTGTAGCCGGCCAGCAGCAGCTGCTCGCCCTGGCGCACCTCCACCCGGCGGCTGGCAAAGCTGCCGCCATCTCGCGTGCGCTCCACATGTACGTCGAACGGCGCACCCCGCTCGCCGGCGCCGATGAACAACGCATGCAACGCGTGGCACCGCCGCGTGCCCGCGGACGCGGCCGTAATCGCGTGGCCGATCAGCAGCCCGCCGTATAGCCGCTGCTCGTCCGTCCTCGGCACGCCCGGCGCGCGCCAGCTGCCGTCGCCGGCAGGTGTCAGAGCATATAAATCGTCTAAGGTCATGGTCTCGACTGGTGAGTCGGCGTTTACGATCGGTGATCGTGCCGACGGCAGCTAAGCAAGCAAGGCCTTCTTTTTTGAAAAAAAGAAGCAAAAAACTTTTGTTCCTTTGCCGTCACTGGCGCCTCGACGTGTCTTGCGACACGCAGGCTTGGGCAAAGCGTTTCTTGGTTTCTCCTCAAGAAAAGTGCCTTCTCTGTCATCCTTTCACCGCAAAATTCGCGGCAGTCAGGTGCATGTCGTTGGACAGGGTGATTGTGCCGCTGCCGTCAGGCAATGCCAACACGTAGTTGCCGTCACCGTTGTTCCGCAGGTCGGCATAGGCCTGGGCAGCGCTGGTGAACCCGCCGCGGCCGCTTTCGAAGGTGATCACGCCGGTCGGGTCGAAGTCGTCGATGGTCAGGTCACCAACCGACGGACCAGGTCCCTCGTCCAGCGTAACCTGCAGGCCGCGCGAAAGGTCGGTGACGGTGGCGTCGGGGTTGCCGGCGTTGATCGCACCGCCGCCGAGCGTCAGCAAATCGTTGCTCCCGTCGAACGTCACGTCGGCAATGCTGCTGGTCAGTGAGACGGACTCGAAACTGCCGCCGCCATCGATCGTCGCTTCGTTCACGTCGTCGAGGGAGATGGTGTCGTGCACGCCGCCGTCGGTGATCTGGAGGGCGGCGCCGGACGCTGCTGCGGACAGGTCGACGGTGTCGTAGCCGCTGCCGCCGGTCACCACCGCGCCCCCCGTCGTGCCGTCCACCAGGTTGTGCGTGCCGGCAAGCAAAACCGAGGCGAAACCGCCGATGTCCCTGTAGCCGGGTTGCAGGCTGACAGTGTCGTAGCCGCTGCCGGCGACGATCTTGGTGTCGGACACCCCTCCCTCGATGAAGTTGTCCACGCCGTGCGTGGCGACGGTGCCGCCCGTGGTGCCCAGCACGAAGGTGCCGTTGCCCGACCCGCCCTGAATGTCGAGCGCGCCGAGCGTGAATTGCGCGCCGCCGGTCAGGTCGTTGGTGACGCTGTTGTGGGCGCCGCTGACGGTGACGTTGTCCGTGTAGGCGGCACCGGATTTGGTGCTGTACACGAACCCGGTGAACAGGACGGTGCTGCTGCCGCCGAGCGCCCGTATCGCGTTATTTCCTGAACCAAACGACAGCGCGTTGCTCGCGCCGATCAGCGCCACGGTGTCGTTGCCGTCGCCGAGCGTCACCGCGCCGCCGCTCGCGTCACCCCGCAGCCAGACGTTCTCGTCGCCGCCGGCAACCGTGTCGCCAACCCCGCCGATGCGAATGTAGTCGGTGAGGCCTGACAGCCCGTCCGACAACCTGCCCACGGTGATGCTGTTGTCGTTGCCGGACGTGGCGAGGATAGTGTCGTTGCCGCCGCCGCCGGTGATGGTGTTGGCATCACCGCCGGCCACGATCACGTCGTCGCGCGACGTGCCGTCAAGAGCAGCATGACCGCCCGACGGTCCGTGAATGTGAGCCATGGTCTGATCCCCCTGATGGGGCAGATGGCCATGGTTTCGGTTTGCGTGAAAGCCGCTGCCGGCGCGCGAACGCAACATCACCCCGAGTTGACCAATCGCCGCACGAGGAACCAGTCTCCCGATACAACCAAAGGTTGTTTCGTCAGCCGCCTTCAGAAAAGAAAAGCAAGCGTTCTTTTTTGAAAAAAAGAACCAAAAAACTTTTGCTCACGTTGCACCCGACTCCGGAAAAGTTCGCGACAGCGCTGACAAAAGTTTTTTGCTTCTTTTTTTCAAAAAAGAAGGCCTTGCTTTCTTCTCGCTCCGATCAAGCCGCTCAGAAGATCTCGAACAGTCCCGCGCCGCCCATGCCGCCGCCCATGCACATCGTCACCACACCGTATTTCACGCCGCGCCGCCGCCCCTCCTGCAGAACATGGCAGGTCATCCGCGCGCCCGACATCCCGTAAGGGTGGCCAATGGAGATCGCCCCACCCGACACGTTCAGCTTCTCGTTGGGTATGCCAAGCTTGTCGCGGCAGTAGATCACCTGGCTGGCAAACGCCTCGTTCAGCTCCCACAACCCGATGTCGGCCACGCTCAGCCCATGCTTGGCCAGCAGCTTCGGTATCGCGAACACCGGCCCGATGCCCATCTCGTCCGGCGCGCAGCCCGCCACCGCCAGCCCGCGATACGCACCCAGGGCCTGCAACCCGCGCCGCTCCGCCTCGCCACGCTCCATCAGCACCACCGCCGCCGCACCGTCCGACAGCTGCGACGCGTTGCCCGCGGTGATGAACGCGCCCTCGGTTACCGTCTGCCCGCCCTTGAACACCGGCTGCAGCTTGGCCAGGTCCTCCAGCCGCGTCTGCGGCCGGTTGCCCTCGTCGCGGTTGATGGTGACCTCGCGGTTGCTGGTCTCACCCGTCGCCTTGTCGACCACCTTCATGCTGGCGGTGACGCTCATGATCTCCGCCTCGAAACGCCCTTCGGACTGCGCCTGCGCGGTGCGCTGCTGCGACTGCAGCGCGTACTCGTCCTGCGCCTCGCGGCTGATCCCGTATCGGCTCGCCACGATCTCCGCCGTCTCGATCATCGACATGTAGACCGACTTGTCGCGCTCCCACAGCGCCGGGTCCACGTTGCGGAAGCTGTTCATGTGCTCGTTCTGCACCAGCGAGATCGACTCCACGCCGCCGCCCACCGCCACGCTTAGCTCGCCGGCCATGATCCCCTTGGCCATCGCCGCGATCGCCATCAAACCAGACCCGCACTGCCGGTCGATCGTCATGCCCGCCACGCTGTCCGGCAGCCCGGCACGCAGCGCACCCTGCCGCGCCACGTTGTAGCCGGTCGACCCCTGCTGCAGCGCGCAACCCATCGCCACGTCGTCCACCTCCGCCGGATCGATGCCGGCGCGGCGCACCGCCTCGCCGATGGCGTGGCCGGCCAGCGTCTGGCCCTGCGTGTCGTTGAAGGCGCCGCGATACGCCTTGCCGATCGGCGTGCGGGCGGTGGCGACGATGACGGCTTCGGCCATTGGGGTCCTCATGCTGATTGAGAATAAGCTTGCGTGGTGCGGAGTTCGACCGCACGTGGCACGGCTGGGGCGCGTCGTCAAACAGGCAAGGAAAGCAAGCAGTTCTTTTTTGAAAAAAAGAACCAAAAAACTTTTGTTCTTTGGAGCGCGGTGTTGAAACGAGTCGTTTCAGCTGCCCGCTACGATGCGCGAAAGCAGCGCGGCCGCCGTGAAACTCAGCGAAACGCACGCACTTCGGCCGACGGCTAGGCCTCGCAACGAACATCTCGCGTATAAAACAAAATGAGTCCGTGCCCTGCTCGGAAGTGCATCCTGCGCGAGAAGCCGATGCAGCTTGGTAGCCGGAGAAAGCCTCGAATCCCTTGAAGTCCAGACCGAGGAGGCAAGGTCTGCCTTGAAAGAAAGCAGCGAACATTCTTTGAAAAAGTAGCAAGAAACTTTTGTTCCGCTGTCGCGGAGATTTCTGAACATGGTGGATCAAAACTAAATACTTCGTGTCAGGATCTCTTCGGAGGAAATCAGGCCAGTTTCGCAGACAAATCTAAACTTTCCCACTGCCGACGCGAATTTCTCAACAAACGCGCACCCAAGAGAACAAAAATTTTTTTGTTCTTTTTTTCAAAAAAGAACCGCTTGCTTCTCTCCCCCACAGCACGCGCCTCTCCGGAAAGCCACGGCCCCATCTTCCCCACCCACCCGGCAACCATGCGTTCACCATCCCCTGCTATCCTGGACGCCTCGCCGTCCACGGATGCCTTGCATGTGCTCTTCCACCCGCCTTGCCCTGTTCCTCGCAGCACTCCTCCCCGCGAGCGCCCGCGCGCAAAGCCCGGCCGGAGAGCAGGTGAGGCTCACGGCCCGCGGCACCATCGTGACGCCGGGTTCCAGCGTCGAGCGGCCGGAACACCTCGGCCGCGCCGCGCACACCAACGTGCATATCTTCCGCCCGCTCGCCGCCGCTGCCGCCTTCGGCGCGTTCGAAACGCCGTCCTCGCTCGCCTGCCTCTACGGCCTGGTCAAGGCGGTGCCGGGCTGCAACCCGCGCACGCTGACCCAGACCGCCACAGGCGGCAGCCGGCTGATCGCCGTCGTGGACGCCTATGACGACCCGGACGCAGCCCTGGACCTGGCTACCTACAGCACGCATTTCGGCCTGCCCGCACCCCGGTTCAGCGTGGTGTTCGCCGGCGGCACCAGGCCGCCGCAGGACCCCACCGGCGGCTGGGAGCTGGAGGAGGCGCTCGACATCGAGCTTGCGCACGCCTTGGCGCCCGGCGCCGCCCTCGTGCTGGTGGAGGCCGCCTCCAGCGCCTACGCCGACCTGCTCGTGGCCGAACAGACCGCCGCGAGCCTGGTGGAGGCCGCCGGCGGCGGCGAGGTTTCCAACAGCTGGTCCGGCGCGGAATTTCCCGGCGAGCGCGCTATGGAACCCTACTTCCGCGGCACCAAGGTGGTGTTCTTCGCCTCTTCGGGGGACGAGCCGGGTGTCGGCGTGCCCGCAGCCCTGCCGAACGTTGTGGGCGTGGGCGGCACCACGGTGAACCGGGACGCGAACGGCAACTACCTCAACCAGACCAGCTGGGCAGAGTCCGGCGGCGGGCTAAGCGCCTACCTGCCGGCGCCGGACTACCAGCAGAGCGTGGCGCAGGTCGTGGGCAGGCATCGCGGCGCGCCGGACGTGGCGCTGGTGGCAAACCCGCTCACCGGCGCCTGGGTGTACGACAGCATCCCTTATGGCGCCTACCCGCCGTTCTGGCTGGTGGTGGGCGGCACCAGCCTGGCCAGTCCCGCCTTTGCGGCCATCGCCAACACCACTGCCGCGTTCCGCGAGTCCGGCCTGGCCGAGTTGCGACTCATCTACGCCAACCGCGGCAAGTCCACCACCTTCACAGACATCACCGCCGGTGCGTGCGCGAACGCGGCGAGCGGTGCCGCCGCCGCCGACTATGACTTTTGCACCGGCATCGGAACCCCATCGGGACGTTACGGCAAATGAAGCAGTTCCTTTCAGGAAAAAAGAACCGAAAAGCTTCTGTCGCCTAAGCAAACGCCATCCGAGGATGCCGCAACAGCGAGCAATTCCCGCTGCCGTCTCTGCAACAAAAGAAAACCGGCTCGATTTTGAAAGGAGGTGGCGGCGCAGCCGGGGGGAGGCTGCGCCGCCTTATGTCACCAGCCGGCAGCGCGGGGGGGGGTGCGCCTCGGCACGATGACATGACGGAATATCGTTCGCCGGCGCGCGACTGCAACTGCCCAATTCTTGTCTCACGTAGCTGTGTAAAACCACGTACGTTGGCGCTCGCAAACTTGCACGACTCTAGTCCCGCCCAGCAAGAAACTCCTTCATCCTGGCAAAGAACCCTTCGTTTTCCGGGCTGCCTTTCGCGTGCGACTTGGCTTCCGCCTCGAACTCTTCCAACAGCTCGCGCTGCCGGCGGGTCAAATGCTGCGGCGTTTCCACCTTGGCCTGAACCACCATGTCGCCGCGGGCGGCACTGCGCAGCATCGAGAAACCGCGCCCGCGCAGGCGGAACTGCGCGCCCGCCTGGGTGCCCGGCGGGATGCGCACCTTTTGCGTGCTGCCATCGATCGCCGGCACCTCAATCTCGTCGCCGAGTGCCGCCTGGCTTAGCCGCAGCGGCACCTCGCAAAAGATGTGCGGGCCTTCCCGATGGAACAGATTGTGCTGCCGGATCGCCACGTGCACGTACAAGTCGCCATTCGGCGCCCCTTGGCCGCCCGCCTCGCCTTCGCCCTGCAGGCGGATGCGGGTGCCGTCCTCCACGCCGGGGGGGATGGTCACCTGCAGCGAGCGCTCCCGCTGCACTGTACCGGCGCCGTGGCAGACGCGGCATGGCGAGCGGATGACCCGCCCGGCGCCGCCGCAGGTCGGGCACGTGCGCTCGATCAGGAAGAAGCCCTGTTGCGCGCGCACCTTTCCGGCGCCGTTGCAGGTGGTGCAGGTGTCGGAGGCTGCCTTGCCGTCTGAGGATCCGGTGCCGCGGCAGGCGTCGCAAGCCACGCGGGTGGGCACACGGACCGGCGTCTTGGTGCCGCCAAAGGCCTCGGCCAAGTCGATCTCGACCTGGATCTGGACGTCCGCGCCGGTGCGCGTGCGGGTGCGTCCGCCACGCCCGGTGAAGTCGCCGAACATCTGGTCGAAGATGTCGCCCAAGCCGCCGGCGCCGGAGAAGTCGAAGCCGCCGGGACCACCGCCCTGCTCGAACGCCGCGTGTCCGTAACGGTCGTAGGCGCCGCGCTTCTGGTCATCCTTGAGAACCTCGTAGGCCTCGCTGACTTCCTTGAAGCGTGCTTCTGCCGCCTTGTCGTTCGGGTTGCGGTCGGGGTGGTACTTCATGGCGAGTTTGCGGTAGGCCTTTTTCAGGTCCTCCGCATTCGCGTCTTTCGCCACTTCCAGGGTGGCGTAGTAATCTGCTTTGGCCATCGCTTGCCCCAAGGCAAGGCCAGGGGCTCTGCCCCTGGACCCCGCTGGGGCCAGTCGGCCCCAGACCCCTGGGCTTCGCCCTTATGCAATGGGGTTTGGGGCCGACTGGCCCCAGCGGGGTCCAGGGGCAGAGCCCCTGGCCTTCCTTCCTTACGCCGACTTCTTCTTGTTTTCGTCGAGTTCCTCGAACTCAGCGTCCACAACGTTGTCACCACTTGGCGCCGCACCCGCCTCCGGCGCAGCCCCAGCCGCCTGCTCCGCCTTGTAAACGTGCTCGCCGATCTTCATCGCCGCCTGGCTCAGCCGCTCGCTCGCCGACTTCAGCGTCTCGGCGTCCGACCCTTCCATCGCCGACCGCACCGCCGCCAGCGCACCTTCCGCCTCCGTCCGGTCCGCCGCCGGCATCTTGTCGCCATGCTCCTTCAGGTTGCGCTCAACCTGATGCGCCATCGCCTCGGCCTGGTTCTTCGCCTCCACCATCTCGCGCCGCTTCTTGTCGGCGTCCGCGTTGGCCTCGGCCTCCTTCACCATCCGCTCGATGTCGGCGTCCGACAGCCCGCCGCTCGCCTGGATGCGGATCTGCTGCTCCTTGCCGGTCGCCTTGTCACGCGCGCTCACCGAAACAATGCCGTTCGCGTCGATGTCGAACGTCACCTCGATCTGCGGCATGCCGCGCGGCGCCGGCGGAATGCCAACCAGGTCGAACTGGCCCAACATCTTGTTGTCGGCCGCCATCTCGCGCTCGCCCTGGAACACCTTTATGGTCACCGCACCCTGGTTATCGTCCGCCGTCGAGAACACCTGGCTCTTCTTCGTCGGAATCGTCGTGTTGCGGTCGATTAGCCGGGTGAACACGCCGCCCAACGTCTCGATACCCAGCGAAAGCGGCGTCACGTCCAGCAGCAGCACGTCCTTCACGTCGCCGCGCAGCACCGCACCCTGTATGGCCGCGCCGATGGCCACCACCTCGTCCGGGTTCACGTTGCGCGCCGGGTCACGCCCGAAGAACGCTTTGACCGCCTCGATCACCTTCGGCATGCGCGTCATGCCGCCGACCAGGATCACCTCGTTGATGTCGGACGCCGACACGCCGGCATCCTTCAGCGCGGCCCGGCACGGGTCCATCGTCCGGCTGATCAAATCGTCGACCAGGCTCTCCAGCTTCGCGCGCGAGAGCTTCATCACCAGGTGCTTCGGTCCCGACGCATCCGCGGTGATGAACGGCAGGTTGATCTCCGTCTCCTTCGCCGTGGAGAGCTCGATCTTCGCCTTCTCGGCGGCTTCCTTCAGCCGCTGCAGCGCCAGCTTGTCGTTACGCAGGTCGATGCCCTGGTCGCGCTTGAACTCGCTCGCCAGGTAGTCGATCACCCGCGCATCGAAATCCTCGCCGCCGAGGAACGTGTCGCCGTTGGTGGACTTCACCTCGAACACGCCGTCGCCGATCTCGAGCACGGAAACGTCGAACGTCCCGCCGCCAAGGTCGTACACCGCGATCGTGCCGCCGTTCTTCTTGTCCATGCCGTAGGCGAGCGCTGCCGCCGTCGGCTCGTTGATGATGCGCAACACCTCGAGCCCGGCGATGCGCCCGGCATCCTTGGTGGCCTGACGCTGGGCGTCGTTGAAGTAGGCCGGCACGGTGATCACTGCCTGGCTCACCTTCTCGCCAAGATACGCCTCGGCGGTCTCCTTCATCTTGCCCAGCACGTCCGCGCTGATCTTGCCGGGCGCATACTTCTCGCCGCGCGCCTCGACCCAGGCGTCCCCGTTGTCGCCCTTGACGATGGAGTACGGCACCAGCCCGCGGTCCTTGTTGACCAGCGGGTCATCGAACCGGCGGCCGATCAGACGCTTGACGGCGTAGAACGTGTTGGCCGGGTTGGTCACGGCCTGGCGCTTGGCCGCCTGGCCCACCAGCCGCTCGCCGCTCTCGCTGAACGCCACCATGCTGGGCGTGGTGCGCGCGCCCTCGCTGTTCTCGATGACGTGGACGTCGCCGCTTTCCATGATCGCGACGCACGAATTGGTCGTGCCCAGGTCGATCCCGATTACCTTGCTCATACGCTCTACAGCTCCTGTCAGCGGCCGGGCGCGGCCCGAAGCACCGTGCGCGGCCCTCAATTACGTCGCCGGGATGTATTGAGCGGGATGGCCCAACACAAGGGGAAACAGCGCGGCTCAGCGGCGTGCTGCAGCCGGGCCTGGCCTACACGGATCGGACGCCCGAGGCCGAGGAAGAAAGCAAGGCCTGCTTTTTTGAAAAAAAGCAGCAAAAAACTTTTATCCCGGCTGTCGCGGAGGTTTCTGCAACGCGCGCCCAAGGGACCAAAAGTTTTTTGGTTCTTTTTTTCAAAAAAGAACCGCTTTCTTGCTTGTCTCAGGTCAGCACCGGGAAACGCTGGTCCACCCTTGCCCGAAGCTACAAACCCGTTCGATCACGGCCTGCGCTGAAGCGTATCCAACCTCGTTGGATCCGATTGGCAACCGGAAAACGCTCCAATTGTCTATTTGGCGAGCATCTACATCCCACGGGCAACCCCGTTGGACCGGGGGAGCTGCGTGCTCCTGTCGGGGCCCTGCCTACAGGATTGGTCCGGGCCGGCTTTCTTGATTGAACGCCACGGCCCGATCGATGACGGCGTGATCCAGGCGCCCACCAGCTTCACCTCACCCGCTAGCGAAAGCCTCCGCCAGAACACGTCGTGAACGTTTTGTTGCCCAGGTGACACCCCGCCGGCTACGTTGCGCGCCCTGCGGCAGACCGCGGCCGCCCGCCTGCGCCCGCCTGCCTTGCCTGGACCGTTCGGGATTGCACAAGGACTCCACCGCGATGTCACCTCGCCAAACCCTCGCCGCCGCCCTGCCGGCCGGCGCCGCCCTGCTGGCCGCCACTTGCCTCTCCGCCGTCCCCGCCAGCGCGCAGACCAGCTACCTCGCCCCGGACGGCCACAACCGCTTTCCCGCCGTGACGATCTTCTGCCCCAGCGGCACCGGCGTGGCCCCCTGCAGCTTCGGCAGCGGCGGCGGCGGCACCGGCAGCGGCGCCGTCAGCATCACCCAGGGCGGCACCGCGGTCTCCGCCAGCAACCGCTTCCCGGTCACCGACGCCATGCTGGACGCGGCCATCAGCGGCGGCGCGCTGACCGTCACCGGCAGCGTCGGCCTGTCCGGATCGCCCACCGTCAGCCTCGGCGCCGGCACCGCAACCGTGGGCAGCGTCACCCAGTCCGGCCCGTGGTCGGTCTCGCTGGCGTCGGGCACCAACGCCCTGGGCTCGGTCTCCGTCTCCAACTTTCCCGGCACCGTCTCGGTGTCCAACTTCCCGGCGAGCCAGACCATCACCGGCGCGGTCAGCCAGTCCGGCAACTGGACGATGGGCCTCTCGGCCGGCAGCAACGCCATCGGCTCGGTCTCCGTCTCCAACCTGCCCGCCACCCAACCGGTCAGCGCGTCCTCGCTGCCGCTGCCCGCGGGAGCGGCCACCGCCAGCGGCGTGCAGGCCGTCGTCACCGCGCTCGGCAGCCCGTTGCAGAGCGGCGGCTCCGTCGCCGTCACCACGCTCCCTGCCATCCCGGCCGGCACCAACGCCATCGGCGCGGTCTCCGTCTCCAACCTGCCCGCCACCCAGCCGATCAGCGCCGCCGCACTGCCCTTGCCCACCGGTGCCGCTACCGCCAGCGGCGTCCAGGCCGTCGTCACCGCGCTCGGCACACCCTTGCAGAACGGCGGCTCCGTCGCCGTCACCACGCTGCCAGCCCTGCCGGCCGGCAGCAACGCCATCGGCTCGGTCTCCGTGTCCAACCTGCCCGCCACCCAGCCGGTCTCCGCCGCCGCCCTGCCGCTGCCCTCGGGTGCGGCCACCTCCGCGCTCCAGCAATCGCCCCTGGCCCCGGTCGCACCCGCCACCGCCACCGCCACCTCGTCCAACCTCGTCGGCTGCCAGGCCAGCACCACGCTGCCCAGCTTCACCGCCGGCCAGCAGGGCGCCGTCCCCTGCGACACCTCGGGTCGCCTCTACGTCGTCACCGTGCCGAGTGCCAACAACGTGCCCACCTACCTGCAGGCGGTCTCCGCCGGCGGCGCCAGCGTCTACCGCGCCATCAACGCCGCCAGCTCGGCCATGGCCGCCAGCGTGAAGACCACCAGCGGCCTGGTCTACGGCTACGAGGCCTGCAACACCGGCACCGCCGCGGCCTACTTGCGCCTCTTCGCCCTGAACACGACGCCCACCGTCGGCACCAGCACCCCGCAGGTCAGCAAGCTGGTCCCCGCCGGCGCCTGCCAGACGATGACGACGGATCTGGGCCTGGCCTTCAGCAGCGGCATCGCGCTGGACGTCACCAGCGGCAGCCTGGCCGACGCCGACACCACCACGGTCGCCACCGCCAGCCAGGTGGCTGTCGAGGTCTACTACAAGTAATACCAGTCGGCTTAAAGGTCGACCGTTCCAAAGCAAGCAAGGCCTTCTTTTTTGAAAAAAAGAAGCAAAAAACTTTTGACTCCGCTGTCGCGGACCTTTCCGGAGAGCGCGCGACAGCGGAGTCAAAAGTTTTTTGGTCCTTTCTCTTAAAAAAGGACTGCTTGCTTACCTCCGCCCCGCCTCCAACACGTCTCCCACCCGCTCCGCCAACGCCTCCCACCCAAACGGCGCAGTCTGCCGCAACAACGCCGCCGTCGGATACCAAGGACAATCAACCCTCTCACGCAGCCACCGCCACTCGGCCACAAACGGCAGCAACACCCAAACCGGCTGACCCAACGCGCCCGCCAAATGCGCTGGCGCGCTGTCCACGCTGATCACCAAATCCATCTCCGCACTCAGCGCCGCGGCGTCGGCGAAATCCGCGACGTGCTCCCCCACCAGCCGCACCCCCAGCCGCGCCGCCGCCGCCGCATCCTCCGCCCGCACGTCCCGCTGCAACCCCACATACTCAAACCCCGGCCGGATCAACCCCGCCAGCGCCGCCAGCGGCGCCGACCGCGCCCGGTCCCCCTTAAACGTCGCCGCCCCCGACCACGCGAGCCCAATTCGCGGCACCCCCGACCGCTTCCCCAATCGCGCCCGCCAAACCTCCGCGCGCTCCTGATACACCGCCAGATAAGGCACCCGCGCCGGCACCGTCTCCACCGTGGTCCCGAACGCCAAAGGCAACGACATCAGCGGACAATGCAGGTCAAACTCCGGCAACGGATACCCCGATGCAACCAGCTCGTCCGCCCCAGCTCCCGCACCTGCACCCAACGTCCGCAGCAACAACAGCAACGGCACCGGCGCCTCCAACACCACCCGCGCCCCCAACGCCCGCACCATCGGCGCGTAACGGCAGAACTGTATCGTGTCGCCAAACCCCTGTTCCGCGTGCAGCAATATCGTCCGCCCAGCCAGGTCCGCGTCCCCCAACCAAAGCGGTTGCGCAAAACTGCGCATCTCCCCGGCAAACGCCGAATCATGCCAGCGCCACTCGTACTCTCGCCAACCCCGCGCAAAATCCCCCAGCGACAAGCTCACAAACGCCGCCGTCCAATGCGCCGGCACCGATTCTGGCCACTCCGCCAGCACCCCATCCAGCGCCGCCACCGCCTCGCCCCCGCGCCCCGCGGCCGCCAGCGCCGCAGCCCGGTTCACCAGCGCGTCGTGCGGCAACGGCTCCACCGCCGCCGCCGCGTCGAACGCCGCCAACGCCTCCTCCGCCCGGCCCAGCGCCAGCAGCGCCTCCGCCCGACCCCGCAACGGCTCGCCCTCCCCAGGACAGCACGCAACCAGACGCTCGCTCGTCTCCAGCGCGTCGCCGTATTGGCGCAGCCGCATCTGCAACACCGCCATGTTCTGCAACGCCGGCACCAGCGGCGCAGCGCGCACAAAGCTCGCCAGCGCCGTCTCGTCCAACCCCAGCGCCATCTGCGCGATGCCGCGGTTGAGGTGCAGCGACGGCTCGTCCGGCGCCAAGGCAAGCGCTTCGTCGAAGGCGGCCAGCGCCTCTTCGGTGCGGCCTTGCGTGGCAAGTTCTACGGCGCGGTCGTTCTGAGCGGTCCAGGTGTCTTCTGACATGCAGCAAGAAAGGCCTTCTTTTTCGAAAAAAAGAAGCAAAAAGCTTTTGTTCCCTTGAGTACACGCTGACGCAAGTTGCGACAGCCATACCAAAAGTTTTTTGGTTCTTTTTTTCAAAAAAGAACTGCTTGCTTTCTTCCCGCTAGTGCACCCCGACAATCGCCAACGGATCATCGCCGCGCAAATCCCGTACCCGCACGTCATCCCGATGCCACCACCCGCCACCCAGCGCCTGAAACAGCGCCGCCGTGTCCGCCAGCCGCGCCGCCCGCGCCTGGATCAGCGTCAGCTCCGCCTGCAAAGCCGCCTGCTGCGCACTGAGGATGCTCAAATACGCCACCTGTCCCAGCGAGACCTGCAACCGCACGATCCTCAACGTCTCCGACGCCGCCTGTTCCGCCTGCGTCGCCGCCGCCATCGCCGCCGCGTCGGACTGCAGCGCCGCCAACGAATCAGCCACGTTCTGGAACGCCGTCAGCGTCACGTTACGATAGTCGGCTTCCGCCTGCTCCAGCGCCGCCCGCGCCGCGCGCGCCTTGTGCAGTAGCGTGCCCCCCTCGAACACCGGCTGCGTCACCGACGCCGCGATCGTCCAGAACCCGTTGCCCCGCGAGAACAACTGGTTGAAAAAGTTCGACTGCGTTCCCCCCTGCGCCGACAGCGTGATCGACGGCAACCGGTTGGCAACCGCCACGCCCACGTTGGCGCAAGCCGCGTGCAAATTCGCCTCCGACTGCCGCACGTCCGGCCGCTGGTTCACCAGCGCCGCCGGCAGGCTCACCGGCAGCTCGCGCGGCAGGCTGATCTGATCGAGCACGAACGTCTCACCGATCTTCTGGTCCGGCGTCGCCCCCACCAGCGTCGCCAGCGCGTCGCGCTGCTGATCCAACTGCCGCACCAGCGGCGGCAACCCGGCCGCCGCCTGCGCCAGCGCCGCACTCTGCGCCAGCACGTCCACCTGCGCCACCTGGCCCACCGCGTATTGCTTGTTCAACACCACCAGCAACTCGCGCTCCGCCGCGATGATCTGCTGCGTCGCTGCCACCTGTGCACGCAACGCTGCCTCGTTCACCGCCGCCGCCACCAGGTTGGACGTCAGCGTCAGATACGTCGCCTCCAGCTGAAACCGCTGCTGCTCGGTCTGCGCAACCTGGTTCTCAACCTGCCGCCGCGTCAGCCCCCAGATGTCCGGCGAGTACGACACTGCCAACTCCGCAGTGATCAGCCCGTAATACGGGTTGCCATTCAAAGCCTCGCCGGACGCCGGCGAGACGCTGCGCGTGGCCGTCTTGTTGCGCGTCGGCTCGAACGTTGCCGACAGATCCGGGAAGAAACTGCCTTCCTGCGCATACAGGTTCTCGCGCGACACCCGCAGCGCCGACTGCGCCGATGCCAGCGTCGGGTTCGCCGCCAGCGCGCGAGTCACCAGCGCGTTGAGCTGAGGCGAGTGGAACAGCGTCCACCACTGGCCGGGAATGTCCTGCCCGCGCACGTAGGTCTGCGCATCGTCGTGTGCCACGAGCGGTGCGGGGGCGTAGCTGGTGGCGCTGGGCGGGGCAGGGCGGTGGAAATCGGGGCCGACGGCGCAGCTGCTTAGCAAGAACAGCAAGCAAGCAGTTCTTTTTTGAAAAAAAGAACCAAAAAACTTTTGCTCCCTGTCGGGTGTTCCTCCTGGAGCGCGCGACAGCGGAGTCAAAAGTTTTTTTGCTTCTTTTTTTTCAAAAAAAGAAGGCCTTGCTTTCTCCATTTAATCACTAGCCTCAGCCATCTCCCGCGCTTGCACCTGCAGACGCCGACGAGAAAACAAATCGATCAACACTGGCAAAACCGTCAGGAACAGGAACGGCGCCAGCGTTATCCCGCCTACCACCACCAGCGCCAGCGGCCGCTGCACTTGCGAGCCGATGCCTGTAGAAACCGCCGCCGGCAGCAACCCCACCATCGCCACCACGCAGGTCATCACCACCGGCCGCAACTGCACCTGGCACGTGCGCGCCACCGCCGCATAGCGGTCCGCGCCGCCGGCCACCTGCTGGTTGTAGTAGGTGACGATGATGATGCCGTCCATCGCCGCGATGCCCATCAGTGCCACGAACCCGATCGCGGCGGACACGCTGAACGGCGTGCCGGTGACGAACAGCATCAACAGCCCGCCCACCAGCGCCATCGGTATCACGCTCGCCGCCAGCAGCATGTCCACCAGCGACCCAAAGTTCACATACAGCAACAGGCAGATCAGCAGGAACGCCAACGGCACCACCACCGACAGCCGCGCGATTGCCTCCTGCAAATTGCCGAACTCGCCCACCCACTCGGTGTGGTAGCCGCCCGGTATCACCACGTCGTGCGCCACCTTCTGCTGCGCTTCCAGCACCGTGGTGCCCAAATCGCGTCCGCGCACGGAGAACTTGATCGGGATGTAGCGCTCCTGCCCTTCGCGGTAGATGAACGACGCACCCGAGGCCAGGCTCACCCGCGCCACGTCCACCAGCGGGATCGGTATCGTGCCCGTGCCCGTCGGGCTCGGCGCGTTGATCACGATGTGCCGGATCGAATCCAGGTTCTGCCGGTAGCGCGGTTCGAGTCGCACGATGATCGGAAAGTTCCTGTCGCTGCCTTCCTCGTACACGTTGCCCGCCGCCTGCCCGCCCACGGCCGCCTGCACCGTGGTGTTGATGTCGCCCGGCGCCAGCCCGTAGCGGGCCGCGCGCACGCGGTCCACATCGATGCGCACCGTCGGCTGGCCAAGCGAGCGCAGCACCGCCAGATCGGTGATGCCCGGCACGGTGCGCATCACGTCGGCCATCTTGTTGGCGGTTGCTTCCAGAACGCTGAGGTCGCCGCCGTACAACTTGACCGAGTTCTCGCCCTTTACGCCGGACGCCGCCTCCTCGACGTTGTCCTCGATGTACTGCGAGAAGTTGAAGTCCACGCCGGGAAACGCCGCGGTCAGCTTATGCGTCATCTCGGCCACCAGATGCTCCTTGTCGAGCCCCCCCGGCCAGGTGTCGAACGGCTTGAGCGGCACGAAGAACTCGGCGTTGAAGAAGCCGGTGGCGTCCGTGCCGTCGTCCGGCCGGCCGTGCTGCGAGATCACCGTCACGGTCTCAGGATAGCTCGCGATGATCCGCCGCATCCGGTTCACCGGCGCGTCGCCCGCCTCCAGCGAGATCGACGTCGGCATCGTCGCACGTATCCAGAGGTTGCCCTCTTCCAGCTTGGGCAGAAACTCCAACCCCAGCGACCGCGTGCACAGCGCACACACCACCAGCAGCACCGCCATCCCACCCAGCGTCAGCAACCGGTTCGCCAAGGCGATACGCATGATCGGCACGTAGCCCCGGTGCAACTGGCGCACCAGCCACGTGTCGCGTTCTTCCATGCGCGACGGCAGGAACAGCGCCGAGAGCGCCGGTGTTACCGTGAACGTGGCGATCAGCCCGCCGGCAATGGCGAAGGCGTACGTCTTCGCCATCGGCCCGAAGATGTGGCCCTCGATGCCGCTCAACGTGAACAGCGGCACGAACGCCGCGATGATGATCGCCGCCGAGAAGAATATTCCCTGGCTCACTTCGGTGGACGCACCTGCGATGACGCCCACCTTGCCGGACAGCGTGGTACCGCGCTGGCCGTGCAGCACCGAGTTGCGGAACCGCTGCGACGGCGCCTGAGACAGCCGCCGTATGATGTTCTCCATCATGATGACGGTGGCATCCACGATCAGCCCGAAATCGATCGCGCCCACCGAAAGCAGGTTCGCCGACTCGCCGCGCAGCAGGATCAGCCCGATGGCGAACGACAGCGCAAACGGAATAGTGGCCGCCACCACCAGCGCCGCCCGCACGTTGCCCAAAAACACGTATTGCAGCACGAAGATCAGCAGGATGCCTTCGACCAGGTTGTGCATCACCGTGTGCGTCGTCACCCGGATCAGGTCGGAGCGGTCGTAGATCCGCTCGATGCGCACGCCCGGCGGCAAAATCCCGGTGCTGTTGATCTTCGTCACCAGCGCTTCCACCGCGTGGATGGTGGGCAGGCTTTCCGCCCCGCGCCGCATCAGCACGATACCTTGGACGATGTCGTCGCTGTCGTCCTGCCCGGCAATGCCCAGCCGCGGCTGGTTGCCCACCCGCACGTCGGCCACATCGCCGATGCGCACCGGGCTGTTGGTGTTTTGCGAGATCATGGTGTTGCGTATGTCGTCGAGCGAGTGGATCAGCCCGATGCCGCGCACCACCGCCGCCTGGTCGCCGAAATTGACCGTCTGGCCACCAACGTTCACGTTCGCGTTGTTCAGCGCGGCGATCACCAGCGGGATCGTCAGCCCGTAATGCGCAAGCTTCGGCTGGTCGATGCTTACTTCGAACGTCTTGGTCTTGCCGCCCCAGCCGTTCACGTCGATCACGCCGGGTACCGCCTTGAAGCGACGTTCCAGCATCCAGTCCTCGATGGTCTTCAAATCCATCACCGAGTATCCAGGCGGCCCCACCACGCGATAGCGGAATATCTCTCCGGTCGGGCTGGTAGGCGAGAGGGTCGGCTGCACGCCGTTGGGCAGCGGCGTCAACTGAGAGAGTCGGTTGATCACCGATTGCTGCGCCTGGTCGTAGCTGAACGCGTAACTGAACTGCACCTTCACGTCCGACAGGCCGAACAGGCTGATCGTGCGTATGGCGGTGATGTTGGGAATACCCGCCATCTGCACTTCGATCGGGATGGTGATGTAGCGCTCGATCTCCTCGGCACTCTGGCCGGTGCTCTGCGTCACGATGTCCACCAGCGGCGGCACCGGGTCCGGATAGGCCTCGATGTTGAGGTTGATGAAGCTGACCACGCCGGCGGCGAAGACGAACAGGGTCATAACCGTCATCAGCACGCGCTGGCGCAGGACGAACGTGAACAGGCCGCTCATGGGGCTGATGTCTCAGGCAAGGCAAGCGATTCTTTTTTGAAAAAAAGAACCAAAAAACTTTTGTTCCCTCGGGTGCGCGCTGAGGGACGTTCCGCGACAACCGTACTAAAAGTTTTTTGCTGCTTTTTTTCAAAAAAGCAGTGCTTGCTTGCTACCTTCACAGCTCAGCTATCCGACAGCGTTCGGTCGATGAACACCGCGCCGCTGGTCACAACGCTCTCGCCCGGCTTCAGCCCGCTGCGTACCTCCACCAGGCCGCCCGCGTTGCTGCCGGTGGTGACCTGCCGCAGTGCCAGCGTCTTGTGCGCCGGGTCGGCAACCCAGACATGCGCGTCGGCGCCTTCGTAGACCACCGCGTTCTCCGGCACCGTAAGTATCTGCGCGGGCGCGCCCGTCGCAATCTCGAACACCGCCAACATGTCCGGTTTCAGCAGGCCTTCCGGGTTGGCCACCTCTGCGCGCACCAGCAGCCGGTGCGTGTTTGGGTCGATCACCGGTGCCACGTAGGTCAGTTTTGCGTCGAAGCTGCGGTCCGGAAAGGCGGGCACGTGCACGCGCGCCAGGTCGCCCACGTGGAACCGGCCCGAATCATCTTCGCGCGCGTTGGCGATCATCCAGAGCTTCGACAGATTGCCGATGTTGAACGCCGCCGCCGACGCACCCTGGCTGGCAACCGACCCCACGATGTTCTGGCCGGGGCTGATGTTGCGTTGCGTGATGGTGCCGGCAATCGGCGAGCGCACCACGGAATCCGCCATCTCGCGTTCCAAGTTGGGTGCGCTGGCCATGCCGGCGACTTCGCTGCGGCTCACGCCCAGGATCGCCAACCGGTTGCGCACTGCGGCCACCGCAACCTGCGCGCTGTTCAGCCCGCCGCGCGCGGTGGCCAGGTCCACCCGGCTCTGCTGCCAATCCTTCAACGCCGCGCCGTGACCCAGATAAAGCTGGTGCAACCGGTTCTCGTTGGCCATCGCCAGGTCCAGCTGCGCGTGCGACGTGTTCAGCGTCGCCAGCCCGCTCACCAGGTCGTTTTCCGCCTGCGCCAACTCGTTGGACTGCACGGCAAACAGTGCTTGGCCAGCGGCTACCTGGTCGCCGGCGCGGGCGAACACCCGGGTGATGCGCCCGGAATACGGCGAGACCAGCGGCGTGCTCAGATCGTCGTCCAGCGCGATGCGGCCTTCGGTTTGCACCTGCGGCGCGTAGTCGAGTTGCTGCACCTGGCGCACCTTCAGCCCGGCCCATTGCTGCTCGGTCGGTTTGAACGCGCCGTCTGCCGCCGGCTGGTCTTGCGTGGCCGCCGGTGCAGCCAGGCCAACGATCGCCGGCAATACGAAGAAGCCAGCCAGCAGGGCGCCGCCGAGGATCACCAGGGAGACACCCTGCACGGGAACGGGCAGGCGCCGTCCGGGTGGAGGCACCTGATCGTGCACCTCGCCGGCCGCTGGCGTCTCGCTATGGTCGTTCACTTGATCCTCCAACACGCAACCGGGGTGGGTCACCACCCCCGCAGCGCAACATAGCAAAACACATGGAAGTTAGAACTCCCGATCTTGGCCTGATCACCGTCTGTTACACGAGGCTTCCGGCAGCCGAGTGTTCGGACGGCAGGCCTGACGTCTGAACAGGACGGACTTCGTCAAAGGCGAGGAATTCTGTGCCGGAAACAGAAGCAACTACTTGCGGGCTGTTGTCGCGGACGCTTCACACGACATAACCCTCGTGGCGAGGAGTCGGCCCCTCTTTCCAAGGAGCCGCCGCTTGCGTTCGGGACAAGGCAGGACTTCCGCCCGCCGACATCAGAAATGCAGGATGAGGTCGCCACCGGCGAACACGGTATAGTTCCTGTCGGCCGCAATGAAATGCGTCGGATTGGCGTTGAACGCGACACCGTCCACCGAACGATAATAGCCGACTTCCGGCCGCACCTCGATCTGCGGCGAGAACCAATGCTGCCAGCCGAAGGAGAACTCGTAGTAGTCGGTCGGCGTGCCGGTGCGCTGGCCCTGGTTGTCGGCATAGTATTCGGGCCGGAACGAGAAGTTGTCGAGTGGATCAGGCGAGTAGTTGAGGTATCCGGTGACCCCGAGCCCGGTGGCCTGGCACCGCAGCACGGTGGCACTGCTGCAATGCGCGAGGTTCGGCGCATTGAAGCGGATGTATTGCGGTGAGAACGGGGTCCCGCCCGCTTCGTAGATCGCCTCCACCTTCGGGTTGTTCGCGTTGGGCACGCCGTTCTGGTGCTCGTCGTAAAACTCGAAGTCCAGGTGCCAGTGGTCGTTGAACCTGTGGTAGTAGGTGAAACCGTACCATTGCAGGTTGTTGTAGCCCCAGGCTCCGCTGTTTATGCCGTTGAAACAGGGCTGAAGGTTGTCCCGGCCGTTGTTCCAGCCGACCCGCAGGCAGCCGGTGAATGTCGGCTGCGCGCCCGGGTCCTTGGGAAACGTGCTGGCGGGATACAGCGGGCTCGGATCGAAATTGGTGACGCGATGGTTCAGATGCCAGAGTGCGGATTCCGTGCCGTCGCTCAAACCGAGCTGCAGGATGATGTTCTTGGTAATGGCAGTGGACGCGACGATGCCGGTGTTGGTGTAGTTGTCCACCGCGTAGGTCAGCGAGTGCGTGTACATGTAGTTGTTCGGCGCCAGCTGCGCCTCGATGTCGGGCAGCGATATGTAACGGCCGACGCGAATGTTCAGCCCGTTGAACACCTGCGGAAGGTAGAGTTCGGCATAGACCATGGGAAAGTCGTAGCCGTTGACGTTGTTGTGCTTCAGAAGCTGCTCGCTGGCCACGCCGTAGGCGGTGGTGTAGCGGTAGTTCTCGCCGTACAGGCCGGAGATGCGGAAGCCCCAGTCGACGTGGTCGGTCTGCACCGTGTCCGGCACGCGTTCCACGTACAACACCGCTTGGTCCAGTTGGATGGTGTTCGGCGTGTAGGCGTAGGCGATCGGCGCGTTGCCGGCCGGCTGGCGCCAGTTGGTGCTGATGTTGAACCCGGGATCGACCCAGCCGTACACCTGCACGTGCCAGTCGCTGAGGAACTTGCCGATCGACGTGTCGGCGATGGCCACCATCAACGGGCTGTCCACCGACGCCGGGCGCGAGACGCCGATCGAGGTGGTGCCGCCGTACGGCCACTCGGTGAACGGCATCGGCGGCGTGGTCTCCGGCGTCGCCGGCCAGCCGGCGATGCGGCCCGGCGGCGCGTTCGGGTCCGACGGCGCGCTCGAGTGCCCCCACTCCAACGCGTAATAGTTCAGCAGCCGCGTACCGACGTCCGAGCCGAGATAAGCGTCCAGGCAGCTGTAGTCCTTGTAAGGGTCCGGGTGAACGGAGCAGTCCACCGCCGGCACCGGCGCCGGCGAGGTCGCAGCCGAAACTGGCGCGCTCGCTGTGTTCGGCGGCGTTTGCGCGTGAGCCGCACATGCGGCCGCGGATACGAGCGCGGCCGATGCGGCGAGAAGCTTGCGTGTCAAACCATGGCTCCTTGCGCCGCTGGTGCGATCGATGACCGGCGGCGTTACGTTGCGTTTGCACGGTCGTCCTACCGCGGTGCGGCGTAAGTTTTCCATGCGGGACCACGCGACTCAGCATAAAGCGCCCATAAATCACAGCACGGTTATCGAAGGTCACTTGGCGCCGGCTAAGTAAGCAAGGCCTGCTTTTTTGAAAAAAAGCAGCAAAAAACTTTTGGTCCGGCTGTCGCGGAGGTTCCTGCAACACGCGCCCAAGGGGACAAAAGTTTTTTGGTTCTTTTTTCAGAAAAGAACCGCTTGCCTTGCTTCACGCACCGGTCATTCGATCCGACACCGAAAATGCCCATCCCGCAGGCCGCGTCCAAGGCAACCCTGCACACAAACAAGGCAACCACGCCGCGCCGTTGTCACCTGTCCAACGGCACGCTTATTGGATAGCCCGTGGCACAGGCAGGCGAACATGTGGACACGCGAACGCAAACGGTGCCAACACACCGGACAGCGTCCTTGGAGAGGTGCCGATGAAAATGGTTGTCGCAATCGTCAAGCCCTTCAAGCTGGACGATGTGCGTGAGGCGTTGACGCCGCTCGGCGTGCAGGGCCTCACCGTCAGCGAGGTGAAAGGCTTCGGCCGGCAGAAAGGCCAGACCGAGATTTACCGCGGGGCAGAATACCACGTGAGCTTCCTGCCCAAGGTGAAGCTGGAAGTCGTCGTCCCGTCCGACCAGGCCGACGCCGTAGTGGAGGCCATCGCGCGCGTCGGCCACACCGGCAAGATCGGCGACGGCAAGATATTCGTGCTCGACGTGGAACGGGCCGTGCGCATCCGCACCGGCGAGACGAACGAGTCCGCACTGTGAAAGGATCGAGGATGACACTGTCTGCGCTGACAGCACGGCTCGCTGCCGTCCTGCTGATCCTGCCCTGGCTCGCCGCCGCCACGCCCGCTTTGGCCCAGGCGCCCGCACCCGCAACCGCCGCGCCCAGCACCGCCGCACCCCCGCCCGGCCAGTCGCCGGGCACCGCGCCCCAGGCCGCCTCCGCCCCGCCCTCGCAGGCGGCACAGGCCCCCGCTGCCGCCACGCCGGACGCCGCCACGGTGCAATCCGCGCCCGCAACCGCCGCGGCAAAGCCGCCCGCCTACGACCACGGCGACACCGCCTGGATGCTGACCAGCACCGCGCTCGTGCTGATGATGACCATACCGGGCCTCGCACTTTTCTACGCCGGCATGGTCCGCCGCAAGAACATCCTGGCCACGCTGATGCAGAGTTTCGCCATCTGTTGCCTGGTCACCATCGTCTGGACGGTGTGCGGCTACTCCATCGCGTTCACCAGCGGACCGGCCACCGGCGCGCTGTTCGGCCACTCGTTCTCCGCCTTCTTCGGCGACACGTCACGCTTTATGCTTGCAGGCATCGCCAACAACTTCACCAAACAGGACGACACCGGCTTTCTTCTCGGCGCCGGCGTGCCCGGCATCACACCGGTGCTCTACGCCATCCCGGAAACCGTCTACATGATGTTCCAGATGACGTTCGCCATCATCACCCCGGCGCTGATCGCCGGCGCGTTTGCCGAACGCATGAAGTTTTCCGCCATGTGCATCTTCATGGTCGGCTGGTCGATCTTTTCGTACAGCCTCATCGCGCATTGGGTGTGGGCGCCCACCGGATGGCTCTCCACGCTCGGCACGCTGGACTACGCCGGCGGCACCGTGGTGCACATCAACGCAGGCATCGCCGGCCTGATGTGCTGCCTGGTCATGGGCCGCCGACGCGGCTACGGCCACGACAACATGGCGCCGCACAACCTCACCTACGCGGTCATCGGCGCGTCGCTGCTGTGGGTCGGCTGGTTCGGCTTCAACGCCGGCTCCGCCGTGGGTGCAACGGGCCGCGCCGGCATGGCAATGGCCGTCACACAGATCGCCACCGCCGCCGCAGCACTCGCCTGGATGTTCACCGAATGGGTGTTCAAAGGCAAACCCAGCGTGCTCGGCATCATCTCCGGCGCCGTCGCCGGCCTCGTCGCCATCACCCCGGCCTCCGGTTTCGTGCTGCCGGGTGCGGCCATCGTCATCGGCGTTGCAGCCGGCGTGGTCTGCTACCTCTCGGCAACCTACGTGAAACACGTGTTCGGCTACGACGACAGCCTCGACACCTTCGGCGTGCACGGCGTCGGCGGCATCGTCGGCGCACTGCTCACCGGCGTCTTCGCGTCCGAGACGATCGGCGGCACCGCAGGCTCGTTCCCGCAATTCATCATCCAATGCAAGGCAGTGGCCGTCACGCTGGTGTGGAGCAGCGTCGTCAGCCTGGTGCTGCTGTTCGCGCTGAAATACACGATCGGGCTGACGGTGAACGCGGAGGAAGAAATGGAAGGGCTGGACACGGTGCTGCACGGGGAGAGTGCGGCCTGACCGCGGACCTTGTCAAAACGACGAGCACGTAAGCAGTTCTCTTTTGAGAAAACTAGAGCGTTTTCCGACCATCTCGGATTGGCTAAGCAGGCCGGACCGTCTAGTCGGTTACTGCTCTAAATTTTGGTCCTTGGGGACGCGGCGGCTGAGGTGCAACCGGCAGCCTTTGGGGGGAGTGACTCGCTAGACGTTCGGAAGAAAGCAAGAAAGCAAGGCCTGCTTTTTTGAAAAAAAGCAGCAAAAAACTTTTGGTTCGGCTGTCGCGGACTCGCCCGAGGCAATTACCCGTTCCTTGCATTGTAAAAGACTCAAGTTCTGTAAACAAACAAACTTTCCGCCTGCTGTACACCGGCAAGGTCTGTCGCAGCACTTGCAGCAACGCGCACCCCCGAGACCAAAAGTTTTTTGGTTCTTTTTTTTCAAAAAAGAACCGCTTGCTTTCCTTCGCCACCGGCGATCAACCAGTGCCGTCCTGCCTCACAAGGCATCCGACCCTCAAACATCATCCTACAAACACCCGTGTCAAAAACCTCCGCGACAGCAGAACCAAAAGTCTTTTGCTGCTTTTTTTCAAAAAAGCAGGCCTTGCTTCCCTCGTCGAAAACCAACCTCCCAAACCGGCCGAAATCAGAAAATGACACCCGTCTCCAGCAAGCCTCTCACCTGCGATCCCGCGTTTCCATCCTCCCCAAACGCCGCGCCTGCGTGCGAGCCGATCACCCCCACCACCGACGCGTCCGCCCGCACGAACAGCCGCCCGAACGTCACCGTCGGCGTGATCGTGAGCGAGACCGCGCTGCTGCCCGCGCCGTAAAGCAGGTTCGCGCCACCGCCGGACGCGATGTATTCCAGCCGGCCGGCCAACTGCAGCCTCGGCGTGAACTTGTAGTTCGCCATCACCGCTGCAGCATAGGTCTCGCCCCCGCTGCGGATGCCGATGCCCTCGTCGGCCGAAACGTGGCTATACTGCAGGTTCGGCGTGATGCTGAACGCCGCCGTGATGTATGTGTAGGCCAGGTTGAAAACGGCGCTGTTGTTCTGCAACAGCGGTGTTGCCACGCTGGACGTGCCGCTCCTGCCCAAATTGCCGCCACCGTTCAGCACCAGCGTGCTCGCGCTGTTGATCGTCCAGGTCGCCTCGCCGGTCAGCCAGTTGAAGCGGTCCGAATAGTAGCCGTCGTTCACTGAAACGTTCAGCACCACCGCGCCCAGCGTGGCGTTCGCCTGCACGCCGCGGCTGACGGAGCTCGTCTGGTTCCACAACAACCCGCGCTCGATGTTGACGTCCTCGAAATCGAACGTGTCCTCTGCCCCGACCAGCGTCGGCAGCTTGCCGGCCTCGATTGAGAAATCCGCGCTTGGCACAATCCTCAGGAAAGCCTGGGGCAGGGGGCTGTAGAAGTTGCCCCAGGCATCCGTCGCATCGCTGACGTGCCCGTAACGCACGCCGAGTGCCGGAATCGCGTAAGCGCCGGCCTGAACGTAGAACTGCACCAGGCCATCGGCCTTCTGCACGATCACCTGGCCGTTGCTGATGTCGGCCAGCGCGGCCCGGTCGCCGGCACCCGGGCTGCTTTGCACCACGCCCAGTCCTGAAAACACGCCATCGACGTACCACGTGCCGAACACGCCGGTGTCCACCGTTGTCGGCCGCGAGCTGAAGGAGAGCGAGCCGGCAAGCGCAGGCTCGGCCAACGTGACCGGGGTTTGTGCGTGGGCGTCAAACACGCCGCACAGGAACAGCAAGACTAGGCCTTGTTTGCCGAACAAAAGCAGAGAACTTCCGCGCGCGCTGTAGCGCACTGCTGAAACGAGTCGCATCACCATCACGCACCCCTACTCGGCGTCTCAGACCAGCTGGCACGGAGGCTGACGCATGGAAAGCAAGCAGTCCTTTTTTGAAAAAAAGGACCAAAAAACTTTTGGTTCCGCTGTCGCGCGCTCTCCGGAGAGGTCCGCGACAGCGGAGTCAAAAGTTTTTGGCTTCTTTTTTTCAAAAAAGAAGGCCTTGCTTGCTTCGGAACAGTCAGTCCCCCAGGCCGGTTTGTATCAATACTGCAAATGCACCCGAATGCCGAGAATAGAAACCGGCCCGCGCACCTTGTCGTAGCCAGGATTGTCCACGAACTGATAATCCGCAGTCACGTGCGCAAAAGAAGCCAGCGCGTGGCTGTAATACGTCTCCACCACCTGCTCCCGCCCAGCGCTGGGCAGCCGTCCGTCACCCACCAGGATGCCCAGCCCGCCATTCTCCAAGTACACTTTGTGTCGGTGGGATATGCCGTCCGTCACGGTCGCCAGCCCCAAGGTGTCGTCCGGCAAGCCCCACCGTTTGCCCTGCAACGCCAACCCCACGGCGAACGTGTTGTCGATGTCGGTGAACTCGTAGGCCTCGCGGCCGCCCTCGGCCAAGCCGGTGCGCACGAACATGCCCAACTCCGCAGTGATCGCCTGCTGAAAATCCAAGTCGATGCCGGTCCGGCTGCGATACTGCCGCACCGCGGCCGTGCTCGCCGCAGTCCCCGTCTCCTCGGCCAGCGCCACCGCGTCGGCATAATCGCCCATCCGACCACGCGTCAGGAACGCCGTCACCAGCAGCTTGCCGTCCTGTCCCCAAATCCTGTGCCGTTCTTCCGCCTCGCCGAGGAACTGCACCTGGCTGCCGCTGGTGTCCAACGCCTTGCTGTTGGGGACACGTGACAATGCAAACGCACCGCCGCGCAGCGTCCACCAATCCTGATACCACTCCGCCGCGGCACCGTAGCTGTAGCCCCAGGCATCGGCTGCGTAGTCGAGCGAACCCGTGTCCACCAGCGCCCAGTTGGAAAAATCCTGCCGCGGGTCATGCGCGTACGCGTTGGTGTCGAACACGTCCGGCACGCCGAACTTGCCGATCGTGAAAACCAAATGGTCGCTCGTCTGGGATCCAGCAAGCACGTTGAGGTCCGAACTGACCTTCTGCGGCGTGCCGCCCAGATCGACCGTCTGCCGAAAGAACAGCCGCGGCACCCGCACGTAAGGCGCAGCCTCGCCAACCTTGTAGGCCTCCGCACTGGGAAACGCGGCAACGCCCAGCGTGTCCGAAAGCCCGAAGCCCTGGTCGATCTCCGGGTTCAGCCAGAGTTCTGCGCCGCTCCACGGCCGCACGCCGGCATAGAGCGTCGCGTCGAACGTCTCGTCGCCGCGGCTTCCAGGGTCGAGGCTGTTAGGCCCGCGGAACGGCGACGCAAAGGCGGGGTGATACTGTTCCTCGAGCGTGGACTGGGCGTGGATTGCCCATACCTCGCTTGGTTGGTCGGTCGTCGTGGCCGGCTGGGTTGTGATCTCGGGGCTGGGAGAGCTCTGGGCGTGGGCGGCTGATGGCACACACCAGGCGCAGGCAAGACAGAAAGCAGTTCTTTTTTGAAAAAAAGAACCAAAAAACTTTTGTCTCCGCTGTCGCGCGCTGCAGGAAACGCTGCGACAGCAAGACAGAAAGTTTTTTGCTGCCCTTATGACATAAGCACGCCTCGCTTTCTTCACTCTCGCGCTCGGGTCAGAACCGGGACGTGTTCTTAAACCGGCCCACATCGGTGACGACGAGACTCGAGAAATCCCCTCCCTCGGTTTCGACGTCAAACACGTGGTGGTCGGGCGCGCGCCATCTGAACAAACAGTACAACAAGCCATCCGCCTCACACGCGATCGTTTCAGGATACGGGCAAGCCGTCCTGCGCCCTCCGCAATCGCTCGAGCCACAGTCAATCACGCGCACAGACATGTTTTCACTGTCCAACAAGCCCGCTCGTGCAAGCGTGTCATGCGCCCCAACCAGGGCCGGCACAATTTGTGCGACCGCTCCAGCAGGAAACATGAAAACCGCCAAGCTAACCGCCCCAAGACTAGCCGACGCGTATCGCAGAGCCGTCTCCCATCCAAACCGCACCCATTTCCAGCTACCCCGCGACAGCCGAACCAAAAGTTTTCTGGTTCTTTTTGTCAAAAAAGAACCGCTTGCTCCACCTCACTCCGCCGCCAACTCCCGAGACACCAGCGCCTCATGCGCCAGCTTATCCGCCCGCGCCCGCGCCGGGCTCCACCGCCCCTTCATCGTGAACGTCAGCAGCACGAACGCCGCCGCGCCCAACGCGCTGATCGCGTACCACGCCTGCCACTGCCCGGGTGCTGCCACGCTCGCATGCGCAATCACCTGCATCTTTGCAACCAGCTCCGGCGGCAACGTCGCATGTGCCGCCTGCAACCGCCCGAACGCGGCAACAACCGGCCCCGCCTCCACCAGCGGCGTCACCGTGTTGACCACCAGCGGCAGCACCAGGAACGACCCCGTCACCACCAGCCGCAGCAGCCAGCCCCAGATCGCCAGGCCCGTCGCCGTCAACGCCGGGTTGTGCGCCTCCACCATCTCGGTGAAGCTCGCCATCCAGGTGGCATACGCCGCCCCCATCAACGTCGCGATCAGGCTCGCTACCAGCGCCATCACCGCGAACGGCGGGTGCAACGGCGCCGCCACCCCGCCGCCCATCATCAGCCAGATCAGCAGCGCCGACCCCACGCCGCCCACCAGCATGAACGGCTTGCGCACCATCAGCGCGTCCGACCACACGCCGGCCACCACCAGCGCCACCGCGTTGGCCGCCCACCCCCAGTTCAGCAGCGCGTTGGCCCGCGCCGGCGTGAAGCCGAACACCGTCACCAGGTAGATCACCCCGAACGCCACCGTGGTGTAGTAGACCATCAGCAGCAGCGAGACGCCGAGCGCCGAGCCCACCACGTCCCACCGCAGCATCTGCAGCCATGGGTTGCGCTGCACCACCTGCACCTCGTCCATCGCCGCGCGCCGCTCGTTCAGCATCCTGTCGCGCTCGCTCACCATCACCTGGTCGCGCAGCGCCGGCTTCAGCTCGCGCAGAGTAAAGAACGCCAGCACCCACACCGCCAGGCCGAACACCCCGCAGATCAGGAACTGGTCGCGCCACTGCGGCAGGTAGGCCAGCGTAGCGCTGTCCACCGCGCTGGTCAGCAGGCTCCCCAGTACCGGCCCGATGGTCCAGAACCCCATCGCCGTCGCCCGCCCCACCTGCGGCGAGAAGTCGCGGATCAGCGCCGGCGTCGCCACCAGGATGATCCCCTCGACGAACCCGGTAGTGATCCCCAGCACCGCATAGGCCAGCCGCGTATGCACCGCCGGTATCGCAAACCCGGTCAGCAGCGCCACCAGCAGCACGCCCCACACCACCAGGTTGGCCCGCCCGAACCGGTCCGACAGCCCGGCCAGCAACGAGGCGAACGCCCCCAGCGCGTTGGCGATGGCGAGCAGTCCCACCAGGTAGCCGAACGACATGTGCAGGTCCTGCATCACCAGCGGTATCACCCCGCCGCCGACATACAGCGCGTAGTACAGCGCCACCGTGATCAGCACCACGAGGCCGAGCTGGTAGCGCCGCGCCCCGTCCGGCGGATAGTGCTCGAGCTGTCGTATCGGCAACTGCATCGGATGCTCCTCTGTTTTGCGGCGAGCATAGGGGAGCCGCCGGGTCTGTGAAGGTGTGCGGCCGGCTGGCGGCACAGAAAGCAAGCCGTTCACTCCGTGCCCGGCCCCGCTGCCAAATCCCTGCGCACACCCGGATACAAATAGCGCCCCATCGTCAGCGCCAGCGCCCCAAGCTGCACCGTCGTCGCCCCCACAATCGCCATCACCACGCCCGGCGTCACCACCCGCTCCGGCGTGGCAATCACCTTGGCCACCAGGTTGGCGTTGTCCTCATGAAAGATGTAGCCGACGCCCGCCAAGGTCAGCACGTTCGCCAGCACAAAGGCGCCGGAAATCGCATACGACACGTGCGCCCGCACCCGCGCATCCGTCAGCGCAATCTGCTCTGCAACACTGACCCGCGCCGCAAACGCGCTGAGCGAAACCGAGCCCGCCTGCCTCGCGCCTGCTTGCCCTAAACCAGCCGGCTCAGAACCACCCGTCCCCGAAGCCGCCTCGTCTTCAGGTGGCAAGGCTGATGGTGAGGGGCTCGTCCTTGCCGCTGATCGTCACCGTATGCTCCGGCGTCGCCTTCGTGGCCGCCGCCATCGCCAGGCCGATCGCCTTGCGCAACACCGCCGCGTTGGTCTTCACCCCGAACACACCCTGCAACTCCCGCACCGCGCTCAAGGTCCGCTCATCCATCTCGAAACTGGTCACCGGCATGTCCAAGCCTCACTCATCCTCCAACACAATTATATAAAAACTATATACTTTCAAGCACCCCCCACATTAGGCACCGCCCAATCCTACACTCCACCACCCCACCCATGCTACCGATCGCCGCAATGACGCCGCCCACCCTCCATTTCGCCGGCACCCCCGCACCCCTCGCCGAACTCCTCGCCGGCCTGCACTTGCCGCATCCCACCCTCATCAACACCGACCCCCACCCGGACTCCGCCGCCATCATCGCCCGCTGCCAGCACTTCACCGCCGGCCTCCCCCCCGCCACCGAAGCCCTCGTCATCACCTTTCTCTACGCAGCCCCCCCCGGCCTCGCACACCTGCACGCCCACACCGCCAACGCCGCACTCTGGGCCTTCACCCGCCAGGCCGCGCTCGAGTGGGCGCCGCGCCGCATCCGCGTCAACGCCATCGGCCTCGGCGCCACCCCCTTCGGCCCGTTCGAGCCGCAGGAGCAGTCCGGCCGGGCCGCGGCGAACATCCACGCCACGCCGGCAACGGCCGAGGACGTCGTCCGCACGGTCAGCGCCATCGCCGGGTGGGCTTCGATGACCGGGCAGATTGTCAGGTTGGGACTCTAAGAAAGCAGTTCTTTTTTGAAAAAAAGAACCAAAAAACTTTATTCCCTTGGGCGCGTGCTGGCAAAACCATCGCGACAGCAGGACCAAAAGTCTTTTGCTTCTTTTCTTCAGAAAAGAAGGCCTTGCCTTCCGTCCTGCCCAGGGCTCCAACCTACGCGAACGTCTCAGGCCCACCCCGCCCCATGGACACCTTCCGCCCCGCCAGCGCCGCCACCCGCCAGCGCCACGTCTTCCTGCGAGACATGGTCCTGCTCGCCAGCGTCGGCGTGCACGGCTTCGAACACGCGGCCCGCCAGCGCATCCGCCTCAACATCGACCTCGCCGTCACCGACGACACCGCAGCCCCCCTCTCGCGCCCCGCCCCCTCCCGCGACGACCTCTCCCGCGTGGTCGACTACGAAGCCGTCGCCAACACGGTGCGCGCCATCGTCGCCGCCGGCCACGTGCAGCTCCTGGAAACCCTGGCCGAACGCCTGGCCGCCGCCTGCCTGACCGATCCACGCGTGCAATCCGTTCGCGTGCGGGTTGAAAAGCTCGACATCTTCGACGACACTGCGTCCGTCGGCGTCGAGATAGAGCGCCGCGCGGCAGATCAGGGCGGCGTTTAATCCCCCGTCTCGCGCGACTCTCAATACTTCCAGTCGGATAAGCTTTTGTGTTGGTTCCATGACAGCGCTCGCGGGCGGAAACCAGTAAAGTCAAGCACTCTTTGTCGACGGTGCCTGCCGTACTCTTCTACCGACACGTGCCCGGCCAGATCGCCGCGGCCACCGCGCAAACAGATGTCCACAGAGTTATCCCCAGGATAGAAGCCTCAAAGACAAGGCAAGCAGTTCTTTTTTGAAAAAAAGAACCAAAAAACTTTTGTTCCCTTGGGCGTGCGCTGGCAGAACCACCGCGACAGCAGGACCAAAAGTTTTTTGCTGCTTTTTTTCAAAAAAGCAGGCCTTGCTTTCTTTGCCGCGCGCCCCGCCAGCCCCACCCTAAACACCCCATGTCAGATGTAATTACCACCACCCGCGGCGTCGCCGTCATCGAGGCGGTGCTCGCCACCCTGCCGCTCTCCCCCGGCGTCTACCGCATGCTCGATGCCCGCGGCGAAGCCCTCTACGTCGGCAAGGCCCGCAGCCTCAAAAAGCGCGTCGCCAACTACTGCCAGGTGAACCGCCTCGAAGAACGCCTCCGCCGCATGGTGATGGACACCGTGTCCATGGAGATTGTCACCACCCACACCGAGGCCGAAGCCCTCCTCCTCGAAGCCAACCTCATCAAGCGCCTCAAGCCGCGCTACAACATCGTCCTGCGCGACGACAAATCATACCCCTGGCTCATGCTCGCCGAGGACCACGCCTTCCCGCAGGTCACCAAGCACCGCGGCACCCAGTCCCGCCCCGGCAGCTACTGGGGCCCCTTCGCATCCGCCTGGGCCGTCAACCAGACCGTCAACGCCATGCAGCGCCTGTTCCTCCTGCGCTCCTGCGCCGACACCGTGTTCTCCGCCCGCACCCGCCCCTGCCTGCTGCACCAAATCAAGCGCTGCTCTGCCCCCTGCGTGGACCGCATCTCCAAGGACGACTACGCCCGCCTGGTCGAACAGGCCCGCGCCTTTCTCTCCGGCAAGGTCGCCACCCTGCAACGCGAGCTCTCCGCCGAGATGGAGGCCGCCTCGCAGAACCTGGAGTTCGAGCGCGCCGCCCGCGTGCGCGACCGCATCCGCGCGCTCACCCACGTGCAGGGCTCCGGCGTCATCAACCCGGCGAGCCTCACAGACGCCGACATCATCGCGCTGTGGCAGGTCGCCGGCCAATCCTGCGTGCAGGTGTTCTTCATCCGCGGCGGCCGCAACAACGGCAACCGCGCCCACTTCCCGGCCACCGTGAAGTCCGACGAGCCCGGCGACATCCTCGCCGCCTTCATCGCCCAGTTCTACGACGACAAGCCCCCGCCGGCCCTCATCCTCGCCAACCACGACCTCCCCGAAGCCGAGCTGATCGCCGACGCCCTCAGCCTCAAAGCCACTCGCCGCGTGGAAATCGCCGTCCCCCGCCGCGGCGAAAAACGCCAGGTCGTCGAACACGCGGAAACCAACGCGCGCGAGGCGCTGGAGCGCAAGCTCGCCGAATCCGCCGGCCAGGCCAAGCTTCTCGAAGGTGTCGCCAGCCTGTTCAGCCTGCCCAACCTGCCAGACCGCATCGAGACCTACGACAACAGCCACATCATGGGCACCTCGGCTTACGGCGTCATGGTGGTCGCCGGCCCCGAAGGCTTCCGCAAGAACGCCTACCGCAAATACTCCATCCGCAGCGCCATCTCGCCGGGCGACGATTTCGGCATGATGCGCGAGGTGCTCGAACGCCGCTTCGCCCGTGCCCAGCGCGAACGCGACGCCGAAGCCCAGGACCCCTCGCCCAAGGAAGCCGGCGCCGCCGCCACCGACTGGCCCGACATCGTCCTGATCGACGGCGGCCAGGGCCAGTACTCCGCCGCCCGCACCGTGCTGGATGACCTCGGCGTCACCGACGTCACGCTCATCGCCATCGCCAAGGGCCCCGACCGCGACGCCGGCCGCGAGTGGTTCTTCACCGCCGACCGCCCGCCCTTCCAGCTCCCCCCGCGCGACCCGGTGCTCTACTACCTGCAACGCCTGCGCGACGAAGCGCACCGCTTCGCCATCACCACCCACCGCGCCGGCCGCTCCAAGGCGCTGATCACCAGCGAGCTCGACGAGGTGCCTGGCATCGGCTCCGCGCGCAAACGCGCGCTGCTGAACCATTTCGGCTCGGCGCGCGGCGTCAAGCAGGCGGGTTTGGAAGATCTGCAGGCGGCGCCTGGCATTTCCAAGGAAACGGCTAAGCGGATTTACGGCTACTTTCACACCAAGTAAGCAAGCAGTTCTTTTTTGAAAAAAAGAACCAAAAAACTTTTGACTCCGCTGTCGCGCGCTCGCCGGATGAACCGCGACAGCCGCACTAAAAGCTTTTTGCTTCTTTTTCTCGAAAAAGAAGATTCTAGCTTGATTCTTCCACAATCGTTTCAAATTGTCGGGCGTGTCGTCGAGTCGCTCCTTACAACCTCTCTGCAGACATCGCTGGCACCTGCACGCAAAGGTTGCACGCACGTGGCTAATCCAAAACAGTTCCTACGAGAGTCTGCATCTCACGTCCTGTTTATTGGAATTTGCACCGCCAATCAGGTCTTTGACGATGGCAAACGAAACGGTAGGAGAACTTTTCATGCGTGAAATCCTGATACGCGCAGGCCTCCTCGCAAGCACCGGCCTGGCCTGCCTGCCCGCGGCCGCGCAGGCAGCGACGCCGGCGCCGTTTGCCCTCGGCGTCTACATCGGCGGGCCGAACGGTTCGGACGCCCCGGCAGAAGCCCAGGTGGACGCCAACTACGCGAGCTTCACGCAGGCAATGGGCGTAGCCCCCACGCTTATCGACGTCTACACCGACTACGGCCAGGACATCGGCAGCTGGCAGCTCAACGCAGGCTGGCAGGCCTACTCGAACAGCCTCTCGCCCGTCGCCAAAAGCATGATCCCCGTCGTCGCCTTCCCCATGGTCTCGCAGGCCGGCGGCTCGCCCTCGCCAGACCAGCAGTTCAAGCTCTTCGCCACCGGACAATACGACTGGGCCATCCAGGGCGTGGTGCAGGCCTGGATCAACCAGGGCTTCAAGAACCTGATCTTCCGCGTCGGCTGGGAGATGGACCTCAACTACTCGGTCAACTACGCCGGCGACGATTCCGGTACCCAGGCCGATTGGGTTGCCGCGTTCCAGCACATCTATCAGGTCATCCACCAGACGGCGGCCGCCGCCGGCGCCACCGTGCAGGTCGTCTGGAACCCGAGTGCGACCAACTACACGAACGCCGTCGCCACAACCAGCCTCTACCCGGGCGACTCCTACGTCGACATCATCGGCGTGGACGTCTACGGCGCGATGTACCCGTATTACGACAACGCCGCCGGCCCCGGCGTCCAGATCTACGATTGGGCCACCGGCCAAATCGACACGTCGGTCGAGACCTTCACCAGCAAGTCTGCAAACCGCATCCACTACTGGGAGTATCCGGCTGCCTACGCCGCCGGCCAGCTGGACGGCAGCGGCGGACACAGCCAGAGCTTCAACAGCGTCATGGAATTCGCCATGCTGCACAACAAGCCGTTCGCGGTGCCGGAGTGCGGTTCGGGCGCCTATAACGACCAGAACGACGTCTCCGACGACGGCGCGTTTCCCTGGTGGCTCGCCACCACCATCAAGCACGCCCAATCGCGCGGCCTGAAAATGTCGTTCGTCAGCGTCTGGGATACCAACAACGAAGGCGACTACCAGTTCTCCTACAAGGCCAACAACCAGCCCCTCACGCGCAAGAACTGGGCGAAGTACCTCAGCCCGATGGTCGCACACTAAGCGCTGCAGCAAGAAAGCAAGGACCAAAAAACTTCCGACTCCGCTGTCGCGCGCTCACCGGAAAGGACCGCGACAGCGGAGTCAAAAGTCTTTGCTTCTTTTCTTCAGAAAAGAAGGCCTTGCTTGCTTCGGAACCGCCAACCATCAAGCCGGCTAGCACCACCCGACGCCGCATGACAAAGCCGTGCCGGCTACCAGAGCGACGCTTGCAACGGACGCCTAAACAACCGCTTTTTTCTTCCTGCTGAGCGCCACGAACAATCCCGCGATCACCAACACCGTCAACGCCCCCATCACCCGCAGCACCTTCATGACCTCCAGCGTGTAGCGGCCCGTCGTCGCGTCGAAGTGGAAGCACAGCAGCAGGATCGGCAGCGCCGCCTCCGCAATGCCGCCGTCCCCCGCGCGCAACACCGCCGCACGCAGGTCGCCGCCGCTGTAGCCCACTCCCAACAGGTACGAGCTGATGACGCCGCTGCGCGTCAGCACCACAATGCCCGCCGGATGCATGAACTGCTTGAACCGCGCGTCCCACCTGGCCCTGAACCCGGCCGCCTGCTCCACTGCGTCAATCCCGCCCGCCGGCGCCGTCACGTAGTGCACGCCCGCCCGCGCAGCCTGCGGCAACCCGGCGAGATCCACCGTTGCCGCGGCCGCCGCGTCCCTCGACGTCTCCGCCGGATCGATCGACACCGACACCACCGAGACGTCCCGCCCGGGCACCAGCCCCCCCGCCGCGAGCGCCGCATACAGATCCGACCTGGCGACGCCGCACAACGATGGGCAATGGAAATAGCCGAGGTCCAAAATCACCGGCACCTCCCCGAGCAACCGCCCAAGTGCCACCGCCCGCCCCGCATCGTCGCGCACCACCACCCCGAGCGGCACCTGCCCGCCCGGATGCTGCCGCCACGCAAACCCGTCCGCCTCGGACGCGGCCCACGCCGGGCCGGGCACCCCCCACACCGCGCCGAACGCCAGGCCAAACGCCAGCAGGACCACCACGATGCGCATGACGGCGTGAACGTGGCAGCTTGCCCCAAGGTAGCAACCCTGGCGGTGCGGACCACGTTCGCGGATCACACCAACCGATGAGGATGCCGCCATGGCCGAACCCGCGGACAAGACCGAAAACCACTACGACGAAGCGCGCGACCTCGCAGAGGCCGCGCTGGAGAAATACGCCAAGGGCGACACGAAAATCGGCGACAAACTGGCCGAGAAGGCGGTGAAGATCGACAGGGACGCCGTCGAGGAGCTCGTCCAGGACATGGACGAAGACGCCGAAACCACCGGCTCGAAGCACGGAGAAGCCTGATGGAACGCGAACACGATCCCGGAGACGCGGTGCCCCCAGGCGTCGCCGTGCAAACGCCGGAAAAACTCTCCGAGGAGGACAAGAAAGTCCAGGAGAAGCTCGAGCACCTGGGGGATGGGAAGACGCCTGGCTAGCAAGCCAAGGAAGAAAGCAAGCAGTTCTTTTTTGAAAAAAAGAACCAAAAAACTTTTGTTCCCCTGGGCGCGTGGTGCAGAACCATCGCGACAGCAGGACCAAAAGTTTTTTGCTGCTTTTTTTCAAAAAAGCAGGCCTTGCTTGCTTTCTACAACGCCCCGACGGCGCGAGAAGCCCTTGCCAGCCGCGCCCGAATTCCATACTCCTGATCGCCCGGCGCGGGTGTAGCTCAACGGCTAGAGTTCCTGCTTCCCAAGCAGGCGGTTGCGAGTTCGAGTCTCGTCACCCGCTCCAAACCAAAGCCGTGTCGCGAAATCTCGCGACCCGCTGTCTCCCCCCAGCAAGCCTTCCAGAACATAACCATCCATTTCAAACGTCGGCCTGGTGAGTCAGCTGGCGTAGCTTTTCGAGCACCGGCCATAAGCACCGGAGCGTCGTGCGAGTAGCACGCTGTCGCATGACAAACCGCGTCAGATGGCCGCCAAGGCGACTATTCGAACCGACACTCAACAAAGAACCGCTTGCCCGACCCTCACTGAGGCGGCACCAAAAACCCAGGTGCCGGCGACCGCTGCACCGGCGGCAACGCTGCCGGATCCTGATATCCCGTCTCATCCGTCCCCGGAGTTGCCGGCGGCAGCACAGGCGGCGCCGGCACTGGCGGCGGCGTGCCCGGCACGTCCAGCGGCTGCGCCGCCACCGCCGCCGGCGCCGACCCCGGCGTCACCAGGAACGCCTGCAACGACCGCTTCACCTGGAACTCCAGCTCCACGTTCATGTCGGTCATCATCTGCCGCGTCAGGTCGTACAGTTGTGCGGTCGGGTCGCCCGGCTGCGTCCCCGGCGTGAACTCCCGCGCCACCTGCGCCTCGGCGAAACCCTCGCGGTTACCTCCCGGCCCGGCCACGTCCAGATGCACCGCCAGATGCCCGTCCAGCGCGCCGCCCGGCGACCGCACGATGCTCGCCTGGTCGATCACGAAATCCGCATGTCCGCTGCTCCCCGCGGCAAACAGCCTGTCACGCGCCATCTGCTGCAACGCTGCCGCCGGCACCACCGGCGAGCTGGACGCCACGTCCTGCGCGCTTACCGGCAGGCTGCGGTTCTCCACCTGCACGTCCCCCACGTTCAGCCGCAGCTTGGGCAGATACTCGTAATGCAGCGGCGCAAACGCCTGCGTCACCGCCGGCGCATCATCCCCGCAACTGACAAGCATCATCACCGAGCCAAGGAACAAAAGTTTTTTGCTTCTTTTTTTCAAAAAAGAAGGCCTTTCTTGCTTGTGTCTCAAGCCTGGCTGGTGACGTCCTGCCGGCTGAACCGGAAATCATACTTACAGAACTCGCACGTCATGACGATGTCGCCGTCCACCGCCATCTCGTCCAGGTCGGTCTCCGGAAAGCTCTCCAGTATCCCCGACAGCTTGGCGCGCGAGCACCGGCACCCGTAGGCCAGCGCCCGCGGCCTGTCCACCGCCACGCCCTCCGCGCCGAACAGCCGCCAGACCAGCCGGTCCGGCAGCAGCGAATCGTCCAGCAACTCGGCGTCGGTGATGGTGGCCGCCAGCGTCGTCGCCGTCCGCCACGCCTCGTCCTGCGCCGCCTGGTCCAGCTCCGGGTCGATCCCCCCTTCGCCGGCCACGCGCTCCAGTATCAGCGCCGCCGCCCGCCAGCCGTCCGGCGTCATGCCGGCGGCCAGGTGCACGTCGTATTGCAGCTGCTCGCTGGTGCGGAAGTAGTGCAGCGCCATGTCCGACAGCGTCTCGCCCTCGATGGACACGATCCCCTGGTAGCGGTCCATCTCGCCGCCCTGGTCCACGGTGAACGCGAGGTAGCCCTGCCCGAGCAGCTTCAACGCGCTGGGCTCCGGCGAGGCCGCCACCAGCTCGGCAAACCGCGCCTCGTCCGTCCGCGCGTACCCGCGCAGCGCCCCCTCCTGCGTGCAGTCCGCCAGCAGCATGGAGACCGGGCCGTCCCCCTTGGCCTGCAGCGAGAAACTGCCGCGGTACTTTAGCGCGCTGGACAATCCGGCCGACAGCGCCAGCGCCTCGCCGGCTAGCCTGGTCACCGCCGGCGGGTTCTGGTGCCGGCCGAGCAGCGCGTGCGCCAGCGGCCCCAGGCGCACCAGCCGGCCGCGCACCGGGCGGCTGGGCAGGTGGAAGGGGGTGATGCCGCGAGGCACCACGATGTCGGGCACGTCGGGACGGTTGGTGTCGAGGAAGGCCGGGGTCGCACTCATTGGCGCAAGATAGGGGCGAGGTGGCTGGTTAGGAAGGAAGGCCGGCTCCAAGAAAGCCATTCCTTGCGTCGGACGAAGCAAGCAAGCGGTTCTTTTTTGAAAAAAAGAACCAAAAAACTCTTGTTCCCTGGAGTACACGATGAGGGAAACTCCGCGACAGCCGGACCAAAAGTCTTTTGCTTCTTTTCTTCAGAAAAGAAGGCCTTGCTGTCCTACTCGTTGCCGCATCGCGTGCGCCAATCCAGATCGGCATCGGTGTCGTCGCCGCGCACGAGGAAGTCGACAGCCTGCTTGCACGGGCCGCTATCGGAGACCTGCTGCATGGGCGCACAGGCTGCAGCACCGGTGGCAGACTTCCCTGTCGCGACCTGGGCGCGGGCGCATGGGCAAGACGCAAGAACAGCAACAGCGATGCCAGCGCGTGTGACACAAGCGGGTGCCGCAAGCGAGCCTCGCTCACCTGAACAACGCGGGCAAACTCAGCCCCGGCGGGTCCAGCGCGACCGCCGCATTCCGCACGATCCGCGTCAGGATTTCACCCTCGCCGGATCGGCTATGCACGATCACCGCACGATCCTTCGTGCGCACGATCAAGTAGTGCACCACGCTCGGTATCCTGAAGTAGTCGGCCAGCTTCGCCCCGCTACCGACCGCTTGCGAGCTCGGCGAGACCACTTCAACCACGATCACCGGGTCGTCGACGATGACCGCCTCGTCGTCGAGCGGCTCTCCGCAGCGCACCAGCGCGTCCGGCTCGTAGATCGTGTCCTCGTCCACCCGCACAGCCATGCCGTCGCCGAACACCTCGCACGGCAGCTTCCCATCCCGGATTGCCGCCGATAACCCCACTGCCACACGCAGTTTCGTCCGCGCGTGCGCCGCGCGTTCGGAGTGCATACGCACCACTTCGCCGCCCACCAGCTCGTAACGCCGCCCCTTTGGCTGGGCCAGCGACCACGCCAGGAAAGCCTCCGCAGTCATCCGTGGGTGCACGACTTCGCTCATTTCCACATCCCGGTGCTCATCACCTTACGATCACTACCGAAAGGCAAGGCAAGCGGTTCTTTTTTGAAAAAAAGAACTAAAAAACTTTTGTTCCCTTGGGCGCGCGTTGCAGGAAACTCCGCGACAGCAGGACCAAAAGTTTTTTGCTGCTTTTTTTCAAAAAAGCAGGCCTTGCCTTTCTTTGCCGGCGTCGAGGATCCAAGGTTAAACACACTGATACGGCACAACGCTGCCCGATCATCACGCAACCCGCCCAGCCCCGAAGCCGTTCCCCGCCAAACCGCATCAGGACACCCAAATGCCCTTCGTCGAGACGAAAGACGGCACCCATATCCACTACAATGACTGGGGCACCGGCAAGCCCGTCATCCTCATCCACGGCTGGCCGCTGGACGCCGACATGTGGGAGTACCAATCCGTCTACCTCGCCAACAACGGCTACCGCGTCGTCACCTACGACCGCCGCGGCTTCGGCCGGTCGAGCCAGCCCTGGACCGGCTACGACTACGACACCCTCACAGACGACCTCGCCACCCTGATCGACCATCTCGACCTGCATGAGGCCGCCCTCGTCGGCTTCTCGATGGGCGGCGGCGAAGTCGCCCGCTACGCCGGCCGCCACGGCACCGACCGCCTCTCCCGCGCGGCCCTGATCTCCGCCGTCACCCCCTATTTGCTGAAAGGCCCCGACAACGACGACGGCGTGGACCGCAGCGTCTTCGACCAGATGATCGACGGCCTCACCCAGGACCGCCCCGGCTTCCTTGCGAAGTTCGGGCGTATGTTCTACGGCGCCGGCATGCTGAACTTCTCGCTCAGCGCAGACATCCTGCAATGGTCGCAGAACCTGGCCATGCTCGCCTCCCCGAAAGCCACGCTGGACTGCGTGCGCGCATTTTCCGAAACCGACTTCCGCGCCGACCTCGCGAAGCTGACAATTCCCACGCTGATCGTGCACGGCGACGCTGATTCCACCGTGCCCGCAAGCGCGTCCGCCGAACAGGCGATCAAGCTTCTGCCGCATGCCGAACTGAAGATGTACGGCGGCGCGCCGCACGGGTTGTTCTACACCGAGCGTGACCGGCTTAACCTGGATTTGCTCGCGTTCTTGCAAGCCTAAGCAAGCAAGGCCTGCTTTTTTGAAAAAAAGCAGCAAAAAACTGTTGTCTCTGCTGTCGCGGAGTCTTCTGCAGCGTCTACCTGATGGGAAAAGGCGCGTTGGGAAACAAGTTGTCCGTGACTCCTACGGGTGACGGGCAACCCAAACGATTGCTGACAAGCAACAACCCTCAATCGCGGAACCGCGCGTCGCAGAAACCTCCGCGACAGCCGTCATAAAAGTTTTTTGCTGCTTTTTTTCAAAAAAGCAGGCCTTTCTATCTTGCCTCAATCAAAGCCGTGCCGATTATCATCCTGAACGATAACATCCCAAACAGTGGACCGCCTCGCATCGACTTCACCGCTTCCACATGGCTCACGAAGGTCTTGACCGGCAGAACCTACAGCAAGCGGGAGGCCAAGTCGCGCTCGAGAATGCTCTTTGCACTCCTGCGTAGGCCGCTGTTCAAGAACATTGAACACAACGCAAATAGATAGGTCTGCAAAATAAGGTGTAGTCTTTGGCTCAAAGTCCTGCACTCGACAAGCCAGCCAATCCGAACACACCTCCGTCGGCCGAGCAAGATGCGCAATCAGGAAGTTTTCTGCGCTTTACTCAAAGAAACCGGCCTTGCTCTGTCTTGCCCGAGGTTCAGAAACCGCTGATACCAAGTTCCCTAACTTCGCAGCAGCGGCAACTTCGTCCCCGACACTGCCCGCTCCGCCTGAAGTTCACCGCGGAACCTGAACAGTTTCGCCGGGCGCCCGCCCGTCTCCAGGCTGATCTCTCCAGTTTCCTCCACCAGTTCCTGCGCGTCGATCAGCCTGCGAAAGTTCTGTTTATGCAACCGCCGGCCCGCCAGCGCCTCCACCGTGTGCTGCAGCTGCAGCAACGTGAAACTGTCCGGCATCAATTCGAAGAATACAGGCCGGTACTTGATCTTCGTCCGCAGCCGCGCAATTCCCGTGGCCAGGATGCGCCGATGGTCAAGCGCCATCGCGTCCCCTGGCGCCATGTTTGCGGCCGCCGCGCCCCGGTGCCTGCGTGCCCATTCGGAGACCAGCCCCGCCTCGTAGAGCAGTTCGTAGCGTTGCAGCACCAGCTCCTCGTTCCACGGCCGGCCGCCGAGCCCGAAGGTGATCTCCACCCGCTGCTGCCGCCCCGCGGTGTCCGCCCACGCCACAAGCCGCGGCGCCACCACTTCGCCGATTGCCGCCGGCACTCCCGCGCGGTGGTCCTCCCACGGAAAATACCGGTACCAGCTTTGCCAGCCGGCCTCCTGCCCGGTCACCTGCGCCTCCCGCGTCAGCCCCAGGTAGCTCACCGACATCACCCGCCCGCCGGCCTCCGGTCCGCGGTCGCTGTCTGCAAAGGTGTAGAGCTGCTCGACATATCCGAGCGGCTGGTGGGTCTGCCGCTCCACCCAGGACCGCAGACCCTGCTGCAACGACCGGTGCCCGCTCTCGAACGAGCCGCTGGGCAGCGCGGTGGCGCGCTCGATGGTGAGCACGCGCGGCTGCCCCGCGGTAACGGCGACGATCACCGCGATCAGTTCGGTGGCAAGCTGGTCTGGCACTACCCACCCGTATAGCCGCCGATGACCGGCAGAACCCCGAAGCTGATGTAGCCCGCCATCTTCCACGAGGCCAGGAACATCCCGGCCTGTGCTACATCACAGGCCGCGCCCGCCGCGTGATCAAATGCGGCCCAGCATCGCGCCTCAATGTGCGCGGCGTCGCCGCCTGTGCTCAGCTGGCCTGTGGTCTGTTTGGCCCAGCGGCTTGCTTGCTGCCCTGGTACGACCGGCGTGCTTGCTGCCGTGGTAAGTCAAACCCTGATCAGATGACGTTGGTGTGGCAGCCTTCGACGATGCCTTCCTTCTCTCTTCCTGACCCTGGCATCCGTCCCACGGCCAAACTCTTTTCCCTCTGAGCCTGGGATCCTTCTCCCTGACCTTGGCATCCGTCCTGGGGCCAAACTCTCTTTCTCTCGGACTCGGGCTGGTATGCGTCGCAGGGTGAAGTAACCGGCGAGAAGGTTGGCGCTGGTGCATGATTGGTGAAGTCATGGCCAACTATTCGGGGAGGCGATTAGAGGGTGTTGGTAGGATGGATGGTCGAGAGAAGAGGAAGGGAAAGACAGGCAAAGGACATGTTTAGCGAGAGTAGTAGAGGCGTTTCAATTACGGGCGCGAATGCTGCGGGTTAGTCCGCGACAGCGGGATCAAAAGTTTTTTGCTGCTTTTTTTCAAAAAAGCAGGCCTTGCTTTCTTGGAATGCCGGCGGTCAGGCGGGTTCTTTTATATCGAGACGGTTTTGTTCGGCGCGGTAGGCGCGGGAGGCGGCGTAGGCTTGGCGGCGGGCGCGCATGATGGAGCCGAGGGGGCGGTGGGCGGCCAGGCCGGTCCAGGGGCTGAAGGCGAGGCCGTCGTCGATGGCGGCTTGTTTGGCGGGGGACCAGGTGTCCTGCGGGGCGGCGGTGAGGCGGGCGACGGTGACGTAGGGGGCGTCGGTTTCGGGCCAGATGGTGGCGGCGTTTTCGATGGGCATGGATTTCAGGTCGGTGGCGAGCTGGACGCGGAGGTCCCAAACGCCAGGGTGGGTGCGGAAGAACTCCTGGACGGAGACGCGGATGCCGTTGGGGGCGTTGGTGAGGTTGAGGGGGCGTTGGGTGAGGGCTTGGAGTTCGGCCGACGCGGGGGAGAGGCAGGTTTTGCCGAAGTAGTCGCCGTGGAGGAGGGCGGCCTGGGTGAAGAAGGTGTCGCCGAGGAGGTGGGTTTTGGCTTGGCCGGCGAGGGTTGTGAGGGTGGCGGATTTTTGGCCGACGAGTTCGAGGGCGGCTTCGGTGGTGCGGGAGAGGGTGGAGATGGCGTGTTTGAGGGTGTCGGCGCGGCCGGTGGTGGCGGAGAGGGGTTTGAGTTGGGAGAGGAAGGATTTCGCGTCTTTGACTTGGAAGGAGGGGGAGTTGCCGAGGACGTAGTCTTGGGTGATGTGGGTTTCGCTGCCGGGGAGCCGGGGGCCGGGGACGGCGAGGATTTTCAGGGCGGCGCCGCGGGGGGTGGAGATGTTGTCGTCGAGGATGTCTCCGGGGGTGGTGCTGAAGCGGAGGATGGCCTGGTAGGTGGCGGGGTGGGCGTAGAGGCCTTGGGCGAGGGCGGGCGGCAGGTTGGGCAGGACTTCCAGCGTGGCGTCAAGGATGCCGTGGCACTTGGCGTGGACGGAGCGGTGGGCGTGGCCGGTGTCCGCGTGGGTTTTGCGGCTGATGGCGAGCATGGCCTGGGTGAGGCCGTCGGTGGTTTCGGCCTCGTGGGGCTGGAGGGTTTCGAAGCTGGGGTCGAAGCGGAGCGGGGCGTTCGTCATGGGGGACGAGCGCGGAGGGTGGGCTGGTGGTTGCGGGCGGGGTTGGTGACGATTTGTCGCGTCAGCTTGGGGGTGCGGGGCCGGCGCGGGCCTGGATGGGCGAGGCGGGCGTGGGGAGGTTGGGCGGGCGGTGGCGGGTGGGCGTGGGGGCGCAGGCCTGGCGCCGTGCGGTGGGGGCGGTTTGGTGCGTCGGTTTGGCGTTGGTGATGGGGGTGGGCGTGGCGGCGCAGGCCTGGCCTCGTGGGGCTGGAGGGATTTGGGGCGACAGCCTGGAGTCGGGGACGGTGGTGGGCGTGGCGGCGCAGGCTTGGCGGCGCGCGGCAGGGGCGGTTTGGCGCGTCAGCCTGGAGTCGGGGACGGTGGTGGGCGTGGCGGCGCAGGCTTGGCGGCGCGCGGCGGGCGCGGTTTGGCGCGGCAGCCTGGGGTCGGCGATGGGGGTGGGCGTGGCGGCGCAGGCCTGGCGGCGTGCGGCGGGCGCGGTTTGGCGCGGCAGCCTGGCGTCTGGGATGGGGGTGGGCGTGGGGGCGCAGGCTTGGCGGCGCGCGGTTCGGGCGGTTTGGCGCGACAGTCTGGGGTTGGGGATGGGGGTGGGGGTGCAGGCCTGGCGTGCGGCGTGGGAGGCGAGGGGTGGGAGGCGGCTGGCGGGTGGGCGGCTTGGGCGGTGGCGGGAGGCGGGTGGGGCGGCGGCGTGTTGGGCCGCGGGGGCGGCGGGGTGGGACTGGGTGGCGACGGGTGGGATGGGGGTGGCGGTGAGGTGTGGGGTGGGAGAGAGGGTGGCGAGGAGGGTGAGGGCTTCGGGTTCGGGGCAGGTGGGCTCGTCCAGGATGGCGAGGGCCAGGTCGGCGCGGGGGCCGGCGAGGAGGTCGCCGATTTGGAGGCGGAGCTGGTCGATGGGCTCGGCGAGGTCTTCGGGGAGGGTGTGGCGGTCTCGCAGGAGGAGGATGTGAGGGGCGGTGGGGGCGCCGAAGCCGTTGCGGGTGGCGGCGATGTAGGCGGCCTGGCGGCCAGCGTGGGGGGCGAGGGGGTCTGGGTTGGCGTCGCCGATGGCGGTGGCGATGGCGAGGAGGTGGCGGCGGAGGATTTCGGCCAGCAGGGTGTGGAGGTCTGGGAAGTGGCGGCGGATGGTGGCCGGCGAGAGGCGGAGGCCGGCTGCGAAGTTGGCCAGCGTTATGTGGCTGCGGCCGAAGCGGGCGAAGGCGGCGGTGGCGGCGGTGACGATGCGGGCTTCCTGGTCGAGCTCGCGGGCGGTGCGGTGGCGGGGCGGGGATAGGTCGTCCAGGAGGGTGCGGATGTGGCGGGCTTCGGTGGGCATGGGGGAGTGTATAGTAACTTTTTCGTGATCTAGGCAAGGAGTTCAGCTTGGGTTGGGATAAGCAAGTCTGATGACATAGGGAGCTTCGTCTGACGGGCTATTGATAGCGCTAGTGCGACGAAGACTGCGAATTGATAGCCACACGCAACAGTTATCTTATCTCAGCTTGTTTAAGGCTGTTCGTTAAAGCCAACATCGGCTCGATGGTAAGATGATACTGCAAACCCGTCTGATATCTGCAAATCTGATACATGCGAATCATACATGTTTCGACTTAAGTCCAAACGAGGTTCCAATGAATTCAAATGGTTTCGTTACTTGGATTTACTTGGTAGGAAGCGCGTGGTCGTCGCTTTTGACAGGCGGCGCCATTGTTGCCGTCTTTTGGATGATTTCTTCCATCCTGAAAAGAGAGATACCAGCTATGGTCAATCTCGTGTTCGGCATCGCTATGTTGTTTTGGGCCACGTTTCAAGTTCATGAAAGCGACCAGCGTCAAATCGATAATCTTCAAGTGCAGCTTCGCAATTCTACTCGCGAGTCAGCCACTTTGAAGGAAGATCTCTCTTCCGAAGAGGCGCATTTCGAGAACTTGGCAAAATCTCAACGGGCACTCAGCAACCTACCTCTGCAAAATGCTAAGGTGTCCTTAAATGAACTGCTCGCCGAAAAGAACGAACCTGAAACAACAGTGCCACAGAACAGCAAGAAAGACACCTTGTCTGATCGAACTGACCAAAACTCAAGAGCTATCATTGGGCATTGGAAGGGAAGTTATCAATGTTCGAAACATGAGGGCAGCATAGATTGGACAATCAGTCTAGGTGTCGATGGGAAAATCGAGGTTCGGGAGTCTTATACAGCCCATCTCAAGTTCATCGGTGATCAATCGGGTACTGTTTTTTATAGCGGCGACTGGGATGGGCACACGTTACAACTCAAGACGGAGTCATTCGGCGGCTATCGAGTCGAGGCGCACTTAAGAGATCATGGCTCCACTCTGTCCGGCCTCTACTACAATAAGCCAGGATGCAGCAGCTTAGAGCTAGGTCGCACTGCGGTCGGCATAAACCTGCCTAAGTCGCATGAGGAGCAGGGCTAGGAATACTCGCGATGTTTGGTAATCAAATGGAGGTGGTTCGTCTGTTGGGGAATGGCTTCTGTTCTGTTCAAGAAGCGTGGGAGAAGCCTGCGTGATTAAAGCCAATGACTTCGTCGTAAACGAGACGCGTGGGTGGCGGTGCGTGCAACCGCCCATCCAGCGCGCTGGTGAGATTGTAAGTATGCCTCATCGGGATGGCGATAGCGGTTAGGTACCCCGTACGACGCAACAGCAAGTGCGCCATGTTTGCTGGGCGTCGGAGGCGTACCCGTTCCCGTCCCTCCGTGATGAGGGACAGTTAAGCCTACCAACTGTTCCATAGCTAAGCCGGGAACGTAGCTGTAATCGACATCTCCCGTTAATAGACGCGCTCCATCCTCATTGGTCAGACGTAATACATACCCAGTAGCGTTGCGATCAGTATCGAGGCCGTGCGCTGCTCCTCTGCCTTTGAAGAGGGTAAATCTGTCGACACCAATCTGTTCCTCGTGACAGAAATGTAATCTATCGCCAAGCAGGTTCTGAAATCGAGCGCCGTTTGCTCCTACAGGTTGGAGTGGCGCAAACCAACTAAGGTCCCGAAGCTTTTTGACTCGCCACCATGCCATCGCGTAGTGATCAAAGTCCCAATGTGAGAGTACAACAAAACCCTTAGTCTTTGGGAGTTTGAGATCGAGCTGTCGTGGCATAGACTTGTTGTGAAACCAAATTGGTGCGCCGACATCAAAAAAACCGAGCACCTCGGCCGCGGGATCGCGAGCGGTGTAAATTGCGGTGCAACTTGCCTGCCCGACATCGAGAACGCGCGCACTTAAGGTATCAGGACCGCCATGAGTAGCAACCGCGAGAAGACTGACCCAATCATCTCCCGATCCCATATCACGGGGTTGGTATCTTTTCGAGAGTAGGCTGCCTGTTACCACAGACAGAAGCTCGGCGTCTTCTCGCTTTTCTGGCCCTAGTTCATGTGGTGTAGAAGCTTCGGGATCGATGAACCAGAAGCCGACAAGATTCGTGCGAACAGGATCACCTCGGTAATCGTTCGTTGCCGACAGTGTCCAGGCTAGCGGCTCGCCCTCCTTGGTATTTAGTTCAATCAGAAACCAATCTCCCTCTTTCGGCGTGCGCGTTAGATTGAAGTGTCGCATCAGGCGCTTAGGAGTAGATATCACGCGGACTATCACTAGTTCGTCGTCGGTTGGCTCGCGGCCTTCATTGGATGACCTTGCATCGACGCAGTCCAAGGTTAGGTGCAGCCTCATATAATTGGTCTGGTCCGGTGTTGGCAGAGAAATTCCCTCGACATATGCGTAAAACTTGCCCTGCCCTTCTCTCGCGCCCAATACACCAACACTCTACATTCCGGACATTGATACAAAACTTAAGCTCGGTAAGGCAAGATGCTGCAGGTTTGTGAAGACAGGATTTGTTAGTTCTTGCGTAGCGGCTTGTCACACGGGCCGATCCAAATCGAACCTGGAGTCCGCGCGTATCTCCGCGTAAGCCGACGGCCCGCCAGCGCGCTGAACGATGCGGATCAGAAACGTGTCGAAGATGCCGTCGCGCAGAGCGTATTCGGCGATGTGCACGCCGACGACCTCGCCGAGCACGAGCCAGGACTGCGCAAGTTCGCCGCGGTGGCCGCGAAGCTGGTGGATGTCGGACACCTTGCATTCGAAGCTGGCGGGGCTTTCGGCCACGCGCGGGCTGGCGACCAGGCGGCACGGGGCTTGAGTTAGGCCGGCGAGGTCGAACTCGCTCTGTCCGTAAGGGGCGGGGATGCAGGTGGTGTTCATCTGGTCGGCCAGTGCGCGAGTGGCGAGGTTCCAGGTGAATTCGCCGGATTCCTGGACGTTCCGCAGAGTGTCTTTCGCGCCGACGCTTGCGAAGCCGATGATCGGCGGGTGGTAGTTGAAGGCGTTAAAGAAGCTGTAGGGCGCAAGGTTGATCGCGCCGGAAGCGCCGCGTGAGGAGATCCAGCCGATCGGGCGCGGGGCGACGATGCTGTTGAAGGGGTCGTGTTTCAGGCCGTGGCCGGCGGATGGTTCGTAAAAGTAGGTCATCAGAAAGAAAGGCCTTCTTTTTTGAAAAAAAGAAGCAAAAAACTTTTGGTCCTGCTGTCGCGGAGGTTTCTGCAGCGCGCGCCCGAGGGAACAAAAGTTTTTTGGTTCTTTTTTTCAAAAAAGAACTGCTTGCCTTGCTTGCCTAGTACTTCCGCAGCAGCGCCACCAGCCGTCCCTGCACCTTCACGCGGTCCGGCGGCAGAAGGCGTGCCTCGTAGCGCGCGTTGGCGGGCTCGAGTGCGATGGAGGCGCCGCGTTTGCGGAGCCGTTTGAGGGTGACTTCGGTTTCGTCGATGAGGGCGACGATGATTTGGCCGGTTTCGGCGACCTCGCCCTTGCGGATGATGACGGTGTCGCCGTCGAGGATGCCGGCTTCAACCATCGAGTCGCCGGCGACTTCGAGAGCGAAGTGTTCGCCGGTGCCGAGCATGGCGAGCGGGACTTCGATGTGGGCGCCTTCGTCGCGCAGGGCTTCGATGGCCTGGCCGGCGGCGATGCGGCCGTAGAGGGGGAGCTGGACGGCGGCGGCGTCCTGGGCGGCGCGGACGCCGGGGAGGCGGGCGGAGAAGTCGCCGCGGATGACGTTCGGGGTGAAGCCAGGGGGTGCGAGGGTGGCGGCGGTGGGCGCGGGTGCGGCGGGGGTGGCGCGGCGGGTGGGGGTCTGGGCGTAGTTTTCCGGCAGGCGGACGACTTCGAGCGCGCGGGCGCGGTGGTGGTGGCGGCGGAGGAAGCCGCGTTCCTCGAGGGCGGAGATGAGGCGGTGGATGCCTGATTTGGAGCGGAGCGAGAGGGCGTCCTTCATCTCCTCGAAGCTGGGGGAGACGCCGGATTCCTTGAGGTGGCTGTCGATGAAGCTCAGCAGCTCGTGCTGTTTGCGGGTCAACATGGTGGTTGGGGCCCCTCGGTGGTGTGCGAATTCGCTTGCGCGTGTTGTTTGTGTGCGCGGGAAGCGGTGAACAAACCGGCAACTTGGGGAATGTTCTAATTTGGTTCCTGAGCGTTCGTCAATAACCTAATGATGAATCATGCTTGCGGGGTGTTTGGGGTGGGTTGGACGGGTGGTGGGCCTGGGGGGGTGGGGCGGGATTTTTGGGTGGGTTTGCGATTCTGGTTGCCTTGCGGCTTGTCAGGGCGGGGTTGCGACAGCTTTGGCGGGGAGGGGTGGGGTTTTCTGAGGCGGGGACAGGAAGCGGTTCTTTTTTGAAAAAAGAACCAAAAAACTTTTGGTTCTTGGGTTGGGGAGGGTTGGTGTTTGGGTGATCTTGGTGCGGGGCACCCGGATTGTTGGGTGGGGTGGTCGTGCGGGGGTGGGGGGAGTCTGTTTTGGAGGGGGCTTGGTGCGGGCGGGCGCTCGTGCTTGCTGGTAGGGGGGATTTGTTGCCCGGTCGGCACCAGCGTGGCTGCGTGCTCGGCGCCGTCAAGGCCGCTGCGCGCCGCTGCGCGGTGGCCCCGCAGAGCGGCGGGGCCAGCCCTGACCGCGCCTGCGCGCGCAGCCTCTTGTTGTTTGTGGCCGGGACGAAGAAACGGCTCCTCAACCGAACGAAGAAACGTTGGTTGGCAGGTCAGGCCTTCCGGGTGGGCGACCGGACTAGGTTTGATTGTGGGAGCGGGTTCTGGGGCGCTGCGGCTGACATTAGCGGCCGTGTCGTGGTCGGCTGACGTGACAAGACCGCGGTGTCTGGAGGGTTGGGGTGCGACTGTCGCGCGGCTGGGTGACGATGGTTCGTGCGGGCTGGTGGAGGGCGCGGGCGCGACGGGCTTAGCCGCGGAGGGGGGAGCTCATCCGGTCGTGGTGCGACACCTCGGCCAGGAGCGACCATACGCGGGTCGGCTCCATCTCGACTTCGGGGTCGTTGAGGAGGCGTTCGAGCTCTTCCAGCTTGGTGGCGTAGTCACGGTCCGTCATGGTTTCCTCTGCGCGCATCAGGCAACAAACGTGCAAGACAAAGGACGGTTGCGGCGGTGTGTTAAAGCAGGACGCGTGGGGATTTCGCCCGCGAGCCCGTCCCGCCGCCGGCAGGACAGACGCGGGTTTGTCCACCGACGGCAGTTCAGAGACCAAAAGTTTTTTGGTTCTTTTTTTCAAAAAAGAACCGCTTGCTTTCTGTCAGTGCGAGGACATCACCGCCGGCGCCAAGGCGGACTGCTTGGCCGCGGGGTGGCCCGGGTTGCGGAAGCGGAGTTCGCAGCAGGGTTGGCCTTCTGCCTCGTCGGGGCCGAGCAGTTCGAGGCGGGAGGCGCAGGTGACGGCGACGACGGCGCGGGCTTCGGGTTTGGTCATGAAGTGGCGGGCTTCGGCTTCCAGGCGGAGCTGGGCGCGGAGGGCTTGCCATTCGAGGCGGTCGGTGTCCTCGACGAACATGGCGAGGATGCCGGGGCGGGCGCCGGTGAGGCGGGCGGGGGCCACTTCGGCCATGCGGCGGTGGACGGCGCGGGCGACTTCGTCTTCGCGGCCGGCGCGGGCGGCCATGACGAAGACGCCGGTGGGGGCGGAGGTGACGGCGAGGTGGGCTTCGGGGCCGAACTCGCGGCGGAGGCGGGGCATGAGGCCGAGTTCGGCGCGGCCGTTGTCGCCGGCCTGGGCGGCGGCGAGCATGAGGGGGTCTAGGCGGAGGACGGCGGCTTCGTCGTGGTCGGCGCGCTTGTGCTGGGAGAGCATGGTGGTGATGCGGCGGTGGAGGTCGGCGAGCGGGGGGGTGCCGTCCTGTTCGTCGCGCTTGAGGCCCTTGGGGAGAGTCATCTTGAGGAGGTAGCGGCCGGGGTGGGCGGCGAGCCAGCTTTGCAGGTCGGGGTCGACGCGGTCCATCAGCTGGGACCAGGCCCAGCGTTGGAGGTCGCGGCCGGCTTCGGCGGAGAGGACTTCACAGACGACTTCGGCCTGGGTGCCCTGACGGTCGAGGAGGAGGTCGAAGGGGGCGGCTTCGTCGAGGCCGGCGTAGGAGAGGTCGAAGCCGCGGGCGCGCTGCAGGCAGGCGGTGCGGATGAGGTGGAAGAGGGGGACGAGGTTGCCGGGGCCTTGCACGGCCTGGGCGAGCATGGCGTGCAAGCGGGCGCGGCCGGCCTGGGTGAGGGTGTCGGCGAGGGAGACGAGTTCGGTGGCCAGGCAGGCGATGCGCTGGTCGAGCGGGGTGACGGGGGCGTTGCGGCCGGGGCGGCGCAGGCGCTCGATGGTGAGCTCGAGGGCGTGCAGCTGGCTCAGCGCGCGGCCGGCGTAGGTGGACACGCAGCCGCGTTTCAGTTCCGCCATCCGGGCTTGCCACGCCTGGCGACCGATGCGGTCGACCAGGGCGGTGAGGACTTCGGAGATCTCGGGGGTGTCCATGTTGTTCATGCGAGATCAACAATGGGGAGGGGCGATACCCGGATCATACGCACGTGTCCGTGATGCGGCTGGGGGTAAGTTAATATTTCTGCGAGTTACGTGCTGGGGGGTTGCCAAGGCTGGGTTGGGCCGGCGCCGGAGAGTTGGGCGTGGTGGCGGAGGAGGTGGTCGGCCAAGACGCAGGCGAGCATGGCCTCGCCGACGGGGACGGCGCGGATGCCGACGCAGGGGTCGTGGCGGCCTTTCGTGCTGACGTCCACGTTGGCGCCTTCGGTGTCGATGCTCTGGCGAGGGGTGAGGATGGAGCTGGTGGGTTTGACGGCGAAGCGGGCGACGATAGGTTGGCCGGTGGCGATGCCGCCGAGGATGCCGCCGGCGTGGTTGCTGGCGAAGGTGAGGCGGTTGTCGTGCATGCGCATTTCGTCGGCGTTGGCCTCGCCGGTGAGGGATGCGGCGGCGAAACCGTCGCCGATTTCGACGCCCTTGACGGCGTTGATGCTCATGAGGGCGGCGGCGATGTCGGCGTCGAGCTTGGCGTAGAGGGGGGCGCCTAGGCCGGGGGAGACGCCCGTGGCTTCCAGCTCGATGATGGCGCCGAGGGAGGAGCCGGCGCGGCGGGTTTCGGCCAGGTGGGTTTCCCAGGCGGTGGCGGCGTGTGCGTCGGGGCAGAAGAAGGGGTTGGTTTCGGTGGCGGCCCAGTCCCAGCGGGTGCGGTCGATGGGGTGGGGGCCTAGCTGGATGAGGGCGCCGCGGATGAGGATTTGAGGGCCGAGGATGAGGCGGGCGATGGCGCCGGCGGCGACGCGGCAGGCGGTCTCGCGCGCGGAGCTGCGGCCGCCGCCGCGGTGGTCGCGGATGCCGTATTTCTGGTCGTAGGTGAGGTCGGCGTGGCCGGGGCGGTAGGCTTGCGCGATGTTGGCGTAGTCGCGGGAGCGCTGGTCGGTGTTTTCGATTTGCAGCGCGATGGGGGTGCCGGTGGTGCGGCCTTGATAGGTGCCGGAGAGGATGCGGACCTGGTCGGGCTCCTGCCGCTGGGTGGTGAAGCGGGATTGGCCCGGGCGGCGGCGGTCCAGGTAGGGCTGGATGTTGGCCTCGGTGAGCGGGAGGCGCGGGGGGCAGCCGTCGACGACGCAGCCGATGGCGGGGCCGTGGGATTCGCCCCAGGTGGTGACGCGGAAGAGGTGGCCGAAGGTGTTGTGGCTCATAAGGGAGAGTTGGCTGGGGGGACGGGGGTGAGGCAAGCGCTTCTTGTCAAGAAGAAGAAGCAAAAAGCTGTGTCTCTGCTGTCGCGCGCTCGCTGGCTAATAGCCGAAACGGGATGAGGTCGTTACACCACGCGGTACATGAACCGTTAGCGCTCGTCGAAGTAGCTGTGGCGAGAAGCTGTCCTTGTGACCAATTTGCCACTTGTACGAATCGAATTACTCGCTTATGTAAGCGACGCTGTTCACAAAGGCGGCTTTTGCCGTCCTGCGTAACTGCATGAGCGGCCACCGTAGGGTGGCCGTCTCTACGTTAATCGAACGATGGCGTCTTTCGGCTGCTTCCCGCTTGCAGCTAAGTTTAGCAGTCTTTTGGGCACGCTATCGTAGATATTCCCCGCGTTGACGTTCAATTGCCATTGTTCCAATTCACCTCTTTCGGCTTTAATTTTGAGAAAAGCTGAATATGCAATGAGGTCGGCAAGTTGCGTAAACTGGCAAAACTTTGAGTCTTTTTCATTGCCGTCTTCTACAAACATATCGAGGGGCATATTTTTACTCTGATCACCCGACATCCAGGCACCTACTTTGCTGCCGGTAGGTAGATAGACCTGCGCTTTCCTGTAAAGAGCTCTGTATTCTGGATGCCCTTGATCAAAGAACGTCATGGCATTCGCTTTATCGAAGGTGCACTTACGTCGCATTCTCTGGAAAAGAGCTAGCATGGCAGCCTCGAGCCTCTCGTGACCATACAATTCCTTATCCCTAGAGCAAGAAACCGACATGATGGATTTGTCGGGCAGGAAGCTAACTAATTCTAATGCTCGCCTGTAAACAGCGCATGCCTTCGGTTTGTCGAAAGGAAACTTTCCTTTATTGAAGTTTCCCCGGCCGGAAGCCAATTTCACACCGTGTAATTCTTTTGCTGCTGGGACCGACAGTGTTTTGGAGACTTCCTTGCGCCAAGTCCTTGCCCGGTCGAGGTAGTCCGCCCACACGAATTTCCACACCCCATCGACTTGGCGTAGGAATGGCACGCAAACAGCAGTCACGACAAAAACATGCCTGTCGTGAGATTCGTCGATATAAAAAACGTTAGTCCCGCCGGAGCGCAAAAGCATGACACGCGACTCGGCAAAAAATCACGATTCGAGTCAAGCGCTATGCTTCAAAGATACCGCTCAAGCCATGGGTGCTAACGTGGGAGGAGGCCGCGTTCCAAGTGGAGATGGCAGTCATCGCACGGCGGGCGCCGAAAGGCGAGGCAGAGCCAAAAAGATGAATCTCAAAGGATTGCTCAGCATTATACTTGCGGCGGGAACACCTGTTGCCGCGTTTGCCCAGCCCGCTTTGCCGCCAGAGCATGTCCCGGCGGGAACTGGCCAATGTTTCGACATCGTGAACGCGACACCACAGCAGCAGCCGTTCCTGCCGATTTTGCTTGATCGGTGCACCGGACGAAGTTGGATGCTGGTGAAGATCGAACTCACTAATCCCACTGGTCGTCCGCCTGCAGCGTTCACCTATCGCTGGTTCCCTTTAGCAGCAGACACATCAGAGCCCAGTCTAGGAACGCCCGACCTTAGTCCTAAACCGATACGCAAACCTTAGAATCGATCCTGATCAGCCCGTTGTGTTGGCCGAGTGCATATTGTCGCCATGTATGCGTACCGCAACGACAATGACTGTGCCTGCAGTTCAAATCGCCCCGGCGAAAACTGGTTATGCTGTCTCGGTCTCTGCCGCAACGCGCGCCAAAAGGAACAAAAGTTTTTTGGTTCTTTTTTTCAAAAAAGAACCGCTTGCCTTGCCTCGCCTTCTTTACGACCGCACCAGCCGCCGCGCTGCCGGCGCGCCCACCCGTGCGATGATCTCCGCTAGCCCCGCCGCCGGGCGTGGCGGGCTGAACAGGTGGCCTTGCACTTCGGTGCAGCCTTCGACGAGCAGCCACTGGAGTTGCGCCTGGGTCTCCACGCCTTCCACCAGCGTGTCGAGGCCCAAATGGCCGCAGAGGCCGAGCACGGCGCGGATGATGGTGCCGCCGTCGCCGTGCAGGTCGGCGAGGAAGCTCGCGTCGATCTTCACCTTGTCGAACGGGAATGAACGGAGATAGCTCAGCGAGGAGTAGCCGGTGCCGAAATCGTCCAGGGCGAGGCGCACGCCGAGGGCTTGCAGGCGGCGCATGGTCTCCAGTACGTCGCCCGTCTCGCCCATCACCACGCCCTCGGTGATCTCCAGTTCCAGCCGGCTGGGCGGCAGGCGGGTGTCGCGCAGCGCGCTGGCGACGATGTCGACGATGTCGGAGCGTTCGAACTGCACCGGCGAGAGGTTCACCGCGATGCGCAGGTTGCCGTCCCAGCGGGTGGCTTCGAGGCAGGCCTGGCGCAGCACCCACTCGCCGATGGCGGCGATCTGGCCGGTCTCCTCGGCCAGCGGGATGAAAGTGCTGGGCATCACCATGCCGAGCTCGGGGTGGTGCCAGCGGACCAGCGCCTCGAAGCCGCCGACGCGGCGGGGTTCGAGCTGCACCAGCGGCTGGAAGTAGACTTCCATCTCGCCGCGGGGGATGGCCAGGCGGAGGTCGATTTCGAGGGCGCGGCGGGTGCGCACGCTCTGCTCCATCGCGGGGTCGAAGACGCGGTAGGCGTCGCCGCCCTCGTCCTTGACGAAGTAGAGCGCGATGTCGGCGCTGCGCAGCAGGTCGGGGAGGTGTTCGCCGCCGGAGGGGTAGAGGGCGACGCCGACGCTGGCGCTGATGCGCAGCTGGTAGGTTTCCACCTGGTAGGGGTGGGCGAGCTCGCTGACCACGAAGCGGGCGAGGGCGAGGCTGTCGCGGCGCTGCTGGCGGCCGAGGCGGATGATGGCGAACTCGTCGCCGCCGAGGCGGACCACCGCGTCGCCCGGGCCCACGCAGGCGCGCAGGCGGGCGGCGACCTGGCGCAGCAGCGCGTCGCCGACCGGGTGGCCGCGGGTGTCGTTGACCTGCTTGAAGCCGTCGAGGTCGATTTGCAGGACGGAGGCCGAGAGGCCCTGGCGCTGGGCGGCGGCGAAGCGGCTGGACAGCACGTCGGTGAAGTAGCGGCGGTTGTGCAGGCCGGTCAGCGGGTCGAGCATGGCCTGTTCGCCGAGGCGGGCGCGCAGCAGGTAGTTGGCCAGGATCAGCCGGGTTGCGGAGAAGCCGCCGGCGATCAGCGCCAGGCTGACGGCGAGCAAGATGCGGCGGAGGCGGTAGAAGCCGGCCCGGACCAGCCTGATGTCGATGGACTGGCTGACCACGATGGGCACGGCGTCCGGTGCGCGGAAGCCGATCAGCCGGTTGACGCCGCCCTGCATGTCCTCGACCTGGCCGCTGCCGGTGCGCAATGCGGCCGCGAAGGCGGGATCGATCGGCGAGGGGTGTTCCAGCAAGGCGCGGCCGGGATGGTGGCTGCGGGCGATGAACGAGCCGTCGCTGCGCAGCTGCACCATGCTGACGACGCCGTCGCCCGCGGTCTGCCGGGCGATCAGGTCGGAGAGCGCCAGCGGGTCGAGCTGGACGGCGGCCCAGCCCTCGGTGCGGCCTGTGCGGTCGCGCAGCGTGAGACCCACCCGCATCGACCAGCGCCGGGTGACGGGATCGAGCGCCGGCTTGGACAGGCTGAGCCCGCCCGCCTGGCCGGCTGTGACGTCGTGGCCGGAGGGCGGTGCGGACGCGACGTCGCCGTGGGCCCAGGCGAGGCGGCCGTGATGGTAGATGCTCATCGCCTGGACGGCGTTGCGGCTGGGCGAGAGGCTGGCGGTCAGTTCCTCGTCGATCGCCTGGATGCCGGCCATGTTGGCGGTGTCGACGAAGCGCAGCCTGGTTTGTGCCAGGGCTTGCAGGTTCGCAACGGCCTCGAAGACGCGTTGGAGGGTGAGTTCGACGGCGGTGGCACCTGCTTCGGCGCGGGCCAGCACCGCCTCGCGGCCGGTGTGCTCCACCTGATGCAGCGAGGTGAGAGTGCCGGCGGAGAGAGCGAGGGAGAGGAGGGCCCAGACGCCGTAGGCGACCAGGGCGGCGCGGCTCGTGTTTTTGAGGACGTATGCCAGCATGGGGGCGAGCATAGCGCGTTAACCGAGCGAAATAAACTATTCGTGAGGTTGGTTAAGAAAGATTTAAACGAAGACCTTCTTTTTTGGTAAAAAAGAAGCAAAAAACTTTTGGGCCCGCTGTCGCGGCCGGGTCGAGGCGTGCGCGCTTCCTCAAAACGGTTTCAATAGCCGATCGATGTAGTCGAGCTCGTTCTTCGGCCGTGCCCGGTCTGCGCCGCGCCGCCGCAGCTCGTCCTGGATGGCGCGGCTGCGGCCTTGCTCCATGGCGTCCGGCACGCGCAGGTCCGGGTCGTCGGCGGTCTGGCCATTGCCGTCGACCTGGCGGCCGAAGGGGTCTTTCTTGCCGCCGGTGTGGCCGTCGCCGGGGCCGTCTTCGCCTTCCTCGGTGCCCTGGCCCTGGCCGGACTGGCTGCCGGGCTGGAGGCTGAGTTGCAGGCCGGCCGAGCCGCCCTGGCCCTGCTGGTCGCGGCTCATCGCCTGGCCGCCCTGCTGGAGGGCGGCGATGGCGCGGCCGATGGCGTCGCGGGCGGGCGGGTCGTCGTTGTGGGCCAGCGCGCCGGCGGCGTCGGTCATGGCGGTGGCGGCGTCGTCGAGCGCGTGGGGCGGCTTGTGGCCGGACTGGGCGAGGTCCTGCTTCAGCGCGTCGAGCGCGCGGTGCAGGGCGCGCTGGGTGCGGGCGTCCTGGGCTTGGGCGTGGGCGCCGTCCTGGGCGTGGGCCTGGCTGGGGGGCGGTGGCGGCGGGGTGGAGAGCGCGTCCGGCTGCTGGGACGGGTCCTCGGTGCCGGCTTGCGGCTGGAGTTCCTGTTGCAGGGCCTGCGGGAGCTGGTCGGGGCGGATCTGGTCGAGGCCAAGGCTGGGCGGGAAGGCGTAGGCGGGTTTCGGCGCGCGGGACTGGGCGTGGTCGAGCAGGGTGGTCTCGCGCTGCACCATGTCCTGCACGGCGCCCATCTGCTGGCGGTCCTGGCGGGCCTGCTGCTGCGCCTGCTGGGTCTCCTGCGGGGTCATGATGTGGGCGTTTTTCAGCTGCTCCATCATGCGGTTCAGCTCGGACATCGCCTGGTTGGCGTCGGCGGTGCGGTTGTCGCGCAGGGCCTGTTCAAGCTTGCGGATAGTGCGGTCGATGGCGCTGGACGAGAGGTGCTGGGTTTGCGGGTCGAACTTCTGCAGGGCGCCCTTCTGCATGGCTTGGCGGGCGATGTCGTCGAGGCGCTTGTTCAGCGCGTCGCGCAGGGTTTGGAGTTTCTGCTGCAGGTCGCGGTCGGACAGCTTGCCGTTTGCGTGGTCTTCGAGGCCGCGGCGCAGGTTCTCGCGGGCTTCGTCCAGCGCGCGGGCGGAGGCGTCGGGTAGGGCGCCGTCGAGTGCTAGGGCCAGGTTCCACAGGCGCTCCTGGACGGCGGCGATGGTGGCATCGGCGGGTTTGGCGGATAGCGCGGCGGCGGCGGCGGACAGGTTGAGCATGACGCCGGCGGGGGAGAGGCCGGGGACTGCGGGGGTGGGCGGGGCTTCGGCGAGGGCTGCGAGGTCGGTGGCGGCGTCGGCGGGGTGGTCGGGGTGGAGGGCGAGGCGGCGGCGGAGGTCGGCGATGGCGCGGGCCAGCGGATGGCGGAACGGGCGGGCGGGAAGGAGGAAGTCGGCGGGCAGGCTTTGGCCGTGCTGGCCGGAGACGTCGCGGGCGAGCAGCGTGCCGGTCATCCGCAGGCCGGCGTACGGGTTGGGCGAGAGGTCGGGGGTGGCGGCGCCTTGGGCGGATTTGGGGGTGCCGGGGAGCGGGAGGGGGACGCGCAGGGCGGGCAGGTCGGGGCGGCCGGTGGGGCGCAGTTCGGCTTGCAGGCCGGCGACGCCCCAGCGCTGGGCGGTCTGCCAGGGGAGCGCGGTGGCCAGAGAGGTGCCGGCGCGGCCGGGGAGTTTCGGCCAGGCGGCGGTGGGGGGCTCGTTGGGGATCAGCGCGAGGGTCCAGCCGGCGAGGCGGGAGAAGCCGCCGTCGATGCGCAGCGGGCCCTCGTGGGAGAGGGTGGCGGCGGACTGGTAGCTGCCCTGGCCGAGCAGCTCGACCGGGAGCGTGGCGCCGGCGACGGAGACGGCGGGGCGGCTGCCGGCGCCGGTGATGCTGACGGTAAGGCGGGAGCCGGTGGGGACGGTGACGGTGCCGCCGGCCGCGGGCAGGAAGATTGGCGGCAGGCCGGTGTAGGCGGGCGGCTGTATCCAGGCCTGGATGACCGGGGCGGGGCCGGCGAGCGAGAGCGGCAGGGCGGGGGCGAGCGAGCCGGCCAGCCGCGTGCCGGCACGCGGGCCGGCGACGACCAGGGCGGCGGCGAGCAGCAGCACGGAGGCGGCGCGCAGGGCGTAGGGGTCGTGGCTGGTGAGCTGGGCGTTCGGGCCGCGCAGGCGCAGGCGGGAGATGGCGAGGCGGGCGCGGGCCTGGTGGACGCGCCAGAGAGCGGCGGCTTCGGGTAAGGCGGGGGCGGGGGTGTAGGGCGCGGCGTTGCTGGGCGCGTGTGGGTTCAGGGGAGCGCTGGCGGCCATGGCTGGGGCGCTGAGAGTGGCGTGGGCCGGCATGTTCAGCGGCACGCTGGCGGTGCCGGCCGGGGAGGCGGTTGGCGGTGGGCTGGTGATGCCGGCCGGGGAGGTGTTCGGTGGTGCGCTGGCGATGCCGGCCGGGAAAGTGTTCGGTGGTGCGCTGGTGATGCCGGCCGGAAATGTGTTCGGCGGTGCGCTGGCGATGCCGGCCGGGGAGGCGTTCGGCACGCTGGCCCCGGCGGCGGTTGGCGGCAGGTTGGCGGTCCTGGCCGAGGATGCGCCGGACAGGTAGGCGGCAATGCGGGCGCGGGCGGGCTTTGCGGTGCCGGCGGGGGTTGGGGAGGAGATGGTCGAGGGGGATGGGGCGTTGCCGGCGGGGAGGTCGCGGAGGGTGGCGAAGGGGCGGTGGCGCAGGCCGGAATCGTGTTCCAGGCGGCGTTCGGCGTCGTGCGGGCCGGGCAGGCGCAGGTGGCGGGTGGCTGTCCACAGCAGCACGGCCAGGCCGGCCAGGGCGGCGGCGGCGAGGGCCAGATGGAGCCAGCCGGGCAGCAGGGCGGGCACGCCGAGCAGCGCCACGGCGGCGAGCGCGCCGAGCAGGGCGAGCACGGGCCAGAGCGCGGCGAGCAGCACCTCCCACAACAGCACGATCCGGGCGGCGGTGCGCAAGAGGGCGACGCGGCGGTCCTGGGCGTGTGAAGCGGTGGTCATCCCTGGAACGCTCCGCTTGAAGTGTGGCCCGCGCCGGTGCCGTCCTGGTCCGTTTCAGCGGAGCGGGCAGGGTTGAGCGTTTGGCCGGCGCCGCTGCCGTCCTGGTCCGTTCCAGCTTGGTGGGCTCGGCCAAGCATTTGGCCGGCGCCGGTGCCGTCCCGGTCCGTTCCAGTGAGGTGGGATCTGCCAGGCGTTTGGTTCGTGCCGGCGCCGTCACGGTCCGTTTCAGCGGGGTGGGCTGGGCCGAGCATTTGGCCCGCGGCGGTGCCGTGCCGGTCCGCTCGAGCGGGGTCGCGGTGGGTTTGGTCAGCTCCGGTGCCGTCCTGGCGCATACTGTCGGGCTGTGGCGGTTGGGGCAGGCGGGACTCGGCTGGCGCCGCGTCGGGCTGCGTTGCCGGGCGATGGGGCATTGCTTCACCGGCCCAGAGGGAGGTGGCGTCAGTGCAGGGGCGGATCAGGGTGAAGCCGGGGGTGCCCAGGGTGGGTTCGACCATGACTTGGGCGGCGAGCGGGCGGGCGTTGTAGGTGGAGCTCATCACCGCACCATATGCGCCGCAATCCAGGATCGCCACCGAGTCGTTGGGTTGCAGCGGGGCGAGAAGGCGGGCGCGGGCCAGGATGTCGGTGCTCTCGCAGACCGGGCCGGCGACGTCGGTGGGTTCCGGCGCGGCGGTCAGGCGCGTGGCGGAGAGGGGGAGGATGGCGTGCCAGGCGCCGTATAGGGCCGGGCGGGCGAGGTCGTTCATCGCGGCGTCGAGGATGACGAGAGGGCGGGGCATGCCGGCGCGGCGGACACGGATGACGGAGGCGAGCAGCACGCCGGCGGGGCCTACCAGCCACCGGCCGGGCTCGATGGCGAGGCGGAGGTCCAAGTGGCCGAAGATGCCGGCGATGCAGGCGGCCCAGGCTTCCGGCAGGCAGGCGGTCTCCTCGGCGTAGGGGATGCCGAGGCCGCCGCCACAATCGACCGCGTCGACCGGGTGGCCGGCGGCGCGCAGGTCCGTGACCAGGGTGGCGATGCGGCGGTAGGCGGCGGCGAAGGCAGACATGCCGAAGATCTGGCTGCCGATGTGCACGGCGAGGCCGGTCGGGTGCAGGCCGGGCAGGCGCGCGGCGGCGGCGTAGAGCGCCGGGATATCGGCGGCGGGGATGCCGAACTTGTCGCCGGCGCGGCCGGTGGAGATGGCGTCCAGCGTGCCGGCGTCCACGTCGGGGTTCACTCGGAGCGCGATGCGGGCGGTGGTGCCCAGCGCGGTGGCGATGGTGGAGAGCTCGTGCAGCTCCTCCTCGCTCTCCACGTTGATCTGGCCGACGCCGTGGCGCAGGGCGAGGGCGAGCTCGGATGCGGTCTTGCCGACGCCGGAGAAGACGATGCGGTGTGCAGGGATGCCGGCCTGGCGGGCGCGGAGCAGCTCGCCGCCGCTGACCACGTCGGCGCCGGCGCCTTCGGCGGCGAGCAGTGCCAGGATGGCCAGGTGGTCGTTGGCCTTGACCGCGTAGTGGATGCAGACGCCGGCCATGGCGTGAGCCAGGCGGCGGTAGCGGGCGCGCAGCGTGGTCGCACCGGTGACCCAGCAGGGCGTGCCATGGGCGGCGGCGATGGCGGCCAGCGGGATGCCGTCCAGCAGGAGGCCGTCCATCGCGTGGGCGGAGAGCGCCGGGCGCGCGGCGATCAGCTCGGCGGGGGACGGCTGGTCTCCGGGTTGGATGCGTGCGTGCGTCACGAGCTAAGTGTCTCTCGGGAGGCGCGCGGCTCGGAGGAGTGGCGTCGTCGCGAGCCAGGCCTCTCTCGTCGGCGCGCGGCTGGGACGTGTGGTTCGGTCACGACCTACGGTTTCCTAACCGGTGCGGGGCGCGGCGTTGGTGGGCCGGCCCCGCCGGGGGGGAGCGCCACAGGAGACGGTCGATACGCTGGCTTGCGACAGCGCTGAAGTGCGGGGAGGAAGGCAAGTCCTGCTTTTTTGAAAAAAGCAGCAAAAAACTTGGCGACTATCCGGCACTTGACACGCACGGCTTATCGTCCTATCTTCCCTCTCAGACACGGGGATCGCTCCCATAGCCAAGGTCAAGTTCACTCAGCAAATGACGGTCGGGCAGTTTGATGAACTGTTCCCCACGGACGAGGCCTGCAAAGCTTACTTGACCGCCCGCCGCTGGCCCAACGGTGTTTGCTGCCCTCGCTGCGGCAACGAGAAGCTGTCTCACCTCAAAGCCCGCCCCTTCCACTGGCAGTGCCGGGCCTGCTCGCCAACCGGCTATCGTTTTTCCGTTCTCGTCAGCACTCCTTTCGAAAACACGAATGTTGGCCTGCGTAAGTGGTTTCAGGTCATCTACATGATGCTGACCGGCAAGAAAGGCGTTGCCGCGCTTGAAGTAAAGCGTGTTCTCGGATTCGGCTCCTACGAGACCGCCCTCTACATGACGCACCGCATTCGTGCCGCTCTGGTGGATCCCGAGTTTCGCAAGCTGGTCGGCATCGTGGAGGTGGACGAAACCTACGTGGGCGGCAAGAACAAGAACCGGCACGCCAGCAAAAAGCTGCGCGGCAGCGGCGTCGCCAACAAGCTCCCGGTCATGGGTGCAGTCAGCCGCAGCGGCACCCTGGTCGCCCGCGCGATTGCCAACGTCAACAAGGACGGCTTGAGCTTCGTCCGTCAGGCCATCTCGGAAAAGGTTGACTTGGTCGCAACCGACGACTCGCCGGTCTATCTCCCGTTGAACAAGAAAGGGTTCAAGCACGATAGCGTCAACCACAGCCGGGGCGAGTATGTGCGCGGCTTGGTTCACACACAGACCATTGACGGCTTCTGGTCGCTTCTCAAGCGCGGTATCATGGGCACGTTCCAAAACGTCAGCGCCAAGTATCTGCCGCTTTACGTAGCCGAGTTTGAGTTTCGGTATAATAGCCGGAACAATGATGACATCTTCGGCGCTGCGGTAGCGCGGTGCTGACCCGCAAAAAGAGACGTGGGAGGCGGAAGCGGTGTCAGAAGCGACAAGAACCGCCGGGCTAGCGTTGATATTTTCGATCATATTCGTTTCTCTCCTAATGGACTGGGCAAAAAATTGCCCAGAAGAAACTGACCAAGGAGAAGAAGCCGAATACCCAACCGGCGACGCCGAGCGGGACAAAAGCATATTGAAACGCTCTGAAATAACAAAAAATAGAGCTGATCAAAAATACCGTCGATATGAAATACTATATTGGTGTGGAATTAGCCTGTTCACGCTGCTCGCCGCTGCTGGCGCTTGCATCAGCGTTGTGCTCGCTAGTGAAGCCTTGGAAGCGAGCAGGGATCAAGCCGCCGCTGCCCAAGATCAGCTTACCGCTATGGGCGAGGAGCAACGCCCCTGGATTAAAGTTACGTTGCAGGCTTCTGACATTCACTGGTTTTACTTCACGAAAAATAATTTGGCGGGCGATATGCAACCTCAAATTATAGTCAAGAATATCGGAAAGTCTCCCGCTCTTTCCGTCAATGCTGTAGCCAGAAGTTACTTTCCAGGCGACGACACTGTTGATGAAGCTCAAAAAAAGGCGTGCGCTTTCGCAACTGCACTCGGGAACGCACCCAACCATTATGGCAAAATCCTTTTTCCCGACGACCAAACGGATGCCAGCAAACAGGGGATTGGGACGAATGGTTTTGGAATTTTCCCTGATCGAATAGCTAAAGCTCAAATTCCGGATGGCACCGGACACTCTGTCTTTTTCTTCCAAATTATTGGATGTGCCGATTACATTTACGGAAGTCCATCTAGGCACCACCAGACATACTTCTCTTACGTGGTGGGTAGAATTATTCGTAGGCAGCGACCCTTGTTGGACAATTGGTCCGGTTTTTCCGTAGGTGAAAACGTCAGCGCGGCAGACATCTACATGTATGAAGACGGCATCCAGAACTATGCCAACTGAAAGAAAGGCTGTTTCTTCATGACAACCCAAGTCATCGAAACCAAGCGTCAGCCGCCCTTGTGGAAGGTGAAGACTGGCAGGCGCATCCAAGCCGTATTCAGCGGCGCGACCGCTCGGGCACAAGCCGAAGCTTATGCATCCGAAAACCACGGCGGCTTTGAGGTGCGTGCGAAGGAACCGACCGGCAAACAGATGAAACGGGCGGAAAAGCTTGCTGAAGCAGAAAGCCGACCTGAATAGGAAGGCCTTCCTTTCTGTGTCAAGTTCCGGATACTCGCCAAAACTTTTGTCCCTGCTGTCGCGGACTTTCCCGCAGCGTGTACCGAGGGAACAAAAGTTTTTTGGTTCTTTTTTTCAAAAAAGAACTGCTTGCCTTGCCTTGCTACCACGCACACGCGTCTCCGGCACGGCGCTACCGCACCGCGTCAGACAGGAACAACGTCCGGCCGAGCCTGGCTCAGGTGCTTCAGGACCGACGGGTCGATGTTCAGCGTCTGGGCGACCATCTGCGGCGGGGTGTGCAGCATCCAGTCCGACAGGGACACGTCCGTATATTTGGCGGTCTTGAACACCTCGAGGAAGACGAGCTCGTCCGAGCCGGTGTTTTCGATGTAGTGGCCCAGGCTCTTGCGCACGTAGCCGATGTCTCCGGGGTTGAAGTCGGCGGTCATCGCCTGCGGGCCGGTGTTGAAGACGCCCATGCGCGCGCGGCCTTTCACGTAGTACTGCCACTCGTCGGCGTCCGGGTGCCAGTGCATCTCGCGCATGCCGCCGGGTGCGATGGACACCATGGCGACCGCGATGGTTTTCGAGGCGTGGAAGTTCGTGGAGTCCGCAATGCGGACCGAGCCGCCGTGGGTCTGGCGGTCCGGGGCCATGCCGGCGAGGTCGAAGACGAAGGACTGCGCCGAGTTGCCGCGGGTGCCGGCGGCGGCCTTCTGGTCGTCCGCGAGCGGCCCTGGGACCTGGCCGGGAAAGATCCATTTTTGCGCGAGCGGGATGGTCTTGAAGACGTCGGCGGAGACGCCGAAGTTTTTCGCCAGCACCTCGGGCGGGGTGTGGGCCAGCCAGTCGGTGATCAGCAGCGTGTTGTCCTCGGACGCGGCGCCGGCGTCGAAGGCGAGGATGAACTCGCTGCCGTCGGGGCCCAGGCCCTGCAGCGAGTGCGGCAGGCCGGCCGGGAAGTACCACAGGCCGCCAGCCTTGACGTCGGCCACCTGGGGGAGGCCGCGTTCGTCGAGCACGGTGATGCGGGTGGTGCCGTTGCTGACGAAGCCCCATTCGGCCTGCTGGTGCCAGTGCATCTCGCGGATGCCGCCGGCGTCGAGCCGCATGTTGACGCCGGCGATGCTCGTCGAGATGGCGAAGTCGCTGACGGTGACCTGCCTGGCCCAGCCGCCGGCCTGGATGCGCCGGTGAGCGTTGTTGAACGACGACCAGAACATCGGCATGCCAAGCACGTCGGTGGCCACCGGGTTGAGCAGGCTGGGGAACTGGTCGGCCAGCGCGGGGCTCTGCGGCCCCGGGTTGGCGAGCGCGCGCGGGGCGGCGTTGACGGCGCCCTGCGCGGGCTTGTCGGGGTTGCCGTAGGTTTGCGCGTGGGCGGCGGTGGCTGCGCCGAGCGCGCCAATGGCGGCCACGACGCCGCGCCTGGAAACCGGGTCCATCTCACGTACTCCTGCGCGTTGATGAGAGACCGGTCAACTCGTGGCGTGGGTCGGGGTTCGGCTTTGATGCGGCCGAGGAAGGAAGGCCTTCTTTTTCGAGAAAAAGAAGCAAAAAGCTTTTATCGCGGCTGTCGCGGACTCATCCGGAGAGCGCGCGACAGCGAAGTCAAAAGTTTTTTGGTTCTTTTTCTCAAAAAAGAACTGCCTGCTTTCTTCTCTAGAGGACCAGCTTGCCGCCCACCACGAACAGCACCGCAGCCAGCACCGGCCGCAGCCCGCCCTCCGGCATCCGCGGTGCCAGGTAGCTGCCCAGCAATATGCCGGGGATGGACCCGATCAGCAGTTGGCCGAGCAGGTGCATGTCCACGTCGCCCAGGCCCCAGTGCAGCGAGCCGGCCAGCAGCGTCAGCGGCACCGCGTGGGCGATGTCCGAGCCGACGATGCGGGCGATCGGGATGCGCGGGTAGAGGACGATCAGCGCGGTGACGCCCAGGGCGCCGGCGCCCACCGAGGAGAGCGGCACCAGCAGGCCGAGAACCGCGCCGCTGCAGACAGTGAGCAGCGTTGCCGTGCGATCGGATGGCTCGCCCAGGCGGCGGGAGAGGGTGCGGGTGATCGGGCCGCGGAACAGGATGCACAGCGCGGTCAGCAGCAGGGCGATGCCGAGGCTGAAGGTGATGGCGTGCGCCACGCGGTCACTCTCCGGGCCGTAGCGGTAGAGCAGGGCCATGGTGAGCGCGGTGGCCGGGACCGAGCCGGTGGCCAGGCGGCGGACGATGCGCCAGTCCACGGTGGAACTGGCGTTGTGCACCACGGTGCCCACCGCCTTGGTGAGCGCTGCGTAGAGCAGGTCCGTGCCGACCGCCTTGGTGGGGTGGATGTGGAACATCAGCACCAGCAGCGGGGTCATCAGCGAGCCGCCGCCCACGCCGGTCAGGCCCACGATCAGGCCGACCATGAGGCCGAGGAACGGGTAGGCGAGGACGGCAGGTGTCAGCATGGGACCACATCCTGGCAGGGTGGTGCACTACCAACGCTAGCGTGAACCGGGCCTGGTGCTAATAGCAAAATTAGAACGTGTATTACAAGCAGCACAGCCTGGAAGCGTGATTTGCGTGAGCAACCGCGTGTTGACAGGCAGGAGCAAGCAAGCGGTTCTTTTTTGAAAAAAAGAACCAAAAAACTTTTGTTCCCTTGCGCGCGCATTGGCAGAACCATCGCGACAGCAGGGACAAAAGTCTTTTGCTTCTTTTCTTCAGAAAAGAAGGCTTTGCTTTCTTCCTGGTCGTGTCCGCGGCCTCTATGAAGCGGCGATGCGAGACGAGCCGATGCGGGTGCTGCAGGTGTTGCCATCGTTGGACACCGGCGGGGTGGAGCGCGGCACGGTGGAGATGGCCGAGGCGGTGGCGCGCAGCGGCGGCGTGGCCCTGGTGGCCAGCGCCGGCGGGCGGATGGTGACGCAGGTGGAGCGCGCCGGCGGGCGGCACGTGACGATGTCGCTGATGACCAAGGACCCGGTGAACATCCTGCTGAACGCCGGCCGGCTGGGGCGGGTGATCCGGCGCGAGAGCGTAGGGCTGGTGCATGCGCGGTCGCGCGCGCCGGCGTGGTCGGCGTTGCTGGCGGCGCGGCGAGCGGGGGTGGCGTTCGTGACGACGTGGCACGGGGTGTACGGCGAGGATCTGCCGGGCAAGCGGATGTATAACGGGGTGATGGCGCGGGGGGACCGGGTGATCGCCATCAGTCGCTACGTGGCGGCGCAGGTGGGGGCGCGCTACGGCGTGGGGGCGGACAGGTTGCGCGTCATACCGCGCGGGGTGGACACGGCGGTGTTCGACCCGGCGCGGGTCGGCGGCGACCGCATGCACAAGCTGGCGCAGGCCTGGCGGGTGCCGACAGGGGCGCGGGTGGTGATGCTGCCGGCGCGGCTGACGCGGTGGAAGGGCGCCGAGGTGCTGCTGGACGCGGTGGCGCGGCTGGGGCGGGAGGACACCTACTGCGTGCTGGTGGGCAGCGACCAGGGGCGCGACGGCTACGCCCGGGGGTTGGAGGCGCGGGCGGCGAAGCTGGGGATCGGCGGGCGGCTGCGGCTGGCCGGACACTGCGAGGACATGCCGGCGGCGCTGATGCTGGCCGACGTGGTGGTCAACGCTAGCCTCAAGCCGGAGCCGTTCGGCCGGGCGGTGATAGAGGCGCAGGCGGCGGGGCGGCCGGTGGTGGCGTTCGACCATGGGGGGGCGGCGGAGACGATACGGCACGGGACGACGGGGATGCTGGTGCCGCCGGGCGACGTGGGCGGGCTGGCGGCGGCGTTGGCGGCGGCGTTGGACCTGGATGGGGAGGCGCGGGGGGCGTTGGGGGCGCGGGCGCGCGAAGCGGTGCTGGAGGCATACACAACGGGGGCGATGCAGAGGGCTACGTTGGAGGTGTACTCGGAGCTGCTGGCGCCGGCAGGCAAGGCCTTCTTTTTTTGAAAAAAAAGAAGCAAAAAAACTTTGGTCCGGCTGTCGCGGAGGTTCCTTCAGCGCGCGCCCAAGGGAACAAAAGTTTTTTGGTTCTTTTTTTCAAAAAAGAACTGCTTGCTTTCTGATGACCCGCCGCATCCTGGTAATCCGCCTGGGCGCACTCGGCGACATGGTGCTCTCGTTCCCGGCGTTCGCCGCCATCCGCGCGCACCACGTGGCGGACACCGTCTGCCTGCTGACGACGGCGCCGTTTGCGCAGCTGGCCGCGGCGAGCCCCTGGTTCGACGAAGTGCGGGTGGACACGCGGCCGGGCTGGACCGACCTGGCGGGGCTGCGGCGGCTGCGCGGGCAGCTGAGGGGGTTCGACTTCGTGTACGACTTGCAAACCTCCGGGCGGTCCTCGCGGTATTTTTGGCTGGCGGGGTGGCCGCAGTGGTCCGGGATCGCGCGGTTCTGCTCGCATCCGGACGCCGACCCCGGGCGGGACGCGCTGCACACGGTGGTGCGGCAGCGTGGCCAGTTGGCGGCCGCTGGGGTAGCGGCGGCCGAGCCGGAGCTGGGGTGGCTGCGCGGTGGCGGGCCAGTGCTGAAGGCGCCGTACGCGCTGCTGGTGCCGGGGACATCGCTGTCGCAGGGAGGGGCGAAGAAGTGGCCGGTGGAGCGGTTCGCGGCACTCGCGGGCGTGTTGCAGGGGCGGGGGTTGCGGCCGGTGGTGGTGGGCACCTTGGCGGAGGCGACCGATGCGGCGGTGATCCTGCAGGCGTGCCCTGGAGCGGTGGACCTGACCGGGCGGACGGACCTGGTGGACCTGGCGGGGCTGGCGTACCGGGCGGCGCTGGCGGTGGGGGGCGATACCGGGCCGGTTCATTTGGCGGCGATGATGGGGTGCCGGGTGGTGGCGTTGTTCTCGCGCTACAGCAGGACGGAGCTGGCAGCGCCGGTGGGGGACGCGGTGGTGTTGCAGGCGGACAGGTTGGAGGAGCTGAGCGTGGAGGAGGTAGCAAGGCAAGCGGTTCTTTTTTGAAAAAAAGAACCAAAAAACTTTTGTTCCCGTCGGGTGTCGTGTGGTGAAACGTGTTGTTTCGGCCGTCCGCGACAGCCGCATTAGAAGCTTTTTGCTTCTTTTTCTCGAAAAAGAAGGCCTTGCTTGCTTACCTGTTGAAGAAGCTTCTAAGCACCGCGCCGGCCACGCCCACCTCGGCCGCCTGTTCCACCGTCTGCCCGCGGCCTTCGCTGCTCAGGTAGGGCGCCAAAGCGTGCGCCAGGTTCGGCAGCGTCAGGGTCTGCAGCCAGACGCGGCCGGGGCCGGTGAGCTCGGCGAGGAACAGGCCGTCGCCGCCGAAGAAGATGTTGCTGATGCCGCGGATGGTGGTGATGCCGAAGCCCACGCGGTCTTCGAACATGCCGACGTGGCCGGGGTGGACGCGCAGTTGCTCGCCGGGGGCGAGCAGGCGTTCGACCACCTCGCCGCCGAGCTCCACCCAGGCGGTGCAGGGGCCGGACAGGCGCTGCAGCAGGAAGCCGTTGCCGCCGAACAGGCCCGAGCCGAGGGATTGCTGGAAGCCGGTGCCGAGCTGCACGCCCATGCTGCCGCAGACGAAGCCGTGCTTGTGGACCATGTAGCTTTGGCCGGGCTGGACGGTCAGCTCGACGATACGGCCGGGGATCTTGGCGGCAAAGGCGACGGTGCCGGGCTGGTACGGGGCCAGGTACTCGGTCATGAACAGGCCGCCGCCGGAGAACGCACGGCCGATGGCGCCGAGGAAGCCGGTGGCGCCGGCGGTGTTGGTGGTAGTGCGCAGCTCGATGCCGCCGCTCATCCAGCTGAGCTGGCCGGTCTCGGCGACCAGGCCCTCGCCGCGGTCCAGGGCGAGCTCGAGAACGGGGAGCGTGTTGCCGATGATGTGCGAGCGCATGCGTGCTGGCCTGCCTGGGGTGGGACGGGGCGAGCCTACCTTAATCCGGAGGTGCGGGGAGGCGAGGAAGCAAGGCCTGCTTTTTTGAAAAAAAGCAGCAAAAAACTTTTGTTGCGGCTGTCGCGGAGTCTCCGGCAGCGTGTACGTCAGGGAACAAGATTCTTTACGTGTCCGTTTGAGAAGCCGGTCCTGGCGGTCATCTGACGCAGTTTTTTGTGTTCCGGCGCTCATGGCCACACGAGGCCATTCCGCTCCGGTGCTCGAAAAACCACGCCAGCTCACTCACCAGTCCGACTTTGAAACGGCACTAAGGGGCTACTCGAGAAGCCGGTGAAGGGCCCGGACGTCACCAGCATGATGCGCGAGTGGGCGGACTGGACTGCCTGATTTCCAAGTAAACGGGGCTTTCCAACAAAGAACTGCTTGCCTTCTTCTCCGCCGTGAAGGGCGGATTGGCTCGTGCGGTATCGTCCGAAAGGCTCATGCGCGGTCGGCCGAACCGACGGGAGACGGCCACGTTTATGGGCAAAACCATAAACAGGGGAGAACACGCCATGGCGAAACATCGCTTGCTGCTGTCAGCCACGATGATCACCGCGCTTGCCGCCTCGGCGCCGGCCTGGGCAGGGCCGTGCTCGGACGACATTGCCACGCTGGGCAAGCAGCTCAGCCAGAAGCCGCAGCTTGGCCCGGCGACGACGGGTACGCTGACCGGGTCCAACCCCGGCAGCATGCAGAGCGGCGGACAGGCGCCCGTAACCGACGCGAAGGGGACGACGGCGTCGCAGAACGCGAAGATTGGCGGCACGGCGGGGACCAAGGAGCTGGACGCCGCGTCCAGCAACGTTGCTACCTCGCCGGCTGATGTCAGGCGCCAGCAGCTTGGCAAGCCGACGGCCGCGCAGGCGGCGGCGACGGGCAGCGGGTCCGACGAGACGCATCCCGGGAGCCAGGCCAGCAACATGTCTGCGCAGGACGACCATGTGTCGCGCGCGAAGACGGCTTGGCAGGAGGCGGTGGATCTGAACGCGAAGAACGATCCGGCGTGCAAGGGGGCTGTGGCTAAGGCTCAGGATGCGTTGAAGGCAAGCTAAGCAAGCAGTTCTTTTTTGAAAAAAGAACCAAAAAACTTTTGTTCCCTAGGGTGTACGTTGCGGGAGACTCCGCGACAGCAGGGACAAAAGTCTTTTGCTTCTTTTCTTCAGAAAAGAAGGCCTTGCTTGCTTACCCTAAGTCTTTCGCCACCTCGGGCGCATGCAACAGCTCGTTGATGTGCATAGCGTAGTCCAAAGCGGTATCCGCCTGGAACGAAACATCCGGCGCCACGCGGAGCCGCATCTCGTGCGCAAGCTGGGCACGGAAATACGGCGCGGCGCGCTTCAGCGCCGGCAGTTTCGCATCGATGTCCGTCCGGCCGAGACGTGCGACGAAAGCGGTCGCGTGCTTCAGGTCGGGTGACATGCGCACTTCGGTGACCGTGATCAACACGTCGGCCAGGTCGGGGTCGCGAAACTCGCCACGGGTGAACACGCCGGAGAGCACGTGGCGTACCTCTTCGGCGACGCGGAGCTGGCGTTGCGAGGGGGGCTTCGGCCCGGCTTTTTTGCTGGCGGTGCGCGAGGGCCGGGCGGAGGTTTTATCCGCCCGGCCCTCTTTGCGCGTCAGCTTCACGACTTAGGCTTCAAGCGGGAACCAGCTCGCTTTCGTAGCACTCCACCATGTCGCCTTCGCGCAGGTCGCTGTAGCCGGCGAAGGAGAGGCCGCACTCGTAGCCGCGGGCGACTTCCTTGACGTCGTCCTTGAAGCGTTTGAGCTGGCTGAGTTCGCCCTGGTGGATGACCACGTTGTCGCGCAGCAGGCGGACGCCGCAGCCGCGCTTGACCAGGCCCTCGGTGATCATGCAGCCGGCGACCTTGCCGGTCTTGGTGATGTCGAAGACCTTGCGGATCTCGGCGTAGCCTAGGAAGTTCTCGCGGTATTTCGGCGAGATCTTGCCCTTGACCAACTCGGCGATGTCGTCGGCCACCTGGTAGATGATCGAGTAGTAGCGGATCTCCACGCCGTCGCGGTGGGCGAGCTCGCGCGCCTGGCTCGAGGCGCGCACGTTGAAGGCGACGATGACCGCGTGGGAGGCTTTGGCGAGCTGCACGTCGCCCTCGGTGATCTGGCCGACGGTGGCGTTTAGCACGCGCACCTTTACCTCCTCGTGCTCCAGCTTCAGCACGGTGGCCTGGATGGCCTCTGCACTGCCCTGGACGTCGGCCTTGATGACGACGGCGACTTCTTTCTGCGCGCCGGCGGCGATGCGGGTCAGCATCTGCTCCAGCGTGCCGCGGGCGGCGGTCGCCCCTGCTGCGGCCTTGTCGCGCAGCTTGCGGGTGCGGAACTCGCTGACCTCGCGGGCGCGGCCTTCGTCCTCGACGACGACGAAGGGTTCGCCGGCGGAGGGCACGCCGCCGAGGCCGAGGATCTCGACCGGGGTGGAGGGGCCGGCGATCTTGATCTGGCGGTTCTTGTCGTCGAGCATGGCGCGCACGCGGCCCCACTCGGCGCCGCAGACCACGATGTCGCCTTGGTGCAGGGTGCCGTTCTGCACCAGGATGGTGGCGACCGGGCCGCGGCCGCGGTCCAGGCGGCTTTCGATGACGCTGCCTTCGGCGGCGCGGTCGGGGTTGGCGCGCAGGTCGAGGATTTCGGCCTGCAGCAGGATGGACTCCTCCAGCTTGTCGAGGTTCATCCGCTTGGTGGCCGAGACCTCCACGTCCTGGGTGTCGCCGCCCAAGTCTTCGACGACGATCTCGTGGCTCAGCAGCTCCTGGCGCACGCGGGTCGGGTTGGCGTCCGCCTTGTCCATCTTGTTGATGGCGACGATGATCGGGGCGTGCGCGGCTTTGGCGTGCTTGATGGCCTCGATGGTCTGCGGCATCACGCCGTCGTCGCTGGCGACCACCAGGATGACGATGTCGGTGACCGAGGCGCCGCGGGCGCGCATCGAGGTGAACGCCTCGTGGCCAGGCGTGTCGATGAAGGTGATCTGGCTGCCGGAGGGCAGGGTCACCTGGTAGGCGCCGATGTGCTGGGTGATGCCGCCCGCCTCGCCGGCGGCGACGTCGGTGGCACGCAGCGCGTCGAGCAGGGACGTCTTGCCGTGGTCGACGTGGCCCATGATGGTGACCACCGGGGCGCGGGGGATCAGGTCGGTGTCCTCGTCCAGCTCGCCCTCGATGCCCTGTTCCACGTCGGACTCGGAGACGCGGCGGACGCGGTGGCCGAACTCCTGGACCACCAGCTCGGCGGTGTCGCTGTCGAGCACCTGGGTGATGGTGGCCATCACGCCCAGACGCATCAGGGTTTTGACCACGTCCACGGCGCGAGCGGCCATGCGGTTGGCCAGCTCCTGCACGGTGATGGCGTCGGGCAGCACCACGTCGCGTACCACCTTCACCTGATCGGCGCGCAGGGCGGCGAGCTCGGCGTTGCGGCGTTCGCGGTCGCGCTGGCGGCGCACGCTGGCGAGGCTGCGGGTCTTCTCGTCCTCGCCCTCGATGGCGGCCTGCACGTCGATGCGGCCGGCGCGGCGGCCCTCGCCGGGGCCCTTCTTGGCGACGACGGGGGTGAGCACCTTGCGCGGCGCGGGGATGCCGCCGGGGCGGCGGACGACGCCGCGGCCTTCCTCCTCGTCTTCGCGGCCGGTGCGCAGGCCGAGAGTCTCGCGCGGGGCACCCGGCAAAGCGGGGCGGGCGGCGACGGGGCGCGTCGCGGCGCCGGCGCCCGGGCGGGCGGGCTGGGCGGCGCCTGCGGCCTGGGCCGGTTCCTGGGTTGTCGGCGACTGGCCCTCGGGGGCGGCTTCGCGGGCGCGGGCTTGCTCGGCGATGACGCGGCGCTGGTCTTCCTCGGCCTGGCGGCGGGTGTCCTCCTCGCGGCGGCGGGCTTCCTCGGCGGCAGAGAGGATGGAGATCTTCTCCTGCTCGCGGCGTTCGGCCTCGCGCTTGGTGGCCTCGCGCTGCTGCTCCTGCAGGACCTTCTGCTGCTCGAGCAGCACGCGCTGGCGCACGGCGAGCTCGTTGGGCGTGAGCGCGCGGCCGCCCATGCCCGGGCGGGCGGGGCCGGCGGGGCGCGCAGGCGTTGCGGGTGAGGCCGGCTTGGCGGCGGCACCGGCGGCGGACCCGGCCGCGGGGGCGGCGGACGCTGCGGCGGTGACCGCCGGGCGAGGCGCGCCGAGGTTGGCCGGCAGCGCGGGCTGCGGGGTTGCCTGGTAGGCGGGCTTGGGCGCGCCGGTGCGGGTCTTGCGGACCTCCACCTGCACGGTCTTGGTGCGGCCGTGGGAGAACACCTGCTTGACCGAGCCGGCAGCCTCCGTCCGGCCCAGTTCGCTGCGCCCGGCCGGACGAAGCGAGAGACGGCCCTTGGCCTCCCCTGCGTCGCGTCCGCTATCCTGTCCCACGTCGCGGTCGTTGGTTTCGCTCATTCACCTGCCTGCTTGTACAACACCTGCCCGGACACTCCCGACAGGCGTAGAACCTCGTTCATCAACGCCTCGGCCAGCCGGCCGTGCGCTATAGCCACGTGCACCGCATGGTCGCGGCCGAAAACCCCACCGAGGGTGGTCCCGTCCATCGGCCACGCGGTTGTCACATCCGCCCCCGACAGCAGCCGGCGGCGTTCGTCCTCGCTGCCGTCGCTGGCCTGGAGCACCAGGCCGGCGGTGCCCGCCTGCACCCATTCGCGCGCCTTGGCGAATCCCGCCACCGCCTGCCCGGCCCGGCGCGCCAGGCCGAGATGATCGGACAGGCGCCTGGCAAGCTGGGCTTGCAGGGTTGCGGTCAGATCGGCGGGCACGGAGACCGGGCCGCGGGCTGCTCGCGCAAAGGCGCCCCTGGCACGCGCGCTTTCTATCACATCGGCACGCGGGCTCAACCAGAAACCCCTGCCCGGCAATCGGGCCGCCACGTCCGGCACCACACTCCTGTCTGGCCCCACCACGAAGCGGATCATCCGTGCACGGTCACCCTGCGTGCGGGTGACGATGCAGCGGCGTTGCGGTCCGCGTTCGGGGTCGTCGCCGACCTCCACGTCCGGGGGGCCTGCGGCTTCACTCACATGGGGCGCAGGGTCAGCCGTTTGAAGCCTCCTCTTCGGCCTCGGGTGCGGCTCCTTCGGCTTCGTCGCCTGTCGCGTGTTCGCCAGCCGCCGCGTCGCTCGCTGCCTCGTCGCTCGAGGCCTCGGCGCCCGGCTCGCCGTCCTCGGCGAACCAGTGGGCGCGGGCGGCCATGATCACCTCGTTGGCGGTGGCCTCGTCCACCTGGTCGGCGCCGAGGAACTCCACCAGCTCGTCGCCGGCGAGGTCGGCCAGGTCGTCGAGGGTTTTGACCCCCTTCTCGCCGAGGGTGACCAGCATCTGCGGGGTGAACAGCTCGAAGGCGGCGACCTCGTCGGTGACGCCGAGCTCCACGCGCTTCTCGGTCAGGCCCTCGTCGCGGGCGACCAGGAACTGCTCGGCGCGGCGGATCAGCTCCTCGGCCACCGTCTCGTCGAACCCCTCGATCTCGGCCAGCTCGTCGCGGTCGACGAAGGCGAGCTCCTCGATGGAGTTGAAGCCTTCGGTGACCAGCAGGCCGGCGATGACGTCGTCCACGTCGAGGGCTTCCACGAACAGGCTGGTGCGGCGGCGGAACTCCTCCTGGCGGCGCTCGCTCTCCTCGGCCTCGGTGAGGATGTCGATGTCCCAGCGGGTGAGCTGGCTGGCCAGGCGAACGTTCTGGCCGCGGCGGCCGATGGCCAGGCTGAGCTGCTCGTCGGGGACGACCACTTCGACGCGGCCGGCTTCCTCGTCCATCACCACCTTGGTGACTTCGGCCGGCGCCAGCGCGTTGACCACGAAGGTGGCCGATTGCGGGGACCAGGGGATGATGTCGATCTTCTCGCCCTGCAGCTCCTGCACCACGGCCTGGACGCGGCTGCCGCGCATGCCGACGCAGGCGCCGACCGGGTCGATGGAGCTGTCGCGGCTGATCACCGCCATCTTGGCGCGGCTGCCGGGGTCGCGGGCGACGGCCTTGATCTCGATGATGCCGTCGTAGATCTCGGGGACTTCCTGGGCGAAGAGTTTCGCGAGGAAGGCGGGGTGGGTGCGGCTGAGGAAGATCTGCGGGCCGCGGATTTCCTCGCGGACGTCGTAGATGTAGGCGCGCACGCGGTCGCCGTTGCGGAAGCTCTCGCGGGGGATAAGTTCGTCGCGGCGCAGCAGCGCCTCGGACTTGCCGAGGTCGACCATCAGGTTGCCGTACTCGGTGCGCTTGACCACGCCGTTGATGATCTCGCCGACGCGGTCCTTGAACTCGTCGAACTGGCGGCGGCGCTCGTACTCGCGCACGCGCTGGACGATCACCTGCTTGGCGGTCTGCGCGGCGATGCGGCCGAAATCGATCGGCGGCAGGGGGTCGACGATGAACTGGCCGAGGTTCAGGTCGGGGCGGAATTTTTTCGCGATGTGGACGGGGATCTGGGTTTCCTCGTTCTCGACGGTTTCCACCAGTTCGGTCCAGCGGGAGAGGCGGACGTCGCCGGTGCGGCGGTCGATGGTGGCGCGGATGTCCTTCTCGTGGCCGTATTTGGCGCGGCCGGCCTTCTGGATCGCCTGCTCCATGGCCTCGAGCACTTCCTCGCGGTCGATCGATTTCTCGCGGGCGACCGCGTCGGCGACCAGCAGGAGTTCGGGGCGGGAGACTGCGGTGTCCATGGTCAGGTTCCAGTCTTCAGGAGGCGGGGTTCAGAGGCGGCGGTCGGCTCGTCGGTGGGCATCGGGTGGGCGCAGCGGTCAGGAGACGAGTTTCAGAGGCGGCGGTCGGATCGTCGATGAGCGGTAGGGGGCGTAGTGGTCAGGAGACGGGCTTCAGGAGACAGGTTTCTCTGGGGCGGAGGCGGCGATCAGCTCGTCGGTGAGGACCAGGCGGGCGCGGCGGATGTCGGCCAGCGGCAGGGCGACTTCGGTGCCGTCTTCGAGGCGGAGGCGACCGTGGGTCTCGTCGGCGCCGAGGACCACGCCGGAGAAGCGCTTGCGGCCGGAAACGGGCATGTGGGTCTCCGCGCGGGCGAGGTGGCCGGAGAAGCGGTTCCAGTCCTTCACGCGGGTGAGCGGGCGGTCGATGCCGGCGGAGCTGACTTCCAGCGTCCACTCGCCGGGGATGGGGTCGTTGACGTCCAGCACGGCGCCGACGACGTGGCTGATGGCCTCGCAGTCTTCCACGGCGATCAGGGCGCCGTCTGCGCGGTCGGCCATGATCTGAACAGTGGGGCGTTCGCGGCCAAGGACGGACACGCGCACCAGCTCGAACCCCATGCCGCCCAGCGTGGGGCCCACGATGGCAGCGATGCGGCCCTCCAGGCCGGTGTGGTTGAGCAGTTCGTCTGGTGCGTCCAAAACAAAAAAGGCGGCCCGCGAAGGCCACCCCCCGAGAGCGGAAGATGTAGGAATGGGAGCGATGATAGCGGATTGGGCGGGGAAAGCAAGCTGAGGCGGGGGTCGTGGTGCGCCTGGTGGAAATTGTGTTGTGGATGGTGGCGAAATGGCCGATAGTCGTGGGCATATGGCCGGGAGGTTGGCATGCCGGTTGTGAGTGCTCTCAATGTGGTCGGCGGCATACCGGTGGTCGGTCGGGCGGATCTGGTCAGCCTGACCCGCGACGGCCTGCCGCTCGGCGCCGTGCAGGCCGTGCTGACGTCAGGGCGGTTGACTGAGATGGAGCTGGACCGCGTGGTGTTGCCGCGCAAGACGCTGGCCAACCGGCGCAAGCTGGGCAACCTGACGCCGGACCAGTCCGACAGGCTGCTGCGGGTGGCGCGCATTGTGGCCGCGGCGGAGACCACGTTCGGCAGCCAGGAAAAGGCCGGCAGGTGGCTGAGGCGGCCGACTTCGGCGCTGGGTGGCGAGCCTCCGTTATACCTGCTGGACACCGACGAGGGGACCAGGCGGGTTGAGGCGTTGCTTGGGCGGATCGATCATGGGATTGCGGCTTGAGCAGGAAGCAAGCGGTTGTTTGAGTGTCCGTTTGAAAAGTCGCCCTGGCGGCCATCAGAAAAACCAGGGCGACTATCCGGCACTTGGCACGCAAAAACGGCCGTGGGAGGCGGACGTGGTGTCAGAAAGCAAAGATGATATAAAATTATCGAGCATCATCGTAATATGCATTTTGATGTGTTCTCTAGCTGTTTTCTCATACAAACAAAACTATAATGAACAGCCAAGGGACGCACCCCATTATGAGCATGAGAAAGCCTACGATCCTGCTCTTCTTAGAGAACAGTTCAAAGGCCAAAAGCCAAATGACGCCGCTCAATGCTACCAAGGTGAGACACCATCCGACTGCGCTGGCCGTATAGTCCAGCAGAAAGTTGCCGGTTTTTACGTTTATCTTACAATAGCTGCCGGCGCCCAACTTTTTGTCGGTCTTCTCACAGCTTATACGGTGTATGAACAGACGAAAATCACTGGACGCCAGCTTTCTACAGCCGTGAACGCAGCGGGTCCCATTGTATTTCTAAAAGGGTTCAAGTGTGAGTGGCTTTACGACGTAGATGACCGGGCGCGAGTGCACTCGTGGAGGTTCACTCCAATTTGGGAAAATACGGGCCAAGGTTTGGCTAGGCGCCTTATCAATCGGTCCAATTTTGAGACATTCACTCCCGACTTTCCCGAAGAGTTTGATTTCCCAGACCTTCAACCAGTGACCGAAATGGTGCCAGCGCATATGGGGCCAGGCAGTACTCTCGAGTTTGGCGCTGTTGAAGTTGCGGTTTTTACTCTTGTAGCTGCTAAGAAGAAAATGTTGACAATCTTCATTTGGGGCTGGTGTGAGTATACCAGCGCTCTTGACATCACGGTTCGTGATCGCCGTGTTGAGTTTTGCAATGGCATCGACGTTTACGGTGACCCGAGGGACAGAGATTGTCGGTTCGCTTTCCCCTTTGTTGGGCGGCATAATGGCGAAGGCGACACGTGCTACAGAAAACAGGGAGAGAATGCTCCCGTAAGGACGGGTAGCGCCGCTTCGGTGGACATACCTGAGGCGGACTGGGCCGAATTTGGCATCGTTCCTCGCACGGTTACGCGCTTGCCTCACGATGCGCTCCCAACAACAGAAGTCAGTTCATGACCGTTCAAGTCATCGAAACCAAGCGCCAGCCCCTTTGTGGAAAGTGAACTCGGGCAAACGCATCCAGGCCGTATTCAGCGGCGTGACTGCTCGGACACAAGCCGAGGCTGTAATTGCTCACCCCGGGGCTGGCGTGATTTTCATCTCCAGAGCGTCTCGGACTGCTCCCAGCACGGCCATGTTCTTTGCTTTAGCGGTGCTGACCACGGAGCGGAAGGCGGCGTAGGTGTCTGCGCCCCATTCGCAGCGGAAGCCGTTGGTGATTTTGCGGAAGATGACGCTGGGGCGGAGGTTGCGTTCAGAGATGTTGTTCGTGGCGGGCACATCGCGATGAGTGACGAACACGAACAGGGCGCCGCGATTGGCGAGGATGCGTTTGCGCAGCTTGACGCCGTCAGCACTCACGGGCACGGCGGCGACGATGCGGTCGAGCCTGCGGTCCAGGTCGGCTGCATAGCGTGCAAGCGTGGTGTCGGCCAGCCGCTCTCGTCGTCGGCCGATGGCGACCGCCCGCAGCAGCAACAGCTTGAACGGGGCGCTGAAGGCATCGTCGCCGCTCTCGATGGCGAACTGCGCGTCGCGTAGCAGATGCGCCAGGCAGACCTGCCAAAGCAGGCCGTGGCCACGCTGGGCGCCGAACATGTCCGACACCCAGACTGCCGGCTGGGTGTCGCCGAACACGCCGGCCACCACAGCGCGGCCGCGGCTGGGCCGGATCACGTGCAGCACCGCCAGCGAGGTGACGAACACCCATTCCCACCAGTTGCGGCCGCACACCCGGGCCGACGTCTCGTCGCAGCACACCACGGGGGCAGCGGTCACCGCCGTCTGGATCGCGCTCTGTGCGGCCAGCAACGGTTTGGACGCGCGCTGCAGCATGTTGCTGATCGCACCTTCGCTGATGCGCAGGCCGAAAACCTCGCCCAGCAGCGCTGCCAGCCGTTCGAAGCCGATGGCGTGGGCGTAATGCAGGTAGACCACCAGCGCGCAGACCGACTGGCCAAACGGCGAGCCAGGTTCCAGGCCAGGCGGTGCTTCAGCCGTAACACGCTGGCCGCAGCAGGTGCATTGGCCGCCGAACAGCCGCACCCGGGTGACATCGGGCTTGATCGGCGGGATCTCGATGCGGTCATAGACTTCCTGCGGGGTCTGCTCGCCGGCGGGGAAGCTGGTGGCACAATGCGGACAGGCCTGCAGCTTGGCGTCCACGACGCGGTCGGGATCGGGCTCCAGCATCCGGCCCACGCCGGGACGGCCGCGGCGGTGCGGCTTGCCGGCATCGGGGCTGTCGGCCTTCTGGCCCTTGGACGGGGGCATGGAGGAGTTGTCAGGCGTCCTCTTCGGCCGCTCGTATCTGGCCAGACGCTTCTCGAGCTCGGCGATGCGCACGAGCGCGACTTCCAACCGGCCCGCCAACGGCAACAGCGTCCGGATCAGGTCGTCCTTCTCGACGTGGCTCAGCTTGCTTAGATCAATGTCGGGCGGCACACACAGCTTGAATCGACTCGCCCGTAGGCGTGTCAAACAGATCCCTCACCCAAGCCCGGCTGAACACCTCGGGACCCGGGGTGAGCAATTACCCGAGGCTTATGCATCCGAAAACCACGGCAACTTTGAGGTGCAGGCGAAGGATTTGACCGGCAAGCAGGTGAAGCGGGCGGAAAAGCTGGCGAGATGGCGGAGAAAGTAGGCTGTTCTAATTAGGACGACTTTCCTAATGGTGTCAGGTGCCAGATATTCGCCCAAACCGGAGTTTTGTTCCTTGAGCGCGCGCTGGTTGAACGGTCCGCGACAGCCGCGGCAAAAGCTTTTTGCTTCTTTTTCTCGAAAAAGAAGCGCTTGCTTTCTTCCCTGGTAATCGCCTCATGCAAGCCTGGCGCCTATGCCGCGCCCCCTACGCCGACCTGAATGGAGAAGGTGCGCGCCGCTTCGGCGGACGCTGGAACGCGCCCGGGCGCGCGGTGGTTTACGCCGCCGCTGACCCGGCGCTTTGTGTGCTCGACGTGCGTGTGCACCTGGACGTGCCGCCGGAGCTGTTGCCGGACGATTACGTTCTGCTCCGCCTGGAACTGCCGGACGACAGCGTGGAAACACTGAGCGAACTGCCTGCCGATCCCGGCGGCTTTGGCGGTGCTTGGCTGGCGGAAGGCCGTTCGGCGGTTTTGCGCGTGCCGTCGGCGATCGTGGCCGAGAGCGCCAACCTTTTGTTGAACGTTGCGCACCCGCATGCGGTGCGCGCGCGCGTTGTTTCCACACGCCGGTTCGCGTTTGACGCGCGGCTGTGGATGGCGGGGTGAGTACTCGAGCTTTGAGGATGGGCAGGAAGGCAAGGCCTGCTTTTTTGAAAAAAAGCAGCAAAAAACTTTTGGTTCGGCTGTCGCGGACTCGCTGGGAGCGCACGCCTGGGGGGAACAAAAGAGTTGCTTGCCTTGCCATGGTGATTTCGCGTCGGGTGCAAGACAGAAAGCGGTTCTTCTTAAGAGCAGACTCACAAAAATTTTGTTCTCTCGTTTACGCGCTGCGGGAGAGTCCGCGACAGCCGTGATAAAAGCTTTTCGCTTCTTCTCGAAAAGAAGGCCTTCCTTGCCACGCCAGCAAGAAAGGCCCCCTGTAGACCGGCTACTCCGGCGTTTGCGTCGTCGTATGCGTCGTCGTTGTCGTGGTCGCGGGCGGCGGCGGCATGGGCGCGGCTGACGTCGTTGTCGTTGTTGTGTGCTCGAAGGTGGTGGTCACCGGCGGGGGCGTGTCGTCGCCGCAGGCGGAGACCAATGCGGTGCTGCCGAGCACGGCGGCGGTCAGTGCCAACCGGGCGAGCGTGTTGGTGCGTGCCATGTCGGTGGGCCTCACTGCGGGATGGTCGAGGTGCTGCTGCTGGTCGTGGTGGTGGTGGTGACCGGCGGCGGGGGCGGCGGGGCCACGTTGGTGGTGGTGGTCTGGCTGTCGCGCACGACGCCGTTGGCGTCGCGATAGGTGGTGGCCTTGGAATCGAAGCGGTTGCCGTAGGCGTCCACCGCGTGCTCCTGCTTTTCCGTGCTCAGCACGCCGGGGGGCGGTGAGACCGGCATCGGCGCCGGCTGGGCGACGGTGGTCTGCGAGGTGGTGGTGTCGGTGACCTGGGCGCTGGCGGCGCCGGCGGACAAGGCGAGCGTCAGGACAGAAATGGTTAATGTATGCTTCACTTTGTGACTCCCTGGTGGGTGCGAGTGCAGACGAGTGGCTGATCGTTACTGTGCCGAGCAGCGGAACGCCGGTTGCGGGGCGGCGGTTCCTGTATGTGACGGGCGTTGGTGGCGAAACGAAGGCAAGCGGTTCTTTTTTGAAAAAAAGAACCAAAAAACTTTTCGCCGGCTGTCGCGGACGGCTGATGCGTCGGCGTTGATTTTACCCGTCGCCATGCGGTGAAACGGGCAGGCTGCTTTCTACAACGGTCGGATTTTTCGTTTTGCTGTCGTGGCGTTTCCTTCGGCGTGCACCCGGAGACCAAAAGTTTTTTGGTTCTTTTTTTCAAAAAAGAACCGCTTGCTTGCCTTGCCTGCGCGTCAGTTGACGACCTGCCGAGCGAGCGCCTCGGCGACGCGCGTGCCGTCGATGGCGGCCGACAGGATGCCGCCAGCGTAGCCGGCGCCTTCGCCGGCAGGGTAGAGGCCTGCGGTGTTCAGGCTCTGGTAGTCGGCGCCGCGGGTGATGCGGACGGGCGAGGAGGTGCGGGTTTCCACGCCGGTCATCACGGCGTCGGCCATGTCGAAGCCGGGGATCTGGCGGCCGAAGACGGGCAGGGCCTCGCGGATGGCGGCGAGCACGTAGTCCGGCAGGCAGGCGGACAGGTCGGTGGGGACCACGCCCGGTTTGTAGGAGGGTGTGACCTCGCCGAGGGTCGTGCTGGGGCGGTTGGCGAGGAGGTCGCCGACGCGCTGGCCGGGGGCGGCGTAGGTGCTGCCGCCGGCGGTGAAGGCAAGGGATTCCAGGCGGCGCTGGAAGGCGATGCCGGCGAGGGGGTCGGCGCGGTGGGTTTGGACGAGATCGGCGGAGGTGTAGTCGGCCGGGGTGATGCCGACCACGATGCCGGCGTTGGCGTTGCGCTCGGCGCGGGAGTACTGGCTCATGCCGTTGGTGACGACGCGGCCGGGTTCGGAGGTGGCGGCGACCACGGTGCCGCCGGGGCACATGCAGAAGCTGTAGGTGGAGCGGCCCGACGCGCCGTGGTGGACGAGCTTGTAGTCGGCAGCACCCAGACGGGCGTGGCCGGCGAAGCCGCCGAAGCGGGCGCGGTCGATGACCGATTGCGGGTGCTCGATGCGCACGCCGACGGAGAACGGCTTGGCATCCAGATGGACGCCGCGGGCGACGAGGGTTTCAAACATGTCGCGTGACGAGTGGCCGGGGGCGAGGACGACCTGGCGCGCGTCCAGCACTTCGCCGCCGGCCAGGATGAGGGCTTCGAGGCGGCGGGTGCCGTCCGGGGCGCGGCCGATGACCAGGTCGTCCACGCGGGTTTCGAAGCGGTACTCGCCGCCCAGGGCCTCGATGCTGGCGCGCAGGCTTTCCACCACGGTGACCAGGCGGAAGGTGCCGATGTGCGGTTTGCTGGCGACCAGGATTTCCGAGGGCGCGCCGGCGCGGACGAACTCCTCCAGCACGCGGCGGCCGAGATAGGCGGGGTCGCGCACGCCGGACCAGAGCTTGCCGTCGGAGAAGGTGCCGGCGCCGCCCTCGCCGAACTGCACGTTGCTTTCGGGGGTGAGCACGGATTGGCGCCAGAGGGCGAAGGTGTCCTTGGTGCGCTCGCGGACGACGCGGCCGCGCTCCAGCACGATGGGGCGGAAACCCATCTGGGCCAGGGTGAGGGCGGCGAACAGGCCGCACGGGCCGGCGCCGATGACCACCGGGCGGTGGGCGAGGCGGTCCGGGGCGCGGGCGACGTGGCGGTAGGCCATGTCCGGGGTGCGGACGACGTGCGGGTGGCCGGCCAGGCGGGTCAGGGTGGCGGCCTCGTCGGGGACGGTGACGTCGAGGGTGTAGACGAGGTGGATGGCGCTGCGCTTGCGGGCGTCGTAGCCGCGGCGGAACACCTGGGTGGAGGTGGGGGGCTCGCCGAGACGCTGCGCGGCGGCCGTTGTCAGGGCTGCGTCGTCGTGGTCGAGCGGGAGCTTGAGTTCGGTGAGGCGGAGCATGGGCGCCATAGGTAGGCGCCGGGGCGGCGGGACCAAGACCAGCGGGCGCTGCCCTCAGGCGCCAGTCTGACGGGTTCGGCCCTGGCTCAAGCTGTCACTTGGCAGGTCAGCCACCTCCTGCAGAGACATGAGGGGTGTCTGCCCCTGGCTCGACCAGCCATTCGAGACGGATGCCCGAAGCGGCCTTTCCATCGCACTTTGTTTCCACGTCAACACCCGAAGTCACCGACCGCTCTGACGCGCGCGGCTTGCGCCTGACGGATGGCCTCAAGCGAGAGGCCGTTGGCGAGCATTTCCTCGATGAGATCGATGTGCAGTGCCGCTAGCAGGGCGTGGGCGGTGTAGACTGCCTCTCCCACCGTCGAGCAGCCGTTGCCATTCTGGATGAAAGCCTGCGTCTGCCCGTGCATCCATTTGTAATGCGGCGATCGTAGTAGCCCCGTGCCGAGTTCGCGGGCGCGGATGAGATGGCGGTTCTCCAGTTTGAACGTCAGGATCACGTCCAAGAACGCAACGAGCTGCTTCTGGGCAGGAGCCTCGGTTTCGAACGGCGGCGCGCCGCTCTCTATTTCCCCACGCAAGTTTGCGATTTTGGCCGTCCAGAGTGCGTCGAGAAGCCCGTCACGACTACCGAATGCGCGGAACAACGTGCCCTTGCCGACTCCGGCAGCGGCCGCGATGGCGTCCATCGTGACACTGCCCGGCACATCGCTCGCGGCAAACAGCGCATCGGCGGCGGCGAGCATGAGCGCAGGCGAGAGCGGAGGGCGCCCGCGACGGGTGTCTTGCATTACGGACCGTTGGTCCGATATCAGGCGAGGTAGTGGACCCATGGTCCGCTTTTTGTAGCAGGGAGGCCTCATGCCACCACGATTTGTTTTGCCGGACTGGCTCGATGAGGCCGTTGCGGCGCTCAGGGCGGGAAACGTCGAAGGCTGGATGGCAATCTACGCGCCGGATGCGGTTCATGAGTTTCCGTTCGCACCTGAGGGAGCGCCCCACGAGTTGGCGGGGCGCGACGCCATCGCGGCCTACATGAAGCAGCTACCGTCGCGCATTTCCTTTGGCGCACTCAGCGATGTGCGGGTTCGGGAGGCTGGTGACGAGCTGATCATCGAGGCCACCGGTCATCACCGCCGCGTCCAGGACGACACAGCCAGAGATCTGGCGTATGTCTGGTTCATCACCTTACGCGACGGCAAGGTGGCCCGCTTTCGAGATTACATGAACCCGACTCAGCTTTTGAAGGCATTGTCTGGATAGTTGGGGCTTTGGTTTGTCCGGTTTTGCGGGTGCCGGGGTTTCATCCAGAGCGCTCTTGAAGTTGTTTTTTCATGGCGATCCAGGATGATTGTGGCGCCGCGGGAAGGAAGCCAGGCCTTCTTTTCTGAGGAAAAGAAGCAGAAGACTTTTGTCCCTGCTGTCGCGGAGGTTTCTGCAGCAGGTGCCCAAGGGATAAACTTTGTAGTTTTTTCAGAAAAGAACCGCTTGGGATTGCTGGTATCAGATGTCTGTCTGCAAAGCGGCCGTGACGGCCATTCGGCGCGGTTCTGTAGTAAGGCAGCTTGCTACCCGCACGTCACACGAACAGCGTGCTCCGCATGTCACTCCGGTGCTCATGTGTGGCCGCGAGAGGATCGCCTCAGCGGCTCGGGCCGATAGCGCCGTCGAGGCGATCCGCTCCGGTGCTCGAAGACTCACGCCAGCGGACTTACCAGGCCAATTTTCAAAACGGACACTCATATCAGCGACCCCCGGTGTTGACCTTCTATAAGCAAGCCAAGCGGTTCTTTTTTCAAAAACCAAAAAACCTTTGTATCCTGGAGCGCGCCTCGCAAAACCTTCGCGACAGCAGGACCAAAAGTCTTTTGCTTCTTTTCTTCAGAAAAGAAGGCCTTGCTTTCATCTTGAGCGCCAGTAGTCAGAACTAAGGACCACTGGTATGACAAGGCAGACTTACATGACCGGTGCCGCCAGAAGCTTGCGATCCAACGCGGTCGTTGCATGGCAACCGAGTGTTTGCTAACGGCGGTCACCTGCAATCGGAGGGGCACCCTCGATGCCAATCGGGATAGGCCGGCGGGGGTTCGTCGGGACGTCTCTGGCGTCGGTCGCGGTCCCCGGCTCGGCCCTGAGCGAGCCTTTCGATGCGCCGATACCAAATTGCGCGACGTTCTCGCCAGCCAATCGGCGCCGGGTCGCTGTGCCTTACGAACTGTGGCATTACGATGCCGATTGGGTCGAAAAGCCCGAACCACAACGTCCTTGGGGCCGTCCCCTGCTCGGCTACTACGCGTCCGACAACCAGGACATCGTGCGCCAACACGCGGCGCTGCTTGCCGAAACCGGGGTCGATTACATCTTCCTCGATTGGTCGAACAACATCCGCACGGACAACCGGACGGGCAGTGGCAACCACGCAACGCTGTTCATCGAGCGGGCGTCGCTCGCGCTGGCCGAGACTTACGCGTCGTTGCCGAAGCGGCCGAACATCAGCGTCCTCATCGGCTTCCCGCAGGACCACTCCGCGGCCACCAACGGTGCCTTGCAGGCCAAAGCCGATCAGGTTCATGCGCAGTTCGTCCAGAACCAACGGTTCGCACCGATGATGGAACGCTACGACGGCAAGCCGCTTCTGCTTGTCTACGCGGACACACCCTGCGTCTACCAGCACGGCCTGCCTCCGTGGGCCGATCCGCGGTTCAGCGTTCGCTACATGACGGGTTTTCTGACCCAACAGCCAGCGCTGCTTGGGCCCGGCGGTCTCAGCCGCTATGGCTACTGGAGCTGGGAGGATCGCGGCCCGCAGACGCTGGCCTGCCGCAACGGCGTGGCAGAGTGCATGACGGTGGTGGCGGCGTGGCGGGGCGCGGGCTCGCCCGGACGCGATGGCGGGCGCACATTCGAGCGCGAGTGGCTCCGCGCGCGGCGGGCCGGCTCGCGCACGGTGTTCCTGAACGGCTTCAACGAGTGGAAGCGACATGAACAACCCTCGCCGGAGATCAGCAAGGACATCGAACCTTCCGTCGAGTTCGGGCGTAGATACCTAGACATCGCGCGCGAGCAGATCGCCTTGTTCAAAGCCGGCCGATAGCCCTCGTAGCGGCGCCGGTGAGTTCGGGGTCTTTGAAACCAGTCTGCGGTGATCGTATGCCGCATAGGGTCGGCAGCTGGCCGGGTTCGTGATCCGCAAACTTCAATTTGCAAGTGCCCTTGCGACTCCTCACAGGTGAAGTCCCCTACGGTTGAGGGAGACACCAGGCAGCATACTACCTGGTGCTTTTTACCAGCGACACGGGATTGCCTTCGACGCCTTGGACGTAAGGCAAGCCTTCTTTTCTGAAGAAAGAAGCAAAAGACTTTTGTCCCTGCTGTAGCGATGGTTCCGCAACGCGCGCCCCAGGGAACAAAAGTTTTTTGGTTCTTTTTTCAAAAAAGAACTGCTTGCCTTGCTCGTTATCAGCTCAACGCCTGGCATCGCCGCTATCACGGCCGCCTCCACCCGGCCTATCGGCGCCCGGTTTTCGTGGGTATGACCGGCCCGACACGGGTTGAAGGGTGAGAGATGCCGCCGGAAGAGACAGCGCCTGCAGGGTTCCGCATGGAGAAGGACGCGATGGGCGCGCTGCCGGTTCCGGCGCATCGCCTGTGGGGTGCGCAGACCCAGCGCTCGATCCAGAACTTTCCCATCGGCACCGACAGGTTCCGCTTCACCCGGCCGCTGATCCGCGCGATGGGGCTGCTGAAAAAGGCCGCTGCGCTGGCCAACGGCGAGCTGGGCGAGCTGCCGGCCGACCGGGTGAACCTGATCATCCGCGCCTGCAACGAGGTGATCGACGGCGACCTGGACGCCGAGTTCCCGCTGGTGGTGTTCCAGACCGGGTCCGGCACGCAGACCAACATGAACGCCAACGAGGTGATCGCCAACCGCGCGATCCAGCTCGCCGGCGGCACGCTGGGTGCCAAGTCGCCGGTGCATCCGAACGACGACGTCAACCACAGCCAGTCCAGCAACGACACGTTTCCCACCGCCATGCATGTGGCCGCGGTGGAGCAGATCGAGCAGAGGCTGCTGCCTGCGGTGGCACAGCTGCGCGCCACGCTGCACGCCAAGGCGGGTGCGTATGCCGGCGTGGTGATGATCGGGCGCACGCATTTGCAGGACGCGACGCCGGTGACGCTGGGCCAGGTGATCGGCGGCTGGGTGGCGCAACTGGACGGCGCGGTGCGCAGCATCCGCGCCGAGCTGCCGGGGCTGCTGGAGCTGGCGGTCGGCGGCACCGCGGTGGGCACCGGGCTGAACGCGCACCCGCAGTTCGGCGACCGCACCGCGCACCACATCGCGGCAGAGACGGGTTTTGCGTTCGTCAGCGCGCCGGACAAATTCGCGGCCCTGTCCGCGCACGACGCGATGGTGACGGTGAGTGCGACGCTGCGCACGCTGGCCGGCGCGCTGATGAAGATTGCCAACGACGTGCGCTGGTACGCGTGCGGGCCGCGCGCCGGGTTCGCCGAGCTGCGCATACCGGAGAACGAGCCGGGCAGCTCCATCATGCCGGGCAAGGTGAACCCCACGCAGTCAGAGGCGTTGACGATGGTGGCGGTGCAGGTCTTCGGCAACGACGCGGCGGTGGCGTTCGGCGGCAGCCAGGGCAACTTCCAGCTCAACGTGTTCAAGCCGGTGATGCTGCATAACCTGCTGGAGTCCGTGGCGCTGCTGGCAGATGGTTGCCTGGCGTTCGACGTCGGCTGCGCGCAGGGGATTGAGCCGGACGAGAGGCGCATCGCGCAGAACGTGGCGAACTCGCTGATGCTGGTGACCGCGCTAAACCCGCATATCGGCTACGAGAAGTCGGCCCAGATCGCGCTGAAGGCGCACCGCGAGGAGACGAGCCTGAGAGAAGCGGCGCTGGCGCTGGGGTTTCTGAGCGGCGAGGAGTTCGACGCGTGGGTGCGGCCGGAGGAGATGACGCGGCCGCTGGCTCGGTGAGAGCGGGGCTGCCTGCGGGGGAGGACGGCGGGGTTTTGATCCGCCGACGTCGGGTAAGGACGGCAGAGCCTTGTTTTCTGAGTGTTCGTTTGAGAAGCCGTCCTGGCGGTCGTCTGGCGCGGGTTTCCTCCGCTCCGGGGCTCATGGCCGTAAGAGAAGGCAGGCCTTCTTTTCTGAAGAAAAGAAGCAAAAGACTTTTGGTCCGGCTGTCGCGGAGGTTTCTGCAGCGCGCGTGTTAGGGAACAAGGTTTTTCGCGTGTTTTGAAAGACGTGTTTGGCTTATCGGCGGTCCTTATCTCGGGGCGATCGTGTGATACCAACTGGCGTTGATGCTGACTCATAGAAAGCAAGCAGTCCTTTTTTGAAAAAAAGGACCAAAAAACTTTTGACTCCGCTGTCGCGCGCTCTTCGGAGAGGTTCGCGACAGCGGAGTCAAAAGTTTTTTGCTTCTTTTTTTCAAAAAAGAAGGCCTTGCTTGCTTCGGAACGGTCAACTTTCAGGCCGGTTGGTATAATACCAGTAGCCCGAAACACTGACCCTGCACGGCCCGGCGGCGAGACAGCGAGGCTCCTTTTTGAGTGTCCGTTGGAAAAGTCGCCCTGGCGGCTATCGGACGCGGTACTGTCATGCGGCGCGTGCTACTCGCACGATGCTCATGACTTTGAGAGGATTGCCTTCGGCGGTTCGGACCAGCGCCGCCGCCGAGGCGATCCGCTCCGGTGCTAGGAAAACCACGCCAGCTGACTCACCATGCCCATTTTTTAAACGGACATGGAGAGAAGAAGCTACAAAATCTGTTTCTGCTGTCGCGGACTCTGCCGCAGCGTGTAATCGGTTCTTTTTTCAAAAAAGAACTGCTTTCTTGCACTTCGCAACGGGCCATGTCTCAGGCGGCCGGTATAAAGCCGGATGATGCGGCCGTCCGAACGGCGCTTTGAGCGCAGCAGGTATTCGTTCCGAAACTCGCACGTGTCCAGGTGAAACCGTCGGACCAGAGAGTGCGCATATCAGGACACTCCGCGACAGCCGTGACAAAAGTTTTTTGCTGCTTTTTTTCAAAAAAGCAGGCCTTGCCTTTCTTGCCAATTTTCCAAAAGCAGAACCCAACCGCCCGGAGCCTTTTTTGCGACGAGGTGCGGCGCCCGGCAGGCTGGCGCGTTGCTTCGGCATGGCATTCGTGTTCGTCACCGGCTCGTCGGACGGTCTCGGCCGCATGGCTGCGCAGCTGCTGGTGGAACGGCGGCACGCGGTGGTGCTGCACGCCCGCAACGAGGCGCGCGGACGAGAGGCGATGGCGGCGGTGCCGGGGGCGCAGGCGGTGCTGTGTGGCGACCTCGCCAGCCTGGCGCAGACCCGCGCGTTGGCCGAACAGGCCAACGCGATGGGCGCGTTCGACGCGGTGATCCACAACGCCGCGGTCGGCTACCGCGAAAAGCGGCGCCTGGTGACCGAGGATGGGCTGGCGCACGTGTTCGCCGTCAACACCATCGCGCCGTACGTGCTGACCGCCCTGATGCACCGGCCGCGGCGTCTGATCTATGTCAGTTCCGAACTGCATCGCCGCGGCGATACGTCGTTGGTGGACCTGAACTGGGAGCATCGGCCGTGGCGGGGCAATCAGGCTTACTCCGATTCCAAGCTGCACGACGTGCTGCTCGCGTTGGCGATGGCGCGGCGCTGGCCGGATGTGCTGTCGAACGCGATGGAGCCGGGCTGGGTGCCGACCAAGATGAGCCCGCGCGCGACCGGTGACCTGGACGCGGCGCATCGCACCCAGGTCTGGCTGGCGACGGATGACGGCCCGGACGCCTGCGGAACCGGCGGCTATTTCTACCACCTGCGCCCGCGCGCGCCGAACGGCGCTGCGCAAGGGGAGGCGATGCAGGAGCGGTTTATTGCAGCCTGCGCAGGCTTTTCGGGGGTGGTGATGCCGGGTGCCTGAGCGGGGTGTTGAGTGATTGTGAGCAAGGCAAGCGGCTTTTTTTTGCAAAAAAGAACCAAAAACCTTTTGGGTTCCTGGGCGCGCGTTGCGGGGATGTCCGCGACAGCAGTGATAAAAGTTTTTTAGTTCTTTTTTTAAAAAAGAACCGCTTGCCTTATTTTAGCCCGCGTCAGGCTTGGTAAGCCCCGCCTGTTTTCCGACGCCTCTTCCTCACCGCCCAGCAGCGCGCCGAGCACCCCCCTTCCGCCACCCAGACGGTGAGCTGAAGGCCGCGTCGGCGATCTGCGCGCACTCGGCACCTGGATCGGCGTTGTCCAGGGTTTGGCCGGGCGCGGTGCCGCCCAGCGCAGGTGCCTGCTGACCGGCGGCATGCCAGGAGGTTTGGCCGCTAAAGACACATCAGAGTGAAAATTTTTTCACGAAGGGCGGTTGTTGATGCACGCCTGCTGGGCCGCACGCTAGTATGCCGGAAGGCTTGGAGGTTGACGGTTTACGTAGAAAGCAAGGCCTTCTTTTCTGAAGAAAAGAAGCAAAAGACTTTTGTCTCGGCTGTCGCGGACACCTCCGCAGGCAGGTGCGCAGCGGACTTGGGTTTTTGGGTTTTTTTGAAAAAAGAACGCTTGCCTTGCCTGCCATCGGTTCAGCATCGAATGAGACAGGGACAGTATTTGGATCGTTCTCACGACGTTTTCTCTCTGCACACCAGCCTTCGCGACCGGACGCGCGAAGTCGAGATGAGCCTGGCCGACTACCTGGAGGCCTGTCGTGACGACCCGGGCTGCTATGCCAGCCCAGCCGAACGCATGTTGCGCGCGATCGGCGAGCCGGAGATGGTCGACACCTCGCGCGACCCGCGGCTGTCCAGGCTGTTCCTGAACCGGACGCTGCGCGTGTACCCCGCCTTCTCGGAATTCCACGGCATGGAAGACACGATCGAGCGCATCGTGGGCTTCTTCCGCCACGCCGCCCAAGGGCTCGAGGAACGCAAGCAGGTCCTCTATCTGCTGGGCCCGGTGGGCGGCGGCAAATCCTCGCTGGGCGAGCGGCTGAAATTGCTGATGGAACGCGAGCCGATCTACGTGCTCAAGGCCGGCAGCGAGCTCAGCCCGGTGTTCGAAAGCCCGCTCGGCCTGTTCGACCCGGAGACCACCGGCGCCCTGCTGGCCGAGAAATACGGCATCCCGCTGCGCGTGCTGACCGGCATCGCCAGCCCCTGGGCGTTGAAGCGGCTGGACGAGTGGGACGGCGACCTCCAACGCTTCCGGGTGGTCAAGCTGTGGCCGTCGCGCCGCCGCCAGGTCGCAATCGCCAAGACCGAGCCGGGCGACGACAACAACCAGGACATCTCCGCACTCGTCGGCAAGGTGGATATCCGCAAGCTGGAGAGCTTCAGCCAGAACGACCCGGATGCCTACGGCTTTTCCGGCGGGCTGAACCGCGCCAACCAGGGCATCCTCGAATTCGTGGAGATGTTCAAGGCGCCGATCAAGATGCTGCACCCGCTGCTGACGGCGACGCAGGAGGGCAACTACCTCGGCACCGAGAACATCGGCGTCATCCCGTTCCAGGGTATCCTGCTGGCGCATTCCAACGAGGCGGAGTGGCAGAGCTTCCGCAACAACCGCACCAACGAGGCCTTCCTCGACCGCGTCAGCGTGGTGAAGGTGCCGTACTGCCTGCGGGTGACCGAGGAAGGCCGCATCTATCACAAGCTGATCAGCGGCTCGGCGCTGGCCGAGGCGCCGTGCGCGCCGCACACGCTGGAGATGCTGGCGCGGTTTGCGGTGCTGTCGCGCCTGAAGCCGCACGCCAACTCCAAGCCGTTCGCCAAGATGCGTGTCTATGACGGGGAGAACATCCGCGAGACCGACCCCAAGGTCAAAAGCATGCAGGAGTACCGCGACGCCGCCGGCGTGGACGAGGGGATGGACGGCGTCTCCACCCGTTTCGCCTACAAGGTGCTGTCGGCCACGTTCAACCACTCGACCAGCGAGGTGGCCGCCGACCCGGTCCACCTGATGTACGTGCTGGAGCAGGCGATCCGGCGCGAGCAGTTCCCCGCCGAGACCGAGGCTGCGTACCTGGCCACCATCAAGAGCGAGCTGGCCGCGCGCTACGCCGAGTTCATCGGCAACGAGATACAGAAGGCGTACCTCGAGAGCTACGGCGATTACGGGCAGAACCTGTTCGACCGTTACCTGGACTACGCAGACGCGTGGATCGAGGACCAGGACTTCAAGGATCCCGACACCGGGCAGATGCTGAACCGCGAGCTGCTGAACGCGGAGCTGACGAAGATCGAGAAGCCGGCCGGCATCGCCAACCCGAAGGATTTCCGCAACGAGGTGGTGAAGTTCGCGCTGCGCACGCGGGCGGCCAACGCGGGCAAGAATCCCTCGTGGACCAGCTACGAGAAGATCCGCGACGTGATCGAGAAGCGGATGTTCAGCCAGGTGGAGGACCTGCTGCCGGTGATCAGCTTCGGCTCCAAGAAGGACAACGAGACGGAGAAGAAGCACACCGACTTCGTCGACCGCATGGTCTCGCGCGGCTACACCGAGCGCCAGGTACGCCGGCTGGTCGAGTGGTACATGCGCGTCAAGCAGTCGGCCTGAGCGCACGCCCGTTGGACATCATCGACCGCAGGCCAAACCCGCACGGCAAGAACCTCGAGAACCGCCAGCGCGTGCTCTCCCGCGCCAGGGCGGCCGTGCGGGCGGCCACGCGCGCGGCGGTGGACCAGGGTACGTTGCGCGAGATCGCCCGCGACCGCTCCGTCACCATCCCGTCCGACACGCTGCACGAGCCGAGCTTCCACACGGTGTTTTCCAGCGGAAAGCGCCAGGTGGTGCTGTCCGGCAACCACGAATTCTCTGCCGGCGACCGTCTGCCGCGCGCGGAGAAGGGCGGCGGCGACGGTGGCAGCGGGGACGGCAGCGGCGGCGGGCAGGGGCAGGACGGCTTCCGCTTCGTGCTCACGCGCGACGAGTTCCTCGACCTGTTCTTCGACGACCTGGAGCTGCCGGACCTGGTGAAGAGCCAGATCGTGGCCACCGAGACGATGGTGCCGGTGCGCGCCGGCATCAGCGTCGACGGCACGCCCTCGCAGATCGACATGTCGCGCACCATGCGCCAGTCCATGGCGCGGCGGATCGGGTTGCGGCGGCCGAAACCTGCCGAGGTGGTGGAGCTCGAGGCCGAGATCGCGTCGCTGGAGCAGGCTGGCGACGCGGCCGGCCGGCTGCCGGCGCTGCGGGCCGAACTGGCGCTGGCGATGCGCCGGCTCGCGCGCGTGCCGTGGGTGGACCCGGTGGATTTGCGCTACCGGCGCTTCACCCAGACGCCGCAGCCCAGCGCGCGCGCGGTGATGTTCTGCCTGATGGACGTCTCCGGCTCGATGAGCGAGCAGATGAAGGACCTCGCCAAGCGCTTCTTCCTGCTGCTGCACGTGTTCCTCGAACGCCGCTACAAGCGGGTCGACCTGGTGTTCATCCGCCACACCGAAGTGGCCGAAGAGGTCGACGAGACCACGTTCTTCACCGACCCGCGCACCGGCGGCACGGTGGTGTCCACGGCGCTGGCCGAGTTCCTGCGCATACAGCGCGACCGCTACCCGCGGGAGTCCTGGAACATCTACGCCGCCCAGGCGTCCGACGGCGACAACTCGTCGAACGACACGCAGAAGGCGGTGGGACTGCTGGAGGCCGAGATACTGCCGGGGGTGCAGCATTACGCCTACATCGAGGTGGGCTCGTCGGCGGTGATCCGCAGTGCGACCGACCTGTGGCGCGGCTACGAGCCGCTCTCGCAGCGCAACCCGCGTTTGGCAATGCGCCGCGTCGCCGCAGCGGCAGAAATATTCCCGGTGTTCCGCGACCTGTTCCGGCGCAAGGCAGCCGCCGCATGAGTGCCGGCTCGAAGCTGCTGTATCAGGGCAGCGACTGGGATTTCGCCACGCTGCGGCGCAGCTACGACGCCATCGAGCGGATCGGCTGCGAGGAGCTGGGGCTGGAGGTGTATCCCAACCGCATCGAGGTGATCACCGCCGAGCAGATGCTCGACGTCTACACCGCGCACGGCATGCCGCTGACCTACCGCCACTGGTCGTACGGCAAGCGTTTCCTGCAGCACGAGACCAGCTACCGGCGCGGCTACAGCAGCCTGGCCTACGAGGTGGTGATCAACTCCAACCCCTGCATCAGCTACCTGATGGAGGAGAACTCGGCGACGATGCAGGCGCTGGTGATCGCCCACGCGGCGTTCGGCCACAACCACTTCTTCCGCAACAACCATCTGTTCCGGCAGTGGACGGAAGCTTCGGCGATCCTGGACTACCTGGAGTTCGCGCGTGCCTACGTGGGCGGCTGCGAGGACCGGTACGGGGTGGCTGCGGTCGAACGCGTGCTGGACGCGGCACACGCGCTCTCGCGCCACGGGGTGAACCGCCACGGCGGGGCGCGAGCGGTGAACCTGAAAGCCGACCTGAAGCGCGAGGCGGAGCGGCGCACCTACGACGAGCAGATGTTCGACGATCTGTGGCGCACGGTGCCCGGCGCCTCCCTGGCGGCCAGGTCGGACAAGGCGGCCGAACGGCGCCGCAAGTTCGCGCTGCCCGAGGAGAACCTGCTCTACTTCATCGAGAAGCACTCGCCGAAGTTGCAGTCGTGGGAACGCGAGATCATCCGCATCGTGCGGCTGATCGCGCAGTATTTCTACCCGCAGCCGCAGGCCAAGGTGATGAACGAGGGCTGCGCCACCTGGGTGCACAACCGCATCATGACGCGCCTGCACGAGACCGGGTGCATCGACGACGCGGCCTTCCTCGAGGTGATCCACTCCACCGCAAACGTCATCATGCAGCCGGATTTCGACCATCCTGCCGGCGGGCCGGGTTTCAACCCCTACGCGCTCGGCTACGCGGTGATGAGCGACATCGAACGCATGTGCACGCAGCCCACCGGCGAGGACCGTACGTGGTTCCCCGACATTGCCGGCAACGGCGACCCGCTCGGCACGCTGCGCTACGCGTGGGCGAACTTCCGTGACGAGAGCTTCATCCTTCAGTACCTCTCGCCGGTGGTGATGCGCAAGTTCCGCATGTTCCGGCTGCTCGACGACACCGCAGACCCGATGCTGCTGGTCGACGCGATCCACGACGACGAGGGCTACCGCGCCATCAGGCGCAGCCTGGCGCAGAGCTACGACCCCGGCGAGGGCGACGCCGACGTGCAGGTGGTGGACCTGGACCTCGAGGGTGACCGGCGGCTGGTGCTGCAGCACCGCACCCGGCCGGGGCGGCTGCTGGACAAGCGCGATGCCGAGCAGACCCTGCGCTACGTGGCCGAGCTGTGGGGCTACGACGTGGTGCTGCAGGAGGTGGATGGGGAGAGCGAGGCGGTGCTGGCGACGCATTCGGATCGGGTGGCGACGAAGTAAAGCAAGCGGTTCTTTTTTGAAAAAAAGAACCAAAAAACTTTTGTTCCCTGGAGTATACGCTGAGGGAAGTTCCGCGACAGCCGAAGCAAAAGTTTTTTGCTGCTTTTTTTCAAAAAAGCAGGCCTTGCTTGCTTGATGTCTGTCGCCCGACTGCTCGCCCAGGCCGCCGCCCACCTGCAATCCGGCGAGCCTGAGCAGGCTATCGCCCCGCTCCGCCAGGCGGCCGCCCTGCAACCGGCCACGGCCACCATCCACCACGACCTCGGCCTGGCCTGCCTGGACGCCGGCCGCGTCCCGGACGCCTTGGCCGCCCTGCAGGACGCGGTGACCTGCGACCCGCACTACGCGCGCGCCTGGTTGCGCCTGGGCGCCGCGCAGGAGCGCGCGGGCGACGCCCAGGCGGCGATCGCCGCCTACCACCGCGCCACCGAACTGCTGCCCTCGCTGGCCGAAGCCTGGTTCCGCGCCGGCGCCCTGGTGTTCACGCTGGGCCACCGCGAACGGGCGGTCGCCTGCTTCCGCCGCGCCGCCTCAACCGCGGGCCGCACCGGTTTCGGCCGCCTGGGTGCGGCCCGCGCGCTGCTGGCCGAGGAACGCGACGCCGAGGCCGAGCGCGTGCTGCGGCAGGCTTTGGCGCTGGACCCGGCCAACCCGATGGCGCTGGACCTGCTGGGCAACCTGCTGGCCGATGCCGGACGCTTCGACGCGGCACGCGCGTGTTTCGCCGCCGCCATCGCACGCGCGCCGTTGATGGCCGGCAGCTACTACGACCTGGTGCGCTGCCGCCGGATCACTCCGGCGGATGCCGGCCTGCTCGCCGAGATGGACGCGGCACTGCTGGTGCCAGGCCTCGATGCCGCCCAGCGCGTGCGGGTCCACCTGGCACTCGGCAAGGCGCAGGACGATCTGGGTGACGTGGAGGCGGCCATGCGCCAATTCGACGCCGCCCACGAGATCCGTGCCGCCGCCGCTGCGTTCGTCGCGCCCGCTCTCGGCGCGCCCGCCTTTGTTGCGCCCGCTCTCGGCGCGCCTGCCTTCGTTGCGCCCGCTCTCGGCGCGCCCTCCTTCGATGCGGCCGCGTTCGACATGCAGGTCGACCGGCTGATCGCCTGCTTCACCCCGGAGCTGGTGGCCGCTTCGCCGTCCCTGGGTGTAGCCGACGCCACGCCGCTGCTGATCATCGGCATGCCGCGCTCGGGCACCACGCTGGCCGAGCAGATCCTCTCCAGTCACCCCGGTGTCGCCGCCGCCGGCGAGCTGAACTTCTGGAACGAGCGCGGAGCTGCCTGGGAGGCGGCCGGGGGTGCTGGTCTGTCGCCCGGGTTCCTGGGCCAGGCGGCGCGCGACTACCTCGCGGTGCTGCGCCGGGTGGGCGCGCAGGCCGCGCGGGTCACCGACAAGATGCCGTTCAATTTTCTTTGGGCGGGGCTGATCCACCTGGCTCTGCCGCAGGCGACGTTCATCCATTGCCGGCGCAGCGCGGTGGCCACGGCGCTGTCCATACACCAGACGCACTTCAACCCGCGTCTGGCCTTCCCGACCGGCGGCGCTGCCCTGGTCGCCTACATCCGCAGCTACGAACGCCTGACGGCGCATTGGCGCCGTGTGCTGCCGCCGCAGCGTTTCGTGGAGGTGGAATACGAGCGGCTGACCAGCAGCCCGGAGGCCGAGATCCGCCGCGTGGTGGCCGAAGCCGGGCTAGGCTGGGACGATTCCTGCCTGCACCCGGAACGCAACGCCCGGGTGGTCAAGACGCCCAGCAAGTGGCAGGCGCGGCAGGCGATCAACCGAAACTCGGTGGACCGCTGGCGGAGGTACGAGCATGTGCTGGGGGCGTTGCAGGCGCTGGTTGGTGATGCGGGCACGTAAGTGAGCAAGCAAGCAGTTCTTTTTTGAAAAAAAGAACCAAAAAACTTTTGTTCCCTTGAGTACACGCTGAGGGAGACTCCGCGACAGCCGAACCAAAAGTCTTTTGCTTCTTTTCTTCAGAAAAGAAGGCCTTGCTTGCCTGACGCCACACCGCCAAGCCTGACAATAGTCTGACAGTATTCGACGGCTGCTTTCCATGCCAGGCGAGTTCAGCATCAAGCGCGCAAGGACGGCCGGAGTAACCTCGTAATATAAGTGTAATACAACCGAGCGAGTTGGCCGGCGTGTTACCTGCTATCGACCTTGACGCGGCCGGATGCGGGGTCGAAGGACCTCGTGTACTGCCTCAAGTGATGCTCCAGGAGAACGACGTGACACGCAACAAGCGATTGCACCCACTTGCGGGTCTGTTGGCCGCGGGGCTGGCCACCCAGGCAGCGCCTGCGCTGGCCGGTCCGTCCCAGCCTTTCCCCACCTACACGACCGGCCTGCAGCCGAACGGTTCTTACGTGGTCTCCAACGGGCAGATCATCACGCCGGCCGGCATCCAGGTGAACCTGGGCATCCGCGTGCGGGCCAAGGCCGTGGCGGTGAACCCGAACCCGCAGCTGCACGTGGCCGCCGTGCTGACCATGGGTGCTGCCGAGCCGATCCTGGTGTTCAACACGCTCACCGGCGAGGTGATGCAGAGCTACCTGCCGTTCCAGGACCCGTCGGGCACCTATGGCGGCGTCACCTACTCGGCCGACGGCAAGTACCTGCTGTTCAGCCAGGACAGCAGCTTCGTCACCATCGCGAGCGTCGGCCCCACCGGCCTGCTGACGGACTACGCGCACGTCTCGGTGCCGCCCAACACCTCGCAGATCACCTGTTTCCCCAACAGCCCGATGGGCACGTACGCCCGGCCCTGCGGCGAGCTGTACACGCCGTCCACGTCCTACCCGGGCAGCGTGGCGTTTTCCGCCGACGGGCGCAGCGCCTACGCGCTGCTGAGCCAGAACAACACGCTGGCGACGATCGACCTCACGCAGAACCCGCCGGTGCTGGGCACCCAGACCCGCGTCGGCAACGCGCCGAACACGGTGCTGGTGCAGGGCCAATACGCCTATGTCAGCAACGAGGGCGGCCGGATCGCGCGCAAATCCGACTTCACCGTGCTCTCCGCCGGAACCCCGATCGTGGCCGACCCGATCGACGGCTCGGCGGTGACCGGCACCGTTTCCGTCGTCAGCACCGTCTCGCAGGGCGTGGTGGCCACCATCCCGGTCGGCCTGCACCCCACCGGCATGGCCGTCTACGGATCCTCGCTGCTGGTATCCAACACCTACAGCGACACCATCTCGGTGATCGACCTTGCCACCAACAAGGTGGTGCGCACGCTCAACCTCGGGCTGCCGATCCGCATACCCGGCCAAACCGGCTCGGCCTACGGCGCGGCACCCACCGGCATCGCCGTGGATGCAACCAACAACATCGCCTACGTGGCGCTTTACAACGCCAACGCGATTGCCGTGCTCGACCTTGCCGGCAGTGCGGCGCACCCGGTCACCGGGCTGATCCCGGTGGCCTACGCGCCGGCTTCGGTCCAGCTCGACAGCCGCCACAACCAGCTGGTCGTGGCCAACGACAAGGGCATCGGCACGCTCGCTTCCTTCGAGACGGACCACGGCGTCACCGGCTACAATTCCCACCAGGACACCGGCACGGTCAGCATCGTGCCGATCCCGGACGCGGCCACGCTTGCCACGATGACCAGGCAGGTACGCCAGAACGACCACTGGGACCTCGCCGCCAACATCGCCTCGGCCAGCGGCGGCAACTACCAGACGCCGCCGGTGGCCATCCCGGCGCATATCGGCGACCCCTCGCTGATCAAGCACGTGTTCCTGATCATCCGCGAGAACCGCACCTACGACCAGATGCTGGGCGACGTTGCGGCCGGCAACGGCGACGCCGAGCTTGCGGTGTTCGGCGGCAAGGACTCGCCGAACGTGCACGACCTGGTCAAGCGCTTTCCGCTGCTGGACAATTTCTACGACCCGAGCCGGCAATCCGCCGACGGCCATCAGTGGATCATCGAGTCGCTGGCGCCCTACCAGGACGACATCCAGGCGCCGGACTGGGTGCGCAGCTACCCCGGCGGCAATGCCGGTGACTCGCTTGCCTACACGAAGAAGGGCTTCCTGTTCCAGGAGACGGTGGCCGCCGGCCTGCCCACCAAGATCTATGGCGAGTACGTGGAGAACGAGTTCTTTCCGACCGCGCAGGGCCATCCGACCTGGCTGCAGTATTTCGGCGATGCGCGCACCTTCGAGACGGGCAGGGAGTCCGTGCTGAAATACCAGAACTCGATCCTGGTCGAATCCTCGGTGCCGGCGGTGGAGAACCACCTGATCCTGAACTTCCCCCAATTCGACTTGAACATTCCCGACCAGTATCGCGTCGATGTGTGGTACGAGGACTTCCGCAACGACCTGGCCAACGGCTCGGTGCCGGCGCTGACCGTGGCCTGGGTGATGGACGACCACACCGGCGGCCCGCCGACGGTAGACGCCGAAGAGGCGGACAACGACCTGGCGGTCGGCCGGATGATCGACATCATCAGCCACAGCAGCGTGTGGAAGGACTCGGCGATCTTCATCGAGGAGGACGACGCGCAGAACGGCGTGGACCACGTCGACGGCCACCGCAGCCCCGGCTACATCGTCAGCCCCTACGCGGTGCAGTACGGGCCGACCGACCACACCTACTACACGCAGGTCAACATGACCCGCACCATCGAGCAGATCCTCGGCCTGCAGCCGCTGAGCCAGTTCGACCTGACCGCCTCGCCGATGACGACCGACTTTACCAACACGCCGAACTTCGCCCCTTGGGACCACGTGCCGAACCAGGTGCCGCTGACCATGGGCGTCACCGCCAGCAACGCCGCACCCGACGACCAGTACGGCGCGTTGCAACGGGTCTGGCGCGCCAAGAAAGCTGAGATGTTCGCCGGCAGGTCCACACGGCCGGATTCCGAGGACGCGGACACGCTGAACCATTACATCTGGTACGAGGCGACCAAGTACCAGCGGCCGTATCCTGGCGAGACGAAGCTGCGGCCGCCTTCGGACTTTGCCGGGCGTGTGGCTCCGGCGGGGGATAGCGACGACGATTGAAGCGTTAGGCAAGCGGTTCTTTTTTGAACAAAAGAACCAAAAACTTTTGCTCTGGCTGTCGCGGTATTTTTTTGAGAGGACCGCGACAATCGTTTTGGTGCCGGCGACAAGAAAGCAAGGCCTTCTTTTCTGAAGAAAAGAAGCAAAAGACTTTTGGTCCTGCTGTCGCGGAACCTCCCTCAGCGTGCACTCCAGGGAACAAAAGTTTTTTGGTTCTTTTTTTCAAAAAAGAACCGCTTGCCTTGCCTCATACAGGTCAACACGACGGATCGCTGGTATCGCGCCTTGCGGATCCTGCTTGTTGTGCTGGAGGCGTGTGCCACCTACGTAGTCCCGTATTGGGAGGCCGGTGGTGCGGATACTCGTCGTCGAGGACAACGCGTCGCTGCAGGGGCTGATCCTGGCGCATCTGCGTGACCGCGGGTTCGCTGCCGACGCTGCGTCCACCGGCGCCGCCGCGCTCGAGGCGGCAGGCCACGCCGCCTACGACGCCGTCATCCTCGACCTCGGTCTGCCGGACACGGACGGCATGGACGTGCTGCGCAGCCTGCGCACGGAGGCGCGTGCGAACCTGCCGATCCTGCTGCTGACGGCGCGCGACAGCGTGGCCGAGCGCGTGGCGGGCCTGGATGCCGGCGCGGACGACTACATCGTCAAACCTGTCGATGCGGCCGAGCTCGATGCGCGATTGCGTGCCGTGCTGCGCCGCCCCGGCACCCGGCTGCGCCCGGTGCACGTGTTCGAGGATTTGAGCTTCGACACCGCGAGCCGGCGTGCGTCTCGCGAGGGCGACCCGATCGACCTGACGCCGCGCGAGGCGATGCTGTTCGAGGAGCTGGTGCGCCACGGCAACCACGTCGTGGTCCGCGACCAGCTGGTCGAGCGGCTATACGACGGCGAGGCCAACGTGAGCGGCAACGCCATCGAAGCCATCGTCTCGCGCCTGCGCCGCAAGCTCACCGCGTCGGGGTCGGGCGTGCGGGTGGAGACGCTGCGCGGCATCGGCTACCGGCTGGGCGTGTGACCGCACAGGCGCCGGCGAGGGCCCATCCGCTCGGCAGCCTGCGGGTGCGGCTCGCCGGCGCCATGCTGCTGGTGCTGGTGGCCGCACTCGGCCTGTCGAGCGCCGCCGACGAGTTCTCCGTGGCGGCCTTCAGCCATGCGCATGGCTGGCTGCGCGTGCTGGACAGCGAGCCCTACCAGGACGGCATCGTGCTCGGGTCGTTCGGGCTGGCGGTGGGCGGGCTGATCTGGCTAGTGAGCGCCTGGAGCCTGGCACCGCTGTCGCGTGCGTCACGCGAGGCACGCGAGGCGGGGCCGGGCCATCCGGGTGCGCGTATCTCGTCGGTGCGGCTGCCGACCGAGATCCGGCCGTTGGTGGACGCGGTCAACGGCGCGCTGGACCGGCTGGAGGCGGCCTACGCGGCCGAGCGGCAGTTCACCGCGCACGCCGCACACGAGCTGCGGACGCCGCTGGCCGTGCTGACGCTGCGCCTGCAACAGGCCCGCACCGAGGGCCGCAGCCTGGACTGGCCGGGGGTGGAGCGTGACCTGGACCAGATGACGCGGCTGGTGACGCAGTTGCTGGACCTCGCGCGCAAGCAGTCCGGCCACGCCGGGCAGGACATGCGGCCGGTCAACCTCGCGCGCATCGCGCGCGAGGCGGCGGCCGCGATCCTGCCGCTGGCGGAAGCCGCCGGCCGCGACCTGGTCGTGGAGCTGCCGGCCGCGATGGCGGTGCGTGGCCGCGACGGGGATTTACGCGACATGGTGACGAACGTGCTGGAGAACGCGCTGGTGCACGGGCAGGGCGCGATACGGCTGTGTGGGGCGGTGCAGGCCGGCCGAGCGGCGCTGCGCGTGACCGACGAGGGCGCGGGCGTGGCCGAGGCGATGCGCGAGGCGCTGTTCGAGCGGTTCCGCAAGGCGCAGGCCGGCTCGCCTGGCACCGGGCTCGGCCTGGCGATCGTGCGCGAGGTGGCGAGGAGCCATGGCGGATCGGTGGCTTTCGAACCGGGTCCGGGATGCGTTGTGCGCGTTGAAGTGCCGTTGGCGGAGGTTTGACGGGGTAAGCAAGGCAAGCGGTTCTTTTTTAAAAAAAAGAACCAAAAAACTTTTGTTCTCTTGGGCGCGTGGTGCGGAAATGCCGCGACAGCATGCCCGGCTTCGGGAAACGTCCGCATCGAACGACACGCCGCAGCCCGGTACATCGACAGGAACAAAGTTTTTTGGTTCTTTTTTTCAAAAAAGAACCGCTTGCCTTGCCTTCGCAAACCACAGGAATTCCGCCAGCCCGAAGCACCCGCGCCACAATCACAAAAGCTTAACTATTGGCCAAACGATCCCCAAGCTAGCTGCGTCCGCCCGGACCTGACCAAAGGCTGACGGATGTCTCGCGCTCGCCTCCTCGCTTCGTCACTGCTGGCCGCCACGGCGCTGGCACCGGTCACGCCGGCGCGCAGCCAGCAGGCGCCGATCGACCTCGGCGCCGTCAACGCCAGCGCCAGCGCTATCCAGACCCGGCTGCCCAGCGACCTCGGCCCTTTCGCCGCCCCGCCGGCCGGCAGCGCTGCCAGCATCGCGCCCAGCTACGCGCCGCTGGAAGCCGCCCAGCCGACCTCCGTCGTCGGCAAGAGCTTCATCGACAACGCCAACATCGCCTCGCAGAATTTCGACGAGCTGGTCGAGTTCACCCCGAGCCTGTCCAACATCCAGCCGGCCGGCCCGGTGTCCCAGCAGAACTACGGCGAGAGCATCCGCGGCTTCCAGTACAACCAGTTCAACACGACGTTCGACAACCTTGTGCTGCCCGGCACCACCAGCAACCTGGCACCGCAGAGTGCCACCTACTTTACCTCGCACGACCTCGGCAGCGTCAGCGTGGACCGCGGCCCCGGCACTGCGTCGACCATCGGCTACGCCACCTTCGGCGGCACGCTGGCGCTGTACTCGAAAGAGCCGGCCGACGTGTTCGGCGCGCAACTCTACTCCACGTTCGGCAGCTTCGGCGAGCAGCTGTATGGCCTGGAGGTCGATAGCGGCGCGGTGCCTTCGCTGGGCGGCGGCCGCGGCTTGCTCGACCTCTCCCGCCTGCAGACCGGGTCCTACCTGACCGGGGTCACCACGGACCGCAGCAACGCGTTCGGCAAGTGGGAACAGCCGCTGGGGGCGGACACGCTGGTCACCTTCGTCGGCATGTACAACAACAGCACGGGCCACACCGCCTACGGCAGCACGCTGGCACAGCTCGCCAAATACGGCCCCGATTACGGCCTTAGCTTCAGCCCGCACAGCCAGGACTTCTTCGGCTACAACAACGACCGCTACGACACAGATTTCGAATACATCCGCATCGCCTCCGCACTGGGCGACGGCTGGAACTTCGAGGAGACGCCCTACACCGCGTCATATTTCCGCAGCGGCACCGAGGGCACCGACCCGAACGGCACCACCGCCAACATCGAGCCCGGCGGGACCAAGGCCTATATCGGGGGCGTGCGCATCAACCCCGAGGACGACGTGCCCGGCGTCTCCAAGCACAACGACTTCCGCGACTGGGGCTCGGTCACCCGGCTGACCAAGGACACGCCGTGGGGCCAGCTGCGTTTCGGCGCGTGGTTCGACTACGTCAGCAACGGCGTCTACCGCACGCGCATCGACTTCACCCGGGACAACGCGCCGTACTCCACCAGTGCAGCGGGCTCGGCCTACAACCAGTTCTACCACGACAGGCTGGTCACCGCGCAGCCCTACGTGGAGTTCGCCTGGACGCCGCTGCCGGGCCTGGTGGTCACGCCGGGGGTGAAATACAGCTCCGTCACCCGCGAGCTCGACGCCGGCATCCTGTCGGGCACCAACCCGGGCGAGAGCAACGCCACCTACAACAAGGCGCAGTGGTCGGTGGACGCGCACTACAAGATCACGCCGCACTGGGTCGCCTACTTCCAGGCTGCCAAAGGCTTCCTCGCCCCGCCGCTGAGCGACCTGGAGACCAAGGTGGCGGCGACCATCCAGCCGGAGGAGACCACCAACTTCCAGTTCGGCACCACGTATCAGACCGCCCGGCTCAGCCTGGCCGCGGACGCCTACTACATCCCGTTCAGCAACTACATCGCGAGCCTGACCGAGCCCGCCGGCACGCTGTATTTCAACGAGGGCACCGCGCTGTACCGCGGCATCGAGGCGGACGGCACCTACCAGCTCGGCGGCGGCCTCGCGTTCACCGGCAACGGCTCGTTCAACGACGCGCGGTTCAGCAACGGCGTGCACATCGCCCAGGCGCCGCAGAACACCGCAGCCGGCGGTTTCATCTACAACCGGGCCGGCGTGCTGACGTCGCATGACGACGTGTACGGCTCCGTGCTCGTCAAGCAAGTCGGCAAGCAGTATGGCCTCAACGGCCAGACGAGCACCGCGCGCCCGACCGCCAGCTATGCGATCGCGCCGTACTCGACCCTGGATCTGGCGGTCGGCTACACCTTCCCGTTCAGCACGCCCTACATCGGCGGCGAGCACAAGGTCCGTATCGGCCTGAACCTCTACAACCTGGTCAACGACCACAGCATCATCGCCTACGCCGCCTCCAGCGCCGCCGGGGTGCCGTTCTTCTGGACCAACCCGGGCTTCAGCGGCTTCGTCTCGCTCTCCGTCTCGCTCTGAGCGCCCCGGCGCGCGTGTGACAAAACGAAGACTTCGGCGGCTGACATCAAGCTGACCGGTGACTGTCGCGGCGTGAAAGCGCACCTATTGCGGCATGGATAGCCTCGCCCCTGCCCTCACCGTGCTGCGCGACTATGCCGCCGCCCGCCCGCGCGCGACGCGGTCCGGTCCGCGTGTGGCCACCGCCTGCGTCGTTGCGGCACTCCACGCCGGCATCATCGCAGCGGCACTGGTGGTGTTCCCCAGCCACCCGCCGGCGCCGGCGCCGGCGCTGTCTATCCCGATGATCTTCCAGCCGCCCGCGCCGCCTCTGCCCGAGACGGAAACGCTGGGCACCGCCACGCTGCCGGTGCCCGTGCTGCGGCAGGCCGACACGCTTGCCGAGCTGCCGACAGTCACTCTGCCGGCAAGCCAGGGCGCGCGTCCGCCGCGCGCACCGGCCCGGCGGGCGAGGCCCAGCCGCGCTGCCGCTCAGGCGCAACCCGCACCGTCGCCCGCGATCGAACGGCCTGCCGTGGTGGCGGCGGCCGCGCCAGCTGACGCGGTACGCCCGCCTGCCGTGGCGGCGCCAGCCGCGAGCGTGCTGACAGCCTGGGAGAGCCGCATCCACAAGGCGGTGCAGGACGCGCTGGTCTACCCCAGTACGGCTCGCCTGATGCACCGCGAAGGTCGCACGCGAGTCCGCTTCGATTACGACCGCGGCGCGGTGGCGCGGGTGTCCGTCGTCGCGACCAGCAACCTTGCGTCACTCGATCAGGCCGCGGTCGATGCCGTGAGCCGCGCGGCCATCCCTGCGCCGCCGCCGGAGATTGCCGGCCAGGACCGCACGCTGCTGCTTTGGGTGAACTTCACGTTGAGCGGGGAGGACTGATGGCCTCACGTGTCACGTCGGGTAAGCAAGCAAGGCCTTCTTTTCTGAAGAAAAGAAGCAAAAGACTTTTGGTTCTGCTGTCGCGATGGTTCTGGCGGCGCGCGCCTGAGGGAACAAAAGTTTTTTGGTTCTTTTTTTCAAAAAAGAACTGCTTGCCTTGCCTTCTGCCGTTCAGGGCGTCGTAGAGGCGGGTGCCACCTGGCCGGACGGCACGCCGACCTGGGTGCCTTCCGGGCAGAACCGGTAGTCGAGGCCGCCTTTGTAGCCCGAGCCGGTGACGCGGCTGTCCGCGCAGGCGCCGGGGCCGGGCACTGCCGGCCTCTGTGGCATCTGGTCTGGCCGCAGGATCCATTTCTGCTCGGCGTAGCCTATGGAATCTTCGTTGCGCACCAGGCACCAGCCAGCCTTGCAGGACAGCACGTCGAGCATCTTGCCGCGGCCGAGCTCGTCGAGCACCGTGTAGTCCCGGCCCGGGCCGGCGCGGTAGAAGGTCGGCCAGCTGACCACGCCCGTCCAGGCCTGCGCCGGGCTGCACCAGCCTGCCAGGGTCAGCACGGCAACGGCGCATGTAGCCTGCGTACGAGATTGCATCATGCGTTCCTGTGTCATCCTAAATTGATAGTGGGAGTGTCAACTTGAATTGACAAGCCTGTTTTCGAGGCACATGGTCCGGCCACGCACGGAGCATTTTTCTGATGTCGATGATGTCCTACGAACTGAAGTATCGAGTTCGCGGCGGCACTCTTGCAGGCGGCGACACGTTCGACTTCTGGGTCGGTCCGTTCTACGTCGGACTGTTCGGCGTCACCGGCGCAATATCGTCATTGTTGGGTACGTTACTGATCATCTACGGCGCGTCTATCGGACCCACCTGGGCGCTGTTCAAGATAACCATCAACCCGCCGCCCATCAGCTACGGCCTCGGCTTCGCGCCGCTGCGTGAAGGCGGGCTGTGGCAGTGGATCACGTTGTGCGCGCTCGTCGCGTTCGTGTCGTGGGCGCTGCGGGAGGCGGAGATCTGCCGCAAGCTCGGCATGGACCTGCACATACCGATCGGCTTCGGCGCGGCGATCGCCGCCTACTTCACGCTGGTGGTGGTGCGTCCTGTACTTCTTGGTGCCTGGGGCTACGGTTTCCCGTACGGCATCATGAGCCACCTCGATTGGGTGTCCAACACGGGCTACCAATACCTGCACTTTCACTACAACCCCGCGCACATGATTGCGGTCACCTGCTTCTTCACCACGACGTTCCTGCTGGCCATGCATGCGGGCGAGGTCCTCTCCATCGCGCATCCGCAAAAGGGCCAGCCGGTGCGCTACGAGGAGCAGGAGAGCATCTACTTCCGCGACACGATCGTCTACTCGATCGGCTCGCTCGGCATCCACCGGCTCGGCTACTTCCTTGCGCTGAACGCAGGAATCTGGAGTGCGATCTGCATCGTGATCTCCGGCCCGTTCTGGTCGCGCGGCTGGCCGTACTGGTTCGACTGGTTCCTCAGCATCCCCATCTGGGGTCCGAGCGGGTTTCACTGACATGGCACGTTTCCACACGCTGTTCACCAGCATCGAGGTTGCCGCACCGTTCGAGGTGCCGTGGCCACCGCCGATGTCGCCCCCGGGCGGCCGGGTGCTGCGCGAGCCACGCCACTCGGTATGGCTCGGGCGCCTGGGGGAGACGCAGGTCGGCCCCACGCATCTCGGCATCCTTGCCATCCTCTCGATCGTCTGCGGGTTCATCGCGTTCGAGATCATCGGGCTCAACATGTGGGCGTCGGTGGATTGGAACCTGCTGCGCTTCATCAAGATGCTGCCGTTCCTGGCCCTCGAGCCGCCTTCGGCCAAGCAGGGGCTGTCGATCCTGCCGCCGCTGCACGATGGCGGCTGGTGGCTGCTGGCGGGTTTCTTCCTGACCACGTCTATCCTGTTGTGGTGGGCGAGGATGTACAGCCGGGCGGTGGCGCTCGGCATGGGCACCCACGTCGCCTGGGCGTTCGCCTCGGCGATATGGCTCTACCTCGTGTTGGGCTTCTTCCGGCCGATCCTGGTGGGGAGCTGGTCCGAGGCGGTGCCGTTCGGCATCGTGCCGCACCTCAACTGGACGGCGACGTTCTCGGTGCGTTACGGCAACCTGTTCTACAACCCGTTCCACATGCTCTCGATCGTGTTCCTCTACGGCTCGACGATGCTGTTCACCATGCATGCCGGCACGATCCTGTCGACGGCGCGCTACGGTTCGGAGCGCGAGACTCGCGAGATCGTCGATCCCGGCAGTGCGAGCGAGCGCGGATCGTTGTTCTGGCGCTGGACGATGGGGTTCAACGCGAACTTCGATTCGATCCATAAGTGGGCGTACTGGTTTGCCCTTCTCACCACGCTCACCGGCGGCATCGGCATCCTGATGACCGGCACCGTGGTGGACAACTGGTACCTGTGGGGCGTCGAGCACGGCATCGCACCGGACTACGTGCCGCTGCAGCCGATCCCGTCGGCACCACCGCCCGGCGCGCTGGACGTCAAGGGGCCGCATCTGGGCGGCGCCACCGCCTCGGGAGACACTGTGCAGTGAAGTCCCTCACCGTCATCGCGGGCGCTGGCTTCGTGGCCGCCGCTGCCTTCATCCTGCTGGTGCCGACCTGGAACCGGCCGCCCTACACGACGGAAGAGATCGCGGTTCCGGCCAACGACCAGTTCCAGCCCGTGGCGACCGGCTACGCGCTGAACAAGGCGCCGCCGCCGTTGCCGGCGGTGGACCTCGGCGGCCCGTCCGCCACGGCCACCTACAAGAACGTGCACGTGCTGACCGACGTGAGTGCGGCGGAGTTCATGCGCCTGCAATACGCCATCACCGCCTGGGTCTCGCCGAAGCAGGGTTGCGCGTTCTGCCACGAGGGTACCGACTGGGCATCCGACGCCAAGCCGCAGAAGGCGGCCGCGCGGATCATGCTGCAGATGACGCGCCACCTCAACGCCGACTGGTCCCGGCACGTCGCCCCTTCCGGGATGACCTGCTACACCTGCCACCGCGGCCAACCGGTGCCGGGACAGAGCTGGTTCCCCGACGCGCCGGAGCCGGCGCACGTGCTGGCCGGCGACCAGGACAACTGGCAGGAATCCGGCGACACGGTGCGCAAGTTCTTCCCCGACAACGGCTTCGCCGAGTACTTCCTCGACGACCAGCCGATCGCGGTGATCTCGACGTCGCCGATACACAACGGAACCATCGGCTCCTGGCCCGAGGCCAACCGCATCTACGAGATGATGATGCAGATGTCCGACGGCATCGGGGTGAATTGCGGCTACTGCCACCAGTCGCGCGCGTTCCAGGACTGGAACCAGAGTTCGCCGTACCGGTGGAACGCCTGGTACGCGATCCGCATGACGCGCGACCTCAACCGCCACTTTCTGCTGCCGATCGCCGCCATCTTGCCGCAGAGCCGCAAGCTGATCTACGAGACGCAGATACCGGTGATGCCGGTGCGCATGAAGGGGCTGCAGACCGGCGAGGGCTTGGTGGTGTGTGCGACCTGCCATTTCGGCCTGCCGCAGCCGCTCAACGGTGCGAACATGCTGCAGGACTACCCCGGGCTCGCACCTGCGCATGCGCCGGCGGCTGATCCTGCCACGCATGCGGACGCCACCGCCGCGCCCGCACCAGGCTGAGGAGAGCATCATGCGCTACGGCGTGTTCGGACAGATCAGCAACCAGCTCGACATCCCGACGCTCGCGTTCTGGGTGTTCGCGCTGTTTTTCGTGGGGCTGGTGTTCTGGCTGCAGCGGGAGAGCAAGCGGGAGGGATATCCGCTGAAAGCCTCGCCGTTCACCACCGAGTTGTTGGACGGGTTTCCGCCGCCGCCGGCAGGCGAGCTGACCTACATCCTCAACGAGGGCGGCACGACGGACGCGCCGCATTTCTTCGAGCAGCCGCCCACGCATTCCAGGCCGATGCACCAGTTCGACGGCACGCCGTTCCGGCCGCTGGGCAACCCGTTGCTGGCCGCGATCGGGCCCGGATCATGGGTGATGAAGAAGGACGTGCCGGCGCTAACCGAGCGGGGCGATAAGCTGCTGGAGCCGCTGCGCGCGCTGCACGAGTGGTCGATCGAGAGGCAGGATGCCGATCCGCGCGGGATGGCCGTGTTCGACTGGCGGTGGAACGAGGTGGGCCGCGTGGTGGACGTCTGGATCGACCGCGGCATCAAGATCATCCGCATGCTGGAGGTGGAGCTCCGCGATGACCTGCGCGCGGGATACGTGCCGGGGAGCGCGCCAGGCAACGCGCCGCGGAACGCGACGGACGGCGTGCGCGGGGGCGCGCCGGAGGGCGTGCCAGGAGACGTGCCAGGGAGCGTTTCGGGACACGTGCAAGGCAGCATGCCGGGAAACGTGCTGGTGCCGATCTACCACACGGAGATCCGGGAGAAATCCCGCCGGGTCCGGGTGACCTCGCTGTGGGCGCACCAGTTCGCCGACGTGCCGATGCCCGCCACCCTCGGCGAGATCACCGGGCAGGAGGAGGAGCGGTTGAACGCCTACTACTCGGCAGGCTTCTTCTACCGCGCCGATCCGTTGACCGCACCACCTTTGGGGAGCGCACCATGAGCAAGCTGTTGTCCGGCGAAACACTGGTGTGGCAGGGCCGCCCCGATTGGCGTGCGGTGGCGCGCGACGTGCTGCACATCCGCATGCTGGCGGCGTATTTCGCGCTGATGCTGCTGTGGGAGTTCGCCGCCGACCGGGCGGACGGGTGGGGTCCGCTCAACACGCTGTGGCGCGGCGTGGGGCTGATGGTGACCGGGCTGGTGATGCTGTCGCTGTGCGCCGGCTATGCCTGGGTGATCGCGCGCACCACGCGCTACACGGTCACCACGGAGCGGTGCATCCTGAGCTACGGCGTGGCGCTGACCGCCACGCTGTCGGTTCCGCTGCGCCGGGTGGCCTCGGTCGCCGTCGATGCGCGGGCCGACGGGCGGGGTGACATCCTGCTGACGCCCAAAGCCGGTCCGCGGCTGCGCTACCTCAAGCTGTGGCCGCACGCCCGGCCGTGGCGCTGGAGCTGCGCCGAGCCGATGCTGCGCGGGGTGCCGGGCGTGCTCGCGGTGGCCGCCGCGATCAGCCAGGCGGCCGTGGACGCCGCGCCGGGCATCATCCACGCGGCGCCGAAGCCGCGTGCCCGGCCGGCGCAGGTCGTGCCGGAGGCTACCTGGTCTGCGGCGGGGGACTGAGCTCCAGCAGGCGGGCGAACGCTGCCTCGTTGGTGTGGCCGAACGCCTCGAGCTCGATGAGGCGGCCGGTGGCGGTGTCATCCACGGTCAGCCTGCCGTCCGACCAGCGCGTCAGGTGGAACGGGACGGCGTGCGAGCCCTCGCCCTCCCGCCGGCGTTCGCGCACCAGCCCGGTCAGCAGGACGCGGACGAAGGCGTTGGTTTTCGGCTCCAAGGTGGTGACGGCACGGCCGGTGCCGGCCTGGGTGACGGTGACGCTGCCGTCGGGGTTGTCCTGCATCAGAAGGTCGGCGGTGCGGACTGGCCTGGCCGGCGGCGGCGAGCCGCCATGCGGCCCGGAGCGCGCGGCCAGAGCGATGAGGGCCATGCAGCCGAGCAGCAGGGCGATGACGGCCAGCGGGCGGGACAAGGGGATCTGGTTCGGGGGTCGGGGAGAGGTCGCCAAGGTTGGTGCCGATCTGTGTGTTGCGGTGAAATGGGCAGCGAGAGACTTTTGTCTCCTGTGCTGGGGTATACAAGCGAGCCGTCCGGTGCAGCGAAAGGCAAGCAAGGCCTTCTTTTCTGAAGAAAAGAAGCAAAAGACTTTTGGTCATGCTGTCGCGATGGTTCTGCACGGCGCGCCCCAGGGAACAAAAGTTTTTTGGTTCTTTTTTTCAAAAAAGAATTGCTTGCTTGCTTGCTGCGGATCAACACCCGGGATCGCTGGTAGCGTTCGGCGTGCAGGATTACTGGAGTTGATGATGGCACGCTTGGGCAGGATACTGGAGGACGCAATCGTCATCGGCACGGTTGCGAGTGTCACGTCGACGCTGGCCCTTGGCGTGCTTGCGCGGTTGGAAGGCAAGGGAGCATTTCAGCCGGTCAACGCCACCAGCCACTGGTTGAACGGACGCCGTGCGGCGTTGTTGACCGGTGCCGACCTGACCCACACTGCAACCGGCTACGCCACCCATCATGCTGCGACCGTGTTCTGGGCTGCGTTGTTTGCGCGATGGATTGCGCCGCTTCGGCCGCTGCCGCCGGCGGCGATGCTGCAGCATGCGGTTGCGATGTCCGCGTTCGCCGCGGGAGTCGACTATCTGGCCACGCCCAAGCGCTTCACGCCGGGGTGGGAGTTCGTGCTCAGCAAACGATCCATGTCGGTCGCCTATGCTGCGATGGCGGTCGGCCTGGCGGGGGGTGCCTTGCTGTGTCAGGATTATCGTAGGCCCGCACTGGGCAAAAGCTCGGGGGCGCTCAGGAGCGGCTGAGAGCTGCGGTTGCGGCCGTGACTTTAGGAAGAAAGCAAGCAGTCCTTTTTTGAAAAAAAGGACCAAAAAACTTTTGGTCCCTTGGCGCCCGTCGCTGGAGAGTCCACGACAGCGCTGACAAAAGTTTTGCTTCTTGTTTTCAAAAAAGAAGGCCTTTCTTGCTTACTGCCATGAACGCCGGTTGTGCTAAACGACGCTGCGTGGGACGCGGTAGAGACGCAGCTCATCTTGAGTCAGTCCAAGTGACCGCGTTCTGGCCTTCCAGCCACCCTGCCAGCCAATGCGCGTGTTGCGTTGTACCCGCGTCATACGGATTCGACAGTTGCGCCTCACCGTTCTGCGACGAAGAAGCACCCTCGAGCTTGAAGAGGAATCCAAGCAGAGTCGAGGTCCGGAGTAAAAACATTACACTTCGGAGGTAGGCTCGCGCTTTTGCTCGTCACTTCGAACGACTGCCGGCTGTTTTGGCGGGTAGGTCGTCGGCCTGGACCGATCGATTGCTGGCGTTGGTCCATCGGTATCGGGTGGGTTCTCGCGTGCGAATGAGGACACGGCATTCCCGGTCATCGGCAGGTCGCGCTCGTGTGCGGTTCCGGTGGTGTGTAAGGCTGGTTCTGACAGGGTTGTCACCCTTCGCGGGCCCGCCCAGATTTCGGCCAGCCCCCCGGCAGAAAGGATGCCGCGGGCCTTTGTCGTTGCATCGTGGTCATCGGCGCAGTCTGCGCTGTGTGTGGCGATGCGCAGGCTCCCGGTATCGAGTGTGTGAAACTCGTAGGCAGTCATGGTGGTGCTCCGAGTTTGAGTGTTGCGTCTAGGCCGAGCCTACGACGGCTGAGGGAGGTTGCGAGCCTCGGAAACTACTCAGGCGAGCGGGTCTGCCGCGGACGTTAGGCAAGGTCTTCTTTTCTGAAGAAAAGAAGCAAAAGACTTTGATTACGGCTGTCGCGGAGGTTTCTGCAACGCGCGCTTTTAGAAATGAAGTTTTGGTTCTCTTTGGAGAGGACTTGCTTCTTTCAACGTCACATGCCGGGGACAGCGTTCCACAGTAGGATAGCGGCGACGTCGGGATGGCCGGGACGCCATCCCAGGACGGCCCTCGCAGCGGCGCCAAGGCAGAAATGCGCGCCGTCGGACACCTCCAGGCCGATCCAGCGCACCGCCAGCACGCTGGCGAACTCGCCATGGGTGAAAACTGCCGCGTCGCCCGGCGTGCCAGTGCAGGTGGCGATGACGCGATCTGCACGCAGGCCGACTTGCGCGGGCGTCTCGCCGCCGGGGCAGCCATCTGCGAACACGTTCCACCCGGCGTGCATGCGCACGATGTCGGCCGAGCGCATGCCTTCGTAGTCGCCGTAGTTCCACTCCGCCAGGTCAGGGTCGATGACTTCGCGGCACGACAGGCCGGCGCCCGCACAGGTTTGCCTGGCTCGCAGCAGCGGGCTGCACAGCACGAGGCCGAATGCCTCGGCCGCGAGCCAGGGTGCCAGGCGGCGTGCCTGCGCCTCGCCTTTGCCGGTGAGTGCCAGGTCCGTGAGGCCGGTATGGCGCCCGGCGCGCGACCAATCGGTCTCCCCATGCCGGATAACGTGCAGGTTCACGCAGCTACCGGCAGCTCGGCTTGCGTGCCGAGACGGGCGGCGCGGTTGCACGCGGCGCGGTATAGCAGGGCACGCTGCGCCTCGGCGACGTTGCCGGGTTCGCCGTGCCAGATCTCCATCGCCGGGTGCTGGATGGCGCGCGCGAACGAGAACGATACAGGCCAGGGCAGCGGCCGATGCGACAGCCCACCCGACTGCATCGCCGCCAGGCGTGACGTCGCGAGCGCGCCGGATTGGCCGCCGGAGAGGAACGCCACGCCTGCGACGGCGGCGGGCACGGTGCGTTCCAGGCAGCGCAGGCTTGCCTGCGCCACCTCAGCGTCGGTGGGCTGCACCGGGCAGTCGGTGCCGGCCAGCACCATGTTCGGTTTGAGAATGGTGCCTTCCAGCAGCACCCCGTGCCGTTCCAGTGCCGCAAAGGTCGCCTGGAGTACCCGCTGTGTGACGCGTTCGCAATCCGCCAGGTCGTGCGCGCCGTCCATGAGGACTTCCGGTTCGACGATCGGGACGATGCCAGCCTCCTGACACAGGGCAGCGTAGCGCGCCAACGCTTCCGCGTTTGCCTCGACGCAGTCCACGCTGGGACGCAGCTTGCCGACGCTGAACACCGCACGCCACTTGGCAAAGCGTGCGCCCAGGCCTGCGTACTCGGCAAGCCGGCCGCGCAGGCCGCCGAGCCCTTCGGTAACCATCTCGCCCTCATGCAAGGCGAGCGGCTTGGCCCCCGTATCCACCTTGATGCCGATCAGGATGCCAGCGCTGGCGAGCACGTCGACGAATCGCGTTCCGGCATCCTTGTTCTGCCGGATCGTCTCGTCGTAGAGGATGACGCCGCTGATGCTTTCGCTGAGGCCACGCGTAGTCAGCAGAAGTTGCCGCCAGGCGTGACGGGCCTCCAGCGTTGCGGGTATTCCGGCAGCGACAAGGCGCCGGTTGCACGTGCCGGTGCTCTCGTCCATTGCCAGAAGGCCGCGGCCTCCGGCGAGCATCGCCTGCGCGGTTGCGGCAAGAGATGCCTCGTTCAAGACGCCGACCACATCCACTCGAGGACCTCCGGCATGTCCTTGCCGTGGCGGTCGATGTAGTGCTTGTGCTCGATCAGCTTGTCCTGCGTGACCTGGCGCAGGCGTGCGCCCTTGCCGCCGCATTGCGGCACCCGGTCGATCACCGCCTGCACGAGGTGGAAGCGATCCATCCTGTTCTGCACACGCATGTCAAACGGCGTGGTGATGGTGCCCTCCTCGATGTAGCCGCTGACATGCAGGTTGCGGTTGGTGCGGCGATAGGTCAGGCGGTGGATCAGCGACGGGTAGCCGTGATAGGCGAACACGACGTGCTTGTCCGTGGTGAACAGCGCGTCATACTCCGTCTCGCTGAGACCGTGCGGATGTTCGCTGCAGGATTGCAGGCGCAGCAGGTCGACGACGTTGACCACGCGGATTTTAAGCTCGGGCAAATGCGCGCGCAGGATGGAGGTGGCGGCCAGTATTTCCAGCGTGGGCGTGTCGCCGCAGCACGCCATCACCACGTCGGGCTCGCTGTCCTGGTCGTTGCTGGCCCACTGCCAGATGCCCACGCCCTCGGTGCAGTGAACGATGGCCTGTTCCATCGACAGCCATTGCGGCAGCGCGTGCTTGCCGGCTACCACCACGTTCACGTAGTGCCGGCTGCGCAGGCAATGATCCATGGTGGACAGGAGGCAGTTCGCATCCGGCGGCAAGTAGACGCGGACGATGTCGGCCTTCTTGTTGATGACGTGGTCGATGAAGCCCGGGTCCTGGTGCGTGAAGCCGTTGTGGTCCTGCTGCCAGACATGCGAGGCGAGCAGGTAGTTCAACGACGAGATCTTGCGGCGCCACGGCAGTTCCAGCGTCACCTTCAGCCATTTGGCATGCTGGCTGAACATGGAATCGACGATGCGGATGAATGCTTCGTAGCTGTTGAAGATGCCGTGACGTCCGGTGAGCAGGTAACCTTCCAGCCAGCCTTCGCACTGGTGTTCGCTCAGCATTGAGTCCACCACCCGTCCGGCAGGGGCGAGGAACTCGTCGGCGCCGGTGGCTGCCGCATCCCACTGCCGGTTGGTGACTTCGAAGACGGCGCCAAGCAGGTTCGACAAAGTCTCGTCCGGGCCGAACAGGCGGAAGTTGCGTTGTTCGGTGTTGAGCGCGATCACGTCGCGCAGGAACAGGCCGAGCACGGTGGTGTCACCCAGGGAGACCGAGCCGGGAGAGGTGACGTGCACGGCGTGGTCGCGAAAGTCCGGCATGCGCAGGTCGCGCAGGAGGATGCCGCCGTTGGTGTGCGGGTTGGCGCCCATGCGACGGTCGCCCAGCGGTGCGAGCGCCGACAGTTCGGCGTTCAGGCGGCCGTTCGCGTCGAACAGTTCCTCCGGCCTGTAGCTGTGCATCCATTCTTCCAACAGATGGACGTGCTGCGGATGCGCCGCATCGACGATCAGCGGCACCTGGTGGGCGCGGAACGTGCCTTCGATGGGCAGCCCGTCCACCATCTTCGGTCCCGTCCAGCCCTTTGGCGAGCGCAGCACGATCATGGGCCAGCGCGGCCGCGCGTAGGCGCCAACCTCGCGCGCGTCGGCGCGGATGCACCTGATGTCCTCGATGGCCGTCTCGAGCGCGGCCGCCATGAGTTCGTGCATGGTGTCCGGGTCGTCGCCTTCGACGAAAATAGGCGCCCAGCCGCAGCCGCGGAAGAACTGCTCCAGCTCGTCGTGGTCGATCCGAGCCAGCACGGTCGGGTTGCTGATCTTGAAGCCGTTCAAATGAAGAATCGGCAGCACCACGCCGTCGTTGGTGCTGTCGAGGAACTTGTTGGAGTGCCAGGAGGTGGCCAACGGGCCGGTTTCCGCCTCGCCGTCACCCACCACGCAAGCCACGATCAGGTCCGGGTTGTCCAGCACCGCGCCGAAGGCGTGGCTGAGCGAGTAGCCGAGTTCGCCGCCCTCGTGGATCGAGCCGGGCGTGGTGGGTGCAACGTGGCTGGAAATGCCGCCAGGGAAAGAAAACTGCGTGAAGAACCGTTTCAATCCTGCTTCGTCGCGGCTGATGTCCGGGTAGAGCTCGCTGTAGGTGCCTTCCATGTAAGTGTTCGCCACGAGTGCCGGGCCGCCATGGCCGGGACCTGCGACGTAGAACATGTCGAGGTCGTATTTCTTGATGATGCGGTTGAGATGCACGTAGATGAAGTTCTGGCCGGGCGTGGTGCCCCAATGTCCAACCACCAGCGGCTTGACATGTGCAAGCTCGAGCGGAACGCGCAGCAGGGGATTGTCGTAGAGGTAAATCTGACCGACGGAGAGGTAGTTCGCCGCGCGCCAATAGGCGTGGGTGAGCGCCAGTTCGTCGGGCGAGAGCACGGGCGCGCATATCGGCCTCACGGAGTGGTGTGGCAGGCTTGGTTCGACTGCTACGTCCATTGATGTACCTTTGTGTCTGAAAATGCGCCGCATAGTCGAGTGCCGACATTACCTGGGTCTGAGCCAAGCTGTGCGGCAGGCTCGGAAACTACTCATGATCACACGGCGGTCTTGCGCTTGTGGACTGATGAGAGGCGAGGCAAGGCAAGCGGTTCTTTTTTGAAAAAAAGAACCAAAAAACTTTTGGCCTTGTGCGTGCGCGTCGCGGAAGTGCCTCGACTGTTCAGACAAAAGCCGTTGCGGCGTTTTACAACTAGCAAGCCATGTTGTCCCGCCGGCTCTAAGAAGTCACGCTTTAAGTCACGGGTGTGACTTCTCTCTGGCGCGGCGTTTTCGAATGAGAAGGCGCTACCGAGTTCGCATCATCATAGTCGCGCAAGCTTCAAACGCCGGGTCTATAGGAAGCAAAAGTTTTTTGGTTCTTTTTTTCAAAAAAGAACGTAATTGCTCACCCCGGGTCTCAAGGTGTTCAGCCGGGCTTGGGTGAGGGATCTGTTTGACACGCCTACGGGCGAGTCGATTCAAGCTGTGTGTGCCGCCCGACATTGATCTAAGCAAGCTGAGCCACGTCGAGAAGGACGACCTGATCCGGACGCTGTTGCCGTTGGCGGGCCGGTTGGAAGTCGCGCTCGTGCGCATCGCCGAGCTCGAGAAGCGTCTGGCCAGATACGAGCGGCCGAAGAGGACGCCTGACAACTCCTCCATGCCCCCGTCCAAGGGCCAGAAGGCCGACAGCCCCGATGCCGGCAAGCCGCACCGCCGCGGCCGTCCCGGCGTGGGCCGGATGCTGGAGCCCGATCCCGACCGCGTCGTGGACGCCAAGCTGCAGGCCTGTCCGCATTGTGCCACCAGCTTCCCCGCCGGCGAGCAGACCCCGCAGGAAGTCTATGACCGCATCGAGATCCCGCCGATCAAGCCCGATGTCACCCGGGTGCGGCTGTTCGGCGGCCAATGCACCTGCTGCGGCCAGCGTGTTACGGCTGAAGCACCGCCTGGCCTGGAACCTGGCTCGCCGTTTGGCCAGTCGGTCTGCGCGCTGGTGGTCTACCTGCATTACGCCCACGCCATCGGCTTCGAACGGCTGGCAGCGCTGCTGGGCGAGGTTTTCGGCCTGCGCATCAGCGAAGGTGCGATCAGCAACATGCTGCAGCGCGCGTCCAAACCGTTGCTGGCCGCACAGAGCGCGATCCAGACGGCGGTGACCGCTGCCCCCGTGGTGTGCTGCGACGAGACGTCGGCCCGGGTGTGCGGCCGCAACTGGTGGGAATGGGTGTTCGTCACCTCGCTGGCGGTGCTGCACGTGATCCGGCCCAGCCGCGGCCGCGCTGTGGTGGCCGGCGTGTTCGGCGACACCCAGCCGGCAGTCTGGGTGTCGGACATGTTCGGCGCCCAGCGTGGCCACGGCCTGCTTTGGCAGGTCTGCCTGGCGCATCTGCTACGCGACGCGCAGTTCGCCATCGAGAGCGGCGACGATGCCTTCAGCGCCCCGTTCAAGCTGTTGCTGCTGCGGGCGGTCGCCATCGGCCGACGACGAGAGCGGCTGGCCGACACCACGCTTGCACGCTATGCAGCCGACCTGGACCGCAGGCTCGACCGCATCGTCGCCGCCGTGCCCGTGAGTGCTGACGGCGTCAGGCTGCGCAAACGCATCCTCGCCAATCGCGGCGCCCTGTTCGTGTTCGTCACTCATCGCGATGTGCCCGCCACGAACAACATCTCTGAACGCAACCTCCGCCCCAGCGTCATCTTCCGCAAAGTCACCAACGGCTTCCGCTGCGAATGGGGCGACGACACCTATGCCGCCTTCCGCTCCGTGGTCAGCACCGCTAAAGCAAAGAACATGGCCGTGCTGGGAGCAGTCCGAGACGCTCTGGAGATGAAAATCACGCCAGCCCCGGGGTGAGCAATTACAAAAGAACTGCTTGCTTCCTACCTACTAGCTTTCCGTATAGGCACAACCGACTAGAAGTGTTAAGCACCAGGCAGAGGCTGTGACGTCTTGAAATAAAGAGACCACATTAGGAAAGCCGTGGAACCGACGTGACGCCGCTCGGGACATGCATGGCGCCGTTTGTGGCGCTCGCCTTGTCGGCTTTCTCGAGTATGTCGATGAACGGCTTCATGATGTCGATTGGCATCGGGAACACGATCGTGGAGTTCTGCTCGCCGCCGATTTCGGTGAGTGTCTGCAGGTAGCGAAGCTGCATGGCGGCGGGGATGCTGCCGAGTATCTTCGCTGCGTTGACCAGGGTCTGGGAAGCTTGGAACTCGGCTTCCGCGTGGATGATCTTCGCCCGGCGGTCGCGCTCGGCTTCCGCCTGTTTGGCGATGGCGCGCACCATGTTGTCGGTCAGCTCGACGGTCCTGATCTCGACGTTGCTGACCTTGATGCCCCAGGTTTCCGTCTGTGCGTCGAGTATGCTCTGGACGTCGGTGCTGAGTTTCTTGCGTTCAGACAGCATCTCGTCCAACTCGTGCTGGCCGAGCACGGCGCGGAGTGTAGTTTGTGCGAGCATGTTGGTGGCGGGCAGGTAATCCTGCACCTGGATGATCGCGTGTTCCGGGTTCACTACGTTGAAGTAGAGGACCGCGTCTACTTTCATTGATACGTTGTCTCGAGAGATGACGTCCTGGCTGGGTATCTCGATCACCTGGATGCGCAGGTCGACGCGTACCATTTCTTGGATGAACGGCACCAGCAACACCAGGCCCGGCCCGCGGACGCGGCTGAACCGGCCGAGCGTGAACACCACTGCCCGCTCATACTCGCGCAGTATCTTGACGGTTCCGGCGACAAGGGAGATGACCACGACTGCCGCGGCAAACGCCAGCATGAGGCCGACCATCGGGAACACCGTCGTCACGACGCGGCTTCCACGTGCGCCGGGGTGGTGGCCGGTTTCGGCGCTGCCACCGGGGTTGGGAGAAGTATTCTGGCCGGCCAACCGTAGTAGGCGTGCAGAAGTGCTGCGTAGGCCCGGTCCAGCAGCCCGGTTGCATTCCAAGGCGGGCTGCCCTTGATTTTGTAGCAGGTGAGGTTGAGCTTCACCTCGTGCTCGTCCCATCGTATGTCGGTGACCGCAACCGGAGACAGCAGCACGTGCGCACCGAACCACCAGTTGCGTGTATCAGCAACCAGGTAGCGTACTTCCCAGCTTTCGTCGTCGACCAGAAAGCTGTCGACGTGGCCGATCTCGCCGTCGGTGGCGTGGATGTTGTAGCCGGCGATCTCCACCAGGCTGCGCAAATGCGGATCGCCCGTCCGGTGCAGGCTGTGCTGAACGCCGGCGAGCATCTTGGGGTCGACATCAGGCGAAGATGCGGGCTTCGTCATGGCGGTGTTGCCGTAGTAGACGCCGCCCCACATGGGATCGATGCCGTAATAGCCGTAGAGCTGATACTCCATTTGCAGCGATACCGGCTCGTCGGTGGCGATCTTCGGGCTGTGCTCGACCTGGTCGCGCGTCAGGTTCACCAGCAACGCTTCGGCCGGCACGTCGGCGTGGTCGATGGCGCTCGGGTGAAGCAGCAACTTGCTGTCTGTGAGCCAGCTGCCGGTGTCGACGACCAGCCAGCGGAGCTTCCACGTCGTGTCGTCGAAGAGGAAGTCGCTGACAGTGCCGATCTTGCCGTCGGTCGCCTCGATCGTGAAACCTTTGAACGCCAATCCTTGCTGTAGCATGATCTTATTCCTTGTCGCGTCATGTTCGGCCGCGCTGGCACGGCGTGAGTGTGAAGGCAGTCATCCGATGTCGCCGCGCCCAAGCCGTCTCGGAGTGCGAAAAAACCGGAACGCCTTGGTCCAGGTTCAGGCGTCCTCGCAGCTAGTCTCCGCTTGCGGCCGGCTCCGGCGTCAGGTCCGGCACGCCGCTGCGGCTTCGTTGGCTGACCCACCAGCCCAGACCGGCCAGGCCCACGAACAGGCAGGTCACTGCCGTCAACAGCAGAGGCGACTGGTCCAGCCATCCCAGCTCAGGAACGGACAGGAACAGAAGCCCACCAATGCCGCAGATCTGCCACACGCGAGCCTGCACGCCGGCCACGAACGTGCCCAGCGCCAGCAACGTCATCAGCGAGAGGGAGATGGCGTTGGCATTCATCACGCCACGCACACCATTGTTGGACAGCAGGTAGATCGACAGAAGCAGGGCACACCAGTTCAGCGCAACGCGGTAGACAAGGCCCAGCCGTTGCGTCCTGTCTGCGAAGTGGCTCCAACCTTCGACGATCGTAATCACGCCGAACACCGGGATCAGGATGATCCAGTAGCTGACGGGAAGACGGAAGATCACGCCGATCAGGGCCAGGGCCAGCATGGCGATGTAGAAGATGTCGTGCAGGAACCACTGTAGCACGGCCGGCCGTGGTTTCGGTGTCATGGAAGCTGGTCGATGTAGGTGCGTCCCATGGTGTGTGTCCTTCCGGGAGAGACATTGAAGGGCGTACTCTTCATCGGCGATGCCAGGACAAGGGATCCGTGTTTCCTGTCGTAAGACGCGGGTGCCGCAGCGTCGTTTGCGGGCGCGTGTGACAGTCCGGACAATGTTCGTTGTTGAAGGCTTTCGGGTATGCCCGAGGATCCGTGTTGCCGCGTTCGGAGGTCGTCATCGCAAAATACCGGTCCGGTCGTTTGCTGCCTGACGTCCTCAAGTGACATGGGCTTTTGCCGGAGGTGTTGGCAGGGTCGGAAACTACGCACACACCTGAACGGGACCGTGGGGACGACGCACGATCAGCACCTTCCTGTCTGAAAGACGGCCCGGCTCAAGGGTGAGGTGCGCGGGGCAGAACGTCGAGTTTCGTCTAGACCGGGGCCATCGACGGAAAGTAGGAAAGCAAGACCTGCTTTTTTGAAAAAAGCAGCAAAAAACTTTTATCCCTGCTGTCGCGGAGCTTTCTGCAGCGTGCGCTCAAGGGAACAAAACTCCTGTTGCCGCGGTGCGCGCTGAAGGACGTTCCGCGACAGCCGGACCAAAAGTTTTTTGCTGCTTTTTTTCAAAAAAGCAGGCCTTGCTTTCTTTCTTGGCGCCGCTGATACCAGGCCTCGCTTCCTAGGTGCGATCTGTTATTCGGCGGCTTTCGGCATCGGCACCGCGGCGGCAGTCGCCGGCGCAGTCTGACCGTCGTTGTCTCCCGCAGCAGTGGCGTACCGAGGCTGTGCTTCTCCGTCGCCGTCCCGCTCGGCTTGCACCGAGGGCTTAGTATCTCCCGTGCCGGCATCGAGAACCTTGTAGGCGAGCAGCTTGATCGGATCGGTGATCAGGAAGCAGGCAAAGGCGTACGCCCAGACGAACCCCGCATACGTCCAGCCAAGCGGTGCGACGAGTCCGGCGCCGTACACGGCGACCAGCGTCGCCACGATCTGGGTTCCGCAGACCGCTCCCAGCACAAGCCAGGCGGGCCGGGTGGACCACCACGGGCCGCTTGTGCGTGTCTGGAAGATCGTCAGGTGTCCGGCCACCGACAGCATGAGGTACATCATCGTCTGCAGCTGTGGGTGGCCAAGCTTGAAGGTGCGGTCACCGAGGTAGAACAGGCCGAATGCGGCCACCGGGCCCACCAGCCCCAGCACTGTGGCGACACCCAGGACGAGCCGCATGTTCCAGGCTTCGGGCGCGTTCCTGTAGCGGACGTTGTCGTAAGCGATGGACAGGATCGCGCCGTCGTTGAGCAGCGCCAGCATGACGATCATGATCGCGGTCAGCGGGTATAACTTGAAGACCAGGATGGCGAGCGTCATGAAGACCAGCACGCGCAAGGTCTCGGCGATGCGGTATATCGCGTAGCTGTTCATCCGCTGGAAGATGCGGCGGCTTTCCTTGATCGCGTCGATGATCACCGACAGCCCCGGCGTCACCAGCACGATGGAGGCCGCCGCGCGCGCCGCGTCGGTGGCGCCGGAGACCGCAAAGCCGCAATCGGCCTTCTTCAGCGCCGGCGCGTCGTTCACCCCGTCGCCGGTCATGCCGACGATGTGGTCGTGATGCTGCAGGATATCGACGATGTGGAACTTGTGTTCGGGGAACACCTGGGCGAACCCGTCGGCGTCTTCCACTAATCTGATCTTGCTGGCCGTCTCGTGGCTTTTCGAATCGCCGAGGCTGGCACCGTCGAGGATGTTGGTTCCCATGCCAAGTGTCCTGGCGGTCTCCTTGGCAATCGCCAGCGCGTCGCCCGTCACCATCTTGATCTTGACGCCCATCGCCGCCGCGGTTGCGACCGTGGCTTTGGCATCCTCGCGCGGCGGATCGAACAGTGCCAGCACGCCCAGCAGCTGCCACGCGCCGTCGCCATCCGCTCGCGCCACGCCGAGCGCGCGGAACCCGCGCCTGGCGAAGTCGTCGACCGCCTTGTCGACGGCCTCCTTTACGGATGCGGCGTTGGCCGACAGGTTCTGGATCACCTGCGGCGCGCCCTTGGCGACCTTGAAGGTGCTGCCGTCCGGCGCTCGCACCATCGCCTCGGTACGCTTGTGCACGGGGTCGAACGGCGTGAAATGCTCGACCTCGAACGGCTTGAGCGCGTCCTTGTCCGGCAGGCCGCCCAGCACCGCGAGGTCGATCGTGTCGTCGTCATCGGACCGCGAGGCGAGTGCCGCAGCCAGGATCAGTTGGCCGGGCGTGACGTGGTCCAGGCAGAACGGGTCGCCGAGCGTCAGCTTGTTCTGCGTCAGCGTGCCGGTCTTGTCGGCGCACAGCACATCGACGCCGGCCAGCTCCTCGATGGCGACCAGCTTGCTCACGATCGCCTGCTTCCTGGCGAGCAGGCGTGCGCCGACGGCCATCGTCACCGACAGCACCGTCGGCATCGCGACCGGGATTGCCGCCACCGTCAGCACCAGGGCGAACTGCAGCACGGTCAACACCGGCTCGCCGCGATAGATGCCGACGGCGATGATCAGCGAGACCAGCACGATCGCCAGCAGGATGAGGTAGTTGCCAATCCTGAGCACGGCCTTCTGGAAATGGCTCGTGGTGACGGCCGACTGCACCAGTTCGGCCGTCTGGCCGAAATAGGTGTTGCCGCCTGTCGCATAGACCATCGCGCTGACCTCGCCGCGCCGGATGATCGAGCCGGAAAACACCGCGTCGCCAGATGTCTTGGAGGCTGGCAGGGACTCTCCCGTCAATGCGGACTGGTCGACCGAGATCTCGTCCATGTCCAGCAGGCGCGCGTCGGCCGGCACGATGTCGCCCAGGCGCAGGCGGATGACGTCGCCCGGCACCAGGACCTTGGCCGTCGGCGTGACCCACCTGCCGTCTCGCCTCACCCGCGCCTTGACCGCCAGCCTCGCCTTCAGCGCGTCGATGGCGTTGCCGGCCTGCCGCTCCTCCCAGAAGCCTATCGTTGCGTTGGCGACCAGCAGCACGAGAATGATGCAGAAGTCGGGCCAATGCCGGACGACGCCCGAAAGGACCACGGCCACTTCGATCATCCAGGGGATCGGGCCCCAGAAATACGACAGCAGCTTGAGGATCGCGCTGGTCTTTCTCTCCTCGATCTCGTTCGGCCCGTATTGTGCGAGCCGCCTGGTGGCCTCTGCCTGGGACAGGCCGACCGGTGACGAGCCGAGTTGCTGCTCGACCTGATCGATCGGCAGGGTCTGCAAGTTGGTCTTGGTCTCGGGCGCCGCGCTCGCGCCCGGCTGCCTCGATCGTGGCCGCGCCGCCGCGGCGAAGCGTTGCGCCAGCCGGACCGAGAACCAGGCCAGGCCGGCGACGAGCAGGCCGACCGCAACGCCGGCCAGCAGCGCGGCGGGTTGCTGGAACACGATCTGTCCGGCTGCGGCCACGCCGTGCCAGACGGCGACAGCGAGCGCGCGAACGGCGAGTGCCAGCTGCTGCAGGGCCGCTCCCACAAGGTCGAGCGCGCCCGTCACCGACGCCACGGGCGAGCCCGTCATCGCATGCGTCGCCTCGCTCATCGCGTCATCTCCATCGCTTCAGCGCCGGGGAAAGGGGTGTCGTGGCCTGGCGCGGCCGACGCCCGCGCGCCGGGGCCGCCGTGGCGGCGCATCGTCCACCAAGCGGCTCCCGCGCGTGCCGGGATGCGGGGTTGCGGCGCCGCCGTCACCCGGTAGTGCTGTCACGGCGCAAACTGGCATTACTCATGCGTGGAGCGGCAGGTTCGGAAACTACTCATGCCGGCCGTCAGAGACATCGACCGGTGACAGGGAAAGAAAGCAGTTCTTTTTTGAAAAAAAGAACCAAAAAACTTTTGCTTCCGCTGTCGCGCGCTCGCCGGAAGATCCGCGACAGCGAGAGTAAAAGCTTTTTGCTTCTTTTCCTCGAAAAAGAAGCGCTTGCTTTCTTGCCGCCGCGCGGACTTCGTGATGCTGCCCCATGATCGGCCGGGCAGCAGGCAGGTCGGGACACAGGCGTGGGTATCCTGGTCATCGAGGACGACATCGTCACCGCCGCCTACATCGCCCGTGGCCTGGGCCAGGACGGCAGACTGCGGAGGTGGCGCGGACCGGCAAGGACGGCCTGTTCCTGGCGCTGTCGGAGGGTTTCGACGTGATCGTCACGGGCCGGATGCTGCCGGCGCCGGACGGCCTGGCGATCGTGCGGGCGTTGCGCGCGTCCGCCGTCATGACGCCTGTACCGGTGCTGACCGCGCTCGACGACGTGGAGCGGCGCGTCGAGAGGCTGGATGCCGGGGCGGACGACTACCTGGCCAAGCCGTTCGCGTTCTCCGAGCTCACGCAGGATCGCGCGCTGTCGCGAAGGCCTTCTTTTCTGAAGAAAAGAAGCAAAAGACTTTTGGTCCTGCTGTCGCGATGGTTCTGCCGGCGCGCGCCCAAGGGAACAAAAGTTTTTTGGTTCTTTTTTTCAAAAAATAACCGCTTGCTTTGCCGCCGCACCCGCGGCGTTGCTCTCTCAATCAGACAGGGAGACGACTCCGTGCAGTCTGAGGATACGGGTGACGCCGAAGCCGAGCTGCAGGTCTTCCGCCTCCGGCTACTTGGCGACATGCGGGATTGGCAGACCGCGCTGCAGATGAAGGCGCGCCTGGCGTCGCTGAGCCGCTACGCTGAAGCCGACCCGGTCTTCCGGGCAGCCCGCGCCGTCTTTCCCGATGAGGTGTGGCTGGCGCACATGGCGGCCCTGCATGCTTACCCGCACGGCGAACTCGCGAGCATGATCCGGCGAGCCGCTGACCTGGCCGCGCAACGTCCAACAGACGGACGGCGCGCGAGGCTGCTGGGCAACCTGAAGCTGCAAGTGCGCGACTACGCCGGAGCGGCCGCTGCGTTCGCGTTCGCGACGGACCCCGACTCGGCCCTGCGGCGGCAATCGGCACTGTGCGACATCGCGCTGAACGAGATGCTCGCCGACGCTCCCGCGTCCGGCCCGGCACCCTCGGTCGCCATCCTGAACCTCGACCGCAGCCCTGACAGGCTGTTGGAAACGGAGGCGCAGTTCGCCGCCTGCCGGATGCCCCGGTTCCGCGTGCCCGGCATCGAGGGCGCCCGGCTGCCCGGTCCGGCCGTCCTGCGCCTGGGCGGCGACCTTGCGCGGCGCGGCACTCTCGGCTGCTTCCTCGCGCACGCCGCGGCCTGGGAGATGATGCTGGCGGCTCGGCTGTCGCACTGTCTCATCGTCGAGGACGACACGATGCCGCTGTTGGACCTACCCGGTCGGTGGGGCATCTTCGGGCTGCCGGACGGGATGGACCTTTGCTTCGTCAACGACCGGATGTCGCCACGCGCCGCCACTCCCGCGTTCAGGCTGCTGACGCCGGGCGAGGCGCTGCATCAGTTTCCGCCGGACCGCAACGCACCTGGCGCGGACGGCTACCTCATCAGCGCTTCGGGCGCTCGCAAGCTTCTTGGCTGGGTGCGGGAAGATGGGTTTACAGACGACGTGGACTGGCGATTGCTGGCCTACGCTGTCTCGCCGGCCGAGTGCGCGGCGTTGCCGGCCGGCAGTCACGCCCGCGGGGAGATATCGCGCCTGCACCGCACAGTCGGGTCTGGGCGCCGGCTAGACGCGCGCGTGCTGTCGCCGCCGCTGGTGCGAAGCAAGCCGATCGCCAGCGAAAGAGAGGATGAAAACCGGAGGGGCACGTTGCGATAGGCTATGGTCGGTGATCGCGGGCTCGTCAGAGTGCTCGGTGTTTCCGGCCTGAAGGTCGACCGTTCCGAAGCAAGCAAGGCCTTCTTTTTTGAAAAAAAGAAGCAAAAAACTTTGTCTCCGCTGTCGCGGTTATGTCCGGAGAGCGCGCGACAGCGGAGTCAAAAGTTTTTTGGTCCTTTTTTCCAAAAAAGGACTGCTTGCTTTCTATGAGTTAGCAGGATCGGCGACAACATCGGCCTCGCCGCATGTCACCACAGACGAGAGTTGGTGGAGGCGGCCGAAAATCCTGACCGCCATGGGATCGCCCTCGAGCAGCGTGATGCTCACAGTCGGCGTGCTCTCGATCTTCACCCGCAGGTGGCGGCCGCGCCACTGGATGGGGAAGTCCATGCCAGCCCAGCCATCCGGGAGGATCGGGTCGAATGCCAGGTGGTCGTCACGCAACGACAAGCCCGTGAAGCCGAGAACCGCAATCTGCCAGATGCCGCCCAGGGAGGCGATGTGGATGCCGCCATCGATGGCCGCATGGCTGTCAGCCATGTCGATGGCAGCCGTTTGCCTGAAGAATGCGAGCGCCTGCTGCGACAGGCCGAGGCGGGCGGCGACCAGGCCATGCATCGCCCGGCTGAGCGAACTGCCATGGCTGCAACGCGGCTCGTAGAAGGCGAAGTTGACTGCCCCCGATCGGCCGGCGAACGAGTCGGGCAGCAGCATCAGCAGGCCGACGACATCGGCCTGTTTGACGATCTGGGAGGCCTGCGTCCGCGCTGGTCCCAGCACGACGTCCATCGGCACGGAGCGGCCGTTAAACTGCGCCAGGTCGATCTGCTCCAATCCGAAATAGCCGGCGAACTGTTCGTAGAGTCCGGTTGCCGGATCAAGGCCGGTGACGATGCGCGCGGCAACGGCGGGCCAGCCTGCCAGTTCGGCGTCGGCCATCGCCAGCTTGGTCGACAGGCGTGACCACTCGCCGGGCCAGCGTGCCCGCAGCAGATCGGAGGCGGCGAGCGCGCAGGCGATGTTGTGGCGGGCCATCGCGTTGGTGAACGCGTTATCGTCGATGTTTTCGTGGTATTCGTCCGGGCCGATCACGCCGCGGATGTGCCGGCCGCCATCGGCTTCCGGCACCGCCCGGCTGATCCAGAAGCGTGCGGTCTCCAGCAACATCTCGCAACCGGCGTGGCGCAGGAAATCCTCGTCGGCGCTCACCTGCCAATACTGCCAGACGGCATAGGCGATGTCGGCGGCGATGTGCTGCTCCTGCGTGCCGCAGCGGATTTCGACCACGCGCCGGTCCGGTCCGATCGCGTGGTCCGGCGTGGTGTCAGCGCCGGTGTCGGCGGACTCCCAGGCATATAACGCGCCGCGCCAGCCCAGGCGCGCGGCCTTGGCACGGGCCGCGTCCAGCGTGTGGAAGCGATACATCAGCATGGCGCGTGCGGCGCGCGGCCAAGTGAAGGTGTAGAACGGCAGCAGGAAGATCTCGGTGTCCCAGAAGACATGGCCGTGGTAGTCCTCGCCGGTCAGCGCGCGGGCACCTACAGACACACGCTCGTCGTCGGGGTTCGCCGCCCCGTTCAGGTGGTAGATGGCGAAGCGTAGCGCATGCTGGGAAGCTGCATCGCCGTCTATGGTCACATCGCTGTTGCGCCACCGATCGGCCCAGGCCGCCGCATGCGATGCCAGCACGGCGCGGCACCCTGCGCTGCGGGCGGCTGCGAGCGACGCCCGGGCGGCGCGCGCAGGATCCGCTCCGGCTTGGTCAGTGCGGGCGAAGCAGACGAGGCGCTGGAGGTAGGCGACCGCGCCCGGCGGAGCCTCCCAGTCCCACGCCCAACCGAGCGGCCCAGCCGCCTGCGCGGTCAGTTCGTCGCCGCCGGCGTGCAGCGATACCCAGGCGGCGACCGCCAGGCCTTTGCCCGACACCCGGGTGCGCCAGGCCGCAAAATTCTGACCCAGGTGACAGGGCACCAGGCTGGAGTCCAGGCCGGTGAACGACGCCGTCACCCTGATCTTGCCTCCGCTGGCCCCGGCTTCCAGGCGCATCAGCTGCAGGCCGGTCTGCCGGTCGGCTATGGACACGAGCCGGATCGTCTGCAGGTTGAACGCCGCGGTCTGCCGCCCCGACATGTGGCAGCCGGTATGCAGGGCGCCGCGGTGCAGATCGAGGTGCCGGCTAAGTGCTGTCAGCTCGAGCGGACTGACCGCGGCGGTGCTGTCCGCCGCGACGCCGAGCTGAAGCCAGTCCGCCGCCGGCATCAGCTGCGCAATCGGCTGTTGTAGTCCCGCAACGTCGAACAGTCCGGCAACGCTGGTGTAGGGAACCGGGCCGCCGGTACGGTTGAGGGTGCGCGTGGCGCGAATGCCGAGAAAGCCGTTGCTGATCGCAAAGCGGGACTGACGGCTGGTCTCGCGGAGCGGATCGAACCCGTCGTCGTGCAGGAGCCAGCCTTCCTGGAGGTCGGCCGTCACCGCAGCGTCGATCCATGTCGGTGCGGACGTCACGTCAGGCACGATTTTCCTTGCACCAGCTTGCCGACGGCAACTTCGTCCAGGCTCGTCACGACCAGGTCTGCACCGGCCGCCCAGAGCCCGGCCGCGTCGTCATGCCGTGCTACGCCGATTGCCGTCATGCCGCCCGCTTTCGCAGCCTGGATGCCTGCAGGCGCGTCCTCCACTACGACGCAATGGGACGGTGGCGTTTTCAGCTCGAAGGCGGCGAGCAGGAAGATGTCCGGCGCCGGCTTGCCGCGCGCCAGGTCGCGCCCGCAGACGTTGGCATCGAAGGTTTCCAGCAGCATGTGCTCGGCGCCGAACGGAATGAGCTGCATCATCGGGTTCGCGTTCTTCGAGGACGATGCGGCCGCGACCGGCCAGCCAAGCGCCTGGATGGCGCGCAGGAAGCGGAGTGCGTCGGGATAGGCGGTCATGCAGCCGGCTTTGATGAGCCGTTCCAGGCAAGCCTGCTTGCGCTCTGCGTAAAGCTCTGCTTGGCCCTGTGCATTGGGAACGCCTAGGGCCTCGAGTGCCGCGCGGGCGCCGTCCAGGCGTAGGCGGCCGGCCACTTCCGCCTGATACATGGCCGTCGTGAACCGTGCGGGCTCGGCCAGGCCGGTCAATGCCTCGCGCCAGGCGCGTTCGTGTGGTGAGGCCAGGAGCACGCCATCCACGTCGAAGATACCGGCCGTGAGCGTCTGGCGGGCGTCGCGCACGATGCGGTCGTCTGCCGTGCGAGAGACCTTCACCATGCCGGGAGGCGTGATGACCGCGGCACGTTGCTTCAACAGGGCGCTCAGCCGGAGCGGCGCAGTGCGCACCTCTGGTTGGCCTGCAGCCTGACCCGACCTCGTTGGATTGGATAAGCCGGTCGGATGACGCTCCGGCTCGTTGTTTTGGTGAGCATCTGCATGCGACGGACGGCCCAGTTTGGCCGGATGACGCTCTAGCTTCTCAGACGAGGTGTCCTGCGCGACGTTCATGATCCTGCCTTTCAGTGCGCGGTTAGTTGGAGCGTCTCGCGCGATGAAGGGGCAGGCTCGGAATGTACGTAGGACGCTGCCGGTTCAAAGACTATGGGAGTCTTCGATGTTGGCCGAATCGTCTGCCGGCACGGTGTTCGCGGCGGCCAATCGGGGCTGGTCGCGCGCATCGAGGCGCAGACAGGAGTTGAGGTTTGCGCGGCGCTTTTTACACCAACGGCTGTGGACGTTGCCCCTCCGAAGTCCGGCAGGAAAGTAATACCAACTGGCGTTGATGTTGACTCATAGAAAGCAAGCAGTCCTTTTTTGAAAAAAAGGACCAAAAAACTTTTGACTCCGCTGTCGCGCGCTCTCCGGAAAGCTCCGCGACAGCGGAATCAAAAGTTTTTTGCTTCTTCTGAAAAAAAAGGCCTTGCTTGCTTCGGGACGGTCAATTTTCTGGCCGGTTGGTATAAGGCCTGCTTTTTTGAAAAAAGCAGCAAAAAACTTTTGGTCCGGCTGTCGCGGAGGTTCCTGCAACGCACGCTCAAAGAAACAAAAGTTTTTTGGTTCTTTTTTTCAAAAAAGAACCGCTTGCTTCGCTTGTCACCGGCCCAGACTTGAGACGGTTGGTATTAGATATTTTCCGAAACTTTTCCTTCGAGCTGAACGGCGCGAGTTGCTACAGCGTCAGTATGCGTCTGGAAGCGAGCCCTAGACAGGTTGTACCGTCAGCGACAGCTTATAGTCGGCGAGCGCAGCTTATGCGGCTTTCTCTGCGGCATGTTGTTCCTTCTCGGCGTCATCTCGAAAAGATGGTCCGAGATAGCATCCAACTGCCTCTTGCTCCAGACCCGAAGGCCAGGCACCAGCTCGGTCGCTTCGGGCAACATGCCGGCGACGCGGAGGAGCTCGGAGGTTGTGGACGGACAGGGACAGGTAGGCGTGGAGCGTGGACTCGTTTATCCAGGCCGGCCAGGCTTCAGGCACACGGCGTCGGCGTGTTTGCTTACTAGTATTCTCCGCAGCCGAAACGGACCATCTATGTTGGTGCGGCGCACGCCCATCGCTACTGCGGCTTCCGCGGCGCCCAAGCTCATTACGGTTGAGGGAGTTTCGGAGCGCGCGGACGGAAGGTCGACGATGCATGACGTGCTACCACGAAGCCGAGCCTGCCTTGGCGCGCTGGTATTTCGGGCATGGCACGGACCGGATGTACGCATAGACGATGAATCAGGTTCGGGAACATAACTGGGGAGTTGACCGGCGTGGTCGGCCCGGAGTTTGGGCTGCTGCATCCCGGCCGCCATTGCACATAGCAAGGGACGTAGCTTCTTTGGGCTGGTGGCTCTATGGTGCGGCCCTCTTTATCGTCGCGCTTCCCCGTGCGCTGGTAATTCGCAGCGACCGGTCGGGAGTGGATCGCCTCCGAGCGGCGGATGGTTTGGTCGCGTGCGATCACTGCGCCGAGTTCATCTGGCCCAAACGCAAAGGTTCGTCGGTATTGCGGACGGGATGTCGCGCCAGGGACATTGCTTAGTCTGGGCCGCGGGTAGAGCAGAGAGAGGCGCAAAAAGCGCCCGCGTATCTGAGGGTGGAACAAGAAGGCCTAATGAGCAGCTAAAGCGTTGATCTCATTCGAGCCATGGCGGAGAGGGTGTCTGCCAACTTGTCCTCCGTTGTGCTTCGTTGTGCTTGATATCCCTACGAGCATAGCATGAGACTTTAAAACTTGTCCTCCATTATGCGTCGTTGTGCGTCATACAACGTGGGACCTAGAATGGGACCGAAAGCTCGCCTTTTCGCCCGGTCGGGTCCATGATCGTCGAATGCGAACGGGAAAGCTCACGGCCCTCGGCGTCAGGAAGGCCATGAAGCCGGGACGGTATGGCGACGGCGGGAACCTATACCTGTACGTGCGCGAGAACGGCTCGCGCGCCTGGCTCGTCCGCTACACTTTGCCGGGGCGGAAGGCCCGCGACATGGGGCTCGGCTGCGCGGAGGACGTGAGCCTGGCCGACGCCAGGGAACTCGCTCGGCAGGCGCGCCTCCTGCTGCAGCAGGGCAAGGACCCGCTGGAAGAACGACACGCGGAGCAGCAGGTGAGTGTCGGAGCCGGCATGACGTTCAAGGAGGTCGGCGAGAAATACATCGCTGCTCACACGCCGGGCTGGAAGAGCCCGAAGCACGCCGCCCAATGGACGTCCACCTTGGAGAGTTATGCCTACGGGACGGTCGGCAACCTCGCGGTGTCAGCCGTGCGGGTGTTCCACATCCTAAAGATCCTGGAACCTATCTGGGCCACCAAGAACGAAACGGCTTCACGGCTACGAGGTCGCATCGAGAACATCCTCGATTACGCGGGGGCACAAGGATGGCGGACGGGAGACAATCCCGCGCGTTGGAAAGGTCATCTCAGCAACCTGTTGCCAGCGCCCGGCAAGGTGGCCACCGTGGAGCATCACCCAGCTCTTCCCTGGCAAGAGTGCCCGGCATTCATGCGCGAGCTGTCCACCCGTCCCGGCGTTGCGGCGCAGGCGTTGCAACTGACCATCCTCACGGCCGCGCGAAATTCGGAGATCACACTCGCGGTCTGGTCGGAGTTTGACCTGGAGGGCAAGATCTGGACCGTGCCCGCTATCCGCATGAAGAACGAGATCGAACATCGCGTTCCATTGTGCGACATGGCCATTGCCATCTTGCTGGACCGCCGTGGACGAGGCCAGCTTCCCGACGCTGTCGTCTTTCCGGGCGACAAGCCCGGAGTGGGCCTGTCCGATGCCGCGATGACGTCTGTCCTGAAGAGAATGGGGCGCGACGACATCACCGTACACGGCTTCCGCAGCAGCTTCCGGGATTGGGCCGCTGATGCCACGGACCATCCGGGGGAGGCGGCCGAAGCCGCGCTGGCTCACGTCAACAAGAACAAGGTGGAGGCGGCATACCTGCGCACGAAGCTGTTCGCGCGTCGCAGAGTGATGATGACGGATTGGGGCGCGTTCCTGTCGGGGACGACCGGGAAGGCCGCGCAAGAAATTTAGTCATCCCCTCACGCACGAATCACCGATTCCAGCGACGACAAGCTTCGTCTCGACTCGAGCATGTCCGGTCGGACTGGCGATCGTGGAACGGCGGTCGCGAAAGTCCACACTGGAGATCGCTTGGCCCACCGGCGGCGTTGACGTCCGTCCGCTGGAGCCCACGCCGTCATCTTCCGCATCCAATGCTACCCAGGATTTTCGGAGCGTGACTGCGAAGGGGATTGGCTCGGACCGCCGTCGCGCAGGGCTCGCACCATCTACGCGCACGCCGCCAGCGGATGTTTTGATGTTCTTGGCTCGGCGCCTTCAAGGACAGGCGCGCCGGTGCCGCGCCAGGTGCAAGCGGATCCGGTCGGCGACCCCGTCGGTCGCCGGGTTGTAGACGACCATGCCCAACTCCGGCCTGCCGTCCACGGCGAAGGCGGAGAATTCCAGTTCGAGAAGTCCGAGTTCCGCGTGATGGAGGCGCTTCAATCCTTCACCGCGCGCCGCCACCTCGTTGTCGCGCCACAAGGCTTCGAACTCGGGGCTAATTCGGGAAAGCTCCTCGACGAGCTGGGCGATCTCGGCATTGGCGCCGGCCCGGGCGGCGTCCGCACGGAATGCACCCACCACGTATCGCGCGACGCTCCGCCAATCCTCCTGCCGAGCGCGTGCGCCCGGGTCCGCGAACATGAGCCGCATGATGTTGCGCCCTTCGCGTGGGAGCTTCGCGTAGTCGGTCAGTAGCATGGCGGCGGCGTGATTCCAGGCGACCACGTCCCACGTCGCGGTCTTGATGATCGCCGGGCTCACGACGAGCGCGTCGAGCACGCGCTGGAGCCGCGGGGTCACGCCGTCCGTGGGCTTGTAGCGGAGTTCGGGCGGCCGGCCGAGGCCGAGTACGAAGAGGTGCTCGCGTTCCGGGTCCGTTAGCATCAGGCCCGTGGCTATGCGGTCGAGGACGTCGGCCGACGGTGCGCCCCCGCGCCCCTGTTCGAGCCACGTGTACCAGGTTGGGCTGATGTTGGCGCGCTGCGCCACCTCCTCGCGGCGCAGGCCGGGCGTGCGCCGGCGGCCCCCGAAGCCCAAGGCAATAGGGTCGAGCCGGGTGCGCCGGTCTCGCATGTAGGTGCCCAACCTATTTCCGAAGTCGGCTTCCAAGGCGATCCTGTTAGGAGTTATACCGGGATATTATCTCTACTTTAACATGAACCATGCCGGGTTGATATGCCGGATCGACATCATCGGAGACCAAGCATGCGCGTATTCCTTACTGGAGCTACCGGCTTCATCGGCTCCCGGATCGTATCCGAGCTGATCGGCGCCGGGCATCAAGTGGTCGGGCTCACGCGCTCCGATGAAGGTGCGCGCCGGCTCGAGCAGGCCGGGGCAAAGGTGCATCGCGGCACACTCGAAGATCCGGACAGCATGGCGCGCGGTGCGGCGTTGGCGGACGCGGTGATCCACACCGCCTTCGACCACGATTTCTCCCGCTTCGTCGAGAATTGCGAGAAGGACTGGCGTGTCATCCTTGCGATCGGCGGCGCGCTCGCGGGCTCGGATCGGCCGCTGATCATAACGTCGGGGACCGGCCTGGGCAGCCCCGGACCGGGTGAGCTCGCGGTCGAGGACGTGATCGACCGCGAACACTTCAATCCGCGCCGGCTGTCGGAGCTGACCGGCGAGGAGGTGGCCGGGCAGGGCGTGTCCGTCGCTGTCGTGCGCCTGCCGCAGGTTCATGACACGGAGAAGCAGGGGCTGATCTCGCCGGCCATCGAGATCGCCCGTGAGAAGGGCCTGTCGGCCTATGTCGGCGACGGGGCGAACCGCTGGCCGGCCGCCCATGTCACCGACGTCGCCCGGCTGTATCGGATCGCGCTGGACAAGCACGCCGCCGGCGCGCGCTGGCATGCGGTCGCCGAGGAGGGCGTGCCGGTGCGCGAGATCGCCGAGGCGATCGGCGCCGGGCTCGGCGTGCCGGTGAAGTCCCTGTCGCCCGACGAAGCCTTGGCGCATTTCGGCTGGCTCGGTCCGTTCGCCGGTATCGACATGCCCGCTTCGAGCGCGTGGACGCGCGATCGGCTCGGCTGGACACCCAGCGGACCAAGCCTCATCGCCGACCTCCGAAACATGGATTACGGTTCGGGTGCGGCCCTGAAACGTGCCTGACCGTGCTTTTGCCGGGCCGGGACGCCAAGGCACCAGCCCGCAATTCAAGAAGGGAATTCGCCATGACCAGGCAAGCGCTATCCACCCTCCCTCGCGACGCCAAGGGCCCGCTCGCCCCGCCCCCCGCGCTGGAAGGGAAGTTGCGGATGGTGGCCGATGCGGTCGCCGGTTGGCCCGGAGTCGAGGCCACCACCCACTGGCATCTCCATGACAGAGATCGCGTGGACGGGATCGACTTCTACGTCGGTCCGGACGAGCTCGGCCACATCCACCTCGACGGCTCAATCCATCTCGCCACCGCACCCGAACTCGGCGCGGCGCTGGTGGCGGAGGGCCTTGGCCGGCCGTTCCCCTGGGCCCGCGGATGGACGATGGCCAGTGTGAGCCGACTGGGCGTCGATGCCGCCGTGGCGCTGTTCAGGCGGAACTACGATCAGCTGCGGCCGGCTGGGGGTTGATGGCGCCACTCGGCTACGCGTGGGGCGGTCGTCACCGAGTCTTGTTGCGAGCAGGCGCTCGCTCATCGCCCAGAGGCGCTCGGCCGAAGCCGGGTCGAGCGAGTGAGACGCGACCTCCGCCGGAATGCATTCGGCGGTGAGCTGCCTCGGCTCGTCGTCGAGCGCCGAGATGTCGTTGTCCTTGAGGTAGACGCCGCCAACTCCGGCCAGCAGCGGGCTGGCCGCCGCGAAGACGACCGTGCTGGCCCCCTGGCTCGGCGTCTTCTTGCCGACCGCCGGATCGATGATCGGTTCGCCCGCCTCGTCGATGAGACCCATCCGCTTGAGCGCCGCCTCGCCGGCGGAGCCGTTCAGCTTGGTGCCGACGACGACACCTGGGTGCACGGCGTAGCCGCGGATGCCGTCCGCCGCCCAGCGCCGATCGAGCTCGACGGCGAACAGCACGTTCGCGGTCTTCGATTGCGCGTAGGCGGCGCGCGAATCGTAATTGTTGGTGAAGTTGGGATCGTCCCATCGGATGCGGCCGAACCGCTGGGCACCCGACGAGACGTTGACGACCCGCGCGTCGCCCGCAGCGCGCAATGCGGGCAGCAGGGCAAGGGTCAGCTGGAAATGGCCGAGATGATTGGTCGCGAACTGCGTCTCGAACCCGCGCGCATCGCGCTTCGGCCCGCCTGACGCCCCGGCGCCGTTCACCAGGATGTGGAGCGCACGGCCGCCTTCCAGCCAGCGCGCCGCGAAGGCGTCGATCGATCGGGGATCCACCAGGTCGAGCTGGCCGATCTCGACCCTTCCCATCCCATCGAGCGCCGCAGCGGCGCGGTCCGGCTCGCGTGCACCTATCGTGACGGACGCGCCCGCCTTGGCGAGCGCTAGAGTGACCTCCAGGCCGATGCCGGCATGGCCGCCGGTGACGATGGCGTTCCTGCCCACGAGATCGATGCCGGCGAGGACATCATCGGCCGTGGAGGCTGGGGAAAAGGGCGTCCTGAGCGGGTGCTGCTTGTGCGTCATGCGACATCTCCCCCGTTACGAATGGCCGCCGGCGGCTGCTACCGCATCGGCGCCGGCAGGGAGCCGCATCGGGCACGAGGGATCCGTCGCCGCCCGCCAAACCGCTTCGGTCACGTCCGTGGAATGCGTGACGGGAGAGGATGCCTGCCCCATTCTCGCGAAGACCTGCCGCGCCATGTCGGCGTAGGCGTCGGGGAAGCCTTCGCCCATGCGAGCCCGGGCGTTATCGCCGAAACTCGTATCCGGCGCGCGCCCAGGCAGCACCAAGCGCACCCGGATGCCGAAAGGCTCCAGCTCGAAGGCGAGCGATTCGGTGAACGCGTTCACCGCCGCCTTGCTTGCCGTATAAACTGACAGCAGCGGCAGCGCTTGCAGCGTCACGCTGGACGAGACGTTTACGATCACGCCCGCCCGCCGCTCGCGCATCTGCGGCAGGACCGCCTGGATCATCGCCATCGTTCCGAGCGTATTGGTTTCAAACAGCTCGCGCGCGGCTGTCATCGGCGTGCCCTCGAGCGCGTTCAACCAGCCGATCCCCGCATTGTTGACCAGCACGTCTATCGGGCCTGATGCCGCCACCGCCTGGTCGATGCTGTCCCGGTCGGTGACATCGAGCGCCAGCAGGCGCAGCCGGTCCGATGGCGGCAGTACGTCCGTTCGTGGCCGGCGCATGGTCGCGATGACCCTCCAGTCGCGGTCCAGGAAAGTGCGGGCAATCGCCAGGCCGAAGCCCGACGAACAGCCGGTGATCAGAATCGTTTGCATGAGAACCTTTCAGAGGAGTCGAACGGTATCTCAACTGGTGGGGAGCGCTCGGACTTCCTATCTCTGGAAGTCCGGTTCTAATTGGCGTAAGTCCGAATGATCGATCCCCTGGCTGAAGTCGTGACCCTGCTGCGACCCACCGCCACCCGATCCAAGGTTGTGGGCGGCGCCGGACGCTGGCGGCTTCGCCGCACCGATGCCGGGCAGCCATTCTACTGCGTCATCCTGGAGGGTTCATGCCGCCTGGAAGCCGCCGGGCACGAGCCGATCCTGCTGGCCCAGGGCGACTTCGTGCTGATCCCGGCCGCGCACGACTACACCTTTACGAGCGTCGAACCGCCGGCGCCTGGCTATCACACCGAGCCGGCCGTGCTCCCGGGTGGCAACGTCAGGCTGGGTGAACCCGAAGGGCCGCCCGACATAGTGTTTCTCGTAGGGCACTGCGCCTTCGCTTCGCCGGATGCCGCCTTGCTGGTCTCGCTGCTGCCGCAGCTCGTGCATGTCCGCGGCGAGGCGCGGCTCGCCACCTTGGTCGAGATGGTGGGCGAGGAGACCCGCGGGATGCGGCCTGCGCGCGAACTCGTGCTGGCGCGATTGCTGGAGGTGCTGCTGATCGAGGCCCTCCGTTCGACCGGACAGGCTGGAACATCCGCGGGTTTGCTGCGCGGGCTGGCCGATCCGCGGCTCGCGGCGGCGATCCGGCGCATGCACGAGAACCCCGGTCATGCCTGGACCGTGGCCGAGCTGGCGGGCGAGGCGGGGCTGTCGCGCTCCACCTTCTTCGACCGGTTTCGACGCGCGGTCGGAACCGCGCCTATGGACTACCTGCTGACCTGGCGGATGGCACTGGCGCAGGACCTGCTCAGGCAGCGGCAGGGTGGCCGGCAGGGCGGCATCGCCGAGGTTGCACGGCGCGTGGGCTATGGCTCGGCCAGCACGTTCAGCGTCGCGTTCGCGCGCCATGTCGGGGTGCCCCCAGGCCAATTCGCCGATGGCCGGAACGTGGCATGAGCGGCGTGCAGCCGATGGCGGCCTCGGGGTCGCACCTCTCCGTTGTTCGCGGCCGTGGTATGGGCAGGGCGGCCGATGCCGCCAGCGATCGTGGCGCGGCGGGCTGCGATCCGATGGCACGATCGATTCGACTGGTCGATGGCACGGTCCTGGCGGCGCGCGCCGGCGCATCGACGCGAACTCTCCCGGAAGGGGGCCGTAGGCCCGAAATGAGCAGGGGCGCATCTTCGGGTTGGAGTTCCAGGGTGAACGAATGCCTCGCCGCTCGTTTCCAAGCCGCGCCGCTTGCGCGGGAGTACCACGCCCGCCTCTGGGCCGATCATGAAGCTGCCGGGCTGGCGGGTCGGCACTTCGTTTCGGAGCTGACCGGTCCCTCGATCGAGAAATTCTGGCAGCGCGTTTGGGAGATGGCGCTTGGGAGGCATCTTCGCGCCTGCGGCCACCGCATAACCACGCGTCCGGAGGGAGAACCCGACTATCTCCGCGAGGTCGGGGGACGGGATGTGTGTGTGGAGGCGATCTCGCCGACGCCGGAACCGGATTTGCCGAGGCACTGGACGACCTTCGATCCCCTCTATCCCGGGCCGGCTTGCGGGCCGGTCCCGAACAAGGAAATGCTGCTTCGATGGACGTCGGCCTTCAGGACGAAAGCCGGGAAATGCGCGGAGTATCGCCGCAACGGGACGGTCAAGCCCACGGATGCGTTCGTCATAGCCATCGACGGGAGCCAACTCCCCAAAGTCCCACACACGCACGGCATCTCGCGGCTCCCATTCGTCGGCGAAGCCGTCTTCGCGATCGGCCCCCTGGCAATTCCGATCGATCGCGAAACGCGAAGACTGGGCCCGGCCTTCCAGACGGTTGAGGCTGCGGTCGAGAACAGGAACAAGGCGATAGTTCCCAAGGAGCCGTTCTTCCGTGCCGAGTTCTCAGGCATCAGCGCCGTACTGGGATGCTATGCGGCGTCAGGATGCCATTCGCCCCGTGGCGATGGGATTTTACCGGTCCAAGTCGCCTACAACCCGCTCGCTCGTAGTCCGCTCGGACATGGCCAACTCGGCGCGGGTGCGGAGGAGTGGACGGCCGATCTCCTGTCCGAAGACGACGAAGGCATGGAATGGTCGGTGCAGCGCATCGGCTGATCGATGTGGTTGCTGACAAGGGCAGTACGGGCAAGGTTGCGGGATCGGTCGCCTCGGTCGGATGACCCAAAGCGGGCCGGCGACGCGAGTCCAATCTCCTGGATTCACGGCTCACCATGGATCGGCTGCGCCAGCTCCGAGTTGCGAATCGACGGACGGCGCAGCACGATGCCAGGTCAGCAGCCCGTCGGCCGAGCATGGTGTTCCCGGAAGAATTCCTTGAAGAACTGCGGGCGCGAACCCCATTGGCACGGTTGATCGGCAGGAGGGTCGACCTGACCAAGAGCGGCAGGCAGCACAAGGCATGCTGCCCGTTCCATGCGGAGAAGACGCCGTCGTTCTACGTCTACGAGGATGGCTATCATTGCTTCGGTTGCGGCGCGCATGGCGACGCGATCGCCTTCGTCATGCAGGCGGACGGCGTCGACATGCCCGCCGCAGTGGCGTCGCTGGCCGCCGACGCAGGCCTGTCGCTGCCGGGGAGTGGCGGCGGCGGAGATGGCGGAAAGGATGTCCATTCCCGGGCGAGCCGGCCCGCGCCGCCGGGGGAGCAGCCAATCATCGTGAACGGTTCGAACCTCAACGAGGCGCAGGTCGAGTCCATCCTCGGAACGGCGGCCCGACTGCTGGTGCGCGAGGCGAAGATGTCCGCGGCCTCGGTACTGGCGAATGGCGGCGGCCGCATCGTCCATTGGAATCACGATAATTGGGACGGCGGCTTCAATATATGGAGGTTCCTGTTGGAAGTCCCCGTCGAGGTCTACTTCGACCTCGATGACCGCGAGCGGCTCGAGACCGAAATCAATGCCGCGCTCGCAACGGCGATGGAGGTCTTCACCGACTGCCTCGAGGTTAAGATCACCACCCTTCTCGAAGGGGATCCTGATTGGCGCAGCAAGGTGAACCGGCACCTCTCCGGTGCGGGAGTGACCAACCAGGGTCGCGTCCGCAGCGACGCGGTCGCGACGAAGCAGTACGACGGCCTGTTGTTCAGGTCCAGGCCCGAGGTGTTGTTCTACAATGCCCTGAAATCGAGCGGCGTTCCCTTCGCCCCCCTATCGGTGGTCCTGAACGCCGCCTTTCCCAAGCGACGCGTCGAACCGGACTTCATCCTGTTCAAGGAAGGCCTTGCGATGATCGTCGAGATCGACGGGGACCTTTTCCACGTCGAGACGCCTTCCGCAGCCCATGCGAGGCTGAAGTTCCTCACCGATGAAGGCTTGATCCTGGAGCGGATCAACGCGATGGAATGCGACACGCCCGAGAAGGCGCGGGAAGCCGTGGCGCGCGTGCTGCGCACGTTCGGGAAGCATCGCAAGGCCCGATGAGCATCATGCACCGATGACCGTCCGCGTCGCGAACGTTTGCCCGAGGTGCTTCGGCAACGAGAGCCTCGCCGCCCGGGTTCGCGAACTCCAGGCGGATCGGAACGACTCCGCCTGCGACTTCCACGAAGGCGAACGCGGCGTTCCCGTCGAAAAGGTAGCGGAGGTGATCGATGAGGTCTTCCGCCAGCGCTACGGCTTGGCGCCCGATGAGTACGGGGAGAGCGAGGGGGACGATCTCGAGTTCTGCGTTTCCGAGCTGACCGAGTGCGACGAAGAGGGAATTGGCGCCGCCCTCGCGGCAGGCCTCATCGACCTGGATCCCTACTGGCCGCCCGATGGCGGTGAGCCATTCTACTCCGATATGGATTACTACAGACGGGGCAACCACGTCGAGCAGGAGCACAGCTGGCGATGGGAGCAGTTCCGCGAGAGCATCGTCCATGGTCAGCGCTTCTTCAACTCGCACGCCCTGCACCTGTTGACCTACATCTTCGACGGCATCCACCGTCATCAGAACGACCAGGGCGCGCGGCCCGTGCGCGTAATCGAACCCGGTCGGGAGGGATGCAGCTTCATGCGCGGGCGGATCGCGAACGACCCGACGACCCAGGAGCGGATCGCGCAGGACATGGCGTCCAGCATGGGGCCTCCGCCGGAACGCCTGCGCAAGGCCGGGCGCATGAATTCGGCGGGGATCCAGGTGTTCTACGGCGCCTACGAGCTCGAGACGTGCTTGAGCGAGTTGCGTCCGAACGTGGGCGATGTCGTCTTCGCGGCGAAGTTCGAGTTGACGCGCAGCCTGTGCGTCCTGGACTTGTCCGGATTCCAGAAGCCGTTGCGCCGGTTGGACCTGTTCGCGAAGGATCAAGTCCAGTTCACGGCGCAATGGCAGTTCATGGTGCAGTTCGAACGTGAGATCACGCAACCCATATCGCCCATCGACGAATACCTGGATTACATTCCGACCCAAGCCGTTGCGGAATACCTCGTGAACAATCATGCGGTCGAGGTTGACGGCGAGGAGAGGCGGATCGAAGCGATCATCTATCGCTCCGCCCAGAATCCCCGCGGCAAGAACATCGCGCTGTTTGGCGATGGGGCGTCCGTCGGCCTGCTCGATGCCGATCGCCTAGTCGGCAACGAAGGCGAGCAGCCCGAGCCGGCATTCCCGGACCTCCATCGTTTACGTCGCGGCTTTACGCTCGCTGCGAAGCCCGACAGCCTGACAACCCGGATCATCGTGAGCGCCTCGTTCGAGCACGAAGGATATGCGTGCGCCTTGCCCGGCCGCGCAACTGCTGGACACGATCCATGGTTTTAATGTTCCTATCGTGGGTCGCGGAAGAAGCCTTCTTGAACGCGCCGGAGACGGCGTGACATTCGGCGAGAGCGAGCGCCCTCGCGAAGCGTCCGCATCGGACATTCGGTCGCCGATGTCCACGGCGCCCGTCCGCGGATACTTGCAGGTGCATCGATCCGACGCCGCGCTTGCTGGCTCGCCGGTGCCCTTGGGCCGACGACCCTCGGTTGGATCCGACGGCGGGAAGCAGCAGGTGACCCGTTCACCATGTCAGCGTCTGCGCGAGACCGCGGGGTTCACCGGAAAGGAGCCCTCTGCAAACCCTGCGCCCCGCGTCGAATGGCCAAGGCGCGGAACCAGTCATGTATCGACAGCAGACGGCCATTCGCCGCTGTGCCACCGGAACCGGTCGAGGGTTGGCCGCCGCAGCATGACGACAACGAACCCGCAACGACCAGCAGCACCGCCTTGTCTGAGATCCCACTCATAACAAGACCGCTTCGCTTTCGATTGTGCTCCGTTCAAGGTTCGCCGATCGAGCGGCTCAGCTCCAGGTATCGGCAATACGCATTGGCGAGTTGCATCTGACGCGGAGTGCGACATTCGGCCTCCATGACGCCCGGCGAAGCGACCAGCACGCAGATGCACTGCGCCCGCGAGGTGGCCACGTTGAGGCGGTTGAGGCTGTACAGGAATTCCATTCCCCGCGGCGCGTCCGCGTAGGTGGAGGTGGTCATCGAGTAGATGACAATGGGCGCCTCCTGCCCTTGGAACTTATCCACGGTCCCGATCCTGGCGTCCGGCAGACGCTCCTGCAGCTCGAACACCTGGGCGTTGTAGGGTGCGATGACGAGTATGTCCGCCTGCCCGACAGGCTGCTCCCTCCCGTCACGGTCGATCCATGTCGGGCCGGAAGCCAGGATCGACCGGACGAGCGAGGCCACCACCTCGGCCTCCTCGGGCGACGAACTCTTGTTCCCCTCGTGCGGCACGGGCAAGAAGCGAAGCCCAGTGCCTGAGAGCGGACCCGCGGAGATGACCCTCTGCCGTTCCAGGCCAAGCCGCGGATGGAGGCGGTCTTCGTAGAACATCTCCGAGGTGAACCTGCAGACGTCCGGGTGGAGGCGCCAGGTCGTGCCGAGGAACAGGCCGCGATCCGGGGTGATGGTCTGCTGGCCGCCGAGAAGGTGGTGCAGTGCCGAAACGTCGGTGCCTTCGGGATGGCTGCCCTTCATCGGCTGATCCAGCTGCTGCGGGTCACCAAGCAACACCAACGCCTTGCCCGCCTGCGCGACGGCGAGGACATTGGCAAGCGACATCTGCGCCGCCTCGTCTACGAACAGGACATCGACCGCCTCGAATGCCTTCTCGCGCGCCCACAACCAAGAGGTGCCGCCTGCGACCTGGCATGGCGCGCCGATGGAACCGAAGATGCGGGCGTTGTCCTTGGTGAAGGCCAGACCGGGGACGTCGTCCTCATGTTCGCTGAGCTTCTGGATGCACTGCACGACGGCACCGTCCGCCTTCGCCGCCCCGAGCACCTCATCGAGGAGGTTGCGCACGACCTTGTGGCTGTTGGCGGTCACCCCGACGGTTCGGCCTGCCTTGACCAGGGCGAGGATCATCCGGGCACCGGTGAACGTCTTGCCCGTCCCGGGCGGTCCCTGGATGGGGAGGACGCCCGCCCCCAGCAGTGCGGCAAGCCTGGCAGCCGCCTCAGCGGAACCCTCGCCTTCCACTTGGATCGGTTCGCCACCGAGGCGTGGCGGCGCCCGCATCAGGAGGTCGCGTGCGGCGCGGTAGCAACCCCCGCCCTCGATACCGTTGGCAAGCACGAATTCGGCCAGGCGAAGCAGCGACCCCTGCTGTTCGTCGGTTCCCACGACCTTGTGGGAGAAGACCGCGTCCGCGTGCTCGGAAGCGGTTTTCGCCATCTTCTTGATGTCGACCCATCGCTCCTCGGCCGATAAGGCGACGACGCTGCCGAAGTCCGAGCCGCCCCTGCTCTTCAACTTCTCGCCCCCCCTAAGTTCGGTTTCCTGCGGCGGGAACGAATAGCGATGGATCGGGACCTTCGCGGTTCCCCCGAAGTTGCCGACGAACGTCAGGCCGCTGATGGCCGCGCGCTCGTCGAGCAGTTCCTCCGCCGCAAGGTCGGCAAGACGGAAGTATTCCCACCAGACCGCCTTGAGTTCGCGGCGATGCCAGTCGAGCATGTTCGCCAGGAGCCACTTCCCCTGCTCGGTCGCCGAACGGTCGGCGGGGTCGGCCGGGATACCGCCGAGGAGCGACGCTACCACGGGCGCGATCCGAGCCTGCCACTCGGATACGGACGCGCCCGGATCGCCGGACGGAGCTGCGGGACGGGGCACTTCCGTCCCCTGATGGACGAGACCTGCCCGTTGACCCTCCAGCCAGTCCCGCAGGCGCCAAGTGGACACGCAATCGTCGCGGTTGTAGCCCTCGACCGTTTGCCGGTCGTCCTCCTCGACCGCCGTCCCGCCGAGCTCCAGATAAGCCTGCATCCTGGCGAGCGCGTGGTTCGCCCGTTGCAGCTGTACTTCGCGATCGTAGGCATACAGCGGTTCGAGGTTCTTGATGGAGTAGGTCTCGACGCTCGCACGGCAGGCGTGTCGGAAAACCGCGTAGAGGTCGACGAACACCTGTCCTCGCAGGAGCCTGTCGACATCGTCCTCGCGGGTGGCATAGCGGCCCATCAGCCGCTTGAGGGCCGCCGGTTCGTAGGGAGCGAAGTGATAGACGTGCATTCCCGGCCAGCTGCGAAGGCGCTCTCCCAAGAAGTCGATCAGCTGTTCGAACGCGGCCTTCTCCTGCTCCGCATCGAACGCCCAGTCGGCTCGATATGCCTCTCGACCATCCTCGTTCCTGAAGGCGTATCCGAACAGGTATTCGAAACCGCCCATACCGATGAACGGATCTCCTTCCAGGTCCAGGAATACATCGCCCGGACAGGGTTCCGGAAGCCGTGACAAGCCGCACTCGGGAAAGACGGGCAGCATCTCGTGCACGAGCTTGCCCGCGGGGCGACCTTCGACTTGTATCCGTGCTTGCTCGCGTATCCTCTCGTAGGAGTTCTTGGCACCGCGTTCCGGTTTCCAGCGAAGCGGCAAGGGCATTTCAGCAAGTCCGGCCACGGTCGCGATGCCATTCCTGCCGAGCTCGCCGATCTGCACCTTCGAGATGCCTGCCACGAGACACAGGTGGTCGTCCGCACGGCGGCGGGCGTCGCATGTCGGCCGCCAGTCGCAAGTGTCGCAACGCTCGACCGGATGCGGATACAGGGCGTTGTCCATCCCGCTATCGATCGCCTCCTCGAGGCCCCGCCGTGCTTTCCGGAAGTAGGCCGCGTAATCCGCTACACGGTAGGTCTTTGGCTCGAAGTCGTTCCAGGGCGAGACGACGTGCACGTGCTCCGGCCGCACGCCCTGCTCCGCGGCGAGGAGTTCGGAATACAGGCAGAGCTGCAGGATCGCCCCTGCCTTCGTTTCCCGCGCGAGCTTGGTGTCGAGCGCTTCGTAGGACCAGGCGCCCAGACTGCTCGGCCTCTCGACCCTGCGAAGGACGTCAGCCCGCCCCCGCCATCTACCGGACGCCAAGGCGGCCTGCAGTATGATGGGCACGCCGCGTCTCATGGCTTCCGACGTCTGGGCGAGCGCGGCATCGTCGACGCGTATGCCGTCGATCCGCACGAGCTCCAGGCCGGTGGCCCCGAGGCGGCTACAATACTCCTGCTCGAACCGAGCGCCTCTCTCCCAAAGTATTTCGAGGAGCGGGTCCCAGGAATGCGGCCTGCTTGCTGCGCCCGTCGCGGCAGCCGTTTCCAGTGAGGTCAGGTGGCGGCAGCCGAGGTGACCGACGAGGTCAGTCGCGGTCAGGTGCATGGTGTCGTCGACCAGCAACATGGTTCACCTGCTCCAAGCATCGTTGAACGTTCTGTGGTCATGCCAACGCCCACGTGGACCCGGGCGAGACCGGTTTCGGAATGAGGTCAAGTAGGTTTCAATGGTCAAGCTCGCCCTTCGGGAGCTTCCAACGGTTCGCCGAGGGCGAGGCCTGAAAGCAGTATTGAAGCCATGGCTGGCAGGTTCTCGACGTCGATGCGGTCGCGCGCCCAGGCCAGCGCCAGGAGTTCGTCGCCGAGATACGCGTCGAATTTCTCGATTTCCTTGTTCTCGACAAGTCGAGCCAGCTCGAGCGCATCAAGGGGGGTGCCGCCAGCCAACGCAGAGAGCGTTTCCACCAAGCCGGCTTCCTTGTCCGCCGAGACCGCGACGGCAATGCCCAACTGAGCGGGTTCGAGTTCGTCGCGGGCTAGTGCCAGTATCAGCGCTTGCTGCCTGCGCTCGCCGACCCATGGAAACAGGAGGAGCTGTCCTCCGTGCCGAGCAACCGCAGCGCCGCGGAGCCCCAGCCGGTCGTAGGTCGTACGTGCCTCGACGAGGAGTTGCTTCGCCGTCGCGTCCAGGTAGGCCGGGAAGCTGAAGTCCTCCCACACACGGCGCATCTCCTGCACGACGCCGTCCGACGGCGGGCGTAGGTCCCCGCCGAAGATCGGGGGGTTGCCGCCGCGGGCCGGGCGAACGGAAAGCTCGCGCCGCTCGGTATTTACCTCGAGGATGCGCCATCTGCGACCTGCCAGCATCAGCATCTCGCCGGGTGCGAAGGGGTTCTCCCCGGGAACCTGCCCGATCGCGCGGCCGCCTTCCGCGATGACCTTAAATTCCTCCGGCGACATGAACACGGCGAAGATGTCGCGGCTCTCGAGAAGGCGCTCTCCCGCCGGACCCGCCAGCAGCGTGCCGTCCCGCGCCTGCTCGAGCAGACCGACGTCCGGCTCGCCCATCCGTCGCAGGAGCCGCTTGAACAGCTCGGCGTCCAGCCCGGAAAAAATACCGCTTCGAACGAGGATGTCCCATGCCACCGCTGGCGCGACGCCGCCCCGCTGGCCGACCAACGCCATGACCTGGTGGAGCAACGTTGACAAATGGAGGCGACGCGGCTCGGGCGGCTCGTTCCACTTCCTGAGCATCAGGTTCAGCATGGCTATCGCCTGCACCGTGTGCGCCCGTAGCGCGTCCAGCGGATGGGCCGCGTCGGTCAGCTCGCCTTCCTTGACGTAGACCCGCATCACAGCGGCTTGGCCCGGGCGGCGTCCCGACCGGCCCAGGCGCTGCCTCATCCCCGACACGGTGTGACCCGGACCTAGCTGTGAGACCGCCTCGATCTCACCGACATCGATGCCGAGTTCCAGCGTGGTCGTGCATACGATAGACGCCGGACGGCTCCTGTCCTTCATCCGTTGCTCGGCATGTTCGCGGTGCTCACGAGACAGGTTGCCGTGGTGCGCGAAGAACTCCTCTGGCACGCCCGCCGCCTCGCCCATTTCGGACAGGCGGACCGTTGTCGTCTCCACCGCGCCGCGTGCTCCGGCGAAGATGAGGCTGCGATGGCCACGATGTATCTCGAACAGATGGCGGGCGATGGCGGCGTCCGAGGGGTCAACCGGCACCGGCGTCTCGTCATCGCGATTTGCTTGCGGCGCCTGTCTGAAGTTGGCCGGGCGGACGTATCCACGCAACTGGAGCTTGATGGGCGGGCCGCCTGGCCCGGGCGGAAGGACGTCCACCCGAGCCGGGTCAAGCGGTCGCAGGAACGCGCGCGCCGCGTCCTCGTCGGCCAGCGTCGCCGACAAGCCCACGCGTACGGGGCGGGTGCCCGAGGCAAGGTCGATGCGGTGAAGGACCGACTGTAGCTGCTTGCCGCGCGGGTCGTCCAGGAAGACGTGCATCTCGTCGATGACGACGTAGCGCAGCCCGCGGAACAGCCGCGCGACCTCCTTCCCGCGCCGGACGAGCAATGCTTCCAAGGACTCCGGGGTGATGAGCACGACGCCCGCCGGGTTCTTGCGCGCCTTGGCCTTCACGCTTTCGGAGACGTCGCCGTGCCATTTCGTGACCTCGACGTCGAGCTCGCCGCACAGGCTCTCCATGCGGCCGAACTGGTCGTTGATGAGCGCCCGCATCGGGCTGACGTAGATCGCCTGGAAGCCTTCACCGGCGGCAGGCGGCTCGCTCGCGAGACGGGACACGATCGGAAGGAAAGCCGCTTCCGTCTTGCCCCCAGCCGTTGCCGCCATGATGACGAGGTCGCGCTCGCCGCCGAGCAGGATGGGTATGGAGCGTTCTTGGACGTCTCGCAGCCCCTCCCAGCCCTGCTGCCAGATCCAGCGACGGACCTTTTCGTGGAGGGAGTCGAATGCCGTCACGGCCGACGCTGACGGCTCAATGGAAAGTGGCCAGCCCGTCGTCCCGGTGCGGTTCCTTGAGGTCTTGTTTCGCGATCGCGAAGCCCGCGAACTCGTCATCCGTATCGGGCTGCTGGAGCGGCAAGTCGCGCGCGACCTCGACCCCGCCGAGCAGTGTCACCCAATCCGAGCCCGGGTTCTGTTCCAGGATTGCGAGCAGGTCGAGGAAAGCGCGGATCGTGTTCCGGGGCGTGCGGAAGTAATCGTCGCCTATCTTCTTGGAGCAATGGCGAAGGAAAGCGGGGAGCGCCTCGTCGGGAACCGGCGGGCGCTGGGCGTCGCCCCCGGCCCACAGGAGCCGCAGGCGTTCAAGGAGGATCTGCATCTCGTCGGGCGTGAGGCTCTGCAGCCGGATGACCGGCCCGGAGAGGTCGACGAGGCCGTTGCGGGCGAAGGCATTCTCGGCGAGCCGCGAGCGCAGCGCCTCGTAGGAGAACAGGCCCCGCCGCGTGTCCATCAGGAACTCCGGCGTCCCGCCGAAATAGAACCCCAGCCGTTCCGCGTTGCCCTGCAGGACGTCGTTCACGATGCGCAGGATCTGCTCGTAGTTCGATGTGCGCGCCTGCGAGTTGACCAGCTTGTACAGGTTCACCATCTCGTCGAGAACGACCAGCGTTCCCTCGTAACCCGCGAGGCGAACGAGACGGGAGATGGCCTTGAGGTGGTCGTATACGCTCGCGTCGTCCACGATCGAACGGATGCCCAGGGCCTCCCGCGCTTCGGTTTTCAAGGTGTACTCGGCCCGTAGCCAGCGCAGCGCCGCCGCCTTGAGCGTCTCGTCCCCGGCCTCGAAGCCTTGCCAATAGCGAACCACGACCTCGGCGAAGTCGAAGCCCGCCACGCCGTCGCGCACCGTCTCCAGCTTGTCGCGGATTACCTCGCCGGGGTCACGGCCCGTCGCCGACGCAGCCTTGCCGACGTCCTGAAGGAAACGCTCCAGCACGCTCGCCAGCGCGCCGCCGTCCGGCTTCGTGCGGGTCGACATGCTCAGGACCAGCTCAGCGCAGAGGGTGCGTGCCTGGCCGCCGCTCGCGTGCAGGCGCCGCTCCGGCGAGAGGTCCGCGTTCATGACGACCAGCTTCTTCTCGGCGGCGACATTGCGGGCGAGCGTCAGGAAGAACGTCTTGCCGGAGCCGTATTCCCCGATGACGAAGCGGACCGCCGAGCCCCCCTCGGCAATGCGGGTCATGTCCCGGACCACCTCCTGCACCTCCCGCGCTCGCCCGACCTGCACATGGCGGATTCCCATGCGCGGCACGACGCCGGCGCGCAGGGCCTGGATCGCCCCGTCGCGTTCCTTGGGGGATATCAGGACCGGCATGTTGTGCTCTCCGCGTGGGCAGGCGTGATCCTGTCGAAGGCCGATGTCATTCGGCGGCTACCGCTTCCGGCTCCGTCGGAATCAAGGCGCGGTGGACCACTACCACGTCGCCGTCGTCGAGAACGGCATCGCCGAGATGGTCGAACGCCCATTCGTTGATGGTTTCCATCGCTCCGCCCGGCATCAACCCGGCCTTCGACGCTGCGCCGTCGAACTCGGCGCGCGGCCACTCCGGCCGGGAAAGCAGACTCGACAGGAGCGAAGCATGTTGGGTGTCCAGACCGGGAAAGTTGTCGTCTCCGACCGGCTCCGGAGCCGGAGCATGCGGCTCGTCCTCGACGAAGATGTCGGCGAGCATCGCCGACACGCGCTCCGTTTCCGCGCGGATGCGGGCTAGACGTTCAGAGTCGAGGTCCACTGGCTCGGATCTCGGCGGCCGCGGTATCGGATGGAGCACCTCCGAGACTTCGTCCGACACCAGGACCGGTTCTCCCGCCGCGGATGTCGCGGCACCGATGCCGGCGTGCAGCCCGGCATAGAGGGTACCGCGTGGCACCTCGAAGGCATCGTGGATCGCCTCGAGCAAGGCGACCTGCGGCTTGGCCACATTACCGGCTGCGCCAGCAGCCACGGTGGCGGACCAGGCGCAGAACTCGCGTTCGTCGGCCATTGCGTCGCCCAACACGCGCTTGGCCTTCGCGAACGTCACCGGCTTTCCATCCAGCCAAGCCAACCGCGCGCGGAGGCGGGTCGTCTGGTCGGCCGTCAAGGACAGCCGGGACGGCAGCTTCGAAAGCCAGTGATCGGTGATGCGTGTCGCCACACCTCCGTCGGCTGTCCTGGCGACGGCCGCCACCAGCATTGCGGCGGCGGACGCGACCTCCATGGGACGCGATTTGGTCGAGGCCGCGCAACGGAACACCTGGACGATCGTGCCGTCGTCCAGGTGCTCGGTGCCATCCTCGGGATCGGGCTCCATGGCAAATCCCACCGCTGACAATGCCTCGCTTACTTGTCGCCGGTGGCGGATCGTCCACTTGGCCGTCGTGGTGCCGATGGCATGACCGGCCAACTCGCCGAATGGGACCGCCGCCGGTGACGGCCGCGCCGCGAGCCAGCTGCGAGCCTCGGTTGCGACGACGTCGCGCAGCTCCGGCGGGCAACCGACCAGACCGTAAAGCGCGCCCGCCCGGGCCGGATGATACGACAGCGCCTTGGCGTAGGGAGCCAGTTCCTCCGCGACGGCGGCGCCGAGCGCCAGCAGCTTCGTCCAGGTCAGAGTCGTTGGGTCGGGCATGTCCTTGATACCTGCGCGGGCGGCCAGATCCACGCTGAGTCCGGCGGACGCGCCGCGATACACGAGTTCGAGATGGGAATCCTTGCGGTTCCGGAGAGCAAACCCGGCCGGGAACGCTGAGGCGAACCGGGCACGCACAACGGTCAGGAACGCCGGGCGCCCCCTGTCCAGCACGTGCCGATGCGCCGAGCAGAAGTCCCGCAGCCCGAAAAGCGCTGCCGCCGCCAAATCGAAACCGAGCGGACGACCGGCGACCACCTCCCGTGCAATCGCCACCTTGAGGGACAGCGGCATTTCACCCCAACCGGACTCGAGATTCGGAACGAATGTCGCCGTGCCGTGCATGGTAGCCTCCTGCAGGAAGGCGACGGCCTCGAGCAGGCGGTTGCTGTATCCATTGAAGGACCCGTTCCCCGCGTAGATCGTGCGCAGGCGCTGGAGCTCCGCGACGAGCGCACGGACTTCCTCCGCCGGTGGCGTGTCGAGAAGCAGTCTCCGTTCCAGGCCATAGAAGTAAAGGAAGGCGTATCCGACATCGGCTTCCGGGGCCTTCTTGCCGGACGCGAGCCACTCGAGGTATCGGCGCCTGCACTCCGGAGTGATGGCCTTGTAGGATGGCCAGTATCCTAAAGGCCCGGCCGACGCGGAGCTTCGGGCGACGGGTAGCGCGGGATCGATGAAGCTGGCGTCGTGCTCGCCCCAGTGCGCGGTCGCGCGCCCCACGTAGACCATTCCGTCCGGGACGGTCACGCCTGCCACGGTCACCGTTGCGCCCGGCGGATTCCAGGCGTGCGACGACTTGCCGGTCCTCCTGAACGGGGCGCTGGGTGCCCGAGGCGACGGCTGAAGTTCGACACGGACACCGCCCATAACGCTGGAGGGGCGACTGGGAAGCGTTAGCACCTTGCTGGTCGGCTGCCTGACATTTTGTGCCGGGATGGAGCCCGGCGTCCGCTTAGGCGCTTGCATTGGCGCTACCCGGCCGCGGCGCTTTGAACGTCGCAGCAAGCGGCGAACCAGCCATCCGCCTCCGAGGAGGAAGAGCAGCGCCGTCAGGCCGCCACCCGCGCTCCCGCCCTCCGACGTCGTGCCGGTATTCGCCACCGACCCGTCCGGCTCCTTCGCCTCCACCGGTGCCGGAGCGGGCGTCGCCATGGCGGGAGGGGGCGGCTCGGCCGGGGCGGCGGCCAGACGTTGCGGCGATTCGGGCCGCGCTGCCGTAGGCTGGGTCAAGGGCGTCACTGGGACGGGCGGTGACGGAGCGGGCGCAGGTGGAGGGACCGCAGCCAACGGCGCGACGAGGGTCATGGCCGACGTCGGGACCCAAAATGAGCCCGGTCTACCTGTCGTGCCCCTGTATGCCACGTAGGTCAGCCCATTGTGGTCCTGGCTCAACGGCTCCCAGACGCTTCTGGAAGAGATGGAGACGCATTCGCCCTCGGTCCTCGACTTCTCGACCCATTGCGGGTCCGAGCGGTTCGGATTGCGGGGGTCGTTCATGGCCGGAGCCACGTTCGGGTCAACGCAGCCCCAGACAGTCCGGCTCATGCGGACAACCGAATTCGCCGAGGCATCGGGTGCCAGCCAGCCGGCCGCGGCGGCCGCGATCATCAAGGCGCTGCAGGGTGACGTCAGGCGGAGACTGAGCCGAAGACCCATGAAGCGGGCCCTTGCCCCGGTGTCGCCCTGGCACCTCGCCGAGACCCGCAACACTCAATACGATCGCTTGGATTGCGAAACAACAATAAACGGTTTGCCAACCCACCGCGAATGGCGCCGCTCGAGCGGCTAGACTTGACTGCGGGCGTACGGGCTGGCCCTGCGGCTCCGCGTTGAATGTGGCGCGGCCGCCCCGTCCGCCCTCATTGGCGCCTTGAATTTCTTCGAGCCGGCGGTGGCCACCGCCGGTGCGCTGTTCGACTTTCAGTCCGTCGCTGCGGTAGCTACCGTCGTGGGCGTCCTGATCAAGTTGCCGGTCATGCTGACCGCGATGCACATGACGCACCGCAGCCGCGGCCGGTATGATGCGGGCCGCCATGTACGCGGGCGGCGGCCCAGAACCGATGGACATGAACATCGACGTCGATCCGGCCCCAGGCACCTGCACGCCCGCGCCCGACATGCCCGCGCCCAAGATGCGAAGGCTCCGCCTGCTCGACCTGAGCTCGCTTGAACCGAAAGAGCGCGTCACCGACCCGCCCGCATCCTGCTGAAGTATCCCGGTGCTTCTTATTAACGGTGGCCAACCGATTGGTGGTCGAAGTCGTACGCCCAAGCCGGGACCAACCCAGGCGCTGCGACGTCCTTGAGGCCCACCTCCTCGGCTGTGAAGCCCGCGCGCCCGAGCCACGCCGAGTGCAGGTCCCAACCGCGCCCGGCGCAGGCGACGGGCTTCGGGATCGTCTCGAGATGGGCGACTAGAAAAACGCCATCGCGCCCGCACCGATCCTTCCCGTTGCGTCCAGCGGCGATGCGTTCGCTTATGGACGCCCGCCGGAGGACGGGATCCGCGGATGGGCCAGCTGAACGGATCGCGGCCGCGACGCGGCTCCTGTCCGCGCGTGGCGAAAACTGGGTCGAGCCGTCGACGCCCATGGCCAAGTCTATCTCCGTGGCGACCACGCCAGCGTCCGCATAGGCACCCCGCGCCCCGGCGATGTAGGCGGCCACCTTGGCGGACCCCCTCAGGTAGAGGTCATCGTACGCGCGGCGTGCAACGGCCTCCCCGCCCAGGATCCTGAAGGCCTTAATCCAGACGGCGAACCGGTGGTCGTCGCAGAACGCGGTCCTAAGGACGTCACCCGCCGCCGTTCCCCGCAGCGCCACCACCTTACGGAACAGGTCGTAATCCGCCGCGGGACCGGGCGCGGGTTGGCGGCAAGCGGCGTAACGCGATGCCTTCCGACCGGGGAGGGGCAAATCTCCCGGATCGTCCGGAGCCGCGGCCGCTGCCTCGAAAGCCGACTTGACCGGTGATGGCCGGTTGTCCCGCTCGACGGCTGCCAAAATCAGCTGGACCTCACCGCCTTGTCCTACGGTGGCGCCAAATGGGCCCCACGTGGCCCATGCTGTCGGGTCGCTTGCATCGTAGTTCCACTCGAAACGGTCGTAGTCAGTGCCCTCCAGGGTCATGGTGACCATGAACAGGCGCGCGAACGCGTCCGGGACCGGCACCTTCGGCAGCAGTTTACGCCAAAGCGCTTCTGTGATGTCGCCAGAGCCACGCTCGCCCTCGAGGTCCCAACCCAGGCAGGTGCGCAGCTTGCGGATGGAAGAGGCGGTCTCAGCGCCCAACACGCCAGACGATCCCGGGCCGATACCCTTCCCGCACGTGGCCAAGGCCGCGCGCAGCGCAGCATTGAACGCGCCCGCGTGCCTGTACTTCGATCCGTTGACCGGACCCTCCAGCTTGCTGGTCGCGACGATTACGGCCGAGGATACCGGCGGCAGGGGCGTCGCCGCCCCGGCGCCCCCAATGCATGCCAACGTGAACATCGCAATTTGGAAGGCGATCGAGGGAAAGGCCATCTGCTCCCCAAAGGTGGTGCCGGCGGGCACCGGCGATCGCCGGCAAGGGGACCGTTGCATAATATCCTTGGATTGTCATGGACAACTGGGAGGTCGGGCACGGCCGTCCACGGCAACGATCCGGTAACAACAGTGGGGATGGGATGACCCCAAGCCTTCCTCATGGCCCCCGGTTAGGGTTTCCAGGGCATGCCTGTCGACCGCCGCTCGGCTCGCGCCTCTCCGACACCTGCCGGCCGATCCCGCTCGCCCGGCGCGGTCCGTTGCCACGCGATTCCGTGAGGAACGACTGCCTCCAGATCGAGGCTTTGGTGGAGGGCTTCGATCTACATGCTCGGTGCCGCCCGCAGTCCGTCGTCTTGAGAACGGCGAGGATGCAGCCGAGCGTCTCGAGGGAAACAGGCATGGGAGACGACGCTTGTGGCACAGGGGTCGACGGTCGGGATCTAGTAACGGGTGTCGGCGGGAGGGCATCGGACCTGCGTACATCCGGCTGGGATCTTCGCCGGACCGACGGCATCACGCCTGCCGCCCACTCGATCGCGGAGCCCGCCATGGGCGCGTTTGTATGCGCATACGGCCAGGTGCGGATGGCGAAAGAGGGGGGGCAGCGGACGGAGACAACTGAATCCAGGTTATCCCAATTCGGGTTATTCGTCCGCAGGCTGGGATTAGTCCGGTCGCAACAACGCGGCCGCAGTCATGGCGAAGTCCTGGACGTCCCCCCGATACCTGAGGCTCCGCGCCCTCCTCACCGAGGCGCGGAAGCGTAGGGGATTGTCCCAGGTCCAACTCGCGGAACTGCTCACCAAGCCACAGTCCTTCGTAAGCAAGTTCGAGACGGGCGAACGACGGCTCGACATCATCGAACTAATCGATGTCGCCTCGAAGCTCGAGTGTGACGTCGTCGCCCTGGTGAAGGCGCTGCTGGCGATCAAGGCTTAGCGCTGAGCCGGAAGGAAACGGCGCGTGTCCGCGCCGGTGACGACCAAGGCTTCCGTCGTGCGCTAACCGGCTAACCGCGCCACGGATGCGTCTTGCGCTTCACGAGCACACCGCATCATCGCGCGCGATGGCGGTCGCGGACGCCACCGCGTCTCTCGCATCAATAGTGAACAAACGTTGGGCGATGCCCGCGCGGTCACCCCCGTTGGTGGCGCCGGAGGCTCGTACCGGCGTCGGATCCAATCGAGAGCCGGGAAGGACTTGGCCTCGGTCCGGGACCAAGCAACGCGGAGCCCCCGTCGGAGGAGCGCCGACAAGGCGGCGGGACAATTACGGCTCGGTTAAGTGCTGGACCGGAAAACGTAATGGAAACTTTATGGGGATGACCCGACGTCGAGGCCATGGCCATTCACGCTTCCTCCACGCCGGGCACGCGTTACGCGATCGATACGCCGGATGACATTCCAACGATCCGGACCGCGGCCGAGGTCATGTCGCCATCGGCTGGAGTCGGGCAAGTGATCGGCTTCATCCGCGGCACCGCCCTCCGCCGATCGCGAGGGGATACCATCGCGGCCGCCCTGGCGAGGCGCGGCCGCAAGGGGGCTTGAGGACCCACCGTGCAATTGGATCGCACGTCCGAGCTGCGCATCCGATTATTCCTGTGGCGCGTCATCGTCCTGACGATGTGCGCCGCTCCATCGCTCGCCCTGGATGGCGGCAGGGCCGCCCCATTCCTCCGGCTGCTTTCTTCCATGTTCAGCTTCACCTCGTTGGCCCTGGCGCTCCTGGCGTTACGCCGGATGTGGCCCTCCAAGGGCGGTAGCCTCGGCGCTTGGGATGAGGTGCTGGCGCTGAATGCCCTGTCGCTCCTCTGTTCTGGGCTCGCCCGGGTGGTAGCGGCGGCAGCGGCGCCATGAGCGCCGGCGGCATCACCCGCCGCATCGACTACAAAGCCCCGAGTCGAGCGTGCCGCCTGTGGAAGCGGAAATGCTGACGAAGCAGAGGGGCGGCGACGTGGCGCCGGTCACCACGTCCGCCAGCGCACGCCCACGCGATAGGGTCGGTCGCCAGGGGGCGGATGGTGTAGACGATCGGCGCGCCAGCATGTTGCTGCCCAGACCGCTCTTACCCACCCGCTCCTGTTCGACTCGACGACCGGAGTTCCAACTGGCTTCGCCAGGATGCCTGGAGAGATCATATGGCGATCCGGCCTTCACCTTCCGAGACCAACAAAGCGGTTGCGTAACAGCCGCAGGACGTGGATCCCCCTTGCTTCGGGTCAGTATCCTGCTGCCGTAGCAACCACGCACCTTTTTGCGCGAGACTTCCATTGCTATCGGGGGCTTGTCCAGGGTATATCCATACTACCCTGGGTTGAACCGTCCGATGCCGAGCTTTAAGTGGAAGACCGGGTCGTTAGGCCAACGCGACAAGATCAGTGTGCCTCTGTTGCTCGCTTCCGCAGTCCGCGGCCTCGAGTTGCTCCTGCTCACCTCGTCCGCCCGGCTGAGGAGCAGTTTCCGAGCGGATGGAGGGCCGCTGTCCGTCCGTTGCGTTCCGCTGCCGAGTGTCGATCTCACGAGCGGAAGCAAATCTCGAGGCCTGCCGCTCGGGCTTCTTGGCGGAGCGCCTCATGGTCCAAAGGCTCATGTCCCTGGCTGCAGACCGCGGGGCGGCCGACATCATGATTCGGTTGACATAAACGAGGGACTTTATCGCCTACTGGCGGAGAACGCCAAGGATGTCATCGCCACCTATGGGCCTGACGGGACCTTCACCTACCTGTCCCCATCCATCGAGACGCTCGTTGGAATCAAACCAGCCGAACTGATCGGCTCGACGACTTGGGAGGTCATCCACCCGGACGATCATGTGAGGGTCGCCGAAGAGTTCCGCGCGCTGCTCGTCAACGTCGGCGAGAGCCGCCGGATCGAGTATAGGGCGGTGCGTCGGGATGGGAGCGCAGCGTGGGTCGAATCCTACCCATTGCCCATTCTGGACGATGCGGGCGGGTTGCTCGGCTTCCAGGACGTCGTTCGAGACGTCTCGACCCGGCGCGCAGCACAGGAAGCCGCGGTCGAAGCTTCCGCCCGCCTAGCCGACGCTTTGGCTGCAATGCGCGAAAGCGAGGGTAGATATCGAGAGCTCGCGGAGCAATCTAACGATATAATCGCGACCATGGCACTCGACTCTACCAGTCTGCTCGTCACTCCGGCAGTTCGGCGGATTCTCGGCTACGAGCCGGAAGAGCTCATCGGTCGCAAGATGCTGGAACTCACGCATCCCGAAGACGTCCCCCTCTCCCTGAAGGTCTTCCAGGACCTGCTGGAAGCTGAGCCGGGTCACTCCACGATCACCACATACGAGTTCCGCGGTCGGCACAAGAACGGATCTTGGATATGGCTGGAAGGTCGGCCAAGGCTGAAGCATGACGCGGACGGCAACCCCCTCCACTTCCAAGACGTAGTACGCGACGTGACGGAGCGGAAGCTCGGCGAGGCGGCGCTCCGAACGAGCCAATCATTCCTGGAACGAACGAGCGAAGTCGCCGGCGTCGGCGGGTGGCAGTATGACATCGTGGCCCAGACCCTCCAATGGTCCGATGCGACCTGCCGCTTGCATGACTTACCGCCCGGTTCTAGCCCGACGCTGGCTGAGGCGGTCGCTTACTACGAGCCGGAGGGTCGGCCGGTCATCGCCAAGGCCGTTGAAGACGGCATCGCTCTCGGCAAGGGATGGGATCTCGAACTGCCTGTGAGATCGAGCAAGGGGCGTAAATTCTGGGCGCGTGCCGTGGGCTCGGTCGAAATCCGGGATGGGCGGCCGGTCCGCTTGGTCGGGGCGTTCCAGGACGTGACGGCGCAACGACTCATCGCGCGGGATCTTGCCGAGAGCCGCGACCTCCTCGCGGTGACGCTGCAATCCATATGCGATGCTGTCATAACGGCAGACGCCCATGGCATGGTGACCTGGCTGAATCCCGTCGCCGAAAGGATGACGGAATGGTCGAATGGCGATGCCCGCGGGCTACCCATGCACCAAGTCTATAACATCATCGATGAGGAAACCCGCGAGCCGATCGAGCAAGGCGACAAAGGGAGGAACACCGCCAACGGCCAAGACCGCACGATGTTGATTGCGCGCAGCGGGGCCGCCTACGGCATCGAGGAGTCAGCGTCGCCCCTGCTCGACGGCAATCGTTCACTGCTCGGATCGGTCGTCGTGTTCCGCGACGTGTCGGACCAGCGCCGCGCGCGCCAGGAGATCGCATTCCGCGCGAGCCATGACGCGTTGACCGGACTGATCAATCGGGCGGAATTCGAGACCAGGCTGGATAGCCTGATCGCGCGTCACAAGGAGAATGATGATATCGCCGCGGTCCTCTATTTGGACCTGGATCGCTTCAAGCAGGTGAACGATTCCTGCGGACATGCCCAAGGGGACCGCTTGCTGCAGCAGATCAGCACGCTACTCATCGATTCGGTGAGGAGCCGCAGTAAGGATAGCGTTGGCCGCCTCGGTGGCGACGAGTTCGGCATCATCCTCGAGCAGTGCAGTCTCCGACAGGCCATACAAATCGGACAGGGGATTTGCGATCGGGTGGAGAAATTCTGTTTCGTACACGATGGCAAGCGCTTCTCCATAGGAACCAGCATTGGTGTCCTGTGCATGGACTTCTCTTGGACCAGCACTGCCGACGTACTCCACGCCGTCGACATGGCATGCTACGCTGCCAAGAACGCGGGCCGTAACCGTTTGCAAGTCTGGAACGAAATCGAGTGCGTGCTTCCCGAACGACCTCCGGTGTAGACGCGGTCGCACCTGCTCTTTCTCTGATGTCTGCCTCGGATTGTTCGCCCTACCGGCGAGTGTGTCCGCGGAAAGCGCCGAGCCACGAACCCTTGCAAGGGCGAAGTCCTTCATGCTCCTCTAGCTTCATTATTCAAGGACGCCAGCCTCCGCAGTCTCGCCGTCGGCTGGTCGTGTTCCTAGATCGGTCTGGGCGCGGTGCAAAGCAGCGTTGTGTTGTTCACCGGGATATCGTTGGTCGGACTTTGCAATCTGAACGGCCTCGCGCTGGCCGACGTCGGCCTGTCGCAGAACGAGGGTTCCGCAGCAGAGGAACATGAAATTCGTTTCTCACGCGGGGTAGGACCAACTGACTGTCAAGCATTAGCCGAAAGGCGAATGTATCTCCAGGAAGTTGATATCTATGAACATCGCCCGCTTACAAGGAAAGCGATCCATTGGGCGGAATGAATGAGAGCAGCCAGAGAGGTCTTCCAGTCGGAATAACCCCATCACCTATCGGGAGCCGCAAGCGGTTGTCCGAAGGTCACGCGGCTGCAGCACGATCAATAGGGATTCTAACTCCCTTCAAAGCCAGCCAAATCCCGACGCTCAACTCGATAAGAAAGTCAGGAGCAATGAACCACGGGTAAACCAAGCCATCGAGGCCCGGAAACACGATTGCTGCTGAGCATGAAGTCAGGATCACGACGGCCACGGCGATATAGGCTCCCGACAGCAGCCTTGGAATGTAGCTAGATGCCCAAAGCAGGTAAGCGTGTATGGAGGCGCCAAAGCCGAAGAATACGAGGCCAACCGCCATGGCGGTAGCGTGGATGTCCAGAAGCTGTCGCGCCATCATTTGCATCTGCTCCAATGTGAAAGCTGTCCGGTAGTTAAGATCGCTGATGTAGTCGAATGCGACCAGACTGACGACGACCCCTACGCCCTGAATGAGAGCATTGGCAAACCGCCACAACATACCGAGCAGCGCGAGCGGCTCGTTGATGGGTTTCAGCAATACGTAGAGCGCGACGGCGAGTATCACGTCGCCATTCAACATGAGCAGCTCACCAAAGATGCCGACCCGAAATTGCCTCTCATGAGCCAGGATGTTCCGGGCTGTCCTGACGGCATCGCCAGCCACGATAAGATTGTTACTCAGAGCGCCACTTAGGCAGATCAGGAGGAGGGCGATGCCCGCGACCCGGGCGTAACGGGATTGGACGGCCCTCATCATGGTGCTTTCAAATCGATGGGATTACTTGGGGAGCCGGCCATAGCATCGGCGTCATGTCTGGGCGCGACCGTCAATCATGATGGAAGGAGAGTATTTCACCAGGCTGACACTGCAAGATGGCGCATATGGCCTCCAGTGTTGAGAACCGGATCGCCTTTGCTTTCCCAGTCTTGAGTATGGAGAGGTTGGCAAGTGTTATGTCGACTGCTTCCGATAATTGAGTGAGCGTCATGCCTCTTCGGCTGAGGACTTCATCAAGGGTCACCATTATCGGCATGGATCAAACGGTCCCATCCAACTCGCTCCGCATGATTGATCCCTGGGCAAATACTCGGCTGAGTACGAACACCATCAGGACGGCCATCCAGCCGCCCGCGGAGAAGTCACCGAGCGGCGACGCAGATCCCAAGCTCGGGTAGGTTCTGCTCAGGACCATCGCCGGAAAGTCCAGCAATTGGAGTAAGAGAAGTGACCAACCGATCGTCTGTAGCCGACGTGCGTTTGCTCCATTGAAAGGATCGCCGTCGCTGGCACTCGCAACGATACTGCCCAGGTTTACAAGCAGCCTGTCCGTCGCGACAGCCATCAGGATGCCAACCAGCATCTCGAAGCGTAGCCCGGCCGACGCCGACGACGCATCGATGCCCGGATTCGATTGAGTAAGAAACGCCATCAGGTGATTTGCGAAGATCGACGACAGGAGAAGAGCAACAATGACTGCCAGCACAAACAACCTGTTGACGATTGTCGCCAGGCTCACAACGAGGCGCGATATTCGAAGAAGCCGGTCTTGTGTTCGCATGAACATCTCCCTTATCGATGAACGATAAGGCGGGTTTCGCTCAGCCGTCAACTTAAATATCGAAATTCGATAAACATAAAGCTGGACCCGCCTCCCGTCCCATCGCCGGCCCCCTGGAGTTTGGGGCCGACGACGCCCTTGTTCCGGCCTGTGTTGGCTTAATCGCCGCCGAGGTCGATCAAATTGTCGGCGTAATTCGCTTTATTCCCCATCGCCGGCCGCGCGTGATCCGGCGCTCAGGGTGCCACCCGCCGAGCGACTGCCCGGGACGCCCGACGGAGCGGCATCACGTCCGAAGGCCGGAACCGGACCGGATTGACGGCCGAAGCTCGGGCCCATCCCGCCGAGGGACGCGTTCGAACCAGTCGGCCACATCGACGAGCGCGGGCAGGTCGAGGCCGGTCTCCACCCCCACCAAGCTCGAGCATTTGGACAGCGTCCTCCGTGCAGGTGCCGCCCACCAGGGCGACCGGCGCCGAGGGATGCGCTGTCGTGAAGATCTTCATCGGATGTCCGGGCGCTCCAGACCTGGAAATAGTTGAAACCCGCGCCGACGTTGGCGGCGGCGGTGTTCTCGACGAAGGTGTCCACGCCGATCGGGCTCGTGCCGAGAAGTCCTGGCGCAGCGCGACCAATGGCTTCATGCCGGGATGCCTGCGCGGAGCGGCCCTTCCTCGTGAGCGGCTCGCTACCGATGACGGCCGCCGCGAAGTAGGACGCCGTGCTGCCGTAGGTGCGCGTGACGTACGAGGCTCCCCCGAACGTCGCGCTGAGCGGCACCGGCGAGGCATCCTTCCCATTGCCGGGCCGGTAGGAGCCGAGGGGCTCTGGCGGTGAGGACGCACGCCGCCGCTACTCACAATAGGGGTCGGTGTGACGCGCAGCGAACTTGATAGCAGCTTCAGCCTGTCCGCAGGACAAGCGGGCTGCCCGCCTGATCGAGTCGACCATCCGCCCCGGTATGGCATCCACCAGGGCCGGTAGGTGTCCAGGGGCGTCGATCCTCGCATGAATGTCCGCATGGCCTGTTGAACGTAGGAACCGCGGAGCCTCTCTTGGTCGCAGGGGCAACCCTCGGGCACGGCTGCCCCGAGGGACGCGTGGCTGGCCGCCGTGCTCGCCGGGCAGGCCCAGCGCGGTCGGACTCGGTCCAAGCTGGGCTTGACTCTGAAGCCTGAACAATTACATATATGTTCAGTAATCGGGAACTTCGATGACGACTAGCAAGGACGAGACACGCGAGGCGATCGTAGCGGCCGCGAGAAACCTGTTTGTGCGGTATGGTCCGGTCAAGACCAGCATGGCGGACATCGCACGTGAGCTTGGGATGTCACCGCCTAATCTCTACAACTTCTATCCTTCCCGCGACGCCATCTTGGAAGAAATCGGAACGCGTGACCTGATCACGCTGCAACGGGACATAACCGATGCCATCACCAGGACGTCAGGTGATTGGGCGCGAATCACCATGATCTTCATGAGCACGGCGCGACACCTGCACGAGAAGCTGGGCAACGAGAAGGACATCTTGCAGCTCCAAGCTATCGAAAAGAAAAATCGTTGGAAGTTCGTAGACGATTTCCATTCCTTCCTTCGTCGGGCCGTGGAGTCCGTGTTGCGCGATGCGGTCGACGCGGGGCGGCTTGTTCACGACGACCCTAGTGGCGCCATGTCGGCGCTGTTCGATTGCATGATCAGCGCCTGGGACCCTGTTTTGATTTCTAAATTCCCGCTCGACGATCACCTGCGGCGGATAGATGCCCAGTTGTCGTTACTCGAACGATCGTTCGTCCAGCGACCGCCTAACCCCTCGACACAACGACGTTCCTCCCGCAAATCGTTCCCGCGCTCGGCTCAGCCTGCTTCCCCTTAACATCGATCGGCGATACCAATGGCAAACCCATTACGCTATGCCGCGCCGCCGTTTTTGGTCGCCGCCATGTCCCTGGCCGGATGCGACCGCAAGCCCGCCGCTGCGCCTCTGGCGCCACCGGCGGTCGAAGTCGGCGTCGTCACGCTCAAGGCGCAGCCGCTGACACTGACCACCGAATTGCCCGGCCGCACCACGGCCTTCCTCACCGCCGATATCCGTCCGCAGGTCAACGGGCTCATCTTGAAGCGCATCTTCGTCGAAGGCGCGGACGTGAAAGCCGGCGACCAGCTGTACCAGATCGACGCGGCGACCTACCAGGCGGCCTATGACAGCGCCGTAGCGACGCTCGCCTATGATCAGGCCGCGCTCGTAACCGCGCGGGCGAAGAGCGCCCGCTACAAGCCGCTCGCCGTGGCCCAGGCCGTGAGCCGGCAGGATTTCGATGACGCGGTGGCAACCGCTGGCGAGGCGGTCGCGACCATCGGCATCGCGCAGGCGGCCATCGAGCAAGCCAGGATCAACCTGGTCTACACGAAGGTCAAAGCTTCGATCAGCGGACGCATAGGGCGGTCGGCCGTCACGCCGGGCGCCCTGGTGACCGCCGGTCAGACGACGGTGCTGGCGACGGTGACGCAACTCGACCCGATCTATGTCGACGTCATCCAGCCGGCGACGACGCTGTTGCGGCTGAGGCAGGAGCTTGCGGCGGGGAAAATCCAAAAGGCCGGTCCGAACCAGGCCAAGATCGAATTGATCCTGGAGAACGGATCCAAATACCCGGCCTCAGGCACGCTGCAATTCTCCGAGGTGACGGTCGACCAGGCGACCGGCACCGTGGTCGTGCGGGCCATCTTCCCGAATCCCGATCACCTGCTGCTGCCGGGCCTGTTCGTCCGGGCGGAACTGCAGGAAGGCACCGACGACCACGCCCTCCTGGTGCCGCAAGTCGGGGTGTCCCACAACACCCATGGCGATCCGACGGTGCTGGTGGTCGGCAAGGACAATAGGTCCGCGCTGAGGATCATCCAGACCAGCCGTGCGGTCGGCGACAGCTGGGTCGCGACCGGTGGACTGTCGCCGGGCGACAGGGTCATCGTCGACGGATTGCAGAAGGTGCGGCCGGGCGCGGAAGTCCACGCCACCGAGGTCGAGACTGGCCCGGTGCCCGCGCCGACCCTCGGGCAAGCGAAGTAGGCGCGCCCGGGATGTCCGCCTTCTTCATCGACCGGCCGATCTTCGCCTGGGTCATCGGCCTCATCCTCATGCTCGTCGGCGGGGTGGAAATATTCCAGCTGCCGATCGCGCAATGTCCGTCCATCGCGGCACCGCAGATCTCGATCACGGTGACCTATCCGGGCGCGTCCGCGCAGACGGTGGCGGATACAGTGGTTCGCCCCATCCAGCAGCAGCTCAACGGCCTCGACGGCCTGGAATACATCTCCTCCACCACCCAATCGAGCGGGGCGATGGAGATCGATGCGACGTTCAAGCAGGGCACGGACGTCAAACATCGCCCAGGTGCAGGTGCAGAATAAGCTATCACTGGCGGAAGCCGTGCTGCCGACGGAAGTCACGCAGCAGGGCATCCGGGTCACCAAAGCCACCAAGAGCTTCATGGTGGTCATCGGGTTCATCTCGGCCGACGGCAGCATGAACGCGCAGGACATCGCCGACTACGTCGCGTCCAACGTGCAGGACTCCCTCAGCCGGATACCCGGCGTCGGCGACTACACGCTGTTCGGCGCCGAATACGCGATGCGGATCTGGCTCGACCCCGCCAAGCTCTACAAGTACGCGTTGACCGTGGGCGATGTGACCACCGCGATAAGCGCTGAGAACATCCAGGTCTCATCCGGTGAAATAGGTGGCCTGCCGGCCAGCAAGGGGCAACGCCTGGACGCTACGATCATCGGCCCGACCCGTTACGAGACCCCGGAGCAATTCGAGAACATCCTGCTGAAGGTGAGCCTCACCGGTTCGCAGGTCTTACTGAAGGACGTCGCCCGCGTTGAACTGGGCGCGCAGATCTACTCGCCGACGGCCAAGATCAACCATGCACCGGCCGCGGCGATCGCGCTGAAACTCGCAGCCGGGGCCAACCAACTCGCGACCGAGTCCGCCGTTCGCGCCGAGCTGGCGGCGTTGCAGCCTTACTTCCCGCCGGGCCTGAAAATCGTCTACCCGCTCGATACCGAGCCGTTCATCACCCTGTCCATCACTGAAGTGGTTAAGACACTAATCGAGGCGATCGTCCTCGTGTTCGTCGTTATGTTCATCTTCCTGCAGAATTTCCGCGCCACCTTGATCCCGACCATTGCCGTACCGGTGGTGTTGTTGGGCACGTTCGGCGTGCTGGCGGTCCTGGGCTACACCATCAACACGCTCACCATGCTGGCGATGGTGCTGGCGGTAGGCCTGCTCGTGGACGACGCGATCGTCGTGGTGGAAAACGTCGAGCGGGTGATGGAGGAGGAAAAGCTCTCCCCCCGAGACGCAACGCGGAAATCCATGACGCAGATCACCGGCGCGCTGGTAGGCATAGCGCTGGTTCTGTCCGCGGTGTTCCTGCCGATGGCGTTCCTGGGCGGCTCGACCGGCGTGATCTACCGCCAGTTCTCCGTGACCATCGTCTCCGCGATGGTGCTTTCGGTGCTTGTGGCGCTGATCCTCACACCGGCCCTGTGCGCCAGCCTCTTGAAGCCGAAGAAGGAGGGGCCCAGCCAACGCCGTGGCCCGTTCGCCTGGTTCAACAAGGGCTTCGACTGGACCAACAAGCGCTACACCGGCGGTGTCGGCCGCATGATCGGCGGCTCGGCCTGGTCGATGCTGGGCTTCGTCATCATCGCCGGGATGATGGTGTTCTTCTTCGCAAAGCTGCCGACGGGCTTCCTGCCCGACGAGGACCAGGCGCTGGTGTTCGGACAGACGACCCTGCCGCCGGGCAGCACCGCGGAGCAGACCGATGCGGTGAACGAGCGTGTGATCGAGTACCTGCTGACATCGGAAAAGGCCAACGTCGCCACGGCCCTCTCGGTCGTCGGCTTCAATTTCGCCGGACAGGGACAGAACGCCGGCTTCCTCGTGATCAGCCTCAAGCCGTGGGCGGACCGGCCCTTGGCGTCGCAATCCGGTGCTGCGGTCGCGGCCCGGGTGACGCAGCATTTTGCGGACGCGCGGGACGCAATGATCCTGACGTTCCAGCCGCCCGCGGTGCTGGAATTGGGTAACGCGTCCGGCTTCGATATGGAATTGATCGACAAGGGCAACGTGGGCCATGACAAGCTGCTTGCCGCGCGCAACCAATTGCTCGGCATGGCCGCGAGCGACCCAAGGGTGATGGCGGTCCGGCCGAACGGGATCGAGGACGCGTCGCAGTACAACTTGGTCATTGATCATGCGAAAGCCAATGCGTTCGGCGTGACCACGGCCGACATCAACACCTTCGTCGAGGGAGCGCTGGGGTCGATCTACGTCAACCAGTTCCTGCGGGCAGGCCGGGTCAAGCAGGTCTATGTCCAGGGCGAGGATTATGCCCGCATGCTGCCGGACGATCTCGGCAAATGGTATCTCCGCAACAGCGCCAACGGGCTGGTGCCGTTCTCCTCGATAGCGACCGGCAAATGGCTGGTCGGCCCGCAGAACGTGCAGAACTATGATGGCTCCACCGCATACGAAATCCTGGGCGTCCCGGGACCCGGCGGCAGTAACGGCACGGCCATCGCCGCGATGCAGGAGATGGCGTCCAAGCTGCCGGCGGGTATCGGTTATGAATGGACGGGGCTGAGCTTCGAGGAGGTGCAGGCGGGATCGCAGACCACCGCGTTGTTCAGTATCTCCGGCGTCGTCATCCTGTTCTGCCTGGCGGCCCTTTATGAAAGCTGGGCGATCCCCATCGCGGTGCTGCTGGTGGCGCCACTGGGCGTGGTCGGCGCGGTGATCGCGACCTCGATCCGCGGCCTGGACAATGACGTGTATTTCCAGGTGGGCCTGCTGACGACCGTGGGATTGGCGGTGAAGAACGCAATCCTGATCGTGGAATTCGCCAAGGAATTCCACGAGGAAGGCGCCACCCTGCGCGACGCGGCACTTCAGGCCGCAAGGGAAAGGCTGAGGCCGATCCTCATGACATCCCTGGCCTTCGTCTGCGGCGTATTCCCGCTGGCGATCGCGAGCGGTGCGGGCGCCGCGGCGCGAACCGCGATCGGCACCGCAGTGGTAGGCGGGATGCTCACGGCGACTATCCTCGCGATCTTCTTCGTTCCCGTGTTCTTCGTCACCGTGCTCAGGTTGTTCAAGGTCAAGCCAAGAGTGAAGCACGACGATGTGCCGGTTCCGGTCGCGGCAACGGCTTAGATCATGCGCAAACTCATCCTGGCTTCGACCATGCTGGCCGCGCTGACGGGCTGCAGCCTGATTCCTGATTACCTGCGCCCCGGCTTGCCCGTCCCAAATCGGTATCCCGTTGGTCCGGCCTTCACCGGTGCGGGCGCAGCGTCCGGCAGCGTGGCGGCCAGTGACCTGGGCTGGCGCGACTTCTTCATCGATCCGGTGATGCAGGACCTGATTGCCCTGGCCTTGGACAACAACCGTGATCTGCGTGTCGCAGCGCAGAACGTTGCTGGCTCCTATGCCCAGTACGAGGTCCAGCACGCCGCATTGTTCCCGACGATCAATGCTGTCGGCAGTGCCAATTTCGCGCGCGAGGCGCCAGGCCAGGAGGGAACGCCCGAGGCCCTGCATCTCAATGCCTACAGCCTGGGTCTGAGCGCCGCTTCGTACGAGCTGGACTTGTTCGGTCGGATCCGCAGCCTGAGCAAACAGGCGCAAGAGCAGTATTTCAGCTTAGCCGAGACGCGAAAGAGCACGCGGATCAGTCTGGTGGCGTCTGTAGCGTCGGAATATCTGGCATGGCTTGCCGATCGTGACTCCTTGCGGGTTTCGCAGTTGACGGCGAAGGCACAGGAGCAATCGTATGAGCTCTACAAACTCCAGCTGGCCCAAGGTACGGGAACACTGCTCACCGTGTCGCAGGCTGAGTCGACCTTGCGGACCGCCGAGGCGAGCGTCGAGCAATATACCAGGCAGGTGGCTCAAGACCTCGATGAATTGGTGCTTCTGGTGGGGACCACGCTGCCGGACTCGCTGCAGACTCGCATGATGGCCCAGAGCGGATTGGTGGCGGAACCGGCGTTCCCGACGCTGCCGGCCGGGTTGCCATCGGACCTGTTGCAGCGCCGCCCGGATATTCTCGCGGCGGAGCACACCTTGCTGGCCGCCAACGCCAACATCGGCGCCGCAAGGGCGGCGTTCTTCCCGTCCGTCACGCTGACCGGGAGCGGTGGCACCGCGAGCGGCGGCCTGACGAAGTTGTTCGGTGCGGGGACAACGTCCTGGCTGTTCGAACCGCAAATCAGCGTCCCGATTTTTGATGCCGGAACGAACTTCGCCAATCTCGATTACGCCAAGGTTCAAAAAGAAATCGAGATCGCCAACTACGAGAAGTCCATTCAGTCGGCCTTCCACGACGTGTCGGACGCATTAGCCGGACGGGCGACCTACACGCGCCAGGTAGAGGCAGAAACGAAGCTCGTCGGCGCCGATCAGACCTACTACGACATATCAAAGATGCGGTCCGTCGCGGGAGCAGACACTTATCTGAACGTCCTCATAGCGCAAAACGCATTGTTCTCCGCGCAACTTACACTCGTCTCCCTGAATCTTTCTCGGCAGCAGAACTTTGTGACGCTGTTCAAGGCGCTTGGCGGCGGCTGGACCGATCGTGTCCAAGCACCTTCCTAGGCCTCATCCGGTGGATGGCGCCAGCAGCAATGCGACGGAAGCGTAAGAGATTTCGGCCGAGCTTGTCTCATGACGAGAGGCCGCGAAAGATTCACGGGAGAGCCAAGATGTCCGGGACTATCAGAGCCGACAGCCGCCTTGACGCGACACGGGAACAGAACCGGCCCTACGACGCAATCGCAAAAACGTTTCACTGGCTCGTGGCCGTGCTTATCGTCGCGCAGTTCGCGACCGAGCTGATCCCGGAAGACTGGGCGTCCAAGGGCGCGCTCAAGTCATGGCACGTATCTATCGGGCCGAGCATCCTCGCGCTCATGCTTCTGCGCCTCGCCTGGCGCCTCACCCATCGGCCGCCGCTGGCGCCGGAGGACCTCTCACCCGGCCTGCGCCTGCTCTCGCGGGCGACGCACTGGTCGTTCTACGTCCTGCTGATCGTCTTACCGCTGCTTGGCTGGGTTGCGGCCTCGGGCTTCGGCGCGACGCCGTATCTTTTCGGCCTCATCCCGCTTCCGGCGCTGATCGCCAAGGACAAGCCGACGGCCGAGGCGGTCGGCGGCGTGCACGGCCTGCTGGCCTGGGCGCTGCTCGCGTTGGTCTTCCTACACGTTGCCGGGGCGTTGTACCACTCGGTGGTCAAGCGCGACGGAGTAGTCGGCCGCATGCTGCCGGGCGGCTCCAGGAGCGGCTGAATGCAGCTCTTGGCTGGCCAACCTTTTAGATCAGGATGGCGATGGACCGCTGTCGTATGATTCCCGTTCGCTTTTGCGGTGTACGCCTACGGCTTCGTGGTCGAACGCCTTTTCGCCTGGTTCAAACTGGAACCGTCGTTTGGCAAAGAACGTCGAAGCCGCCATTCCCTTGGCGAGCCTTCCTCTACGCTGAATCAGCTACCCTGATGCTACGAAGGCTTGCGTGTCGATCAATTTGTCCGAGACAGGCGCTGAGCCTGTCGTTGAATAATTATCTAATCAAGCCCAATGTCAGTTGAGTATGTTGGTGACATTGCCAACATTGGCCTCTCTGTCTTTTCGCAAGTAGCATGCGTGACGCGTCCGCAACTGTCACGGGGCAGCGCACCCGAGCTATTTGCCAGCGACGTCGGTGTCGCCCGACATGTTGCGAGGACGCCGAACCAAAGGCAGCTATTCCCTCGTGTTCCGCCCACCCTCTGTTTCCAGCGCCAATCTATCGCTCATAAGGCGCGGCAATCGCCAACGGCCGGTCGCCAGGTGCGGCAATCGGCCCCAATTTGCTCTCAAGGGTGTAGAGCGCACGCTCGGCGAGGCGCAAGTGGCGGGGTCAGGCTTCGTCTAGCCGAGCTGTTGAAAGAGCGCCTGCAACAAGCGGAGAGCGAGGGGCTTGACACCGAGGATTAGTCCATGGCGCTGGCAAGACTTGCTCGCAAAAGATTCTACTTGGTCCCGATGACCGCCGTTCGAAGCTGCGGGCATTAAAATCCTAAGCCACCGAAATAGGTCGGCGCCGCAACGCTTCCATTTCGAGTTGGCAAGACACTTTCGAGTTTGACCGATCCGCGCTTGCGAGCAACGCATCCGGTGAGCGAAGAGGTGCCTGTGATGATCGGTAGGGGCACCGTCTCGACCGGCGACTGGCAGCGGCGTCATGCGCGTTTTACTGGCGTCGCTCTTCTGGTTATCTGTCTCAGCGGAATTCTCCGCAACTCCCCTATCGTATACTTGCAGCTGTCCGTGGATTGTTCTAGCTGTCTGCCGTCGCGAAAAACGGCTTCTTGTGATTGGAGTTCATGCTCCGCAGGTCGCCGCTTACACGTTGTCCATGCCCAAGCGTGGTCAGCCAGCGTCTCCGAAACACCCACCAGCATCAGAAGTGCTGATGCGACGTTTGGAGCGCGAACATGCAACCAGCCATCAGCATCGTCGGCGCGGGCCTGGGCGGCTTGACACTTGCCCGCGTCCTGCACCGGAACGGGATCGAAGCGACGATCTACGAGGCTGAGAGTTCACCGACAGCGAGAAAGCAGGGGCACTTACTCGACATACACGAACAGAACGGCCAGTACGCGCTCAAGGAAGCCGGCTTGTACGAAGCTTTCCTAAAGCTCGTGCGGTTCGGCGAGGACGCCAAGCGCGTCGTGAACAAGGACGGGGTGATCCTGCTCGACAAGACGGGCGACCGCTCCTCCAAGCGACCGGAGGTCGATCGGGGCGAACTTCGGGCGTTGCTGATCGACTCACTTCCGGATCACACGATCCGTTGGAGTCACAGGGTCGTCAGCTTGACGCCGACTGGGAACGGCCGGCACGAGGTGGTATTCGCCAGCGGCGCTCGGACCACAGTTGACTTGCTCGTCGGCGCTGACGGCGCTTGGTCGAAGGTTCGGCCGCTCCTCTCTCACACCGCGCCGGACTATTCCGGCACCTGCTTCATAGAAATCGCGCTTGCTGACGGCGACCCGCGCCAAGCGGCTTGCGTGGCGGCGATCGGCACGGGCACTCTCATGGCGGCGGCACCGGGTAGGGGCATCATCGCGCATCGCAGCGCCGATGGCAGTGTCGCGGGGTATGTGGCGCTGAACCAGCCCGAGGAGTGGGTCAGGTCTATCGATTTCAGCGATGCCCGCGCCGCATTGGCCTACATCGCGGAGCAATTCTCGGACTGGGCGCCGCACCTCATAAGCTTCATCACGGGCAGCATCGCCGACCCGATCCCCCGTCCGATCTACGCGCTACCGGTCGGGCATGAGTGGGCTCGGCAGGCCGGCCTGACCTTGGTCGGAGATGCGGCGCACCTCATGTCCCCGTTCGCGGGTGAAGGAGCCAACCTGGCAATGTATGACGGTGCGGACCTCGGCCGAGCGATCATCGCCAATTCCGGCGATCCGGAGGCTGCCTTGGCCGCGTATGAGTATGCCCTGTTTCCCCGCAGCCAGGACGTCGCGCGCAGGTCCGCGCAGAACTTGAAGCTGTTCTTTGGCGACAAGGCACCCAGCAGCGTGGTCGATCTGTTCAGTCAGTCTGGCGCAGCTGACGCATGAGTACCATTCACTTGGTTGATCCGGCCGCGCGAGACGCGGTCGCTACCGTTGAAGCCCTCGATCCTGCGCGCGACGGCGTCAGCAGGCTGCGTGCTGCGATGGCCGATCGATCTGTCGGCAACGCGCGCTCTGGGAAGGAGACCCTGATCGCTGGACTGGCCGATGCACCGGACGTCCGCGTACTTATCTATCAACCGCAGCCGTCGGACGAGCTGTCACCTGCCGTTCTATCGCTGCACGGCGGCGGATTCATCGCCGGCACACCCGACAGCATGGACGCTGCCCACGCCAAGCTGGCGAACGACATCGGCGCCATCGTCGTCGCGGTCGACTACCGGCTAGCGCCGGAAACTCCATTCCCGGGTCCGGTGGAGGATTGCTACATGGCTCTAGCCTGGCTGGTTGCCCAGGCCGAGGCGCTCGGCGTTGACCCCAGCCGGATCTCCATCCTCGGTCGAAGCGCCGGCGGCGGCCTCGGCGCTGCGCTGGCGCTTCTCGTTCGTGATCGGGGGAAATTCAGCCTGAAGGCGCAGTTCTTGATTTACCCGATGCTCGATTCCCGTACAGGTAGCGAAGATGCACCAGTCGACAATCCGACGACCGGAGAGTTCGTATGGACCCGCGCAGCCAACCGTTTCAGCTGGAACGCCCTTCGTGGCTCAAGCTTAATACCGGCGGAACGCCTTGGACACTTCGCGCCGGCGCTTGCAAAGGACGTCGCGGGGCTGCCCGCAACGTTTATCGCCGTGGGCTCACTCGACTTGTTCCTCGAAGAGGACATGGCCTTCGCCCTGTGCCTCGCACGTGTCGGTGTCCCCGTCGAGGCGCATGTATACGCGGGTGGTGTCCATGGTTTCGACGCATTCCCAGGAGCCCTGACCGACAAGTTCAATGCTGATCTATACGCCGCCATGATGCGGTTTCTGCGCTGTTGATTGCTCTACGCTCATGAACGCAGGTAGGACACCATCTCCTCGCCCTTCGATTTATAAAAAGGACCGCTGGTTCTGAAGGAGGCGGCACCGCGTGGCGAGTTAGTTCGGGCTTAACGCCACCTTGCGCAACCGTGCGGCGCCGGCCCTTTTGGCGGCGATCAACTCGGCGCCCAACGCCGTCCACCGTGCAGCAACATCATGGCGGGATGCTTGCCATGCACGCGAACGAGCGCGGCCCAGAGCGCCAAATGGTCGTTGCCTCGATCCGGAGCAGAATCGTAGAAGCGTATTCCTGGTCGCGGCCCTAAGGATCTCCGGGACTGCGTGTCGCTGCGCGTCCAAGCATCGCACTGGCAGACGTTCTGATGGTAAGGGCAGCACTCGAAACATTCAACTAAAATTGCCTTCGTGCACTAGTTCGGCGAGAGGCAGACGTCCGCTGGGAACTTCGCGCCCTTGTAGGGCCTTGGGCAACGCGGCTGAATTCCCGATGCGCCCGACTGCATAAGCCGCCTCAACATGATGATGGGGCGGGGTGCGCAACACTTCGGCGGAACGGACATGGTCAAACCCATACATGCCGTGTGCGTGCCATCCCATTAGCCGCGCCTGCAGTGCGAAGTAGCCAGAAGCGGTGCCGGTGTCGTAGCTGTGCGTCGGCGCCGGAATGAGATCCACCGAACTCCGCGACTGCATAAATCCGTGCGAGACGAAGAACACCAAAGCCGAGGAATGTTGCGCCCAATCGCGATTGTTTCGCACGAGAAGATCAAGGAGCGGCAGCCACGCTCGCGTTTCCCGCCGCGCGTAAACAAACCGCCATGGCTGCATGTTGGAGGAGGAAGCGGCCCAGCGTGCAGCCTCCAGCATCGTCATCAGATCGGCTTCCGCAATCGGCTGTGGTCGAAATGCGCGGGGGGACAAGCGATCAAGGAAGAAAGGCTCGATAGGATGATCGGCGGTGCGGCCGTTCGCAGATGCTGCAATCATGCCGCGCCGGATACGCAGGCGATGATAACGGCAGCGGATAGCAAAGCGCCAGAACGTACGTCACCAGCTGCTGTGGATTGAGGCCCAACGGCTGGGGAACGAACTCGCGGAAATCCGGGTCAATCCAAGCGGTGCCAGGGAAGAGCGGCGCTAACGCCATCGCCAGGAAATAGACGCCTGCTACCGCAGCAGCGATGAGGAACAGTGGCAGTGTGAGCGGCCCCACGGCGAAGAGAATGACAAGGGCCAGCGTGCCGAGGAATAAACCCAGCAACATCGTCTGGCCATTATGAAACTTTGCATGTGGCGGCAAAGCGGGATTGTAGAGATGCATTCGGGCGGTACGCGGCAGGACCGCATCGTATAGAAAGCCGCCGTAGTTATACACGGCAACTATCGCGACCATCCACTTGGCGATTTCCATGACGTGGCTCCTCTGGATCTCGGCAATGGCACTTTCCGGAAGGACTAAGGTATCGATAAATTGCTGTTCGTTAGCTCATTCGGCCATCGACGCTGATCGAAGCTGCCCGGGCGTCACCCCGAGCGTCCGGCGGAACCCGTCTACGAAGTGCGCGGCGGACGAATAGCCTGCGAAGATCGCGGTGTCCGTAACGGGTGTTTGGCCGTCGAGTAAAAGAGCGACCGCTTTCTCCAGCCTGCGAGCGACGATCCAGACGTGCGGCGTCACGCCTTCGCTCACCTTGAAAGCGCGAATGAAGTGAAACAAGCTCAGTCCCGCTTCATCCGCGAGATGGTGCACGGAAGTGATCCTGTCCGGTTGGTGTTCCAGCTGCCTCTCCACAAGGGACCTGATCCTTTGCCCTCCGGCGCGGCCTCCGCCCGGACATCTTGCCAGGCGATCCGAGTTCGCAATCACGAGGAGGGAAGCGGCCATCGCAGGGTGCGCCTTATCAGGGGCACGACGGCCGTGCTTTGAGCTCTGCCAGTCGCGGCTGCCCTGGAGTCGGCGCCGCCTTCGTCGCGCGGCTGGCCACCGGAACGGAAGCCCCCCAGGGCACGGTACTGGGCGACGTCGTGGAGATACTGAAAGTCCGGTTGGGGGGGGGGGGCAGGCGCTCGGCGCAAGCCCTGGTGTTTGCGGGGCAAGGTTGCTCGGTCGACGTGAAGCCGAGGTTCGCGGTCCATCCGTCCTTCGCGCTCACGCGTTCCAAACGAAAGCTTCGATAGCGAAAGCTTCACGTGGATCATAGCGCCTTCATCGCCACGGGGCAGGACGTAAAGCATTTTTCAACGTCTCCAGAAACCGGCCAGTCCGCGCCGCCCGCGCTTGGTGCCCAGATCCCAGAAGCGCGATTACGGGAGCATCGGGCAAGCCATGGTCCCGAAGAATCCTGATCAACCGCCCAGTTCGCAGATCGTCGGCGACGTCCCACTCGGAGCGCACAATGATGCCGCGTCCGGCAAGCGCCCAGTTTCTAACGACATCACCATCATTGCTTGCCAGGTAGGGCCGAATCCGGACCCTGACCTCCGGGCCGCCCTCCAGCAACCGAAATTTCCATAGCATGACGTCCTCATCATTCTCACGCAGAGCGATGCAGGAGTGAACTTGCAAATCGTCCGGCGAGGATGGAGTCCCGAACGATTCTAGATAGGACGGCGCAGCGCAAACCCAGCGAGCATTGTCCGCGAGGTGGCGCATGATGAGGCTCGGGGTGACGTTACGCATTTCGCCCACCTGGACCGCAAGGTCCCAGCTGCTCGACGGGACGCCGGTGAGGCAGTCCGTGAGGGACAAATCGATTTTGACAAGCGGATGCTCCTGCTGAAACGAAGCCGCTAGGGGTGCGACATAGCGTCGCCCAAAGCCGAGTGGCGCCACGATACGGAGATGCCCAGTCACTTGCCCACGACGTTCGGCAAGTGCCTCATCGAGACCGCTCAGTGCGGTCAGGACGTCCCGGCCCCGTTCGACAAGCAATTCTCCCTCATCGGTCAGCGTTAGCTGACGACCCGTGCGGTCTATCAAGTGTGCGCCCAACCGCTCCTCAAGCGCCCGCAAACGCTGAGTCACCGCTGGTGCCGAGACGTTGAGAACGCGAGCCGCGGCCGCCAGGGACGGAGCGTTGGCAATGGTGACGAAGAACTCAATATCATCCGAGGAAATCATTAACCATAGCTTAATGCACCCCTTAGCAGTCGTTAATAGCAGAACTGGACCGGTAGGGCCTTATTGCAGAGACGAGGGAAGGGATTGCCGTGGAATACGCCGTTTTAGATGTAGGAGAGCAGATGGCGTCCGTCGCACTGGACTCGGACGATGTCCAGACGCCCTGCCTGCTTCTCGACGAAGGTAAGCTCCGCGCCAATGTTGAGGCGATGAGGTCTCGCCTGAAGCACCTTGGCGTCGCTTTCCGGCCTCATCTCAAGACCTCGAAATCAATCGACGTGGCCCGTATCGCCATGGAGACGCCGGACGGACCCGCCATGGTCTCGACGCTCCACGAGGCGGAATACCTCGCGGAAGGCGGCGTACGTGACATCATCTACGGCGTCGGCATTGCACCGGGCAAGCTAAACCGCGTTTCGGCCATCCGCTCCCGTGGAGTGCATCTTGCGATCATCCTAGACAGCATTGAGCAGGCCGAAGCTGTTGCCGCCCACGTCAAGGGGTCGGGCGATGCGCTTTCGGTGTTCATCGAAGTCGACCCCGACGGCCATCGCTCCGGGGTGCATCCGGCGGATGAGGCAACGCTCCTTGCTATAGGCGATCACCTGCTCGCGGGAGGGGCGGCGTTGCGAGGTGTACTGGTCCACGCTGGCGGGAGTTACGCCCTTGATAATCGAAACGATGTTGCCACCGCGGCCGAGGGCGAGCGTATCGCGGCCACGACGGCCGCGAAGACGCTCAGGGTGGCGGGGCTGCCCTGTCCCATCGTCAGCATTGGCTCGACCCCGACGGCGCGCTTCGCGCGTGATTTGACCGGCGTGACTGAAGTTCGGGCAGGCGTTTTCATGTTCGGGGATCTGTATCAAGCCGGTGTAGGCGCGGTCGCCGTCCACGACATTGCAGTGTCGGTGCTCGCAACCGTTATCGGTCACCAAAGATCGAAGGGGTGGATCATCATTGATGCTGGCTGGATGGCGATGTCACGTGATCGCGGCACTGCGAAGCAGAAGACCGATCAAGGTTATGGCGTCGTTTGCGACCTTGCCGGACGGCCCTACGCGGACCTTATACTCCTCGACGTCAACCAAGAACACGGCATCGTCGCAGTGCGTCCAGGGACGGAGGCTGACTTACCGTCGCTCCCGACGGGCGCTCGCGTTCGGATCTTGCCAAATCACGCTTGCGCTACCGGAGCCCAGCACGACCGATATCACGTGCTCGACGATAATGGTCAGATCAACAAAATCTGGCCGCGCACCAATGGATGGTGAGATCCGATAATGAACGGAAACATTGAACGTGTCACTACGCAGGATGCACCCTCCCCCGCCGGGCATTATGCTCAGGCAACGGCGTGGCGTGATATCGCCTTCGTTTCTGGTCAACTTCCATTACGGCCGGACGGGACGCATATGGCGGACCAGCCGTTTGAAGATCAGGCTAGGCAGGTCTTGGCAAACCTTTTCGCTGTTTTGAAGGCGTCCGACAGCGGACCGGAGTTCGTGTTGCGAGTAACTGCCTACATCGTAGGTGTCCGGAATTGGCCTAGGTTCAACGAGATCTATGCGGCCGCTTTCGGAGACGTCAGGCCTGCCCGAACGGTGGTGCCGGTTCCGGAACTCCATCACGGTTGCCTTATCGAAGTCGAAGCGATCGCTGTCCGCGCTTCAGACGCTGTCTGAATTTCATTCGTGAGACCGCCAATCTACAGCCATCGGATGTAAGGAATGCTCCATGAAAACGCCTAAAGCTGTCGTTTTCGACTTGCTGACCGCGTTGCTCGATAGCTGGTCGGTTTGGGATGATGCCGCGGGAAGCAAAGAAGACGGACGGCGCTGGCGTGCCCGTTACCTTGAGTTGACTTATGGATGCGGCGCTTACCGGCCATACGAAACTCTGGTCGCAGAGGCTGCACGGGATGCCGGAGTGTCGCCGCTCGCTCCGGCGGCGTTGCGTGCACGGTGGGCGACATTGCAGCCCTGGCCTGAGGCGCCTGACATCCTCCGCAAGCTAAAAGCAAATGGTATCTTGATCGGCACGGCCACGAACTGCTCGATTGAGCTTGGCCGCAAGGCTGCAGCCCGCTTAGATGTTCCCTTTGATGCAATCATTACGGCGGAGGAGGCAGGCTGCTATAAGCCTTGCCCGGAGCCATATCGTGCCGTGTTGGCCGCACTCGGCGTGAATGCTGAGGACGCAATTTTGGTTGCGGGAAGCAGCTCAGACGTGCCTGGCGCCACGGCCGTCGGCATGCGGGTAGTATGGCATAATCGGGTGGGGCTTTCGGCCCGCCCCGGCCCGCTGCCGCTCCGGGAGGCGCGGAGCCTGGATGACGCGCTACAGGGTGTTACAGGATTATAGGCTTCTAACACGCTGTCTCTAAGACGACACGGTCCAGCGCCGAAGGTACGGCAACACCGTCGATCGGTGCCACGCTCGGCAAGCCGGTCATCGAGAGGAGCGCGTTGACAGGTCCGAACGTGGTGACGTCTTCGGTGATCGGATTGTGCCCAACCGGGTCTTCCAACTTCGCGACTCTCATAGTGCTCGACAACGGCTTCCGACGGCGGTGCTCGGCGCGTCCGGCGACGGCTTGCGGCAACGGCCTCATGCGGTTTCGCCTGAACGCTACAATGTCGCCCCGCGTATCGACCGTTGCAGCCGGCTGAACGCGCGATGCGTGAAGAACAAGGGAAGCCGTTCTATCGGCTTGCTCCAGGACGACAGCTTGGCCACGACGAGCCGGCGCTTGCGGTCGATGAACAGGTTCTGGCCGTGAATGCCCATGGCGAACAGGACTTGTGGGTCGTCATCGACGGCATACCAGCCTGCCCGGTAGCGCATCTTCTTGCCGATGGCGCCGAACTGCTGACCCCATTCACCCGTCCTCCACGCTTCGGCATCACCGTTGTCGTAGATGTCGTCGATGACCCATTTCGGCACGACGGACTTGCCGCCGATCGAACCGCCATCGACGATCAGTTGGCCCAGTCGGGCGAAGTCCCTTGCCGTGGCACAGAAGCCGCCGCTCGAGCGCGCCAGTCCGGCGCGGTCGACGGTGAGATGAGCGGCGCTCTCCGCTCCCATCGGCTTCCAGAGATACTCGGTCAGCAACTCGGCCACGGTTTGGCCTGTGGCACGCTCGATCGCCCATCCGGCGAGGTCCGTATTGGCCGAAACGTAGCAGAAAGGACCGCCATGTTTTGCTGCCGGCACCTGCAGGCTTTTGAAGAACGCCCGCAGGTCCGCGCCGGCGGCGGATCGAGGTTCGTCCCCCCAGTTAATTGCCTCGTCATACGAACGCTGCTGGCCGGCGTCGAACGATACGTCTACCCGCATGTCGAGGAGGTCATGCAGCGTCACGCCCTCATAGAGCGTCCCGGCGATCTCCTGCACGTGATCGGTAACCGGGGTCGACAATTGAAGCTTCCCCCGGGCACTCAGAACGCCCGCCAGCAAGCCGATCACCGCCTTCGTCGACGACATCAGGATGTGCGGCGTGTCCTTCATATTGCCGTGCGCATACCATTCATAGACAATGCGGCCATCGAGAAGCGCGACGACGGCGTCGGTTTTGGTGATGCGAAGGAACAGGCCATTCAGGAGCAGGCCACGCTTCTTTTTACGGTCCGCTTGGAACTCTGCGGCGCGCCCGCCGCTGGCGACTTGATGTGTCGTCAACACCTTTTGGATATTGTGGAACGACCATCGATTGAACGGGGCAACCCGCCAATTCGTATCATTGGCTTGGTTGCCCAAACTGACGTGTTTATTCATCGGCTTCTATCCGTTCCTCTCTGCATCTGAAGCATTTGGCAGTCGAGGGTTCGGCGCACGCCGATTGACACTGAGAGGCATTCCGTTGGCCGGGCGTGTGGTCAGTTTCATCCTCGGCAGCGGTTGCATACCTGCTGCCGCCGAGAGCCTCACGCGTGGCAACAGAACCCCTAGTATTGCGGCAGCCTCGAGCAGCGCGAAACCCATGCCTATGCAGATGCGTGGACCCGCCGCGAACGGCAGGTAGGACCATCTATGACGTGCCTTGACCGCTACCGTGGTGAAGCGGTCAGGATCGAACCGGTCAGGCTCCTGCCACAACGATGGCTGGCGATGGATGGCGTATATCGGGACGAAGACATTGTCTTCCGGCGTGACGCGTATTCCGCCGATTTCGAGTACGCGCGTCGTCTGCCTGACCGCCATGGCGACTGGCGGATAGATGCGCATGGCCTCCTGCACCACTTGGCGCGTGTAGACCAGACTGGCGACGTGCGCGGACTTCAGGGCGCCGCCGTCGGTCACCTGTTCGATCTCCGCCAACACGCGGTGCTCGACTTCCGGATGACGCGCGAGCAGGAAGAATGTCCACGTCAGGGCCAGCGCCGTCGTCTCGTGACCGGCGGCGACGAAGGTGAGCAGATTATCACGTATGTCGTCATCGCCGAGGCCCGCGCTGCCTGTTTCGGGGTCCTTCGCATCGAGCATCAGGCTGAGCAGGTCGTTGTGGCGTTCGCCGGTCCGGCGGCGTTCGGTGATGCTGCGGCTGAGCGTCGCCCGCAAATAGTCATTGGCACGCCTGGCTTTCGTCCTTCCTGGATAAGGCGTCCACATTGGCGCACCCAGCGCGGAAAGCGCGTATTCCCAACTCGTGGAATTCAGTGAGTCGCGCATGCTGAGGTCGAAAAGGGCAGGATCAGCGTCGCCCTGCCCAGAAAGCATGGTGACCAGGATGATCTCGAATGTCAGGCCCATCATCTCCTGGGTCATTTCCAGGGTCGTGCCCTCCGGTAGGTCGCGCCATTTGGCGGCGAGCGCCTCCGCCGCAGCAATCATCGCCGGCACCATGTTGTTGACGTGCGACGGCCGGAAGACGGGTGCTGCGACACGACGCTGGCTGCGCCAGCGCGTGCCCTCGGAGGTCAGGATGGCCTGGCCGAGCATTGGCTCGAGGGAGCGGCGCATGGACTCGGCTTTGACGAAGCTGTCGGCGTCGTCGACAAGCACCTGCTGGACCAAAGCAGGATCGCAAACGAATATCGTGTTCTGACCAAGCATGCGGCTCACCACGATCGGATTCGTGTAGATTTCCTCCGGCCACGACGTCATCGGGTTGTCCACCAGCTTGCGCAGAGTATTTAGGGCGGACCAGAAACCCTTTTCGATGTGGACAGGCCCCGCGATGATTTGCGACTCTGCTACTGCACTCATGAAGATGAATTCATTTCTTGCTCGATAATGGGTGGCTCGTTCCGTAGGCAAGACAGTCAGCGCATTCCAGTCTTGGAAGAAGTTCCGTGTTGCTGAGTGTATTCATCCGGCTAAGGATGGGCTACTGCAGATAGTCCTCAATTCATGCGCGAGCGTCCAACAATGGATCCCCTGACCCAAGTGATCGGCTTGCTTCGGCCCAACACCCTGCTGTGGAAGCAGCTGGCCGCATCGGGCGCTTGGGGCGTGCGATTTCCCGCAAACGATGACGTGGTGTTTTGCATTATCGGCAGCGGCAGCTGCGTCTGCCAACTCGCAGGCGAGCAGCGGCGCGTGTTGCGCGAAGGAGACTTCCTCCTCCTAGCCGCGCCGCCCGTCTGGGGTCTTGGCAGCGGCGACGACGTCGTTCCTGTCGACCTAGAGACGGCGCACGTCGATCTAAGCCGGCCGGCAACCTTGCTGTTCGGTGGGGACGACGCGCCGAGGACCGAGATCTTCGGAGGCCGCTTCACCTTCGGTGATGAAAACGTGTCCCTGCTGAACGGACTGCTGCCGCCGGCCATCGAGGTTCGCGGAGGCCACTCGGAAGCGGCCAGGCTGCGCTCAATCCTCGACCTGATAGGCAGCGAGGCATGGTCCGATCGTCCAGGCAGGACGCTCGTTTTGGAGAGGCTGCTGGAAGTCATGCTGATAGAGGTGATGCGGCAAACCGCCGCGCACCGGCCGGAGCAGCATCGGGGATTGCTGGCCGGTTTGGGAGACCCGCAGACAGCGTCCGTGCTGCGCGCCATGCACGCCGACTACCAGCGAAATTGGAACGTCGCTGAACTTGCCTCTGTCGCCTGCATGTCGCGCTCCGCCTTCGCAGAACGATTCAACCGCGTCGTCGGCATGCCGCCCATTGACTATCTGTTGCAGTGGCGTATGGCGATGGCGAAAGCCGCACTGCGGACCGGCCGTGGACGGCTGGCGGAAGTGGCTGGCCGCTGCGGATACAGGTCGGTGAGCGCGTTCAGCGCCGCCTTCCGCCGGACGGTAGGGCATCCGCCTTCGCACTACTTCGCCGAGCGGGGCATGGAGCACCTGCGGCAGCCGAGCCGCGAGCACGTCTGAGAGGTTTTGACGGCGGACATGCGTCGGTCTCCCACGGCATTTCTGGACGCGCTAAGACAAGCGGCGGCGTTTCAAGGATGGTAGTCTTCGAAAGGCACACCTAACCTCACGCTTCAAGCATCGAGATCAGCAGCCGATGGTCGTTCTTCCGCCGCGGACTGGTGCAGGAGGGGTCGCGCGCCATGATGGCAAGCCGTGTGCGGGCTGAAGGCTGGATCGACGTTCACGCCCACTTCTCGACGCCCAAAACGCGCGAGCAGTTGGAGGCCGGCCTGCAGATGATGCATCTCGGCTGCTTCCTTGCTCAGGAGCCGTTCGATTGGACCGTCGAAGGCACGCTGGAGCACATGGACCGTAACGGGATAGCCATGCAGCTCCTCAGCAATATCCCTAAAGTCCCCGACTGGCTTACGGCTTCCAACGACTACGGCCGCTCGATCGTGCAGCGGTTCCCGTCCCGGTTCGGTCTGTTGGCCGCGCTGCCGACGGACAATCCCGACGCGTGCCTCGCCGAAATAAGCCGGGCTGCGGACAGCCTGCAGGCCGACGGCTTTGCAGTGACGTGCAACTACAATGGCGTCTCACTGGGTGACCGGCGGCTGAATCCGGTGTGGGCGGAAATGAACCGGCGCGGCGCCGTGGTTTTCATGCATCCCGACGCATACGCGCCGCCATCCATGGGTCGTCCGACGGCGCTGCTGGAGGCCACGTTCGAGACTGCCCGCATCGTCGTGGACATGCTTTATGCCGGTGTGTTCCGAAACTATCCGGACATCCGTTTCATCATCGCGCATTGCGGCGGCGCCCTGCCCGCAATGTCGGGCCGACTCGCGCTGCTGGGGGCCGAGCCCTGGGTGCCGAACCCGAACGGGATCAGCAAGGCGGAGATCACGTCGCAACTATCCGGATTGTTCCTGGATACGGCGGCGACTGGCACGGCGCATAGCCTGCGTTCGGCGCTCGCCATGACGACTTGCGACCATCTTGTCTACGGCTCCGACTGCGGCGTTCCTTGCTCGACCGAAAGCACCCTGGTCGACAACCTGCACGCGCTGCTCGGCTTTCCCGACCTGACGGAAGAGCAGCTACAGGCGATCGGCCGCAACGTGCTGCGGCTGCTGCCGCATCTCGGCCACCGGCTGCAATTTGGCACCACCGCGCTTGCGCACGCCCACTAGCTGCCCGGCGACGCCATCACTTCCGCTGTCGAGCCGAACCGAGGTTTAGAGCTTCATGACGATCGGCAGGCCGACGCGTGCGCAACTCGAGGCGGTGGCCCAGGACCTGAATTTCGAGTTCGAGGCAGGCGATCTCGACTTCTTTGCAGCCATGCTGCAGCCGAGTTTTGCCGCCTACGACATACTCGACGGGCTGCCGGATTACGGCCCCGCCGTTCGTTATCCACGGACCCCGGGCTACCGGCCGACGGCCGAAGAGAACCCGCACAATGCATGGTTCGTGAAGTCGGAGGTCCGCGGCGCCTCCGAGGGCAAGCTTTTAGGCAGGACAGTCGCCTTGAAGGATAACATCTGCCTGGCCGGCGTAGCGATGATGAACGGCTCCTCGACTTTGAGGGGCTACGTTCCCGAAGTGGACGCGACGGTCGTAACGCGCATCCTCGACGCCGGCGGCCTCATCACCGGCAAGGCCAACTGCGAGCATTTCTGCCTGTCCGCCGGCAGCCACACCAATCCGACAGGCCCTACGCACAACCCGCACAGGCGCGGCTACACGACCGGCGGCTCCTCTTCGGGCAGCGCCGCCCTGGTCGCCGCGGGTGACGTGGACATGGCGTTGGGCGGTGACCAGGGCGGCTCCATTCGGGTGCCCGCGTCTCATTGCGGCATCTACGGACTGAAGCCAACCGTGGGCCTTGTTCCATACACGGGCATCATGCCTATTGAAGCCACGCTCGACCATGTCGGGCCAATGACGTGCAATGTGGCCGACAACGCCCTGCTGCTGGAGGTCATCGCTGGTCCGGACGGCCTGGACCCAAGGCAAGGCTTCAACGGTGCGCCCGGTGACTATCGATCAGCGCTCGGCCTCGGCGCGAGCGGTCTGCGCATAGGCATCGTGCGCGAAGGCTTCGGCCACACCGACTCCGAGGCCGACGTGGACGCTAAAGTAAGTGCCGCGGCAATCCGGTTCGCCGAACTTGGCGCCACGGTCGAGGAGGTTTCCGTGCCGATGCACCCGCTGGGAGCGGTGCTGTGGCTGGCGATCGCGTCGGAAGGCAGCGTTGGCGCCTTGATGAACGGCAACGTGTTCGGAACCGGCTGGCGGGGACATTATGTCACCGACCTGCGCACCGCCCATGCCGCCTGGCGCACCCGAACCGGAGAACTGTCCGACACCCTCAAGCTGGTGATGATGCTCGGCCAGTATTTCAGCAAGCACCATCACGGCCGTTTCTACGCGAAAGCGCAGAATATCAGCCGTCTGCTGCGAACGGCATATGACGATGCATTGTCGCGCCATGACTTGCTGTTGATGCCGACCTCGCCGACCAAGCCGGGACCAATTCCCGACCTGGACGCGCCGCGCCAGCATCGCATGCAGGTGGCGGCAGGCTCGCTGGCCAACACGTCCGCCTTCAACGTCACCGGCCATCCCGCGATGTCGGTTCCCTGCGGCAAGGTCGACGGGCTGCCGGTGGGCATGATGCTGATTGCCGGACATCACGACGAAGCCACGATCTATCGTGCCGCGGCCGCCTTCGAGGCGAACGTCGCCTAGTCCCATTGTAGGCCGAGCCTGACGTAACCATGCCGAAACTGGCCGGGCAACGGCAGCGAGAGCAGGGCGTTGCCGCGACGCCGAGTTCGCTGTCGCGGCTGCTCTGCAAGGCTGGCTGGACATATAGAAAGCCCTCACCGCGCAGGAGACCGAGTGCGCCGACGTAGCCAGGCGCCGCCGGCGCTGGCTCGAGTGGATGATGGCCTATGTTTTGGGTGAGCGTTGTCCCGCTACCTTTGCTCAGCCTTTTGCTGAGCTTTTCCCGTTGACGTGACGTTACCCCATGTTTTCATCATGCCTTGCTAGTACTGATCGCAGCGTCAGCGATTTTCTGGACGAGAAGGCCGTGCCCTACTGCGGCGCCCGCCCGCAGCGCGGCAGCGATAAAGGTGGTTTCCGCAAGTTCTTCGCGAGTCGCGCCTAACTTCAGCGCTCGACGGGTATGGACGTCCAGACAGTAGGCGCACTGCGTGGTGAGGGCTACTCCGATCGCGATCAGCTCCCGATACTTTGCGGGAACCGCGCCGTCGTCCCTTTCGGATATCGCCTTGAACGCTAGAAAGGCTTTCGCCTCCGCTGGAGCCATAGCGGCGAGAAGTGGGCCGAGAGCCAGGTCAGCCGGCGTCGAATAGGTCGATAGGGTCGTCGAGTCTGTCATGGAGACTGCTCCTTTCGCAACGCGATAGAGATGGTTTCAATCAATCCAATGAACCAGCACATCGGACAGCCACGCAGCAGAACAACCGCGCCGATGAAGAAGGCGATGGCCACCGTGCCGGAAAGTGTCCCGGGGTAGGACAGCAGCCAAACGGCGAGGGCGGCTAACAGCGTTGCTCCTACACCTCGTCCGACATGTCGGACCACGGTCTGGCTAGCGAATGGACTCATTTCAGTAAATACTCCCGCAGTAGAATGCGCGCCCTGTGCAGGCGGCCTTTGACGGCTTCGCGGCTTAAATTCAAAGAACCTGCAATTTCGTCTATGGTCTGTTCCTCAAAATCGCGCATCACGACGATACTGCGGTAGTGCTCCGGCAGCGATTGAATTGCCGCAGCCACATCGAGCCGCAGCCCCTCGTCAGGCTGTGAGAGGATGTCTATCTCGCTCGGGTGCGTTAGGCTTGGCGCCAGACCAAAGCCCCGTGCAAGGCGTAGACATTCGCGGCGGACGACGGCGAAAAGCCATGCCGAAACGGATGACGCAGCGCGTAGCGTCCCGACTTTCCGGTACAGCAGCCACAGCGCCTCCTGCACGGCGTCGTCCACGTCGTTTGCACGGCAAGTAACGCGCGCGTAGCGCCTGATGTCCGGGCGGGCGGCCTCGAGCAACCTAACTAATGCCGTTTGGTCACCGCCAATCGCCATCTGGACGAGCGGCGCGGGCAGCCGGGACATGGTATCAGTGACCCTCGGCGGGACTGGAGCCGACTGGACGACGGCCCACCATGGCACACATCGGACAGAAGCCTGCAACACCACTTGATGCGATAATAAGACCGATGGCGATGAAGGAATAACTTACAAGTCTGGACGACAGCGCATACCAGGCCCCTACGGCAAGTGCCAAACCGAGGAGGACCCGACAAATCTGCTCCCACGCATAAAGGTTCTTCCGGTAGATCACGATCAGGCCTCCTTCAGTCGCTTGCGTGCGACCCCGAGGTGAAGAGGGAGGATCCGGGCACAACGGTTCACGGGATCTACGATTTTTTTCGAGACCGTCCCCACCATGTAGTTAAAGCAGGCGCCACTAAGGCCGCCGCGCACCACTACCTGATGAGCTTCCCGCGGACGGAAGGCAGATGCACGTGTCGGACGTGCCAAGGCTAAACCGCAGCTGTCGTCCAGCTCGCGCAGCGACCGCGGAGCCAACAAACTCAAGGGGGGCCGGCTGCCTCAGCCTAATCCCCATGTTCCGATGGCAGGTGTGGGATTTGGTAGTGGCTATGTCTCGTCCGCGCCCCAGTTTGGCTCGGGCTATGTTTTGCGAAGCTCCTACAGCACTTGTCTCGCAGGTCTCAGACGTAGTCGTAGTAGGGTAGGTTGTCGACTAGCTCCAAAAGAAGGCTATGGTTGAGTAACAATATTCGCCAGCATCAGTATGACGAACTATCCCACCTCGTTTATCGGCTACTTTGCTATCAGCAACGAACGGCGTGCGACATTTAACATGCTTAATCTGCATCCCGGTCGCCCGTGAGTCCATCTCTGCTATTTGCACGGACACATAACCGTGACAGATCGTAAACCTATTTGATAAGATTGATCCGGAGTTTTCTCTGTCAGGGAATTAGCAGTGCGCGACCGCCATCGATTGATTGGAAAGTCATGGCGTGATCAATCTCGTCCAGCCGGAACTCGCTACCGACCCTCGTCTGGAACAGCGGTTCATCCATGATATTTCCAAGCTCCCGAAAGGCGTTGGCCAAGCGGGTTGGATCAGTAACAATTAGACTTTCAAGCACCGTGAAGCGTCGAAGCATAAGGTTCCGCCCCATCAGCAACGTCGTTGGGAGTGCGATTGGACTGGCGCCTCCGAGGAAGCCATAAATGCGCACGGCCGTATTCATGGGCAGGTGCGGCAGGATCCGGCTTAGCAGATCCCCGCCTACGCCGTCGAACACGGTCGTGGCGTCGAGTTCAAGGGCCAATGTAGCGAATTTGTCCTCGAACCCGTTTTCCGTCGAAACGAGCACGTGCTCGGTCCCGTGCTCGAGGAGTCCGTCGCGCGCAGCCGCGGATCGAACCAGGAACATTGCCGGGACCCCGCGGCGACGTACTAGCGCCGCTGCGACCAAGCCCGTGGCAGAGTTGCCCGCCGTTACGATGAGGCCTTTCCCTCCCGGTACGGCCTCTTCAAGGAAGGCGTACACGGTCAGCACGTTGGCGAGTGAGCCGCAGAGATCGCGCGCAACAATATGATCCGGCAGCACGAGACAGCTCGAATAGTGCACCTGCGCCCGCTCGCACCACAGGCCACGGGTATGCACGCTCTTGGCCAGCGATTTGTAGATCGCCACTTGTTTCCCCAGCATCGCCGCCGGCACGCCATCGCCGATCGCAACGACGATGCCCGCCCCGTTCGCTCCGTAGATGTCATGGCCGTCGGCCGGGGGCGCGCCAGGCATCGGGCGCGTGAGGAAGAATTTGTCGCCATGGGTGATCGCCGACGCGATCATGTCGACCAGGACGTGGCCCGAAGGGGGTGCCTCCGGTGCCGGAACGTCACAATACTCCAGGGTTCGCTGGGACGTCACGCAAATCGCTCTCATGCACCAACTTCCTCCGTCAGATCTACTGCATGAGGCCCATTTGGACTTACCGTATGCAAGTGCGGATCTTTTTGTTAGTGTGCGTCTCCATGATAGTGCAGCGACAATGTCCAGTGAGTTTCACAGCCCGGATTGTCGGCGGACGGTGGAAGCCCAAGATACTCTGGGTGCTGCTGCGCAACGAGCCACTGCGCTACACGGCGCTGCGCCGGGCCTGCCCTCCAGTCAGCGACCGCATTCTGTCGAAGGAGCTGAAGGAGCTAGAGTCCTGGGGCCTGATCACGCGCCGAGAATACTCCACCATCCCGCCGAAGACCGACTACAGCCTTACTGCCCAGGGGCATACGCTCCGCTCGATTTTGGAAGCAATGGCGGAATGGGGTGATCGTGCACAAGATGTTGTCTCTTGATGCCGGGTCACAGATTGAAGGCGACCTGTTTTTGCAGAGTCGCGAGTCACGCTGGTAAACCCACAGCATTACGTCGTCAGAATGGTGGCTGCGCTACCCGTCAACCTTGCAGGTTGGAGTGTCATGCGACCATGTTCAGGGCTCAACGCTACGGCTTCGGCAAAATCCAGCAGCTGGAACAGGCCCCATCCGACAACGCCGCGACCCACGTCCGCACAGAGTTGGCAATCGCGCGGAACCGCTTGCGCGGCCTCCTGCTCAGAACGGCTGCAACAGGCGAAGCACCGCCTGAAAGCCCTCCGGCCGGTTCTCGGTTCCGAACTCGCGGTAAGCCGTGCCGATGATTGTGGCGCTTCCTAATTCCGAGAGGAAACCCGGACCCAGCCCAAACACCTGCTGGCGCGATCCGCGCACCGGTTCCCCACCGATCCGTGCGTCGTCGAGCTGCCGCAACGTGTAGCCGGCCAGCCCAATACGCCAATTCCGTCCAGCCCATGTCCCTGCGGCGTAGGAGGCGGATAGGTTCAGCTCCAGCTGGTCTCCAGCCTGCGTGCTCCCGGCGTCATACGCCGGCGCCGGGCGCGTGTTGCGGCTGCTCCAGTCGTAGGTCAGGCGACTGCTGATCTCCCACCGAGGCGTAATCCGAAGGGTGGTCGCGACGTACGGCGAGAGCTGCCAGCTGTTCTGGCCGGCGTTGATCGTGCGCGCCGGCGAGTATGTCCCCGTCGGAATAACGGCCTGCAAGGCAAGCCGAACCGAAAGAGGGCGGCCAAGCAGGTGCGCGCCGGACCACTCGACAAGAGGCGCCAGGGTGATGTCGCCGACCCCGCCCTGCAACGTTGCGGTCGAGTTGCCCATGCCGGAGTGAACCAAGGCGAAGGGTAGCAGGCCCTCGACGCCCAAATGGCCACCCAGCAAGGAGATGCCGGAGACGTAAGCCGGGTGCAGGATCACCCCGGCACTCCAAAGCTTGTGTCGGCCGGCCAAGCCGCTGCCGTTCGCGTCGGTGAGGTAGCTCGCGGTCGTGCCGTCGCCGATCACCTCCAGAAGGCCGCCCTGGCCGGCCTCGCCATCCAGAAAGCTTGTCTCGCCCAGATCTACCTGGGGCTGGCTGACCGGCGGTGCCATCGGTGCGCCAGCCGCCCGGGCAAACGAGAACGCCCCAAGGAAGGCCGAAACGCCTGCCGCGACCCATGAGTGGTTCACTTAACGGCCTGCGGGCCGGGCCGCACGCTTCGAGCCGGGCACCCGGTCGCCAGCAGCGCCATCGAACTCAGCGGCTCAAATTGGGCCGGGTCGAGTTTGTCCTGGGGCTGCCGTCGCCCGGCAGCTGCCGGGGAGACGGTGCTGGTTTCGATTAACGCCAGTCCGGGGCGAGGCCGGGCAAGGATCCTGCCCTCGCCCAACGCCACCTCGGCCATGGCGTCGTCATTCGGAAGCGAGGAGAAAACACTGGCGGCCTGTGCCGCGCAGGGGGCTGGCGTCGCGGCGACCTGCGCTTCTTCGCCGACGAGCGGCTGGCGGGCCTCCTCGCGCCGCTCGCACAGCAGCAGAGGGTAGCCTCGCATCAACAGGCGCGGCGGCATCGTGCGCCGAGCCGGTCGGCCCTGACCCAACCAAGCATCGCCCGAACCCCGGACTGCCGCGCCGGGCTCACAATGGAGCGGCGGTGGACTGCCAGGCGATCATCCGCCAGCCCTCATCCGACCTCGTCCAGACGTTGGTGTAGCGGTTGCGGAGCTGGCGCTCCTCTCCGTTGATGCTCGCCCGCATATGGGCGAGGCCCGTTATCACGGCGACTTCGCCATGCAGGCGAACCTGCTCGTCCGAGCGCCTAATCTCCAGGTAGCGCGTGCCGCCGGCTTGCAGTCCGGCGAGGAAGCTCGCCTTGGTATCTTGGCGTGCCGAAGAGTGCGTCCAGGTCAGGTCATCCGACAGCAGCCGGCCGAGTGCGCCGACGTCAGCCGTCACCATTGCGTCACAGCGACGGGCCTCGAGCCCGAGCAGCTGGGTTGTTTCGTCCATGGCGCGCTCCGGCTTAGGCCACGCGGGCCAATGATTGGTCGGGCACGATCTCGATGCTAAGCCGGCCAAGGCCCTCGATCTCAGCTTCAACCTTGTCGCCAACATGGAGAAACGTGTTGGACCCCAGGCCGACGCCGGCCGGCGTTCCGGTCAGGATCACGTCGCCGGGTTCCAGAGTCACATGGTCCGACATGGCCGAGATCTGCTCGGCCACGGACCAGATCATGTTGGAGGTGTTGGAGTCCTGCTTCAGATCGCCGTTTACCCAAAGCTTCAACGACAGCCGGTCGTGCTTTACGAAGCGGGCGGGGGTGATCTTCGGGCCGAACGGGCAGCTGTCGTCGAAGCCCTTGCCTCCGAACAGGTCGAACTTGACCAGGTGCTTGGGGTGGAACTGCCAGTCGCGCGCGGACAGGTCGATGCCGATGGCGTAACCGGCGACGTAGTCGAGCGCCTCGTCCACACTCACCCGGCGTGCCCGCTTGCCGATGACGACCCCGAGCTCGCCTTCCCAGTCGAATTTGTTCGATTGCACCGGGTAACGCACGCTCTTGCCGCAGCCTACCAGTGTGGTGGTGGGCGGCTTGAAGAACAGCACAGGGATCGAGTCCTCCTTCTTTTTCGCGTTGAGCGATGGGGCGTCCTTGGCCATGTGATCGGCGTAGTTGGCGCCCATCAGCACGACCTTGCTCGGATACTGCAGAGGAGTGAGGAACTGGTCGGGGCCGGGCGCCGGGTTAATGGGCGTGGCCGCGACCTGCCCGGAAGCGATGTCGTCGGCGAGCTGCACCAGCGCCGGTTCGCGCTCCGACCAGTGCTCGAACAGATTGATCAGGCCCCGCGACGGGGTGGGCTCTAGCAGCTCCGGCGCCAGGCCGGAGAGCGCGTACCAGTGCGGGCCGACCTCGATCGCGGGCGTCGGCCGTCCATCGGCCTGGATCGTTGCAAGGGCGAACGTCATAGGGAGGCTCCCATTTGCTTTATCGGGGTCATGTGTCAGGCGGCCGCCTGCTTGGTCTGCCCGGCAATGCCGGATGTCCCAGCGAATTCGATGCCGGGATCCTCCTCGATGCGGAGGAGCTGATTGTATTTGGCCAAGCGCTCGGAACTGCGGACGGAGCCGATCTTGATCTGGCCGGCACCGGTGCCGACCGCGAGGTCGGCTATGAACGGATCCTCTGTCTCGCCCGAGCGAGCGGACACCACTGTCGCGTAGCCGCCGCTTCGGGCCGCCGCGATGGCCTCAAGCGTGCCGGTCAGCGTCCCGTTCTGGTTCACCTTGATCAGCACGGCGTTGGCCACGCCGCGCTCAATCCCGATCGAGATGCGAGCCCGGTTGGTGGCGAACAGGTCGTCGCCCAGCACTTGCACTTGGCTCATCGCGAGCGTGGCCTGGCGCCAGTGATCCCAATCGTCCTGTTCCAGCGGGTCCTCGACGGAGATGACGGGGAAGCGCCGCACCAGGTCGGCCAGGAAGCCGACCATGGCCTCGCCGTCGAGCTGCCGCCGCTCCCCCTTCAGGTCGTAGCGGCCTGCGGCAAACAGCTCGCTCGCGGCGACGTCAAGCGCGATCGCTACGTCCGCGCCGGGCCGGAGCCCGGCCCGCGAGGTCGCCTCCAGCATGAAATTGAGAGCAGCCTCCGCCCGGTCGAAGCCCGGGCTGAGACCGCCCTCGTCCGCCAGCAGCGTGGTCCGTCCATCCGCCGCCAGCAGCTCGGACGCGGCCGACCGGACCCGGCCCACCATCTCCAGCGCCTCCGAATAGCTCCGGGCCGAGACCGGCACCGCCAGGAAATCCTGCAGGTCCATGCTGCGTCCAGCGTGGGCGCCACCGCTGAGGATGTTGACCATGGGCATGGGCATGGTCAGGCGGCGCGAGCCAGCCAGCGTTCCGATGTAGCGGTGCAAGGGCTGGCCCGCGGCCACGGCAGCGGCACGGCACACCGCCAGGGACGTGGCGAGCACGGCGTTCGCGCCAAGCCGTGTCAAATTGGGGGTGCTATCGAGTTCGACCATGCGCCGGTCCACCTCGCCTTGCGAGCAGGCGTCCAGGCCGGCCAGCGCACCCGCAATTTCCGACCGGACGTGCCCGACCGCGCGCGCCACGCCGCGCCCCTCGAAGCGGGTCGCGTCGCCGTCCCGGAGCTCCCACGCCTCATGACGGCCGGTGGAGGCGCCCGACGGCGCGCAGGCGCGACCAGTGCCGCCCCCCGCCAGCTCGACGTCCACCTCTACGGTCGGCCGGCCGCGGGAATCGAGGATCTGCCGGGCGAACACCCGGGTGATGCGAGATGGGGTGGTCATGCAAAGGTCTCCAGGACGGGGATGCCGACAGACGCGCGGGCCGTCGGGTCCCGCAGAAGGTGGACTGCCATGCGCTTGGTTGCCGCCGTATCGAGGTCCGACAGGTAGTCGACCGGCGAGTCGCCCTCGAGCCGGGCCAGCAGGAGGCACCCAAGGATTTGGGTGAGGGCCGCGTCGATGATCGCCGGGCCGGCCTCGCTATAGGCGCGGAGCAGCGCCATGCCCGCCGCCGCTAGATCCGCCACCGGCGCGGCGCGGCGCAGCGACTTCAGGGTCAGGTGCGTGAGGCAGAACGCCAGGTCGAAGCGGGGGTCGCCCCAATGGGCGACCTCGCAGTCGAGCAGCACCACGTCGGCGCCGTCTGCGAGGATGTTCTTGGGGCTGAAGTCGCCATGCACCAGCGCTCCGCGGCGGTGCGCCATGCCCGCGACAACGGACTCTATGTCGGCGGCCAGGTCCGGGTTGCGCTCCGCCACGCGGGTGAAGTACGGCTTGATGCGCAGCTGCTCGAAGAAGCGGGTGTCCTGGAACTGCTCACGCAGCTTGGGGCGCCGTGCAGAACCGGCGTGCAGCTGGCCAAGGAGCTGGCCGGCGCGGGAGGCGGTCGCCGGGTCGATTCGGCCGGACATCAGATCCTGCTTCCAGTTGCGCAGGCGCGGCGACACCAATTCCATCGCGAACTCGTAACGGCTCGGGTCGGCCCAGAGCACCCGGGGCACCGCGTCCTGCCCGATGATGTCGGCAATCGCCGTGAGAGCCGCCGCCTCGACCAGGGATCGCGCCGGATCGGACAGCCACTCCGCGGCAACCCGCAGACGCGGAAGGGCGCGCTTGAGCACGAAGGGGCCTTCCGGCCCGTCCACCACCCGGATGTCGCTCGCCACGCCCCGATCGAACGTTGCCGGGGTTGGCGCGGCCGCACCGTCCGGCCTGTTGCACGGATGAAGCGGAGCCTGACCGCCGAGCACGCGTACCACCTCCTCGGCCGCGCGACGCCGCAGTTCCACGAGCGACGCTGCCGACAAGAAGGCGACGTGCGGGGTCGCAATCACCGCCGGGTGCGCCAGGATGTCCGGCGGGGGCGCCGGCTCGCCGTAGATCACGTCCAGGGCTGCTCCACGCAGCGCACCACTCTCAAGGCCGCGAAGGAGGGCCGCGTTGTCCACCAGGCCGCCGCGGCTGACGTTCACCAGCAGCGGCCGGCGCCGACACCCGGCGATGAACCCGTCATCCAACATGCCCCGTGTGCCGTCGAGCAGCGGAACATGGAGCACGATCGCATCCGCCCGCTCCTGGAGCGCTGCCATGGACACCTGCTCAACCCCCGGCTGCGCAGGACCGGGCGCATTGTCCACGGCCAGCACCGTGCAGCCGAACGCAGCGAGCTTTCGGGCCGTCGCCTGGCCGATGCGCCCGAACCCGACGATGCCGACCACGAGATCGCGAAAGCGTTCCAGCCGGGCGCCCGCCGGGTCCCACCGGAGTGCCTTGGTGTCCCGATCCAGGGCGGCCACGCCGCGGAAGTGGGCCAGCAGGAGCGCCAGGGCGTGGTCCGACACCTCTTCCACGCAGTAATCCGGGACGTTGGTGACCCAAGCCCCGCGTGCGCTGGCCGCAACCACAGCGATGTTGTCGAGGCCAACCCCAAGGCGCGCGACGATTCGCAGATCGGTCGGAGCCTGGACGGCAGCGGCGGACACGGGCGCCCAGCAGGTCATGATGGCCATGGGATCATGCGCCTTCACCCGCGCCTCGACCTCCTCGGCAGTGCCGGCCACGGCCGGCCCGACGACCAGCTCCATCCCGGCGGCTTCGATCACGCCGCGCTCGATGGCCGTGTCCAGCCACGGGTAGTCGGTCAGGATGACCCGGCGCGCCATCACACCCCCGCCAGTTGGCGTTCGTGCTCCAAGAGACCGTCGAAGATGCCAGGATCGGCCTCGGGATAGACCACGTTTATCCGACGGATCACCACGCTCTCGAAGATGCCCGCCTTGTTGTAGGGTTCGTCGCGCATGAATGCCTCGACCGCCTCTCGCGACGGTAGGTCGATGGCAAACACCATACCGATTCGCTCCCCGCCAGCGTCGTCTAGGAGCGCGCCGCCGATCTGCATCTTGGGCCGATGCGGGTTAATGTACTCCAGGTGGGACAAACGAGCCCTCTCCCGAAGCTCTTTGGTTCCAGGTCGGTCAAGGCAAATCACCGCAAACGGCATGGCAGCTTCCTGGGCATGAGGATCGGGATGGGCGCGGCTCGGAAGGCGCCGGGTCAGGGGATGTTTCGGATCGCCTCCACCGCGTTCGCTGGAAGCCCAATGGATGGAATCGGGCTCGGCAGGTAATCCCCCTTGCGGATGGCAGGCTGCAGTTCAAAAAACGGTTTTCCTGCCGAGTGGGCGTCAAACACCTTCACCGGGTCGAAGAACGTGCCGATCGGGTTGGTGCGAAAGTCGTCCGACGTGCGCATGAAGTGGCCGGAGAGCTTCCAGTCACCGAAGTTGTCGCTTTGCAGCTCGACGTAGTTGCCTTCCGGATCGCAGTAGTAAAGCGAAATGGTGGATCCGTGGTTCAGGCAGAATGCGGGCAGGATGCCGTGCTGCCGGATCCGGTCAAAGGACGACATTAGATCGGGGAAGCTGCTGTACTCAAAGGCGCTGTGGTGGATCCCGTTGTGCTTGACCTTGTCCGGGTCGTCCTCCAGGCCCGGCACCATCAGGAACGCTAGCCGGTGGTTCGCCTCGTCGTTGGTCGTCCAGGCGTTGTTGGCGTCCTGGAACTGGACCTCCACCCCGACCACGGTCTTGTACCAGTCCACCATCTGCTGCAGGTGGCTGGTCTTGAGCGTCACGTGGTGGAAAATCGGCTTGATCGTCTCAGTCATGGTCGCCTCCGTCGTATTAGTTGCTGGCGCCTAGTGCGTCACCGGATGGGGGAGAACGACGTCGGGATCAGGATCTTGGTCTCCATCGTTACGATCATCGGCAGAACCTTGGCCAGGAAGGCTTGCCATTCCGACGCTTCAGCGAGGGTCTTGCGCCTCCGCATTCGCTCATCGAGGCTGTCGTAGCCCCAAAGGTGCACGGTCTGGTTCAACGGACCGATCTCGGTGGTGAAGTACCCGATCATGTTGCCGAGGACGCGAGTCTGAACGTCAACCGCGCCGTCCATGTAGGCCGCCAGGAAGCTAGCGGCCTGCCCGGGGCGGAATGTATATGTCCGTTGCTCGACCAGCATACTTCCTCCTGCTGAACGCGACCCATCGCGGACTTGACGCCATGATCACACCAACTTTGCGCTATCGTTAGCACAGTTGCTGCTAGGCCTAATGTTTGTCAATAGGGTAGTCAGCACATGGTTTGGGAGCGAGCGCGCGGCTCTATGGTTAAAGCCCAGAGATACTTTACCAGTGTGTCGACAACGATCCCGTGCGAGAGACCTCGTTGAAGGGCATGGTCACGGCACGTCAGGTGGCCGAGCACTTGGGCGTTTCCGTATCAACGGTCGGCCGCGCGCTGAGCCAGGATCCGCGCATCAGCGCCGACACGCGCATGCGCGTGGTCGCCGCGTCGCATGCGCTTGGCTACGTCGAGAACGGGCCGGCCCGCATGATGCGGGGAGGGTCCAGCAAGCTGGTCGGGCTGATCCTGCCGGACATCAGGAACACCTTCTACGCAACCATCGCCCAGTCCATGTCGCAGTGCTTCGACAAGGAGGGCTTCCATATCGCTCTGTCGATCACCAACGACGACAGGGATGTGGAGGCGCGCCATGTGAAAGACCTTGTGAGCGCCCGCGTCGCGGGCATCGTGATCGTGCCAACGGCATCGCCCCGGCGGGAAACGGTGGCGACCTTGGCAAACGTTCCGTATGCGCAGCTGCTGCGCCGGATCGGCATGCTGCAGTCGGATTGGTTCGGCATCGACGATTTCGACTGCATCCGTTTGGGCACCCGGCACCTTCTGGAGCTGGGACACCGGCGCATCGCATATATCGGAGGGCCTGCGGAACTGCCGACGGCCTCGGACCGAGTAGCAGGCTTCCGCAAAGCCTTCGCGGACGTTGGTGCAAGTTCCGGTGAGGCGCGGGAAGTGCTGGGTGGAACCACCGACGAGTTCGGACACGCTACGGTCGAAAAGCTGCTGCGCCTGCGCACGCGGCCAACTGCCGTCATGTGTGGCGCAGTCAGGGTGACATCCGGCGTCGTGGACGCGCTTTCCGAAAAGCAAGTCGTCATCCCAGATGAACTCTCCGTCGTTGGGTTCGGCGATCCGCCTTGGGCCAGGTGGTGGGGTAAGGGGTTGACCACGTTGCGCATGCCCGTCCAGGAAATGGCAACCAGCTGCGGCCTTTGGTTTCTTCATAGCCTCAGAGACAAGCGCGTGCGCACCCACGAGCATCGCTCCATCACGCCGGCCAGCATCGTCGTGCGCGGGAGTTGCGCCAAACTACGCTGACACACAGGTCGTCTGGCCGCGGTGCAGGTAGTCGGCTGGTTCAGTGGAATGCAGGTCTACAAGTTGCGAGGCCTGACTGCTGTTATCAGCAGATCGTTCGGAGCGTTCAGCCTTGACAACTGCTGAAGTTGATCCCCTTTTATGCAATCGTTAGCAAGCTCATTGCGCTGTGCAAAGCCCCTGCCGACCAAGGTCGCGGCGCACAGTGCTTGGCAGAAGATGCGAGGAGGAGACGATGGCGTTGCTACTCGAGGAAGCCCAGTCCAGGGTCGATACGCTTCTGGCACAGCGTCGCTCGCTGCGCACCGTGGCGGAGAGGACGCAACACGCACTCGATCTAGTCGAGATGCACTTCGAGTGCGAGAACCCGGAGCGGATCGACGAGGCGATCCGCCTGTACACGGATGACGCTCACTGGGAAGCGCCGACCCGTCGCGTGGTCTACCAGGGACCGCGGAAGATCAAGCAGATGTATCTCCGCTTGTTCGCCGCGTTCGAGGAGTTCTCGTGGGAGCCGTTGGAGCGGTGGGGTACGGCCGAGCGCGTGTTCGACGATTCCATATTCCGGGGCCGCATCATCAATGATGGCATCGAGGGATGCCCCTTGCGTGTCGGCAGTCTGGCGCACATCAGGCTCGTGCATAAGTTTGAAATCAATGACGGCCTGATCTCGAACGAGACCGGTTATGAGTGTTACATGAGAATGGAAGACTTGGGCGAGACAGTAAGCGTCCCGGCAGCCACAGCCTAGACGTGACTGCATTGAGTTTAGGGCACCATGTGCCGTGGCGAACAGTGGTGAACCCTTGACCCTTGACCCTTGGCAATCAGGTTCGTGCGGGTCGGGGTTGGGCGTTCTTATTGGGCGCGATGAGGTGCGAGTTTTCAGTGTCCTATCCAAGATCTACCTGATCTTTGACGCTTTCGAGGTGACCGGTGAGAGTTGCCAGAAGTTCTATTAGCTGTCGTCGGGGCTTCACGTCGATGCCACTGAAGAGGCCAGTCTTGCCCCGTCTCAATAGCGCTTCAATCAACAATTTTTGCCTCTCGGCCGAGAGCCTGTAAAGCGTGTCGTCAATGGCTTCGATGTCGACTCCGATCTGCCAGGCAAGATGGATCGGCACCAAAAGCACTTTCAAACACGAGCTTCCTTTAATCTCCTGTAAGGAAGGAAGCATACGTGTCTTGTCCTCTCCACGTAGAATGCGCTGCGCGATCGCCTCCCGCCATGCTCCGTCTTCATAAAAGGCTGTCTGTCCGGCAACTCGCTCTCGGGCGAATTCTTCTATCGCGAGACGTCCATTCTTCAGGATCATCGGAGAGTGTTGTGAAGTATCGCATTCAAAGGCTTCTAGGCTAGTGAACTTATCAAAAGCGGGCTCCAGCTCTAGGTCTGAAAGTTGATAGTGAACCGGCACTGTTCTGCATGTGTGAGGTCGTCGGTCGTATATTCCACATTGTTTGTTCACGAGTTTGGAACAGCGGCCAGATTCCAAGTCTAGTGTCAGCGCCGATATTCGCACATACTTTCGGACTCGTTCGGCCTCGGTCCCACTACTGGATCGGCCGGTAAATTGGATTGAAGATTGTGCATCTAGCAATCGCCGCTTGGCGATGAATGCCGCCAAGTCGCGTTGATCGGCATCGAGCCTTCCCCGACTTTGTATCCAATCCTTTATCGACAATGGGAGCTCGGACATACTGAAGCAAAGCCAAAAGACGAAGTCACCCGATAAATTGATTGTTTCTGTGAGTTCAACCTCGGGGGATCTATTGCAGCACTTACCACACATTGTACATGAAAAGTGTCTGTCTCTCTGCACGCTAACTCATCTCCGATGCATCGCAACAGTTTTGTACGTAGTGTAGCTTGTCGTTTTCTCTACCATAAGGTTTGCTGCGGCATCGTTGGTAATCATGCAGCAATTGCCAGTGAATCTACGGGCATATCAAGAGTAGTGGCGGGCCGCCAATTCCAAGGCAGCAGCGTTGCCAGCTTGTGGGATTTAGTATGCCCCGAGACGATGCGCTTGAGAACGTCGGCCAACCATGCCATTGGCTCTACGCCGTTCAGCTTTGCTGTCTGGATCAGCGTCATCGCGATCGCCCAATGACGGGCTCCGCCGTCCGAGCCAGCGAACAGGGCATTCTTGCGTGCCAGGGTGATTGGACGGATCGCGCGTTCGACAACGTTCGTGTCCATCTCAATTCGGCCATCGTCGAGGAAGGCAACCAGGCCCGGCCAATGCCGTATTGCGTAGCGCATAGCCTTTGCGAGATCGGACGCGCCAGAGATGCGCGGCAGCTGATCGTGCAGCCAATCATGCAATGCTTCGACGATCGGCCGACTTCGTGCGCACCGCACCAGCCGCCGGTGTTCGGCGGGATGGCCGCGTATCTCAGCCTCGATCGCATATAGGCTGGCCACGCGGGCCAGCAGTTCGGCCGCGATCGGCGACCCGGTAGAGGCATGGAACTGGTAGAAGGCACGCCGCATGTGCACCCAGCAGAAGGCCAGTCGCACGGATCTGTCGGGGCGATCGCCCGCCAGGCGCTTGAACCCAGCATATCCGTCGACCTGCAGCACGCCTTGGAAGCTCGCCAAGTGTCCCGCTGGACGTATGCCCTTACGGTCCTCGGAATAGACGTAGGCGGCCGCCGGGTGAGATGGTCCGCACCATGGGCGATCATCAACGGCGTAACACCAAAGCCGCCCTGTCTTCGTCCGGCCGCGTCCAGGATCAAGCACAGGCAGTGTGGTGTCGTCGGCGAATACCTTGCCTGACGACAGCACCGTGCTGACCACCAGGTCATAGAGCGGTGTCAGCCACCAGCAGGCCGTGCCGACCCAGTTGCTCAGCGTCGAACGGTCCAGCGCGATGCCCTGGCGCGCCAGCATCTGGGACTGCCGATACAGCGGCAAGGAATCGCAGAACTTGCTGATGAGAATATGGGTGATCAGAGCCTCGGTCGGCATCCCGCCATCGATCGGCCGCGCCGGTGCTTCCGCCACGACGACCGCCTCCTCGCATTTCCGGCAGGCATAACGCGGGCGGCGGGTGACGCGAACCCGCAGTTGCGCAGGCACGATGTCGAGCTGTTCGGTGCGCAGCTCACCAATGCTGTGCATCGTGCCGCCGCAGCAGGGACACGCCTCCGGTGCGGCATCAATCACCACCTCATAGCGCGGCAAGTGGGCGGGCAGTGCCCCATGGTTGCGCGTAGCGCGTGCGGTGCGGGGCTTTGTTGGCGGCGCGACAGCTGCGTCCGGCCCGGCGTGGTTCTCCGCGATGGTCTGCTCCAAATCCTCCAGCCCGAATTGCAACTGCTCGTCGGTCAACTGCTCCGACCGGCGGCCAAACTGGTGATGGGTCAGGCGCTGGATGAGCAGGCGGAGCTTGTCATTCTCGGCATGCAGTTCGGATTGCTGAAGCAGCATCGTCCGCAGCATCTGCTGCAACAGGTCGGGGTCATCTGGTAGGGTGTCAGGGTCGATCTGCACCTAGCGATGGTGCACGAGGCAGCCGCGTCGAAGCCAGCTTTTTAGGCCGCGTAAACCACGGATTACCCGGCGAGTTCCGGCCTGCGGGGCCGCGCGGGAGCCCGCCACTCGCAACCGTCGAGGAGCGCCGCCAGCTGCGCCGAGGAGAGTGTGATCCGCCCAGTCGTGTCTGCAGATGGCCACACGAACTGGCCCTGCTCCAGCCTTTTGGTCAGCATGCAGAGGCCCACGCCATCGTGCCATATCAGCTTGATCAGCCCCGCGCGTCGGCCGCGGAAGGCGAACACGGCACCGCCGAACGGATCCTCGGCCAGGGTCTGCTGCACCAGCATGGCCAGGCCTGTCATACCCTTCCGCATGTCGGTCATGCCGCAAGCCAGGTAGACGCGCAGGCCGGACGCGAGCGCGATCATCGCTCTTCCAGGACACCGAGGACGCGGCGGAGCGCCCGTCCATCGACATGGGCATCCAAGCGTACGACCACCCCGCTGGGCATGACCAGTTCGATCAGCCCATCAAGACGTGGCGGCGCTGCTGACGTGCACAACGGATGCGCCGCGGCCGGAGCAGGTTGGGCAGTCATGTGCTGTGGCGGCGCGGGCTCTGTCTCCACCTCTGCAAACCTTGGTGTCGCGCGCGTGATGATCGAGGTTTGCACGCTGAGAAGCTCGCGCCGCCACGTATACAGCTGCCCGGAACTGATCGCGTATTTGCGGGCGACCTCAGTCGGCGTCAGGCCGGGACCAAGGCTCTCGGCGACAATTTCTCGCTTCTGCTCTAGGCTCCATCGCCGACGCTCGCTGCGGGTGATGATCTCGACGCGGTCGCTCCGAGCACTACTACGACTACTCGTACGAGCGCTCTCATCAATGTCGGCTGCTGGCAGGATGTCGTCCATCGCCAACTTGCATCACGGCGACACGGCGTGCCGCCATGTGCCGCCGCCGCGCCGCTTACGCGAGACAGCGCGTTCGGGCCATAACTTCGTTCTTGCGGAGTAGAAAGGGCCTCTTCCGAGGCGTCGCGGCTATCAACGCCGGCAGAGCGGGCCGAATGCTCGCTCTATAATGGGACCGCTGCCGAACCGTGGTGCAGGATTGTCAGTCAGCGTTGATAAGTCACCAGGGAGTGGAGTGCGCCCCTGGGAGTGGACAGATCGGGCAATCCGAATTGATCCCCCTTGCTGGGCTTCCGGAGGATGGGAGCGAATGGTGGGCCGACAGGCGCTGGAGATAAGTTTCTAAAGGGGGCTTTGAAGCATGGTACCCGCGCCGACAAGCGGGAGCACCTCCGTCGTCACCGGCCCCGTGAGGTCTCCGTCAGCCAAGGCTGCAAGCTGATGGGCCTGTCGCGATCCACCTTCTACGGTATGCCCTCGGCAGCGCTGAAGGCCGGCGAACTCCTCGCGCGGATCGGGGCGACCAGCGACGAGTTCGAGGTGAGCGATGCGAGCGCGGCGCTCGCTGACAGCCAAGGCGTGCCGTTCGACCATAAGCCTCCAGAGGGTCGCTAACATCCGAGTTTACGATATGTTCTAGTGGCCGCACATAGGTCGATCGGTGGCGTGTGGAGCCGCGGAAGCTGTGAGATGCGTCGCGTCCAGTGGGTATCCATCCGGTGGGCACCGCGGCGGCGTGGGTTAAGCCTCAGCTGCCAGTGTCGTTTCGCCTGTAGTTGGGCATAAGCTCTTTGAGGCTGTCGATCCCGAACGGGGTAAAGGCCCGCGTGGTGGTGTCGTTGATGTCACAGACCCAGAGGCACCCGTCTTCCGGCTCCATGTCGTCGGCGATTGTGTGCAGCCACTCTTCATCTTCCACCAACATTTCAGCGACGCGGGCGATGGTGAACACGTAACTTGGCGCAGCCACGCCTAGGCCGCCTTGCGCATCGCGGCATCTGTCTGTCGCCAATGCCAGGGCAGCAATTCGTCAAGTCTGCTTGCGGGGTACTGGGCGATACTGGCAAGTACATGGGCGAGCCACGCCTGAGGATCGACGTCATTCATCTTGGCGGTGACAATCAAGCTGTACATCACCGCCGCACGCTGGCCGCCGCGATCCGAACCGGCGAACAGCCATGATTTTCTGCCAAGTGCAATTCCCCTCAGCGCCCGTTCCGCCGCGTTATTCGTCAGGCATATCTCGCCATCATCGAGGAACCTGGCAAACACCACCCAGCGCTTCAGCATGTAGTCCATGGCTTTTGCCACGTCGTTCGAGCCGGACAACTTGCCGCGTTGCTCGCGCATCCACGCGTGCAGATCGGCCACCTTGGGTGCGCTCAGTTCCTGGCGTCTGGCGCGGCGCTGGTCCGCACGGCATCTACTAATGTCGCGTTCAATGCTGAACAGTTCGTCCATGCGCCGCACGGCATCCAGGCACAGCGGTGATATCACGGCGGGCTGCTTGCCCTGCGACTTTCGGCGGGCAGCGGCTTCGATGTCGGCCAGCACGAAGAACTTTCGGCGTGCATGCGCCCAACACCCGGCTTCGAGAATCAAGCCAGGGTCGCGGTGTTCCGCATAAAGCTTCCCGTAGCCGCCATAGGCATCGGCCTGCAGGATGCCGGCATAGGTGGCAAGGTGCGCCTGCGGATGTTGCCCGCCGCGGTCACGTGAATAGTAAAACACCGCAGCAGGCGGAGCCGGGCCACCAAAGGGCCGATCATCACGCACATAGACCCAGAGACGGGCGATATCGGTCTTGCCGCGCGCCAGCACGGGCACCGTGGTGTCGTCACCATGCAGCCGGCTGGCGGCCATCACGTGGGCGCGCAGCCGGTCAAACAGCGGCATCAACGCCACGGTGCAGGCACCCACCTGGTCGGCCAATGTGGACAGGCTCAGCGGCACGCCTTCTCGGGCGTAGCGTTCTGCCTGGCGGTTCAGCGGCTGATGTTGGCCGAATTTCTCGAACATGATCATCGCGAGCAGGCTCGGGCCGCCCCAGCCGCGCGGGGTCACGCGGAATGGCGCAGGCGGCTGGCTGATCGCCTCGCAATCACGGCAGGTAAACTTCTCCCGCACATGCTGGATCACCTTCCAGCGGCGCGGGATCACCTCCAGCGTCTCGGTCACATCCTCGCCCAACTTGGCCAGGCGTGCACCGCCGCAACAAAGGCAGGCGGAGGGCGCCGGCTCAACCACCCGCTCGCGCGGCAGGTGCGCAGGGAATGGCCGGCGAGCCGGGCGTGTGCGTGTGAACGCGGCCACCTGGCTGGTTTTGGCGGCGGCGGCCTCGGCGGCCAGATCATCCTCTGTCGCTGACGCCTCCAGCTCCTCCAACTGGAACTCCATCTGATCCAGCAGTCGGGTGGTGCGCTCCGACCGCGGCCCAAACCGATCCCGGTTGAGCTTGGCGATCTCCAGCTTCAGATGCGCGATCAGCGCCTGGTCGCTGGAGCATCTTGCCACTGCGGCGGCCGCCTCCGCGCGCGCCGCCAGCAGCGCCGCTTTCAGCGCATCAATGTCATCTGGCAGGGCGGCAAGTTCGGCGTTCACACCAGCCAGTGAATCACAAACGCCGTGGCCGCGCAGAGCCTTTTTGACGGCACACCACAAATTATTCGACTATCCGGCAAGCTCCGGACGCCAGGTATGCTGCGGGTTGCGCCAGTCGATCGCTTCCAGAAGATAGCTCATCTGACCCGGGGTCAGCGCAACCACGCCGTCCACCGTCTGCGGCCAGACAAAGCGCCCCCGGTCCAGCCGCTTGGCATACAGCGACAGCCCGATCCCATCATGCCACAGCGCCTTGATCAACGAACCGCTGCGGCCGCGGAACACGAACACGTCGCCCGCAAACGGATCCCGCCCAAGGCCTTCCTGCACCTGCCGCGCAAGGCCGTGCATGCCGCGGCGCATGTCGGTGTGCCCGGTCGCGATCCAGATGCGCACCCCACTTGCGATCGGGATCATCGCAAGGCCCGCAGCGCCGCGGTCACCAACTCGGGCGACGCAAGCGTGGCGATCTTCAGCCGAGTGCCATTGGCCAGTTCGACGAGGATAGCTGTCGCGTCCAGCGGTGCCGATGCCGGCGGCGCTTCAGCTGTCAGAACTGCCGGCGCAAAGGCAGCGCCAGCTCGAACTGCCAACGCCTGTTCCCGCCATTTGTAGACCAGGCTGGTCGAAACCTCGAACCGGCGGGCGATATCTGCAACGATCGCACCAGGTGCAAAAGCCGCCGTCAAAATTCGCTCCCGGTCCTCGTCGCTCCATCGGCGTCGACGCTCGGGCCCCGTCAGCAATGTTATCTGGGCCATGCTGTGCTAATAAGCGTGCTCATAAGGACCTCCTTACGAGCACAGCCTCGCAATCAGCCCTTCACCCGCACAAGGCGGCCTCCGGCGGAGGGATACTCCAGTGGGGTCGCCGGCAAGTTTTCGCGATACACACGAGGACTGCGGCGGTAGGTCCGAGTCTGTCAGGCCGTCGCCAGGGCCCCCAGGAGAGCTATGACCTCGTCACGCCACCTTGTTGCACTGCTGCAGAGCCACGTTGCCGGAGACGAGCAACGCTTGATTACGGCAGCGACGCAGATCGCTGCCCAGGAGGCGCGGCAAGGTCATGGCAAGCTCGCCCAAGAACCGGCAGTGGGTCAGTTTGAACCGGCCCGGGACTTTAATCCTATGACAACCTAATCAGGGCGGAATGGGTGAAGTGCGGAACGCGCCCGCGTCCGGCGCTGAAACGGGCGCTACTATGCCATAGACGCTGCCTTGCGGAAGGCGATACCAGGCCGACCCATCCCAGCAGTCGTGAGTGACGTTCATGATAGCGCGACAGGAGACTCTACCGGGAATTTTTCGTGCATAACGATGAGGCTCGGCGGGAAAGAGTTCGTGCCAAGCGTTGCCGTCCCAGCATCGGCGCCCATCGATTGCACCGCACTCCCAAGACGTGCCGGCGGGTATGAAAGCTCCCGGCTTCGGCATACTTGCTGATTCATTCCGCCCATAGAAAGTCGCTTCCTGAGCCTGGGCAGCGTTCAAAACGGCAAAAAACAGTCCGCAAGTCAGCAACACCGATCGCATTATAGCCCCCGGAGGCGGAGCAGTCGTTAGCGCTGCTCCGTCTCCCAGTTTTCCAGGACTTTCACCATGTCTTCAAGCTCCCAAAGCGTGGTGCTAACGCCAGCCGCCATTGCCGGGGTGCAACGTAGGGTCTGGTGAATGCGCACGAAGTTGTAATGCATGGTGTGGATGGCGACCGAGTGTTCATGGTTTTCGGCTTTTTTTGAGAAGGCGTTCGTAAGGCGCGTGAACCGGCGGCTGCCCATGCGCAGGGTCAGGTTGGCACGCTCGGCGTAGCTGGTGCTGACGTGCGCCTTATCAGGGCGCCCTTCAACGCGCTTCTGGGTGGCGCCCGTGCAAACGCCGGGGCTGTAGCGCCCGGCGCCTGGCGCGTCGCCGTAGTGCTTCACCAGCATGGCGTAGTCGATCTCGGCGCCGAACGCGCTCTCAACGGCCTCTAAATATGGGCGGTGCCCATCGCTGGTGAGCTGTACCCTGTTTGCCAGCCGTCCAGCCAGGTCTCCCATGAAGTGGTGGGCCGCGTCCGCGTCGCGTGAGCCGACGTAGAAGGACGGGATGAGCTTCGTGTCGGCATCAATCGCCAGCCACGTCCAGCAGTCACCAGCGCCTTCCGGAGCGGCCTTGGCGGTCTCGACGTTCCGCTTCTTCGCGTAAACGAAGGCCCAAATCTCATCGACCTGGATGCGTTTGCAGGTCAGGTTGCGCATGACGCGATCCTGATACTCAGAGAAGGCTTCGCCCGCGTCCTCTAGCAGCTTGACGATGGTGTTTTTGCTCGCGCCGGTCGTCCGGCTGATGGCCCGTATCGACATGCCCTCGACCATCAGGCCGAGGATTTTAGCGCGGTCGGTGCGGGAGAGCTTGTTCATGAGCACACTATGCAATCACGCCTGACATCCGTCAAGCATAAAGGTCAGTTTAACGCATGGCGTTCAGTAGCATGTTGACACCGCCGCTCGACTCCGGTATTGTCAGTCAGCATGAAGGTTGAGTTTGTCGATGCCAATCTCGCCCGGATATGCACCGATGAGGCGCACCGGATGGGTTTGCCGTTTGCGGTCATAAAGGGCGCCAGGAACAAGTTGCTTCAGCTGGAAGCCGCTGCCGACGAGAGAGACCTAAGGGAACTGAAGGGGTTGAAATACAAAAAGCTGATGGGAAACCGAGAGGGTCAGAGGTCGATCCGTGTTAACGACCAATATAGGATCGTGTTTACGATTTCTGACGGCAGCAAACCTGTCATCACTGTTCTTGAGATTGGCGATACGCACTGAGGAGGGGGTCAAAACATGTCTATAGCATCTAGTCTGACTGACATTCCCCACCCTGGAGAGTTCCTTAAAGAGGAACTTGACGCCCGTGGATGGTCGCAGCGAGACCTCTCCTACATACTCGGAATGCCTGAGCAGGCTGTTAACCTGATTGTGGCTGGAAAGCGCGGCATCAGCCCTGAGATGGCGCGCGCGTTAGGTAAGGCTTTTGAGGTATCTGCCGATTACTTCGCCAATCTCCAAATGGCTTTCGAAATGTCTAGGGCGCGCGCTCCTGATCCTGGGATTGAGCGGAGAGCCGCATTGCAAAATGCTTATCCTGTTCGGGAGATGATAAAACGTGGTTGGTTAGCAGACACAGACATCGGTCTCTTAGAAGCTCAGATGATGAGATTCTTCTGTGCAAATGATCTTTCAAAAGTGGCTGAACTTGCTCACGCGGCTAAGAAGACCGACTATAGCGAGACTACGCCGTTTCAATTAGCTTGGCTTTTCCGCGTGCGCCAGATTGCTGCGGAGATTGTCACTCCCGCTTATTCGGAGAAAAAGCTCAGGAACCTCATAGCAGAAATGCCGCGATACATGATTGATCCCGAGGAGGCGCGGCATGTTCCCAGAAGCTTGGCTGAATGCGGCGTGAAATTCTTGGTCGTAGAAACCTTGCCGAAAGCAAACATTGATGGTGTTTGTTTTTGGCTGGACAACTCGTCCCCTGTAGTTGGCATGACTCTCAGACAAGATCGTATTGACAACTTTTGGTTTGTGCTTCGCCATGAGCTTGAGCATGTTTTGCAAAAGGACGGTCGCGGAGAACTGAGCGTAGATAAGGTGGATGTCGATCTCGATGCTCCATCTAGCGCAATTATCTCCGTTGAAGAGCAGAGAGCGAATGCCGCAGCCGCGGACTTTTGTGTTCCAGGCTCTGAGCTTGATTCGTTCTATGCTCGAAAAGCGCCGTTCATTTCTGAACGTGACACGTTGGGATTTGCCGGAAGGGTACAGCGACATCCTGGTATCGTCGTCGGACAAATACAACGACGGCTCGATAACTACGCCTGGCTCACAAGGCACAAAGTGAAAGTCCGGCAGTTTGTGATGCAAAACTGCACTGTAGATGGCTGGGGCGTTCCTGCGCCTGTATCGCTATAGGAGACGAACTTGGCAACGTACAATGAACAGTTACAACGTATTTGGCGCTCATACGGAGCCAAGCACGGCAGAGAGCCTTCTACGACGCGGGAAGCGGTAGCGTGGGGTGTAACCCAGGGCTTGATATCGGTCCCAGACTTTGACCCGCTAGGTAAGCTCGCTGAAGATATGTCGACCGCATTACGTGAAGAGTATGCGACTGATGAAAAAGGCCGTCGTTACAGGGTAAACCATGCGGTTCGCATAACTAAAGGCGGCGTCCAGTATACTTTCTGGGCTGCAATGGGAGACGCCTCCAGAGATCACATGCAAAAGGCCTTTATTCAGCGCCGAGGGCAAATCGTTGGTGACTGCGTTCAGCTTGCGACTGACGTTGAAGCCTATAATGCGATGAATAATGACCAACCAGCGATACAAATGCTGCTCGACTTCCGAGACGACGTAGAAGAGCGGCGCCACTGGGATGGATCAAAAGCCGCTTAGCTTTTTTTCCACCGCGCCTCGGCTCCCGCTTGGGCGATCTCGGACCTTTGTTCCGGGGTTAAGGCCGCAGCCCTGGCTGGACCACCTTTTGACCCCGCATGTCGCCCTCGGTCAGATGACTTGCTTTCAACCCCGTCCGGCACGGCCCCGGTCGCTATGTCCACCATGAGCTTGCCAAGCTGGATCGGATCGCGGGGGCGGGGGGTGCGTTTAATTGCCATCAAGTCATACCTTCGCGTTCGGCCGCCTTGAGGCGCCAATACTCGGCGGCTGCTTCACCCTTTGTCGGAAAGAGTCTAGCCTCCGGCATTGGTGCCCAACCAGTGTCTTTGGACCAGCCAACGACAAGCCAGCGCTTCAATCCATCCTCGTCAATCGTGTGGGTAAGGCCAGCTGCTTCCATGACTGACAGTATGCCATCGGCAGACTTAACGCCCAAGCGGAACCATCTAGGATTATATTCAGGCCATTTCAAACTGACCCACTACCCAAGAACCGCGCGATCTGATCGACGCCGCCATTAATGGGGGGTGACGGCTGTTTTCTGTGTGGCGAGCCATTGGTGGATGTGGCGTTCGAGCTCGTGGAGCGGGACGAGGCCTTCGTTGAGGACGGTAAGATTGAAGGCTTTTAGGTCGAAGGCGGAGCCGAGTTTCTGACGGGCCTCATCGCGAAGGGCGAAGATGGTGAGGCCGCCGGAGTCGTAGCTGGTGAGCTGGCCGGGCATGACGGCGATGCGGTCTACCTCGTCATCGGCGGTTTTGGGGGTGTACTCGCCGGTGGTCATGAGGTAGTCCACTGCCTGCTGGCGAGACCAGTGCATGGCGTGGAGGCCGGGGTCGATGACCATGCCGTGGGCAGGCCAGATACGGCGCAGAATGGGGGTATAGGAATTTTGATAGATGCCGTTTTCCTCGCCCATGCGCTCGGCGTAGCGCGCCCAGCCTTCGGCGTAGGCGGCATTGCTGACCAGGCGAGCGAGGGGGTTGTCGGGCAGCAACTGGCGGGAGAGGGCGATCTGCAGGTGATGCCCGGGAATGGTTTCGTGGACGACGACGATTTCGGCCTGAGCGCGGGTTTCGGTCTGCCAGGGGCTTAGCTGCATCGCGTAGGTGGATGGCTGAGCAAGGTCGGGGTTGTTGACGTAGTGGGAGGACATGCCGGCCAGCTCCTCGAAGGGGCGCTCGGGCTCGATGCGAACGGATTGCCGGGGGAGCTCGGGGATAAGTTTTTCGGCGGTGATGGCCTTGGTGCGGGAGAGCAGGGCTCGGGAGAACGCGAGGAGGTCGTCGGAGGAGTGGAAGCGGTTGTCGGGCGCGCTGTTGACGCGGGCGAGGATGGTGGGGATGTCGGTGGTGCCGAAGAGCTGCTTCCCAACGTGGCGGACATCGTCGGCGTAGGTGGCGACCGTGCGTTCGCCGAGCGCGTAGACCTCGGCGGGGGTGCGGTTGAGCGTGGTGTTCTGGCGGAGGAAGGCCTGGTAGCAGGCGGCACCGTCGGGGAGGTCGGAGATGGCAACGCCGGTGCGAGCCTTGGGAAGGTACTCGGTGGCGAGGTAGTCGCGGTAGTGCTTGAGAGCGGGATCGATCTGCTCAAGCACGAGCTTGCGGAAGGCCTGCTGAAAGGCGGAGTCGGGCGAGGAAGAGGCGGCAGAACGGGCGGCGGGAGAGAAAAAGGGGAGCTTTTCGGGCGGAAGGGCGAGGAAGCTGTCCATCTGCGCGACAACGCGGCGGACGACGGACTGCGGGGCGGAGTAGCCAAGCTGCTCGCCACGGCGGAGGTTGGCGACGTCCTGGTTGAGGTAGCGGGGGAACGCGGACCAGCGGACGAGGGCCTGGGCGCGCTCGTCGGAAGTGGCGATGGGCTGGCGCTCGGCGACGTCAGAGAAGCTCGTCTGCCAGCCGCTGAAGTGGTTGACGTCCCAAAGCTCGGTACGACAGACGCGCATCTGAAGATCGGCGCCGAGCTGCTCTTCGAGGCTGGCGTAGGTGGCACGCGAGGCCTGCGGGAGGGCGTCGGGAGCGATGGCGTGGAGACCGTGGAGGTCGGCGGCTTCGGCGTCGGCGAAGGCCTGGATGGCGGCGGGGGAGAGATCGACGAAGCGGTTGTGGATGGCGGTCGGCAGGCCGGTGAGCTCGCTGGTGGTGGGGTCGTTGTCGAGGGACTGCGCGATGAAGCGATTAGCGAGGTCGGTGACCTGCTGGGCTGCCAGGGATCGGACGGAAGGCTGCGCGGCGGCTGGACCGATCGAGGAGAGTAGGACGGCGATGAGCAAGGCCGGTTTCACTAAGAAAAACCTTTGTGGTCGAGGATGGAAAGAGACACGGCGGTGAGGCAGCTTAGGGCGTGTCTGTATACGAGCAGGATCGCGGCGGAGGCAATGTGAACGCCTGCGAGGAAGTTTTGGGCGGTCTTGTCGTAGCGTGTGGCACTCACCCTGAACTGCTTCAGCTTGGCAAAGAAGTTTTCGATCAAGTGGCGGGGCTTGTAGAGGTCCCGGTCGTAGTTCCGGACCACCAGCTGGTTGCTTTTTGAGGGATGACTGCCGTGTTGCCAGCTTCTGTTAGCTTCTCGATCACTCGTGCGTCCGCGTCGAAGGTGCGCTGAGCTGCTGCTGGTTTGGTGGACACGTTGTTTAGCTCACGGTGGCGAGCCGCTCGAATTCCATTGAGCTGAGATGCCGTTGGTCGAGTGGCGTTGTTTCGGGTTGTAGAGTAAACGTTGCGGCGTTGCCACCCTGCATTTTTCTTGACGAGGCGGCGTTGTCTTGGCGCTAGGCGGGCTGTCGGCGCAGGCGTTTCACTCGGTGTTTTTGATAGATGGTGATCTCGCGGGCCAGAGGCAGGCGCGGGTCGAATCGCAGATGGGTGATGGAGACGCAGGCCTCTTTTTCCACGTCACGGCCGAGATCCAGCTTGCAGAGGATACCGCCCTCATCGCCCATGTAAGACAGCAGGGTGATTATAGCGGCCGCCCGGATGGATGATGCGGCATTCTGGCCGCGCAGCGAGACTTGCAGTTCCGGGGTCAGGCGTGCCGTGATGGGAAGTGCGGCTTCCAGCTTTGCCATCAGGTCCGCCGTGGTGATCGGGTGGTCGATCACGCGGCCATCGCCCGCATCATCACGCGCATATCCAGGGCCGAATCCGGTTGCCAATTCCAAGGCAGTAGCGTGTGCAATTCATGAGACCTGGTGCGCCCGGATACGACGCGCTCCAGCGCGTCGGTCAGGTAGGCCATCGGCTCCACATCGTTCAACTTCGCCGTGGTGATCAGGGTCATCGCCATTGCCCAATGCCGCGCACCGCCGTCCGAACCTGCAAATAGCGCATTCTTGCGTCCGAGTGCCACAGGCCGGATCGCCCGTTCGACCGCATTGGTGTCCAGCTCGACACGGCCATCGTTGAGGAACACCACCAGACCCGGCCAATGACGGATCGCATACCGCATCGCTTCAGCCAGACCGGATGCGCCGGAGACCCGCGCGAGGTTGGCCTGCAGCCACGCGTGCAGGGCTTCCACGATCGGCCGACTTCGAGCTTGGCGCACCTGACGCCTGTGTTCGGCAGGCTGGCCGCGTATGTCATCTTCGATGGCGTAGAGCGAGCGTATCTGCGCCAGCACCTCGGCCGCCAGCTGAGAGCCGGTCGCCTGATGGAACTCGTAGAATTCGCGCCGCGCATGCGCCCAGCAGAACGCGAGGCACACCGATCCATCCGCGCGGTCACCAGCTAGCCGCTTGAACCCGGCATATCCATCGACCTGCAGCACGCCACTGAACTTTGCCAGATGGGCTGCTGGCCGAGCGCCTTTGCGGTCCTCCTCGTAGACGTAAGCCGCGCCCGGGCGCCCAGCGCCGCACCAGGGACGGTCATCGACCGCGTAGCACCACAGCCGGCCCGTCTTGGTTCGGCCGCGGCCAGCGTCGAGCACCGGCAGCCTGGTGTCGTCGGCGAACACCTTGCCCGACGAGAGCACCGTACTGACCACCAGGTCGTAGAGCGGCGCCAGCCACCAGCAGGCGCGGCCCACCCAGTTGCTCAGCGTGGAACGGTCCAGCGTGACGCCCTGACGCGCCAGCATCTGCGATTGCCGATACAGCGGCAACGAGTTACAGAACTTGCTGACCAGCACATGCGCGATGAGTGCCTCGGTCGCCATGCCGCCGTCGATCGGCCGCTCAGGCGCCGGGGCCACCACCACGGCGCCTTCGCAGGACCGGCAGGCATAGCGCGGGCGCCGCGTGACGCGCACCCGCAGCTGCGCGGGCACGATGTCGAGCTGCTCGGTGCGCAGATCGCCGATGCTGTGCATCGCACCGCCACAGCAGGGGCACGCGGCGTGGTCGGTGTCGATCACCACCTCGGTGCGCGGCAGATGGGCGGGCAGCGCTCCATGATTGCGCATGGGGCGGGACTGGCGAACACGGTGTGGATCCGCGGCCCCGCCCGCATCCTGGGCGGCATCCTGCCCTGCTTGGTTCTCGGCAACCGTCTGCTCCAGATCCTCCAGGCCGAACTGCAATTGGTCAGCGGTGAGTTGCTCGGACCGGCGGCCAAACTGGTGGCGCGTCAGGCGCTGGATCAGCAGGCGAAGTTTGTCGTTCTCGGCGTGCAGTTCGCCTTGCTGGTGCAGCATCGTGCGCAGCATCTGCTGCAGCACGCCCGGGTCGTCCGGCAGGGTGTCAGGGTCGATCTGCATCGTGCCATGATGGACAATGCGTCCGCGCCGTCGCCAGGTTTTTTGGGCAGCGAACGGCGATTTTACCCGGCGAGCTCCGGCCGGAGCGGACGTGCCGGCGCCCGCCACTCACACCCGTCCAGCAGGGCGGCCAGCTGCGCCGATGTTAGCGCAATCCGGCCTGTTGTGCTGGCCGAGGGCCACGCGAACTGGCCTTGCTCCAGCCGCTTGGTCAGCATGCACAGACCGACCCCGTCATGCCAAATCAGCTTGATCAATCCAGCGCGGCGGCCGCGGAAGGCAAACACCGCGCCGCTGAACGGGTCCTCGGCCAGGGTTTGCTGCACCAGCGTCGCGAGGCCGGTCATACCCTTGCGCATCTATGGACGCCCCTCCCGCTGCAAGTACTTTCTTCATGCGTGGCATCGTCGATCTTGGCTGTTGCCATCTATCCGGCCTCTGGTTGACGACAATGTCGTCGGGCCTTGATGAGATCCACCCATCAGCGTCCCATCATATCGTCGAGCTCGAGGCTCGATGCGCAAGGCGGGCTTTGCTGATGCCGGTTCCAGACCGGTCCTGCCATCACAATTAGATTGCCCTCACAGCCTCCATGCGCATGCCCGGTTTAGAGTATGCGTCATCTCTGAAAGTCGGATTAGACCGCTTGCCAGCGAGTGCCACGTGTCCGTAGTGCCCAGGCAATGCGGGCGAGCTTATTGGCGACGGCGACCGTCACAACGTTAAATGCCCGCCTGGCGAGCAACGCGTTGATCCAATCCCACCACCCTCCCGTCCGCCCAGCAGCGATCCTCACGACAGCCCTCGCGCCGTTGATGAACTGTCGCCGGAGATAAGCGTCACCGCGCTTGCTGATGCCAAGTAGACGTTCCTTTCCGCCGCTTGAATGCTGCCGGGGTGTCAGGCCCAGCCATGCCGCGAAGTGACGTCCGGACTTGAAGCTTTGATCGTCCTGGATATTCGCAACGACGGCGGTCGCGATCACAGGGCCGATACCAGGCACCTCGGTGAGCCGTTGGCAGGACTCGTTCGACTTGGCTGCGTCCTTCATGGCTTTGTCCAACTCACTGATGCGCGCATCTGCCGCTTGCACCTCGTCAACCAGAATACGCAACAACCGACGAGTGGCCTCCGGTATTCTGGTGTCGTCAGTCTCATCGACGACTGCGAACAACTGCTTCAGGCCAAGTCGTAGGGTCGGAGAGACAACGCCATACTCGGCGCAATGACCCCGAAGAGCATTTATCGTTCCAGTGCGCTGCCGGACAAGGTGGTCTCGCACTCGATGGAGCGCCATCTCCGCCTGCTGATCGATGCTCTTGATAGTGACAAACCGCATGCCAGGCCGCTGGACCGCCTCACAGCAAGCCTCGGCATCGGCTGCATCATTTTTGTTAGATTTCACGTATGGCCTGACGAACTGGGGCGCTATTAGCTTGACGTCATGTCCGAGCCTGCTCAGTTCACGCGCCCAGTGGTGTGCACCGGATCCGGCTTCAAGCCCGATACGGCAGGCTGGAACCGCTGCGAAAAAACGAAGAAAGGCATCCCGGGAGAGCTTCCTCCGGATGGCTATCTCGCCATTCGCGGCAACTCCGTGGACTTGAAAAACGCGCTTAGCGATGTCTATCCCAACACTGCTACATTCATCATAATCCTCCTCATTTGACGGCCGGACGCTACCGTGACGCTGGCGACGAGGGGCGTCCATCTCATCATGTCGGTCACGCCGCACGCCAGATATACCCGCAGGCCGGACGCCAGCGCGATCATCTGCCGTCCAGAGCGCCCAGCACGCGGCGCAACGCGCCGGCATCGACATGCGCATCCAGGCGCACCACCACGCCGCCGGGCAGCACCAGCTCGATCAAGCCATCAGGACGCGCCAAGGCGGGGAGCCGCGGTGCCGGCGTCTCGACCGTCGGTATGGGATAGCCGTCCGATGGTCCTGACGGTAATTGTGCCACCACTTCGGCAAACCGCGGTGTCGAGCGTGCCACCATTGCGGTCTGCACAGTGAGCAACTCGCGGCGCCACCTGTAGAGCTGGCCGGAACTGATCCCGTGCTTGCGCGCAACCTCCGTCGGCGTCAGCCCAGGCCCAAGGCTCTCAGCGACGATGTCCTGCTTCTGCTCCAGGCTCCACCGCCGGCGCCCACTGCGCGTGACGACCTCGACCCGATTGGCACGACCGCTCATACGACTTCTCGTACGAGCGCTTCCATCGATGTCGGCAGAAAATAGCGCATCGTCCATTGCAGACTTGGATCATAACAACCAAGCGAACCGCCATGTGCCGCCGCCGCATCGCTTACAGTTCGAGTGCCATGGCTACCGCCGCGTGGGTGCGGCACTCCGCCACCAGTGCATCGTGGTGAACAACAAGAGGCTGCGACGTCTCATGCGCGAGCACGGTCTGCAGCCCAAGCGGCGCCGGCGTTATGTCGTCACGACCGACAGCGATCACGCCAGCCCCGATCTTTCGGGATCTGGCCGAGGATGTCATTGTCGATCGCCCCAACCGGCTGTGGGTCGCCGACCTGACCTACGTCGCCATCCCAGGTGGATTCGTCTACCTGGCCGCCATCCTCGATGCCTGGTCGCGCAAGGTGGTTGGCTACGCGATTAGCCGGTCGATGGACGCGCGCATCGCTGTCGCGGCGCTGAAGGAGGCGGTCTCATCCAGCGCGGGGGCGTCGAATCGGACTTCGCGACTGCTCCGCTGGTTCACGGATAACCGCAGGCATTTCCGATGAGGGGATGCGGTCTGCCGCCGAACTCATCGAGACGGATCAGGCACTAAACGCCGATGCGCCGCAGCGGGAAGTCGTGGTAAGGCGCCTTGGTTGAAACGCACAGTCTGGGATTGGCCTTGCTGTCAAAGATAAAGAACTTTTCAAGGACCTTTCAAATTTTCTGCCGCCATCAAACCTCAGCGGAGCCGAGCAGCGAGCACCTTCCACCAGTTCGCCTGCCAAGAAGTCCATGCCGCATCGACGGAGGTTTGCGCAGGCGCCGCGCAGGATGAAGCACAGCATGCAACCGCCGGATGGAAGGACCGAGCCGGTGGAACCATCCTATGTGCCCGACGAGACTGAGTTCGGTGTCCGTTTGAAAATACCCATCGGACCGCGACGGGCGCCGGGGCCTTGCGCAAGACTGCACCTTCGGACGGTGCGTCCGTCGCAGCGCGATCGCTAGACTCCCGCATGGTAGACCCCGCCCCCTCGCCCTCCCGATCGCGCTGGGATCTCCACGCGACCTTGACCGAAGATCGGTTGCGCTTTTGCGCGCGACTGCTTGCCCGGGCACGTCGTGACGCAGTGGCGTTGGCGGCTCGAGCTGGGCGACGCCCGGTCCGCGGGCTGCCGCGCGAGCGCAGTCGCTCAGTTCGGCTTCACGCTCGTGCCAAGGAAGCGGCCCAGCGAGATCACGGCGAAGAATCCGGCTTCCCACCCGTCATGCGGACGCTGGTTTATGCCGAACGCTGGATAGTAATTATCGGGATGAGTGAAGTATTGCACCGTCGGCCGGAAAGCTATGGACGGGGTGATTTGCAGGTTGCCCACTACCTCGTAGGCGTAGCCTGAGGCGCGTTGGCGCAGGCCGGGGCCATTCAACAGGAGCTGTCGGAAGCTTTCAGCGGCGACTTCCGGCTGGCTTAGTCTCTGGTAGTGCATTTGAACGCCGATCGCGTCGAACGGACGGCCAGGGATGAGGCCGGTCGCGTTCACGCCAGCGATGCTGTCCAGGCTGATGGGTTGTGGCGCGTCCAATGCTACATCGACCGAGCCATAAAGTGCGATGTTGGCCGGTGGTCCAATCTCCCGAGCCGGCCCGCGCCAGAGCGTCTGCAACCCTTGCAGGAACAGTACGCCCCCGCCGCCATATCCGGTGGGATCAAGAATGGGTAGATCTGGCGCACCCGTGCCCTTGAGGTTGTATCGGCCCTCGCGCGTGTTCCATTCCACGCCGAACTCCACGTTCGAGGGGTAGGCGGCGTTCCGGAAATCGCTGCGTTCTGCAATCTCACCGAGCACCTGCGCACCGTAGGCCCGCGTGGTCCCGAACGGGTTGGAGTTGATCGCGACGTGATAGTAATCCTCGAACGCGCCGGCTTGCACGTACCAGGTCGGGCTGAGCTTGAGAGTCGTCCGGCCTCCCCAGTTCGAGTAGGGCGGGGTGGGAAAGTCGCCGTCTATTTCAAAGGTCGAGGAAAAGCTCGTGAACGGATCGAGCGAGTTCGATATCAGGAAATAATTATAGGCATTCGTGCGGCCGGCCTCGATGGAGAAGATACCGTTGAAGAACTTTTGCTCGTAAGTCAGGATAGACACGATGTTGGTCTGCACCACCGGCGTAGTTTGAAACCCGACTAGGAAGCCGCCGGTCTGGCTGATGACCTGCGGTAGATCGCTGCGGGCGCCGAAGAAGGTGAAGCCCGTGTGGATGAACCCACCCGGGACGCCGATCAGCTTCTCCAGGTCGAAGTCGATGGCGGGGCGGATGGCGGCGAGATTCGAGGTGTTTCCTGGCTGCACGCCCGCGCTCGGGTCGGCGATGAAATGGTCGAAGCCTATTCCATGGATATCGATGCCGAGGGCCAGGATGTCTGCGCCGGTTTCAGGGAACAGCCCGATCCGCGGCGGGGTCGATGGCGGCAAGGGCGTTTGTCTGAAGGTTTGGTCGCCTACGGCGTTGTTGCCGGGGCGTGCGGACAAGCCCTCCGGATTGGTCGCGTTCGGGCCTCGCGTTGCTCCCTGCGGGCTTGCTGGCGACACCTGGTCGGCGGGCGGAGGATTCGACGGCAAGCCCACTTGCGCAGGCTGCGAGGACAAGTCGATGGCGGCAGGCGCGGCGGCGGCGGCCCGGCCAGTCACCGCCGCGACTATCGCGGACGCAGCTATGATGCGGACGTTCCAACCCATCTGTTAGCTCCCCAATACGCCGGCTTTTGCCGTTGCGTTCAGCAATCGTTCCGGGAGGATGTTCCGTGACGAGGTCGGGCGCGTCTTCCAGGCAAACCGACATGCCCGAAGCTTTCCGATGCGAGTAGATGCGAAGTTAGCAAACGCGATACCTCGCAAGCATCGAACAAGGCCACGACGCTCGGAGAGAAAGTGATGCCCTCCTCGCATCGCTAATGCCGGTTCGTCATCTTGCGGGGCGGTGAGCGGCGTCGGTATTCGAGCGGCAAACCGAGATCGTCAAATCGGCAGGTGCTCTTCGCGTCACGCGCGTGGGCTGCTCGCGGCGAAGGTTCGGCAAATAAGAAGCGGGAGACGGGCGTTCATGTCGCAACAGGTGGAAGCGTTGCCCTCTTACAATGCCGACCTTTTTTCTCCCCCGGCGCTGATCGCGCCTTTCGGCCACTACAAGGCCTTGCGCGACCTCGGCTCGGTGGTCAGGCTGCGCGATCCCGATGTTTACGTGCTCAGCCGCTTCGATGACGTGCGCGACGCGTTGCGGGCGCCCGACGCGCTATCCAGCGCGGGCGGTGTCGGTTTCAGCGACGAGTTCAACCGGCCGGGTGGGCCGAACCTCCTTCAGTCGGATGGCGACCAGCACAGGCGGCTTCGATTGGCGGTGATGCCACCCCTGATGCCTGCGCGGTTGAAGCAACACAGGCCGTTTCTGCGCGGTCTCATCGAAGAGCGTGTCCGCTCATTGGTGGATCGCGAACCTTTCGACGCCATGGCGGAAATCGCGCGGCTCCTGCCGACGCAGGCGATAAGCGCGCTCGTTGGCCTGCCGGAGGAAGGGCGGGCGGCGATGCTCGACTGGGCCGGAGCGACATTCAACGCCGTGGGGCCGCACCGGCCTGGCGCCGAGCGCGATTTCGAGCTGCTGGCCGGCTGGCGAAAATATCTTGCAGGCTTGCAGTGGGACAGTATCCGCGAAGGCAGTTGGGCGCGCATGCTCGAGGAGGCGGTATCCAAGGGACGGCTGAGCCCGGAGGAAGCCCGTGGCGCGATCAGCGCCTATGTCCTGCCCAGCCTGGACACGACCATCCTCGCCAAGGGCCACCTGCTCTACAATCTGGCGCGAAACCCGGATCAATGGCGTATGCTGCGGGACGATCCTTCGCTGATCCCCAATGCGGTGGTTGAAGGTGTTCGTCACAGCGCCGTCATCCGCTGGTTCGGGCGGCTGGCGCGCGCGGACTACACGGTGGACGGTCACGTGATCCCGGTTGGTGGGCGTGTGATGCTGATCTACGCATCGGCTAACCGTGACGAGCGCCACTGGGACGAGCCCGATCGCTTCGACATCAGGCGAAATTGCAGGACGCAACTCGCCTGGGGCAGCGGATTGCATGTTTGCGGCGGCCTGCATCTCGCCAAGATGGAAATGGAGGTGATGCTGGAAGTGCTGGTTGAGCAGTGTGGCACGATGGAGGCGGGTGTGCCCGAAGTGCTCGCGAACCGGGGCCTCTACGGGTTTGGCAGCCTGCCCTTCGCGCTGCGCTCACGGGCTGCCTGAGGCGCCTGCAAGGCAGGGCTGGTGCGGCCAAGCGAGCTCGGCGCCTTGCCAACTGCAGCCGCCATCATCTTGCTCCGTTTCAGCAGATCCAGCAGGTGGGTCGCGGCTGGCGTCAGCGGCAGGTCCGTGCGGGTGACGGAGATGATCGGCTGGGCGGCCAGTTCCTCGCGAACCGGGACGATCTGCAACAAGCCACGAGTGAGTGCGGCTTCGTTCCATTGGACGGGAACCATCGCCATGAGGTCGCTGTGCAGCAGACAGGTCATCAGGGTAAGCGCCGATTGCGTCCGCAGCACCGTCTTGGGCACCGGCAGGCCATGCTTCTCGAAGACGGCCCGCACCTCGGCGGCGGCTTCGGCCGTGATCGAGGTGGTTGCCCATTCCGTTCCGCAAAGATCCGCAAGCGATCCGGCGGACGCGAGCGGGTGGCCCGTGCGGCACAGCACCGCACGGCGGTTTGGAGAGATAAGTTCGCGCGACAGATCGGGCGCGACTTTCTTGCCGGGATCCACGCCGACGTAGAAATCCACGGAGCCGCTGCGCAAGCCCTGTTCCAGCGTGGGATAGAACCCCTCGATGATATGCAATTGCACATCCGGATAACGCCTGCGGAACGGCACCAGCGCAGGCGGCAGCAGGGCGAAGTGAGTCGCCATGGACAGACCGGCGGTGACTGTCCCCGTGGCGAGGCCGCAGAGCTGGCTCATCTCCTCTCGCGTGCGCCGTACCTCGTTGAGAATGGATGACGCTCGGCGCAGGAAGGCATGACCGAGCGGGGTGGCGACCACGCCGCGGGGCTTGCGCTCGAACAGGTTCCCGCCGAGCTGCCGCTCGAGCTCCGCCAGGCTTCGCGTCAGGCCCGGCTGCGTGACGTCCATGGCGCGGGCTGCGGCACGGATGCTGCCGTGTTCAGCCACTGCCACGACTTCTCGGAAATGCTGCAGCTTCATGGTGCCCTCCCGCCGAGACAGCCTCCGGGAACTGGGGCCACTTCGAACCTCGTCGCCCGAAATCAATGCCGATGCGGGCCATCCTGTCTGGCGAGGAGTCATGCGCCACCGATAACGTGTCTGCATCGCTAAGGCGATATTGTCATCTTTCCCCTATAGGTTCAAGCTGAGAAGATGGGCGAAATTACGGGAGCGTCCTGTTGATGGTCGAGGTCGTGGAAGTCCTCATTTCGGGGGCTGGCCCAGCCGGTTTGTCGGCCGCCATCGAGCTGGGGTCGCGCGGCGTTCGCTGCATGGTTGCGGAGCGCAACGACCGCGTCGGTTACAGTCCGCGTGCCAAGACGACGAATGTCCGAACCCGCGAGCATCTGCGCCGCTGGGGCATCGCTGACTCGTTGCGTGCGTGTTCGCCCATGCCGGCGGATTATCCATCGACCATCGTGTTTGCGACCCGCATGGGCGGTTGGGAACTGGCACGTTTCGAGAATGCCCTCAACGGCAGCCTGCAGCGCAATGACCTCTACTCTGAATCCGCGCAGTGGGTCCCGCAGTATGCGCTTGAAGACATGCTGCGCCGGCATGCTGCCTCGCTGCACGGCGTGGAGGTGTGCTTCAGCACCGAGCTCGCCTCATTCGAGCAGGACGCGGAGGGCGTGACTAGCGAACTGCGTGATGTTCGGACCGGGGCGTTGCGCAAGGTCCGCAGCGCCTACCTGGTCGGCGCCGATGGGGCGAGCAGCACCGTTCGCGAGAAGATCGGTGCGCGGATGACGGGGCAGGGGGCGCTCGCGAGCAACTACAGCGTTATCTTCCGCGCGCCCGAGCTGGCCGGGCGGCACGCGCTGGGGCGCGCCATCATGTATTGGATGGTGAACGAGGATGTGCCTTCCTTGCTGGGTCCGATGGATGGCGACGGCCTGTGGTTCTTCATGGCCACCAGGTTGGCCGGCAACATCGATCCGCGCACGGTCGACCCGGTCGAGCTGATCCGGCGCGGAACCGGGCTTCATGACCTCGATCTCGAAATCGTTGGAACCGATGCCTGGACCGCGCACCAGCTGATCGCCGATACGTACGCGAGCGGCCGCGTGATGCTGGTGGGCGATGCATGCCACCTGCATCCGCCCTTCGGTGGTTTCGGCATGAACATGGGCGTGGGTGATGCGGTCGATCTCGGCTGGAAGCTGGCAGCCACGCTCCAGGGCTGGGGTGGCCCCGGCTTGCTGCCAAGCTACGAGGCGGAGCGCCGCCCCGTGCACGAGCGGACCATCGCGGAAGCCGTGGCCAACTACGCATTGGTCGGCAATCAGCTGGTGCGGCCCGGCATGGAGGATGCGGGGCCATTGGGAGAGGCGACGCGCAACGAGGTCGGCGAGATGATCCGCGCTGCCAAGGTTCGGGAGTTCAAGACGCTCGGGGTGGTGCTGGGCTACCATTACTCCGGCTCGCCCGTCGTGGCGGGCGATGGCACCGCGCCGCCGCCCGGCGACACCGTGCTCTATGTTCCGTCGGCCCATCCGGGCTGCCTCGCGCCGCATCTCTGGCTGGCGGACGGCTCCTCGCTGTACGACCGTTTCGGGTCCGGCTTCACCTTGCTGGTGACTGATGGCGCGGCGGAAGAAGGCAAGCCGTTGCAACTGGCCGCCGCCGCCCATGGCATCCCCTTGGCCCTGCTGGCGCCTCGCGACATGCGGCTGCTACCGCGCTACGCGGCGCGCTTCGCGCTGATCCGCCCGGATCAGCATGTGGCTTGGCGCGGTGACGCCATTCCGGCCGATGCCCGCGCACTGCTCGCGCAGGTCAGCGGTTTTCCGCCGGCGGCCTCGGAGGCGCCGGTTCCGGACAGCCATTCGGTCGCTCTGCACTCTGTGGGAGATTAGGTTATGGACTTGGGTCTCTACATCACGCGTTGGGGCAGCGCCGGCCCTCTGATAGTTATGGTGCATGGCAGTGCACAGGGCAGCGAGGTCGGCGGAGACCAGCATTTCTCTCGTCAGGCGGCTCTTGCCGACGAGGGTTTCCGCGTGGTCGTGCCTGATCGGCCCGGCCATGGCCGCACCGCCTCGCCTGGTCGGCCAGACGATGCGGTGGCCGATGGCGCGCTGATCATTGGGCTGCTGGAAAACGGGGCGCACCTGGTTGGCCACTCCTTCGGAGCCTGCGTCGCGCTGGCGGCAACAGCCATGCGGCCGGACTTGGTTCATTCGTTGACGTTGATCGAGCCTGCCATGATGCCGCTCGCCATCGAGCATCCGGTCGTGCGCCAATTCGTAGGCCAACTTGGCCAGGCGGCCGCCAGCGCCAGCTCGCCGGCCGAGGCGGCGACGCGGTTCGCGAAAATCGTCGGCATCCCGGACGAGATTAGGGGTGGGAGCAGCACCGACGAACTCAACCGCATAGGCGAGGGGCTGAGGCGCCTGAAATTGCCCACGCCAGTGGAACTGACCGATTGGCTGGCGAAGGTGAAGGAAGCAGCAATCCCGCTCCTGGTGATCGAAGGCGGATCAAACCCGGCGTATGGTGCAGTGGCCGACCGGGTGGCGGAGCTTGGGCACGGCAGGCACCTGGTCATTAAGTCGCCGCACCATTTCCCGCAGCTCGTATCCGACGAGTTCAACGACACCCTGGTGGCCCTCGCGAAGGACGTAGACGCGAAGCGAGCCGCCTAGCGCCCCTGTGTGCACTCTGTGAAAGGCGGCATGCTGCGGTGCGTCTTGTACGGCCAGGGTTGATGCACGTCAGGCAGGCAAGAAACGTCTCCTCCACGGGAGAAGACTGGCGTCTTGCCTGCTTGCGGCGGATCGGCGGGAACGCGTTCGGCGGCCGAAGCCCCTCACCATCCCGATGCCAGGGCAGCATCGTTTCAGCGCCTTCGTGATCTTTTTCAGCATCGTGGCATCCGCTAATGAGCCGTACGATAACAGCCGGCGACAGGACGCCGGCGATCCAAGAACTTAGGGTCGGGGAAATGCAATGCAGGTCATCAAGCCAGCCTTCCACCACGTCACGCTGAAGACCACCCGCTTGCAGGAGATGGTGGACTGGTATCGGCTCTTGATCGGCGTGGAAGTAAACTTCCAGGACGCGAACAACGCCTGGACGAGCAACGACGGGGCCAATCACCGCGTGGCGTTCCTGTCCGTGCCGGGATTAGAAGAAGATCCCAACAAATTCCGGCACACGGGAATGCACCATAGTGCCTTCGAGTATGCGAGCTTCGACGATCTAATGTCGTCATTCGCGCGCCTGCGCGAGGTGGGAATCCTGCCGGCTTTCTCCCTAGATCATGGGCTTACGATTTCGCTGTATTATCAGGATCCGGAGGGCAACTTCGTCGAATTGCAAAGCGACAATTTCGGTGACTGGAACGAATCATCAAAATTTATGCGGACTTCGCAGGATTTTCGCTCCAACCCGATCGGCACGTTCTTCGATCCGGCGAAGGTCTGGGACGCGCACAACGCAGGTGAGCCGTTCTCGTCGTTGCAGCCGGCGATAAGGGCAGGCAAGTTCAAGCCAAACACCATCCCCGGCATCGGGCTGCCGACGCCGCAAGCCGAACCGGCAACGCTAGCCTCTTGATCGGGAGACTTGTCGGATGGTCGAAACCGCCACGGACGCGCAAACCCGGCTGGAGATACAGCGACTGGTGACGGACCATGCCTGGTTGATCGACCACGGGCAGGCAGGGCGCATAGTGGCGTTGTACACGCAAGATGCCCGTGTGCTGGGCATCGGGCCGGACAAGGTTGGGCATGCTGCCATTGAGCAATGGGCTGGTGAGCGGGAGGCGATGACCGGGCGCCGCTCACGTCACGTGCAAACCAATATGCGTCTGCAGCCGGTCACAACCGATGAATGGCACGGCACGGTTGTGCTGACACTCTACCGGCATGACGGGCCTGGCCGGGCCGACCCTGCGCCGTTCCTCGTCGGCGAATACGCGGACATCTATCGGAAGGACCGGGACGGGGCATACCGATTTGGCGAGCGGCAGCTGACCATCCTGTTCGGCGGTTGAATGGCGGCCCGGCACCGGAGCGGTGATGCCAGTCAGCACGGCGAGAGGGTCCGCGGTATGGACGATGTGAGTAAAGCCGAACTGGCGATCCTGTCCGAGCTGGAGCGCAAGGTGCTCTGGCTCGCAGTGTGGACGGTTCACAATGCGAATCACCTGAGGGATACCGGCGACGGGTTGAAGGTGGGCGGCCACCAGGCTTCCAGCGCGTCTATCGCCACCATCATGACCGCGCTGTACTTCCACGCGCTGCGGCCAGATGACCGGATCGCGGTCAAGCCGCACGCGAGCCCGGTCTTCCACGCAATCCAGTACCTGCTCGGCAATCAGACGTTGCTCAACCTGCAGCGTTTCCGGGGCTGGGGCGGAGCACAATCCTATCCGTCCCGCACCAAGGATGCCGACGACGTGGATTTCTCCACCGGGTCCGTGGGGCTAGGGGTCGCGCAGACGCTGTTCTCCTCGCTGGTGCAGGATTACCTGCGCTGCAAGGGATGGGGCACCGAGCGGGCCGAGGGCAAGATGGTGGCCCTGATCGGCGATGCCGAAATGGACGAGGGCAACATCTTCGAAGCTTTGCTGGAGGGATGGAAGCACGGGCTGCGCAACACGTGGTGGATCGTGGACTACAATCGTCAAAGCCTCGATGCCGTGGTGCGGGAAGGGCTTTGGGCGAGGTTCGAGAGCATGTTCCGCAACTTCGGCTGGGACGTCCTGGTGCTACGTCATGGAAGGTTGCAGGAAGCGGCCTTTCGCGAACCGGGCGGGGAAAGGCTCCGCGATTGGATCGAGGCCTGTCCGAACCAGCTCTATTCGGCGCTCACCTTTGGCGGCGGTGCTGCCTGGCGCCGGCGGCTCACGGATGAGCTGGGCGACCAGGGCGCTGTGACCGCCCTGATCGACCGGCGGACAGACGAAGAGCTGGCGGCACTGATGGGCAATCTGGGCGGCCACGACATGCCCAGCCTGCTCGACGCCTTCGCACTTGCACGCACGCATGATCGGCCGGTTTGCTTCATCTGCTACACGATCAAGGGTTTCGGCCTGCCGCTCGCCGGGCACAAGGACAACCATGCCGGGCTGATGAACCCGGCACAGTTGGAGACATTGCGGGAAGCCATGAACGTGCGGCCGGAGGCGGAATGGCAGCCGTTCGAAGGGCTTAAACTACCGCAGGACGAGCTCGAAGCCTATCTTCGCGACGTGCCCTTCAACGCGCGGGGACGCCGCCGCTACAAGGCGCCGTTGATTCCTGTGCCGGACGCCTTGCCGGTGCCGGCCGGGCCCGAAATGTCCACCCAGCATGGCTTCGGCCTGCTCATGCACGATCTGGCGAAGGGCGACACGCCGCTTGCCGGCCGGATCGTCACCACTTCTCCGGACGTCACGGTCTCCACCAACCTGGGCGGCTGGGTGAACCGGCGCGGCCTGTTCGCGCGCGAGGAGCTGGCCGACACCTTCAAGGCGGAGCGGATACCGTCCACCTTCCACTGGCGGTTTTCGCCGGAAGGGCAGCACCTGGAACTCGGCATCGCCGAGATGAACCTTTTCACCATGCTATCTGCGCTAGGCCTGTCGCACGCGATCCACGGCGAGCGGCTGCTGCCGATCGGCACGCTGTACGATCCATTCATCGAGCGCGGGCTCGATGCGCTGAATTACGCTTGCTACCAGGATGCGCGCTTCATCTTGGTTGCCACTCCGTCCGGCATCAGCCTGGCGGGAGAGGGGGGGGCGCACCAGTCGATCGCCACGCCTCTCATCGGCATGGCGCAAGCCGGGCTCTCCAGTTTCGAGCCCGCTTACGTGGACGAGTTGGCGGCCGTTCTGCGCTGGTCGTTCGAGCACATCCAGCGCCCCGCCGGGAAAGGCGAGGAGTCCGGCGGCTCCGTCTACCTACGCCTCTCCACCCGCCCACTCGCCCAGCCGAAACGCACGCTTTCGCCAAGCGATGTGGCGGACATCCTGGCCGGCGCTTATTGGGTGCGGCCGCCGGGACCAAACGCCGACGCCGTGATCGCCTATGCAGGGGCGGTGGCGCCGGAGGCCATCGACGCGGTGGGCCTGATCGGCGAGGACCGTCGTGATGTGGGACTGCTGTCGATCACATCGGCTGACCTCCTGCATCGCGGCTGGCTTGCCGCCCAGAGCGCCCGGGAGGACGGGCACGCAGGCGTCCACAGCCACGCCGAGCGCCTGCTGGCAGCCATCCCCCGCCATTGCGGCGTGGTGACCGTGCTGGACGGCCATCCGGCGACATTGGGCTGGCTCGGCTCCGTGCACGGCCACAGGACCAGGGCGCTTGGCGTGACCCGGTTCGGCCAGACCGGAACCATCGCCGACCTCTATAGGGACGCCGGCATTGATGCGCAGGCGATCGCCGCCGCGGCCGAGGCGGTGTCGCCTGGCCGGCCGGTCCGTCACTTGCGCGCAGTGTGAGCCCGCGCGGCTGCGGGGCTCACGGCCTGCACCAACCATCGCCATAATGGAGAAGCACAATGAAACTGTTGCGCATCGGCCCAATTGGGTCAGAGAAACCGGCTCTGCTTGACGCGACCGGCGTAATCCGGGCGCTCCCGGCTGACGTGCAGGATATAGATGGTGCAGCGTTGGCGCCCGCGCAGCTTGCGCGCCTTGCGACGCTCGACCCCGCAAGCCTGCCGGCCGTGGACGGTTCACCACGTATCGGCTCTTGCGTTGCGCGGCCCATCAACTTCGTCTGCATCGGATTGAACTACGCGGACCATGCCGCGGAAGCAGGCATGGCGCTTCCGTCGGAGCCTATCGTATTCCTCAAATCCACCGGCGCGTTATGTGGTGCGTTCGACAACGTAATGATACCGCGTGGCTCCCAGAAAACGGACTGGGAGGTGGAGCTTGGCGTGGTGATCGGAACCCGTGCGTCATACGTGAGCGAGGATGACGCGATGGCGCATGTGGCGGGCTATTGCGTCGTGAACGACGTGAGCGAACGCGCGTTTCAATCGGAGCGTGGCGGCACCTGGGACAAGGGCAAGGGTTGCGATACGTTCGGTCCAACAGGACCTTGGCTCGTCACGAAGGACGAAGTCCCCGACCCGCAGTCACTCGACCTCTGGTGCGACGTGAACAACAAGCGGATGCAGCACGGCAACACCAGGACGATGGTGTTCGGCGTGCGTGCACTCGTCAGCTATGTCAGCCACTTCTTGACATTGCACCCTGGTGACGTGCTTGCCACTGGCACGCCGCCGGGCGTCGGACTCGGTGTGAAGCCGAATCCGGTGTTCCTCCGCGCCGGAGACGTCATGCGGGCCGGTATCGCGGGACTTGGCGAACAGATCCAGCGCTTGGTCCAGGCCTGAAAATGCCATTGACTGATGCTCGGAAAGCATGAGGGCAGAGCGTATTCCGGCCGGATACCGCTGGCACTCGATGCTCCGAGCCAATTCGTGCAGGCGGACCGTCTGAGGCACTCTGCGACAGGTCCGAGGCATTTCTCGCTCGGGCAACATGCCTGAGGCCGAGCTTCTGCAGGCTTTCTAGTAGAGCCCGGGCCGAGCGAAGCCCGGCGTCTGGGTGCACCTCCGCGCAGCGATCAAGTCGGTCAGGGTTAGGAATGGGATGATGGGCCGGGAGTCGCCCGGCTTCGTGGGCGAGGTCGGCAAGTAGGCCGTCCTCCGGGCGCCTCGCCCCGGCGGCCTGTGCGCCAGGGTGCCGTCCGCGTCGGCGAAAGCCTTTATACCGCGAGGCGCTGGTGCGCCCGGCGCCTGACCGCCCGAACATAAGACCTTGTAATTGCCGGCGGACACAACCGCGCCTCGCCTGGCGAGCAGCATCCGCCGGATAAAATCTCACCAGCGCCTCCGTTCCCCGCCACCTCGCGCGCGGCGAAGCGGGGCTGCTCGCCTTTATCGCCGGCCAGCTCCTGCTGAGAGAGGGCGGATGGCTCGGCGTCGCCGGCGCGGTCTGCACCTTCGCCCTCACCGTCGTCCTTCTGCGCGGCTGCCCAATGTGCTGGGTCGTCGGCCTGGTCGAGACCCTGGCGGCGCGCATACCGCACGATCCTGCCCGCGCCATGTCGAGAGAAGGAGAACAGCCGTGAGCTACGCCGATCGCAAGGACATGAGCCTCATCAAAGACCTTGCGGCCCTCGCGCCGGCCGAGGCGCAGGGCTATTTCGCGCTCACCCGGGCCGCCGAGCGCGCGGACGGGCTGATCCCGCCCAAGTACCGTGAGCTGATGTCGATCGCGGTCGCGGTGACCACCCAGTGCAGCTAGTGCCTGGACGTCCATACCCGCCGCGCGCATGCGGCGGGGGCGTCTCGCGAGGAGATCGCCGAGGCGGCCTTCATCGCGTCCGCAATGCGGGAAGGCGCGGCCGCTGCCCATAGCCTGCTCGCGCTGCGCCTCTACGACGAGCATGCGCAAGGTTCCGCTTCCGATGAGGCGACGCAACCCGGATGATCGGCCATAGACAGACGCCCCGTTGTGTCACGCGCAATAGCACCTCGACCTTCGCACTTTACGGCAAGAACGTGCTCCGCTCGCCGTTACAGGTCCGGCCCAGGTCTGTTACGGCATTCGCCATCGCAGATGATGAATGGAGAACAAAATGCCGGGACTAACCTTCTCGACGGCTCCGCGCGGCTATGTCCGCGCGCCGGCCGACGCGCCGGGTTTTTGGCAGCTCGGCAATCTGTGGCGGGTAATGGCGACCGGGCACCAGACGGGCGGCAGCCTATGCTTCATCGACCAACTGGTGACGCCCGAAGGAGGCGGCCCGGGCGTCCATCTGCACCCGAGCGACGAGGGGCTGTACGTCGCCTCGGGCCACTGCACCTTCCACGCCGGCGGCACCACCGTCTCGGCGGGCGCTGGCAGCTTCGTGTTCGTGCCGCGCTTCACCGAGCACGCCTTCAGCGTCGACGCGCCCGGCACCCAGCTCCTCAACTTCTACCTGCCCGCCGGGTTTGAGCTGTTCATCATGGGCTTCGCGCACCCGGCTGAGCGCGACGAGCTGCCCCGGCACGGCGAGGCCGCGATGCCGCCGGTGAGGCTGGTCGAGCGCCTGTCGCGCGATTTCGGACAGCTCGCCGCTCCGGGCTACCCGCTCCCCGGTACGGTGCCACCGGCGCCCGAGCTGATGTTCAGCCGGCCCAACCCGGATGCGGCCGTGCCGCCCTACCTGACGAGCGCCGCATCGTCGCCGCGGTGGCGGCACGACAGCCAGCGCTGGTCAGTCCTTGCCGATCAGGCGCGGACGGACGGCAGCTTCTCGCTGTTCGAGGTCGCCGCGCCGGCGGGCGCGGGCGCGCCGCCGCACCTGTTCGTTAGGTCGGACGTTTTCTACTATCTGCTGGATGGCGCGCTCGACCTGTGGATCGGCGAGGAGGTGCGCCGGGCGGAGGCTGGCGACGTCGCGTTCGTGCCTCGGGGGACGCCGCACGCCCGCGTCGCGCTTGGCGAGGGCGCGCGGTTCCTCTATATCGTCACCCCGGCCGGGTTCGAGCGCGTGCTGGAGCAGTCGAGCGAGCGCGCCGGGGAGGACGCGGAAGCGTTGGGTAACGCGCCGGGCCGCCCTGTTGATCCAGCCCGCGCGGAGCGGCTTCTGCACGACATCGGTCTACGTCCGCTCGCTGTAACCGACCCCTTCGTGAGCCAGTCGTGCTTGGTCGCCTGACCAGCGGCGGCTCTCACAATCAATAAGGACAGCGTCGTGCCGACCAGCGCCTCTAGGGAGCAAACAGCAAGCAGCCTCTTCGATCTGCCGCTAGGACACGGCGCCGTGGTCCACGTGGCGGCCGGTGGGGCGGTGCGCCGGATACGCCATGCCGATGTTCCGTTCCGCTTTGAGAGCAGGGACGAGGTGGCGACCATCGTCAACCTGAGCGCGCGTCATCGAGTTGAGGGGCGTTTCGGCGGCCGGTGGGACTCGCAGACGCCCGCGACCGGCACGGTGACCGTGCTGCCGCCCGGGCTGCGATGTGACTTCGTCGTCGCGGGCGAGTGCCGGGTCGTGATGTTGCGTCTGCCAGGGGCGGCGGTGGCGCGCGCTGCCGACGAGGTCGGCTTGGAGCCTTTATGCCGTCCCATGATCAACGAACGCTGCGACGAGCTGAAACGGCTAATCCTGGAGGCGGCGGCAAGCGGCGAGGTTCCACTTTCCGCGTTCGCGCGAGTGCTGGCGCGGCATGGGCGGCCCGTTCATCCGTCGCGTCGGCGCGGCGGGCTCGCGCCGGGCGCCCTGCGTCGGGTGCTGGCGATGGTTCGGGACGACATTGCCGGCGATCTGTCGCTAGCCGCGCTGGCGCGGGAAGCGCGAACCAGCACCTTCCATTTCGCGCGAGCGTTCCACGACAGCACGGGATACTGCCCGCACCGGTACGTCGTCGCGCGCCGCGTGGATCACGCCTTGGAGTTGCTCGCCGAACCCGAGCAAAACGTCGGCGAGGTAGCCCGGCGGAGCGGCTTCACCCACGCCAGCCATCTCGCCCGCGCGATGCGGTGCGAGATTGGGCGGACGCCGACTGAAGTGCGCGCGCGTATCCTTCCTTGAACATAGCAATTAGCAGAAGATCGTAGCTCCCAAAAAGACCGGGGCCGCCGCGCAGCCAATCGCCTAAGCCTCGTCGTCGTCAGTGAGGTCTCGGTGTCTACTCCGAATCACGACGTCTCCGTCCCTCGAAGGGGTAAGCATCTGACCGAGAATTCACTTGCGAGGACCAGTGAAGGCTTGGAGCTGGTCGAAGGCCAACCGGACATGTTCGGCGAACCTCGCCTTCATCTCGGAGCAGATCCAGCGATCAAGCGCAACGCGCCAGATCGTCATGCCGGCCTCCGCGCCCATCCGCGCCTCTTCCTCGCTAAAGCCTCGAGCGCGGAGAGCGCGATCGACCGCTCGGGTGAGCTCCTGCTTCTTCAGCATGTCACGCGCTTTGAACTCGGGATGCGCATCCACGAGTTGATGACGCGCTGACACCTCGCTGCGTGTCGCATCGAGGACACCGCTGAGCGCATCAAAGCCGGCGAGCAGCACGTCGCGCGGCATCGCGCCCGCGGGGGCAAGTGTGATGGCGTCGACCATCGCCGCCTCGAACTCGCCCGCGCGCCAGAACAGCACCTCGGGCTTGTCGGCGAAGTAGCGGAAGAAAGTGCGCTCGGTTAAGCCCGCCCGGGCGGCGATCTCGGGCACTGTCGTGCGCGCATAGCCCCGCTCCCGGAACAGCGCCAGGGCGGCGCTCTCGAACCGTTCTCGCGCCCGGTCGGCCTTCTGCACCATCGCGATCGTTTAACCCCATTGTCACGGCCTGCCAATCGAGCTAGCACTGTCACGGGCTGACAGTGGAGGTTGCATGCGCGCATTCCTCACCAACGCCAGAGGGTTCATCGGCCGCGCCGTAACGGGCGAACTGCTAAGCGCCGGGCACCAGGTGCTCGGGCTCGCCCGGTCGGGCAGCGCTGCGGACACGCTCCGCCGGATCGGCGCGGAGGTGCAGCGGGGATCGACCGGAGACCATGCCTCCCTCCAGGCCGGCGTCCGGCAGGCGGACGGCGTGATCCACCTCGCCTTCGAGCACGACTTCTCCGAGCCCGCGGAGGGTTGCGAGGCCGACCGCCAAGCCCCTGAGGCCATCGGCGCCGCGCTCGCCGGCACGCCCAAGCCGTCCCCGTCCCCAACGGACTGGGGGGCCTGTCCGCGTCCGGGCGCGTCCTCACCGAAGAGGGCTGCGTGCCGCCGGACTACAGGCTGCCCGAATGTCCGAGCAGGTCGCGCGCCGCTTGGCGGCCGACGGCGTTCGCGTCTCGGTCGTACGTCTCGGCCAAGTGCACGACACCGCCCTGCAGGGTCTGGTCACGCCGCTCATCGGCAATGCCAAGGCGGCGGGCGGGTTCGCCTACGTGGGCGGCGGTGCCCAGCGCTGGGCCGCGGTCCACCTTTCCGACGCCGCCCGCCTGTTCCGGCTGGCGCCCGAGGCCGGCGGCGCGCGAGCGCGCTATCCAGGGGTGGACGAAGAGGGCGTGCCGATGCGCGCCATCGCCGAGGCGATCGGCCGGGCGCTGGCCATCCCGACGCAGGCGATCTTGCCAAAGGAGGCTCCGCGGCATTTCGGGCCGATGGCCCTGTTCGCCGGCGCCAAGATGGAGGCTTCCGCCCACGGGACGAAGCGAGCCCTCGGCCGGAACCGACCGGTCCGTGCCTCATCGACGACCTCGACCGGCTGGCCTGCCTCCGCCGGCTGAGCGGCGGGCGGCTCCACCGCCGGCCCGACCTCAAGGAGCAGCATCATGAAGACGCACGGCAATACCATCCTCATCACGGGCGGCGGCTCCGGCATTGGCGAGGCGCTGGCCCGTTGCTTCGTCGCGCGCGGCGACCTGGTGATCGTCGCCGGCCGGCGCCGCGAGGCCCTGGAGCGTTCGATCAACGGCCGTCCGGGCCTGCACGCCATCGAGCTCGACATTGATGACGCCGATGCGATCGAGGCCTTCCCGCAGCGCCTACTGGCGAGCCACCCCGGCGTAAATGTGCTGGTCAACAACGCCGGCATCATGCGCTTCGAGGCGCTCGACAAGCGGCGCGACCTCGCCGACGCGGAGGCGCTCGTCACCACCAACCTCTTGGGTCCGATCCGGCTGGTCAACGCCTTGATCGAGCACTTAGTTGACCAGCCTGACGCGGCGATCATCAACGTCACGTCCGGGCAGGCCTACCTGCCGCTCTTCGCAACCCCGACCTACAGCGCGACCAAGGCTGCGATGCACTCCTACACCGTTTCTTTGCGGGAGACGCTGAAGGGCCGCGTCGAGGTGATCGAGCTGGTCCCGCCGGCGGTGAGGACCGCTATCACACCCGGCCAGCAGGACAACGCGGCCTTCCTGCCGCTTGACGCCTTCGCCGACGAAGCCATGGCGCTCCTCAGCGAGGTTCCGACGCCGCCAGAGGTCCTGGTCGACCGGGTCAAGTTCCAGCGCTTCGCCGAAGTGGAGGGCCGCTTCGCCGAGTCCATGACGAGGCTCAACCAGATGTCGGCAAAGGCGGCGCACTGATCGACCTCAAGTGCGACTTCACCTAAGCCAATTGAACTCAAGCCCGTCCATGAACATCAGCGATGCACAATAGGTTGGGCTACGCCAAGTGCAGGCCGCGCTTCGGGCGGGAAAGGGGCGAACGCCGCACCAGTTCAGGTCGACTGCGTCCATCAGTCACGCCGATGGTCGATCACATGATTTTAGCTCTTATCCCTGACCAACCACCTGCCCAATTCTCAACCTGAGACGCGGTTTTCCAGTGTTCGGATGAACCCACCCTCGGAGCGTGAGCCTCCAGGCTTGTTTATACTGAACCAGTGAATTGAACTCTTTGAGTACGAGGAGACTATGGAGTTTGGCCTTTACACCTTCGGCGACCTAATCGCGGATCCAGCGAGCGGGCGTACACTCACAGCCAAAGAACGCCTGTCGGAAATCCGGCAGGCCGCCAAGCTCGCCGACGAAGCCGGCCTGGATGTGTTCGGGCTCGGAGAGCACCACCGTCTAGACTTTTCGATTTCCTCGCCCGGCGTCGTGCTGGCCGCCATGGCGGCGGAGACCCGCCACATCCGGCTCAGCACCGCCGTCACCGTGCTCAGCGCGGCCGATCCCGTCAGGATCTTTGAAGACGCCGCCACGCTCGACCTTCTCTCTGACGGGCGGGCAGAACTCATCGTGGGACGCGGCGCCTTCCCGGAGCCGTTCCCTCTGTTCGGCGTGGACGTGCGCGACTACGACGAACTGTTTGCCGAGAAGTTCAATCTATTGAAGCGGCTCGGCCGCGAGGAGCGGGTGACTTGGTCGGGCCGGCGGCGCAGCCCGCTGAATGCCGCAGCAATAGCGCCCCGTCCCATCCAGGCCGCCATCCCGACCTGGATCGCGGTGGGCGGGTCGCCCGAGAGCGCCGCGCGCGCCGGTCTGCTGGGCGCACCGATGGCGCTGGCTGTCCTGGGCGGTCCGATCGACCACATGGCTCCGCTTGTCGCCCTCTACCGGGAGGCCGGCCGACAGGCGGGCCAGCCGACCGAAGCCTTGAAGGTGGCGATCACCAGCCACTTCCACGTGGGTGCCGACCCGATCGCCGCCCGCCAGACCTTCTACCCCCATTACGCCGCCTACTGGTCCGAAGCCTCGCCCCGGGGTCGGCAGCCCTTGATGAGCCGTAGCCAATTCGAGCGGTCCACCGACTCATCCACCGCCCTCCTGGTCGGCTCCGTGGACGAAGTGGTGGAGAAGATCGTGCATCAGTACGAGGTCGTGCGCCACGACCGGTTCCTGGCGCAGCTCGACATTGGCGGCCTGCCCTTCAGGGAGGTGGCGCGCGTAATCGAACGTCTCGCGACCGAGGTCGCGCCCCGGGTCCGCAAGGCGATAGGCATCGAAGGGCCGACCGCGCCGTCGCGCCAGCGGCAGCCCGAGACTGTGTAAGCGCATCCGGCTCGGCTGGGGGCTGGCGAGCTGAAGCCCACCTGTTATAGAGCGGTTATATTCGGCCACGACGAAGATGTAGCCGTAGAACTCGGCGACGCGTGCCGCCACCGAATTGCTTCGGGGTCTTGGCTCGGCGCCCGCATCTTGGAGGTGACCTCCGCGAAGAACGGCAGCGGATGGTCGCGCAGATTGACTGTCTCCACATCCACGTCTGCCTGGGCTTGCGCCTGCTTCAGCATCCATCGCGCGGGCATGTCGTCAAAGCGCGAGGGCCGTGTTGAGCAGATGAGGAGAGCGATGGGCAGTTTGCGGGACATCTATGCCTAATTCTAAACGTCATGGATGATGGCATTTACCGCTCAGCCACCCGATCGCTCAGGTGATGGTGAGGCCGCCGTCCACGACCAGGTCGGCGCCGGTCGTGAAGCCCGACGCATCGGAGGCGAAGTAGAGCGCAGCGGCAGCGACTTCGTCGGCATCGCCCATGCGACCGAGCGGCACGCGGCCCATCATGGGGCCGAAGACCGCGACGATCTGCTCCTGCGTGAGGCCGAGCTTTTGTCCGAATTGGGTTGCGATCGGGCCGGGTGTGACCGTGTTGACCCTGATCCGGCGCGGGGCAAGCTCGACAGCAAGGTTAACGCCCAACGCGCGTAGCGCCGCCTTGCCCGCGCCGTACACGCTGGTCGTCGCCATCCCGCGTAAGGCTACCGAAGACGAGGTCAGGATGATAGAGCCACCCGCGGGCATCACGCTAACCGCGTGCTTCAGCAGGAAGAACGGCCCGCGAAGCGTGACCCCCATCAGGCGATCGAAAGTCGCCTCGTCCACATCCTCGATCGACGCAAGCTTGTTGGTGCCTGCATTGGCGAACAGCACGTCTAACCTGGCATAGGTGGTGCGGACATGCTCGACCAGCGCCTTGCCGGCCGCAGGATCGGCGGCGTCGGAAGTGACGAACTCGATGCCAGGCATCTGGTCCCGCGCCGCCTCGACGGATGCGTCGCTCGAACCAGTCGCGACGACGGTCGCGCCTTCTTCCTGGAACAGTTTCGCCGTGGCGGCGCCGATGCCGCTCGTTCCTCCGGTAATGAGAGCGATCTTGCTTTCGAGCTTCTTCATGCTGTCTCCCTCGCCGCTTGGCTGATAATGTGGTGCACACGCCGCATCAGATACGCTACGGTATCGTGCTGTTCAAGGACCCGAGGTGCCCGAAGTAGACATCAAGCCGGATAAGCGCACGGAACGTTCAAAAGCGGCGGTGCTGGCGGAGACCTATCGCCAGCTTTCTCAGAACGGTCTCGCCAATGTCAGCATCGATGAGATTTCCCGCGCGTCAGGCGTCTCAAAAACGACGATTTACCGTCACTGGCCGTCGCGGTCCGCGCTGCTTATAGATGCCTGCTCCCGACTTGGTGGCAATGTGGCCGTTCCCGACACCAAAACCTTGCAGGGCGATTTGCGCGCGCTGCTAACGGATTTGGCTGAGCAATTGCGCACGGCCAGTTGGAGCGCGGTCGTGCCGTCGATCCTGGATGCGGCCGAGCGCGACGTTGCGGTGCGGGAGATGCAAACCGCATGGCACAAGAGCGTGATGTCACCGTTCGAATTGGTATTCGAACGGGCAAAAGGGCGCGGTGAGATAGATCCGGAGACCTGCCCCAATTACCTGATCGCTATGGTGGCCGGGGCGCTGTTCTACGCGCGCTGGTTCTCCCGGGCGCCACTCGACACCCGATTCGTCGATGCGATCGTTGATGCCGCCGTGCAGGCGCACTCAGCGGACACACCAGCTTTGTGAACCCTTTCAATTATACGAAAACGCCGACGACGCCGAGGACACCCCGACCTGCTTCTTCTCGCAAATGGCTAATCGCTGAGGCGTAGCTAATACCGCCAAGCCTATGAAGTGACTTTCTGGATCCGGGGCTGGGATGTGAGTGACCTGCCTCTGATTTTCTCCTCCACGATGAGCTTCAACGACTGGCGGTCTCGAGCCCCGGCCCCCTATGACGGGCTGATCGAAGAACTCATTGCGGGCCTCGAACCTGGCCTGTCCCGACAGTTCCCAGCAGGGGTGCGCGATCACGATCGTCGCGGCTGTGAAGCCGCCCAGCATGCCGGAGCCGAGCCAGATCCATCGCCCAGACAGGATGATGAGGAAGCCCGTGACCTGCACCGCGGTAACAGCAACCGCCCAGAATGCCCCGGGTCGCAGCCCCACCCCTCCTGGGCCCGCACGGCGGAGGAGAAGTCCAGGACTTCAATTTAGGCCGCGACGAGGAAAAGGGAGACGAGGGCGAGCCGCACCAGCGGCTACGTCAGGGGCAGATCAGGGGTTGTATCGACTCATCGTGGCTCCGGCCCCTCCCGTCGCAGGCGCTTTCCGACCTGACGGCCCAAAATCGTCTTTCCCGAGTGAGGGCGTACCACCCGGCGGTTAGTGATATCCATGCGGTGAGCACCACGGGGGTGTGGATTGGGCTTCAGCCGCTGGTTTCGTCTCGCCTATAATTGGGCATCAGCTCTTTGAGGCTGTCGATCCCGAATCCGGTGAAGGCCCGAGTGGTGGTGTCGTTGATGTCGCAGACCCAGAAGCACCCGTCTTCCGGCTCCATGTCGTCGGCAATTGTGTGCAGCCATTCTTCATCTTCCCCCAACATCTCGGCGACGCGGGCGATGGTGAACACGTAGCTTGGCGCTGCCATGTCAGGCGGCCTGGCGCATTGCCGCGTCGGTCGGCCGCCAGTTCCAGGGTAGCAAATCGTCGAGATTGCTTGCAGGATGCTGGGCAATATTGGCAAGAACGTGGGCGAGCCAAGCCTGAGGATCGACGTCATTCATCTTGGCGGTGACGATCAGGCTATACATCACAGCCGCACGATGGCCGCCGCGATCCGAACCGGCGAACAGCCATGACTTTCTGCCAAGTGCGATTCCCCTCAGGGCCCGTTCCGCCGCGTTATTCGTCAGGCATATCCGGCCATCATCGAGGAACCTGGCAAACACCACCCAGCGCTTCAACATGTAGTCCATGGCTTTCGCCACATCGTTCGAGCCGGACAACTTGCCGCGTTGCTCGTGCATCCACGCGCGCAGATCGGCCACCTTAGGTGCGCTCAGTTCCTGGCGTCTGGCGCGGCGCTGATCGGCACCGCATCCAGTTATGTCTCGTTCAATGCTGAACAGCTCATCAATGCGTCGCACTGCTTCCAAGCACAGCGGCGATATCGCCGCGGGCTGCTTGCCCTGCGACTTTCGGCGGGCGGCGGTTTCGATATCGGCCAGCACGAAGAACTTTCGGCGTGCATGCGCCCAACACCCAGCTTCCAAGATCAAGCCAGGGCCGCGGTCTTCCACATAAAGCTTCCCGTAGCCGCCATAGGCATCGGCCTGCAGGACGCCGGCATAGGTGGCAAGGTGCGCCTGTGGATGTTGCCCGCCGCGGTCACGTGAATAGTAAAACACCGAAGCTGGCGGAGCCCGACCACCGAAGGGCCGATCATCCCGCACATAGACCCAGAGACGGGCGATGTCGGTCTTGCCGCGGGCCAGCACAGGCACCGTGGTGTCGTCACCATGCAACCGTTTGGCGGCCATCACGTGGGCCCGCAGGCGGTCGAATAAGGGCATCAGCGCCACGGTGCAGGCACCCACCTGGTCGGCCAAGGTGGACAGGCTCAGCGGCACGCCTTCGCGGGCGTAGCGTTCTGCCTGGCGGTTCAGCGGTTGATGCTGGCCGAATTTCTCGAACATGATCATCGCGAGCAGGCTCGGGCCGCCCCAGCCGCGTGGGGTCACGCGGAACGGCGCCGGCGGCTGGCTGATCGCCTCGCAGTCACGGCAGGTGAACTTCTCCCGAACGTGCTGGATCACCTTCCAACTGCGCGGGATCACCTCCAGCGTCTCGGTGATGTCCTCGCCCAGTTTGGCAAGGCGTGCACCGCCGCAGCGTAGGCAGGCACAAGGCGCCGGCTCAACCACCCGCTCGCGCGGCAGGTGCGCAGGGAACGGCCGGCGGGCCGGGCGCGCGCGGGTAAACGCGGCCACCTGGCTGGTCGTGCCCGCGGCGGCCTCGGCGGCCAGGTCGTCCTCTGTCGCCGACGCCTCCAGCTCCTCCAGCTGGAACTCCATCTGATCCAGCAGCCGGGCGGTGCGCTCCGACCGCGGCCCAAACCGATCCCGGTTGAGCTTGGCGATCTCCAGCTTCAGATGCGCGATCAGCGCCTGGTCGCTGGAGCATTGCGCGACGGCTGCCGCCGCCTCCGCGCGCGCCGCCAGCAGCGCCGCCTTCAGCGCATCAATGTCATCTGGCAGGGCGGCAAGCTCGGCGTTCACGCCAGCCAGTGAATCACAAACGTCGTGACCGCGTAGCCCCTTTTTGACGACACACCATGGATTATTCGCCTACCCGGCAAGCTCCGGGCGCCAGGTGTGCTGCGGGTTGCGCCAGTCGATCGCTTCCAGAAGATAACTCATCTGACCCGCGGTCAGCGCCACCACGCCGTCGACGGTCTGCGGCCAGACAAAGCGGCCGCGGTCAAGCCGCTTGGCATACAGCGACAACCCGATCCCATCATGCCAGAGCGCCTTGATCAAAGAACCGCTTCGGCCGCGGAACACGAACACGTCGCCCGAAAAAGGATCCCGCCCGAGACCCTCCTGCACTTGCCGCGCAAGGCCATTCATGCCGCGGCGCATGTCAGTGTGCCCGGTCGCGATCCAGATGCGCGCCCCGCTGGCGATCGGGATCATCGCAGTGCCCGCAGCGCCGCCGTCACCATCTCGGGCGAAGCGTGCGGGTTGATCTTCACCCGTGACCCGTTGGCCAGTTCGATAAGGATCGCCGCAGGCTCCGGCTCCGGCGCCTTCACCGGCATGGGTTCGCCGGTCAAAATAGCCGGCGCAAAGGCCGACCCAAACTGACCCGCCGCCAAGGCCTGCTCCCGCCATTTGTAAATCAGGCTTGTGGACACCTCGAATTGGCGAGAAATGTTCGCAACGATGGCACCCGGCGCAAATGCCGCCGCCAAAATCCGCTCCCGCTCCTCGTCACTCCACCGGCGCCGACGCTCTGGCCCCGTCAACAAGGTTATCTGGGCCATGCTGTGCTGCTACGCGTGCTCATAAGGACCTCCTTAAGAGCGCAGACTCGCAATCAGCCCTTCACCCGCACAAGGCGGCCCCCGGCGGAGGGATACGGTTAGTGCATAACGGTCCCCTTAATCTATAGGTGGTGCTGGCGCGATAGGCGTTCTTGCAGGCCGCGGATCCGGACGTCGCCCCGGGTAAGAGGGAGGCCAGTCTCCAGGACCGACCTCCCAGGCCGACTCACGAGCCGCCTAGCCCTAGGAGGCGCCCGGGCCGCCGTGCGAAGACGGCGAAGCGCCGGAGATTAGGTCCTGCTGGTACTGCAGGCCCGCGCCGTAAGTGCCTCCATGCCTCTCATAGATGGCGATCAGGTCTTTGGCGGTCTCGCTGCGGGCCCAGTCGCGCTGCATCTCCTTGAGGTACTGTGCGGTGGTAAGCGGGATCGCGCCGGCCTGCACCATACGCAGGACCGCCATGTCGTGGGTCTCCTTGCTGCCGCCGCCCGCCGCATCCGTGATGATGTAGACCTCGTAGCCCGCCGACAGCGCCGACAGGGTGGTCATGGTCATGCAGCTCTCCGTCCAAAGACCGGTGATCACCAGCTTCTTCTTGCCGCCCTCCCGCACCCACGCGACAACCTGCTCGTCGTCGAAGGCGTTCAGGGTGGTGCGCTCGATGGGCTCCTGGTCGGGGAAAACCTCCCGAACCTGCCTGACCAGCTGCTGCGTCTCGGAGTGAGCGGTGGTCAGCAGGGTGCGCACGCCAAACAGTTTGGCTCCTTTGGCGAGCAGGGTCATGTTCTCCAGCACCTGCGTCACCTCATGCGAGCGCACGAGGATCAGGACAAGGTATTGCTGGTCCACGAGCATCAGAGAGTGATTGTCCGGTGATATAAGGCTTGGGCTGGTGTAGGTTTTCGGCTCGACGTCCATGATGATCTCCTTTGGACGTATCCTATGACGTCCTCCATGACAGGTGCCTCGAAAGTCTCGAGCGCCTCGCTGTAGTTTGGGATCGACGGCGATGCTGGAAGCGCGGAAATTTTGACTTGGGCTATCGGCTTGCCTGATGGGTTGCGCATGTCCCCAGGGCGCTCTTCAGCTCGTCCAGCAAGGCCTTCGCGCAGACGCCATACGGCTGCGCGGGCATGTGGACGGCGAACACCGAAAGGTCATAGCCCACGGCGGCATCCACCTGCAGGGCGACGAGTTCGCCCGAAAGCAGGTAGGGCTCCACGACGTGCGTGGGCAGGTTGCACCAGCCGAAGCCCGCCAGCAGGAACTCCAAGCGCGTCCGCAGGTCCTGGAACCTCCACACGCAGACGCTTATGACACCCCGGCTCCAGGCGCCCCGGTCTTCATCGTCGGTCAGCACGAGCTGTACGGCCTGTACGAGCTGCGCCCGCTCCGGCCGCCCCCCGTCCCTGATCAAAGGATGGGAAGCGCCGATCACCGGCGTCATCGTCACCTTTGTAAGGAACTCGCTTTCGAGGTCCTTGGGCGCCGTCGTCTCGGGCGCGCAGATCGCCATGGACACCTTGCCAGCACGGAGCAGGCGTTCCGGCCTTCCCATCCCCTCGGCCGTCAGCGCGACGCGGGTGGTGGGAAAGCGGGCCTGTACGGTTCGCAGAGCCGTTAAGAGAATGTCGAGGGGGAACAGTGGATCCACTGCTAGGGCCAGCTCCGGTTCGACGCCGCCAGCCATCGCCTTCGCCTTGGACCGGAGCGCTTCGGCCCGGCGCACCAGCTCTCGCGCTTCCGGCAGGATAGCCTCAGCCGACTTGGTGAGCACGGGCCGACGACCGCTGCGGTCGAACAGCTCCGTCTCGAGCGTGCGTTCCAGCGACACGATGGACTGGCTCACCGCAGACTGCACGCGTTGCACCCGCTTGGCGGCGGCCGAGAAGCTGCCGGTCTCGGCAACGGCCACGAAGATGCGGGCCTGATCCAGGGTCAAGGCGTCAAGCACTGGGATCGTCTCCCCCACTTGGGTTGAGTTGTAGGCGGCTCATACTCGAGAGTAGCGTCGTCCTGGATAGCCGCCCTGACCTGCCCCAAAGTAGTGGTCCAGGTAGAATGTTAGTGGAACACGGCCTTCAACGCCACGGGCGGGTTGGCCGGGGGCGAACCTCAGAGCTGGCGCACCCAGCCACAGCGCGACGGTTCTGCTGCGGGGTAGGAGCGCTTGTGGCGCGGGCGGGATTTGGATTGACCCGGTTAGGCGGACACCCTGGAGCTTTCACAAAGGTGTTTCTGAATTCCGGAACCAGCCCGCCATATCCGCCTGAGTTTCGCCCTCAGATGGTCGATCTGGTTCGTGCCGAACGATCTTTCGAGGACCTTGCCCGAGAGTTCGAGCCCACTGCGCAGTCGGCAACAACAATGCAGCAAGCACGCGCCGCCTAAGCCCGCGCACTGCCCTCCACCACAAGCGCCAAGCCAGCATCCGTGGAGCCGCCTCAGACTCCTTTGTACGCGCCGCCGCCTGCCGCAAATCCGCCGCCGTCACATCCTGCCGCGTCACCGGAGCCATCTCGCCGCCATCCACCCAAAGAGGGAAACGGAAGATTCTCACGCCACCCAGCCCGTCAAAATCACAGAACAGTCAACTCAACCGGGCTGGCATGACTACGTCGCCAAATAAGATCCAAGAGCGTAATCGCTTATCAGTAAAGCCGCCAATCAGCCCCGCGTATCCATATGTCCCTCGTAAGCCAGCGCCGTGAGCCGATGCCGACCGCTTTGCATTTCGCGAGAACGCAGAGGCTCCGGCAGGGCGGCGGGATCGCCGATCCGCCCGACGGCGTATACTGCCTCGATGCGATGGTTCGGAGGCGTTCGGAGCACCTCAGCGGCGCGGCCTTGATCGAAGCCGTACATACCGTGAGTATGCCATCCCATGAGGTGGGCTTGGAGGGCGAAATGACCCGATGCCGTGCCCACGTCGTAGCTGTGGGTAGGCGACGCGACTAGTGCCTGGCATTCTCGTGAGGGCATCAGCTCTTGAGATACGAAGAACACGAGAGCGGATGCGTGTTGCGCCCAGCCGCGATTGTTCGGCACGAGCAAATCCAAGAGCGGCGGCCAGGCCGTCGTGTCCCGCCGAGCGTAGACGAATCGCCATGGTTGGGCGTTAGAGGAAGACGCGGCCCACCGTGCCGCCTCCAACATCGTCATGAGCTCGGCTTCTGTGATCGGCTCAGGGCGGAAGGCACGGGGCGACCAACGTTCTAGAAAACAGGGAGCGATCGGGTAGTCGGCGACGCGGGCGACCGAACCAGCGAGGGTCTCCATCACCGCCCACCTGCCGTGCAGGCGATCACTACCGCGGCGGTGAGAAGCGCACATAGGATGTAGGTGACCAGTTGCTGCGGATTGAGACCGAGCGGCTTCGGGACGAAATCCCGGAACTCCGGATCGATCCAGGCGGTCCCTGGGAACAAGGGAGCGACGACCATCGTGAGGAAATAGCCCCCGGCGACCGCTGCAGCGATGAGGAAGGTCGGCAGCGTGAGTGGATGCGATCCGAAGAGGATGGCCAGCGCCAGGGTTCCGGAGAACACTCCGAGCAGCATCGTCTGAGCGTTGTGGAACTTGGCGTGGGGCGGCCATGCAGGGTTATAGAGGTGCATGCGTGCGGTGCGCGGCAGCACAGCGTCGTAGAGCAGCCCGCCAAAATTATAGACCGCCACGACGGCGACCATCCATTTAGCAATATCCATCGCAGTACTCCTTCTGGCGCGACGATGGAGATTGCCCGGAGAGGCTGGTATCAGAAAATCGCGACAATCCTTAGGCGCACGAGGCGTCGCGAAACTGGGCCGGCGTCACGCCAAGGTTTTGGCGGAAGCTTGCGACGAAATGTGCGGCCGACGAAAAGCCGGAGCAGATTGCGGTTTCGGTCACGCTAGTCCGATCGCTTAGCAGCTGAGCTGTCGCCTTTTCGAGCCGACGCGTCATGATCCACCGGTGCGGCGTGACTCCCTCGCTGGCCCGAAACGCTCGAATGAAGTGCGATACGCTGAGACTTGACAGGTCGGCGAGGTCGGCGACTGAAGCAAGCCTGTCGGGCTCGTGCTCGAGCTGCCCATCCACCAACGCCTGCACTCTACGGAGCACGCCCGGGGAAAGACCGCCTCGCGCCAGCGGCCGCGACGTGCTTGAACTCTGACTCATCAGCGCGCCGACGGTTCGCACGATCCGCGGGATTGAGCGATCGGAGTAACCGGAAAGCGCGACCAGCGCCTGTGCCGACAGCGCGCGGAGATGCAAGGCTTCCTCAAGGCGCGACGTCGGAAAGGTCGTGGCTACACGTGCTCCGCCAAGGACGAGTGGGTCAATGAGTATCTGGAGCGTGTCGCCCCGACCGCGAACCTCGAGCAAGTCGCTATCCCATCCTGCGGCGATCGCCACCGCTCCGCAGCGCGCCGTGGCTTTCGTGGTCCGATCGCCTCGTCGCCACTCGAGCTCCTGTCCGCCGGTGATGCTGAATACCAGCCTGATCGCCGCAATGTCGGACAGCTCGACGCGGCTGCCATCATGCCGCCACCGCCCCACGGCCGCCACAGTCCGTCCTGCCCGATCAACGCGGGCCAGCTTTAACGGCGCGCCCAGCGTGGCGTGGAAGCGCGCCAGCGCGTGGTCGATGGGCTTGTCATTCCACGTGTTCAATGGCTTGCATCACGGTCGGAGGGAGCAGTAACAGCATCATGCGCCTGGAAAAGCGTCCTGTCACACCTGAGCCTCGGATGGACGCCGCCGTGCGAGTACGCGAGAGACCTTCGCGGAGACAGCGGCCAGCGCGCTGCGCTCCGCCTGGCTCCGCACCGGCTCTTAGACGCATTGCGCCAAGGACAAAGCGGAGGCGATACGTTTCCAATGCTGTTGAGACTTGTTGCTCGGAATCGGCGGATGACCTACTCTCGTGTTCGTCGCGAAAAACGACGGTGCGGTTCGATTTTCATAAGCTCGAACGGTCGTCGCATACACGTCAACCATGCGCTCGGCATGGTTTGGCCAGCGTTGAAGTTGACCCGGTTTGGTGGATCCCCTCAAGCTTTTGCCGGAGGCTTCATAGATGCGCCGCACTCGTCAGCCTTACTCGCCTGAATTTCGTCGTCAGATGGTTGATTTGGTTCAGGCTGGCCGCGACCCCTCGGATTTGGCCCGGGAGTTTGAGCCGTCTGCGGAGTCCATCCGCGCCTGGGTTGCGTTGGCGGGCCGCAGGGAGGGCGGCCGGGATGAGAAGGGTGACGGCCTGTCGGCCGCCGAGCGCGACGAACTCGGTCGCCTTCGCCGCGAGAACAAGCAGTTGCGCGTGGAGCGCGACATTCTCTCTCGAGCGGCTGCCTGGTTTGCACGCGAGACCGGAGCCGTGCCGTCCGGGTCTTCGAATTCATGAGTGCGAACCAGGGCGACCCTCCCCATCGCGACGATGGCGCGCGTGCTTGGCGTCTCGGAGGCGGGCTACCATAGCATGGCGCAAGCGGCCGCCGAGCAAGAAGCAAGAGGCTGACACGACGCTGTTGAAACGCGTGCGCACCATACATGCCAGCTCGCGTGAAACATACGGGGCGCCACGCGTGCATGCGGACCTTCGGGCAGGAGAAGAAAAACATGGTCGCAAGCGCATTGCACGATTGATGCGCGCCGCAGGTCTGGTCGGTGCGAGCCGTCGCCGGAGCGGGATCACCACCACCCGTCGGGATCGCGCGGCGCGGCCTGCGCCGGATCTGGTGGATCGCAGGTTTGCAGCGCCCGGGCCGAACCAGCTGTGGGTGGCCGACATCACCTTCGCGCCAACTGCGAGCGGATTTCTCTATTTGGCGGTCGTGCTGGATGCCTGGAGCCGCAAGATTGTTGGCTGCGCCATGGCCAATCACATTCGTGCCGAGTTGGTGGTGGATGCGCTGGAAATGGCAATCGGCCAGCGTGGACCAGGCGATGTCATTCATCACAGCGACCAGGGCAGCCAATATACGTCCCTGGGGTTCGGCAATCGCTGCCGCGAGGCGGGTGTGCGGCCGTCCATGGGTTCAGTCGGCGATGCGAATGACAACGCCATGTGCGAAAGCTTTTTCGCGACCCTGGAATGCGAACTACTGGAGCGCCGCCGCTTTGCCTCCCAGGCCGAGCCAAAGATGGCTTGCTTCAGCTTCATCAAGGGCTGGCACAACCCTGACCGGCTACACTCGACGCTGGGCTACCAGTCACCCATGGCCTACGAAGCTGCCAAGGAGGCCGCTACCGCAGAACCCACCTGAATCAAGTCCCTTAACACTCCACGAAAACGGGGCAGCTTCAGTCGCGGTGTTTGATGCCAGCCAGGCCCGCGACCTCATGGGCAAGCCGGTCTTGCCGCAGATGCGCGCCGCCATTGCCATCTGGGATCGCTGTCTTAAGGAGGCGGAAATGGCATCTGCGGAAGCAGCGCCGTGAGCCGATGAGGGAAAAGCCAGAAACTGCAAAGCTTCCGCCGCCGTGGCAGGCGCACAACGCGCCCAACTACACTCGCGATCCAGTCGTCCAATGCGCCGCGCTAATAGGTGAGATCACGTCTGAAATACGACGGCAAGCACACTTTCCGGTCCGAGAGACCTCCACCACGAACTGTTCGTTTCGTTCGCGCCATAGGACCACGCCGAATACGCGGCACCTATTGCGGCGCACTGGCCGACTAAGCAATCCCTATCGCGAGGAAGATCCACTTCGTTGACCTTAACGATCGTCTCTTCTACTTCGAGCGGTCTGCCTGATCCAATTGCATGACAATCTCCTGAACCGCGGAATGGCAGCAGGAAACTGGTCACCGGACTTCGTGCTCGCGCTCAATGAAAGATGAGCTTGGCGGAGAGAGCGACGAAGATGAGCGCGGAGACGACGTTGAGCTTGGCCTCACGCGAAGGGGACCGGCGCAGCCAAGCGCCGACGGGACCGGCGAGGAAGGCGATCACCGCAAAACAGACTAGGGAGCAGATCATGAAGACGCTCCCCAGCATGAGCATCTGCACTGCGACATGCCCGCGCTCCGGGTGAGCGAACTGAGGCAGAAAGGCCAAGAAGAAGATTGCTACCTTGGGGTTGGAGACGTTCATCAGGATGGCGCGCCGATAAATCGCACCGAGCGCGGCCGGCGCCCCACTCTTATTTACATGCGCAGCATTGCGGTTAGAGAACGCCCTCCAGGCGAGATACAGCAGGTAGGCGGCGCCAATGTAGCGCAAGGTGGCAAAGGCGGCCGGGGAGGCCCGCACCAAGGCGGCGACGCCGAGCGTGACCGCAGAAATATGGAAGACCAGACCGCTGCAAAGCCCAAATGTCGCCACCAAGCCGGCGCGGCGCCCGCGCAACATGCCTTCTGTGAGCACGAAGAGCAGGTCGGGTCCCGGAACGAACGCGAGGAGGACGACAGGGCCGCTAAAGGCGAGAAGTTCGATTGGCGTAAGTAGCACGAGGAGCTCCGAGCGGGACACCGTCGGAGGGTTATGCGGCACGGCGCTCGCGATTTGCGCGCAGAATTCTGTCCGTCCTGTATGTTCATGCAATAGTTCCGCATGATATAGCGAGAGAGTGCAGAATCCTGACGGGGAAGGTATGGACGCCTACGATAAGCGCATTTTGAGATCGATCCAGGAGGCGGCCGACCGTACGCAAGCCGAGTTGGCCGAGCGGGTCCATTTGTCTCCTAGCCAATGTGCTCGCCGTCTCGAACGGCTGCGCGCGGCTGGTTATATCGAGCGAACCGTCGCCTTGTTGAACCGCGAGCGTCTGGGTTTGGACGTGCTCGCGCACGTACTCATCAGCTTGCAAGCGCATGAGAGTGCTCAGAACGACGCATTCCGCCGCTTTATCGACGACGCACCCGAGGTGCTGGAATGTTATATGCAGAGCGGTGACGTTGACGTGCTGATGAAGGTGGCAGTGCGTGACCTGGAAGCACTCGCCGCATTTATTGACCGAATAATTAAGATAAGTGGAGGCCTAGCCGGTCTGCGCTCTTACATTGTGCTGCGGCCTCTCAAGACCGGCAACCGCTACCTGATCGGGTGAGTGGCTGCGCTTGTCACAACAATCGGCTTACGGCCAGCTCTGGGCACCAGGCGCAGCATCTAGAGCATGATCTCTTCGATCATGCTCTGCTTGATTGCCGACACCGGCTACGGCTCGGCCGAGAACCTCGCCTGGCTGGTCGATGAGTAGAAGATCGAGCCGCACATCCCGGTGTTCGACAAGTCCACCCGCAGCGACGGGACCTTCTCGCGCGCCGACTTCACCTACGATACCACGGCGGCGGGCTCCTCCGGATCTCCGGATCGCCGGCTTGTTGGCCGTTGTTGCTGTTCCGGTAGTGACGCAGCTTGCCGGAAGTCTCGGCATAAGCCCTGATCTCCTTGCCTGGCGGTCCTGATCGACCGACCCAGGAACTCCGTATGGAAGGGCCCGGGTTCTAGGATGATGACGGAGAGGCCCAGCGGCTTCAGCTCCTGCGCCAGAGCCTCCGACAAGCCTTCAACCGCGAACTTGGTGGCGTTGTAGTATCCGTAGCCTGCGGCTCCCGCAATGCCGGCGCCTGGCGAGAAGTTGACCACCCGGGCGCTTGCGTTTCTCCAAGGCTGGCAAGGCCGCGCGGATCGTCTCGATCAAGCCAAAGACGTTCGTCTCAAAGACGTGGCGGTATTCCTCTGGAACCGCCTCCTCGACCGCGCCCATGAAGCCGAAGCCCGCGTTGTTGACGAGGACATCCAAGCCGCCGAATGCGGCCTCCGCGGGCTGAACGACTGCGGCGACGGAGTCCGGCTTCGTCACGTCGACCGCGGCCGTCTTGACGGTCTCCGAATGCGCCGCATAGAGATTCTCCAGGTCGTCCGCATTGCTGGCCGTTGCTATCAGATTGTCTTCACGTTCCGCGACGGCGGCAGCCAGATGTTTGCCGAAGCCACTTGAGCAGCCCGTGATGAGCCATGTCTTTCTCATGATGATCTGTCCACAGTGTCGCTTTATCAAAGTTCGTTCTGCTGGCGAGTTGGATAAGCGATGCTCACGTCGGGAATTTCTCCTCACTGGGCACGTCGAAGGCGTTCAGCGTAATCGAAACCTGAGCATAGAGGCCGACCCAAAGGACCAACTCGTTCAGGCCGCCTTGGCCGAACCGGTCCCGTGCCGCCTTGTAGACGGCGCCGGGCAGCACGCCGCCCGTCAGCAGGGCTGAGGCCACGTCGTAGGCGGCGACCTCGTCGGGCGTGAGGTCGACCGGGCGCTGTCCTGCGGCGAGCGTGGCGACCTTTGCGGGCGCCATGCCTTCGCGCTCGGCGGTGGCAGCGTGGGCATAGAGCTCATAGGCCGCCTTGTAGAAGGCGCCGGTCACAAGAATCGCGACCTGCTTGGCTGAGTCCGGCAGACGCTTCAGGGCGGAGATCGCCTCGACCTGGTCATAGTGGGCCTGACCCACCGACGGTTCGTGCAGGAACACGCCCCAAGGGCCGAGCAGGGCGCCGTGATCGTCGCGCGTCTTGAAGGCGGTGAACCCGCCGTGCTCGATCTGCTTCAGCGCGCGATCGTAGAAGGCGCGCCGCTCGTCGTTCAATTGGTCCGGTGGAAGCAGCGGGAGGCGCATGGTTCTTCTCCTCAGGCCATGAGCAGGCGGTCGGGGGTGATCGGCAGGTCGCGCACGCGCTTGCCGCTTGCGTGCCACACGGCGTTAGCGATAGCGGGGGCCACGCCGCACAAGCCGAGTTCGGCGCCGCCCTTGGTTCCCAGCGGGTTGAGGATGTCGTCGCGCGCCTCGACGAATACTGCGTCGAGCTCGTGCACGTCGGCGTTCACAGGCACGAGATATTCGGCGATTGTCCCGTTGGTGACGCGACCGAGGCTATCGTCCCACTCGACCTCCTCGAAGAGCGCCATGCCGATCCCGCCCACCATGCCGCCGATCGCCTGGCTGTGGGCGAGCTTGGGATTGACCACGCGGCCGATGTCGTAGGCGCCGATCAGGCGGCGGACCCGGACGGTGCAGAGGTCGGGGTCGACGCGGACCTCGGCGAAGACCGCACCGAACCCGTTCATCGCATACTTCTTCCTGTTGGTCTCGTCGGGCTCCGCAGTTCCGTCCGCGGACAGGCTGTCCAACCCGGCCAGGCGCAGCAGGGGCACGCCATCGCCGGCTTCCATCCCGTGGGCGGCCGCGAGCACGGCGAGCTTCGCCTTCAGCGCGGCGCAGGCCGCCTGCACCGCCGGGCCAACGCTGGAGATCGTCGTGGAGCCACCATGCTCTTTCGCCTTGGGGAAGCTCGAATCGCCCAACTCGAAGCGCACGCGCGTCATCGGCAGGCCGAGCGCGTCCGCGGCGACCTGTGTGATCGAGGTGTAGGTGCCGGGCCCCATGTCGGTGGTGGCGCAGCGAACCTCAGCGTGGTCATCTGCGAACAGCGTCGCCGAAGCGGAGGTCGGGTAGCGTTCGGCCGGGTAGATGGCGGTGGCCATGCCGTAGCCGACCAGGTCGCGCCCGTCGCGCATCGTCCGGGGCTTGGGCTCGCGGCGGCCCCACCCGAACCGCTCGGCGCCCTGCGCGTAGCATTCGCGCAAATGCTTCGAGGTCCAAGGCAGGTCCTTCATCGGGTCGCGCTCGGCGTAATTGCGCAAGCGCAGCTCGATTGGGTCGAGCCCGATCCGCGTAGCAAGCTCGTCCATGGCGATCTCCTGCGCGATCAGGCCAGTCGCCCAGCCCGGTCCGCGCATCGGGCAGGGCGTGTTGACGTTCATGTGGACGAGTTTGTAGCGGGTCAGCCGGTCGGGGCAGGTGTAGGTCGCGCCAGCGGGGCCGAGCGCCGGTTCGGCGAACTCCTCGTAGGTCGAGGTCTGGCCGACGACCTCGTGCACCATAGCGGTCAGCCGTCCGTCGCGCTCGGCCCCGAGCTGGACGTGCTGTTCAGCCATCCCCCGCGCGCCGACATAGGTGGCCATCTGCCGCCGGGTCAGTTCCAGGCACACCGGACGGTCTAGGCGCCGTGCCGCCATCGCCGCCAGGGTGACGTGGGGCCAGGTGCGCAACACCGACCCGAAGGCGCCGCCGACATAGGGATTGATGACGTGCACGCGGTCGGGCGGTATCCCGAAGCGGCGGGCGATCTCGTCGCGCTCGTTCTGCACCCACTGCGACTTGCTCCAGAGGGTGAGCCGGTCGCCTCGCCACTGCGCGACCGTGGCGTTCAGCTCCATCGGATGGTGCTGCTCGCGGCCATTCCTGTAGATGGCGTCGATCTGCACGGGCGCGCGGGCCAGCGCGGCTTCGGCGTCGCCCTTGCGGGTCTCGGGTCCGCGGTTCTTCTTGGCTGCCGCCTCGGAGGCAGGCTCCGCAAGCGCGGGATCGAAGCGGGTGCGCGGCGCCGGGTCGGGGGCGTAGGTCACGCGTATCAGCGAGGCGCCGTATTCGGCCTGTGCCTGCGTCCCGGCCACGACCACTGCGATCGGCTGGCCGCTGAACTTCACCTGCGGCCCGTTGAGCACCCGGAGCTGGTCGCCCGCGACGGGGTCCACCGCCGGCCGTTCTTCCGGCGCCTCATAGGGCAGCCTGTCGGCGTTGAGATGGGTCAGCACCAGGAGGACGCCGGGCGCGCGTTCGGCGCGGCGGGTGTCGATCGCGGTGATCTCGCCAGCGGGGATCGTGCTGTCCGCCGTGGCGGCGTAGACGAGGCCGTCGGGGTGGAACTCGGCCGCATAACGCGCCCGGCCCGTGACCTTGTCGGGCCCGTCGACCCGGCTCAGCGGCGCTCCGATCGCGCTCATGCCAGCCCTCCGATCTCTTCGAGCGCCCGCGCCACGGTGCGCCGGATCAGCTCGACCTTGTAGAGGTTGCGCCCGTGCGGGACCGCGCCCTCCGCCGCCAGCGCCGTCGCCCCGCGCGCCAGCTCGGGCGTCAGCCGGCGGCCGCGCAGGGCCGCCTCCACCTGCGGCAGCCGCCAGGGCGTTGTGGCCACTCCGCCAACCGCGATCCGGACGTCGCGCACCACCCCACCGTCCAGGTCGAGCGCCACTGCCGCCGAGGCTATTGACCACTCGAAGCTCGCCCGGTCCCGGATCTTCAGGTAGTGCGAGCGCCAGCCGCGCCGGTCTGCCGGCACGTCGATGGCGGTGATGAGTTCGCCCGGCGCAAGCTGGGTCTCTACTGCCGGCGTCGCGCCCGGCGGTCGGTGCAGCTCGGTCACGAGGATGGCGCGCTCGCCCTGCGGCCCAGCAATCGTCACGGTCGCGTCCAGGGCGGCGAGCGCGTTGGCGAGGTCGCCGGCATAAGTGGCGATGCAGTGTTCGCTGCCGCCGAAGATGGCGTGAAAGCGGTTCTGCCCCTGGATCGCCGGACAGCCGCTACCTGGCTCCCGCTTGTTGCAGGGCGAACCGGGATCACGGAAATAGCCGCACCGGGTGCGCTGCAGCAGGTTGCCGCCCAGAGTCGCAAGGTTGCGCACCTGCGCCGAAGCGCTGGCGAGCAGGGCTTCGGTGACGACGGGATAGTGGTCGCGCACCAGTGTGTGCGAAGCCGCATCGCTCATCCGGACAAGCGCACCGAGCCTAACGGAGGAGCCGCGGTCTTCGATCTGGTCGAGCCCCGGCAAAGCGGTGATGTCGACGACGCGGTCGGGGTTGCGCAGGCTCTCCCGCATCAGCTGGACCAAGTCCGTCCCGCCGGCGAAGAAGTCCGCGCCGGCATCCCAGACGCCGTCCGAGCGGTGGCGCGCCCGGCTGGCGACGGCCGCCGCGAGGCTTGGCGCGCGATCGTAGGCGAAGGGCGTCAAGAGGCTTGCTCCGCCACCTGCCGCATGGCGGCGACGATGTTGGGGTAGGCGCCACAGCGGCAGAGGTTGCCGCTCATCCACTCGCGTATCTCGTCGTCCGAACCTGCGTGGCCTTCGGCGATGCACGCCGCCCCGCTCATGATCTGGCCCGGGGTGCAGTAGCCGCATTGGAAGCCGTCGTGCTCGATGAAGGCGGCCTGCAGCGGGTGCAACTCGCCGCCTTGTGCGAGACCCTCGATGCTGGTGATCGCTCGTCCCCGCGCCATGACGGCCAGCACCAGGCAGGACGTCACCCGCCGCCCATCCATGTGCACCGTGCAAGCGCCGCAGTGGCCCAGGCCGCAGCCCTTTTTCGTGCCGGTCAACTGCAGGTGGTCGCGAAGCGCCTCGAGCAGCGTGGTGTGTGCGTCCAAATCCGGAATACGGTACTCGCGCCCGTTGACGCTCAGCGTCAAGTCGGCGACGCGGCGGCCGGAAGGCCCCGCCGATGCCTGCTGGGCCAAGATGACGTCGCCGGCCATTGCCGCTCCTCCCACGATTAACGACGAGATTACGACCTCGCGCCTAGTCAGATCCGGTCCGCTCTTAGGGACGACCACTTCTGCTCGGTCCGCCTCACGCGCCGTCCTCCAGTCGTGCGATCCAAGCCAGGATCGGCGCCAGCGCCGCGTCCGAATTCTTCTCGTAAATCAGGCCGTGGCCGTTGCCGGTCACGCCATGGTCGGTGAGTCTGATCAGCTCCGCCGCCGCGCCTGCGGCCTTCAGCCTGTCGACGATTGGCTGACTTGCGGGCGCGAAGGACGAGGTCTCCCCAATGACGGCGGCGATGGGCACGCCAGCCAGCGCGGGCAGGGTCAGGGCGCCGGGCGGGGCGACCTCCACATCTTCGGGCAAGCGGGGCGTGGGCTCATAGCCGAGCGGTGACGCCGTCAGACCCCATGCGAGCTTGCCGATGTTGGGTATGTCGGCGAACGGCGGCCCCATCGGCTCGACAGCAACGATAGCCTTGACCAGCCCCGGTCGGCGGTCCGCGACCAGCCAGCCGACAGGCCCCGACGCCGAGTGCGTCAGGAGGATCGCCGGGCCGATCCGGTCCAGCAGCTTGGCGAGGCGATCGGCTTCCATATCCTCCGAGAAGGCGAGGTCGGCAGGCAGCGGACCGTAACCGGCGATGAACGCATCCATGGCCTCCTCGTCTGACGCCTCGAACGGCCACTGCGTGTGCCGGCCCTCCAGGTCTTCCGGAAAGTAGATCTTCCGTCCGCCCTCGTATGAGAAGGGCGGCCCCATCTCGCCCATGGTCTTCGGATGGAAGGGCGACCGGCCTTGGCCAGGCCGATCAACCAGAACGACGGCATACCCTGCTTCAACGAGCCGCTGAGCCCACCCCGGGCGACCGTCCGGCGTGTCCCGCCACTCGGTACCCTGGTATCCTCCGCCGTGGACGAGCACGATCGGCCACGGATGCGTCACCTCTTCAGGCGCCTCCCACTCCGCGAAGAGCGGCCCGCGCTGGTAGGTTTGCCCGTCGATTTCGACCCGCTCGCCCGGTATCCAAAAAGACCCGCGACGCGCCAGCCTGGGTTGAACGTGCTTCCAGAATCGACGGTAGGTATCCGAGTTCATTCCAAACTCCCCAACTGACAGGCAATACATGCATCCGTAAGCGTGGTTCCCCGCTTGGCAAGAATTCGGACATGTTCCGCAACATTGCGGAGGGGCGTCGCCTCAACCGTTGGACCGGCCGCCCAAACGGAAGTCACGTGGGCAAATGCCGAAACGGTTGCCGAATTGCGTGGCAAAGTGGTTAGCTCGTTTGGACCCACACTTGCCAGCGACTTCACTGATGGAGAGATCGGTTGTGAGCAGTAACCGCTTGGCTGCGTTGAGTCGCGTGTCGAGCAAGTGACGGTAGGGCGTCGTGCCTGTGGTCTGCTGGAAAAGCCGTGCGAAGTGGAATTTACTCACGCCTGACTCGGTGGCGAGTTTATCGATCGAGACCGATCCACTATAGTTATGGCTGATGTAATCCAGCGCTCTTCCTATTCGCTTGTCCATCCCCACGCTTTGCCTCTCCTCGTGGTTTCCAGACGAACTCCCACAACTAAAGGTCAGGAGATGTCTGACCAGCCAGCAGACGGCACTATCAGCGTAAAGGGTCGAAGCGCCTTCTCGAAGGCCGTCGAGAAGAGCCAAGGCGACATATCGAATGGGGATATCAAGGTAACCGTGCGCCACTAAAGGCGTTGGCGGCGACATCGACCCTGCTCGACAGAGTTGGTCGGCAGCTTCGTCAAAAAGAGCCTGGGGAATGTAGATGTTGATCTTGCAGGCAGGTCCCGCCTCCCGATTCACCCGCCTCCGCAGGCGGTCGGTCGCGCCTCCTGGCGTGAGACCTACTGCGCCGGGCCTGTAAGAGGCACGTCGCCAAACACCGCCTGACAGGACCTCGAGTTCCTGTTCCCCGCGCGTCATCACAACGACAGTTTGATCGGGCGTCGGCCGTGTCTCAAACGTGTCATCATGTTCCAGTATCTGATGATGCTCGACGAGGGCCGACTGCCAGTCGAGCTCGCGGCTGCTCTCGATCGAGCGCACACGCAGCGCGTCCGCGCACTTCAGGCTTGCCGGATCAACGATCATCGTTTGCCTCAAACATCAAACCAGAATTTTGAATCCAGAACACACCGCCTTCAAATAGCAACTTGCCTGGCAGACGGTCGGGGAGGCGGCGGAATCGTTCCGGTATCGGAGTTCAGTGGCGACGCATATCCGTCAGTCGCCCGAAAAGCGCCCGTGCACCAGTGTTGATCTCCGACAGCCTCTCCGCGGACAAGCCTTCAGCGTCGTCGAGCCTTCGAGTGAAGGTCTTGGACACAGCGGCGGATGCGTACGGATAGTCCGTGCCGTAGAGGATGTGGCCGGGTTTCGCGAACGCCAGCAGCTCGGCAGGCCGCTTGGCGCAACAAGCGCGGCGTCAAAGTAGAACCGCTGCATTTCCGCCATCAGCGATCCGGCCGAACGATCGGGGTGCAGCGAGGCGGTCAGTTCGGCGAAGCGGCTGGCGGCATACGGCAGGAAGCCGCCGCCATGCGAGAGGATGATCTTGATGTTGTCGAAGCGGGTCATATGACCCGCAACGACGAGCTGCAGCGCGGCCCGCGTCGTATCGGCCGGATAGTCTTCGATCGGTCCGGGTATACCGGCCAACACGGCGGCTTCAGGTGTGGTCGGGTGGACGAACACGACCGCAGACCGGCGGTCTAATTCCTCCCAAATCGGCAGAAAGCGGTCATCGCCGAGGTAGACGTGGTCGAAGTTGCTATGCAGGCAGACGCCGTCGATGCCGAGCTCGTCATAGCCGCGGCGGATTTCCGCCAGACCGGCGTCGGCGTCGGGCAAGGCTAGGGTGGCGAGATAGCCGAACCGGTCGGGATGGCGGTTCACGAGTTCGGCGCCGCAGTCATTCACCCGGCGAGCGATGTCGATCCGGTCGGCGCCCTTCCAGCCCTTGATCCCGGGCGCGGTGAGCGAGAGCATGCTGACCGCGATCTCCTCCTGATCCATGAAGCCGAGGAGCTGCTCCGGCGACACTTTGGCGCGCTCCAGCCGGAGGGATCGCCGCCATGTTCGGGCAGGTCGCGCGCCCAGAAAGGCGGCACGACATGGGTATGAACATCGATGCGGTTCGCGCTCACCATTAGGTCCTCCACATAAAGCGACGCTTCAGCGCCGCAGCGATCCCTTGTCGAGGAGATCGGCGAAGAATTTCGTCGGCCTCCCCTCGATCTCGCAGGATAACTGACTTCTGGGCTAGTCGTTCCCGAAATCTTTTTGTCGGCGGCCGGGGAGGAGCGTGCAGGAGCCGTCCCAGACAGGTTTCGTCTAGCTACAGGCCTGCAGCTTGACCGTCGCCACGCGCCTCCCTACATTTTTTCACATGCCAAGCACTGTGCTGACGCGCAGATGGTGCGTGCAAAGATACGAAGTGGTGTCCTGATGGCGAGGACGGGTCGTCCCCGCGGTTTCAATCGAGATCAAGCCGTTGAGCAGGCCATGCACCTGTTCTGGCGTCACGGCTATGAAGCCACGTCGCTAGGTCAGCTCCGCGCGTCAATGGGCCACATCTCGTCGGCTAGCTTCTATGCGGCCTTCGAGTCAAAGGAAGCGCTGTTCCGCGAAACGCTGGCGCTCTACGCCAGGACATACGGAACATGTTTGGCGCCACTGTTTGATCCCGCCAGGTCACCCCGCAAAGCGCTGGAGCAGGCGCTCCGCGCTTCGGTTGAAATGCAGACCGGCGACGGCCATCCGCTGGGCTGCCTTGTCTGCTCATCGACCACGAGCTGCTCACCGGAAGCGGTCGAGGTGCAGCGGTTCGTCGCGGATGTCCGCATGGCCAATCTCGCGGCGATACGTGGCTGCGTCGACCGTGCCGTCCAGCTGGGCGAGCTGTCGCCGGAGCGGAACGCCGCCGCGCTCGCCGTGGCGTTGAACGGCTTCCTCGTTGGTATCTCCGCCCAGGCGAGGGACCGCGTGGATTGCGTGACCTTGCAGGCATCGATCGCCGAGATCATGAGCCTGTGGCCGCCCGCGTCCAACGACGAGCGGCGCACACCTCGGGCCGGGCTCGGAAATCCGCCATCGAAGGTTAGTTCCGCCAAGCGCCAACGCGAGCTCGGCTCTTCGCGCGCCCGCAAGGGCTCCGGCAGCTCGGCCGGGTCGCACTTGTAGCCGATCGCGTAGGCCGCGACGCGATAGCCCCCCCGGTACATCCAGCTCCACAAAGACCCGTTTCAAATCCAGGCCCACCATGCCGTGGACGTACAGTCCGAGCCTGTCGGCCTGGAGCGCCATGATACCGGAGGCCGTCCTCGCATTTAGCGTGTGCGTGTAGGCCGACAAGTCCTTCTCCTCGCCCGGGGCCGCATCAGCCGCATCAGCCGCATCATTGAGGTGGGCACCATTACGACCATCGCCGACGCCTTGGTGGTCCACGACTAGTTGTTCGGGGTCGGCAGACCCACGAGCTTGTCCCAAGCCGGCGTCTCCCGTCGCGCATAGATGGAGCGTCAAAGGTAGCGAGTTGCAGGAGGACGGCGCCCATCGCGCAGCTTATAGGATCGTCATCAGGTCGGCTCCTCCATCGGCTCGTCGGTGAAGGCGCAGAGCGACCAACGATCGAGAAAGATCGTATCGATCGGCTGGGCGGAACGGCGAGTCTTACTGAGCGGCATCTCCCAAATCCCGTACGCCGCTACCACGGCGACATCTCTTCAGGACTTCACGCAAGGCGCTTACATCCCGGTCTTGATTGTGGACCAGTCAATCCACAAGTCGTCCCTTGCGAGACAAGCCGGGAGCTTCGAGTGCGGGCCTACGCAGCGGTCGTCGACAAGAAGGGCGGTCGATTCAGATTCCAGGATCTGCAACTTGAGGACCCGCGCCCGACCGAGGTGCTCGTCCGCATGGTCTCGTGCGGCATCTGCCAGACCGACCTCCACGTCCGAGACCAGGACTATCCCGTGCCGCTTCCCCTCGTTCTTGGTCACGAAGGCGCGGGCGTTGTGGAAGCCGTCGGCTCGGGCGTCGGCTCCGTCAAGCCGGGCGACCACGTGGTGATGTCGTACCCGTCCTGTCAGGACTGCCGCTTTTGCCGGAGCGGTCGAAACGCATATTGCGAACACAGCTTCGAGCTCTGCTTTGGCGCGGCTAGATTGGACGGGAGCCAGGGTGTGCGCGGCTCCGATGACGCCAGGCCCGTGCACGGGCACTTCTTCGCTCAATCGTCGTTTTCGACTTACGCGCTGGCCGACGTGAGCAACGTCGTGAAGGTTTCGGACGACCTGTTGCTGGAGAGCCTTGCGCCGCTCGGCTGCGGGTTCCAGACCGGCGCCGGCGCGGTCCTCAAGGCGTTGAAGGTCGAAGCCGGAACCAGTCTCGCCATCATCGGCACAGGCTCGGTCGGGCTGGCGGCGGTGATGGCCGCTCGGATCGCAGCGGCGGGTGTGATCGCTGCGGTGGACGTCACTGCAGGCCGGCTGGCCCTGGCCCGGGACCTAGGCGCTACCCATACGATCAACGCCCGTGAAGAGGATCTGGAGGAGCGGCTGCGCGAAGTCGCGCCTCGGGGCTTCGATTACGTCCTGGAGGTCACTGCCAAGCCCGAGATGCCCGCCCTGGCGGTTCGTGTATTGGCGCCCCTCGGAGTCGCCGCCCTGGTCGGCGGCGCGCCCAAGGGCGTCGCCGCGCCGATCGACCTCGACACCCTGCTGAACGGCGGCCGGTCCGTCCGCGGCATCGTGCAGGGCGATGCGGTTCCGCAGCTCTTCATCCCCGAGCTGATCGAACACCATCGAGCTGGCCGCTTCCCCTTCGATCGGCTGCTCAGCTTCTACGACTTCCAGGACATCGAAACCGCCATCGCGGACATGCAGGCGGGCGAAGTGGTCAAACCTGTACTCAGGATCGGAGCGGAACGATGACAGACATGATAGCGCGTCACTGGATCGACGGGTCCTGGATCGAAGGCGGCATGTCGGGTGACAGCGCCGATCCCGCTACCGGCGAGACGATCGGCCGATATTGGGAGGCGGACGTCGCGACGGCTCGGCGCGCCGTCGAGGCAGCGAGCACCGCTTTCCATCGGCGGGGCTGGGCCGCGGACCGGGTCCTGCGCGCCCGCGTTCTCAACGCCATGGCCGACCGTTTCGAGGCGCGGGGCGAGGAGATCGTGCGCCTGCTCGGCCGCGAGAACGGTAAGGTTCACGCCCATGGCCGCTTCGAGACGGGCATCGTGCCACAGACGCTGCGCTTCAACGCCGCCTTGGCACTCACTGATCACGGACGCGCCGCCGAAATCGCACTAGGCGGCCTATCGCTGCTTATCCGGCAGCCGGTCGGCGTGGCCGGGATCATTGCGCCGTGGAACTCGCCGGTGGCGCTGGTGATCCGCTCCTTGGCACCGGCGCTGGCCTCCGGCTGCACCGCGGCGGTGATGCTGCCGCACCAGACGGCACAGGTGAACACGCTGGTTGCGGAGATCATCTCGCAGACGCCCGACCTGCCGCGGGGCGTGGTGAACGTCTTCACCGGCGGCCAAGAGGCTGGCGATGCGCTGGTGACCTCGCCGGACGTGCCGGTGATAAGCTTCACGGGCAGCAGCCAGACCGGCCGCACCATCTCCGCCAATGCCGCGCCCCACATCAAGAGGCTGGGCTTAGAGCTCGGCGGCAAGACGCCGATCCTGGTCTTCGACGACGCAGACGTGGAGGCGGCCGCGCCCAAGATCGTGCAGGCGCTCACGGTGTTCTCCGGCCAGTTCTGCATGACCGGAAGCCGCCTCCTGGCTCAGGCCGGCGTCGCCGACCGGCTCCGCATTGCGGTGGCTGCGGGTCTGGAGGCGGTGCGGGTCGGGCCGGCGTCTGATCCAGAGGCCGAGATGGGCCCCTTGATCGACCGCCCCAATGTCGAGCGCGTCGACAAGATGGTGAAGGCGGCCATTGCGGAAGGCGCGGAGCCGGTGGTCCGCGGCGGACCGCTGACGGACGGTCCGCTGGCGCGCGGCGCCTTCTACCGTCCGACGCTGCTGGAGGTCTCCCGCTCCGAAATGGACATCGTCCAACAGGAGGTGTTCGGCCCGGTGCTGACCCTGCAGCGGTTCGAGACGGAAGCGCAGGCAATCGAACTCGCCAACGCCACCCAATACGGCCTCAGCGCCAGCATCTGGTCGCGTGACGTCGACCGGCCGTTGCGCGTGGCGCGCGAGATTGAGGCCGGCTCGATCTGGATCAACGATTGGGCGGTGCTGCACGACCAGTTCGAGGAGGGCGGCTTCAAGCAGAGCGGCCAGGGCCGTATGCGGGGCCTCGCCGTATTGGACGACTTCTTGGAATACAAACACATCGCCTTGAGCCCGGGCCTTGTCGAAGCCCGCTCCGCACGAGTTTGAGCAGTACCTTCTCCAATCATCAGCTGCCGAGGAACAGAACCGCCATGCCACGGTCCAACGTCGATATCGTCAAGGCCATCCTGGACAATCCTACTGACCTTGACTCAGTCAAGGCGCTGGTCGCGCCCGACGCCACCTATGTCTCGCTCAACTACGACAATCCCGAACTGCAGCGGCTGATGCCCTGGGCGGGCACGCAGATCGGGCCCGAGGCGATCGTCAGCACCTACGAGCGCGTCGGCCGCTACTGGAAGAACGAGGGGTTCGAAATCGGCGACATCTTTGAGTCCGGCGAGAACGTCGCGGTCTTCGGCCGCTTCACCTACCGCTCCACCACGGTCGGCCGCTCGGTCACCTCGCCCTTCGCCATCCTGGCCAAGGTCCGGGACGGCAAGGTCGCCTACATGCAGTTCATGGAGGACACCTTCGCCACCGCCTCCACGTTCCGCGTTGGCGGGACCGCCAGCTACCGCGCCGACCCCGAGGGCGGCGAGGTCGAAGCGTAAGGGAGGACCAGACATGAGCAACGAACAGTTCGTGCTGCTGGTCACCGTGCCGATCAAGGCGGGTTGCGAGGACGAGTACCTGGCACTCGTCAACGCGGTGAACGACGAGATGCGCCAAGAACCCACCTTCGTGAACACGGTGCTCCACCGGAGTGCCGAAGACCCTGGGCTTTTCATGCTGCACGAAACCTGGCGCGACCGGGAGGACTTCTTCTCCGTCCAGATGAAGAAGCCCTACCGCGCCCGCTACGAGGCGCGGCTGCCGGACCTCTTGCGCGCGCCTCGGGAACTGAAGATCTTCGAGCCGCTGCGGGCCGACTATGTCGCGCCGACGGTGGGGAGCGGCGCCGCGGTGCCTGACGAGACGTCAAAGCCCAGCCCCGTCGCGGTGCTGAAGCGCTTCTACGAGGCCGAGGGCGCCTACATGAACGCCGGCGGCGCGGGTGGCGGGGCGAGCTTCGCCCCACTGGCTGCCACCCTCGACCCCGAGGTCGTGCTCCACCAGTCGCCCGACCTGCCCTGGGGCGGCGACTTCCAGGGCCATGCGGGTTATGAGAACTGGGCGCGTCAGATGAGCGAAGCGTTCGACCGGCTCGAAGTCAAGGACCGACAGCTCATCTCCGAGGGCGACATCGTGGTCGCCATTTGCCGTCTGGTCACTCGCTCACGCAGTAGCGGCGCGGTCGTCGACGCGCCCATGACGCAGGTGGTGACGGTCCGAGGCGAGCGGATCGTTGAGTTCAGGCCGTTCTACTGGAATGTCCCGGACTACCGCGCCGCCATCGTAGAGGGCTGACGCCATGTCCAACCGCGACGTGCTGCAGCGTTTCTACGAGGCGGAAGCGCGCTTCATGGCGGCCGCCGAGCAGCCTGACTTCGGGCCGGTCGCCGCCACCCTGCATCCTGACTGCCTGCTCTACGAGCCGGAGTCGCTGCCCTATGGCGGCGAGTGGCGGGGCCGGGACGGCGTGGAGCGCTGGATGCGGTTGTTCAAGGCGACTTGGTCGTCGCTAGAGGTGCGCGACTCCCAGGTGTTCGGCGACGGCGATACGCTTTTCAGCCGGTCGCACGTCTATGCAACGTCGCGGCAGACCAACAAACAAACCGACTGGTTGCTGCTTCAGCAGTTAACATTGCAACAAGGCGGTATCCTGGACCTGAGGCCTTTCCACTGGGACACCGCCGCCATACTGCCTGCGCTTCGCTAAAGTGTATTTCGTGACAACGGCTCATTCCTGATCGAGCGCGGCTAAATCGCATCTAACCAGGTGGGATAACGTACGAAGGCTCAAGGTGGCTGAACCTCAGGCGGGATCAGTCTTAATTTCATGGCTTGATGTTCGATAAGGATGTCGGATTGGAGAGTCGTCATGGACGGTAAAGTCGCTGTGGAAGAGCATGCGACCACAAAAGCGAACAACGCCCTGTGGGACGCGGCGGGCGAGGACGATCGGAACGGCCACGCCTACGCCCAGAGCGTCGCCGCCCGTCTGATCGACCTTGACGGCCACTTGCGTGAGATGGACCGGAGCGGAGTGGAGTTCACGATCCTGTCTCTCACCGCGCCAGGCGTGCAGTCCGTGGCCGACGCGGGTCGGGCCATCGACCTCGCGCGGTCGGCCAACGACGAATTGGCCATCCACGTCCGCCGCCACGCCGACCGCCTGTCGGCCTTCGCGGCGGTGCCGATGCAGGCACCTGAAGCGGCCGCCGTCGAGCTGGACCGCGCGGTTGGCGAACATGGGTTTAGGGGCGCCTTGATCAACGGCTACAGCACCGTCGGCGGTGAAGAGGATGTGAAGTATCTCGACGAGGGCGCGGATGTGTTCTGGGCCAAGGCGGCCGAGCTGGACGTACCCGTTTACCTCCACCCTCGAGAGCCGCTCCCCAGCCAGCGTCGGGCGATGCAGGGCTACCCCGAGCTCGTCGGATCAGCATGGGGATTTGGCTACGAGACGGCCACACATGCCGTCCGCCTGATGCTGTCGGGCCTGTTCGACCGACATCCGACTCTACAAATCATTGTCGGGCACCTTGGCGAAGGGCTGCCGTTCCTGTTGCCGCGCTTGCAACACAGACTTGACGCTCAACGCGAAGGTACGCGTGGCGCCAAGGCCCTGCATCGCCCCAGCTACTACTTCGGCAGAAACTTCTGGTTGACTACCAGCGGCCACTTCCATGCGCGCCAGTTGACGTCCGTCATTGAGGAAATCGGCTGGGAGCGGGTGCTATTCTCGACGGACTACCCTTTCGAGGAGATGACACAGGGCGCTCGCTGGTTCGACGACTTGGCGATGGATACGGGCCAAAAGTACGCCATCGGCCGCGGCAACGCCGTGGAACTATTCAAGCTCGGCATCGGTCGAGAAGCCGAAAGGTTGGCGCGCGGCTTCGCGTCCTGAAAATGGTTATGGCTCAGGCCGAGCTGAGGCCGGCATGAAGGTCTGACGCCTTTGCAGGCGGACGCTTCATATGGACCTCGAGGAGCGTGCCAGCAGGCAAGGGACAGACGTTGAGCTCCGACACATAGGCGAAGCCCCACCACAGAGCGGGACGGGGCCACGGGAGCGCCGATGATCGCGTGCTTGACGGCCACAGTGATCGTCGCGTGAGGAATACCGGCATGTTTATGGAGGATTCGTACACGATGGCCACGGCACTCGCTTCCGCAACACTCCGATGCTAGTAGCACATACAAACAAAGCGACCCGTTTTGCATCTCTACCCTGGCGTTGCAGAACGCCCCGTCCAACCCGCCGCGTGCAAACAGCCGGTCAGCAGCTGCGCCTACCCGCGCGCCGCCCAATCGACAGCTTCTCCGAGTGTCACAATGGGATCGTTTAAGCTGGCCAGCGCTTGGCGATTAGTTCGCACTATCGTAGCACCAGCGTGGCGAAACCCCTTCCTTGAACCTGAAGGCCGCTTAGACATTGCCGGAGGAGATCCCGCATATGGCGGCTCATTGACTGTTAGAGCGGGGTAGCTTCGCATCCATGCTCCCACAAAAGGCACGGCGGCGTAGGGGGCAGCGGCCCGATCGAAATCGCGGGGACAGCCGGGTCGCGCGATGTCATCGGCTGCTGTTGAGCCCACTCTATTCGATTTTGGCTGCATTCTCGCAAACGGGCAACAACCGACGCTCATTGCCGCAGTGTGTCGGTAATGTGGGCTTGATGGTTCACTCTCAGACGACGCTACCCGTCTCCCTCTCTTTTATGGGTTTACCGACATGCTGCTTTACCAGTTTCGAATGGGTACGAACCCTCGCCGTGTCATCATCTATCTCGCGGAAAAGGGGCTCGATGTTCCCCGTTATGAACTCGACTACAAAGGGGGTGAGCAGAAATCCCCCGAGTACCTTCGCATCAACTCGGCCGGACGCGCGCCCGCGCTTGTCACCGACGATGGCGTAGCGCTCACGGAGGCGGGCGCTATCATGGAGTACTTCGAGGAGCTGTACCCGCAGCGGCCGATGATCGGTGTAGCCCCTATATCACGCGCGAAAGTCCGCGCACTTGAGCGGGTGGGCAATGACCTTTGCGTCCGTTCCCAGGCATGGCTCTGGAACCTAACGGACGCCTTTCCTGCAAAAGAGCCGCGACCTTCCAAGATTGTAGCCGAACAGGTGTATCGCTATGTCGCAGAACTCCTCGACATATTGGACGCACATATCGGCGACGCTGAATTCCTGGCGGGCGACGAACCGACGATCGCTGACTTCAGCGCGTTTGCGATATTCCAAACCGCACGGGAGCGATTTGACCAGGCGCTAGGGAATGATCACCCCCGGCTGGACAGGTGGTACAAGAACTTCCGTAAACGGCCTAGCGCCGAGTATTGAACGACGCCCTGTTTTCCCTGATCTCTCGTGAACGTCCTATTTTGTAGCTGAAACTTCCAATCCGAAAACGCTGCCAGCCTTGGACCACCCTGATCCGGGACACCCCATCGCTCGGCGGAGCGCGGCAGCATGAACAGGCCTCTGTTGAGACGGTCATCCCGCCACCAGGTCCAGCCGCGGCGACGAAGCCGAACTCAGTTTCGCGCGAACTAAGTTGAGGTGTAAGCGGCGACGCAGCGGCACGTGGCGGCGCACATCGGGATCATGATGCAAGTTGACGATGGACGACATTCTGGTAAGCGAAAGCCCATCCCCACCTTCCACGGCTTCGTTGTAGGCGCCGACATTGCTGCCGGATTGTTGGGTCAGCGGTGCGGGCATGGACGAGTGCTCATACGAGGCGCCTAAGAGCGCTCCAAAGGTACGGGTTGAGGTGACGATGCGCGCGGAGCGCCGTCGCCGGTGGAGTAGCGAAGAGAAGTTGCGGATCGTGCGTGAGACGCTGCGGCCCGATGCGGTCGCCAGTGTCGTTGCCGATCAGCATGGTATTGGGCCGGGCTGCTCTACACGTGGCGCAAGCAAATGCTGACTGCGGCGATGGCCATGCTGGTGCAGCAGACCTTGGCCGAGGATCCGTTCGGAGGCACCGTGTTCGCCTTCCGCGGCCGACGCGCCGGAATGATCAAGCTGATCTGGCACTGTGGCGTGGGCCTTTGCATGCTGACCAAGAGGCTGGAGCAGGCCAGTTCGTGTGGCCTTCTTCAGACACGAAGGGGCGCATCAGCCTCACCTCGGCGCAGTTGGCGGCGCTGCTCGACGGTTGCGAGTGGCGTGCTCCGGCCCGTGCCCGCAGGCCAGAACTGGCTGGATAAATCCGTGGCCCGCGCCGCCATTGATGCTGGCTCCGACGCGATTGTCTCGTTCATTGTCGGCCTGTGCAGATCGACCCTGACACCCTCCCGAAGGTCATCGTCGAGTTCTCCTCGATGAACACGCTTCATGAGTTCTGGACCTCGTCCCGCTGTGCGGACGTGATGAAGCTTCGGGAGGGCTTGGCGGACCTTGATGTCTTGGCGGCGCCGGTTTCCAGCTCGCAGGCTCTCAAACGAACTGCCGTTCTTGCCGAAGGATGGTTGGACGTACCAGATCGAAGTCCGCCGCCGAGACGTTCCGACCCATCGCCCCCGCCGCAGCGTCAAGCTGACGTTGTTATGTCTGTCCGTGCGCAAGATAGCTGAGCGCTCCCAGGTCGCCGTGATCAACCCGGTCGATACCACAGCTGCGGTTCGCTACCGATACTGTTAGTTTTAACCCTTATTTAGCCTAGTCAATTTCGACACGATCGGGCATTTCGCATGCAATTCCCTACAAGGCCGATGCAAAACCGTCGAGCGCCAGCCACCGCGCGAATAGATCGGGCCATTGCGCGACGAACCTGCCTGGCGCTCCCATTCCCCAGCCATGGCCCCCGCTCGGGAAGATCTGCATCTCGACCGGTATCTTCGCCTTAAGCGCGGCACTGAACATCAGTAGGCTGTTCTGCACGGGCGAAATCGCATCGTCCTCGGCCTGCGCTATGAACAGCGGCGGCGTGTCGTGATCGATCAGAGTCTCCGGCGACAAGGCTCGCAACTGTGCTGCCGTGGCACCCGGCTCTAGCAACGCGCGAAACGCGCGCGTCTTATTGTACGGCGGCAGCATGGTGATGACTGGATAGATCAGCCCGGCGAAATCCGGCCGCGCGCCCGTCGCGTCAATGGCATCAACCGGTGCGTACCGCGGCGCCGACGGCGCGACGGCCGTCATTGCCGCCAGATGACCACCCGCTGAAAAACCAAGCACGCCGATCCGCTTCGGGTCGATGGCCATCAGAGCCGCCTGCGCTCGAATCATACGCATCGCGCGCTGGGCATCCTGGAACGGGGCGGCAGCACTCCAATTCTCCCTCGGTAGGCGGTAGATCAGTTCCAGCGCCGTCACACCCCGCGCGGCAAGCCACGCGGCGGCGGGCTCGCTCTCCATCCCGCGTTCAATCTGGAAATAGCCGCCGCCCCCTGCCACAAGAACTGCCGAGCCATTCGGCCGCGCGGGCCGATGCACGATCACCCGCGGCTTACTAATGCGGCTGATTGCCCCCTTGGCGCTCACCCGTTCCGGCTCGGCCGGGCCCATCCCATCCGGCGGTTGTCCCGGCCACAGATCAATGAACGGCAACTCCTGAGCGGATGCATGCGCCAGCACTGGCAGCACCGCCAAGCTCGCCAGCACGCCCCTCCGCGTGAAGTTCATTGAGCAGCCTCACAGCCTGAGACGGAGGAATCGGCTGACTTGCTTAAGATCATCGCGCGCCCTCTGCTCGGCTAAACTCTGGTCCGACAGCCTCACCAACTCGGTCTCTGGCCGCCGCTGCAATGCATTTTTGGCTAATGGTGCTGGCTCAAACAAGAGTGCGTGCACCTGGAGAACAGGGTTGCAACAGTATCCGTCAAACTCCCGATATGCGGACACGCGGCGGGTTCGGGCCACACTGTTCTTCAATGACTGTCCACAGCTGGACGTCGCATTCGCTGAACTCGACCAGCATGAGACCACCACCGGTGAATTGTTCGCCCAACATCTGCGGGCACGCGGATCGTCGAGGCACCCAAAGCCGCCTTTGCGAGTGACTTCGCCATGCCCTCCCAATCACCGGCGACGACGCGGCAGCGGAGGCTCGTGTGGCGGAGCGGCATGACGAGTCCGGCTGCGACGCAATGGATTTCGAATCCGCTTGGCGAGTGCTGAGCCTAAGCCCGACCCACTCGTAGTCCTGTTCGTTACGCCGAGGTGGGTGAAGGTGCTCCAATCCTGCGGGAAGGCGAGACGGCACGCGGCTCGCAATCTTTCAAGCGGCTGAAATCGCTCCTGCCTCGAAACCGGCAGCAGCTCACTACGAGGCTCAGCCCCTTGCGATCACGGTAACAGCCAAAAGGATCGGTGCCATACACCACTCACGCGACCCTCGCTATGAGCGAGGCTTGGCTCGACCTAGCTTCTAGGTATGGCCAGGGCCGACGCGCACAAGCACGGATCGGCTGACACGCCGCTGTCGTCCCGGCGAGCCGAGCTCAAGGTCGACCAATGGCCTCGACCGCGGCTTCGATGAACCGGCGAAGCTTAGGCGTCTGAAGGCGGTCGCGGGGGTAAAGGAGGCGAACGGGCCGCGACGGTGGCGTATATCCGTCGAGCACAGGAACCAGCCTGCCATCCGCAACCGCGCCCCGCAGGACATCCTCGGCGCACAGCACCACTCCGAAGCCGTCCAGGGCAGCCTTCAGCAGGGCTTGACCGTCGTCGATCTGCAGACGGCTTCGCACCGCAACCTCGTGAACGATGCCGTCGCGGTGGAACCGCCACGTCCCCTCCGCGGGCCGCGGCCAGTAGGCATAGCCAAGGCATTCATGTGCGGTCAGGTCGTCGGGCCTCTCAGGCGCGCCCCAACGCTGGAGGTAGGCGGGCGAAGCACAGGCGGCCAGGCGGTAGGGCCTCAATCCCCGCGACATGAGGCTGGAGTCGTCAAGGTGGCCGACCCGGAACGCCAGGTCGTAGCCTTCTTCCACCAGATCGACGAACCGGTCAGTTAGGGCCAGGTCGATTTCCAGGTCGGGGTGCTCGCGCAGGAAAGCCGTCACCACTGGAGTGAGCGTGTGGCCGCCGAAGGTCGACGGCGCGCTGATCCGCAGCCGACCACGGAGCGGCGCGTCGTCGCCGTCAACCAGTCCATCCGCCGCCTCCGCCTGTTCAAGTATGACGCGACAGCGCTCGGCATAGGCGCGGCCAATCTCAGTCAGCCCTTGGCGACGGGTCGTGCGGTGCAGCAGCCGCGCACCCAGCCGCGCTTCTAGGGCACCCACGTGCTTGGCGACCATCTGCGGCGACAAGGCGAGTTTGCGCGCGGCTGCAGCGAAGGACCCCGCATCCACGGCCTTGACGAACACATCCATACTCGTCAACCGGTCCATTCCACACTCCTGGTTGGCAGATTACCGCTTCAAGCCTGCTTTATAACTGCATGGTTTTGAATACCTAGTTGCTAACCGCTGGAACACCACGCGTTCTCCTCCTGAGGACCGCTCCGGCCTGAGGTTGGAGATTGATGGTCATGCGACCGAGCACTGCGGACATCCGGATGAGCCCGGGCTACACCCTCGATGTCCTGATCGAGGGATCTGGCCTTCACTCGGCCAACGGCGTGACCTTCGGACCGGACGGCCGGCTGTATGTGGCCAGCGCCTTCGGCGAGAGCGTTTTCGCCGTGGACGTGACCACCGGCGAGGTGGAGACCGTCGTAGGGCCGTTCTCGGGCGAGTCGGACGATCTCGTCTTCACCCCGCGCGGTGACATGATCTGGACGGCGGTGCTTGAAGGCGCGGTGCGCCAGCGCACGGTTGAGGGCGAGGTCAGCGATTTAGCCACCGGGATCGCGGGCGCCAATTCGATCGCCCTGACGCGCGACGGCCGTCGGCTGTTCGTTGGCCAGGTGTTCCTGGGCGAAGGTCTGTGGGAGATCGACGTGCAGGGTAGCGCCGCGCCGCGCCTGGTGGCGGAAGGCACAGGCGGCCTCAACGCTTTCCAATTCGGCGCCGACGGCCTGATCTACGCACCGTCTTGGGAACGGGGCCAAGTGGTGCGCGTACACCCGGAGACGGGGGCGACCGAGGTGCTGGCCGAGGGCTTCGGCAAGCCTGGCGCAGTCAAGTTCGGCGCAGACGAGCAGCTTTACGTATTGGACGATGCCACCGGTGAACTGTTCGCCCTTGACCGAGCCGGTGCTCGATGGGAGCGCCGCCGCATCGCCGAGCTGGCGACTGCCACGGACAACATGGCGATAGGGTCGGACGGCCTGATCTACGTGAGCAACATGGCCGACAGCGCGGTGCACGCCGTGGACCCCCGCACGGGCGACATACGTCCCATAGTGGCGCCAGGCCTCGGCTTTCCGCGCGGGATCGCCGTATCCGCCGGGCCCGAAGGCGACCTTATCCATTTGGCGGACGTCTGCGCCTACCGCACCCTCGACCCTAGAACCGCATCGGTGACGGACATTGCGCGGGCCGTCGCGACGCCCCTGAAGTTCCCAGCCGCAGTGAGCGTGGACGCGGAGCACGTACTACTGCTCAGCGAGGTATTCGGCCTCGTGCAGGTGCTTGACCGAGAAGGCCGCTTCCTGCGGGAGGTGGGCGGTTTCCAGCAGCCCGGCGCGGTGGCGACTTGCGCAGATGGCGGCATGCTCGTCAGCGAGCCGGCAGCGGGCCGGATCCTGCGCGTGGCCGTCGACGGCGCGAGGGAGGTGGCGGCTGACGGCCTGCAACTGCCGATCGGACTTGCCCTCGCGCCGGACGGCGGGACTTACGTGGCGGAGAGCGGGACCGGTCGCGTGCTTTACCTGCCGTCCGGCGGCGGCGAACCAGCGTGCGTGGCTGAGGACCTCGGCGGAGTGCGCGACCTTGCGGTCGCTCCTGACGGCCGCATCCTGGCCCTGGACGCCCGGGACGGTCGGCTGCTCACCATTGATCCGGCCGGCGGACGAGCGACGCTCCTGGCGCAGAACCTTCCCGTGGGCCGTCTCAGCGCGCCCTACCTGAGGTCGGGCGGCGTGGCCGCGGGGGCTGACGGGGCGATCTACGTGGCGGCGGACGCGGCGAATGCGGTCTTGCTCATCCGACCCGGTTGAGGCGGGCGAGTTCTCCTCGCCGAGATGGAGCTACGATCGGCCAGCATTCGCGCCTCAGCGCAGGTGGCCGGTGTGGCTAAAAACGGATCCCGCCCATGCAAGCTCGCGAGTCCGGGGTATTCACCCGACGGTGACGGCTGGCCGACCTTTCCCGGGGCGAAGCCATCGCATGATCAGGCCTTGGCTACGTTCTCGCTTTGATGCTGTTGCAGACGCTCAGATCCGCGACCACTTCTATCATCGTCGAAAACGTGGACCGGCGTGGTGAGCCCCGGTCAGCCGCCCTCGCGGGCGGCCAGTTTCCAGCCCCTCACGGGCCGCGGACCACGACGAAGGCGGACGCGTGCCGTTCATCGTCGGGAGGTCTGGGATGAGCGTCGACGCTTATCTTTCCATGACGACCCTGGCCCTGCACTCGTTGGGCTGCGACCGAACGCGTCCTTTCGCCGTGCCCGCGGCATGAACCAAAGGACGACACCTCATGCACACCGGACCGCGCCGTCCCGTCCAAGTCATCATCATCGGCGGAAGCCTGGTAGGGCTCTCCGCCGCGCTGTTCCTCGCTTGGCGTGGAATACGCACCGTCGTCGTCGAGCGGCATCGGGGTAGTTCGCTCCACCCTCGGGCGATTGGCTTCACAGAGCTGACGTTGGAACATTACCGCGCCGCGGGCATCGAGGACCGCGTCCCGCAGGTGGCGCCCGGCGTCCGCCTGCGCCGGGTCAGAGCCACCAGCCTCGCCGCGGAATGGGAAGCGGAAACACTTTGGACGCCGGGAGAGGACGACCGCGACAAGGGCATGGCGTCACCCTGCACCGGCGCCGCCATCGCCCAGGACCTGCTGGAACCGATCCTGCGGATGGCCGCGATGGAGCGTGGCGCGGACCTTTGGTTGGGCGTCGAGATGCTGTCCTTCACGCAAGACACGGCCGGCGTGGCCGCACGAATGCGCGATCGTGACAGCGGCGAGGAGCATGTCTTGCACGCCGACTATCTGATCGCCGCGGATGGAGCGGATAGCGGCATCCGTAAGGCGCTTGGCATCGCACGAGCAGGCATTGGGCATATCCAAGCACTCCGCAGCGTCCTGTTCCGCTGCGACGAGGCCGAGCACTATCTCACGGCCGGAGTTCAGCAGTTCTCGATCGAACAGCCGGGCTTCAAGGCGTTCCTCACCCACTATCCTGATGGCCGCTGGGTGTTGATGTTCGGCGACGACGTCAAGCGTGCCGACGCCGAACTGCAGGACGCCATCCGGCGCGCGCTCGGCAGCGACTTGGCGGTGGAGATCATCACCACCGGCCGATGGGAGATGGCCGGGCGGATCGCCGAGCGATACAGCGAGGGCCGCGTGTTCCTGGCCGGTGACGCCGCTCACCAACTTCCGCCGACACGCGCCGGCTTCGGCGCGAACACCGGTATCGACGACGTCTACAATCTTGCCTGGAAGCTCGGGATGGTGTTGGCGGGCGAGGCAGGACCGGCCTTGCTCGAAACCTACAGCGCCGAGCGCCAGCCAATCGGCTGGCTGCGTCACCAGCAGACGTTCGCCCGGCCCGACTATCGCCGATGGATCGGCGATCGGCTCGCCGGCGAGCCTTTATACGGCGACGAGGCGATGGAACTGGGGCAGCGGGTCGCTTCGGCCGCGGTCATCGCACCCAATGACAATCTGCCCCCTGCCGCGGCTCCGAACCTATGGCGCGGGCAGCCGGGCACGCGCGTGCCGCACGTCTGGATCATGCAGGGGGGCCGACGCATCTCCACCGTCGACCTATTCACCCATAGCCTGGCGCTGATCTCACAGGACGTTCGCTGGATCCGCGCCGCCGAGGCGGTCGAGAGTGCCACGGCGGTGCCGATCAGGACGGTGCAGGTCGGGAAAGATGTCCTGTTCCCCGCCGACGTCGCGTTTGAAGCGATCTTCAACGTGTTGCCGGATGGCGCCTGCCTGGTTCGACCCGATGCGATCGTCGCGTGGCGTTCCACAGGACTGAGCGCCGACCCGGACGGCGCATTGAGTGAGGTTGTCGCGAGGATTGCAGCGGCCATCTGACCCGGCAGCACGTCGATTGGCCCACGTTTGGTGGATGCCTGCACCGCAGCCGCTGCAAAGCTGCGCCCACTGCTCAGGCTGGGCTGGCAGTCTTGCCGTCGCGCGCCTTGATTGCGGCTGCCGCGGAAAACCACAGAGTGGTGGGATTGCCGTGGTGCGGGTAGAGCTCAGTCATCAGCCTTACGATCTCGGGCGCGGAGGACGCAGTCTTGGCTGCCTTGGCGAAGCTCTCAATATAGGCCCGCGTAGCATGGAGGATGCGTTTCGGCTCATCGTCACGTGCGCCCGGCAGCTTGTGTCCGGCGACGACGATGTTCGGATCAAGACGCTCAATGGACTCGACGCTCTCGATCCATCGGCTCCATTCCGCCGGTCCGCTCAGCCCCAACATCTGATGAATGCCATTGTATGCGACGTCGCCCGCCACCACGATGCCCGATGAGGGTGCGTGGATGATAGTGCTTGGGGCGATGTCTCCCTGCCCGACCTCAATGACGTGCAGCGGCTCCTCCTCCAGCCAGATCACCTCGCCGTCCAGGCATGAGGGCGATCGGTTCGGAAGAACCAGCCCATCTGAGAACATCATGCCGAAAGTTCTCGTTTCAGCCGCCATATGAGTCGAGATGTAGTCCACGACGCCTGCTGCCGCGACGACCGCGGCGCCCGCGAAGCGCTGCGCGAGGCGCTCCGCGCCGAAGTAGTGATCCGCATGGCCGTGTGTGATGACGATGTGGGTCAGGCGACGGCCGGACGCCTCGACCATGTCGCCCAGAGCGTCGACCTCCTCCTCCATGAATTGCGCGTCAACAAGAACGGCATCTTCCCGCCCGAGCAGGAGAGAGGAGGTTACCGGGGAGAACGTCCGTTCTCCGCCGATCAAGCGCGAGGCGCTGGTGTAAACTTGCAGGGCCAGCTTCGACGTGCAGGAATCGGCTGCCGCCGTCATTGAGCCGCCTCCGGCTGCTTCGCCAATCCGACGAGTGCGATGGCGTCGTCACGCTTCTTCTGTTCGAACCGCGCGCGCGCGACAGGACCCCAGCCCGGGGCCACGAAATTCACGGTCCCTTCGATCGGGACGGGCCGGTCGCCCGCGCCCCATCTCCCGTCCAACACTTCGTGGATGTGGGTCCAGACTCGCCGACCGAGGTCAGGCCGCGCATCGCCCTCCGCCTCCTTCAACGCGGCGTAGATGTCGCGGTTGATCGCGGGCGCAAAGCGGTCGTCGATCATGCCCTCTGGGATGGTGATGACGAACTTGTAGTGCGGAAGCTCCACCGGCTTCCCGGCCACGTATGTTTCCGTCCTGTGCACGAACATCCAGGCGATGGCGTTGGCCCGCTCCGTGCTCGTCTCCACCGCGGCCGGGTCGTTCATCAGGTCGCTCATCCGCCGCATTTCGTGCTCCACGAGCAAGTCCGAAACCCGGGCGACGAGCTTCCTTTCCGCCTCCGGCTTAAGCGCTCCCATCGGTATGAAAATGTCGCACATCGGCATGTCGGTCTCCATTCAAGTCTCGGGTTTGAGATGCTCGCAGAACCACTGCAGGGCCGCGTCGCTCGTTTCGGCGAAATGATCCCTGTAGGTGTCGAAATGCCCGCCGGGGTGGACCACCAAGCGCTTCGGCTCACCCGCAGCGGCAAAGGCGGCGAGTTGAGGTTTGGGAAAGGTGCAAGTGTCCTTCTCAGCCACGATCATCAGCAGGGGCGTGGGCGCGACATGGGCGACCCAGCCTGCGGGCTCGAAGGTGAGCATGGCCTCCACGGACCGTACAGTGACCTCGTTCACCCAGGCGGGCGCCGCCTGCTCGGCGGCGCGGATGTAGTTGGCGCTGACCCGCATCGGCAGGGCGCAGACCGCACCCTCTTCCGAGGTCATGACCGGCATCCGCAACGGCACCTGTCCCGCCGACCGCCCTTTGCGATCGGCATCGAACAACTCCTGAAAGCGCGCACGTTCCAAGCTGTTGAACATCGCATGGCCGTTGGCCCTGCCACCGACGTTGGGTATTTGGGCGACGACACAGCGGACCCGGCGATCATCGGCGGCGAGAACCATCGCCAGACCGCCGGCGAAGCTTGATCCCCAGATGCCGACTCCGCGGGCGGGATCGAATTCGGGCAAGTTGAGGGCGAAGGTGATGGCGTCGCGCCAGTCAGCGAGTTGGCGTGCTGGGTCGACCTCCAGGCGGGGTACGCCGTCTGACCCGCCAAAGCTGCGGTGATCGTAGAGGAGGACGGAGAAGCCCGCCTCGGCGAAGCGTGCTGCGTAGTGCTCGACCTGCTCCTTCACCCCGGAGAAGCCGTGGGTCATCACGACGCCCTGAGCGCCCCTGCCTTCACGGGCGTGCAAGACGCCACGCAGCAACGTGCCATCCTCGGCCCGAAACTCGATCTGTTTCCTCATCGAGGGCACGCTAGGCGCACTGGTCTTGTGATGCAACCAGATTCGGTCTCTTCATACAACTAAATGCCTGGTCGCTGGGGAGCTTGCCTTGTCCGATCGTGCAATCGCCCCCATCGTCTGACGGGATGTTGAGGAGCGACTACGAGGGCCAGAACTGTTCGGTGGCACGCGCGCTGGAGGCGGTGGGCGAGCGCTGGACCTTGCTGATCGTGCGGGAACTGCTCGTGCGGCCGCTCAGGTTCTCCCAGCTTGAACGCCGCCTGCCCATCGCCAAGAACACGCTCGCTGCTCGGCTTGAGAAACTCACCCAGCTCGGCATCGTGGAGAAGCCAACCGGCCCGTTCGGCAAGGATGGCCAAAGCTACGCTTTGACCACGAAGGGTGCTGATCTATATCCGGTAGTCGGCGCTTTGATGGCTTGGGGCGACGTGCATGCCTCGCCCGAGGGCGCGCCCGTCGTGGCTCGGCACGTGTGCGGCGGGGCGGCGGGTCATAAGTTGGTATGCGAAACCTGTGGCGGCGTAATCGACCACTCGCACCTCACCTTCACAAGTGGCCCTGGATGGCGAGCCTGACGCCGGAGGCGGCTGCTCAGTTAGCCGTGCCGCGTCCTGCTACCGATGCTGATGTGCACGGATCAGCTCGCCTCAGCCAGCTCCTTCAGCGATTGAACCCAGTCTTCATGCATTGAGAGCAACTCGGCGCGAATACGCGGTCCCAGCAACAACAAAAGCAAACCCTTCTGCGCCTCCTCGGTGATTACCTGGCATCCGGCCGCCGTTGGCTCGACATACCAAGCATGCGAGCCGCTTGTTCCTGCCGGACCCTTCGCCGACCAAACGAGCATACGGCAGGGCTCAAACGTGACCACCTCTGGTTCGAAATAGCGTCCCAGGGTCTTGAAGCGGAATCTGGCTCCCGCCTGCAAAGCGGTTCCGCCATTCAGGACAGTTACGTCCGAGCAATGCTCATACCATCGCGGCCACGCAACGCAGTCGATCAAAAGCGACCATACTTGCTGTGGCGACGCTTCGATGTCGACGCTGTTGTGCGTGAACACGGGTGCAGATGCCGGGGATTGCCCCGCAGGCCAGATGATCCGGCTATCAGACTTCTGCGCAGCGTTCTGCATAGCTCGACACCATGGCGGCCACCTCGTGACCTGACAGTCTGTATCACGAAGTCAAGTTGTCAGGCGGTGGGCCAACGAATTGCCCGTCTTCCAAACGCTAGGAATGGACAATGACCCCGTCGACCGATGCCTTGATCCGAGTCCAAGAACCGGCAAGCCTGGCTGGCCTTTCGGAAGTTTTCAGCCCCACCGGTTGTAATTCCGGGCAGAATCGTCACGCCACACATCTCGCATGGCAACGCCAAAGGACTGTCCGTTCATCACGTCGTATAAGTTGCATGCCATTTCTACCTTGAGCGACACGGCCATCATCGTTCAGGACCTCTTCCCTGTTCGGCATGCTGAGAGTTTCAACGCCTTCAAAGGATGGAGAGCCGTCTATCTGCTGTTGGATCAAACGGCGCTAACCTGAACATGTGGCCTAGGTCGTAGTTCGGCCAAGGGGGGAAGCCCTCGTCACAGCGACTGGCAACCGTCGCGGACGTTTCGATAGAAGTCGGTCCGCCACGTGCAGAACCTTCCTCACCAAACACGCAAGCGGACCTTAGAGGCGCATACCACCCGAAGCTTCGATCCGTTGCCCGTTCATCCAGCGGTTCTCTGCCGCAACGAGGGCGGCAACGATCGGGCCGATATCGGACGTGCGGCCGGCACGGCCGAGTGCCGTGTTCTGTGAAACCATGCGGTTGACGTCAGGGTTGTCGCGTACCATGCCGCCGCTAAAGTCCGTCTCGATCGCTCCGGGCGCCAGCGTGTTGGCGGTGATGCCGCGCGCCCCAAGTTCGGCGGCCAGGTAGCGGGTGAACACCTCGATCCCGCCCTTCATCATGGCGTACGCGGAAGAGCCCGGGAACGAGAAGCGTGCAAGTCCGCTCGAGATGTTCAGGATGCGCCCGCCGTCGGCCACCAGCGGCAGCAGGCTTTGCGTAAGGAAGAACGGGCCCTTGAGGTGCACGTTCACCACTTCGTCGAACTCCGCCTGCGTGGTCCCGGCGATTGAGTTGTGCAGGCTGGTGCCGGCATTGTTCACCAGCACGTCGAAGGTCGAGCGGCCCCACTCGCGTTCGAGGGTGTCACCGAGGCGCTCGGCGAACTCGGGAAAGGTGACGACCACTCCGACGTCAAGCTGAAGCGCTGCGGCACGGCGGCCGGCCGCCTCAACCGTGCGGATGACAGCCTCCGCCTCGTCCTGGCGCGACCGCCAGGTGATCACGACATCCGTGGCCGAACGCGCGAGATGCTCGGCCATGCTGCGCCCGAGACCACGGCTCCCGCCGGTGATCAGGGCGATGGTTGGTTGCGTCTGGCTCATGGGGAGGTTCTCCGTTTTGACGAACGAGCACTTGGCTAGCCCTTCATCTCTGGACAATCACTTCGCACTTGCCATCACCATTCCATGCAGGCGAACAATGCCCCCATGGATCGACTGTCTGCGATGCGTTTGTTCGTGCGAGTGGTGGAGCGCCGCAGTTTTCGCGCTGCCGCCTCCGACCTTGGCCTTCCCCGGTCGAGCGCCACCGCTGGGATCAAGGCGCTGGAGGCAGCCCTTGGCACCACTCTGCTGCGCCGCTCGACTCGTCATGTCGGGCCGACCGACGAGGGCGAGGGCTATTACCGCCACTGCACCGCTGTGCTGGGCGAGATGGAGGCGGTCGAGACGGCGTTGCGAGGCCGGGTCGCCACCGGCACGTTGCGGGTCGACACCAGCGCACAGTTTGCCCGCACCTGGCTGCTGCCCGCACTCCCCGACTTTCTCTCCAGGCACCCCGGGCTGAGGTTCCATCTCAGCGAAAGTGACCGTCTGGTGAATCTCGTCGGCGAAGGGGTCGACTGCGCGATCCGTGGCGGAGAGACGACGGAGGGCGACCTCATGATACGCCGTCTCGGCGCGTTGCCGGAGATCACCTGCGCGAGCCGCGCCTATCTCGCGCTGCATGGCGAGCCGCGCTCGCCCGACGATCTGGAGGGACACGAGATGGTCGGCTTCGCGTCGTCGCGAACCGGCACGGTGCTGCCCCTCGAGTTCACCATCGACGGTCGGACCCGCGAATACGCCTTGCCTGTGCGGGTGATCGCCACTGGCGCGGACAGTTGTGCCACCCTGGCGCAACTGGGCTTCGGGCTGGTGCAGCTGCCGCTGGTCCGCTTCGCAGATGATTTGAGGTCGGGAACGATGATCGAAGTGCTGCGCTCCTACAGGCCGCCACCGCTGCCGGTATCGCTGCTCTATCCGCGCACCCGCATCGTGCCGGCGCGCGTTCGGGTGTTCATCGACTGGCTCGAAGAAGTGCTCGTTCCGGCGATAATCTGATAGTGACTGCTTCTTGGCTGCAAGGTGGAGGGCCCCCGTCCGCTTTGGGGGCAAATCCCATTACCTCTGGTATCAAGAGCAGCCGCGTCGGCCAGGCGAAGTCGACGGAGCGTTAGCCGTTGCCGCGGCTATCAACTGCTCGCCGGCGTTGCTGGCAAGGGTGGCGATGCGAGTGGCACGCATGCAGCAATCTGCGGCCCGGCTATGGTCCGGTTGGCTCGGAGAAGCGGTGCGATGTCATCGGGTAAGACCGGGGCAGAGCCATCCAGATCGTAAAGCGGATCGCCCAATTCAACTCTGCCTTTATCCCGATCAGAAAAGCTTTCTGGGCGCGGCGACAGAAAAGCCGAAGACCCGCGCCCCTTTCCCTGCCACGCGTGCAAGACGTGGACGTGGCGAATAAGTCCACACTGTGTCGATGCTGTAAGCCCATGATCAGCGCCAGCACCGTGCCCGTGCCGCAGGCATGGATCAGGTTTACAGCGCGCTCCTCGGCGACGCGAAGCCGCCCAGCTCGCGCGATACGGTTGACGCGTTGGGCGAGCACCGCAAGCCCCGCGGCCGTTGCCGACGACAGGGCCGGCTTGGTCGATCTGTTCATCAGCGTGAAGACCGCCGAATGAGCCAGTCCGAACGCGACGTAATCGTGCCAGCCGCGGCGAAGCTCGAGCACCGGGTCGTGGTCGGCAGGGGCCCGATCCTGGCGGCGACGAAGTCCGCCATCGCCTATTCGGCCACGCCTCGACCTGCTCCTCTGGGTCGTACGGGCAGTCCATGCGGTTGAGGCGCGCCGGCGGCGGGGCTGCAATTTCCCGGCAGCCTGATGAAAAACATTGTAAGGCCGCGAATCCGATGAGCGCGCGGGAGGCTCTATCAAGCAGCCAACCTACGGAGTGGACAAGTATGCCGAAGAATTTGCCCAGTTGGGAACGGGCGCTACGGATTTGCTGTGGCGCCGCGCTCGTCGCGATCGGGCTGCTCATGTTCCCAACTAGCTGGACTGGGTATGGCCTCGCTTGCGTGGGCTTCGTTCTGCTCGCAACGGGCGCTGTGGCATTCTGCCCCATGTGCGCGATCTCGGGCAGGCGACGCCTCGATGCGCGATGACCACGCGGCCCACGGGACCGGTTTCGGCCGTGCTGCTGACCGCGGCGCAGTCGGGCGATCCGCAGGCACTCACCCGTCTCCTACAGGTGGCGCAGCCGGACATCCGCCGCTATGCACGGCGCAACTGCCGCAACGCGAGCGACATCGACGACGCGCTGCAGGAAACCCTCATCCTGCTTTACCGCAGGATCGGGTCACTGCGAGCGGTCGAGTCCTTTTCATACTGGCTGTTCAGGGTCGTCGACAGGGTCTGCCTCCGGCTCGGCCGCCGGCTGCTCGGAGTGCGGACCGCCATTGATGAACTCGAAGACCATGTCCTTGCCGTCACAGACGACGCGTCGATGCGGATGGACCTGGTGTCCGCCATCGAGTCACTGCCGCAGCACTACCGTGACGTGATCGTCTTGCGCGACGTCAACGAGCTCACAGTCGATGAGATAGCGCAGCAACTGTCCGTCACCCGGCCCACGGTGAAGGCGCGGCTGCACCGGGCCCGGCAACTCGTCCGAGAGTACATCCTCAAATGACCAAGGAGACTTCCATGTTCGCCAGCCGAACGCTTGTGGAACACCTCGTGCGGGGCCTTGCTGCCGTGCTGGCGATTACGACAGCCGCAACTTTACCCGCGATTGCACCAGCCTGGATTTCGATGCCTGCCATCGTTCTTCTGGGAGTCTCGGCGCTGGTGCTCCTTCGTGGTTGCCCGATGTGCTGGACGATCGGTCTCGTGGAGACGCTCAGCGGGGGTCGCCCGTCTTGCGAAACGTGCGCACCAGCCGCCGGGAAGCCGGATCGCGGAGACCGTGGACCCCGAGCATGACAACGTTCGTGATGGTGGCTGGCGCGTTCCATGGCGCTTGGGCATGGGAAAGGGTTCAACGCGTGCTTGAGGCCGAGGGACATGCTGTCCATGCTGTCGATCTGACTGGGCAAGGCGCGAAGACCGAGCTCGCAACGCCCGAAACCAACCTGTCAACGCATATCGGCGACGTCGTTAAGGTGATCGAGGGCGAGAACTTGCATGACGTGGTGCTGGTCGGGCACAGCTACTCAGGCATGGTGGTCACCGGCGCTGCTGACAAGCTGAGCGGCCGGGTCGCCCACATCGTCTATACCGACGCCACGGTGCCGGCGGACGGCATGTCGGCTGCGGACTACGCGGGCCCGGCTCTGACGCAAGCGAGCCTGGCGGCGGCGAATGGCGATTGGCAGGTCGGCAATTTCTTCCCGATGTCTAAGTTCGGGCCGTTCGCGGACGCCGACGCGCAAGAACGCTTCACCGCGAAGCTGGTGAAGCACCCTATGGCAAGCTTTTTCGAGAAAATTCGTCTTCAGAACCCGCCCGTGGCGCGCCGCACGTTCGTCCGCTCGACGCTCGATCCGATGGCTCTGTTCGACAGCTTCGCCGCCCACGCGAAGGCATCGCCAGACTGGGACTACTACGAGATCAGAACAGGCCACGACGCGATGCTGACCGCGCCCGATGAACTCGCTGCCATTCTCCGCTCGGTGAGGCCGCCGGATTGAACGGCCATCCCTGGCGAGGACGACAATGGGCACCTCGCCGCGGTCGGTTCGGTTCTGCGACGACGGGCTCGCGTCCTGGTCCTGGGCCACCTCCCCGGCTGCCACGAACCTGATGACTACTGTGATCCTATGTCTCGTTGCGTGGACTGTTCACGAGGTCGAAGACCAGGGCAGCCAGCATGCGGTCCTCCGAAAAGCTTCGGTCGTCGGACCTCCCCATCAGGTCGCCGTCGTCCCACGCTAGGAAGGCCGCGGCGCGCGCCCGATGTCCCGCCAGGCTGGTCGCGGGCGTTTCCACGATCCGTCTCAAGACTGCCTTGGTCGAACGAAACGCAGCGTTCGATAGCCGGTCGACCTCGCCCTCGTTGAGGTCGGGTCCGATCTTCCGAGCCAGCTCCGCCCTGCGCTGTCCAAGCTGCACGTATCGCCGACATGCCGCTACGAGTGCACCGTCCGGGTCGTCCGGAACGGTGAGCGACCCTGTCAGTACGCTCCCCAACGCGGCGACGGCCGCCGCCGTCGGATCAGGCACGATGAACCGACGGCGTGACCTGGGCACGTGCTCCCCTGGATCGGTCATTGGAAAACCCCATCAGCAAGCCTGGTGCCAGCCCCGATCGGCCGCCTGTCGGGTCACGAAGTGACGCGTTCTGGCCGCGACAGGATTTTACCTATATAGTTGGTAAGCGTCGGTGCTGTAAAGCCCGATGATGGCGTATGACGCCCGGAGCATTGGTAGGCCTGAATCTCGCGCGAATCCGACGCGAGAAGGGTCTCACCCAGGAGCGGCTGGAGGAGCTCTCCGAAGTGAGCCAGCAATATCTCAGCGGATTGGAAGCCGGGACGGTCAATCCGACCGTCGTGATCGTGCTGCGCTTGGCGAGGGCCATGGGTGTCCGAAGTGCGGACCTGATGGCGGGACTGGACGAGCTCACCGCCCTCCCGATGAAGAAGCCCAGGAAACCTCGCGGGACGGCGCCAAGGCGGGTGTCCTGAGACGATGGCCCAAGCGGTTCGGCCTGCGATGCGCCGACCCATCGACAAACGATGCAGTCTACAGCGTCGCGAATTTAACGCCGACCATGTTATGCAGCGAGGCGGGCCGCTGCGATTCGGGACCGCAAACAGGAGCAGTCCGAAGCCGAAGCTCGCGGTCGACCGATCAATGCCTGTCACTCACCGGCGCGAGGGTGACCGCAGCCTGATCATCAGCGCCAAGATGAACAACATCGACCCGCAGGCGTGGCTGGCCCACGTCCTGGCCAACATCGCCCAACACCCGGCCAGCCGGCTGGATGAGCTGCTTCCGTGGAACTGGCAGGCCCCAGACGCTGCGACACGCAAGGCCGCCTGATCAGCACCGCGGTGCTCACCGGATGGATAACCCAGCACGGCATTGATGGGCGCGTGTTGCGCAAGTGGCGGACCAGGTTCTACGGCCCTGTCCGGCAGACCGCTGTCAGCCCGCCGGACCCGAGCGAGCTGGAGCCAGCCGTAAGAGAAATCGCTTATGTCGCTCCGGAGGACGCTCGGGTTACTGCTCGCGAAAGTACCGTCGCAATGGTTTGCGGCTGGTCGATCTTGAGGTCTTTCTCCGCGTAGGCGAACAGCCCGCTCGCTCGTACTCGGGCCAAGAAAGCATCGAACACGGCGCCGAGCTGCTGGAAGCTGCCTGCGCTTTGCAGGACGAAACGGATCGGAAGGCCGTCCGCGCCGGGTAGGTAGGGCGGCACGTAGGCGGCCATGTCCAATCCTGCAACGCGCGAGAGCTTGTCTTCAACTTCGTCGCCGATGGTGAACACGCTGCGCGACCGCTTGCCCCAATCAACCAGGTCTAGGCCGCCTTCGACGTTCGGCGCCTCATCGACGTGGTAGTAGTGCCTGGCTTCCGGAACGGCGTCGTAGATCGCGCTGATCGCGGGTTCGTAGCGCGCCAGCGCGTCGGCGGTGCTGTTCGGGGCGCCGCTGCCTGAAATCCAACGATCCCGTGTCCTCCCTCAGAGAAAGTTCGTGGCGCCCGTGCGTGGTGAAGAACCACGTGCTGCCGAGCATCACCAGCGCGGCGGCGAGCACCGTTCCCTGCAGGCGCAACGTGCGCCGCAGGCCCGCGAGGTATGCGCGCTGCGTCCATTCGACCAGCCGTCCGCTCAGATCGCGCGCCGAGATAGGCGATGCAGGTGATGCTCGACGCTCACAAACCTGACCATCTGCATTTGGGCGACATTCGCGCAAAGGCTGCGGGCGGCAGTAGCCTTGATGCCGGATAGCCGAACTCTGAGCTCCATCGTGCCAGCACGAACGCCGCTAGACATCGTCTCTATTTGACCGCCTGTGCGATTGACCGCTTGTAGGATCATGATCATCGAAAGAACATCGTTCTCCGAAGCTATCAGTACAAGATGAGTCAGCACCATCCCCGGGAGCACAAGCTCCAGATCATCCTCTTGAGTGCATTCGCCAACCATTCCAGCGCTCCAACGCATATCGTCGCAGGGCGCTTAGGTGTTGCGTCCCGTACGTTTGCCGTTAATCGGCCGCATCGTCCAAAGACTGCCACCTTGCCCGGGAGGGCAGGTTGGCGCTGGCTCTACCAGCTCTTGATGCAGGTTCCTTAATGCACGCTTCCGATTGACGGTCAATCGGCCAACGCGAGTAGCTTGGTCATTGATTCCGCCGGGGGGAGCACGGCCTTACTTCTGCAGGCTCCACTCGCCTTGATCGAGTTCCGTCAAGTGAGCTGCTCGGCAGCCGTTCTTGCAGCGGAGGATCGGCGTTCTGATGCCGTCCAGGAGCTGCCAGCCGTGGCAGTCCATTGTAGTACCCGTGACGGAAGCGGGCGGGATGGCGGGAGCGACGCCGACATCCTGGTTGCTGCCATCGGCACGGCCGGTAGTGCGGTGAGCGTCGCGGTTCAACAAGCCACGGCTCGAACACCGCCGACAAGGATCGTCGCCATCAGGAGGAAAAGGGCGAAATCCCGTCCTTGATGGTCGAAAGTGCTATCATCGACTTCACTTGCAGGAACTTCTCGCCACCGTCGAGAAGCGTTTCGATGAAGCTGTTCAGCATGTTGAGGTCGGCAACCTCGAGCCGCACGATGTAATCGGCGTCGCCCGTAACGGCATGACAACTCCTCACGGCGGGGTGCTGCAACAGCAGCCGATGGAGTTTGCCGCGGTCCGCAGCCGAGTGCCCGGACACACTGATGTTGGCGAACGCCGTGACGCCCTGGCTGGCCCCCGTGCTGATCTCCGCCCGATACCCGATGATAACGTTGTCCTCTTCCAACCGCGATCTCCGGCGCGAACACTGAGAAGCCGAAATGCCCACTTTCTGGGCAAGGTCTATGTTGGTCATCCGACCGTCCTCTGCCAACGAAGCCAGGATCCTCCGGTCCAACGCGTCGAGTTTGGGAGGTTCGTGCATGATGCGAAGCTCACGTGCAATGATCGTGCAAGTCTACCCGGCATCGTTCGCTGCGCGAATGGCGTTTGCACGCACGTTGCGGAGGAAACGGACTACTAAGTGCCGTCGAGGCGAAAACGGTCCGTCCGGTCAGGCCCGGCCGGGGTGCTTGTGCCGAGCCGACGGCGAGGCGCTGCCACTGCGGCTCCGTGCCGCTACATCCTGGGTAACAATGGAGTTTCTTATGGGCATTGGTTCTAGATCCTGCACTTGCGGCGTAACCCTTTTCTCCGCCCTCACCATTATCCTTGCTGGCCAACAAGGAGCCGGCGCCGCGCAGCCAGTCACTTCCGACGTGCCGAAATCCCCACCTGCGTCCACGGTCGCGCGGCGCACCCAACCGGGCCAGGAGATCACGGTTGATATCGTATTGCCGCTCAAGGACGCCGCGGGTGCTGCCGTCTTCGTCGATCGCGTCACGAACCCTGCTGATCCGCTGTATGGAAACTTCCTCACGCCACGCATGTTCGCGGACCGTTTTGGAGCAGATCCGACCAGCTACCGGATGCTCGAGAGTTGGGCGAAGGCCAAAGGCCTGGCTCCAGGCGAACCCAGCTCAAGCCGGACAATCCTGAGCCTGCGGGGAACCGTGAGCCTGATCGAGGCGACGTTCGGCGTCAGGATGTTCGACTACAAGCTAGGCGACGGCCGGACCGCGTACGCCGCCGATCGGCCGCCGTCATTGCCGGACGATCTCGCAACCCGTGTCAGCAGCATCGTAGGACTGTCCGGGCTGAACCGTTTCGAGCCGCTGTTGCGCATCCTGCCACAGGGCAGCCGCACGATGTCGTCCGGGCATGGCCCGAACGGCGCCTTCGATGCACTGGACTTGCGCACGGCGTACAATGTGCCGCCGCAATCGCCATCCACCGCCAGCGAGACACTGGCGGTGTTCGAGCAAGGCGGCTACTTCCCCTCGGACGTCGCGACCTACCTCACCAAGAACAAGTTGCCGAACGTCCCCGTGGCGCCGCGGCTCGTCAATGGCTACGGAGGCGGCGTCAATGACCCAGGTGTCGAGTTCGAGGCAGTCCTCGACATCGACATGGAGATCGCGATGAACCCCGCCGCCAAGCAGGTGCTCGTCTATGAGGACGGGGACGACAGCTTCGGCGTGGCGCTGCTCGATGCACTCACGGCCATGGCCAACGACGACACGGCGCAAACGATCAGCATCTCCTACGGCACCGACGAGGCGATCCAGGGCAGCGCACAGATCGCGGCGGAAGGCCCGCTCTTCCTACAGCTGGCGGCGCAAGGACAACAGGTTTTCGCTAGCACAGGTGACGACGGCGCCTATGGACGCGCCGGCGTCGGCTACAACGTCTCGGATCCCTCGACCCAACCCTACCTGACCGCCGTCGGTGGAACGACATTATTCACGAACAACGCCGCGCTATACGAGAGCGAGGAGACGTGGAACCTGCTGAACTCCTATCACGGCGCTACCGGCGGCGGGATCAGCACGTACTGGCCGATACCAACCTACCAGCAGTTCGTCGGACGTCCGAACGGGGCTTCCAAGACGTACCGCAACGTCCCGGATGTCGCCGCGGTCGCGAACCCGGAAACCGGTGTGGCAGTCTACTCCGCGATGAACGGCGGCTGGAGGACCTTGGGCGGAACCAGCGTCTCCTCTCCCATATGGGCAGGCTTCTACAGCGTGCTCGACGCGGCGAAGAAGGGCGCGGGACTGGGGCCGGTCGGTTTCTTGAACCCCCAGCTCTACAAGTTCTCCAAGGGTGGGAATGTCCCTTACTTCGATGAGAACGACGTCAAGGATGGTACCAACGGCAGCAAGCCGATCTTCCACCTGCCAGGTTTCAGCGCAGGCCCGGGCTACGACGACACGACCGGGTGGGGTTCCTTCATAGGCTACTACTTCGTGAGGGACTTCATCTTCGGGCCACTCGTAAACGGTAAAAACCCGCCAGCACCGCCAACTGGTCTGATCGGAAGCACAACCGCGACAAGCGCCTCGATCACCTGGAACAAGGCGGAGGGCGCGCTGGGGTACGCGGTGCTTGGGGCAGGTCCCACCTACATCACACCGACCGCGTTCACCACGGGCAACTCCGCAACCGTTTCCGGGCTTGAGCCTAATACTTCATACTCCTTCTTCGTCTACTCGCTGAAGAAGTCCGGAGTGGCCTACAACAACATCTACCTCAATACCTTGCCAACCAACTGAGCCGGTGACTCCTTGCAGTAGAGCGCCAATCAGCGCACGTCGTTGTCCATTGGACGATGACTGCAAGGAGCCCCGGCAAGGCTGGAGCAGTCGTAGGCCGTCTGCCCCCGACGGGATCCAATAACCGGTGTCACGAATCATCGTGAGCAGTGGAAGCCCGCCGCAGCTTTGCGAACGACTGCCGCGATCGCACCGGTGCATTCAGTTGCGGACGAAGGCGACAACCCCTGACGCCTGATCTCGGACCCACATTTGAGAGTTGCGCGTTGGTAGCAACCGTCCATCGCGCTTCGCTCCCCGACTGCCTCCAGCGCGAGAAATCATCGGTCAACAGAAGCAGGGCATGGGGCGCCTGCCCAGCCAGGCAGCGTGGCCGCAGGACGACAACGCACCGTCGACAAATGCCGCGTGGCGCCGCCGCGACGCTTACCCTGTTCCGCGAGATTGCCGCGTGTGATGAACGGGCTGGACGAGTCAGCGCCGGGATTGCCATTCTTGCCGAGCGCCAAACCGGCGCAAGCCGACGATTTAACCCCCACCTGGCACTGAACTCCATGTAGTTCCGCCGTCGTAACGAAAGAATTGCCGGAGGCCCGCGCGGGCGTCTTCCACCTCCCAGGGCCGGACGATTCCGGGACTAGGATATCAGCGCACGTCGAAGATCATACGTCGACGCGTCGACGTATCGGTTGAGGATTTACTGACGGTGGACGCCACCCATGACGTCGGAGGGTAAGGCATCGCGCGCGTCGCCAGTCGACCTTCACTCGCATCGGACGCGATGCACGTCCTCCCACACGTTCAGCATACGTGCGGTCGCCTAGCCGATCGCTGTGAGTGCGAAGCCGATCAGCAGGCCCACCGGTGTCGCGAAACCCGCCCAGGCCAGGTGGCGAAGCATCGGGCTCGGATGGTTCCACAGCCCGAAGGCTCCCAGCGCGCCGCAGGCGCCCAACCAGGGATTCCAGAAGCCGGCGAGGCCCGCCAAGCCCGCAAGGCCGAGCAGGCGGACGGATCCGCCGTTGCGATGCGCGGGCACCGGCCTCATGATGGCACACAGGCCCAGGAGGCCCAGCAAGCCGAATAGGCCGATGGCCTTGACGTCGTGCATTGCTTTACCAGACCAAGCTGGACTGCGGCTCGGACCTGCTCAAGGATCCTATCAAGACATCACGGACTTCACGAGCGCAGCCGCCTTGCCGTAGGGCGGGTAAAACGCATCGATCATGTCGCCGTCACCGCGCACGAAGATGCCGCGCGGATTGGAGAACTCGCGGAAGCCGTCCACGCCGTGATGGCGGCCCATTCCGCTCATTCCGACCCCGCCGAAGCCCATCGACGGCAAGGCGCTCTGCATCGCGCACGTGTTGACCGAAGCACCGCCGGAGGTCGTCCGGGCGAGCACGTGATCGGTCACGGCTTCGTCGTCACCGAACACGTAGAGGCCGAGCGGGCGCTCGCCGGCGTTGATGGATGCGATTGCCTGCTCGAGATCGTCGTAAGGAACGACCGGCAGGATCGGGCCGAAGATCTCTTCCTGCATGATCCGCAGGTCCGGCGGGGGATCGACGACCAGCGAGATCGGCATGCGCCTGCCCTCGCGGTCCGAGCCGCCCCCCTGCCCGAGGGTGACTACCCGGCACTGCCGGTCGCGCGCCTCCTGCAACAAGCCATCCAGGCGGTCGAAGTGCCTGGACGAGATGATGCCGGTGCAATCCGGCCCGCGCGCATAGTCGGGCGCCGCTTGGGCCATGAAGTCGCTGGCCTGGGCGACGAATGCCTGGAGATCGCCGCGCGGCACCATGCAGTAATCGACGGAGACGCACATTTGGCCGCCCTTGATCATCTTGGTGCCGATGACCGATCCCACGTTCCGGGGCGTCACGGAGCCGGGGGTCAGCAGGGCAGGGCACTTGCCGCCGAGTTCCAGCGTGACCGGCGTGAGGTTGCGAGCGGCCTCGGCCATCACCAGCCGCCCAACATCGGGGCTGCCGGTGTATAGCAGATGGTCCCAGGGCACGCATGAAAAGGCGCGCGACAGTTCCAGCCCGCCGGTCACCACGTGAACCAGGCCGGGGTCGAATGCGCCTGCCACCATCTCGGCCAGCAGAACGGCGCAAGCCGGCGTGCATTCGCTCGGCTTGACGATGACGCGGTTACCCGCTGCCAGCATTTCGGTCATCGGGCCGACCGACAGGTCGAACGGGAAATTCCAAGGCACGATGTTGCCGATCACGCCCTTCGGCTGGTTTTGCACGAAGGCGCGCGCGGTGCCGTGCAGGCCCGGGTCGGTGTCGCGCGGCCTCGTGCGCATCCACTCTTCCAGATGCTCCAGCACGTACGTGGCGCGGCCGATCACACCCAGCACCTCGATGAGGTCGGAGGCGGGCACGGGATGCACGCCGAAATCGCTGGCGAGCGCCGCCGCGATCCGCGTGCGGTTGGCCGCCATCATGCCGATCAGCGCCTCCAGCCGACGCCTGCGCTCTGCCAAGCTGGGGTCGCGGTCGCCGCCGAAGGCGTCACGCTGTGCGGCGAACGCCGCGTGCAGGTCGGCAATCGCGTGGCCGTCGTCGGGTGCGGCTGCCGCTTCCAGTATTGCCATGTTCCTGCGTCCCCTCGCCTATTGATGCGCCTCTGCCATGGCGACGGCCAGCGCGGTCCGTTCTTCGCGCACGACCTCTGGCTCCGCCACCACCTGGCGATGGAAGTCGCGCAGCTCCTCCGGCACGTACCAGTGCAGCTTGTCGGTGTGGTAGGCCGACCAGACCACGCGCGCCACCTCGTCGGGCGGCACCAGGCGCCACATGCCGTCCGGCGGCGCCATGGCGCGCATCGGCGCGCCCAGGATGGGCGTATCGACTAGGCCGGGCAACAGGTCGGCCGCGCGCACGCCGTAGCGCTTGAGCTCTATAGAAAGCGCCTCCACCAGGCCACGAACCGCATGCTTGGTGGCGGAATACACACCGATTCCGGCCGTGCCGAAGATCGCCGATGAGGACGAGTTCACCAGGCAGAGCGAGCCTGGCGTTGCGCGCAGCAGCGGGATGGCGGCGCGTATGCCGATCATCACACCCAGGAAGTTGACGCCCACGACCTTCATCACATCGTCCCAGGACTGCTCGTCGAACATCCCGGGCACCGCGATGCCGGCGTTGCTGAACATCACATCCAGCGTGCCGCCCGTGGCGGCCGAGAAGCCGTGCATGGCAGCCGTGAAGCCGGCCTGGTCGGTCACGTCCAGCCGGGCGAACACGCCGTTTCCATCGCCGATCTCCGCCTTGAGCGAGTCCAGCCCTTCGACGTCCAGATCGTAGGCGCCAACGAACCAGCCGTGCTGCGCGAACAACAGGGCGGTCGCACGCCCCATGCCGGACGCGGCGCCGGTTATGAAGATCGATTTCTCTCGCTTGTCTGCAGTCATGATCTGCGATCCTTCAATTTGCTCGCGCGCCGTCGACCGCCCATATCGGGGCGCCGTCGAGTTCGAGGCCCGCGAAATCACCCGCCTCGCGCCATTGTCTCAGTAGCGCGATGAACGAAACTGGGCCTGCGCCGTAGGGGAAGCTGGCAGCCGTCCTGTCGTCCATGCGGCCCTCGTTGTTGTAATAGCCGGGCGTGCACGCCTCCAGGAATGCGCGGCGGCCCGCGCCGCCCTCCAGGATCGTCCGCACCCAATCGCGTTCGGCCGCCTCTGCGGTGTCCACGGTGCGCACACCGTGCTCCAGGCAGTGCCCGACAATATGGGCCACATGGCGCGCCTGCTCGCTCAACATGTGTGGGAAGTTCGGCGACATGCCCGACTGCGCCTGGCTCAGCACGAAGCAGTTGGGGAAGCCGCGGCTGTGCATGCCGTGCAGGGTGGACAGCCCGCCCGCCCATTTTTGGGTCAGCGTCACCCCGGCCACCCCGTGCATCTCGAAGCCGGACCGCTGGCTGTAATCGCTGCTGACTTCGAAGCCGGTGGCGAAGATGAGGCAGTCCAACTCGTATTCTTGCCCGCCGGCGATCACTCCGCGAGGGGTGATGCGCTCTACACCCCGCCCCGCTGTATCGACCAGGGTGACGTTCGGCCGGTTAAAGACGGCGAGATAATCGTCGTGGAAGCAGGGACGCTTGCAGAACAGGCTGAACCAGGGCTTCAGCGCGTCCGCTGTGGCGGGATCGTCAATGATGCTGTCCATGCGGGCGCGGATCTGCACCATTTTCGCTGCATCCGCCTCCGCCAGGAGCGACATGAAGTCAGTGGGCGACGCGCCGTTGGCTAGCCGTTCGCGGACCGCCCGGGCCAACACGGTCCAGCCGTCGCGGACCATGTCGTCGTCCTGCAGGTGGCCCGCCATCTGGGCGGTGAAATTCTCCATGCGGGCCTGCTGCCATCCGGATTGCAGGGTCGCCGCCCACGCTGGGTCGGTGGGAGCGTTGTCGCGGGCATCGACGGAGGATGGTGTGCGCTGGAAGACGTAAAGGTGACCGGCCGCGGCCGCCAGCGGCGGCACGCATTGGATCGCCGTGGCGCCCGTGCCGATGATGCCGACCCGCTTGCCGGCGAGGCCGGTCATCGGTTCGGTCGCACTGCCGCCGGTAAAACCGTAGTCCCAGCGGCTCGTATGGAAGGCGTTGCCGGCGAAGGTTTCGACCCCCGGGATCGCGGCCAGTTTTGGGCGGTTCAGGGGTCCGGTGGCAAGCACGACGAACCGCGCACGGATGTGGTCGCCGCGGTCGGTCGTCACGCGCCATGCAGCGGCGGATGCATCCCAGTCCAGGCTGGTGACCTGGGTGGAGAACAGCGCGTCCTGGTAGAGCCCGTAATGGTCGGCGATCCGGCGGCAATGCGCGCGTATCTCCGGCGCCTTCGCATAACGCTCGGTCGGCATGTAGCCGGTCTCCTCGAGCAGCGGGAAGTAGATGTAGGATTCGATGTCGCAGGCGGCACCCGGGTAGCGGTTCCAATACCAGGTGCCCCCGACGTCGCCGCCCGCCTCGACGATGCGTATGCGGTCCGCGCCCGCCTCGCGCAGGCGCGCCGCGGCCAGGAGGCCGCCGAACCCGCCGCCCACCACGAGCACGTCGACCGCATCGTCGACCGGCGCGCGCGGGACGGGAGCGGCATTGGGGTCGGCGAGGAGGTGCGGGAAATCCGCCGCCATGTCGCGATACCGCCGCTCGGCCGCCGCGGGCGTGCGCCGTTCCCGCTCGGTCCGGACTCGGTCGCGCACGCTCATCACATCGTTGGCCGAGGGAGGCGTCGAGCTATTCGATGTGGTCATGCAGACGAACTGACACGAAGCCATGTCAGTTGTAAATGGAGGGTCCGCGGTTCGGGTGTTGCCTGTCCGGCGGGGTCGCGCGAGGAGGTGGCCATGGCACAGGACGCACAAGCGGAGCGGCGGTGGGGCGCCAAGACGTCCGAGGAGCGTCGGGACGCACGTCGCGTCGCGCTCATGCGCGCCGCGATCTCCCAGTGCGGTAGAAGCGGCTATCACGCCACGAGCGTGAAGGCGGTGTGCGAGGCGGCCGGCCTGACGGAGCGGTACTTCTACGAGTCCTTCGCCAACGGCGAGGACCTGTTGCAAGCGTGCTTCCTGCAGGTGACGCAGCACCTGCTGGAACGCATGCGGCAGGCGGCGCATGCGGAGGGAGGGACCCCGATGGCGCGGGTCAACGCCGGCTTGTCCGTGTATTTCACCGAACTGCGGAGCAATCCCGCGGCGGCGCGGGTGTTCCTGATCGAAATGGGCAGCGTGAGCGCGGCCACGGAGGCTGCGGCCTCCGCGAGCCTCGACCGGTTCGGCGAGCTGCTGATGGAGGTGCTCCACCCGGATGGGAAGCGACGGCCCCGTCCGTCCCTGTTGTTGCGGGGCGTCGTGGGTGGCGGACTCCACGTCGCCAGGGCTTGGATAGAGAGCGGATACCGGGAGCCGATCGAGGACGTCACCGCTGCCGCCCTCCAACTCTATGCCCTGATGCGAGAGCAACGGCTCCGAAACCCCGGATAGCACAGGGGGGAGGTCGAGCAGGCAAACCCGATGGGGCTTGGTCAGTGCACCTCCGGACGGTGTCCGCGCTGGAAGCGGAATGGCCGCAATGGAGCGCACGGGGTGGGAAAGCGGACGTCGGCCATTTGAGGCCGCGTCCATCCGAGGTCGGACCGATGGTGGAATGTCCGCTTCCTTACGGTTGGCGCAGCATGTGCCAATGGCCCAATGGCTCAATGGCGCACGACGCCTCCGAACAGTGTCCGCCACCAGCGGCCCGGATCGCTGTTCAGCGTCTTCTCGCCGCTGAACAGGTCCAAGGTCGGCATCAGCCGTCATTTGCAAAAAGCTTGGCGAACGACCTACGCGGGCATCCCGGCCATGCGGATCGGCCCCGGCGCAGTGACGGCCCCTCAAATCAATTCTCGACCGCCCAACTCCATGGTGCGATCCCACCCGGCAGGTGCCGATCTCCTTGGGGCAAGCCGCGTCGGCGGGGGCCTCGGCGATGTCCTTCCGTTCTCGATCCGACCCCCTGCGGCTAGTGCTTGCGGCGTCCGCTCGAATTTGTTACCCACTGAGTTACACCGAGTCGGTGATAGCTTGGACATAATCTTCCGTGACCACGTGGCACGCGACCTTTTCTGCCGCCGAGAGCGTTTAGAACGAGCGCTGGGGCCGGAGCTCGCACGGATTGTTTGTTGCAGGCTGGCGGTGCTCCGGGCCGCGCCGATGCTGGACATGGTTCCGAAAGGTCCGCCCATCGGCTTGAGGCCCGTCCGCGGCTCCCAGGCGGCATTCGCCGTTTCGCTGGGCGCCTCCCACAGGCTCCGCTTCGAGACGGCCAGGCCTCGCGCCGACGGCGGCGAAGTGACTTGCATAACGATCGTCGGGGTAGAGCCCGCACCGGCGCACAGGGAGGGAACGCCATGACAGCGCCGCCTAGCGACCTCGGTTACCGGCCGGACCATGCCAGCCCTCCCGGCGACATCATCCTCGAGTACTTGGAGAGCCTCGGGATATCGGCGCGTGAACTCGCGCGCCGTTGCGGCCGGTCGGGCAAGCTCATGGCGGAGATCGTGTCGGGGAAAGCTCCTGTCGAGCCGGAAACGGCGCTCCAGCTACAGCGCGTGCTCGGCATGTCCGCGTCCATTTGGTCGAACCTCGAAGCCGCCTACCGTCTGCACCTCGCGAGTGTCGACGAGCGGACGAACCTCGCTGCCAGCTACGACTGGGCCAAGAGGTTCCCGGTCAAGGAGCTGGCGGAACGGAACCACATCGTTCTTCAGTCCGACCGATCCGCACTCGTCGAAGAACTGCTGATCTTCTTCGGGGTCGGGAGCGTCAGGGCTTGCGAGGACCGGATGGCGGACCTCCTTGCAGCGGATTTCCGGACGTCGCTGTCGTTCGCGAGCAGCCCGGAGGCGCTCGCGGCCTGGCTCAGGCTCGGAGAGAAGACAGCCTTGGACCGGGACACCCCGGACTTCGACCGGGATACGTTCGTGGCCTCCCTCCGCGAGTTGCGCGGGCTCACCTCCGAGAAGCTTGAGTCCGTGCTGCCGAAGCTAGCTGAGAGCTGCGAGCGGGCCGGGATAGTTTTCGTACTGGAGAAGCCGTTCCCGAAGGTGCGGGTCAGTGGAGTGTCCCGCTGGCTGAGCCCTAGGAAGGCCCTCATCCAGCAGAGCATGCGCTACATGTCCGACGACCACTTTTGGTTCACGTTCTTCCACGAGTGCGCGCACCTGCTCCTTCACAGCCGGAAAACCATTTTCATCGACGCGGAGAAAGGCCCTGGGAACGCCACCCCCGTGCAGGAAGCGGAGGCCAACGCCTGGGCGGCAGATTTCCTCGTCCCGGAAGCGCGGCTGAAGGGCTTCCTGCGCGGCTTCGGAGGAGAGGAGGCCAAGCTGCTCCGCTTCGCCTCGGAGGTCGGGGTCGCCCCGGGCATCGTCATAGGGCAGCTACAGCACCGCGGCGTGCTTCGCTTCGACGCGCTCAACCATCACAAGGTCCGTTATAAGTGGGCATGACGGCACCTTGTGCGTGCCACTCCAATATCCAAATAGCGTTACCCATGAGGTTACAGGAAGCTTGACCTGATACCGCCGGGCGGGTATGCTGCTCGGATAGAACTGGTCCTGTCCAAGCGAACTTCCGGCCGAGCGATCGCCATCCGATCGGAACGCCCCCGGCAGGCCGGAAATGCAGCCGGTCACAGGAGTCGATTTGATGGATGGAGAGGAAAGCCGGCCGCGACACGGCGCGAGGGCGCTCGAGATCGACGGCATTGGGCACAACGTCTTCCGGGAGCGCATCCCGGCCGCGGAGTTGTTCGACTTGGCCGACAAGTCGCCGGACGAGTGGGAGATGCGTGTGGAACTCCTAGGCGGCGACGAGATGACAGTCTCGCTTGACGATGAGATCGAGTTGCACCTGGGCCGCACAGCAGTGTTCCGCACCAGGCGGCGCGGCCACGGGCATCGGCCGGGCGGCTGCGAGCTCACGGTGGTCGTCGCGAGCGACCCGGTGCGGCTCGAGGTCAGCACGTCGACCGTTCTCAAGGATGTCGTGCGCGAGGCCCTTGAGAAAGCGGCCGCAGCCGGGCGAGAGAGGGAGGATTGGCAGCTCAAGACGGAGGCGGGAGTCGTACTGGACGTCGCCGCGACACTCGAGCAAGCCGGGATCGAGTGCGGGTCCGTTCTCTTCCTGTCGCTCAAGGCGGGCGCAGCGGGCGACGCCTCCGTCGAACTGCTGGTGGATCCAGCGGTTTCGGCCTCGAAGTTCGAGGCCGAGGTGTCCGCCTTCCGCGGGCTGGAGCGTATGCACTCGAAGCGCGGCACGTGGCTCGTGCGGGCTGAATTCCCGGTCGTCTTCCTCGTGTTCGCGGCGCCCAATGCAAAGCCCGTCAGGATGCTCGCCTTCGGGGCGGTGATCGATTTCAGCAACTACGATCTTTGGGCGCCCTCGGTCAGGATCGTGGATCCGATCACGGAAATGCCCTACACCGGTGGCGAGATGCCGCCGCAAGCGCAATTGCTGCGCCGCGTGCCCAAAGCGGCGGCCGTCGGGGGCGTCCCTGGCGGCGAATTCGAGATCGGCAAGTTCATGGTGTGGCAAGAGCCGGCCGAAACACCCTTCCTGTGCCATCCGGGCGTGCGCGAGTATCACGGGCATCCCGCGCATTCCGGCGACGACTGGTTGCTCCACCGCGGGCGCGGCGAAGGCACGCTCACCCGCCTGGTCGACTTGCTCTTCCAGTACGGGTCGGCGGGCATGATCGGGGTGAGCGTCATGCCGGCAGTCGGGCTACCCCCGGAGTGAGGTGGCTGCATAGGCTCGTCGGCCGGGACGATGGCGCCGCGGGCAAACCCAGCGCGCACGTGGCGGATGACGGGCGCGCCGCGGCCCGCGCATCCGGCTTCGAGGCCATACGGTCGGTCACCGTGCCGCTCGCGCTCGCCGAAGCAACCCAGCGGAGCCTGCGGGCAGCCGGGCGCGAAGGCAACGAAGGGCTGGCCTTGTGGTCCGGGATCCAAGACGGCACGAGCTTCGCCGTAAGGACCTTGACCACTCCAGAGCAGCGGGCTCTCAGGAGCGCCGAAGGCGTCTGCGTCGTCGTCGATGGGAACGCGTTGCACGAGGTGAACGTCGCCGTTTTCAAGCGCGGGGAGCGGCTGCTCGCCCAGGTACACTCGCACCCTGGCCGCGCCTATCACTCGGCGATGGACGACCGATACGCCGTGATCACCTCGCCAGGCGCCTTGTCGCTCGTCGTACCGGATTTCGCGGTCCGGCCGTTCGACGTCGGAGGCTGTGCTATCTACAGGTTGACGCGGTCTGGAACCTGGATCGAGGTTCCACGCCAAGAGGCAAAAAGTCTGATCCGGGTGTCGGACGGCTAGGGTGCGGGTTGCGAACTTCTTCGACCGATCCGCTGCGGCCATGGCGCAGGTCTTGTCGAGGGCGGATCCCGAAGGCCTTCGGGCGAGGCTGTCCACGCTCGCGGTAATCCTCGCCTTCGACCGTGCCGCCGCGGAGTCGACGGAGGGTCCGGTAGCCTTGGAACTGGCGACCGACCTCCTCGCCCGAGTCTATCCTGGACTATCGCCGACGCCGCTGGACGATGCGCCTTGCACGGTCGCGCTGGCAGAGAGGCTCCGGAAGGCAGCCAGGGCCATACATCCTCAAATTGAGATGAAGGTCCGGCCCGGGAAGGCGAACCTCTGCCTGGTCGCAGGCGAGACGAACCCGCGGCTGGGCATCCCAACACTTTTCATGGGCTCGCGCGGCTGGACCGCCATGCGCGGTGATGCAGGGCCGATCGGGAGCTCAAGCAGTGACAACCCTTTCGGCGCCGCGGCGGCTGCTTGCATGGCTGCCGCGGGCGCGTTCCGGACGATCTTCGCCGACAGTCTGCCCGGAGCGCCGCCGGTGGGTCTTGCCGTGCTCGACGTCCTGAACCAGGAGACCCGGGCCTGCCCGGCGGAGGCCGCCTTGCCCTCCGGCATCAACCTGAACGGAATCCATTTGGTCGGCTTGGGCGCCATAGGCCGGTCCGCCGCATGGACGCTCGCCCGCGTCCCCGGTGTGCAGGGAAGGTTGGTCGGCGTCGACCCAGAGAAGATCGAAAGGACCAATTTACAACGCTATGTCGGTTCGACCCAGGCGGACCGGGAGAAGGCCCGAGCGAAAACGAGGTCGGTCGCTAGGATGTTCGAGGGCACCGCCGTTGCGTTCGAGGGGCACGACGTCACGTGGGGTCGCTACCTTCGCCTAAATCCAGGCTTGCGTCCCGGGCTTGTAGCGGTCGCGCTCGACACGGCGGCGGACCGCATCGCGCTGCAAGCTTCGCTGCCGGCGTCCGTCTTGAACGCGTGGACGCAACCCGGCGACCTCGGCGTCTCCCGGCACGGCTTCCTCTCGGGCCCGTGCCTCGCATGCCTCTACCTGCCCGATGGCGAGGTGCCGAGCCTGTCAAAAAGGATCGCGGACGTGCTGAAGTTGCCCGAGGCAGATATCCGGAAGATGCTGCACTCCGGTTCGAAGGTGGACCGCGGCTTCTTGGAACGCGTCTCCATGGCTACGGGCGTGGAAGCCGCTGAGCTCCGGCGTTTCGAGAACGCCTCGCTCTCGGAGTTCTATGCAAAGGGCGTCTGCGGGACAGCCTATTTCGGACGGGCGACACGCGGTGAGCGAGGCGCCACAGCGGTGCCCATGGCCTTCCAGTCAGCACTCGCCGGAGTGCTTCTCGCCGCCGAAATCGTGGCGGAGCAAGCCCGGATTGGGCGTGCCGCCATGCCTCCCGTTACTTCGATCGATCTCATGAGGGAGATGGGAACCTTCCTGAAGAAGCCGGCGGCGAAGCATCCTTCCGGACGATGCTTATGCCAGGATCCCGTCTTCCGCGCCGCCTACCGAGAAAAGCACGGCTCTGGCCTCCCCGCGAGCGCTTGCGCCGCCTGAGCGTATTGCCGCTTTGCTCCAAGCGGCGGCGATCGGGCGGCCAGGCGCCTCATCCGCGCGCGCGGGAGCCAGTGCCGACGACGAGGCGAAGCAGGCAGGGCCTCTCGTCGTGATACTCGTCCTGGGCCCGGAAGCGGTCCGTTCAGAGCCAGCGTCGGCAGCTGCCCTCGCATGGCCAGGCTCTGCCGTGAGCCGTCCTTCGCCCACGCATCCCCCGAACAGCCACTCCCAGTCGACCCTCTCGACGGCGCGTCAGGCCGATCGCCGTTCGAGCACGAGACCTCGCGGGCAACGGCAACGAAAATGATCGGCCGCTCCCGCACGACCGGTGGCCGAGGGGCGGAACCGCCAGAGGGTGGAAATGTCCTGCACCGCGATCCCACCTTCATTCTCGCCCGCCGGGAGTATCGATCAGGAAGACCCTTTGCTGTTCAAAGCCACGAAGCAGGGTCGCAGCGATCGCGCCGGGGCGACCCTCACGGAACGGCCTTGCGAAACATCCATCAACACTTCATGGATGTGCCAAAAGGGGAGGTCGCATGCAATGAGTTCTCGCCGGGGCTCCGGCCGGGCCGTTACGAATGCGCACGCGAAGTGGGTCGATGAGGCGGAGCTGGCCGCGCTCGTGCGCGACCATTACGGCACGAAGACGTTGATGATCGACCGCGAGGTCGCCGAGCGCCTCCTCGCCATGAACACCGGCAACCGCAGGGTCAACAAGCGCAAGCTGCAGCAACTCGTCGACCAGATGCGGTCCGGCGAGTTCGAGAACACCGGTGAACCGGTGATCGTCTCCGTCGAGGGCGTCGTCAACAACGGCCAGCATCGCCTCATGGCCGTCGTGGAAGCCGATGCAGTGCTCGACATGGACGTCCGCTTCGGCATCCCGCGGAAGGCCTTCAGCAAGACCGACACCGGCGCACCGCGGAACGGCGCTGATGTCCTGTCCATCATGGGCGTCCAGGCGGGGTCACAGGTCGCGTCGACCATCAGGCTGCTGGTCCTATACGAGCGCGGGCTGCCCGAGGCGATCCGCGGCTTCGTCAGCAACGACGAGGTGGCGCGTGCCTTCGAACGGTGGCCCGATGTCGAGCAGGTGGTGGCCGACGTGAACACGCACGCCTTCCCCAAAGCCGTGCGGAGCACCCCGTTCTACGCCACCGCGTTCCTGGCCTCTCGGACGCCGCAGAAGGGCAAGCTGGAGCGCTGGCTCGACGCGGTGGCCACCGGCCTGGACGTGGGCCGCGAGCATCCGGCCTACCAACTGCGGGAAAGGCTGATGCGCGGCGTCGACGCGCCGGTCGGGACGCGCGAGGGCCAGCTGGAGCGCTTCGCGCTGATGATCAAGAGCTGGAACCTCTGGGCGAAGGGTGAGACCGTCACGATGAGGGAGTTCCGCTGGACGGCGACGGGACGGGCCGCGGAACCGTTCCCCAAGGTGTCGGGCGCGAAGCTCCAGTGACGGATGCGGGATCCTGATCCCGCTTGACGGCATTCCTTCCTCGAAGTGCGGGTGGTAACATGATCGACTGCCCGACCCGGCTAAGCCGTTCAGAGGAGGAGAGTGACGATTGATCGCCGGATCATCTCGGCCACCGTCCCAGGAGCACGGTCCGCATCTTCGCCGCTGAGCCGCTCATGGTGATTGGTCAACCCGTCGGCCCCTTGCCCTGGCATCCAGTCTCGATCAGCCCAACCGCAATGGGACCGGCCTCTCGCTCCGCGCCGTCATTGGCCACATCGAGGTTTCGCGCCCATCCTCGCCGTGTTCCCGCATCGACCCAGGGAGCCGCGAGCCGTCAAGCATCGTGGATCGCACGACGCCGTGCGGATAGACGACATCGATCGTGACAGGCGCGGCGGCCGGCGATGCGTCGGCACCGCCTCGCATAGGTCAGGTCAGGCATCGCCATGTCTGCGGCGGAGCGCGCGGTGCCCCTGACCTTGAGCAGCCCGTCCAGACGAGAGATCGGCTGCCCGACATGGCCGTGCTGCTGATGGATCATCGGGTCAGGCTTGCCGCCCGGGATCCACGCATCGGGCGCGAGCTCGATTACCGTCTTCATGACCGTCATCACGACGCCCCGTGCCTTCGCCTTGGCGGCTCCGAGGATGCAACGAAGCGTCTCCCTTCAGTTCGGACAACAGGCCACGATCGCGCGCATGGCCAGTTCCTCGAAGGGCATGGTAGGGAGTCGCAACCACCCGGCCGGAGCCGACGGTCAACAGTGTTCGGGGATCCGAACCCCTCAGCGATTGGCGCGGCACATGGACACATTGGCTGCGATGAAATCCTTCGTCCGCGCGGTGGAATTAGGCAGCTTCTCGCGCGCGGCGGAGGAGGCGGGGGCCAAGGTCTCCACCGTGTCGCGCCACGTAGGCGCGCTCGAGGCGGACTTGGGAGCGGCGCTGCTCAACCGCTCCACGCACGGGTTGCACCTCACCGAGGTTGGAACCGCATTCTACGAGCAGGCGAAGCGCATCGTCTTCGAAGTCCAGGAGGCACGCTCGCTGGCCAACTCGCTCAACGGCGCGCCTCAGGGGGTGCTCCGGATCAACATGCCCGCAGCGTTCGGACGCCTGCACGTCATGCCGCACCTCGCCGCCTTCCTCGCCGCCTACCCGGCGATACGCGTCGATGCCACGCTCGCCGACGCGCGGGTGGACCTGGTCGAAGCCGGGGTGGATGTCGCGATCCGCATCGGCGCCCTACCAGACTCCCGCCTCGTCGCGCGCAGGCTGGCTCCCCACCGTCGCATCGCCTGCACAAGCCCGGATCAAGCCGCCCGGCTTGGTCCCCTCTGCGGCCCGGAGGACCTCGCGCGCTGCGAGGCGCTGGTCTTCTCCAGGCAGCCGGGCGCGGCCTGGCACTTCCGCCCCTTGGACGGCGGTGCAGTCTCGGCGATCAACGTTTCCGGGCGCGTGCGAGCCGACGACTCGGAAGCGCTTTTGACGTGCGCGCTGGCTGGCCTCGGCGTCGCCCTGCTGCCGACATGGATTGCAGCACCGGCGCTCCTGGCCGGTGCGCTGGTGCCCGTGCTGCCCACTCGAACGGCTCCGGCCGCATCGCACGACTGATCCGAATCCAGGACGCCGGGCTGCAAACCTACCTTCGCACGCTGGACATACGGTTTTCCTGAGACCGCAATGGCGAGCGCGCAACGAGCCCAGCCGACTGAAAAGCCTCCCGCTTCCAAGGCTGCTTCTCCCTCTGGAAAACCGTCGGCGTTGCGGCGGCGACAGCCGGCATCTTGCTTGACGACCCGGCTTTGTCATCTGCTAGGCGGGCAGTTGGCGGAGGCGTTCAACGCAATACGCGGGGTGGGGCGGTGATCTCCGCACCAGTGGCAAGCGCGGGTCGTAGCGGAGAGGGGTCATCGAGACGAAGGCGGCGTTCTCGTGACGATCTCCGCCTCGTTGCCAGGACCGCTCGTCCGACTACTCGCACGTTTGGTCCCATCGACGTCGACATAGAAAAAGAGCAGCACCTCGCATTCAAGCGTCCATTGCCTGATCAATCACATCGTTCGCCCCACCCCGCGACGTCATGGCCGCCAAAGACCATGCGACGAATCGCTGGCTGCGTGAGTCCCGAACTGAACCCCACGGGCGGCACGCTCGCGTCATCGAGGTGTTTCGCTTGAGCGGCAGTCAACCTGATGCTCGTCGCGGCGATGTTGCTTTCCAGTTGCGAGACCTTGCTCGCGCCGATCAATGTCGAGGCGACCCCGGCGCGCCCAAAGGTCCACGCGAGTGCCACCTGCGCCGCCGGCCGATTGAGTTCCGCGGCAACGGTTTTCAGCGCGTCGAGGATGTTCCAATTCCGGTCGACGAACTTGCTGTCGCCGAATGGATTGGCGCCGCTCAGCCGGCCGGTGTCGGCGGTGTTTCCGCGCTCATACTTGCCGGTCAGGAAGCCTCCCGCGAGCGGGCTCCACGGCATGACGCCCATGCCGCCCTCTCGCGCGGCCGGAAAATGCTCGGCTTCCACGTCCCGGGCGACGAGCGAATATTCGAGCTGCAGTGCGATCGGGCCGGGCACGCGCCGCTCCGAGGCGATCGTGGCGGCCTTCATCGCAAGCCAAGCAGGCATGTCCGACAAGCCGTAGTAGCGGATCTTGCCCGCCCGCACGAGGTCTCCGAGCGTCTGCACGATTTCCTCGACCGGCGTCACGCCGTCCCAGATGTGCATCCAGTAAAGGTCGATGTAGTCGGTCCTCAGCCGCTTCAGCGATGCCTCCAGCGCCCGGTGGATGTTCTTGGCGCCTGCGCCGCCCGCGTTGGGATTGCCCCCACCCGCCTGCGTCGCAGTCAGCGGGCTAGCCGATCCGTTGAACGCGAATTTGGTGGCGAGGACGATGTCGTCGCGCGCGCCGCTGTCGGCGATGAACCGGCCGACTAGCCGCTCGCTCTCGCCACCCGTATAGATGTCGGCAGTGTCGACGAAGTTGCCCCCCGCGGCGCGGTAGGCGTCGAAGATCGCCCGCGACGTCGGCTCGTCCGCGCCCCAACCGCCGGGTCCGAAGGTCATCGTCCCCAGCGCAAGTGGGCTGACGACAAGGCCGGAGCGGCCGAGCGTGCGGAAGTCGGTGAGGGACATAATCGGCTTCTTCCATAGCGTTCGATATGGAACGCATGCTACGCTGATCGACGACTGTCAATCCCTTTCAGAGCAATCACTATGGATCAACCTGAACACCGCCCCCCGCCGAGCCGCAAGACCGGCAGGCCGCTATCATTCGACCGCGATGCAGCGCTCGAACAAGCGATGCTGACGTTCTGGCGCCATGGATACGAGACGACGTCGATCGTCGATCTGACGACCGCGATGGGGGTGACGGCTCCCAGCCTCTACACCGCGTTCGGGGACAAGAAGCGATTGTTCCTGGAAGCGGCACGCCGCTACGCCGGCGATCCGGAGGCGATGGCGCAGGCGATCGATGCCGCGCCGACCGCGCACGACGCTGCTCGCGCGATGCTGACCGCCGCGGCGACCGCCTATACCGGCGAGACGACGCCCAAGGGATGCCTGCTCGCGAGCGCGGCGGCCAGCGGCTCCGCCGCATCGGCCGATGTCCAGGGTGTGATCGCCGACTTCCGCAGGTCGATCGACGGGCGACTTCGCGCCCGGATCGATCGAGACATCGAAGCGGGCCTCCTGCCGCCGGACACGAATCCCGCCGCGTGGGCCGGCCTCGTCATGGCGGTGACGCAAGGCATGTCGGTGCTGGCGCGCGACGGAGCACCGCGCGCCTCCTTGCTCGCCATTGCGGACGTTGCCTTGCAAGGCTGGCCGGGCTGAGCCCATGCACGTGCCGGGGTCATAGCGCCAACCCATGATGAGGCAATGATGTCGAGAACCTCGGACAAAGTCGTTGCGACCAGCGGAACCGCTTGCGCTACCGGCAAGGCTACGGCGCTCACGCGTGGCGAGCGGGAAGCCAAACTCATAGCGTGCGACCGCCGTGCGGATCGGTTTGAGGCCGTCGCCCGGCAGATGTGGTAGCGGATGGCGAGGCGGCCCATGCGACTTACGACGTGAAGCGCCGCGTCGATCCGTCCAGCCTCGCCGCGCTTGCCCGGATCATTGCCGTCGATCAGCGACGATTTCAGTCCAGACCTCGCCTGGGCCAGCGCGCGGGATCGGGAGTGGTCGCCTACTCGGACATGGAGTCCTGTGTGGTTGGTGCGGCCAGTGCCCGCGGACGCCTGAACGGCCGTGGCGTCGCAAGGGCCGCCTCCCGTTGTTCGGACAGGCCGTTCGTTCGAAGCGCCTCGGACAAGGCCGGTCAGCCATGGCACTTCTTATACTTTAGCCCGGACCCGCAGGGGCACGCCGCGTTCCGCCCCACCTTCCGCGTCGGCGCGCTGCGCCTGGCCATCCGCAGCAATCCCTCGAACGTCGTCGGTGTCCCGGGTGGCATCACCCATTGGGGCGGAGGACCCTCGCGCCGAAGGCGTCCGACCAGCCGGCGTTGCATGGCGAGCTCCATGCGGCCTTCGTCCGGCAGGCCCGGCTCGTAGGGCGCCAGCCGGGCCATCTCCGCGTCCGCGGCGTCGAACTCCGAACAGTAAGCCAACACCACGGCGTGCTGCGAACGGACCGGGATGAGGTAGGAGGCCAATTTGAGCTGCCCCAGGAGCGGCAGCAGGTTCGACTCGATGAATTCCCGCGCCCCGGTGAAGTCGTTCCGTCGAACCGATTCGTCGACCACGTCCATGCCGACGCGCAGCATCGAGTCCGGCGCCTGGGCGAGTTCATAGAACTTCATCGCATGTATGCGCGCGAACGGTGCGGACCCACCTCCCGCATCGGCGGCCTTCGCGCAGAGTTCGAGGCAATCGGCCAAATGCTTGCAGTCGTCCGCCAGCGTTTCGCTCGACTTCAGGTGCTGGCGGAGTTCCGGCGCGTTCCGTCCCATGACGTCCTGCGGCCCGATGCCCAAGATGCGGAAATACTCCTCAGCGACCGAGCGCGCCTCGTCGGCGGCGGTGGCCATGTCGCCGGCCTGGTACATCGCCACCGCTGCGTTGTACCGGAAGATGCGACGATGGATGGGGTTTGCGCCCATCGCGGCGGCAGTATCCCGCATGACCCGCCGCATGTCCTGAGTGCGCCCGGATACGGCCAGCAGCAGCATCTCCTTCATGCCGACCGATTGGCGCTCGCGGACGCCGAGGCCGTGTCGCCTCACCAGCGCCTTCATCGTATCGATGCGGGTCAGGGTGCCGGGGCCCGAGCCCCCCTTGATCTCGTTGAACACCAAGCCGTCGAGCGCCCAAAAGCGGTCCGCCGGGTCGGTCGCCTCCGAGCGGGCGGCCGCATCGAGAAACGGCGCGATCACCGGCCAGAGGCCCAGTTCGTGGAACAGCTCCTCCGTGCCGAACTGGACCAGCGTCTTCACGTCGCCGGTCTCGGCCAGCATGCGGAGATAAAGGGCCAGCTTGGCGGGGGCCCAATCCTTGCGGAGCGAGGCGGAAACCACGTCCCGCAACGCCTTGCGGGCGGCGAGCGCGACGTCCCGGTCGAGATCGGCGAGGTGCCCCCGCCCGAGGAGGCGCATAGCGTCGTGCACCTTCAATCGATTGCCGAACACCTCGATGATCCCCGCTGTCCGCATGCGCCGCAAATTGGCGGACGCAGCTCCCGCGCCGCGGCCGAACGTTCGCTCCAGCAGGGAGCGAACCTCCTCGTCGGACAGCGGGACGTCGGACAGGCTCAGGACACCCAAGTCGTCGCGGGCATCGGGCGGCAGCAAGCCGACGACTCGCGACAGGATCAGCTCCTGGGCGGTTTCGGTGACATGCGTCAGGGCCGAAACGCTCGCGCAGAAGTCCGCGAGCACACCGCCATGCTCCTCGGCCGCGATCAACATGGCGTTCTGGATGTAGAGGGGCAGGCCCGCGGTCAGCTCGAGGAGCGCCTGCACGGTCGCCGCGTCCGCCCTGCAGCCCGAGGCTGCCGCCTCCGCGGCGATCGTGTCGCAGGTCCAACCGCCGAGGCGTTCCTCCGTCACGCCCAAAGAGACGGCGAGCTCGCTCATGCCGCTTCCCGGCTGCCCCACCACCGTGAAGCGGACCTGAGGCGCGGCCCGCACCACGGCGAGCAGGTCCAAGGGCGACAGGCGGTGCGCATTGTCCAAGACGACAGTCAGTTCGCTCCCGGCTTCCGCCAGTCCCCGGCCGATGCCCCGAAGGATGTCCAGGCCGGATGCACCGGGCAGGAGCACGCGGCCCAGCCCTCCGCCGGAGTCGCCGTAACGCGCCGCGAGCTCGCGGGACAGGCTCGAGGCCAGGGCTGACCCCGGAATGTCGCCGACGTCGAAGTAGGCGACATCGCCCGCCGCATGCTGTGCCGCCTGGGCCACCCACGACGTCTTCCCCGCTCCGGAGTGACCCACGATCAACCGGCAACGAGCCTCCCCGGCGATGGTCGGTTCGTCGGATTGCGCGCGGTAGTTCGCGGGAGGCGACGGGAGCTCCTGCAGCCGGATCACGAGTTGCTCGAACAGCGCCGGCAGCTCGTTGACCGGGAAGGAATGATCGCGCCTCGCGCCGCCGCCGCATGCCGCCATGGCCACCTGGCCCGCGAGCTTCCACACGAGCGTCTCAGGCGACAGCACCGCGAACGGCAGTCGCGCGGCAGTCGACCGACAGGCGTCGAACGCCTCCTCGATCGTGCGCGATGGCGGGGTCATCGCATGCCCGCGGGGTAACGAAGCCCCGGGATGATCGACGAACGTGTCCGCGTTCCATCCGGCGCCTTCGATCACGCGCGACAGGGAGGGCGTCGGCGGGGCGTTCGTCGCCACGACGAAGGCCGCCGCGCCGGCCCGCGAACCCTCCGCATGCATGGTCCGGTAGGCATCGAAGCGCACCAGGGCATCGGCGATGTCGGCGACTCCCAATGACGTCGATCGGAACTTCAGCTGCACGTAGGTGCGATGCGACGGGGCTACGATCTCGACGTCCTCGTCGCCCTCGATGACGATGCTGGTCGCGTCCGTCGCGGCCGCGGACAGCAGGAGCTGAACTGCGTACAGGTGCTGGAACAGGAAGCCGCGGTGCACCGCCTCGATGCGGATGAGCTGGGCCGCGTCGAGCACCCGTGGTCGCTCGCCGTGGCTCCCCATCGTTCCCTCCGCGCGTGCCATCCCGCAGGTAGAACAACGACGGCATCCGGTTGCAAGCGGATCATCGACGGCGATCGGCTCGTTGGGCAGTGTGGCTCGGTTGGGAGGTCCTCGTGACCTGGGCCGGGCGACGTTGAACCCTCCGCTGAGGGCGATGATTCAGGGTGTCCGGCGATGGGGTGGGTGGTGGCTTTGCGATTCCCCTTGGATGTACGAAAAGTCGGCCGATCGGAGTTCCTCCTCCGGTATCAATCCCCGCGACGCCGCGCGACGCCGGTGATCGCCGGGTCCCGAAGTCGAAGGTTAACGCTTGACCAGCCAATGGATCGAGCTTGGATACCTTACCGCCGAGACAGAGCCCCGCCCCTGGAATCGCGGTCCTGCTCGAAAGTCGATTGCTGCAGTCCGCGGCATCCCGTGTGATCCTGATCGAAGGGGGGCCTCGCGCGGGAACGGCGGAGGGAAGGGCGCCGGACATTCCCGTCGGCAGTTTGGCAAGGGTCGACCAGCGCCCAGGCCTACGAGCCCCTCGGGCCCTTGTCCCGGAGCACGCTCGCTGTGGTGGTGCTGACGCGAGGCGTCGGTGATGGGCTACCCGAGGTGGCAATATAGTCAATCAAGTTCGGTCGATAGGGCGACGAGTTCCTCCGGTGTCGCATACGCTAGCAGCCTGCGCAGGGTCATCGCCGTGAACCATGCCTCGCGCTCGGAGCGGCTGGGCGATGGCTTAGGCACGAAGCTGGCATCGACGTGCTCCCAGCGGACTTCCTGCAGGACAGGGGGCATCACCGGTCGCAGTCGTCGCCAGGCCGCGAGCACCACGATCCAGGGAAGTCCCCTTCGTATGCCGTCGGGCAGCCCCGCGGCCGTGCAGGCATCGGCCGAGACCAGGACATCGGGGGGGCGGGGATTCCAGACCGCGTTCTCGAGCCTGCGCCCGGCGAACGGGCGAAGCGGTTGCTCGTGGCGGCCGTGCCGGGCCGACATGAGCTTGCCGATGCCGCATATGCCGCACATCGAGGCGGGCTGCGCGGTGACGTCCACGCGTGCTATCTCGCGAATGGTGGATGGCCCGGCGTCGGGCACCTCCGACCGGAATGCGAGCACCCGCATGGTGCATACGCGTGCTGGGGTCGTGCTCGCCAACGATCAACGTGCCCCGCTGATCCTGGGAAGCGCGGGACCTCGGCGGCTTCGGTCGACGTCTCGCGCTGTCTGGGCCGTGAAGCCGTCGACGGCATGTGCGGACGAGCGTTGGGACCCGTGGCTCTCGACCGGTCCCGGGAGGGCGCCGGGGAACGATCCCGGCGTCGGATGCCCGACCGCCGCTTCGATCGTGACGGTCGCGCCCGTGCGGCAAGTCCGACCCCCATGCCCGCAGCTGGGGCTCGACACCATGCTGACGAACGGTACGAGGAAGACCAGCGAGGCGGGGCACCATGCGCCCGCGAATGGTCGTGACGGCGTCCGGAAGCGTCCGCGCAAGTAAAGCCAGCAGGGCGGTAGGAGAGCCCACCATGGGGAGGGCATGGGAGTAACGACCGTGTTCGACCGTTCGAGTGATCGCCGGTCGGCGAGCACCAGGAGGGCCTGGGCGGCGACCAGGAGCGGTATCGCCGCCTCGCGCAGGCTGCCGGGACCGCAGAGGACGATGGAGTTGACGATGATCGGGGTCGCGACCAGCAGGCAGGCGAACTCCTCGCCATCGCGGGTCCCGAAGATCCCGAGCCAGGGATCGCCCGCCGGCCCGTCCGGCGGCCGATCGGCGTCGGGTCGGGGACGGTCGACCGGGAGTATCATCGTCGTGATGCCGCGGGGCGGGGCCGACCCCGGCCTAAACCCGGGCGGTGATCGTAGCATGCCCACGGTCTACCTGCCCGGCGACTTGCCGTCCGGGCCGCCGGACGTCGGAGGCGCGTCGGCATCACAGCCGTTGGACCCGGCCACCGCGTAGGATGCGCCGGTCCAGGCGAATTCGAAGACGCAGGCTCCGCGCGATCGCGACTCCACGTCGCGGAATCCGGCGTGGCTCGTCCCCAGGATCCCGAGATAGCCGGACAGCAGCGTCGCCCAACCCGAGGGGCGCCGGGCGACCAGGTAGTCCAATTCGCCCATCGATCCGAGGCAGTCGCCGCCGTGCGGTTCGGTGAGGCCGACCAGGCGGGCGACGATGCCGGGTGAGAGCGGTGCGTCGTGCGCGTCCAGCCGCACGGTGTCGCCCGGACAGGCTGCGCGCAGGTCACGGGTCTCACCGGCCACGAAGCGTTCGGCGTCCATCGATTCGGGATCGGAGAGCCCAGGCGTGGTCGACGCCTCAATCGCGCGCTGCCCGCCCACCAAGGCCGCCTCCGGGGTGGGCGGCATCGGAACGCCCCGCAAGGGTATCGCGGGCGCGGGCACCAAGTCGTTCCGGGCGAGGAGGCAGTGACCATACGACTCGTCGTACATCACCTGCAAACGAGCGTTCACGGCCTCCATCCGGCCGACGGTCACCGCGCCGCTGTTCATTGCGTCGGCGACGGGTTGGAGCGCCGCGTCCGTCTGGGCCATGCACTCCCTCTTGTCGGCCTCCCACTCCCCGAATGACTTGCCCCATCCCGGTCCCGCCGTGATCCTTGGCCCGATCGTTGTGGTGCAGGCGCAGGCCAGCATGGCCGGGATGACCACCGCGGAAACCACCGCCCGGCCCGTGAGCGTGCGGCAGGACGGTCGCCGCGTCGCGGAGTCGAAACCGTGCCTCACTGCTGCAGCTCCACGCGGACGATGACTTGCCCCTGCTGGAGTTCGAGCTCGTACTCGATCTCATACCCTTGCGTGTTCGACGCCTCCACCTTGCCGGTGCAGTATTTCTTCGTGGGCGCGGGACCGGGACCCTGGCCGATCTCGGTCTGCTCCGTGAGCGCCACCCCGCGGATGCCGGTGGTTCGGATGGCCCCGAGGTCGTCGAACACGTTCAGGACGTCCTGCATGATCGCGCGCTCGGCGCAGGCGGGCAGGACCGGATCCGCGCTGGTCGGCGCCTCGGTGTATTTAGCGACGAGCGCGGTGCGGCCGATGAACGCGACGACGAAGCAGGCCACCGCGATCCAAGCCTGCGTACGCGGGGCTCCCAGCGCCCTGGCCCGCCGGAGGAGATAGCCCGGCGGGAAGAGAAACCACGCGGTCGACGGCATCGACGAGGACGGAACCCTCCCGGTCCGGACCAACCGCCGCTTGTCTGCGATGACCAGCGCGGCCGACGCGACGAGCGTCGCGACCGAGATCGGCCCCAGGCTCACACCCCAGGCGGCGGCGAAGGCGTAGCCCAGCAAGGTCGCAAAGGGCAGGAACGCGAGCGCCCAGGTCGCTCCCTCCGATCCGTCCCCCGCCACGACGGACCGCACCCTGGCAGCGGGTGGCTGGCCTTGCCCCGCAGGTTCGTCCCCTTGCGTCGACGTCATCGAAAAATCGCCCGCGGGGAGCGCGTCGACCCCGGACGCCCGAACCCGAACGGGCGGTTCTGGAAGCAGCGCGTTCCCAAGGTAGGCTCCTAGCTATATCCCAATATAGGATAATCCTGGCTTGGATTATTGTCCATGGGCTCGCGGTGACGAAGCGGGAGTTCCGATGGTCGGTCATCGGGCGTGCTGCCGGAGCCTTTCCGGCGATCGTAGGCGCCCGGCTGTAGCAGGCCCCTAGCCGCCGGTGTCGCCATGGCGGACGACGCGGACCGGACCACGGGAGGGGCGGAAGCGCATGGCCATCAGTAGCCTTTTCTCCGATCTGCTGAGGGAGCGGATCTCGATGCCGGACCTCGTCGGTCGATCGGTCTATCTCGAGGCATCGGGTCGGGTGTGGAAGGGCAGGTGCCCGTTCCACGAGGGCGACGACCTCCCGTCCCTTTACGCGTACGACCATGGCTTCCACTGCTTCGGGTGCGGTGCGCACGGGGACGCCATCAAATTCGTCGCGCGGACACGGTCCGTCACGACCCGCGAGGCGATGGCCGCCCTGGCGTCGGCGGCGGGTCTCGATGTCCCCGGCGCTGACGAGTGAGCCGCAGCGCGGGTGGCGCGCGGGCATGCCAAAACCAGTGCCGCTGCTCTGCAGCCTAGCACACGACGTTCGGTCGCTGGAATGGCGCTCCAGCCGACGAGAGGGGTAGGCGCGACGGGCGGCGGTGTCCGGCCGACCCCCGCCAATGAAGGGAGCGATGTGCGGATTCCTTAGTGGATCTCCACGCAGTAATCCCCAGGAAATCCGATCACCCGAGCCGGACGAGACGATGGGCGGAATGCGGGCGTAAGGCATCCGATCGAGCGAGTATGTCGCCCCATGGCGTATCGTCACCAACCGGTGCGGCGCGCGGCGGCCGTGCCCATCGTTGCCGGTGGATACCGTTCCACGGCCTTTACACGACCCAGCACTACGCAGCGCCACACTAGTCAGCGATGACCGCTAAGGTTGCCGTGAGGGTTTTCGCCTTTGAAGTCCAACGGTCGTTCCCCCCGCGTTCATCATCCGTTCGTACCAAATTCGAGCAAGGCGATTTCGCGCTTGCCAAGCAGACACGGCTGACGCCGTGTCGGGGAACAAACAGCCAACAGATTCGTCGATCCGCCGCGCCGCCGCAATCCCGCGGCCGTGGTGGCGACGGCGGCCATCAACGGCCGGATGAGAGGAGTATCGGCAATGGGGTTCCTGGATGGCGACGCGTTCGGTTCGGAGACCTACATCGATGAATTGCCGAATCTCAAACGACGGCCTTCACCGAAGATGTTGGATCTCATGCGGCGGGCGAGGTCGATTGACCCGACCACCCGGTGTTTCATCGATTGCGTCGCGCTGTGCCTCAACATGCTGAACGTGGGGCCCATCGATTTCGCCGTTATGGTCGACGACGTGCAGGATCTCGACTTCGACGCCTACGAGGCGCTCCTGGCCGGGATCCCGCTCGCGGCCGGGATCGCCGCGATGCCCCGGGAAGGCAAGAGATTCAGGCTCCGACTGGTGGTTTGTGCGAACGAACCCAGCGTCCGCGTCCAGATCGACGAGATGTTCGAGTCACCCCACGGGCGCGTCCACATCCACGTGGACGGACCGGGCGCACTGTCGAGGCTCGCGAGCCCGCCAGCGACTCTGAACCGCATGCAATCGCGAGCCGCGCGCGCGGCGAGGCGGGGGAACACGCCGTGACGCGCGCCTGTCCGTCGGCGATCCGGCCATCCCGGGTTGGGCTTGGGTCCGAGTGGTTCGATTCGCCTCGGCTCTTGGATATCATTTCGAACCGCCAATCCGCCTTCCAGGGCGCGCGGGCCATTCAGCTCGGAGCCGGTGGATGAGCGAAAAGGAAATCGGCCTGAACGAATTCGTCGCGGGCCTGACGCCGTTCGGCGAGTGGCTCGACAAGCTGACGCCCGCCGAGCGGGAGCGGGCGCTCGATGACGTGCGGGACCTGAAAGAGTTGGGTGAACCAGACGCCGAGGCCCTGGTGCGCGCCGACTTCTACTCGGCATTCGCGGAGGTGGTGCGGGCCAAGGCGATCGGCGGCGCGCGCCGAAGCGCCTTGAAGGCGTGGGACCTCGACGATGGCGGCCAGGACCTCGTCAGTTTGTTCCTCGCCGGGAAATCCGTCTGGCGATGCGGCGACATGATGCGGGCCGTCCACGTGATGCGCGATGCGGGGCTGCCCAAGGAGCGTATCGCGGAGATCGGGAGGCTCATCACCGGTTTCGCGCTCTACTGCGCGATATACCACCTGGATAGCGAAAACATCCACTCACAACAGCATCCGACGGAGTTCCTGGTGATGGAATACAGGGGAGACCGGGCGATCGGAAGGCAGGCGACGGGCGGCAAATGGAACGAGCACTCGTCCGGGCGTCCCATGCACGGGCCCAGGAACCCGTTTCCGTCCTTTACCGACGGTCCTCCCCGGGGTGGGATGGGAGGGGATGTCCCAAAGTAGGCCCATCGAAATCCCGGACCCTGGCCGATCCCGGAGCACCGGCCCCGGGGATAGGTCTGCAGGCGGCGGTCATCCGTTCGGGTCCGTCGGACAGGCGCGATCAGACCGTGCGTCGCGCGGCGAGAGCGAGGAAGGCGATCATAACGGAGATGCTGGACGCGTCTCTGGCGGCTTTGCTCACCGGGATTCGGGAAGCGGCTGGCGTCACGCAGGTGGAGCTGGCGCGTCGGCTGGACCAACCGCAGAGCCTCGTCGCAAAGATCGAGACCTGCACGAGCCGCATCTCGGCGGTGGAGCTCCTGCTGGTGTGCCGGGCCCTCGGCTGCGATGCGGGCCGGCTGCGGGCCGACCTCGACGCCGCCGCGCAGGGACGGGCGAAGCACGGGGCCGTGGCGCGGGGCGGGGCGGGGGAGGGCTCCGGCCCACGGATAGCGCCGAAGCGAAGCCCGGCCGTGACACGGATGGGTCGGACCGGGCAGTCGTAAACGCCAGTAAGCGACCGAGCGTCGCGCGTCGGCAGGGTTGAACGACTCGCGGGCTGCGGGGGTGCCCCTCGGCGCCGATCAGGGTGCATTCGCCCGGTCCCGGCCCAGGCGCATCACTGCGCGATCGACGTAGTGCGCCACCGTGGTGCTCACTGAGGCGCGGCCCGAGGCGTCCGCGACCCGCCGCAGGACCCACGCCTCGACCCCCTCGTCCAATCTATCGCCGTTCAATGCCATCCGCTCGCGGAGCAGCAGGATCGCGAGGTCCTCCGCGAAGTGGGCGCGCAGGCGGTGCCCACTCGATGCGATCCCGATGGCGCGGAAAGCGTCCCGCACGATGTCCGACACCGATCTGGCCGACAGCGCCACCCCGGTCTTGAGCGAGGTGAACACGGCCGTGATGGCGCCCCCGCCTGCCCCGGAAAGGGCCGGACGGCCGGCGAAGAGCCACACGGCGCAGAGCTCCCGCACCAGCCCCAAGGGGAAGGGGGCGCCGCGGGTGGCTCCCTTGAGGGTGATCTCAACCTCGATGTCGTGGGAGCCCGCCGCGGCGACTGCGTCGAGGCGCGCGAGGATGGCCCCCGGCCCGCATCGCCGGCATCCCTCCCGCAGGCGGCCTCGAGGCCGCATGCACCCACCGCCCCGAGCGCAAGCGCGAGCGCCGCGATGTCGAGCATGGCCACCTCCTTGGCCCGTAGGCCCGCCGCCATTCGCGCAACAGCGCATCGGTCGCGCCGTGCCAGGGCACGCCCCGCCGCAACAGGAACGCGAGGCAGTCGCGCAGGGCGTAGGCCTGACGGACAACGAGGAGGGGACTAGGCGTCCGATCGTGACTGAGTGGGCGAACCATACCCAAGCCGGTTCGCAGATCGCGCCGCCCGGCCAGTGGAGCAGCGGCAACCCTGGACGGGGCTCCCCCGCTCAGGTGACGCCGGCGCCGGTTTCCGAAATGCGGAAGTCCTCCGGCCGCACGCGGGCCCGGCGGACCCGTCGCCCGCCGGAGGTTCCGCGCCCATCTGGTGTTCGGAGCCGACGGCGTTTCAGTGTCGACATCCATGGGGGCGCGTCATAGAAGCACGGCCGCTTGTCGATGCACTTCGACGGACCGGGCTCGCTGGCCTGGCCCGGCCATGCCCGCGGGCCGGACGGCGAGACGGGTGGCGCCAAATCGGGGGGTGGGCCCGAAACCGATCCGGGGGCGACATGACCCGACCGCGGCAGACTGATTGTCGTGCCCAGGCAGCCGAGGGGGAGCAAGGCCGACGGGGCCGCATCGCTTCCGACCGCGCCGACGCCCTCGACCCGGACACGGTGGACGGGGGTGTGTCAAGAGCGGTCCGACGTCCGCTTGATGCCCCGCGTGACGGACCGGGTGCGAGTTTTATCCACCTCCGCCGGGGACTGCGCGGGGCCACCGGCTGCACCGGCTGAACGGTGGATGGCCCGCGCCGCTGGCCGGCGGCCCGGACGTCGGATGGCGGTATCGATGAAGAACGGCCGAGCGCGGCACACCGGTCCGCATTCGGCCCCCGCCGAGCGCGCCCATGATGCCGGGACTTCGCCCATCCTCCGCCACTCCGTTCCGCCCACTCGGCGGGAAGTGGTCGGCGGGTTCATCGGAGCGCTCAACCGTAGTGCAACGATCGTGCACGGCGGTGAAGCGGGATCACCGCCGGTGGTTCGGAGGCAGCGGCTTGTCGAGCACCTCCTGCGTGATGCCGGCCGCCCGTGCGTTGTACAGCCATCGCGCGAAGGTTTCGATCAGCGCGTCCTCCCGCCGGCGCGCCGCCTCCACCCGGGCCTCGGAGGCGGCGACACGCCCGTTCGCCGCCGAGAGGGCCTTCGACACCGGGCGGGAACCCGGCTTGGCGGGGGCCCCGTTGCGGCGCGCCGTGTAGGCCGCGCGCACGGCCTCGTGCGCGTGGAGCGCCTGGCGGGTGTACTCCGCCCCGAGCTCGCGCCCAACGCCTTCGACCACCTCCCGCCATGTGGGCTTGCCGGGCAGACGGCCGATCACCCGCACGATCCTAGTGATTCTGTCGGCATCGAGGTCGGGGTTCCGCCGCCGCTCCGCGGCGCTCATTCCGGACCCTTTCCGCCGAGACTGCGCCGCGTCGTCCGCCGCCTCCGCAGACCACCTTCCGGCGGACCGCCGCCGGCCCCTGCGGGCCCTAGACCTTCATCCGGCCCTCCGGCCTCGGGACGGAACCCATCGCCGTTGAGGTCGTCGTCCTGCCGCCCTTCATTGTCGCGATCGCGGCGCTTGGCCCGCGACACGAGGGCCCGGAGCCGCGCGGGCGGCTCGTGGTCGTAGACTGCATTCTGGCGCTTGTTCGCGCGGCCTGCCCAAACCGCCTGGTCGTCCGGTGACAACCCAGCCGCCTTCTCCGTCTCGTTGAAGTGCCGCAGCATGTGAGTCCCGGCCCCGATGCGTGACTTCGGATCCAGGCCCAATCTTTCGAAAACACTGACCCTACCTGGAAGGGCATTCAATCCATGCCAAATCTGGGCTGCGGAGACCATGGTGAACATGCACGGCGATGGAAGGAAGCCCCCCATCCGGCACTGGAAAGTGCCCTCAGGCACGATCAACAGCGGATGGCTGGACGGGCCGCCCGCGTCGCGCATGCGATAGGGCAAGCGCCTCAGAACGTGCGCCTCGATCGAAGCGAACGAAACGGTGGAAGCCGCCCCCTTCAAGACGCCCGTCGGCACGCGCGCCAAGCCGTGGCGGATGACGTAGCCATCGGTTTTCTCCGACACGTTCTTGCCGAGCAAGGCGGCGGTTTGCGATGCCGCCAGCAACTCGCGGCCACGCAGGAATTCCAAGTGCGGCGGGAGGTAGAGGCGGTTCGGCCGCGCGTCGTACCAGGCCTTCATGCGCCTGCCCTCGATGGTCACCTCATCGAGCCGCTGCAACGCATCCCGCGCGACATCGATCATTTCGGGAAGCAGCCATTTGACGTGGTCTGGAAAACCTTTCGAACCTCGCCAACGGAGCCCGCAAGCTATCGATCCATCCGCGGTGGCCGCTTCCACCCACGCGTCCGGCTCGATCGCCAAGGCCTCGTTGATCCTGCCCGACGCCGACAGCAACAGCGCGGCCACGGATACGACAATCACGTCGGCCGGATCGGTCGCCAGCCCGTACGCCGCCTGGAGGGCGCCCAGGAACTCGTCGCTCGGCAAGCGCGCCGACCGTCTCGATTCGAACTCGGCTCCTGACCGCTCCGGCTCGGCACGCGCCGCTGCCGCGGGGGGCGACCATCCCCCTACGGGTGACGCCGTCATGCCGTTAGCGTCCAGGAAGGCGGCGACTCGGCCGATTTTAGCGGTCACGGTCCGAGCCCTGGTCCCGAACGACCCCGTGGCGAACGCGGCCGCCTCGTCCAGGACGGCGATAGTGCAGCGGCCCGGGCCGGAGAGGCCATGGGCCGCCGCCTCCCCTTGACAGGCGGTGCCTTCATCACGAGTGCGCGGCATCACCGCCTCGATGCAGCGCACCGCATCCAAACTGTCGCAATGGGCGCTGTAGCTCTGCCCCGGGGTCGCCTTCACCCATGCCCGGGCGAAGGCACCTATGAGAGGTGACATCGGGGTGGTAAGCGGGCTTCCGGCACGCAGGGTCACGAAGTGGATGGAGTGGTCACCCAGGCTCGTCTGCACGCCGAGCCTCCTCGCCAAGTGTCCTGTCAACTCCCACGTGCTCGAGTCGAATTCCGGGTGGGGATCGAAATTCCAAGGCTGGTCACGCCAGTAATCCACGAACGCCGCCACCCGCTCGCCGGGCGTGCCCTCGCCGGGCGGGCAGTAGGGTGCCGCGGTCAATGCACGGCCTCCCCATCCGGATTGCCCGCCGGTTCATCGGTGGGCCGGTTCCTCACACGGCCGCGCAGCATTGCCCGCGCGATGTCGGCGTGCCGCTTGCCACCGGCCGCTGCGACGCGCGTGAACAACTCCTGCGACCGCTCAACGTATGCGATGCAGACGTCCGGGCTCGTATGGTCGAGCAGGGCCGAGATTTCCACTAGGCTCCAGCCGGAGGCGTAAGCGAGCGTCGCGGCCGTGCGCCTCAGCCGCAGGCAGAAGATGTTGAGCGGCTCACCGGTCCGGTCGGACAGGATGCCCAGGCGGTTCAGGGCGCCGCTCACCCTAATGCTGACGGCGTGGCGCGACATGTGCCCGGCGAGATCGGGCAGGCGAGCCGCGGGCGAGCCGTCAGAGCAGGACCTCATCCGCCCCGGCAGGAGCGCCGCCTGTTCCTCGGGCAGCCCGCATGCCCGCGCCTCATGGATCGCAAGCTCGCGCTGTTGCCAAAGCAGGTCGCCGAACGCGGGGTTCAGGTCGACGTCGTTGAACGTCCCTCGAACCGGCCCCCGTTGCTTCACGCGGGGCACTGACAGGACGTAGGCGGATTCGCTCCCGGGTGGACGGGCCACAAGGTCCCCCACCTTCAGCAGCGCCATCTGGAGGGGCCGGATCACGATCGTCGTGGCCAACAAGCACAGCAAGTAGTTGTCGAGGGCGATGGCGCCGCCCTTGAACGCCGCATGCAGCCCGTCCACTACCCGGTCCATCTCCGCTTCGCTCAGAGACCCCTCGTTTGGGCACAGCATGGCGACCGCCCGGCCGGCGGGCGGCACCTTCGCATCGTTTATGCGGGCGAGCGCAACCAGGTCCGCACCCAAGCCCGGGATGCCTGACGCGTCCCAGGCGAGCACAAGATCGCGCACACTCACGACCTGATGACCCTTGCCGGGCGCCGTCGCGGCCACAAGGCGCCGTAGGTCCGCGGCCACGAGATCGGTCACCGGCTCACCCGGCCGACGGGACGCGGCCAGACCGACCAGCTTGGTGAACGCTTCGTGATGGGCCCGCACCTCCAGGGCTTGGTTGCATGCGATCAATCGTGTCATCAACTCCTTCTCGCGGCCCAGGAGGTCCGCCCCAGCCGGTATGTCACGGCCGAAATCGAGGGTGACCGGACCGGACCGCGCCGCCAGGCGCCAGACGGTCGCGCTCGCATCGAACTCGAAGCCATCGACGGTCGTCATCGGCACGGCGCCCCCTCCGGACCCGCCCGAGGCGGCGCTCACTTCCCACCCCCGCGGCGCGCCATGTGACGGTCCTGCAGGCCTAGGGAGACCCGACTGGCGAGCGCCTGCGTCTCCCGGTTGCGATAGCTCTTGACCGATCCCTCGTCGCGCCAGCCCATCGCGTAGGCGCGGGCTCGGGCGGCCTCCACCTCGGTGAAGCCCAGCCTATTCGCCTCCACGCCGAAGTCCTCGTTCCAGCAATGCCTGAGCACATGATGGACAAAGCCCTCGCCCAAGCCCTCATGCTCCTTCCGCAACGTGCGGAACGTCTTGGTGACCGACGATCTTGAAAGGGGCCGGCCGTCGTCAGTCACGAAATAGAAATCGTGGTCGCCGGCGTGCGGGAGGCGCGCTCTGTCTCGCAGGTAGGCCTGCACCTCCAGGGCGAGCCACGGGCTCAGGTCCAACTCGCGCCCTAGCCCCTTGACGAGCGGTTGGTCCCTGCGCGGGTCGTCCGCTGCGTCTGGGCACCGGACGATCCGGTAGGTGCGGGCAGCCAGGTCGATGTCGCGGAGCCGCAGGTTGAGCAACTCGCCGGCGCGGTGTCCTTCTGACAGTCCCCAATCCATCCAGTGCCGGATCCGGCGTTTCGGAAACGTTGAGTTCTCGCTAAGTGCGGTTGCGGACAGCAACAGGCTCCTCTGTTCGCCGGTGAGCGACAGGCGCTTCTGCCCGCCGCCGCCGTTCGGCGCGATCGCCCGCAGACGGCCCACGAACGTCGCCCCGAGCCTCTCGCCGTCCCGCCGCTCGGCGAGCGTGGACCAGCACTCACGGCCGGCGAACTCGATCAGCCAGGACATGTAACGGGCCATGGCGTCCACGATTATGGCCAGCGTGCCCGCCGCCCGCCGGGCGCGGCCCGGCGCGCCGCCGGCCTCACGTCCCCTAGCCCCAGACGAGGGCACGCGGACGGGAGCCAGCAACGCCGCCGACAGCCGGTCCAGCTCGAGCTGGTCGAGGTAGCGGCCGCTCGCCAGCCGCTCCATGAGATCTATGCCCAGCAGGGACAAGTGCGCCATCAACAGGCCGATCGCGCGCAGGGCGGCATCGATCGTCCGCCATGATCGCAAGCGCTGCCGCAAGGCGAACAGGACGTAGAGCAACGCCGTGGGATGCGGCAGTCCCGTCGCGGCATCGATGAGTATGGGCAACCGCTCGCCGCCCGCGAAGACGGTCAACCGGACAGAATATGAGGATGTCATGTTGATTCTCCGAGTTTGTTGGTTGCGTAAACAGCCGAAGCTGTTGATTAGAGTATATATCCGATTTTGGGATATGACGATAGATCAGGGCGTTGCGATTATTAATTTACAGTCGCTACAGTAGTGCTAATTCCGGGGGCAGTGGGCACCGGTTGCTTGTAAATACCGCCCTGAGCCGGCGCGTTACTTTGTCACGCCAGTTTGTGCTGGCTCGACTTGGCCGCGCGGCAAGAACGAGCGCCCGTCGCCCTTCCGCGGCCAAGACCTGCTTCCCGCGCGAATGGCTCATCGGGCGGAAGGCAGGCCAATAAGGAAGGACCGCAGGCTATCCCCGAGCACGAGGGTGCGCCGCCCAGTCCTTACCGCGGAGACGTCGCCGTTCCGGAGGAGCCCCTCGATCCTGGTCTTGCTCATTCCGCTGTACGCAACTGCGGCGTCCAGCGTCAGGGCGAACGGCAACGCCGGCTCGGCCGTTCGACGGACCGTGGAATTCGATATGCCCATGTCCACCTCCATTGCCCGTCGCGTCGTGCGACAGGCCACGGCGGATTGTCTGGAGGAGGTTGTCCCGTCGATAAACGCGGAAATAATCAGACCTGGAACTGAATAAATCCGGCGCGCACGGCCCATCTTATCCGGAGCGATCCAGCGGGCTGCGAGTGGACTTGAGGATGTGGCTGCGTGCCAGCGTAACGCTCGAACCGCTCGCTTGGAGTCCTAGTCGCAATCTTCCTGGGCCGGCCGCCGTGGCTTCGAGCGCCTGGGGAGGATACCCTCGTCGAATTCCTTGCGCAGGTTCCGGGCGATCGTGTCCGCCTGGACCATGTCGAGGTGGGGGCGTGCGGCTATCCATTTTACCGCCAGGTCGATTTCCTCCTCCAAGGAGCCGGAAAGTCCGCCCTGATGATAACGATTGCGGGCATCGGCCACATAACCGTCCTTGTAGGTAGGCCGGCCCCTCTTGCGCGCGCCGGGCCGGACATCTCCGTAGCGTTCGACCAGCTCCCTCACCCCCGCGACGCCGGCGGAGTTGCGCTGCGGCGGTTTCGTGGCGCCGAACGCGATGGCCAGGTCACGGCGCGAGACGAAGGCGGTGCAGCGAATGAGGCCGCCCTTGGGCAACGGCACGAGGACGTCGTGACCGGCGCAGGCGACTTCGGCTTGCATCCGCTTACGGCCCATGAACCTGACCGGCTGTCCCCAGGTCTCCTTCGGGGCCCACCACATGCGCCCTCCGGCTCGTTCGATAGCGCCCGCGGCGATCTTGCCGGATGCCAGCATCGGCCCGAGCCGAGCCGCGATGCTCGATTGGAGGTGCATGTCCTGGGTGCCGAGCGCCACGCCCCATTCGGCGCCGTCCACGAGCAGCAGCCTCCAAGCGTGGCCCAGCGCGACGTGACCCGCGGGGACCGGTGGGTTGCCATGTCGAGCGCGAGGTCCGAAACGTAACGCGATCGGCCGCAGGATACGTTGGGCCCTGATCGCGTTCCGGTTTGGGTTTGCGCCATCGGCTCCGCCGGATGCGTCAACACCAGATTCGCTGCCGTTGCGGCCGATCAGCGCACGCGCAAAGCGGGCGACCGCCGCGGCCAGCTGACGCACTCGAAGTGGTGAAGTCATCCGGCGATCGTCAGCGTCATGGGATGCTCAACCAGGAACCAAAATCGAACTCGTACAAATAATGGGACCAAGAGTGGGTCCAAGCCCAGCGATGTGCAGAAAGAAGTTTTGAAACAACGACTTACTAGTTCGTGTGGCGGAGAGGGTGGGATTCGAACCCACGGTACGCTCGCGCGCACAACGGTTTTCGAGACCGCCCCGATCGGCCACTCTGGCACCTCTCCCGCGCCGCTTTATAGGATTGCCCCGCAACCCCGCGCAACCGGGTTGCAGACCTTCCTCGCACCACTCCCATCGCGTAACCGCCGACGGCTCAGCCATCTCGGTTTCGGTCTGGAACGTAACCGCGGCCGTCCCGCCGCGTATGCTACGGCCGGTCAGTTGACCTGGACCCCCGCCGGGCCCATCTCGGGTGGGCCGAAACCAGACAGGGAGATTGTCATGAGCTGGAAGACCCCGAAGATCGTCGAAGTGGCGCTCGGCGCCGAGATCAACAGCTACGCCTGCGCCGAAGCCAAGAAGTAAGCTCACGCCCAAGCCGCGCCCGGTCATCCGGGCGCGGCGCAGCGTCAACACCAGGCCAACCGGCAGTGCTCACCACGCCCCTGTTGTCGTCCGAAGCACTCGCGGACGCCTTGCGCGCCATCGGCGCCGAGCGTTACCACATCCATCATCCGTTTCACCGGCTGCTGCATGACGGCCGCCTGAGCCGCGCGCAGGTGCAGGCCTGGGCACTGAACCGCTACTACTACCAGAGCTCCATCCCGGCCAAGGACGCCACGCTCCTGGCACGGCTGCCCACCTCGGACCTGCGGCGGGAATGGCGCCGCCGGCTGACCGACCACGATGGTGACGCGCCCGGCACGGGCGGGGTGGCCCGCTGGTTAAAGCTGACTGAGGGTGTGGGGTTGGACACGCAATACGTGCAGGCCGGCACCGGCATCCTGCCTGCCACGCGCTTCGCGGTGGACGCCTACGTTGCCTTCGTGCGCGAGCGGCCGATTGTCGAGGCGATCGCGTCCTCGCTGACCGAAATGTTCTCGCCTGCCATCATCGCCGAACGTGTCTCCGGCATGCTTGCACACTACGACTGGATCACCCGGGACACGCTGGCCTACTTCACCCCGCGCCTCACCCAGGCGCCCAAGGATAGCGACTTCGCCCTGGCCTACGTGCAGGAGCACGCGCGCACGCCGGCCGAGCAACAGGCCGTCCTGGCCGCCTTGCGCTTCAAATGCGACGTGCTGTGGGCCCAGCTCGACGCGCTGCACCACGCCTACGTCTGCCCGGCGCTGCCGCCGCCAGGCGCCTTCGTGCCGACCGCATGAGCGACGCCCCCACCACCGCGCCGCCGCGCTTGAGCCCCGGCCACAAGTTCCGCTTCGACCAGGTGCGTGGCGCGTGGGTGCTGCTCGGCCCGGAGCGCCTGTTCATGCCGGACGACCACGCCGTCGAGGTGCTTAAGCTCGTGGATGGCGTCCGCGACGTGGACGCCATTACCGCCGACCTCGCCGCCCGCTACGCCGCTCCCGCCGCCGACATCCGCACGGACGTCGTCGCCATGCTGGCCGACCTGTCCGCGCGCGGAGCCATCCGCCTATGATCGCGTTCCCCCCGCCGCTGGGCCTGATCGCCGAGCTGACCCACCGCTGCCCGCTCTCCTGCCCGTACTGCTCCAACCCGTTGCAGCTCGAGCGCGCCGCCGACGAGCTCGACACCGCCACCTGGCTGCGCGTGCTCGACCAGGCTGCCGAGATCGGCGTGCTGCAGGTCCACTTCACCGGCGGCGAGCCGCTCTCCCGCCGCGACCTCACAACGCTGGTCGCCCACGCCACGTCGCGCGGCCTCTACACCAACATCATCACCTCCGGCGTCACCCTGGACGACCGCGCGATGGCCGCACTGATGCAGGCCGGCGTCGACCACATCCAGCTCAGCTTCCAGGACGTGGACCCACAGGCCAACGACGTGCTGGGCGGCAGCCCTGGCGCGTTCCCCAAGAAGCAGGCCGCCGCCGCCCGCATCCGCAACGCCGGCCTGCCGCTGACGCTGAACTTCGTCGTCCATCGCGGCAACGCTGCCCGCGTGCCGCAGATGATCGAGATGGCCGAGGCGCTGCACGCCGACCGCACCGAAATCGCCCACGTGCAATACTATGGTTGGGGCCTGGTCAACCGCGCCGCCCTGCTGCCGACACTGGCACAGTTGCGCGACGTGACCGACGCGGTCGACGCCGCGCGCCTTCGCCTCAGCGGCCGCATGGTGATCGACTACGTGGTGCCGGACTACCACGCGGCCCGCCCGAAAGCCTGCATGGGGGGCTGGGCACGCCGGTTCATCAACATCTCGCCGTCCGGCCGCGCCATGCCGTGCCACGCGGCGGAGACCCTCCCGGGCTTCACCTTTCCCTCGGTGCGCGACACCTCGCTGTCCGACATCTGGCACCATTCGGACGCGTTCCTGCGCTTCCGCGGCACGCAGTGGATGCCGGAACCCTGCCGGAGCTGCGACCGCCAGGAGGTCGACTGGGGTGGCTGCCGCTGCCAGGCCTTCGCTTTGCTGGGAGACATGAACGCGACGGACCCGGCGTGCGGGCTCTCGCCGCATCATGGGGTGATGCAGGAGGCGGTGGCGGAGAGCGAGGCCGGGGCGGCGCCGTTCAGGTATCGGACGATGAAGAAGGAAGCGGTTCTTTTTTGAAAAAAAGAACCAAAAAACTTTTGACTCCGCTGTCGCGCGCTCGCCGGCAAGGCGCGCGACGGCGGAAAATCCTTGTCTTGCTAATCTTGCAGAAAATTTCACCCGGCGCACACGAGCGAGGGTGATTCATCTTAGCGCTGTCGCGGAGAGCTGAGACGACACGTCTCACCAAGGCACACCGCGAGAGAACAAAAGTTTTTTGGTTCTTTTTTTCAAAAAAGAACCGCTTGCCTTGCTTGCCTACGCCAGGTTCCCCGCCAGCACCGCGTCAATCCCGTCCAGCACCGCGTGGCCCATGGCGTCCCGCGTCTCCTCCGTCGCGGTCGCGATGTGCGGCGTCAGCACCACGTTCTCCAGCCCGAGATAGACCTCCGGCACCCGCGGCTCGCGCGGGAACACGTCGAGCCCTGCCGCGGCCACGTGGCCCGAGCGCAGGGCGGCGGCCAGCGCCGCGTCGTCCACCAGCGTGCCGCGCGCGGTGTTCACCACGATGGCGTGTCGGGGCAGGGCGGCCAGCCTGGCCGCATCCAGCCATCCCGCCGTCTCCGCCCCACCCGGTGCCAGCAGGCACAGCACCTGGCTTGCAGCCAGGAACCCTGCGTCGTCCGGGTGAAACACCGCGCCGTCTTCCAGTTCGGGCGCCAGCCGGTTGCGGTTGCGGTAGTGCACCTCCATGCCGAACCCAAGCCGCGCGATGCGCGACAGGGCCTGCCCGATCCGGCCCATGCCGAAGATGCCGATGCGCTTGCCGGACACGTCCTGGCCGAGGAAGTCCGCCGGCGTCCAACCCTGCCATTGCCCGGCGCGGACCACGCGTTCCGCCTCGCCGATCCGGCGGGCGGCCGCCAGCACCAGCGCCATGGTGAACTCGGCCGTCGCCTGGGACAGCACGCCGGGCGTATTTACCACCGTGATGCCGCGGGCACGCGCCGCCGCGAGGTCGATGTGGTCGGTGCCGACGCTGAACGTGCCGATCACCCGGACCGATGACGGCAGCTTTTCGATCGTTGACGCGTCGAGCCGCACGCCGGGGATGCACAGGATGCCGTGCGCCCCCTGCGCCGCACCGACCAACCAGTCCCGCACGCCAAGCTGCCCAGGCATGCGCAGGGTGTAGTCCGCTTCCGCGCGCCGCATGATCGCGTCGGGCAGCCTCCTGGTTAGCACGAGGGTCGGTTTGGCGTCCGTCATTGGCGTCCTAGCGTGAAAAGGGTGGCACGCAGCCAGCGGAACAAGGCCTGCCGGCAAGCGCGGGCAGCGCGCAGGTATGGTCGTTTCAGACACGTGCCCGTCTGCCGTGTGAACTCACGCTTGAGTGAGCAAGCTCCGGGGACTAGCGGGCTGACCTCAAGTACTGTGTCAGTTGCGCCACAGGCGGCCCTCTCCTGTGTCTGCGGCGCTCGCATCGCCCGATCCACTGTCATAGATGCTGCGTTGTCGCCCCGGAAGCCAAGCACGGTGTCGCGCTGCGCCTGGGCCAGAGACAATATAACAGGAGAATACCCATGAAGCTCAGGAATGCGCTTCTGATCGCCACCACGCTCGCGGCACCCGTCGCAGCCTTCGCCCAGCCCGTCACCGGCCCCTACGTCAGCCTCGGCGCCGGCGGCACTTACATCCAGGACCAGAACCTCAGCCGCCTCTCCATCCCGGCGCTCGGCACGTTCAGCTACGGCTCGGACACCAACGGCAAGGTCCGCGTTGACGCCAACGTCATCGGTTCCGGCGCGATCGGCTACGGCCTGGGCAACGGCTTCCGCATTGAGGTGCAGGGCGACTACCGCAAGAACACGATCACCGACTTCGCGCACCTCAACGGCGGTGGCCGTCAGGAGCAGTACGAAGGCTACGTGAACGTGCTGTACGACTTCGACCTGTCGCCCTTCGGCGTGCCCCTGGCTCCGTACATCGGCGTCGGCGCCGGCTACGACCAGGTGAAGTTCCAGAACGGCCATGCCGCCGGCTACGCCACGACGGACGTCGGCAACCAGTCCATCTTCATCCGCACCACCAACACCCAGGGCAACTTCGCCGCCCAGGGCATCCTCGGTGTCGCCTACAACATCGCCCAGGTTCCCGGCCTGGCGCTGACCCTCGAGGGCCGCGTCTCCGCGATCCCCGAGACGCAGGACTACCACGGCCAGTTCTTCGCCCCCGGCGTTGCCACGCGGGTGAACTTCCGCACCGACAACACCATCAACTACTCGGGCCTGGCCGGCTTGCGCTACGCCCTGTTCACCCCGGCCCCGCCGCCCCCGCCGGCCGTTTCCCCGGCTCCGGTGTCCGCTCCGGCGCCGCAGCCTGCGCGTACCTACCTGGTGTTCTTCGACTGGGACCGCGCGGACCTCACCGCCCGTGCGCGCCAGATCGTGGCCGAGGCCGCCCAGGCGTCGACCCACGTGCAGACCACGCGCATCGAGGTCAACGGCTACACCGACCTCTCCGGCACCGCCGCGTACAACCAACGCCTGTCCGTCCGCCGCGCCCAGAGCGTGGAAGCCGAGCTGGTACGTGACGGCGTGAGCCGTGGCGAGATCAGCATCCACGGTTTCGGCGAAAGCAACCCGCTGGTGCAGACCGCCAAGGGCGTGCGCGAGCCGCAGAACCGCCGCGTGGAAATCATCCTCCAGTAGGATGCTCCCAATACGACGCCTGACGTGAAAAACGGGGAGGGCCAGCTGGTCCTCCCCGTTGACGTGACGACGCACCCGATCCGGGTGCCAAACGAATCCGGAGATTGCCCGCCATGCTTCGCCGCCGTCTGCTTTCCACGTGCGTCGCGGAATTCGGGGCCGCCTGCCTGGCCGGCGTCCTTTGCCTCGCCGCAGCACCAGGCGCCCAGGCGCAGCCGGTCAGCGGTCCCTATGTCAGCCTCGGCGGCGGCGTGAACCTGCTGCAGGACGAGACGCTGCGGCTGAACCCCGCCTTCCCTGGCGGCAAGCTGCGCTTCGACGACGACGGTGCCTCCGGCATCGGCGCCGTGGGCTACGGCTTCGGGAACGGCTTCCGCCTCGAGGTCGAAGGCGACTGGCGCTACAACGGCCTGCGCCAGTTCCTCGGCACGCCGTTCCCCACCCGCTCCGGCGGCGAGCAGCAGAACTACGGCGGCATGGTCAACGCGCTGTTCGACCTGGATGTTGGCAGCCCCTACGTCTACCCGTATTTCGGCGCCGGCGCCGGCTACAGCTTCTCCCGCTGGGACCACATCCAGTCCTACGGCACCACCACGCCGTTCGACTTCACTGCCGACGGCACATCCGGCCACTTCGCCTACCAGGGCATCTTCGGCCTGTCGTTCCCGGTGAGCTTCCTGCCCGGCCTGTCGCTGACCGCCGAGTACCGCTTCTTCGCGGTGACGGAGAACGGCCAGTTCAACGGCCAGGAGATCGGCGACCGCGGGCCGTTCGGACCGCGCCCGGTGCGCCTCTCACGCGGTAACGCCGACATCACCAGCGACTTCAACCACACCGCCACGATCGGGCTGCGCTACGCGCTGTTCACCCCGGCAAACCCGGCGCCTGCACAGGCCGCCCCGCCGCCCGCGGCGGCGCCGGCACCCGAACCCGCGCGTACCTACCTGGTGTTTTTCGACTGGGACCGGGCCGACCTCACCGCCCGCGCGCGCCAGATCGTCGCCGAGGCGGCGCAGGCCTCCACGCACGTGCAGACGACGCGGATCGAGGTGAACGGATACACCGACCTGTCCGGCACGGCGGCGTACAACCAGCGCCTGTCAGTGCGTCGCGCGCAAAGCGTGGAAGCCGAGCTTGTGCGCGACGGGGTGAGCCGCGGCGAGATCAGCATCCACGGCTACGGCGAGAGTAACCCGCTGGTCCAGACGGCCAAAGGTGTGCGCGAGCCGCAGAACAGGCGGGTGGAGATTATCCTTAAGTAATATTCGTTAGGTCAACTAATCTTATCGCCTTGGGTTTGACCGGTGGCAAGCAAAGCAAGCGGTTCTTTTTTGAAAAAAAGAACCAAAAAACTTTTGTTCCCTTAAGCGCGCGTTGCAGGAACCTCCGCGACAGCCGGACCAAAAGTCTTTTGCTTCTTTTCTTCAGAAAAGAAGGCCTTGCCGTCCTTGCCAGACGTGACATTGCGGTAACAACTGTCGCCTGACAACCGCGTCGGACCTACACCTTACGCCGAGTGCCTAGCCTTGCTGCTCCGGCGCGTCGGGTGCGACTTTGAAGCCGTCGTGGCCGGCTCGCTCGCGCAGGTCTCAAGCTTCGTCGGCAAATAGAGCAGCTTGGCGTTGCTGTAGTCATGCAGCTCGGAGCCGTCGTGCAGGCTCATCACCTCGTCGTACATGGAGGTCAGGTTGCTGCAATAGGACGTGCCGGCCCGAAGGCCGATCTGCTCCTGGTTGTCGGCCAACTGGGTCATGTACTGGTCGTATTGGGTGGAGCCGGCTTTGCCGTAGGACCGCTTGAAGTAGCCGCGCAGCGTGTCTTCGGCGCCCAGCAACTCCGGGTGGTAGTGGCTGATGAAGTCGTTGTACTTGTCGTGCGTCTCGCCCCGGCAGGTCAGCGACGTCACCATCAGCTGGCTCTTCAGCGCTTCCACCTCGAACGCCTTCTGCTCGGTGGTGTAGACGCAGGACGGCGTGCCGACGAGTGCTGCGGTTCTGCTGCTGGTCCGGTGCTTGGTGGCGGCGTGCAAGCCGCCCGAGGCCAGCAGGATGGTCGCGGCGATCAGGATGGACGAGGGGGCGCGCATGGGTGGACTCCGAAGCTGGGCGTGAGCGTGTAGACCGGGCCAGCGCCGATGACCGGCCGGGCAGATCGGGCGGCGTGCAGACATAAAGCGCGTGCCGGTAACCTGTCCAATGGTCTTGCGGGTTTCCGCGGCGCGGTGTGCTGCGCTACGTGATCGCTTTGGGGCGGGCCAGCCTATGGCCGGCAGCGCGCTGCCACGCTATGCGCTCTGCCTTGCCGGCCCGCCGGCACGCTGATCTTGCTTGCGCCCACACACCGGAGTTCCCCCTTGCAGCCCTTCCGACCGGCCTTCCTCGTCGCCCCCGCCTTGCTCGGCCTTGGCCTGCTGCTGTCCGGCTGCCAGAAACCGCCCACCGCCGAGGTGGAAGCGCCCCCGCCGCTGCCGCCGCATCTGGGGCCGCCGCCGGCGGCCACCTGCGTCGTCTCGCCGGTGAAGGTGAGCGACGGCGGCACTGCGGAGGTCACCATGACCATCAGCAACGACGGCGGCTACTGCGCCGCCTCGCTGCTGGCAGGCAACGGCCAGCCCTACGACGCGCCGCTGGTGCCCAGGAAGCCGCTGCACGGCGAGGAGACGGTGGTCAAGTATAACAGCCACACCAGCATCGAGTACGCGGCCACGGCCGGCTATGTCGGGCCGGACAGTTTCATCGTGCACCTGATCGAGCGCGGCCAGTCCGGCTACACGACGGTGAACGTCAGCGTTGTGGTGCAGGCGCCCGGGACGTTGAAAAACTCGTAAGCAGTTCTTTCTTGGAAGCTGACAAAAGAAGGTTCTTGTCCCCGAGCTGAGCGGCGCGGAGGTGTCCGCGACAGCCGAGACAAAAGCTTTGCTTCTTTTTCTCGAAAAAGAAGACTTCCTTAGGGTGTTTCAACAGTGCGCATCGTAGTCGCCATGTCCGGAGGTGTAGACAGCAGCGTGGTCGCTGCCCTGCTGCACGAGGCCGGCCACGAGGTCATCGGCGTCACCCTTCAGCTCTACGACCACGGCCAGGCCACCGCCAGGCGCGGCGCCTGCTGTGCCGGCCAGGACATCCACGACGCCCGCGACGTCGCCGACCGCCTCGGCATCCCGCACTACGTTATCGACGCCGAGGCGCGTTTCCGTGCCGCGGTGATCGACGACTTCGCTGCGTCCTACGCCGCCGGCGAGACGCCGGTGCCCTGCGTGCGCTGCAACCAGGGCCCGAAATTCACCGACCTGCTCGGCATGGCCCGCGAGCTGGACGCCGGCGCGCTGGCCACCGGCCACTACGTGCGCCGCGTGGAGGGCCCTGACGGCGCGGAGCTGCATTGTGCGACCGACAAGCAGCGCGACCAGAGCTGGTTCCTGTTCGCGACCACCCAGGCGCAGCTGGAGTTCTGCCGCTTCCCGCTGGGCGACATGCCGGACAAGGCCGCCACCCGCGCTGTGGCCGTGCGGCTGGGCCTGCAGGTAGCCGGCAAGCCGGACAGCCAGGACATCTGCTTCGTGCCCAACGGCAGCTACGCCGACTTGGTGGCCAAGCTGCGCCCGGAGGCCGGCGAGCCGGGCGACATCGTGGCCGCCGACGGCACCGTGTTGGGCCGTCACGCCGGAGTGGCGCGCTACACGGTGGGGCAGGCGAGGCGGCTGGGCCCGGCCGCCACGCGCGACGGCGAGGCGCAGGTAGTGACGGGGCTGGATGCGGCCACGCGGCGGATCGTGGTGGGCCCGCGCGGCTCCGGCACGCGACGGGTGCGGTTGCGGCAGATGAACTGGCTGGTGGAGCCGCCGGAAAGTGGGCTCGCCTGCACGGTGAAGCTGCGGGCGCGGGATGCGCAGCGCGAAGCTACCGTCAGGCGGGAGGGGGAGGGGGCTTGGGTGGAGCTGGAGGAGGCGGCGTTGCCGGCGCCTGGGCAGGGGTGCGTGATGTATGCGGGGGAGCGGGTGCTGGGTGGGGGGTTCATCAGTAAGTAAGCAAGCGCTTCTTTTTTTGAAAAAAAAGAAGCAAAAAAACTTTGGTCCTGCTGTCGCGACGGTTCTGCAGCACGCACCCCAGGGAACAAAAGTTTTTTGGTTCTTTTTTCAAAAAAGAACTGCTTTCTTCGCTGCGATCAGAAACTCCCGATTTCCTTCAGGGCCAGTGATCGGGCTTGGCTCGATGCCCACCACCTCCCAGCCAGGCAGGGTATCCCACCAGCTGCGCACCGCCTCGCACACTGCCAGGTGCACCGCCTCGTCGCGCACCACGCCGCGGCGGCCGACCTGGTCAGGCCCGGCTTCGAATTGCGGCTTGACCAGCGCCACCGCCCAGGCGCCCGGGGCGCAGATGGCCAGCGGCGCCGGCAGCAGCGTGCGCAGGCCGATGAAGCTCGCGTCGCAGACTAGCGCGCCGACGCTCTCGCCCAGCATCTCCTGCGTCAGGTGGCGGCCGTTGGTCTTCTCGTGGACCACCACGTGAGGGTCCTGCCGCAGCTTCCAGGCCAGCTGTCCGTGGCCCACGTCGACCGCGTGCACCCGGGCGGCACCGTGGTGCAGCAGCACGTCGGTGAAGCCGCCGGTCGACGCGCCGAGATCCAGGCAGACCAGCCCCTCGGCGCGCAACCCAAAGGCGGCGAGCGCGTGGTCCAGCTTCAGGCCGCCGCGGGAGACCCAGGGGTGGTCGGCGCCACGCACCTCGACGGGCGAATCCACCGGGAGCAGGTCGCCGGCCTTGGCCACGCGGCGCTCGCCGGTGAACACCTTGCCGGCCAGGATGAGCGCCTGTGCCCGCGCACGGCTTTCCGCCAGGCCGCGCTCCGTCAGCAGCAGGTCGGCGCGCTGCTTGCCGGCCGGGGTCATGGGTGCGGGCGTGGCGGGGCCGCCTGCGCGCGCGCAACGCTGTGTCCCGATTGCCGCAGAGCGTTGGTAAACCGGCAGGTTTCCGCGCACCGGCGTGTTCCTGCCGCCACGCAATGCGTTAAGGAGGGCTTCTGGGGTCGCAAGCGGTGCGGCGCCGCCCAATGTTCCGGTCGATTACCACGGCCAGGTTTGCCGTGGCCTATGTGAGTGGTCGCCATGACGGCGCCCGGCCGAGTGGGCTGTGGTCCGGACTGGCCGCGCGGGAGAATGTGGATTGTCGGTTCCTTTGAAGCAGGTGCTGCGTGTCGGTGCCTACGTCGTCAAGCAGCACTTGGCCGGCCGCAAACGCTACCCCCTGGTGCTGATGCTCGAGCCGCTGTTCCGATGCAACCTGGCCTGCGGCGGCTGCGGCAAGATCGACTACCCGGCACCCATCCTCAACCAGCGCCTGTCGGTGAAGGAGGCGCTCGACGCGGTTGACGAGTGCGGCGCGCCCGTCGTCTCGATCGCCGGCGGCGAGCCGCTGCTGCACAAGGAAATGCCGGAGATCGTCGAGAAGATCCTCGAGCGCAAGAAGTTCATCTATTTCTGCACCAACGCTTTGCTGCTCGAGAAGAAGCTCGACCAATACAAGCCGCACCCGTATTTCGCCTGGGACATCCACCTGGACGGCGACCGCGACATGCACGACCGCGCGGTGAGCCAGGGCGGCACGTTCGACCGTGCTGTGAGCGCCATCAAGGCGGCCAAGGCACGCGGCTTCCGCGTCTCGATCAACTGCACGCTGTTCGACGGTGCGGACCCCGAGCGAGTGGCGAATTTCTTCGACGAGGTGAGCGCGCTCGGCATTGACGGCATCATGACGTCGCCGGGTTATGCCTACGAGCGGGCGCCGGACCAGACGCACTTCCTCAGCCGGCAGAAGACCAAGCAGCTGTTCCGCGACATCCTCAAGCGCGGCGTCGGCCGTGGCTGGAAGTTTGGCCAGAGCCCGCTGTTCATGGACTTCCTTGCCGGCAACCAGGAATACCACTGCACGCCGTGGGGCAACCCGACACGCAACGTGTTCGGCTGGCAGCGCCCTTGCTACCTGCTCGGCGAGGGCTACGCGAAGAGCTTCACCGAGTTGATGGAGAGCACGGACTGGGACAGCTACGGCACCGGCAACTACGAAAAGTGCGCGGATTGCATGGTGCATTCCGGCTACGAGGCGTCCGCCGTGGTGGACAGCGTGAAAAACCCGCTGAAGATCGCGCGCGTGCTGCTGCGCGGGTCGCGGACGGAGGGGCCGATGGCGCCGGAGATCTCGCTGGACAAGCAGAGGCCGGCGGAGTTCGTGTTCAGCCGGCACGTGGAGGATGCGATGCGCAAGGCGGCACATGCCAAGCCGGGCGAGATGGCTGACGCTGCGGATTAAGGCGGGCTACCGATCACGATTTTGAAAGCGAGAAAGAAAAGCAAGGCCTGCTTTTTTGAAAAGCAACGCGCTTGCGTGGATACGAGCCTGTAATGCCCCACTTGGGGTCGCCGGCGTTAACCGACTCAAAGGGCTCAAACCTTCCATTCGCGTTTGTGCAATATCATTGCGGGATGGCCAGTTTTGATTGCTTCCCGGCTTTATTCCAACTGGCGTTGCTTCTTCAGAGAAAGCAAGCAGTCCTTTTTTGAAAAAAAGGACCAAAAAACTTTTGACTCCGCTGTCGCACTCTCTCCGGGAAGGTTCGCGACAGCGGGGTCAAAAGTTTTTTGCTTCTTTTTCAAAAAAGAAGGCCTTGCTTGCTTTGGAACAATCAATCTTCAGGCTGGTTGATATTAGGCGTTTTCCTGCCAATATATGACAGCTTTTACCATCGGGTTGCTCGACGCCTCTCGTGGTGAGCAACTACGGATGCTTATAGAGCATCATCCGATCAAACGGGGGTCGCCCGTCGAATACAGATGCTCGCCAAAACAAAGAGCTAGAGCGTTTTGCGGCCTGTTTAATGATCCAACGAGGTCGAAACCGCTCAATGCCTCCTTTTAGAAAGGAAGTGGTTGCTTACTTGTCAGCGGCGAGGTTTCGGATTGGTTGCTGGCGCAACAGGCACCAAACAAGCGATGTTCAAATGGAGTAGCGTTCCGCGCCCACTTCCGAATAGCAACGTCCGGTTCGCTGGAACGTGTTGCCGGTATCGTTAGCTCGAGGAAAAGTCTTCTTTGTCGCTGTGAAGCTCTGCAGGACAGGCGCTTGGAAACGGAAGTTTTTTGGTTGTTCTTTTTAAAAAAGAACTGCTTGCTTTTGCTTCGTCCTGGAAACGTCGAGTTCGCGAGTATTACTCGAGACCAGCAGCAGCCCGGTCAAGCTTCACTGCGTCTGCGTGCAGGCCACACAGCTGCATGTCGATGGCGCCGAGGCCGTCCTGGTAGGTCGTCAGCGCGTGTCCCAGGCAGGCGACGCCGATACCGAGCTCGGTCATCGCAAAGCGCCAGTCGCTGAGCGCAAGCTTCTGCTCGGACAGCGAAGCCTGGAGATTGGCGAGTGCCTTGTTAAGACGATCTTCATCGCGCTGGCGGATGGTCTGGACCGGGAAGGCGAGGATGGTTGCGTCGGTCATCGTCGTGTGCTCCAGAGCGAAACTTACCGTCTTATTAAGCACGACAAAATCCCGAAATAAAGACATTTTTCACAACTGCACGTGAGCACCTGCCATGCGTAGGTTGGGGATCATGGTTAGCAGCGGCAGCGATCGATTATGGCCTCGGGGCAGGGCTTTTGCAAAAGCCCCGTGGCCATGGGCGTCCTTGCCGTCGACCAGGGACAACTTGTGTACACCGTAGCAACTCGACATGCGTCGTGCTCGGCTAGCAGCGATCCTGCGAGCTGTTCGCGAAAGCTGCGGTTGGATCGTTCAGCGAGTTTGTGGCTACACCGGCTGCGACAGCGGCACTGGCTGCGACAGGTTTTACATCAACTGAGCGGCGCGTTGCGGCGATCGAGGGGGTGCCGTGGCGGTCAGCGTAGGCATTTGCATAGCATTGCGCGCGTGTTGCTATTAGCCGGCGGACGGACAGCAGATTGGCGCCAGAGGGCTTGCGGGGCAGCTTCTGCCTGGGCTTGTATTTAGCCGCCATGTATAAGTCGGCCCATATTCAGTGGGCAAGATGGCGGACGGCAACGGAGTGCTCGGCAACAGCTTTTAACGCCTGGGAACCGAAGCTAATGCCAACCCGCCTGAAGGTCGACCGTTCCGAAGCAAGCAAGGCTTTCTTTTTTGGAAAAAAAGAAGCAAAAAACTTTTGTCTCCGCTGGCGCGGTTATGTCCGGAGAGCTCGCGACAGCGGAGTCAAAAGTTTTTTGGTCCTTTTTTTCAAAAAAGGACTGCTTGCTTTCTGTGAGAAAGCATCAACGCTGGTTGCATAAGAGAAGAAGCAACCTCTGCATTCGAGAAAAGCAACAAAACCCTAATTCGGCTGCCGCGGAGGTGTCTGCAGCGCGCGGTCAAGCTTGCGTTTGGGAAACGGAAGATCAAGAAAGAAAATAAGCGGTTCTTTTCGAAACAAAGAACCAAAATTTCGGTTTCCTGGAGTGTGCGCTGAGGGACAGGCCGCGACAGCGGGACCAGACTTTTTTCCTCTTGCTGCTTGCCGTGTTCAGTTCCTTAGCTGCACCACGTTTCGCGACGCCTCGCCCTCGGTCACCCGCACGCTCGAACCATTAGGCAGCGCGGCCGGGCGCCCCAGCAGAAAGCCCTGCAACAGGTCGCAACCCTCGCGCCGCAGGAACGCCATCTGCGCCGCCGTTTCGATCCCCTCGGCGCAGACCTCCATCTGCAGCGCGTGGCCGAAGCGGATGATGGCGCGGGCCAGCTCGTCGGCGCGGCTGTCCTGGCCCAGCGGTGCGACGAACGCGCGGTCCAGCTTCAGCTTGTCGAACGGCAGCTCGCGCAGGTAGGCCAGCGAGGAGTAGCCGGTGCCGAAATCGTCCATGGCGATCCTCACGCCCATCGCCCGCAGCGCCTCGATCTGCGCGCGTGCCGCTTGACGGCTGGAGACCAGGGTGCGCTCCGTTAGTTCGATCTCCAGGCGCTCCGGCACCAGGCCCGAGCGGCACAGGGCTTCCTGCACGCGGTCGACGACCAGGCCCTCGCTGAACCAGTGCGCCGAAAGGTTCACCGCCACCGGCACCGGATCCGGCCAGGCAGCGGCAGTGCGGCAGGCGGTGCGCAGCACCCAGCCGTCGAGGTCGGACATCAGGCTGCTTGCCTCGGCCACGGGCAGGAACACCGCCGGCGAGATCGCGCCCCACTCGGGGTGGGTCCAGCGTAGCAGCGCTTCGTAGCCGCGGACGACCCCTTCGGCGGCGTCGAAGCAGGGCTGCCAGTGCAGGCTCAGCGTACCGTCGGCCATCGCGGCCCGCAGGTCGGCTTCCATGCGCCGGCCTTCGGTGACGTGCTCGCCCGTCTCGCCCCCGGCCGCGCCGCCGGACGCGCGCTCACTGGGTAACGGCGCAGGCGGCAAGGCCGGCCGGCGCCCGTGCCGCCTGTTCTCGACCAGGGAGGCATCCGCGGTGCTCATCAACCCGCGTGCGTCCAGCCCGTCGGCGGGGCACAGCGCGCTGCCGATCGACGTCGTGACCCGCACGGGCGTGGCGTTCACGTCGAAGGGAACGTCCAGGCACGTGACAATGGCCCACCTGAGACGGTCGGCGGCTTCCGCCGCGCTGGGACGCCCGTCGAGCAGGAAGGCGAACTCGTCGCCACCGATGCGTGCCGCCATGTCGCCCGGGCGCATCAGGCCGGCCAGCCGGCACGCCACCATCTTCAGCAGGGTGTCGCCCGCGGGCGCGCCGATCGTCGCGTTGACGGAGCTGAAGCCGTCCAGATCCGCCCTCAATAGGGCGAACGGCCTGCCCGCCCTGGCATCGTCGGTGGCAACCGCGAGCCTGGATTCGAAATGGGCGCGGTTGGCCAGGCCGGTGAGCGCGTCGCGCGTGGCGGTGCGCTGCAGGACCAGGGTGCTGCGGTGGAGTTCGATCAGCGCCGAAGCGCTGGCGGCCAGGCTCGTAAGCCAGAATCGCTGACGCTCGGTCATCGTCCTCGGCACCCTGTCGATCACGCACATCGTGCCCAGGCGATCGTTCGTCCGGTTTATGATGCAGGCGCCGGCATAGAAGCGGATCGAGGGCGCGCCCAAGACCAGCGGGCTGCTGGCAAACCGTGCGTCCCGGGTTGCATCTTCGACCACGAGCACCCCGTTCGGCTGCAGGATGGTGTGGGTGCAGAACGCCGCGCTGCGCGACGTCTCGAAGATGTCCATGCCGATGCAGGACTTGAACCACTGGCGGTCCCGGTCGATCAGCGAGATGAAGGAGATCGGGACCTCGAACATGTCGGCGGCCAGGTTGGTCAGCCGTTCGAAGCGCTCATCCGGCCCGGTATCCAGGATGGACTGGGCGGCCAGTGCCGCGAGCCTGCGCTCCTCGTCGGCGGGCAAAAGAGCAAGAGGCAAAGGCGCACCTGGTATCTGGGGTGAGTAGGTCGTCCGGAGGCGGCGCGTGTAGGCCACGCAGTCGGTTGGTCCTTGCCGGGGCGACCCGCGTTCACGGGCAAACCCTAACGTCGGGTACACTATCGTACGTTTCTTAACGAAAAGCTTCCGTGGCGGCGAATGAAATCGCTGCGCTCTACAGAAACGAGACCGGGTCCACGTCCACGTCCACCCGAACCCCGCGCACCGCCTTCACCGCGGCGAGCCAGGAGCGCAGCAGCGGCTGCACGGCGATGTCGCGCCGCGTCTTGAGCAGCAGCCGGCGCCGGTGGCGGCCGCGCAGGATGGCCAACGGCGCCGGCGCCGGGCCCAGCACCAGCACGCCTTCGCCGTGCGGTGCCGCGGCACCCAGGTCGCGCGCGGCGAGGTCGGCGGCTTCGGCCGTCTCCGCGCTGACGATCAGCGCCGCCAGCCGGCCGTAGGGAGGCCAATGGCCGGGCCGGCGCGCCTCGGACTCGCGCGCGAAGAAGCCGGCCAGGTCGTTGGCCACCAGCGCCTGCATCACCGGGTGCTCCGGCGAGAAGGTCTGCAGCAGCACGCGGCCCGGCGCCTCGGCGCGACCGGCGCGGCCGGCCACCTGGTGCAGCAGCTGTACGGTGCGCTCGGCCGCGCGCAGGTCGCCGCCGGCCAGACCCAGATCGGCGTCCACCACGCCCACGAGAGTCAGGTGCGGGAAGTGCCAGCCCTTGGCGACGATCTGGGTGCCGATGATCAAATCCACCTCGCGGCGCTCGATCGCCCGTGCTGCCAGGCCGGCGGCGTGCGGGCCGGGCATGGTGTCGCTGGCCATCACCAGGCGGCGGGCGTCGGGAAACAGGGCGGCCACCTCCTCGGTGATGCGCTCCACGCCGGGGCCGATCGGTGCGAGCGTGCCCTCGGCGTGGCAGACCGGGCACTGCGGCGGGATCGGCTCGGCGTGGCCGCAATGGTGGCAGGTCAGCCGGCGCAGCGCGCGGTGTTCCACCAGCCAGGCGGTGCAGTTGGGGCAGGCCAGGCGGTGGCCGCAGGCGCGGCACAGCGTCAGCGGCGCGTAGCCGCGGCGGTTGAGAAAGAACATCGCCTGCTCGCCGGCGGCCAGCGTCTCGTGGACGGCGGCGACCAGGCGCGGGGAGAGGAAACGGCCGCGCTCCGGCGCGTCGTCACGCAGGTCGATGGCGGCCACCGCCGGCAGGCGCGCACCGCCGTGGCGGGTGGGCAGCTGCAGGTGGCGGTAGCGGCCGGCCTCCACGTTGGCCAGGCTTTCCAGGCTGGGCGTGGCGCTGACCAGGACCGCCGGTGCGTCGGACAGGCGAGCGCGCACCACCGCCATGTCGCGGGCGTGGTAGACCACGCCGTCCTCCTGCTTGAAGGCGGTCTCGTGCTCCTCGTCGACCACCACCAGGCCGAGCTCGCCGAACGGCAGGAACAGCGCCGAGCGGGCACCCACCACCACGCGCGCCGTGCCGTCTGCCACCGCGCGCCAGGTGATGCGCCGGGTGCGCGACCCCAGGTCGGAGTGCCAGACCGCCGGCGCGGTGCCGAAGCGGCGGGCGAAGCGCTCGAGGAACTGCGCCGAGAGTGCGATCTCCGGCAGCAGGATGAGCGATTGCCGACCCGCCGCCAGGCAGGCGGCTACCGCCTCGAGGTAGACCTCCGTCTTGCCCGAGCCGGTCACCCCGTCCAGCAGGGTGACGCCGAACGACGCCGCGTCCACCGCTTCGCACAGCGAGGCCGCCACCCGGTCCTGGTCCGGCGAGAGGGCAGGGTGGGTGTGCGAAGGGTCCGGCTCGGTAAAGGCGGCGCCGGCGGGGATCGGCGTGGGCACCAGCAGGCCGGCCTGGGCCATGGCGCGCAGCACCGCGGTGCTGACGCCGGCCAGCCTGGCGAGCTCCGGCCCTGGCCGCGGCACGCCGTCGGCCAGCACGGCCAGCACGCGGCTGCGCGCCTCGGTCAGCTTGGCGTCTGGTTGCGGGTCTGCCTTCTGCCAGCCCGGGGTGGGCACCGGCGGGGCCAGCGCGTTGATCCGCAGCGCCATGGCCAGCACCTCGCCCGGGGCGGCCAGGGTGTAGGAAGCCACCCAGTCGACGAAGCGGCGCAGGGCGGCCGGCAGGCGCGGCGCGTCCAGCCGCGCGGTGAGCGGCTTCAGCTTGGCGGCCGGCACCGCGGGGCCGGACGGCGCGTCCCACACCACGCCCACCTCCTGCCGGCGGTTGAGCGGCACCAGCACGATGTCGCCCGGCTCGGCCTGCGTGCCCGCGGGCAGCGCGTAGTCGAACGGGCCGGCGAACGGATACGGCAGCAGCACCGGCACCCGGCTGCCCGCAAGCAGGTCACTGTTGGTTGCAAACAAGAGTTCTTCAGCCACGCAAAGCTGTGTAGCCTATCTGCATGATGGCCGCAGACTCCCAGCCCGTGCTGATCCGCCTGGCCCCTCCGGCGCCCACGCCCGAGCAGATGGAAGCGTTCCTGCGCGCCCACCCCGCCTTCCTGGCGGAGCGTCCCGAGCTCTACGCCGGCCTGGCGCCGCCGCGCCGCGTGCACGGTGCGGTGTTCGCCGACCACATGGAGGCCATGCTGGCCCAGGCGCGCCTGCGTGCGGCCGAGATGGAGGCGCGCGCCAGCGACGTGCTGGCCGCCGGGCGCGCGGCCAGCGGCATCGCCGAGCGGGTGCAGGAGGCCGTGCTGGCGCTGCTGCATGCCGTCGACCCGGCAGAGTGCGTGACCGAGACCTGGCCCGGCCTGCTCGGCATCGACGCGGCCGCGCTGTGCTGCGAGGGCATCCGCCCGCGCTGGCGCACGCTGCCGAGCGGCGCGATCAGGGTGCTGATGCGGCAGCGCTCGCTGGTGTTCCGCGACCGGCCGGCCGACGCGCCGCTGCTGCACGCCGAGGCGGCGATGCTGGCGGAACGCGACGTGCTGATCGAGCTGCCGGGCACGGCGTTGCTGGCACTGGTCAGCCGGGACCCGGCGGCGTTGCCGGCGACGCTGGCCTGGGGGTTTCTGGGACGGGCGCTGGGTGCGCGGCTGGAGAGGTAAGCAAGGCCTTCTTTTTTGAAAAAAGAAGCAAAAAATTTTGACTCCGCTGTCGCGGACCTTTGCGGAGAGCGCGCGACAGCCGAGACAAAAGTTTTTTGGTTCTTTTTTTCAAAAAAGAACTGCTTCCTTACTTTTTGCTCGGCCGCCCATCCTCCGGCCCCGTGCTCCCCCCCACTGCCGGCGGGTCGCTGGCCGGAAACGTATCCTCCAGCACGTCGTCGCGGTCCGCGTCCTCTTCGGTCTGGTCCTGTGTGGTCCCGCTCATGGCCGGCCTCCGTCTGCTGTGCATCACCGGCAACGCCACAGGTGGCGCCGGTTGCAGCCGGCCTGCATGCGGGGGTCGAGCCGTGCGGCGCGCCCTCTGTGGCAAGTCTGCACCAGGTCAGTGTTACGCGCTTGACGCGTTTAGTGTGTGCACCCTAACGTTTCGTTGTAGCGGAAGTGAATACGTTTAGATAACAATCGAGCGCCGGATGGCGCGGCCCAACCGGGCGTAGAACCGGCGGCTCGTACGGGGGATGAAACGTTGGCGAGATCATCGATATTTGCTGCGAACAACGTATCCGGTGCGCGCCGCCGCAGGTTGTTGGCGGGTGCGTCGCTGGCGGTGCTGGCCGCGTCGGGCGCAGCACACGGCTACGAGACGACGGTGGGCGGCTACCAGATCAACATCGACACCACGCTGTCCTCCAGCGTGGACCTGCGCCTCTCGCCGATCGACGAGAACTTCGTGGGCGTCCTCAACGGTGGGCCGCGAAAGTCCGTGGACCCTAACGCGAACGAGGATAACGGCACGCTGAATTTCCGCAACGGCTCGCCTGTGGCAGCCGTGCAACGCGTGACCACCGAGGTGCAGATCAAGAAGGACGATTACGGCCTGTTCCTGCGCGCCACTGGCTTCTACGACCCGGTGATCGACAGCGAGCACACCGACTTCCAGTCGCTCGAACGGCCCGCAGTGCGCGACATCGGCGCCGACCTGCGGCTGCTCGACGCATACGTCTTCGCCCGCCCGGAGATCTTCGGCCACCCGTTCGACCTGCGCGTCGGCAACCAGGCGCTGAACTGGGGCGAGAGCACCTTCATCGGCGGCGGCATCAACACCATCACCCCGGTGGACGTCACCGCCCTGCGCGCGCCTGGCTCCGAGTTGCGCCAGGCGTTCCTGCCGATCCCGGTGATCGACGTGAAGAGCGAGATCGTGCCTGACCTGACCCTGGAGGCCTACTACCAATTCGCCTTCGTGCGCGACCGGCTGGAGCCCGCCGGCTCGTTCTTCAGCAACACCGACACGCTGCTGGACGGCGGCACCTACGCCAACCTGCGCAGCGACGTGCCCGACACCAACCGCGCGTCGTACGCCGCCAGCCTGGCAGACGGCATCCTGTTCGGCGCCGCCTACCCGCGCAGCGACAGCCGCTACCCCACTACGCTCGACGAGTTCGGCTTTGCGCTGCGCGAAAACGTCGCAGCACTCGGCGACACCGAGATCGGGCTGTACTATGAAAACTACGACAGCCGCACCCCGTTCGCCTCGTTCCGCACCGGCAAGGCGAACGTGTCCGGACTGCCCGGCCCGCTCTCCGTGGCGCCGAACCCGTTCAGCGCGCTGAACGGGCCGGGGATCAGCTACGCGACCGCCACCTACGATTCCACGTCGTCGATCTTCGCCGACTACCCCAAGGACATCCACCTGATCGGCGTCAGCTGGAACTTCACCGGTCCATACGGCCTGGCGATCCAGGGCGAGGTGTCCGGTCGCCTCAACCAGCCGATCCAGCTCGCCGGCGCCGACCTGTCGTTCGCCACCGACGGGCCGGCGATCAAGAAGGCCGCGGCCCTGGGCATCCCCGCCCTGGTGACGGCGGCCAAGCAGCTCCAGACGGACCCGGTGGTCCAGGCTACCGGCGAGAACATCGGCTTCGGCTCGATCATCGACGGCTGGAAGCGCTACCCGGTGATCCAGGCGCAGACCACGGTGACCAAGCTGTTCGCCGCCATCCCGAGCCTGAAGATCAACAGCGTCGCCATGGTGGGCGAGATCGGCGGCGACTACGTGGCCAATTTCCCGCGCAACCGCGGCCTGTTCAACGCGCCCTACACCACCGACACCGAATCGGCGTTCGTGACCGGCGCCACGGTGGACAGCACCACCGTCTATCCGCTGTCCAAGAAAGGCCTGGCGAGCCAGTTCTCGGCAGCCTACACGGTGGCCGTCATCATCGACATGCCGAACGTGCTGCCCTACGCCATCGACATGAAGCCGCTGGTGGCGCTGCAGCACGACTTCGTGGGCACCAGCCCGGGCGGTGTGAACACCTTCGTGGAGAACACCGCGGCGGCCAGCCTCGGAGTCACCTTCAATTACCTGCAGGCCTACAGCCTTGGCGTGCAGTACACCAACCACTTCCCGGTGTTCAGCAACGGCAAGTACGACGGCCTGCTCGACCGCGACTTCTTCAGCGCGGTGCTGTCCTACGAGTTCTGAGGTGACGGCGCACAACTTCGTCCGGTGACAGGCAAGCAAGCGATTCTTTCTGAAAAAAGAACCAGCTTGAAAAAAAGAACCAGAAAACCTTTTGGTTTCCTGCGCGCGCTGCTGCCATCCATTGCTACGGCCGGAACAGGGTTTTTGCTGCTTGTGCCGGATTTCGAACGATCGCGGTTCACGGCCGCCGGTATGAGGAGGAGCCTGGACAGCGCGGCCGGGCACCACCCGCTCGTGCCTGGCCGGAAACACCACCCTCAGCCGGTGGCGGCGGACCAGCAGGAGTTTGCTTTGCAAGACGGAAGCAGGCGCATCCGAGCGCTGTCGCGGGACGCTTGAACACGCCGCGTCGCCACCGTACACCCTAGGAGAGTAAAAGTTCTTTGGTTCTTTTTTGCAAAAAAGAACTGCCTGCCTTGCCTTCTCCGCCGATACCCAGGAGTCAGAGGCAAAGCCGACACGTATGATGAGGTGTGAGTCCGTTGTCTCCGACCCTGACCTGCAGGAAAGCTGCCCTACCCGCCGCCCTGATCCTGGCCGCCAGCCTGACTGCCGCGTTTGCCGCCACGCCTGCCGACACCGACCAGCCGACCTGGCGCGCAACGCACGGCCCCCTGATGGCGGTGGCGCATGCCGGCAGCCGTCTGGTGGCGGTGGGCGACCGGGGAGCGATTCTGCTCTCCGACAACCAGGGCGTCTCCTGGCGCATGGTGCAGAGCCCGTCGCCGGAACTGCTGACCGACGTGGTGTTCGACAGCCCCGTCGAGGGCTGGGCGGTGGGCCAGGATAGCAGCATCCTGCGCACCACCGACGCGGGCGAGCACTGGACGCTGCAGCGCGCACCGGACGGCAAGGACCAGGCGCTGTTCTCGGTGGCCGTCCTCGGCCCCTCGCACCTGATGGCCACCGGCGCCTACGCGCTGGCGCTGGAGACCACGGACGCCGCCACCTGGACGCCGGTGAAGCTGCCCAGCATGGACGAGGACTACCACCTCAACTGCGTCATCGCACACGGGGCCGACGTGGTGATCACCGGGGAAGCCGGCCACGCCTTTGTCCGCCGCGACGGCAGCTGGGCCGCCGTGCCGGTGCCCTACCAGGGCTCGCAGTTCGGCTGCCTGACCACGCCGGACGGCGCGCTGTACAGTTTCGGCCTGCGCGGCAGCATGTTCGTCTCCAGCGGCGCAGCACCGGCCTGGCACCGGATCGAGACCAACGAGCAGCGGTCGATCTTCGGCGGCACCGTGCTGGCCAACGGCTTCATGGCGCTGGTGGGCTCCAACGGCCTGGTGCTGCTGTTCGACCCGCAGACCAACACCTTCCGCACCCTGCCGATCGCCACCGGCGCCAGCCTGTCCGGCGTGGTCGAGGTGGCCGGCGGCAAATGGGTCCTGGTGGGCAGCGACGGGGTGCACGTGATGGATCCCACCGCGGCGGCCACCCAGGCGTCGGAGGCCGTGCAATGATCGGGTTCCTCGAACGCGTGCTGTTCTCCAACCGGCGCAAGATCCTGGTGGCGTTTGCGCTGATCACGCTCGGGCTCGGCTTCTTCGCGGTGCGCGTGCACCCGGACGCGTCGTTCGACAAGCTGCTGCCGTCGCACAACGCCTACATCGACACCTACAAGAAAGTGGAGAAGCAGTTCGGCGGCGGCAACTTGCTGCTGATCTCGCTGGAGGCCAAGCACGGCACCATATTCGCGCCGGAGTATTTCGACGCGCTGCGCCGGCTGACCGACGACGTGTTCTTCCTGCCCGGCGTGGACCGCACCCACGTCAGCAGCCTCTACACGCCGGACACCCGCTTCTCCGAGGTGGTCGAGGGCGGCTTCAACGGCGGCCCGGTCATCCCGTCGGGCTTCCAGCCGGATGCCAAGGGTTTCGCCAACGTCCGCAGCAACATCGTCAAGTCCGGCATCGTCGGCCGGCTGGTGGCCAACAACTTCCGCAGCGCGGTGGTCAGCGCGCACCTCAACGATGTCGACCCGCGCACCGGCGCGCACCTCGACTACACGAAGTTCGCCAACGAGCTCGACAGCATCATCCGCGCCAAATACGACACCGCGGATACCCAGATCCACATCCTTGGCTTCGCCCAGGCGATCGGCGACATCGAGCGCGGCGCCCAGGTGATCGTGGTGTTCTTCGGCATCGCCCTCGCGGTGGCCGCGGTGCTGCTCTACATCGTCTCGCGCTCGCTGTATCTGACCGGCGCCGCACTCGCCTGCTCGCTGATCGCGGTGATGTGGCAGCTCGGCATCATCACCGCGCTGGGCATCGGCATCGACCCGATCTCGGTGCTGATACCGTTTCTCATCCTGGCTATCGGCGTCAGCCACGGCGTGCAGATCGCGCTGTCCAACGTGCGCCTGGTGGGCGAGGGGCGCACCGCGCTGGAAGCCGCACGCGGCAGCTTCCACAACCTGCTCGAACCCGGCGTGGTGGCACTCTGCCTGGCCGTGCTGACCTTCGTGACGGTGACCACCATCCCGGTGCCGGCGATCCGCGAGCTGGCGCTCACGGCGGCCATCGGCATCGCCGTGCTGGCGGTGACCAACCTGATGGTGCTGCCGGTGATCGCCAGCTTCGCCAGCGTGTCGATGAAGCGCATCGAGGCGGCGCAACGTGGGGCGGCGCGCTTCGAGGGCTTCTGGCGCCTGCTCGCCAGCCTGATCGCGCCGCGCTCGGCGGTGATCATCTGCCTGATCACCGCGAGCGTGGCCGGCGGCGCGCTGCTGCTGGGCCAGCCGGTGGTGGGCGACCTGCACGTGGGCGTGCCGGAACTGCGCCCGGACAGCCGCAACAACCAGGACGCGGCGTTCTTCCAGAGCAACTACTCGGTCGGCGTGGACGTGCTGGAGGTGTTTGCCGAAGGGCCGACAGATTCCTGCCTGAACTACGATTCGATGAAGCGGATCGACGACCTGGATCACCGCCTGCAGGGCGTGCCCGGCGTGCGCAGCACGCTGTTCATGGGCCACCTGATGCGGCAGGTGAACGTGGTGTTCAACGAGGGCAATCCGAAGTTCAACTACCTGCCGCATGACAGCCGGGTCCTGGGCCGCGACAGCTCCGCCTTCGAGTCGTCGCAGGGCCTGGCCAACGAGGATTGCTCGGCGATGCCGCTGATCATCTTCCTCACCGACCACAAGGCCGGCACCATCGACCGCGTGATCAAGACGGTTGAGGCGTTCGCCGCCACGCCCACGAAGACCAAGCTGCGGCTGGAGCTGGCGGCCGGCACCGCCGGCGTCATCGGTGCCACCAACCAGGTGGTGGAAGCCGCACAGCTGCCGATGCTCGGGCTGGTCTACGGCATGATCATCGTGATCTGCCTGGGCGTGTTCCGCTCCGTCCGCGCGGCGATCTGCATCGTGCTGCCGCTGGCGGCCGTCTCCATCCTGGCCAACGCGGCGATGAGCGTGCTCGGCATCGGGTTGAAGCTGTCCACCCTGCCGGTGACCGCGCTTGGCGTGGGCATCGGCGTGGACTACGGCATCTACAAGTTCTCGCGCCTGTCGTATTACATGCGGCACGGCTACACGCTGAACGCGGCCTACATCCAGACGCTGCGCGAGACGGGGAGCGCGGTGATCTTCACCGGTTTGTCGCTCTCGATCGGTGTCGCGACCTGGGCGTTCTCGCCGTTGCAGTTCCAGGCGGACATGGGGCTGCTGCTGACGTTCATGTTCTTCATGAACATGGTGGGCGCCATCGTGGTGCTGCCGGCGATCATCGGGGTGATGGACCTGATCGTGCCGCAGAAGCACCCTGGCGACATTGCCGCGGCGCTGGAGCCGGAGCATGAGGCCGAGGTGGCGGCGCCTAAGGTGTAACAGCTAGCCGGAGGTCGGCCGTTCCGAAGCAAGCAAGGCCTTCTTTTTTGAAAAAAAGAAGCAAAAAACTTTTGACTCCGCTGTCGCGGATCTTTCCGGAGAGCGCGCGACAGCGGAGTCAAAAGTTTTTTGGTCCTTTTTTTCAAAAAAGGACTGCTTGCTTTCTGTAAGTCAGCATCCGGGCCAAGTTGGTACACTTCAGCGCCAGCACTCGACTTTCGCGGTGAACTTGCGCGCCAGGTCCGCCACGCTCGCCGGGTCCAGCCCGGATGGGCTGCCGGCAGCCTCGTTCAAACCAACGCTGATGCCGGCCAGGTAGTCGCGTGCGATGTCCGCCTTGGTCGCGAAGTTGACGTTCTGGATCATCGGCCCACCGGTGATCGCGGCAAAGGCCAGGCCGTTCAGAACGGCCGTCGCGACCCCGGCCACCCGCCCGGAACTGTCGAGCACCGGCCCGCCGCTGTTGCCGGGCTGCACCGGGGCGCTGAACTGGAACAGGTTCGGGTTGCCCTGCAGGCCGGACATCGCGGTCAGCGAACCGGTGGTGACGGCCATCTCGGGCGAGACGAGACCGCCGAGCGGGAAGCCGGTGGCGACGAGCGGCTCGCCGGGACGCAACGTCCGGCTGTCACGGAAATGCGCATAGTCGCGCGTGCGCTCGCCGGTCCTCAGCAGCGCAAGGTCGAGCTTGACGTCGCTGGCGACCAGGGTCGCGCCGACCGGCGTGGTGCCGGCCACGCTGGTGACGCGAATGTCGGGGCAGTTGGCGATGACGTGGCTGGCCGTGAGCACGTGGCCGAGCGTGTCGACGACGATGCCGGAGCCGTTGCTGACCGGCCGGCCGGGCCGGCGCGCGTGCGGAGCCTCGGCCACCCCGGAAGAAGCGCCGGTCAGCGAGGCAGCGTCGTCCTGCACGCTGCGCACGAAGGACATCAGCCGCGCCGGCCCAGGCGCGGTGCCAGGGTCGAAACTCGCGGCGAGCGGCGCGGTCCCGTTCGCGCGCCGCATCTGCCAGGTGCCGACCCAGGGACCGGCGTTGTTCGGGCGGGCGGATTGCACCTGGAACCAGAGGACGTCGTCCGCGCCGGCGGCATCCGGCCAGACCGTATCGTTCTGCTCGGCGATGTCAGCCGAGGCGAAAGCTTGGCTGCGGACCACGCTGTCGGCGACATGATGCAGGTCGAGACGCCTCATCTCCGCCTGGAACTCGGTGGCACCACTCTGGACGCCGCGGGTCTGCTGCAGGGCAAGCAGGCGCAGCCTGTCGTGGTCCGGGACGACAATGTGCAGCCTGGCCGGAATCGGGTTGGCCACCGGGGTGATCTGGCCGAGCAGCAGTGCGTAGTTAGCGTTGGAGCGGTTGAGCGCGTCCATCGGCGAGACCGGCTGACCGTTTTCGGTGAGCCTTGCAATGCCGCTGTAATCGTAGTCGCCTGGCTGGGCCGAAAGAGGCGCCGGCAATGCACCCGCCGGCGGGTGATAGCTTCCGTTGCTGTTGATGGTGATGGATATGCCCCCGGTGCCGCGCACCGGCAGCGGCGCGCAGCCTGCCAGGCCAAGGATGCCCGCGCTGCAGAGCAGAACGGCCAGTCTGGTCGGCATCGCCATGGCGTCACGTCGCTCCATCGTGTGTGACGACGATACGCAAACGTAGCGGAATCACAAGCGGTTTCGACAGCTTGAAGGCGGGACGAGCCAGCGTGCCGCGCATCCAGAAAGACCCAGCTCGAGGCGGGAAAGGACGCAAGGCCCTCTTTTTTAGAGAAAGAAAAAACTTTTGACTCCGCCGTCGCGAATTTCCGGAGCGCGCGCGGCAGCGGACTCAAAAATTTTTTGGTTCTTTTTTTAAAAAAGAACCGCTTGCCTTGCCGTCGGTCAGCTATCCTCACGCCGCCACAGAAACGTCAGCTCGTGCTTGTTGTGAAACAGGTGCACCAGCCGCCCGCCCGGAATGGCGGCGAACGCTTCGGCGCTCTCGTGGTCGGTCGCCCCCTGGAACTTTACCGTGCAGACGATCCGCCCCGCCCGCCCGCTGGCGACCCATGCACGCACCAGCGCGAGCAGCCGCGCCGGGTAGGCGATCACGTCGGAGAACAGCCAGTCCACCGGCGCCTCGCCGGCGGGGTCGATGGCGAAGGCGCTGTCCTGCCGCGTGGTGACGCCCGGCATGGCGGCCACGTCGGGGTGCAGCGCCGCCTTGTCCACCGCGGTGACCCGGGCGCCCAGCCGGGCCAGCGCCCACGTCCAGCCGCCGGGGGCGGCACCCAAGTCCAGGCAGGTCTCCCCGGGCTGCGGCCAGGCGCGCCACAGGGTGCAGGCCTCCCACAGTTTCAGGTAGGCGCGGCTGGGCGGCCCGAGCCGGTCCTCCTCGAAGGTGACCTCGCCGTTGACGAAGGGGCTGGTCTGGGTCGGGCTGGCCAGCATGCGGTCGCGCCCGAGCAGCGTCCAGGCGCCAAGGTGGCTGTCGGGTGCTGCCACCGGGAAGCGCAGGGGCTTTGGCCGCAGCGGCGGCAGGCGGGCGGCGATCAGCGACGCGCGGCTGTTGTTGTCGAACGGCAGGTAGCCCCAGTTGCGCTGGATGGCCCGCAGCGCGTCCGACGCGGCGCCGATGGAAGCGGCGGGCAGCTCGCGCGGGGCAGTCCACACGTTGAGCGCCCAGGCGGCCGCGGCCGGCGGGTCCGGGGAGAGGGCCAGCAGGCCGTGCCAGGCGGTGACGGTGACGCCGCTTCGGGCGAGCTCCTCGGCGAGCGTGTCGGCCTGGCCGTCGGCGGCCTGGTAGGCGGCGGCAGTCAAGGTGGCGTTCAAGGCACTTGCAGAACTCACCTGCGCTTCCGTCTGACGTGTGTTTTAAGGGCGAAGAGCGAAGCAAGGCCTGCTTTTTCGAAAAAAGCAGCAAAAAACTTTTGTCTCTGCAGTCGCGGACTCTCCCGCAACGTACACCCCAAGGAACAAAAGTTTTTTGGTTCTTTTTTTCAAAAAAGAACTGCTTGCCTTGCTGGCGGCCGGTGCCCGAACGCACACGGGCCGGTTTCGAAAACATGCCTGGTTGGCGAGGAGCGTGCCAACTGCTCGTCGGGGATGATATTCAGAGGGTCGGGCCGGCGGCCAGCGCCGACGCTGCCAGCAACAGCCAGCCAACCATCAGCAGCACGCCGCCGACCGGCGCGGTCGGGCCCGACGCCAGGCCAGCCAGGTGGTTGGCGTAGACCGCGCCGCAGAACAGCAGCATGCCGAGCGTGAAGCCCAGCCCTGCCAGGTTGCCCAGCGCGTGCGCCAGCGGCGGCGCGCGCATCACCCACAGCCCCGTCAGCACCAGCGCCAAAGCGTGCCAGCCCTGCATCTGTATGGCGCTGCGCACGGCGTCCAGCGCCTTGGCATCCAGCCGTTGCGGCAAAGCGTGCGCGGCGGCTGCCGCCAGGCCCACCGCGCCTGCGCCGGCCACTGCGCCGAGCGCCATCCAGATACGGCCCATGCTTGTTCCCCTTGCACCAGAGGGCTTTACGCAGCTATGGCCGAAAGCAAGCAGTTCTTTTTTGAAGAAAAGAACCAAAAAACTTTTGTCTCCTGGGGTGCGCCGGGGTGAGACGTGTCGTTCAGCTGTCCGTGACAGCCGGAACGAAAGCTTTTTGCTTCCTCTGCCGGCGTCGCGGCAGTGCACATCTGCTCGACGGCCAGCCTCTCCCGGTTCTACTCTTCGTCGGGCTAGTGCTAGATAACTCTGCATGCCACGCGGCGACCTGTTCCCCGAAATCGGGCCATTCGAGACCGGCTACCTGCCGCTGACCGATGGCCACGTGATGTATTGGGAGCAGGTGGGCAACCCCCGCGGCCGGCCGGTGCTGTTCCTGCACGGCGGCCCCGGCGCCGGCGCCGGCGCGGTGCACCGCCGCTTCTTCGATCCCGCGCACTGGCGCATCGTCATCTTCGACCAGCGCGGCGCCGGCCGGTCGCGCCCCCTGGGCAGCCTGGAGGCCAACACCACCGGCCACCTGGTCGGCGACATCGAGCGGCTGCGGGTCTACCTGGGTCTGGAGCGCTGGCTGCTGTTCGGCGGCTCCTGGGGGTCCACACTGGCGTTGGCCTACGCCCAGGCGCACGTGGCCCAAGTGGTAGGGCTGGTGCTGCGCGGCGTGTTCCTCGGCCGGCAGCGCGAGGTGGAGTGGTTCCTGCACGGCCTGGCGCAGGTGTTCCCGGACGCGCACGCCGCGTTCGCCGGCTTCCTGCCGCCGCACGAACGCGATGACCTGCTGGGCAACTACCTGCGCCGCCTGACCGACCCCGACCCTGCCGTGCACATGGCCGCCGCCCGTGCCTGGTCGATCTACGAGGGATCCTGCAGCACGCTGCTGCCGAGCCCCGACACGGTGAGCTCGTTCGCCGGCGACCGCACGGCGCTGGGCCTGGCGCGCATCGAGGCGCACTACTTCGCCCATGATTTGTTCCTGCCGGAATGCGGGCTGCTCGGGCAGATGCAGGCGGTCGGCCAACTGCCCGGCGAGATCGTGCAGGGGCGCTACGACATGGTGTGCCCGGCGGTGACCGCCTTCGACCTGGCGGCGCACTGGCCGGCGGCGCGGCTGACGATCATCCCGGATGCCGGGCACTCGGCGTTGGAGCCGGGGGTGCGCCGCGCGCTGGTGGCGGCAGTGGAGCGGTTCCGGCACCGCGTCTGATATCAACCGCGTCAGGTTTTGGCCGGTGACAAGCAAAGCAAGCGGTTCTTTTTTGAAAAAAAGAACCAAAAAACTTTTGTTCCCTTGGGTGCGCGCCGGCAGAACCAGCGCGACAGCAGGACCAAAAGTCTTTTGCTTCTTTTCTTCAGAAAAGAAGGCCCTGCCTTCCCTGCCGGACTTCGAAGGGTCTAGATCCAGGGCCGCTGGTCTAAGGCCGACCGCCTCGGACGGGGCAGGGCAAAAAGCTTTTGTGAGCGTTGCCGCGGACCTTTCTGCCGGCGCCAACGTTGCATGACCGAAGGCCGCTGCCACGTGCGGGAGCCGAAACTCGGAGTTTTTGTAGATGAAGTTCATGTTTCCACGTTCGACTGCCCTGATGCTGCCGCTGGTGCTGGCGACCGGCGCGTTCGCCCAGACGGCCACGACCGCCGCGCCGCCCAGCGCCGCCCCGAACTCTGCGATGATGGCGCCGCCGGCAAGCTCGGCGATGGCGCCTGCAGGCGCGGCAAAGCTGTCGAAGGTCGACCAGGAGTTCGTCACCAAGGCGGCCCAGGGCGGCTTGGCCGAAGTGCAGATGGCCCAGCTCGCTCAGCAGAAGGGCGATGACGGGGTGAAGACGTTCGCCCAGGCCATGATCACCGACCACACGCCGGCCAACGCGAAGCTGGCGGCGCTCGCCACCTCCAAGGGTCTGACGCCCCCCACCGACCCGAGCGCCGCGCAGCAAAAGATGCTCGCCAAGTTGCAGGGCCTGAGCGGTGACAAGTTCGACAAGAGCTACCTCTCCGGCCAGGTGCGCGCGCACGAGGCGATGCTGAAGCTGTTCGAGCGCGAGTCGACGAATGGCAAGGATGCAGACCTAAAGGCGTTCGCCGACAGCACCGTGCCGGTGATCCAGAAGCACATCACGATGGCGCAGAACGTAAAAGGCTAAGGCAAGCAGTTCTTTTTTGAAAAAAAGAACCAAAAAACTTTTGTCTCCTTAGACGCGCCGTGCGGGCGAGTCCGCGACAGCGCTGACAAAAGTTTTTTGCTTCTTTTTTTCAAAAAAGAAGCGCTTCCACTGACTTCGCAACGCAAAACAGACGCGCATCACCCATCGCCGCGCAAGCCAGTGTAAGCCCAGCGGGCGGCGCGTCAGGTTCGTGGCACGGCAGACTGATGGCGCAGCCGTCCAGGAAGTTCACCTGCGCGGTGTTTCGCAGGATTAGATTGTTCAGCCGCTTGTAGTCGTCCTCCGCTGCGAACGCGGCGATGGCTGGCGGTTCGATGACCACGGTCGGCATGATCAGCGCGTCGTACGGCGCCATCTCTTCGGCGAACGCGGCGATGATCGTGGCGCGCGCTTGAATCAGGGCGATGTAGTCGGCAGCTGCCATGTGTGCGCCGGGCAAAATACGGCTGGCAACGCGCGGGTCGTAGCGGGCGGCGTCAGTCTGCAGAAGCTCACGGTGCCAGGCGTATGCTTCCACCACTGCGAAACCGCCACGTGCGTGCGCCTGCATGATGCGGTCCAGGCTGTCCACTCGCTTGTGGACGATCGAGACGCCGGCGCGGACTAAAAGCTGCACGGCGCGGTCGATCGCGCGTTCGGTGGGCGCGTCCAGGTCGTCGGTGACGATGTTGGTCGGGAACAGCAGGCGCAGGCTTTCGGGCGGGAGCGGCGCCGGCGTGACGAAGCGGTCGCCGGCCAGAATCGCGTCGATGGCGGCGCAGCACTCCACAGTACGGGCGAGCGGGCCGACCGAGTCCATCGTCGGGGAGAGCGGCAGGACGCCGGTGAGCGGCACGCGGCGCGCGGTGGGCTTGTAGCCGACGACGCCGCAGAACGCCGCCGGTATGCGGCAGGACCCGCCGGTGTCGGTGCCGATTGCCGCCAGCGCAAAGCCGTCGGCGACGGAGACGGCCGCACCTGACGAGCTGCCGCCCGGGATGCGGCCGCTACCGTCTGCCGTGCGGCCGTAAGGCGCGCGCGGGGTGCCGTGATGCGGGTTGATGCCGACGCCGCTGAACGCGAACTCCGTCATGTTGGTGCGGCCGATGGGGATCAATCCGGCGGCGAGCAGGCGGGCGACAACGGGCGCGTGGGCGGTGGCGGGCGGTGCCGAGGCTAGCACCAGCGAGCCCGCCGCGGTGGGCTCGCCAGCGACGTCCAGCAGGTCCTTCAGGCTGATGGGGATGCCGGCGAGCGGCCCGGGCGCACGCCCGGCCACGCGCAGGCTGTCCATCGCGTCGGCGGATGCGCGTGCCTGGTCTGCGTAGAGGCGGACGAACGTGCGTGTGCCCTCGCTACCCGGAGCGGCGATGCGGTCCAGGCAGTCCTCGACGAGTTGGCGGCTGGTGGTGCGGCCGGCGGACAGGGCCTGTGCGGCTTGGGCGATAGTGAGCATTGGCGCCACCCTGAAGCCGGGCGCCCGGCGTGGCTAGTGCGGCCGGGCGGGTGTCGCGAAGGCGGGTGCGAAGGTCTGCACCGGGCGCTGCGGCGTGACCGACTTGCCGAAGTTGGTGCCAAGGCGGTTGCGGGTGGCGTCCTCGTTGAACTGGCCGGTGACGTTGCTGGGCGAGGTGGCGTTGTAGGGCGCGCTGCCGTCGGACGAGAAGCGCTGGGAGTTCTGGCTAGCCTGCTGCAGTTGCTGGTTGATGCAGGCGTAGCTTGCGGCGGTGCCGACGGCCACGTCCACGCAGGTGTCATGCGAGGGGGGTGCTGCCAGCGCAGGAGTGGCGAGGAGAACGGCCAGGATTGAGAGGCGCATCGTGGGACTCCTTTGTTCTTTCTGAGTATCCGCTTGGAACATCGCCCCGGCGGCGCTTCGGAGTTCGGAAAACTAACCCAGCTGACTCAGCATGCCGAATTTTGAACGGACAGTGAGAAAGATCGAACGTTTGTTTTCGTCAGGCGCGTGATGGCCGGAACATGACCGGTGCCAGAAAAAGAAAGCAGTTCTTTTTTGAAAAAAAGAACCAAAAAACTTTTGTTCCCTTGGGTGTACGCTGCTGAAGAGTCCGCGACAGCAGAGACAAAGCTTTTTGCTTCTTTTTCTCGAAAAAGAAGCGCTTGCTTTCTTGCCCCCGGCCATCGCAAGAATTTCTGCTTCAGGCTGCCGAAATTAGATCCGGGTATTTCAGCCTGACTGCGACAGCCCACACGATAGTTTTTTGCCTAGAGGGTGTTATGCACCTTAACCAGGGCGGCTGCGTTCTTGAGCATGTATCCGATGAATGCGACAAGGTGAAAGCCCGCGAGTGTTTCGGCGTAACGCTCGTAGTCTTTGACCAGTCGTCGGCATCGTGTTGCCCAGGCGAAGGATCGCTCCACCACCCAGCGTCGGGGCAGCAACACAAAGCCGCGTTTAGCTTCTGGCAGCTTGACGACGTGCAAGGTGATCCCTTCGGCTTTCGCGGGCTCGGCTGCAGATTCGCCAGTGTAGCCTTGATCGACAAACGCCAGGGTGACGTTGTCTCCCGTTGCTTCTTGAACGTCCGCGGCAAGGCGGGCGACCGCCGCGCGGTCACCGACATCGGCCGGCGTCACGTGCAATGCGAGCAGGTGGCCCAGCGTGTCGACCGCCAAGTGCACCTTCGACCCGCGCTTGCGTTTGGCGCCGTCATAGCCGGCACGTGGGCCGCTTTCCGGCGTCGAGCGCAGCGTGCGGCTGTCGATGATCGCCGCCGTGGGCTCTTCCTTGCGTCCGGAGGCCAGACGCAGCAGGGCGCGCAAGTCCTGAGCCAGCGCCTCGAAACACTGCGCCGCCATCCAACGCTGCATCTGCTGGTAGACCGCGGCCCAGGGCGGAAAGTCGTTCGGCATGGCTCGCCAGGCGATGCCGTAGCGGATGACGTAATGCAGAGCGTTGAACAGCTCCCGCATTGGATGTTCTCGCTGCGGGGCTGCTTCGTTCATCAGAGTCAGATAAGGGGCCACCAGCGACCATTCCTCGTCGCTGACGTCAGATGGATATGGCTTGCGAGCGGCAGAAGGAGGCATCCCCCTCCATTAGACCCGGCCTTCGCAAAAGTACATAACACCCTCTAGTTCAAGAACGACGTGCTTGCCTCATTGCGTCACCCGCGAAAGCTCAATCTCGTTGATCGCCACCGGCTGCTTTGCCAACAGGCTGGACGCATAGGCCCGCTGCAGCTCCGCCTGTTTCTGCTGCCGCATCGCCTTGACGAGCGCGTCGTGGATGTCGGCCAGCGGCGCGGGCCCTGCCGGGCGCGTGGCCACCAGCCGTATCAGGTGGCAGCCGTTCTCCGTGCACACCGGGTCGGTCATTGCACCTTCCGGCAGGCCGGCGATGGCAGACTTCACTGACGGGATCAGCTGCGCTTCGGTCACCCAACCGAGGTCGAGGTATTTCACGCCGGCACTCTGCTTGGCGGCGGCTTCCATCGTCACGTGGGAGCGATTGATCTGCGCGCGCAGGGCGGCCAGGCGTTTCTGCGCGTCGGTGGCGGCGCTGGTCTCCTTGGGCAGGAACAGCTGGATGATGTGGTAGCCGCGCGGCTGCATGAACTGCGCCTTTGTCTGGTCGTAGGCGGCCTGCAACTCGGCGTCGGTCGGGTATCCGGCGGGCATCTGCGCGTGGAAGGCGAGGTAGCTTTGCGAAACCACCTGGTCGTGGGTGCGGGCGAGCAGACTGGCCACGTCCGGACGTTGCTCCCAATGGTCGGCCTGCGCCTGTTCCAGCAGCGCGCGCTGGATGAGGATGTTGCGCAGCAGGTCGGTGATGCCGTTGGGCTGGGCGGCGAGCTTGTGGCGCGCATCGGGGTCCAGCGAGGCGAGCACGGCGCGCGCCTGGCTGGCGGTGATGTGGTCGCGGCCGCGTTCGGCGACCACAGGGTCGTCCGACGCCAGCGCAGGCGCGCCGAGCAGCAGCCAGGCGAGCGCTGTGCAGCCGAGCAAGGCAAGCGGTTCTTTTTTGAAAAAAAGAACCAGAAAACTTTTGTTCTCTTGCGCGCGCGCTGCCGGAGACTCCGCGACAGCAGAGACAAAAGTCTTTTGCTTCTTTTCTTCAGAAAAGAAGGTCTTGCTTTGCTTTCCTGGTGTCGAGCAGCCAGAACCTGAATAAAGCCAAGCAAGCAAGCCGCGCGCGGCGCTATCGCTGGCGCGTGGCTGCTGGACGCTCCGCGGGCGCCACGTAGGCCTGGTCCTGTATCTTGTCGTCATAGTCCTGCACCGTGTTCTCGAGTTTGACGCGCGCCAGGCCAAGCACCGGTTCGTAGCTTCTCAGCAGAAGCGACCTGAAGCTCTGCGTTTCATACAAGTGCAGGATCTGCTCGGCTACGTCGATCAGCTTGGCGTTGTATGATTTGGCCACTTCCAGCGCTTTGGACTTAGCAGCCAGTTGCGCGGTGGCGGCGCGGTTTTCGTCGTCCTTGATGCGTGCCTGTTCTGCCGCACTCTGGTAGCTGTTCTGCAGCTTGGCGCTGAGCTGCTGGTAGTTGGCGGTCTGCGCCTCGGCGGCGCGCACGCGGTCCTGCAGGGCGGCCTCGTCCACCGGCGGGGCGACCGGCCTGGCGGGCGCGGCGGTCGCAAGCTTGGCGTTTGCGGCGTCGAGCTGGGATTGCAGCGCCGCCTTGTCGGATTGCGCTTTGGAGAGGTCGGCCTGCGCTTGCGCCGCCTGGTCCTGAGCGGCGCGCATTTCGGTGACCGCCTGGCGCAACGCGTCGCGCATGCGGTCTTCGGTGCTCTGCTGCGCGTGCGCGGTGGATGCCCATGCGAGGATGGTGGCGGCGGCAAGGGTTGTGCGCACGGCTCAGAAACTCGCGTTCAAGTCGAGGAGGATCACGTCGTTGTCGTCACGCGGGCCGGAGACGACCTCGCTGCTCAGCCAGCGCAGCGAGACGTTGGTGTTCTCCGCCACGCCGACCGCACCCTGCAGGATGTAGCCGCGCGCGTTGGTGCCGCCGAGGTGGAACTCGGCGTCGTTCAACGAGTCGATGGTGGCGTCCGACGCCACGTATTTGTATTCGGCGTACACGCTCCAATCCCATGTGTGCTTCAGCGCCGGGTAGCCGAAGGCGAGCTTGACGAGGTAGCCGGTGTCGCCGCCCTGGTAGGGACCGAGTTGACCTTTCGGGCCGCTGCCAAAATTGTTTGCTGGGCCGACGACTTCGTTCGACGGGCCATGGTCGAGGATGGCTTGCCGGTTGAACGCCAGGTTCTTCACGTAGTCGCCCTCGAGCTGGATCTGGTAGGGGGCGTAAGTGTCGATGACGAAGCGCGGGTGCACTTCCAGCACGGCAAAGCGTGACGCCAGGCCGTAAAATTGCGGGTCGGGCGGTACCGCGCCGGTGCTGGACGGGGTCTGCGGGATGTTGCGGATGGCATAGACGGTGTTGCCGAACTGGCCGTTGAGGTAGCGCGTGTCGTCGGTGTTGCAGGCGAAGGTCGGCGAGCTGGTGGGCGGCAACTGAGTGCACGGTGAGGAGACCCCGCCCTGCACGCCGGTGAAGTCGAAGAAGCCCACGTTGAGATGTGCCGCTACGTCCGGCCGGAAGCGCCAGTCGGCACCGCCCTGCACGGCAAACAGGTAGCTGTCCGTGCTGGCGAACTTGTTGGGGTTGTCGGTGGAGAACGCGAAATCCGTGTTGAACAGCGGGAACGCGCCGGCGGTGAAAATGGTGTTCAACGAGGGGACGATTTTGTGTTCATAATGCGCAGAGACGCCGTCGAAACCGAGGTCGTTGTAGAAGATGATGTCGGTGGTGTCGAAGGGGTTGCTGCTGCGGCCGGCGCGGATGGTGGTGTGCTCGTCCGGATCGAACGCCACGTAGGCGCGGTCGAGATAGACGGCGTATTTGGAGAACGCGCCGTTCTCGCCCAGCGTGGCGTTGGTGGCCACCGGTCCGTTCGGGTCGCCGGTGCCCACCCGGATCACCGCCTGCACGTTGTCGGCGAGGTCGGCGAACGCGCCGATGCGCGCGCGCAGCCGGAAGCGGTTGCGGCCCTGCGTGGTGTCCAGGAACGGCGGGTAAGGGCCGGTGCCCTGGGCCAGCGCGTTGGCGTCGAACGGGCTGCCGGCGTTGATGGCGCTGTAGTTGACGAAGTTGTTGTAGTTGTTCTTGCCGAAACTGTCGGATTCGTAGCGCGCGCGGAAGTCGCCGAACAGGCGCACGCGCCTGTTCCAGTCCGGAACCACGCCGGGCACCGCCCAGCCTTCCTCCTTGGTCTCGGTGAGTACCTGCGCGCGGACGTCGTCGGCAATCTGCTTGCGGATGAATTGCGGCACGTAGGTGACGCGCACTTCGCCGGGTTTTGCGGACGCCTCGGCCTCCGTAGCCGACGCGGTGGCCGGTGCTGCGGGCGACGATGCGGCCGGCGCGCCAGCGTGGCCGCGGCGCGGCTTGCTGCCGGGCGCGCCTGTCTCGCGCAGCAACTCGCCGGCCTGGCCGCTGGTGAGGATGCCTTTCTGGATCAGCAACTGTATCAGCTTGACCGTCTGCTCGTCGGCGCGTGCGGGCAGCGCCGTGAGCGCCATTCCTGCTGTCAGCGCCGTCGTCAGGGCCGTTCGGCCCAGCCCCCATCGCGTGTTCATCTGCCTAAACCCCCAACCCCGATGTGTCTGTGCCTAGCCGTGCGCGCGGCCGGTGATGCGCACGGTGAATTCCTTGCCGATGATTGACGCCGCCGGTGTGTCCCCAGTGGATTGCGCTCGCAGGATGCGCTCGATCTCCGCGCGGGCTTCGTCGTTGCCGGAGAAACCTGCCAGCGTCAGGCCGCTGTAATGCCCTGACGAATCCAAAACGAAGCTGACGGTGACGCGATACTGCGCGAAACGCAGCTTCTCGTCCTCGCGCAGTGCCTGCTGCAAATGCGATTGCACCAGGTCGCGGTAGTAGCCGTCGTTGTCGCCGCCCGAATCGTCGCCCTCGCCGGTGCCAGTGCCCAACCCGATGCCGCCGCCACCGTTGCCGAGTGCCAGGCCCGAGTTGCCCGGACCCGCAATCGAGGTGGTGACGCTGGCCTTTGGTGTGGGCGCTTTCGGCGCCGGCTTGCTCACCGCCCTTTGCGGCGTGGCCTCGCGCTGCTTGGGAGTCTCCTCGGTCTTTTTCGGCGGCGGCGGCGTCTTCGGCGGTGGCGGCGGGGGTGGTGGTGGCGGCAGCTGCACCTGGGTGATGTGCGGCTCGTTGTGCGGTCGCGCTGCAGGTGCCGCACCGCCCTTCAGAAGTACGTAGGCGGAAACGCCGACGATGGCGATGGCGAGGAAGCCGCCCACCGGCAGGCCGTAGCGCTGCAGCGACGTCTTGCGGTCCAGCTCCGCGTTGAAATCATCGTCGTCGAGCACGGCTTTGTCAGCTGCCGGGCGAGCGCTGGGCGGCAAGCCCGAGCGAGGTGATGCCGACGCGCCCGCACACGTCGAGCACGTTCATGATCTTTTCGTATTGCGACTGGCGGTCACCCTTCAGCACGATCGGCAGGTCCGGCGTGATCGCTTTCGCGTCGCGCAACTTGGCCTCCAGCTCGGCAAGGCTCACCGGGATCGCGTCGATGAAGACCTGGCCTGCGTTGTTGACCGAGACCACCTTGGTCTTCGGCACCGCTAGCGACACCGTAGAGCTGCCCTTCGGCAGGTCCACCTTCACGCCCTGCACCGAGGCGGTGGTCATGATGATGAAAATCACCACCAGCACGTAGGCGAGGTCGAGCATCGGCGTGATGTTGATGTCGTCGTACGGCTTCTCGTCGTTGACCTGCATGCGCGCTGGCTCCTACTCGGCAGCGCCGGGCTGGGTGCGCGCGCGCGCGTACTCGCCCTCGGCAATGCGGGTGACGACCTCGTCGACGAACACGCTCATCTCGGAGATCACGGTCTTGATGCGGGTCTGGAAGTAGTTGTAGCCGAACAGAGCGGGGATCGCGACGAACATGCCGGTGGCGGTGGCCAGCAATGCGGCCGAGATGCCCGGTGCGATGGAGTTGACATTCACGTCGCCGGCCGCCGCGATGGCGGCGAACGTGATCATCACGCCGACGACGGTGCCGAGCAGGCCCACGAACGGCCCGCCGGAAATTGCGATGGTGAGGAACACCATCAGGTTGTTCAACTTGGCGATCTCGCGCACCATCTGCCCGTCCATCGAGGAGCGGATCGCGGCGAGAGATTGCGGCGCGATGTTGCCGTCCGGCAGCACGCGGCCGGTGGACAGCCTGTCCTCGACCTCGCGCACGCCGGTTTCGTACACACGGTACAGGCAGGACGACGTCATGCCGCGTGCGCGGTCCCTCGGCACCGGCGGCAGCAGCACGTTGCTCTTGCGGTTGATCTCGCGCAGCAGAACCAGAAAACGCTTGTTGGCGCCGGCAACGCGGCCGACATAGGTGGCCTTGGCCACCATCACCAGCCAGGAAACCAGCATCATGAATATCAGGATGCCGATGATCACCCAGGCGTCGAGGGTGACGGATTTGAGGATGATGCCGATGTAGCCGCTGCCGAAGCTGCTGGTCTGCTCAGGGTTTTCGAAAGCCAGCAGGTTGGACTGCGTGCCCTGGTCGCGGTCCGCCAGCATGATCTCGCCGTCCGGGCGCACCGTCTTGCTGATCTGCAGCTCGTCCATCTCGCCGGTGTAGGGCGCGCCGGGGGCGACGGAGACCGACGCGCCGCCGGGCCCCGCGGCGGACGGCAGCAGCGATGGGCCGCCCAGCACGCCGGCGCCAATGATCGCCGGCATCACGCCGGCCGCCTCTGCCGCGTGTGCGCCGTCGACGAACAGCGTCACCTTGTTGGCCGAGCTCGTCACCGTCAGCAGGTGCCAGCTGTCGGCGACCAGCGGCGAGGTCGCGGTGGCCTTGATGGCACCTGCAGGCGACGTCACAGCAACCTGCGGCACGCCGGCTTCCAGGGTCACCGCGAAGTCGGCAACGCCGGCCGAATCGCGCTGGTCGTAGACCACCGAGCTCTGTGCAAGAGGGTTGGGCTTCACCCAGACCTGCCAGGTCAGCGTTTCGGCGGCAGAGATGTTCAGCGTCGGGTTGGCGGCGAGCCTGACCGGCGCGGTGCCGTCGAACTTGGCACCGAAGCCGATGATTGCGGTCTCGTCGCGCTTGGCCGGCGTGGCGGCGTTGTTGTTGTACGCCGTGCTGTCCTTCGGCAGGCCACCCTCCTCGGCGAAGTGCCAGATCAGCAGCTGGTCGGAATCGTAGGTGGCGTGCGCGTCGGACGCGTCGTTGGCCTTTTCGTTGCCCCAGTACATGTAGAAGCTGATGGCCGCACCTGGTGCCAGGTCCGGCACGTCGACCCACACCAACGCAACCTGGTCGACCAGGCCGTCGAACTTCTCGATGTGGTAGTGCAGCGGCGTGCGGTCGTCGGCGCCGACGAAGCGGATGTCGCCGCCATCTTGTTTGGCGGTGTCGAACTTGAAGTTGTTGGCCAGCAGCCGCACCAGCACCTGCGTGCGGCCGATCGGCTGGCTGATGTTGGCACTCTTCGGCGTGGTGTCGGCGTCGATCTTCACCCGGTACTGCCAGTCACCGTTCCACCACGCGGCCTGTGCGGTGCCGCCTGCCAGCAGCATTGCCGCACATATGGCCAATAGGGGCAGCGTGCATCGCTGCGCGGAGCGTTGCAGGATACCAAGCCGGGCGCACAGTCCGTGCCACATGTCAGAACTCTCCGTAGACGCGGAACAGCACGCGGTTGGTGCCGGCGCGCGTGTTGGGGCCGGTGTTGAGGGTTTGTGCATCCTGCAGAACCCCGTTGAGGTAGCCCCACAGGTTCACCCGGCTGCCGATGCCGGCGGATTGCAGCCCGTAGGACGAGCGCTGTCCCACCTGCGCCTGCGTCAGGTTGACCACGCCGCCGTCGTAGAAGACGTGGAGGCGCCAGGATTGCAGCGGCTTGCCGATGTATTTGGCAACCGACGGGCTGCGCAGTTCGGTCTGCATGTAGGCGCCGTAGTCGCCCAGCGTTTCTGCTTCGAGGTAGCCGCGCACCGAGTCCAGGCCGCCGGCGCCGATCTGCTCGCTGCTGACCAGCGGGTCGTTGGTCAACTGGCCGGTGACCGACCCCCACAGCTGCACGTCGTGCGGCAGGTCCTGTTCGCGCGTGATGGTGGCGCGCGCGATGGAGAAGCCGGGCGGTGCGTTGTACGCCTTGTTGAAAAACTCCGGCTCGTTGCTGCCGAGCGGCGAGAGGCCGAACTCCAGGCCGAGCGTTGCGTCGGTGGTCGAATGCGCGCCGGTCCAGTTGGCAGCGTAGGTCGCACTCACCGGGTAGTACGTTACCGGCGCGGAGGTGACCTGGCTGGTGGACTTGAACGTGTCCAGCTCGAAATACTTCTTGTAGTCCCAGCCGACGGACAGCGAGTGGCTGAAGTTGCTGGTGCTGCCGAGCGGGATCAGCACGCGAAAGCCGGCCGAGGTGCCGCGGCCGGCCACGTCGGTGGTGCCCAGGGCAGTCACGTTGCTGTTGGAGTGCAGGTAGCTGAACAGCAGCGAGAGCTTGTTGTCGGGGATGTGAAACAGGTAGGAGGCCGACGTTACTTCGGCGTTGCGCACGTCCTCCGGGGCGACCTGGTAGCTGATGGTGCCGCTGTCGCCGCGTTGGAACAGATTGCCGTAGGTGAGCGAGGCGGCCAGTCGCAGCGGCGTGGTGTCGGCGTTGTTGCGGTTGTTCAACTCCAGCGTTCCGTGCAGCGGAAACTTGTCGGTGACGTCGAGGTCCACGTCCACCGTGTCGGGCAGCCGCCCGGCGCGCAGGCTGGGCTGCACCTGGCGGTCGGGCAGGGTGTTCAGCGCGGTGAGGTCGCGCAGGATGGCGTTGCGGTTGGGCACCGTGCCGGGGGCGACGGAGGGTGCGCCGCGGCGCACGTCGCTCGGCAGGAAGTAGCGCGCGCCGACCACGCGCAGGCGCCCGACGCGGCGTTCGACCACCTGCAAGGTGATCACCGCTGGCTGCCCCGGCTGGACGTGCTGCGCCGGGATCACGACGGAGACGGTGTCGTAGCCGCGCGCGGCATAGAGTGATTGCAGCGCGGATTTCGCGTGCTCGATGTCGGCCACCGTCTTGCCGGGACCGACGAAGGGATAGACCGCTTCCTCGACGTCGTCCTGCGGCAACACGGTGCTGCCCTCGACACGGATTTCGGTGACGTCGAATACTGGTGCCCGCTCGGCGCCAAGCCGCGCAACTTGCGTTGACGCTGCGGCGCCAGGCTGCGCGACTTGCGTTGACGCTGCGGCGCCGGACCGTGCGGCTTGAGTCGGCGATGCAGCGTCAGGCTGCGCGGCTTGCGCTGCCGGCGCGGCCGCACGCAACGGCAGCGACGGCCACGCGCTTGCCAGCAGCGCCAGCGCGCCCGCGACAACCTTGCGTTGCGCATGCATTGCGGGGCGGGCCAGCGTCACTCGCACAATCAGCACCCGTCACCTTCCGTTCGGCGCGGCGTTGGTGTGCCGAACGCGCCCGTGTTGTCACGCACGATGGCGCAACGCAACCTTGCTCTGGCCGTCCGGCATGCCGGGCGTGCCGCGAGCCACACGCTTGCGCGCAGAAACCGCACCGCATGTCAGACCACGCGTGCGACGCTTCGGCAGGCCGGCGCGTGCCGTCTGCACGCCGTCCCAACCACCGATCAGCCGAGTTGACGCTGCCGTCTAGCAAAAAGGCTTGCCTGTCAGCAACATGTAACGACGCATTCGGTGAAGATACCGCTCGCGTGCAGAGACCAGGCGACGCTGCGCACCCTGCAGCAACGGCGAAAGACCGTCATAAAACTGCAACATGCCGCACGCGCGAAACCGGTACAGACAGTTCGCGTCGCGTCATAAATCTGTAAATTTCCTATAATGAAGACGTCACACATCAACCCGCAGGTTCTGCTAGGAAACGCCGCAGCCGGCGCAAAGACGCCGGTCATCATCCTCAAGGGGAATCCTCACATGTCTCGCACCCACCTGCTGGGCGCTGTCTCGGCGGCTGCGCTCTCGCTCGCGTCGTTGCCCGCCAGCGCTGCTTACGCTCCGCCCTCCAGCCCGCCCGCAAACGCCATCACCGGCGGCGGCTCCACCTTGGCTGAATTCGACTACTTCGTTGAATTCTACACGTTCAACTCGAACCAGTCCGCCAGCGGCGCGCAGTTCTACAACAGCACCGCGGTGACCGGCGAGCCGAACACCAACGACTTCCTGTACTGGCCGGCTGGCTCGGGTTCGGGCCAGGCTGCGTTCCTGACCGACGACATCACCTGCGACAGCAACAAGGTCGAAGCCGTCGCTCCCACCACCGGCCCGAACTCCGGCACAGTGGGCGCCTGCACCGCCACCACCGTCGGCGGCGCCAACGTCGTCGATTACGGCGCGTCGGACGCTACGCTGTCCAGCACGCAGATCTCCGGCTGGTCCACCTCCACGGTCGGCCAGAAGGCTGCCGGCAACCTGATCCAGCTGCCCTCGATGGGCGTCGGCGTCTCGTTCCCGGTCGTCAACGCCAAGGTGACCGCCAACGGTGCCACCACCGCCAACAAGGCGCAGAAGGGCGGCATCACGCTGACCGACAATGACCTGTGCGGCATCTTCTCCGGCAAGTTCACCAACTGGAACCAGACCTCGGCCACCAAGCTGCTGGCTCCCGGCACCATCACCGTCGTCTATCGCAGCGACGGCTCGGGCACGTCCTTCCTGCTGCTGAACCACCTGGCCGCAGTGTGCACGACCAGCAACTCGAACTTCCCCGCTGGTTTCACTCCGTCGACCACGTTCGCCAGCACCACGCTGTTCCCGAATGGCGTCCCGACCACCTTCGTCGGTCAGAGCGGCAGCCAGAACCTCGCCAGCTACCTCGCCAACGGTGAAGCCACGCCGCCCGCCACACCGGTGACCTCGGCGATCGGCTATCTGTCGCCCGACTTCACTACGGTGGACCCGTCCAGCAACGCCGTGCTGGCCAACGGCAAGCCGAGCCCGCTGGTCGTTGCCGCGGCGAAGAACTCCGTCAACAACGCGATCTACATCCCGACGGTCACCAACATCACCAACGCGCTGAACCACGTCGGCAGCGGCGCCACCAACGCGACCCCGCCTGCCAACGCCAGCGCAGGCGCCATGCCGGCCAACTACGTGCCGCTGGTCCCTACTCCGGCGCTCGGCTACCCGGTCGTCGGCTACACCACGTTCGACTTCGCGCAGTGCTATGCGACGCCGGCGGTGGCTTCCGGCATCATCAGCTTCCTGACCGACCACTACAGCACCACGGCCGCCTACGCGACGTCGATCTCCAACAACGGCTTCGTCTCGATCTCGTCCTCGGGCGCCAAGGCGTTCGTGAGCGTCATCACCGGCGGCATTCTTGGCAACACCAAGAAGTGGAACGACAACATCGAGAACGCGACTGCCTGCAAGGGCCTGGTTGGTCGCTAAGACCTCTCCAGACGCCTGCACGCTTGAGAAAGGAGGCGGCCACTTCGGTGGCCGCTTTTCTGTTTTGAGGCGAAGCAAGGAAGGCCTTCTTTTTCGAGAAAAAGAAGCAAAAAGCTTTTGTCGCGGCTGTCGCGGTTCTGTCCGGCGAGCGCGCGACAGCTTCGAGCAAAAGTTTTTTGCTTCTTTTTTTCAAAAAAGAAGCGCTTGCCTAAAACCTGAACCCAACGCGCGCCCACAGAACGCGCCCCAACACATCGTAAGTCGACGTGTCCGTATTCGTCTCGCCATCCACCAGCGTCGGCGGCCGCGTATCGGCCACATTGTCGATCCCCGCCATCAGCGTCACGGACGACAGCCGCCGCGACACCTCCACGTCCTGGTACACGACATCCGGCGCCTTGGTATCGAGCGACCCGGGCGACGCACCCAGCACGCGCGCCCCGGAGATCAGCCGCCCCGTCCAGCTGAACGACCAGGCGCCGCGGTCCAGAGACGCCGTCGCCCGCGACCGCACCCGCGCGTAGCTGCCCACCGCCGAGAGGCCGGGGAACGTGCCGGCGTACTGGGTGAAGCCGGCCTCGCCGGCATCGTGCAGCCGGTAGTCCAACAGCCAGTTCGTCTGCCAGTCCAGCTTCAGCGTGCCCAGCGGTTCGGCGTGCGTGCGCAGCGTGGCGCCGAACTCAACGCCGTCCGTCTTGATGGTGCCGACGTTCTCGTCGAGGCCGACGATGTTGCTGATTTGGCCGGCGTTGCCGCCGCCGGCGATGCGGGTGACCAGGCTGCATAGCGGGCTGGAGAGGTGCGCGCTCGCGGTGCAGGCATCCGGGATCAAGTTCGGGTCGGTGTCGGCCAGCGAGTCGATCGCGTCGCGTATGCGGTAGTGGTAGTAGTCGGAGTCCAGCGTCAGGCCCGGCCAGGCCGGCGGGGTAAAGGTGACGCCCAGTTCCTCGTTCTCGGATCGCTCGGGGCGCAGATGCGGGTTGCCGCCGCTCTCCACGTCGATCAGCGACGAGGCCTGGGTGAAGCCCGGGCCCAGGCCCTGCGCGCGGCAGTTGGCGTCCACCACGGGGTTGGCGCGCAGGCCGGAGCGCGCGTCGCACGGGTCGGTCACCGGTTGCTGGCTGGCGGTGATGCCGCCGAACGCCTCGGAGATGGCGGCCGATCGGCGTGCCAGCCCGGTCAGCGCGCGCAGCGACAGGCCGGCCACCGGCGCGTAGTCCACGACCGCGCGCAGGCTGGGGAACGTGCCGTAGCGGCTGGTCGCGGTCTCGCGCACCGCCAGCGAGAGGTCCAGCCGATGGATCGCGGCCAGGTCGCGCAGCAGCGGGGCGGCCAGCGTGGCGTAGGCCTCCGCCGTGCCGTAGCCGCCGGAGGTGGGGGCCGCGTCGTTGCCCGCCTGGTCGCCGCGCGCGGTGACCGCGTCCACCGTGGTGGCACCGTGCTCGCTGCGGAGCTCGCCGCCCAGCACCAGCCGGACCGGGCCGCCCGGCGCCGTGAACAACCGCCCGGCCACGCGCGCCTGGCCTACCGTCTCGGCGTAGTCCGATTGCGAGCGCGCGATGTAACGCAGGTAGGCCAGCGCCTGCGGCGAGAGCGAGCCCGGGCCGAACCAGTCCGCCGCCACGCAGCCCGACGCGGCCACGCAGTCGCCCACGCCCACGGTCTGCAGCGCGCGCGTTAGGTTCACTTCGTTGCCGGTGACGTAGGTGTTCAGGCTTTGCCCGTGGTCAAACGACAGCGACCAGTCCCATGCCTCCCGCTCGCCCTCCAGCCCGGCCAGCACGCGCCACACCGGGCCGCTGGTGGTGGTGGTCTGCGCGCCGGCCTCGCTGGCCACGCGCTCCAGCGTCACCGGCGCGCCGAACGGGTTGAACGGGTCCGCGGCAGGAACGACGAAGCCGTCCGGGTTCTTCGCCGTGCCGGTCAGGCCGAGCGTCTGCGGCGGCTGCTCGTTGGTCGCCCTACGCTGGGTGTAGAGCAGCTCGACATCGGCGGAGACGTCGTCGGTAAGCGGGGTGTCAGCGTCGAAATAGGCCGTCTCGCGCTGCAGCCCGCCCAGCAGGGTACGGTCGCGCGCGAAGTCGTAGCCGTCGGTGAGCGGGTCGTAGGCGCGGGTAGTGCCGCCACCGAGCGCCAGCGCGTCGATGCCGTCGGCCACCGCGTGGCCGCCTGGCGCCGCCGGGCTGCCGAACAGGGTGGCGCCCGGGCCGGCCTGCGCGATCGGGTCGGCGGACCAGGACCGGCTATCCTGCGCCACCGCGCCGCGCTGGAAGTAGTCCAGGCCGAACGCCACGTGGCCGCCGCCAAAGCTGCGCCCGCCGGTCAGGCTGATGTCCGCGGTGCCGTCGCCGCCGGCGCCGGCGGCCGCGCCGTAGCTGTCCAAATGCAGCCCGTCCACCTGGTCCTTCAGCACCACGTTAACCACGCCGGCCACCGCGTCGGCGGCGTATTGCGGCTGCGAGCCGTCGCGCAGCACTTCGACGTGGTCGATAAAGCCGAGCGGGATGTCGTTCAGGTCCACCGCCTCGTCAGTCTGGATGCCGCTGAGCACGAAGCGCTTGCCGTCCACCAGCACCAGGGTGCGGTCGAAGTTGAGGTTGCGCAGGTCGATGAAATACTCGCCGAAGCCGCCGTCGTTCTGCGCGCTGTTGATGCCCTGCGAGCCGAAGGCGGGCACCTGGTCCAGTAGCGCGCCCAGGCTGGAGACGCCGCTGCGGGCGATGTCGCCGGCGCTGAGCACGGTGGTGCCGACGGGCTGGGTGGGCGCGGCGGGCGCGGTGACGGTGATCTGCTCGGCGGGTTGTGCCGCGGCAGCCCCGGCAGCAAAGGCCATTAGCAGGACGGAAGCGTAGGTGTTCACACGGCGCAGGTGCGCTGGGGGACGTTAACAGGTCAATTCGGGGAAGGATCTTTACGCGGAAACTTCACAAAGCAAGCAAGCAGTCCTTTTTTGAAAAAAAGGACCAAAAAACTTTTGTCTCCGCTGTCGCGCGCTCGCCGGAGAAAACCGCGACAGCGGAGACAAAAGCTTTTTGCTTCTTTTTCTCGAAAAAGAAGCGCTTGCTTACTTACTGCGCCAGCGCCCGCCGCCCGCCTCTGCGCAGCATCCGCCGGAACCCGGCCGCCTGCTGCTGCCACCAGCTCCCCGTCGCCATCGCCTCCTCCGCCGAGGGGTCCCCCGTGCGTGCATACTCCCGCGCAAAATCGGCCGAGCCGAACATCATGTCCCAGAACGGGAAAATCGCGCCGTAATTGCAGCTGCGTTGCCCCGCTGCGCGCACGCCGTGATGGGCGCGGTGGAAGCGCGGCGAGATCAGCAGCCTGTCGCCCAGCCGGCCGAAGCTGACGCGGGCGTTGGCATGGCTCATGCTTTCCAACAGGCGCAGCAGCAGGATGATCAGCGGGAACTGCATGGGCGGGATGCCGATCAGCAGGCCCAACACCATGAACCAGACGAAGGCGATGACGTCGTCGAGCACGTGGTTGCGGTCGTCCGACCAGAAGGTCATCTGGCGCTGCGCGTGGTGCACCGAGTGGATGGCGTACCACCAGCGGAAATTATGGCTGAGGCGGTGGCGCCAGTAGTCGGCGCAGTCCAGCACCAGCACGTAGATGACGAAGGTGAGCCACTGGTGGCCGAGCAGGATGGGGACGGCGCCCTCCAGCGTTGGCGGGACGTAGCCGCGGTCGGTCAGCCAGCCGGACAGCCAGACCTGCGCCTGGTAGAACGCGACGAAAGTGACCAGCGGCATCACGCCGATGCGCGAGAGCAGGGTGTAGAAGATGTCTACCGTGACCGCCTTCTGGTCCGGCCAGCGCTCCAGCCGGGCAAATCGCTCCATCGGCCAGCAGATCGCCAGCATCAGCCCCACCTGGGCGACGCCGTAGAGGGCGAACAGCACCCAGCCGTAGGCGATGTCCTCCCACTGCATCATGTCGAACCGGTAGAGCAGCGGGACCACCGTGGTTTCGGAGAGCCAGCCGGCGGCGGAGGCGAAGGGGTCTAGCATGGTGGGCGGCTTGTAGCACCTTGTGGGGCCGGGGGGGAGGCGAGAAAGCAAGGCCTTCTTTTCTGAAGAAAAGAAGCAAAAGACTTTTGGTCCTGCTGTCGCGATGGTTCTGCCAGCGCGCGCCCGGGGAACAAAAGTTTTTTGGTTCTTTTTTTCAAAAAAGAACTGCTTGCTTGCTTTCCCTGCGTATCAGCCCCCGCGCGCTGCCCTCAGGCGGCAAGACTATTGTGTTCCGGCCGCCGCCCCGGCATCTGGGTCCGATGGAGTGCAACGCGCTGCGGACCCGCCTGCCGAGATGAGCGGCCAACGCATTCTGGTGGTCGAGGACGACTTCCTGATCCGGATGACGCTGACCGAGTCGCTGGAGGGCGAGGGTTTCGTCGTCATCGAGGCCGACAGCGGCGAGGCCGCGCTGGTGCAGCTGCGCTCCGACCCTACGATCAGCCTCCTGCTGACCGACATGCAGTTGTCCGGCAGCCTGGATGGCCGCGCCTTGGCCGAGGCGGTGCGGGCGGAGAACCTGATCCTGCCGATCATCTACATGACCGGCCGGCCGGACCGGGTGGGCCCGGTGGACCCGCTGCGCGAGCTGGTGATCGGCAAGCCTTATCTGCCGTCGGAGATCTGCGCGGCCGCTCGCGCCATGCTCGCCAGGAGCTGAACTCCCGGCGAGCGCGGCGTGTGCGTCAGTGCTGTTCCGGCTTCTTCTCCGGGTGGGGTGCCGGGTGCGGTGCCGGCCGTGGCGGCTCGGCGCGCGGCGCGGGCCGCGGTGCTTCCGCGTGGGGCGCGGGTGCAGGACGCGGTGCTTCCGCCCGTGGTGCCGGGCGCGGAGCCTCTGCACGCGGTGCCGGCGCAGGGCGCGGTGCCTCGGCGCGTGGCGCGGCGCGCGGCGGTTCCGGCCGCGGGGCCGGCCTTGGCGCTTCCGGCCGAGTTGCAGGGCGTGGCGCCTCGGCGTGCGGTGCGGGACGCGCCGCCTCGGGCCGCGGTGTCTCGGGGCGGGGTGCCGGCCGCGCGGCCTCGCCGGGACGTGCCGCCTCCTGCCGGGCTGGCTGGGTGCGCTCCGGTACGGCGGGGCGCTCCGTGCCGGGCCGCTCGGCGCGTGGCTCCGCACGCGGCACAGGCGCGCCCGTCCGGCTCTGCGGCCGTGCGGCCTCGGTGCGCTCGCTGCGGGACGCGGCGCCGTCGGGTGCTCGCTCGGCGGCGCCGCGACCCGGTTCGGTTACACCGCGTTGCGGCTTCGCCGGCGCCGCGCGCGTGCCCGGTTCGCCTCGAAGCTGTGCCGGCGTGCCGGTGCCTAGTCGTTCGACGCCTGGCCGTTCGGTAGCGGGCCGTTCGGCACCGGGCCGCCCGATGCCGGGGCGTTCCACCTCGCCGCCGGGACGAGCGCCTTCCCCGCGCAGCGCCGGCAAGCCAGCCTGGCCGCGCTCTGCCAGCACGCCGGGCTGCCGGCCGGCTGCCTCGCCACGTGCAGGCACGTTCTCTCCTGGACGTGCAGGCACGTTCTCTCCTGGACGTGCAGGCACGTTCTCTCCTGGACGTGCAGGCACGTGCTCTCCCGGCCGTACGGGCACGTTCTCTCCCGGCCGTGCAGGCACGTTCTCTCCGGGGCGGGCGCCGGGCCCGCGCAGGGTGGGCAGGCCGCCGGGACCTCTCTGCTGGTTCGGCGCGCCCGGGGTTTGCCGGCCTGGCTGGCCGGTCTCGCCCGGATGGCCGGGCACCTGTCCCTGTACCGGCGTGCCGATGTGACGTCCTGCCGGACCTGCCTCGCGCGCCGCCTGCACCGCCTGGGCGGCGGGCACGGCGCGGATGCCGGGCGGTGCCGCCGCACGCCGCAGCACCGGCGCCGCCGCGCGCCCGGATTCTACCGCGGCCCGCTCGATGCGTGGCCCGGCCGCCACCCGGCCGACCGGCCTGGCCGGCAGCGCAACGTCGAAGCGGCGGGCGGCGGCCGGTGCGAGGTTCGGCGTCTCCACCGTCGGGCGTACCGGCAGGCGGCCAACGAAGGGCCGCGCCTGGGCAAAGGCCGCCTCAGGCACTGGACGGGCGAACCGCCCGACCCCTTGGCCGCGCACGAAATCGGCCGCCGGCACCGCGGTGGCGAAGCGCTGGTTGACGTAGACGTTACGCACGTTGACGTTGTTGATGTAGGTCGGACCGCGCTCGATGATCGTCTGCGGCACGCCGTAGGGCCGGTTCAGCCGCCCGAAATAATCCGCCCGGCAGTGATACCACGGGTAATACGGCTCGCGCGGGCCGAGCGGCACCCAGGCCGGCGCCAGCCCGGCGCTGAAGCCGATCGACACGCCGGCGATGCCCACGAAGCTGACCAGCGCGGGCGAGTAGACCGGGTAGGGCGAGCCCTCGGCCACCGCCTCGTTCTCGCCGGCGACCCAGCCCCAGCGGTCGTCCACCTGCACCCAGCGGCCGTAATGGAACGGCGCGAAGCCCCAGCGGGCGTTGTCCACCCAGGTCCAGCCCCAGGGCTGCACGTAGGACCAATGGCCGTCGCGGTACGGCGCCCAGTCGCGCGCCACCTCGCGGGGATACCAGACCTGGCCGTATTGCTGCGTCTGGGTGAAGCTTCCGTAGGTCTGCAGGTCGGCAGCACCGGTCATGTACTGCACCTGGCGCGGCACCGCGGCGGCAAAGTGCGGCCGCGCCGGCCCGCGCAGCTGGGCTGCGAGGAAGCTGTCCTGCTGCAACGCGCCCACCGAGCCCTCCAGCGTGTCGGTGCCGCCGATGGTGGCGGTTTGCTGCGGGCCGACCTGGAGGTCGAGGTTGTTGGCGGTGACATGGGCGGCGCCGTCCACCACGCTGACCATGGTGGCGTTGCTGGTGTCGCCGGCGACGATCTCGTAGGTGCCGGGCGCGGTGATCTGCACGGCGCCGCGCGGCGTGTTGAAGGTGACTGTCTGCCCCTGCGGCAGGCTGTTGAGCTGGAAGAACAGCGCGCCCTGGGGCGTGGTGACCGTGATCTGGCTCTGGTCGAGCGCGCCCACGTCGAGTTCGGTGGAGGCGTCGAGCACAAGCCGGTCGTCGGCGACCTCCAGGCTCGCCTGTGCCTGCGGCTCGGTCCAGAACGCCTCGCCGTTGGTCACCGGGTAGTTAGCGGTAGCCGGCGCCCAGTTGGTCTCGCCGGCGTTGTGGAACGAGACGGAGCCGGTGAACGCGGCCAGGCGGCCGGCCAGCGCCGGCGGGTCGGTGCCCTGGTCGCCGGCGACGTCGCTGCCGCCCGAATCAGCGCTGGCCACGTCGGCCCCCTGGGGCGGGGCGGGTTGCGCGACGGCCGGGACCACGGCCGTCAGCGACAGGGAGGTAGAGGCCAGCAGCAGGCCTACGCGTGCCAGCCAGATCGGTGTGTGCATCGGAAACTCCGTGTGAGGCAGGCGCGGCTGCGCCGTCCGTAAGCCGGGCGCGGGGTGCGCCCTTCGTAATCCGGCGCGGATGCGCCATCGTGAACCGGCGCGGCTGCGCCTCCTTGAACCAGGCACAGCTGCACCTGCTTAGACCAAGCGCGGCTGCGCCTTCCGCAAGCCAGGCGTGATGTACGCCATGCAGCCTTAACAACAGCACTAAAGTGGCAGGATCGAGACGGCCCTGGTAACGTCGGGTAACGTTACGCGGTTGCGGGGGTGACATAGTGTGACATGCTCGATTAGCGGCCGGAAAACCCATGACTTGCCACCGGATAGGCATCATCTAGAGGCTTGAACTCGGCCGACTTGACCGGCGGAGAGGAGACATGACGATGATTGGACGCCTTTTGCGCCGCTCGGCGCTCCCCGCCCTTCTGCTGGTGAGCACGCTGGTCGGCGGATGTTACTACCCCGGCTATTATGGCGGCTACCCCGCCTATGGCGGCGGATATTACGGCGGCGGCTACCCGTATGGCTACGGATACGGCTACCCCGGCTACATCGGCACCGGCGTGTTCGTCGGCGGCTGGGGCGGCGGCTACTACCGCGGCGGCTTCGGCTACGGCGGCTACTACAACCGCGGCTGGGGCTATCGCGGCGGCTTCGGCGGACGCGGCGGCTGGGGCGGCGGCTTCCACGGTGGCGGCGGCGGTTTCCACGGCGGCGGTGGCGGCGTTGGCAATCCCGGCGGCTTCCATCACTAATACTGTCGCACGGCCGGGCCCGAAAGGCACCCGGCCGGGTAGTCCGGCAGTGACCTCCCGTGCCGACCCTCGCGCCGTGATGCCGGCGTGACGGCGGCCGGCAAACCGGGGCGGCCCGGCAGCAACCGCGGCAAGGTTGCTGCCCTGGTGCTGCTGGCCGTCCTGATTGCCGGCAGCCTGTGGCTGGCGCGCACGCTGAGCCAGACCAGTGCCACGCAGGATTGCGTCGCCACCGGGCGACGTGACTGCGGCTGAGCCGGAGACAGCCGGTCTGTAACGTCGCGCGCTGATACCGGAGGCTGGGCCGCAACCCGGCGGCTGCACGGTCGACCCGGCTGCCACCCGACCTCCAGCCGGCGCCGGCGCGTTGATCTCCGGCTTCATTCGGGGCTGTCCAGGTTTGCCCGGCTGTGCTGGAACCCATCGGATGGAACAAAGCCTCTGCGACGCCGGCGTCGCCGGCCCGGCCAGGCCGGATACCTCTTCGCTCGCCGGCAGCCGCGAGCCGGTGCAGGGACACGCCACCCTGCCGGTGACCCCCGGCGGCCCCGGCGTTGCGCCAGCATCCCGCGCGACTGCCGCCGCGCAGGCCGCCCCGGACAGCCTGCAGGCGGATGCGTGGGGCGTCTACGAGGCGGAGTTCGCCTGGCTGACCCGCCATCACGCCATCGGCGAGCGCGTCGCCTGCCTGCTGGCCGCCCGCACGGCAGCGTCCCACCAGCATGTGCACATGAAGCCGGCACCGGCTCCCCGCCCGCACCCGTTTGTCCAGCTGCTCTCCGCCGCGCCGGCACCGGCCGGCTTGCCCGCCTGCCTGCACGCCGCCGGCATCGCAGACTGGGCGCGGGCGCTGGACGTGCCGGAAGCCGCTACCCTGGCCCGGCTGTGGCCGCTCGCCGCGTGCACCGAAGCTCTGCTGGCCGGCGGCGGCGACGACCGGCTGGCGCTCGACCCCGTCACACGCCTGAACCGCTACCACTGCGCGCCCTGGCCGCGTCCGGACGTGATCAGTTTCGGCTCCTGCACCGCGTCCAGCCTGTCGGACGCGGCGTTCGCCGCCGCCGGCGCCGCGCGGCATCATCTGGTCGGCGCCGCCCTGTCCGCCGGCACCCAGAGCGCGCTCGCCCAGGCCAGCCAGGCCACCGAGGCGGCGATCCTGTCCCACTACCAGGTGGCGGACCTGGCCGGTGCCGTGCTGACCGCGTCCGGCACCGACGCTGCGCTGGTGGTCACCGCCCTGCTCGCGGCCGAGCACCCGCACGCGCGCATGACCAGCATCCTGGTCAGCGCCGCGGAGACCGGCAGCGGCGTGCCGGACGCGGTGCAGGCCCGCCACTTCGCCGGCGTTGCGCCGGGCAGCACGCCGGTGGCCAAGGGCGCCTGCCTGGCCGGCCTGGCACAGCCGCCGGGCTACGCGGCGCTCGCCCTGCGCGACCCTGCCGGGCGGCCGTACACCCCGGCCGAGATGGAGGAGTCCTGCGCGGCCGCCATCACCGCCGCCCTGGCCTCCGGGCGCGCGGTGCTGCACGCCATCGACGGCTCGAAGACCGGCCTGACCGCGCCGGACAAGCCCGCTCTGATGCGATTGCGCACGCGGTTCGGCGCGGCACTCGACATCGTGGTGGACGCCTGCCAGGCGCGCGTCGAGGCCGCCGACCTGCGCTGGTACCTGCTGCAGGGCTTCGCGGTCATGGTCACCGGGTCGAAGTTCTTCACCGCGCCGGGGTTCTGCGGCGCGGTGCTGTTCCCGCGCGCGCGGCTGGATGCCATCACCGCGGACGCCAGCCTGCCGGCAGGCCTGGCCGACTACGCACGGCTGGACAGCGGCTTCGGATCACGCCGTTGCGCCGGCCTGCTGCTCCGCTGGGCCGCCGCACTGCACGAGATGTCCGCCTTTGCCGGCCTAGACCCGGCCGAGGTAGCGCAGCGCCTTGACGGCTGCGCCGACGCGCTGCGCCAGGCGGTGGCCCGCGATCCCCGGCTCTCCCTGGTCTCTGCGCCCCGGCCGCCGACGGCCGGCTGGTCCGGCCGGCAGAGCGTGTTCACCTTCACGGTGCAAGACGGGCAGGGCGCGCTGGGCGCGGACAGGCTGCGCGCGCTCTACACGGCGCTGCAGGCGAGCTGCTGCCAGGTGGGCCAGCCGGTGCTGCTGGGTGATGCGGGGTTGGCGGGGCTGCGGGTCGCCTTCAGCGCGGCGCAATTGGGCGGGGACCCGCCGCGGGAGCAGGTTGGGGCGGTGCTGGCCGGGCTGGGGGCGTTGCTGGACGCGGGGTAAGGAGGCAAGCGCTTCTTTTTCGAGAAAAAGAAGCAAAAAGCTTTTATCGCGGCTGTCGCGGACTTTTCCGGCGAGCGCGCGACAGCTTCGAGTAAAAGTTTCTTGGTTCTTTTTTCAAAAAAGAACTGCTTGCTTGCTTCGTAGTATAGGCTCCTCCCCCATGGTCCAGTCCCAGCCAGCGCCCGCCACGCTGCGCCCGAACCTCCGCGTCTATGCGATCGGCGACGTGCATGGCTGCCTGGACCAGCTCGTGGCGTTGCACTGGGCGATCGCGGCGGACCTGGCCGCCCACGATGTGGCCGAAAGCGTGCTGGTCCACCTGGGCGACTACGTCGACCGCGGGCCGGACAGCGCCGCCGTGGTCTGGCTGCTCGCCGGCGCCGTCGCCCCGCCGGTCACCCGCCGGGCAGACCTGCAGGGCAACCACGAGGTGATGATGCTGGCCGCCCTGGAGGGCCGCGCCCGGGTGGCGGAAAGCTGGCTGGAGAACGGCGGTGCCGCCACCCTGGAGAGCTACCACGTGCCGCTGGACGCGAGCCCGCCGGACTGGCACCTCTCGATACCGCTCGCCCACCGTCAATGGATCAGCACGCGCGAGCTGACCCACCGGGAGGGCGGCTACCTGTTCGTGCATGCCGGCATCCGGCCCGGCCGCGAGCTCATCAGGCAAAGCCCGGACGACCTGCTGTGGATACGCGAACCGTTTCTTTCAAGCAATGAGGCTCACCCGTTGGTGGTGGTGCACGGCCACACGCCGGCCAGCGCGCCGGAGCTGCGGCCCAACCGCATCGGCATCGATACCGGCGCCGTAATGGGCGGCACGCTGACTTGCCTGGTGCTTGAGCAAGATCGTATGCGCTTTCTCACAGCGTGACATTATGTTGAACAGTCCCGGCTGCCCAAGTATCGGCGCCGCGTCATAGAATGCTTGCGCCAGACAGTGCCGCTCGATACGCATGTCTGATGACTGACGACCAGCCCCCGGCGATGGACGCGGAACTCGCAGACGCGATTCCCCGTCTCACCCGGGCCAGCGTGCTCGTCATCGGCGACGCCATGCTGGACCGTTACGTCTACGGCAGCGTCGCCCGCATCAGCCCCGAAGCCCCGATACCGGTCCTCGCGGTGGACCGCGAGCTCGCACTGCCCGGCGGCGCCGGCAACGTGGTGCGCAACCTGACCGCACTGGGTGCCGCGGTGGCGTTCGTCTCCGTGGTGGGCGACGACCAGGCGGGCTCGGACCTTACCGGCCTGATCGGCGGCCAGCCCAACGTGGAGCCGTGGCTGCTGGTGCAGGGCGGCCGCTGCACCACGGTCAAGACGCGCTTCATCGCCGGCGGCCAGCAGCTGCTGCGCTCGGACCAGGAGGTGACGGGTGCGATCCACCCGAAGCTGGCCGAACGCATGCTGCGCATCGCGGGGGACGCGCTGGCCGCCACCTCGGTCACCGTGCTGTCGGACTACCGCAAGGGGCTGCTGTCCGGCGACGTGCCGACGCAGATCATCGAGGCGGCGCGCGCCGCCGGCCGGCCCACCGTGGTGGACCCGCGCGGCCCGGACTACGACCGCTACGCCGGCGCCGACGTGGCCGTGCCGAGCCTGCGCGAGCTCGAGGCGGTGACCGGCATGGCCGTGGCCAGCGAGTTGCAGATTGCCGCCGCGGCCGGCTGGCTGCGCACAGCCAACGGCTTCGGCGCCGTGGTGGTCAACCGCGGGGCGGAGGGCCTGTCGCTGGTCAGCGCCGAGACGGTGCTGCATCTGCCGTCTGCCGTCTCCGAGGTCTTCGACCTGTCCGGCTCTGCCGACACGGTGGTCTCGGCCATCGCGGCGGGGCTGGCGATCGGGCTGAAGCTGCCGGTGGCGGCACGGCTGGCCAACCTGGCATTGGGGGTTGCCGCGGGCCAGCCCGGCATGGCGGTGGCGCAGGGCACCGACTTGCTGGCCATGCTGACGCCGCAGGGCCGCGCGCTGCGCAAGATCGTGGCCAGCGAAGTGGCCGCCGAGCAGGTGGACCGCTGGCGCCGGCTGGGACTGCGCACCGCGCTGGTCGCCACCACCGCGCGCCGCTTCAGCCGCGCCCGGCTGGAGACCGCGCGCGCCGCCTGCGACCGCCTGGTGCTGGGGCTGGAGAGCACAGCCGAGGACACCGACGCGGCAAAGCGGATCGTGGCCGAGGCGGCAGGGCTCGCTTCGGTGGACCTGGTCTGCGTGTTCCCCGAGGGCATGCAAACGGAGACGCTGTTGCAGCTGCGCCCGGACCTGCTGATCGACGTGACGCCCGTGGCCTCGGTGGCCGAACTGGTGCGGGGCTGGGGCGGCGAGGTACTGGCGGGGTAGCGACGTGCTTGCCGCCCCAAATCAAGGCAAAGCCTGCTATCTTGAAAAAATCAGCAAGCAATTTTCGGTAGTGCTGGTGAGGAGGTTTTTGCAGCGACTACCAGAAACGAAAGTTTTTGGTTCTTCTTTTCAAAAAAGGAACTGCTTGCTTCGCCTTTCGCTCCGTCTCAGCTTCCTGCGTCGGGCGCTGGCGGTATTCGCGGCCTGAGCGGGTCGGATAACGTCCTGGCGAACTGGGCGTCGAACAAAGCCACGGCGACGCCAAGCAGCGCCCTGTGGTTGCTCGATGTTTTTAAGTAGGCGACCCGCTCCTCATCTATCAATTTGGTATCGCCGTCGTGTTCGAAAGGTTCGAGCTTGAGGATTTTGCGATAGTTCTGCTTAAGGCATTTGGCGTTGACGGCGTGAAGGCTTCCGTCGGGTGCAAGAACTGAATCCGTCTTGTGGAATTTTATCTGGAAATCCAGGGTGACAACGTCGGAATCATCATCGTCGGGTAGGATTGCCGCGTTCATCTGGAAAGTCTCCAATCGTAGCTTGCTGGTGAGACGAAACGCAAAGCATACAAACGTAATCAAGAGCTTTCGAAAACTCAGCATTGGCCAGTAAAGTTACGCTGTCAATCGGAACGTCTGTATGAACCGCGCAGGCCGGCCTTGGCCCAAGCCTCCTCGCCGCCGCGGTACCAATACACCTGCCGGCCGAGCCGGGCAGCCAGGTGCAAGGCCGCGTTGTAGGACGTGACGCCATAGGCGCCATCGGCCATGATGACGACCGGCGCGTGCGGAAAATGGTCCAGAAACGAGCTTGCCTCACGATCGACGAACGCATCGTCGCCCGCGTTGCGCGCGGTGTTGTCCCCCCAAACAGCGTGGTTGATGACGGCGGTGCCGGTGCCAAGGTCGATGACCAGGACGGGGCCGCCGCCCTGCAACAGCGTTTGCAGGGCCGCAGTCGCGATGGTGTTGGCGCCTGGAACAAGGAGCGGCGTCGGCGCGAAGTCGCCGCCGGTCAGGGGAGTACGTGAGGGCGCGACATGGTCGTCTTCGGTCTCCTCGGCAAACGGCTCCATGCCGGCCTGTAGCAAAGCCGTGCGGAACTTCTCAAATCCAGGGAGTGCGGCTAGCGTTTTCGGCACGAGCGCGCCTATCCGCCAGACGCTCCTGTGCGCCCAGGTCGCGCTATACGACGCGTAGCGCGCGTGCGCTCCGTCCAGATCACCGAGCAAGGCTTGGGCGGCGACGAGCATCAGCCGGACCCTTTCGAGCCGGCCCCAGCTGCCGTCGCCAGGCGCTGGCGTGACGTCGCCGGCCGAGGCTATCTGCAGGCTTGCGATAGCGTCGGCGTAATGGCCGGCAAACAATTGTATGCTGCCAAGGCGCTGGTAGCGCTGCTTGCTGTGCGGACCTTCCGGGTCCATGCGCAGGCTGGCCTCTATCGGTGCTGCCGCCGCGTCCAGGTTGCCCAGGTAGTATTCGGCGGTGCCGAGCACCCACTCGGCATCGACTTCGTTGGGTTGCACCTTCAGCGCCTCCCTGGCGCTGGCGATGGCGGCTGCGTAGTCGCCTTCGATCGCCAGCAACCGCCCCTGTGCGGCGAGCGCGCGTTCGTTGTGCGGTGCGAGTTGCAGGGCGTGGTTGATTGCCCGGCGTGCGCGGGCTTCGTCGGCCTCCTGGTCGGGGTCGTCCACGTTGGCGACCTTGCAGACGAGGAGCCAGCCGAGTTCGGCAAGCGCTTCGGTAAAATCCGGCTGCTTCTGCAAGGCGGTGACCAGCAGGTCCTGTGCTGTCTGGTAGTCGGCGAGCGTGTCGCCGACATCAAGCGCGTAGCGTGCCCTGAGCAGAAGGTCGACAGCGCTGGGATTGTCCGGACGCTCCTGCCTGGAGCGCACGCTTTCGGCATTTACGAGCACCGGGCCGAGGGTCGCCACAATCTGCCCGGCGATGAGGTCGCGCGCGTCGCTTATGCGGTCGCGCGGCACGGCGAACGGTTTGGTCCAGAGCAGCGCGCCACTGCGCGTGTCGGTCAGGCGCGCGTTGATCCGGAGCTTCACCTCGTCTGTGAAAACCGCGCCCTCGAGCACGTATCTTACGTTGAGCGCGTGTCCGGTTCCGCTGGTTGCCTGCCTCTTTCCGGCATAAGCCTCGGCGGTCTCGCGCGATATCACTAGGCTGCCGGGCAGGCGCGCGAGCGCTGTTGTCAGGTCGTCGGTCACACCCTCGGCGAGGTAGTCCTGTGATCGGTCGCCGATGTTGTGGAACGGCAGCACCATGATGGACAGCGTGACGCCGTTTGGCGCATGGTAGAGTCTCGGCCAAGCGAGCCAGGCTGCAAGCACGGCGAGCAGCGCGCCAGCCGACGCAATCCCCAGCCTTGCCGAACGCGGCCGTCTTGCACCCAATTCTGCCCTGGCGGGCGCGCGTTCGTCCGGCGATGAAAGCGGCACGGCCGGCGCCTGCGCGGGTGGCAGCACGTCGCCTACAAAACGGTAGCGCCGCCCTGGCAGTGTCAGGATCAGCTTGTCGTCGCCGCCATGGTCGTGCAGTGCGCGGCGCAAGGCGGAGAGCTGGACCGACAGGTTGCCTTCGCTGACCGTGGTGCCGCGCCAGACGCTGGCAACGATCTCGTCGCGCGTGGGCGCTTCATGGCGGCGGCTGACCAGGTACTCCAGCAGGTCGAAAGCCTTGGCGTCCAGCTTCACGGTTTTGCCATGCGCCGACAGCAGGCGGCGCCGCCGGTCGATTGCGAACGGGCCGAACTGCCAGCATTCTGTGTCGGACTGCAAAGCGGGAACCCCGGAACACCGTGCGACGCGGCGTGTGCAGCCTCATAGCCCGTGTCGTCGAGATATGAAAAACACGCGCGCGGGAGCCGGTGCCCGTATGTTGCCGCACAAGCTGGTTGATCCGCAGGCCACAACGTTCAAACTGCTTGTTAATTTCGATTAAGCCCAGCTTGCAGCGATTGATTTCCTGGCCGCCGTCCGAGGTCCTATCGGTGTTCTCGTTACCTGAGCAAACGCATATGCCGCTCAAGCAACAGCGAACTTCAACCGGTCAGCACAACCATACGGAGATTATCCATGCGTAACGTGAACACAAAACTGTCCGCCGGCGCCGCACTCGCCGCTGCAATCATGATGTCTGCCGCAGCCACGTTGCCCGCAAAAGCGGACGAACCCGTGACTAGCAGCCGCCTCGTGTCGCTGCACGGCCTGGATCTGAGTGCTGCTTCCGGCCAGCAGGTCCTGCGGCACCGGCTGCTGGTCGCGGCCTCCAAGGTCTGCACCGACGGCGGCGGCGGTGCAGACCTGCATTCCGCCGGCTACCTGGAATGCCGCAACGCGGCGTTCGGCACGGCCTGGGCGCAAGCGGAGGTTCTGGTGGCGTCTGCCACGAGCCGGTCCTTGCTGGCGGCAAAGGCGGCACCGGCTTCCGCGCAGACGGCCCGCCTGATCGCGTCGGCCAGCCCGTCGGAGGTCTCGCCTGGCCAGTAGCACGAGGCATGCGGCGGACGGGCAGCCTCCTGTCCGCTGCCATGCCAATGAGCAGGCTGCCCCGCGCTGTCCCTTTGAAAGTGCAGGCGTCGCTGTGACCTGCTGTAGGTGGGATCCTCGCTGAGGAACAGTTCACTCAAACGCGCCAGCTCAGGCGGAGCGCAAGCAGTCCTTTGAAAAAGAACCGGACTTTTGCCTCTGACCTGCATCAACTGCCATGCGTGTCGGGATAGATCAAAGCTGCTGTAAGAGCGCAGAGACAAAAGTTTTTTGCTGCTTTTCAAAAAAGCAGGCCTTGCTTTCCTCACTCGCAACTCAACGCAAATCGATCCACCGGATCCACCAACCCCTCCAGCCTGCAAGCCGCCAGCGTCGCAAACCGGTGCGTCAGCGCACGCCGCCGCGCCGGCGCCATACGGTGCACCGGCGCCTCGCGCAGCACCGCCGCCCCGTCCGAGGCTGCCACGATCACGCCCACCTCCTCCGGCAGCAGCGACAGCGGGAAGTCCGCATCCACCGCGAAATACAGCGCGTCCGCGTAGTCGCGGTATTCCGGCCACTTGCTGTCGGTGAGGAAATCCACCGTGCCCGACTTCACCTCGATGCAGGCGAAGTCGCCGTCCCGGCGCAACGCGAGGATGTCGGCGCGCCGCCCGTTCGGCAGCGACACCTCGTGCAGCGGCGCCCAGCCGAGCTCCCGGCACAGCCGGGCGGCCTGGCGGCGGACGGTTGCAGAGCGTTCCGGCAGAGACAAATCCATGCCAAAGCATAAGCCGGCCCGGCTCTGCCGGATAGAACAGAAAGGGACCGTCCGTGACCGCAGAGTCCTCCAGCGCGCATGCACCGGCAGCACCGGGCGCCCCGTCTTCGCCCATGCAGGCCGTGGCCGCCGCGCCCGGTACCGTGCGCCAGGGCGAGATCTACATCGGCGGCATGCTGCGCCAGCAGAAGCAGACGGTGCCTACCCGGCAGGACGAGCTGGAGGCGCGCGCCGAAGCGGCGATGTCGCCCGAGGCCTTCGCCTACATCGCCGGCGGCGCCGGACGCGAAGCCACCATGCGCGCCAACCTCGCCGCCTTCGACGCGGTGCGCATCCGCCCGCGCATGCTGCGCGACGTGGGCACCCGCAACCTGTCCACCACACTGTTCGGCCGCACCCGCCCGCACCCGATCCTCGCCGCCCCGCTCGGCGTGCAGGAGATGGCGCACGCCGAGGGCGACCTGGCCACCGCGCGCGGTTGCGCCGCCGCGCGCGTGCCGCTGATCATGTCCAACCAGGCCAGCCACCCCATGGAGGCGATCGCCGCGGCAATGGGTGACGCCGAGCGCTGGTTTCAGCTCTACTGGGGCAAGTCCGACGAGCTGGTGGCCAGCTTCCTGCGCCGTGCCGAAGCCTGCGGCAGCACGGCCCTGGTGGTGACGCTGGACACCGCGCTGCTCGGCTGGCGCACCCGCGACCTCGACCTGGCCTACCTGCCGTTCCTGGAGGCCAAGGGCATCGCGCAATACACCTCAGACCCGGTGTTCCAGGCCATGCTGGGCGAGCAGAAGAACGACCCGCACGCCGCCAGCATGCTGTTCATGACCACCTACTCCAACCCGACCATCACCTGGGACCGGCTGGAGTTCCTGCGCAGGACCACGCGCCTGCCGATCGTGCTGAAAGGCATCAACCACCCGGACGACGCCGAGCTCGCGATCCGGCACGGCGTGGACGGCATCATCGTCTCCAACCACGGCGGCCGGCAGATCGACGGAGCGGTGGCCGCGTTGGACGCGCTGGCAGAGGTGGCCGAAGCGGTCGACGGTCGGATACCGGTGCTGTTCGACAGCGGCATCCGCAGCGGGTCGGACGCCTTCAAGGCGCTCGCCCTCGGCGCGCGCTCGGTGCTGGTCGGGCGGCCCTACGTGTACGGGCTGGCGATCGACGGGGCTGCGGGGGTGGAGGCGGTGCTGCGCAACATCCTGGCGGAGCTGGATCTGACGATGGGGCTGGCGGGGTGCCGGTCGATTGCGGACGTGACCAGGGCTGCTTTGGCGAAGTAAGCAAGCGCTTCTTTTTCGAGAAAAAGAAGCAAAAAGCTTTTATCTTCGCTGTCGCGCGCTCGCTGGAGACGCACACCTGGCGGAACAAGAAATGGCGGCTCTTTACGTCGAAGAAGAAACAATTGGTTGTTTTGTACCACCTGGCGTTGATGCCAACTTATAGAAAGCAAGCAGTCCTTTTTTGAAAAAAAGAACCAAAAAACTTTTGACTCCGCTGTCGCGCGCTCTCCGGACAGGTCCGCGACAGCGGAGTCAAAAGTTTTTTGCTTCTTTTTTTCAAAAAAGAAGCCTTGCTTGCTTTGAAACGGTCAACCTTCAGGCCTATTGGCATTACACAAGCGATGTAATACCAACCGCCCTAAACGCTGACCTGTGCCCATTCTCGGGTGGCGATTGAGGTTAGCCGTTCTGGCATGGCCATCAATGCGTTCCATGCGACACAGCAGGCGTCGACAATCTCTTCGTAGCTGTCCCACACGCGATGGCTGAGCCAATTACTGCGGAGGTATTGCCAGACATTCTCAACCGGATTGAGTTCCGGCGAGTAGGGCGGCAAGGTCAGTAGCGTGATGTTTGAGGGCACGATCAGGCGCTCGGACGGCCGATGCCAGCCGGCGCCGTCGACCTGCATCAGGCAGTGGGCGCCAGGTGCAACATGGCGGCTGACTTCAGCAAGATGCTGGCTCATGGCTTCCAGGTTGACCGAAGGCATGACGATCCCCGCACCCACGCCGCGCGCCGGGCACACCGCGCCAAATAGGTAGGCCCAGGTGTAGCGGCGATCGCGCGGTGCAGCCGGTCTGCTGCCGCGCGGCGCCCACACGCGGGTCAGCGTGCCCTGCTGGCCGACGCGGGCTTCATCCTGCCACCAGATCTCGAGCGGTTTGCCGGCGGCATGGGGCGGCAGGGCGGCCGCGATCAGGTCGGCAAAGTTTTTTTGTGTGTCGCCTGGGCGGCCGGGTCCTGCTCGGGATGGAACGGCCGTACGCTCAGCTTGCGGAACGCCAGCCTGGCCAGCAACTTGCCGACGCTGCGTTCATGATAGTGCACAGCGAAGTCCGACTGCAGGCGCGCCTGCAGATCGCTGCATCGCCAACGGACAACGCCGTCCCGCGCCAGATCGGGACCTTGCTCCACCAGCGCCTTGAACGCCGCGAGCTGCTCAGGCGTCAACTGCGCCGGACGGCCTGGACTGCGACGGTTGGCCAGGCCGTCGAGGCCTTCCTCGTTGTAGTGGTGCACCCAATCGCGCAGCGTCTGCCGGTCCATGCCGCAGGCCTCGGCGGCCTCGGTCCGCGGCCGCCCTTCCAGCACGAGCGCAATCGCCAATAAGCGCCGCACGACCGCTCCATCATTGCAGCGCGACGCCTCACGGCGCAGGTCAAAAGCTGATCTGTCTAGACGCGTGACCGGCACCGGCTTGCTCATTTCTGACCCCCGAATCGGATGACCAGACCAGAGAATCACAAAATCAGCCGCGTGGGTACAATCGCGAGTCATCCTATTGGGCGGTTGGTATAAGCGCCGCACGACCGCTCCATCATTGCAGCGCGACGCCTCACGGCGCAGGTCAAAAGCTGATCTGTCTAGACGCGTGACCGGCACCGGCTTGCTCATTTCTGACCCCCGAATCGGATGACCAGACCAGAGAATCACAAAATCAGCCGCGTGGGTACAATCGCGAGTCATCCTATTGGGCGGTTGGTATAAGTTTAACCCTAGCGCCGGGACGTAAGCGAGCCTGCCTTTGAAAGCAGCAAAACTATTGATCCTGCTGTCGCCGAGGTTTCTGCTCGCCGAGCTTCTTTCGAGAAAGAACCGCTTGGCTTGCCTGTTTGAAGCTGAGATTCCGAAGCGCCGGCGTCACTTTGCCGCCATTTGCTCCAGCCGTTTGTCGAGAAACGCCGTCACCGCGATCTCCTCAGCGGTCAGTCCGCCTTCCTGGTGGTCGAGCACCGCATCCGCGCGCGCTTTGAGGCCTTCGAGCAGGCTGCCATCGAGGTAGCCGTCGAAGATTGCCGGGTGGATGTAGCATTTGCGGCAGATGCTGGGCGTGTTGCCCAACAGGCTGGAGACGGTTTCCACCGCACGCAGCACGTTCTTCTTGGCCTTGGCGGCGCTGTCAAAGGCTTCGAGTTCCTGCAAGGCCAGCGCAGCAAGGTTGGTGGCTGCCCAGGTGCGGAAATCCTTCGCGGTGATCTCCTCGCCGGTGATCTCGTGGAGGTAGCCGTTGACGTCATCGGACCCGACAGTGTGGCTGTGGCCGTGCTCGTCGATGTAGTGGAACAACTCCTGTCCGGGAATGTCCTGCAGCTTCTTGACGATGTTGGCGAGCTTGCGATCCTTCAGCTCGATGTGGCGCTGAATGCCGTGCTTGGCGCGGAAGTCCAGCTCGACGGTGGCGCCATGCACTGTGGCATGTCGCTCGCGCAGCGTGGTCAGGCCGAAACTGTTGTTGGTGCGCGCGTATTCTTCGTTACCGATACGTGCGAGCGTGCGCTCCAGCAGGCGCACCAGGGCGGCCAATACTTTCTCGCGCGGCAGGCCTGGTTTGGACAGGTCGTGTTCGACCCGCTTGCGGATGTCCGGCAGCTTGCGGCCGAAGATCAGCATCTTGCCGTATTTTGCCTCGTCGCGGATTTCGCGCCAGCGCGGGTGGTAACGATACTGCTTGCGGCCGCGCGCATCGCGTCCGACGGCCTGCAGGTGTCCGTTCGGGTCGCGACAGATCCACACGTCGGTGTAGGCGGGCGGAATGGCGAGCTTCTTGATGCGCGCTATGTTCTTTTCGTCGGTGACGCGCGTGCCGTCAGGCATATAGAAGTCCCAGCCGTCTTCCGTGCGCTCGCGGCGAATGCCGGGTTTGGTGTCGCTGACGTAATGCAGGTGAGCGGCTTTGGCCGCTTCTCTGGGGTCGAGCAGGTGGGAGTCGTCTGTCACGGCCTGATTCCTTCGGACCCCTGGTAACACTCAGGTATGCTGTTGGTTGCCTGAGAGGCGACGAAGCCACGCGAGGGGTGGCAGACAGCGTATGGTCAGCGGCTCGACAGTTAATGCCAACCGTCTCAGGTTCACTGGTGAAAGGCGAAGCAAGCGGTTCTTTTTTGAAAAAAAGAACCAAAAAACTTTTGTTCCCTTGGGCGCGCGTTGCAGAAACCTCCGCGACAGCAGGACCAAGAGTTTTTGGCTGCTTCTTCCAGAAAAGCAGTCCTACCTTCCCTGCCGGACTTCGAGGGGTCAAGGTCCAGGACAGCTGTGTGATGACTCCGCTGTCGCGCGCTTTCCGGAAAGGTCCGCGACAGCGAGTCAAAAGTTTTTTGCTTCGCGGATTCAACTTTGAAACGCATAAAGGGTAGCCTTCCCGACCGCGACTAGGGGGCGTGTCTAGACTTCCGGCAAGGGGGTCTGGATGGGCAAGCATTTGACGGCGGAGCAACGCTGTGAGCTGGCGGCGTTGCATGAGGCTGGTCTGACGCAGGCGGCGATGGCGATGCGGATCGGCGTCAGCCAGTCGGCCGTCTGCCGCGAGTTGCAGCGCAACGGCGGTGCCGGCTTTTACTGCTCCGGGCTGGCGCAGGACGCGGCAACGCGGCGTCGGTCGGCGGCCAGCAGCTTTGCGCGCAAGATGACGCCGGCGGTGGTCAAGCTGATCGAAGCCAAGCTGAGGCGGCAGGAATGGAGCCCGCAGCAGATCAGCTCCTGGCTGGCGCAGACGCAGCAAACCTGCATCAGCCACGAGCGCATCTACCAGCACATCTGGGCCGACAAGCGCGCCGGCGGCACGCTGTTCCAGCAGCTGCGGCGCACTGGCAAGCGCTACAACAAGCGGGGCGGCAAGCTGGCCGGGCGCGGCATCATCCCTGGCCGGATCGACATCGATCAAAGACCGGCCATCGTGGACCAGCGCGTGCGCATCGGCGATTGGGAGGTCGACACCATCATCGGCGCCCGCCAGCAAGGCGCCATTCTCAGCCTGGTGGACCGCGTCTCGCGCTACACCCTGCTGCATAGGCTGCACGCCGCCCAGGCCGAACCCGCAAGCCGCGCCATCATCGCCAAACTGCGACGCCACAGCGCACGCGTGCACACCATCACCGCCGACAACGGCAAGGAATTCGCCCTGCACGCCCGTGTCGCGCGCCGGCTGGCGGCCAACTTCTACTTCGCCAAGCCGTATCACGCCTGGGAACGCGGCCTGAACGAGAACACCAACGGACTGGTCCGCCAATATTTTCCAAAAGGCACCAGCTTGGCCACCATCACCCCGGCCGCCGTCCTGCGCGTGCAAAACAAACTCAACTCGCGCCCACGCAAGGTCCTCGGCTACAAGACCCCACACGAGGTCTTCTTCGCCCCTTAGTGGCGGTCGGGAAGGCTTACCCTTTATGCGTTTCAAAGTTGAATCCGCGCTTCTTTTTTTCAAAAAAGAAGGCTCTTGCTTGCTTTGGCATGGTCAACCTTCAGGCTGGTTGGAATAAGGCCTCGAAGCCTGGCGAGAGTGCTGCAGGAGAGTCCGCGGCAGTTCTTTTTCCAAAAAAGAACCGCTTGCCTTACGCGCTCAATCCTCGTTCGTCCGCCGGCACAGAACCTCCCGCTTACCCACGTGGTTAGCCGCCGAGATGATCCCTTCGCGCTCCATCTGCTCGATCAGCTTGGCCGCCCGGTTGTAGCCGATGTTGAGGTGGCGCTGGATGAAGCTGGTGCTCGCCTTGCCTTCGCGTGCGACGATCGCCACGGCCTGGTCGAACAGCCCCACCTCGCCGTCGCCGGCGCTGTTCATCCCGGCCAGCATCGCCGCGTTGCCGTCGTCGTCCGACGCCTCCGTCACCTCGTCTAGGTAGTCGGGTGCGCCTTGCTGGCGCAGGAAGGCCACGGTGTCCTCCACCTCGCGGTCGGTTACCAGCGGGCCGTGCACGCGGGTGATGCGGCCGCCGCCGGCCATGTGCAGCAGGTCGCCGTGGCCCAGCAACTGTTCAGCGCCCTGTTCGCCCAGGATGGTGCGGCTGTCGAACTTGCTGATCACCTGGAAGCTGATGCGGGTGGGGAAGTTGGCCTTGATGGTGCCGGTGATCACGTCCACCGAGGGGCGCTGTGTGGCCATGATGACGTGGATGCCGGCTGCGCGCGCCATCTGCGCCAGGCGCTGCACCGCGGCCTCGATGTCCTTGCCGGCGACCATCATCAGGTCCGCCATCTCGTCGATCACCACCACGATGAAGGGGAGAGCCTCCAGCGTCAGCGGCTGCTCCTCGAAGGTAGGGCGGCCGGTCTCCGAATCGAAGCCGGTCTGCACGCGGCGGCTGATCACCTCGCCCTTGGCGCGCGCTTCCTCCACGCGCTCGTTGTAGCCGCCGACGTTGCGCACGCCCAGCTGGCTCATCGCGCGGTAACGGCGTTCCATCTCGCGCACCGTCCACTTCAGCGCCTGCACCGCCTTGGCCGGTTCGGTGACCACCGGCGCCATGAGGTGCGGGATGCCCTCGTAGACCGACAGCTCCAGCATCTTCGGGTCGATCAGGATCAGCCGGCACTGTTCGGGTGACAGCTTGAACAGCAGCGAGAGGATCATTGCGTTGATCCCCACCGACTTGCCAGAACCGGTGGTGCCCGCGATCAGCAGGTGAGGCATGCGGGCCAGGTCGCTGACCACCGGGATGCCGGCGATGTCCTTGCCGAGCGCGATCGGCAGGCGGCCCTGGTGGCGGGTCCAGGCCTCGCTCTCCAGCAGCTCGGTCAGGAACACCGTCTCGCGCCGGCTGTTGGGCACCTCTATGCCGATGACGTTGCGGCCCGAGACGGTGGCGATGCGCACTGCGGTGACGGACAGGCTGCGCGCCACGTCATCGGCCAGGCCGATCACGCGGGCGCTGCGGATGCCGGGTGCGGGTTCCAGTTCGTAGAGGGTGACGACGGGGCCGGGGCGGATGTCGCGGATGGTGCCCTGCACGCCGTAATCCGACAGCACGGATTCCAGCAGGCGGGCGTTGTTCTGCAGCGCCGCCTCGTCCGGGCCGGCGCTGGCGCGCGGCGGGGGCGAGGCCAGCAGCGTGTGCGGCGGCAGGCGCCAGCCGGCTTCGGGCAGCGGCAGACTTTCCTGGCGGGCCACCGGCCGCTGCGGCTCGGGGGTGGCGACGCGGGCGCGGATGGTGGTGCGCGCCGGCGCCAGCTCCGGCACCACCGGGCCGGCGCGCCGCAGCACCGGGGTGCCGGCGGACGGCGCCTGCGACGGGCTGGTAACGGTGGCCACCGGCGGCGGCATGTAGATCGGCTCGTCTGCCTCGTCGTCCACCGGCAGCACGAGGCCGGGCGAGGGCTGCGACCGCACGAACAGCCCGGCCATCGTCTGGCTGCCGGAGGCGCCGGCGCGGGCGGCCGAGGCTGCGCCGCGGCCGGCGGCGCGCCACTCGCCCATCGTCAGCCCGACGCCGGCGGCGCAGAACAGCACCGACAACGCGGCGGCGGCCAGGAACACCAGCGCCGCGCCCAATCCGCCCAGCGTGCCCTGCGCCATGTCCAGGAACGTCACCGACAGCAGGTGGCCGCCCGCGCCGCCCACCCCCGCGCTGGTGGGCCAGGGCAGCCCGCGCGCGCACAGCGAGAAGAACGTCGCCAGGCAAGGCATTGCCAGCAGCGTCCACATCGCGCGCCAGGCCGGGTTGCCCATGCCGCGCCGGCTGGCAACGCACCAGGCCCAGGTCAGCATCGCCACCCCCGGCAGCGCGCCGGCCAGCCCGAAGCCCTGCAGCAGGAAGTCCGCCAGCACGGAGCCGATAGGCCCCACCATGTTGGTGGCGTGCTGCGAGGTGGCGGTGTTCAGCGACGGGTCGCGCGGGTTGTAGGTGATCAGTGCCACCAGCAGCGTGGCACCGGCCGCCGCCATCGCCAGGCCGGACAGTTCGGCCAGCCGGCGGCCGACCATCTCGCGGATGGCGGGCGAGGCCAGGCGGCGCTGCGGGGCGCGTCCGGTCTGCATGCGGCCTTGGATGACAGACGCCATGGCGCGGGCTCCTGGAGCACGTCCCGGCCGGCTTACCTACCGGGGCGGTGCTCACCAAAACAGTGGGCGGCGTTGTCAGGCCGGCACGGCGGCCGGCCGGACGACGCCGCGGCGTCTCGACTTGTGGTTAAGTCTCGCCGCCAAGCGTAGCGCAGAAAAGCTTGGCGCTGAAACGGCTTTGGCCAGGGGCCGGAGGCGCAGGCGTACGCGTGGTGCGTGCCGCCCGCCACGAACGGCCTACTGCTCGAGCTGCTCGCGCTGGTCCTCGACGTCGTGCGACTTGCGCTTCACCTTCGTCTCGGTGATGTGCCAGGTGACGTCCACCTGCCCCCCCGGCAGTGCCTGCGTGGTGCCGGACAGGTTCGCACTGACCGGCAGCTTTGCCGCCTTGTAGACCGCGCCGATTGCCGCCTCCGCAGCGGCGATCTTCTCGTTGGTCAACTTGTCGCCGACGGTCAGGCCGGAGGCGGCGGCGAGCTTGTCGCTGGCGACGGACTTGTTGCCCTCGAAAATCTGCGCGTGCAGCACCGGGGCCAAGTGGTTGACGATGGGCGCCTGCGCACCCTGGTCGTCGATCGTGTAGACGACTTCGACGTGGCTTTTGCCGAGCTGCCGCATGCCGGTCTTGATGCCGCCCACCACGTTGGCCGCCTTGAGCGTCTTGCCCACGTCCTCCTGGCCGGCGACGATGTCGGCCTGCGTCACGTGGCTGCCCTTGTGGAAGCTCAGCCCGTCCAGCAGGGCCTGGGTGGACACCGTCTTGTTGCCGGTGATGGTGATCTTGTCGACCGTGTAGGTGGTGTCGGCGCGTGCTGCGCCCGCGCTGGCGAGCAGCGCGGCGCAGGCCAGCGCGGCGGCGGTGATCGTCTTGGTCAATGCTCTGCTCCGTGTTCGTGTAGGAGCGGATGCATCGCACATGCGGTGGAGGCGTCAAGCGAAGCAAGACAGAAAGCAAGGCCTTCTTTTTCGAGAAAAAGAAGCAAAAAGCTTTTGTCGCGGCTGTCGCGGACCTCTCCGCAGACGGGTGCCCAGGACCAAAAGTTTTTTGGTTCTTTTTCAAAAAAGAACCGCTTGCTTGCTCACCCAAGCCCATACAGCAACACCGCCGCCGCCTGCGCCACGTTCAAACTCTGCACCACCCCACTGCCCGCGATGCGCACCTCCCGCCGACACGCCGCCAGCACCGAAGGCGAGACGCCGTGCTCCTCGCTGCCCAGCACCAGCGCCACCGGCCTGTCGCGCGGCATCTCCGCCATCGGCACGGCGCCGGGGCGCAGCGTGGCGGCAACTGTGCGGTAGACGGGGGTGAGCGCGTGGAGCAGCGTCGGCAGGTCGCGCGAGCGGTAGAGCTCGAGGTGTTCCAGCGCGCCCTCGGCGGTGCGGTAGGCGGCGTCCGACGGCAGGGCGGCGCCGGGCGTGTGGTGGATTACCAGGTGACGCACGCCGAAGAAGGCGGCGCTGCGGGCGATAGCGCCGAGATTGTGCGGGTTGCCGATGCCGTCGAGCACGAGCAGGACCGGCGCACGCGGCGGTGGCTCGGTCGGCTGCAGGATCGGCACCACGCGGGCGCGGGCGACGGCGGCGATGCCGCCGTGGTGGGTGGTGCCGGCAGCGCGCTCCATCTCGGCTGGCGGCAGCATGCGGTAGGGGGCGCGGCGGCGGGCTAGCTCGGCGCAGAACGGGCCGGCGGCGAGGCGTGCGGCTTCGGTGTAGAACAGGCGCAATACGGCGTCCGGGCGGCGGGCGAAGAGTGCAGCCACCGCGTTGGCGCCGCAGATGGTGTCGGTCTGCATGGGTCGGGGCTTCGGCCCCAGGGGAGCACGGTGTCAACAGATGCAGGTCCGCGCCCGGCCGCGCCGTCGGTATCGTCCGCCGCGCCGTCGGTGCTGTTCGCCGACCAGCGCTACGTGGTACTCGACAAGCCGGCGGGACTGCCGGTGCATGGCGGGCCGCGCGGCGGGGCGTCGGTGGAGGACTGGTTTCCGCGGCTGAGCCGGCGGCGCGACGGGCCTTGGCTCGCGCACCGGCTGGACGCGGACACGTCCGGGTGCCTGGTCGTCGCACTCCGACGGGCGGCGCTGCTGGCCGCGCAGGCGGAGTTCGCGGCCGGGCGGGCGCGCAAGGTGTACTGGGCGGTGGTCCAGGGACGGCCGGCCGGGGACCGCGGGCGGGTGGACGCGTCGCTCGCCAAGCGGAGCGGGGCAGGGGGATGGCGCATGGTGGTGGACGCGGACGGCCAGCGCGCGGTGACGGACTGGCAGGTGCTGGGGACGGCCGACGGGATGAGCTGGCTGGAGCTGCGGCCGCGGACCGGGCGCACCCACCAGGTGCGGGTGCATTGCGCGCATCTGGGCACGCCGCTGCTGGGCGATGCGGTGTATGGGGATGGGGTGGGGCGGCTGCAGCTACTCGCGCGGTCGATCGGCCTGGACGTGACGCCGGCGCTAGACGCGGTGGCGCCGGTGGCGGGGCATATGGCGGAGTTGCTGGCGGCCTGTGGTGGCTGATACGGGACGTCGTCGGGTTCGCGGCTTGATTGCCGTTCTTCCTTGAGGGGCTGCAGAAGAAAGAAAGCAAGGCCTGCTTTTTTGGAAAAAAGCAGCAAAAAACTTTTGTCTCTGCTGTCGCGGACTCTCCCGCAACGCGTACTCAGGAAACAAAATTTTTTTGGTTCTTTTTTCAAAAAAGAACCGCTTGCTTGCGTCCTACCCCAGCAAGAACCACAACCGGAACAACTGCGTCTCCGCCCAGTTCTGCCGCCGCAGTCCCGGGTGCCTCAGTGCGCGCAGCCGCGGCCGCCAGCCGTCGTGCAGCCCCGCCGTGATCAGCCCCAGCGCCTCGCGCGCGCCCGGTGAGAGCAGGTGCGCCTGCGTCTCCAGCGCGCGCATGTGCGCGCGGAAGGTGCGCATGAACACGTGCGGCCCGCGCCGCAGCGCCGCCCAGCTCCGCCGCACCGGCGAGAGCGGCACGCCCACCGCGTTGTGTTCGTGCTGGCGGTACAGCACCGTCGGCACCTGGTCGGCCAGCACCTCGCCGCCGCAAGCGGAAACCAGAACGTAGGCCCACCAATCGTGCAGCGTGTCGGTGGGCGCGCAGGCCTCTGCCACCAGGCCGGCGGCGCCGGCGTTCAGCATCACCGTGCAGCCGGTGGCGATGTTCTGCGTCATCGCACCGGGAAAGCCGACCTCGCCGCGCAGGCGCGGGCTTTCGCGGATCGGCGAGAGGTCGGCGGCCACCAGCATTTGCCGGGCGCAGTAGAGCGCCGCCTGCCCGGCCGCCACGCGCCCCAGCGCAGCCACCCCGCGTGCCAGCTTCTCCGGCAGCCAAACGTCGTCCTGGTCGGCGAACGCCACCACGCGGCCGCGCGGCGCCCGCCGCAGCAAAGCGAGGAAGCTCGAGGTGATGCCCAGCCGGCCGGCATTGTCGTTGAGGTCCACCACCCGGCCGGCGCCGGCGCCGGCGGCGAAGCGGCGCATCAGGTCTGGCGTGCCATCGCTGGACCCGTCGTCGCGCCAGAAGATCTGCCAGGCGGCGTGCGACTGGGCGAGGAGGCTGTCGAGTTGTGCGTCGAGAAAGGCTGCGCCGTTGCGCGTGGACAGCAGGATCGCGACGTCATCGCCAGTGCGCACCCCGGCCGCGCCTATCCGGTCGCGCGCTGCTGAGAGGCGGCCTGGGATTCGCCGGTCGCTGCCTGGATGTTGCCGGACGCGGGCCTGACGTCGCCGTGGGCGGCTTGGGATCGGCAGACGGACGCAACAGCGGGGACCAGGCTGTCGCGCCAGTCCGGCAGGCGGACGCCGAAGACGCGCGCGAGCTTGCCGCACTCCAGCCGCGAGTCGGCCGGCCGCCGGGCCGGGGTGGGCCAGTCCGACGTGGCGATCGGCTCGACCGCGGGCATCGGCCAGCCATGCCGGCCGGCCTCGGCGAAGATGGCGGTGGCGAACCCGTGCCAGGTCGTCTCGCCTTGGCCCGCAGCATGGTAGATGCCGGCCAGGTGCTCGCCCTGCGCCCCGGCTCGCGTCCTGTCATGTGAGGCGGACAGCAGCCGGTCGGCCACGGCCAGCGCCGCGGCGGCCAGGTCGTCCGCGTTGGTGGGGCAGCCGTGCTGGTCGGCCACCACCCGCAAGGCCGGCAGGCGCCGCGCGGCGCCGAGCATGGTCAGCAGGAAGTTGCGCCCGGCCCGGGCGTATACCCAGGACGTGCGCAGGATCACCGCGCCGGGATGGGCCGCCAGCACCGCACGCTCGCCGTCCAGCTTGGTGGCGCCATACACGCCGGTGGGGGCCGTCGCGTCGTCCTCGGTGTAGGGCGCGCCCTTGCAGCCGTCGAAGACGTAGTCGGTGGAGACGTGGATCAGCTGCGCGCTGGCCTGGGCGCAGGCTTCGGCCAGCAGGCCGGGCCCCTCGGCGTTGGCCCGCCGGGCCGCAGCGCTGTCCGTCTCGGCGGCGTCCACCGCGGTGAAGGCGGCGGCGTTGATCACCAGCGCCGGGCGCGCCTGCCGCACCGCGGCGGCCACCGTCTCCGGCCGGTCGAAGTCGAAGACCGGCCGCCCGACTACGCTCACCCCGTCCGGCCGGGCGCGGGCCAGCGCCTGTGCCAACTGCCCGGCCCCGCCGGTCACCAGGATGGTCATGCGCGGAACCAGCCGGCCGCAGCCGCCCAGCCTGGCAGCACCTGATCCTTGTCCGACAGCGTGGCCTCGCCCGGTGCGACCGGCCATGCCAGCCCCAGCGTGGCGTCGGTCCAGATCACCCCGCGTTCTGCCGCGCGGTCGTACGGCGCGGTCACCTTGTAGGCCACCTCGGTATCGTCCTCGATGGTGCAGAAGCCGTGCAGGAAGCCGGGCGGCACCCATAGCTGGGCGGCGTTCTCCGCCGACAGCACTGCGGCGGCGTGCCGGCCGAAGGTGGGCGAGCCGGCACGCGCGTCCACCGCCACGTCCCAAATGACGCCGCGCAGCACCCGTACCAGCTTGCCTTGCACGTGCGGCGCCAGCTGGCAGTGCAGGCCGCGCACCGTGCCCCGCGCGCGCGACGAACTCTGGTTGTCCTGCACGAAGGGCGCGGTGACGCCGTAGGCGGCCAGCTTCTCGGCCGAGTAAGTCTCCATGAAGGTGCCGCGCTCGTCGCCGAAGCGGGGGGGTGTCACGAGAAGGATTTCGGGGATGGCCTGGCGTTCGATTTTCATGCAAAACTCAAGAAAGGAAGGACTTCTTTTTCGAGAAAAAGAAGCAAAAAGCTTTTATCGGCGCTGTCGCGGAGTCTCCTCAGGCGGGTGCCCAGGAGACAAAAGTTTTTTGGTTCTTTTTTTCAAAAAAGAACCGCTTGCTTGCTTCCTACGCATGCACCCCGTTCGCCACGTCCCTCAGCAACCGCCCCAGCTCCGTCTTGCCCAGCCGGCGCGAATGCCCGTGCAGCGCGTCGGCATCGATGAACCCCATCCGGTAGGCCACTTCTTCCGGGCACCCCACCAGCATGCCCTGCCGGGATTGGATGGTTTGCACGAAGCTCGCCGCCTGCAGCAGGCTGTCCGGCGTGCCGGCGTCCAGCCACGCGCAGCCGCGGCCCAGCTTCTCCACGTGCAGCGAGCCCTCGTCGAGATACATCCGGTTCAGGTCGGTGATCTCCAGCTCGCCCCGCGCGGACGGCTTCACCGCGCGGGCGAACTCGGTCACCCGCGCGTCATAGAAATACAGCCCCGTCACCGCCCAGGCCGAGGGCGGCACCGCCGGCTTCTCCAGTATGTCGGCCGGGTGGCCGGCCTCGTCGAAGCGGACCACGCCGTAGCGTTCCGGGTCGCGTACCTGGTAGGCGAACACGGTAGCACCTTCGGGACGTATCGCGGCGGCGCGGAACAGGGTGGAGAGGTGCTCGCCGAAGATCAGGTTGTCGCCCAGCACCAGCGCGCAGGGCTGTCCGGCCAGCCAGTCGTCGGCGATCAGGAAGGCCTGCGCGATGCCTTCCGGCCGGGGCTGTTCGGCGTAGCTGAACCGCACACCGAGCTCGGCGCCGTCGCCCAGCAGGCGGCGGAACTGCGGCAGGTCGTCGGGCGTGGAGATGATCAGGATGTCGCGTATGCCGGCCAGCATCAGCACGGTCAGCGGATAGTAGATCATCGGCTTGTCGTAGACCGGCAGCAGCTGCTTGGACGTGCCCAGCGTCACCGGGTGCAGCCGTGTGCCGGACCCGCCCGCCAGCACGATACCTTTCATGTTCATCGACCCGTCCCCCTCTGTGCCCGCCTTGCGATGCGGCCGCTCATGCGCCAGTCCTCACGCACCAGTCCTCACGCGCCGGCGTCCCGCATGGCCGCCGCCACGCGCCGGTCCTTTACGCGGGGGCTGTTCTCCCGCCGCTCCCGCATGCGCCGGTTCATCACAGGCCGGCTCCGTGTGTGACCGTCCCTCACGTGCCAATCCCCCTTGTGCCAACTTCCTCACGTGCCAGTCCTCACGTGCCAGTCCTCACGTGCCAGTCCTCACGTGCCAGTCCGTCACGCGCCGGTTCCTCACGCCATAGTAGGTCACGCTGCTGTCCCCAGCCGCTGACCGCCGTAGCGTCCGGCGCGGATCGCCTCCCACCAGGCCCGGTTGGCGAGATACCAGTCGATGGTTCGCCGCAACCCGCGGTCGAAATCATGCGCCGCGTGCCAGCCCAGTGCGGACTCGGCGAACCCGGCGTCTATCTCGTAGCGGAAATCGTGGCCCGGCCGATCGGTGACGAAGCTGATCAGCCGCGCGCGGGGGCCGGCCGGGTCGGGTGCGAGCTCGTCCAGCGCGGCGCAGATGGCGTGCACCACGTCGAGGTTGCGGCGTGGCTGGCGGGCGCCGATCGCGTAGGTCTGCCCCGGCTGTCCGCGCGTCAGCACGGCGAGCAGCGCCTCGGCGTGGTCGTCCACGTATAGCCAGTCGCGTTGGTTCGCACCGGTGCCGTAGACCGGCAGCGGACGGCCCTCCAGCGCGTTGAGGATGGTCAGCGGGATCAGCTTCTCGGGGAATTGCCAGGGGCCGTAGTTGTTGGTGGTGTTGCTGACCACCACCGGCAAACCGTAGGTGTGCATCCAGGCGCGTGCGAGGTGGTCGGACGCGGCCTTGCTGGCCGAGTAGGGGCTGCGCGGGTCGTACGGCGTGGCCTCGGTAAACGGCGGGTCGCCGTCCTGCAGTGCGCCGAACACCTCGTCGGTGGAGACGTGGTGGAAGCGGAAGCGGGCGCGCGCCTCGCCGGAAAGCGCCGACCAGTAGGCGCGCGCGGCGTCCAGCAGCGTGAAGGTGCCCACCACGTTGGTGCGGACGAACTCGCCCGGCCCGTCGATCGAGCGGTCCACGTGGCTCTCGGCGGCCAGGTGCATCACCGCGTCGGGTGCGGCCTCGGCGAACACACGCTGCATGGCGTCGGCGTCGGCGATGTCGGCGCGCACCAGGCGATGACGCGGGTGGTCGTGCCCTTCCTCCAGCGCGTCGAGCGAGGCGGCGTAGGTCATCTTGTCGACGTTGACGATGCTGTGCGCGGTGGTCCGCAGCACGTGGCGCACCACGGCCGAACCGATGAACCCGCAGCCGCCGGTGAGGAGAATTCGCATGGGGTGAAGCCGCCGCCTCCGACCGGTTCCGCGCCTGCAGGCACACGTTCATGTTATATGCACTGCCCGGCGGACCTGTTTCAAGTGCAACCGGACATTGATTTGCTGCGAGACTATGCACGTGGACAGGGCAGAACCTAAACGGCTCTTGGCCGCCTGGCCGGGCGGGTGGCTTGCGTCCGGCTTGGAAGGCAAGGCCTTCTTTTCTGAAGAAAAGAAGCAAAAGACTTTTGGTCCGGCGGTCGCGGAGGTTTCTGCAGCGTGCGCCGTGGGGACCAAGGGCACTGCTTGCCTGCCCGTACCGCACCGGCGCGGTGCGGCCCTTGCACGCAAGCGGGGCGGCGTTAAGCCTGTCACGATGAGACGACCCGCCGCGCGCCCGCTCCGCTTCAGCCTTCGGCCGGGCGGCGTCGTGCAGGCAGTCGCACCCGCCGGCTGGCACGGCGCCGGCCGGCTCGCCATCGTGCTGGACGGCACCGTCCACGCGACGACCGGGCTAGAGCCCGGGCCGAAGGGCACCACCGGCTTCACCTACACGCTGCCGCGCCACCTGATGTTCCGCAGCGTGGACGTGGTGGCTCTGCCCGACGGCGACAGCCTGCTCGGCCTTCCGGTGGACCTGGCCGGCACCTACGCGGTGTCGGTGCGCGCGTTGGCACAGGACGGCCTGCTGGTGACCGGCGCGTTCACCGCTTCACCCTTCCTGGCGCCGGAGCTCGGGCTGGAGCTGGTCGGCGGCGGCGCGATCGTGGCCCAGGGCGTGGCGGTGCGCGAGGCGGGCGCGGTGCCGCCGGAGTGGCGCTTCCGCCTGCCAATCCACGCCCTGCTGCGGCCGGGCCACACGATGGCCGCGCAGCTGCGCCTGGCCGGCCTGGTCCTGCCCGGCCCGGCCCTGAGCCTGGATGCCGCACGCCAGGAGCATTTCGGCTGCCTCGATTCGGCCAGCCCCAGCCACGTGGAAGGCTGGGCGGTGGACAACGCCGCACCGAACCGTCGCGTGCGGCTGGACATACTGGTGGGCACCGAGGTGGTGGCGACCATCACCGCCGACCAGCCGCGCCACGACATCAGCGACCAGGGCTTCGGTCAGGCGGCGTGCGGCTTCAGCGTTGCCCTGCCGGAGCACCCCGGCCTGTCTGGCGAGCGGCGCATCGCCGTGCGGCTGGCCGGCCAGCGGACCGAGCTTTCCGGCAGCCCGGTGGTGGTGGACCCGGTACCGGGGCTGATCGGCAGCTTCGACACAATTCACGGCATGGCCGTGCACGGCTGGGCGCTGGACCGCCGCCGGCCGGAGGTGGCCGTGGAGGTAGAGGTGGTCACAAGCGACGGCGCCGTGGTGGGGGCGGCTACCGCCAACCAGTTCCGCGGCGACCTGCTCGACGCCGGCCTCCACGCCGGGTTGTGCGCCTTCAAGATCGACATCTCCGCGCAATTCGAGCGCCTGATGGACGAGGAGCTGCACGTGCGCATCGCCGGCACCGCGCAGATCCTGCCCGGCTCGCCGCAGCGCGTGGTCACCAACCGCAACATGCGCCGCTTCCTGCATCGCAGGCGTGACATGCGGCCAGGCAGCCTGCCGCGCCTGCGCCGCGCGCTGAACTACCGCGCGGGTGCCGACGGCATCAGTTTCATCATGCCGATCCACAACACCCCGCGCGCCTGGCTCGTCGAGGCGCTGGAAAGCGTGCGCGCCCAGTATTGCGACGCCTGGGAGCTGGTCTGCGTGGACGACGGCTCGGACGCCCCGCACGTGGCCGACATCCTGGCCGGCTACGCAGCGCGCGAGCGGCGCATCCGCGTGCTGCGCTCGGCCGAGAACGTCGGCATCGCGCGCGCCATCAATTTCGGCCTGCGTGCGGCGCGTTACGGCTACGTCGCCTTCATGGACCACGACGACAAGCTGGAGCCTGACGCCGCCTGGCAGCTGATCCGGGCGGCGCGGCAGACCGGCGCCGACCTGCTCTACAGCGACGAGGCGCAGACCACGGAGAACACCGACATCGTCCTCGAGATGCGCCTGCGCCCGGCCTTCAGCCACGACTACTACCTCAGCCACCCCTACTTCGTGCACCTCGTCTGCGCCCGCACCGAGGTCGCACGCCGCATCGGCGGCTGGGACGAGACGATGGCGATCTCTGCCGACGTGGACTTCGTGCTGCGCATGATCGAGGCGGCCCGCGTGGTCACCCACGTGCCCGCGGTGCTCTACCGCTGGCGCACCCACGCCAGCAGCACCGGCCACGCCAAGCAGGACACCGTGATGCTGGCCACCACCGATGCCCTGCAACGCCACCTCGACCGCCTGGGCACCGGCGCGCAGGTGCAGCCTGGCGTGTGGTTCAACCAGTTCCGGGTGGATTGGCCGGACGTGCCCGGCCGCGTGCTGATCGTGATCCCGACCAAGAACAAGGCGGACCTGCTGCGCACCGCCGTGGAGTCCGTCGAGCGCACCTGCCGGCCCGCCGACTACCACCTGGTGGTGATTGACCACGAGTCCGACGAGCCGGAGACGCAGGCCTACCTGGAGAAGCTGGCCGTTCGCCATACGGTGATGCCGTATACCGGCCCGTTCAACTTCTCCGCCATGAACAACGCGGCGGTGGCGCTGCACGGGGCGGACTGCCCGTTCGTGCTGTTCCTCAACAACGACGTCGAGGCCACCCAGGACGGCTGGCTGGACCGCATGCGGCGCCTGACCGCGCGCAGCGACGTGGGCGCGGTAGGCCCGCTGCTGATGTACGTGGACTGCAGCGTGCAGCACGCCGGCGTAGTGCTCGGCTTCAACGAGTCGGCCGACCACGCGCTGAAGTTCCAGAGCGTGTTCCTCGACGCCAACGGCGGCCCCGACACGCAGGGCCTGCAGGCACGCCGCAACCTCGGCTACAACTGCGCGCTCACCTCGGTCCGCGACTACGCGGCGGTCACCGCTGCCTGCATGATGCTGCGGCGGAGCGTGTTCGACCAAGTCGGCGGCTTCGACGCGGCGTTCGGCATCGGCTTCAACGACACCGACCTCTGCCTGCGCATCGGGCAGGCTGGATACCGTATCCTGTACGACGGAGCGACCATCCTCTACCACTACGAATCCGCCACCCGCAGCCAGACCAAGCAGGTGTTCCACCCGGAAGACACGCAGCTGATGGTCGCGCGCTGGGGCAAGACGATCGCGTCCGGCGACGTGTTCTACAATCCGAACCTGAGCCTGACGACGCAGGACCACGTGCCGCGGGAGGATGCCCGTTGCAGGATTATGCATCGGCCTCGGGCGACGACGCTGGCGCTGGAAACGTGGAGGCAGGGCCTGCTGTTTTGAAAACGGAAATTCAGAAAGGAAGGCAAGGCCTTCTTTTCTGAAGAAAAGAAGCAAAAGACTTTTGGTCCGGCTGTCGCGGGGGCTTCTTTAGCGCGCGCGTAAAGGAACAGACGTTTCTGCTTCGCTTGTCATCCGGTAAACCCAAAGCGATCGATTCCAGACGGTTTTTCGCCAGGGTGTTCGCTCCATACCTTAAGCTGCCAAGCAGATGGTCTCATTGCCGTCGCGCCTCGCCCCACACGGCTCGGTCCTGGGGAACAAAAATAGTTCGGCTTCTACAAAAGCGGCGTTTGCTTCCCTGCTTCACGATCCCGCCAGCGCCGGCCACTTTTGCAGCGCCCCCGCGTCAAGCTCCGCAATGACCGCAGACCTGCCGATGCCCGAGGCCGACACGGTTCTTTCGTTGCTGAGCGAGGAACTGTTGATCGAGCGCCACGCCGAGGTGACCGGCAGGGTGCGCGTTCAGATCCGCACGGTCGAGCGTGACGCACTCGTCGAAGAGATCCTCGGCACCGAGCGCATCGAGATCGAGCGCGTGCCGATCGGACGGGTGGTCGATGCCGCTCCGCCGATACGCGAAGAGGGCGACACGACGGTGATATCGGTAATGGAGGAAGTGATCGTCACCGAGCGTCGCCTGGTTCTGAAGGAGGAGATACGTCTGCGCCGCGTGCGGACGACCACGAGCCACCGCGAGACTCATACCGTGCGCGAACAGCACGCCGAGATTGAGCGGACCGCGCCAGAGGCCGGAGGATCCCGCCCTGACTTCCACAATCTATAGGAGAGTTCTTCATGGATGACGAAACCATCGTAGCCGTGTTCGACACCGCCGACCACGCAGCCGCAGCCGTGCGCGACCTTGAGGCGGCCGGCGTTCCGGCCAGCGCGATCAGCCAGCACGCCGGCACTGTTCAGGGCGGCACGGCAATGGCAGGCCAGACCACGCTGGAGACGATGCAGCCGAAGCGCGACCAGGGCTTCTGGGCGAACCTGTTCGGCGGCGACCCGGACTACGGCCACGACACCACCGTCTACGACCGCAGCCTGCAAGGCGGCTCCACCGTGGTGACCGTGCGCACCAGCGGCGCGCATCTCGACCAGGCGGTGGCCGTGCTGGAACGCCACAACCCGATCGACATCGACGAGCGGGCCACCAGCTACGGCCTCGGCATGCCGGCCGCCAAGCCGGACATGGCTGCAGGCGCCGCCGGCGTGTCGAACGTCCACCCCGGCGCGGCAGCCTACACCCAGGCCGGCGCGGGCGAGTCCGGCAAGCTCTCGCTCTCCGAAGAGACCCTCTCGGTCGGCAAGCGCGCGGTCAACCGCGGCACCACGCGTGTGCGCCGCTACGTAGTCGAGACGCCGGTCGAGGAGACGTTGAGCCTGCGCGACGAGCACGTCAGCATTGAGCGCCGTCCAGTGACCGACGGCCGCGCGGTGGGCTCGGACAGTTTCGGCGACAAGGTCATCGAGATGACCGAGACGGCGGAGGAGGCTGTTGTCGCCAAGCAGGCGCGGGTGCGCGAGGAAGTCGTCATCCACAAGGAAGCCACCGACCGCACCGAAACCGTGCGCGACACGGTGCGCCGGGAAGACGTGGAGATCACCAAGGACCCGTCTACAACCGGACCTGGCGTGCAGGAGCCGGGGCAGCCGCAGAGTTTCGCACCGGCGAAGCCGCGCGTCTAACGGCTGATGCGCTGAAGGAAGCCAAGGCAAGCGCTTCTTTTTTGAAAAAAAGAAGCAAAAAACTTTTGTTGCCTTGAGTTCACGCTGAGGAAAACGGCGCGACAGCGGGACCAAAAGTTTTTTGCTACTTTTTTTCAAAAAAGCAGGCCTTTCTTCCTTCGGGCTGCGTCTTGCGGATTAGTCAGTCACCATGCCACCACCCCGGGCATGACGACCGCCCCGACGCTTCATACACATCGCCCCAACATCTTCGCCGGCAGCCCGCTCGACCGGCTGGACGCCCGCCGCAAGGATACAGCCTGGCTGGAGGAGCAACTGGTGGCGCCCACCACGATGGTGGCACCCGTCTGGCGCAGCCGCAGCCTGGTGACCGGCGGCCGGTCGCATCCGCAAGCGGCCCTGCTGCCGGTGAACGGTCTCCGCCGGCTCCTCGCCAGCGAGCCCTGGGCGTTGCTCGGCAGCGACGGCGCGCGGACGCTGCTCGCCATCGACCTGAGCCGCCTGGACGAGGACCTTCCTGGCGCACAGCTTGGCAGCTTCGAAGACCTACGCCGTGTCGGAGGCCTGTTGCCGGCGGACGAGGCGGCTATCCTCGCCCACGCGCGCGGCCTGATGCAGTGGCGCACCCGCAACCGTTTCTGCAGCGTGTGCGGCGCCGCGTGCCAGCCGCGCGACGCCGGGCACGTGATGGTCTGCGCAGGTTGCGGCGCGCACCACTTTCCGCGCACCGACCCGGCGGTGATCATGCTGGTGACGCATGGCGAGCGCGTGCTGCTCGGTCAGCCTGCGCGCTTCCGCGAGATGCGCGTGTTCACCACGCTGGCGGGCTTCGTCGAACCCGGCGAGTCGCTGGAGGAGGCAGTGGCGCGCGAGGTCTGGGAGGAAGCCGGCGTGCGCGTGGCCAACGTCGCGTATCATTCCAGCCAGCCCTGGCCGTTTCCGTCCAGCATCATGCTCGGTTTCACCGCCGAGGCGTTGGACGAGCAGATCACCATCGACGCGAACGAGCTGGTTGAAGCGCGGTGGTTCACGCGTGAGGAGCTGCGCACGCCGGACGGGTTCGTGCTGCCGCCGGACATGTCGATCGCGCGCAGGCTGATCGATGACTGGATGAAAAGGACACGCCCTTCTTGAGTGTCCAAGGGCGACGGTGCTGCTCGCACGACGCTTTGGTTTTGGAAAACCGCTCCGGCTGACGTTGATCGTCGCGAAGAAAGCAAAGCCTTCTTTTTTGGAAAAAAGAAGCAAAAGACTTTTGTTCCTGTCGCTGTATTGCGATCCCGCTTCGTCCAGACGCACCCGGCTGTTGCTGCGGGCGAAAGGAACAAAAGTTTTTTGGTTCTTTTTTTCAAAAAAGAACTGCTTGCTTACGTGCGTTCCCGCGCCACCGCCTTCGGGTAGATCCCCAGCACCCGCATCTCGCTGGAAAAAAACCCCAGCTCCTCGAACGCGAACCGCAGCGCCTGCTGCTCCGGGTGTCCGTCCACGTCGCACAGGAACTGCGTCGCGGTGAACGACCCATCCACCATGTAGCTTTCCAGCTTCGTCATGTTCACCCCGTTGGTGGCGAACCCGCCGAGCGCCTTGAACAGCGCGGCCGGCACGTTGCGCACCCGGAAGACGAAGGTGGTCATCAGGTCGGTCTGTTCCGGCGAGACCGCCACCGGGGCCGCCGCGGTGACGTAGAACCGGGTGGTGTTGTGGGCGGCGTCCTCCACGTTGCGACGCAGGATCTCCAGCCCGTAGGTCTCGGCGGCCAGCGCCGAGGCGATCGCCGCGTCTTCCGTCCGGTTCCACTCGGCCACCAGTTGCGCGCTGCCGGCGGTGTCGGCTTCCACCACCGCGTCGAGGCCCAGCTCGCGTATCAAGCTGCGCACCTGGCCGAGGGCCACCGCGTGCGAGTGCACCCGGCGCAGCCCGGCGATGCTGGCGCCGCGCGGCGCCAGCAGGCAGTGCTCCACCCGCTGGAAGTGCTCGCCCACGATGGACAGACCGCTGCCCGGCAGCAACGCGTGGATGTCCGGAACCCGGCCCGCCAGCGAGTTCTCGCACGGCAGCATGGCGAGCGCGGCGCGGCCGTCATGCACCGCCTCGATGGCGAGCTCGAACGTGTCGCAGGGCAGGGTGGGGCGGCCGGGGTAGGCGGTGCGGCAGGCCAGGTCGGAATAGGCCCCTATGCGCCCCTGGAACGCGATCGCCTCGTGCATGTCCTGGTCAGTCCCCCTTGCATCACTAACTGCTCGTTTGCGTCAGTGACTGGTTGTCGCGGCCGCTGCGGCATGCCACAGCGCGTAACGGATACAAGCGCGTGCGTGCCGAGGCGGGGTGGTTGTGGCGCAGGCCCCCCTTCACTAGGGTGCCGCGCAACATAGGTAGGGCGCAACGCAGCGGCTTCCGCCGGGCGGGGCATTTTCGCAAGCCGGGGTCAGTGGTCGCATGGACAGTCTGGAGTTCAACAAGGTCTTCGCCGCGGTGCTGGTGGCCGGCATCGCCTACGTAGGCCTCGGCATCGTTGCGGATAACGCGGTGCATCCCGAGCGGCTGGCCAAGAGCGCGCTCGACATCAAGGGCGCCGAGCCTGCCGCCACCGCGGCCGCGCCGGCAGCACCGGTGATCCCGCCGATCGCGCCGCTGCTGGTGAAGGCCGAGGTGGGTCCGGGCGAGGCGCTGACCAAGAAGATCTGCATCGCCTGCCACAACTTCAATCAGGGCGGCGCCAACAAGGTGGGCCCGGCGCTGTACGGCGTGGTCGGCCGCGAGCAGGCCAGCGCGCCGGGCTACACCTACTCGGCGGCGCTAAGCAGCCACAAGGCCAAGTGGACCTACGAGCAGCTGAACCAGTGGCTGCTGAAGCCGGCGGCCTACGCGCCCGGCACCAAGATGGCGTATGCCGGTGTGACCGATAACCAGATACGCGCCGACCTGATCGACTACCTGCGCACCCTCTCGCCCAACCCGGAGCCGCTGCCCACCCCGGCAGAAGCCGCCGCAGCCGCGGCCGCCGCCACCCAGACTGCCGCGCCGCCGGCCGGTGCACAGGCCACGCCGGCCGGCCTGCCGCCGCTGACCCCGCTGCTGGTGAAGGCCAACCCGGCAGACGGCCAGGCGCTGACCAAGAAAATTTGCATCGCCTGCCACAACTTCAACGAAGGCGGCGCCAACAAGGTTGGTCCGCTTCTGTACGGCGTCGTCGGCCGCGACCAGGCCAGCGCTCCGGGCTACACCTACTCCAAGGCGCTGAACAGCCACCACGCCAAGTGGACCTACGCCCAGCTGAACGAGTGGCTGTACAAGCCGAGCGCCTACGCGCCAGGCACCAAGATGGCCTATGCCGGCATCAGCAACGACCAGACCCGCGCCGACGTGATCGACTACCTGCGCACGCTGTCGCACGACCCGATGCCGCTGCCCGCCGCCGGGCCGGAAAAGGCGTCGGCCACCGTGCCGGCAAAGCCGGGCGAGGACACGTCCAAGCCGGGCACCGCAGGCAACGCCGTGGCGCCGCCCGCGACGCAGCAGCGCACCAGCGGCGCCAACGGTGCCGCTGTGAAGCCGGCCGTGAAGGCGCCAGCCAACACGGCGCCTGCGTCGCCGGAGAACCTGGACTCGCCCGCGCCTGCGCAGGCTCCCAAGCCGTAGTGAAAGGCAAGGCCTTCTTTTCTGAAGAAAAGAAGCAGAAGACTTTTGGTCCTGCTGTCGCAGCGTCTCCTTCAACGCGCGCCCAAGGGAACAAAAGTTTTTTGGTTCTTTTTTTCAAAAAAGAACCGCTTGCTTGCTTGCCTTGCCTGTAGACCACCTTCCCGCAGCCCTGGAAGCAGCCGACAGCGCCGGAGCCATCATCCGGCGCCACTTCCGCGCCAACCTGCAGGCGGAGCGCAAGCCGGACGACAGCCCGGTCACCCTCGCGGACCGCGGCGCCGAACAGGCGATGCGCGCCGTGCTGGCCGCCGCCTATCCGGGATACGGCATCCTCGGCGAGGAATACGGCCACGAGAACCCGGACGCCGCGTTCTGCTGGGTGCTGGACCCGATCGACGGGACGCGCGCCTTCATCACCGGCCGGCCCACCTTCGGCACGCTGATTGCCCTGCTGCGCGAGGGCACGCCCATCCTGGGCATCATCGACCAGCCGGTCACCGGCGAGCGCTGGGTGGGTGTGGCCGGGGAGGCGACGCGGTTCACCGGGCCGTTCGGCGGCAGGGCTGGCACCAGGCGGTGCGTGGAGCTTGGGTCGGCGGAGCTGTCCTGCACCTCGCCCGAGATGCTCGGTGCCAACATGCCCGCGTGGCGCCGTCTGGCTGACGGCGTGGCACGGGTGAGCTGGGGCGGCGACTGCTACGCCTACGGATTGCTGGCACTCGGCCAAATCGACATCATCGCGGAATGCGACCTGAAGCTTTGGGACTGGGCGGCGTTGGTGCCGGTCATCGAGGGCGCGGGTGGCCGGGTGACTGGATGGGACGGCGCTACGCTTACGGCGGAGGACGGGCGGGTGCTGGCGGTGGGAGATGCGGGGTTGCTGGGGGCTGCGGTAGGGAAATTAGAATAAGCAAGCGCTTCTTTTTCGAGAAAAAGAAGCAAAAAGCTTTTATTGCGGCTGTCGCGGTTCTTTCCGGCAAGCGCGCGACAGCGGAGACAAAAGTTTTTTGCTTCTTTTTTCAAAAAAGAAGCGCTTGCTTTCTTAAATCTGCACTACGGAATTCAGGTCGAAATCCTGTCCCGGCGGGTTTTCGCCGATCCGCACGACCTTTGCGCTGGCCATGTGATATGGCGGCACCGGCAGGTTGTAGGGCGCCGGCACGCCCGAGTAGACGCGGCCGGCCAAGTCGTATTTCGAGCCGTGGCACGGGCACAGGTAGCCGCCCGGCCAGTTCGGCGCCGGGTCGGTGGCGCTGATGTTCGGGTAGAAGGTGGGCACGCAGCCGAGGTGGGTGCAGATGCCGACCATTACCGCGTAGGCCGGGTCCACCGAGCGATGCCAGTTCTCCGCGTAGGTGGGCTGCTGCAGGACCTTGCTGTTCGGGTCGGACAGGATGCTGATCGTCTTGGGATTCTGCAGTGTGGCCAGGCCCTGTTCGGTGCGGTGGACGATGAAGATCGGCTTGCCGCGCCAGACGACCACGATTTGCTGGCCGGCGGCGAGCTTGCTCACGTCCACGTCAATCGGCTCGCCGGCGGCCAGCGTGTCTGCGGCCGGCTCCATGCTGTCGACGAACGGCCAGACGATGGAGCCTGCCGCCACCGCGGCGCCGGAGAGAGCGAGCAGGGTGAGGAAGTCGCGACGGCCCGGTTCCGCCGGATGGCCGAGCGGTGCGGTCCCGTGCGGGTCGGTTCCATGCGCGGCTGTCCCGTGGGAGGCTGGCCCTTGCGGGGCGGGGGCGTCGTGCGTGGTCGAAGACATGGGTCACCCTTCGGGAAAGCGTCGGCGTGGTGCACGCTAATTGGCGCGAAGTGCCGCGGTTGCCTAGTCCCAATCGTGGCACCGTACACAGGCCGGATCGCCTCTCGACGTTCGTTGCGGTTTCTGTCATCTTGCCGTCGCACACGATTCCGTGAAGGGCGGCGCAGGATGATCACCGGGTTCTGGCGCGGCATGCCGACATGAGGGAAGCGGACCAGCGCGCCGAGCCGCCCATGTCGTTGGGCGAGTTCCTCTACCATGCGCATGTCAACCGCCGGGCGGCCGCGTTCGCCGGCGGCTGCGTGCTGGGTCTGGCGTTGCTGGTGGCAGCCCTGATGGCGCCCAGCTACCGCGCCACCGCCACGCTGGCGGTGCTGCCCTCGCCGGAGTTCACCGTGCGGGAAGCCGCCGGCTCGCACGAGGTCAACGCCAGCGCGCTTGCGCTGGACCAGATCATGAAGGCGGAGTCCGAGATCCTCGGCAGCGACGATCTGCATTTGGCGGCGATGCGCAAGGTGGGCCCCGCGAGGCTGTATCCGGAGGTGTTCGACCCGGCGCCGCGCAACCTGCTCCACCGCGTGCTGCACGCGGTGGCGGGCACGCTGCTCTCGCCCTGGCGGGTGGCGCCGGCCGACAAGGAGGCCGCGCGCGAGGAGCACGGCGTGCGGCTGTTCGACTCGCATTTGCACGTGCTGCCGGCCAAGGACGCCAACGTGATCTCGGTGACCTTCGACCACGGCGACAACGCGCGCGCCGCGGCCACGCTCAACACCCTGCTCGGCCTCTACGCCGCCCGCCGAATCGCGCTGTACGACGACCCGCAGATCGACATCGTGCGCCACGAGGCCGAAGCCGGCAGCCGCGCCGTGGCCGCGACCGACGAGCGCATGGCGGCCTTCAAGCGCGACCACGCGATCTCCAGCTACGAGAACGAGCGCGACATGCTGCTGAGCCGCCGCAACCAGGCCGAACAGGCGCGCGACGAGGCTGATGCCAGCCTCGGCGAGCACACCGCCCGGCTGGCCGTGCTGACCCAGCTTCTCGCCGCCGAAAAGCCGACCATCAGCCTGTATACCGAGCAGGATGGCGACCTCCGCCTGCAGACCGCCAACGCGGACCTCGAGGACACCAGGGCGAAGCTCGCCGCGGCGCGGGAGAAGTATCGCGAGGGCAGCCGGATGGTGACGGGGCTGCGCGCCCAACTTGCCGCCCATGAGGCCGAGCAGGGGCGGCTGACCCAGGACCACAAGCTGTCCGTGGTGCGCGAGGGTCGCAACCCGGCGATCGACGCGCTGCGGCTGGATCGCTCGCGCGAGCAGAGCGAGCAGGCGGCCGCGCGCGCCAGGGTGGCGGCAGAAGGGGGTGAAGTGACGCAGTTGGCCGGCCGGCTCGCCGCGCTCGATGCGGACGAGGCGGCGCTGGCGGCGCTGACCCGGCAGCGCGCGAGTGCCGAGGATGCCTACCGCTCCGCCACACGCATCCTGGCGGACCGCCACCTGAGCGAGGCGGAAGACGCCCAGCGCCTGGCCAACGTGCGGGTGATCCAGCCGGCGCTGGTGCCGCAGACGCCGCGGGCGACGCCGCTGCTGGTGATCGCGGCCGGCGTGCTGCTGGGCGGGCTCACGTCGTTCGGCTGGCTGGTGCTGGCGTTCCTGCGGCGGCCGGTGTTCTTCACCGAGGAAGGATTGGCCGCGGCGAGCGGGCTGCCGGTTCTGGGAGTGCTGGAGCGGGAGATGGTTTTGGCTTGACGAGCAACAAAGCGGTTCTTTTTTGAAAAAAAGAACCAAAAAACTTTTGTTCTCTTTCGGGGTCGTTTGTGGATGCGGGTCGTTCAGCCTCCCGCGGCAGCGTGCTGAACCAGCGCTTGTAGCCACGTATTTCGGACTAAAGGATTCGATTGGTCACGCTTCTGACCTGAAGAGCGAGGCTGGGTCTGCTTTTCTTGAAAAAAGCAGCAAAAACGTTCTGGTCCTGCTGTCGCGCAGGTTCCTGCATCACGCGCCCAAAGGAACAAAAGTTTTTTGGTTCTTTTTTTCAAAAAAGAACTGCTTTCTTGCTTACGTCCGGCGTTCCACCCGCATCGGCATGCCCTCGGCCGGCCGCATCGTCACCTGCAGCTTCGGCGTCGGTTTGAACCCGGGCGCTGCCGACAGGTGCACGCGCGGCAGCAGGGTGCCCAGGATGGCCACCGCCTCCAGCAGCGCGAAGCCCATGCCGATGCAGATGCGCGGGCCGGCGCTGAACGGCAGGTAAGCCCAGCGGTGCCGTTGCTTCACCGCCTCCGGCGTGAAGCGCTCCGGGTCGAACGTCTCGGGATCGGACCATAGAAGCTGGTGGTGGTGGATAGCGTAGATCGGCACGAACACGTTGTCGGCCGGCCCGAGCTGCAGGCCGGCCATGGTGAGCGGCCGGTTGGGCTGGCGCACCACCATGGCGACCGGCGGGTAGACGCGCATCGCCTCCTGGATCACCTGGCGGGTGTAGGTCAGCGCCGGCACCTGGTCCGCCTCGAGTGCCGCGCCGCCGGTGACCGAGGCGATCTCCGCCAGCACGCGCCGCTCCACGTCAGGGTGGCGGGCGAGCAGGTAGAACGTCCAGGTCAGCGCCAGCGCGGTGGTCTCGTGGCCGGCGCCGATGAAGGTCAGCAGGTTGTCGCGGATGTCGGTGTCGTTCAGGCCCTCGCCGGTTTCCGGGTCGCGCGCATCCATCATCAGTGAGAGCAGGTCTGGCAGGCGCTCGCCGGTGTGGCGGCGCTCGGCGATGCGGTCGCTGACGGTGCGCTGCAGGTAGGCGCCGGCGCGGGCGGCGCGCTGCTTGCCGGGAAAGGGGGTCCACTCCGGCGCGCCAAGGGCGGACAGCGCGGTGGCCCAGCTTGTAGAGTCGAGGAAGTCGCGCATGCTGTGCTCGACGCGGGTGACGTCGGCGTTGCCGCGGCCGGAGAGCATGGTCTCGAGGATGATCTCGAACGTCACGTGCATCATCTCGCTGGTGACCTCCAGCTCCGCGCCGTCGGGCAGGCGGTCCCAGCGGTCGCGCATGGTGCGCGCGGCGGTGATCATGGCGGGGACGAAGTTGTTCACGTGGGCGGGGCGGAACACCGGAGCGGCCACGCGCCTCTGAAGGCGCCAGCGGGCGCCCTCGGCTGTCAGGATCGCCTGGCCGAGCGTGGGCTCGAGCGCCCGGCGCATGGACTCGGCTTTGACGAAGCTGTCGCTGTCGTCGACGAGCACCTGCTGCACCAGGTCGGGGTCGCAGACGAAGAAGGTGTTGCGGCCGAGCATGCGCGTGCGGACCAGCGGCTCGGTGTAGACGGTGGCCGGCCAGCCCTGCATCGGGTTGCGAACCATCGTGCGCAAAGCGCGGATCGTGCCGAGGAAGTTCGGAGCGATGACCGGCGGGTCTAGCGTGAGACTCATGCTGCGGTCCTCGGCGGGTTAACGCTGTTACCCTAGCGGGACCGGAAAAGGAAGCAAGGCCTTCTTTTTCGAGAAAAAGAAGCAAAAAGCTTTTGCTCTCGCTGTCGCGGACGGCTGAAACGAAACGTTGCAGCCGACGGCACCTACGAGAGCAAAAGTTTTTTGGTTCTTTTTTTCAAAAAAGAACCGCTTTCTTGCTTACCCGATCACCCGCAGCTTGCTGCGTTCCGCCCCCAGCGCGCGGTAACAGGCCAGGTAATCCTCCGCCATGCGGCGCGCGGTGAAGCGCTCCTCGAAGCGTCTGCGCACGCGCGCGCGCGACAGCCCGTGCAGACGGCTGACCGCGGAGATGGCGCTGGTCTCGTCCTCGACGATGAAGCCGGTCAGGCCGTCCTCGACGATCTCGGGCACCGAGCCGCGGTTGAAGGCGATCACCGGGGTTCCGCAGGCGATGGCCTCGATCATCACCAGGCCGAACGGCTCCGGCCAGTCGATCGGCATCAGCAGGCCGATGGCGCCGGAGAGGAAGTTGGGTTTCTCGCGGTCGCCGATCTCGCCAATGAGTTCGACGCCGCCGCCGGCGATCATCGGCTTGATGATGGTGTCGAAATATTCCTGGTCGGCGCGGTCCACCTTGGCGGCCATCTTCAGCGGGATGCCGGCGGCGCGGGCGATGCGGATGGCGCGGTCGGGCCGTTTTTCCGGCGCGATGCGGCCGAGGAACGCCAGGTAGGACGGGGTGACGTCCTGCGGGGTCAGCAGGTTCTCCGGCAGGCCGTGGTGCACGGTGGCCACGAAGTTCGCCTGCGCCAGCGGCCGGCGCTGCGAGTTGCTGATGGAGACTACCGGCGTCGTCGGGAACGTATCGAACACCGGCTGCAGTTCGGGCAGATCGAGCCGACCGTGCATGGTGGTGACGAACGGCGTGGGCTGGCGGGAGAACAGGCTGAATGACCAGTAATCCATGTGGAAGTGCAACACGTCGAAATCGGCCGCCTGCCGATACACCTCTTCCATCAGCAGCATGTGCGGCGCGATGGGGTCGCGGATGGCGGGGTCGAGCCGCAACGCCTTGGGCCACACGGCGTGCAGGCGGGCCTTGGTGACCGAGTCGCCGCTGGCGAACAGGGTGACGTCGTGGCCCTCGGCAACGAGCTCTTCGGTCAGGAACGAAACGACCCGCTCGGTGCCGCCATACAGTTTCGGGGGCACCGCCTCGTGAAGCGGGGCGATCTGTGCAATGCGCATCGGCGGTCATCTCCGGCGTTGCTGAGTAAGAGAGACAACACGTTACGAGGGCGAAGGTTTCGCGGTGCAGCATAGCAAAGAAGCAAGCAGTTCCTTTTAAAAAAAGAACCGAAAAGTTTTACTACTTGGAACGAGTGGTGCGGAGAAGTCCGCGACAGCCGTGATAAAAGCTTTTTGCTTCTTTTTCTCGAAAAAGAAGCGCTTGCTTTAGAACCCCTCGCGCTCCAGGCGCTTGCGCTCGAGCTTGCGCGCCCGGCGCACAGCTTCTGCAGCCTCGCGGGCGCGGCGTTCGGACGGCTTCTCGAAGTGGCGGCGCAGCTTCATCTCGCGGAAGATGCCTTCGCGCTGCATCTTCTTCTTCAGCGCTTTCAGCGCCTGGTCGACGTTGTTGTCACGGACGAGAACCTGCACTTGGCCGCCTACTCCTTCGAGTGCTGTGCCCGGGGCTGCCGGGCGATGAACGTGTCTGCTCGGCCGGCGGATTCGCCAGCAAGGCGCGGCCTATATCATGGTGACCCGTGGACCCCAAGGGGGAATATCGCGCTCTTTGCCCAGGATGGCTCGCCGGGCGGCGGGCGCGGTCTATATAGCAGGCATGGCTCTCCTGAAGATCGCCCGCATGGGCCATAAGGTATTGCTGGAGCGGGCCGCGGACGTGCCCGACCCGGGCGCGCCCGAGGTGCGCCGGCTGGTGGCCGACATGATCGAGACGATGCTGGACGCGCCGGGCATCGGCCTGGCGGCGCCGCAGGTGCACGTGCCGTGGCGCCTGTTCGTCTTCCACGTTCCAACCGCCCGCAGCGGAGAGCCCGCCATTCCGCCGCAGGTGGTGATCAACCCGCGCTGGGAGGCACTGGACGACGAGGTGGCCCTGCGCGTGGAAGGGTGCCTTTCCATCCCGGGGCTGCTGGCCGCCGTGCCGCGCGCCGTGCGGATTCGCTACGCCGGGGTGGATTGCGACGGCGCTCCCGTCGGCGGCGAGGCAGACGGTCTGCACGCCAATGTCGTGCAGCATGAGTACGACCACCTGGACGGCATCCTCTACCCGATGCGGGTGACGGATTTCAGCCAGTTCGGCTTTGCCGAGGAGGTGGCGCGCAACGCGCAGGCGGACGCCGCGGCACGGCAGGCCCGGCAGGCGGCGCCGGCCGTCTCAGGCCAACAGGCGGCGCCTGCCGTGCCGGGCCAGCATGCGGCGCCGGCTGCGGCAGGGCGGATTGCCGGAGGGTCGCGATGACGGACGCCTATGACCGCCAGGCCGCGCGCGACGCGGCGGTCCGTGCGATGCTGCCGTTGGTGCCCGAGCAAGGCTGGACGCTTCGGGCGCTGAGCCAGGCGGCCGGCACGCAGGCCGAAGTGCTGTTTCCGGGCGGCCCGGCCGAGCTGGTGGAGGCCTACATCGACATGGCGACGCGCGACATGGTCCGCGCAGCCGCGCCCGCGCTGGAAGGCCAGCGGCTCTCGCAGAAAGTGCGCACGCTGATCCTGACCAGGCTGGAACAGGCCGAGCCTGACAGGCGCGCGGTGCGCCGCGCCGTGGGCGTGCTGGCGCTGCCGGGCAACACGGCGGTGGCGGCCGGTTGCACCGCGCGCACGGTGGACGCGATCTGGACCGCGGCGGGCGACACCGGAGGCGGGTTCAGCTGGTACTCGAAGCGTGCGATCCTGGCCTCGGTCTACACGTCCACGCTGCTATATTGGCTGCGCGAGGACCGCACGCGTGCGGAGGTGGAGGCGTTTTTAGATCGGCGGCTTGCCGGCGTGGCGCAGTTCGGGAAGTTCACGGCAAAAGCGAAGAAAGTTCTTTTCTGAAAAAAAGAACCTAAAAACTTTTTCTCCCTTGGGCACCCGTCTGAAGAGATTCCGCGACAGCCGCGACAAAAGCTTTTTGCTTCTTTTTCTCGAAAAAGAAGCGCTTGCTTTCGTTGCAACCGAGATTCGTCCGCCGCGTTTGGTCCCCCATCATCAACAAGGGACTGCAAGGCGATGCGCGGGATATTTCTATGGCTTCTCGGTCTTCCCATCCCGGTGATCATCCTGCTCTATTTGTTCCACGTCCTCTGACCCCTGGCTGCGCGCCACCGAATCGCGCTACGCAGTGCGCAGTGCGACACGGGGCGGTGCCGAATGATCTTCCGTTTGCTGGCCTTGCTGGTTCTGCTGTGCGTGCCGGGTCTGGCGCGGGCGGCAAACCTGGCGTTCGTAATTAACTCCAACGACGCCAGCCTGAGCCTGCTGGACATCGACACGCACCAGGAACTGCGCCGCATCCCGATGCTGCGCGAGCCTCACCACATGGCACTGACGCCCGACAAGCGGTCGCTGGTGGTGGGCGACACGGCCGGCAATTCGCTGTTCTTCCTCGACCCAAGAACCGGTGCGATGCAACGCCGGGTGACGGTGAGCGACCCATACCAGCTCGTCTATAGTCCGGACGGACGCTACCTGACGGTTGCGGGCCTGGCGCGCGCGCAGATCGACATCTACGACGCGAAGACGCTCTCGCTGCTGCACCGCATCCCGGCGCGCAGCCTGCCCAGCCACCTCAACTACGCGCCGGATTCCAGCGTGGTGTTCGTCAGCCTGCAGGGCACGGACAGGCTGATTGCCATCGAGACGGCGAGCGGGCGGGTGAAGTGGGACGCGCGGGTGGGCCGCACGCCGGCGGGCGTGTTGTGGGACCGTGGGCGGCTGCTGGTTGGCATCATGGGCGAGGCGCATTTCGCCGTGGTTGACCCGGCGGACGGCCACGTGGAGCGGGTGGTGCCGACCGGACGCGGCGCGCACACGATGTTCCTGACGCATGACGGCAAGCTGATCTACGCCACCAACCGGGTGGACGGCACGGTGACGGTGATCGACCCGGTGAGCCTTGCGGTGATACGCACGATCCAGGTGCCCGGTGGGCCGGACGACATGGATTTCGCGCCGGACGGCAAGATCTGGGCGACGCTGCGGTTCGCACAGTCCGTCGCGGTGCTGGACCCGGCGACGGGGGTGATCGAGCGGATCGTGGTGGGGCGCTCGCCGCACGGGATCTGGATGAACACGCACGACGCGCTGCCGGTGGCGGTTACCGAGCGGTGAGGCGAGCAAGGTAGGCTCACCACGAAGGACACGAAGACGGAAGGCGTTCAGGTGCCTTTTTGAAGGCACATTCGGCGTCTTTGGTGGGACTGCAGAGAAGCAAGAAAGCGTTCTTTTTTGAAAAAAAGAACCAAAAAACTTTTGTCTCCTTGGTGGCGCCAGCTGAAACGCGTCGCTTCAGCTGTCCGCGACAGCCGCGATAAAAGCTTTTTGGTAATTGCTCACCCCGGGGCTGGCGTGATTTTCATCTCCAGAGCGTCTCGGAGTGCTCCCAGCACGGCCATGTTCTTTGCTTTAGCGGTGCTGACCACGGAGCGGAAGGCGGCATAGGTGTCGTCGCCCCATTCGCAGCGGAAGCCGTTGGTGACTTTGCGGAAGATGACGCTGGGGCGGAGGTTGCGTTCAGAGATGTTGTTCGTGGCGGGCACATCGCGATGAGTGACGAACACGAACAGGGCGCCGCGATTGGCGAGGATGCGTTTGCGCAGCCTGACGCCGTCAGCACTCACGGGCACGGCGGCGACGATGCGGTCGAGCCTGCGGTCCAGGTCGGCTGCATAGCGTGCAAGCGTGGTGTCGGCCAGCCGCTCTCGTCGTCGGCCGATGGCGACCGCCCGCAGCAGCAACAGCTTGAACGGGGCGCTGAAGGCATCGTCGCCGCTCTCGATGGCGAACTGCGCGTCGCGTAGCAGATGCGCCAGGCAGACCTGCCAAAGCAGGCCGTGGCCACGCTGGGCGCCGAACATGTCCGACACCCAGACTGCCGGCTGGGTGTCGCCGAACACGCCGGCCACCACAGCGCGGCCGCGGCTGGGCCGGATCACGTGCAGCACCGCCAGCGAGGTGACGAACACCCATTCCCACCAGTTGCGGCCGCACACCCGGGCCGACGTCTCGTCGCAGCACACCACGGGGGCAGCGGTCACCGCCGTCTGGATCGCGCTCTGTGCGGCCAGCAACGGTTTGGACGCGCGCTGCAGCATGTTGCTGATCGCACCTTCGCTGATGCGCAGGCCGAAAACCTCGCCCAGCAGCGCTGCCAGCCGTTCGAAGCCGATGGCGTGGGCGTAATGCAGGTAGACCACCAGCGCGCAGACCGACTGGCCAAACGGCGAGCCAGGTTCCAGGCCAGGCGGTGCTTCAGCCGTAACACGCTGGCCGCAGCAGGTGCATTGGCCGCCGAACAGCCGCACCCGGGTGACATCGGGCTTGATCGGCGGGATCTCGATGCGGTCATAGACTTCCTGCGGGGTCTGCTCGCCGGCGGGGAAGCTGGTGGCACAATGCGGACAGGCCTGCAGCTTGGCGTCCACGACGCGGTCGGGATCGGGCTCCAGCATCCGGCCCACGCCGGGACGGCCGCGGCGGTGCGGCTTGCCGGCATCGGGGCTGTCGGCCTTCTGGCCCTTGGACGGGGGCATGGAGGAGTTGTCAGGCGTCCTCTTCGGCCGCTCGTATCTGGCCAGACGCTTCTCGAGCTCGGCGATGCGCACGAGCGCGACTTCCAACCGGCCCGCCAACGGCAACAGCGTCCGGATCAGGTCGTCCTTCTCGACGTGGCTCAGCTTGCTTAGATCAATGTCGGGCGGCACACACAGCTTGAATCGACTCGCCCGTAGGCGTGTCAAACAGATCCCTCACCCAAGCCCGGCTGAACACCTTGGGACCCGGGGTGAGCAATTACGCTTTTTGCTTCTTTTTCTCGAAAAAGAAGACGCTTGCTTTTGCTCTGCCACCCCGGCTGGCTGAGTGCTCCCGTGCTGCTCTTCTTCGTGCCTTCGTGGTGAGTCTTCTTGCCTGACGTCCGTTGACAGTGTCCGCCCGGACAGGCTAGGCACGCCGCTCATTTGGAACGCGGGAGATTTTGTGTGCCGGCCGGCTGTCGCCGTCGGTGCCCATGGTCGTTTGCACCGCGGTCCGGCCCTCTCGACCAGGAGCCTGGATAGGCATGGCAAAGAAGATCGTCGGCTACATCAAGCTGCAGATACCGGCTGGCAAGGCGAACCCGTCGCCGCCGGTGGGCCCTGCGCTGGGCCAGCGCGGCCTGAACATCATGCAATTCTGCAAGGAGTTCAACGCCCGCACGCAGACGATGGAAGTGGGCATGCCGGTGCCGGTGGTGATCACCGCGTTCGGCGATCGCACGTTCAACTTCATCACCAAGACGCCGCCCAACACGTACTTCATCAAAAAGGCGGCCGGTGTGACCGCCGGCAGCACCACGCCGGGCAAGGGTGCGACGGTGGGCCGTGTGACGATGACGCAGCTACGCGAGATTGCGGCCCTGAAAATGGTCGACATGAACGCCGGCAGCGTGGAGGCGGCGGTGAAGATGCTCGCCGGTTCGGCCCGTTCGATGGGCCTGTCCGTGGTGGAGGGCTGAAGGTCATGGCACACGATAAGCGCCTGAACGCGGCCAAGGCCGCGGTCGACAAGAGCAAGAACTACGCGCTGGACGAGGCGCTGAGCCTGGTCAAGACCAACGCGAAGGCGAAGTTCGACGAGACGGTGGAGATCTCCATGCGCCTCGGCATCGACCCGCGGCACGCCGATCAGATGGTACGCGGGCTGATCAGCCTGCCCAACGGCACCGGCAAGACGGTGCGCATCGGCGTGTTCGCCCGTGGCCCGAAGGCTGAGGAGGCGCTGGCCGCCGGCGCCGACGTGGTGGGTGCGGACGACCTGGCAGAGAAGGTGCAGGCCGGCGAGATCGCGTTCGACCGTTGCATCGCCACGCCGGACATGATGGGCCTGGTGGGGCGGCTAGGTAAGATTTTGGGCCCGCGCGGCCTGATGCCGAACCCGAAGCTCGGCACGGTGACGATGGACGTCAAAGGTGCGGTGACCGCCGCGCGCGCCGGCCAGGTGGAGTTCCGGGCCGAAAAGGCGGGCATCATCCATGCCGGCATCGGCAAGGCGAGCTTCGAGAGCGACAAGCTGCTGGAGAACATCCGCGCTTTCGTCGACGCGATCCAGAAGGCCAAGCCGACCGGGGCGAAGGGCACGTACCTGCAGAAGGTGTCGCTCAGCTCCTCGATGGGGCCGGGCGTGCGGGTGGACGTGTCCAGCCTGGCTGGCTGAACGAGATACACCTGCCTCCGCGGAGGCAGGTGGGCAGGGCTGGCGGCGACGCTGGCCTGAACCTGTCCAAGACCACACGCGGCCCATAGGGCCTTAATGACCGCAAGGTTCGCGCGTGGGAGACGGGAGAAGCCCGACACCGAAAGGCGTCTGGCGGTTCCGGCTTGCTTACAGAGGACAGGCGAACCGGGTGTTGCGGTGCGGCGCCCAGTAGGGAACCCGGTCCGGGGCGTGCTCCGGACCAAAGAGGAGACGGGATTTGGACCGTACGGAGAAGCGGGAGTTCGTCTCATCGCTCGCGGCCGTGTTCGCAGAGACGTCGATGGTGGTCGTTACCCAGAACCAGGGAATGACGGTCGCCGAGGTGACGGATTTGCGGCAGCGGATGCGGGCGGCGGGGGCGCACTTCAAAGTCGCGAAGAACCGGCTGGCCATCCTCGCCCTGGATGGGACCCGATTCGACGGCATCAAGCCGATGCTCAAGGGACCGACTGCGCTTGCTTGGGCGCACGACCCCGTGGCTGTCAGCAAAGTGTGCGTCGAGTTCGCCAAGACCAACGAGAAACTGGTGCTGATCGGCGGTGCCCTTGGCGCCCAGACGCTTGATGCGGCTGGCGTGAAGGCCCTGTCCGAACTGCCGTCGCTGGACGCGCTGCGTGCCGGGTTGCTGGGGATGCTCAACACCCCCGCCACCCGCATCGCCAGCGTGGTTGCAGCGCCGGCGGCACAGCTCGCGCGGGTGTTGGCGGCCTATGCCAAGAAGGACGAGGCGGAAGCAGCCTAAGTGGCGGGGCCGGACGACCGGTCTTGCATGGAACCGATCAAACGCTAAATAAGGAACTTGACAATGGCCGATCTGACGAAACTGGTGGACGACCTGTCCGCGCTGACGGTGCTGGAAGCTGCCGAGCTTTCCAAGATGCTGGAAGAGAAGTGGGGCGTCTCCGCAGCCGCCCCGGTCGCCGTAGCCGCGGTGGGCCCGGCGGGTGGTGGCGCTGCTGTTGCTCCGGTTGAGGAGCAGACCGAGTTCACGGTGACGCTGGCCAAGGCCGGCGACAAGAAGATCAACGTGATCAAGGAAATCCGCACCATCACCGGTCTGGGGCTGAAGGAAGCCAAGGACCTGGTCGAAGGCGCGCCCAAGACGGTGAAGGAAGCCGTCACCAAGGACGAGGCGGAGAAGATCAAGAAGGTTCTGGAAGAGCAGGGCGCCACTGTCGAAGTCAAGTGATGTGACATTCCGGCGCGCAGCTTCTACACACTGCGCACCGGCTATAATCTGAAGAGAAGGGCGGGGATCGGCATGATCCCCGCCCCTTCGGGCGTTTCGTAAGACCGGACAGCTCGGGATACAGCTGTGATGGTGCGGGAAGCGGTCGTTTATCGGCCGGGCCGCAAGGCATGGGGCAGAAGATCTGATGGACGCAATCACTCACACCACTCAGACATTCACGCCGCGCAAGCGGATTCGCAAGAGCTTCGGACGCATCCCCGAAGTGGCACCGATGCCCAACCTGATCGACGTGCAGCGGTCCAGCTACGAGGGCTTTCTGCAGATGCACATCGCGCCCGACAGCCGCACAAACACCGGACTGCAGGAAGTGTTCCGCGGCGTCTTCCCGATCGACGATTTCGCCGGCCGCGGCCGACTCGAGTTCGTCTACTACGAACTGGAAGAGCCGAAATACGACGTCGAGGAGTGCATCCAGCGCGGGATGAATTACGCCGCACCCTTGAAGGTGATCCTGCGCCTGATCGTATGGGACCTCGACGAGGACACCGGCGCGCGTTCGATCCGCGACATCAAGGAGCAGCCTGTATACATGGGCGACATGCCGCTGATGACGGATAACGGCACGTTCATCATCAACGGCACTGAGCGCGTCATCGTCAGCCAGATGCACCGCAGCCCCGGCGTGTTCTTCGACCACGACAAGGGCAAGACGCACAGCTCCGGCAAGTTCCTGTTCGCCGCACGGGTTATCCCGTATCGCGGCTCGTGGCTGGACTTCGAGTTCGACAGCAAGGACATGGTCTACGTCCGCATCGATCGTAAGCGGAAGCTGCCGGTCACCACGCTGCTCTACGCGCTGGAGAGCGAGGCGAGCGAGAAGAACCGTGCCGAGCGCATCGCCGCCGGCGAGGACGCAGACACGCTCGAGATACGCGGCATGGATGCCGAATCCATCCTGAACTTCTTCTACGGCCAGGTGGTGTTCACCCGCACCGCCAAAGGTTGGGCACGTCCGTTCGACCCCGAGGCGTTCCGCGGCCTTAAGCTGCTCGAGCCGCTGATCGACGCCGAGAGCGGCGAGGTAGTGGCCGACGCCGACGCCAAGCTGAATGCACGCAGCGCGCGCAAGATCGCCGAGAAGACCAAGGAAGTTCTCGTCGGCCGTGCGGACCTGCTGGGCCGCTACGTGGCCGTCGACATGGTCAACGAGGAGACCGGCGAGATTTACGCAGAAGCCGGCGAGGAACTTGCCGAAGCGCGGCTGGCGGCGCTGGAAGAGGCGGGCATCACCAGCCTGCCGACGCTGGCGATCGACCAGGCGAATGGGCCGTGGATCCGCAACACGCTGGCGATCGACAAGAACACCAGCCGCGACGACGCGCTGATCGACATCTACCGCGTGATGCGCCCCGGCGAGCCGCCGACGCCGGAGACGGCCGAGGCGCTGTTCCGCGGCCTGTTCTTCGACCCCGACCGCTACGACCTTTCCGCGGTCGGCCGGGTGAAGATGAACATGCGCCTGACGCTGGAGTGCGACGACCAGCACAGGACGTTGCGCAAGGAAGACGTGCTGCGCACGGTAAAGATCCTGATTGAGCTGAAGGACGGGCGCGGCACGATCGACGACATCGACAACCTCGGCAACCGGCGCGTGCGCTCGGTGGGCGAGCTGATGGAGAACCAGTACCGCGTCGGCCTGTTGCGCATGGAGCGCGCGATCCGCGAGCGCATGGGCTCGGTCGACATCGACACGGTGATGCCGCACGATCTGATCAACGCGAAGCCGGCGGCCGCCGCGGTGCGCGAGTTCTTCGGCTCCTCGCAGCTTTCGCAGTTCATGGACCAGACGAACCCGCTGTCCGAAGTGACGCACAAGCGGCGCCTGTCCGCGTTGGGTCCAGGCGGCCTGACGCGCGAGCGCGCCGGCTTCGAGGTGCGCGACGTGCACCCAACGCACTACGGCCGCATCTGCCCGATCGAGACTCCCGAAGGCCCGAACATCGGTTTGATCAACTCGCTGGCGACGTTTGCCAAGGTGAACAAGTATGGGTTCATCGAGACGCCGTACCGCCTGGTGAAGAACGGCCAGGTGCAGGACGGCTGGAAATACCTCTCCGCAATGGAGGAGGAGCGCCTTGTGGTGGCGCAGGCCGACGCGCCGCAGGACGAGGACGGCAACTTCTCCGGCGAACTGGTTTCGGTGCGCAACCGTGGCGATTTCCGGCTGGTGCGGCCGGAGGACGTGACTGCGGTGGACGTCTCGCCGAAGCAGTTGGTGTCGGTGGCGGCCGCGTTGATCCCGTTCCTGGAGAACGACGACGCGAACCGTGCGCTGATGGGCTCCAACATGCAGCGCCAGGCGGTGCCGCTGATCCAGGCCGACGCACCGCTGGTCGGCACCGGCATGGAGGCTGCCGTTGCGCGTGACTCGGGCGCGACTATTGTTGCACGCCGCGCCGGCGTGGTGGACCAGATCGACGGCGCGCGCATCGTGGTGCGTGCGTCGGGGGAGGATGGGTCGACGGCGGGCGTGGACATCTATCGTCTGCGCAAGTACATGCGATCGAACCAGTCGACCTGCATCAACCAGCGTCCGCTGGTTCGCGTGGGTGACCAGGTCGGCGCCGGCGAGATCATCGCCGACGGGCCGTCGACGGAGTTGGGCGAGCTGGCACTCGGGCGCAACGTGCTGTGCGCGTTCGTGCCTTGGAATGGCTACAACTTCGAAGACTCGATCCTGATTTCTGAGCGCATCGCGCGCGACGACGTGTTCACGTCCATCCACATCGAAGAGTTCGAGGTGATGGCGCGCGACACCAAGCTGGGCCAGGAGGAGATCACCCGCGACATCCCGAACGTCGGCGAGGAATCGCTGAAGAACCTCGACGAGGCGGGCATCGTCTACATCGGCGCCGAAGTGAACCCGGGCGACATCCTGGTCGGCAAGGTGACGCCAAAGGGCGAGAGCCCGATGACACCGGAAGAGAAGCTGCTGCGCGCGATCTTCGGTGAAAAGGCCAGCGACGTTCGCGACACGTCGCTGAAGCTGCCGCCGGGTGTTGCCGGCACCATCGTGGACGTGCGGGTGTTCAGCCGCCGCGGCGTGGACAAGGACGAGCGCGCGATGGCGATCCAGCGCGCGGAGATCGAGCGTCTGGCCAAGGACCGTGACGACGAGCGCGGCATCCAGGAGCGCGCGTTTCTTAACCGGCTGCGCGAGAAGCTGTTGGGCCACAAGGCGGCCGGCGGGTTCAAGGGCATCAAGGCGGGCACGGTGCTGACGGCAGAGGTGGTCGGCGAGCATCCGCGTGGCGCCTGGCGCAACATCGGCGTGCAGGACGACGCGGTGATGGCCGAAATCGAGGTGTTGAAGCGCGAGTTCGACGCCGCCGTGCAGCGCTTGCAGCAGCGCTTCGAGAGCAAGGTGGAAAAGCTCGAGCGTGGTGACGAACTGCCGCCCGGCGTGATGAAGATGGTCAAGGTGTTCGTAGCGGTGAAGCGCAAGCTGCAGCCGGGCGACAAGATGGCTGGCCGGCACGGTAACAAGGGCGTGGTCTCTCGCGTGGTGCCGGTGGAGGACATGCCGTTCCTCGACAACGGAACGCCTGTCGACCTGGTGCTGAACCCGCTCGGCGTGCCGAGCCGGATGAACGTGGGTCAGATCCTCGAGACGCATCTCGGCTGGGCGTGCGCAAACCTTGGGCGCGAAATCGGCGAGCTGGTTGAGGAGTATCGGCGCAGCGGCGCGGCCAAGCAGGAGTTGCTGGAGAAGCTGCGCGACGTGTATGGCGATAAGGTCTACGACGACGAGATTGCAGGGTTGAACAACGACCAGCTGATCGAGTTGTCGGAAAACCTGAAGAAGGGCGTGCCGATTGCGACGCCGGTGTTCGACGGTGCGCGGATGAGCGACATCGAGCGGATGCTGACAAAGGCGGGCCTGGATACGTCCGGGCAGGTGGTGTTGACGGACGGGCGCACGGGTGAGCCGTTCGAGCGCAAGGTGACGGTCGGCTACATTTACATGCTGAAGCTGCATCATCTTGTGGACGACAAGATCCACGCGCGCTCGATCGGGCCTTACAGCCTGGTTACGCAGCAGCCGTTGGGCGGCAAGGCGCAGTTCGGCGGTCAGCGTTTCGGCGAGATGGAGGTTTGGGCGCTGGAGGCGTACGGCGCGGCCTACACGTTGCAGGAGATGCTGACGGTGAAGTCGGACGACGTGTCCGGCAGAACCAAGGTTTACGAAGCGATCGTGCGCGAGCAGGACAACTTCGAAGCCGGCATTCCGGAGAGCTTCAACGTGCTGGTGAAAGAACTGAAATCGCTTGGCCTGAACGTCGATCTCGACCAGAGCGCAGTCTAAGAATTGGGGTCTGGGGCCGACTGGCCCCAGCAGGGTCCAGGGGCAGCGCCCCTGGCCTTTCTTGAAAGGACGTTCCTGTGAACGAACTGATGAAAATCCTCGGCCAGGCTGGCCAGGCTGTCACCTTCGACCAGATCCGCATTCAAATGGCGTCGCCCGAGCAGATTCGCTCGTGGAGCTACGGCGAGATCAAGAAGCCGGAGACGATCAACTACCGCACGTTCAAGCCGGAGCGTGACGGGTTGTTCTGCGCACGCATCTTCGGTCCGATCAAGGATTACGAGTGCCTGTGCGGCAAGTACAAGCGGATGAAGTTCCGCGGCATTATTTGCGAGAAGTGCGGCGTGGAAGTGACGCTGGCAAAGGTGCGCCGCGAGCGTATGGGTCACATCGAGCTGGCCTCGCCGGTGGCACACATCTGGTTCCTGAAGTCGCTGCCAAGCCGCATTGGCTTGATGGTGGACCTCACGCTCAAGGAGCTGGAGAAGATCCTGTATTTCGAGAGCTACGTGGTTCTCGAGCCGGGTCTGACAGACCTGAAGCTGCACCAGTTGCTGACGGAAGACGCGCTGGCGGCCAAACAGGATGAGTTCGGTGAGGACGGCTTCCGCGCGGCGATCGGCGCCGAGGCGATCAAAGTGATCCTGCACGGCATCGACATTGATTCCGAAAAGGTGAAGCTGCGTGCCGATCTGCGCGACACGACGAGCGAGGCCAAGCGCAAGAAGCTGGTCAAGCGCCTGAAGCTGATCGAGGCGTTCGGCGAGAGCGGCAGCAAGCCGGAGTGGATGATCCTGGACGTGGTGCCGGTGATCCCGCCGGAGCTGCGTCCGCTGGTGCCGCTGGACGGCGGGCGGTTCGCGACGTCGGACCTGAATGATCTTTATCGGCGCGTGATTAACCGCAACAACCGCTTGAAGCGGCTGATCGAGCTACGGGCGCCGGACATCATCGTGCGCAACGAGAAGCGCATGCTGCAGGAGTCGGTGGACGCGCTGTTTGATAACGGGCGGCGTGGTCGTGCGATCACCGGCGCCAACAAGCGTCCGCTGAAGTCCTTGTCCGACATGCTGAAGGGTAAGCAGGGCCGTTTCCGACAGAACCTGTTGGGCAAGCGTGTGGACTACTCCGGCCGCTCGGTGATCGTGGTGGGTCCGGAACTCAAGCTGCACCAGTGCGGCTTGCCGAAGAAGATGGCGCTCGAGCTGTTCAAGCCGTTCATCTACAGCAAGCTCGAGAAATACGGCCACGCGACGACCATCAAGGCCGCCAAGCGGATGGTGGAAAAGGAGCGGCCGGAGGTTTGGGACATCCTCGAAGAGGTGATCCGCGAGCACCCGGTGATGCTGAACCGTGCGCCGACGCTGCATCGGTTGGGCATCCAGGCGTTCGAGCCGGTGCTGATCGAAGGCAAGGCGATTCAGCTGCACCCGTTGGTGTGCACCGCGTTCAACGCGGATTTCGACGGCGACCAGATGGCGGTGCACGTGCCGCTGAGCCTGGAGGCGCAGCTGGAAGCGCGCGTGCTGATGATGTCGACGAACAACATCCTCAGCCCGGCAAACGGCAAGCCGATCATTGTGCCGAGCCAGGACATCGTGCTGGGCTTGTATTACCTCTCGCTGGAGACAGCAGACTTTCGTGTTGCCGAGGCCAACGAGTGCCCCGCTTTCGGCACGATCGGCGAGATAGAGTTTGCGTTGAACGCGAAGGCGATCAAGCTGCACGACAAGATCCGCGCGCGCATGGAGCTGATCGAGCCGGACGGGTCCCGCAAGCGGCAGATCGTGGTGACCACGCCGGGCCGCATGCTGATCGCGCAAATCTTGCCGAAGCATCCGAACGTGCCGTTCTCGCTGCTCAACAAGCAGTTGACGAAGAAGAACGTCTCCGACGTGATCGATGCGGTGTATCGCCATTGCGGCCAGAAGGAATGCGTGATCTTCGCAGACCGGCTGATGGGGCTTGGCTTCCAGCAAGCAGCGAAGGCGGGCATCTCGTTCGGCAAGGACGACCTGATCATCCCGAAGGAGAAGCCCGAGCTGATCACCAAGACCCAGAACGAGGTCAAGGAGTTCGAGCAGCAGTATCAGGACGGTCTGATCACCGCCGGCGAACGCTACAACAAGGTGGTGGACGCCTGGTCGCGCTGCACGGACTCTGTCGCGGCCGCGATGATGAAGGAGATCAGCCGCCAGGAAGTCGGCCGCCAGACCAACAGCGTTTGGATGATGAGCCATTCCGGTGCGCGTGGGTCGCCGGCGCAGATGCGTCAGCTGGCTGGCATGCGCGGGCTGATGGCCAAGCCGTCGGGCGAGATCATCGAGCAGCCGATCATCGCCAACTTCAAGGAAGGCTTGTCCGTACTGGAGTATTTTAACTCCACCCACGGCGCGCGTAAGGGCCTTGCCGACACGGCGTTGAAGACGGCGAACTCCGGCTACCTCACGCGACGTTTGGTCGACGTGGCGCAGGACTGCATCATCGTCGAGGTAGATTGCGGGTCCGAGCGCGGCCTGACCGTGCGTCCGGTGATGGACGGCGGCGACATCGTCTCGTCACTGTCCGAGCGTATCCTCGGGCGTACCGCGTCGGAAGACGTGCTTGATCCGGCCACCAACAAGGTGCTGGTGCCGCGCAACACGCTGATCGAGGAGACGGAGGCCGAGCAGATCGAGCGCGCCGGCGTCGAGGTGATGAAGATCCGCTCCGTGCTGACCTGCGAGAGTCAGATCGGCGTCTGCGCGCGCTGCTACGGACGTGACCTCGCACGCGGCACGCCGGTCAACATTGGCGAGGCAGTCGGCGTGATCGCAGCGCAGTCGATCGGCGAGCCGGGCACGCAGTTGACGATGCGCACGTTCCACATCGGTGGCGCGGCGCAGCGTGGTGCCGAGCAGTCGAGCGTGGAAGCATCGCACGAAGGCACGGTGACGGTGCGTAACCGCAACGTGGTGACAAACAGCCAGGGTGTGCCGGTGGTGATGTCGCGTAACTGCGAGATCGTGCTGGTGGACGACAAGCAGCGCGAGCGTGCCCGGTTCCGTGTGCCGTACGGCGCGCGGCTGCTGGCAGACGACGGCATGGCCGTCACTCGTCAGCAGAAGCTGGCCGAGTGGGACCCGTACACGCTGCCGATCCTCACCGAGTTGGCCGGCCAGGTGGAGTACCTCGACCTCATCGAAGGCATCACGCTCGTCGAGCGGATGGACGAAGTGACCGGCCTGACCTCGAAAGTCGTTGTGGACTACAAGCAGACGGCCAAGGGTGTGGACCTGCGGCCGCGGCTGCAGCTGAAGGGTTCGAGCGGTGAGGTCGTCAAGCTGCCGAACGGCACGGACGCGCGCTACTTCCTTTCGCCGGACTCGATCCTGTCGGTGGAGAACGGCGCCACGTTGCATGCCGGCGACGTGCTTGCGCGTATTCCGCGTGAAGGCAGCAAGACTCGCGACATCACCGGTGGTCTGCCGCGCGTGGCAGAGCTGTTTGAAGCGCGTCGTCCGAAAGACCACGCGATCATCGCCGAGAACGACGGCCGCGTGGAGTTCGGCAAGGACTACAAGGCAAAACGCCGCATCATCGTGAAGAACGACGAGACGTCCGAAGAGACCGAATACCTGGTGCCGAAGGGCAAGCACGTCTCGGTGCAGGAAGGCGACTTCGTGCTGCGCGGCGACCCGTTGGTGGACGGCCCGCGCGTGCCGCACGACATCCTCAAGGTGCTCGGCGTGGAAGCGTTGTCGGACTACCTGGTCAACGAAATCCAGGACGTCTACCGGTTGCAGGGCGTGAAGATCAACGACAAGCACATCGAAGTCATCGTCCGGCAGATGCTGCAGAAGGTCGAGATCATGGAGCCCGGCGACACCACCTACCTCACCGGTGAGCAGGTGGACCGCATGGAGGTCGATGCCGAGAACGTGAAGCGGCTGAAAGCCGACGAGCGGCCGGCGACCGCGATGCCGGTGCTGCAAGGCATCACCAAGGCCAGTCTGCAGACGCACAGCTTCATCAGCGCCGCCTCCTTCCAGGAGACCACGCGCGTGCTGACCGAGGCGGCCACCGCCGGCAAAACCGACCAGCTGACCGGGCTGAAGGAAAACGTGATCGTCGGGCGCTTGATCCCGGCGGGTACGGGGTCGGTGATGAACCGACTCAAAGCGGTGGCGGCTGGGCGGGATCAGCAGCGCGCGGTGTTGAAGGATGCGCCGCCGCAGATCACGCGGGCGGCGGAGTAAGGCAAGCAAGCAGTTCGTTTTTGAAAAAAAGAACCAAAAAACTTTTGCTCCCTGTCGGGGACTCGCCGGCGAGCGCGCGACAGCGGAGACAAAAGTTTTTTGCTTCTTTTTTCAAAAGAGAAGGCCTTGCTTTCTTGCTTGATTAACCCGTGCCCGAAATCGTCTTCGTCTACGTGACACATCCAGACGCCGCCGCCGCCGCCGCACTTGGCCGGGCGCTGGTCGAGGAGAGGCTAGCTGCCTGCGCCAACATTCTGCCGGGCATGCGCACTGTCTATCGGTGGCAAGACCGCATCGAGGATGGGAGCGAGATTGTCATGATTGTCAAGACGACTGCCGCGCTCGTGCCCGCCCTGCAACAGCGGATCAGGGCGGAGCACCCGTATGAGTGCCCGTGCATAGCGGCGTTGCCGGTCACCGGCGGAAGCCCGGATTACCTGGCCTGGATTGCGCAAGCTTGCGGGCAGCTTTCCTAGGCCGCGTTATTGAACCACGCGGCGTCATCCGGGACTGATATCAATCGCCTCGAGGTCGACCGTTTCGAAGCAAGCAAGGCCTTCTTTTTTAAAACAAGAAGCAGAAAACTTTTGACTCCGCTGTCGCCGTTCTTTCCGGAGGGCGTGCGACAGCGGAGCCAAAAGTTTTTTGGTCCTTTTTTTCAAAAAAGGACTGCTTGCTTTCTGTGAGCCAGCATCCGCGCCGATTGGTAGTAGGTAGCGCGTTTTCGATGTGGTTCGGGTCTTTCCGCCGATGGGCTTGCGCTGAACCCGGCCAAAAGCTAGGACCAACCCGGTTCGGGCAACCGGCGCTGCTGTAGCTCAGTGGTAGAGCACTCCCTTGGTAAGGGAGAGGTCGAGAGTTCAATCCCCTCCAGCAGCACCATCCGCCGTGCGCAACCATCTCCCCTCCGGACGCGTCTTCGTTGCGTATTGGGAGGCTTTGCCATGGAATTGCACGCGGTTCTCGTCACCCCGCTCGTCTCGCTGATCGCCGGCGTGTTGATCCTGCTGATCCCGCGGCTGCTGAACCTGATCGTGGCGGTGTATCTGATCGCGATCGGGGTGCTGGGCTTGGCGCCGCATCTCATGAGGTAAGGCAAGCAGTTCTTTTTTGAAAAAAAGAACCAAAAAACTTTTGCTTCCGCTGTCGCGCGCTCGCCAGATATAACCGCGACAGCCGTAGCAAAAGCTTTTTGCTTCTTTTTCTCGAAAAAGAAGCGCTTGCTTTCCTACGCTGCCTTCGCCTGCTCCGCCACCCGCACCAGATGCCCCAGCACGTCGTCCGCAGTGCGCACCCGCTCGGCCACCGTCATGTCCCGCACCACCGCCAGCTTGTGGTCCGGCCGCAGCTTTACCACGCCCTTGCGCGTCCCAAGCCAGGCCACCAGTCCCGCCGGGTTGCGGAAGGCGTTGCCGCGGAATTGCAGCACCATGCCTTTCGGCCCCGCCTCCAGCTTCTCCACGCCGGCTACGCGGCAGGCACGTTTCAGGTGCACCACCTGCAGCAGGTTCTCCACCTCTTCCGGCAGCGGCCCGAACCGGTCCACCAGCTCGGCCGCCAGCGCCTCGCTCTCGCCGTCCGAGGACAGCGCGCCGATCCGCCGGTACAGCCCCAGCCGCACCGGCAGGTCGCGCACGTAGGCGTCCGGAATCAGCACCGGCAGGCCGAGGTTGATGTTCGGCGTCCAGTCGCGGTCCCCGCTCGCCACGCGCCCCTTGGCCGACCGCATCTCGGCCACCGCGTCCTCCAGCATCTGCTGGTAGAGCTCGATGCCCACCTCGCGGATGTGTCCGGACTGCTCGTCGCCCAGCAGGTTGCCGGCGCCGCGGATGTCGAGGTCGTGGCTGGCCAGCGTGAAGCCGGCGCCAAGCTGGTCCAGCGTCTGCATCACGTGCAGCCGCTTTTCCGCGGCGGCAGAGAGCTTCGTGGTCGGCGGCCAGGTGAGGTACGCGTAGCCGCGCTGCTTGCCGCGTCCCACACGCCCGCGCAGCTGATACAGCTGGCCCAGCCCAAACATGTCCGCGCGGTGGATCACCAGCGTGTTCACCGCCGGCATGTCGAGGCCGCTCTCCACGATGTTGGTGGACAGCAGGATGTCGTATTTCCCGTCGCCGAACTCGGTCATCACCCGTTCCAGCTCGGTGGGCGCCAGGCGTCCGTGCGCCTCGACGATGCGGGCTTCGGGCACGATCTCGCGCAGCCGCGTCTGCATCTTCGGCATGTCTTCCAGCCGCGGCACCACGCAGAACACCTGGCCGCCGCGGAAGCGTTCGCGCTGGATCGCCTCGCGCACCACCACCTGGTCGAACGGCATGATGAAGGTGCGTACCGCCATGCGGTCCACCGGCGGAGTGGCAATCAGGCTCATCTCGCGCACCCCGGTCAGCGCCAGTTGCAGCGTGCGCGGGATCGGGGTGGCGGTCAGCGTCAGCACGTGCACGTCCGCCTTCAGCGCCTTCAGCTTCTCCTTGTGGCTGACGCCGAAATGCTGCTCCTCGTCGACGATCAGCAGGCCGAGGTCGGAGAACTCGATCCCCTTGGCCAGCAGCGCGTGGGTACCGATGACGATGTTGATGTCGCCGTTGGCCAGCCCGCGCTTGACCTCCGCCTGGTCCTTGGCGGTGACCATGCGGCTGAGCTGGCCAACCTTCACGGGCAGGCCGTCGAAGCGGGCCGTAAAACCGCGGAAATGCTGGCGCGCCAGCAAGGTGGTGGGCACCACCACGGCCACCTGTGAACCGGACATCGCTACCGCGAAGGCTGCCCGTAGCGCCACCTCGGTCTTGCCGAAGCCCACGTCGCCGCAGATCAGCCGGTCCATCGGCTTGCCGGACGAGAGGTCTTCCAGCACGTCGGAAATGGCGCGGGTCTGGTCCTCGGTCTCGGCGAAGGGGAAGCGGGCGCAGAACTCGTCCCAGGTGCCCTCGGGCGGTGCCACCGTCATCGCGTCGCGCACCCGGCGTTCTGCGGCGATGCGGATCAGTGCGCCGGCCATGTCGCGGATGCGCTGCTTCATGCGCGCCTTGCGGCTCTGCCAGCCGGCGCCGCCGAGCTTGTCGAGTGCGACGCCCTGGCTCTCGCTGCCGAAGCGGCTGAGCAGCTCGATGTTCTCCACCGGCAGGAACAGCTTCTCCAGCCCGTCGTAGATCAGCCGCAGGCAGTCATGCGGTGCCAGGCCGATCTTCAGCGTCTCCAGCCCGTCGTAGCGGCCGATGCCGTAATCCTGGTGCACCACCAGGTCGCCCTCGGCGATCTCCGTGGCCTCGGCGATGAACTGGTCGGCGCGCTTGCGCTTGCGGGCCGGGCGGCTGATGCGCTCGCCCAGCAAATCCTGCTCGCCGACGATGGCGAAGTCGTCTGCCACGAAGCCGCGCTCGAGCCCCAGCGTCACCAGCGCGATCGCGTCAGGCCGGGCGCGGCGCGCGCTGCGCCAGTCCTCGGCCACCTCGGTGCGCAGCTTGTGCTCGCCCAGCAACGCGCCGAGCCGCGCGCGCGAGCCGCGGCTCCAGGCCGCCACCACGGTGCGCTTGCCCTGCGCGGCCCAGCTCGCCGCCTGCGTCGCCAGTTGCTCGAACATGTTGGCCGAGATGCCGGTGCCGGCCTGGGTGAACAGCACGCCTGGCCGACCGCCGGCGTCGAAGCCGCCCGCACCGTCCGGCATGCCGTAAGGGCTGAACACGAAGGCCGGCACGCCCGCCAGCATCGCGTCCCAGCCGGCGCGGTCCAGGTACAGCCGCTCGCTCGGCAGCGGGCGATAGGGCACCTCGCCGTCGCGCCGCACCATGCGGCGGCTCTGGTAGTGGTCGGCGATCATCTCCAGCCGGGCGGTCAGCACCTCCTCGGCCTGCACGTCCATCGAGACGGAGGGCTGCGGCAGGTAGTCGAGCAGCGTCTCCATCTCGTTGTGGAACAGCGGCACCCAGTGCTCCATGCCCGGGGTGCGGCGGCCGTCGGAGATCGCCTGGTAGATCGGGTCGATAGCGGCGGCCTGGCCGAACAGCTCGCGCCAGGCGGTGCGGAAGCGCGTCCTGCTGGCCTCGTCCAGCGTCACCTCGGAGACCGGGCGCAGCGAGAAGCCGGCCGCCCTCTCCGTGCTGCGCTGGGTGGAGGGGTCGAAGCGGCGCACGCTCTCCACCGTGTCGCCGAAGAAGTCCAGCCGCACCGGGTCGCCCTCGCCGCTGGGAAACACGTCGAGGATGCCGCCGCGGACCGCGTATTCGCCGGGCTCCATCACCGTGTCGGTGCGGCCGTAGCCGTGCGCTTCGAGGTAGGCGACCAGCGTTTCCGGCTTCATCTCGCCGCCGGCGCGCACGTCCAGGCTCTCGCCCAGGAACACCAGCCGCGGGGGCACGCGCTGCACCGCGGCGTTCACCGTGGTCAGCACGATGCGCTTGCCCGTGGGCGGGTCCAGCAGGCGGGACAGGGTGGCGATCCGCTCGGAGACCACCGCCGGATTGGGCGAGACACGGTCGTAGGGGAGGCAATCCCAGGCGGGGAAGCGCAGCACCTCGATGCCCGGGGCGAAGAACGCCAGCAGCTCCGACAGCCGCACCATGCGCTGCTCGTTGCGCGCGATGTGCAGCAGGGTGCCCTGGTGTTCTTCCGCCCGGCGGATCAGCAGCTGCGCGTCGAAGCCCTCGGGCGCGCCGTAGATGGTGGCGATGCTCAAGCGGCAGGCCCCTGGCCGCGTGCGTCGCGCATCGCCCGCAGCATCGGCCCGTCGTGCTCAGCTGGGATAGGCGTGCGTCCGGTCAGCCAGTCCGTCAGCCAGGTGTCCGGCAGCTCGATGATCCGTTCCAGCACGTCGATGTCCTCAACGGAGAAACGCTCCAGCCGCGAGGCTACGAAACCGCCGATCAGCAGGTCGTTCTCCCGCGTGCCGCGATGGTTGGCGCGGAACAGCAGGCGGCGGCGCCGGCTTTCCAGGTGAGACGAGGTTTCTTCCATGGTGCGGCTGACATATAGCGGGCGGTGTGTCGGACGCCAGGGCGAAGCAAGCGAGCAAGGCAAGCAGTTCTTTTTTGAAAAAAAGAACCAAAAAACTTTTGCTCTCGTTGGGTGCGCGTTGTTGAGACGTGTCGTTTCAGCCGTCCGCGGCAGCGCGCGCAAAAGCTTTTTGCTTCTTTTTCTCGACAAAGAAGGCGCTTGCTTCTTCTCGATCAGCCGGTTGGTCTCGGATAGCATCGCGCGAGCGGGTTGGCTGGTCACCGCCGACTCGGGTGGCGTTCGTCTGCGCTTGCCCGCGCGATGACCGACGCCCAGCCGGACCTCCTGGCGCCACTGCTCGAGGCGCAGACCACGCTGAAGGGTATCGGCCCGGCCGTTGCAACCATGCTGGCGCGCGTCACCGGCGGCACCCGCGTGCTCGACCTGCTGTTCCACCTGCCGGAAAGCTTCGTCGACCGCCGCCTGCGCCCCACCCTGAAGGCAGCACTCCCGGGCCAGGTCGCAACGCTGGAGGTGGACGTCGTCCGCCACGACAAGCCCGCCACTCAGCGCCAGCCCTGGCGCGTCGTCGTCACCGACGGCACCGGCACCGCCGAGCTCGTCTTCTTCAAGCCCGCCCGCGCCCAGGCGCTCACCGTCGGTTCGAAGATCTTGGTCTCCGGCCGGCTGGACAGCTTCGGCGACCGGCTGACCATGCCGCACCCGGACCACATCGCACCGGCCAACCGGCCCGAGCTGATCCCGGCACTGGAGCCCGTCTGGCCGCTGACCGCCGGCCTCTACCCCAGCCACCTGCGCGCGGCGCTGACCCAGGCGCTCGCCCGCGTGCCCGCTTTGCCGGAATGGCACGAGCCCACGCTCCTGCGTCGCGAACGCTGGCCCAGCTTCGCCGAAGCGCTGTGCGCCCTGCACGCGCCGCGCGAACACCCCGCGCCCGAGGCCCGCACCCGCCTCGCCTACGACGAGCTGCTCGCCCACCAGGTGGCGCTGTCCTGGATGCGCAGCCGCGAGCGCGCCCGTCCTGGCCGCGTGCTCGCCGGCGACGGCGCGCTGCGCAGCCAGGCGCTCGCCCGCTTCGGCCACCCGCTCACTCCCTCGCAGGCCGAGGCGCTGGCCGAGATCGACGCCGACCTCGCCGCGCCCAGCCGCATGCTGCGCCTGCTGCAGGGCGATGTCGGCTCCGGCAAGACCCTGGTCGCTGCGATGGCGATGCTGCGCGCGGTGGAGGCCGGCGCCCAGGCGGCGATGATGGCGCCGACCGAGACGCTCGCCCGCCAGCACCACCGCACGCTGACCAGGATCTGCCCGGTGCCGACCGCGCTGCTCACCGGCTCGGTGAAGGGGGTGGCCCGCCGCAACACCCTGCTCGGCCTGCAGAGCGGCCGCACCCCGCTGGTGGTGGGCACCCATGCGCTGTTCCAGGAGGGGGTGGGCTACCGCGACCTGGCACTCGCGGTGATCGACGAGCAGCACCGCTTCGGCGTGGACCAGCGCCTCAGCCTCGGCGGCAAGGGCGAGGTCACGGACGTGCTGGTGATGACCGCCACCCCGATCCCGCGCACGCTGCTGCTGACCCACTGGGGCGAGATGTCGGTCAGCCGCCTGTCGGAAAAACCCGCCGGGCGGCAGAAGATACGCACCACCCTGCACAGCCTGGCCACCATCGACGACGTCATCGACGGCATCGCCCGCGCGCTGGACCGCGGCGACCAGGTGTTCTGGGTCTGCCCGATGGTCAGCGAGAACGAGATGCTGGACGTGGCCGCCGCCGAGGCGCGCCACGCGTCGCTGCGCACCCGCTTCGGCGCCGTGCTCGGCTTGGCGCACGGCCGCATGGACACGGAGTTGCGTGAGCGTGCGCTGGCCGACTTCGCCGCCGGCCGCACCCGGCTGCTGGTGGCCACCACGGTGATCGAGGTGGGGGTGGACGTGCCGGCCGCCAGCGTGATGGTGGTGGAACACGCCGAACGCTTCGGCCTGGCGCAACTGCACCAGCTGCGCGGCCGGGTGGGACGCGGGTCGGCCGCCAGCTACTGCCTGCTGCTGCACGACGACGGGCTGTCCGAAACCGCGCGCCGTCGCCTGGTATTGCTGCGCGACACCGAGGACGGCTTCATCATCGCCGACGAGGATTTCCGCATCCGTGGCGGCGGGGACCTGCTGGGCAAACGCCAGTCCGGCCAGCCGGGGTGGCGGCTGGCCGACCCGGTGGAGCACGAGGGGCTGCTGCGCATGGCGAGCCGGGACGCGGCGGTTCTGTTGGAACGGGATCCTAAGTTGGAAACGGAGCGGGGGCGGGCGGTGCGGTTGCTGCTGCGGTTGTTCGAGCGTGGGGCGGCTTTAAGGACGTTGGCGTCAGGGTAAAGCAAGGCCTTCTTTTTCGAAAAAAAGAAGCAAAAAGCTTTTGTCCCGGCTGTCGCGGACCGTTCAACCGGCGTGTATCCGAGGAACAAAAGTTTTTTGGTTCTTTTTTTCAAAAAAGAACCGCTTGCTTGCTTTCCCCGCAGAGGCCGAGCCGTTGACCCGCCAATACCCAAGCGTCCCGCGCGTCGGCCTCGGCGTCGCCCTGTTCCGCCCCGGCGCGGTGTTGCTCGTCCGCCGCGCCAACCCGCCCGCGCAAGGCGAGTGGAGCCTTCCCGGCGGCGCCCAGCTTCTGGGCGAGACGGCCGAGCAGGGCGCGCGCCGCGAACTCGCCGAGGAAACGTCGCTCGAGGCCGGCACGCTGCATCTCGCCGGCCACGTCGACAGCATCCATCACGACGCGGACGGGCAAATCATCTTCCACTACACGATCCTGGATTTCTGCGGCTTGTGGCAGGGCGGGCAGGCGCGTGCCGGCACAGACGCAGCCGACGCGCAATGGGCCGACCTGGACCGCCTCGACGACTACGACCTCTGGTCCGAAGCCCGCCGCATCATCCAGGCGAGCCGTATCATCCTGGGCTGCTGAGCGCGATGAACCGCGCTGCCAGCGCGATGTCCCGCCCCACGGCCCGGCGCCTTGCCACCGCCTCGTCGTCCGCACCCCATTGCTGCTCCTCGAACAGCTCGTCCAGCGCCGCCAGCTCGTGCGCCTCGCCGGGGTCCAACGCGCCCTCTGCCACCGCCAGTCCCAGCACCAGGCTGCCCGTCGCCGGCACCAGGATGCCCAGCCCCGCCAGCACGAACGCTGCCTTGGCCGCCACCACCGCCCGCAGCCGCGCCAGCGCGTCGGCCGGCTGCGCCACGTACATGACGCCGTGCGTCACCAGCAGACGCGCGTCGTGCACCTCTGCCGCCCAGTCCAGCCACGGCTGCCACAGCAATGCCTGTCGCGTCACCAACGCCTCCGGCCCGTCCGCGCGGTAGCAGAGCAGGTCGCTCTCCGCGTAGCGCGCCAGCGCGTCGATAGTGGTGGCTGGATCAGGTGCCACCCGCTCCTGCGCGGTGCCGGCGATGCGCGTCAGCGGCACGTCTTCGGCCTGCAGCGTGCCGCCTTTTTTGCCGCCGGCGAGCTGCCACTCCTTGGCGATTGCCAGGGCCAGGGGGCGGCTTTCCAGCGCCAGCACCGGGCCGCCGGGCAGGCGCATGGGACGGCCGTCTAGGCGGATGGCGTGGCGCGCGTTGTCGGTAACGACTTCGGCGCGGTCCCAGAAACGTTTCAAGGAAGCGCTTCTTTTTTTGGAAAAAAAGAAGCAAAAAAACTTTGTTCCGGCTGTCGCGGACCGTTCAACACGGCGCACCTGAAGGGGACAAAGGTTTTTTGGTTCCTTTCAAAAAAGAACGGAGTGCGGAGCCTTTCAGTGAAACAAGCCCTTCAGCAGGTCCCGTGGCTTGCGGATGTTGAACCCGGGCACCGCGGGCGCGGCCGCCGGCATCGGCCCGCCCAGGCCGCCGCGCGCCACCGACAGCTGGCCGGCGCACGCGGACGGCCCAGCCGGCGCGCCGCCGATCGAGATGCCCACCCGTCCGCCGCCCAGCACCGGGTCCAGCGTCGCCTTCAGCGCGCCGAGCTGCCCGGTGAGCGACACCGGTGCGGCCACCTCGGTCGGGCCCAGATGCAGCCGCGGGCGCAGGTGCATGTCCACCGCCTGGTTCTGCAGGTTGATGGTGCCGGTGCCGTCCAGGCTCAGCTTGGAGGTGTCCGCCGCCAGCGCTCGGACAGTGGCCACACCGTCGGTGAAGTTGAACCGCGCCGCCAGGCAGCGAACCTGCGAGGTGCCGCCGCCGACACCCGGGACCTGTGCGGCGTCCAGCGCCGGGCCGATCAGGCTTTGCAGCAGCGCGTCGCTCACCTCGCCGTTGACCATCGCCAGGCCGAGGTGCCCGTCCAGGCTCGCCTTTAACGCCGCCACCGTTTGGCCGGTGCCGTTCAATTGCGCGTCCACCTGCATGTTGCCGTGCGCGCCGTTCGGGTAGCCCAGCAGCCCGGCCACCGCGGCGGCCGAGATAGCAGGCGAGCGCAGGGTGACGGCCACTGGCGGCTCGTCCGAGCTGGCGTCTAGCGAGGCGCCGCCGATGATCGCCCCCTCCGGCGAGGTCGCCCGGAACGGGTTCAGCGCCAGCTTGCCGTCCGTAACCTGCAGGTGCGCCTGCAAGTCCTGCAGTTGCTGGCCGCCGAAGGTGAGGTTGCCGACCTGCAGGCTGACGTCGGCGTCGGTGTTGCGCAGCGCTGCCAGCGGCAGGGCGTCGGGCGGCGTGGCAGCCCGGCCAGGCTGCGCGGGTGCCGCTGCGGCCGGTGTGTCGGAAGCCGGCGCCGGCATCGCCTGCACCTGCCCGGCGTCGTTGGCGGCGGCAGGCGGCCAGATCGCCGGCAGCAGCCCGCCTTCCGGGGCGCTGATCGCGTCCAGGTTCAGCGTGCGCGAGGTGAGCGTGCCGGTGACGGCGGCGCGCGGCTGCCACTGCACGGTCACGTCGCCGGAGAGGTCGCCAAGAGAGGAGCCCACCACCAGCTCGTGCACCGCGATGCCGCGCAGCCGCACGCCGGCGTCGGCCACCTGTGCTGCGAGCGAGACGTCGTGCGCGTCCGGCAGCTTGCGGCCGACCAGCGGAGACAGCGATGAGAGGTCGGGCGCGCGCATCTCCACCCGCAGGTCGAGCCCCGGCGCGCCCAGGCCCGTCGGCATGGTGCCGTGCGCGGAGAGGCTGGCCCCGGCGGCCTGGCCGCTGAGCGTGATCGGCAGCGGCGCGCCGGCGCCGACCAGGTCGGGCTGCGTGGTGGCCGCGGCCAGGCGCAGCGGCTGGTCCTGGTAGGTGCCGTCCACGCCCAGCTGCGCCAGCTGCCCCGGACCGGGGGCGGAGAGCTGCGCCTGCTTGACGGCGAGCCCAGGCACCCAGGCGCCGAGGTCCGAGGCGCCGGCGTGGCCGGAGACCTGCGAGGTGCGCAGCTCGCCCTGGTCGCCGTCGGCCAGTAGCGCGGTGACGTTCACGTCGCGCAGTGGCGGCAGGACAGGGCGGGAGAACAGCGGGTTCAGCTCGTCCAGCGACTGCGCGTTGGCAGTGACGCGGAACTGGTAGCTGCGGCCCTGCTCGGGGTGGTTGATGCCGCCCAGCACGTGCAGGGTGGCGTCGAGCACGCTGAGGTCCACCGTCAGCGGCCAGGCGCCGGCCAGAGCGCTGACCGGGCCGCCCTGCAGCCGCTGCAGCGAGCCGGAGCTGGCGGTCAGGTGCACCGGCGTCCCACCCTTGCTGCCGTCGAACGTCAGGCTCATCGGCGCGTCCGTGCTGTCTGCGGTCCAGACCAGCGAGGTGATGTCCACCGCCAGCGCCGGGCCGCCGCCATGCCAGGCGAGCTGGCCGCCATCGACGCGCACTCGCCTGATCTGCACCCTATGGCTGCCGCCGCCCGTGCTGGAGGAGCCGGCCGACCGCACGTGCCGCTCCGGCGTGAACCGCCAGTTCGGCGTGCCGTCGGCGGTGCGCTCCAGCAGGATGTCCGGGTCCTGCAAAGCGAGCGAGGAGACCACCGCGTCGCCGGCCAGCAGCGGCAGCAGGGCTACCCGGGCGGAGAGGCTCTTCGCCGTCAGCATCTGCGGGCGCGAGCCGCCCGGCAGGTTGGACAGTGCCACGTCGTCCACCTCGAAGCGCGGCGAGAGGCCGAGCCGCAGGTGCGCGCCGCCGGAAATGGTCAGGTCGCGCCCGGTGGAACGGTGCACCGCGTCCTGCAGCTCGGCACTGAGACGCTTCGGGTCCAGCGCGGCCGAGGCCACCACGATGCCGGCTACGCCGACGATGGCGATGGCTGCGACGGCGAGGATGAGCGGGCTGAACGGGCTTCGGCGGGGGCGGATCGGGGGCATCCGCGGCTTCTAGCGGAAATCGGCTTGCGGCGGGAAGGCGCGGGGTAGCCGGCGACCGGTGACAGGCAAGCAAGCGGTTCTTTTTTGAAAAAAAGAACCAAAAACTTTCCTGGTTACGCATCTTGCTCAGCCAACGGCGCACGTGTTCGACTCGGTCAAGTAGCTGAGTTGAAGGGGTTTTCGGTGGCGCGCAACAAGGTGCAGTTTCAGAAAGGCCTCAGTGAGCCGGCGTTTGAGCGGCAGTATGGCACCGAGGAGCAATGCCGCACGGCGGTGATAGCGTCGCGTTGGCCCGACGGCTTCCGGTGCCCGGGATGCGGTGGCGCCAAGCACAGCGAGGTCGCGACCCGTCAGCTGTTCCAGTGCAGCACGTGCCGGCTGCAGACCTCGGCAATCGCCGGGACCATCTTTGCATCGAGCAAACTGCCGCTGCGGACCTGGTTTCGGGCGATCTACCACATGACCCAGACCAAGCAGGGCATCTCCAGCATCGAACTCGGCCGCCGGCTCGGTGTCACGCAGACCACGGCCTGGAAGATGAAGCACAAGCTCAAGCAGGTGATGCTCGAACGCGATGCAGCCAAACACCTGTCTGGCCGCGTCGAGATCGACGACGCCTATGTCGGCGGGCAACGCGGCGGCGGCAAGCGCGGACGCGGCGCGCCCGGCAAGACGCCGTTCGTCGCCGCCGTCGAGACCACGCCGGACGGCAAGCCGAGCCGCCTCAAGCTGCGCCGAGTCGGCAGTTTCTGCAGCCGCTCGATCGAGGCGTTTGCCCGCACCAGCCTTGATCCTGGTTGCGTCGTTGTCAGCGACGGCCTGCGCTGCTTCGGCGCGGTGAGAGAGGCAGGATGCATCCACGACGTGATGATCACCGGCTCGGGGCCGGCGGCGGCGCAATCGGCTTCGTTCAAGTGGGTCAACACGGCGCTCGGCAACATCAAGGCTGCGATCACCGGCACCTACCGTTCGATCAACACCAAGCACGTGCCGCGCTACCTGGCCGAGTTCGAATACCGCTTCAACAGGCGATACGATCTTGCCGCCATGATCCCGCGCCTGACCTGGGCCGCCACACGAACCCCGCCGATGCCTTACAGGCTGCTGAAGTTGGCTGAAGTTCATGCGTAATCAGGAAAACTTTTGTTCCCTTGGGCGCGCGTTGCAGAAACCTCCGCGACAGCCAGACCAAAAGTCTTTTGCTTCTTTTCTTCAGAAAAGAAGGCCTTGCTTCCTTGCCGAACGCCAAAAAGCCAAATTTAAGGCCCTTGATGCAGTTCGTCCTCCACCGACTCTGCAAGCGTTCTCAGCGCGGCCTCCATCTGTTGCTTGCCCGCACGCCAACGGTCAGCAATCGTCTCTGTCGAGAAATCGAAAGGTTTGCCGAGACCTGCCTCGTCGAGACCGGCCCGATAGCTCACATGGATGACCTCCGCGGGAGCCATGTGGCCTTCCGACAGGATCGCTCCGATCTCCGGCTGCCGACATAGATCGGGCGGCAGCAGGGACTCGAGCCTGCCGATGAGCGTACGCAGGTGGTCCTCGCGGCGCTGCCCCTCCAGAAGCCGGCTGGACTGGTTGCCGAATGCCAGGTCGCCAGCACGTGACGCGCTTGCCGCCAACGTAGCGGGACGGCTTCCTTCCCGCGCAAACAGGTCGACCACGAAGCAGCGCAGGTCGCGCGCGGCCGGCTCGCTGAGGACGAGGTCCAGCGGTGCGTTGGATGCAAGACCGCCGTCGCCGAGCAGGCGCCCCTCGACCTGGACCGGTGCGAAGAGCGGCAGCAGGGCGCAAGAGGCCAGAACGTGTTCGGCGCGGATCACGGTCCCACGTGCCGTGTCGAAAACGACACGCTCACCGGTAAGCACGTCCGTCGCTGCGAGGGTCACACGCACGTCGCCGCTGTTCAGGCGATTGAAGTCCACCAGCGACGTCAAGTTGTCACGCAGGGGCGCGAGGTCGAACACCGCCGGTACGTCGTCGACGCCTGCGCGTGGGCCAGGATACAGGCGCGGGCGGAACAGACCGGCCCGGCCGAGCAGCAGCGTCTGCAGCACGCTGGCCTCGTTATAGAACTGCCGCCAGATCCCTTCCGGCGGACGGCCGAACCAGAACGAGCTGAGCGGTGTCGGATCGGACGAAGCCTCATCCCAGAACCGGCGTAGCTGCGCGACCCTGTCCTGGGGTTTACTGCCCGCGATGATGGCGGCGGTGATTGCCCCGATGGAACTGCCGCACACCCAGCGAAGCGAGGCGGCCAACCGAGCCTCGTCGAGCGCGGCGTAGGCGCCGCCTTCGAACGCACCAAGCGCAATCCCGCCTGCCAGCACGAGTGCCGCGCCCTTGCCGCTGCGCGAAGCTTCCTGCGCGACGTCCATGTTCAACTACTATCTTTCATTCGGGCCTGCCTGCTCGTCCCGATTGCTATCCGGCAGGGAAGGCAAGGCCTTCTTTTCTGAAGAAAAGAAGCAAAAGACTTTTGGTCCGGCTGTCGCGGAGGTTTCTGCAGCGCGCGCCCAAGTGAACAAAGGCTTCTTGGTTCTTTTTTTCAAAAAAGAACCGCTTGCCTTGCCTTGCCTCCAGTTCTCGTTCGAAACTTTCCTGAGCTGGATGGCAACGTTCTTAACCGCCCGTCACGCTCATGTGCCGCGCCACCGCCGGCCGGCGCGTCCGCCGGTCGATGACGAAGTCGTGGCCTTTCGGCTTGCGTGAGATGGCCTCGGCGATGGCGACCTGCAGGTCGTCTCCCCGCCGCAGCGGCCCGCGCAGGTCCGCCGCGTCGTCCTGGCCAAGGCACATGTAGAGCGTGCCGGTGACCGTCAGGCGCACGCGGTTGCAGTCCTCACAAAAATTATGGGTGAGCGGGGTGATGAAGCCGAGGCGGCGGCCGGTCTCGCGCACGGTGACGTAGCGGGCGGGGCCGCCGGTGCGGTAGTCGGTCTCGTCGAGCGTCCAGCGCTGGCGCAGGCGGGCGCGGACGAGGGAGAGCGGCAGGTACTGGTCAGAGCGGTCCGGCCCGATCTCACCCATCGGCATGGTCTCGATGAGGCAGAGGTCGAAGCCGTTGCGGCCGCACCATTCGAGCATGGTGTCGAACTCGTCCTCGTTCTCGTGGCGGAGGGCGACGGCGTTGATCTTGATAGCCAGGCCGGCGTCGCGGGCGGCGAAGATGCCGGCGAGCACCTGGTCTAGCTTGCCCCAGCGGGTGAGGCGGGCGAAGCGCTCGGGATCCAGCGTGTCGAGGCTGACGTTGATGCGGCGCATGCCGGCAGCGGCGAGCGCCTCGGCGTGGCGGGCGAGCTGGGTGCCGTTGGTGGTGAGCGTCAGTTCGTCGAGCCCGTGGCCCAGGTGGCGGCCGAGGTTGGCGATCAGGCTGGTGACGTTGCGGCGGACCAGCGGCTCGCCGCCGGTGATGCGCAGCTTGCGCACGCCGGCGCGGATGAAGGCCCCGGACAGGCGTTCCAGCTCCTCCAACGAGAGGATCTCCGCCTTCGGCAGGAAGGTCATGTCCTCGGCCATGCAGTAGACGCAGCGAAGGTCGCAGCGGTCGGTGACCGAGACGCGCAAGTAGGTGATGGCGCGAGCGAAGGGGTCGATCAGCATGAAGCAGTGTAGGTCGCCATCAGCGCCCCCCCGGTCAAGGGAGCCGAGGCACTTCAATCCGTCGTGCACCAGGCGATAAAAGTTTTTGGTTCTTTTTTTCAAAAAAGAACCGCTTTCTTTCTTTCTTACGCCGGCATGCCCGGCGCAGCCTCCACCAGCAGCACCACAGAAGCAGTGTTCACCAGCACCTTGCCCGCGTGCTCGAAATTTACGGTCACCCGCGCGCCGGCCACCGATTGCACCTGGCCCAGGCCCCAGTCGGGTTGGCTCGGGTGGCTGACCAGCTGGCCGGGTTCGTAGGCGGAGGCTGGCGCGGTCATGGTTGCTCCTGTGTGCACAAGGTGGCACATTCGGTGTATGGAACGACCTGCCGCCCCCGCCGGTTCTGGCGTGCCCGACCCGCTGGACCTGGCCGGCGCGGTGTGCGCCCGGGTGTGTCACGACCTGGCCGGCACGCTGGGGGCGATGTCCGGCATGCTGGACCTGGTGGCGGAGACGCAGGACGCCGAGGCGTTGGAGTTGGCCGGCAGCTGTGCCCGCGAGCTGACGGCGCGCTTGCGGCTGCTGCGTGCGGCCTGGGGCACGGATACTGAAGTCGGTAACCTGGCACTGTTGGCCAGAGGCCTGCCGGGCGCAGACAGGTTGAGCGTGGACCTGAGCGGCCTGGCGGAGCAGCGGACAGCGATGCGCCAGCTGACCGCCAGCCTGCTGCTGGTGGGCGCCGGTGCGATGCCGCGTGGCGGCAGCCTGCGCGTGACCGGCGGCGACCGCGGAGTGGTGATCGAGATGGAAGGGCTGCGCGCGTCCTGGCCGCAGGTGCTGGTCGAGGCGACGCAGGGCAGCGTGGGTCTGGAACCGCGGGCGGTGTCTGCGCTGATGGCGCGGCTGCAGGCTCGCGCGCTCGGGCTGGTGCTTGAGGTGGCGTTGCCGGGCAGGTTGGAAGTGAAGTAAGGCCTTTTTCGAGAAAAAGAAGCAAAAAGCTTTTGATTCCGCTGTCGCGCGTTCGCCGGAGAGTTCGCCGACAGGGAGCAAAAGTTTTTTGGTTCTTTTTTTCAAAAAAGAACCGCTTGCCTTGCCTTTCTTCGCTCCGACATGGCGCAGTCCATGCAGGACCTCACCCGTGAAGCCGGCCTAGCCGCGCTGCAAGCAGCCGCGCCCGCGCTCGGCCGCCGCTACGCCGACCACCGCAACACAGACCGCGGCCCGGATGCGCCAGCCACCACATCCGTGCTGTCACCCTACCTGCGCCGCCGGCTTATCCTGGAGCAGGAGGCGGTGAGCGCCGCGCTGGCCGCCCACGGCGAGGGAGCGACGAAATACGTGCAGGAGGTGTTCTGGCGCACGTATTTCAAAGGCCACCTGGAGACCCGGCCGTGGCTCTGGGACGACTACAAGAGCTTGGTGGAGAGCGGGCGAGGGGAGCTGGCGGGCTCGTCGGGCCTGCGGACGGCCTACGACCAGGCGGTGGAAGGGCGCACCGGCATCGACGCGTTCGACGACTGGGCGCGCGAGCTGGTTGCGCAGAACTGGCTGCACAACCACACGCGCATGTGGTTCGCCAGCATCTGGATATTCACGCTGCGGCTGCCCTGGGCGCTGGGCGCCGACTTCTTCATGCGCCACCTGATGGACGGCGACCCGGCCAGCAACACGCTTTCCTGGCGCTGGGTGGCGGGGCTGCACACGCGCGGCAAGCACTACGTGGCGCGGGCAGAGAACATCCGCCGCTACACCGACGGGCGCTACGACCCGCACGGGCTGGACGAGGCGCCGGAGCCGCTGAGCGAGGCGGATGGCAGGGCCGCAGTGCGCGTGCCGGCCGCCGACAAGGCGCCGGCGGGCGAGGTGGCGCTGCTGCTGCACGTGGACGACGTGGCGCCGGAGACGCTGGAGCTGGGCGGCGCACGGGTGGTCAGCGTGTCGGGGTTCGCGGCGCACTACGAGGGCGTGGCGGAGGCGGTCTGCCGGGCAGACGAGCGGGCGCTGGCGGACGGGCTGGCCAGGGCGGCGGCGCATTTCGGCTGCCCGATTGCCGAGCCGGCGGCGGGGTTGGCGGTGGTGACGCCCTGGGCGCCGGTCGGGCCGTCTGCCGCGGCGCTGCCGCCGGCGCTGCGCGTGCGGCGCGCATGGGACGGTGCGGTGTGGCCGCACAGCACGAAAGGGTTCTTCAAGGTGAAGGAGGAGATCCCGTCGGTGCTGGAGACGCTTGGTTTGACGTGACACTGGAGGTTGGGTGTTCGTGCTGATCGCAGGCGGCTGGGTGGCTACGGATACGCGTTGCACTTGGAGCCGTAGTACAAGGGATCTCGGAACCTGCGGCGCGATGTCGGCTGGTAAGGCTTCAGGGCGCACGCGTATTCTAGGCTTGCCTGTTTGGGGTCAGGAAGAAAGCAAGGCCTTCTTTTCTGAAGAAAAGAAGCAAAAGACTTTTGTCCCTGCTGTCGCGGAGGTTTCTGCAGCGTGCGCCCCAGGGAACAAAAATTTTTTGGTTCTTTTTTTCAAAAAAGAACTGCTTGCCTTGCCTTTCCGGCGTCACCGTTGATCGTCTAGTGTCCGACCCTGCGCGGCAACCGCCTGAGCGGACGTCACGTTGGTCTTCGGCAAGCCCAGGCCGGCCAGCGACCAGGTGCGATGACGCAGCCCAGCCGGAAAACGGGCCGGAGTGCCGGGCCGTCGCGTCTTCCCTTGCAAAAAGCCGGGTTTTCCCGCATTTGCTGCCCACATACATCACCGGGCCATGAGCAGGCGCGCTGGACAGGGGTCCGGCCAGCGCCCGTCATGGCATGGAGGCCACCCGTGTCCACGACCGACCTGAACAAGCTACGCAACATCGGCATCACCGCCCACATCGACGCGGGCAAGACGACGACGACCGAGCGTATCTTGTACTACACGGGCGTGTCGCACCGCATCGGCGAAGTGCACGACGGCAACACCACCACCGACTACATGGAGCAGGAGCGTGAGCGCGGCATCACGATCACGTCGGCCGCCGTCACGTGCGAGTGGAAGGACCACCGCATCAACATCATCGACACGCCCGGCCACATCGACTTCAACATCGAGGTGAACCGCTCCCTGCGCGTGCTGGACGGTGCGATCTTCATCATCGAGGGCGTGGCCGGCGTGCAGCCGCAGTCCGAGACCAACTGGCGCCTGGCCGACCGCTACAACGTGCCGCGCGTGATCTTCATCAACAAGCTCGACCGGACGGGGGCGGAATTCTACCGCGCGTTCGACACGCTGAAGGAGAAGCTCGACATCGTCGCACTGCCGCTGCAGCTGCCGATCGGGATCGAGGAGAACTTCATTGGCGTGGTCGACCTGGTCGAGATGAAGGCCATCGTCTGGGAAGGCGGCGAGCTGGGTGCGAAGTTCCACGACGAGGAAATTCCCGCCGACATGATGGAAAAGGCGCAGGAATACCGCCAGGCGCTGCTGGATACGGCTGTCGGCGTCGATACCGTCGCCATGGAAGAGTATTTCGAGAAGGGCGACGTGGACGTCGCGACGCTGAAGCGCTGCATCAAGAAGGGTGCGATCTCCGGCGAGTTCCGGCCGGTGCTGTGCGGCACGGCGTTCAAGAACAAGGGCGTGCAGCCGCTGCTCGACGCGGTCCTGGACTACCTACCGTCCCCGGTCGACGTGCCTGGCATCAAGGTGGCCGCCGAGGAGGGCGTGGAAGAGCGTATCGACGACGACCGCCGGGTGATCCCGGCCAACCCGAACGCGCCGTTTGCAGGCCTGGCCTTCAAGATCATCAACGACAAGTACGGCACGCTGACCTTCGTGCGCGTCTACGCCGGCACGCTGAAGCAGGGCGACATGGTGCAGAACACCACCAAGGACCATCGCGAGCGCATCGGCCGGATGTTCCAGATGCACGCCGACAAGCGCGCCGAGATCAAGGAAGTCTCCGCCGGCGACATCGCGGCGTTCGTGGGGCTGAAGGACACCGGCACCGGCGACACGCTGGCGAGCAGCGACGACCCGGTGATCTTGGAGCGCATGGCGTTCCCGGTGCCGGTGATCGACATCAGCGTGGAGCCGAAGACCAAGGACGGCGTGGAGAAGATGACTCTCGGCCTGCAGAAGCTGGCCGGCGAGGACCCCAGCCTGCGCCTGAAGACCGACCAGGAAACCGGCCAGACCATCCTGTCCGGCATGGGCGAACTGCACCTGGAGATCATCATCGACCGCCTGCGCCGCGAGTACGGCGTGGACGCCAACGTGGGCGCGCCGCAGGTGGCCTACCGCGAGACGATCAGCAAGAGCCACACGCAAACTTACACGCACAAGAAGCAGTCGGGCGGTTCGGGCCAGTACGCCGAGGTGAAGATCACCTTCGAGCCGCTGGAGCGCAACACCGGTGTGGAGTTCGAAAACAAGGTGGTCGGCGGCACCGTTCCGAAGGAATACATCCCGGCGGTTGAAAAGGGCATCCGCGTGCAGGCCGACACCGGCGTGCTCGCCGGGTTCCAGACGGTGGACTTCCGCTACACGCTGATTGACGGCAAGTACCACGACGTAGACTCGTCAGCGCTGGCCTTCGAGATCGCGTCCAAGGCGTGTTTTCGCGAGGGCATGAAGCTGGCCGGTCCGGTGATCCTCGAGCCGATAATGGACGTGGAGTGCACCACGCCGCAGGACCACGTGGGCGACGTGGTGGGCGACCTCAACCGCCGCCGCGGCATGATCCAGAACCAGGAGAGCTCGGGCTCGACGGTGATCGTGCGCGCGCACGTGCCGCTGAAGGAGATGTTCGGCTACATCTCGCATCTTCGCAGCATGACGAAGGGACGCGCGTCGTTTACCATGCAGTTCCATCATTATGATCCGGTGCCGCGCAACGTGGCGGACGAGATCATGGCCAAGAGCGCGTAGGAAGAAAGCAAGCGGTTCTTTTTTGAAAAAAAGAACCAAAAAACTTTTGTCCTTTTAGGGTAGGTTTATCCGGAGAGGTCCGCGACAGCGGAGACAAAAGTTTTTTGGTTCTTTTTTCAAAAAAGAACCGCTTTCTTATGCCCGAAGGACACACAGTCCACCGCCTGGCGCGCGCCTTCAACGCGCAGTTCGCCGGCAAGATGGTCGACGCCAGCTCCCCGCAGGGCCGTTTTGCAGAGGGTGCCGCGTTGCTGGACGGGCACGTGCTGCAGTCGGCCGAAGCGCAGGGCAAGCAGATGTTCCTGCGCTTTTCCGGCGAGCAGTGGTTGCGCGTGCATCTTGGCCTATACGGGATGTGGCGCTTTGCCGGCGAAGGGCTTGACGGGATCGGCCGCAGGCGCCGCAAAACGGACGTAGAGGACGCGTTTCCGCCTGTGCCGCAAGGTGCTGTCCGGTTGCGCTTGGTTGCCGGCACCCATGTGGCCGACCTCAGCGGACCCACCGCGTGCGAGGTGATCTCGCACGCGGAAAAAGCCGTGGCGATGGCACGGCTGGGCGAGGACCCGCTACGCGACGACGCCGATCCGGACAGGGCATACGCGAAGCTGCACGCGTCGCGCACGTCGCTGGCGCTGCTGCTGATGCGCCAGGACATCGTGGCCGGGATCGGCAACATCTACCGCGCCGAGCTGCTGTTCCGCGCGCGGCTGGAACCGCACAAGCCTGGTCGTGAGCTGACCAAGCGCACGTGGCAGGTGATGTGGAAAGACCTCGCCGTGCTGCTGGAAGATGGCGTGAAGACTGGACGGATCGTGACGACCGAGAAGCAGGATCGCACGCGCAAGACTGGGGCCGTGCGGCGGGACGACGCGACTTACGTGTCGCATCGGGCCGGGCGGCCATGTCGCGTGTGCGGGGAAGCTGTGCTGTCGGAGGTGCTGGGCGGGCGCAAGCTGTACTGGTGTTCTACGTGTCAGGTGAAGTGAAGCAAGCGGTTCTTTTTTGAAAAAAGAACCAAAAAACTTTTGGTTCCTAGCGTGCGCGTCTGCTGAGAGGCGCGCGGCAGTCTTGCAAAATCTCGAGGCTGTCGCGGACCGTTCAACAGACGGGTCCCCAAGAGAACAAAAGTTTTTTGGTTCTTTTTTTCAAAAAAGAACTGCTTGCCTTGCCTTGCCTAACAGCCCGTCTGCACCTCGGACAGCACGTTCCTTGTCGCCCCCAACGTCCGCTTGAAGCAAGGCGCGGCCGTGCCCGTGCGCGCAAACACCGCCGTCGAGGCCTGGCCGTTGTTGCCGGTGATCTGGAAACCGGAATTGAAGAACAGCGTGTCCGTCGCCTGGATCGCGTTCGTGGTTGCGGTCTGCATGGAGGGCAGCCCGTCGGCCTCCTGCAGCAGCGTGTCCAGGAATTGCTGATCCACCGTGGTGGTCTGGGCGAAGTAGCCTTTCAGCGCGGGCACCACGCTGTAGTCGATGCTGAGCGGATAGGTCAGTTGCTCGGTGGTCTTGGTGGTGCCGGCCGGGCCGCTTGCGGTGCTGGAGATGGCGGTGGTGGTGGTCTGGCGTGTGTGCTGGATTTCCTTGGTGGCAGACACGTTGAAGCGCTGGTCGCTGACGAAGTCCGTTGTCTGCGTCAGCGTGTTTGTGGTTGTGCCGGCCGAGCCGGTGACAGTGCCGGTGATGGTAAAGTCGTGCGTGCTGGTGATGTTGACTGCCCCGCTGCTGGCGCCGTTCGTGGTGGCGATGTTCTGCGCCACGTGCGGGTTGACGGGACGCAGCGTGTTGCGGGTGACGGCGCCGGTCACGCTCGTCGCGTTGTGGTCGAGGAACAGGCGCAGCGCGCCAGTGGCCAGAAAGTAGCCGTTCGCGTTGTACACGGACGCGGCGACGGTGTGCGTCTCACCGTTGCTGAGCGGGCCCGCGAACGGTGAGAGGTCCGCGTGAAACGGCGTGAAGCTGAACGTCTGCACGCCCGGGATCGGCTGCCACAGGAAGGGGTCGATGCCGCCGGTGAAGATCCATGGGAAGATCGGCGCCACGCCGGCGGGCGTGCCGTCCACGCTGATCTCGCCTTCGCGGAACGACGTGTTTCCGCAGGTCTCCAGCTCGCCGGCCACCGCGCTGGGTGCGCAGAGATACCAGAACTCGTCGCCGATCTGGGCTTGCAGGTAGATGTCGAGCGTGGCGCGCAGGATGTTGGTCGGCAACGTGCCGGTCAGCACCGCCTGGTCGGTGCCGGTGTTGAGCGTGGCGGTGCCGCCGCCGGTTGGCAGCGGCAGCACCACGTCGGCGGTCACCGGCGCAGGGGCCGCGGCGCTGGCGGGATAGAAGGACAGCGTGGCGCTGAGGAACACCAGGCTGGGATACACCGCGCTGTTGTAGTTGTTGACGAAGGCGTAGCCGGTCTGCGCGGCCTCGAACAACGCGGTGTAGTCGGTGACGTCGCGCTCGAACGTCCAGCTCGGGGCCAGCGTGGCACGCGGCTCGGCGGTTGTGCCGTACCACAACGGCACCCCGCCCATGAACAGCATGCCGGTGCGGTCGAACTGCACGCCCTTCTGCACGGACAGGCTCATCGTCAGCACCACGCGTGCCCACGGGCCGGGGCAGGCGGCAGGCGGCGTGAAGCTGAACGGCGCGTTGGTGGCGTTGAAGGAGGCTTTGCTGAGCAGGCTGACGACGCAGGGGGTTTCTTGCGGGTGCGGCACCGGCGGTTCGATCACCGCCTCGTTGCCGGAGCCTACAACCAGCGGGCCGGCAATGGCGTGTTGCGCGCACAGGCAGAGGGCGGCGGCGCCAAGCATTTTGCTGCGCACGGACATCAGAAAACCCCTTCAATCACGGAAGCGGGAGGTTTCTGCGGTGCAGCGAGGTTCGTCAATCGCGGACGCTGTGCAACTTTTCGCTAGTGAAGGAAGCAAGCGCTTCTTTTTCGAGAAAAAGAAGCAAAAAGCTTTTGTCGCGGCTGTCGCGGACTTTCCTCAGACGAGTGCCCAAGAGAGCAAAAGTTTTTTGGTTCTTTTTTTCAAAAAAGAACTGCTTGCTTGCTCTCTTCGAAAGACTTTGCAACCGCCTTCCGCCAGCCCGTGAGCAACCGCGCCCTATCCGCGCATGTCATCGTGTTCGACCAGCTACGGTCCGCCTGCCAGTGGCTGCGCAGCTCGTCGGTGCCGGACCAGAACTCGGTCGCCAGCCCGGCCGCGTAGGCGGCGCCCAGCGCGGTGGTTTCAGTCACCGCGGGACGGATCACCTGCGCGTCCAGGATGTCGGACTGGAACTGCATCAACGGTTCGCTGCGCACCATGCCGCCGTCCACGCGCAAATGCGCCAGCGGTATGCCGGAGTCTGCCGCCATCGCCTGCACCACGTCGTACGTCTGGTAGGCGGCCGCCTCCAGCGCCGCGCGGCAGATGTGTGCGCGGTTGGCGTAGCGCGTCAGGCCGCAGATCACGCCGCGTGCGTCTTCCCGCCAATAGGGCGCGTACAGGCCGGAGAACGCCGGCACGATGTAGACGCCGCCGGTGTCCGCCACGCTGGCGGCAAGGCTGTCGGCTTCGGCGGCGTTGCGGATGATGCCGAAATTGTCGCGCAACCAGTGCAGCAGCGCGCCGGTCACCGCGATGGAGCCTTCCAGCGCGTAGGCGGCCGGCGCGTCGCCGAGCTTGTAGGCGACGGTGGTGATCAGGCCGGAGCGGGAGGCGACCGGTTGTGCGCCGGTGTTGAGCAACAGGAAGTTGCCTGTGCCATACGTGTTCTTTGCCTCGCCCGGCGCAAAGCATACCTGGCCGACGAGGGCTGCCTGCTGGTCGCCGATCAACGAGGCGACCGGCACGTCACGCAGCTCATCGCCGCGGGCAACGGTGCCGACCAGCCCTGACGACGCAACGATGCGCGGCAGGCAGGCGCGCGGAATGCGGAAGGCGTCCAGCATCGCCGGCGACCAGTCCAGCGTGGCAAGGTCCATCAACTGGGTGCGGCTGGCGTTGGTGACGTCGGTGGCGTGCTGGCCGCAGAGGTTCCACGCAAGCCACGTGTCGATGGTGCCGAACAGCGCGTCGCCGGCTTCGGCCATCGCGCGCGCGTCCGGCACGGTGTCGAGCAGCCATTGCAGCTTCAGGCCGGAGAAGTAACTGGCCAGCGGCAGTCCGGTACGTGCCGCGAAGCGCTGCTTGCCGCCGTCCGCGCTGTACTCGGCAACCAGCCGGTCCGTGCGGGTGTCCTGCCACACCAGCGCACGGTGCAGCGGGCGGCCGGTGCGGCGGTCCCACAATACGGTGGTCTCGCGCTGGTTGGTGATGCCGACGGCGTGCAGATCGGCGGCCCCGATGCCGGCGCGGATCAGCGCTTCGGCGGCAGTCTCTCGCACGTTGCGGAAGATCTCGTCGGCATCGTGCTCGATCCAGCCGGGGCGCGGCGTGTGCTGCGCGTGTTCCTTCTGCGCGATGGAGACGACGCGGCCGGCGCGGTCGAACACGATGAAGCGGCTGCTGGTGGTGCCCTGGTCGATGGCGCCGATGAAGTCTTTCATGGTTTCCCCACGATGTCAGACGCAGTAGGCAAGAAAGGCCTTCTTTTTTGAAAAAAAGAAGCAAAAAACTTTTGTCCCTGGCGCTCGTTCGGGCGGCTCGATGCACCTGATACAGACGGCTGTGGATGCGGCTAGAAAGCGAAACTCGTTCTGGTTGCAATGAGCTCTGCTAATCCATCTAATGCCAACCGCCGTTAACGGTGACTCGTGGTAGAAAGCAAGCAGTCCCTTTTGTGAAAAAAAGACCAAAAACCTTTTGTTCGTCCGCATTTGCGGTAGTCGGGTCTCTCCGGACAAACACGCGCGCTGAAAGTGCGCGGGAAGCAAAAGTTTTTTGTTTCTTTTTTAAAAAAAGAAGGCCTTGCTTGCTTCCTCGGGGGTTATTCTCCAAGCTACCTTTCATGACCTGCACATGCTTGCCCGGTTCGTGTTGACGCCCATCCCAGTCGTGGGATCATTGCGAGCTGGCTAAAGCGTTATCCCCTCTCGGCGTGCTTACATCAAATCGACCAGTTGGTCGCCGGCGTTAGCATAAGTCGGACGTAAAGCGTTGTGTCTGGAGAAGGCGGTTCCGGATGACACTTTAATCTTGCGATGAACGGCAATTCCTGCCGTTTTCAACAAAGCAACGTTCGTCCATGCGGTCGCTAAGGCTCAACAGCGCGCGCCCAGAGAAACAAAAGTTTTTTGGTTCTTTTTTTCAAAAAAGAACCGCTTGCCTAGCCGTTCAGCAATCAAGATGTTTCGCGCCTTCGACAAAAGCCGCGCCCATCATACCCGCCAGCCGCGCCGCGGTGCCGTGCGGTGCGTGCAGGCCGAGTTTGGAACGACGCCACAGCACGTCTTCCGGCGTGCGAGCGAACTCATGTGCCCGCAGGTAGTCCACCTCGGCATGCGTCAGACCGCCGCCGGCATCCTCGCCGAGGTCTGTCAGCGATCGCGCGTCGCCCAGCAGGGTTACAGCGCGCGTGCCGTAGGCGCGGGCCAGGCGCCTGGCCATCGCCGGCGGTAGGAACGGGTAAGCCGCCGAGAGGTCGGCCAGGAAGCGCTCGAAGTCCCCGTCCGGCAGGTCGCCGCCGGGCAGGGGTTGCGCCGCGGTCCAGCTTTCGCCGGGCACGCCGAGCTTGGCCAGCGCCGCCTCTGCCAGCCGGCGATAGGTGGTGATCTTGCCACCGAAGACGGAGAGCACCGGCGCCTCGCCGGCGGGCGCGTCCAGTTCCAGGACGTAGTCGCGGGTGACGGCGGACGCGTTCTCCGCCCCGTCGTCGTGCAGCGGACGCACGCCGGAGTAGCTCCACACCACGTCGGCGGGCGTGGGCGCGCGGGTCAGCCAGCGTCCGGCGGCCTCGCAGAGGTAGGCGGTCTCGTCCGCGGAGATGGCGACCTCGCCGGCGTCGCCGGTCCAGGGCATGTCGGTGGTGCCGATCAGCGAGAACTTGCCCTCGTAGGGGATGACGAACACCACCCGCTTGTCCGGGTTCTGCAACAGGTAGGCGTGCTCGCCCTCGTACAGCCGGGGCACCACGATGTGGCTGCCCTTCACCAGGCGGGTGCGCGCGCCGCTGTTCTGGCCCAGCGCGCCGCCCAGTACGTCGGACACCCACGGCCCGGCCGCGTTGACCACCATGCGGGCGGTGACGTTTTGCACCTCGTTGCTGGCGCGGTCCTGCAGCACGGCGTGCCAGGCGCCGTCCTGCCGCCGGGCGGAGACCAGGCGGGTGCGGGTGCGCACGTCGGCTCCGTGCGCGGCCGCGTCCGCCGCGTTCAACACCACCAGCCGGCTGTCCTCCACCCAGCAATCCGAGTAGGCGAAACCGCGCACCGCCTCCGGGCGCAGGCCAGCGCCCATGCCCGCGCCGTGCCCGGAGCCGTCGAACCGCACGGGCTTGGATCCTGGCAGCGACATGCGGCCGCCGATGTGGTCGTAGAGGAACAGGCCCAGCCGGATCAGCCAGGCCGGGCGCATGCCGGCGGCCATCGGCAGCACGAAGCGCATCGGCCAGATGATGTGCGGGGCGATGGCGAGCAGGCGTTCGCGCTCGCCCAGCGCCTCGCGCACCAGGCGGAATTCGTAGTGTTCGAGGTAGCGTAAGCCCCCGTGGATCAGCTTGGTGCTGGCGGCACTGGTGTGGCTGGCCAGGTCGTCCTGTTCGACGAGGCAGACGGACAGGTTGCGGCCGGCGGCGTCGCGCGCGATGCCGGCGCCGTTGATGCCGCCGCCGATGATGAGAAGGTCGAACATAGGAGCAAGAAAGGCCTTCTTTTTTGGAAAAAAAGAAGCAAAAAACTTTTGACTCCGCTGTCGCGCGCTCGCCGGAGAGTCCTCGACTGGGAGCAAAAGTGTTTTGGTTCTTTTTTCAAAAAAGAACCGCTTGCCCACGCCTCAGGCCGATCGTAGCAACCGGCCACAGCCAGGACCACCGCAATGCAAGCCCAAAGCTGGACGCCGGCAAGCTGGCGTGCCCGCCCGATCCGCCAGCACCCCGCCTACCCGGACCCAGCCGCGCTGGCGGCCGCCGAAGCGCGCCTGGCCGGCTACCCGCCGCTGGTCTTTGCCGGCGAGGCACGCCGCCTGAAGGCCGCGCTCGCCTTGGCCGCGGAGGGACGCGCCTTTGTTCTGCAGGGGGGCGACTGCGCCGAAAGCTTCGCCGACTTCAACGCCAACTCGGTGCGCGACACCTTCCGCGTGCTGCTGCAGATGGCCGTGGTGCTGACCTTCGGCGCCACCGTGCCGGTGATCAAGATCGGCCGCATGGCCGGCCAGTTCGCCAAGCCGCGCTCGTCCGACACCGAGACGGTGGACGGCGTCACGCTGCCCAGCTACCGCGGCGACATCATCAACGGCCCGCACGCCACCGAGGCAGCCCGCGTGCCGGACCCGGGCCGCATGGAGACCGCCTACTTCCAGTCCGCCGGGCGGATGAACCTGCTGCGCGCCTTCGCCAGCGGCGGCTACGCGGATTTGCACCAGGTGCACCGCTGGAACCTGGACTTCGTCGCCCGCTCGCCGCTGGCCGCGCGCTACCAGGACCTCGCCACCCGCATCGACGAGACGCTCGGCTTCATGGCCGCCTGCGGCATCGGCAGCGGCAACACCACGCAGATCCGCGAGACCGAGTTCTACACCAGCCACGAGGCGCTGTTGCTGCCCTACGAGCAGGCGCTGACCCGCATCGACAGCACCAGCGGCGACTATTACGGCTGCAGCGCCAACTTCCTGTGGGTTGGCGACCGCACCCGCCAGGTGGACGGCTCCCATGTCGAGTTCCTGCGCGGCGTGCGCAACCCGGTGGGCCTGAAGGTTGGCCCCACCACGCCGGTGGACGACCTGCTGCGCCTGATCGACATCCTGCACCCCGACGACGAGCCCGGCCGCCTCACGCTGATCAGCCGCATGGGGGCCGACCGCGTGCGCACGCATTTGGCGCCGCTGCTGCGCGCGGTGCAGCGCCAGGGACGCCGCGTGGTGTGGCTGTGCGACCCGATGCACGGCAACACCATCAGCACCGCCGGCGGCGTGAAGACGCGGCTGTTCGAAAGCATCCTGGCCGAGATGCGCGGCTTCTTCGACGTGTTCGGCGAGGCCGGCGTGCGCCCGGGCGGCGTGCACGTGGAGATGACCGGCCAGCCGGTGACCGAGTGCGTCGGCGGCGCGCATTTACTGACCGAAGCCGACCTTGGGCGTCGCTACGAGACGTTCTGCGACCCGCGGCTGAACGCGGAGCAGTCGCTGGAGCTGGCGTTCCTGGTGTCGGCGGAGCTGAAGGCGCGGCGTGCGACGGCGGGTTCTGCGATTGCGGCGCAGTAAGCAAGAACGCAGTTCTTTTTTGAAAAAAAGAACCAAAAAACTTTTGGTCCTGGGATTGTGCGGTGCGGAGAGGTCCGCGACAGCCGTGGCAAAAGTCTTTTGCTTCTTTTCTTCAGAAAAGAAGGCCTTGCTTCCTTCATGATCGTCGCCCTGACCATCCTGCTCTCCTGTCAGCTCGCCGGAGAGATCGTCTCCCAGGCACTGCACCTTCCGGTTCCCGGTCCGGTTCTCGGTATGGTGCTGCTGGCAACCTTGCTGATCGTGCGCGGGCGCCTGCCGGCAGCACTCGAGCAGGCGGCCGACACGCTGCTGCGGCACCTCAGCCTGTTCTTCGTGCCCGCTGCAGTCGGCGTGATCTCCAACGGCGCCAGGATCGCGCGTGAGTGGGTGCCGCTCAGCGTCTCCGTCGTCGTCTCAACCGCGCTGGCGATCGGGGTGACAGCTCTGGTGTTTCGCCTGGTGGACCGGCTGATGACCCGCGGTGCTGCGCGTTGATCCGCGCTGGCCACACCACGCTGGTGTCACTCTGGGTCTACCTCCACACCCAGCCTTTGCTGTGGCTGTGCGTCACCCTGGCGGCCTACGTGGCCGGGCACATCCTGCACGAGCGGGCCGGGCGCGCGCCTGTGGTCAACTCGGTGGCCATCGCCGTGGCGCTGCTGGTGGCACTTCTGCTGGGCACTGGCACGAGCTACGCGACCTACTTCGAAGGTGCACAGTTCGTGCACTTCCTGCTAGGTCCGGCCACGGTCGCGCTCGCCGTGCCGCTGTTCCGCAACCGCCACGTGGCCGCCCGCGCCGTCGTGCCGATCGCCGTGGCCCTGCTCGCCGGCGCCGTCACCGCGTCGCTGTCGGCCATGGCGATCGCCCGCGTGCTGGGTGCCTCGCGTGAAAGCGTGCTGTCGCTGGTAGCAAAGTCCGTGACGACACCGATCGCGATGGGCATTGCCCAGCACATCGGCGGCGCGCCGTCACTGACCGCAGTGCTGGTCATCCTCACGGGCATCGTCGGCGCGGTGATAGCGACGCCGCTGCTCAACGCGCTGGGCATCCGGGACTGGCGCGCACGCGGCTTTTCCGTGGGCCTGGCCGCGCACGGGCTGGGCGCCGCGCGCGCCTTTCAGGTGCACGACATGGCGGGGACGTTTGCGGGCTTGGCTGTGGGACTGAACGGGATTGCGACGGCGATCCTGGCGCCTTTGTTGGCGGAGTGGTTCAGGTAGCTACCCCCAAGGATTTTTGCGATAAAGCAAGGAAAGCAAGGCCTTCTTTTCTGAAGAAAAGAAGCAAAAGACTTTTGACTCCGCTGTCGCGGACTTATCCGGAGATCGCGCGACAGCGGAGTCAAAGTTTTTTGGTTCTTTTTTTCAAAAAAGAACCGCTTGCTTCTGTGAGTCAGCATCAAGGGCAGCTGATATTACAGTCTGCCTGCACTGCGCACGCGCAACCAAAAACTTTTGCTCTCTGTAGGTGCGTCGTGTGAGACGTGTCGTCTCAGCCGTCCGCGACAGCGCTCGCAAGAGCTTTTTGCTTCTTTTTCTCGAAAAAGAAGGCCTTGCTTGCCTTCACCCCTGCGCCGCAAGCCTCGCCGCCTGGTCTTCTTCCGTCAACGCGTCGACGAACTCGTCGAACTCCCCCGTCATCACCCGGTCTATCTTGTGCGACGTGAAGTTGATGCGGTGGTCCGACACGCGCCCTTGCGGAAAATTATACGTGCGTATCCGCTCGCTGCGGTCGCCCGTACCCACCTGGCTTTTCCTGTCGGCGGACCGCGTCGCGTGCAGGCTCGCCCGCTGCGCCTCGTACATGCGTGCGCGCAGCACCTTCATCGCCTTCGCGCGGTTCTTGTGCTGGCTGCGTTCCTCCTGCATCGCGACCACGATGCCGGTGGGGATGTGCGTGATGCGCACCGCACTTTCCGTCTTGTTGACGTGCTGGCCGCCGGCGCCGGACGCGCGGTAGACGTCGATGCGCAGGTCGCCCTCGTTGACGTCCACGTCGACGTCTTCTGCTTCCGGCAGCACGGCCACGGTCACCGTGCTGGTGTGGATGCGGCCCTGCGTCTCGGTGGCCGGCACGCGTTGCACGCGGTGCACGCCGGATTCGTATTTCAGCCGAGCGAACACGTTGCGGCCGGTGACCTCGGCGATGCCTTCCTTCAGGCCGCCGAGCTCGGTGTCGGCGTAGTCCATCAGCTCGAAGCGCCAGCCGCGCAGGGCCGCGTATTTCTGGTAGGCGGCGAACAGTTCGGCGGCGAACAGCGCGGCCTCGTCGCCGCCGGCGGCAGGGCGGATCTCCAGGATGGCGCTGCGTTCGTCCGCCTCATCCTTCGGCAGCAAAGCGAGCTGTATCTCGCGCGACAGGCCAGGCATCTTCTCGCGCAGCGCGCGCAGCTCGGCCTCGGCCATCTCGCGCATCTCTGGGTCTGCCAGCAGCTGTTCGGCGCCTTCGGCTTCGGCTTCTGCCGCGCGCAGCTCCTCGATGCGGGCGACCACCGGTTCCAGCTCGGACAGCTCGCGGGAGGCGCGGGAGAACGCCTCGCCGTTCAGCCCGCTGGAGAGGTCGTGGCGCAGTTCCTCCGCGCGCAGCACGATCCGGTCGAACTTGCCTGCAAGATCCATCGGTGGCGGCCTACACGCTCAGGCTGCGCGCCACGTCGGCCAGCGCCAGTTCGATCTGCGTGCCGGTCGCCAGATCCTTTACCTGGGCGACGCCGCGGGCGACCTCGTCCTCGCCCAGGATCACCACGGCGCGGGCGCCGATGCGGTTGGCGCGCTCCATCCGCTTTTTCATGTTGCCGCGATAGGCCATCTCGGCCGCGACACCCCCGGCGCGCAGCTGCTGCAACAGCGCCAGCGCCGGTGCCTCGGCCGCCTCGCCCAGCGGCACCACGGCAACCGGGCGCGGCCGTGCCGGCGCCTCCGCCAGCAGCATGGACAGGCGTTCGATGCCGGCCGCCCAGCCCACCGCCGGCGTGGGCGGGCCGCCCATCTCTGCCACCAGGCCGTCGTAGCGGCCGCCGGCCATCACCGTGCCCTGCGCGCCCAGGCGGCTGGTCACGAACTCGAAGGCGGTGTGGCTGTAGTAGTCCAGGCCGCGGACGATGCGCGGGTTCTCCGTGAACGGCACGCCGAGACGCCCGAGTTGCGTGCGCACGCTGTCGTAGAAACGCGCTGCCTCGCCGGTCAGGTGCGCCGCGATGGTCGGCGCGCCGTCGATCAGCGTGCGGTCGCCGGCATCCTTGCTGTCGAGGATGCGCATCGGGTTGCGCGCCAGCCGGTCCTGGCTTTCGGCCGAGAGCTGGCTGCGGTGATCTGAAAAATACGCCACTAGGGCGGCGCGGTAGGCGTCCCGGCTCGGCGTATCGCCCAGCGTGTTCAGCTCCAGCACCACATCGGCATCCAGGCCGAGGGCGCCGAGGATGTGCCAGCCGAGTGCGATGATCTCCGCGTCGGCCAGCGGTTCGGCAGCACCGATCAGCTCGGCGCCGATCTGGTGGAACTGCCGGTAGCGGCCCTTCTGCGGCCGCTCGTAGCGGAACATCGGCCCCTGGTAGAACACCTTCTGCGGCAGCGACTGCGTCAGCCCTCCGGTGACCAGCGCGCGGCAGATGCCGGCGGTGTTTTCCGGCCGCAGGGTGAGGCTGTCGCCGCCGCGGTCGGCGAAGGTGTACATTTCTTTGGTGACCACGTCCGAGGTGTCGCCCAGTGTGCGGGCGAACACGCGCGTGTCCTCGAATATCGGCGTCGACCACTCCTCGAAGCCGTAGAGGAAGGCCGCGTGGCGCGCGGTGTCCACCACGTAAGCGTGGCGGCGCGCGTCGTCGCCGATGATGTCGCGGGTGCCGCGGACGGGCTGCAGGACTTCCAAGGTCGGCGGCGTCTAGCACGTCTAGGGCGTAGGAAGAAAGCAAGCGCTTCTTTTTCGAGAAAAAGAAGCAAAAAGCTTTTGTTTCCGCTGTCGCGGTCCTTTCCGGTAAGCGCGCGACAGCGGAGTCAAAAGTTTTTTGGTTCTTTTTTTCAAAAAAGAACTGCTTGCTTTCTTGCCTTTTCGCCCGCTTTACCGCGCCATGACCCTACGCCCCACCCTAGCGCTCCTAGCCCTCTCCACCGCCGCCCAAGCCGCCCCGGTGCACGACTTCCTCTCCGTAGCCGTCTCCCCGGACGGCGCCCGCATTGCCTCCATCGAGGGCGACGAGGACGCCTCCGGCACCGCCGACATCCGCACCGTGGTGTTGCGCCCCCTGGCCGGCGGCGAGGCTGCGGTGCTGAAGATGCCCTGCGGCGCGGTGCACGACTGCACGCCGTCTTCGCTGGCATGGGCGCCGGACGGCAGCCTGGCCTTCGTGCTGCGCAGCCCGGGCAGCCACGCGCGCGCGGTGTACACCGTTCACCCGGACGGCACGGATTTGCGCAAGATCGCGGCGTTCGACGGCACGCTGGTCAGCCTGCGTTACGGGCCGGGCGGGCAGCTGAGCGCCCTCGCGGTGGCCAGCGCGGCCAAGGAGGTGGGTGCGACCGAGGCCGGTGCGGCGATCACCGGCGAGCTGGGCGCCGACGTGCATGAGCAGCGCCTGGCCATCCTGCAGCCGGGCGGCGTCGTGCACTGGGCCTCGCCGCCCGACCTGTTCGTCTACGAGTACGACTGGATGCCGGACGGGCACGGCTTCGTGGCCACCGCGGCGCCGGGCGACGGCGACAACAACTGGTGGGTGGCCAAGCTCTACACGTTCGACGCGGCCAGCGGTGCGGCGAAGGTGATACACGCACCGGTCTCCGCGCAGGAGCAGATCGCCCAGCCGCGTGTCTCGCCGGACGGGCGCGCGGTCTCCTACATCGCCGGGCTGATGAGCGATTTCGGCTCGACCGGCGGAGACGCCGTCGTGCTGCCGCTCGGCCAGCCGAACGCCCAGGAGCTGGTCCTAACCGGCGGCTGGCCGGCCACGGTCACCTCGCTGGAGTGGGCGTGCACGGGCCACAACCTGGTCGCCGCCGTGCTGCGCGGCGACCAGACCCAGGTGATGCGGATCGACGGAGCGGCGGCCCAGACGCCGCCCAAGCCCGTCGTCTCGGTGGAGGAAGGCCTGCACGGGCAGGACGGCGCCGTCGCCGGCAACTGCCAGACCCCGATGACGGCGACGGTGCACCAGACCTTCACCCGTGCTGCGGAGATAGAGGCCGGGCCGATGGGCCAGTGGCACGACGTGACCCACGCCAATGCCGGCCAGAGCGCGGACTTCACCGCACGCTCCATTACCTGGTCCAGCGACCACATGTCCGACCAGGGCTGGGTGCTGCTGCCGGGAACCCACCAGACCGACGCGAAGCTGCCGATGATCACCGACGTGCATGGCGGCCCCGCCGCCGCCTACCGGCCGCGCTTCGTGGGCGAGGGCCTCACCCGGCAGTTGCTGGACGCCGGCTACGCGGTGTTCCTGCCCAACCCGCGCGGCAGTTTCGGCCAGGGCGAGGACTTCACCCGCGCCAACGTCAAGGATTTTGGCCACGGCGACCTGCGCGACATCCTGGCCGGCATCACCGCGGCCGAACGCGCGGCGCCGGTCGACGACCACCGGCTGGGGATCACCGGCTGGAGTTACGGCGGCTACATGACGATGTGGGCTGTGACGCAGACGCAGCGCTTCCGCGCGGCGGTCGCCGGCGCAGGGATTGCCGACTGGCAGTCCTACTACGGCGAAAACGGCATCGACGCGTGGATGATCCCGTATTTTGGCGCGTCGGTCTACGCGGACCCGGCGGTCTACGCGAAGTCCTCGCCGATGACCTACATCACCAAGGTGCACACGCCGACGCTGAGCGTGGTGGGCGAGAACGACATCGAATGCCCGGCCCCGCAGACCGAGGAGTTCTGGCACGCGCTGCACGATCTCGGGGTGCCGACGGCTTCGGTGATCTATCCGGGCGAGGGGCATGGGATGCGCAAGCCGGCCGACATCGCGGATTATGAGAAGCGGACTTTGGGCTGGTTTGGGAAGTATTTAGGGAAGTAAGCAACCGCTTCTTTTTCGAGAAAAAGAAGCACAAAGCTTTTGTTGCGGCTGTCGCGGAGTCTCCTCAAACGGATACTCTTGAGAACAAAAGTTTTTTGGTTCTTTTTTTCAAAAAAAGACCGCTTGCTTGCTTACGCTAGGATCACCTCGACGGGCGTGCCTTCCGGCACGATGCGCAGGCTGCCTGGTTCGCTCGCGCGCGCTGTGGTCACGGCGCGCTTGGGGCACACGCCGAGACACGCCACCTCCATAAGTCCCACCTGTCCGCGCCTGCCCGCGGCGCGTAACCCTGCCCGCAATGCACGACGCAGCGTGTCCGTGCCGTCCGGCCCAAACCCGCCGTCGAGCTTACGGCTGCATTTGCGGCAGATCAGCAGCGTATCGGTCCAGCCGGTTTGCACATTGTAGATCTGCTTGTCGTCGATTGCCCGTTTCTTGCTCATGGTTGGCAAACGCGGCGGAGTGGCAGTGGCTGCATCGCGCAGTTTGCGCGTGCGCTTAGTCTAAGAGAGCAAGCGGTTCTTTTTTGAAAAAAAGAACCAAAAAACTTTTGTTCCCTAGGGCGGGTCGTGCGGAAGTTCCGCGACAGTGCTGACAAAAGTTTTTTGGTTTTTTCTCGAAAAAGAAGGCCTTACTTCACTTCGTGCCGCCGGCGCTGTCCGCCGTGCCGGTGCCGGCCGGGCCGCCGCCTACGGACGCGCCAGCACTGGCGCCCGGCTGCGGCCCGGCGCCGGTCGGCGACAAGCTTGGACCCCCGGTCTGGCCAGAGTGGTTGTCGGTGGCGCATCCGGCAGCGCCGAGGGCGAGAGCGAGCATGATCCAGCGCATGGCAGTCCTCCTGTGCGCGGCTCTCGTGGACCCGGCCGCGATTGTCGACACAGGCCTAACCGTCGAAAGCCGTATCGAGTTCACCCGCGTTGCGAACACTGTTGCGTCCTCGCCATCCCGAGGATCGTCCCAGCCTGTGGCCAAACGCAGGCAACCCGGCCCGCGGATGCCGAAGGCGAGGTTGGACCCTCGCACTGCAACGTGTGACCCTTTCTTGATCGCAGAAAGTTGACCGGCAGCTAGTTGTTCTAGTCCCCGCGGCCTGTCCGTCAGCGCGCTGGCTTTGCCGCCCCGCAGCCGCCCTGAGTTCACGGTGCTGGCCCTGGCGTCAGAAAAGCCAAGTCCGCCACCAGCCCTCGTCAGGCATTTGGCTCTCCGGTCCGAGGGTTCGATGTCACAACCCGGGCCGAATGCGTGCCGGTTCGTGCGGAACCTGTTGACTAAACGTAATAAAAGCCCAGGATCGCACGAGAAAAGGACACTCAGATGGCGACCGCCGGCCTATCATTCGACGGCCCTGAACTTCGCGCGACGGGCGCACCCAGTAACATGTCCTGCAAAGCCTGTCGGGTGCCGGCCAAGTCATTACCGTTCAGCATGGCGTTCCAGCCGATCATCGATGTGCAGCTTCGTCGGATCGACTCCTACGAGGCTCTCGTGCGTGGACCGGCAGGCGAGCCGGCCGCCTCGGTGCTGTCTCAGGTGAACTCCCGGAACTTGTACGCCTTCGATCAGGCCTGCCGCGTGCGCGCCATCGAACTGGCGGCGCGGTTGGGCGTGACCACGCGGCTGAACATCAATTTCTTGCCGAACGCCGTCTACGAGCCGCGCGCTTGCATCCGTGCCACGCTGGAAGCGGCCGCGCGGACCGGCTTCGATCCGCGCCGCCTGACGTTTGAGATCGTGGAGTCCGAGGCGATCGCAGACACCGAACACCTGCTTTCCATCATGGCCGAGTACCGCCGGCAGGGCTTCAGCGTGGCTTTGGACGATTTCGGCATCGGCTTCTCCAGCCTGTCGCGTCTTGCGGACCTGCGGCCGGACGTCGTAAAGCTGGACCGTGCCCTGACCAGCAATTGCGACCGCGACACGGTCCGGCTTGCCATCGCCCGCAACCTGATCGCGCTCGCCAAGGACATCGACGTGAAGCTGGTGTTCGAGGGCGTCGAGCGCGCCAGCGAGGTGGACGCGCTGCGCAGCTGCGGCGCTCGCTTCATGCAAGGCTACTACTTCGCAAAGCCGGCGTTCGAACGCATCGAACGCGAACAGGACGTTTCGCCATCGGTTTGGCACCGGGCCGCGGGCTGATTCAACGGGCAAGCCAAGCGGTTTTTTGAGAAAAGACGGTGGGCTCAGGTTTCGAAGCGAACACCCCGACCGAGACGGAGGCTACCTTCGACGCGCGAAGGTCGTTTAGCCATCCGGTCTGTTCAAGGCCAAGCCGCCTATGGCGGTCGCTCCCGCGAGCATTGAGCAGGCCGAACGAAGGGCTGATATAGAAGAAAGCCAAGCAATGCAGCCGCCTGGAAACAATGCTTTGTTCGCGGAGGGTGTTTAACAAACAGCCTGAAGGCTGACCGTTTAGAAGCAAGCAAGGCCTTCTTTTTTGAAAAAAAGAAGCAAAAAACTTTTGACTCCGCTGTCGCGGACCTTTCCGGAGAGCGCGCGACAGCGAGTAAAAGTTTTTTGGTCCTTTTTTTCAAAAAAGGACTGCTTGCTTTCTATGAGAAAGCATCGACGCCAGTTGGTATTAGCTACGAACTTGAGTCCGTTGTTCCGTTAAGCGCGCGTTTCAGAAACCTCCGCGACAGCAGGGATAAAAGTTTTTTGCTGCTTTTTTTCAGAAAAGCAGGCCTTGCTTGCCTGAGCTTCGTAGAGCCGCTTACCGACAGCCCGTATCGCTCAGCAAGGCCGCCTCAGCCGCGCCATTGCAGGCCGCGACCTCGAAACGAGGATCAGGATGTCTGAGTAATGGTGCCCAGGGGAGGAATTGAACCACCGACACTGCGATTTTCAGTCGCATGCTCTACCAACTGAGCTACCTGGGCGCCGCGGAGGCGGGAGCCTTAGCCCAGCACCGCGAGGGGATCAAGCCGCACCGGCATCACCGCCTGCCGCGTCCGGGTCGGCCGCGTCGCCGTCGCGGCCTGGCACCACGTATTGCTCGGTCAGCCAGCGGCCGAGGTCGATCTCGGCGCAGCGCGGCGAGCAGAACGGGCGGGTGGTGGCTGACGCGGGTTTGCGGCAGATCGGGCAGGCTTGGCTCAACGTGCGTCCTCGATGACCCAGGTGCAGGATTGCAGCCCCGGGTCGGCCTGCAGGATCAGGGGATAGGTGCAGCGCCGCGCAAGGTCGGCCAACGCCACCGGATCCGCCAGCAGCGCGTGGACCACGGCCGGCGTGGCGCGCAGCCGGGCGCGCCGGCCGGGCTCTGCGGCAGCCCGCCGCACGGCGGCCAGGCCGGCCGCCAGCGGCCCTGCCAGCACCTCGTGCAGCGGTGCGGCGTGGCGCGGGCGCAGTATCTCCGCCAGGCCAAGCCGGGTGAAGCCGAGCAGCCGCGGACGCGCCGGGTCGGCCTCCAGACAGGCGACGAGCTCGGGTGCCAGCGCCGCCCGCCGCTTGGCCGGCAGCCCGGCCAGGTCCACCAGGATGGCGCCGGACAGGTTGCGCAGCCGCAGCTGGCGGGCAAGCGCTGGCAGCGCCGCCCGGTTGGCGGCGAACTGCACGGCGGATTTGGCACCACGCAGCGCCGTGCTGGCGCCGCCGTCCACGTCGATGGCGGTCAGCGCCGGCGTCGGCGTCACCGTCGCGCGCAGGCCGCCAGGCAGGGCGACCTCAGGCTCGGCCAGGCCGTCGATCTCGGCCTCCAGCGCGTCGTCGAAGGCGCGCGGGCAGAGGTGCAACCGGCCGGCGAGCTGCGTGTCCGCGTTGGCCTGGCCTGCCGCCTGCTGCGGGCTGGCCAACCGCTCACCTGCCGCCTCGTCGAGGCTTGCGGCAGCCGCGCTGGTGCGCAGCCGTGCCAGCAGGGATGCGTCGTCCACCCACACATCGGCCAGCGGGTAGAGACTCGCCAGCCGGAGCAATGGGCTCGGGCCGCGTCTGACGAGGCCCGGTTCGCCAGCGCCCGCGCCAGCTCCGCCGCAAACGGCCAGGCGGGGTCCCTTGCCGCCCTGTGCGGTGCGGGTGACGCGAACGTTCAGCAGCTCGCCCTCGGTGCGGCCGGCCGCACCCTCGCTGTCCGGCAGGAAGCCGTCCGTGCCGGGCAGCGCCACGAAGGCGCCCGCCATAGCCGGCACCCGGGCGGTGATGCGCGCACGGTAGACGTCGCCCAGCCCGTCCGGCGCGCCGGGGCGCCAGACCGCGTAGTCGGTCAGCGTGTCGCCTTCCAGCGCAGCCACCCGAACCTCCCCGGGGCTGGAGGACGCGAGGATGCGCATCACGATACCAGGCGGTGAGCCCGCGCAGCAGCCGCGCGGACCTCACCGGGGCTGGCGGCCAGGATGCGCATCAGCGAACCAGGTCGCGCGCCGGCGTAGCGGCTGCGCGAGCCTGACTGGCGTTGGCAGAACCAAGTATGCGTACCACGAGGCCAGCTAGAAGCGGCGGCGCAGGAGCACGGACCCTACCAGGACTGGCAGAGGCGAGAATCGCTGTCGACACTAGGAGGCGCGCCTGCGCAGCCGTTGCATGGACCTCATACCAACAGCCCGAAACACTGACTCCTGCGATGGCCGACGGCGCGACGAAGGCCTTCTTCGAGAAAAAGAAGCAAAGAGCTTTTGTCTCTGCTGTCGCGGACTCTCCGACAGCGTACGGCCAGGAAGCAAAAGTTTTTTGGTTCTTTTTTTCAAAAAAGAACTGCTTGCCTTGCTTGCACCGGTCAACGTCCCGGGCGGCTAGTATTAGTGGAACTGGCAGAGGCGTGGATGCGCGTCACGGAACCGGGTAGCCGCGCCCGCGCAGCAGTTGCGCCGTCTCGAACAGCGGCAGGCCGACCACGCCCGAGTAGCTTCCCTGCAGCGCGCGGATCAGGCCGGCGGCGCGGCCCTGAATGGCGTAGCCGCCCGCCTTGCCCAACCACTCGCCGCTGTCGAGGTAGGCTTGAACCTGCGCCGCGGTCAGCCGCGCGAAGATCACCGTGCTCTCCGACAGCCTCGCCGAGCGCGCGCCGTCCGGCGCCACCAGGCTGACCGCGGTCAGCACGTGGTGGCGCCGGCCGGAGAGCAACTCCAGGCACGCGCGTGCCTGCGCTTCAGTCTCGGCCTTGGGCAGGATGCGGCGGCCGACGGCTACCACGGTGTCGGCACCCAGCACGAAGCAGCCGGAACGCGCGGCGGCGTCCGCCTTTTCGCGGGCGAGGCGTTCGGCATGCGGGCGGGGGAGTTCGCGCGGGCGGGGGGTCTCGTCCAGGTCCTGGGGGGCGACCTGGTCGGGGACGATGCCAATCTGGGCCAGCAAGGACAGGCGGCGGGGGCTGGCGGACGCAAGGATCAGCAAGGAAGGCCTTCTTTTTTGAAAAAAAGAAGCAAAAAACTTTTATGCGCGCTGTCGCGGGATGCTGAAACGAGGTGTCTCACCAACGCGAACCCGACGAGACACAGGTATTTTGGTTCTTTTTTTCAAAAAAGAACCGCTTGCCTTGCCTCACTTGAACCGGAACGTGATCCGGCCCTTGCTCAGATCGTAGGGAGTCATCTCGACGTTCACCCGGTCGCCGGCCAGCACGCGGATGCGGTTCTTGCGCATCTTGCCGCTTACCTGGGCGAGGATGGAGTGCTCGTTGGTGTCGAGCTTCACGCGGAACATGGCGTTAGGCAGCAGCTCGGTGACGATGCCGCTGAACTCGATCATGTCTTCCTTGGACATCAGGCCTCTTTGAAGTTGTGCATGGGCGCGTTGTGGTGACCGCGCGGGGCTGGGTCAAGCAGGCGGCGTTGCACGCTATGGGCAGCAGCCGGGGCCATCGTATGTAGGGCGCTTCGGCGAACCCACGTCGCGTTCGCAGCGGTGAAGCCCGGCGACACCTCGATGCGTGTCGTAAGCGATCCGCTTCTTGTATGAGCTGGCCAAACCGCGACCGGTTGCAGGCAAGGCAAGCGGTTCTTTTTTGAAAAAAAGAACCAAAAAACTTTTGTTCCCTTGGGTACATGCTGCAGAAACCTCCGCGACAGCAGGGACAAAAGTTTTTTTGCTGCTTTTTTTCAAAAAAGCAGGCCTTGCTTGCTGGACTTCGAAAGCTTCACGCCGCGGGCAACAGACCCGACGGTAGCCTGGCAAGGATCGCCGCCCTGGCCCGCCGGTCCAGGGCGGCCTCGCCCTGGTGGGGGTGCGAGGGCAAAGCCCCTGCCGCTTGCTTCACCCCGCCCCCAACCTGACCTGCAAACTCAACGCATGCGCCTGCAACCCCTCGGCCTCGGCCAAAAGCGCGCCCGCCGGCCCGATCCGCCCCAGGGCTGCCGCATCCGCCTCGATCCAAGTCGTCCGCTTGAGGAAGTCGTACACCGACAGCCCGGAGGCAAACCGTGCCGTGCGCCCGGTCGGCAGCACGTGGTTCGGTCCCGCCACGTAGTCGCCCAGCGCTTCCGGCGTGAAGCGGCCGAGAAAGGCGCTGCCGGCGTGGCGGATGCGCGCGAACAGCGCGGCGGGGTCGGCCACCATGATCTGCAAGTGCTCCGGTGCCAGCCGGTCGGACAAGGCGGCACCCTCCGCCCAGTCGCGCACCAGCACGATGGCGCCGTGGTCGCGCCAGCTCGCCCCGGCGATGGTGTGCCGCGCCAGTCTCGGCAGTTCGGCCTCGACGGCGGCGGCCACCGCATCGGCGAGGCCGGCATCGTCGGTGATCAGGATGGATTGCGCGGCCTCGTCGTGCTCGGCCTGCGCCAGCAGGTCGACGGCGACGTGGCGCGGGTCGTTCTGCGCGTCGGCGAGGATCACCACCTCGGACGGGCCGGCGACGCCGTCGATGCCGACGCGGCCGAACACCTGGCGCTTGGCCTCGGCCACGTAGGCGTTGCCGGGCCCCACGATGCGGTCCACAGGCGCGATGGTAGCCGTGCCGTAGGCCAGGGCGGCGACGGCCTGCGCGCCGCCGACGCGGAAGATCTCGCTCACCCCGGCGCGCCTGGCGGCGGCCAGTACCAGCGGGTTGAGCACCCCGTCCGGCGTCGGCACGCACATGGCGATGCGGGCGACGCCGGCCACGCGCGCCGGGATGGCGTTCATCAGCACAGACGACGGGTAGGCCGCCTTGCCGCCGGGCACGTAGATGCCGACGCTGTCCAGCGGCGTCCAGCGCATGCCCATGGTGACGTGCGCGTCGTCGTGCATCTGCATGTCGATCGGCACCTGGGCGCGGTGGAACGCCTCGATCCTGGTGGCGGCCAGGTCGAGGGCCGCGTGCAGTTCGGCCGAGGTGGCCGCACAGGCTTGGTCGATCTCGCTCGTGGTGATGCGTAGCGCGCCGGCGTTCAGCTCCAGCCGGTCGAAGCGGGCGGTGTAGGCGCACAGCGCCGCGTCGCCGTTTGCGCGCACCTCGGCGATGATGGCGGCGACGGCCGCGTCCACGCGCGCGGTGGTCTCGCGTGCTTCGTTCAGCAGTGCGTCGAACGCGGCGGCGAAGCCGGCGTCAGCGGTGGAAAGGCGCTTCATGCCGATGTGGCCGCGCCCGACGGGACGTTGGTCTCGAAGGACGCATGCGACAGGCTGCGCGAGATCGGTGAGGGAAAACAACGGCCTGACCAGGAGGAAAGCTGACCTGACAAGAAAGAAAGAAAGTCTTCTTTTTCGAGAAAAAGAAGCAAAAAGCTTTTGTCAGCGCTGTCGCGGAGTCTTCCACACGGAGCGACCAAGGGAACAAAAGTTTTTTGGTTCTTTTTTTCAAAAAAGAACCGCTTGCCTTGCCTTCGCGCTTGCCTGCCGAACGTGAAAACGTGCCTCATGCCGCGATAGCCGCCCGGAAGCGCGCGATCCACGCGCCGATCTCCTCCGGCCGGGTCTTCAGCGCGGTGCGGTTGACGATCAGCCGGCTGGTGACGTGGGCGATCACCTCGGTTTCCTGCAGCCCGTTGGCCCGCAGTGTGGAGCCGGTCTGCACCAGGTCCACGATGAGGCGGGACAGGCCCAGGCCGGGGGCGAGCTCCATCGCCCCGTTCAGCGGCACCACGTCGGCGTGGATGCCGCGGGCGGCGTAGTGGCGCCGCGCGGTGTTGGGGTACTTGCTGGCCACGCGCACGCTGGACCAGCGGGCCGGGTCGTCCTGCGCGTCGCCAACGGGGGCGGCCACCGACACGCGGCAGGCGCCGATGCCAAGGTCGAGCGGGGCGTAGATTTCCGGGTAGTCGAACTCGCCCAGCACGTCGCCGCCGCAGATGCCGAGCTGGGCGGCGCCGTAGGCCACGAAGGTGGCCACGTCGAACGGGCGTACGCGGACCACGTCGAGCGCCGGGTCGCTGGTGGGGAAGCGCAGGCGGCGGCTGGCCTCGTCGGTATAGTCGCTGGCGGGTGCCACGCCGGCGCGGGCCAGCAGCGGGCCGCATTCCGCCAGGATGCGGCCTTTCGGCAGCGCCAGGATCAGTGGGGTTGCCAGCTCGGAGGAGAGGTCGGGGGCGCGCGAGCCGCCGCGGTAGGGTGCCGTCATGCGCCGGGCGCTTAGCACGTCATGCGCTGCGCGTCAGGTGTCCGGGCCGGGCGGCTGTGCCACGATGTTAGCGCATCATCCGACCAGACGGGGGCCGAAACAACGAGCTAGAGCGTTTCCGGCGTGCTTATCGAACCATCGAGGTCGGAAACGCTCAAGCCGTTTCAGCGGAGAAGCGGGATGGCAGACCCATACCGGTTCGTGCCGCGGCGGTTCGGCTACGGGGCGACGCCGGTCGCCTGGCAGGGCTGGGCGCTGACGCTTGCGAGCGTGACACCGTTGCTGGTCAACAGCGTGTGGTGGCGCAGCCGGCGGCGTGGTGGTGCTGGCGGGCGGGCTGGCGCTGGTTTACGTCAAAACGAGCGAGCCGTGGCGGCAGCGGTTTTGACAGGCGGTAATTTGCTGGTGGCCGGGCCTCGCCAAGTGCGGCAGGAAGGCAAGGCCTTCTTTTCTGAAGAAAAGAAGCAAAAGACTTTTGGGACTGCTGTCGCGGAGGTTTCTGCAGCGTGTGCCCAAGGGAACACAAGTTGATCGGTTGTTTTTCAAGGAAGTTTCCTGCTGAAGGAAACTCCGCGACAGCGCTGACAAAAGCTTTTTGCTTCTTTTCTCGAAAAAGAAGGCGTTGCTTCACCACGTTGCCTCCAGCTTCCGCAGCCCGCGCAACGTGATCGTCGGTTTCCACTCGACGTTCTCCGCGTCCACCAGCCGCAGGCCCGGCAGCCGTTGCAGCAGGCGACCGAACGCCACCTCGCCCTCGATGCGTGCCAACTGCGCGCCCAGGCAGAAATGGATGCCGCCGCCGAAGCTGAGCGGCTTGACGCCCGGCCGCGCCACGTCCAGCGCGTCCGGATCGCCCTCGTAGGCGGCAGGGTCGTGGTTGGCGGCACCCAGCAACGCGATCACCTGTTCGCCGCGGGCGATCGGCTGGCCTTCGAACTCCACATCGGCCAGCGCCATACGGCCGGTCAGCTGCACCGGGCTGTCGTAGCGCAGGATCTCCTCGACCGCGTTGGGGATCAGGCCAGGATCGGCGCGCAGCTTCGCAAGCTGCTCGGGGTTGCGGTGCAGGGCCAGCACGCCGTTGCCGATCAGGTTGGTGGTGGTCTCGTGGCCGGCACCGAACAGCAGGGCGATGTTGGCGATGATCTCCTCGTCGGTCAGGCTGTCGTCGGCCTCGCGCGCGTCGAGCAGGGCGGTGGTCAAGTCGTCGCCCGGGTTGCGGCGCCGGTACTCGAACAGGCCGGTGAAGTAGTCGCGGGTGGCGAGGCTGCCTTGGTTGGCCGCGTCGAGCTCCTCGCGCGACGGCGGCACCGGGTCGAGGATGCGGCCGCGCACGGTGCTCTCGTTAAGGAAGGGCGCGCGGTCGGACTCGGGGATGCCGAGCATGTCGCAGATCACGGTGACCGGCAGCTTGTGGGCGAAGTCGGCGATCACGTCCATGCCGCCGCGGTGCTCGACCGTATCGATCAGGTCATCCACGATAGCTTCGATGCGAGGCCGCAACGCCTCCATCCGGCGTGCGGTGAACGCCTTGGCGACCAGGCCGCGCAGGCGGGTGTGCGCCGGCGGGTCGACCAGCAGCATGGTCTGCGTCAGCGAGCGCAGCGCCGGCTCGTTCTCCACCTCGGGCGCGATGCTGCCGTCGCGGCCGTGGCCGAAGCGGTTGTCGCGGGCAAGCGCGGTGCAGCCGGCGTGGGTGGACGCGATCCACTGGCCGGTCGGCGCGCGCCAGAGCGGAGCGGCGTCACGGAGGAATTTGTAGGCGGGGTAGGGGTTGGCGCGCAGGACCGGGTTGTTGAAGTCGAAGCCGCCGGCGGGCGCGTCCTGGGTGTGGTGGTCCATCGCTGCTCAGCCTCCGGGCACCGGTCGCGGGCGCCTAAGTGTCCAGCGTTAAGCTAGATCGGTGCGGCCCGGCTGTCGAGCTTCGTGCGTGTTTACCAGCCGCCCGGACATCTCACTCTCGTAAGCTCGCGCCGGCGTCGAGAAGCCAGCGCCTGCTTTTTGCTACAGCAAAAAACGTCTGCTCCTGCAGTCGCGATGCCTCCCGCAGCGCGAGCCCAGAGACCAAAAGTTTTTTGGTTCTTTTTTTCAAAGAAGAACCGCTTGCCTTGTCTTTGTCACCATCAGAATTTGCCCGCTACTGCGCCTGCAAGCAGACATCAGGCGCAGGACACACGGGTCGTCGACCGACCGCGCTCGACGCGCAGTCTCGGCCTGGCATAGGGTATGGCGGCACCGGCGGTGCCGAACGAGCGCACGTTGACTCGAAGGCCGGTCAATCGTCACGTCTCTTTCATGCGGCGCGTCTGGTGCGGGGAGCCTCCGACCAACATCCATTCTTGCGATCTCAGCTCAGTCTCAAAGGAAAGAAGACGTGATGATCCAGCTCTCGTACATCAGCTCGGTCGCCGATCCCATGTCCACCGAGGAGCTTGTTGCCCTATTGCAGACGTGCCTCGCCAACAATCAGCGGGATGACGTCACCGGCATACTGCTCTATGGGAATGAGACGTTCTTGCAGACGCTGGAAGGCGAGAAGGAAACCGTAGATCGCCTGTATGAAAAGATACAGCAGGATCCCCGGCACAGTAATGTCAAGTCGCTCACGAACAAGACGATCGAGACCCGGCAATATTCGGATTGGGCCATGGGTTTCAAGCGCGTGTCGGATGAAAACCTGAAGCATGTGGACGGGCTGATCGACTTCAGCGAGAAGCAGTTCACGTTCAAATACCTTGCGGACCATGCGGACGATGCGCAGCGCCTCATGGATCATTACTCGTCGTGGGACCCGCTGCTGCGAAAGCTCGAGGAGAAGGACGAGGCTGTCAGGCACTTGCGGACCATGCTGGCACACGCGCGCGGGTGCGTGGAGATCGCCACCCTGGTTCTGCAGAGCGTGGCGGCCGCCGGCAAGGCCGGGCAGCTCGAGGACGAGCACCTGCGGGTGTGCGACGTGGCGCTGACCGCGCTGCTGCAGGTGCCCCAGATGCAGAGACAAGCCGATGCGGGCGTGTTGGGATATACCTAGGCCAGACCGGGCGTCATCGACTCGGGGTGTGGTGCTAGCCCTGGCAGCCAATCGGTTTCGGGCGGCCGAGGAGGTTTGCATCGTGATCGGCTCGGCCGCGTGGGTAGGGCTGACGCTGGCGAATACCCGAGGGCTGAACCGGGGGTAAGGCAAGGCAAGCAGTTCTTTTTTGAAAAAAAGAACCAAAAAACTTTTGTTCTCTCGAGGGAGTGCTGCGGGAGGTATTGTGACAGCAGAACGAGACCTTTTTGGCTGCTTTCAACGACAGGCTTGGCTTTCCTGCCGTCGAGCCCGGGCGACGGCAGCATCAAAACGGATAGGCGGGATCGTATTGCATCGCCCCCACCCGATTGCGCTCCGTGTCGTGGAAGAAAACCAAGCGGCCGACGCCCTCGATCACGATTGGCGGCGATACGATCTCGCCGCCGCAGCTTGGTATCAGCGCCACCACCGCATCTAGGTCGTCCACCCCGATCGTGCATTCGTAGCCGCGCATGCCTGATCCCGTCAGCGCCTGCTGGCGTTCCTGCAACGCTCCCTGCAGGCCAGGATCACCGGCAGCCCCGGTGCGGATGAGGTAGAAGTTGGGCGGCCCCCAAGGCTCGAAACGCCAGCCGAACACGGCCTGGTAGAAGGCCCGCGCACGATCGACATCGTCGGCGTGCACGGCGAAATGACGGACATGGTTGGGCAAGACATCTCTCCTCGGCCAATGCTCCTCAATGAGGCTGGCCGGCCTGGCACGCTTGCGCAAGGATGACCAAACGTTTCAAGAAAGCAACATATGGGCACGTTCATCCGGACGCTGGGCGCCGGCTACGAGCATGGCCACGAGATCGGGGAGCGCGAGCATGGCTGGGGACAGCTCGTCTATGCGACGAGCGGCGCCGTCCACGCTTCCCGGCAAGCGTGGCTGATCCCCTCGGCCCGGGCAGTATGGTTGCCACCCAGGACACCGCATCGTTCGCGCATGCGCGGTTTCACGAGGTTGCGCACGCCGTCGCGTTTAAGGCAGGCAAGGCAAGCAGTTCTTTTTTGAAAAAAGAACCAAAAAACTTTTGTTCCCTTGGTGCACGCTGAAGGAAACTCCGCGACAGCCGTACCAAAAGCTTTTTGCTTCTTTTTCTCGAAAAAGAAGCGCTTGCTTACATCCTACTGTGCCGCGCCAACGTCGCTAAAATCCGCGTCCCCGCCCGCCAAGTCCCCTGCCAGCTGCCCGCAACTTTCGAAACCCCCGCCACACGCCGGTAATACGGCAGCGCGATCTCCCGCACCCGCAGCCCCGCCCGCGGCGCCTTGATCTGCATCTCCAGGTTCCAGCCATACGTCATCTCGGTCATGCCCAGCCGCATCAGATCCGCCGTGCGCAGCGCCCGGAACGCGCACATGTCCGTGTAGCGCTGGCCGCAGATAACCCCGAGCGCCGCGCCGATCAGCTGGCCGGCCAGCACCTGGTGGGCGCCCATGCTGCCGGCCTGCCGGGTGGCGCCGGCGCGGGTGGCGATGGTGAAGTCCGCCTCGCCGCGCTGCAGCGGTCCCAGCAGCGCCTCGGCTTCCTCCACCGCGTCCGCGCCGTCGCCGTCCATGAACATCACGTACTGCGCGCCCGCTTCGGCCGCGTGCTCGGCGCCGGTGAGGCACGCGCGCCCGTAGCCGCGCCGCGCCTCCACCAGCACCGTGGCACCGGCGGCAGCCGCTTCCGCCACCGTGGCGTCGCGGCTGCCGCCGTCCACCACGATCCGCAGGCCGACGCTGGCCGGCATCCGCGCGAGCGTGGGCCCGATCGCACCTTCCTCGTTCAGCACGGGGATTACGGCGGCCACCAGGGGGCGTGGCGGCACAGGGGTGGCGTCAGGCGGCATTTACATCTCCGGCGGCGATCGGCCTGCCGTAAGCCACGTCCAGCGCGGCCAGGCCCAAGGCTGGGACGAACAGCAGCGAGGGGAACAGCAGCGTCGCGTGGTAGGGGTCGCTATACAGCACCAGCGCGGCGCAGGAGAGGAACACCACGCTGCGCCAGGGTGCCACGCAGGCCGGCAGCGCCAGCCAGACATAGTACCACGGGTAGTGCGGCGCCATGGCCGCCATCGTGCCGCCTGCCAGCAGGGCCGCGTTGCTGCAGACGCGGCCCACCTCCGCTGTGCCGGACCGCTTGGGCTGGCCGAACACCATCCACAACGCGGCCGCAGCCAGCACCAGCGCGCAGGCGCCGACATAGGCGAGGCTGGCCGCGTGCGGCAGGCGGGTCACGCTCCCCAGCACGGACAGCAGCCAGAAGCCCGAGCCCTGCGCCATGCCCTCCTCGGACGTGTAGGCGGGCAGGAAGCCCAGCACCTGCCAGCCAGCGCCGACGTAACAGGCGTACAGCGCAACCATCACCGCCAGGCAGGCGGCCGGCAGCCGCCACCCCCATCGCCGCCACAGCGCAGGGGCGACCACCAGCGGCAGGAACTTGGTCAGGATGGCCGCCCCAAGCAGCGCGCCAGTCAACCCCTGTCGCCGCGCGGCGCAGGCCAGCAGCGCCAGTCCCACGAAACCCACCGCGGCCGCGTCGACGTGGCCGTCGGACGCCGCACTCCAGATCGCCAGCGGGTTCCACGCGTAGATCAGCAGCCGCGCCGGCGGCAGTCCCGCCAGCACCAGCACCCGCCACATCGCCGCCACGCCGGCTGCCTCGAGCAGCAGCAGGGCGAGCTTGGTCACCGTCACGCTGTAGCCGGCCTCGCCGGCGGCCAGGAACATCAGCTGGGCCGCCGGCGGGTAGATCGTGTGCGCGTAGTCCAGCCGGTTGATGTTGGGGAAGATCGCCGCGTCACGCAGCCGCGCCAAAGCGGGGTCGGTGGGGACGTAGCGGTACGGGTTGATGCCGTGCACCTGCACGCGGCCGTCCCAGGCGTAGCGGAACACGTCGCTGGACATGAACGGCGGGAACGCCAGCAAACCCAGCCGCGCGACCAGCGCGACGCCGACGATGAAGCCTAGCGACCAGCGCGGCAGGGGCACGCGCAGCACCAGCGCCACGGCGGCCAGGTAGGCCAGGGTGGCGGCTGTGAGCAGGCCGATCACCGTGTTCTTGCGCCACAGCGTGCCGGCCCAGATGGAGCCGGGCAGGTGGAGGAGAGGCGCGGCCAGAACGAATGCGGCGATGGCGACGCCTAGACTCACTAGGACCTGCGCGGGGGAGAAAGAAAGCAAAGCAGTTCTTTTTTGAAAAAAAGAACCAAAAAACTTTTGTTCCCTCAGGCGTGCGGTGGCCACGCTAGGCGTACAGTTCTGACAGCGATGGGAACAAAAGTTTTTTGCTTCTTTTATTCAAAAAAGAAGGCCTTGCTTACAGACTCCACCGCAGCCCGCAATTCGCACAGGGAGCCGGCGGCGCATCGCTCAGCAGCTTCTCGCGAAACGCCTGATACGCACCGCCATTCCACATCTCCGCCAGGCTCTGGGTCTTGGCGTCGCCCAAAGTGTAAGTCTCGTAGCCACGTGCGGAAAACGGCGCGATGCAGCAGGGCAACGCGCGGCCGTGGGCGGTAAAGTACATCAGGCTCCACGGGCGGCGGCAGGTGGCCCAGGGCTGCTCGCCCTGGCGCTGCAGGCTCAGCCCGGGCTCGGTCGCACCCGACGCGTCCAGCATCACGCCCAGCGTACGGCCCAGCTCCACCGCGGCCGCGATGGCGGCCACCTCGTCCGCCTGCGTCTGCTCGAACAGGCTGCTCTCGGCGCGCGCCATGCCGAAACCGGCCTCGTCGAACACCAGGCGCTGCAGGTGCACTTCGGCGACGCCCATGCTGGCGGCCAGGCGCACGAAGTCGGGCAGTTGCTGCACCGTCTCCTTCAGACCGGTCAGCCACAATGAGACAACCGGCTTTTCCGCACCGTGCAGCTTCTGGTAGTCGCGCATCAGGCGCACGTCGCGCACGATACGGTCAAAGAACGGCTTGCCGCGCACGGTGGCGTAGGTGGCGGCGTCTGCCGCGTCCAGCGACACGCGGAGCTCGTCCAGCCCCGCGTCGATCAGCTCGCGGAAACGCTTCTCCCGCAGCAGCGTGCCGTTGGTGTTGAACAGCACGTGCACGTTGCGGGCTTTGAGGTAGCGGATCATCGCCGGCAGCTCGCGCACCAGCATCGGCTCGCCCACGCCGTGCAGCACCGCGCGCTTCAGGTTGGGCAACTGGTCGACGATGCTGGTGAACAGCTCCCAGGTCATGTCGGCCGGCGGTTCAAGCGCCTCGAAGGTGCGCGGACAGGTCTCGCACAGCAGGTTGCAGCGGTTGGTCACCTCCAGGTAGACGCACACCGGCGGGGCCACCGCTTCGGCGCCGCGCACGCTGACCTGTTCGAAGTAGCGGCGCGGGTCCAGCACGGGGGGCGGGGCCAGGGTCTCGGACATGCGGGGCTGCTCCAGGGGTGGTAGGAAGAAAGCAAGGCCTTCTTTTTCGAGAAAAAGAAGCAAAAAGCTTTGGTCAGGCTGTCGCGGAGATTTCTGCAGCGTGTACGCAAGGGAACAAAAGTTTTTTGGTTCTTTTTCAAAAAAGAACCGCTTGCCTTACGCCGCACGCCGCAGCTGGTCGGCCAGGCCCAGCCGCCCGACGCAGGCGTTGGTAGAAGGCGCGGCGTAGCCTGCGTTGCCGGGCGTCTCCACCTCCGCCAGCAGGCGTCGCAGGGCCGCCGCGTCGTCCACGTCGTACCATGGTGGCAACTCGGCAAGCGCAACGCCGGATGCGCGCGCACGATCGCGCGTCTGACCGGCGACGGCATCCGTGCTCCAGGCGATGTCGGCGAACAGGCGGTGCTCGGCGCTGCGCAGGCCGAGCAGGTAGTAGCCGCCGTCCTCCGCCGGACCCAGCACGGCGCCGGCTTCCGGCTCGGCAAGCAGGCGGGCCGCCTGCACCAGGTATGCGGTGGGCAGAGTTGGACTGTCGGCGTTGAGCACGCAGACGCTGCCGAAACCGCGGTCGAGCAGGATGCGCACGGCGTGCAGCAGGCAGCGCCCGAAACCGGCAACGCCGGCGGGCATGTCGCCCGATCCGTCGGCCAGCAGCATCTGCGTACCGGGCGCGAGCACGCCGTCGAACAGCGCCTCGCCGCCGGCGGGGGCATAGGCCACGAAGGGCGTGATCTCGGCCTCGCGCGCGGCGGCAAACAGGTTGGCGGTGACGTCGGCCAGGAAGGCGCGGCTCAGGTCGCAGGCCTGGTCGGGCGAGAGCAGCGGGGTCAGCCTGGTCTTGCAGAAGCCGGGGCGCGGCGCCTTGGCCATCACCGCGATCGCACAGCCACGTCCTGCCATCATCGGTGTCCCATCCGGTTCGCTCTCCAACCCGTGCGCGAGTGCCGCACGATCATGCACCCGACTGACCCGGGTTCGGCACAAACCGCCCTGGGTTACAGCATTATGGGTCACTATGTGGCGTTGTCATGGCAGTGCAGCATACACGCGGACCGGCGCCGGAGACGGAGCGTGCGACGCTGGTGGCACGCTGGCTGGAGCTGACCCGCGTCGCCCTGCCGCAAGCCGCCGCCCGGCACCGCTGGCCAATCCGGCTGGACCACTGTTTCATGCGCGTGTGCCTGGACGCGGCGTATGGCCGGCCGTGGCACGAGGGGACGGCGCGGCCGGCGATCCGCCACGCCGCGGATGCCGAGTTGCGGCGGGCGGTGGACGTGGCCGAAGCGATCCTCGCGCACCCGGAGACGCTGGCGGGGCTGAACGCGGCGAGTTTGCGGATGCGGGGGAAGCTCGCGTGAGAGAAAGCAAGGCCTTCTTTTCTGAAGAAAAGAAGCAAAAGACTTTTGGGCCTGCTGTCGCGGAGGTTTCTGCAACGTGCACCCAGGGAACAAGAGTTTCTTCTTGTTTCAGCTATCCGCGACAGCCGCACCAAAAGCTTTTTGCTTCTTTTTCTCGAAAAAGAAGTGCTTGCTTCCTTACGCCTCCGCCTTCCGCGCCAACGCGTCCCGCACCGTCTCCGGCGCCACCCGCGTCCCCCGCCCGGTCACCGCGTAAACCCAAACAAAGCTCCCCATGCCCACCACCAGGTTGGCAACGCAGATTCCCAGGAACACGCCGCGCGCCCCCAGCAACATCCCGCCCAGCCACGCAACCGGCACGTTGACCACCAGCGTGCGCGCCACCGACACCGCCACCGCCGAGAGCGGCCGGTTCAGCCCGTTGAACGCCGCGTTGGCGATGGCGATCATCCCTGCCGGCCCATAACTGATGGGCACCAGCGCCAGGTAGGTGGTGGCGGCCAGCATCACGCCTGTGTCGGCGGTGAACCGGCTGGCGATCCAGAACCGCCCCGCGTACAGCACCGCCGCCAGCAGCGCGCCGAAGCCGGCGCAGAACCAAGCCGTCACCCGCATCGCCTCGCGCACGCGCCCGATGCGGCCGGCGCCGGCGCACTGCCCGGCGAACGGGTTCATCACCGCGGACAGCGCGAAGAACGGCACCATCGCCAGCGCCTCCACCCGCGTGCCCAGGCCGAAGCCGGCCACCGCCTGGTGCCCGTACGGCGCCAGCAGCCAGGTTATGATGCCGGCGGCCACCGGGATGACCGTGTTGGTGGCCGCCGCCGGCAGGCCCACGCGCAGGATGCGCCGCGAGGAGACCACGAACTCCGCCAGGCGCAAGTGTTCGAAAGATAGCAGGTGCAGCGTGCGCAGCCGCCAGACGGTGGCGGCCAGCAGCGGCACCCAGGCGACCAGGCTGGCCACCGGCGCACCGTTCAGGCCCAGCCCGCGATGGCCGAACGCGCCGAGGATCAGCACCGGCGCTGCCGCCAGGTTCAGCACCGAGGAGGCCACCAGAGCGGTGCCCTGGAAGTTCGCGTCGCCGGCAGCACGCGCTGCCGACAGCCCGACCTGGGCCACCAGGATCAGCACCGCGCTGGGGAACCACACACGCAGGTAGCCGGCGATGGCGGGTGCCAGGTCCGGCCCCGCGCCCAGCAGGCGCGCCAGGAAGTGCGCCCACACCATGCCGGCGGCAGCGCACGCGGCTCCCACCAGCGCGGTCAGGATCAGCGAGTCCGCTACCAGGCGCGGCACACCGGTCTCGCGGGCGCCCAGCGCACGCGCGATCACCGACGAGGTGCCGGCGCCCAGCCCGATCGAGATGCTGAACACCACCATGGTCACCGGAAAGGCGAAGCTGATTTCGGCCAGGGCGTCGCCGCCGAGCTGGCCCACGAACCAGGCCTCCGCCAGGCGGTAGCCGAGCAGGGCCAGGATGCCCCAGGCGACCGGCACGGTCAGTTGCAGCAGCCGGCCGCTGACCGGGCCCTCGGTCATCGGCTTGGGCGGGGCGGCTGGTGGTCTGGTCGGGCGCGGCACGTGGGGAGACATACGCGGCTAGGTGGTGCGGCGATAGCGCGTCACGTAGCAAGCAAGAAAGGCCTTCTTTTCTGAAGAAAAGAAGCAAAAGACTTTTATCCCTGCTGTCGCGATGGTTCTGCAGCGCGCCCCCAAGGGAACAAAAGTTTTTTGGTTCTTTTTTTCAAAAAAGAACTGCTTGCCTTGCCTTTGCCCGGTCAAGACAAAGGCGTCCTCCCATGCACGCCATCCTCGCCCACGCCTACCATCTCGCCCTGCACGTGCTGACGTCGCAGCTCTGGCGTCCGCCGGCGGCTACGCTGGCCGTGGTTTTGGCTCTGCGGCTGTCGGGGGTTGCGCGGTCGGCACGCGGCGCTGCGTTGGCCTGTCTGGGCGCAGTGCTGGCCGGATGGCTTTTGCTGGACCCGCATTGGGCCGGCCTGCACCTGCCACCGCTGGCGCGCCTGCCCGGCCTGGTGGTCATCCTGCTGGTTGAGGCAGTGTTGCGCGCCGGTTCGAAGCCACGCCTTGCCTGGCTGACCGGCCTGCTCTGCGCCGCGGTGGGCGCCTGGTGGCTGCGCGGCGCGCCGGTGACATGGCCCGCCATTCTCTATTGCGTGCCGGTGTTCCTGGGCCTGGCCGCGGGGCTGCCTGTCTCACGTTGGCTCGCCCGCAACGATGATGGCTGGGGTGGCCTCGCGGCGTCTGCCGCCTTGGCCGGCTCGCTGATGGTGACGGGGGCAGCCACGCATTGGGCGCGCGCGGCCGTCGTTCCCGGGATAGCCGGTCTGGTGCTGCTCGGGTCGCAGCCGGCTTCGCCGCAGGTCGCCGCGGCGTTGGTGATGGCGGCCGCGTCGGCCATCACCGCCTCGGACCGTGGCCGGCTGATGCCGGTGGACGTAGCGTGCGTGCTGCCGTTCACCGTCTGGCTGATCGCGCCGCGCGTGGCCTGGGTGGCGGCTGCGGGGTGTGTGGGGGTTAGCTGGGCGGCGGCGCGGCTGGCAGGATAGACCAACGCCTGTCTCGGCTGTCGCGGACCGTCCAACCGGCGTGTACCCGAGGTACAAAAGTTTTTTGGTTCTTTTTTTCAAAAAAGAACCGCTTACGTTCTTTATGAAGTCGGAATGCTACAGACATTCGTCCGGTGCAGATCCGTAGGCGCCCCTGTCTGCCCGCCCGTGCGTTCCGCCAGGAAGAACGTGGTGAACCCGTCCGACGCCAGCGCCTCGAGATGCCGCCCCGACGGATCCCCCATCGTCGCCCCGTCGTCGAGCACGTGCGTCTCGCTGTGCCCGTCCGCGGCGCGGATGGTGATGCGGCCGCACAGCGCGTATTCGTAGGTGTCGGCGGCGGGCACCGTCACCGCCACGTCGCCGAACGGGTGGTTGGCGCTCAGCTCGAAATGCGCCACGAGCTGGCCGTTGATGAACACGGTGGTGGCTTCGGTCACCTCGGCGGGGTCCGTCTCGTCGCTGATGTGGAAGCTGACGGTGGCGGCCGTGGCGGCGGCGTCCGGTAGAGCGGCCACCCAGGCGAGCAGGCCGGACGCAAGGACGAGGAATGGGATCGGCAGACGCATCGACGCCTCATAGTGCCATGCAGCACGAAGAGCATACAGCAAACTCGGCGCCGGTGTCAGTGCGCCTGGCTGACGCGTTGGGGCATGCCCAGCTCCGGCTGGCCCAGGCCGGCGTGGACGAGCCCCGGCGGGAGGCGCGGCTACTGGCCGCCCACCTGCTGGGCGTCTCGCCGGCAACCCTGCTGGCTGCCGGCACGACGCTCGACGCGGCCGCTTTCGAGGCGCTGGTCGCCCGCCGTGCCTCCCGCGAGCCGTTGGCCTTCATCACCGGCCGGCAGGGGTTCTGGACGCTCACGCTGGACGTCTCGCCCGACACCCTGATCCCGCGTGCCGATTCCGAGGCCCTGATCGAGGCGGCACTCGCCGCGCTGCCCGACCGGCGGTTGGTCCGCCGCGTGCTGGACCTGGGCACCGGCACCGGTTGCCTGCTGCTGGCTGCCCTGTCCGAGTACCCGGACGCGTTCGGCGTCGGCGTGGACCTCTCGCCTGAAGCGGCCGGCCTGGCCCGCCGCAACGCCGCGGCCGCCGGCCTTTCGTCCCGCGCCGCCTTCCTGGCCGGCAACTGGGCTGCCGCGCTGTCCGCCGGCTTCGACCTCATCCTGGCCAATCCCCCCTATGTCGACAGTTCCACGATCGCCGGGCTGATGCCGGAGGTCGGACGCCATGAACCCCGCCGCGCGCTGGACGGCGGCGCCGACGGCCTGCAGGCCTACGCCGCCCTGATGCCCGGGCTCGCGCTGCGCTTGGCCACCGACGGGATCGGCGTGCTGGAGCTCGGTGCCGGGCAGGAGCAGGCGGTGGCCGGCCTTGCAGCACAGTCCGGCCTGCACCACGTCGCCACCAGGTCGGACTTGGCTGGCATCCCACGCGCTCTGGTTGTGCGGCGGCCGGCAGGTTGAAAAAAGCGTTTGGCATCGGCGCGCTTGCCAGCTAGGGTCCGGCCGCGCACGAGATGCGGGTCCGGCACGGCAGGATTGCTTGCCAGGGGTCAGGGCACGCTGCGGATCGTTCGTCGGCGTGTGTCAGGCCAAGGCGGCCGGCGACCCACAGCGTCCGCAGCCACATGGCAATGGCGATCGCCTCGAACCGGATGTGTGTGCCGCCTGATTGGCCGGCGTGCGGATGGGCCGGACCGCCTCGAACAGGGAAGCTTGTTGTAATCGGATGAACATGAAACGCATGCGCGGACGCACCCATCGTAATGGTGGCGGCGGTGGTGGCGGGGGCGGCGGCAGCCCGCGGCAATATGGCGGCAACGTGCCGCTCAACAGGAACCACGTGTTCGACAGCTCCGGCCCGGACCTGCGCATCCGCGGCACCGCCCAGCAGCTGTTCGAGAAATACCTGCAGCTCGGCCGCGACGCGACCGGCTCGGGCGATAGGGTGATGGCGGAGAGCTACTTTCAGTACGCGGAACACTATTTCCGCATCGTCAACGCCATCAACCAGGCGGCCCAGCAGAACGCGCCGAACGGCGCCAACGCACAGCCGCATGGTGGCCAGAACGGCCACTACCAGGGACAGGGCGGCCAGCCGCAATACGCCGGCAACGGACAGAGCCAGAGCGGATCGCCAGGTGGGCAGCCGCAAGGTGGCCAGGCGCAGGGTGGACAGTATAATGGCCACCAGCGGCGCGAGCGCGAGGCGGGCGAGGACGACGAGGCTCCGATGGCCAACGGCCCGATCGCCTACCCCGACCAGCCTGCCACGGACCCGCGCGAGACTTCCGGCGAGGATGCGGCCCGCTAGCACGTGAGCCGCATTGCCTACGTCAACGGCCGCTACCTTCCGCACGCGCAAGCCGCGGTCCACGTCGAGGACCGCGGCTACCAATTTGCCGACGGCATCTACGAGGTGGTCTACCTCGCCTGCGGCCGGCTGATCGACCGCGACCTGCATCTCGACCGCCTCGACCGCAGCCTGCGAGAGATAAGCATCCGCCCGCCCATCGGCCGGGCCGCGATGCTGGCGGTGGTGGACGAGCTCGTGGTACGCAACCGCCGCCGCTCCGGCCTGGTCTACATCCAGGTCACCCGAGGCGTGGCGCGGCGCGAGCACGCCTTTCCGCCGCCGCAGACCCGGCCTTCGCTGGTGGTCACCCTGCGTCGCGCGCCGGACCCGCCCACCGACGTCGACCACTGGACCGCGACCGCCATCACCCTGCCGGACCAGCGCTGGGCGCGCTGCGACATCAAGTCCGTGGCCCTGCTGCCCAACGTGCTGGCCCGCCAGGAAGCCCGCCTGCGCGGCGCCACCGAAGCCATCCTGGTGGATGCGCACGGCCAGGTCACCGAGGGCGCGTCCACGTCGGTGTGGATCGTGCACGCGGACGGGCGGCTGCTGACCCGGCCGCTGAGCCACGCCATCCTGCCGGGATGCACGCGGGCGGCGCTGATCGCCCAGCTTGCCGGCGCTGGCATCGCGTTCGAGGAGCGTACGTTCTCGGCCGACGAACTGCGGCAGGCGCGCGAGGTGTTCCTCACGTCGGCGAGCAGCTTCGTGCGGCCGGTGGTGGTGGTTGATGGCGCACAGGTTGGCAACGGCGCGCCGGGGGCAGTTGCGCGAAGTTTGTTCGCGATGATGGCGGAGCAAAGCAAGGCCTTCTTTTTTGAAAAAAAGAAGCAAAAAACTTTTGTGCCGGCTGTCGCGGAAAGCTGAACGACACGCGTCAACACGGCACCACCGGGGAGCAAAAGTTTTTTGGTTCTTTTTTTTATAAAAGAACCGCTTACTTCCTTGCCAGGCACGTCGTTTGCAAAGCGCAGCGGGCCGGTCACACCAGGCCAGGCACGCGATACGGCCCGCACCAACGTAGGGCCGTGCGAAATAAGAAGGGTTCAACCTCGTGGCGAAAGACAACTCGCAGAACGTGCAGGACGTGTTCCTCAATCACGTTCGCAAAGCCAAGACTCCGGTTACCGTGTTCCTCATCAACGGCGTCAAGCTCCAGGGCATCATCACCTGGTTCGACAACTTCTCCGTCCTTCTCCGGCGCGACGGGCACACCCAGCTGGTCTACAAGCACGCCATCAGCACGGTGATGCCGGGCGCGCCGATCCAGCTGTTCGATGCCGCCAAGGAAGGCGCGTCCCCGTTCGGCGACAAAGAAGGCTCATCCGCGTTCGGCGGCAAAGACGGCGCATCCGCGTTGGGCGGAAAGGAGAGCCTCCCTGCCGACAGCGACATCTGACGACGGCCACCAGGACGCGGCGCCGCGCCCGGATCGCCTGCACGACGCACGGCCGGCGCCCACCCGCGCCGCAATCATCCTGCCCTGGGAACGGCACGTCCACGCCGAAGGTCACGGCGTGGACCACGCGCGCGCTGCCGAGGCGCGCCTGGCCGAGGCGGTGGGGCTCGCCGCCTCCATCGGTCTGGTGGTGGTCCGCAGCACCATCCTGCCGCTGCGCGGGCGCAAACCGGCGACCCTGCTCGGCTCCGGCCAGGTAGAGGCCGAGCGCGCACACCTCGCAGAGGCCGGTGTCACCGTCGCCATCGTCGACGCCTCGCTCACCCCGGTGCAGCAGCGCAACCTCGAGCGCGGATGGGGCTGCAAGGTGATCGACCGCACCGGCCTGATCCTCGACATCTTCGGCGAGCGCGCGGTCACCAGCGAGGGCGTCCTGCAGGTGGAGCTGGCGCACCTGGACTACCAGCGCTCCCGCCTGGTGCGGTCCTGGACCCACTTGGAGCGGCAGCGCGGCGGTTTCGGCTTCCTCGGCGGACCCGGCGAGACGCAGATCGAGGCCGACCGGCGGCTGATCACCGACCGCATCGTCCGCCTCAAGCGCGAGCTGGAGCAGGTGCGCCGCACTCGCGGCCTGCACCGGCATGCCCGCAAGCGCGTGCCGTTCCCGGTGGTGGCCCTGGTGGGCTACACGAACGCCGGCAAGTCCACCCTGTTCAACGCGCTGACCGGTGCCGACGTGCACGCGCAGAACCAGCTGTTCGCCACGCTGGACCCCACCATGCGCGGCCTGGTGCTGCCCAGCGGCCGGCGGGTGATCCTGTCGGACACCGTGGGCTTCATCAGCGAGCTGCCCACCGAGCTGGTCGCCGCCTTCCGCGCCACGCTGGAGGAGGTGGCCGAGGCCGACGTGATCCTGCACGTGCGCGACGCCGCCCACCCCGACAGCGCGGCCCAGCGGGCCGACGTGCTGGCGGTGCTGGACGGCATGGCGCAGGACGGCACGCTGGACGAGGCGTTCGCAACGCGCACCATCGAGGTGCTCAACAAGGCAGACCTGCTGGGCGGCACGCAGGCGGTAGAGGCCAGGCCGGGCAGCGTGTCCGTCTCGGCGATCACCGGCGAGGGGCTGGACGCGTTGCGCGCGAAGCTGGACGAGCGGGTGGCCGCCGGCACGGAGCAGGCCGATTACGACATCGAGCACACGGACGGTGCGCGCCTTGCCTGGCTGTACGAGCACGGCGAGGTGATAGGGCGGTTGGACGACGAGCAGGCCGCGCACGTGACGGTGCGGTTGCTTCCGGCGGATCGGGCGCGTTTTGAAAGGGTGTGATACCACCGGCCTGGAAGTTGACCGTTCCGAAGCAAGCAAGCCTTCTTTTTAAAAAGATGAAGCAAGAAACTTTCGATTTCGTCGTCGCAACCCTTTCGAAGAGCGCGCGACAGCGGAGTCAAAAGTTTTTTGATCCTTTTTTTCAAAAAAGGACTGCTTGCCTTCCATGAGTCAAAGTCCGGCAGGGAAAGCAAGGCCTTCTTTTCTGAAGAAAAGAAGCAAAAGACTTTTGGTCCTGCTGTCGCGAAGGTTCTGCCGGCGCGCATTCAACGGAACAAAAGTTTTTTGGTTCTTTTTTTCAAAAAAGAACTGCTTGCTTCGCTTGTCATCGGTCAGGACCTAGAACGTTTGGTATTACCAGGCCCACTTCTCTACGGACATTGAAAAAAGAACAAAAAAACTTTTGTCCCTCGGGTATAAGCTGCAGAAACCTCCGCGACAGTCGGACCGAAGTTTTTTGCTTCTTTTTTTCAAAAAAGAGGGCGTCTAACCCGTGTTCAGCACCGCTCATGCCAACGAACTGGACCTTCTCCTCCGCGCCGCCGCACGCGCCGAGATCATGCCGCGTTTCCGCCATCTCGGCGCCGGCGCCGTGCGCACCAAGACCGGGCCGCTGGACCTGGTCACCGACGCGGACGTCGCCGCCGAGGCGATGATCACGCAGGGCCTGACCCGCCTGCATCCGGGTTGCCTCGTCGTCGGCGAGGAGGCCACTGCCGCGGATGCCGGGCTGCTGCAGCGTCTCGCCGGTGCGGACCTGGCCTTCGTGGTGGATCCGGTCGACGGCACGTCGAACTTCGCTGCCGGCCTGCCGCTGTTCGGCACCATGGCGGCGGCCATCATGCGCGGCGAGGTGGTTGCCTGCGTCATCCACGACCCGGTGCTCGACACGTCGTCCATTGCGGTGCGCGGCGAGGGCGCATGGGAGCAGGATGCGCACGGCGCCCTCACTGACCTGCACGTGGCCAGGCCGGTACCTCTCTCGCAGATGTCGGGTGCCGTCTCGTGGCGTTACCTGGCACCCGACCTGCGGGGCAACGTGCTGGCCAACCTTGGCAAGCTCGCGCAGAGCTACGATTTTCGCTGTGCGGCTCACGAGTATCGCATGCTGGCGGCGGGGCACTGCCAGTTCCTGATGTTCAACCGGCTAATGCCGTGGGACCACTTGCCCGGCTGGCTGCTGCATCGCGAGGCGGGCGGATACGCGGCGCGGTTCGACGGCTCGGATTACCGGCCGGGCATGCTGGATGGCGGGTTGATCTGCACGCCGGACGAGGACAGCTACCTGGCGCTGCGCGAGGCTTTGCTCGGCGGGTGACAGCGAGGCTTCTCGCCGGAGATGTGCGTCAACGCCTGCGCGGCGACTGGCAGTTGCGTAACGAAGGTAGGCCGGTCCCGGCCGAAGGTGAGCGTCGTGCGCGTAGCCGAAGCGCGATGTGTCAAGCGTCTACGACGGCGCGCAAAAGCGTATCTCTCTCGAAACAGAAGGCCTGCGCTTGCCTTTTGCGGCTTTCTGTTTTTCGCGCTTGGAGCACGCCGTCAGGCGACGCGGACTTCCGGCAGGTGCCAGGCGTGGGTGCGGACTTCCTCTTCGAGCAGGACGTAGATCCAGTCGACGATGGTTTCCGCCTCGTCGGCGCGCTGGTGTTCCTGCGCCTGGTCGGCCGCCCTGAGTAGGGCCGTGACCGTCGGCGGCACGTTGTGATGGTAGCCAGCAGAACGCGATGCCATACTCTACCTCCTGTTTCTCAACCGTAGCGTTAAGGAGTAGGTCCGGCGCCAAGATTAAGCAATATCCGGTTTGATATCGTTCCGATCGGATCAATTAACAGTTATTAACTGTTGCAGATGCGCTACATTTCACCAAGCGGCGGGCTACGGAAAAAGCAAGCGGTTCTTCTTTGAAAAAAGAACCGCTTGCTTTCTATGAGCAGCATCAACGCCTCTTGGTATTGATGTGCCAGCTTTCCGCGATGGGCGGAACGGGCGCGTGGCTCATTGCCTACCACCAGCGGCCCTGGATCTTGACCCTTTGAAGTCCGGCAGGAAGGCAAGGCCTTCCTTTCTGAAGAAAAGAAGCAAAAGACTTTTGGTCCGGCTGTCGCGGACGTTTCTGCAAAGCGCGCCCAAGGGAACAAAAGTTTTTTGGTTCTTTTTTTCAAAAAAGAACCGCTTGCTTTGCTTGTCACCGGTCAAAACTTAAGACGGTTGGTATAAGAACAAGCTTTGCGCTTCTGTCAGTCGCCCTCCGGCTTGCGCCGCATCGCCTTGGTGCCGGACCGCACCGTCTTCGACGTCAGACGGCGCTCCTGCGAGCCAAGCGTCGGGCGCGTTGCCCGCCGCCGCACCGGGGCTATGGCCGCCTCGCGGATCATCTCCATCAGGCGCGCCAACGCGTCTTCGCGGTTGCGCGGCTGCGAGCGGTAGCGCTGCGCGCTGATCACGATGACCCCGTCCTGAGTCATCCTGCTGCCGGCAATGCGCGACAGACGCACCTTCACCGCGTCCGGCAGTGACGGCGAGGCGCGGGCGTCGAACCGCAACTCGACCGCGGTGGACACCTTGTTGACGTTCTGCCCGCCCGGGCCGGAACTGAGCACGAAGCGTTCGCTCAGCTCGGACTCGTCGAGCGACAGAGCGGGGGTGATCCTCAGGCGTGCCACGGCCGGGCACCTTGAAGGGCGAAAGGCAAGGCAAGCGGTTCTTTTTTGAAAAAAAGAACCAAGAAACTTTTGTTCTCTTGGGTGCGCGCTGCAGGAAGCGCCGCGACAGCAGGGCTAAAAGTGTTTTGCTGCTTTTCAAAAAAGCAGGCCTGGCCTGCTTGGCTTACGCTGTCGCGCGACAGCATACCCCGCGCAAAACCTCGCAGCGGCCTGTCGGCTGCTGCGCATTCCGGTGATGCAACGTCTACTTCAACCCGGACCTGCCAGGCTTTGCTTGGGCAGCGCGAACCCAGCAAACTGACGAACGAGTGCCAGCCCCACCACGCCCAGGGCGAGCAGGAACGTTGCCAGCGTGCCGGGCTCCGGCACGCTGATGGCGGTCTGCACGTATTTCGCCGGCATGCCGCCGGGGCCGGTGATGGAGGTCGCCAGGTTATAGCCGCCACCCTGCTGAAAGTAGAAAAGGTCGAACGCCGTGTAGCCGATGTTGAGATACATCGTTGTCACGTAGTTGCCGAGCCCTGCCTGGAAGTTCTGCTGCGCCACCACGCTGCCGCCGACTCTGATCTGGGCCGCGTCGTCCACCGCGTTGGAGCTGCTACCGAGGTTGAACGTGTAGTTTCCCGCGGTAGTGACGTTGAGGTAGCCACGCGCGTCGAACGCGAAGAAGCTGGGGCCCGTCGTGTCGTTGGCAGCAGCGGTCCCGGTGGCGTCCGCGCCGAAGAACGCTCCGATGGTGCTGCCGCCCGAGTAGTTGAAGCCGTCCACCGTGTTGATGAAGGTGTAGGCCGGCGAGACTGCCTGCAGCCTGGCTTGCTCGTTGCTGATGTCGGCCGAGGTGGGCGCGTAGTCGGTGCCCGGGATAGCGTGCCAGACGCTCTCCGTCAGCCCCGCCAGCGGCGTGGCCGCCGCCGGATGGGCCAGCAGGAGGCAGAGTGCAAGGCCGGCAATGGACGTTCTGGCGCGCATGAACGTGGCAATCCTGATTTCGTTGCCAGACCAATAGGTATGTTCCGGTATCAAATCAAGATGATTATGTTCGATCCGAGTAGGGACCGAACTTTGCCCGAGAGAAGCAAGGCCTTCTTTTTTGAAAAAAAGAAGCAAAAAACTTTCGTTCCCTGCGCTGTTGCCGCGGTCTCGCGCCTACTGAGGCTGTCGAGTCGCGGATGCAGGCGAGGGAAGCAAAAGTTTTTTGGTCCTTTTTTTCAAAAAAGGACTGCTTGCCTTACTTGAGTTGCACGCAGCGTGCCCCGCTTAGCGCGCCGGCTTGCGGAACTTCAGGATGAAGTTGTCACCCTCGCCGATCGCCGCGTATTTCGCGTGGTCCACCGCACCCATCTCGAAGGTTGGCGGCAGCGTCCAGACGCCCTTCGGCCAGTTTTTGGTATCTTTCGGGTTGGCGTCCAGCTCGGAGGACCCGTCCAGCACGAAACCGGCCTTCTGCGCCAGGGCCACGGTGTAGTCCTGCCGCACATAGCCGCTCTCGGCTTTCGGGTCCTGCGGAACGCTGGTCAGGCCGCGATGCTCCTCGACGCCCAGCACCCCGCCCGGCTTCAGCGCCTTGAAGAACGCGGCGAAGGCCGGCTCGGCGTAGCCGCCGTCCATCCAGTTGTGCACGTTGCGGAAGGTCAGCACGAGGTCGGCCGAGCCGGGCGGTGCGACGTCGAAGTGGCCTGCGTCCATCGTGGTGTAGTGCAGCGCGTCGAAGCCGGGCCTGCCGGCCAACTTGGCGCGGAACTTGGCGGCGGCCGCGCCGTCGGTGGCGCCGGCCGGCAGCGCTTCGGTCAGGCTGCCATGGGCGGCCAGATAGGGGGCGAGGATCTCGGTCCAGTAGCCGCCGCCCGGCCACACCTCGACGACGGTGGAGTTTGGGCGCAGGCCGAAAAATGCGAGCTCGGCCTCCGGGTGGCGGGCCGGGTCGCGCGCCACGAAGTTGGCCGAGCGCGCGGGGGAGTGCACCGCCTGGCTGAGTGCCGCGTCCGTCGCCGCCCGGGCCGGGCCGGCGAGGAGAGCCGCAGTGCCCAGCGCCGCCATCAGCAGCGTCCTGCGTGTCCCTGTCTGCATGTGCTGGTCTCCCGTGTGTTGGTCGGCCCGAAGCCCTGCGTCGCCTGGGGCAAAGACGCAAGAGGCTTGTGTACCGGCGTCGGAGCGCCCGACAAAATGTGTAAGGCAAGCAAGCGGTTCTTTTTTGAAAAAAAGAACCAAAAAACTTTTGTTCCCTTGGGCGCGTGCTGCAGAACCTTCGCGACAGCAGGGATAAAAGTCTTTTGCTTCTTTTCTTCAGAAAAGAAGGCCTTGCTTCCTCGACGCCGCATGCCGAACGCCGCCAGACTGTCCTCGAATGATTGACCACCCTGCCATCACGGTCCGGCGCTGCCTCGGCAGCGACATCGCCCCGCTGATCCCCGAGATCGCAGCGCTCCGAATCGGCGTGTTCCGCGCCTGGCCCTACCTCTACGACGGCGACGCCGCCTACGAGGCCAATTACCTGCAGATTTACCTGCGCAGCCCGTCCGCCGCGGTGATCGTGGCGAGCCGGGAAGGTCGCATCGTCGGCGCGTCCACCTGTCTGAAGCTGACCGATGAGACGTCGGAAATCCAGGCGCCGTTCCTGCGCGCGGGCCTGGACCCCGCCGCGTTCTTCTATTTCGGCGAGAGCGTGCTGTTGCCGGAGTGCCGCGGCCAGGGCGTGGGTGTGGCGTTCTTCGCCGAGCGGGAGGCGCATGCGCGCGCGGTGTCGGACTGCGCCGCCAGCTGCTTCTGCGGCGTGGTGCGCCCGGACGGCCACCCCGCGCGCCCGGCCGGCTTCGTGCCGCTCGATGAGTTCTGGCGCCATCGCGGCTACACGCGGCGGGCGGACCTTGCCTGCCGGATGTCATGGCGCGACGTGGACGAGGCGGTGGAAACACAAAAGGAGCTGGTGTTCTGGACCAAGGACCTGCGCGGCCCGCCCGCCCCATGACCCTGCGCCTGGGCGTCCTGGCCTACCCGGTCACCGCGCCGGCCGACGCCGCCAGCTTCGCCGCCAAGTTCGACGCGCTGGTGGCCGAAGGCGCCGCCAGCGGCGCCAAGCTGCTGGTGATGCCGGAATATGCCTGCGTGGAGCTGGCCGCCAGCCATTCCGGCGCAGGCGACGTGGCGCAGGAACTCGACGCTGTCTGCAGCCGGCGTGACTGGCTGATGGCGCTGTTCACCGCCACCGCGCGCCTTCACGGCGTGTGGCTGCTGCCCGGCACGCTGCCCTGGGCCGAGGGCGGCCGGGTGCGCAACCGCGCGCCGCTGATCAGCCCGGACGGCGACGTCGCCTTCCAGGACAAGCGCGTGATGACCCGCTTCGAAGCCGAACGCTGGACCATCCAGCCGGGCGAGAGGCCGCAGACCTTCGAGACGCCGTGGGGCAGGCTGGGCATCGCCATCTGCTACGACGTGGAGTTCCCCAGCCTGGTGCGCGCCCAGGTGGAGCAGGGCGCCTGGCTGATCCTGGCCCCTTCCTGCACCGACAGCCTGCACGGCTGGAACCGCGTCCGCCTCAGCGCCCGCGCCCGCGCGCTGGAGAACCAGTGCTTCGTGGCCGTCGCCTCCACCGTAGGCACCGCACCGGGCCTGGCCACGCTGGACGAGAACCACGGCACCGCTTCCGTGTTCGGCCCGGTGGACCGCGGCTTCGCCGAGGACGGCGTGGTAGCCGCCGGCGTGCTGGACGCGCCGGGCTGGGTGTTTGCCGAGCTCGACCCCGCACGCCTGGACGCGGTGCGCGCGGACGGCGCGGTGCGCAACCACCGCGATTGGCCAAGCCCGGCCAGCCTGCTTCCGGAGACACAGCAATGACCCCAGACGCCCTGATCCGCGCCTACTACGACGCCTTCAACGCCGGCGATTTCGCCGGCATGGTGGCGCTGCTGACCGACGACGTGGCGCACGACGTCAACCAGGGCGAACGCCAGGTTGGCCGCGACGCGTTCGCCGGCTTCATGGCCAAGATGGACGCCTGCTACAGCGAGCGGCTGGAGAACATTGTGGTGTTCACCGGTACGGGCGAGCGTGCCGCCGCGGAGTTTACCGTGCACGGGACCTACAAGGCCTCCGATGCGGGGCTGCCGCCGGCGACCGGGCAGACCTACATGCTGCCGGCGGGGGCGTTCTTTACGCTGCGGGATGGTCGGATCGCTCGGGTGACGAACTATTATAATTTGAGTGACTGGTTGCGGCAGGTGGGAGGGTAGGAAGTAAGCAAGCAGTTCTTTTTTGAAAAAAAGAACCAAAAAACTTTTGTTCCCTTGGGCGCGCGTTGCAGAACTTTCGCGACAGCAGGACCAAAAGTTTTTTGCTGCTTTTTTTCAAAAAAGCAGGCCTTGCTTTCTGCTTAACAGGCCCGCGCTCCGCCCGCGCGCACCCTGTGGAACGGTCCGCGACAGCCGTAACAAAAGCTTTTTGCTTCTTTTTCTCGAAAAAGAAGTCTTCTTGTCTTGATCGACAAACTCGCTTTCCTCGTCGCCCTCTCCCGAGAAAAACATTTCGGCCGCGCGGCGGAGGCCTGCGGCGTCACCCAGCCCACCCTGTCGGCCGGACTGAAGCAGCTGGAGACCACGCTGGGCGTGCTGCTGGTGCACCGCGCCGGCCGGTTCGGCGGCTTCACCCCGGAAGGCGAGCGCGTGCTGGCCTGGGCCCAGCGCATCGTGGGCGACGCGCGGGCCATGCGCGACGAGGTGCGCGCGCTGCGGCAGGGCCTCTCCGGCCACCTGCGTCTGGCGGTGGTGCCGACGGCCCTGCCGGCGGTGGCCAGGCTGACCACGCCGCTGCGGCAGGCGCATCCGCAGGTGACATTTTCCGTGCGGTCCTGTCCGTCGGCGGAGGTGCTCTCGCTGGTCGAAAGTCTGCAGGCGGATGCGGGCCTGACCTATCTAGGCCGCGAACCGCTGGGGCGGGTGCGCAGCTGGCCGCTGTTCGAGGAGCGTTACCGGTTGCTGGTCTCGCATAGCGCGCCGCTGGCCGGGCGCGCGGAGGTGGGCTGGGAGGACGTGGCGCGGTTGCCGCTCAGCCTGCTGACGCCGGACATGCAGAACCGCCGGATCATCGATGCGTGCCTGCAGGCCGCCGGCGGGGCGGCGGCGCCGGTGCTGGAGAGCAACTCGATGATCGTGTTGATCACCCACGTGGAGGCGGGCGGTTGGGCCAGCGTGATGCCGGCGCTGATTGCCGACACGCTGGGCCGTGCGGGGGGGGTGCGTTCGATCCCGATCCGGCAGAGCGCCGGCCACCCGGTCATCGGCCTGGTCTATCCACCCAGGGATCCACTGCTGCCGCTGACACAGGCAATGCTGCTGCAGGCGCAGCTGATCTTTTCAGCGCGCGATCAGGCATGATAGATTTGTTCTATCGCAGCATGTGCGGCGCGCCCTTGCCGTTTGAGTGCAGATTGCCGATCTGAACGCATCGGAAAGCGTTTATCAAACGAAAACCAAGAAGCCCTTAGCGTCGCGGCAGATGTCAGCCGGGTTGTCCGCGACAGCGGGACAAAAGTTTTTCGCTTTTTTTTCAAAAAAGAAGGCCTTCGCTGCCCTTGGAGTGCGTCTTCCCATGCAGCCTCCCGTAGACACTGACCGCATCGCCGAGATCATCGCCCCGCATCTGGGCCGCGAGGGTCCCGCCATGCCGATGCTGCACGCCATCCAGGCGGAGTACGGTTTCGTGCCGGACACTGCGGTGCCGGTGATCGCCCAGGCGCTGAACCTCTCGCGCGCCGAGGTGCACGGCCTGGTCTCCTTCTACCACGATTTTCGCCACGCCCCGGCCGGCCGCACCGTGCTGAAACTCTGCCGTGCCGAAGCCTGCCAGAGCAGCGGCGCCGAGCGGGTTGCCGCGCATGCCAGCGCCCGCCTCGGCATCACCTGGCACGAGACGACGCCCGACGGCGCGGTGACGCTGGAGCCGGTGTTCTGCCTGGGCCTGTGCGCGGCCGCCCCCTGCGGCATGGTTGGCGAGCGGACCCTGGCGCGGCTGGACGAGGCGCGGCTCGACGCCGTGCTGGCGGCGGCCGCGTGACCCGCATCTTCGTGCCGCGCGACGCGCTGGCGGTCTCGGTCGGCGCCGACGACGTGGCACAGGCGTTGCGCGCGGCGTGCCCGGACGCGGAGATCGTGCGCAACGGCTCGCGCGGCATGGCGTGGCTGGAGCCGTTCGTCGAAGTGGAGACCGCGCAGGGCCGCATCGGCTACGGACCGGTCGAGGCGGCCGACGTGGCCAGCCTGCTGACGGCCGGCTTCCTGGACGGCGGCGCGCACGAAAAGCGCATCGGCCGGCCGGAGGAGGTGCCGTTCCTGGCGCGACAGACGCGCGTCACCTTTGCCCGCGCCGGCATCACCGACCCGGTCAGCTACGCCGACTACGTGGAGCACGGCGGCACTCAGGGGCTGCGCCGCGCGCTCGGCTTGGACGGTCCGGCGATCATCCAGGCGCTGACAGATTCGGGCCTGCGCGGCCGCGGCGGCGCCGGTTTCCCCACCGGCATCAAGTGGCGCACGGTGATGCTGGCGCCGGCCGACCAGAAATACATCGTCTGCAACGCCGACGAGGGCGACAGCGGCACCTTTGCCGACCGCATGGTGATGGAGGGCGACCCCTTCCTGCTGATCGAGGGCATGGCCATCGCCGGCGTGGCGGTGGGTGCCACGCGCGGCTACGTCTATCTGCGCTCGGAATACCCCCACGCGATCGCGGTGATGAACGAGGCGGTCGCAGTGGCGCGAGGCGAGGGAATGCTGGGGCCGAACGTGCTCGGCAGCGCGCACGCCTTCGAGTTGGAGATCCGGGTGGGCGCCGGGGCCTATGTCTGCGGCGAGGAGACCTCGCTGCTGGACAGCCTGGAGGGCAAGCGCGGCCAGGTGCGCGCCAAGCCGCCGCTGCCGGCCATCCAGGGCCTGTTCGGCAAGCCCACCGTGGTCAACAACGTGCTGTCGTTGGCCGCGGTGCCGGACATCCTGCGCGAGGGCGGGGCGGCGGCATACCAGGCGCTGGGCTACGGGCGCTCGCGCGGGACGATGCCGGTGCAGCTCGCCGGCAACATCGCCTGCGGCGGCCTGTTCGAGGTCCCGTTCGGCATCACGCTCGGCGAGCTGGTGATGGACATCGGCGGCGGCACCGCGAGCGGCCGGCCGGTGCGCGCGGTGCAGGTGGGCGGGCCGCTGGGCGCCTATTTTCCGCCGGCGCTGTTCGACACGCCGTTCGACTACGAGGCGTTCGCCGCGCGCGACGGGCTGATCGGCCACGGCGGCGTCACCGTGTTCGACGACACCGTGGACATGGCGCGCATGGCCCGTTTCGCGATGGAGTTCTGCGCCGTGGAGTCCTGCGGCAAGTGCACGCCCTGCCGCATCGGCTCCATTCGCGGGGTGGAGGTGCTCGACCGCATCATCGCCGGCGACACCAGCCAGCTCGGCCTGCTGGAGGACCTTTGCGACACGATGAAGTTCGGCTCGCTCTGCGCGCTGGGCGGCTTTACGCCCTACCCGGTGATGAGCGCGGTGCGTCACTTCCCGGAAGACTTTCGCAAACAGCTGCCGCTGGCGGCAGAGTAGGAGCACGCACATGGCGCTGATCCAGGAGACCGACTACGGCACCCCGGCGAGCCGCGCCGAGGCCCAGGTCACCATCAAGATCGACGGGTTCGACGTCACCGTGCCGGAAGGCACCTCGGTGATGCGCGCGGCTGCCACCATCGGGGTGAGCATCCCCAAGCTGTGTGCCTCGGACTCGCTGAACGCCTACGGCTCCTGCCGGCTGTGCCTGGTGGAGATCGAGGGCCGCGCCGGCACGCCGGCGAGCTGCACCACGCTGGTCTCGCCGGGCATGTCGGTGGTCACCGGCAACGAGCGGTTACGAAAACTCCGCAAGGGGGTGATGGAACTCTACATCTCCGACCACCCGCTCGACTGCCTCACCTGTGCGGCCAACGGCGACTGCGAGCTGCAGGACGCCGCCGGCGAGGTCGGCCTGCGCGACGTGCGCTACGGCTACCAGGGCGAGAACCACCTGAAGTCCGAGAAGGACCGCTCGAACCCGTATTTCGACTACGACCCGTCCAAGTGCATCGTCTGCAGCCGCTGCGTGCGCGCCTGCGAGGAGGTGCAGGGCACCTTTGCGCTGACGGTTGCCGGCCGCGGCTTCGACTCCCGCATCGCCGCCGGCCAGAACGAACCGTTTATGACCAGCGAGTGCGTCAGCTGCGGCGCCTGCGTGCAGGCGTGTCCCACGGCCACGCTGATCGAGAAGAAGGTTGTCGAGATCGGCACGCCGGAACGCTCGGTGGTGACCACCTGCGCCTATTGCGGCGTCGGCTGCCAGTTCAAGGCGGAGATGCGCGGGCCGGAACTGGTGCGCATGGTCCCCTACAAGGACGGCAAGGCCAACCACGGCCATAGCTGCGTGAAGGGCCGGTTCGCCTGGGGCTACGCCACCCACCGCGAGCGCATCACCAAGCCGATGATCCGCGAGAGCATCAGCGAGCCGTGGCGCGAGGTCACCTGGGAGCAGGCGTTCGAGCGCGCCGCCTCCGAGATCCACCGCATCCAGGCCAAGCACGGCCGCACCTCGGTGGGCGGCATCACCAGCTCGCGCTGCACCAACGAGGAATCCTACCTGGTGCAGAAGCTGGTGCGCGCCGGCTTCGGCAACAACAACGTGGACACCTGCGCGCGCGTCTGCCACTCGCCGACCGGGTTCGGCCTGTCGCAGACCTACGGCACGTCGGCCGGCACGCAGGATTTCGACAGCGTCGAGGCGACCGACGTCATGCTGGTGATCGGCGCCAACCCGACCGACGGCCACCCGGTGTTCGCCTCGCGCATGAAGAAGCGGCTGCGCGCCGGTGCCAAGCTGATCGTCATCGACCCCCGCCGCATCGACATGGTGCGCAGCCCGCATATCGAGGCGGCGTTCCACTTGCCGCTGCAGCCCGGCACCAACGTGGCCGTGCTGACGGCGATGGCGCACGTGATCGTGGCCGAAGGCCTGGTCGACGAGGCCTTCGTGCGCGAGCGCTGCGACATGGACGAGTTCAACGCCTGGCTGGAGTTCGTGCTCGAGCCGCAGAACAGCCCCGAGCAGGTATCGCTCGTCTCCGGCGTGCCGGCCGGGGACCTCCGCTCGGCGGCGCGGCTCTACGCCACCGGCGGCAACGCGGCGATCTTCTACGGACTGGGTGTCACCGAGCACAGCCAGGGCACCACCACGGTGATGGCGATCGCCAACCTGGCGATGGCGACGGGCAACATCGGCCGCCCCGGCGTTGGCGTGAACCCGCTGCGCGGCCAGAACAACGTTCAGGGCAGCTGCGACATGGGCAGCTTCCCGCACGAGCTGCCGGGCTACCAGCACGTCAGCAACGACGCCGCGCGCGAGATCTTCGACCGCGAATGGGGTGTGGCCGTCGACCGCGAGCCGGGCCTGCGCATCAACAACATGCTCGACGCCGCGGTGGAGGGCAGCTTCAAGGCGATCTACATCCAGGGCGAGGACATCGCCCAGTCCGACCCGGATTCGCGCCACGTCATCGCCGGGCTGACCGCGATGGAGTGCGTCATCGTGCAGGACCTGTTTCTCAACGAGACGGCGAACTACGCGCACATCTTCCTGCCCGGCACCACGTTCCTGGAAAAGGACGGCACCTTCACCAATGCCGAACGCCGCATTAATCGCGTGCGCCGGGTGATCCAGCCGCTGCCGGGCCTGGCCGACTGGGAGGTGACGCTGCGCCTGGCCGACGCGCTGGGCGTCAACATCGGCACTTACAGCCACCCGAGCGAGGTGATGGACGAGATCGCCCGCACCACCGCCAGCTTCGCCACCGTGTCCTACAAGACGTTGGACGAGCTCGGCTCCGTGCAGTGGCCTTGCAACGCGGCGGCGCCCGCCGGCACGCCGGTGATGCACGTGGACCAGTTCGTGCGCGGCCTGGGCCGCTTCATCGTCACCGAGTACATCCCCACCGAGGAACGCTCCGGCCCGCGCTTCCCGCTGCTGCTGACCACCGGCCGCATCCTCAGCCAATACAACGTCGGCGCGCAGACCAGGCGCACCGAGAACAGCCGCTGGCACGAGGAAGACCTGCTCGAGATCAACCCGTTCGACGCCGAGCAGCGCGGCGTACGCGAGGCCGACTGGGTGCGCATCGCCAGCCGCGCCGGCGAGACCACGCTGCGCGCCCGCATTACCGACCGGGTGGCGCCGGGCGTGGTCTACACCACATTCCACCACCCGATGACGCAGGCCAACGTGATCACCACCGACCACTCGGACTGGGCGACGAACTGCCCGGAATACAAGGTTACGGCGGTGCAGGTTAGTCCGAGTAACGGCCCGTCTGCTTGGCAGGAGGAGTATCGGCGGCACTCCGATCAGTCGCGGCGGATTGCGGCGGAGTAAGCAAGCAAGCGGTTCTTTTTTGAAAAAAAGAACCAAAAAACTTTTGGTCTCTGGAGGTGCGCCGTGGTGAAGCGGGTCGTGCACCTTGTAGGCATTATGCGGACGTGTCCGCGACGCGTGCCTGAGGGACCAAAAGTTTTTTGGTTCTTTTTTTCAAAAAAGAACTTCTTGCCTTCCTTGTAACTTGCCTCACGCGCGCGCCACGCGCCTTTTCCTTTCCATGCGCAGGGAAGCCGGCTTCACCCTGATCGAGATCCTCGTCACCCTCGCCATCCTCGGTGTGGCGATGGGCCTGATCATCGGCCGCGGACCGATGAACAGCCGCGGCCTGCAGGTGCGCGCGGCCGCCGGCGCCATCGCGCAGAGCCTGCGCGCTGCCCGCGCCCAGGCCATCGCCACCGACCAGGACGTGGCCGTCGCCATCGACCCAGGCCGGCACGCTTTTGCCATCGACCGAGGGCCGGTGCGCACCGTCGCCGCCGACATCCCGTTCGACGTGCTGCCGCCGGCGCTGCGCGGCCTGGGCACCGTGCGGTTGATCCGTTTCTCGCCGGACGGCAGTGCCACCGGCGGTGAGGTGCGGCTCGGCGCCGGCCGGCACCGCCTGGGCATCAGCGTGGAGTGGCTGACCGGCCGCGTGGTGGTCGCCGATGCGCCCTGAACGTGCGGCGCAGTCCGGCTTCACACTGCTGGAGGTGATGATCGCCTTTGTCATCGCCGCACTCGCCATGGGCGCGCTGTTCGGCGGCACCGTCTCCGGCCTGGACGCGACCTCGGTGGCCGCGCGCTACGACGAGGCGATCTCGCTGGCGCAGTCGCATTTGGCGGCGATCGGGCGCGGCACCGGCATCGCCAAGCAGGACACCAGCGGGGCGGAGGGCGAGGGGTTCACCTGGCATTTGCGGGTGCGCGAGGCGGGCTCCCGGCAGCTGACGCTCAGCGAGCAGGACCGCGCCAACGACATCAAGCCGAGCCGGGCGGTGCTGTACGACGTGATCGTCACGGAAAGCTGGAAGGCAGGCGGGCGGGAACGGCAGGTGACGCTGGCGACGCGCAGGTTCGACGTGCGCGCGGCGGAGGGGTCGTAAGCAAGATGTTCTTGTTCAAGAAAAAGAACCAAGTTCTTGTCTCCGCTGTCGCGCGCGCGTCCCGTGAGCGCGCGACAGCGGAGACAAAAGTTTTTTGCTTCTTTTTTTCAAAACAGAAGGCCTTGCCGTCCGGCTTCACCCTGATCGAGGTGATCGTAGCCCTGGTGGTGCTGGGCTTCGTCCTGGCCGGTCTGGCGCAAGCCACGAGGTTCGGCATGTCCGCCTGGGCGTTGGAGACCAGGCTCGCCGAGAACTCCGCCCAGCTCGAGCGCATGGACCGCGTGCTGCGCCGGCTGATCGAGCAGGCCTCGCCGCCCGTCTCCACCGACGACAAGCCGCTGGTGGGCCAGGAGCACCGCCTGACGATGATGACCCTGTTGCCCGACGAGCCGCAGACCCAGCCGGTCCGTCACGCCGAGCTGGCGATCGGCGTGGACGACCGCCACCGCCTGGTGCTGCGCTGGCGGCCGCACCCTAACGCCGTGGCGATCGGCACGCCGCCCGTCCAGCAGGAGATCGTGCTGGCGGAGGGTGTGGAGCGGATCGACCTGGCGTACCGCGCGTCCGCGGCCGACGGCGGCAAGTGGACCAAGACGTGGACCGAGAACGCGTTGCCGGCGCTGGTGCAGATCCACTTCGTGCTGCCCAAGGGCAAGCACCGTTGGCCCGACATGGCCGTGCCAACCCTGCTGGACCCCAATGGCAGTTTTTGAACGTATGAGGGCTCTCACGCTGCCGTGCAGGCCGACAAGCGTCCGCATCGTATCACCCCGGGAACAAAAGTTTTTTGGTTCTTTTTTTCAAAAAAGAACGCTTTCTTCCGATGCCGGCTTCGCCCTGCTGCTGGTCCTATGGACGATGGCCCTGCTCTCCCTGCTGGCCGCCCAGGTCACCGGAAGCGGCCGAGCGGAGACGCGCCTGTCCTCGGCCCTGCGCGGCGGTGCGCAGCTGCAAGCGGCGGCAGACGCGGCGGTGGCTGAGACGATCTGGCACATGCTGGACGGCGGCGGCGACTACTGGCCGCCCGGCGCGATGACCCGCGTGCTCGACGAGCCGGCCGGCCGCGTGCTGGTCAGCGTCACCGACGAGCGCGGCAAGCTGGACATCAACCAGTCGCCGCCGGCGCTGCTGCAGGCGCTGTTCTCCATCGTGGGTGCGGACCGCAGCACGGCGCAGACGGTGTCCAACGCGATTGCCGACTGGCGGTCCCAGCAGCCGGGCGGTCCGGACGCGGAGTCCCCGGCCACCCTCGCCTACCGCGCGGACGGGCGGCGCTGGGGTCCGGCGGGGCAGGAGTTCCAGCGGCTGGACGAGCTGAAGCTGGTGCTTGGCATGTCGCCGGCGCTGTATCAGGCGAGCTTGCCTTACCTGACGCTGGCGCTGGAGCAGGCGCCCTGGACGGCTTATGCGAGCCAGACGGTGCTGGCGGCGATCATGCGGGCCAAGCGGGATGCCGGCCTGACGGTGGACCCCGCCGATGCGCGCGGGCCGATCGTGCTGCAGATAGAGGCGCGGGCGGCTGGGCCTGACGGGGCCGCGTTCGTCCGGCGTACGCTGTTCCGGCTGGATGGGACGTTGAGCGGGCCGGCTTGGAAGTACCGGATCCTGAGCTGGGAGGATGGGGTGGCGAAGTGATGCCGGAGGGCTGGACTTTAGCTTTTTGTTCAGGCGAGTATCTGTATACGACGGGCAACCCCGTTTGGTCGGAAGAAGCTCTAGGTCTTTAAACGGAACTGCTTGCCTTCGTTGCCGCCGCCGACGCATATCGACCCGAACGTTTGGCGTCTTAGCAAGCCGGTAGAGGCGACACATGGGTCTCGCGCCACAAGCCCCGGCAGCTCCAACGCCGGCTCCTGCCAATCCCAACGCGAACATGACGACCAGTGCGGCAGGCGTTGCGGCGTTGCGGGCGAGCGAGGGTCAGCGCAACGGTGGCGGCGCCTACAATGACCAGGCGAACAACTGCACGCGCGGGACCGGCATATTGGTGCATACCGGCCCCTGCACGGCGGCTGAACTTGCTCAGCCGCCCGACCAGCAGGCCAACGAGGCGACGTTCCAGACGCGCCTGCAGGCGGCGGAGGCGAGCGTCCGCCGCCAAGTGACGGACCGGCCGCTCACCCAGGAGCAGTTCGACTCGCTCGTCTCTGCCACGTTCAACCTGGGTGCCGCCGGCGCGGCCCCGGTCACCAACGCCGCGAACCAACGCGACGACGCCGGCGTGCAACGTGAACTGCGCGCTCGAGTCTTCGTGCGTCCGCGTGACGCGCGAGGTCACCCGACCGGTCCGGCCGTGCGGAGCCAGGGACTTGCAAACCGCCGCGAGCGGGAGGCACAGCCTTTCGCGCCGGCGCCTGCACAGGCGCCACAGCGATGACGCGGCTCGCCTGGCTCGGCCTATGGAGCGTCTGCGCTGTAGCGCAGGCAGCCGTGCCGCCGAACCTCGCGGATTTTCAAGGCAGTTGGCGGGTGGCTCGCATGGTCGGCGCGAGCGACGTCGGTACCAAGGATGATTTTCGGAAACTCCTTGGCACACGCGTCGAATGGAGCGCCGATGCGGTCGAGGATGCGGACGGAACCTGCCGGATCGTGCACCCGGCGGTGTCGTTCCTGACAACCGATGCGCTGCAGCATGACCTATGGGGGGGGCAGACGGTCGCCGGGCTGGACCTGCCGAAGACAGAAATCGCCAAGACGTTCGGCCCGACCACGCCGGTTTTCGACGATGGCGGCAAAGGCTGCGCACGCGCTGTCATGCTTAGCCCAAACCGGCTGCTACTGATGTTTGCAAACGGCTATCTGTATTTGCTCGAGCGCAGTTTGTAATACTACCGCGTCAGGTTCTGAACGGTGACAAGCGCAGCAAGCGGTTCTTTTTTGAAAAAAAGAACCAAAAAACTTTTGACTCCGCTGTCGCGCGCTCTCCGGAAAGGTCCGCGACAGCGGACTCAAACGTTTTTTGCTTCTTTTTTTCCAAAAAGAAGGCCTTGCTTGCCTTACTTCCGCCACCAACCCTTCCGCTTCGGTGCGTCACCCGCCTCGTTGCCGACGATGATCGGCTGGATCGCCGGACCGGCTACCGGCTCGGCTGGCGGCTCCTCTGGGACCAGCCGCAAGCTTGGGCTCGGCTCATCAACCGGCGCCGACGCAGCTGGCGGGACGACCGTGCTTGGCGCCGCTGTCGTGTCAGTGCGTTGTTCGGCCTGCTCGATCGCGTCGAAGATGTCCAACCCTGCCATCGCAAACGGGTCGGCAGGGGTCGGGCCGAGATACGGTGTAAAGGCGGAGGGCGTAAAGACGGGCGGCGTGAAGGCGGGCGGCGTAAAGACGGGCGGCACGTAGGCCGGCCCTGCCGGTGTGTCGGCGGCGTCCGCCTGCTCGGCCTCTGCCTCGCCGTCCGGCTTGCGCCGGCGACGGCCGCCCCGGCGGCCGCGCTTGGCGCGCGCCGGCTCCGCCTCACCCTCGGCGCTGACTGGTGCTTCGGCCTCGGCTTCGGCCGGCGCTGCCGCAACGGGGGCTTCGGTCTCCGACGCCGCCTCGGCAGCCTCGTCGTGGCCGGGCACGGAGACGATGACCTCCGTGGGGAACGCGAGGTCGGGGATGTCCGGCTGCTCGGCATCCTCGGGCAGCGGGGCGGCGGCCTCCGCCTGCACACCGTCCTCGCGCCGTCCACCACGCCGGCGCCGGCGGCGACGGCGGCGGCGCTGTTCGCCCTCGGCCGCGGTCTCGCCGGGCACGTGGTCGGCATCCTCGGTAAAGTCGTCCGGCGCGGCTTCTGCCTCGACGGGGGCTGCGGCCGCCGGCTGCAGCTCCACGTCGGCCTCCTCCTCGGAGATGTCGGCTTCGGCCGCGTCCTCCTCGGGCGTCGGCTGCACGTAGGTCTCGGGCGGCGGCAGCTCCTGCGGCACGGCGGCGCGCAGCCTGTCGATGCGGGTCTGCGCCGGCAGCAGGCTCTCGTCCGGCTGGAAGCAGACGCGCATGGCGTAGCGCGCCTCGATCTCGGTCAGGCGCTGGCGCTTGTTGTTGAGGATGTACAGCGCCGTCGAGCTCGCCACGTGTACCGCAATCTCGGCGGCACGGCGGCGGCCGCCCTCCTCCTCGATCTCGCGCAGCACGTGCAGCGCCGCGCTCTCCGTGCTGCGTACGTGGCCGGTGCCGCCGCAGCCCGGGCAGATGCTCAGGCTGGTCTCGGCCAAGGAGGGGCGCAGGCGCTGGCGGCTCAGCTCGAGCAGGCCGAAATGGCTGATGTGGCCGAGCTGGATGCGCGCGCGGTCGTTACGCAAGGCGTCGGCGATGCGCCGTTCGACCATCGCGTTGTGTTTCTTCGACTCCATGTCGATGAAGTCGATGACGATCAGGCCGGCGAGATCACGCAGCCGCAGCTGGCGGGCGGCCTCCTCGGCGGCTTCGAGGTTGGTGCGCAGCGCGGTCTCCTCGATGCCGCGCTCACGCGTCGAGCGGCCGGAGTTCACGTCGATGGCGACCAGCGCCTCGGTCTGGTTGATCACCAGGTAGCCGCCGGAACGCAGCTGCACCGTGGGGCTCAGCATCGCGTCGAGCATCTGCTCGACGGCAGCGTGGGCGAACAGCGGCTGGGCGTTGGCCGGCCACAGCTGCACCTTCTTCACGTGCGTCGGCATCAGCATGCGCATGTAGTCCCGCGCGGCACGCCAGCCATCCTGGCCGTCGACCACCAGCTCGTCGATGTCGCGCGAGTAGACGTCGCGTATGGCGCGCTTGATCAGGCTGGCTTCCTCGTAGATCAGCGAGGGCGCCATCGACGCCATCGTCTGCTCGCGGATGTCGTCCCACAGGCGCAGCAGGTACTCGCCGTCGCGCTTGATCTCGGCCTTCGGGCGGGCGGCGCCGGCGGTGCGCACGATCAGCCCCATGCCGCGCGGCACCTCCAGCTCGGCGGTGACCTCCTTGAGGCGCCTGCGGTCGGCGGCCGAGGTGATCTTGCGCGAGATGCCGCCGCCGCGCGGCGAGTTGGGCATCAGCACGCAGTAGCGGCCGGCCAGCGAGATGTAGGTGGTCAGCGCCGCGCCCTTGGTGCCGCGCTCCTCCTTGACCACCTGGATCAGCAGGATCTGCCGGCGGCGGATCACCTCCTGGATCTTGTAGCTGCGGGTGAAGCGCGAGGGCTGCCGCGGCGCGCGCGTCTCGTCGCTGGCCTCTGTCTCGCCGCCTACCATCTCCGGCGAGGGCGCGTCGGTGATGGCGATCTGGCGCACGCGGTTGCCGATGTCCGGCTCGCTGTGCTCCGCGCCGGCCTGCACCGGCGACGGCTCGGCGGCTTCCGGCGCCGAATCGGTGCCGTAGGTCAGCGCCTCTCCGGCGGGCTCCTCAGTGCCGGATTCTTGCAGGGCGCTGTCGGTCGGCGCCTCGAACTCGTCGCCCGGCGCGTGCAGGACGTCCTGCCGCATGAGCAGTGGCAGGGCAGGCTCGATCTCGCCGTCCGGCTTGTCACCATCGGCGATGTCGGCTTGGGGCGGCTGGTCCTCGGACACGTGGCCCGATTTCGTCTCGGCCGGCTGAGCTTCGCCTGGCTGCGACGATGAAGCGTGGCTGGCCTGTGCCGTTGCATCATCGTCCGGCTGCGCCGACCCATTGTCGCCCGGCTGCGCGCGTTCATCCTCGCTCGACTGCACCGGCCCAGCGTTGCCCGGCGGCTCCTCGACGCCGTCGCCCGGCTCCGCCGCCAGCCCGCCGCCCGGATGGCCCGAAGCTGCGTCCTCGGTCTGCTGGTGTCCGGTGCCGTTGGCCATCTCTCCAAGCTCGTACGGAGCATGCGCGCCGGTATCGTCCAGCAGCCCGTCCGAAGTCCCGCCGCGCCCGGCGCGGGCAGGTGGCGCCTGGACGTCGTCCTCCTCGGCCTCCTCCTCGGCGCGCGCCTCCTCCTCCTGCATCGCGATCAGTCGCTGCCGGTCGGCGACGGGAATTTGGTAGTAGTCCGGGTGGATCTCGCCAAAGGCAAGGAAGCCGTGCCGGTTGCCGCCGTACTCGACGAATGCGGCCTGCAGGCTGGGCTCTACGCGGACGACCTTGGCGAGGTAGATGTTGCCCTTGAGCTGACGGCGCGAGAGGGTTTCGACGTCGAAATCTTCGAGGCGGTTACCGTCCAGCACCACCACGCGGGTTTCTTCCGCGTGGCTTGAATCGATGAGAAGACGCTTGGTCATGAAGTCTGCAACTCCGGGACCCCGGCGTCGCGCGGCAACTCACTCCTGTCGGATGGGGGAGGCGCGCGGCCTGGCAGGTCAATTGGGGGTGGGCAAGCCAGGCGCGCACGCCAGCACGGCGGCCAGTCCGCTCCGGCCGTGATGCGGCCGAAACGTTCAACGTGGACTCTGTCGCGGCGCTGCTGTGTGCTGCCATGGCCTTCGAACGTGGCGCCCGCGCGGTAGAAGCTGCGGGCGTTCAGGGGGGTAGCCGTCGCGCATCGCGCGGTTTGCGGCGCCTTGGGAGGGCTGCACGCGGTTTGACACATGCAGCAAAGTGCTTGGCACTGCAAGAGAGGAAGCAAGGCCTTCTTTTTCGAGAAAAAGAAGCAAAAAGCTTTTGTCTCGGCTGTGGCGGACCTGTCCTGCGAGCGTGCACCCAAGGAACAAAAGTTTTTTGGTTCCTTTTTTCGAAAAAGAACCGCTTTCTTCTCTGTGTCCGCCCCGACACATGACCCATGATTAATCAATGACTAACCCGCCGTATCGAACGTTACATGGTAGGTTGACCCCATGCCGTCCGACCCCGCTTTCTCCCGCCGCCTGCTGCTTGGCCACGGTTTCGGCGCGGCGCTGATGCTGCCCGCCGCGGCCATGGCGGCCACCCAGCGTCCTGCCCGCCACCCCGCACCCGCGCGCTCCGCGCCGCTGGTGGTGCTCGACCCCGGCCACGGCGGCAAGGACCCCGGCGCCATCGGCACGGCCGGCACCTACGAGAAGCACGTCGCCTTTGCAGTGGCCGGCGAACTGGCCCGGCGCTTGCGCGCCGGCGGGCGGTGCCGGGTGTCGCTGACGCGGGAGAACGACGTGTTCATCCCGTTGCAGGACCGCGTCGCCATCGCCCAGGCGCAGAAAGCGTCGCTGTTCGTCTCCATCCACGCCGACGCGGTGGCCGACCACGCCGTGCGCGGCGCCAGCGTCTACACCCTGGCCGCCACCGCGTCCGACGCCCAGAGTGCCCATCTCGCCGACCGGGAGAACGCCGCCGACCGCTACGGCGGCCCGGCGGTGCACGGCGTCTCCCCCCAGGTGGCAGAGATCCTGGCCAGCCTGGTGCAGCACGAGACGCGGCTGGGGTCGGCGCTGGCCCAGCAGCACATCGTGGCGGCTCTCGGCCAGGACGTGCCCCTGCTCGACAACCCGGCGCGTCACGCCGGCTTCGCCGTGCTAAAAGCGGCCGACATCCCCAGCGTGCTCGTTGAGACGGGATTCATGTCGAACCCGCATGATGAGGCCGCGTTGCGGCAGGCAAGCCACCGTGCGATGATCGCGTTCGCCATCCACCGCGCCGTGGACGGCTACTTCGCGTCCGAAGGGCGCCTCGCCCGGATCGGCTGACCGGCCGCGGGTGCCCGCAGGCGTGGGCGATCCATCACTGGTGGGGGTCGGGGTTAAGCCGCGGGACATCGGGCCCGCGTCGTTGGATAGGATCGTGCACCTGTGGATGGGCATCGCGAACGACTGATCGTGGCGTCGGAGCCGGACGAGACGCCGCCGCCGCCGCGCAAGCCCGCCCGCAAGCAGCGGCGGGCACACCCCGTGCTGGCCTTCGTGCGCGGCCTGTTCGGCCTGATTTTCGCCATCGGCATCGTCGGCGCCGGCGCGGCCGGGCTGATCGTCTGGAACATCTATGACCAGGATTCGGCCGACCTGCCGACGCTGGACGGCCTGCGCACCTACCAGCCGCCGGTGATGAGCCGCGTCTACGCCGGCGACGACCGGCTGATGGCCGAGCTCGCCGACCAGCGCCGCATCTTCGCCCCCATCAGTGCCATCCCCGAGCAGCTCAAGCGCGCGTTCATCGCCGCCGAGGACCAGAACTTCTACACCCACAAGGGCGTGGACCCGTTCGCCATCGCGCGCGCGGCGTTCACCGACCTGCAGCACGTGGGCGAGGGCAAGCGGCCCAAGGGTGCGTCCACCATCACCCAGCAGGTGGCGCGCAACATGGTGCTGGGCTCGGACGCGCTCAGCTACCACCGCAAGATCAAGGAGGGCCTGCTGGCGCTGCGCATCGAGCGCGTGCTGACCAAGCAGCGCATCCTCGAGCTCTACCTCAACGAGATCTACCTCGGCGAGGGCGCCTACGGCGTGGTGGCGGCAGCCCAGACCTACTTCAACAAGCCGCTCGACCGGCTCACCGCCGGTGAGGCGGCTATGCTCGCCGCCCTGCCGAAATCGCCGAAGAACTACGACCCGTTCCGCTACGCCGACGCCGCCCGCGGCCGGCGCGACTGGGTGCTCGACCGCATGGCCGAGACCCACGCGATCACCCCGGCCGAGGCCGAAGCCGGCAAGGCCGAGCCGCTGACCCCCAGCAAGTACCACGCGCCGGACGTCGTGCCGGGCTCGGAGTGGTTCACCGAGGAGGTGCGCCGCCAGCTCGCCCTGCGCTTCGGCCAGGACCAGACCACCGAAGGCGGCCTGATCGTCCACACCAGCCTGGACCCGGCGTTGCAGGCTCAGGCCGACCTCTCGCTGCGTGCCGGGCTGATGCACTACGACCACGCGCATGGCGGCTGGCGCGGCCCGGTGGCACGCATCGGCAGCACCGCCTCGCTGGACGGTGATTGGTCGGACGCGCTCTCCCGCATCCCCAAGCCGGCCGGCATGCTGCCCGACTGGCGCGTGGCCGTGGTGCTCGACGAGACGTATGACGCCGCCAGGCTCGGCTACCTCACCGACGTGGACGGCACCACCCAGGCCCGCACCGGCGAGGTGGCGCTGTCCACGCTGGGCTGGGCGCGTCAGGTGCTGGGCAACGGTGACCTCGGCGCCGCCCCGCGCCGCATGTCCGACGTGCTGTCCCCTGGCGACATCGTGCTGGTGGAGCCGGCCGACGGCACGCTGGAGATGCGGGTGGCCGACCACCACCCGGCTCGCAAGTCGCACGCCCACAGCTCGGTGCTCACGCTGGACAAGCTGACCCTGCGGCAGATCCCCAAGGTCGAGGGCGCGCTGGTCAGCCTGGACCCGCGCACCGGCCGAGTGCTGGCGCTGTCCGGCGGCTGGAGTGCGGCTGCTAGCAAGTTCAACCGCGCCACCCAGGCGCAGCGCTCGCCGGGCAGCTCGTTCAAGCCGTTCGTCTACCTCGCCGCGATGGAGCAGGGCATCTCGCCCAGCGCGCGGTTCGAGGACAGCGCGTTCAGCATGGGCAGCTGGCACCCGCACAACTACGAGATGAACTACGGCGGGCCGACACCGCTACGCATCGCCCTGGAGCAGTCGCTGAACCTGGTGACCGTGCGCGTCGCGGCGCATATCGGCATGACCGAGGTGGCCAAGACGGCGATCGGCCTACACCTGTACGACAGCATGCCGAAGGTGCTGCCCGCCGCCCTGGGCGCTGTGGAGACCACCGTGTTGCGCGAGGCCGGCGCCTACGCCGCCATCGCCCAGGGCGGGCGCGAGGTCGTCCCCAGCCTGATCGACAGCGTGCAGGACCGTGACGGCCACGTCGTCTGGCGCCCGAACGGCCTGGTGCTGGGCGCCGGCGACCCGTCCCAGCCGCCAACCCTGTCCGACCCCCGCACCCAGGTGGCCGACCCGCAGAGCGCCTACCAGGTGCTGCGCATGATGGAGGGCGTGGTCAAGTTCGGCACCGGCAAACCCGCCGTGGAAGGGCTGGACCGGCCGGTCGCCGGCAAGACCGGCACCAGCCAGGACTACCATGACGCCTGGTTCGCCGGCTTCACGCCGGACATGGTCACCATCGTCTGGGTGGGTTTCGACTCGTCCGAGACGCTGGGCGACGAGCAGACCGGCGCGGCCGTGGCTGCCCCGATCTGGAACGACTTCATGCGCGCCGCGCAGCACGACCGCCCGGTGCTGGACTTCCGCGTGCCGGACGGCGTTACCCTGGCCGACTGGGGCTGCGGTCGCCACGAGTGCATCGACGCGTTCAAGCCCGACCAGGTGCCTGGCGCTTCCGGCGTCGGCGGCGTCGCCCGGCAGGACGACGGCGTCGTGGATACTGCGTCGGTGGACAGCCCGGTGCAGATGGTCAACCCTGATCCGGACGCGCCGCCGCCACCGCCCAAGCCCTCGCCGGGGACTGGCGTGGATAGCGGGGTTGGGGGGCTTTACTGAGACTCTAGGCAAGCGGTTCTTTTTTGAAAAAAAGAACCAAAAAACTTTTGTTCCCATTGGGCGCGCCGTGAGGAGGGGTGTCGTTTCAGCCGTCCGCGACAGCAGGAGCAAAAGCTTTTTGCTTCTTTTTCTCGAAAAAGAAGGCCTTCCTTTCTTCCTGACCCCGCGCCAAATGCGCCCCTCCTCAAACAGGTAACCCACCATGGCCGCCGAAGCCGACACCCTCCACGACCAGATCCAGCAATCGGTAGCCCTGCTCCGGAGGCATCTTTGACTGGGATGTCGCCACCGCCCGTCTCGAGGAGCTCAACCACCTAGTCGAAGACCCATCCCTCTGGAACGACGCCGAGGGCGCGCAGAAGATCATGCGCGAGCGTAACCGCCTGGCCAGCGGCATCGACGGCCTCCGCAAGCTTGAATCCGACGTCGCCGACGCGATGGGACTGATCGAGCTGGCCGAAGCCGAGGGCGAGCCGGCGATGGTCGCCGAGGGCATCGGCGCGCTGAGCGACATCGCTGCCGAAGCCAAGCGTCAGGAAATCCTCGGCCTGCTCAGCGGCGAGGCGGACGGCAACGACTGCTACATAGAGCTCAACGCCGGCCAGGGCGGCACCGAGGCGCAGGACTGGACCGAAATGCTCATGCGCATGTACTCGCGCTGGTCGGAAAAGCACGGCTACAAGGTGGAGATGATGGAGGCCAGCGAGGGCGAGGGTGCCGGCCTCAAATCCGTCACCCTGCAGGTGAGTGGTCCCAACGCCTACGGCTGGCTGAAGACCGAGGCCGGCGTGCACCGCCTGGTCCGCATCAGCCCGTTCGACGCCGCCGCCCGCCGGCAGACCAGCTTCGCCAGCGTCTGGGTCTACCCGCTGGTCGACGACAGCATCGAGATCGAGATCCGCGACGCCGACCTCAAGGTGGACACCTTCCGCGCGTCCGGCGCCGGCGGCCAGCACGTCAACAAGACGGAGTCCGCCATCCGCATCACCCACATGCCGTCCGGCATCATCGTCGCCTGCCAGACCGATCGTAGCCAGCACCGCAACCGCGCCACCGCGATGGGCATGCTGAAGGCGCGGCTCTACGAGGCGGAGCTGCAGAAACGCGAGGCGGCCTCGGCGCTGACGGAAGCGGGAAAGACCGAGAACAGCTGGGGGCACCAGATCCGCAGCTACGTTTTGGCGCCGTATCAGATGGTCAAGGACCTGCGGACGGGGGTGGAGAAGGGCAACCCGGGGGCTGTGCTGGATGGGGAGCTGGATGATTTCATGGCGGCGGCGCTGGCTGCACGGGTGGGGGCTACGCGGAGTGAGGCTTCGGCTCAGGCACAGTAGAGAGCCTCCGGCGGCTTCTTTTCTGAAGAAAAGAAGCAAAAGACTTTTGCTCTCTGTCGGGTGTCGGTCCTGGAGCGCGCGACAGCGGATCAAAAGTTTTTTGGTTCTTTTTTTCAAAAAAGAACTGCTTGCTTGCTGATGCGAGCCGCCATCATCACCGCCTGCCGCGCGATGAACACCCTGGGCCTGAACCAGGGCATGTCCGGCAACATCAGCGTCCGCCACGGCGACGGCCTGCTGATCACGCCGACCGCCACGCCGTACGACCTCATGCAGCCCGCCGACATCGCCGAGTTGCCCCTGGCCGGGGAGGGCTGGACCGGCCCCAAGCGTCCCTCCTCCGAGTGGCGGTTCCACCGCGACATCCTCGCCGCCCGCCCGGAGTTCGGCGCCGTGGTGCACGCCCACCCTGCGCACTGCACGGCGCTGGCGATGATGCGCCGCGACATCCCGCCCTGCCACTACATGATCGCCAATTTCGGCGGCGACGACGTGCGCTGCGCCGGCTACGCCACGTTCGGCACTCAGGCGCTGTCCGACCTTGCGCTCGAGGCGCTGGCCGACCGGTCCGCCTGCTTGCTGGCCAACCACGGCATGATCGCCTGCGGGCGGGACCTGGACCAGGCGATGAGCCGCGCGGTGGAGCTGGAGGCGCTGGCGCGGCAATACCTGCTGAGCCTGTCCGCCGGTGGGCCGGTGCTGCTGTCGGCCGCCGACATCGCGGCGGCACAGCGCAGGTTCGGGGACTACCGCGCGTAAGCGAAAGCAAGGCCTTCTTTTTCGAGAAAAAGAAGCAAAAAGCTTTTGGTCCGGCTGTCGCAGACGGCTGAAACGACACGCTTCACCAACACGCACCCCCAGAGAGCAAAAGTTTTTTGGTTCTTTTTTTCAAAAAAGAACCGCTTGCCTTGCCTTTTACTTCTCAATGGCAAGATCGCCGGCCATCAAGCTGTGCCCAAGCATCGCTTGCAACCAAGCCCGGCCAGCAAGCAGCAACATCGCTCGCGACTACTCGCAAACGAACATCACCAAACCGTGAAAACAAACTTGCGGTTGTAGCTTGCCTGTGTATCATGCGCATACCGGAACGATCAACCGGCCACTGGGTGGGCGCAAGATGACAGACTGGTCGAACCTCGAATTTGCCAACGCGCCGATCCGGTCCCGCCGCGCGCAGGACTTCCTGCCGATAGTGACCGACGCGCTGACCTGCTGGGACTTCCTGGCCTGCGTGCTGGCCGGCGAGGCGGCACTCGCCGTCTATGCACGTTACGTGTTGCAGACGCCGGCCGACCTGTTTTCCGGCCCGTTCCTGCGCGACATCGTCTTCGGCAGCTTCATCGCCGCGTTCATGCTGCGCACCTCCGGGCTGGAGAGCGAGCGGCTGGCGGCCAGCGTGTGGCGGCTGGTGCTGAGCTCCGAGCGCAAGTGCCTCGGCGCGTTCGCCGTGCTGATCGCCGTCGGCCTGGCCACGCGCGAGACCAACGACATGGCGCGGCTGTGGCTGTTCGCCTGGCTCGGCATCTTCGCGGTGCTGGTGTGCGGCACGCGGCTGGCGTTCGGCGCCTGGCTGGGGCGGCTGCGCCGGCGCGGCGACTTCCGCGAGGCTGTGGCGATCATCGGCTCGGCCGGCGCGCGCGAGCGCATGGCCGCGCGCCTGGCCGCAGAGGTGGACGTGGTGGGGCTGTTCGGCACCCAGGCACCGGGCGCCGGCGAAGTCTACCCGGAGGGGGACGACGAGGTGGACCGCCTGCTTGACCTCGGCAGGCAGGGCGGCCTGAACTCGGTCATCCTCGCACTCGACCGTGGCCAGGAACACGGCGTCTCCCACCTTATCGAGAGGTTGAAGGCGCTGCCGGTGCAGGTCGCCGTGTGTCCGGATGCGCGCTGGGCAGACGAGGTGCAGACGAGCACCCGCTGGCTTGGCGGGATACCCATGTCGGTCATGGCGGAGCCGCCGATCAAGCAGCCGGACCTGCTGGCCAAGGCGGTGGTGGACAAGCTGGGGGCGGCGCTGCTGCTGCTGCTGTTCACGCCGGTCCTGCTGGCCGTCGGCATGGCGATCGCGGCGACCAGCCCGGGGCCGGTGATCTTCCGCCAGACCCGCCGCGGCTGGTGCGGCCGCGACTTCACCATCTTCAAGTTCCGCACCATGCACGCCAAGGGCGCCGGCCGCGTCAGCCAGACCCGCCGCGGCGACCCGCGCTGCACCCGCATCGGCCGCTTCCTGCGCGCCTCCAGCATCGACGAGCTGCCGCAGCTGGTGAACGTACTGCTGGGCGACATGTCGCTGGTCGGCCCGCGCCCGCACGCCGATGCGCTGCACGACGTGGACCGCGCCGGCCGCGAGATCGTCGCCGAGTACGCGCAGCGCCACCGCGTCAAGCCCGGGCTGACCGGCTGGGCGCAGGTCAACGGTGCGCGCGGGGCGACGTCCACCATGGCGCAGCTGCGCCGGCGGGTGGAGTTCGACCTCTACTACATCGAGAACTGGTCCCTGCTGATGGATTTGCGGATCCTGCTCCGCACGCCGTTCTGCATGGGCGGGGAGAACGCGTTTTGAACGCCGCCGGCCTGCTCGACGCGCCGGGGCGCGTGTCGGCCCGCGGTGGCGCGGGGCGCGGCTACAGCAGCGCGGCGTCGGAGGAGGCGGCGCGGCAGGCGGCCGGTCTGCTCGGGCACGTGCTGGCCCGGCTGCCGGGGGTCGCACAGCCGGTGGTGCATGTGCTGCCGGCGTGCCCGGCGGGCAACGCGTTCTCGGTGGCGCGCGTGCTGGCGGCAGCGGCGGCCGAGCGGTTCGGCCGCACCCTGCTGGTCAGGGCCGGCGTGGCCGAGACGCGGCAGGCCGAGCCCGGCGGGCTGTGGTGGCTGGCGGCCGAGCTGCCCGGCTACGGGCCGGACGCGCAGGGCCACGGGCCGGAGGCGATCGTGCCGGATGCCGGCACCGAGGGGCTCTATCACACGCGCACCAGGCTGGCAGACCGCGGCGGCATCGCCCAGAAGCTGGCCGCCTGGTGCCGCACCGAGCCGGGGTTCCGCATGGTGGTGGTGGAAAGCCCGTCGGCCACGATCGACCCCGAAGCGCTCGACACGTGCCTCGCCTGCCACGGCGCCGTGCTGGCGGTGGCTGCCGGCCGGACCACGCTGCAGGATCTGCGCCGTACGGAGCGCCAGCTGGAGGCCGCCGGCGCGCGGGTGCTGGGCACCGTGCTGCACGACCGGCCGATCATCGGGCTACCCGGCTTGCGGCGCCGCGGCCTGCGGCGCCGCCGGGGCATCTGATGCAGGCCTCGCCCGGCAGGCTGGCCGTGGTGCTCGCCACGGCCGCGGTGGGCCTCGAGCTGTGTGTCAGCGCCAACCTGCTCACCTGGGCCGGCATCCCCTACGTGACCGACGGCGGCGCGCTGCCGCTGAAATTCCATCCGGGCACCGACCTGCTGGTGGCTGCCGCTGGCGCCGCCCTGGCCGGGGGCCAGCTGGGCTGGCTGCGCCGCCTGCCCTGCACGCTGTGGGTGTTCTTCGGTGCCGTCGGCTTCTGCCTGGCCTGCGTGCTGCTGCTGACCGGCACCAGCAACATGATCGTCCTGCTCGACACCTTCCTGCCGGCCGGCCTGCTGGCCGCGGTGCTGGACCGCGCCCGGCCGGCCGACCTGCGCGCGCTGCGCCGGGTGATGCAGCTGCTGCTGGCGGCCAACGCCGTGCTCGCTTTGGCCGAAATGGCGACGCAGGCGACGCTGGTGCCGCTCTACCTCAACGACGCCGCCTACCAGCCGCACACCGAAGATTTCCGCCCCACCGCGCTGTTCGACCACCCGCTGACCGGCGCGCTGATGATGATGATGGCGCTGGCGATCGCACCCGGGCGGGGCCGCTCGACGGCCGCGGGGCTGGTGCGCCTGGCCTACCAGGGCCTGATCTGGGCCGGGCTGATCGTGTTCGGCGGCCGCATGGCGTTGGGCGTCTGCGTGCTGACGGCCGGGCTGGGACAGGCCTGGCGTGGCGGCCGGTTGGTGCTGGCGCGCGACCCGCGTGCCGCCGCCACGCTGGTGATGGCGGCCGCCGGCCTGGCCGGCTGCGCAATGCTGTTTGCGGCCGCGCTTGCCGCCGGCATGGGGGATCGGCTGGCAGGCCACCTCTACTGGGACGACAGCGCGCAGGTGCGCCTGGCGCAGTGGCAGGTCCTCGGCGAGATGGACGCGCCGCAGCTGCTGTTCGGCACGCCGCGCGAGGCGCTACTGGACCTGCTCAACCGGCTTCGTTTGGGCCCCGGCGTCGAGGTGATCGAGAACTTCTGGCTGCTGATGTTCGTGAGCCTCGGCGCGATCGGCTTTCCCGCCTTCCTGGTGGCGCTGGCCGCGCTGTGCCGCTGGTGCTGGCAGCGCACCGCGCCTGCCGGGCGGGCGCTGCTGCTGGGGGCGCTGGTGGTAGCCTCCTCGAGCAACTCGCTGGGACGCAAGTCGACGGTGCTGGTCTGCCTGGTCGCCGCCACGCGCTGTGCCGCTGCCGGCGGCGCCCCCTCCTACCGCTTCCGGGCAGCACGCCTGCCGCTCTCCTTGCAGGTGGCCGCAGCATGAGCCTCGGACCGATCGCCTTCTACATGCACGACCTCTCCGGCGGCGGCGTGGAGCGCATGCGGCTCTCGCTGATCGCCGAGCTCCGCGGCCGCGGGCTGGCGGTGAGCCTGATCGTCGGACGTCGGCAGGGCGCGCTGGCCAGCCAGGTGCCGGCCGACCTCGACGTGGTCGAGCTCGGTTGCACCGGCGTGCTGGCCTCGGCCCTCGCACTGGCACGCGTGCTGCGCCGGACACGGCCGGACGTGCTGGTGGCCAGCCTGGACCACAACAACATCGCCGCCATGCTGGCCGGCATGCTGGCCAGCACCGGCACGCGCGTGGTGGTCTGCCAGCACAACGCGCTGTCCGCCGAGCTTTCCGTCGGCTGGAAGTATCGCGTGGTGCCGTGGCTGTATTGGCTGCTGCAGTCGCGCGCACACGGCATCGTCGCCGTCAGCCGCGGCGTGGCCGACGACCTCGCGCACGTGGCCGGCATCCCCCGCGGCCGGATCACCGCCATCTACAATCCGGTGATCGGGCCCGACTTCGCCGCCCGCGCCGCCGGTCCGGCGCCACACCCCTGGCTCGCCGACCACGCCACGCCGGTCTTCGTCTTCGCCGGGCGGCTGACCGCGCAGAAGGACCCGCTTCTGCTGCTGCAGGCCTTCTCCCTGCTGCGGCAAAGCACCCAGGCAAGGCTGATCCTGCTCGGCGAGGGGCTCTTGCTGGCAACGCTGCAGGCCGAGGCGGCGCGGCTCGGCCTCGCGGAGCAGGTGCTGTTCGCCGGCTTCCAGGCCAACCCGCTGCCCTGGATCGCGCATGCGACCGGCCTGGTGCTGGCCTCCCGCTACGAAGGGCTTGGCAACGTGCTGGTCGAGGCGCTGGCTTGCGGCACCCCGGTGGTCGCCACCGATTGCCCGCACGGGCCGGCCGAGATCCTCGCCGACGGCGCGTTCGGCGCGCTGGTGCCCGTCGGCGAGGCTGCCTTGCTGGCCGATGCCATGGCGCGGATGGCGCTTGCACCGCGCGACAGCCAACGGTTGCAGGTGCGCGCGGCCTGCTTCACGGCGGAAGCCTGTGCGGACGCGCACTTGGCGTTGTTGCATGGGCTGGAGAACCGCCCGGCTTTCACCGAGACACTCGCGCAATCTGGGCAGGAAGCAAGCAAGCGGTTCTTTTTTGCAAAAAAGAACCAAAAAACTTTTGCTTCCGATGCGTGCGCGGTGGGGAAACGGGTCGTTTCTACAACTGGCACGCTACAGGCGCGCGAGGCACCGGCCGTTTTTGGCTTGAAGCTTTCTTCGCTGAGCGCGGCCGAGGTCACCGAGGAGATGTTCACCCAGGCGGCCGGCAACTCGCCCGCCCTGGTGGTGACGCCGAATATCGACCACGTACGGCTGCTCCGGCGTCCGGGATTTCGCGACGCCTACCACGCCGCCCGCATCGTCTGCCCGGACGGCCTACCGGTGCTGCTCTACGCCCGGCTGCGCGGCTATGCCGCACCCACGCGCGTCACCGGATGCGAGCTGTACGACCGCCTGGCCAACCACCCTGAGCTGCCCACCAGGAGACTTCTGGTCGTAGTGGAGAGCCACCGCACCAGGGCCGTCTTCCTGGCCTGGGCCGAGCAGCGCGGCCTGCCGCACGCCCAGGCCATCATCGCACCCGCCAAGCTCGCCGGCGACGCGGCGGCACAGATGGCGCTCGCCGCCGCCATCTCCGCAGCCGCACCCGACATCCTGGTGCTGACGTTGGGTGCACCGCTCAGCGAGACCTTCGTGCACACCCATCGCCACGTGCTGCCGCAGTGCTGGGCGCTGTGCGTGGGCCAGGCGGTGCGCGTGCAGCTCGGCCTGACGGAACGCGCGCCATTGGCGTGGCAGCGGGCGGGGCTGGAGTGGCTGTGGCGCATCCGGCAGGAGCCGCAACGCCTGGCAGGGCGTTATGCCAGGGCGCTTGCGTGGTTTCCGGTGGCGGTGGCGCAGGATTTAGGAAGCAGGGAAGGCCTTCTTTTCTGAAGAAAAGAAGCAAAAGACTTTTGTCACGACTGTCGCGGACCTTTCCACATGGCCCGCCCAAGGAAACAAAAGTTTTTTGGTTCTTTTTTTCAAAAAAGAACTGCTTGCTTCTTTCTACCCGAGCGCCTGCACCACTTCCTCGGTCATCTTCTTCGCGTCCCCGAACAGCATCATCGTGTTCGGGCGGAAGAACAGCTCGTTGTCCACGCCCGCGTAGCCCGACGCCATGGACCGCTTGATGAACAGCACCGTGCGCGCCTTTTCCACGTCCAGGATCGGCATGCCGTAGATGGCACTCGTGGTATCCGTCTTGGCCGCCGGGTTGGTCACGTCGTTGGCGCCGATGACGTAGGCGACGTCGGCGGTGCTGAACTCGTTGTTGATCTGCTCGAGCTCGAAGACGTCGTCGTAGGGCACGTTGGCTTCGGCGAGCAGCACGTTCATGTGGCCAGGCATGCGGCCGGCGACGGGGTGGATGGCGTAGCGCACGTCCACGCCCTCGGCCTTCAGCTGGTCGGCCATTTCGCGCACCGCATGCTGGGCTTGCGCAACCGCCATGCCGTAGCCTGGCACGATGATCACCTTGGAGGCGTTCTTCATGATGAACGCGGCGTCCTCGGCGTTGCCGCTCTTCACCGTGCGGTCGCCGGAGGCGGCCGGGCCGCCGCCGCTGCCGCTGTCGGTGCCGAAGCCGCCGAGCAGCACGTTGAAGATGCTGCGGTTCATGCCCTTGCACATGACGTAGGACAGGATGGCGCCGGACGCGCCCACCAGCGCGCCGGTGATGATCAGCGCCAGGTTGCCGATGGTGAAGCCGATGCCGCAGGCCGCCCAGCCGGAGTAGCTGTTCAGCATGGACACCACCACCGGCATGTCCGCCCCGCCGATCGGGATGATCAGCAGGAAGCCTAGCGTCATGGCCAGCAGGGCGATGATCCAGAACACGTTCTGCGGGCCACCGTGGCTCACGAACAGCACGATCAGCGCCACGATGGCGATGCCGAGCGCCGCGTTGAGCTGGTGCTGGAAGCGGAAGGTGATCGGCGTGCCCTTCATCAGCGCCTGCAGCTTGGCGAACGCGATCAGCGAGCCGCTGAACGTGATGGCACCGATGGCCAGGCCCACCGACATTTCCACCAGGCTCTCGTGGTGGATGTGGTGCGGCGCGCCGATGCCGAAGGCGGCGGGCGCGTTCAGCGCGCCGGCGGCGACGAACACCGCGGCCAGGCCCACCAGGCTGTGGAAGGCGGCGACGAGCTGCGGCAGCGCGGTCATGGCGATGCTGCGGGCGACGTAGGCGCCGATGCCGCCGCCGATGATGATGCCGGCGAAGATCCAGGCGTAGCCTTCACCCAGCATGCCCTGCCGGCCCAGCGTGGCGAGGATGGCGATGGCCATGCCGATCATGCCGAACTGGTTGCCGCGCCGCGAGGTGACCGGGCTGGAGAGGCCGCGCAACGCCAGGATGAACAGGACGGCGGCGACGAGGTAGAGCAGCGAGGTCAGGTTGGATGACATGTGCCGCGCCTACTTCTTGAGCTTGGACTTGGACTGGAACATCGAGAGCATGCGCTGGGTCACCAGGAACCCGCCGAAGATGTTCACGCTGGCCAGCGTGACGGCGATGAAGCCGAAGATGTGCGGTGCGGTGCCGTGGCTCAGCCCGGTGGCCAGCATGGCGCCCACGATGATGACCGAGGAGATGCCGTTGGTGACCGCCATCAGCGGGCTGTGCAGCGCCGGGGTGACGTTCCAGACCACGTAGTAGCCGACGAAGCAGGCCAGCAGGAAGATCGTCAGCAGAAAGATGAACGGCTCGGCCGCTGCAGTGACGGGGGCGAGCGCCGCCGGCACGGTGTGCGCGGTGACGTCGAGCTGGTGGGCCAGCTGGGCGGCCTGCTTGGCCAGGTGGTGTGCCTGCTCCGCAAGCGAGTCGGGGTTCATGGGCTCGTGCCTTTCGCGTCAGCGCGCTGCGGGGCTGTCTGGCTTGGTGTTGGGCTTGGGTCCGCGCGGCTTCTTGCCGGCTTGCCGGCCGGCCTGGTTGAACGCGGCCGGACCGGTCTGGCCGGATACGGTCGAGACCGGCACCGAGGCGTCGTCTGACGCTGCCTCGGCGAGGCCGCTCACCGGCATGGCAGAGGAGGTCGCCTCCGGACCCTCGGCCGGGCTGGCCAGCGCGGATGGGGCCGGATCAAGCCCTGAGACGGCCCCGGATGCAGGCTCCGACGTGGGTCCAAGCGCCGGCCCGGCTGAGGAGGCGGATGCCGACCCGGGTGTCGGCCCGTCTCGTGTGGCGGAGCCGGATGCCGGGCTGGGCGCAGGCGTGGTGTCCTGGTCCGAGCCCGTGTCTGCCGGCCCGGGGTGGGCGGCGCCTGGCGTCGCCGGCGAGGCACCGATAGCCTCGGGTGAGTCGTGCGCCGGCGCGGTGGGCGGCTGCAGCGCGGACTGGTCGGGATGGGCGCCGAGGGCTTCCGGCCCGTCGGCGGCCGCGTCGGTCATCGTCGACTTAGCGGTGGGCGGCGACGTTTCTCCCGGCCGCGAGGGCGCGCCCGGTGCTGCGGCTGGCTGGGCGGGCTTGGCTGGAGAGGCGGCCGGCTGGGCGGGCTTTGCCGGGGACGCGGCCGGCTGGGCCGCGCCCGCGTTTGCCGCCGTGCCGGCGGATAGGTCGTGCGGTGCTGCCTTGGGCTCGGACGCAGTCTGTCCGGTGGCGGCCGGGACAGGCGGGCGGCCGTCCTTGCCGGGCGGCTCGGCTCCCATCGGGGTGGCGAGCGGTGCCTCGGGCTCGGTGGCCGCGCTGGCCGGCTGGCCTGCGGCAGGGCTCGCCGCAGCGGCGGTGAACTGGGCGTGCACCACCTGGCCGCCGCGGGTCAGCATGACGCCCTGGACGATGGTGTCCTCTGGCGGCAGCCTCGGCGCTTTCGCGTCCTTGTCCCAGAAGGTGGTCAGGAAGGTGAGCAGGTTCTTGGCATACAGCGAGGAGCTGGCCACCGGGATGCGGCCGGGCCAGTTGCGGTATCCCAGCACCTTCACGCCGTTGGCAGTGACGTACATCTCGCCCGGGTGGGTGGCCGCACAGTTGCCGCCGCCGTCCGCCGCAATGTCGACCACCACGCTGCCGGGGCGCATGCCGTCCACCATCGCCTGGCTGACCAGCACGGGTGCCTTGCCGCCTTGGACCAGCGCGGTGCAGATCACCATGTCGTTCTTGGCGACGGTGGCGGTCATCAGCTCGGCCTGCTTGCGGCGGAAATCGTCGGTCATCTCGCGGGCGTAGGCGCCGGTCTGCTTGGCGGTCTCGTCGTCCTCGACGCCCACGAAGGTCGCACCCAGCGAGCGGATCTCCTCTTTCGCCGCCGGCCGCACGTCGGTGGCCGACACGATGGCACCCAGGCGGCGCGCGGTGGCGATGGCCTGCAGGCCGGCGACCCCTGCGCCGACGACGAACACGCGGGCAGGGGGCACGGTGCCGGCCGCCGTCATCATCATGGCGAAGCCGCGGTCGAAAGCGTGCGCGCCCTCAATGACCGCGCGGTAGCCGGCGAGGTTGGCCTGGCTGGAGAGGATGTCCATCGACTGGGCGCGGGTGATGCGAGGCAGCAGCTCCATCGCCGCGGTGTCGATGCCGGCTTGCGCCAAGGCTGGCACGACGTCGCGGTTGGCGAGCGCGCCGGAGATGCAGACCAGCAGGGCGCCGCGCGGGATCAGGGCGAGCTCGGCCTGCTCGGGGGTCTGGACGGCGAAGACCACGCCGGCGTTGGCGAGCGTGGCTTGCGGGTCGGGCGTGACCTCGGCGCCGGCGGCGGTGAAGTCGGCGTCCGGAATGGAGGCGTGCTGGCCGGCACCGGCCTCGATGGCCACCTGCAGGCCGAGGGCGACGAGCTTGCGCACCGTCTCCGGTGTCGCGGCCACGCGCGTCTCGTCGGCACGACGCTCCTTCAGCACCGCTAGACGCATTGGTTGGTTTCCTCCGCTGGCGGGCTTTCGCCCGGGGCGGGACGTAACAACGGCGCGGGGCGGAAGGCAAGGCGCAAAGCAAGGCCTTCTTTTTTGAAAAAAAGAAGCAAAAAACTTTTATCCCCGACGCTGTACCTGCATCTGCCGCGCCAAGAATAAAAGTTTTTTGATTCTTTTTTTCAAAAAAGAACCGCTTTCTTTCTTACGCTGCCTTAGCCATCCCCCGCAGCACGTAATGCAGTATCCCGCCGTGCCTGTAGTAGTTGACCTCGTCCAGCGTATCCACCCGGCAGATCACGTCCAGCTCGTCCGTCGTCCCGCCCACACGATGTATCCGCATCGTCAGATCCATACGCGGCCGCAACTGCTCGAGCCCCAGAATGTCGATCGTCTCGTCGCCGCGCAGCTCCAGCGTGTGACGCGTGACGCCGAGCGGGAACAGCAGCGGCAGCACGCCCATGCCGACCAGGTTGCTGCGGTGGATTCGCTCGAAGCTCTCGGCCACAACTGCTTTAATACCAAGCAGCATGGTTCCTTTGGCCGCCCAGTCGCGCGAGCTGCCCATGCCGTATTCCTTGCCGCCGAACGCAACCAAAGGCGTGCCTGACGCCTGGTAGAGCATCGCCGCGTCGTAGATCGGCATCACCTCGCCGCCGGGGTAGTGGCGCGTCATGCCGCCCTCGGTGCCGGCCACCATTTCGTTGCGGATGCGGATGTTGGCGAAGGTGCCGCGCATCATCACCTCGTGGTTGCCGCGACGGCTGCCGTAGCTGTTGAAGTCGCGCTGCGAGACCTGGTGCTGGCCCAGGTATTCGCCGGCCGGCGAGGACTTCTTGATGTTGCCGGCCGGCGAGATGTGGTCGGTGGTGATGTTGTCGCCGAGCAGGGCGAGGATGCGCGCGCCGATGATGTCGCCGCGGGGTGCCGGCTCCTCGGTCATGCCCTCGAAATAGGGCGGATTCTTCACGTAGGTGGAGCCATCGTTCCAGCGGTAGGTCTCGCTGCCGGTCTCCACCCGCAACGCCTGCCATTCCTTGGTGCCTTGCGTCACCACGCCGTAGCGCTCGAGGAACTGCGCGCGGGTCACCGACGAGGCGACCAGCTCCTCGATTTCCTTGTTGGTGGGCCACACGTCGCGCAAATAGACCGGCTTGCCGTTGAAGCCCGTGCCGAGCGGCTGGGTGGTGATGTCCTCGCGGATGTTGCCGAGCAGCGCGTAGGCCACCACCAGCGGCGGGCTGGCGAGGTAGTTGGCGCGCACGTTGGCGTGCACCCGGCCTTCGAAGTTGCGGTTGCCGGACAGCACGCTGACGGCCACCAGCTTGTGGCCCTCGATGGCGTCGACGATCGCTTCGTCCAGCGGGCCGGAGTTGCCGATGCAGGTGGTGCAGCCGTAGCCGGTGGTGTTAAAGCCCAGCGCGTCGAGGTCGGCAGTGAGCCCGGCGCGGTCCAGGTACTCGGTAACCACCTGGCTGCCCGGCGCCAGGCTGGTCTTCACCCAAGGCTTCGGGTGTAGGCCGAGCGCGCGCGCCTTGCGGGCGACCAGGCCGGCGGCCACCAGCACGTAGGGGTTGGACGTGTTGGTGCAGCTGGTGATCGCCGCGATCACCACGTCGCCGTGGCCGACGTCGAAGTTTTTTCCAGCGGCCGGGAAGCGTGTGCCCACATCGTTGGCCGGCACGCCCTGGTTGGCGGTGAGGTCTTCGAGGAACGCGCGCGAGGCGTCGGTGAGCGAGACGCGGTCTTGCGGGCGCTTGGGGCCGGCGAGGCTCGGCACCACGGTGCCCATGTCGAGCTCGATGGTGTCGGTGAACACCGGGTCCGGCGTGGTGGCGTCGCGGAACATGCCCTGCGCGCGCAGGTAGGCTTCCACCAGCGCGATGCGCTCCTCGCTGCGGCCGGTGAGGCGGAAGTAGTCGAGCGTCTTGGCATCGACCGGGAAGAAGCCGCAGGTGGCACCGTATTCCGGCGCCATGTTGGCGATGGTGGCGCGGTCGGCCACGCTGAGGCTGTCCAGCCCGGGCCCGAAGAATTCCACGAACTTGCCGACCACGCCCTTCTTGCGAAGCATCTGCGTCACGGTCAGCACCAGGTCGGTGGCGGTCGCCCCCTCCGGCATGCGGCCGGTCAGGCGGAAGCCGATCACGTCTGGGATCAGCATGGCGATCGGCTGGCCGAGCATGGCGGCCTCTGCCTCGATGCCGCCCACGCCCCAGCCCAGCACGCCGGCGCCGTTGACCATGGTGGTGTGGCTGTCGGTGCCGTACAGCGTGTCCGGGTAGGCGAGCGTCTGGCCGTCCACCTCTGCGGTCCACACCGCCTGGCTGATGTATTCCAGGTTCACCTGGTGGCAGATGCCGGCACCCGGCGGCACCACGCGGAAGTTCTGGAACGCCTCCTGGCCCCAGCGCAGAAAGGCGTAGCGCTCGCCGTTGCGCTCGAACTCCACCTCCACGTTCTGCTGCAGGGCCTGCGGGGTGCCGGAGAAGTCCACCATCACCGAGTGGTCGATCACCAGGTCCACCGGCACCAGCGGGTTCACCCGCTGCGGGTCGCCGTTCAGCTTGAGGATGCCGTCGCGCATGGCGGCCAGGTCCACCACGGCGGGCACGCCGGTGAAATCCTGCATCAGGATGCGGGCGGGCTTGAACGGCACCTCGCCGGTGCTGCTGCCGGCCTTGAGCCAGTCGGCGATCTTGTGGGCGTCGGCCACCGTGTAGCTGGTGCCGTCCTCGAAGCGCAGCACGTTCTCCAGCAGGATCTTCAGGCTGACCGGCAGGCGGCTCACGTCGCCGATGGTGCGCTCGGCTTCGGGGATGGAGAAGTAGGCGTAGTCGTGGCCGCCGGCGTTGAGGGTGCGGCGTGTGTTCAGCGTGTCCTGGCCGGTCGGCTTCATGGGGCGTGGGTTCCGATGCTGCGCGGCGCCTTGGAGGCGCTGCTGGAGTTTGGGGTTTATACCAACGGGGCGGAGCGTTGGACTGGGAAAGGCAAGCAAGCAGTTCTTTTTTGAAAAAAAGACCCAAAAAACTTTTGATTGCTTGGGCGCGCGCTGGCGGAGAGGCCGCGACAAGCGGGGCCGGGAGGCGGGCTTGCTGTCTTCTTTAGGTGTGGGGAACGAGGGAGGCCACGGTTACCTGACATGGCGTCATAGGCCTGGTCTCGCCAGGGTGCGCGGCGGGTCGTAGGATGGGAAACCTTCCGCAGTGGGGTGCCGGCGCGGCACCTGCCCTTACGAGCCGAACCGGAACACCATGCACCGCTACGGCATCGAGGAGGAGACCTGGTTCGAGGCCGCGCGCAGCGGACTGGACCGCCTGGGCTTCACGCTGCGGCTGCAGCCGCGATCGATCGTCATCGACAAGACGGGCCGGCTGCCGCGGATCATTGGCTGCGCGCGGGAGTTCCTGGAGTTTGCCGAGCGGCAGGGCCTGAAGGTGCCGCCCGACGCCTATCTCGCCGCGGACCACTACGGGGACAGCCGGTCCGCCCTGGGTGGCCGCGCGTCGGAGTCCCCGTTCGAAACGCCGGTGGGCGCGGTAGCCGGGTCTGCCGATCTGCCGGCCGGCTGGCGCACACCGTCCCACGGCCACGCGGATGGGACCGCACCGCGGCGGCCGGACGACAGCGCGACGTTGGCTGCCGGGGAGCGCGCCGCCGCCGGCCGTGGCGCTGGGCCGGACGACGGAAGGCGCGGCCTGGAGGCACGCTGTGCGGCGCTGGAACGCGAGCTGGCCCGGATCAGCGGGGCTGCGGCCGAAGCAGCCACGCAGCGCGACCTCTACCGGATGTCGGCGGCCGCGGCCGAACAGCGCCTGCTGGCGTTGCAGGCAGAGGTGGACGCCGCCGCTGCCGCCGGCGGCAGCGACCGGCGGTTCGAGCAGCTGCGGCGTTTCCTGGCGCGCGAGCTGCACCCGGACCTGGCCGGCGAGAACGCCTCTGAACGCGCGTGGCGGGAGGCGATCTTCAAGCGCGTATGGGCGAAGATCGAGCACCTGCAGTGACGGCCTGCGAAACGCGCCTGGAATGGTTACCTGGCGCGCGGTTGCCGTGCGAGAGCCTGCTGTTTGCAATGGCCCAGAGAAAGCCTGCTTTTTTTGAAAAAAAAGAGGCAAAAAAACTTTGGTCCGGCTGTCGCGGAACGTTCTTCAGCGTGCACCCAGGGAACAAAAGTTTTTTGGTTCTTTTTTTCAAAAAAGAACCGCTTGCTTTCTCATGCGGCTGATCGCCGAAGCCATCAGCACCTTCCGCGGCGACCGCCTCGTGCTCGACCGAATCTCGCTTTACGTTCCCGCCGGCGGCGCCCTGCTGCTGCTCGGACCCAACGGCGCCGGCAAGTCCACCCTGCTCCGCGCCCTGGCCGGTCTGGGCCGCGTGGACGCGGGCCGGATCAGCTTCGACGGCTCGGACGAGCTCGCCGGCAAGATCGCCTATCTTGGCCACCTGGACGGCATCAAGCCCGGGCTGAGTGCGGCCGAGAACCTGGCTTTCGCCGCGCGCGTGGCGGGCCGTGACCCGGCAGCGGCGCTGGACGCGCTGGGGCTTTCGCGGCTGGCCGGGCTGCCGGCGCGGATGCTCTCGGCCGGGCAGAAGCGGCGGCTGGCGCTGGCACGGCTGGTGGTGAGCGGCGCGCCGCTGTGGCTGCTGGACGAGCCGACGCTGGGGGTGGACGCGGCGTCGGTGGCCGCGTTCGGCGCGCAGCTGGCGGCGCACCGGGCGGGCGGCGGCGTGGTGGTGGCCGCCACCCACCTGCCGCTGCCGTTGCCGGACGCGGCCGAGCTACGCCTGGGCGCGCCGTGACGGCGTTCTGGGCGCTGCTGGCGCGCGAGCTGCGGCTGGCTGCGCGGCACGGCGGTGACACCGCCGGCGCGCTGCTGTTCTTCTTCGTGGCCGGCGCGCTGTTCCCGCTGGCCATCGGGCCGGCGCCGGAGACGCTGGCGCGGCTGGCACCCGGTATCGTGTGGGTCTGCGCGCTGCTGGCCGCGCTGCTGCCGCTGGATCGGCTGTTCGGCGCGGATTTCGAGGACGGATCGCTGGACCAGCTGCTGCTGTCCGGGTTGCCCGGCAGCGTGGTGGCGTTCGGCAAGGCGGCAGCGCACTGGCTGCTGACCGGGGTGCCGCTGCTGCTGGCGGCAGGACCGCTGGCGGTGATGCTGCGGCTGCCAACCGCGGCGCTGCCAGCGCTGCTGGGCGGGCTGGCGCTGGGCACGGCGTGCCTTTCGCTGCTGGGGACAGCGTGCGCGGCGATCGTGCTTGGGGCGCGGCGGGGCGGGGTGCTGCTGCCGGTGCTGGTGCTGCCGCTGACCACGCCGGTGCTGATCTTCGGGGCCGCGGCGGCGGACGGGGCGGCGTCAGGGCTGCCGGTGCGCGGCGAGCTGATGCTGTTGGGGGCTTACCTGGCGGCGTGCCTGCCGCTGTGCCCGGTGGCGGCGGGAGCGGCGCTGCGGGCGGCTTGCGAGTAGTGGGTAGCAGGCAAGGAAGCGGTTCTTTTTTGAAAAAAACAACCAAAAAACTTTTGTTTCCTTGGGACGCGCTTTGGGGAGGCGTGTCGTTTCAGTTGTTGGCGACGGGCTGGTGAGACCTGTTAGCGGTTGTTGCCAAAGGCCACCGTGGTTCTGCAGCATGCACCCATAAGACCAAAAGTTTTTTGCTGCTTTTTTTCAAAAAAGCAGGCCTTGCTTTCTTACTGATCTCTGATCAGTCGACGACCGCCAGCCGCGCCCCGGAGCGCATGTGCGATCAGCAAGCCAGGCCCGACCTCATTGCGGCGGCGGTGGCGGCGGCGCACCCTGCGGACCGCCTTGGGCCTGGCGCCTTGCCTGACGCCAAGCCCGCACGTCCTGCATCGTGATGTATCCTTTGTTGCCGGCGTCGATTTCGCCGAAGTGGCGCACCAGCGGCCCCATGCGGGCGGCTTGCGCCTGGTCCAACGTCAGCCTGCCGTCATGTGAGGTGTTCGCCTCCTCGAACCGGGCGCGGAAGTTCTGCCGCGCGCCGGGTGGGGCCATCTGGCCGCCTGGTGCAGGCGGCGGAGGGGCATACTGTCCCTGGTCGGGGGGCGGTCCCTGGTCGGGTCCCGGCTGGGCGGCCGCAGATGCGGCTATGAGCAGGAAGCCGGCGATCGAGGAAAGCATGCGCATCTTCGGTTCCTTTTCCGTGAGCCGAGTAGGCGTCGGAAGCTACTACCTGGCACACGGGCGCCGCGAAGAAGAGGGGAGTTTACCCTTTGTTGCAAGCAAGGAGGAACGCGATCTTTCTGACCACCGGCAACCTGAGTCGTGAGAAATTTGTCTCAGGACAGCCCGCGACAGCCGCACCAAAGCTTTTTGCTTCTTTTTCTCGAAAAAGAAGGCCTTGCTTGCTTACCTCTGCGCTGCCGCCGCCACAATCTGCGGCGGTCCGTAGACATCGTTCGCCCGCTTGAGGAAAGCGCCGACCATGCGGCGCACTGCCTCGTTGAACACCACGCCGATGGCTTTCTGCAGCAGCTTGCTGCGGAACTCGAAATCCACCCAGAAATCCACCTGCACGCCGACGGGGTCCGGGATGAACACCCACTGGTTGTTGAGGTAACGGAACGGGCCGTTCTCGTAGCTGACCCGAATGCGCGCGGGGCGTTCGAGCGTGACGCGGCTGGTGAAGCTTTCGCGGAACGGGCCGAAGCCGATGGTGAGGTCTGCGTGCAGTTCCGTCGCGGTGCGGGTTATCACCCGCGCGCCGACGCACCAGGGCAGGAAGTCCGGGTATTTGTCCACGTCGGCTACGAGGTCGAACAACTGTTCCGGCCGGTAGCCGACGAGCTTGCGGTCGGCGTAGGTGGGCATTGCTCAGACTACCTGGAATTGCGTGCGGGAGGTGTGGTGGTCCGCACCCGTTTGCGTGCGTGCCGGGTGCGCCAGGTCTGCGCCGGACTCCGTGCGCGCCTCGCGACTCAATTCAGTGCGCGCCTCGCGTCCAAATTCAGTGCGCGCCTCGCGACCCAATTCAGTCCGCGCCTCGCGACTCAATTTCGTGCGCGCCTCGCGCAACGCGGCAAAGTCTGCATCTGCGTGGTAGGAGCTGCGCGTCAGCGGCGTGCTCGCAACCATTAGGAAACCCTTCGCCCGCGCCACGGACGCGTAGTCGGCGAACTCCGCTGGGGTTGCGAAACGGTCCACCGCCGCGTGCTTCACCGTCGGTTGCAGGTATTGCCCGAGGGTGAGGAAATCCACGTCGGCGACGCGCAAGTCGTCCATCACCTGGCCAAGCTCGCTGCGGTCCTCGCCGAGCCCCACCATCAGGCCGGACTTGGTGAAGATGCCGGCGTCCATCAGCTTGACGTCGCTCAGCAGGCGCAGCGACTGGAAGTAGCGCGCGCCCGGCCGGATGATGGGGTAGAGGCGCGGCACGGTTTCGAGGTTGTGGTTGAACACGTCCGGGCGGGCGCGCACCACCGTCTCCAACGCGCCGGGCTTGCGCAGGAAATCCGGGGTCAGCACCTCGATGGTGGTGGCGGGTGCCGCGCCGCGGATGGCGGCGATCACCGCGGCGAAATGCGCAGCGCCGCCGTCGGCCAGGTCGTCGCGGTCCACCGACGTGACGACCACGTGGCGCAGGCCGAGATGGGCCACCGCCTCGCCGACCCGGCCGGGCTCGCCGGCATCGAGCGGGCCGGGCAGGCCGGTGCGCACGTTGCAGAAACTGCACGCGCGGGTGCAGGTCTCGCCCATGATCATCATGGTGGCGTGGCGCTGGGACCAGCACTCGCCGATGTTGGGGCAGGCGGCTTCCTCGCACACGGTGACCAGGTTGTGCTGGCGCATCAGGGCGCGGGTCTCGTGGTAGACCGGGTGGTTGGGGGCGCGCACGCGTATCCAGTCCGGCTTGCGCTGGATCGGGTTGTCCGGACGGTGCGCCTTTTCCGGATGGCGCGGGGGCCGTGCGGCGCCTGTGCTATGGTCGATCTCGATCCGGGTGAGCATACGCCGCCTCTGTCTGACGCCGGCTGGCCCGGCACCCTGCTCAAACAAGTGGCTGCCGGTGGCACCAGCGTCAAGCTTTCACAGGCGGTTTGCGCCGTGAGCCGGGAAGTCCGATCCAGCTGAAGCGGCTGGAGATTGAACTGGGAATTTTTTTCCCATAGGGTTTCGCCATGGCTGTGAACGTGGACGAGATCATCGACCGGCTGGGCGGCCCGGAGGCGGCCGCGAAGCTGACCGGTGTGGGGCTGGAAGCGTTGCGCAAGTGGCGCCAGGCGCGGGCCGTGCCGCCGAAGCATTGGAGTGCCATCGTGGCGGCCACCGGGCTGACATTGGCGGACCTGCAGGCAGAGTCGCCGCCCTCCGGCGAGGAGGCGCCGCCGCCAGGGGCGACCGCCTGCCTTGTGCTGGCGGACGGGACGGTGGTCTGGGGACGCGGGTTCGGCGCGCATACCGGCGCACCCGCCCCGGTGGGCGAGATCTGCTTCAACACCGGCATGACCGGCTACCAGGAGACGCTGACCGACCCTTCCTATGCCGGCCAGATCATCACCTTCACCTTCCCGCACATCGGCAACACCGGCGCCAACCGCGCGGATGCGGAAGCCAGCACGGTGGCAGCACGCGGCCTGGTGACGCGTCAGGACCTGACCGAGCCCTCCAACTGGCGCGCGACGCAGCACCTGGATGCGTGGCTGCGCGGGCAGTGCGTGCCGGGCCTGGCCGGGGTGGACACCCGCGCGCTGACCATGCGCATCCGCGACGGATCACCGCCGCACGGTGTGCTGTGCCACCCGGCCGACGGGCGGTTCGACATGGCAGCGCTGCTGGAGACGGCGCGCGCCTGGCCGGGACTGGACGGCATGGATCTGGCCCGCGAGGTGAGCTGCACGCAGAGCTACACCTGGGACGAGGGCGTGTGGTCCTGGCCGGACGGGTTCGCGGCGCCGGCAGGTGGCGCGCCGCACCACGTGGTGGCGGTGGATTACGGGGCCAAGCGGAACATCTTCCGCTCCCTGGTGTCGGCCGGGTGCCGGGTGACGGTGGTGCCGGCTTCGAGCACCACGGAAGAGATATTGCGGCACGCGCCGGACGGGGTGTTTCTCTCCAACGGGCCGGGCGACCCGGCGGCGACGGGCGTCTACGCGGTGCCGGCGATCCAGGGCGTGCTGGCCGCGGGCAAGCCGGTGTTCGGCATCTGCCTGGGGCACCAGCTGCTGGCGATCGCACTTGGTGGCCGCACGTATAAGTTGGAGCGCGGGCATCGCGGGGCGAACCAGCCGGTGCGCGAGCTGGCGAGCGGGCGGGTGGAGATCACCTCGCAGAACCACGGCTTCGCGGTGGAGGATGCGTCGTTGCCGCCGGGGGTGCGGGTGACGCATGTGAGCCTGTTCGACGGCAGCAACGAGGGGATTGCCTGCGAGGAGAAGCGTGCGTTCTCGGTGCAGTATCATCCGGAAGCGAGTCCGGGGCCGAGCGATAGTGGGTATTTGTTTCAGCGGTTCGTGGAGGTGATGGCGGGCCGTTCTATGACTTGGCTTTAGGCGATTGCTGATCCGAGCTGCCGAAAGACGGTGAGCATTGCGATTCTGAACCGTAATAAGTAAGGCAAGCGGTTCTTTTTTGAAAAAAAGAACCAAAAAACTTTTGTTTCTTTGGTGCGCGCTGAGGGAGAGTCCGCGACAGCCGGAACAACGGTTTTTTGCTGCTTTTTTTCAAAAAAGCAGGCCTTCCTTGCTTAGTGCTCAGGACTTCAAACCAGACGCTAGCTGCAAATTTGGAGACTGACTTGGAACCTGAAGCAGCCGCACAGGCCGGACCGCGCCAGTTTCCCTGGCGTGCGGACGAGGGTGCAGACGCCGCAACGACGATAAGCCTGCTCGCCGGCATGCTGGAGACCGAGCTACGCACGGCACAGCAGAACCTGCCTGGCTTTCAGGGAAAGCCGTTGCATGCGTCGACCGCCATGTCGGCCATCGGCGTGGTTGCCGGCTATGCTGCGCAATGCGCTGCTGCGAACGCGGTCCTGCGCAAAGTACGACCCAGGGTCCTCGCCAGTTTGAGCAAGGTCAGCTGCAAGGACGGTTCCGTGCTGTATTACGGCGATGAGATCGACCGACACCTCGTAAGCGGTGCCGGCGGCGAGTACCCGTTATCCGGCTTTTTGCGTGGTGCGGTTCTTCATGCGGGCCACACGCAAGACGAGATCGTCGGCGACGCGGACTTTCTCCGCACCGTCGATACGGTGGCCGGCACGCAGCAATTCGACATAGTCAGGGCACCGGAAGGTCAGGCGCCGTTCTGGGACGTCAGCCAGATGCTTCGGCATGTCTGGCCAAAGGCGCGCGCGGTGCTGGAACATCGCGTCAGGCCGGCGACGGTCAGCAAGCCCGCCCAGGTGCAGCATTGGCCGGTGATCGCTTCCGTTGTTGCCCAGCAATATGTCGGCTTGGCAAAGGACATCGTGCCGCCGCCCGCGGCCATGGCGATCATCCTGGAGTCGGCGATCAAGGCGTCCAAGCGGCGCCTTGTGGCTGCCGGTGCCAGCCCGCTATTCCACTACGACGCAGACCTGTTCGACCAGAAGATGCATTGACCAGATGCCAAAACGCACCGACATCTCCTCCATCATGATCATCGGCGCCGGCCCGATCGTCATCGGCCAGGCCTGCGAGTTCGATTACTCAGGCGCGCAGGCCTGCAAGGCGCTGCGAGCAGAGGGCTACCGCGTCGTCCTGGTCAACTCCAACCCCGCCACCATCATGACCGACCCGGGTCTGGCAGACGCCACCTACGTTGAACCGATCACGCCGGAGATGGTGACCAAGATCATCGCCCGCGAACGCCCGGACGCGCTGCTGCCGACGATGGGCGGGCAGACCGCGCTGAACACCGCGATGCAGCTCGCCGCCAGCGGCGTGCTGGAGAAGTATGACGTGGAGCTGATCGGCGCGCGCGCCGAGGTGATCGACCGCGCCGAGGACCGGCTGAAGTTCCGCGACGCGATGAGCGAGATCGGCATCGCCTCGCCGCGCAGCTTCATCGCGCACAGCATCGCCGAGGCGCGCGAGGCGCTGGGCAAGATCGGCCTGCCCGCGGTGATACGCCCGAGCTTCACGCTCGGCGGCACCGGCGGCGGCATCGCTTACAACCGCGAGGAGTTCGAGGCGATTTCGGCGAGCGGCCTGGCGGCTTCGCCCACCACCGAGGTGCTGATCGAAGAGTCCGTGCTCGGCTGGAAGGAGTACGAGATGGAGGTGGTGCGCGACTCCGCGGACAACTGCATCATCGTCTGCGCCATCGAGAACGTGGATCCAATGGGCATCCACACCGGCGACAGCGTCACCGTGGCCCCCGCGCTGACGCTCACCGACCGCGAGTACCAGCGGATGCGCGACGCTTCGATCGCGTGTCTGCGCAAGATCGGCGTGGACACCGGCGGGTCCAACGTGCAGTTCGCGCTGAACCCGGCGGACGGCCGCATGCTGGTCATCGAGATGAACCCGCGCGTCTCGCGCAGTTCCGCGCTGGCGTCGAAGGCGACCGGTTTCCCCATTGCCAAGATCGCGGCGAAGCTCGCCGTCGGCTACACGCTGGACGAGCTCGCCAACGACATCACTCGCACCACGCCGGCCAGTTTCGAACCCACGATCGACTACGTGGTGGTGAAGATCCCGCGCTTCACCTTCGAGAAGTTTCCCGGCACGCCGGCGCTGCTCTCGACCAGCATGAAGTCGGTGGGCGAGGCGATGTCCATCGGCCGCAGCTTCGCCGAAGCGCTGCAGAAGGGTTTGCGCAGCATGGAGACCGGGTTTTCCGGCCTCGACGAAGTGGCACCCCCGGGTGACGGCGGCCCCGACGCCTTCCGCGCGGCACTCTCCGCGCCGCGCCCGGATCGCATCTTGATGGCGGCACAGGCCTTGCGCGCCGGATTGTCGGTGGACGACGTGCACGATGCGTGCAAGTTCGACCCTTGGTTCTTGCGCGAGCTGGAACGCATCATCGCCGCCGAGCGCAGCGTGGTGGCTAATGGACTGCCGCGCGAGGCCGGTGCGCTGCGCCGCCTGAAAGCGCTGGGGTTCTCCGACCAGCGGCTCGCACAACTCACCAGGCAGCGCGAGCCCGACATTGCAGCAACGCGCGACAAGCTCGGCGTGCACCCCGTCTACAAGCGCATCGACACCTGCGCCGGCGAGTTCGCGTCGGCCACGCCCTACATGTACTCCACCTACGAAGGCGGCTGGGGCACGCCGGTCTGCGAAGCCGACCCGACCGCGCGGGAGAAGATCGTCATTCTCGGCGGCGGCCCGAACCGCATCGGCCAGGGTATCGAGTTCGACTATTGCTGCGTGCACGCCGCCTACGCGCTGCGCGAGGCCGGCTACGAGACCATCATGGTCAACTGCAACCCGGAAACCGTCAGCACCGACTACGACACGTCCGACCGCCTCTACTTCGAGCCGCTCACCGCGGAAGACGTGATCGCGCTGGTCCGCCGCGAACAGGAGCGCGGCAAAGTCCTCGGCTGCATAGTGCAGTACGGCGGACAGACGCCGCTGAAACTCAGTCAGGCGCTGCCCGCCGCCGGCATCCCGGTGCTCGGCACCACGGCCGACGCGATCGACATCGCCGAAGACCGTGAACGCTTTCAGCAACTTCTGAACAAGCTCGGGCTGCGCCAGCCGGACGCCGGCATCGCGCGCACCACCGAGCAGGCAGAAGCCATCGCCGAGCGCATCGGTTACCCCGTCGTCATCCGCCCGAGCTACGTGCTGGGCGGCCGCGCGATGGAGATCGTGTTCGACCGCGCACAATTGCACCGCTACACGCGCGAGGCGGTGCGCGTCTCCGGCGACAACCCTGTGCTGATCGACCGCTACCTCAACGACGCAATCGAGGTGGACGTGGACTGCATCGCCGACGGCACGACCGTCTACGTCGCCGGCGTGATGGAACACATCGAGGAAGCCGGCATCCATTCCGGCGACAGCGCGTGCTCGCTGCCGCCCTACAGCCTCTCGCCGGCGATCATCGACGAGCTGCAGGACCAGACCGAAGCCATCGCGCGCGCGCTCGGCGTCGTCGGCCTGATGAACGTGCAGTTCGCCATCAAGGACGGTGCGGTCTACATCCTCGAGGTCAACCCGCGCGCCAGCCGCACCGTGCCGTTCGTCGCCAAAGCCACCGGCGTGGCGGTTGCCAAGATTGGCGCGCTGGTCATGGCAGGCCGCCCGCTCGCCTCGTTCAAGCTGGACGACACCGCCATCTCGGCGCACGTGGCGGTGAAGGAAGCCGTCTTTCCGTTCGCGCGCTTTCCCGGCGTGGACACCATCCTCGGCCCCGAGATGAAATCCACCGGCGAAGTCATGGGCCTGGACCACAACTTCGAGCGCGCTTTCGCAAAAGCCCAGCTCGGCGCCGGCATCGTACTGCCGCAATCGGGCACCGTGTTCCTCTCCGTGCGCGACAGCGACAAATCTGCACTCCCCGGCCTGGCACGGCGCCTGACGGAGATGGGCTTCTCCATCATGGCCACCGGCGGCACGGCTGCGCGCATCCGTGCCGCGGGCTTGACTGTGCGCGTCATTAACAAGGTGCTCGAGGGGCGGCCGCATTGCGTTGACGCGCTTCGCTCCGGCGACATCCAGATGGTGGTCAACACCTCACAGGGCGCGCAATCCACTGCCGACAGCTTCGACATCCGGCGCACGGCGCTGACCCAAGGGGTGCCGCACTACACCACGCTGGCAGGCGCGCGGGCGGCGGTGCTGGCGATCGGGGCGATGCGGGCTGGGACCCTGGAAGTGGCGCCCCTGCAGTCGTATTTCCGGAACAGCTATTGAGTTTGGTGGGGCTGCACTTTTTCAGGCCCGGGAAGGAAGCAAGGTCTTCTTTTCTGAAGAAAAGAAGCAAAAGACTTTTGTCCCTGCTGTCGCGGAGAGTTCTGCAGCGTGCGTCCAAGGGAACGAAAGTAACCATTTGGCTTGCGTGCCAACCCTGGTTTCTGGCCGTCGAGCAACAACCCGGAACCCTGACCGGTGACCGGAAAGCAAGCTTTTTATTACGAACTACTAACTAAAAAACCTATGTTTCCAAGGTAATCGCCTGCCGAATGGTCCGCGACAGCGCTGACAAAAGTTTTTTGGTAATTGCTCACCCCGGGTCCCGAGGTGTTCAGCCGGGCTTGGGTGAGGGATCTGTTTGACACGCCTACGGGCGAGTCGATTCAAGCTGTGTGTGCCGCCCGACATTGATCTAAGCAAGCTGAGCCACGTCGAGAAGGACGACCTGATCCGGACGCTGTTGCCGTTGGCGGGCCGGTTGGAAGTCGCGCTCGTGCGCATCGCCGAGCTCGAGAAGCGTCTGGCCAGATACGAGCGGCCGAAGAGGACGCCTGACAACTCCTCCATGCCCCCGTCCAAGGGCCAGAAGGCCGACAGCCCCGATGCCGGCAAGCCGCACCGCCGCGGCCGTCCCGGCGTGGGCCGGATGCTGGAGCCCGATCCCGACCGCGTCGTGGACGCCAAGCTGCAGGCCTGTCCGCATTGTGCCACCAGCTTCCCCGCCGGCGAGCAGACCCCGCAGGAAGTCTATGACCGCATCGAGATCCCGCCGATCAAGCCCGATGTCACCCGGGTGCGGCTGTTCGGCGGCCAATGCACCTGCTGCGGCCAGCGTGTTACGGCTGAAGCACCGCCTGGCCTAGAACCTGGCTCGCCGTTTGGCCAGTCGGTCTGCGCGCTGGTGGTCTACCTGCATTACGCCCACGCCATCGGCTTCGAACGGCTGGCAGCGCTGCTGGGCGAGGTTTTCGGCCTGCGCATCAGCGAAGGTGCGATCAGCAACATGCTGCAGCGCGCGTCCAAACCGTTGCTGGCCGCACAGAGCGCGATCCAGACGGCGGTGACCGCTGCCCCCGTGGTGTGCTGCGACGAGACGTCGGCCCGGGTGTGCGGCCGCAACTGGTGGGAATGGGTGTTCGTCACCTCGCTGGCGGTGCTGCACGTGATCCGGCCCAGCCGCGGCCGCGCTGTGGTGGCCGGCGTGTTCGGCGACACCCAGCCGGCAGTCTGGGTGTCGGACATGTTCGGCGCCCAGCGTGGCCACGGCCTGCTTTGGCAGGTCTGCCTGGCGCATCTGCTACGCGACGCGCAGTTCGCCATCGAGAGCGGCGACGATGCCTTCAGCGCCCCGTTCAAGCTGTTGCTGCTGCGGGCGGTCGCCATCGGCCGACGACGAGAGCGGCTGGCCGACACCACGCTTGCACGCTATGCAGCCGACCTGGACCGCAGGCTCGACCGCATCGTCGCCGCCGTGCCCGTGAGTGCTGACGGCGTCAAGCTGCGCAAACGCATCCTCGCCAATCGCGGCGCCCTGTTCGTGTTCGTCACTCATCGCGATGTGCCCGCCACGAACAACATCTCTGAACGCAACCTCCGCCCCAGCGTCATCTTCCGCAAAATCACCAACGGCTTCCGCTGCGAATGGGGCGCAGACACCTACGCCGCCTTCCGCTCCGTGGTCAGCACCGCTAAAGCAAAGAACATGGCCGTGCTGGGAGCAGTCCGAGACGCTCTGGAGATGAAAATCACGCCAGCCCCGGGGTGAGCAATTACGTTTTTTGCTTCTTTTTTTCAAAAAAGAAGTCTTGCTTTCTATTCTAATCTTATTGGTGCGCAGAGCCGTTATTTCCGTCTGTTGGCGTCAGAAGGACCGAAGTAAACGAAAGAAGCGAAACCCTTGTCTGCGCCGTAGCGCTTTCGGGCGACCACCCGGCAGGGAATGAAAGCTTTCGAGTATTTTTTCGAGGACAACGCCCTGCGTCTTCCCCGCTTGCGTCGCGCCGAATAACCCGTAAGCTATCCGCCGCTCTCGTCCATGGCAGGCCCCGGCCAAGGCCCGCCGTGGCGCGTATGCGTTGTTCGTTCCACCCCAGACCCGGTGCCCAGTGCCGGACCGACCAGCTCCGAGGATATAAGGCCTTTGCAGAAATTTCCCATGACCGCCCCAGGCCTGCAGAACCTCGAGGACGAGCTGCGCAACCTCAAGAGCGTTGAGCGGCCGTCCATCATCCTGGCCATCGCGGAAGCGCGCAGCCACGGGGATCTGTCGGAAAACGCCGAGTATCATGCCGCGCGGGAGCGGCAGAGCTTCATCGAGGGCCGCATCCAGGAGCTCGAGGAGGTGATCGGCGCAGCCGAGGTGATCGACCCCTCCTCGTTGAAGGGCGACAGCATCAAGTTCGGCGCCCATGTCAGCCTGCTCGACGAGGAGACGGAGAAGGAGGCCACCTACCAGATCGTCGGCGTCTACGAGGCAGACATCAAGGCCAAGCGCCTGTCGATCTCCTCGCCGCTGGCCAAGTCGCTGATCGGCAAGAAGAAGGGCGACACCATCAGCGTTCCGGCGCCTGGCGGCGACCGCAGCTACGAGATACTCAGCTTTCAGTACGTGTAAGAAAGCAGTTCTGGTTGAGTGTCCGTTCGAAAAGGCGCCCTGGCGGCAATAACGCGCGCCTTTCTAGCGCTCCGGTGCTTACTGCTAAGCGGTCAGTCCGCTCCGCTGCTCTGAGCACGCCGGAGCAATTTCCAACCTCGTTGGATCGGATAAGCAGGCCGGAAAGCGTTCTTGCGCTCCGTTCTGGCAAGCATCTGTATCCGACGGGCGATGTCGCTTGGTCGTGGGATGCTCTAGCTGACTCACCAGGTCTCCGGTCTAAACAAACACTTTCGTTCCGTTCGCGCGCGTCTGTCGAAAGGTCCGCGACAGCCGAACAAAAGTCTTTTTGCTTCTTTTTCTTCAGAAAAAGAAGGCCTTGCTTTCTCTGATGGACGTTGCAGCTCCCGCGCTAACCGTCACCGACGTCCAACAAGCCGCCGCCCGCATCGCCGGCCGGATCCTGCGCACGCCCACCGTGCCGGCGCCCATCCTCTCCCGCGTCACCGGCGCCGAGATCACGCTGAAGCTGGACAACCTCCAAGCGGTCGGCTCCTTCAAGGAGCGTGGCGCCGCCAACCGCCTGGCCCTGCTCACGCCGGAGGAGCGCGCCCGCGGCGTGGTCGCCATGTCGGCCGGCAACCACGCGCAGGGTGTCGCCCGCCACGCCAGCCTGCACGGTGTCGCCAGCACCATCGTCATGCCGCTGTTCACGCCGCTCGCCAAGGTCAGCGGCACCGCGGCCTGGGGTGCGCGCGTGGTGATGCACGGTGCTACGCTGGCCGAAGCCGCCTTGCACGCCGCGCATTTGGCCGAGCACGAGGGCATGGTCTTCATCAGCCCCTACGACGACTACGCGATCATGGCCGGCCAGGGCACGCTGGCGCTGGAAATGGTCGAGGACGGGCCGGAGCTGGACGTGTTGCTGGTGCCGGTCGGCGGCGGCGGCCTGATCAGCGGCTGCGCGGTGGCGATGGCGGCGCTGTCGCCGCGCACGCAGGTGATCGGCGTGCAGGTTGCCCCTTACTCCGCGCTGGCGCAGCGCATGGGCGCGCCGGCGCACGAGTTGGGCGGCTCCACGATCGCCGAGGGCATCGCGGTGCGCGACGTGGGGCTGGAGACTCGCAAGGTGATTGCCGCCCACGTGGCCGACGTGATCGTCGCACCCGAACGCTGCGTGGAGGATGCGATCTCGCTACTGGCGGAGGGTGCGAAAGTGGTAGCCGAGGGCGCCGGTGCCGCGGCGTTGGCCGGGTTGCTGGCACACCAGGACCGTTTCACCGGCAAGCGCGTCGGCATGCCGGTGTGCGGCGGCAACATCGACCTGCGGATCATGGCCAACGTGCTGCTGCGCGGGCTGCTGCGGGACGGCAGGTTGTTACGGCTGCGGCTGGAGATACCGGACCGGCCGGGCGTGCTGGCGGACATCGCCGGCAAGATCGGCACGTGCGGCGGCAACATCATCGAGGTGGCGCACCAGCGGCTGTTCGCTTCGCCCAGCGTGCAGTCGGCGCAGTTGGAGGTGATGGTGGAGGCGCGCGATCCAGCGCACGCGGCGGAGATCGAGGCGTCTTTGGCGGATGCTTACCGGGTCAGCAGGGTTTAGAAAGCAAGCGCTTCTCTTTCGAGAAAAAGAAGCAAGCTTTTGTCTCCGCTGTCGCGCGCTCGCCGGAAAGGTCGCCGACAGGGAGCAAAAGTTTTTTGGTTCTTTTTTTCAAAAAAGAACTGCTTGCTTTCTTCTACTGGTATTGCGGGTAAGGCGCGTAAGCCTGCCCGTAAGGTCCCTGATTGAAAGGCGCGTAATACCCGTAAGGTGCCCCGTACTGCTGATAGGGGTATGGGTTGGCATAGCGCCGCCGTTCGTTCTGCGCCTCGTGTATCCGCTCGTCTTCCTCGCGGGAGGCGCTGCGTTCTTCCCTGTCCTGCGGGTCCATCTCGACCGCGGAGGACGCCGGCGCAGGATGTGCCGGCAACAGCAGGTCGTGCGGCGGCTCTGAGCGGGCCTGGCCGAAATGGCGCTGCCGCAGCGCCGGCAACGGTGTCACCGACGCCAAGTGCGGCCTGGCCGCTTGCGTCGGTGCGTAGGGACGCGGCAGCAGCAGCTCGTGCACCAGTTCCGGTCTCAGAAGGACCGCCTGGTGGGCCGGGCGCAGCCGGGCGTCCTCGTGCGCCACCGCCCAGCTCGGCACGCGCTGGGAAGCCAATGCCATTTGCACGGCCAGCCGGCGGGACAGCGTAGGTGCTGCCAGCATCTCCGGCGACGCCGCGTGCGGCAGGAACCGCTCGCGCAGCCTGGGCAGCACATCGTCGGGGGCCGTCTCGGCTGGTCTGGCAGCAGGGGATGCCGGTGCGGAAACGAGCTCGGCATGCCGTGCACCGGCCCGCGCCATGATCCTGTAGGCCTCTGAGGGTGCCTTCACGATCGGCGTCGCCGGCCGCGCGGCGGGATCTGCGTCCGCCTGGGCGATGGCGATGCGGGGATGCGCGGCTTTCGGGGTCACTGCTGCAGCTGTCGGCGCGGGCTGGCTTGCCGCCACTTGGACGGGAGCGGGGTCTTCCGGGATCATGATGCGCGGCAGCTTCGCGCGGGCCGGCGCCGCCGCTTGCTGCAAGGCAAGGGCTGCAGCTGCAGCCCCCGTGGCGGCGGCATGCGGAGCGGCTTCGCGCAATGCAGGGACACTCGGCGCGGTGTCGGCCGCCAGGCCTGGCACAGCCGTTCCAGTATCGGCAGCCGCTACCTGGTCGCCGCCGACGGCGGGGTCTGCGGCCGTCAGCGCCATCGCCGGACGCTCGTTGGTCCTGACGGTGTAGAGCGCCAGTTCATCGCTGTCGTCGGCTGCGTCGGGCGTGCTGACGGCGTCAGGCAAATGTTTGTGCAGGTCGGACAGCTGCACGTATTGTCCGGCCGACATCGGGTGCAGCGACAGGTACTGGTCGGTCATCTGCTGCAACCGGTCCGGGCTGTTCAGCAACGCCCACTCGGCGTGCAGGATGCCGGTGCGGTCGTGCGCCGTCTGCGTCGCCTGGTAGGCCTTGCCTATTTCGGTATCGAGCGAAGCCGTATGGTGCTTTTCACCGTACAGAAACAATCCGGCCGCGCACGCCGCGACCATGCTGATGAAGGTCGTCTGCGGATAAACCCGGACGTCGTCATCAACCTCGTCTGGCACTGATACGGGCTGGCGGCGCGCGCTGACCGCGCGCGGCACCACCACCGTCCAGCGTCGATGACCCTGTCCCGCACTGGTGCGCGACATCACGCAGCCAACCGGTAGCCAAGCAGGCCAGCCGAGAATCGATCGATGCTGAAAGACCGAGATAAAAGCTGGCGTCTGGACATGCTGCCTGCTCCAAATGCAGGTGCATCCTGGGATGGAACGGTTCCCCGCTGCAAGGGTAAAAGTTAACGGCGTTGCCATGGCGAGAGGAGAATCGACACCGCGCGCTCTGCCGCCAGGCTGCGCTTATTTGTAACGCGTCCGTTGCTGCGTTCAGCCCGACAATGGCAGGGCGATGCTCTCCAGCGACTTGCCCTCCGCGTCGATGCCCAGCCAGGCCTCCACGCCGGCGGCCACCAGCATCAGCACCGCGGCCAGGGCGTAGCCCCACACCACCTGGCCGACGCCGGCCTCGATCAGCCGGCCGAACAGGAACGGTGCGCCGACGCCGCCCACCAGCGTGCCCATCGCGTAGAACGTGGCGATCGCCAAAGCGCGTGTCTCCAGCGGAAAGATCTCGCTGGCGGTGAGGTAAGCCGAACTGGCCGCGGCGCTGGCCACGAAGAAGATCGCCACCCAGCAGCCGGTCTGCGTCCACGCGTTCAGCAGCCCGGCGTGGAACGCCCAGGCAGTGCCCGCCATCAGCAGGCCGGACAGCCCGTAGGTGCCGGCGATCATCCGGCGGCGTCCGACCGTGTCGAACAGGTGGCCCAGCAGCATGGGCCCCATCAGGCTGCCGATGGCCAGCGGCAGGACGTAGATGCCGATGTGCGCGGCTGGAACATTGTACGCTTTCGTAAGCACCAGCCCGTAGGTGAAGAACACCGCGTTGAACAGGAAAGCCTGTGCCGCCATCAGCGTGAACGCCAGCAGGCTGCGCCACTTGTAGTCGCCCAGCATCGCCTCGAAGATCAGCACGAAACCGAACGTCTTCCGCGGGTGGATGGTGAGATGGCCCTCAACCGGCCCGAGCGCGCCGCCGCCGCTGTCGCGTACGCGTTGTTCCACCTCGGCGACGGTGCGCTCGGCCTCCTCGTTGCGGCCGTGGGTGACCAGCCAGCGCGGGCTCTCCGGCACCCAGCGCCGCAGCACCAGCACACCCAGGCCCAGCACCCCGCCTACGCCGAACCCCAGCCGCCAGCCCAGCGCCGGCGAGACCACCGCGCCGCCCAGCAACAGCAGCGACGCGCCGGCCCCCAGCGCGGCTCCACCCCAGTAGCTGCCGTTGACCATCAGGTCGACACGGCCGCGCAGCCGCGCCGGAATCAGCTCGTCGATGGCCGAGTTGATCGCCGCGTACTCGCCGCCGATGCCTAGGCCCGTCAGCACGCGGAAAGCAGCCAGGCTCGCGAAACTCCACGAACACGCCGAGGCCAGCACGCCCGCCACGTAGAGGCCGAGCGTGATGTTGAACACCAGCCGCCGGCCGTAACGGTCCGTCAGCCAGCCGAAGAACAGCGCGCCCACCACCGCGCCGGCCACGTAGGCCGACGCCATGGTGCCGATCTGCTGCGCGGTCAGCCCGAGCGCATGCTTGTCCTGCAGCGCGGGCCCGATGGAGCCGACGATGGTCACCTCCAGCCCGTCGAGCACCCAGGTGATGCCCAGCGCGGTGACGATCAGCAGGTGGAAGCGGCTCCACGGCAGGCGGTCCATGCGCGCCGGGATGTCGGTCTCGATGGCCTGTCCGGCTGCGCTCACTGGTGTTTCCCTTTGGTATTGAGCGGGGTGAAGACGGACTCGAGGGGAAGAAAGCAAGGCCTTCTTTTTCGAGAAAAAGAAGCAAAAAGCTTTTGTCTCCGCTGTCGCGGTCCTCTCCGGCGAGCGCGCGACAGCGGAGTCAAAAGTTTTTTGGTTCTTTTTTCAAAAAAGAACCGCTTGCCTTGCTTCGCTTGCGCTTGGTTTGCGAGAAGTGCAATCGTCGGCACCCGTTGCAGTGGCGGATGGTCTAGCTTGGGTTCCTTCTGGTCAGGCTCGGTCGGCGCGTTTCTGGCGACCGACAGCCAGGCGATCACCGGCACGCTGGCGGCCGCGCAGATCCGTCACTTCCGAATCAACGAGGCGGCCCAGCTGCGCGCCTGGGAGGCGAGCATCGCCATGCTGCACGCCGCCCTCTCCGGCCTGCCGGACGCCGCCTTCTGGCACCTGCTGCTCGAGTATCCGATGCTGCGCCTGGGCAGCCGCCCGGACGCGATCCTGCTGACCGACCGCGCGGTGCTGGTGCTCGAGTTCAAGGCGGGGGCCGCCGCGTGCACGCCCTCAGACCGCCGGCAGGTGGACGACTACGCGGTGGACCTGCACGACTTCCACGCCGGCTGCCGACAGCACCCGGTGGTGCCGATCCTGGTCGCCGAGCATGCGCCTTGCCCGCCGGCCACGCTGCCGCTGATCCTGTTCGGCGCCGCGCCGGTGATCGACGCGAGTGCCGCCACGCTGCCCGCCCTGCTGCGCGCGTTGGCTGGCATCCCGCCTGCCGCGGCGCCGCTGTGCCCGCATGCGTGGCTGGCTGCGCCCTACCGGCCGGTGCCCACCATCGTGGAGGCTGCCTGCCTGCTCTACGCCAGGCACGGCGTGGCGGACATCCGCAACGCGCGCTCGGACGCCACCAACCTGCGCGCCACCACCGACGCGATCCTGGCCGAGATCGCCGCCGCCCGCGCCGACGACGCACGCGTGGTCCTGTTCGTCACCGGCATCCCGGGTGCGGGCAAGACGCTGTGCGGCCTGAACGCGATCTTCGGCGCGGAGGACGCGGCGCGCGGCACCTACCTGACCGGCAACCCCACCCTGGTGCACGTGCTGCGCGAGGCGCTGGCCCGCGACGCGGTGGCGTTCGGCACGTCCCGCAGCGACGCCGACCGGCGCATGCGCAGCGCCATCCAGCGCCTGCCGGACTTCCGCAACGAATACGTCTCCAACGCCCTGCACGTGCCGCCGGAGCAGATCGTTGTGATCGACGAGGCGCAGCGCTGTTGGTCGCGCGCCCACGCGGTTGCCAAGACGCGCGACAAGCCAGTGCGCCTGTCTGACTCCGAGCCCGGCCACCTGCTCGAGGCCATGTCCCGCCATGCAGGGTTCGCCGCAATGGTCTGCCTGGTGGGCGGCGGCCAGGAGATCCACGACGGGGAGGGCGGCCTGGCCGAGTGGGGCGAGGCGTTGCGCGCCGCCGCCTCGGCCGGCACCGCCTGGCGGGTGCGCGCCGCGCCGGACATCCTTTCGGCCGCCGACCCCCGCCAGCGCCTGGGGTCCTTGCCCGACTTCCGCACCATAGAATCGTTGCACCTCGACGTGCCGATCCGGCAGGTACGTAGCGCTTCGGCGGCCACCTGGGTGGACCACGTGCTGGCCGGCGACGCGCAATCCGCCGCCAGCCTGGCGGCGCTGGACCCTGGCCTGCCGTTCCACCTCACCCGCAGCCTGCCGACGATGCGTGCGTGGTTGCGGGCCAGCAGCCGCGGCCTGCGCCGCGCTGGACTGCTTGCCAGTTCCGGCGCCAAGCGGCTGCGCGCCGAGGGGCTGGGCGCCGAGCTGGCACACATGGACGCCGCCGCCGTGTCACACTGGTTCCTGGACCGCTTCCCGGACGACGTGCGCTCCTCCGAAGCGCTGGAGGTGCTGGCAACCGAGTTCAGCTGCCAGGGCCTGGAGCTCGACTACGCCGGCCTGTGCTGGGACGCCGACCTCATCCGCGAACCCGGCCGTATCGTCTGGCGCGCCCGCGCGTTCCGCGGCAAGTCCTGGCAGATCCCGGCGCGCGCCGAGGCGATCGCCAACCAAGTCAACACCTACCGCGTGCTGCTCACCCGCGCCCGCTACGAGACGGCGATCTTCGTGCCGGCCGGCGACGCAGGCGATCTTACCAGGAGCCCCGCCGTGCTCGACCGGATCGCGGATTTCCTGTCCGCCTGCGGCGCCCGCGACCTGGTGTTGCCAGCTGAACGCGCCGTCGCCGTGGAACCGGTCTTGCTGTGACGGATCTGGCCTGCCCGGCGCGCGCGTAGCAGCCGCCGTCCCCGGCAAGAAAGCAAGGCCTGATTTTTGGAATAGCAAAAAACTTTTGGTCCGGCTGTCGCGGTATTTTCGGCAGCGCGCACCCAAGGGAACAAAAGTTTTTTGGTTCTTTTTTTCAAAAAAGAACCGCTTGCTTGCTTGCTAAACCCAGTGCCAGGAACCGCCCCTATCAGGCGTCAGCGTGGTATGTTCGATCCGAAACGAGACTGCGCGCGCGCTCGCCAGAACATGCTGGCGTCCTCAGGAGGTCAGAGCCTCGCCGCTCAGCCCCGGCCGTCCCGTGGATCGCCTCCACCCTGCTCCCGCGCCGCCTCCGGCGGTTTGCGCGGGCGCGCGCCCATGCTTCGCCGCACCGTCGTGCCCCAGCCCGGCCAGCTTCTGGTCGAGCTTGCGCACTGCCCGGTCGTTCGGCGCGATCTTGCTGGCCGCGTTGCAGCAGGCGCGCGCTGCCTTGTAGTTGCCGCGCGCCATGTGGTGCTCGGCCAGCATGATCCGCGCCGGGATGTTGCCGACGTCGGTGCGCAGAACGTTCAACAGCGTTGCCTTGGCGCGTTCGTGGTCGCCGGCTGCGTTGGCCATGCACACGATCTGCATCAGCAGTGCCGCCTCGCGCTTCAAGCTCGAACCCGCGGCCTCCAGCAGGGCGGCGCACGCCGCGGTAAAGCCGCTTTCGGGGTCGGGTGGGCGGTGCTGTTGCGGCAGCCTGGTGAAGTCGGCGGCAAACAGCGTGTCACGTTCGGGAAACCAGCGTTTGCGGACGGCCTCGTTGGTGACGGCGAAGCGCGCCATGAAGGCCTCCGCTTCCTGCCGTGTGGGCAACCAGCCCTCGCCGGGCAAGGCCTGCGTCACCGCTTCGGCGACCCTGTTCCACAGCGGGCCGTTGAACGCCTTGCCTTCAGGCCGGGCACGCAGCGTCTCGCCGGTCTTGAGCAGCACGATCTGTCCCAGCCGCGTCATCGACGGATTGCGCGAGCGTTTGTGGTCGTCCTCTGACAGGCTGAGTTTCAGCCGGCAGACTGCCAGGAAGTCGTCCACGACGTCGAATTTGGCCGCCCCCGAGCTCTCGAACAGCCGCGGCTGCATCGCCGCCTCGCCGAACACCGCCGCCCAGCGGTTGAGGACGTCGAGGTAGTCGTAGTCGTGGTTGAAGCAGATTTTGACGCCGGCCAGGTTGGGCGGGTCCACGTTTCCAATACGCAACATCTGCGCATACATGCTGCTGTAGTGGGAATCCTGCCGGCGCAGGTAGATCACCACGGTCATCCTGTCGAAATGCGGCGCCAGCATGGCGTGCAGGCGCGTGATCTCCGCCTTGGTCTGCAACACCTCGCTGAACTGCTCGGCAGACACGACCACCCTGTCGATCTCGTTGCCGAGCTGCTCCATCTCCTGCACGAACTCGGTCCGGTAGGTGGCGATGCGAACGGTCGGCTCCATGCCCTGCCACAACGGGTTGCCAAGCTTCTCGTAGAAGCGTTCGTTGCTGGAGTTGCTCATCGCCAGCAGCACGTGCCGCTTGGCACCGGGCGTTGCGGGCCAGTAGGCGCCCTGCGCCGCCATCTCCGCCCGATGCGAGCTCAGCACGTTCTGGATCGATGTTGACCCGGTTTTGGAAGTCCCGATATGCAGGATCAGCTCGCGCGGCATTCGACCCACCCTACCATGCTCGACGTCAGCCGGAGGCGCCGACCTGCGTCTTTGTCCCGTGTAACACATTATTGCTGGCCTGAAACCCGCTTGGACGACAAACCAGGCTCCGCTGTGATGAAAACCCGCGCAGCGCTGCGAACAAACGTTTCCTGTCCCGCCTTTCCGCTGGCGAGCGCGCGCGCCTCCTTCAGGAGAGCGGCTGCTTATACAGTTGCGTTGCTCGTCCTGCTTGCCGGCGCGCAGGCACGCGCGGGCGACCTCAAGGTCAGCACCTGGAACCTGAACTGGCTGACGTCGCGCAGCCGGGCCGAAGCGCACCTGCCGGCGGACGTGCACGTGCGCGACCCGGAGGACTTCACGCTCCTGGCCGGCTACGTGCGCAAGCTGAACGCAGACGTGGTTGGCTTCCAGGAGGTGGACGGACCACAAGCCGCCGCCCTGGTGTTCGACCCGGCCCGCTACAGCATCGTCATTATCGACGAGCCCGTGGTGCAGCGCGTGGGCCTGGCGGTGCGGCGCGGCATCGGCATCGAACGCCACCCGGACGACACGGCGCTCGACGTGGAGCCGGGCGCCCGCTTTCCGCTACGCGACGGGCTGGACGTGACGCTCACCCTGCCCGGCGGCCAGCGCCTGCGCGTGCTGGTGGTGCACCTGAAGACCGGCTGCCAGACCGACAGCCTGGACCACGCATCACGGCCGGCCTGCAAGCTGCTGGCAATGCAGGTCCCCGCGCTGGCCGCCTGGGTGCACGCGCGCCAGCAGGACGGCGGCGCCTACCTGGTCATGGGCGACTTCAACCGGGTGCTCGACGAACCGGAGGCGATGGGCACAGCACTCGCGCAGGCCGCGCCGCTGCTGCGGGTGACGCAGGGCCGCGCCAACCCGTGCTGGGAGGGCGAGGCGTTCATCGACCACATCCTGGCCGGCGGGCCTGCGCGAGATTGGGTGGTGCCGAACAGCCTGCGGGTGCAGGTGTTCAGCGGGGAGGAGGACGACAAGCAGCGATTGTCGGATCATTGTCCGGTTTCGGTGCGGTTGGACCCGCAAAGGAAGTAAGCAAGGCCTTTTTTTCTGGAGAAAGAGAAGCAGAAAGACTTCTGTCCGGCTGTCGCAGACCGTTCCACACGGCGCGCCCCAGGGAACAAAAATTTTTTGGTTCTTTTTTTCAAAAAAGAACCGCTTGCTTGCTTTCTTTGCACCCCCCTATGTGCGCCGCCACGCACAACCCAGGGAGTTTTCAGATGGCCTACACAGCGATCGCCACCACCACCGCCGGGCGCGATGGCCACGTCGACAGCTCCGACGGCGTGCTGCACCACGACCTCGCGATGCCGGGCTCCCACAAGGCCGACGCCACCAACCCCGAGCAGCTGTTCGCCGCCGGCTACTCCGCCTGCTTCGGCTCGGCCATCATGGCGGTGGCCGGCGCCGGCAAGGTCAAGCCGGACGCCGTGCACGTGACGGCCGAGGTGACGCTCAACGTCAACGGCAACGACTACAGCCTGGCGATCAAGCTGAAACCGCGTATCGACGGCGTGGACCGCGCCACCGCGCAGGAGCTCGTCGACCGCGCCCACCAGGTCTGCCCGTATTCCAAGGCGACGCGGAACAACGTCCCAGTCGAGATCGAGCTGCAGTGAGCGGCACCGCCGGCGCCGCCACCGGAACGACGGGGGCTGCCCCCGCCGGGACGGCTCGAGCAGCCTCCGGGGCGGCTCGCGTAGCCCTCGGGACGGCGGGGTTGGCTTTGGTCACCGGCGCCACCGCCGGGTTCGGCGCCGCCATCGCCCGCCGGCTCGCCGCCGATGGCTGGCGCGTGATCGCCATCGGACGGCGTCAGGATCGGCTGGACGCGCTGGCGGCCGAGCTGGGCGACGTGGTGCTGCCGTTCGCCCTCGACGTTACCGACGCGGCGCGCGTCGCTGCGCTGGCGGATCGCTTGCCGGAGGGCTGGCGGGACGTGGACGTGCTGGTCAACAACGCCGGCCTGGCGCTGGGGCTGGCACCTGCCCAAGAGTCCGACGCCGCGGACTGGGACCAGATGGTCGCCACCAACGTCACCGGCCTGATGCACATGACGCGCGCGCTGCTGCCGGGCATGGTGGCGCGTAACCGCGGCCACGTGGTCAACCTCAGCAGCATCGCCGCGACGTATCCCTACCCGGGCGGCCACGTGTACGGCGCCACCAAAGCGTTCGTCACCCAGTTCACGCTCAACCTGAAGGCGGACCTGGTGGGCACCAACGTGCGCGTCACCAGCATCGAGCCGGGCTTATGCGGCGGCACCGAGTTCTCCGCCGTACGCTTCGGCGGCGACCAGGCGCGCGCCGATGCCGTCTACACGGGCACCACGCCGCTGACCGCGGACGACGTCGCCGAGGCGGTCGGCTGGGTGGTAAGCCTGCCCGCACACGTGAACATCAACCGGGTGGAGATGATGCCGACCTGTCAGGCGCCCGCACCTCTCGCGGTGAAGCGGACCGGCGCTTGAAACCCAAGGCGGCCCGCAAGCTGCTCGAGCGCTACCGCGTCACCGACGGTGCGGCCTTCCGCCTGGCCGACCACGACCCGGCGGACGGCGGCGGCGGCATCGTCGACCACGACGAGCTCGACGCCCTGCTGGCCGACGGCGTGGCGCGGCTGTCCGAGCTGCAGGGCCGGCTGTACGCGGCCGACACCTGGTCGCTGCTGGTGGTGCTGCAGGCGATGGACGCCGCCGGCAAGGACGGCACCATCAAGCACGTGATGACTGGGGTGAACCCGCAGGGCGTGGTGGTCACCCCGTTCAAGCAGCCGGGTCCGGAAGACCTCGCACACGGCTTTCTGTGGCGGGTGCACGCCCACGCACCGGCGGCCGGACGGATCGCCGTGTTCAACCGCAGCCATTACGAGGACGTGCTGGTCGCCCGCGTGCACCCGGAGCTGCTGGACCACGCGCACCTGCCCGCTGGCCTGCACGGCGGCAAGAAGTTCTGGCGCCATCGGCTGGAAGACATCTCGGCGTTCGAGACGTACCTGGTTCACCAGGGCACCGCGGTGATCAAGATCTTCCTGCACGTCAGCCGCGAGGAACAGAAGCGGCGCTTCCTCAGCCGCATCGACACGCCGCACAAGAACTGGAAATTCAGCGCTGCGGACATCAAGGAACGCGATTACTGGGACGGCTACCAGACCGCCTACGAACAGGCGATCGCTGCCACGGCGACGGCACACGCGCCGTGGTACGTGGTGCCGGCGGACAACAAGCTGTTTGCGCATCTGGTGGTGGCCGAAGCGATGATCGACGCGCTGAGCGGCATGGAGCTGGAGGAGCCTTCCCCGCCTGAGGCGGAGTGCAAGCTTCTGGCGGAGGCCAAGGCGCGGTTGGAGGCGGAGTAAGCAAGGCCTTTCTTTTTCGAGAAAAAGAAGCAAAAAGCTTTTGTCACGGCTGTCGCGGACCTCATCGCCGGCATGTATCCCAGGAGCAAAAGTCATTTCGGTTCTTTTTTTAAAAAGAACTTCTTCTTTGCTTTCTGCCCGAACCAAGCCAACCGGTTTCAGACCGTCCTGGCGGGTCTTCGCCACATCGAGCAAACGCAATCCCTCGGATCGTAAAGATCTATTCCACTTCGTTACAGAATGCGTTACGAGGCGGTTATGACCTACTCTGCTCAAGATCCAGCGGTGACCGATAGGCGGCGTGCAGAAGCGGACAGGCGGGCTTTCTTGCCTGGTGGCCTGAGGACGCTGCCAGCCGTGATCGTTTTCATGATGTGCGCGGTCGATGCTGCCTGGACATGGCAGGCCGGGTTTATCGTCGTCCACTGGCAGAAACCGGTATCCGAGATTGCCGGCATCTGGATCGTCTTCACAGCCTACTTGCATTTCAGACCAAACCCCCGCCTGTCCGAGATGCTAAACTACGTCGTGCTTTGGCTGTTGTTTTCCACCGCAGCGGCGGTCTCGACCTACCTGGCTGCAACCCTTGCTCTGCCGCTGCAGGACACTTTCTACAAGGCCGCCGACCAGGCACTGCGTTTCGATCTGGCCGCGCTAACGCGGACCTTATTCGCACACCCTCTCGTCTTTGCCCTTCTGAAGGTAGACTACAACAGCCTGGTGATCCAGATTTCGGCGACCGTGCTCTGGCTTGCACATACCCATACGAACGGGAGAAATGCCGAGTTCATCTCTTGCGCGATCACCAGCTTGTTGATCACCTGCTTTTTGTCCGCCTTACTGCCAGCACTGGGCCCCTCGACTGCGGAGAACCCGTCACTGCACGGAACACCCGACTACGTTCCGGAGATCCTCGCCCTGCGTTCGGGCCTGACCGTCACCCGGGCCATTGAAAACCTGCAGGGCATCGTCTGTTTTCCGTCCTACCACACGGTTCTGGCAATGCTGATTACGCGGGCACACCGCGGTCTCGCCAGCTTCTGGCCCGTTGCAATCGTCAATGGATTGATGCTGCTGGCGATCCCTCCGGTCGGAAATCATTATCTCACTGATCTCCTAGGTGGTGCCGTGGTTGCGGTCCTGACGGTCCTTGCCGTGCGCCGAATAGCAACGATAGGTTTGCGAACGGGCCGCACGCACCGGCTGGTCTGAGACCGGCCAAGCGACGACCCCTCGCGGAGAAAGCCAAGGCCTGCTTTTTTGAAAAAGCAGCAGAAAACTCTTGGTCCGGCTGTCGCGGACTATCCTCCAGCGACCCCTCCAGGGGACGAAAGTTTTTCGATACGTTTTTCAAAAAAGCTTCTTGCTTTGCCTGCTGCATACTCCCCAGGCTTTGTGCGCCCGCCCCCTGTGCGCTATGTTCCCCGCAGATGATCACCCAGCTAGACCGCTACATCCTGCGGCAACTCCTGGCCTCCCTGCTCGCGGTCACCACCGCGTTGGTGGCGCTGATCTGGCTCACCCAGTCGCTGCGGTTCGTCGAGCTGGTGGTCAACCGCGGCCTCAGCCTGCGGGTGTTCCTGCAGCTGACCGGCTTGCTGGTGCCCAATTTCGTCGCCGTCATCCTGCCGATCACCACCTTCATGGCGGTGCAGTTCTTCGTCTACCAGCGCCTGTCCGGCGACCGCGAGCTGACGGTCATGCGCTCGGCCGGCCTCTCGCAGTGGGCGCTGTCGCGTCCTGCGCTGATCGCCGCGGGCCTCGCCATGGCGGCCGGCTTCGCGCTCAACATCTGGATGGTGCCGGCCAGCAACAGCGCCTTCAAGGAGTTCCAGTTCGAACTGCGCAACAAGGTGGCCGCCTTTTTGCTGCAGGAGGGCGTGTTCACCGCCATCTCCGACCAGCTGACCGTATACATCCGCACCCGCGACACCGACGGCACCCTGCACGGCATCATGGTGGAGGACGACCGACAGTCCGACACCCACGCCACCATCCTGTCGCAAAGCGGCCGCCTGGTGGCCGACGGCGACACGCCGCGCGTGCTGCTGGAGGACGGATCCCGCCAGGTGATTGACGGCAAGACCGGCCGGCTGGACGTGCTGACCTTCGCCGAGGACACCGTGGACCTGGCCAGCGGCAAGGGTGCCGACGCACAGCGCGCGCGCGACGACAGCGAGATGAGCCTGCACGAGCTGCTGCACCCCAGCCCCGACGCCGTCGCCAGGGGCGACGCCGGCAAGTTCCTGGTGGAAGCCAACCGCCGGCTGACCCAGCCGCTGACCACGGTTGGCTTCAGCCTGATCGCCCTGGTGTCCGTGCTGACCGGCAGCTTTCGGCGCGCGGGCAGCCTGTGGCGGCCGCTGGCCTCGGTGCTGACGCTGGTGGGCCTGGTGGTGCTGGGGCTGACGGCGCAGAGCGTGGCCACGCGGCACCCGGCGCTGGTGGGGCTGATCTGGGTTCAGGCGACGCTGCCGGGATTGGCTTGCGCTTGGGTGCTGTTCGCGCCGGGGGTGCTGGCGAGTCGGCAGGCGCGGCGGTTGGCGGCGCCGGCGGCTCAGTTGGCGTAAGCAAGCAAGCAGTTCTTTTTTGAAAAAAAGAACCAAAAAACTTTTGTTCTCGTCGGGTGCGCCGTGGTGAGACGTGTCGTTTCAGCCGTCCGCGACAGCCGTCGTAAAAGCTTTTTGCTTCCTTTTCTCGAAAAAGAAGACGCTTTCTTCACCTTGGTATAGTGCAGCACCGCATGCGTTTCGCGCTCACCCTCTCCCTCTACATCGCCCGCCAGTTCACCTGGGCGGCGGTCGCCATGCTCTCGGCACTCTCGCTGCTGGTGATGCTGTTCGACTTCATCGAGCTGCTGCGCCGCGCCGCGCAGCGCACCGACGTGGGCTTCGGCCTGGTCGTCGAGATCGCGCTGCTGAAGGTGCCGTACTACGCGCTGCAGATACTCCCCTTCGCCGTGCTGCTGGGCGGCATCGCGGCGTTCTGGCGGCTGACGCGGTCCTCCGAGTTGATCGTGGCGCGCGCTGCCGGCGTCTCGGCCTGGCATTTCCTCAGCCTGCCGGTGGCCGCCGCCATCGGGCTCGGCTTGCTGGCGTCCGCCGGGCTCTCGCCGCTCTCCTCGGTGATGTTCGCCCGCGCAGAATCGCTCGACGACGTCTACCTGCGCCACACCGGCCCGCTGTCCATCAGCGGCGGCCAGCTATGGCTGCGCCAGGCCGACCACGGGCTGGACCCGCAGGGCGTGGCCATCATCCACGCGCACGACGTGGCGCTGCAGGGCAAGGTGGTGGCCACCAACGACATCAGCGTGTTCCGCCTGGACGGCGCCGACAAGCTGCTGAGCCGGGTGGAGGCGCAGCACGCCACGCTGGGCGGCAAGGCGTGGCACCTGACCGGCGCGCGCACGCTGACGCCGGACCACCTGCCGGTGGTGGTGGGCGACATGAAGCTGCCGACGCAGCTGACCGCGGTGCGCGTGCAGGAAAGCTTCCAGTCGCCGGAGACGCTGTCGGTGTGGGCGCTGCCCGGCTTCATCCAGTTGCTGGAGAGTGCCGGCTTCTCGTCCGTGCGCCACCGCCTGCACTTCCAGTCGCTGTTGGCCCTGCCGTTACTTTGTGGAACCATGGCGCTGGTTGCCGCCGGCTTCTCCATGCGCCAGACAAGGCGCGGGGGCGTGGCCCGCATGGTGGGCTCGGGTGTCGCAGCGGGGTTCGTGTTGTTTACCGTGAGCAAGGTGGCCGAGGAGTTCGGGCAGTCCGGCGCGCTGCCGGCGGTGCTGGCAGCCTGGGCGCCGGCGGCGGCGGGGTTGATGCTGTCGGTGTCGCTGCTGCTGCACCTGGAAGACGGCTAGTGCGCGCGAGGCAAGGCAAGCGGTTCTTTTTTGAAAAAAAGAACCAAAAAACTTTTGTTCCCTTGGGTGCACGCTGCAGAAACCTCCGCGACAGCAGGAATAAAAGTCTTTTGCTTCTTTTCTTCAGAAAAGAAGGCCTTGCTTTCTTTCCGCTCATGCTGGGCGTACTCGCCTGTAGCCAGGCCGCAGCTCAGACGCGCGTGCCGCCGCAGCATTTCCCGACCGTCGACATGAACAAGCAGCCGGTCACCGGCAACCAGCCGGTGACGTTCCAGGCCGACATGGTCACCTACGACAAGGTGCACGGGCTGGTCACCGCGGACGGCCACGTGGAAGCCTGGCAGAACGACCACGTGCTGCGTGCCGACCGCGTGACGTTCGACCGCAACACCAACGTTGCCGCCGCTTACGGCCACGTCGTCATCGTCGAGCCGGACGGACAGGTGCTGTTCGCCGACTACGCCGAGCTGGGCTCGGGCATGCGCAACGGCGTGCTGACCGCGATGCGCGCGATCATGCAGGAGAACGCCAAGATCGCCGCCAACGGCGCGCGGCGCACCGACGGCAAGCTCAACATCCTCAGCCGCGGCGTCTACTCCACCTGCGACGTTTGCGCGCAGCACCCGGACTACGCGCCGCTGTGGGAGATCCGTGCCAGCACCATCGTGCAGGACCTCGAGCACAAGCGGATCGAGTATCAGAACGCCTACCTCGACGCCTACGGATTTCCGGTGTTCTACCTGCCATATTTCTCCACAACGGACCCGTCGGTGAAGCGGCAGACCGGTCTGCTCACGCCAAGCATCGGCGCGCACGACGAGTACCTCGGCACATTCATCCGCGTGCCGTACTACATCGTGCTGGACAATCAGTCGGACCTGACGGTGACGGCCACCGAAGGCACGCTGCAGGGCCCGCAGGTCGAGACGCTGTACAACCGCGTCTTCAACTTCGGCGACGTGCGGCTGGACGGCGCGGTGGCGCGCGACGAGGGGGTGACCGGCGGCTACTTCTTCGGCCGCGGCCTGTTCAACTTCAACGACACCTGGCGCTACGGCTTCAACGTCAACCTGGCCAGCTCGGTAGCCTATTTGCGCGACTTCCAGGTGCCCGGCTACGGCACCAACGTGCTGACCAGCAGCGCCTTCATCGAGGGGTTCGGCGTCGGCTCCTACGCCAAGCTGGACGTGATCTCGTTCCAGGGCCTCAACGCCACCATCAACCAGAGCCTGCTGCCCTACGTGCTGCCGCGCTACCAGTACAGCTACTTCGGCGAGCCCGACTTGCTGGGTGGCCGGATCAGCTTCGATACCACCGAGTACAACATCCTGCGCAACGTCGGCACCAACGACCAGCAGTTCAACGCCAAGGTGCAATGGGACCGGCCGTTTTCCGGCACGCTGGGCGAGCAGTGGCTGTTCACCGCGCAGGCGCTGGGCAACGCCTACAGCGCCAACGTGCTGAACGGCCAGCCAAGCTATCAGGACGAGAACGTCGCCCGCGGCGCGCATGGCCAGGGCCAGGTGGCGCTGCGGCTGAACTGGCCCTTCGTGCGCAGCGCCGGCAAGTCGGGCTATCAGGTGGTCGAGCCGATCGTGCAGGTGATCGCCGCACCGCAGAGCGGCAACAGCGTGCGCGACAAGATCCCCAACGAGGACAGCCTGGACTACGAGTTTACCGACGCGACCCTGTTCGCGCTGAACCGTTTCGGCGGCTACGACCGCTACGACGGCGGCGTGCGGGTGAACGCTGCGCTGCGGGCGGAGTGGGTGTTCTCCGGCAACCAGAAGCTGGAAGGCCTGGTCGGCGCCTCCTACCAGCAGCACATCGACCACAACCTCAACCCGGAGTTCCAGCCGTACAACGGCTTCGAGACCGGCGACCACCTCTCCGACCTGGTCGGCCGATTGGCCTACTACCCCAACAAGTTCATAGATTTCGAGGCCAAGACCCGCATCGACCACGACAACGGCGACGTGAAGTTCGTGGACGCCATCACCAGCTTCGGCGTGCCGGTGGCGCGCTTCTCGTTCGGCTACATCTACAGTGCCAACAACCCTTATTTGCTGTATTTGAACAACTACAACCTGCGCGACACTATCATCACGAACAGCGTGCCGCTGGTGTTGAACGACCTGCCGACAAACTTCTTCACCCCGCGTCAGGAGGTGACCGGCAACTTCTCGACGCATTTCGGCGGGTATACGATTGCCGTCAACGGCCGGCAGGACCTGGCGAACGGCCAGCCGGTGTCTGCCGGCATCGAGGGCAAGTGGGAGAACGAATGCGTGATCTTCGACATCTTCGCCAACCGCCGCTTCACCTCGATTGCCGGCGACAATGGTGATACGACGGTGGTGTTCACGCTAACGCTGAAATCCCTGGGCGGGCTCGGGGTGAACGGCTGACGGCCATGATCAGGCTGGTTTGAAAGGCTTGCAGATGCGACCGATGCTTCTCTGCGTACTGCTCGCGGCCTGGCTGCCGGCCCACGCGGCGTCCAAGGTGGTGCCGCCCGCGGCACCCGCCGCCGCCGCCCAGGCAGCGGCCGAGCCGGCCGACGGCATCGTCGCCGTGGTCAACGGCGAGGTGATCACCCGCGAAGACGTGGCCAACCGCGCCCGCCTGTTCGCGCTGACGACCGGCCAGGAGGTGGCGCCGCAGACGCTGCACCTGCTGCGTCCGCAGATCACCCGCCAGCTGATCGACGACAGGCTGCGCATGCAGGAGATCCAGCGCCGCAAGATCGCCGTGCCGGACGCGGACGTGGCCAACGCCATCCACGACATCGAGCGCCGCAACCGCCTGCCGCCCGGCGGCCTGCTCTCCAAGCTGAGCGGCCAGGGCGTCACCCCGTCCACGCTGATCGCCCAGATCCGCACCCAGCTCGGCTGGACCCGCGTGCTGCGCCAGGAACTGGCCGAGCGCGGCCGGGTCAATGCCACTGAGGTGGACGAGCAGGAGAAGATGTTCCGCCGCGACCAGGGCAAGCCGCAGTACCGGCTGGGCGAGATCTTCGTCGCCTCCGAAGATCCGGCCCACCTTAACGACGCCAAGCACTTCGCCGACACCGTCATCCAGGAGCTGCGCTCCGGCGCGCCGTTCGGCATCGTGGCGGCCGAGTTCAGCCAGAGCCAAACCGCGCTGGAAGGCGGCGAGCTGGGCTGGGTGCGGCCCGACCAGCTGGACCCGACGGTTGCCAGCCTGGTCTCGCAGATGCCGGTGGGCGCGGTCAGCAACCCGGTGCGCGTGCCCGGCGGGTTCGACGTGGTGACGCTGCAGGAAAAGCGCCTGGTGGGCACCGACCTGGCTACCGTGCTGACCCTGCGCCAGGCGTTCTATTCATTCGCCACGCCGCTTAACCCGGCCAACCCCACACCGGAGCAGCGCAAGGCGCTGATCGACGGCCAGGCGCTGGCCAAGTCGGCGCACAGCTGCGCGGACATCGAGGCCGCCAACAAGGCCGCCAACTCGCCGCGGGCTGCCGACCCGGGCGGCGTGCGGCTGGACCGGCTCAGCGGCCCGATGCAGACCCTGCTAGGTGGGTTGCCGGAAGGGCAGGCCAGCAAGGCGCTGGTGACCAACGACGGCATTCTGGTGGTGATGATCTGCAAGCGCGAGCAGAAGAACCTGGCCGCCCAGTCCCGGGAGGACATCACCAACCAGCTGTTCGAGGCGCGTGTGGAACTTGCCAGCCGGCAGTTGCAGCAGGACCTCAAACGGCGCGCCCTGATCGACCAGCGGAGCTAGCGGCACGTCGGAACGATCGGCCTGAAGGTCGACCATCCCTAAGCAAGCAAGCCTTCTTTTTTGAAAAAAAGAAGCAAAAAACTTTTAACTCCGCTGTCGCGGACCTTTCCGGAGAGCGCGCGATAGCGGAGTCAAAAGTTTTTTGGTCCTTTTTTTCAAAAAAGGACTGCTTGCTTTCTCTGAGTCAGGACCATCGCCAGCTGGTGTAACACCCCATTAGATAGAACTGCCCCGTTACCAAAAAAACAGACGAAACCGCAGCCCAGGCCTTTCCGCCGTCGAGATAAAATTCTACAACTTGCAGTGGCGTTGTCGCACAAGCTGGCGGGGAATTTGGCTTACGCGCGCGATTTCGGTGTTTCTGCCAGCACGGTATATGCCAGCTTCTGGTTGCGGGTGGCTGCGCTGCTGATCGACGCTGCGGTGCTGTGGGCTGTCGTGGCCGGGCTGCATGCAACGTTCAACTGGATCGTCGCGTCGGGGCAGATGCAGGCCGACGACCGTGACGTGCTGCTGCAAGTATCCGGCCCGTTCGTGGCGGTTTGGTATTTCTGCGCGTTCGAAGGCGGCATGGGGGCGACCCCGGGCAAGATCGTGCTGATGCTGCAGGTGCAGGCAGACGACACCAGCCCGATCGGCCTGCGGCGCGCGGTCTGCCGCAACCTGTTCAAGCTGGTTTCCGTGCTGATTCTGGGCATCGGCCTGGCGATGCCCTGCTGGACGAAGCGGCGGCAGGCGCTCCACGACGTGCTGGCTCGGTGCGTTGTGGTGCGGACGGCCGGGTAGGGCGGCTGTTCGCGGGATGACGAACGCGGCTGCTGTGTCAACCTGCCCCGGCGCCATGCGCGTCTGTTGCCCGCTTCGCTGTCCAGGGTCGCACGCCCGGTAACCGGAGTTTGCGGATCGCCTGGCAAAGCGCGCGATTGACCGGTGGTAAGCGAAGCAAGCGGTTCTTTTTTGAAAAAAAGAACCAAAAAACTTTTGTTCCCTTGGGCGCGTGCTGTGGATACTTCCGCGACAGCACGACCGAAAGTGTTTTGCTGCCTTTTTTCAAAAAAGCAGGCCTTTCCTTTCTTGCCTGACTTCGGAAAGTCACGTTCCAAAGCGATTGGCAGGAGAGGCTTTTTTAGTCCTGTTTTCAAAAAGAACCGCTTGAGCGCTTCACCCCAAGTGACCAGATGGAGCACTGAACAACGGAGCCGTGTCGCCTATCGAGGGGCACGGCGTCGCCGTCGCCTGATCGATAGGGACCCGACACCATGGACATGGAAAAACTCACAGAACGCACCCGCGGCTTCCTGCAGGCCGCGCAGACAATCGCCATCCGCGAATTCCACCAGCGCCTGACGCCCGAGCACCTGCTGAAGGCGCTGCTCGACGACGAGGAGGGCGCCGCGTCCGGCCTCATTCGCGCCGCCGGCGGCGACCCCGCCAAGGTGCGCACCGCCAACGACGCGGAACTCGCCCGCATCCCCAAGGTGCAGGGTGATGGCGCCGGCGCGCCGCAGGCCACGCCCGAGCTAGTGCGCGTGCTCGACGCCGCCCAGCAGCAGGCAACTGCGGCCGGCGACGAATACGTGGCGCAAGACCGCGTGCTGGCGGCACTGTCCAGCAGCGACACGCGGTCCGGCCGCGCGCTGCGCGGCGCGGGCGCCAACCCGCAGACGGTCGAGCGCGCGATGGCCGACATCCGCCGCGGTCGCAAGGTGACCAGTGCGAACGCCGAATCCGGCTTCGAGGCGCTGAAGAAATACAGCAAGGACGTCACCGAACAGGCACGCCAGCAGAAGCTTGACCCGGTGATCGGCCGTGACGAGGAGATACGCCGCACCATCCAGGTGCTGGCGCGGCGCACCAAGAACAACCCGGTGCTGATTGGCGAGCCCGGCGTCGGCAAGACGGCGATCGTCGAGGGGTTGGCTTTGCGCATCGTGCGCGGCGACGTGCCGGAGGCGCTGAAGAACAAGCGCGTGCTTTCGCTCGACATGGGCGGGCTGGTGGCCGGTGCGAAGTATCGCGGGGAGTTCGAGGAACGCCTGAAGTCCGTGCTGAAGGAGATCGAATCCGCCGAGGGACAGGTGATCCTGTTCATCGACGAGATGCACACTCTGGTGGGCGCCGGCCGCGCCGATGGTGCGATGGATGCGTCGAACCTGCTGAAGCCCGAACTTGCCCGCGGCGCGCTGCACTGCATTGGGGCCACCACGCTCTCCGAATACCGCAAGCACGTGGAGAAGGACGCCGCACTGGCACGGCGCTTCCAGCCGGTGTTCGTGGGTGAGCCGACCGTGGAGGACACCATCAGCATCCTTCGCGGCATCAAGGAGAGGTACGAACTCCACCACGGTGTGCGCATCACCGACGGCGCGCTGGTGGCGGCCGCCACGCTGTCCAACCGCTACATCACCGACCGCTTCCTGCCCGACAAGGCAATCGACCTGATGGACGAGGCCGCCAGCCGTCTGCGCATGGAAGTTGACAGCAAGCCGGAGGAGCTCGACGAGCTCGACCGCCGGCTGATCCAGTTGAAGATCGAACGCGAGGCGCTCAAGCGCGAAGAGGACCCCGCGTCACGCGACCGCTTGGAAAAGTTGCAGCGCGAGCTTGCCGACATCGAGGAACGCAGCAACGCGATGACCGCCACCTGGAAGGCGGAAACCGAGAAGGTGGCCGGCACGCAGAAGCTGAAGGAGCAGTTGGACCAGGCACGCGGCGAGGTGGAAATTGCGCAGCGCTCGGGCAATTTGGCGCGCGCCTCCGAACTCCTCTACGGCGTGATCCCCGGCCTGCAGCGGCAGATCGACACCAGCCAGTCAGACGGCAAGCTGGTCAACGAGGCCGTCACCGCCGAGCAGATTGCCGGCGTGGTCAGCCGCTGGACCGGCGTGCCGATGGAACGCATGCTGGAAGGCGAGCGCGCCAAATTGCTGCGCATGGAGGACGAACTGCGCCGCCGCGTCGTCGGCCAGGAGGACGCGTTGCGCGCCGTCAGCAACGCGGTGCGCCGCGCACGCGCGGGCTTAGGCGACCCGAACCGGCCGATCGGCAGCTTCCTCTTCCTCGGCCCGACCGGCGTCGGCAAGACGGAGCTGACAAAGGCGCTGGCCGGCTTCCTGTTCGACGACGAGCGGGCGATGATCCGCATCGACATGAGCGAGTTCATGGAAAAGCACGCCGTCGCCCGCCTGATCGGCGCACCGCCCGGCTACGTCGGCTACGAGGAAGGCGGCGTGCTGACGGAAGCCGTGCGCCGGCGCCCGTACCAGGTGATCCTGTTCGACGAGGTTGAGAAAGCTCATGAGGATGTTTTCAACGTTCTCCTCCAGGTGCTCGACGACGGGCGGCTGACGGACGGGCAGGGACGCACCGCGGACTTCCGCAACACCATCATCGTGCTGACGTCCAACCTCGGCAGCGACATCCTCGCTGCCCAGCCGGACAACGAGCCGATGGCGATGGCGCACGCCCAGGTGATGCGCGTGGTGCGCGAGCATTTCCGCCCGGAGTTCCTCAACCGGCTCGACGAGATCGTCACCTTTCGCCGCCTGGCGCGCGCCGACATGGCGACGATCGTGGACATCCAGCTGCAGCGGCTGCGCGGCATGCTGGCAGATCGCAAGATCGCGCTGGAGCTCGACCAGTCGGCGATGGATTGGCTGGCCAACGAGGGCTACGATCCGATTTACGGCGCGCGTCCGCTTAAGCGGGTGATACAGCGTAGCTTGCAGAACCCGCTGGCGTCGCTGTTGTTGGAAGGCGCGGTGCACGAGGGCGAGGCGGTGCGGGTTTCGGCTTCGCTGGATGGGCTTTCTATTAACGGGCGCGTTGAGGAGACGGTGTAAGCAAGCAAGGCCTTCTTTTTTGAAAAAAAGAAGCAAAAAACTTTTGTCCCCGGGCGCGCGCTTCGGGGAGACTCCGCGACAGCGCTGACAAAAGTCTTTTGCTTCTTTTCTTCAGAAAAGAAGGCCTTGCTTGCTCGATGCCCAAGGAAACCGCACCCCATGCGCCTCGCCGCCATCGTTTGTGCCGTGCTCGCCGCCGCACCGGCCCGGGCCGAGGGCCTCGTCAACCTCTCCGACGCAGGGCTCTACGACGTTGCCGCAATCCAGCACGTGCCCGACACCGGCTCGGTCAACGGCAGTCACGTCGTCGCGACCGGGCACCTGATCGAACGTGCCACACATATCTGCCCGAAGCTCGGCACCGCCTTCGGCGTGAAGTTCACCCTGTCCACGGCGGCCGGTGTTGACGCTTTGCCGGTGACGCTCGGCATCCAACACCCGCCGATGACCAACTACGCCGGCCAAAGCCAGACCGAAGACGACTTCAAGGCAAGTTTGACGTCCGGCACGGCGTTCCTGTCGTTCTGGGTGTTCGAATCGCAGGCGAAGCTCAAGCCGGGACGCTGGCATTTCACTCTTAGCCACGGTGGCGTGTTGCTGCTCGACCAGCCGTTTGACGTAGATGTCACCTGCCAGAAGCTGGTTTCCTAAGGACCAGCCGGGAACGGCCGCTACAGCCAGCGTGTTGCGCTCATGACAGCAACGGAGACCACGCCATGGCCGCCACCGCCGATAAGACAGACCCGAAACTGTGGGACAAGGTAAAGCACGAGGTGACCGAGGGCGACCGCGGCGGCAAGCCCGGCCAATGGTCCGCGCGTAAGGCGCAACTCGCCGTGCACGACTACAAGGCAGAAGGCGGCGGCTACAAGGGACCCAAGACCGAGGACAACCACCTGCACCAGTGGACCGAGGAGAAATGGGGCACCAAGTCCGGCGAACCGTCGAAGGACACCGGCGAGCGCTATCTGCCAGAGCAGGCGCGGGCTCACCTCACCAACGAGGAATACGCCCGCACCACGGCGAAGAAGCGGGCCGACACGCGTGCCGGCAAGCAGTTCTCCGCCCAGCCGCGCGACGTCGCCCGCAAGACAGCGCAGGATCGCGATACCGGCCACACCCCCGAGAAGCTTGAGAGCCTGACACGTGCCGAGCTGATGCAGCGCGCCGCGGCCGCGAACATCGCAGGACGCTCGCGGATGAAAAAGGCCGAGCTGGTCAAAGCGCTGGGCTGATGACGACGCACGAGTTTTCCGACGCGGACCGGAAGGAGCTTCGCGGCGAGTTCGCCAAGCTCGTGAACATGTCGCCCGCGGCGTTGCGTCACTGGCTGCAGAGCGAGGACAGCCGCAGCGTCGGGATGACCACGCAGGGCGAGCGCGTTACCTCACCCGATCAGCACGAATCGGTCGGCCACCACATGGGCGAACGCATCCTGCAGATTCGTGCCAGCAAGCAGGCCGACCTGACGGATGACGACTATGCCGACATGCGCAAGGTCATCGGCTACGTCCACCGTCACTCGGCGCAGCGGCCGGACGGCGATGTTACCGGTACGCGGTGGCGGCATTCGCTGATGAATTGGGGACACGATCCGGCGAAAGGGTAAGCAAGGCCTTCTTTTTCGAGAAAAAGAAGCAAAAAGCTTTTATTGCGGCTGTCGCGGTTCTCTCCGGCGAGCGCGCGACAGCGGAGACAAAAGTTTTTTGGTTCTTTTTTCAAAAAAGAACCGCTTCGCTTGCTGCCGCTAGGTCAGCCGGCGTGTTGATGTTGCGAAACGGATCGGGCGCATCCTCGAACCACACCGAACGCATGCCGATCAACTCGCCGAACGCGCGCACCCGCCGCGATGTCTGTGCCGCCAGCCACTGCGCCAGCCTCTCACGACACGAAACAGGCCAGACCGCCACCAGCGGGTGAACAGCGGCGACGTTCTGCACCCAAGCCGGTGCCGCGCCCAGGCGGGCTGCAAGGTCGCGCGGGATGAACGGGGTGTCGCCCGGCACGCTCAGCAGCGCGTGGGCGCCCATGGACTCGGCCCAGGCCAGCCCGCGCAGCACGCCGCCGAGCGGGCCGCGCCCGGTCACCTCGTCGGCCAGCACCGGCAGGCCTAGGTGGGCGAAACGTGCGGGGTCGCCGTTGGCGGAGACGGCGACGTCGCCGGCCTGTCCGGCCAGACGCTGCACCACGTGCTCGATAAGGGTTCGGCCCCCCAGACAAAGGAGCGGTTTGTCGCCGCCGCCCATTCGGGTTGCCTGGCCGCCGGCCAGGATTAGTGCCGCCAGCTCAGCCATGGGAGACAGGCATGGGGCGAACGACGGGGATCGAACCCGCGACAACCGGTACCACAAACCGGCGCTCTACCAACTGAGCTACGTCCGCCACATGCGAGCCCGTTTAAGGCGGCTGACGGTTCGGCGTCAACCGTAGCAGGAAAGCAAGAACTTCTTTTTGAAAGAAGAAGCAAAAACTTCTATCTCGGCTGTCGCGAACTTTGCCTCGGCCGCAAACACCTAGGAGACAAAAGTTTTCGGTTCTTTCTTCAAAGAAGAATCGCCTACTTCTTCTGATGGTGGTGAACGTTACCATCCTTGTCGGTGTATTCACGCGACTTCAGGTCGTCGCCACCGTGCGACGCCTCGGACTTGCTGTGCGAGCCTTCCGACTTGCTGGCCGACGCGTGCGAGCTGTGGCTCGTCTCGTGGCCGTGCGCGCGCTCTGCGCTGGCTTCGGTCGTCCCCTTGGTGCGGCCGGCCTCGCGGTTCTCCTTCAGGCGACCGTCGTGCTCCGGGTCCTTGACCGTGCCCTGGTTGGAGCTGCTGTGTTCCGTGTTGGCCATGACTGTGTCCCCTGATGATTACCGGCCGGCTCAGCTGCCTCCGTGCGATGTTAAAGCGCGTCGCACGCGATGGTGTCAGGCTGGGGCAGACGCTTTAAGTTGAGGTCGCGCCATCTTGACGTGCAATCGTTGCAGTACGCCGTAGGACGTAGGCCTCGCCGTCCCACAGCGTGAACGGGCGGGCCGCGCATGTGTCCAGCTGCATCTCGCAGGCCGAGGCCCAGCCACGCGCGCGGTCCGCACGCACCTGGTCCGCCTCGCCGTAGGCGAGGTTCAGGATGACCAGCGCGCCGCCAGGGCGCAGCACCCGCGCCGCCTGGCACACATGCGCGTCCGCCAGCCCCGCCTGCACGAGGTAGGGGAAGCTGTCGACGGCCAGGACCAGGCCCGCGCTGTCGGCCGGCAACCAGGCAGGGGGTGCACCATCGGTCACCTCGAAGCGCAAATTGGCGAGCCCGCCATGCCGCCGGCGCGCCTCGGCCACCATGCCGGCGGAGACGTCCAGGCCGAGCACCGAGCGCACGTGCGGCGCCAACCCCACGGCCACCCGCCCGGTGCCGCAGCCAAGGTCGAGCACGTCGGTCCGCTCGGTGGCCAATCCGCCGTCCAGCAGCCACGCCACCACCTCCGCCGTGGCGCCGGCGAGCAGCGCCGGGTCGTTCAGGCTGTAGGCCGCCACGCTGGCGTCCGGTGCCGCGGCCACCGCGCGGTCGAACATGCTGGCGATGGCGGCCGCGTCATGCGCGCCCTCGTGGTCCACCCGCGCCTCGGCCAGCATGCGCGCGGTGGCAGCGATGTTGTCCCGCTGGGCCGCGAACAACCTGGCCAGCGCGCTGTGCGGCGGCAACAGGGCGGCGATCGCCTTTGGCGGCAGGCCGGCCAGCACCAGGCGCGAGAGCGCGGTCTGCGCGGAAATGCGGCCGGCGAGGCAGTCGGCCACGTCGCGGGCGGGGTCGCTCACAAGCGGCGCAGGCTGCGCGTGGCGAGGTGCCGGTCGGACGCGCCCCAGGCGTATTTGTAGGCCTCGTTGCCGCGCAGGAAGTCGATCTGCCGCATGCCCTCGGCGATCGCCTGCTCGGCCAACGCGGCCACCAGCAGCGACCCAGGGCTGCAGGCGGCGTGGGCGGCAGAAAACCCACCCAGATACAGCAGTAGCCGGTCCGGCCCGCGCAGCGCCATGCAGGCGGCAGCGAGCTCCGGCCCAATGCGCAGGGCGGCCACCCGCAGCGCCCCCGCACGCAGCAGGCCCGGTGCCGCCTCGGCCAGGCAGGCTTTCACCCGCAGGTCCGCCAGCACGCCGCCCGGCTCGCCCCGCTGCGCCCAACCGGCCTCATGCAGGCAGAACAGCGCGGCCAGCAGGTCAGGCAACGTGGCCGCGTCGGCAAGCTGCAGCGACCAGCCCCCGGCCCGCTCGGCACGGTTGCGGTTCATCCGCAGCTTGCGCCGGGCGTTCGGCGGCAGACTGGCGGCGAAGTCGCCGTCCGCCAGGCGCAGCACCGGGCAGGGCGCGCCCGGATGCAGCGCGGCGTGCCAGCCGGGCGGCGGCGGCGCGTGGCGCAGGGCGGAGCCGGGCGGCAGGTCGATCAGGTCGCAGCACTCCGCCGAGCCGGCTTCCGCCAGCAGGCAGGCCAGCAGGCGGGCGGCGGTGTCGGGCGGCGCGCCGGGAGCGATCAGCGCGTCCAGCGAGTCGCTAATACCGGCGCCAATCGGCAGCAGCTTGGCGCGCCCGTCCTCCTCCAGGACGTAGGCCGGCAGTAGCCCGACCAGCAGGCCGCCGTCCCGCAGCGTGGCCACCACCGGCCTGCCGGTGCCGAACTGCCGCCACCAGGCGAGCTGCCACTCCGGGTGCTGAAACGGCGTGGTGTCCGGCGTGCGGCGCCAAAGATCCTGCCAGGCAGGTGCCAACCCGCGTAGGCCCGCTTCCGTGGTGATGGCCTTCACTGCTGCTTGCACGGTGGTGGTGATCACGACGGCGTCACACCTGGGAGCCGGCGTCTCGGGCTTAGAAAGGAAGGCAAGCAGTTCTTTTTTGAAAAAAAGAACCAAAAAACTTTTGTTCCCTCAGGTGCGCGGTGCGGGAGACTTCGCGACAGCAGGACCAAAAGTTTTTTGCTGCTTTTTTTCAAAAAAGCAGGCCTTGCTTTCTTCGTTGCCATTGCGGCGCATCGCCGGCCAGCGCGCGGTAGCAAGCGAGATAGGCGTCCGTCATCTGCCCCAAGCCGAAGCGCGTGCGGGCGGCGTCGCGGCAAGCCTGCCTGTCGATGCCGTTCACTTGCCCGATCGCCGCCGCCATTTCCGCCGCATCGCGCACCAGGAAGCCGTTGCGGCCGTGTTCGACGATGTCCGGCAGCGCACCCGTGGTGAACGCAATCACCGGCGTGCCGCAGGCCAGCGCCTCCATGGCCACCAGCGAGCTGGTCTCCGCCGCCAGGCTCGGCACTAGCAGGCACTTCGCGGCGGACAGGTAGCGCCGCTTGCGCGCAAACCCGAGCGGACCCACGAAGCGCCGCCGCCGGTCCAGCAGCGGCCGCACTTGCTCCTCCAGGTAGGCCAGATGCGCGGGGTAGGGGAACGCAGCCCCGGCGACGATCAGCGACACGCCAGCCGCGTGCGCCGCCTGCAACGCCAGATGCTGGCCCTTCTCCGGACAGATCCGCCCCAGCGTCAACGCGAAGCCGCGGCGGGCGTGCCGGGCGCTGGCAAGCCGGTCCAGCGCCACGCCGTTGGCGATCGGCGGCAGCAGGGCAGGATGCGGCGGACAGGCCCGGTGCTGAGACGCGGACACGCAGTTCAGCCACAGCCCCGGCCGCGACGGCAGCGCGCCGTACCAGTCCGGCGGCAAGTGCAGCGTGGCCAGCGTAAGCGGGACCGCCGCCGGCAGCGTGCGCATGAAGTCCAGGCCGTGCACGTGCACCACATCCACCCGCGTCTGCGCCAGTGTGCGAACGATCGCCTGCTGCGTTGCGGTTTCGGCAGCAGCGCGCGCCGTATCGTCGGCAGCGCCGGCAGGATCGACGCCGGTGTCCACCCACTCGCCAGCGACGACACTGCCGCGACATGCCACGACCAGCGAGCGGTGTCCTGCTTCGACCAGCGCGTGGTCCACCGCCGAGAGAACTTGCTCGGCGCCACCTACCGAATTCGGGCCGACGGGTGCGAGTGCGTAGGCGACGTTGAGGATGGTCAGCGGCATCAGGAAGCAAGCAAGCAAGTTCTTTTTTGAAAAAAAGAACCAAAAAACTTTTGCGTCCGCTGTCGCGGTTCTGTCCGGCGAGCGCGCGACAGCGGAGACAAAAGTTTTTTGCTTCTTTTCAAAAAAGAAGGCTTTCTTCCTTGGCCGCCGTCACCCGCCCCGGCGCATACCGCCGGATCATCGCCGCACAGAACTCGGCAAACTCCCCAGGCTCGCGCGGCGGCGACGTGTGGTGCTCCCACACCCCGCGGTCCTCGGGGGTGAAGCAGAACGTCACCGTCGTGTCGAACTCGTCCAGCGCGCGCATTTGCCGGTCGAACCAGGCCAGCGCGTCGGGGCGGTAGAAATCCGCCCAGCTCAGTCCGGTGCGCAGGTAGGTGACACCCATGTCGCGCATGATGCGCACCGCGTCGTCCAGCCGGTGGTCCTGGTAGTGGAACCACTGGCACAGCCCGATCTCCGGCGTGTAGTCGGCGAAGTGTTTCGCCGCCAGCTTGGGGCGTCCGTGCTCGTCGAGCAGGCCCATGTGGAAATGCCGGTAGTAGGACGAGCCCTCCGCCTCGCGGTGCCGCGTCGTGGCAGGCCAGGCGGCCGGCAGATCGTAGAGGCTGTACCAGTGGATTCGCGGCGCGCGGCCGATCAGCAGCTCGGCGGTGCGTTTCAGGCCCCATTCCTGCACCTCTTCGGCGCCGAAGGTGGAGATGCCGACTTCGCTGACCCACACCGGCAAATCCGTGCAGCGCTGGATCGATGCCAGCTTCTCCGGCCACTCGTCGATCAGCCAGTGGTTCCAGTCGAGCGGAAAGCCGTGCACGGCCACTGCGTCGAGCTGTGCCATGACGTCCTGGCCCTGCAGCACGCGTAGGAAACCCGGGTCGATCGGCGACATGCCGCCCAGCACGCGCGGCAGTCCCGGCGCTTCGCTGGCGATGGCGGCACCGGCGAGCTTGGCCATCTCGGCAAAGGCACGCCAGCCGGGGTCGTGTTCCAGGTCCCAGTGGCTCTTGTTGTTCGGCTCGTTCCAGATCATCGCCGCTTCGATCATGGCGCAGCGTTCCCGGGCGCAGCCTGGGGATGGACGGACTCGCCCTGGACCGCGCCGCGGGCGTGGTCGGCGCGGCCCTGCGCCGGGTAGACGGCGCCGTAGCCGCCCGGCGCCCGCGCCTCGCGACGGCAGATGAACACTTCCTCCTCCGGGTGGCTGAGGACGGAGAAGCCCGCGCTGCGCAGCATCGCCGCCGAGCAGGCGCGGTTGGGCGCCCACCAGTTGGTGCAGTCCTGCGCGTAGTCGTGCTCGATGAAGTGCAGCTTCGGGTAGCCGGGCGCGTCGAAGTGGTCCTGCTCCCAGAATGCGTAGTCCGGTTTCACCTCGGCCACCTCGGGGCTGCCGCGCTGCATGGACTGGAACACCAGCAGGTCGGCTGCGGCGTGCTCGTGGATCAGGTCGAGTGCGAGCAGCGGGTGGCGAAGATGGTAGAGCACGCCGATGAAGAACACGACGTCGAAGCGCTCGGCCAAGGCGGCCACGTCGTAGACCGACATCTGGCGGAACTCGACGTCGAGCCCTTCCACCTCGGCGGCGAAGCGGGCCTGGGCGAGGTAGTCCGCGTCGAGGTCGATGCCCAGCACGCGGTCCGCGCCGCGGCGCTTCATCTCCATCGTGTAGAAGCCGCCGTTGCAGCCGATGTCGAGCACCGACTTGCCGGTGAGGTCGGCGGGGATCTCGGAGGCGAAGCTGCGCCACTTCACGTTGGGGAAGTCGCCCAGGAAGTGGTCCGGCGCGGTCTGCACGCCGCGCAGGCTGAGGTTGTGGAACCAGGGTCCCAGCGCCTGGGCGCGCGCCCTGATGGCATCTTCGGTCCAGTTGGTGGGCGTGGCGTCGTCAGGCATGAAGCTGGGAGCTCTCCGGTTCGCTCTCCTGCTGGCCGCCCAGCAGGTGCACCGCCTGCCGATAGCCGTGCAGCGTGCCCACGTCCACGTAGCGCTCGCCGGCCTGAACTCCCCAGGCGCAGCCCCCGGCCTCCAGCCAGGCGTTCACCAGGGTGCCGACATACTCGTCGGCGCACCCGCGGAGCTGCCACAGCGCGTGCAGCTCGTGCAGCATCTGGCCGGGTAGCGCAAAGGCGCCCCAAACCCACTGCGTGCCGGCGCCCAGCTGCTTGACCACGATGCGCTGCACCCGTCCGTCCGCGTCCATCTGCACCGCGTCGAACAGCTCCGGGCGCTCCACAGGGAACAGCAGGAAGCTGAACCGCCCGGCCGGCAGCTGGCACAGCGCGTCGGACGGGAACCAGATCGTGTCCGGCAGGCCGACGACCACCATCTCGTCGCGCGGGAGCAGCGGTATGGCGCGGAAGATCGCGTCGCACAGGCCGCGGGCTGCGTCCTGCACCACGTAAGCGAGCGACATGGCGCCAACTGCACCGCCGAAATAGGCCAGTATGTCGGACTTCGCCGGCGAGATGACGAAGCATAGTTTGTCCACGCCGGCGCGCGCCATGCGCTCGACCAGGTACTCGCTCACCGCGCGCGGCCGTTCCACGCCGTTGGCGTCGCGCCGGCTGCCCACCGGCAGCAGCTCCTTGGAGAACGCCAGCGGCTGGATGCGGGTGCCGTTGCCGGCGGCCGGGATGATGCCCCACATCGCGCTCAGGCCTCCACTGCGGCGGCGGTCTCGAACAGCCCGATCAGCGTGCGGGCGCGATGCGCGGCCGTGTGTTCGGCCAGCACGCGCTCCCGGGCACGGCGGGCCATCGTGCGCAGCGCGTCTGGGTTGGCGTCCAGCGCGGCCAGCGCGCCTTCCGTGGTGGACGCCACGATGATCTCCCGCCCGGGCTCGAAGAAGGCGTCGAGCCCCGGCCAGCTGTCGCTCAGGATGGGGGTGCCGCAGGCGGCGGCCTCAAACAGCCGGCCGGACGGGCACCAGCCCATGCGCGCCATGGCCGCCCGGGTCACGTTCAGCGTCATGCGCGACGAACTGTAGAAGGCCGGATGTTCCGGCGGCGGCAGGTGGCGGACGAAGAAGATGTTCTGCGTCCAGGGGAAGTCCTGCGGGTATTGCGCGCCGCCGATGACGAAGCGGCTGGCCGCCCGCGCACGTGCCGGGGCCACGAACAGGCGCGCCAGCATGTCCTGCCGGTCCGCCGCATAGGTGCCCAGGTAGGACAGATCGGCCAGGTAGGCCGGCTGGGCGGTCACCGGCCGGTAGACCGCCGGGTCCGCCCAGCCGTACAGCGCCGCGGTGCGCCGGGCGCCGAGCCGGGTGCGCAGTGCCTCCAGCGCGCCGCCGCCGGTGTAGCTGAGCACCAGGTCGAACTCGGCGAGGCCAGAAGGTCCGATGTAGGGGACGGGTTCACGCGCCTCCAGCCGGTCCAGGGTGACGGGCGTGTCGAGGTCGTAGAAGCAGCGCAGGGCAGCACGGCTGTCGCCGACCAGCGATGTGGCGGCCAGCGCGTCCGGGCAAAACGAGGTGACGATGGCGACGTCCGCCGCGTCTGCCGCCTGGCGGGCTAGATGCGCCACCTGCGACCATTCCGGGTAGAGGACCAGTTCGGCGCCCTCGCCGAGGTCTGCCAGGTCGCGGTTCTGCGCGTAGTAGGGGACGTCGCGTTCGAAGAAGGTAACGCTATGGCCGGCGGCGGAGAGGGCGGCGATCAGGCCACGCCAGAGGGTAGCGTGGCCGTTGCCCCAGGACGAACTGACGGACAGGCCGAAGATGACGAGACGCATCAAGCGGTTCTTTTTTGAAAAAAAGAACCAAAAAACTTTTGTTTTCTTGTGTACGCGATGCGGAGAGGTCCGCGACAGCCCGACAAAAGTTTTTTGCTTCTTTTTTTCAAAAAAGAAGACCTTTCTTCCTTGGCTTCCCGCGCCCTCCGCAACGGCCGGCCACACCTGCAAGTTCCCTGTCCATCAGCCCCGCCACGTCCTGCAGCGACCCCACGACGGCACAGCAACGCGAGAGCGCGTCGGCCGACGGCACGACCGTGTCGGGCACCATCACCACCATCATCGCCGCGTCCGACGCGGCGCGCACGCCGTGGTCCGAATCTTCCAGCGCCAGGCAGGAGGCAGGTGCCACGTTCATGCGGCTGGCGGCTGCCAGGAAGCTGTCGGGCGCGGGTTTGCCGGCGGCCACGTCGTCACGGCTGACGACCGCGGCAAACCGGCTGGCCAGTCCCGACCGCGTCAGTTGGGCGGCGGCGGTGGCTGCGCTGGCGGAGGTGGCGACGGCGCAGGGGATGCCCGCCTCGGCAAGTTGGTCGAGCAGGCTCACCGCGCCCGCCTTGATCGCCACGCCGCCGGCCGAGAGAAGCGACCTGTGCCGGTAGTAGGAATGGAAAAACAGTCCGGCGTCGAAGCCGGGGCCAAGGATCTCCGGCAGCAACTTGCGGCGGGTGGTGCTGGGCAGCCCGACGAGTTGGTCGTAGGCGCCGGCAGGCAGTGTGTGGCCGGCCTCGGTCAACGCCGCGTAGAAGGCGCGCCGGTAGGCCGGTTCGGTGTCCAGCAACGTCCCGTCCAGGTCGAACACCACGCCGCGGACGGGGCGGGGCAGGTGGTTGGCTGCCCCGCCCGCACCCTGTCCGCCGCCCGCTGGAACCAGTCCGACAAGGTCAGCTCCGTCTCGATCCATCCACGCTCGCGTTTGTCGAAGTGCTCGCAGGCAGCGAAGGCGGCGGCCATTGGTTCCACCTCCGTCGATACTAATCCGGCTGACGGATACTCTAGCTTGGCGACCAGGGTGAAGTGGGAGGCTAGCCAAGCGGTTCTTTTTTGAAAAAAAGAACCAAAAAACTTTTGGTCCCTGGCGTACGCTGCGGAACCACCGCGACCACAGGACCGAACGCTGGTTTTCTACCAAGCATGCTTTGCTTGCCCCGCTTCCGTCAGCAGGCGGTGCGGCAGGTGTTCGTTGCGCCGGCCGCGCGAGCTATCCCGCGCGGCCGGATGATGCTCTACGCCGCCAGCTTGTTGACGCGGTTGCCGGCAATTGCGGACAGCTTCTTGTCTGCCGCCTTTTCCTCTTCCAACGTCTGCTGCAGCACGCTTGCTGCGTCCTGGTGGCCGAGCTGCTTGGCGAACGCGATCAGCGTGCCGTAGCGGGTCATCTCGTAATGCTCGATCGCTTGGGCGGCGGACAGCATGGCCGCGTCGCGCACGCTCTCGTCGCCGCAATCGGAGATGATCTCCTTCGTCTCGGCCAGGATGCCGTCCATCGCGGCGCAGGTGACGGCCTTGGCCGGCTTGCCCAGCATCTGGAACACCTGCTCGAGGCGCTGCACCTGGTTCTGCGTCTCGGCCAGGTGGCTCTGGAACGCCAGCTTCAGCTCGGGATTGTGAGCCTTCTCGATCATCGTCGGCAGGTTCTTCACGATCTGGTTTTCGGCGTAGTAGATGTCCTGCAGCGTGTGGGTGAACAGGTCGTCGAGAGTTTTGATCGGCGTGCTGAACAGGCCCATGGGGCGTCTCCGCGTGTGGTTGCAGGCGCATCAACGCCGCACGCGGCGGAGGGTACGGCGTGATCGAGACGAGTTGAGAACCGCGTCCGCACCGCGTGGTTGATCGCTGTCTTCCGCCTTCTCGCTGCAACGGCTTCGTCCTGCGATGGTCACCCACACGTTTGTAGAACGGAACGTCACCGGGCAGGCATCTACGACGGTCGCGTCCAAACGGGAGGGCGACCGGTATGTTCACGAGGCACGCGGGCCCGCTCCGGCACATCAAGCGAAAGCAAGCGGTTCTTTTTTGGAAAAAAGAACCAAAAAACTTTTATCTCCGCTGTCGCGCGCTCGCCGGAAGGTTCGCGGCAGCCGTGATAAAAGCTTTTTGCTTTTTTTTCTCGAAGAAGCCCTTACGCTTTCTTCCTGAACACATGGGCCTCTCCCGGAAACCGCCGCGCCCGCACGTCCGCCGCGTAAGCCGCCGCCGCTTTGGAGATTTCCTCGCCCAGCTCCGCATAACGTTTCACGAAACGCGGCGTAAAATCGTTGAACGTGCCGAGCACGTCGTCGACCACCAGCACCTGTCCGTCGCACTCCGCCGACGCGCCGATACCGATGGTTGGGATACCGACCGCGCGCGTGATGGCCGCAGCCACCGGCTCCAGCGTGCCTTCGAGCACCACGGCGAACGCCCCGGCCTGGGCCACCGCGTGGGCGTCGGCAGTCACCCGGGCCGCCTCGTCCTCGGTTCGGCCGGTGGCGCGGAAGCCGCCGGCGACGTTGACCGATTGCGGCATTAGCCCGACATGGCCGCAGACCGGCACGCCGCGCGCGGTGAGAAACGCGATGGTCTCGGCCATGTCCGTGCCGCCTTCCAGCTTCACCGCCGACGCGCCGGTTTCCGCCAGCACACGGGCCGCGCTGCAGAACGCCTGTTGCGGGCTCTGCTGGTAGCTGCCGAACGGCAGGTCGACCACCACGCAGGCACGCCTTGTGCCGCGCACCACCGCGGCGCCGTGGCCGATCATCATGTCCAGGGTGACAGCCAGCGTGCTTGGCAGGCCGTAAAGCACCATGCCAAGCGAGTCGCCCACCAGCAGGGCGTCGCAATGCTGGTCCAGGCGCTGGGCCATCGGCGTGGTGTAAGCGGTCAGCCACACCTGCGGTGTGCCCTTCATCCGGCGCAAGTCCGGCACCGTGATCGGCTTGGCGGCAGTGTGAACGCTCATGCGGGCCTCCCGGCACGGTGGCGGGCTTGTCTTGTCGCCGCTCTCGAGTGTTGAGCTGTGACCGGCAAGCCAAGCGGTTCTTTTTTGGAAAAAAGAACCAAAAAACTTTTGTCCCCTCGGGCGCGCGCTGCAGAAACTTCTGCGACAGCACGGACCAAAAGTTTTTTGCTGCTTTTCAAAAAAGCAGGCCTTGCTTGCTTCTCTTTGTGGTCGGAACTCAAGCGGTGCCTCCCAGGCTAGGTGCAGGCAGGCCGATGTCGGTGCGGTGGACGCCGCCTGGCAAGTCGATCACGGCCAGCGCGGCGTAGGCCGCAGCACGGGCGCCGGCCACGTCCGAGCCGGTGCCGCACACGCTCAGCACACGTCCGCCGGCGGAGACCAGGGCGCCGTCCCGCAGTTCGGTGCCGGCATGGAACACGGCGGCGTGCTGCACGCCGGCCGCCCGGTCCAGCCCAGTGACGGGGGTGCCCTGGGTGACGGCGCCGGGGTAGCCGGCGGCGGCCAACACCACGGCCACGCAGGTGACGTCCAGCCAGCGCAACGCGAGGTGGGCCAGCCCGCCGTCGCAGGCGGCCAGCAGCGCGGTCAACAGGTCGGACTGCAGGCGGGGCAGGATCACCTGGGCTTCCGGGTCGCCCAGGCGGACGTTGTACTCGATCAGCCGAGGGCCATCCGCCGTCAGCATCAGGCCGGCGAACAGGACGCCGCGGAACGGCGTGCCGCGTGCCGCCATCTCGCGCAGGGCCGGGCGGACGAACAAATCCATCGCCGCCTCCTGCGCGGCTTGCGGGAAGCCGGGTGGCGGCGAGACGGCGCCCATGCCGCCGGTGTTTGGGCCCTGGTCGCCGTCATGCGCGCGCTTGTGGTCCTGGGCGGCGCCGAGCAGCACCGCCTCGGTGCCGTCGCACAGCGCGAACAGGCTGACCTCGGGGCCGTGCAGGCGCTCCTCGATGACCAGGCTGGCGTCCGCCTCGCCGAAGCAGCGCGCGCCCAGCATGTCGCGGATCGCCTGGGCGGCTTCGGCCTCGGTCTCGGCCACCACCACCCCCTTGCCGCCGGCCAGGCCGTCTGCCTTCACCACGATCGGCGCGCCGCGGCGGGCGACGAAGTCCAGCGCGGTGGCCGCGTCGTCGAAGCGCTCCCAGCTGGCGGTGGGGATAGCGGCGGCGTCGCAGACCTCCTTGGCGAAGGCCTTGCTGCCTTCCAGTTCGGCCGCCGCCGCGGTGGGGCCGCAGCAGCGTATGGCGTGGGCGGCCAGCGCGTCGGCCAGGCCCGCCACCAGCGGGGCTTCCGGGCCTGGCACCACCAGGTCGATGCGTTCGGCACGCGCGAACGCCACCAGGGCGGGCACGTCCAGCGCGCCGATGGGCACGTTCTGCGCGATGGTGGCGGTGCCCGGGTTGCCGGGTGCGGCGAACAGCTTTGTCAGCAGCGGCGAGCTGCCGATCGCCCAGGCCAACGCGTGCTCGCGTCCGCCGGATCCCACTATCAGAACACGCATGCACCCTCGTCCCGTCTGTCCGGCGGCGCTGGCCTAGCATAGGGTTGCGCCATGGACGATGCCGCGCCGCCTGCCGCCACTTATGCCGACGACCCGCTCGTCCAGCCGCCGCTCGCCGCCGCCGCATCGCCGCGCAGCAACATCCCCGAATACACCGTGGGCGAGCTGTCCGGCGCCATCAAGCGCACGCTGGAAGGCGCCTTCGGCCGCATCCGCGTGCGCGGCGAGATCACCGAGCTGAAGCTGTACGGCTCCGGCCACGCCTATCTCAGCCTGAAGGACGAGGGCGGCAAGGTGCGCGCGGTGATCTGGAAGTCCACCCTGCCGCGGCTGGGCCTGCGCCCGGAGAACGGCGTGGAGGTGATCGCCACCGGCAAGATCTCCGCCTACGGCGACCGCAGCGAGTACCAGCTGGTGATCGACCGGCTGGAATACGCCGGAGCCGGCGCGCTGCTGGCGCGCATCGAGATGCTGCGCCAGCGCCTGGCCGCCGAGGGCTTGTTCGACGCTGGCGCCAAGCGCGCGCTGCCGGTGCTGCCCGGCATGGTGGGCGTGATCACCTCGCCCTCTGGCGCGGTGCTGCACGACATCATGACCACGGTGGCCCGCCGCTTCGCCCGGCCCATCCTGCTATGGCCGGTGCCGGTGCAGGGCGAAGGGGCGGCGGCACGGATCGCCGCGGCCATCTCAGGAATGGACCGGCTGCCCGCCCACGGCGTGCCCCGCCCGGACGTGCTGATCGTGGCGCGCGGCGGCGGCAGCCTGGAAGACCTGATGGCCTTCAACGAGGAGGCGGTGCTGCGTGCCGCCGCCGCCTGCCGCATCCCGCTGATCAGCGCGGTGGGCCACGAGACCGACACCACGCTGATCGACTTCGTGAGCGACCGCCGCGCGCCCACGCCCACCGCCGCCGCCGAGCTGGCCGTGCCACAGCGGACCGAGCTGCTGGCCGACCTGGCGCAGAAGACCGCGCGGCTGGCCGGTGCGCTGGACCGCGCGGTACAGGCGAGCCGGGCGCGGCTGGTGGCCGCCGGCGCGCGGCTGCCCGACCTGCCGGGCATACTGGCCCAGGGGCGGATGCGGCTGGACGACCGTGCGCAGCGGCTGGAATTGGCGGTGCCGAACCTGTTGGCCGCGCGGGCCGCAGCGCTGCACCGGGCGGAGCGCCACATCCCGGATCCGCACGCGCTGATCGCGTCACGCCGGGCGGCGGTGGACAACATAGGCCTGCGCCTGCTGGGCGCGCTGCGGACCAGCGTGCAGCGCCACCGAGACGACGCGGCGCGCGTGCTGCCGCGGCTGACCACCGCCGGGATAGAGCAGCGTCTGCGGGCGCAGCGCGGACGGCTCGAGGTGCTGTCCGCGCAGTTGGAGGGCGCGTCCTACGAGCGCGTTCTGGCGCGCGGGTTCGCGCTGGTGCGCGACGCGCGCGGGCACGCCGTGACGGGTGCCGCGCAGGTGGCGCCGTCGGCGAAGCTGCGGCTGCGGTTCGCGGACGGCGAGGTGGCGGTGGTGAGCGAGGGGCGCCAGGCGACGCTGCCGTTTTGACGCAACATCGACGCGCGCGCGGGTTCGTCATGCGATGTTTGCAAACGTCTCCAAGTGAGCGAAGGAAGGCCTTCTTTTTTGAGAAAAAGAAGCAAAAAACTTTTGTCCTTGGGCTGGTCCCGCCGCGTCCGTCTATCCTGAGATGCAAATTTTGACGCAGTTAAACAGATGAATGTTTTTTGCTTCTTGTTTTCACAAGATTGCATGCTCGGCTCGAGTGAGCCTCAGGGCGGACTGGTCTCAGCAACGCGCGTGTTGCAAGCGCCTCGACGCAAAGCGCCTTCATCCGCGGTGTCGCGGACCTTTCCGCCGGCGTGCACCAAGGACACAAAAGTTTTTTGGTTCTTTTTTTCAAAAAAGAATCGCTTGCCTTGACCCCCGAACAAGCCGTCGAGCAACGCATCTGGCTGATGGACTCCCAAGCCATCCCCCGCCTTCCGCGTGCCAACCCAACAAGCTGGCCCGGCTCCGTGCAGGCCGACATGATCGCCTACCTGGACTCTCCGAACCTCGAGCTGCAGACACGGCAGTTCGCGCCCTATCTACCCTGCGCCGCGCTGATGATGGTGAAGGACGAGGCCGACATCATCCGCGCCAACCTGGAGTGGCTGTACTACATCGGCGTCCGCCGCTTCGTGGTGACCGACAACGACTCGCATGACGGCACCTGGGACGAACTGACGCGCTTCCAGCACGAGCGTCGCGACGCCGAAGCGTTGCTGATCCGCGACCCGATCCTGGCACACTACCAGGCGCGCAAGACGAGCGGCATGTGCCAGCTCGCGCGCAGCGTCTGGCCGGATGTAGAGTGGCTGTTCCCGGTAGATGCCGACGAGTTCCTCGTCCCCCGGTTCGGGTTGCGGTCGCTGGTCTACGTGCCGGACGAGGTGGACGCGCTGACAGTGCCGAAGGTGATCCATTTCCAGACGCGCGCGGCGGACCACGCGCGGCAGCCCACACCTTTCTCGCACATGCCGGTGCGCTGCAGGCCGTTTTCCGTGCCGCCCAAGATTATCCTGCGCGCGTCGCGCATGCTGGACGTCTCGCAGGGCAACCACTACGCCGTCTTCGCGGCCCAAGGCGACGTGCTGTACGCCGGCGGGCTGCAATACGGCTTCTTCCATCGCGAGTTCCAGACGCGAAGCTTCGCGCAGTTCCGCAGCAAGGTGCTCAACGGCGGCCCTGCCGTGCTGGCCGCGGCACAGCTGGGCCACGACGTCGGCGGGCAGCATTGGCTGGCGTGGTATGATGTGTTTGTTCGCGGCGGAGAGGCGGCGTTGCGCGCTGAGTATGAGACGGCCGCGTTTCGTGACGTTGGCGGGGATTATGTGACTGACGTGTTTTCTGGGGCTCAAGACAAGTAAGCAAGGCCTTCTTTTTTGAAAAAAAGAAGCAAAAAACTTTGTCATGGCTGTCGCGGCCAAATCCGCAGACGGGTCGCCAGGAGACAAAAGTTTTTTGGTTCTTTTTTTCAAAAAAGAACCGCTTGCTTTACGGCATTCCCCCCCCTTCGGAACGTCGATTTCTCGTCCAGCACCACCTGCTTCCGCCAGTAGACCCGCGGGCCCAAGCCGAATGCCTCGCCGGCCGCGTCGTTCCAGCCTCTTGCGACAGCGCGCGCAAAAGCTTTCGGTCGTGCTTCTTGAAGAAGCGCCTGCTTTCCTGTCAGTCCAACGCATCCCGCCGATCAGCAAACACCACGTCGCGATGCACGTGTACCGACATCAGCAGCCCCATCGCGAACATCACCGTCAGCATCGCCGACCCGCCGTGGCTGACCAGCGGCAGCGGCACGCCGCCCACCGGTATGGCGCCCACCACCATCGCCACGTTGACGAACACGTACATGAACATGTTCACCGAGATGCCGAGCGCCAGCAACCGCCCGTACTGATGCCGGCAGCGCAGCGCGATCAGCATGCCGCCAACGATGATCGTCAGCAGCAGGCTCAGCAACGCCAGCGCGCCGATCAGCCCCCACTCCTCGGCCACGATGGAGAAGATGAAATCGGTCTGCTTCTCCGGCAGGAAGTTCAGGTGCGCCTGGGTGCCCTGCATGAACCCCTTGCCCCACATGCCGCCGGAGCCCAGCGCGATCTTCGATTGAATGATGTTGTAGCCGGCGCCGAGCGGGTCGCTCTCCGGATTGAGGAAGGTGGTGATCCGCGCACGCTGGTAGTCGTGCAGGTGCTTGTAGGCGAACTCCGCCAGGAACGGCAGCGGCACCGCCAGCAGCCCCACCTGCCACAACCGCATGCCGGCAGCGAGGAAGATCGAAAATCCCACCACGCCGGTGATGAACGCGGTGCCGAGGTTCGGCTCCTTCAGGATCAACGCCACCGGCGCCAGCACGGCCAGCGCCGGCGGTAGCAGGAACAGCGGGTTGCCCACGCGCGCCCAGCTCGCCCGGTTGAACCAGCTGGCCAACGCCATGGCGAGTGCCACCTTCATGATCTCGCTCGGCTGCAACTGCACCGGACCGATGTCGAGCCAGCGTTCCGCACCCTTGCCCACGTGGCCCATCTTCAGCACCAGCACCAGCAACGCCAGTGCGAACCCGTAGATCGGCCAGGAGAAACGTGCGAGGAAACGGATGTCCAGCATGGCCAGGCTCAACATCATCACCAGACTGAAGCCGAAACGCAGCCCGTGGCGCCAGGCATAGGGTTCGGGGCCGCCGCCGGCGGAGTATAGCGCCACGTAGCCGCAAGCGGCCAGCAGGCACAGCAGAACCACGTAGAGCCAGTTGACGCGCCAGAGCTTGGTGAGCAGGCCGAAATCTGGCTCGGCGCGCAGGAGGCGGCGTTCGGAGATCACGGCGAGGTCAGTTCCGGAAAAGAAGAAAGCAAGGCCTTCTTCGAGAAAAAGAAGCAAAAAGCTTTTATCACGGCCGTCGAGGACCGTCTAATACCAACCAGCACGGATGCTGACTCATAGAAAGCAAGCAGTCCTTTTTTGAAAAAAAGGACCAAAAAACTTTTGACTCCGCTGTCGCGCGCTCTCCGACAGGCCGCGACAGCGGAGATAAAAGTTTTTTGCTTCTTTTTTTCAAAAAAGAAGGCCTTGCTTGCTTCGGACCGGTTAATCTTCAGACCGATTGATATAACATGGCCGGGCTCGGGGACGAACCTAGATTTGGCGCAGCGAGGCGGTGCAGGAGCGACGATGCAAGGCAGTCCGCACGTCATCATCCTCAACGGAGTTGGAAGCGTCGGGAAGACCTCGACCGCGCGGGCTCTGCAAACCATGGCGGCCAAGCCGTTTCTGCACGTCTCGATGGACGTCTTTGCCGAGATGCTGCCGGAGCGAATGCTCGGGCATCCGGACGGCATGATCTTCGAACCAGTGCAGGAGCAGGGGCTGCCATCCGTTGTGATAAGAACAGGACCGGTGATGGCGCGCGCCATGCGCGGGATGCGCCACGCGATCGCCGCCATGGCTTCACAGCAGAACGACCTTGTCGTGGACGACGTCATGCTCGACGCAGCCGACGCAGAGGAATACCGCGCGTTCCTGACGCACACGCAGCTTCGCTTCGTCGGATTGTTCGCGCCCCTTGACGTGATCGAGGCGCGGGAGCGTGCTCGCGGCGATCGTCGGCTCGGTCTTGCGCGTTGGCAGTTCGAGCGTGTTCACCAAGGCCAACGCTACGACCTGGAAATCGAAACGTCAGCCTCGACGCCGAGCGGGAACGCTCAGCAGATCTGCGCAGCCTTTGGTCTCTGATGGAACGTTGTCGTGGCCGACACTATCGATTCCAGGAAGCAAGCAAGGCCTTCTTTTCTGAAGAAAGAAGCAAAAGAATTTTGGTCCTGCTGTCGCGACGGTTCTGCAGCGCGCGCCGACGGGAACAAAAGTTTTTTGGTTCTTTTTTCAAAAAAGAACCGCTTGCCTTGCTCGTCACCGGTCGAGATTTCAGACGTTTCGTATGACAGCTGCGCGTTTCAGAAACCTCAGCGACAGCCGAGACAAAAGCTTTTTGCTTCTTCTCTCGAAGAAGGCCTTCCTTCGCTCAGCCTATCGCAACAACTACTTTCCCCACATGCGTCGCCCCTTTCAGATATCGGTACGCGTTCTTCGCCTCCTCGAACGCAAACACCCGATCGATCACCGGCTCAATCCGGTGCAGCGCAATCGCCGCGTCCATCGCCTCGAACATCTGCCGCGAGCCCACGTAGATCGGCCGCACCGTGGCACCGCTGGTGAACACCGCCAGCGGGTCCAGCGTGCCGCGTGTCAGCACCCCGATCAGCGTGACCGTGCCGCCGTTCCGCGTCGCCCGCACCGAGCGCTCGATGGTGCCGGGGCCGCCCACTTCCACCACATGGTCCACGCCGCGCCCGTCGGTCAGCGCGCGCACCGCGTCCTGCCACTCCGGCGTGGTGCGGTAGTTAATGCCATCGGACGCGCCCAGCGCCCTGGCGCGCGCCAGCTTCTCGTCCGACGACGAGGTGGCGATCACCCTGGCGCCGGCCGCGTGGGCAAATTGTAGGGCGAAAATGGAGACGCCGCCGGTGCCCAGCACCAGCACGCTCTGTCCGGGTGCGAGCGGCCGCAGGCCGAACAGCGCGTTCCAGGCGGTGACCGCCGCGCAGGGCAACGTGGCCGCCTGCTCGAAGGAGAGGTGGGCCGGCACGTGCACCAGTCCTTGCGCGTCGAACAGCTTGTATTCGGCCAGCACGCCGTCGATGGCGCCGCCCAGCGCGCTCTGTCCGTGCGCCGGCTCCATCTCGCCGCCCAGCCAGGCCTGCATGAAGATGCCGGCCACGCGGTCGCCGACGCGCACGCGGCTGACGCCGCTTCCCAGCTCCACCACCTCGCCGGCGCCGTCCGACAGCGGCACCAGGTCGGGCGGCAGTGCGCTCATCATGTATCTGCCGGTCGCCACCGAGAGGTCGCGGAAGTTCAGCGAGGCGGCGCGCATGCGCACCAGCACCTGGCCTGGGCCCGGCCTGGGGGTGTCGGCCTCGCCCAGGGTCAGGTCGTCGAAGCCGGTCTGCTTGGGAAGGCGGTAGAGGCGCATGCGTCACTCTCCGGGTGCTTGGTGTGCGATCAGGCTGCGCGTCTGCCACCCGGCTTGTAGGAACGCCAGCGCAAGCGTGGCGCCGACGAACCACAGCACCCAGCCGGCACCTGCCCGCCGTCCCGCCTCGATCGGGCCATACAGCCACGGTGCGAGGCTCATCGCCAGCCCGTCCAGCAGCAGCGCCGGTGCGCTGGCCAGCGCCGCCACCTGCACGATGTCGGCATCGGGCCCGCCCGCCACGCGCCGGCAAACGCGCAGACACAGCCAGACCAGCGGCAACGTCGCCGCCAGCAGTGCCCAGGATGCCGGCCCCGCGGCGAACAGGCCAAGCGGGCTCGTCTGCCGGATCATGCCCACGCCCACGCCCCAGAGCAGCACGCTCAGCGCCACCAGGCGCCATACGGGCAGGTAGAAGCCGGGCGCCGGCGGCCGCAGACCGTCGGCCGCGGGGGTGACAGGGGAGGACGGGGATTGCAGAACGAGGTCGCTCACGCCGGGTCTCCTTTATGTAGTGAGCACTACATACCTCGTTGATGTAATGTCCGCTACAGAAATTCGCATGAAACGCCGCGACGCCCGCCGGAAAGCCGCGCTCGACCGCATCGCCGACCACATGCTGGCGCACGGCATCGGGCCGTCCAGCCTGCGCGCGCTGGCGGACACGGCAGGTACCAGCGACCGCATGCTGCTGTACTACTTCACCGACAAGGACGACATCACCCGGTCCGCCCTGAGCCTGATCTGCCTGCGCATCGCCGACGCCTTGGAAGCGGCGGTCCCGTCCGGGTCGCGCTATTGGGCGCCAGAGGCGATGAGCGTTCTGGCGCAGGTGATGCGCGCGCCGGAGTTCCGGCCGCACATGCGGGTCTGGTTCGAACTGGTGACGCTCGCCATGCGCGGCGAGGAGCCGTTCCTCGGCATTGCCGGCCAGGTAGCCGACTACTTCGTGGACTGGGTGGCGGCGCGGCTCGAAGGCGATGACGCGTCTGCCAGGCGGGCGGAGGCGGCCTACCTCGTCTCGGCGCTCGACGGCCTGGTGCTGCTGGATTGCGTCGGCCGGCACGAGGCGGCCGACATGGCCCTGGCGCACCTGATCGAGACGGCACAACGCGACATCGGCGGACTCGCCGCAAGCAACCTCAACCCTCCGTCCTGATATCGAGCACGGCTGTCAGCGCTGGCTGCTCGCATGTGCAGCATTCGGCAGCACCCGGGCGCAACTCGGGTCAGGCAAGATGACACGAAACTTTCTCGATGGCTGATCTCTGGCGAAACTCGCGAAAGTCGCAGGATGTCGTCACTGTTCGACTTGCCACGGCCGTTCGTCTGCCTTCCCACAATCGGAACGACCGCTTGCCAAGCCAACGCGGGCATGTGAATGCGTGAGTGTGACTGCAAGCAGCGCGGGAGGTAGGTCATGCTTACACATCGTAGAGTGGTAACGCAGGCCGCGTCTGCACTCGCCTGTTTCGTGGTGGCTGCGGCTGCACCAGCCGTGGCGCAGAACGTGACCACCTACCACAACAACATCAACCGTCACGGCGAGTACGTCGTTCCCAGCCTGACGCTGGCCAACGCCGCAACCATGCACCTCGACACTGGCTTCCAGGGCGCCTTCAGCGGCGACGTCTACGCCCAGCCGCTCTACTGGAAGCCGCGCGGTGCAAAGGTCGGCACCGTCATCGTCGCCACCGAGACCAACCAGGTCGAGGCGCTGAACGCCGACACCGGCGCGCCGGTGTGGATCAGCCAGCTTCCCGCCTCGCCGTCCTCCAGCGCGCTGCAATGCGGCAACATCCCCATCGAGGGCATTACCGGCACGCCGGCCATCGACCCGATCACCGGCAACCTCTACTTCGACGCGGTCACCGGCACCTCGTCCTCCACCGTGCGCCACATGATCTACGCGCTGTCGGCCGGCACCGGTGCCGTGCTGCCCGGCTGGCCGATCGACGTGCAGGCCGCACTCGGCGCGCAGGGCGTGGCGTTCGATTCGACCATCCAGGGCGAGCGCGGCGCCGTGCTGGTCCTGCACGGCCAGGTCTTTGTCAGCTTCGGCGGCCGCTCGGGCGATTGCGGTGCCTATCACGGCATGGTGGTGCAGGTAACGCCCACCGGCACGCCGGCCGTCAGCGGCGTGTGGTCCACCCGCGCGGTGCGCGGCGGCATCTGGGCGCAGGGCGGCTCCGCCTCGGACGGGGAATCGGTGTTCGTCACCACCGGCAACACCAGCGGTGCGACCACCTGGGGTGACGGCGAGGGCATCATCAAGCTGGCCAGCGGCCTGGCCCACGCCACCAGCTCGAACGACTTCTTCACGCCGTCGAACTGGCCGACGCTGGACCAGGAGGACCTCGACCTCGGCGGCACCGAGGCGCTGCCGCTGCGCGTGCCAACCGCCAACGGCGCGCCGCGGGTGATCGCGTTCGGCAAGGACGGCAACGCCTACTTGGTCAACCGCAACAACCTGGGCGGCATCGGCGGACAACTGGCCATCACCAAGGTCTCCAACAGCGAGATCATCACCGCACCGGCAATCTACAACACCGCCAGCGACGCGATGGTGGCGTTCCGCAACGGCTCCGACCTGCAATGCTCCGGCGCGGCACTCACGATGCTCAGCGTCTCGGCCGCCGCCACCAACCCGATCAGCGAGGCGTGGTGCCAGCCGCTCAACGGTGCCGGCGCGCCGATCGTGACCACCACGGACGGCAGCAGCAACCCGATCGTCTGGATTATCGGCGCGGAAGGCGACAACCTGCTGCACGGCTTCAACGCCATGACCGGGTCGGTGGTGTTCGCCGGCAATGGCCAGGCGATGCAGGGGCTGAGGCACTTCGAGACCGTGCTCGCCGCCAACAACCACATCTACGTCGCCGGCAACGGCCAGCTCTACGGCTTCACCACCAACCACTGACGGCGCATGTGCAGGGCGGCCGGCAGCCGTCCTGCGTGATCCCTCGCGGCTTCCCTCATTGCCAATGATGGCGAACCGGGCACCGGCCTGTCCGGTCGGCAAGCGCCTGAGCCCGGCAACGCCATAATCTTCGTACTCGCGTCTTGTAACTGACCGCGCAGCATAACAAGTCTGCGTGATGGCGATGCCATTGCGATCATGAACGCGTCAACCGGTCTTGTCCCATTCGTTGTCCGGTCTTTCGCGTTGGACCTTTCGCCGCTGGCTCGTTGCTCGCAAGACACCATCCTCGGCACACGGCAGCTCAGCTCGGAAAAAGTTTTGCAACCGGTCCGGGACTCGGCAGGTTAGCTACGCGCGCATGACGCTCGGCCAACTCGGCCAGCAGTTAGGAGAGACGGAATGGCGGGCGAGCGCCCCATCCTGATAGTCGACGACGACCGGTCGCTCCGCGAGGAGCTGGCGGCGCAGCTGCAGGTCGACGGGGAGTTCACCGCCGACGAAGCGGCCAGCGTCAGCGAGGCGGAAGGCAAGATACGCAAGCACGAGCAAAGGTTCGACGCGCTGATTCTCGACGTGGGTTTGCCGGACGGGGACGGGCGCGACCTCTGCGCGGCGCTGCGCAAGCAGGGGCTGCGCATGCCGATCATCATGCTGACCGGCTCGGACGAGGAATCCGACGTCGTGCGCGGCCTGGAAGCGGGTGCGAACGACTACATCGCCAAGCCGTTCCGGCTCGGCGAGCTGCTGGCGCGGCTACGGGCTCAGTTGCGCATCTTTGAGAACTCCGAGGACGCGGTGTTCACCATCGGGCCGTACACGTTCCGGCCGTCCGCCAAGCTGCTACAGGAGCCGCAACGCAACCGGCGCATCCGGCTGACGGAAAAGGAAGCGGCGATCCTGAAGTTTCTCTACCGCGCCGGAACCAAGCCGGTGGCGCGGCAGATCCTGCTCAACGAGGTGTGGGGCTACAATGCGGCCGTGACGACGCACACGCTGGAGACGCATATCTACCGGTTGCGGCAGAAGATCGAGCCGGATCCGGCGAATGCGAGGCTGCTGGTGACTGAAGGGGGCGGTTACCGGTTGGATCCGGCGGCTTAAGAAAGCAAGCAAGCGCTTCTTCGGGAAAAAGAAGCAAAAAGCTTTCGTCTCCGCTGTCGCGCGCTCGCGGGAGAGTCCCCGACAGGGAGCAAAAGTTTTTTGGTTCTTTTTTTCAAAAAAGAACTGCTTCCTTCACTTCGATCAACACCGGCACATGATCGCTCGTCTGCGGCCAATCTCGTGCGTCCCGTAGTATCTCGCATCCTACCAGCGACGCCACCAGGTCGCGGCTGACCCAGATGTGGTCCAGCCGCCTGCCGCGGTCCGACTTGCGCCAATCCTGGTTGCGGTACGACCACCAGGTATAGAGCTTCTCCTCGGCGGGAACGAAGTGCCTGACGGCGTCGTGGAAACCGACCTGCTGCCAGGCGCGCAGCGCGGCCACCTCCACCGGCGTGTGGCTGACCACGCTCAGCAATTGCCTGTGGCTCCAGACGTCGTGCTCCAGCGGTGCGATGTTGAGGTCGCCCACCAGCACCGTGCGGGGCGCCACGCCGCGTGCCGCGAACCAGGCGGCGGCCTCGCCCACGAAGTCCAGCTTGTGGCCGAATTTCGGGTTGGCGTCCCGGTCGGGGACGTCGCCGCCGGCGGGCACGTAGAAGTTGTGCACGTCCAGCCAGCCGCCGGGTGCCGCGACAGCGACGTGCAGGTGGCGGCAGTCGCCGCGCGCGCACCAGTCCGGCGCGTCGATCTCCCGCAGTGGATGGCGGGACAGCACCGCCACGCCGTTGTAGCCCTTCATGCCGCGCCGCACGTGGTGCGGAAAACCCAGGGCTGCCGGCGCGTCCTCCGGGAACAGGGCGTCGGGTACTTTGGTCTCCTGCAGGCAGATCACGTCCGGGTCGAGCGCTTCGACCAGTCGCTGCAGCAAGCCCAGCCGCAGCCGCAGCGAGTTGATGTTCCAGGTGACGATCCGCATCTCACCCTCCTGGGCCAGCACCCGGATGCGGGCAAGCCGCTGGCAGACGGGACAGCCAGGTCAACGCCTGAAAACCACGCGCCACGTCTTGATGTTTCGCACGAACCGCTCCGGCGGCCGGCCTTCAGATCGTGTTGGCCTAGCCAAACAAGAACACTGACGTGCAAAGCGTGCGAGGAGACCCAAACATCGCTTCGGTTTCTTTTTAGAAAAAAGAACCGCGTGCTAGATTTAAGGAGGCGTCTCCTTGAAATGCACAACCTGCTGCTCGGAAATCGCATCCTCACCGGTCTCTGCCTGGCCGGCAAACGTGTTGTAGGCGGTCCCGGCATAGGCTGGTGACACCGGCGCGTCGGGCCGGATCGGAACCCCATACACCTGCAGATCAGGTGTTTTCGGGGCGGCAGCTTCGATCTGCGCCAACGACGGCGGCGGTCCGACTGGAACCTTTTCCAAAGGCAGGTTGGGGTCCGGCCCCTGCTGGTTGGACTGCGCCAGCGCCGCCGCGGGCGCTGACATCAGAACAGCCACTGCCATCCATGTCGACAGGCGTATGCGCATTTCACATGTCCGTTCAAGAAGAGAAGCAAGCCCTGCCTTTTTGAAAACCAGCAAAACATCTGGTATGCTCTCGTAGCGTTTCCTGCAGCGCAGGCCTCAGAGATCAAAAGTTTTTTGGTTTTTTTTCAAAAAAGAACCGCTTGCTTTCTCTTCGTATTGACAACTCATAAGGCCCGGCCGCGCACCCAGTTCAATGCTCATCAACCACCGGCGCGCCCGATAGCGGCAGCGTTACCGCGCAGTACTTCGAACCTGGTCTCCTCGCCGACTCGCTCGAAGCGTATGTCGAAAATCTCGGTGCCGACGCGCAAGCCCAGCAGGGTCAAATCCGGCAGCCATTTTGGGAGCATTGGATCGACCACAAGCCGGCCGTCCTTGCCGGACGGCTGCAGCCCAAGGATCGCGCGCAAGGTCATGAACACCGAGCCGGCCGCCCAGGCCTGCGGCACGTTGGCGCCCACGTACTGCACCGGAAAGCCGGCCGGCGCGCGGGTCAGGCCGGCGTAGAGCTCCGGCATCTGGTTGAGCAGGAAGTGGCTCGCCGCCTCGCTGAGGTCGCGCGCCAGCCTGCCCGCCTCTGCCACGAACCCGTAGCGGCGGAAGCCCATGGCGATGATGCCGTTATCGTGCGGCCAGACGCTGCCGCACTGGTAGGAATACGGGTTGAAGCTGGCGTGGTCCGCCGACAGCGTGCGGATGCCCCAGCCGCTCCACATGTCCGGCGCCATCAGCCGTGCTACCACGCGGCCGGCGCGCTCGGCGGGCACTATGCCGGACCACAGGCAATGGCCCATGTTGGAGGCCACGCTGAACACGGGCTTTTTCTCGCCGTCGAGGCAGTAGGCGTAGATGCCGCGCTCCTCGCTCCAGAACGCCTCGTTGAAGCGCCGGTGCAGCACGCGCGCCTTTTCGCGCAGCGCCTCGGCGCGGTCCGCCCGGCCGAGCTCGTCGTAGACCTCTGCCATGCGGACCCAGGCGTCGTAGACGTAGCCTTGCAACTCGCACAGCGCCTTGAGTCCGTGCACCAGGGTGCCGTCCTCGTAGGGCACCGCGTCGCCGGAATCCTTCCAGCCCTGGTTCTCGTAGCCCTGGCTGGAGCGCGTCTGGTATTCCTGAAAACCGTCGCCGTCGCGGTCGCCGTGCTCGTCGATCCAGTTCAGGCATCGCTCGGCGACCGGCAGCACGCGCTCGAGCAAGCCGCGGTCGCCGGTCCAGATCCAGGCTTCGTGCAGTGTGATCAGGAACAGCGGGGTGGCGTCCGCGGTACCGTAGTACGGCGTGTGCGGGATCAGCTTGAAGTGCGCCAGCTCGCCGAAGCGCATCTCGTGGAGGATCTTGCCGGGCTCGGCGTCGCGGTAGTCGTCGCGTTCGGTGGCTTGCAGGGCGCCCAGCACGTCCAGCGTGGTGGTGGCGAACTCCGGGTAGATCAGCACCGCCTGCAGCGAGGCGATCAGGCTGTCGCGGCCGAACAGCGCGGTGAACCAGGGCAGGCCGGCGGCGGGCACGAAGCTCATGCCGCCGTCGCCGTCCTGGGGCAGGCGCAGTGCCGCCATGTCGTCGACCGCCTGGGTGAAGGTGCGGTAGACTTCCTCGTTGGAGGTGTGGATGTTCAGCACGTCGCGTTTCCAGTGGTCCACGTCCTGGGCGGCGGTGTCGGCCGGGTCGGTGTTGTGCGCGCAGCGGTTCGGTGCGGCGAGCACCGTGTCGCCGTCCATCAGGTCGTAGAGCAGGCAGCAATGCCAGGTCTGGCCGGGGGCGAGAGAGACCACGAAGCTCAGCCGTCCGTTGGCGTAGCTCATCCTGCCGTCGAGCTTCGCGGACACCCTCAGCGCACGGTGGAAATCCTGGTTGGTGTAGGCCGTCTCCAGCGACTGCGCGTCCGGCAGCCAGGTGGTTGCGATGCTGCCGCGGCGGATGGCACTGCCGGCCTTGACCTCGAACACGTCGGAGAAGTCGCAGCGGATGCCGATTTCCAGGTTAAACGTCGCGTGCGCGCGACCGTGGTTGGTGATGTCTACGTCCTCGTGCATGCCGCCCTGGACGGCGCGGCTGAGCACCATGGCGATGGTGCGCGCTTCGACCGGGCCGTCGGCGGTCTGCAGGGCCTTGTTGGTGAGGTAAAGCCGGGAGACGTCGTAGCTGGTGGCGCCGCCGCTCAGCAGATCCCAGGGCTGGCCGTCGGCGTAGATGGACCAGCTGCCGATGATGCGGGTGTCGTTGAAGTAGAGTCCGCGCTCACCCGGGTAGGCGATGGTGCCGTCCGGCTCGCAGACCAGAACCGTGCGGCCGTGGTGGATTGCGACCTGCGCGGGGCCGACCTGGACTTTGAACGACATGGGAGCCCCCGTGGAGACGCTTCTGCCGGCGAGAAGACCTGCTCAGCGTGGAAACGAACGCCAGGCGCCCTCGACAGTTCAGGCCGCGCCCTGCCTGCGCGATAAGCAAGCGGTTCTTTTTTGAAAAAAAAAACCAAAAAACTTTTACTCCGCTGTCGCGCGTTCGCCGGGAAGAACCGCGACAGCGGAGATAAAAGCTTTTTGCTTCTTTTTCTCGAAAAAGAAGGCCTTCCTTTCTGCTCTGTCGTGCTGAGGGGTATAATACCCCCCAGTGACCGTAACCGAAGACGAATCCGACATCCGCCTGGACCGCTGGTTCCGGCGCCACTTTCCCGTGCTGACGCAGGGGATGATCCAGAAGCTGTGCCGCACCGGCCAGATCCGCGTCGACGGCAAGCGTGCCGAGGCGGCCACCCGCCTGCAGCCCGGCCAAGTGATCCGCGTGCCGCCGTTGCCGAGCGCGCCCGCTCCCCCGCCCACTGTCCCGCTCGACCCGGACACAATGCGCGAGCTGGAGGGCATGGTGGTCTACATGGACGACGCGCTGATCGTGCTGAACAAGCCGCACGGCCTGCCCGTGCAGGGCGGCCCCGGCATCATCCGCCACCTCGACGGCATGATGGACGGCTTCCGCCAGGGCGCCGCCGACAAGCCCCGGCTGGTGCACCGCCTCGACATGGATACGTCCGGGCTGCTGCTGCTGGCGCGCACACCCGGCGTTGCCGCCAAGCTGGCGGCCGCCTTTCGCAGCCGCCACGTGCGCAAGACCTACTGGGCGGTTGTCGCCGGCCGACCCACGCCGCAGGAGGGCACGCTCGACCTGCCCCTGGTGAAGTTCGGCGGCCTGCGCGGCGGCGAGCGGGTGGCCGTCGCCGAGCGGGACGAAGTGGGCTCAACGCACGCGCTCACTGAGTTCCGCACGCTGGACGCCGCCGGCCGCAAGGTCGCCTGGCTGGAGCTGTGCCCGCTGACCGGCCGCACCCACCAGCTGCGCGTGCACTGCGTGGCGCTTGGCGCGCCGATCGTGGGCGACCGCATGTACGGCGGCGAGACGGCGCACATGGAGGGGGTGGCGGACAAGCTGCACCTGCATGCGCGCGCGCTTTCGCTGCCGCATCCGTATGGCGGCACGCTGGAGCTGGAGGCCGACATCCCGGCGCACATGCGCGAGACGTTTCGCGCGATGGGGTTTGCGGCGCCGGCAAGCAAGCAAGCGGTTCTTTTTTGAAAAAAGGACCAAAAAACTTTTGTTCACTTGCGCGCGCGCTGCAGAAACTTCGCGACAGCAGAGACGAAGTCGTAGATATCAGAGTATGCAACGAGTTTCTTATTTGTCAACGTGGGAGTAGAGAGGTTGTGCTTCCCGAGGCTGAAAGAACCAACACGAGCATGAAGCAGCAAGCGTTAGTTTTTGCCATCTCAATGCTTCTCTACGTAGTGCTGCCTGTTTTGATGATGATGCGTGGCTGGATCATTTCTGCCGGGCTTGCAATGCTTGTGATAGCTCAATTGCCGGTAATCTGCACTAAATCTGAAATGCCAGGTTTTGCGCTGCTCGCAATCGTTCTGTCGGCAATCGCCTTGGTGCTGATACTCGTTCGGTTGGCTGTGTTGATTGTCCAGCGCATATCAAGTCCGCGTTCAAGGAAAAGTCTGCATTAGGCGCTCGGTAGAGCGTGAAGCCTTACAACTGTTCACTGGCGCAAACGACTTTTAGTGAACCCGACAGAATACGCCCGATTGCTGGAGAGGATCGACGCATCCAGCAAGCTCTAGTCAAGCAGGCCGTGCCTTTGCACTGCCCAGTCAGTCGGCTACAGTCCGCATATGCCGGATTACGCCTACGAGTCGCAACATGCGGGCCGCGTGGCCGGGGTGGACGAGGTCGGCCGTGGGCCTCTCGCAGGGCCCGTTCTGGCTGCGGCCGTGGTGTTCACGCGAGGTGTGCCCGACGGCTTGGCCATCCTGCTCGACGACTCCAAGAAGCTGACCGCCGAGCAGCGGGAGATTGCCTATGCGGCGCTGCTGGCGTGCGGCACTGCGGAGATCGCCATCGGCGCGGCATCTGTTGCCGAGATCGCGCGGCTGAACATCCTGCACGCGGCGATGCTGGCGATGGCGCGCGCCGTGTTGCGGCTGCCGACGCCGCCGGACATGGCCCTGGTGGACGGCAACCGCAAACCGAACCTGACCTGCGCCGTCCGCTGCGTCATCGGTGGTGACGCGCTGTGCCTGTCGATCGCGGCGGCCTCGATCGTGGCGAAGGTGGTGCGCGACCGGGCGATGTCCCGGCTGGCGATGCGCTTCCCGGCCTACGGGTGGGAGAGCAACGCCGGTTACGCAACGGTTGGCCACCGGCGGGCGCTGCGCGACCACGGGGCGACAAGGCACCATAGGGTGGCGTTCGGGACGGTAAGACTGTTGCAAACGGAGTTGCTTGGCGTGGACTGAGCAAGGCAAGGCAAGCGGTTCTTTTTTGAAAAAAAGAACCAAAAAACTTTTATTCCGTGGGGCGCGCGCTGCAGAACCATCGCGTCAGCAGGGATAAAAGTCTTTTGCTTCTTTTCTTCAGAAAAGAAGGCCTTGCTTGCTTTTACCCTACGCGCCGTAGCTTAGAATGCCGATACCCATAAGCCGCGTAGATAACGCCGCCGATCACCAGCCACACCGCCAGCCGCACCCAAGTATCACCTGACAACGAGTACATCAGCGCGATGCACGCCAGCACGGCAGCGATCGGCGTGAACGGCATCAGCGGCGTGCGGAACGCGCGCGGTGCGTCCGGCATGGTCCGCCGCAGTATCAGCACGCCGGCAGAGACCACCGCGAAGGCCAGCAGCGTGCCGATGGAGACCAGGTCGCCCAGCAGGTCCAGCGGGAACAGCCCGGCGAACAGCGCCGCGCCCACGCCGGTGACGATGCTGCCGACGTGCGGCGTGTTGAAGCGCGGGTGGATGCGCGCGAAGGCGGCCGGCAGCAGCCCGTCGCGCCCCATAGCGTAGAAGATTCGCACCTGGCCCAGCAGCGTCACCAGCAGCACGGAGACCAGGCCAAAGATCGCCACCACGCTGACGCACCAGCGCGCCCAGGCGAGTTTCGGACCCTGCGCGCGCATGGCTTCGGCGATCGGGTCGGCCACGTTCAGCGTGTGGTAGTTGGCCACACCGGTCATCACCAGTGCGACGCCCACGTAAAGCGTCACGCAGATGGCCAGCGACAGCATCAGCGCCAGCGGGATGGTGCGCTGCGGGTTGCGTGTTTCCTGCCCAAGCGTGGAGATGGAATCGAAGCCGACATAGGCGAAGAACAGTATCCCCGCTGAACGCATCACGCCGGAGACTCCGAAGTCACCCGTGACGCCGGTGTTCTTCGGAATGAACGGAAACCACGTCTGCACGTGAAATAATTGGGAACTGAATTCGTAAGACGCCCCGGTTTGCGAGGTAAACGGTGTCCAATTATGAGTGTTCACATAAGGCGCGGCCCCGGCGATGACCGCCAGGATTGCGATCACCTTCAGCGCCACCACCACGTCGTTCACCCGCGCGGACAGCTTGGTACCGCGCAGGATCAGCCAGGCGGTGAACAGGGTGATCAGCACCGCCGGCAGGTCCAGCACCTTGCCGCTGCGGACCACGTGGCCGTCCACCACGGCCAGCGGGGCGCCGGTGATGGCATCAGGCAGATGGATGCCGAACTGGCCCAGCGTCTGCGTTGCGTAGCCGGACCAGCCGATGGCGACCAGGCTGCCGCTCATCAGGTATTCCAGCAACAGGCACCAGCCGATCAGCCAGGCCACGCCTTCACCCATGGTGGCGTAGGCGTAAGAGTATGCGCTGCCGGCGACGGGGACGAGGCTCGCGAACTCCGCGTAGCACAGGGCGGCGAGCAGGCAGGCGACGCTGGCGAGCACGAAGGACAGCGCCACGGCGGGGCCGGCGTGCAGGGCGGCCTCCGGGCCGGTCTGCACGAAGAGGGAGACGCCGACCGCGGAGCCGACGCCGAAGCCGATCAGGTTGCGCAGGCCCAGAGTGCGCTGGAGGTGGCCATGGCCGTCGTCGGATTCGGTGTCGGCGAGCATGGAGGAGACTGGTTTCAGGGCGAACAGGCCAGGAACTTCACCCTTGTTGCGCGGGGCCGGTGACTCCGCTGGCGCGCGCGGCCTCAGGCCCCTGTCAGGTACTGCGTCTGGGGAAGCCATTCGGTCCTTTCAATCGGGCGTCGCCCACCAAAGCTTGGGTCGCCTTGGCCGCTTGCCCTGTCTTGCGCTGCACGCCTCGGCGGGACGGCCCCGCGCGTGGCAAGCCGAGTTGCCCGCCGAGAATGACGAGGGCAGCGGACACGTCAAGACACCGTCTTCGCGCCGGGCGCGCCAACAACAACGGCTTCGAGCAACATGTGTGCCGGGGCGGGGATTCCGCCGTCTGTTGGCAGTCATGCTCGCGGCGGCGCGTGCAGCCTTCGGCGGCTGGTGCAGCTGGTAGGAAGCAAGCGGTTCAACCAGCCGACGGTTGACCGTTCCAAAGCAAGCAAGACCTTCTTTTCTGAAGAAAAGAAGCAAAAGACTTTTGTCTCCGCTGTCGCGGACCTTTCCGGAGAGCGCGCGACAGCGGAGTCAAAAGTTTTTTTGTCCTTTTCAAAAAAGGACTGCTTGCTTTCTATGAGTGAGCTTCAACGCCGATTGGTACAAGGCGGCCCGGTCATGCGACAACGTGCTGCTCGCACGCCCCGGTGCAGAGCCAGAAGAGAACGTCTTGCCCGCTCGGGACCGATGGCGCAGGCAAGCCGACCCGCTCCGGCCCCCGAACAACCACGCCAGCTGACCCACCGAGCCGTTTCGAAACGGACGCTGAAAGAGCCGATACACTTTGCCTCTCGTACGGTGTATCGGATGGCGACGCGTAGTTTCAGCTTTCACCGGCGGCGGGGTTGGGGATTTCTGGCCGCCGCGTTGCGCAGCAGCTCGAACGCGAACCGCACGCTTTGTGCGCGCACCGCGGCACGGTCGCCGCCAAACACCTGCCGCGCACCGGTGACCTCGCCGTCCCGCACGGCGCAGCCGAACCATACCAGGCCCACCGGCTTGTCCACGCTGCCGCCGCCTGGCCCGGCAATTCCTGTGACGCTGACGGCGACGTTCGCACGCGAGCACGCCAGCGCACCTTCCGCCATCGCGCGCGCCACCGCTTCGCTGACCGCGCCGTCAGACGCGATCAACGCCTCGTTCACGCCCAGCATCTGCGCCTTGGCTGCGTTGGAGTACGTGACGAACCCGCAATCCACCACGTCCGACGAGCCTGCCACATGCGTCAGCGCAGCCGCGATCAGGCCGCCGGTGCAGCTTTCTGCGGTGGCAACCATCCATTTGCGCGCGCGCAGCGTCTGCAGCAGCATCGCAGCCTCGGAGAGAATGCTTTCAGTGAGCATGGGCAAGAACAGCAAAGGCAAGCGGTTCTTTTTTGAAAAAAAGAACCAAAAAACTTTTGTCTCTTGGGTACTCGACTGTGGGAAGGTCCGCGACAGCCGTGATAAAAGCTTTTTGCTTCTTTTTCTCGAAAAAGAAGGCCTTACTTCCTGCAAAAGATTTCAAAATCCAACTCCGTCTGATCGGCATACCCCTCGGCAAACCCCGCGATCCCTTCATCAAACGCCGCGCCGTCCCCGAGTGCCGCGATCGACACCGCCAGCCGCGCCGCATCGCCCGCCCGCCCATGCGCCCGCGCCAGCGTCCGCCCGCACAGTGACGCCGCGAACGGCAGCATGTCCGCCTCCAGCGCCGCGCCCACCTGCGCCAGCCGGCTGTCCTTCAGCCGGCGCACGTAGAAGTCCCGCCCGTCCACCGGCGCCGGCGTCCAGCCCAGGAAGATGTCGCTCTGCGCTTGCAGGCGCCGCTGACCGGTCACCACGCGCTCGCCCTCGCACGTCCGCGCCGGCGCGCCGGTGGGCCCGGCCAGCACCGACGCCTGCGCCTCCTTCAACTGCAACAGCAGAGGCGCACCCTGCGAAGATGCGAACAGCCCGATGGCGCAGAACGTGCCCACCGAGCCGACGCCCACCACCTTGAACGCTCTGTCCACCAGGCGGTATCGCCCCATCAGGTCGACGAATTGCGGCTGCAAGGTCGTGGGGTAGGCAGCGAAGGCGGCGTCGATGGTGCTTTCGTAGGCGGGCAGGTGGCGCGTGTTGGCGTGGTCCCTGATGAAGCCGCCGGAGTCGCCCTCCACCAGGCCGTAATGATCAGCGCTGGAGTCCAGCGCTGCGTGCAGGCGCCTGGCCAGCCTGCGCCGCAACTTGTGCCCGTCCATCGCCTCGATCGCCGCGCGCATGTCGATGGTGCTGTGCCAGGCCTCGTAGGGAGACAGCTCTGCCAGCCGCGCCACGTGACGGCGGTAGTGCCGTGCGGCACGTGCCGCCAGCGCACGGCACGCGCGCGCCGCCATGCCGTGCTCGCGCGCGCTCAGCACCAGGCTGGTCGCCAGCCGGCGCAGGTCCCAGTCGAACGGGCCTGGCAGGGTCTCGTCGAAATCGTTCACGTCGAACACCGGGTTGCCTTCGGGTGAGGCATACACACCGAAATTGGCCAGGTGCGCGTCGCCGCACAGTTGCACGACGGCGCCCGGACCGGTCAGCGTGGCGAGGTCGGCGGCCATCACCGCGGCGGCACCGCGCAGGAATGCGAACGGCGAGGCGCGCATGCGCTGCTCTCGCAGGCCGAGCAACTCGGGCAAGCGGCTGCGGCCTTGGGCGGCGAGCAGGGCTGCCGGTTCTTCGCGGTTCGGGCGGGGGGTCCAGGTTTGCATCATCGCAAGCAAGCAGTTCTTTTTTGAAAAAAAGAACCAAAAAACTTTTGTTCCTGGGGTGCGCCGCGCGGAGAAGTCCGCGAAAGATGTGACAAAGGCTTTTTGCTTCTTTTTTTCAAAAAAGAAGACCTTCCACTGCCGCAGCCAACAGGCCGGCAAACACATCGTCCAGCATGATTCCGCCCGCGCCGCCCCGCCGGTCCGCCCAGCCTACCGGCCCGGGCTTGACGATGTCGAACAGCCGAAACAGCACGAACGCCGCCACCACGCCTGCCCAGGTGAACCGGTGCAGCCCCATCAATGCCAGCATCTGGCCGGCCACCTCGTCGATCACGATCCAGCCAGGGTCGTCATGGTCGGCCGGCGCAGACGCGCGCCACGGCAGCCCCGTCGCCACGCGGATCGCCCACAGCCCGCCGAAGACCGCCACCAGCACGCCGGCCGGCAGCAGCGGCGGCCAGGCGAACCATAGCGCCAGCCCGGCCAGCAGCCCCACCACCGACCCGGCGGTGCCTGGCGCCCGTGGTGCCGCCCCGCTGCCGAAGCCGGCGGCGATGAACGTCGCCAGGCGTTGCCCGAACCTGCGCTTGTGGAGCGTTGTCGACATGGGATGCGACACCAGGCGGCGGCACGAAGGAAAGCAAGCAGTTCTTTTTTGAAAAAAAGAACCAAAAAACTTTTGTCTCCAGTGTACTCGTCGGTGGAACGGTCCGCGACAGCCGTGATAAAAGCTTTTTGCTTCTTTTTCTCGAAAAAGAAGGCCTTCCTGCCCAATCTGGCCAGCGGGAACTCTCCTCACCAAAAAGGGTTGCCAATCCGAACCGCGGATGGATCGAAACCTTGAAGAAAGTCCTGGCCGTTCTGGCCGTGAGCAGCCTGGCCGTACACGCGCAGGCGGCTGAGAAAGCCTCCGCCGCCGATCGCAGCTTCGTCGCCATGGTCAGCCAGGGCGGCATGTTCGAGGTAAAGGCCGGCGACCTCGCCGCCAGCCAAGGCAGCACCCAGGACATCCAGGACCAGGGCAACACCGAGGCGCACGATCACCTCCTGGTCGGCGGCAAGCTGAAGAGCGCCGCCGCCGCCGCCGCCATCAGCTTTCCCGACACGCTGAACGCTGCGTTCCAGAAGCAGCTGGACCAGTTGAAGGCGCTGTCCGGCCCGGCGTTCGACGCCGCCTACCTTCAGGCCATGGAAGCCATTCACGCCAAGGACGGCGCCGCTTTCGCCAAGGAAGCCAGTGGCGGCACCAACCCGGGCCTGCGTGCCTTTGCAGCGGAAACCTACAAGATCGTCCAGCGGCACATCGGCGAGTTGAAGGCGAAGACCTGACCCACCCCCGAGCTGGACGAAAAACGCACGACCAGCAGCGAGATGCTGGCCCAGCACCTTCCCGAGTCGAAGTCGTTAAGGCGTTCAACGCGATCATGATGCCGCATTTCGATCGGGACGGTCAGCCCGCCGGCTCGTTCGACCGACGCGCACTCCCGCTGGCCGGAGACGACGTTGCGGCGAAGAAGATTGTGGCCGAGCTCCACGAACAGTTCGGTTTCGACCCGGTCGGCGTGGGGGCACTTTCAGAGGGCTGGCGCTTTCAGCCGGACACTCCGGTGTACTGCATCCGGTTCAACCGGGACTGGATCGCGCGCGCGTTGGCAGAGGCAAGGTAGTAAGCGAGCAGTTCTTTTCTGAAGAAAAGAACCAAAAGACTTTGTCTCCGCTGTCGCGCGCTAGCCCGTGAGCGCGCGACAGCGGAGACAAAAGCTTTTTGCTTCTTTTTCTCGAAAAGAATCGCTTGCTTACGCCTTATATCCCGGATTGTCTCGATCTAGCTTCCGCAACAACGCCGGCCACGCCAGCTTGTTTGCCAACGCAGCGAACCCCGGCGCGGCTCCCATCTTCTCGTTCTTGTCGATCACCTCAGGGTGCGTCGGGTAGTGCTCGCTGCCCAACATGCTCGTGCGCACCTGCATCGTGCACGCGCGCTCCAGGTAGTACAGCCGCACGAACGCCTCGGCCACCGTGCGGCCCACCGTCAGCGTGCCGTGGTTGCGCAGCAGCATCAGGTTCTTGCTGCCAAGGTCATGTTGCAGCCGCGGCCGCTCGTCGTGGTCGAGTGCGACGCCTTCGTAGTCGTGGTAGGCGAGGTCGCCGGTCACCAGCTGCGCGGTCTGGTTAAGCGGCTTGAGGCCCTCGGGACAACTGGCCACCGCGGTGCCGTCCGGCGTGTGCACGTGCATCACGCAGCCGGCGTCCTCCCGCACCTCGTGCACGGCGGAGTGGATGGTGAAGCCGGCCGGATTCACCATCGCGCTGGAGCCGTCCACCGCCTGGCCGTCCATGCCGATCTTAACCAGGCTGGAGGCGGTGATCTCCTCGAACATGTAGCCGTACGGGTTGATCAGGAAGTGGTGCTCCGGCCCGGGGATGCGGGCGGAGATGTGGGTGAAGATCATGTCGTCCCACCCGTACAGCGCCACCAGGCGGTAGGCGGCTGCCAGGTCGCGGCGGATGGTCAGCTCGGTGGTGGCGGCCTCGCTCATCTCGTTCATCGTGATCCTCCTGTGTGCTATTCTTGCAGCAACTCTACAGACATCGCCTTGACCAGCGCCAGCACCTCTCGTCCGGGCCGCAGCCCCAGCCGCGCGGCAGCATCCAGCGTCACCCGTGCCAACAGGCTGCCGCCGCTCATCTCCAGGCTGACCAGGGCCGCGTGGGCGCGCGGGTCCTCCGCCATGCCGGCCACCGTCGCGGGCAGGCAGTTGTTGACGCTGATCGTGCGCGGCGCGTCCAACGCCAGGATCACCTCGCGCGCCGGCACCAGCAACCGCACGCGGGCGCCGAGCGGGGCGGCCAGCAGCGGCACCCACACCAGGTCCGCGCCGCAGGCGATGGCACTCAGCCGCCGCGCCTCGTCGTGCGCCGCCACCTGGCCGCGCAGCACGCCCGCCGCGTCCTCGCGCGCGGCGATGGGCAGCTCGGCTCGGCTCGCCACCTCGTCCAGCGGGCCGCACGCCACCACCCGCCCGGCCTCGATCAGCACCAGCGTGTCGGCCAGGCGCATTACCTCGTCCAGCGCATGGCTGGCGTAGACGATCGGTGCGGGCAGCACGGAGCGCAGGCGGGCGAGGTAGGGGATGATCTCGTCTCGCCGCGCCTGGTCGAGTGCGGAGAGCGGCTCGTCCATCAGCAGCAGCCGCGGCTGGCTCAGCAGCGCGCGGCCGATCGCCACGCGCTGGCGCTCGCCGCCGGACAGCGTGCCGGGCCGCCGCCGCAACAGCGCGCCGATGCCGAGCAGCCCCACCACGTCGTCGAACCGCAGCGGCCCCTGGCCCACCCGGCGCAGCCCGTAGCGCAGGTTGGCGGCCACACTCATGTGCGGGAACAGCCGGCCCTCCTGGAACACGTAGCCGATGCCGCGCTGCTCCGGCGGCAGTGTGTGCAGCGCCTGGCCGTCCAGCTCCACCAGTACCCGGTCCCCGCGCAGCAGCCCGGCAATGGCGCGCATCACCGTGGACTTGCCGGCGCCGGACGGGCCGAACAGCGCCATCACGCCCGGCGTCGGCGCCTCGAACGCGATGTCGATTGCGGCGCCGCGGAAGCGGTGGGCCAGCGTCACACGAAGCGTCACCCGGGCGTTGGCCAGGAGCAGAAGCAAGCGCCTTCTTTTTCGAGAAAAAGAAGCAAAAAGTTTTTGTTCCGGCTGTCGCGGACGGCTGAAACGACACGCCTCACCAACACGCACCGACAGAGAGCAAAAGTTTTTTGGTTCTTTTTTTCAAAAGAACTGCTTGCCTTGCTTTCGGACTCACCCGCGCCTCCACCGGTGCCCGAGCAACTCCGCCATCACCAATCCCCCCAGCGCCAGGCTCACCGACATCGCCGCCAGCCGCGCTGCCTCAGCCTCGCCGCCCGGGGTGTCCAGCGCGTTGTAGATGGCCAGCGGCAGCGTGCGGGTCTGCCCGGGAATGTTGGCGGCAAACGTGATCACCGCCCCGAACTCGCCCAGGCTCGCGGTGTAGCCCAGCAAGGCGGCCGCCAGCACGCCGGGGGCTGCCAGCGGCAGGGTAATGCTGGTGAAGCGGTCCAGCCAGTGCGCGCCCAGCGTGCGCGCCGCCTGTTCCAGCTGCGGGTCGATCGCCTCCAGCGACAGCCGGATGGCGCGCACCATCAGCGGAAACACCATCACCCCGCAGGCGAGCGACGCGCCGGCCTCGGTGAACACCAGCCGCACGTGCAGCACCCGCAACAGCCAGGCGCCGACGGGGCCGTGCGTGCCGAAGGTCAGCAGCAGTAGCCAGCCGGTGACCACAGGCGGCAGCATCAGCGGCAGGTGCACCGCGGCGTTGAGCAGGAAGCGGCCCGGGAAACGGCCGCGCGCGAGGAGGACGCCGACGAGCAGGGCCAACGGTAGACCGAAGACCACGGCGCGCAGGGCGACGCGGAGGCTGAGAACGACGGCTTCGCTCTCCGCGGGTGAGAGGGTCAGCATAGAAGAAAGCAAGCACTTCTTTTTCTGAAGAAAAAGAAGCAAAAAGACTTTTGTTCGGCTGTCGCGGACTCTCCCACGCGGCGCGCCCAAGGAACCAAAAGTTTTTTGGTTCTTTTTTTCAAAAAAGAACTGCTTTCTTGCTAGGGCTTGCTGAACCCGTAATGCCGGAACACGTCCTGCGCCGGCTGCGTGCTCAGGAACGCCAGGAACGTCCGTGCATCCCTGCTGTCGTTGTCCGCCACCACCGCGGCCGGATACAGGATAGGGTCGTGGCTGTCGGCTGGGAACTCGGCTGCCACTGCCAGGCTCGGTGTCACCCGCACGTCGGTGCCGTAGACGATGCCCGCCGGCGCCTCGCCCAGCTCGACCAGACGCAGCGCCGAGCGCACCGAGTCCGTGGGTGCCAGCCGGCGCTCCAGCTTCGGCCACATGCCCAACCGCTCCAGCGCCTGCTGCGCGTAGATGCCGGCCGGCACGTGCGCAGGGTCGCCCACCGCCAGCCGGCCGCTGCGCCCCAGCACCGCGTCCAGGTTGCCGCCGGCGGTCAGCGCCACCGGTTTCAGCCCGGCCTTCGGCTCCACCAGCACCAGCGTGTTGCCCAGCAGGTCAAGCCGGGTGTTCGGCGCTAGCCCGCCGCGGTGGGCCAGGTCGTCCATCCACTTCTCGTCGGCGGAGACGAACACGTCGGCCGGTGCACCGCGCTCGATCTGCTGGGCCAAGGTGGAACTCGACGCGAACGAGAACACCACGCGGCCGTGGCCGTGCGCCATCCATAGGGCGCCCACGTCCTGCATGGCGTTGGTCAGGCTGGCGGCGGCGAACACCGTCAGCGTGCTGCCCGCTGCCCACGCGCGCAGCGGCGCGCACAGCAGCAGGCAGGCGAACACGAACCTCATCGCTTGCCCCTCATCTTCGCACCCGACATCGCCTGCCCGGCGTTCCTCGCCAGCAGCAGGCCCGCCGGCGCGGCCAGCGCCGATATGCCAGCTACCACCAGGAACGCCAGCGCGAAATCCGCCGTTACCGGTGCTGCGTGTGCGCCGCCGGTGCGCGCCAGCGAGAGCACGCCGGCGCTGATGGGGATGCCCACGGTCAGCGAGACCTGCTGCAGCATGGCGTACAGCGTGGTGGCGGCACTCATCCGCTCGGCCGGCACGTCGGCATACGCCACCGCGTTATAGGCGGTGAACTGCAGCGAGCGCAGCATGCCCCCCACGATCAGCACGCCGTATAACGCGGCCAGCGGCCAGCCCGGCCGGAACGCGGCGTAGGCGGCCAGCACCCCGGCGCACAGCGCGCCGTTGACCACCAGCGTGGTGCGAAAACCCAGGCGGCGCAGCACCCACTGCGTCGCCGGCTTCATGCCGATCGCACCCGCGGCGCTGGCGAAGGTGATCATTCCGCTCTGCGCCGCACTGCGGCCGAAGCCCACCTGGATCATCAGCGGCAGCAGGAACGGCACCGCGCCGATGCCGATGCGGAACAGCGAGCCGGCGAACACCGAGACGGCAAAGGTCGGCAGCCGCAACAGTGAAAAATCCAGTAGCGGCCGCGTCCGGCGCCGCACGTGCACCACGTAGGCAGCGGCCGAGACCACGCTGACCAGCCCCATCGCGACCACCACCTCCGGCGCCACCAGCCGGCGGCCGGCCACCTCCAGCACGCCCATGAAGCCGGCCAGCGCCAGGCCGGTCAGTGCAAGCCCGGCCAGGTCGAAGCGCCCCGGCTCGGGCGAGCGCACGTCGCGGATGAACAGGCTAACCAGCGTGAAGCCCAGCACGCCGATCGGCACGTTGATGTCGAATATCCAGTTCCATGACAGGTAGGTCACGATCAGCCCCCCCACCGGCGGCCCGATCACCGGGCCCACCAGCGCGGGCATCGTCACCCACGCCATCGCCCCGATCAGCCGCTCCTTGGGCACCGAGCGCAGCAGCACCAGCCGGCCCACCGGCAGCATCATCGCACCGCCGGCCCCTTGCACGACGCGCGCGGCCACCAGGAAGCCGAGCGAATCCGCCCGCCCGCACAGCACCGAGCCCAGCGTGAACACCGCAATCGCCGCGCGGAACACGTTGCGGGTGCCGAAGCGGTCCGCCATCCAGCCGCTGGCGGGGATGAACACGGCAACGGCAAACAGGTAGGACGTCAGCGCAACGTTCATGTGCACCGGGTCCATCCGGAAGGCGCGCGCCATCGCCGGCAGCGCGGTGGCGATGACCGTGCCGTCCAGGTTGGACATGAACAGCGCGCTGGCCACGATGATCGCCACCAGGCGCTCGTAGCCGGGCGAGACCGCGTCCGGAGAGGCTTCGGCGGTCGGAATGGGCGCCGGGTCGGCGGTGGTGACGGAGGCCGCCTCCGGGGTGACGGGAAACGGGCGCGCGGATGTCACGAGCGACGACGTCATCTGAGTGGCTCTGAGCCTTTACCCTTTGGTGACAAGCAAGGAAGCAAGGCCTTCTTTTCTGAAGAAAAGAAGCAAAAGACTTTTATTCCTGCTGTCGCGGAGGTTTCTGCAGCTTGCGCCCTAGGGAACGAAAATCTTTTAAAGAACCGCTTGCTTGCTTTCGACTGGTCGACTTAGCGGCTTGTTCATGTCGCATCAGGCGGCCTGGAGAGTGACCCGAGGAAGCAAGCAAGGCCTTCTTTTTTGAAAAAAAAGAAGCAAAAAACTTTTGCTTCCTCCGCATTTTCAGCACTGGTGTTTGTTCTGGCGATACTCGACTGCTGCGATTGTGGAGTTTTGCCCCTCTTTCAAAAAAGCACTGCTTGCTGCCAGGAGAAAACGGCTAACGGCACTTGGTATCAGTAGGTTTTGTAAGGCAGGAACTTGCCGCTCATGGTGATGGACACGCGGTCGCCGGCCGGGTCTGGTTCACGCTCCAGCGCCATGCGGAAGTCGATGGCGCTCATGATGCCGTCGCCGAACTCCTCGTGGATCAGCGCCTTGAACGTGGTGCCGTAGACGCTGACCAGCTCGTAGAAGCGGTAGACCAGCGGGTCGGTCGGCACCGAAGTCGGCAGCGAGCCGCGATAGGGCGGCACCTGCAAGAGACGCACCTCCTCGGGCGTGAGCCCGAGGTGGCTGCCGATCGCCTGTGCGGCCTGCGCGGGCAGCGACATCTGCCCGAGCAGCGCGGCGGTGACGTACTCCTTTGACAGGCCGCCGGACAGCTCGGCGAGGCCCGCCCAGGTGAGGTCGCGCTCGAGTTTGAGGCGGACGATCTTTTCGGTGAGGGCCAGGCGCATGGGAGTCTCCTGCATAGAGAAGGCAAGGCCTTCTTTTTTGAAAAAAAGAAGCAAAAAACTTTTGCTTCCGCTGTCGCCGAGTCTCCTGAAAGGCCCGCGACAGCCGCAGTAAAAGTTTTTTGGTTCTTTTTTTCAAAAAAGAACTGCTTTCTTGCTTACGCCGCCTTCCGTATCGCCGCCGCCTTAACATCCTCCCCCACCGCACCTGCAAACGTCTCGAAGTTGGCCTCGAACCGCCCCACCAGCTCCGACGCAGTCGCGTCGTAAGCCGCCGGGTCCGCCCAGGACCGCCGAGGGTCCAGCACTTCGTTGGGGATGCCCGCCACGTCGCGCGGGATCATCAGGCCGAAGAACGGGTCCGGGCTGAACTGCGCCCTGTCCAGGCTGCCGTCCAGCACCGCGCGCAGCAGCGCCCGCGTGTGGCCGATCGCCATGCGCTTGCCCGTTCCGTATTTGCCGCCGGTCCAGCCGGTGTTGACCAGCCAGCACGACGCGCCCTCGCGTTCGATCAGCTGCTCCAGCAGCCGGCCGTATACCTCCGGCCGCCGTGGCAGGAACGGCGCGCCGAAGCAGGTGGAGAAGGTGGCCTGTGGCTCGCGGCCCAGGCCCTTCTCGGTGCCGGCAACGCGCGCGGTGTAGCCGCTGAGGAAGTGGTACATCGCCTGCGCCGGTGAGAGTTTGGCGATTGGCGGCAGCACGCCGAAGGCGTCGGCCGTCAGCATGATCAGGTTCTTCGGCTGGCCGCCGCGGCCCGACAGCTCGGCGTTGGGGATGTACTCGATCGGGTAGCAGGAGCGGGTGTTCTCGGTGTAGGCGCCGTCGGCCAGGTCCAGCTGCCCGCACGGGTCGGCCACCACGTTCTCCAGCACCGTGCCGAAGCGGTGGGTGGCGTCCCAGATCTGCGGTTCGGCCTCGGCGGACAGGTTGATCACCTTGGCGTAGCAGCCGCCCTCAAAGTTGAATACGCCGTCGGCGCCCCAGCCGTGCTCGTCGTCGCCGATCAGCCGGCGCGCGGGGTCCGAGCTGAGCGTGGTCTTGCCAGTGCCCGACAGGCCGAAGAACAGCGCGGTGTCGCCGTCTGCCCCGATGTTGGCGCTGCAGTGCATCGGCATCACGCCCTCTGCCGGCAGATGCCAGTTCATCACGGTGAAGATCGACTTCTTGATCTCGCCCGCGTACTCGGTGCCGGCGATGACGATGCGCCGCTCGGCGAAGCTCAGCGCGATGGCGGTGCTGGTCCGCACGCCGTCGGTCGCCGGGTCGGCCTGGAAATCCGGTGCGTGCAGGATGACGTAGTCCGGCTCGAAGGCGGCCAGCTCGGCGCGGCTGGGGCGGATGAACATGTTGCGGGCGAACAGCGCGTGCCAGGCGCTGGTGCTGACCAGTCGCACCCGCACCCGGCGGGCAGGGTCCGCGCCGGCGTATAGATCCTGGGTAAACAGCTCGCGCCCCTGCAGGTAGGCCAGCACCCGGTTCGTCAGCCCGGTGAACTTCGAGCGGTCCAGCTTCTGGTTGACCTTGCCCCACCAGACGTCGCCGGTGGTCTCCGGCTCGTCGACCACGTATTTGTCGGCGACCGACCGGCCGGTATGCACGCCGGTGCGCACGACCAGCGCGCCGTCGGTGGACAGCCGGCCCTCACCGCGGCGGACCGCGTAGGCCACCAGTTGCGGCGCCGCCAGGTTTGCGTGCACGGCCAGCGGCGCCAACACGCCCGTTCCGGCCAGCGGTGGGTGGCCGTGGCCCGCTGCTTCGTCCGGCATCACGACACCAGCATCCATCGATCGTCTCTCCCCTGTCGCCGCGCCGCGTCCGGGCCAGCCTTGGCACGATTGTCACACGACCCGGGCCGCCTGCACCAGACGCGCCAGCGCTGCCTCCAGCTGGTCAGCGTTCTCCGCCGGCCGGTCGAAGGCGACCCGCACCACCGCCTCGTCCTGTGCCAGGTCGATACCGTCGGAGTCCACGCCCAGCAGGCGCCAGGCCCCGGTGCCGCCGGCCAGCCGCGCGGCTGCCGCCAGCGCCCCGGCCCGGCCGGGGTTCCACCGGGCGATGATGCTGTCCTGGGCGGCCTGCGTGGGGACGGCATGGGCGGGCGGCGCGAGGGTGTCCGCGGCCATCCTCCTCGCCAGCCCGAAACCGCCGACGTAGTGGGCCTGCAGCGTCACCAGCCGCCACAGGCCGAAATCGGCAAAGTCCGCGTAGAGCGCGGCGTAAGGGTGCCGGCTGACCCAGAAGCGGCGCAGCGCCGGGTCGGGCTCCGGCGCCGCAGTGGCGACCACGGTCAGGCGCGGCGCCGTCTGCGGGTTGGCCCCGGTGGCCGGGCCGGCCGCCAGCAGGGCGCAGCGCGGGTCCGCCCGCAGGTGGGTTGTGTGGGCGGACAGGCCGGAGAGAAGCAGCAGCACAGTGCCGTCCGGCGTGACCGCCGGCGTAACCAGGGATGCAAAGGGATGCCCGTCGGACTGGGTGGCCAGCGTGGCAGACTTGGCCGCGCGCAGCAGGCAGCGGGCGGCGAACGCGTGGCCGGCCGCGCTCTGGTTTGCCTCGCTGTTCAACTCGCCTCCTGTGCGGTGTTGGTGTGCGTCGAGAGGGCGAGCAAGCAAGCAAGCGGTTCTTTTTTGAAAAAAAGAACCAAAAAACTTTTGTCTCTGTACGGTGCGTGGTGTGGGGGGCGTGGTGTTGCAGTTTGCGCGACAGCAGGGACAAAAGCTTTTTGCTTCTTTTTCTCGAAAAAGAAGGCCTTTCTTCTGCCCCGCAGCCGCGCGTGCCTGCGTTGTGCTGCCGCGCGCGTAGGACCTATCCCATGAAACACACCATCGCCCTCGTCGACGACGACCGCAACATCCTCACAAGCGTGTCGATGACCCTCGAGCAGGAGGGCTACACGGTGCGCACCTACACCGACGGCGAGAGCGCCCTGCAGGCGATCAACGCCCGCCCGGTGGACCTCGCCGTGCTCGACATCAAGATGCCGCGCATGGACGGCATGGAGCTGCTGCAGCGCCTGCGCCAGCGCAGCCAGATGCCGGTGATCTTTCTCACCAGCAAGGACGAGGAGGTGGACGAGCTGATGGGCCTGCGCCTGGGTGCGGACGACTACATCACCAAACCGTTCAGCCAGCGCCTGCTGATCGAACGCATCCGCGCGCTGCTCCGCCGCAACGAGACCAGCCGCGCCGAGGGCTCGGGCGCCCCGGCCGGCGGCATCCTCACCCGCGGCGACCTGGTGCTCGACGAGACCAAGCACCAGTGCATATGGAAAGGTACTGACATCCAGCTGACGGTGACCGAGTTCCTGCTGGTCAAGGCGCTGGCGGCGCGGCCGGGCATGGTGAAGTCACGCGACCAGCTGATCGACGCGGCCTACGGCGAGAACACCTTCGTGGACGACCGCACCATCGACAGCCACGTCAAGCGCGTGCGCAAGAAGTTCAGGCAGGTGGACGGGGAGTTCAACGCGTTCGAGACGCTCTATGGGATCGGGTATCGATACAAAGAGTGAAAACCTCTCTTTTTGAAAAGAAGCAAAAAACTTTTGTCGCCGCTGTCGCGCGGTCCCTGACGTTGTTTTGCTCGCCTTGCCTGGCAGTGTCCTCGAAACGCGGTCAACTAGACGTCGATCAAGCCGAGCAGCCCCTCAAACTCCAGGTCAGGTCGACGATGTTGCCGAGGCTGGGCTGTGCAAGGCTATTTCCGTCAGCACCACCGCGCCGACAATCGGTCCCTCCGCCACGTCCGGCCTGGCGAAGGACGCTACCCAGCAGGCTTCCCAGCTGGGCTCACGCCTGAACGTCAGCGTCTGAAGCGAGGCTTCAGGCGGCTTTGGCTGCCATCTTGGCGGTCTTCTCGCCAAGCTTGCTGGCGTATTCGTCGCCCTTGTAGATGTCGCTGACGATCTGCTTCAGCTTGCTGACGTGCTCCTTCTTGCCCAGTGCGGCCGCGTAGGCGGCGGCAGAGCCGAAACCCGCGATGCCGTAGTGTGACATACGCTGGTATTGCGCAATGATGGCGATGTCGAGCAGCTCGCCCTTTTCCGGCGCTTCCTTCACCGTGTGCTTCAGGGCTTCCTTCACCAGGCCTTCCATGCCCTTGCAGTGCTCCTTCTCCACCTCCTCGTGGGCGTCCGCGAGCAGGCCCTTCAGCGTGTCGGCATGCGTCTTGATGCCGGTGACGGACTGCTGGAGCAGCTCCTTCAGCTTGGGGTCGTGCGCGTGCTCGGCCATCGTGGTGACCGCGCGGGTCATCTGGTCGTTGGCGGACCAAAGGTCCTTCATCTCGTCGCCGTAGATCTCTTCGAGGCTGTCTGGTGCGGGCATTTGGTGTCTCCGTTGGTGTGCGGGCGTTCAACGAGAGAAGAAAGCACGCAGTTCTTTTTTGAAAAAAAGAACCAAAAAACTTTTGCTCCCTGTTGGCGACCTTTCCGGCGAGCGCCCGACAGCGGAGTCAAAAGTTTTTTGCTTCTTTTTTTCAAAAAAGAAGGCCTTGCTTGCTTGCTGACCGAATCGCCAGGACGCCCCGCCCCATGTCCGAGACCACCACCCTGGGCCGCACCCTGCGCGCCAGGCACGTCACCATGATCACCATCGGCGGCATCATCGGCGCCGGCCTGTTCGTCGGCAGCAGCACGGCCGTCGCCACCATCGGGCCCGCCGCCATCGTCAGCTACGGCCTGGCCGGACTGGTGATCCTGCTGGTGATGCGCATGATCAGCGAGCTGGCCACCGCCAACCCCGGCATCGGCTCCTTCACCGAGTATGCGCGGCTCGCGTTCGGCAACTGGGCCGGCTTCACCAGCGGCTGGCTCTACTGGTATTTCTGGGTAATCGTGGTGCCCATCGAGGCGATCGCCGGCGGCGGCATCCTCCACCAGTGGGTCGCCGTGCCGATCTGGGCCCTGGCGCTGGGGCTGCTCGCGGCGATGACGGCGGTCAACCTGCTCTCCGCCCGATCGTTCGGCGAGTTCGAGTTCTGGTTCTCGTCCATCAAGGTGGCGGCCATCGTCGTCTTCATCGTCATCACCGGCGCCTATACGCTGGGCCTCGGCGCGCCGGCCGGTGCGGGTGGGTTCTCCAACCTGGTCAGCCACGGCGGCTTCGCACCGCACGGGGCGCTCTCGGTGGTCGCCGGCGTCACCAGCGTCATCTTCGCCTTCGTGGGTGCGGAGATCGTCACCATCGCCGCGGTGGAATCGGCCGAGCCGGCGCGCAACATCGCCCGGCTGACCAGCTCGGTCGCCGTGCGCATCCTGCTGTTCTACATGCTGTCCATCACGCTCATCGTCGCCGTGGTGCCGTGGGACAGCATCCGCCCTGGCCTCTCGCCCTTCGCGCGCGCGCTGGGCGTCGTCGGCATACGCGGTGCGGAGACCATCATGAACCTGGTGGTGCTGACCGCGGTGCTGTCCTGCCTGAACTCGGGCCTCTACGTCACCTCACGCGTGCTGTTCGGCCTGGCGGAAAAGGGCGACGCGCCGCGCTGGCTGGTGGCGCTGAACGCGCGGCGGGTGCCGGCGCGCGCCATCCTGGCCGGTGCGGCGTTCGGCTACCTGGCGGTCGGCGCCTCGGTGGTCTCGCCGGGCGGCGTGTTCAGCTTCCTGATCAACGCGTCGGGTGCGGTGGCGCTGTTCAACTACCTGCTGGTCGCGCTGGCGCAGTTGCGCCTGCGCCGTACCTACGAACGCACCGCACCCGAGCGCCTGGTCATCCGGATGTGGTTCTTCCCCTATGCAACCTGGCTCGTGGTGGGCGTGATCGGCGCCGTGCTGCTGGCGATGGCGGCCTCGCCGGGGACCGCGCGTGCCGAGTTTTTCTCCAGCCTGCTCACCCTGGCCCTGGTGCTGGGCCTGTTCGCGGCGCGCCGCCGACGCTAAGCGGGCGCATGCTCCACCGTCTCTACGACCGGCTGATCGCGCTGTCTGCCACCAGGCTGGCGCCGCTATGGCTGTTCTGCGTCGCCTTTGCCGAGGCGAGCTTCTTTCCGCTGCCGCCGGACCTGCTGCTGATCCCGATGATCCTGGCCCGCCCGGCGCTGGCCTGGTGGCTGGCCTTCGTGTGCACCGCCGGCAGCGTGCTGGGCGGGCTGCTGGGCTACTGGATCGGCGCCGCGCTGTTCGAGCCGCTGGCGATGCCGGTGGTGCATTTCTACCACGCCGAGCATGCCTACGCCGCGTTCAAAGCCTACGTTGCCGTCTATGGATTCGTGGCCATCCTGGCAAAAGGCCTGACGCCGATCCCGTTCAAGCTCGTGACCATCGCCGCGGGTGCCGCGCATTTCGATCTGGGTCAGTTCGTGCTCGCCTGCATCATCACGCGCGGCGGACGGTTCTTCCTGCTCGAGGCGGTGCCGCTGCGCATCTTCGGTGACCGGGCGCGCGTGTTCATCGAGGAGCGGCTGGTGCTGGTCACCACGGCGTTCCTGGCACTGGCGATCGGCGGGGTTGTTGCACTTCGGTTGTTGTAGGAAGCAAACGGTTCTTCTTTGAAAGAGAGCGGACTCACACCTTCGACGTCCGGCAGGAAGGCAAGGCCTTCTTTTCTGAAGAAAAGAAGCAAAAGACTTTTGGTACGGCTGTCGCGGCGTTTTTTTCAGCGCGCGCCCAAGGGAACAAAAGTTTTTTGGTTCTTTTTTTCAAAAAAGAACCGCTTGCTTTGCTTGTCACCAGCTAAACCTTCGACGGTTTGTAGTATGACCTAATGGCCGCCAATACACATCCGCGTAAGTGTCCGTTATACCAACCGCCCTAAACGCTGACCTGTGCCCATTCTCGGGTGGCGATTGAGGTTAGCCGTTCTGGCATGGCCATCAATGCGTTCCATGCGACACAGCAGGCGTCGACAATCTCTTCGTAGCTGTCCCACACGCGATGGCTGAGCCAATTACTGCGGAGGTATTGCCAGACATTCTCAACCGGATTGAGTTCCGGCGAGTAGGGCGGCAAGGTCAGTAGCGTGATGTTTGAGGGCACGATCAGGCGCTCGGACGGCCGATGCCAGCCGGCGCCGTCGACCTGCATCAGGCAGTGGGCGCCAGGTGCAACATGGCGGCTGACTTCAGCAAGATGCTGGCTCATGGCTTCCAGGTTGACCGAAGGCATGACGATCCCCGCACCCACGCCGCGCGCCGGGCACACCGCGCCAAATAGGTAGGCCCAGGTGTAGCGGCGATCGCGCGGTGCAGCCGGTCTGCTGCCGCGCGGCGCCCACACGCGGGTCAGCGTGCCCTGCTGGCCGACGCGGGCTTCATCCTGCCACCAGATCTCGAGCGGTTTGCCGGCGGCATGGGGCGGCAGGGCGGCCGCGATCAGGTCGGCAAAGTTTTTTTGTGTGTCGCCTGGGCGGCCGGGTCCTGCTCGGGATGGAACGGCCGTACGCTCAGCTTGCGGAACGCCAGCCTGGCCAGCAACTTGCCGACGCTGCGTTCATGATAGTGCACAGCGAAGTCCGACTGCAGGCGCGCCTGCAGATCGCTGCATCGCCAACGGACAACGCCGTCCCGCGCCAGATCGGGACCTTGCTCCACCAGCGCCTTGAACGCCGCGAGCTGCTCAGGCGTCAACTGCGCCGGACGGCCTGGACTGCGACGGTTGGCCAGGCCGTCGAGGCCTTCCTCGTTGTAGTGGTGCACCCAATCGCGCAGCGTCTGCCGGTCCATGCCGCAGGCCTCGGCGGCCTCGGTCCGCGGCCGCCCTTCCAGCACGAGCGCAATCGCCAATAAGCGCCGCACGACCGCTCCATCATTGCAGCGCGACGCCTCACGGCGCAGGTCAAAAGCTGATCTGTCTAGACGCGTGACCGGCACCGGCTTGCTCATTTCTGACCCCCGAATCGGATGACCAGACCAGAGAATCACAAAATCAGCCGCGTGGGTACAATCGCGAGTCATCCTATTGGGCGGTTGGTATTACTTCGTCGGTCCGGGTCCAAGCTGCCGTCCTGCCGCGCGGCCATTGTCATACAGTGACGCCGCCGCTCGCGACGGATCGTCATGCGACGCCGCGACGCAGACGCGACCACGAAGGCGGTGATAGAGCCATCCCCATGCCGCCCCGTCTGCAAGACGCTCGCCTCCTCGTCGTCAAGCTCGGCAGCGCCCTGGTGGTGGACGCAGCCCGTGCCGCCCCGCGGGAAGCCTGGCTGGACGGCCTGGCCGCCGACCTCGCCGCCGCCCGCCGCCGCGGCACGCAGGTCATCATCGTCTCCTCGGGCGCCATTGCGCTGGCACGGCACGCGCTGGGCTTGACGCAGCCGCGCCTGCGGCTGGAGGAGAAGCAGGCGGCCGCCGCGGTGGGCCAGATTCGCCTGGCGCAGGCCTGGAGCCAGGCGCTGGCGGCGCACGGCATGGTCGCGGCCCAGCTGCTGCTGACGCTGGGCGACACCGAGGACCGCCGCCGCTACCTCAACGCGCGCGCCACCTTGCGCACGTTGCTCGCCATGGGCTGCGTGCCCGTCATCAACGAGAACGACAGCGTGGCCACCGCGGAGATCCGTTTCGGCGACAACGACCGCCTCGCCGCGCGCGTGGCCGAGATGGTGCAGGCCGACCAGCTGGTGCTGCTCTCAGACATCGACGGGCTCTACACCGCAGATCCCAAGGCAAACCCTGACGCGCGTCACCTGGCAGTGGTGGAGCAGCTCACCCCCGAGATCGAGGCGATGGGCGGCGACCCGCCGTCCTTTTTCTCGTCCGGCGGCATGCGCACGAAGCTGCTTGCCGCCCGCATTGCCACCCAGGCCGGCACCGCCATGGCCATCGCGCTGGGCCATCGCGACCGCCCGCTCGCCGCTTTGGCAGAGGGCGCGCGCTGCACCTGGTTCCTGCCGGCGGCAGAGGGCCGGTCGGCCCGCAAGCGCTGGATCGCCGGCAGCCTGCAGCCGGCCGGAAGCTACACGGTGGATGCCGGCGCCGCCCGCGCGCTGGCTGCCGGCCGCTCGCTGCTGCCCGCCGGGGTGCGCGGCGTGCAGGGAGATTTCGTCCGCGGCGATGCGGTGCTGGTGCTCGGGCCGGCCGGCGAACGCCTGGCGCAGGGGGTGACCTCGTACGGATCGGTGGACTCGGCGCGGGTGGCGGGCCACCGGTCAGACCAGATCGAGGCGCTGCTTGGCTGGCGAGGGCGCGACGAGCTGATCCACCGGGACGATCTGGTGTTGCTGTGACGCGGCCGCGACGTCCGTGCTGACGCATTCGGCGTGAGACAGCGGCAGGTAAGCGGTAGAAAGCAAGGCCTGCTTTTTTGAAAAAAAGCAGCAAAAAACTTTTGGTCCGGCTGTCGCGGACTCTCCCTCGGCGTGCACTCCAGGGAACAAAAGTTTTTGGTTCTTTTTTTCAAAAAAGAACTGCTTGCCTGCTCTTAGAGCGCTTGCCCGCAAGCGCGGCCTCCGGCGCGGTGCCAAGCACGCCGTGCGCCGCAAACCAACAACCCAGCGTGGCTTGCCGTGTTGAACCGCTACGCCATCAGGAATGCAATCGATGAACCGCCGTTCTGCCACCCCGGCCATGATGTCCGTCCTGGCCGCCGGAGCTGCGATGTTCCTGGTGGCACGGGTGACGAAGCCGCGCCGCGCCCCTGCCGCGCTAGCCGGCCGGCAGCGCTGCCGCGTGGTGGTGCTGGGTGCCGGCTTCGGCGGCCTGAACGCCGCGCTGCCGCTGGCGCGCTCCGACGCGGTCGAGCTGACGGTGATCGACGTGCAGAACCACCATCTGTTCCAGCCGCTGCTGTATCAGGTCGCCACCGCTGCGCTCTCGCCGGCCGACATCGCCTCGCCCGTGCGCGACGTGATCCCGGCGCTGCCGCGCACCCACGTCATGATGGGCGCGGTCACCGGCATCGACACCGGCGCGCGGTGTGTCCTCTGCTCCGGCCAGCGTGTGCCCTATGACGAGCTGATCGTCGCCACCGGCTCGCAGCCGAGCTATTTCGGCAACGACGACTGGGCGGCCTTCGCGCCGGGGCTGAAAACGCTGCACGACGCGCTGGACCTGCGCGGCCGCATCCTGCTGGCCTTCGAACGCGCCTGTGTCGAACAGGACCGCGCCGAGCGTGACCGCCTGCTGACCTTCGTCCTCATCGGCGCCGGGCCGACCGGGGTGGAGATGGCCGGCTCGATCGCGGAGCTGAGCCGGGAGACGCTGGCGCAGGACCACGAACTGAGCCAGGTGACCCCCAGGGTCATCCTCATCGAGGCCGGCGAGCGCGTGCTCGAGACGTTTCCGGAGGACCTTTCCGACGCCGCTGCCCGCGCACTGCAGGCGCTGGGGGTGGAGATCCGCACCGGCACCAAGGTGACCGGGATGCAGGACGGGGTGGTGCAGCTTGAGCACGGCTCGATCGCGGCCGCCACCATCGTGTGGGCCGCCGGCACCATGGCGACCCCCGTGGCGCAATGGCTGGACGTCAAGCCGGGCCGTGGCGGCCGTGTCGAGGTCGGGCGGGACCTGGTGGTGCCCGGTCACCCGGGGGTGCGGGTGATCGGCGACGCCGCCTTGGCCAAGGGGCCGGACGGCAAGCCGCTGCCCGGCCTGGCGCCGGTGGCCAAGCAGCAGGGCGAATACGCCGCCCGCGTCATCCTGCGCCGCCTGGCTGGCCGGCCGGCGCCGCCTGCGTTCCGCTATCGCGACTACGGCACGCTGGCGACGATCGGACGCGCCAAGGCGGTAGCCGAGTTCGGCCCGCTGCACCTGAAGGGCTTGCCGGCCTGGCTGCTCTGGGCGGCGGCGCACATCTTCTTCCTGATCGGCTTCCGCAGCCGGGTCATGGTCAGCCTGCAATGGGCGTTCGAATTTCTGGCCGACCGGCGGCCGGGGCGGCTGATTGCGAGCGCGGAGTCGCCGATTGGTGCGCCGGTTAGGAAGTAAGCAAAGCCTTCTTTTTTGAAAAAAAGAAGCAAAAAACTTTTGGTCCTGGCGCTGCTGCCGCTGCCTCGTTGCGTCCTGGGACGCCCGGCCGGTGCGAATGCGCAAGGAACAAAAGTTTTTTGGTCCTTTTTTTCAAAAAAGGACTGCTTGCTTTCTTTCGTTCAGCCGCCCGTGGCAAACCCCGGATACAAAGTCATCCCGCCATCCACGAACAGCGTGGTGCCGGTGACGTAGTCCGACGCGTCCGACGCCAGCCACACCGCCGCCTGCGCGATGTCGTCGGGCTCGCCGATGCGCTTGTAAGGCACCAGCGTCATCAGGTCCGTGTATGCTTTTTCGGTGTTCCACGCAGCGGTGTTGATCGGCGTGCGGATGGCGCCCGGTGCGATGCTGTTCACCCGGATGAAGTGCGGCGCCAGTTCCTGCGCGATGCTCTGCATCATCATCATGATGCCGCCCTTGGACGAGGCGTAGTTGACGTGTCCGGCCCAGGGAATCTGCTGGTGCACCGAGCTCATGCAGATCAGCTTGCCCGCGGCCTGCGACACCGACGCCACCACGCCGCGCTTCTTGAATTCCTTGGCCGCCGCCCGGGTGCACAGGAACTGGCCGGTCAGGTTGATGCCGATCACCGTCTCCCAGTCTTGCAGCGTCATCTCCGGAAACGAGCAGTCCCTCTGCAGCCCCGCGTTGCTGACCGAGATGTGCAGCGTGCCGAACTGGGCGATGGCCGCGGCGTACATCGCCTCGACCTCGTCCTCCTTGCTGACGTCCGCCTTCAGGGTAATCGCCTTGCGGCCCATGGCCTCGATCTTGTGGGCGACCTCCTCGGCCGCCTCGGGGTGCGTGACGTAATTGATCGCCACGTCGGCGCCTGCCTGGGCCAGCCCGAGGGCGACCGCCTCGCCGATGCCGGAGTTGGCACCGGTTACGATGGCGGGCTGGCCGGTCAGCACCTGGTTGTAGGGCGCGTGCGGCCGCCGGCTGGCGTCCGGCAGGGCGGGGGAGGTGGGTTCTTTGGAGTTCAGCGGTGCATCGGCCATGGTGGCGCTCCGTTGATGCGGCCTGGCGGCGCCTGTGCACGTGGCGGGATGCAGAACGGCCGGGCCTTGGGGCAGGACTGACCGAAGTGCGATCAGCATCCGTTGAACAACGAGCCGTTTCGGCGAGCGTTCCGGCGCCTTGGCGTTTTGCGCCCGACTCAGATTAGCGGGCCAGGGAGGTGGCTCTCAAGGAAGCAAAAAAGGCCTTCTTTTTTGAAAAAAAGAAGCAAAAAACTTTTGCTCCTTTTCGCACTCTCAGCGCGCGTGTTTGTCCGGGGATGCCCGACTGCTGCAAATGCGAGGAGAACAAAAGTTTTTGGTTCTTTTTTTCAAAAAAGAACCGCTTTCTTGCTTATCCAGGTGAAAAGCCTGCTTTCCCACGATCATCTTCCGACCGTACCACCGCGTTGCAATACAACGCCCTCCCGGAAGGATTGTCCGTGCCCAAACCGATCGATCGTCAGGACGAACGCATCACCCAGGCCGCCGACTTTGCGCGGGACGTGGCACCCGACCTCGATGTCGTTCTTCTCACCCACTATCCCGATGCCGAGACGCTCGACACCTTTCGCCCCGGCGAGACCGACCTGCAATCCGTCCAGGCTTCGACCAGGGCTTGCGCCACCGAGCTGTTGCAGGCGGGCGTCGAACTCCTGGTGCAACGGGCCGACCGCGGGTCGTTCCGGCGCTGGATGGCAGGCCGTGTGGACACGCCGGAGAACCGCCGCGCCTGGATAGATCGCGCCCGCCTGCTGCGCGGGCCGGCGGCGTTGGACATGCTGGGCCTGCACGCATCGGCCGGGCCGCCGCCGGAGAGTTTCGGCAAGGCTCCTGGTCCGGTCGCGGACCGTCTGCTGGCGGCGTTCGGCGACGAGGACAGCGACGGGTTCGACAGGCTGGTGCAGGCGCTGCTCTCGGCCGGGCGGACCGACATCCTGGATCTCGCCGTGCGCAAGCTGCGCGAGCAGCAGGGCGACGAGGCCGGTGACGAGCTCGACTGGGTGCTGCTGGTGGCGGCCGAGGGCGCGGCGATCGGCCCGTCCGGATGGGCCGAGCTGGTCGCCCTGCCGGTGGCGTTGCCCGCCGGGGAGGCGCCGGACGGCGAAGCGCTGGCGGCGGGACTGCTTGCCTCCGGCGCCCTGGCGGAGAGCGACGAGATGCTGTTTCTGCCGGGCTGGCGCTCGCCCGATGCGCTGGCCGAGCTCTCCTTCGCGGCGGTCCGGCGCGTCCTGCTCGACCTGGCCGGCGGCCGCGCGCCACGCGACTTGCCGCCGGGCGACACGGACGACCTGGCCAGGCGCGGATTTGGCGTGCTGCTCGGGCTGCGCATCGACTGGGCCATCCCGGTCTGGGAGGAGATCTTCGCGTCCGGCGGCCTCCCGGAGCCGCCGGACGACGCCGCCGAGCCGACGGTGGAGGACGCCGGCCGCATTGCCCGCTTCGAGCGCTGGAGAGGCCAAGTGTTCCAGGATAGCCAGGGCTGCGTGCCGCTGGCCGTGGTTGCGGTCTCGCAGGTCGGCAACGAGATTGCCGACTTCCTGGCCGAGGCCGGAGCGCAGACCGGCGGCCTAGAGGACATCCGGGCCTTTGTGGCGGAGGGTCGCCGAAAGGCCGGCAGCGACGACGTCGTCTGCCGTCCGGAGGTCGTGGGCGACGACCTGGAACTGAGCCTCTACACGCAGGCCGGGCAGTTCCTCGATAGCCTGACGATGCCGGCCGGCACGCTTCCGGCCAGGGCCGAGCAGATGCCGTCGTTGATCAGCGCGTTCGTGCGGGTGGTGTAGCAGGCAAGGCGAACGGTTCTTTTTAAAAGAACCAAAAACTTTTCCTTCTGTCGCGGACGGCTGAAACGACACGCCTCGACAATGCCATTTCGATCGGATTGAGATCGGGTGAGGAATACCTTCAGGCCCGTTGTTACAAGCGCAGAGGCATCGCGACCCGGGCGCATCGCCGACCGTCCTCGTCACGGGCAAGACGATCGACGAGCCGCTCGACGTCGATACGTTCGCGGCTCGCCTCGTCGACACGTCGCAGGCGCAGCGGCCGAGCACGCCGCCTCCCGCTCCGTCGTCAGCACAGCCAAGCTCAGAATACGGCGGTGCTGGAAAACACTCCGAGACGCGCTGGATACAAAAGCCCGGCTATGCCGGGGCGAGCAACTACGAAAGTTGTGGTCCCTTTCAAAAAAGGACTGCTTGCTTCCTGCCGGCCCACCCCCGCGTAGCCGTGTCCCGCGCCACAAAGGCATCGATCGCCGCCTGGCAACTCCTCGTAAGATCGATGTCGTCCCAGCCATTCAGCAGCTTGGTACGGAAAACCGGCTCGATGTTGAACGCCCATGCCCGGCCGCCGATGCGAATGCTGCAGGCGTGCAAATCGACGTTCGCCAGACGCTCATCGGCAAGCGCGGCCAGGATCGCCTCGCCATCCTCCTCCGTCACCTGCGCGGGCAGCAATCCCTGCCCGGCAGCGTTGGCGGTGAAGATGTCGCCGAAGCTTGGCGCGATCACGCAGCGTATGCCGTAATCGGCTAACGCATACACGGCTGCCTCGCGCGACGATCCGCCGCCAAAATTCCGCCGTGCCGCCAGGATGACAGCCCCGGCATGACGCGGATCGTTCAGTGCGAACGCCGGATCCTGCCGTAGGTCATGAAACAGCACGTCGGCGTAGCCGGCGCTGCGCGGGCGTTTCATGAAGCGCGCGGGGATGATCTGGTCGGTATCGAGCCCGGATTGTGCCAGCCCGCAAGCCGGCCCGGTCAGGATCGTGAAAGGCTGCATCAGCAAGCCCTGCCGGTCAGCATCGGCCTCACGTCTTGCAGCCGTCCCGCAACCGCGGCCGCGGCGGCCATCGCCGGTGACATCAGGTGGGTGCGCGATCCCGGCCCTTGCCGGCCCTTGAAGTTGCGGTTCGTGGTGGAGGCGCAGCGTTCTCCCGGGCGCACCAGGTCGCCGTTCATGCCGACGCACATGGAGCAGCCGGCATCCACCCAGTCCAGCCCGGCCGCGATGAAGATCAGATGCAATCCTTCCTCTTCCGCCTGGCGCTTCACCGGCCCTGAACCCGGCGAGACCATGCCCGGCACGCGCGCCTGCCGGCCCGCCAGCACCCGCGCCGCTTCGCGCAGATCCTCGATCCTGCTGTTGGTGCACGATCCGATGAAAACCCGGTCCACCGCGATGTCCTGCAGGCGTTGCCCGGCATGCAGGCCCATGTAGGCGATCGCCTCGCGCGCGTGGTCCGCGCGCGCGGCGTCTTGCATGCCGGCAGGATCGGGCACGCAGCCGACGATCGGCAGAGCATCCTCCGGGCTGGTGCCCCAGGTGACGATCGGAGCTATCTCCGCGCCCGACAGCATGATCTCGCGGTCGAAAGCGGCATCCGCGTCGGAGGGCAGAAGTGCCCAGGCGTCAGCCGCCGCCGCGAAATCCTCCGGTGCATCGGGCCGCCCACGCAGGTAGTCGATCGTCTTCTCGTCCGGCGCCACCATGCCGCATCTTGCCCCGCATTCGATCGACATGTTGCACAACGTCAGGCGGCCCTCCACCGAAAGCGCCCGTATCGTGTCCCCGGCATATTCGATGGCGTGATGCCGGCCACCATCGGCCCCCAGCCGCGCCACGATGGCAAGCGCCACGTCCTTGGCCGAGGCGCCGGGCGGCAACGCGCCTGTCACGCACACGCGCATCAGCTTCGGCCGGCGCTGCCACAGGGTTTGCGTCATCAGCACGTGCGCCGCCTCGGAGGCGCCGATGCCAAGCCCGATGGCGCCCAGCGCGCCGTGCGTCGACGTATGGCTGTCGCCGCACACGATCACCAGCCCGGGCAGCGTCAGGCCGCGCTCGGGGCCCACGACATGCACGATCCCCTGCCGGCTGTCGCGCAATCCGATCAGCGGGATGCCAAAGTCGCCTGCGTTCACCACGAGGCGCTGCATGATGTCGGCGATCGCCGGATCGCCGGCGCCGCTGTCGCGCCCCTTCGTCGGCGCGTAATGATCGGTGATCGCAAGGCTCAGCGCCGGGCGCGCCACCGCGCCCTTGCGTGCCCGCATCTGGTCGAACGCATTGAACGAGCCTTCATGCAGGAAGTGCCGGTCGACCCAGAGCAGGGTCTGCCCGTCCTCGCGCGAGACGATGCTGTGCGCGTCCCAAACCTTCTCGAACAGTGTTCGCGGCGCCGTCATCCCGCCAGGCGCCGCGCGGCGATCCTCATGCCGCCAGGAAGCGCCGCCCGGCTTCGCACAGGATAGGTCCGTCGCATGGCTCGAGGCTACGGCGTCGTCCAGCTTGACGCAAGAGGTTGTCCTATGCGTAATACAAATCAGCGTTGAAAGACAGGACAACCCGAGTTGAACGCATCGGCCGAACCCTCCAAGGCCCGCCGCCTCTATTTGGCCCTGAGCGAGCGGATCGCCCGCGGCGAGCTCGTGCCCGGCGAGCGCCTTCCCGGCGAACCCGCGCTGGCCGCCGCCCACCAGGTCTCCCGCGTCACCGTCAGGCGTGCACTGGACCGGCTGGCGCAGGAGGGCTGGGTCAGCCGCCAAGTCGGCGCCGGCACTTTCGTGTCCGGCAAGCGGGTCGATCCGGTGCTGCATGCCGACCTCACCGACATGTTCGCCCATCTTCGCGAAATGGGTGCCAGGACCGAAATCCGTCTGCTGTCGTTCGCCTACATCCATCCGGCCCCCATCATCGCCGGCGCCCTGGGCCTGCAGGCGGGTGAGCGCACCCAGCGTTCGGTGCGCGTCCGCTCGCTGGACGGCGCGCCGTTCTCCTACCTCACCACCCATGTTCCCGAGCGGATCGGCAGGACTTATTCGGAAGAGGATCTCGCCTCGACCGCGCTGCTCCATCTGCTCGAGCGCGAGCGCATCATCGCCGATCGTGCCAGCCAGAGCCTCAGCGCCAGCGTGGCCGGTCCGGACGTCGCCGAAGCGCTGGGGGTGCCGGCCGGTGCACCCCTGTTGAGCCTGACACGCATCATCGTCGCGGCCGACGGATCGGGCATCGAGCATCTGCACGCGCTCTACCGCCCGGACCGCTTCGCGTTCCACCTCGACCTGCAACGCACCGGCACCGCCGGCCAGGCGAGCTGGCACCCCGCCGCTCTGCTCGCCGCATGACCGGCCGGCTGGCCGCACTGTTCGGCAAATCCGTCGTGGCAGCCCCGGGAGTCTATGATCCGCTCACCGCCGTCCTCGCGGCGGATGCGGGTTTCGGCGCGCTTTATCTATCAGGTGCCGGCCTGGCGTACACGCGGCTCGGCCGGCCCGATATCGGCCTGGTGTCGATGAACGAAGTCGCGGACACCGTCGCGCTCATCCACGACCGCGTGCCCACGCCCCTCATCGTGGACGCCGATAACGGCTACGGCAACGCGCTGAACGTGCAGCGTACCACGCGCGCCTTCGAGCGCGCCGGCGCCGACGCCATCCAGCTCGAGGACCAGACGCTGCCCAAGCGCTGCGGCCACCTGCGCGGAAAGACTCTGGTCAGCACTGGCGAGATGCTGGGCAAGATACGCGCCGCTTTGGACGCCCGCGCGCAGGCATCGACATGGATCATCGCGCGAACCGATGCGGTCGCCGTGGAAGGGATCGAGGCCGCCATCGATAGGGCGCATGCCTATGCCGACGCCGGGGCCGACATGCTGTTCGTCGAAGCACCGCAGAATCGCAAGCAGCTTGCCCGGGTTGCCGAGGCCCTGCGCGGACGCTGCAAGCTGATGGCAAACATGGTCGATGGCGGCGACACCCCCCAACTGCCTCTAGCCACGCTGGAAGAGATGGGATTTAGCCTGGTGATCTTCCCCGGCGGTGTCGTGCGTGCCATAGCACTGGCCGCGCGCGACTATTACCGGTCGCTGCACCTTCACGGCAGCAACCTGCCCTTCGGCGATCGCATGTTCGACTTCGCGGCGCTGAACGACCTCATCGGCACGCCGCAGATGCTCGCCGCCGGCGAAGCTTACGCGGCGCCTGCCACGTGATCGACCCCGTCACCCTCGCCATCCTCGACGGCCGGCTCACCCAGATCGCCGACGAGATGGACGCGACCCTGTACCGCGCCGCCTTCAACCCGATCATCGCCGAAGCCCGCGACGCCTGTCACGGCCTGTACGACGCCGTCACCGGCGACACGCTCGTCCAAGGCGCCTCGGGCCTGCCGATCTTCGTCGGCGCCATGGCCTTCGCGGTGCGCGCCGTCATCGCCAAGGTGGCAGGCGATGGCGGCGCCCAGCCCGGCGACATCTTCCTGTTCAACGACCCCTATGCCGGCGGCACCCACCTCAACGATTTCCGCCTCGTGCAGCCGTTCTTCCGTGACGGCGCGCTGTTCTGCTGGATTGCTTCCGCCGGCCACTGGCTCGACATCGGCGGCAACGTGCCCGGCGGCTACAACCCGCAAGCCACCGAGAGCTTCCAGGAAGGCGTGCGCATCCCGCCCGTCAGGCTGTGTGCGGCCGGCCGCATGAACACCGACATCACCGACATCCTGGCCGCCAACGCGCGCCTGCCGCTGTCGAACTGGGGTGACCTGCAGGGCCAGCTTGGCGCCCTGGTGCTGGGCGAACGCCGGCTGCACGGCCTGCTCGACGAGTACGGCGACGCCACCGTCGCTGAAGCCTTCGTTGCGTTGTCGGATCGCGCCGAAGCCCTCATGCGTAATGCCATCGGTGCACTGCCGGACGGCACCTACCGCTTCGACGACATGCTCGACAACGACGGCATCACCGACGCCGCGCTCGCCATCGCTCTCGACCTGACGATCAGCGGGCAGACCATGCTGCTCGATTTCGCCCGCTCCTCGCCGCCGACGCAAGGCCCGGTCAACATCGCCTACGCCACCGCGGTGGCCGCCTGCTACGTCGCCCTGAAACACGTCTTCCCCGACGTCCCCGCCAATGCCGGCTGCCTGCGGCCGATCACGTTCGACATTCCGCCCACCACGTTGCTGGCCGCCCAGGCGCCCTGTCCGATGGCCGGCTACACGGAAACCATCCTGCGCATGATCGGCATCATCCTCGGCGCCCTCGCCCATGCCGATCCCGCGCGCGCCACCGCCGCCCCGTGCGGCACCATCAACGCGCTCTCCATGTCCGGCGCCCGGCCCGACGGCACGCCCTGGGTCATGTTCAACTTCTTCGGCGGCGGCCTCGGCGGCAATCCGGAGACCGACGGGCTCAGCCATGCCGGCAACCCGATTTCCACCGCCACCATGCCGCCGCTGGAGATCTTAGAAGCGGCCTACCCCGTGGTGTTCACGCAATGGGCGCTGCGCCCCGATTCGGCAGGCACCGGCGCGCATCGCGGCGGCCTGGGCGCCATCTACGAAATCGAGACGTTGACAGAGGCGCGCGTCTCGCTGCTCGGGGAGCGCGGCCGCGCCGGCCCGTTCGGGGTCGCCGGCGGCGGCCCGGCGGCGCTCAATGAATTCGCCTGGCAGGACGGCGAATCCTGGCAATCGCCCCCGCTGGTCTCGAAGGTCACCGGCGTGCAGCTGGCCGCCGGGCGCCGCGTGCGCCTCAAGACGCCAGGCGGCGGCGGCTGGGGCAACCCGGCGGACCGCGACCCGGCTGCCGCCGCGCGCGACGTTGCATTCGGCTATGTCGGCCGCGACCCCCGGTCATGACGGACGACGCCCTCAGGCAGAGCGTCGTCGGCGTCGATGTCGGCGGCACCTTCACCGACCTGTTCCACTACGACGCCGCGACGTGCCGCTTCGCGGTCGCCAAACTGCCCTCCAATCGCGGCGACGAAGCCGTGGGTTTCCTCGCAGGGCTCAACACGTTCGGCGACCTGGCCCAGCTCGGCGCCATCGTGCACGGCACCACTGTCGGCACCAACGCGCTGCTGGAGCGCAAGGGCGCACGCGCCGGCCTGATCACCACCGCCGGCTTCCGCGACGTGCTGGAGATGCGCCGGCGGGACCGCAGGCAGACCTGGGGCCTGTGGGGGGATTTCACCCCCGTCATCGACCGCGACATGCGACTGGAAGTCGCCGAGCGCACCCTGGCCGACGGCAGCATCCGCCAACCCGTCGATCCGGCCGAGATCCGCGACGCCGCGCAACGCCTGCTGCAGGCCGGCGCCGAAGCCCTCACCATCGTATTCATCAACGCCTATGCCAACCCGGCCAACGAACGCGCCGCCCTGAAAGCGGCCGCCGAGATCTGGCCGAACGCGCATGTCTCCTGCTCGTCCGCCGTGCTGCCGGAAATCCGCGAGTTCGAGCGCTGCTCGACCAGCGCGCTCAACGCCTACCTCCAACCGGTGGTCGGCGCCTACCTGGCCAAGCTGGACGACTCCCTCGCGCAAGGCGGCTTCACCGGCAAGTTCCACATCGTGCAATCCAACGGTGGCGTCATGTCGACCTCCGGCGCGCGCAGCCTGCCGATCCGCACCGCTCTCTCCGGCCCCGCCGCGGGCGTCATCGCGGCGGCCGCCATCGCCGCGGAAGCCGGCTTCCCCAACGTCGTCACCGGCGACCTCGGCGGCACCTCGTTCGACGTCTCGCTCGTGGTCGGCGGTGCCGTGTCCATGGCGGCCGAAACCAAGATCGATTTCGGCCTGACCATCCGCACGCCGATGATCGAGATCACCACCATCGGTGCCGGCGGCGGGTCGATCGCCGGGGTCGATCCCGGCGGCTTGCTGCGCGTCGGCCCGCACAGCGCGGGGTCGCGCCCCGGCCCGGTCTGCTACGCCCAAGGCGGCACCCGCCCCACGCTGACCGACGCCAACGTCGTGCTCGGCCGCATCAATGCCGAACGTCCCATTGGCGGCGCCCTGAAGCGGCTCGACATCGGGGCCGCCCGCGCCGCTCTCCTCGCCCATGTCGGCGCGCCACTCGGCCTTGACGCGGAACACGCGGCCGAGGCCGTGCTGCTTGTGGCCAACGCGCGCATGGCCGGGGCCATCCGCCTGGTCTCCATCGAGCGCGGGCATGACCCGCAGCGTTTCGCGGCGCTGCCCTTCGGCGGCGGCGGCGCGCTGCATGTCGGCGCCTGGATCCTCGATGTCGGCATGCAGGCCGCCCTCGTGCCGCGCTTCCCCGGCGTCACGTCCGCGCTCGGCTGCGTCATCGCCGACATCCGCCACGACCAGGTGCAGACCCTCAACCTGTTCATCGACGACGCCGACCCGCACATCCTGAAGGCGCGCCTGCTGGAACACGCCGAAGCCGCGTGCGGCATCGTGCGGGAGGCGGGGCTGCCGATCCAGGCGATCGACACGCTGGTCTCGGCCGACATGCACTACGCGGGCCAGACCCACACCGTCGCGGTCGGCCTGCCGTTCGATGCGAATATCCCGCTCGACGAGGCGCATTTGCGCCGGGCCTTCGAAGCCGCCTACCAGGCCGCTTTCGGCCGCATCCTCGCAGGCATTCGCATCCGTCTGGTCAACATCCGCGTCGCCGCAATCGGCCGCCGGCCGCGCTTCGATTTTTCGACCCTGGCGCCGGACCCCCGCGCTTGCCTGCAGTCGGCCCGACGCGGCAGCCGCCCGGTGTGGTTCGAAGGCTGGCGGGACGCCGCCATCTACGATCGCCTGGCACTGCCCGCTGGCGCCGAAATCGCAGGCCCAGCCATCCTGGAACAGCCGGACGCCACCACCGTCATCGATCCGGGCCTGACCGCCCGGGTCGATCGTCTCGGCAACGTCATCGTCACCCGCGCATGACCCTCGCCGACACGGCCCTGCTCGTCTGCGACCTGCAGAACGACTTCCTTCATCCGGACGGCGCGTATGGCCGCGCCGGACTCTCGACACCCTCCATAGTTGCCCTGCCTTCCCGCATCGCGCCCCTGGCGCAACGGGTAAGGGACCACGGCGGCTGGGTCGTCGCCACGCAGTTCACCCTGGTTCCTGGCCGGGGCGGCGCGCCACTCGTCTCGGCGCACCTTCGGGCGTTGCGGCCGTTCCTCGCCACCGGCGATTTCCAGCCAGGCGGTTGGGGCCACCAGATCGTAGACGCGCTGCAACCGATGGACCTGGCAGTCGAGAAGATCACCTACTCGGCGTTTTACATGACGCGCCTCGAGTGGGTGCTGCGCCGCTGCGGCATTGGCAAGCTTCTGGTCTGCGGCATCGTCACCAATGGCGGCGTTACCTCCACGGTGCGCGATGCCCATACGCGCGACTTCGACGTGACTGTGTTGGAAGACGGCTGCGCTGCCTTCTCCGAGAGTGTCCACGCCAGCGCCATCGAATCGTTGCGTAGTGTCTGCCGTATCGTAAGGATTGGCCAGTGGATGACGGGATCGGAAGCGGCGTTTGCTGCAGGGTAGTTCACGGCGTCCGGTGCTGCTCCGGCGCGCCGCCCAAGACGGGAGAGAGCGGCATGACGGACGATCTTGCGACGAATTATGAGAGAGCAGGTTTCAGCGGCAGGCTGCCGTTTGGCAGACGGCCAGCACTGCTTCTGATCGACATAGTCATGGTGGTATTTACCAGGGTGACATATCAGGTGGACGGCCTCGATGGCGGGCTCTTCTTCCGCAAGGGTCCCGCCTTGCGAGCGTTTCTGCAAGGTTCGCGTACCGGCCTGAAGGTTGACCGTTCCGAAGCAAGCAAGGCCTTCTTTTTTGAAAAAAGAAGCAAAAAACTTTCGTCTCCGCTGTCGCGGACCTATCCGGCGAGCGCGCGACAGCGGAGTCAAAAGTTTTTTGGTCCTTTTTTGCAAAAAAGGACTGCTTGCTTTCTATGAGAAAGCGCCCGTGCTGGTTGGTATCACATACGAGATTGGAACGTTTTCGTCACGTGGCGTCGGGAGCAGGGGGCTGATCCGGACGCTTTGCCAATCCACTCCGTTCTGGTCGCCAGCCTGGCCGAACGATCGGCAAAAGCGTCCTGCGCAGCCGTCTGGCCGTCATCGCCTAGCATCACCGCCGCCGCGGCCTAACTTGGTCGGGCGCCCACCCGGCGATAGCCGGCATCGGCCGCGCTCACGGCAAGCCGGTTCGCCCATCTACGGCCCTGACTTCGGTCGAGACCAAGCGCTTGATGGCCAGTTGCGCCCAGGGTCTCGCGGCCTGCCGGACCGCGTGCTGTTCCTGATCGGTTTCGCCGGCGCCTTTCGCCGCTCCGAGCTTTTGGCGATCGATCGCCGAGATCTTCGCAGCGGCGCCGAGCTTTCACGTGCCGTCTGCCGACTGGATGGAGGTCCGAGTGTTGACGTCAGCGATGTCGAGTCCTGACAAAGCGGCCTGTCACACCGACGAGTAGTTTCAGAGCGGCAAGGACGTTGGCTTGTGACTGGCCTAGCAGTCCTGCCCGAGCTTTTGACTTCGGACAGAGAGACGGCGATGTTCCATGAACAGTGAGCACTCATCATAAAGGTCGTGCGTGATAGACTGCGGCGTTTGCCGTCCAGGCTCGTCAGGGAGCAGAGATGAAGGGTGAGCCAAAGGCAGGCAAGCCGTCGCGGTTCTACCTGGTCTCGCTCGACAACCGGAAGGCACGCGGGTCCGGGCACGAGCGAGTGGGCGAAATCCTGGAAGCCGCCCGCGAACTGTTCCTGCAGCACGGTGTCGAGGGCGTTTCGACCCGGCAGATCGCCACCCGTGTCGGCATATCTCAGACGGCCCTCTACGTCTATTTCAAGACCAAGGGGGAGATGCTCGACCAGCTCACCGAAGGCGCGTTCGTCAAACTTGGCGAAGCGATGCAGGACGTCAGCAGGCGGCACAGCGATCCCGTCGATTTCCTGCGCGCCTGGATTCCGGAGTACGTCCGCTTCGGATTGAAGCACCCCGACGAGTATCGTCTGACCTTCCTGCTGCGGGACGGCCGCCATCCAGGCCTGCTGCCGCAGGCACAGCGCCAGACTGAAGGCCTGACGGTGTTTTCCGATTTTCGGAAGCGTCTTGCGGCCGCACAGGCGAGCGGGGCGCTACGCAGTTCCAACGCCTCGCCCGAGGCCTTGGCGCAGTCACTCTGGGCGGCCATGCACGGCCTTGTTGCACTGCTGCTGGCCTTCTCCGATTTCGACTGGGTCGAGCTCGACGAGTTGATTCGCGTGCACACCGATATGCTTATGGAGGGACTGGCAACGACCCCAAACCCGCCGCAGACTTCCGTCATGGGTAGCGGCAGCGCTCCCGGCGGAGCGGCCGGACCAGAGACGAAGGCGAGGCGCCGAAATCAGACCGCCCGGACGAGATAGGGCGGCGGCCTAGGACCGGGGCTACCGGGGAGGTCATCAGCTCTACGGAGATCGGCGACCTCCCGGTTTCATTGTCTGCCGGCCTCCAAGCATCGCCGACGCAGTTGAAAGCCTGTTGAACCCACCGGCCGCGCGACCCTGACGAACTCGTGTCTTACCATCGCCCATTATATGTTCAACGAACACGGAGCGATGGTTATGTTGCGCGGCAAGCTCCGCCATCCGCAACCGGGAGAACTGCCGTGCCTGACCATTCCATTGCGTCAACCGGCGCGGCCGAGGCCTTCACGGCCCGCACTGCCCCGGTGACACGCCTGCAAGGCGGCGCCGCGGCGCAGACTGGCCGTGCTTTGCGGGCGGGGCGCCGGGAGGCAATCCTCAGCGGGCCGGTGCTGCCCACCCTGCTGCGGCTCGGCCTGCCGACCATTGGCGTGCTGCTCGCCCAATCCCTGGTCGCGGTCGCCGAAACGTATTGGACGAGCTTCCTCGGCATCGACGCCATCGCGGGTGTGGCGCTCGTCTTCCCGCTGACGGCCCTGATGACGGCTGCGAGCAACGGCGGCATCGGCGGCGGCGTGTCGGCAGCGATCGCCCGCGCTGTAGGCGCGGGCCGCACGGATGAGGCCGACGACCTCGTCGCCCACGCGCTGGTGCTCGCCATCGGCTTCGGCGTAATGTTCACCGCCGGGGCCTTCGCCGCCGGCCCGGCGCTGTATCGCGCGATGGGCGGGAGCGGCAACGCGCTCGCCGCCGCGCTTCTGTTCTCCGGCTGGTACTTCGCCGGCGCGGTGCCGATCTGGGCCGTGAACCTGATCGCGGCCGCTCTTCGCGGTGCCGGGGAAGTCCGGCTGCCCGCTTGTGTGACGCTCGCCGGGGCGCTCGTCACCATCCTGCTGTCGCCCGCGCTGATCTTCGGGGTCGGTCCGTTGCCGCGCATGGGGGTCGGCGGCGCCGGGCTGGCCGTCGGGCTGTATTATCTCGCCGCCATGCTCGTGCTGATCCGCTATCTGGTCCGCGGGCGCGGCGCGCTCACGCTGCGACGGTCGCGGCTGCGCTGGGCCACGTTCCGCACCATCCTCGGTGTGGGGTCCGTGTCGGCGCTCGGCTCGCTCGCGGCCAACCTGACGGTCCTCCTGGTGACCGCCGCGGTCGGGCGGTTCGGCGTCGACGCCCTTGGCGGCTACGGCATCGCGTCCAGGCTGGACTGGCTGCTGATCCCGCTCCTGTTCGGCCTCGGCAGCGGCGTGGTGACGATGGTCGGTGCGGCCACCGGCGCCGGCGACCACGCCCGCGCCCGGCGGGTCGCCTGGACCGCCGTCCTGCTCGCGTCCGTCCCGGCCGGCGGTGCGGGGCTTCTCGCCAGCCTGTTCCCCCATGCCTGGCTGGGCCTGTTCACCGACAATCCCGCCGCCCTGGAGGCGGGCGCGCGCTACCTCCGCATCGTGGCGCCGGCCTATGCGGCGGTCGGGTTCGGCATGATGCTGTATTTCGCCAGCCAAGGGCGGGGCCGGATGCTCTGGCCATTCGTCGCCGGCATCGCGCGCCTGGTCATCGGCGCCGGCGGCAGCCTGCTGCTCGCAAAATCCGGTGCAGACATGTCCACCGTGTTCGCGGCCGTGACGGCCGGCTCGCTCGCCTACGGCGCGTTGAACGCGGTTGCGCTGTGCCGAACCGCCGCGTCGGAACCATCTCGCATATCCGCCCCGTTGCAGGTCGCGGAGTGATCGCGATGGAAAGACCATACAACAACGAAAGCCGCGTCCGGCGGGAGCCTGGCACCTTGCCGCAGCTGTTCCACGGGCACGGCACCCGTTCGCTTCGGGTCGCCTGGTTGCTCGCCGAAATGGGCGTACCGCACCAGACAACGCTGGTCCCGTTCCCGCCCCGGCTGAAGCAGCCGGAGTTCCTCGCCACTAACCCGGCCGGGTCATTGCCGTTCTTCGTCGACGGCGGGGTCAAGATGACCGAGTCGGTGGCGATCTGCCTCTATCTGGTCGAAATGTATGGACCGACGGTGCTGGCGGTGTCGCCAGCCGAGGCTGGCTTCGCCGACTACCTGCAATTCTGCTTCTACGGCGAAGCCACACTGACGCAGCCGCTCGGAAGCATCATGAAATATCGGCACCTCGAGCCGCCCGAGCGGCGCTGGCCGCAGATCGTCGACGACGCGCGTGCGCTGTTCCAGCGGCGGCTGGCGCCCGTCGAAGCGGCGGTCGACCAGACCGGCTACGCGGCTGCTGGCCGCTTCACCGTCGCCGACATCTCGCTCGGCTACGCTCTCACCTTTGCCACCCGGCTCGGGGAGACGGCGCTGCTCACACCGGCCATCCAAGCCTATGCCGACCGCCTCTGGAGCCGCCCGGCCTATCAGGCGGTCATGGCCAGCGACCCCAACCGCGACCGCGTTATCGGAGATCGAGCATGAACCGCCCCAGCATCACGTCCCGCGAGATCCGCTTTGCCAGCCGTCCCGAGGACATGCCAACCCCTGACACCTTCGCCATGGCGGTCACGGAGGTGCCGTCACCCGGCGCCGGGCAGGTCCAGGTGCGGAACCTTTGGATGTCCGTCGACCCCTACATGCGTGGCCGCATGATGACGCGGGAGAGCTACATACCAGGCTTCCGCTTGGGCGAGGCGCTCGAGGGTGGAGCGATCGGCCGCGTAGAGGCGTCCGAGTGTGAGGATTTCGCGCCCGGCGACCTCGTGCAGTCGATGCTGGGGTGGCGGGAGGCGTTCAATGCGCCGCCGTCGGCCCTGACCAAGGTGAAGCCCACCACCCTGCCGCCCGAGGCGCTGCTTGGCGCCGCCGGACTACCAGGGCTGACGGCGTTCGTCGGCGTGGACAAGGTCATGAAGTTGCAAGCCGGAGAAGTCGTCTTTGTCTCGGCGGCGTCGGGGGCGGTGGGCTCGGTGGCATGCCAAATCGCCAAGGTCGTCGGGGCAACGGTCATCGGCTCGGCCGGCGGGGCGGCAAAATGCGCCTTCCTGCGCGAGCTCGGCGTGGACCACGTCATCGACTACAAGGCGGAAACCGATCTGGCTGCCGCGCTGGCCGCGGCGGCGCCACAGGGCATCGACGCCTATTTCGACAACGTCGGCGGCGCCCATCTCGATGCCGCACTGCAATCGGCCAAGCCGTTCGCACGCTTCGCGCTGTGCGGCATGATCTCGCAATACAACCAGAGCGAAGCCACTGGTGCGCAGCACATGCGCTTGGCGGTGATAAAGCGGCTGCGTCTCGAAGGCTTTATCGTCTCCGACCATTTCGCCATGATGCCGCACTTCGTCGACCGCATGGCCGGCTGGGTCGCGGAGGGCGCTGTCAGGGTCCATCAGACCGTCGAGCACGGGATCGAGAATGCACCTGCCGCTTTCCTGAAACTGTTTTCAGGCGGCAACTTCGGCAAAATGCTCGTTCGCCTTTCGGTGTGACCTCTCATACCAACCGGCCTGAAGGTTGACCGTTCCAAAGCAAGCAAGGCCTTCTTTTCTGAAGAAAAGAAGCAAAAGACTCTTGGTCCGGCTGTCGCGGAGGTTTCTGCAACGCGCGCCCAAGGGAACAAAAGTTTTTTGGTTCTTTTTTTCAAAAAAGAACTGCTTGCTTCGCTTGTCACCGTCAAAACTTGAGACGGTTGGTATCAGACAGTCGGGCAATTTCCACAGGCAGTCATTTCGTTGCCCATTTGACGAAGCCCTCGAGGGAATGGAATTCGGACAGGCTATGGGAGTCGGCGTCAGGCAACACGTCCCTGATGAGGTGAACCAGCGCTGAGCCAGGGCCCAGTTCGATGACTTTCGTGACGCCCAGACTACGGCACGAGTCCATGCAGGCAGCCCAATCTACCGTCTGCTGGATCTGCCGGGCCAGCTTGGCCTCGCCGCCGGGCACATCAAACACCGAAATCCCGTCGATCCCGCTCAGCAATCGGATGCCGGATGGCAGGTCGGAGCGGATCGCGGCCGCCGCCAAGCAGGTGCGGAACGTGGCGCTGGCAGTCGCCAGGAGCGGTGTGTGGGACGCTACAGCAACCGGCAGCATGGTGACGTGGGCAGCCCCGGCGGTCATGGCGTCCTGGACCAACCCTGCCAGAGCAATCCGGGTCCCACCCACCAGCATCTGATCCGCGGCGTTGACGATGGCGATGAAACATCCGTGCGCCTGGCAGATCGGCTCCAACACCGCGCGGGCCAGGCCGCGGACCGCCGCCAAGCCGGACGGCTCCCGCGTGGCGGCGTCCATGGCTTCGGCGCGTTGGGCGGCAAGCTCAACCACGCCGGCCGCATCGAGCAACCCGGCCACGCCCCAGGCGGCCAGCTCGCCGACGCTGTAGCCCGCCACCAGAAGCGGCCGGGGGAGCCGGTCCTTGATCATCGCCCAGGCCGCCATCGCCTGCGTGCAGCATAAGATCTGGCCGGCTTTGTCGGCGTGGATCGCATCATCGCCGGCCTGGTGCACGAGATCGCGCGGGTCGGTGCCGCCGAGCACGCGTTTGGCCGCCGCAAAAACCGGCGCCGCGGCCGGCGCGTCCGCCAGCAACGCGAACATGGCAGCGCTCTGCGCTCCTTGCCCGGAGCATAGGATGGCCGTAGCGATCATACCCCGCTTTCCACGGCATCGTGTTCCACGGCGTCGCGTTCCAGGGCGTCCAGCAACAGGGCGATGGCAAGCAGGTCGGCGCAGCCACCCGGGCTCAGCCGGCGCGTCACAAAGGCGTGGTGCACCGCGGCGGCCTCGTCGCGCCAATTGGGCTGCGTGACGCCACCTGCGCCGAGAAAGCCCTGCGCCGCCTGCTGAGCGAAGCACAAACCTTCGGCGCCGCCGCGATGCAGCAGGTTCGTGTCGTCCACCGTCGCGAGCAGGGTGAAGAACGCCTGGACGCGGGCGGCCTGCGGGTCGTCGAGGACGGTTTGGCGGGCAAGCCGCAAGGCCGGCAAGGCCACCTCCAGCACGTCGGGGAAGCCTGCGGCAGCCTGGGCCCGTGCGCCGCCGGCGCCGAAGCGCCGCAACGCCTCGCTACCATGGCTGCGCAGCGGGATCGGCCCGCGCAGGATCGTGCATCCCCAACGCTGGCGGACAGTTTGGCCCAGAACGGCCGCACGCCATTGCGGCTGGCCGGACCAGGCGACCCCCGCCGCAGTCCCCGCCGCAGCCCCCGCCGCAGCACAGACCAGGCCGAGCCCGAAAATCGCGCCGCGATGCGTGTTGATCCCATCCGTGGCGGCCAACATCGCCAGCTCCGCTGCCACGCCGATGCTGCGCAGTTCCGGCATGGCGGCGCCAGCGGCGCCCGCTTCGGTCAGCCGGGCGAAGAACGGTTCGATGGCAGCGGCACTGACCTCGAAGGTGGCCACGTCCATGTCCAGATGGCTTCCTTGATCGACATGGCTGACCAGCCCCGGCTTCGGCCAGGTGTGCAGTTCCGCGAGCAAGCTCGTGCGGGCACACGCCGCGACGTGGGCGGCAACCCTGGCCGGCAACGTCCAGGTGGAAAGTTGCCGGGCTGCCTTCACGACGCGGACCTCATTGGGCGGACCTCATCGGGCGGGCTCTAGGGCGAACAGCCCGGCGACGTGACACGCCGTGACGCCGCGCATCGTCTTGACCAAGACCTCGCCGCATCCGCGTTCGGCCGAGAGCGCCATCTCGCGCCAGTTCACGCCGCCTCCATCGGGTAGCTCCAGTTCGCCATCCAGACGCGCCGGGCCTTGTGCATCGAGCCGTTGCAGGCCCGCCAGCAGCGTGGCGGCCGTGGCGTGGTCGGACACCGCCCAGAGCAGATCGAGGTCCGAACGCTCCGTCAGGTAGGACAAACCGGTGACGTGCTCCCAAAGCAGCGCCCCAAACACCCGCGGCGCCACACCGACCTGTCTGCCGAGAGCGACCAGGCCGGCGGTCATCGTCTGCCACTCCGGCGGCGCTGCCCGCGCGGCATCGCGCAGCAATATCGGCGGGCAGGCTGTGACGCCCTGTCCGGACCGCAAGCTGAAACCCACCCGGTGCTTGCCGTAGCAGGGCGGCAACGGCAGCGCGGCAGGTATCACGGACGCGGCGTCGCCCGTCGTCGGGCGCCGGACGATGACCGGCCACTGCTTCGCCGCCCAGCCAGCGACCAGCGGGAGGGCAGTCAGAAACGGGTGATCCTCCAGCACCGCCTGCCAGGCCTGTGGGTCGACCAGGAGAAGGTCATGCCGCCGCATGGAAAACGGCCTGCTCCGTCGCGGCCGCGATGACGCGCTTGGCCACCTCAGCCGCCACCGGCCGGCCGCGCCGCTCGGCGCCAAGCACGTCGCGCACGTCGTTCGGCGACGCTGCGGCCAGAGCCTCCTCCAACTGCTCGTCCAGCGGCGCGGCCGGGTCCCACACGGCGGCGACCGCGCCTACGAACACCATGTGGTCCAGGCCCGGCGCGAACACCGGCGTCGTCTTGGCCAGCTCCAACAGCCGGCTTTCCGCAAGCTTGGTGACGCGCGCGATGGACGGCATGTCCATCACCGCAGGCTCGGCCCCGGGCAAGGCAACCAGCATGTCCGTCGCCAGCGCCGTCGCGAGAAAGGCGCCCGCGGCGGCCTTGCCGTATTCCAGGCCGATAGTGCGGTGGCCGAGATGGCTGGCGAGCAGCAAGCATTTCGCGAGGTGGCCAAGATACTCGTTCAGCCCGCGCATCTCGTCGCGGCGTGCCATCAACTGACCCTGTGTATCGACCAGCACCAGGATCGGCACCGCGCCACCCTTGGCCGCGACCTGCAAAACCTGCTCGGCCAGCGGGATGACGCCAGCGGTGCCAAGCGCCACGCCATGGGCCACGCCGATCACCGAGATCGGCTCTCCCGTCTTGCGCGCGGCGTCACCGGTGATCCAGCCATCGGGACTGACCTGCACGTGATGACCGCCCGGGAACAGGCTGGCCAAGACCTCATCGAGCGTCATGATCGGCGTCCCTCATGCTGTCGGCGAGTTGGATGAAGTCCTGTGTTTCCAGGTTGGACACGGCTTCGGGATGCGCGATTCCCATGACGGTCCACATCGCGGTAGCGTCCTCGCAATCGCCAAGCGCCCGCTGGCGTTCTGCCAGCCTGACCTGCTCGCGTTGCAGCGTGGCGAGGCCGAGTGGTTTGCACGTCGCCAGTTGCGCCCGGGCGGCGGTGCGGAAGCCGTCCATGGTGTCGTCGGTGAACGCGTCGGCCATCCCGATCAGGCGCCGGTTCTTGCCGCCACAGACGCTCCACACCAGCGCCTTGTCGCGGGAGTCGTATTCCTCTACGCCCTTGTTGGTTTCGATCACCTCCGGCCCGGTCACGCCGATGCGGCCCTGTTCGGACACCACGACGCGGGAGCAGGTGCCTGCCGTCAGCCCGGCGCCGCCGAAGGCGCCGGCCTTGCCGCCCACCAGCGCGATGACTGCGACGCCGGCGCAGCGTGCCTGGACGATGGCGCGCATCAGTTCAGCAACCGCGAGCTCGCCGGCGTTGGCCTCCTGCAGCCTGACCCCGCCGCTGTCCAGCAGGAGCAGGATGGTCTGTGGCAAACGCTTGTGGTCCCGGGCGGCACGCACGAGCCCGACCAGTTTCGCACCGCTCACCTCGCCGAACGTGCCGCCCATGAACTGGCCCTCTTGCGCCGCCACGAGAACCTCGACGCCGTCCAGGACGCCCCGGCCGATCACCACGCCATCGTCGAAGGCGCGCGGCAGGTCGAAGAGCGGGAGGTGCGGGCTTTCAACCCGCTGCTCAGGGCCAAGGAACTCATGGAAACTGCCGGGGTCCAGCAAGCCGGCCAGCCTCTGCCGCGCCGTCGCCTGCAGCCAGCTGCTGGTCTCGTGGGATGCTACGTCCTGCATCATTCCCGCTCCATCAAGGCACAGCCCTGCATCAGCCGCAGGTACGCGGTGTCCGGCCGCGCACCGCCGTCGTTGATCGAGATGCGCAAGCCGCCGGGTGACGAGCGGGCGACGAACTCGGTGATCACCGCCTGCCACGTGGCGTCGTAGCCCTTGACCGGGGTTGCGATCTGTATCTCGCAGGCCGTACCGGGCAGCACGCGTTCCAGCAGCACTTCCAGATTGCCCGAGGCGACGACGCCGATGATGGCCTGCGCCCGGTTGCCGGCCAGACGCCGCGTCGCCGTGTGCTTGTAATCGAGTGTCAGCATGCGGCTGCTCCTACCAGTTGCGGAATTTGCTCGGGGGCGCATAGAGGTTGCCGGACCAGTGCATCAGGTCCTTGATGGACCGGGCGGCGAGCATGCTGCGATGCGCGTCGAGTGGGTTGATGCCGAGGTCTTCCGGCCGTTGGATGATTTTGCGCGCACGCAGGTCGGCCACCATTTTCGGGTCACGCGCGCGGCCGACATCGGTGAACCCGGCGATGCCGCGGATGGCCTGTTCGCGTTCCATGGCGCTGCGGCACAGCAGCAGGTTGGCGATGCCTTCCTCGCTGACGATGTGCGTCACGTCGTCGCCGTAGATCATCACGGGGGCGAGCGGCAGCTTGTATTTTTCCGCAAGTGCGATGCATTCCAGTGTCTCGACGAACACCGGCACCATCTTCTCGCTGAACGTCTCGACCAGCTGCACCACCAGCTTGCGGCCGCGCGCCAGGGGCGAGTTGCCGCCGCTGGCCTCACGCCCCGCCTTCAGCCAGGGTTCGCTGGCGTGCCGGCGTCCATGCGGGTCGCTGCCCATGTTGGGAGCGCCGCCGAAGCCGGCGATGCGTCCGGCCGTCACCGTGGATGAATTACCTTGCAGGTCGATCTGCAGGGTGGACCCGATGAAGAGATCGACGGCGTAGAGGCCGGCAACCTGGCAGTATGTCCGGTTGGAACTCATCGAGCCGTCACGCCCGGTGAAGTAGATGTCGGGGCGGGCCGCCATGTAGTCGTCCATGCCGACTTCAGAGCCGAAGCTGTGAATTTGCTGCACCCATCCCGATTCGATGGCGGGTATCAGTGTGGGATGCGGGTTGAGCGCCCAATGCGTGGCGATCTTGCCTTTCAGGCCGAGCCCGTCGGCAAATGTCGGCAGCAGCAACTCGATCGCCGCAGTGTTGTAGCCGATGCCATGGTTGATCCGCTTGATGCCGTATTCCGCATAGATGCCCTTGATGGCCATCATTGCAGCCAGGATCTGGATCTCGGTGATCAGCGCCGGGTCCCGGGTGAACAGCGGCTCGACGAAGAACGGCTTGCGCGTATGCACGATGAAGTCGACCTGGTCGCCCGGCACATCGACGCGCGGCAGTTCATCAAGAATCTCGTTTACCTGCGCGATGACGATGCCGTTCTTGTATGCCGTTGCTTCGACCACGGCGGGCGAGTCTTCGGTGTTCGGACCCATGTAGAGGTTGCCGTGGCGGTCGGCGGCCCGCGCCACGGTCAGGGCGACGTGCGGGGTGAGGTCGATGAAGTAGCGGCCGAACAGCTCGATGTAGGTGTGGATCGCACCCAGCTCGATCTTGCCGGCGTCCAAGGCTCGGGAGATGGCGCCGCCTTGCGGGCCGGAATAGGAAAAGTCGAGCTTGCGCGCGATGCCTTTCTCGAAAAGGTCGATATGTTCGGGCAATACGATGCCCGATTGCACGATGTGCAGGTCATGCAGGATCTTCGGATCTGCCGCGGCCAGGCTGGCGGCGAGGAAGTCTGCCTGCTTCTGGTTGTCTCCCTCGAGACAGACGCGGTCGCCGGGCCTGATCACCGCTTCCAGCAGAGCTGTCGTCTGCGCCTCGGCGACCATCTTGCCATCGGCGAAGGGCCGAGCGGCCGCCATGCGCTCGTTACGGGTCCGGCGCTCGCTCGTCCAATCAGTTTTGAGAAAGACGTCCATCACTCAGGTCCCTTATCGCTAGCTCATGCCGGCAGTGAAATAGATGGCGGCCGCCAGGGTAATGGCACTTAGAGCGGTGCTGGCGATCAAGGTGGTGCCCACGACCTCCGAGGTGATGCCGAAGCGCAGGCCGAACAGAATGCCGAAGAAGCCGCACGGCAGCGCCGACAGCACGATCGCCTCGCGGGATGTCAGCGCCGAGGCGGCAAACAGCCAAGCCAGCCCGGCCGCGATGAGCGGGTGGGCCACATTGGCGGCCAAAGTCTGGATGTCGGCGCTGCGCCCGAGGCGAAGCTTCTGTGCGGAGAGGATGAGGCCAGTCAGGAACAGGGCGGCGCCGCCTGACACCTGGGCCATCAAGGTGAGCGACTTCACCGCCAGCGCTGGCAGGCCGACTCCGCTGAGCGCGAAAGCCACTGCCAGCACGGGCGCCAGAACGATGGGCTTGCGGAACGCGCGCAGCAGCACGGCTGCGAATTGCCGCTCGCCGGGCTTTTGGGCCGAGGCCTCGAGGATCACCAAAGTCAGTGGAGAGACAACGATCGCTCCGCACGCAATGGATACTGCAACTGCAACGACGTGAGCGCTGCCCAACAGCGCGGCGATTAACGGTAGGCCGGCGGCGGCATAGTTCGGCAGTGACGTCGTGCAGGCTTGCACCGACGCCTCGCCAGAGCTGGTGTGATACAGCCGTCGCGCCATGAGGTAGACAGCGCCGTACAGAAGCAGCATCGAAAGCGAGAGGATGGCCGCCAGAGGAAGCTGAGCCAACAGCGTCGTGCGAGACGCCTGAGCGATAGTGGCGAAAATCGCCGCCGGGATCGCAAAATCCATGACCATCGCATTCAGCTCGGCGACGTGCGTGTTGTTCACATCGCGGGTCCAACCGGCCAGATAGCCGAGAGCCAGACCGAAAAAGACTGGAACCAGGGCGTCAAGTATGATGGAAAGCATGCACGGCCTTTCGTTCGAGCCGCGAATTCGTAGATGCTGGGCGTCGCTGTCGCCAGGGTCGGAAACTACTCATGATTGCCAGTTCCGGCACGAACATCGTGTCGAATAGCGGTGCCCTGCAGGGAGTGCCGCTATCGTTCCACAAACCTGGTTGGAGAACGATGGCAACGTGCTCGCCTCTAGCCTAGTGGACGACACAACTGAGCAAGCGGGTCACGCATTGCCACCCTCTATACCAAACATCTTTGATTCTGACCCGTGGCAAGCGAAGCAAGCAGTTCTTTTTTGAAAAAAAGAACCAAAAAACTTTTGTTCCCTTGGGCGCGCGTTGCAGAAACCTCCGCGACAGCCGAACCAAAAGTCTTTTGCTTCTTTTCTTCAGAAAAGAAGGCCTTTCTTTCCTTGCCGGACATCGAAGGATCAAGGTCCAGGCCGCCGGTATAAGCAGGACGGACCTTCAGCCCACAACATACTTGCTCAGCGCGATCAGGCCGGCCCGAGAACCTCTTCAGATAAACTGCTTCATTCTGCCCGGCTCCCTGGAAATGGACAGTGCCCGCATGACGCGCTGGTCGGCTTCGAGGCGTAGCCTTGATCAGCTCCGGCTATACTGATGACGAGGCCGCCTGGCTGCGGGATCGAGCCCGAGCGCCACGCCAATACTCGGCGTAACCTTGGTGGTTGCTTACTACGCCCAGCACCTGCTCTGAACGATGCCACGTCGTTGTGCACAGACGACCTGCGCGTAAGCCTCGGGTGGGGTTTATCGTCCAAGCAACTTGACACTGAATTCTGACGTATTATGTAGATCGTCAGGCCTCAGGAATATTAATGACCACCAAGGACAAGACACGTGAGGCGATCTTGGCGGCCGCAACGGGCCTGTTCGAGCGCTATGGCCCCGTGAAGACCAGCATGGCGGACATCGCGCGTGAGCTAAGGATGTCGCCACCCAACCTTTACAACTTCTATCCCTCCCGTGACGCAATATTGGAAGCAATCGGCACACGGGACCTCCTCGCGCTGCAACGGGACATCACCGACGCAATTGCCAGAACATCAGGTGATTGGGAACGTCTTGCCGTGATGTTCATGAGCACGGCGCGACACATGCATGACAAGTTAGGCAATGAGAAGGATATCTTGCAGCTGCAGGCATTGGAAAGGAAGAACCGGTGGAAATTCGTCGAGGATTTCCATGCTTTCCTCTGCTCCACTGCGGAAACTGTGTTGCGCGACGCGATCGCTGCCGGACGGCTTGCTCACGACGACCCCAGCGGTGCGGTTTCGGCATTGTTCGATTGTATGATCAGCGCCTGGGATCCTGTTCTCATACTGAAGTTTCAGCGTGACGACCACTTGCGGCGAGTAGCTGCCCAGCTGTCCCTGTTGGAAAAAGCTTTTTTCAGAACCTCTCCACACGCCGCGCCGATACAGCAGCGCCGCTCCAATCGATCATCGTCTCGCCCGGCAAAGCCTGCCTCCTCTTCACGTTGATGGACGACTCACATGGCAAGAACATTCCGCGTTGCTCTGCCGCCGTTGTTGATCGCCGTCATGTTGCTGCCCGGGTGCGGCCGCAAGCTGGCGGCCGCGCCAGCCGCGCCGTTGGCAGAGGTCAGCGTTGTCACGCTCAAGCTGCGACCGGTCACCCTCACCACCGAGTTGCCCGGGCGCACCACGGCCTTTCTCACCGCAGACATCCGTCCGCAGGTCAACGGGCTCATCTTGAAACGCATTTTCGTCGAGGGTGCGGACGTAAAGGCCGGTGAGCAATTGTACCAGATCGATCCGGCGACCTACCAGGCGGCCTACGACAGCTCCGTCGCGACCTTGGCCTATGACCAGGCGGCACTCGTAACCGCGCGGGCCAAGAGCGCCCGCTACAAGCCTCTGGCCGCCGCCCAGGCTGTCAGCCGGCAGGATTTCGATGATGCCGTGGCAACCGCCGGCGAGGCGGTCGCCACGATCGGCATCGCTCAGGCGGCCATCGAGCAAGCCAGGATCAACTTGGTCTACACGAAGGTCAAAGCGTCAATCAGCGGGCGCATAGGACGTTCGGCCGTCACGCCCGGCGCCCTGGTCACCGCCGGTCAGACGACGGTGCTGGCGACGGTGACGCAACTCGACCCGATCTATGTCGACGTCGTTCAGCCGGCGACGACTCTGTTGCGGCTGCAACAGGAGCTTGCGGCGGGCAAGATCCAGCAAACCGGTCCGAACCAGGCCAAGATTGAACTGCTTTTCGAGAACGGCTCCAGATACCCGATCGCAGGCACGTTGCAATTCTCTGAGGTGACGGTCGACGAGGCGACCGGCACCGTGGTGGTGCGGGCGATCTTTCCCAATCCCCACCACCTGCTGCTACCGGGCCTATTCGTCCGGGCGGAACTGCAGGAAGGTGTCGACGACGAGGCCCTGCTGGTGCCGCAAGTCGGCGTGTCCCACAACACCCATGGCGATCCGACGGTGCTGGTGGTCGACAAGGACAGCAAGGCGGTCCTGAAGATCATCCAGACCAGCCGGGCGATCGGCGACAACTGGGTGGTAACCGGTGGGCTGGCGCCTGGCGACAAGGTCATCGTCGACGGGTTGCAGAAGGTGCGGCCGGGCGCGGAGGTCCACGCCACGGAGGCCAAGACTGACCCGGCGCCCGCGCCGGCGCCTGGGCAAGCGAAGTAGGCGCGCCCGGGATGTCCGCATTTTTCATCGACCGTCCGATCTTTGCCTGGGTCATCGGCCTCATCCTCATGCTCGTCGGCGGCGTGGAGATCTTCCAGCTGCCCATCGCGCAGTATCCGTCCATCGCAGCACCGCAGATCTCGATCACGGTGACCTATCCCGGCGCCTCCGCGCAGACCGTGGCTGACACCGTGGTGCGCCCCATCCAGCAGCAACTCAACGGCCTGGACGGGCTGGAATACATCTCGTCGACCACCCAATCGAGTGGTGCGATGGAGATCGATGCGACGTTCAAGCAGGGCACGGACGTCAACATCGCCCAGGTGCAGGTGCAGAATAAGCTGTCATTGGCCGAAGCGGTGCTGCCGACCGAGGTCACCCAGCAGGGCATCCGGGTCACCAAGGCCACCAAGAACTTCATGGTGGTCATCGGCTTCATCTCGGCCGATGGCAGCATGAACGCGCAGGACATCGCCGACTATGTCGCGTCCAACGTGCAGGACTCCCTCAGCCGGGTCTCCGGCGTCGGCGACTACACGCTGTTCGGCGCGGAATACGCGATGCGGATTTGGCTCGACCCGGCCAAGCTTTATAAATACGCGTTGACCGTCGGCGATGTGACCTCCGCGATCAGCGCGGAAAACATTCAGGTCTCATCGGGCGAAATAGGCGGCCTGCCGGCCAGCAAGGGGCAGCGCCTGGACGCCACGATCATCGGCCCGACCCGTTACGAGACCCCGCAGCAGTTCGAGAACATTCTGCTGAAGGTGAACCTCAACGGTTCGCAGGTCCTGTTGAAGGACGTCGCCCGCGTTGAACTCGGCGCGCAGGTCTACTCGCCGACCGCCAAGATCAACCATGCGCCAGCCGCGGCGATCGCGTTGAAACTCGCGGCCGGCGCCAACCAGTTGGCGACGGAATCCGCCGTTCGCGCGCAGTTGGCGGCGTTGCAGCCCTACTTTCCGCCGGGCCTGCAAATCGTCTACCCACTCGATACCGAGCCGTTCATAACCCTCTCCATCACCGAAGTGGTCAAGACGCTGATCGAGGCGATCGTCCTCGTCTTCGTCGTGATGTACATCTTCCTGCAGAACTTCCGCGCCACCCTGATCCCGACCATTGCTGTCCCGGTGGTGCTGCTGGGCACCTTCGGCGTGCTGGCAGTTGTGGGCTACACCATCAACACACTCACCATGCTGGCGATGGTGCTCGCCGTGGGCCTGCTGGTGGACGACGCGATCGTCGTGGTGGAAAACGTCGAACGCGTGATGGAGGAGGACCAGCTCTCTCCGCGCGACGCCACGCGAAAATCCATGACACAGATTACCGGCGCGCTGGTCGGCATCGCGCTGGTGCTGTCCGCGGTGTTCCTGCCGATGGCGTTCCTGGGCGGCTCGACAGGCGTGATCTACCGCCAGTTCTCGGTGACGATCGTCTCGGCGATGGTGCTGTCGGTGCTGGTGGCCTTGATCCTGACGCCGGCCTTGTGCGCCAGCCTGCTGAAACCGAAGAAGCCGGGGCACAGCCAGCTTCGAGGCCCGTTCGGCTGGTTCAACAAGGGCTTTGACTGGACCAACCATCGCTACGCTGGCGGCGTCGGCCGCATGATCACGTCCTCGGTCTCGTCGATGCTGGCCTTCGTCGTCATCGCCGGGACGATGGTGTTCCTCTTCACCAGGCTGCCGACGGGCTTCCTGCCAGACGAGGACCAGGCGCTGGTGTTCGGGCAGACGACTTTGCCGCCGGGCAGCACGGCGGAACAGACCGATGCGGTGAACGAGCGGGTGATCGAGTACCTGCTCACGTCGGAGAAGGCCAACGTCGCCACGGCGCTGTCGGTCGTCGGTTTCAATTTCGCCGGACAGGGGCAGAACGCCGGCTTCCTGGTGATCAGCCTCAAGCCCTGGGCGGACCGGCCCTTGGCCTCGCAATCCGGTGCCGCAGTCGCGGCCCGGGTGACGCAGCATTTTGCGGGCGCGCGGGACGCAATGATCTTGACCTTCCAGCCGCCCGCGGTGCTGGAACTGGGCAACGCGTCCGGTTTCGACATGGAGTTGGTCGACCGCGGCAATGTGGGTCACGACAAGCTGCTGGCCGCGCGCAACCAGTTGCTCGGCATGGCCGCGAGGGACCCAAGGGTGATGGCGGTCCGGCCAAACGGGATCGAGGACGCGTCGCAGTACAACCTGGTCATCGATCGTGCGAAAGCCAATGCGTTCGGCGTGACGACGGCCGACATCAACACCTTCATCGAGGGAGCGCTGGGATCGGTCTACGTCAACCAGTTCCTGCGCGCCGGCCGGGTCAAGCAGGTCTATGTCCAGGGCGAGGACTATGCCCGCATGCTGCCGGACGATCTCGGCAAATGGTACCTTCGCAACAGTACCAGCGGGCTGGTGCCGTTCTCCGCCATAGCGACCGGCAAATGGCTGGTCGGGCCGCAGAACGTGCAAAACTATAACGGTTCCACTGCCTATGAAATCCTGGGCGTCCCCGGACCCGGCGGCAGTAGCGGCACGGCGATCGCCGCGATGCAGGAGATGGCGTCCAAGCTGCCGGCGGGCGTCGGCTACGAGTGGACCGGGCTGAGTTTCGAGCAAGTGCAGGCAGGATCGCAGACGACGGCGTTGTTCAGCATCTCCGGCGTGGTCATTCTGTTCTGCCTGGCGGCTTTGTATGAAAGCTGGGCGATCCCGATCGCGGTGCTGCTGGTGGCGCCATTGGGCGTGCTGGGCGCCGTCATCGCGACCTCAATCCGCGGCTTGGACAACGACGTGTACTTCCAGGTGGGCCTGCTGACGACGGTGGGGCTGGCGGTAAAGAACGCCATCTTGATCGTGGAATTCGCCAAGGAATTCTACGAGGGTGGTGCCAGCCTGCGCGAGGCGGCTCTCAAGGCGGCACGCGAACGGCTCAGGCCGATCTTGATGACCTCCTTGGCCTTCGTCTGCGGCGTGTTCCCATTGGCGATCGCAAGCGGCGCCGGCGCTGCGGCGCGGACCGCGATCGGCACCGCGGTGGTGGGTGGCATGCTCACGGCCACCATCCTGGCGGTCTTCTTCGTCCCCGTGTTCTTCGTCACCGTGCTCAGGCTGTTCCGGGTCAAGCCAGCGGTGAAGCACGAGGCTATTCCGGTGCGGGCCGCGATGAGGGCTTAGATCATGCGGAACCTTATCCTGGGCTCGACCATGCTGGCGGCATTGACCGGCTGCAGCCTGATCCCGACCTACCTGCGCCCCAGCTTGCCAGTGGCCGACCACTATCCGGCCGGCCCAGCCTTCAGCGGTGCGGGCGCGGTGTCTGGAAGCGTGGCGGCGGGCGATCTGGGCTGGCGCGACTTCTTCCTCGATCCGGTGATGCAGGACCTGATCGATTTATCATTGAGGAACAACCGGAACTTGCGCGTTGCAGCGCAGAACGTCGCTGCCTCTTACGCCCAGTACGTGGTCCAGCACGCCGCGCTGTTCCCGACGATCGACGCCACCGGAAGTGCCGAGTTTGCGCGGGAGGCGCCAGGCGAGGAGGGAACACCCACTGCCTTGCATCTGAACGCCTACAGTCTGAGGCTGAGCGCCGCTTCGTATGAGCTGGATCTGTTCGGCCGAATCCGCAGTCTGAGCAAGCAGGCGAAAGAGCAATACTTCAGCCTGGCCGAAACACAGAAGAGCACGCTGATCAGCCTGGTCGCGTCCGTCGCGTCGGAATACCTGGCGTGGCTTGCCGATCGCGATGCGTTGCGCGTGTCGCAGTTGACAGCGAAGGCGCAGCAACAATCGTACGTGCTCTACAAACTCCAGATGGCCCAAGGTACCGGAACGTTGCTCACCGTAGCGCAGGCAGAGTCGACCCTGCGCACGGCCGAGGCGAGCGTCGAGCAGTACACCAGGCAGGTGGCGCAGGACCTCGATGAGTTGGTGCTGCTGGCGGGGACCACACTGCCGGACGAGTTGCAAACGCGGATGATGGCGCAGAGCGGGCTAGAGGCGGAGGCGGCGTTTCCGGACTTGCCAGCCGGGTTGCCATCAGACCTGTTGGAGCGCCGGCCGGACATCCGCGCCGCGGAGCACACGTTACTGGCCGCCAACGCCAACATCGGCGCAGCACGGGCGGCGTTCTTCCCGTCCGTCACGCTGACCGGCAGTGGTGGCACCGCCAGCGGCGGCTTGACGAAACTGCTCGGCGCGGGAACGGCGTCCTGGTTGTTCGAGCCGCAAATCAGCGTGCCGATCTTTGACGCCGGAACGAACTTCGCCAACCTCGATTACGCCAAGGTCGAAAAGCGAGTTGAGGTTGCCGATTACGAGCAATCCATCCAGTCGGCGTTCCACGACGTCTCGGACGCGCTCGCCGGACGGGCGACCTATACGCGCCAGGTAAACGCGGAAAAGCGGCTCGTCGGCGCCGACCAGACCTACTATGACATATCGAGAATGCGGTCCGACGCGGGAGCAGACACCTATCTGAACGTGCTCATCGCGCAAAACTCATTGTTCTCAGCGCAGCTTACACTTGTCTCGCTTAACCTTTCTCAGCAGCAAAACCTGGTGACGCTGTTCAAGGCGCTTGGCGGCGGCTGGACGGATCATGTCCGAGGACCGGCCTAGTTTAGCGAAATTACCTTGCTGTCTTTGCCGCCCGGCAGCATGCGGCCGAGCACGCCGTCGCGCTTGACCACCGCGTGGTACAGCGCGCCGGCAACGTGCAAGGTGATCACCGCGAGCAGCGCCCATGCCACCAGGCCGTGCACGCCGCCGACTGCCTCGGCCGTTGGCTTGTCCTTGGCGATCAGCGCCGGAAGCGGGATGACGCCGAACAGATAGGGCGTCGCGCCGAAACCCGAGGCCGCGACCCAGCCGAGCAGCGGGAGCACGATCAGCAGGACGTAGAACGACCAGTGCGTAGCCCGCGAGAGCAGGCGCAGCCCGGGCGAGAGATCCGCCGGCGCAGGCGGCGGCCGGTGCGTGAGGCGCCAGACAAGGCGCAGCAGCATGAGCGCGAGGATGCTCGGCCCGATCGAGACGTGCCACGACGCGAGCGCGCCCTTTGGCGCCCAGTCCTTGGGGATCAGCTCGGTCGCGAACTGCGCAACGATCAGCGCGGCCACGAGCCAGTGGAACGTTTGCGCGACCGCGTCGTAGGACCGGTTCTGTTCCGGGGTCGCATCGAGGCGGCTGTCGGCTCGGATCGTCTCAAACATCCTGGCTCTCCCTTTGTCTTTCGACTCTGCTAGGCCCTGCGGCCAGCCATGCTCGACCAATCCGCTGGTTGTGCGCCGTACAGCAGCCAAGCTGCGGCACGAGCAGGTGACCCTGCGCGGCCTCGTTGTCAGAAGCAGACCGTCGCCTCAGCGATTGGTTACGCCGCTAACGCACGCCATTCAGGCGGCTACCACCTTACGATAGAGGTGCCACGTGGCGTGGCCGAGCACGGGCAGCACGATTGCCAGACCCACACAGAAGAGGGCGGGCCCGGCGACCAGCAACGCCGCTACGACCATGCCCCATACGGCCATCACCTTCCATTGCTGTCTGCCCTGGATGCGGCCGCGGGACGGCTTACTTACAAACCTGGCACGAGCTGGCTAGGCACGGCACCCCCGGAAACTACTCAGTCGCCCGTGGAGAGCTGAGGCCACTGCGTGTCCGTCGCTCGCAGATGGTGATGAAGGCTCAATCTAATGCGGTGGACGGCTTCTGAGCGGCATAGATGTGCCAAGCTCGTGGCTCTATCAGCAAGGAGCAGTATGCAACAAGGCATCCCGGCGCGTCGTCGGCTGATAGCGTCCGCGCTCGTGGTGGAAGCCCCGTTCGATACCGCACCGGCGAAAGTGGTTGGGATGACACGCCAGGCTCTGGTTTTTGCTGGTGCCGGCGCACAGAATCGAACTGTGGACCTACTGATTACGAATCAGTTGCTCTACCCCTGAGCTACGCCGGCGTCGAGCCTGGCAAATCCATACAAGACGCGGCCGGTGGTCGCAACAGCGCTCGCCCGCGTCGACCCAACGGCTGCCTGCACCCGCCGGCCCGCTTGCCACCCCGGCCAGGCCGCCATGGGCCGCGCGTCTGGCAAACGCCCGCGGCCCACCCTCAAGCCACCGCGTCGGCCACCGGCACGCCCCGCGGCGCCGGCTTGCGGATCGCCGAGAGCAGCGCGCGGACCTCGGCGCGCGCCGCGATGTGGCTCATTCCCAGCTGGATCTGCAGCCCGGCCTCGCGCACATCCATCAGCGTCAGCCCCTGCAGGTAGAGCTCGCGGTAGATCACCCGCTCGCCGAACCCCTTCACCGTGCGAAAGCCGATCCGCTTGGCCAGCGTCTCCAGCGTCGCCCCCACGTCGCGCTTGTTGCGCATCTCCGTGCTGCCCATGCGGTTGCGCATGACGATCCAGTCGATCCGCGTCCGGTCGCGCGCGAAACGGCGCTTGCGCGCCTCCCACACCATCTCGCTGTAGATGCTGGGGTTGATCACCGCGTGGTTGTCCGGGTCCACCCGCGCCAGCATGGCGAAATCCACGAAGCTGTCGTTGATCGGCGTGATCAGCGTGTCCGCACTCGCATGCGCCAGGCGCGCGAGGTTGGTGTCCGCACCCGGGCAGTCGATGACGATCACCTCGCACCCGGCCGACAGCCGGGCGATGGCCGCCTCCAGCTGGCTGCGCTCCTCGGCCTCGGCGTCGGCGCGGCTGTCGATCTCGCTGCGATAGACCGAGGCCGCGTCGGGCACCGGCAGCTCCACCCCATGGCGTGCGGCGTAGGCGGCACGCGAGGCGAGGTAGCCAGACAGCGTCCCCTGCCGGGCGTCGAGGTCCACCGCGCCCACCTTGTAGCCGTCACGCAGCAGGCCCACGATCAGGTGCATGGCTGTGGTGGATTTGCCCGACCCGCCCTTCTCGTTGCCGAGCACGATGATGTGGGCGCGGTGGATGAGAGAGACGCTGGACAAGCACGCACCTCCTGGTAGCAGACCCTCATACGGCCCTCGACTCGGGCGTGCAGGGCCGGTATCGGCGAGACGCCAAGCCTAGCCCGGCTGGCGCGGACAGGAAATGTGGTGGCGAGGGTGCATGGTCAGAAACACCGCGTCTGTGGCCGCGTTAGCGGGCGTCGATGACTGAGATCTGCTTTTCCAACGCCACCGAGCCGGAGGAGATGTCCGAGGCCATCCTGCGCGAATGCCAGGATTGCGGGCTGTTTCAGTGCGTGGCCCCGCTTGCCCCCGGTGACTCCTCCTATTGCCGGCGCTGCAACGCCACCCTGCGCAAGGCGCACCGTGACAGCCTGAACCGCGCGCTGGGCTGCTACATCGGCGCCTTCGTGTTGCTGGTCCTCGCCGTGCAGCTGCCCTTCCTCGACCTCCGCTCGGTCGGCCGGCTGTACCAGGCGACCCTGTTCACCGGCCCCAGCCAGTTGGGCAACCACGGCGAGTGGGAGATCAGCGTGGTGGTGCTGATCACCCTGATCGCCGTGCCCTTCATCCAGCTGCTGCTGATCCTGACCGTGCTGCTCGGCCTGCGCACGCCGCAGCCGCCGCGCTTCCTGCCCGCCCTGTACGCCTGGGTGGAGAGCCTGCGGCCGTGGTCGATGGTGGAGGTGTTCCTGCTCGGCGCCTTTGTCGCCTACACGCGGCTGCAGGCGATCGCCACGGTGGAGGTGGGCCCGGCGCTCTACGCGCTGGGCGGCGTGATGCTGTGCATGGTGGCCGCCGACGTTGAGCTGGACCACGAGGACGTCTGGGAAGCGATGGAGGCGGTCGGCCTGCGCGCGGACCTGCCGCCGCAGCCGCAGCACGGCCTGATCGGCTGCGATTGCTGCCGGCTGGTGGTCTACGCGCGCGAGCGCAGCCGGTGCCCGCGCTGCCACAGCCGCCTGCGCCGCCGCAAGCCGCAGAGCCTGGCGCGCTGCTGGGCGCTGGCCGGCGCCGCCGTCTGCCTGTACCTGCCGGCCAACATCTACCCGATCCTCACCTTGATCCGCTTCGGCCGAGGCGAGCCTAGCACCATCATGGGCGGCGTCACCGAGCTGGTGGTGGCGCATATGTGGCCGCTCGCTTTGCTGGTTCTGATGGCGAGCATCATCGTGCCGCTGTTCAAGCTGGTGGCGCTGTTCACCATGCTGGTGATGACCGGCGAGGGGTCGGTCACCAGGCTGCGCGAACGCACGCGGCTGTACCGCTTCGTGGACAGCATCGGCCGCTGGTCGATGATCGACGTGTTCATGCTGACCATCCTGGTCGCGCTGGTGCGCCTTGGCTTCGTGGCGACCGTGCTGCCCGGCATCGGCGCCATCGCGTTTGCCTGCGTCGTGGTGCTGACGATGTTCGCCGCCGCCAGCTTCGACCCGAGGCTGATGTGGGACGCCGCCGCGTCCGCCGGGCACGATCTGGACTCCGAGGATTTGGCGCCCGCGCGGCACGATCGTCTGCGTCAGGCGTCCCAGGCGCACGCGGCGTGAGCGGCAACCTCCCCCGCGCGCCGGAGGCGGTGATGCGCCGCCGGCGGCGCTTCTCGCTGATCTGGCTGGTGCCGATCATCGCCGGCGGCATCGCGGTCTACCTGGTGATCAACAACCTGGCGGACCGCGGGCCGCTGATCACCATCAGCTTCAAGTCCGCCGACGGGATCAGCGCCCAGCAGACCCAAGTGGAGCACAAGGCGGTGGCACTGGGCATGGTGGAGAACGTGGTGCTCTCCCGCGACCTCAGCCACGTCGAAGTGCACGTCCGGATGAACCGCCAGGGCGACAAGATCCTGACCGACCACGCCCGCTTCTGGGTGGTGCGCCCGCGATTGTCCGCCGGCGACATCTCCGGGCTGGAGACCCTGGTGTCCGGCGCCTACATCGAGGTCGATCCCGGCGCGCCGGGCGGCAACGAGCAGACGAGTTTCACCGGGCTGGAGGAGCCGCCGGGACGCCGCTCGGACGAGCCGGGCAGCAGCTACGTGCTCAAGGCTGCGCGCCTGGGTTCGCTCGGGCCAGGCTCGCCGATGTTCTACCGCGACGTCAACGTGGGCGAGGTGCTCAGCTACGACCTGGGCGACGGGCTGGGCCCGGTCACCATCAACGCCTTCGTGCGCAAGCCCTTCGACAAGTTCGTTCACCAGAACACGCATTTCTGGAACGCGTCGGGCGTGGAGGTCAGCCTGGGCGGCCAGGGCGTGCATGTCGAACTCGAATCGTTGCAGGCGCTGCTGTCCGGCGGCGTGGCCTTCGAGACGCCGCACGACACACGCTCAGAGCCGATGGCCGCCGGGAACGTCACCTTCAAGCTCTACAACGACAAATCCGAGGCCGACGCAGCCGGCTTCACCCGCAAGATCCCGTTCGTGACCTACTTCACCAGCTCCGTGGGCGGCCTGGCGCGCGGCTCGCCGGTGGACGTCTTCGGCATCCAGATCGGCGCCGTCGACGACGTGAAGCTGGTGCTGGACCCGGGCGGCAAGCAGATACGTGCCCGCGTGACCTACGACCTGCAGCCGGAACGAGTGTTCGACAGGAACAGCGAGGGCGCGCAGGCCGACCCGCACGTCGTCACCGGCCAGCTGGTGCGGCAGGGCATGCGCGCGGTGCTGGAGTCGAGCAACTTCATCACCGGGCAGAAGATGATTGCGCTGGAATACGTGCCGAACGCTGCGGACGCCGCGGTGACCCAGGAAGGCGACGCGCTGGTGATGCCGAGCCAGAACGGCGGCCTCGACAACATCACCTCGTCGCTCAGCGACATCGCCACCAAGATCGACAAGATTCCCTTCGAGCAGATCGGCCGCAACCTCAACGACACGCTGGCCTCGGTGAACCACGTCATCAGCGGGCCGGACCTGCGCAACGCGCTGCAGAAGCTGTCCGACACGCTGACCGACGTGCAGCATTTGGTGCGCCACGCCGACCAGGGGGCCACGCCGCTGCTGCAACGCCTGCCCAAGATCAGTGCCGAGCTGCAACAGGCGGTCGAGCGTGCCAACGCGGCGCTGGGCGAGGGCGGTTACGGCGGCAACTCGGACTTCCAGCGCGGGATCTCGCGCGTGCTCGACCAGGTGAACGATGCGGCGCGTAGCCTCCGGCTGCTGGCGGACTTCCTGGATAGGCATCCGGAGGCGTTGATACGTGGGCGGACGGCGCAGGCGGGTGAGAAGTGACAGCAAGCAAGCAGTTCTTTTTTGAAAAAAAGAACCAAAAAACTTTTGCCTCCTTGGGTTTTGCCGTGTGGAAGCGTGGTGTTTCAGCCGTCCGCGACAGCGCGCGCAAAAGTTTTTTGCTTCTTTTTTTCAAAAAAGAAGGCCTTGCTTTCTTGCTTGCCTTGTCTACGACCGCCTGCGCGTCACCCGACCCCACCTACTACACGCTGCAAGTCGTCCCCGGTGTGCCCTCGCCCGGCGCACGCGTCACCATGGAGGTGCGGCGTCCCGGCCTCGCCGGCTACCTCGACCGTTCTGACATCGTGTTGAAATCTGCGTCGTACAAGCTCGACGTGAACAGCCAGTTGCGCTGGGCCGAACCGCTGGGCGACATGATCGGGCGCGTACTGACCCAGGATCTCTCGCAGCGCCTTGCCGGTGCGTCGGTGTTCACCGAGTCGGGCGCGATCACCGCGGAGCCGACCATGCGGCTGGAAGTCGACATCCTCGATTTCGACGCCGAGGCGTCGGGCAACGTGGTGCTGACGGCGGAGGTGGCATTGGAGCGCGGCACCACGCATGAGCCGCTATCGACACGGCACGTGTCGCTGACTGCGCAGCCTGGCGGGCCTGGTGCGGGGAACCTTGCGGCGGCGCTGAGCGGGTTGCTGGGGCAGTTGGCTGATCAGGTGGCGGGGGATGTTCGGGCGTCTGCGGGAGCTTAGGAGAAAGCAAGCGGTTCTTTTTTGAAAAAAAGAACCAAAAAACTTTTGGTCCGCTGTCGCGCCGTGTGGCGGGCACGTCCCATTACGGCCACGCGGTGACTCGCGGCAGAACTTTCCGCGACAGCCGCAACAAAAACTTCTGCTGTTTTTTTCAAAAAAGCAGGCTTTGCTATTTTCGTTGCTATACTGGGGCAGTAGATGAAAACGTCTTGGCTACGTGCCGTCTTTGTCCTGGCCTGCCTACAATTCTCTGCTTGCAGTTCGGCGCCCAGCGGACCCACGCCCTCGCGCCCGGCGAATGCCGGAGATTTCCACGCCGCCCTCGTCGCTTCCGCCGGTCCCTTCGAACAGCGTCTGGACGCCGAACTTGCCGCGCAGGACTACGCGAGCATCGAGCAGACCGTGAAGTTTGCCACGCAAGGCCCACCGGACTCGCTGCGCGCCCGCGTCGCGGCGAGCGAACTGCCGAAAGCCGCCGGTGACACGCCCGACAGCGTGGACCATCTTCGCCTGCGCGTGCTGAACTGGGGGCTGTTGCAGGAAACGCGGGGACAGACGGACACGGCGTTCGTCAGCAAGGTCTACGCCCAGGCATTGTTTGCCGTCGCCCAGTACTTGCCGCCAGAGCAGCAGGAGAAGATCAGGCACAGCGCGGCCACCCAGTATGTCCGCCTGTTGGAGTTGATTACGACCGAGGGTGCGCAGTGCAGCAATTCCAACGCGCCGGCGGCGCGCCTGCGTGAGGTAACACAGGACCTGCAGCAGGTTGCGGCCTACGCGGCCACTCTGAGCTCGGCGGAGGGCATGCAGGTGGCACTCGACGCCAACCTGCTGGTGGAATTGCGTTTCGCAAAGCGCGTTCCGGACCGCTGGATGTGCGGCCGCGGGTTCGTGGCCGTTGCGGCGTGGTTGCCGGAACGCAGCTCTGCGTTGCGGACGTGGAAGCAGCAACATCAGATCGAGCGCGTTCCAGAGCTGAAAGTGCAGAAAACACCGGATGTGACCGCGTTGTTCGGGCCGGCGTAGCAAGCGGAGAAAGCAAAATTTTGCCCCTCGGCGCGCCGTGCTGAACGATGCTCAAAACGTCAGCAGACGGGTGCCCAGGAGACAAAAGTTTTTTGGTTCTTTTTTTCAAAAAAGAACTGCTTGCTTGCCTTCCTCCCGCATCAGCGTTCCCCCAAGCAGCTCCACCTGTCGCGTCAGCCTGTCCAACTGCTCCGCACCGCTCGGCACCGGCCGAGGCGCGGCGGCCTCGCCTCGTTCCAACGCCTGCAGCGTCTCCACCACCCACGCCCCCTGCTGCGCATCCGCCGGCTGCGCATCCAGCGAAATCGCCGCCAGCCGCCCGGCGATCCGCCGCAACGTTGCGTCCGCCATCAGCACGGCCTGCAGCCGGTCGCGCTGGCCGCGGCGCGGCTCGTGCATCGCGCGCTGCAGCGAGGCTTCCAGGTTGTTGCTGGCCAGGCCCGCCTGCCTGCGCTCGCGTGCCGGACCGCCGCCGGCGGGGAACAGCACGGCCCGCGCGTAGGCGGCGTGCGCGCGCAGCGCCGCGGTCAGGTCGGCTGCCACCTGCGCCGGCTGCCAGGACGGCCAGAGCAGCGCGTTGGCGGCTACAGCGATCAGCCCGCCCAGCACGGTGTATCCGGCGCGGGCCAGCGCGATGCTGCGCTGGTCCTCTAGCGGGCGCACCTGTTCGACCAGCAGAACCACCAATGGCGTGTAGACGGCGGTGTAGACAGCGTAGCTGACCTGGCGCAACGCCAGCGCCAGCGCACCCAGCACCGGCAGCAGAGCCGCCAGATGCAGGCGGGAATGGGTGAGCGTGGACAGCACCGCAACCAGCACGCCGCCGAACAGCGTGCCGCCGACCCGTTCCAGCGTGCGCTGCCAGGTGGCGGCGAAGAACGGCTGCATCACCAGCACCAGCGTGATGGTCAGCCAATGCGTGTAGGGGCCGTGTCTGGCCAGGGTGGCGCCGAGCGCTGCCGTCACCACCAGGCACACCCGCACCGCGTGGCGGAGCGAGGCACTGCGCCACGTCCAGTTGGCGAGCGCGGGGCCCGCCATGCGCTGCCGCCAGGGCACGCCGGCATCACCCTGCACGCCGCTGCCGGGCAGGTACTGCGCCGGGTCGATCAGCCGGGTTGCCGCGCGCAGGCTTTCGGCCATGGCGCGCGCGGCCGGCTGCAGCGCGGGTGCGGCCGCCGCCTCGGCCAGCATGGCGTCGGTGGCGCGTTCCAGCTTCGGCAGGGGGTCGGCGTCCTCGCGCTCCGTGGCCTGCGCCAGCACGCGCAGCAGCGCCGGCACCCGCCGCAGCATGGCGATGGCGGCGGGTCGCATTGCGGCCGGCACGTGTTCGAGCTGGTCGGACAGCGCCGTCATCACGCCGAGCAACTGGTCGGCCGCCTCCAGCCGCATCAGGTTCTGCGCCGCCGGGCCGCTGGCGGGGCCACGTGCGTCGAACGTGTCCATCAGCACCGCCCGCGAGCGCTCGATAGCCGCGCGCACGGCGCCACGGCCGGCGCGCGCCTGCGCCTCCCAGCCGGACTCCGAGTGCGGCTGGCCGGCGGCCTCGGCTTCCAGCAGCCGCAGCATCATCCGCGCCGTGCGCGACAGCGCGTCCCACACGTCGGCCACGGATCGGCGAGCGGGCCCGAAGGGATGGATGCGCCAGATGATCAGCGTCAGCAGCAGCGCCCACGCGCCGCCGCCGGCGAACAGCGCGGCAGACAGTGCGGCGTGCGCCAGGTCCTGCGGGTCGTCCGTGCCGAGCAGCAGCGCCACGGCAACCAGGTTGCCCACTGCGGCAAAGGGCGCGCCCCACACGCGCACGAAGCTGGTGCAGAACAGGGCGGGCAGGGCGGCCAGCAGCGTGGCCCCAAGGCCGGCGTTGCGGACCAGGCCGAACCCGCCCAGGCACATGCTGCCGGCACAGACGAAGCCCAGCAGCAGCGGCAGGCGGCGGCGCAACGGGCCGCCGGGGTCGCAGATGCAAGTGAGCAGGGCGCCCAGCGCGGTCAGCGACAGCACCGGCTGGTGCAGCCAGACCGAGGCGGCGATGGGCGCTGCGGCGGCCAGCCCGGCGCGCACGCCTTCGGCGATGCTGATGGCGCGCAGGTCCAGGCCGGTGGGTAGGCGCGTGGGGTCGGCGCCGGGGGAGCGGGCGGTGCCTCGGAAGGACAGCAAGGAAGCGGTTCTTTTTCGAAAAAAAGAACCAAAAAACTTGATCGCCCTGGAGTACACCGTGTGGAAAGGTCCGCGACAGCCGAACAAAAGTTTTTTGCTTCTTTTTTCAAAAAAGAAGGCCTTGCTTAATGCCTTATCGGGCCCGCCGCCAACGCAGTCTCCCGCGCAAAAGGCTGGTCTACGTTGACGAACACGGTCACCACCTTCAAGTCCGGCACATGCGAGGCCGTCAGCACGTGGTAGATGTGGCCGTCGGTCTGCAATGCCGTCTCACCGCGCAGGTGCAGGTGGCCGTAGGCCAGCACCATGTAAGCCTCGCTGGCAGCGAGCACGCGGTAGGCGGTTGCCGGCGACGCACCGTCTCCGGTGGCCAGCAGAGCGTGCAGCAATCCGTTATATGCCGCCTTGTGGGCGGCCGCGTGCGCCGCCTCGCCGTCGCGGGCGCAGGCCAGCATGCCCAGCATGTGAGCGCGCAGGTCCATCCAGTCGTGGTCCGTGGCCAGGCCGGCGAGTTCTGCCGCCAGCTTGTAGTCGGTGCGCGATAGAGCGGCGGCAGCGGCGGCCGATTGCGGCGTGCTACCCGCGTCCGGATCGTAGGCCGGGCTGGCGGCGTAGGCGGCGCGCAGCGCCGTCCAGTCGGCGGCACCCGGGTTGGCACGAGCGGCGGCGAGGCGCTCGGCGAACGAGACTGGGTCTTGCGCGGCGCAAGGGGCGGCCAGGGTGATGATGGCCAGGGCGGCTGTGAGTGATGTGAGTCGAATCATTGAGCTAAAAATCGGCGGCAAGGAAGCAAGGCCTGCTTTTTTGAAAAAAAGCAGCAAAAAACTTTTGGTTCTGCTGTCGCGGAGTCTTCTGCAGCGTGCACCCGAGGGTCTCAGTTTTCTGGTATTTTTAAAAACAGACTTTTGCTTGGCTGTGATCGCGAGTTCTGAGGAGTCGCTCAAAAACGGCTCTTAGACATGAGCCTATTGCCGTTGCTGATGCGGTAAGGAAAGGCGCGCGCAGCCCGCAGGAAACTTCACCAGTCTGGTTCCCCCGCGTTTGGCAAGTTTGCAGGCCATGACGGCCAGGTCACGCGCAAAGGCCGCAGCAGAACTCGACAGTGATCACAGCGCGCAGGCAGCTGAGTAACGCCGGCGTCGCGGTAACTGAGCCAAATGCAAGCAAGCGCTTCCTTCGCCAAATAATACCAACAGCCCTAAACACAGACTTCTGCGATGGCCGACGACGCGACGTCGCGGCCTTCTTTCTCGAAAAAAAGAGAAGCAAAGAGCTTTTGTCACTGCAGTCGCGGACTCTCGACAGCGTACGCCCAGGGAGCAAAAGTTTTTTGGTTCTTTTTTTCAAAAAAGAACTGCTTGCCTCGCCTGCACCGGTCAACGTCTCGGGCGGCTCGCATAACAGCAAAAAACCTTTACACCCTGAGCGCGCACCGGTTGAACGGTCCGCGACAGCCGGAACAAAAGCTTTTTGCTTCTTTTTATCGAAAAAGAAGCGCTTGCTTACTTAGCCGCCTGGTTCTGATTGGCCGAACTGACCCGCCACACGGTATTGCCAACGTCGTCCGCAACCAGCAGCGCGCCGGTCTTGTCCAGCGTGACCGCCACCGGCCTGCCATGCGCGTTGCCTTTCGCGTCCACGAACCCCGTCAGCACATCCTCGGCCGTGCCGTTCGGCTTGCCGTTGCTGAACGGCACGAACACCACCTTGTAGCCGTTGAGTATGTCGCGATCCCAGCTACCGTGTTCGCCGACGAACGCGCCGCCGCTGTAATGCGAAGGCAGGCTGTTACCGGTGTCGAACACCAGGCCCAGGGGTGCCACGTGCGAGCTGAGCGCGTAGTCCGGCGGGATTGCCTTGGCGACCAGGTCCGGCCGCTGCGGCTGCACCCGCGGATCCACGTGCTGGCCGTAGTAGCTGTAGGGCCAGCCGTAGAACGCGCCGTCCTTCACCGATGTCAGGTAGTCCGGCACCAAGTCGGGGCCGAGCTCATCACGCTCGTTGACGACGCACCACAAGGCGTGGCTTTGCGGCTCGAAGACCAGGCCGTTGGGATTGCGCAGGCCGCTGGCGAAGATGCGGTGGGCGCCGTTGGACCGGTCCACTTCCCAGATGTCGGCGCGGCCGAGTTCGGCGCCGATGCCGTTCTCGGTGATGTTGCTGTTCGAGCCGATGCCGACGTAGAGCTTGCTGCCGTCTTCGCTTGCTACCAGGCTTTTTGTCCAATGATGGTCGATCGGGCCGCCAGGCAGCGGCGTCAGCACGGTGCCTGGGGTGGTGATGCTGGTGGCACCGGGCGTGTAGGCGAACTTCAGGATAGCGTCGGTGTTGGCGACGTAGAGGTCGTTGCCGACGAGTGCCACGCCGAACGGCGAGTAGAGGTGGTCGATGAACACCGTGCGCAGGTCCGGCGTGCCGGTGCCTTTGGTGTCGCGCAGCAGGGTGATGCGGTTGCTGCCCGATTGCACGCCGTTGGACGTGACCATCTTCTCCATCCAGTTCATCACGATGTTCTTCGGACGGCTGACCGGGTCGAGTTCAGGACTGCGCGACTCAACGACGAGTACGTCGCCGTTCGGCAGCGTGTAGACCGAGCGCGGGTGTTCGAGGCCGGTGGCCAGCGCCTGGACCCGCAGGCCGGACGCCACCGTCGGCATCTCGCCCTGCTTCCAGCCCACGCCCGGCGCCAGCCTCATCGGCGGCACCAGGTATTGCTGGATCGGCGGCAGCACCGGGTTTGGCCCGATCTGCGTGCGCACGTCGAAATTGTCGGGGGCGGCCGCCGTCAAAGCGAGGATGCCGGCCGCCGCGAGTGCGAGGTGCGTTGCCGGCTTGGTGAACGATGTCATGAGCGAATTCCTGCAGGCTGGACAATGACGCGAGTACGATAGACCGTACCGGAGCTGAGCCAGACGGTGAGCACGATGAGAAGGACGGTGACCGCCGACAGCGCCAGCCCATCCGGCACGACGGACGTCCAGGCATCGCGGCTGTGAACGAGGTTGTTGAGAAAGCCCACGCCCAGCACGAGAAGACTGCCGATGACGGCGACGGGAACCGAGCGCGGCCGGCGCAGCCGGCGGTTACCTACGAGGTCGGCCAGACCGACGATCGCGGCAAGCAGGCCCATGAACATTCCCGCTGCCAACAGCCAGGTCGAGAAGTCGGCCCAGGCGATCTCCGCAGTGGATGCATAGACACTGTCGGTGACCAGCGCGCCGCAGAAGCAGGCAATGGGGAAGGACACCAGTATGCGTAAGAGAGGATGCCCGGCGGTTCTGGTCGGAACCCCCGCGAGGTCGGTGTTCATCATGCGGCCCTGCCCATGCTTTGTTTGACAGGAAAACGACTGCTTTGAGCAGGGGTTCCGTGAGCAGGGCTCTACGTTTGATGGGCGGGGAGGAGGGCAAGGCAAGCGGTTCTTTTTTAAAAAAAGAACCAAAAAACTTTTGTTCCTGTCGGGTGCGCCGTGGTGAAGCGCGTCGTTTCAGCCGTCCGCAACAGCGCGTGCAAAAGCTTCTTGCTTCTTCTCGAAAAAGAAGCGCTTGCTTCCTTACGCCGCGGCCGGAACGCCCGCCTCTGCCAACGCCGCCGCCTGCCGCGCCGCCAGTTCCTGCTCGTTGAACCCGTCGATAAGCTCGTGGAACATCCGGTGCCAGTTCAGCTTGGCACCCATTCGCAGGAACACCGAACCAAGCCCAATTGCCGAGCGGTCCATCAGCACGAACTCGCGCGGCGGTGTCACGCCGCCGGTGCGCTGCAGGCCGGCATGCACCTTCTGCGCGATCTCGCGGCCATATTGCGGGTCGTTGCTTTCCTGGATCATACGCTCGCGATCCTGGATCAGCGGCTCGTAGAGAAACCGCGCCCACTGGTTTAGCACGTCGGTCTTCTCGCGCGAGAGGTCAGTGAAGCCCCAGCCCTCATAGGCGTGGTGCGCCTTGTCTTCGTCGTTGTCGCGGATCGCTTCGAACAAATCGATGACGCCGCGCAGGAAATGCGGGCGGAACACGCGGATGGCGCCGAAATCCAGCAGGTTGATGCCCCAACCCTTAGACTCAGCATCGGCACGAACCTGGTAGTTGCCGAGATGCGGGTCGCCGTGGATCACGCCGAAACGGTACAGCGGGATGTACCAGGCGGTGAACAGCGAGCGGGCGATCTCGTTGCGCACTTCCAGCGGCGGGTCGGTGTCGAGCACGCTCTGCAGGCCGCGTCCGGGCAGCCAGGTCATCGTCAACAGGCGCGGCGTGGTGGCTTCCATCACCGGCTCCGGCACGGTCGCGGTCTCGATCCCGCGCAGCATCAGGCCGTACAGACGCATCTGTGCGGCTTCGCGCACGTAGTCCAGCTCCTCGCGCAGGCGTTCGGAGAGTTCCTTGTATATCTCCTCGTTCTTCAACGCGTTGTCGATGCGGTGATAGATCGACAACGCCAACCGCAACTGCCGCAGATCCGCTTCCACCACACTCGGCATGTCCGGATATTGCAGCTTGCAGGCGACCTCGCGGCCGTCGTTCAGCGTGGCACGGTGCACCTGGCCGAGGCTGGCCGCGGCGGCGGCTTCCTTGCCGAACACCGAGAACTTCTTCTCCCAGCCGGCGCCGAGCTCGGAGGTCATGCGCCGGCGCACGAACGCCCAGCCCATCGGCGGCGCGTTGGCCTGCAGTTGTGCCAGCTCCGCGGCGTATTCCGGCGGCAGCGCGTCGGGGATGGTGGAGAGGAACTGCGCCACCTTCATCAGCGGGCCCTTCAGCCCGCCGAGGATGGCTTTCAAATCCTCCGCATGCGCGGCACCACCTGCCTTAACGCCAAACACGCGTTGCCCGGCCACCCGTGCGGCGATGCCACCGACGGCGCCGGAGGTGCGGGCGAACCGACGGATCTCGCCGAACAGGCTGGGGTTGTTCACTCCGGACGGCGGCGGCGGGGCGGCCGGTACGTCAGACATGCTCGCCGGCCTCCAGCTCGTCGATGAAGCCGGCGATGATGTTCAGGCCACGCGTCCAGAACGCAGGGTCGGACGCGTCCAGGCCGAACGGCGCCAGCAGGTCGCGATGCACCTTGGTGCCGCCGGCGCGCAGCATCTCGCGATACTTGGCCTGAAAGCCGGGATGACCCGACTGGAACACGTCGTAAAGCGCGTTCACCAGGCAGTCGCCGAACGCGTAGGCGTAGACGTAGAACGGCGAGTGCACGAAATGCGGCACGTAGGTCCAGAATACCTTGTAGTCCGGCGTGAACTCGAAGGCCGGGCCGAGGCTCTCGGTCTGCACCTGCATCCAGATCTCGCCGATGCGCTCGGGCACCAGCTCTCCGCGGCGCCGCTCGTCGTGCAGCAGCGTCTCGAAGCGGTAAAAGGCGATCTGGCGGACCACCGTGTTCAGCATGTCCTCCACCTTGCCGGCCAGCATCAGGCGGCGGCGGGCGGGGTCGGTCTCGGCATCCAGAAGCGCGCGGAATGTCAGCATCTCGCCGAACACGCTGGCGGTTTCTGCAAGAGTGAGCGGCGTGCCGGACATCAGGTAGCCCTGCTCGCCGGCCAGCACCTGGTGGACGCCGTGGCCCAGCTCATGCGCCAGCGTCATCACGTCGCGCGTGCGGCCGTGGAAGTTCATCAGGATGTAGGGGTGCACGCTGGGCACGGTCGGGTGGGCGAACGCGCCGCCGGACTTGCCGTCGCGCAGAGCCGCGTCGATCCAGTTGTTGTCGAAGAAGCGGCGGCCGACGGCGCCCAGGTCTTGGTCGAAGCCGCTATAGGCGGACAGCACCGCGCTCTCCGCCTCTTTCCAGGTGATGCGGCGGTCCCCGTCGCCCGGCAACGGCGCGTTCCGGTCCCAGTGCTGCAGCTTCTCCAGGCCGAGCCACTTGGCCTTCAGCTTGTAGTAGCGGTGCGACAGGCGTGGGTAGTCGGCCACCACGGCGGTGACCAGCGCGTCCACCACCTCGTCTTCCACCACGTTGGACAGGTTGCGGTCGCTGCCCGGGCGCGGCAATGCGCGCCACGTGTCGACGATCTCCTTGTCCTTGGCGAGCGTGTTGGTGATCAGCGAGAACAGCTTCTCCCGCTCGTGAAAGGCGTGGCCGACGGCAGTGGCCGCGGTCTCGCGCACCGTGCGGTCCGGGTCGGACAGCTTGTTCAGCACGGCGTTGACCGTCAGCTGCTCGCCGCCGAACGCAATTCGCATGCCGGCGACCGTCTCGTCGAACAGCCGGCTCCAGGCGCTGCGGCCGGTCACCTCGCAGTCGTGGATGAAGCGCTCCAGCTCGTCGGACAGCTGGTGGCGCCGCCACACGCGAAGGTCGCGCAAATAGGGGCGCCAGCGGGCGAACTCGGCGTCGGCGAACTTGGCCTCGAGGGTGGCGTCCTCGATGCGGTTCAGCTCGAGGCGGAAGAACAGGATGTGGGCGCTGATGGTGGTGCAGCGCTCCATCATGGACTGGTAGAACTGGCCGGCGGCGGCGTTGGTGCTGTCGGCGCTGAACAGCAGCTGGGCGTAGGACATCACCCGGCCCAGCACCTCGTCGATGGCCTGAAAGCGGTCCATCGCCGCGGCCAGCTCGCGGCCGGACAGGCTCGCCAGGCGGCCGGCCTGCGCTGCGGAAAACGCGCGGGCGTCGGCGTCGGCGCGCACCAGGTCGGCTTCGATCTGCGGGCTGTCCGGGCTCTCGTAGAGGTCGGCCAGGTTCCAGGACGGCAGGTCGGCGTCGTGGCCGGGGGCGGGGATGGCGACGGAGCCCTCGGGGGCGAGATGGGTCATGCGGGGCGGGTCCTCGGGGTCACCCTCCATGTAAGGGCGCAAAGCCCCGCGTCAAAGGAGGCAAGGCAAGCAGTTCTTTTTTGAAAAAAGAACCAAAAAACTTTTGTTCTCTGTAGGTGCGTGTTGGTGAGGCGTGTCGTTCAGCCGTCCGCGACAGCCGCAGCAAAAGCTTTTTGCTTCTTTTTCTCGAAAAAGAAGGCCTTGCTTGCCTACTTCGCCGCCACCGTCCGCTCCGTCCACCCACCCCCCAGCGCCTTGTACAAATTCACCAAATTAGCCACCTGAGCCTGCCGCAGCTGCAGCAGCCCCTGCTGCGCCGAGTACAGCGTCCGCTGCGCGTCCAGCACCGGCAGGAACGTGTCCACCCCCGCCGTGAAGCGCAGCTGCGAAAGCCGCACGCTGTCGGCCGCCGCGTCCACCAGATGCTGCTGCTCGCGCACCTGGTCGGCGTAGGTGGCGCGGCCGGCCAGCGCGTCGGCCACCTCACGGAACGCCGTCTGGATCGTCTTTTCGTACTGCGCCACCTGAATATCGCGCTGCCGCTTGGCCAAAGCGAGGTTCGCCGCGTTCTGCCCGAAGGTGAAGATCGGGATGTTGACCTGCGGGTCGAAGCTGAAGGTGGTGGCCCCGCGGGTCACGAGCTTGCTCAGCGCGCTGCCGGCAACCCCGCCGTTGCCCGTCAGCGTGATGCTGGGGAAGAAGGCTGCCCGCGCCGCGCCGATGTTGGCGTTCGCCGCGATCAGGTCGTGCTCGGCGGCGCGCACGTCCGGCCGGCGCGCCAGCAGCTCGGACGGCAGGCCGGCCGGGATGTCGGTCAGCAGGCCCTGATCTTCCAGGGCGCGTCCGTGCGGCAGGTCGGCCGGCAGAGGCTGGCCCAGCAGAAGCACAAGCGCGTCGGTGTCCTGGTCCTCCTGCCGCGCGTATTGCGAGAGGTTGGCGCGCGCCGTCTGCAGCGCGGTCTGCGCTTGGCGCACCGCCAGCAGCGTGTTGGTGCCGCCCTCCACCGTGCGCACCGTCAGGTCCACCGAGCGCTGTTCGCTGGTCACCGTCTCCTGCGTCAGCCGCAGCAGCTCGCGGTCCGCCAGCACCGTCAGCCAGGCATTGGCCACCTCGGAGACCAGGGTGATCTGCATGCTGGTGCGCGTTTCGTCGTAGCCCAGAGCCTGCTCGAAGGCCTGGCGGGACAGGCTGCGCACCCGGCCGAACAGGTCCAGCTCGTAGCTCGTGAAGCCCACGCCCGCGTTGAAGTAGCGGTAGGGGACGTGCTGCGGCCCGGTGGCAACCAACGCGGACGTGGCCCCCGAACCGCCTGCGCCGCCGATGCCGGTGGAACTTGTGGGGATGGAGGTCTGCGCCGGCAACGTGCCGTAGGCGCCACTGCCGGTTAGGTCGATCTGCGGGAACAGATTGGCCACCTGCGCGCGGTACTGCGCCTGCGCGGCGGCGATGTTCAGGGCGGCCACACGCAGGTCGCGGTTGTTGCGCAGCGCCGCTTCGATCAGCGCGCGCAGGGCGGGGTCGCGGAAGAAGTCGCGCCAGCCGATGCGGTCGGCGGTGAGCTGGGAGGTATTGCCGAGCGCGGGGCCGCCGTCGTCGGGGTAGGTGGCGGCGACGGGCGGGGTGGGGCGGTGGTAGTCGGGGATCAGGCTGCAGCCTGTGCATAGCAAGGCGAGCGTAAGCGCTTCTTTTTTTGAAAAAAAAGAAGCAAAAAAACTTTGCTTCCCTGCGCTGGCACGCGGCATCGACTGTCCTGAGGTGCGCGACTGGTTCGACAGCGCCGAGAACAAAAGTTTTTTGGTTCTTTTTTTCAAAAAAGAACTGCTTGCTTTCTCGCTCACTCCGCTGCCTTCGCTTGCGCCCGCACTTCGCCCGGCCGTCCTGGCCGCACGCGCAACATCCCCAGCACCACCACGAAGAACACCGGCACCAGCACCACCGCCAGGATGGTCGCCGAAATCATGCCGCCCACCACGCCGGTGCCGATCGCGTTCTGCCCGCCCGAACCCGCACCGGTCGCCACCGCCAGCGGTGTCACACCCAGGATGAAGGCGAGCGACGTCATCAGGATCGGCCGCAGTCGCTCGCGCGCCGCGGTCGCCGCAGCGTCCACCAGCGACTTGCCGGAATCGTAGTTGGCCTTGGCGAATTCCACGATCAGGATGGCGTTCTTCGACGACAGCCCGATCGTCGTCAGCAGCCCGACCTGAAAGTACACGTCGTTGTCCAGCCCGCGCAGCGAGGTGGCGAGCACCGCGCCCGCCACGCCCAGCGGCACCACCAGCATCACCGCCACCGGGATCGCCCAGCTCTCGTAGAGGGCGGCCAGGCACAGGAACACCACGATCATCGCTCCGGCGTAGAGCAGGGTCTGCGAGCCGGACGCCACCTCCTCGTAGGATAGCCCGGTCCACTCGTGGCCGAACCCTGGTGGCAGCCTGGCCGCCAGCTCGTCCATCGCGGCAATTGCGTCGCCGGTGCTGTAGCCAGGCGCCGGCACGCCCAGCAGCTCGACTGAGGGGACGCCGTTGTAGCGCTCCAGCTTTGGCGAGCCGGTGGCCCACACGCCGCGGGCGAAGCTGGAGAACTTCACCATCTGGCCGGACAGGTTGCGCGCATACCAATTGTCGAGGTCGGACGGCAGCATGCGCGAGGGCGCATCGCCTTGAATGTAGACGCGCTTGACGCGGCCGCGGTCGGTGAAGTCGTTGACGTAGGCCGAGCCCCAGGCGGCCGACATGGTAGTGTTGATGTCGGCCAGGCTGAGGCCGAGCGCGCTGGCCTTTTCGCGGTCGATCACGATGTGGTACTGCGGCTCGTCGTCCTCGCCGTTGGGGCGCACCTGCAGCAGGCGCGGGTCGGTCTTCGTCATGCCGAGCATTTGGTTGCGTGCGGCGATCAGCGCCGTGTGGCCGAGGTTGCCACGGTCCTGCAGCTCGAAGTCGAAGCCGGTGGCGTTGCCCAGCTCCAGCACGGCCGGCGGCGCGAAGGCGAACACCAGCGCGTCCTTGATGGAGAAGAAGTATTTCTGCGCCCGCCCGGCGATCGCCTGCACGGTGTTGCGCGCCCCCGGCCGCTTGCCCCAGTCGGTCAGCTGGATGAACATCAGCCCGACGTTCTGGCCGGCGCCGGCGAAGCTGAAGCCGTTCACCTCGAACACGCCGGAGATGTTGGCCGCCTCGTTGGTCTTCAGATATTCGTAGGCGTCGTCGAGCACCTTCTGCGTGCGCGACGCGGTGGCCCCCGGCGGCGCGCTCACCTGCACGAACATCACGCCCTGGTCCTCGTCCGGCAGGAAGCCGGCGGGAATGCGCAGGAACAGCACGACCAGCACCACGACGATGCCGGCGAAAACCACCAGCGAGGCCACCGGCCGGGCGATGGCACCGTGCACGCCGCGGAGGTAGCTGCGGTTCAGCCGGTCGAAGCCGCGGTTGAAGACGCCGAACGGCCCGCGCTGCCGTCCGGCACCGCGTTTCGGCGGCCGCAGGATGGTGGCGCACAGCGCCGGCGTGAACAGCAGCGCCACGGTCACCGATAGCAGCATGGACGCCACGATGGTGATGGAGAACTGCCGGTAGATGACGCCGGTGGAACCGGAGAAGAACGCCAGCGGCAGAAACACCGCGGTCAGCACCATCGCGATGCCGATCAGCGCGCCGGAGATCTCGTCCATCGACTTTCGCGTGGCCTCGCGCGGCGACAGATGGTCCTCCTCCATCACCCGCTCGACGTTCTCGACGACGACGATCGCGTCGTCCACCAGCAGGCCGATCGCCAGCACCATGCCGAACATCGTCAGGCTGTTGATCGAGTAGCCCAAGCCCAGCAGCACCCCGCAGGTGCCCAGCAGCACGACCGGCACGGCGATGGTGGGGATCAGCGTGGCGCGCCAGTTTTGCAGGAAGAGGAACATGATCAGGAAGACGAGCAGCACGGCGACGGCCAGCGTTTCAACCACGTTGTGGATCGACAGGCGCACGAACGGCGTGGTGTCGTACGGGTAGATCACGTCCAGCCCGGGCGGGAAGTTGGGCCGCAGCCGCTCTATCGTCTGCTTGATCGCGGCCACCGTATCGAGCGCGTTGGCGCCGCTGGCCAGGCTGACCGCCACGGCCGCCGCGTTGTGGCCGTTGAACTTGCTGCTCGAGGTGAAGCTTTCCGCCCCCAGCTCCACCCGCCCCACGTCGGACACCCGCACCTGCGCGCCAGTCTGCGTCACGCGCACCAGGATGCGGCCGAACTGCTCGGGCAGCTGCAGGTAGGACGGGCCGATGATGGTGGCGTCGAGCTCCTGCCCCGGCACCGCCGGCAGGCCGCCCAGCTCGCCGGCGGAGACCTGGACGTTCTGCGCCTGGATGGCCGCACTCACGTCGGCCGGCGTCAGCCCGTAATCGTTGAGCTTGGACGGGTCGAGCCAGATGCGCATCGCGTATTGCGAGCCGAACAGCTGGTTGGTGCCCACACCCGCCGTGCGGCTGATAGGGTCCTGCACGTTCGACGCGAGGAAGTCGCCGATGTCGGCGGTGCTCAGCGCGCCGTCGGTGGAGACGAAGCCAAGCACCATGAGGAAGTTCTTGGTTGCCTTGGCGACGGTGATGCCCTGCTCCTGCACGATGGCGGGCAGGCGCGGCTCGGCCAGCTGCAGCTTGTTCTGCACCTGCACCTGGGCGATGTCGGGGTCGGTACCCTGGGCGAAGCTCAGCGTGATGCTGATCGCACCGCTCTTGTCGCTCGACGAGCTGAAATACAGCAGGTGGTCGATGCCGCTGAGCTGCTGCTCGATCACCTGCACCACGGTGGTCTGCGCCGTCTCGGCGGACGCGCCAGGATAGACGACGGTGACGGAGACCGCGGGCGGCGCGATGCTGGGGTACTGCGCGATCGGCAGGGTGGCCAGGGCGACCAGGCCGAACAGCATCAGGATGATCGCCAGAACCCAGGCGAAGACCGGGCGGTCGATGAAGAAGCGTGACATCGGGGTGGTCCTAGGGCGATCGGCCAGAGAAGCAAGCAAGGCCTTCTTCGAGAAAAAGAAGCAAAAAGCTTTTGCGCGCGCTGTCGCGGACGGCGGAAACGATAGGTCTCATCAAGGCACATCCGACGGGGCGAAGCGTTTTGGCTTCGTGTCGAATGGCAGCGTGAAGTGCGTGCAAGACTCGGCCTGGTCGGTCGCGTCGATTGCGAGACGAAGCAAAGAGCTTTCTGGAGCGCAATCGCGGACGGCTGAAACGACACGCCTCAGCAACGCGCACTTACGAGAGACAAAAGTTTTTTGGTTCTTTTTTTCAAAAAAGAGCCGCTTGCCTTGCCTTTGCACTGTCAACATCACCCTGGCCTGCTCGAGTTCACAACGGTTTTGAGCCGCGAGCACGGGAGCGTCGCGCGAGCAGCACGCTGGCGCATGACAAACGCGCGTCAGACGGCTGCCAGGGCGAGTTTTGCAAGCACCTCATCGTCACCCTTGCTTGCTGGGGCTAACGGTCACCTCGTCGCCGGGCTTGATCTGCTGCAGGCCCTCGGTGATCAGACGATCGCCGTCATGCAGGCCGCTCTGCACCAGCCAGTCCGCGCCGATCGCCCGGTCCGCCTTGATGGTGCGCATCTCCACCTTGTTGTCGGCGCCCACCACCATTGCCACCGGCTCGCCGCGCTGGTTGTGGGTGACACCCTGCTGCGGCGCCAGGATGGCGTTCTGCTGCACGCCCTCTTCGATCTGGCCGCGCACGAACATGCCGGGCAGCAGCACGCCCTCGGCGTTGGGGAAGATCGCCCGCAGCGCCACCGCACCGGTGCCCTGGTCCACCTGCACCTCGGAGAACTGCAGCTCGCCGGTGCGGTCGTAGGCGGTGCCGTCCTCCAGCATCAGCCGGACCACCGCCTGGTGGTTGCCGTCGGTCTTCAGCTGTCCCTGAGCCAGCTCGCGCCGCAGCCGCAGCAGCGTGGTGCTGGGCTGCACGATGTCCACGTAGATCGGGTTTAGCTGGGTGACGGTCACCAGCAGGCTGGTCTGGTTGGCGGTGACCAGCGCGCCTTCGGTCACGGCCGAGCGGCTCGTGCGTCCGGTGATCGGCGCCGTCACCCGCGTGTAGGCCAGGTTGATCTCCGCGGTGCGCAGCTGGGCGCGGGCCGAGGCGATGTCGGCCTGGTTTTGCGACAGCGTGCCCACCGCGTTGTCGAGGTCCTGCTTGCTGATCGCCTCGGCGGCGGCCAGCGGGCGGTAGCGCCGCACGGTGGCCTGCGCAGTCGTCACGGTGGCGATGGCGTGGGCTACGGTGGCCTGCGCGCTGGCCACCGCGGCCTGGTACGGCGCCGGGTCGATCTGGTAGAGCAGCTGGCCGGCGCGCACGTTGTCGCCCTCGATGAAGCTGCGCTTGAGGATGACGCCGTTCACCTGCGGCCGCACCTCGGCCACCTTATAGGCGGTGACACGGCCGGGCAGGTCGGTGGTCAGCGAGACGGGCTGCGCGTGCAGGGTGACGACGCTGACCGCCGGCTTGGGCTTCGGGCCGCCCTGATGCTGGTCCTGCTTGCCGCATCCTGACAAGGCGGCCAGGAGCGCCGCCAGGGCAAGCGGAAGGCTGCGAATGGTGCGGCGGTGCGGCATCGTTCCCCTTTAGGCCCTGCGGATCGCGGGCGGGTTTTGGCCGCTGGCCGGTGCCGGCCTGTTGGCGGCCACCGGGATGGCGGTGTCGACGGACGGCCAGCCCGGTCGCCACCGCGCCCGACCCCGGCCAGGCGGTGGAACCGCCTGCCGGTCGCGACGCGGCAGAAGCTAATCCCGATCAGGCTGGTTGAGAAGATCACGCGACACGGCGCGATCCGGGCAGGGGCGGCGGGTTGGGGTCTGGAGACGTGCTAAGCAAGCGGTTCTTTTTTGAAAAAAAGAACCAAAAAACTTTTATCCCTTGGCTCGCGGGCGGGTTACACCGCGCGGAAATTCGGGTTTTGCGGCATGTCTTGGGAAGAGTTTTTATACAGGCAGTCTGAAACGCTGACTACTGCGATCGCTGCCGGCGAGACAGCAAGGTCTTCTTTTTCGAGAAAAAGAAGCAAAAAGCTTTTGTCTCTGCTGTCGCGGACTCTTCCGCAGCATGTACTCAGGGGAACAAAAGTTTTTTGGTTCTTTTTTTCAAAAAAGAACTGCTTCCTTTCTCTGTCACCGGTCAACGTCCGGGCGGCTGGTCTTACATGCCCAGGGCGCGGCGGTAGACGTCCAGCAAGGTCTCCTGCTCCTCGATCTCGGCCGGCTCCTGCTTGCGCAGGCGGATGATCTGGCGAAGCACCTTGACGTCGAACCCGGCGGACTTTGCCTCGCCGTAGATGTCCTTGATGTCGTTGCCCAGCGCCTTGCGCTCTTCTTCCAGCCGCTCGATCCGCTCGATCAGGCTGCGGAGCCGCTCGACGGCGATGCCGCCTACCTTGGTGTCGTCGGTCTTCTCTGCTGCGGCCACGGCCAAACCCGATCCCCCCCTACCCGGACTCAAGGGGGACGGCGGATAGACCCCCGGGCGTCCTTGGTCAATCGAACCAGCGGCTGCAAAGCCGGACCGGCCGAGCGCGCAAACCCTCCCGGGCTTGTGCATCGCCGCGAGACCTCATCGTGTTCCTCGCAACAATCAGGCCGAGTGTCGGACGCATGTCAACGCAACGACATCGGTACAGTATAACGCAACGGTTGCAGACTTTCGTGCACTACGCTGAAGGCGGCCGGTTTCACGTTCGCCGCGGCCGCCGGTGTTGCGTTGCAGTTCGTTTCGTCTTGGGTTAGCACGGTGCCCAGGAGAGGCGGGAGCCGTCGCATGTCCAGGAACGCTCTGGGATTCAGTCTTGTGGTGGCGTTGCTTGCAGCCGCAAGCGCTGCTGGCGCCCAAACCAAGACGGTGGTCCGCTCGGTCGATGACCTCCCGCAATCCTCTTACGCGGTGCAGGGATCCGTCGCCGACATCCTGACAGCGCCGCCGCAGCGGTTCGAGGTCCTGGTGGCACCGATGCGCGCCGACATCGACCGCATCCTGGGCGGCTACGACATTACCGACAACGCGACGCTGCGCACCCTGCTGCAGGCGAAGCTCGGCGCGCAGATCGCGTCCGGCAAGGAGGATGCAGCCGCCCTGGCCACGATCGCCGAGTTGCGCGCACACCAGGACAAGGCCGAGGCGCGCCTCATCGCAGTGCTTGCGCCGCAGGCGTTTCTCGAGGCCCGGCTGGCCGACCACGCCGCGCCGGGCGTCTGCCCGCACGGCTTCGCCGCGGTCTATGCGCGGCGGCTGGACGCATTGCCCTGGCCGGTGGTCGCCGCCGCGGAGACGCGGTTGAAGGGGCTTGCCGAGGTTGCCAGCCCGACTTTCCTCATCGGCCTGGTGGCACCCGACATCGAGCCCACGCTGGACCGCGCGCATGCACTGTCCAGCCGGCCGGCATGGGAGTTGATGGGCGCCCGCGTCGACGTGGACGTCGTCGCACCCTGCCGCGCCGCCATCGTTGCCGACACCGACGCCGTGATCGGCAAACATGCGGTGCAGAAACCCGACATCTGGGCCGCGCGGCAGGCCGTGCTGCCGGGCACCGGCCTCTCGCCCGTGCCGGTGGCGATTTGGGATTCAGGCTTCGACCCCACGCTCTTCCCCGGCCAGCTCCTCGTCTCGGACAAGGGCGGCCAGGTCGTGGCACCAGCCTACGACGTCGACTACCAAGCCACCCAAGGCCCGCTCGCACCGCTCTCGGCACAGGACAAGGCGGCCTATCCCGGCATCGCCGCCGACATGAACGGCATTTCCGATCTGCAGACCGGCGTGGACAGCCCTGCTGCGGCGGCCTTCCGCAAGCGTGTCGCCACCATGTCGCCCGCACGCATGCACGACTTCATGCAGGAGGTGGCCAGCCTGGGCCCCTACATGCACGGCACCCACGTCGCCGGTATCGCGGCGCGCGACAACCCTGCGATCCGCCTGGCGTCCGTCCGCGTCACCTTCGATCCCAAGCCGGTGCCAACGCCACCGTCCAACGCGATGCTCCAGCGGATCGTCGCGGCCGACAGCGACACCGTGGGCTGGTTGCGCATCCACCACATCCGCGTCGTCAACATGAGCTGGTGGGACCGTCCTTCGAGTTACGAGGACGCGCTCGAGAAGAACGGTATCGGCAACACCGCCGACGAGCGCAAGAAGCTGGCCAGGCACTATTTCGATCTCGAGCGTGACGGCCTCTACGCGGCGTTGAAAAGCGCACCCGATATCCTGTTCGTTACGATCGCCGGCAACAACGATTCCGACAACGCGTTCGAGGAGACGATACCCTCCTCGTTCCGCCTGCCCAACCTCCTCGTCGTGGGCGCGGTGGACCAGTCCGGTCAGCAGACCAACTTCACGAGCACCGGCCAGAACATCGGCGTGTACGCGAATGGTTACGAGGTGGAGAGCGTCGTGCCCGGCGGGGCAAAGGTGCGGATGTCGGGCACCTCGATGGCAGCCCCCGCGGTGACCAATCTTGCGGCCAAGCTGCTGGCGGTCGACCCTGGGCTGACGCCGGAGCAGCTCATCGCGGTCATCACCCGCACGGCCGACCCGGGTGAAACCCCGGCCATCCGGCGGCTCAATCCCCGGCTCGCCTTGGCGAGCCTGCGTTCGGCAAAGCCCGGCACGCCAGCCCCGCCGCAGTGAGCTGAACGCGGCGCTTGTCCAGGCAGCGTGAGCGGACACGCGGCGGCGTCTTGCGTAGGCGAGCCTGGCTGGTGAGTGACCGCGTTCAGGAGGTTGGCGCTGCTTCCTGCAGCTTCACCTGCGCCCCGGTCTGATGCAGCGCCTGCCACTCCTTGTAGGGCATGCCGTAAACCAGCTCGCGCGCGTCCGGGTCGGCCATCTCCACACCGCGCTCGGCGGCGGCTTCGCGGTACCAGCGGCTGAGGCAGTTGCGGCAGAACCCGGCCAGGTTCATGAGGTCGAGGTTCTGCACGTCCGTCCGCTCGCGCAGATGCGCCATCAGGCGGCGGAACGCGGCCGCTTCGACCTCGGTGCGGGTGAGCTCGGCTAGTTCCGGGATCGGCATGATGTCTCCTGTTTTGTGGGAGGATTTTTTTGGCGACTAAGAAGAAAGCAAGCAGTTCTTTTTTGAAAAAAAGAACCAAAAAACTTTTGACTCCGCTGTCGCGCGCTCGCCGGACGAAATCGCGACAGCCGCAATAAAAGCTTTTTGCTTCTTTTTCTCGAAAAAGAAGACGCTTTCTTCCTTAGCTCCCGCCCAGGTGGTGCGCGCAGCCCGTCTTGGCCATACTCCGCCCGCCACCTCCGGGACGCTCTCCTCATGCCAGCCCGCGCCAGACTGCGCCGCCACCGGCACACCAAGATCGTGGCCACACTCGGGCCGGCCAGCGCCTCGGCCGGGATGATCGCCCGCCTGTTCAACACCGGCGCCGACGTGTTCCGGCTGAACTTCTCCCACGGCACCCACGCCGACCACGCTGCCAACGTCGCCCATATTCGCGCGCTCGAGGCCGAAATGGGCCGCCCGATCGGCCTGCTGGCCGATGTGCAGGGCCCCAAGCTGCGGGTGGGCAAGTTCATGGGCGGCCGGGTGCACCTCAGCACCGGCCAGGCCTTCACCTTCGACCAGGACCCTACCCCCGGCAACGCGCGCCGCGTGCAGCTGCCGCATCCGGAGATCCTCTCGGCGGCCACCGGCGGGACCACCCTGCTGCTGGACGACGGCAAGCTGCGCCTGCGGGTGGACCGCAACCGCGGCGGCCACCTGGAATGCGAGGTGGTGACCGGCGGGCCGCTCAGCGACCGCAAGGGCGTCAACGTGCCCGACGTGGTGCTGAGCATTCCGGCGCTGACCGAGAAGGACCGCCGCGACCTGGACTTCGCGCTCGACCAGGGGGTGGACTTCATCGGCCTCAGCTTCGTGCAGCGCGCGGAGGACGTGGCAGAGGCCCGCGCCATCGCCAACGGGCGCGCCTGGATCGTCTCGAAGATCGAGAAGCCGCAGGCGCTGGACCAGCTCGACGCCATCGTGGCGCTGTCCGACGCGGTGATGGTGGCGCGCGGCGACCTCGGCGTGGAGCTGCCGCCCGAGGAGGTGCCGCTGGCGCAGAAGCGCATCGTGCGAACCGCGCGGCTGGCCGGCAAGCCGGTGATCGTGGCCACCCAGATGCTGGAGAGCATGATCGCTGCCCCGGCACCCACCCGTGCGGAGGCCAGCGACGTGGCCGGCGCGGTGTTCGATGGTGCCGACGCGGTGATGCTGTCCGGCGAGACCGCGGCCGGCCAGTACCCCGCCGAGGCGGTCTCCATGATGGACCGCATCGTCACCCGCGTGGAGCAGGACCCCGGCTGGCGGCAGGTCATGGACGCGGGCCGGCCGGTGGCCGACGGCTCCGTCTCCGCGGCCATCTCGGCGGCCAGTTGCCAGGTGGCGCGCAGCATCGGCGCGCGCGCTATCGCGGCGTTCACCTCGTCCGGGGTCACCGCGTTGCGCGTGGCGCGCGAGCGGCCGAGCCAGCCGGTTCTGGCGATCGTGACCGAGGTGGCCGTGGCGCGGCGGCTGGCGCTGGCCTGGGGCGTGCACGCGGTGCTCGCCGAAGATGCCAGGACGATGACCGAGGCGGTGACGCGAGCCGGGCGCCTGGCGCGCGAAGAAGGGTTCGCACGGCACGGCGACACGGTTGTGGTGGCGGCCGGCATACCGTTCGGGCAGGCGGGGACGACGAACTCGCTGCGGGTGACGACGGTTAAGTAAGCAAGGCCTGCTCTTTTGAAAAAAAGCAGCAAAAAACTTTTGTCCCTGCTGTCGCGGAAGTGTCTGCAGCGAGCACCCAGGGAACAAAAGTTTTTTGGTTCTTTTTTTCCAAAAAAGAACTGCTTGCTTGCTCTTTGATGAGCATCTGGCGTGCTTCTTCAAGCACCGGAGCTGAGGAAAAGCGCCGCGGCTTACTGAGCAGCTTGCACTACAGGAGAACCCGCATGCCGACCATCATCCCGGTAGAAGACTTCGACATGGTCGTCTTCGGCGCCACCGGCGACCTGACGCTGCGCAAGCTGCTCCCCGCGCTCTACCACCGCTACCGCGACAAGCAGTTTTCCGACGATTGCCGGATCATCGCTGCCGCCCGCTCTGACCTGAACGACGAGAGCTATCGCCAGCGCGCGGAAAAGGCGCTGAGCGAGCACGTCAAGTCCGACGAGCTGCCGCCCGACATGCTGCACGCTTTTCTCAAGCTGGTGGTCTACACGCGGGTGGACGGGTCCAAGCACGACGGCTGGGAGCCGATGCTGGCGCGGTTCGAGGCCACGCCGGACCGGGTGCGTGTGTTCTACCTGGCGACCTCGCCGGATTTGTACGGCGCGGTGTGCCAGAACCTCAAGGCGCAGGGGCTGGTCACCGAAAAGTCGCGTGTGGTGCTGGAAAAACCGATCGGCCACGACCTGGCGTCGGCGCGCGAGATCATCGAGCAGGTGGGCGAGGTGTTCACCGAGGGACAGACGTTCCGCATCGACCACTTCGTCGGCAAGGAGACGGTGCAGAACCTGCTGGCGTTGCGCTTCGCCAACATCATCTTCGAGCGGCTGTGGAACGCCGACGTCATCGACCACGTGCAGATCACCGTCGGTGAGACGGTGGGCGTGGAGGGCCGCGGTGACTACTACGACCATTCCGGCGCGCTGCGCGACATGGTGCAGAACCACCTGCTGCAACTGGTCTGCCTGCTGGCGATGGAACCGCCGATCAGCCTGGCCGCCGACGCGCTGCGCGACGAGAAGCTGAAGGTGCTGCGCGCGCTGCGGCCGATGGCGCCGCACGAGGTAAGCCACCTGACGGTGCGCGGGCAGTACGCGTCGGGTGCGGTGGCCGGCAAGTCCGTTGACGGCTACATCAAGGATCTGAACCACGGCGGCGACGAGGGGCGCACCAGCGACACCGAGACGTTCGTGGCGCTGAAGGTTGAAGTGCTGACCTGGCGCTGGGCGAAGGTGCCTTTCTACCTGCGTACCGGCAAGCGCCTGCCACAGAAGGTGTCCGAGGTGGTGATCCAGTTCCGCGAGGTGCCGATCTCCGTCTTCCCGCGCGAGGCGGCCGACTTGCAGCCGAACCGGCTGGTAATCCGGCTGCAGCCGGAGGAGGGGATGCGGCTCGGCATGATGACCAAGGACCCCGGACCAGGCGGACTGCGCCTGCGGCCGGCGGAGCTCGACATCAGTTTCGAGAAAGCGTTCTCCGTGCGCTACCCGGACGCCTACGAGCGCCTGCTGATGGATACGGTGCGCGGCCACGCCACGCTGTTCATGCGGCGCGACGAGGTGGAGGCGGCCTGGCAGTGGATCGAGCCGATCCTGGACGCCTGGCAGAACGGCGCGGAGCGGCCGCGGCCCTACGCGGCGGGAAGTTGGGGGCCGACGGCGTCGATCGCCTTGATCGAGCGGGACGGGCGGACCTGGCATGAGGAGATAGAGTAGGCGTCGGTATGAGAACGGGCCGAAACGTCGACTGGTGGAAGGTAAAGCAAGCAGTTCTTTTTTGAAAAAAAGAACCAAAAAACTTTTGTTCCCTTGGGCGCGCGCTGCAGAAACCTCCGCGACAGCAGGGACAAAAGTCGTTTGCTTCTTTTCTTCAGAAAAGAAGGCCTTGCTGCTTGCCCGACATCAAAAAGCGGCTGCTAGGTTCACTGCGTGTAGGTGAACCCCGGCATCTTGCCGACCGAGTCCTTCGACCCGTCCGGGTAAGCCACCTTGCCGGACGCATCGATCTTCAGCGACGCGATCGGCACCGCGATCAGCTTGCCGCCGAGGCCGAGCACGCTGCCGACCGAGATCACCCCCATCACCACCTTGTTGTCCTTGTCCATGATTAGGTCGCTGATGGTGCCGATCTGCTGGTTGTCCGCGCCCGTCACGGCCGAGCCGATCACCTTGCTGGCGCGCACGCCGCCATCCATTCGCACCGTCGCCACCGTCAGGTTGGGGTCGGCCACCGGGGCCGGCGCGGGCTGTGTGGCCTGGGCCGGCGGCTGCGGCGCGCTCTGCGCCGGCTGGTCCTTCGGCGCCTGGTCGGGCGGGGCTTTGGCGTCCTGCGCCATGGCCGCCAACGGCAGGCTCATCCATACCAGGCCGCAAGCGGCGATCCTCGTCAGCGTCATCATTCCTGGTCCCTGTCCGGTGCTGCGTTCGCGCCAGGAACGTTGCCGGGATGCTGCCGGTTGCCGCCGTTTCGCCGGCCCGGCGTCCGTGCCACAGTCCGCCATGCGCCCGCCCTCCGAACGCCAACGCACTCCGCGCAAGCCGCCGGCGGTCGACGCCGCATCGCTGCAGGAGGCGGCGCTGCGCTACCTGGCACGCTACGCCGCCACCCAGGCCGGGCTCGCCCGGGTGCTGCAGCGCAGGGTGGACAACTGGGCGCGCGCTGTGGAGGCCGACCCGGACCAGGTGGCGGCCATCCGTGCCCGGGCGCGGGCGGAGATCGCCGCCATCGTCGGCCGCCTGGCGCAGTCCGGCGCGGTGGACGACGCGGCGTTTGCCGCCGCGCGGGCCCGCTCGCTGGCCCGTGCGGGGCGGTCCCGCCGGGCCATCGGCGCGCACCTTGCCACCCGCGGAGTGCCGTCCGAGACGGCCCACGGCGCCCTGCCGGACAGCCCGGACCAGGAATTGGCCGCCGCACTGGTCCATGCACGCAAGCGGCGACTGGGGCCATGGCGGCGGGCGGAGGCCTCGCCCGAGCAGGTGCGGCGCGAACTGGCGAATTTCGCGCGGGGAGGGTTCGCGCAATCGGTGGCGCGGGCGGTGTTGGCGATGGACGCGGAGGCGGGGGAGGCGGCGATCATCGCGTTTCGGGCGGGGTTGTAGGAAGCAAGAAAGGAAGCCTTCTTTTTCGAGAAAAAGAAGCAAAAGCTTCTGGTCCGGCTGTCGCGGAGGGTTCTGCAGCGCACGACCAACGAAACAGGGCTTTTTACGGGCAACTCGCCTGCCCCGACACCTCCGGACGGCTGATCTCACAGGTGCACGCCGAAGAAGACTCCGCGACAGCCGGATTGAAAGTTTTTTGCTGCTTTTTCTCAAAAAAGCAGGCCTTGCTTTCTCGTCAGGTCCAAAAGCCCATCGGCATTCTCGGCCTCGAGCACCGCGGTCAGCACCTCTCCGGCCGTGTTGCAAGACCCGCCCCCCTGCGCCATGTGGCACTCAGAGAGAGTTGGGAGAGAAACCATGGGTGGATTGAGCATCTGGCACTGGCTGATCGTGCTGGCGGTGATCCTGCTGCTGTTCGGCGGCGGCAAGGTCAGCACGCTGATGGGCGACTTCGCCAAGGGCATCAAGGCGTTCAAGAAGAACATGGCCGAGGACAACGACGTCTCGATGGAGGCGACCGAGCGCCCTGCCGGCTCCATCGCGGCGCCGAATGCCGCCCCGTCGGCCGCGGCGGCGCCACACGCCACCACAGCGCCGCGCGAGCCAAGCACCGTCCAGCATAGCTGAGCCGTGGCCGCAATCCCCGTCCGCGCCCAGGATGACGTCATCCGGGCCGGACGGCGCATGGACCAGCGCGGCTGGGTGCCGGCCACCGCGGGCAACATCAGCGTCCGCCTGCGCGGCGGCGAGGCTGACGGCGCCGGCCGCATCGCCATCACTCGCAGCGGCGGCCACAAGGGGTTTCTGGACTGCTTTTCGGTCATCGAGGTGGACCTCGATGGCCGGCCGGCGGACCCCAGCGCGCGGCCAAGCGCCGAGACGCTGCTGCACTGCCAGCTCTACCGCAGTTTTCCGCAAGCCGGCGCGGTGCTGCACGGCCACTCGGTCGCCGGCACGGTGCTCTCGATGCTGGAGTCTGCCGACACGATCGTGTTTTCCGGCTACGAGATGTTCAAGGCGTTCGCCGGCCAGACCACTCACGCAGCGAGCCTGGCGCTGCACCTGTTCGACAACGACCAGGACATCGCGCGGCTGGCCGTCGCAATCGCTCCAAAGCTGGGCTTCTGCCACCTCGGCTACTACATCCGCGGCCATGGCGCGTACGTTTGGGCCGACGACATGGACGCAGCCCTGGCCCGCCTGGAGGCGATCGAATTTCTTCTGGAATGCGAGCTGGCGCGCCGCCAAATAGCGGGACCACGCCACGTTTTGCCGGAGATTGTGCAATGAGCTGCCTCACCGTCACCCCGGACACCGCGCCCGGCCAGCCCGAGCTGCGCACCGAGGACCCCGAAGCCATCGCCACCGCGCTGTCCGGGATCGGCGTGCGTTTCGAACGGTGGAGCCAGGCGGTGCAGATGGACCCGGAGGCGCCATCCGACGTGGTTCTGGACGCCTACCGTCCGCACCTGGACGCGCTGATGAACGGCGCCGGCTCGGCCGACGTGCTGCGTCTGCGCCCCGGCAGTGAGGCCTACCCGGCGATGCGGCAAAAATTCCTCGACGAGCACGTCCACACCGAGGATGAGGTGCGTTTCTTCGTGTCCGGCGGCGGGCACTTCATCCTGCACACCGGCGGGCGGGTGTACGATGCGCATTGCACGCAGGGCGACCTGATCAGCGTGCCGGCCGGCATAAAGCACTGGTTCGACGCTGGGGTGGAGCCGAATGCCACGGTGCTGCGGGTCTATTCGGACACCAGCGGGTGGACGCCGCACTACACGGGCGACGCGATCAGCAAGCGGTTTTCGGCAGCGGCATGAAGCAAGGCGATTTTCGAGAAAAAGAAGCAAAAAGCTCTCGTCAGCGCTGTCGCGGAATCTCCGGCAGTGCGCGCCAAAGTGACAAAAGTTTTTTGGTTCTTTTTTTCAAAAAAGAACCGCTTTCTTGACTGTCTCCGCCATAGTCACCGACATCGAAGGCACGACAACCCCAATCGCTTTCGTCCACGACGAACTCTTCCCCTACGCCCGAGCCCGCCTGCCAGCATTCCTGCATGCGAATGCGGACCAGGCCGAAGTGGCCGCCTGCCTGGCCGAAGCGCAGGGCCTTGCCGGTGGCTGTCCGGTCCTCGACGCGCTGTTGGCCTGGATGGACGAGGACGCCAAGGTGGCGCCGCTGAAGGCGCTGCAGGGCCTGATGTGGGCCGACGGTTACGCAAGCGGCGCGCTTGTCGGCCGGCTCTACCCCGACGTGGCGCCCGCTCTGCGCGACTGGCACGCGCGTGGCTTGCGCCTGGCCGTCTACTCGTCCGGTTCGGAGGCGGCACAGCGGCTGATCTTCGCTCATTCGGACGCCGGCGACCTGTCAGGCTGTTTCGATTGCTTCTTCGACACACGGGTCGGCGCCAAACGCGATGCCGGCAGCTATCGCAGGATCAGCCTGCGCATCGCCGTTCCGGCCGCAGAGACGCTGTTCCTCTCGGACGTGGAGGCGGAGCTGGATGCTGCAGCGCTCGCCGGCATGCAGACGACCCAACTGGTGCGGCCGCAGGACGGCACCGCGCGCTCGTTGCGCCATCCGGCAGAGGCGGATTTCACCGCTGTCGGTAGCCGAATAGGCTAGCCTGTTGCCGGTCCGCACCGATAACGCCGAGTCCCGGCGCTGAATCGACCGGCAACCCCAGATTTTGTGTCGCAAGCGAAGTTGTCCACAAGTTTTTGTGGCGTGCCGGTTGAGTCGGTCCAAGAAGTGCGTCAGGGTAGCTACATCATCTAGTGGCTAGGCCCGCAAGGAGACGCAAGATGGAGTGGAACGACGAAACGATCGGCCGCCTGCGTTCGCTCTGGGCGGAGGGGCATTCGACGGCCGAGATCGGCCGCCGCATGGGGGTGTCCAAAAATGCCGTCGTGGGCAAGGCACACCGGTTGAACCTGTCGTCGCGCCCGTCTCCGATCCGCCGCGACGGGGAGAAGACGCCGCGCCGCCGCCAGCCCCGCCGCGTGCATGGGTCCACCCTGCCAGCGCTGCCCGCTACCGCAGTGCCGATGCCGGTGCTGGAGCAGGCGCCGCGCCCGGCCGAACGCGCCCCCGTGGAACGGCCTGCGCCGGTGTTGCGCGCGGTGCCGGCGTCGCGGCCGGGCGCGCGGGTCACGCCGTGCTGCTGGCCGATCGGCGAGCCTGGGACGCGGAGTTTCCGCTTCTGCGATGTGGATTCGATGGCCGGCAAGCCGTACTGCACGGAACACTCGGCGCTGGCTTACGTGCGGGTTAGGGATCGGCGGGAGGATGCGGCTTAAGGAAGCAAGGCCTTCTTTTCTGAAGAAAAGAAGCAAAAGACTTTTAATCCGGCTGTCGCGGAGTTTCCTTCAGCGCGCACGCAAGGGAACAAAAGTTTTTTGGTTCTTTTTTTCAAAAAAGAACTGCTTTCTTACACTTTTTCTACCTGCCCGTATTCCAACTCGACCGGCGTAGACCGCCCGAAGATCGACACCGACACCTTCAGGCGTCCCTTCTCCTCGTCGATCTCCTCGACCGTGCCGTTGAAGCTGGTGAACGGGCCGTCGGCCACGCGCACCTGCTCGCCCACCTCAAAGATGATGCTCCGGCGCGGATGGTCCACGCCCTCCTGCGCCTGCTTCATGATGCGGTCGGCTTCCGCCTCGCTGATCGGGCTGGGGCGCAGCTTGGTGCCCAGGAAGCCGGTGACCTTCGGGGTGTTCTTGATCAGGTGCCAGGCGTCGTCGGTCAGCTCCATCTTCACCAGCACGTAGCCGGGGAAGAACTTGCGCTCGGCGTGGATCTTCTGGCCGCGGCGCACTTCGACCACCTCTTCGGAGGGGACCAGCACCTCGTCGATGTGGTCGGCCAGGCCCTTCTGCTCGGCCTGCTCCTTGATGGCGACAGCGATCTTCTTCTCGAACCCGGAGTAGACGTGGACGACGTACCAGCGCTTGGCCATGTGTGGTCTCTTTGAATCCTGTGTGGTGTCAGCCCGGGCCCGCGCCGAGGAACAGCTGACGCACGAGCGCGCCGGCCGCCAAGTCGATGACGAAGAAGAAGATCGCGGTGATTGTGGCCATGGCCAGCACCAGGCCGGTGGTGACCAGCGTCTCCTTGCGGCCGGGCCAGGTGACTTTGGCAGCCTCGGCACGGACTTCGCGGACGAACTTTGCTGGGGCGAGCGCCAAAACGGGCATCCTTTGGTGACGGCGGACAGAGAAGCGGCGGGCGGAACCAAGACAGTACGAAAAGGGCGTGATGCGTGGCAGGGGTGGAGGGTCTCGAACCCCCAGCCTCCGGTTTTGGAGACCGGCGCTCTAGCCAATTGAGCTACACCCCTACGGTGCCGCTGAGGGCGCCGCGCGAGCGGCGTATGAAGAATGCCCGGGGGTTTGTGTCAAGGGCAGGAGGAAGGAAGGCCTTCTTTTTCGAGAAAAAGAAGCAAAAAGCTTTTACTACGGCTGTCGCGGACAGCTGAAACGACACGGCTCAACCCGGCACAACTGACGGGAGCAAAAGTTTTTTGGTTCTTTTTTTCAAAAAAGAACCGCTTGCCTTGCCTGAAGCCGCCAGTAATCTCCGGCCAGCGCGCGGGTGTAGCATAGTGGTAATGCTCTAGCCTTCCAAGCTAGCTAGGAGGGTTCGATTCCCTTCACCCGCTCCAGCCCTTTACGCGCGCTTTACGCGCCCCGGGCACCTCTCGCATCGCAGCTTTACGCGCTTGTCGCCTACTCACCGTCCGTGGCGCGGAGGAGGCGCCGGCGATGGATGACGTGATCGCGATCGTTTTGGGCGCGGGGGCTATCCTTGTGATGGCCGCCTATGCCGCGCTGTGCGAGCGGATCTGATGCTCGACCTGGTGCTTGGCGGCTGCGTCTCGGCGCTGATGCTCGTCTACCTGGTTTGGGCGCTGGTCCGTCCGGAAGATTTCTGAGGAAAGTCAGATGAGTTTGATCGGCTGGGCGCAGATAGCGCTCGTGCTGGCGCTGGTGTTTGCGTCGGCCTTTCCGCTGGGCGCCTACATGGCCGCCCTGTTCACCGGCAAACGTACCTGGCTGACGCCGGTGCTGGGTCCGGTGGAGCGCGGCTTCTATGCGGTGGCCGGCGTGGACCCACGGCGTGGCATGGGGTGGAAGGAATACGCCTTCGCACTGATCCTGCTGAACGCGCTGCACTTCCTGCTGCTGTATGCAATCCTGCGTCTGCAGGGCGTGTTGCCGTTCAACCCGCAGCACGTGGCCGGCATGTCGCCACGGCTGGCGTTCAACACGGCGGCCAGTTTCGTGACGAACACGAATTGGCAGGCGTACTCGCCGGAAAGCCAGATCAGCTACGGCGCGCAGATGTTCGGGCTGACGGTGCACAACTTCCTCAGCGCGGCCACCGGCATCGCTGCGGCAGTGGCCGTGGTGCGTGCGTTCACCGGCAGCGCGCTCACCTCGCTCGGCAACTTCTACGTCGATCTGACACGCATCACGCTGTACCTGCTATTGCCGGTGTGCATCGTCGCCGGCGTGGTGCTGCTGGCGGCCGGCGTGCCGGAGACGCTGTCTGCTTACGCCACCGCGCACACGCTGGAAGGCGGCTCGCAGACGATCGCCTACGGACCGGTGGCGTTCCAGGAGGCGATCAAGGAGTTCGGCACCAACGGCGGCGGCTTCTTCAACGCCAACAGCGCGCATCCTTTCGAGAACCCGTCCGCGCTGACCAACGTGCTGGAAAATTGGCTGCTGCTGTCCATTCCGTTCGGCCTGGCGATCATGCTGGGCCACATGGTGGGCGAGAAACAGCAGGGGCGTTCGCTGTTCTACGCGATGGCGATCCTGCTGACGCTGGCCATCGCCGGCACCTACGCAGCCGAAGCCGGCGGCAATCCGCTGCTGGCGCATGCCGGCGCCAGCCAGGCGATGGGTAACATGGAAGGCAAGGAGGTGCGCTTCGGCGTGCCGCTGTCCTCCGCGTTCAACACCAGCGCTACCGGAACGTCCACAGGTGCGGTCGACAGCTTCACCGACAGCTACACGCCGCTGGGCGGGTTGGTGCCGATGTTCCTGATGCAGCTGGGCGAGGTGACGCCGGGCGGTGTTGGCTCCGGCCTCTACACCATCGTGGTGTTCGCGCTGCTGTCCGTGTTCGTGGCCGGGCTGATGGTTGGGCGCACGCCGGAATACCTCGGCAAGAAGGTGCAGGCAAAGGAGATCAAGCTGGCGATGCTGGCGGTGCTGATCCTGACGTTTTTCATCCTCGGCGGTGCGGGGTTGTCGCTGGTGTTGCCGAACGGGTTGTCGTCGCTGAGCGCCGCGGGCCCGCACGGTTTATCGGAGATGCTGTACGGCTGGTCGTCGGCGACGGAGAACAACGGCAGTGCGATGGCGGGGCTGACGGCGGACACGCGCTGGCTGGATTACGGGCTTGGGCTGGCGATGGTCTTCGGGCGGTTCGCGTTCATGATCCCGGTGCTGGCGATCGCCGGCTCGCTGGCGGCCAAGCCGAAGTTGCCGCCGAGCGCTGGCACGTTTCCGACGACGGGGCCGCTGTTTGTCGGGTTGCTGATGGGCGTGATCATCATACTGGGTGGTTTGCAGTTCATGCCGGCTGATGCGCTGGGGCCGATGGCGGATCATTTCGCTATGCTTGCTGGTAAGACGTTTTAGGAAAAGCGCTTCTTTTTCGAGAAAAAGAAGCAAAAAGCTTTTGTCTCGGCTGTCGCGGTTCTTTCCTGAAGAGTCCGCGACAACCGCAGTAAAAGTTTTTTGGTTCTTTTTTTCAAAAAAGAACTTCTTTCTTTCTGGGGTTACGTAAATGGCCACCGCCAAAGCCGACACCATCGCCCTCTTCGACCGCAGCATCATACTGCGCGCCGTGGGCGACAGCTTCGCCAAGCTCAACCCGTTGCAGCTGATGCGCAACCCGGTGATCTTCGTCACCGAGATCGTCGCCACGCTCACCACCTTCATCGGTGTCGAAGCGCTGATCCGCGGCACGCCGGCCGCCTTTGCCATCGCGGTGGCTGCCTGGCTGTGGTTGACGGTCTTGTTCGCCACCTTCGCCGAAGCGGTCGCCGAGGGGCGTGGGCGTGCACGTGCGGAAAGCCTGCGCCGCGCACGCACGGACACGATGGCCAAGCTGCTGGCCAACGGCCGCGACCGCACGTTGCACACGCCGACGCCGGCGACCTCGCTGCAGGCCGGCGACCTGGTGCTGTGCGAGATCAACGACCTGATCCCGTCGGACGGCGAGATCGTGCAGGGCATCGCCAGCGTCAACGAGTCCGCGATCACCGGCGAGTCCGCACCCGTCATCCGCGAGGCCGGCGGCGACAGATCGGCGGTGACCGGCGGCACGCAGGTGGTCTCCGACTGGCTGGTGATCCGCATCACCGCGGATCCCGGCCAGACCTTCATCGACCGCATGATCAAGCTCGTGGAAGGTGCCGAACGCCGCAAGACGCCGAACGAGATCGCGCTCGACATCCTGCTGGCCGGGCTGACGGTGATCTTCCTGATCGCTGTCGTCACACTCGTCGGTTTTGCCAAGTACTCGGCTACGCCGTTGCCGATCCCGGTGCTGGCCGCGTTGCTGGTGACGCTGATCCCGACGACCATCGGCGGGCTGCTGTCGGCCATCGGCATCGCCGGCATGGACCGGCTGATCCGGTTCAACGTGGTAGCCACCAGTGGCCGCGCGGTGGAAGCCGCCGGCGACGTGGACGCGCTGCTGCTCGACAAGACCGGCACCATCACCTTCGGCAACCGCATGGCGGCGGGCCTGTACCCCGCGCCGGGCGTGAACGACCGCGACCTGGCCGAAGCCGCCGCCTACGCGAGCCTGGGTGACGAGACGCCGGAAGGCCGCTCCATCGTCACCTATGTGCGGGACCGGCACGGCATCAACCTCGAGGTGCCGGCCGACGCCAACGTCATTCCGTTCACCGCCAACACGCGCGTCTCCGGCCTGGATGCCAGCGGTCATTGCTGGCGCAAGGGCGCGGTGGACAGCCTGCTGAAGCTTGGCGAACTCGCCGCACCGGCCGCGTTTACGCAGTCCGTGGAACGTGTCTCGCGCGCCGGCAGCACGCCGCTGGCGGTGATGCAGGACGGCCGGCTGATGGGCGTGATCGAGCTGAAGGATATCGTCAAACCGGGCATACGCGAGCGCTTCGCCGAGCTGCGGCGCATGGGCATCCGCACCATCATGGTGACCGGCGACAACAAGGTGACCGCGGCCGCCATTGCAACGGAAGCCGGCGTGGACGACTTCCTCGCCGAAGCCACCCCGCAGGACAAGCTCGCCTACATCCGCAAGACGCAGGCAGAAGGCCGCCTGGTGGCCATGTGCGGTGACGGCACCAACGACGCGCCGGCACTCGCACAAGCCGACGTGGGTGTTGCGATGCAGACCGGCACGCAGGCCGCGCGCGAGGCCGGCAACATGGTCGATCTCGACAGCGATCCCACCAAGCTGATCGAGATCGTCGAGATCGGCAAGCAGCTGCTGATCACCCGTGGCTCGCTCACCACGTTCAGCATTGCCAACGACATCTCCAAATACTTCGCGATCCTGCCTGCCATCTTCGTGGCGACGTACCCCGAACTCGGCGCGCTGAACATCATGCACCTCTCCACCCCGCAGAGTGCCATCATGTCGGCGGTCATCTTTAACGCGCTGATCATCGTGGCACTCGTGCCCCTGGCCTTGCGTGGGGTGAAGTTCCGCGCGGTGGGGGCTGCCGCACTGCTGCAGCGCAACCTGCTGATCTACGGCCTCGGCGGCATCGTCGCCCCCTTCGTCGGCATCAAGGCGATCGACCTGGTGCTCACCACTCTGCACATTTTCGCCTGAGGAACACACGATGGTTTCGCACATCCGCCCGGTGGTCGTGATGATCGCCCTGTTCACCCTGCTGACAGGCATCGTCTTTCCGGTGGGCTTCGTCGAGCTGGGACAGCTCGCGTTCCCGTCCCAGGCCAACGGCAGCATGATCGTCCGCAACGGCCAGGCGGTCGGCTCCCGCCTCCTCGGCCAGGACTTCACCAGCGACAAATACCTGCACGGCCGCCCCTCCGCGCTGATGGGTGCCGACCCGAAGGACTCCTCCAAGCAGGTGTCGACCCCCTACGACGCGAGCGAGTCCGGCGCGTCCAACCTCTCTCCCACGTCCAAGACGCTGGTGGACCGGGTCACCGCCGACGTAGCCAGGACCGGTGCTAAGAACGTCCCGGCAGACATGGTGACCATGTCTGCCTCCGGGCTTGATCCCGACGTCTCACCGGAGGACGCGGCGTTGCAGGTGTCGCGCGTGGCCAAGGCGCGCGGCATGTCGCCGGACGCGGTGCAGGCCATCGTGGCGGCGCACACGCAGGGGCCGGAGCTTGGGTTCATCGGCGCGGCGCGGGTGAACGTGCTGGAGACAAACCTGGCGCTGGATGATGCGAGTGGGGAGAGGGCTACGACGATCGGGGCAAGGTAGAAAGCAAGGCCTTCTTTTCTGAAGAAAAGAAGCAAAAGACTTTTGGTCCGGCTGTCGCGGACTCTCCCACACGGCCCGCCCAAGTGAACAAAAGTTTTTTGGTTCTTTTTTCAAAAAAGAACCGCTTGCTTCCTTGCCTACGTAAACTCCGCCAGCAACCTCTCCCGATCCCCATCCAGCGCCGGCGCCGGCGTGCGCACCCCGTCATCGTTCGCCGCGTGCGGGTGTATCTTCACCGGGTTGCCCACCATCCGCTCGCCACCCGCGTGCACCACCATGCGCCGCGCTTCCACCTGCGGGTGGGCCAGCGCCTCGGCCACGTCGTTGATCGGCCCGGCCGGAATGCCCTGCGCCTCGAACAGCGCCAGCCAGTGCGCGGCCGGATGCGTGGCCAGCGCCGCCTCGATCATCTCGGACAGTTCGCTCGCCACGCCGCGCCGGCTCTCGTTGCTGGCCATGCGCGGGTCGTCTGCCCAACCAGGCTGGCCGAGTGCCGCGCACAGTTTGCGGAACAATCCGTCGTTGCCGGCGGCGATCACGATCGGCTTGTCCTGGGTCTGGAATATGGCGAACGGCGTGATCGTCGCGTGTCGCCCGCCCATCGGCCCGGGCACCACGCCCGTCGTGAAGTAGCGCATCGCCGGGTTCTCCATCAGCGAGAGCTGGCAATCGAGCATCGAGACGTCGACCTTTACAGCCTCGCCGGTCCGCTCGCGGTGGTAGAGCGCGGACGCGATGCCGAGTGCCGTGTAGATGCCCGCGCCCAGGTCGCCGATCGAGACGCCGATGCGCGCCGGCGCCGCCCCCGGATGGCCGGTGACCGACATGATGCCGCCCAGCCCCTGCACGATCATGTCGTAGGCCGGCTTCTTCGACTCCGGCCCGGTATGGCCGAAGCCGGACGCCGCCGCGTAGATCAGCCGCGGGTGGCGCGCGTGCAGCACGTCCCAGCCGAGCTCCAGCTTCTCCATCGTGCCGGGGCGGAAATTCTCCAGCAGCACGTCGGCCCGCGCCATCAGCCGCTCGAGGACGGCGCGGTCGGCCGGCTGCTTGAGGTCCAGCGCGATCGACTCCTTGCCGCGGTTGATGGCGGCGAAATACTGTGACTGGCCGTCCTTGAACGGCCCGTAGGCGCGCGCGTCGTCGCCCTGCGGCGGCTCCACCTTGATGATGCGGGCGCCTAGCTCGTGCAGCAGCAGCGTGCAGTATGGGCCGGCGAGGATGCGGGAGAGGTCCAGGATGACGACACCGGAGAGCGGGCCGGCGAGCAGGCGGGGGTTGGGTTGGTCTGGCACGCTGGCGCTCCCTGGGTTTGGCTGCTTGAAGCACTGGCGAAGGCAAGCGGTTCTTTTTTGAAAAAAAGAACCAAAAAACTTTTGCTCTCGTCGGGGCGCTTTGGGGAGGCGTGTCGGGTTAGCTGGGAGAAACTTTATGGGACAGACCACCACGCAGCGCTCCTGGCTGGACCGGCTCTGGGCCGGCATTGCCGAGCAGGGGCTCACCTTCGCCAGGGTGCCGTCCGGTGAGGTGGCAGGGCCGGCGCGGGCACAGGCCTTGCTGCAGGCGCTGCTGTCCGAACGCGGCGAGGCGTCGGGTGCCGCCGTCTCACGCGAGCTGACCGCCTGCCTGCGCGGCCTGAGCCGCGACGAGCGCTTGGCCGTGCTGCGCACCATCAGCTGCGGCTTCGCGCCTGACGACGCCAAGCTCCACCAGGCCGCGCAAGCCTACCTCGAGTCGCCTGGTCCGGAAAGTGCCACCAAGCTGCACGCGGCCGCCGAGCCGCCGCGCCAGGAGCTGCTGCGCCGGATGAACATGGCGCCCGGCGGCACGGCGATGCTGCTGGACGTCCGTCGGGAAGTGCTGGCCGAACTGAAGGCCGACCCTGCCCTGCAACCGCTCGACTACGACCTGCTGCATTTGTTCTCCAGCTGGTTCAACCGCGGCTTCCTGGAGTTGCGCCGCATCGACTGGCAGACGCCGGCCGCGGTGCTGGAGAAGCTGATCACCTACGAGGCGGTGCACGAGATCGACGGCTGGGTCGACCTGCGCCGTCGCCTGTTGCCGGATCGCCGCTGCTTCGCTTTCTTCCACCAGGCGCTGCCCAACGAGCCGCTGATCTTCGTCGAGGTGGCGCTGACCGCCGGCCTCGCCAACGCCGTGCAGCCGCTGCTGGCCCCCCCCACCGACTCGGCCGGCACGCCGCCCGCCGGCGCCGACACCGCCATCTTCTACTCCATCTCCAACTGCCAGGAGGGGCTGCGCGGCGTCAGCTTCGGCAACTTCCTCATCAAGCAGGTGGTCGAGGAGCTGAAGTCGGAACTGCCGAAGCTGAAGAACTTCGCCACCCTCTCGCCGGTGCCGGGCTTCGCCGCCTGGCTGCGCGGCCAGCTCGAGGCAGACGCGCCGCCGTTCACCGCCGAGGAGCTTGCAGCACCTGCCGGCACCAAGCTGGCGGAGGCGTTCGAGCAGGCGACCGCGGGCCAGTGGTGGGAGGACGCCGCGCGCGCCAAGCAGCTGCGCACGCCGCTGCTGCGCGCCGCCGCCCTGTATCTCACGCGAGACGCCACCGGCGGCACCAGGATCGACCCGGTAGCGCGCTTCCACCTGGGCAACGGCGCGCGGCTGGAGCGGGTGCTCTGGCTCGGCAACACCTCTGCCCGGGGCCTGCGCGAGTCGCTCGGCGTGATGGTGAACTACCTGTACGACCCGGGCAGCATCGAGGCCAACCACGAGGCATTCGTCAACACTGGACGCGTGGCACGCTCGGCGGAGGTGGACGCGCTTGCCAGTGCGCGCAGGCCGAAGCAGGGTGTGAAGGCAGCGTAAGCAAGCAAGGCCTTCTTTTTCGAGAAAAAGAAGCAAAAAGCTTTTGCTTCCGCTGTCGCGGCTCTCTCCGGCGAGCGCGCGACAGCGGAGTCAAAAGTTTTTTGGTTCTTTTTTTCAAAAAAGAACTGCTTTCTTGCTTGCCTAACGATGCCCGCGGCCAACGCAGGCGATGGGGGAGAAGCAATGCACGGCATGCCAAGTGGCCGGACGAAACTGTCCGCGCAGCAGATTACCGGTTTCTGGGCGGCCTGGGCCGGCTGGATGCTCGACGGGATGGACAGCTTCATCTACGCGCTCGTGCTCGCCCCTGCGATGCGCGAGCTGCTGCCCCGCTCCGGCTACTCCGCAGCACCGGCGGACGTCGCCTACGCCGGGTCGCTGCTGTTCGCGCTGTTCCTGATCGGCTGGGGGCTGTCCTTCATCTGGGGCCCGATCGCCGACCGATTCGGCCGCACCCGCACGCTGGCGGGCACGGTGCTGATCTACTCGGTGTTCACCGGGGCCGCGTTCTTCGCGCAGAACGTGTGGGAGCTGGCGGCCTTCCGCTTCCTCGCCGGCATCGGCATCGGCGGCGAGTGGGCGATGGCCGGCACCTACGTCGCCGAAGCCTGGCCGGAGGACCGCCGCCGCCAGGGGGCCGGCTACCTGCAGACCGGCTACTACGCCGGCTTCTTCGTGGCCGCCCTGCTGAACGCCACGGTCGGCGCGCGCTACGGTTGGCGGGCGATGTTCCTGTGCGGCCTGGCCCCGGTGGTGGTCTCGCTGGTGACCCTGTTGCGCGTGAAGGAGCCGGCGCGCTGGGAGGCGGCGCACGAGGCAGCCCCGCAGCGCTCGCCGCTGGCCGCCATCCTGTCGGGCGCGCTGCTGCGCCGGACGCTGGTCAACACCACGCTGGTGGCGGTCGCCATCGTCGGCCTGTGGGCCGGCGCGGTGTACGAGCCGACGGCGGTGATCTTCCTGGCCAAGCGCGCCGGGGAGTCGGCGGTCCAGGCCGGGCGCACCGCCTCGTTCGCCACCGGGCTGCTCTCGGTGGGCACCATCCTGGGCTGCCTGGTGCTGCCGGGCATCGCCGAGCGCATCGGCCGGCGCTGGACCATGGCCGGCTACTTCGTCGGCATGGCGGTAACCATCGTGCTGTGCTTCGGCTGGGCGTTCTACCTGCCGGCACAGACGGCGCTGCCGGTCTTTCTGGTGGTGCTGTTCTTCTTGGGCTTCTTCGGAGGCAACTTCGCGCTGTTCAGCCTTTGGCTGCCGGAACAATACGCCACGCGCGTGCGGGCGACGGCGTTCGCGTTCTGCACGTCTATCGGGCGGTTCGTGGGCGCAGGGGTGAACTTCGCGCTGGCGGCCGGCGTGCAGCACATGGGGACGCTGGGCGTGCCGGTGGCGCTGACGGCGGTGGCGTTCGGGCTGGGGCTGCTGGTGGTGCCGTTGGCGGTGGAGACCAAAGGGGAGACGTTGCCGGGGTGAAGCGGGGAGGAAGCGCTGCTTCGAGATATAGTAGCAAGCTTCCCTGGGCGACGCTGAGGCCCTACCTGCGCCACGACCTGCCGTTCAGCATCGGCGCGAAAATGCCTGCACCTCATGACGCACATTTCACGTTAGGCAAGGAAGGAAGGAAGGCCTTCTTTTCTGAAGAAAAGAAGCAAAAGACTTTTGTTCCTGCTGTCGCGGAGTTTCCTTCAGCGCGCGCGCAGGACGAAAGGAACTGCTTGCCTTCCCTCTCAGCGGGCGAGATTTCGGCCGGTCGAGCAAGCGATGTCAGCCGTCCGCGACAGCGCTTGCAAAAGCTTTTTGCTTCTTTTTCTCGAAAAAGAAGCGCTTGCTTTCTCGTTGGCCAAGCGCTCGGACCCCAGCCCGCGCGACTCCGCCACACACCTGTGGCGCTGACGCAACATTACCGGGAAATGCTCCGCATGGGGGCAACAACGTGCGCAAACGCTGGTATGGAGTGCGCGTAGAGTATGCGGCCGTGTGTGCCGCCGTTGCCGCCATAGAGAGGTTGCCCATGAAGTTTCGTGTAGCGTTGCTGGTCGCCAGCGTCCTTTCGGCTTCCACCGCCGCGCTCGCCCAGCCGGTGACCGGGCCCTATGTCAGCCTTGGTGCCGGCGGCGATTACATCATCGACCAGAGCATCAAGTCCAACCCCGGCACGCCTGGTCTGCAGAGCCACCTCAGCAACAACGTGGGCGGCGTCGCCAGCGCGTCGGTCGGTTACGGCCTGGGCAACGGCTTCCGCTTCGAGCTTCAGGGCGACTGGAGCGGCACCCGTGAGGACCGCGGCATCAGCACCACCAGCAACTACCAGCAGCTGTATCACGGCTTCATCAACGGCATCTACGACCTGGACGGCGCCCTGTTCGGCGCCCCGCAGCTGAACCCGTTCGTGGGCCTGGGCGCCGGCTACGGTCAGTCGCACTTCAGCAACCTCAACATCGAGGGTCACGACGCGTTCGGCGGACCCACGCTGCTGCACACCACTGGCACCTACGGCAACTTCGCTGCCCAGGCGATCGTCGGCCTGTCCTTCGACATCCCGGCCGTCCCCGGCCTGGCGCTGACCGCCGAGTACCGCTTCAACGCCATGCCTTTCAACAACATCTACCGCGCCCAGTACAACGACGGCGTCAACTCGCACGGCACGAAGCTCACCACCGACGGCGCGCTGAACAACGAGGCGCTGATCGGCGTACGCTACGCCCTGTTTGCAGCCCCGCCGCCGCCGCCGCCGGCGACCACAACGCCGCCGCCGCCTGCCCCGCCGGAAGTGGCCAAGACCTACCTGGTGTTCTTCGACTGGGACCGCGCCGACCTCACCGCCCGCGCCCGCCAGATCGTGGCACAGGCCGCCGCCGCTTCGATGCACACCCAGACCACCCGCATCGAGGTCAACGGCTACACCGACCTGTCCGGCACCGCCGCCTACAACCAGCGCCTGTCCGTCCGCCGCGCCGAGAGCGTGGAGTCCGAGCTGGTGCGCGACGGTGTGGGCCGCGGCGAGATCAGCATCCACGGCTACGGCGAGAGCAACCCGCTGGTGCAGACCGCCAAGGGCGTGCGCGAGCCGCAGAACCGCCGGGTGGAGATCATCCTCCACTAGATCGTCAGGCTTCAGTCGTCGGAAACCGAGGGCCGGGGGTTGTCTCCCGGCTCTTTCTGTTAGGCGGGGCGCATGCAGACCAACATCCTGCACCGGCTGGAGCCGCTGCTGGCGCGGGTGCCGCCGGAACGGCGGCTGCTGGCGGTGCAGTTCCTCCGCTTCGCCATCATCGGCACGCTGGGTTTCGTGTGGGACACGCTGGTGGTCTACGCGCTGCGCGGCGTGATGGGGTTGTACGCGGCGGGGATGGTCTCCTACGTCGTCGCCGGCTCGATGAACTGGCTGCTGAACCGGATCTGGACCTACCGCCACCTCTCGCACGGCGCGATGCACCGGCAACTGGTGATGTTCCTGCTGGCGAACTCCGTGGGGCTGGTGCTCAACCGCGGCCTGTTCGTGGTGCTCGTCGCCACCGAGCCGCTCTGCCGGGCGTACCCGGTGCTGCCGGTGGCGGCCGGCGGTTTGGCGGGGATGTTCGTGAACTTCTTTCTGTCGCGGCGGCTGGTGTTTCGCTGAGGCAGGAAGCAAGCGGTTCTTTTTTGAAAAAAAGAACCAAAAAACTTTTGTCTCCTGGGTACCCGTCTGTGGGAGAGTCCGCGACAGCCGCGACAAAAGCTTTTTGCTTCTTTTTCTCGAAAAAGAAGGCCTTCCTTGCCAGACATGCCCGCATCACGCACCGCCGTCCTGATTCCCTGCTACAACGAAGAAGTGGCAATCCCCAACGTGGTGGCCGCCTTCCGCGCCGCCCTGCCTGACGCCATCGTCTACGCCTACGACAACAACTCCACCGACAACACCGTGCAGGCCGCGCGCGACGCCGGCGCGGTGGTTGGCCGGGAGCGCCTGCAGGGCAAGGGCCACGTGGTGCGCCGCATGTTCGCCGACGTGGACGCCGACATCTACGTGCTGGTGGACGGCGACGAGACCTACGACGCCGCCGCGGCGCCGGCGATGATCGACCTGCTGCGCCGCGACCGGCTCGACATGGTCACCGCCACCCGGATCAGCGACGCCCACGGCGCCTACCGCCGCGGCCACCGCGCCGGCAACACGCTGCTGACCGGTCTGGTGGCGAGGCTGTTCGGCGCGCGGGTCACCGACATGCTCTCCGGCTACCGCGTGTTTTCCCGCCGCTTCGTCAAGTCGTTCCCGGCGCTGGCCGGCGGGTTCGAGACCGAGACGGAACTGACCGTGCACGCGCTGCAGCTGGCCATGCCGCTGGGCGAGATCGAAGCCGCCTACCGCGAACGCCCGGTGGGCTCGTCGTCCAAGCTGCGGACCGTCACCGACGGGCTGCGCATCCTGCGGCTGATCCTGCTGCTGGTGAAGGACGAACGGCCGCTGCCGTTCTTCTCGCTGTGCGGCGTGGGGTTTTTCGTGGTGGGCATGGGGCTGGGCATACCCGTGGTGCTGGAGTTCTGGCGCATCGGCTTGGTGCCACGGCTGCCGACGGCGATCCTGGCGGCCATGCTCGTCGGGTTGTCGTTCCTGTCGCTTGCATGCGGGTTGATATTGGACTCGGTGGGGCGGGGGCGGCGGGAGATGAAGCGGCTGGCTTACCTTGGCGTGCCGATAGGGTAGGTGAGGCAAGCGGCTCTTTTTTGAAAAAAAGAACCAAAAAACGTTTGGGTCGGCTGTCGCGGACTGTGGAGGCGGCGTGCACGCCTGAAATCGAAATGATTGCGGAAAGACATCCCATCATGTAACGAGTCGGTATCGTTCAGGGCGGGTCATCGAAATGCGTCTTTCTCGGCTGTTTCCATTGGTAGCTTTTGGTGGCTTGTCCGCCTGCGCCACCATCATCTCGGGCGCGAGCCAGAACGTCGCGGTGGACAGCTCACCCGAAGGTGCCGACTGCCGCGTCCTGCAGGGCGGCCTGACGGTGGGCGAAGTCCGCAGCACCCCGGGCAACGTCTACGTTCGCAAGAGCGGCGCGCCGCTGGAACTCGCCTGCTCGAAGCCAGGCTACAAACCGGCCGCGAGCTACCAGACGGCAGGCTTCAACGGCTGGGTCATCGGCAACGTGGTGGTCGGCGGCGTCATCGGCGTGGTGGTGGACCTCGCCTCCGGCGCCCTGCACACCTACAATTCCAGCATGACGGTCGCACTCGGCGGCAACGGCGTCTACCAGCCGAGCATCGCCAGCTTCCCGTCCGGCTACGGCACGGCCTATGCCGACAACTCGGCCAACCAGGCCAGCGCACAAAGCCTGGACAGCCAGCGCTTCTACACCGCCACCGGCCAGGCGCTTCCCGCACAGCACGGCTTGATCCGCCTGCCGCCGGCGACCCCGGGTGGGGATTATACGTTCATTTGGCCGACATCTTCGGATCAGCAGTAAGCAAGCGCTTCTTCGAGAAGAAGTAAAAAGCTTCTGTCAGCGCTGTCGCGGAGTCTCCGGCAGCGCACGCCCAAGAGACAAAAGTTTTTTGCTTCTTTTTTTCAAAAAAGAAGCGTTTGCCTTACTTCCCCGCCACCCGCGTCTCCTTCGGATCCAGCGGATAAGTCGGCTCCCACCCGCCCCCTAGCGCCTTGTACAACTGCACCAAATTCGAAGACATCGTCGCCGAGCTGTCCGCCAGCTGCAACTGCGCGTTCAGCAAAGTCCGTTCCGCGTCCAGCACGTTAAGAAAGTCCGCCACCCCCTGCGTGTAGCGCTCGCGTGCCAGCCGCAGCGCCAGGCGGTTCTGCGCTTCGGCTTCCACCAGCGCGTCGTGCCGGCGCTGTTCCGCGGCGTAGGCGACCAGCGCGTTGTCCACATCGTGCCAGGCCTGCAGCACGGTCTGCTGGTAGTTCAGCGCCGCCTCCTGCTGCTCCACCTTGCGCAAGGCCAGCGTGGCGCGCAGCCGCCCGCCCTCGAAAATCGGCACGCTGATGGTGGGCCCCAGCCCGTATTGCCGCGCGCCCCAGTTGCCCAAATCCTTGGCCTTGAGCGCCTGCAAGCCGATGCTGCCGTTCAGCGTCACCTTCGGGTAGAAGTCGGCCACCGCCACGCCGATGTCGGCGGTCGCGGCATGCAGCTGCGCTTCGGCCTGGCGGATGTCCGGGCGGCGGCGCGCCAGTTCGGACGGCACGCCGATCGGCACCCGCGGGGGGATCGGCGGCACCGCTTCGGGCGTGATCAGTTCGGCCTCCAGCGCGCGCGGCGCCTCGCCCAGCAGGAAGCTCAGCGCGTTGATCTGGCTGGCCTGTTGCTGCTCGAGCTGGGGGACCTGCGCCGTGGTGGTCTGCAGCTGGGCCGCCGCGTTGGCCACGTCCAGCTCGGTGGTCAGCCCGCCGCGGTAGCGGTCCTGGGAGAGCTGCAGCGACTCGCGGTCGGTGCCGATGTTCGCGCGGGTGATGGTGAGTTCGGCCTGCACGTCCCGCAGCTGCACGTAGTCGCGTGCCACCTCGGCCACCACCGAAAGCAGCGAGTTGCGCCGCGCGTCGGTCGAGGCTTCCAGCGAGGCGTCGGCCGACTCCACCTCGCGCCGCACCCGGCCCCACAAATCGAGCTCCCAGGAGGCGTCGAAGCCGTACTGGAACAGGTTGAACGGCGGTATCTTCAGCGCGCCGCCGCCTATGCTGGTGGGGATGGCGCCGGAGGTGCCGGTGGTGCCGCTGGCGGCGGCGCCGTTGCTGCCGAACGAGGTGCCGCCGCCGCCGCCGCCGATGATGCCGACCACGCCCTTGCCGCTGATCCGCTCGCGCGTGTAGGAGCCGTCGCCCTGCAGGGTGGGGAACTGGTCGGCCCCGGTGATCTGCCGTTGCGAGCGGCTTTCTGCCAGCCGGATGGTGGAGATGCGCACGTTGAGGTTGGCCGCTGCCACGCGGGACTCCAGCGACGTCAGCTCGGGATCGTGGAACACGCTCCACCAGTTCGGGTCGATCGGTTCGGAGACCGGCTCGCTGAGCGGCGCGACCGCCGCCGGCGGGGCGGAGCGGGACGCTGCGAACCACGAGGACGGCGACCAGATCGCCTGGTAATGCCAGTCGGGGCCGACGTTGCAGCCGGCGAGCAGGCAGGCGAGCACCGGCAAGGCTCCCAGCTGCGTCAGCTTGCGTGGGGTGACGTTGCTGAGCACGGGATGACGGCTCCTCGAGTGATGGCAGGGGGGCGTGTGGCACGCGCGGTGCCGACCGCCTAGACAGGTGAAAGAGGGATCAGCGACGCTGACCGACCGGTTCGGTCATTGACAAGCTACCTTCTTTGACTTGATCGTCAATGCCGCAGCTGACAGAGCCCTTCATGGTCGCCGACGCGGACTTCGTCTCTCACACGCTCGACAAGCTGGACGGCCACGCCGCCGATTGCGCCGGCGCCGCCGCCCAGAAGGAGGCGCAGATCATCGACGGCGCAGCCCGCGTCTTTGCCCGCGACGGCTACGAGGGTGCGAGCATGTCGCGCATCGCGGCCGAAGCCGGCGTTTCGAAGGGCACGCTCTACAACTACTTCAGCAGCAAGGCGCACCTGTTCACCGCCTACATGCGGCGCGAGTGCACCCGCTGGATAGCCTTGGTGTTCGATCAGCTCGACCCGGCGACGCCGCCTGCGGACGCGTTGCGGGAGGTGGGCCAGCGGATGGTGGCGATGCTGCTCTCGCAGCCGGCACTCGTGATGTATCGCATGGTGGTGGCCGAAGCCGAGAAGTTTCCCGAACTGGCGCGTGCCTTCTACGCCGAGGGGCCGGCGCGGGCCACCGCCCACGTCTCCACCTATTTGAGCCGGATGAACGCCGAGGGCCGGTTGCGCGTGGAGCACCCGGACTTTGCGGCCGAGCAGTTCTTCGCGCTGGTGCAGACGCAGCTTTGCATGAAGCGCCGGCTCGGGCTGATCGACATGCCGTCTCAGCAGCAGATCAACCACGTGGTGGATTGCGCGGTGGACCTGTTCATGCGGGGCCATGGGGTCGAGCTGTAGCAGGCAAGCAAGCGGTTCTTTTTTGAAAAAAAGAACCAAAAAACTTTTGTTCCCTTGGGTACGCGCTGAAGGAAACTCCGCGACAGCAGGGACAAAAGTCTTTTGTTTCTTTTCTTCAGAAAAGAAGGCCTTGCTTTGCTTGCCCTTACCCTCGCGAAAAAGCTGCACTTTCCCTGTCCGGCGCGCTAGACAACAGGTCCTCGGGCCAAGCCGGCCCGCGTCGTGGATGTCCTGATGAGCGAAGTCGGTTTTGTCACCGAGATCCGTATCGACCAGTTCTGGCGCAAGCGGCTCGGCGAATACGAATTCATCCACTACAACGCCGACGACCTGCGGCGCTGGTACTTCGCCATGGAGCTGCGCGGGCCTCTGGAGATACGCGACTACCTTTACGAGCGCGCCAGCCGCTACCCGCGCGAGCGGATCACCGGGATTGTTGCCACCGCGCCGCACCCGCCGCGCGAGATCGTGCAGACCTGGCTTGAATCGCACGACAAGGTCCACACCGGCCGTTACTTCGCCGCTGGCTTCGCCATCCTGGTGTTCGTCTGGCTGTGTTCGACGAACCTGGCCAGCTTCCAGCGGCTCAAGCCGATGAACCAGTTTCAAATGCGCCCGCCGCAGGTCGGCGCGTTGCCGCCGAACGGCGTCCCGCCCGGGCCTGGGGCGCCACTGTCCAACGCCACGCAGCCGCAGAACCTGCCCGCGCCGGCCAACGCTGCGTCGCCGCCGGCGGGGCAGCAGAACCAGTCGGGGCATTAGGCAAGGCAAGCGCTTCGTCGAGAAAAGGAAGCAAAAACTTTTGATGCGGTTGTCGCGGATCCTTCCGGCGAGCGCGCGACAGCGGAGACAAAAGTTTTTTGGTTCTTTTTTTCAAAAAAGAACTGCTTGCCTTGCCTTCACGTCCTCCCCGATCGCCAGGCACGAGGTCAGCCCGGGACTCTCGATCCCGAACAGGTTCACCAACCCGCATACCCCGTGGACGCTCTCGTCCTGGATGACGAAATCCTGCGTCTCGGTCGCCTTCACGATCTTCGGCCGTATGCCGGCATAGGCGGGTTGCAGCCGCCCTTCTGGCAGGCCTGGCCAGTAGCGGCGGATGGCCGCGGCAAAGACGGGCGCGCGCGCCGGGTCCACGTCGTAGTCGATGCGCTCGACCGCTTCCACGTCAGGGCCGAAGCGCGCCTGGCCTGCGAGGTCGAGGGTGAGGTGGATGCCCGCGCCGCCGGGGATCGGCACCGGGTAGACCAGGTGGGTGAACGGGCAGGCACCGGACAGGGTGAAGTAGCTGCCCTTGGCCAGGCTGGGTATGGGCACGTGGTGGGCGGCCAACCCCTCGATGCGGCTGGCCAGCGCGCAGGCGCCCAGGCCCGCGGCGTTGACCAGCATGCGGCAGGTGAGCGTGGCCGGCTCGACGCCGCCCACCTGCAGGCGGAACCCGCCGGGCGTAGGCTCGGCCGACAGCAACGGCGCGCGCAGGGCCAGCGCGCCGCCGTGGTCCTGGACCTCGCCGAGCAGCGAGAGCATCAGCGCGTGGCTGTCGACGATGCCGGTCACCGGCGAGTGCAGCGCGCCGGTGCAGGCGAGTGCGGGCTCCATCGCGCGAGTCTCTGCCGCGTCCAGCCGGCGCAGATCCTCCACGCCGGCCTCCGCGCCGCGGCGGGCGATGCCGTCCAGGGTGGCGAGCTCGGCCTCGTCGGTGGCCACGATCAGCTTGCCGCAGGCGCGTGCGGCCACGCCGTGGGCCGCGCAATACGCGTATAGCGCGCGGCGGCCAGGGGCGCAGAGGCGGGCGCGCAGGGAGCCGGGGGCGTAGTAGAGGCCGGCGTGGATCACCCCGCTGTTGCGCGAGGACGTGCCGGTGCCGATGGCGGCTTCGCTTTCCAGGACCAGCACGCTTTGGCCGGCCTGGGCCAGGGCGCGGGCGGTGGCCAGGCCGACGACGCCGGCGCCGGCGATCACGCAGTCGAAGTCAGGCAAGCAAGCGGTTCTTTTTTGAAAAAAAGAACCAAAAAACTTTTATCTCCGCTGTCGCGCGCTCGCCGGAGAGGACCGCGACAGCCGCTATGAAAGCTTTTTGCTTCTTTTTCTCGAAAAAGAAGGCCTTGCTTAGCTTCGTGTGCACTCGGTCTCCGGCCCTAGTGTCTTGCACCGCAACGGCGTGAAGCTGGTATCGGCCGGCGGAAAGGAAGACAACACCCCGTTCGGGGTCTGCCGCGGCAGGCCGGCCCCGTCCCTCGTGTCGCGGGCACGCGCCTCCGGATCGTACGCGGCGCAGCCGGCCAGTGCGAGGCAGAAGAGTGCGGTAGCGAACGTAAAAAAATGTATTCGCATCGGCGCGTCCTGGGACTTTGGTTCAGCGCTCTGTCAGATAGGTCGGGTCACACGGGCTTTCACCGACGCCCGGCCCAGGTTGCAGCCGCCGGCCGGGCTTGGCAGACATCTCACCGGTGAGCGCACCAGCGCGGGCCGGCATGACGGACATACGCACCCATGGACGATTTGCGCCTGCCAACGCCCACCCACGCCGCACCGATCGTGGCCAGGCGGCGGCGCAGCATCGTGCCGTGGCTGGTGCTTCTGGTGGTGCTGGGTGTGGCCGGGCTGCTGGTGGTGCGGCTGGGCAACACGCAGCACGCTGCCCGCAGCCAGTTCGTGCCGCCGCAGGCCGTCGGTGTGGCGTCGGCCACGGCGGCCGACATGCAGGTGGTCGATAATGGCCTGGGCACCGTAACCTCGCTGGCCAGCGTGATCGTGCAAAGCCAGATCAGCGGCGTGCTGCAGACGGTGGGCTTCCACGAGGGCCAGATCGTCCATCGCGGCGACTTCCTCGCACAGATCGACCCGCGGCCCTACCAGGCGCTGCTGGACACCGCGCGCGGCAACCTCGCTCACGACCAGGGGCTGCTGCACCAGGCGCAGGTGGACGCCCGCCGCTACGCCCTGTTGCAGAAGCAGGACAGCATCGGCCGCCAGCAGGCCGAGGACCAGCAATTCGTCGTCGAGCAGTACATCGGCTCGGTTTCCGCCGACCAGGGCACCATCCAGACGCAGCTGGTGAACCTGGCGTTCTGCCGGATCACCGCGCCGGTGGACGGCCGCGTGGGCCTGCGCCAGGTGGACGCCGGCAACTACGTGACGCCGGCGCTGGCCAACGGCCTCGTGGTGGTGACCCAGCTCGACCCGATCAGCGTGATCTTCACCCTGCCGGAAGACGACGTGCCGGCGATTCAGGAGCAGTTGGCCGCCGGCGCCAAGCTGGACGTGGTCGCCTACGACCGCGCCAACACGCGCGAGCTGGGGACCGGCACGCTGGAGACGCTCGACAACCAGATCGACGTCACCACCGGCACGGTGAAGCTGCGCGCGCTGTTCGCCAACCCGAAGTTTGCGCTGTTCCCCAACCAGTTCGTCAACGTGCGGCTCATCGTCAGCACGGTGCACGGCGCGGTGACGGTGCCCAACGCGGCGCTGCAAACCGGGGCGCCGGGCAGCTTCGTCTACGCCGTGCAGCCGGACAGCGCGGTCTCGGTGCGTCCGGTGAAGCTGGGCGTGGCGGACGCAGACAAGACGCAGGTGCTGGACGGGCTGGCGATCGGCGACCGGGTGGTGGTGGACGGTGCGGACCGGTTGCGCGACGGCGCCCACGTGATGCTGCCCGGCGCACACCCGGCCGGCGGCTGGGGTGGCGGCGGGCAGGGTGGGGCGCACCACCACCGCCACGCGGCGGAGCAGTCCCAGTAGTCATGTCGGCGAGCATGGGCCCGACGGCAGGGCAAGGCGCAGGCCAGTTCCCCGGCCGAGGCGGCGGCCCCTCCGCCGCGTTCATCCTGCGGCCGGTGGCGACCACGCTGCTGATGGCCGCACTGCTGCTGGTGGGCATCATCGCCTATCAGTACCTGCCGCTCTCTGCCCTGCCGGAGGTCGACTACCCCACCATCCAGGTGCAGACCTTCTACCCCGGCGCCAGCCCCGAGGTGATGACAAGCTCTGTCACCGCACCGCTGGAACGCCAGTTCGGCGAGATGCCGGGGCTGAACCAGATGAGCTCGCAGAGCTCGGCCGGCGCCTCGGTCATCACCCTGCAGTTCAGCCTCGACCTCTCGCTGGACGTGGCCGAGCAGGAGGTGCAGGCGGCGATCAACGCGGCCGGCAACCTGTTGCCGTCGGACCTGCCGGCGCCGCCGATCTACGCCAAGGTGAACCCGGCCGACGCGCCGGTGGTGACCCTGGCGCTGACCAGCCACACCATGGCGCTGACCCAGATCGAGGACCTCGCCGAGACGCGGCTGGCGCAGAAGATCAGCCAGATCGACGGGGTAGGCCTGGTCTCCATCTCCGGCGGGCATAGGCCAGCGGTGCGCGTGCAGGCCAACATCCGGGCGCTGGCCGCACTCGGCCTCAACATCGACGACCTGCGCACCACCATCGGCAACCTCAACGTCAACACGCCGAAGGGCAATTTCGACGGGCCGGCGCAGGCCACCACCATCAACGCCAACGACCAGCTGCCGGACGCGGCCGCCTTTGCCAGCGCCATCATCGCCTACCGCAACGGCGCGCCGGTGCGGCTGACCGATGTCGCCACCCTGGTGCAGGGCTCGGAGAACACCAAGCTGGCCGCCTGGATGGACCGCACGCCGGCGGTGATCCTGAACGTGCAGCGCCAGCCCGGCGCCAACGTGATCGCCGTGGTGGACCGCATCACCGGGCTGCTGCCCAAGCTGCAGGCGAGCCTGCCGGCGGCACTGCAGGTGACCAAGCTGACCGACCGCACCAATACCATCCGCGCCTCGGTCGCCGACGTGGAGTTCGAGCTGGGCCTGGCCATCGCGCTGGTGGTGCTGGTGATCTTCGTGTTCCTGCGGCGCGCGGCCGCCACGCTTATCCCCAGCCTGTCGGTGCCGGTCTCGCTGGTGGGCACGCTGGCGGCGATGTATTTGTGGGGGTTCTCGCTCGACAACCTCTCGCTGATGGCGCTGACCATCGCCACCGGCTTCGTGGTGGACGACGCCATCGTGATGATTGAGAACATCGACCGCTACGTGGAGATGGGCGAGGCGCCGCTCGCCGCCGCCCTGATCGGCAGCAAGCAGATCGGCTTCACCATCATCTCGCTGACCGTCTCGCTGCTGGCGGTGCTGATCCCGCTGCTGTTCATGGGCGACGTGGTGGGCCGCCTGTTCCACGAGTTCGCCATCACGCTTGCCGTCACCATCGTGATCTCGGCCGTGGTGTCGCTGACCCTGGTGCCGATGCTGTGCGCGCGCCTGCTGCGCCACCGCCCGGCCGACCAGATGGGGCGCGCCTCGCTGTGGGCCGAACGGGTGACGGAACGGGTGATTGCCGGCTACGGCCGCACGCTGGACTGGGTGCTGGACCGTCAGGCGACGACGCTGCTGGTGGCAACCGTCACAGTGCTGCTCACGGCATTTCTTTACGTGGTGATCCCGAAAGGCTTCTTCCCGGTGCAGGACACCGGCCTGATCCAGGGCATCAGCCAGGCCGCACCCACCGCGTCCTACGCGGCGATGGCGCGCGGCCAGCAGGCGCTGGCCGACGTCGTGCTGCGCGACCCGGACGTGGTCAGCCTGTCCAGTTTCATCGGCGTGGACGGTGCCAACACCACGCTGAACGCCGGCCGTTTCCTGATCAACCTGCGCCCGCGCGACCAGCGTACCGACAGCGTCAGCGCCATCATCCGCAGGCTGACGCAGGGAGTCTCCGACGTGCCCGGCATCGCGCTGTTCATGCAGCCGGTGCAGGACCTCAGCATCGACACCGCGGTCAGCGCCACGCAGTACCAGTTCGTGCTGGAGAACGCCGACCTGTCCGCGTTCACCACCTGGGTGCCGCGCCTGATGGACCGCCTGCGCGCCATCCCGTCGATCACCGACGTCGCCAGCGACGCGCAGACCAACGGCCTGGCCGCCGACATCACCATCGACCGCGCCACCGCGGCGCGCTTCGGCATCACGCCGGCCACCGTCGACAACGCGCTGTACGACGCGTTCGGCCAACGCATCGTGTCCACGATCTTCACCCAGTCCAACCAGTACCGCATCATCCTGGAAGCCGACCCAGCCGTGCAGCACGCGCTGACCAGCCTGGACTCGATCTACCTGCCGTCGTCCACCGCGGCCAGCGGACAGGTGCCGCTGTCCGCCTTCGTGCACGTCACCCAGCGCGCAGCCCCGCTGGTGGTCAGCCACCTCGGCCAGTTCCCCGCCACCACAATCAGCTTCAACCTGGCACAGGGCGCCTCCCTCGGCGCCGCGGTGGACGCCATCAAGCAGGCGGAAGCCGACCTGCACCTGCCGGACAGCTTCCTCACCGCCTTCCAGGGTGCCGCAGCCGCGTTCCAGAACGCGCTCGGCAACGAGCTGTACCTGGTGCTCGCCGCCATCGCCGCGATGTACATCGTGCTCGGCGTGCTCTACGAGAGTTTCGTCCACCCGGTGACGATTCTGTCCACCCTGCCGTCCGCCGGCATCGGCGCGCTGCTGGCCCTGATGATCGTGGGTGCTGACCTCGACATCATCGGCATCATCGGCATCGTGCTGCTGATCGGCATCGTGAAGAAGAACGCGATCATGATGATCGACTTCGCACTGGCCGCCGAACGCGAGGAAGGCTACGCACCGCGCGCCGCCATCCACCGCGCCAGCATGCTGCGCCTGCGGCCGATCCTGATGACGACCTTCGCCGCTTTGTTCTCCGCGCTGCCGTTGATGCTGGGCACCGGCACCGGCTCGGAACTGCGCCGTCCGCTGGGGCTCGCGATCTTCGGCGGGCTGATCGTCAGCCAGGTGCTGACGCTTTACACCACGCCGGTGATCTACCTGCTGTTCGATCGCTTGGCGCAGGGGTTTCGACCGCAGCAGGCGGTGGCGGCGGAGTGAAGCAAGCAAGCAGTTCTTTTTTGAAAAAAAGAACCAAAAAACTTTTGTTCCTTGGGTGCTCGCTGGTTGGACGGCATGCGATCGCCGGCATGTTTGCGGCGTTTGCAAGACTTGGCGTGGTGCCGGTCGGTTTCGTGCTTGACGCGAGCAAAGCAAGCAGTTCTTTTTTGAAAAAAAGAACCAAAAAACTTTTGTCTATTGCGCACCGATCGTTTGAACGGTCCGCGACAGCGACAACAAAAGTGTTCTGTCTAGAGGCGTTCGCAAAGCTTGGCCTGGAGCGTTTTCCGACCTCGTTGGATCGGGTAAGCAGGTCGAAAAACGTTCTAACTCTTCGTTTTGGCGGACATCTACAGTCAACGGACGAACTCGTTTGGTCGGATGATGCTCTAGAGAGGCCAATCCGTCTCGAGGCTGGCTTTTGCAAAACAAGCGGTTCTTTTTCGAAAAAAAGACCCAGAAGAATTGTTCTTTTGGCTCAAGTCAAAGCCATACATCGCAGAAAAAATGTAGGCACTTACACCAGCCAGGAAACAAAAGTTTTTTGCTTCTTTTTTTCAAAAAAGAAGGCCTTCCTTGCCTTCCCGTGCGTGACGCGCGCGCATGAACATTAGTGCACCGTTCATAGCGAGGCCCATCGCGACCACGCTGCTGACCATCGGCATCGCGCTGGCGGGCTTGTTCGCCTATGCCAAGCTGCCGGTGGCCCCGCTGCCGCAGGTGGATTTTCCCACTATTTCCGTGCAGGCCAGCCTGCCCGGTGCCAGCCCGGACACTGTGGCCACGTCCGTGGCCGGCCCGCTCGAGCGCCACCTCGGGCAGATCGCCGACGTGACCGAGATGACCTCGCAGAGCTCGGTCGGCAAAACGCGCGTCACTTTGCAGTTCGGCCTGAACCGCAACATCGACGGTGCGGCGCGCGACGTGGAGGCCGCCATCAACGCGGCGCGCGCGGACCTGCCGACTGCGTTGCGGTCGAACCCCACCTACAACAAGGTGAACCCGGCCGACGCGCCGGTGATGATCCTGGCGCTCACGTCGAAGACGCTGACCCAGGGCCAGCTCTACGACTCGGCAGCCACGGTGCTGCAGCAGAAGCTCAGCCAGTTGTCCGGCGTGGGCGAGGTGGACGTCAACGGCTCGGCGTTGCCCGCGGTGCGGGTGGAGCTGAACCCCGGCGCGCTGTTCCACTACGGCATCGGGCTGGAGGACGTCCGCGCGGCGCTGGCCTCGGCCAACGCCAACGCGCCGAAGGGTGCCATCGAGGAGGGTGAGCGCCACTTCCAGATCTACACCAACGATCAGGCCAAGCATGCGAGCGACTACCGTGACCTGGTTGTCGCCTACCGCAACGGCGCCGCGGTGCGGTTGAGCGACGTGGCCGAAGTGGACGACAGCGTCGAGGATCTGCGCAATTCCGGCCTCTACAACGGTCAGACCACCGTGATCCTGCTGATCTACCGCACGCCGGGCGCCAACATCATCAACACGGTGGACGGCATCCGCGCCGCGCTGCCGCAGCTGCAGGCGAGCCTGCCCGGCGGCACCGACGTCTCCGTCGCCATCGACCGCACGCCTACCGTGCGCGCATCGCTCAACGACACGCAGCGCACGCTCATCGTCGCCATCCTGCTGGTGATCGGCGTGGTCTACGTCTTCCTCGGCAACGCGCGCGCCACGCTTATTCCCGCCGTTGCAGTCCCCGTCTCCATCATCGGCACGTTCGCGGCGATGTGGCTGCTCGGCTACAGCCTCGACAACCTCTCGCTGATGGCGCTGACCATCTCCACCGGTTTCGTGGTGGACGACGCCATCGTGGTGCTGGAGAACATCGCGCGGCACATGGAGGCCGGCATGCCGCGCGTGCAGGCCGCACTGCTCGGCGCGCGCGAGGTGGGCTTCACCGTGCTCTCCATCAGCATCTCGCTGGTGGCCGTTTTCCTGCCGATATTGCTGATGGGCGGCATCGTTGGCCGGCTGTTCCGCGAGTTCGCGATCACGCTCTCGCTCGCGATCATCGTCAGCCTGGTGGTCTCGCTGACCGCGACCCCGATGATGTGCGCGCTGTTCCTGCGCGTCGAGCACGGCCCAGGCTTGGAAAGATCGCGCCGCCGCTCCTGGTTCCTGCGCGGCACGGAAGCGGGTTTCGCGCACATGCAGCGTTTCTATGAACGCACGCTGGCCTGGTCGCTGGACCGCTCGCTGATGGTGATGGTCGTGCTGGCGGCGACCGTGGTGCTGAACGTGTACCTCTACGTCGTCATCCCGAAAGGCTTCTTTCCGCAGCAGGACACCGGCTCGCTGCAGGGCATGGTGCAGGCCGACCAGTCGACCAGCTTTCAGACCATGCGCACCAAGTTGCGGCTGATCCAGTCCATCGTGCAACGCGACCCGGCGGTGGCCAGCGTGGTGGGCTTCACCGGCGGCCGGCAGACCAACGCGGCCAACATCTACGTGGCCCTCAAGCCGCTCGGCCAGCGCGACGCAACTGCCGACCAGGTGATCGCCCGTCTGCGCCCGCGCCTGCTGCGCGTGGCCGGCGCGCGGCTGTACCTGCAGGCCGTGCAGGACCTACGCGTCGGCGGCCGGCAATCCAACGCGCAGTATCAGTACACGCTGCAGGCCGACGACTCGCGCGAGCTCTACGAATGGTCGCCGAAGCTGACGGAAGCTTTGCAGAAGGACCCGAACCTGGCCGACGTGAACTCCGACCAGCAGCAGAGCGGCCTGCAGACCAATTTGGTGATCGATCGCAACACCGCCGCCCGCCTGAACCTCACGCCGGCCACCATCGACAACACGCTGTACGACGCGTTCGGCCAGCGCCAGGTCAGCACAATCTACAACCCGCTCAATCAGTACCACGTGATCATGGAGCTGGCGCCGCGCTACTGGCAGAGCCCGCAGACCTTGCGCGAAGTGTGGGTCAGCACGTCGGCCGCCAACGCGCCGGGCACCAGCAGTTCGGGGTTTCCCGCCGGCACGGTCGCGTCCTCGAAAGTGGTGCCGACGGCGTCCGGCGTGGCGCTCGATTCTGCGCGCAACGCGGCGTCCAACGCGCTGGCAACCGCTGGCAAGGGTGGCGCGTCGAACGGCGCCTCGGTCAGCACCGCGCAGGAGACGATGGTGCCGCTGGCCGCCTTCACGCATTTCGAGTCAGGACACACGCCGCTCGGCGTCAACCACCAGGGCCCGTTCGTCGCCGCCACCATCTCGTTCAACCTGCCGCCCGGCCGCTCGCTGGGCGATGCCACCGCCGCCATCGAACGCGCCCGCAACGCCATCCACATGCCGCAAGCCGTGGTCGGCGTGTTTGCAGGCACGGCGGCCACCTTCAAGCAATCCACCAACAGCGAACCGATGCTGATCGCCGCCGCACTCGTCGCCGTCTACATCGTGCTCGGCATCCTCTACGAAAGTGCCGTGCACCCCATCACCATCCTCTCCACCCTGCCGTCCGCCGGCGTGGGCGCGGTGCTGGCGCTGATGCTGACGGGCACCGAGTTCAGCATCATCGCACTCATCGGCGTCATCCTGCTGATCGGCATCGTCAAGAAGAACGCCATCATGATGATCGACTTCGCACTCACCGCCGAGCGCGAGGGCGGCTTGTCCACCCGCGACGCCATCTTCGCGGCCTGCCGGCTGCGCTTCCGGCCGATCATGATGACCACGTTCGCTGCCCTGCTCGGCGCGTTGCCGCTGATGTTCGACACCGGCGAGGGCGCGGAGCTGCGCCGGCCGCTGGGCATCGCCATCGTCGGCGGGCTGATCGTCAGCCAGGTGCTGACGCTGTATACGACGCCGGTGGTCTACCTCTATCTGGACCGGTTCAGGCTTTGGTCACAGCGCCGGTGGAGAAGTCTATTTCCACAGACGCATGTTTCGGGGTCGCCGGCGGAATGAAGGAAGCAAGCGGTTCTTTTTTGAAAAAAAGAACCAAAAAACTTTTGTCTCTTGGGCTCGCCGTGACGACAGGCGGGTGCATGGTGGGACCCGACTACCACAAGCCGCCGGCGCCTTTGATCGCGTCGTTCAAGGAACTGCCGGGCTGGCAGATCGCTAGCCCGGCCGACACCATGGACAAGGGCCGCTGGTGGGAGATCTACCACGACCCGCTACTCGACCGGCTGGAAGCCCAGGTCGACGCCGGCAACCAGACCATCCGGGAGCAGGTCGCCGCCTACGACAACGCCCAGGCACTGGTCGACGAGGCGCGCGCCGCGCTGTTCCCGGTGCTCTCCGTCAACGCCGGCGACACCCGCAGCAGCGAGGGCGGCGGCAGCATCGCCAGCGGTGCGAGCGGCATCGGCAGTGCGGCGGCCACCACCACCACGGGCACCACAAGCACCGGAACCACTACTGGCACGACAACAAACGGCACCACGGGCTCAACGACCCTGCAGAGCGGCGTCGCCGCCTCGCGCAGCACCACCCGCACCACCTACACGCTGGAAGGCAGCGCCAGCTGGGACCTCGACGTCTGGGGCAAGATCCGCCGCCAGGTGGAAAGCAACGTCGCCGCCGCCCAGGCCAGCGAGGCCCTGCTGGCCAACGCGCGCTTGTCCGAACAGGGCATGCTGGCCACCGACTACCTCGACCTCCGGGTGACCGACGCGCTGCAACGCGTGCTGAACGACACGGTGGCCAACGACACCAAGTCGCTGCAGATCACCCAAAACCAGTACACCGCCGGCGTCGCCGCCCGCTCCGACGTGCTGACCGCGCAGACCCAGCTCGAAGCCGCACAATCCGCCGCCATCAACGTGGGCGTGGCACGCGCGCAGTACGAACACGCCATCGCCGTGCTGATCGGGGTGCCGCCGGCCGCCTTCAGCCTGGCCGTGGTGACCAGCGTGCCGCCGGTGCCGGACACGCCCGGCATCGTGCCCTCGCTGCTGCTGGAACGCCGGCCGGACATCGCCGAGGCCGAACGCACCATGAAGTCGGAGAACGCGCTGATCGGGGTCGCCGTCGGCGCCTACTACCCGGACATCACGCTGTCCGGCCTGTTCGGCTACGCCGGCGACCCGGTGAACACGCTGTTCTCCAGCGCCACCCGCGTCTGGTCGCTCGGTGTCTCGGCCAGCGACGCGCTGTTCGAGGGCGGCTCGCGCAGTGCCGCCGTGCGCGCCGCCCGCGCCACCTACGACCAGAGCGTGGCCACCTACCGGCAGACCGTGCTGACCGCGTTCCAGCAGGTGGAGGACGCGCTGTCCGGCCTGCGCATCCTGCAGCGCCAGGACGTGGTCGAGCGCCAGACGGTAGTCGATGCCGGCCGCTCCGCGCAGATCGCGCTGAACGAGTATCGCGCCGGCACCCAGCCGTTCACCACGGTGATTACCGCGCAGAACACGCTGCTGACAGCGCAGCAGACGGAGATTTCGATCGAGATGACCATCCTGACGGATTCGGTGGCGCTGATACAGGCGCTGGGGGGCGGGTGGCGCACTGCGGACCTGCCGGATCGGAACTGGCTGCAGCGGCGGAATCCGCTGTTGCCGTAAGGGAGAAAGCAAGGCCTTCTTTTCTGAAGAAAAGAAGCAAAAGACTTTTGGTCCTGCTGTCGCGGAATCTCCCTTAGCGTGTACTCAAGGGAACAAAAGTTTTTTGGTTCTTTTTTCAAAAAAGAACTGCTTTCCTTCTGCGGCACCGTCCAATGTCCCGGCGGCCGAACGTAGCCTTCGTTCCGGTCGGGCCTTCTCGCCCCGCCCTCATCCCGACCGTACAGTTTTGCACAACCGGCCCGCCGCCCCATCTCTGCGCCAAGCATCCTCCACCACCGGCCCGATGGACACCGCCCTGACCCAGTCGCTCTCCCAGGCGTTCGCCGCCGCCTCGCCGCGCCGCTCCCCGCCGCCCACGCCGGCCGCCAGCATCGCCATCCACGGCTTCGTCGCTCTGCTGTGGGTGGTGCTGTTCCTGCGTGCCTTCGGCGGCGGCGGCGTGTTCGCCTGGTCCACCGGCATCGTCTACGTCGGCTACGACACCGTGCTGCTGGTCTTCGTCTTCGTGCAGACTCTGCACCTGATGCGTCCGGCGCCGGCGTCCACGGCTGCCTCCCGACACGTCAGCCTGGGCGTTGTCGTCGCCGCGCACAACGAGGCGGGCATCCTTCCGCGCACGCTGGACGCGCTGTTCGCCCAGACCGACCCGCCGGAGCAGATCGTCATCGCCGACGACGGCTCCATCGACGGCACGCCGGCCTTGCTGGCCGGCTACGGATTGGCGCCGTCCGCGCTGGGCCAGATCGGCGCAGCCTCGCCGACGCACCCCTCGCTGCGCTGGCTGCGCCTGCCGCATGCCGGCAAGGCGCGCGCGTTGAACCAGGCGATCGGCCTGGTTGAGACTGAGATCCTCCTGACGGTTGACGCGGACACCTTGCTGCACCCCGGCGCCATCGCCGCCATGCGCCAGGCCTTCGTCACCGAGCCGGGCCTGGTCGCCGCCACCGGCGTGCTGACACCGCTGTGCGGGCCGAGCGTCTCCGGCCGGTTCTTCGAGTGGTTCCAGACCTATGAATACGTCCGTAACTTCCTTTCCCGCCACGCCTGGAGCCGGCTCGGCGCGCTGCTGCTGATCTCCGGCGCGTTCGCCGGCTTCCGGCGCGCGGCGGTGGTGGAAGTGGGTGGCTTCGACCCGGACTGCCTGGTGGAGGATTACGAGCTGATCCACCGCCTGCTGCGCTTTTCCGCCCTGCACGGCCGCGGCTGGCGCAGCACCGTGGTCGGCCGCGCCCGCGGGGTCACCGACGCGCCGGGCACCGCCGGCGCGTTCCTGCGCCAGCGCAGGCGCTGGTTCGGCGGCTTCCTGCAGACGCAGTTCTGGTACCGCGACATGGTGGGCAACCGGCGCTACGGCCACCTCGGCACGGCGCTTCTGCCGGTGAAGGCGGCCGATACGCTGCAGCCGTTCTACGGCCTGACCGCGGTCGGGCTGATGTTCTGGTTCCTGGTCACCGGCCAGTACAGCGCCTTCCTCCCCGCGGTCGGGATCATGGGCGGCAAGATCTGCATCGACCTTGGCTTCCACACTTGGTCGGTGGTGGTCTACCGGCGCTGGACCGGCGACGACCGCGGCGCCACGCTCGGCCAAGCCTTCCTGGCGGCGATCGCCGAGCCGTTCACCTTCCAGTTGTTTCGCCATACCGGCGCCGCGCTCGGCTGGGTGGTGCTGCTGACCGGCCAGCGCGGCTGGGGCACGCAAAGCCGGTTTGCTCAGGCCGACGCACCGTTGCAGGTGATGGCAGGAGCGGCCGTGCGGCAGAACCGAAGCAAGTGACAGCGGCGATCCTGAATCTCGACCTGTAAAAAGCGAAGCAAGCGGTTCTTTTTTGAAAAAAAGAACCAAAAAACTTTTGTTCCCTCGGGCACGTGCTGAGTGAAACTCCGCGACAGCAGGACCAAAAGTTTTTTGGTTCTTTTTTTCAGAAAAGAACTGCTCTCTTGCTCAGTTCGGCGCCGACACCTGAGGCTGCCCGCCTGCCTGCGCGCGCCGGCTCTGCCACAGCCCGACGAAGTCGATCGGCTGCAGCAGCACCGGCGGAAAGCCGCCCTCGCGAGTCACGTCGGACAGCACGGAGCGCGCGAACGGAAACAGTAGGCGCGGGCACTCGATCAGCAGCAGCGGCTCGACGGCGTCCGGCGGCACGCCGTTCAACGTGAATACGCCGGCATATTGCAGCTCGGCGATAAAGACGGGGCGGCCCTCCGCGGGCTGGGCAGTTCCGTTCGCCGCACCTGGTGGGGCACCCTCGCGCGCTTCGGCTTTGACGGCGAGCACAACTTCATAGACGTTCTGGCCGTCCTGCAGCGCGCGCGCCTGGACGTCGAGGTTGATCTGAACGTTGGGCTGGCTGCGCAGCGTCGCGTAGATCTCCGGCGCGTTCGGCACCTCGAACGACAGGTCCTTGATGTACTGCACGTTGACCACGAGCGGCGGCATCTGTTGCTGCGGCGCGGTGGGATCGACGGTCTGCGACATGGTTCACTCCTGCTCGTGGCGGGGCGGTAGCATGGGTCGGGGGCGCCGGAAAGAAGGAAGGCAAGCGGTTTTTTTTTGAAAAAAAGAACCAAAAAACTTTTGTTCCCGTCGGGTGCGCCGTGGGGAGGCGTGTTGTTTCAGCCGTCCGCGACAGCCGCGCCAAAAGCTTTTTGCTTCTTTTTCTCGAAAAAGAAGCGCTTGCCTTACGCCGGCACCGCCATCGTCGGATCGAACCGCACCCACTCGCCGTTCTGCAAAGTCTGCCCGGTCAACGCCAGCAGGAACGCCCAGTGGCTGACGACCAAAGTGTGCTCCCAGAGCGGGTCCGCCGCCATCTCCGCCCGGAACGCGGCCGCGCGGGCGTCGACGCTCTCCTCGCTTTCCGTCGAACCCGGCCACCAGACCTCCGCCAGCCCAGTGAAGTCGTGGTCCGGCCAGGCGCTGGCGAGCAGGGCGGGCGAGGAACCGACGTCGCAGGCGAAGTGGTAGCGCTCGCGCACGCCGGCGTGGATGCGCACCGGCAAGCCGAGCGCGCGGGCGGTAGGTGCCGCCGTCTGCAGAGCGCGGGTGTAGGGGGAGGCGACGATCTGGCGGATGCCGGCGTCACCCAGGGCGGCCGCGGCGGCTTCGGCCTGTTCCTGGCCGAGTGCGGTCAGGCGCGGGTCCTCGATGCCGGGATCCTTCTTGGTGGCGGTGAAGTGGAGGTTGAACTCGCTCTGGCCGTGGCGCATCAGGATCATTCGCGGGTGCTAGCCGTGATCCGGCGGCGGGGCAATTCTGCCGCCCTCGCGGAGTGAAGCTTGCGTCAGGCGGGCGGGCGTCGCGTTGCCGCAGCGGGCGCGCACCCCCATGTGCCGGTCCGACTGACAGGAGAACGACGTGCAATCGACGGGCAGCTTCCCGATCGACCTGGTTTTGTTCGCGATGATCGCGGCTTTCCTGGTCCTGCGTCTGCGCAGCATCCTGGGCAAACGGACCGGTTTTGAAGGCGCGCCGGCGGCGCCGCGGACCACGACCTCGCGCGGCGCGCCTACGGTGGATGGCCACGCCGAGCCGGTGCAGCCGGCGCGCAAGCTGCCGGACGAGGCGGGGCCTGTCGGCCGCACCCTGGTCGCGATGCACGAGGCGGACCGCCGCTTCGACCCGGCGACCTTCCTGGCCGGCGCCGAGCACGCGTTCCGGCTGATCGTCACCGCTTTCGCTGCCGGCGACCGCGACCGGCTGCGCGCGCTGCTGACCGCCGACACGTTCACCGCGTTCGAGGGCGTGATCGCCGCGCGCGAGGCGGCCGGACACACGCAGCGCACGGAGCTGCGCAGCATCGACGAGGTGACGATCACCGACGCGGCGCTGGCCGGCAGCGTCGCCACTATCGCCGTGCGGTTCGTGTCCTCGCAGGTGAACCTGACGTCGGACAAGGAGGGGCATCCGGTTTCCGGCACCGACGCAGTAACGGAGCTGCAGGATTTGTGGAGCTTCACGCGCGACCTGCGGCAGCCTGATCTGACCTGGAGGTTGGCGGCTGCGCGCAGCGCCTGAAACGATGCAAGCCAGGCCTTCTTTTCTGAAGAAAAGAAGCAAAAGACTTCTGGTCCTGCTGTCGCGGAATCTCCTTCACCGTGCACTCCAGGGAACAGAAGTTTTTTGGTTCTTTTTTTCAAAAAAGAACTGCTTGCCTTGCTTCCTGGCCTTGGCGGCAATCGGCTGTACAGCCCCGGGACCGCCCGATGCCATGCTCGTGCAGGTCGGCTTCGACCAACTACCCGGCTGGCAGGCCGACCACGTGGAGCAGGCCTGGCCGGCGCTGGTGGCGGAGTGCCGGCGGCTGGCATTGCTGCCGGTCGACACTGCGCTGGGCGGCCACGGCCTCACGCAAACCTATGCTGGCCGCGCCGGCGCGTGGCTACCGGTCTGCCAGGCGGCTCGCACCCTCGATGACGGCGACGCCTTCGCAATACGGAGGTTCCTGGAGGCCCACTTCCAGCCTTACCGGGTGGCGCAGCCGGGCTTGTTCACCGGTTATTACGAACCCGAGGTGCGCGGCGCGCTGGTGCAGGGCGGCGCCTACCAGACACCGGTGCTCGCACGGCCTGCAGACCTGGTACAGGAGCCCGCGCCCAACGACCCGCAGGGTGCGCCGCTGGTGGGGCGCGTCGAGCACGGTGCGCTGGTGCCGTATTGGACCCGGGCGGACATTACGGCGGGACGAGCGGCGGCGGCGCGGCCGCTGCTATGGCTGGCCGACCCGGTCGACCTGTTTTTCCTGCAGGTGCAGGGCTCCGGGCGGGTGCGCCTGCCGGACGGTGCCGTGATGCGACTGGGCTACGACGGCAAGAACGGCAGGCCCTACACGCCGATCGGCCGTGTGCTGGTCCAGCAGCAGGCGCTGGCGCCGGACGCGGTGACGATGCAGTCCGTGCGCGGCTGGCTGACGGCGCATCCCGGCGAGGCCGGCGCGGTGATGGACCGCAACGAGGACTACGTCTTCTTCCGCGTGCTGAGCGGTGCGGACGAACGGCTGGGGCCGCCGGGTGCGCTGGGGGTGGCGTTGCTGCCCGGCCGGACCGCCGCGGTGGACCGGGCAGCGGTGCCGCTGGGCACGCCGATCTTCATCGACACCACGGACCCGGTGACGGGACAGGCGTGGCGGCGGCTGTTGCTGGCGCAGGACGTGGGCTCGGACGTGGTGGGCGCGTCGCGGGCGGATGTGTTCCTGGGAGCGGGCGCGTTGGCGGAGCGGCAGGCGGGGGAGATGCACCAGGGGGGGGTTGAGTACGTTTTGGTGCCGAGGCCTAGCGAGTAAGCAAGCGCTTCTTTTTCAAGAAAAAGAAGCAAAAAGCTTTTGTTCTCTTTGGCGCGTGCTGCGGACATTTTCGTGACAGCAGGACCATAGCTGGCCTTGCCGGACGTAGGAGCGCCAGGTTTCGCAAGCGCCTCGAAACAAGAAGCCTGTCAGGGCTGTCGCGGAGTCGCCGGAATCGGGTATCCAGGGAGCAAAAGTTTTTTGGTTCTTTTTTTCAAAAAAGAACCGCTTGCTTACTTCCCCACCGGCGACTCCATCTCATGCCCCGGCGCCGCCCCCCGCAGAATACACGTGCTGAACGACCCGCCCGCCGTCCGCCGTATATCGTAACGCTTGGACTTCGCCGGCCCCGCCAGGTGCAGCGCCCCGATTGCCGCAAACGGCGCCATCGGCTCGCAGAACGCACCGGCATCGTCGTTCCACATCGGCACCCCGCGGTCGCAGATCCAGTTGCAGCTCGGCGGCAGCAGGCAGACCGGCAGGCGCGCGCCGTCCCGCGGCAATGGATACAGCGCGTGGTTCAGCGCGAACTGGTCGTGCGGCACCAGGTCGCCGGTGCGTGCGATGGCGGCGGCGTAGCGGCGCGCCCAGGCCTCCCAGTGCGGCGCGGTGGCGCTGATGGCGAAGAAGCCTGCGTTAACGTGGCGCCGGGTCAGCAGCCAGGCGGTGGCCAGCGGCCCGTAGCCGCGCAGGAAGTGCTTGCCGGTCCACAGCAGGAGGAAGCGCTGGAAGCGGTAGGCCGGCGTGCGCTCGTGGGCGATGGCCATGCCGGAGGCCAGCGCGCCGGCGACGTAGGCGTCGAACACCGTGACGTCCTGCAGCCAGACGTCGGAGTCGATCCACACATAGACGTCGAAGCCGGGGAAGTACTCCGGCAGGAACGGGCGGGCGAGGAAGGAGAGCAGGGCCGGGCGCACGCCGTCGGGGTTCACGCCGAGATGCGCGCGGGCGCGGGCGACCTCGATGCCCATGGCCGCCAGCTCGTCACGGTCGGCGCCGGACAGCCCGATGTCGAAGCAGGCGGCGGCGACGTGAGGCTCGGCGAGCCGGGGGGCGATGGAGGCGAGCATGCCGCGCAGGAAGGGCATGAACCGCGAGTCGCTGGCGCTGACCACCAGCACGCGTGGGTTGGACGGTGCGGCGGGGCCGTGCATCAGCGCGGCACCCCCGGTGCAGGATTAGGGCCTGGAGCCGGTGCAGCTTCGTCCCGCGTCGGCGTTCGCCACGCACGGCGCAGGCGGCCGGCGACGCGGCGGCCGAGCAGGGGCCAGGTGGACGGGTGGACGAGCAGGGTCAGCAGGGCGGCGCCGCGGCGGCCTTCGGCGGCGCTGCGCTGGGCGTCGATGTAGTGCACCATCACCGCGTACTGCGCGCCGCGGCGTTGCAGCATGGCGACCACGTCGTGCTGGCCGCGCGCTTGCATGAGCGTGATGTAGTGCGCGTTGGCGCGCAGCGCGCCGCGGTAGTCGTAGCGCCAGGCGCCGGCCCCGGTCTGCGTCCACTGGCGGGAGAGGGTGCCGAACGGCATCGTCCAGTCGTACAGCGCGGCGCTGCACAGCACAGTCCGGCCGCCGGCGACCATGTAGTCCAGCAGGTAGGTGAAGTCCTCCGCCAGCCGGCTGTCCTCGTGGTAGGCCAGACGGTGCTGCGCGACAAAGGCGCGGCGGATCACCGGCTTGAGGATGCCATAGTCGAACTCGGCGTAGCTGTCCGCGGCCGCCACCAGGTCGGACAGCGCGATCACCCGGTCGGGTCCGCCCGCGTCGAAGGCGGTGCGCAGAACGGTGCCGAAGCCGGACGCGTCGGCCGGCAGGCCGGCATCGACGTAGCGCAAATTGTCGGCCGCCATGTCCACGCCGTGGGCTTCGGCGGCGGCAACCAGCCGGGCGAGGCGGTCCGGGGCGTAGGCGTCGTCGGCGTCGAGCACCGCCACCCAGTCGCCACGCGCCTGGGCCATCATCAGGTTCATCGCGTGCGGCTTGCCGGCGTTCTGCGCCAGGCGGATCACCCGGATGCGGGGGTCGCCCGCCGCCATCTCATCGGCCATGGCAGCGCTGCCGTCGGTGCTGGCGTCGTCGGCGACGATGATCTCGACCGCGCGCAGGGTCTGTGCGGCGGCCGAGGCGAGGCAGCGGCGCAGGGTGGACGCGCTGTTGTAGACCGGCACCAGGATGGTGGCCTGCGGGACGTCGATGCCGCTCACCGGCAGGTTCGGCATAGTATGCCCAGCGATTGCCTGTCTATCCGGACCGGTCCAGATGCTGACTCACAGAAAGCAAGCAGTCCTTTTTTGAAAAAAAGGACCAAAAAACTTTTGTTTCCGCTGTCGCGCGCCTCCGGACGAGTCCGCGACAGCGAGACCAAAAGTTTTTTGCTTCTTTTTTTCAAAAAAGAAGGCCTTGCCTGCTTCGGAACGGTCGGCCTCCCGCCCGTTGATGTAACAGCTTCCATGCCCAAGGTTGGCACACAAGAAGCCCGCACGCCCACAGGAGGCATGTTCAGAACTCCAGCACGCGTTCGGGATCGAGGCGGCCGCGCGCCAGGTCGACGAAGCCCAGCAGGTTGCCGAGCAGCCGGCCGCGGCGGTCCACCCAGGGCTCGGACCACAGCGCGCGCGCGGTATTGGCGGCGAGGTTGCGGCCGACGCTGCCCAGCGCGCGGCGCCAGGTGTAGCTGCCCTTGGCGCGCAGGTAGAGCGGGTTGGCGACTTGCGAGTAGCCCAGCCGGCGCCCGGACGACCGGCCGGATTTGGTGCCGAGATGCACTCCGCGGGCGCCGTGCAGCTTGAGGATGCGGCCGAACCGGGCGATGCGGTGGGTGAAGTCCATGTCCTCGGACCAGGCGTAGAGCGGCAGGCGTTCGTCGAAGCGCAGGCCGTGCGCACGCACGGTGGCCAGGCGGATGGCCATGTTGCAGCCGTAGGCGTGCGGCGCCGGCTCGAAGCTGGTGGGCGCGGCGCCTGCCGCCTCGATCATCGCCAGCGCGTCGGCCGCCGCGATGCCGGGTCCGCGGGCGCCGTCGGCGAACGGCGCGCCGGTGGCTGCCACCACGTCGGGGTGTTCCGCCATCACCCGCGCCACCTCTGCCAGGTAGGTGGGGGCGGCGAAGAAGTCGTCATCGAAGAAAACCAGCAGGTCGCCCGCCTGTGCCGCGTCGAGGATGACGTTGCGCTGGCGCGGCAGGCCCGCCTCGCTCGGCAGGCAGACGATCCTGCCGCCGGATGACGTTCCGGTGATGTCGGCGGGCTTCGTGTAACAGACGTAGATCATTTCCGGCGGCAGGGTTTGTTCCAGCACCAGCCGGACCGCCGTCAGCAGCGTGTCAGGTCGGCCACACGTTGCGAAACCTACTGACAGGCGCATGCGACTCCCCACTCCGCTCGATCCGCATCCGGAAACATGTCGATGACGTTGCTAACTCGAATGTAACGGGCGCTTCCGCCGTTAATAACGTTAAAACAAACGTGACTGCTGCACTGCACAAATCTTTCGGAAACTTGTTGGTTGTGACCCCGTCAATAGCGTATCCATGCAGCGGTTCGGGAAACGTCGGCGTCAAGCGACTGAGTGTCGGTGCCGGTGCAGATTGCCGGCCCGGGGTGTCTGCGCCGGGTGCGGCCATGGCCGCCGTCGTCGCACGGGTTCGTCTTAGGTGCGTCATCGGAGTTCGTCGATGCCTGTAGTCCAACGCATCCAGCGTCTCTACCCGAGTTTTCCCGAGCCGGTCAGGAACTGGGCGGACCGCTTCCAGGCGGACGCTGCCCGTCCGAGCTGGGCGCAGGCGGCCTGCGCGGCCGGTCTGCTGGCCGCCGACACCCTCGCCTTCCTGGTGGCGGCCCTCGTCATGGATCTGGCCATCGCCCGGCGTGGCGAGGACGTGCTGGCCGGCTCGGGGCTGCCGCTCGCCGCGGCGGTGCTCTCCGGCATGGTCGGCTACTTCTCTTCGCACGATCACTACGAACATCGGGTGCCGTTCTGGACCGAGTGCCGTGACGTGGTGCGGGCGACCCTCGCCGCCTTCGCGTTTGCAGCGTCGGCGGCCTACCTACTGGACCTGCAGCTCTCGCGCCTCGCCGTCGTCGGCACGGCGCTGCTCTACCCGCCGATGGTGCTGGGCGTCCGCTTCGTGGCGCGGCACGCGCTGAGCAAGGCCGGGCTGTGGCGCCTGCCGGTCCTGATCGTGGGCGACGGCGAGTGGGCGGCCCAGGTGGAGGCCGCGCTGCGGCGCAACCGCCGCCTCGGCTACGAGGTGGTCGGCCGCACCGGCGAGCCGGCGCCCGGCCGTTGCTGGGCCGACCTGCTGGCGCAGCACCGCGCCCAGCTGCTGGTGCTGGCGCATGAGAGCGAGCGGCGCCTGTCGCAGGACCTGGTCGCCGGCCTGGTGCGCGAGCGGGTGCCGTACGCCATCCTGCCGGGCATGGACGGGCTGCCGCTGGTGGGCCGCCGCCACGCCTACCTGGACCAGGACACCGTGCTGGTGAGCTACCGCAACAACCTGCGCAAGCCGGTGGCGCGCGCGGCCAAGATCACCTTCGACGTGGCGGCGGCGTCGGCCGCACTGCTGGTGCTGGCACCGGCCATGCTGCTGGTCGCCGCGCTCGTAGGCCTGGATGGCGGCCCGATCTTCTACGCCCATACCCGGATCGGCGCGCGCGGGCGGGTGTTCAAGTGTCTGAAGTTCCGCTCCATGGTGGTCGACAGCGAGGCAGCGTTGCAGCGGCTGTTCCAGCGCGACCCGCTCGCCGAGGAAGAGTGGGCGCGCACCCACAAGCTGCGGTCCGACCCGCGGGTGACCTGGATCGGCAGGTTTCTGCGCAAGACCAGCCTGGACGAGCTGCCGCAGCTGTTGAACGTGCTGCGGCTGGAGATGAGCCTGGTGGGTCCGCGCCCCATCGTCAGCCTGGAGATCCCGAAATACGCCGAGGACATCGTCTACTACTACGAGACGCGTCCGGGCATCACCGGGCTGTGGCAGGTGAGCGGCCGCAGCGACACCACCTACGCCCAGCGCGTGCGGCTGGACAGCTGGTACGTCAAGAACTGGACCATCTGGCAGGATTTCTCGATCATCGCACGCACCATCCCTGCCGTCGTCAGCGGCCGCGGAGCGGGCTAGCGGTCGCATGGCACTTCAGGACGCTCTGCTATCTCTGTGGGACAGGCTGACGGCGGCGTTCCGGACCGCCGCCTCGGGTGCTGCTGTGGCCGATCCGGCCGCCGCGCCGGCGGCGGCACTGCGCCAGCAGCCGCGTGCGGTCTCCGCCTCGCCCAACGACGTGTTCACGCCGACCCGGCCGCGCGCCGGGCGCAAGACGCTGGTGGGCCGGCAGGTCGAGCTGGGACGCATCCTCGACGGGCTACTCGACGACAACGCCCACGTCGTCCTCTACTCCGAGCGCGGCCGCGGCAAGACCTCGCTGTCGAACCTCACGATGGAGCAGCTGCGCCGGCGCGGCGTCATCGTCGCGCGCTGCGCCTGCGAGGCGGAAACTGCGTTCGACACCATGGTGCGCGCGCTGGTGCGCGACCTGCCGGCCTCGCTGCTGCTATCCGGCCCGGCCGATGAGGCTGGAGAGGGTTGCGAGGGCCTGCTGCCGCATCGCGCCATCCGGCCGGCCGACGTGGCCGCCATCCCCGAAAGCCTGGCCTCGGACCGCACCGTGTTCGTGGTAGACGAGTTCGACCGCGTGCTGGACCTCGAGACGCGTACCCGGCTGGCGGACACGATCAAGCTTCTCTCGGACCGCGGCAGTAAGCTGTCCTTCATGGTGGTGGGGGTATCGGACACGTTGGAACAGATCATCGGCCAGCATCCCTCCATCCAGCGCAACATCGTGGGGGTCCACCTGCCGCTGCTCGCACCCGACGAGATCGAGACCATGCTGGTCCGCGGCGGCCAGCAGGCGGGCATCGCGTTCACCCCGCTAGCGGTGCGGATCGTGCGCGGGGTAGCGCGCGGCATGCCCTACATGGCGCAGTTGCTTGGCCTGCGCATCGCCCAGGCGGCGCTGCGGCGGGCGGAGATGGGCGACGGCCCGGTGCCGGTGGAGCCCGCCGACATCAAGGTGGCGGTGGACCGGCTGGTCGACGAAGCGAGCTCCGGCGTGGTGGCCACCTACAACGCGCTGGTCGCCGGCGCCGCCGAGCCGCGGGTGGGCCAGGTGCTGACCCGGCTCGCCGCCGCCCAGCAGGACAAATGGGGCCGGATGACGGTAGTCCGCGCCGGCCTGCAGGTGATCGTCGGCAACTGCCGGCTGTCCGCTGCGCAGTGGCAACGTTTGCTCGACATGGGCGTTCTCGTCCAGCCCAACGACGATGCCGGGATCGCCCAGTTCAGCGACCGCGCGCTGATCTACCACGTGCTGCTGCTGGCGGCGCAGCGGGAGCTGGCGGACGGGCCGGCGGCTGGCGAGCCTGCTTCGGCCGGCGAGCCCGCGGCGGTTGGCGGCTCCTGGTCCGATCAGGCGCTCCGCGATGCCGCGCTGGCGCGTGTCTCGGGAAGCTGAGCCGGTTCGGGTGACCCGGTCCCATCCGGCAGAGGCAGAGGAGGCACGTCGTGGATAGTCTGGTGGAGAAGACGCCGATCGCCGAAGCACCGGCGGCTGCGGTCACCACGCCTGCGGTGCTGGTGGCCCAGTTGCGCCGCGCGGTGCTGCCGATTGGCGTCTGCGCGCTGCTGGGCACTGCCGGCGCCTACGTCTACACCACCACCCTGCCCAAGACCTACACCGCGAACGGCCTGCTGGCGGTGGAAGGCGACCGCATGGCGATCCCCGAGCTGCAGGGCGCGCTGCGCAACGACAACACGCCGGACCCGCTGCCGCTGGTGCATACCGAGGTGCAGGCGCTCTCCGCCCGCCAGCTGGTGCAGCAGGTCGCCCTGCAGCTTCACCTGGACCGCGACCCGGAGTTCAACGGCGCGCTGCGGCCGCCCACAGCGATCGGCAGGGTCAAGGACTTCTTCAAGGGCCTACTGCCGGCGGGCGCGCCGGACAAGCACACCGATTCTGGCCAGGCGGCCGAGGACGCGCTGGTCGGCGCGGTGCAGCACACCCTCTCGATCACCCAGGACAACCGCAGCCTGGTCATCGGACTGAGCTTCAACGCGCAGGACCCGGCGCTGGCGGCCAACTTCGTCAACACGCTGGTCACCGACTACATCGCCGAGCGGGCCAGCCGGCGGGTCAACGCCAACCAGGGTGCGAGCGCAGTGATCTCCCAGCGCATCGACCAGGTGCGCACCGAGATCGCCGGTATCGAGCAGCAAATGCGCGACCTGCGCAGCAAGTCCGGCGTGGTCGGCACCCGCGGCGGCAGCGTCGGCCAGCAGCAGGTGGAGTCGCTGGCCAACGCCGCCTCGCAGGCCACGCTGGACCGCAGCCAGATCGAGGCGAATTATGACCGCGCCGCCGCACTGGCCGCCGGCGGGTCGTCCGACGCGCTGGCCAGCGTGCTGGGCTCGGAGACGATCTCGCGCCTGCGCGGCCAGGAGGCCGAGGCAGCCTCCAAGGTCGCCGACCTCGAGCAGCGCTACGGCCCGGCCTACCCGGCGCTGCGCAGTGCGCAGGCGGACCTGCGCGAGGCGCGTGCCGAGATCGCCGGCGAGGCGCGGCGCATCGTGGCCTCGCTGGCGACCCAGCTGAAGGTGGCGCGCGCCCACGAGGCCGACGTGCTGGGCGAGCTCGCCGCCGCCCGCAAGGAGGGCATTTCGGCGCAGAATACCCAGGCCGAGCTGGACCAGCTGCAGCAGGACGCCACCACCCGGCGCGACCTGTATCGCACCCTGCTGGAGCGCGCGCAGCAGACCTCGTCGCAGCCCTCGGGCACCGAGACGCCGGACGTCCGCGTGCTCAACCGCGCCTCGGTGCCCGGCCTGCCGAGCGGGCCGAACACCAAGCTGGCGGCCGCCTTCGGCGGCATGAGCGGCGCGCTGCTCGCGGCGATGGCGGCGCTGGCGTTCACCCGGCGCATCGGCGGGCCGGTGGACGCGGCCGGCTTTGCCCGCGGCGCCGGTCTGCACGTGCTGGCCGGCCTGCGCGGCCGCGGCGCCGCACGCGGCCTGGCCGAGCGGGTGCTGGCCGACCCCAACGGTGCCGACGCGGTGGCGCTGCGCACCGCCCGCACCAGGGCCGCCCAGGTCAGCCGCACCCCGGCGCGGGTCGTGGGCTTCGTCGGCGGCCAGCCCGGTGCGGCCGCCAGCAACGTGGCCTGCGCCTTTGCCCGGATCGCCGCGCGCGACGGCCAGCGGGTGCTGCTGATCGACCAGGACCCCGCCGGCGGCGCCATGCTGCGCGTGCTGGGCGAACCCGGCGGCCGGGTGGCCGAGGTGATGAGCGGTGCGGCCGCCTGGCGCGACTGCGTGGTGGCCGACAAGGCGCCCGGCCTGGACACCCTGTTAGGGGCTGCCAAGGCCGGACCGGTGCCGCAGCGCGGCATCATCTGGCTGGAGAACCTGCTGGCCGAGGCGCGCGAGGACTACGACCAGATCGTGCTGGGTGCGCCGTTCGCCGCCGACGGCGAGGCCACCCGCGTGGTGCGCAGCAGCGACATGGCCGTGGTGGTGCTCGACGAGGCGTCGATGCGCGAGGCGGCGGCAGGCGAGGCCTGCGCGCGGCTGCGCGGGCTGTCGCGCTCCCCGCTCTCGGCAATCCTGATCTCGCGAGGCTGACCCGATGGCCGTCCTGTTCGCGGTGCTGTCGGCGTCGTGCCTGCTCGCGGCACTTCACCCCTTCATCACCTACCCGCTGAGCCTGCGTCTGCTCGCCCGCCTGGCGCCGATGCCGTTGCTCGGCGGCACGGCGCCGCAGAGCGTGGCGGTGTGCGTCTGCGCCTACAACGAGGAGCGGGTGATCGGTGCCCGGGTGGAGAACCTGCTGGCGTTGCGGGCGCGCCGCCCGGCGCTCGACATCCTGGTCTACGTGGACGCCGCCTCCGACCGCACCGCCGAGGTGCTGGCCGGGTTTGGCGCGCAGATCCGCCTGGTGGTCTCGCCGGTCAGGCTGGGCAAGACGGCCGGCATGAACACGCTGGTGTCGATGACGGATGCCGAGGTGGTGGTGTTCAGCGACGCCAACGTCAGCTTCGAGGATTCGGCGCTCGAGCGGCTGGTGGCCCCCTTCGCCGACCCCTCGGTGGGCTGCGCCTGCGGCCACCTGGTCTACGTCGACACCGACGCGGCGGATACCAGCACGGCGGGCACCAGCACGGCGGCCACAGGCTCGCTGTATTGGCGGCTGGAGGAGCACATCAAGTCGCTGGAGAGTGCCACCGGTTCGGTGATGGGGGCCGACGGCTCGATCTTCGCCGTGCGCCGGTCCATGCACCGCCCGCCGCCGCCGCATCTGATCGACGACATGTTCGTCTCGCTCAGCGTGCTGTGCGAGGGCGGCCGGGTGGTGCGCGTGGCAGACGCGGTGGCCACCGAAGCCTCGGTGTCGCGGCCGGCGGAGGAGTTCCGGCGCAAGGTGCGCATCGCCTGCCAGGCGTTCAACGTGAACCGTGCGCTGTGGAGCAGCCTGATGCGCATGCATCCGCTGGACCGTTACAAATACGTCTCCCACAAGCTGCTGCGCTGGGTTTGCGTCTACGTCCTGGCCGCCGCCGCGGTGTTCGGCGTGCTGGCAGTGACTGCAGGTCTGGGCGTGGCCGCCGGCCTGGGCGCGCTGGTGCTGCTGGCCGGTGCCGGGCTGTTGGTCGCCCGGTCCACCCACGGTCCGCTCGGCAAGCTGCGCGAGGTGCTGGCGGCGTTCGTGGCCACCGGGACGGGGGTGTTCCGCTCCCTGCGTGGCGACACCTTCCAGACCTGGAACCCGCCGGCGTCTGCCCGCACGGCGGCACCCGCGCTGCACCGAGCGACGGTGGACGCCTGATGCGAGCAGCCCTGGTCGACCCGTCGCTGTTCACCCTGCCCTACGACGTGGCTCTCGTGGGTGGCCTGCGCGCGGCCGGCGTGCAGGTGGGTTTCTACGGCCGCGCGCTGACCCGTGAGGACGGCGACGCGGCCGGGCTCGACGTGGAGCCGTGTTTCTACCGCGTGGCCGGGCACCCCGCGCTGCGCTCCCTGCCGGCCAAGCTGCGCCTCGCGCTCAAGGGCGTGGACCACCTGGCCTCGATGCGCCGGCTGCTGACGGTGCTGCGCCGGACCCGGCCGGACGTGATCCACTTCCAGTGGCTGCCGTTGCCGCTGTTCGACGCGCGCCTGTTGCCGGCGTTCCGCCGTGTGGCGCCGGTGGTCCTGACCGTGCACGACACCGACCCGTTCAACGGGGCGCCGACGGCTCGGCTGCAGCGCGCCGGGTTCGCCGCCTCGCTGGCCGGCTGCGACCGGCTGATCGTCCACACCGCGCAGGGCGCCGGCCGGCTGGCGGCCCTGGGCGTGGACCCGGCCAAGGTGACGCTGATGCCGCACGGCCCGCTCGCCGCGGTGGGCGACGCCGGGCCGGACGGCATGCAGGGCGAGCTCACCTTCGTGCTGTTCGGCAAGATCAAGCCTTACAAGGGCGCCGACCTGCTGGTCGAGGCGTTCGCCGCCTTGCCGGAGCCGGGGCGGCGCCAGGCGCGGCTGCGCATCGTCGGCCAGCCCTACATGGAGCTGGACGGGTTGCGTGCCCTGGCCGCCGCGCACGGGGTTGCCGACCGGCTGGTGCTCGAGCCGCGCTTCGTCGAGGATTGCGAGGTGGCATCGGTGTTCGCGCCCGGCAGCGTGGCGGTGTTCCCGTACCGCGAGATCGAGGCGAGCGGGGTGCTCTCCCTCGCACTGGCGCACGGGCGGCCGGTGATCGCCTCGCGCCTGGGCAATTTCGCCGAGACACTGCACGACGGCGTGGACGGGCGTCTGGTGGCCCCGGGCGACGTGGCGTCCCTGAGCGCCGCGATGCTGGAGTTGGTCGGTGACCGAGCGCTCGCGGCAGAGCGCGGGCGGCAGGCACGCGCGCTGGCCGGGTCGTTGCCAGGCTGGCCGGAGATCGGACGGCGCACCCGCGCGCTCTATGAGGAGTTGCGCGGCCGGGCGGCGCCTGCGACCGCAACAGGCGCCCAGCGCGTGCCGGAACTGGCGGTATGACGCCGCCGCCGCGCACCGCCGTGCTGTTCCGCACCCACTTCTGGGACGATTTCGCCCGCCGCCAGTTCGACCGCCTGCTGGCCCGCGCCGAAGGCACCGACGTGTTCGTCCTGGTGGACGAGACGAACGGGCCGGTCGCCGGCATCGAACACGACCGCGTGCTGCGGGTGACCGAGGCCGGGCTGCTGCAAATGGGTTTCGCCCGCGCCGGCGAGGGCAGCCTGCTGTGGTTCAACGGCGACTACCCGCTCTACCGCTTCCTGCAGCTGCACCCGGACTACGACTACGTCCTGCAGCTGGAATACGACGTGCAGGTCGGCCAACCGCTCATCGAGCTGGTGCAGCGTGCCAGCGCCGAGCGGGTGGACTATGTCGGGCTGACCAAGGGCGAACCGGTGCCGGAGTGGTTCTGGCTCGACAGCATGGTGCAGGCCTACGCGGCCTCCGACGTGCGCCACCAGCTGATCTGCCTGTCGCTGTTCTCGGCCGCGGCCCTGCACCACCTCTGGCAGGTCCGGCTGGAGCACGCGAGCGCCTGGCGCGCCGGCACGCTGACCGCCTGGCCGTTCTGCGAGGGGTTCATTCCCACCCAGCTCGCCGCCGGCGGATACACCTGCCGCGAACTCAGCGATTTTGGCTCGACCCGCGCCTACGACCACTGGCCGCCATTCCTGGAAGGCGACCCGGCTGGCGTGGCCGGCGAGGATTTCGTTCACCCGGTGCTCGACGAGAAGCGTTTCGTCGCCAGCATGCATAAGTATCACGTGGGGCTGGGTGGCTTCCTCAACCCCGCCAGCCAGTTCCACCGCAAGCTGCGCCGGCTGCCGCCGCGCCGTTACGCGTCGGTCCTGTTGTCCAGCTTCGCCCAGAAAGCGCGGCGCACCCTGTCCGACGCCGCCCGCGGCCTCCGGCCCGGCGCGCAGCAAGCCCTCACAGCCGGAAAGGGCTGAACCTCCGATGATATCAGCCCACGAGTTCCGCTACGTCATCGCCGGCAGTGGCTTCTTCGGCGCGGTGATGGCCGAACGCATCGCCACCGTCCTGGGCGAGCCCGTGCTGGTGCTGGAGAAGCGCGACCATTTCGGCGGTAACTCCTTCTCCGAGCGCGACCCTGCCACCGGCATCGAGTACCACCGATACGGCACGCATCTGTTCCATACTTCGCAGGGCGACGTGTGGTCGTGGATCAACCGCTTCACCGCGTTCAACAACTACCGCCACCGCGTGCTGACCCGCCACGCCGGCCGCATGTACACCATGCCGATCAACCTGATGACGCTGAACAGCTTCTTCGGCACCGACCTCAAGCCGTCCGAGGCGGAGGCGTTCATCGCGTCGAAGGCGGGGGCGGAAGGCTTCACCGACCCGCAGAACTTCGAGGAAAAGGCCGTCAGCCTGATCGGCCGCGACCTCTACGACGCGTTCATCCGCCACTACACCGCCAAGCAGTGGGAGACCGACCCCAAGCTGCTGCCGGCCGCCACCATCAGCCGCCTGCCGGTACGGTTCAACTACAACGACTTCTACTTCAACGACATCTACGAAGGCCTGCCGCTGGACGGCTACCACGCAATCTTCGAGCGCGTGTTCGCCGACCCGCGCATACAAGTGGTCTGCAACGCCGACTTCTTCGACGTGCGCCCCAACCTGCACCCAGAGGCGCGGATCATCTACACCGGCCCGGTGGACCGCTACTTCGACGACCGGCTGGGCAAGCTCGGCTGGCGCACGCTGGACTTCGAGATCGAGCGGCCGGCGATGGAGGACTACCAGGGCGCGTCCGTGGTGAACTACCCCGACGCCGACGTGCGGTTCACCCGCATCCACGAGTTCCGCCACCTGCACCCCGAACGCCGCTATACGCCGGACGCGACCCTCATCATGCGCGAGTACTCGCGCTTTGCTCAGGCGGACGACGAGCCGTATTACCCGATCAACACCCCGGCCGACCGCGACCTGTACGACGGCTACGCGGCGCTGGCGGCTGCCGAGACGGGGGTGATCTTCGGCGGGCGCCTGGGCACCTACCGCTACCTGGACATGCACCAGGCGATCGGCGCCGCGCTGAAATCCTTCGAGCGCGAGCTGATGCCGCTGGTGCGCGGCGTGGCGGCGGCGGCCTAGGACGCCATCACAACGCCATCGCGTGTTGCGCAACGGTCTGCTACAACCGCCGCCTGGGATCAAATCAGGCGCCGGTGACCGTATGCGTCGCCGGCCGGGGTGGGAACGTGGACGCCATGCCGAACCTGGCGCTTGTGGGGGCGCGGGACAGGGAACACCCAGTTTCCGATGCCGTACGGCCGCGGCTGTTCGACCCGACGGCGCCGACGATCTTCCACCAGGAGTGGTGGCTGGATGCGGTCACCGGCGGGGACTACGCGCAGGCCGTCGTCAACTCCGGCGGCAGCCGGATCGCTGCGTTTCCCTACGTGCTGCAGCCGGTCGCCTTCGGCCACGTGGTGTGCGGCATGCCGGTGCTGACGCACTTCCTCGGCCCGGCGATCGACGACGGACGGGGTGCGGCCTGCAACCGCATCCTGCGCCGGGCGGAGATCACCCGGGAGTTGCTCGCACAAATTCCACCCACCAGCGGCTTCTGGCAGGTCATGCACCGTGGCACGTCGGACACGCTGGTCTACCAGGATCTGGGCTTCACCACCGCGGTGCGTTTCACCTTCGACGTGATGCCGGCCGAGGTGGCGACCCTGTGGGGCAACATGCGCGACAAGACTCGCAACGTGATCCGCCGGGCGGAGGAGCAGTTCCGGGTAAACGAGTGGCGGGACGCCGGCGCGTTCGCCGCCCACTACGTGGACAACCGCCAGCGCGCCGGCTCGCACAGCCACTACGGGACAGCGCTGATCGAGCGTGTGTGCCAGGCGGCGATGTCGCGCGGGCAGGGACGCATCGTGGCTGCGGAGGCTGCGGACGGCACGCCGATGGCGGCGATCTTCTACGTCTGGGACACCCAGGCCGCCTACTACCTGATGACCACGCGCCGGCCGGACGCGCATAACGGCGCAGTCAGCCTGCTGCTGTGGGATGCGATGCGGGAAGTGGCTGCGCGCCGGCTGGTGTTCGACTTCGAGGGCGTGGTGACCTCGGGCAGCGCGTTGTTCTTTACCGGGTTCGGCGGTGTCGTATCGCCGCGCTACGTGGTGAGCCGGTTCAGCCTCGGCCACCGGCTGGCGGGAAGGCTGTCCAATCCGTGGCGGCGCCGGGGCGGCGACGGATACGTCTAGCCGAGCCCGATACTCAGGAACCGATCTGGACCACTATCGCGCCATTATCCGAACCCGCGAATTAAAGAGAACAAAAGTTTTTTGGTTCTTTTTTTCAAAAAAGAACCGCCTGCTTGCCTTTCAATAAACCCGAAGCAAAGCGAGCAGTTCCTCCGGTATCGGCTCGTAAAGTGTCGAGTCGAAACGTTGCGTCAGGTCGTGATGCACCCAGGCCTCGAACCCAAGCGTCGTCTGGTGTTCACGCATCGGCGTGTCGCTCCCTCGTCTGTCGTCGGTGCCGTTCATGGGACACCAATGCAGGAGAACACCTCCGGTTGCAGCATCTCAGGCGTGACCTGAAAGATTCGACAAACCGCAACCCCCCGGGCGACGAAGTTTGTCACCTGTGTGCGGGCGAGCAGGCAGGCAAGCGCTTCTTTTTTGAAAAAAAGAAGCAAAAAACTTTTGTCCCTAGGGTGCGCGCTGTAGGAAAATATCGCGACAGCAGTGACAAAAGTCTTTTGCTTCTTTTCTTCAGAAAAGAAGGCCTTGCTTTCCTTTTAGGCGCCGCAGGTTCAAGGCGGCTGCTCCACGCCCGCCGTGGGCGCCACGCGGGCGCGTCCTTTCGCCCGGCTCTTGTTGGCGTACCAGGCGGCCAGCGCGCCCACCCCCCACAGCAGCACTGCACCGGACAGGTTGACCAGCACCTGCATCAGCGCCCCGCTGTTCGCCTCCATCGCCAGCCGGCCGAGAAAGGCCAGGAAGATGCCGGCGCAGAACACCGGCAGGGAGTGCTGCCCTGCCAGCACGAAGGGCGAAGCTGCCCAGGACCGCAGCCAGGCCGCATCCGCCGGCACCAGCCGCGTGGCCAGCCAGGTCAGCGCCAGGATGGAGAGCAGGCGGAACGGGTGCAGCCCCGCCTTGTCCACGTTCATCAGCGCCTGGATCGCCGGGCCGGGCAGCCAGGCGACGCTGCCTGGATGCACCCAGACCACCCACTGCATGAGCAGGCCGAAGATCACCAGCACCACGGCGCAGACGTCGAACAGCCTGGCATTGCCGCGAGGCACCTCGCCTGGGGCAAAGGACAGGATGGCGCCCATGGTGAACAGCAGCTGCCAGCAGAACGGGTTGAAGAACCAGCCGCCGCCGGTCCAGCTCGGCAGGTTCAGCGAGAAGACGCGCGCGGCCAAATAGAGCGTCAGCGACAGGCCGGCGAGCAGCCCCGGGCGGCGCAGCAGCGGCAGGGTCAGCGCGAACATCAGCAGCAGGGCAACGTAGAGCGGCAGGATGTTGAGGTAGGCCGGCTGGAAGTGCAGGGTCAGCGCCTCGAACAGCGCGCGGTACGGCGCCTCGCCCAGCACGTTGAGGTGGATCTCGTCGAGGTAGTCCGCACGGTCCAGCTTGGTGGCCGACATGCCCACCTGGGCGGCGAAGACCACGAACAGGAAGATGTGGGCGATGTAGAGCGTCCAGGCGCGGCGGACCACGTCGGCACCCGCGGACAGCCAGCCTTGGGCGCGCATGGTGCCGCCGTAGGCGATGCCGCCGGCGTAGCCTGCGAGCAGCACGAATATCTCGGTGGCGTCGCACAACGCGTAGTTGCGGATGGAGAGCACGCCCAGCCAGTCCGCCGGCACGTGGTCGGTGAAGATCCACCACAGCGAGAGGCCGCGGAAGAAGTCGATCCGCAGATCGCGGTTGGTGCGAATCAGCCCGGTCTGCGCGGGGGTGGCACCGCGGGCGGGCGCGGCCGGCCGTGCGATGTCAGGTTCGAGGCTGGTGGAGGAGAGGGCAGGGCCGGGCACACCGCGATAGAGGGGGAGGCGGCGGCGGCGGGTCAAGGCGGCAAGCGCGACACAATGTTGCAGCCTGTGGGGCGGGCCGGCCACCCTGGCCTGGACGTGATTTGCAAAAACCCGAACCAGATTACCAGGATGGCCACTTTCCGGTCATGGCCAGGGTAAGGGTCCGACCCGACACCTTGTGCAACCCGATGGTTCGGGTGCGTTGGCATAAGGTGATTAACGTAATGTATCTCACATCGGCATGTTCGCGGCCGGCCGGGTCGTCAGGCAGGCGAACCCGTTTTGCCTGACGCGGCAGCAACGGTCGTCGGCATCGGCGCGTCGGCGGGCGGACTGGAGGCGTTCCGCGCCTTCTTCTCCAACATGCCGGCCGACAGCGGCATGGCGTTTGTGGTGGTGCTGCACCTGCCTGCGCACCGCAAGAGCATGTTGCCCGACATCCTGCAGCGCTGGACGGACATGCCGGTTCGGGGTGTGGAAGACGGCGACCTGGTGGAGGCCAACACCATCTACGTGCCACCGCCGCATGTCGGCGCCGTGCTGCGCGAGGGCCGCCTGCGCCTGGTTCCAGAGCCGCCGAACGTGCCGCCGGATTTCCGCCCGATCGACGGGTTCTTCGACACGCTGGCCGCCAGCTACCGCGACCGGGCGGTCGGCATCGTGCTGTCGGGCACCGGCAGCGACGGGGCGCTCGGCCTGAAGGCGATCCGCGCGTGCGGCGGGCTGACCATCGCGCAACGCTTCGACGGCGCGGACGGCGACGCGGCCAAGCATTACAAGGACATGCCGGCCGGCGCCATCGCCACCGGTGCCGTGGACCTGGTGGTGCCGGTGCAGGAGATGGCCGGCCACCTGCTGCGCCTGCGTGGTGCCGACCTGGAGACCCCGGTCGGCGATGCCGACGCCGCGGCGGTGGAGGCGCTGCGGCTGCGCATCTGCGCCGTGCTGCGCGCCCGGGTCGGGCACGACTTCGCCAACTACAAGGAAAAGACCTTCCTGCGCCGGGTCGGACGCCGCATGCAGGTCCTCGGCATCGACTCGCTGGCCAGCTATGCCGAGCACCTGGACGGCGAGACCAACGAACCGCTGATGCTGTTCCGCGACCTGCTGATCCGGGTGACCAGCTTCTTCCGCGACACCGAGGCGTTCGACGTGATCGAGCGCGTGGTGATCCCGCGACTGTTCGAGGGCAAGCAGGCCGACGACACGGTGCGCGTGTGGGTGCCGGGCTGCAGCACCGGCGAGGAGGCCTACTCGCTGGCCATCCTGATGCGCGAGCACATGGACACCATGCGCGGACCGCCGCGGGTGCAGGTCTTCGCCACCGACATCGACGAGCCGGCGATCGGCACCGCGCGCATGGGCCGCTACCCGAGCGTGCTGCTGGAGGGCATGCCGGAAAAGCGGCTGAACCGGTTCTTCACGCCGTCCGATTCAGGCTACCTGGTCGGCAAGGAGATACGCGACGTCTGCACCTTTTCGGCCCACAGCCTGGTGCGCGACCCGCCGTTCTCCCGCGTCCACCTGGTGTCCTGCCGCAACCTGCTGATCTACCTCGACAGCGAGCTGCAGGCGAAGGTGATCCCGACGTTTCACTACGCGCTGCTGCCGCACGGCCTGCTCATCCTGGGCATCTCCGAGAGCACCTCGCGTCACGAGGACCTGTTCGAGCCGATCGACAAGACTGCCCGCATCTTTGCGCGGCGCAGCGTGCGCACGCCGAAGATCGATCTGACCAATCGGGAGGTGCGCCGCCTGGCGCACCCCGAACGCTCCGCCCAGGTCGGCAGCGCGCCGCCCCCGGCCGGCCAGCGGCGCAAAAGCGCGGTGAGCAGCGGCGCGCCCGACCGGTCCTCCGTCTCGCTCCGCGGTCTGGCACATCGGGCGGAATCCATGTTGTCCGGGCTGCTGGGGGTGGCCGGGGCCGGCGGTGCGGCAGGGCTGGCCCGCGAGCTCGCGGCTACGCGCGAAGAGTTGCAGTCGGTCCGCGAGGAGCAGGAGACCGCCGTCGAGGAGTTGCGCAGCGCCAACGAGGAGCTGCACTCCGTCAACGAGGAGCTGCAATCGACCAACGAGGAGCTGGAGACCTCCAAGGAGGAGATCCAGTCGGTCAACGAGGAGCTGCACACCGTCAACACGCAGCTGCAGGACAAGGTGGACGAGCTGGACCGGGTGGCCAGCGACCTGCGCAACCTGTTCGACAGCACGCAGATCGCCACCGTCTTTCTCGACCGCTACCTGATCGTGCGCAGCTTCACCCCGGCGATAGCACCGCTCTACAACCTGATCCCGTCCGACGTCGGCCGGCCGCTCTCCGACATCGCCGGGCAGTTGCGCTACGACCAGCTGCGCGACGACACGGCGCACGTGCTGCGAACGCTGGCGCCGTTCGAGCGGCAGGTGACCACGCTGGACGGGGCCAAGCACTATATCCTGCGAATCCTGCCCTACCGCGGGTCGGACAGCACGGTCAGCGGCACCCTGGTCACCTTCGTGGACGTCAGCACCGTGGTGCGCGCCGAGCAGCACCAGCGCCTGCTGGTCGACGAGTTGAACCACCGGGTGAAGAACATGCTCACCGTGGTGATCTCGCTGGCCACGCAGACGCTGCGCCGGTCGTCCGACATGGATAGCTTTGCCGAATCGTTCCTCGGCCGGGTGCATGCTTTGGCGGCCAGCTACACGCTGCTGAGCCGGGAGAATTGGGTCAGCATCGGGCTGCGCGACGTGATCGCCGAGGAGGTACGCCCGTTCGTCGAGGACCAGCGCGACCGCATCAGCATGTCCGGAGAGGACGTGCAGCTGGTGCCCGCGGCCGCACTCGCCTTCGGCATGGCGATCCACGAACTGGCGACCAACGCGGTGAAGTACGGCAGCCTGTCGGACAAGGACGGCAGCGTCTCGATCCGTTGGCGGGTTGAGCCGGGAAGTGCCGGGCAGGACAGCCGGCTGTCGCTGGACTGGGTGGAACAGGGTGGCCCGCCGGTAAGCCCGCCGCGGCAGACCGGCTTCGGCACGATGTTGATCCAACGCAGCCTCTCCCACGAGCTGGGCGGCGATGCCACGATGGAGTATCGCCTGGAGGGGTTGCAGGCACGTTTGCACGGCGCGATGGACCGAGTCTCCTACAACCATGCTCCAAAGCATGCCGGCGTCTAGGCGGGAGGGAGTGCCCGAGTCCGACAGCCTCGCCGGCGTAAGAGTGCTGGTTGTGGAAGACGAGCTGCTGGTGGCGATGCTGATCGAGGAGACGCTGGTCGATCACGGCTGCAAGGTGATCGGGCCGTTCAACACGCTCGGCACGGCGCTGAGCGCAGCGCGGGACGCGCAGGCGGACGTGGCGTTGCTGGACGTGAACCTGCGCGGCGAACGGGTGTACCCGGTGGCGGAGCTGCTGGAGGGGAGGCAAATCCCGTTCCTGCTGCTGTCCGGCTACGGGAACGAGGCGGTGCCGGCGGAACATCCCCTCTGGGTTTCGTGCAGCAAGCCGTTCCTGCCGACGGAGCTGCTGCGCGCGATGTCGGCGTTGCTGGCGCGGGAGCCGCTGGAAGGCAAGAAGAGCGTTCTGTCCTGAGGCTGTAGCGGGCTTCCGCGAAGCTGGGCTACCGCATTGGCCACATTGGCGCCCGACAGAATGTTTGGGCTGTGTGCCTGCTCGGAGGTGTTGGGCAGGACGCAAGCAAGGCCTTCTTTGTTTGAAAACAAAGAAGCAAAAAAACTTTGTCTCCGCTGTCGCGTGCTCTGCCGCGAGCGCGCGACAGCGGAGACAAAGTTTTTTGGTTCTTTTTTTCAAAAAAGAACCGCTTGCTTGCTTACCCGATCAGCCGCCCGGCCACCGCGTCCAGTTTCGCCATCAACGCCGGCTCACGCGCTGCGTCAGGCGTGATGATCGCGTGGTCCAGCGCGTGGTCGCAGCCCAGCGCGCAGCCAGGCGCCGCGCCGGCCAGCATGGGGATCGCGCGCTGCACCAGGTCGCGCGCGGCCTGCGCGTTGGCGGTCATCACCGCGACCACGGCATCCACCGTGACGTGGGCGTGGGTCTCGTGCCAGCAATCGTAGTCGGTCACCATGGCGACGGTCGCGTAGTGCATCTCCGCCTCGCGGGCGAGCTTGGCCTCCGGCATGTTGGTCATGCCGATGACGTGGCAGCCCCAGCCCCGGTACAGCTCGCTTTCCGCCTTGGTGGAGAATTGCGGGCCTTCCATGACCAGGTAGGTGCCGCCGCGTGTGACCGGCAGCGCAAGCTCGCGGGCCGCGCGTTCCAGCGTGTCGCCGAGCAACGGGCAGACCGGATGCGCCATGCTGACGTGGGCGACGCAGCCCTCGCCGAAAAAGCTCTTCTCGCGGGCGAAGCTGCGGTCGACGAACTGGTCCACGATGACGAAGTGGCCGGGCGGCAGGTTTTCCTGCAGGCTGCCAACGGCGGAGAGCGAGATGACGTGGGTGCAGCCGGCCCGCTTCAGCGCGTCGATGTTGGCGCGGTAGTTGAGGTGGCTGGGCGAGAGCCGATGACCGCGGCCGTGGCGCGGCAGGAACACGCAGGACACGCCACCGAGCACGCCGTGGAGCAGCTCGTCGGACGGGTCGCCCCAGGGGGTTTGGACGCGGCGCCACTCGCGCTGCTCGAGGCCCGCGATGTCGTAAAGGCCGGAACCGCCGATGACGCCGATGGTGTTCATGGTGCGGGTTCGTCCGGGACGAGAAAGAAAGCAAGGCCTTCTTTTTTGAAGAGAAGAAGCAAAAAACTTTTGTCCCTGCGCTCTATCAGGCGCCTCGTTTTTCTCTGAGAGATGCAGGCCGTTGCCGCAGCGAGGGAGACAAAAGTTTTTTGGTTCTTTTTTTCAAAAAAGAACCGCTTGCTTGCTCAGTGCGCCTCGTCCGAGCTGCTCTTGTGCACGTCCGACCACACGTGCTTCTTCACCGCGTAGGTCAGTCCGCACATCAGTGCGAAAAACCCGACCATGCGCACGCCGAGGTGCTTGCGCTCCTCCATGTGCGGGTTCGACGCGAAGTAGAGGAACGTGGAGACGTCCTTGGCTTCCTGGTCCAGGGTCGCCTTGGTGCCGTCCGCGTAGGTAACCGAGTCGGCCTGCAGCGGCGGCGGCATGTGGATCTGATGGCCGGGGAACCATTTGTTGTAATACAGGCCGTCCGGGACCTTCAGGCCCTTCGGCGGGTCGACGTAGCCGAGCATCAGCGCGTTGATGTAGCTGGACCCGCCTTCGCGCGCGTTGACGATCAGCGAGTGGTCCGGCGGCAGGGCGCCGTTGTTGGCGGCGCGGGCCGCCTTGTCGTTCGGATAGGGCGAGGCGAAGGTGTCCGACGGCAGGCCGGGGCGGGTGGTGGGCTCGCCCTGGTCGTTCAGGTCGCCGGGGACGGTCTTGCTGGCGGCGATGGCGCGGATCTGCGCCGGCGTGATGCCGATGCCGGTGAGGTTGCGGTAGCTCATCAGCTTCATCGAGTGGCAGGCCGAGCAGACCTCGTTCCACACCTGGAAGCCACGCTGGGCGGAGGCGCGGTCGAACACGCCGGTGGGGCCGGCGAAGCTCCAGGTGGCTTTCGGGAAGGGCGGCAGGCGCTCCTCCTGTGCCTGGGCTGCACCGGCGCCGGCCAGCAGCACGGCCGTCAACAAAGCGGGGCCGGCCAGGGCTGCGAGGCGGCGCATCAGATCTTCTCCATCGGCTTGGCCGCGGCACCCGACGGCAGTCGGCCGCCACCGGGGAAGGTCTGACGCAGCACCGGCTTGCTGATGCTTTCCGGCAGCGGCAGCGGCCGCTCGATGAAGCCGAACAGCGGCACCAGCACCAGGAAGTGCAGGAAGTAGTAGATCGTCGCCAGGCGGCCGAGAGAAACGTAGGGCTCGACCGGGTGGTGCGCGCCGACGACGCCGAGGGCGAGCATGGAGAGCACCATCAGCCGCAGCGACCAGCGGTACAGCGGGCGGAAGCGGGCGCTGCGCACCGGCGAGGTGTCCAGCCAGGGCAGCACGAACCACACCAGGATGGAGCCGAACATGCAAATCACGCCGGCCAGCTTGTTCGGCACCGAGCGCAGGATCGCGTAGAACGGCAGGAAGTACCACTCCGGCACGATGGCGTTGGGCGTCTGCAGCGGGTTGGCAGGGATGTAGTTGTCCGCCTCGCCGAACAGGTTCGGGATGAAGAACACGATGGTGGCGAAGATCAGGAAGTAGACCGCCATGCCGACGCTGTCCTTGGCCGTGTAGTACGGGTGGAAGGGCAGGGTGTCCTGCTCGGACTTCGGGTCGATGCCGAGCGGGTTGTTCGAGCCGGTGATGTGCAGGGCGACCACGTGCAGGAACACCACGCCGGTGATCACGAACGGCAGCAGGTAGTGCAGGCTGAAGAAGCGGTTCAGCGTCGGGTTGGACACCGAGAACCCGCCCCACAGGAGCGTCACGATCCAGTTGCCCACCACCGGGATGGCGCTGAACAGGTTGGTGATGACGGTGGCACCCCAGTAGCTCATCTGGCCCCAGGGCAGCACGTAGCCCATGAAAGCGGTGGCCATCAGCAGCAGGAACAGCGTGACACCGGTCATCCACAGCAGCTCGCGCGGCGCCTTGTAGCTACCGTAGTACATGCCGCGGAAAATGTGAATGTAGATGATGATGAAGAACATCGACGCGCCGTTCATGTGAACGTAGCGGAGCAGCCAGCCGTAGTTCACGTCGCGCATGATGCGCTCGACGCTGTCGAAGGCGCCGGCCGTGCTGGCATTGTAGTTCATCGACAGGAAGATGCCGGTGGCGATCATGACGAACAGGTTGATCACCGCGAGCGCGCCGAAATTCCAGAAGTAGTTGAAGTTCTTCGGCGTGGGGAAGCTGCCGTATTCCTTCGTCATCAGCGTCAGGATCGGCAGGCGGGTGTCCACCCAGTTGAGCACCGGGTTCTGGAACTCGCTCTTGTGCAGGCCGGCCATGGTGTTGCGTCCCTATCGAGCCATCGTGGGCGCCGTGGGCCACCGGGCCTACGGTTGTACGGGAACAGGCCTCCCGTCGCGTCTCGCACCTAATAAGGGTGAGTTTCTCCGGCTGCAATCGGTGCGGGTGCAAGTTCCACCGGCCGGGTGAGATTCTGGCCCTGGGCAAGAAAGCAAGCGGTTCTTTTTTGAAAAAAAGAACCAAAAAACTTTTATCTCCGCTGTCGCGCACTCGCCGGAGACGGCCGCGACAAAAGCTTTTGCTTCTTTTTCTCGAAAAAGAAGGCCTTGCTTCCTTGCCGCCCGCTACTCGGCAAGCCTAGCCGGCAGGCCTAGATAACCGCCATGGACACCCACACCGCCGACGCCCCGCCCCACGCCGCGCTGAAGCCGGACGCCCGCGCCTGGTTCGAATCCCTGCGCGACCGCATCTGCGCCGCCTTCGAGGCAATCGAGGCCGAACACGAAACGGGCCCGCTGTCGGACCAGGCGCCGGGCCGGTTCGAGCGGCGCCGATGGGAGCGGCCCACCGAGGACGGCAGCCACGGCGGCGGCGGCGTGATCAGCCTGATGCGCGGGCGGGTGTTCGAGAAAGTCGGGGTGAACGTCTCCACCGTCTCCGGCGAGTTCAGCCCCGAGTTCCGCGCCAACATCCCGGGCGCCGCCGAGGACCCGCGATTTTTCGCCACCGGTATCAGCCTGGTGGCCCACCTGCAGAACCCGCACGTGCCGGCGGTGCACATGAACACCCGCATGCTGGTCACCACCAAGGGCTGGTTCGGCGGCGGCGGCGACCTGACGCCGATGTTCTTCGACACGGCGGAGACGGCCGAGGATGGTGCGGCCTTCCACGCTGCCTTCCAGCGCGCCTGCGACGCCCACAACCCGGAGTACTACCCGAAGTTCAAGGCCTGGTGCGACCGCTACTTCTTCCTGCCGCACCGGGGCGAGCCGCGCGGCGTGGGCGGCATTTTCTACGATCACCTCGACACCGGCGACGCCGCGGCCGACTTCGCCTTCACCCGCGACGTGGGCCAGGCGTTCCTCGACTCCTACCCCGCCATCGTGCGCCGCCGCGCCGGCTGTGCCTGGAGCGAGGCCGACCGTGCGCACCAGCTGCTGCGACGCGGCCGCTATGTGGAGTTCAACCTGCTGCACGACCGCGGCACCACGTTTGGGCTGAAGACCGGGGGCAACGTGGATGCTATCCTAATGAGCTTGCCGCCGGAGGTGCGCTGGGCATAAGCGGCAGCAAGCAAGGCCTTTTTTTCTGAAGAAAAGAAGCAAAAGACTCTTGCCCCTGCTGTCGCGATGGTTCTGCAGCGCGCGCCCAAGGGAACAAAAGTTTTTTGGTTCTTTTTTTCAAAAAAGAACCGCTTGTCTTGCTGGATCCGGACCACAGGCGTAACCAAGGCAGACAAGACATGCCTCCCGGGACCAAAGCACGCGTAAGTAGAAAAACAGCACTCGGAATCGCGTCAGGGTTGGAATACTCGGATGGTGGGTTGGTATATTGGTCCTGGAAAGAATACACTTTTCTGCCTATGGTCCACAGTGGCTGTTTGGATGACGGGACCGGACATCCGGTCTGCGGGGCCAGGGATGCGGGCTCCATGCCTGCCAGGGACACACAGATGATGGATGGACCATGTCGCATCCCGCCGAGTGAGGCGCCTGGCCAAGTGGCACGGGAGGCGGCTGACCTCGAGACCGCCCGGCTGGCGACGCTGCACGGCTACGACATCCTGGAGTCGCCGCCGGAGCTGGCCTTTGCCGACGCGGTGGACATCGCCGCCGAGATCTGCTGCACGCCGATGGCACTGGTCAGTTTTGTGGACAAAGATCGCCAGTGGTTCGCCGCCGAGAGAGGGGTGGGCTTACGGGAGACGCCGATAGGGCAATCGGTCTGCGCCTACGCGATGCACGCGGGAAGCATCTTCACCGTCGACGACCTCTCCCAGGACGCCCGCTTCCGCGACAACACGCTAGTGACCGGCGCACCATACCTGCGCTTCTACGCGGGGGCGCCGCTGCGGACCGAGGGCGGGGAGCCGCTCGGCACCATCTGCGTGCTCGACACGCAGAGCCGGCCGGGCGGGCTGAACGCGACACAGGAGCGCGCGCTGATGGCGCTCGGCCGGCAGGTGATGGCCCAGCTGGAGCTGCGCCGGCTGGGGCGGCAGCAGCGCGAGCTGCTGGCGAGCAAGGACCGGCTGCAGGTGGAGACGGCCAGCCACCTGGCCGCCAGGAACGCGGCGCTGGCCGAGCGCGACCTGCTTATGCAGGAGGTCAACCACCGGGTAAAAAACAGCCTGATGATGGTGCAGTCGCTGCTGAACCTGCAGGCCAGGGCGGCCGCGGACCCGGACGCTGCCGAGCTGCTGCGCAACAGCGCCGCACGGGTGTGCACCTTCGGCGCCATGCATGAGCAGCTCTATCAGTTGGGCGCCGAGACGCATGTCGACCTGGCCGCCTACGTGGACACGCTGCTGGAGAACCAGCGCGCGACACAGGCTGGGACCGGGCGGGAGCGGCCCATCGTGCTGCACGCGCAACACGATTTGTGGCCCGCGGCCGACGCTGCGAACTTCGGGCTGATCCTCGTCGAGCTGGTGACGAACTCGCTGAAATACGGCGCGGGCGCCATCGACGTGAGCCTGGAGCGGGTGGGCCAAGACGTGCTGCGGCTGAGCGTGGAGGACGAGGGCCGTGGGCTGCCGGCGGATTTCGACCCGACGGCGTCGCGCGGCTTCGGCATGCGGCTGGTGACGGGGTTGCTGAAGAGCCAGCAGCGCGGCTGGCTGGAGGTGGACCGCACGCGCGGGCACACGTGCTTCGTGGTGATGTTTCGGGCTGTCGCGTAAGCAGCTAAAAACTCTCACTCCCCTGCGCACAACTCTGCTGGCTAGTCCGCGACAGCAGGACCAAAAGTCTTTTGCTTCTTTTCTTCAGAAAAGAAGGCCTTGCCTCCCTTGCCGGATTTTGAAGCGTCAAACGTAGGGCCGCTGGTACTACTCGCTCCTTGCCCCTGCCAGACGCCCGCCTTACGCCACCGCATGACCACCGCCCTGCTCATCGTCATCATCGTGTTGCTGGTCCTACTGAACGGCGTGTTCGCGATGGGCGAGATGGCGCTCGTCTCCGCCCGCCGCGCGCGCCTTGCCGTGCTCGAAGCGCGCGGCGTACGCGGTGCTGCCCGCGCGCGCGAGCTGGCGGAGGATCCGCAACGTTTCCTGCCCACCGTGCAGGTCGGTGTCACCCTGGTAGGCATCCTGTCCGGCACGTTCGGCGGTGCGAGGATCGCCGGCGCGCTGGAGCCGCTGGTGGCGCGCGTCCCGTTCGTGGGGCAGGCGGCCACCGGCGTCTCGCTGGCGGTGGTGGTGATGGGCATCACCTACCTGACTCTGGTGCTGGGCGAGCTGGTGCCCAAGCAGCTGGCGCTGCGCCGGCCGGAGCGCATTGCCAGCGTGCTGGCCCCGGCGGTGGCGTGGCTGGCGCGGGTGACCGGGCCGGTGGTGTGGCTGCTCGGCCGGTCGTCCGACCTGGTGCTGCGCGCGATCGGCGACACCGAGGGCGCGCGCGAGGACGTCACCGAAGACGAGCTGCACGCCCTGCTGGCGGAAGGCACCCAGGCCGGCGTGCTGGAAACCGGCGAGCGCGACATGATCGAGCGCGTGCTGCGCCTGGCCGACAAGCCGGTGCGCGCGATCATGACGCCGCGCAACGAGTTGGTGTGGATCGACCGCACCGACCCGATACGCGAGGTGGCCGACACGCTGAAGAACGCGCCGCACAGCCGCTACGTGGTCTGCGACGGCCGCGTGGACAACGTGGTGGGCGTGGTGCAGGCGAAAGACATCCTCAACCGCATCCTCGAAGGCCGCGACCTCTCCATCGCCGCCGCGTTGCGCCAGCCGATGGTGGTGCCCGACACCATCACCGCGCTGGACGCGCTCGAGCGGCTGAAGAGCGACTCGCTGGGCCTGGCGCTGGTGATGGACGAATACGGCAGCTTCGAGGGCGTGGTGACCGCGGCCGACGTGCTCGAGGCGATCATCGGCGACCTGGCCGAGCCCGGCTACGGCACGCCGAGCCAGGCCGCCGAGCAGGTGGGCGGCGAGATGATGATGGACGGCATGACGCCGGTGGACGAGCTGAAGGCGCGGCTGCTGCTGCCGGACCTACCGGCCGAAGGCAGCTATCACACGTTGGCGGGGCTGGTGCTGGCGCTGCTGCGCCGCGTGCCGCAGGCCGGCGACCGGATCGTGTTCGGCGGCTGGCTGTTCGAGGTGCTGGAGATGGACGGGCGCCGCGTGGTGAAGGTGCGCGCCAGCCGGGAGAAGCTCGCGGAAGCGTGATCGCTCGGCGTGTGTGCAATGCCGCGCAGCTTGACCGCCCGGCTTCGTTACTTGGCTGACCGAATGCTGCCGCAATACTCGCCGATGGCGTAACCACCCTGCACGTTCGCTGGGCAGATTGCGTCTGCGCACCGGAAAAATGCTGACTGTAGCCCAACTTTTTGTTGGACAGTGCGCGCGCGTGATCTGCATCTTCCGCCGGCGAAAAGGCTGGCGCGGGGGTGTGGCTGTGCAACAACATAAGCAAAAAAAGCAGTTCTTTTTTGAAAAAAAGAACCAAAAAACTTTTGTCTCCGGTTTGCGTGCGTTGTCGAAGCGCATCGTTTCAGCCGTCCGCGACGGCGAGCAGAAAAGTTTTTTGCTTCTTTTTTTCAAAAAAGAAGGCCTTGCCTTGGCTTTCTGCGCGCTCGCCGGTGCCGCACACGCGCAGGCAGTCACCCGCACGCCGCTGGTCGACAGCACCTTCCCGATCTCCGCCGCAGTGAGCGTGAAAGCCGGCACCGACCTGGTGTTTCTGAGCGGCGCCATGGGCCCGGTGATCGACAAGTCTGCACCCGCGGGCAGCTTGGAAGCACGCGGCGATACCGCCACGCAGACAACGGGCGCGCTGACATCGCTGCAGGCGACGCTGACTCGCCTGGGCCTCGGCATGGGCGACGTGGTCAAAATGAACGTTTTCCTGGTGGCCGACCCGAAGCTGGGGAAGATGGATTTTCCCGGCCTGATGGTTGGTTACACGAAGTTCTTTGGCACCAAGGACCAGCCCAACAAGCCGGCGCGTAGCGCGGTGCAGGTGGCGGGCCTGGCAGCACCCGGCGCGCTGGTGGAGATCGAGGTGATCGCTGCGCACGGGAAGTGATGCTTGGCGATGTTCCAGGCTTGATCGAGCTGTTTTCGTTATTTGTTGGATAAGGCCATGTCATCCATGAGGTTCTCCCTCCTGACCACTGCGGCGCTGACCGCTCTTCTGCCGGCGGCGGCGCTGGCACAGCTCGCACCCACGCCAGGCGTCACCGCGCTGGGCGCTGCGGCACAGCCGAGCGAGTCCACCGCACCGAATTTGGGCGCGCCGGAAGACATCATCGTGACCGGGACGCGGCAGGCCGGTCGCACCAAGGCGGACAGCACGGCGCCGGTGGACGTGATCAGTGCGGCCGAGCTGCAGCGCACCGGCCAGCAGAACGTGTTCGACGCACTGAACACGCTGCTGCCGTCGTTCGACCTGCCGCCGGTGGGCTTCGACACCGCGGGGCTGGTGCGCTCGGCGCGCCTGCGCGGGCTCAGCCCGGACGACACGCTGGTGCTGATCGACGGCAAACGCCGCCACGTCTCAGCCAACATCAACGCCGACATCGGGCCGGTCGGCGGGTCGGACCCGGTCGACCTCGACATGATACCGATCAGCCTGATCGACCACATCGAGGTGCTGCGCGACGGTGCTGCCGCACAGTACGGTTCGGACGCCATCGCCGGCGTGATCAACATCATCCTCAAGCACGCCGACCACGGCGGCAGTGCCTACGCTCAGGAGGGTGCGACCTACGTGTCGGACGGCTTCACCAACAACATCGGTGCCAACAACGGATTTTCCCTCGGCGACAAAGGCTACTTCGACGTCGCCGGCGACTACCGCTATCACGACCACACGAACCGCGACGGCGTGTTTCCCACCACGGCGCAGACCGGCTCCAACTTGGCCACACCGTTCAACGTGCCGAACCGGAACAACATCAGCCAGATCGAGGGCGACCCGCGCTACAACTTGGTCAACCTCGGATACAACATGGCCTACGAGTTCGTCCCGGAAGCGACGTTCTACTCCTTTGCCACGTACGGCTACCGCCACGCCGAAGCGTTCGAGAACTACCGCGATCCGAACACCAGCGGAACCTACACGCCGACCGCGATCACGCCGACCACGCCGTTCGGCAACCTGACCGCCGCCGGGCAGTACCCGAACGGTTTCGAGCCTGTCGAAGCGATCAATGAAGACGACTACGCTGGCACCATCGGCCTGAAGGGCGACGTGTTCGGCGACTGGCACTACGATCTGAGCGAGACGTATGGCGGCGACGTTGCCAACATATCCACCATCGCCTCGATCAACACCGATTACCTGCACGCGTTCGGCTACTCGCCGACGCACTTCCACGCCGGCGAGTACAACGATTCCGAATCCACCACGAACCTGGACTTCAACAAGCCGTTCGACCTGCCGCTGCTGGCCGCACCGCTGAGCGTCGCCTTCGGCGGCGAGTTCCGCCACGACTCCTACCAACTCAACCAAGGCGACGCCGCCTCGCAGTTCGGCGGCGGCTCGCAGGCGTATCCCGGGTTCACCAAGATCGACCAGGGCTACTACCACCGCACCAATGAATCCGGCTACATCGACGTGGCCACCTCGCTGCTGCCGCATTGGCAGGTGGACCTCGCCGGCCGGTTCGAACACTACAGCGACTTCGGCGACACCGAGACGGGCAAGTTCACCACCCGCTACGACTTCACCTCGTGGTTCGCGCTGCGCGGCACCATCAGCAACGGCTTCCGCGCGCCGACGCTGGCCCAGGAGGGCTTTGCTGCGGTCAACGTGGGGCCGGTCACCGCCGGTGGCCAGTTCCCGGTCAACTCTGCGGCCGCCCGTGCGCTGGGCTCGGTGCCGCTGAAGCCGGAGCGCTCGCAGAACTACGAGGCCGGCATCGTGACGACGCCGATCGACAAATTGCACGTCGCTTTCGACCTGTATCAGATCGACATCCGCGACCAGATCGTCGACTCCGGCCTGATCGGCGGCACCGACGCCTTCACCGCGTTCCAGTTGAGCGGCGCGCTGCCGCCGGCATGCGGGCCGAACAGCGGCTGTAACCTGTTTGCGCAGTACTTCACCAACGGCGTCAACACCAAGACGCGCGGTGCCGACGTGACGATCGACTACGTCACGGAGCTCGGCGGCTACGGCAAGGTCAACTGGCTGGCGGCCGCGAACTTCAACGACGTGGAACTTACGCGGATCGAAAAGGCAGCACAATTTACGCCCGACGTGCTGTCCGAAATCACGCGAGACACGCCGAAGAACAAGATCATCCTGCAGAGCCAATACCTGGTTGGTCCGTGGAGTGCCCTGGCCCGCGTCACTCGTTACGGAGAGGTGGTGGACGTCCTGGCAAACGGCAACAGCGGCAGCTACCCGTTCACCGCCAATCGAAACAAGCCGGCGTGGATTGGCGACCTGGAGTTCGGCTACAAGATCACGCCGAACATCCAGCTGATCCTCGGCGCCAACAACTTCACCGACAAATACGCGTACCACACGACGGCAGCATCGCGCTACCACGGTGCCGTGGAGTACATCCCCTCGTCGCCTTATGGCATCGACGGTGGCTTCTACTACGGCCGAGTCAACTTCAGCTGGGGCCACAAGCCGCCGCCGATGCCCGAACTGCCGCCGACCGTCGCCACACCTGCGCCGGTGCCGCCGTCCGCGGCCCGCACCTACCTGGTGTTCTTCGACTGGGACCGCGCCGACCTCACCGCACGGGCGCGCCAGATCGTGCTGGCCGCAGCACAGGCCTCCACCCAGGTGCAGAGCACGAAGATCCAAGTGAACGGCTACACGGACCTCTCGGGCACGGCCGCCTACAACAAGAAGCTTTCCATCCGGCGGGCCGAAACGGTGGAGACCGAACTGGTGCGCGACGGTGTCGCCCGCGGCGAGATCTTCATCCACGGCTACGGCGAAAGCAGCCCGCTGGTGCCGACAGCGGTTGGCGTGCGTGAGCCGCAGAACCGGCGGGTGGAGATCGTTTTGATGTGATCTCGGCCGCACGCGACGGCTGAGGCGAAGCAAGCGGTTCTTTTTTGAAAAAAAGAACCAAAAAACTTTTGTTCCCTGGAGTACACGCTGAGGGAAACTCCGCGACAGCAGGACCAAAAGTTTTTTGCTTCTTTTTTCAAAAAAGAAGGCCTTTCTTCCTGCGTGCTGACCTCCCGCCTAGCCTCTCCCGCCGACATCGACGCCCTACGCACCCTGATGTCCGATTCGATCTCCGTCCTGCAGCAAGGCTTCGTCGCCCCTGCGCAAATCGAGACGAGCCGCAGCGTGATGGGCCTCGACACGCAACTCATCGACGACGGCACGTATTTCATCGTGCAGCACGACGGCACGTTGGCCGGATGTGGCGGCTGGAGCCGTCGCGCCACGCTGTTCGGCGGCGACCACACGGCGGGGCGCGACGCTGCGATGCTGGACCCGTCGCGCGATGCAGCGCGGGTGCGCGCGATGTATACGGCGCCGGAGTTTGCGCGCCGCGGCGTAGGACGGCTGGTTCTATCGTTGTGCGAGGCGGCGGCCGCTGCTGAAGGGTTCAGCCGTGCGGAGCTGGCCGCGACGCTTGCAGGTGTGCCGCTTTACACAGCGTGCGGGTATGAAGTGATGGCGGCTATCGAGGCGGCGGTGCCGCTGGTGAGGATGAGCAAGAAGCTAAAGTAAGGCCTTCTTTTTCGAGAAAAAGAAGCAAAAAGCTCTTGTCACGGCTGTCGCGGAGTCTCCGGAGACGAGTGCCCAGGGAACAAAAGTTTTTTGCTTCTTTTTTTCAAAAAAGAAGCGCTTGCCTAGCCTTTCTCCATCGTCGGCGGCTTCCCATGCATCGCCTTCACCTCCGCCTCCGTCACCGTGTCGGTGTACGCATTGCCGAAATGCGAGCGCACGTAGTTCACCACCAGCGCGATCTGCTCATCGGTGAGCACGCCGTTGAACCACGGCATGCCGCCGTTGCCGTGCAGCACCATCACCACCGGATACGTTGCGGCGGCAAGGTGCTTGTTGCCGGCGAGCGCGGGTATGCGTGCGGCGCCCACTGCGCCGCCGGCGTTGGCCATGTGGCAGCCCTGGCAGACGTGCTGGTAGACGGCCTCGCCGGTGGTGGCGGAGACGCCGCCGCGGATGACGGAGGCCGCGTCGGCCAGGGCTGCGCCCGGGGCCAACAGAAGGAGCCCGGCGAGGGCGGATGCCGCGCGCATCAACCGGCCCCCACCACGCGCTGGTGCAACTGGGTTATGGCGGACACCGCAGAGAGCAGCGCGCCCTCCTGCCAGCAGCCGACGTGGCTGGCGTGCTCGCCGGCCAGCACGAGGCGGCCTTCCATGGTGGTCAGCGTCTTGTAGTGGGTGCGGCGGGTCTCCTCGCTCCAGGTGGAGCAGCAGCCCAGCGTCCAGGGCATCCGGCTCCAGGCGACGCCGACGCCGTTGGAGAACTCGTCGGGATATTGCTTGTGGATCTTGGTCCCCTGCAGCACCGCCTGGCGCACCCGCTCCTCCGGCGTCATGCCGGCGAAGTCGTAGGCGGGCGGTCCGAACATGTAGGCGCCAAGCATCACCGCCGGGCCACCGGAGAAGTAACCGTGGCTGGGGTAGGACATTACGCTCACCGGCATGTCCGTGAAGGTGATGCCGCCGTAGATCTGCTCGTCCTCCTCCCAGAAGCGCCGCTTGAACTCCAGGCCGACCTTCACCGAGGAGGCGTAGGGCACCGCGGCGATGGCGGCCTGCATCTGCTGGCTCACTTGCACCTCGAGCTGGTTGAGCACCGGTAGCGGGATGCTGCAGACACAGTAGTCGGCGTGCACCTGGGTGACCGCGCCGCCTTGGCTGCGGTCTTCGTAGCTGACGGTGACGCCGGACTGGTCCTGCTGGATGGCGCGCACGCGCACGTTGTGGGTGACGAGGTCGTTGACCTGGCGGGCGAAGGCGCGGCCGATCATGTCCATGCCGCCCACCGGCTGGAACATCGTGGTCTGCAGGTCGTTGAGCATGTGGAACGACAAATGCTGGGCGAAGCCGGACTTCATGATCTCTGCGCGCGACAACAGGTCCGAGGGGATGGGCGCGCCGTCCGGGCCGCCGTTCGGGGCCTTGGCGAAGCCGCGCCGCATCGAGGCCAGTGCCGGCGTGTAGGCGCCAGTGTGGTCCAGCAGGCCCCAGATCTGCATCGCTGTCAGCAGGTCGGCGCGCTCGCCCGGGCTCACCTCCTCGTCCAGCTTGCCCTGGTTGATCGCCTTGGACAGCAGCTCGGCGGTCTGGCCGGTGAAGTCGCCCGCGATGTGGCGGTAGCGCTGCGGCACGCCGCCGAAAGCGTTCGTGTTGTGCAGGTAGGAGTTGTAGTTCAGCTCGATAAACGGTTCGAGCGCCACGCCGAATGCCTTGCAATAGTGCAGGATGGCCTGGTGGTGATACGGAATGCGCCACGGGCCGGGGTTGATGTAGTTGCCTGGCGCGAAGCCAACCTTCTGGGTGGCGCCACCCAGCTCGGTCAGTGTGTCGCCGCCGCGCAGCGTGTAATTGCGGCCGCCGGAGCGGTCCTGGAACTCCAGCACGCGCACGCTGTAGCCGGCGCGGCGCAGCTCGTAGGCGGCCAGCATGCCGGCCAGGCCGGCGCCGAGCACGAGAACGCTGGTGCCGGGCGGGGCGCCGGAGAGGTTGGGCGGCTGCTTGAAATCGGTGCCGGTGGCGTGGCCCATCCGGGTCATTGCCTGGTACATGGCCACGCTGCCGGCGGCGACGCCGATGCGGGTGAGAAGTTGCCGCCGTGTTGAACGCTCAGCCAATGGCTGCTCCTGCGTGCGTGGAATGCGGCAAACTTAGCATGAAGCATGCCGGGTCGACGAGTCGGCCCATTGGAAGTGTGCGTTGTATCTGGTTGAGCGGCCGCGGCGGTTTTTCAGTCGTTCAAGCAAGGCAAGCGGTTCTTTTTTGAAAAAAAGAACCAAAAAACTTTTGGTCCCGTCGGGTGTGCCGTGGTGAAGCGTGTCGTTTCAGCTTTCCGCGACAGCCGTGGCAAAAGCTTTTTGCTTCTTTTTCTCGAAAAAGAAGGCCTTGCTTCCTGCCTTACTCCGCCAGCACCGCCCCACGCTCCTTCTTCGGCCGGCACAGATCCGCCACCTTCGCCAGCACAGCCCCAGCAAGCATCAGCGCCGCCATCGGCCGCGCCGTGCCGTCCGACAGCCAGCCGACCAGGAAGCCGCTGCTGGCGCCGATGAAGAACAGCATGGTGCCCAGCAGGGCGGACGCGCTGCCGGCGTGTTCGCCGTGGTGGCGCAGCGCGCCCACCGTCGCCGTCGGGTTGAGGAAGCCGGTCAGGCCCTGGGTCAGCGCCAGGAACACGCCCAGCCACAGGGGCGCGGCATCGTACTCCGCGGCCAGCATCACGCACGCGGCCAGCACCAGGTAGAGCGTGCTCGCGCGGGTCAGCGTGCCGTTCAGGTCGAAGCGGCGGATCACCAGGGTGTTGGCCTGCGAGGCGGCGATGAAGGTGGCCGCCACCGCGCCGAACACCACGGCGTAGCGGCCGGGCGAGAAGCCGTAATGGCCTTCGAAGACGTCCGGCGAGCCGCCCAGGTAGGCGAACAGCGCGAAGGCGTAGAACGACATCATCAGCGCGTGGGTGAGGAAGGTCCGCTCGCGCAGGATGCGGCCGTAGCGGGCGAGCATGCGGCCAGGGTGGATCGGCACCCGTGCGGCGCGGTCCAGCGTGTCCGGCAGCCACGCCCAGGCTGCCAGCAGCGCGACCAACCCGTAGGCGACGTTGATCCAGAAGATGCCGCGCCAGGAGGCCCATTGCAGCACCAGGCCGCCGAGCGAGGGTGCCAGGATAGGGGCGGCGCCCAGCACCAGGATGAGGCGGGACATCAACCGCGCCGCCGCGTGGCCGTCGGAGACGTCGCGCACGATGGCGCGCGGCACCACCATGCTGGCAGAGGCGCCGAACGCCGCGACGAAGCGCCAGGCCGACATCACGGCGATGCTCGGCGAGAGCGCGCAGCCCACGGTGCCGGCGATGTAGACCAGCGTTCCGGCCAGCAGCGGCGCGCGGCGGCCGAAGCGGTCGGCCAGCGCGCCCTGGATCAGCTGACCGAAGGAGAGGCCGAGGATCCAGCTGCCAAGGGTGAGCTGGGCGCTGCCGGGGGCTGCGTGCAGGCTCGCCTCGATGGCCGGAAAGGCGGGCAGGTTCATGTCGGTGGAGATCGGACCCACCGCCTGCAGGAAGCCGAGCAGGATGGGCAGCCAGGCGGGGACGTGTCCGCGACAGATGCGCACCTGCCCGGCGCCGCGAAGGTCCATGCGGACGGTCACGGTTGGCGCGCGATAGGCGGCACGAACAGCGGCGCGGTGTCCCAGGGGAACAGGATCCAGGTGTCCTGGGGAAATTCGGTGACGAAGCTGTCGGTGGCCGGCAGGCCGGCGGGTTTGGCGTAGAGGCAGGCGAAGTGCGCGTGCGGCAGCATGGCACGCACCAGACGTGCGGTGACACCGGTGTCGACCAGGTCGTCCACAATCAGGAAACCTTCGCCGTCACCAGCTGCTGCCGGCGGTTTCAGCATCACCGGTTCGCCCTGAGTGCCGGCCTCGCCCGCGTAGGCGGCCACGCAGACGGTTTCGACCAGCCGGCATTCCAGTTCCCGCGCGATGATGGCGGCAGGAATGAGGCCGCCGCGGCTGATAGCAACGATGCCATGAAAGGGTGAGCGGGACATTAACCCGGACGCGAGGGCGCGCGCGTCGCGGTGAAGCTGGTCCCAGGTGACTGTGGCATAGGTCAAGTAAGTCGTCTGTTTCGATAAACAGGAATAAAAAGCTCTTGCGGGCGCTGTCGCGAAGTCTCCTGCAGCCTGCACCCAGGAGACAAAAGTTTTTTGGTTCTTTTTTTCAAAAAAGAACTGCTTCCTTGACTTAAAACAGCCGCCCGCCGTCCGGCAGTTTGAAGTCGGGCTTGATCAGCACGACTTCGCCGTTCTCGTCCGGCAGGCCGAGTGTCAACACCTGGCTCACCATCGGCCCGATCTGCCGCGGCGGCAGGTTGACCACGGCGACCACCTGCCGGCCGATCAGCTGGTCCGGCTTGTAGTGCACGGTGATCTGCGCGCTGGATTGCAGCACGCCAAGCTCCGGCCCGAAATCGATCCACAGGCGGGTCGCGGGATGGCGCGCCTCGGGGAAGGGTTGGGCGTCGGCGATGGTGCCTACGCGGATGTCGAGTTTGTCGAAGTCGGCGATGTCGGCCATGCGGGAGGTCTAGGCGCTTGCGGCGCGGGAAGGAAGGCCAGGGGCTCTGCCCCTGGACCCCGCTGGGGCCAGTCGGCCCCAGACCCCGTTTCTAAGTCCAGGGCCTTGCCCTGGTGGGGTTCGGGGGCGTCACGCGACAGCGTGCTACGCACGACGCCCCTGACCTTCCTTGACGCATCGCAAGCCTTGCCCCCGTTCTGTGCGCCATGAGCTCCATCCTGATCGCCGAGATCCTGCGCAACGGGCACGTCGAATCCCGCCACACCGGTGCCTTTGCCGTCGCCGACGCCTCAGGCCGGCTCGTGCTTTCCGGCGGCGACCCTGAGCGCGCAATCTTCCCGCGCTCGGCCATCAAGGCGCTGCAGGCGATCCCGCTACTCGTCAGCGGCGCGGCCGACCGCTTCGGGCTGGACGGGCCGGCTTTGGCGCTGGCATGCGCGTCGCATGTCGGCGCGCCGGCGCATGCGGAGACGGTGCGGGCCATGCTGCAGGCGGCGGGGCGCGGCCCGGACTGCCTGGAATGCGGCGCGCACTGGCCCAGCAGCGCGTCGGTCGCCCGCGCGCTGGCGGCGGCCGGTGCGGGGTCGAGCGCGTTGCACAACAACTGTTCCGGCAAGCATGCCGGCTTCGTGTGCACCGCGGTGGCCAGCGGGCGCGACCCGGCCGGCTACGTCGCCCCGGACCACCCGACCATGCGCGGGGTGACCGAAGCGGTGGCGGCAGTGACCGGCGCCCGGCTGGACGCGCAGAGCCCCGCCGTGGACGGCTGCTCGATCCCGGCGTACCGGATCAGGCTGGCCGACTTGGCGGCGGGCTTCGCGCGGTTCGGCGCCGGCGTGGGGATGCCCGCCGGGTTCGCAGAAGCAGCCGTGCGGTTGCGGCGCGCGGTAGCGGCCAACCCGATGATGGTGGCCGGCCCACGGCGATTCGACACTGCGGTGGCCGAGGCGCTGGGCGAGGCGGCGTTCGTGAAAGTTGGCGCCGAGGGGGTGTATTGCGGCGCGCTGCCAGCGTTGGGCGTGGGTTTCGCCCTGAAATGCGACGACGGCGCACTGCGTGCGGCCGAGGCTGCGGCGGCCGCGTTGCTGCGCCATCTTCTCGGCGCCGCGCCCGCGCTGGACGAGCTGGCCGCGCCCAAGCTGAAAAATTGGCGCGGCATGGAGGTCGGCGCCGTTCGGCCAACCATCGTGTGACCGCGGGTTGCGTGACAGCGGCGCCCGATCTGTCGCATGTTGACCCCGGCGTGTTGCGCGGCGGCTCCCCTTGCCCGGAGAGGACGGCGGAACACATTGGTCGGGACAGGTCATGCGCTGACCCGCGGACATTGATGAGAGGCTGCACCTTTGAAACGGCCATCCCGGGTCCGCCCACCTGCCGGCACTGAACTCGCCCTGGTCCCGCGGGTGTTTGCTGTCGCGGCCGCGGTGTTGCTGGTGGGGTCGGTGGCGCTGGCCTCCATCCTGCCGCCCGACATGAGCCTGCGGCAGGCGATCGCCGCGATGGATGCGGGTGCGGTGACCCACCTGCAGGGCCTGGTGACCGGTGTGCTCGGGCGTGGGTTCTGGGACCTGATGTGCACGCCGCTGCTGGTGCGGCCCGTCTGGCTGGTGCCGGTGTGCCTGGGCCTGGTGTGCGTTGGCGGTACGGTGACGGCGATGTCGCAGGCGGCACCGCGGACGAAGCAGAAGAGAAGCTAAGCAAGGCTTTTTTCGAGAAAAAGAAGCAAAAGCTTTCACGTCCGCTGTCGCGGTCGTTTCCGGCGAGCGCGCGACAGCGGAAACAAAAGTTTTTTGGTTCTTTTTTTCAAAAAAGAACTGCTTGCTTTCTTACGCCGGCGTCAGCACCCCCCGCCGTATCTGATCCTCCTCGATCGACTCGAACAGCGCCCGAAAATTCCCCTCGCCGAACCCATCGTTCCCCTTGCGCTGGATGAACTCGAAGAACACCGGCCCGATCAGGTTAGCCGAGAAGATCTGCAGCAGCGTGCCGATGCCGTCGCGTCCCACCACCTGCTCGCCGTCGATCAGGATGCCGAGCGCGCGTAGTTTTGCCACGTCCTCGCCGTGGCCGGGCAGGCGGCGGTCCACCATCTCGTAGTAGGTGGCCGGCGGTGCGGGCATGAACGCCAGCCCGTCCTGCCGCAGGCCGCCGACGCTGGCGAAGATGTCGTGCGAACCCATGGCGATGTGCTGGATGCCCTCGCCCTTGTAGGCGTGCAGGTATTCCTCGATTTGGCTGTGCTCATCGGCGGATTCGTTGAGCGGGATGCGGATGCGGTTGTCCGGGCTGGTAAGCGCGCGGCTGGTCAGCCCGGTGTGGCGGCCCTCGATGTCGAAGAAGCGGATCTGCCGAAAATTGAAGATGCGCGCGTAGAAGTCGAACCAGACTTCCATGCGGCCGCGGTGCACGTTGTGGGTCAGGTGGTCGATGTAGAACATCTGCCGGCCGGCGGGGGCGGGGTCGCGTTCGCCCAGCCACTCGAACTCGGCGTCGTAGCAGGATCCGGTCTCGCCGTAGCGGTCGATAAAGTAGATCAGGCTGCCGCCGATGCCCTCGATGGCGGGCACGTCCAGCGTCAGACTGCCGTGCTCGGCACCCACGGGGACTGCGCCCAGGGAGACGGCGTGGCGGTGGGCGTGGCCAGCGTCGGCGACGCGGAAGGCCATGCTGGGCACCGAGGGGCCGTGGGCGGCGGCGAAGCGCGCGGCGTGGCTGTCCGGCTCGGCGCTGACCAGGAAGTTGATGGTGCCCTGGCGGTAGAGCGTGGTGTCGCGGCTGCGGTGCTTCGCCACGGCGGTGAAGCCCATCTGGCGAAACTGCGCGTGCAGTGCGGCGGGGTCGGGGTGGGTGAACTCGACGAACTCGAAGCCGTCGGTGCCGGCCGGGTTGTCCTGGCTGATGGTGGCGCGCGGCGCGTCGTGCGGATAGGGACCCATGGGTGCGTTGCCTTTCCTGATCTGCACAGGAGACCACGGCGCGGGTGGGAAAGGGGTTGCATAATGACCGGGCTGACGGCTGATTACGCACGTTTCGTGAGTGTGACGGGATCATCATGCAAGACATCCGCATGGACGAGTTCGACTTGCGGCTGCTGCGTGCGGTGCAGTCCAACGGCCGGCTCGGCAATCAGGAGTTGGCCGAGCGGGTGGGGCTATCTGCGTCGCAGTGCTCGCGCCGGCGGACGGCGCTGGAGGCGTCCGGCATCATCCGTGCCTACCGGGCGGAGCTGGATGCGGACGCGCTCGGGTTGTCGTTGCTGGTGTTCATCCACGTCACGCTGAACACGCACAGCCGGGACAACGCCGGCGGCTTTCGCGACCTGGTGGCCGGCGTGGGGGCGATCCAGGAATGTTTCGCACTGACCGGCGACGCGGATTACCTGCTGCGCGTGCGGCTGCCGGGGCTTGCCGCGCTGGCGTCGCTGCTGAACGACACGCTGCTGCCGCATCGGAGCGTGGCGCAGCTTCGCTCGTCGATCGTGTTCGAGACGATCAAGTCTGGGAGTGAGTTGCCGCTGACAGGAAGAAAGTAAGGCCTTCTTTTCTGAAGAAAAGATACTGTGTTGCTGGTCAAGCGCCCATTTGGTTTGAGGGTGGCAAGCTGTCGTGTCTTCGTAAAGCCCGCTTCGCGCCGCTGCGCGGTGGCCTTTGGCCAGGCTTGACGAAGCCCCGCCAGCTTGCCGCGTGAGTGTGTGGCTGGGGCGGGAAAACGGCTTTGACTGAACTGGAAAACGGGTAATCAGGCGTTTGCCGGGTTGGCGTTGACATGATGGGGATCGAACGGGCGGCGCGTGCGGATCACTGCGTGGGCCAGGACGAGCAGCCTGCGTGCGATGGCGATCAGAACGAGCTTGTTCGGCTTGCCGGCTTGCTTGAGCCGTTGTGCCACGACCCGCAGGACCGGGTGGCGGCTGGCGCTGAGTGCCGCGAGGTAGAGTGCGCTGCGCAGGTTGGCGTTGCCGATGCGGCTGATGCCGGTGCTGCGGGTTTGCGCGCCTGAACTATGCTCGGCCGGCGAGAGGCCTGCGAACGCGGCCAGACCTTTGGGCTCGAACTCGGCAATGTTGGGGATCTCTGCGAGCAGCACTGCCATGGTCACTTCGCCGATGCCCGGGATGCTGCGCAGCAGCTCGGCCTGATGGCGCGTCTGCATGTCGCCTGCGATCAGCGCGCGGATGTCGTGGGCGATGGCGTCGATCTCTGCGTTCAGATACGCCAGGCTACGGGCGATGGAGGCCTGCACGGTGGCGCTCCACAGGCCGGCTTTCTGGCGGTTGAGTTCCTGTGTGCGGGTCGTCTTGAGGGCGGCGCAACGGCGCACGAGCTCGCGCAGGTCGCGCAGGTGCGGCAGCGGCGGCGTCCAGGGGCAGGGTTTTGCGTGCGGCAGAAGCGCGCGATGAGGGCTGCGTCGAGCTTGTCGGTTTTGTTGCGCCGGAGCTCGGCCTGGCCGAAGGCCTTGATTTGTTTTGGGTTGATGATGCTGACCTTGATGCCGAGGCCGTGCAGGAAGACGGCGAGATCGAGGCCATAATTGCCGGTGGCTTCCATGCAGGCATGCAGGCCGGTGCTGCCGCCGGGGATGTGTCGTTCGAGCCAGGCGTGCAGTTCGTCGAACCCTGTCTGATCGTTGGTCAGGTGGAGTGCGGCCGCTCTGTCGCCGTAGAGGAGATGGGCGTCGACTTTTGCTTTACCGATATCAAGACCGAGAATGGCCATGGCGAGGCTTCCTTGGGCAAGCGGTGGCGCCCCTCACAGGTCTTTCTTGCAATCAGGCTGCCCAGCCGCGCTGAGGCCCCGCATACTGTCCGACCGAGAGGTGCAGGATGCGGTGGGCCCGGATCTTTTCTACAGGATCGCCCGAGAAGCAATGCAAGGTCACCACCGCAGTTCCAGAGCTTGGCCTCCGCCGAGGAACACAGCAAACTTACAAGAAGCAAAAGACTTCTGTCTCCGCTATCGCGGACCTGTCCGGAGAGCGCGCGACAGCGGAGACAAAAGTTTTTTGGTTCTTTTTTCAAAAAAGAACCGCTTGCTTGCTTACCGGCGCTCGCAAGGAACGTAGCTCCACCCGGCACCGCAGGTAGGCTGCGCCGGCCGCCCGGCGTGCAGGCCCAGCGCCGCGTTCAGCCCGATCGCCATGACGCTCATGATCTGCGGCCTGCCTCCGCCCTGCTGCGCGCTCTCCTTCGGCTCCGGCGGCAACTCGCCTTCCGCGCTGACGATGCGCTGGCGAAAGGCGAGCACCTTCTGCTGCCGCGCCTCGTTGGCGGCGCCCCACGTCAGCTTGCGCTGCACCAGCGCCAGCGTGCTCTGGTCGGCCTCCGCGAAGCCGTGGGCGTAGAGGTCGGCGATGCGCGGCTCGACGGATTGCAACCTGTCGATCAGGGCGGTCCGGCACTGCGTCAGCGCTTCCTGGCGCTGTTCGAGCAGGCTGACGTCCGCGGGTAGCGGGTAGGTCTGGTCGGCGAGCTGCTGCAGGGAGGGAGAGGCGGCGCTGACCGGCAGGTGGACGAACAGCGGCGCCCATCTCTGGTCGGCGTTCACCTGGCTGGCGCATCGGTTCATCTCGGCCGTCGCTGTCCGGTAAGGACCGCCGGGCGCACCCAGGCTGGTCTGGGACCCGGCATGCGCGTCAGCCTGGCCGCCGAACAGCGCGCCGACCTGGCCGCCGAAGAACCCGTTGCTCTGGGCGTGGGCGGTGCTGGCGCACAGCAGCACCAGCGCGATTGAAATACCCTTGCTGTAGAATGTCATTTGGGACGCTCCCGTATCGAACACAGCTAACACCATGCGGAAATACGTTGCAACACCAAATCGCGGTAGCGGTGGGCGTTTGTTTCCTGACGATGAGCGCAAGGACTACTTTTGTCAGTTCCTGCCTGTAAAGTCGGCCTGACGGGTGATCTGGCGTGGCGTTTCGAGCACCGAAGCGGACCACCTCGCCCTGCGTCGTCGGTCCGATCGTGCAAGTCGATGCTCCTTGGGCCTTGAGCACCGGAGCGTCATCCTGGGCACGCTCTTCGCGTGTCGTGCGAAGCGCGCTTCTCGCATGACGTGCTGGGCACGGCTTTCGTTGTCGTGCTGGGCACGCTTCTCGCTGACGTGCGAGGCACGTTTTCGCTGACGTAATATGCACATTTTTTGCTGTCGTGTGGGCACGTTTTAGCGTCGAGCGGCACGCTTCTCACGTGATGTGCGAGTAGCACGCGGCGCACGGTAGGATCGCGTCAGATGGCGGCCAGGGCTTTTTGCACGCGGACACTGAACCAGCTACGAACTATCGGCTCGGCTGCCGCAAACACCCCGGCAACGCGCGCTGTGCGGCTTGCTTCGCAACTCACCAGCAACTACGTGGCGACTTACGCCAGCTTGTGGCGACGTATGCCGGACCGGCACGTAGCCGTGCGGCCGATATCATGCAGTATCAGGGAGTTGGCTGCCTGGCACGTTCTCTGCAGAACCAGCCTCAAGCCGTCAACCGGGAGGTCCTGTCTTGCTGCATCGAAAAGCTGCTCTCGCCGTCTGCCTTGGTGCTGCCTCGATTTGCCAGGGTGCCCAGGCGGCCACGCTGCAAACCACGCTGACAGGCGCGAGCCTCTCGCTGGATGGCAGCTGCATGCGCCGGGCGGAGGTCCAGCCAGACACAACACTGCACGGCCAGGCAATGGTGCAGGCCACCGCGGACAACCAGCAGGAGCTGGATGAGCTGGTCCTGCAAAGCCGCCAGGCCGCCACGATCGGCAATCGGCCGGGGAATTGCTGGCAGCCGACGTCATCGTTCCAGCCGACGCTGGACGTCTCCGTGCGCGTGCCCGCCGGCTTCCCGCTCGCCGTCGGCGCCGCGGGCGTCACCCGCTACGTTATCGGGCCCGTGGCCGGACCGTTGAAGATCGACCTGTCCGGCGCCGCGGACGTTGAAGCTGCGGACGCCAGCACGCTCGTGGCACAGCTGTCCGGTTCCGGAGTCATATCGGTGCAGCAGGTCAGCGGTCCGGCGCGGCTCGACCTGTCCGGCCACGGACGCATCGAGGTAGGACGCGCGGACATGCCCAACCTGTCGGTGAGCCTGAGCGGCGCCGGCGAACTCCGTGTCGACGCGGGCCAGATCGGCAGCCTCGTGCTGGACCAGAGCGGCGCCGGACACGTCCAGTTCGGTGCTACCGTGGGTGACGCGAAGGTGGACCTATCCGGCGTGGGCGCGGTGCATTTCGCCCGGGTAACCGGCCGGCTGGAGAAGGACGTGAGCGGGCTGGGAGTCGTTACTGTTGGGGACTGACTAGGCTTGTTCTAGAAGGAACTCTGACGGAATTCCGTGCGCCGGTTCAGAAGAAAGCAAGGTCTTCTTTTTCGAGAAAAAGAAGCAAAAAGCTTTTACTACGGCTGTCGCGGACGGCTGAAACGACGCGTTTCACCAACGCGCACCGAAGGGAGACAAAAGTTTTTTGGTTCTTTCTTTCAAAAAAGAACTGCTTGCTTTGAGCGTTGCCCTCAGCCCTCAACGCACCTAGGCTCCGCGCCAAGGCCGCGGAGGGCAAAGTGGATGAAGGTCTTCCGGCTCGGCAGCATCTGTGCAGCATTCCTGGCAGCCGCGATCGCGCACGCCGGGGCCGAGACGGCCAGGTCCATGCTGCTGCGCCCGGCGCGGGTATGGACGGCCGGCGAACCCGTCCACCAGGGCTGGGTGGTGCTGGTCACCGGCGCCACCATCGCGGCCGTGGGCCCTGCGGCCGCAATCTCCGCCCCGCCCGGTGCAGAGACGATCGACCTGCCGGACCAGACGCTGATCCCCGGCCTGATGGACATCCACTCCCACCTGCTGCTGCACCCGTATAACGAGGCGCTTTGGGACGATCAGGTGTTGCGCGAGCCGGTGCCGTACCGCACGCTGCGCGCCGGCCGGCAGGCCACCGCCACGCTGATGGCGGGCTTCACCACGCTTCGTGACCTCGGCACGGAGGGCGCGGGCTACGCCGACGTGTCGGTCAAGCGCGCGGTCGAGGAGGGCATCATCGCGGGCCCGCGGCTGTTCGTGGCCACCCGCGCCATCGTGGCGGAAGGCGCCTACGGGCCGGCGGTGCGCAGTTGGCGACCGGACGTGGAGCTGCCGCAGGGCGCGCAGGAGGTGAGCGGCACCGACAGCATCGTGCGTGCCGTGCGCGAGCAGGCGGCCCGCGGCGCGGACTGGATCAAGCTGTATGCGGACTACCGCGCCGGCCCCGGCGGCGAGGCGGTGGCCACGCTGTCCACCGACGAGATGCGCGCCGCCGTGCAGGCCGCGCACGGGCTGGACCGTCCGGTGGCCGTGCACGCCACCACCGCGGAAGGCATGCGCCGCGCGATCGACGCCGGCGTGAACACTATCGAGCACGGCTACGGCGGCAACGCGGTGCTGTTTCACGCGATGGCCGAGAAAGGCATCGCCTACCTGCCGACGCTGACCGCGGTGGAAGCCACCAGCGCGTATTTCCAGCACTACGTTGCGGGCAAGACACCGCCGACGCACGCGATGGATGTTGCCGCGGCAGCGTTTCGTGCAGCGCTGGCCAGCGGTGTGACCATCGGGTTGGGCAGCGACGTGGGCGTGTTCACCCACGGCACCAACTGGCGCGAGCTGGAGTGGCTGGTGCGTGACGGCATGACTCCGGTGCAGGCGCTGACGGCGGCGACGGCGACGGACGCGAAGATACTTGGCCACGACAACGATCTTGGGCGGGTCAGGGCGGGGTATCAGGCGGATCTGGTGGCCGTGCCGGGGGACCCTACGCAGGATGTGGGCGTGGTGGAGCGGGTGGGGTTTGTGATGAAGGCTGGGCAGGTCTTTAAGCGGTAGGAAGGCTTCTTTTTTGAAAAAAAGAAACAAAAAACTTTTGGTCCCTCGGGTGTCGGAAGTTGAGACGACTTGTTTCACCTTGCGCCAGGGAACAAAAGTTTTTTGCTTCTTTTTTTCAAAAAAGAAGGCCTTGCTTTTTCTTGTCTTGGCAGCCGCCTCACCCCCCCAGGCAGTGATCACCCGAGACAACTGGGGCATCGCCCACATCCACGGCTACACCGACGCGCAGGCCGTCTTCGGCATGGTCTACGCGCAGGCCGAGGACGACTTCAACCGCATCGAGACCAACTACCTGGTGGCCTTGGGCCGCCTCAGCGAGGCGGAGGGCGAGCGCGCCCTGGCCGAGGATTTGCGTGCACGCCTCTACGTGGACCCGGCCGACCTGCAGGCGCGCTACGCCCGTAGCCCGGACTGGCTGCGTGCGCTGATGGATGCGTGGGCAGACGGGCTGAACACGTTTCTCGCCACGCATCCGAACGTCAAGCCGCGCGTGCTGAAACATTTCGAGCCTTGGATGGCGCTGGCGTTTTCCGAAGGCAGCATCGGCGGCGACATCGAGCGGATCGAATTGCCGGAGCTCGCCAGCTTCTACGGGCTGCCGACCTACGCGGCGTTGGACGACCGGTATGCGCCCGCCGGCGAGCCCACCGGGTCCAACGGCATCGCCATCGCACCCGGCAAGATGCGCGATCACCACGCGCTGCTGCTGATCAACCCGCACACGTCGTTCTATTTCCGCGCCGAGCTGCAGATGACCAGCGACGAGGGGCTGAACGCATACGGTGCAGCGACCTGGGGGCAGTTCTTCATCTACCAGGGCTTTAACGAGCGTGTCGGCTGGATGCACACGTCCAGCACGGCCGACGCGGTGGACTCGTTCCTCGAGGACGTCACGCACAAGGACGGCCACCTGGTGTATCGCTACGGTAGCGAGATGCGGCCGGTGCAGGCCTCGCAGGTGTCGCTGTCCTACCGCTTGCCAGGTGGCGGCCAGGGTTTGAGGACCGTCACGATCTACAAGACGCATCACGGCCCGATCGTTGGCAAGATGGCGGACGGGCGCTGGGTCGCCGAGGCGATGATGTTCCGCCCTGTCGAGGCGCTGGAGCAGTCGTACCTGCTGACAAAAGCGCACGACTATGACGGCTACATGAAGGTGATGCAGCTGCAGGCCAACACGTCGAACAACACGGTGTACGCCGACGCAGACGGCACAATCGCCTATTTGCACCCGCAATTCGTGCCCAACCGCGATGACCGCTTCGACTACACGCAACCGGTGGACGGTGCGGATCCACACACCGACTGGCACGGCCTGACCGAGCTTGCCAAGCTGCCGCAGGTGCACAACCCATCCTCCGGGTGGATACAGAATACCAACGACTGGCCGTATAGCGCCGCCGGTCCGGACAGTCCGCGGCGCGCCGACTACCCGCGCACGATGGACACTGTCGGCGAGAACATGCGCGGCCTGCACGCGCAAATGCTGCTCGCGGGACACAGCGGCTTCACGTTGGAAGGGCTGGTCGCCGCCGCGTTCGATCAGCGCCAGCCCGGCTTCGACCTGCTGATCCCGCGCCTGCTCGCCGCCTACGACAAGGCAACACCCGGCGATCCGCAGAAAACCAGACTAGCCGAGCAGATCAAGACACTTCGGCAGTGGGACCGTCGCTGGTCGGCCGACTCGGTGCCCACCACGCTGGCCGTGCTGTGGGGCGAGGCGCTGTGGCGCGGCGCCGGCGTGCCCGCACATGGCGGCAGCTTCGCCGACTACCACGCGGTGCTGGCACACGCCACGCCGGCGCAGATGCTCGAGGCGCTCGCTACCGCGTCCGACCAGCTCAGCCAGCAGTGGGGCACCTGGCGCGTGCGCTGGGGCGACATCAACCGATGTCAGCGCCGCACCGACGACATCGTGCAGACCTACGACGACGCGGCGGCCAGCCTGCCGGTGGGGTTCACCTCCGGGCAGTGGGGCTCGCTCGCGTCGATCGCCGGCCGCCAGCACCCGGAGCTGAAGAAACGCTACGGCGAGAGCGGCAACAGCTTCGTTGCCGCGGTGGAGTTCGGCCCGCACGTGCGCGCGGTCGCGGTGACCGCGGGCGGAGAGAGCGGGGACTCGGCGTCAGTGCATTTCGACGACCAGGCGGCGCGGTATGCATCGGGGCAGTTGCGGGAGGTGTATTTTTATCCTGCGCAGATCGAGGGACATGTCGCGCGGCGATACGGCGTTGGGAATAGCACTTCCCGCGTGCTGAAGCCTTGACCCGAAACAGGCAAGGCAAGCAGTTCTTTTTTGAAAAAAAGAACCAAAAAACTTTTGTTCCTTTGGGTACGTGCTGAGGGGGATTTCACGTGAGCAAAACACAGGAACTGTTTACGCTTCGAAGCCACAACTTCTGTTTTCGATGCGAGACCAAATCGTTTATGAGTTTGATTAGATGTGACTGTGGCGAACTAAATCAGCGATAGATAGAGTCAAGCTATCACAGCAAGCCAACCGATTATTTCTCGACTACCAAGAAGTTCTTGTTCGTCAACGCGCGCGTTCCAGACTTTTCGCGACAGCAGATACAAAATTTTTTGCTGTTTTTTCAAAAAAGCAGGCTTGCTTTCTTCCTGAGCGGAGGCAAGGCCTGGGATCACTGGGATAATTCATACCGACCGGCCTGAAAGTCGACTGTTTCGAAGCAAGCAAGGCCTTCTTTTACAAACGAAGCAAAAAACTTTTGAGTCGGCTGTCGCGAACCTTTCCGGAGAGCGCGCGACAGCGGAGTCAAAAGTTTTTTGGTCCTTTTTTTCAAAAAAGGACTGCTTGCTTTCTATGAGTCAGCATCAACGCCAATTAGGAACATATCAGACAAGCACTCTTGGTTCTTCTCGGACAGCGCAACGCTTCAGCTCTTCGCCACAGCCGCCGCAAAAGCTTTTTGCTTCCTTTCCTCGAAAAAGAAGGCCTTGATTACTCTTGCCCTCACATCCCCAACCAGCCCCGCCACCAGCTCACCCGCTTTGTTTCCAGCATCCCATGTATCTCGCTTGCCGACGCAAGCCTCGCCTCCGGCGCCGGCGCCAGCAGCCGCGCCAACAGCCCGCGCATCGGCTCCTCCACCCCGCTCAGTGACGGCACCGTGCGACGTGCCGCCCGCGCGCTCTCCAGGTCGTTGCCCATCTCCAGCCGGTAGCCGCGCGTGGCCGCCGCCAGGATCAGGCCCAGGCTGTAGAGGTCCGAGCGTGCATCCACCGCGGCCGGCCGGCCGGAGAGCTGCTCGGGCGAGGACCACGAGTACTTCCCGGCGAAGTCCAGGTTGCGGTGGGTGTCCCGCCCGGCGCCGACCACCCGTGCGAGGCCGAAATCGATGATGGTGGCCGTGGCACAACTGTCTTCTGCCAGGATGATGTTGTCCGGCGAGATGTCCTGATGGACGATGCCGGTGGCGTGGATAGCGGACAGGCCGTCGGTCAGCCGGCGTGTCAGCGCCAGCAGTTCGGGCGCGGAGAGCTCGCTCTCGCGCAGGCGGCTGGCGAGCGTGCGGCCGCGGATGTAGTCCATGACCAGCATCGGCCGGCCGTCGGCGTCGCGCAGCAGGTCCTGCGCGCGCACCACTGCCTCGTGCTGCACGCGGCGCAGCAGCCGCGCCTCGTCCAGCATCAGCGTCTGCATGGTGGCGTCAAGCGCGTATTGCGGCAGCAGGATCTTGATGGCGTGCTCGGTTTTCAGGTCGCGGTGGCGGACGCGGTAGATCTCGCCGATGCCGCCGCGCGCGATCAGCGAGCGCACAGTGTAGGTGTTGGCCAGCAGCTGGTCTGGCTGCAGCACAGTGTCTGTGGCCCAGCCTTCGCCGCTGCGCACGGTCTGCATGGCCACCCGGGTGATGGTGTCGCGCGCGGCGGCGGCCAGCGCGTGGCGTTCCTCTTGCGGGCGCGGCCGCCCGGCCTCGTCCTGCCGAAGCGCGGTCATGAACTGGGAGAACGCGACGTCGAACCAGTGCCTGTCAGGGTCCGAGGCGGCCGTCCCTGGCGGGCGCGGGACCTGGATCACCTCGGTGACGGGATCTTCGGCGTGCGCGGCCGGGGCGGCGGCCGCGCTGCCCGCCTGGTGGGCGGCGGTGCTGTACGTCTGGCCAGCGGCGGATAGGTGGTCGGGCGCGTACGGGTCTGCCGCGTCCGGCGTCACGGACGGCAGCGCGGGCTCGGCCTGTACGAGCCTGGTGCGCTCGTCGGGCTCGGCGCTTGCCACGATGGTGGTCGGCTCGTCATCGCTGTGTTCGGGGTCAGCGGTGAGTCCCGCGCTGCGTCCGGGCTCGGCTGGCGGCATGCCGGACGGTCCGCCGGCGCCCGGCCCGGCGGCGACCAACACGGTGGTCACCTCCTCGTCGTCGTGGGACGTCTCTGCCCGACCCGGTAGTCCGGCTGCCGCTTTCCCCGGGGCCGCCACCAGCACGGTGGTGACCTCGTCCTCGTCGTAGCGCGGCAGGTGCGCCGGGCTGTCCGGCCCGGCCACATCCGGAATCGAGGCCGTGACCACCACGGTGGTGACCTCGTCTGCCTCGTAGGGCAGCGTGGGCGCTGGGTTCGACCCTGCCGCGTGCGGAGACGAAGCGGTGACCACTACGGTGGTAACCTCGTCTGCCTCGTAAGGCAGCGTATGCGCTGGGTCCGGCCCTGCCGCATGCGGAGACGAAGCGATGACCACTACGGTGGTAACCTCGTCTTCCTCGTAGGGCGGCGTGTGTGTTGTGTCCGACCCCGCCGCGTGCGGAGGCGAGGCAGTGACCTCCTCGTCGTGGGGCGTCGGCGACGCGTGGCCGCCCGGCTCAGCCGGGCGTTGCGGGGAGGCGGCAACGAGAATGGTGGTGACCTCGTCTTCGCCGTGGGCAGTCGACGCCGAACCGTCCGCCTCGGCCGCGTCCTGCCGTTCGGCGACGCCCTCGTGCTCGCCGTCGTGCTGCGGGCGAGCAGAGCCGTCCGGGTCCGCCACGTGCCGCGAGGAGGGCGGCAGCATGGCGATGCCTCGCTCGTCATGGGATCGCGAGACCGCCGGACCGCTTGGTTCCGCCGCGTCGGGCGGAGGGGCGGCGGTCAGCGCGGGAATGGCCGCGCCGTTTGCGTGGGATGGCTGTAGCGCCGGGGCGTCCAGCTCCCTCGCGGTCCGCGGCGGGGTGGCCGCCAGCGACGTGGCGGCCGCATCTTTGGCGTAGGTGGCCAGGAGCGCCGGGTTGTCTGGCTCCGACGCGCCCTGAAGCGGAGTCGCCGCCAGTCCCGTGTCGGCTGCGTCGTTGGCGTAGGGTTGCCGGAATGCCGGGCTGTCCGGGTCCGCCGCGTCACGCGAAGGCATAGTCACTAACGTGTCGGCGGCCTCGTTATCGGTGTGAGGCGGAGGAAGCGCCGGGTCACCTGGCCGCGTCGCCGGGGGTAGCTGGGCGACGGCCTGCGCGGAGGCGAACCGGTCAGTGTCGTGACCTGGCGCGACGGCTGGATCCGTGGCGCCGAGCGGAGAGGTGGCCGCCGGCGCGCCTGTGACCTCCGTCCCGTCGTGAAGGGGCCAAGCGGGGGTCCGCGACGACGCCCGATCGTGCTCGGGCAGCATGTCGTGCGCGGTCGCCTCGCTGTCTGTACCGTCGGCGGGCGGCAAGGCGGAGGTCGATCCACGGCTCACATCTTCCCCTGAACACATGGTCACCAACGTAAGAGGTTCTGTCTGGCCAAGCGCCTGAGCATACGGCACCACGCTCGCCGCATCATCCTGGCGGCGCGCCCCGGCAGACGGCGCTTCCCCACCCTCGGCTAGCCGCCTCTGACCGGTTGGCGGGTGCTCAACTGGCGTTTCCCGCCCATGATCTTCGGTCGAGAGGTCGTCCGGCCCGTCCGTGAGGTCGGCCGGGCGTCGAGCGGCCGCGTCGTCGTGGCCGGTGGCTATGGTCAGCCCCGCATCGTCCGTCGCGGCTACGAAGTGGGCTCCAGCTGGTTGGCCGGTCGCGCCGTGGCTGGCATGGCCGAAACCTTCGGCCTCCGCCGGGCCGACGCCCTCGTTCCGCACGGTGCGCGGCGCGCCCGGCCGGTCCTGCTCGGCGTCGTGCCCGTGCACGTAGTGCCCGCTCATCTCCGGCCGGGCGCTGCCGGGTTGAGCACGGTCACCACCGAGACGTTGTCCCTCGCCCCGCTCACCAGCGCGTTCTGCAGCAGCGTGTCGGCCATGTGGTCCACCTCCGCACCCGCGAGCCCTGCGGCGATCTCGTCGTCGTCCAGCGCCTTGATCAGCCCGTCGCTGCACAGCACGAAGCGGTCGCCCGGCTCCAGCTCGCCGTGCACCTGCTCGACGAACAGCGCCTCCTCGGCGCCGACCGCGTGGGTGACCGCGCCGCCCTTGGACTGCGCGTGGTCGGTGGTCAGGCACTCCAGCACGCCGCCGCGCATGCGGTAGCCGCGGCTGTCGCCTGACCACAGCAGGCAGAAGTGGCCGCCATAGGTCAGCAGCACCACCACGGTGGACGCCATCACCGCGCCGTCGGCGATGCCGGCCGCGCGCGCCCGCAGCGTGGCGTTGGCCACGTCCAGCAGCTCGCGCAACTCGTCTACCGCGCCGCCGAAGCTCAGCGGCGAGAGGAAGCCGTCGAGCTGTTCGACCACGGTGCGGCTGGCCTCCTCGGCGCGCTCGTGGCCGCCCACGCCGTCGGCCACCGCCCACAGGCCGAGGTCGCCGCGCAGCAGGATGGCGTCCTCGTTCACCTTTCGCCTCGTGCCGGGATGGGTCCGGCCGGCCGAGGGCAGCGACAGCGCCGGCTTGAGCATCAGCACCGGCAGGTCGTTCAGCGTCGCCGCCCCGCCCGGCCGCTCCCAGCCCCACTCGTCCCACTGGCCGTCGAGGAAGGCGGCGAAGTTGGCCGGCGTCGGCAGACCGTTGCTCAGCAGCACCGAGGGGCTGACGCGGTCCGAGCCCAGCGTCCACCACAGGCTGAACGCCACCCCGGCGCCCATCACCACCTGGTCGAGGATCTGCGCGTAGGTGGGCGAGAGGTCGGCGCCCTCGCGCAGATCCAGCCGCAAGGTTCCGCTACGGTGGTCCTCGCCGGCGCGGGCGTAGGCCGGCACCCCGATGGCGGCGACGTCCACGTCGAAATTGTCGAAGTCGAAATCGTCGTCCAGCGAGCGGAGGATCACCTCCTCGGCCTCGTCGAACCAGCCGCGCGCGGTCTGGAACAGGCTGCCCGGCGAGAGGCACCCCGGCAACTGGGCGGCGATGACCAGGGGGAAGTAGCGGCCGACCCGGTCCACGCTGGGCATCAGCACGCCAAGCGTCGGCGCCGCCCCACACAGGCCGGGGCCTAGCACGAAGCGCCAGCACGGCGTGTTCAGGTAGGCCGGCAGCCAGGCAGCGCCCAGCTGGCGCTTGCTGGTGGCCACCGATTTCTGCAGCCACTCGTCGAAACAGCTGCGGAACGCCTGGTCCAGCCGCCGGCCGACGAAGTCGCCGCGCGCCGGCAACTTGCCGAAAAAGCCCGGCATCGGCGTCGCCTCGTTCGGTGCCTTGGCAGCGCTCATCTGCACGCTTGGGAGCGCGCGGCTTCTGCCGGTCCCCCTCCACCCGCGCAGACGTTCGGACAGCATGGGGTCCGCTCCATCACAGTGTGCCCGGGCAGCGAAACGCGCGAATATCCCGTAAAGTGAAGGGATTGAGCACCGCATCCGACTTGACAACAAACGACATCGTGTACGGGCCGATAGAGAAGTAGCTTTTGAAGCTGTCGCGCCCGTCATGCTCGGTGCTGCCGGCATCCATCAGCCTGAACGGCGCCCACACGCCGGGCTCGGTGATCGCACCGCCCTGCGACGGCTCCACGCTCAGCCGCGCGCCGCCGTCGCCCGAGGCCGGCCAGGTCAGGGTGGTCGAACGCTGCGGCCCGTGCGCGTATTCGATCACCTGGCCGCCGATCGACAGGCTCATGGTATTGGCCTTCGCGTCGAGCCGGTCGGGCGTCACCTCGTAGTGGAAGCCAGGCCCCTGGCCGCTGAAGAACGCCTGGCGGATCGCCTCGGCGTGCTCGAACTGCTGCAGGAAGGCCGAGCTGACGCCCTGCGCGCTGTTGTATTGCCAGCGCCAAGGGTGGCGCGTGGTGTTGACGAACTGGCGCAGGTTCTGGGTGAAAAAGGCGTCCATCACGCCGCCGGGCCCGAACAGCTTGGTGAAGTCGTCAACCGAGATGTCGGTCCGCGCGCCGTGCGCGAAGGGGTAGCGCCCGCGCGTGGCGGTCAGGCAGAAGCGCTGGCCCGAGGCGTTCCAGCTCTCCGAGATGGCGCTGCGGGCGGTGCCGCTGCTGACGCTGGCGACGCTGGCGGACAGGTCGGACAGCCAGACGTCGACCGGCGGCGGCACCAGCCGGCTCTGGCTGATCAGCTTGTCGTTGGCCTCGTTCAGCCCGCCTTCCGTCTCGGTGACGCTGGCGGCACCGCCGGCCTCGCTGCCGGCGCGGCTCACCTGCTCGTAGAGCGTGTTGATGGTGCGCATCAGGTCGCCGATCTGGCTGGGGCCGCCATTCTGGCTTTGCATCGCCGCCCGCAGCGCGGTGAAGGGCTGCTCGCCGGCGCTCGAGGCTTGCGAGGCGGGCGCGATCATGCCGCGCAGCTTCTGCGCCTCGGCGTCCTTGGGGTCGGCCACCGGGGGTGAGAGGTCGGTGTCGTGCACGATCGCCTCGAGCAGCTTCATCATCACCGAGTCCGGCCCGGCCAGCGCTGTCAGCACCAGCACCGATTGCTGCAGGTTGGACAGTTTCTGGATGCGCAAATCGGTCAGCAGCGCCGTCCAGCGCGCCACGAAGTCGCCGCGGTAAAGCGCGGTGGCCTGGGCAGCGATGGCGTCCTCGCTCTGCCCCGCACCCGGCGAGTCGCCATACGCCCATTGCTCGCGCGAGACCGAGGAGGCCGCGTTGTGCAGACCCGGCAGGAACACGGTGAGGTAGCCGTCACGCGTGTAGAAGCCGGGGATGCCGGCGGTCAGCGGCGCGCCGGACACGCGGGTAAAGGCGCGGTCCACCGCGGCACCGGCCTTGTCTTCCACCGTCCAGGATCCCAGGGCGGCGGCCTGCGTGCCGTCGCGCAACAGGGCGTAGGCGCGCGCGGCCAGCGGGGTCTTCTGCACCTGGCGCCGCACGTCGCCGATCAGCGCCGCGTCCAGCGCGATCGGCTGGATCGGCTGGGCGAGCAGGGCGGCCAGATGGGTGTCCAGGTCGTGGCGCAGCGGCGCCTGGGCCGCACTCGGGTAGAGCAGCGCCCACTCGGCGGCCATCCAGCTGCGGGTGAAGTCGCGGTCCAGCGCGCCCTGTCCGCCCAGGCCCAGGTACACTTTCAGCGCGGAGACCTTGTAGTCGAAATCGTCCTCGCGCCCGTTGCGCATCTGGCGTTGCAGCAGCACCAGCATGCGCGGCAGCAGCAGGTTCTGCAGGGCACGGGCGTAGACGCCGGCGTATTGCGACTGCAGCTTGGCACTCTGGTCCAGCCCGGCATGCACGGTGATGGAGTGGGCGTGCGCGCGCAGCTCCGCCGGCCCGTCGCGCAGCATGTTCAGCGGCGGCACGATGGCAGCGAAGTCGGTGTCGCTGACGCCCTGCGTTGGGATCGTGGCGACCTGCTTGCGGTAGGCGGCGATGTGCTTGTCGGTGGCGGCCACCAGCGCGTTGTTCTGCGTGTAGGCCAGCGCCCAGGTGCCCAGCAGGCCGAACACCAGCACGGCCGCCACCGCCCCGGCAATCAAGCGGGTGCGCGCCATGCGGCGGCGCAGTTTCGGGTCGGCGGCGACCACGTTTGCCTCGGCGAACACCACGGCATCGAGCAGGCGGGTGAGGAAGTAGCTCTTCTCCTGGCCGACGAACGCGGCCTGGCGCGGCATCTCCATGCCGAACGAGCTGGCCATCGCGTGCATCAACCGGTCGATGGGTGCCCCGGCCTGGGTGCCGGAGGCGAAGTAGACGCCGCGCAGCAGCGGCCGCTGGTCGAACTTCGAGGTGGTGAAGATCTCCTCGAGGATCTCGTGCAGCGGCTCCTTCAGGGTGGCCACCTGCAGCGGGAAGCCGAAGATCAGGCCGCGGCGGGCGATGTCGGTTTCCTGCTGCAGGCGCTCCAGCACGATCGCGTTCATCCGCGTCAGCAGCTGGTCGAACTCGGCGTCGAAGGTGGCCGCGGCCGGCGCGGTGCCGGGCTTGCCGTCGTCGAGCGGGAAGGTCATGCCCCAGACCTGCTCGCGGTCGGTCCTGTTGTAGGCGTCGAAGAACTGTACGAAGCCGGCGACCAGATCGGCCTTGGTCAGCAGGATGTAGATCGGGAAGCGGCTGCCAAAGGCACGGGTCAGCTCGCCCAGCCGCTGGCGGATGGCCTGCGCGTTGGCCAGCCGCTCGGCCGGGTCGCGGGTGGCGACGTCTTCGAGGCTGAGGGCCACGATCACGCCGTTGATCGGCTGCAGCGGCCGGTAGGTCTTCAGCAGGTTGAGGAAGCCGGCCCAGCCCTGGCGGTCGAGCTCGGGGTCGCTGTCCTGGGTGGTGTAGCGGCCTGCGGTGTCGAGCAGGATCGCGTCCTCAGTGAACCACCAGTCGCAGTTGCGGGTGCCGCCCACGCCGTGCAGCGGCTCGCGGCCCAGCGTGTCGGCGAGCGGGAACTTCAGGCCGGAGTTGAGCAGCGCCGTCGTCTTACCCGAGCCGGGCGGGCCGATCATGATGTACCAGGGCAGCTGGTAGACGTAGCCGCGCCGGCCGCCGACCGACTTGCGGAGCTGCGACATCGCCTCCTGCAGCCGCCCGCGAATCTGCTCGAGTTCCTGCGCGGAGAGGTCGCTGCGGCTGGGCACCTCGCCGGCGGTCAGCGCCGAAATCATCGAGGCGTTGGCCTGGCGGTCGCGCACCGCCATGACGACATTGTAGACCGCCCAGGCCAGCAGGATGACGACGCAGGCGTAGATGCGGGCGGTGTCGCTGTCGAACGGCTGCCAGCGACGCAGGCGCAGCGCGTCGCCGTAGAAGAAGATGACCAGGCAGGCGGCGAGCGACCAGATCAGCGTGCGCAGCCAGCGGCGGCGGACCAGGCGGGTCAGTGGCGCAGCGTAGCTGCTCGCCATCGAGACGAAGGTGTTTAGGAAATTCATCGGGGGAGCCCTGGGAGGCAGCAAAGCAAGGCCTGCTTTTTTGAAAAAAAGCAGCAAAAAACTTTTATCCCTGCTGTCGCGGAATCCCCCGCAGCGAGTATCCAAGGACCAAAAGTTTTTTGGTTCTTTTTTTCAAAAAAGAACTGCTTGCCTTGTCTTTCTGCGATCATGGCCGCGGCACCATCGGCGCCGGCAGAGTCGGCACCGCAACGTTCGGCAGCGGCGCCGGAGCGGCGGGCAGAGCCTCCTCGGGCAGCGTGGCCGCAGTGGGCACGTTGCTGACCACCAGTTCGGTGCGCCGGTTGGCGTCGCGGCCCGCCTGGGTGTCGTTGCTGGCGATCGGGTTGGATTCCGCGTGGCCGGTCACCGTCAGCCGCTCGCGCGGGACGCCGCTGCCCAGCAGGTCGGCCACCGCCTGGGCGCGCGCGGTGGACAGCTCCCAGTTCGACGGGAAGCGCAGCGAATGGATCGGCTGCGCGTCGGTGTAGCCGTCCACCTGAACCCGGCCGTGCTCGGCGGCAACCGCGCCGCCGACACGGGCGATCACCGGCTTGAAGCGGTCCTCCACGGTGGCGCTGCCGCTGGCGAACATGCCGGCGTTGTGGATGCGCACCACCAGCGTGGTGCCGCGCTCGATCACATCGAGCTGGCGCGCGGCGATTTCCGGCGCCAGCGCGCGGCGCAGAGAATCCGCGGCCGCAGGGGCCACCACCGGCAGCGGCGCCGCGGTGGCGACCGCGAGCGAGGCGCCTCCGTTCGGCGGCGCCTCGGCCAGGGTGCGCAGCGTCGTGTCCGAGCCCTGGTTCAGCAGGTAGGAAAACAGGAAGTAGCCGAGCAGCAGCGCCACGATGGCGGCGGACGCGATGGTCCACAGCGCCACTGTGGAGCGCAGCGGCCGGTGGCGCGCTTCGACGCCGCGCCAGTGCGGCGAGAGCTCGCGCTCGAAGTCGCCGTAGACCGAGCGCAACGTGCGGTACAGGCTCTCGCGGATGCGGGAGAGCTCCAGCGCGCCCTGGTCCATCACCCGCAGCCGGCCCTCGAAGCCGATCGACAGGCAGAGATACATCAGGGCGAGGACGTCACGGTTGGTGCCGGGGTCCTTGTGCAGGTGGGTGAGCAGGTCGAAGAAGCGCTCGCCGCCGGTGACATCGGTGTGGAAGGTGCTGACCAGCGAGTTGCTGGCCCACGCGCTGTAGCCGCCCCAGGGGGTGTTGAGCACGATGTCGTCCAGCGTGGCGCACAGTGCGTAATGCGCCGCGCGCGCCTGTTCCGGCTGCACGCCGGCGGCCATGATGACGCGCTCGAAGTTGCGGATCTCTTCCACCGCGCGGGCGCGCAATGCCGGCACGTCGCGGTTGGTCAGGCTGCCGCGCAGGCGGCGGCCGAGGTTGAGCAGCTGTGCCGCGGCACCTACGATCGGGTTGAAGCTGCTGTGGGCGAGCTGGGCGAAGTCGAAGTTGACCAGGTTCGCCGGCGGGGCCAGCGGCTTGGTGGTCGGGCGCGACGCGAAGTTGCCCGGCCGCGGACGGCCGCCGGGGGTCGGCTTGACGATCGTGCGTTCGTCGTCGACCGGATCATAGGCCATTGTTCAATCCTTGATCGCCCAGAGTTCCATCTCGATCTGCGGGAAACTGCCGGCGAGGTGCAGCGCGATCGCGCCCGAGGTCGATAACTGCTTCCAGATAGGCCCGCCACGCTCCAGCTCGAAGTAAATTGATCCGGAGCGGTAAGGAAGTTGCCGCGGCGCAACCGGCAGCGGCCGCAGCGGAATGCCGGGCAGCGCCACGTTGACCAGCTGCGCGATCTGTTCGACCGGGCCGATCTTCATCTGGTTGGGGAACATCCGGCGCAGCTGCTCGGCCGGCACGTCGGCGTGCACGCTGAGCACGAAAGTCGCACCCAGCAGCAGCGAGCGGTCGGCGATCATGCCGACGCGCACGCCGTGGCGGCGGTCCTGCAGCGCGATCAGCACCGCGGTCTGTTCGAGAACGCTGCTGAGTGCGGCACGCAGATCGGCAAACACCGGCGCGAAGGTGGCGAACAAATTGTCGTGCCGGTAGGGCGGGAAGACGGTCGCACGCTTGCTCTGCGCGGTGTAGGTGGCGAGCTCCCCGGCCAGCACGATGCAGTGGCGATAGAACGCCTCCGGGTGCAGCGTGGCAGCGCCGGCGAGCAGGTGGCGCAGCAGCGGCTCGGCGCGGTTCATGCTCTGCAGCAGCATGAAGTCGGCGACCTCGGCGGTGCCGCGCACCGAAGGGTCGGCCATGCGCGCGGCGATCGCCTCGGCACGGTGAGTGATCAGGCCTTGCAGTTCGGCGAGGAAGCCGGCCAGCGCCGACTGTGCAGCGCAGTTCAGGCAGGGGGCGACGAACTTGTCGTCCAGCATCACCGAGAGGTCGGGGCGGATTTCGGTGATGACGGCGACCGGCAGCAGCGCATAGCCGGCGGTAGGCGCGCCGGACAGCAGGTAGGCGAAGCGCGAGCGGCCCACCTCCAGCGATGCGGTGGCGAAGCTGCCGCTGTTGGCGTCCGGCGCATCGTAGACGGCGCGGCGGTAGCGGGTCCCGGCCTCCTCGCGGCGGTCGCCGCCGGTCTCGAAGGCGCCCTGCTGGCGCAGCGGCATCGCCAGGTAGACGGTGGCACCACGTTCGCTGCCGGTGAGTTCGAGCGGCGCCGGCGGGTCGGTGTCGTCTGGGATGGAAAACGGTGTGCCGTCCGGCATGGTGCCGCGCACGGAGGACAGCGCGAACTTGCCGATGTGCAGCATGTCGCGGTCGAGCGAGACCTCGGCGACACCCCAGCGGTGCGGCTCGATGTCGCGCACGGCGTCGGCGACGAGCGCTTCGGTCCAGCGGTCGGCTTGCTGGAAGTGCTGGACGCGAAGGAACATGCCTTCCGTCCAGACCACGCGGTTGGAAGCAAGCATCAAGCGGTTCTTTTTTGAAAAAAAGAACCAAAAAACTTTTGGTCCCTAGGGTGCGCGCCGCGGAGAGATCCGCGACAGCCGGGATAAAGTTTTTTTGCTTCTTTTTTTTCAAAAAAAGAAGGCCTTGCTTCTGCCTTCACTTCGCGACCGTCACCTTCACCGTCTGCTCGCCCAGCTCCGCAGTAATGTTACCCTTCAGCACCGAAACCGCCCGCCAAGTTCCCTGGTCGATGTTGCGGAACGACACCGCGATGCCGACCGATTTCGTCCCCGTCGGCACCGGCAGCTTCAGCACGCGCTGTTCGCCCGGGTGCATCGTCTCCGTGGTCTCGCCAAGCAGGTCGGGCCCAAGCACCGCGCGCTCCTTGTCGGCAAGCTGGAAGTAGTCGGTATTGGTAAACGTTTCCTGCTCGCGCAGCATGTAGACGTGGGTTTGCACCGGGTTGGGCACGCCGGCCACGTCCGGGTTCAGCCCGGCGGCAGCCCGCAGAGTCAGGTGCAGGGTCGTCGGCGGCCCGGACTGGCAGGCGGCGAGCAGCAGCGTGGCGGCCAGGCACAGCGAGGGGGCGAGGTGCCACGTGCCGATTGAAGATGCGGCGGTCCAAGACGGGACGTTGCGAGACATGGCGGTCCTTGGGCTCACGATGCGGGATCGCATCATCTGCCACGGCGTAGCTGGCGAGCATACGCTTCTGCAAGCGGTGCGAGCAGCGAGCCGCCGGTGTTGGCGGCTCCGCTCTCCTGCAGCTTGGCGTAGGTCTCGGTGTAGATCGCCCAGCATTTTGCGTCGCGCGCGTAGGGCAGCTTGTCGGCCAGGCCGGCATCCTGGCGGGCGCGGCGGCTGATCGTCTCGGGGTCCAGCTGGGTGCCGAGGTCGGCGAACACGCTGTTCAGCGCGGCCACCAGCGCCAGCTCGTGCAGCTTGATGTCATCCATGCTCTGCTGCATCGCCGCCGGCCCGGGCAGGAAGCCAGGCGGCGCCTCGCCCACCATGGCGGCCAGGCAGCGCTGCGTGTCGGGGGCGAACTTCACCGGGTTGTTGTCGGACCGGCGCAGCACCGTCTGGTCCACGCGGAACTCGCTTTTGACCAAAGCGCGGGTGCTCATGATTTCGCGCACGCCCTCGATGGCGGCGCGCACCAGCTGGCCGAGCTCGCGGAACGCCGATGCCGGCTCGCGCGCGGCGAAGCTGTCCGCCGGCAGCCCGGCGCCGTCGAGAAAGGCGGCGACCAGGTGCGACGGCGTGGTGGCGTCCGGGGCGCCTGGCACGGCCGGCGGCGTGTCGTGCGGCGGCAGCGGCGTGGCCGCCGGCGCGGTGTGCACCGGCGCGGCCTGCACCGGGACAGACTGCACCGGCGCGGCCTGCACCGGGACAGACTGCACCGGGACAGACTGCACCGGGACAGACTGCACGGCGGCGGCCACGACGCGGGGCGCTTCCTGCCCGGCGTCCGGCCTGGGCGGCGTGGCCGGCCGCGGCAGCGAGGCCGGCGCAAGCGGGACGGGCGGCGCCGGCGGCACCGGCTTGGCGAGGCGGTCCGTTGGCGCGGTCATGGCGGGGAGCGGGTTGAGAGCAGGAGCGGGGACGAGAGCGGCGGGAGCGAGGGTGGCGGGGGCGAGTGAGGCGGGGACCGGAGAGGCAGGGACCGGAAACGGGGACACAAGGGAAGCGGGAGCGGGATAAGGCGAGGCGATCGGCGGCGGCGGGGTGATCACGGGCCCAGCGGCCGGTGCGAGGGCCACAGCGGCCGGCGGAGGCAGCACGACGGCTTCGGCAGAGGACACGCCGGCGGGTTCGGCCGGCGCAGCCTGCCAGGAGGCGGGCAGGGCGATGACCGGCGGCTCGGCGGCAGCGGGCTCGGACGGCAGCACCCAGTCCGCCGGCAGGATGCTCGCCTCGCTCACCGGTGCCGGCGGCTCCTCCGGCAGCGGCGGCGGCCAGGGTGCGGACTGCGCCGGCCCCGGCGCCGGCTCGGGTCCGACGGGGTCTTCACCCTCCATCCAGTCGCTCGGCAGCACCACCTGGGCCTGCGGCAGCCGCATGGAGGTCGAACCGGCCGGCACGTGCTCCGCAGGCCCGCTGAACAGGCTCGGCGAGTCGGCGAACGGGTCCGACGGGATGGCCAACCCGCCGGCGGTGCGGGGCTGCTCGAACAGGCCGGTGGCGGCGTAGGTGGCCGGGTCCGGCGGTGCGTCCCAGCCCTGCGGGGCGGCGCGGCGGCCGGGGCCGAAGCCGGCGCCGGGCACGTCGGCCAGCCATGGCTCGGGGATCGCCGGCGTCAGCGGCGAGACGGCGGGCGCCGCGTTCTCCGGCAGGCCTAGCCCGGCCGGCATGGCCAGCGCGGGCACGTCCTGCCCGGAGATCACCGCGTGCAGGCGGTAGGGGCCCAGGGCCACCACGTCGCCGTCCTCCAGCGCCACCGAGTGGCCGCGCCCCACCGGCTGCGGCGCGCCGGCCAGGAACACGCCGTTGGTGCTGAGGTCGGTCAGCAGGAACCCGGCCTCCGAAGCGTCGATGCGGCAATGATTTTTCGACAGCGTGCGGTCCGGGTCGGCCAGCACCCAGTCGTTATCCGCGCCGCGGCCGACGGTCAGCCGGCCGGTCTCCAAAGTGCGGACCTGGCCCGTATCGGTGTCCTGGTTGGCGAGGCGGAGCGTCAGCTTCATGTCGGTTCCAGGGCCAGGCCGGCGCGCGGCCTGGCCATCACGAGGTTGGGGTCGAGGATGATGTCCGCCTTGTCGGCGAGCGCGGGCAGGCTCTTGGCCCAGGTGTTCCAGCCGAGCCGGGGCGGTGCCACGTCCGCCGCGTCGGGTCCGGGCATGGCGAGGTCGGGCACGCAGTCGGCACGCAGGATCACCTGCACGTCGAACTCGAGGTCCAGCCCGGCATAGGCGCGCACCAGGTCTACCAGGCGGCGCAGCACCGGTCCGTCCGGCATCAGCGCGCGCATGCCCGCCGTGTCCACCGGGCCCACCACCACGCGAAAGGCACCCTGCACGTCCCAGATGCGCCCGCCGGCCACCGCGTCCACGCCGAGGCTGACGAAGCGCGGCGGCTCGCCGGCGCGCGGCAGGCGGGACTGCTCGGTGGCCGCCACCGGCACCCAGCGGCCGCTGAACGGCTCCACGCGCACGTCCATGCCGAGGAAGTCGCACAGCATGGATCGCAGGGCGGCGGGCGGGCGCTGCTTGTGGGCGAACAGCCCGGCATAGAACAGCACCACCTCGTCGGGCACCGCCATCCGGCCGCGCAGATGCGGCGTGCCGTAGCCGGCCAGCGCCAGCATCGCCCGGCTGGCAGGGTCCGCACCAGAGGCCGGCGGCGGCGCCTCTCGCGGCGCGGTGCTGGCGGCGTGCTGCAGCAGCAGGCCGAGGCGGTATTTTTCCCCCGCGCGCACGAACAGCGTGGCCAGACGATGGTTGAACAGGTCGAGAAAGGCGGAGACGGCGCGGTTGCGCGCGCGGTCGGCCTTTTGCACCAGCTCGCTGTAGGGCTGCGGCAGCACGCCCAGTGGACCGGTCAGGCCGAGGAACGCCATGCGCGCGTGCAGGCGGCCGCCACGCTCGGCCAGGCTGGCCACGGCGGCCGGCGCAAACGCCAGGCCCTGCACCGCCTCCAGCCGCACCGGGTCGGCCAGCACGTCGTCCGGTGGCGCCGGCAGCAGCGTGTCGTCCGCCGCCGCCGGCAGCAACGCTTCGTCGTGGGCTGCCGCCTCGGCCACGTGCCCGCCTTGCGCCGGCGCGTAGGCCGCCGCCGCATCGCCCACCGGCCTGCCGGGAGCTGTCCCGGCCGCGCCGGGCATGCGCGTCGCCGGCGCAAGCCGCGCCATCCCGAGCTCGGCAAGCCGGATCGCGTGCAGCGCCTCGAAACGATGCGGCGCGCCGCGCAGGCGCTCGGCCAGCGTACGGCTGCGCGCCAGGCGGCCGGCCTGCCTGCTGCCCAGGCCACCGCCGGCTCCCTGGCCCGGCTTGGCTGGCCGCCGCGTCCTGGTCTGCGCAGCCGGCGCGGCTGCGACGTCGGCAACCGTCTCGGCGGTCTGGTCTGCGGCCGCCGCGTCGGGCGTCGGGCGCGGGCCGAGCGTGTCCGCGCTCACAGCAGCGGCCTGTCGCCGGCGCGCGGCGGGAACACGCGCAGCACTTCCTCGCGGCCCTGCAGGCGCACGTGCAGGCGGGTGAAGCTGTTGATCGAGGCGTAGAGCCCGAGGAAGCGCTCCAGCACGGTGGCGAACAGGAACGCGCCGTTGCCCTCCAGCCGGCGCGCGTCCAGCTCCACCGTCACGTCCAGGCCGCGGCAGATCGCACCGTTGCCGGCCAGCCGCGCGGTGCCGCGCGCACAGGAGACCTGGCGTAGGCTCTCGATCGCCGAGCGGGTCTCCGGCACGTCGCGCAAATCGTGCAGGCGGAGGATCTCGCGCAGCGCGTCGGCACCCTGCTCGCCGTCGCTGAGCGAGAGGTGGTTCAGCGACAATTGCGAGGCCAGCCGCCAGCCGTTGCGGATGCCACCGGGCGGACGCAGCGTGGCCGTGGGCGGGGTGACGCAGCGCACGCCGGTCACCTCGGCGGCACCGTCCACCATGCTGACGTTGGGCCTTGTGCCGCCGTAGGGCAGCAGGCGCGGCAGGTCGCGATTCAGGCAGGTGGTCTCGATCGACAGGATGCCGTCGGTGGGGGAGGCCGGGTTCAGCTCGGTGTCGACCACCTGCAGCATGACGTCGGTGCTGTCGTCGCGCTCGCGCAGGCGGCGGCGCTGAGTGGACCAGAACAGCGTCTGGCGGGACGGGTCGGCGGCGTGATGGCTGGCGAAGTACGGCATCACCGGCCGCACGCCGCTGCCGGCCTGATTGACGCTGACGCGGTCGACGCTGAACACCTCGCGGGTGGCGTGGCGCCGGCTGTCCGGCACCACGTGGTACTCGGCGTGCTCGTGGGTCAGTGCGACCGGCTCGGCGCGCTGGGTGAACAGGTTCACGATCGGCGCGCAGCCGAGCAGGAAGTTGTCCGCGTTGATCTGGCGGTGCAGCCCCGGCGGCGCGCGGTCGAAGTAGAAGAACAGCTCCAGCCGGCGGCCGGCGGCCTGCAGCGTCTTGGCACTCAGCCCGGCGACGTCGACGAACATGAACTTCTGCGGGAAGCAGAAATACTCACCGAGCAGCCGGTAGGCGTCCAGCGAGCGCGGTGAGCTGGGCAGCAGCGCCTCGTCGGCCGCGAAGCCCACCGGGCAGACCGCGCCGGGGCCGAGCAGGACGGCGCGGGGGTCCTCAGGATGGTCGGCCAGGGCCACGCCGAGCAGGTTGTTGCACAGCAGCTCGTAGAGGCCCGACGCATGCTGCGGCAGGCCGTGCAGGAAGAAGCGCAGCTTCTCCACGCCGAGGTTGGTGAAGCTCTGTCCTGGCGAGAGGCACTCCAGCACCACGCGCAGCCGGCTCGCCGCCTGCCCGGACCACGGCGTCACCGGTGCCAGAAGCGGCCGCCCGCCCAGGTCGGCCGACGCCAGGCTGATCGGCCACAGCTCGACGGACTGGGTGGTGCGGTAGCGGCACGCCTCGCCGCCGATCGGCTCCATCTCCAGCGCGGTGTGGCGGGGGATGCTGTAGGCGCCATCAAGGTCGGCCAGCGGCGAGAACCGCGCGATCGCCGCCGACGGGAACGGGGCCAGCATGTGCGGGTAGAGCGCGCCCAGCAGGCTATCGGTCAGCTCAGGGTATTCGTCGTCCAGCTTCTGACGGATGCGCGCGGCGATCAGCGCGAAACCCTCGATCAGGCGGGCGACGTGCGGGTCGTCCACCGCGTCGGCCGACATGCGCAGCCGGCCGGCGATCTTGGGGTGCGCGTCGGCGAACTCGCCGGCGAACTGGCGCAAATAGGCCAGCTCCTGGTCGTACAGCGGCAGCAGCTGGTCAGGCATGACGCGCCTCTGCCACCGAGAAGCGCATCGTCGCCGGGTTGATCGAGCTGGCGAACAGGATCGGCAGCGCGTTGTCCTCCAGCACCACGGTGGCCTCGATGCGCAGCCGCAGCACGCGCTCGGCGGCGTGGCTGGGGTCCAGCACGCTGACGGCGAGGTTGCGGAAGCGCGGCTCGCTGTCGCGGATCGCCTCTTCCAGGCGGGCGGCGAACACCTGGCGCTGCTCGCGGGTGATCAGGTTGGCGCCGACGAAGTCGCCCACGCCGTAGGTCAGCAGCGAGCGGCGCAGGCGCGGCAGCCCCTTCGGCGGGGTGACCGCGCAGCGGCGGGTGTTGAGCACGCATTCCAGGTCGCGGCGCAGCGCCTCGAGCGCGTCGCGCATCTGCGCCTGGCGGTGGCGCGGCGCGTCGGCGTCCTGGTCCGGCGCGCTGTCGAGCAGCCGGTCCAGCAGGGAGGGTGCCGAGAGCGGGGCGGAGACGCCGTCGCGCCCGTAGGCGTCGCCCTGGGCGGTTCCGGCGTGACGGACGATCATGCCGGCCCGTCCGGACCGGGCGTGTCGCCCCGCTCTCCACTGCCCGTCTGTCCGCCGTCCGTCCGTCCGCCGCCCCGCTGTCCGCCACCCGCCTGCTCACCAGACGTCTGCCCACCGGGCGCGCCATCCGGTCCCACCCCCTGAACGCCCGCAGCCGCGCTCTGCAGGCTTGCAGGCAGGCTGGACGGGGCGTTCGAGCCCTGGTGCGCCGGCGAGCCAGGCGCGGCGTCCGTCGCCGCGCCTGGGGCCGTGCCAGGAGACGCGTCGGAGGCGGTGAACGTCACTTCGGCCAGGTCGAGCAGGCTGCGCCCCTCGTCGCCCATCAGCCAGAGACGCTGGCCGATGCCGGCGGCGGCACCGCCCGGCAGGTCCCGCCAGTCGGTCTGCTGCGCCAGCCGGTGCACATCCTCGGCCCCACCTGCGGCCGCGGCGCCCAGGCCGGGGTATTGCGCCGGGACCACGATCTCGGCCACCCGGCCGTCGCGCAGCGCCATGCGCGCCTCGCGCCACAGCAGGTCGACCGGCCGGGTGGCCGGGGTGAAGCGCAGGCCGGCCACGGTCGCCGGGTCGATCCACATGTAGCCGCCATCCTGGGTGAGGATGTCGAGGAACCAGGCGCAGCGGTCGTCGGCGTCGCGCCAATCGTCGAATGCCACGCCGTCGGCAACGCCGCCGATCTTCGGCCGCGCCGTCTCTGCCTGCTCCAGCAGGGACGCGGCGCGACTCGCGTCGCCCTCCCGCGTGGCCACTGCCAGCTCGATCGCCAGGCGCTGCAACGGGGTCGGCGCCTCGGCCAGCGAGGGGACCGCACCCTCGGCGAACCAGGCCTCGCGCGCCACCGCAGCGCGGATCAGGTGGCGCAGCCGGGCGATCGCCACCGGCCGGTCCACCGTCTGCTGGGCGACGACGGCGAGCTGGGACTCGGCGCGGTCAAACTCGCCCTGCAGGCACAGCAGCTCGGCCAGCAGCGTGCGGGCGGCGTGGTCGGACGGCGCGCTGCGCACCCGCGCGGTGGCCTGCGCCACGGCGTCGCCCAGGCGGCCACCGGCAAGAAGGTCGGAGAGAGGGGTCGCGTCCATTGCTATCGGCCCGCCATGGCGATCTCGGTCACCAGCCGGAAGCTGGTGGCGATGCTGTCGAGCTGGAAATGCGGCTGCAGCCGGATGGTGCAGCCCAGCGCGCCGGGCCGGCCGCTGATCTCGTTCACCTCGACGCCGGCGTCGCGCAAGGGGTAGCGCGCTCGCATCTCGTCGGTGGCCCCGTCCGAACCCAGGCAGTAGCCGGCCAGCCAGGCGTTCAGCTGCCGCTGCACGTCGCCGGCGCCGGCGAAGCTGCCCACCCGGTCGCGCATCATCATCAGCAGGAAGTGGGCGAAGCGGGAGACGCAGAGCATGTACTGCAGCATCGAGGAGATCCGCGCGTTCCACGTCGCCTCCACCCGGTCGAAGGACGGCGGCGCGTGCAGCGAGGCGTTGCTGTTGAACAGCAGCGCGGTGGAGTACGGGGCGGCGGTGACCGGCACCAGGCCGAGGTCGCTCAGCGTCTGCTCCTGCACGCCGGTCATCCGCACCTCCAGCGGCGGCTGGGCGGCGATGCCGTGCGCGTCGGTGTCGAACACGTAAGGTGCGAGGTCCGGCACCAGGCCGCCGGCGATGCGGTCCTGCGGCACGCCGCGCAGATCGGCGAACCAGCCGCTCTCCTCGAAGCGGCGGATCACCGCCACGCCGAACACGAAGGCCGGGTTGCCCCACAGCAGGCCCTCGCCGTCGGGGCCGGCATCCTCGGCGTAGCGGAAGCCGTCGATGCGCGAGCGGCTGTCCGGATCCCACGTCGAACGCAGCAGCACCCGTGGCGCCACCAGGCCGAGGAAGCGCGTGTCCTCCTGCGTGCGCAGGGCGCGCCAGCGGGCGTGCGACAGCCCGTCCAGCGCGGTGCCGAGGTCGAAACCGGCGCCGATCTCGCCGAAGCGGTCCAGGCCCAGCAGCAGCGGCGAGGCGGCCATCACCATCGGGCAGAAGGCGGCCGCGGCGATGGCGGCCAGGCCCCGCAGGGTGGCCACGTCGTCGGTGCCACGCGCGCGGGACGGGCCGATGCGGTGGCAGACGGTGTAGTCGGCCACGATCATGCCGAACGGCTGGCCGCCAGGGGTGCCCACCTCGTCGCTGTAGATCAGGCGGAAGAGGTGACTCTGGTCGAACTCGACGGCCTGGTCGATGTCGCGGCAGACCTCCTGCCAGCTGGCGTCGAGCACCCGCAGGCGTACCTGGCGGCCATGGGCGGCGGTGCGGGCGAGCAGGGCCAGGCCGCGCCAGGCGGCTTCTAACGCCTGGAACTGGGGGGCGTGGATGATCGCATCGACCTGGCGGGAAATCGCTGCGTCGATCAGTGCGATGACCCTGTCGATATCAGGCATCAAGCGCTTCTTTTTTTAAAAAAAAAGAAGCAAAAAAACTTTGACTCCGCTGTCGCGCGCTCACCGGCTAACGCGCGACAGCGGACCAAAAGTTTTTTGGTTCTTTTTTTCAAAAAAGAACTGCTTGCTTGCGTCACTTAGTTAGCCTTCGGTATCCGCGCCACCAACCGCATCGACGTCGTAAGCTCCTCGAGTTGCAGCCACGGCCGCAGCCAGGCCACCGCGTTATACGACCCCGGCCGCCCTGGCACCTCTCTTACCGTAACCTTCGCCTCGCGCAACGGATATTGCAGCTTCATCGCCGTGCCCGGGCTCTGGTTGGAGTTGGCGTAGTTCTGGATCCAGCGGTTCAGCCAGGATTCGCAGTCGCTGGCTTCCATGAACGAGCCGATCTTGTCGCGGCCGATCACCTTGAGGTAGTGCGCGAACCGCGAGGTCGCCATCAGGTAGGGCAGGCGGGCGGAGATCGCCGCGTTGTCGCTGGCTTCCGCGCGGTCGTATTTCTTCGGCTTGTGCGTGGTCTGGGCGCCGAAGAACACCGCGTAGTCGGTGTTCTTATAATGGCACAGCGGCAGGAAACCGAGCTTGCCGAGCTCGTTGTCGCGCCGGTCGGTGATGCCCACCTCGGTCGGACATTTGAGGTCGGCGTCGCCGTCGTCGCTGCTGAACACGTGCATCGGCAGGGCTTCCACCTTGCCGCCGTTCTCCGCGCCGCGGATGGCGGTGCACCAGCCGTTCTTGGCAAACGCGTCGGTCAGCCGCGCGCCCATCACGTAGGCGGCGTTCATCCAGCAATACTGGTCGTGCGGCAGGGCTTCGACGGCACCGTTGGCGCCGACGCGGCCTTCTTCGTAGTTGAACTCGTCGATCGGTTTGGTTTCGTGGCCGTAAGGCAGGCGGGCCAGCACGCGCGGCATCACCAGCGTCACGAAGCGCGAGTCCTCGCTCTCGCGGAAGCTGCGCCAGTTGGCGTACTCCATGGTCTCGAAGATCTTCTCCAAGTCGCGCGGCTTGGAAAGGTCGGCGAAGTTGCCAAAACCGAACATCGTCGGGCTGACCGCTGAGACGAACGGGCAGAAGCCGGCGGCAGACACGGTCGCCATGCCGCGCAGCAGGTCGATGTCGTCCTGGTTGCGGCCGAACTCGTAATCGCCGATCAGCGCGCCGTAGGGCTCGCCGCCGGGGGTGCCGAACTCGTTCTCGTAGACCGTCTTAAAGATCAGGCTCTGGTCGAACTCGGTGGCGCGCGCCAGGTCGCGGCTCAGCTCCTTCTTGCTGACGTTGAGCACGCGTATTTTCAGGTTCGCACTGGTCTCGCTGTTGCTGACCAGGTGCTTCAGCCCGCGCCAGCTGCCCTCCAGCTTGACGAACTCAGGGCTGTGCATGACGGCGGCGAGCTGGCGCGACATTTTGGCGTCCAGCAGCTCGATCGCCTTGTTGATGGTGACCGCAAGGTTGCGGCTGTAGGTGACCGTGCCCGCCAGCGCCTCCTCGGTGAGCGTGCGCAGCAGCACCTCGGCGCGGTCGGGCTCGGTCTGCTTGGTGGCGGTGATCACCTGGTCCAGCAGGGAGGGCTCCGCGTGGGAGAGCCCTGCGGCGCCGGTGCGTTCGGTCTCGCGTGCGCCGCTCATGGCGTCTCTCCTGCGGCGGGCGTGCCACGGCCGGCGAACTCGCCTGCCAGCCGCTTGATGTCGTCATCGCTTTGTAGGATGCGATCGAGCAACGATTCAAGCTCTTCCGAGCGGTCTGCCTTGGCGAGCAGGTCGCGCAGCTGGTTGCGCTTCTCCAGCAGGTTGCGCAGCGCCGGTATCTGGTCGGCGACCCGGCCGGGCTCGAAATCGTCCATGCTGCGGAAGCGCAGATCCACCGGCATCTCGCTGCCATCGTCCTTCAACGTGTTCTCGGCGCGGAACTTCAGCCCCGGCGTCATCCGCGCCATCACGTCGTCGAAATTGTCGCGGTCGATCTGGACGAACTTGCGGTCCTTCAGCGGCTTGAGCGGCTCGGTCGGCTGGCCGGAGAAGTCGCCCAGCACCCCGAGCACGAAAGGCAGCTCCTTTTCCACCTGCGCACCCTCGGTCTCCACCTCGTATTTGATGTGGACCCGCGGGCGGCGGACGCGCTCGAGCTTGTCGTTGATGCTTGCCATAGAAACCCCTCTCCGATTGTCTGCGCCCGCGGCGCGGCGCCGCAGGCTCCGGTCATCTCGTTTCGGTCGCAGCTGAAGCGGTCATCTCCGCTGATCCGCTCGCATTCATGGCCCCCCGACCGCTCGCGTGCACCTTATTTCTCCGGCACGTCCGGCCCGATCCCCGAAAGGTTCAGGTAGGACCGCCGTACCGTCTCGTCGGGGATCAGCTCTGCAAGCAGCTCCGCGAGCGGAAGGCGCGCACGTCGTATCAATGTCAAAAGCGTGTAGGCGGTGGGAGAGTTCGGTTCGTGCTCGCGAAAAAATGCGGCGATGCGGGCGAGCTCGCGCAGCGCGTCCTCGCGCGTCTCCAGCCTGGCCGGCCCGGCCTGCGCGGCGGGTGCGGCCGGCGCGCCGGCAACCGTGGCCGCCTCCGCCTCCGCCGGCTCGGCGTTCGCCGCAGCCGCATCGGCCGGTTCAGCCGCGAGCGCGGCGGCGTCCAGCCCTGACACCTCGCGCAAAGCGTCCTGCGCCTCCAGCAACGTGTTGCGGATGGTGGACGACGGCGGCGTCTCCTCACCGCACAGCGAGTCGAGCCGGGCGGTGAGCGCCGCGAAGCTGGCCAGGGCGGCTGCGATGTCGCGGTGGATGGCGACGAAGGTGGCGCGGTCCGTAGCGGTGACGCAGCCGGCAAGCTGCACCGCTTCGGGGCTGGTGGGCCCCCGCCGGCGCAGCACCATGTAGTGCCACAGCCCGGCCGGCCCTGCGCCAGCGGGCGCGGTGATCGGGGCCAGCCGGATCGGCTGGATCAGCGCGCCGTCCGCGCCCAGACCGTTCAGCCCGGCGACGGGTGCGACCTTGGCGCCGACATCCTCGTCGTCCACCGAGTGCAGGTCGGTCCAGAAACGCTCCACCAGCCCGTCGAGCACGGCCATCGCGTCGCGCAGCCCGGCGAAGCCGTGCAACCGGATCGCCGCCTCGGCGAGCCAGCACGCGACCTCGAGGTCCTTGCTTTGCTCGGCCAGCAGCGACTGCCCCTGCTCGAAGATCAGCCGCCATTCCGGCGCCATCGAACCGCGTTCGGGGTCCGCGTCGGCCGCGCGTTCGGCCACCCGCGCGGCCGAGCGCGCGTCCTTCAGCCGGTAGTACGGGTTCGGCGTGCTGTCGCTCTGGCGCAGGTTGACGCCGGCCGGGTGCTCGCCGGGCAGCGCGGCCAGCAACGTGTCGACATCGAAAACCATGGGCCCCGCTGCGCTGTCATCATCGGAGCGGTGAGCCGGTCCGCCGTAGCCCACGCAGGTTCGCTGAGTTCGGTCCGCATGACAACGGTGTGCGTTGGTTGTGCTTGCAGTCTCACGGAGACGTGAATACGTTACCGTAATGTTGTGCTTTGCCTGCTTCGCCGGACACGGTTAGACAGGTCCGGCACGCGAGCGGCTGTTCGCGTGCCGCACCACCGGGGGGCTTTGGTGACCGTCGACCTGAGACGCCTTGTATCGTCGCTGGAACAGCCTGCCCGCTCCGCGCTGGAGGGGGCGGCAGGGCTGGCGCTGGCCAACACGCACGCTTCGGTGGGTGTCGCGCACTGGTTGCAGAAGATGATCGAACAGGGCGGCCCGCTGGCCGCCGAACTCGGCCAGCAGGCAGAGCTCGGGCGGCTGTCTGCCGACCTTACCGCGATGCTCGACCGGCTGCCGCGCGGCGCCGCCGGTGCGCCGGCGCTGGAGCCGGTGCTGGTGACCTGGATGCGGGAGGCCTGGCTGACGGCTTCGCTGCAGGGCGGGCGCACCGCCACCGGCGAGCTCGACCTGTTGGCCGCCCTGTTCGCCGAGCCCACCCTACGCGCCATCGCGCACGACGCCTCGCCGTTGCTACGCCGCATCGACGCGCAGAGGCTGGAGCAGGCCGCCGCCGGCTGGTCGCAGCCGGCGGGCAGCGCTGGCGGCGGATCGTCCGCACTCGACGAGGCGGCGTCAGGCCTGGCCGGCGGCCGCGCGCAGGCCGGCGCGTCGCTGGAGAAATACACCATCGACCTCACCGCTCAGGCGCGTGCCAAGAAGATCGACAACGTGGTCGGCCGCGACGGCGAGATCCGCCAGGTGATCGACATCCTCTCGCGCCGGCGGCAGAACAACCCGATCCTGGTCGGCGAGGCCGGCGTCGGCAAGACCGCCATCGTGGAAGGCTTCGCGATGCGGGTGGCCGCCGGCGACGTGCCGCCGGGGCTGGCCGGAGTGAGCGTCCGCTCGCTCGACCTCGGCCTGCTGCAGGCCGGCGCCAGCGCGCGCGGCGAGTTCGAGACGCGGCTGAAAGGCGTGATCGCCGACGTCAAGGCGTCGTCGCAGCCGGTGATCCTGTTCATCGACGAGGCGCACACGCTGATAGGCGCCGGCGGCAGCGCCGGGCAGGGCGACGCCGCCAACCTCATCAAGCCCGAACTCGCCCGCGGCGAACTGCGCACCATCGCGGCTACCACCTGGGCGGAATACAAGAAGTATTTCGAACGCGACGCGGCGCTGACCCGGCGTTTCCAGACTGTCAACGTCGCCGAGCCGGAACACGAGATCGCGGTGGCGATGATGCGCGGCCTGGTGCCCGCGCTGGAGAAGCACCACGGCGTGCGCATCATGGAGGAGGCGCTGTCGGATGCGGTTCGCCTGTCCGCGCGCTACATCCCGGCGCGCCAGTTGCCGGACAAATGCGTGAGCCTGCTGGACACCGCCTGCGCCTCGGTCGCCATCGCGCGCACTACCGCGCCGGCGCCGCTTGAGGACGCCGAGCGGCGGCTCGAGCGCCTGCAGGCGGAGCTCGACTCCGTGGTGCGCGACCAGCTCGCCGAGCGCCAGGCCGCCATCGAGGCCGAGCTGACCGCAACGCGCGCCGAGGCAGACGCCCTGCGCGCGCAGTGGCAAGCAGAGTGCGCGCTGATCGCCGAGCTGGAGGAGGCCGAAGCGAAGGGTGCCGACACCGCCGAGCTGCGCGCGCGCCTGTCCGCGCTGCAGGGCGAGCAGCCGATGGTGCCGCGCCGGGTGGACCGCGACGCGGTGGCCGGCGTGGTCACCCGCTGGACCGGCATCCCGGTGGGCCGCATGCTCACCTCCGACATCGACAGCGTGCTGAGCCTGGAGGACGCGCTGCGTCGCCGCGTCATCGGGCAGGACCACGCGCTGCGCACCATCGCCGACGCGGTGCAGATCAGCCGCGCCAACCTCGCCGACCCGCGCAAGCCGGTGGGCGTGTTCCTGCTGGTGGGCACCAGTGGCGTGGGCAAGACGGAGACCGCGGTCGCACTGGCCGAGCAGCTCTATGGCGGGCCGCAGAGCCTGACGGTGGTCAACCTCAGCGAGTTCAAGGAGGAGCACAAGGTCAGCATGCTGGTGGGCTCGCCGCCCGGCTACGTGGGCTACGGCGAGGGCGGCGTGCTGACCGAAGCCGTGCGTCGGCGCCCGCACGGCGTGCTGCTGCTCGACGAGGTGGAAAAGGCCCATTCCGGCGTGCAGGACGTCTTCTACCAGATGTTCGACCGCGGAACGTTGCGCGACGGCGAGGGCCGCGACATCGACTTCCGCCACACCACGATCATCCTGACTGCCAACGTTGGCTCCGACCTGATCGCCGCACTCGCCGCCGATCCGGACACCATGCCGGACGCGGCCGGGCTGGAGACGGCACTGCGTCCGGAACTGCTGAAGGTGTTCAAGCCGGCGTTCCTGGGACGGTTGGTAGTGGTGCCGTACCTGCCGCTGTCGGATGCGGTGTTCACCGAAGTTGTGCGCCTGCAACTAGACCGTGTGCGCGCGCGCGCCGAGGAGACCTACGGCACGCAAGTCGTGTTCGATCCCGAATTGTTGACCCAGGTGGCGCAGCGCGCGCGCGGGACGGAAATCGGTGCACGCGCGGTGGAGCAAATGATTGCGCGCGAATTGCTGCCGTTGCTCTCCCGGCACTTCCTGGAGAGCCTGGCGGGCGGCGCGCGGGTGAGCAGCCTGCGTATCGAGCTGGACGCGGCAGGCCGCTTTGCGGTCACCGGTTCGTCGCACCAAGAAACGAGTCAACTTGTAACGGAACCATCGTTGCCAGCACTCGTAGAGAACGCGGTGGCCTCGGGGGACTAGGGTCATCCGCAAGCCAGCGCGCGGCCAGGACGCAATGGCGTCCGGCAGGCCATGTCGCTTCCAGAACGGCGCGCGACGTCGCGTGCAGCACGAAAGGACCACACAATGCCGATCTACCTGAAGCTTGACGGCGGCGAGCAGCCGATCACCGGAGACGCCACGCAGACCGACCACATGGGCTGGATGGACATCACCTCGATGCACTGGTCGGTGAACCGCAACGTCAGCACCACCGTCGGTGCGTCGTCCAACCGCGAGGCCTCCGAGCCGAACCTGTCCGAAGTGACGTTGACCAAGATCAGCGACAGCTCGCACGCGGCGCTCTACCAGGCCGCAACGTCCGGCAAGCAGCCGATGACGGCGACGATCGACCTGGTCAACACCGGCAACCCGGGCAAGGTGTACTGCCAGTACATCCTGCAGAACACCATCATCTCCGGCTTCACCGCGGGCTCCAGCGGCGACCGGCCGAACGAGACGGTGACGCTGAACTTCACTATGAAGAACGTGAACTACACCAAGGAAGACGCCAACGGCAGCCCGACCGTGTCGCGCGCCAGCTACAACCAGGCGTCCGCTCAGGCCACCTAGCGCGCTGCGTCCCGCAAGGGGCGCGGGACGTGATGTGTGTGCGGCGGAGGCAGGCGCCTCCGCCGCACGTTACGTTGGAAGCGGAGGTGCGCCATGGCTGACGCGCCACCAGGCGAGACTTTATCACCCGCACAGGCACAAACACTGCTCGAAGGCGTGGACGACGCCTTCCGTGATGCGCTACATGGCCGTTACGGTGGCGGTATAGAAGCGGTGATGCTGGGCAAGAACGGGCAGTCCGCCCAAACATTACGACTGCCGAACTCGGGCGCGCAGGATCGCATCCTGCTGCTGTTGCAGGCGGCCGGCCAGACCGCCACGCCGCAGGCCGGCGGCGGCATCATGGTGGGCTCGGTCAGCCTGTCCGACACGGCGCAGGACGTCTCGATCGCCGCCGAGATTTTCGACACGAGGGATTCGAACGAGGCGTCGGACGCGAGCGCGCTCGTCTCCGGCGTGGTGTTCGCGTTGACCGAAGGCGGGCTCGCCGTGGTGCGCAGCGCGGAGGCCGCGCGCCAGGGCGGCAGCGAGGCAACCCGCCGGCAACGCGGCTGGCTGGCCTCGCAGAGCCGGACGAACCCGAGCCGGGCGATCGGCCTCGGCGCCAACGGCCATCGGCGTGCGGGCCTGGTTGCGGTCACCGTGCCGGCGACGTCGCACCTGCTGGCGGGGCTTGGCGTGGCTGCGTCGCGGGTGGCGTCGGGGCGGCTGACGTTGGTTGTCGAGACCAGCCCTGCGGGGTTGGGCTGATGTTTGGTGGTTGCGTTAAGGTTTCGCCTGTATACCAGGCGGGAATGATGCAGGATGCGCTAGGCAAGCGTTCTTTTTTGAAAAAAAGAACCAAAAAACTTTTGTTCTCTGGGTATTTGCTGCGGAGCGGCCTGCCACAGCCGGACAGAAGTTTTTTTGCTTCTTTTTTTTCAAAAAAAGAAGCGCTTGACTGCGTCTGATGGACGGCACCCCCGCCTACTCCCAAACCAATCGCCAGCTCGCCATCCAGACCCCGCTCGGCGAGAACATGCTGCTGCTGGAAGGTATGGACGGCTCCGAAAGCCTGTCCTCCCTGTTCGGCTTCCAGCTGCGCGTGCGCGCGATGAACGATTCGATCGACCCGGCACAGCTGATCACCAAGCCGGTCGACTGGCAGCTGGCGCTGGACGGCGGCGGCTGGCGTTACTTCAACGGCATGGTGTGCAGCTATTCCGGCGGTGAGGCGATGGCACGCGGCCAGCGCAGCTACACGCTGATGGTGGTCCCCTGGCTGTGGTTCCTGCAGCATCGTCAGGACAGCCGGGTGTTCCAGAACAACACCGTGCCGCAGATCGCTGCCACCATCTTCACCGAGCTTGGTTTCAAGGACTTCGACACTAGCGGACTGGCACAGGAATACAAGCCGAGGTTGTATTGCGTACAGTATCGGGAGTCCGACTTCAATTTCGTCTCCCGCCTGTTCGAGGAAGAAGGGATTTTCTACTACTTCGTGCACCAGCAGGGCCGCCACGTGCTGATGCTGTGCGACGGCGCGCACGCCTACCGCGACGTGCCGGACGGCACGCTGCCGTACAGCCCGTCGGCCATCTTCCACAACAGTGTCAGCAGCTGGACCCACCACCAGACGTTCCGCTCCGGCAAGGCAACCACCAGCGACTACGACTTTCAGAACCCGGGCAACTCGCTGGTCACCACGACGACGGGTCTCTCGCAGATCCCCAACGCCGACCAGTACGAAATCTTCGACTTCCCCGGACGCTACACGCAGCGCGACCGCGGCGAGGGGATCAGCTCGCGCCTGATCGCCAGCCACGAAAAGGGGCAGGACACCGTCTCGTCGGCCGGCACCGCGCGCACCATCAGCCCGGGCGGCCGCTTCCAGCTCGAAGCCCATCCGATCGCGGCGGAGAACCTGAAATATGTGGTGGTCTCGATCGTGCACCACGCGACCGACCCGAGCTTCGAGAGCGTCGGCAAGGGCGCGCCGAAATACCAGAACACCTTCACCTGCCTGCCGGCGACGACCGACTTCGTGCCTGAGCAGCGCTCGGAAAAACCGGTCATCCCCGGCATGCAAAGTGCCGTGGTGGTGGGGCCCTCCGGCGAGGAGATCTATACCGACCGTTACGGCCGCATAAAGGTGCAGTTCCACTGGGACCGCCAGGGCAAGTCCAACGAGACGAGCTCGTGCTGGATGCGCGTGGCACAGCAATGGGCCGGCCGCGGCTTCGGCGCGCAAACAATCCCGCGAATCGGCATGGAAGTGGGCGTGATGTTCATGGAGGGCGACCCGGACAACCCGGTGGTGGTGTGCTGCATGCCAAACGCCAACACCATCCCGAGCATCAAGCTGCCGGACGAAAAGGAGAGCACGTCGTTCCGCACTGCGAGCAGCCCCGGCGGCGGCGGTTTCAACGAACTGACGATGAACGACAAGGCCTGCGCGGAAGAGGTGTTCCTGCACGCGCAGAAGGACTTAACCACGATGGTGGGCAACAACTACCGGCTGAACGTCGGTAACGTGCTGGCGCAATCCATCGAGACGTTGTGGCTGAGCACCGTGCACGACAGCCTGATCGAGAAGACGCAGGACCACATCCTGATCCAGCACCAGGACAGCCAGATCTACATGGACGCCACCGGCATCCGCATCAGCTTCGGCCCCGACCACATCCTGACGCTGAACGCGCAGGGGGTTCACGTGCACTCGGCGGTGCAGGTGGACCTCTCGCAGGGCGACCCGTCCGCGCCGCCGAACTCGGTGTCGGTGAACGCGCCGGGGGTGGAGACGAAGGGCGGCGTGGTGCTGACGACGGCGGGCGGCGGCGCCTCGACGATCGAAATGGGGACCAGCGGGATCGCGCAGACGGGGCCGAAGATATGGCTGAACTCGTGACGAGCGGCCGGCTTGCGATGGCAGCTGAGGCGTGTCGGCTCCCGGCGCAAATGCGCGTCGCTAGGCGCTTAAGCGATTCACCACCAAGAGCACCACGACGTCGGGACATGACAAGGCGCGCGACAAACTCAACGCTGGCAAGTCTGATGGACCTGAGCCGTGTCCTTGGTGCCCTTGGTGTCGAATCGCCCAAGCCCGCCGCGACGTTTGATGCTCAGGATGGACGCGTGCACGCCCGGATCACGCAACTCGAACACACTCGGTTTCTCTCGATCCGACCACAGCTCTGTTTGTCTTCGGCTGGCCTTGATGCCCTTCCCCGGTAACATGGTTCCCGCCCCGGTGATGGCCGCGCGCCAGGGCATGAAGGACATCCAGTTCGCCGGCGTCACCGACACCGGAAAACCGGTCGCGCAGTATGTGGACGGTGCGCTCACCGGCAAAGGCTCCGGCCTGCTCACCTCGACCACCGTCACCAACGCAGCATCGACCACCGGGCAGATGAGCAAGACGACGCAGGCGGCCGGCCAGGCGATGTCGATCGGCGGTGGCTCGCTGGCGGTGGCCGGCGGCCCCAGCGTCAGCACGCCGGGCAGCGCGGTCAGCGGAGCGGCGTTCGCATCGGCCGGTGGCGGCGGCATGGCGGCGCAGGGCATGGCCGCCGCACAGGCGATGATGTCGCTCTCGCCGGGCAGCATGGGCAGTGCCGCGGCGATGGCAGGCTCCGGCCTGTCCAGCCCCGCGGTGACGCAGGCGGCCAGCCTGGGCAGCGGTGCGGCCGCCTCGTCTGCCTCGGCTGGCGGGGCGGGGATCGCCACGATGCCCGGCCTGCAGCCTGGCACGCAGCCGGCCTCGCCGCAGTTCACCGCGCTGCCGGCGGTGCAGTCGTTGCCGGGGCTGAACGCGGTGATGGCCAAGCTCGGCGGCATGATGGGTGCCGGCAGCGGCGGCATCACTGGGCCCGACGCGCTGTCGGGCTCGGGCGGCAGCGGTGCGGCCGCCCCGCCGGCCAGCCAGTTCGACGGCACCGCGCCGGCCGACGCCACCGAGGCGGAGTTCGACTAAGCCATGGCGCAGGACTGCCACGGTAGCGACTTCGTCTTCCCCGTCCCCGACGATTGGGTGGAGCGCTCGATGATCGGCTTTTCCGCCCCGGCCGCTCCCGGCCATGCCATCACGCCCAACGCGCTGGTCGCCACCAACCAGATGCCCGAGGGCGAGACGCTGGACAGCTTCGTCACCCGCCAGGTCGAGGATTTGCAATCCCGCGCCTCCGGTTTCGCGCTGAAGCTGCGGCGCGACGCGCGGCTGGACGGGGTCGCGTGCATAGAGATCGTGTTCGCCTGGCAGGGCGGAGAGGTCGGCCGTATCCAGCAGCGCCAGGTTTACGCCCTGCGCCCCGGCGACCGCGTGGTCAGCATCACCCACACCGCGCCGGAGGCCGAGTTCGCCGGCACGGATTCGCTGTTCCTCGACATGCTGCGCCAGTTCGCCTGGACCAACGGCGCATGAGCGGCGCGCGTCAGCCGGCCTGGGCGGCGAGTGCGGTTCGCAGCCGCCCGTTGACCGTTTCCGGGGGCGCTGCGCGCAAACCTGCCGGCGGTGGTGACCCGATGTTTACGGCGCGAGCCTACGGTCTGTCTGTCGGCTGTATCTACCTCCGCTCCGACGGCCGTGCAGACGTTCATTCCGAAGGCTGTGCTGACGTCTGTTTCGTCGGGAACGCCAACCGGGTGTCTGTCGGTTGTGCCGACGGTCGTTCTGTCAGGTGGGCCCATGTTCGCACTGCCGGGGCCGACCATCCGATGTTCGTCGGGGGTGCCGACCCCACGCCGCCATGAGCGGCCAGCTTGCCGCCCGGATGGGCGACCAGGTCAGCCACACCGACGCGGCGTTCGGCTTCGGCCTGGGCGGCGCGGTGGGCATCGCCGCCGGCATCGCGCTGCTGACGGTGGCCACCGGCGGCGCCGACCTGCTGGTGCTGGCCGCCGCCGGCGGTGCGGTGGCCATGGCTGGCGGCGGCGCGCTGGCGGGCATGAAAATCGGCAGCACTTACGGCGCACCGTCCGGCGACATCGTCACCGGGTCGGCCAGCATCATCATCAACGGCCAGCTCGCCGCCCGCGCGCTCGCAGACACCGCGGTGTGCGACAACCACGACGGGCCGATGCAGATTGCCACCGGCAGCACGTCGGTGTTCTTCGACACCATGCCGGCCGCCCGCCTGGGCGACCTGACCGTGTGCAGCGCGAAGATCAGCACGGCGTCGTCCAACGTGCTCATCGGCGGCGGGACAGCCAGCTACGCCTCGGTGAACCCGGAGGTGCCGGCGCTCGCCGTCACCATCGCGCGCGACATGGCGATCGGCGGGGCGGCGGTGGCGCTGGGGGCCGGGGGTGCTGCCGCCTACGCCTCTGCAGGGCTGGCGGGGCTCGGCGTGTTCGGCCTGCAGGCCGGCGCGGGCTTCGTCGGCGGCATCGCAGGTGGCGCCGCGGGCGGTGCCATCGGGCAGCAGCTCGGCGGGGCGCGCGGGGAGGCCTGGGGCGAGGCGATCGGCGGGGTAGCGGGCGGCGCCGGCGGCGGCCTGGCCGGCGACGAACTGGCCGGCGCGTCGGGCGCCAAATACGCGGCCAACCAGAACGTGGCGCAGGATTTCTACAGCCAGCAGGGATGGCCGCAGTCCAGGATCGACTCCCACATGGCCGGCATCGACTTCAACCAGCCGGTCAGCGTGGTGAACATGCCGGCTGGTACTCAGATGACCCAATGGCAGACCCCGGGCGGCCCGCAGGGTAACTACTTCGCACCGGCGTCCGAGACGCCGGGCAGCCTGGGCATCTCCTCGGTCGGCTACGACCCGGCAACCGGCGCGGTCTCCAAGACGCAGAGCAACTACGTCTCCACCGAGCCCACCCAGGCGCTGAGCTCGACCGCCGCTCCGGTCGAGGACACCTGGTCGAACCCGTATTCGACGGCGCAGACGCCGGGCGGCGGGCAGCAGTACTTTGTGCCCAACAAGGGCGCCTTTGTCCCCTCACCATAGAGACGCAGATGACCGACCCGATCGAGACCGCACGCGCCATGATAGCGGGACGCCAAGCCCAGCAGCCCGGCAACCCCAATTACGCCTATGCGGGCCGTGAGATGGCGCGGCTCGACACCGTGCTGGCAAGCGGCAGCAGGCCCGACCGGATTTTGTATCAGGTGCTGACGCACGGGTTGGGACTGATGTGCGCGCGCGAGCTGGAGGCGTCCGATCCGGAATTCTGCGATGCGGTGTATGGCATGCTGGAGGAGATACGGGTGGAGGCGGGTTGCTGAGCGGAGAAAGCAAGGCCTGCTTTTTTGAAAAAAAGCAGCAAAAAACTTTTGTCCCTGCTGTCGCGGACTCTCCCGCAGCATGCGCGCATGGCAACCAAAAGCGCCCGGCGTTTTTGCTCGAGTGAAATCTTCGTTCCAGTTGACGTTCGGAGATGCAAAACCAGGCATGTGATTTGAGGATGGGCTACGGTGAGTTTCGGATATGCACTCGGTCTGACCAAGGTTAGCCGTGCAAAACGATACGTCGCTTGGCGCCGAGTTCCGCACCCATCCAGGCGAAAGACCTTCCGCTCCCTCACCACGCACCTCTCCAACGAGCGCGCGACAGCGGACACAAAAGTTTTTTGGTTCTTTTTTTCAAAAAAGAACCGCTTGCCTTGCTTGCCCACTCGCCGCCCGTAGGATGCGCCCCACTCACGATAGGACCCACCCCAGATGGCCGCACACACAGGCATGGCCACCAGGCAGCTAGAGCGGATCGGCGCCGTGCTGCAGGAGCGTTACGTCGACGCGGGCCGGATTGCCGGCTGCCAGGTGCTCGTCGCCCGCCACGGCCAGGTTGCCTACCGCGCTTCGCTGGGAATGATGGACGTCAAGCGCGCAAAGCCGATGGAGGACCACTCCATCCTGCGCATCTACTCGATGACCAAGCCGATCACCTCGGTGGCGCTGATGATGCTGATGGAGCGCGGCGCCTTCCAGCTCGACGAGCCGGTGACCCGCGTGCTGCCGGAGTGGCGCGGCCAGAAGGTATGGGTGGGCGGCGCGGACGGCGCCGAGCTGGCCGAGCCGCGCCGTCCCGTCAGCTTCCGCGACCTGCTGAGCCACACCGCCGGTCTGACCTACGGCGGCCTGCTGGAGCAGGTGGGCGCGCCGGCCTCTGCCGACCCGGTGGACGCCGCCTACCGCGCGGCCGGCGTGCGCCGCGGCCCGGACGAGACTCTGGAGCAGTTCGTGACCAAGCTCGGCCAAGTGCCGCTGAAGTATCAGCCGGGCGAGCGCTGGATGTATTCGCTGGCCACCGACGTGTGCGGCGCCGTGGTCGAACGCATTTCCGGCAAGCCGTTCGGCGACTTCCTGCAGGAGGAGATCTTCGGGCCGCTCGGCATGGTGGACACTGGCTTCCACGTGCCTGAGGCCAAGCGGGACCGCTTTGCCGCAAACTACGCGCGCCGCGGCGGCGAGATGCTGGCGCTGGCGGACGACCCGGCCGAGAGCGCTTACCTGCAGCCGCCCGTCTTCCAGTCCGGCGGCGGCGGCCTGGTCTCCACCATCGACGACTACCACCGCTTCTGCGACGTGCTGCGCGGCGGCGGCGCTGCTGGCGGCGTGCGGCTGCTCGGCCCGCGCACGCTGGCGCTGATGCACAAGAACCACCTGCCGGGCGGGCGCGACCTGACGGAGGTGGCCATCGACAGCTTTTCGGAGACCGCGGCACAGGGCGTGGGGTTTGGCCTGGGGTTCGCCGTGACGCTGGACGAGGTGCGGTCCGGCACTCTGGGGCAGGGCGACTACTACTGGGGCGGTGCGGCCTCCACCCTGTTCTGGGTGGACCCGGCAGAGGATCTGGTGGCGATCTTCCTGACCCAGCTGATGCCCTCCACTACGTACAACTTCCGCGGCCTGCTGAAGAACATGATCTACGCCGCCATCGAGGATTGAGGCCGCCCATGCAGGACCAACCGAGGCAACCCTCGCCGGAGCAGCCGCCCGTGCCACAGTCGCTGCCCTCGCCGAAGCAGCAGCCCTCGCCGGGTGCGCAGCCCTTGCCGGAACAGCAACCCCTGCCACAGTCGCTGCCCTCGCCGGAGCAGCCGCACTCGCCGGAGGCGCTGGTGGGCTCGCTGCTGCGCATGCTGGATCTCGAGGAGGTCGACATCGACCTGTACCGCGGGTTCTGCCAGCCGGGCGGGCGCGGGCGGGTGTTCGGCGGCCAGGTGATCGCGCAGTCGCTGATCGCGGCGATGCGCTCGGTTGCCAACGGCGGCGTGGCGCACTCGCTGCACGCCTACTTCATGCGGCCGGGCAACGAGAACTACCCGATCGTCTACCGCGTAGAGCGCGACTTCGACGGCCGCAGTTTCGCGACGCGCCGCATCATCGCCATGCAGCGCGGCCAGCCGATCCTGAACATGGCTGCGTCGTTCCAGAAACCGGAACGCGGCATCGCGCACCAGGCGCGCATGCCGGACGTGCCGCCGCCCGAAGAGCTGATCAGCGAGGCCGACGCGTTCCGCCTGCAGCGCGAGCAAGCCGGCCTGCCGCCGCACGCTTTCGAGACGCCGGTCTTCGCACGCCCGATCGAGGCGCGCGCGGTGGACCCGCGATCGCTCGCGCGGCCGGAAAAGCGGCCGCCAAACTACACCTCATGGCTGCGCGCGGTGGCCCCGGTGGGCGACGACCCGGACATCCACCGCGCCATCCTGGCCTACGCGTCGGACATGTCGCTGCTAGGCACCTGCATGATGCCGCACGGGCTGAGCTGGATGACGCCAGGCGTGCAGACCGCCAGCCTGGACCACGCACTCTGGCTGCACGACGATTTTCGCGTGGACGACTGGCTGCTCTACGTGACGGACTCGCCCTGGGCCGGCGGGGCGAGAGGGTTCAACCGGGGGCAGGTGTTCAGCAGGGACGGACGGCTGGTGGCGAGCGTGGCGCAGGAAGGGCTGGTGCGGCAGAGGTAAGGCTAGCGGTTTTTCGAGTGTCCGTTAGAAAAGTCGCCCTGGTCGTCATCTAGCGCGGTTTTTCTGCGCTTCGGTGCTCGAAGAACCACGCCAGTTGACTCACCAAGCCGACTTTTGAAACGGATACTGAAAGAAGCGGAAGACGCTTGCCAAGCGGTATCCGGTCTTGGCCGATCGACACAGGAAGGGAAAGCAAGGCCTTCTTTTCTGAAGAAAAGAAGCAAAAGACTTTTGGTTTCGGCTGTCGCGGAGACTTCTGCAAAGCGCGTCCAGGAGAACAAGAGTTTTTGATTCTCGCTTACGGCCAGTCAAGGTTCGAGGCCACCGGTGTGAGGCGTCTGATTTTTCTCGTCGAAGAGGAAGATTTACCTTTCAATGTCGCTTGCATCTGCACAGCGCAAGACTGTTTGAAGTTCACGACATCACCTGAAGAAAGAAATCGTCCTTATCGAGAGAAAAACCAAATCTGCTATCAGCGCTGTCTGAACATTTGAAACGATACGTGTCACCACAACGCACACAACGAGAACAAAAGTTTTTTGGTTCTTTTTTTCAAAAAAGAACCGCTTGCCTTGCCTTGCTGCCGTCCCATCAGAACAACCCCTCGACCATCCCCTCCGCATCCAACCGTATCGCGTTCGCTGCCGGCACACGCGGCAGCCCCGGCATCGTCATGATGTCGCCGCACAGCGCCACCACGAACCCCGCACCGGCGGACAGGCGCACGTCGCGCACCGGCAGCGTAAAGCCCTCGGGTGCACCAAGCGCTTTCGGATCGCCGGAAAAACTGTATTGCGTCTTGGCCATGCACACCGGCAGCGCGCCGTAGCCGGCGTCCTGCCAGACGGCCAGCTTGCGTGCGGCGGCCGGCTCGATAGCAACGTCGCGCGCTCGGTAGATACGTTGTGCCACGGTGCGTATCTTCTCGACGAGCGGCAGTTCCGGCGTGTAGAGCGGCGCGAAGCCGGAGGGTTGCCCGACGAGCGCCAGCACTGCGCGCGCCAGGTCTGCAGCACCCGCGGCGCCGTCCGCCCAATGCCGGCACAGCACCACCTGCACGTCCAGGTGCGCGAGCGCCGACCGCACGGCGGCCACCTCGGCCTCGGTGTCGCCGGAGAAATGGTTCAATGCGACGACGACCGGCAGCCCGAAACCGCGCATATTGTCCACGTGGCGCACCAGGTTGGGCGCCCCGCGCAACACGGCCTCCGTGTCCTCGGTGCCGAGCGCCGCACGGGCCACGCCGCCATGCATCTTCAGCGCGCGTATGGTGGCCACCACCACCGCGGCGCGCGGCGCCAGACCCGCGCTGGGGCACTTTATGTCGAGGAACTTCTCGCCGCCGAGGTCGGCCCCGAAACCCGCTTCGGTCACCACGATGTCGGCCAGGCGCAGCGCCAGCCTGGTTGCCACTACGCTGTTGCAGCCGTGCGCTATGTTGGCGAACGGGCCGCCATGCACCAGCGCCGGCGTGCCCTCCAGCGTCTGCACCAGGTTCGGCCGCAGCGCGTCGCGCAGCAGCACCGCCATCGCACCGTGCGCCTGCAAATCCGCCGCGGTGATGGCCGAGCCGTCGCGGCGCGTCGCCACGATCACCCTTGCCAGACGCGCCTCGAGGTCGGCGAGGTCGCGCGCAAGGCAGAAGATCGCCATCACCTCGCTGGCCACCGTGATGTCGAAGCCGTCCTCGCGCACCGTGCCGTTGGCACCCTGGCCCACGCCGGCCACCACCTGACGCAGCGCGCGGTCGTTGAGGTCCACGCAGCGCCGCCAGGTGACGCGCCGCGTGTCGATGCCCAGCGCGTTGCCCCAGTAGACGTGGTTGTCCAGCATGGCCGAGAGCAGGTTGTTGGCGGCAGTGATGGCGTGGAAGTCGCCGGTGAAGTGCAGGTTGATATCTTCCATCGGTGCCACCTGCGCGCGGCCGCCGCCGGTGGCCCCGCCCTTCATGCCGAAGCACGGGCCCAGCGAGGGTTCGCGCAGGCAGATCATCGTGCGCGCACCGGCCGCACGCAGCGCGTCGCCCAGGCCGATGGTGGTGGTGGTCTTGCCCTCGCCCGCTGGGGTGGGGCTGATGCCGGAGACCAGCACCAGCGCGCCCTCGCGCACGGGCAGGGTGGGCAGGATCGCCTCGCTGACCTTGGCCTTGAAACGGCCGTAGGGCTCCACGAACGCCTCGCCGATGCCGGCGGCCGCCGCGATCTCGGCGATGGGGCGAAGCCGCGCCGCGCGGGCGATCAGCAGGTCGGTGGTCAAAGCGGGTGAGCCTCGGGTTAAGGGAGGCGTTTGCTAGCAGCCAAGCGGGCAGCGGCGGAAGAGCCCTTGCAAGTGCGGCGCGATCCTCTACACGCGGGCGTGTACAACCGTCCTGCTCGAAGGTTTGCCATGCTGGGCTACGTAAACAATGACTGTTTGAGCAGAAGGAAGGCCTTCTTTTTCGAGAAAGAGAAGCAAAAAGCTTTTAGTGCGGCTGTCGCGGTTCTTTCCGGCACGGTGTACTCCAGGGAACAAAAGTTTTTTGGTTCTTTTTTTCAAAAAAGAACCGCTTGCCTTGCTCGCCTCCGCTGACATGACCCAGACCGCGAGCCTGATGCTCGTCGACCCTGCGCATTTCAACGTCAGCTACGTAATCAACCCGTGGATGAAGCCCGGCGACTGGGCCGCCGATCCGGCCGGCCACCTGGCGGACGCGCGCGCCAGCTTCAACGCGCTGTGCCGCGCGCTGACCGCGGCCGGCGCCACGCTGCAGGTGGTGCCCGGCGTGCCGGGCCAGCCGGACATGGTGTTTCCCGCCAACGCCGCCGTGGTGCTGGACCGGCGCGCCATCGTCGCCCGCTTCGCCTGCGCCGAGCGCCAGGGCGAGGAGGCGCCCTACCTCGCCGCGCTGCAGGATTTCCAAGCGCGCGGCCTGCTGGACGAGGTCGCCACCTTCCCGCAAGGCTGCTTCCAGGAAGGCGCCGGCGACGCCATCTGGGACCGCACCCGCCAGGTCTTCTGGTGCGGCTACGGCCAGCGCTCGGTGCGCGCGGCGACAGACGAGGTGGCGCGTTACTTCGGCCGGACCGTGGTGGCGCTGGAGCTCGCCAGCAACCGCTTCTACCACCTGGACACCTGCTTCTGCCCGCTCTCCGGCGGCGAGGTGCTGTTCTACCCGCCGGCGTTTACCGACGCGGCGCTGGCGCTGATCCACGAACACGTCCCGCCCGCGCAACGCCTGGAGGCGAGCGCGGAGGATGCGGCGGCGTTCTGCGTCAACGCGGTCAACATCGGCCGCGACGTGGTGATGGCGCGGGCGCCGGACCACGTGCGCGGGCTGCTGCAGGCGCACGGCTACACGGTGCGCGACGTGGAACTGGACCCGTTCATCCTGTCGGGCGGCGGGGCCTACTGCATGACGTTGCGGCTGGATCGGGCGAGCAGGTAGGCGTCTTAGAAACTTTCTCGCCCTCGTTGGTCAACGCGCGACGTCGTTGGGCGTCAGACAAGTAAGGCAAGGCCTTCTTTTTCGAGAAAAAGAAGCAAAAAGCTTTTATCACGGCTGTCGCGGACCTATCCGTTGGCGTGTACCTCACGGAACAAAGTTTTAGTTCTTTTTTCAAAAAAGAACTGCTTAGCTTTGCTAAGGTCTGACAATGCGATCAGACCAGACGCCAGCGCGCTTCCGCCAGCAGAACCTGCTGCTGGCCCACTTCGCCCTGTTCCAGTCCGGCGTCTCGCTCACCGCCGGCTTCATCGGCGCCTACCTGCTGCGCAGCGGCTTCAGCCTGTCCGCCGCCCTGGCGTCCTACGCCCTCTACCTCGCCGTGCGCTCCGCCTTCCGCCTGGTCTGCCTGCGCGTGGTGCGCCGTGCCGGCTACCCGGCGGCGTTGCGGCTCGGCACCGCGCTGATGGCGCTGCAGTTCCTGCCGCTGATGGGTGCGGCCAACCCGGTCTGCTTCGGGCTGTGGATCCTGTGCGTGGCGCTGGGCGAGGCGCTGTTCTGGCCGGTCTACCACGCCGCCACCGCCATCACCTGCGAGGACGGTGCGAGGGGCCGCCAGGTCGGCCTGCGGATGACGATTACCGCTCTGGCCAACGTGACGGCACCGCTGCTGGGCGCCTGGCTGCTGGTGCGCTGGGGGTCTGCCGCCGAGTTCGGCCTGGGTTGCGCGCTCGGCTTGCTGGCGGTGGTGCCGCTGTGCCTGGTGAGCGACCTGCCGGCCGGCCCGGTCTCGGCCGCGCGCGACGTGTTCCGTGGCCTGGACAGGCGGGCGTTCACGGCGTTCGCCGGCGACGGCTGGCTCAGTTCAGGCACCATGTTTGCCTGGCCGATGGTGCTGTTCCTGGCACTCGGCTCGCACTACGCGGCTCTGGGCGTCACCGCGGCCGCCTCCGGCGTGGTCGGGGCAGCCGGCAGCTACCTGTGCGGGCGCGGCATCGACCGCGGGCGGCGCGGCGCCTACCTGGGCGCGGTGTGCCTGGCGATGGCGCTCAGCGTGGCGGCGCGCAGTGCTGCGTCGGTGTCCGCCTGGACCGCGGTGGCGGCCAATTTGAGTGCTGCGGCGCTCGGCGCGGTGTACGTGCCGGTGCTGATGAGCTTCATGTACGACCGGGCGAAGCTGTCCGGCGCCGCGTTCCGCTTCCACATCGCGATGGAGGCGGCGTGGGACGCCGGCGCGTTCTGCGGCTGCCTGACGGCGGCCGGGCTGGGGCTGCTGTGCCGGCAGGTGCCATCGCTGGTGGTGCTGCCGGCGGTGCTCGGGCTGGTGCTGGTGTATGTGTGCGTGCGTGATGGCGCACATGCGCGGGTGAGCGAGGGGGTGGTGGCATGAGCAAGGCAAGGCCTTCTCTGAAGAAAAGAAGCAAAAGACTTTTGTCTCCGCTGTCGCGCGCTCGCCGGAGACTTTCCGACAGGGAGCAAAAGTTTTTTGGTTCTTTTTTTCAAAAAAGAACCGCTTGCCTCGCCTTTCTTCTGGTCGCCGGTATCGCGCACGCGTCAGACAAGGTCGTGCTCGTCGCCGGCGACGACAGCCTGCCGGTGTTCGACAACGCGGCGGGCGCCCTGCAGGCTCGCCTGCACGCGGTAAGTGCCGACGTGCAGCGCCTGAGTGCCTCGGCCGCCGGCGCCCACGCGGCTTCGTTGCAGAACGTGCTGGCGGCCGTCGCCGCGATGCGGCCGCAAGCGGGGCAGGGATGCTTCGTGTTCGCCACCTCGCATGGCGGCGAGCATGAGGGACTCTACCTCAGCGACACGGACGACTTCCTCACACCCCGCGCGCTGGACGCAGCGCTGGTGCGAGGCTGCGGCGACGCGCCGACGGTGGTCGTCGTCTCCGCCTGTTTCTCCGGCAGCTTCGCACGGGCGCCGATGACGCGTGCCAACCGTATCGTTCTGACGGCGGCACGCGCGGACCGCACCTCGTTCGGATGCCAGGCGGGGCGGACGTACACGGTGTTCGACAAGTGCCTGCTCGATTCGCTGGAAACGAGCACAGTGTGGCAAACGGTGTACGGCCTGGTGCGGCGCTGCGTTAGCCGCGAGGAGGTGCTGGAAGGCGCGGTTCCCTCCCACCCACAAGCGTGGTTCGGAGCGCAGGCGGCGCGCTGACGAACGCGGACGCGAACAGCTGTGTAGGAGGCGAGCCGTTGCGCCCGGCTCAGTCCGGGCGTCTGGCATTGCGGGACGTCGTGGTTGTCCACAACACGCACTTCCGGTTCTGCGAAGTGAAGGCCTTCTTTTCTGAAGAAAAGAAGCAAAAGACTTTTGTCTCGGCTGTCGCGGACCGCTCAACCGGCGTGTACTCCAGGGAGCAAAAGTTTTTTGGTTCTTTTTTTCAAAAAAGAACCGCTTGCTTACTGCGACAAAGGAAAATGACACGCCACCTGACGTGCGTCTTGCGCTCCGCGAAGCTCCGGCCGCTCCGTTCTGCACCGCGGCTGCACGTGTGGGCAACGCGTGTGGAAGCGGCATCCGTCTGGCGGGTTCATCGGGCTGGGCACCTCGCCGCGCAGCGGTGCCTGGTGGCGTGGCTGGCCGGCGTGGGACAGGCGCGGCACGGCCGCCAGGAGCGCCGCGGTGTAGGGGTGTGCCGGGCGCGCGAACACCTCGCTCGTCGGCCCGGTCTCGACGATGGCGCCGAGGTACATCACCGCAGTGCGGGTTGCGACCTGGCGGATCACGGCGAGGTCGTGCGCGATGAACAGCATCGTCAGGCCAAGGCCTTCCTGCAGGTCCATCAGCAGGTTCACCACCTGCGCCTGCACGCTCACGTCCAGTGCGGAGACGGGTTCGTCGGCCACGATCAGCTCGGGGCCGAGTGCGAGCGCGCGAGCGATGCCGATGCGCTGGCGCTGGCCGCCGGAGAACTCGTGGCTGTAGCGGGCGAGGTGGTCCGCGCGCAGGCCCACCAGCTCCACCAGTTCGGCCACGCGGGTAGCGGTCGCGGCGGCGTTGCGGCGGGACCCGTCGGGCAGGCGGTGCACGCGGAGCGGCTCGGCGATCAGGTCGCCCACGCGGCGGCGCGGGTTCAGCGCGCCGGCCGGGTCCTGGAAGACCATCTGCATGCGCGGGCGCAGCGGGCGCAGGCTGCGCATGGAGGCTTGGGTGATGTCCTGGCCGGCGAAGCGGATTGCGCCGTCGGTGGGCGCCTGCAGGCGGAGCAGGCAGCGGCCGAGGGTGGACTTGCCGCAGCCGGATTCGCCCACCAGGCCCAGCGTCTCGCCGCGCATGACGCGCAGAGACACGTTGTCGACCGCGCGCAGGGTGTGCCCGCCGGCGAGCTGGTAGGTTTTCGACAGTGCGATGGCTTCCAGCAGGATCATGTTGCGTGCTCCCGCACCAGGAAGCAGGCGGCGTGCTGCTGGCCGGCGCGCGGTGCCGCGGCTTGCAGCAGGATCACGCGGCATCCTCCCGCACCAGGAAGCAGGCGGCGTCCTGGCGGCCGGTGGCGCGCAATTCGGGGCGGGTGGCGCACGCCCCGAAGCGGTGGGCGCAGCGCGGCTGGAAGGCGCAGCCGGGCGGCCGCTCGGCAGGTGAGGGCGGGGCGCCGGGGATGGCGGCGAGCCGGTGCGGCCGCGCGCCGTCCAGCGGCGGGATGCTGGCGAGCAGGCCGCTGGTGTAGGGGTGCGCCGGCGCCGATAGCACCGCGTCCACCGGGCCGCGTTCGACCAGGCGGCCCGCGTACATCACCATCACCCTGTCGGCGAGCTCGGCGACCACGCCCATGTCGTGGGTGATCAGCACGATGGACGAGCCGAACGCGCGGCACAGCTCGTGCAGCAGGCCGAGGATCTGTGCCTGCACCGTGACGTCGAGCGCGGTGGTCGGCTCGTCGGCGATCAGCAGCGAGGGGTCGCAGCTCAGCGCCATGGCGATCATCGCGCGCTGCCGCAGGCCGCCGGAAAGCTGGTGCGGGTAGCGGCCGAACGCGGTCTCCGGCGCGGGGACGCCCATGCGGCCAAGCAGGCTGACCGCGCGGGCGCGCGCCGCAGCGCGGGAGAGCGGCAGGTGGGCGCGTATCTGCTCGACGATCTGCCAACCTATCGTGTGCACCGGGTTCATCGCACTCATCGGGTCCTGGAAGATCATCGCGATCTCACGGCCGCGAACACGGCGCAGCGCGCGCGCGGGCAGGCCGGCCATCTCCTGTCCGCGGTAGCGGATGGAGCCGGAGACGATCGCGTTGGGGGCGCTGATCAGTCCGAGTGCGGACATCATGGTCAGCGTTTTGCCGGATCCGGATTCGCCAACCAGGCCTACGATCTCGCCTGCCGCCACGCTGAAGGAGACGCGGTCGACCGCGCGCACCACGCCGGCGCGGGTGCGAAAGTCGATGCAGAGGTCGCGCACGTCGAGCAGATGGTTAGACATGGTGCAGACCACGCGCCCAGAGGAGCAAGGCAAGCGGTTCTTTTTTGAAAGAAAGAACCAAAAAACTTTTGTTCCCTTGGGCGCGCCCTGAAGGAAACTCCGCGACAGCCGTACCAAAAGTCTTTTGCTTCTTTTCTTCAGAAAAGAAGGCCTTGCTTTCCTTTCTGGCCGCCGAGACCGCGCGCACCGGCGTGCGGAGGTTGTACGCCGGTTCACGCACGGCGGTGCCGCACCCGCGGATCCAGCGCCGCGTAGGCGACGTCCACAGCGGCGTTGGCGGCGACGACGAAGAACGACGCGTACATCACGGTCGCCATGATCACCGGCAGGTCGAGGTTCTGCAGCGCGTCGTAGGTGAGCTTGCCTACGCCTTGCAGGCCGAACACCACTTCGGTCAGCAGCGCGCCACCGCCGACCAGGGCTCCGAAATCCAGGCCGAACAGCGAGACGAACGTCACCAGCGACGTGCGCAACGCATGGTGGATCAGGATGCGCGTTTCGGACAGTCCCTTGGCGCGCGCAGTGCGGACGAAATCCTCCTGGTAGGCCTCGATCAGGCTGGCGCGCAGCACGCGGCCGTAGATGCCCATGTAGAGCAGCGAGAGCACCGCCCACGGGATCAGCATGGTGCGGAACCACAGCACCGGGTCTTCCGTAAGCGGCGTGTAGCCGAGCGGCGGCACCCAGGCGAACAGCCAGCTTTCGTGCATGCGGCTTTGCGTCAGCAGGTTCGCCATCTCGCCCACCCAGAACACCGGCATGGAGACGCCGACCAGCCCGGCGACCATCAGCGCGCGGTCCACCAGCCGGCCTTGCGTGAGTGCGGCGGTGATGCCGATGGCGAGCCCGCCCAGCACCCACAGCACGGCGGCGCCTATCACCAGCGACAACGTGACAGGTGTGCCCTCAATGATTTCGGGAATCACCTGCTCGCCGCGGTTGACGAAGCTGGTGAGGTCGCGGGTGATGAACAGGCGTTTCATCATCAGCGCGTACTGCACGGGGACGGGGCGGTCGAAGCCGAAATCGTGTCGCACGGCGGCGAGCACTTCGGGTGTGGCGTTGCGGCCGGCGATGCGTGCGGCGGGGTCGGCGCCTGGGGTTGCAAAGAAGATCAGGAAAACGAGGACGGAGATGCCGAACATGACGAAGAGCATTTGGGCGAGGCGGGCGAGCAGCAAGGAAAGCGCTTCTTTTTTGAAAAAAAGAAGCAAAAAACTTTTGTGCGGCTGTCGCGGACTGTTCAACAAGGTGCGCTCGCTGCCGGGCAAGTCGAGGACTTTCCCACACGGTGCGCCCAGGTGACGAAAGTTTTTTGGTTCTTTTTTTCAAAAAAGAACTGCTTGCTTTCTCTCACCCCCGCACCCGCAACTTTGCCCGCGGGTCCAGCGCATCCCGCAACCCATCCCCCAGCACGTTCAGGGCCAGCACCGTCACCACGATCGCAACCCCTGGTGCCACCGCCACCAGCGGCCGCACGTAGATCAGCGTCTGCCCGTCGGCGATGATGGTGCCCCAGCTCGCCGCCGGCGGCTGCACGCCGATCTGCAGGAACGACAGCGCGCTCTCGGTCAGCAAATTCAACGCCATGATCAACGGCGCGAACACGATCAGCGTGCTCGCCACGTTCGGCAGGATGTCCACCAGCACGATGCGGCGTTGCGGCACGCCGAGCGCCACCGCCGCCAGGACGAACTCGCTTTGTGCCAGTGCCAGCACCTGGCCGCGCACCGGCCGCGCCGCGTAGGGCACGTAGACGATGCCGATGATCAGGATGGGCAACGCCAGGCTGTCGGCTTCCAACGTGAACGGCCCGATGCGCAGCCCCTGGCTGATCAGCACGACAGACAGCGAAATGGCCAGCAGGTAAACCGGAAAAGCCCAAAGTATGTCGAGCAAACGCGAGAGCACCTGGTCCACCCAGCCCCCCAGCGCGCCGGCCAGGATGCCGACGCACGCCGCCAGCACAAGGCAGATCACGGTTGCCGCACCCGCGATCAGCAGCGAATTGCGGCCGCCATACAGCAGCCGTGCCGCCACGTCGCGTCCCTGTCCGTCCGCCCCGAGGAAATAGGCGCCGTGCCAAGTGGCACCGATCGGCGCGGAGCCGAGGTGCAGCGGGTTGTCGGCCGGTTGCAATATGTCCAGCGTGCGGCCGCCGATCACCACGCTGCCGTCCAGGTTGGGGCGGAACGGATCGGTGTGCGCTACGTTTTGCGCGTAGAACGGCGCCAGCAAGCAGGCGATCACGATCAGGATCAGCACGCAGGCCGAGGCGAGTGCGGCGCGGTCGGTGCGCAGACGGCGCCAGGCGACGGACCAGGGGCCTTCGTTGGTCAGCAAGGCAAGCAGTTCTTTTTTGAAAAAAAGAACCAAAAAACTTTTGTCTCCGCAGTCGCGCCGTGTGGGAGAGTCCGCGACAGCAGTGAGAAAAGTCTTTTGCTTCTTTTCTTCAGAAAAGAAGGCCTTGCTTTCTTCACTGCACCCAAACCTGCGAGAAAATCATGTGAAACAGCGGGCTAAACCGAAAATGCCCAACCCGCGCCGACACCAGGTCCAGGTAGTTGATCTGAAACAAAGTGGTGCTAGGTGCACGCGCGGTCACGTCACGGTCGATGCCCTCCCACAGATGCGCGGCCTGCGCCGGATCGATGAGCGCCACAGTCATCGCCTGCTGCATGCGCGCATCGGCCGCAGGGTCGCAGAAGCCGCTCATGTTCATCGACGCGTCGGAGCCAGGGTGGAAGCCGGCGCAGGAGAACAGCACCTGCAGGAAGTCCGACGGCGCGGGGTAGTCCATGAACCAATTGGCCAGCCCGATCTGCACGTGGTTGCTGGTGTTTTCCATGTATGGATCGCGGATGTTGAACGAGATGGTGTGTAGCCGCGCGTCGTAGCCGATGTCCTGCAATACGCTCTGCAGGTAGATGCCCATGCTGCGTTCCACGTCGCGGTCCGACGCGATAAGCGTCACGCGCATGCCCTGCGTGCCGGATGCCGCCACCAGCGCGCGCGCACGGGCCAAATCCGGCGCGGTCCAGTCGCGGCCAGGGTTTTTCGTGAACGGACAGGTTGGGGCCGAGCCGGGCATGCCGTCCGGCAGCAGGTGGCACAGGGGTGTGCCCAGCGCCGGGCCGCCGTAGAGGTTCACCAGGACGCGCCGGTTGATCGCCATCGCCATCGCTTGCCTGGCACGCACATCGTCGAACGGCGCCAGGTGGGTGTTCATCATCAGGTAGTAGTAGCCGAGCATCGGGTGGATGTGGACGAGGCCCGGGTGGCCGCTGCCGAGCTCGGCCAGGCGGTCCAGCGGCGGCGGGTCGGCGATCCAGTCCAGCGTCCCGTTCTCCACCGCGCTGATTTCGGCTTCGGTCTGCAGCCCGTAGCGGAACTCGATGCGGTCGGGGTAGCCGTCCGGCTGGGCGTCGGCACTCCACTGGCGGAAGTAGGGATTGCGCACCAGCACCATGCCGCGGACGGAGCTGTCGCTCTGGATCATGTAGGGGCCGGTCGCCGCCGGCGGTGTGGTGCCGAGGTCGTGGTCGGGCGTGTCGGCCGGCAGGATGCTGGCGAACGGCAGGGCGATCTTCTGCAGGAACTCTGCGTCCGGCCGGGTGAGGTGGATGGTGACGCTGCGCGCAGCCGCGTCCGCCACCACCCCGCCCTGCAGCATGCAGCCGGCCGGGTGTGCCAGGCAGGCATCGGCGCCCACGATGATGTTGTACCAGCTTCCCACGTTGGGGCCGGAGACGCGGAACATGCGGCGGAAGGTGGCGGCGACGTCGTCCACTCCGAGTTCGCGGCCGTCGGAGAAGCGGATGCCCTGGCGCAGGCGGAAGACGTAGGTGCGGCCGCCGTCGCGCACCTCCGGCATCGCCTCGGCCAGGTCCGGGACCAGCGCCAGGCCGTCCGCCCCCTCTGCCTTGCGGAAGCTGACGAGCTGGTCCTGCGTCACGTAGAGCGTCTGCCAGGTGAACGTGTCGTAGCTGATCTGCGGGTCGATGGTGCCGAACGCCTGGGTGGCGCTGAGGCGCAGCACGCCGCCGCGGTGGTCGTCGCCAGGTGCGCCCACGGTGGCGGCAGCCTGGCCGCAGGCGACGGCCGGCGCGGCGAGGCAGAGCAACATAGCGATTTGTCGTCGGACCACGCTCATTCTGCAGAGTAGACGCAAACTGCGTGCCGGAAGAAGCCGGCGCCGCATGCGTCCCCGGTTGCGGCTGGCCGCACGCGTCCACGGTTGCGGCTGGCCGCACGCTTGCGCGGTTGCCCCAGGCCGGCAGATGGAGTACCGCCCGCACGTCATGGATGCCATCACCGAGCTGCCGCTGCCACGGCTGCATACCGCGACGCTGGACATCGGCTCGGAGGTCACACGCCACCAGCGCGACAGGCTGGCCTTGGCAGACCTCGTCGAAGGCTTCCGGCTGTGGCGGCTTGGGGCCACGCTCGGCTGGCTGGACATCAAGCTGAAATACCGCGGCTCGCTGCTGGGGCCGTTCTGGCTGACTATCTCCACCGGCGTGATGGTGGCGGCCATGGGCGGCCTCTACAGCGTGCTGTTCCACATGGATTTGCACACCTATTTGCCGTTCCTGGCCCTCTCGCTGGTGCTGTGGAACGCGCTGGGCGGCCTGGTGGGCGACGCCTGCACCACCTTCACCCAGTCCGAAGGCACCATCCGCTCGCTGCGCATGCCGTTCTTCGTGCATGCCGTGCGTGTGGTGGTGCGCACAGTGATCTCGTTCCTGCACAACGTGCCGGTGCTGATCGCGGTGTTCGCCATTTTCTCGGTGTGGCCGGGGGCGGTGGCGGCCTTGAGCCTGCCGGGCCTGATGCTGTGGGTGGCGGACGCGTTCGCCGCCTGCGTACTGCTGGGCGGGTTTTGCGCGCGCTTTCGCGACATCCCGCCCATCGTCGGCAGCGTCATGCAGATTGCGTTCTTCGTGACCCCCATCGTCTGGCGCCCAGAACAGCTCGGCCCCCGCGGCTGGTGGCTGCCATGGAACCCGTTCGACGCGCTGCTGGAGGTGGTGCGTGCGCCGCTGCTGGGCCACGCTGCCTCGCTGCAGGTATGGTCGCTGGCCACCATCTACAGCGTGGTGTTCTGCGCGGTCGCCTGGGTGTTCTTCACCAAGGTGCGCACGCGCATCGCCTACTGGATGTAGGGCGCGGCACTATGGCACATATCCGCGCAGACGGCGTCTCGGTTGATTTTCCGCTCTATCACGGCAGCGCGCGCAGCCTGAAGAAGACGGTGCTGGCGGCCGCGTCCGGCCGGCTGGGCGAGGACAAGCGGCAGCGCATGGTGGTCCAGGCGCTGCGCGGCATCGACTTCGACCTGCGCAGCGGCGACCGCCTGGGCCTGGTCGGCACCAACGGTTCCGGCAAGACCACGCTGCTGCGCACCATCGCCGGCATCTACGAACCGACCGTCGGGCGCATCCGCGTGGAGGGTAGCCTGAACGCGCTGCTTGACCCGCAGCTCGGCATGAACCCGGAACTGACCGGGCGCGAGAACATCATGCTGCGCGGCCTCTACAACGGCTTCTCCCCGGGGCAGGTGCGCGCCACTGAGCACGACGTGCAGGAGTTCGCCGAACTGGGCGAGTTCCTGGACCTGCCCGTGCGGTTCTACAGCACCGGCATGGTGGTGCGCCTGGCGTTCGGCCTGGCCACCTGCATCCGCCCGCAGGTGCTGCTGATGGACGAATGGTTCCTGGCCGGCGACGCCAACTTCCTGGCCAAGGCGCGGGTGCGGCTGGAGAGCGTGGTGCGCGGGGCGGAGATCCTGGTGCTCTCGTCACACCAGACGGCGGCGGTGCTGGAGTGGTGCACGCGGGTGATGTGGCTGGACCACGGGCGCATCGTGATGGACGGCCCGGCCGAGCGGGTGATGGATGCCTACCTGAGCGGCACGGCCCCCTCGGCGGCGCAACTCGCCGAGGCGGCGATGACGCCTGCCGAGACCCCGGTGGGTGAGAACGTGGCGGCCGGCGCGGCGTAGGGCGGGCGAGGCAAGCGTTCTTTCTGACGTCACGGCGAGTTCGGACTTTGGAGCTACAACCCCGACCGACGCGGGAGGCGAGGGCTCGCGCGCTTTGATCAGGCCGGACGCAGGGTTTGTCAGCGGCATTGGTCGCGGGAAGGTTGGCAGGAAAGGCAAGGCCTTCTTTTCTGAAGAAAAGAAGCAAAAGACTTTTGGTCCTGCTGTCGCGATGGTTCTGCCGGCGCGCAACTACGGGATCAAAAGTTTTTTGGTTCTTTTTTTCAAAAAGAACCGCTTGGTCCCTGTGGGTGGCGCGCGTCGTTTGGCTCAGTCGCGCTTGCGCCGGAACGCATCCAGGCTGACCACCTGCGGCGCGGCGTCTGCCTGGGCCTCGCCCGCCTCTGGCGCGGGTGGCGCGGGCTCCGGCACAGCGGCTTGTGCCGGCGCGGGGGCGGTTACGTGGAAGCGCAGCCCGTATTGCACGTGCGGGTCGACGAAGGCGGTGACGGCCGCCAGCGGGATGGTCAGCGGTGAGAGCACTCCGCCGAAGGAGAGTTGCACGCCGAACACGCCGGCCTGGTCGTCCATGTACAGCTTCTCGAACTGGTGCTGCAGAACGATGGTCATCTCGACCGGGTATTTCTGCTTCAGGCGCGGCGGGATGACCACGCCGGGATAATCGGTGCGGAAGGTGATGTAGAAGTGATGCTCGCCGGGCAGGCCTTCGGTCACGGCGTGGGAGAGCGCGCGGGCGACGACGCCGCGCAGTGCATCCTCCATCCAGGAATCGTAGGGCAACAGGCTGTCGGGGGTGCCGCCTGCGCCGTCTTGGGTGTCGGTGTCGTCTTCCATCGTCCAGGCTCCCGCAAGGTGCATGCATAGCGCGCGGGTGGGTGGTGGCAAGCCCGGGGCGTGGGTGGTGGGGAAAGGCTAGGCCAGGGGCTCTGCCCCTGGACCCCGCTAAGGACAGTCGTCCTTAGAACCTGTTTGGTTAAAAGGTTTTCAGAGAGGGGCCGCACGTGTTGTGGCTACAGCCTCGTCGGCCCCTCTCTGAAAACCCTTTAGGCGAAGCCGGGGTCTGGGGCCGACTGGCCCCAGCGGGGTCCAGGGGCAGAGCCCCCGGCCTAGCCTTTCCCCATCAATCAGCGCCTGACGCTTGCCCCCACCCGCCCGTGCGCTATATACTGAGTCGTCAGCTTAGGCCGACTATGGCGATAAACGGTGCGTGGAATAATCGTTGTGGACCCGGGGGCAGTGCCCGGCGTCTCCACCAATGCGGGGACGACACAGGCTCGACACGCGTGGTAAAGACTCATCTTTTGCCCGGCATGATACCGCCGTTATCGGGTCAATTCACAAGTGCCAACGATAACTTCGAGGCGCTCGCGATCGCTGCGTAAGCAGTGACACGCGCGGTTAGGGGGGCCCCGGGCAACAGAATGCCCCCCACTTTCCCGATCGAACCCCAACACTCCTGGCTTTGCGGCCGGCTCCCACAGTGACAGGTTAGCTCGGCCCGTGTCACATGTTGCTACCTGAACGGTTTGGAATCCGAAGTGATGCGTCGGATTTGCTGGGTACAGTCTCGCGCATCGACGGCGTGTTCCACGGGCACGCCGACGCCAAGGGCGTGGTGCGCGCAGCATTGAAGTGTTGTCGCGACCCGGCGACGGGCCATCGTCTGGTCGTCGACCTGCCGGCGCGCGTCATTGAGCACGTGAGAAGAAAAGCAAAAAACTTTTGTTCCCTTGAGTACACGCTGGAGGAAAACTCCGCGACAGCCGAACCAAAAGTCTTTTGCTTCTTTTCTTCAGAAAAGAAAGCCTTGCTTTCTCCTTAAGCCGGCGCCCCCACCTGACGCGAAGGGTCCGCTTTCAGGAACGCCGCCTCCTGCTCGCAGCGCGACATGATGCGCGTGACAATCGGAATCTGATCGACCTCTATCTTAAACACTCGCATCACCACGATGATGCTGGCCAGGCAGATGTCCGCGCTCGTCACCGCATCGCCATGACAGAACGTGCCGGTCTGTGCCTCCGCCGCCAGCCGCGCTTCCATCGCCTGCAGGCCCGTCGTGAACCAGTGCGTCTGCCACGCGCGCCAGGCCTCGTCGGTGAATCCGGCTGTCGTGGTGAGGTATTTCCTGATCCGCGGCACGATCAGCGGATGCGTGTCCGCCGCCAGCATCGCGCACAGCGAGCGCACCCGCGCGCGGCCATGCGGGTCGGCCGGCAGCAGCGCCGGGGTGGGTGCGATCTCGTCGAGGAACTCCAGGATCGCCAACGATTGGGTGAGCGCGCCCTGATCTGGCGCCTCATGATCCAGCAGCGCCGGGATGGCGCCGAGCGGGTTGATCTTCAGGAACGCCTCGCTGCGCTGTTCGCCGGCCTCCAGGTTGACGATGCGCTCTTTCGCCTCGAGACCCTTCAGGTTCATCGCGACGCGGACGCGATACGTCGCCGACGTCCGCCAGAACGCAAACAGTTCAAACCGCGCTGAGCTTGTCATGTGGTCTCCTCCACCTTGAAGGTTGGGCGTGCGCCGCCGCTGTTGCAGATCGCCTCAAGAAAGACCGGTCAAATCAGCGACGCGAAACCTGGCTCAACAGACCCTGGCGAAAGCGAGATTTCCAAGTCAGAAAGCAAGGCCTGCTTTTTTGAAAAAAAGCAGCAAAAAACTTCTGGTCAGGCTGTCGCGGACTTTCCCTCAACGCGCGCTCAAGGGAACAAAGTTTTTTGGTTCTTTTTTTCAAAAAAGAACCGCTTGCTTCGCCTCTTTCATCACCAGTGGCGCCCCTCAACGCTACCTGTGCTACGCAAGACGCCATGTCACACCCTGGCAGCAATCGCAGAGAGAGCCGGGCCCCCGCGAGAACCGCCGCGTGCAACGCCTGAAAGGCCCGCTCGCCTTCGGCCTGCGCGTCTGGGTTTCCGTCTGCCTGGCCCTGTTCATCGCCTACTGGCTGCAGCTGGAGAACCCGTTCTGGGCCGGCACGTCGGCCGGCATCGTCTGCCAGCCCAGCCTCGGCGCCTCTCTGCGCAAGGCGAACTTCCGGCTGATCGGCACGCTGCTGGGCGCCGTCGTGGTCGTCCTGCTGATGGCCGCCTTTCCGCAGAGCCGCGCCGGCTTCTTCCTCGTGCTGGCCACCTGGTGCGGGCTGTGCGGGTTCGCCGCCACCGTGCTGCAGAACTTCGCCAGCTACGCCGCCGCACTGGCCGGCTACACCGCCGTCATCATCGCGGCCGACGCCATCAGCAACCCCAACGACGTCTTCCTGCTGGCAGTCGCCCGCGGCACCGAGATCTCGCTCGGCATCGTCTGCGCCGGCGTGGTGCTGGTGCTGACCGGCCGCGGCACCGCGCGCGAGCGGGCGGCCACCACCATCGCCGACATCGCGCGGCAGACCGGCTTGGGACTGCGCGGCAGTTGCGAGCACCCCGGCGGCGACAGCACCGCCACCCGCCGCGCGCTGATCGGCCGCACGAGCGCGCTGGCCACCCTGCTGGACGAGACGGTGGGCGAAAGCCCGGATTTGCGCGTGCACTCCAATGCGCTGTCCGCCGCGGTGGACGGCCTGTTCGCCGCCCTGTCCGGCTGGCGCATGGTGGCCACCCACCTGGAGACTGCGCCCCCCGCGCAGGCTGTATCCGACGTGGCGCCCCTGCTGGCCGCCCTGCCGCCCGGCCCGGCGATCGTGGTGACCGCACGCAGCCTACCGGCAGAGACGCGCGACCGCTGCCGCAACGCCGCCCGCGCGCTGGGCCAGGTGCCGGTGCAGACAAGCGGGTCCGAGCTGGTGCAGGTGGGCGTCACCGACGCGCTGCGCGGCCTGGCCGCAGCGCTGAACGGCGTGGCCCTGCTGGTGGAACCGGCGCGTGCCGAGGACCTGCCCGGCATCCCCCCGCTGCGCCTGCCGGACCTGCTGCCGGCGCTGATCAACGGACTGCGCGCGTTCCTCATCATCCTGGTCACCGCGCTGTTGTGGATCGTCAGCGCCTGGCCCAGCGGAACCAGCGCGCTGCTGTTCGCCGCCATCGTGGTGCTGCTGCTCTCGCCGCGCGGCGAGAGCGCGGTGCGTAGCGCCTGGCTGTTCCTCGGCGGCGCGCTGACCACGTCGGTCCTGGCCGGCATCGTCAACTTCGCGGTGCTGCCCAACCGGGAGGGCTTCGTGAGCCTCGCTTTGGTGATGGGCGTGGTGATCGTTCCGCTCGCCGCACTCAGCGCGGGCGCCTGGAAGCAGTCCTTCTTCGTGGCGGCGTCCACCAACTTCACGCCGCTGCTGGCACCGGCCAACCAGCCGACGTTCGACACGGCGTCGTTCTACAACTCCACCGTGGCGATCGTGGTGGGCGTGGGCGTGGGCGCGCTGGCGATCGCAATCCTGCCGCAGCTCTCCCCCGAACGCCGCGCCGAGCGGCTGCGCCTGCTCACCCTGCGCGACCTGCGCCGCCTTGCCACGCGCCGGCGCCCGCCGAGCCTGCTCGGCTGGGAAGGGCTGATGTACGGGCGGCTGGCGGCACTGCCGGAGGGCAGCACGCCGCTGGCACACGCGGAGATCACCGCGGCACTGTTCGTCGGCGGCGCGGTGCTGCGGCTGCGGCTGTGGGCGGCGGAGTTCGGCCGCATCCCCGCGCTGCAGACGCTGCTGGCCGCGCTGGGCGCCGGGCAGCTGGACGCGGCGCGCCGGGCGCTGCTGGCGGCCGACCAGGCGTTCGCCGCCGGAGAGGCGCAGTCCCAAGACGTGCGCCCGGCGCGTGCTGCGCTGCTCGCGTTGCAGGAGGCGCTGACGCGGCATGCCGACTATTTCGGCAAGGGCCAACAATCTTGAGTGCAGGAAAGCGAGGCAAGCGGTTCTTTTTTGAAAAAAAGAACCAAAAAACTTTTGTTCCCTGTGGTGTCGTTCGTTGAAGCGCGTTGTTTCAGCTTGCCGCGACAGCGCGCCCAAAAGCTTTTTGCTTCTTTTTCTCGAAAAAGAAGGCCTTCCTTTCTTTCGCGGGAGAGTCACACCATGCGCTACGCCGAGGTGAACCTGTTTGGCGTGCTGGTCTCGCCGATCGCGCCGATGCTGCTCGCCGCATGGCTGCTGCTGATGGCCGTCCGCCAGGTGGCCGACCGCACCGGCCTCACGCGCCACGTCTGGCACCCGGCGCTGGCCAACCTGTCCGTGCTGGTGATCATCCTGTCGGCGATCGTGATCTGCGTGGGGGAGCTGGGCTGATGCCGGACGGGAACGAAAAGCTGACCGCCGCACCCCTGCAACTGGTGCCGGCGCGGCACGGCGCCGCCCCGCGCCTGGTGCCGGTGCTGATCACGCTGATGCTGGTGGCCGCCGCCGCCATCTGCGCCTGGGCCGCCTGGCAGGCCTACGTGGCCCCGCCCTGGACGCGTGACGGCACCGTGCGCGCCAACGTGGTGACCATGGCACCGGAGATCTCCGGCCGCATCGTCAAGCTGCCCGTCGCCGACAACCAGTATGTCCGCCGCGGCGACCTGCTGGTGGATATAGAGGCGACCGACTACGCCATCGCCGTGGACAACGCCCAGGCCAACCTGGAACAGGCGCGCATCAACGCCGCCAACAAGCAGACCGAGGCGCAGCGCCGCCTGAAGCTGACCGACCTGTCCACGTCGGAGGAGGAGCGGCAGAGCTACCTCAGCACCGCGCAACAGGCCTCAGCCGCGGTGGCCCAGGCGCTGGCCGCACTGGCCCAGGCCAAGGTGAACCTCGAGCGCACCCGCATCACCTCGCCGGTGGACGGCTTCGTGACCAACCTGGAAGCCAGGATCGGCGACTACGGCGTGACCGGGACACGGGTGCTCACCCTGGTCGACGCGGACTCGTTCTGGATCGACGGCTACTTCGAAGAGACCGAGCTGCACGCCATCCACGACGGCGACCACGCACGCGCCAAGCTGATCGGCTGGCACGACGCGATCGACGGACACGTGGCCGGGGTGGCACGCGGCATCGTGGTGGCGAATGCCTCGTCGGATGCCAGCGGCCTGGCGTCGGTGAACCCGATCTTCACCTGGGTGCGTCTCGCACAGCGCGTTCCGGTGCACATCGCGATCGACCACTTGCCGGATGGCATGCGACTGGTGGCGGGGCAGACGGCGAGCGTGGAAATTGTAAAGTAGGCAAGCGGTTCTTTTTTTGGAGACTTTTGTTCCCGCTGTTGTGCGGTGTTGAGGCGCGTTGCCTTATACCAGAGAATATCGGTTTTGACTTTTAGCGCTCGGGAAGAAAGCAAGGCCTGCTTTTTTGAAAAAAAGCAGCAAAAAACTTTTGGTCCTGCTGTCGCGGCAAGTTCTGCAGGGCGCGATCTTGAGAACAAAGTCTTTTGGTTTTGTTATCTGAACGAAACCGCTTGGCCTGCTCAATGTAGGTCAGCATACGAATCGCTCGCATCGGTTGCCCGCGGTAGCTTCTCGACAGGGCACTTTTAATCTCCTGCTGCGAGCACAGGCCCGATCGCAAGATCCCGCTTCGGTTTGTTGGACTTGATCGCTTCGAAACAGCCGGTAGGGAGGAAACAGGCGTCTTCGTTTGAGACAAGACGCGAGAGCTCCCGGAACAGCCGTCGTGGGTCGCTGAAACGACACGCCTCACCACGCCGCACCCACCAGAGACAAAAGTTTTTGGTTCTTTTTTTCAAAAAAGAACCGCTTGCCTTGCCTAACCCCCGTCAACCACCGCCTTCGTATGCTCCGCGATCATCGCCTCCTCGTCGGTCGGGATCACCCACACCTCAACCGCACTCCCAGGCGTGCTGATGCGGCCGGGCCCGCTTGCGTTGGCCGATGGGTCCATCGTCACGCCCAGCCAGGCCAGGCGGTCGCACACCGCGCTGCGGATGGCTGCCGAGTGCTCGCCGATGCCGGCGGTGAACACCAAGCCGTCCAGTCCGCCCAGCGCGCTGACCAGTCCGCCCGTCTCCGTCGCGATGCGGTAGGTGAACAGCTCGACCGCCTCGCCGGCATTTGGGTCGTCGCTGGCAAGCAGCACCCGCAGGTCGCCGCTGATGCCGGAGGACCCCAGCAGGCCGGATTGCCGGTATAGCATGTCTTCGATGCCGGCCGCATCCAGCCCCTTGCGCAGCAAATAGAGGACTATCCCAGGGTCGAGGCTGCCGCACCGCGTGGCCATCACCAGCCCGTCCAGCGCGCTGAAGCCCATGGTGGTGGCGATGCTGGTGCCGCGGCACAACGCGCACAGGCTGGCGCCGGCACCGAGGTGGGCCACCACCACCCGGCCGTGCGCGAGCGCCGGCGCGCAGCGAACCAGCTGGCGCGCGATGAACTCGTAGGACAGGCCGTGGAAACCGTAGCGCCGCACGCCCTCCGCCACCAGCGCGCGCGGGACCGCCACGCGCCGGGCCACGGCGGGCAGCGTGTGGTGGAACGCCGTGTCGAAGCAGGCGACCTGCTTGAGCTGCGGACGTACGGCGGACACGGCGCGCACCGGGGCAAGGCTGTGCGGCATGTGCAACGGGTCGAGCGGCGTCAACGCCTGCAGGCCGGCCAACAGCTTTTCGGTGATGAGGGCCGGCGCCACGTGGTCCGCGCCGCCATGGACGATGCGGTGGCCGACCGCTGCCAGCGCGTGGCCGCTGAGGTGCCCGTCCGCGAAGGCGAGCAGGGCGTCCAGCGCGGCGGCGAACGGGTCCGCAAGCCCGGCCGGCAATTGCCTGTCCACCAGGACCGCTTTGTCCGGACCATGCGCCAGCAGGCGCGGCGCGGCCGCGAGCTCGGTAATCTCTCCGCGCGCAGAGGCAGGGCCCGGGCCGTCCGCGCCGAACAGGGCGAACTTCAGGCTCGACGAGCCGGCGTTTATTGCCAGGATCAGTCCGGGCACCTTTAGTTACCCGCGGGCTTGGCGCGCGTCTGGGCTGCTTTTCTAAGTGGCAGGAGGAAGGCCCTTCTTTTGTGAAGACGCAGGAGGCTGTGGGGCTCTGGCGCGGGCGGATGATACTGGGCGCTAAAGCTCGACCGTTCGCGTCCGGTAAGGAAGGCAAGGCCTGCTTTTTTGAAAAGCGGCAAAAAACTTTTGGTCCGGCTGTCGCGGAGTTTCTTTCAGCGCGCGCGCACGGCAACAAAAGTTATTCGCTACGTTTTCAAGAAGAACCGCTTGCTTCGCCTGTCACTGGGCAAGGCCTGGGGCGGTTGGCATGGGACGAAACGCATCAACAACGTGAACCTGCGAAAGCGACGGGTTTGGCTTCCAAGAAGGCAAGACCTGCTGTTTTGACAAAAGCAGCAGAAACGTCTGTCCCTGCTGTCGCGGAGTTTTCCGCAACGCGCACCCAAGGACCAAAAGTTTTTTGGTTCTTTTTCCAAAAAAGAACCGCTTGCTTGCTTCCTGCAGCGGCTCACCCGCCATCATCGCCCCGGCCGCCTTCGTTGACCCACGCGCTGATCTCCGCCTCCAGCAGCGTGCGAGGCGTCTCCCGCAGCTTCGGTGCCGGTCGTAACGGCTGCCGCCAAGAGCCGACGAGCCGGAAGACGGTCTCTGTCTGGATGCGTGAAGCGCGCTCGTCCGGGTGCAGCGATGTCATGCGGCGACGTTACGGCCAACGGCCGAAGCCGGGCAGGGACGGAAACTACGCATCCGCACGCTTCCGGCAACTACGCATCCGCGCGCCTCCGGCAACCAACCTCAGCGCGCCCACCGGTATCAAGGGTCACCGCGCCTCCGGCAAACAAAGGTCAGCGCGCCTCCGGCAAACAAGGGTCAGCGCGCCTCCGGCAAACAAGCGTCAGCGCGCCTCCGGCGCGACGCGCACCCAGCGCCGCAGGACTGTGCTAAGCCCCACAGGCGAGCCTGAACGGCAACGGAAGGCCGACATGTCTGAACCCCCGTCCGAACCAGTCCGATCGCCCGTTGCACCGGCCGGCAGCCCGGCAGGCCTGACCGTCATCGGCATCGGCGCATCCGCCGGCGGGCTGGAAGCGGCCACCCAGCTGCTGCAGGCGTGGCCGGCCGATAGCGGGATGGCGCTGATCCTGGTGCAGCACCTCGACCCCAAGGGCGGCAGCATGCTCGCGGCCCTGCTGGCGCCGCATACCGCCCTGAGCGTGTGCGAGGCCGCGGAAGGCATGCAGCTCGCACCCGGCAAGCTCTACGTGATACCGCCCGGCACCTACCTGTCCGCCAGCGACGGGGTGCTGCACTTGAGGCCGCCGACGGCACCGCGCGGCGCGCGCATGCCGTTCGACTTCCTGCTGCAATCCCTGGCCGAACAGTATGGCGCGCGTGCCGGCTGCATCGTGCTGTCTGGCACGGGGGCGGACGGCACGCAGGGCCTGCGCGCCATCAAGGCGCATGGCGGCGTCGTTGCAGTGCAGGATCCGGCGGAGGCGGGCTACGACGGCATGCCCCGCAGTGCCATCGGCACCGGCGTGGCGGATGTCGTGCTGCCGGTGGCCGCCATCCCGGCTGCCCTGGCCGCCCACCGGGTATCCGCCGCCGAGACCCCTGGCGGCAAGGCAGCCGCCGTCCCTCCGGGCGGCAAGGCAGCCGCCGTCCCTCCGGGCGTCAAGGCAGACGCCGTTCCATCCGGTGGCGAGGCAACGCCCGCTCCCTCCGGCCGCAAGGCAGACCCTGCCCCCTCCGGCGGCAAGGCAGTGGCCGGGCCCCCCGGCCAAAGAGCAGCCGCCGACCCCTCCGCCGAAAGGGCAGACGCTGCCCCTGCCGGCGAAAGAGCAGCCGCCGACCCCTCCGCCGGAAGGGCAGGCGCCGCGCCCCCGCCCGAGCCGGACGGCCAGGCTGTCGCCGGCATCCTCGAGCTGCTGCGGGCGGAGACGGGCCACGACTTCACCCTCTATAAATCCGGCACGCTGGGCCGCCGGATCGCCCGGCGCGTGGCGCTGGCCGGCCTGCGGCCGACCGACGTGGCCGGCTACCACGCCCTGCTGCTGGCGGAGCGCGCCGAGCTGGACACGCTGGCCGGCGACCTGCTGATCCACGTCACCAGCTTCTTCCGCGACCGGGCCGTCTTCGACGCGCTCGAACGCACCACCATCCCGGCCCTGGTGGCAGCCCACCCCGCCGACCAGCCGATGCGCATCTGGGTGGCCGGGTGCAGCACCGGCGAGGAACCCTATTCGCTCGCCATGCTGTTCCTCGAGCAGATCGAGGCGGCAGGGCGTCCGTCCCGGCTGCAGGTGTTCGCCTCCGACGTGGACGCAGAGGCGATCACGTTCGCCCGCGACGGCGCCTACTCTGCCGCGAGCCTCGAGGCTGTCTCTCCGGCGCGCCTGGAGCGGTTCTTCGTGCGCGAGGATGCCGGGTGGCGCGCCACGCCGGACCTGCGCAGCGCCATCGTGTTCACCGTGCAGGACGTGCTGGCCGACCCGCCGTTCTCGCGGCTGGACATGGTGTCGTGCCGCAACCTGCTGATCTACCTGCGTCCGGACGCCCAGGCCCGCATCGTCGAGGCGTTCCACTTCGCGCTGGGCGACGGCGGCATCCTGCTGCTCGGTTCGGCAGAGAGTCCGCCGGGTGCCGCGGGGCGGTTCGAGGCGGTGTCGAAGGCCGCGCGCATCTACCGTCGCGTCGGGGTCGCCACGCCGGACAGGACGGCGCCGAGCTTGCAGCATCCCGGCTCGGCGCTGGTCCGGCCCGGCGAGGAGCGCCGGGCCCGGGCGGCCGCGGTGCCGGCGGCGGCCCTGCGCCCGGCCGCTCTGGCCGAGCTGGGCCGCCGCCTGGTGATGGACGCCTACGCGCCCGCCGCCGTGCTGGTGGACCCGGCCAACACCGTGCTGTTCTCGCTGGGGCCGACCGAGCGCTACCTGCGTCTGCCGTCGGGCCTGGCCACCCACGAGCTGCTGGCGATGGCGCGGCCCGGGCTGCGCGGCAAGCTGCGCAGCGCCCTGCAGGCGGCGCGCGACGGCAAGGCGAGCGTGCTGGAACGCGGCCTTCTCGCCGGCAGCGGGCACAGCCGGCGCTTCGACCTCGCCGTGCACCCGGTGGCCGAGGCCGGTGGGCAGATGCTGCTGGTGTGCTTCCTGGACGCGCACCGGCCGGAGCGTGGCGAGGAGGCCGCCCTGCCGCCGGGCCAGGCGTCGCGTGTGGCCGAGCTGGAGCGCGAGCTCGAGGCGACGCGCGCGGAGCTGCAGGGCACGGTGCGCGACCTGGAGGTCGCCGGCGAGGAGCAGCGTGCGCTGAACGAGGAGGCGCTGTCGGTCAACGAGGAGTACCAGTCCACCAACGAGGAGATGGTCGCCTCCAAGGAGGAGCTGCAGTCGCTCAACGAGGAGCTGACCGCGGTCAACAGCCAGCTGCAGGAGACGCTGGAACGCCAGCGTACCACGTCGGACGACCTGCAGAACGTGTTGTTCAGCACCAACGTCGCCACCCTGTTCCTCGACCTGGACGGCCGCATCCGCTTCTTCACCCCCGCAATTAAGGCGCTGTTCGCCATCATCCCGGGCGACGTGGGACGCAAGCTGACGGATTTCGCGGCGCTGACCCCCGACCGCACGCTGGCCGGCGACGTGACCGCGGTGCAGGAGCGGCTGGAGCCGCTGGAGCGCGAGATCGAGGCGCCGGACGGCACCTGGTTCCGCCGCCGCATCCTGCCCTACCGCACCGGCGGCGGCCGGGTGGAGGGCGTGGTGATCACCTTCACCGACGTCACCGGCCGCAAGGCCGCAGCCCGCGCGCTGGAGGCCGCCAAGATGGAGGCCGAGGCGGCCAATGCCGCCAAGTCGCGCTTCCTGGCCGCCGCCAGTCACGATTTACGCCAGCCGCTGCAGACGATGGCCCTGCTGCAGGCCCTGCTGGCCGATGCGGTCACCGGAGAGAAGGCACACAGCCTGGTCGCCCGGCAGGACGCCACGCTCGCCACGGTGACGGGCATGCTCGACGCCCTGCTCGACATCAACGGGATCGAGGCGGGCGCGGTGCAACCGGCCGTCTCGGTGTTCGCCATCGACACCCTGCTGGAACGGTTGCGCGGCGAGTTCGCCTACATTGCCGAGGCGAAGGGCGTGGCGCTGCGCGTCGTCACCTGCGGCCAGCAGGTGCGCAGCGATGCCAAGCTGCTGGAGCAGATGCTGCGCAACCTGCTCGCCAACGCGGTCAAATACACCCGGCAGGGCCGCATCCTGCTCGGCTGCCGCAGGCACGGCGGCCTGCTCAGCATCGAGGTGTGGGACACCGGCATCGGCATCCGCGACGCCGACCTCGCGACCATCTTCGAGGAGTACTACCAGGTGGGCAACGCGGCGCGGCAGCGCAGCCTGGGGCTCGGGCTCGGGCTCTCGATCGTCCGGCGGCTGGGCGACCTGCTGGGCCATCAGGTCCGGGTCTCCTCCCGCCCGGGCCAGGGGTCCGGGTTCATGGTCGCGGTGCCGCGGCTTGCCCCGGCGGTGCCGCATCGCGCGCCTGCGGCAGACCCGGACGTCATCGCGACCGAGGCCGGCATCTCCATCCTGGTGGTGGAGGACGATCCGGACCTGCGGGACATGCTGGGCGAGCTGCTGCGCAGCCAGGGCCACCGCGTGACCACGGCAGTGGACGGCCCGCAGGCCCTGGTCTGCGTGGCGCGCAGCATGCCCGACCTGATGCTGGCCGACTACAACCTGCCCAACGGCCCGAACGGCCTTGAATTGGCAGCACGCGTCCGCGCGGAGGCTGGCCGGGCGCTGCCGGTGATCATCCTGACCGGGGACATTTCCAGCGCCACGCTGCGCGCCGTGACGCTGGGCGGATGCGCGGTGCTGAGCAAGCCGGTGGGCCTGCCCCAATTGCGTGGGGCGATCGCACGCGCACGCGCCCCCGTGCCGGGCGGGCAGCCGGTGATCCTCGTGGTGGACGACGACGACGGCGTGCGCAGCGCGCTGCTGGAGGTGCTGGAGAGCGACGGCAGGACGGTGGCCGGCTTCCCGAACGGCGAGGCGCTCCTCGCCGCCTTCCGGCCCGCCGACGCCGCGTGCCTGCTGATCGACGCGACGCTGCCCGGCATCAGCGGGATCGACCTACTCGAGCGGCTGCGCGCCGCCGGCCACGCCGTCCCGGCCATCGTGATCACCGGACAGAGCGACGTGCCCATGGCCATCCGCGCGATGAAGGCCGGTGCGTCGGACTTCATCGAGAAACCGGTGGACCGGACGGGCCTGCTGGCCAGCGTAGCGCGCGCGTTGGAAGGCTCACGCGATGCCGCCACGCTCGCCGCCTGGCATGGCGCTGCGGCTGCGCAGATTGCCGCGCTGACGCCCCGGCAGAGGGAGGTGATGACCATGGTGCTGGCCGGCCAGCCCAGCAAGAACATCGCCGCCGACCTGGGCATCAGCCAGCGCACCGTGGAGAACCACCGCTCGTCCATCATGCACCGGACGGGCGCTGCATCGCTTCCCGCGCTGGCGCGGCTTGCGCTGGCGGCGGGGTCCGGGGAGGTGTCGGTCGTTTGAGGTGACGGCGAAAGCAAGCAAGGCCTTCTTTTTCGAGAAAGAAGCAAAAAGCTTCCGTCGCGGACGGCTGAAACAACGCGCCTCGACGCAAGGGAGGTCAAAGAATGCAGACCATCAGCCCGGCCTGGCTCTATCCGCTCATCCTGGTCGCAGGCGCCTTGCAGGCCTGGGGACCGCGATCGACCAATTCGGCCTGTTCGGGATGGCGCAGCACAGCCTCAACCTCGGACGCATCCTGGGCGGCTTGCTGATGACGGCCGGCATCGTGCTGATTGCGATGTTCTGAAAGGTTTCGGCAAAGTCTGGCGATTGCCGTAATGGCGTTGACCTGTGGCAAGTAAGCAAGCGGTTCTTTTTTTAAAAAAGAACCAAAAAACTTTTGTTTCCCTAAGTGCGCGCTGCAGAAACACCCGCGACTGCAGGACCAAATTTTTTAGGTTACAAAATAGCAGGCATTGCTGTCTTTCCGGCGTCGAGAGTCAGACCTCGGGCTCGCTGGCATATGGCTGTCACGGACGGCTGAAACGACGCGTATCGACCCGGCAAAACCAACGGAGACAAAAGTTTTTTGCTGCTTTTTTTCAAAAAAGCAGGCCTTGCTTTCTCAGCCCCGTCGGTGCTTTCGCCCGGTGCATACGATACACCTGTCCCATGGTCTCCCGGCATGATCAGTAGAGACATGTCGCATCAGCCGTCCGCGACAGCCGGAGCGTAGCTTTTTGCTTCTTTTTCTCGAAAAAGCAGGCCTTCCTTCCTGCAGGAACCACGCTTCATGCCCGACACGCCGCCCGCACCGCCCAACGCCATCGCCCAGGCAGCAAGCCCGGACGCCTCGCGCGGCGTCACGCTGTTCGTCATGTCGGTGGCGATCCTCTATTTCGGCAAGGAGGTGCTCGTCCCGGTCACGCTGGCGTTGCTGCTCGCCTTCCTGCTCGCACCGCTTGTCGCACTGCTGCGCCGGCTGCGCCTGGGCCGCATCCTCTCCGTGCTGCTCGGCGTCGTCCTGGCCCTGGGCGTCATCCTGGCCGTCGGCGGCGTGATCTTCTCGCAGATTGCCGAGCTGGCGACCGACGTGCCGCGCTACGCCGCCACCGTCGAGAAGAAGGTCGACACGGTGAGGAGCTACACCGTCGGCCGCCTCTCGCACTTCGCCGACAGCATCGGCCCGCACGGTCCGCGGCCACGCCAGCCTGCCGCCGGCGTCGGGCCGCAACCGGCCGCTGCTGGCCAGCCCGCACCGCAAGCCCCGGCCGCCGTGCAGCAGCAATCGACCTCGCCGCTGGACGTGGCGGAACGCTACCTCGCGCCGGTGCTCTCGCCGCTGGCGACGTTCGGCATCGTCTTCGTGGTGGCCGTTTTCGCCCTGCTGCAGCGCGAGGATCTGCGTGACCGGCTGATCCGGCTGGTGGGGTCGGACGACCTGCACCGCACCACGCTGGCGATGGACGACGGCGCCCGCCGGCTGAGCAAGTACTTCCTCACCCAGCTCAGCATCAACGCCAGCTTCGGCGTGGTGGTCGGGCTGGGCCTGCTGTTGATCGGCGTGCCGAACCCGGTGCTGTGGGGCATCCTTTCGGCGCTGCTGCGCTTCGTGCCGTATGTTGGCTCGCTACTCTCGGCGCTGCTGCCGATGGCGCTGGCCGCGGCGGTAGAGCCGGGCTGGACGATGGTGGGCTGGACGCTCGCCCTCTACGTCGTGGTGGAAGGCGTCACCGGACAGGTTATCGAGCCGATGGTGTACGGCCACAGCACCGGCCTCTCGCCGTTCTCCGTGGTGGTGGCAGCCATCTTCTGGTCATGGGTGTGGGGCCCGGTGGGGCTGATCCTGTCCACGCCGCTAACGCTATGCCTGGTGGTGATGGGGCGCCACGTGAAGCGGCTGGAGTTCCTCGACGTGCTGCTGGGCGACCGGCCGGCGCTGACGCCGGTGGAGAGTTTCTACCAGCGCATCCTGGCCGGCGACGCCGACGAGGCGCAGGACCACGCCGAGCTGCTGCTGAAGGAACGCTCGCTGTCCACCTACTACGACGAGGTGGCGCTGAAGGGCCTGCAGATGGCCGCCACCGACCTGCAGCGCGGCGTGCTAAGCGCCGAGCAGCTCGAGCGCGTGAAGTCGACCGTGAAGGTGCTGGTGAACGGGCTGGCGGACCACAACGACGAGCAGCCGCCGGCCTCGGCCTCCGACGACGGGGCAGCGATGCCGCCGGACGACGAGCGTGCCCTCTCGAAGAACCCTGACCCTGTCTCGGTGACGCCCGGCGAGGGCAGTGTTCCCGCCGCTTGGCGTGGTGCCGCGGCCGTGTTGTGCATCGCCGGGCGCGGGCCGCTGGACGAGGCGGCCTCGGCGATGCTGGTGCAGTTGCTCGGCAAGCACGGGATGGGCGCTCGCCTGGTCACCTACGGCGAGGTGGCGCGCGACCGGATCGACACGCTCGACGTGCAGGGTGCGACGATGGCCTGCATCTCCTACCTCGACATCAGCGGCAGCCCGGCGCATTTGCGCTACCTGATACAGCGGCTTCGCCGGCGCATGCCGCAGGGGGCGCCGCTGCTGGTGGGTCTGTGGCCGTCCGAAGACAGCGCGGTGAAGGACCCTGGGGTGCGGGCGCAGGTCGGTGCGGACTACTTCACTAGCTCGCTGGCCGAGGCGGTCAATTCCTGTGCGGAGGCGGCTTCCAAGGGGGGCGACCAGTCGGCACAGCTTCGGGTGGCGTAAAAGCAAGCAAGCGGTTCTTTTTTGAAAAAAAGAACCAAAAAACTTTTGTTCCCGTTGGGTGTATCGGGTTGAAACGTGTCGTTTCAGCCGTCCGCGACAGCCGTGACAAAAGCTTTTTGCTTCTTTTTCTCGAAAAAGAAGGCCTTGCTTTCTGCCCCACACCACAAGGAGTAACGCCCTTTTTATTTGGCGTCAGCGCCCCCGCGTGGACCATGCGCTCCTCAAACATCGTGCATCTGCAACGATAGATCGGGAATCGCGCGGCACCGCGCACCCAGAAGGAGTGATTCCATGCGCGCACTGTGCTGGCACGGCAAAGGCGACATCCGCTGCGACACCGTTCCCGACCCGAAAATCGAGGATGCGCGCGACATCATCCTCAAAGTGTCCAGCTGTGCGATCTGCGGCTCGGACCTGCACCTCATGGACGGCCAGATGCCGACCATGGAAAGTGGCGACGTGCTGGGCCACGAGTTCATGGGCGAGGTGGTCGAGGTCGGCTCGCCGGATCACAAATTGAAGAAGGGCGATCGCGTCGTCGTGCCGTTCAACATCAACTGCGGCGAGTGCCGGCAGTGCAAGCTGGGCAACTGGGCGTGCTGCACGCGGTCCAACCGAAACGGTGCGATGGCCGCCAAGGTGCAGGGCTACCCGACGGCCGGACTGTTCGGCTACTCGCACCTGACCGGTGGGTATTGGGGCGGCCAGGCGGAATACGTGCGCGTGCCGATGGCCGACGTGGGCCCGATGAAGGTGCCGGACGGCATGACCGACGAGCAGGCGCTGTTTCTCAGCGACATCCTGCCCACCGGCTGGCAGGGCGCCGAGCACTGCGACATCACCGGCGGCGAGACCATCGCCGTGTGGGGCGCCGGTCCGGTCGGCCTGTTTGCCATCAAATCCGCCATCGTGATGGGCGCCGAGCGCGTCATCGCCATCGAGACGGTGCCGGAGCGCATTGCACTCGCCAAGAAGGCGGGTGCCACCGACATCATCGACTACAACACCGAAGACGTGCTCGAGCGGATCAACGAGATCACCAAGGGCGAGGGTGCGGACGCGGTGATCGACTGCGTCGGCATGGAGTCCGATGGCGGCCACGGTGTGATGGGCATGCTGAGCGCGGTGCAGGAAAAGCTGACCAGCATGCAGCGCCCGTACGCGCTGGAGCAGATGGTGATGGCCGTGCGCCCGTCGGGAAACATCTCCGTGCCGGGCGTCTACTCGGGGCCGGTGCCGGTGAACTTAGCGGCCATCATACAGAAAGGCATCACCATCAAGACGGGGCAGACGCACGTGAAGCGCTACCTCGACAAGCTCACCAAGCTGATCCAGGACGGCACCATCGACCCGACCTTCCTGATCACCCACCGCAGCCACGACCTCAAGGAAGGTCCAGACCTCTACAAGACTTTCCGTGACAAGAAGGACGGCTGCGTCAAGGTCGTCTTCAGCCTGTCCTGAGTTGGAGCGCCGGCGTGCGCTCTGCCTGGAGCACACGCCGGCGCACACGCACCCGATGCACGACAGGCCTGTGTTGACGACCCGCTGTCCGTCCAACCGGCAAATGCGCTGCAAGCCCACCGGCCGCTCGCCTCACCGATGCGCGCGCCTCTGCACAATTCCCCAGGCGCTCTCCGCCTCTCGCCACGCGCAAAACCACACGCCCCAGGCGAGCCGTCCGACGTCGGCCAAGTATCTGACTGATCCGTAAACCTCCAGGAGACACCACGATGAACACCTTAGTGCTGTCCCGCGTCCTGGGATGGTTCAGCCTGGGCCTCGGCGCCGTTGAGACCGTGGCCCCGCATGCGCTGGCGCGCGCGCTCGGCCTGTTCGGCGAAGCCTGGCTGGTTCGCGCCTTCGGTTTCCGTGAGATCGCCGCGGGCGTCACCGTGCTCGCCAAACCGGACCAGCCGATCGGTCCGATGCTGCGCGTGGCAGGCGACGTGCTCGACCTGGCCGTGCTGGCCCCGGCGCTGTCCTCGCGCAACCGGCGCAGCGACGCAGCGCACATCGCCTTCGTCATGGTGCTCGGCGTCACCGCACTCGACGTCATGTGTGCCTCTTCCCTGGTTGCCGATGAACGCCGCCGCGCCGCCACCTCGCAGCGCGCTCGCCTGCGCCGCCCTGCACCAGTCGCCCGCCCGCGCACCCGGGCCGTAAAGTCTGCCGCAATGCCAGGGAAGCCGCGCAAAGGCCGTGCGGGAACCATCTGACGATACGTGCTCGAGGATCGTGCAAATCCGGCTTGCTGCCGTCTGTGGTTACAACGTGACCTGGCAGGCGTATCCTAGAGCGTAGCTCGAGGCATGGGCTGCCGGTTGGAGTATTCTTGCCCGGGCAACAGGCAAGGCAAGCAGTTCTTTTTTGGAAAGAAGAACCAAAAAACTTTTGTTCTCTTGGGTGCGTGCTGCAGGACGCGTTGCGACCGCAAGACCAGAGATGCTGCAACTACTCAAGAGGATCAACCCGCCATGACAACCGAACTCACTTATCTTGCTTGGTCCGTCGTGCTCGGGCTGGTGCACGCGATCGCCACTGGACAGTTCACCACTGCTCAGAAGGGCCTGACCTATGCGATGAGCGCGCGCGACGAGAAGAAGCCGCTGGAAGGCGTCGGCGCCCGGGTGGAGCGCGCGTTCGCCAACTACATGCAAACGTTTCCGTTCTTCGCCGCTTCCGTCCTTGTGGCCCACGCGGCCGGTCGGCACACCGGGCTGACGACGACCGGAGCGGCCCTGTATTTCTGGTCGCGCCTGGTCTACGTGCCGTTCTACGCCGCGGCCATTCCGGTGGTGCGGACCTTGGCCTTCCTCGGTGGCGTGGTTGGCATCGTCCTGATCCTCTCGGCGCTGACCTAGAGCATTATCCGACCAAACGGGTCGCCCGTCGGGTACAGATGCTCGCCAAAACAAAGAGCTGGCGTATTCTCCGGCCTGTTTATCGATCCAATGAGGTCGGAGAGCGGTCTAGGCGCCGCGCGCGACCGCCAACCCGCCCCGCCTACTCGCGTTGGTCACACTCCCTCAGAGGCTATACGATGACTCAAGCCGAGCTGGATCCAACCGACGTGCAGGATTACCGCGCTTTCCTGGACTCACGCGGCCTCAGCCCGACACAGTTTCAGGTCGCCGCGTCGGCCGGCCAGCTAACCGAGGGTGAACTGGGCACGTCCCAACGCACCGCCACGGTGACCCACATGCCATCCGGAACAGCGCAAACTTACAGCTTTCGCACCTGGGTGGCGGATTTCAGGGCCGACTACGAGGCTGGCGTGTATCCGAAGTGAGAAAGCAAGCGGTTCTTTATTGAAAAAAAGAACCAAAAAACTTTTGTCACTGCGCCCGTTCAGCCGCTTCGACTTGTCTTGTGATAACCAGATGTTGCCACCGGCCAGGAGATAAAAGTTTTTTGGTTCTTTTTTTCAAAAAAGAACTGCTTCCTTGCTTAATGCCGTTTGGCTAAGCCCTCAGCAGCGCCGTATTATCGCTCATGCCGTTAACCGAGTCCCAGCACGCTGAAATCGCCACGCAGCGCGAGGCCAGCCACACGACCCGCCGCGCCACCGTGCCGGAGCTGGAAGCGTTGTTGTTCACCGCAGTATCGTTGCTCGACCACGGCTTCCTGCGCGTGGTGGACTACATGGGCGACGACGGCGCCATCGTGCAGGCGGCGCGCGTCAGCTACGGGCGCGGCACACGGCGAGTGTCGGAAGACGCCGGGCTGATCCGCTACCTGATGCGGCACCGGCACAGCACGCCGTTTGAGATGTGCGAGATCAAGCTGCACGTGAAGCTGCCGATTTTCGTGGCGCGCCAGTGGATCCGTCATCGCATGGCCAACGTGAACGAGTACTCCGCGCGCTACTCGGTAATGGACCGCGAGTTCTACATTCCCGCCCCCGAGCACTTGGCCGCGCAGTCGGCCGCCAATCGCCAGGGCAGGGGCGCGGTGCTGCAAGGCGAGGAAGCCGACGAGGTGCTCGCCCTGTTGCGCGACGACGCCGGGCGCAACTACGACCATTACGCGCAGATGCTCAACGAAACCGCAGACGGCACAGTGCTGGACGAGGGCCGGCAGGGTTTGGCGCGCGAGCTGGCACGGATGAACCTGACGTTGAACACTTACACCCAGTGGTACTGGAAAACGGACCTGCACAACCTGCTCAACTTCTGTGCGTTGCGCGCCGACCCGCACGCGCAATACGAAATCCGCGTGTATGCGGACGCGATCTTGGACATGGTGCGCGCCTGGGTGCCGGCGGCCCACGCAGCGTTCTGCGACTACCGGTTGGGCGCGGTGACGTTGTCCGCGCAAATGCTGGCGGTGGTGCGCCGGCGCCTGGCCGGTGACGCGGTGGAGCAGGCGACCAGCGGCCTGTCGAAGCGGGAGTGGGAGGAGCTTTCTGTGGTGCTGGCGGCCACATGAAGAGAGGCTTTTTTTCTGGACAAGAAAGCAAACAGCTGTGTTTCGATGGTCGGGAATTGGCCGACCAGCGTGTAATACTGATCGGCTTGGATGCTGACACACAGAAAGCAAGCAGTCCTTTTTTGGAAAAAAAGGACCAAAAAACTTTTGACTCCGCTGTCGCGCGCTCTCCGGAAAGGTCCGCGACAGCGGAGTCGAAAGTTTTTTGCTTCTTTTTTCAAAAAAGAAGGCCTTGCTTGCTTCGAAACGGTCAGCCTCCGGGTCCGGTTGGTATGACTGAGGACCGGAATTTTCCTGCCTATGTTTGTCAAAAGAGAACTGCTTTGCCTACGGCTCGTCCGCCTCCGCAGCTGCAGAAGCCGGCGTCGCCACCCCGCTCGTGCCGCCCACCGCATAGGCGCGATACAAGTGCACGCCGCTGCCAGGCGTGTCGGAACAGCTCGTCTTCGTGCCGGTGCAGGTGGGTACGTCTTTAAAGTCGCGCGTGACGTGGTAGGTGACCGGCTTCTCCGTAGACGACGTCGTGTCCGTATCCCAGAACAGCCGGACAGTCGGCGACGTGCAGACCTCATTGGTGTCAGAGTTCAGCGTTCTACAGCTCAGGTGCAGGGCAATGGGAATGTGCGTGGGCAGCACCAATGGCGGTTGCGGTTTCTGGCTGAAGTCGAACTCGTTCATCAAGTTGCCGACCGATTCGGTGTGGCCGTCAGCGAAACTCGCCGTCTGCAGCTCGTCACGCAGGTCCGGGCGATGGTCCGGGTTGCCCAGCGCCGTCGGGTCTAACCTGGCGCCACCGGTGAAAAGGTCTTCGATGAACACAGCATAGTTGTCGAAGCTGAGCAGTTGGTGGTCGATCGTGGCGGGTTTGGCATAGGCGCTGATCAGAAGGCCGGGCACGCGCAGGCCAAACCCCTGTATCGGCGTCTTGCTGGCGTTCCTGTCGACGTTCGGCGGCACCACGTGGTCGTAGAAGCCGCCCCAATCATCCCAGCTGACGAATATGGCGGTGTTGGCCCAGTAGGGGGACTGCAAGACCGCGTTGACCAGCGACGTCACGTACACCATGCCGGCTGTAACGCCGCTGTTTCCGGGATGCTCGCTGTGCGCCAGGTCCGGAATCACCCAGGCCACCTGCGGCAACGTGCCGCCTTTCACGTCGAGTAGGAAGTGGTCGAGATTCTGGTTGTGCGCGGACAGATAGGCGGCCCCTTGCGCCTTCACCCAGGCGAAACCAGGGGTGGGATTCCAGATCGACAGGATGCCGGCGTTCTGCACCACCGGCACGCAGGTCATCTCGTCGTCGTCACAGTCGGGCTCCTGACCGGTCGCGATGTAGTATTTCCAAGAGACGTCGTGCACGTCGAGCAACTGGAAAAGGCTCACCCAAGGAAAGCTGAAGTTGGTGTCCGACAACGGGTAGACGTTCCCGCTGACGCAGGTGCTGGTCACCGCGTAGTTCGAGCAGGTGGCCGCCCACTCGCTGGTCAGGTCCAGGTGCGCGGATTGCGACCAGTCGCGCACCGACTCGAACATGCGGTCCTGCAGCACGAAGCGGCGCGCGTAAGCCCAGTAATTGAAGATTTCCGCGTCCGTGTGATAGCCCATCACGTCGTGCCGGTTCAGCGCTGTCGTATCCGAACAATAATCCGGCTTGCTCGATCCGCTGCAATACTTGGCGATGGTCTTCGTCTGCTGCTGGACGAAGCCGTCGAGTTTGGACGTCGTGATGCCGTCGTCGAGGTCAGCCTGCGCGCTGGCGGCGACATGCGGGCCAGCCAGCGACATGTCGTGCGGATCGTGGAACGGCACCACGCAGCCGGCCGCCGGGTTGGCCGGGTCGAGCGGCACGCATACGCCCGACGGGATGCCGTCAGCCCCTGGGAACGTGCCGAAATAGCTGTCGAACGACCGGTTCTCCTGCATGATGACGATCACATGCTGGATCGGCACACTCGGCTGCGCTGCCGCGAACCGCACGCCCGGCCCGGCTGCCAGGATGACGCCGAGGACGACGGCACGGCACCTCAGGACTGCCGTGATCGCGCCTACGCAGCTTTTGTGTGTCAAAGCTCGCTCGATCGATACAAGAAAGATAAGCAAGCAGTTCTTTTTTGAAAAAAAGAACCAAAAAACTTTTGTCTCTTGGGTGCTCGCCTGTGGAGAGTTCGCGACAGGGCTGGCAAAGGTCTTTTGCTTCTTTTCAAGACGGTCTTGCTTTCTACGGCCGATCTTTCAGTGTAAAAATCCACCCATTCCGCCGTTCCAGGTGCCGTGGCGAGGCTTGTTGTCCCTATTGTCTGCCGGCGTCAGACAATGCGCCAATCATCACGGCTGGTCGGCTTCGACGGCCGCCGATTGCGGACTCGTTACCCCCTTCGCATCCACAGTGTAAGCACGATAAAGATGCGCTCCGGACCCCGGGCTATCAACGCAGCTCGCCTTGCTCGTCGTGCAGGCGGGTAGGTCCACACCGTCACGCGCAACGTGGAAGGTCAGCTTGTCTGCAGAGTCTACGCTTGAGAACATGTCCCAGCTCAGCTTGACGGTTGCCACCTGGCACGTCTCAGTCGTGTCCCCGGCCTTGGTGCGGCATGCAGCGCGCAAATTGATGGGAATGTGGGTCGACAGGATCATCGGCGGCAACGGCGTCTGGGAGAAGTCGAACTCCGCCATCAGGTCGCCGACCGGTTCGGTTGCGCCACCCGGAAACGCCAGGCTTTGCAGCGCATCGCGGATGTCCGGACGGCTGTCGGGGTTGCCGAAATTGGCCGGGTTCAGCCGGGTGCTGTTGGCGAACAGATCCTCTATAAACGTTGCGTAGCTGTCGAAACTCAGTACCTGGTGATCGATCAGGCCAGGTTTCGCATAGACGCTGATCATCAGTCCTGGCACGCGAATGCCGAATCCCTGTCCACTGTTTTTTGTGCTGTTCCGGTCGACCAAAGGCGGCACCACGTGGTCGTAGAAGCCGCCCCAATCGTCCCACGTGATGAAGATGGCTGTGCTGTTCCAGTATTGTGACTGCATCACCGCGTTCACCAGCGAGGTGACGTAGACCATGCCGGCGGTCACGCCGCTGTTGCCGGGATGCTCGCTATGCGCAAGGTCGGGTATCACCCAGGAGACCTGCGGCAGCGTGCCGCCCTTCAGGTCCGCGAGGAACTGCTCGATCGGCGGGTTGTGCGCGGTCGTGTAGGCTGCGCCCTGGCTCTTTACCCAGGCGAACCCGCCGACCGGGTTCCAGATCGACAGTATCTTGGCACCCTGCTGCACCGGATAGCAGGTCAGCTCGCCATCATCGCAATCAGGCTCGCTGCCTGTGGCGATGTAGTATTTCCAGGAGACGCTGCTCGCATCGAGCAACTGGAACAGACTGACCCAGGGCAGGCTCGGGTTGGTCGGCGGGATCGGGTAGACGCCTCCGGTCACACAGGTGCTCGTCTTGGTGTAGTCCGAGCAGGTGGCGGACCACTCGCTGACCAGATCGAGATGCGAGGATTGCGACCAGTCGCGCACGCCCTCGAACATCCTGTCCTGCAAGACGAAGTTCGTGGCATAGGCCCAATAGTTCGGGATCTCCGCGTCGGTGTGGTAGCCCATCACGTCATGCCGGGCCAGCTCGGACACGTCGTTGCAATAATAGGCCGGTGCGCTACCCGAACAGCCTCTTGTCAACGTGTGTGACTGCTCCTCCACGAAGCCGTCCTGCAGCGTCTTGGTCACGCCGTCGTCGAGGTCGTATTGCGCGTCGGCCGCAAGGTGCGGTCCGCCAAGCGACGTGTCGTGCGGATCGTGAAACGGCGCGACGCAGCCTGACGCTGGCTTGGCGATGTCGAGTGGGATGCAGGTGCCGCTCGGCGGCCCGTCAGCGCCGGGGAAGGTGGCGAAGTAGCTGTCGAACGACCGGTTCTCCTGCATTATAACGATCACATGCTGGATCGGCGCGCTCGACTGCGCCGCGAGGGATGGTGAGACCAGAACGGCGGCAAGACATCCGCCGATCCGGAGCGCCCGCGGTGCCAGCACGTTCAGACAAGCCACAGGTTCGGCCCTAAATTGTCCAATCCGCAACGTAACCATTGCGGATTGGCAGGTCAATGATGGGGTACAATCCTTGGCGGTCTCTGAACTTGTGGGCAAGGAAGGCAAGGCCTGCTTTTTTGAAAAAAAGCAGCAAAAAACTTTTGGTCCTGCTGTCGCAGAGGTTTCTGCAAGGCATTCGCTCCAGACAGGAAGGTCTAGGTTACCTGCCCAAAACCCCTGGGTTTGGCCGCTGGCGGTCATCGATAGACCCAGCCATTCGACGACACGTCACATCCGCAGCGCTAGCGCTGCAAGCTAAACGACACGCCTCAACAAACGACACCCACGAGAGCAAAAGTTTTTTGGTTCTTTTTTTCAAAAAAGAACCGCTTGCCTTACTAAGCAGCGCGCAACGCCCGAGGCAGATCCGCAATAGCCGCGTCGAGGATGGCCGTCTCGCGTTCCTCACCCAGCCCCTGCGAAATGACGTGGCGGGCCGCGTCCGACGCGATGTCGGCGGCCGTCTGCCGCACGTCGGTGATCGCCGCCTTTTCTGCCGCGGCGATGCGGTCCAATGCCAGGCGCTCGCGTCGCTTGGCCGATGCCTCCGCTTCGGCCATCGCGGCCTGCGCCAACTGCTCGGCTTCGGTGCGGCTGCGGGCCAGCATCTGCTCTGCTTCTGCCAGCGCCTCGGTGCGGGCGCGCTGCGCCTCGGCGAGCATCGCCTCTGCCTCCTGCCGCAGGCGCTGCGCTTCGCCCAGCTCGGCACGGATCTGATTGGCGCGGCCGTCCAGCATGCCGGTGATCGCCGCCCATAGCTTGCGGCCAAACAGCACGAAGAAGATCAGGAAGCTGACGAGGACCCAGGTTTCCGGGTCGCGAAAAGCGTGCATCGGTCGGCTCTCCTGGTCAGGCCGGCAGGCCGCGCTGGTGAAGCAAGTCGCCCACCGCGCCGGCGACGCGCTGCTCGTCCGGTTCGGCCTGCGTCAACCGCGCGACGATGGCGGTTGCGGTCTCGGTCGCCACCTGCCGCAGCGCGCCCATCGCCGCGTTGCGCGCCTGGGTTATCTGCGTCTCGCTCTGAGACAGTTGCGCGTCCAGCCGCGCCTCCTGCTCGGCCATGCGGGCGGCGGATGCAGCCTTGGCCTTTGCCGTAGCGTCCGCAATCGCCGCCTGGCTTTGCGCGTAGGCCCGGCGGCGTGCTTCCGTCAGCTCGGCCACCGCCGCGTCGGCGTCCTGCTTGGAGGTGTGGGCGCGTTCCAGGTCGGCGGCGATAGTGCCCGCGCGCATCTCCAGGATTGCGCCCACCTTCGGCAGTCCCCAGCGGGAGACGAGAAGGTAGAACACCGCGAATATCAACGCACCCCAGACGACCTGGGCGGTGAGAAGCTTGTTGGCGAAGTTCAGCTGCGGCATCGTTTCCGCTTGGGCTGGACTTGCGCTGAGCAAGGCAAGCAAGAAAGCAGTTCTTTTTTGAAAAAGAGAACCAAAAAACTTTTGCTCCCTGTCGGGGACTCTCCCGCGAGCGCGCGACAGCGGAAACAAAAGTTTTTTGCTTCTTTCTTTCAAAAAAGAAGGCCTTTCTTGCATCACGTTATCTCAGGTGAACAGGATCAGGAACGCAATCAGCAGCGCGAACAGCGCCACGGCCTCCGTCAAAGCGAACCCGAGGATGCCCAGGCCGAACACCTGGTCGCGGGCCGACGGGTTGCGTGCGATGCTGGTGACCAGCGCCGAGAAGATGTTGCCGATGCCGATGCCCACGCCGGCGAGTGCGATGACGGCGATGCCTGCGCCCAGTTTCGTTGCGGCTGCCACGTCCATGTAACCAGTCCTTTTTTCAAGCTGTCACGAGAATAACCGCCCGGAGGCGCCCGCACGCCGTTAGTGCAGATGCACCGCGTCGTGCAGGTAGATGCAGGTCAGGATCGCAAACACGTAAGCCTGCAATGCCGCCACCAGCAATTCGAAACCCATCAGCACCACGTTGATGGCCACCGGCCCGATCGCCGCGATGCTGCCGACCAGCGAGTGTCCGCCCAGCATCACCACGAAGGTGGCGAACACCGCGAACATCACGTGGCCGGCCACCATGTTGGCGAACAGACGGATGGACAGGCTGACCGGGCGCGAGAGGTAGGAGATGATCTCGATCGGCACGATCAGCGGTGCCAGGAACACCGGCGCGCCGGACGGGAAGAAGTAGGTGAAGAACGTCCAGCCGTGCTCGGCCAGGGCCACCACGGTGACGATCACGATCACCAGCAAGGCGAGCGCCGCGGTGACCGCGATGTGGCTGGTGTAGGTGAACGAGAAGGGCACCAGGCCCAGCAGGTTGCCCATCAGCACGAAGAAGAACAGCGTGAAGACGAACGGGAAGAAGCGCTTGCCTTCCGGCCCGATCTGGTCGACGGCCATGTTGTAGACGAAGTCGTAGGACAGCTCGGCCGCAGCCTGCAGCCGGCCCGGCACCACCGCGCGGGGCCTGGACCCGTAGTAGAGCAGTGCGAGCACCAGGCCGGCGCCGATCACCATCAGCAGGTTGGCCTGTGTGAAATTCACCGCCGAGCCCATGAAGCCGACCGGCGCCAGCTTGAACTGGCTCAGCGCGTCGATCGTGGGCTCTCCGGTAGGTGCGGCCACTGCCACTGATGCGCTTCCCCGTTCGGCCAGGATGGCCAGTCTATCCGAGCCGCCGGATCAGCGCCGCGGCGGCCCGACCAGCCGCCACACGTTCGCCACTCCGGCCGCACCGCCCAGCACCAGGAATACAACGAGGAACAACGGCAGCGTGTGCAGCCAGTGGTCCAGTCCCCAGCCGATGGCGATTGCCACAGCCAGGGCAGAGACCAGCTCCACACCCACGCGCATGCCGACACTCAGGGCAGAACTCTCCTTCACGGTGGAAGGTGAATCGGCCGCTGGCGGGGCATCCATCCCCTGCCGGCTTCGTGCGGCGCGCAGTCGGGCCTCGAAAGAACCGCCGGCGCCGCTGTCATCCTCGCTCATCGCGGCTCCAAGGGCGTAACGGCCCCAGCGCTGGAAAGCCCGCGCTTGCTAGATGCGGTGGGCGGGGGTGTCAAGGCGACCGGACGGACGGATAGAAAGCAAGCAAGGTCTGCTTTTTTGAAAAAAGCAGCAAAAAACTTTTGGGCTCGCTGTCGCGGAGTTTCCCGCAACGCGAGCCCAAGGGAACAAAAGTTTTTTGGTTCTTTTTTTCAAAAAAGAACCGCTTGCTTCTTGCTTACGAACGTTTGGGCCCGAATGCTACTTCAACGGCACCGTCAACTGCACGCCCGTCGCCTTGGCGGCGTTGCGATCGTCCATCGCCTGCGGGCTCGAGCCGGTCGTGTAGCCGTCGCCCTGGGGCGGGTAGTGCAGCGAGAACACGCTGGGCTGAAGGTCGGTCTTCGGGTCGGGGTTCTCCACCGGCGCGGTCACGCCGTCGTTCGGCGTGGGCGCGGGGCCCACGCGCGGCGGCGCCGGCGGCGTGGGCAGGGTGGCCGGCCGAGTGAGCGCGAGTTGTTGGCTCTGGCGCGGCTTGTGTGTGACGTGGTGGTGCGTCGGCTTGCGAGCTTGCACGCCCGGAGCCCCGGCCTGGTTTACAGCCGGCGCCTGCTCCGCAGCGGCGGGCAATGCCAAGCCTGCGGCGAACAGCAAGCCCAGCGCGGCGCCTGGCAAACGGTTGGAATCGACGATCATGCGAAGCTCCCGCGGTGAGTGGTTGCGTTTCGGGTCACGAGGCCAACGGCGCACAAGCGCGATCGTTGCGCGACTATCCTGCGTTGTGTGCGGCCGGCGGGTTGACGGCGGTTTTGCCGGACACCATGCACATTGGCCCAGTCGGGACGGAGGCAGGCATGGTTTACGGCGTGGATCAGTGCAGGCGGTGCGGCAAGCCCATCAAAGTCGCCGACGGCGCCTGGCAGCGCCACGAGGAAAGCCTGGCCAAGAAGCCGATGATGACGCCGAGGGAGTGGAAAGCGGCCGGGTGGAAGGCCTCGCCCACGTGGTTGCAGACGATAAAGATCTTCGATGGCGTCTGTTACGATTGCAAGCCGGCGGTGCTGGCCAGACGAAAGCCGACCTGGCGGGTGAAGGTGGGCATGACCGCCTTCATCATTCTGGCGCTCGGGACGTTCCTGGTGGTGGCGGCGCAGGCGTTCTGAGCAGCAAGCAAGCGGTTCTTTTTTGAAAAAAAGAACCAAAAAACTTTGTTCCCTGGGGACCCGTCTCCGAAGACTCCGCGACAGCAGGGACAAAAGTCTTTTGCTTCTTTTCTTCAGAAAAGAAGGCCTTGCTTGCTTTACTCCGCGGCTTGCAACGCCGGCTCCACCATCGCCACCGCGCGCCGCAAATCGACCGACAGCAGCCGCGACACCCCGCGTTCCTGCATCGTCACCCCGAACAGCCGGTCCATCCGGCTCATCGTCAGCTGGTGGTGCGTCACCACCAGGAACCGCGTGCCGGTGTCGCGCACCACGTCGTCGAGCAGGGTGCAGAAGCGCTCCACGTTGGCGTCGTCCAGCGGCGCGTCCACCTCGTCGAGCACCGAGATGGGCGCCGGCGTGCAGCGGAACACCGCGAAGATCAGGCTGAGCGCGGTCAGCGCCTGCTCGCCGCCCGACAGCAGCGCCAGCGAGGACAGCTTCTTGCCCGGCGGCTCGGCGTAGATCTCCAGTCCGGCGAGCAGCGGGTCGTCCGAGCCGGTCAGCGCCAAATGCGCGCGGCCGCCGCCCATCATGCGGGTGAACAGGGTGCGGAAATGCGCGTCCACCTGGGTGAACACTGCCTGCAGCCGCTCGCGGCCCTCGCGGTTGAGGTGGCCGATGGCGCCGCGCAGCTTGGCGATCGCGGTGCCCAGCTCGTCGCGGTCGCGGTCCAGCGTGGTCAGGCGCTCGTCCAGCTCGGCCAGCTCCAGCTCGGCACGCAGGTTGACCGGGCCCATCTCGTCGCGCTCGCGGGTCAGTCGCTCGAAGCGGCGGCGGGCACGTTCTTCGGCGGCGTCCGAGATGTCGTTGGCGTCCGGCAGCGTCCAGCCGTCACCCAGCCGTTCGGCGGCACGGGCCAGCACGGCGTGGACGCCAGCGCGCGCGGCCTCGCTGGCAGCCTCGGTGCGGACGAGACCTTCGCGGCAGGCCGAGAGGCGCTGGTCGGCGTCACGTTGAGCCACTGCCAGGGCGCGGAGGCGCTGCTCGGCGGCGTGCAGCTCGGCATCGGCGGTCCGGTTCGCGGCTTCGGCGGCAGCCAGGGCAGCAGCGGATTGTTCGGCGCGCGCGGCGAGGTCGCCGGGGCTGCCGGACGCCGCCTGCCAGGCCTGGCGCGCGGCGGTGCGTCGATCTGTCAGCGAAGCGGCGCGGCTGGTGGCGTCGTGGTGCCTTGCTGTCCAGGCGACGAGGTCGGCGAAGGCGGTCTCCGCGGCCACGCCTGCACGTTCCTGGCTGGCTTGCAACCCGGCCAGGTGAACGTGTGCTTCGTGCAACGCGTGGACCGCCGCCTCGGCACGCCGCCGTGCCGACTGGGCGGCCTGCGCGAGTGCTGCTTCGTCGGGCAGGTTGGCCAGCGCGGCCTGGGCGTCGGCCAGGTCGGCTTCGGCGTGGCCGAAATCGGCCCCGGTGCGCGCCAGCAGGGTGGCCAGCGTGGAGAGCCGGCTGGAGGCATCCCGCGCCGCCGTGCGCAGGTGGGACTCTGCAGCGCGGGCGGCGTCCAGGGCGGTCTCGCCGGCCTGGCGCCGGGCGCGCGCCCGGGTTTCGCCGTCGCGGTGCGTCGCCTCCTGAAGTTCCGCCGCCCTCGACACCTCGGCCAGTTCGGCCGGGTCCGGCAGGCTGGCGAGGTAGGTGCCGGCCTGTGCAAGACGCGCGGCTGCGGTTTCGTGTTCGGCGTCCAGGTCGGCCAGGGCGGGCGCGGCGGCGGCGATGCGGGCTTCGACGTCGGCCGCGTCGATGGCGGCGTGCTGCGCGGCGGCCTGGGCGGCGGCCAGGGTGACGCGCGCCGCCTCGCGGTCGTCTCGGGCACACTGCGCGGCGGCCAGGGAGGCGGCGGCCCTCGAAGCGAGCTCGACCCTGGTCGCCTCGGCCTGCGCGGGATCGTCCAGGTCTCGGGCCGCTTCGTCGGCCAGGCCGGCGTCGCGCTCAGCTTCGTCCAGCTCGGCACGCAAGCGCAGCACGGTGGCACGTAGCGCCTCGCACTGCGCCTTGGCCTGGCCGGCCGAGCGCAGCAGGTTGTCCTGCGTGGCCTGCGCCTGCCTGAGGGCTGCCTCCGCGGCGGCCCGCGCCTGGCGGGCGGATGACAGAAAGACCGCCGCCTCATCGGCGTCGGTGCGGGCAGCGGCCCGGCCGGCTTCCTGGTCGCGAGCCGCCTGTTCCACCTCGGCCAGGGCCGACATGGCCTCGCCGAGGCGGCGTTGCTGACGCAGGCGCGACGTTGCCGCGTTGGGTGCGCCAGGCCGGGTGACGTGGCCGTCCCAGCGCCAGCTGCCACCCTTCCGGCTCACGGCCAGCACGCCTGGCGCCAAGGCGGGCTGGATGGCGTCACCCTCCGCCCCGTCCGGCAGCAATGCCACGTAGGCGAGCAGCCGTGCCAAAGCGGGCGGCGCTTGCACCAGCGTGGCGAGCGCCACGCAGCCCGACGGCAGCTCGGGTGCAGGAAGCACCGGCAGGTCGCGCCAGAAGCGGTACTCCGCCGGATCGAGGGTCGCACCGGCTGCGTCCCCGATGGCCACGCCGACGGCGGCGTCCAGCCCGTCCGGCATGCGCAACACGTCCAGCAGCCCGGCAATAGCCGCCGGCGTGGTTGCCGTCGCAGGGCCGGCCCCAAGCTGAGCAGGCGCCGTGCCGTCAGCAGACGGGCCAGGTAAGCCGATCGTAGAGGGATCGATCTCAGACGATCTGGCTATAGACGGTCCAGTCAGGCCGATCGCAGCGGGGTCGATCTCATGCGACAGGGCGGTCGGTGCTGTGCCGATGGCATCGGTGAGGCCGGCCACCTCGGCGCGCAGCCGTGCCACCTCGGCGCTTGCCTGGGCGGAGGCGCGGTCCTGCTCGGCTAGGCTTTCGGCGGCGTGCTGGAAGCTGACCTGGTTAGCCTCTAACGCGGTTTCACACGCGGCGTGCACCTCGGTGGCACGCTGCAAGCCCTGCGCTGCCTGGTTCAGCGCGTCGGCGGCAGGGATCGTCCGTTCGGCGTCGGCAAAAGCAGCGTGCGCGGCGGCGTGTTCGGCGCGCAGCCGTTCGACGCGCGCGGCGGCCTGGGCCAGGACGGCCGAGGCGCGGTTCTGGGCAGCGCGCAGATCCGCTTCGCGCCGGACGGCAGCGGCCTCCTTCTCCTGAAGAACCGACGTCTCGCGTTCACGCGCCGGCAGCGCGGTCTCACACGCCTCCAGGACAACGGCAGCACTCGCCGCGCCTTCGCGGAGCCGCGCCAGGTGATCCTCGGCGGGGCGTTGCTCCAGCAGTGTTTCCAGTGTGCTGCGGGAAGCCGTCCTGGACTGGTCGAGCCGGCGGACCCGCGCGTCGGCCTCGCGCCACGCCTGTTCGGCGTCACGCCGCAGCATCGCCGCACGCTCGGCCTGCGCGCGCGCCTCCGCATGCCGCGCGGCGGATGCGGCACGAGACGCTTCAGCCCGCTCCAGCATCGCGCGCGCGTCTGTCAGCTCCGCTTCCGCTTGCGTGAGGGCGCGTGCAGCCACCGCCAGGCGGTCGTGGCTCACGAGGTGACGCTGGCCTTCCGCGTGGTCCAGTCCTGAAGCGGCGTGCTGGTCACGCAGTGCGTCGGCCCGGCTGAGCGCCTGGGCAAACGCGGATTGCGCCTTGGCGGCCGCCAGAGACGCGGCCTGCGCAGCCTGTGTGGCGTCGTGAAGGGTCTTCTGCGCGGCGTCCGCCACGGCGGCGTGGTCGGAGCAGGCGCCGCGCGCGGCCTCGATCGCGTCGGGCAGTGCTGCCAGAACCTCCGCCAGCCGGGCGGACTCCTCGGTCAGCCGCTCGACGGAGGCAGCCGCATCCGCCTGGGTGCCGACCGCCGCGTCCAGGTCCGCCTGGAGCTCCAGCAGCCGGGCCTCGGCGGCGGCAGCCTCCCGCGCCGCGCGGCCGGCCTCCTCAGCCAGTCCTTCAGCCTCGATACGGCGGCGTTCGAGGGTGCGCGCGGCCTGGGCGGCCGCCTCGCGCGGGGTGGGCAGTGCGGCTTCGGCTTCGGCCAGCGCGGCGGCGGACGTGGCGGCTTCTTCGGCCGCATCGGCGGCGGCCTGCGCGGCTATGGTGCAACCCGCCGCCGCCGCTGCCTCCTGCGCACGGGCTGCGGCGAGCCGGACGGCCAGGTGCTCCGCCTCTGCCGCGCGGATCAGGCCGGAGATGTTGCGGTAACGCGCAGCCTGGCGGGCCTGCTTGCGCATCGCTTCCTGCGCGGCCTCGAGCTGGGTGCGCAAATCCTCGGTGCGCGCCAGGTTGGCCTCCGCGGCACGCAGCTTCAGCTCGGCCTCATGGCGGCGGGCGTGCAGGCCGGTGATGCCGGCGGCCTCCTCGAGCACCTGGCGGCGCTCCTCCGGCCGCGCGTTCACCAGCGTGGACACGCGGCCCTGGCTGACCATGCCGCTGGAGCGCGCGCCGCTGGCCAGGTCCGCGTAGAGCGTCTGCACGTCGCGGGCGCGGTGCTCGCGGCCGTTGATGCGGAACGTGGAGCCGGCCCCGCGCTCGATGCGGCGGGTGACCTGGAGCTCGGGTTCGGCCTCGAACGGCGCGGGCAGCGCGCCGTCCAGGGTGATGGTGACCTCGGCGAGGTTGCGGCTGGCGCGCGCGGTGGTGCCGGCGAAGATCACGTCGTCCATCTCGCCGCCGCGCAAGCTGCGGGCGCTGGTCTCGCCCATTGCCCAGCGCAGGGCTTCGACCACGTTGGACTTGCCGCAGCCGTTGGGGCCGACGATGCCGGTGAGGCCCGGAAGGATGTCCAGGCTGACCGGCTCGGCGAAGCTTTTGAAGCCGGCGATGCGGAGGCGGCTCAGGAAGACAGTCAAGGCAAGGCCTTCTTTTCTGAAGAAAAGAAGCAAAAGACTTTTGTCTCGGCTGTCGCGGACCGTTCAGCAGACGGGTACTCAGAGGACAAAAGTTTTTTGGTTCTTTTTTTCAAAAAAGAACTGCTTTCTTGCTTGCTGTTATGCCCCGACCCACTGCGCGAATGTCTCGTAAGTGACTTCGCCCGAATGCGCCTTGCCGTTGATGATGAAGGTCGGCGTCGAGTCGATGTTAAAGTCTTTTTCCGCCTGCGACTGCTGGGCCAGGATCTCGTTCTTCAGGGTGTCGTCGGCGGCCACCTTGTCGAACATTTCGCGCGGCATGCCGGCGAGTGCCGCCATCTTCGCCAGCTCGTCCTTCGGGTCCACGCTGCGGTCGAACGCCCAGCGCGGCTGGGCGGCGAACAGGGTGTCCTTGAATGCCTCGTAGCGGCTGGGCGGCAGCGAGCGGGCGATCATCGCGGCGAGCAGGTCGGTCTGGTCGCGCGGGTATTCGCGGAAGACGAAGCGCAGCTTGCCGGTGTCGATCAGCTTGGTCTTGATCTCGGGGAACACGTCGGCCGAGAAGCGCGCGCAATGCGGGCAGGTGAAGGAGAACCACTCCTGCGCCACCGTCTTGGCGTCCGCCGCGCCGACGAAGCGGTCCGCCATGCGCGGGTCGGCGGGCGGCCTGGCGGTGGCGGGGTCGGCGGGGCCCTGGGCGTAGGCGGCGCGGGCGGCGAACAGCGCGCCGGTGGCGGCGAGGATCGATCGGCGTGTCGGCTGCATGGGGCTGTGGTCCTTGGCTGCTGCGTTTTGGGACGTCAGACATGGCCGAGCGCTCGCCGGGGCGCAACATCGCGCGCTGCCGGGGCGGGAAGCCTTTAAGATTGTAATATCGACCAGCCAGGAGGCGCAGCCTTCAGGCAGCAGCAAGCATCTTCTTTGTCGAGAAAAAGAAGCAAAAAGCTTTCGCGCGCACTGTCGCGGAAAGCTGAAAAAACACGTTTCACCAACACGGGCCGAACGAGAACAAAAGTTTTTTGGTTCTTTTTTTCAAAAAAGAACTGCTTTCTTGCCTGCGCTGCACGGCCCCAGCGCCCGTCGTTAACCAGATGGTAGCTTACCGATTGGTAAACTGCATCATCGCGTAACGGCCTTGTCTGCCGGAAGCGTGGCGCCCCCTAAAAATGGGGGACGCCGAGCCAACCGGCCTGCCTCCGCGCGAAAATGCGCTGGTGCGAGACGCCGTCCTGACCAGGGCGGCGCGGGGCCAACCGTGTGGATGTTGCATGAGCACTGACACCTGGCAGGCGGGAACCTCCGCAGACTGGATCACCACCGCGGATTGGAGCGGCGGTGTGCCGTCCGCGTCCACCACGGCGTCCATCAGCGGCCCCGGCAGCTTCGTCGTCACCCTCTATGAAGCCGAGAGCGTCGGCGCGCTGACCCTGTCGGCTGCCGGCGCCGAGTTCTACGAGGCGGGGACGCTGGCGCTCGGCGGCACGCTGTCCCTGCAGGCCGGCACGTTCGCTTTGGCCTACGGCGCCATCGACGGCGGCACGCTGGCGCTGGGCGGCGGGCAGTTCCTCTCCAGCGGCGGCACGCTGTCCGGCGTGGCGGTGCAGGGCACGCTGAACCTGTCCCAGCAGCAATCCAGCCTGGTGGTGACGGGCGGGCTGTCGCTGTCTGGCGCGGGCGGCGTGGGTGCGGGCAGCATCGCGCTGACCGGCGGCTACGCGACGTTGCAGGCGGTGGGCAGCCAAACGTTCGACAACGCGACCATCACCATCGGTGCCAGCGGATCCCAGCCTGGCGGAGCAGGGGCGGCCACGCTGGGCGTCTCCCAGGCAGGCGGAGCCACTTCCGGTGCCACGCTGACGCTGGGCGCTGGGCTTTGGCTGCGCGGCGCGGCCGGGCAGGGCGAGGTGGTGGTGGGCAGCGTCAGCCCGCTACAGGGCCCCGGCCTGCCCGCCAGCCTGGTCAACGCCGGCACCATCACCGCCGGTGTGGCGGGCGAGATGCTGGCCATCGTCGGCAACGGCAGCTTTGCCAACCAGGGCACCATCGGCGTCAGCAACGGCGCCACGCTCGCTCTGGCCACGGCCGGGTTCAGCAACACCGGCACCATCCTTGTCAGCAACGCGACCCTGGCGCTGGGCGGCACATTCACCTCCTCGCTGCTGTCCGGCCTGGGCGCCATCACGCTGAGCAACGGCCAGGTGCAGCTCGCCGGCACGGTGCAGAACGCCGGCTCCACGCTGACGCTGGGCAACGGCGCCTCGGTGACGGCCACGCTGGGCGCGCTGTCGCTGGCCGGCACCATCGCCGGCGGCACGGTGGTCGACACCGGCGGCGGGCTGAGCTTCGCGTCGGGCACCGGCGTGCTGGACGCGGCCACCTATCAGGGCGTGCTGAACCTGTCCGGCAGTGGCGCCGCGGCGACTCTGGCGGACGGCGCCGGCGTCACCAGCGGTTCGGGTGGCGCCGGCAGCATCCTCGACACCGGCGCCGGCAGCGTGCTGCTGCTGCGCGGCGCCGAGACGCTGAACGGCGTGCAGGTGCAGCTCGGCAGCGGCTCGGCCGCATCGGCGATCTCCACCAGCGACACCTGGCTCGCCAGCTCTGCCGCCACCGCCACGCTGGGCAGCTTCGTGTCGGTCGTGCAGGCCGGCCAGAACGCGGCGCTGCTGGCGCTGGGCTGGAGCGGCGTGGCCGGCTTCGGCCCGGCCGACACGCTGGTCAACCAGGGAACCATTACCGGCGCGGTCGCCGGCGGCCGGCTGAGCTTCGGCGGCTACGGCACCATCATCAACCAGGGCACGGTCAGCGTCTCGGGCGGCGACACGCTGGGCGTGACCGTGGCGCAGTTCGCCAACACCGGCACGCTGGTTGCGGGCGCCGGCGGCACGGTGCTGCTGGGCCAGCTGGCCAGCCCGTTCGCCGCCGCGCCCGCCTGGTCCAACAGCGGGTCCATCCTGGTTGCCGGCGGCACGCTGGTGCTGGGCGGCGCGCTGGGCACGGCGCAACTGGGCGCCCTCACCGAGACGTCCGGCACGGTGGTGCTGGCCGGCACGCTGAGCAACGCCGGCGCCACGCTGGCCGTCTCCGGGTCCGGCGGCGGGCTGTCGCTGCCCAACCTGAGCCTGACGGGAACCATCACCGGCGGCACGGTGGTTGACAGCGCCGGCGCGCTCAGCGTCGGCGGCGGCACTGGTGCGCTGCTGGACGGGGTGTCCTACCGCGGCACGCTGCTGCTGGGCGGCGCGTCCGCGTTCCTGCGGGTGCGCGACGGGCTGGCGCTGAGTGGTGCTGCCGACATCACCGGCGCCGGGGCCACGCTCGACTTTCAGGGTAGCCAGGTCTTCGACCACGCGCAGGTGCTGATCGGCTCGGCAACCGGCGACGCGATCGCGCTGGCCGACACACCAGGCCAGGCTGGCGGCAGCACGCTCACGCTGGGTCCGAACCTGTCCATCACCCAGTCCGGCGCCATCGCCGCGATTGGGCAAAGCACTGGCGGGCAAAGCACTGGCGGACAGGGCGCTGGCGGGCTGGGCACTGGCGGGCTGGGCGACCTGATCGTCAGCCAGGGCTCCATCAACGCTGGCGTTGCCGGCGGCACGCTGACGCTGGGCGGGGTGGGCTTCACCAACCAGGGCACCATCACGGTGGGCCAGGGCGACACGCTGGCCGTCACCGCCGGCACGTTCAGCAACACCGGCGTGGTCTCTGTCGCCGGCGTGCTCTCGCTGGCCGGATCGCTGAGCCTGGCGCAACTCGGCCACGTCACGCTGTCCGGCGGCGTGGTCTCGGTCGGCGGCACGCTGAACCTGGCGGGCGGCAGTCTGTCCATTGGCCAAGGCAGCGCCTTCGGGCGCGTGCAGCTGACCGGCACGATCGCCGGCGGCATCATCCTGGACGCGGGCGGCGGGCTGGGCTCGTCCGGCGGCACGCTGAGCGGCGTCACCTATGATGGCGTGCTAGACCTCAGCCGGCCGTTCGCCCAGCTGTCGGTGGCCCGGGGCCTCACCGTGCAGGCGCAGGCCGCCGGCCAGGCCGGCGAGATCCTGCTGACCGGCGCGCAATCATCGCTCACCGCGTCGAGCTCGGAGACGCTGGCCACGCAGATTGTGCTGGGCAGCGTGGCGCAATTCTACGCCGGGCAGAAGCTCGCGGCACCCGTGCTGCAGGCGGCCGCCGGCGTGCAGCTGACGCTTGGGACCGCGTCGAAGCTGACCCTTTCAGGGACGGCCGGCACGCTCGGCACCACCACGTCCGGCTGGTCGGACAGCATCCTTAACCAGGGCAGCGTGTCGGACGCCGTGGCCGGCGGCGTGCTCGGCATCGCCAGCAGCTTCTTCAGCAACGCGGGCACCGTCTCTGCCAGCGGCGGCGGCGTGGTCACCATCGGCGACGTGGGGTTTTTCAATACCGGCACGCTGTCCGTGGGCACGTCGTCCTCGGTCCTGCTGAACCTGCTCGACTACTACGCGGCACCGAACGCCGGTTCCGCCGCGTTCAGCAACGCCGGCACCGTGCTGCTCCAGGGCGGCGTGGTGCAGGAACTCACCGGCAACGGCCTGTTCCCGGCCGTCCCGCTGCTGAACCTGGCCGGCGGCGACGTGGTGGGGACCGGCGGCGTCTATGCCGAGGTGACCAACAGCGGCACCATCGAGGCACGTGGCGGCCTGCTTGCGGTCAACCAGGCGGTGCTGGGCGCCGGCACCCTGCAGATCGACGCCGGCAGCACGCTGGAGCTGGAATCCAGCGTCTCGGCCGGGCAGGTCGTCGACTTCGGCAGCAACACCTCGCAGCTCGTGCTGCTCTCGCCGTCCAGCTTTGCCGGCACGCTCAGCGGCTTCGGCGCCGGCGACACCCTCGACCTGCCCGGGCAGTCGCTCACCGGCGTGGGCTGCAGCAGCGGCACGCTGGTGGTCAGCACGGCCACGCAGAACTTCCGCTTCGTGGGCACTACGCTGCTAGGCGGCGAGCTGTCCGCGGGGCACGACATCCATGGCGGCGCCACCGTCAGCTTCGTGCCGCAGACCGTGGGGACCGGCAGCCCGGCGGTGCTGATCCCGGTCAGCCAGCCCAAGATGCTGTTCTGGGCCTCGCCGGCGGGCGATGACTTCCAGGGAAGCTCGGCCAACCTGGCTGGCGCCCATATCGGCAACTGGAGTGCGACCGACAGCCTCGACATCACCGACCTGGCACCGGCGCATGCGACGCTGGCCACCACGCAGACCACCGGGCTCGACACGTTGGTGCTGAGCGACGGCAGCCATACGGCGACGCTGAGCCTGGCCGGGACGTTCAGCGCGGGCGGGTTTCACCTGGCGAGCGATGCGCATGGGGGGACGTTGCTGACCTACACGGGGCATTAAGGAAGCGCTTCTTCGAGAAAAAGAAGCAAAAAGCTTTTGCCTTCGCTGTCGCGGCTTTGTGCGGCGAGCGCGCGACAGCGGAGACAAAAGTTTTTTGGTTCTTTTTTTCAAAAAAGAACCGCTTGCCTTACTCTACCCAGGATGCACCCGCTCCACCCCGCCTATCCCGACCACCTGGCCGAACCCGGCGTCGTCCCCATCGGCCTGCCGGTGAACGTCGGCGAGGTTGACGACCCTGCCGCCCGGGCGTTGCTCTCCGGCTTCGAGAGCCTGGGCGAGGACTGCGAGTTCGGCCTGGTGCAGCGCCGTTACGCCGCCGAGATGCTTGGCCTGTTCCGCTGGGCGACCCTGCCGGTCGGCACGCTGATGGCGATGCTCGACGCCGGGCTGGACGGCTACGGCGAGGCGGCACAGACCGAGATTCGCCCGGCTCCCTGGGGCGAGCTGATGGCCTACGACCTGCGCTACGACACCAAGATGCACACGTTCACCCATCGCTCAGGCGTGGATGTCGAGCAATTCAAGCATCGCCACTGCAGACGGATGGCGTTCCTGCGGACCAAGCTGCTGGACGATCTCGCCGCGGGCGAGAAGGTCTTCGTCTGCCAGGCCGGCGCCGACATGACGGACGAACTGGCCTGCGCGCTGGCCGCCAGCTTGCGCCGCTTCGGCCCGGTGCGGCTTCTCGCGGTGGGGCTGGCCGGCGTGGTGCCGGCCGGCACGGTCCGGCACATTGGCGAGGGGGTGGTGCGCGGCGCGATAAGCCGGCGCGGCAAGGCGGCGGTCCCTGGCGGCCATCGCTGGGACATCGATTTTGCCGGATGGCTTGCCCTGTGTCAGGCATGCCGCGGGCTTCTCACCTGAGGCATCGGCAGGCTCGGTCAACCACGGCATCGGCAGGCCGAGAGCCACCCTGTCGCCCGGCCGGGCCGGTGAAGCCCCGATGCGAAACCTGATGCTGTGCGGCGCCGGCCGCCAGCGAGCCAAGGAGTGCCTGCGTGACCGCGTTCAGAAGCACAGACAGCTACATCGCCTCGCGTGACCTCGAGGTGGCCGTCAACGCCGCGGTGACGCTGCAGCGGCCGCTGCTGGTGAAGGGCGAACCCGGCACCGGCAAGACGGTGCTGGCACACGAGGTGGCTGCCGCCCTCGGCATGCCGCTGATCGAGTGGCACGTGAAGAGCACCACGCGGGCGCAGCAGGGCCTGTATGAATACGACGCGGTCTCCCGCCTGCGCGACGGCCAGCTGGGCGACGCGCGGGTGCACGACATTGCCAACTACATCGTGCGCGGCAAGCTGTGGGACGCGTTCGCGGCGGACGCGCAATCCGTCGTGCTGATCGATGAAATCGACAAGGCCGACATCGAGTTTCCCAACGACCTGCTGCTCGAGCTCGATCGCATGCAGTTTTTCGTCTACGAGACACGGCAGACGGTGACCGCACGCCAGCGCCCGGTGGTGATCATCACGTCGAACAACGAAAAGGAGCTGCCGGACGCGTTTCTGCGCCGTTGCTTCTTCCATTACATCCGCTTCCCGGACCGCGAGACGATGGAGCGCATCGTCCACTCGCACTATCCCAACATCCGTCAGGACCTCGCACGCGAGGCGCTGACGATGTTCTTCCGCGTGCGTGAGCTGCCTGGGCTGAAGAAGAAGCCGGCGACGAGCGAGCTGCTGGACTGGCTGAAGCTGCTGATGATCGAGGACATGCCGGCCGAGGCGCTGCGCACGCGCGAGAAGACGGTGGTGATACCGCCGCTGCACGGCGCACTGCTGAAGAATGAGCAGGACGTGCACCTGTTCGAGCGGCTGGCGTTCATGGCGCGGCGGGACGGGTGAGCGCGCGCGGAACAGAAAGCAAGGCCTGCTTTTTTGAAAAAAACCAGCAAAAAACTTTTGGTCCGGCTGTCGCGAAGGTTTCTGCAGCATGTACTCAGGGGACAAAAGTTTTTTGGTTCTTTTTTTCAAAAAAGAACTGCTTGCTTCTGACCAGTCAGCTTTTAGCGCCGTGAGAGTAGGAAAGCTGCGAGTAGCCGAAGGGAGTAGCTGGGCAGCGGTCGTAAAGATGAGCGAAGCGAAATCGTACACCATCAAGACCATCACTGCAGCGATGGTGAGGCTTCAGGGTTCTGTGTTCGAGATCAAGGAGGGTTTGCATACAGCGAAAGCTGACCTTGGAAGGATCAGGTTGGAGATCGGCGTCCTGAGATCGGGTTCCCCGTGTGTCGAAACCGATGTCACGTCTCGACTGGATCGTTTAAACGACAGGCTTTTAGCCGCCACCGACCCGGCGACGAACTACGGTGCCGCCATGAGCGAACAGCTTGCGCGCAATTTCCTGGAAGAGGTTCGAAGTCTGGTTGCCAAGTCTAACGCGATGCAAATCCAGGGTAGGCGTTTTTCTGCCGAAGCATTCGGCCCGGAAGGCACGCACTGATGTTCGCAACCTTCGTTCAGCAGCTCCGCACCGCCGGTCTGCCGGTCTCGATCACCGAGTACCTGGCGCTGATGGGTGCCATGAAGGCCAACGTCGCGGCCTACGACATCGACGATTTCTACTTTCTCGCCCGCGCCACGCTGGTGAAGGACGAACGCCACCTCGATCGCTTCGACCGCGTGTTCGCGACCGTGTTCCAGGGCCTCGAACATCCGCCGGGCGACCCCGCCACCGACGTCCCCGACGAGTGGCTGCGCAAGATCGCCGAGAAGAATCTCTCGCCGGAGGAGATGGCGGCCATCGAGGCGATGGGCGGTTTTGAAAAGCTGATGGAGACCCTCAGACAGCGCCTGGAGGAACAGAAGGAACGCCACCAGGGCGGCAGCAAGTGGATCGGCACCGGCGGCACCTCGCCGTTCGGAGCCTACGGCTACAACCCCGAGGGTATCCGCATCGGCCAGGCGGAGTCGCGTCACCGTCGCGCGGTGAAGGTGTGGGACAAGCGCGAGTTCCGCGACCTTGACGGCGACACCGAGCTCGGCACCCGCAACATGAAAGTTGCCTTGCGCCGCCTGCGCCGTTTCGCACGCCAGGGTGCGGCCACCGAGCTGGACCTGCCCGGCACCATCCACGCCACCGCCAGCAACGCCGGCAGCCTGGACCTCAAAATGGTCCCGGAGCGGCACAATGCGGTGAAAATATTGCTGCTGCTCGACGTCGGCGGCTCGATGGACGATTTCGTCCGTACCTCGCAGGAGCTGTTCTCCGCCGTGCGCTCCGAGTTCAAGCACCTGGAGCATTTCTACTTCCACAACTGCGTCTACGAACGCGTCTGGCGCGAAAACCGCCGGCGCGACCACACGTCTATCTCGACCTGGGACCTGATGCGCACCTACGGCGCCGACTACAAGCTGATCTTCGTGGGCGACGCGACGATGAGTCCCTACGAGGTAATCCAGCCGGGCGGCAGCGTGGAGCACTGGAACGAGGAAGCCGGCCGCGTCTGGATTGAGCGCCTGACAGGACATTTCCGCAGCACCGCCTGGCTGAACCCGGCGAAGCAGGAGTACTGGCCCTACACCCATTCCACCGTGCTGCTGCGCGAACTGTTGCAGCAGCGCATGTTTCCGCTGACGCTGAGCGGGCTGGATGACATGACGCGCGAGCTGTCACGCTAGGGCAGGAGCAAGCGCTTCTTTTTCGAGAAAAAGAAGCAAAAAGCTTTTGTCACGGCTGTCGCGGACTCACCCGCACGGCACGACCCAGGGAACAAAAGTTTTTTGGTTCTTTTTTCAGAAAAGAACCGCTTGCCTTGCTTTCCTGCCGTCACGGGATAGTTGCGGATGCCAGGCCGTCGTGCCAGGCATCGCCCGAGCAGCGTCAGGGTGCCACATGATCACCGTCCACCACCTCAACAACTCCCGCTCGCAGCGCATCCTCTGGCTGCTCGAGGAACTCGGCGTGCCGTACGAGGTGAAACGCTACGAGCGCGACGCCAAGACGATGCTCGCCCCGCCGGAGCTGCACGCCGTGCACCCGCTCGGCAAGTCGCCGGTGATCACCGACGGCGACAAGACGATCGCGGAGACCGGCGCCATCGTCGAGTACCTGGTGGACACCTACGGCGAGGGCCGCCTGGTACCCGCCGCGGGTACGCCGGAGCACCTACGCTACGTCTACTGGCTGCACTTCGCCGAGGGTTCGGCCATGCCGCCGCTGGTGATGACGTTGGTGTTCAGCGCCATCCCGGCCCGTGTGCCGTTCTTCATTCGCCCGGTCGCCAAGATGATAAGCGAGACGGTGCAGAAAAGCTTCCTGCGCCCGAACATCGAGGCTCAGCTGAAGCTGATGGAGGCCGAGCTTGCGAAGGGTGGATGGTTCGCCGGCGAGTCGTTCACCGCGGCCGACGTGATGATGAGCTTCCCGGTGGAGGCCGCCGTCACGAGGGGCGGTCTGGACGTGTCGCCGAAGCTGACGGAGTGGGTCGCCCTCATTCACGCCCGCCCCGCCTACCAGGCCGCCCTGCAACGCGGCGGCGCCTACGCGTATGCCTGACGAGGCAGGGGCGATGCTGGTGTCGGCGGACTGAGCTTGCGAGGAAAGCAAGGCCTTCTTTTCTGAAGAAAAGAAGCAAAAGACTTTTGTCTCTGCTGTCGCGGTATTTTCCTGCAACGCACACTTAAGGGAACAAAAGTTTTTTGGTTCTTTTTTTCAAAAAAGAACTGCTTGCCTTGCCTCGTCCCCGCTTTGTCGTCGCCGCTCCTCTCAAGAAATTACTTTCTTGCTTCTGATCGCCGCCCTTAACCGCCCCAGCGCGTCCCCCAACTCCCCCTCGACCCCCTCCACCGGCTCCGCCGCCACCGCCACCGCCTGCCGCTTGGCCGGCATGGCCGGCGTCGCCAGGCTGTCCTGAACGAAGCGCAACCGCTCGACCAGGCGGCGTCCCGCATGCGTGTTGATCCGGTCGATCAGCACGCCGGAGACGTGCTGCAGCTCCATCGCCATCGGTCCCGAGCAGGCGATCGTCAGCTGTGTGCTGGACAGCCGGCGCGGCTCCGTCTCGCCCGCCAGGCGCGGCCCGACGATCGACGCCCATTCCGACATCAGCAGCGCGCCCGCCGGCGAGCGCTTCTTGTAGGCGGCCCGGGTCAGCCCAGGCACCAGCTCCGCCAGCCCGCGCGCCACGTAGGCCCGCCGCTCGGGTCCGGCTGGGCCTGGCGCCCGCCCGTTGTCAGGCGCGCCCTCTTTCGCCATGCACCCTCCTGACATGCCGCAACCCGACCCAGGCGCCCTGCTGGACTGGTACGACCGCCACCGCCGCACCATGCCCTGGCGCGCGCTGCCTGGCGAGGTGCCGGACCCTTACCGGGTCTGGCTCAGCGAGATCATGCTGCAGCAGACCACGGTGGCCGCCGTCATCCCCTTCTTCAACCGCTTCACCCAGCGCTTCCCTACCGTGCACGCTTTGGCAGCGGCGGAGCCGGACGCGGTGATGCACGCCTGGGCGGGCCTCGGCTACTACGCCCGCGCGCGCAACCTGCACGCCTGCGCGAAAGCCGTCTCCGCAGCAGGCGGGCTGTTCCCCGCCACGTTGGAGGGTTTGCTCGTACTGCCCGGCATCGGCCCGTACACCGCGGCCGCGGTGGCCGCCATCGCCTTTGGCGTGCCCGTGGTGCCGGTGGATGGCAACGTGGAACGCGTGGCCTCCCGCCTCTACGCCGTCGATGCGCCGATGCCGGCCGCCAAGCCGGCGCTTGCCGCCGCGGCCGCCCGCTTCGGCGACCACCCGGCCGCCCGCGCCCGCGCCTCGGATTTCGCGCAATCCCTGTTCGACCTGGGGGCCACCATCTGCACCACCCAGCGCCCCGCCTGCGTCATCTGCCCGCTGTCCCCCGGGTGCGCCGCGCGCGCCGCCGGCATCGCCGAGACCTTGCCGCGCCGCGCCGCCAAAGCCGTCCGCCCGCACCGCCACGGCGCGCTGTTCTGGCTGACCGACGCGCAGGGCCAGGTCCTGCTACGCCGCCGCCCGGAACGCGGCCTGCTCGGCGGCATGACCGAACTGCCCGGTACGGAGTGGACGCCGGACCCGTGGCCGCAGGCCCAGGCGCTCAACGCCGGCCCGATGCAGGCCGCATGGCGCCACGCCGGCCAGGTCCACCACGTCTTCACCCATTTCGAGCTGCATCTGGACGTCTTTGCCGCATCCGTCCCTATAATCGAGGCGCAGGGGTTTCTTCGGCCGACGACGGCGCTTGCCGCGGAGGCGCTGCCGACGGTGATGCGCAAGGGTGTGGCCGTAGCAAGCAAGAAAGCAGTTCTTTTTTGAAAAAAAGAACCAAAAAACTTTTGTTCCCGTGAGCGCGCGCTGCGGGAATTTCCGCGACAGCCGTACCAAAAGTTTTTTGCTGCTTTTTTTCAAAAAAGCAGGCCTTGCGCGCGAAGCAACCGATGGAGCGTAGGGCATGACCGACGAAGCAGGCTCGGCGCGGCCAACGGCAAGCCTCCGCGCGTGATCGCTTACCTCTACGTGGCCCTCGGCAGTGCAGCCGGCGGTGTCGCGCGCTACGGGCTCGGGCTGATGGCAGGCAGGCTCTGGGGAGAAAGCTTCCCGTGGGGCACCATCGCCATCAACATCCTCGGCAGCTTCGTCATCGGCTTCTTCGGCGCTCTGACCATGCCGGAGGGCGCCATGCCGGCCAGCCAGAACCTGCGCATCTTCGTCATGGTCGGCATCTGCGGCGGCTTCACCACCTTCTCGTCGTTCAGCCTGCAGACGTTCAGTCTGGCGCGTGACGGCAGCTGGTTCGCCGCCTTGGGCAACGTCCTGCTCTCCGTCACCGCGTGCCTGCTGGCGGTCACGTTCGGGCACTACGCCGCCGAGCGGATCGGCACAGCACGGGAGGCCTCCGTCATGTCCACCAGGATCCTCGCCGTGCTCGACCGGCCGCAGACCGCGCAGCCGGTGCTGGCGGCGGCCTCCCTCGTAGCTGCCCGGATAGGAGGCGCGCGGATCGAGGCGCTGCACCTGCGCCACCACGCCCTGGAAGGCTTCATGCCGACCGAGGATGTGATGACCGACCGCCGCGAGCAGGAGATCGAAGGTGCGGCCGCCCGGAAGTCCGCCGTCCTCCGCGAGGTATTTGACGCCTGGCAATGCCAGGGCGGATCAGGCGCGTGGCGGGAGGTGGTTGGGGAGGCGTCCAGCGTGATCGCGGCCGGAGCGGCCGGCGCCGGGCTCGTCGTCCTCGGCCACGGCGGCGGACAGCCCGCCGGCGACGCGCGGCAGGCGATCCACGCTTGCTTGTTCGAGGCCAGGCTGGCCACCCTCATCGTTCCCGAAGCCGTGCCGTCCTCGATCGGGCGTCACGTGGCGATCGCATGGAAGCCGAGCGAAGCAGCCGGCAGGGCAGTCGAGGCCGCGCTGAAGCTGCTGCGGGCAGAGCGGGTGACCATACTGGAGGAGACCCAAGATGGCGACCACGCGACGGAACCCGCCACCCTCCCGCCGCTTCTGCAGCCAGCCGGCATCCCGGCGGCGACGCACCGGTTCCAAGCCCGCGGCCGCCAGGTCGGGGATGCTTTGCTGGAGGAAGCGCGCCTCATGGGCGCCGACGTGCTGGTGATGGGGGCCTACACCCATGGCCGGCTGGCGGAACTCATCCTCGGCGGGGCTACGCGCGAGGTCCTTGCGGCTTCTCACCTGCCGGTGCTGATGCACCATTGAGGATGGCGAGATCGCAGGTGATCCGAGGTGTTGGTGATTAGGTAAGAAAGCAAGCAAGGCCTGCTTTTTTGAAAAAAAGCAGCAAAAAACTTTTGTCCCTGCTGTCACGATGGTTCTGCAGCGCGCGCCCAAAGGAACAAAAGTTCTTTGGTTCTTTTTTTAAAAAAGAACCGCTTGGCTTGCCTTTAACGGGAAACAGGCATCAGCGTGCATTCGAAACGCCGGCCCGGTAAGCCAGCTGGCTGCTTAATCGAGCACTGAAGCGCAGTGACCTCTTGTGGCCATCAGCAACGAAGCCGAGAGAATTCGCTTTAGGTGACCGCCAGGTCACTTTTGTGACGGACACTTAGGGAGGTCGCGGTTGGACCATACTGTTCCGCAGGATTGGCCGAGTTATTCCAGCGGGGAGCATGACGTCTGGCGCACGCTGTACACGCGCCAGACAAAAATCCTGCCCGACCTGGCCTGCACGCAGTTCCTCGACGGGCTGCACAAGCTCGACATCTCGTCCGGCATCCCCGAGTTCGGCGCGCTGTCCGAACGCCTGCACGCACTCACCGGATGGCGGGTCGTTGCAGTGCCGGGACTGGTGCCGGACGACGTGTTCTACAGCCACCTGGCCAATCGCCGCTTCCCGGCCGGCCGCTTCATCCGCGGCACCCACCAGCTCGACTACCTGCAGGAACCCGACATTTTCCACGACGTGTTCGGCCACGTCCCGATGCTGACCGACCCGATCTTTGCCGACTACATGCAGGCCTACGGCGAAGGCGGCCTGCGCGCGCACGGCCTTGGCCGGCTGCACAACCTCGCCCGGCTCTACTGGTACACGGTGGAGTTCGGCCTGCTGCAGACCGCGCAAGGCCTGCGCATCTACGGCGCCGGCATTGTCTCTTCTGCAACCGAATCGGTCTACGCGCTGCAGGACCCGGCGCCGAAGCGGCTGCCGTTCGACCTCGCCCGCGTCATGCGCACGCCCTACAAGATCGACGACGTGCAGGCTAACTACTTCGTCATTCCGTCGCTGCAGTCTTTGCTTGACGTGACCGTGCAGACTGACTTCGGGCCGCTTTACGCGGATCTGGCCGAGGCAGACGATATTCCGATTGGCGCGGTGTTGCAGGAAGAAAAGCAAGCAGTTCTTTTTTGAAAAAAAGAACCAAAAAACTTTTGACTCCGCTGTCGCGCGCTCGCCGGAAAGAACCGCGACAGCCGCAGTAAAAGTTTTTTGGTTCTTTTTTTCAAAAAAGAACCGCTTCCTTCTCTTCCACCCGCGACAACTCCATCGCCCGGGACTTAGCCACCTCCCACCCAGACCCGTTCCATATCCGCCCCTCGATTACCGCCGCCCCGTCCCGCCCCACCGCGATCCGGTTGTAAGCGTTCGGCTCGCCGCCGCGCAGCCGGATCGACGTGGCAGACCCACCCTGCAGGATCAGCGGCGAAAGCCCCTCCGGCGAGGTCAGGCGCGAGTAGGCCCGGTGCAGATGCCCGGACAGCACCAGCCGCACGCCGTGCCGCGCAAACTCCTCCAGCGCGCGCCGTGCACCGCCGGCGATCTGCGGCGTGGTCTCGCCCGGCGGCGGCAGCAGCGGGTGGTGTGCGACCACGATCCGCGTGAGGTGCGGCGGCACCGCGTCCAGCCGTGCGATCAGCCGGCGTAGGCGCACCCGCGTCACCCGCCCGCGCGACCAGTCCAGGTGCGGGCCCATCCGCCGCGCGGTGTTCAGGCCCAGCACCGCGACGCGGTCGTCCTGCCAGGTGGGCTCGGTCTCCGGCGCAATCTCCTGCTTCCAGCGCGCGTAGGGGGCGAGGAAGCGTTCGACCATCTTGTAGGGGGTGATGTCGTGGTTGCCCGGCACCGACAGGCAGGGCGCCGGCAGCCGCTCGATAAAGGCGCGGGCGGCGCGGAACTCCCAGCGCCGTGCGCCCATCGTCAGGTCGCCGCTGATGACCACCAGGTCGGGCGGGTCTGCTTGCAGGTCGGCGACCAGGCCTTCGACCACGAGCGGGTCGGTGGCGCCGAAATGCACGTCTGTCAGGTGGGCGATGCGTGTGGCCTCGCCGCTCATGGCGCGGTGGCGGCCAGGCCGTCCGACGGCACGGCCAAGACCGCTTCGTCCGGTGGCACGTCCGGGGTTGCCTGCCCGGATGGCTCGGCACGCGCCGCCGCATCCGGCACCGCCGCGTCCGTCGGCGCGGCCGGGGCCGCCTTGCCGGATGGGTTGGCCGGCACTGTCGCGTCCGTTGGCGCGGCTGGGGCTGCCTTGCCGGATCGTTCGGCCGGCACCGCCGCGTCTGGAGGCGCGCCCGACGCCGCTTGACCGGATGGTTCGCCCGGCGTTGCCGCGTCCGTCGGCGCGGCGGAGGCCGCCTGGCCTGATAGTTTGGCCAGCGCCGCCGTGTCCGGTGCCGCCTCGCCGGACGGCGCGGCGGGGGCGACGACCCGCAGGATGCGCGGCCGGATGGTGTAGCGCAGCGGCGGGGCCAGCAGCCGCATCTCGCCGTCCACCAGCACGTGCACCGCACGGTGCCTGGAGTGGACCTCCAGCTCGGTCGCCTCGATCACCTCGACGTCCGGGGCGCGCAACGACCCGGTGATCACAGTGCGCAGCAGCAACCACGCCTGCCGCAGTGCGGAGGCACGGCGGACCACGTAGAGCACCAGTTTGCCGCCATCGAGCTGGCTGCGGCCAAACATCCGGCCGGAGGTGTCGTCCAGCGGGTTGACGGTGATGGTGAGAGACGGGGTGCGCCGCCGCAGTTCCTGACCGCCCACGAGCAGGGTCAAATGCAGGCTGCGGTTGCGCCACAGGGCCAACCCCGCGGCGCGGCCGAAGCTGGCCCAGGCCAGCAGGCCGCCGCCGCGCTTGCGCCCGGCCTCGCGGTGGCGGCTGAGGCGCGCCGGCGTGCCGAGCATGGAGGCGCAGAGGAACAAATGGCCCTTGCTGTCCGTGCCGGCAACGCAGCCGGCATCGATGCTGCGCACCTGGCCGTCCGCGAGCGTGCGCAGGCAGGAGTCCGGGTCGTCCGGATCGAGGCCGAGGTCCCGCGCCAGCAGGTTCATCGTGCCGGACGGGATCAGGCCGAGCGCCGTCTCCGTCCCAGCCAGCACGGAGGCGGCGCAGGCGATGCTGCCGTCGCCGCCGGCCACAACCACGCAGTCGGCCCCGGTGCGCATCGCCTGCTCCATGCGGTCCGGCAGGCTGCCGCTGTCCTCCGCGATCACCTCGAGCGAGGCCGCCTCGCCGCGGAGCTTGTCCTCCAGCGAGCCGGCGGAGCCGCCCTGCCGCATCAGCGCGCCGGCCCGTCCGTTGGCCACCAGCGCCATCTGGCGGCGCGGTGTGGAGCCGGTTGGCGGCGGATCAGGTTGCAAGGTGACTGCCATTCGCGTGCCGCATCCCTCGGTTCGTGGACAAAACGCGCCGGCTCCGGGATGGTGCCGCCCATCTCGTCGCCCGCGCAACGCATGCCCGGGACGGCACAAGCGAACCAAGAACACCCGGGCAAACCGGGCGGCATGCAACAATCGGGACAGCCTCACATGGACATCTACACCGGCCCGTTCTTCGAACAGGCGCGCGAGAACTTCGCCGTCATCGCCGACTACCTGGAGATCCCCGCCCAGAACCGCGACCGCCTGCTGCTGCCCAAGCGCGCTATCATCGTCGCCTGCCCGATCCACCGCGACGACGGCAGCGAGGCGGTGTTCGCCGGCTTCCGCGTGCAGCACCACCTGACCATGGGTCCCACCAAGGGCGGCACCCGCTACGCCAGCAACCTGCACCTCGGCGAGGTGGCGGCGCTGGCGATCGCCATGAGCTGGAAATGCGCGTTGGCCGGCCTGCCCTACGGCGGCGCCAAAGGCGGCGTGGCGGTGGACCCGTACGGCCTGTCGCGCCGCGAGCTCGAGGCCGTCAGCCGGCGCTACATGCAGGAGATGATCCCGTTCGTGGGGCCAAAGACCGACGTGATGGCGCCCGACATGGGCACCAACGAGCAGGTGATGGCCTGGTACATGGACACTTACTCGATGTACCAGGGCCAGACGGTCACCGAGATCGTCACCGGCAAGCCGGTGGACGCCGGCGGCACCGTGGGCCGGCGCGAGGCCACCGGCCGCGGCGTGGTCCACCTGGTCGGCCGGGCGATGGAACGCCTCGGCATCGACCCGAACGACGCCACCGCCATCATCCAGGGGTTCGGCAACGTCGGCAGCGTCACCGCCGCCACGCTGGTGCAGCAGGGCGTGCGCGTGCTGGGCGTCTCCGACCACACCGCCTGCTACTACGATCCGCGCGGCCTGGACGTGGCCTCCCTGATCCGCTGGACCGAGGCGCACGGCACGCTGGCCGGCTGGTCCAACGAGGCGGCCTTCGACCCCAACGCGCTGCTGGTACAGACATGCGACATACTGGTGCCGGCAGCCATGGAGCAGGTGATCACCGGCGACGTGGCGGCCCGCCTGCAGTGCCGTATCCTGGCCGAGGGCGCCAACGGGCCGACCACCCCGGACGCGGACCGCGTGCTGGCGGAACGCCGGTCGGAGATATTCGTCATCCCGGACATACTGTGCAACGCCGGCGGCGTGGTGGTGAGCTACTTCGAATGGGTGCAGGACCTGCAACAGCTTTTCTGGACGGAACCGGAAGTGCGCGACCGGCTGAACCGGGTGCTGGAACGCGCCTTCCAGGCGGTGATGGCGCGGGTGGATCGCGACAAGGTGACGCACCGGACGGCGGCGATCGCGATCGGGGTGGAGCGGGTGCAGAAGGCTAAGCTTACGCGGGGGTTGTTTCCGTAAAGTAAGCAAGCAAGCAGTTCTTTTTTGAAAAAAAGAACCAAAAAACTTTTGTTCCTTGGGTATCCGTCTCCGGAGACTCCGCGGCAGCCGTGACAAAAGCTTTTTTCTAATTTTCTTGAAAAAGAAGATTCTTTTTTCTGGAGTTTTATCACATGCCCTTCGACCGCCGGACATTCCTGATGACCACGCTGATGACCGGCTTCACCGCCGCAGTCGCGCGTGCCGACACCGCGCCCATCCACACGGACACGACCGGGCTGGACGCCGGCGAGGCGCAGATACCTGTCGCCGACGGCCACCTGCCCGCCTACTACGCGCGGCCGCAGGGTAACGGCCCGTTCCCAGTCATCGTGGTGATCGAGGAGATCTTCGGCGTCCACGAATACATCAAGGACGTCTGCCGCCGCTTCGCCAAGCTGGGCTACCTGGCCGTCGCACCCGAGCTCTACGCGCGCATCGCCGACCTCTCCAAGATGACCGACCCGCAGGAGATCGTGGCCAAGGTGATTTCCAAGGCGCCGGACGCCACGATGCTGACAGACCTGGACAGCACCACGGTGTGGGCCGGGGCCAACCACGGCGACCTGAACCGGCTGGGTGTCACCGGCTTCTGCCGCGGCGGGCGGGACACCTGGCTGTTTGCCGAGCACAACACGACCGTGAAAGCAGCGGTGGCGTGGTACGGGCCGGTGAAGGGGCCGGTGTCAACGATCCAGCCCCACACACCGACGGACCTTGCTGCGTCGTTACACTGCCCGCTGCTGGGGCTGTATGGCGGCAAGGACCCGAGCATCAAGCCGGCCGACGTGCAGGCGGCGGCACAGGCGGCGCGCGATGCCGGGCACGTGGTTGAGATCAAGGTGTTCCCGGACGCGGGGCACGGGTTTCACGCCGACTATCGGGCTACCTACAACCAGGCGGCCGCGCAGGCAGGGTGGTCTGAAGCGCTGGCCTGGTTCAAGTCGCACGGGGTGTAACGAGAGGAGCAGACGACCATCGCGCATCGAAGGCGAGCCAGTCACGCACGGCTCGGCAGGGTGTTTGCTCCCAAACTTAAATCCGCCGTTCGTTTCCTCAAAAAAGACCTGCTTGCCTGCTTGCTCGAGTCCGCCACGCCAGCTGCGAGCGTAGTATTTGCGAAAAGGCAGAGGTCGAAGTGATGCTCGGGCATGTGGACATCCTGAACCGAAACCGCATCTCCGGCTGGGCCGCACAGCCGGCCAGACCCGACATGGTCGTGCCGGTCCGGATAACCATCAACGGCAGGCGGACACGCGTCGAAGCCGGCGAGATGCGCGACGACCTGGCCGACAGCTTTGCAGGGTCCACCGGACGATACGGGTTCCACCTCGACGAGTATCCGATGCCTCTCTCGGCATTCATCGATAACGAGGTAGAGGTGGTGTTCGCCGCGACGGGCGAACCTGTGCCGGGGGGAAGGGCGGTGATGCCGGCGATCGGCACGCCGAGGCTGGGGCAGGAACGCGGCGGCCGCCTTGCACCGGTCATCGTCACCTCGACTGGCCGCTCGGGGTCGTCGCTTCTGATGGGGAGGCTGGCACGGCACCCGGAGATCCTGGTCGCCCGTTCCCATCCGCACGAGTTGAAGCTGCTGTCTTACTACGCACTCGCTTTGAACACGCTCGTCTCCGACGCTGACCGCACACGGTCCAGCGATCCCGAGACGATGCTTGCCGCTAAAAACCGGTTCTTCGTCGGCTACAACCCGTACAACGACGCAGAGGACGCACGCGACCCCCTTGTTGCCCCGTTCTGGAACACCATCGCGCCCGACATCCTGCGGGACAGTTTCGCGTCGCTCACGCAGGCGCATTACGAGCGGATCGCGGAGAAAACCTTCAAAACCGCTGCAGTGTTTTTCGCCGAGAAGGTTGGCACGTCGGACCTGGTCAGGCAGGCCACTCACTACATGTTCGGTGAGCTGAGCGAGATACTTCTCGTGCGCGACCCGCGCGACGTCATCTGTTCTTCCAAGTCGTTCTGGCATCGTGGCTTCGAGGAGTCGGTCCGGTCGCTGCGCGGTCAGTACGGCGTGATGTCACGCCCTCGCGTCGAGCGCGGTCTGCGCCAACTCGTCCTGCGCTACGAGGACCTGCTCACCAGGCCGAAAGCAGCGATGACGGACGTCTACCGGTTCCTCGGCGCCAGCGTCGTGGACACCGACGTGGAGACGGAGCAGGAGCACGCGATCTTCCAGACGCACGGCACGAGCTTGTCGCCAGCTGCCACCATAGGGCGCTGGCGTGCGGAGCTGACGGAGGAGGAAGTCGAGGTGGCAAACCGCGAACTGAAGTCGGTCATCGACGCGTATGGTTACCAATGAACGCGCGCGGCAAAGACCAACGGCATAGCAGTGACCAAGGTTTTTACAGGGCGTGTCGGCCTTTATCTCCTCGCGGGGCACTGATGAAGTTAGCAAGAAAGCAAGGCCTGCTTTTTTGAAAAAAAGCAGCAAAAAACTTTTGGTCCTGCTGTCGCGGAGTCTCCCTCTGCGTGTACCAGGGGAACAAAAGTTTTTTGGTTCTTTTTTTCAAAAAAGAACTGCTTTCTTCGCTTTGGCCGAGGCCAACAGTCGCTACCTATAGCGAGTTACATACCACCTAAGGAACCCGCTCGTTGTTGTCGGGTCGCTCTCCGGAAGCATGCGGACGGGTTTCGGGTTCCAAGACTGTATCGACACCTCGGCCGGCTTCACGCTTGCCGCTGCGGTGAACGCCTCGACATTGGCTTCGGCGGAGCCGACCCAGGCCGCGTCGTCCGGTGCAGCGCCGCCTCTGGTCGCGTCGTAGATGATCCCGTAGCCGATGCCGCGCGCCCTCAGCATGCCGACGCACTCGCGGATCACGCCGCGCCAGTTGGTGTGCCACTGGACATCGAAGCGAACGACGGCCGGCTGGTCGCCAAGCTGGGCTTTATAGTCGTCCAGGAACTCGCGGAGTTCACTGCAGCCACCGGGCAACGATTGCACGGGCTCGACGAGCACGAACGGCAGGCCCGGATAGTACGACCGCACCATCCGCACGCTCCAGGCGACACGCTGCGCCACCTCGGCGATCGGGAAGCTGCACGCGTTGTTGCCGCTGTAGTCGTGGCCGTAGAACAGCGGCTCGTCGAGCAACGCATAGGACACACGGATGCCCTTGCGCCTCATCTCGCGCGGGTAGACCGTCAGGCCACGCGCGGACATGACACCCTCCACCCCCTTGCCGCAGGTGTCGGCCGCTACCCCGCCCAGCGAGCTGGCCAGGGCGATGTTATGCTGCTGCAGGAAGCGGGTGACCTGGCTCACCGCGGCGTCCGGCATGCGCAGGAACCAGGGCGCACGGATTTGCATGACGTCGACGTGCTGGAGCCCGGTCTGCCACGGCGCGCCGGGGGCGAACAGGTCCTGGAAGTCCGGATGCGCCACCACCCCCTGCACGTTGAGGTCGTCGCCCGGCGCGAACCAGACCTGTTGTGCTAGGACCGTGTCGCTGCATCCGAAGACAAACAGGCCGATCAGCAGACATCTCGCAGTGACCCGCCCGCGCGTGGCCGTCCTGTGCCGGCGCTGCCGGCAGGTCGCTATCCGCTTGGCTTCGTTCATGCGCGCATCTCCGCCAGGCCTTCCGCCATGCTGACATGCGACGTGTAGCCCAGTTCCTGCCGTGCCTTGTCGTCGCGCACCGTCACGTCCGCGAAGAACAGCGCCAGCGCCGTGCGGGTGATCGGCGGCCGGCCAGCCAGTTTCAGCGTGCCCCACAGCGCCTCGCCAGCGGCTGCCATCGCGCGCGCCACCCAGAGCGGTGCCGAGCGCTGCGGTGCCGCCACGCCCTGGGTCGCCGCCATCTCGGTGAGGAAAAGGCGGAGGTCCACCGGCGGACCGTCGGTGAGGAAGTACGCCTGGCCGCCGGCGCCGCGTTCGATGGCGAGCAGCGCGCCCTCGGCCACGTTGCGCACGTGGCAGGTGGAGCTGAGGTGGTGGCCGCCGCCGAACCAGGCGAACTGGCCGGCTCGCATCGCACCCAGCAGCAGCGGCAGCAGCGAGGTGTCTCCGCGCCCCCATACGAAGCGCGGCCGGACGGAGACGGTGCCGAGCGAGGGCCCGTTAGCCGCCAGCACCGCCTGTTCGGCCAGGCCTTTCGACCAGGGGTACAGCCCGGCCGGCCTGGCCGGGTAGGGCCAGGTCTCGTCGGCGTCCACGATCTGCGCGCCGCCGGCCAGAACGGCTTCGGTGCCGATATGCACGAGACGCGAGACGCCCGCCATGCGCGCGGCCTCGATCACCCGTTCGGTGCCGCGCACGGTGGTCTCCATGAAGTCCTCGCGCTTGCCCCAGTCGCGAGTGTCGGCGGCGGCGTGGATGGCGGCCGCGCAGCCGGTCATGCCGGCAGCGAGCACGTTGAGGCTGGAGAGGTCGCCACGCGCCGGCTCGGCGCCCCAGGCGGCCACCGTCTCGGCGGCGCGGGCGGAGCGGGCGAGCGCGGTGACGGGGCAGCCGCGCGCGTGCAGGGCGGCGATGATCTCGCGGCCGACGAAGCCGGAGCCGCCGGTGACGAAGACCCGCGTGGCCTCGGTGAGCTCCATGGTGGGTCCTTCAGAAGCAAGGCAAGGCCTTCTTTTCTGAAGAAAAGAAGCAAAAGACTTCTGGTCCTGCTGTCGCGGAGTTTCTTGCAACGCGCGTCCTGTGGAACAAAAGTTTTTCGGTTCTTTTTTTCAAAAAAGAACCGCTTGCTTGCTTACTCCAGCGGGCCAACCCGATCCAGGTACTCGACTAGGCCCGCCCGCACGCCGGCAAACCGTGCAGCCATCACCTCGTAGACGGCGATGTCCAGCGCGTTGCGCGACCGTATGCGCGCCTCGGTTTCCGCAGACAACGTAACGCCCGTCTCGGCAGTCGGCGTGTTGATCCGCTTGCGCACCGTGGGCCGGCGTGGCGCGCCGGCGAGCGTGCTGATCAGGCGCAGGGTAAGTGCGTAGTCCTCCTGTATCCCGATCAGGTCGTAACGCGCCGTCAGGTAGTTCACGCAGGGTGTGGTGTCGCCCTCGAGGCGTAGCTCGGCCGGCAGCAGGTGGCCGGACGCCTTGTTCCACTCGCCAGGCAGTTCGAGGTAGGATTCGATCGCCGGGTGGGCGCGTCTGAAGTCCTCGTGGCCCGGGTGCATGGGCGAGCACTGATAGCGGTAGTCCGACACGAAGCGGGCCACCGGGTCGCGCAGCAGCGTCATCGGCCGGACGTCCGGCACGCTGCGGGCGATGCGGCTCACGTGGTCAGCGGTGATGTGTCCTGTGCAATAGGCGTAGCGCCGCGTGCCCGCCAGCTCGATGAAGCGCGAGACGGATTCGTCGAGCATTTCGTGGAACGGACGCTGGTCCAATGCGGTGTAGTCCACGAAGATGTGGTAGTTGGGCGAGAGGATCGGCACGAGCTCGCCGTTAAGCGAGCTGCCCGCGGTCTTCGGCACGTGTACGAAAAGCCAGAGCGGTTTGCGTCCAACGGTGTTGTCGAAATAGCCCTGGAAATCACCACTGAACAAACGTTCCAGAACCATCCGACCATCATGTCCTGCTGCCGCCGAGACATTCGGCGGCCACTGGCGTCTCTGCGCGAGAGAGCAAGCCTGAATTAGTTTACTCCTGCTTTTTTCAAGCTCTTTGGTGAAAAAAGACACATTGCAATGTCCAGCTTGTTTTTTTTGTGACGCGGAGTCAGAGGCTGGCCAGCGCGGGCGCGACCAAGCCGAGCACGCCCAGGGCGCCGCCGGCCAGCCCAAGCAGCACGCCGCCCCAGACCAGCATGAGCGAGCCGGTGATGACGGACGCGGTGGTCAGCACGATGCCGAGCTGCAGAGCTGCCGCAGCGTTGTCGAACGCTTCCAGGCGTTCGTGGGCAGCATCGCGCGTGTGCTCCAGTCCTTGCGCGCGCGTGGCCAGCGCCTGCTTGCCGGAGGTTGGGTCGTTTTCGAAGCGGGCGACGTCGGCGGCGAAGCGCGCCTGGACGGCGACCGGGTCGTGAGTGGCGTCCGCCGGCAGCAGGGCTGCGAGCTGGCCGAGTTCACGGACCTCGTTGGCGCGGGTGGATTTGGCCTGGTATTCGGCCCAGACGTCTGCGGCGGAGATGGCGCTGTCGGACATCCTAGTCTGGGCGTGCTGGGCGGCCTGCTCGGTGAACGCCAGGCCGGCGGCGAGCACGGCGATCAGCAGGGCGGTGTGGCGGCGGCCGCCGTGGGCGGCTTCTTCGGCGTGTTCGTGGGTTTCCAGGGTTTCGCCCAACGGTGTGTCCTCCAAAGAGAGCAAGAATCTTCTTTTTCGAGAAAAAGAAGCAAAAAGCTTTTGTCACGGCTGTCGCGGACTCTTCCACACGGCGCGCGCAAGGAACCAAAAGTTTTTTGGTTTTTTTTGAAGAAGAACCGCTTGCCTAGCCGCTCAGGATCGCCAGCGCTTCCTCGATCCCGATACGGCCATCATAGAACGCCCGTCCCACGATCACCCCGGCGATACCGCCCGCCTCCCGTAACGCGCGCAGATCCGCCGCGCTGCCCACCCCGCCGCTGGCGATGACCGGCGTGCGCACCGCCTGCGCCAGCGCTAACGTCTGCGCGATGTTGACGCCGGCGAGCATGCCGTCGCGCTCGATGTCGGTGAAGACGATGGCGGCGACGCCGGCGTCTTCGAAGCGCGCGGCGAGCTCGGCGGCGCGCAGCGTGGAGGTGTCGGCCCAGCCTTCGGTGGCCACGAAGCCGCCGCGGGCGTCGATGCCGACGGCGATGCGGCCAGGGAAGCTGTGGCAGGCCTGGTGCACCAGAATGGGGTTCTTGACCGCGGCGGAACCCAGGATGACTCGGGTGACGCCGGCGGCGAGCCAGCGCTCGACTGCCGCCATGTCGCGTATGCCGCCGCCGAGCTGCACCGGTACGCTGGCGGCGGCGAGGATGGCGGCCACCGCGTCGTGGTTGACGGAGCGGCCGGCAAAGGCACCGTCAAGGTCCACCACGTGCAGCCAGTCGCAGCCGGCGTCCTGAAAGGTGCGCGCCTGGGCGGCCGGGTCGATGGCGTAGACGGTGGCGTCCTCCATCTCGCCGCGGCGCAGGCGGACGCAGGCGCCGTCCTTCAGGTCTATCGCGGGATAGAGGATCACGCCAACGGGACCAAAAACAAGGCAAGCGGTTCTTTTTTGAAAAAAAGAACCAAAAAACTTTTGTTCCCTTGGGCGCGCCGTGCGGGAGAGTCCGCGACAGCCGTGACAAAAGTCTTTTGCTTCTTTTCTTCAGAAAAGAAGGCCTCGCTTGCCTTCACTGCGGCTCAGCCTCGGCCGCCCTCTTCAGCGCCTTGGTGTAGAAGAAACCGCGCAGGACCTGGCCGCGCACGCGGGCGTATTCCGGGTGCACGCCCCAGCACTCGTAGCCGAGCGAGGTGTACATCGCGATGGCGGCCGTCTGCGTCTCGCGCACGTCGAGGTTCAGTACCCGGTAGCCAAGGGTGCGGGCGCGCTCCTCGATGCGGACCATCATCAGCCGTGCCAGGCCCTGGCCGCGGGCGAAGGGAGCGACAAAAGCGTGCATGACGGAGGCGGCAAAGGCCTGCGCCTCGTTGTTGCGTGGCTGGCGGACCAGCTGGGCCGAGCCGGTGATGATGCCGTCGGCGCGGGCGACGAACAGCTCGCGTTCGGGCACCAGCATGACGCCGCGGAAGTAGCGTTCCAGCGCCTGCTGGCCGGGCGGGCTGACCCAGCCGAAGCCGCCGCCGTCCAGGATGGCGGCGTTGGTGGCCTCGCACAGCGCGCTCATGTCGTCGTCGTGCAGCTCGGTGGCGTGCTCGACCGCCAGCGTGGGCACCTGGCAGCTTCCGCTCTCCGGCAGGGTGGTGCTCACGGGAGCGACACCGGAGGCGGTCCGGGGGTCCAGCGGAGGAAATTGGCGAGGATGCGCAAACCCACCTCCTGGCTCTTTTCGACGTGGAATTGGGTGCCGGCGAGGTTGCCGGCGGCCACCAGGGCAGGCACGGCGCCGCCGTACTCCGTAGTGGCGACCAACTGGGCGTCAGAGTAGCCGCGCAGGGCGTAGCTGTGAACAAAATAGACGTGATCGCCGGGGGAGACGCCATCGAGCAGGGGGTGCGCGCCGGCAGTGAAGTCCAGCGCGTTCCAACCCATGTGGGGCAGGCGAAGGCCTGGTGCGTCCAGCTGGGCCACCTCCCCGCGGACCCAGCCGAAACCGGGCGTGGCCTGGTGTTCCAGGCCGCGCTGGGCCATCAGCTGCATGCCGACGCAGATGCCGAGGAAGGGAGCGCCCTCGGCGGCTCGGCCGAGTAATGCGGCGCGCAAGCCGGGCACCGCGTCCAGGCCGCGCGCGCAGGCGGCGTAGGCGCCCTGGCCCGGCAGGACGATGCGGTCGGCAACGGACAGCGTATGCGGGTCGGCGGTGATGGCGATTTCGGCACCCACCCCGGCCATCTCGGCGGCGCGGGCGAGCGCGCGGGCGGCAGAGGCGAGGTTGCCGCTGCCGCAATCGACCACGCTGACCTGCATCAGGCGGGAAGGCGCGTGGGCAGCAGGTCGGGGCGGGCGTCGAGCAGGCGGGCCAGCGCGGCGTCCTGGTCGGCGGCGGCGACCACCGGGCCGCGCGCGTAGCCCCGCCTGGCCAGGCTCCAGCGACGCAGGTCGGGACACAGCAGGCCCTGCAGCACCGCTAGGCCGAGCAGCGGCGCCGCGGTGCCGGTGAGCCGGACCAGCGTCAGGGTGAGCAGGGCAGCGGCCAAGGTGAACGCCGCCGGCACCCAGGCGCGCACGGCCGCCAGATACCAGGCGCCGAACCAGAAGGCGGCGCCGGAGAAGCCCTCGCGCACCAGGACGGGCGGCTCGCCGGCGCGGACGTGGCTGGTAAACAGCCTCACAGCGCGCCCTTGGTGGACGGGATGGCGCCGGCCAGGCGCGGGTCCAGGCTCACGGCCAGGCGCAGCGCGCGGGCGGCGGCCTTGAAACATGCCTCTGCTACGTGGTGCGCGTTGTGGCCGGCGCGCTGCGTCACGTGCAGGGTGAGCAGGGCGTTGCCGGCCAGCGCGCGGAAGAACTCTTCGACCAGCTGGGTGTCCATGGCGCCCAACATGGGGCGTTCGAAGCCGACGGTCCAGGCGAGGTGGGTACGGCCGGAGATGTCGATGGCGGCTTCGGCGAGCGCCTCGTCCATGGGGACGAGGGCGTGGCCGAAGCGGGTGATGCCGGCTTTGTCGCCCAGCGCTTGGCGGATGGCCTGACCGAGCACGATGCCGACGTCCTCGACGGTGTGGTGGGAGTCGATGTGCAGGTCGCCGGTGGCCTCGACGGTGAGGTCGAACAGGGCGTGGCGGGCGAAGGCGGTGAGCATGTGGTCGAAGAAGCCGACGCCGGTGGCGATATGGGAGTCGCCGGTGCCGTCCAGGTTCAGGGTGAGGGTAAGGGTGGTCTCGGAGGTGGTGCGGGTGAGGGCGGCGGTGCGGGGCATGGGGGCGCTATAGGCAAGCAGGAAGGAAGAGTCTTCTTTTTCGAGAAAAAGAAGCAAAAAGCTTTTGTCTCCGCTGTCGCGGTACTCTCCGGCGAGCGCGCGACAGCGGGGGTAAAAGTTTTTTGGTTCTTTTTTTCAAAAAAGAACTGCTTTCTTCGATCGTCAGTTCAGCATCTTCAGCAACGCCTCACCGTACCGTTCAAGCTTCGACGCGCCGACACCTTTGACTGCGCCGAGCTCGCCGAGTGTTGCCGGTTGCACGGCAGCGATGTCGCGGAGCGTGACGTCGTGGAAGATGACGTAGGGCGGTACCGCCTGCACCTTGGCCGTCTCCGCGCGCCACGCACGGAGTCTCTCGAACAGCGTGTTCTGCGCCGGTGTTGCGGCCGGTGCCGGCGCGCGCGCGGCCGTGCGTGGCGCGCGCACGGTTGGGCCGTCTTCGCGCAGCATCACCTGGGTCTCGCCGCGCAGGATGGGGCGGGCCTGGTCTTCGACGAGCATCAGGCCGGGGAACTCGCCGTCGCCGGTGCGCAGCGCGCCGCGGGCGACCAGCTGGCGCAGCACGCCGCGCCAGAAATTGTCGCTGCGGTCTCGGCCGATGCCGAACAGGGCGAGCTTGGTGTGGGCGTTGCGCTCGACGCGGTCGTTGCGTTCGCCGCGCAGCACGTCGATGAGGTACTGCGCGCCGAAGATCTGGCCGGTGCGGTAGACGGCGGAGAGTGCCTGCTGGGCGGCCTTGGTGCCGTCGAACATCGCGAACGGCGTGCGGCAAGCGTCGCAATGGCCGCAATCGGCGTGCAGATCCTCGCCGAAGCAGGCGAGCAGGGTGCGGGTGCGGCAGGAGGTGGCTTCGGCCAGGCCGATCATCGATTCCAGGCGTGACCGCATCACCGCCTTTTGCGCTTCCGGCGCGGTGGATTGGCCGAGCCAGTGGCGGGCGCGCGCCATGTCCTCCGCACCGTAGAGCAGCAGCAGGTCGGCGCGGTCGCCGTCGCGTCCGGCGCGGCCGATCTGCTGGTAGTAGCCTTCCGGGCTGTCCGGCATGTCGAGGTGGACGACGAAGCGCACGTCCGGCCGGTCGATGCCCATGCCGAAAGCGATTGTGGCGACGATGATGATCGGCTCGCCGCTGCGGAAGCGTGCCAGGCCGGCGCGTTTCTCGATCGGGCTGAGGCCGGCGTGGAAGGCGACGGCGGGCAGGTTCTTCTCGCGCAGTTTGGCGGTGGTGCGTTCGGTTTTCGCTCGGCTGCCGCAGTATACGATGCCGGCTTCGCCCTGGTGGGACTTGAGGAAATCCAGCAGCTGGGTGGTTTCGCTGAGCTTAGGTTTGGCGGCGATGTGCAGGTTCGGGCGGTGGAAGCTGGCGGCGAAGACGTGCGCATCCTGCATGTCGAGTGCTGACAAAATGTCGTCGCGGGTGCGCGGGTCGGCGGTGGCGGTCAGGGCCACGCGCGGCACGCCGGGAAAGATCTGGGCGAGGCGCTTGAGGTCGCGATACTCGGGGCGGAACTCGTGGCCCCAGGCGCTGACGCAGTGGGCTTCGTCGATGGCGATCAGCGCCAGCTGGCGGCGACGCAGGCGGTCGAGCGTGCCCGGCGAGAGCAGGCGTTCTGGAGAGACGTAGAGCAGGTCGAGCCTGCCGGTGTCGAGAAGGTTGGCGACGCGCGAGGTCTCGCCGGGTTCGAGCTCGGAGTGCAGCGCGCCGGCGGAGACGCCGAGCTGACGCAAGGCGGCGATCTGGTCGTCCATCAGGGCGATGAGCGGGGAAATGACCAGCGCGGTGCCTTCGCGGACGAGCGCGGGGACCTGGTAGCAGACGCTCTTGCCGCCGCCGGTGGGCATCAGCACGAGGGCGTCCTGGCCGGCAACGATGGCGTCGACAGCCTGTTTCTGCAGGCCGCGGAAGGCGGGGAAGCCGAAGACTCGGTGCAGGGTATCTTCGGCTTCAGACATGCGGAGGGGATGAATGGGTGGGTGAAAGGAAGGAAGCAAGGCCTTCTTTTTCGAGAAAAAGAAGCAAAAAGCTTTTGTCCCGGCTGTCGCGGAATGCTGAAACGACTCGTTTCACCACGGCGCGTCCAGTGGAGACAAAAGTTTTTTGGTTCTTTTTTTCAAAAAAGAACCGCTTGTTTGCTTACGCCGCCGCCGCAACAGCATGCCCGCTGGACAACCGCCAGATCCGGTCCAACCGCTCCGCCCCGGTCAGCCGATGCGCGATCAGGATGACAGTCTGCCCCGCCGTCTCCGCAAACAGCGTCGTCAGAAACGCGCGCTCGGTCTCGGCATCGAGCCCAGCGCAGGGCTCGTCCAGGATCAGCACCGGTGCGGCGGCCAACAGCGTGCGGGCGAGGGCGACGCGGCGGCCCTGACCGCCGGAGAGGCGGGCGCCACCTTCGCCGAGCCAGGTGTCCAGCTTGTCGGGCAGGGCGCGGACGAACTCGCCGATGGCGGCGCGGTCCAGCGCGTCCCACAGCTCACGCTCGGTGGCGTTGGGCCGGCCGAGCAGCAGGTTGGCGCGGATGGTGTCGTCGAACAGGTGGGTCGTCTGGCCGAGCCAGGCGACGCTGCGGTGGATGTCGGACGCGGCGAGCTGGGCCAGGTCCACCCCGCCGAGGAGCACCTGGCCGGATTGCGGTGCGGCGACCTTCAGGGCGAGGGCTGCGAGCGTGGACTTGCCGGCGCCGGATGGGCCGAGGACGGCCACGCGGCAGCCGGCCGGCACGTCCAGCGTGAGGCTGTCGAACACCGGCGTCTGGTTGGCCGCCCAGGCGAAGCGGACACCGGCGAAGCGCAGGCCGGGCTTGGCGGGGACCGGCAGCGGCGCAACAGGCTCGGGGATGGCGGACGGTGCGTCGGCCACGGCCAGCACGCGGGCGGCGGCGGCCGACGCGGTGGCAGCGGCGACGCCGGCGCGCGGCAGGCCGGAGATCGGCTCGAAGGCGGCGACCACGAGGAAGACGCATCCTACTGCGAGGGCAGGGGCGCTGCCGGCGAACAGCAGCACGGCCAGCACGGCGAGCTGGCCGCAGACCAGGGCGCCGGCGTTGGCGTGGGCCACGCGGCGCGAGAGTGCCAGTTGGGCTTGCTGCAGCCGGCCACCGGCAGCGTCCAGGCGGGCGGTGACCGCCGGTTCGGCGCCGAACGCACGCACCTCACGCAGGCCGGTTAGCCCGTCCAGTGCCACGACACGCAGGCCGGACATCGACGACGAGAGGTCGCCACCGGAGGCGGCCGCAGCACGCGCTGCCAACACCGGCATCAGGAACGCGGCGCCGGCCAGCATAAGGCCCACGGCGATGCCGGCGCCGAGGTTAACGCGACCGGCGAGCAGGGCGGCAGCGGGCACCAGGATGACTGCGCCGCACAGTGGCAGCAGGATGCGCAAATAGAGGCCGTCGAGCGCCTCGACGTCGTTGACGAGGCGGGAGAGCACGTCGCCGGCGCGGCGGAAGCCCAAGCCGCCGGCTGAGCCGGACGCCAGGCCGCGGAAGAACCAGACACGCAGGTCAGCCAGGGCGCGGAATGTGGCGTTGTGGGTGACCAGGCGCTCGGCGTAGCGCAGCACGACACGGGCGGGGCCGAGGACGCGCAGCCAGAGCCCGGCGGCCAGCGCCGCGCCGGTGAGGACGGCGGCAACGGTGCTGCCGGACAGCGCCATCAAAGCGACCGCACAGGCCAGGGCGGCGAGGCTTAGCAACAGCCCGGCGCCGAGCACCGCAATGCGCGGCCGCCAGAGCGCCAGGACGCGCAGGATCGGACTCAAGGTACGTGCCTGAAGAACGGGGATGCCGGAGGGGACGTCATACCGCCGGCCTGCGATCTCGACCGGTGACAGGCAAGGCAAGCAGTTCGTTTTTGAAAAAAAGAACCAAAAAACTTTTGTTCCCTGGAGCGCGAGCTGCAGAAACTTTCGCGACAGCAGGACCAAAAGTTTTTTGCTGCTTTTTTTCAAAAAAGCAGGCCTTGCCTTCCTTGCCGGACAGAAAAAACCAAAAACCCTTTGGTCCCACTGTCGCGCCGTATGGGAGAGTCCGCGACAGCGCTGACAAAAGTCTTTTGCTTCTTTTCTTCAGAAAAGAAGGCCTTGCTTGCTTCCTCACGCCGCACCCCGCGACGCAGCCAGCCGCCCGGCACGCAGCTCCAGCCGGCGGCCGCCAAACGCCTGTGCCTGCGCCGAGTGGCTGGCCATCACCACGGTACGCCCCAACGCCAGGCGCTTGAGGCTGTCCAGCACGTCGCGCTCGGTGGCCGGGTCCAGGTGCGCGGTCGGCTCGTCCAGCAGCAGTAGCGGCGCATTCTTCAGGAACGCGCGGGCGATGGCGACGCGCTGTGCCTGGCCGCCGGAGAGGCCGTGGCCGCCCTCGCCGATGGGGGTGTCCAGGCCGAGCGGCAGCGCGTCGGCAAAGGCCGCGATGTGGGCCAGACGGGCGGCGTCGTCGATCTCGGCCGAGGTGGCGTCGGGGCGGGCAAAGGCGATGTTCTCGCGGATGGTGCCGGCGAATAGCATCGGTTTCTGGCCGATCCAGGCGGTGAGGCGCGAGAGGGCGGCGGGCACGATGTCGGCGGCGTCGTGGCCGTTGACCAGGATGCGGCCCTCGTCCGGGCGGACGAAACCGAGCAGCAGCTCCAGCACGCTGGATTTGCCGGCGCCGGACGGGCCGGTCAGCACCAGGATCTCGCCGGGAGCGACAAAGAAGCTGACGTCGTCCAAAGCGGGGCCGCGGGAGGCGTCCCAGACCAGCTTCACGCGGTCGAAGCTGAGTGCGACGCCGCGCGCCTCGACGGTGCGGACCGGGGTGGAGGAGGCGCCGCGGACGGGCAGGTCGGGCAGGCCGGCCAGCGCCTCGGCGGCGCCGGTGGCGTGGGTGCGGTCCTGGTAGGCGGCGGCAAAGGCGCGCAGCGGGGCGAAGAACTCGGGCACCAGCAGCAGTGAGAACAGGGAGCGGAACGGCGCGCCGTGGCCGCCGGTCAGCGCAGCGCGGTCGTGCAGGGCGATGACGACGAGGGCGGCGGCCATTGCACAGTCCAGCGCCGCGGAGGAGAGAAAGGCGACGCGGAGCACGCGCATGGTGCGGCGGCGGAGGTCGTCGGCGGCGTAGGCCAGCGCGCAGGCTTCGTCGTCCGCGCGGCCGGCGAGCACGATGGTGGCGATGCCGCGCACGCGGTCCAGGAAGCGGGCCTGCAGGCGCGCCATCGCCAGGAACTGGTTGCGCGACGCCGTGGCCGCGCCGATGCCGGCGACCGCCTGGCCGACGGGGACGAGCAGGCCGGTAAGCAGCAGCACCAGGGCGGCGAACGGGTCCACGGCGAGAGCAACCGCGCAGATCAGCGCCGGGCCGAGCAAGGCCAGCAGGGCGGCGGGCACCCAGCGGGCGAACAGCCCGTCCAGCGCCTCGATACGGTCGACCACCGAGGCGGCGAGGTCGGCCGAATGGACGCGGCGCAGCAGCGCCGGGCCGGCTTCTAGGAGGCGGGCAAAGGTCTGGGTGCGCAGCCTAGCACGGCCCTGAGCGCCGGCGCGGGCGGCGGCCGTCTCGGCGGCGTGCAGCAGGGCCGCGCGGATGGCGATCAGGCAGGCGAAGCCGGCCAGGCCGGGGAGTGCGGAGACGCCGTGTGGTGCCAGTGCGACGGCGAGCACCCAGGCGGCACAGCCGGCCTGCAGTGCCGCGGCGAGAAGGGCGGCCAGGGAGAGCAGGATGACTGGTCGGGCACGGCGACGGCCTAGCCGCGTCTGCTGCCGCGTCCAGGCGCGCGCGGCTTGTCTGCTGTCCTGCATGGGTGAGACTTAGCTTTGGTCTGCGGGTCTCTCAAGGGTGGACGGGGCAAGGAAGCAAGGCCTTCTTTTCTGAAGAAAAGAAGCAAAAGACTTTTGGTCAGGCTGTCGCGGAGGTTCCTGCGGCGCGGGCCCAAGGGAACAAAAGTTTTTTGGTTCTTTTTTTCAAAAAAGAACTGCTTGCTTGCCTTACGCGTCCGCAACCTCGATCACCTGGTTCAACGGAAAATGCACCGCATAGCGCGTCCCGTGGTCCTCGTTCACCGTCAGCGTCGCCTGAAGCTGGCGCGCGAAGCCGCGAATCAGCGTGATGCCGATGCCGTCGCGCGTGCCGGTCTCGGTCTCCGTCTTGCCGGCGGGGATGCCGACCCCGTCGTCCTCGATCACCAGGTCGGCGACGTCGCCGTCCGCGCCGAGGCAGACGCGCACGGTGCCGGTGCGCCCGTTCGGAAAGGCGTATTTCACCGCGTTGCTGACCGCCTCGGTGACGATGAGCGAGAGCGGCACCGCCTGGTCGCTGTTCATCTGCAACGGGCTCGCCTCGATGATCAGCTTGATGCGACGGCCGGCGGTCTCGCCCATCGCCTGGAACAACTGGCCGCAGAGCTCCTTGAGGAACGCCGGCATGTCGATCGTGTGGACCTCGCCCTGCAAATAGAGGTGGCGGTGCAGGGTGGCCAGCGCGCGCACCCGGTCGCGCGCGCTGGCGAACTCGGCGCGGGCTTCCGGCAGCCGGATGCGGGAGGATTGCAGGTTCAGCAGCGAGGCGACGATCTGCAGGTTGTTTTTCACCCGGTGGTGGATCTCGCGCATCGCCAGGTTCTGTTGCTCAACCGCGGCGCGGTGACGCGCGGCGTGCTCGGTCAGCGACGCGGTGGCTTGGGCGAAGGAGGTGGCCAGGTCGCGCACCTCGGTGGGCGGGTCGGCGGTGAGGTCGGGGTCGAAGGTGCTGCCCTCGCGCCAGGCTGACACGGCGTGGCTGAGGCGGCTCATCGGCTCGACCAGTGCGAGGTGCGTGCCGACGGCGACGGCGGCCAGCCCGAGCAACAGCAGCAAGCCGAGCTGGCCAAGCCGACGGATCAGCAGGTCGCGCGCTGCTGCCCGGTCGGTGTTGGCCGGGTAGCCGACGACGAGGCTGTAGCCGTCGCCGAGCACGGCCGACGCGTAGGCGTAATGGGTGCCGCCGACCGACAGGGCGTCGATCACGTCGGGTGCGGATTCCAGCCGGATCAGCGTGTCCGCAGATGGCAGGCCGCCCGGTCCGGTGCTGGCGACCTGCACGACGTGGTGGCGGTTATCGACGATCCAGAGAGCCTGCAGGTCGGGGTTGGGGGCGCCGTTCGCGTTGAGGAACCAGTCGATCCGCAGGCCCGCATAGACGTAGCCGTCGACGTTGGAGCCGTGCAGGACAGGGTAGACGGCCTGGATCACGTCTCGCCCGGTCAGCGGGCTGATGTGAACGGGGCCGAGTGCCAGGTCTCGCCTCGCGCCTGCGGTGGCGAACAGGGCGGCTGCCGTGCCTCGGTCCGGCTGCGAACTGGCCGGGAGGGTGCGGGCGGAACAGCGAAGCGTGCCGTCCGCCGCGAAGGAGGCTATGTTGGAGTAGCGGGCGGATTGCAGCGTGAGGATGTTGGCCAGGCGGTCGTGGCAGGGTCCGGCGTCGCCATCGGTGACCTCGGACATCTGCGAGAGCGCCTGCATGATCTGCTGGGCGCCGGCGATGGCGGCGAAATGCCGCGCACTGGCGGACTCGCGCAGGCGGGACGCCGTCTGTGCGGTGACGTTGAGCGCCAGGTGGTAATTCTGCAGCGTGATGGTTGCCGACAGCATGAGCAGCGGCACCGCGGCAGTCAGCACGATCAATACGAGGCGCACGCGCATCGGGCCGCACAAAGCCCGCACATGTTCGAACAGGAAGAGGCGGGCGATCGGCCGGCTGGAGCGCTCGGCCTCGGCCGGTGACGCCACATTGGGCAACACCCTCACCTTTTGCGGTCCTCCTCGATCAAACGGAGGAGTTCGTCCGGCACAGCCTCACGCGCGACGGTGTCGTAGAGTTGGTGCAGACCCTTCTTGAGCCACCGGTCGAACGCCTCGTCAGGCTTGCGGCCGGACGACCGTGCTGCTGCCCCGCTGGAGTCCTTGGCAGGCGATGACTTACCCGTCGGGCCCTTGTTTGGCATAGCGGAACGTTCGTGATCCTGCGCTCTGACTGTTTTTCCCACGGCCGCAGGCGGCACCTCCGTAAAGGTAAGCCGCCTGTGCCTGCGAGCCTCAGTCAGTCAGAACGTCGGCCGCGCCGTCGGGTTGTGTCAGGCGCGCAGGTTGTCGCGCTCGCCCTCGGCCATGCGGCGCGCCAGCAACGCTGCGGCGTTGCGGCCGTTCTTGGTGGCGTCCTTCGCCTCGCCGAGCAGCCAGGATTCAAGCTGGCGGCGGGCCCGGAACACCCGGCTCTTGGCGGTGCCGACCGCGCAGCCGGTCGATTCGGCCAGCGCCTCGTAGCTCAGGCCGTGCACGACCACCATCACGAGCGCCTCGCGCTGGTCGGACGGCAGGCGGGTCATCGCCTGGGCCAGTTCCTTCAGCGCCAGACGGTCCTCGTGCGGCGCTTCGGTGGCGAACACCGAGCTCGGCACGTCATCGATGTCTGTGGTGTCACGGCGCTTGCGCAGGTTGCTGATGAAGCGGTTGCGCAGGATGCGGTGCATCCATGCCGGGAAGTTGGTGCCCGGAATGAAACTCTGCTGGGCGGACAGCGCGTTGCACACGGCGTCCTGCACCAGGTCTTCGGCCGCCGCACGGTTGCGGGTCAGTGCCAACGCCTGGATGCGCAGCTTCGGCAGGATGGCGATGACCTGGTCGTGGAACGTGGGCAGCGTGGTGGACATGGCGGCTTCGGATGTCATGGGTCTCTCCGTCTTCCTGATCCAACCAATGACGGGACTGGTGAAAGCGCTGCATCGGTTGCGTTCACGAAACCGTGAGGTAACGGGAACTCGGCGGGGATGCGTCAGGGGCTACGCCTCCCAGGGGCGCTGGCCGTCGCCGAACGCCTCGGACAGCCGTGCGCGGGCCCGTGAGACGCGGGCCCGCATGGTGCCCACCGGAACGCTGCACACGGCTGCGGCCTCCTCGTGGGTCAGTTCCTGCGCACCTACCAGCACCAGCGCCTCGCGCAGCAGGGGTGGCAGCGTCCAGAGCATGCGCGACATGTCGGCGATCTCGCCGTGGTGCTGCTGCAGCGCTTCGCCGCCGCCGGCGTTGTGCCGCGCCAGGGCCGCTTCCTCGCGTTTGCGGCGGCGTGCCTGCTCGAAGAAGGCGTTTCGCAGGATTGTGAACACCCACGCCTTCAGGCTGGTGCCGGGGGCGAACTGCGCCATCGAGGCGAGTGCGCGCACGACGGTGTCCTGCACCAGGTCGTCCGATTTCGAACGGTCGCGCACCAGGAAACGCGCGTAGGCCCTTAACTCCGGCAGCAGCAGCGCCAGGTCGCGGCGGGTCGAAGCGGCGTGCTCGGCCTGCCTGTCATGCGGCTGGTCGCGGGTGGTCGGGCACTCGGCCAGGGTCGGAGATACCAAAGAATTATCCATGGGGCGGCTGGCGCCAGGCGTCCCGGTCTGGTTTGTACGGCGCGCGGCTCGGCAAGACGAACGCTACCTTCCACATCCTGAGGGCCCCATGACTGCTCATCGCCGCGACGACCTGATCCGCGCGCTTCCGTATGCCCGCAGGTATGCCCGGGCACTGACAGGTAGCCAACCTGCCGGCGACGCCCTGGTGGCCGAGTGCCTGCGCGACGCCGCCTCATTGGAGGCAGGCGAGGATGGCGGGGAAATCACGGATGCGCGACACGCCCTGTATCGTGGCGTGACGCGGCGGTTTGACGCCAGCGCCCGGGTGTCCGAAGTGCCTGACGGCCTGTCGGCCGCGCAGCGCCAGCTGTTGCTGCTGACCTCGCTGGAGGACGTGAGCACCGAGGCCGCGGCACCGATACTGGGCGTGAAGCCGGACGAGGCCGCCCGCCTGGTGGCAGACGCGCGTGACCGGCTGCGCGCCTCCGCGGCGACCGACGTGCTGATCATCGAGGACGAGCCGATCATCGCGATGGACCTCGAGGAGCTGGTGCAGAGCTGCGGCCACCGGGTTGTGGGGGTTGCCGCCAGCGAGGCCGAGGCGATCGCGATCGCCACCCGCGCAAGGCCGGGGCTGATCCTGGCCGACATCAACCTGGGCGCCGGCGGCGACGGCACGAACGCGGTGAGCGCCATCCTGGCGAGCCACTACGCGCCGGTGATCTTCGTCACCGCGTACCCGGAGCGACTGTTGACCGGCGACGCGGTGGAGCCGGCGTTCGTGATCACCAAGCCATTCGAGCCGCTGACGCTGGCGATCGCCACGTATCAGGCGGTCACGGGCGGGGTGCAGTTGGACAGCGTTTGAGCATGTCTCCGTTGTCGCGCGCTCGCCGGATAGGTCCCCGACAGGGAGCAAAAGTTTTTTGGTTCTTTTGTTCAAAAAAGAACTGCTTCCTTGCTTCGGCAACCCGGCGCGCTTTTCGTTCTTGAGCCTCCCGAAGCGGTGAGGATGATCCGATGACGGCAATTTCCGTCGTGCGCGAACAGCAGGCGAGCGGACGCAGCAAGGACGAAGCCGGAGGCGGAGTCCTGCGCATCATGGCGGGCCCGGCCAGCGCGGCGCGCGCCGCGTCCGAGCTCGGGTTCAGCCACCTAATGATGGTGCCGCCATGGCCGGGCGGCGGGCTGGCCAGCTCGTTCACCCTGTCTGCCGGCACGCTGGCCGACCTGGCCGCAGGCGTGGCCAAGGCGGGCGTGGGGCTGCTGATGGACGTGGTGCTGGACCGGGTGTCCAGCACAGGCGGGCTCGCGGCCGAGGCGGACAGCCCCTTCGTCGTGCCGGACGTCTCCGGTCTGCTCGACCCGCGGCGCAAGCTGGTGGCGGGTGCCGCGCTGGCCAGGCTCGACGGTCCGGAGGACGCAGCCGCGCTGGCGGCCTGGTGGGCGAGCCGGCTGCGCGAGTGGCACCAATCCGGCGTCGCCGGGTTCCGCCTGCTGGGCCTGGGCGCAGTGCCGGAGGGCATCCTGCCCAGCTTTTTTGCGGCGCTGCGGCAGGCGGTGCCGGACGCCATCCTGCTACCCTGGACTCCCGGCCTGACGCGGCCGGCGGTGCTGAGCCTGCGCGGCCGCGGGGCTGACGGCGTGTTCGCGTCGCTGCCCTGGTGGGACGGGCGTGCGGACTGGTTGTGGGACGAGTGCGAGGCATTGCTGCAGGTCGCCCCCGTGCTCGGGCTGGACGGGGTGCCGCCCGGACCCGGCCAGGTTGGCGGGCGGCCGGTGGCACCGGGCCTGGCCGCGATGCTGGGACAGGGCTGGCTGCACGTGCCGGGGCGGGACGGCAAGGCAGCGGAGCTGCGAACGCTGGACACGGCGGAGCTGCGGACGCTGGACACGGCGGAGCTGCGGATGCTGAACGCGGCGTTGAGCGCGGAGCCGGCCATGGCGGCCCGGCTGGTGCCAAGGCTGCCGTGCGGGGATGCGGGGCCGGTTTTGGGGGTGCTGCGCCGGCCGGGTGCAGCGGGCGGACGCGCTGTGCTGGGACTCGTCAACACCGACCCGGTGCGCAGCCTGCCCGTGCATGGCGGCGCGGTGCTGGCCGCGTCGGGCGGCGCGTTCGGGGCATTCCAGGACGCGACGGGCGAGGCGTTCGGGCCGGCGAGCGTGGTGGAACTGGCGCCCGGGCAGGCTCGGCTGTTCACCGCTGGTACCTTGCCGGTGCCCGGTGTCGCGCCGCGCGCGGCGATGGAGGCGGCGCGCCAGGCGGCCGGCACGCCGCGGCTGGCGATAGAGGCGCCGAGCCCGTGCGTGGATGGCGGGCGTTTCCCGGTGAAGGCGGTGGCCGGAGAGCTGGTGGCGGTGGAAGCCGACATCGTGTTCGACGGCCACGAGAAGATCGCCGCTGCCCTGCGCTGGCGCGGCCCGCGCGAGCGCGAGGGGCGTGACGGCGTGTGGCGCGAGGTGGCCATGCGGCCGCTCGGCAACGACCGTTGGACCGCGGAGATGCCGCTGTCTGCCCTGGGGCGGCACGAATACGTGGTGCTGGCCTGGCGCGACCGGTTCGAGACCTTCCGCGACGAGCTGCAGAAGAAGCACACGGCAAGATTGAAGGTGACGCTGGAGCTGGCCGAGGGCGAGGCGTTGGTCAAGGAAGCCGCCGGGCGTGATGCTGGCCTGGGCAGCGTGCTGGCGCAAATGGCCGGCAAGTCGGATGCCGAGCGGGTGCGGCTGCTACTGGAGCCTGCGCTGGCCGGCCGGATGGCCGCGGCCGATTCGCGTCCGTTCAAGGTGGAGACGGCGCCGATCCCGGTGGATGCCGAGCGCGAGCTGGTGCGCTTCGCCAGCTGGTATGAGGTGTTCCCGCGCAGCATGAGCGACGACGAGAACCGCCACGGCACCTTCGCCGACGTGGAGCGGCATTTGCCGCGCATCCGCGACATGGGGTTCGACGTGCTGTATTTCCCGCCGATCAGCCCGATCGGGCGGGTAAACCGCAAGGGCCGCAACAACACCCTGACGCCGGCGGCCGATGATCCCGGCAGCCCTTACGCGGTGGGCTCGGCGGACGGCGGGCACGACGCGCTGCACCCGGAGCTCGGCACTTTGGAGGATTTCCGCCATCTGTGCCAGGCGGCCGCCGCGCATGGGCTGGAACTGGCGATCGACTTCGCCATTCAGTGCTCGCCCGACCATCCGTGGCTAAAGCAGCACCGCGGCTGGTTCGACTGGCGTCCGGACGGCTCGATCAAATACGCCGAGAACCCGCCGAAGCGGTACGAGGACATCGTCAACGTCGACTTCTACGCCGCGGACGCGGTACCTGGGCTTTGGACGGCGCTGTGCGACGTGGTGCTGTTCTGGTGCGAGCAGGGCGTGCGCGTCTTCCGCGTCGACAACCCGCATACCAAGCCCTTCCCGTTCTGGGAGTGGATGATCGGCGCGGTGCGGCGGCGCTACCCGGACGCGATGTTCCTGGCTGAGGCGTTCACCCGGCCCAAGGTGATGTACCGGCTTGCAAAGATCGGCTTCTCGCAATCCTACACCTACTTCACCTGGCGCAACGAGAAGGCGGAGCTGGAGGAATACCTCACCGAGCTGAACCTACCGCCGGTGAGCTATTTTTTCCGGCCGCACTTCTTCGTCAACACGCCGGACATCAATCCGGTCTTCCTGCAGGGCTCCGGGCGGCCGGGCTTCCTGATCCGTGCGGCGCTGGCGGCGACCCTGTCCGGGCTGTTCGGCGTCTATAACGGTTTCGAGCTGTGCGAGGCCGCCGCTGTGCCGGGCAAGGAGGAGTACCTCGACAGCGAGAAGTACCAGCTGCGCGCGTGGGACTGGAACCGGCCGGGCAACATCACCGCCGAGATCACCGCGCTGAACCGCATGCGGCGGCGCAACCCGGCGCTGCAGACGCATCTGGGCGTGACCTTCCTGCCGGCCGCCAACGACCTGGTGACGTTCTACGAAAAGGCGACGGCGGACCGGTCCAACGTGGTGCTGGTGGCAGTCAGCCTGGACCCGCGCGCGGCGCAGGAGGCCGACATCGAGCTGCCGCTGTGGCGCTGGCGCCTGCCGGAGGGTGCGTCGCTGGAGATGGACGACCTGGTGGCGGGCGGCACGGCGGTGTGGACGGGCAGCCGGCATCGCGTGCGGCTGACACCGGAGCGGCCCTACGCGATCTGGCGCGCACGCCCCGCGGTGTGAGGCGCGCGCGCCGCGGCGTCGGCCGTCTTTGTAATCCTCGCCTACTTCGCATACGGAAACCTGATGAACGCTCAAGCCTCTCCGACGCATGCCGACGACCCGCTCTGGTACAAGGACGCGGTGATCTACCAGCTGCACCTGAAATCCTTCTTCGACGCCAATAACGACGGCATCGGCGACTTCAAGGGCCTGATCGAAAAGCTGGACTACATCGCCGAGCTGGGTGTCACCGCGATTTGGATGCTGCCGTTCTATCCCTCGCCGCGGCGCGACGACGGCTACGACATTGCCGACTACAGGGGTGTGCACCCGGATTACGGGTCGCTCTCCGACGTAAGGCGTTTCATCGAGGAAGCGCATAGCCGCAACATCAAGGTAATCGCCGAGCTGGTGATCAACCACACCAGCGACCAGCATCCGTGGTTCCAGCGTGCGCGCAGCGCGCCGCCGGGATCGCCCGAGCGCGACTTCTACGTGTGGTCGGACGACGACGACAAGTATGGCGGGACAAGGGTGATCTTCCTCGACACCGAGAAGTCCAACTGGACGTGGGACGAGGAGGCGCGCGCGTATTTCTGGCACCGCTTCTACTCGCACCAGCCAGACCTTAACTTCGACAATCCCGCGGTGCTCGAGGAAGTGCTCTCGGTAATGCGGTTCTGGGTCGACATGGGAATCGACGGGTTGCGGCTCGACGCCGTGCCGTACCTGGTCGAGCGCGAGGGCACCAACAACGAGAACCTCGCCGAGACGCACGACATCCTCAAGCAGATACGTGCAGAGCTGGACCGGCACGCGCCGGGACGCATGCTGCTGGCAGAGGCCAACCAGTGGCCGGAGGACGCGCAGCAGTATTTCGGCGACGGCGACGAGTGCCACATGTCGTTCCACTTCCCGCTGATGCCGCGTATGTACATGGCGATCGCGCGCGAGGACCGCTTCCCGATCACCGACATCATGCGGCAGACGCCGGCGATCCCGGCGAACTGCCAGTGGGCGGTGTTCCTGCGCAACCACGACGAGCTGACGCTGGAGATGGTCACCAGCTCCGAGCGCGACTACCTGTGGGAGACCTACGCCAGCGACCGCCGCGCGCGCATCAACCTGGGCATCCGCCGCCGGCTGGCGCCGTTGCTCGAGCGTGACCGCCGGCGGGTGGAGCTGATGAACGGCCTGCTGCTGTCGATGCCCGGCACGCCGGTGATCTATTACGGCGACGAAATCGGCATGGGCGACAACATCCATTTGGGCGACCGCGACGGCGTGCGCACGCCGATGCAGTGGTCGGTGGACCGCAACGGCGGCTTCTCGCGGGCCGACCCGGCGGCATTGGTGCTGCCGCCGATCATGGACCCGATCTACGGCTACGCCGCAGTGAACGTGGAGAGCCAGTCGCGCGACCAGCATTCCCTGCTGAACTGGACGCGCACGATGCTGGCGGTGCGCGGCCAGCACCGCGCGTTCGGCCGCGGCACACAGCGCTTCCTCTACCCGACGAACCGCAAAATACTGGCCTACCTGCGGGAATATGCCGACGGGGAGTCTGACGAGACGCTACTGTGCGTGAGCAACCTCTCGCGCACGGCGCAAGCGGTCGAGCTGGACCTCTCGGCATTTGCCGGCCGCACGCCGATCGACATCGTGGGCGGCGCCAGTTTTCCGCCCATCGGCCAGCTGAACTACCTGCTGACGTTGCCGCCTTACGCGTTCTACTGGTTCATGTTGGCGACGGAGGCTGCTCTGTCGGAAGGTGCGCAGGCACCGGCGCCACTGCCGGAATACGCGACGATCGTGCTGCGGCGTGAAGTCGAGGAGGTGCTACAGCCGACGGGACGCGCGATCCTCGAACGCGAGGCGCTGCCTGCGTATTTGCAGAAGCGGCGATGGTTTGCCTCGAAGGGCGAGCGGCTGGACAGCGTGCGGCTGGGCTACGCGGTCAAGCTCGGCGACGGCCTGCAGGCGACGCTGCTGTGCGAGGTGGAAGCCAGCATCGGCGACCGCACCGAAAGCTACGCCCTGCCGCTCGGCCTGGTGCGCGACGACCAGGCGAGCGCATTGGCGCAGCAACTCGCACTCACCCGCGTGCGGCGGTCTGCCAATGTCGGTTACCTGACCGATGCGTTCGCGCTGGACTCGTTCGCCCGCAACATCATCGATGCGCTGCGTGCAGAGCGCACGCTGAACTTCGCCGATGGCAAGCTGGTGTTCCGCAAAGGCGCGTTGCTGAACGAGGTGGTTTTGGCAGAGGACGCGCCGATACAGCGCCTGTCCGCAGAACAGTCCAACAGCTCGCTGATCGTCGACGACAGGGTGGTGCTCAAGGTTGTCCGCAAGGTGCTGGCGGGACGCCATCCGGAAGCGGAGATGACGGGCTACCTGACCGAGCGCGGGTTCGCCAACATAGCGCCGCTGATGGGCGAAGTGGTGCGCTACGACGACCAGGGTATGCCGCACACTGTGATGCTGGCGCAGGGTTTCGTGCGCAATCAGGGCGACGCCTGGGCATGGACGCTCGACTATCTCAAGCGCGTGTCTTCCGAGATGGCGTCAGCGGAAGACGAGAGTACCTTCGAGGATGCATTGAGCGGCTACCTGGCACTTGCCACCGCCATCGGCCGCAGACTTGCCGAGATGCACGCCGTGCTGTCGAGCGATACGGAGCAGGAGGCCTTCAAGCCGGAGCCCGCCGACGCCGTCGCGGTGAATGGTTGGGCGGAAGGCGTGGTCGAGCAGATCGACCTGGCGGTGCAGTCGTGCGCCAGGGTGACCGAATGGCCGGACGAGGCGGCGCAGACGCAGGCTGCAGAGTTCGCCGCCAATGCCGACCAGTTGCGTGCGGCGGCATGGCGCCTGTCCGCCGCTGCCGCCGGACTTGCGATGCAAACGCGCGTGCACGGCGACTTCCACCTCGGGCAGATATTGGTGACACCGGGTGACGCCACCCTGATCGACTTCGAGGGCGAGCCGGCCAAGACGATGGAGCAGCGCCGCGCGAAATCTTCGCCGTTGCGTGACGTGGCGGGCCTGCTCCGCTCGTTCGACTACGCGGCGGCGAGTGCGCTGGCGATACGCGTGCCCGGGTCCGGGCAGGTCGCAGAGCGGCAGGAAAACCTCGTGGCGCTGTTCCGCAGTTCAGCGAGCCAGGCGTTCCTCGCCTCCTACCGCAGCGTGCTGCACGCCTCGCCGACACCCTGGATCAAGCCGCAAGCAGAACAGATACTGCTCGACCTGTTCCTGCTTGAAAAGGCCGCCTACGAGGTGCGCTACGAGGCGGCCAACCGGCCCGCCTGGATCGGCATACCGCTGGCTGGCCTGGCCAGGGTTGCCACCCGGCTTCTTGCGGAAAGTGCAGAACATGTCTGACGTGATGCAGGATCTCGGCGCGCCGGACCAGGCGGCAATCGATGCCATCGTGCAGGCGCGGCACGGCGACCCGTTTGCCGTACTTGGCCCGCATCGGGTCGATGACGGTTTGGCCGTGCGCGCCTTCATCCCCGGCGCCGACCGGGTCGACGTGCTCGCGCGCGAGTCGGGGCAATTGCTGGCGCGTCTTGAGCAGGTCGATCGGGCCGGCTTCTGGAGCGGCACGATGCGGCACGACGTGCCGTACCGTTTGCGCGAAGTGTTCGGCGAGGCGGTGATCGAAACCGAGGACCCGTATAGTTTCCAGCCGCTGCTCGGGGAGATGGACATCTACCTGCTGGCGGAAGGCCGCCACCGTGATTTCGCACAGGTGCTTGGCGCGCATGCGGTCAGCATAGATGGCGTCAGCGGCGTGCGGTTCGCGGTCTGGGCGCCGAACGCAAGCAGGGTTTCTGTCGTCGGCAGCTTTAACCTTTGGGACGGCCGCCGCCATCCGATGCGCATGCGCCATGGTCCTGGGGTGTGGGAGCTGTTCATTCCGCGCCTGTTGCCGGGGACCATCTACAAATACGAGATCACCGGTCCGGACGGCACGGTCCTGCCGCTCAAGGCCGACCCGGTCGCCCAGGCGACCGAACGTCCGCCGGCGACGGGGTCTGTCGTGCCGGAGCCGTGGCAACACGATTGGGACGATGCGGCTTGGATGGCGTCGCGCGAGGCACGGCAGCGTCCGGACGCACCGACATCGGTCTACGAGATGCACGCGATGTCGTGGCTACCGGAGTCGGGCCACGCGGATTTCACCTGGGACGACCTGGCAGACCGCCTGATACCGTATTTGCAGCGCATGGCGTTCACGCATGTCGAGCTCATGCCGATCATGGAGCATCCGTTCGGCGGGTCGTGGGGCTACCAGCCGCTTGGGCAGTTTGCGCCGACGGCCAGGCTTGGCGCGCCCGACGGGTTCGCACGTTTCGTCGACCGCTGCCACGGCGCGGAGATCGGCGTCATCCTCGACTGGGTGCCGGCACATTTTCCCACCGACGCGCACGGCCTTGCGCGGTTCGACGGCACCGCGTTGTACGAGCATCAGGATCCGCGCGAAGGGTTTCACCGTGACTGGAACACCTACATCTACAACCACGGCCGCAACGAGGTGCGTTCGTTTCTGATCGGCAGCGCGCTGTACTGGCTGGAACGCTATCACGTGGATGCCCTGCGTGTGGATGCCGTGGCTTCCATGCTCTACCGCGACTACAGCCGGCCGGCGGGAGAGTGGGTGCCAAACCAGTATGGCGGCCGCGAAAACCTCGAGGCGATCGGCTTCTTTCACGAATTGTCGCGCGCTCTGCTGGACCGGGTGCCCGGCGCCGTGCTGATTGCCGAGGAGTCCACGTCGTTTCCGCTGGTCTCGCGCCCGGTCGAGGAGGGCGGGTTGGGCTTCAACTACAAGTGGAACATGGGCTGGATGCACGACACGCTGCACTACATCGAGGAGGAGCCCGTCTACCGTCGCTGGCATCACGGGGAGATCACCTTCGGTCTGGTGTATGCATTCTCAGAGAACTTTGTCCTGCCGATCTCCCACGACGAGGTGGTGTACGGAAAGGGGTCGCTGATCGGCAAGATGCCCGGCGATGACTGGCAGCGTTTCGCCAACATGCGTGCTTATCTTGGCTTCATGTGGACTCATCCCGGCAAGAAACTCATTTTCATGGGCAGTGAGTTTGCGCAGCTGCGGGAGTGGAACCACGATGCGGGGCTCGACTGGTTCCTGCTCGACAACCCGGCGCATCGGGGCATGCAGATGCTGCTCGCCGACCTGAACGCGGCATACCGGGACGTGCGCGCCCTGCACGTGCGCGACGCTGAGCCGAGCGGGTTCCGCTGGGTGGTCATGGACGACGCCGACCAGAGCGTCTTTGCCTATCTCCGGACGGGCAGCGACGACGACGCTGCAGTGCTCGTGGTGTGTAATTTCACGCCGCTACCTCGCTACAATTACCGCGTTGGCGTGCCGTCGGGCGGCGCGTGGGAAGAGATCGTCAACACGGACGCGCAGGCATATGGCGGATCCAACGTGGGTAACGCCGGCCGTGTGAGAGCCGAGGACGTCGCCTGCCACGGCCTCGCGGCCTGCCTCTGTCTCACTCTGCCGCCACTGGCGACGATTATCCTGCGCGCATGTCAGGCTTAGGGGACGTGGCGATGGATCAGACGGTACCTGCAGGTGTTGCACCGCCACTGCACTTTGGCCCGCGCGTGGTCGGCGCTGGGCAGGTCGAGTTTGGCATCTGGGCGCCGTCGGTGCCGTCCATGTCGCTGGTCGTTGATGGCGCGCCCTCACGACCGATGCAGCCGCAGGATGGCGGATGGTTCAGTGTCACGACCAGCGCAGACCCGGGCGCTGCCTACCAGTTCGAGTTGCCGGACGGCATGCGCGTGCCTGACCCGGCCGCACGCGCGCAACGCGACGACGTGCACGGTGAAAGCCTGCTTGTCGACCAAACATCTTACCAGTGGCGCCATACCTCGTGGCGGAACCGGCCTTGGCACGAGGCGGTCATCTACGAGTTGCATCCCGGCGCATTCGGCGGGTTTGCCGGTGTTGCAAGACATCTCGACAGGCTCGTCGCCCTCGGCATCACGGCGATCGAACTGATGCCGATTGCCGACTTTCCGGGCCGCCACAACTGGGGTTACGACGGCGTGCTGCCATACGCACCGGATCACGCCTATGGGTCACCCGACGACCTCAAGGCACTGGTGGATGCAGCCCACGGCAAAGGGCTGATGGTGTTGCTCGATGTGGTCTACAACCATTTCGGACCAGATGGCGCCTACCTGCATGCCTATGCAAAGGAGTTTTTCGACGAAGGGGTACACACACCATGGGGCGCTGCGATCGATTTCAAGCGGCCCGAGGTTTGCGCGTTCTTCATCCAGAACGCGCTCATGTGGGTCAACGAGTTTCGCTTCGACGGTCTGCGGTTCGATGCGGTGCATGCGATATCGCCGGCGGAGTTTCTGCCCCGGCTCGCCCGCGCCATACGCGACGGAGCGGATCATGACGTGCACCTCGTCCTCGAGCACGAGGGGAACAAATCGTCGCTGTTGCGCGGGCCTGATACCGGCTTGTTCGATGCCCAATGGGCGGACGACTGGCATCACTGCCTGCACGTTCTGCTGACCGGTGAACGCGAAGGCTACTACGAAAGCTTCCAGCAGCCGGCGCGGCAGCTTGCACGAGCGATGCAAGAGGGCTTCGTGTTTCAGGGTGAGGTCTCGCCGCATCACGGAACGCCGCGGGGCGAGCCGTCGGGTAATCTGCCGCCGACTGCCTTCGTTGTTTGCCTGCAGAATCACGATCAGATCGGCAACCGCGCGATGGGAGAGCGGCTCAGCGTGCTGACCGATCCGCAGGCACTGGCTGCTGCGACAGTGCTACTTTTGCTGTCACCGTCGATCCCGCTGCTATTTATGGGAGACGAGTGGGGCACGCACACGCCGTTCCTGTTCTTTACCGATCACAACGAGGACCTCGCAAAACTGGTGCGGGAAGGACGCAGGCGAGAGTTCGCACATTTCGCTGCGTTCCAGGACGAGGCGCGCAGGGCTTTGATCCCGGACCCCAACGCTGCCTCCACGTTCACGGCTTCCGTGCCCGACTTTGAAGCGTCGGGGGCGGTTGAGAACCAGGCCGTCGCCACGCTGTATCGCCAGCTGCTGACGATCCGCAGAGATCACGTGCTTGCCGGCATCCCCGGATGCAAAAGCCTGGGCGCCGAGGCCATCGGCGAGACGGCAGTCCACGGGCGATGGGCTCTCGGCAGCGGCAAGACGCTGACGCTTGCAGCCAATTTCGGCGAGGCCGACGTCGTTCTGCCCGCAATGGATGGCGAGCAAATCTTCAGCACACGGCCGCAGCAGCCGGGCAAGTTGGCCTCGCGCAGTGCGGTGGCAATGCTGGCCGATACGCAATGAGCGACACCGGCTTGCGCGAGCTTGCTGGCGCAGCGGGCGTGGCAGCGTCCTGGAAGGACGTCTTCGGCGCCACGCACGACGTGACTGTCGATACGCTGCGGGCCGTGCTGTCGGCGCTCGGCTACCCGGCCGGTAGTCAGGCAGACGTGACGGCCAGCTTGTCTGACATCCGCAGTTCGGATGCTACAATATCTCCGTTGATGACTGCCGAACTCGGCGCGGCGATACCGCTCGCAGGTGCCGCCTCCTCTTACAGGCTGGAACTGGAAGACGGCCGCGTCTTCGAAGGAAAGTTTCGGCCGGATGGAGGCAGCGCCACGTTGCCGGCCATCCTCGAATGCGGCTATCACCGGTTGTCCACCAACCTCGGCGAGACGCTGCTTGCTGTTGCACCGCGCAGCTGTTTTGCGGCGCGCGACGCGATGCAGAGAGCGAAAGGTTGGGGCCTCGCCGTGCAACTCTACGGATTGCGCGGCAAGGTGGATGCGGGCGTCGGCGACTTTGCAGCGCTGGCTGACTTCGCCGGGCCGGCGGCTCGGGCAGGTGCCGATGCGATCGGGTTGTCGCCCGTGCATGCGCAGTTCAGTGCTGATCCAGACAGGTTCAGCCCATACTCGCCGTCGAGCAGAACGGCGTTGAACGTTCTGCACGCGCAGGTCGACCAGCCCAACCCTGCTCTTGCCCGAGGCGAGCTGGTCGACTGGCCGGCGGTCTCCCGCTCTCGCCTGGCAGAATTGCGGCGCATGTTCCTCGCTGCTCGCGGCGACGAAACACAAGCGATCGCTTTCGCCACTTTCAGCGCCCGGCACGGTCAGCGGCTGCGTGCGCACGCGATATTCGAAGCATTGCACGCGCATTTCTTCGCGCGCTCGCCGGCGGACTGGCACTGGCGAAATTGGCCTGACGCCTTTCGCGAGCCTGGCTCCAAGGCTGTTTCGCAGTTCGCCGAGGCCCACGCCGAGGAGGTCAGCTTTCACGCCTGGATGCAGTTTCATGCCGATCGTGGGCTGCAGCGGGCGCAGCTTGCGTGCCGCGACGCGGGCATGGCGATCGGCTTGATCAGCGACCTTGCAGTCGGCACGGATTCGGGCGGCAGCCAGTGCTGGAGCAGGCAAAGCGATACGTTGCTGGGCCTGACCGTGGGTGCGCCACCCGACCTGCTGCAACGCGACGGCCAAAACTGGGGGCTGACGGCGTTTTCACCGACAGGGCTTCGCGCCAGCGGGTTCCTCACCTATCGGGAAATGTTGCAGACGGCGATGGCACATGCCGGGGGCGTGCGCATCGATCATGCTATGGGCTTGAATCGGCTGTGGGTCATTCCCGAGGGCGCGACGGGCGCGGAGGGTGCCTACTTGTCGTTTCCCGAGACTGACCTCCTGCGATTGATCAAGCTCGAGTCGCACCGTCATCGTGCCATCGTACTGGCCGAAGATCTCGGGACGGTGCCTGAAGGTTTTCAGGATCGCCTGCGTGACGCCGGTATCGACGGCATGCGCGTGCTGTGGTTCGAGCGCGACACGTCGCAGCATTTTGTGTCGCCCTCACAGTGGACGCCGCAGGCTGTCGCGATGACCAGCACGCATGATTTGGCAACTTTGGCTGGTTGGTGGTGCGGACGCGACATCACGTGGCGCGATGACTTGCACCTGGTGGCCGACCGCGATGCGGCGGTGGCGGAACGGGCGGCGGACCGCGAGGCGATCTGGACCAGTCTGCAGGAGTCCGGTGCAGGTGATGGCGAGTGTCCCGGGGCCGACGAGCCGTCCCGCTTCGTCGATGCAGCCTGCGTTCACGTCGGACGCAGCGCCTGCGAGTTGGTGATGCTGCCGATCGAAGATGCGCTCGGCCTGCCCGAGCAGCCAAACCTGCCGGGCACGTTGCACGAGCACCCCAACTGGCAACGCAGGTTGCCCGCCACGGTGGACAAGACTCTGGAAGACAGCGCCACACAAGACCGGCTGGCCGCGTTGGACAGCGCCAGGCGCCAGTGATGCCAGGCGAGACCGACACTCGGCCGGATAGCGCGTTCCGAAAACGGACACTGTCGGTTGTTTTTTTGAAAAACAACGCCCCGCCTTTTTCATCCAGGCTAGCCGGCGCGTCGCACACCAGCCAACGGAGAGCCGATACGTGTATCCCAAACCGCTGACCGCCACGGCCCGCTTGCAATTCCACAAGGGCTACACCCTGGAGGACGGCGCAGCGCTGGTTCCATATCTGTCCGAGCTCGGCATCAGCCACCTCTACGCCTCGCCGATCTTCAAAGCACGCGCGGGATCCACCCACGGCTACGACATAGTGAGCCACACGGAGATCAATCCTGAGTTGGGCGGCATGGAGGCGCTGCACAAACTGGTGGCAGCGTTGCGCGCGCATGGCATGGGGCTGATCCTCGACATCGTGCCCAACCACATGGGTGTGGGCGGTGCGGACAACGCCTGGTGGCTCGACGTGCTGGAATGGGGGCGCGCCAGCCCCTACGCAGAGTTCTTCGACATAGACTGGGATCCGCCGGACGCCACGCTGCGCGGCCGCATGCTGGCGCCATTCCTGGGCGAGGCTTACGGACGTGTGCTCGAAGAGAACCAGCTCAAGCTCAGCTTCGACCCCGAGGACGGGCGTCTGTTCGTCGACTACTTCGGCAACCGTTTTCCAATCAACCCGCGCGACTACGCCGCCATCCTGTTGACCGAAGGCGGCCCGTTGGAGAACGTCGCCCGTGCGTTTGCAGACTTGCCGACGGAACGTGACGCGATGCGCCTGGCAGCGAAAGCCGCACGCGAGGAATTGCGGCGTCCGGACTACGCGCAGCCGATCGCAGAAGCGCTGCGTGCCTATGACGGGTCTACGGAAGTTGGCCGTGACCACTTGCATCGTTTGCTCGACAGGCAGAACTTTCGGCTGGCGTGGTGGCGGGCGGCGTCCGACGAGATCAACTGGCGGCGCTTCTTCGACGTCAACAGCCTGGCGGGCCTGCGGGTCGAAAACCCGGCCGTGTTCGAAGCGACGCACGCGACGGTTTTCACGCTGTACGCTGCGGGCTTGATCGACGGCCTGCGCATCGACCACGTAGACGGGCTCGCCGACCCGCGCGGCTACTGCCGCAAGCTGCGCCGGCGCATGGAGTCGTTGGGGGCGCAACGCCCGGCCGGGTTGCCGGACGGGCCGCCGATCATCTGGGTGGAAAAGATCCTGGCCACCCACGAGCGCCTGGCGACCGACTGGCTGATCGACGGCACCACCGGCTACGACTTCATGAACGACGTCGCCGCTGTGCTGCACGATCAGGCCGGCGAGGCAGAGATCACCCGCATCTGGACGGAGGCCACCGGCCGCACCGGCGTGTTCGAGGAAGAGGTGATTCCGGCGCGCCGGCAGATACTGCGCGAGAGCCTTTCGAGCGAACTCTACGCGACCTCGGTGGCGCTGCACCGGATCGCCCGCCGCGACCTTGTCACGCGCGACTACACGCTCACCGCGATCGGCCGAACGTTGACCGAGTTGCTTGCTCATTTCAAGGTTTATCGCATTTATGCCGGCCCGGGCGGGATGGGCGAGGCGGACACCCACGCGATGGATTGGGCGCTGGCCGGTGCCCGCCGTACCGTGCGTGCGACAGATCGCGGGCTGCTCGAGCTCGTCGCTGGCTGGTTGTCCGGCGCCGACCTGCGGCACCTGCCGGCGGGAAGCCGCAGGCAGGAGCGGCTGCGCGCGATGGTGCGGTTTCAGCAATTGTCGTCGCCGACGGCAGCGAAGTCCGTGGAGGACACCTCGTTCTACCGCTACGGGCGCCTGATCAGCCGCAACGAAGTGGGAAGCGAGCCGTCGCAATTCGCCCTTGCGCCACAGGCCTGGCACGCTGCGGCCAAGTTGCGTGCGCAGCGGCTGCCACGCGCCTTGCTGACGACGGCGACGCACGACCACAAGCGCGGCGAAGACACGCGCGCACGCCTGGCCGTGCTGAGTGAGGTTCCGGCAGAGTGGGACGCGGTCCTGCAGCGATGGATACGGCTGAACGCGCCGCTCAAGCGCGATCTCGGCGGCCCGGCGCCGGATGCGACGGACGAGGTGATCCTCTACGAGACGCTGCTGGGTGCATGGCCGCTGGACCTCGACCCGGGTGACAGGGATGGTGTGGCAGCTTTGTGCGAGCGCGTGGCTGCCTGGCAGCAGAAGGCACTGCGCGAGGCCAAGCGGCATTCCGGCTGGGCAGTGCCGAACGAGGCTTACGAGAAGGCAGCGCAGGATTTTCTGACTGGCGTGCTGGACCACGAGCGGCCGGCCCGCGTGGTGGCCGAAATCGCCGAATTTGCACAACGGCTGGCATTGCCCGGTGCGTTGAACAGCCTCTCGCAAATGGTGTTACGTCTGACCGCGCCCGGCGTGCCTGATTTGTATCAGGGAACCGAGTTCTGGGATTTCTCGCTGGTCGATCCTGATAACCGGCGCCCGGTGGACTATGCAGCACGGCGCGCGGCGCTTCAGGCAGACGCTTTGCCAGAGACGCTGATGCAGGCGTGGCGGGACGGGCGGGTAAAGCAGGCGATTCTGCACCGTGCGCTCGCGTTGCGGGCGAGGCAGCCTGGCGTCTTCGCCAACGGCAGCTACACGGCGCTGCGCGCGGAGGGCCCGGCGGAAAACCACGTCCTGGCTTTCGCGCGGCAGGAAAGTGACCAAACTGTGATCACGATCGTGACTCGCCTCGCCGCTACATTGAACTTATGTAAGGTTCCATTGATACAGGCTGAGGACTGGCAGGCGACGAGCGTCATCTTGCCTCGCCAGCTCCACGGCAAGATATTTTGTGACGTGCTACGCGGTAACGGCAGCAGGATCGAGGCGACGCGGGATGGCCGGATCGACCTTGCAACCTGCCTTTCGGCCTTGCCGGTAGCGCTCCTGGGGGTTTGATGAACCGCATTGTCGTCGTCTCCAACCGGGTGCAGGTGCCGACCGAGGGTGCGCCCAAAGCCGGCGGCCTCGCAGTGGCGCTCGACGGGCTGATGACTCAGCGTGGCGGCCTCTGGTTCGGCTGGTCCGGCGAGGTGAGCGATGACACGCGCCGCACGGTTTCCACCAAAACCCTCGGGCCGATGCAGTTCGCCACGATCGACCTCACGCGTGAGGAACATGACCGTTACTATAACGACTTTTCCAACGCCACGCTGTGGCCGCTGCTGCACTCGATGCCGGAGCACATGTCCTTCGACCGGCGCAGCGCTCAGGTCTACCGGCAGACTAATGCCAGGATGACGGATGCGTTGGCGCCGTTGCTGCGGCCCACCGATATCATCTGGGTGCACGACTATCACCTGATGTGCATGCCGTCGATGCTGCGTGGACGCGGGGTCGAGTCGCCGATCGGATTCTTCCTGCATGTGCCGTTTCCCTCGCCGGACATGCTGGCCAGCGTTCCTGAAGCCGGCAGCTTGATACGCGACCTGCTCTCGGCAGACTTGATCGGCTTCCAGACGGCCAACGACATGGAGAATTTTGCCGCGGCGGCGAACCGGTTGGCGGGCGCCACCCGACTGTCCACTGGTGGGCTGCAGCTCGGCGGCCGCCGCGTGCGGTTGGGCGCGTTCCCGGTGGAGATCGACGCGAACGAGTTTGCCGGCCAGGCGGAGACGGCTTGGCGGTCGGGTGCCACCGAGCGGTTGCGGCGCAGCTTGCCGGGTCAGAAGCTGATCCTCGGCATTGATCGCCTGGACCCGACCAAGGGTCTGATTCAGCGGCTTGCCGGGTATCGTCGCCTGCTTGAGACACGGCCGGATTGGCGCCGGACGGTGACTTTGCTGCAGATAGCAGCGGAATCGCGGAAAGAGGTTGGTGCTTACCAGGACCTGCGTCAGGCGCTGGACATGGAGGCGGGTGCTATCAACAGCGAGTGGGGCGAGCCGGACTGGACGCCGGCGCGCGTCATCGCCCGCGGCGGCCCGCGGAACACCGGGGCTGGCTACATGCGCGAGGCGAGCGTGGGGCTGGTGACTCCTTTGCGCGACGGTATGAACTTGGTGGCCAAGGAGTTCGTTGCCGCGCAGGATCCGCAGGATCCTGGCGTGCTGGTGCTCAGCCGGTTTGCCGGCGCGGCCCGGCAGCTCAGTTCGGCGTTGTTGGTGAACCCGCACGACCCGGACGAGCTGGCGGACGCCATGGACCAGGCGCTGACCATGCCGCTAGCCGAGCGTCTGGAGCGTTGGCAGGCGGCTTGGCAGGCGATCGAGCCCGCGACGCCGGCTGCCTGGGGCCGCAACTTCCTATCGGCCTTGCTGCGTGCGAGTGGCACGTCGCCGAAGGTTCCTGTCGAGGTGCCTTCCATCAGGACCACCTTGCCCGTGCTGCCGGCACATGGGGAAGATGGTCGAGGATCCGCACGCCTGAACTAAGGGGATCTGATCCAGTCGGCTCAGAGGCTCCGGCAAATCGACGCCAAAAATCAAAAGTTTTTTGGTTCTTTTTGTCAAAAAAGAACTGCTTTCTTTCTTCTGCCTTTCGTAGAACGCTTATCCCGCAGAAGCAGCCCTGGCTGCCGCTTGGATAGCCTGTGCCATGCTGGCCACGCCGTTTCCCCGGTTGGTCGAAAGCGCCGCAATCAGCCCTAAATCGGTGAGGAAGGCAGGATTGGTGGCATAAATTTCAGATGGTGTGCGGCCAGAATAGACGCGCAAGAGCAGTGCCACGAGACCGGAGACGATGGCTGCATCGGAGGCGCCGGCGAGATAGAGCCGTCCGTTCGAGAAGCTGCTTTGCATCCAGACCTGACTTTGACACCCGGGCACGCGATGGGCGTCGTCCATCCAGGCGTGCGGAAACGCAGGTAGCTTGCGGCCGAGTTCGATGATGAACTGGTAGCGGTCCATCCAGTCGTCGAAAACGTCGAGTTCTTCGCGAATTTCCGCAATCGCGTGTTCGGCCGTGTCTTCGCTTGGATCCATGAACGGCATCGGCATGATGCGACATCTGCGGATGAGTGTGGGTGTCGTCAACGTGGCGGAAGTCTCGAAATGTGCGGTGACGGTGTGCGCGCAGCAGACGTTTGCGGATCGGCGAGGATAGTTTGCGTGACTGTGTTGACATGTGTCTGTGTGCGGCTTAGATACCGCTTCACCGGCGGGGCGTTGCAAAAACTTCTTGCGGTTTTGCTGGTGTTTCGATAGCTTTCCTGCCTCCCGCGTTTCTGGGTGTTGTGTAAGGCTAGTCTGGACTGGAGGCGGGGTATCCTGGAAGGGGTGCGTTGCTGTCTGGTCTGGTTTGTTCTTTGAGATGTGAATCTGTAGAGGAAGGGATACGTTGGCGGCGTTCCGCGGCGGTTGAGCGTGAGTTCGACTGCGGTGAGGGGTGGCTTTATGGCTGGTGGATGTGTTTGTGGGTTTACTTCAGACGTTCATTGGTAAGGCTGCTTCGGGGAAGCTGTTGGTGTATTCACTTACGCAAACGCTTTATTGAAGTAGTTACTGGATCTGCGCCCCTCGCGTGGAGACGGTGACTGATGGGTTTGGGGTCTGTTCTGACTTTTATTCATGATCTGACTTAGGTTGGGTGATGGATATGGGGATGAACCTGAGAGTTTGATCCTGGCTCAGAGCGAACGCTGGCGGCATGCTTAACACATGCAAGTCTCACGGGCAGCAATGTCAGTGGCGGACGGGTGAGTAACGCGTAGGTATCTATCCACGGGTGGGGGATAACGTCGGGAAACTGACGCTAATACCGCATGACATCTGAGGATCAAAGGCGCGAGTCGCCTGTGGAGGAGCCTGCGTACGATTAGCTAGTTGGTGGGGTAAAGGCTTACCAAGGCGACGATCGTTAGCTGGTCTGAGAGGATGATCAGCCACACTGGGACTGAGACACGGCCCAGACTCCTACGGGAGGCAGCAGTGGGGAATATTGGACAATGGGCGAAAGCCTGATCCAGCAATGCCGCGTGTGTGAAGAAGGTCTTCGGATTGTAAAGCACTTTCGGCGGGGACGATGATGACGGTACCCGCAGAAGAAGCCCCGGCTAACTTCGTGCCAGCAGCCGCGGTAATACGAAGGGGGCTAGCGTTGCTCGGAATGACTGGGCGTAAAGGGCGCGTAGGCGGTTCAACAAGTTAGATGTGAAATTCCTGGGCTTAACCTGGGGGCTGCATTTGATACTGTTGGGCTTGAGTATGGAAGAGGGTCGTGGAATTCCCAGTGTAGAGGTGAAATTCGTAGATATTGGGAAGAACACCGGTGGCGAAGGCGGCGACCTGGTCCATAACTGACGCTGAGGCGCGAAAGCGTGGGGAGCAAACAGGATTAGATACCCTGGTAGTCCACGCTGTAAACGATGTGTGCTGGATGTTGGGTGACCTAGTCACTCAGTGTCGTAGCTAACGCGATAAGCACACCGCCTGGGGAGTACGGCCGCAAGGTTGAAACTCAAAGGAATTGACGGGGGCCCGCACAAGCGGTGGAGCATGTGGTTTAATTCGAAGCAACGCGCAGAACCTTACCAGGGCTTGACATGGTATCGTCGCACTCAGAGATGGGTGTTCCCAGCAATGGGCGATATGCACAGGTGCTGCATGGCTGTCGTCAGCTCGTGTCGTGAGATGTTGGGTTAAGTCCCGCAACGAGCGCAACCCTCGCCTTCAGTTGCCATCAGGTTGGGCTGGGCACTCTGAAGGAACTGCCGGTGACAAGCCGGAGGAAGGTGGGGATGACGTCAAGTCCTCATGGCCCTTATGTCCTGGGCTACACACGTGCTACAATGGTGGTGACAGTGGGAAGCTAGTCCGCGAGGGCATGCTGATCTCTAAAAGCCATCTCAGTTCAGATTGTACTCTGCAACTCGAGTACATGAAGGTGGAATCGCTAGTAATCGCGGATCAGCACGCCGCGGTGAATACGTTCCCGGGCCTTGTACACACCGCCCGTCACACCATGGGATTTGGTTTGACCTTAAGTAGGTGCGCTAACCGCAAGGGGGCAGCCTACCACGGTCGGGTCAGAGACTGGGGTGAAGTCGTAACAAGGTAGCCGTAGGGGAACCTGCGGCTGGATCACCTCCTTTCAAGGACATCGGTTGTCGGTCAGCTTACAGTCGTCAGTGATGATGGCTGTTGGGTTGGCCATGACTGGTTCCAACAAGTCCTCCATCGGATGATGGAGGCGGACTCGCCTGTGGATGCAGAGCTGGTCATGAGTGCGTCTCATCGGGCGCCGTCAACGTATCCCTTCCCCGTAGAACAGTTGTCAGTGTGTCGGCTTGCGATTCCAGTAAGCGGCTTCTGATGGCTATAGATCATCCTGCCCGTTTGGATTGGCTGTCTCTGGCGTCGTTTGACACCTGAGGCGGACGACTGCCAACTGGCGTGGGGCTAGTAGCTCAGCTGGTTAGAGCACACGCTTGATAAGCGTGGGGTCGGAGGTTCAAATCCTCCCTGGCCCACCACTTAAGTCAGGCCGCTGCGGTCAGTTCTCAATCACGACAGCGATCCTGCTGTTTTGTTTGAGACTTGAAGGCTGACACCTGATCACTGATGGGGGCTTAGCTCAGCTGGGAGAGCACCTGCTTTGCAAGCAGGGGGTCATCGGTTCGATCCCGATAGTCTCCACCATTCTCTGTGTTTGAGGGTGCGTGTTGAGGCTGGGTTGGCCTGGTGGCTGAAGTTTGTTCTACGGAGAAGATAGAGTTCGGTCGTGATTGGCCAGGCCCCGAGAGCGTGGGTTTGGCCTGTCATGCCGTTCGGCGTTCCTCTGCAGTGGTGTCTTCGGACGTTGATGTAGGTGCGTTGTTGGTCTTTCAATTGTAAATCAGGTTCTGGTGCGTCTCTGGGCGTGCTGCGGTCAGCCAGTCTGACCGGATGTCCGTGTGTGCAAACACGCGGCTCCAAGACCGCGGCGATTACGATCAGAGGCGTTTAAAGCTGAGTAGAATAGAACGTGTAAGCTCGACAGAGCGAGGCGCATGACGACTGTCACCTGAAAGTTGGCAGCTGTCTTTGCGTGTTTTGCTTCTGTGCATGGTGTGTCTCGAGCACGGTGGTCACTTCAGCCGAGGTCATCTCTGATGATTGGAGGTTGATTGCTGACGACTGTCGCGCGGGGTGCGACTTAGAGCGCGATAAGAGCATTCGGTGGATGCCTTGGCATCAGGAGGCGATGAAGGACGTGGCACGCTGCGAAAAGCCATGGGGAGCCGCGAGCAGGCTTTGATCCGTGGGTATCCGAATGGGGCAACCCCCTCGAAAGAGGATCGGTATCTGAATACATAGGATATCGAGGCGAACCCGGGGAATTGAAACATCTCAGTACCCGGAGGAAAAGACATCAACAGAGATTCCGCTAGTAGTGGCGAGCGAACGCGGAACAGCCCAGTGGTTTGTGTGTGTGTAGCAGAACGGTCTGGAAAGTCCGGCAAGACGGGTGATAGCCCCGTATGCGATAGCTAGCACGGATCCTTGAGTAAGGCGGGACACGTGAAATCCTGTCTGAACATGGGGGGACCACCCTCCAAGGCTAAATACTCCCTGATGACCGATAGTGAACAAGTACCGTGAGGGAAAGGTGAAAAGCACCCCGACAAGGGGAGTGAAAGAGACCTGAAACCGAATGCTTACAAGCAGTCGGAGCCGCTTATGCGGTGACGGCGTACCTTTTGTATAATGGGTCAGCGAGTTTCTGTTTGCAGCGAGCTTAAGCCGTTAGGTGTAGGCGCAGCGAAAGCGAGTCTGAATAGGGCGTTGAGTTGCAGGCAGAAGACCCGAAACCAAGTGATCTAGCCATGGCCAGGCTGAAGGTGCGGTAACACGCACTGGAGGGCCGAACCCACGCCTGTTGAAAAAGTCGGGGATGAGCTGTGGCTAGGGGTGAAAGGCCAATCAAACTTGGTGATAGCTGGTTCTCCGCGAAATCTATTGAGGTAGATCGTCGGATGTTTACGCTCGGGGGTAGAGCACTGGATGGGCTAGGGGGACCCAAAGTCTTACCAAACCTAACCAAACTCCGAATACCGAGCAGTATAGTCCGGCAGACAGACGGTGGGTGCTAAGGTCCATCGTCGAGAGGGAAACAGCCCAGACCACCAGCTAAGGTCCCCAAATACTGGCTAAGTGGGAAAGGATGTGGAGATTCCAAAACAACCAGGAGGTTGGCTTAGAAGCAGCCATCCTTTAAAGAAAGCGTAATAGCTCACTGGTCTAATAGAAACTCTGCGCCGAAAATGTAACGGGGCTCAAGCCAGTTACCGAAGCTGTGGGCTTACCGAAAGGTGAGCGGTAGCGGAGCGTTCCGTAGGCCTGCGAAGGGATATCGGGTGACCGGTCCTGGAGGTATCGGAAGTGCGAATGCTGACATGAGTAGCGACAAACAGAGTGAGAAACTCTGTCGCCGAAAGTCCAAGGGTTCCTGCGCAAGGTTAATCCGCGCAGGGTGAGCCGGCCCCTAAGGCGAGGGCGAAAGCCGTAGTCGATGGAAACCAGGTTAACATTCCTGGGCCTGCTAGAAGTGACATGTGTGAGGTGTTGTCGGTGCTTATTGGATTGCATCGGCTTTCGGATCACATCAGGAAACAGCTCTAGCGTATAGACCGTACCCTAAACCGACACAGGTGGACTGGTAGAGCATACCAAGGCGCTTGAGAGAACGATGCTGAAGGAACTAGGCAAATTGCTCGCGTAACTTCGGGATAAGCGAGACCCATGTGTGGGCAACCATACGTGGGTGGCACAAACCAGGGGGTAGCGACTGTTTAGTAAAAACACAGGGCTCTGCGAAGTCGAGAGACGACGTATAGGGTCTGACGCCTGCCCGGTGCCGGAAGGTTAAGAGGAGGTGTGCAAGCACTGAATTGAAGCCCCGGTAAACGGCGGCCGTAACTATAACGGTCCTAAGGTAGCGAAATTCCTTGTCGGGTAAGTTCCGACCTGCACGAATGGCGTAACGACTTCCCCGCTGTCTCCAGCATCGGCTCAGCGAAATTGAATTCCCCGTGAAGATGCGGGGTACCCGCGGTCAGACGGAAAGACCCTATGAACCTTTACTGCAGCTTTGCAGTGGCATTAGGAGAGTGCTGTGTAGGATAGGTGGGAGGCATTGAAGCATGGGCGCTAGCTTGTGTGGAGCCATCCTTGAAATACCACCCTGAACTCTTCTGATGTCTAACCTCGCTCCGTCATCCGGAGCAGGGACCCTGCATGGTGGGCAGTTTGACTGGGGCGGTCGCCTCCTAAAGTGTAACGGAGGCGCGCGATGGTGGGCTCAAGCCGGTCGGACATCGGCTGTTGAGTGCAATGGCATAAGCCCGCCTGACTGCGAGAGCGACAGTTCGAGCAGAGACGAAAGTCGGCCATAGTGATCCGGTGGTCCCGCGTGGAAGGGCCATCGCTCAACGGATAAAAGGTACTCTAGGGATAACAGGCTGATCTCCCCCAAGAGTCCACATCGACGGGGAGGTTTGGCACCTCGATGTCGGCTCATCACATCCTGGGGCTGGAGCAGGTCCCAAGGGTTCGGCTGTTCGCCGATTAAAGTGGTACGTGAGCTGGGTTTAGAACGTCGTGAGACAGTTCGGTCCCTATCTGCCGTGGGTGTTGGAGACTTGAGAGGATTTGTCCCTAGTACGAGAGGACCGGGATGAACGCACCTCTGGTGCACCGGTTGTGGCGCCAGCCGCATCGCCGGGTAGCTATGTGCGGACGGGATAACCGCTGAAAGCATCTAAGCGGGAAACCCACCTCAAAACGAGGTCTCCCTGAGGGCCGTGGAAGACCACCACGTTGATAGGCCAGGTGTGGAAGGATCGTGAGGTCTGAAGCTAACTGGTCCTAATCGCCCGATAGGCTCTAGGTCAGGTGTCAGACGTCAGTGCTCAGGCAACAGGAGCCAGAAATGGCTGCTGCTGAGGCGGACGATGATACCCCACCGTGCATAGAAGCAAGACACGTGATCAGGTGTCAGGCATAGGCTTCAGGCGTCAGACGAAAGTCTGACAATATGGAGCGTGTGTCTCTTACCGATGCTACTCGCTCAGCAAAACACCAGAACCTGCGTCGGCCGTCAGTGGTCGTTGCCCGCCGTCAGCTTGTCTGACGTCTGACACCTCAACCCTGACGGTTGACCCTTGTCGGCGCTACGCAGTCAGCCACCTGTCTGACTGCTGAAAGCCGATACATCACACATGACAAGTGCCTTGGACGACCTGGTGGCCATTGCGGGGAGCCTGCACCCGATCCCATCCCGAACTCGGCCGTGAAAACCCCCAGCGCCTATGATACTACGTCTCAAGACGTGGGAAAGTCGGTCGCCGCCAGGTCTTCCAAAGCACTTCAGCTTGGTTGCTACACAATGGGCCTTACAGCCGTCGGACCACCGTCCAACAGCAAGACCATGCAGCAACCAACTCACGCGGGATGGAGCAGCCCGGTAGCTCGTCAGGCTCATAACCTGAAGGTCGTTGGTTCAAATCCGACTCCCGCAACCCTTAAATCAACTACACTCCGGCAGGCCCTGCTGGACCCAGTCGCTCTCCAACCGAACTCGGCATCCTATCAGCCGCAGGCTGCGCGTCATCAAGCGTCAGGGTGATGCCTGGATAGACGTATTGCCCAGTCCTCCATCGATTGCATCAGCGCTTCTAGTATCTTTCGCTCCGGTAGTCTTTGAAGCGCAATACTAAAATAGCGCTGATCGGAGGCTGACATTGAACCAGGCCGGCATAGCGCGCGAGGTTGATGGATTAGAGCAGCTGGAACGCAGCGTGACCGCAAGTGCTGCGGCCTTGCCACTGCGAGGTCGGACGGCCCTCTGTCACTCTGCCTCCACTGACGTGTCATCCCGGCCAAAGAGTGTGGTGCAATCCCAAACCTGCTCCGCCCGTGCTCTGACAACCATTGTCTACCACCATGTCGCAGCGCGCGCGGACGCTTTCACGGACAAGTTGCTGGTCACCACCCGTCCTGAAACCCTCAGATCCCACTTGCAGTTCTACCAAAAGCATTACGACATGATAACGCCGGGAGATCTGGGACTAGGCCACTTGCCGCGTCGTCCTCTCCTCATCACGTTCGACGATGCCTACCGCTCCGTATGTGACGTGGCCGCGCCGATCCTGCGAGAGTTCGGTGTAGAGGCACTCTTCTTCATCAATCCGGCCGCTGTGCTGGACCGGCGCGTGCCAACGGACAATCTGCTGTGCTTTGCCACAACCGTGCTGGGCCAAGACGAGGTCCACCAAATTGTCGGCGGCCACGCCAGGTCTGCTCCCGCACTACCCAGCCTTCTAATGTCTGTGATAGCCAGATTGCCGGCAGACGAACTGGCCCGCATCCGGCAGGCCTTGCTAGACCGACTAGGCTATACCGACGAAAAATTGCATGCCCGGTCCGAGCTTTTCATGACTCCCGACCAGCTCGCCAACCTGCGTACATACGGCCTGCACGCCGCGAACCACACCATGACGCACCGGATGCTGCATGCTCTGTCGGCATGCGAGCTCGATGAAGAAATACGGCATTCGAAAGACCGTATTGAGCAGGCAACAGGGCAGCCAGTGCTTTGGTTCAGCCTTCCCTATGGGCGCGATGACGACGCGACGCCCGAGGCACTGTCGGTGATCGCCGCTTGCGGCCATGCAGGCGCGTTCCTGGTGCAGGGCCGGCTGAACCGGTTCCAACCTTCGGCGGATCTGCTCTGCCGCGTAAGCCCGCGCGATGCCGGGCCGGTGCTGCTGCCAGTCTCGCTGTGGCTGCTGCCCGTGTTGCGGACGCTGCGTCATGCGGCGCGCCGGCGAGCGCCAGACCGCGACTCAGGTAGATAAGGAAGGCCTTCTTTTTCGAGCAAAAGAAGCAACAACCTTTTGTCTGCGCTGTCGCGGATTGCCGAAACCACACGCCTCGCCAACACGCACCATACGGAGAAAAAGTTTAGTTTTGAAAAAAGCTGCCTTTACTGAAACGTTTTTAACGCCTGGTCGAGGTCGGCCATGATGTCCGAGGCGTGCTCGATGCCGATGCTTAGCCTGATCATCTCCGGCATCACCCCCGCGCGTAGCTGCTCGGCCGCCGACATCTGCCGGTGCGTGGTGGAAGCCGGGTGGCAGGCCAGCGAACGGACGTCGCCGATGTTGACGACGCGCAGTACGAGTTGTAGCCGGTCGTAGAACCGTGCGGCGGCTTCGTAGCCGCCGGCGTGGCCAAAGCTGATTAGCGCGCTGCCGCGTCCGGAGAGGTATTTCTGCGAGAGCTGATGATAAGGGCTCTCCGAGAAGCCGGCGAAGTTGACCCAGCCAACTTGTGAATGGGTCCGCAGGAAGGCCGCAACCTTGGCGGCGTTTTCCAGATGCCGGTCCATGCGTATGGCAATGGTCTCGATGCCTTGCAGAATCAAGAAGGCGCTCAGCGGGGCAAGGACGGCGCCGGTCGTGCGCAGATACACGCTACGGCAGCGCGCGGCGAAGGCGGAGCGGCCGAAACGCTGCGTGTAGATCAGGCCGTGATAGGACTCGTCCGGTGTGGTGAACTGCGGGAACCGCCCGGCGTGGCGCTGCCAGTCGAACCGGCCGGCATCGATGATCGCGCCGCCCAGCGTGCTGCCATGGCCGCCCAGATATTTCGTCAGGGAGTGCACGATGACGTCCGCGCCGTAGTCGATCGGCCGCAGGACAACCGGTGTCGCCACCGTATTGTCGACCACGAGCGGCGCGCCATGGCGGTGCGCGCCGTCGGCCAGCTGCTCGATGTCGCAGATGTTGCCGGCCGGGTTGCCGATGCTCTCGCAGAACACCGCGCAGGTGTCCCCGTCGATCAGCGCGGTCACGTCGCCGGGACGGTCGGACACCGCAAAGCGGGCCTGGACGCCCATTTGCGGTATCCATCCGGTGGGCACCGCGGCGGCGTGGGTTAAGCCTCAGCTGCCAGTGTCGTTTCGCCTGTAGTTGGGCATAAGCTCTTTGAGGCTGTCGATCCCGAACGGGGTAAAGGCCCGCGTGGTGGTGTCGTTGATGTCACAGACCCAGAGGCACCCGTCTTCCGGCTCCATGTCGTCGGCGATTGTGTGCAGCCACTCTTCATCTTCCACCAACATTTCAGCGACGCGGGCGATGGTGAACACGTAACTTGGCGCAGCCACGCCTAGGCCGCCTTGCGCATCGCGGCATCTGTCTGTCGCCAATGCCAGGGCAGCAATTCGTCAAGTCTGCTTGCGGGGTACTGGGCGATACTGGCAAGTACATGGGCGAGCCACGCCTGAGGATCGACGTCATTCATCTTGGCGGTGACAATCAAGCTGTACATCACCGCCGCACGCTGGCCGCCGCGATCCGAACCGGCGAACAGCCATGATTTTCTGCCAAGTGCAATTCCCCTCAGCGCCCGTTCCGCCGCGTTATTCGTCAGGCATATCTCGCCATCATCGAGGAACCTGGCAAACACCACCCAGCGCTTCAGCATGTAGTCCATGGCTTTTGCCACGTCGTTCGAGCCGGACAACTTGCCGCGTTGCTCGCGCATCCACGCGTGCAGATCGGCCACCTTGGGTGCGCTCAGTTCCTGGCGTCTGGCGCGGCGCTGGTCCGCACGGCATCTACTAATGTCGCGTTCAATGCTGAACAGTTCGTCCATGCGCCGCACGGCATCCAGGCACAGCGGTGATATCACGGCGGGCTGCTTGCCCTGCGACTTTCGGCGGGCAGCGGCTTCGATGTCGGCCAGCACGAAGAACTTTCGGCGTGCATGCGCCCAACACCCGGCTTCGAGAATCAAGCCAGGGTCGCGGTGTTCCGCATAAAGCTTCCCGTAGCCGCCATAGGCATCGGCCTGCAGGATGCCGGCATAGGTGGCAAGGTGCGCCTGCGGATGTTGCCCGCCGCGGTCACGTGAATAGTAAAACACCGCAGCAGGCGGAGCCGGGCCACCAAAGGGCCGATCATCACGCACATAGACCCAGAGACGGGCGATATCGGTCTTGCCGCGCGCCAGCACGGGCACCGTGGTGTCGTCACCATGCAGCCGGCTGGCGGCCATCACGTGGGCGCGCAGCCGGTCAAACAGCGGCATCAACGCCACGGTGCAGGCACCCACCTGGTCGGCCAATGTGGACAGGCTCAGCGGCACGCCTTCTCGGGCGTAGCGTTCTGCCTGGCGGTTCAGCGGCTGATGTTGGCCGAATTTCTCGAACATGATCATCGCGAGCAGGCTCGGGCCGCCCCAGCCGCGCGGGGTCACGCGGAATGGCGCAGGCGGCTGGCTGATCGCCTCGCAATCACGGCAGGTAAACTTCTCCCGCACATGCTGGATCACCTTCCAGCGGCGCGGGATCACCTCCAGCGTCTCGGTCACATCCTCGCCCAACTTGGCCAGGCGTGCACCGCCGCAACAAAGGCAGGCGGAGGGCGCCGGCTCAACCACCCGCTCGCGCGGCAGGTGCGCAGGGAATGGCCGGCGAGCCGGGCGTGTGCGTGTGAACGCGGCCACCTGGCTGGTTTTGGCGGCGGCGGCCTCGGCGGCCAGATCATCCTCTGTCGCTGACGCCTCCAGCTCCTCCAACTGGAACTCCATCTGATCCAGCAGTCGGGTGGTGCGCTCCGACCGCGGCCCAAACCGATCCCGGTTGAGCTTGGCGATCTCCAGCTTCAGATGCGCGATCAGCGCCTGGTCGCTGGAGCATCTTGCCACTGCGGCGGCCGCCTCCGCGCGCGCCGCCAGCAGCGCCGCTTTCAGCGCATCAATGTCATCTGGCAGGGCGGCAAGTTCGGCGTTCACACCAGCCAGTGAATCACAAACGCCGTGGCCGCGCAGAGCCTTTTTGACGGCACACCACAAATTATTCGACTATCCGGCAAGCTCCGGACGCCAGGTATGCTGCGGGTTGCGCCAGTCGATCGCTTCCAGAAGATAGCTCATCTGACCCGGGGTCAGCGCAACCACGCCGTCCACCGTCTGCGGCCAGACAAAGCGCCCCCGGTCCAGCCGCTTGGCATACAGCGACAGCCCGATCCCATCATGCCACAGCGCCTTGATCAACGAACCGCTGCGGCCGCGGAACACGAACACGTCGCCCGCAAACGGATCCCGCCCAAGGCCTTCCTGCACCTGCCGCGCAAGGCCGTGCATGCCGCGGCGCATGTCGGTGTGCCCGGTCGCGATCCAGATGCGCACCCCACTTGCGATCGGGATCATCGCAAGGCCCGCAGCGCCGCGGTCACCAACTCGGGCGACGCAAGCGTGGCGATCTTCAGCCGAGTGCCATTGGCCAGTTCGACGAGGATAGCTGTCGCGTCCAGCGGTGCCGATGCCGGCGGCGCTTCAGCTGTCAGAACTGCCGGCGCAAAGGCAGCGCCAGCTCGAACTGCCAACGCCTGTTCCCGCCATTTGTAGACCAGGCTGGTCGAAACCTCGAACCGGCGGGCGATATCTGCAACGATCGCACCAGGTGCAAAAGCCGCCGTCAAAATTCGCTCCCGGTCCTCGTCGCTCCATCGGCGTCGACGCTCGGGCCCCGTCAGCAATGTTATCTGGGCCATGCTGTGCTAATAAGCGTGCTCATAAGGACCTCCTTACGAGCACAGCCTCGCAATCAGCCCTTCACCCGCACAAGGCGGCCTCCGGCGGAGGGATACCATTTGCGGCAGGATGTGGGACAGCAGGCTGTGCGTGGTCCCGTAGATTTGCGGGACGGAGACGATGTTGGCCCCGGGGCGGGCCAGATTCAGCAAGGTGTAATAGAGCGCGGCCTGGCCGGAGCTGACCGCCAGTGCCGCCTCGCCGCCCTCCAGCAGAGCGAGCCGGCGCTCCAGCACGCTGATCGTCGGATTACTGATGCGGCTGTAGCGGTCGCCTTCGGCCTCAAGGTTGAACAGCGACGCCGCGTGCTCCGCGCTGTCGAAGGCGTAGGCGACCGTCTGGTAGATCGGCGTCGCCACCGCCCGTGTCGTCGCGTCGATGATGGCGCCGCCATGCACGGCGATCGTCTCCGGCCGCCAAGTGGCCGGCTGCAACTCGCCGAAGGACCGATGCGCCCCGTCATCCATCCTAGGCGGCTCGCGCCGCGGCATCCTGGCCGGCCCGCGCGATCGCCTGGCCTGCGGCAATCATGCCAGCATCGTCTCGCGCTGCACCGCCAACGGCTGGCAGGGCGGTGCCTGGCCGGACCGCACGGCCACCAGGGACTTGATCACGCCGCCCACGCGTTCGCACTGTATGTTTGCGTCCGGGAACAGCGCTCCCATCATCCGCCTGTCCAGCAGGAACGCGCTGTGCACCAGCGCCATGCCGGTTTCCACATCCTGTGCCTTGGACCAATGACCGCGCTTCTTGCGCAGCACCAGCCGTAGCCGCACCGGTTCCGGCAGCCAGTGGAAGAACAGCGTGGAACTGTGCGGCTCCAGGGGAAACCAGAAATACGGCGTCTGGACGAAATAGCAGGGTGCCAGCCGCCGCACTTCGCGCGCCATCTCCTCCATGTCGGGCCACGTGCCGACATGTTCGATGACCGAGTTGGAATGCACGATGTCGAAGCTCATGTCCGGCCAGCGAGACAGGTCGCGCGCATCGCCCATTTCGTACCCGAAACGGGTATCTTCCATTGCACTGCGCGCCGGGTTCACCATGGTCACCTGCACCGCGCGGTTGCCGAGCAGGTCCGCCATTCCGGACCAATAACGGGCTTCTCCGCCCACATCGAGGATGCGGCAATGACCGTTGCGGGCGATCACCGCATCGACCAGCGGCAGGAATGATTCGAAGCGCCGGCGCCGGAACAGGCGGCTGCCATCGCTGCCCATGCCGATCCTTCTCTCCAGCAGGCGGTATATCAGCATGGGAACCGCTCAGCTGAGTGCACCACAGGGTCCGTTCAGTTTGCAGGCGGCCCGAAGGCGCGCCATGGCTAGTGGATCATCATGGGCGCGCTTTGCGACGGTCGGCAGAATGGTCTGACCCAGCCGGCATAGTGCAGCCGCACCTTCGTCCGCCCGTTTGGCTGCTCAACAAGTACTGCACGCCTGCCTCAGGGGGCGGCCTTTGGGAACACATGTCCATCGCCAACGCCCGCATCGTCTCGCCATCGACGCACAGACGCTGGAAGCAGCGCGCCACCTCAGGCCAGGTCAGGCTGTCTGTTGTGCTCGCCGCGATCGCGGCTGCCACATTGCTGATACCGGAGGAGGCCTCGTTCTACCTGGGCTCGCTACGCCTGTCGGTAGCCCGGGCGATCCTGCTGGTCGTGGCACCCGTCGCTCTGGTCGGCCTGTTGCGCCAGGCTGGCACGCCATCATACAGGTTCTCCCTATCCGACGTGCTGGTGCCGCTCACCGTGGCCTGGATGGTGCTCGCCGTGTCGATTACCGAAGGGCTGGACCGGGCAACAGTCAGCGCAGGCTCCATCGGCGTCGAGTTCGTGGGAGGCTACCTTGCCGGCCGGATGCTGCTGAAGGGGCCAGGCGAGGCAGTGGCGCTGGGCAGGCTGATCGCCGTGCTAACGGCGGGCACGGCGATCACTGCCCTGCCGGACCCCTGGAACCACGGCTACACCGTCCACACCGCCGTGGAAGCCCTGACCGGGTACCACGTCCCCTACATCTATGACATACGCAACGGCCGGTTCCGGGCCGCAGGCGTGATGGAACATCCCATCCTGCTCGGCACGGTATGCACGTTCGGCATCCTACTCAGCATCCAGCTATTCCGCGGCTGGAAGCGGGCGGCGCTGATCGCCTGCCAGGCGGCGGGCGCCATCGTGTCGGTATCTTCCGCCCCGATCATGGGGCTGATGCTTGGGCTGCTCTGCCTGCTTTATGGCAGGCTGACGCCGTCCTGGACGCCGCGCTGGCGCTGGCTGATAGGGTCTGCGGCCGTGGGGATGTGCTGTGTCGCCGTGATACTGCCGAACCCGTTTGGTTTTCTCATCGGTCACCTGACCATCGATCCCAGCACGGGCTATTACCGCCTGCTGGAATGGCAGGTCGCCGGCAGTGACCTTCTCGGATCGCCGTGGTTCGGGCTCGGCCTGTCGGATGACTGGGTGCGGCCGGACTGGATGCCGCCCTCGATTGACTCGCTCTGGCTCCGCTCCGCCATGTCGTTCGGGATCCCGGGATCATGCCTGATCGCAACCTGCCTTCTCGGCGCCTGCTGGCGGCGCGTGGACGTGCCCCGAGCGTCCTTGACGCCGGAAGAGCGCCGGCTCGGAACAACCTTGAGCATCCTGCTGTTCCTTTATCTGTTCCAGGGTTTCACCGTGCATTTCTGGGGCGCCACCTGGATCCTGATGGGTCTGTTCGCCGGGATGCGCGCGCATCTGGGCGCCCTGGGCAGCTTGCAAACCACGCAGCGCGCGCGTGCGCATGCGCAGCGCGCGCATGCCCTGTCCCGCAGCCTGTAGCAGAGAGGCCTGAGCACGCATGAACCAGACCGCGATTGCCGGCATCGCCATCCTGGCCGCCGGTGGCCTGGCTGGCCTCGTGGCGCTCGGCGCCGCCTCGCCCGCACTGGTGGCGCTTAGCGCTGCCCCGCCTGCGCCGCCGCTGCGCCCGCCGCCAAGCGCCATGGCGGAGCGTTTCGACCGGGACTGGGACGGCGGGTCGTCGCCCGACCGCCTGTTCCGCAAGGACGGCAACTGGATCGCCACCGGCGGCAACCTGTTCCAGACGGCCAACACGACCATCGCGCCGGACCCCGCGCATGGCGGCGGGACATTGCGCTTGCTGGTCCCCGGCGGTCAGACCACGCCGCCCTTCAAGGCGGCCGAGATCGCCTCCATGCCAGGCTACGGCGGGACCGGCACCGGCGGCGTCGGCTACGGCTATTACGAGACCAGCCTGCAGGTGACCCCGGTCGCGGGCGTCTGCGCGTCGTTCTTCTGGATAGAGGCCCCCGGCTATGGCCCGCGCGAATGGGATGTAGAGTTCCTGACCGACGAAGACTGGATCGGCAGCACCGACCGCGGACTCGTCCACTTCACCCTGCACCCGAGCAACCGCACGATCATTGCCAAGCTGGGCTTTAACCCGTCGCGGGCGCCGCACCGTTACGGGTTCCTGTGGACACCCGGCAGCATCGTCTTCACCGTCGATGGCAGGAAGGCGGCGCAGTTCGCCGGCGCCGAGCTGCACAACGGCCCGGCCAGCGGCTTTCTGATGGCCAACGAATGGACCGGCAAAGCCGATTGGGGCGGCGGGCCACCTTTGACGGACGCAGTCAGCCTGTATGGCTCGATCAGGTTCGCGGCCGGAGCGACTGTCATTCCCGCTTGGTAGGTGCAGCGAAGCAAGGCCTTCTTTTTTGAAAAAAAGAAGCAAAAAACTTTTGCTTTCTCGCATTTGCAGCGTGCGCGTTTCCTCGGGGTTGCACGTGTGCTGCGAGCGAGGGAAGGGAGAACAAATGCACTTTGGTCCTTTTTGAAAAACGAAGTGCTTGCCGTCCACGTTGATTCAACGTCAACGCCGATTTACGTTAAACAGTCGAAATGAGAAGCGAACACGCTGCCGCCGAGCGCTGACGCGTACGTTTCAACCAGGCGTACGCAACGGGTATAAAAGTTTTTTGGTTCTTTTTTTCAAAAAAGAATTGTTTCCTTCCTCTAAAGCAGCGTCAACACGGCGTGGCATCAAAGCCAGCACCGCCGGCCACCCGCAGGCAGCGAGACCGGCTGCGCACGCGGCCAGACGCAGCGGCAGCGCGGGGTGCAGGGCCGAAATCCAGCCGGCGATCGCCGCCAGCAACAAGCAGGAGAGTGCGCCGGACCGCCACGCGCGCTGCCCGGACCCGCCGTAATGCCGGCGCAGGCGCAGATGCGTCATGGTCAAGGCGAACAATTCGGCCGCTAATCCGCCCGCCACCGCCGCCTCCAGGGTGGGACGCAGGGCCAGGGCCAACGCCATCAGCGGAAGGCAGGCCAGGCCCGCGCTGTTGCACAACGCGAGGTCGGCCGTGGCACCGACGGCCATCCCGAACAGGTTGAGCGTGCCCCGTGCCAGCCGCAGGGCGACGATGCCGGCGAACAGCGCGCAGAACAGGTCACTGGCCACATAGCTGGCGCCAAACACCATCGTGATCGCGGGCGCGCCAAGACAGGCGATGACGCAGGCGGCACAGCCGCCGATGACCGCGGCGGCGCGGTTCAGGTTTGCCGCGAGTGCCGCAAACACGGCATGGCTGTCGGCATGCCATGCCGCCGAAAGGCTCGGCTGCCAGGCGGTGGTCGCGAAGCGCATCAGCAGGTTGATCGGCTGCATCAGCAACGTGGTGGCAAGCCCGTACAGCCCGAGCGCCGCAGGGCCGAGCCAGCCGCCCACCACCATGCGGTCGAGCTGGCTTGAGGCCGCCAGCATCATGCCGTTCCATGTCAGCGGGAGGCCGAATCGCAACGCCGCCCGCAGCGGGGCGGCTACCAGGCCGAACCGATACGGCACCGGACGGGCGGCCAGATGGGTGAGGAGCACGGCGGCGGCCGCCTGCGCGATCAGCCCCCACAGGATGGCCGTGTGGTTGGGGCGCAGCCAAGCGGCGATGGCCGATACCGCGAGCCCGGTCAGGGCTGCCACGGCTTCGGCCGTGGCCGCGGGCCGGAAGCGGTGCGCGCGCTGCATCTGGAACACGCCCAGATGGACCAGGCCGCGCAGCAGCGGGGCCACGGCCAGCAAGGCGAACTCCGGCCCCAGACGCCCTTCGTGGATCAACGCGGCCACGGGCCAGGCCAGCAGGACCGCCAGGCAGAAGCCGATGCAGCCGCGCGCCAGCGTCAGCGTGTGCGCTGCTTCCAGCGCCGCCCTGCTCCCGCCGTCGCGCGCATAGACCAGATAGCGGTCCAGCCCGACAAAGCTGATCATCTCGATCACGGCGCCCAGCGTGTTGATGGCGGCCGCGATGCCGAACTCGCGGGACCCGAGCAGGCGCGCGAGGATGATGGTCCGCACGAACAGCGACCCGAGCTCGATTGCCAGGCCGATCCCCACGACCACGCTGCCGCCTAGCAGCGAGGGTGCGCCTGCGGTGCGCGCCGGTGCGGCGGCTTTTCCGTCAGTCACTGGACATTACGCAAACGTATCTGCGCGACAAATCCGCGAAGCAAACAGTCCTTTTTGATAAAAAGGACCAAAAACTGTTGCTCCCCAGCATGTGCACCAGCCCGGTGCCGTTTGATGAAGCGAGGCGCGGCAGCGTCGCGGAGACAGAAGTTTTTTGCTTCTTTTTTTCAAAAAAGAAGGCCTTGCTTGATTCCCCCAAGTTCAATGCCGCGCGAGTGATACCGGCGGCGCACCCGTCTCCCCGCGCAGCCCGGCCCGCAGCCCGCGCGCCGCGACAGCCAGGTTCCGCCACGCACCCACGGCGGCAAAGCTTCCCAGGTGTGCGCATTGCATCAGCAGCGTCCAGGCCATCCAGTTGGGGAAGTGCCGCCGCACAAATAGGATGCGGTTGCGGAACTGCAGGTAGACAGCCATCGGCGAACGTTCGGCGCGGTGCGCCTGCGACTTGATGGTGGAGCCGCCGGCATGGGCGACCACCGCACGGTCGGCGTAGCCGATTGCATCGAGCGCCTTAGCGCAATAACCCCAGTCGAGATCCTCGTAATACAGGAAGTAATCATCGTTCATCGGGCCGATCCGCTCTATCAGCTTGCGCGAGGCGTACAGCGAGGCGCCGGACGGCGAGCCCATGCGCGCTTCGACGTCGCGTGCCGAAGGCATGACGGAGGCCGGGCAGTCCGGGTCGATCCCCACCGTCACCGCGCGAAGCCGGCTCCAGGCCAGGCCGCGCAACTGGATGTTGCCCGAGCGCGGCAGGTGGACGAGGCGGCTGGCCACCATGCCCTTGCCCTGCTCGGCGGCGTAGCGCGTCATTTCCAGCAGCGCGTCGGCGGATGGCACCGTATCCGGGTTGAGCACCCAGGCGCCGGTCCAGCCCGGCAGGCGCGCGAGCGTGGCGAGCCAGCCGTTCACCCCGCCGGCATAGCCGCGGTTCTTGAGCATGTCGCTGATGAACACGGAGCATCGCGCATGCCCCTCGGGCGACAGCAAGCAGAGCTCGGCCGTCTGGCGGGCCCCCTCTGCCTGGCGCAGGGGCGTGGCGCCCTCCCGCAGCTTCCCGCAGGGGCCGCCCGGCGCCGTCAATGTGGCGGCCAGCCGCGCTGCGGCTTCCGCGCCGCCATTCTCGGCGATGAAGACCTCGAAATGCGGGGTGGGCGTAGCCTGACCCAGCGCCCGCAGGCAGGTGGCTATCGCATGCGGGGTGCGGAAACCGACGATGAGCACGGCCACGAACGGCGACTGGCAGTAAGCGTTCATCGCAGGCCGCCATATGGGCCAAGCGCGAACGCGATGCCGCGCGGGCTCTCGATGAAGTAGCGGCGCGCCATGCGCCGCGGCTCGGCCGCCAGGCGCCACGCCCATTCGAGCGCCAGGCGGCGCACCGGGCGCGGCGCGCGCTTCTGCAGGCCGGTCAAAAAATCGATCGACGCACCGGCGCAAATACCCACTCCCCTGGCGCGCCCGGTCCGGGTGATCCTGTCGGCCAGGATCTCCTGCTGCGGCGAGCCAACACAGAGAAAGCTGTAGTCGGCACCGCTATCGGCCACGAATGAAGCGGCCTGCGAGAGCTCGGCCTCATGGCGCCAGAACCCCATTGATGGGCAAAGATGGCGGACCAGCGCGATGGCGAAACGGGCTTGCAGCCGGCAGATGGCCTCCGGCGAGCCGCCCACGACGCACACGATGCTGGCAGGCTTGATGGCGCGCGTGAACAGCGCCTCGACCAGCCCGGCGCCGGTCACCACCGGCGGCGGCTTCAGGCCGGCCAGACGGGCGAGAAGCGCGATCACCCGGCTGTCCAGGAAGCAGAAATCCGCGCTTGCGTAGATGGCGGCCAGCTGTGCGTCACCGGCCTGCAGGCGGGCGAAATGGGCGGCATTCGGGGTGATGGCGTAGCGCCACTGCGCGGCCTGCGCTGCCTGGCCGATGGCTTGCACCGCCTCTTCCATCGTCCAGTGCTGCAGGGTGCACGGGCGAAGCCAGGCGGCATGTGCGGCCTGGCTCGCCATCACACGGTCGCGGGCATGGCGGCACGGCCGTGGCAGTCGCGCGCCATGCCCCACATCAGCCGGGTACGCCATAGCCGGTGACGGACCAGGATGGTGGCCGCGGACAGTTTCAGCGCCGCCGTGGGCAGCCGGCGGCTGCGTGCGACGCGGAGTAGATGCGGCAGCACGGAAGCCGGCATCAGCATCGTCTTGGCGGTCCAGCGCAGGTTGCCGAACCGGCGTTCGCTCGTCAGCAGATAGTGCTCGCGAACCACTCGCTGCCAGCGCACGGCCAGCTCCGTCCAGTCGCGGCGTGCATAGTGCGACACCATCGCCGCCGGCTGGTAGCCCAGGCTGAAGCCGGCCGCACGGGCGCGGAACGACCAGTCGATGTCCTCCGAGACGCCGGCGCGGAAACCGCCGACATCCTCGAACACCTCGCGCCACACCCACATGTTGCCGCTGCCGGTGTAGCCCTCCTGTTTGACGTAGCGTTCGAAGTCGAAGCCGAACTCCATCTCCCACGCCTCTACGGGGGTGACCGACGCGCTGTCCTGCGGGATGGTGCGGACTTGCCCGCCGGCGAAGTCGTAGGTTTTGAGTGCGGCCACGCCATGCTCGATCCAGTCCTGCGCGGGACGGCAATCGCTGTCGATGAACGCCAGTATCTGGCCGTGCGCCACTTCCACCCCGGCGTTGCGGGCCGGGCCGGCGCCCTGCACGTGCGCATGGATGACGGTGGCGCCGCCTGCCGCCTGCCTGACCACGTCGAGACCACAGGCGGAGTTGTTGTCGGCCACGATCACCTCGAAGGCGTGCGGCGGCCAGGTCTGGCATCGCAGGCCGGCAAGGCAGGCGGCAAGGCCGGACAGATCATTGAAATGCGGAATGATGACGGAGACCAGAGGATGCGGCTGGAGTGCGATCGCCGATTGCAGGGCGGCGTTGGGCATGGTGCAACCCCCGTTCTTGCCGCGGGGCCAGCGCCTGCCCGTGACTGTCTCGACCTCGCCGGATGGCGTGCGCGATGGACAGGGATACAAGCCGGCTGAGGGCGCGCGACAGGATCGGCTGCACTACTTCGGCTGATACAGGGAGCGCCCGCCTCGTCGCAAAACGGCCAGGCTGGGGATTGACCGTTGCAAAGCAAGCAAGGCCTTCTCTTTTCAAGAAAGAAGCAAAAACTTTTGCTTTCCCGCATTATCAGCGCGCGTGTTTGTCCGAAGCAATTCGGCTGCTGCAAGTGCGAGCGGACAAAAGTTTTTTGGTCCTTTGTTTCAAGAAAGGACTGCTTGCTTTCTGCCACGCGTAAACGCCGGTTGGTCTCAGGGTGCGAGCAATGCCAGCTCCGTATACGCGATGTCGCCCGCGCGCGGTCTGACAGGACCCTTGTAGTACATGGGGCACTTGCCCGGCAGGTAGCGGCCTGGCAGCCCGGCCACCGGACCGCTCGCGCCTGCCATGACCGACAGGAAACCGTGCCGCGCGAGGTAGCGCCCGATCGCCCCCGCATGGCGGCCGAGATCGGCCAGATCGCGGCAGTAGATGAGCTGAACGGCGCGCAGCCGGCGGCGGGAAGGACGGTGCCTGAACACGAACGGTACCGTGCCTGTGCGGTTGGCGCAGGTGAAGGCCAGGCAGCCGACGCTGGCATGGAAGGTGAGAAGCGCCTGCTCGTAGGGGCTCAGGGCGTCGACCTCGCCCGGTGCCCAGGGCCTGATCCTGGTGCCCAGCGCCGGGGTGCCCAGCAGCGGCAGACCCACTAACATGCCCTCGGCAAAACGGCGGAAACCCTGCGCCTCGATGACCGGCCAGGTATGCTCGGCCGGCGTCACGTTGAGGCAGGTGGCGCCCAGCGTCAGCAGGCGATGGTACAGGATCGTGCCGTACAGGCGGTGGCGCGGCTGCACGTACCAGCACGCAACGTTGAGACGGGTAGCGGGCAGGGCGTCGCCGCCGGGGCCCGCCAGTGTCAGCACGGCGCCCACAGTCTGGCCGCGCGCCTCCAGCAGGTAGCCGAAACGCGGCATGCCCGCCACCGCCGCCATACGCGCCATGGTGGCCAGCGCCGCCGTGAACCAGGCGAGCGGCTTGTCCGGAAAACCTTCGCGTAGCAGGGCAGCTACGGCGGGCAGGTCGCCTGCCCCGATCTCGCGACTGACGGTTTGGCTGGTCGTGGCGGCCGGCGCGCGGGCTGGTGCTGCCGCCGGGGTGGCCGGCTCTGGATCGGCCTGCGAGGTGGCCGCCATCTCGGCAACATCGAATGTCACGCGGGCCAGCCCGAGCCTTCCGGCCGGGGGTGGGCGGAAGCGCCAGGCGTTGGCAGGGCCGCCCCCCTGCCGCGCAGGCCAGGTCTGGCCGGCACGTGGCGTCGGGCCTGGAGCACAGCCACGCGCCTCAGCCAGTTTGCGTAGACATGCAGTGCGGCCGGGCGCCAGCTATACTCCGCGGCGATGTGGCAGGCGATCGTGTCGAAATCGTCCAGCAACGCGGGATCGCGGCGCACGTGCGCCCGGCTGCGGAACGCCGCCAACTGGGCGAGCACCGCCCGGCCGTAATAGCCGACCGGCGGCTCGGGATAATACTCGGACTGGCCAGTGAGAAAGGCCTCGACATCGCGGCGGAACTCGCCCGGCAGGGCGGAAAGCCCGTATTCCGGATGGCCTTGCAGGAAGAGGTGCTCGGCGAAACCCCGCCAGAGGAACATGTCGGGTCCGGTCTCGGGTGATGCCGAGATGATCTGGAACCCGGCTCTGACCAGCGCCTTCTGATCCAGTCCGTAGAAACGCGAGTGTGGCTGCAGCCAGCTGCTTGCCAGCCCCGGGACACGACCAAGGCGCCGACATGGGAACAAGCCGGCGAGTTTTCGCGCCAGCCGCTGCCGGTGCACGCCGCCGAGCCGGTACGCGGCGGCATGGGCAGCCATGCACGACCAGAGCACAGGCGTATCCGTCAACTCGGCCCAGTCCGCGACACGGCTGAGTGTGGGCCAGGCGGGCTCGTCCTCCAGCCAGGCTGCCTTTGGCTCGCTGCCTGTCACGATCAGCGCGTCCAGCGCCTGCTCCTCCAGCGTGTCGAACGGCTCGTAGTTGGCTTCCACATGCGATTGCAGGAGAGCAGGGCGCAAGCAGGGCGCCGCGAACAGCTTCAGCCGCACGGTCAAGCCGTCCGAGGCGGCGGACAGCAGCGAGCATGTCTGGCGCTCGACGGCCTGCATGGCGCCGTCCGGCATGTTGTTCAGCAGTCCGATGGTCAGCATGCCTGATCCTCCCGTGACGGCGTCGGTGATTGCGGGGAGCCGCCCCTCACGCGGAGCCCGCGGTAGCCCGGTGCCACAGGCTTTCCCGAGGCGCCTGATAGGGGTATCCGTAGGGCATGGGCCCTGCGGGAACCTTGTTCAGGACAAGGCCGCACACGTGCCCCCCCGCCACGCGCAAGGCGCGTATGGCGTGCAGGACCTGCTCGCAGGACGTGGACTGGACGGCGCAGACGAGCACCGTGGCGTCCACCGCCTGCGCCGCAAGGACCGCGTCCGAGGAGGCGAGGATGGGTGCGGAGTCGACGATGACCAGGTCGAATTGCGTGCGCAGCTCGGCGACTAAAACCTGCAATCCCGCACCCTCCAGCGACGGATCGGAGCGGTCGCCGCGCAGCAGCCCGGCCGTCACGATGCACAGCGGCAGATCCGGATGCCGGCTCACCGCCGTGGAAAACGAGCCTGAGCGGGCCACAATTTCGGTGGCACCGATCCCCAAGCCCTCCAGCATCAGGCGCACGCAAGGGTGGTGCAGGTCGAAATCGACGAGTGCCGTCCTGACCCCGGACCGTGCCGCGGTGAGCGACAGGCTGACGGCCAGCGTAGATTTCCCCTCGCTCGGTTTGGAGGAGGTGATCTGCACCACTCTCGCACCCTCGCCGGCACGCGACCGGATGGCGAGGCGCAGGCGCCGCAGGCTGTCCGCGTAAAGCGAGGCGGGGTTGCCTTCCAGGTAGCACAGCAGGGAGGAGGCATCCCGGTTACGGCCGAGCTCGCGCCACCCAAGGCGGGGGATCGAGCCCAGCACGGGCAGCTGCAACTGGCTCTCGGCCTGGTCGACATCTTCCACCCGCCCGCGCAGAAGCGTGCTCACCAGCGTGAACCCCATGCCCAGGCAGAGGCCGAACACGACGCCCGCCGGCAGGCACAGCATCGGGCGGGGAAAGTTCGGCTGTTCGGGAAACGGCGCCGGTGAGATGATCCCGGCTTCCGCCCGCTGCCGGGTCTCCTGCTGCTCGACGTCGTGCAGCCTGTTCAGCGTCGCCTCGTAGGTGGTGCGGTTCACCTGGGCCACACGTTCCGCCTCGTTCAGCAGCGCGCGGCCGTGCACGTTGTCGGCCGCCGCCTCGTCGGCCGCGATCGCCTTCAGCAACGCCTGGACCGATCGCACGCGTGCCTGTGCCGAACCGTACTGGTCGCGCAGTGCCAAAGTGAGCCGGAGCGTCTCGGTACGCACGCGCGCGTTCAGGGTCGCCAGGCTGCTGGCGGCCTGCACGCGGACCGGGTGGTTCGCGCCATATACCGTGGAGAGGTCGGCCAGCTTGCGTTCGGCGTCCACCGTGCTGGTGCGCAACGTATCGAGCATGAGCGAGCCGCCGACATCGGGCAGCCCGCCCGCCCGTATCGTGCTCATTGCCTGGCCGTAGCGAGCGCCGGCCTGCGCCGCTTCCGCCTGCGCCTTCACCAGTTCGGTCGTCAGCTCGGCCAGCCGCTGCCGGTTCGTGCTCGAGCCAGGCGCGTTGTCGGTCTGCAACAGACCGTACTGGTGACGGATGGTCTGCACCCTGGCCTCGCTGGCGACAAGTTCGGGCCTGATCTGCTCCAGCCTTGCATGCAGCCAGGCGCCGTCCTCATGCGCCTCGGCGTATTTCGTGGCGACCTGGTCGGCGATGTAGGCGACCGCGACCGCGGTCGCGAGGTGCTGCGCCGCCTGGGCGCTGGGAGCGGTCACCGTCACCGTGATGACGTAGGTCATCCCCACGCGCGACGTGCGTATCATCTTGCCCAGGCGATTGATCGCCCGCTCCGTCCGGATCTCGGTGCTGTCGGCCACCGGCGCGCGCGTGCCCGTCAGCATGTCCAGCACGCGCCGCGGCAGCGACTTCGACAGGCCGCCGAACAGTGGATCGTCCGCCATGTGTTCAGCGCGTACCACCTTCTCCAGCAGCCGCGACGAGATCAGTATCTGCTCGACATCGGCGACCTTGCCGCTATCGACGGCGATGCTGGCGAATTCCTCGTTGGCGCCCAGGCTGTTGGCCTGTTTCGGGTCGAGAAGGATCGAGACACAGCTCTTGTAATTTGCCGGCAGGACGCGGAGCGCGCCCACGCCAAGTGCCAGACCCAGGACGGCACAGCCTGCGATCAGCAGCCGGCTGCGCCAGAAAGCGCGCAGGATGCGGCCGAAATCGACGCCTTGCGGAGCCTCGTCACCGCCTTCCTGGCCGGGCGCCATGGCGGGCGGCTCATACGGTTGCAGGCTCTCGTGCGAAGTCACGTCCATGATCGTTCCTGGCCGGCTCAATAGGCTTGCTTGTCGAACAGCATGGTCGTGATCGTGCGCAGCAGGATCCAGCCATCCATCGCCACCGAGCAGCGCTCGATATATTCGCAATCGAGCGCGATGCGGCGCTGCAGCTTGCCGATCGTCGTCACCTCGCCGCGGCAGCCGTTGATCTGCGCCCAGCCGGTGATGCCCGGCTTCACGCGGTGGCGGACACGGTATTCGGCCAAAGTGTCGTGCAGGCTGCGTCCGTCCACGGACATGCCCAGCGCGTGGGGACGCGGCCCGACGATGGACATGTCGCCGCGCAGCACGTTGATCAGTTGCGGCAGCTCGTCCAGGCTCAGCCGGCGCAATATGCGGCCGACGGACGTCACGCGGCGGTCGTGACGGGTGGTCTGGTCGTGCGCGGCCTCATCGGCGAGTTGGGCGAACATCGTGCGGAACTTGAAGACCCGGAACACCCGGCATCGCAGTCCCTCCCGCCGCTGCACGAACAGGACCGGGCCCGGGCTGTCCAGCTTGATTGCCAGCGCGATCAGGGCCAGCACCGGTGCGCCGAGCGTGCAGATGAGCACGGCCAGCGCCAGGTCCATCACCCGTTTGGCCGACGCGCGCACCGGGCCCATCGCGCGCGAGGACAACGGCACCGCGTTCAGCCGGCCCATCCGCGTGCTGCAACTCGGCGCCGTGGCTTTGGCCGAGCGTTCCGACAGCAGCGTCACGTCGATATCCAGGCCAGCCAGATGCGGCAGGACGTCGGTGAACACGACGGCAAGGTTCTGGACGCCGACGATATAGACCTGGTCCACCATGCGCGAGCAGACGGCGTCTTCCAGCCACGCCAGCGACGGGCCGTCATTGGTGCCCGGGATCGGCATGCAGACGGCCGCGCGTATGCGGTTGCCGGACGCCTCCTCCAGTTCGTCGGCGGCCTCGCGGGCCGTGTCGCGGTCCGTGGCCATCACCAGCGCGCGGTCGATGCAACTGCCCTCACGCAGGCGGGCCTGCAGGCGGGCCTGCCAGAACTGGCGCGCGGCGATCGCCAACAGCATGCCGGTTGCCAGCGCGCAGATCGTCGTAGGAATCGGGATGTCCGGCCGGAGTGCCAGCAGAAGGACGGTGACGGCCAGCACCCAGAGCAGGCAGGCCGTGGCCAACGGCCCGGAGCTGAATGCGTGGTGCCCCTGCAGGGGACGGTAGAGATGTTGCGATTGGGCGGCCATGAACCAGAAGGCGAGCGAGGCGAGAGAGACCGCGGGGACCTGCAGCGGGAGGCTGTGCCAGCCCGACGCGACCTGCAGCACGCAGGCTGGCGTAAAGAGGGTGATCGCCGCCTCGCCGCCGGCCACGGGTCCCAGCCAGGACCACACGGACACTCTCGGCACGGCCCGGAAATCCACGGCGGGACGCAGGCGGCTTGCTTTGCCTGCGCCTTGCGGTTCGGTCGGCAGCGTGTGCAACAGCATCGGTCCACCCCGGCATCGTTCGCGGGCGTCGGGCATCAGCCGTCCTCACCCGCGAGCGGAATCATGGCGGGACGCCACGCCGGCAAGCAGAAGCGCGTGCACTAGGCGGTGTAGGGCAACGGACGGGGTGTTATGGCCTTTGGGTAGCCGAACATCCTTGTCAGAGCAGAAAGGAAGGCCTTCTTTTCCGAGGAAAAGAAGCAAAAGCTTTTGTCTGCGCTGTCGCGGAGTGCTGAAGGTTCAGCGAGGCGCACGCGATTGCGACAATGTTCTGGTTCACTGCGTATGAAAAAGCCGCAAGTCATACCAACTCGCGATGATGCTGACTCATAGAAAGCAAGCAGTCCTTTTTTGAAAAAAAGGACCAAAAAACTTTTGATTCCGCTGTCGCGCGCTCGTCGGAAAGGACGGCGCCAGCGGAGTCAAAAGTTTTTTGCTTCTTTTTTTCAAAAAAGAAGGCCTTACTTGCTTCGGAACGGTCAACCTTCAGGCCGATTGGTAAAATCTATTGCTCTCGCACCAGTCACCCGCAGCACGGGCCGGCGTCACGTCGAGTGTACGTTTGGCGGGACGCGCGCGCACGCAACCCGCGACAGCCGAGACAAAAGCTTTCTGCTTTTTCTACTCGAAAAAGAAGACCTTCCTTCCCTAGTGTGTCAGGCCGTATTCCCGGCATCCACAGTCAGCGTTGTTCCCGTGATGTTGCGCGCCGCGTCGCCGACCAGGAATGCCACCGCACCGGCCACGTCGGACGCCTCCGCCATCCGCTTCAACGCGGACCGTGACGCGATCTTCTTGATCTGCGGCGCCGTCATCTCACCCGTCATCTCGGTGGCGATGAAGCCGGGTGCCACCGTATTGACGGTGATGCCGAGCGGGCCGAGTTCGCGCGCCAGCGAACGGGTGAACCCGCCCAGCGCCGCCTTCGATGCCGAATAGACCGACAGCCCGCTGTAGCCGGTAGCACTGACGATGGAGGAAATGTTGACGATGCGTCCGGCGCCGCCCACCATCATCGAGCGCACGGCATATTTCGTGAGCATGATGACGGACACCACGTTCATCCGTATCAGCGCCTCGATCTGTGCGTTCGGCATCGTCGCCAGGATGCCGCTGGTGCCGATCCCGGCATTGTTGACGATACCGTAGAGATGGCCGAACTCCCCTGTCACCTTCGCGATCAGCCCGCCGAGCCCGTCGGTGTCGGACAGGTCGCAGGCGCAGAAGCTCAGCCGACCGGCGCCCCCCGCAGACGCCGCAATCTGCGCTTCCAGCGCGTCGCTGGATTTGCGGGCTACCGCGATCACGCCGAAGCCGTCTTCGGCCAGGCGCGATGCGGTGGCCAGGCCCAGGCCGCGGCTTCCGCCCGTCAGCAGGATGTTACGCATGCAGCCGTGCCAGCTTCCCCGAACGGCTGAGATCCAGGCTGCGCACGAAGCTGATTGAGACGGGGATCTTGTGTGCCTGCAGGCGGGTCCGGCAGAACGACTGTACGTCCTCCACCAGGTCGCAGACCAGAAGTTCGCGACTGTCTATCCTGCGCTGGATGTCCGGCCGGCACATGATGTCGGCGGCCACCACCGCGCCGGTGATCGGGTTCCGCCTTGCCCAGACGGCGCAGATGTCCACCGCGGGGTGTTCGTAGAGCACCGCTTCGACCTCCTCGGGATGCACCTTGCGCCCGCCGATGTTCACCTGTCCGCTCCGCCGCCCGGCAAAATGGTAGCGGCCATCCTGCAAATTCAGCAGATCGCCGGTCTCCACGAAGCCATCCTCGGCGGTAACCGGGCTGCGCGTCCGGTCCAGGTAGCCGAGCGCGTTCAGTGGCGAGCGGATACGCAGATCCTGCCCGCGTATCTCGGCTTCCACCCGGGGCACCAGGACCGTCGCGTAATCGGCAGGCAGGCCGGCACGCCCGTCGGAGACCTGGAAGGCGAGCCCGGCCTCGGTCGAGGCGAAAGCGTGCACGATCTCCGCGTGCGGGAAGCATCGCCGCAGCCGGTTCAGGATGGCCTGGTCCGCTATCTCGCCCGACAGCCGGACGTAGTCCGGCCTTAGCCGGCCGGCCAGGCCAGACATCAGCAGCTGGCGATAGTGCGACGGCGTGCCAACCAGGTGCGTGACGCCATGAGCGGCGGCGTGCGTCACGAAAGCTGGCAGGGTCATGGCCGCGCCGGGCAGCACCAGCGCCTGGCCCTGGATCAGCGCGCGAAGCAGGACCTGCAGGCCGCCATAGCGCCGCGTGTCGTAGAACGTGCCCCAAATGTGCTGCGTCCGGTTCCCGGCCCGGCCCGGCCCGTGCTGGGCCGCGACATGCGCGGAAAGCGTCTGCAGCGTGTGCACCACCAGCTTCGGCACGCCTGTCGTCCCCGAGGTGAGCAACACCCACTCCGTCTGGCAGGCGGCGGGCGCGGGTAGCGCGGCCGCTTCATCCTCGCCCGGCAACATCCAGTCCTCGATGACGTGCCCGGCGCCGGCGGCCGTGACGATCGCGCCCAGGTGCACGGCGGCCTCGCCGGCCGGGACCAGCACGATGCGCGCCGCCACGCCGTCCAGGGCGACCAGCGCGAGTGCGGCGCGCAACTGGTCGGCCAGGGCGAGCACGACGCTGGCGCCGGCATAGGCAGCGGCGGCCCGCGCCGAGGCCCGGCAGGCGGCGGCGTGGGCGAACGGGACGCGCAGGCTGCCGCCGATCAGGGCCCCGGCTCTCGTCTCCTGATCGTCCTCCCCCTGGCCTCTCCGCGCCCGGCCTTGCCGCAGGATCAGCCCGGCAAGGCACTCCATCTCAAACCAGGGCTCCCTCGTAGAGGCCTACCAGAGCGCCGACCGTCTCCGGCAGGGCGCCGTCCTCGGCACTGCTGAACGGATCGATGCCGAGCGTGTCTTCCAAATTGGCCACGATAACGGCAAGGCAGAGTGAATCCAGCCCGCTGTCGAGCAGGGGAAGATCATCCGAGAGCGGCGGCAGCCGCCTGCCGTTCGTGCGCGCCACGTCATCGATAACCCGCAGCACAGTGTCTCGCACGCTCATCGCCGGTCGCTCCTCTAAGGTGTGGTCCGGACGCGTTCGGCCCGGGGATGGGCGAGACCGCCGCGGCACGGCGGCATCTGGCGTAGCTCGGCGGCCGGATGGATCACGTTCAGCGCGCGTTCGCGTGCCCAAATGATCGCGCTGCTCCGGCTATGCACGTCGATCTTGCTGTACAGCGCGGCCACGTGGTTTCGCACCGTCGAGCGTGTCAGGCTCAGCCGGCTGGCGATTTCGGCATCGCCCCAGCCGTGGCTGATCATCGCCAGCACCTCGCGTTCCCGCTTCGTCAGGTCGTCGAGCTCGCCCGCCTTCATACGTAGAGTGCCGGGCACCCGGACGCTGGCCAGCTTCTCGACGACGCTGCGGCTGAACCACGAGGTGTCGCTCATCACCGCTTCGATCGCGCGGAACATTTGCTGCTCGTCGAACCGGCCGCTTGCCGCGTCCTGCAGGATGACCAGCGCGCAGCTCTGGCTGGAGACCTGGACCGCCGTCGCCGTAGCCTGAACGTCGAGCAGGGCGCCGTCAGCCGCCTTGAGGCGCAGCACCGTCCCGCGCAGCGGCCGGCCCATCCGCAGCTCGCGCTCGAAGCGGTGGCGCATGGCGCTTGACTCGAAGACGGCCACCTCGTCCATCGTGTGGCCGTTCAGCGTGTCGGGAGCGTGGCCGGTCAGCGACAGCAGAGCCGGGTTGGTGTGCAGGATGCGCCCGTCTTCCAGCTTGCGCACCAGCATGGCGACAGGCGAGAGCGCGAACAGGCCGGCGAACTTGGCCTCGCTGAAATCGTGTTCGCTCAGATCCTCGACCACGCAAGTCACGCAGCGCACCATGTGGCCATCCAGCACGGGGCATCCTGCAAGCCTCGCACGCAGCGTACCGCCTTTACTGGTCAGCAGCTCGCACGCACGGTCTTCCGCCAGGCCGCAATCGGAAAGCCCGGGCCAGAACACGTCCTTAAAGAAACGTATTGACGATCCGGCCAGGAACTCCACGATGTGGTGGCCAAGAAAGTCGGGCGACGCGTAGCCGAGCAGGTCGAGCAGCACGTCACTGGCGGCAACCACGCGCCGTTCCGCGTCCAGGACGAAGATCGGCGCCGGGACCATGTTGCAGAGCTGCCCTGACATCGTCGAGCCGTGCTCGGCCATGCTATGGGCCAGTGTGGCTGCCGGATGCGGCTCCGCGGATGCGCCTCTCAGGTCCACGATGATCGGCTCGAGGCATTGCAGGAGAGCAGTAGCCGGTTCGGTGCTGCCAGGCGGAAGGTGCGCCGCTTCGGCGCCAGGTGCCGGAGCGCGGTGGACCGTGACGGTGATGGCGTGCCCGACCACCTGCTCGCCTTCCCTCAGCACGGCCGTGCTGACATGACAATCCGTCCGCATGTTCTGGGGCTGGGTCTGTGTCAGGCGCGAGGTTTTGAAACCCAGGCTGTCCGGGTCCGCCCCGAACGAGGACGGGCACAGGGCGTGGAGCCGTTGGATATATTCGTCAGGAAGGATGCCGAGCTCGCCCAGGCTGGTCACCCCATGCAGCGCATATGCCGCGGCGTTCGCCCATTTGGGGATTCCGTCGGTATCCAGCAGCACCACGGCGTCAGTCGAAGCAATGCCGTATCGAACCGCGTGATCAAACGGATCAGAACACGATTTCACCTGCACAGCGCACATTCTAACCACTTTCTGAACTGTTTGAGTGATACACCATTAACTCCGCAGAACAATGCACGTATAAGTGTTTGCGGTAAGGCAACAAGAACGCAATATTCACGCAAGTTTTCGCCCGGGAGTTCAGGAAAAGTCGTCAAATACAACCGTTGAATACTTGCATTGGTAAGTCATGGCGCCAAAGGGTAATGGACGCTGGTTATGCAACCCATGATGGCACATTTCGTCAGTCATTTGCTTTCCGGTTGTATAACCGTGATACTGGCAGTAATCGGTAACGTCCTCTCCAGGGCGGATTTCGTCACTGTATAGAAGCCTGCACGCGCGAAAAGGTAAGGTGCGCGAACTTATATACTTTCATAAACGAAACTTAGACTGCGACAGCCAGTCAGATTTTCTTGCCTATTCATTCTTATATCGGATATAGGCCCGATTGGGCAGGCTTGTTCAGGCGCTTGATCTGCGTTTTCGGCAGGCTTGCGCCGTCGAGAAGCAGCAAGTTGCTCGGGCAAAGCAGTCCGAGTTCACTTGAAAGCTTCGTTGTAAGTAGATGAGTTTTTGCAAATTTTCTATTGTAAGCAGGGCAGCCCTGCGTTAAATGCGGCAATGAGCAAGGGCGGAGCCGGCCGACAATGGGTCGTCGGCTTGTCGCTGGTCGGGATGTATATCGGTTCGGCTGTCCGGCCGCTCACAGTAAAGGAAGAAGATTTTTGCAGTATAAAACGGTGGCTGCAGCCTGCGGGCTGCTGGCGGTGATGTTCATTGCCGACTCGGTGCGTGCACAGACAGTGCACGAGCCGTTCAACCCCTGGACAGGCAACACATCACCGGATGGCCTGTTCCGCCGCGACGGCAACTGGATAGGCACCGGCGGTAACATGCTCTCGACGGACGAGGAGCAGCTCGTCCCCACCTTCAACGGTGCGAAGGGCGGGTTCTTCCAGCTCAAGGTGCCGGGCGGCCAGACCGCCACGCCCTACAAGGCGGGCGAGTGGGCCTCGACCGGCGGGCTGTCGGGCACCAACACCCAGGGTTACGGGTACGGCTACTACGAAACACGCATGCAGGTCAGCAGCACGCCAGGCGTATGCGCATCGTTCTTCTGGATCGAGGCGCCGAACTACGGACCACACGAGTGGGACATCGAGTTCCTGACCAACGAGAGCTGGATCGGTAGCGCCAACAGCGGCCAGGTCCACCTGACGCTGCACCCGAGCAATGCCACCTATATTCTGCAACTGCCGTTCAACCCGTCCAAGGCGATGCACCGCTACGGTTTCCTGTGGAAGTCCGGCACGATCACCTTCACGGTTGACGGCAAGGCCGCCTACACGACCAGCAACGCCGACCTAACCACCACCGCCCGGGGCTTCATCCTGGCCAACGAGTGGACCGGCAACCCGAACTGGGGCGGCGGGCCGCCGAAGGCTGACGCTGTCACCACCTACGACTACGCCAGGTTCGGCGCGGGGCTTCCTGCCATTCCGGCCTGGTAGGACGTCTCTGGCCGGCGGCTGCGCACTTGCGGCCGCCGGCTATCCTCAGCGGCGGAACAGGCCGGCACCATCGCCACGTAGGACGCCGCCCGCATGTCCAGGCGGTAGCGCAGGTCGCCATCGCCGATGCTTGCGTATCCCTGCTCGATGAGCCGGGTCTTGATGAACTTGTAATACCAACCGTCTTAAGTTTTGACCGGTGACAAGCAAAGCAAGCGGTTCTTTTCTTGAAAAAAGAACCAAGAACTTTTGTTCCCTTGAGCGCGCTTTGCAGAAACGTCCGCGACAGCCGGACCAAAAGTCTTTTGCTTCTTTTCTTCAGAAAAGAAGACCTTGCCTTCCCTGCCGGACTTCGAGGGGTCAAAATCCAGGGCCGTTGGTATAAGTGCCGGTGGTCTCCAGCGTGGGGCAAATCCGGATGAACAGCGGTATTGCGTAGCCTGGCAGGCCGCGCGCCAAGCGCATACAGTGTGGCGATCGCGAACCCGTCGCCGACGGTGATCGCGGCCATGCCGGCGCGTCCGTCGCAACCCGCCACGGCCACGCCGTAGACGACCGCCGCCGTGACGCCCGGCACGCCGAGCAGGCTTTCGGCGATTTCTGTCGTGGATACGTTCTCCCCTTTCCAGCGGAACGTGTCGCCCAGCCTGTCAAGGAAATAGAAGTAGCCCGCGTAATCCTAGCGCATCAGGTCGCCGGTGCGGAACCACGCATCGCCGCGCCGAACACGTCGTGGACGATGCGGCCCTTGGTGGCGGCAGGGTCCGTGTAGCCGTCGAACGAGCCGGGGCGTGTCCGCACGCGCGCTCATTCGCCCGATCGCCTCGCCGGCGATACTCGGCGCGCAGCGGACGCAGCACCCGTCCGGGCCGCCTACCATCTCGCCGCTGTCCGGCTCGCAGGCGACAAGGGTCACAGGCGTCTGTGGCGCAGCAAACCGGGCAGGCGCCCGATGGAGCCCGGCTACCCTCAGCTGGCCGCGGCGCTACACAGGGCGGCGACCAGGCGCGTGAGGTCGGCGCCTGTCGTCTCGCCGCTCGTGATGCAGATACGCACGGTGGCCTCGCCCTCGAACGCTATGGGCGAGACCCAGGCCTGGCCGCTCTGGACCACCGCCGCACAGAGCGCCGCCACGGGCGTCGAACTTTGCGGCGGGCGGGCGCACAGCACGGCCAGCTCCGAGCGGTTGATGATGCTCCAGCCTTGGGCCCGCAGCATGGCCGCCAGCGTGGTAGCCAGCTCGACGGCGCGTTCCAGGTAGGACGCATAGCCGTCCCAACCGCTGCAGGCCAATGCCATGAACAGGCGCAGGCCCAGGAAGCGGCGCGACCACTGCACGGTGTTCACGTAAGGGTCGAGATCGTCGGCGGCCGACGGCATGCAGGGCATCGTGGCGTGGAACGCCTGGTTCTGCACGGCAGGGTGCGCGGTCAGAAAAATGCCGCAGCCCATCGTGGTCGCCAGCCATTTATGCGCATCTATGGTCACCGAATCGGCGGTGGACAGGCCGTCCAGCAGCGGACGCAGCCGGTCGGAGAACAGCGCGGCACCCCCCCAGGCCGCGTCCACGTGATGCCAGGTGCCGTGCCGGCGGGCCAGGCCAGTGCAGGCCTCGATCGGGTCGATCATGCCCGCACCGGTGGTGCCCGCGGTGGAGACGATCACCACCGGCACGAAGCCCGCCTGTTCGTCGTCCGTGATGCGGCCGCCAAGTGCCGCCGCATCCATCCTGCCAGCACCGTCCGTGGCGATCAGGCGCACCGCCGAACGGCCGATGCCCACCTGATGGGCGATCTTCAGCCAGGCCAGGTGGGCAGCCTCGGATACGTAGATTGCCGGCGGCCTGGCAAAGGCGCGCGCGCCCTGCTCGCCGAAGGCCTGGTTGGCGTGCGTCAGAGCGCAGACCATGGCGGTGGCATTGGCCTCCGAACCGCCATTGGTGAAATGACCGCCTGCGGTCGCAGCGAACCCCGCACGCTCTGCAATCCGGGCGATCAGGTGCGCCTCGACGGCGACCGGGAAAGGCGAGGTGACATGCGTGGCAAGCTGCGGGTTGAACGCGGCGACCACCCGCTCGGCACATTGGGCGGGGAAGCTGGGCGCCGGGTTGAACAGGCCGAAATAGCGCGGATGATCCACATGGACGACGCCCTCAACCATCTGGTCCACCACCCAGACGAGCACGTCCTGCAGTTTGCCGGATGACCCGAAATCCCATGCGCGCAGGCGGCCCAGCGCTTCGTCGAACGTGACCGTGGCGCCGACCGGGCCTGCCGCCGTGCAGGCCCGCGCATCCTCCAGTAACGTCGTCAGCAGGGACTCGGTAGTGCGCCTCTCCATTTGGTCCGGAAATAGGTGCTCCTCCGGGGGCAGTCCCTCCGGCCAGCCGCGCAGCCGGCTGGTCGGTTGGGTTCGTCCCAGCATCGTCATGGGTGTCTCGGGCCTATTCGGCCGCTTCGGCAAGGGCAAGTCGCCGCTGCAGGCCGGGTGCTGCGGCCACGAACAGGTCGAGGAACGCCGTCCATAGCGGCAGGACACGGTCATCCGGCACGATGTGGCGGCTGAGCGCGCCATGCCCGGCCTGCTCGTCGCTGTCGAACCGGATATGCTCGACCAGGAAATGCCTGAACGCGCCGAGCCCCGGGGCATTCCAGTCCGGCGCCTTCAAGATGGCGCGGAACACCGCCTCCAGCCCGCCATCCTCGTAGCTGGAGATGGCCAGCGCACGATCCATGTCCGGCAACGCGCGGGTGGCCCGCAGATAGCGTTCGCCAAGCTGCTGCAGCCTTTCGCGCCGTACCGGATCGATGTCCGATAGTGCCAGTATGCGGCGCATGAACTCGTCATGGTTCATTTGCTCGCCTGGCGCCGCGACGCCAGCATAGGGTGAGAGATTTGCGGTGTCGCACTCCTCGCGCCGCAACTGCGACAGGAGCTCGTCATCGCCGAACAGCCGGCAGGCGATCTCCAGACTTTCGCGGAACTGCACGGAAAAATAGTAATACGCCCATTGCGCGCAGGTCAGGTCATGGGCGGAAAGATCGGACCAGGCAAGATGGGCTATGTGATCGACGACACTGCTGTAACGATGTTGAACGGATGTGGACACGATCGGCTCCCCTGATGACGAGACATGATGATCTGCAACAATACCGGCCTGGACGATGCGCCCTGCCGGCCCGTTGCCACATTGCGGAACATGCGAAGATTAACGGCGTCAGGCGAAGACGGATGATGCAACCATCCTCCTCGCCCTAGTGCACGCGTGCTATACCTGGCGGTCCGGCGGAGACGCTCGCGCACCGGCCGGTCAGCACGCAGCAGGCCAGATATCACAGGCCGTTGATCGCCAGCAGCCACATGCCGGCGAAATCGAGGATGAGGCGGGCAATCTCGTTGCCCTTCTCCTCAAGCGCGAAGTGGCCGGCGTCCAGCAGTTGGATCTCCGCGTCCGGCAGGTCGGCGCGGTACGCCGTCGCACCGGCCGCGATGAAGCAGGTATCGTTCGCCCCCCAGACAACCAGCGTCAGCGGCTTGTGTGTGCGAAGCCGCGCCTGTTAGGCGGGGTAGGCTGCGACGTTCGTGCGGTAGCCGTAGAGCAGGGCCGCCTGGATCTCGCGCTGACCGGGCTGCGAGGGATGGGCGTATTCGTCGTCCAGCTATCCGCATCGTAAGCCTCCGGGTGAGAGGTGCCGGCTAGATGTCGTTGCTTGATCGCCTCATAAGAGAGAGTGGCCCGGCCTTGGAGACCTGAAGCAAGGTCCACCCTCACGCTCAATCCGTTCCCGGCAAATGTGCACCTGGTCTTCGATGGATGCGGCTCGCTAATGCTCCGAGCTGTAGCAGACCCGCGCAACCTGTGGCCCGAGCCGCGGCAGTCGCCTGATGGGTGGACGGCAGAGCAGAATGATCAGCTGGAAGACGTGCTGGACCGAGTGGTCTGTGACGGTACCCTGAGCCGTTACGCGGCGCAGCGAGTGATTGCGGAGGACTGGACGGCCGCTTACGCCCGGTATGTTGAAGGCGTTGCAAAATACCGTCACGAGCCATGGCATTCAGGAGAAGCTGATCAGCCATGGTGCATGAGAGAGGCGTTCGATCAGGAGGTTGCTGAGCGCTTCGATCTTCGCCGCCCGCGCACGTGCTGTCGGTGTCACGAAGTAGACGCCCCCTTCAGCCATACGCCAGCGCGGTAGAATGACTTCCAGACGACCGCCTGCCACGTGCTCCGACGCGATGAAGTCGGGCAGCTCGCCGATCGCGAGGCCTTGGAGCATGGTCGGGAGCAACGCATCGACGCTGGTTGCGCGCAGTGGCCCGACGGGCGTGAAGACCACATCGTGCCCTTCGTCGTTCGCGAAACGCCAGGCGTCGCCCCTGTCGCGGAGGGAGTATCCCAGACAGGAATGGGCGACGAGGTCGTCCGGATGCTGGGGAAGGCCGTAACGAGCTATGTAGCTCGGCGCGGCCAGGATGTAGCGTCGGACCGTCGCAATCTTTCTCGCGACCAGCGAAGAGTCCGCCAGCACCGCGATCCGCACTGCCGCATCGAAGCCGTTCCCGATCAGGTCGATTTTGTCGTCTGTGAGGTGAAGGTCGACCGACACGTTCGGATAGGCGCGGAAAAAATCCGGCAGGATTGGTGCGATCCAACGCACCCCGAACGACATCGGAACGGCGAGCCGAACAACGCCACGCGGTTGACTGGAGGTTTCTCGAGCCAGGCTCTCGGCATCCTCGGCGTCTGTGTAGATCCGCGCTGCCCGCTCGGCGAGGTTCCGCCCGAATTCCGTCAGCGCGAGCCGGCGCGAGGTCCGGTTGATGAGACGGCCGCCCAGGCGATCTTCTAGCCGAGCGACGCTGCGCGACACGGTTGCAACCGACACGCCCATGACCCGCGCTGCGGCGGCGAAGGATCGCTCCTCGGCCACCTTCGCAAACATGGCAAGGCCTTCGAAGTCAGGCAGCTTGGACACGTCATTCCTGCAAAGATGGTTTGCAATCCTTTCTATTCCGAGATGTCCATCCGCGCCACATGTTTCCTCTGCCAGTATGGGAAACAGGTGTCATGAACAATCAAACTGCCTCAATCGCTGCCTTCGGCCGCCTCCTCATGGGTGCCGTCTTCGCCTTTAGCGGCCTCGGCAAGATCATGGCGCCGGCCATGACGCAGGGTTACATCGCATCCGTCGGGCTTCCATTGCCGCTCGCCGCCTACTTGGTTGCGATCCTGATTGAGCTCGGCGGGGGCCTTCTTCTCATCGCGGGTTTTCAGACGCGGATCGTGGCGATCTTACTGGCAGTCTTCACCCTTGCGACGGCGGTGTTCTTCCACAACAACTTCGCCGACCAGAACCAGATGATCAACTTCCTCAAGAACATCTTCATGATCGGCGGCTTGCTTCAAGTGGTCGCATTCGGAGCTGGCTCCTACAGCCTCGACGCGCGACGCTTCCACGCGGCGGTTGCGGTATGACGCCACCGGGCGAAAATCGTGATCTGCAGGCAAGCATGGGCCTCTGCCCCAAACCCCGTCATGCGAGGCACGCAGTCACTCGATGGGGCCCAGAGGTCCCAGACCCCCATCTGTTTGCGACGTTGAAATCAGGTTCTAAGGACGACTGTCCTTAGCGGGGTCCAGGGGCAGAGCCCCTGGCCTTCCTTACGCGTCAACAAGGACCCCCGATCATGCTTGAACACAGGTCACTGGCCGACATCGCCGGCGTCCAGGCCGGTTGGCTGAACGCCAAGCACCATTTTGCAATCGGCGCTTACGGCAACCCGGCTCATCAGCCAGTCGGCGGACTATATGTCTGGAACGACGACTCTATCGCGCCGCACGCGGGCTTCCCGCTGCATGCGCATGCCAATGTCGAAATCATCACCTACGTGCGCGAGGGTGCGATCACGCACAAGGACGACCTCGGCAACCAGGGCATCACCCGGGCCGGCGACGTGCAGGTGATGAGCGCCGGCACGGGCATCCGGCACGCCGAGCACAACGACGAGGACGTGACCACGCGTATCTTTCAGATATGGCTGCATCCCAGGCAGCGCGGCGGCGTGCCGCGATGGGGCGCCAAGCCCTTCCCCAAGGCGGACCGCTCGGGCCGGCTCGTGCTGCTTGCCAGCGGGAGCGGCGGCTCGGAGGCCCTGCCGGTCGGCGCCGATGCCGAAATCTACGGGGCACTGCTGGGTTCCGGCGAGACGATCTCCTACACCTTCGACGAAGGACGCGGCGGCTACCTGGTTCCCGCCGCCGGCGCCGTCGTCGTCAACGGCATCCGCGTCGAGGCAGGCGAGGGTTTGGCGATCCGGAGTGAACCCACTGTGACCATCCAGGCCGCGCCCGACGCCGAACTGGTGTTCGTGGTCACGCGCAATTCCGCAGCCTAGGCGCGGGCGATGATCGAGATCGGCATCGACAGCTTCGCGGCCCTGTTCCCGGGCACCGCGATCGGACGGACGCTGACCGCGGCCGACCGGGTGGTGAATCTTCTGGAGGAGGTTGAGGCGGCCGACCACGCCGGCTTGGACGTGTTCGGGATCGGCGAGCACCATAGGGCCGAGTTCCTGGACTCCGCACCAGCCATCCTGCTCGCCGCGGCGGCCGCGCGGACGCACTCCATCCGCCTCACGAGCGCCGTGACGGTGCTCAGCGCCGCCGACCCGGTCCGCGTCTTCCAGGAGTTCGCGACCCTGGACCTGGTCGCTGCCGGGCGGGCGGAGATCGTCGTCGGCAGGGGATCGTTCGGGGAGGCTTACCCGCTATTCGGGCTGGAACGCGACGACTACGACGCGCTGTTCGCCGAGAAGCTCGAACTGCTGCTGAAAATTCGCGATGCCACCCACGTCACATGGACCGGGCGCTATCGTCCGCCGCTGACCGGCCAGGGGATCTATCCCCGGCCCCAGCAGGCTCGGCTGCCGATCTGGGTGGGCGTCGGGGGCACGCCCGCGTCCTTCGCCCGAGCCGGCACGCTTGGCCTGCCGCTGATGGTGGCCATCATCGGCGGCGAGTTCCACCGGTTTCGTCCGCTCGTGGAGCTGTACCGCCAAGCGGGGCAGCGCGCCGGCCATTCGCCGGAATCCCTGCGCGTGGGCGTCCACGCTTTCGGCTTCGTCGGCCAGACATCGGCGCAGGCCCGCGACACCTTCTTACCAGGCTGGGCGCACATGTTCACGGAGATCGGGCGCGAGCGGGGTTGGGCGCCCGCCACGCGACAGCAGTTCGATGCGATGTGCGGCCCCTCTGGCGCCTACCTGATCGGTGATCCTGAAACCGTCGCCGAAAAAGTCCTTGCCGCAAGCGAGGCGTTGGGCGGCATCTCGCGTCTGACGTTCCAGATGAGCTCGGCGTTGTTGGAACACGGCGGCATGCTGAGCTCGATCGAGTTGCTCGGCACGAAGGTGGCGCCCATGGTCCGTGCGGCCGCCGGCGGGCCGACCGACACCAGCCAGACTCTGACGGTGAGCGTTAGGTGAACTGATCAGAAGCGCTTGGCGCGTCCGCCGCATGGAGATTGTGATCGCCAGCGGACGGCTTCAGAAGTCGCCGTCGGTGTTCCGCGATTGAGTGACGCCGGTGCTTTGGCAGCCGGCCGGTACCTCGCAAACCGGCGAGGAAGCGTTTTTGGCAGATAGCATTGCCGCGAACTGATACCAAGCGGCCTGGAGGTTGATCGTTCCGAAGCAAGCAAGGTCTTCTTTTTTGAAAAAAAGAAGCAAAAAACTTTTGACTTTGCTGTCGCGGACCTTTCCGGACAGCGCGCGACAGCGGAGTTAAAAGTTTTTTGGTCCTTTTCAAAAAAGGACTGCTTGCTTTCTATGAGAAAGCATCGACGCCAGTTGGTATAAGCTCGGAAGCGCTCGTCGCGCCTAACCTCGACGGATATTCGCGACCATTCGCTCCCAATTGCCGTGCGCGATGGCGGCCCTGTCAGCATCGGTCAGGTGCGCGTCCTGAAGGAAGCGGCGCGCTCCGCCAGCTGGTGTGAAGCGGTAAGGGTAATCGGTCGAGAACATGATCCGCTCGGGGCCAAGCACCTCCATTGCCCAGCGCAGGTAACGCTGGCTCCACAGACCGCTCGGCGTCACCGAGACGTGCCGGCGAAAGTAGTCAGACACCGGCCGGGCTAGCTGGGCCGGCCCTGCCAGGTTGTCGATCCGGTCGAGGTAGAACAGCACCACCTCGCCCCAGTGACCGGTGATGAGCTGGAGGTCGGGAAAGCGGTCGAACACGCCGGCGAGCACCATGCGCAGGATTTGCACGCCCGTCTCGTAGTGCCAGCCAAGCCCGAAGGTGGCGAGCGCGGCGTCGGTAGCGTCGCCAAAGCCGCTGTATAAGGCGTCCCGCACCGCCGGCACTGGCGACTGCGGGTGGATGTAGAGCGGCGCCCGAAGCGCCGCGGCCGCCTCGAAGATCGGCCAGTTGTCAGCATGGTCGAGGTTCCGGTCGCGGGTGCGGCCAAACAGCATGGCGCCGTTCAGCCCCAGTCTCGTCACCGCACGTTCGAGTTCGCGCGCGGCGGCCGGCGCGTCCGGTGTGGCGAGCGTGGCCAGGCCCTGGAACCGGTCGGGCCGGCGACGGACGGTCTCGGCCAGCAAGTCGTTCGACGCGGTCTGCAGTGCGATCGCCTCGCCAGGCGCCTGGCTCTGCACGCCTGGCGCAGTCAGCGTCAGGACCTGCACGTCCAGGCCGGTCTCGTCCATCGCCGCGATCCGTCCATCGGCGAGGTCGGCGAGCCGCGCCCCGATCTCGCCGCCGCCCGAGTGCTGGAGCGCAACGTCTTGCCAGTGCGGATCAAGCGCGTGCCAAGCCGCAAGCACGTCCGCGGTGACGAAATGTTCCTCAAGGCCGATGACCTTCATGGTTGTCCTGCGCGACGTTCTGAAGTTCCAGCGATCGCTCCGCCCGTCAGTTCCCCCTTCAAGCGTAAGCTCTACGGCTTCGAGCAAGCTGCTCAGGCGATGGTCCGGCGAGGCGGATTACACGCTGTTCCTGCGATCCCTCGTCGCCGAGGTCGTGCGCGCCGAGACCCCCGCATGGAACGACCTGCTAGTCGAACGGATAGCGCGGGTGCACGGCTTCAGGCGTTCCGGGCGTCTCATCCGGAAAGGTGTCGTGTTGCTGGCGGCCGCGGCGCCCCCGTCGTGCAAGAGGAACCTGGCGGCACGACGTTCGTCTGGGCCGCCCCCGAGGCACGTCACGAACGGAACTCGGCCCTGCCGCCGGGGACGGCCGCCGACCTCCGGGGCATCGAGCACATGGCCTTCGAGGAGCTCCGGGCGTCGCTGCCTGACGGCCCGCTCTCGGAAGAATGCCTTGCCGCCGCCGCCCGGGCATGCGGGATACGGCGCCTGACAGCAAGCCAGGGCGAGGCTGGTCCGGTCCCGCGAGGTCGGGCTGACCTGAATGCCGACCTGCGGCGCTTCGGCACGGCTCGCTGCCGGTAACGTCCAGCGCTTCGCGAGCTCCGGGTCATCCGGCTCCCAGGCGCAGGTCACTGGAGTGCGCCCTTCGGGATAGACAATGTTAAGCAGCTGTTTTGATAGCCTGGCGGGTGTGTTGGCTCTCGAACTGGGTAGGGCTGAGATAACCTAAGGCGGAACGTAATCGTTTGTCGTCGTAAACCTTGTCGATGAAGCACGGAAGATCGGCGGCGGCATCGAAGCTCTCGTGAGCAGTCAGGTATCCCGGCGAGAACACAAGCCGCCGCTACTTTTGAAAAACGATGCTTGGCGTCATGACTGAATAGCCCTCGCACGTTGAACCCTACGGCTGTGCGTTGAGAGGCCCGCAACATGGACGACCTAAACGTGCGCCCGGCAAGCTCAGGCTCGCAGCTAGTATTTCGATCAGTCCGCATTGGCCGTGTGTGATTGGTGTCCGGCAAGCAACGGCCGGTAGGATGTAGTCTCGACCTACTCCCACTCCCGCAACCAACACCAACAAGGTACAGCCAGGAAGGTGTTGTCTCGCACGCGGTCACAGCACCGAGCACAACAGTGAGAACCACTCGATCGATCATAGCGGCCGCGGCTTTCCGGGCTCCGCGCACGTTCGGTATCGGCCAGCATCGCCTCGGCCGGCACATAGGCGGCTGTCATCACCACAAACCCGCTCAGCGTCATGTCAACGACCAGTGCCTGGCCGTGATCTCGACCATCACCTCGCGTGCTGGAACTACGTCCTGCAGAGACGCCGCGGGGTAGAGGTGAAGCTCTCACCAACGGATGCAATCGTTCAGCAGACACGGACGACACAAAAGCAGAGTGCTGGCGTCGCATGAGTCGTGGCGAGATCGCCTAACCTGCAGGATCTGAACGCCGAGACAAGGTCTTAGGCAAATGCCCTGGCTCCCGAAGTAGGACTCGAACCTACGACCGAGCGATTAACAGTCGCTTGCTCTACCAGCTGAGCTATTCGGGACCAGGGTGCAGCCGTATAGCCCCCCGCCGCACGCCGGTAAAGCGGGGAACCGCTCGCCAGATCAGGGTGGTGCGGGTGGCCGGACTCGAACCGGCAAGGGCTTTCGGCCCGGCAGATTTTGAGTCTGCTGTGGTTACCATTTCACCACACCCGCCCGACGCTGATATAGCCGGGCGCCTCGCCTCCGGGCAAGCAAGCCGCCCCTGTTTCACCCCAGGATCACAGCCCCGCGATCCGCGTGCATTGTCACATAACTGAGATGGCCGTGCTTGCTGGACGCTGTATCCCTCCGCACGCTCGGCATCGCCGGCGCCGCGTGCATGCGGGTGCTTCTCAGCCTCCAGACAAGGAAAACTCCAGCCATGACACGGAACCAGTGGTGGAAAACCACGTGCGCGTTTGCAGCCACACTCGGCCTGTTGCAGCCCACGCTGCTGATGGCAGCCGAACCCGGCGTGACGGTCGGCCCGCGCTCCAGCGCGCTGGTCGCCTCCAAGATCGTCAACGCGTCGGCCGAGCCGAACCTGACAGCGGCCACCAAGCTCGCCCTGCTGCGCAAGAACGTCAAATACGTCTTCGTGCTGTTCCAGGAGAACCGCTCGTTCGACCAGCATTTCGGCACCTTCCCGGGTGCAACGGGCCTGGTACTGCCCAACGGCCAGCCCAACAGCGCCGCACTCGGCTTCACCCAGCCGATCGTCAACACCGACGGCTCGGTCGGCAGCATCTCGCCGTTCCGCATTCCGCCCACCGTGACGAACACCAGCGGCAACAGCGTGTCGCTCTACCCGATGGACACCGACAGCGTTGACCACTCCCACGCCGGCATCGACAACGACATCGACTACACCGGCGGGCTCACCAAAAACGACCGCTACGCGCTGAACGCCGAAGGCCTGACCACCGACGCGAACGGCAACATCGTCTCCAGGAAAACCGGCGCACCGCTGTCCAGCCTGGCGAACCCCACCTTGGCGTCCAAGCAGACCGCCGAGCTGGTGATGAGCCATCTCGACTGCGACACCATCCCCTTCCTGTGGCAGTATGCCGACCGCTTCGCGCTGTTCGACAACTTCCACATGACGGTCACCGGCCCGTCCACGCCGAACGCCATCGCGGTGATCGCCGGCCAGTCCGGCCTCACGCAATGGGCGCTGCACCCGAGCACGTCGGCCAAGAACGTCGCCGGCACCTCGCTGGCCTCCAGCGGCGGCGAGCCGGTGACGGCCGACCCCGGCCCGTTCGCCGGCTCCAACCTCGACACCGCGACGGTCAAGCCGCCTTATGGCCCGAACGACGAATCGCCCGCCACGCCGGCACTGACCCAGACCTACGCGTCGCTGCCGCTCTCCTTCATGGGCAGCAACATCAACACGATCGTGCAGAGCGACGAGAACCCGGGTCTCGACCTCATCGACATCCAGAGCGACATCGCCGCGGTGTCCTCCAAGGACGCACCGGTGAACTGGGGCTGGTACCAGGAAGGCTACGCCCACGAGCCGACCGACGGCTCGGCCAAGACCACCTACGCCACCTACATCACCCACCACAACGCGCCGCAGTATTTCGGTTACCTCGGCGACAACACGTCGGTGCTGAAGACCAACCTGCACGGCCTGCAGGATTTCTACACCACCGTGCATGCGGCCGCACTGCCTGGCCCGGGCGTCTATTACGTGCGCGGCGGCTATGGCAACAATGACGGCCTGCTGCCGGTCGACCCGAACGCCGCGGTGCAGGCAAACTTTCCCGGCAGCGACGACCACCCCGGCTACTCCGACGCGCAGATCGCCGAGGCCCTGCTGGCCGACAGCGTCAACGCGATCGCCAACTCGCCGTATTGGAGCCAGAGTGCGATCATCATCACCTACGACGAGACGGACGGCCTGTACGACCAGGCGCCTTCCTCGATCCGGGTGAACGACAGCTTCGGCGCCCCGCTCTCCGGCGGCCCGCGCATCCCGACGATCGTGATCTCGCCGTTCGCCGCGGCGCACACGATCCACAGCCAGTACACGGAGCACAGCTCGGTCATCAAGTTCATCGACGAGCTGTTCAACCTGGTGCCGCTGCAAAAGCTGCCGGACGAGGCACGCGCCGAGAAGCTGGGCGCTGCCACCATCGAGCCGAACATGGGCCCGATCGACGGCGAGCCTAACCTCGGCGACATGACCAGCGCGTTCGACAACGCGCGCCTGTCCGGCACCGTGCCGCCGTTGCCGGCTTCCTATGCGACGATCCCGGAGAAGGCGGTGCTGAGCTTGCCGCACTATGGCGGCCAGGGCTGCTACACGTTGAACATCGTGCCGACCGACTTCGTGGGCGGCAAGCTGATCGACCCGGCGCCGGCGGACTTCAACCCGCGGCCCAGCACGACGCCTGGCCTGCCGACAACGCCGGGCTGGAACGGGTAAAGAAAGCGCCTTCTTTTTCGAGAAGAAGCAAAAAGCTTTTATTCCCGCTATCGCCATCCTCTCCGGCGAGCGCGCGACAGCGGAGTAAAAGTTTTTTGGTTCTTTTTTTCAGAAAAGAACCGCTTGCTTGCTTGGGCTGAGGGCGCAATCCCCTCAGCCCTTTGACTTTTTGGAGCCACGAATGCGAAGCCTGTGTCTCGTGCTGTTCCTGCTCGCCGTCGGCCGCGCGCACGCAGGTGCGGTGCTGGACGGCATCAAGCAGGCCCACCGCCTGGAGTGCGGGGTCGTCACCGCCATCGCCGACGAGACCACCGACGACACGCATGGCGACCTCTCCGCGTTCGGCGCCGACATCTGCCGTGCCGTGGGTGCGGCGGTGCTGGGGGCAGGGGCGCAGACGCAGGTCCACGCGTTCCCGTCGGAGGCTCTGGCCTACGCGTCACTGCAGAAAGGTGAGATCGCGCTGATCGTCGGCGCCACGCCGGATCCCGGGCTCGCGCGCCGTTACGGTGTGGCCTACCTCACGCCGGTGTTCTTCGACGGGCAGGGGCTGATGGTGCATCGCGATCGCGGCATCGCTTCGTTGCATGACCTGGCCGGCAAGACCGTCTGCCTGATCGGCACGACGGACGCCGCGTTGCGCCTTGCCGACGCCGCGCGTGCTGCCGGCATCAAGGTGGTGCCGTTCCCGTTCGAGGAGGTGGGTGAGATGGAGGCGGCCCTGGTCGACGGCCATTGCGACGCCGAGACGCAGGACGTCTCCAAGCTCGCTGCCGGCCGCAGGGGCTTTCACGCCCGGGTGCGGGATTTTGTCATCCTGCCGGACCGGCTCAGCCTGGACCCGCTGGCACCGGTGGTGCGGACCGGCGACGCAGAGTGGGCGCGCGTGGTCGAGTGGGTGGATGCGGCGCTGGTGCAGGCGGAGATCAGCGGCGTCACGGCCGGCAATGCCGAGGCGATGCGGGCCAGTCCGGACACCGTGGTGCGGACGCTGACCGGCGCGCGACGCGGTCCGCAATGGGGGTTGGACCTGGCCGACGACTGGAGCCTGCGGGCGATCGAGGCGGCCGGCAACTACGGCGAGGTGTTCGCGCGTGACCTGGGGGAGACGTCGGCGATGCGGCTGGAGCGCGGGGTGAACAGGCCTTGGACGCAGGGCGGGATGTTTTGGGGGGAGCTGGCGCGGTAGCAAGCAAGCGGTTCTTTTTTGAAAAAAAGAACCAAAAAACTTTTGTCTCCGCTGTCGCGAACCTTTCCGGAGAGCGCGCGACAGCAGAGTCAAAAGTTTTTTGGTCCTTTTTTTCAAAAAAGGACTGCTTGCTTCTATGAGTCAGTATCAACGCCAGTTGGTATTACTTCGAGCCAACAATCCCGCGCACCCGTCGCACCAGCTTCCGCATCTTCTTTACACCGGGGGTGCTCAGGTCCGGCGGGACGAATTCGGGCCCCTCCGGTAGCGCCGCTCCTGTGCCGGGCCTCTCCGGCAGCAGTGCAGGTAGGAGGAACCCCATGCCGAACAGGTGCAGCCACATCCGCTCCAGCACGTAGCCGTACACCTCGTGGCCCAACGAGGCGCGCCGCAGGTTCGCCAGAGCGCCTTCGGACAGCGTCATCAACCTGGACCGGCGTGCCGCGAACACCGCCCCGTAGGCGAAGCGACCCAGCAGGTTGGCCTCGGCCTGCGCCGCCAACGCCGGCAGGCCGCACATCGTCAGGAAATGCGCCGCTATGTTGGTGCCGTCCGGCAAGTGGTGCAGGCTGCGGTAAGTCTCCTGCAGCCAGAGCGAGCCCACGTCGTGGAAACCAAGCGGCATCCAGGTCTGCAGCGAAAACAGTTCCGGCCGCACGCGCAGCCCGTCGATGAACCCGCCGGTCTCGCGCGCCAGCACGCGAGCGGGCGGGATGTCTCGCCTGATCTTCCACCGCCACGAGAGCGGCTGCACGTCGGCCCAGCGATGCGTGGCCCGCAGCAGCTCGAGGAAGTCCGGGCTGTGCTCGAACGGGTCGCCCTGCGCGAACACGACGAAGTCGTCGTCCTGGGTGCCGCCCGGCTGGCGCAGCCCGAGCACGTGGCTGAGGTAGGTCTCCGACTCGCGGCCCTGGTTGGGCCGCTCGGTGATGCTGGCGGCGCGTGCGCGCACCGCGTCCGAAGTGATGGCCGCCCCCTTGTTGTAGACGGCCACCTCGAACTCCGGCGGCACGTCGGCCAGCCAGTCGAGAGCCTCCGCGTAACGCGCGATGACGAGCTGGTGCATGGGCGGGCACTCCGGTCTGGGGGGCGCAAAGGCCGCGTCGCAAGCGTCAGGAGACGGAGAACTGTACCCAGCTGGACGACACGTAGCGGCCCAGCGACGGACAAATGACATACACCCGCCAGGCGTAGTTGCCGAGGCCAGGGTTTGGCATGCGGCTGGCCGACAGGTTCGTCGTTTGCGAGAACACCGGGATCGGCTCGCCGCTGTCCAGCCGCACCACCTCGACGAAGTAGCTGGCCGGCGCCGGGGTGGGCGCCGCGGTCCACACCAGCGGCACCCCGGCGGTGCCGGCGTCGTGCAGGTCGGCCTTCGGGCCGGGGAAACTGATGCCGGGCACGTCCACCGTGCTGCCGGGCGGCTGAGTCTGGTTCCAACCGCGGCCGGCGGCGGCTTTCAACCCGTGCTCGGCGGCCTGCCTGAACCAGGCGCGCGCCAGTTCCAGGTTGCGCGGCACGCCGTCACCCGCCTCGTAAAGCTGGCCGAGGTCGAAGCCGGCGCGCGCCACGCCGCCGGACGCGGCGGCTGCGTACCAGGTGGCCGCCTGGCGGGAATCATGGGCGACCCCGCGGCCGGCATCATACATGACCGCCACGTTCAGCTCCGCTTCCGGCAGGCCGAGCTCTGCGGCGCGCCGGTAGAGGACAAACGCCCGCACGGCGTCGGATGGCTGGTTCTTGCCCAGATCCGCATCGACCGCCTGGGCGAAAACCTGCTGGGCGCTCCCGGCGCGCGCGGCACGTGCGGGGGGCGCGGCGAACAGCCCGACCAGCACGGCTGCAGCCGATCCTGCCGCGAGCTTCCCGGGTGCCATGCGCCTTGAAGTGGAACGGCAGGGTCGGCCGCGATGCAACGCTACTTCCAGGTGATCTCCGCTCGCCGATTATGGCTGTCCTGCGGGTTGCCCGGATTGGCAGGATCGGTGGCGCCCTTGGCGAGGATCTGGAACCGCTCGGCGGGGATGCCGCGGGCGACCAGCGCGCGGTAGACCGCGTTGGCCCTCTGCTGGGACAGACGGATGTTGGTCTGCGCCGAGCCGCTGGAGTCGGTGCCCGCGGCCACGGTCATCAGGATCGGCTTGCCGTCACGGTAGAGGCGGGCGGCGTGGTCCAGCTGGGCGAGGTCCTCCGCCCGGATCGCGGCACTGCCGGGCGAGAAGTAGACGTCGATCGCGTCCGGCGCGGCCGAGCCGGCGGCGGCCGGGGCGGCGCCGGCGGCAGCGTCCGGTGCAGCCGGCGCGGAGTGCCCCGGAGGCGATTGGGCAAGGGCAGGTTGCGCGAGTGCCGCGAGACAGACGATGAACCCGAGCCGGACAATGCGCATGAGACGGACCTTCCTCAAGGTAGTTGGATTTCGATGGTGCCCGGGCGTCGCGGGTGCAGTCCTGGCGGCAACAGAACAAGTGATGGCTGCAGGGAGTTGCCTTTCAGCTGTGGCCAGTCGGCTTGCGAAAGGGTTTGCGCGATCACATGCGCGAGCGGTTCGTCATCGCTGTAGAAATATGAGATGGCGCGGCGCGCCGGCAATGCACGCGTCGGCCGCGCCCTGATGTTGGCGATGCCCTCGTGCTGCAACATCATCGCCAGCGGACGCAGCCGCCGCAGCGCCTCCGCGTCGCGCTCGGGGTAGAGGAGGAGGACCGCGGCCTGCGCGGCGGTCTTCAGCTTGCCGGGCAACGCAAGCTGGGCACGCACGTCGCCCGCCGATGGCGGGACGGGCAGGCTGCGCACGCTCTCCGGCGGAGCAAACGCCTGCAAGGCGGCGGTCTGGGTATCGCCTGCGTGCGCCGGGGCTGGCGCAGGCGAGGCGGCCAGGGGCGCGGCCGGCACAGGAGCGCCTGACACAGGAGCGGCCGGCGCAGAAACGTCCGGCACAGGAGCGCCTGATCGAGGCGCGGCTGGCACAGGCGCAGCCGGCGCAGGCGGGGCCAGCACAAGCGAGGATGGCACGGAGGTGGCTGGCGTAAGCGAGGCCGGTGCCTGCGAGGTCGGCCCGGGCGAGGTGGGCGCCTGCGATGTCGGCCCGGACGGAGCGCTGCCCGGCGCCGACCCGATGGAAGCGGCCGGGGCGCCCGGCCGAGGCGAGGCGGCAGCGGGCAGCCCGTCGCCGGCGCTGGCCTGTAGCTGTCGCAGCCCGGCGATCTCCGCCTGGGTCGGCGGAACCGCGTCCGGCCCGTCCGTCGGCGTGGCCGTCCGCCCACCGGGGATCGGGGGGACCCCTGCACGGCCTGCCGCTTGCTGCTGAGCCGGGCCTGACACCGTGCTTGGGACGCGGTTTGGGGTGCCGCTTGCCTCACGCGGCCCGGCATGGTCCGGCGCCTGTCCCGCGACGGGCGAGCCCGGGGGCTCTGCCGGTTGCGGCTGGTCCTGTCGCGGCGCAGCGGAGGCGAGGCGTTGGACCTGCCCGCCGGGAGCCGCGTCCGGCACTGCGGCCGGGGGCACCGGCGCGCGCAGGGCGGCCGCCGGCCCCGCATGCGGTGCTTGTGCCGTGAAGCGCTCCGCCCAGACGGGTCGCGCCGTGAAGCCGCCATGACCGCGCGCGTAGATAACGAAGGCCACGCTGGCCAGCGCCGCGATGCAGGCGGCGGCAAGGCTGATCCGGAAATTGTCCCGCCAGATGCCGGACCTGCCGGCGGGCCCGCGCGAGGTTGCGGCCCTGGCCCAGACGTTGCGCCCGACGGACCTCCAGCCCGGGCGCGAAGGCGCCTGGTCGGCGTCGCGCCCGGTCTGCAGCGCGCGCCTGACCAGCGCCGCATCCACCTTCGGCGCATCCTCGGTGGAGGCGACGAACAGCACGGCGGCTAGGCCGGCGCGCAACTGCCGCTCCGACCCGCTTGCGTAACCTACCAGGCAGGCCATCGCCGGACGATCCAGCAGGTCCGGCGGGTGCCCCAGCACCTGCAAGCGCTGGGCAACGGCCGCTTCGGCCTGAGACCTGGTCAGTGTCCTGCCGGTGGCACCCTGGACGGATCTGGTGGATGCGGTTTGCACGTCAGTCCTCGCCGGTCACGTGCCGTTCGAACTCGCCCGCCGGTGTGCTTTCCCGGCACACTCGGCCGGTCTTTCCACGCGACAGCTGCGTCCGGACGGACAAAGCAATACGGTTGTGCAACGCAGGCCGGGTGCTGGCGTTCGCAGCACCAACGTTTGCGTGGCATAACGTAGCCGGCGTGAAGCAGACTGGAGTTCGTTGCGCGTGAAAGCCTTCCATGTCGGCAAGCACCCCGGATCTTCGGCTTGGGCCCTTCTGGCTCGGGTACCATCTGCTATGTCCACCCGTCCTAACAGCCCGTGCCGCCTCGCGTTCCGGGTCTGTCCACCGGGCGCGGCCATGTTGTTCGCCGCGTCCTCCGGCGTGGCGATGTGGCTGGCCGGGACCGGCGCCGTGCGCGCGCAGGTGATCGACCAATACGTCAACGCCGACATACCCGGCTACGACACCCAGGCCGGTGTGACGGTGGCGACAAGGTCGCGCCCGGACTACGACGCGCCCGGCGTCCGGCTCGGCAACTTCATCCTGAGCCCCGTGCTTTCGGAGAGCGCCGGCTACGACGACGACGTGACCGGTTTGCCGCACGGCAAGGGCAGCGCGCTGATCGAGACCAACGCCAGCGTGAACGCTGCCGGCGGCTGGTCCGACACCAAGCTCGCTGCCGGGCTGAGCGTGGACGATAGCGAGTACCTCGAGCAGTCCGGCCAGAACTTCACCAACTGGACGGCGGCGGTGGGCGGCAGCCACGATTTCGGCCGAGACACCTTCTCGCTCGGCGCCACCTACCTCAACCTCAACCAGACGCCGCGCGAGCTCGACGTGCCGGGGCTGGACACTGCCATCGCCTACCGTGTGGCGGACCTGCGTTCTGACTACCATCTCGATCTCGGCCATATCTTCATCCAGCCGGGTGTGGACGTAGGATATTACAGTTTCGACAACGGGACAATCGCCGGTCAGCCCTACCTGCAGACCTACCGCGACCGCATCGTCGTCTCGCCCGAACTGATCGGCAGCTACGAGTTCGCGACCAGGCGGCGCTTCGTGGTCATCCTGCGCGACACCCAATCCGATTTCGACCAGGCGCCGCCCGGCCTGCCGCGGCAGAACTTCAACGACGCCTCGGTGCTGGCCGGGCTGGCCTACGATGCCGACGGCATCATCACGTTCCGGCTGCTGGCCGGCTGCGAGGAGCGCAGCTTTGCCAGCAGCCGCTACCAGTTCATCGACGCGCCGATCGTCGAGGGTGCTGCGACCTGGACGCCCACCGGCCTGACTACCATCACCGGCAGCGCCGCACGCTACATCGAGGACTCTGCCGCCGAGAACACGGTGGGCTACACCGAGACCGCGCTGAAGCTGCAGATGGACCACGAATACCTCCGCAACGTGATCTTCACCATACATGCGGCCTACATCCTCGACGACTATAGCGGCACCGGCGCTGGCTCGGCGACCAGCCAGACCTACTTCACCGGCGGGCTTGGCGGTTCCTACGCGCTCAACCGCAACCTGCGGCTGGCGGCGGACTACACGTACTCCACGCGTGGCGGCGGCAACTCGCAGACGGTCTCGGCGTCGTCGCTCAACACGAATTTCGCCCAGTTCGGCGGCGCGTTTGGCGGCAACTACTCGGAGAACACGTTCCGGCTGACGTTGCGGTTCGCGTTGTGAGGCGAGCAGGCAGGCCGTGCCGGACAAAGAACCAAAATCTCAGACCTGCCTGTTGCGAAATCTTTGCGATAGCGGAGACAGCGTTTGTTGCCGCTCGTCGTCAGATTGTCGGCCCTGGCCTTCCGCGCCGGACGTCGCGCAGCCAAAGCTCACGGCAGCCTGCGTCAAGTAGGTAGCTGTTGCATGGTCCGCGACAGCGCGGACCAAAAGCCTTTCGCTTCTTTTTCCTCGAAAGAAGGCCTTTCATCTGTCGTTACAGGAGCCCACGCATGATCCGTCCCAGCCTTCTCCTGTGCACTGCCATAGCGCTCTCCGCCTGCACGCCAGGCGGCGACCTCCAGCCGCTGCCCAGCTACACCTCGACCGGCTATCATCTGGGCGGTGGCGACCAGATACGAGTCATCACCTTCGGTTCGGACCAGTTGAGCGGCCAGTTCCACGTCAACGACGAGGGTGAGGTCGCGATGCCGCTGGTCGGCACGGTCCGCGCCGCCGGGCTGACATCCGACGAGTTCGCCGCCAAACTGCAGACCGAGCTTGCGGCGCAGAAATACGTGCGTGAGCCTCGGGTGTCGGTGGAAGTGCTGAGCTACCGGCCGATCTTTGTGCTGGGCGAAGTGACCAAGCCCGGACAGTACAGCTACTCGCCCGGCATGACGATGCTGACCGCGGTGGCGGTAGCCGGCGGGTTCACCTACCGCGCGGTGGAAGACTACGCGTCGGACGTGCGAACGACGGGCGGTGCTGCGGTGACGGGCAAGATCACGCCGCAATCGTTTCTGGCGCCTGGGGACGTGGTGAAGGTGTACGAACGGCACTTCTGAAGAGGAAGAAAGGCCTTCTTTTTTGAAAAAAAAGAAGCAAAAAACTTTTGGGCCTGCTGTCGCGGACCATCCAACGGCGCGCGCTTAGGTGACAAAAGTTTTTTGCTTCTTTTTTTCCAAAAAAGAAGGCCTTGCTTACCCGGCCAACTGCAGCGGCGCGTGTCAGTGCAATCTGCGCCCCTCAGCCAAGTTGGAGACTTGCACGAGACGCGGTGCGACCAGGCCAGCCGCAGGTGGGCGAGCACTTTCTGCGACCTCAGTCCAGGACGAAGCGAGAACCTGGTGCGCCGACGACAGAAGCGGCGCCATGCACTGAGGCATAGTCGAGGCCGGCGCGGTTACCTTGCTCAAGGCCGCGTCCGCCCGAGCGCGCGCCTTCTGGGCAAAGCAGGGCGCGAGACCTGGCCGTGCAAGCAGCGTGGCCATGCCGGGCCGTAACCGCCTAGTTGAAGAGAGACTCCGCCAGCCGGATGGTGATGACCCAAAGCGCCAGGCCGAGGATCAGCCCGAGCGCGATGCCGCGCGCCGGGCCGGCGCGGTCACCGGATGCCTCGATGATGACGGCACGACCCTTGGCGCTGGCCTGGCGCATCGGCAGGACGAGAGCGCTCGGCTGGTCGGCGGCATGGGCCTCACTGCCTGGGAACTCCCAGACGCCGGTGGTCGGTTCAGGTTGTGCAGCCATTGCAACCTCTGGTTCTGTGCATTCCGGATGCAGTGTGTGACACTCGAGTAACGGCTTCGTGATATTAGATGCTATAACGTGTTCTCCGGGAAAGCCAGAGAACAACGCAGCCGATGATAGGCCCGGTCAGCACAACCGGCACGAGCAGTCACACTCCTCTCCTCCCTCAAAGAGCATGTCGCGCCAGACAAACTGTCAAGGCAAGACGGTTGGAATAGCGGAACCCTAGGCCGCTCGCGTCAACAAGAGGTTTACGGCGCCGCCGGCGGGTTGAGCGCTTGCGGTGCCAGGGGCGCTGTGCTGGATGCAGTCATGGAACTCCCTGCTACCTCCAGCCGCATCCTTATCCTCGACTTCGGCAGCCAGGTGACGCAGCTGATCGCCCGCCGGCTGCGCGAGGCGGGGGTGTATTGCGAGATATTCCCCTACGGCGCGGACGCTGCCCGCATTGCCGCCTGGGGCCCGCGCGGCCTGATCCTGTCCGGCGGCCCCGCCAGTGTGGACGATTCCGGGGCGCCTATGGCCGACCCGGCCATCTACGCGCTGGGTTTGCCCATCCTGGGCATTTGCTACGGCCAGCAACTGCTGGTGGCCCAGCTTGGCGGCACGGTGCAGGGCAGCGACCACCGCGAGTTCGGCCGCGCCACCGTCGACGTCACCGGGGACTGCGCCCTGTTCGGCGACGTGTGGCGGGTGGGCGGCCGGGAGACCGTGTGGATGAGCCACGGCGACCGGGTGACCGCGCTGCCGCCGGGCTTTGCCGTGGTGGCGACCAGCGAGGGCGCGCCGTTCGCCGCCATCGCCGACGAGCAGCGCCGCATCTACGGCACCCAGTTTCACGTCGAGGTGGTGCACACGCCGCACGGCGCCGCCCTGCTGCGCCGCTTCGCCTACGACGTCTGCGGCTGCGCCGGCGACTGGACGATGGCGGCGTTCCGCGAGGCTGCCATCGCCCGCATCCGCGACCAGGTGGGCGAAGGCCGGGTGGTGTGCGGCCTGTCCGGCGGGGTGGACAGCTCGGTGGCCGCCGTGCTGCTCCACGAGGCGATCGGCGAGCGGCTGACCTGCATCTTCGTCGACCACGGCTTGCTGCGGACCGGCGAGGCGGATCAGGTGGTCGAGACCTTCCGCGGCCGCTTCCATGTGGAGCTGGTGCACCGCGACGCTTCCGACCTGTTCGTCGGCGCGCTGGCCGGCGTCACCGACCCGGAGACCAAGCGCAAGACCATCGGCAAGCTGTTCATCGACGTGTTCGAGGAGGAGGCGGCCCGCGCCGGAGGGGCGGATTTCCTCGCCCAGGGCACGCTGTACCCGGACGTGATCGAGAGCGTGTCGGTAACCGGGGGGCCGTCGGTGACGATCAAGAGCCACCACAACGTGGGCGGGCTGCCGGAGCGGATGCGCATGCATCTGGTCGAACCGCTGCGCGAGCTGTTCAAGGACGAGGTGCGCGTGCTGGGCCGCGAGCTGGGGCTGTCGGACGCGATCGTCGGGCGCCACCCGTTTCCGGGACCGGGGCTGGCGATCCGCATCCCCGGCGAGGTAACGCGCGAGAAGCTGGACATCCTGCGCCGCGCGGATGCGATCTACCTCGAGGAGATACGCGCCGCCGGGCTGTACGACGCGATCTGGCAGGCGTTTGCCGTGCTGCTGCCGGTGCGCAGCGTGGGGGTCATGGGCGACTACCGCACCTACGAGCAGGTGTGCGGCTTGCGCGCGGTGACCAGCACGGACGGCATGACGGCGGACGTCTATCCCTTCGACATGGGGTTCCTCACCCGTGTGGCAGGGCGGATCGTAGGCGAGGTGCGGGGGATCAATCGGGTGGTGTTTGACGTCACGAGCAAGCCGCCTGGGACGATCGAGTGGGAGTGAGGAGTCTGGACCGTCGACAGGCAAGGCAGGCAGTTTTTCTTAAAGAAGCGCAAAAAGCTCCTGATTCCGCATAAACTCCAGCAGCCTGTAACACCAACCGGCCTGAAGGTTGACCGTTCGAAGCAAGCAAGGCTTTGCAAGAAGTAAAAACTTTTGCCTCCGCTGTCGCGGACCTCTCCGGAGAGCACGCGACAGCGAAGTCAAAAGTTTTTTGGTCCTTTTTTTCAAAAAAGGACTGCTTGCTTTCGAAGAGTCAGCATTAACGCCAGTTGGCCTAATACCGACCGTCGTATGTTTTGACCGGTGACAAGCGAAGCAAGCGGTTCTTTTTTGAAAAAAAACCAAAAAACTTTTGTTCCCTTGCGCGCGCGTTGCAGAAACCTCCGCGACAGCATGACCAAAAGTCTTTTGCTTCTTTTCTTCAGAAAAGAAGGCCTTGCCTTCCCTGCCCGACTTCGGAGAGTCAAATTCCAGGGCCGCTGGTACAAGGCATTCGCGGGCGTGCGTATTGCTGCCCAGGTCAGGCGCGGGATCATCGCCGCAAGGTCGTATCGTCTGCTGAAGCGATACCCGAACTCGGCGAGGTAGCGCGGCACTTCCTTACCGCACGAAGCAGCGCAGGCCGCCGCTGACAACGACGCAGCCAGGATCAAGGCCGGCGCGGGCGAACGCCTTAATCGAGCGGCTGGAAAAACTGCCAACCAGGCATAGTCTTAGGCGGCTCGGCTTGCCGTCCGGCGGGGTCTCGACGGCGACGAGCGGTGTATTGCTAGGCGCGCCGCGGCCGCCTGTCGCCGCCGCGTTGCCCGCCGGCATAGGTCTCGTTGATCGTGATGCGCCTGGACAGGTGTTTGGCTGCGTCGCGTTCGAGCAATGCCTGCTTGAGCTAGTGCTTCGTCTTCCATGCGGTGGCCAGCGCGACACCGAGCCGGCGGCCGAGTTCGATACTAAAGATGCCCTGCTTGGTCCGGGTTACGTGGACGTTGCCCGAAACCAGGGCCGCAACGGCACTTTGCTGGACACGAAGATGGCCCGGCGGTCGCCGAGGTGTGCGGTCGGCGCATGCTGCCTGGAACAGCTGACGGGCCCGCTCGTGTGGGCTGCTGCCGCTACTTGGACAGGAAATGCCGTCGGGCCAACGCGACGAGGTTACCGCCGCGTCGCATCGACCCTCCGTGCAATGTTGGCGCTCAAACGCCGGCTCACTCAAAGCGTGTCTGAAACTGCACCTTGCTGTCTGCGATCGAGACACCCCTCGGCTCAGCCACTTGACCGAGTCGAGCACAGTGCGCGGTTGGCCGGCACGATGCGTAATCAGGAAAGCTATTGCTCCTTTTTCAGCACCAGGAGGCGCGCCTAATGGTTGCGGCCGCGGCCTGTCTTCGCCTGCAACGCGTCGATCCGCTTGGACGCGTCCGCCTTGCTCAGCGTCTCGTCAAACGGCTCTCCAGCCTCCTCGGAGAGAGTCTTGAGGTAGGACGCCTGCGCGCCGGTCATCGTCTCACCACCTGTGGTCCAGTCGCTCGGGTCCTTTTCCGTGTTCGACGGCAGGCTGTCCGGATCAGCCTCGCTGGCGCCCTGCTTGGGGTTGTGGGGAGCATGCTGTGTGCGGCTGGACGACGGCAACGCCTGCTCGTCCGCTTCGCTGGTCTTCGGTGTTTCCTTCATGCGTGAGCAAACGTGCGCGTTTCTGGTTCGTTCGCCATGCTGACGGGTCTGTGACTATGGGGACCATCCGCAACGCCAGGCGGCGAGGGACCACGGGTAGGAACGGGCGCGCGCCGCGTCAGCGCTGGTAGGGGAGCGGCAGGAGGTAGGTTAGCGGCACGCGCACCAGTCCTCCGGCGCCGGGCACGATCACGTGGGCGCCGGGGTCGAAGTCGGTCAGCATCTCCCGGCACGCGCCGCAGGGCGGCACCACGGCAATCTCCTGCAGGTGCTCATGCTCCTTGGGGTGGCGTACGGCGACGGCGCACTCGATGGTGCCGTCGCCTTCCAGGATAACACGGCCGACCGCGATCGCCTCGGCGCAAACCTGCATGCGGCCGACGGTGGCGCCTAGGTGCAGGCCGGTCCAGATGCGGCCATCCCGGCTGCGCAGGGCGGCGGCGACCATGTGCCAGAACGGGCGATAGTGGCGGGCGATGGTGGCGCGGGCGGCTTCGACCAGGGCCTGGTCGGCGTCGGACAGGATGGTTAGGGCGGTGTCCATGCGAGGAAAAGAAAGGCCTTCTTTTTTAAAAAAAGAAGCAAAAAACTTTTACCTCCGCTGTCGCGGACCTCTCCGGCGAGCGCGCGACAGCGGAAGCAAAAGTTTTTTGGTTCTTTTTTTAAAAAAGAACCGCTTGCTTACTCCGCTGCCTCCGCCTCCTCGCCCTCGTCCGGCGGCACCAGCATCTTGTCCGCTACCGTCCCCGCCTGCTCGCGGATGCGCTTCTCGATTGCCTCGGCCGCATCCTTGTGGTCGCGCAGGAACTGCTTGGCGTTCTCACGACCCTGACCGATGCGCGTGCTATCGAAGCTGAACCAGCTACCGGACTTCTCCACGATGCCGGCCTTGACCCCAAGGTCGACCAGTTCGCCCACCTTGCTGATGCCCTCGCCGAACATGATGTCGAACTCAACCTCCCGGAACGGCGGTGCAAGCTTGTTCTTGGCCACTTTCACCCGGGTGGAGTTGCCGACCACGTTCTCGCGGTCCTTGATCGAGCCGGTGCGCCTGATCTCCATGCGGACCGACGCGTAGAATTTCAGCGCGTTGCCGCCGGTGGTGGTCTCCGGGTTGCCGAACATCACGCCGATCTTCAGCCGGATCTGGTTGAGGAAGATTAGCATCGTGTTGCTCTTGCTGACGCTGCCTGTGATCTTGCGCAGCGCCTGGCTCATCAACCTTGCGTGCAGGCCGACATGGGTGTCGCCCATCTCGCCCTCGAGCTCGGCGCGCGGCACCAGGGCGGCCACGCTGTCGACCACCAGCACGTCGATGGCGCCGGAGCGGACCAGCGTGTCGCAGATTTCCAGCGCCTGCTCGCCGGCGTCCGGCTGGCTGATCAGCAGGTTGTCCACGTCCACGCCCAGCTTGCGGGCGTAGATCGGATCGAGCGCGTGCTCGGCATCGATGAACGCGCAGGTGCCGCCACGCTTCTGCGCCTCGGCGATGGCGTGCAAGGCGAGCGTGGTCTTGCCCGAGCTCTCAGGGCCGTACACCTCGACGATGCGGCCGCGCGGCAGGCCGCCGATGCCCAGCGCGATGTCGAGCCCCAGCGAGCCGGACGGGATCACCTCGATCTGCTCGTCCCGCGTGCGGGCGCCCATGCGCATGATGGAGCCTTTGCCGAAGGCCCGCTCGATCTGCGACATGGCCGCATCCAGCGCTTTACCCTTGTCTGCCACGTGCCCGCTCCCTGAACCGCTTTTTGCGTTCCTGATGTTCAACCCAGCTGCGAAAACAAGCACGGTCGTTTCGCCTTCGGCGCGTCTCGCCACTCTGTCACAGGTGCGGACGCAGCCGCAACCCTCGCGTGTATGAGGCGGCTGGGCAGCTTTTTACCGCCGTGTTCGCTTTTCGTTCGTAGACGAACATCCGCGCCGCATCAAGCCGCATCTGGCCGATCGTCCGCCAACATCTTGCCGAGCGCCGATTTCAGGTCGGCCATGGCGAACGGCTTGCCGAGGTAGAGGATGTCCTCGGCCTGCAGCGCCTGGCGCAGTGTTGCGTCCGCGTAGCCGGACATCAAGATCGCCGGCAGCCCGGGTTGCTGCTGGCGCAGTGTGCGCACCAGGCTTGGCCCGTCCAGCCCGGGCATCACCACGTCGGAGATCACGCAGGCTAAAGCGGGCCCCAACTCGCCCAGCTCCACCAGCTCCAGCGCGTCCTCGGCGCTGGCGGCCGCTACGACGTTCCAGCCGGCGCGGGTCAGCACCCGTTCGGCCAGCGCACGTATGGGCGCGTCGTCGTCCACCAGAAGCAGCGTTCGGCTGACCTGCTTACGGGCGGGCACGGGGGCGGGCGCCGGCATGGCAGGCGCTTGCCACACGGCAGCGTCCTCGTAACGCGGCAGCAGGATGTCGAAGCGGGTGCCCTGCCCGGGTGCGCTGTGGACGTCCATGTAGCCGCCTGACTGGCGGACGATGCCGTGCACGGTTGACAGCCCGAGCCCGGTGCCGCCTGAGTCGCGGCGAGTCGTGAAGAACGGCTCGAAGATGCGCGGCAGGACCTCCGGCGGAATGCCGCTGCCGGTGTCGGCGACGCTCAGCCGGACGTAGCGTCCCGGCGGCACCGTCTCGCCACGCCGCTGCTCCGGCTGCAGGATCAGCTGGTGGCCGGTGGAGATAGTCAGCCGCCCGCCCTTGCCCATGGCGTTCCTGGCGTTGACGGCCAGGTTGGTCAGCACCTGGGAGAGCTGGGTCGGGTCGATGCGGACCTGCCGTCCCGGCTCCTCCAGCTGCACGTCCAGCGTGGTCCCAGCACCGAGCAGCCGCTGCAGCAGGCTGGCCGTCTCCTGCACCGAGTCGTTCAGCGAGACGACACGCGGCTGCAGCGTCTGCTGCCGGCTGAACGCTAGCAGGTGGCGGACCAGATCGGCCCCGCGCTCGGCGCTTTTCCGCACCATGTCGAGGTCTGCCGTGTCGTCCGGCCGGGCACGGGCGCGCAGGTCGTCTGCTGCCCCCAGGATGGCAGTCAGCAGGTTGTTGAAGTCGTGCGCGATGCCGCCGGCGAGCTCGCCTACCGCCTGGAGGCGCTGCGACTGGCCGAGCTGCTCCTCCAGCTCCTGCTCGTGCGTGTGGTCGGCAACCCGCAGCAGCCCGCCGCCGCCCGGCACCGGCAGAACGGAGAGCCGAAGCACGCGCCGCCGCCCGGCCGCAGCGACGGCGACCGCAAGCCGTTCGGCGCGCCCACCCCGCAACGCGCCCAGCAGGCTGGATGCCTTTGCGGGCAGGGCGGCCCAGGCGAGCCCACCTTGGGTCACGCCCGCCAGGTTGGAGAACTGTGCGTTGGCGCGCAACACGCGGCCGGTTGGGTCGAGCAGGGCCACCCCGTCCGCGTCGTCATGGAACAGCGTCTCGGCAACTTCCCGTGGCAGCTTCATGCGAAAGCGGTTCTGTTGTGGAAACAGGAACCGAAGACCTTTTGTTTCTGAAAACGCGCAGTGTCGAAGCGTTCGCAACAGCCGAAACAAAATTTTCTTGCTGCCTGTTCAGACGCAGCGATTGCCTTCCTCACAGCCGCCCAGTCCTGTTCTTCAACCGCCAAACGAACGCAATCACCTTCGCCACCGCCTTGAAGCGGCTCCGCTAGACCTTCTGTATTAAGCTCAACACGGAACAGCGCGCGTGCCAACGGCGGGTTGGCAACAATCGGCACCCGGCTTTCACGCGCCAGTTCGCGGACGCGTGCGGCTACCTCGTCAGCCCCCTTTGCCACTACGCGCGGCGCGCCTTGCGAGCCCTTTTTGTAGGCCAGCGCCACGGCGTAATGCGTCGGGTTGGTGATCACCACGGAGGCTTTCGGCACCGCCTGCATCATCCGCCGTCGGGCGCGCGACCTGGCCAGCTGCCGCTGGCGCTGCTTGACCAGCGGGTTTCCTTCGCTCTCTTTGTGCTCGTCGCGGACCTCCTGAAAGGTCATGCGCAGCTGCTTCATGTGGTGCGTGCGCTTCCACAGCAGGTCGCCGCCGCCGATGGCCGCCTGTGCATCAAGCAGCATCAGCACCAGCGATCCCCCGTGCGACGCAAGCTGTAGGAGCAGCAGCCCCGGCGTGGTGAACGGCTCTGCGGGGAGCACCGGCAAGACCCGCCTCACGGCGACGAAGAGGCAGATGCCCAACACTCCCAGCTTGGCGATCGACTTCACCATCTGTGCCAAGGTTTGCGGGCTGACCAGGCGCTTGACCCCGGGTACCGGGCTGACGCGGGAGAAGTCCGGTTGCAACGAAGCGGTGCGTACTTGGAAGCCGGTCTGCAACAGGGTGGCAGCCGCAAACCCGCCGGCTGCGGCCAGCGCCGGCAGCGCGATCCCGGACAGGATGGCCAGCGCCGCCGCGTGTAGGCTTTGCGCCCCGGCTTGCCCGCTCGCCTGCAGGCTCGCGGCCATCCAGCGCGCAATGCCGCCGCTGTCGGTCTGCATGCCGACCGCCATGATGCCTGGCGACAAGCCGGCCAGCATGGACAATTCGCGGGAGATGGCGACCCGCCCGTCCTCGCGCGCCTTTTGCAACCGCCGCTGCGTCGGGAGCTCGGATTTCTCCTCGGCCATGCAGTGTCAGCCGCCCGGCAGCGCTGCGAAGCCGGACTGCACAGCCTGCAGCCAGGCGCGCAGGCTTGGTGCGCCGAGCACGGAAAGCAGCGCCAGCCGCCCAGAACCTGGCCGGGCAGGGCGGTGACATACACCTGGATCTGCGGCACCAGGCGCGCGAGCAGGCCGAGGGCCACCTGCCACACCAGCCCGATCAGCACGAAGCGGGAAGCCAGCCGAAGCGCCAGGCCCAGTGGAATCTTGCTGCAAAACGCTGGACAGGACTGTCTGCAGCGAGATCATCTGGCCGGGTATGGGGAGCGCCAAGGCGAGCATGCGCGCCAGCCAGCCGAGCACGCCGCCTGCCAGCAGCTCGACACTTACCATGCCGGCCAGGCGAAGGAAGCCATCCGGCTGGTGCAGCATGGCGGGAGCCAGCGTCGGTGTCAGCAGCACAGCCAGGCCAACCGCCGTGCCGACGCGCAGGACTGCAGGCGGCTCGTGCTCGCCCAGGCCCGGCAGCAGCATTACCGCACCTGCGCAGAGACATAGCACCAGCATTAAAGCGAAGGCGAGCGACGTGAGGCCGGCCAGGTCAGGATTAGGTTGGGGCACGGCGCGGCCAGCTACTGGCTGCCGATGGCGACGATCTTGTCGGCCACCTCATGGGTGTAGTTCGCCAGCACGCGGAACATGAACGGATTTCGCGCGCGAGACGGCGGTGACCACCTGCGTCAGGTCAGTATTGCCGCCGCTCACCGCGGAGGCTGCCTGTGCCTCGGCCTGCTGGCCCGTCTGCACGGCACTGCCCAGGGAACGGCTCAGCAGGCTTGCAAAGTCGCTGCCGCCGCCCGACGCTGGCGAGGGCGACTGGCCGCCATCAACGTTCTGATAAGCGGAGAGGGCCTGAGCGGCCCGCAGCATGACCAGGTTGCTCATTTCAGCAGGCCTATTACGCGGGTCAGCATCGAGCGGGACGCCTGCATGACGTTGAGGTTGGCGCTGTACGACCGCTCCGCCTCGCGCATGTCCATCATCTCCACGAAGCTGTTCACGTTGGGCATGCGCACGTAGCCGTTCGCGTCGGCGGCCGAGTTGGCGGGATCGTATTTCTGCGGAAACGGGGTAGTGTCCGGCTGGATTGACTTCACCTGCACGGCCTGCGCGCTGGTTGCTCGAGTCAGCACGTTGCTGAACACGGTGGTCTTGCGCTGGTAAGGAATGGCACCCGGGTAGGACCCGGTGCTGTCCTGGTTGGCAAGGTTCTCTGCGATTACTCGCAGGCGCTTGGTCTGCGCGTCCATGCCAGATGCAGAGATTTCAAGTGCCTGCCCGAGGTCCATCGTGTCAGCTCCCACAATCCAACTCGAAACACCGTTGGTGACAAAACCCGGCGCGCGATGCGGACTTCCACATCCGTGGACCCAGTGGTCCGATCCGCGTCGAAGCCAGAAAGCTCAGGCAACCGGTTAGTCCCGCTGTGCTGAGAGACAGGCTATCGGCCATGCTGCGGTCAGCCATGGCCAAGAGCTGTCATGAATATTCCCATGTAGGACTTCCAGATGTTGCCGGTCAGCGTCTGGGCACCTTCGTTGTCCGCCATTTTGGTCAGTTGGTCCTCAAGTCCGACGGCGTTGCCGTCCGGTGCATGCTCGTTTGTTGCCACGGCTTGGCCGGACGCCGGTTCGGACAAACCGGCCAGGTGCAGCGGATTCGTGCGAACTGGTTCTATATCGGATTGACCTAGCACGGCGGAAAACGGTGCTGCGTCCCGCGGCCGGTAACCCGGCGTGTCCACGTTGGCGATGTTCTGCGCCAACACGCGCTGCCGCGAGTCGATCCATCCCAGTCTGCTCTGCAGCAGGTCGAACAGAGGAGGTTGCGAGAGGTCATTGCTCATGCGAGCGCCGTCGAAAACTGCGGGAGAGCCGATGAGTGCATTGCTACAGACTGACAGCAAAACGTGTAATTCGTCTTAAAGGCTGACTGTATCGGTAAGCGCCGGGCGGCCGGCTTCGACACGCCTTGTTAATTTGTTCTTGTAATGATCTCCCTATGACGCAGCCGAGCAAAGCCGACCAGCCACCTAAAGCCACTGCGCTGCCACTCGGCAGGCCGCAGCGCCTGACGGTGCTGGCTGGCAGGCTGTCTCGCACCATCGGCGTGGCGCGTGCCTTGGCCGGCAGCGACCGGACCGTCGACCTCACCGGCTTGGACGACGGCATCGGCCTGCTCTGCGCACAGACGCTCGACCTGCCGGCCGAAGAGGCCCGGGCGTTGCTGCCGCTGCTGCATAACGTGTTGACCGAGCTCAACGCGCTTGGCGCGGTGCTGCGTGAACATGCACCCAGCCGCCTTGCGGACCGGTTCCAGTGAGCGCGCTCGCTGCCCAATCGGCATTTGCAGTGCTTTGCCTGGGCGTCGTCGTGCTGCTGATCCCGGGGTCCGCCCGCGCTGTCCGCGCATCCCGGCGTAACGCGCCACACAACCGGAGCCGGGTGTCATGGCCGTACGCGCCTGCTCGCTCTGGACCGACAGCGCCGCCTCCACTTGGTCGAGGCCCCAGGCTGCCGCCTGGCGGTGCTGACTGGCGGCACGGCAGACGCCATCCTCACCCTGCCGCCAACGCCATGACCCTCGACCAAAAGCGGCCATTCGCCGCCCTGGTCCTTTGCGCCGTCCTCCTCTGCTGCTTCCTCCCCAGCCTGGCGCACGCGCAAGCAGTCTCGATCGACCTCGGCCACGCCGGAGAGCCCGGTGCCACCGGGCGCCTGGCGCAGATCACCGCGCTGGTCACAGTGCTGTCGCTGGCGCCGAGCCTGCTGGTCATGGTCACCGCTTTCACCCGGATCGTGGTCGTGCTCTCGCTGCTGTGCGGCGCGCTCGGCGCCCAGGGCACGCCACCCAATATCGTCCTGATCGGCCTGGCACTGTTCCTGACCTTGTTCGTCATGCAATCCACGCTGGACGCCGCATGGATGCAAGCCATACAGCCCATGCAGGCCGGCACGATCGGACAGATGGACGGATTGCGCTTCGCTGCAGAACCGTTCCGCCACTTTATGGCCAACAACTTGCGCGCGCCGGACCTGGCCCTCTTCGAGCAGATCGGCCACATCACGCCTGCGGCGGACGCCGACCACGCCGACTGGCGCGCGCTGATCCCGCCTTCCTGATCGGCGAACTCCGCCGCGCCTTCGAGATCGGCTTCCTGCTCTATGTGCCTTTCACAATCATCGACTTCGTCGTCTCCAGCGTCCTGATGTCTCTCGGCATGATGATGCTCCCGCCGAGCGGCATATCCCTGCCGTTCAAGCTGATCTTCTTCGTCATGGTCGATGGTTGGCGTTTGGTCGCCGGCAGCCTGACGCAGAGCTTCTCAACCGGCTGAACAACCGCCGTGCCCCTGCGTTCACGTCGCTGACACAGCAGGGAACACCACCATGAAGCAGCCCCACACGGAACAAGCGCTGGACCACACGGACGACCAGCAGAACACCGGCAACCACGTCGCACCTGGCACGCCGGGCCACACGCCAGGAGGCACGCGCATCGGCGCGGACAACGTCGAACAACCCAAGACCAACATCGAGCAGGGTACCGACGTCGAGAAGGTGGCTAGTCTGGAAGAGGATCTCGACGACTCACTCAGCGTGAACGGCCCAACGGAACGCACCGCCGAGCGCGATGAGCGCGGGCGGATTTAACCGAGGTCCGCTAACTGCAGAAAAGCAAGCTAGTCTGAAACACAAAAGACCGGCCCAGGCAGTACCTGCCCGGGCCGGTCAGTAGACTACGCCGCCTTGTGTTCGACGACGCTGGCGTCATCGTTGGCGATCGCCGCAGGCTGGGTCGCGCCAATCGAGATGCGGCGCGGCTTCAGCGCTTCCGGCACGACGCGCTTCAGGCCAACATGCAGCAACCCATGCTGCAGGTCTGCGCCATCCACCACGATGTGGTCGGCCAGCACGAACCGGCGTTCGAACGCACGGCCTGCAATGCCACGGTGCAGAACCTCGGCCTTGCTCTGCTCATCGGCCAGGCGGCCGCTGACGTGCAAGGTGTTGTCCTTCACGACGATCTCGATGTTGTCTGGACCGAAGCCAGCCACAGCCATCGTCAGACGGTAGGCATCCTCGCCGGTCTTCTCGATGTTGTAGGGCGGGTATGTCTGGCTCGAAGCGGTCTCAGCCGCAGTGTCAGCCAGGCGCGCGAGCCGGTCGAAGCCGATCGCTGTACGGAAAAGGGGTGCGAAGTCATACGTCATGGTCATGAAACCTCCTGCAACAGCAAGGTTGGTGATGATCGGACCGCCCCGGTTGGGGCCGGCCCTGTCAGTCCCCGAAGCCCCGAATGGGCGCCTCGAACAGCGCAGGATTTAGTCCAGGCTCAGCCCGGTTCAAGGCCTCGACACAAGCGGCCGGCGCGAAGTTCCGCACGCCGGCCGCCTGGCGTTCAGCCGGCTTTCTTGGCGCCCAGGCCAGCGAACTTCTTGTTGAATTTGGCAACCTGGCCACCGGTGTCCATCATGCGCTGCACGCCGGTCCAGGCCGGGTGGCTCTTGGGGTCGATGTCCAGGCGAATGGTGTCGCCAGCCTTCCCCATGCAGGAGCGGGTCTGGTAGGTGGTTCCGTCCGTCATGATGACGGTGATCTCGTGGTAGTCGGGGTGGATGCCGGACTTCATGGCAGGTCGCCTCTCAACAAGAATGGCGCGCCCGATGCCGACCGGGTGCGCGAAGCGGGTTTACCTACAGGGGCCAAGCTTTCGACTCAAGGCAAGCGGTTCTTTTTTGAAAAAAAGAACCAAAAAACTTTTGCTCCCTGTCGGGGGTTTATCCAGCAAGCGCGCGACAGCGAAGACAAAAGTTTTTGCTTCTTTTTTCAAATCCAAAAAAGAAGGTCTTGCTTAAATCCTTTGATAAACGCCAATCACCCGAGCCGCCGCCAACAAGTTCCCCTTCAAAGCCCGCAGCAACTGCCCCCGCCCAGGCGGGCTCGTGAAACTCGGCACAACGTCGGCCGCGAACAACTGGAACGCATAGCGGTGCGGCCCGTGCCCAGGCACCGGCGAGGGCGCCATCCACCCCGGCCGTGCCACCGAGTTCCGGCCAACCTGGAATCCCAGCGGCGAGACCCGGGTCTGTTTCATCCCAAGCCCGCCCTCCTGTATCCCCGAGAGCGTCGGCGGAATCGAGTGCAGCACCGCATGCACCAGCGGACGCGGAAACGGCGCGTCGGCGTCCTCCACGATCAGCGCCAGCGACTTCGTCCCCTCCGGTGCGCCGTGCCATTCAAGCGGCGGAAACAGCGCCTCGCCATCCTGCGTGTAACGGTCCGGGATCGTGCCGCCATCCTCGAAGGCCGGGCTGGTGATCACCAGGCCTCCCCGCGGCAGGTCCAGCCGGCTGGTGGCGAGCGCTCCCATGCCCGGCCGCACCTGGCGGAGCATCTGGCCGACCTTACGCGCCCACTCGTTCGCCATCGCCCAACTCCCCGGCCCGCACGGTCCATACCGGGACCATCCGGACGCACTGCCCGCCGACGCGGCGTGGGCGTGCTCTTTTCACCTGTCAACGCCTAGTGCAACCCTGACCTCCGCCATGCCTTGCTGCACCGCAGCTTCGTCCACACTACGTTGGCAGGGCGGTGGCGGAACAGTCGTTCGCGCCGGAACGGACGGGGACATCGGATTTGAGCCTTTCACTGACCGGCAAGGTCGCCGCCATACCGTCAGCCAGGCCAGCCGCTGCCGCCGGCGGCGCGGTTTTCGCCGTCCTGCTGGCCATCAGCTTCTCCCACCTGCTCAACGATCTGATGCAGGCGCTGGTCCCGGCCATCTACCCGGTGCTCAAACAGCGCCTCGGCCTGAGCTTCGGCCAGATCGGCGGCATCACCCTGGTCAACCAGCTCACCGCCTCGGTGCTGCAGCCGCTCATCGGCACCTACACGGACCGCCGGCCGATGCCCTACTCGCTGCCGTTCGGCATGGCCTCCACCCTGGTGGGCCTGCTGCTGCTCAGCCAGGCCGACAGCTACCCCGCGCTGCTGATCTCGGTGGCCTGCGTGGGTGTCGGCTCAAGCGTGTTCCACCCGGAGAGCTCGCGCGTCGCACGGCTCGCCTCGGGCGGGCGGCACGGCATGGCGCAGTCGGTGTTCCAGGTCGGCGGCAACGCCGGCACCGCGCTGGGGCCGCTGATGGCCGCCCTGGTCATCGCACCGCACGGGCACCACGTCGGTGGACAGGGGCTGGTGGCCTGGTTCGGCCTGGCGGCGCTGGCCGGCATGGTCGTGCTGGGTGGGGTCAGCATCTGGTACAGCCACCGCGCCCGCGCCCGCCAGGCCCACGCGCCGGAGCCGGCCGTGGGCCTCGGCAAGCGGCAAATCAGCGGCGCCATGGCCATCCTGGTAGCGCTGATGCTGTCGAAGTTCTTCTACATGGCCGGCATGTCGAACTACTACCAGTTCTTCCTGATCGACCGCTTCCACATGGACACCCACACCGCGCAGCTCTGCCTGTTCCTCTTCCTCGGCGCGTTCGCCGCGGGCACGCTGCTGGGCGGCCCGATCGGTGACCGGATCGGCCGCAAGCGCATCATCTGGGTGTCCATCCTGGGCGTGCTGCCGTTCACGCTGCTGCTGCCCTACGTGGGGGAGACGGCCACCGTCCTGCTGACCATCCCCATCGGGCTGCTGCTGGCCTCGGCGTTCCCGGCCATCGTGGTCTACGCGCAGGAACTGATGCCCGGCCGGGTCGGCACCGTGTCTGGCCTGATGTTCGGTCTGGCGTTCGGGCTGGGCGGGCTAGGCGCCGCGGCGCTGGGCCTGCTGGCAGATCGCACCAGCATCGAGCTGGTGTTCGAGCTGTGCGCCTGCCTGCCGGCGATCGGGCTGCTTGCGGGGTTCCTGCCGCCGGTGGAGCGGGCCTGAAGCAAGCAAGCGGTTCTTTTTGAAAAAAAGAACCAAAAAACTTTTGCGTCCGCTGTCGCGCGCTCGTCCGAAAAATCCGCGAGAGCCGCGATAAAAGCTTTTTGCTTCTTCTCGAAAAAGAAGGCCTTGCTTCGGCCCTCTCGACGACAGGCGAGCCCTTGCACGCACCGATGAACCAGCGATCCGACCAGGCCTTCCTGCAGGCGGAGATCCTCTTCCCCGCGCAGCCTCTCCAACTGATTAACCCGCTCGTGCACGCCAACACGGCGAGCCTGGACCTACCCACCGCCAACTGGTTGCGTTGGTGCTACGCCCCGCGCGAAACGCAGCTGCCGGACGTGCGTCTCGGCCGCTACCCGCCGGGCACCTGCCTGCAGGGCCACCTCTCCTTCCAGGTGCTCGCCGGCGGCTGCCTCGTCGCCGACCAGACGGCCCACCCGGACGAAGACCTGCACGCCACCCGCGCGGCCCTGGCCTCGGCCAGCGCGTCCGCCATCGACGTCGACAGGCCCTGCCTGCTCGCCTGTCGCGCCGGCGAGTGGTGCTGGGGCCACTGGCTGCTCGACATGCTGCCGAAGATCGTCACCGCAGAACTGCACAGCCCGAAGCGCTTCACCTACGCCGTGCCCGCCGGCATCGTCGATCCGCAGGAACGGCCGCACCACGCGCCCAACTACGTGCGCTCCGTGCTGGGCTCGCTGGCCGCCTATGGCATCGACCCCAGCCGGCTGCTGCGGATACGCGCCAACCAGACCTACCGTTTCGACAACCTGTTCGACGTCTCGGGCACCAGCGGCAAGCACATGCACCCCGGCGTGCTCGCGGCCATGCGGGCGCTGCCCGACTCTGGCGAGCCAGCAGGCGGCTCGCTCGCTGTGCTGCGGGCCAGACCGAGCATACGCACGCTGGTCAACGCGCCGGCGCTGCGCACCGGCCTGTCTGCCGCCGGGTTCGACTGCCTCGACCTCGGCGCCGCCAGCTTCGCCCAACAGGTGGCGGCCTTTCGCGGCAGCCGCCTGGTCGCCGGCGACCTCGGCTCCAACCTCGCCGGCATCATCTACGCGCAGCCGGGCACCGCGCTCGCAACACTGGCGCCGCTGCGCTGGCCTGATGACTATTTCCTGAAACTCTTCCAGCGCCTGGACATCGTCGTCGCCGACATACGCGGCACCTCGCTGCCCGAGCCAGGGCAGAGCACCGGCCACGCCGACTACCTCGTCCACCCGCCGGACCTCGCCGCAGGGTTGCAGGCCGCCGCCGCGGCACAACGCTCCGGCGCCGCCAGGACGCGCATCGGCAGCCACCTGGCCGTCCGCCGCCCTGGCGAAGTGCTGCTGAGCGTGGACTTCTCCGCCGCCGGCAACGCCGCTGCCTATGCCTGCCAGGGCTTCGCCGAGCCGGAAGTGCGAGGAACCTGGTCGGTCGGTCCCCGCTCGTCCGTCCGCCTGCCACCCGTACCGGGCGCGGCCCTGCTGGAGATATGCGGCACCGGCTTCGTCCGGCCGCCCTACCTCGTCGCCAAGCCGTTCGCCGTCAGCCTGAACGGCGAACGCGTGGCCGAATGGGCCGTCGGCGAAGCGGCGGCGCTGTTCGTGGAAATCCCGCCGCACATGGCGCACGGCGCGTTGCTGGTCGGCTTGGAGCACCCTGTTTGCCCGTCACCCAAAGCGATGGGCGCGTCCGACGACGACCGGGCGCTGGGGTTTCAGTTCCAAACGTTGCGGGTCAGGAAGGCTTAGTGACAGACCGTACTAAAGAAAAAGCGAAGCGCTTCTTTTTTGAAAAAAAGAAGCAAAAAACTTTTGTTCCCTTGGGCGCACGTCGGCTGAAGTGTCCGCAACAGCCGAGACAATGGTTTTTTGCTGCTTTTTTCAAAAAAGCAGGCCTTGCTTTCTCCTGTCCTAAACTTTGTTGATACCAAACGATAGGACTTCTCGGAAACTTTCGGAGCTTGCCAACACCTATCCAGTCTGGCCTAAAGAACTCGGATCGGGATCAGAACCGCCTATTGAGTAGCGCTGCGGTTTCAGCTTGTCACGCTGTATTCGGCGGTGCCGACAAGTCGATTACTGTGGGAAAGTAGCAGTACGCGTCGAGGAACTCCGGCTCATGCAGAAGCGCCGAGAGATCCGGCAATTGACGGGAGTAGTATTGCACGTTGTTGAAACCCACTTTGCCGTAGATCCAGCCGCTTTTCAACTTCAGAGGGTCGGCAGTCAGACTGTTTTGGCGAACGAAGTTCCAAAGCATGGAACACCAGATGTTCGGGACGAGCTTCTCCATGCCAAAGGCGGCATCGGCTAGGACGTATTCCGGACATGAGAAACGTTCGATCGCTGTCGTCTCCAGCACCAGTTTTTGGCCAGGAACATCAGGAAGATGGAACGCCTCCGCGGTATCGAGGCGCCAACACCGCCTGCCAGCTAGGAAGTGGCGCTGGTTGACGCGCACCGCTTCAGCTGCGCCGAGCAGGCCGCCGGCAGCACCGGCCAAGCCGCCGGCCACACCGTCGTCCTGCACATCGATGAACTCGCGCCGTAGCGTTCGTGCGGTGAAGCCCCGCTGCCAGTCGACCGGGTCTACCACCACCCAGTCGTGATGCGGTCGCGCAACGTCGCCGACGACGGGCATGTTCTTGATGCCGTGGAACTTCAGCGTCGGCTTGCTGTTAAACGTCCGCTTCGTCTTCTCGACAGTGGCGTATTGGCTGTTCAAGTGAGACGGAAAGTTCATGATGAGGTTGCGTGCCAAGCCCTCCTTAGACACGACCGGTGCATCGAACACGATCCGGTAACGGTTGAAATGATACGGGCCTACTCCGCCCTGCACCGGCATCTCGACGAAATCAGCCAAGGCTTCCCCCCTGTAGGCTACAGCGGGCCAACGCCTGCGGACGCCGTATCGTTCTGGCTCGTCAAAAAAAGTTGCGCCAAAGTCTCGAACTCGGCCACGCTGAGCGTCTCCGCCCGCCGCTCCGGCGCGATGCCGGCGCGCGCCAGCAGCGCCTCCCCGCCGAGCGTTTTCAACGAGCCGCGCAGCATTTTGCGCCGTTGTCCGAACGCCGCCGCCGTCACCCGCTCCATCGCCGCGAACAGCGCCAGCGCGGGTTGGGCGGCGTGCGGCACCAGCCCCACCACGGCGGAGAACACCTTCGGCGGCGGGGTGAACGCGCTGGGCGGGATGCGCATCAGCATCTCCGTCGTGCAGATCCACTGCGTCAGCACCGCCAGCCGGCCATAAGCCTCGGTGTCCGGCGCGGCCGCGATGCGCTCGGCCACCTCGAGCTGGAACATCAGCGTCAACCGCTCCCAGCACGCCGCCTGCTTCAGCCAGCCCACCAGCAGCGGGGTAGCCACATTATAGGGCAGGTTCGCCACGATCTGCCGCGGTGCCGGCACCAGCGCGGCCAGGTCGGTCTGCAGCGCGTCGGCCTGCACAAGGCGCAACCGGCCATCGCTCGCGGCGGCCAGCGCCCGGATCGCCTCGGCCGCGCGCGGATCTACTTCCACCGCCACCACGCTTGCCGCGGAGCTCGCCAACAGCGCACGCGTCAGGCCGCCGGGGCCGGGGCCGACTTCGACCACGTGTCGGCCGGTCAGGTCGCCGGCCTGGCGGGCGATCTTGGCGGTGAGGTTCTCGTCCAGCAGGAAGTGTTGGCCGAGCTTGCGGCGGGCGTCGAGGCGGTAGTCGGAGATGACTTGGCGAAGCGGGATCACCGGAAGCAAGCAGTTCTTTTTTGAAAAAAAGAACCGAAAAACTTTTGTTCCCTGTCGGCGACTCTCTCGCCAGCGCGCGACAGCGGAGACAAAAGCTTTTTGCTTCTTTTTCTCGAAAAAGAAGCGCTTGCTTCCTCTGTCAAAGGATAAACCGACTCAAATCCCCACGCGCCGCCAACGGCGCCACCTTCTCGTTCACGTAAGCCGCGTCAACTCGCACCGTCTCCCCGTTCCTGTCCGACGCAGTGAAGCTGATCTCCTCCAGCAGCTTCTCCAGCACGGTCGCCAGCCGCCGCGCGCCGATGTTCTCCACCCGATCGTTGATGTCGGCGGCGAGGTCCGCCAGCGCGTCGATCGCGTCGGTGGCGAAGTCCAGCGTCACCCCTTCCGTGTGCATCAGCGCCGCGTATTGCGAGAGCAGGTTGTGTTCCGGCTCGGTCAGGATGCGCCGCAGGTCGGCGCGGGTCAGCGGCGCCAGCTCCACGCGTATCGGCAGTCGGCCCTGCAGCTCGGGCAGCAGGTCGGCCGGCTTTGCTAAATGGAAGGCGCCGGACGCGATGAACAGGATGTGGTCGGTCTTCACCGGGCCGTATTTGGTGGAAACGGTGGTGCCCTCGATCAGTGGCAGCAGGTCGCGCTGCACGCCCTCGCGGGAGACGTCGCCGCCGCGGAAGCCGCCCTCGCTGGTGCGGGCGCAGACCTTGTCGATCTCGTCAAGGAAGACGATGCCGTCGTTCTCGGCGTGCTCGACGGCGTCCTTGGCCAGGCGATCGGTGTCGACCAGCTTGTCGGCTTCCTCACGGGCAAGCAGCGGGCGGGCATCGGCCACCTTCATGCGCTTCTGCACCTGGCGGCCGCCCATCATGCCGCGCATCATCTCGCCAAGGTTGATCATCTGGCCTTGCGGCACGCCGGGGATGTCGATCTGGCCCATGCCGGCGCCGCCGGTGTCGGCCACCGTGATCTCGACGTCCTTGTCCTCCATCTCGCCGGCGCGGAGCATGCGGCGGAACTTGGACTTGGTGTCGCCGCTTGCGGTTGCTCCCACCAGCGCGTCGACCAGGCGGTCCTCGGCGGCCTGGTCGGCACGGGCGGCCACCTCACGGCGGCTGGCCTCGCGGCGCATGTTGAGGCTGACCTCGACCAGGTCGCGGATGATGCTGTCCACGTCGCGGCCGACATAGCCCACTTCGGTGAACTTGGTGGCTTCCACCTTGAGGAACGGGGCCTGGGCGAGGCGGGCGAGGCGGCGGGCGATCTCGGTCTTGCCGCAGCCGGTGGGGCCGATCATCAGGATGTTCTTCGGCACCACTTCGTCGCGCAGGCCGTCCGGCAGCTGGGCGCGGCGCCAGCGGTTGCGCAGCGCTATGGCGACGGCGCGTTTCGCGTCGGACTGGCCGACGATGAAGCGGTCGAGTTCGCCGACGATCTCTCGGGGCGTGAAGTCTGGCATTCGGATTCCTAAGAAGAAGGCCAGGGGCTCTGCCCCTGGACCCCGCTAAGGACAGTCGTCCTTAGAACCTTTTCTCGAGGCAGGGGTAGGGTAGACTGGCCCGTTATGCGTTAGCGTGCGTCGCACGACGGCGTCCAGGGGCAGAGCCCCTGGCCTTACAGCGTTTCAGTGATCAGGGAATGATTAGTGTAGACGCAAATATCCGCCGCAATGCCCATCGCCCTGCGGGCGATCTCTTCAGATGTCAGTCCTTCGACCTGCAGCAGCGCCCTGGCCGCCGCCAGCGCGTAGTTCCCGCCCGACCCGATGGCTATTACCCCATCTTCAGGCTCCAGCACGTCGCCGTTGCCGGTCAGCGTGTAGCTGTGCGTGGCGTCGGCCACCGCCATCATCGCCTCCAGGCGGCGCAGGTAGCGGTCCGTGCGCCAGTCCTTGGCCAGTTCCACGCAGGCCCGCTCGAGCTGGCTCGGAAACCGCTCCAGCTTGGCCTCCAGCCGCTCCAGCAGAGTGAACGCGTCCGCCGTCGCCCCGGCAAAGCCGGTCAGCACGCCGAAATCGGCACCGATGCGCCGCACCTTGCGGGCGTTCCCCTTCACCACGGTTTGGCCCATCGTCACCTGCCCGTCGCCGGCCATGGTGACACGCCCGCCATGGCGCACGCACAGTATGGTTGTGCCATGCCAGCCGACGGCATCATGGGGTGAGGTCTGCATGGTTGCGCAATCTATGCACTTCGCTCAACCGAACAAGACGCGCCGCTCGTCCGGCATCGTTGCGGACCGACCGATGCTCGGTCATGTTTCTGTCCGCCGACACCCCAGGATTGGACGAAAGCCATGCAGCCGACCCGCCGCCGGGTTCTCGCCGCCGCCGCCACGATCGCCGCCATGGGCGCACCAGCGCGCGCAGACACCCTTAACGACCCCCGCATGGCGGACCGCGCAAACGGCCAGCCGGACGCACGCGTGACCGTGGTCGAATGGTTCAGCTTCACCTGCCATTTCTGTGCCCATTTCGCCGCCGACGTGTTCCCCGAAGTGCGCGCCAAGCTGATCGATACCGGCAGGCTTCGCCTGGTCTTTTGTGAGTACCCGCGAGACCAGGTGGACCTGATGGCCGCCATGGTGGCGCGCTCCCTGCCACCATCCCGCTACGAGCCGTTCAAGGACGCATTGCTCGCCACACAGGCGCATTGGGCGTTCGACCGGAGCGTGGACCCCAAGGAGGAGCTTGCCAAGATGGCAGCACTCGCCGGCGTGCCGCGCGAGTCATTCGCCCGCTTCGTCGCCGACGAGCGGCTGAAGAACGAGATACTCGCTGCACAAGCGCAGGCGGAGCAGGCGTACAACATTAACGCGACACCCACTTTCATCGTGAACGGCCGGGCTCAGACCGGCGAGGTGGGTACGAGTTACGCCGGCTTCAGCCGAATGCTCGGCTCCGGCTAGGCTCACCCGCATCGCGCGTAGGAGGACGGCGGCGGTAACACTAATACCAACCCGCCTGAAGGTTGACCGTCCCGAAGCAAGCAAGGCCTTCTTTTCTGAAGAAAGAAGCAAAAGACTTTTGTCTCCGCTGTCGCGGTCCTTTCCGGAGAGCGCGAGACAGCGGAGACAAAAGTTTGTTGGTCCTTTCTTCAAAAAAGGACTGCTTGCTTTCTATGAGTCAGCATCAACGCCAGTCGATATAAGTCCATTGCACATTGTCTTCAGACAAGAACGGCCTTGCTCGGCCTACCCCGCCCGCAGAACCTCCATCTTCCCCCGCGTCAGCCGCCGCAGCAACGCGTTAACCTCCACGGCCGGCACCGCCTCGGAATACAGGAAGCCCTGCCCGAACCTGCACCCCAGCCGCGTCACGGCGGCTTCCGTCTCCTCGTTCTGCACCCCTTCGGCCACAATCGGGATGCGCAGCTCGCCGGCCAGCGCCAGCATCGCCCGCATGCATGCCTCGGCGCGGGAGTCGGTGGTCACGTCCATGACGAAGCTGCGGTCGATCTTGAGGCGGTCGAACGGCAGTTCGCGCAGATGGAAGAAGTTCGAGTAGCCGATGCCGAAATCGTCCAGCACCACACGCGTGCCGCGCTGCTGCAGCAGGGATATCACCTCGCGCGCTACGTCCACGTCCTCGATCAGCGCACTCTCGGTCACCTCCACCTCCAGCCGGCGCGGATCCATCATGCCTTCCGGCCAGTCCGGCGGGCGGCGCAACATGGAAATCAGCTCGCGCAGCTGGCCGGGCGAGACGTTGAAGGCAAAATAGAGCCAACTCGGCCAGCCGCGGGAATCCGCCATGACCCGGCGCATCAGCTGCTGGGTGATCTGCCCGGTCAGCCCCATCTCCTCGGCCATCGGGATGAACAGGTCTGGCGGCAGCAGCCCGCGTGTGGGGTGCTGCCAGCGCGCCAGCACCTCGAGGCCGGCGATGCGCCCGTCATCCAGGTCGACGATCGGCTGGTAGTACGGGATGATGCCGTGCCCGGTGATGGCGGCGCGCAGCTCGTCCTTCAACGCGGTGCGACGCTGCGCCTGCTCGCTCTGATTGGGGTCGAAAAAACGCCAGCCCGACACGCCGGTCGCCTTCACGCTGCGCAATGCCTGGCCGGCGGCCAGCAACGCGGCGTCGGCGTCCATGCCGTGCTCCGGCAGCAGCGCCACGCCAACGCTCACCTTGCAGTCCACGGCGCCCGCTGCGCAGTCCACCGGCGCCAGAAGCGCGCGGATCACCCCCAGCGCCGCCGCCTCGGCATCGTCCAGCCCGCCCGGACTCGGCACCACCACGGCGAACTCGTCGCCGCCCAGCCGTGCGGCATGCGCCTGGCCGGGAAACAGCGCGCGCAACCGCGCCCCCGTTGTCGCCAGCACCTCGTCGCCGACGCGCTGGCCGTGCTGCGCGTTCAGCTCGGCAAAGTCGTCTAGGTCGATCAGCAACAGCGCAGTGGGCGTGAAGCTACGCAGCCGCGTGGCCAGGCCGTCAATGAAGCTCTGCCGGCTGGCCAGGTCGGTCAGGCTGTCACGCCGGTTCACCTGAAACCGCTTCAGCTCCGCCTCCTGGCGGAGAACCGAGCCGCGCCGGTAGCCCAGCCCGGCGGCAGACGCGGCCGCCAGCGCAGATGCCGCGGTCACGAACCCGGCTACTGCCCAGCCGAGATGCCAGCCAGGGTGGTCCGCGCTGATCTGGCCGAGTAGGAGGAGGGCTGAATCAGGCGAAACGGTCATTAAGCTACTTTCTTCAGCCGGTCATGCCATCGGGCATCCGCACTTACCCATACCACATCGTAATGAACATGTGATAAATTTCTCTTGCGAGTTCGGAATGATAGCGGCATCCCGCCACGCGACGGCCCGTCATGTCTCGAGCCAGAGGCAGGTATTGCTTTCACGAAACAAACAGGCGAAGGCGTTCCAGCGGCTGTCGCGGCGCTTCCGGCGGCGCACGCCCATTGGAACAAAAGTCTTCCGGGTGGCGGGTTCAAAATTTTGGAGCGAACACTCCACCCGAGACGGAGGCTACCTTCGACGCGCGATCGAACGAAGGGCTGATACCAGAAGCCCTGGACCTTGACCCTTCAAAGCGCGGCAGGGAAGGAGGGCCTTCTTTTCTGAAGAAAGAAGCAAAAGACTTTTATCCCTGCTGTCGCGATGGGCTCTGCAGCGCGCGCCCGACGAAACAAAAGTTTTTTGGTTTTTTTTCAAAAACCGCTTGCTCAGCTTGTCACCGGTCGAACCTAAGCGGTTAGTGTAACATCGAAGAACTCAAGAACTGCAGCCACATAGCAGCAATGCTTGTTCCGAAACTTGAGTCAAAGAACCACTAGTTTACCGTCAGGTAACATCTCGGGCCTATCCTGGCGCCACCCCGGCCTAACCGTGCGCGCGTTCCACAGGCGCCCCGGTCCTGGCCAGAGTGAGGAAGTTGGCAAGGATGGCGTGCCCGTGTTCGCTGGCGATGCTTTCGGGATGAAACTGCACGCCGAACATCGCATGATGCCGGTGGCGCAATCCCATGATGACGCCGTCTTCGGTTTGTGCGGTGACAGTCAGGCAGTCCGGCATGGTTTCCGGCCGGACGGTCAGGCTGTGGTAGCGGGTTGCCTGGAACGGACTTGGCAGGCCGGCGAACACGTCCGTGCCGGCGTGCAGGATGGGGCTTGTCTTGCCGTGCATGGGGTGGGGCGCGCGGACGACGTCGCCGCCGAAAGCTTGGCCGATCGCCTGGTGGCCAAGACAGACGCCGAGCACAGGGACCATACCGGCCGCCGCCGCAATCAGGTCGAGGCAGATGCCTGCCTGGTCCGGTGAGCACGGCCCCGGTGAGAGGACGATCGCCTCGGGCCTGAGTGCCAACGCGTCGTCCACGCTCAGCGCATCGTTACGCCGGACGTCGCACGTCGCTCCAAGCTCGCCCAGATAATGCACGAGGTTGAACGTGAAGCTGTCGTAGTTGTCGATCAGCAGTATCATGGCGTCCCGGTCGGCTCGGGTCGTCGCCTCGGCGCCGGGACCGAACGTCGTCTGCTATCTTCCAAGAACGAGCGCCTTCCGTCCCTACTGCGCCGGCAGCCCCTGCATCAGCTTGAGGAAATCGTCCTGCGGCGAAAGCACCAGCCGAGACTTCCCCGTCCCAAACGCATCCTTGTAGGCCTGCAGCGTGCGCCAGGTGGCGAAGAACTTCGGGTCCCGCTGGAACGCGTCGGCATAGATGGCGATTGCCTTGGCCTCGCCCTCGCCCCGCAGCCGGTCCGCATCGGCCCGCGCCTGCGCGATCAGCACGGTCTTCTGCCTGTCCGCATCCGCCTTGATGCGGGCCGAGGCCTCCGCACCCTCCGCGCGCGCCTGGGCGGCCACGCGCTTACGCTCGGACTGCATGCGCTGCAGGATGGCCTCGGTGTTCTCCTCCGGCAGGTCGGCGCGGCGGATGCGCACGTCGACGATCTGCACGCCGAAATTGCGCATCTCGTCGTTCACCTGGCCGCGGATGGCAGTCATGATCCGGGTGCGCTGGTTGGAGAGCACGTCGAGCAAGGTCTCGCCGCCCAGCACGCGGCGCAGGCTGGAGGTGACCACGCTATTCAGCCGCGCGCGGATGCCGTCCTCGGTGGGCCCGACGGACTGGTAGTATTGCAGCGGGTTGGTGATCAGGTAGCGGGTGAAGCTGTCCACGATCAGCCGGCGCTGGTCGCCCAGGATCACCTCTTCCTGTGGCGCCTCGTAGTCGAGCAGCCGGCGGTCGAAGTAGATGGCAGTCTGCACCAGCGGAATCTTCGTGTGCAGGCCGGGGTCGGTGATGACGCGCACCGGCTGGCCGAACTGGGTGATCAACGCGAGCTGTGTTTGGTCGACGACGAAGAAGCTGAAGTTGAGGACGAGCAGACCCGACACGACCAAGCCGCCCAGCGCGATGACCAGGCGGTTCATGGCTGTGCTCCCGGCGCAGGAGCGGGTGCGGGCGACATGCTGTTGAGCTGCAGCGTCGGCAGCAGGCTGCGCAACTTGTCGTCGATCACAATGGAGGGGGAGTTGCGCAGCACGTCTTGCATGGTTTCGATGTAGAGGCGGCGCAGGGTCACGTCCTTGGCCAGGTTGTAGGCGGCGTACACGCTGAGGAAGCGCTGTGATTCGCCGGTGGCCAAGCTGACCGCGGCCTGCTTGGCGCCGTTGGCTTCGGCCAGGACGGCGGCCGCGTCGCCGCGGGCGCGGGGCACCACGTCGTTGGCGTAGCTCTGCGCGTCGTTGCGTGCGGTGTCGGCGTCGGTGGTGGCGCGCTGCACGTCGCGGAAGCTCTCGATCACGGCCTCCGGCGGATCGACCTTCTGCAGCTGAACCTGGGTGATCTCCACGCCGGATTTGTAGGTGTTCAGGATGGCCTGCGTGCCGGCTGTCACCGCCTGCTCGATGGCCGAGCGGCCGCCGGTCAGCGCCTCCTCGATCTTGGTGTGGCCCACCACCTGGCGCAGCACGCTCTCTGCGGCCGACTTTACCGTGTAGCCGGGGTTGCGCGTGTTGAAGGCGTAGGCCGGCGCGTCGGAGATGCGCCAGAACACGCTGGCGTTGATGTCGACGATGTTCTCGTCGCCGGTCAGCATCAGGCTCTCCGCGGTCACGTCGCGGGCGGGCAGGCCGCGCACCGGGTCCTCGCGGCCTTCCGGCGTGCGCGGTACGATGTCGGGCTCGTCGGTGCCGTTGCTCTGGAAGCCGATCTCCACGCGGTTGATGCGGGTGACCGGCAGGATGAGCACGCTCTCGACCGGCCAGGGGGCGTGGTAGTTCAGGCCCGGCGGCGTGCTGCGGACGTAGGCGCCGAAGCGCAGGACCAGGCCCTCCTCGTCGGGTTCCACGCGGTAGATGCCGGTGGCGAGCCAGATGGCGGCGACCGCCACCACGGCGACCAGCGCCAGGCCGGCGCTGCCGCTGCGGCCGAAGCGGCGCAGCAGGGCGCGTATCTGGGTCAGCAGGTTCTCGAGCTCGGGCGGAATCTGGCCGCCGCCGCCGCCACCGCCGCCGCCCCAAGGACCCTTGATGGGCGGGTTGGGCGGACGGCGCGCGCCGTTGCCGCCAATGTTCCAGGGGTTCTGATCGGAGGGCATGAAGGGAGGCAGCTCCTGGAAGGCCGGGCCTGGCGGCGGGCGGGCGCATTGGCAGGCGCACCCCGCTTCGCCATATGCCGGCCGTGCAGCCGATATGGACCGCACGCGGAGGTTTGCAAAGCCATGACGGATCAGGCGGCGGACTTGGAGGCCGAGCTGGTGGCGGTGCTGCGCGGCGTGGCCGGTCCGGACGGAGCCGACATCGTGACGGCCGGACTGGTCGACGGCCTCACCGTGCGCGACGGCCTGGTGCAGCTGGCCTTGCGCGCCGAACGCAGCCAGGTGGGACGCATGGAGCGCGTGGCGGCAGAGGCGTCGGCACTGCTGCGGCGCCAGCCCGGCGTGCTGAACGCGTCCGTGGTGCTGACGTCGCACCGGCCGCCGACGCCGCCCGCGCCGCCGCCGGCAAGCGCCGGGCGGTCCGCCCCGGCGCCCGTACCGCGGCCGCCGGCCGTCACCGCTAGGCCGGCCGCGCCGTCGCTGACCCAGCCGCCGCCCGGCATGATGCGCGGCCACGGCGAGGACCCGGCAGGTGCGAAGTTCCTCCAATCCGTGCGCCACGTGATTGCGGTGGCGTCCGGCAAGGGCGGCGTCGGCAAGAGCACGGTGGCGGTGAACCTGGCCGCCAGCTTCGGCCAGATGGGCCTGCGCACCGGGCTGATCGACGCCGACATCCACGGGCCCAGCATGGGGCGCATGCTCGGCATCAACCGCAAGCCGGAGATGTCGGGCCAGATTTTCCAGCCGGTGGCCGCGTTCGGGCTGAAGACGATGTCCATGGCCTACCTGGTGCCGGAGGACCAGGCGATGATCTGGCGCGGCCCGATGGTGATGGGCGCGTTGCAGCAGATGCTGGGCCAGACCGACTGGGGCGAGCTGGACGTCATGGTGATCGACCTGCCGCCCGGCACTGGCGACGCACAGCTGACCCTCGCGCAGCGCGTGGTGGTGGCGGGTGCCGTGATCGTCTCCACGCCGCAGGACATCGCGTTGATCGACGCGCGGCGCGGCGTCTCGATGTTCGAGAAGGTGGGCGTGCGCATCCTGGGCGTAGTGGAGAACATGAGCTTCTTCCACTGCCCGAACTGCGGCCACGACAGCCACGTGTTCGGACACGGCGGCGCGCGGACGGAAGCGCTGCGGCTGGGCGTGCCGTTCCTGGGCGAGGTGCCGCTGCTGCTGGACGTGCGCCAGGCGGGGGATGCGGGGCTGCCGATCGTGCTGTCGGCGCCGGAGAGCGCGGGGGCGGTGGCGCTTAGGGGGGTGGCGCGGGCGGTTTGGGAGCGGGTGGGGCAGTAAGGCAAGCAAGCGGTTCTTTTTTTGAAAAAAGAACCAAAAAACTTTCGCGAGCGCTGTCGCGGGCGGGTTGAGGCGATGCGTATTTTCTTGCACGTTCGTTTGCATGGTGCGTCAGGCATTGGCGTGTGTCAGGCGCCCCGTATTACGCTGGCTTGCCACCATCCCACAGTGGGAGACAATGTCGCACGCAAGCCGTGACGCAGGTCGTGGCTGCCGACAGCAAACGGAGCCTCAAACCATGCGCATTCATTTCGCTACCCTGGCCACACTGTTGCTCGCAACGCCCGCCCTGGCGGCGCTGCAGCCTGGCCAGCAGGCGCCCGACTTCTCCACCACCGCCACCCTCGGCGGCCACGAATTCCCGTTCCATTTGGCCGACGCGCTGAAGACCGGCCCCGTCGTGCTGTATTTCTACCCGGCCGCCTTCACCAAAGGCTGCACCGTCGAGGCGCATGATTTCGCCGACGCAACGCCGCAGTTCGCCGCCCTGCACGCCACCGTCATCGGCGTCTCGATGGATAAGATCGGCACGCTCGACAAGTTCTCCGTCAGCGAGTGCCGCGACAAATTCCCCGTCGCCTCAGACCAGAGCGGCAAGATCAGCAAGTCCTACGACGCCGTGCTGATCGGCGTGCTGGGCTACGCCAGCCGCACCAGCTACGTCATCGCGCCGGACGGCAAGGTCATCTACGCCTACAACGCGATGAACCCGGACGCGCATGTCGGCAACACGATGAACGCGGTGAAGGCATACGAAGCCAAGCAGAAGTAAGCGCCTTCTTTTCTGAAGAAAAGAAGCAGAAGACTTTTAGTCCCGTAGGCGCGCCGTGCGGAGAGGTCCGCGACAGCGCGCAAAGTTTCTTGCTACTTTTCTGTCCGAAGAACGCCTTGGCCTACGCTTTGCTACCGCAGCACGTCGCTGCCGCGCACCCAGCCCGACCCCGTCACGCTGCGTATCAGCAGCCACGCCTGCACGCCCACGCGCACCTGCTGCACCACCACCACCCGCATGCCGCGGTTGAGAAACGCGCGCACGCCGGCATCCTCGCTGGGACTGAGCCGCACGGCCAGGTCCTGCACCAGCACCGTGCCGAACCGCTCGCCCGGCGAAAGCCGCAACGACGCCTCGCCGCCCTCCAGCGCCGGCGCACCCAGCAGCGACTGGTTGGCGGCCACCTCGGCACGCCCCTGTGCCACGCCCTGCATGTGCAGGTGCTCGCTGATCGAGATGGCGGCGACGATCCCGGCCAGCAGCCAGCCCACGCCGGCCATCAAACGCACACGCGCCTGGCCCTGCAGCGCGCGGGCCGCCTCGAAGGCGGCGCCGTTCAGCGACTGCTGCAACTCGGCAATCCGCATCAGGGCGCGCTGGGTGTTCGCCTCGGCCTCCTGACGGGAGACGCGGGCGACCTGCAGCTGACGCTCCATGCTCATCTCGCGCGCACCTTGCAGGAAGGACGCACGACCGGCACCACCGGCCGCGCCAGGCTGCAGCCGTTGGGCCACGTCGGTCAGCGACAGGCGATGGCTGCCCAGGTGCTCGAGCAGCTTGCGGCGGGCGGCATCGGCCTCGCCGGGTTGCTCGGAGGCGAGCATCGGTAACAGCTTCTGCAGGCGCGAGACGAAGGCGCCGTCAGCGAAAGGATCATCATCGGCCACCGCGCAGGCATACTCCGGGTGGGGGTGGATGTCAGCGGGGGAGGCTGGGGCAAGTAAGGCAAGGCCAGGGGCTCTGCCCCTGGACCCCGCTGGGGCCAGTCGGCCCCAGACCCCGGCTTCGCCTAAGGGGTTTCAGAGAGGGGCCGCACGCGTCGTGGCTACAGCCCCGTCGGCCCCTCTCTGAAAACCCCTTAAACAAACAGGTTCTAAGGACGACTGTCCTTAGCGGGGTCCAGGGGCAGAGCCCCCTGGCCTTGCCTTGCCTGTCCCATCCCCCCCAGCTAACAGCCGCCCCACCACGGAGGTGTTCACAATGCGGCAACCGGTCAGAAAGGTAGTGCTTGCCTATTCGGGTGGCCTGGATACCAGCGTCATCCTGCGCTGGCTGAAGGAGACCTACGCCTGCGAGGTCGTCACCTTCACCGCCGACCTCGGCCAGTCCGTCGAGGATGCCGGTGCCGAGCTGGAGGCCGCCCGCGCCAAGGCCGAGCAGGCCGGCGTGCGCGAGATCTTCATCGAGGATTTGCGCGAGACCTTCGTGCGCGACTTCGTCTTCCCGATGTTCCGCGCCAACACGCTCTACGAGGGCCAATACCTGCTCGGCACCTCGATCGCGCGGCCGCTGATCGCGCAGCGGCAGATCGAGATCGCGGAAGCCACGGGGGCCGACGCGGTAGCGCACGGCGCCACCGGCAAGGGCAACGACCAGGTGCGTTTCGAGCTCGCCTACTACGCGCTGAAGCCGGACGTCCGCGTGATCGCGCCGTGGCGCGAGTGGGACCTGACCAGCCGCACCAAGCTGCTGGAGTTCGCCGACGCGCACCAGATCCCGGTCACCCGCGACAAGCGCGGCGACGCGCCGTTCTCGGTGGACGCCAACCTGCTGCACTCGTCGTCGGAGGGCAAAATCCTGGAAGACCCCGCGACACCGCCGGACGAGATGGTGTTTCAGCGCACCATCAGCCCGGAGGCCGCGCCCGACCGGGCCGTGCAGGTGGCGATCGATTTCGAGCGCGGCGACCCGGTGGGCATCGACGGGGCGCGCCTCTCGCCGTCGGCACTGCTGACCCGGCTGAACGCGCTGGGCCGGGAGAACGGCATCGGCCGGCTGGACCTGGTGGAAAACCGCTTCGTCGGCATGAAGTCCCGCGGCGTCTACGAGACGCCGGGCGGCACCATCCTGCTCGCCGCCCACCGGGCGATGGAGGGCATCACGCTGGACCGCGAGGCCGGGCACCTGAAGGACAGCCTGATGCCGCGCTACGCCGAGCTGATCTACAACGGCTTCTGGTTCGCGCCGGAGCGGCGGATGCTGCAGGCGCTGATCGACGCGAGCCAGGCGTCGGTCTCCGGCCAGGTTCGGCTGAAGCTCTACAAGGGCAACGTGACGGTGGTCGGGCGCGACAGCCCCAACAGCCTGTACTCCGCACGCGTCGTCACCTTCGAGGACGACGCCGGCGCCTACGACCAGATCGACGCGCAGGGCTTCATCAAGCTGAACGCGCTGCGCCTGCGGATCGGCGCCGGGGCAGGGCGGCGCGGCGGGGCGCTGTGACGCCAGGCAGAAGCAAGGCCTTCTTTTTCGAGAAAAAGAAGCAAAAAGCTTTTGCTCCGGCTGTCGCGGACAGCTGAGACGACACGCCTCCCCACGGCGCGCCCACCGGAGACAAAAGTTTTTTGGTCTTTTTTTCAAAAAAGAACCGCTTGCTTTCTTTCTGCAGACTACCGTCGAACCTCCTCGTGCAGCTCCGCCCCGGGTAAGGCGCTTGCACGCAGAACCGGAAGCAGGCAGCACGCCTGCAGCGCAGAAAGCTGGAACCGCTGACATGATCGGGCAGGACTCCTGCTGGTAGGCACAGACCTGGACGCAGCCGCGCCGGGCTCGTTGGGAGAGATGCCGCGCCGGCTTGGTCGCACCCGCGTCCTGGTCGACCTCAGCCACGCCGCCGACGGCTACGTCGGCGTGGCGCAGGACGTGCGGCTGATCTTCGCCATGCTGTGCGGGCTGCCCGACGTGGACGTGTCCGGCCTGCTGATGCCCACCGGGCGGCACGACCTGCCGCGCGTGCGGCCCGGCAGCCCGGAAGGCCCGGGGCTCACGGCTGCCGTGCTGCACTGGATGGAACGCAACTGGCACCGCCCGGAACGCCGCAACTTCCCGTTCAGCCTGGCACAGAGCGTGCAGACCTGGCGCCAGGTGGTGCGCGCGCGACACGACTTGCTGAAGCTGTCCGACCAAGGCCAGCTCAACGCGCTGTGGCGCGTGCTGTTTGCCAAGACCCTTTCGCCCGACCAGCGCGCGCTGGTGCTGGCGCAGGACTACTTCGCCACCGACCTGTCCGTCAGCTCCATCATCGACCTGTGCGCGCACCCGCCGGTGCCGCTGCGCAAGAGCCTGGCCGCCGACGGCTTCGACGCGGTGCTGTTCTGCATGCCGCGCCCGGTGCGCCTGCCGCCCGGCGTGCGCCAGATCGTGCGCTTCCATGACGCGGTGCCGGTGACCGACACCGACACCGTGGTGGGCTGGCGGGTGGCGCTGGCGCATGCCCGCCTGGTGCGCGCCTGCGCGCCCGATGCCGTGTTCGTCTGTAACTCCCCAGCCACCAGGCAGGCGCTGATCAGCCTGGACCCGCGGCGCGAGGCCAACGCCGTGGTGATCCCGTGCGCCATTCCGCCGGCCCGCAGGTTGGCCGCCGGCCTCGACGTGGCGGCGGTGATCTGCCGCCACGTCACCTTCCGCGCGCTGCGCGGGGCGCCCGATGCGGGCCGCCAGCCTGATCCGGGCGACGGCATCTCCGCCGCCCCGCACGGCTGGCGTCCGCCGGAAGCGGGCATGCGCTACGTGCTCTCAGTCTCCACGCTGGAACCGCGCAAGAACTTCACCGGCCTGGTACGCGGCTGGGAACGCGTCGCCGCGCGCGCCGACCCGGACCTGCGCCTGGTGATCGTGGGCGGCGCCGGCTGGCGGGAGGAGGCGCTGCTGTGCGAGTTGGCGCCCGGCGTGGCTAGCGGCCGTATCCTGCACCTGCAGAACCTGCCGCAGGAGGAGCTGCAGGCGGTGATGCGAACCGCTGCGTGCTTTGCGTTCCCGTCGTTCAACGAGGGGTTTGGCTACTCGCCGTTGGAGGCGATGCAGGTGGGCACGCCTTGCGTGGTCTCCGACCTGCCAGTGTTCCGCTGGAGCTTCGGCGAGGCGGCAATCTACGTCGATCCGTACGACGAGGACGCGATCGCCAGCGGGATTGAGCGTCTGACCTGCACGCCAGGTTACCAGGCGCTTGCGGCGGAGCTGCGCGCGCGCGCGGGACGTGTGCTGGCGCGCTTTCAGCCCGCGGCCGTGGCGGCGAGTTGGCAGACATTGCTGACGAAATGACTCTGGGATTGCACTAGAAATATACGCAGCAATCCTTGCTTGCAGTTGCGGTTCTGGACGCGCGCACGCGGCATGCGCTGCGCTCTTTGATTTCAGCATCGAAATGAAGTTTGATCACGCCACATCGTGCTTGTTTGCAACGCAGCAAGCTGGCTACTGTCGGGCAGCAACCCTCGTGCGGCAGGCGTCAGCAAAAATGTCACCAACGGACAGCTTGATATTCCGGTGCCTGCTGTCGTTAACAGGGTCGTGGCACGTCGGCCGGGGGTGACATGATCAGAGGAGCTATAGAAGTCGCACGCAGCACGCGTATCGCCGGATGGATCTTCTCCGACGACGATGGCTTGCGCGACAAGACGGTGCTGGCATTCGTGGCAGGCCGCTGCGTCGGCGCCGGCAAGGTGGACAAGTTTCGGCAGGACCTGCTCGATGCCAAGCTGGGCAGCGGCTATTGCGGGTTCGACTTCCCGGTGAAGCTGGCTGACGGCGAGCCGGTCGGGGCTATCATCGTGAAGCTGCAGTTCTCCGACGCGGCGCTGATCCAGGCCGCCAGCCGGGTCTCGTGCCCTGACGACGCGGAGGCGGCAGGCAGCGCGGACCTCGGCGCGGTGACACAGGCGAGCGTCGCCTGGATGATGGACCGCGGCATGCTGGAGCAGGCGGAATACGACTTCCTCAAATGCATACAATCGGCTGGCGCCTACGAACGCGGGCTGCGCGTCGGCAAACGCAACACCCCGGTGGCAGACCGGGCTGACAGCCGGTTGGATCCCAGGACGGTTGCCCAGGAAATGCTCGCGTTGTTCCTGCTGTCGGACGTACCCGTCGCGGAGGTCGGCATCGCCGCCGTCTCCGACCTGGTGGCCAACGCAGCCGTGCTGCGCCGCGCCGCCGCACCGGTGGCGGCGATCTGGAGCCCGGAACGCGGCAGGATATTGCTCGAAGAACGCTCCCATCTAGGCGGGCGCAGAAGCGGCGCGGCGGTTGCCGAGCCGGCCGCCGGCAGCATCGAATACAGCTTCGGGCCGGATCGCCTGCTGTTCGTGCACCGCGACTGCAGGTTTGCAGCACTCGGCCCGGCTTCGGTTTCGGGCCTGACCGTGTTCACCGTGCCGCTGCAGGAAGCCGCCAAGGTGCCGGCACAGAAGCGACCGGCGCAGGTGCGGGCTGCGTAGGCGACACCGACGCTTTTAGTCCCGCCACGCTTGCCTGATACGGCCGAACTGAAGCTTGCGTCAGGCAAGGAAGGCAAGGCCTTCTTTTCTGAAGAAAAGAAGCAAAAGACTTTTATCCCTGCTGTCGCGGAGGTTTCTGCAGCATGTACTGAGGGGAATAAAAGTTTTTTGGTTCTTTTTTTCAAAAAAGAACTGCTTGCTTGCCTACTACCAATCAAGGCCATCCGCGATCGACGTCAGATAGCAGCGCGCGGCATCGCGTCGGCTTCAGGCTTGGGTGTCTACCCCGGACGGGCTTTCGCCCTTGGCCACCACCACCATCGCCGGCCGTAGCAGACGCCCGTTCAGCGTCCACGCCCGGCTCCAGGATTGCACCACGGTGCCCGGCGGATGCTCCGCCGTCGCCTGCTCGGCCATCGCCTGGTGCAGGTTGGCGTCGAACGGCTTACCGACCGGGTCCTCGGCGACGATGCCGTTGCGCTCCAGCAGGGCGACGAAGCTGCGCTCCACGCCGTCGAAGCCGTCACGCAGCTTGGTCAGGATCTCCGGCTCGTCGGCGCGCGCGGCGGGCAGGCTGCTGATCCCGCGGCGCAGGTTCTCTGCCGCTTCGACCACGTCCTTGGCGAATTTCTGCACCGCATACTGGCGGGTCTCGTCCAGCTCACGCTTGCCGCGGGCGCGCACGTTCTGGGTCTCGGCTTCGGCGCGGACCCATCGGTCCTTGAAGTCGTCGCGCTCGGCCTCGAGCTCGGCAATTCGGCGGGCCGCCTCGCTCATCAGCGCCTCGGTGGAGCCTTCGGCCTCGCCCGCCGCCTCGGGGTGTTCGAACGTGTCGCTCATGGCCCGCAGTTAGGCGATGCAACCCTCCCGGACAAGGGCGCGGAGGGGCGCACGCCGGCAGGCGCCTCAGTTTTGGCCCCGCCCGCGGACGCCCGCTTTGCCCTAGGTGACCTGGGTGCGGACCCTGGCGATCACCAGCAGCCCCTGCACCCGGTAGTCCACCCGCCAGCTGACCCGCCGCTGCCGCCCGGGCCCGACCGCCAGCACCAGCAGGATCACTAACGCCCCCGCGGCGAGCGCACCAAGCGCCGGCACGGCCATCTGCCCGAGCAAATGGCCTGTCGAAAGCGGCGGGGGCAGCGGTGCGTGGGTCGGCAGCGCGGTGACGTCGGGCAGCGCTGGCGGCATCGCCTGGTGGGGGCGGCGCACCAGCTCCAGGCCGGCCGTGGGCCAGGCAAGCCATTCCACTGCGAGGGCTGCGAGCAGGCCGACGCACGCCGCCAGCACGGCACCCATTCCGGCCTCCAGCTTGCGCCGGCGGTGCCCCGCCGGACGGTGCTGCTCCGGATGGTGCCCCTTTTGCTCACCACGCTGGCGATAGCCGTCGCGTATGCGCCCGAGCGCGGGCACCGCCACGTAGGTCGGCGTTTCGTCGGCCGATGCTGCCTTGCTCTCCAGCCAGGCGGCTTCCTGGCCGCAGCGATAGGCCAGGCCGGCGGCGTAGGCCCGCAACGCCTCGGTGCCCTCCACCACGATGTAGGCGGGCGCGCGGGAAAGGGCGCGGTCCAGCTCCTCCCGGTCAGCTACCCACGCGGCCCGCCAATACTTCGTGGCGTGCCAAAGACGGCGCGGAGAAGACGAGAAGCCGGGCGCTGCTGCCTGCTGCATGGTTTGTATGTCGTTGTTGCCTGGACGAACCTAGCAAGCGGTTGACAGGTTGGCCACCGCGAAAAAATCCAGGTTGCCGCGACGTTTTTGAGAAAGGAACAACGGCGCGGATTGTTTTTGGTGGCAAGCAAGGCAAGCGGTTCTTTTTTGAAAAAAAGAACCAAAAAACTTTTGTTCCCTGGGGACCCGTCTCCGGAGACTCCGCGACAGCAGGGACAAAAGTCTTTTGCTTTTTTTCTTCAGAAAAGAAGGCCTGCCTTTCTTGCCGACCCGAGGGCGTGCGGCATTCCGGCAAGGCGGGGCTCAGCCCAGAAGCCGGCCGATGACGCCGGCGGTGTAGTCCACCACGGGGATGATCTTGCCGTAGTTGATGCGCGTGGGGCCGATCACGCCGATGGCGCCGACGATGCGGTCGGCATGGTTGCGGGCAGGGGCCACCACCATGGAGACGCCGGTGCTGCCGAACAGCGCGCTCTCGGCGCCGATGAAGATGCGCACGCCGTCGGACTGTTCGGCCAGCTCCAGCAGGCGCAGCATGGTCTCCTGCGTCTCCAGCCGGTCGAACAGGACCTGGATGGCGGCGAGGTTCTCGATCTGCGTAACGTCGGCCAGCAGCCGCCCCTGGCCGCGCACGATCAGGCTGCCGCCCCGCGCGGCGGCGTCCGTCCAGGTAGCCAGGCCCGCTTCCACCACGCCGGCCGCCAGCTGGTCGAGCTGGCCGCGGTCTGCCGTCATCTCCTCGGCGACCCGGCGGCGCAGCTCCATCAGCGTGCGGCCGGCGGCGCGCGCGTTGAGGTAGTTGGCCGCCTCGGTCAGCGCCGAGGGCGGCAGGCCGGGCGGGATCTCGATCACCCGGTTCTCCACCTGGCCGTCGGCGGCCACCAGGATCACCAGCGCGCGGCCGGAGCCGAGCGAGGCGAACTCGATGTGCTTGATGGCGCCGTCCGATTTGGGTGCCAGCACCATGCCGGCGGCCTGGCTGAGGCCGGAGAGCATGGCCGAGGCGTCCGCCAGCGTGTCCTGCAGCGAGCGTCCGTGGCCGGCGAGCTGGCGGCTGATCGTCTCGCGCTCGTCGAGCGAGAGGTCGCCGAACTGCAGCAGGCCGTCGACGAACAGCCGCAGGCCGCGATCGGTCGGCAGCCGCCCGGCGCTGGTGTGCGGGGCGAACAGCAGGCCGGCGTCGGTGAGGTCCGCCATCACGTTGCGTATGGTGGCCGGCGAGAGCGCGATGGGCAGCCGCCGGGCCAGCGTGCGGCTGCCGACCGGCTCGCCGTTGCTGACGTATTGTTCGACGATCTCGCGCAGCACGGCGGCCGCGCGCGGGTCCAGGCCAGGGGGGAGCGGCTTGGGTTGCAGGTCCATCTGCCTGATATAGCGCTGCCGTGCGCTGAACGCGCAACCGGCAGCCCTGGACGTTATACCAGCGGCTTTTGGTTTTGCGTTCCGGGGCCCAAAAGAAAGCAAGGCCTGCTTTTTTGAAAAAAAGCAGCAAAAAACTTTTGGTCCCGCTGTCGCGGAGGTTTCTGCAGCGAGTACTCAGGGAACAAAAGTTTTTTGGTTCTTTTTTTCAAAAAAGAACTGCTTGCCTTTGCCTGCCCTTCCTTTCCGGATACCTCCGCATGCGCCACGAAAACCGCCTCCCCAACGCCCTCCGCCAAGTCTCGATCGAACCCGGCTTCTCCCACCACGCCGAGGGCAGCTGCCTGATCCGCATGGGCGGCACCGAGGTACTGTGCACCGCCAGCGTGGAGCCCAAGGTCCCCCCCTTCATGCGCAACAAGGGCCTGGGCTGGGTCACCGCCGAGTACGGCATGCTCCCACGCGCCACCCACACTCGCGGCGACCGCGAGGCGGCCCGCGGCAAGCAGTCCGGCCGCACGCAGGAGATCCAGCGCCTGATCGGCCGCAGCCTGCGCGCGGTGACCGACCGCACGGCGATGGGCGAGATGACGGTGGCGCTGGACTGCGACGTGCTGAACGCCGACGGCGGCACGCGCTGCGCCAGCATCACCGGCGCCTGGGTGGCGCTGAGCCTGGCGTTTCGCCACCTGGTGGCCAACAAGGTGATCGCCGCGGTGCCGCTGACCAGTCAGGTGGCCGCAATCTCCTGCGGGCTGGTCGGCGGGGCGGCGCTGCTGGACCTCGACTACGCCGAGGACAGCGGGGCCGAAGCCGACGCCAACTTCGTGCTGACGCAGACCGGCATCGTCGAAATTCAGGGCACCGCCGAGCAGTCGCCGTTCAGCGAGGCGCAGTTCATGGAGCTGCTGCGCCTGGCGCAGCTGGGCACGACGGCGCTGTTCGAGGCGCAGAGAAGGGCGCTGGCGTGAGCGGTGCGCGGCGGCTGGCGCCGGGCGAGAGGCTTGTGCTGGCCAGCCACAACCGCGGCAAGCTGGCCGAGATCGCCGAGCTGGTTGAACCGCATCGGGTGGAGGTCGTCTCCGCCGCCGAACTTGGATTGCCGGAACCCGAGGAGACGGCGCCGGACTTCTTCGGCAACGCCAGGCTGAAGGCGCTCGCTGCGGCGCGCGCGTCGCAGTTGCCGGCGCTGGCCGACGATTCAGGGTTTTGCGTCGCCGCGCTGCGCGGCGCGCCCGGCGTGCTGTCCGCGCGCTGGGCCGGTGCGGGGCGTGACTTCGCCGCGGCGATGCAGCGCGTGCAGCAGGCGCGCGGCGCCGATCCGGACGACCGCGCCTGGTTCGTCTGCGTGCTCTGCCTGGCCTGGCCGGACGGTGGGACGATCAGCTTCATGGGGCGCGTGGACGGCACCCTGGCCTGGCCGCCGCGCGGCACGCTGGGTTTCGGCTACGACCCGATGTTCGTCCCGTGGAGCGGTGCGTTGACGTTCGGAGAGATGGCGCCGGCGGAAAAGCACGCTGTCAGTCACCGGGCGAGGGCGATGGCGCAGCTTGCTTCGGCTTGTCTGCCGGTAGCGTAAGCAAGCAAGGCCTTCTTTTTCGAGAAAAAGAAGCAAAAAGCTTTTTGTAAGCTGTCGCGGACGGCTGAAACGACACGTCTCACCACGGCGCACCGACCGGAGACAAAAGTTTTTTGGTTCTTTTTTTCAAAAAAGAACCGCTTGCCTGCGTGCCGTGCGTCGTGTCATCGACAGATCACTTCCTTGCACCGCAAGCTGACTAACCCGAGCGCCCACCTCGTTCGGAAATCTGGAGACTTTGAGCATGCGTCTGCAATCTTTCCGCCGCGCCATTCTTCTGAGTGCCGCCCTTTCAGGTGCAAACCTGACCTATGCACACGCGCAATCCGACACGTTCGCGCTGCCGCAAAGCGTGCAGGCTTTCGGGCCCGAGGTGACGCTGCAGGGTGCGGCGCAGCCGACCGACACGGTGTCGTTCCAGGTCGCCCTGCAGCTTCGCGACAAGGACGCGCTGGACGCCAAGGTGGCGCGCGGCGAGCGGCTGACGCCGGCCCAGCTGGAAGCTGACCATCTTCCTTCGCCGGCGGCCTACCAGGCGGTGCGTGGCTGGCTGACCGGCCAGGGCCTGGCGGTGGACCAGGACACCGACGACCGTCTGATGCTCGAGGTGCACGGCACGGCCGAGCAGGTGAGCCGGGCACTGGGTGTGACGCTGTCGCGCGTCTCCGTCGGTGGCCGGTCCTACGTGGCCACCGCCGACACGCCGCACATCCCCGCGGCGCTCTCGCCCTACGTGGTCAGCGTCAACGGCCTGCAGCCCTATCAGCACATGAACCGCCTCGGCATGAGCTCGACCAGGATGCTCCGCCGCAGTGCGAGCGCCGCGCCGCAGGAGACCATCAGCGGCGACTTCCTGCCCGAGGGCATCCTGCGCGCCTACAAGGCTGCCGGCTACCTGACGCAGGACGGCACGGGGACGACCACCGCCATCCTGATCGACACGGTGCCCAACACGAGCGACCTGACCCAGTTCTGGAGCCTGGCCGGCAGCACCCAGACTCTCGCCGACGTCACCTTCGTAAAGCTGAGCAAGACGCTGCCGGCTGCCTCCGGCGAGGAGACGCTGGACACCGAGTGGGCCAGCAGCATGGCGCCGGCCTCCAAGGTGCGGGTCTACGCGGCCGGCAGCCTCGCCTTCACCGCGCTGGACGTGGGCTTCCACCGCATGCTGACCAACATCAAGGGCGGCATCGCCATCACCCAGCTCTCCATCAGCCTGGGCGCCTGCGAGACGGGCGTCAGCGCAGGCCAGGTGAAGACCGACGAGGCGCTGCTCGAGAGCCTCGCCGCAGAAGGGGTGAGCATCTTCGTCTCCACCGGCGACCAGGGCGCCACGGAGTGCGGTTCCGGCAACGGGCTGCACCCGGCCTACTACTCCACCAGTCCCTACGTGACCGCCGTGGGCGGCACCAGCCTGGTGCTGACCGCGAGCAGCGAGACGTCGCCGGCAACCATCAAGACGGAGACCGCCTGGAGCGGCGGCGGCGGCGGCATCAGCTCCCTATTCGCCAAGCCGTCCTGGCAGTCGGCCACCTCGTACGCCGCGCGCACGGTGCCGGACGTGGCGGCCGTGGCCGACCCGAACACCGGCGTGGTGATCGTGCTGAACGGACAGGAGGAGGAAGTCGGCGGCACCTCTGCCGCCACCCCGATCTGGGCGGGACTGATGTCGCTGGTCAACCAGGGCCGCCTGGTGGGTGGCCACAGCACGCTCGGGCTGCTCAACCCACGGATCTACCCGCTCGTCAAAACGGTGAACTTCCGCGACACCACGCGGGGCAACAACGGCGGCTACACTGCCGCGGTGGGCTACGACCTGACGACCGGCCTGGGCAGCCCGGTGATGAACCAGCTGTTCGAGACGCTGCTGGATTCGACGCCGTAAGGAAGCAAGCGCTTCTTCGAGAAAAAGATACAAAAAGCTTTTGCGGTTGCTGTCGCGGACGGCTGAAACGGCACGCCTCCACACAGCGCACCTGACGGAACAAAAGTTTTTTGGTTCTTTTTTTCAAAAAAGAACTGCTTGCCTTGCCTTTGCTTCACCACCGAGACCCAGCAAAGTGCACCGCCCTTGTCCGCAGCCAGCACGCCACCACCCGACTGTCCGCTCTGCCCCCGGCTGAAATCGTATCGCGAGGCGAACCGGGCAGAGAACCCCGGCTGGTTTAACGCGCCGGTGCCCAGCTTCGGGCCGCAGGATGGCTGGCTGCTGGTGATGGGCATGGCGCCGGGCGTGAAGGGCGCAAACCGGACCGGCCGCCCGTTCACCGGCGACCACGCCGGCATCCTGCTGTACGGGACGCTGCTGAAGTTCGGCCTGGCGCACGGCAGCTACCTGGCCGACCCAAACGACGGGCTGACGTTGCGAACCTGCCGGATCGCCAACGCCGTGCGTTGCGTGCCGCCGGCGAACCTCCCCACCCCCGCCGAAGCCGCCACCTGCAACAGGTTCCTGACCGCCGAGCTGGCCGGCCTGCCGAACCTCCGCGCCGTGCTGGCGCTGGGGCTGCTGGCCCATGCCGCGGTGGTGCGCGCGCTGGGCGGACGGCTGAGCCAGTTCAAGTTCGGCCACGGCGCCCGCCACGCGTTGCCGGGCGGGCTGGTGCTGGCCGACAGCTACCACGTCTCCCGCTACAACACGTCCACTCGCCGGCTGACGACGGAGATGTTCGAGCGCGTGGTGGCGGACCTGGTGGCCGACTACGCCGGCGCGGCTACTTCTCCGCCATCATCTTGATGTTGCCCAGGCCGGACTGATACAGCCCGGTTAGCGCCTTTTCGTCCGCCGCAGCGTCGGTGCCGGCGGGCGGCGTGAAGGTCGCGTGCCAGGTGACGGTGGAGCCGGCGCCGGACTTGGCCACCGAGATCGTCGAGACGTAGTCGGTCACCGGCAGTACCTTCGGGTCCACCTTGAGGATCTTGTAGGAGTAGCTGGTGCCTTTGCGGGCGGTGAGCTGTTCCTGCACCGTCGGGTTGCCGGGCGCGCTCAGGGTGATCAGCCGGACCGAGCCGATCTTGTTGCCCTTGTCGGCCGGGCTGCTGGCCGCGCCTGGAAGCCAGGTGTGGATGCCGTCGAACGCGCCGATCACCGACCAGACGGCTTTCGGGCTGGCTGTGGTGGTGACGCTCTGGGTGACCTCTGCCGCGGCGGCGACGTGCAGCGGAGCGAGCAGGGCGGCGAGTGCGAGCACACGTGTCATGGACGGTTTCCTCGTTGTTGATTGAGCGGCAGCGTCGGGGGCGGACGAGGAAGTGTCAAGAAAGACAAGGCAAGCGGTTCTTTTTTGAAAAAAAGAACCAAAAAACTTTTGTCTCCGCTGTCGCGCGCTCGCCGGAGAGGACCGCGACAGCCGCGACAAAAGCTTTTTGCTTCTTTTTCTCGAAAAAGAAGTCCTTTCCTTTGCTTAACTGGCGACCCGCCCCCGCGTGTGTCATCCCTGACCGCATGCTAACCCGTCGAGTCGTTCTAGCTGCTCCCTTGGCTTTTCCCAGTCTGGCCTCGGCGAGCACGCCGGGCTTCGCCGGCTTCGTCGCCTCCGTGCGGGCCGAAGCCGTGCGGTCCGGCATACGCGGCGACACGGTCGACGCGGCGTTCGAGGGCGTGCAGCCGAACCCCAAGGTGCTCGAGCTGGACCACCACCAGCCGGAGTTCACCCTGACCTGGGCGCAGTACCGCCAGCGTGTGCTGCCGCAATCCCGCATGGAAAAGGCGCGCGCGGCCTACGCGGCGGAGGCGGCGAGCCTCGCCTCGATCACCGCGCGCTACCCGGCCGACCCGCGCATCGTGGTGGGCATCTGGGGGCTGGAATCCGGCTTCGGGGAGAAGACCGGCAACTACCGCATCGTCGAGGCACTGGCTACGCTGGCCTACGAGGGCCGCCGCGGCAGCTACTTCCGCGGCGAACTGGTCAACGCGCTGCGCATCCTCGATTCCGGCGACGTGGCACCCCGTGCGATGACCGGAAGCTGGGCCGGTGCCATGGGCCAGCCGCAATTCATGCCGAGCTCCTACCTGCACTACGCGGTGGACGCCGACGGCGACGGACGGCGCGACATCTGGACCAGCCGGGCGGACGTGTTCGGCTCGGTTGCCAACTACCTGGCCAAGTGCGGCTGGCGGATGGGCGAGCCGTGGGGCCAGCAGGTCAGCGTGCCGCCGGGCCTGACGGAGGCTGCGACCGGTCGCGACCGCGTGCGCACGCTGGCTGACTGGCATGCCGCCGGTGTCACCCGCCTGGACGGCCGGCCGTTCAGCCGCGGCGACGCGTCCGGCGCCGTGGTGATGCCGGACGGCGCCGGCGGCGAGGCCTTCATGGTGTATCACAACTTCAACGTGATCCGCCGCTACAACCCGTCCGACTACTACGCGCTGGGCGTGGGGCTGCTGGCCTACGCGGCGGCCTGATGGCGGCAGGCCGGGCCTGGCTGGTCCTGCTGGGCGTGCTGGGCGCATCGGGTTGCCTGCACCGCAAGCCGCCACAGCCGGCCTACGTCGCGCACCCGCATTACGAACTGGGGCCGGCCTATCAGGTGCCCCTCTCGGAGGTTCCTGGTGTTCAGGCGCCCGCTTCTCCGGCAGCCGGGTTCTGGTATTATCCGGCAGAGGATTACGGGCTGGATGCCACCGGCATCGCCGCCGTGCAGGCGGCGGCACCCGGCCTGACCGCAGACGGCGAGGTGCGCGACCCGAAGGCACTGACCGCTTCGATGCAGACCATTCAGTTGCCCGCCATCGTCGAGGTGACCAACCTGGAGAACGGCCGCCAGCTCGAAATGCGGGTGAACGACCGCGGCCCTGCCGCGCCGGGGCGCATCATCGCCGTCTCGCCCCGCGCCGCGTTGCTGCTGGGGGTGCCGGCGCAGGGTGCCGCCCGCGTGCGGGTGCGGGTGGACCAGGCGCTGAGCCGCCGCCTGGTGGAGCAACTGGGCGGCGGCCCGTCGCTTCGCATCGAGGCCGCACCCGCCGCCGCGGTGACCGCCGAGGCGCTGCCGCCACCCGGCGGCGGCCCTGCAGGGCCCGCCCGCTCCATCAGCGGCGCCACGGCGGAAGCAGCCGCCCCGCTGGTGGCGGACCGGCTGCCGGAGCGCGTCCAGGTGACCTACGCCAACCCGGGACAGCTGGTGCTGGCCTGCGGTGTTTTCGGCCGGTTCACTTATGCGAACGTGGTCGCCTCGAGGCTTTCGGGACTCGGGGCCGACGTGGTGCGCTCGCGTGACGGCAGGCAGACGGTCTACACGGTGCAGGCGGGCCCCTTCGCAACCATCGCGCAGGCCGATGCGGCGTTGGCGCAGGCGCTGTCTGCCGGCGTCATCGACGCGCGGATCCGCGTCCGGTAGGGCGCGTGCGACCAGAGCGTCTGCCGGCCTCGTTGGATCGAAGCAGGCCGGAAAACGCTCCAGCTCTTTGTTTTGGCGAGCATCTGTATCCGACGGGCGACCCCGTTTGGCCGGATGATGCTCTAGGGAGAGAAGCATGATGCAGACACGCCGTTTCCTGTTGCTCTCGGGCGCCGCCGTGCTGGCGGCGGGGCAGGCGGCAGCCAAGCCGCGCCGCGCAGTGCGGGAGTCGCCCGCCGCGCACAAGCAGTCCGGTGACGACGAGGATGCCGGCGGGGCGGACACCGGTACGCCGGCCGCCGGCGGTGCGCCCGCCGATACGCCGCTGGGCCCGATGGACACCTCGGCGCGCTGGGCGGTGATCGTGGACTTCAACACCGGTGCCACCATCCTCGACAAGGCGGCCGACGAGGAGGTGCCGCCCTCCTCGATGACCAAGCTGATGACGGCCTACATCGTGTATTCCAAGCTGAAGGCCGGCACGTTGCGGCTGGACCAGACGCTGCCGGTCAGCGAACACGCCTGGCGCACGCAGGGCTCGAAGATGTTCGTCGAGCTCGGCGCGCAGATCAAGGTCGAGGACCTGATCCGCGGCATGATCATCCAGTCCGGCAACGACGCCTGCATCGTGCTGGCCGAAGGCATCGCCGGATCGGAAGAGCAGTTCGTCGAGATGATGAACGCGCAGGCCAAGACTCTCGGCCTGACGCATAGCGAGTTCCGCAACTGCACCGGCTGGCCGGATCCTGCGCACCACATGTCGGTGCGCGACATCGCCACGCTGGCGAAGAGCATCATCAAGGACTTCCCGGAATACTACCACTACGATGCGGAAAAGACGTTCACCTACCACGGCATTATACAATACAACCGCAACCCGCTGGTGCAGCGCGGCTTGGCGGACGGGCTGAAGACCGGCCACACGGATGCTGGCGGCTTCGGCGTGGTTGGCAGCGCGGAGCATAACGGCCGGCGCGTCATCATGGTGCTGAACGGGATGCCGACCGCGCGCGCGCGCGTGGAGGAGAGCGTGCGGCTGATGGGCTGGGCGTTCGCGAACTTCGAGAACGTTACGCTGTTTTCCTCAAACGACGTGGTGGAGAACGCGCCGGTCTACCTCGGCTCCAGCCGAACGGTGCCGCTGGTGGGCGGGCAGGATTTGAAACTGACCCTGCCGCGCGCCTGGCGCCAGCACGCCCACGTGGCGATCGCCTACGACAGCCCGATCCCGGCGCCGATCAAGGCGGGCGACGTGGTGGGCAAGCTGACGGTGAGCGGGCAGGGCGTGCCACAGACGGACATACCGCTGGTGGCGGGCGAGGATGTGGGCCGCATGGCGCTGCCTGGGCGAGCGGTGGCGGTGGTGACGCGGTTGCTGACGGGGGCGTAGGAAGAGCAAGCGAAGCCTTCTTCTTTGAAAAAAAGTAGCAAAAAACTTTTGTCTCGCTGTCGCGGCGCGCGACAGCGTGTACCGAGATTTTTAGTTTCTTACAGCCAAAGTCTTCAATGGCAGCAGGCTGAAAGCGCGATGGTCTTCAAAGACCGAGACGGATTTTCGGTCCCACGACGCATGCTCCAGAAGACTCCGCGACAGCCGGACCAAAAGTTTTTTGCTGCTTTTTTTCAAAAAAGCAGGCCTTGCTTTCTTGCCTGGTCTAAACACAACAGGGCATCCGACCGCACGTGACGAATACCCGACGAAACCACAACAGGCCGCAAGTGTGACCCGCGGCCTGTTCATCGCTTTCGAAGGCGGCGAGGGCGCAGGCAAGACGACCGCGATGCACGCCGTTGCAGCGTCACTCGGCGGCGACACACTGCTCACCCGAGAACCCGGCGGCACCCCGGAAGGCCTGGCGTTGCGCGCCCTGCTCCTCTCCGCCGGCGGCCCACCATGGGATCCGGCGGCTGAATTGCTGCTGATGGTGGCCGCCCGCGTGCAGCACGTCCGCCGGGTGATACAGCCGGCGCTGGACGCCGGCCGCATCGTGTTGTGCGACCGCTTCGTGGGCTCCACGCTGGCCTACCAGGGTGCCGGCCGCGGCATCTCGCCGGTGCTGATCACGGACTTGCACGCACGCGCGGTCGGCGGCCTGATGCCCGACGTGACGGTGCTGCTCGACGTGGACCCGCTGGTCGGCCTGCGCCGCAGCGCAAGCCGGCTCGGCGCGGCAGGCGTCGACGAGGCACGTTTCGAGGCGCTCGACCTGGCGTTCCACCAGCGCGTGCGGGGGGCCTTTCTCGACCAAGCGAAAACATGCGAAACGATCACCATCGACGCCGGACAGGCACAGGCCGAGGTGATCAAGTGCGTGGTGGATCGGGTGCGGTCGAGGCTGACCGCGATGCAGGGCGGGCATGGCACTGGCGAAGCTGTCGCGCAAGCCGAAAGCGGGCATTAGAACCGGCAATAGGCACGTGGCACTGACGGCGGGTGGAAAGGCGGCAAGCGAGGCAAGGCCTTCTTTTCTGAAGAAAAGAAGCAAAAGACTTTTGACCCTGCTGTCGCGGAGCTTCCCTCAGCGCGCGCTCAAGGAAACAAAATTTTTTCGGTTCTTTTTTTCAAAAAAGAACCGCTTGCTTTTGCTGTCACGGTTCAACATCCAGGCGATCAACATGTGGGTTCGCCTGCCGAGCGCCGCAAAAGTGCGCATCGCCATCGCCTGTTGCATGCTGTCCGCCTGTTCGGCCGGCCCGCAGGCGGCGAGCGTGCCGGCCGCCTGCCACCTCGACCGGGTAGCGGACCTGCCGATGGCTCCGGGCACACCCTACGCCGTGGTGCCGGCGCGGTTGGACGACCAGCCCGTCTCCATGCTGATCGACACCGGCGACGAGCGCTTGACCATCCGTCAGCAGGCCGTCGGCCGGTTGCGCCTTTCGGTCAATCATCGGGCCCGCACCACCGTGCACGGCCTGGGCGGCGACGCCACCAACTTCGACGTCATCCTGCAGCGTTTCGAGCTCGGCGGCACGGAGATCCCGCAATCCGGCGCGGCGGTTGCCGACTTCCCGCTCTCCGCCGCGGTGGACCCGCCGCTGTCCGGCATCATCGGCGCCCAGACGCTGTCGGATTACGAGGTGGAGTTCGACTTTCCTGCGCGCCGCGTCACGTTGTGGCAGCGCAGCGAGTGCGACAAGATCGAACCGGCCTGGACGGGCGCCTGGTCGTCCGCTCTTCTGCAGCGCAGCACCGGCAGCCTGATGACGCTCGCCGTCACCATCGACGGCCGGAGCGTCCGCGCGTTGCTCGACACCGGTGCGCGATCCACCACCATCGACATCGAGGCCGCAAGCCAGCTCGGCATGACCGCAGCGGGCCTGGCTGGAGCAAGGGTCTCGGTCAGCCGCGGCGCGGACGGCAACGACGTGTTCAGCCACATTATGCGTCTCGGCGACATCGCCGTCGGCACCTCGCACACCACGGGTTTTCCGGTGCTGGTCAGCCCGGTGCACCCGCCGTTTGCAGACATGCTGCTGGGCGTTGATTTTCTGCAGAGCAGGGATTTATGGATCGCCTATGCGGGGCAGCGGGTGTTCATCAAGTAAGCAAGCAGTTCTTTTCTGAAGAAAAGAACCAAAAGACTTTTGACTCCGCTGTCGCGCGCTCACCGGAGAGAGGCGCGAGAGCGGAGTTGAAAGTCTTTTTGCTTCTTTTCTTCAGAAAAAGAAGGCCTTATTTCCTTTCTGACATTGCCATGTAATCTCGTTGCGCATGGCCCGTATAAACCTGCCGCGGCCGCCCGATCCGCTGCAGCGGATCCTCCATCATCTCTTTCCACTGGCTGATCCACCCGACGGTGCGCGCCACCGCAAACAGCACGGTGAACATGCTGGTCGGGATGCCCATCGCCTTGAGGATGATGCCCGAGTAGAAATCCACGTTCGGGTATAGCTTTTTCGAGATGAAATATTCGTCGTGCAGCGCGATGCGCTCCAATTCCAATGCCAGATCCAGCAACGGATCGTCCTTGATGCCCAGCTCGTCCAGCACCTCGTGGCAGGTACGTTCCATGATCTTCGCACGCGGGTCGTAGTTCTTGTAAACCCGGTGGCCGAAGCCCATCAGCCGCACGTTGCTGTTCTTGTCCTTCACCTTGCTGATGAAGTCCGGGATGTTGGACTTGTCGCCGATCTCGGCGAGCATCTTCAGCACCGCCTCGTTCGCACCACCATGCGCGGGACCCCACAGGCTGGCGATGCCGGCGGCGATGCAGGCGAACGGGTTCGCCCCCGTGGAGCCGGCCAGGCGCACGGTGCTGGTGGATGCGTTCTGCTCGTGGTCCGCGTGCAGGATCAGGATGCGGTCCATCGCGCGGGCCAGCACCGGGTTCACGTGATACGGTTCGGCCGGCACCGCGTTCATCATGTAGAGGAAGTTCTCCGCGTAGCCGAGGTCGTTGCGCGGGTACATGAACGGCTGGCCGAGCGAGTATTTGTAGGCCCAGGCAGCGATCGTCGGCAGCTTGGCGATCAGCCGGAAGGCGCTGATGCGGCGGTGGTCGGGGTTATTGACGTCGAGGCTGTCGTGGTAAAAGGCCGAGAGCGCGCCCACCACGCCGCAGATCACCGCCATCGGGTGCGCGTCGCGGCGGAAGCCGTTGTAGAACTGCCGCAACTGCTCGTGCAGCATGGTATGCATCATCACGCCGCGCTCGAACTCTGCCGCCTGTTCGGGGTTGGGCAGCTCGCCGTTCAGCAGCAGGTGCGCCACTTCGAGGAAGCTGGACTTCTCCGCCAGCTGGTCGATCGGGTAGCCACGGTGCAGCAGGATGCCTTCGTCGCCGTCGATGTAGGTGATCTTGCTCTCGCAGGCCGCGGTGCCGCCGTAACCCGGGTCGTAGGTGAACAGGCCGAGCTCGGGGTAGAGCTTGCGGATGTCGAACACCGAGGGGCCGATGGTGCCGCCCAGCAGCGGCAACTTGGCCGACTGGTTCGAGCCGTCCAGGGTGACGGTGACAGAGCCGATCGCGGTTCCGCTCATGATGTGGGACGTCCTGACTGGGTATGGCGGCCTGCGGCTGCCGGCGTGGCGGGTCTGGCAGTAGCCTGCCGAGGCGGAGCATAACGGCGCACTTCGGCGAAGTGCAACCTTCGCACCCGCAGCAAACCGCCCGCGTGTGAGCCGTGGCCGAGGGCAAGCAAGGCAAGCAGTTCTTTTTTGAAAAAGAACCAAAAAACTTTTGGTCTCGTGCGCGCGCGCCGGTTGAACGGTCCGCGACAAAAGTCTTTTGCTTCTTTTTTTCAGAAAAGAAGGCCTTGCTTCCTGCCTTGCCTCAATCCCAGAACGGCGTAGCCCGATAGAGGCGATGCCAGGACCGCTGCACCTTCGCCTGGGTCCTGCCCGCACGCGCGGCGCAGAACCCCTGCACCACGCCGGCGGCAAACGCGTGTTCGGCACCGCCGGCGAGCTGCCGCACCAGGGCGTCCGCCGTGCTCGTATCGTTGACGCGGCCCAGCCGTTCCTGCAGGTCGGCGAGCCTGGCCACGTATTTCCGGGCGGCCTTTTCGGCGAACACCGGGCCAAAGAACTCGGTCGCGTACCTCAGCCGCTTGGCCTGCTTGCGCGTCTCGTGCAGCGCCGGCGCCGGCAGGCCGGACAGCGCCTCGCCGGCCGAGAGCACGTGCTTCAGCCGGCGGTGCAGCGCGCGGGCGGCGTAGTCGCGCAGCGGGCTGGCCCAGACGGAGTGGCCGTCGCAGGCGCGCTCCCACGGCCGGCTGCTGGGCAGCAGCGCCAGGCCGACCGCGAGCCGGGTCCAATCCTGGCCGGCGAGGTAGGCGGCCAAGTCGGCGTAGGCGGCCAGGCGCCGGCGCCTGGCTGCGTCCAGCAGCCGCGACACCCTTCGCTCGCCCGGAAACGCCTGGCCGACCTGCAGGCCGGTCTCGGCCAGGAACACGTCCCAGTCTCGCGCCGCACCCAGCCGGCCGGCGAGCGCCTTCAACGTGGCGGACAGCTCGTCGAGCCAAGGCGCCGGGCCATCCGCCTCTGCCGCTCGCCGGAACGCGCCGAGTGCCGAGCGCAGCCGGCGGACGCCCACGCGCATCTGGTGTACCGGCTCGGGCCCTGCCGCCTGCGACACCGCCCCGGCCCAATGCAGGATCGCCTCGGCAAGCTGTGCGGTGAGGCAGGCGAGCGCCTCGCCGGTGGACAGGCCCGGCGGCAGCGTGGGCGCGCTCGCCCGGCGACGCGCGGCCTGCCGGCCGGTGGCCAAGGCCATCGCCTCCGCCGCGAGGCTGCTGCGCGGCGGCAGGATCGGCAGCGTCTCGGCCAGCAGTCTGGCCAGCGCCACCACGTCGGCGCGCCGACCGGACAGCTCCAGCCGGCAGACGGGCAGGTCGCGCGCCACGCCGCAAATGGTCCCGGACAGCACGCTCAGCGTGCCCGGTCCGCTCGCCAGGGCCAGCTTCTGCACCCGCAGGCGGCCGTGGAAAGCGGCGACCGGCACCAGCTCCCCCGGCCAGGCCCGGCCGAGCTGGTCTGGGCTGCCATCCTGCGCCAGGACCGGCGGCGGGGTGGCGGGAAGCCACAAGAAGCCGCCGCCGGGATGCAGCCGCTCCAACCGCCAGGCGGCGGGCCGCGACGGCGTCATGCTGGCCTGTGCGAGTGCCAGCCCCTCCTGCGCCAGCTTGCCGTCCGCCGTGTCGTGCCAGACGGTCTGCGCGGCCACGTTCCGCCAGGTGCCGGCACGGCGGACCAGCACGGCCGGCGCGCGCAGCAGGCGCGGCATCTCGGCCTCGGCGATGGTGAAGGTGAGCGTCAGCCCGTCGTCGCGTGGGAGCTCGGCCAGGCTGGTGCCGGGCTCGGGGAAGGTGAGCGGCGCGGTGTCCAACGCGTTCAGGCGACCTACTCCGTCACGTCCTTCGGGCAGATAAAGCGGACCAGCCGTCCAGCACTCTGCCGGTCCTCGTCCTCGCCGAGCGCCGCCAGGTCCTGCCACGGGCCGGCAATGGTGAACTCGGCCAAGGCGCCGGCGGGGAACCCGTCTGCCAGCTGCCTGCCAATGTTACCGGTCCCAGTGTTACCGTTAGATGACGCACCATGCCCGCCGGCCAGACCCAGCGCAAGGTCGTGGATGCCGGGGTTATGGCCGACGATCATCAGGCTGCGCACCGTCTCGCTCACCCGCGCCACGATGCGCAGCATCTGCGCCGGCGTGGCCAGGTAGAGCTGGTCCATCGGCTCGATGATCGGCGTCTCGTCCCAGGGGGCGAGCGCGTCCAGCGTCTGCAGCGTGCGCCGCGCCGAGGAGACCAGCACCACGTCCGGCACCAGGCCGAGGCTGCGCAGCGTGGTGCGCATGGCCGCCGCCGCCGCCCGGCCGCGCGCGTTCAACGGCCGTGCGTGGTCTGGCTGCGCGGCGTCGTCCCAGGACGATTTGGCATGGCGGAGGAGGAGCAGCTGTCGCATCTGGCGGTTCCGGGCGTCTGGCGGACAGGAAGGCGTATTTCGGCAAAGAAGCAAAAGCTTTTCGGCCAGGCAGCGCCCCTTCCGCTCGCACGCTTCGGCCGTAGGTAGCAGCCGGCAGGGAGGGCTTTGGAAATGACGCGCGAGGTGACGACGATCCGCATGATACTGGGCGACCAGCTCAGCCCCGGCCTGTCCGCGCTGTCCGACTTGGACCCCGCGCAAGACGTGGTGCTGATGGCCGAGGTGGCCGCCGAGTGCACCTACGTGCGCCATCACGCCAAAAAGATCGTGCTGGTGCTCTCCGGCATGCGGCACTTTGCCGCCGAACTGCGTGCGGGCGGCGTGCGGGTGGACTACATCGAGCTCGACGACCCGCAGAACACCCAGTCCCTGCGCGGGGAGATGCTGCGCGCCGTCGCCCGCCACAAGGCCGCCCGCGTGGTGGCCACCGAGCCCGGCGAGTGGCGGCTGGCAGAGGACATGCGCCACTGGCAGGAGGCGTCCGGCATCGAGGTGGACGTCCGTGACGACACCCGCTTCTTCGCCCGCCTGCAGGATTTCTTCGCCTGGGCGCGCGGCCGGCGCGGCCTGCGGATGGAGTTCTTCTACCGCGACATGCGCCGCCGCCACGGCTTCCTGATGGACGGCGACCAGCCCGAAGGCGGCGCCTGGAACTACGACACCGAAAACCGCGCCAGCCTGCCCAAGAGCGTCGCCAACCCGCCGGTCCCGAGTTTTCCGCCCGACGAGACCACGCGCGCGGTGATCGCCCTGGTGGAACAACGTTTCCCCAACCACCCCGGCGCCGCCGCCGATTTCGCGCTGCCGGTCACTGGCGGACAGGCCCGCATAGCGCTGGCCGACTTCATCGCCAACCGGCTGCCCAGCTTCGGCACCTTCCAGGACGCGATGCGCGCGGGCGAGCCGGTGCTGTTCCACGCCCTGGTCTCCACCTCGCTGAACCTCGGCCTGCTCGACCCGCGCGAGATCTGCCAGGCCGCCGAGGACGCCTATCGCAGCGGCCACGCCAAACTGAACGCGGTGGAGGGGTTCATCCGGCAGATCCTCGGCTGGCGGGAATACGTGCGCGGCATCTACTGGGCCAATATGCCCGGCTACGCGCAGAAGAACGCGCTGGACGCCACCCGCCGCATGCCGTGGTTCTACTGGACCGGCCGCACGCGGATGAACTGCCTGCATCACGCCATCACCGACACGCTGACCCACGCCTACGCGCATCACATCCAGCGCCTGATGATCACCGGCAACTTCGCGCTGCTCGCCGGCCTGCACCCCGACGACATCGACGAGTGGTACCTCGTCGTCTACGCCGACGCCTACCAGTGGGTGGAAATGCCGAACGTGCGCGGCATGGCGCTGTTCGCCGACGGCGGCATCATGGGGTCCAAGCCGTACGCCGCGTCCGGTGCCTACATCAACCGGATGAGCGACTACTGCCGCGGCTGCAGCTACAACGTGAAGGAAGCGGTGGGGCCGAACGCCTGTCCGTTCAACTATCTCTACTGGGACTTCTTCGCGCGGCACGAGAAGACGCTGGCGGGCAACATCAGGCTGGCGATGCCGATCAAGACGCTGTCGCGCATGGACCCGGAGAAGGTGGCGGCGATGCGGCGGAACGCGGCGGTGTTTTTGGAGTCTGAGGAGATGTCGGCGGTGGAACGGGCTTAAGCAAGCGCTTCTTTTTGAGAAAAAGAAGCAAAAAGCTTTTGCTTCCGCTGTCGCGGTCCTGTCCGGCGAGCGCGCGACAGCGGAGACAAAAGTTTTTTGGTTTTTTTTCAAAAAAGAACCGCTGTCTTCCTTTCAGGAGTAAAACGTCTTGGTTTTCATCGACAAAGTAGTTACCCGCGGCGGCGACGGCGGCGAGACCTCGCTGGGCGACGGCACGCGCGTCGGCAAGGACCACCGCCGCGTCGAAGCCTACGGCACGGTGGACGAGGCCAACGCCGCGATCGGCATACTCCGCCTGCACTGCGCGCATGACGCGGAGGCCGACCGTGTGCTGGCCGCGGTGCAGAACGATCTGTTCGACATCGGCGCGGATTTGTGTGTGCCGGGCGAGGCCGGCGCGCGATTGCGCGTGACCGCGGTGATGGTCGAACGCCTCGATGCGGCCACGCAGGCGATGAACGCCGGTTTGCCGCCGCTGACCAGCTTCGTGCTGCCCGGCGGCACGCCGGCTGCGGCCTACGCGCATTTGGCGCGCACCATCGTGCGGCGGGCGGAGCGCCGTGTGGTACGGCTGTCGCACGAGGAGGCGGTAGGCGGCGACGTGGTGCGCGCGCTCAACCGGATGAGCGACCTGCTGTTCGTGCTCGGACGGCGGTTGAATGCGGGGGGCGACGTGCTGTGGGTGCCGGGAGGTTTGAGATAAGGCAAGCCGCCAAAATCCGGAAAGTCTGGGTAGGACAAAGCAAGCCCCGCTCTTCTGAATATGAGCGGCATAAAACGCTTATGTCTGCTGTCGCGCGCTCTCCCCCACAGCACGACCAAGGAAACAAAAGTTTTTTGGTTCTTTTTTTCAAAAAAGAACCGCTTGCCTTGCCTACCGCCGATCCTCGCTAAAAACGTGCCTTCCAGCCGTCGTCGCCGAAGCGCTTGCCTTGCTCAGCTAGGCCGCGAGTTCGGGTCGCCCTCGTGGATCGACATCCGCAGCAGTGCCAGCAGGTCCGCAGCGCGGTCGGCTTCCGTCGGCGCTTCCAGCAGCGCCTGCTTCTCCGCGTCGTCGAACGGGCACAGCATGGCCAGCGTGGTCACCAGCATGGCTTCCGGCATGCGTTCGATCGCATCCCAGTTGGCGTCGATGTCGTGCATGGTGAAGAACGGCCGCAGCGCGCCGAGCAGTTCCGTGCGCTTGATGCCCATGGATGTGCCGGACGGCGACAGGTCGCCTTCGAAAGGTGAGAACTCGGCGGAGATGCGCCGATAGCCGTGGCGGATGGGCAGTTCCTCGACGACCCGGAAGCGGCTGACGCCGGAGAGGGTGATGAGGAAGCGCCCGTCATCGGTCTCGGCGAACTGCGTGAGGCGTCCGAGGCAGCCGATCTGATAGAGGCTGGGGCCGTTCGGCGCCCGCGGCGCATGGGTGTTGGGCTGGATCATGCCGAACATGCGGCCCTGGGCCAGGCTGTCCTCTACGAGGGCCAGATAGCGCGGCTCGAAGATGTTGAGCGGCAATCGGCCGTGCGGCAGCAGCAATGCGCCCGGCAAAGGGAATATGGGGAATTCCGACGGCAGGTCTGCCTGGGTCGGATGTTGCACGCTCATCATCTGCCTTACGCGAACAGAAGTGCTGACAATTTTCGCCGGGCCGCCTGGGTGGCGGGGTCGGCGAAGCCCCAGGCTTTGAAGAACTTCAGCAATTGCTGCCGGGCGGCATCTTCGCGCCAGGTGCGGTCGCGTCGGAAAATCTCGAGCAGGGCGTCTGCGGCTTCGCCTCGCTTGCCGGCAGCGTTCAGTGCGGTGGCCAGGTCGTAACGGGCCGCGTGGTCGGCCGGGTCGGCATCCACGCGGCTGGCGAGCGCGCCGATCTGGCCGGCGGCCTGGCGCCCTTCAGCGGCCAAAGCGAGCGCGCTGCGGGCACCGGCCACTTCGGCGTGCTCGGCAAGCTTGGCCGGCACCTGGGCCAGCGCGTCTGCCGCCTGGTCCTCGTCGCCCATGGCGAGCAGGGCGCGCACCAGGCCGCCCCAGGCGTCCGGGTTTTCTGGGTCTTCGTTGAGCAGGGCGGAGAAGCCGTCGGCGGCGGCGTCCGGCTGGCCGGCCTCGAGTGCGGCACGGGCTTCGGCCAGGATGTCGGCTTGCGGCATGCTGCCGCCGGCGAGTTTGAGGAGGGCTTCGGCAAAGCGCTTGATCTCGCTTTCCGGCAGGGCGCCCTGGAAGATGTCGGCGATCTGGCCCTGCCAGAACGCCGCGACAGTGGGCACGGATTGCAGCGGCAGGCCGAGCTGGGAGAGCTGGGCGACGAGCGCCTTGTTCTTGTCGATGTCGATCTTGACCAGCTTGAGCCGGCCGCCGGCGGCTTGCGTCACGCGCTCGAGTGCGGGGGTGAGTTGCTTGCACGGCCCGCACCAGGTCGCCCAGAAATCGACCAGGACGGGGACGGTGCGTGAGGCCTCGATCACGTCGGCCATGAAGGTGCGCTGGTCACCGTCCACGATCATCGCCGAGGCGGCGGGCGCCTCGTGCGGCTGGCGGGCGGGCATCGGGGTGGCGGGCGCCCGGGCGCCCCGGTCCCCGGCTGCCGGTTTCTGACCGATGATGTAGTCCATGGTTGTGTCGTCCCTGACGTGAGGGGTGGGCTGCGGGTTCGTGGGTCTTAACATGTTATGGGCGGTCCAGGGTGCAACCTGTTCGCAGGCCGCATCCATCTGCCGGTGCGGCGGGGCTCTTGCAATCCGCGGGGGGTGGGATTACTCAGCCGCTCTCTGCGGGAGCGCGGGCGTAGCTCAGGGGTAGAGCACAACCTTGCCAAGGTTGGGGTCGAGGGTTCGAATCCCTTCGCCCGCTCCAGGTTTTCTCAATAAGATCAAGCGGTTAAAGACGGTCCTACGGGGCCGTTTTTGCTTAGAGAGCCATCGCTGGCTAGCGATCTGAGCAAATTCTAAGGTTCCGGTAGAAAACCACAGAATGCTCCGGCGGGCGCCAGGGCGTGTCTCAACCCTTCGGCACGCGCAGCCGACCTCCGAAGCTCGACCAGTTCCGCCGCGACTGCCCGCCCCGCATGCGTGCGACTCCCCCCATCGTCCGACCGGACACGCCGCGACATCGAGGCTGCTATAGGCTTGCCTGCTCGATTCTGCGTTAGAGGCTTGCTCGAACTAGATTGACTCCAAATTCTGGTTTTCTTAGTATGAGGAATGCTCGAACTCAGAGACATTGCGCAGGTGCTGTCGGGAGTTTCCGTCCAGGAGGCCGGGGTTGGCCCCGCCCACTTTGTGCGGCTATCCGATCTGTCCGACCTTAAAGCTGGCAGGCGCCCGGCACTCGCTACCGGCGACGCTCCGGCCGTGGCCCGCGCCCTGGCACTCGAAGAGGGCGACTTGATCGTTGGGGCACGGGGTGCCAGCACTGACGTCTGCCTCGCGAGCGAGGCGGTTTTCGGTGCGTTCGTGTCTCTCGATCTCTATCTCGTACGCCCCGACCGAATGCAGGTGAACCCGCAGTATCTTGCGGCATTTCTGGACCTCCCCGCGACGCAGTCCCTTTTTGGCGTCGGTAAGCAGGGAAGTGGGTTGGCCAGGCTGCCGAAGGACGCCCTCGAAAAGACGCGCATTCCGCTGCCACCGTTGCGCACTCAGCAGCTTATCGCAGGCCTGGCGCTCTCATTCGAAACCGAGGGCCGCCTGCTCAGACGGCTCAGCGATCTGAAATCGTTCTTCGGCCGCGAAATCGTGGCCCGAGCTATCTGTGCGGCGGATGCGCCGGCCAACCCTACAAGGATTCCCCTATGACCGCCCTTCGACAAGATGACATTCTCTCCGCGGTCTGGCGCGCCTGCGACACGTTTCGAGGGGCGGTTGATGCCACGCAATACAAGGACTACGTCCTCACGGCGCTGTTCCTCAAATACATTAGCGACGTACGCCGCAAACACGTCGAAGAGTTCCGACGCGAATATCGCGGTGACGAGATACGCATTCAGCGGCGCCTTGATCGGGAGCGCTTCAAGCTACCGACGGTCGAACTGAAAAATGCCAAAACCAACGAGGTTCAAGAAAGCTTCCTCGGAGACTTCTACGGTCTTTACGAGCGCCGCACCCGGGATAACATTGGCGAACTGATCAACATCGCGCTGGATGCGATCGAGAAGGCCAATGAGGGCAAACTCGGCGGCCTATTTCGGGCGATCGACTTCAACTCTGAAACCAATCTTGGTCAGACAAAAGATCGTAATCGGCGGCTCAAAATGCTGCTGGAGGATTTTGCGAAACCTGGCCTCGATCTTGGTGAGACCTCCGAAGACGTCCTCGGAGATGCCTATATCTTCCTGATCGAGCGTTTTGCATCCGACGCTGGCAAAAAGGCTGGCGAGTTCTTCACACCTCGCCGTGTGTCTGAAGTAGTCGCCAAACTCGCGCATCCAAAGTCAGGTGACCGCATTTGCGATCCAGCGTGCGGGTCTGGCTCACTCCTACTGCGCGCCGGCGACGAAGTCGGCGACGGAAATTTTCAGCTTTTCGGTCAGGAATCAAACGGCCAGACACGTTCTCTTGCCCGATTGAACATGCTGTTACACAAGCAGGACGGCGCTCGGATCGACTGGTGCGACACGCTCAATTCGCCGACCCTGATCGAGAGCGATCATCTAATGCGCTTCGACGTCGTGGTCGCCAATCCCCCCTTTAGCCTCGACAAATGGTGGGACGAGGACACGAAGACCGATCCTTACAAGCGGTTCACGCCGCATATGCCGCCCAAGAGCCGCGGCGATTATGGCTTCATCCTTCACATGCTAAGTATCACGCGGCCAACAACCGGGCGTATGGCGGTTGTGGCGCCGCATGGCGTGCTGTTCAGATCCGGTACGGAAGGAAAGATTCGCGAGAAACTGGTTCGTGATAACGTGCTGGATGCCGTCGTTGGCCTGCCGCCACAGCTCTTCCCCACGACCGGCATCCCGGTCTGCATCATGGTGTTCGATAAGGCGCGAGAGGCAGGCGGGTTACGGTCGCACGAGCGCGACATTCTCTTCATCGATGCAAGCCGCGACTTCGAGCCGGGCAAGAAGCAGAACCGGCTGCGGGATGTCGATGTGGAGAAGATCATCGACACGTATAGCACGCGCACGGTGCTGGAGCGCTACTCGAACAAGGCAAGCTTAGACGAGATTGAGGCAAACGGGTTCAACCTGAATATTCCGCGCTACGTCGACACTTTCGAACCGGAGCCCGAAGTTGACCTCCAGGCCGTTCAGAATGAAATCCGCCAGCTTGAAAGCCAATTGGCCGAGACCCGCGAGAAGATGAACTTTTATCTGAAGGAGCTGGGCATCAATGTCTGAGGCTCCTTCCCGAGCGGCCGCCCGTCGCGGCCGAACATTGAAACTCTACCTGGCCGACGGCACGCCGTCCGGCGTGATTACAGCGGAGTTGGGCGTTTCTTCGGTGCGCGCGGCCGTCGCGTCGCGTACGGCGCTGCCCGAACTCATCCGCAGAGAAGAGGCGGCACGAACGGGCATCTATCTCCTCGTCGGACCCGATCCGGATTTGCCTGGGCGTCAGTTGGTCTATGTCGGCGAGGGCGATCAGGTGAAGACTCGCCTCGCGGCGCATGACGCGGATGAGGCGAAAGAATTTTTCACTCGCGCGGTGCTGATTGTCTCAAAGGACGAGAACCTCACCAAGGCACATGGGCGCTATCTGGAAAGCCGGATCATCGCGGCCATTCGCGGTGCGGGCCGAGCCAAATTGGTCAACGGCACCGAGCCACCGTTCAAGGGGCTTCCGGAACCGGAGATCGCCGACATGGAACGGGTCCTCGACGAGATCGAGATCCTGTTGCCGGTGCTCGGCTTTGATGTGTTGCAACCGACAGCAGGAGATCAACCCCAGCTGCCGGGCACTGCCCTGGTCGCCCCGAGATTCATGGCGGATATCAAGAAGGCCAAGGCGCGTGCCGTCGAGCGCGGCGGCGAATTCGTTGTTCTAGAGGGGTCAACTGCGCTCCGGCGTGAAAGTGATGCCATCCCGCAGAGCGTCAAAGATGCGCGCAAAGCCCTGATCGAAGCGGGAGTCCTCGTGCCTGATGCGGATGCCGAACTCTATCGGTTCGCGCAGGACGCGAGCTTCGGCAGCCCCTCGGGTGCAAGCGCCGCGGTGGCCGGCCGCGCCGACAATGGCCGCACGACCTGGCGTGTCGAAGGCAATGGGCAGTCATACGCCGCTTGGCGTAGCAGCCTCATCGGCGATGGGAGTGCGTCATGATCGGCCGCCCTCGCCTCGGCGACTTCTTCAGCAACAGGCAAGAGCCCGGCCGGCCCGGTCTGCCGGTAATGTCGGTGACGATGAATGACAGCCTCGTGCTCCGCGACGATCTCGATCGGCGCACTGAGTCCGCCCTACGGCCGGACCAGCACTTGCTGGTGAGAAAAGGCGACATTGCCTACAACATGATGCGGATGTGGCAGGGTGCCTGTGGCTTGGCCACCGCTGATGGCGTTGTCAGCCCCGCCTATGTTGTTCTGGCTCCTAAGCCCGGGATCGATAGCCGCTTCGCGTATCATTGGTTCAAGTCGGCTCGGATGATTCACCTGTTCTGGGCATATTCCCACGGCCTTACGGAGGATCGTCTCCGTCTCTACTTCGACGAATTCGCGGAAATTCCGACCATACCGCCGGAAATCGATGAGCAGCGTCGTGTTGTGGCCATTCTTGACGCGTGGGACCAGGCAATCCGCCAGACCGAGCGACTGATCGCAGCAAAACGACAGCATTGGCACGCTTTGATCGCCAAAATGAGCGCGAAGCAATGGGTGCCAGTCGCGTTAGGTTCGCTTGGCCGTTGGGTCGGAGGTGGAACGCCAAGTAAGGCAAATGACCGATATTGGAGCGACGGCACAATTCCCTGGGTGTCTCCCAAAGACATGATTGGATGGGAGATAAGCTCAGCGGAGGACCACATTACTGTCGATGCTGTAATAGGAAGTGCAACACAGTTGATTCCACAGGGATCGATTTTGGTTGTAGCACGAAGCGGTATTTTGCGAACACGCGTGCCCGTAGCCATTACCACCAGACAGGTTGCTATCAATCAGGATATTAAAGCTCTAATCCCAAATAACACTGGTTTTGGTTCATTGATAGCGGCGCTGTTGATTTCCGAAAGCGAACGACTACGGCAAGAGACAGTGAAGACTGGAACGACTGTAGAGAGCATCGATCTGGATGGCCTAAAAGCCTTCAAAATCCATCTTCCGAATTCCGGCGGCGATCTTTTGGCGGCAGAAGCTATAATTGTTGGCGGGCTCCGTGAGATCGACGCCCTTACTCAGCGGTTAAATTGTCTCTGCTCCCAGAAGCGCGGCTTGATGCAGAGGCTCCTCATGAGTGGCCCGACGCCGGGAGACAGCGGCGAATGAAAGTCCTAGGCTTCCGAAGCGATCCGACCACGCCACGGTACGCTCTCGTGGATAGTACGACGACGCCTCTCACGCTTCTCAACGCGGACACGGAAAGCCGCCTGCGCTTTCCTGCTGACTGCAGTACCGAGGCCGCTCAGGTAACGTGGCTCTATCGTGAGTTCGAGCGGATCTTCCACACTCACCCCGATATCACCGGGGTGGTCATCAAGAAAGGCGAGTTCACGCAAGGCGACAACAACGCCAAGCGCGTTGCATCTTATCAGGAAGCGGCACTTCTCTTGTATTGCGGGCTTCACAACAAGCCGGTGGTCACGAAGATTTATGCCTCGCTGGCTACACGGAGCGCCCAAGTCAAAGACCACGCCATAGCGCGCGTCGGCCAGACGACCCGCTACTGGGATGGCAAGATGGCCGATGCGGTCATTGCCGCATGGTGGGGAGCGACCAATCCATGAGCGGCATCGCCACCACACTCCCAATCGCCCCGGGAGCCTTGCTGCATAACAAATATGAACCGATGCAGATGATCGGCGGCGGCAATTTCGGCGAGGTGTGGTTGGCGAAAGACCATGCCGTAGATCACACATACGCCATCAAAATCCTGAAGCCAGGGGTCACCGTCGTCAATCAGTTGCGCGAGGCCCAGATCGGACACGCGTTCACCCACAACAATCTTGTCCGGGTTCATCAGGCCGATGTGCTCACCGACGGGCGAGTGATCATTGCGATGGATTTCCTGCCTGATGGGCCAATCACCACTCTCGCGAATCCGGCCAATTTTCTTCCCCTGCCGCTGGCGATAAAGGCAACCGTCGATACCCTTCAAGGGTTGGAGCATCTGCACGCCAGCAGCTTCTTTCACAACGATATCAAGCCGGAGAATATTCTCAGAGGTCAGGACGGCCAAGCCCGGCTCGGTGACTACGGAATCGTGGGTATTTCCCAAAATGGTCAGCCCGTGCCCGCGCCGGCGCGCTACATCCTTCACGCTGCGCCCGAGACAACCGCGGGCAATGGAATTGAGGCACGCACCGATATCCTACAAACCGGGCTAACCCTCTTTCGCCTGCTTGCTGGTCTCGGCGCCCTTCGGGCGAAGTTCAATTCTCTTGGCCAGGCCAACTATGAAGCCGCGCTCGCTGCGGGAACGCTGTTGGCTGCCTCTGACTTTCCTCCCTATATTCCAAATGCTGTCATCCGGGTGATTAAGAAGGCGATCGATCCAGACCCCGGCAAACGGTTCCAGTCAGCTTTGGAAATGCGACGCGCCCTGGAAAAGCTCGCCTTTCCTGGACATTGGACGGTCGATCCGGGCGGTGCCTTCATCGGCTTGGACAAGCGACACCAATTTCGGTTCGAGTCGATAGCAGCGGCTGGGACAAATGCATCTCTGCAGGCATTTAAGAGAAACCTGCATTCGAACCGGGAGACGCGGGTTTCTGCGTTTACAAAATCGAACATGCCAGCAGCGGAAGCGAGGAAGCTCGAGGTCGCATTCATCCGAGCTGTAGTGGCTGGAAAAGTAGGATGAACACATCACCCCAGTTCACAACATCCGAGGCCGGTGGCGCACAGCTTCAGGCACTCAACACGTTGATCAATTGCGGGTGGCGCTATGTCACGCGCGCCGAGGCTGATCAGTGGCGTGATGGACGGCGGGCGCTGCCGTTCCTTGAAACCCAGCTGCGGGCCGATCTGGCGCGGATCAATCGCATCTATCTCGACGAACGCGCCTACCCTTTCTCTGAGGCCAATATTGATGCCGCCGTCCGACGGTTGGCTGACCGCATTCCCGAGGGCGTGGTGCGTGCCAACGAGCGGATGACCGATGACCTCATGCTCGGCATCGCTCTTCCACAAACCATCGGGGCAACGTCACGCGAATGGCCGTTCAAGTTCATTGACTGGTCGGATTGGCGGGCAAACACATTTCAGGTCACCAGCGAATACACGGTAACCGAAGCGGGCGGGCCGACGATCCGTGTTGATCTTGTGCTATTCGTCAACGGCATCCCGCTTGGCGTGATCGAGGTGAAGGCCTCTCACGTATCGTCGGACCAGGGTGTCAGTCAGCAAATCCGGAATCAGAAAACCGGCGAGGGCGTGCCCGCGCTGTTCTATTCGGGGCAACTCCTGCTCGCCGCCAACAGTCATGATCCTCGCTACGGCACCGTCGGCACGCCTCGGAAGCTGTGGAGCGCATGGAAGGAACGCGAGGATCCCGCCGACTTCGCCGTTGATGTCGTTAACAGGCCGCTAGATAGCGTCGAGAGCAAGCGGGTAGCGATCGATTTCGCGCCTTATATGAAGCGGCACAATGGACTGATGGAGGAGCACCGCTTCGTAACGCCACTCGACGAAACCATCGTTGGCCTCTGCCGGCCAGAACGCTTTATGCGGTTGGTGCGCCGCTACATGTTGTTCGATGGCACGCAGAAGAAGGTCGCCCGCTATCAGCAAATTGCGACCATCGAATCCCTTCTGAAGCGAACCGAAGAACGTGACGAGACCGGTAAGCGAAGGGGGGGCGTCGTCTGGCACACCCAAGGCTCCGGCAAGAGCCTGACGATGGTGATGCTGGCCAAGGCGATCGCGATGAAAGACCCGCTCGCGCGCATTTTGATCGTGACCGATAGAACTGACCTGGATGACCAAATCTCCAAGACTTTTCGCGCGACAGGCCAGGAGCCGAAACGGGCGGCGACCGGAGAGAATCTCCTTGCGCTGATCGAGGAGAAGACGCCGGTTGTCACGACGCTGATCCACAAATTCCGTGCCGGGCTAAACAAGCGGCGTGTCGTTGATCGGTCATCTGACATCTTCGTCCTGGTCGATGAAAGCCATCGCAGCCAGTACGGAAACCTGGACAGTCTTCACGCACGGATGCGGGAGGTGCTCCCCAACGCGTGCTTTATTGCCTTCACGGGCACGCCGATTGCCAAGAAGGAAAAGAGCACCTTCGCGAAATTCGGCGATCTGGTGCAGCCATCCTATTCGATGCGCGATGCCGTCAGCGACAAAGCCGTCGTGCCTCTGCTCTATGAAGGCCGTGAGGTTGTGACGGATGTGGACGAAGGCCAGATCGACCGCTGGTTTGAGGTCCACACCCGCGGACTGTCCGACAAGCAGAAGGCGGACCTGAAGCGCAAGATGAGCCGGGCGCGCGAAATCGAGGGCATTGAGTCACGGCTCCAATCGATCGCCTTCGATGTGGGTCAGCACTTCTCAAACAACTTCAAATGGACGGGGCTAAAGGGCCAGCTTGCGGCTCCGTCCAAGCGGGCGGCGATCCAGCTTAAAAAACTCTTCGACAGCTTCGGCATGGTGACGGCAGAGGTAATTATTTCTGCCCCTGAGATGCGGGAGAGTGAAGACGAAGTCGATGAATCCGACGACGATGTTGTCCGCGCATTCTGGCGCAAGATGATGGCCCGCTATGGCGGGGAGGATGCTTACAACAAGACCATCGTGGAGCAGTTCAAGGGCCCAGGCGAGCCCGACATCATCATTGTCGTGGACAAGCTTCTTACTGGCTTCGATGCGCCCCGAAACACGGTTCTATACATTGCACGTCGTCTCAAGGAGCACGGGCTGCTGCAGGCCATCGCTCGCGTGAACCGGGTCTTCGATGAAGAGGGGGCACCGGACAAGCCGTTTGGATTCATTATTGACTACACAGGGGTGCTGAAGAACCTCGGCGCGGCCCTTGCGAGCTACGACGCCCTTCAAGGCTTCAGCGAAGAGGACATCGCGCGCAGCGTCGTGGCCATCCGCGATGAGGCGAACAAGGTGCCCGGTGCCCATGCGGCACTCCTGGACGTGTTCAAGTCGGTCTCAAACACTTTCGACGCGGAGGCCTATGCGCGCCTCCTCGCTGACGAAGAGGTGCGTGCGGAATTCTATCGCCGCCTGGCGGAGTTCACTCGCACGTTTACAGTCGCTCTGGCGTCTCCGAGCTTTGTGGAAAGTACGAAGCCCGAGCTGCTCAAGCGCTGGAAGGACGATCTCGGCCGCTTCACGTCGTTGCGCGCTTCGGTAAGCCTTCGCTATGCGGAGAGGGTCGATTGGCGCGACTTTGAAAAGCGCATTCGGCAATTGCTCGATCGTCACGTCGTTGCCCGGGATGTTGTGCGTCTGGTGGAGCCGTTGAATATTTTTGACGACATCGCGATTGAAGCCCGACGGGAAGAAAAGTCTGAAAGCGAAGCCTCAATTGCGGATACGATCGCGCACCAGCTAACCCGGTCGATCGAAGAAAAATGGGATGAAGACCCAATCTTCTTCGAAAAATTCTCGAAACTCATCCGCGACACCATAGCGGATTTCCATAACGGACGGATTAGCGAGATGGCCTACCTCTCGAAGGTCCGCGACTTGCGCGAAAAGGTGCAGCAGCGCCGAGACGACACAGACCCGACGCCTACACGCCTTCGCGACGATAGCCATGCCCAAGCATTCTGGGGACTAGCACGGCGCAATCTTGAAAAGGCGGGGATTGCTGATACTGAACTCGCCGCAGACATAGCCCTGAAGGTCAGTGGGATTGTTCAGTCCAGGTGCAAAGTAGGCTGGCAGCATGATCGCGACATCGAGAACCTTATCAGGAACGACATTGACGACTTTTTCTTCGAGGACCTGCTGGGTCGGCGGGAGCTTTTGATTGACCCATCCGTTCTTGACGCGGTTGTCGATGATGTCCTTGCGTCTGCAAGAGTGCGACTGGCCCAATGATGTCATACGAACCAAATTCTGCCGTTTCCGAACAAATCGAGGTTGGATGGGGAAAACGGCGAACGCTGGCGACTCTACAGCGAACGAACCGGCGCGTGTTGCGCATCGAGGTTCGTCCGTCGGGCGCCGTCTTCGTGTTCGCGCCTTCCGGCGAGGACCTCGGCGCGGTCCAGGATCGCGTTAAGAGAAAGGGCGAATGGATTTTTCGAGAAATTGATCGGGTCGCCAGCCGCCCGTCGGTGACGCCAGAGCGCCATTTTATATCCGGCGAAACTCACCTTCTGCTCGGAAAACAGTATCGGCTTTCGATTGAGGAAGGTGATGATCCTCAAGTGCAGATTGAAGGTTCTCGGCTAAAGGTACTGGTGCGCCGGCTAGATGATCAAGCTCACTGCCGCAGACTCCTAACGTCATTTTATGCCATAACAGCGCGCAAGGTATTTCGTGAACGGCTGGATGAGAATGCTCCCCCTTTCGTCCGGAAAGGCCTGCGGAGGCCTGCACTCATCGTCCGAAGTATGTCGAAGCGGTGGGGCAGTTATACTTCCAACGGAAGAATAGTGTTGAATTCGGATCTGGTGCGCGCAAGTCCGATGTTGATCGACTATGTAATTTGTCACGAGCTTGCGCATGCGTTTTTTCCGCACCATGGCAAAGAATGGCAAAATTTGTTGAGCATGGTTATGCCCGATTGGCAAGTAAGAAAGGCCCGTTTAGAAGAGTTCTTGCGTTGAAGTGCTTGGGCATTTTCTGGTGTCTATCGGATTCGACAATCGAAAGCAGCAAATCTCGCAACTGTGCCGGCCTCAATGGTAACCCCCTCGGGCGGGGTTCATCCAGGGCCAGACCCGCATCCAGATTCTTGACAGAAGCGCCCCCGGTTCCGACATCCAGGGCTTGGATGGTGGACGGCGTCGCCCTGCGACGATGCCACTTGGCGAATGAGTTGCACCGGCACCAGGTGCGGTTCGCGCAGGAGACCAGCCATGGGGGACAGCGGGCACGCGAACACTGCAACTGACTGAGCCGGGCGACCGAACGAAAGGGTCGTCACATGATTGGCACAGATCGAGGCTTATCCTCTCACCGTTTCCGACCTGCTCCAGCCAGAAATTCTGCAAATGGCGGGCGCCCAGTGGCTGGATTGCCGGCCCAGGGAGCGCGCTGATGATGGACATCGTCGACCTGAGATATCTGGCCGCGGCTGCCAACGCCGGTAATTTCGGCCGGGCCGCGAAGTCGCTCGGCCTTGATACCTCGACGATCAGCCGCCGCATCGGCCGGCTCGAGGACGAATTGGGATTTGCCCTGTTCGAGCGGGCGAAGAGCGGCGTGCATCTCACGGCGGGCGGCCAATCGCTGATGGGGCATGTGAATCGTACCTTGGCTGAATTCGACGCCGTGGTCCGGGCGGCCGGCGAGACGGGTTCAGGACAAATCGGCGCGATCCGGCTCGGCGTGCGGCTGCCACCCGTCGGTGAGCCGCTGGTCAGCCTGCTGGCGGGCTGGCGGGAGCGGCACCCCAATGTCGCGCTGACCATCGCCGAGATGACCGAGCCGGCCATGGCCAAAGCGTTGGAACTCCGCCGGCTGGATGTCGGACTGATCACCAGCTTCACGCCCTGCAGTAGCGCGGCAAGCATTCCGCTCTATGTCGAGCGCCTCGTCGCGGCACTACCGCACGACCACGCTCTGGCGGCGCGTAAGTCCGTGGACTGGGCCGATCTCCGGGACGAGGACATCCTGATTCAGGAATGGGACGAGAGCCAGGCGACGCGGGAACTCTATGCGTCGCTCCTGGGCCAGAGCGTCCGGTTCTCCGCGCACGCCGCGAGCAAGCAGAGTGTCTTCGCGCTCGTCGCCTCGGGGTTCGGCGTCACGCTGGCGACCGAGAGCCAGGCCGCGGTTACCGTGCCGGGCGTGGTATTCCGCCCGATCGCCGAGACGAATGCTCGCTTGCAGATCGAGCTGGTCTGGCGACCCGAGCTGGAGGATGCGGCCGTCGGCCGCTTTGTCGCCTACCTGCGCGACGAGACCCGTTCACGGCGCCTTGTCTGACGCCGGCGCCGGCCGCCGGAGCTTCGCGAAGGCTCGATCCGTCGCCATGAAGCGGGCGATCATCGGGGCGATCAGCTTCGCCGGCTCGGGTGCGCCCTGACCGGTCTCGCGTGCCAGCACATGGCCGTAGGCGACGAGATCTCGATGGATGGCCGCCGGCAGTTCGACGGTGAGCTTCACCGGCTTGTCGTCATCAATGGCGCCGAGCTTCAACTTGGCCATGGTCAGTCCTCAGCTCTGATAGGGTTCGAGAACGAGGTCGTGGGTTACCAACACCCGCACCGGAAAGCCCGGCCGGATGGTGATGGTCGGTTGCACGTTCAGTGATCGGCCGACCACTTGCTCGCCGACCTGGCTGAAGCTCTGCGAGGCGCCTTGGCGAATGGCCTGGACGAGGGAGTTTTCGGTGTCGCTGGTGCCGGCCTCGGAGCCGACGCTGAGCAGGGTCGAGAGGATCGTGGCCTTGAACAGCATGCCCCAGTGGTTGTCGACCTGATCCTCGAGGCCGGCATAGCCCTCCGGGTCGGCGCCGGGCTGGCGCTCAAGAACGATCGAGCGGCCGTTCGGCATGATGAGGCGGTTCCAGACCAGCAGCGCCCGGGATTGGCCGAAGGCAACCTGGGCGTCGTATTGGCCGACAAGCCTGGCGCCCTGCGGGATCAGCAGAATGCGGCCGGTCGGGCTGTCATAGACGTTCTCGGTGACCTGCGCGGTGACCTGGCCGGGCAGATCGGAGCGCAGCCCGGTCAGCAGCGATGCGGCGATAACCGCGCCGGCCTGGAGGATATTGGTGCTGGCCGGCGCCTCGACGCGATCCGGGCTTACCGTCCGCCGATCGACGTCGCCGTTCAGGAAGGCCAGCTTGTGGTCCTGGGAGGTCAGGCCAGGCGACCCTGCACCGTTGGGCACGGCGCCGGGCAGTGCAGCCGCCGCCGGAATGACGGCGGAGACGGTTTGCCCGGCATTGGTGGTCGCGAACAAATGGCTGGTTCGCGCGGCCTCCTGCTCTTGGGCGATACGCTGCTGCTCTGGGCTCGGTCCCGCCGCAGGCTGGGGCATCCCTGGCGCGACGGTGCCGGCATTCACCATGGGCCTGCCGAGGTCACCCGGCAGCGGCGGCCCGAGCTGCGGCGCGTTGTGCGGCAGCCCGGTGTAGTCGCGTGGCAAGTTGGCCAGCCCATCCGGCGTCGTGCGGTTGCTGGTGTTGTAGAGTTCTGACCCGCCGGTCTGATGCTGCGGTCGAAGCGCGAAGAATAGCGCGCCGCCGATCCCGATCGCGGCCACCGTGCCCAGGCCCAGCAGCACCTTGCGCGACAGACGGGTAACCGGCGCGCGGCTCGGGCGCAGGCGCATCTCGAGCGCCGGCCGCCCGTCTCCGCTCGCATCGTTGGCGCCGTCGGTCACGATTGCGGCCTTCCATCGGTACGGACGATGCGGACCTTCTGCTGATGTTCGCCGCCGAGCCGCAGCTCGGCCGCCGCGAACAGCCGGTCGATGATCATGTGGTTGCCCCGCACCCGGTAGTTCACCAGTTCGGCGCCGCCCTCCGCGCCGATCACCCAGAGCGGCGGCATCTCGCCCTGGCCGATACCGGATGGGAATTCGATGAACACCTGCCGCCCGTCGTCGAAGGCGCGCAACGGCCGCCAGGCCGGATCGTCGCCCTCAATCCGGTAGCGGAAATTGAGCGCGCCGATATCGACGCCGGACGCGACGGGTGCGGCGTCATCGGCGGCCGCGTTCTGCCTGCGAAGCGCGATGAGCTGATCCTGCGGATAGGCCCAGGAGACCGAGGCCATGTAGGTTTTCTCGGCCGAACGCAGTTCCAGGTGGTAGGTCCGGCGATCGGTGTTGATCACCAGGTTGGTGACGAGATCCGGCCGGGTTGGTTTGACCAGGATATGCATCCGCTTGGTGGCGCCTGACCCGCTCTCGGTGTCGCCAATGATCCAGCGCACCGTGTCGCCAGCGGCAACCGGGCCGGTGCCGACGAGCTGCTCGCCGGCTTCGAGGGCGATGTCGGTGATTTCGCCAGGCGCGGCGTAGAGCTGATAGAGGGCACCGTCCGAGAATGGATAGACTTGCACGGCATTGATGTAGCCGGCCCGTGTTGGCTGCACGCGAGCGGCACCATTGGCCTGATCCACGCGGACGCGCGGATCGGTCGCCTCCGGCGGCGCGGTCCTCGCGCCGGGGATCGGCTTGAGCTGACCAGGCAGCGGCAGAGGCTGCGGCAACTGGACGATCTCCACCGGCTTCGGCGGATCGGGCGTCAGCACCGCCTGTTTCGGCGTGTCGTCGTATTTGATCTCCGGCGGCTTCCAGGTGGAACAGGCGCCTAGCGACGTGCCGGCAAGCATAAGAATTCCGAGTGATCTCACGCGCATCAGCCGAGCTCCTTTGACCAGTTGAGGGCATGGACGTAGACGCCGAGCGGGTTCTTCTTCAGCCGATCGGCGTCGGTCGGCGGCTGCACCACGATGGTGAGGATGGCGCTCCAGCGCTCGGTCGCGGCCAGCGCGTCATCGACGTAGCGCCGCTCGGTCCAGGCCACGCGGAAGCTGTCGGCGGAGGCGCGGATGACGCTGGAGACCTCGACGGCAACTTGTGTTTTGCCGACCTTCGAGAAGGGATCGCTGGTGCGCGCGTAATCGTTCAGCGCGAGCGCGCCCTTGTCGGTGACGTAGTTGTAGGCGTCGAGCCAGTCCTGCCGCAGCACCACGGGATCGGCGGGGATGCTGCGCACCTCCTGGACGAAGCGGGCCAGATGCCAGGCGATCTGCGGATCGGTCGGCTGATAGTCGGCGGTCGCGGGCGAGACCGCCTGCGCCTGGCCGAGCTTATCGACCTGAACCACCCACGGGGTGATGGTGCCGCGCGCCGATTGCCAAACGAGGCCACCGGCGAGGCCGCCACTGAGCGCCAGCACACCAAAGAAGGCGAAGCGCCAGTTTTTCGCCTGGACGCGGGCAGAGCCGATACGGTCATCCCAAACCTGGCCGGCGCGCTGGTAGGGCGTCTCGGGTTCGGGTGTCTTGCCGTAGCGGACGATGGGCCTTCGGAACATGGGTCACTCCCCTTCGGACAGGTCGATGCCGCTGCCACTCGACGGATGATCGCCGGAGCGGATCGCCTGATGGGCGGCGCTGGCGCCGCGGCTGATGGATTGATTGCGCTGCATCCGGCGCGCCCAGGCGGGCGGGCTGGAGGCTTCGGCCTGACTGGAACCACTGGGAGCGCCAGCTCCCGACCCTTGTCCCGTCACGGCCCGGCCGCCTGCCGCGAAGCTTTCGCGCATGCTGGCGGCGGCACGCCGCAGCGGACTCATCGCGGCGGAGCCGGCTGCTTCGGCGACGCCGGACATGCCGCCGGCGCGGTAAGCCGTGGTGGCAGCGCCCGCGATCGATGTGCCGCCGCGCGCGCCGCCCGCCACGGCACCCCCGACAGCACCAATGGCGCCTGCGCCACCGGCCAGGACCCCCGCGCCCGCAGCGCCAAAGCCCGCCACGGCGAGACCGGTGCCGACCGCAGCGCCAGCGCCAAGCTGCGGGCCGCCGGCGATCAGGCCGTTGGCGATGCCTGGGCCGTAAATCGAAAGACCGAGCAGCGCGAGGGACGCCAGAATCAGCGTCAGCGCGTCGGAGATGGTAGGTGGATTGTTGAAGCCATTGGTGAACTGGCCAAAGATCGTCGAACCGATACCGACGATCACGGCCAGAACCAAAATTTTGACGCCGGACGAAACGACGTTGCCGAGCACCTTCTCGGCGAGGAACGCGGTGCGCCCGAACAGGCCGAACGGCACCAGCACGAACCCGGCGAGCGTGGTCAGCTTGAATTCGATCAGGCTGACGAAGAGCTGGATCGCCATGATAAAAAAGCTGATGACGACGATCATCCAGGCGACGAGCAGGATGATGATCTGCACCAGGTTCGCGAAGACGCTGGTGAAACCCATCATTCCCGAGATCGAGGTCAGGATGGGCTTGCCGGCATCGATGCCAACCTGGGCGAGCTTGCCCGGCTGTAGGAGCTGCGAGGCGTTCATCGTGCCGCCGCCGGCCTCAATGCCGAGGCCAGAAAAGGAATTATAGATGATCTGGGCAAGGTTGTTGTAGTTGCCGATGATGAAGGCGAAGACGCCGATATAGAGCGTCTTCTTGATCAGCCGGGCGAGCACGTCCTCGTCGGGCGCCAGCGCCCAGAACAGGCCGGCGAGGGTGATGTCGATGCCGATCAGAACGCCGGCGAGCCAGCGCACATCGCCCTGCACTAGGCCGAAGCCGGAATCGATGTATTGCGTGAAGGTCCCGAGGAACCCGTCGATGACGCCGGTGCCGCCCATCGCGGTTACCGAGCCTCCGGCGCCGGCGAATCATTGAAGAAGCGGCGGCGGTTTTCGGCCCACGCCGCCTGGCAGGCTGCGTCGTTCTCCGCCGCCATGCCGAGCGCTTGGCAACGTGCCATAGCTGCCGCCAATGGATCAGGACGAGATGCCGTCGGAGATGTTGGCAAAGGCCGTGGCGCGCCGTGGCGATGAAACTGCACGGCCGCCGCGATAATCGCCGCGGCAACCAGCAGGCATCCCGCCGCGCGGCCGATCACGGGAAGATTGAGAATCCGGCCGCGCATCAGTGGAACATCTGCGCGTTGCCGGGCTGATAGCCCGCGCCATAATTCAGGAAGTTCTGCATCTGCTGCTGGCCCTGCGCCTCGCTCTCCAGCCTCCCTGCATTGTCGAGGCTCTGCGCGCGCGCCATCGCGGCAATGACGCCTGTGAGATCAGCCAATTGCTGTGCCGCGAGGCCCATGATCTGATTGCCAGACTGCGTGGCCTGGAGCGCGCCGCTTGCCGACTGGCTGGAGGAGACTAGCGCGCTGATCTGCGTCTGCGCGTTCTGGAGATTCTGCACGACGCCCGCCTGGACGTTCATCGAATCCTGGTAGCCAGCGCGCGCGTTCTGCCAGCGCGTTCGCGCATCTGCGAGCATTTGCGTGCTGGATGTCGATCCCGAATAGCTCTGCGGATAGACCTGAGTGAACGCCTGGTCGATTGTCGTGACGCTATAAGCGATATTCTGCGCCTGCATGAGCAGCTGCTCAGTGCGCTGGATCGACGCTTCGAGCTGGGCCAGCGACGAATACGGCAGGCTCGCCAGGTTCTTGGCCTGGTTGATGAGCATCGTGGCCTGGTTTTCCAGGCTTTGGATATTCTGGTTCACCTGCTGCAACTCGCGAGCAGCGGTCAGCACATTCTGGGAGAAATTGGTCGGATCATAGACGATCCATTGCGCGTACGTCGGCACGCCCGCCGTGGACAGCGTGAGCACGGCAACGCCAGCGGCGAGCGCGCCGCGAAAACGATAGCCGCTCATAACCGCACCTCCGAATTTTGGTTGAGCATATCGGCCGCCCAATGCAGCCCTTTGGAGCGCAGCCAATCGGCGGCGAAACCGGCTTTTCCTGTTTCGGCCATAAGGGTTGCGATGGCCGCCTGATCGGTTTTTGAGGACGCGGCGGTGAAGGCGAGTGCGACCTCGGAGAGGCCCAGCTCGAACAGCCGATTGCCGCGCCGCGATTGGCAGTAATAGTCGCGCTTCGGTGTCGAACGGCTGAGGATCTCGATCTGCCGATCGTTCAGTCCAAAGCGGCGATAGATCGTTGCGATCTGGGGTTCGAGCGCCCGTTCATTCGGCAGGAACAGTCGCGTCGGGCAGCTTTCGATGATCGCCGGCGCGATGGCACTGCCGTCGATGTCGGCCAGCGACTGCGTGGCGAAGATGACGCTCGCATTCTTCTTCCGCAGCGTCTTCAGCCATTCGCGTAACTGGCCGGCGAAGCCTTTGTCGTCGAGTGCGAGCCAGCCCTCGTCGATGATGAGCAGCGTGGGCCGGCCGTCGAAACGGTCCTCGATGCGGTGGAACAGGTAGGAGAGCACGGCGGGCGCCGCCCCCGCGCCGATCAGGCCTTCGGTCTCGAACGCCTGCACATCCGCCTCGCCGAGACGCTCGGTCTCGGCATCGAGCAGCCGCCCCCAAGGGCCGTTCAGCGTATAGGGCTGCAAGGCCTGCTTCAGCGCGTTCGACTGCAACAGGACGGACAGGCCCGTGATCGTCCGTTCCGCCACCGGCGCGGAGGCAAGCGAAGTCAGCGCGGACCATAAATGCTCCTTCAGTTCCGGGGTGACCGTGACCGACTCACGCGCCAGCAGGGCCGCGACCCAATCTGCCGCCCAGGCGCGGTCGCCGGCATCGTCGATCCGCGATAGCGGCTGGAGGGCGACGGGTTCGGTGATGTCGTCGGCCAACGCGCCGCCAAGGTCATGCCAGTCGCCGCCCATCGACAAAGCCGCAGCCCGGATCGAGCCGCCGAAATCGAAGGCGAACATCTGGGCGCCGGGATAGCGGCGGAACTGGAGCGCCATCAGCGCCAGCAGCACGCTCTTGCCGGCGCCGGTCGGCCCCACGATCAGCGTATGGCCGACATCGCCGACATGCAGCGAGAACCGGAACGGCGTAGAGCCTTCGGTTCGGGCGAAGAACAGCGGCGGCCCACCAAAATGCTCATCCCGTTCCGGCCCGGCCCAGACCGCCGAGAGCGGCATCATGTGGGCGAGGTTGAGTGTCGAGACCGGCGGCTGGCGGACGTTGGCGTAGACGTGGCCGGGCAACGATCCCAGCCACGCCTCGATGGCGTTCACCGTCTCGCGCATGCAGGTGAAGTCGCGGCCTTGGATGGTCTTCTCGACCAGACGCTGGCGTTCCTCCGCGACGCGCGGATCAGCATCCCAGACCGTGATCGTGGCGGTGACATAGGCCTGGCCCACCAGATCGGAGCCGAGTTCCTGCAAGGCCTGATCGGCGTCCAGCGCCTTGTTGGCGGCGTCGCTGTCCATCAGGACGGACGCCTCATTGGTCATCACCTCCTTCAGGATCGCCATGATTGATTTGCGCTTGGCGAACCATTGCCGGCGGATCCGGCCGAGCACCTTGGTGGCGTCGGTCTTGTCCATGCAGATGGCACGGGTGGACCAGCGATAGGGGAAGGCCAGCCGGTTCAGATCGTCGAGCAGGCCCGGCCAGGTGCGCGACGGGAAGCCCATGATGGTGAGCGTGCGCAGATGCGCGCTGCCGAGCTGGGGTTCGAGGCCGCCGGTCAACTCCTCGTCGACCAGAATGGCGTCGAGGTGCATCGGGGTTTCGGGAACGCGCACGCGCTGCCGGCGGGTCGAGATGCAGGAATGCAGGTAGGTCAGCGTCTCGGGATCATCGAGCCATTCCGCCTCGGGCATGAAGCCCTCGATCAGCGCCAGCACCCGGTCGGTGCGGTCGATGAAGCCCGCCAGTGCTGCGCGCCAATCGGCGCCGTCCCGGGCGCGGCCCTCATAGAGCCAGGCCTCGGCGCGGGCAGCGTCCTCGGCTGGCGGTAGCCAGACCAGCGTCAGAAAATACCGGCTCTCGAAATGGGCGCCTTCTTCTTCGAACTGCGCCCGGCGCTCCGCATCGACCAGACGCGAGGCCGCGTCCGGGAAATCGCTTTCCGGGTAGCGGTTGGCCGAAAGGCGCTGGGCCTCAATGAAGATCGCCCAGCCAGAGCCCAGGCGGCGCAGCGCGTTGTTGAGGCGGCCAGTGATCGCGACCAGTTCGGCCGGCGTCGCGGAGTCCAGGTCCGGCCCGCGGAACCGCGCGGTGCGCTGGAACGAGCCGTCCTTGTTGAGGATGACGCCTTCCGCGACCAAGGCCGCCCAGGGCAGGAAGTCGGCGAGGCTCTGGCTGCGATGGCGGTATTCGGCGAGGTTCATCATGGCTCTGCCTCACGCCACCAGATGCTGCGGGTAACGCAGGTGCCGGCGCACGACATCGACGAAGGCGGGATCGCGCTTGGCGGCCCAGACGGCAGCCAGATGGCCGATCAGCCAGATTGCACCGCCCACGATCCAAAGCCGCAATCCCAAGCCAACGGCGGCGGCGAGCGTGCCATTCAGGATCGCCACAGCGCGCGGCGCGCCGCCGAGCAGGATCGGCTCGGTCAGCGCGCGATGGACTGGCGCGTAGAAACCAGCGATCGGTTCGGCCTGATCCATCAGACCAGCGCCCCGCCGCCGAACTGGAAGAACGTCAGGAAGAAGCTGGAAGCGGCGAAAGCGATGCTGAGGCCGAAGACGATCTGGATCAGCCGGCGGAAGCCGCCGGAGGTCTCACCGAAGGCCAGCGTCAGGCCGGTGGTGATGATGACAATCACCGAGACAACCTTGGCGACCGGCCCCTGGATCGAATCCAGGATCTGGGTCAGCGGCTGTTCCCAAGGCATGTTGGAGCCGGCGGCATAGGCCGGCGCCGTGGCAAGGACGAAGAAGGCGAAGGCGGACGCCGTCGCCAGGCGATCACGAAGACGGTTCAGCATCAGGGCTCTCCTGCTGGGGTGAGGACGTAATCGCCGTCCGGACCGAGGTCCCCGACGGCGGCGAGTTCGGCGAGGCGGCGGGCGGCGCCCCGCCCGGACAGCACAGCGATCACGTCGATGGTCTCGGCGATCAGGGTGCGGGGCACGGTGACGACAGCTTCCTGGATGAGCTGCTCCAGCCGGCGCAGCGCGCCGATGGCGGAGCCGGCGTGCAGCGTGCCGACCCCACCGGGGTGGCCGGTGCCCCAGGCTTTGAGGAGATCGAGCGCCTCGGCGCCGCGCACCTCGCCGATCGGGATGCGGTCGGGCCGCAGCCGCAGCGAGGAGCGGACGAGATCGCAGAGCGAGGCCGCGCCTTCCTTGGTGCGCAGCGAAACGAGGTTGGGCGCGGCGCATTGCAGCTCGCGCGTATCCTCGATCAGCACCACGCGGTCGCCGGTCTTGGCGACCTCGGCCAGCAGCGCGTTGACCAGCGTGGTCTTACCGGTAGAGGTGCCACCGGCGACGAGGATGTTCTTGCGCGCCGCCACCGCGGTGCGCAGCAACTCTGCCTGGCCAGCGGTCATGATGCCTGCCTCGACGTAATCGCCGAGCGTGAACACCGCGACGGCCGGCCGGCGGATGGCGAAGCAGGGCGCGGCCACGACAGGCGGCACCAGCCCCTCGAACCGCTCGCCACTTTCCGGCAACTCGGCAGAAACGCGGGGCGAACCGGCGTGGACTTCGACGCCGACATGGTGCGCGACCAGGCGCACGATCCGCTCGGCGTCGGCGGGCGTGACGCGGCAGCCCGTGTCCTCAAGCCCGCCCGATAGCCGATCGATCCAGAGCCGGCCGTCGGGGTTGAGCATCACCTCGACGATGCTGGGGTCTTCCAGATATCCCGCAATCGACGGCCCGAGCGCGGTGCGCAGCATGCGCGCGCCGCGGGCGAAAGCTTCGGAGCGAAACGAGATCGTCGACACATCAATCCCCGCGAAGACGCCTCATCGAGGCGGCGTGACCAGCGGGTTGATTAGAAAGAGCCGGAAATGCCGGCGCGCAACAACGGTGATAAGGCCGTAGGGCTCGGGGATAGAAAGACAGCCGATCGGCAAGGTTGCCGATCAGTCGTGTTGGTTTTGGTCGTTCGCGTTCGCTTCTCCACCGCCGATATCTTTCGATATTTCGTCCGCCAGCGTGCGCCCGCGGGCCAGACGACGGGCCAGCGCGTCCACGAATCCATCGTAACGCTCTCGCCCTTTGGCCTGCGCGGCGGCTTGGGCGCTATCAGGCAAGGGAGGCGTGGTGGTCAGCCAGAACCGCACGAACAGGGCCAATGCCTCATTGGAGATGTTGCCATGGCGCTCCAACCGCTCGACCTGTCGCGACAATCGATCGAGCCGGCGCGCAAGCGCAGCTTCGAGCCGATCGGCGCCGTCCGGCGACAAATGCGATGCCAGCGCAGTTTCCACTACAAGCGCCTGCGGAACCCGCTTTCGGGTTGCGTAGTCTGCCAGCTTGCCAGCGAGGTCCGGCGGTAGTCGGAATGTGTGCTTGGTGCGCATGGCGGTCACAGCCCCATATCGTCCGCTGGGTCGAGCGATACTTGCCGGGCGGTCGCACGCACCTGGCGCTGCAATACGCGGAGCCGTTGGGCGTCGTCATCGGCTTCGTCATCCGGGAGATCGAACTCCTGGGCGGGCTTTCTCGGTGCGGTAACGATGTCCTCGTGTTCGGGCAATTCCGGCTCCCGGCGGATGCCAGCATTGGCAGGGTCTTCGGTATCGGTCGCTGGAGGCGCCACGACGGCGCCCTGCCAATCATCTTTGGCCGCCGGAATTGGCTTGTCGGCGTTGCCTGCTACCCTCGCTCCGGCCGCGAACGGCGGCGGCGGAAGGATGCGCGCCTGTAGCTGGTGATCGTCGAAATAGCGCGCCTTCTTAGCGCGGATAGGATGGCAGCCGGATACCAGCACCAGCTCGTCATCATGCGGAAGCTGCATCACCTCGCCTGGGGTCAGCAGCGGCCTGGCGGTCTCCTGTCGCGACACCATCAGATGGCCAAGCCAGGGGCTGAGGCGGTGGCCGGCGTAGTTTTTGGCGTCGCGGATTTCGGTCGCCGTGCCGAGCGCGTCGGATACGCGCTTGGCGGTGCGCTCGTCATTGCTGGCGAAGCTGACGCGCACATGGCAGTTGTCGAGGATCGAGTTGTTCTGGCCATAGGCCTTCTCGATCTGGTTCAGCGATTGCGCGATCAGGAACGCCTTCAGGCCGTAACCGGCCATGAAGGCCAAGGCGCTTTCGAAGAAATCGAGCCGGCCCAGTGCCGGAAATTCGTCGAGCATCAGCAGCAGGCGGTGCCGCTGGCCCTTCGCATTCAGATCCTCGGTCAGGCGCCGGCCGATCTGGTTGAGGATCAGCCGGACCAACGGTTTGGTCCGGCTGATGTCCGATGGCGGCACGACGAGGTAGAGGGTCGCCGGCTTTGCGCCTTCCACGAGGTCGCGGATGCGCCAGTCGCAGCGGCGTGTGACGGCCGCCACCACGGGGTCGCGGTAGAGGCCGAGGAACGACATGGCGGTGGACAGCACGCCTGAGCGCTCGTTCTCGCTTTTGTTCAGAAGCTCGCGCGCGGCGCTGGCGACAACGGGATGCACGCCGGCGTCAGCCAAATGCGGTGTTGTCATCATCGCCCGCAGCGTTGTCTCGATCGGCCGTTTTGGATCGGACAGGAAATTGGCGACGCCGGCGAGGGTC